>NZ_CP074170.1:0-5039062 GCF_019968825.1 Enterobacter sp. JBIWA003
GTGTCACTTTCGCTTTGGCAGCAGTGTCTTGCCCGATTGCAGGATGAGTTACCAGCCACAGAATTCAGTATGTGGATCCGCCCGTTGCAGGCGGAACTGAGCGATAACACGCTGGCTTTGTATGCGCCAAACCGTTTTGTGCTCGATTGGGTAAGGGACAAATACCTTAATAACATCAATGGACTGCTGAACGATTTCTGCGGGTCAGATGCCCCACAGCTGCGCTTTGAAGTGGGTACAAAGCCGGTCACCCAAACCGTTCGTGAAACCGTGAACGTCGCAGCGCCTGCTCAGGCCGCTCCTGTTCCGGCCCCTCGCGTCGCACCCGCTCGTCAGGGCTGGGATAATGTTCCCGCACCGGCTGAGCCAACCTACCGCTCTAACGTAAACGTGAAACACACGTTCGATAACTTCGTTGAAGGTAAGTCGAACCAGCTGGCGCGCGCGGCGGCTCGCCAGGTTGCTGATAACCCTGGTGGGGCCTACAACCCGCTGTTTCTGTATGGCGGCACGGGTCTGGGTAAAACGCACCTTCTTCATGCGGTAGGCAACGGCATTATGGCGCGCAAGCCCAATGCCAAAGTGGTGTATATGCACTCCGAGCGCTTCGTTCAGGACATGGTAAAAGCCCTGCAAAACAATGCGATCGAAGAGTTTAAACGCTACTATCGTTCCGTTGACGCGCTGCTGATCGATGACATTCAGTTCTTTGCCAACAAAGAACGATCGCAGGAAGAATTTTTCCACACCTTCAACGCCCTGCTGGAAGGTAATCAGCAGATCATTTTGACCTCGGATCGTTATCCAAAAGAGATCAACGGCGTTGAAGATCGTCTGAAATCCCGCTTCGGCTGGGGCCTGACCGTGGCGATCGAGCCACCGGAGCTGGAAACCCGCGTCGCGATCCTGATGAAGAAAGCCGATGAAAACGACATTCGCCTGCCGGGTGAAGTGGCGTTCTTCATTGCCAAGCGTCTGCGCTCCAACGTGCGCGAGCTGGAGGGGGCACTGAACCGCGTTATCGCCAATGCCAACTTCACCGGTCGTGCGATCACCATCGATTTTGTGCGTGAAGCGCTGCGCGATTTGCTGGCATTGCAGGAAAAACTGGTCACTATCGACAATATTCAAAAGACGGTGGCTGAGTACTACAAGATCAAAGTGGCAGATTTACTGTCTAAACGTCGTTCCCGCTCGGTGGCGCGTCCGCGTCAGATGGCGATGGCGCTGGCAAAGGAGTTAACCAACCACAGTCTGCCGGAAATCGGGGATGCGTTTGGTGGCCGTGACCATACGACCGTGCTGCACGCTTGTCGCAAGATTGAGCAGTTACGCGAAGAAAGCCACGACATAAAAGAAGATTTTTCCAATCTAATCAGAACATTATCATCGTGACGCTATGAAATTTACCGTTGAACGTGAACATTTATTAAAACCGCTGCAACAGGTGAGTGGCCCATTAGGCGGCCGCCCAACGCTGCCTATTCTCGGAAACCTGCTGCTTCAGGTCGCGGACGGTACGCTGTCGCTGACCGGTACAGATCTGGAAATGGAAATGATCGCGCGCGTTACGCTGACGCAGCCGCACGACGCGGGCGCGACCACGGTTCCGGCACGTAAATTCTTTGATATCTGCCGCGGGCTGCCGGAAGGCGCTGAAATCGCCGTGCAGCTGGAAGGCGACCGTATGCTGGTACGCTCTGGCCGCAGCCGTTTCTCGCTCTCCACGCTGCCTGCTGCGGACTTCCCGAACCTGGACGACTGGCAGAGCGAAGTGGAATTTACCCTGCCGCAGGCGACGATGAAGCGTCTGATTGAAGCCACGCAGTTCTCCATGGCGCATCAGGACGTTCGTTACTACTTAAACGGCATGCTGTTCGAAACCGAAGGTGAAGAGCTGCGTACCGTGGCGACCGACGGCCACCGTCTGGCGGTCTGTTCCATGCCGATTGGCGACTCACTGCCAAACCATTCGGTGATCGTGCCGCGTAAAGGGGTGATTGAGCTGATGCGTATGCTCGACGGTGGCGACACGCCGCTGCGCGTGCAGATCGGCAGCAATAACATCCGCGCCCACGTGGGCGACTTTGTCTTCACATCGAAGCTGGTTGACGGCCGTTTCCCGGATTATCGCCGCGTATTGCCGAAGAACCCGGACAAAACGCTGGAAGCCGGTTGCGATAGCCTCAAGCAGGCGTTTGCACGTGCGGCCATTCTCTCTAACGAGAAATTCCGCGGCGTGCGTCTGTATGTGAGTGAAAACCAGATCAAAATCACCGCCAACAACCCGGAGCAGGAAGAGGCAGAAGAGATTCTGGACGTCACCTACGCCGGGGCTGAGATGGAAATCGGCTTCAACGTTAGCTACGTGCTGGATGTGCTGAATGCGCTGAAATGCGAGAACGTGCGCATCCTGCTGACCGACTCCGTTTCGAGCGTACAGATTGAAGATGCCGCATCACAGTCGGCTGCCTATGTTGTCATGCCAATGAGACTGTAATGTCGCTCACCCGTCTGTTGATCCGCGACTTTCGCAACATCGAGAGCGCGGATCTCGCTTTATCCCCTGGCTTTAACTTCCTGGTTGGCGCGAACGGCAGCGGCAAAACCAGCGTGCTGGAAGCCATCTATACGCTCGGCCACGGCCGGGCGTTTCGCAGTTTGCAGATTGGTCGCGTCATTCGCCACGAGCAGGAATCCTTTGTTCTGCACGGGCGTTTACAGGGCGAGGAGCGGGAGACCGCCATCGGCCTGACCAAAGACAAGCAGGGCGACAGCAAGGTGCGCATCGACGGTACCGACGGTCACAAGGTGGCCGAGCTGGCGCTGCTGATGCCGATGCAGCTGATCACGCCCGAGGGGTTTACTTTACTCAACGGCGGCCCCAAATACAGAAGAGCGTTCCTCGACTGGGGATGCTTTCACAACGAAGCCGGATTCTTTAACGCCTGGAGCAACCTGAAGCGTCTGCTCAAGCAGCGTAACGCCGCACTGCGTCAGGTGACGCGCTACGCCCAGCTGCGTCCGTGGGACATGGAGTTAATCCCTCTCGCGGAACAGATCAGCCGCTGGCGTGCCGAATACAGCGCAGGTATCGCCGAAGACATGGCCGACACCTGCAAACAGTTTTTACCCGAGTTCTCTCTCACCTTCTCCTTCCAGCGCGGCTGGGAGAAAGAGACGGACTATGCCGAGGTGTTAGAGAGAAGCTTCGAGCGCGACCGCATGTTGACCTACACCGCGCACGGCCCGCACAAGGCGGATTTCCGCATTCGTGCTGACGGTGCGCCGGTGGAAGACACGCTGTCGCGCGGGCAGCTCAAGCTCCTGATGTGTGCGCTACGCCTGGCACAGGGGGAGTTTCTTACCCGCGAGAGCGGGCGACGCTGCCTGTACCTGATAGATGATTTTGCCTCGGAACTTGACGACGCGCGGCGCGGGCTGCTTGCCAGCCGCTTAAAAGCCACGCAGTCGCAGGTTTTCGTCAGCGCGATAAGCGCTGAACACGTTATAGACATGTCGGACGAAAATTCGAAGATGTTTACCGTGGAAAAGGGTAAAATAACGGATTAACCCAAGTTGAAATGAGCGAGAAACGTTGATGTCGAATTCTTATGACTCCTCCAGTATCAAAGTCCTGAAAGGGCTGGATGCGGTGCGTAAGCGCCCGGGTATGTATATCGGCGACACGGATGACGGCACCGGTCTGCACCACATGGTATTCGAGGTGGTAGATAACGCTATCGACGAAGCGCTCGCGGGTCACTGTAAAGACATCGTGGTCACCATCCATGCGGATAACTCCGTCTCCGTCACCGATGACGGTCGTGGCATCCCAACCGGTATTCACCCGGAAGAGGGCGTCTCTGCGGCGGAAGTGATCATGACCGTCCTGCACGCAGGCGGTAAGTTCGACGATAACTCCTATAAAGTTTCCGGCGGCCTGCACGGCGTGGGTGTTTCGGTAGTAAACGCCCTGTCGCAGAAGCTGGAGCTGGTTATCCAGCGCGAAGGCAAAATCCACCGTCAGCTCTATACGCACGGCGTGCCGCAGGCACCGCTGGCCGTTACGGGCGACACCGACAAAACCGGTACCATGGTGCGTTTCTGGCCGAGCCTCGAAACCTTCACCAACGTCACCGAGTTCGAGTACGACATCCTGGCGAAACGCCTGCGTGAACTGTCGTTCCTGAACTCCGGCGTCTCGATTCGCTTGCGCGACAAGCGTGACAACAAAGAAGACCACTTCCACTACGAAGGCGGTATCAAGGCGTTCGTTGAGTATCTGAACAAGAACAAAACGCCTATTCACCCGAATATCTTCTACTTCTCCACCGAAAAAGACGGTATCGGCGTGGAAGTGGCGCTGCAGTGGAACGACGGTTTCCAGGAAAACATCTACTGCTTCACCAACAACATTCCACAGCGTGACGGTGGTACTCACCTTGCAGGCTTCCGTGCGGCGATGACCCGTACCCTGAACGCCTACATGGACAAAGAAGGCTACAGCAAGAAAGCGAAAGTCAGCGCCACCGGTGACGATGCCCGTGAAGGCCTGATTGCCGTTGTCTCCGTGAAGGTGCCGGATCCGAAGTTCTCCTCACAGACCAAAGACAAGCTGGTCTCTTCTGAGGTGAAATCGGCGGTTGAGCAGCAGATGAACGAACTGCTGAGCGAATACCTGCTGGAAAACCCGTCCGACGCGAAAATCGTGGTGGGCAAAATTATCGATGCGGCGCGTGCCCGTGAAGCGGCGCGTAAAGCCCGTGAAATGACCCGTCGTAAAGGCGCGCTGGACTTAGCCGGCCTGCCGGGCAAGCTGGCTGACTGCCAGGAACGCGACCCGGCGCTGTCCGAACTGTACCTTGTGGAAGGGGACTCCGCGGGCGGTTCTGCGAAGCAGGGCCGTAACCGTAAGAACCAGGCGATTCTGCCGCTGAAGGGTAAAATTCTCAACGTTGAGAAGGCGCGCTTCGACAAGATGCTCTCTTCTCAGGAAGTGGCGACGCTCATCACCGCGCTGGGCTGCGGCATCGGCCGTGACGAGTACAACCCGGACAAACTGCGCTACCACAGCATCATCATCATGACCGATGCGGATGTCGACGGCTCGCACATTCGTACGCTGCTGTTGACCTTCTTCTATCGTCAGATGCCTGAAATCGTTGAACGTGGCCACGTCTATATTGCCCAGCCGCCGCTGTACAAAGTGAAGAAAGGCAAGCAGGAACAGTACATCAAAGATGACGAAGCGATGGATCAGTACCAAATCGCGATCGCACTTGATGGCGCGACCCTGCACGCGAACTCGCACGCTCCTGCACTGGCCGGTGAGCCGCTGGAGCGGCTGGTGTCCGAGTTCAACGCCACGCAGAAAATGATTACGCGTATGGAACGCCGTTATCCGAAAACGCTGCTGAAGGAGCTGGTTTATCAGCCAACCCTGACCGAAGCCGATCTGAGCGACGAGCAGACCGTCACCCGCTGGGTGAACGCCCTGGTGACCGATCTGAACGAGAAAGAGCAGCACGGCAGCCAGTGGAAATGCGATGTTCAGCAGAACGCCGATCATCAGTTCGAGCCGATCGTTCGCGTGCGTACCCACGGCGTCGACACCGACTACCCGCTGGAGCACGAATTTGTGACCGGTCCGGAATACCGTCGCATCTGCACACTCGGCGAGAAGCTGCGCGGCCTGATCGAAGACGATGCGTTCATCGAACGTGGCGAACGTCGTCAGCCGGTAGCCAGCTTCGAGCAGGCGCTGGACTGGCTGGTGAAAGAGTCCCGTCGCGGCCTCGCGATCCAGCGCTATAAAGGTCTGGGCGAAATGAACCCGGAGCAGCTGTGGGAAACCACCATGGATCCGGAAAGCCGTCGCATGCTGCGCGTTACCGTTAAAGACGCGATTGCTGCAGACCAGCTGTTCACCACCCTGATGGGCGATGCGGTTGAACCACGTCGTGCCTTCATCGAAGAGAACGCCCTGAAAGCGGCAAATATCGATATTTAATCGATGTGATACCGCACGATAACTGGCCGCGCTTTTAGCGCGGCTTTTTTATGGGCGTAGGCATATCCAGCGACATCACGGACGGTAAACGGCTCGCCAGCGTGTCTATGGCCATTCTTACCCTCAGCGGCAGGTGCGGCGTCTGCTGCCAGACCGCATGGACGTCAAAATGGACATCCGGCGCCTGCTTCAGGAGCGGGACGAGTTTTCCCTGATGGATTTCTTTAACGGCCATCCAGCAGGGGAGCCAGGCAATGCCGTGCCCGGTCAGCGCCGCGTCGCAGATGGCCTGCAAATCATCCATATTGAGTGATGAACGGGGAGTAAAACTGTGCGAGGTCCCCTCATTATCCATCAGTTGCCAGGAGAGGACTCTGCCTGCGCGCAGATAGTTAATGGCCGTATGATGGGGTAAGTCAGCCACGCTTTGCGGCTGGCCTTTCTTCTGCAGATAATCCGGCGCGGCACATAGCACCATGCGGTGTTCCCCCAGCTTTCTGGCGACCAGCACGCTGCTGTCCTGCAGCGTGCCGTTACGCACCGCCATATCAAACCCTTCCTCCACCAGATCCACCACGCGGTCGCTGAACGACATTTCAAGCTCAAGCCCAGGGTGTTCCTGCGCCAGTTCAATCAGCAGCGGCGCGACGCACTGGCGACCAAAGAGCACCGGCATGGCAACACGCAGGCGGCCACTGACCTGCTGTTTCCCTGTTTCAAGCAGCGACTCTGCGCCCCGAATCTCCTCCAGCGCGCGCAGGCAGCGCTCGTAGAACAGGGCGCCGTTATCGGTCAGCCGCTGGCTGCGTGTGGTGCGTTGAAAGAGCCGTACTCCGAGGCGTTCCTCAAGGCGAGCAATGCTTTTTCCCACCGCCGAGCGCGACAGGTGCAGGCGAACTGCGGCCTGTGCAAAGCTTCCTGCCTCCACGGCAGCGACAAAAACAGGAATATCTTTCAGCGTATCGGTCATGGATTGTATCCATTCAGGCATCAATAAAGAGAAAACTTATCGCCACTGGTGACGAAGAGTCAACGCTAGACTGTCGGTACTGAAGCTTATTTGATCGCAGGAGAGAGAAATGACACAGACAATGCAACGCTGGACGATGAACGCCCTCGGGCGCGAGAGCCTCACACTCACTCAGGAGCCCATTCCACAGCCAGGCCCGGGTGAAGTACGCGTGCGGGTGAATGCCGTTGCGCTCAACTATCGCGATAAAATGGTGATTGAAGGCACGATGCCGATTCCGCTCTCCTTCCCGTTTACCCCGGCGTCTGACATGGCGGGCGTCGTAGACAGCGTTGGTGAAGGCGTCACGCGTTTCCAGCCCGGCGCTCGCGTTATCTCAACCTTCTTCCCGGAGTGGATCGACGGTAAACCGCAGGCGGACGCGCGCAATTTGCCCTATAGAACGTCCGGCGGATACTTCCAGGGAATGCTGGCCGAGTATGTGATTGTGAAGGAAGACGCGCTGGCGGCATCGCCGGAAACCCTGGATGACGCAGAGGCCAGCACCTTACCCTGTGCAGGGCTTACCGCCTGGTTCGCGCTGGTGGAACGCGGCCAGCTGCGCGCCGGGCAATCGGTGCTGGTACAGGGGACGGGCGGCGTGGCGATTTTCGCCCTGCAAATTGCCAAAGCGCACGGCGCAGAGGTATTTGTCACCTCGGGGAGCGATGAAAAGCTGGCGTTGGCCAAAAAACTGGGGGCCAGCCAGGGCATCAACCGCCTGAAAGGCGACTGGGCTGAAAATACGCTGGCACTGACGCAGGATCGCGGTATCGACCATATTATTGAAACCGTGGGCGGGGAGAACCTGAAGCACTCCCTGCGCGCCGTTGCCGTTCATGGACGTATCTCGGTCATTGGCGTGCTGGCCGGCACTGACATTTCGCTCTCTGCTGGCGAACTGTTGCTGAAATCTCCCGTCATTCAGGGGATCGGTGTAGGACACCGCAGGGCGCTGGAAGATTTCGTCCGCGCTGTTGATGTCACCGGACTGAAACCCGTGATTGAGCATCGCTACCGTTTTAATGAGCTTGAACAGGCACTTGAGCATCTGGATCGCGGTGCATTTGGTAAAATCGTTCTCACCCGCGAGTAGGTCTTTATTCCCCGGGAGAAGCGTAAAAGGGGGCTTTTGTTGCGCAATATAGCTCTATTTTTGTGTGCTTAATCGCGTTAGCATGAGGCAGCACTCATTTATCCCGGGGAACTCATGGCTATCAAACTTATTGCAATCGATATGGACGGCACGCTGTTGCTGCCAGACCACACTATCTCTCCAGCCGTTAAGAACGCGATCGCCGCGGCACGCGCCAAGGGTGTGAATGTGGTCCTCACTACGGGGCGTCCGTATGCGGGCGTGCACAGCTACCTGAAAGAGCTGCATATGAATCAGCCTGGCGACTACTGCATCACCTATAACGGCGCGCTGGTACAGAAAGCCGCGGATGGCAGTACGGTTGCGCAAACCGCGCTGAGCTACGATGACTACCGGTTCCTGGAAAAACTGTCCCGTGAAGTGGGCTCCCACTTCCACGCCCTCGATCGCAATACGCTTTATACCGCCAACCGTGATATCAGCTACTACACGGTACATGAATCCTACGTGGCGACCATTCCGCTGGTGTTCTGTGAAGCCGAGAAAATGGATCCGGCAACCCAGTTCCTGAAAGTGATGATGATCGACGAGCCGGAGATCCTGGATAAAGCGATTGCGCGCATTCCGGCCGAGGTGAAAGAGAAATACACCGTGCTGAAAAGTGCGCCGTACTTCCTTGAAATCCTCGATAAACGCGTCAATAAAGGCACCGGCGTGAAATCGCTGGCCGACGCGCTGGGCATCAAGCCGGACGAAATCATGGCGCTGGGCGACCAGGAAAACGACATCGCGATGATTGAATTTGCGGGCATGGGCGTGGCGATGGATAACGCCATTCCGTCGGTGAAAGAAGTGGCTAATTTTGTCACCAAATCTAACCTCGAAGACGGCGTGGCTTACGCCATTGAGAAGTTTGTGCTGAACTAAACACCCGCTTGCTATACCCTGATGCGATAACTGCGCATCAGGGTATCCTCATGAAACAAATCACCTTCGCTTCCCGCAACCACCAGCTGACCAACATCAACACCTGGACGCCGGACAGCCAGTGGCTGGTCTATGACGTACGCCCGTCAGGTGCATCGTTCACCGGAGAAACCATCGAGCGGGTCAATGTCGGCACGGGCGAGGTAGACGTGGTTTATCGCGCCACTGACGGCGCGCACGTTGGCGTGGTGACCGTTCATCCCGCGGAGGAGAAATACGTCTTCATCCACGGTCCGAAAAACCCGGATGCAGACTGGCACTACGATTTTCATCATCGTCAGGGGGTGATTGCGCATCACGGTCAGGTGAGCAACCTGGACGCGATGGATATCACTTCGCCGTACACCCCTGGCGCGCTGCGCGGCGGCAGCCACGTCCATGTCTTCAGCCCGAACGGCCAGCTCGTCAGCTTTACCTATAACGACCACGTGCTGCACGTGCGCGATGCGAAGCTTGATTTACGCAACGTCGGCGTGGCGGCGCCTTATGGCCCGGTGAATCCGCCGGGAAACCATCCTCGTGAATACCCGGGGACTTACTGGAGCGTGCTGGTCAGCCGCACGACGCCCAACCCGCAGCCGGGCAGCGACGAGATTAACCGCGCCTATGAAGAGGGCTGGGTGGGCAACACCAGGCTGGCGTTTATCGGCGATACCCTCTCTGCGCAGGGCGAAAAAGTCCCGGAACTGTTTATCGTCGACCTGCCGGAAGACGAGCAGGGCTGGAAGCGTGCGGGCGATGCGCCGCTGCAGGGCACGGCAGAGACCCTGCCAGCTCCGCCTGCTGGGGTGAAGCAGCGTCGTTTGACCTTTACGCATCAGAGGGCTTATCCGGGTCTGGCGAACGTGCCGCGTCACTGGGTTCGCAGCAACCCGCAGGGAACGCAGATCGCGTTTCTGATGCGCGACGATAACGGCATTGTGCAGCTGTGGCTGATCTCGCCTGAGGGCGGCGAGCCGCGCCAGCTGACGCAGACCGCGAGCGGTATTCAGTCTGCGTTTAACTGGCATCCGGCGGGTGACCGACTGGGGTTTGTGCTCGAAAACCGGATCGCCTGCTGTGACGCGCAGACTGGAGAGGTGACGTTTTTGACGTCCGATCACGGCAATCCGCCGTCTGCTGATGCCGTCGTGTTTTCCCCGGACGGGCGCTTTATCGCGTGGATGGAAGAGACAGGGGGTTTCCGTCAACTTTGGTTAACGGAAACCGCGCAGAACTAGCGTGGAGGCATGTCAGCGGGCGGGATAACGGCGTTTGTCGCCAGATTCTCCTGCTCGCTTTTTTCTACCCGTGAGCGCACGGAGTTGTCCTTACGAAACATATCCCACGGCAGCAAAAGCGTATCCGCCACAGCCGTAAACGGCATATCCAGGATAACCAGGGATTTGGTGCCCCAGTTTGTATCGTCATCGGAGATCATCGCCGCACTGGCACGCGTCCCCGGATATGTTCCTTCTTTACCGCCGGTGTGAGACATCACGCTCGAACACCCGCAAAGTAAAACAACCCCGCTGAACGTCGTCAGCTTTATCAGAACATTTTTCATCATCACTCAGTCATCGTTAATGGCACTGCATAGACCTGCAACTCAGGGTTATAACGAGCCTTAACCAAAATGGATAGCCCGATAACCCCGCACTGTGGCAGCCATCGCAATTTAACCCTTTGTGCTGTTGTCCCAGTCTAAGCGAGATGCAGGAAAGTGCAAAAAAAAGTGCAGTCGTCGCGCTTGAAAAGCGCGGTTGCAGACCCATTTTAAGAATACGACCCGATAACGAACTCGCCTGATGGGTGTTCGGGGGCGCAAAGGCCTGTCCATGGTGGAAGGCTTAATTTTCTCGCTGATTTCAGGAGTTTTATTTATGCGTAACTTCGATCTTTCTCCGCTATACCGTTCTGCAATTGGTTTTGACCGCCTGTTTAACCATTTAGAAAATAACCAAAGCCAGAGCAACGGCTACCCTCCATACAATGTTGAGCTGGTTGATGAAAACCACTACCGCATCGCCATTGCCGTCGCTGGTTTTGCAGAAAACGAACTGGAGATCACCGCACAGGACAACCTGCTGGTGGTGAAAGGTTCCCATACGGCCGAGCAGAAAGAACGTACCTACCTTTACCAGGGCATCGCTGAGCGCAACTTTGAACGCAAGTTCCAGTTAGCCGAGAACATTCACGTGAAAGGCGCGAACCTGGTCAACGGCCTGCTGTTTATCGAACTGGAACGTGTGATTCCGGAAGAGAAAAAACCGCGTCGTATCGAAATTAACTAATTATGCGGGTCGCGCGAGCGGCCCACCCAGACTTGCTTGCCGTAACGGGAGCATATGCGAATCCATCCGGATTTGCAGGAACAACTGCGCACAAAATTAAACTGTGCCGAACTCGCTTCTCAGAAGGAGATTTAGTATGCGTAACTATGATTTATCCCCCTTACTTCGTCAGTGGATTGGTTTTGACAAACTGGCTAATGCCCTGCAAAACACCGCTGAGCAACAGACGTTTCCGCCGTACAACATCGAAAAAAGCGACGATAACCACTATCGCATCACCCTGGCGCTGGCCGGCTTCCGTCAGGAGGATCTGGATATCCAGCTCGAAGGCACGCGTCTGACCGTGAAAGGTACGCCGGAGAAACAAGAGACCGAGACCAAATGGCTGCATCAGGGGCTGGTTAATCAGCCGTTTAGCCTGAGCTTTACCCTGGCAGACCATATGGACGTCTCCGGCGCAATGTTTACCAACGGGCTGCTGCATATTGACCTGACCCGTAACGTGCCGGAAGCCATCGCGCCACAGCGTATCGCCATTAGCGACCGGCCGGCGTTAAACAGTTAACAAGCCCGCCGAACCTGTAGGTCGGGTAAGGCGCAGCCGCCACCCGACATCGCTCACAGACCGCACAAGGCCCTGCCCCGGCAGGGCTTTTTTGTGCGCCATCGCCCATACAACCGCCCACGGCTCTGAGAGAATCCTTAGCATAACTAAGGTTATGCCAAGGAAGTGGATCATGAGTGATATCGCGTTAACCGTCAGCGTGTTGGCCCTGGTCGCTGTTGTTGGCCTGTGGATAGGGAATATCAAAATCCGCGGCGTCGGGTTTGGGATAGGCGGGGTGCTGTTTGGCGGCATTTTTGTCGGCCACTTTGCCGACCAGCTCGGGCTGGTGCTGAGCGCCGAAATGCTCCACTTTACTCAGGAGTTCGGCCTGATCCTGTTCGTTTATACCATCGGGATTCAGGTGGGGCCGGGTTTTTTCGCCTCTCTTCGTGTTTCCGGCTTACGGCTCAACCTGTTTGCCCTCGGCATTGTGGTGATGGGCGGGCTGGTCACCGCCATTCTGCATAAAATCTTTGCTATCCCGCTGCCCGTAGTGCTGGGCATTTTCTCCGGGGCGGTCACCAACACGCCCGCGCTCGGTGCCGGGCAGCAAATCCTGCGCGATTTGGGCATCGAACCCGGCATCGTCGACCAGATGGGGATGAGCTACGCCATGGCCTATCCGTTTGGCATTTGCGGCATTCTGCTCTCCATGTGGTTGGTCCGCGTCCTGTTTCGCATTAACGTCGATAAAGAGGCAAAGGACCACGAAACCACGCTTACCAACGGCCATATGCCGATCAAAACCATCAACATTCGGGTTGATAACCCCAACCTGAACAATATGGCGATTCAGGACGTGCCTATCCTGAACAGCGCCAATATTATCTGCTCCCGCCTTAAGCGCGACGATATGCTGATGGTGCCCGCGCCCGGCACCATCATTCAGCAAGGCGATCTGTTGCACCTGGTTGGCCAGCCCGGCGATTTGAACAACGCCCGTCTGGTGATTGGTCAGGAAGTGGATACCTCGCTCTCCACGCGCGGCACCGATATGCGGGTGGAGCGCGTTGTGGTGACTAACGAGCACGTCCTTGGCAAAAAAATACGCGATCTGCAGGTAAAAGAGCGCTATGACGTGGTGATCTCCCGCCTCAACCGTGCGGGTGTCGAGCTGGTCGCTAGCCCCGAGGCCAGCCTGCAGTTCGGGGATATCCTCAACCTGGTCGGTCGCCCCTCGTCCATCGACGCCGTGGCGGATATGGTGGGTAACGCCCAGCAGAAGCTGCAGCAGGTGCAGATGTTGCCGGTGTTCATCGGTATTGGACTTGGCGTACTCCTTGGCTCCATCCCGCTGTACGTGCCGGGTTTCCCGGTGGCGCTCAAGCTGGGCCTGGCGGGCGGGCCGTTGATTATGGCGCTGATCCTCGGGCGTATCGGCTGCATCGGTAAGCTCTACTGGTTTATGCCGCCGAGCGCCAACCTGGCGCTGCGCGAGCTGGGCATCGTGCTGTTCCTGGCGGTGGTCGGGCTGAAGTCCGGCGGGGATTTCGTCGATACGCTGATCAAAGGCGAAGGGATGAGCTGGGTCGGCTACGGCATCTTTATCACGGCGATTCCGTTGCTGACGGTGGGCATACTGGCGCGGATGTTCGCCAAAATGAACTACCTGACGCTGTGCGGCATGCTGGCGGGCTCCATGACCGATCCGCCCGCGCTGGCCTTTGCCAACAACCTGCACACCACCAGCGGCGCGGCAGCGCTCTCCTATGCCACCGTCTACCCGCTGGTGATGTTCCTGCGCATCATCACCCCGCAGCTACTGGCGGTGCTGTTCTGGGGGATGGGCTAGCAGGTCGTCCGGGTGGATGCGCCGCAGATGGTAGTCCACCTGGTAATCACTGGTATTGCGGAACATCACGGAATAATTGAGGAACTCGCCGCTATCGCTGTAGGAAAGGGAGGTGATACGCAGCAGCGGCGTCTGTTCCGGCAGGTTCATATAACCCGCCAGCTGCTTATCGGCCAGCACCGGCGTCAGGCTCTCGTAGTTGCCGCTGATGGTGATCCCGCACTCCTTCTCTATGTAATCAAACTTTGACCCTTCAAGATGCGCCAGCGACAGATTGCGAAACAGCTTCACCGGCATAAAACTGTCCTCCAGCATCAGCGGCTTTCCGTCCACGTAGCGCACCCGTCGGGAAAAGTAGATCCGCTCATCCACCTGAATTCGCAGCTGGCTGGCGATGGCGGGCGGGGCGGGCATCACTTCGAACTGCAGCACCTTGCTCTGCACTTCTTTTCCCTGCTGACGCAACACCTCCACCAGCCCGGTCAGGTTGGTGGTTTCGTGGTGAACGTCTTTGCGTGACACAAACGTGCCGCTGCCGTGCCGCCGTTCAACCAGCCCCCAGCTCACCAGCAGATCCAGCGCCTTGCGGATGGTCATTCGCGCCACGCCGAACTCCTGCGCCAGCGCTTTCTCGCCCGGCAGCGGACTGCCGATGTTGTAGTCCGACGAATTCAGCCGCAGCCGCAATCTGTCAGCAATGGATTTGTAGATCACCAGTAGACCTCTCTGCCCTTATCAGGGCGTGGATGGCGTCCTGACATGTCCATATTTACCGCAAAAAGTAGACCTGATTGGTCAAAATAAAACCATGAATGCGATCACGAATCGCAGCGGCACGCCATGTTCGCGCATCAGTAAGTTCTTATGCTCACCTCAGGCCAGCAAAAAACCATAAAGGCCTCTACCCCTACAGGTTGTTTCATGAGGATTTAAAAATGCTCAGTCAAATACAACGTTTTGGCGGTGCCATGTTTACCCCGGTGTTGCTGTTTCCGTTCGCCGGGATCGTGGTGGGAATCGCCATCATGCTTCGCAACCCGCTGTTTGTCGGCGAAGCCTTAACGGCCCCCGATCATCTTTTCGCGCAGATTGTTCACATCATTGAAGAGGGCGGCTGGGCGGTGTTCCGCAATATGCCGCTGATTTTTGCCGTCGGCCTGCCGATTGGCCTGGCGAAGCAGGCCCAGGGCCGTGCCTGTCTGGCGGTGCTGATTAGCTTCCTGACCTGGAACTACTTCATCAACGCGATGGGGATGACCTGGGGCCACTTCTTTGGCGTCGACTTCTCCGCCGAACCGACGGCCGGTAGCGGGCTGGCGATGATTGCCGGCATCAAAACGCTCGATACCAGCATCATCGGTGCAATCGTGATTTCAGGCATCGTCACCGCCATCCATAACCGCTATTTTGACAAGCCGCTGCCGGTGTTTCTGGGGATTTTCCAGGGCAGCTCGTTTGTCGTTATCCTCGCGTTCTTCGTCATGATCCCCTGCGCCTGGCTGACGCTGCTGGGCTGGCCGAAAGTGCAGATGGGCATTGAGTCCCTGCAGGCGTTCCTGCGCTCTGCCGGGGCGCTGGGCGTGTGGGTCTATACCTTCCTGGAACGCATTCTGATCCCAACCGGATTGCACCACTTCGTCTACGGTCCGTTCATCTTCGGCCCGGCGGCGGTGGAAGGTGGGATTCAGGTCTACTGGGCGCAGCATCTGCAGGAATTCAGCCAGAGCACCCTGCCGCTGAAAACCCTCTTCCCGGAAGGCGGCTTCGCCCTGCACGGTAACTCAAAAGTGTTCGGCTCGGTCGGGATTGCGCTGGCGATCTGGTACACCGCGTCGCCGGAAAACCGCGTCAAGGTCGCGGGGCTGCTGGTCCCGGCCACGCTTACCGCGGTGCTGGTGGGCATTACCGAACCGCTCGAATTCACCTTCCTGTTTATCTCGCCGCTGCTGTTTGCCGTTCACGCCGTGCTGGCGGCGACCATGGCGACGGTGATGTACACCTTCGGCGTGGTCGGGAACATGGGCGGAGGCCTGCTGGACCAGTTCCTGCCGCAAAACTGGATCCCGATGTTCCATAACCACGCCGCGACGGTCTTCACCCAGATCGGCATTGGCGTCTGCTTCACCGGAATTTACTTCGTGGTCTTCAAAACGCTGATTGCACGTCTGAACCTGAAAACCCCGGGCCGGGAGGAGAGCGAAATCAAGCTCTACAGCAAGGCCGACTATAAGGCGGCGCGCGGGCAAACCACTGCCCCGGCCGCGGCCAGCCAGCAGGTCGGGCAGGCCGCCGGATTCCTGCAGGCGCTCGGCGGCGCGGCGAACATCGAAAGCATCAACAACTGCGCCACCCGCCTGCGCATCGCCCTGGTCGATATGGCGAAAACGCAAAGCGATGACGTCTTCAAAGCCCTCGGCGCCCACGGCGTGGTGCGACGCGGCAACGGCATTCAGGTGATTGTCGGCCTGCACGTTCCTCAGGTGCGCGACCAGCTGGAATCGCTGATGAAAACCCCCTTAACGAATGAACAAACCACCCTGACAGAGGCTATATCATGAAAAAATTCTCAGTTGTCATTGCAGGCGGCGGCAGCACCTTTACGCCTGGTATCGTCCTGATGCTGTTAGCCAACCGTGACCGTTTCCCGCTGCGCGCGCTGAAGTTCTATGACAACGACGGCGCGCGTCAGGAGACCATCGCCGAAGCGTGCAAAATCATCCTTAAGGAGCAGGCGCCGGAGATTGAATTCAGCTACACCACCGATCCGAAAGCGGCCTTTAGCGATGTCGATTTCGTGATGGCGCATATCCGCGTGGGCAAATACCCGATGCGCGAAAAAGATGAAAAAATCCCGCTGCGCCACGGCGTGCTGGGCCAGGAAACCTGCGGCCCGGGCGGGATTGCCTACGGCATGCGCTCTATCGGCGGCGTGCTGGAGCTGGTGGATTACATGGAGCAGTACTCCCCAAACGCGTGGATGCTGAACTACTCCAACCCGGCGGCGATTGTCGCGGAAGCCACGCGCCGCCTGCGTCCGAACGCCAAAATCCTCAACATCTGCGATATGCCGATCGGCATCGAAGGGCGCATGGCACAGATTGTCGGCCTGAAAGACCGCAAAGAGATGCGCGTGCGCTACTACGGCCTGAACCATTTCGGCTGGTGGACGTCAATTGAAGACCTGAACGGCAACGATCTGATGCCGAAGCTGCGCGAATACGTGGCGAAAAACGGTTATGTCCCGCCTTCTGACAACGCTCACACCGAGGCGAGCTGGAACGATACGTTCGCTAAAGCAAAAGACGTGCAGGCGCTGGATCCGGACACCATGCCGAACACCTACCTGAAGTATTATCTGTTCCCGGACTACGTGGTCGCGCATTCCAACCCGGAACGCACTCGCGCAAATGAGGTCATGGATCACCGTGAGAAGCACGTGTTCAGTTCCTGCCGGGCGATTATCGAGGCAGGAAAATCCTCCGCCGGTGAGCTGGAAATCGACGAACATGCGTCGTACATCGTCGATCTGGCGACCGCCATTGCCTTTAACACCCAGGAGCGGATGCTGCTGATTGTGCCAAACAACGGGGCCATCCATAACTTTGATGCCGACGCGATGGTGGAGATCCCGTGCCTGGTAGGCCATAACGGACCGGAGCCGCTCACGGTGGGCGATATTCCGCACTTCCAGAAAGGGCTGATGAGCCAGCAGGTGGCGGTGGAAAAACTGGTGGTGGATGCCTGGGAGCAGCGCTCGTACCAGAAACTCTGGCAGGCGATTACCCTGTCGAAAACCGTGCCGAGCGCGTCGGTCGCGAAAGCGATTCTGGATGACTTGATCGAGGCCAATAAGGGGTTCTGGCCGGAGCTGCACTGATCGTCCCGACCGGCATCGCCCGATGCCGGTCTCCTTGTCCTTGTCGATTTACGCTATGCTGAAGCCTGCCCGTTGCACGACAAGGAACCTTCATGAAAATTTCCCGCCTCGGCGAAGCGCCGGACTACCGCTTCTCGCTGGCTAATGAACGCACGTTTTTAGCGTGGATCCGCACCGCGCTGGGATTCCTTGCCGCCGGGGTGGGGCTCGACCAGCTCGCGCCTGATTTCGCCACCCCGCTGATTCGCGAGGTGCTGGCGCTGCTGCTGTGCCTGTTCGCGGGCGTGCTGGCAATTTACGGCTACCTGCGCTGGCTGCGCAATGAGAAGGCGATGCGTTTGAAGCAGGATCTGCCCTATACGCGTGGGTTATTCATCATCAGCGCGATTTTGCTGGCGGTGGCGGGCGTGGTGATGGTGCTGGTGTTCTATGGCGGATAGCCGCAAAGCGCGACGCGAAGCGGACCCCGGCCTGCAGCCGGAGCGGACGTCACTCGCCTGGCTGCGCACGCTGCTGGGGTATGGTGCGCTGATTGCCCTGGCGATTAAGCACAACTGGCACCGCACCGGGGTGCCGTTCTGGATCTCGCTTGTTGTGCTGGCGCTGGTGGCGATCGTTTTATGGCGCTATACCCGCAGTCGTAACCTGATGGACGTGGCAAAAGAGGATGTTGTGCAGCCGAAGGCGGTGCGGGATAAGTTCCTGATCGCCCTGGCCGTGCTGTCTCTGTCTTTACTCTTCGCAGTGACTCACATTCAGCAAATTGTGAGCTTATAAAGCCCGGTGGCGGCTACGCCTTACCGGGCCTACAACTGCCGCGAACCGTAGGCCGGGTAAGGCGCAGCCGCCACCCGGCATAATTACTTCCCTTTCGCCAGATACTTCGCCATCTCGTCTTCCGGCACCATGCCGCCGCCGGTCGCCCACACCAGGTGGGTAACGCTGGCATCTGAAGGCACGCGCAGCGGTCCGGCCATGCCCGCCAGCGCGGACGGTTCCAGCCGAATGCCTTCCTCCTGCGCCAGCCAGCCGAGCATGTCGTACATGCTCTGATCGGAAAGCGTATAGAACCCGTCAAGCAGGCGCTCCATGGCGCGGCCCACGAAGCCAGACGCGCGTCCTACCGCCAGTCCGTCCGCTGCCGTTACGTTATCAATGCCCAGGTCCTGTACGGCAATCTCGTCGTGCAGGCCGGTGTAGACGCCCAGCAGCATGCACGGGGAGTGCGTGGGCTCCGCGAAGAAGCAGTGGACGTTGTCACCAAAGGCCAGCTTCAGGCCAAACGCCACGCCGCCAGGGCCGCCGCCGACGCCGCACGGCAGATAGACGTACAGCGGATGATCGGCATCCACCACGCGGCCCTGTGCGGCAAACTGCGCCTTTAGCCGCTCGCCTGCCACCGCGTAGCCCAGGAACAGGGTGCGGGAGTTTTCATCGTCAATGAAGAAACAGTTCGGATCGCTTTCTGCCGCTTTGCGTCCCTGCTCCACCGCCACGCCGTAATCCTGCTCATATTCCACGACGATGACGCCGTGGCTGCGCAGTTTGGCTTTCTTCCACTCGCGGGCGTCGGCGGACATATGCACCGTCACCTTAAAGCCGATGCGGGCGCTCATGATACCGATGGACATCCCCAGGTTGCCGGTTGAGCCTACCGCAATGCTGTACTGGCTGAAGAAGTCCTTAAAGCGCGGCTCCAGCAGGACGCTGTAGTCATCCTCAACGCTCAGCAACCCGGCGTCCAGAACCAGTTTTTCCGCGTGGGTCAGCACCTCATAGATACCGCCGCGCGCTTTAATCGAGCCGGAAATCGGCAGATGGCTGTCTTTTTTCAGCAGCAGCGTGCCGGGAATAGACTTAGCAGATTCTTTCTCCAGCCGCGCCTGCATTGCCGGGATCGCGACCAGTTCGGATTCAATAATCCCACCCGTTGCCGCCGTCTCCGGGAAGGCTTTCGCCAGATACGGCGCGAAGCGGTTGAGTCGCGCATGGGCGTCGTCCACGTCGGCTTTGGTCAGCCCGACATAGGGCAGCCCTTCCGCCAGCGTGGTGGTGCGCGGGTTAAGCCAGGTGGTTTCTTTAAGGGCAATCAGATCCTCAACCAGAGGAAACTGTGCGGTTAAAGTGGTGATAGTTGCGTTTTCCATAATACGTCTCTTCGCGCTCAGATAATGAAAGAAAGCAGGAATGTGCCGCCAAGTGCAAGCACCGAGGCGATAAACGTCGCCGTCGTATAGTATTTGAAGGTCTCATTCAGGGTCGCGCCGCAGTACTGCTTCACCAGCCAGAAGAGGGAGTCGGTGACGATCGTGCAGCCAATTGCGCCGGAACCGATGGCAATGGTGATGATCTCCGGACTGACGTTCGGGTAGAGCGGCAGCATCGGCGCGACGATGGCCGTGGCGCCCATCATCGCGACCGTGGCGGAGCCAACGGCGGCATGCAGCACCAGCGCCACCAGCCAGGCCAGCAGAATAGGGTGCATGTGCAGGTTCGAGAGAATATGCGCCAGCGAGTCCGCCAGTCCGCTGGTTTTCAGGATGGCGTTGAACGCGCCGCCCGCGCCGATAATCAGCAAAATGTTGGCGATAGAGCCAAAGCCGTGCTCCGTATGGGTCAGCATCGCGCCCATGCCCATATGCTGGCGGATGCCCAGCAGGTAGTAGGCGACAAACACGGCGATAAACATCGCGGTGATCGGGTTGCCGATAAACTCCAGCAGCGTATACAGCGTGCCGTCTTTTGCCATATTCAGTTCGGCGATGGTCTTCACCAGCATCAGGGCAATCGGCAGCAGCACCGTGAACAGCGTGGCGCCCAGCGACGGCAGGGTATGCTCCTCCCGCACCTTCAGGTCTGAAAATTCCGCCGGAACCGGTTTAAACGGCAGACGATTGCCGAGCAGTTTCAGGAACAGCGGGCCGCCGACCAGAGAGGCCATCAGGCCCACCAGCAGGCCGTAGACGATTACCGTCCCGACGTCCGCCCCTAATTTATTGGTCACAAACAGCGCGGCCGGATGCGGCGGCACCACGCAGTGCACCGCCATCAGCGCGGTACAGAGCGGAATGGCCAGCTTAAGCAGCGACGTGTGGGTCTTTTTGGCGATGGAAAACGCCAGTGGGATCAGCAGGACCACGCCCACTTCCACGAACAGCGTAATGCCGCAGATCAGGCCGACCAGCACCATAATCACGTCTGCTGACAGCCAGCGACAGCGCTGCAGGGCGATCCCGATGCGCTCTGCCGCGCCGGAAACCTCCATCATCTTGCCGAGAATGGTCCCAAGACCAATCACGGCCGCCAGGAAGCCCAGCGTGCCGCCAATCCCGCTCTCAATGGCGTTTACCATATCCAGCGGGCTCATTCCCATCATTGCGCCGACGAAAAAGCTCGCCAGCAGCAGCGCGAGGAACGGGTGAAACTTCAGTTTTACGATGGTTAAAACAATCAACACAATGCTGACCAGCAGCGTTGCCACAACCCAGACCTGAGATCCCATATCTCACCTCACCCTTATGTCATCTGGGGGTATTGGACGAAAAAGCGGCGTGGGCTGACAAACGATATAAATTGGCGTTCAGGTGAGCCAGATTGAATCAACTGAGTGACTACGCTCTAAAAAACGCACTTAACTCGCATTAGGTTCACATAAATTCACCCTTAAACGGTATGCTGAGCGCAGAAACCACGCGTGAGAATTGTGATGACCGATACAAATGAAGCCAGAAACCGGCTGCTCAACGGCTGGCAACTGTCGAAAATGTACACCTTTGAAGTGGCGGCCCGGCATGAATCCTTCGCGCTGGCGGCGGAGGAACTGTCGCTTAGCCCCAGCGCGGTGAGCCACCGCATTAATCTGCTGGAAGAGGAGCTGGGTATTCAGCTGTTTGTCCGTTCGCACCGTAAAGTTGAGCTGACGCAGGAGGGAAAGCGCGTTTACTGGACGCTAAAATCGTCCCTCGACACCCTGAATCAGGAGATCCTGGACATCAAAAACCAGGCGCTGTCCGGCACGCTGACGGTCTACTCCCGGCCGTCGATCGCCCAGTGCTGGCTGGTGCCCACGCTGGGCGACTTTACCCGCCGCTATCCGTCAATTTCGCTCACCATCCTGACCGGTAATGATTACGTCAATATGCAGCGAACGGGTGTCGATCTGGCGCTCTATTTCGACGATACGCCGCCAAATCATCTGTCTCACCACTTCCTGATGGACGAAGAGATTTTGCCCGTCTGCTCGCCGCAGTATGCCCGCGAGCATGAGCTGCTGAAAAACCCCGATAACCTCAACCACTGTACGCTGCTGCATGACCGTCAGGCCTGGAGTAATGATTCCGGTACGGATGAGTGGCTGAGCTGGGCGCAGCACTTTGCGGTGAACATGCCGCCATCATCGGGCATTGGTTTCGATCGTTCCGATTTGGCGATCATTGCGGCCATTAATCACGTCGGCGTCGCGATGGGCAGAAAGCGGCTGGTGCAAAAACGGCTTGAACGGGGCGAACTGATCGCTCCGTTTGGTGACAAGACCCTGAAATGTCATCAGCACTACTATATTTCGACGCTTTCTGGCCGTCAGTGGCCGAAAATTGACGCCTTTATCGGCTGGCTGAGAGAACTGGCAGGTTGAAGAATTATTACGCTTTCGCGCTACACCAAATGTGAAAAAGCGTGCTAAATACAGGTAATGCTTTCGATTTATCCAGGGTAAACCGTGTTAAAGCCTTTTATTGCCTGTGCATTACTGATCTCTTCCGGCTGGGCCATTGCCGCTGAGCCGCCGCTGACGGCCGCCCATTATGCGCAGCAGCTGGGCGTCGGGATGGATGTGGACTGGGCGCGCACCGAGCGCGGCATACGTGAATTCGACCCGCTGGTGGTACGCGATTTTCGGGCTGAAGGCATTACCCACGTGCGCATCCGCGTCGCCGATGAGCCGACGGAAGCGCGGCTGATCCACCTGCGCAAGCTGGTGGAAGCCTGCGAGCAGTATGGCGTGATCCCGATAGTCGCGTATCAGGCTGATGAATATAAAAACGACCCGAAAGCCGATAACGAGAAAGAGACGGTCAACTGGTGGATTGCCGTGGCGCACTATTTCGGTCAGAGCTACCCGCTGCTGGGTTTTGATCTCATTTATGAGCCCGCCGACAAGCTTAACCACAATCTGGCGTCGTTAAACCGCGTCTATGAAAAAACCATCAAAGCGATCCACGACATCGACCCACAGCGCATGATCTTCATCGCGCCACGCCTGCGTGCCGCGCCGGAGGAGTTATCCAGCCTGAAGCTGCCCGCGCACAGCCAAAACTATCTGCTGGCGGAGTGGCATATTTTCCCGTGGGGGCCGCTGAAGAATGGCGGCAAATACCCGTGGACGTCCGGCACGGCGGCGGAGAAAGCGGCAATCCGTAACCGCATCAATGCCGCGCTGCACTGGCAGCAAAAAACCGGGCACGTTAGCTGGGTCGGGGGCTGGGGCGTGGGAGAATCAAGCCGCTTTACGCCAACCGCCTCGCAAATAGCGTTCGCTACCTTTATGGCCTGCGAGCTGCAAAAGGCGAAAATCCCGTATGCGCTTAACGCGGATTTCCAGTTTTACGACGGGGAAGAGGGCGCCTGGCGGCCTGCGCCAGAGCCGTTGTTGCAGGCGATGATCGCCCCTGTCTGTGAAAAGCCCGGCGAGAAGCCGGGCCATCATGCGGTTAAACCGGCTGCTCGTGATGCGGGACACGCGACGCCAGCGGCAGCCAGCACAGTAAAATCAGCAGCCCCATCAGCGTCATCAGCAACCCCAGACTAGCCTGCCCGGTCTGCGGCATCATCGCCGAGAGCCAGGCCAGCGCGCCGGAACCGATGTTCTGCAAACCGCCCACCAGCGCGCCCGCCGTACCTGCGAGGAACGGGAACGGCTCCATCGCGCCGCTGGTGGCGAGCGGGAACAGCATCCCCGCGCCGAAGAAGAATAGCGCCGCCGGGATGAGCAGCGTCCAGACGGTCATCACGCCAAACAGCCCAGGGATCCACATCATCAGACCCGCCAGCAGACAGCTGATCACCGACTGCCACATCAGGGTGGAGAAGCGTTTGTTTGGTCGCCCGGCAAACCACGCGCCGAAGAACGCCGCCGGGATCGGCAGAATAAACAGAATGCTCACCACCATACTGCTCAGGCCAAGCCCCGCGCCCAGCAGCACGCCGGAGCAGGCTTCAAACACCGCGATACCCGCCAGGCCGCCAATCAGCATCAGCAGGTAGCAGGTGAACGCGCCGTTGCCGAACAGCGTTTTATAGCTGGCGATAAGCTTCGTGCGCGGCGCGTCCTGCGGGCGCGTTTCGGGCATCCAGCGCGCCATGCTGAAGGTGACAATCATGCAGAGCACCAGCAGGAAGGCGTAACAGGCGCGCCAGGACCACATGGTGTCCAGCAGGCCGCCGATCAGCGGGGCCAGCAGCGGGCTGACCAGAATGCCCATATTCAACAGGCTGTTGGCATGGCGCAGCTGGGTACCCTGATACATATCGCGCGGTAAGGTTCGCGCCATCACCCCGCCGACGCCGGTCCCGACGCCCTGCAGGGCGCTGGCGGCAATCAATACGGTCAGGTTATGGGTGGTCATCGCAATGACGGTCGCCACCATGAAAATGCTCATGCCCACCAGGATCACCGGGCGACGCCCGACGCGGTCGGAGAGCGGGCCGTAGAAGAGCTGCGAAACGCCATAGGTCAGCAGGTAAGCTGCCATTACGCTCTGTACTGCGCCCTCGCGGACGTTTAATTCCTTTGCCATGTCGGCAATCGCCGGAATGTAGATGGTTTGCGCCATCTGACCGACGGCCACCAGTAACACCAGCATCAACAATAAGTTAACGTTCCGTTGCTTTTTCATGTCGCTGAATACTTTTGCCAAAAGAGAAAAATGAAGAATAAGTGACTGAGAGTTCCCATAAATGCGCGAGGAATCTACCACAGAGAGATGACAATTTAAGCATTGTTGTGATGAATGAAAAAACCGGTAAAGGCAGGATTTGTAAACAAGAACGGCAACTAATGTTGCCAGTGCTTTACGCCAGGCGCAGCAGAATGGCGCCGCCAGCTATGCCCAGCGCCGCCGCGATGCGCAGGCCCGCAACCTTTTCTTTTAAAAGCAAAAATGCGATCAGCGCGCCAAAGAGTATGGAAGTTTCCCGCAGCGCCGCGACCACCGCCAGCGGTGCCTGCGTCATTGCCCACAGCGCCAGACCGTACGAGCCCATGGTGCCAACGCCGCCGAGCAGCCCCTTTTTCCAGTGCAGACGCAGATAGCCGGATGCCTCGCGTCGACGCGCGACCATCGCCCAGCCGAGCAGGCAGAAGCCGTTCATAAAGAAGGTCCACAGCGTATAGCCCAGCGCGGTGTCCGACAGCCGCACGCCGGTGCCGTCCACCAGCGTATACCCGGCGATAAAGCAGGCATTCAGCAGCGCCAGCCAGATCCCCTTGCGCGACTGCATGCGCCCGTTCATCGCCATCGCCAGAATCGACAGGCAAATTACCCCAATGCCGGACCAGGCGAGCCAGGAGAGACGATCGCCAAGCGCCAGCACGCTGATCAGCGCCACCAGCAGCGGTGCGGTGCCGCGCATCAGCGGATAGGTCTGGCTCATATCGGAGACCTGATAGGTCTTTGCCACCAGCACGGTGTACACCACCTGTAAGGCGCAGGAGACTAACAAAAACGGCCAGCTTGCGGCAGAGGGCTGTGGAGAGAAGGGGAGCAGCACCAGGGCAATCAGCGTGGCGGAGCCGCTGACGCTAATCGCGGAATAGAGCTTGTCCGTTCCGGCTTTGACAATGGCATTCCAGCTGGCATGCAGCAGGGCGGCGAACAGCAAAATGCAGAATACGGTGATGGTCATGGCGTATCGGGTGATGAATTGTCACTCAACTGTAACATTCACGTCCTGAAGCTGCCAGCCGGTTACACCGCACAAAAAAGGCGGTGCGTCACCCGCGGTTCGTCCGAGACCAGCGTAAAACCTGCCCGGCGATAAAACCCGTAGGCAGCGTCCGGCGCATGGGTATTGAGGAAATCAAACCAGATGCTGGCATCGGCCATCACGACGGTTAAAAGCTGCTTGCCAATCCCCAGCCCGCGGCACTTCTCGCTGACGTAGAGATGGCGAATACGTCCAGCGCGCGGCTGCTGGCTGAACGGATCGCGGTTGAGGCCGCACACGCCCACCAGCTTGCCGTTAAGAAACGCACCTAACAGCTTTTCACCCGGCGCGTTAAAGCGGTTCTCACCCCGCTGCCAGCTCTCTTCAAGCCTGCGCAGCATGTTAAAATTCAGTGCAATACTTTCCGCCTTCAGGGCGATATACCCGGGCTCATCCGGTGTGACAGGCTCAATTAACAGACGCGACATAGCATTCCCTCGTTATTAAAGAGGGGCGGTTGCCCGCCCCTCTCAGGTGCGACTTGAACCTGAATTACCGAACGAATTTCAGGACAGCATCAAGCAGTTGCAGTACTGCAACAATGAGTTTGAGGATAAGTATCACCATATCCACTACGCTCATACGCGTCTCCTTTTGGTTAAAAGGAGCACGATGCTGGCGTACCTTTCCGCCGCCTGTTGCCAGCACCTGGATTGACGTAACACAGTGTGCTCACTTCAGGGGTTAAGGCACTGACGGCACCACCCGTTTCAGCCAGGACTTCGTTGCGCCGGTAGAACTGCGGCCCCCTCGCTCACTGCGAACACCCTCAGTATAGATAAATACTGTATGCATGAACAGTATTTTTTGGACAAAAATCGAAAGGCGATCCATACTCAAAAACGTCAAAATCCGTGCCGGAATTGCGCGTTCGTCTTCGATCGCGTATACTTTTTTGCGTTGACGTAACACAGTGTGTTCTGCGGCGACCAACCGCAAAACCCTGATAAAAACCTCGCTTAGGCGGGGTTTTTTGTTTTCATCATCCAACAAACGAAACGTGATCCCTGACGCATTTTTGCGCAGATGAAAATTTTTCCATTGTCACGCCCGAAAACCTGTGTTTGTATAAATTCAATCAATGATTCCAAACACAGGTCCCCAATGACTTCATCCATCTTCACTTCGACCCTACTAAAAACTGCGCAACCAGCCGCAGTGGTCGTCGTGCGTGTGGTGGTGGTCGTCGGCAATGCGCCGTAGGGACTGGATCAACACACGAATCCAAAACCCCGCCGGCGCAAACCGGGCGGGGTTTTTCGTTTAGGACCCTCCCCGGAAAGTCGGCTCAGAAGAAAAGGACTGGAGCATGGCAAGTTCGGGCACAACATCCACCAAGACGCGTTTTACCGGCGCGCAGCTGATCGTTCATCTGCTGGAGCGACAGGGCATTACCACGGTTGCGGGCATCCCCGGCGGCACGGTGCTGCCGCTGTACGATGCGTTAAGCCAAAGCACGCAGATCCGTCACGTGCTGGCACGCCACGAGCAGGGGGCAGGCTTTATCGCTCAGGGCATGGCGCGCACGCAGGGTAAACCGGCGGTCTGTATGGCCTGCAGCGGCCCGGGCGCAACCAACCTGGTCACCGCCATCGCCGACGCGCGTCTCGACTCCATTCCGCTGATCTGCATTACCGGCCAGGTGCCGTCCTCGATGATCGGTACCGATGCGTTCCAGGAAGTGGATACCTACGGCATCTCTATCCCCATCACCAAACATAACTATTTAGTTCGCGACATCGCCGAGCTTCCTCAGGTTATCAGCGATGCGTTCCGCATTGCGCAGTCCGGCCGCCCGGGCCCGGTGTGGATAGACATTCCTAAGGATGTCCAGACCGCAGAAATTGAGATCGACATTCTGCCGGAGCCGGGTGAACGTGCCCCTGCGCCGGAGTTCAGCGCTGAGAGCGTGCGCGACGCCGCCGCCATGATTAACGCCGCCAAACGTCCGGTGCTCTATCTGGGCGGCGGGGCGATCAACGCCGCGGATGAAATCCGCCAGTTTGCGGAAAAAGCCAACCTGCCGACCACCATGACCCTGATGGCGCTCGGCATGCTGCCAAAAGCGCACCCGCTGTCCCTGGGGATGCTGGGCATGCACGGCGCGCGCAGCACCAACTACATCCTGCAAGAGGCGGATTTGCTGATTGTTATGGGCGCACGTTTTGATGACCGGGCGATTGGCAAAACCGAGCAGTTCTGCCCGAATGCCAAAATCATTCACGTGGATATCGATCGCGCCGAGCTGGGTAAAATCAAGCAGCCGCACGTGGCGATTCAGGGGGACGTAGCCGAAGTGCTGGCGCAGCTGATCCCGCAAACCGACGCGACCGATCGCGCCGACTGGCGCCAGCTGGTGGCCGATCTGCAGCGCGAGTTCCCGGGCGCGATCCCAACTGAAGGCGACCCGCTGAGCCATTACGGCCTGATCAACGCCGTGGCCGCCTGCGTGGACGACAGCGCGATTATCACCACCGACGTGGGACAGCATCAGATGTGGACCGCCCAGGCCTACCCGCTGAACCGTCCACGCCAGTGGCTGACCTCTGGCGGTCTGGGAACCATGGGCTTCGGTCTGCCTGCAGCAGTTGGTGCGGCGCTGGCGAATCCGGACCGCAAGGTCATCTGCTTCTCCGGCGACGGCAGCCTGATGATGAACATTCAGGAGATGGCGACCGCAGCCGAAAACCAGTTAGACGTAAAAATCATCCTGATGAACAACGAGGCGCTGGGCCTGGTGCACCAGCAGCAGAGCTTGTTCTACAAGCAGGGCGTGTTTGCGGCAACCTATCCGGGGATGATTAACTTTATGCAGATTGCCGCCGGCTTTGGCCTGCACACCTGCGATCTGAACGCGGAAGAGGATGCCCACGCGGCGCTGCAGGCGGCGATCTCGCGTCCGGGCCCGGCGCTGATCCACGTCCGTATCGACCCTGAACAAAAAGTGTATCCGATGGTGCCGCCGGGTGCGGCAAATACTGAGATGGTGGGAGAATAAGCCATGCAGAAACAACATGATAACGTCATTCTGGAACTCACCGTCCGCAACCACCCTGGCGTCATGACTCACGTCTGCGGGCTGTTTGCCCGCCGGGCGTTTAACGTGGAAGGCATTCTCTGTTTGCCGATTCAGGGCAGCGAGCACAGCCGCATCTGGCTACTGGTCAACGATGACCAGCGTCTGGAGCAGATGATGGCGCAGATCGACAAGCTGGAGGACGTCACCAACGTGGCGCGCAACCAGTCCGATCCCACCATGTTTAACAAAATTGCGGTGTTCTTCGAATAGATCGCTTAAGGTAGGCGTCTTTCGCTCTTGTAGGCCGGATAAGCGCAGAGCCATCCGGCTTTTTCAGACCGCAGGAACACACATGACCACCATCGCCCTTATCGACGACCACCTTATCGTCCGCTCTGGCTTTGCCCAGCTTCTCAACCTCGAACCGGATTTCCAGGTCGTGGCCGAGTTTGGCTCCGGTCGCGAAGCGCTGGCGGGCCTGCCGGGGCGCGGGGTGCAGGTCTGTATCTGCGACATTTCGATGCCAGATCTCTCCGGGCTGGAGCTGTTAAGCCAGCTGCCGAAAGGAATGGCGACCATTATGCTCTCGGTCCACGACAGCCCGGCGCTGGTCGAGCAGGCGCTCAACGCGGGCGCGCGCGGGTTCCTCTCCAAACGCTGTAGCCCGGACGAGCTGATTGCCGCCGTGCGCACCGTCTCCACCGGCGGCTGCTACCTGACGCCGGATATCGCCATCAAGCTGGCGGCCGGACGACAGGATCCGCTCACCAGACGTGAGCGTCAGGTGGCTGAGAAGCTCGCGCAGGGGATGTCGGTAAAAGAGATTGCCGCCGAGCTGGATCTGTCGCCGAAGACCGTGCACGTCCATCGCGCCAACCTGATGGAAAAACTCAACGTCAGCAACGACGTCGAGCTGGCGCGCCGCATGTTCGACAGCTGGCAATGAGTCCCGTGTTTTCGCGGCTGATCGCCGTCGTTGCGAGCTTTTTTATCTTCTCTGCCGCGTGGTTCTGCCTGTGGAGCATCAGCCTGCACCTGGTGGAACGCCCGGAGCTGGCTGTACTGCTGTTTCCCTTCGGCCTGCGACTGGGGCTAATGCTCCAGTGCCCGCGCGGCTACTGGCCCGTTTTGCTGGGCGCAGAGTGGCTGCTGCTGGTCTGGCTGGCGCAGGAAGTCGCTCTGGCGCATCTGCCATTATTGATGACCGGAAGCCTGCTTACGCTTCTCCCGGTTGCGCTCATTTCCCGCTACCGTCACCAGCGCGACTGGCGCACGCTGCTGCGTCAGGGGGCGGCGCTGATTGCCGCCGCGCTGCTGCAGTCCCTGCCGTGGGTCGGCGACAGGGAGATGCTCAACGCGCTGCTGCTCACCCTCACCGGCGGCCTGACGCTCGCGCCGACCTGCCTCGTTATCTGGCACTACCTCTCCAGCACCGTCTGGCAGCCGCTTGGTCCGGGGTTGGTGTCCCAACCGGTGAACTGGCGCGCCCGGCATCTCATCTGGTATCTGCTGCTGTTCGTGGTGAGCCTCTGGCTTCAGCTGGGTTTACCTGCCGAGCTTTCACGCTTTACCCCGTTTTGCCTGGCGCTGCCGATTATCGCCCTGGCCTGGCACTACGGCTGGCAGGGGGCGCTGATCGCGACCCTGATGAACGCTATCGCGCTGATTGCCAGCCAGACCTGGCACGACCATCCGGTGGATCTGCTACTCTCGCTGCTGGCCCAGAGCCTGACCGGGCTGCTGCTCGGGGCGGGCATTCAGCGCCTGCGCGAGCTGAACCAGTCCCTGCAAACCGAGCTGGCGCGCAACCGGCGTCTGGCTGAACGCCTGCTGGAGACCGAAGAGAGCGTGCGGCAGGAGGTCGCCCGCGAGTTGCATGATGACATCGGCCAGACGATCACCGCCATCCGCACCCAGGCGGGCATTGTCCAGCGTCTGGCGGCGGAAAACGCGGGCGTGAAGCAGGGCGGAGCGCATATCGAGCAGCTTTCACTGGGCGTGTATGACTCGGTGCGACGCCTGCTCGGCAGGCTGCGTCCGCGCCAGCTCGACGACCTGTCGCTGGAGCAGGCGGTGCGTTCCCTGATGCGCGAGATGGAGCTGGAAAGCCGCGGCATTGTCAGCCATCTCGACTGGCGAATTAACGAATCTGCGCTGAGCGAAGGCCAGCGCGTGACCCTTTTCCGCGTCTGTCAGGAAGGGCTGAACAATATTGTTAAACACGCCAATGCCAGCGCGGTCACGATACAGGGCTGGCAGCAGGACGAACGCCTGATGCTGATAATTGAAGACGATGGCTGCGGCCTGCCGCCGGGCTCCGGCCACCAGGGCTTTGGCCTGGCGGGCATGCGCGAGCGCGTAAAGGCGCTGGGCGGCACGCTGAACCTCTCCTGCACCCACGGGACGCGCGTCAGCGTCAGCCTGCCGCTACGGAGTTATCATGTTTAAAACCCCTGCCAGCGCCGCGCCGATTGGCGACAAAGCGGAAATCGACACCCGCTACCGCTACTGGCGTCGCCATATTCTGATCGCCATCTGGCTCGGCTACGCGCTGTTCTACTTCACCCGCAAAAGCTTCAACGCCGCCGCGCCGGAAATTCTCGCCAGCGGCGTGATGACGCGCACCGACATCGGCCTGCTGGCGACGCTGTTTTACATCACCTACGGCCTGTCGAAGTTCTTCTCCGGCATCGTCAGCGATCGCTCCAACGCGCGCTATTTCATGGGCGTAGGGCTGATCGCCACCGGCGTGGTGAACATCCTGTTTGGTTTCTCTACCTCGCTGTGGGCCTTTGCCCTGCTGTGGGCGCTTAACGCCTTCTTCCAGGGCTGGGGCGCGCCGGTCTGCGCCCGCCTGCTCACGGCGTGGTACTCGCGCAACGAGCGCGGCGGCTGGTGGGCCGTCTGGAACACCGCGCACAACGTCGGCGGGGCGCTGATCCCGATGGTGGTGGGTGCCGCGGCGCTGCACTACGGCTGGCGCGCGGGGATGATGATTGCGGGTGGCCTGGCGATTGTCGCCGGGCTGTTCCTCTGCTGGCGCCTGCGCGACAGGCCGCAAACCGTGGGCCTGCCTGCGGTGGGCGACTGGCGGCACGACGAGATGGAGATTGCCCAACAGCAGGAGGGCGCGGGGCTGACCCGCAAGGAGATCCTCACCAAATATGTGCTGAAAAACCCCTACATCTGGCTCCTCTCGCTCTGCTACGTGCTGGTCTACGTGGTGCGCGCGGCCATCAACGACTGGGGCAATCTGTACATGTCCGAGACGCTCGGCGTGGACCTGGTCACTGCTAACTCGGCGGTCACGATGTTCGAACTGGGTGGGTTTATCGGCGCGCTGGTGGCGGGCTGGGGCTCGGATAAGCTGTTCAACGGCAACCGCGGCCCGATGAACCTGATTTTTGCCGCCGGGATTTTGCTCTCTGTTGGCTCGCTGTGGCTGATGCCGTTCGCCAGCTACGTCATGCAGGCGGCGTGCTTCTTCACCACCGGCTTTTTCGTCTTTGGCCCGCAAATGCTCATCGGCATGGCGGCGGCAGAGTGCTCCCACAAAGAGGCGGCAGGCGCGGCGACGGGCTTTGTCGGGCTGTTTGCCTACCTCGGCGCATCGCTCTCCGGCTGGCCGCTGGCGCGGGTCATCGACATCTGGCACTGGAGCGGCTTCTTCGCAGTGATTGCCATCGCGGCGGGAATTTCCGCCCTGCTGCTGCTGCCGTTTTTACATGCCCAGGCTCCGCGTGAAGCCAGTGTGATGTGATGCGCCTCACCTTTTCACCCCGAGTGGCGCAAAACTAAGAAATTTTCCCGGTTTTACCTGGACGCTGTCTCAGGCATCTCTCCCGGCTGATTTTTACAATGCTGCAAAAATCAGCTCAGGAGTAAACCAACCATGCTGGCCTTCTTAAATCAGGTGCGCAAGCCGACCCTGGATCTGCCGCTCGATGTGCGGCGCAAAATGTGGTTCAAACCGTTCATGCAGTCCTATCTGGTGGTCTTCATCGGCTACCTGACCATGTACCTGATCCGCAAAAACTTTAATATCGCGCAGAACGACATGATCTCCACCTACGGGCTGAGCATGACGCAGCTGGGGATGATTGGCCTGGGCTTCTCCATCACCTACGGCGTGGGGAAAACTGTCGTTTCCTACTACGCGGACGGCAAAAACACCAAGCAGTTCCTGCCGTTTATGCTGATCCTCTCCGCCATCTGTATGCTCGGCTTCAGCGCCAGCATGGGCGCAGGGTCCGTTAGCCTGTTCCTGATGATCGCCTTCTACGCCCTGAGCGGTTTCTTCCAGAGTACCGGCGGATCGTGCAGCTACTCCACCATCACCAAATGGACGCCGCGCCGCAAGCGAGGGTCGTACCTCGGCATGTGGAACATTTCCCATAACCTCGGCGGGGCGGGTGCGGCAGGCGTGGCGCTGTTTGGCGCAAACTACCTGTTCGACGGCCACGTCATCGGTATGTTTATCTTCCCGTCGATTATCGCCCTGATTGTCGGCTTTATCGGCCTGCGCTTCGGCAGCGACTCCCCCGAATCCTACGGCCTCGGCAAAGCCGAAGAGCTGTTCGGCGAGGAGATCAGCGAAGAGGACAAAGAGACCGAAGAGAACGAGATGACCAAATGGCAGATCTTTGTTGAGTACGTGCTGAAAAACAAAGTGATCTGGCTGCTCTGCTTCTCGAACATCTTCCTCTACGTGGTGCGCATCGGCATCGACCAGTGGTCAACCGTGTACGCCTTCCAGGAGCTGAAGCTCTCTAAAGAGGTGGCGATTCAGGGCTTCACCCTGTTCGAAGTGGGCGCGCTGGTCGGCACGCTGCTGTGGGGCTGGCTCTCCGACCTCGCCAACGGCCGTCGCGCGCTGGTGGCCTGCATCGCGCTGGCGCTGATTATCGCCACGCTGGGCGTTTACCAGCACGCCAGCAACCAGTACGTTTACCTCGCATCCCTGTTTGCGCTCGGTTTCCTGGTGTTTGGTCCGCAGCTGCTGATCGGCGTGGCGGCAGTGGGCTTCGTCCCGAAAAAAGCGATCGGCGCCGCCGACGGGATCAAGGGTACCTTCGCCTACCTGATCGGCGACAGCTTTGCCAAGCTGGGTCTGGGGATGATCGCCGACGGCACGCCAATTTTCGGCCTCACCGGCTGGGCGGGCACCTTCGCGGCGCTGGATGCAGCAGCGATCGGCTGTATCGTCCTGATGGCGATGGTTGCCGTACTGGAAGAACGTAAAATTCGCCGTGAGAATCGTGCGCAGAAATTAAAAACAGCCTGAGTGTGCAGGTAACTTCTTTGCCCGGTGTGTGATGCCGGGCTTTTTTATTTCCGCCGACGGCATTAATACCTTATCCCCCGTTCTGCAACGTCTTTTCAGTGCACTATTCTGGTTCTGCCTGCTGTCGACGCGGTGCGTTTCCCGCTATGATGAGCGGCTAGTCAAAGGAGAACGCATGGTCTGGATAATGCTGGCAACGCTTGCCGTGGTGTTTGTGGTGGGATTTCGCGTCCTGACCTCAGATTCCCGCCGCGCCATCAAACGTTTAAGCGAGCGTCTGGGCATCACCCCGATGCCGGTCGAGTCGATGATCGATCAGTTCGGTAAAACGCCGGGCAATGAGTTTATCCGCTACCTTGAGCGCCCCGACGAGGCGCATCTGCAAAACGCCGCACAGGTGCTGTTGATCTGGCAGGTCTGCATTGTCGACGGCAGTGAAGAGAACCTGCACACGTGGCACCGCCTGCTGCGTAAAGCCCGCCTGGCCGCGCCGATCACCGATGCGCAAATTCGTCTGGCGCTCGGCTTTATGCGCGAGATGGAGCCCGATCCGCAGGAGCTGAACGCCTTCCAGCTGCGCTATAACCAGCTCTTCCTGCCGGAAGAGGGCGTGTTTTACCTGCACTGATCTCCTCTAAAAACCACAAAAGTTGTCTAAACGTTAAATTCGTCACACTTTTGATGATAAACTGCGCGACTTTTCCGCACGTTTTTATCTTCAGGTGACGCCATGACAGAACATATCCAGCCCTCGACCAGACCGCAGACCAGCGAGGTTTCACGCCCCAACTGGTCGGCCGTTTTCGCCGTGGCATTCTGCGTCGCCTGCCTGATTACCGTTGAGTTTCTGCCGGTGAGCCTGCTGACGCCGATGGCGCAGGATCTGGGCATTTCCGAAGGCGTGGCGGGGCAGTCCGTTACCGTCACCGCCTTTGTAGCGATGTTTGCCAGCCTGTTTATCACCCAGGTGATTGGCACCATCGACCGCCGCAAAGTGGTCATTCTGTTCAGCGTGCTGCTGACGCTCTCCTGCCTGCTGGTCTCCTTGGCGGAAAGCTTTACCCTGCTGCTGCTGGGGCGCGCCTGTCTGGGGCTGGGGCTCGGCGGCTTCTGGGCGATGTCCGCCTCGCTGACCATGCGCCTGGTGCCTGCGCGCACCGTGCCGAAAGCGCTGTCCGTCATATTTGGCGCGGTCTCTATCGCGCTGGTGATTGCCGCGCCGCTGGGCAGCTTCCTCGGCGGGATTATCGGCTGGCGTAACGTCTTCAACGCGGCGGCAGTGATGGGCCTGCTCTGCGTTATCTGGGTGTGGAAGGCGCTGCCGTCCCTGCCGGGCGAAGCGGCGCACCACAAGCAGAACATGTTCAGCCTGCTGAAGCGCCCCGGCGTGCTGGCGGGGATGACCGCGATCTTTATGTCCTTTGCCGGGCAGTTTGCCTTCTTTACCTATATCCGCCCGGTGTATATGACCATGGCGGGGTTTGACGTCGACGGCCTGACGCTGGTGCTCCTGAGCTTCGGTATTGCCAGCTTTGTCGGCACGTCGCTGTCGTCCCAGTTCCTGAAGCGCTCCCTGAAGGTGGCGCTGGCGGGGGCGCCGCTGGTGCTGGCAGTGAGCGCCACGGTGCTGGTGCTGTGGGGCAGCGATAAGTGGGTCGCGTCTGCCATTGCGATTATCTGGGGCTTTGCCTTTGCGCTGGTGCCGGTGGGCTGGTCGACGTGGATCACCCGCTCACTCGCCGATCAGGCGGAAAAAGCCGGGTCGATTCAGGTGGCGGTGATCCAGCTGGCAAACACCTGCGGCGCGGCGATTGGCGGCGTGGCGCTCGACCACCTGGGGCTGACGTCACCGCTGGTGATTTCCGGCACGCTGATGCTGTTGACCGCGCTGCTGGTGGCGGGGAAGGTTAAAGCTAAGTAGTCAATTTTCCCCTCACCCTAACCCTCTCCCCACAGGGGAGAGGGGACTGCTCGGGGCGGTCTTTTCCCCCTCGCCCCTTTGGGGTGTACAGTCCGGGATGAGGGGACATCAGGCTACGCCGATGTCCTCACCCGTCTTCTTGAATCCATCGAAATCAGCACCACCGACGACACGATTAGCAGCGTCCCCAGCCAGTCCGGCAGGGTAAACGCCACGCCCAGCAACATCACCGACAGCAACGCGCTGCTCAGCGGCTCGGCGCAACTCAGAATGCTCGCCTTTGGCCCGCCGATCATCTGCGCGCCTTTCAGATACAGGCTGAACGTCAGCGCGGTGCCGATCACCACCAGATAGAAAAACGCCAGCAGCAGGCTGCCGTCAATGACGAAGGTCGTCCCGCGCCCGGCGTAGAACGGCGTCAGCATTAACCCGGCAATCAACATACTCCAGCCGACAATCGGCAATGTGCCGTAGCGGGCAATCAGCGTTGACGGATAGGTGGTGTAAAACGCCGCGGCAAACGCCGAGGCGATGCCAAAGAACAGCGCGGCTGGCGAGATGGAGAGCGAGGTTGGATCGCCGTGGGTCACCAGCAGGAACGTCCCGACAAGCGAGGTCACAATTGCGGACAGAACAAACACGCCGGGGCGCGTTTTCCGCGCCAGCGCGAACCACGCCACGATAATCGTTGGCGACAGAAACTGCAGCACGGTGGCGGTAGCGGCGTTGGATTTTTCAATCGTCAGCAGGAAGGTGAGCTGCACGGTGAGCGCGCCGACCAGCGAGAAAAACAGCAGGCTGAGGGCGTCTTTGCGATGCTTGATGACCGAGAAAATCTTGTCGCCGTGAACGAAGGAGAGCGTCAGGAGGATCACGCCGGTAAACAGCAGGCGAACCATGGTCAGGTAAGGCGAAGAAATGTGGCTTTTCTCCATGATGTACTGCGCGCAAACGCCGGAACTGCCCCATAAAACGGCGGCGATCAGGACGTTCAGCATCCCTTTACGTGTGGAACCCATTTTCTCCCCTGCTATGTTGATTTTTTTCTAGCATAACATGGGATCTTGCCGGGTGGCGCTACGCTTACCCGGCCTACAAAACCTTGTAGGCCCGTGCAAGCGCAGCGCCGCCGGGCGAAACAAACGAAGCTCTACTAGAACCACGCCTCCCACATCGCGCCGACGTTGAAGTCGTCGAGCGTCTCGTCTTTGGTGTTGTTCACGCGCGCGGTGCGTGCGTTATCCACTTTGCCGCCGGTCACGTAGAAGCGCAGCATCGGACGGAACTCTGGCCCCATGGCGATAGACATGTTCTGCGACAGGGTCAGCTTCCAGCCCTTGTTGTCGCCGCCGTTATCATAGTCAACGTGCTGCCAGCCTGCTTCCAGCCAGGTGGAGTGAACGTCGTTCCACCAGTGCATCGGGCGCACGATGGCATTGTAGTTCTTACGGTTGTCGGTCTTATCGCGGCTGTTGTCATAGTCGTGGAAGGCGAGGATGTACTCCACCTGCGTGGCCTGGGTGAATTTATACAGCCCTTCGAAGCTGGCGTAGACCGTGGTCAGATCCTCGGTTTTGTTGAACACGCTGTTGTCCGCGTTATCGGAGTAACGGGCGATCACCTTGTTCACGCCGCTGTCGTTGGTGTGGCTCAGCACCACGCCGCCCTGCTAGGCGTTCAGACGCTCGTCGCTCTCCACCGCTTTCGAGTCAAAGCCGTAGTTGGCGTACAGCTCCAGATCCAGCGGACCGAGCTTCATGCCGTGGATTTTAGACGTCGCGGCGTAGTTGCCTTTGTCGCCCGTACCGGAACCGCCGGTACAGGTGATGCGCGACGGGTTCGCTTCGTCTTCCATCACTTCCGGGCTACAGGATTCCACCGCCGCCACGGCGGCGACGTCAAACTGCACGCCGCCGATGTCGAAGTTCTTCACCCCGGCGCCCTGGCCGTCGTGGTTCATCCAGAAGTAATCGTTGATGCCCTGCTGCGGACGCTGGTGGAAGTCACGACCGGCCCAGAAGTAGGCGTTCGGGTTGGAGGCCATAATATTGGTCACCCCGGCGTAGGCCTTTTTCAGGTTAACTTCGTCGCCCCAGTGGTCGATCATCACGTTGATGTCCCAGATGGCGCCGTTTTCGCTCTTGAAGGCTTTAGAGAGCTGGAACTCGCCGCCGTTGCCTTCGTTACCCAGACGACCAATCGCGGACGCGCCATTGTAGGAGCCATCGACAGCCACGTATTTCTGATCGGCGGCCTGGAAGTGCGCGCCGTAGCGGGCGTAGCCGGTAAATTTAATCCCGAACGGAATCGCCATGTCCGGGGATTGCGCCGCGCTTTGCGGCTCGGTCACCACGTCCGCTTTTTTCGCGACCGCCGCATCCATTTTGGCCTGGCGCTCGGCCAGGGCTTTATCCACCGCTTTCGCCACAATGGCGTCGATTTGCTCCTGGGTGAATTCTTGTGCGAGCACGGAAATTGGGCAAAGCGCGGCGATAACCGCCATGGTTAATGGAAGTTTTTTAATCGTATTCATGGTTATCTCAATATAGTTTAATTTTATTCAGAAAATAACCATCCCGCTCCGATCTGACAGAATATGTCGCTATCATCAGAACAAGTGGATTTCTAGTTTTAGGTACAGAGGTATTACATTAATTTATTTCGCCATAGACTATCTCTGATATAAATGAATAATTTCTTCAGACAATTCACGCGCTAATAACGAATTCATTAAATGATCCTGCGCGTGCACCATAATTAAGGTCATCGGCTGGCGGGCTTCACCCGCGTCCTGCTCGATCAGTTTGGTCTGCATCTTGTGCGCCTGGCGCGCATAGCCGTCGGCTTCGCGCAGCAGGCTTTTGGCTTCGTCAATGTTGCCCTGGCGCGCCGCGTGCAGCGCCTCAAAGCACAGGCTGCGTGACTGGCCAGCATTGACGATAATTTCCATAACGGCTTCTTCTAATACAATCATTATCATTACTCTTTTTCAAAACTATTATTTAAGGCGGTGGCGGCAAACCACTCTCCGCTTTTCTTAATGGTGCGCTGCTGCGTCTCCAGATCGAGCTGGATAAATCCGTAGCGATTTTTATAGGCATTGCACCACGACCAGTTATCGATAAATGTCCACATATGGTAGCCAAGACAATTACACCCTTCGCTAATGCCTTTATGCAGCCAGGTTAAATGCTCAGAGATAAACTCAATGCGGTATTGATCGTTAATCTGGCCATTTTCAATAAAGCGCTGCTCGTTTTCGACGCCCATCCCGTTTTCAGAAATAAAGCAGCGGGGGTTACCGTAATTGTCGCGCAGGTTAATCAGAATATCGTAGATACCTGGCGCGTAGATTTCCCAGCCGCGGTAGGGGTTCATCTTGCGGCCCGGCATCTCGTAGCTATCAAAGAACCATTCCGGCATAAACGGCGCCTGCGGGTTCACCGCGCTGTCGCGGCACTTCACGCGACGCGGCTGATAGTAGTTAATGCCGAGCAGGTCGATTTTCCCTTCCGCAATCAGGAAACCGTCTTCCGGCTTGCAGGCGGGCAGTTGGTCGTAAGATTTCAGCAGCGCCACCAGATCCGCTGGGTATTCGCCGCGCAGGACCGGGTCGAGGAAGCTGCGGTTAAACATCAGATCCGCAACGTGCGCCGCCTTCACGTCCGCCGGGTTTTGCGAGCGCGGATACGACGGCGTCAGGTTCAGCACGATGCCGATCTCTCCCGCGTAATGCCCGGCGCGGTAGGCCTGAACTGCCTTCGCATGCGCCAGCACCGTGTGATACGCCACGGTGGCCGCCCGGCGGAAATCCACCACGTTCGGATAGTGGAAGTCGTACAGATAACCGCCTTCCACCGGCACGATCGGCTCGTTGAAGGTAAACCAGTGCAGCACGCGGTCGCCGAACAGCTCGAAGCAAATCTGCGCATAGCGGGCGTACGCGTCCACCACGTCACGGTTTTCCCAGCCGCCGATTTCCTGCATCGCCATCGGCATGTCGAAATGGAACAGGGTGATGAACGGCGTGATGCCCTGTTCATTCAGCTCATCAATGACCTGATGATAAAAATCGACCGCGTCCGGGTTCACTTCACCGATACCGTCGGGGATCAGGCGCGCCCAGCTAATCGAGGTGCGAAAGCTGTTGTGGTTCAGCTGTTTCAACAGCTGAATGTCCGTTTTCCAGTGCTGATAAAACGTGGAGGTCTGCTGCGGCCCCACGCCGTTGTGAAAACGGTTCGGCTCGCGGGCAAACCAGTAATCCCACGTGGTGTCACCCTCTCTTGCCCCTTCCGTCTGGAGAGCGGAGCTTGCGCTGCCCCACCAGAAGTTATCGGGAAATGCGTATTTCATGACCCTTCCTCTTTGACTTAATTGCTTGTAGCTTCAGCGGCACCCACGGTTGCAGCCTGGGCTTTCTGCTCTTCGTTTTTAATCAGCGTACGCTCGTAGGCGCGCAGGAACGGCAGGTACATCAGCGCCGACATCACCATGCAGACCAGGCACATTACCACCGGGCTCAGCGCCCAGTTCGCCGCCCACGAGGCGCCAATCGGTGCAGGGGTAGTCCACGGGGTTAACGAGACGACCTGCGCCAGCCAGCCGAGCTTGGTTGCACCGTACGCCAGGCAGGCGTTGACCAGCGGAACGCACACGAACGGGATAAACAGCATCGGGTTCATGATGATCGGCGCACCGAACAGAATCGGTTCGTTGATGTTAAAGAAGCTCGGCACCACGCCCATTTTGCCGATGGTGCGCAGGTGCGTAACGCGGCTGCGCAGCAGCAGGAACGCCAGCGGCAGGGTGGAACCGACGCCGCCAATCAGCAGATAGTGATCCCAGAAGCCCTGCAGGTAAACGTGCGGCAGCGCCGCGCCTGCGGCCAGTGCCGCCTGGTTTGCCGAGAGGTTGGCCATCCAGAACGGGTTCATGATGCCGGTAACAATCAGCGAGCCGTGGATACCGGCAAACCAGAAGATCTGGCACAGCAGCACGGAGAGCAGAATGGCGGGCAGGGAGTCAGACGCGGACACCAGCGGCTCCAGCAGGTGCATGATCGCCTGCGGGATAATCATCCCGGTCTGCGCTTCAATGAACAGGTTCAGCGGATGCAGCGTGCCGATCACCACCATCACCGGGATCAGGATCTCAAACGAACGCGCCACGCCGGTGGGCACTTCCTTCGGCAGGCGGATGGTGACGTTGTTCTGCTTCAGCCAGGCGTAGACGCGGGTGGCGTAGATCGCGGTAATCAGCGCGGTGAAGATGCCCTGGCCGGAGAGATACTGGGTCGAGATTTTGCCGTCGGCATACGGCGCGGCGACCAGCAGGAAGGCCATAAAGGCCAGCAGGCCGGACATCACCGGGTCGAGGTTAAACTGACGCCCCAGGCTCGCCCCAATCCCTACCGAGATGAAGAAGGTCATCACGCCCATGCTGAGGTTAAACGGCAGCATCAGCTGTTCGCGGTAGGTTTGGGAGAAATCCAGCCAGCCGCGGGCGAAGCTGTTGGTGGTATCCGCCGAAAACGGCGGGAAGATGAACACCAGCATAAACGAGCCGATGATCATAAACGGCAGCGCGGCGGTAAAGCCGTCGCGGATGGCAATCACATACTTTTGCTGACCGAGCTTCGCGGCCAGCGGGGTAATTGACTGCTCAATCACCGCGACCATGGATTGATATAACGAACTCATGTGAACACCTTTTAGTGTGCCGCTTCGATGAGCGACAGAGCAAAGTCCAGTACTTTATCGCCACGCTGCATGCCGTAGTCCATCATGTCGATGGGCTGCACCGGAATGCCATGCGTCGCCGCCTTGTCTGAGAGTGTCTGTAACATGTATTTCACTTGCGGTCCGAGAAGTACCACCTGGTATTGCGGAAACTGCGTATCAAATTCGGAAACACCGTACGCATCAATCTTCACCGGCAAACCACGTTCTTTCGCGACATCGACCATTTTGCTGACCAACAGGCTGGTGGACATCCCGGCAGAGCAGCACAGCATAATCTTGAACATCGACAACCCTCCTCTAAATGTAAAAAGTTATTGCGAGGATGATTGGACATGATACGGAAACCGGTTTCCATTCATAAAAGACAGAACTGTGACAACCATCAAGATCCAATACTTATGAGGCTAACTAACCGGATGCAGGTCACATAATTTGGCTGTTTTGACATCATTTTGAGTGGAAACGGAAAATCGTTTTCCATGGAAAACGGAAACGGATATACTCCGTTCTGGCTATAATGTGAGCCGAAGCGGTCATGGAATTTGCAGGCGCGAGGTAAGCCTGCCAGGGGAAAGAGATGTCGACAATCAATGATGTATCACGTCTTGCCGGGGTGTCTAAAGCCACGGTATCGCGAGTGTTGAGTGGGTCGCGTGGCGTAAAGGAAGCCAGCCGTCAGGCCGTACTGAAAGCGGTGGATGAGCTGAACTACCGGCCTAACGTGATTGCCCAGTCGCTGCTGAGCCAGTCGACGGGCTGTATCGGGGTCATTTGCGCGCAGGAAAATATTAACCAGACCACCGGTTATCTCTACGCGCTGGAAAAACAGCTCAGCCAGCATCAAAAACACCTGCTGCTGCGCTTCGCGCACAGTAAAGCGGAAGTAATGCACGCCCTTGAAGAACTCTCTCGCGGGCTTTGCGATGACATCCTGGTGATTGGCGCGCGTTTCCCACTGGACGTCGATATGGACAACGTCATCCTGGTCGACTGCATGGAGTCTGATAATTCCAACAGCATTCAGTTCGATCACGCCTTTGCCGCCGAAACCGCCTGTAACTACCTGACCAGCCAGGGTCGACGCCAGATTGCCCTGATCCACCCGCACGGCAGCGGGTTTGCCGACCAGGTTCTGCTTGGCTACAAGCACGCGCTGGAGAAAAATTTCCTGCCCTTTAATCGCAACCTTGTGTTCATGGACGCGACCTCCTCGTCCGTTGCGCTACAGGAGCTGCTGAATAACGCCAGCACGCTGAACTTCAACGCACTGCTGGTGGCGGACGAGCAGGAAGCCCAGCGGGTGATCCCGCAGCTGCAGGCGTTTAATAAATCCGTGCCAGACGACATTATGGTCTTCAGCCTGGCCGGATCGCTGCACCTGCCGGGTATTCCGGTGATCCCGGCGATTGAATATTCAATGGATGCCATGGCGGCGCGTATCGTGAGCTGGCTGACGGAGAAAACGCAGATGCTCGGCTCGTATGTGCTGCGCGGGGATTTAATTATTCCAGACGTGCGTAAGCGTTAAAAATATTGTGTAGGCCGGGTAAGGCGCAGCCGCCACCCGGCAAGCAGCATTCAATAATCTTCCATACAATCCACCTGGCCAATCGCCGCCCAGTAGGCGTCCAGGTTGTCGCGCTTCACGGCGGTAACGGCATTTTTGATCAGCAGCTGATTGGCCTCTGACGACAAAATCATCGCCTGCCAGGCCTTATCGCTCTGCTTTTTCTGTGGCGTACAGGTTTTCTTTATATCTTTCATGACCTGCTGCTTAATCTGCGCCTCTTTCGCCGGATCCTCCTTTTCCTGAGCATGGACAAACGCGGCGAAGAGCAGACAAACCAGCAGGCAGACCAGATGCGCAGCTTTCATCAACAACCCCCATTAGAAGTCACAGGCTTCCCATGAAATATATCGTTACATTCAGTGTAGCGACGCCAGCCGAAAGTATGAATTTTCTCCACGATGCGTGTGTGAGATAGTGAAACGGCACAGATAACAAGGAGAAAAAATATGCACCTGAGCATTACTGATAATGTTACGACGCAAGAGAAAGAGGAGTTACTGACGGGGCTGAGGGCTTTTAACGGAAAGTTTCTCGATCTGACAAATTTTAGCGGCGATGTTGGCGTTTACGTGCGGGACGAAAATGGCGTGATGCTAGGCGGGTTAATCGGCGTGCGCAAAGGCGACTGGCTGAATATTGATTATCTCTGGGTGAGCGATACCGTACGCGGAACCGGCGTGGGCAGTCAGCTCATCAGAACGGCCGAAGAAGAAGCCAGGCGCAAAGGCTGCAAGCACGCGCTGGTCGATACCGCCAGCTTCCAGGCGCGTCCGTTCTATGAAAAGCAGGGGTACCAGCTGCAGATGTCTTTGCAGGATTATCCGTACTCGGGCATGCAGCGACATTACCTGGCGAAAGCCCTTTAAGCCCGTTTCTGTCATTATGCATTCTGCTATTTATTGCGAGCCGCTTTCCTAATTTAAAACGTGTTGCTTGTCTTCTTTTCGGGCCCTGGCGCATGCTTTGGCCTGGTCAAGTCATCCATGGAGATAGCAATGGAACGCACAGCAAAACTATTCAGAAAGGGTCAGAATCAGGCCGTTATGCTGCCTGCTGAATTCGCGTTTGATGCGGAGAGCGTCTACATCCGACGGGATGAGGAGGGGAATGTCGTTTTGGCGGCAAAACCAGTTCTAATAAAGAGCTGGGATAATTTTCTCCGCATGCTGGCAGAAACGGACGTACCAGATACGTTTTTGAGCAAGGAGGAACGCAATCAGAGTGTTACGACAAGAGACCCTCTGGATGGAGCATGCTCATGAGACATATGCTGGATACGAATATTGTGAGTCACTTGTTTAAACGACACCCGGAGGTTGTAAGCAGAATGACATGTCTGGCGCCGGGTGACGTTTGTATCTCAAGCATTACCGAAGCGGAATTGCTGTATGGTGCTGACAAGAAGAAAAGCAGTAGATTGAAAGAAACAATCCGGGAGTTTCTCAATACCATCACGATTTGCGACTGGGACAGCGACGCCGCAGCAACGTACGGTGAACTCCGTGCAACCCTGGAAAAGAAAGGGAAAGTGATGGGGGATCTCGATCAACTGATCGCTGCACATGCTATCAGTCGGGGAACAACGATTGTTACTAACGATCGTGCATTCAGAATGGTGCAGGAGCTTGCCGTCGAGGACTGGACGACAACGTTGTGATCCCTGATGCCCGGTGGTGAAGCGTCACCCGGCCATACCCGCATATAACCGATCCTTCTTATTGATTCTTTTTCGGTTTTTATTTCCCCGCCTCGTTGTCGATATAGTCACTACAACATTCAGCAAAAGGAACTGTCTTGTGAAACGTCGATTGGGTGCTCTGGTACTGGCTGGCCTGCTGCTGGCAGGGTGCGATCAAAGTGGCAGCGATGCCAAACACATTAAAGTCGGCGTCATCAACGGCGCCGAACAGGACGTGGCGGAAGTCGCCAAAAAGGTGGCAAAAGAGAAATATGGCCTGAACGTGGAGCTGGTGGGCTTCAGCGGCTCGCTGTTGCCTAACGATGCCACCAACCAGGGGGAACTGGATGCCAACGTCTTCCAGCATCGCCCGTTCCTTGCAGAGGATAACAAGGCGCATGGCTACAAGCTGGTGGCCGTGGCGAACACCTTTGTTTTCCCGATGGCTGGCTATTCCCGCAAAATCAAATCCGTGTCTGACCTGAAGGACGGCGCAACCATTGCCATTCCAAACGACCCGACCAACCTGGGACGCGCGCTGTTGCTGCTGCAAAAAGAGAAGCTCATCACCCTGAAGCCAGATACCGGGTTGCTGCCGACGGCGCTGGATATTACCGCCAACCCTAAGCAGCTGAAAATCATGGAGCTGGAAGGGGCGCAGCTGCCGCGCGTGCTGGACGACCCGAAAGTGGATGTCGCCATCATCAGCACCACCTATATTCAGCAAACCGGGCTTTCGCCGGTGCATGACAGCGTCTTTATCGAAGACAAAAATTCGCCGTACGTGAACATCGTGGTGACGCGCGAAGACAACAAAGACGCGGAGAACGTGAAGGAATTTATCCAGTCGTATCAGTCCCCTGAAGTAGCGAAAGCAGCGGAGACGATCTTTAACGGCGGGGCGGTGCCGGGCTGGTAAAAGCACCTGCATAAAGCACGGTGACGTAAATTGGCCCGATTTCATCGGTAATCGCTCTTTAACCCACAGCGTGACGCGCGACGGCTGGCTATCCTCCTTATCACACCAACCGGAGGATAGCCCATGAACATCACCCACATTCGCAACGCCACCCAGCTGATTACCTATGCCGGAAAACGTCTTTTAGTCGACCCGATGCTGGCCCCACAGGGCGCTTATCCGGGCTTCCCTGGCACGGCTCATGCCGAACGCCGCAACCCGACGGTCGAACTCCCCGTTGACGTCAACGCGCTGCTGGACGCCGACGCGGTGATCGTCACCCATACCCATGACGATCACTGGGATCGCGCCGCGGCGGAACTGATCGCCAAAGACAAACCCATTTACGTACAAAATGACCGCGACGCCGCGCTGCTGCGCAGCCAGGGGTTTAGCAACCTGACGGTCATGACCGACGAGACCACCTTTGGCGAGATTCGAATTGCGAAGACCCACGGCGGCCAGCACGGTACCGATCGCGCATACGCCGTGCCCGAACTGGCGGAGCGGCTGGGCGAGGCCTGTGGCGTGGTGCTGCGTCATCCTGATGAGAAGACGCTCTATATTGCCGGGGATACCGTCTGGCGTGACGAGGTGGCGGCCGATCTGCAAAAGCACCAGCCGGACGTGGTGATACTGAACGCCGGCTATGCCCACGTCATTGGTTTTGGGCCCATTATTATGGGGCAGGAGGATGTGCTCAACGTCCATTTCCTGCTGCCGCAGGCTAAAATTGTGGCGATCCATATGGAAGCCATTAACCACTGTCTGTTAACCCGCAGCGCGCTGCGGGAGTACGTTGAAGCCAACCAGGTGAGTGACGCAGTGAGCATTCCCCAGGATGGCGAAACCGTTATATTCTGAGTGTAAGAAAGGGAAAGGAGAGACAGATGTCGCTAATCAACGTCGCGATTGTCGCGGTAGACGGGTTCAGCCCGTTCCACTACTCCGTTCCCTGCATTCTGTTTGGCGACTCGGTCTCCGGAGAAAAGCGCTTTAACGTGACGATCTGCGCCGAAACGCCAGGGTTTCTCACCTCAAAAGACGGATTTGCTCTCAACGCCACGCAGGATTTTACCGCCATTGGGCAGGCCGATATTGTTGTCGTTCCTTACTGGCAGCACGTTCTTGAACGCCCGCCGCAGTCGCTGCTCGACAGCCTGGTACAGGCGAGAGACCACGGTGCGGAAATCGTCGGGCTGTGTCTGGGGGCGTTTGTGCTGGCCTGGGCGGGGATCCTCGACGGCAAACGTGCGGCCACCCACTGGGAGTTCGAACGTCAATTTCAGTCGCTCTTCCCTAACGTTCAGCTGGATATTAATGCCCTTTACGTGGATGACGGCAATATCATCACCTCCGCCGGTACTGCCGCAGCCCTCGACTGCTGCCTGTATATCATTCGCCAGCGCTTTGGCAGCCTGGTTGCTAACCAGATTGCCCGCCGGATGATTGTTCCGCCCCACCGCGAGGGCGGGCAGGCGCAGTTCATCGCCCAGCCGGTGCCTAAAGATACCCGCGACGGACGCATTAACTGTCTGATCGACTACCTGCAGCAGCACATCACCGAACCGCATAGTCTGGACTCGCTGGCGGACGTGGTCTCGATGAGCCGCCGCACCCTGACCCGTCATTTTGTTAACGCTACGGGGATGAGCGTCACCGACTGGCTGACCGCCGAACGCCTGCGGCGCAGCCAGATCTTACTGGAAGCCGGAAATATGCCGATTGAACGCGTGGCTGAGCTGGTGGGATTTAATTCCGCCGTCACCTGGCGACAGCAGTTTAAAGCGCGTTTTGGGGTGAGTCCCGCAGAGTGGCGAAAAACTTTCCGTCTTCACAGCTAGTGTATTCGGGCTAACTCAAGATTTAAGGTTTAGTTAAATTAGTTCGTATTTTTTCTTAATACCCTTCTCATTTTTCTGAAAGAAAAATTTATTTCAGATGCCCTAACGCAAATTAGATATACTCGCTTTAAGAATGCTCTTATATTACGCAAATAATCATTGCGGACATTTTTGTGGCATGGATGAATAGCTCCAAAATAAAAAATAGAATAATTTCATTAGTAAATTATGCTGCTGCTATCTTATTGGCCGTCTTTTTTTTAGCGCGCGCCAATGCTGCGCCGCTATCGCCGGCCGATCGCGATTCCATTCAACAGCAACAGCAGCAGCTTTTATTACAGAACCAGCAACAGCGTGAGGAACTGGAGCGCAGTATTCCTCGCCCTGCGCCCGCCAGACCGCTGCCGGTTACCGGCTCCGGGCCCTGTTTTACTATTCATACCATTACCCTTTCCGGTGCGACCTTAATCTCCCCGAAAAATCGGCAGGCCCTTGTCGCGCCGTGGCAGGGCCGCTGTCTGGATATGGCGAAAATAACGGAGCTTCTCGCCCATATTTCTGACTGGTATATCAGCCGGGGATATATCACCAGCCGCGCTTTTCTTACCGAGCAGGATCTCTCCGGCGGCCAGCTGAATATTGTTGTGCTGGAAGGCAGACTGGAAGCGATCCGTCTGGAAGGCGAAACGCCGCGTATGCTGAAAATGGCGTTTCCGGGACGGGTGGGCGGCATCCTTAATTTACGCGACATCGAACAGGGCATGGAGCAAATTAACCGTTTGCGTACTGACCCGGTTCAGATTGAAATTCTTCCGGGAACACAGGCCGGATATTCCATCGTTAATCTCACGGCAAAACCGGAATTTCCCTTAAGTGTATCCGTAAGCCTGGATAATAGCGGGCAGAAGAGTACCGGCGAAGATCAGCTGAGTGGCGTGCTCACCGCCAATAATATGCTGGGGCTGGCGGATAAATGGTTTGTCAGCGGCGGGCGCAGCAGCGATTTTGCCAGCGCGTACGATGCGCAGAATTTCCAGGCGGGCGTCAGCGTGCCGTTTGGCTACGGATTACTGGACTACAGCTACGCCTGGAGTAACTACCGGACCACCATCAATAACCAGGGATTCAACTGGCTCTCCACGGGCGATACCAAAACCCATCGCGTTAACGCGTCATGGGTGGTTTTCCGCAACGGGGAGGTGAAAACCGGCATTGCGGCTGGCGTGGTTCAGCGCTCCAGCCGCAACTGGCTCAACGACGCGCCGCTTCAGAGCAGCACGCGCAACCTCTCCAGCCTGATTCTTGGGATCACGCACACGCAAAAAATGCTGGGCGGCGTGGCGACCTTCAACCCGACCTGGAGCCACGGCATGCCGTGGTTCAATGCCGAAACCGACGAAGATAAGTCCGGGGATGTGCCGCGCGCGGAATTCCGCAAATGGAGTCTGAACGCCAGCTTCCAGCGGCCGATTACCCGTAATGCCTGGTGGCTGACCAGCGCCTACGGCCAGTGGTCGCCCGATCGGCTGTACGGTTCCGAGCGCCTGACGCTCGGCGGCGAAAGCTCCGTGCGCGGTTTTAAAGAGCAGTACCTGTCCGGGGATAACGGCGGCTACTGGCGTAACGAGCTGGGGTATTCCCTCTTCACCCTTCCGGTGATTGGCGCGGTGAGCGCAACGGTCGCCGTTGACGGCGGCTGGCTGGAAAAAGACCGTCAGGACCGCTTTGCCTCCGGCACGTTATGGGGAGGCTCGGTGGGGCTGAGCAGCGCAGGGCGCTGGTACAGCAGCCAGATTTCGGTCGGCACGCCCCTGCACTATCCCGACTGGCTCGGCCCGGATCATGTGAGCGTTAACTGGCGCATTGCCTTCATGCTTTAAGAGACTCTACGACTATGGATACCCGTCACCCACCCGTTCGTTTCTCGCAGCGTCTGATCAGCTGGATTGTCTGCGGCTTAATGGTCTGGCAGCCGATGGCTCCTGCCGTCGCGGCGGCGCTTACGCCGACCGGGCAGACCACGGTCGATCGGGCGGGGAACGGGGTGCCGGTCGTCAACATCGCCACGCCCAATGGGGCGGGTATCTCGCATAACCAGTTCGGTGAGTATAACGTCGGCAAAGAGGGGCTTATCCTCAATAACGGCACGGACCGTTTAACCCAGACCCAGCTGGGCGGGCTTATCCAGAACAACCCCAACCTGCAGGCCGGGCGGGAAGCGAAAGGCATTATCAACGAAGTCACGGGCGCCAGCCGCTCGCAGTTACAGGGCTACACGGAAGTCGCCGGTAAAGCAGCAAACGTTATGGTGGCCAACCCGTACGGCATTACTTGTAACGGGTGCGGATTTATCAACACCCCGAACGTCACCCTGACCACGGGGAAACCGCAGTTCGACGCCAGCGGTAACCTGCAGGCGCTGGAGGTGACGAAAGGCGCCATCACGGTTGAAGGCCAGGGGCTGGATGCCAGCAAGAGCGACGCGCTGTCGATCATTGCGCGCGCGACGGAAGTGAACGCCGCGATACATGCGAACGACCTGACGGTAACGGCAGGGGCGAACCGCGTGGGCGCAGACGGCAGCGTCAAACCGATTGCCGGTGAGGGCGCCGCGCCCGTGGTGGCCGTGGATACCGGCGCGCTCGGCGGGATGTATGCCAACCGTATCCGCCTGGTCTCCAGCGAGACGGGCGTGGGGGTGAACCTCGGCAACCTCACCGCGCGCCAGGGCGATATTCAGCTGGATGCGGGCGGGAAACTGACGGTCACGAACAGCCTGGCCAGCGGCTCGATTACCGCGAATGGCGCGGGAGTAGTCCTCAACGGCAGCCATCAGGCCGGGGGCGCGCTGAATGTGACCAGCTCGCAGGATGTGGAACTCAATAACAGCACGCTCGCCAGCCAGGGCGATATGCGCCTTTCCGCTGCGGGGAAAGTGCAGACGATGGGCGGCGGGACAAACAGCGCGGGCGCGCTGTCGGTGAGCAGCGGGCAGGGGATGACGCTCAGCAATACCTCCCTGGTCTCCCGCGGCGCGGCGACGCTGGACAGTAAAGATACCCTGACCGTAAACGGCGGCGGCGTGTCGGCACAGGGCGGGGCGCTAACCGTCACGAGCAAACAGGGTACAGCGCTTGCGGATGCGACGCTGACGGGTCAGGCCGACACCACGCTGTCCACCGACGGCAGCCTGACGCAGCGCGGCGGCAGCGTCACCAGCAAAGGCGCGCTCAGCGTGGCGGCCGGGAAAGATATCACGCTGACGAATACCCGCAGCGGTAGCGATACCCGCGCGACCCTCAGCAGCGGCGGCACGCTGTCATCCACGGCCAGTGCGGTCTCGGCAGGAGAGAATCTGGCCCTGAGCGGCGGACAGCTGGTAATGGACGGCCAGAGCCGGGCCGATGCCACGGGCGATGTCCGCCTGACGGGCAGCGCCGTCAGTAATCAGGGGCAGGTGAATGCGGGGCGCGACATTGCCCTCTCCGGCAACAGGGTGTCCAACAGCGGCCAGCTGGCAGCGAAAGGCCACCTTGACGTGAACGCAGGAGAGCTGACAAACGGCGGCACGGTGCAGGGTAACGACGTCACCCTGAAGGGGCAGACGGTCACTAACAGCGGTACCCTGCAGAGCGCCGGCAACCTGGCGCTAAGCGCCGGTACCCTGGAGCAGCGGGGCACGCTGAGCGCGAAAGGCAATGCAAACGTCACGGCGCAGCAGACCCTGCGTAACAGCGGCAGCCTGCTGGCTGACGGGGCGATGAGCGTGAAGGCAGACGCGCTTGAACAGAATGGCACCCTGTCCGGCGCGACGGCGCTGACGGCGCAGACCGGCACCCTGACCAGCGGTCAGGCGTCCCGTACCACCAGTCAGGGCAATGTTCAGATTACCGCGACCCGCAGCGCCAGCCTGAACGGGCAGACGGACGCGGCGGGGGCATTAACCGTCAGTACCGGCGACCTGACCACCGGCCAGGATGCGCATCTGCAGAGCGGGCAGGGGCTTACCCTGCAGGCGCAGAATGCCGCGCTGAATGGCACGCAGGCGGCGAAGGGTGCGCTGTCGGTGACGGCGGGCACAATTACGCACGCCGGGAAATCCACCGGTAACGTGCTGAGTTTTAACGCGACCGGCGACCTGACCAGCGGCGGAGAGCTTACCGCCAGCGCCATCGCGCTCAGCGGACAGAACATCCTCCAGTCCGGCGTCGCAAAAGCGGATCGCATGACCCTGACGGCTCCTGATCGCATCACCAACAGCGGTACGCTGGTTGCCGGTACGCTGGCGCTGGACGCTGCCTCGGTGGAGAACAGCGGACTGCTGCAGGGGACCACCCTGCTCGGCCTGAAGACCGGGTCACTCACAAACCTTGCGGGCGGATCGGTCTACAGCACGCAGGATTTAACGCTGAACGTTCCGGTGCTGTCTAACAGCGGGCTTATCACCACCGACGGCACGCTGCGCCTCCGGGGCGACACGCTGACAAACCAGGGGGAAATCAACGGCGTCAGCCTGAGCAGCGACTACCTCAGCCTGACCAACACCGATACCGGACGCCTGCTGGCGGACGACCGGCTCACCCTGAACGGCACTGCGTTTGCTAACGCGGGCAATATTGCGGCCAGCGACCTGCACGTCACGGCGGACAGCCTGCAAAACCAGGGCACCGTCGAGGGGGACTCGGCGCTGACGCTCGGCGTGGCAGACCTCACTAACCGTGGCGCGCTGCGCAGCAGCGGAACGCTGACGCTCGGCGGCGACACGCTGGCCAACAGCGGCGAGCTCAGCGCTACCGCGCTGCTGCTGAACCTGACCCGACAGGCCAGCAACGATGCCGGTGGGCGGGTGATTGCCCGGAACGGCCTGACGCTGACCACCGCCAGCCTGACGAACAGCGGGCTGATGGCCGGTACCGACGCGCAGTTTAACAGCGCGTCGGTGACCAACGGCGGCACGCTGCAGGGGACACACTCCCTCACGGCGACCGGGGCACAGCTCAGCAACCAGCAGGCGGGCATGCTGCTCTCCGGCGGCGCGCTCGCCCTGCACCACACCACCCTGAACAACGCCGGGCTGCTGCAGGGCAACACCCTGAATCTCGCCACCGGTGAGTGGATGAACACCGGTAACGCGCTGGGGGAAACGGGCGTGACGGCGGCGGTAACCGGCACGCTGACCAACAGCGGTAAGGTGCTCAGCCAGCAGGTGCTGGATGTCCAGGCCGACAGGACCGATAACCGTGGCCAGTTGCTGGCGAAAGTGCTGACCCTGCGGGGCGACCTGCAGAACAGCGGCCTGCTTCAGGGCAGCAGCACGCTGGCCTGGTCCGGGAACACCTTCACGAACCAGCCTCAGGGCCAGGTGACGGGCGGCGAGACCCTGACGCTGAGCGGACAAACCCTCAGCAACGCGGGCAGCCTTCAGGGGCGCAGTGCGACGCTTGACGCCGGGAGCCTGAATAACCAGGGCAGCGTTCAGACGCTGGACGCCCTGACGCTTTCCGCAACCGGCAGGCTGGATAACACGGGTGCCCTGCTCAGCCAGAATCTGTTCACGCTGACGGCGGCGCAGCTGTTCAACGACGGCCAGCTGGCCGGGAAAGCCCTCGCGGTGAAGGCTGCGCAGCTGAACAACACCGGGATTCTTCAGGGCAACGACACGCTGACGCTGACCACCCGCGCGCTGAGCAACGGCGCCACCGGGCAGCTGGTGAGCGGCAGTCCTCTGAACTTATCCCTCGACACGCTCGATAACGCTGGCCTGTTGCTGGTGAAGGGCGGGTTCACCCTGCGGGGCAGCGACCTGACGAACCGGGGCGATATTCAGGCGCAGAGCCTGGATTTGGGCCTGAGCAATGCCCTGACCAACACGGGGAACATCGTTGCCACCGACGATGCCGTGCTTAACGCGACGACGCTGACCAGCAGCGGCACGGTGGCGGGCAAAACGCTGACAGCAGGCGGTACTGAGCTGCGCAACAGCGGCCTGATGCAGGGCAGCAACGCGGTTAACGCCACCGCCGACCGCTTTATCAACGAGCTGAACGGTAAATGGCTCTCCGGCGGCGGCTTCACGCTGACGGGCGGACAGCTGACCAACGCCGGTTCGCTGCAGGGCGCCACACTGGGCATGACCGGCACCACCCTCACCAACAGCGGCACGGTGAACGGGCAGACGGGACTCAGCGGCACGCTCAGCGGGGCGTTAACGAATACCGGGCTGCTGCAGAGTGGCGGCACGACCGCCTTCACCGCGGATACCCTGGCGAACCCGGGGCGCATCACCGGCGGTACGCTGTCCCTCACTGCCCGCGATATGAACAACGGCGGGCTGATGCAGGGAACGAATGGCCTGGCGCTCACCGGGACCACGTTGACCACGGGCGCGACCTCGCGCACCCTCTCCGGCGGCATGTTGACGCTGGATGCAGGCCAGCTGACCACGCAGGGCACGCTGCAGGGGAACGGCGCGGACATCCGCGCCAGCGACTGGGCGCACGGCGGGTCTCTGCTCAGCCAGGGAACGCTGACGGCCACGACCGGCGGCACGCTGACCTCAACCGGCTCGCTGATGAGCCAGGGTAGGACGGATATCACCGCACAGACGCTGGATAACCGCGGGCAGCTCCTCAGCGAGGGCGATGTGACGCTCGGCGGCAGCACGCTTAAAAACAGCGGCACCGTGCAGGGGAACACCCTCGCGCTGCATCAGAACAGCATTAACAACCAGGGCACCTTAACCGGTCTGCAGAGCCTGACCGTTCAGGGACAGCAGCGGCTGATGGCGCGCATGGCGATGGCCGCGCCTCAGCAGGAGCTGATCAACGGCGCAGGCGGTAAGCTTCTCACCCAGGGTACTCTGACGATTGCGTCCGGCGCGGTGACCAACGCCGGCAGCTGGCAGGCACAGAATATTCTGCTTAACGCCCGGTCGCTCAATAACAGCGGCGCGGTGCAGAGCGCCGACGCGCTGCAGATGACGCTGGCCGATACGCTCACCGGAACCGCAGGCAGCAGGATCACCGCGCTGGGTGCGGCGACGCTGCAGGCCGCGACGCTGGCGAACCAGGGCCAGTGGGCGGCGAAAAACCTGACGCTGACAGGCGGCACGCTCAGCAACAGCGGCGCCATCAGCGGCGTGAATGGCCTGACACTCAGCCAGACCGGCACTGTCAGCCAGCAGTCTGGCGGCACCCTGCTGTCCGGCGGGGCGCTGAACATCACGGCGGCCTCCGTCACCAGCGACGGCAAAATGCAGGGGGGCACGCTCGGCATCACCACCGGGGCGCTCACCAACAACGGACGTCTGCAGGGCGATAACGGCGCGACGCTGGCCCTCAGCGGGACGCTGACCAACAACAGCGGAGGCGAAATCGTCAGCCGCGATGCGCTGACGCTGACCACGCCCGCGCTGTTTAACTACGGCCTGATCCAGGGCGGCGGCGAGACGCGCGTGACCGCCTCCTCGCAGGCGCGTAACGACGGCAAACTCCTCTCCGGCGCGCGCCTGACGCTCGGCACGCCGCAGTTCACCGGCACCGGCTGGCTGCAGGCCACCGACCTGATCCTGAATGCGGCAAACGCCACCAACGGCGGCACGTGGGTGGCCGATCGCGCCACCCTGACCGGCACCAATTTCTCCAGCCAGGGCACCACCCAGGCGGGACAGCTGACGGTTAACTACAGCCAGCTGAACAACAGCGGCACGCTGCTCGGCAACACGCAGCTGAATATTGGCGCGGACCAGGTAACCCAGAGCGCGGGCGGCAAGCTGCTGAGCGGCGGCAACCTGTGGCTGCAAAGCCGTGGGCTGGACCTTACCGGCCAGCTGGTGTCCCTGGGGGACTTAACGCTGCAGCTGACGAACGCGTTTACCAGCAGAACCGCTGTGGCGGCAGGCAGAACCCTCACCATCAACAGCGGCGGCGACATCGATAACCGCAGCGTGCTGCAGGGGCAGGCGGTCAACCTGAATGCGGGCGGGCAGCTCAGCAACAACGGACAAATCACCACTGGCGGCGGCTCGAGCACGCTCTCCGGCAGCAGCGTGGCGCTGAACGGCGCGGGCTCGGTGCAGGGCGGAGGTGACATCACCGTGGCCAGCCGGAGCAATATTACCGTGGACGGCTTCACCGGCACACGCGGCTCGCTGACCCTGAGCGCGCCGGGCGCCATCGTCAACACCGCGCTGTTGTACGCGGCGAATAACCTGGCGCTATTTGCCGACAGCATCACCAACCAGCGCGGCGACATCATGGCGGGGAACAACCTGTGGATGCAGCGGGATGCGGCGGGAAATGCGAACAGCCAGGTGGTGAACACGTCGGGGAATATTGAGACGCAGAATGGGGATATATTCATTAAAACCGAGCATCTGCTTAACACACGGGACGGGCTGGCGGTGACTCAGGGGGCTCAGGAAGATCTTCCCGCCCAGTACGCCTGGCTGACACCGCGTGATGCTGATATTCCGCTTGAGTGGATGGGAAATAAAGCGCGTATCAAGTTTTCTCCCTGCCCGTCAAACAGTCTGGGGGTCTGGTGTAACCCAAATTATAAGGTCCTGGATGGTGCAATCATGGTGCCGTACCCAAAAGATGCATTCAGGACCCTGGAGTTTGCGATTTCACGCACCTCGCTGTCGGTTACCGCGAACGGTCCTGCAGCGCGCATCAGTGCCGGGGGCTCAGGTTATATCACAGCAGACGGGCTGGATAACGATGCCAGTCTGCTTCTGGCTTCCGGACAACTGGTGATGAGCGGATCGACGCTGAACAACCGTTCATGGTTTCCACAGTCGACCACCCGCTACCAGACCTACGAATACGACGACAGCTATAACTCTGTTGAACTGCATTATAAGGCAACGGGGGTTCGCGAAGACGTATCACAGGGAACACCATTCCGCGCAGTGATCCAGGCGGGCGGCAACGTTACCGCAAACTTCACCAGCAACATCAGCAACACTAATACCACCGCCAATGCAGGTGGCGTCAGCAACGTTATCTCCACGCCGTCGCTGAACACCCTCAGCAACCAGAGCGTCGGTAGCGGCGTGCAAAAACAGGGGCTGAACACGACCGGCACCGTGGCGGTGAACTCGCCGCAGTGGAACGATCAGCTGCAGGGTGCGCTGCAGCAGCTTAACGGCGGCGGCGCGCTGGAAAACGGCGGCGCGTCCGGCACGCCTCTCAGCAACATTGGCACCAGGCAGAAAGGCAACGCGAACCTCGGCCAGCTGGGCGCGCTGGCGAACGCCGGGGTCACCACGGCCGATCTCCGAACCGCTCAGGGCGGCGCCGTCGGGCATTATCAGGGCCAGCGCGTCGATACCAGCGCTTACCCGCTGCCGTCGGGCAACAACGGCTATTTCGTCTTCTCCGATAACCCGAAAAGCCCGTACCTGATCAGCATCAACCCGAAACTGAACGGTCTCGGACAGCTTGATCCCGCCCTGTTTGCCGATCTGAACGCAATGCTCGGGGTCAAACCGTCGTCCACGGCGCCGCAGGAGACGCGGCTGGCGTTTACCGACGAGAAGCAGTTCCTCGGCTCGTCTTACATGCTCGGCCGTCTCAACCTGAACCCGGATTACGATTACCGCTTCCTCGGTGATGCGGCGTTCGATACCCGTTATGTCTCCAATGTGATGCTCAACCAGACCGGTAACCGCTACCTGAACGGCATCGGTTCCGATCTGGATCAGATGCGCTATCTGATGGACAACGCCGCGGCGGCGCAGCAGTCGCTCGGCCTGCAGTTTGGCGTCTCGCTGACCGCCGATCAGATTGCCGCGCTCGACCACAGCCTGCTGTGGTGGGAGAAAGCCACCGTCAACGGCGAAACCGTGATGGTGCCGAAACTCTACCTGTCGCCGAAGGACGTCACCGTCAATAACGGCAGCGTAATCGCGGGCAACAACGTCACCCTGAAGGGCGGCGACATCACCAACAGCGGCAGCTCGCTGCTGGCGAAAAACAGCCTGACGCTCGACAGCCAGAACAGCATCAGCAACCTCAACAACGGCCTGATGAAAGCTGGCGGCGACCTGAACCTGAGCGCCATCGGCGATATCAATAACATCAGCTCTACCATCAGCGGCAAAACGGTCGCGCTGGAGAGCCTGGACGGCAGCATCAACAACCTGACCCAGGTTGAACAGATTGATATCAACGCCGGAGGGAAGTACGGCAAGATCGGCCTGAAAGACACCCTGCTGGGCAACATGGCGTCCATTACCGCACAGGATAGCCTGTCGCTTGAGGCGTGGAAAAACATCACCGTTACCGGGGCAAACCTGACCTCCGGCGGCGATATGCTGCTGAACGCGGGCAACGATCTCAATATGAACGCGGTACAGACCAGCGAAAGCAGCCGTAAAGGGAAAAGCGAATCCCACAGCACCAGACTCGCTCGCACCACGATTTCCGCAGGCGATAACCTGGTGCTGAAGGCCGGGCAGGATATCAACGCTCAGGCCGCCGCGCTGGCGGCGGAGAAAAGCGTCGGGCTGCAGGCGGGTCGCGACGTGAATCTGGCGGCGGAAGAGACCACGCAGGGCGATAGCTATAAGTCAGGCAAGAAAACCGTCATCAACGAATCGGTACGCCAGCAGGGAACCGAGATCGCCAGCGGGGCGAATACCCAAATCCTCGCCGGGCGCGATGTCACCACCGAAGCCGCGCAGGTGACGGCGAAGGGCGATATCGGCGTGGCGGCAGGCCGTGACGTCAATCTCAATACCGCAACCGAAAGCGATTATCACTACAAAGAGCAGACCAAAACCAAAAAAGGGTTCCTGAGCAAGAAAACCACCCACACCATCGAGGAGAACAGCGCGACGCGTGAATCCGGCTCATTGCTGAGCGGCGATAACGTGCAGGTCGTTGCGGGCAATAACCTGCTGGTGAACGGATCCGCCGTGGCGGGCGACGGCGACGTGAAGCTTAAGGCGGGCAACAACGTCGATATTGTGGCAGCGACGAACAGCGACACCTCCTGGCGCTTTAAGGAAGAGAAAAAATCCGGCCTGATGGGCTCGGGCGGGATTGGTTTCACCATCGGCAGCAGCAAAAGTACCCAGGATCTACGTGAGAAGGGCACCACCCAGAGCCAGAGCTTCAGTACGGTGGGCTCGACGGGGGGGAGCGTTGATATTGCCGCCGGTAATCAGCTGCATGTCGGCGGCGCGGATCTGGTGGCTGGCAAAAATATGGCGCTCACCGGAGACAGCGTGACGATCGAGCCGGGCCACGACAGGCTCACCAGCGATCAAACCTTCAAGCAGAAAAGCAGTGGCCTGACGATTGCCCTCTCCGGCGCAGTGGGTGACGCGGTGAACACTGCGGCCAGCACGGCAATGGCGGTGAAAGACCAGAGCGATGGCCGTCTCGCCGCACTGCAGGCGACCAAAGCGGCACTGTCGGGTGTTCAGGCCCTGCAGGCCAACCGTCTCGCTGAAGCGGCTAACGGCAGCGATCCCACCAACAATGGCGCGTTCGGCGTGATGGCCTCCATTGGCGGACAGTCCTCTAAATCCACCTCACACTCGGAGCAGGACAAAACGACCGGCAGCACGCTGAATGCCGGGGGTAACCTCGCCATCACGGCGACAGGTCAGGGCAACGCTGCCAACAGCGGTGATATTACCGTGGCGGGCAGCCAGCTGAAGGCTGGCAAGGACCTGACGCTCAATGCGGCTCAGGATATCAACCTGACGAGTGCAGCCGACACCAATAAACTGACGGGCAGTAACTCCAGCAAGGGTGGCTCAATCGGGATCGGTATTACCGCCGGTCCGAATGGCGCGGGCATCACCGTCTCTGCCAGCGTAAACGCCGCCAGAGGCAGCGAAAAAGGCAATGGAACCTCCTGGAACGAAACGACGCTGGATGCCGGACAGAACGTCAGCCTGAACAGCGGCCGCGATACGGTACTTAAAGGCGCGCAGGTCAACGGCGATAAGATCACGGCGGATGTCGGGCGCGACCTGACCCTCAGCAGCCTGCAGGATAGCGACAAATACAACAGCAAACAGCAGAGTATGAATGCGGGTGCAAGCTACACCTGGGGAGCGGGCAGCGGTAGCGGCAGCTTTAGCATCAGCCGCGATAAGATGAAGAGCAACTACGACTCGGTCCAGGAGCAGACCGGGATCTTCGCTGGCAAAGGCGGCTTTGATATTAACGTTGGCAACCATACGCAGCTGGACGGTGCGGTGATTGCCAGCCGTGCTGATGCAGACAAAAACCGCCTTGAGACCGGTACGCTGGGCTTTACGGACATCAACAATAAGGCGGAGTATAAGGTTGAACATCAGGGTGTCGGCTTCAGCAGCGGCGCCGGGGTTGCGGGTAATCTGGTTAGCAACATGGCCAGCACAATGCTGGCAGGAATGGGCGGCAGCGGCCATGCTGAAGGGACCACGCAATCAGCGGTAGCCGACGGTGCTATCATTGTTCGCGACCAGGCTAACCAGAAGCAGGACGTCAGCACGCTCAGCCGTGACACTGACCATGCCAACGGCAGCATCGACCCGATCTTTAACAAAGAGAAAGAGCAGAAACGCCTGCAAACCGCGCAGATGATTGGCGAGATCGGCAATCAGGTTGCGGATATTGCGCGCACCAACGGCAAGATTGCGGCCACGGAAGCGGCCAACGAGAAGATGAAAACCGCGGGCAGCGATGCGCGTAACGCCGCCATTAGCCAGCTGAAAAAAGACGGTAAAGAGGTTACCGATCAGGCGATTCATGACCAGATGTACCAGACCTTCTATAACGAAGCGTTTAACCAGTCTGGCATGGGAACGGGGCAGAGCACCCAGCGCGCCATCACGGCAGCAACGGCGGCCATCCAGGCGCTGGCAGGTGGCGATATTAAAGCTGCGATTGCGGGCGGTGCTGCGCCGTATATCGCCAATGCCATCGCGAATGCCATCCCGGAGACGGATCTTAAGGGACGCGTGCTGGCCCATGCGGTTGTCAACGCCGCACTTGCAGCCGCTTCCGGCAGAGATGCGGCGTCCGCCGCAGCCGGTGCAGCGGTGGGTGAGCTTGTCGGCAAAATTGCGGTAGACAAGCTGGCCGATAAGATTGCGGTTGACGGTTTTGGCAAACAGGTCAGCGAACTGAGTGAGGAAGATAAACAGACGGTATCTGCGCTGGCGACACTGGCTTCTGGCCTGGCTGGCGGGCTTGTCGGAGACAGCAGCGCGAACGCGGTAGCGGCGGCTCAGGCGGGCAAGACGACGGCTGAGAATAACTCGATGGCCGGGGATAAAGGCCGGGAGTCGCTTAAAGAGAGCAAGGAATGGTGGAAGGACCAGATCAGGGACAAGCTGGGTAAGAACACCGTTTCCCAGATTGCGAATGGTCTGGTCAATGTTGCTGCTGAAACCGGCGACTTAGCCGTGCTGGGCGGCGATACAGCGTTTGATATGGTAGCAGCGTTAACCGCCTGTGCGACAGGGGATAGCTACTGTAGCCAGGCGCAGAGTGATATTGCGAAGAAAGATGCAGCAGCAGCGAAAGTACTGGATAGCATCATGAATGGTGATGCGTGGGAAGGCATCAAGACGACTGTTGTGAAAGCCTGGAATGGTGACCAGAAAGCGCTGGAGAATGTTGCAGGGGTATTATCTGGCGCTTTGATACCGGCGAAGCTTCTTCCTTCAGGAAGCTCGACGGCAAAAGTTATTGTTAAGCCCGTTGCACCCAAGGGCGGAGCCGGTGGAAACTGGAATGTGCTGGATGAAATAGTCGATCCAAATGTGGTGAAACAATCAACGCCAACGGGTTGTGGCGGTGCTTGCGGTGAAATGATGCTGAAAGATAGGAATATCTTTGTTGATCAAACTCAAATAGGTACTGGACTGAAAAGCCCTGAACAGTTAGCTAGAGATTTGGCTAAAAATAGTGGAAGTAGCTGGAGTGGAGGATTTGTTGGTTTTGAAGCCTATGATGCTTTGAACAAAACAGGTTCATGGAGTGCAATGATGTGGGATCAGGGTAGCAAAATTGGGCATTGGGTTGTTGTTAAGGGTACAGATAGTAAAGGAAATGTATCTATCTATGATCCGTGGAAAGGAACCAGTTATAAAATGACAGATAAAGAGTTTAAAGGAACTTGGAATGGAAACGCCGTCTTCAACCAGTAATTCATTATATATAAATGATATTTTATATTCGAAAGAGGATAGGAAAGTCATTTTGTATTTTAACTGTATTGATAATAAAGAAATTTTCTCAGCAGAAGTGAAAAAAATTGGGGAGATAAAGGTGGTCAGTTCTGACGAGTTGCACTCGTTCTTAATGAAGTTTATGCCTTATGAATCTTCAATTTTTAATAAGTTGCATAAAATAATATGGGATTACATTGAAGGCAGGAAAGTAACCTTCCCGATCCAATTAGTTCCCTGAATAGCAGTAAGATCTCGGCCACATCGCCGGGTATGTTATTACAACCAGTCGTGGGGATTATACTGTGATCGCTTGCTAGGAAATATTTTGGTCACCTAGCAAAATACACATCAGGACAAAACGTTCTTGTGCCGGAATTACAGCAGGCGAAACAAACTGTAAGTCAGGGAAATAAAAGGAGAAATCATGTTTATCGCAGCAATGTGCACCGGAACGAGTTGTTGAGAATAACTATCTTAGCAACCAACAACGTTCTGAGTGGGATAAAGAGTTTGATGCCTGTAAATGTAACACCTCATGTCAGTTGAAAGTCGGTGCTAAATGGGATGCTGTTGATATCGGGCAGGAGGCCGCCTACGGGGCTGGTATGCTGGTTGGTGTTCCTCAGGGGATTAGTGATTCCGTCGAGAGTTTATCGAAAGCCGTCACAAATCCTGCCGCCACTTATGATGCAATTAAGCAATTAATCACGAGCGACGACATGTCCAGTACGATGTCGGATGCCGTTAAACAAAGTTATATTGATCGTATCAATCTGATGGAATCAGAGTATCAGAGGGCAGGTGCGGGAGGTGCGTACAATGCAGGTCTTGAGGCGTGTAAACTCATGTCCGATCTCATTACTGCTGTCGCCGGTGGTGTTGGTGTTGCAAAAACAGGTACGGCTCTGACAGAGAAGATTGTTGCAAAAGTCACTTCCAAAGTAGACAAAGTTATTCCTGAAAATCCGTCGATCACATGGACTGCTGGCGATGGCGAGTATTCAGTAAAACCGGGTAAGGATATTAAAGATGTAGAGTATCCTGGCGGTCAGTATGGCGGAAATTCGCTGCCATATAAAACTAGTACAGAGAAGGGCATGACGACAATCACTTATCCTGATGGGATGAGCATCAGAATTGATCAACCAAAACATCTGGCAACGGTTGATGGGTTTACGTAAAAGAGTGGGATCTCAGGTGGGCATAATGCTGATGCGTTTTATGATGCCGTTAAAAAATATGGCGTAAAAATCGTAAGCGAGAAACCTACAAATGTTAAAGGTATTTCTGAAGTTGAATACTTAGTTCCTACCAAAGATCGCGCGGGGAATTTAACTGGAGAATATAAACCAAGCCCAGTAAAGAAAACTATCTATGATCCGAAAATATATACTGGCAAAGTAATGTTAGATCTTGGGCAAGAGGCTGCAATGAAAGGGTTAAGAGATGCAATGCGCAATGGCCAGTCAGCATATGATGCTACAGCTGGCGGGTTGAATTTTAGAGTTTATCTCGATAAAAATACAGGTCGAGTCACAAACTTTCATCCCAAATAGGATTAAATGAATGAAATTTTTATTTGATTTACCTTATATAAAATCAGACCCTGACGTGGTCATAAAAACTTACTTTGACCTCATGTATAATGATGGTGTTTTCTTGATGTCTATTGAAAGTATTATTAAAAAGCATTCATTTATGAGAGATGGGGTTTACTGCTTCTTTCCTGATATGGAAAGTTATGACGAAAGTGAACATTTTGAAGGTGTTGAATTTGCTGTTGGTTATCCTCCCTCTGAAGCAGATACTACTATCGTTAGTGAAGAAATCTGCTATCACTACGTACGACTTGCAAGTGAAAAGTATTTGCGGCTTCACCCGGAAGATACGGAAAAGGTAAATAGCTTACTTGCTCGGCTACCTGTGTGAGTACAAATCCTGCCAACTGTCCGCGGGATTTTTTTGCCCTGCATTTTTCACTTCCAGACAAGATGTGTTTTTGGAGTACCGCCGTCCGCGACGGTACTCCAAAACGGCCAGGTCACGCAATCATTAAGCATCAGATGGTGAAACCGCTTTTAAGCCTGTAAACGGTAGGGCGTACTTTGATAATTTGAGGTGATGAATGGATTTAATATCTCTTGCTGGGAAACAAGCTCAATTAACCATTGATGAAAATGAGTTATTGATCCTGAATTCAGCTTTGAATGAAATCTGTAATGGTATCTCTTTTCCTGAATTTGAAACCAGGATTGGGGCTTCTAAAGAAGATGTCTGTGCCTTACTTAATGATTTAGGCCAGATTTTAGCCAATATGATGGCTTGAGAAGATCCCGGCTCCTGCGGCGTTTTTTTGTTCCGCAACACTGTTTGGAAATATCTGAACTCATCCCGGCAGGCTATTTTACGATAGCCTGCTTCTCACCTCAAAATCCCCACACCCGTCGTAAGATTGGTCTACAGACAAAGTAGTACATGCTGTTGGTGATATTGCTACTGCTCCTGATACACAATGGTTTGCTCAAACGGGGACTGGGGGTGTATACACCAGTAAAGGGAAACCTGCTAACTGGGTGTCCTATGAAACTAGGGGTGGCGTAAGAACTAGGGTTGTTTACCAACCTGCTACAGGGAAAATTGTTATAGCCTTTCCTGATAATGGACCGATGCCGAGCAGTTATAAAATATTAAATAAGATGGGTGTTTAAATGATTGATTTAGATGATAAAATAGTTTTTTTCGGCGACCTTTTTAAGGGGCGCTTAGATAATGAAATACTCCAGGATGCCATTGAGTATGTAGGGCATGGTGAAAGAGGGTTAGCTTTTGAAACGATTTGCGATCATTTAAGCGAGTATGACGTACCGATTAGTCAGTCTGAGTACGATTTAGCAATAAATATTTGTAATGACCTTAAAATGGATGTTAATGACATTAGCTTAAAACATTTAAGAAAATTAATTATCGAGTAAACATCCCCGACTGTCGTCGAGGAGGTAGTTTACTCTGGCGAAAAAGGCGCGTCGGGGCAAAAAGTTGCCGTTCCGAAATTATAACAGAGAAAACGGATTTAGATATCTGATAATAAAGTTAAAAACAGTTATCATCACAGCAAAGTGTACAGGATCGAGTTGTTGTTGAGAATAATTCGCTGGATTATATCGCCGGGCTGCTTGCTTTGGCGACTATCTACTTGCTGCGTAAAAAATAGCGCATTATGCATGGAACGGCGGAAGTTTTCGCAGCGGGTGGTCGGTTGGCGAGTCGATTATGATTATGTAAAAGGCACTCATAGCAATAGATGGGGTTATAGCAAGGGACAGGAAAGGTGTTAAGAAAGTGATATCATTTGAGGATAATGAAAACGCCTTTAAGACTGTATTGAAACAATTGAACAGGTAGATCTTATGACTTTATTTGAAGAGTGTAGAGAAGCTCTTAGTGCTGATTTCACTATTATTGATAAAGAAGACGAAGCGAGAGTAACTTCTATTCTGGAAGGATACCCCTTTGTTAGCGGAAACATTTCTTGGTCTGAAATAAGCTTTAGAGACTTTGAAACCAGTGATGAGTTACTCTGTCAATCCAGGTTAAAAAATGAAGATGTTTATGTCATTGCAGACGATGCAAATATACCTTCATTTAGAACTAATTTGAGATTAGTGCTTGAAAATATTTATGATGTCGCGACATTGTCCCCAAAAATGTTCATTTTTAATGAAAGTATGATTTTGCAACCATTATTTCCAACCGATGCACTTCGGCTCGGGACTAGATAGCGGTGTGGTACCGTAAACCAATTACCAGTAATAGCAGGTGCTACAGTAGGTGGCTATCTATCTGAGAGAGCAGGAAAAGCAGACGAAGATTTTGCCAGGGGAAAACTGAAATGAAAAAATACAAATCAAAGGACTTGGTTGTTGTTGAGAATCGGTTTTTGGGTGATAAGGACATCACAACCTTCACTGCAAAATACGCAAGTAAGAAGGCTGAGGGCGAGATATATCAGCTTCTGTCTGAACTGAAAAAGCAGGACACAGATGAGCAAAAACAATCGTTTAGTGGATGTTGGTTAGTATAAAATTGCACCCTAAGCAGGATTGAAGAAAGTTTTTTACAGTATTTGCTGAGCCATTTCTCTCCAAACTTAACGGCTCTAACAGTCCCGACCTCATATCCTGGCCCTTCAAAAAGGACTAATCAAATGATTTATCTGCTGTTAGGAATTGCGCTGTTCGCATTTTTCATCGGAACTGTCGTGTTTGTCCGTTTTAGTAAAGTGACGGGAAGAAGCGTTCAGTCACCTCTAACCACGATGTTTTTCTTTGATGCGCTTTTTTTTGGTCTGGGTAGTAAGCGAGACATGAACATCGCGGCATGTTCATTTATCGTTTTTTTAGTCAGTATCTGGGGACTAACTTATTTAAAATTAAGCACTCATTTTTGGGGAAGTCGCGAAAGTTATTTTGGTTTTGCGATCGCCGGAATTTTATTTCTGATTATGCATTGCCGCTATTGTGCAAAAAATGTCGTTATAAAAAATGATGGCCTGGCCCCCATGAGAGAGTTGATTAATATCCGGCGATCCGGCCTTACCAGCCCCTTTATATGGTTAAGCAGGGCCGGGTATCTGGGGTTCTTTATTGGCATGCTTCACTGAAGCGAGATGCGAAAAAACAGCCTCCGTACCCATTGAGACTACCCCAGCCTCTCCACCCGCGTCTCCCCCTCCGCCATCGACAGCTGATACAGCGAAAATGATCGCTGCTTCTCAATCAACTTTGCCAGCTCCGGCGAGTGGCTGGTGAGCCAGATCTGCGAGTAGCGGCTGGCCGGCGGGCAGCATCTGCGAATGCAGTCAGTTTTCCGGTTCGTTCAACGCGATAAATGCCGGTGGGCGCGGGCTTAACAGCGCTACCGCCAGGTACAGAAAGCGCAGGATGCCGTCGGAGAACTCCGCCGGTGTTGTCGCTGTAAAACACGCAGATGGGGAAGGCCTGGTCAAGGATACGTATCAGCTTTAGCAGCAGCGGCCACGCAGTCAGCGGTAGCCGACGGTGCTATCATTGTTCGCGACCAGGCTAACCAGAAGCAGGACGTCAGCACGCTCAGCCGTGACACTGACCATGCCAACGGCAGCATCGACCCGATCTTTAACAAAGAGAAAGAGCAGAAACGCCTGCAAACCGCGCAGATGATTGGCGAGATCGGCAATCAGGTTGCGGATATTGCGCGCACCAACGGCAAAATTGCGGCCACGGAAGCGGCCAACGAGAAGATGAAAACCGCGGGCAGCGATGCGCGTAACGCCGCCATCAGCCAGCTGAAAAAAGACGGTAAAGAGGTTACCGATCAGGCGATTCATGACCAGATGTACCAGACCTTCTATAACGAAGCGTTTAACCAGTCTGGCATGGGAACGGGGCAGAGCACCCAGCGCGCCATCACGGCAGCAACGGCGGCCATCCAGGCGCTGGCAGGTGGCGATATTAAAGCTGCGATTGCGGGCGGTGCCGCGCCGTATATCGCCAATGCCATCGCGAATGCCATCCCGGAGAAGGATCTTAAGGGACGCGTGCTGGCCCATGCGGTTGTCAACGCCGCACTTGCAGCCGCTTCCGGCAGAGATGCGGCGTCCGCTGCAGCCGGTGCAGCGGTGGGTGAGCTGGCTGGTAAGATTGCGGTTGACGGTTTTGGCAAACAGGTCAGCGAACTGAGCGAGGAAGAAAAACAGACGGTATCTGCGCTGGCGACACTGGCTTCTGGTCTGGCTGGCGGGCTTGTCGGAGACAGCAGCGCGAATGCGGTAGCGGCGGCTCAGGCGGGCAAGACGACGGTTGAGAATAACACGCTGAGTCCTGGCCATGATGAGGAAGAGTTTGAGAAAGAGCACGGCGACCGCCTCCCAAAAGTCTACAACATTGCCAGGCCTGGGGTGTTGTTTGACGAAGATGGTAAGCCGCTTCCTGGAACTGCTGGTCTTGGTATTGGGGCAGTTCCGATAGGTGGCAAATCTAAAGATACTCAGATTTGGACTGAAACCAAAAAAGCGGAGCCTGTTGACAATGCGTATGGACACTGGACGAAGCATGGAAAAGAGTTTCCCGAATATCAAAACTCAAAACAATATGTGGATGCCACACATAACTTTGTAACAAATCCGCCAAAAGGAACGCTCACCACAATACGTAAAAACGGTGATACGATTTACTACAACCCATCGTCCAATACATTTGCAGTCAAAAATAGTGATGGTGTGCCTAAAACAATGTTCAGGCCGGATCCCGCAGATCATGGCTATCCAACAAATTTGGACTACTTCAATGCACAAAAATAATGATTTATATATTTGCCGGGTATGTGGTGCTGAGCAGCTTGAGGCCCCTTGGGGTGATGATGGAGAATCACCAACATACGAAATATGTGATTGCTGTGGGGTTGAATTCGGTTACGAAGATTCAACATTGCAAGGAATTAAGAAATATCGGACAAAATGGTTAGAAGATGGAGCTAAGTGGCACAGTAAAAAATCGGAGCCTGAAAACTGGTCTGTTGTAGAACAGTTATCTCATATACCTGAAAAATATCTATAGCTTTCGATCCCGATTTCGTTTCAACCTAACGGAAACGGCTATTATCGTGTTGATTCGTATAACCCGGCTACAGGTGAGATAGTGTCACGTAAGTTCACGCAGTTCTCTGATATCACTGAATCAACAGCGACTAATTACATCCGGGAGGCTGTGAATAAATACCCTGCAGGTGCAACCATTGCTAAAGTTCCATCAAGTGGTTCATTGGGCGGTGATGCGTTGCGTGGGACTAATATTTTAGAAGTTCCTCCTCAGGTAAAACCCATTCCACAATCGGTTTTGAATGCAGCAGATAAGGCCGGGGTGGTAATACGTGATACAAATGGGAAGGTTTATCAATGAAGCAAGATGTATTTTATTGTAAATCATGGTTTAGAGCAAAAAATAAACCAATTGATGTATGGCTAGAAAAGAAAGCATATAAAAAACATATGACTGGTGAGTCTTACACCGCACTCATTGGCTCAGAATCTACGCCATCATGTTTTATTGAAGTAATGAAAAATAAAGGATGGGTTGGGGTAAGTTTTTTAAATGAAAACTTGCAAGAGTATTTGCTATACAATTTTAAAATTCTTGATGATAATCGTTTGTTTTTATCAATGGCTGTTTATCGTGAATTTGCTGAACACGATGGCGAAGGTGCAGGTATATTAAATGTGTCGCATGGCACTACATATATCTTTAATGAAGATGGTAGTGCTGTGGTAAGAGAAGAACAGTTTAATCCCTATAAACTGGACGAAAGTCAAACAACGGTCGATGTAGCCGGAAATTATGAGCAGTTCCCCGAATTTGGAGAGTATGACTCTTTGATTCGAAAAGAACGCTAAAATTATTCAGCCAATTACAGACGCTTCTGAGGCGTGTGTCGTGGCATCACGTCTTCATAGTGATCTGTTGGTGGGGTAGCAGATCAGGTGTCACGGCCGGGCGGTAGCGTCTGCGGGGCCAAAACGCTTAACAGCGCAAAAAGTTGCAGCAGCAGATGTACCTTAGCAAAAATAGCCTGCAAGCTACTGACTTAACTGGGAAAACTGTGTTGTTCCTGCCGGAATGCACAGGAAAGCGTTGTTGTTGAGAATAATTATCTGAGCCAGCCAGAAAAGACTGAGCTTGAGATAGCGAAGCGGAAACTGAACGACCCAGATCCGGCAGTACGTGAAGCGGCACAGAAGAAAGTTGCTGAACTGACGGAACTGAATATCAGTCGTGACCAGAAGGTGATTGATGCCTGTGGCAACGGCAAGGCAGATAGTGCGGGTTGTGCAACGGAAAGAGCGAAAGCGTATGCGGCGAAAGCCGGATATGAAACCGGGCCTTATAACTCGAAGTTCAGCCAGCAGTATCCGGATGCTTATGGCCAGCTAGTTGGCTTGTTAAACAGTACGACGCCTGATGCACAGAATCAGCAAAAGGTAACGGAAGGACTGGCTAACTACTTTATGACTGCCACGGGTGTGGATTATGATACGGCGCTGAGTTATGCCAAAACCAAGCAGGGAGCGGATATTATTCTTGCTTCTGTGGCGCTGGGGGCGAATTTACAGGCAGTAAATTCGTATCTGGTCTCAAAAGGTGCAGTTACAACGGCTAATGCGGCAAAGAGTACATCTACTGTCACCAAACTATCATATGTTGAAGAGCCTCCATTTAATCCTTCAGGGACGGCAGGTGCGGCGCAACCGTGGTCAACCAAAGGTCGTATAAAATATGTAGAACTTCGAACACAAGGTAAAATCCGCTTTGTTCCTGATAGCAATTACTCACCCAGCAATCCATTACCACGGGGGCCGAATAATGGCTACCTTGATAAATTCGGTAATGAATGGGTAAAAGGCCCATCGCGTACCGCAGGACAGGCTTTTGAATGGGATGTACAACTGTCACCAAAAGGCAAAGCTCAACTTGGCTGGGCAACAAGAGATGGTTCGCATCTAAATGTATCTCTTGATGGGCGAATAACACATAAATAAGCAAGGCAAGCATTATGGAAAATAAGATTGATTTTTATCAGGAAGTGGAAATATCTCCTGACTGCAAAGAAACAAATAAGAAATACGCAGGTAAAAAAGGGGAGGTTATGGGGATAAGTGAAGAAGATGGAATACTTTATGGGTACTCAATAAAGCTTTATGACGAGGAATATCTTTTGTCCTTTGATAAAGATGAAGTTATCCCAACAGGGAAACAGTTTGCGCAAGATGATTTTTATTAACTGAGTAGAGTCAATTCCGGCTTTCGCGCCGGGATCGTGTTATCAGCGGTTATACTTCCGAAAAATATCCCTTGCTACGCTTGGCAACCCGGCTTTGGTAGCCAAATGAAAGATAATGCTCAGAAAACTAGTCAGATATTTCAGGGGCAGAGTATTTATCAAGCGAAGAAGCCTGTTGGAGACTATATTGCTAAAGGCGATAAGCACTATCTTGATGGGCTACATAAAGATCATATCGAGGTTTTTGATAGTAAAGGAAAAGTTAAAGCTGTCCCGAATATTGATGGTTCGTTTAATGATGCAAAGACTAAGGCGGCTAAAGCCAAAGGTCAGAGATTGCCTAAATGATTGATATCAGTAATTTAGATAAATTTAAAGATGCCTATTTGGAGCTGTTAAAGCATGAGGCAGGGGAAGAACTCGATGAGGATGATCTTTATTTGGCTGAAGATTTTTCAATAGTTCAAAGTTTTCAAAAGGATATGAAAAATCTTAACTTAACAATCGAGCTGTTTTTTGCTGCAAAAGAAAATAAAGATGAATTAGCAATGCAGGCAGCATTGTTACGGATATCAACTTTTTTATCAGGGATATCTGGAATGTTTGAACAAACGAGAGAAGATATTGATCGTTATGTCAAAATTCCCCATGTAGCCAATTTCCCAGAGAATTATAAAATACCAGAGCAGTATAATTATTCTATTAAGTAAGACAGATCCCGGCCATAGAGCCGGGATCGTTTTATCGACCTCTTCTTACCCACAATGCCCGTAGCGTGTACGGTCGAAAAAAGCGCGTCGGGGTAAAAGGTTTTCGGGCAGGAAGTACAGCATGAAAAGCCGATTGTAAGTAGCTGAAAGTAAATTGGAAAACCGGCTTCATCGCAGCAACCTGCGTCGGAGAGAGTTGTTGTTGAGAATAACTATCTGAGTGTGTCTGAAAAAACTGAGCTTGAGCTGGCGAAACAGACACTTAAAAACAGTACTGATCCGGCAGAGCGCGAGAAAGCACAGCAGAAATATGACGCATTACTTGAGAAAGATATCGCCAGTCATAAGGAAGTTATTGATGCGTGTGGTAATGGTAACGCGGGAAGCTCAGCGTGTGCTGGTGCAAGACTAAAAGCCATTGCCTCAAAAGAGGGGTATGAAGATGGCCCTTATAACTCGAAATATAGCCAACAGCACGCTGATGCGTATGGGCAGATAGTCAATCTCTTTGATATCACTAGCGTTGATGCACAGAATCAGCAGCAGGTGAAAGATACCATGATTAACTATTTCTTGGTCACCAAAGGGGTGGATCGTCAGACCTCAGAAAGCTACACCGAAACGAAACAGGGTCTGGAGATCATTGCGACTTCGGTAACACCAATTTTGGGTTCTGCTGCGGCAAAACAATTAAGTAAAGTTGTTGATGCCAATCTAAAAGTCGTAGCCAAGGGAAATGTGGATGGAGTGAAGTTTTCTGACACCAACCAAGGTATAAGACGTTCACAGTTAGCTGATTTCAATAAACCGACGCTTATCAATGATGTTGTGCAGGCCAAGATAGACAAGCGGCCGGATAAAAACCTTCCCAATGGGAATATGGGAACAGCTCATGCAGAGGTAGGTGTAATTCAGCAAGCTTATGAAAAAGGAATGACTAACGGCAAAGATATGTTTATGTCGGTAAGTGGGGAGAAAGTTTTCTCATATTGTCTAAGCGATATAAAAATTATGGCTGAAAGATCAGGGCTTAAGTCGTTAACATTATTTGACGAAACTACTGGTAGGACCTTATATTGGCAGTCAGGAACAAAGGGCTTCCGCGTAAAAGGAGCTAATGATGAATAGGTTGCTTCTTTCATGGTCGATATCACAAAAAGGTGGCACGAAGAAGCCTGATTGCTGGGAAGATATTGTTAACTTATTAGCCAAAGTTCATTTATTTAGTGGTTGTGTAACCGTCGACAGATTAGACTGCGAAGGTAATTTAATCTCAGAAATACAAGTAAGAATGGAAAAAGGTTTCTATCTGGTTACGTTTTTGAACGAAGATGATGAGGTTATGTCAATTACCGATTTAACACAACCAGATGAAAAAGTGTTAATTTTCGGAGATTACTGGCCAGCAAGTCAGCTTACAAAAAATTATGGTCTTGTTGTCAGGGTCTTTAGGGAGTTCTTCGATACTGGCAATGTATCAAAGGAACTTCTTAATTAAAATATAAATCCAAGATTTCGGCGTCCGCAGTGATGCTGTAGTTTGCTTATATGATGGTGGCGCGATAGACCTTGTGTCACGGCAGGGCGGTAGCGTCTGTGGCCCCAAAAACGCTTAACAGCGCAAAAATCCTGGGCATAAAATACAACAGGGAAAAGCAGTTGTAACTAACTGAAAGAAAAAGGAAAAGTTGTTTCGGTGACTGAGTTCGCACCGGAAAGAGTTGTTGTTGAGAATAACTCGCTGAGTGATGTTGCTGAATATCTGGCAACGGGTAAAAAGCCGGAGGACAGATACAAGGATGCGCAGCAGCAACTGAAAAACGCGGTTGACGAGTTTAAGGCGAAGAACTGCGCCGGACTCAGTGCAGCGGTCTGTGGTGCGAAAATGGACGCCCACCGGGATGAACTGCTGGCAGGTTTTGCGGAAGCAGGCTGCGACTTTATCCCTCTTTACGGGGATATCAAGAGCTTTAAGGAAGCGGACAGTGCGCTGGGCTATCTGGCGGCCGTTATCGATATCATGCCAGGACTGGGTGATGAAGCTGGGGCTTTACTAAAAGGTGTAGATAAGGCACTCAAAGCGGGCGATCTTGAAACTGCGTCTAAACTAATCAATAAAGTCAGTGATGAAATTTCTCGATATCTTCCTGGTCCAGGGAAAATATCCGTACCAACTTCTGGTGTTGGCGCTAGTGCCAAGTTCTCAGTAACTAATGCACAGATTGGGAAAAACTTGGTAAACATGTTGAAGATTTTGGTGGGAATGCATCAAATGCGGCCGAGCGAGAACGTGTTTTAAGTATTATAAATGATATAGGCTCTAATCCAGATAAAGTTGTTGCAGGGAAATTTGCAGGGCAAGGAGCAGTAGCAGGAGCCAGTCGTGGTGATGTATTCTTCAGAATAAAAGGAAATGATGTTGTTGTTACTAAACCAGATGGTAGTTTTGTTACCATCCTTAAAGATGGTGTGTTAAATAATACCTCAGTGAAAAATGCGCTAAAGGGGGCGCCACAATGATGCTTTTTGATAATGGGTATCAAGAGCTGGCACGTAATGTAGTCGGACGAAAACTCCAAAATGTCAATGGTCTGATATATATTTATAACGTTCCCGAGTTAGGGGCTCCGCAACAACTTCAGTTCGTTTTTTTTAATGAAAATCAAAGTGTTGTGTTCAGGTGTGGACTGGATGGGGCTTCACTTGAACTAACTGATTTACCAATGCAAGAAAATGATCTCGGAGAGTATGGCAAAGAGGAAATTATGGATTTGTCGAATTCATGTTTTTTTCATAAAGTTATTGGAAAGATACTCTTACGATTTTACGCGATTTATTCGGAAATAGAACAAAAAGTGATTGGGGCAAAATTAGTTTTTGATGAAGGTTTTACTTTAGCAATTATTAATCTCGGGGATGAAATTAAAGTTTTTGATTCTCTGTCAATGGAATATGAGCGAGACGAGAAAATTAATTACATTGATGTTTTATCTATATTTTAAAGACAACCTTCCCGGCAGTTAATCTCTTAATCGTCCGGGTCTCCTGGTTGTTAGCCTGCACCTCCGCAGGCTTTTGAAAGGCTCAAGACATAATCTCCCTGCGTTATGTTGAATGGCCGGTGGCTGTTCACGATGGGCTTTTCGTCGGACGGTAGCCTGTCCAGGAGAAAAAGGCGCGTCAGGAAGGTGCGGATAAAATCGTCGGGCAGCGAAGGCAGTATGCTACCGCAGATTCGAAAGCCAGGCGCGGGACAGATATTCAGCGTATAGCTCAGAACTGGCGAGTGAGTCCGGAAACGGCTTCAATGCTGTATGATTCGATGACGTTTGTACACGGCGCAGCGGCTGTCGGCGGTGCTCATTATGGAATGAAAGGTTCTGGAGTAAGTGAAGAGACAGCAGGATCAATTAAGAATGTGAATCCAGGGTACCCTGAATCTGGGCGAACACACAATTGTGTAAACTGCTCGATTGCTACAGATGCTACATCAAGTGGGAACCCTGCGTCAGCCTTACCGATTGATCATAATAATGGAGTGCCTTTATCTGTTTTGGAAAACCAATATGGTACTAAATTTAAATAAGCCCCTTCATCTGAAAGCATTACACAACAAATGACAGATGCAGGTTCTGTTTCAAGAGGTATCGTTTTTGGTTCATATGGCCCAGGGCAGCCAGGGCATGTATTTAATATTGTGAATCAAAATGGTACAGTCCGATTCCTTGATGGACAAACGGGTAAATCAGCTGATCTCAGCCAGTTCAAATCATTCCAACTTTAGCGGACAAACTAATGATTACTTTTGATGAAGCTGTTAATAAGGCGATCGAATATTTAGAAAAAACAGAGGTGCCCGTTGTTATTACACTACAAGGTCGTTTTTCAGAAGGATGGTTTTTTTATTTTCAATCCAGAGCATATCTTGAAACAGGATATTTCTCTGCTCAGCTTATAGGCAATTCTCCATTTATAATCGATAAGGATACTGGTGAGGTACATGAACTTGGAACCGCATACCCTATTGAAAAATACTTGCAGGATTATGAAGAAAAGAAAAATGGCATAAAGGATTAGTGGATTAACGCAAGGGCGTGGATTCTGGTTTACCGAAGGTACAAGCATGGTTGGTGTGTATGCGGCGGCTGTGTTGCAAGGGAAAGAACCACTTGCTCCCACCATTGGTGCAGGAATAGGAACAGCGGGAGGGGTATTAACAGGCAAGGGTTATGAGAAAGTACAAGAAATGCTTCCTCAATATGTGATTCCGAAATTTATAGGAACGGTTCTGGAGTCATTGAGTTATGAATATTTCGGAAGCAAAGGACAGGCTACCATTGAGGCTATACAAAAAAATTTAGCGAGAATCAATAATTGATACTGCTAAGAAATCTGGTGTGGTGATTCGTAATACAAATGGTAAGGTGTATAAATGAGCCAAAATGTTTATTATTGCAAAACATGGTCAGTTGGATATAAGGAGCCAATTGACTTATGGATGGAGAAAAAAGCTTATAAAAAACATGAGGCTGGTGACACTTATACGGTTCTCATCGGTTCTGATTCTACTCCGTCGTGCTTCATTAATATAATGAGAAATAGTGGGTGGGTAAGTGTAAGTTTTCTTGATGAACATTTAAGAGAAAATCTTCTTTACAATTTCCAAATGCTGGGTGTTGATACATTATTTCTATCAATGGCCGTTTATAGAGAGTATGATGGCGATACTGACATAGTAATCAATGGGACAACGTACCATTTTAAAGAAGATGGGCATACTACAATTATAGAGGATAATGTTTCTGAAAATACTTCAGAGAGAAGTGAAACTTATTCTGATGTGGCAGGGAACTATGATCGATTTCCCGAATTTGGGAAATATGATTCTTTGATTAGAAAAGAACGATAAAACTATTCAGCCACTGACGGACGCTTCTGAGGCGTGTGTCGTGGCATCAAGTCTTCATACTGATATGATTGTGGGGTAGCAGACTGGGTGTCACGGCCGGGCAGTAGCGTCTGCAGGGCCAAAAACGCTTAGCAGCGCAAAAAGTTGCCGTTCCGGAAGTTCAGCAGGGAAAACCGATTGTAACTCACCGAAAGTACAGGGAAAAAGCGGGTAGAGACAAGAATCCGCATAGGAAAGAGTTGTTGTTGAGAATAATTCGCTGGATTATATCGCCGGGCTGCTTGCTTTGGGACTATCTACTTGCTGCGTAAAAATAGTGCATTATGCATGGAACGGCGGAAGTTTTCGCAGCGGGTGGTCGATGGTCGGTTGGCGAGTCGATTATGATTCTGTAAAAGGCACCCATATTAATAGATGGGATTATAGCAAGGGACAAGAAAGGTGTTAAGTAAGTGATACCATTTGAGGATAATGAAAACGCCTTTAATACTATATTGAAACAATTGAACAGGTAGAACTTATGACTTTATTTGAAGAGTGTAGAGAAGCTCTTAGTGCTGATTTCACTATTATTGATAAAGAAGAAGAAGCGAGAGTAACTGCTATTCTGGAAGGATACCCCTTTGTTAGCGGAAACATTTCTTGGTCTGAAATAAGCTTTAGAGACTTTGAAACCAATGATGAGTTACTCTGTCAATCCAGGCTAAAAAATGAAGATGTTTATGTCATTGCAGACGATGCAAATATACCTTTATTTAGAACTAATTTGAGATTATTGCTTGAGAATATTTATGATGTCGCGGCATTGTCACCAAAAATGTTCATTTTTAATGAAAGTATGATTTTGCAACCACTATTTCCAACCGATGCACTTCGGCTCGGGACTAGATAGCGGTGTGGTACCGTAAAACAATTACCAGTAATAGCAGGTGTAACAGTAGGTGGCTATCTATCTGAGAGAGCAGGAAAAGCAGGCGAAGATTTTGCCAGGGGAAAACTGAAATGAAAAAATACAAATCATAGGACTTGGTTGTTGTTGATAATCGGTTTTTGGGTGATAAGGATATCACAACCTTCACTGCAAAATACGCAAGTGAGAAGGCTGAGGCCGAGATATATCAGCTTCTGTCTTAACTGAAAAATCTGGACGCAGATGAGCAAAAACAATCGTTTAGTGGATGTTGGTTAGTATAAAATAGGACCCTAAGCAGGATTGAAGAAAGTTTTTTACAGTATTTGCTGAGCCATTTCTCTCAAAACTTAACGGCTCTAACAGTCCCGACCTCATATCCTGGCCCTTCAAAAAGGACTAATCAAATGATTTATCTGCTGTTAGGAATTGCGCTGTTCGCATTTTTCATCGGAACTGTCGTGTTTGTCCGTTTTAGTAAAGTGACGGGAAGAAGCGTTCAGTCACCTCTTACCACGATGTTTTTCTTTGACGCGCTCTTTTTTGGTCTGGGTAGTAAGCGAGACATGAACATTGCAGCATGTTCATTTATCGTCTTCTTAGTCAGTATCTGGGGATTAACTTATTTAAAGTTAAGCACTCATTTTTGGGGAAGTCGCGAAAGTTATTTTGGTTTTGCGATCCTCGGGATTTTATTTCTGATTATGCATTGCCGCTATTGTGCAAAAAATGTCATCATCAAAAATGATGGTCTGGCCCCCATGAGAGAATTGATAAATATTCGGCGATCCGGCCTCACCAGCCCCTTTATATGGTTAAGCAGGGCCGGGTATCTGGGGTTCTTTATTGGCATGCTTCACTGAAGCGAGATGCGAGAAAAGTGTCTCCGTGCCTCGGGAGACTACCCCCGCCTCTCCGCCCTCGTCTCCCCCTCCGCCATCGATATCTGGTAAGACAGATCTGCGAGTAGCGGCGGGTCTCGGCGATTAAGCTCGCGAGGGCGGGCAGCATCTGCGGGTGCAGGCTATTTTCCGGTTCGTTCAACGTGATATTTAATTGATAAACTAAAAGTGGCTGAAATATTCCATTACTACAGCCTAAAAAAAAGGTTTAGCACCAACAACATGGGTGAGGCGACCACTGGTCGAATTAAGAGGTTGTCATGGGGTTTCAGCATTGAAATCCGTATGGGGGAAATGCCCCCTTAGAGTAACAGGCAAACCAAAAGGTTGAGAGATGAAACGTTTTTTGTGCCCAGTAACGACTTTTGAGAATGGGTTTCAGTATCCACAGAGCTTTCTGAATGTTATAGATGAAGACGATCTTATTGATCTGGAATCTTGGTGGTTCCTGTGCGAGTTCGAGGGATATTCTCAGCAGTGGTTTGATGAAATTAAAAAGCTATACCCGGAACGAAATTTGATACCGTTTGCAAAAAAGAGTGACTCTGACGATGTTGCTTGTTTTGACGGCCACTCTACATCAGGCGATCCTAAAGTTTACTATGTTCATGCTTTTGCATCACCGGGGTGGGAGGACCATGGTACAGCAGCTAACTTTAACGCGTGGTTTGCAGCTGCAGAAAATGAATCTGCTGTGTATAAATCAGGGCAGAGAACTTAAATTCACTAACCACACATTGCTATCGGAAAGATAAAAATTATAACCCTGTTCGTACATTTGCAGGCCTTTCATATCAACCACTGTTTAGCCCTGTACCAGACTCGGGAAAGGTATATATTGATGATATTTTTGGTTCTCTGAGAAGGGCGTTTTCGATAATGCCGATAAAGATGATGTGAACAAAATGACAAAAAATAAACCTACTATCGCCAGGTTACTGTTCAGCATTGCCTACCTGTTTGTTTGCTGCCTGGCGTTTTTCTCTCTGGCCCTGATTGTTGTTAAATTCATCATCAGCCATGACGTTGTTTTTGACCGGTCAGATATTAAGCAGGTTGTCGTTGTAAGCGCTATTGCAGCAACCGCGGCAGGCGTCAGATCGTGGTTATATGCCTTACTCGATGAGCGCAAGATACGAAAGAAGCCCCCGGAGTAATGGCGAGTTTGGGACTGTGTTTCTTTTTGTTGGGCTTCTAAGGAAGAGAAAGCGGCTTACCCCAGCCTCTCCACCCGTGTCTCTCCCTCCACCATCGACAGCTGATACAGCGAGAACGATCTCTGCTTCTCAATCAGCTTCGCCAGCTCCGGCGAGTGGCTGGTAAGCCAGATCTGCGAGTAGCGGCTGGCCTCGGCGATTAAGCTCGCCAGGGCAGGCAGCATCTGCGGGTGCAGGCTGTTTTCCGGTTCGTTCAACGCGATAAACGCCGGTGGGCGGGGGCTTAACAGCGCTACCGCCAGGCACAGGAAGCGCAAGGTACCGTCGGAGAACTCTGCTGGTTCCAGCGGTCTGCTCAGCCCCTCGCGCTGCATCATCATCCGGAAACGTCCACCGGTGTTGTCGCTGTAAAACACGCAGCCGGGGAAGGCCTGGTCAAGGATGCGCATCAGCAGCAGCTCGTCGCCAATCTCGACGATGGTCTGAAACGCGGCCGCCAGATTAGCGCCGTCGCTGGCCAGCACCGGGGAGCGGAAACCGACCTGCGGGGCCCGCATCGCCGAGCCGATTGATACAGAAAACTCATGATAAAAGCGCCAGTTACGCAGGGACTCGCGCATCTGCGACACTTCCGGGTAAAGGTGTGGTTCGCCGAGCTGTCCGAATACCGATTCGTTCTCGTACAGCGTGCCGCTGTGGGTCACCTTCTCGTGATGCACGTTGTTCAGAAACACCGCCTGGTTCTTACGCTTCATCAGCTGCGACGAGGGGCGGCGGTGCTGGCCGCTCAGCCAGATGGACTCCTCTTTGATCACCGGGTCGAGCTGAAACTGCGAGGGATAGGGCAGCTTCTCCACAAACCCGACCTGCAGCTCGTATTCGTAGCTCTCTGTTTCCACCGCGAGGTTCATCCGCCGTAGCTGGTCGCTACGGGTTTTGCCTGCCCAGAACACCTTTAGAATGCCGCCCTCGTTTGCCAGCGCCTGGGAAAACTGCCCCTGCGCGGCGCTGTGCATCAGGTGTATCGCCTTGTAGATATTTGATTTTCCAGTGCCGTTCGGCCCGAAGACGATATTGAGCTGCTCCAGCTCCAGCGACATCTCGCGGATGGAGCGATAGTTTTGAATGTGCAGGGTGTGGATCACAGGCAGGCCCCTTTCGCAGAATAAGCCTGTATATAATCACAGTCTTTGAGATGAAATGCAAAAAAGAGACGACAGTGAGGATGTCGTCTAAACGGGGTACTGCTTTGGGCCTCTACGGGTCAATGGGGCCTTCGCATTTTTTTCATCACTTGACTGCCAGACGCAGACCCAAATCATCAGGATAGGGATCAAAGTAGTTTTGCGTCATCAGATACCGGTCGGGGTATTCGGCCAGGTAGTGCTTCAGCAGCGTGATCGGGGCGAGGATAGGCAACTGTCCGTTGCGATAATGCAGGATCACGTCGCGCAGCTCGCCGCGCTGGCGGGTGTTCAGCTGGTTACGAAAATAGCCCTGAATATGCATCAGCACGTTGGTGTGATTCTTACGCGAAGCGGGTTTTTTCAGGATGGTCATCAGCTTTTCCCGGTACGCCACGAAGAAGGCGTCCAGGTCTTCCCACTCGTGCAGCGAGGCAACGAACGGGCCGATTTCACGGTAACCCGCCTGATGGTGCGCCAGCAGCTGGAGTTTGTAACGGCTGTGGAAGTCCAGCAGCGCGCGGCGCGTGAGGCCATTTTTACGCAGCGTGTTCAGTTCGTGCAGGGCAAAAACACGTTCGACAAAGTTTTCCCGCAGCACCGGATCGTGCAAGCGTCCATCCTCTTCCACGGGCAGCCACGGCCAGGTTTCAAGGAGGGCGGCGGTGAACAGCCCGACACCCTCCTTGCGGCCCCGGTTGCCGTTTTCATCATACAGACGCACGCGTTCCATGCCGCAGCTTGGGGATTTAGCACAGACGATAAAACCAGCGAGATCGCCAATTTTCGGCAAGAAAACTGCCGTAAAGTCCTCCATTTTCTGCGTAACGTCTTCGTGAGGCGCATGGCTAAAACGCATCTGCGTTTCACCGTGTTCCGTCACGATCAGACGCAGCGCCGGGCGAGGGGTCGGCAGGCCGATGGCCATTTCCGGACAGACGGGCCTGAAATTCACCCACTGGGCCAGTTCATCCATGACGAAGCCCATACGCTTGTGTCCGCCGTCAAAGCGAACGGCGGATCCGGTCAAACATCCGCTAATACCCAGCACTGGTTTCGTCGTCATGGTGTCGTCCTCCCGTTCATATAATTAAAACTTACACAACATGACTAATTTGTCCAAGTATTAGCGGAACTATTTTTTTTATTCCTTTAGAATCAATGCGTCTTAGCTGCCCTTATAGGTCGAGTAACCGTACTGACTCAGCAGAAGCGGGATGTGCAGTTTCTCGTTGGTGCGGGTCACGGTAAACAGCACCGGAATCTCCGGGAAGAAGGAGTCGAGCTTTTTGCCGTGGAAGTACTCTGCGGTTTTGAAGGTCACTTTATACACGCCAGGCTGCATGTCCTGGTCCTGCGGATAGAGCGATTTGATGCGTCCATCCTGGTCAGTTTTACCGCTGGCGATCGGGGTCCATTTGTCCTGCTGCTGCTTTTCAAGCGTGACGGTGACGCCCGGAGGAGGCGTACCGGTTTGCTGGTCGAGGATGTGTACGCTCAGGGTGCCAGCAGGAGCGGCGCTAAAGGCGGCAGGGGTAAAGGCCATCGCGGCCAGCATCAGCAGAGGGGTAGTTTTTTTCATGGTGTTTTCCTGTGGAGTTATTCGTCACAGGAAAACGTTAGCATCTGCGGCGCGGGAAAATATTCAACTTTTCGTGAAGATTCCCGCAGGAGAAAATGATCAGAGGATAATCACTTCAAGCGATACCTGCTGCTGCCACTGCTCCACCTGCTTTTTCCGCGCCGCGGTGAGCTTGCCGCTGGTGACCAGAAGCCATTTGCGCTCCGGGAAAATTTCCGGGGCCAGCGCGGCTGGAGGCGAGGGCAGAATGTCGATTCGGTGTCCCTGTCCGGTGCGCGTTAAGGCTTCGAGCCAGATCTCGCAGGCGTCGTTCAGGTGCCAGCCGCTGAGCAGAATATTATCGCCCGGCGCTTTTTTATCACCCTCGAGACAAAACGAGGTGTAGGCGATGATGATGCCGTCGAGGATTGCGCGCAGGGTCATGGCGGCGGCCACGTTGGCGGATACCTGACTGCGCAGCGGGCGCAGCACGTTCGCGACCAGTTCGGGTCTTGGGTACTCGCGTCCGGCGTCGTAAATCATCTGGCGCAGGGACTCGACTTTGCCGTCCTGCAGGCGTTGCAGCATGTTCTGCTGCAGGGTTTGCCAGTTGTTGGTCCGGCCCGGCGTCGGGCGTTCCAGCAGCGGTTTGACCTGGCCGATCGGGACGCCTTTTTTTACCCAGTCGAGGATTTTGAGCGCCTGCTGGACGTCCTCATCGCTGTATTGGCGATGGCCGCCTTCCGTGCGCTGTGGCTTGAGTAAACCATAGCGACGCTGCCACGCCCGCAGGGTGGTGGCGGTGATGCCGCTGAGTCTGGCGAATTCGCCGATGGAGTAAGCCATGTCCGTGTCCAGAGTGGAGGAATACTCTCAATATACTACGAATTTTCCCGAACGGGATGAAGCGCCGAAACGGTGCACTACACTTAACATCCAACCGTGCAAATGAAAGGAATTCTCATGAAGCTATGGCCTGTTGTGACCGGTGTTGCGATTGCTTTGACGCTGGTCGCCTGTAAATCCCCCACGCCGCCGAAAGGCGTGCAGCCTATTACCAACTTCGAAGCCAGCCGCTATCTCGGCAAATGGTACGAAGTCGCCCGTCTGGAAAACCGCTTCGAACGCGGCCTGGAGCAGGTGACGGCGACCTACGGCAAGCGCAGCGACGGCGGTATCAGCGTGCTCAACCGGGGCTACGATCCGGTGAAGAACAAGTGGAACGAGAGCGAGGGGAAAGCGTACTTTACCGGCGAGCCGACCACCGCCGCGCTGAAGGTCTCCTTCTTCGGCCCGTTCTACGGCGGCTATAACGTGATCAGACTGGACGATAAGTACCAGTATGCGCTGGTCAGCGGCCCGAACCGCGATTACCTGTGGATCCTGTCGCGCACGCCGACCATCCCGGATGCGGTGAAGCAGGATTACCTGAATACCGCGCGCAGTCTGGGCTTCCGGGTTGACCAACTGGTGTGGGTGAAGCAATAAAAATCGTGCTTTCTTCCTGGGGCATTACTGGCTCGCCTGGATAGACTTCCGTTAAAAGCCTAACGGGGAGAAGACGACATGAACTGGCAGCCTTTTCGCGGCGATGCGCCGGAAAATATGACGATTTTCAGCGCGTCATTTCCCGACGTCAGCGACCAGTGGCCGATGAAAGACGATGCTGCCCGTGAGATCGCCTCCCTTGACCGTGCGCTGAAAGCCGAGCCAGCGCTCCGGCCGCCGCGGGTGGAATACGACGAAGGCGGGCAGGTCGTGCTTGTCACCCAGAACCGCTATTCCGAACAGGCCTTCCGTAACCGCCCGGCCCTCACCGCGTGGCGCACCCGGCTGGTCCCCTCCGCACTGGCGCTGTTTGTGGTGCAAAACCCGCTGGAAGACCGCCTGCCCGACGGAACAAAAATGGACAGCGACAGCCGCCAGTGGTTTATCCACGCAAATGATGCCATCGGCGTGCGTTCCCGCGCCCGGGTGCTGGCCGCGCTGGCGGATAAATACATTCACAATGAGAGCGAGAACAACTGGGTCAGTCTCGCGAGCGGCGCCGCCATCCCGGTGCTGGAGGCGCTGCGTGAAGCAAAGCTTGATGGCCAGCAGGTCTATCTCACGCTGGTGGACAAAGACCCCGTAGCGCTGAGCTGGGCGGAAACCATGGCGGCGCAGGAAGGCATTGTGGTGGGCGAACAGCTGACGCTGCTCAGGCGCAACCTGCTCCATACGCTGGTGCGTAACGAGGACCTGCTGCTGGAGCTGGGCGAGCATCAGGCCGAACTGGTCGACGCGCTGGGGATTTTCGAATACTTCAGCGATACCGATGCGGTGATTTTCCTCCAGCGCGCGCTGCGGCTGGTCAAGCCCGGTGGGGCGGTGATTGTGTCGAACATGCTGACCAGCAGCCCGCACATTGACTTTGTGCTGCGCGGTATCGGCTGGGAGGATATTCACCCAAGGACGCTGCAGCAGCTGCAGGACATCCACCTCGCGGCAGGCGTGCCGGTGGAAAACGTCACCGTGATCGTGCCGAAGGACGGGGTGTATGCGGTGATGGAGATCAGGGTAGGGGATGAAAAACCGCACGGTCAGTTCCCTCTCCCTGAGGGAGAGGGCTAGGGTGAGGGGGAACAGAGCGCAAGGAGTGACTTGAATTAACTTACTTATCAGCACATGATCCCCCCATGAAAATAGAAACCGCACTCCCCACACACTTCGAACGTCTGGTCGCGATCTGGGAATCCTCCGTCCGCGCTACCCATCACTTTTTACAGGAAAGCGATATTGCGGCGCTGCGCCCGCTATTGCTTAACGCCTATCTGCCTAACCTCAAGGTCGTGATCGCTAGCGATGAAGCAGGCGACATTCACGGCTTTTTAGGCGTGGATGAAAATCGCATTGAAATGCTGTTTGTTGACGATGCGAGCCGGGGTAAGGGCGTCGGGAAATTGCTGCTGCAACACGCCATCGCAGCGTTCGGCGCGAACGAAGTGGATGTGAATGAGCAGAACCCGCAGGGCGTCGCGTTTTATCGCCATATGGGGTTTGAGCAGGTCGGACGCTCGGAACAGGACGGGCAGGGGAATCCGTTTCCGTTGCTGCATATGCGGTTGAATCGGGATTAGTGCTTAGCCTGCTTATCCCATTTTAATAAGCCGATGATATCTTTCTCACCTTCGGCTTCTTTCAGCAGGCGCTGCTTCTTTTCATACTCAATGTATTCTGAGCACGCCTTTTCATCGGCCGCTTTCTTGCTGATTTTGCCTGACCCTTCTAAAACGTCCCGGTCGTTAAATTGCAGGAACTGATCGAGTTTGGTTTGCCAGTCTCGTAAAAATACCTGCTTGCGGCGTTTGGCCTGATCTTCGGCAAAATCGAGCCACATATTAACGACGCGATTTAGTTCGCTGACTTCATCCTGAGACAGATAATTTTTTGCGGTGGTGACATCGCTTTTACGGACTTCTTCGCCTTTATAGCTGGTCAGCCCCATATGCGGTTGAGAGGCATCGGCGCGCTGGTGAATCAACTCAGCAGCGGTGTGGCCCGTGCAGGCAAAATGCAATTTATTCTGGATGGTCTGGAAGAATTGCGTGGTTTCTTTGAGCGACGGCTGATAATCAGCGGCTAATGCAAAAATCTCCCTCACGCGGAGATAGATCCGGCGTTCGCTGGCCCGTATATCGCGAATGCGTTCCAGCATTTCATCGAAATAGTCAGGTACGGCTGATGATCCCACTGGCGGGTTTTTCAGGCGCTCGTCGTCCATAACGAAGCCTTTAACCAGATATTCCTGCAGCGTTTGGGTGGCCCACTGGCGGAACTGTGTGCCTCGCGTGGAGCGGACGCGATAGCCGATGGCGAGAATGACGGGCAGGCTAAAGTATTGAACGTTATATACTTTACCATCGCTGGCAGTTGTTCGGTAAAACCGAACAACTGAATTTTCGACCAGCTCACCCTCATCAAAAATATTTTTGATATGCCCACTGATCGTTGCTTTGGCTTTGCCGTATAACTCACAGATCGTAGCCTGTGAGAGCCACAACGTATCGCTTTCGAAGCGGCATTCAATGCGAACTTTTCCATCCTTGCTGGCAAACATGACGAACTCACCGGCTGGTGAATTGATTAATTCTTCATATGTCATGCTGCCCCCATCTCATAAGGTTGATATCGTAAGTTCGTAGTATGCCAGAAACAGCCGCTAAGCCAGGTGGTTTGTATTTGATTTTGCGAGGCGCTTTCCAGCATGCGGAGTTTGGATCGCTGCAAGCGCGTTCTCTATCTCAATAAGCTTTGCTTTCGTCCGTTTATAATCATCCTGCAACCTTTGCTCCTGCTCGTTATACGCCACCAGAACGATACAACCTTTCATCACCTTTACCGTGACCTGCTGTCCGGTATCAAAACCCGCCGCGCGCAGCCACTTGCCGGAAAGGATGATTTTCGGCGTGGATTTGTCGAAAACATTCGGGCGGTATCCCACAATTAACGAACGCTCGGTTCCGGATTGGTCGGTGTCTGGGGTAGAATGAGAATCAGCCATAATCAACTCCTTGATAGTTGGTGAGGTTAGACGCTCCGGTTGTGTTCCCGCACATCGGGGCGTTGCAAATACAGGAGGTTTAGGTGGCCTCCTATAGGTGTCAGAGTAGATGGATAGGTGGCCTCATGTCAATCGTATCGCGCGAAAAAAAACCAAAAGGCGGCGGGCAGTCTCCGCAGTTTAAGATGCGAATTGATCCGGCATTGAAGGAGCAGTTGGATGCTGTGGCGGCTGAGGAAGGAGTGAGTCTCGCCAGCTGGTTGAAGGAACTGGCGAGGGAGGCGTTGCGTAATAAGGGAATAAAGCCTAACGGTTAAAATTTTTTATTTAAAATCAGTCGTCATTAAAACCAATTATATGAAAATCTGCGCCAGATGATTTTATCGCATTGTCTGAACTGACTAATAAAACATCCAACTGTCTTTTGATGTTATTATTTTGTGTTTTTGTATAATAACTTTTTGTTGTATGAGGTTGTATAACTATGACCCGAGTTTTTATTTTAGTCGGGTTTGAGTTCAATGATGAAAGTTTGGTAAGAAAGTCCGAAGATTGAATTAATTTATTCTCAAACCAACACATTTTGTTCTGAGAGCTGGTAGTTCTTTCTGTAAGATCTTGGATGAGATTTTTACGGTTTGCATATCTCAAATTTTTGACTGCTTGACTTAAGACAATATCATGAGCACCAACTGATACTCTTCTGCTGCTACTATTACTATTGGCTGCTTTAATATGAATCAGTGATATGATCGTTTGATCATTATGATCGTCAATATGGATAAAGTCTGCTTTCTCACCAGCGCCATCGTCACAATAGAGCCATCCATTCGGTTTTTCGGTTGTGTTGAATTTATCAAACGTGTCCCAGCGGCTATTCCAGCGGTTTTTAACCCAACAAAATAGAGAATCTTGTTTTCCTATTTGTTGTAAATCGAGTTTTTCTGAGTTTAATGGTTTTTCTTTACAAATATCATACTTTTCAAAATCTGCCCAGATAAAACCATTATAAGTAACATCTTTGTAGTCAGTCTTAAAAGTCCAACCGTTTACTACTGCATGTCCTGATTCATACCAGCACTTAATTAAATCAGAATGTTTAAAAACTTTCGCATAATTATTAAGTAAATCTTTCTTTTGTGGGGCATACTGCTGGCTAATAATTTCAAAACTAGTAATGTAATCTTTTATTTTAAGCGCTACTTGAATATCACCGCAGTAGGAATTTTCATAAAACACCTTTAGGGTAAATGATGCATTAAGCGTTAATGAAATTTCTATTCTATATTTATTTCTGATGTTTCTTAATAAATCTAATTTTTTAAGTGGCAATTCATAGGGGATGAAATCTGGGTCAATTATCGAAAAATCATAGGCATCAATTACATTTTTGAGATCATTTATTGGGCTAGCGAGAATGCCTATAGGAGATAAATTGTTTTGATTATTGGAATTTAGCATGTCCAATATTTCTATGACGTTGTTTTCAAAAGTAACCCAATCTTTGCAAGGTCCCTTCCAGATAGATGACTTAAAAGGATTTAGACCAATGGTTTTATTATTATTTCCGATTTCTGTTCTTACAGCAGACATCATGTAAGATTGGTCTTCAAGTGGGTCTAAAGACTCTGCTACGCTATTACCAGCTAGTACTTTTGAATCAGCCTTAAATGTATTTTTTCCATGTATGCCTAAAAGCCAAAGCATCTTGATATTGTCTTCGTCAATAAACAAATGATTTAAATGCGATATTTCTACAGGATGTAGATTTGGCAATATGGTACTCTTAAAATATTCTCTTATAGAATCTTTCATTCCTTTTTCAGAAAAATAAAAAGCAACATAATTGCCTCGAGTAAAAGTCAGTGCAACATGATTTTCAATATCATGTATATCATTTTTTTTAGTCCAACTGGGTACTTTATTTATAGAGTAAGGAGAAATGAACACGGTGGATTCTTTAATGATTTCAGTAGTGGTTAAATATTTCTTTATTTCTCCTTCATTATAAATTTTTGTATCAATGATTTTCATGATGGATTCATGTAAAAATTTAGCTGTGTAATTTGATTTATTAAAACCAACAAGAATAGAGAAAAAAGGTGAAAGATGTTCCTTTTGAATATCGTTCATAACGATCTCATTTATTTGTAGATAGAAATAAGATGATTATATTTATTTTACAAATTAAAATGTGAAGTAGACCGCAAAATGAGCAAAACGTAGGTAAATACTTGGAAATCTATGACATTTTTGGCGGAGATCACAGGAGTCGTATTGGGTGGTTAACTTATTGATTAAATGTTGATATTCCGTGTTGGATAAATGATTAACCCCCATAAGCACCCCCAAATGGTTTTACTTGGGGGAATGTGGGCTAAATAGCGGTTATAATCAATTCGTGGCGCTAGATTGTGAAGGTAACATTCCAGGATAATGTTTAGCAATGATGTCATTGAGCTTATCAACCAGCTCTGGTCGTTTGAAGCTGATATGTGCGGTTCCCTTCTGAAAGTATTTAATCGCAAACATCTCGTTCTCGTAACGATTGCTGTGCCGGTTAGCATGGATATGGTCGCCCAGTCGACGGGTAACGTCAGCGCGGTTATCGGGGACAGGCTTGCCATCCAGAAGCATCAGCATGCGCTCAAGATCCGCTAACCGATCGCGCTGCCAGCCCCAGTTAAGCCCAAATCCCCACCGGTCATATTTGACCAGTCCCGTCACGATGATTTTCGCGCCAAACTTACAGGGGCAATTGGTCTTAAAATTCCAGCTTAAGCCTTTGAAGACGTTAATGACTCCTCGCTCAAACACCTCACCTTTATTCAGATGCAGTTGCTCAAACGTGCTCAGGATATTCTCTTCGCTGACCGCTGGAATATTCTCCTTTTCCAGGCTGTTGTGCCACTCGTCGCGTGCCTGTGCGTCCATGAGCGCCAGCATTCCCGACTTATTCATCAGGTCTTTCCAGATGCTGCGATCGATATTTCGGGTGATGGCTTTTATTGCTGTTTCTGGTTTATCCATCAACCAGCAGTCGTAACGGTATTGCCGTACTCCCCATTCATTTGCTTTACCGCCGCCGATGTTGCTGGTCAGTGTCGATATATCGTCGAGTTGCTGTATCAGCGTTTCAATTTGAGCCAGCGCGGTATTACGTCCGGTGACGATACGTTCAATGCTGGTCGAGCAAATTATATCGGTATTGTCGGTTAACACTTCGGATTCGGTGAGAGTAAGTTCTGACATCATTTTTTCCTTATATAAAGCAAAACGCCAGCCGGTGAGGGCTGGCGTTTATGAGTAAGTGATGAGTACGGTTCGATGGTTAATCTGTACTGGCCTGTTGCAAAAGCTGAAGATGGTGGAGATCGCGAACGTTCTGTAATGCCTGTTCAACTCGGGGCAACAGCTTTGCTGAATCGGTGTTGTCTTCGTCGTTGTCGAAGATAATCTCGCTGCCACAATTGATGTTGTCCTGCAGCCAGCCAATCAGAATGTTGAGAGCCGCTTCGGTGGTTAATTCCGGCATGTGAAAACCTTATGGAGATTGAGGTTGCGCTACCAGTCAAACGTAGCGAATCCCGGTAGCACTTCGCCAAAGGCATCCAGATGAATGATGCCAGCGGAGTAGCGACGGATAAGCGTCACCACTAACTGACGGCAGGATTTTGACACCCCGAGGCGTTTGAGGCGTAAGACCGGAAACGACCACGCGCCCAGGTTGAGCAGATAACCCGAGCCGGTGTACAAAATCCATTCAGACTCACCAAAGTCTTCATGCTGGTGTGAAAGAGTAAACAGCAGAGTGTTATCGGCCTCGGTGATATGTGCGGTACTGCACCGGATCCCGTTAACGCGGGTTATGGGTGGAAGCGGATCTTCAACAACCAGTTTCCCCGGGGCATCAGCCACACGAAGCGAGTAGCCATTATCACAGACCACATCTATTAGATTGGTCAGTTCAATACCGTCGATATCAACGGAGATCCGGCCCATGTTGAGGGCCAGTACATGGATGCTATCGGCTTCTGTTGTGAGGGACAGTTTCATTGCGGCCCCCCGGAAGACCGTCCACTGATGGCGCAAGTCACCGCTTTATAGCCGGTGCGTTGCATCAGGCCGGTGGCCTTTCTGGCCCGGAGTATGTCAATAGCGCTGATGAACGGAGACTGATGCTGAATGGAGAAACCGGGGCGATCAATTCGTACCAGTTCAGATTTTTCAACAAGAAAATTGAGTGCATCTGCCAGTGAAATCCCGGCGTCAATATGCTGCTGAATGACACCGTCGTTGCCAAACTGTGTGTCGTTAAGCGAAAGGCCGTAATGCCTTTCCAGCAGATACGTAAGAAGGTGCTGCCAGATTTCTACAGGTGAAGGGCGTGATGGTGCCTTCCGTGTCTGGATTGTGGGTAAGGTTTGCATAAAGGTGATCTCTGTTAAATAAGACGCTGGTGACAGGGGACGTATTACGGTGAAGGAGGCCGGTGAGTTACGGTGTTTTTCAGGGAAACCACTTACTGCCGGATGGCGTCAGGTGCGGCCTCCAGTGTGAACCAGTTAATACCCTGTTCTGCGTCGTGATGGCTGGCAGCATGGCGTAATGCCGCTCTGGCCTCTTCTGTCGTAACAGAGTCATCCACATTGTGTACATCGTCTTCGTACCAGAGTGAACATAATACGAAGTCGTCATGTTGATGCTGTTGCAACAGTTCAATAACCTCGCTGATTTTACAGGCGTGCGGCATGGCTATTAACCTCCTGGCTGTGCTACAGGTTGCGTCGGATAAATCGCAATATAGACATAACCGCAACTGCCGAGGGTATCGGCGTCGCAGGTCAGCCCTTTCGCATACAGCGTGACGCAGTGCTGATGGCGGGGATTGAGTTCACCGGAAACCAGCATCAGTTCCAGCTGTTTGAGCAGCAAAGGAAACGCCTGATCGAGATGGCGTAAATCCGCATCACTGAAGACTCCGTTGATACTGGCGCGGTCTGCCAGGTAATGCAGGCGATTGCCCTCCTGCACCAGACGGGCGCCAAAACAGGGCGTGATATTGCGTTTAAGACCCCACCAGGGTTCGGCAATATCATGATTTGCTACAGGTGTTGTGTTCTGCATTGAAGTAATCCTTAACTGTGCGTTAATTCAGGGTAACGCTACGCAATACGACATACGGGCCATTGCGGTCCTGACGACGCTCAGCGAATACGGCCAGCACGCCTGCGATATCCTGTACCTCCCGGCCGGCATAGTGGCAGATACTGCCTGACCACTGGTATTTCCCGGTACAGAAGCGAAACAGCCGGGACTGAGGATACTGACGGTAAATCGTCATTGCCTGGCGTTTGCTGATGATTTTCATAGCTATTCTCCTTACAGCCAGCCGCGTTCGGCAAAAGAGACAATATCCATCCCGCCGACCACCAGATGGTCCAGCAGGCGAATATCAACCAGGTCCAGTGCCTGTTTCAGGCGTTCGGTGATCCGTCTGTCTGCGTCGCTGGGTTCAGCGAGACCAGACGGGTGGCTGTGCGCCACGAGAATGGCGGCAGCGTTATGTTTCAGCGCAGCCTTCACCACTTCTCTTGGATGTACCTGCGTATGGTTGATGGTGCCGGTGAACAACGTGTCGTGCGCAATAAGCCGGTGCTGGTTATCGAGAAATAGCGCGGTAAATTCTTCGCGCTCCAGTGTGGCAAGCTGCAGGCGCAGCCAGTCACGGACGGCATGGCTGGAGGTGAATGACGCCCCGGGTTCACGTAACTGTCGCTCCAGCAGGGTTAGCGCCGTCCTGACCGTCTGCTGTTCTGTGGGGGCAAGTTCACAGGCAAACAGCGGGAGTTGTTGTTCCATAATTTTGACCTCAGTCAATGATGTGCATAATGGCGTTACACTCCGCGTGGTTCAGCGCGTAGTCGCGCAGGCGGTAGTAGTGCTCCGTCATGGCATCGCATTCGGTGCGCATGGCGTGGTGGCTGTAAGTCATCAGGCAGACGGCTATCCCGGCAGCTTCGCCGCTGAGCTCACCGCCGTTGCCGTTCAGGGGATTGAACAGCGACCAGAGTTCATCGCTCTCCGTTTCCGGGGTCATAAGCGCGCCGCCGTTGCTGAGGGTGTAAAAATTCCAGATGCCGCCGTGGTAGTCCGTGCAGAAGCGGTCCATCCATGCGAAGACAGTCGGCTCAAGGATTATCCACTGCGGTATGTTGCCAAAATGCTGCGGCCAGAAGCTGATGCGCTGCTCGTCCTGTACGCGGGTGGCGGTCAGCGCTGGCGAAGAACTGGCAGGTTGCGGTGGTAACGGGAGTGTATCGTTAAGGTTAATCGTGTTGGTCATGTTAGTTTTTCCTTGTTTATTTATCGGGTTGGGGATGTCGATTCAGCCGGAGTGACGGACAGGACTGCGCATAGCCATCCTCATCACAGCGTGACGGCCAGTGCCCCTCCGGGAGGCTTAAGCTGCACAGGCTGCGTTCACCGGGACGATAAAGAAGGTGAGAGCACCAGGCGCAGAGGTCGTCGTCAGAGATGGAGCGGCAGCCGGGATTGTTCTCCAGGGGGCTCGGATATGGGAGGGCCTGGTGAGCGTTATCAGGCAGCGGTGGCATCAGCTCAGCGCCTGCTGCAGTTCTTCCGCCATCACCCAGAGGGCGCGGTTGAGCTTAACGTCGCCGTCTATGCCTTTAACCGCGCGGGTCTGGCTGCGCTTGCCTCTGGCAGTGCGTCCGGGCAGCCCCCCTTTCAGCAGGTTCTCCTGGCAACGATTGAAAACTGACCACAGGTCGTCCTGACGGTCTTCATGGCGGCGGGGCGTTAATATCTGTGCCGCAGTGACCGGCTGGTGATCTTCACCAAAGCGGTACGTCAGCGCGGCTCTGGCAAAAGCCTGTTGTGCCGGAGGCGGGAGTAACAGCGACTGCATGGCATCGCGCTTCTCTTCCACCCGGTCAAATATCCCCAGCACTTCGTAAGCCCCTTCAATGACTTTCTCCACCACGTTGCCTTTATGCGGCACGCGCACCTCGCCAAAACTCTCACCGCAAATCAGCCCGTTCTGGCAGACTGCACGAAATAGCCCCGGCAACATCTGGTATGAGCTGGAGCCGTCATGGCTGTTAAGCAGAATGATTTCCGGTACCTGTTTGCCGGTGATTTGTCCTTCACGCCGCAACCGCAGCATGTGCTTTGTGTGGTCGCGCTTATTCAGGTCGCGCACGCGGGTCTGGCAGGCAAAGAACGGCTGGAAGCCTTCCTGCTTCAGGCTATCAAGCAGCGTGATAGTCGGAATGTAGGTGTAGCGGTCCGATCGGGATTCGTGCTTGTCGGTACCAAATACACTGGGTACATGGGCCATCAGTTCGTCATTTGTCAGTGGACGGTCGCGGCGAATCTGGTTAATCCGTCCGAAGCGGCTGGCTAATTTCATAGTAAAACTCCTTTGTGGCTAACGGCATAAACGCAGACAGGCCGCACTTCCCGTAAAGAAGTGCGGCCTTTCTGCATGGATTGGATGTTGCTGGGATAATAGGGGAAAAATCTTTGTCGTCGATGAAAGCAAAACTAGCTAATGTCTGTTATGAGCGAAGAACGGACCTTAACAAGTAGCCACATATTAGTGGTGTTAAGTACTGGCAGAATCAAGCTCCGAAACAAGGTAAGGAAATCGCAACTTATCTTATTCCCTATAAAGCTTAACTTGTGCGAAAATGCGACAGATCTAAAAGAAATATGGATGAAGACATGTATAACTGGAATTTAGTTGTGATAGCGTTGTTTGGACTAACTTACTTTCCATTTTTATGGCTTATAGGTATGAGGACTAGTGCTAAAGAAATACTCTATAAAAATCAATTTTATGAGATAGATCCCAGGGCGTTGATACCTAAATGGGCTCAAATCAGCACACAGTTATTTTTTTATGCGCACTATTGTTTTTTTTTAATTCCGCTGTCAATGATCAGCTGGCTACATGGTTTAGCGGCGTTTGGAGCGGGTGTTTTGATGTTTGTTTTAACCCCAATGCTATCCTGTAGTTATCCGGCAATATTCAAACAAAATGCTATGCGAGTATATAAAAATGACCCTAATGCGGGACGCCAATTAATAAAGATTTTAAGGGCAGCCAACTGGCGATAACTCTTCCTGTAAAGTTGGGAGTTGAGGCGAGTTATACTTCGCGATTATTACGTTTTCTCAGCCGAATGATACTGGCAGGGACATCATCTACAGTTTGGATCACGAAGACACTCCGAAGAAATGGCCGCCCTCATTAAACTTATGGCAATTTTCAGGACTTAACGTCCGCTCCTGGCACGAAGCGGACTAGGTCACTGAGGTGAAGGTCCGCTGTGAGCGATCTGCGGACGTTTTAGACCTCAGAACCTAACGCCTGTAATCTATCCCGCAGTATGCATCCTTTAAAGTGTGGGATTTCGTGTCCATAGCTACGTAACTGGTGAATGCTATTGGGCATTCGGGGATATTGCTGTCTTTAGGTCGATAGCAAGCATCTCTGCTCGCTGATTCAAAGCATCTAACATGAAATCTTTTTTATCTTTAACGGTAACTAGTGAATAGTACGGCTCAATATTCGTACAGGTTAAGCGTGATATTGTAAAGTCATCATGATGAGGTATTAATGCACGATAGTTTCCTTCAGAGATAAACATAAATCGAGCTTTAGGATGTTCGTTGAGCCACATATATTTATTCTTACAAAAGAAAGTGTCTCGTGTGTCATATTTCATGGCAAATCCGTAACCGAATTTGATGATGGAGAATGTCTGAACACTAAATGCAATATATGAAATGCAACCAATAAAAAATAATGGAGCAAAAACAGACATTGAATAGTTAATATCACAACAGGGTGTTGTCTTTACCTTTTTCATCTGTGGGATAATAAGGGTTAAATAAGGGGGGTACATAAAATAAATAGCATAGTAGAAAATAAATATATAAAGCAAGGCCGTGACTGCTGTCATGAGTTTGTTAAATGTGGTGTCAAAAGGAATATCAAATGAGTTAGAGACTAGCGAGCGAGCAAGATAATATGAAATTAAAGTTACTATTACCCATGAATATTTAATCCCTAGTTTTACTTTTGCAATTATGTTTTTTTCTTTATTATCAAAAGATTTTAAATGGGATAAAATTGTATATGCAATTAGTATGGTGGTCATGATAATTAATGCATTTGGAATGATGAGGCTGATATGATCAATAATCTTAAAGGAAATACATGTCAATAAGAATAATAACGACGAAAACAATGCCGCACTTTGCGTTTTTCTATGACTTTTTCGAAGGCGAGTGGTCAGCTGATTGGTCGATTTTTTGTTCCAATAATAATGTATAATTAGCCCGCTTAGGATAATCATCCCCAGCCAGATAAAAATTGGGTATACAAGGCCTCTCTGAGGCATGATGACGAGTATTGCAATATAGAAGAATAAAAAATGGGTGATACCAAGGTTTAATGATTTACATATTTTTTTCATTGATGTTCTTTTTTATAATTAGTGATTCCATTAAAAATATTAGATTTTTATAACAGATGCCAACAACAATAGGAAGATAATTTTGTGATCGCATAAACGAGAATAGATAATTGCACCGAATCTTCTAGGTGAATCAAAGAGTTTTACCGAGTATGTTCCTCTATTCAGCGATGTCTACTTCTGGAACTTAGCAGACTGCTTAAGGCTGACAGTCCGCTCACAGCACAAAGCAGTCAGAGAAGCAGTGGCAGGACGCTAACATAATGAGATATATAGTATGGTGAATCCTTCATAAGGGGAGGGACCTTACGGGGGAGGGGTTTATATATGGCTATTAATACGCAGTATTAATACCTGTTTTCTTTGATATTCCGATTGATGGCACAACAGGGTCTGACAACTGATTGTCAGACCAGATAATGTTCAAACGAAATCAGTACTTCATCAGCCAGTCCCCCTGACTGGTGATGACGTTAATCTCTGCCACACTGCACGGGCCTTTTATGTAGACGGCAATCTCATTGCCATAAGACAGCTTTGACGGTACCAGCGGGACCGGCTTGCTGCCTGCGTAGACGGTGGGCATCTTCTGAATCGGGCAGTTCCCCCGGTTAACGACAACATCCTTAATGGTGATGCTGTCAGCCAGTGACTGAACATGAACACGCTGCTGATGTAGATTCGGGTAATACGGATTCTTAACCTGCTCAAGCCCAATCCTGACCGGAGCCTCTGCGGCGTGCAACAGAGGCGAAATCATCAGTGCCACGGCGAGAGCAATCATTGCTGTTTTCATTAATTTTTCCCTATTTTTGCTGGATCAATAAAGGCTCACATGCGGGTCAGACATCCTGATTTATCAAACTCAGGTAAAGTCGTTGCGGCATTGCTGAAGGTGAAGGTGGCGGAGGTCAGTCCGGTCGCCGTTATATGGATACGATGGGATTTTCTGGCTGCATCCCAGAAGGCTTCGAAGTTACTGCCACCGGCATCAGACAGTGTGTCGTTAATCAGGAACGTGTCGCCGCTGTCGGTTTGTGCCTGAATGCTGCGCCCATCATCATTGCCGCTGGTGAGCGTTTTGCCATCGGGTGATGTGTACTGGACGAACGCATTGTCCTCCGGCGAGCAGGTCATCAGTAGTTCAGCCCCCTGTTTATTTTGTATGCGGTATTCCGTTACGCCCTGAACCCGGGTACTGGTCCACTGGTTTATGGCTGCACCGGCCTGCGCGGAGGTAAACAGCATCATTAAAAACGTTATTTTTTTCATAGCTATCCTTGAATTTCAGTATCGGTCAGCACCTTTCGCAGGTACTGGAAGTGCGGTAAAGAACGGATAAAGTGCGGATCTGCAGTCAGTGCATCAATCTGCCGCCTGCGCAGAAACTGCCTTTTCGTCAGACAGACATCGGTGATGCTTTCCAGGCGAAGAACATGTGCCTGCTGCCGGAATTCTCCGACCAGGTACCAGCTGTTTTCGAAATAAACCAGCCGGTACGGTGCAAACCAGCGGTACTGCTCTGTATCTGCGGTCAAATCCAGCAGGGTACGGTCGAGGATCGCCTGCGTAATGCGCCAGAAACCGCCAAAGGGGGTGGGCTTACGTCCCGGTGGTGAAAGCCAGACGATATAGGGCGACGGTGTGCTGCTGTCGGTCAGCACCGCTATCAGCTTGTTATCGATTGCGGGAAACAGCTGCTCCAGGCTGGTGGCCCGGGCAAAGTGAAGGATTTCCCTGCTGGTATACGTGCCGGTATGCGGGCGGGCCAGTGACCAGCTTCCCTGCCGGTACGTCAGCTCCAGACAGCTCAGGCGCTCACGAAAGTCCCGACGAAGGGTACGTTCAGAGATCTGGAACTCCGCAGACAACGCCTGTACCGATAACTGCTCCCCCATCAGGAGGCGACTGATGATGATCGCCAGCCGGGATGCCATGCGATCGTGTTGCTTCGTTTCCGCAGACATAGTGAGTGGTTTCCGTGGGTTACTTTAAATAATGCAGATGCTGCTGACGAAGGCAGGCGACCAGCAGGCAGGCCGGGACAGTCACGCGTAGCGCCGGTCCTGCCATATCGGCAATCAGCCAGCCGGTGCTGAGTGCGAGACCCACAGGTCCTGCGAGTACTGCGATGGAGCGGCTCAGCGTGAGGTAAGCCGCCATTGGCAGGGAACGCCCCAGAACCACTTTTGCCAGCGTGCTGAGCATCACCACTGACAGGCGGTACGCCGCAAAACCCGATGCCCGGACGGCCGTCTGTATCGCCATTAAAATCAGCGGTGCCGTGGGGGTGGTCAGCTCGGTCCCCATGCTGTCAGCAAACTCCCGTAGCTCAGTGGGGGACATTTCACTGAGGCTTTTTTCGAGCATCTTCATCAGCAGGGAGAGCTCGATGGTTTCGGTTGTCTCCTCTTTTTTGTATTTCACGCCCGTATGTTCACAGACATCGCATAACACTTCCCGGTACAGGACGCCTTTGCCGCCCCTGAACATACTGGCAATACTGCTGGCACCAAAGGTCTGAATTTCAGCGGCAATCTCCTGCCAGTAATTATGGTGCGCGGGGTAAAAACGTTTGTAGTTGTCGCTGCCGGACAACGTTTCCGTCCAGCGCAGGGTGTTATCCCGTGGGTCACGGGTAATGAGGCTGACCAGTAAATCCAGGTCCTCATTCTCACAACGCCCGAGAAACCGCAGGTCAGCATCTTCGCGATAAACGGCCATAGCCCCTCCATTCAGGTCTGTATCGTCAGGGCAAAAACGATAGCAAACCCGCCTGTAAGGACATGGCCGGTGCGTCAGGAAAATCAGCGTGTTATACGAGTAATGACGGACAGGTGATGTCCGAAAATGAAATACAGACGATTATGCTGAGCAGGGTGGGGTTGCCGGTGGAATAAACAGACGAATGGCGAGTTGCCCCGTCAGGCGGGTGACGAGCCAGGCGGCACCCCCGTTGATTACCCCACCCAGTAACGGGAGCAGCAGGCTTTCCCTGAGTAACACGTTGCTGCTTTTCAGTAGTAATGCGTCGCGAACCACCGTCAGCAGAGCGGTCTCGGCCTGAGGCAGGCTCAGTACGCGGGTCAGTAACCGGGTGATGATGCCACTGATGGCATCCGAGCAGGCATCCCCGGCGAGCGCGCCCCAGCAGAGCAGGCGTACCCGTGGGTCTGCAGTGTCATGACCTCCGGTGATGGCAACGGCCGCACACAGCCGCATCTGAATGAACAGCGAAGAGCAGACATCGGCGGTGAAGGTCAGTGGCAGCAGCGCACCTCCGGCAAGCCCGCAGGAAAAGCCGGAGCCGCAGGCTTTAAGGGACTCGTACAGCACCAGTGATTCAGCTGCCTCAACACGACTCATGCCGTTCTGCAGATAACCCCCGGCAAGCACCGCGGCAGAGTCCGTGACGGCGGAGCCTTCCACCGCCAGGGTGTACATCTCATCAAAAATACGACGCAGTAAAGTGATATCCAGACTTACCTCCTTAGCAACAGCCTCTGTGGGTTGTCGCTGAGGTGATATGTGTCTGTAATTTTTTTATTTGTGGTTTTCGGATGATGAGTCAGACGCATTGAGTATAAGTCTTTCCACCATCCCCCCCATTGTGGTGTTGTTCTGCTTCGCCAGACCCGTCAATTTTCGTTTTGCCTCATCAGAAATGCTGATGTTGATCGGCTTGCGCTTTTCTTTCTTTTGCTTCTCTCTGAGTTTATGCTGATGCCAGGCTTTCTGTGCCCTGATGACAAAAAGCTTTCTGTCACTTTCAGAAAGCAAGCAATAATCCAGGGCTGCTAAAAATGATGTGCAGCTTTCATTGTCTGTATGAGGCAGGGAAAAATAAGGTGGAAGTGCAGCCATGAGTTCGCCATCCTTTTTGAGATAACGCCACAGAAATTCTCCCATGTTTTTGTTTTTCTGGTCTATCCACCTGATACTCGGTTGTTTAATTATGAGCTCATTCCATGAGCTCTTAAAATAAATAAGGAGATTCTTTTTGTCTTCAACAGGCATAATAGCAGAATGAAAAGATTCAGTGAGCATATTGAGACGTTCATCTTCTGAAGGGTAAATATTATTGTTTAATATGGCGAGGGCTGTTGCCAGAATAGAAAAGCTCTCACTGCCCAGTTCAGGGTTGTTCTCATGCATCAGCCGTAACCAAATCCAGTAACACGCTCTTTTATCCTCCGCAAGCCATGACAAATCTTTATTTGTCAATGTCAGTATATCTGCAGAACGGTACATTTCTCTGAAGAGGCTCTTTTTTTTATCATCAGATATTTCGAGCGATTTAATCGCATTATGAATAGAGTCTCTCAGCGAACCGGTATGAATGTATTTCTCATCGACCTTAATACCGACAGGCATTTTCTCCATATCTTTGTTGGGATAAATCAGGAAAGACCTAAAGCAATTGGAAAGTTCAGGGTGATTAATCAGTAAATAATACAAGCAAGCCTTTAACTGTGTCACTCCCAGAGTAGGAAAACTACCCAGCACAGGATCGCTGTCCCGTATAGCCATAAAATCACCACTAAGTAGTTATTGTTAGTGGTAATTAAAGTGGCTATGCGCGTGATTGTCAAGTGTTGTTCAAGTTATGCGTTTATCCTCTTCGGGTACTCAGAGCGTACAGTATACAAGAAAAAACACCCCAAAAACCCTCTGTGGCTCTGGTGGGCTCCTTTGCGACTATGTCACGGCTTTCTAAATGAGCTTTCCCCCTTTATCTACATCACTCAGGGGCTCCATACAATCACATGCCAGCATCAACAGAAATGAATTGGATCCCCCCGTCTTTACGACCTTACCCTATACATGTTTTTGGTATAAGTCTTTCGCTGACGTGATAAACCCGGCCAGGCATCAGCTAGCTTCTGTGTTTTAGTTTACAACGTAGCTCCAGCCTTTTTATTAACGAAAATTAATTTGGGTTATTAAAATAATTAATAGGCACTCCATAAACACAATCCCCCGTAAACACGGGGTAAACCAACAAGATGAAGTCTCTTCAAATCTGAACTTGAACCGTCATTTCAATAGTCTCATTTTTATCCTGTCGCTAGGTAACCGACCATTTAGCGTAATCGTCATTCCTCTCAGTAAGTTTATACACATTTCACTAATATTACACCCAGTAGCCCGGGAGGCTTCTGGGATAAGCAACGTCACTCTGCTAATAACCCATACCATGAGATTTAGCCATGATGATTAACCCTCCGTCAATTCCCCGTTACACAATGGACTGGTATCTCCTATCACATATTAATCATCATATCGATATGATGATTAACCGATATTCCTGCCTGTGTGCATTACGCGTTGACTTATGCTATCGCAGAGACTCTTATCGGTATATGAACAGTACCCCCAGAACAATGGAATACGAGGTCCGTGTATTAATGGCCGAGATGGAGAAGCTCCCTGCTGTCGTTGGATATTTCTGTGTAATGGAATGGACCCAGGACCATGGCTTTCATGTGCATGCTGTTTTATGGCTTGACGGGCATATTACTCAGAAACCTTTTGTCTGGGCTGAAAAAGCGAATGCCGAGTGGGCCTGGATTACACAGGGGGAAGGGCATTTATATCGTTGTGAGAGAAAAGAATCCTATGTAGCGGACATCAGCATTCCGGTTAGATATAACGATGCGGCGAGCATTGCCAATATTCGCTATATCCTGAGCTACCTGGCGAAGGCAGAACAGAAAGAGGGGCTTTGCTGGCATTACTGTAACGAGGTTCCGGCCCGGCCTTCTGTCGGTCGTCCCAGGCAGCCTGCATTCACCTCTGGTTGATGTATGGGCAGGCAGGAATTTTCCCTGCCTGGCCTTCTCACACCTCTCAGAAAGCATTTCGCTGCTGTTGCGTCGTGCAACGCAGAAAAGAATTCATTGCATCGCTGATCGCGAAACGCTTTTTGTGAATGATGTCTGCGTACTCTGAATGTTCAATGTGGTCATGCAGGGTCCGGTGCAATCGGCCTGTATCAGGCATTAATTCATTTTCATGCAGATGTTTATTTCCTATGTAGTAGGCCGTCACCAGTGCCATCTGATCGGAGAGTTCGAAGTTTTGCAGAAATGACTTAGCTTGCGCCTCACTGTTAATCGCTGGAAGCGCTTCCCGCAAGCGTTGTATCAATGTGTCAATGTGCATTGTCTGTGTCCTGGTGATAAAGGGATCACAGAGATGGAGCCATTTATCTTTATTTCAAGCTGTTATTCACTCCGTCCGACAGCACAACCGCAAAATCATGAGCAGCTGCATGGTTCCTGAATATACGCTGCTGAGGTGGAAATGGAGGTAGTAATGAGTTCCAGAATGACGTTTGCCCGGACCGGGGAAGGGCATTTCATCAGTGCTGAGAGCGCCCGACAATATCCCACAGGCCAGTATTCCTGCCTGCATTGCCAGTGTCCACTGCTTGTTTGTGGTATTACGCCATATCAGAACGCTTACTTTCTTCATGATCCCGTGCATCTGACGCCGGAGAGCCTGGAGTGCTGTCCCGATGCCGATATTCCCGCCAGGAGAGAAAGCCCATACAGGACACATGTTACCTGGTGGCACTGTCTGCTCTGCCATCGCCACTATTATGGCAATAAATGTTGCTCAGTCTGTCATTCTGGCGACCACAGCATAAAGGCATAGTCATCCTTGCAGGGTGCATGCCGCAAACCAGACCGGTAACTTTTTACACGTCTTGCCTATCCTCTGAGGGAGTACCGGCGTGCCACTGAATTCAACCACGCCGGGCATCTCCCGCCATGCATTACTCAGAGGGAGAGACCGAATGACCGTCACAACACCGACAGCGCAGCCATTATTTAATTCCGAAGACCCGCTTATCGACATGACCTTTATCACCACGTACACCGGTATGACGGACAAGTGGTTCTATAAACTGATTGGCGACGGGTTGTTCCCGAAACCGATTAAATTAGGGCGCAGTTCCCGCTGGTTCAAAAGCGATGTGGAATCCTGGATACGACAGCGCATTACTGATTCCCGTGGCGTCTGAGCAGAGGGAATATCTGAATGGAAAAACAACGCCGTACTAAACCACTGAATATCCCGGAGCGCTGGAAGTGCCCCCGTTGCAAGCGACAGTACTGTGGTGCCAGACCCTGCCCCGTTTGTTTTCGCACCTCTGTAGCGCCAGCACATCCGTAATCCCGGCGGTCTGCAGAGACCGAATACCACGAATCATCTTCCGCTAACGCATAACTGACCCGCCATTCATCTCCTGCCACGCTGCCCATACCGGGACGGCTTACGCCTGCGTGTTGTATGGCGGTAAGGAGCACCACGATGTACGCCAAATCTTTCCTGGCACTTGACGGTAATGGTCGCCTCACCGGAGCCAGAACGGCACAACGGTATCCGTATGACCGCTATACCTGCCACCTGTGCGGCAGTGCGCTGCGATACCATCCTGAATACAACACTGAGCGACCTTACTTTGAACACCGCTCCGGGATGCTGACAGATAACGGGCGGCAGCATTGTCCGTATGTCAGACCAGAGCCTGAGGAGGCCCGCCATAACCGGCAACTTAAATATTATGTACCGCATGCCCGCCCTCTGGTTCACCGGGGTGACTGGCACTGCAGTGGCTGCGACAGCCATTACCATGGTGAGCGCTACTGCCTGAGCTGCCGGACCGGTGAGTTCAGCAGGACGTCCTCTGATGCTGAAATCCAGACTGCAGAGGTAACGGCATGCGAGTACTGAAATGTTACCTGGCAAATGACCGTGAAGGTCACTTTGTTACGGCCGGTGAGGCCATGAGCGCACCGGCGCAGATATGGAGCTGTGCTTCATGTGGATGCCGTCTGGTGCTGTATGCCGGCACGTTCAGCGCCCCGGCGTGGTTTGAGCACGATACGCAGACCGTGGCCCGGGATGTGCTGATGAACTGTGCCCATCTCGACCCGCAAGTGAAAGCTGAGGCACGGCACAGGAAGCTGCGCAATATGCTCAACGGACTGGATGCAACGGTAATGACGCTGTCCTGGTACTGTGTGTGGTGCGGTGACCATTATCAGGGCATGAAGCACTGTTACCGGTGCCAGACCGGTATCTACAGCATCGAAGAAGTGTGCTGGCAGAGAAACTACTGTTGCAGCACCGGATAGTCTTCCCTCGTCTTTATCAACCAGAAACCGCCCCACAGGCGGGGTCTGCCCTGATTTAACCCAAAGAGAGTCTGCATTGTGAATCATTCTTATAAACGGGCTTCTGATGCTGTCAGCGCGGATGCCGTCAGCACGCGTGCATTTCTGCAACAGGCTGTTGACCATTACCCGCGACTGGCGGCATTTAGCTTTACGCTGGCAATGCCCTGTCGTGAAGCCATGAGCGAATACAGGTCATTGATTCTGCGTTTTCATACTGAGGTCTGGCAGCGCACTGGCGAATATTCGCGCCAGCGCCAGCAGGCACGTCGTCATTCACCGCCAACTATCCTGCGATGGATGTGGGAGTCTGCTAGTGCACCAGAGTGCAAAATGGTGCTGCTGATGAATATTGATACGATTGGGGGCAGTCTCGATGAGGTCGTACGACAGGAGTTGAGCGTGATACTCAGAGAGGCATGGCGCACGGTGACGGGTACTGATAGCAACGTCACCCGTATGGCGTCTTTCATTATCAGTCGCACAGAAAGATGTTCATTTTCACAGCCATTCAGTCAGCTACAGACCAGGGTGAATGAAATGGTATCTCCCGTGATGACAGCCAGAACGGGTGTGGTTTGTCCGTGAAAGTAATGGTCTCTGTAAACAAAGGAGATGGCAGTTAATTCAGGTCTGAAAATACGCACCTTATCCCGGTCTTCCCCGATCTCTGCTGCGCCGATATAATTTCTGAATGAAAAAAGCTCACGATACCTTACACCCGGAACAAACTGTCACGGCACTAGCACATTTTGCATGGTGTGCGCTTGTCGCCTTACGTACCGCACAGCAGGATGGTCAGGCGCTGTCGCCACTCAGCACGCACGCATTTTTACTGCGCTGGTTAACGGTGGCGTATAAGCAAAAACGGTTTACGCGTGCAATCGCATCCGATATTGAGGCATTGCTGACGCTGGGACGCAGCAAAGGTCCTGCCGCCGGCTTACACCATCGTCTGGAATATCTGTGGGCATCCTGCACCGGGCCGGTATCAGCTCAGTCGGATTTGTACCGTCTGACGTACGCAATTGAACAGCTTAAATCGCAGGGCTGGGTTAATGTCGCGCTGAGTGACGTGGATTGGCAATGCGACAGCCTTCGCGGGGAGTATGCCGGGGAGAGGGCGCTGCTGACCCGCAAATCAGAGCTGGTGCGTCATTTTTCGGACGCCGGCAGGCTGCTGGCACCGGTCACGTTCGTGGTGACCGGTAAGCACGAACTGGTGCATGGCATCCTGTCCTCGTTCGGGCTGCAGTCTGAGACGGCAGAGCCGGACCTCATTACTCTGAAACCTTCTTCTGATGATGCCTGAGGCGCTCCCGGGCTTTTTTAACCGACATCAGTGAGCGTCCGGGAAAGAGACGGGCAAGCCTGGACTGCTCCAGATGCAGGTTTGCTTTCAGCAGGGCAAGCTCTTCCGGCTGCCACATCCGCTGTCGTCCCTGGAGACCATCCCCGCAAAAGGTCAGGCCCCGCTCGTGGGCTTTAATTTTGACCGCCTCCGGTGTGCGCCCGGGGAGTCTGCGCGAAACGGCGGTACCCTCTGTAGTATAGTAGGCTTTCAGAATACGCAATTCTTCCCGGCTCCAGCTGCGTGCGCTGGTGACCCCGAGGGCGGCCGCCATGGCGAAAATGGTACTGCGCGTGCGTCCGGGCAGAAGGGTCATCACCCGGGTGATACCTTCTCCCCGCGCGTAGTGGGTGCGGATAATATCCTTCTCTTCTTCTGTCCAGGGGGCAGAGCCTTTCCTGCTGTATCCCAGATGACCGGCTACCGTGCGGACGCTGGTCACCGGGCGGCCCAGATGCTCCGCAATCACTCTGGCCCTGACCGTCCCGTAGTGCTGCTCCACGTAACGCATCTCAGCCAGCGTCCAGCGCTGACGGCGGTTTCGTTCCTTTCCTGGGCTCATTTTTACATTCTTCCTGAAGTATGCGTGAATCAAAGGGATATATAAATAAAATAATTGATCGCGTTGTCTAAAATGCAATGGTTATTTTTATGTAAATAAATGAGCAATAAGAAGGAATATTGATTGTGGTGCCCGGGACCATGAAGGGGTATGATTTTTAACGAGTTATTGACGAATCTGATGTGACCTGTCGTTCTGTATTTTCCTCAGGCAGCCTGTGCACATTTCAGATTATTTTTTTTTGTCTGAAAGACAGGAGACCTTATGAGTAATTCCTTTCAGAGCGAAATCCCTAAAGCGCGTATTAATCTAAAATTAGATCTGCATACGGGGGGAGCGAGCAAGAAAACGGAGCTCCCCCTGAAATTACTGGTGGCGGGCGACTTCAGCAATGGTCAGGAATCTGCCCCTCTGTCTGAACGCAAAAAAGTTGATTTGAATAAAAATAATTTCGACTCAGTGTTGTCCGAATATTCCCCAAAAGTCAGTCTGACCGTTAAAAACACGCTTGCTGATGATGGTAGCGAAGACAACATCAGCCTGACCTTCCGGAGCATGAAAGATTTTGAACCAGAACAGGTCGCACGTCAAATTCCTCAGATGAAAGCGATGCTGTCCATGCGCAATCTGCTTCGCGATTTAAAAGCGAACCTCCTGGACAATCAGGCCTTCCGCAGGGAGCTGGAAAAAATTCTCCTCGACCCGGCGTTAAGCGCAGAACTCAGAGCCGAGCTTTCAGCTCTGGCGCCTGAGCAGCCATAACGGTCACGATGATTTAACGGATTAAAAAGGAAGATGCTGATGTCTGTAAAAAATGAGAATACGACTGGTGGCGAAAGCGTGTTACTGGAACGTCCTGCTGCGGGTGGGGTTTATGCATCCCTGTTTGAAAAAATCAACCTGAACCCGGTCTCTGAGCTGAGTGCGCTGGATATCTGGCAGGACGCACAGGCGATGTCGGATGCGACTGCGGATGAACGTTTAACGGCGGGGATGCAGGTCTTTCTGGAGTGTCTGACCAAATCAGGCTCCAGAGTTGAGAAGCTGGACCGTAACCTCCTCGACCACCATATCGCTGAGCTGGACTACCAGATTAGCCGTCAGCTGGATGCGGTAATGCACAGCGAAGAATTCCAGGCGGTGGAGAGCCTGTGGCGCGGCGTGAAATCCCTGGTCGACAAAACCGATTTCCGTCAGAACGTGAAGGTTGAGCTGCTGGATATGTCAAAAGAAGACCTGCGTCAGGACTTCGAAGACAGTCCGGAAATCATCCAGAGCGGACTGTATAAACACACATATATCGATGAGTACGACACCCCGGGCGGTGAGCCGATTGCCGCGCTGATTTCTGCCTACGAGTTTGATGCGTCTGCGCAGGATGTTGCTCTGCTGCGCAACATTTCAAAAGTGTCTGCCGCAGCGCATATGCCGTTTATCGGCTCTGCCGGCCCGAAATTCTTCCTCAAGGACTCAATGGAAGAAGTGGCAGCCATCAAGGATATCGGTAATTACTTTGACCGTGCGGAGTACATCAAGTGGAAATCCTTCCGCGAGACGGACGATGCCCGCTATATCGGTCTGGTAATGCCACGCGTGCTGGGTCGCCTGCCGTATGGTCCGGACACCGTCCCGGTTCGTAGCTTCAACTACGTGGAAGAAGTGAAGGGCCCGGATCACGATAAATACCTGTGGACTAACGCCTCGTTTGCGTTCGCTTCTAACATGGTTCGCAGCTTCATCAACAACGGCTGGTGTGTACAAATTCGTGGCCCGCAGGCCGGTGGTGCCGTGCAGGACCTGCCTATCCATCTGTACGATCTGGGTACCGGCAATCAGGTGAAGATCCCGTCAGAAGTGATGATCCCGGAAACCCGTGAGTTTGAGTTTGCGAACCTGGGCTTTATTCCACTAAGTTACTATAAAAACAGAGATTACTCCTGTTTCTTCAGCGCTAATTCCACCCAGAAGCCGGCACTGTATGACACCGCGGATGCCACGGCCAACAGCCGTATCAACGCGCGTCTGCCGTATATCTTCCTGCTGTCCCGTATCGCTCACTACCTGAAGCTGATTCAGCGTGAAAACATCGGCACCACCAAGGACCGTCGTCTGCTGGAGCTTGAGCTCAACACCTGGGTGCGCAGTCTGGTGACCGAAATGACCGATCCGGGCGACGAGCTGCAGGCTTCTCACCCGCTGCGCGACGCGAAGGTGGTGGTGGAAGACATCGAAGACAATCCGGGTTTCTTCCGCGTGCAGCTCTTTGCCGTGCCGCATTTTCAGGTGGAAGGGATGGACGTCAATCTGTCGCTGGTTTCCCAGATGCCGAAAGCCAAATCCTGAGGCGAGGGGAAATCAGGGATGAAAATTCATCGTCCGTTATGGAATGAAGGGGCGCTTCTGGCCCCTCAGCAGTTCCAGCAGCAGTCTGAATGGGATGCATTTTCCCGGGCCGGTATTGCCGCCCGCGGAAATGCTTTCCCCTGGGGCGTTGGTCGGGTTGAGCTTGATGACGCGATGCTGGCCTCCGGCCGCGTGCAGGCGCAGTCACTTCGTCTCTGGTTACCGGATGACACGTTGGTTGATACCCGATTCAGTGACCTGCCTCCGGAGCCACGTGAGATCGAGGCACCGGCTTCTGCCGGCAATGCCCCGGTGACAGTGTATGTGGCGTTACCGGTGATGCAGGCCGGGATCGTGAATGTGCAGACAGACACGCTACCTGCAGAGCGCCCGCTGCGCTATCGGGAAGCCTGGGAGACAATCGCCGACCGCTTCGGTCAGGAAGAAGAGTCGATGGCTGTGGCCCGGTTTAATCTGGCATTCCGTTTCGGGCATGAAGACAACGGCGCCTGGGATACCTGCGCCATTGCCCGTCTGTTGCAGGACGGGCAGGGGGGCTGGCGTCAGGATCCTGACTTTATCCCGCCGATGGCGCTGTTCTCGGCAAGTCGTAATCTGTGTGAACGTCTTTCGCTGCTGAATCGCCAGCTGCGCTCCCGCCGTCAGCGTCTGATGTCCATGCGTCGTGAAAGCAACGACAGAATGGCCGATTTTGCGGTCGCTGACGTTTCGTTGTTCTGGTTGCTTAATGCCCTGAACTCGCATGCACGGGTGCTCTCTGAGTATGAGCGATTCCCTGACAGACATCCTGAGCAGGTCTGGGCCGAGCTGGCGCGTCTTGCCGGCAGTATGCTGACCTTCTCGCTTGAGCACGATCTGGATGCCATTCCGGGATATGACCACCGCGCGCCGGAAAAAACCTTCCCGCCGCTGTTTGACCTCATCAGTGAGCTGCTGGAGGCCAGCCTGCCGTCACGAGTGGTCGCGGTCAGGATGGATCGTCTGGATCCGGAAACCTGGAAAGCGGTACTGCATGATATTCGTCTGCGCGATGAAGCGGATTTTTACCTTTCCGTACGAGCCAGTCAGCCAGCATGGCAGATTGCTGAACGGTTCGCAGAGATGTGTATTGCCGGTGCCCCGGCGAACGTCGGTGAAGTATCCGGCGTGGCCGTCGAGGGAATTGGCCTCATTGCCCTGAGCCGTGTCCCTGCTGCACTGCCGGTGCGTCTGGAGAACCAGTACTTTGTACTGGACATGGAGAGTGATGCGGCCCGCGAAATGCTGGATCAGGGAGTGTGCGTATTCTACGTTCCATCCCTGCTCGGCGAGCTGGAGCTTGAACTGTTTGCGGTGCTGCGCTCATGAATAACGTTATCGACATTGATGCCCTGATGGAGGAGACCTGGCTAACCGTGGCGCAATTGCGTCACGGTGGGCAGGTGACGGATGGCCCTGCGCTGTATGCAGCCTGCAAAGCGCAGGTGGAAAGCGTGCGCGAGGCGCTGGAGCGCGCCGGGCTGGGTGCTGAAAGTATTGATCACATCACTTATGCCCAGTGCGCTCTGCTGGACGAAACCGTCATGAATCGTAGACCCGTGGCTCAGCAAGTGGAAAATGCGCAAGCGGCAGTATCCGGCGACAGTGCCCCCGATGCGCTGAATATGACCCTTGATGCCGGGCAACGCGCCTGGCGTTCTGCGCCACTGCAGGCGGTTTACTTCGGCTCCCTGAGAGCGGGCGGAGCCTTGTATGATCGTATCGCGGAAGTGCTGCGTCAGCCCGCGCCGGAGCCTGCGGTGCTGACCTGCTACCAGCGGGTGCTGGCGCTGGGGTTTCAGGGGCAATACAGCCTCTCCGGGGTGGGACAGTCTCAGCGCGATGAAGTGATCGCTGCCCTGAATGAGCGAGTGCCACCGCTGGAAAGCGGGACATCACTGGTGGTTCAGAAGACCGGTCGCCGTCGTTACAACCTGCTGCGGTCCGTCTGGTTCTGGATTGTGCTGGCGGTGATCCTGACCGGTGCGGTTTGGCTGGGCGGTCATTTGTGGTTGCAGGATCTGCTGCGCCAGCAACTGCCGGAGCAGCCCTGATGCGTGGAAAAACCCTGGCCCGGGCGGCCCTGCCGGTAGTGCTCTGCCTTGCCGCCGTGCTGTGGCTGGTATGGGGATTCCTGACCTGGCCGGTTGCCGGGAAAGCCTTCCTGACTCTGGTAGCCTTGCTGGTTGCGGGCATGCTTGCCCGTCGCCGTTACCGTCAACAGCGACCGGTACAGCTGGCTGATGAGGCCGGACTTTTCCCGCCCGACAGTCATACCGGACCGGTGGTGCTGGTCTGCGGCGATGTGGACGATAGCATGTTCACAGCAGGGCAGACACGCGGCACGGCGCAGGGGTGGTACCTCCGGATAACGGAACTGACCGGACTCACGCCTTTTGCAGAGCGTCTGCTGGCCCGTACGCCGACGATGGCAGGCCAGCTCGCCGTAATGTACCGCTGTTTGCCGGACCAGCATGAAGATGAGGCGCTGTTGCGCGCCTCTTTGAAAGTATTGCGCCTGCAGATGAAGCAGTTGCGGGACCTGACCGGCTTTAGCGTGCCGGTGGTCCTGAGTGCCGAATTCAGCGGTCCGGAAACACCCTGGATAGTGGTACGGGGAAATACGACCCTGGTATGTCCTGAAGACGAACCTGCCGTCACCCTCAGCGAATGGCAGCGGTCCCCGCAGACGGCTCTTATTCAGCCATACCTGACCCAGGCGACATCGCTGCTTCACGCCGTAATGCTGGATGAACTGAGCAAAGCAGACAGGCTGTGTCCGGCCTTACGACCATTTGCTGTCACCCTGCGTCTCGGGTCGGTATCCACCTCGACAGCCGCGCTGTGGCCACAGTTATTGTTCCGCCAGACCCGCATTGCCCCTGCAGGCCATGTCACTGCCTGTGAACCGCGCTGGCATTTTGCCGATGCGGTACTTCCTCTGCTGGCTCCTTATACCACCCCGTTGCAGGGTGGCAAAACCGCGCGTCGGGTGGTGATGATTCTGCTGTTATGCGCCCTGGGTGCCATTGCCCTGTCCGTGCGGAATAACCAGTCGCTTATCCGCACGGTCAGCGCCGACCTTCAGCGCTGGCAGGCTATCCCGATGAACCACTATTCCCCGAAAGCGCAGGCCCTGCACGCCCTGCAGCAGGATGCATTGTTGCTGGAGCGCTGGCAGCGTCAGGGTGAGCCATATCTCTACGGGCTCGGGCTGTATCCGGGCAACCGTCTGTGGCTGGCCGTGCAGCAGGCTATTGATACGTATGTGCCTCCGCCGCCACCGCCAAAACCGAAGCTAAAGCCGGTACCGAAAATTGTCCGTCTCGACAGTATGTCGCTGTTTGACTCCGGCAAAGCGGTGCTGAAAACCGGCTCGACCAGAATGCTGGTCAATTCTCTGGTCGGCGTGAAGGCCAAACCGGGCTGGCTGATTGTGGTCGCGGGTCATACAGACAATACAGGTAACGCACAGCTTAACCAGACGCTGTCACAGAAACGTGCTGAGGCGGTGCGCAACTGGATGCGTGACACCGGTGACGTGCCGGAAAGCTGTTTTGCGGTTCAGGGCTATGGCGAGAGCCGTCCGATCGCAACCAATGACACCCCGGATGGGCGCGCGCTCAACCGCCGTGTCGAAATCAGTCTGGTACCGCAGGCGAATGCCTGCCAGGTACCGGGCAACACCCAGACGTCATCGCAGGATGATGACGCATCACAACACAATGGAGAGTAATTCCATGGCAATTCCTGTTTATCTCTGGCTCAAAGACGACGGCGGCGCGGACATCAAAGGTTCTGTGGACGTTCAGGATCGTGACGGCAGCATCGAAGTTGTCGCTCAGGAGCATAACCTGTACATCCCGACCGACAACAACACCGGCAAGCTGACCGGTACCCGTATCCACACCCCGTTCAGGTTCACCAAGGAAATCGACTCCTCAAGCCCGTACCTGTACAAGGCGGTGACAACCGGTCAGACCCTGAAATCCGCTGAATTCAGGTGGTACAAAATCAACGATGCGGGTCAGGAAGTGGAGTACTTCAACACGAAGCTTGAGAACGTGAAGGTAGTGAAGGTGAATCCGGTGATGCACGACATCAAGGATCCGTCTTTTGAGAAGCACAACCATCTGGAGCAGATTGAGCTGCGCTACGAAAAAATCACCTGGACCTACAAAGACGGCAACATCATTCATTCCGATTCCTGGAACGAACGCGCCACCGCGTAAGTCACAAGCGGACAGTCCCCTCTGTCCGCTTTTTTGTCTTTGCTGAACGTCTGCCCGTCCGGGCGTTGAGCAAAGAAACCCACAATCTGCCAGCCCGACCGCATGCGCTTTGGTCTCCTTCACGGGAAACAGCGAGGGGCGGTAGCGTGTCCAGGAACCGACAAAGAGAGAGAGTCATGGAAAATCCAGCCATCCTGCTGCGACGTCTGAACCCTTACTGTGCCCGTGCGATGGAAGGGGCCGCGTCACTCTGTCAGACCCGCGCCCATGCGGAAATTTTGCCGGAGCACTGGCTGCTGAAGCTGCTCGAACAGGGGGAAGGTGACCTGACGGTGCTGGCACGCCGCTACGAGTGGGATATGGATGCGCTGTGGCAGGATTTGCTCAGCTGGCTGGATTCACTTCCCCGCTCTGTTCGCCGTCGCCCGCAGCTTTCAGACAGCATTCAGACGCTAATGCAGGAAGCCTGGATGCAGGCCTCACTTGCCGGAGAGGACAGTATCCGCAGCGTACACCTGCTGATGGCGCTGACGGAAAACCCACGACTCCCTCACTGCGACGGCCTGTGGCCACTGCTGACGCTCGGGATGAGCCAGCTGTCCCGCCTGCGCCCGTTACTGGATGCGCAGTCTGACGAGCGCCCGGAAGTGCAGCACGAAGAAGAGCTGGCGCTGAATCACGGTGGTGACGTGGAGTTTGTTGACCGCCCGGTCGGTGCAGAGCTGAAAGAGGGCGAACTGACCCCGGCGCTGCAGAACGCGCTGGATAAATTCACCCTCGACGTTACGGCCAAAGCGAAAGAGGGCAGGATTGACCCGGTATTCGGCCGTGATACTGAAATCCGCCAGATGGTGGACATTCTCTCGCGCCGCCGTAAAAATAACCCAATCCTTGTCGGTGAACCCGGCGTGGGTAAAACCGCGCTGGTTGAAGGCCTGGCGCTGCGTATTGCAGAGGGCAACGTGCCTGAATCGCTCAGGCCAGTCATCCTGCGTACCCTTGACCTCGGCCTGTTGCAGGCGGGCGCAGGTGTGAAAGGCGAGTTCGAACAGCGCCTGAAAAACGTCATCGACGCGGTGCAGCAGTCACCGGTGCCGATTTTACTGTTTATCGACGAAGCCCACACCATTATCGGGGCTGGCAATCAGGCGGGTGGCGCGGATGCGGCCAACCTGCTGAAACCGGCGCTGGCGCGCGGCGAACTGCGCACCATTGCCGCGACGACCTGGTCTGAATACAAGCAGTATTTTGAGCGTGACGCCGCGCTGGAGCGCCGCTTCCAGATGGTGAAGGTGGACGAGCCGGACGATGAGACGGCGTGCCTGATGCTCAGAGGCCTGAAATCCCGCTACGCCGAACACCACAACGTGCATATTACTGACGATGCGGTCAAAGCCGCTGTCACCCTGTCGCGCCGCTACCTGACGGGCCGCCAGCTGCCGGACAAGGCCGTTGATTTGCTGGATACCGCCGCCGCGCGCGTGCGTATGAGCCTTGATACGGTGCCGGAACAGATTGTGCGCCTGAAAGCACAATTGACCGCGCTGGAACTGGAAGAGCAGGCGCTGCTGGAAGATATCGCCGCCGGCAGCAACCGCCATGGTGACCGCCTGGGTGCCATTGAGCAGCAGCGGACTGAACTGGAAGCGCGTATTGCGGAGCAGGAAGCGCGTTTCAGCAACGAAAAAGCGCTGGCGCAGCAGCTGATGGCCAGCCGCCAGGACATCAGCAATCAGGCTGAGATTTCCGGCCTGCAGCAGCAGCTCGAACAGGCGCAGCAGGGAGACGTGCTGGTTCAGGTGGATGTGGACACCCGCACGGTTGCCAACGTGATTGCCGACTGGACGGGCGTGCCGCTCTCTTCCCTGATGAAAGATGAGCAGACTGAGCTGCTGACCCTGGAAAGTGAAATCGGCCAGCGTGTCGTCGGTCAGGATGTTTCTCTCGAGGCTATCGCCCGGCGTCTGCGTGCGGCAAAGACCGGGCTGACGTCCGGGAATGGTCCGCAGGGCGTGTTCCTGCTGGTTGGCCCGAGCGGGGTGGGTAAGACCGAAACCGCGCTGGCGCTGGCGGACGTGCTGTACGGCGGTGAGAAATCCCTCATCACCATCAACCTGTCGGAGTACCAGGAGCCGCACACCGTGTCGCAGCTGAAAGGCTCCCCGCCGGGTTACGTCGGCTACGGTCAGGGCGGTATTCTCACCGAAGCCGTGCGCAAACGTCCGTACAGCGTGGTGCTGCTCGATGAAGTGGAGAAAGCGCACCGCGACGTGATGAACCTGTTCTACCAGGTCTTCGACCGCGGGTTTATGCGCGACGGTGAAGGGCGTGAAATCGACTTCCGCAACACCGTTATCCTGATGACCTCCAACCTCGGCAGCGACCACCTGATGCAGCTGCTCGACGAACAACCGGAGGCCAGCGAAGCCGACCTGCACGAACTGCTGCGCCCGATATTGCGCGACCACTTCCAGCCGGCGCTGCTGGCGCGTTTCCAGACCGTGATTTACCGTCCTCTGGCGGAAGCGGCTATGCGCACCATCGTGGAGATGAAACTCGCACAGGTCAGCAGGCGACTGAACCGTCACTACGGCCTGACCACGCAGATAGATGAGAGCCTGTATGACGCGCTGACCGACGCCTGCCTGCTGCCGGATACCGGTGCGCGCAACGTGGACAGCCTGCTCAGCCAGCAAATCCTGCCGGTGCTGAGCCAGCAGCTGCTGACCCACATGGCCGCGAAACAGAAACCGGACTCCCTGACGCTCGGCTGGAATGACGAAGAGGGGATAGTGCTTGAATTTGATGCCACGGACACCACAGGAGAGGCTTGATGATGGAGAACCCGACCAGTCTGGCACAGAAGAAAACAGACGAAGTGCTGGGGCTGTCCCGTTATCGTGTGGATATCCATGACTGTTCACACTTTCTGGACGTGCTGCGTTTTCGCGCCAGTGAAACGCTGAGCCAGCCGTGGCACTACGATGTCACCTTCACCTGTGCGGCGAGCATTGCCAGCAATGAGGTGATGCTGAAACCGGCATCCTTCACCTTTCAGACGCCATTGTTTGATGGCACGCCGGCTGCGCCGGTGCGCACGGTATACGGCGTGGTGGATACATTCCGTCGGATCTCTGGCTCAGGGGATGAAATCACCTACGCCCTGCGACTCGTGCCGCGTATTGCCCTGATGCAGCATACCGAGCGATGCGCGGTATATCTCAATCAGTCCGTACCTGAAGTGGTGGAGCAAATCCTGCGCTCTCATGGGCTGGAAGGGGCAGATTTTGAATTTCGTCTGTCGCAGACCTACCCGGCCCGGGAGCTTATCACCCAGTGGCGTGAGACAGACCTGGCTTTTGTTCAGCGCCTGCTGGCTGAGGTGGGTATCTTCTGGCGCTTTGAGATGGACGGCCGCATCGAGCAGGATGTGGTGATTTTCCAGGACAGTCAGATGCAGTATCAGTTTGGTGTAAAGCTGCCCATTATTCCGCCGTCACGCACCAGCGACAACGGACAGGAGAGCGTCTGGGATATTCGGCCGAAAGACCGCGTGGTCACCGGTAGTGTGGCTACCCGCGACTATAACTACCGCGATGCGCTGGCCCCACAGGACAGTTCGGTGACGGTTCGCCAGGAGGGCGGGGCGACCACCGGTGAGGTGTATCACTATGCCGAGCCGTTCCTGAGTGAAGGGGATACGGAAACGCCGGAGAGCGGTGCCTGGTATGCCCGCCTGCGCCATGAGCGCTACCTCAATGCCCAGCAAACAGTAACGGGGCGCGCAAGTAGGCCGGTTCTGGCTCCGGGCGAAGTACTGGAGCCACAGGGCAGTGGGCTGCCTGACTCGCTGAAGAACGGCATCGTCATCACCGGTATTCACACCTCAGGTGCACGTGACAAAGGCTTTCAGCTGCGCTTTACGGGCATTCCTTACAGCGAAACGGTTTGTTTTCGTCCGGCTCTGTTGAACCGCCCGGTGGTGGCCGGCTCCCTGCCTGCCCGGGTGGAGAGCGATGAGAAGCATGATACCTACGCGTATCTCGACAACCTGGGGCGGTATCGCGTCCGGCTTGATTTTGACCGTAACAGCACCGAACAGGGCTATGCCTACCTCTGGCTGCGCATGGCAAAACCGTACGCCGGGGATACCTACGGCTTCCACTCCCCGCTGCTTGATGGCACTGAAGTCTCGGTGATGTTCGACGGGGGGGACCCTGACCGCCCGTACATTGCCCACGCTCAGCACGATTCAGAACACCCGGACCACGTCACCCGTGATAATCACACGCGCAACATCTGGCGTACGGCCGGAGACAACAAATTCCGTCTGGAGGACAAGCGTCAGGAAGAGCATTTCAAGCTGGCGACGCCGTTTGGCAAGACGCAACTCAACGGCGGTCACGTTGTAGATAGTGAGCGTGAGCCCCGCGGAACCGGTTTTGAACTGCGCACCGATGAATACGGGGCGCTGCGTGCCGGACGGGGGATGTTCCTGACTGCTGATGCCCAACCGGCGGCACAGGGCAAAATGCTGGATATGGCGCCGGCTATTGAACGCCTGAACCAGTCAGCGGCCGAAATGAAGCGGCTCAATCTGCTTGCGCAGCAGGCTCAGGCACTCACCTGTGACCTCGAAAGCCAGAACAGACTGCTGGAAAACCGCCTGAGAGACCTTCAGTCCGCGGCACTACTCGGCAGCGCACCGCAGGGCGTGGCGTTCACGTCGGGTGAGCATCTTCAGATGACCAGCAAGCAGAACACCATCCTGAGTGCAGGTCAGCATCTGGATATGGGAGCAATGAAGAACATCACGCTGGCTGCCAGTGAGTCTGTCGGGCTGTTTGCTCATCAGTCCGGGGCGAAGATGATTGCTAATCAGGGGGATGTTGAGATCCGCGCTGAAGCGAGTTCGATGGAGATGACATCTGAGCTGCTGTTTACCATCAGCAGTAACAAGGATGAACTGCTCATCAGTGCGCCTAAACTGCGACTTAACGGCGGCGGCTCCAGTATCACGCTGGACAACGGCGGCATTCTGGAAGAAACCCCGGGAGATTACCTGGTCAAATCCGCGCATTACCGCTCACCGATGGCGGGTGGCAGCATGGATATTACGCCGCCCAGGTTTAGCCAGACAAACGCCAGCGTGACGCCGCCTAAAACACGTAATATCCCTTCACGTTAAGGATAACCGGAATGAAAATCTGTTTTCCTGCCCGAAAAGCGAATGGCGAGCAGTACGCCACCCTGGATGACATGATGCAGCCGCTCTGTCAGGAGCCACACGGCTCCTGGCTGGCCGGAACAAATAACATGTGGCACGGCGGGATCCACATTACCCGTAAGAGCGCCCCGGGCTCAGTCCTGACAAAGGAGACGGCAGAGACGGCGGTGCCACTTCAGTTTATGGCGGGCGGCGAAGTGGTGGCCTGGCGCATTAATCAGGACTATCTGACCGGTAAATACATCAATAACCCGCTGCAGTATTCCGGTACGTTTGTGCTGGTTAAATCGACCTGTACCCCCGATCCCGAAAAAAAGGACAACAGCCTCGATTTTTACTCGCTGTATATCGGGCTTGCTCCGCTGTCTGCCTTTCCGGAGCACAAGCTGTATCAGGTTACTGACAAGGGGGACGGGCTGAGTCAGCGCGAATACACCGGCAAAGAAAAAGACGGAGATAAGGCGCCGGTTGCGAAGGATAAGCTGAAAACGGGCGACAGCGTCATTGTGCTGCGTGAGCTCACCTTCGACCTGAAGGGACAGACACAGACGTTCGGGCTTGCCCGGATGCTCAACAGCAAATCCGAAATGACCGGCGGGGCGTTCTGGGTGTCGCTTGACCCGCAATATATGACACCTGCCGGTAAACAGCGGGCACACCTGCCAGCCTGGATGCAGCAGGCTGTAGCGCAGGGCACATTTGATACCGTCGTTAAACCGGCAACCAGAATGGAAGTTGCAGCTGGTGATGCCGTGGGTTACCTCGCGGAAGACATTGCCCCCTGCGACTTACACGGTGTGGAGAAAAGTGCGTTCACACACATTGAAGTAATCAGCACCGACAGCCGGATGGTCGATTTTCTGCGCAATAAGGCACAGGTGAAGAGCGGCCCGAAATTTGTTCATATCCACCCGGAGAGTTCTGTCTATGCCCGTTCCGGGGATACCTTCACCAAAACTGAAGGTAAGGTGAAGAAAGATATTCACAAAATTATGCCGCAGGAAAAATGCCATCCGTTCACTGACAGCAGCGGCAAGCGCTGGTTTGATATCGGGGACGGGGCCTGGGTAAGCGAAGACGATGTCGATGCGGATATCGGCCAGTACGACCTGGACAAACTGGGCTTTAAAGCATTTGAAGAGCCGTCCACATCCGATATGACGAAATCCCTGCGTGAGGGGTGGATCAAAGACGGGTTCACCAGAATGGCGGAGTGGGTACGCCCTGAACGCGGTATCCGGGAAAAACAGGTCTCTGACTACTACAAAGCCCTCCTGCAGAAAATGGACAGTGACAACAGTGGTGACCTTTCCGGCGAAGAACTGCGTCATGCGGTGAATTACGCGGAACTGGATGTCAGGGATATCGCGGCACGAATGGTGGTCAGACACGACAGTGAGTGGTTTGGTGGCAGCAGCCATCACCGCTGGAAAACGTTTTTAAAGCAGATGGACCCGCTGTGCATCAGCTATGTCAGAAAGTGGTTTGATGACATGGAATGGATGAGCAAGGTGGAGGGATTCAGCAGTGGTAAGTCTGTCTGGCATATGCATCCGGTGATTTTTTTGAACGCCATTGCAGATAAACGTACTATTCATATAACAGTGGATATGCTTTATAAAGTGTTCAATGGCTTAAAATCACCTACGAAGTCCTCATTCCTTCAGGAAATTGCGGATGAGATTAATACTCATGCAAGTGAATATAAATTGGATACCATTTTGAGAGTTAACCACTTTTTTGCTCAGTTAAGAGAGGAGATGGGCAGTGCTGCAAGTCCTGTTGAGGGTCTTAATTACAGCGAAGAGGGGTTGAAGGCTAATTTTAGTTATTTTAGAACTCATCCTGTAGAAGCAAAGGAATACTCATATACTAAAGTTAATGGAAAAATCACGAAACATGCAAATGAGATTGCTATTGCTGATAGAGTTTATGCTAACAGATTAGGGAATGGAAATGTTTCGTCAGGTGATGGAAGTACATACCGAGGTAGAGGTGGTATTCATCTAACAGGAAAAGTAAATTACCAAGGGTTTTCCGATTATTATAAAAAGAACTGGGACACCGATGTTGATTTTATAAACAATCCATCAATACTTGAGAAAGGGACCTATTGCGTACGCTCTGCTGTTTACTTCTGGCTCCGTGAAAAACTTTATGAACTTGCTGATCAGGGTGATACGGGAGCAGTAGTAGATAAAATCACGGCAAAAGTGAATCTTCATACAACTAGCTATGAAAAACGACGTGGACATTTTGAAAAAATCAAATCAACTAACGTCTTTGCTGATGCGTTTTAATTTATTCAAAATCGAGGTGGAACGATGACTAAAATTAAAGTTGCTTTTTGTTTTTGTACACTATTCCTGAGTGCTTCAATTCAAGCTGCATACATGCCATATGTCGTAAGAAATTATGAAGGTTATATCGGGAAATATCCCGTGCATTTGTCTCTTCAGTTTTATGACTTTGGGGGAAAGGTAAATGTAGAGGGGAGTTACTATTACGATAACCACAGGTCACCCATTCCTCTATATGGCGTAAATGAATCAAGTTCAATTGTATTATGTGAGGCTGTCAGCGATGAAAGTTTCGAAAAATATATTGTTCAAGGAGAGGGGGTTGACGTTTCAAAATGCCCTTTCAATCTAACACGGAGCCCAACTGGTTTTCTTGGTGAGTGGCATAATGAACGGTCAGCTTTAAAAGTAGATTTAAAGGAGACGGTTCAAGTTAGTGATGGTGCTATAAATGGAAGTGCTAAGACATTGGATATTCCATTTTGGGGGCAGACTAAACAACATGGTTTCATTGGTCTTTATGAAGCGAGTGCGGATGGTATTGTAATTAACAAAGTAAATGTTATTGATAAGAAAAGTGGTAAGTTAATACAGGTCATCAACCCGCAGATGAATGGTTGTGAATTTGGTTCGTATATGACATCTATCTTTCAAAATATAGAAAGCGATGGCTCTCAAATTCGATTGAATTGTTACAGTACTGGGCCTGACGTGAGTGTTAATTATAAACTCAATACGCAGACCTCACGTTACGATGTTGTTACTGAACGATAAAAGTAAGTCGTCAATTTTTAATGGTAATGGCAATTTTTTATAGAGGCTGTAGATGCTAAGAAAAATGGCATGTGTATTCTTTCTGTTATTCTTTTCTGGACATTCCTTTGCGAAAGGCTTTGATTGCAATTCACAAGAAGTTTTTAATGCGTTAACAAAGTTTATTAGAGAGAATGCATTGCATATTGGTAATGGTGTTAACAGAGATATCATTAAGAAATTTCCTATTAATTATGAAGGTTTTCCTAATGTTCCGCAGAAGATAGGGTTTAATTGTGCATTTCGTATAAAAATTACCGCTGATGAGGGTTTATTGAAATTTATAAAGGCATATTCCCATGAATATGATCAGGCCACCATTCGTGTTTATGAACAAAGTACAATGTATTCGCTTATTCAAGATATGGGGGATAATTATGTTCTAATAAATTCTTTTTACGCTAATTTTATTGTCACAGATGACCATAAAGATGTCATTGTTGATATGCAGACATCTCGTTTAGATAACGTTATAAATGCTCTTGCATGGTTTGAGATGAATGAAAAGCGCCTGACTGATGGATTGCCAGAACTACGTTATGAAAATGCAAAGAGTAAGTATGATTACCTTAATGGAGAATTAAATCTTCAATGGGGAAATCTCTCTTCTAATGTGAGGCAAAAGATGAAAAAGGATGCCTTAAAATGGATCGCCTTTAAGAACAAACAATGTGGTGATATGAAACTTGTTCAGTCTGATACTCTTTCGTTACAGGAAAAAACAAAGATATATGATTGTCACTCAAGTTCGACTGAGCAACGGTTGGATGAACTCGGTTTTACGTATTATAATAAATGGGATAGAATAAGTGGCTAAATACACTCTCGGCTTGTTTGTTTTATTCGTATTTTGTACACGAGTGCATTCAGAAGAGTTGTCATGTGGTTCACACTTACTGAAAAATGCCCTCTCAGATAAAATTTACTCCGAGATTGATTCTCTTAATTCTGGATCTATAAATGACAAAAGTATCCATCAAGTGCCAGTTAAAATTGATAAATATACAACTCAGTTCAAAAGGGCGAACGGTTTAAGGTGTCTGGCCAGCGTTGAAGTCGGTATCGATGACAATGTCTCCAAAAACCTTGGTAGCGATGACCTTCACTATTATAAAGAAGCGGCAATACTCGCTGGGCAATACTTCCCTGATTACTATCATACTGTTCTTGCTGACGGATTAATTACTCAGAAAATCTACTATGATATTGAATATAAAAATGATAAGAGTTTTAATGTCGATATTTTTGAGCCAAATATGGTATCTGCAACTATTTTTGGTGTTGCTTGGTTTAAAGTAAACTCCGATGATATAACAAAGAAGATTAAAGAAAGAAAGTATCGGTACGTATCTAATGAGTATAAAACTGCTGATAAGGAATTGAACGCCGTTTGGAATGGTTTTTCCGTCGCGATTAGGAAGCAATTAATGCATGACGCTAAATTGTGGGTATCTGATAAGAACAAAATCTGTGGTAAGGTTGAGGGACTCGAAAAAAGTGAAGTTTCTCTCAGTGAAAAAATATCAATTTATGAATGTCAAACAAAAATGACATTGCAACGAATTGATGTTTTGTCATCAGATTGATGTTGGTGATCATCGTAATTGTGTTACTACTAACAGCAATTATTAACTAAAGGATGAATATGCAAGGAATAATCCGGTTAGGCGATAAAACCACACACGGTGGTGCCGTATTGTCCTGCTCAACGACCATGCTTTTTGGTGATATTGGTGTGGCCCGTAAAGGTGATCGAGTTTCCTGCCCTGAGCATGGTGATACCACTATTGTCGAAGGTAACCCAAATTATCGCGATCGCGGTGTTCCTGTGGCCTTCCATGGCCACAAGTGTGGCTGTGGCTGCACGCTTATCAGCTCACTGCCCAATGCTCTGGTGGGGTAAACGTGCCGGTTGAACTTGAGCGTATTCCCGCGCAGGAAAAACTGCCGCCCCGTCCGCGTTTTAAACGCTGGCTCCTCCTGGGCATTGTGATGTTGTTGGTAGGGGTTGCGACCACATTCCTGTTCTGGAAGGGCGAGCGCTCAGGTGCCGCTTTCTGGGGGCTGGCAACAGGATTGCCTGTCGTGTTGTGGGGCCTGCTGGTTGTCGGACGCTATCTGGGATATGCCCTTCTTTGCGGGCGCTGCGACCAGAAAAATGCCACGACTGCCGCACGCTACCGTGCAGACGTTGCGCGCGGACAGCGCTTTGCCTGGCTTATCGGCGAAGTACTGATTAACGGGCTGGGGTCTGCCAGCCCGATGACACACGAGGCTGTGTTAGCTAAAAAGCCCCTGATGATGCCCTGTGAGCCCGTTAATGGTGGCAATCCGGTTCGTCACCGGGCGCTGTCGGTCGCCGGGGAAATGGCTGACCGGGAAGCGCACTATTTTCAGGAGGTCATCGCCCACGTCCAGAATCTGGTGTCGTTGCTCCCGTCAACGCTGACCTGCTATCTGGCGGTGGATACCGGTGAACAGTTTTCGACACTGCCATCGCTCCTGCAAAAAAGCATGTGCCATCCGCTGGTACGCATTCGCGACCTGACGGGGCTGGAAATCCTGGACTACTGGCTGGACTGCCATTATGACCATGCAGCCGCGTTACTGCTGGTCAGCGCTCAGCTTTACGAACACCCGCCAGAGGACAGTGGCGAGGCCATTTCCATGTTACTGCTTACCAACTGCCGCCTGAAGGACATTCCGGATGTGTCGGTCAGGATTCACCGGCCGCAGATCTGTCGCGATGGCAATCTCGATCGGGCATTTGAACGCGTCATGATGTGGTCAGGGCTGGAAAAAACTGCACTGAAGCAGGCCTGGACCAGCGGCGGCCAGATGGCCTCCGGCGATATCTTCAGCAAGGCCCGGGAGGCACATGCCCCGGGGCTTAAAGCCGATAAAATTACCCATATTGATACGGTTGTCGGATTTTCGGGCGTTGCCGCTCCCTGGCAGGCGTTACAGCTGGCAGCCCGTCAGTGTTTGAGCGACAGCGAAGCCCAGCTAATTGTCACCGAACTTTCAGAAGACAACCGACAACTCTGTATTGTCACCCCGGAATAACTCTCAAGGGATTGCTCTCCTCCGTTATGAAAATCGCATCCACTTTTCTGCTTGCGCTGCTTCTGGGCGCACTGTCTGTCTGCCTCATTGGCGGCGCACTCTTGTTATGGCCGGAGTGGGTTAAGGACACCTTCAATATAGGGCCATTCAGTACGACCGGCATAGTGATAATCAGCCTGCTGCTGATGCTGGCAGCATTGATTATCGGCTGGGTGCTTGAAACCGTATTCGCTAAGAACGGTGAGAAACAGGGAAAGCTGGATGTGGTCGCCGCCGGACAGCAGGCTGCTGCATCCCAGCCTGAAGCAAAGCATACCGATGCGGACACCTCCCGGTTTGTGGCTGAGGCGCTGGTCGATCATCTGCGCCTGCGCTACCGTCGTCGCTGGAAAGCCAAAGTTCGCCTGTTGCTGGTACAGGGTACCGACAGTGATATCGAAAAGGTGGTGCCGGGTCTTAAGGGCGATCGCTGGCAGGAAAGTGACGGTATTGTGCTTATTTACGGCGGTCTTGCGGAAAGCGTGCCGGATGATGAGTTCCTGTCCGTGCTGAAAGCAGTGCGACCACAGCGTCCGCTGGATGGCGTGGTGCAGGTGATGAACGCGGCTGCACTGCCCGATACGGCAAAACAGGATACCCTGGTGCGCGTGCGTCAGAAAACCGATACTCAGCTGGGCTGGCAACTGCCGGTCTGGCTGTGGCTTGTCCGGGAAGGCTACTGGGACCAGGACGGAGTGGGTGTACCTCCAGCCGGCGCGCTGTTTGGTCCAGGTGCGACAACGGAAGAGGTCCGTTCGACATTGACCTCACTCTCGTCGGACCTGCAAATCCCAGGCGTGTCGGCGCTGCTGGAGAACTCTCAGCACCACTGGCTGTTGAGCCTGTCGAAAGCCCTGCGCGGCTCGTTGCGACGCTCCCTGATCCCGCTGCTGACCAAGCTGATGTCAGGGCCAGCCCCATACCGTCTGCGTGGTGTGATGTTCAGTCCGGCATTGCCAGGGACCAAAACGGTGCCGCATGTGCGCCTTTCACCACCGGTCTGGCAGGCGCTCGAAAACGACAGCCTGCAGGTGCATGCCCGTAAAATCGGTTTCCACTGGCAAAAGGTGCTGCGCCTGGTGCTGCTCGGTCTGGTACTGCTCTGGGGGGCGGGTACGCTACTGTCCCTGTCCGTCAACCGCACCCAAATCTGGCTGGCTCAGGATACGGCCCGGATTGCTGCTGACACTAAACAGCCTCTGCCGGAGCGCCTGCGTAACCAGTTAGCACTGCAGCAGACCATTGCCCGCCTGCAGAACCGCGAAGTGCACGGTGCGCCGTGGTACACCCGCTTTGGCCTGAACCAGGACAGCGACACGCTGAAGATGCTCTGGCCATTATACGCCCGTAACAACCAGCAGCTGATGCGCGATGCGCTGGCTGACGAACTTCACCGCCAGCTTAACGCTTTTGTGCAGTTGCCACCGGCAAGCACCGCACGAACGTCAGCCACCCAGAAGACCTACGGCCTGCTTAAAGGCTACCTGATGCTGGCCCGTCCAGACAAAGCGGATGCGGAGTGGCTGGCGGGAAATATGCTGAAGGCCTGGCCGCACCGCAGCGGCGTGCCGGACAGCGTGTGGCAGACCCAGGCGCCGAAGCTGCTCGGCTTCTGGGCGCAGAACCTGCCGGCACACCCGGAGTGGAAAATTACCCCTGACCGCGAACTGGTGGGTACGGTGCGCCAGATTTTGCTCAAACAAATTGGGCAGCGTAACGCCGAATCTGGTTTGTACCAGGAGATGCTCGGGCGCATTGCCCGAAACTGGCCGGATTTAACCCTGGCGGATATGACCGGCGACACGGACGCGTCAACCCTGTTTTCTTCTGAAGAAGTGGTGCCGGGGATGTTTACACGTCAGGCGTGGGAAGAGCAGGTTGAAGATGCGATTGATGAAGTGGTGAAGACCCGCCGCGATGAAATCGACTGGGTGCTGACCGACAAAACCCATCAGCCGGGCAGTGATGTGTCACCGGAAGCGCTGAAACAGCGCCTGACTGAGCGTTACTTCACTGACTTTGGCAACGCCTGGCTCAACATGGCCAACAGCATTCAGTGGCACGAAGCGTCATCGCTTTCGGAGGCCATTGCGCAGCTGAACCTGCTGGCAGATGTGCGTCAGTCGCCTCTGGTGGCACTGATGAATACGCTTGCCTGGCAGGGACAGACCGGGACAAAAGGAGAGGCTCTGGCTGACACCCTGGTGGACTCGGCGAAAAAACTGGTGGGGCGTCAGAAGAGTGCAAAACAGTTTATTGAACAGGCGCAGGGGCCGAAAGGGCCGCTGGATGGCGTCTTTGGTCCGCTCACGGGGCTGATGGCCGGCAAGGACGGTACCGGCTCAAACGGTAACCTCAGCTTCCAGTCCTGGCTTGCCCGTGTAACCCAGGTGCGTCTCAAGCTGCAGCAGGTGACCAGCGCCCCTGATCCGCAGGCGATGGCGCAGATGCTGGCTCAGACCGTCTTCCAGGGAAAAGCCATCGATCTGACTGACGCCCGTGACTACGGCTCTCTGGTAGCGGCAAGTCTCGGGCAGGAGTGGAACGGTTTCGGGCAGGCGCTGTTTGTGCAGCCGCTCGACCTGGCCTGGCGTCAGGTGCTGGCTCCGGCGGCAGGCAGCCTCAATGCCCGCTGGCAGAGCACCATTGTTTCGCAGTGGAACACCGCCTTTGCCGGACGCTATCCGTTTAAGGCCACCGGCAGCGATGCCTCACTGCCACTGCTGGCCCAGTTCCTGCGCAGTGACTCCGGGCGTATCGCCGCGTTTATCAAAACCAACCTCGGCGGCATGCTGCATCAGGAAGGCAGTCACTGGGTGGTGGATCCGGCTGCCAGTCAGGGAATGAGCATCAGCCCGGCGTTTCTTGCCGCCATCAACAAGCTTGCCGATATCTCGGATATCGTCTTTGCCCAGGGCGATGCAGGGGTTCATTTCGAACTGATGGCCCGACCGTCACGCGATGTGGCCCGCACCCAGCTGACGATCGATGGTCAGAAACTGGATTACTTCAACCAGATGGAAAGCTGGCAGAGCTTCACCTGGCCGGGCAATACGTATTATCCCGGTGCGGATCTGAGCTGGCGCTCAGTCAATACAGAAATGCGCCTGTATGCCAGTAATCAGGGAAACTGGGGCTTTATCCGTCTGCTGGATAAGGCGCTTATCACCCCGCTCGACAGCAGCCGTACCCAACTGGTGTGGATCACGCCGGACGGCAATCCGCTGAAATTCATCATGCGCAGTGAGCTTAGCAACGGGCCACTGGCGCTGCTCGAACTGCAGGGCTTCAGTCTGCCACAGACTATTTTTTCCGTGGGCGCGACTGACGGCTCACTCACCCTTGCAGGAGACGAATAAATGGCGACTGCAGAAACGCTCCTGACCCTGTGTCTTCCGGATGCGGTCCAGCGTACCGCACTGCTCGCTAAGAGCCGGGAAAGCCTCTCTCTGTGGTCGCCGTGGCTGACACCACTCCCGACGGGTAATGGAGCCGGGGATGACCCGACCTATGAGGATGATTTCCAGCTGATGCGCGAGGAGATCAACAAGCTTTCCGGCACCGATACCGGGGTGCTTTGTCGCCTGGCGGAAAGCATTCTGACCCACCAGGCCCGTGATATCCGTGTCGTCACCTGGTATGTCTTTGCCCGTATGCAGCGTGAAGGCGATGCCGGGCTGACGGATGGCATCCTGCTGCTGGCAGCCATGCTGGAGCAGGCGGGGCAGCACTGCCACCCACAGCGCAGCACCGCAAGACTGGCCGCACTCGACTGGCTGAACAGTGAGAAAGTGCTCGATACATTCTCGCGCTGGCCGGACGTGACGCGTGAGGAGACAGCCAGAACAGCAGCCGCGCTGTGCTTGCTGGAAACGGCCCTGGAACAGCTGCCGGATGCGGAACGCCCTGACTTTGCCGGTTTGCTGCGCAGGCTGGAAACCCGCCTGGCTGGTAGCGGCGGACTGGATACACCGGTGGCTTCATCAGGACCGGACGGCTCAGGTGAAAGTACCCACAGCACACCGACGTCAGGCACTGCTGTACCGGAAACCGCGGCCGTTAAATCGGAAGTGGAGCTGGTTCGCCAGTTGCGCGTATTGTCTGGTTGGGTGGTGGAACAGCCACAGGGCTGGCTGGCGGCCCACCGGATGATGAAAGCCGCCCGCTGGGACCTGGTGACGCAACTGCCGGCGCTTGATGCAGCCGGCCGCACGCGCCTGCTGCCGCCAAAGGCTGACTACCGCGCCCAGCTTAAACGCCTGTACCTGCAGCAGAGCTGGACTGAACTGGTGGAGCAGGTGGACGTGATGTTCACCGAAGGCGGTAACCGCTTCTGGCTCGATTTACAGTGGTATCTGTGGCAGGGGCTGAGCCGTGCCGGAACCCCCTGGGACCAATGGGCAGACTATATTCTGAGCGACCTGAAGCTGTTGCTCAAACGCCTGCCGGGTCTGGAAACACTCGCATGGAATGACGGTACGCCACTTGCTGATGAGGTGACGCTGAGCTGGATCGCCGAAAAGGTCAACGATGACATGCCCGGCTTCAGTGACGAGCCGGCAGTGGCCACTGCGGCACAGGCGGAAGATATTCTGGCACTGGAAACGGAGGCGATGGCGAAGGGCGACACTGAGGGCCCGGAGGCTGCGCTGAGCTGGCTGCAGAGTCGCCCGGACATGGCCTCACCCCGCAGCCGCTGGCTGCTCCGCTTGTTGATGGCAAAGGTTGCTGAGCAGTACGGGCGTAATGAACTCGCGCTCCATTTGCTGGGGGAACTTACCGACAGCGCCCCACAGCTGACACTCAGCGAGTGGGAACCAGGGCTGTTGTTTGACGTTCAGGCCCGCCGACTTCGTCTGCTGCGCATGAAAGCCGGGCGCAGCGAGAGCGACAAGGTGCGCTTCGCCCCTGAAATGGACGCGCTGCTGGCCGGGCTTATTGCTCTCGACCCGGCGCGTGCGATGGTGCTGTGTGGGTAGGTTCTGCATTTACGTGACATTGTACCGATGCCGTCTCTTTTCTTTTTGTTGATTTCTACACTCAGGAAGTCCGTCCATGGATGATTTAACCCTGCGCTACTATGAAGCTGAAATGCGCTACCTGCGTGAAGCAGGTAAAGAGTTTGCCCGTGCTCATCCAGACCGCGCGGCTATGCTCAACCTGGATAAAAGTGGGGCCCGTGACCCGTATGTAGAGCGCCTGTTCGAGGGTTTCGCCTTCCTGATGGGACGCCTGCGTGAAAAGCTTGATGATGACCTGCCGGAACTGACAGAAGGGCTGGTGAGCCTGCTGTGGCCGCATTACATGAGGACTATCCCGTCACTCTCCGTGGTGGCGTTCACGCCGGACTGGCGTCAGCTGCGTAAGATGGAAATGCTGGAAAACGGCTTCTCCGTGCTGTCGCGCCCTGTTGGACCCGATAACACAGTGTGCCAGTACCGCACCACCCGCGAAGTGCCCCTGCAGCCGTTGCATCTGAATGAGGCCCGCCTGCAGACCGAGCCGGACGGTCGTGCCGCCATCAGGCTGCGCTTTGAGTGTCCGGATAAGGTGGACTGGTCGAAAGCCGGGATTGATAAGGTGGCCATATACCTCGATGCCGACAGCCCGGTGGCCTCGGCCCTGCATCTGGCGCTGACACGCCGGGTGCAGGCGATGTATGTCCGCCACAGTGAGACCCGTACCGAGAGGGTACGTTTTGACGGCTGGTGTAAACCCATGGGCTTTGATGATACCGACCGGCTGTGGCCAAAAGGTGACTCAGCGTTCAGTGGCTACCAGCTGCTGCTGGAGTATTTCAGCTTCCGCGAGAAGTTTATGTTCGTGGAGCTTAGGGGGCTGGAGCTTGCCGGGCTGAGTCAGAAAACCACCTGGTTTGAGACCGATATCGTGCTCGACGGCGGCTGGCCGTCAGACATGCCGTTTGAGACCGACAACTTCCGCCTGCACTGTGCGCCGGTCATCAACCTGTTCTCACTGGAAGCGGACCCGCTGACGCCTGACCCGCTGCAGAACGAATACCTGCTGCGGCCGATGCGCGTGCAGGACGGTCATACGGAAATCTACAGCGTGGACTCCATCCACGGTGCGGTGAAAAACGGCAAACATCCGTACGTACCGTTCACCAGTTTCCGCCACCGCGGTGGCATGATGCGCCATGACGCGCCGGAGCGTTACTTCCACACCCGCGTGAAGCGCGGCCCCTCGGGGCTGTATGACACCTGGCTTATCCTCGGCGGCCGCTCGTTCGAGATGGAACAACTGTCGCAGGCTCCGGAGTCGCTCTCCATCCGTATCACCGGGACCAACGGTCAGTTGCCACGTCGCTCGCTGGAAAGCACGCTGCTTGACCGGGTGGTGAAAGCGGGCAAGGTACCGGTCAGGGTCCTGAACCTGAAGGTGCCGACTTTGCCACTTTATCCACCGGCAAACGATCGTTTCCACTGGCGGGTGATGAGCCACCTGGGTTCAAGCTTCTTAAGCATGATGGATAACCCGGAAGTGCTGCGCGGTACCCTGGCACTCTATGACTGGACAGATGATGAGATGAACCGCCGTCGCCTGGAGGCGATTGTGGCGGTGAAGCACACGCTTATTCGTCGCTTTGAAAAGGGCTTTATGCTGCGCGGGGTGGACATTGAAATCACCCTTAATGCCGATAACTTTGCCGGGGAGGGCGACGTCACGCTGTTTGGCGAGATGCTGCATCGCTTCTTTGCCCTTTATGCCGATGTCCACCTTTTTAATCAGCTCACGCTGGTCCTGCAACCGACAGGGAAACGACTGCGATGGAAAGAGAATCACAGCCAGCACGTTCCGGGCTGACAGAAGCGCTTCGCGACGACATCTGGCGGGTTAATTTCTACCGCTTCTGTCAGTTGCTGGAGCAGGAGAACCCGGACGCGCCGAAACTGGGCAGTACCGAGAAACTGTCCGCCGACCCGGTACGTTTTCGTCCGTGGCCGGGAATGGGCTTCCCGGTCAGCGAACTGAAGGCGGTTGAAACCGATGAGGACCACCCGGACCTGTCGCCGACGGTGCGGACCACTTTCCTCGGAATGTACGGGGTGGACTCCCCGCTACCGACGGCGTACCTCGATGATATTGCGCAGCGCCGGGAGGGGTATGAAGCCACCACAGCGTTTCTCGATATCTTCAGCCACCGTATTCACACCCAGTACTATCGTATCTGGCGCAAATACGCTTACCCGGCCACCTTCGAAGACGGCGGCGTGGATGACACATCTCAGTGCCTGCTGGGACTGGTCGGTCTTGGCATCCCGGGTACGGCGGAGCAGATTGCCACGCCGGTCTCCCGCTTCCTGGCGCTGCTTGGCACCATGCGGTTGCCAACCCGAAACGCCGAAGGCATCCGCCAGCTGGTGAGCCTGCTGGCCCCGGACACCCTGAGCACGGTTATCAGCCCGGACCCGGTGAAAGTCCCCGTGGAGAGCCGCAGTGGACTCGGCAAAGCCAACCGCGTGTCGCTGTCACAGCGGGCCACGCTCGGCAGGACCGGGAAAGAAGCCTGCAGCCGTATCCTCCTGATGCTGGCGACTGACAATCCGCAGGAGGCGCAGGGCTGGTTGCCCGGCGGTCAGCTGCACACTGACCTGATGGTACTGCTGCGGGTATATATGGGTTACCGATCCGATGTGCGTCTTCGCCTCACGGTGCCGGTAAGCTGTCTGCCTGAACCCCGTTTAGGTAAGACAAACCGGGTACAGCTGGGGCGCACCGGTGTGCTGGGTCTGAAACGGGGCAAACCCGCGACCCGCACGCACCTTACCGTGAGCCTGGGCACCTGTGAAGGACTGACCTGCGAGACTCTGCAGCCGGCAGAGTCCGGTGGCTACCGTTTCGACTGATATTCCGGAACGCAATACCCAGGACCAGACACATTCAACACGCCCCTGTTTCTGAACGCTGAAAAGGACTCCTCGAATGACTTTCGCTTCCCTGTCGCGCAGTGCTGCGCTAATGCTGCTCTGTTCCCTGTTGACCGCATGTGGCCTGACTCAGGCCGTGTCGGACGGCACTGTCAGCGCAACCAGAGCCATTTTCTACAAAAAAATAAAGGTGCTGCGCCTGGACTTTGAGCCGCGTGCGGCCATCAACGCAGATGAAAGCCAGGCGCCGCTTGCCACCATGGTGCAGGTCTACCAGCTGAAGGACCGCCAGAAGGTGGATGCCGCCGACTACCAGAAACTGCTGCGCGATGCGGACTCCACTCTGAAAGAAGACATCGTCGCCAGCAAGTCTCTGCTGGTGATGCCCAAAGGCAGCGTGACGCTCAATATGCCGATGAACGAAGAGGCGAAATTTGTGGCGGTGGTGGGGCTGTTTAATCGGCCGGATATCAAAAACAACACCTGGAAGCTGGTACTGAGCCGCGACGACCTCGACCCTGACAAGCCGCGCACCATCCAGCTCAACAGCACCGGGCTGACCCTGGTTCCGGTGAAGGAGTAAACCCATGGACACCACCCTCGATAACTGGCTGGCGCTGTTTGACGGGCAGACCCGCTACCGCCTCGAGATAAGCGACAGTATCCTGAAGCCGGATGTGCTGAACTTCCACGGGCGGGAAGCGCTGAATACGCCGTTCAAATGGCGCATTGAGTTCACCACACCTCAGAAAGGTATTACCCGCGAGGATGCGATGCTGAAGTACGCCACCCTCAGCATGCTCTCAGGCCGGGTTGTGCAGGGCATTATCACCGGTTTTGAGGTCCTCAAAGAGGCCGTGGACCAGACGCATTTCGCTGTGACGCTTTCCTCGCGCCTGGCGCTGCTTGCCCATACCCGCCGCTGCGCGGTCTGGCAGAATGTTTCGGTACCGGAACTGGTGGCGCAGGTCCTGCGCAGCCACGGGCTGGAAGGAGCGGATTTTGAATTCCGGCTGGAACGGACTTACCCGGTCCGCGAACTGATAACCCAGTGGCGTGAGACCGACCTGCAGTTTATTCAGCGAATACTGGCCGAAGACGGCATCTGGTTCCGCTCCGGGGTCAACACCACCACTGGTCTTGATACGGTGACCTTCGCCGACAGCCAGTTGCAGTATCAGTTTGATGTACGCCTGCCGTATCGTGAGCCTTCTGCCCTCCATGACGGCGCAGCCGAAGCGGTGTGGGATGCCAGAGTTTGGCACCACACGGTGACAGGCAGTGTGGCCACCCGGGACTACAACTACCGCACGGCCGGTACGCCGATGGATGCAAAGGTCAGCGTCAGAAACGAGGTGGCAACTATCGGCGAACATTACCGCTACGCGGCCCCGTACCGCGAAGCGGGCGATGACACCACCTCTGAGCCGGAAACCGAAAGCGGGGCGTTTTATGCTCGTATCCATCACGAACGTGAACTGAACAGGGCCATTCGCCTGCACCTGTTCAGTAACGCCAGTCATCTGACGCCCGGGATGGTGCTGGAGACCGGCGACAGTGGCGTGCCGGAGCTGAAAGAAGGGATGGTGATTACACTCACCACCTTCCGCGCGGCCCGGGACACCCGTCTGCACGTTTCCGTGTGGGGCATGCCCTACAGCGAGCAATTCTGCTTCAGACCCGAGCCTGTACCACGTCCGCTGATTGCCGGGACCCTGACGGCCCGCGTGGAGAGTGACGAGAAGAACGCACCGTATGCCCATCTCGATGAAACGGGGCGTTACCGGGTGAAGCTGGACTTCAGCCGTGAAGACGCAGAGCCCGGTTATAACTACCTGTGGATACGCCAGGCCAAACCGTACGCCGGGGAAACGTACGGCTGGCACACGCCGCTGACTGACGGCACCGAAGTGGGGATTGCCTTTGATGGCGGCGACCCGGACCGCCCGTATATCGCCCATGCGTTCCATGATTCTGAACATCCGGACGTGGTCACCCGCGATAACCGCAGCCAGAACATCCTGCGCACTGCGGGCCAGAACGAACTGCGGATGGAAGACCAGCGCCAAAGCGAGCATATTGCACTGAAAACGCCGTTTGGAGCCACGGCCCTTAACCAGGGCCATATCGTTGATGCACAGAACGAGCCGCGGGGCACCGGCTTTGAGCTGCGCACCGATGAGTTCGGAGTCATCCGTGTGGCGAAGGGGTTGCTGGTCACCGCTGATGGCAAAGTGCACGGCGAAGGCGATGTGCTGGATATGGACGTGGCTCTCAGAGAGATTGAGACCGTCCGGACGCAAATCGAGGGACTGGCCACAGCCACCCGCCAGGCGAAAGCCCTCGAAGCTGATATCGCCAGCCAGCAGGCAATGTTCGCCGCACGGCTGAAAACCCTCAATGAGATGATCCACTTTTCAGCACCCGAGGGGATGGCTTTTACCAGCGCAGAGCATCTGCAGCTGGTGGCCACTGACAATATTGCCCTGAATGCCGGTGGTGATATCAGTATCGGGACCCAGGGGCATATCACCGGACTGGCGGGCGATAGCGTGGGAATGTTTGCTCAACACGGCAAGCTGAGCCTGATTTCGGCTCAGGGGCCGGTACAGTTTCAGGCGCAGCACGGCGTGATGCACCTGAGCGCCGAGCAGAAACTGACCCTTATCTCTGCCAGAGAGATGCTGCTGGCCGGGAAGAAGCGAATACGTCTGGTGGGCGGCGGGAGCTCCATCCTCATCGAGCAGGGGCAAATCAAGTACGAGACTGCAGGTACCTATACCCGCAAGGCCAGCCGGCTGGACACGGAAGGGGGAAGCAGCCGGCCACTTGTTTTCCCTGAGATGGGCATTTCACATGCTTATTCTGCTGTTTACCAGTTGCAGGATGAGCAGGGCAGGCTCCTTGCAGGAAGGCCCTATCACCTGAAGACCCCTTCCGGACAGGAAGCAAGCGGATTCAGTGATGCAGAGGGCCGGACCGTAGCGATATATACCCGTGAGCAGGAAGCTGTAGACCTTCATGTCGTATCGGACAAGCCGCAGCCGGAAGAATCCATGTGGTTTATCGGTGATGGAGACCAACAGCAACTGACAACCGAATACAGGGAGGATGTGTAATGGAACTGCCCGATTTACCCGATACCCCGGGCGTTGACATTCCCACCGGGACCAATAATCAGCCGTGGGACTGTACGACAACCGGCGTTGAGATGGTGGAGAAACAGTCGCGTTTGCCGACGAGCGATAACCGGCAATACCTGCACATCAAGGTGGAGTACGCGATGCGTTTTCCACGGTTGTCTGCAGAAATCCGTCGCAACGGCAAAAGCTATCAAATGAGCCTGAAGCAACTGATGCTCAGTGGACTTATTCGCGTGGATGAGATCAAACGCGATTACCGGTGGTGGTATAAAGCCGAAGTCCCGTTTGATATGCGCACCACTCCGCCACGTCCGTTTCTCAGCAGCGCGTTACTGGGCGAAGGCGCTGGCAGGCGGCACACCACCAATCCTTTCCCGGTGCCGGGCAAGGGAATTTACCGCCGTCCGGATGTCATTATTGTCAAAAATATGAATGACCGCTGGCCGGGGCTTGTGGGGGCGGATACGGAAGGCCAGATGCACGCTGATAATCTGGAGCGACTGGTGGAGGTGAAGTTTCCAGGCGACAGGTTGGAGCAGGAGCAATACAGAGACTATATGAAAATTGTTGGGGGATTTGGTAACGAGGAGCGCATGACCATTCTTGAGATCCACGACTGTCGGCCAGAAGAGCAGCAGTGGAGCGATCAGGTGGTCAATGTCACGATGAAAGCCTGGAAGACCAGCGGGGCGAAATACTGGCCACTGTTCCTGTACCCACCCATTTTCACACCACGTCCACCTGCCACCCCAGTGCCGGCGAAAATTGAGCCATGGACGTATGCAGGGAAGGCTGTGGGTGACCTCAGTGAAGGAGCAATCAACAATATAGCAGCTGGCTGGCATGCGCTGTCAGAAGAGATGCAGCAAAAGCTCGGCCAGGCTGCGGGCTGGCTAAACGACAGCGGAGAATGGGTATACTCCCAAGGGCATCAGGCATGGCGCTGGGTCAGTCAGACGGGACGCGCAGCGGCTTCATGGACGGATGAACAGCTTCGGACTGCATGGCTGAAAATCCAGCAAGCCACCGATATGACGCTGGATATGCTGAAACAGGTCGACTGGGTACAGGTACTGACGGATGTGGCTGTGACGGTTGGCGTGGTACTTGTCGCAGTCGGTGTGGGGGGGGTGGTGGTGACGTTAGGTGTCCCGGAAGCCCTGCTGGCCGCGTTTTTACTGATTATTCGTCTGGCAATTACTGCCTGGGAAGCGCTGGCTGCGGTTCTGGGAGCGGGAACCGTCGGTGCGCTGGCAACCCAATAAGGAATAAGAATGGAACTGAATGACTTGGATCTGCATTATATCGAGAAGTGGCTGCCGGAAGCGTCCGTGAAGTACAAGGATGGCAGCCAGGCGGTAAACCTTGGGCTGATAATTACCGTATTTTTTAAAGAGGGTCATACGCCAGAAGTCCGCCGTAAGATGGTGGAGTGTGTTGATCGCTTTTACACCGAATTTAAATCGAACCTGAAAAAGACAGTGTCTGGTAGCAAATGGGTTGGGATCACGGAAAATAACTATCAGAAAAAATGGCAACAACTCTTAGACTTAACTGAAGAAGAAACCGCTTCATGGTACATGGGGAGTGCGGAGAAGGACTACGAAGCGCCGGACTACAGTATCCTGGTGATGAATACACGAATTTTCCATAATGATAATGATCGTTCTGTCATCAAGTTAACTTTTCCTTTCTCTCTGCTGAAAGAGCCTGATGGGAAAAAACATTATCAGGCCTGGCTAATGTGGTTGTGTGAATCATTTGCCGTTGAGAGTGGTTATGCCGGCCTGTCGTTTGTGCTGCCTTACGAATTTCACAGGATGTTCCCTTACGAATACAAACTTGCACAGCGCTTTCCGGGCGTGATGGTGGATTCTATCGGCACACTTGAAGGATCCGGGGCTGCAATCAGCCTGAAAGGGGCTTGTTGGTACACTATTCTGGGCAATCCCTGGCTGGAAAAACTTGGCGGTGAAGAGAAACTGGCTCATCGACTGAAGAACACACCAGAGATTGAACTGCTGCCGTATGATGGAGGCCTTATTCTCAAGGCTGGAGCGCTACCGCCTGGTCTGGGTGAGACGCAAACTGAAGAATTACCGCCCTTACTGGTGAAAGTAAATCAGATAATTAAGCCTGTCCGATTTAACGGTTCACGCTCTCTGCATTTCTACTCTGAACATGAAAACTTCCAGTTTGATAAAGAATCCACAATGAAGTGGTACAGACGTTTCGATAAAGCCAGTGCTGAACTGGAAAAAGAGGATGGAGGTCAGTCCTGGGAGCCGGTCAGGATCACAAGCTGGAGTGGTGAAAAATCCCCGTTTGACGGTCGATGGGCCACCATTGTTAACGGGACAACGCAGTACGCCCAAACTCGCGCCGAGGAGATTATGCCGGAGTTTGAAGATAAGCATGGACAGAAGCACCGTGCCCGTTGGTCACTGCTGGAAAGGGATGATGGCGGCAGCGTGTTTGCCATAACTCCGGATGAGAGGGGTTGAGCATGCCGCGCAATTCGCCCTCATTATGCGAGATGCTTTACGGTAATTTTGTTGGCGATCTCGATCTCCAGCATATCAGTGAAGAAAATCAGGTCATCCTGTCGGTGCTGGATAATATGCAGCGGATCCTTAACTGCCGTGCAGGCACACTGGCGCATTTGCCGGACTACGGTCTGCCGGATATGACCACAATTCTACAGGGGCTTCCCGGCACCGCACATAAGCTGATGTCGACGCTGTCTGCGGTCTTGCTGAAATATGAGCCGCGCCTGAAGTCTATTGAGGTGCTACTGCTTGATCAGGAAATTCCTGGTGAGCTCCGCTACGCCATTGATGCAGAACTTAGCGGTATTGGTCTGGTGCGCTATGGCACTGAGTTTATGCCGGAGGGGCGAGTAATGTTACGCCATCTTAAGCAACAGCAGTATATCGATACTGCAACCCGTCTGTAAGGCCAAAGGGCATCATGTCAGTAAAATCACAGTTTCTCGATAAATTGCAGACCAGACAGTCTGCTCCGGCTTCATCTGTCAGTAAGAGTCAGGCCGATATAGCTGAGTTTTGCCTGCGAATGACGCAACTTAAGGAGCAGATGGACGTGTGGCTGGAAGGTACCGGACTAAGCGTGGAGGCGTACAGTACATCCGTTACGGATCTGCTGGTGGAGAACGGGACTTTTGAGATTACCGCCCTCGTTCTGCGTATAGACGACCGGTCTGTAAAATTTGTGCCGGCGTTCCTTTATGGTCAGGGTGTGACCGGGTGCGTGGAGGCGACCTTCCATGATGGGAGGTATACGACTTCACTGGGGCGATTATTTATGCGGTCAGGCCGGGTTAACAACTGGACCTTTACTCCGTCTGCTGCTTTATGCCCCTCCGGGCAGGGTTTTGATGAGAGCACATTTTTTGGTCTGATTCTGGCGCTCCTTCCATAGCGGAACCGGAATGAGCAATAGTTATATATTTTTTTGCCTTTCAGCTATTGCATAATTACCTGGCGAAACAGTTAATGGCTGACGGAGAAAAGAGCCACAAAATAGCGAAATAAATTACGGATATGGAAATGAGAAAATTAATCTTTCTACTGGTCTCAGGAATTCTTTTTACGGCACAGGCTGATGCTGCGCGTGGAAGGCAGCCCTGCTCAGGTTCAAAAGGCGGTATAGCGCACTGCACATCGGATGGACGCTTTGTCTGTAATGACGGGAGTTTAAGTCAGTCGAAACGATTCTGTTCCTGGTATGGTTCCTCAGCAACCAGCAATCCGGTAAAACCGCCCACTTCCACCAGCAAAGCTAAGGCGAAAAAAGTGACAACTGCGAAAAAGCAGGAACCGCAACGTGTTGCAGAAAACGACGAACCGGTCAGTACCCAACCCCGACCGCCCACATGCGCGCCCCTCTATATGGCCAGTAAGCCCGGATACACCCATTTACCGATTTGCTCAGGGAATCAGTATTAATTTGATATGGAAAAGATTTTATTTCCATTATTCAGATTAAATCGTCAGGATAAAAATAAGAAAGGAAAGAAATAAAATATGGCACGAAGAAAAAAAGATGACAATGCTGCGGGAATTATTCTGGTTATTATTGGCGTCATTGCCTTGGGTGTTTATGTCGCGGTAAGAGCATTAATCAATATTAATGAGCGATTGATTGAATCTGTGTCTAATCCGGTCGGAATAATCGGTCTGTTTTTAGGTTTACTGATAGCCGGTGCGTTGATAATACGAATTTTCATTTACCGGGGTTTCCGGAAGAAAACAACAGAACTCGAACAGGCCATGTCGGACCTGGCTCAGAAAGAGAAAGCCTTTGACGAAACGGTTCGTACTGAAGTGGCTCGCGGTCTGTATCAGGAAAAGAAACAGCTTTCCGGTCAGTGGGATGACTTTCGCAATGCCAGAAATAAAGCCTCCCGGGCACTGCAGCGTATTGTGGACTCCGCGTATAAATTCAAAGTCAAAACCCTGCTTTCCGGCACCACGGTGAATAACTGGCAAAGCAAGTACGACCTGCTCAGAAAAGAGAGAGAGACGCTTACGCGGCCATCAGCGAGAAAATCACCTTTCTGGAGCTGGAAGATAATGCCGACTGGGAAGGCGTAAAACAGCAGTTTCTGGACAAGGTCGCCCTGCTGGAAAAAGCGCAGGAAGAAAAAGAATATCAGGCTGAGCTCAAGCGTCAGATGCGGGAAGAGAAACAGCGTCAGGATGAGCTGGAGCAACAGCAGCGCGAAGCGGAAGAGGAGGAACAACGCCTTGCTGAGCAGCAGCGTTTACTGGAAGAAGCTCTGCTCGCCGCTGAAGGTACGCACCGGGAAGAGCTGGAAAGACAGCGTCTGGAGCTGGAGCAGAAAATCCAGGACGTGCATCAGCAGTATGAACGCGCCAAATCCATGGCCCAGCTCACGAAGCAGGGACACGTATATGTGATTTCGAATATTGGTTCCTTCGGTGAAAACGTCTTCAAAATCGGTATGACCCGACGGCTGGAGCCTATGGAGCGCGTGAAAGAACTGAGCGGGGCAGCCGTGCCGTTTGATTTTGACGTCCACGACATGATTTCCTGCGATGATGCCCCCGCACTTGAAAAGACACTTCACGACCATCTGGAAAGCTACCGTATCAACAGGGTTAACCTGCGTAAGGAATTTTTCCGGGTCGAGCTCAGCAGAATTATCGATGAGGTGGAGCGTCATCACGGCCAGGTTGAATATATCGCCGACCCGGTGGCGCTACAGTATCTGCAGAGTCTCGAATATGCAGAAAGTGAAGCCGCATAAGCCTTAATCATCCTTATTCCCGTACACGTCAGAATGGACAACTGGTCATGAATGACATTACCCAACGTAAGATTAAAACCGGCGGTGACCCGCGCTCGCTATCTGATTATGCCGCCTTGCGTGATGAGCTGAGTAAGCTGACGCATCCGGCTCGCCCGGATGTGAACTGGCGTTATGCGGAAAAACTATGTCTCTCACTGTTCGAGCAGAACGGTGTGGAACTGCAAACAGCAGCCTGGTATACGCTTGCGCGTACGCAACTGGCCGGTTTATTCGGGCTCAATGAAGGGCTGACGATACTCGAGGCCCTGATAAGCCATCAGTGGGGGGCGCTGTGGCCGCAGCCAGTCCATGCCCGCATGGAAATCCTCAGCAGTCTGAGTCAGCGTCTGCAGCAACGGTTGCGCTCGCTGCCGCTGAATTACAGCGACCTCAGCCAGTTGTACCGGGCGGAGCAACTGCTTACAGGTCTGGGAGAGGTACTGCAGCGTCTGGAGCTTAAACATCTGAGTCAGCTTGATACGTTGCGTACCCTGATGCACAACAGTGCTGTCCGGCTGGAAAACAGCGATGGCATAACCAGTACCGGCTCAAGCATTCAGCCTGGTATCGTGTTGCCTGCCACCGTGATGAATGCTGCGACAGCATCCACGAGAGAATTTGCTGGTGGTCCGGATGAAGATACGCCAGCGAGTGCAGTGAAGTGGGTTTACGTTGCGCAACCGGAACCGCAGCCGAATGTGGAAGTACTGTCGACAATGCCTGCTCCGGTTAAAAAGTGGAAATCCTTCGCTGCCGGCATGTGTACCATGCTGGTGATAAGCATAGTCTCTGTGTGGAGCTGGCATTTTCTTCATCGGCCAGACCTTCTACAGACTCAGCTTGCTGCTTCACTGGCTCCGTTCCCTGCACCTCTCACGCCTGAACAGCTGGATATATTGCGTCAGCAGACTCCGTTACCGAAGGATCTTATCGCACAGACACAGCAGCAGCTTGCCCGGCTGGATAAGTTGCCTCCTGACTGGGATATTGCATACAGCAGAAAACTCATCGAACAGGTCCAGGTATTGTGGCCGGAGCAGGCAAAGCCCCTGGTACAACAGTGGCAGCAACAGATTAATGTCTCAGTTCTTCCTGTCGATAAAACGAACGGCTGGCATGAAGGTATGACCCAGCTTCAGGCTCTTGCCGATAAACTGAATGCACTTGATGGTCAGAAGGGAAAATACATTACCGTCAGTGAACTTAAATCGCAGGTCTTTGGCATGCTGACAAGCTTCCGGCAGACCGTGCCGGTGGAAGAACAGCTTCGGCAGTTGAAGCTGCTCCCTGAAGACTCTCCGCAGCATCAGCAGCAGATTCAGCAGGTTGAGCAGCACCTCCGGGCTCAAGTCTATATGCTGGCGCAGGAAAAACATCGTGACTGATGTAAATCATTGAGCGGTTAACAGGAATCTCATTAAGGGAGTATTTTATGAAGTTATACAGTCTTAAAGTAAATGGGTTTAAACGTATCCAGTCCGCAGAAATAAAGTTCGGTGATGCCACATTTTTGATTGGTGCCAATAATGCAGGTAAAAGTTCTGTTCTGAAAGCCGTTGAATGGTTGCTTTCGGATAAAAAGAAGATGGATATTGACTGTTTCTATTGTGAGCTTGATGATTCACGAGAGAATAAAATAGCAACTGAGTCGATTATACTTGAGGCTGAATTCAGGAATGTGCCGGAAGAGGCATTACAATGGAGAGGTTTTAAGGGAAGAATATTTGATTATGATGTTGGAGATAGTGGTGAAACAGGAAAGTCACTTATTTACAGAAAAACATATGAACCCGGGAGTGATGCTGTTATTGAACTGAAGTCTCTTTCAAGACAACTTAATCCACGTTTTGAAACTGCTGTCAGAGCATCTGATCTGATTGAAGCTGGCGCTGATGTTGAACTTATCTCAGAGTATTTTCCAGATCAAGCAAAAAAATTGAATGCGGCTGATAAAGAAAAATTAAAACTCATTGATGAACTTTGGGACATCTCTGATGATGATGAGGTCTGGGATAAAAATCCGGGTGGAATTGCAGGGGTTGTACTGTCCCGATTGCCTGCCTTTTTATTAATACCAGCAGAGTCAGCTTCTCATGAAATTGAAACAAAAACGGGTGCCTTACAGAAAACGCTGAATGAGTTATTCAAAGATGTGCGTGGTAATTCTGAAAATTACAGAAAGGCTCAGGAATCCCTGAATGCACTTGCGAAAGAACTAGATCCTGCAGATGAAACTTCAGAATTTGGCATGATGATGGGTGAGCTTAACGGTGTCTTAAGCGGAGTTTTCCCTGAGTCAAAGATATATGCTACGGCTGATTTATCTGATCCTGACAATGTTCTTCTCCCTTCCTTCTCGGTTGAAATGTCGAGTAACATCAGAACATGCGTGTCAAATCAGGGGACCGGAATGATTCGGGCTGCTGTATTTGGATTGCTGAGATTTCGGCAGCAATGGTTGAGAAAAAAAGGTAAGGATGATGCTGCAACCAGAAGTCTCATTATTGGGTTTGAAGAACCAGAAATATACTTACACCCCAGTGCAGCAAACCAGATGAGGGATTTGATTTATGAACTGTCAGATGGCCAGTCGCAAATAATAGCGACAACACATTCACCTTATTTGATTGACCTGTCAAGGAAGCCCCGGCAAGTACTTAACCGATTCCATTATGATAATTCGCATACAACTGTCTACCCACTATCAGTAACAGAAAAATTTCAAGCCCTGCAGGATAATGATAAAGATCAGATAAAAATGCTGATTAAGCTGGATGATCATGTATCGAGGATCTTTTTTACCCGAAAGGTTGTTGTTGTCGAAGGCGATACAGAGGAAGTTATTATCAAGGAAGCTATCCGCAGAATGCCGCAAGTGATGCGAAATAAGTTACTTGCATCAACAGAACTTGTTAAGGCGCGTGGTAAGGCTGCAATTATCGGCCTGGTGAAGTATCTTAGTGCGCTGGATGTCGATTTTTTTGTTATCCATGATCGTGATGGTGGCACTCCTGGAGCTGAGGTTTTCAATGCTCCAATTGCTGCTGCTGTTGGGGACGCCAGTAAAGTTATCATGCTGGAAGAGTGCGTTGAGGATCTGCTGGGGTATGCTGCTCCAGGCAGTGAAAAACCATTTAAGGCGTTTCAGGAAGCGCAGCGCTGGGGGGATCACTGGAATGATGTTCCTGAGCCATTAAGGAGAATACTAACCAGAGCTTTTTCACCGTTTATTCATTGAGTAGACTGGATGCAAAAAAGAGAAAATACCTGGTAAGTAGGGAAGTTAATACGAATGTTTGGCGCAGTACCTGCACATTCGCCAGCGCTCTCTTCGTTGAAAAGCAAAGCCTGTAGTTGATGCTGAGAAAGCACAACAGGTAGCCTGTAATTTGAATTCGCTGATTCATTTACTTGAACTATCGAATGTATCATAGAGCAATAATCAATGTCTGATAAACATTTATTCCGACGAAATCATTTTTCTCGGTGGAGTATCAGTGAGATGGAGTTTGTCGAAAAGAATTACGGTAAACTACCGACGCAGCAGATAGCAGGTTTGCTGGGGAGAGGTATTCCAGCAGTCAGAGCAATGGCGCTAAAACTTGGTATTGGTCGTACGGGAGTTAAACTGTGGTCACCAGCTGAAATTGAGGTAGTGAAAAAATATTATACACATGGTGCTGGTATTGTAATGGTGCAGGCACTGTTGCCGCATCGTGATAAGGAATCTATCCGAAAACAGGCAGCTAAAGTCGGTGTCACCGATGTCCGGGAATGGCATCCTGATGCAATTGAATTTTTAAAAGAACATTATGGTCGTATGAATGTTGAGGATATCGCCATTACTCTCAACAAAAGTGTCAGTGCTGTGAGGAACAGAGCTACTGTTCTGAAACTTGGGAAAGCGCGACTCAGGAAATGGACTCGTGAAGAGAACGCGATACTGACTTCTCAATACGCTAACTCAGATAATCTTAGTGAAATTCATGCATTATTACCCCATCGTTCCAGACGAGCTATTGCTGCGCAGGCGACCAAATTAGGATTAAAACGAGCAGAGGCATGGACGTCAGAAGAACTCAGCATTCTCCGACAATTTTATCCGGTGCTGGGGAGAAGAATTGTCTCGATGTTACCAGGTAGGACCATTAATTCTGTTCATCGGAAGGCTGAAAAGCAAGGGCTGCGACGGTATACTAAAAAAGCATGAATATTTGTCTGTTATTGAGCAGCTAAATAAATATTTTACGTACTGTAATACAAGTTTTCCTGTCAAGAATTGAATCCGATCTGTCAGACTACATTGCTGGTAACCAGATAACCACGGGAAGCAGGTATCGACTCTACGCTCCAGACAGTCCCGGCAAAAGTGCCTAGCCTGACCCCTTGTATCAGCAGTTACCAGCGCCCTAATGGACCCGGCGACATCCCCCCCGGATCATGGACGACTTGGGAACTGTAATCATGGCGGGGCTGGCTAACTCCCATTATAAGGTGCACGATAAAGTAACGGGGGTAAAAACACAGTGTTCGCCAAGTATCCTCTTGGTAATATATAATGATTTATTATCAGAATCTATAATTTATACAAGGAACTAAGATGCAGGACAGGTCTATTGTTAACCGACACGGATTTAATCAAGAAATTACTCTACCCTATTCTCTAAGGCTTAGTGATTTCGAGCATGCAATGGAAGATATTTATGATTTTTTTCATGATGTTAACAATCTCCTATCGACAAAAGGGCTTCGTCGGCTTGATGATATGATGAGACCTGCTGCCATGTCTGGCCTCATTTCAGACATGGTCACAGCTTCCTTAGCTAAGTTCTCCAGATCTCTTGTTGAGAATAAGCATTTTAATGGGCATCCTGATCTTGTCATCAGGGGGAAATATTCGAATGATGCAGTACCTGCTGGCGAAGAAGGTATAGAAATCAAAACCACAAGAAAAAGTGGTGGTGCAGTAGATACCCATGGCGCAAGATCTCAATGGATGTGTGTATTTGTTTACAACGTTGATAATGAGACAGAACCTGCATCGGACCGGAAATCAATGAGATTCACTGAAGTATATCTTTGTCATGTCGATGAAAATGACTTCAGGCGTAATGATCGGGGAGCTCTGGGAACGAGAACTGCAACCCTTCATAAGGAAGGGTTGAAGAAACTAAGGAATAGCTGGATTTATAAAGATTTGAGCTAAGTCTTTGACGGTAAAGTAGAAAGTGTAGGGATTGCTTTTTCTGCAAGCTCAAAAAACTCTCTATCAATTTCAACACCGATACTTTCATAACCTATATGGTTTGCTGCTGCCATAGTTGAACCCGCACCCATAAATGGGTCGAGGATAATCCCCTCACCTAGCGGTAGCACCCCTCTGACTAATTTACGCATGAAATTTTGTGGTTTTAATGAGGGATGAGGGGCAATTTTCTTCTCATGTGCAGGCGTTGGATGAGACTTAATCACATCACCGAATGGCTGTTCTGCGGAAATCCTCCTGAATCCGCCGGTCTTCCATTTTCTTAAATTATCCTGAACTCTCCCGTCTAGCGATTTTCTCAAAATAACCCAAGGCTCCCATTGAGAACGAGGCATAACAGAAACACCGTCAAATTCATCATGTGCATTTTTAGGTCTGTCACCACCTCTCATGGTCATGACTTGCCTTGCAATATATCCCCGCAGTTCTAAGCCTGATGAGGACATAGCCTCCGCGACGATGTGAGACAAAAGAGGGTTCGATGCGATTACTATATTGCCCCCTGGTACGACAACTCTTTCAAGTTGGAGTGATAGTTCAGTGAAAAACCTTGAAATATTTTGGCGGTCTTCTTCCCGTAAAACGGTAAACCGAGGCAAAGGAGCTCTTTTATGTCCATCAAAAGACGGAGGTTTACGCCAAATTCCACCTTTTCCAGCTCTCAGTTTTTCAGTTTGCTGCTTTGTATATTCGACCAATCCATAAGGGGGATCCGTTACAACTGCATGTACAGAGTTGTCTTTTTGCCTTTTTAACCATTCAATTGCATTATCAAGAAATATCGTAGATTTTCCAATAATTTTAGGTTGTGACGATAAGTTTGCAGAGGTGGTGCCTCTCCTTTCATCGCTTAGGCGATAAATTCCGCGGTCCATTCGCTCAAACAAGCCTGGAGTATTAAGGCTCAGATAAGATCTGATTGAGGACTTTGAAATTGACCCAATATCCTTATATACATTGTTGGTAATTTCCTCGATCGAGGCTTCTCTTCCTAACCTTAAAAAACAGGCGATTATTGAGTCTCGAACAACACCCGGAGCCAAAGACATGTGTAAATATCCAGTTTTTTGATGATAGACCCATCATACAAATAAGACGTCAGGACGTCAATTTTGTTTTCATTTGACGTCAATGAAAGTGTTTCACTGTGATTACGATACGACTGAAAATACAAGCAGTTTAAGCAAGATTTCTGTGATACATCCTGTAGATTTTACTTTAGGTTAGTACATTCGGGGTCAAGTATCCTAAGCTTTGGTTGTTGCAGAACCATGAATGCCTATTCTCCCGTAACGCAGCACGCGCATATCAAATAAAAAAGACGACCAGCAACAAGGCCGGCCGTCTAAGTTCATGCTATTTCCTGCTTAGGTACGGTAGTAATGATACTGCTGGTGTAGTCCACGTACCACTGTGTTCTTGACCCGCCATCTCCCGCCTTTCATCCAGATATTGTGCATGGTTATACTTCCCGCGAATTGAGTTCTTATCTACGTGAGCGAGTTGCATCTCGATCTACGTGTTTTGAATCCCGCATTTTCCTCATTGGTTTGATGCAGGCTGCTATCGAGACTGGAGTTTTGCGAAGTCAAATGGGCTCACTGGTTTCCCCTCATTGGCATCAAGAAAATCAGCCCACCATTGCCGCATCAGTCTGCGCTCATCCAGAAATTCCGCTTTATGAGTGTAAGCTGCGCGGACACCATTACGTTCCTGATGGCTCATCTGGCGCCTAACAGCATCCCTCGACCAAAGCCCTGATTCAATCAATGAGCTACAAGCCATTGCCCTGAAACCGTGACCACAGACATCGACCTTTGTATCGTAGCCCATCAGCCGCAGTGCGTTATTCACCGTGTTCTCACTCATCGGCTCATGGCTGCATGAGCGCTCATCTTTAAGCTCGGGGATATGATTAAGGATTTCTAATGCCTGATGGGATAGGGGCACTGAAAGAGTGTACGCATTTTCGAACCACAGTGTGTGTGCTTAGCCTCTTCGATAGCTTCTCTTTTTGCCGTAGCTCAGAGCTTTTTAATGATAAAGCATCATGAGATTGCCAGTAGCCATCCTTACTTCTAGATGGTTGATTTTAAATTTATGCTATCTTCCCAAACGTTCCTTCTACAACAACCCCACCTTTCCCCAGCTCACCAATATAATCCGCATACCACTGCATCATCTCCCTACGCCCATCAAGATACTGCGCATGATTATACGTCCCACGAATCGCGTTCTTATCAACATGTGCAAGCTGCGTTTCAATCCACGCTGAGTTAAAGCCCTGTTCATGCAGGATGGTGCTCATCGTGTGGCGAAAACCATGCCCCGTCAGTCTGCCTTTATACCCCAACAACTCAATGACCTGATTGATGCTTTCCTTGCTGATCGGCTTGCGCGGATCATTCCTGCCAATAAACACCAGTGGGTGATGTTTTGATATCGGCTCAAGCTGTTTAAACAGTGCGATAACCTGCTCTGAGAGCGGCACAATATGGGGCCGCTTCATTTTCATTACTTCCGCTGGGATCTCCCATAGTTTTGTTTCAAAATCGATATCCTCCCAGCGTGCGAAACGCAATTCTTGCGTGCGTACACCGGTTAACATAATGATCTGAGTCGCTGTTTTCGTGATAACGCTGCCGGTATAGCCCGCCAGATCGTTGAGGAAGTGGGGAAGTTCATTGGCAGTAAGGAAGGGGAAATGTACTTTTTTCGGCGTAGCTAATGCGCTGGCAAGGTCGGGAGCGGGGTTGTAGTCGGCCCTGCCTGTGACAATTGCATAGCGGAACACCTCGCCACAGCGCTGACGAACCTTGCGCATTTTCTCCAGCGCTCCGCGTTTCTCCATTTTACGTAGTGCTTCTAATAGTTCCATTGGTTTGATTTCAGCTATAGGACGTTTGCCGATATAGGGGAAGATATCTTTTTCAAAGGTATCGATGATTTCATCACGATAGCGTAATGACCAGCGATCGGCTTTGGTCTGATGCCACTCGCGAGCAACCGCCTCGAAAGTGTTTTTCAGGCTCATTTGCTGGGCCATTTTCTCTTCTTTTTTTACTTCGCTCGGATCGCTTCCCGCAGCAAGAATTTTTCTAGCTTCGCTGCGCTTTTCGCGCGCATCAGCCAGTGAAACATCGGGGTAGACGCCAATAGACAGCATCTTTTCTTTACCGGCGAAGCGGTACTTCATTCGCCAGTATTTGGAACCATTAGCGTTAATCAGCAGGTACATACCGCCGCCATCAGCCAGTTTATAGGGCTTTTCTTTTGGCTTCGCGGTTTTCACTTTAACATCGGTTAGCGCCATGACATCCTCCAGCTTTTGATGAATCCATCCTCCTGGGGATTTCAGCCAGTAACTAACCTGATACCCCCAGCGCACCCCTTGTATAACAAAGATGCCTTTAAATCCCATTGTTATATATCACATTTTTACCATTATGGGGGTGCTGATATTCTAAGAGGAAAATGACACCCCCGAATGCACCCCCAAAAACTGCTTGATGCAGGTTGAAGCTGGTTGACCTCAGAATACAAAGAAAGCTTAATATATAAGGGTTTATAAGGGGTTTTGTTAACACCAGAAGAGTTCAGTAGAGGCTAATTGGCGGAAGATCACAGGAGTCGAACCTGCCCGGGAACGCTGGCGTCCCCAACTGGATTTGAAGTCCAGCCACCTCACCGGAGATGACGATCTTCCGCGCCTCGATTGCTACATGGAGGCGGGGCGCATTATAGCTACTTTCAGACATTTACCACATACCCCACACCACTTTTTTCACCTCTCTTTTGACCTGTACACCCCTGTTTCAGTTAATTCCTAACAAAATCCTCATGTTAGCCCTTCGTGCTCTCCAATATTTACCGCGATCACAAAAAACAAGAAACGTAATCTGCTAACCAGAAAACGCAATACCCGCTCAAGAAACAATGGTTTAAAAACACTGTAACCGGTCTCAGCGCCCCCTATAGCGTGAAGGATAAAAAAAGATGAGCGAAGTATTGTCAGTAAAAGAGAAGATTGGCTACGGCATGGGAGACGCCGCCAGCCACATCATTTTTGATAACGTCATGTTGTACATGATGTTTTTCTATACCGATATTTTCGGCATTCCCGCCGGGTTTGTCGGCACCATGTTCCTGCTGGCGCGTGCGCTGGATGCGATCTCCGACCCGTGCATGGGGCTGATTGCCGACCGTACCCGCAGCCGTTGGGGCAAGTTCCGACCGTGGATTTTGTTCGGCGCGATCCCGTTCGGCATCGTCTGCGTGCTGGCCTACACCACGCCGGACCTTAGCCTCAACGGCAAAATGGTTTATGCCGCCGTGACCTACACGCTGCTGACCCTGCTCTATACCGTGGTCAATATTCCTTACTGCGCGCTGGGCGGCGTGATCACCAGTGACCCGACGCAGCGTATCTCCCTTCAGTCCTGGCGCTTTGTGCTGGCGACCGCGGGCGGCATGCTTTCCACGGTGCTGATGATGCCGCTGGTGAAGCTGATTGGCGGCGACGATAAGGCGTTCGGCTTCCAGGGCGGCATCGCCGTGCTGTCGGTGGTCGCGTTCCTGATGCTGGCGTTCTGCTTCTTCACCACCAAAGAGCGTATCCAGGTGCCCCCGAGCACCACCTCCATGCGCGAAGACCTGCGCGATATCTGGCAAAACGACCAGTGGCGCATCGTGGGCGTGCTGACCATCCTCAACATCCTTGCCGTCTGCGTGCGCGGCGGCGCGATGATGTACTACTGCACCTGGATCATGGGCTCGCCGGAAGTGTTCGTCGCGTTCCTCACCACCTACTGCGTCGGCAACCTGATTGGCTCCGCGCTGGCGAAACCGCTCACCGACTGGAAGTGCAAGGTCAGCATCTTCTGGTGGACCAACGCCGCGCTGGCGGTGGTCAGCGTGGCGATGTTCTTCGTCCCGATGCATGCCACCGTGGTGATGTTCGCCTTTATCTTCGTCATTGGCGTGTTGCACCAGCTGGTGACGCCGATCCAGTGGGTCATGATGTCCGATACCGTCGACTACGGTGAATGGACCAACGGCAAGCGGCTGACCGGCATCAGCTTTGCGGGCACGCTGTTCGTGCTGAAGCTGGGTCTGGCGCTGGGTGGGGCGATGATCGGCTGGATGCTGGCAGGCGGCGGCTACGACGCGGCGGCCAAAACCCAGAACAGCGCGACCATCAGCATCATTATCGGCCTGTTTACCCTGGCCCCGGCGGTCTGCTACGTGCTGAGCGCCATCATCGCCAAACGCTACTACACGCTGAAAACCCCCTTCCTGACCAAAATCCTGGGCGAGCTGGCACAGGGCGCGCGCCGTAATCAGCAGGAATTTGAAACCCTGCCGGTCAGCAAAGAATTACAGAACTAAGAGGACGAAAGCATGAAAATCAGTGATGGAAACTGGCTTATTCAACCGGGCCTGAATGTGACCTATCCGGTTCAGGTGTTCGACGTGGAGCAGCAGGGTAATGACCTGGTGGTGTATGTGGCGCCGCGTGACGTGCGCGAACGCACCTGGCAGCTCGACACGTTGATGTTCACGGTGCGCCTGTTTGCTCCACAGGAAGGGATTGTCGGGGTGCGTATCGAGCACTTCCAGGGCGCACTGAACAATGGTCCACATTATCCGCTGAACGTCCTGAAAGACGTGAAGGTTGAGATCGAAAACAACGCCGAATTTGCCGAGCTGAAAAGCGGCAGCGTCAGCGTTCGCGTCACCAAAGGCGAGTTCTGGGCGCTGGACTTCCTGCGCAACGGCCAGCGCATTACCGGCAGCCAGCTGAAAAATAACGGCTACGTGCAGGACAGCAATACCCACCGCAATTACGTTTTTGAGCGTCTGGATCTGGGCGTGGGGGAAACGGTCTATGGTCTGGGCGAGCGCTTCACCGCGCTGGTGCGCAACGGCCAGATGGTCGAGACCTGGAACCGCGACGGCGGCACCAGCACCGAGCAGTCCTATAAAAATATCCCGTTCTACCTGACCAACCGCGGCTACGGCGTGCTGGTGAATCATCCTGAAAATGTCTCGTTCGAAGTGGGATCTGAGAAAGTCTCTAAGGTGCAGTTCAGCGTGGAAGGGGAATATCTTGAGTACTTCGTGATCGACGGCCCGACGCCAAAAGAGGTGCTGAACCGCTATACCCGCTTCACCGGGCGTCCGGCGCTGCCGCCTGCCTGGTCGTTCGGCCTGTGGCTCACCACCTCGTTCACCACCAATTACGACGAAGCGACGGTGAACAGCTTTATCGACGGTATGGCCGAGCGCGACATGCCGCTGCACGTCTTTCACTTCGACTGCTTCTGGATGAAGGCCTTCCAATGGTGTGACTTCGAGTGGGATCCGGTGACCTTCCCGGACCCTGAAGGAATGATCCGTCGCCTGAAGGAGAAAGGGCTGAAGGTCTGCGTGTGGATTAACCCGTACATTGGCCAGAAGTCGCCGATCTTCCAGGAGCTGAAAGCGAATGGCTACCTGCTCAAGCGCCCGGACGGGTCCCTGTGGCAGTGGGACAAATGGCAGCCGGGGCTGGCGATTTACGACTTCACCAATCCGGACGCGCGCCAGTGGTATGCAGACAAGCTGAAAGGCCTGGTGGATATCGGCGTCGACTGCTTCAAGACCGACTTCGGCGAGCGTATCCCGACCGACGTCCAGTGGTTCGACGGGTCCGATCCGCAGAAGATGCACAACCATTACGCCTACATCTATAACGAGCTGGTGTGGAACGTGCTGAAAGAGACGGTGGGTGAGGAAGAGGCGGTGCTGTTTGCCCGCTCCGCGTCCGTGGGGGCACAGCAGTTCCCGGTGCACTGGGGCGGCGACTGCTACGCCAACTACGAATCAATGGCGGAAAGCCTGCGCGGCGGGCTGTCGATTGGCCTGTCCGGTTTTGGATTCTGGAGCCACGATATCGGCGGGTTCGAAAACACCGCCCCGGCGCACGTCTACAAGCGCTGGTGCGCGTTCGGGCTGTTCTCCAGCCACAGCCGCCTGCACGGCAGCAAATCCTACCGCGTGCCGTGGGCGTACGATGACGAGTCCTGCGACGTGGTGCGCCACTTCACGCAGCTGAAGTGCCAACTGATGCCGTATCTGTACCGTCAGGCGACGCTGGCGCGCGAGTTCGGCACGCCGATGCTGCGGGCGATGATGCTGGAGTTCCCGGACGATCCGGCGTGCGATTACCTCGACCGTCAGTACATGCTGGGGGATTCGTTAATGGTGGCACCGGTGTTCTCCGAGGCGGGGGACGTGCAGTTCTACCTGCCGGAAGGGCGCTGGACGCACCTGTGGCACAACGACGAAATCCAGGGCAGCCGCTGGCATAAGCAGCAGCACGATTTCATGAGCCTGCCGGTCTACGTGCGCGACAACACGCTGCTGGCGCTGGGCAATAATAACCAGAAACCCGACTACGCGTGGCACGAGGGGACGGCCTTCCAGCTGTTTAACCTGGATGATGGCGCAACGGCAGTGAGCGAAGTGCCTTCGGCGAACGGCGCGGTGGCGTTTACGCTGAAGGCATCGCGTCAGGGCGACATCGTGACCTTTACCGGCACGGGAGACGCGCAAAACTGGTCGGTGTGTTTGCGCAACGTGCAGACGGTGAGCGGCGTGAAGGGCGGCTCACAGGCGGGCAGCGAGTGGGGCGTGGTGGTGAAAGCCGAAGGGAATGAGGTGGTGGTTCAGCTCTGAGGTGGAAAATGCCCGGTGGCGCTTCGCTTACCGGGCCTACGGTAATTATGCGCTCTGATGCCCTCACCCTGACCCTCTCCCTGTGGGAGAGGGAACCAAAACCTCGTAGGCCGGGTAAGGCGAAGCCGCCACCCGGCTTTTTACTGTGCCGGCGCTACCGCCGACACTACCCCGCCCGTCATCGTCTGCTCTACCTGCTGCTTATCCATATTCACCGCGCTCAGCTTCCCATTCACCGTTGGCTTCAGCGGCGCACTGGCCTGCACGCTGCCGCTGGCGGTGAGCTGAATATTGCCATCGCCCGCAATCGGCAGCGCAGGCCAGCCCCACTGCTGCAGCACGTTGAGCGGGACGCCGCGCCCGTTCAGGCTCACTGCGGTCTGCCGCTGCGGGAGTTGTGAAACGGTCGCCGTCGCTTCCAGAATGCCTTTTTCGGTAAACGCGCTGAGGTCGGTAATATTCACCGTGGCGGCGTTGGCATTCAGCGCCAGCGACGGACGACGTACGTCGACGCGGTTAAAGGTTGCCGCCGCGCCGTTCAGGGTCGCGCTGCCGCCCCAGACGCCCCACTGGCGATCTTTCACCAGCTGCAGGTTTGCGCCATAACCATCCAGAGAAGTGATCTGCCATGGGAAGGCAGGATCGATGTCGATCACCAGGTTGCGGCTCAGGCCGAATTTTTGCAGCGTGACGCTGTTCAGCCATTCCGGCAGAGGCGCCATCCACAGCGTTTTCCAGTTCTGCGGCAGGGTGTACTCCAGCCCGGCAATGGCGACATCGTCCAGCACCAGCGCTTTACCGTCGCGCAGCCAGTTGCCGGAGGTGCGTACCATGCCGCCTTCCCAGCGGGAGGTGAACTGACGCAGCGCCATGCCCTGCGGGGAAAACTCCGCATTCAGGATCGGGTCAAACAGATGCAGGGAGCCGTAGATAAACTCGCTGGCGTTCATCGACAGACGGCCCTCCTGGCTCTGCCAGTCGCCTTTGCTTAGCGTCAGGTTGCGCAGGCTTAAATCAAGATCGGTCACCGCCCAGTCCGGGCCCTGAAGCCGGGCGTCGGTCACGTCCAGACGACCAATCTGCAGAGAGGGGATAGTGGCCAGCGGCGCGAAGAACGCGGTCAGCGTTTTATCGCTCTGCAGGCGGATTTCATTCAGGCGCATGGTGTCGATAATCCAGCTCCCGTCGGCGTTGCGCAGGGCGGAGCCAGTGAGTGAGCCGCGGGCCATATCGGCGCCAATCGTGTTCAGCACCACCTCCTTGCCGTTAAGCTGGCCCTCGATCAGCACGTTGGTGGCCGGTACGCCGTTCAGGGTCAGCGAGCCTGCGCTCATCTGGATCCGCGCGTGATTACCCAGCACGTTGCCCGCTTCCGGCTGCCATGGGCTGACGCCGCCCGTCACCTTCTGCGCGCTCAGATCCCATTCGGTATTCGGGCTGTTGAACGCCATGTTGTTCAGCTGCAGACGATCGGCCTGGAAAGGCAGCGGCGCGGTCTGCGGGGAGAGGTTCAGCGTGCCGTCGAACAGGGCGATGGTGTCCACGTGCAGCGGATCGGTTATCTGGCGGCTACTCAGGCCGATATCCACTTTTTTGGAAACCAGGGTGGCGGGTTTTCCGTCCCGACCGAAGGTGACGTTTTCCAGAATGAGGTGGGAAGGCGACGAAAAGCGGTGATTCATCTTGTCGAAACTGAGTTCGTAGTCGGTATTCACCGTTACCCAGCTGCTGACCTGAGCCGCACCCCAGCGGGTCTGGAGCAGAATATAGAGCGCCAGCATCACAATGAGCAGGGCTACTAAAAGGTAGACGAGTAGCTTTCCAATAAATTTCATGGTCTTCCATCCCGCAAAACGCACATAAGGGAGTTATGCACGATTTATGCGCAATCCTCAAGGCGGGAATGGTGTAATTAGATGTCACGGCAGGCATTGACTGCCTGCCGTGAGAGAAATCAGTTTTTCTCAGGCGGGAAAACGAGGTTCAGCACGATAGCGGTGATACCGCCTGCGGCAATGCCGGAAGAGAGCAGGTTTTTCACCCAGTCCGGGGCAAACTGCAGGATCAGCGGCTGCTGAGAAACGCCCAGACCGACGGCCAGCGAAAGCGCGATAATCATGATTGCGCGGCGGTTCAGCGGCTCGCGGGAGACGATACGCACGCCGGAGGCCGCGATCGTCCCGAACATCACCAGCGTTGCGCCGCCCAGCACCGGCTCAGGGATGTGCTGCACAAAGCCGCTCACCGCCGGGAACAGGCCGAGGACGATCAGCATCAGCGCCACCACGAAGCCAACGTAGCGGCTGGCCACGCCGGTCAGCTGGATCACGCCGTTGTTCTGACCGAAGCAGGAGTTCGGGAAGGTGTTGAAGACCGCAGAGACAAACGAGTTGAGGCCGTTCGCCAGCACGCCGCCTTTCAGGCGCTTCATGTACAGCGGGCCGGAAACGGGCTGCTCGGAGACGTCGGAGGTGGCGGTGATGTCGCCGATGGTCTCCAGAGAGGTGATCATAAAGACCAGCATCAGCGGCAGGAGCAGGCCCCAGTCAATGCCCAGACCGTAGTACAGCGGCGTGGGGACGGTGATCAGCGCGCTGTTGGTCGGCGCGGTGTTTTCCGGCAGCATACCCAGCGCCCAGGCCAGCAGATAACCCGCCGCCATGGCGATCACCAGCGAGGCGACGCGCAGGTAAGGGTTACGCTGACGGTTAAGCAGAATAATGATGGCCAGCACGACGCCTGCCAGCAGCAGGTTTTTCGGCGCGCCGAAGGTGTGGTCGCTCATCGCGGCATAGCCGCCACCGATGGAGGTAAGGCCCACCTGAATCAGCGACAGGCCGATAATCATCACGACGACGCCGGAAACCAGCGGGGTGATAACGCGGCGAGCCAGATGCAGAACGCGGGAGATCACCATCTCCGTACAGCTGGCCAGCATCAGGGTGCCGAACAGCGCCGCCATCATGGTCGGGACATCCGCGCCGCCGGTTTTCAGGGCCGTACCGCCCATGATCAGGGGCGCCACGAAGTTAAAGCTGGTGCCCTGAATCGACAATAATCCCGACCCCACCGGACCCCACGCTTTAATTTGAATAATCGAGGCCACGCCGGAGGCGAAAAGAGACATGCTGATAATGTGCTGCGTGTCCTGCGCCGGTAAGCCGAGCGCCTGGCAAATCAGCAGCGCCGGGGTGATCACCGCAACAAACATCGCCAGAAGATGCTGGCAGGCGGCGAAAAGCGTCTGCGGCAGCGGCGGGCGATCTTCAAGGCGGTAAATCAGTTCGCTATTTTGCTTCTGCGCAATCGGTTGCGCATCAGGCGACTCTATGGTGTTAACGGACATCGGCGGCAATCCCACGGTGGAAAAGCGGGCATTTTATCTGACCACCTGGTAAAAGCAAACGATTGCCAGCAAAAAAAGGCAAGAAAATCTGCCGCTGTGAGCAGGTTTTCTACAACGCATCGGGAAAAAAAATTACACTTTTTGCGCCGGGGGCTCATGAAGAGCGCAAACCGGCCCAGGATAACGCCGCGTGTGTAGGGAACACGCGCAAAAAAGGAGCCTTCTATGATTCATCTCGATACGTTGTCGACCCTTGTTGCCGCAACGCTGGTCTTACTGCTTGGTCGTAAGCTGGTACATAGCGTTCCCCTTCTGAAGAAATACACCATTCCTGAACCTGTCGCCGGTGGTCTGCTGGTGGCGCTGGCCCTGCTGGTGCTGAAAAAAAGCATGGGCTGGGAAATCGATTTTGATATGTCCCTGAAAGACCCGCTGATGCTGGCCTTCTTTGCCACCATCGGCCTGAATGCCAACCTGGCGAGCCTGCGGGCGGGCGGTAAGGTGCTCGGTGTATTTTTGATTGTGGTGGTGGGGCTGCTGCTGATGCAAAACGCCATTGGTATCGGGATGGCGTCGCTGCTGGGACTGGATCCGCTGATGGGGCTGCTGGCGGGGTCGATTACCCTGTCAGGCGGCCACGGTACCGGGGCCGCGTGGAGCAAGTTGTTTATCGAGCGCTACGGGTTTGAAAACGCGACGGAAGTGGCGATGGCCTGCGCGACCTTTGGTCTGGTGCTGGGTGGCCTGATTGGCGGCCCGGTGGCTCGCTATCTGGTGAAGCACTCCACCACGCCGGACGGCAGGCCGGACGATGAGCTGGTGCCGACAGCATTCGAAAAGCCGGACGTCGGGCGCAGCATTACCTCGCTGGTGCTGATTGAAACCATCGCGATGATCGCCATCTGCCTGACCGTGGGCAAAGTGGTTGCGCAATGGCTGGCGGGCTCAGCGTTTGAGCTGCCAACGTTTGTCTGCGTGCTGTTTATCGGGGTGATCCTGAGCAACGGTCTGGCGCTAATGGGCTTCTACCGCGTGTTTGAACGGGCGGTGTCAGTGCTCGGCAACGTCTGCCTGTCGCTGTTCCTGGCGATGGCGCTGATGAGCCTCAAGCTGTGGGAGCTGGCCTCGCTGGCGCTGCCAATAGTGGCGATTCTGGCGGTGCAAACCCTGTTTATGGCGCTGTACGCCATGTTTGTCACCTGGCGGATGATGGGCAAAAACTATGATGCGGCGGTGCTGGCAGCGGGTCACTGCGGGTTTGGTCTGGGGGCCACCCCAACGGCTATCGCCAACATGCAGGCGATCACCGAACGCTTCGGGCCATCGCACATGGCGTTTCTGGTGGTCCCGATGGTCGGGGCGTTCTTTATTGATATCGTCAACGCGCTGGTGATTAAGCTGTACCTGATGCTGCCGATGTTTGCCTGAATCAGGCGTTGGAATAGCGTTCGGTTTCCGGCATCCAGCGCTCAATTAACGCTGCCGCCTGTTCGGGGTAGCGTTCATGAATGTGGCGGGCGAGGCGCTGAACCTCGGGGATCATGGCCTGATCGCGCAGCAAATCCGCGACTTTGAATTCCGCGTTCCCCGTCTGACGCGTGCCCAGCAGTTCACCGGGGCCGCGGATCTCAAGGTCTTTTTGCGCAATCACAAAACCGTCGTTACTGTCGCGCAGCACCTGCAAACGCATCTGGGCGGTTTTCGAGAGCGGGGCTTTGTAGAGCAGGACGCAGTGGGACGCTACCGCGCCACGGCCAACGCGTCCGCGCAGCTGGTGGAGCTGGGCCAGGCCCAGGCGTTCCGGGTTTTCGATAATCATCAGGCTAGAATTCGGGACGTCCACGCCCACTTCAATGACCGTCGTGGCGACCAGCAAATGCAGCTCGCCCTGCTTAAACGACTGCATCACCGCCTGCTTTTCGGCAGGCTTCATGCGTCCGTGAACCAGGCCCACGTTCAGCTCCGGCAGCGCCAGCTTAAGCTCTTCCCACGTGGCTTCGGCAGCCTGCGCTTCCAGCAGTTCCGACTCTTCTATCAGCGTACAAACCCAGTAGGCCTGACGCCCTTCGTGGGTGCAGGCGTTGCGCACGCGGTCGATGATGTCGCTGCGACGCGTGTCAGGAATGGCAACCGTTGTGACCGGCGTACGACCCGGGGGAAGTTCGTCGATGGTGGAGGTATCCAGATCGGCGTAAGCCGTCATCGCCAGGGTGCGCGGGATCGGCGTGGCGGTCATGATCAGCTGATGCGGGTGGAAGCCCTGCTGCAGTCCCTTTTCCCACAGCGCCAGACGTTGATGCACGCCGAAGCGGTGCTGTTCATCGATAATCACCAGCGCAAGGCCGTTGAACTGCACCTGCTCCTGGAAGATAGCGTGCGTGCCGACAATCATCTGCACCTGCCCGCTGGCGATGGCCTCCTGTTGCGCAAGGCGCGCTTTGCCTTTTTGCTTTCCGGCAAGCCAGCCGACTTCAATCCCGAGCGGTGCAAACCAGGCGCGGAAATTGTTGGCGTGCTGTTCCGCCAGCAGTTCGGTCGGTGCCATCAGCGCGACCTGTTTGCCGTGGGCAATCGCACGCAGGGCGGCCAGCGCGGCAACCAGCGTTTTACCGGACCCTACGTCGCCCTGCACCAGGCGCATCATCGGCACGTCGAGCGCCATATCGCGTTCAATCTCGGCGGTGACGCGCGCCTGTGCGCCGGTGGGTTTAAACGGCAGGGAGGCCAGCAGCTTATCTTTGAGCTCATCACGCGGGCTTAATGGCTGGGCATGGAAACGCTGCGCGCCGGCGCGCAGCGCCAGCATGCTCAGGTTATGGGCCAGTAATTCCTCAAGGATAAGACGCTGTTGAGCGGGGTGTTTGCCGCTTTCTAAGTCGCTGAGCTGCAGCGTTGGCGGCGGGCGGTGCAGGGTACGCAGCGCCTCGGGCAGGCTCATCATGCCCTGTGCCAGCTCGGGCGGCAGCAGCTCGGTAATGGTGCAGGTATCCAGCAGCTCCAGCGCCTGATCGGTGAGCTTACGCAGCGTCGCCTGCTTGATGCCTTCGGTCGTCGGGTAAACCGGGGTGAGCGTCTCCTGCATCTCTGGCGTGCTGAGATCGCCCTGCACGCGGTACTCCGGGTGGATCATCTCTGCGCCATATTTTCCGCGTTTGGCTTCGCCATAGGCCAGCACCCTGCGGCCCGTTGCCAGGCTGTTTTTCATCGCCGCGCTGAAGTTGAAAAATCGCATGGTGAGAATGCCGGTGCCGTCGCTGATCTGACAGGTCATCATCCGGCGTCCGCCGAAGGTGATGTTGCAGTTCAGAACTTCGCCTTCAACGGTGGCGTAAATGGCGGGAAGGAGATCGCCAATCTTGTAAAGCTGGGTGCGGTCTTCGTAACGCAGGGGGAGGTGAAGCAGGAGATCCTGCACCGTGTGCAGGCCAATTTTAGCCAGCTTATTGCTTTGCGCCGCGCCCACGCCCGTCAGGCTGTTGAGCGGGATGGCATCCAGCAGGCGGCCTTTCATCGCTTACCCGGCGTACTGCATGGTGGCCCACCACTCGGCATCGGCTTCAATTTCGCCCTGCGCGTTGACGTGGGGGTAAGGCAATTTTTTCTGCTTCGCAACGCGAGCCAGCACCGGATAGCCACCTTCAAACAACAGGCGCTGCTGTTCCTCTTCCGGCAGCATGCTGTTGCTGCGCTCGTACATGCCGGCGTTCTGACGCTGGCGCTGCGCTTCATACAGAATGAGCGCGGAGGCCACGGAGACGTTGAGTGACTGGACCATGCCAATCATCGGAATGATGATGTCCCGATCCGCCAGATCCAGTGCTTCCTGGGTGATCCCGGTTTTCTCCTGACCCATCAAAATGCAGGTCGGGCGGGTGTAGTCGATCTCGCGGAAATCCACGGCCTTAGCGGACAGGTTAGTGGCAAGGATCTGCATCCCGCGTCCTTTCAGGTGCGATACGGCTTCGCCAATTGTCTGGTGAGATTTGACGGAAACCCAGCTGTTACTGCCTGCCGCGGCAGAGACCATGGTTCGCATCCGGTGACCCGGCCAGACGGCGTGCACTTCATGCACACCGACGGCATCGGCGGTACGAACGATAGCAGAGACGTTATGCGGTTTATGGACCTGCTCCATGCAGACCGTCAGGTCAGGCTGACGCCTGGCGAGCATTTCGCATATCCGCGCGTAACGTTGTGAATTCATGCCGCTAGTTTCGGTTACGGGTGACTTTAATCACGTCCGGCATGACGCGGATCTTGCGCATAATATTCGCCAGATGCACGCGGTCGCGGGCGGTCAGACGAATAAAGGCGCTGTACACGCGGCCATCTTTTTCTTCCGTATTCAGGCTTTGAATATTGGAAGACGCCGTGTTGATCGCTGCCGTCAGGTTCGCCAGGGCACCCTGATGGTTGAACATATCCACCTTAATTTCGGTGATAAATTCCTGCGCGGTCTCTTTATCCCATTCGACCGCCATAAACTTCTCGGCCTCTTTCTGGTAGCCGCGGATGTTACGACAGGATTCATGGTGGATAACCAGCCCTTTACCCGGGCTGACGTGCGCAATAATCGGGTCGCCAGGAATTGGACGGCAACATTTTGCGAAGGTGATCAGCACCCCGTCCGCGCCTTTAATCGGCAGATGTCCGTGGCCTGGCGTAGCTGCAGGCACGGCTGTCGTGTCGCCTTGCTGCAGGTTCTTCGCCACCACCACGCTCATGGCGTTGCCGAGGCCAATCTCTGCCAGCAGGTCATCAAGCGACGCGAGCTTCATGCGCTCCAGTTCACGCTGGACGTTCTCCTGCGGGATTTCAGCCAGCTTGCGACTGCCGCCCAACGCGTGGTTGAGAAGACGACGCCCAAGGCTGACGGAATCATCACGCTTGAGGTTTTTCAGCAGTTGGCGAATTTTGGCGCGTGCTTTAGAACTCACGACAAAGTTCAGCCAGGCCGCGTTTGGACGTGCGCCCGGCGCGGTAATGATTTCCACCGTCTGGCCGCTGGAGAGCGGCTGAGACAGCGGGTAAGGCTGTCTGTCGACGCGCGCGCCCACGCAGGCATGGCCGATATCGGTATGCACGGCGTAAGCGAAGTCGACCGGTGTTGCACCCGCAGGCAGTTCGACAATGCGGCCTTCTGGGGTGAAAACGTAAATCTCATCCGGGAAGAGATCGGATTTCACGCTCTCGATAAATTCAAACGAGCTACCCGCACTCTGCTGAAGTTCCAGCAGGCTCTGCATCCAGCGCTGGGCGCGGATTTGTGCGGTCGTGCTGCTTTCGCCACCGTGCTCTTTATAGGCCCAGTGCGCGGCCACACCCATCTCTGCCATCTGGTCCATGTCTTCGGTACGAATTTGCACCTCAACAGGCACGCCGTGCGGCCCGATCATCGAGGTGTGCAAAGATTGATAGCCGTTCGCTTTTGGAATGGCGATGTAATCTTTCATCCGCCCTGGACGCGGTTTATAGAGGCTGTGCATCTGCCCCAGCACGCGATAACAGGTATCTGAATCGTGGACAATCACGCGGAAGGCGTAGATATCCATGATCGAGTGAAAACGTTGCTCTTTGAGCACCATTTTGCAGTAGATGGAGTACAGGTGTTTTTCGCGACCGCTGACGCGGCACGGGATCCCCGCTTCCTGCAAACGCCCTTCGATTTCAGAGAGGATCTTTTGAATCATCTCTTTACGGTTGCCGCGTGCGGCTTTCACCACCTCTTTAATTACGCGATAGCGGTTCGGGTACAACGCTTCAAAACCCAGCTCTTCCAGCTCGGTTTTAATGTGGTGAATACCTAAACGGTGCGCCAGCGGACTGTAGATTTCGAGAGTTTCACGGGCAATGCGGCGACGTTTATCCGGGCGAAGTGAGCCCAGCGTGCGCATGTTGTGGGTGCGGTCAGCGAGTTTGATGAGAATGACGCGGATATCCTGCACCATCGCCATAATCATCTTGCGGAAGTTTTCGGCTTGCGCCTCTTTCTTGTCGCGGAAATTCAGCTTATCAAGCTTAGAGACCCCTTCCACCAGTTCGGCAACGCTTTTGCCAAACAGCTGTTCCATGTCCTGGTAAGTGGCAGGGGTATCTTCAATCACGTCGTGCAGCAGCGCGGCCATCAGCGTTTCGTAGTCGAGTTTCATCTCGGCCAGAATACAGGCCACCGCTACCGGGTGCGTGATGTAGGGTTCACCGCTTGAACGTGTCTGGCCCTCGTGAGCGTCACGTGCAACGAGATACGCCTGCTGAAGACGCTTAATCTGGTCTTCAGGCAGGTAGGTTTGAATCAGTTGATTCAGGCTTTCAAACAGATACAAGGGCGACCCGCAGGTTTAATTAACGACGACCTTCAGCAATAGCGGTTACGGCCTGCAGTTCTGCGGCTTCCTGCTCTTGCTGCTCCTGGCGCTCACGCACGTCGAGGATCTGGTTGTTGATCAGACCTTCTTCGATTTCGCGAAGTGCAATAACGGTGGTTTTATCGTTTTCTTCCGGTACCAGCGGATCTTTACCGCCTACCTGCATCTGACGAGCGCGACGCGCGGCGACCAGCACCAGGTCAAAACGGTTACCAATTTTCTCTACAGCGTCCTGAACAGTTACGCGTGCCATACTTAAAATGCTCCACAGGTGAAGAAATGACTGGGCATGATACTGAAAGTGGGTTCAGTCTGCCAACAGTTTGGTGATTAATGCGTCATGTCGCTGCTTCTGGCGGCTCATACGCAGACGTTCTGCACGAAGAATGGTTTTGAGATCGCTCAGCGCGGCATCAAAATCATCATTCACAATAAGGTAATCATATTCCGCGTAATGGCTCATTTCTGCAACAGCCTGTTCCATACGCTTTGCGATGACTTCTTCGCTGTCCTGACCGCGGCCACGCAGGCGGCGATCCAGCTCATCTTTCGATGGCGGTAAAATAAAGATACTGCGCGAGTCAGGCATTTTCTTGCGAATTTGCTGTGCACCCTGCCAGTCGATATCCAGGAACACATTCACGCCCGTGGCCAGAACCTGCTCAATGGTTTCACGCGAGGTACCGTAGTAATTACCGAATACTTCAGCGTGTTCAAGAAACGCATCTCTGCCGATCATCGCTCTGAACTCGTCGTGATCCACAAAGAAATAGTGTTCACCGTGCACTTCACCCGGACGCGGCGCTCGCGTGGTGTGAGAAACAGAAACCTGTGTGTCGTACAGCGGTTGGGTTTTTAACAGTGCCTGAATAAGGCTGGATTTACCCGCGCCACTAGGGGCAGAAACAATATAAAGCGTGCCTTGAGCCATGAGAGTCTTTTGTATGTGTTAACGAAGAAGTCCTACATACGGGCTTATTATACACGTCACTGCCGTGTGACGTAGCCTTTGTCACACTTTTTCCCCTGGATTATTGAATTTTGCGTGCCGTTTTCAGGTTTTATCCGTGGTTTTCAGCAACCCCAGGAAATACCGGATAGCGTCTCGCAGTGTGAACCGTTGCCGTTAGCGTTGTTTCAGACATCGGGGTATACCTTCTGCAACGCAAAGGAGGGGTAGCGATGTGGCGATGGATAAGCGGGTTAATGCTGTTGTGGTGTGGCTATGGCGCGGCGGTATGTCCGGTCTGGTCGCAGGCAAAAGCAGAGAAAGAGATGGCGTCATTAAGCGCGCAAATCAAACGCTGGGATGACGCTTACTGGAAGCAGGGCGTGAGCGAAGTTAACGACGAGGTTTACGATCAGCTTAACGGGCGGTTAACGCAGTGGCAGCGCTGTTTTGGCACTGAATTCTCAGGAGAGAAACTTCCTCCGCTGACCGGGAGCGTCAAACATCCTGTTGCCCATACGGGCGTACACAAGGTGGCCAGCAAAGAGGAGCTGAAACAATGGATGCGTGCGCGGCAACATCTGTGGATGCAGCCCAAAGTTGACGGTGTGGCGGTAACGCTGGTCTACCGTGACGGAAAGTTAATCCAGGCCATCAGTCGCGGTGATGGCCTGAAAGGGGAGGACTGGACCGGGAAGGTACGTTTAATCCCGTCTGTTCCGCAAAAGCTCACCGGCAAGCTGGCGAACAGCGTCTTACAGGGCGAGCTTTTTTGGCTAAGCGACAGTCACATTCAGCGGCAGATGGGTGGGATGAACGCTCGCGCAAAGGTGGCAGGTGCGATGATGCGCCAAAAGGATAACGCGCTATTGAATAAGCTTGGCGTATTCATCTGGGCCTGGCCGGATGGGCCGAAAAATATGCAGACATCTTTAGCTGAACTGTCTCAGGCCGGTTTTACGCTGCCGGCACGGTATACGCTACCCGCCGAATCTGTTGACGCCGTCGAGAAACAACGCGCGGCCTGGCACGAAGCTGCAGTACCCTTTGCCACGGATGGCATTGTGGTGCGGTCGGAGGATGCGCCCGCGGGGGAAGGCTGGTTGCCGGGCGAAGGCAACTGGGTGGTTGCGTGGAAATATATGCCAGCAGCCCAGGTAGCCGAGGTGAGTGATATTCATTTTTCCGTGGGGCGAACGGGCAAAATGTCCGTTGTAGCCGCGCTGGAACCCGTGCAACTGGATGATAAACAGGTGCAGCGGGTGAGTCTGGGCTCAGTTGAGCGCTGGCAGCGGCTGGATATTGCCCCGGGGGATCAGATCCAGGTCAGCCTGGCCGGGCAGGGTATTCCCCGGTTTGATAAGGTGGTCTGGCGCGGGACGGACAGACATAAACCTGAGCCTCCCGCCTCGCGGTATCATGCGCTTAGCTGTTTCTATGCTTCGCCGGAGTGTATGGAGCAGTTCTTTGCCCGACTGACGTGGCTCAGCTCAAAGCAGGTATTTGATATTGAAGGATTAGGTGAGTCAGGCTGGCGGACCCTCTGGCAGGCGCATCATTTTGAACATCTCTTTTCGTGGCTGTTATTAACGCAGGCGCAAATGCAGGCTACGCCTGGATTTTCCTCCGCGCGCGGGCTGGCGCTCTGGCATCGATTTAATCTGGTGCGCGAGAAGCCTTTTATCCGCTGGCTCATGGCACTGGGTGTTCCGCTGACACAGGCTTCGCTGAAGGCGATGGGGGACGTAACGTGGCAAACGTTGAGCGGACGTAACGCAAAAGACTGGCAGAGCCTGCCGGGAACGGGAGAGAAGAAGGCGCGACAAATTGTTGCATTCATCCATGACCCTGGCGTTGCCGGCCTGGCTTCCTGGCTAGGCAAGCAGGGTCTGCCCGGATTTTAGAGCGAGCTTGCTTTAGCTTTGCGCCAGGGGGTATGTCTGTCTGGTGAACTGAAGGTTTCGCGAAGCTGATCGTAGTCATAGATGTGGCGGCCGCCATCAATTACCGGGATCAGTGTAGGAGCCTGATAGCACGGTGCAAGCACCGAGCTGCATTGATCAACACCCGTTGTGATTCCAAGCCACGTTAACATCAACTCATAATTGCTTGCTGTGGGCCACGCTTCATGTACCCACCCCACCGCTCTTTTTTGGGCATTCAGGGCTTGCTGGCTATACCAGATAAACTGGGGGACCTGGTAAGCCTCTTTGCTTGGGTTGCGTGAGCCATGCATATAGATGGAATTCAGTTGCGGGTTTTTTTCCAGCCCATGGTCTGAAAAATAGAGCAGAGAGGATGCGCTGCCCTGCAGACGTTTAGCCACTTCGCCAATGAAGTAGTCGGTAAACAGAATCGCGTTATTGTAGCAATCTTCATATTTGTTGCCGGTATGCAGAATATTCGCTGATGCCGGATACCGATCGCAGGCCATCTCATGGCTGCCGTTGATATGCAGGAAAATTAACTTCTTGCCGGGGGCTTTAAGCGCCTCATCCAGGGCCGGTAAAAGCTCGGTGTCATAACGGGTATCAATCCACTGGGCTTTATGGCTGATAGAGGCAATGGCCACAATGTAGTTATTGCTCTTGTCTGTGTTACCCTGGGCGCTAATCCACTCGGTGTGATAGCCCGTTTTTTTAGCGACGCTAACGATATTGTCAGCAAGCTTATCGGTGGTGAAGTGGTCTGGATCAGCTTTACTTAAAATCATCGGCACGGAAAGCACGGTGGCTGACGCGGGGGCAATAGCATTGCTAAAAATGAGGGCGTCCTTCGCCAGCCTGGATTCCACAGGCGTGGTATCCTGGTGAAAACCGTAGAGCTTCATATTGCTGCGACGTGCGGATTCACCCACGATAACAACATAGTTTTCGATGCCCGTATCATGATATTGCAACGCAGGATAATTGACGCTGTGCTGGCTAATTTTCTCCGCCAGCGCGTTATCGCGATGGGCAATAATGAACTCTGCACCGGTGTAAAACGGCGTATTGGTTAAAATCCGCGAGCTTAGCGGATAATAAACTTCAAGATCGTGGCGTTTTTTTAGCCAGTTTGCCGTTGAATACCAGCCCAAATAAACGGCAAGCAGAACGAAGCCGACAGTTCTCACACGGGAAGAAACATGCTCGCTCGTCGATTTGATTGCGTACCAGGTGACAACAAAGTAAGCAACCGCGGCTGGTAAACAGTGCAGGTATAAACCTGACATGCTTTTCGCTTCGGCTACGTGAGTGCCGAGAATACTCATCGCAAATACGGTGTTAAATTCGCTCTGGTAGACACTCCATGTGCTGTAAGCAACCGCAAAATTCAACGTAAGCAGGGCGGTTAAAACAAATGCGACGATCTTACCGGGAAGCGTGCGATAGATCGCTGCGGCGCAGACCAGTAAGAGCGCATTACAAATCGCAATGCGCACTGCAAATCGCGCAGGTTGTGTTAAAAATACTGGCCATAACTGAATCAGCACGGAAACGAGCAGCAAAATTAAAAAATGGCTGCTGAGTTTTTTATTAATAATCAGTGCTGACGTTTTGGCAAAGGACATTGTTTTAACGCAAGTTTATGGGGACAAAGTGGCGACATTTTATCGCGTTTGGCCCGGTTATATGGGATAACAAAAGGTGCTTTTTACTACTTTGTTGTGGTTTTGTTGAGAATTCAATGGGTGTCCTGCGTGTAATGAAAAACGGGCAATCCCAGTTTTAAGCGCAGCGCCAGCAAGCGAGCCGTAAAACCAAATAATAACGTGGCAATGACCACAACATCATGGCTCGAAACATAATGTTGTAAAGCAATATACAGAACGGCAGAGGCAAAGGATATTCCAGCGTAAAGCTCTTTCTGGAAAACCAGTGGAATGCGCTTACAGAACATATCGCGCAGTACGCCGCCAAATACACCTGTTACGACCGCGGCGATAGTGGCTATGACCGGGCTTTCGCCCATATCCAGCGCGATTTGCGCCCCGATAATGGAGAAAACCACCAGACCCAAAGCGTCAAGGACTAAAAAAAGACGGCGAAGATGGGGCATAACGGGCGCCACGATGGTGGTCAACACGGCGGCAATCGCGACAATAACAATGTATTCAGGGTTTTTTACCCAGCCGAGCGGATAATGTCCCAGCAGGATATCTCGTACCGATCCGCCACCCAGCGCGGTCGCTGTAGCAATAATGATCACGCCGAAGGTGTCCATACGGCGACGTCCGGCGGCAAGTGCGCCGGTCATGGCTTCTGCGGTGATGCCAATGAGATAAAGAATGTGAAGCAGCATATACCCTCCGGTGTGAATGCGGGGGAGGTTAGCGATTTGTGCGCAAGATCACGATTGAGTTTTTCTAAGGCGACGGGGTTTGCCCTATATATTTTTATCAAGTTAAGTTGAATGAGCTTGATGAGCGGCGGTGAAACGCAAAATCAGGTGTTAGGATGGATTAGAAATAATAATGGGTGGCGCCGTCGACACCACCCGGAAAGGCATTACTCAATATTCTGGATCTGCTCGCGCATTTGCTCAATCAGCACTTTCAACTCAATCGCGGAGTTGGTGACTTCTGCATTGATAGACTTAGACGCCAGGGTGTTCGACTCACGGTTGAACTCCTGCATCATAAAGTCCAGACGGCGGCCCACCGCTTCCTTCTTCTTCAGAATGTTGTAGGTCTCTTTAACGTGCGCTTCCAGACGGTCCAGCTCTTCAGCGACATCGATACGTTGCGCCATCAGCACCAGCTCTTGTTCCAGACGGGTGTTTTCCAGCTGAACTTCTGCTTCTTCCAGTTTGGCGACAAGGCGCTCGCGCTGCCACTGCAGCACTTCCGGCATATGGGTGCGAACCTTAGCCACTTCAGCGCTGACGCCTTCAAGGCGCTGCTCAATCATCGCTTTCAGCGCCTGACCTTCGGTTTCGCGGGCAACGATAAAGTCATCCAGCGTGCCGTCGAGGGCGGCCAGGATTTCAGCGGCAATGGCGTCCAGATCCTGCTCACCGGCGGCCATGACGCCAGGCCAGCGCAGAATATCAACCGGGTTGATTTCGCCTTCATCGCTCTGCATTTTGACCCAGTTCGCCGCATTGACGAGCTGTTTCGCCAGTTTTTCGTTGAGGATCAGCTCGCCCTGTGCGCTGGCATCGGGCTCAAAGCGCAGGTTACATTCCACTTTACCGCGCGTCAGGCGCGTACGGATACGCTCGCGTACAACAGGCTCAAGGCTGCGGAACTGCTCCGGCATACGGAAATACGTTTCCAGGTAACGCTGGTTTACCGAGCGCATTTCCCATGTGGCGCTACCCCAGCTACCCTTGATTTCACGCCGGGCGTAGGCGGTCATACTGCGGATCATAGACATTCCCGTTTTTAAAGGAGAGATGGGGGGATTATAGCTTTCGGGGGCTTCTCAGGATAGGAATAAGCGTCCTTTATCCGTATAATGCGCAGCCACATTCGTTTCAAGCCGGAGAATCCATCATGCGTCCATCAGGTCGTAGCGCCAATCAGGTGCGTCCCGTCACCCTGACCCGTAACTATACAAAACACGCTGAAGGCTCCGTGCTGGTTGAGTTTGGTGACACCAAAGTGCTGTGCACCGCCTCCATCGAAGAAGGCGTTCCGCGCTTCCTGAAAGGTCAGGGTCAGGGCTGGATCACCGCAGAATACGGCATGCTGCCGCGCGCGACCCATACCCGTAATGCCCGTGAAGCGGCAAAGGGTAAGCAGGGCGGTCGTACCATGGAAATTCAGCGTCTGATCGCGCGTGCGCTGCGCGCCGCCGTTGACCTGAAAACCCTCGGCGAATTCACGATTACTCTGGACTGCGACGTGATTCAGGCCGATGGCGGCACGCGTACGGCCTCTATTACCGGCGCCTGTGTAGCGCTGGCCGATGCCCTGAACAAGCTGGTTGCAGCCGGTAAGCTGAAAACCAACCCAATGAAAGGCATGGTTGCGGCGGTCTCCGTCGGTATCGTTAACGGTGAAGCGCTTTGCGATCTGGAATACGTTGAAGATTCCGCGGCAGAGACAGACATGAACGTGGTGATGACCGAAGATGGTCGCATCATTGAGGTGCAGGGCACGGCAGAAGGCGAGCCGTTCACTCACGAAGAACTTCTCTCCCTGCTGGCGTTGGCCCGAGGGGGAATCGAATCCATTGTCACGACGCAGAAAGCGGCGTTAGAAAATTGATTTTAAAGGCGACCAATGAGTCGCCTTTTTTTTGCCTGTAAGACAGAAAACCAAAGGAGCAAATCCATGAAATCGTATCAGCGCCAGTTTATTGAGTTTGCGCTTAACAAGCAGGTACTTAAGTTTGGCGAATTTACGCTGAAATCCGGGCGTAAAAGTCCCTATTTCTTCAACGCCGGGCTGTTTAATACCGGGCGCGATCTGGCATTGTTAGGCCGTTTCTATGCCGAAGCGCTGGTAGATTCCGGGATTGATTTTGACCTGCTGTTTGGCCCGGCCTATAAAGGCATTCCGATTGCGACCACCACCGCGGTGGCGCTGGCGGAACACCATGACCGCGACGTGCCGTACTGCTTTAACCGCAAAGAGGCTAAAACCCACGGTGAAGGCGGGAATCTGGTCGGCAGCGCGCTGCAGGGCCGCGTCATGCTGGTCGACGACGTGATCACCGCAGGCACGGCGATCCGCGAATCAATGGAGATTATCCAGGCCAACGGTGCAACGCTGGCTGGCGTATTGATTTCGCTGGATCGTCAGGAGCGTGGTCGTGGAGAGATCTCCGCCATTCAGGAAGTGGAGCGCGACTACAACTGCAAAGTGACGTCGATTATCACCCTGAAAGAGCTGATTGCGTATCTGGAAGAGAAGCCTGAGATGGCGGACCATCTGGCAGCGGTAAAAGCGTATCGCGAAGCGTTCGGGGTTTAATTGTATTGCCCGGTGGCGCTACGCTTACCGGGCCTACCCGTTCGCAGGCCGGATAAGGCGAAGCCGCCATCCGGCGATGGCGTTACTGTAATTGTGCTGCGACTAAAGGCCAGCGGGCGTCAAAATCGTCCGTTGGGCGGTATTTGAACTCGCTACGCACAAAGCGGGAGAGCATCCCTTCACAAAACGCCAGAATCTGGCTTGCCAGCAGCGTTTCATCAATGCTGTATCCTTCACCTTCACGCATTTTCTTCTCGCGCAGCACCTGGCGCAGCTGCGCTTCAATGCGTTCGAAAAGTTGGTTAATGCGGCCCTGCAGTCTGTCTTGTTCAAACATCAGCGCGTGGCCGGTCAGGATACGGGTTAAGCCCGGATTGCGTTCACCAAAGCCCAGGATTAACAGCACAATCAGACGCAGACGCGCGGTGGTGTCTTTTTCGTCTTTCAGAATCAGGTTGATGCGTGTGATCAGGCTGTCTTCAATAAACTCGATCAGGCTGTCGAACATCCGGGTCTTGCTCGGAAAGTGACGGTACAGCGCCGCCTCAGACACGCCTACGGAGGCGGCCAGTTTAGCGGTGGTGATGCGTTGACTGCCATCGCTGGATTCAAGCATCAGAGCCAGAGATTGAAGTATTTCTTCGCGACGATTCCTTTTCGCGGTTTGTTTTTCTGCCATGTTACAAAATACCCCTGAAAATAAGCACTTGCCAGGCTGGCATCCACACAGCGACCGCAAACGGACGTTTGCGGTTTGTTATTGCATTATGACGCTGTGGGATACGTGTCTGTCGGGCAGTTATTTGCGCCCGGAATGGCCGAAGCCGCCTTCGCCACGGTCGGTGGCATCAAAGTCTGCCACCAGGTTAAATTCTGCCTGCACCACCGGTACAAAGACCATCTGTGCGATACGCTCGCCCGGTTCAATGGTGAAGCTGTCCTGACCACGGTTCCAGACGGAGACCATCAGCTGGCCCTGGTAGTCGGAGTCGATCAGTCCCACCAGGTTACCCAGCACAACGCCGTGCTTATGGCCCAGGCCAGAACGCGGCAGGATCACCGCCGCCAGCGACGGGTCAGCGATGTGAATCGCCAGGCCAGTCGGAACCAAGGTCGTGGCACCCGGAGCCAGTTCTACGGCGTCATCGAGACAGGCGCGCAGGTCAAGACCGGCAGAGCCGGAGGTGGCATAGGTTGGCAGCGGAAATTGCTCGCCAACACGCGGGTCCAGAATCTTAACGTCGATTTTTTTCATCATAACGGGTAACGATCTCGTCGAGTAAATGTTGGCCCAGGAGTTCCTTGCGCTCAAGCGGTAAGACTTTATCTCCATCCTGCCAGAAAAGGTGCAGTGCGTTGCTGTCGCTGTTAAATCCTTGTGTGGCCAGCGATACGTCGTTCGCGCAAATCAAATCGAGGTTTTTGCGGGTACGTTTTTGCCGGGCATATTCTTCCACATTATTCGTTTCTGCGGCAAACCCAACAACGTATGGACGGTGGCTTTTTAGTGCGGCGACACCGGCAACAATGTCCGGGTTTTTCACCATTTTTAGTGTTAATTCATCGCCTTGCTTTTTAATTTTAGCCTCGGCGATCGTCTCGGCGCGATAGTCTGCAACGGCCGCACAGCCGATAAAAATCTGCTGGCTTTGTGCATGCGCCTGCACGGCGGCTTCCATCTCCAGCGCGGTGGTAACGTCAATTCGCTTCACAAACGCAGGGGTAGGCAGAGAGACCGGGCCGCTCACCAGCGTGACGTTCGCGCCACGCTTCGCGGCGGCGGCGGCAATCGCAAAGCCCATTTTGCCGGAGCTATGGTTGGTGATGTAGCGCACCGGATCCAGCGGCTCGCGCGTGGGGCCCGCGGTAATCATGATGTTGAGATGTTGCAGATCGTTGACAGGCGAGAAGTGGGCTGCGGCCATATCAACAATCGTTAGCGGATCGAGCATGCGGCCCGGGCCAACATCGCCGCAGGCCTGGCTGCCGCTGTCCGGACCCCAGATAAGCAGGCCGCGTGAGGCCAGCGTCTCAAGATTGTGCTGAGTGGCGGCATTACGGTACATCTGCTGGTTCATGGCCGGAACGACGGCAACAGGGGCAGGCGTAGCCAGACAAATGGTGGAAACCAGATCGTTTGCCATACCGGCCGCCACCCGAGCGATTAAATCCGCGGTGGCGGGGGCGAGGATAACCAGATCTGCCCATTTCCCAAGCTCAATATGGCCCATCGCGGCTTCGGCAGCCGGATCGAGCAGGCTGTCAGATACCGGGTATCCTGAAACGGCCTGCAGGCTCAGAGGAGTGATAAAGGCTTTACCGCCTTCGGTTATCGCGACCCGCACATCTGCCCCGCGCTCGCGCAGACGACGCACCAGCTCCGGCGCTTTGTAGGCAGCAATACCGCCGCTCACGCCAAGAACGATTTTTTTACCGGCCAGGCTCATCATGATTCTTTCCTGTTGGGTTTCACCAGAGAGCGGGCATTTTATCACAATCCCCAAAACGGGGTGATTTTGTCCTTCGACCACTTTGCGAGGCGCTACGCAAGAACGCAACGTGGCCGTCGAGCGCCGGATGGGCCTGTGGCAGCATGCGGTTAAAAAGGGAGAAAGAGCATGGAAGAAGAGGATGAGCAGCTGCTGCCGCGTGAAAAACTGCTGCGCTACGACGTCACCCTGTTAAAAGATGATGAACTGCTGGCGCTCTTTTTACGTACCGGAACGCCCGGCAAAACGGTATTTACGCTGGCAAAAGAGCTGATAGCACGTTTCGGTTCGCTGTACGGTTTACTGACCGCCGAGCTGGCGCAGTTTAAGCATGTTGAGGGGATCGGCGTGGCGAAATATGCCCAGTTGAGGGCCATTGCCGAACTTGCCCGCCGTTTTTACAATGTCCGCATGGAGAAGGACGATCCGATCCTGACGCCAGCGATGACGCGTGAATATCTGCAAAGCCAGTTAACCGATATCGAGCGCGAGATCTTTATGGTGATCTTTGTCGATAACCGAAACCGGGTACTGAAACATAGCTGCCTCTTTGCCGGCACGTTAAGCCACGTTGAGGTGCATCCGCGTGAAATTGTGCGGGAAGCGATAAAAGTGAATGCAGCGGGCGTGATCCTCGCGCATAATCACCCCTCTGGCTGTGCAGAACCGAGCAGAGCGGACAAAGAAATCACCGAGCGCATTATCAAATGCTGTCAATTCATGGACATTCGTGTGCTGGACCATCTGATAATTGGCCGCGGAGAGTACATTTCTTTTGCAGAACATGGCTGGATTTAGGCTATTTCTCGCGATCCATCGGGATCTTTGTCTGTTCGGGACTTGAGCACACCGCCGAGTCAGCGTATACTACGCCACCTTTGAGAATCTCGGGTTTGGCATTTGGGCCTGGCAATCGAGAGTTCACTTAGAACTATGCGATGACCGGGCTGTAAAGCCTGACGAGGCGCCGATACCCCATACGAAGCTCGAGCTAATTTGATTTTTGGAGAATAGACATGTCCCGAGTCTGCCAAGTTACTGGCAAGCGTCCGGTGACCGGTAACAACCGTTCCCACGCACTGAACGCGACTAAACGCCGTTTCCTGCCGAACCTGCACTCTCACCGTTTCTGGGTTGAGAGCGAGAAGCGTTTTGTCACCCTGCGCGTATCTGCTAAAGGTATGCGTGTAATCGATAAGAAAGGCATCGATACAGTTCTGTCCGAACTGCGTGCCCGTGGCGAAAAGTACTAAGTACTTAAAGAGGAAATAAATCATGGCTAAAGGTATTCGCGAGAAAATCAAGCTGGTTTCTTCTGCTGGTACAGGTCACTTCTACACCACCACGAAGAACAAACGTACTAAGCCGGAAAAACTGGAACTGAAAAAATTCGATCCAGTTGTACGCCAGCACGTACTGTACAAAGAAGCTAAAATCAAATAATTTTAGTCTCCTTGTATCGAAAAACCCCGCAACTGCGGGGTTTTTTGCATTCTGTATCTCAACGGAGGAACCATGCCTGAATTACCCGAGGTAGAAACCAGCCGTCGCGGCATTGAGCCCCATCTGGTCGGAGCGACGATTCTTCACGCGGTTGTCCGTAACGGGCGTCTGCGCTGGCCGGTGTCCGATGAGATCCACGCCCTGAGCGATCAACCCGTCCTTAGCGTGCAGCGTCGCGCGAAATACCTGCTGCTGGAACTGCCTGACGGCTGGATCATTATCCACCTGGGGATGTCCGGGAGCCTGCGCGTTCTTACCGAAGAACTGCCGGCGGAAAAGCACGACCACGTCGATCTGGTGATGAGTAACGGCAAAGTGCTCCGTTATACCGACCCACGGCGCTTTGGCGCGTGGCTGTGGACGAAAGAGCTGGAAGGGCATAACGTGCTCGCGCATCTGGGCCCGGAACCGCTCTCAGACGCGTTTAACGCGGAATACCTGAAAGCGAAGTGCGCGAAGAAGAAAAGCCCGATTAAGCCGTGGCTGATGGATAACAAGCTGGTGGTCGGCGTGGGGAATATCTATGCCAGCGAATCGCTGTTTGCCGCCGGGATCCATCCCGATCGGCTGGCCTCTTCGCTGTCGGGGCAGGAGTGTGAGCTGCTGGTCCGCGTGATTAAAGCCGTATTGCTGCGCTCGATTGAACAGGGGGGAACAACGCTGAAGGACTTCCTGCAAAGTGACGGCAAGCCGGGCTATTTTGCCCAGGAGCTGCAGGTGTATGGCCGTAAAGGCGAACCGTGCAGAGTCTGCGGTACGCCCATTATTGCCACGAAGCACGCCCAGCGCGCCACGTTCTACTGCCGTCAGTGCCAGAAATAGGGCTACTTTAGCTTTTCCATCAACGCCTGGTGGACGTTAACCGGCAGGAAATGGGTAACGTCCCCGTGATGACGCGCTACCTCTTTTACCAGCGTGGACGAGATAAATGACCACTCTTTGGAAGGCATCAGGAACACGCTCTCCAGCTCCGGCATCAGGTGGCGGTTCATGTGCGCCAGCTGCATCTCATACTCAAAGTCTGCCACCGCGCGTAAGCCGCGGATCAGAATGTTCGCCTGCTGGGCGCGGGCGAAGTTAGCCATCAGGTCGCTAAACCCGACCACCTCAACATTCGGCAGGTGCGAAATGGCATCGGTGGCAAGCTGCACGCGCTCGTGGAGGTCAAACATCGGCTTTTTGCTGGGGCTCGCGGCAATCGCCAGGATCACCTTGTCGAACATGCACGCCGCACGGGTGATGATATCAAGATGACCGTTGGTGATCGGATCGAAGGTACCCGGATAAATCGCTTTTGTGCTCATGGCTCACGTTTTCTCTGAGTAGCCGCGGCAGAGCGCCCACAGCTCGGTGTATTTGTTGAAAGTATACTGGGCATTCACTACCGCGAGTAACCAGCCCTGCTTACCGTCCAGAACGCCACCACGCAGCAGGAGCGTTTTCAGGAACGCGCCCAGCGTGTGGGTGAAGATACCGGTCAGTGAGGCCTTCTTGCCGCGCTGGTGACGCTCCTGCGCCCAAGCCGTGGCATAGTTGAGCTGTTTACGCTGGAAGCTCGCGAAATCACGGCAGGTCAGGTGCAGCAAATCGCCCGTCAGGGGGATGACCTGGGCGTTGTCGCAGCTCAGGGATTCATGCACCAGATTGTCGTTGTACTGATAGCGCTCGCGCTCGTAAAGGCGCGTCACGCGGTCTGGATACCAGCCGCTGTGGCGCATAAATCGGCCAAGGAAATAGTTACGACGGGCAATGCTGTATACAGCACCAGGCTGAGGCGAGGAAAGCACCGCCTGAATGGCCTGCTGAAGTTCTGGCGTAATACGTTCGTCAGTATCGAGCATCAGGACATAATCACCGGTGGCAAACCCCTGCGCGCGCTGGCGCTGGATGCCATAGCCTTGCCAGTCAGCGTCGGTAAACACCTTTGCACCCGCTGCCCGGGCAACGTCCACCGTGCTGTCCGTACTTCCGGAGTCAAGAATGACTATCTCGTCAGCCCAGGCAACTGATGCCAGGCAGTCCGGAAGCAGGTCGGCGGCGTTTTTGGCGATCATCACGACCGACAGACGCGTTGACATCAGTGGCTCCGCTGGGGCAGGTAAGGTTGCAGAAGTTGCAGCAGACGGGTCAGGGCGCCCTGGTTCTGATGCAGCACTTCAACGGCATGACGCCCGTACCACAGGCGATAATCTTCATCAGTCAGAAGGGTCGATACCTCTTTGACTACCGAATCCGCATCGGTCACGGTAATTAAACCATCGGCCTGCTGTAATTTCGCGCAGATATCTTTGAAGTTAAACGTATGTGGCCCCATCAGCACCGGAATGGCGTGGGCTGCCGGCTCGAGCGGGTTATGACCGCCGCGCTCCACCAGGCTGCCGCCGACAAACGCGAGGTCAGCAATGCCGTACAGCAGCATCAGCTCGCCCATCGTATCGCCAATCACCACCTGGGTGCTGCCAGACGGGATCTCCCCGCTGCTGCGCAGCGTGAAGCTGAAACCGCCTTTCTGCACCATTTCACGGGCATCCTTAAAACGCTCCGGATGGCGGGGCACGAGGATCAGCAGTAAATCAGGGAAGCTTTCCAGCAGCTTGCGGTGCGCCTGCAGGATAATCTCTTCTTCACCGTCATGGGTACTGGTCGCAATCCATACCTGACGACGTGGCGCCCACTGGCGACGCAGCGTGATTGCGCGGGCGGCGAGTTCCGGGGTAACCGAAATATCAAATTTCAGGCTGCCCGTCACTGCAAGCTGGTTGCGTTTGAGGCCCAGAGAGACAAAGCGTGCCGCATCTTCTTCATTCTGCGCGGCGATCAGCGTGATTTTGCTCAGCAGGCGGCGCATAAATTTACCCAGCTTGCCGTAACCTTTCGCCGAGCGCTCTGACAGGCGCGCGTTGGCAATCACCAGCGGAATTTTACGGGCATGCAGGGCGGAAATCATGTTCGGCCACAGTTCGGTTTCCATCACAATCACCAGCTTCGGACGAACGGTATTCAGGAAACGATTCATGGCGCAGGGCAGGTCGTAAGGGAGATAGACGTGATGGACGTCTTTGCCAAAAGCGGATAACGCGCGCTCCGAGCCGGTTGGCGTCATCGTCGTGACGGTAATCGGCAGTGACGGGTAGCGGTGACGCAGGGCGCGAACCAGCGGGATTGCCGCCAGCGTTTCACCGACAGAAACGGAATGCAGCAAAATACCGTCCGGCGCGACTTTATTGCGGCAGAAGCCATAGCGTTCAGCCCAGCGTTTACGATACGCAGGCGCTTTACGGCTACGAAGCAACAGTCTCAGCCACACCAGTGGCTGAATGATGTAGAGCAGAGCGGTATACAACAATTCCAAGCGATTATCCGTTTTTTTAGTTTCGGCGGGCAAATTCTAAGCATTTGAGCCGTCTAAAGCTATCTCTTTGGTGTTTTAAGACACCCATTTGGCTGCGTTACGCTCATTCGCCTGAAAAAAAACGGGCAATTTCTTGCCCGTTTCTTGTCTCACCGTTTAGCGCTCCGCTTCGGGGAGGGCGTTCAGATGGTAGGTTACGCGCTCCGAAAGCCCGCGAATGTCACCACCAGTGATAAAGAAGCTGTCATCTTTTTGATTTGGATTACTGACGTCGTAGCCCAGCATCTTGTTGATCAGCGTTGCCACCTGATAATGGTTGAGCGGCATCTGCGGGCTGATCTCCTTCATGGCGTAAGCTGGATCGTTGCTGAAGTAGAGGAACGGTACCTGAGCAATTGGCATTTCTACAACCGAATGGCCAAACAGACCGTTATCGCCCACGCGTTCCCCGTGATCGGAGGTGATAAACACCAGCACCGGCAGTTTGGATTTTGCCAGCGCGGTGCGAATCGCGGACGCGAGTTCTTTGTCATACAGGCGGACTGCATCGTCATACTCATTTTTCTTCTGCGCCACATCATCACTCAGACGCGGTGTAGAGAACTTCGCGAAGCCCTGCGGGATATTACGCTCGTACGGGATATGTGGAGCACGGCTGTTGAGCACCATCAGGAACGGTTTGTTCCAGTCCAGCGTTGCTTTCTCAACGGATGGCGTCAGAACAACGTCTGCGCCGACATCTGGTGCCGGGCGGATCTGGGTATCTTCCCACAGATCAATATCATGGATACCAATCCAGTTGCTCAGCCCTTCCAGTCCCTGGGCGGAGATAAAGGCGGTCTGATAACCCTGTTTCTTCGCGTTGGCGAAGATATTGGTGGATTTCGATTTATAGGCCCCGTAGTTATCCGGCTCGCGCAGATTATTCACCAGCATCGGGATGGCCACGCGGGTGGATACGGCGTTGGAGACAATCAGACGACCCGTACCTTGATACTGCTGGAGCAGCGCTTTCAGCTCGGGCGTGGTATCGCGTTCGTAGCCCAGGGCGCTGACGTGGTGCGGGTTAAGGCTTTCACCTATCGCCAGAATAATCGAATATTTGCCCGCACGCGTATCCTTCACAGGTTTGACCTGGTAGGGATCGTAATGGGTCAGATTCTGGTTTTCTCCTGACATCGCTTCCGGGATCAGGCGTATGGCGCTGAAGCTCATCGCAGACAGGCCGTTACGCAGCAGGGAGTGCCGCAGGTCCGGGTTGAACTTGTACATCTGCCCGTCGACCGCTTTGTAGAACTGGCCGACAAACATCACGACGATGGCAAGCAGGCAAGGCAGCGCAATCCATTTGTGCCAAAGCGGCGCAAGACGACGCGCAAAAACCAGCGCAAACACGACCGCCACAATCATGATGGCGAAGTAGATGCCCAGTGAACCCAGGCTGTCGGTGATCCCACTGGCAATGTCTTTCGTTTCCACGAACGCCAGCCAGACTTCACTCGGGCCATAGAACTGACCGTAGAACTGGTAGTACACCGCTTCCGATATCTGAACGATAAACGTGACGGCCAGCAGCAGGCGAGTCAGAAAGAAACGCGCACTGGCCGCGGCAAGCAGGGAGATGATCAGATACAGCGAGATATCACCGGATTTCGGCTGGTAGACATGATCTTTCAGCAGAATGATGATTTCTGAGAGCGAGAACAGCAGCAAGAGTGCCAGCGTCAACCTCAGGGTGCGCAACAGATTGCTGCGTGGGGTGAACGAAGATTGTGTCGTTGTTTTGAACATGGAAGGGCTCTATTCCGATCAGAACTTTTTAGTCAGCGGGCGAATGGCTTTACCAAAACCAAAGCGCAGTGCGCGAACTACCGTAGGACGATTGTGCAATCCTTTACGCCAGATATCCTCAAACAGGGCGTACCAGCGTGCGGCGACCGCTTCGCGGGAATAGACCTGTAGGCGTTTTTCACCCTGTTCGCGCATCTGACGATACAGTTCAGGGGAATTTTTAAGACGCATGATGGCATCGAAGGCTTCATCAGGGTTTTTGGCGATGAGGTAGTCCAGCTCGCTTTCGCGGATCGCGCGATAAGACGGCTCGTCATCGCAGACCATCACCGTTTTCCCCAGCCAGTTGTTAATGAGCTTACTGGCAGGCTTACGCGCCAGTTTATGATCGTGTGATTTGCGGAAGCTGATGCACACGTCCACGTCCTGGTAGTTTGTCCAGTTATCGAACGAGATGCGTAGCTCGATACCTTGTTCGGCAAGGCGTTGCTTAAAGTTCCCTTCGCGGTATTGGTCCGGGAAACTGTCTACACGGCCGAAGAATGCGACGGTTTTGATTGTCTCGTCGGTGCGCTCACGCGGTTTTACGCCCGGCTGTGGCCAGTAGGGGACGAAGATACGATTGCTATGATTGTCCACTTCCGGATTCTGGTCGACGACAACATCTGCGCCAATGACGGGAGGGCGGTCCGCACGCGCGACTACGGTGAAGCCACGCCACGGCTTCACTCGGGAACCAAAGTCATCGTTATGCATCAGGTTAATGGCATCCGGCCTGCATTCAGAGCCAAACGAACATTCGATTGCATCACCATAATAGTGCTTCAGCGCCAGGGCGGTCTGGAACGTCCAGCCACCGCGACCACCGCAATAAAATCGCTCCGGAATGTCGTCAGGATTGACGTGGTTATCCAGAAGGGTCTGGAAATCTGCGTAGTTTTTAGCGATGAAATCCGCGCGGGAAACCGCGTGTAATTTAAGTTTGTTCATAATTTCCGTTAGCCAGCCAGTTTTTTAAGACGGAAGTAGCGACGTCCCAGACGCCACCGTTGGCGGAAGCCGCGCGCATTTTGCCAAATCAGAGTCCAGATACCGCGATCGAAAAGCTCACGGGTGATCTCGCGTTTTTTGGCCATATCGTCAATGTTGTTAATGCTATGCAGGATCCCCAGACCCTCTTTGGCGATTTGCCAGCGGCAGGCGGGTACGCGTTTCACCTGTTCCGGATAGCGTTTGTTGATGGCGTCCAGCATCTCCAGAATCTTCATGTAATGGCGCGAAGAGCGCATGCGCGTGTCGTCCGTGCCTGGCGTATGGGAAACGGAAGCGGAATGGATCAGGTAATCGTAATAGACCTCATCAATATACTGCACGCGTCTGGCGGTGAGCAGCACTTCCGTAGTCCAGGGGATGTCCTGATGGCGCAGACCATGTTCAAAGCTGAAGCCCTGCTCTTTGATAAAGGCGTGTCGATAGATATTCAGCCACGTTACGTGCAGGAACTTGCGCGATTCGAGCGCCATCTGCAGCCAGGTCGGGCCGTCCAGCACGCCGGTTGACGCAAGTTTATCTGAAGGGAAAATCTTCTTCGACGGGCGTCCGTCATCATAAATATAGGTACCGTTGCAGGTCGCGACGTCCAACTGCCCGGCGAGTGCAATCTCCAGCAGGCGCGGATACATACCCGGATAGATAACGTCATCAATATCCGGGAACGCGACGTACTCACCCGTAGCCACGGCCAGACCGGTATTACGGGCCGCAGAGACACCCCCATTAGGCTGGTCGATGACGTTAAAATGACTGAATTCACTGGCGTAGCGGGCGATGATATCTGCGGAGCCGTCAGTTGAGCCGTCATTAACAATAACAAGTTCCAGGCTGGGCAGATTCTGTTTCTTTATGCTGTCAAAAAAAGCGCTCAGGAAATTCTCGCCATTATAGACGGCGACAACGAGGCTTAATTGAGGCGTTCCAGACATGCTTACTCCGTAATTTAACGCGGTGAGATGCGGCTAACGAGCGATACAGTAATGTGCAATGGCTTTTCGACAGCCGGCAGGCAAAAGAGTTCTGATGGGTAACGTTGCGCCGATGCCTGTTATCATCGGCGCAATATACGCGATCAGGAGGTTGTTTCTGTCCGTTTAGCGGGTCGTAACGCGCACATTCCCACAAGCAACCCGGTTAACATCATATATTGTTCCAGGTAGTGATCTTTCAGATTATGGTCAACCATGGTTCGGGAGAAGAAACCAACCGTAAACAGCAGCAAGAACATGCCTGCCATCATATTGCCATGGCGGAACTCGCGCCAGCCGATGTACCAGCAGCCTGCCAGCAGAATCAGCCAGCCTGCAATGCCCACAACCCCGTTCTGGATACCAAACTCAATCAGGCCGTAGTGGCTGTGTGGAATATCAATGCGATTGTCCTGCGTGTCGCGACGCAGCACATAACGGAAGGCCTCTTTGCGAGGTCCCATTCCTGCAGGATGTTCACCCACCAGTTTCCAGCCCTGATGGAAGAAACTCGCGCGACAGCCGTTGGAGTGGTTCATTGGACGACCGAGATCGTTAGTCGGTACTGTTCCGTTGGTTTTGTTATAGCAAAAACTGGTGAAAGGCGCGTTCCAGCCGGTTACGGCATCATCTTCCAGACTTTGCCAGCGCGGATCGGTTTTCCAGGAGGCATAGCCCAGAAGCGCAGAAGCGATAGTAATGCCCAAAAGAATGCCGCCTGTGAGCAACACCCGGCTGCGACGCATGCTGTGCAGGCTGAGCAGAATGAAGGTGGAGAACAGGCTGCCAACCAGGCCGATCGTTCCCCAGCGGGTATCGACTAACGCCGTGCAGACAAGGTTACACAGCAGCATAAAGGCGAGGAACGGTGTCTTCAGGCGTAAGAAACGCTGATGAAGCAGGCCGCGTGCAAGCAGTTCAGCGAGCAGGAAACCGGTGATCATATTGATCTGGAAGCTCATGCGCGTGCGGTTATAAACAATCCGCGTTTCGCCCCAGTGGATTACGCCGTCTCGCCAGTAAAGCCAAGCGGTATCAAGGAGATGGATACAGACGACGCCCCAGAAAAAAAGGACGACGAGAGTAAAGAAACGGGCTGCCGATAAAGAGGGGAAGCGCTCCTGAATCACCGGTAATAACACCAGACCCGCACAGAAAAGCAATACCGGACGTAACCACTGACCATCCCAGGTCGATACCATTTCTTTAATATCTGGCGCGACAAAAAAGCCGTTAATCAGGATAAAGAAGGTTAATGCCCAGAGCACAATAAGCACGAACTTAATTTTGTTTAAGTCCAGCGCTTTTCTCGCCACTGAGGAGCTAAAGAAAAGACCGAGCGCCACCACAATATTAGGATAAATCAGTCCATTACGATGAAAAGGTAGCTGATCGTTTGGGATTGGCCAGATAAAACATAAAGCCAGTACAGACAGTACTAAAAGACCTGTCAGGATGTTACGAGTATTTGTCATAATTTTGGTACTGGTAAAGGATCTCGGCGTTAATACCGGTTAGTTAACAATGCCATACGCAGATTCCACTGATTTTGAGTGGAATAAAAGCCTGAGAAAATTACCACAGAAGCCATAACTACAGAAGGACATTGTTTGTAAGCAAGATTAATCCGCCTGTGCATTATCGTAATACCCACGTATATAATCGGCAGCCTGGACAGCGGTTTCAGCTAAACGACAGGAAATATATGCACATTGTTCACACTGAAGCAGACGGCGGCAAAGGCGGGCAGCCTCTGCGCATTATCAACGAATCGCTTGGGATGATTCAGCGTGGCCATCAGGTGACTCTCCTTTGTCCGGAAACTGCGCCGCTTCACGCGCTGGCACGCAATGCCGGTCTGACGGTGGTCACGATGCCGTTGAAGCGTAAGAACCTTAAAAACCTGCAGCTGCTGCGTCGCTGGCTGAAGGATAACCGTCAGTCGATTGACGTCATCAATAGCCATAACTCTGCCGATACCTGGCTGGTGGCGCTGGCGAATCTGACGCTCTCCAACCCCGTACCACTGGTGAGAACCCGTCATGCGTCCGGCGTTCCGCGTAACAACTGGACGACACGCTGGCTGTTCCGCACCGCCTGCGCGCACATCGTGACTACCGGGGAGGCGCTGCGCCATCAGGTCGCAAATATTGGCGTGCCGATGTCCCAGAGTACGTCGGTGCCAAGCGGGGTCGATACGCAACGCTTTCACCCGGGAGATAAGCACGAAGCCCGCGCGCATTGTGGCCTGTCTGAGGAAGATTTCTGGCTGGGCGTGGTATCGCATTTGCGCCCGAACAAAGGCCATAGCGTACTGCTGCGCGCCCTGGCGAAAATCGACAATCCACACATCAAGCTGGCGATTGTTGGCGAAGGCCCGCACAAGGCGACGCTGGAACAGGAAATCGCCGCCCTGGGGTTACAGCAGCGCGTGGTCATGGCGGGACATCAACCCGATCCGGAACGCTGGTTTCCGGCCTTTGATATTGCGCTGAGTCCTTCGCATGACATGGAAGGTGTGCCGCAGGGCGTACTGCAATCGTTAGCCACCCGTATTGCAACTATTGCGACGGATGCCGGTGGAACGGGAGATGCGGTGATTAACGGGCAGACGGGATTGTTGGTCGCCCAGCGCGACGAAAACGCACTGCGCGATGCCATAATGAAACTCTATGCCGACTCAGCCCTTCGCGAGACGCTCGCGCAACAGGGGTATGACTACCTGAGCACGCACTTTACCCGCGAATGTATGCTGGATGCGATGGAGAAGGTCTTCTCCGATGCCACTCAGCGCAGCAAATCGCGATAAAGCGTTTGTAGCTCTCGGGCCATTCTGTCCAGGGTGAAAGGTTCCGCAGTCGCACGCGCGGCAGCGGCGTAATCGACACCCTGTTCACGGCCTTTTAGCCACAGCGAGATGGCCTGCTGGTAACCTTCGCTGTCCAGCGCATCGCGTACCCAGCCGTTTTGACCCTCGGTTATCCACTCCGCCGCGCCACAACCGTGGCTGGTGAGCAGTGGCAAACCACAGGCCAGGGCTTCCACGCAGACGTTCGGGAAGGGATCGTAGAGCGTCGGCAGGATAAGGGCATCAGCCGTGCCATACACTTCACGCACGTTGGCTACGGGGCCCAGGAACTTCACTCGAGAGGAAATTCCCAGCGCCTGCGCCAGCTTTTCGAACTTCCGCGCATGTTTATCGCGGCCGGCAATCAGCAGCCAGACGTCAGGATGCGCCACAATAGCGCGCAGCGCCGTAGCGACGCCTTTGCGGCTGAAGCCTGACCCAACATACGCCAGTACCGGTGCGTTACGGGGAATACCCAGCGCATCACGCTGCGAAAGGGCGCGGACCTCAGGACTAAACTGAACGGTGTCTACGCCGTTGTAGATCACCGTCAGCTTGTCTTCCGACAGTCCGAAGCGACGGGCGATATCATCGCGAACCATCTTCGAATTACAGATCACCTTGCGCAGCTGCGGATGGGTAAACATCTGCGCTTCGGCCTGCAGAATGTAGCGGTGATAACGGCTCAGAGACTGCGCCCAACGCGCCAGTGGCGACAGAATACGACCATATTGCTCAAGCCAGGTGGCGTGAACACCGTCGCCCGCCCGGAAGATGGTGGCACCCGGTATGCGTTCGTGGCTTTGCACAATATCAAACTGCGCAAAATGCGCGGCGGCTTCGACGGCAAAACCAGATTCACGCGCGATGCGATTGCGAAACGGCGGATTGACCGTCAACGTTTTCCAGCCTGCGGCATCCTCCCACTGGCGAGCAATCAGCGTGACATCAAGGGAGGTATCCTGCGCCAGCACGTTCAGCGCACGTGAGACAAAACGCTCTGCGCCACCGTTGGGGTTGTAGGTCTGTCGAACAATGGCCAGTTTCATGCAGGGGTTTCCGTTTCCAGAAGCATCGTATCGATTGCGCTCAGCACCTGCTGTGGGGTAATGGCCGTAATGCAATCTGAGACACCGCTGTCTCCGCAGCCCGCTTTGCCGCACGGCTGGCAGGTAAACCCGGCCACAATCACACGATAATTTACCCCCCACGGCGCCCATTTGATGGCGCCGGTAGGGCCAAAGATAGCAACGGTCGGCGTACCGACGGCGCTTGCAAGGTGCATCGGCATGGAATCCACGCCAAAGTACACCCGGGCGTGCTTCATCAGCGCACCCAGCTCTTTCAGGTTCAGCTGACCGCTTAAATCAAAGACCGGCTGGGTGAGGGCTGCGCGCAACTCATCCATGTAGGCCTTCTCTTCTTTTGACGGTGCGGCGGAAAGGACGATCGGCAGGCCGCGCGCCGCCAGGTTATCAATGGTCGCTGCCAGTTTTTTGATATCCCAGGCCTTAAACATCCAGCGCGAGGTCGGGTGAACCAGAATGTAGGATTTACTCGTGAGCCCAAACCCGGCCAGTTTTTCGGCCACAGAGGCTTCTGCCGCGTCACCAGGCACAAAAAGCGTATGCTTGTCTTCGTCGGACTGCGGATGAATACCGATTCGGCGCAGGGCATCCAGATTGACTTCCACCATATGGCGGCTGTTGTCCTGAATGGCCGGGTAGAGCGTGGTGAACGATTTCACCCAGCGACGACGTGCCAGGCCCCCGCGTTTATCCGGCTTAAAGCCGACGGAGACGCGCGGTTTCAGGCGACGCGCCAGACGCGCGCCGTGCCAGTGTTCGGTCAGATTAATCAGCACGTCATACTGACGGCCTTTCAGGGTATTCAGCAGGGCGCGGTAGAGGCGAAATTGTTCAAACCAGCCCTTCTTGCGCCAGTTGCGCCCAATAGTATGCACCTGGTCGATATGCGGATGGCTGGTCAGCATCGCCTGGGTATCGTCATAAACCAGCGCATCGACTTCCACGTTCGGCCAGTTCTTTTTCAGCACGGTAAACACCGGCGAGGTAAGCAGAACGTCACCGTGGTGACGCAGCTTAATAATCAGCACGCGCTTTGGCGGGCGCTCCGCTGAGAAAAAATCAGACATAGGCTCTCTCTGCTGCCAGCAAAGGCTCTAATTGCGCAAATACCGCAGCGGCGCTGAGATCGCTCAACTGCGATGAGTGTTCCGGGCGGCAGATATACTGATTTTTTCCATAGCCGCCGATCAGGCCCGGGTCCGTTGGGCCGTAAAGCGTGATGTTAGGACGGTCCAGCGCCGCCGTCAGGTGGCTGAGGCCCGTATCCACGGAGACTACAGCCGTAGCGTCTGCCAGCGCCTGAGCGACGCCGTCAAGTTTCATGCGCGGCAGAACGTCCACGTAATCAAATCCTTCTGCCAGTCGTTTGGCCCGTGCCTCTTCGTGCGGTGCGCCCCACGGGAGTTTGATACGCAGCCCCGCGCTTGCCAGCAGGCCGATCAGTTCGCGCCAGTGCGCTTCCGGCCAGTGCTTGTCATCGCGGGTTGTTGCGTGAAGGAAAATCAGATAAGGATCGCTTTTCTGCGATGAGGTGTGCAGGAAATGCCGGGAAATCGCATAGTCGCCCTGGGTTTCCGGTTGCGCATAGCCCAGGCTTTTGGCAAACAGCTCTCGGGTACGTTCCACCGCGTGCTGTTGCTTTGCGATGTGGTGGCGACGGTTATAAAACAGGCTCGCCAGCGGTTCGCGGGCGCTGTGCCAGTCCATCCCGTGCTTTACGCCGTGTGCCAGACGCGTTACCAGCGCGGCGCTTTTGACCAGCCCCTGCGCGTCAATGATGGCGTCGTAATGCTGTTCCCGCACCGCCTCGCGGAAGGCTTTGCGTTCGGCTTTAATCGGCGCGGAGAACCACGCTTTCCGCCAGCGGCGAATCGCCACCGGGATCACGCGGTCAACCGCTTCATGCCAGGTGGGGATCTGCGCGAAGCCTTCTTCCACCACCCAGTCAAAACGAATGCCGGGGATGGCCCGCATGGCGTCCGTCAGCGACGGCAGCGTATGCAGAACATCACCCATCGAAGAAGTTTTAACGATCAATACCCGCATTCGTTATCCTTCTTCGCTCAACAGCAGTGCGTTGAGTTCTTCGAGCACGCGCGCTGGCGTAATGTCGATCAGGCTCTGATGGTAACCTTCTGCCGCATCGCCTTTGCGCACCTTGTGATAGCCGGTAATGAGACGGATAACGCGCGCCTTGTGTGACAGCGGAGGCGTGAAGTCCGGGCTGCTTGGGCCATACAGCGCCACCAGCGGGCGGTTGAGCGCAGCGGCGACGTGCATCAGGCCTGAATCGTTGGTGACCACAGCGTGACAGGCGGCAATCAGAATGACGGCCTGTTCAAGCTGCGTTTCTCCCGCCAGGTTGCGGCACCAGGCCTGCTGTTCATTACTGAGTGTGGCGAGAATTTCGTTGCCCGCCTCGTGGTCTTTTGCCGAACCGAACAGGACAATCTGGTAGCCTTCGTCGATCAGCTGTTTCGCCAGCTCCGCATAGTGGTAGTGCGGCCAGCGTTTTGCCGGACCGAACTCGGCACCAGGGCAGAAGCCAATCATCGGGCGTTCAGACGAAAGGCCAAACGCGCTGCAGGTCTGGGATTTTTCACCGTCGTTAACCTGAAGCTGGGGCCAGAGCAGCGGCTGAGGCAGGTCTTTCGCACTGCGCATCACGCCTTTGTCATAGGCCAGCGCCACGTAGCGCTCCACCATTAATGGCCAGGCCGCTTTATCCAGCACCCGCGCATCGTTCAGCAGACCGTAGCGCATTTCGCCGCGCCAGCCGGTGCGATGCGGGATGCCCGCAAAGAAGGGTACCAGCGCGGATTTAAAGGAGTTGGGCAGGACATACGCACGATCGTACCGCTTTTCGCGCAGGCTATGGCCGAGCTTGCGGCGCTCGCCAATCTCCAGCGCCCCGTGGCCGAGCGGCATCGGGATCGCTTCATTCACTTCCGGCATACGCGATAACAGCGGACGGCACCACGCGGGTGCCATCACGTCGATTATCGCCTGGGGATAACGCGCCTTGAGCGTGCGATAGAGACTTTGCGACATCATCATGTCGCCCACCCATGACGGGCCGATCACCAGAATTCTCATACTTACGCGTCGCGGTTCAGCCAGGCCATATATTCCGTTACGCCTTCGGCAACGGTCTTGAACGGCTTGTCATAACCTGCGGCGCGCAGGTTAGTCAGATCGGCCTGCGTGAACGCCTGGTAACGGCCTTTCAGCTTATCAGGGAACGGAATGTACTCGATGCTGCCTTTTTTATGGTACGCCAGCGTGGCGTCAGCCACCGCCTGGAAGGACTCTGCGCGGCCGGTACCGAGGTTGAAGATGCCGGACACGCCGTTTTCCCAGAACCACAGGTTTACGGCGGCCACGTCACCCACGTAGACGAAGTCACGCTTAAAGCCGTCACTGCCTTCGAACAGTTTTGGACTTTCACCGTTATTCAACTGGGTGTTCAGGTGGAACGCCACGCTCGCCATGCTGCCTTTGTGGCCTTCGCGCGGTCCGTAGACGTTGAAGTAGCGGAAACCGACGATCTGCGAGTTCGCTTCTGGCAGTACCTGACGCACGTACTCATCGAACAGGAACTTGGAGTAACCGTAGACGTTCAGCGGCTGCTCATATTCGCGGGACTCGATGAAGTCCGAGGTGCGCCCGCCGTAGGTGGCAGCAGAAGAGGCATACAGGAACGGAATTTCACGCTCCAGGCAGTAATGCAGGATCTCTTTGGAGTACTGATAGTTATTGTCCATCATGTACTTGCCGTCCCACTCGGTAGTGGACGAGCAGGCACCTTCGTGGAAGATGGCTTCGATCTCGCCGAACTCTTCACCTGCCATAATCTGGATAAGGAAGTCTTCTTTATCCATGTAGTCAGCGATGTTCAGATCCACCAGGTTAACGAACTTGGTGCCGTCTTTCAGATTGTCAACCACCAGGATGTCGGTGATGCCTTTGTCATTGAGAGCCTTAACAATATTGCTGCCGATAAAGCCTGCGCCGCCGGTAACGATGATCATAACTGTAACCTTTGAAGTGTGGAGCCCGGGGACAATCCCGGACGCTAATGTTTCTATCATATCATTAGTATGGCTGCCCTTCAGCCATTCACCGACATAGCGCAAGGGTACACGTGATTTATGCTGCAAAAACGACAAGAGATGACGTGTCATCTCGTCATGAACTATAGGTTTGGGTAATATGTCCCGAAATTTGCCGAGTCTGGAGAATTGCAATGCGTGGTGATTTTTACAAACAGTTAAACAGCGACCTCGAGACCGCACGTGCGGAAGGGTTGTTCAAGGAAGAGCGTATTATCACGTCTGCCCAGCAGGCGGACATCACCGTTGCCGACGGCAGCCATGTGATCAACTTTTGTGCGAACAACTACTTAGGTCTTGCGAATCACCCTGAGCTGATTGCCGCTGCCAAAAACGGCATGGATACCCACGGCTTCGGCATGGCCTCCGTACGCTTTATCTGCGGAACCCAGGACAGCCACAAGCAGCTTGAGCAAAAGCTGGCAACCTTCCTCGGAATGGAAGATGCGATTCTGTACTCCTCCTGCTTTGACGCCAACGGCGGCCTGTTCGAGACCCTGCTCGGCGCAGAAGATGCCATTATCTCCGACGCCCTGAACCATGCGTCCATCATTGACGGCGTGCGCCTGTGCAAAGCGAAGCGTTTCCGCTACGCCAACAACGACATGGTTGAGCTGGAAGCGCGCCTGAAAGAGGCTCGTGAAGCGGGCGCTCGCCATGTGCTGATCGCCACCGACGGCGTGTTCTCCATGGACGGCGTGATCGCCAATCTGAAGGGTGTATGTGACCTGGCAGATAAATATGACGCGCTGGTGATGGTTGATGACTCTCACGCAGTGGGCTTTGTCGGCGAAAACGGCCGGGGCTCCCATGAATACTGCGACGTCATGGGCCGCGTGGACATCATCACCGGTACGCTGGGCAAAGCGCTCGGCGGCGCATCCGGCGGCTATACCGCTGCGCGCAAAGAGGTGGTTGAGTGGCTGCGTCAGCGCTCCCGTCCGTATCTGTTCTCCAACTCCCTGGCGCCGGCGATTGTTGCCGCCTCTATCAAAGTGCTGGAGATGGTGGAGTCCGGTGCCGGGCTGCGCGACCGTCTGTGGTCTAACGCCCGTCTGTTCCGTGAAAAAATGAGCGCAGCAGGGTTCACCCTGGCCGGTGCCGATCATGCGATCATTCCGGTGATGCTGGGCGATGCGGTCGTGGCGCAGCAATTTGCCCGCGAACTGCAGAAAGAAGGGATTTATGTCACCGGGTTCTTCTTCCCGGTGGTACCAAAAGGTCAGGCGCGTATCCGCACCCAGATGTCTGCGGCGCATACGCCTGAACAAATTGAACGTGCGGTGGAAGCCTTTACCCGCATCGGTAAACAGCTGGGCGTCATTGCCTGAGGACGTATGATGAAAGCGTTATCCAAACTGAAAGCGGAAGAAGGGATTTGGATGACCGACGTGCCGGAACCGGAAGTCGGTCATAACGATCTGCTGATCAAAATTCGTAAAACAGCTATCTGCGGTACTGACGTTCACATCTACAACTGGGACCAGTGGTCGCAGAAAACCATTCCTGTACCGATGGTTGTCGGTCACGAATATGTCGGTGAAGTGGTGGGTATCGGCCAGGAAGTGAAAGGCTTCAAAATTGGCGACCGCGTTTCCGGTGAAGGCCATATTACCTGCGGCCACTGCCGTAACTGCCGCGGCGGGCGTACGCACCTGTGCCGTAATACCATCGGCGTGGGCGTAAACCGTCCGGGCTGCTTCGCGGAATATCTGGTGATCCCGGCCTTTAACGCCTTCAAAATCCCGGACAATATCTCTGACGATCTGGCCTCCATCTTCGACCCGTTTGGTAACGCGGTACACACGGCGCTCTCCTTCGATCTGGTGGGTGAGGACGTGCTGGTCTCCGGTGCGGGCCCAATCGGCATCATGGCGGCGGCCGTGGCGAAGCACGTGGGTGCACGCAACGTTGTGATCACCGACGTGAACGAATACCGCCTGTCGCTGGCGCGCAAAATGGGCGTCACCCGCGCGGTGGATGTCTCGAAAGAGAGCCTGACCGACGTGATGGAAGAGCTGGGCATGACCGAGGGCTTCGACGTGGGTCTGGAGATGTCCGGCGCGCCGCCGGCGTTCCGCACCATGCTCGACACCATGAACCACGGTGGCCGTATCGCGATGCTGGGTATCCCGCCGTCGGATATGTCCATCGACTGGAACAAAGTGATCTTCAAAGGGCTGTTCATCAAGGGTATCTACGGCCGCGAGATGTTCGAGACCTGGTACAAGATGGCGGCGCTGATCCAGTCAGGTCTGGATCTGTCCCCGATTATTACTCACCGTTTCTCCATCGATGAGTTCCAGCAGGGCTTTGACGCGATGCGTTCCGGCCAGTCAGGGAAAGTGATCCTGAGCTGGGAGTAACAGAGAAAGCGCCTTCGGGCGCTTTTTTTACGACCTCTTCACGTTTCTTACATCCGCAATCAGATTATTTCGATTTTTCCTTCGCTTTTTTACCCGCACACTTATAAAGTTTGTTGATTATCCGTTTAAGTTTACAGCGCCTATGTTCAAGCTTACCGTTTGTTTATTGACCTGTAATTCTGCGCGTTTGCTGCGCGAGGTGATTCCTCCGCTGCTGACGGTGGCAGATGAAATTGTCGTTCTGGATTCCGGCAGTACGGATGCCACTCTTTCTATTTGCCGCGAGTACGGGCTCTCCCTTCATCATCACCCCTATGCTATGCATGGCGTGCAGATGAACCATGCGATCGATCTGGCGAGCAATGACTGGGTGCTTTGCATGGATAGCGACGAGATTCTGGACGCGGAGACTGTCGACTTTATTCTGACCCTGAAAGCCGGGGATGAACCTTCCGCCGATCGCGCCTGGCGTATCGCCCGGTACTGGCACGTGCTGGGTGAAGAGGTGCGTACAATCTACCCTGTTTCCTCCCCTGATTTCCCGGTGCGGCTGTTCAATCGTACCCAGGCTCGCTTCAACCAACGACCCGTGGATGACAAAGTTGAAGGCAATATTGTCGCCATGAAAATGCCGGGGCGGGTGCGTCACGACACGTTTTATAACCTTCATGAAGTGTTCAACAAGCTCAACAGCTACACCACCCGGCTGGTGAAGTACCAGCCAGCTCGTCCTTCGATCGGACGCGGCATCATCAGCGCCATCGGGGCGTTCTTCAAATGGTATCTGTTCAGCGGAGCCTGGCGTCAGGGCAAGGTTGGGGTCGTGACGGGACTGTATGCCACAGCCTACAGCTTTTTGAAGTATTTCAAATCCTGGTATCAGCATCAGGAGAAAAAAGAGCCCGTTGCGAATGAGCAGACGGACTCTCAGATTGCGAAATAAACGTCAGGCGGTCAGGCTTTCTTACCCCATCCCTGCCACTGCTGCTGGACGTATTTCACCAGCGTACTGTTACTGATGCTGTCTCCGATGACAGAGAAGAAGCGGGTCGCGTAGACCGGTTCTAGCGGCTGCTTCGGTACGCAGCGCTTCACGCCGCGGAACGGATTACGCGGTGCCGTCGGGACGGGCTGCGCAGAATTCGGCGTAGAGGTATCCACCTGCGGCTCGTTAAGCAGATCGCTCGGGCGCACCAGCGTGATATCGGAAGGTAAGGTCGGCAGCATTTGCTGCAGGACGCGGACGGTCGACGGGTGCGGGTGACCGATGGCAATGGCCGAACCATTGCGGCGGGCCAGCTGTACCGCGCGATTGAACTGCATACGAATATCGGCTTCGTTCTGGGTGTCATCCAGGAACACCTTGCGCTTAATGACCTTGACGCCCGTCCCCTGAGCGGCGCGCATTGCCTGGCTATTACCGATGGTCATGCTGTCGAGGAAGTAGAGGTTGTAACGCTCCAGCGCCTGCATCACTTTTAGCATCCCGTACAGGCTGGAGGTCATCGCGCTGCCCATATGGTTGTTCAGCCCTACGGCATACGGCACCTTGTTGTAGGCGTCGCGGATGATGCGCTCGATCTCCTCGCTGCTCATATCCGGGCGCAGGGTATCTTTTTCCAGCGGCTGCTTGCTGAGCGGGGCCATGGGCAGGTGAATCAGAACCTGATGCCCGCTGCTGTGGGCTTTGGTCGCCATCTCACGGGCGTGGGGGGCATTCGGCAGGACGGCGACGGAGATGGCTGACGGCATCGCCAGCACCTGATTTTCATAGTGTGGACGATAACCAAAGTCATCAATCACGATAGCGAGCTTACCTGCGTATACCGGTGCAGCCAGCGCCAGCGTGCTGACGACGGAGAAAACGATTCGACGAAATTGAAGCAAAACTTATCTTCCCAACCACGGCTGTGGATTGACCGCCTGACCCTGACGACGAATTTCGAAATAGAGTGACGGGCGGCCCTGACCGCCACTGCTGCCCACAAGGGCGATGGGTTGGCCCGCGCGCACCTGCGTGCCGACGCTGACCAGCGCGCTCTGGTTGTAGCCGTAAAGGCTCATATCACCTTTACCGTGTTCGACCACCACCACCAGTCCGTAACCCTGCAGCCAGTCGGCCAGAATCACGCGACCATCGGCAATCGCTTTCACTTCGCTACCTTCAGACGCACCGATAACGATCCCTTTCCAACGTAGCTCACCCTGCAGCTGTTCGCCATAGCGATGCAGAATTGAACCGCGAACGGGCCAGAAAGCCTGACCGCGAGGTGAGCCCAGGCCGCCGGTACGCGACATCAGGGAACGTTCACTTTCGCTTGGCTTGTAGGTGGTGCCTTTGCGGGAGGCTTCCTGCTGCTTGTCGCGAACGGCCTGCGCCTCGCGAGCCTCTTTTTCGGCGCGCGCTTTCGCCGCGGCTTCCGCACGGGCGATGCTGTTACGCAGTTTGGATTCGTTGGCGCGCATTTCGCTCAGCTGGCTCTGCCCTTCCTGAATCGAAGACTCGAGACCGGCCAGGGTTTTCTTACGCTCGTTGCGCGCCTGCTCGAGCTTCGCCTGCTGGGCCTGCTGATCGTAGAGCAGCGTCTGCTGCTGGCTCTGCTTCTCTTCCAGTTCGGCTTTTTGCGTGGAGACCTCTTCGCGCGTCTGCTTCAACTGCGCGATCGTCTCCTGACGCGCCTGGTTCAGATAGCCAAAGTAGGCCTGCAGGCGCTGGCCGCGCTGGCTCTCTTCGCCGCTGAGGATCAGCTGGAGTCCGGTATGTTCACCCTGGCGGAATGCGGCATCAAGCTGTGCCGCAAGATTGCGCTCCTGCGCATCGCGCTGGCGCTCGAGTTTGGCAATCGACGCGTTCATCTCGTCGATCTGCTTATTCAGCTGGGCAAGGGTGTTTTGCGTTTCACGGAGTTTACGCGTGGCAGCGGAGATGGCCTCTTCCTGCTGCTTAAGCTGGGCGAGCAGGGCGGCGCGCTGCTGCTGCTGCTGGCGTACCGCACGCTCTTTGGCGGCGATATCGGCCTGAATGGATTTCAGCTGGTCGCGGTCATCCGCGTGGGCGGATGCGGCGCACAGCAATACGCCAGCGCTGAGTGCGCTGGCGTAAAACAGAGGTCTGACTGATAACCTAAGCGGCTTCACGACCCATGTGATTGAAAAAATCGCCTTTCCCCTCATGGGGAGCGATTATTCCACGATGAACAGCGGCTTACCAGTCATCTCTTCAGGGATCGGCATCCCCATCAGCGACAACATGGTTGGCGCGATGTCAGAAAGCTTGCCGCCTTCTACGGCTTTCACTGATTTATCACCCACATAAATCAGTGGAACCGGCAGGTTGGTGTGGGCGGTGTGTGCCTGGCCGGTCGCCGGGTCGCGCATCTGTTCAGCGTTACCGTGATCCGCGGTGATCAGCAGCTGGCCGCCAACGGATTCAACCGCTTTCGCCACCTGCTCAACGCAGTGGTCCAGCGCTTCAACCGCCTTCACTGCCGCTTCCATCACCCCGGTATGACCGACCATGTCGCCGTTCGGGTAGTTACAGATGATGGTGTCGTACTTACCGCTCTCGATGGCCGCAACCAGTTTTTCAGTCAATTCTGCAGAGCTCATCTCTGGCTGCAGATCGTAGGTGGCGACTTTCGGGGAATTGATCAGAATGCGCTCTTCGCCCTTGAACGGCTCTTCAACGCCGCCGTTAAAGAAGAAGGTCACGTGCGCGTATTTTTCCGTTTCGGAAATACGCAGCTGCGTTTTGTCGTTCTTCGCCATCCACTCACCGAAGGTATTGGCCAGCGAGGCAGGTGGGTAAGCGCATGGGGCTTTGATGTCTGCCGCGTATTCGGTCAGCTGGATGAAGTCGATGTTTACCACTTTCTTACGGGCAAAACCGGCGAAGTCGCTGTTGACGAACGCACGAGTGATTTCGCGCGCGCGGTCAGCGCGGAAGTTCATGAAGATCAGCGCATCGCCGTCTTCCATCGCGGCATCGGCCTGGCCTTCAGCACGGATCACGGATGCTTTCACGAATTCGTCGTTTTCATCACGTGCATAAGCTGCTTCCAGCGCTTCAACGGCGGTCGCGAACTGGAATTCCCCTTTTGCCAGGGTCAGCAGGTCATAGGCCTGTTCAACGCGATCCCAGCGGTTGTCGCGGTCCATGGCGTAGTAACGGCCAATGATAGACGCTACCCGGCCTTTGCCAAGCGCGGCGAATTTGTCTTCAAAGGCTTTCAGGGAGCCTTCTGCACTGCGTGGTGGCGTGTCGCGGCCGTCCAGGAAGGCGTGCAGATAGATTTTTTCCGCACCGCGTTCAGCGGCCAGCTCAACCATCGCCATGATGTGATCTTCGTGGCTGTGAACGCCGCCAGCAGAGAGCAGGCCCATGATGTGAACGGCCTTACCAGCGGCAACGGCTTTATCAACCGCGCCTGACAGCGTTGGGTTAGAGAAGAAGGTGCGTTCTTTGATTTCAACGTCCAGACGCGTCAGGTCCTGGTACACAATACGCCCGGCGCCCAGGTTAACGTGGCCGACTTCGGAGTTGCCCATCTGGCGGTCCGGCAGGCCCACTTCCAGGCCAGACGCGTCAATCAGCGTATGCGGACGTTTTGCCCACAGGGCATCCATGACCGGGGTTTTGGCGTTGAAAATAGCGTTATCCTGGCTGTCTTCACGGTAGCCATAGCCATCCAGAATCACCAGTACCATAGGTTTTTTAGAAACCGACATTGCGACAACCTCATGCTCAAGAGTCAAAATTTGCGTAATTTTACTACAGCTGAATCGATCAAATAGCCGCAGAAGATCAAAGAAAGCGCAGGGGCAAGGTGCTGACCAGACCATTTTGAGGCATTTTTTTAGGTGGCATGCCGCAGAAAATGGATTAGGTTAGGGTCGCTGGCTGTATTTGCCAGAACGCACAGGTATACTCCTGTCCTGGTTTTTTTTATCACTTAGTCGGGAGTAGTTACCCTCCATGCAAGAAATTATGCAATTCGTTAGCCGCCATCCGGTTCTGAGCATCGCGTGGATTGGCCTGCTGGCTGCTGTGCTGTTCACCACATTTAAGAGCCTGACGTCTAAGATTAAGGTTATCACCCGTGGTGAAGCGACGCGTCTGATTAACAAAGAAGATGCCGTCGTTGTCGATCTGCGTCAGCGTGACGATTTCCGCAAAGGTCACATTGCGGGCGCAATCAACCTGTTGCCAGCTGAAATCAAAGCGAACAACGTCGGTGAGCTTGAAAAACACAAAGCCCAGCCGATTATCGTTGTGGATGCGACCGGCATGCAGGCACAGGAATCTGCCAGCGCGCTTCATAAAGCAGGCTTCGAAAACGTAACGGTGCTGAAAGAAGGTATTTCCGGCTGGAGCGGGGAAAATCTTCCTTTGGTGCGCGGTAAATAAGGAGTTCAGTCATGGCCCATATTGAGATCTATACCAAAGCGACGTGCCCGTTCTGCCATCGTGCGAAAGCGCTGCTGAACAGTAAAGGCGTCACGTTCCAGGAACTGCCGATCGACGGTGACGCGATTAAACGCGAAGAGATGATCCAACGTAGTGGTCGTACGACGGTTCCACAGATTTTTATTGATGCGCAGCACATTGGCGGCTGTGATGACTTGTATGCGCTCGACGCCCGTGGTGGACTCGATCCGCTGCTGAGCTAAGAGACTTTAGGACAATTAAAAAGGGTATTTCCATGTCAGAACAAAACAACACCGAGATGACTTTCCAGATCCAGCGTATCTACACCAAAGATGTCTCTTTCGAAGCGCCAAATGCGCCACACGTTTTCCAGAAAGATTGGCAGCCAGAGGTTAAACTTGATCTGGATACCGCATCTACCCAGCTGGCAGATGACGTGTATGAAGTCGTGCTGCGTGTGACCGTTACCGCCTCTCTGGGCGAAGAAACTGCATTCCTGTGTGAAGTACAGCAGGGCGGTATCTTCTCTATCGGCGGCATCGAAGGCAACCAGATGGCGCATTGCCTGGGTGCGTACTGCCCGAACATTCTGTTCCCGTATGCACGTGAATGCATCACCAGCCTGGTTTCTCGCGGTACATTCCCGCAACTGAACCTTGCGCCAGTTAACTTTGATGCGCTGTTCATGAACTATCTGCAGCAGCAGGCTGGCGAAGGTGCTGAACAACATCAGGATGCCTGATGAGCACTGTTAATGCGTCAATGACTGTGATCGGTGCCGGCTCATACGGCACCGCTCTTGCCATTACTCTGGCAAGAAATGGTCACGAGGTGGTCCTGTGGGGCCACGACCCAAAACATATCGCCACGCTGCAGCGCGATCGTTGCAACGTCGCGTTTCTCCCGGACGTTCCGTTCCCTGACTCCCTGCACCTTGAAAGTGACCTTGCGACCGCGCTGGCGGCCAGCCGCAACATTCTGATTGTGGTTCCGAGCCATGTCTTTGGCGACGTGCTGCATCAGATTAAGCCGCTGATGCGCCCGGATGCGCGCATTGTCTGGGCGACAAAAGGACTGGAAGCCGAAACCGGACGCCTGCTGCAGGACGTTGCCCGCGAAGCGCTGGGTGATGCGATCCCGCTGGCGGTCATCTCCGGCCCGACCTTTGCCAAAGAGCTGGCCGCTGGCCTGCCGACGGCGATTTCGCTGGCCTCAACCGACCAGGCCTTCTCCGACGATCTCCAGCAATTGCTGCACTGCGGCAAGAGCTTCCGCGTCTACAGCAACCCCGATTTTATCGGCGTGCAGCTGGGTGGGGCGGTGAAGAATGTGATTGCGATTGGCGCCGGGATGTCCGACGGCATAGGTTTTGGTGCCAACGCCCGTACGGCGCTGATCACCCGAGGGCTGACCGAAATGTCCCGCCTGGGCGAAGCGCTGGGTGCGGATCCGGCCACCTTTATGGGGATGGCTGGCCTGGGCGACCTGGTGCTGACCTGTACCGACAACCAGTCTCGTAACCGCCGCTTTGGCATGATGCTCGGACAGGGCAGCGATGTGAAAGACGCGCAGGAGAAGATTGGTCAGGTGGTTGAAGGCTACCGCAATACCAAAGAAGTCCGCGAGTTGGCGCACCGTTTCGGTGTCGAAATGCCAATAACCGAGGAAATTTATCAGGTATTGTATTGCGGAAAAAATGCGCGCGAGGCAGCATTGACCTTATTAGGTCGTGCGCGCAAGGACGAGCGCAGCAGTAACTAGTCGGAACCGTTGTCACCTGAATGACCCAGCCAGCGCAGAACTGGCTGGTCATTATACTATCGTCTGGAGTTAGCAATGCCGTGTGAAGAACTGGATATCGTCTGGAACAACATTAAAGCCGAAGCCCGGGCGCTGGCCGACTGTGAGCCTATGCTGGCCAGTTTCTACCACGCAACGCTACTCAAGCACGAAAACCTCGGCAGCGCGCTCAGCTATATGCTCGCCAACAAGCTGGCGTCCTCGATCATGCCCGCGATTGCCATTCGTGAGGTGGTGGAAGAGGCTTACGCCGCTGACCCGGAAATGATCGCGTCTGCCGCCTGTGATATCCAGGCCGTGCGCACGCGTGACCCGGCGGTCGATAAATACTCTACGCCGCTGTTGTACCTGAAAGGCTTCCACGCTCTGCAGGCGTACCGCATTGGGCACTGGCTGTGGAATGAAGGCCGCCGCGCGCTGGCCATCTTCCTGCAAAACCAGGTTTCCGTGACGTTTCAGGTTGATATTCACCCGGCGGCGAAGATTGGCCGTGGGATCATGCTCGACCACGCCACCGGGATTGTTGTCGGGGAAACGGCGGTGATTGAAGACGACGTCTCGATCCTGCAGTCGGTTACCCTGGGCGGTACCGGGAAAACCAGCGGCGATCGCCATCCGAAAATTCGCGAAGGGGTGATGATAGGCGCGGGTGCCAAAATCCTCGGCAATATCGAAGTCGGACGCGGCGCGAAAATCGGCGCAGGCTCCGTGGTGCTCCAGCCTGTGCCACCGCATACCACCGCCGCTGGCGTACCGGCGCGTATCGTCGGTAAGCCAGACAGCGATAAGCCGTCCATGGATATGGATCAGCACTTCAACGGTATTCACCATACGTTTGAGTATGGTGACGGCATTTAACGTCTGAGAATGGCGCCCGGATACCCCAGCTGGCGCCATGCTTCATACACCACTACCGACACTGCATTCGACAGGTTCATGCTGCGGCTGTCCGGCATCATCGGAATACGGATTTTCTGCTCAGCGGGCAGGGCATCCAGAATCGTGGCCGGCAGGCCGCGGGTTTCCGGGCCAAACATCAGATAGTCACCCTTCTGATAGCTTACGGCGCTGTGCGCTGGCGTACCTTTGGTGGTCAGGGCGAACATGCGCTGCGGCTGCTCAGCTTCCAGAAACGCGGCGTAATCATGGTGGCGAATAACGGCGGTAAATTCATGATAATCCAGCCCCGCGCGGCGCAGGCGTTTGTCGTCCCACGTAAAGCCCATTGGCTCAATGATGTGCAGACGAAAACCGGTGTTGGCGCACAGGCGGATAATATTGCCGGTATTTGGCGGAATTTCTGGTTCGAATAAAACGATGTTAAGCATACTGCCCCCTTAATTGCGGGGGCAGAATAGCAGAAAAGAGAGGACCTACGCGACGCCGGGTTCTTGCGAGCGGCTGTACAGCATTTTGTAGACGGTTGCCGCCGCGGCCACAAGAGCGGGTACGCTGAGGATCATTAAAATACTGTCTGCCTGCCACTGCATCGAAAGAAGCTGGGCGCTGGTCATGGTGCCCGCCACGCCGCCAAAGCGGCCAATCCCCTGCATCCAGGCGATGCCCGTCGCGCGGCACTCGGTGGGATAAAAGGTGGCGGCCAGGGTCTGCATGCCCGACTGCGCGCCGTTCATCGCGATCCCCATCAGGAAAATCAACCCGCCAAACAGGGCGATATGGTTATGCTCCATGCCGAGTAGCAGGATCAGCCCCATCGTCAGGATAAACCCGCCCGCGACAACCTTGTGCGCTTCCCAGCGGTCCATCATCCAGCCGGCGAGCAGAATGCCGGCCGTGCCGCCGAAGGTGAACAGCGAGGTGAGCCAGGCGGACTCCGCCAGCGCATAACCCATCCCCTGCATCAGCGTCGGCATCCAGCTCAGCAGGACGTAGTAGATGACCAGCCCCATAAAGTAGGTCACCCACAGCATCAGGGTGCCGGGCAGCCAGGGCATCGAAAACAGCTGCGACACGCTCCCTTTTTTAGACGCGACTTTCTCCTCCGCCAGGAAAAAGCCCGTGACGCCCTCCAGCGTACCGCGGGCGAACCGGCTGGCAATGCGGCGAACCTGCATGACGTCTTTCCCGCGCTGCACCAGAAACTTCACCGACTCCGGCAACAGCAGTGCCAGCAGCAGCGTTAAAATCAGCGGCGCAATTGCGCCGGTCAGCAGCACGCTTCGCCAGCCGTGGTGGGGGATAAGCCAGGACGAGATCGCGCCGCCGCCCGCCGCACCCAGAGGGAAGCCGCAGTACATGGTATTAATCGCCATGGCGCGGCAGCGCTGGGGGGCAAACTCGGAGATCAGTGTAATGGCATTCGGCATGGCGGCGCCGAGCCCCAGGCCCGTCAGAAAGCGCCACAGCGTCAGGGTGTTGAGGCTTTGCGCCCAGGCCGTGCCCAGGCTTGCCAGGCCGAAGAACAGACACGAAAAGACCAGTACGCGCTTGCGGCCCATCCGGTCCGATACCGGACCGGCGATCAGCGCGCCCAACGACAGCCCCAGCAGCGCCGCGCTCAGCACCGGCCCCAGATCCTGTTTATGGATCCCCCATTCTGCCGACAGCGTGGGCGCGATGTAGCCCATTGCCGCCGTATCAAAGCCATCGATCGCCAGAACCAGAAAGCCCAGCACAATGAGCAGCCAGTGAAACCCTGAAAAGCGACTGTCGTCGATCACCTGCTGAATATCCACCTTACCTGAATAGGTCATACGCTCCCCTCTGATGTGATGTTGTTTTTGTGTTCTTGTCTTTGCTTGTCTATACAATTGCGGACGGCATGTATATGTCAAATTTTCTTATCCAATATGTTATCTGGATGTTATTTTTGGCATAAAAAAGCGCCCGAGGGGGAGATCGGACGCATGAGAAAGAGGTGTTAACGAGGGGGGATTCAGGCCGCGTTTCCCTGAGCAAGTGGAGTCAGCGCTGCCGGTAATTTGCTTAACTCCTGCACCAGGGAATCCTTACTGATTTCGCTAATGGTTTTCGCACCGGTCAGCGTCATCGCCACCTTCATCTCTTTTTCGATCAGGTTAAGCAGATTCGCCACGCCTGCCTGACCGGCCGTCGCCAGAGCATACAGATACGCGCGTCCCAGCAGCACGCTGTCGGCACCCAGCGCAATCATACGCACCACGTCCAGCCCGTTGCGGATCCCGCTGTCGGCCAGGATGGCGATATCGCCTTTCACCGCATCGGCAATAGCTGGCAGGGCGCGGGCAGAGGAGAGCACCCCGTCGAGCTGGCGTCCGCCGTGGTTAGAGACCACAATCCCGTCTGCGCCAAAGCGGACCGCATCACGGGCATCTTCCGGGTCGAGGATCCCTTTGATCACCATCGGGCCATCCCAGAATTCGCGGATCCACTCCAGGTCTTTCCAGGAGATGGACGGATCGAAGTTATTCGCCAGCCAGCCGATGTAATCTTCCAGCCCGGTGGGTTTACCCAGATACGCCGAGATGTTCCCCAGATCGTGTGGACGACCGTTCAGGCCGACGTCCCACGCCCACTGTGGATGCGTTACCGCCTGCCAGTAGCGGCGGAGCGCCGCATTTGGGCCGCTCATGCCGGAGTGCGCATCGCGGTAGCGCGCGCCGGGGGTCGGCATATCAACGGTAAAGACCAGCGTGGAGCAGCCCGCCGCTTTGGCGCGCTCCAGCGCGTTACGCATAAAGCCGCGATCGCGCAGGACGTACAGCTGGAACCACATCGGCCGCTTGAGGGTCGGGGCAACCTCTTCAATCGGGCAGACGGACACGGTGGAAAGGGTAAACGGAATGCCTTTAGCATCTGCGGCGGCGGCGGCCTGCACTTCACCGCGACGGGCGTACATGCCGCATAAACCGACAGGTGCGAGCGCGACGGGCATGGAAAGCGTTTCGTTAAACAGTTTTGTCTCAAGGCTCAGGTCAGACATATTCTTCAGCACGCGCTGGCGCAGAGCCACCTCCGACAGATCTTCCACGTTGCGGCGCAGGGTGTATTCGGCATACGCCCCGCCGTCAATGTAGTGGAACAGGAACGGGGGCAAAATGCGCTGCGCCGCGGCGCGATAGTCACTGGCTGCTGAAATGATCATGCTTTGTTCTCCCTGGAAATATCACTGTCGCCAGGCAGACGGGTAATACGCGCCTGTCGGGCCTGGTCTTCATCGAATCGTTTGATGGTGGTATGCACGAAACCGAGATGCGCCATCATCGCTTTGCGCGCGGCTTCGGCATCACCGGCCAGAATGGCGTTGAGCACCGCCTCGTGTTGTTCGGTCAGTTGGGCAAACACCGGCGGAACCAGATACATGCGCTGGCGGCTCTGCTTCACGGAGGATTGCAGCAGGTCGAAGAACCCGCGCATGGTCTGGAGCAGCACGACGTTGTGCGACGCCTCGGCAATCGCCAGGTGAAAACGCACGTCCGCCTGGGAGGCGATGTCCGGGTCGCTGCTTTGCGTGGCCTCAAAGCAGGCGATGAGTTTCTCTTTGTCGGCGTCGGTTGCCCGCATGGCTGCGTGCCAGGCGGTACTGGTTTCGATGGCGTGACGCGCTTCAAGGATGTCGAAGCTGTAGTCCGGGTCGTTCTCCATCAGCGTTTTCAGCGGCTGAACGATGTTTTGCTCGGACCAGTCGTCATGCTGCCAGCGTACAAAGGTGCCGCCGCCGCGACGGCTTACCAGCACCCCTTCGCTGACCAGCGTCGCCAGCGCCTCGCGCAGTGAATTGCGCGACACGCCAAGCTGGGCGGCGAGCTGGCGTTCGGCGGGCAACTTCATGCCCGCTTCCAGCTGTTGTTCTTCAATCAGCGCCCGCACGCGAGAGGCAATCTCGTCGGACAGGCGTCTGGGCATCACTATCATGGGATCATCCAGGTTAAGACATAGGCCTGCAGGGTGGTGATCACCCCGACCATGCAGGTGAATATCAGGCTGTGTTTCACGGTAAAGCGGAACAGATCCGACTCTTTACCGACCAGTCCCACCGCCGCACAGGCAATGGCGATGGATTGTGGGGAGATCATTTTCCCGGTCACGCCGCCGGTGGTATTTGCGGCCACCAGCAGGACGTCCGACACGCCAATCTGCTGGGCCGCCGTGGCCTGCAGCGCAGCAAACAGGGCGTTAGACGAGGTATCGGAACCGGTCAGGAACACCCCCAGCCAGCCGAGGAACGGCGAGAAGAAGGTGAAGGCGTGGCTGGTATGCGCCAGCGCCAGTGCCAGCGTCGATGACAAGCCGGAGTAGTTCGAGATAAACGCGAACGCCAGCACCATGCCGATGGAGTAGATCGGCAGCATCAGCTCTTTAACGGTCGCCGCAAAAGTCTGCACCGCAGCCGCAGGCTTCATGCGCAGCCACACCACGGAAAGAATAGCGGCAAACAGGATGGCGGTCCCGGTGGCGGAGAACCAGTCGAATTTATAGACCGCGGCATACGGCGTGGCGGCGTGCACCACCGGTGGCATACGGGCGACCATCTTGTCGAGGAACGGCACCGAAACGTTAATGACCATGTCGTACAGCGCGCCGCCCGGGGCGAACAGGGCTTTAAACGGCGGGATGCTCCACAGCGTAACCGTGGCGGTCAGGAACAGGAACGGCGACCAGGCGCGAATCACCTGTCCTGCGGTGTAACCGGTGCGGGCCAGGGTTTGATCGACCTGCGAGGCGCCCATGTCGGCGAAGCGGAAAATACGGACCGGCTGCCAGCGTTTCAGGAACAGCGTCAGGCAGACCAGGGAAACCAGCGAAGAGATGATGTCCGGCAGTTCCGGGCCAAGGAAGTTCGAGCTGAGGTACTGGGCAATCGCGAACGAACCGCCCGCCACCATCACCGCAGGCCAGGTCTCCTTCACGCCGCGCCAGCCGTCCATAATCGCCATGATCCAGAACAGGACGATAATGGTCAGGAACGGCAGCTGGCGACCCACCATCTGGCCAATCTCAAAGCTGTCCAGGCCGGTTACCTGGCCCGCAACCAGAATCGGAATACCCATCGCGCCAAACGCCACCAGCGCGGTGTTCACAATCAGGCACAGGCCCGCCGCATACAGCGGGTTAAAGCCCAGCCCCACCAGCAGTGCGGCGGTGATCGCCACCGGTGCGCCAAAGCCTGCCGCGCCTTCCAGAAACGCCCCAAAGGAGAAGCCGACAATCAGCATCTGCAGGCGCTGGTCCGGCGTAATGGAGAGAATCGACGAGCGGATAATGTCGAACTGCCCGGTTTTCACCGAGATTTTATAGACAAAGACCGCCGCGATGATGATCCACGCAATCGGCCACAGGCCGTAGAAGAAACCGTAGACGACGGAGGCCAGCGCGCGATCGACCGGCATTTTGTAGAAGAACAGCGCCACCAGCAGGGCGATGGCGACGGTGTACGTCGCGGCAAGGTAGCCCTTCAGTTTGAGCTTAATCAGCGCAAAGAAGAAGAACAGGATCGGAAGCGATGCGATCAGGCTCGACAGCCAGATATTGCCGGCCGGGTCGTAGTTTTGTTGCCAGAGGCTCATGCAGGTCTCCTGGGGACCAGACAGCCTGCGCTGCGGGTGAGTCTCCGCTCATCTCTGCGTCACAGTCTGTGTAAAAGTGGTCCTGCCAATGTTGTGTTGTAGGGTTAATGACAATGAATGGTTAACCAGATGTTATGAGCTAGCAATGGTTTTGTGAGCGGAAATAATGGAATTGTGAACCGGGGAAGGATTGGTTGCGCTATTGGTTGGACCAATTCACACGAAGGGGAAAAGAGTAGGCCGGGTAAGCGTAGCGCCACCCGGCATGAAATCAGAACGCCGTCTTACAAAAACCCGTCATCTCTTTCAGGCCCATTTCGCGGCCAAGCTCGGTCATCGGGTGAACCACCACCAGACCACGGACGCTTTTCTTCAGCTTGCCCATGTCGGCCTGCTCTTTTTTGGTGATCGCACGACGGTGCGGCATGTTCATCAGCTTCTGCGCTTCTTTGCTCAGCTTCTGGCCTTTGACCTCGCGCAGGCGCTCGATCTCTGCTTCCAGCTTCGCGGTCTCTTTTTCAAGTTCGGCATACTTCTCGACGGACTCGACCAGTGACAGGCCCGCCATCTGGTGGCGGATGAGATCCAGGCGGTCGCTCAGGCGTTTAATTTCGTTCTTTTCGACTTCTTTCATGACAAATAACTCTGAAAACGGGGAATTTACAGGGAAGGATACACCAATGTGAGCAGGCTTACTTCTGAAACGCTTTTTTTAAGCTGATTCGGGAAATCAGCTCAGTCAGGGAGAGAACCATCGTGGAACGGACAACCTGTTGATAACGCAGCTTTTGCATCGCATAGAGCTCAGGATCGCTGTTATCAAACTGCGGTGCCGGAGGAAGCGCGGTGACGCAGTGCAGCTCGCCGAACGGCCCCAGGATTTCATCGTCGGTAAAGGTGTATTCATTACCGTCATGATTGAGTTCTTCGCGCAGCGCCATTAGCAGCTCCGCATCTTCATACTCTTGTCGGTTCAGCACGCCAAGACCATAAATCAGCTTCAGACGCACGGATAAATCGCCCAGCGGTCCGTCTCCGTCCAGTAACGGTTCTACAGCATATTTTACCGCGTAGTCGTCTTTGCGAAACACCTGAAGCACCAGGATATTCACCGCCTCGGTTAACAGCTCGACGGCGGCAATCAGGAAACTTCGTACGGTTTTGCCAGCATTCAGACGCTCAAGCACACGATTTTCAAAGGCCTGGGTTTGTTCCATTATTGCCTGCATATCTGACAATCTGTTATCCGGGCGCAGGCTAACCTGCGCCGCATTCTGCATCATTTGGTTGCGTTGTATGCGTTAACCGCCTCCACAACCACGTCGCTGTTGGCGTCCAGACCGGAAATCTGCGCCAGCGCAGCCTGCGCGCCCTGGGTATCAATCAGCTGAGCCAGTTCCTGCGCCTGCGGGTCCTGCTCGCTGCGGTAGTGCATTGCGGCGGCAATCCCTTTCACCAGATTGGCGTGCGGCAGGCCGTATTCCAGCGTGCCCAGCAGCGGCTTAATCAGGCGGTCGCCCGCGCTCAGCTTACGCAGCGGCTGACGGCCCACGCGCTCAACGTCATCTTTCAGATATGGGTTTTCAAAGCGACCGAGGATTTTCTGGATGTATGCTGCATGTTTATCCGCATCGAAACCGTAGCGTTTAATCAGCACCGCGCCGCTCTCTTCCATTGCCCCTTTTACCACCGCGCGGATCTTCTCATCGAGGATCGCGTCACGAATTGTCTGATGACCGGCCAATTTTCCGAGGTACGCGGTTATAGCATGCCCGGTGTTCAGCGTGAAGAGTTTGCGTTCGACAAATGCCATCAGGTTATCGGTTAATTCCATTCCCGGAATGGTCGGCAGCGCGCCTTTAAACTGGGTTTTATCGACGATCCACTCGCTGAAGGTTTCTACGGTCACTTCCAGCGGATCGTTGGTCGCGGATTCGGAAGGCGGAACGATGCGATCCACGGCGGAATCCACAAAACCCACGTGCGCTTCAACCCAGGCTTTGTCTTCGTCTGCCACAGCGTTGAGCACGTGGCCTTTCAGCTGCGTGGTGCCGCGCACCATGTTTTCACAGGCGATTATGTTCAGCGGGGTATCGATACCCTGCGCTTTACGTTTTGCGAGGCCTTTCGCGACCGCAGGGGCGATACGCTCAAGCACAACCGGACCTACGGCGGTGGTGACCAGATCGACGCTGGCGATAAGGTCAATAACGTCGTCGCCGATGCTGCTGACCGCGTTGACGCCAGATACCGTCTCAACCTGCTCGTTTTCACCGACCACATGGACCTGATAGCTATGACGGGCATTCAGGGCATCCAGGACAACCTGATTCACATCGGCGAATGTCAGGGTAATGCCCGCGTCTGCCAGCAGTTTACCGATAAAACCACGACCGATATTACCTGCGCCAAAATGTAATGCTTTCATAGTGTTAACCTTCATCAATGTTTTTACCCGAGAGGGCTGGGGTGAGGAACGTTTTCCCCTCACCCTAGCCCTCTCCCCGGGGGGAGAGGGAGGAGTACCGTTATTTGTTAAGCAGAGCCAGAACTTCTTCAACGCTGGTGGTGTTGGCCAGACGCTCAATGACGGACTCATCATCCAGCGCGTTGGTCAGGCTGGTAATCACCTGAATGTGCTCGTTGTTGCGAGCGGCGATACCAATCACCAGACGGGCGATGTCGCCTTCTTCTTCACCGAAGCGAACGCCCTGCGGGTACTGACAGAATACGACGCCGGTTTTCAGGACGCGATCTTTCGCTTCAACCGTACCGTGTGGCACCGCGATGGATTCGCCCAGATAGGTCGGGGTCAGTTTTTCGCGTTCCAGCATCGCGTCGACATATTCAGGCTGAACGTAGCCGCCTTTCACCAGCTGCTCACCGGCAAAGCGAATCGCTTCTTCTTTGGTGGCCGCGGTACGACCGAGGAAGATGTTTTCCGCACCCAGCTTAAACAGGTGGGCGTTGCTCTCGTCAAAACTGTCCTGCAGGCTGGAGCGCACTTTCACTTCGTTGTCTTCGTGACGCTGCGCGGCAACCAGACGTTCGGTCAGGCTGGTATACAGGCCGCTGTCGAGAAAGTTGGTCAGCGAAATGTGCTGTGCCTGTGGTACTTGACGCATGGCGCGTTCGGTCAGGTCGCGGTGCGTGATAACCAGGTCAACATCCGGCGGCAGGCTGTTAATGGCGCTGTTGGTCACGGAGATGTTGGTCAGGCCCGCATCCTGCACTTTCTTACGCAGCACGCCTGCACCCATTGCGCTGGAACCCATACCGGCGTCGCAGGCAACGATGATTTTACGCACGTGGCTCAGGTCGTTAGAGACATCACCGGCTGCCAGTGGCGTCGCGCCTTTGGATTCGGCTTTCATGTCGTGCATACGACGGGTTGCGGCTTCGATGTCATCATCTTCTTTCACTTTGCTGGTTTTCAGCAGGATAGAAGAGACCACGAAGGAGACGGCCATTGCCGCAAAGATAGCCGCGAGGTTCGCGAAGTAAGCGCCTTTTGGCGTCATCGCCAGTACCGCCAGGATAGAACCCGGAGAGGCCGGAGAAACCAGACCGCCGCCCAGCACGCTCAGGGTGAACACACCGGTCATACCGCCGAGGATAACGGCCAGGATCAGACGTGGGTTCATCAGCACATAAGGGAAGTAAATTTCGTGGATACCGCCCAGGAAGTGGATGATCGCCGCGCCGCCAGCAGACTGTTTAGCGCTGCCACGGCCAAAGAAAATGTACGCCAGCAGAACGCCCATACCTGGACCCGGGTTGGCTTCAATCAGGAAGAAGATAGACTTGCCGAGATCGTGAGACTGCTGGATACCCAGCGGCGAGAAGATGCCGTGGTTGATGGCGTTGTTAAGGAACAGGATTTTCGCCGGTTCAACGAAGATAGACGCCAGCGGCAGCATCTCGTGCGCCACCATGAAGTTAACGCCTGCCGCCAGAATTTTAGACAGCACTTCAACCGCAGGGCCAATGCCGAGGAACGCCAGAATGGCGAGGATCATCCCGATGATGCCCGCAGAGAAGTTGTTCACCAGCATTTCGAAGCCGGATTTGATCTTACCATCAACCCAGACGTCGAACTTCTTAATCGCCCAGCCCCCCAGAGGACCGGCAATCATCGCACCGAGGAACATCGGCATATCCGCACCGACGATAACACCCATGGTTGTGATAGCACCCACGACGCCGCCACGGTCACCGCCCACCAGACGACCCCCGGTGAAACCGATGAGCAGCGGCAGGAGATAGGTAATCATTGGGCCAACAAGTTTCGCCAGCGTTTCGTTAGGCAACCACCCTGTCGGAATGAACAATGCGGTGATGATACCCCACGCGATAAACGCGCCGATATTTGGCATCACCATGTTGCTGAGGAAACGACCAAAGCTTTGAACTTTGATCTTGAAATCGGATGACATAAAACACCCCTTCTTCTGTTTACGCTTAGGCTTGCGGCCCGAGGTTTATTGTTAATGAGGCGGCAGAGGTAGCCGGACCCTGTTCTGATGCTGTGAAATCTGGCACTGAATCGTTCAACTGTCCAGACAGGGAAAATTTGTGTGATGCACATCACGTAAAGGCAGGGGGTAGGGATATCAATGGAGTGATCTCAATCACAAAATCTGCGGACAAAAAAAATACAATGGCGACAAAAAAAGCAAAATCCACCCTTTTATGTGATTGTTGTCACGTTTTGTTCTGGTGGGTTTGTTTCTGGATTGTGACTGATTTCACAAAATATTTTTATGCGGATTTCTCCGGCTGTGATCGGCGGCAAACTCTGCTTCGCGATTCAGCGCCAGGATGATATTGCACGACACGATAAGCTAAAAAACCACTTTTGATGTGTGGTATGGCGAAAAGTTAAAAGGTGGATTACGCTCATATTGTAAGGTTAAGTCTATTATTATTCAGGATATATTTTGACACGCTTATAAACTTGCATGGAGATATTATAAAAACCGATACTCCCCGGCTCGGAAATAGTAAGCACAACCCCGTGTTTATAAAAAATTAATTAGGTTGCGTACCGTTTTATTAATTTAATGAGTTGACGTTGTTTAAGTGAGGAGAATATGTTTCTCAACTATTTTGCGCTGGGCGTATTGATTTTTGTATTTCTGGTTCTCTTTTACGGAATCATCGCCATCCATGATATTCCTTATAATATGGCCAAAAAGCGTAACCATCCGCATGCCGATGCCATTCATACGGCTGGCTGGATTAGCCTGTTTACGCTTCATGCCATCTGGCCATTCCTGTGGATTTGGGCCACGCTGTACCGCGAGGATCGCGGCTGGGGCATGCAAAACCACATCACAAAGCCTGATGAGGTCCCGGGCATGGATGCGCTCGCCAAACGCGTGGCGGAACTCGAACAAAAGCTGGGCGCGGTAAAGCCTGCTGCTGATAAGAACACGCTGGAGCGCTAATCATGGATCTGTTGATTATTTTGACCTACGTGGCATTTGCCTGGGCCATCTTTAAAATATTCCGAATTCCGGTCAACCAGTGGACGCTTGCCACCGCAACATTAGGTGGCGTATTTATTGTTGCCGGACTTATTCTGTTAATGAACTATAACCACCCGTATACCTTTACGGCGCAAAAAGCGGTTATTTCTATTCCAATCACGCCGCAGGTGACCGGTGTGGTCAGCGAAGTGACCGATAAAAATAACCAGCTAATTAAAAAAGGCGAAGTGTTATTTAAACTGGATCCAGGCCGCTATCAGGCGCGCGTCGACAGACTTCAGGCCGACCTGGTGACCGCGACGCACAATATCGATAATCTGAAGGCGCAGCTGGCGGAAGCCGTTGCCAATACCACGCGCGTCTCCGCTGAACGCGATCGCCTCTATAAAGATTATCAGCGCTACCTGAAAGGCAGCCAGGCAAAGGTGAATCCGTTCTCTGAAAGCGATATCGACAACGCGCGGCAGAACTATCTGGCACAGGATGCGCTGGTGAAAGGCTCCGTGGCTGAACAGGTGCAGATCCAAAGCCAGTTAGACAGCATGGTGAACGGTGAACAGTCGCAGATTGCGTCGTTACGCGCCCAGCTTGCCGAAGCCAAATACAATCTGGACCAGACCGTGGTGCGTGCGCCGAGCAATGGTTATATCACTCAGGTACTGATCCGTCCGGGAACCTATGCCGCCGCGCTGCCTTTGCGTCCGGTAATGGTCTTCATTCCTGAACAGAAGCGTCAGATTGTGGCCCAGTTCCGCCAGAACTCTCTGCTGCGTCTGAAGCCGGGCGATGAAGCGGAAGTGGTGTTTAACGCGCTGCCGGGCCAGGTGTTCTCCGGGAAGCTCACCAGTATTCTGCCGGTGGTGCCGGGGGGAACCTATCAGGCGCAAGGCGCGCTGCAGTCGCTGACGGTGGTGCCGGGAACGGACGGCGTTCAGGCACTTATTGAGCTGGAACCCAACGCCGAAGTCGATGCCCTGCCGGACGGTATCTATGCCCAGGTGGCGGTCTATTCGGACCACTTCGCCCACGTCTCGGTTATGCGTAAAGTACTGCTGCGTATGACCAGCTGGATGCACTACCTCTACCTCGATCACTAATCCTTCCAGGGCAGGAATGCGACATGCAGACCTGCCCTTTTTTCATCGCTTGATCCATACTGACTTTTTTCCGGCATCAAGGATCAGGCAATGAAACTCATCGGCAGCTATACCAGTCCCTTCGTGCGAAAAATCTCGATTCTCCTGCTGGAGAAGGGGATTGAATTTGAATTCGTGAATGAACAGCCCTACAACGCGGAAAACGGCGTTGCGCAGTACAACCCGCTGGGGAAAGTCCCGGCGCTGGTCACGGACGAGGGCGAATACTGGTTTGATTCCCCGATTATTGCGGAGTATATCGAGCTGCTGGGCGTTGCCCCGGCAATGCTGCCAGCAGACCCAAAAGCGGCGCTGGCGGTGAAGCAGGTTGAAGCCCTGGCCGATGGAATTATGGATGCGGCGTTAACCTCCGTACGGGAACAGGCAAGGCCCGCCGCCCAGCAGTCGGAAACGGAACTGTTACGCCAGCGGGAAAAAATCAGCCGCAGCCTGGACAGATGCGAACAGCTAATCCGGGAGGGTAAGATCGCCACCGACAGCCTGAACCTGGGGACCATCGCCATCGCCTGCGCGATTGGTTATCTCAACTTCCGCCGCGTCTCCCCGGGCTGGTGCGTCGACCGTCCGCTGCTGGTGAAGCTTGCAGACACGCTGTTTAGCCGCGAGAGCTTTGCCCGTACCGAACCGCCAAAGGCTTGACGCGGGTTATAACACTTCGCCGCCAGAGGCGGTACAATCCCCTCACATGTTAACTCCCTCTCCCGTCGGGAGGGGGGAAGATATTTACTCGCCAGGCGCTTTCATGACTACTCATCATTCGCTGTACAGCCAGATCCCCGCTACCGACCGTCTTCTTCGCGAACCCCGCATTCATGCTGTTGTTGAGCGTTTCGGCCATACCGCGACGGTGGAAATGTTACGCCTGCTTCAGGACGAAGCCCGCTGCGCGATTCAGGCAGAAAACGCCTTGCCCGACTGGTGTAGCGCGTGGGAGCAGGAAGTTGAACAGCGGCTGGATGAGAAGGCGCAAAGCGCGTTACGCCCGGTGATAAACCTGTCGGGTACCGTGCTGCATACCAACCTGGGGCGCGCGCAGCAGGCGGAAGAGGCCGTTGCCGCGGTTGTGCAGGCCATGCGAACGCCCGTGACGCTGGAGTACGATCTGGACGGTGCCGGGCGCGGGCACCGCGACCGCGCGCTGGCGGAGCTGCTGTGCCAGCTGACCGGCGCGGAAGATGCCTGCATTGTGAATAACAACGCCGCCGCGGTGCTGCTGATGCTGGCGGCCACCGCCAGCGGCAAAGAGGTGGTGGTGTCCCGCGGCGAGCTGGTGGAGATTGGCGGAGCGTTTCGTATTCCGGACGTGATGCGCCAGGCAGGCTGCACGCTACATGAAGTGGGCACGACAAACCGTACCCATGCGAAAGACTATCGCGCGGCGGTGAATGAAAATACCGCCCTGTTGATGAAGGTTCACACCAGCAATTACCATATTGAAGGCTTCACCAAAACGGTTGACGAGGCGGAGCTGGCGGCGATTGGGCGCGAACTGAATATACCGGTGATTGCCGATCTCGGCAGCGGCTCGCTGGTGGATCTGAGCCTGTACGGGCTGCCAAAAGAGCCGATGCCGCAGGATATGATTGCGGCGGGCGTTAGCCTGGTCAGTTTTTCCGGCGACAAACTGTTGGGCGGGCCGCAGGCCGGGATTATCGTCGGCAAGCGCGAGCTGATTGCGCAGCTGCAGCAGCACCCGCTCAAGCGCGCCCTGCGCGCCGATAAAATGACGCTTGCCGCGCTGGAAGCGACGCTGCGGCTCTATCTCCACCCGGAAAAACTGGCCGACCGCCTGCCCACGCTGCGTCTGTTAAGCCGCGATGCCGCCTCGATTCGCGCCCAGGCCGAACTGCTGCTGCCGCGCGTCGCCGCGCACTACCCCGATTTTGACGTTCGCATTGAGCCCTGCCAGTCGCAGATTGGCAGCGGGTCGCTGCCGGTGGACAGGCTGCCGAGTGAGGCGCTGACGTTCACGCCGCGTGACGGGCGCGGCAGCCAGCTTGAGGCGCTGTCGTCGCGCTGGCGCGGTCTCTCGACGCCGGTTATCGGGCGGATTTACGACGGCCGAATGTGGCTGGATCTGCGCTGCCTTGAAGATGAAGAGCGATTTCTGGAGATGTTGTTGAAATGATTATTGCCACCGCCGGTCACGTCGACCACGGAAAAACCACGTTACTGCAGGCCATTACCGGCGTAAACGCCGATCGCCTGCCGGAAGAGAAAAAGCGCGGCATGACCATCGATCTGGGCTATGCCTACTGGCCCCAGCCTGATGGTCGCGTGCTGGGCTTTATTGATGTGCCGGGGCATGAAAAGTTTCTGTCCAACATGCTGGCGGGCGTGGGCGGCATCGATCATGCCCTGCTGGTGGTGGCCTGCGATGACGGCGTGATGGCGCAAACCCGCGAGCACCTGGCGATCCTGCAGCTAACCGGCAACCCGCAGCTGACCGTGGCGCTGACCAAAGCCGATCGCGTGGATGATGCGCGCGTCAGCGAGGTGCGCGAAACGGTCCAGGCGACCCTGCGGGAGTATGGTTTTGCCGACGCATCGCTTTTTGTCACCGTGGCGACAGAAGGGCGTGGTATCGACGAACTTCGCCACCATTTGCAGCACCTTTCATCACGCGACCACGCCAGCCATCATCGTTTCCGTCTGGCGATCGACCGGGCGTTTACTGTAAAAGGTGCGGGGCTGGTCGTGACCGGCACCGCGCTGAGTGGTGAAGTCAGCGTGGGAGATACCCTCTGGCTGACGGGCGTGAATAAACCGATGCGCGTGCGCGGGCTGCATGCACAAAACCAGCCCGCTGACCGTGCCCACGCCGGGCAGCGTATCGCGCTGAACATTGCCGGGGATGCGGAAAAAGAGCAGCTTAATCGCGGAGACTGGCTGCTGGCCGATGCCCCGCCGGAACCGTCTGAACGCGTGATTGTCTCCCTGCAGACACACATGCCGTTGACCCAATGGCAGCCGCTGCATATTCACCACGCGGCCAGCCATATCACCGGGCGCGTGTCGCTGCTGGAAAACGACCTTGCTGAGCTGGTATTCGATTCGCCGCTCTGGCTGGCAGATAACGATCGTCTGGTACTGCGTGACATTTCTGCAAGGGAAACGCTGGCAGGCGCGCGCGTGGTGGCGCTTAACCCACCCCGACGCGGCAAGCGTAAGCCGGAATATCTGCAGTGGCTGGCCGCGCTGGCAGAGGCCAGCGATGATAACGCCGCGCTGCGGGTGCACCTCGATCGCGGGGCGGTGAGTCTGCGTGATTTTGCATGGGCACGCCAGCTGAGTGGGGAAGGCTTACGGCAGCTGACCCAGGAGCCGGGCTTTATTCAGGCCGGCAACAGCCTGCTCAATGCCCCGGTTGCTGCGCAATGGCAGCGTAAGATACTAAACACGCTTGCGACTTACCATGAACAGCATCAGGACGAGCCTGGTCCGGGGCGCGAGCGTCTGCGACGCATGGCGCTGCCGATGGAAGACGATGCACTGGTGCTGCTGCTGATCGAAAACATGCGCGAAAGCGGAGTGATTAAAAGCCACCACGGCTGGCTGCACCTGCCGGATCACAAGGCTGGGTTCACCACCGAGCAAGAGGCCATATGGCAAAAAGCGGCCCCGCTGTTTGGCGATGAGCCGTGGTGGGTTCGCGATCTGGCTCACGAAACCAACACCGATGAGCAGGTGATGCGCCAGGTATTGCGCCATGCGGCGCAGCAGGGGCTAATCGTCGCGATCGTGAAAGATCGTTACTACCGTAACGATCGCATTGTGGCGTTTGCCAACCTGATCCGCGAGCTGGATCAGGCGCGCGGTTCGACCTGCGCCGCGGATTTCCGCGATCGGCTGAACGTGGGGCGCAAGCTGGCGATCCAGATCCTGGAATACTTCAACCGCATCGGCTTTACCCGCCGTCGCGGTAACGATCATCTGTTACGCGATTCGTTATTATTTCCTGAAACTCCGTGACCTCCGTCGTAAACACCGTTACCGGCTGGCGAGAAAATCGCCAGCCGGAACTACCCTTGTTGTACACCAACAGCAAGGAGACGGACATGACAAACAATCCTCCCTCATCGCGTATCCAGCCCGGCGAGTATGGTTTTCCCCTCAAGCTGAAGCCCCGTTATGACAACTTTATTGGCGGCGATTGGGTCGCTCCCGTCGACGGCGAATACTATTCCAACCTGACCCCGGTTACCGGCCAGCCGCTGTGCGAGATTGCCAGCTCCGGTAAGCGTGATATCGACCTGGCGCTGGATGCGGCCCACAAAGCGAAAGAGAAATGGGCTCACACCTCCGTGCAGGACCGGGCGGCGATCCTGTTCAAAATCGCCGACCGGATGGAGCAGAATCTGGAGCTGCTGGCGACGGCGGAAACCTGGGATAACGGCAAGCCGATCCGGGAAACGATGGCGGCTGACGTGCCGCTGGCTATTGACCACTTCCGCTATTTTGCCTCCTGTATTCGCGCTCAGGAGGGCGGGATCAGCGAAGTCGACAGCGACACCGTGGCGTATCACTTCCACGAACCGCTGGGGGTAGTAGGCCAAATTATTCCGTGGAACTTCCCGCTGCTGATGGCGAGCTGGAAAATGGCGCCCGCGCTGGCGGCCGGAAACTGTATTGTGCTCAAACCGGCGCGTCTGACCCCGCTCTCGGTCCTGCTGCTGATGGAAATTGTTGGCGATCTCCTGCCGCCGGGCGTGATTAACGTAGTGAACGGCGCGGGCGGGGAGATAGGCGAATATCTGGCTACCTCAAAACGTATCGCCAAAGTGGCGTTTACCGGGTCGACGGAGGTGGGCCAGCAGATCATGCAGTACGCCACGCAGAACATTATCCCGGTGACTCTGGAACTGGGCGGGAAGTCCCCGAACATCTTCTTCGCGGACGTGATGGAGGAAGAGGATGCCTTCTTCGATAAAGCCCTGGAAGGGTTTGCGCTGTTTGCGTTTAACCAGGGCGAAGTCTGCACCTGCCCAAGCCGCGCGCTGGTGCAGGAATCCATCTACGAGCGCTTTATGGAGCGGGCCATTCGCCGCGTTGAGTCTATTCGCAGCGGTAACCCGCTCGATAACCTTACACAGATGGGGGCGCAGGTCTCGCACGGACAGCTGGAAACGATCCTCAACTACATCGACATCGGCAAGAAAGAGGGGGCGGATATTCTCACCGGCGGGCGTCGTAAGGTGCTGGGAGGGGATCTGCAGGACGGCTATTACCTTGAGCCGACGATCCTCTTCGGCCAGAACAACATGCGCGTTTTCCAGGAGGAGATTTTCGGCCCGGTGCTGGCCGTGACCACCTTTAAAACGATAGAGGAGGCGCTGGAGATTGCCAACGACACGCCGTATGGCCTGGGCGCAGGCGTCTGGAGCCGCAACGGTAATCTGGCCTATAAAATGGGCCGCGGCATTCAGGCCGGGCGCGTCTGGACCAACTGCTACCACGCCTATCCGGCGCACGCGGCATTTGGCGGTTATAAGCAGTCGGGCATCGGACGTGAAACCCACAAAATGATGCTGGAGCATTACCAGCAGACCAAATGTCTGCTGGTCAGCTATTCTGATAAGCCACTGGGGCTGTTCTAGTCGCCCAGCTCAGGCCGTCCGTGGGCGGCCTGGGCAATTTGCTGGCGCAGGCAGTTAAGGACGCCATCCAGAACGTATTGCACGCGCCAGGGCTGGTATTCGCGTTTGCGGAAGATGGCCGTCAGATCGAGCCACCACTCCTCCTGATGCGGGAAGCAGGGGACCAGCATGCCTTTCGTTAATTCTTTTTTCAGACTCTCTTTGGGTGCAAAAACAATCCCAAGATTATTTCTGGCCAGCTCCAGGGCCGTCTGCGTATTGTCGCAAATATAATTACCGGTCACCCGGTAGTCATGCACGTCATCGCTGCCGTGCACGCGGAAACGCCAGATGTTGGCATCATCGACCAGCATGGAGTCAATGAGAATACAGGAGTGATTAATTAAATCTTCAGGTCCGGTTAAGGGATGTTTATTTAAATATTCTACGGTTGCGAAGGCCGTAACGGAATATTGTGTCAGCACGCTGGCCACCAGACTTTCGTCTTTTGGCTGAGCATAGGTAATTAAAATGTCGCAGTCATCCGGAAAGGTAACGCCTTCAGAAAATTCATTCCGGTCCAGATTGTAGGTTTTCAGGGAGATACGGATGTCACCGATGTCTTCTATCTGATGGATCACGTGTCGCGCGAGGTAGGTCACGATACCTGTTGGGGCATAGATCGTCACTTTTCCGCGCTTTTCATGCTTATAATCAGCAATGAAATTAACAAGCTGACTGTTCTTATCCAGCGTGGCGTTCACGTAGGGGAGTAACGCTTCACCAAACTGGGTCAGGGCCAGCTGGCGCGTGGTGCGCTCAAAAACCTTGAGCCCAACCCGCGTTTCAAAATCAGACAGATATTTACTGACGTTGGCCTGCGCCATACCCAGCAGGGCGGCGGCATCACCAATGCTGTGGGTGGCGGCGATGACGGAGATAATTTTTAATTCGCGTGGTTTTAGCTGTAATGTACTCATCATGCACACCCATCTATATGATTTTATATATAATATTATATAAACCGCAGCGTTGCATTGGCAATTTTGTAACCATTATTATGCGCCTCGCTTGTTTGGCATTTAAATGGATTACATAGAATGACTATTAAATACAATTTACTCATCGCTGCCACGTTATTTGCATCAACGTCTGCCATGGCCGGTGAATTTTCACTTGGAGCGGGGGCTGTATTTAATGAGTCTCCATACAAAGGCTATAACGAAAATACGACTGCGGTACCGTTAATTAGCTATGAAGGCGATCGCTTTTACGTTCGCCAGACCACGGGCGGATGGATCCTGTGGAAAGATGCAAAAAATGAATTAAGCCTGACCGCAACGTGGATGCCGCTGCATTTCGACCCTGACGATAATGACGACCATCAGATGAAGCAGCTGGATGAGCGTAAAGCGTCCGCCTTCCTCGGCGGAGCGTACTACCGCCACGAGAGCTGGGGATCGCTGAAAGTGGCGGTCTCTGGTGATGCCACGGATGAAAGCGGCGGCGTGATCGGCGAAGTATCATACTTCCGTCCAATCAAAATGGATCGCCTGACCCTGACGCCTTCTGTGGGTGTGTTCTACAGCGACGAAAGCTATAACGACTACTACTACGGCGTATCCGGCAGCGAGTCTCGCCGCTCCGGGCTGGATCAATACACTGCCGGTGACAGCTGGACGCCATACGTTGGTCTGGCGGCTAAATATCAGTTAACCCAGAAGCTGTATCTCAATGCCAGCGCGGTCTACACCGTGTTGCCTGACGACGTGAAGAATAGCCCGATGATCGACCGCGACGACAGCTTCGCACTGATGACCGGCCTGACCTGGCGTTTCTGATGTGGTAAAGCCTGTTTACTCCCTCTCCCGTGGGAGAGGGATGGGGTGAGGGCAACAGGCCGCAGAAATTCAACCTTCATCCACCCAGATCCGCATTTCCCCTTCTCCCCGGTTCGCCCAACTGAACCACGGAATAAAGGTCAGCGTCTGAGGATGACGTTGTACCGGCGGGCGGTCATAGTGCCACAGCGCATCAGTGTCCTTCGTATGACAGCCCGTCCCCTCTGCCTGTATCAGCATCTTGTGCGCGAAAATGCCTTTACCTTCAAAGACCCGGAACGTGCTGTCAGGCGGCAAGGAAAGGTTATGCAGATTGGTGCCGTTATCCGCTTCTTCCAGACAGTAAACCAGCGGCCCGCGCTGTAGAGCGACTTTTCCCGCCTGCTGGCGTACCTGCGGATTTCCGTACACCCGGCGAACCGGCATCGGTAGCGTCAGCGTGACGACATCCCCTTCTTGCCAGTTTCGGGTCAGATAGAGGTATCCCCGTGAAATTTCACCTGCAGCGTCTTCACCGTTCAACGATACCTCAGGTGCCGCGCACCAGTCCGGCAGGCGCAGGGCCAGGGTATGTTTCACCGGCGAAGGTGAGACGATCTCGATTTTCACCGCTTCCTGCCACGGATAATTACCGCCGATCCGCAGCGCCAGGGTTTCATCGCCAACCGGAATGACGACATCGTTGCCGACGTAGAGATTAATAAATAGCGCATCCTGGCGAACGGTATAAATATAATGCCCCAGCGACGTCAGCACGCGGGCGATATTTGGCGGGCAACAGGCGCAACCAAACCAGCGCTGGCGGACGGGTTTCACGTGATCGTAGATATGGTTGAACGCCAGGGTTTTCGGATGGACTTCCAGCGGGTTCACATAGAAGAAGTGCTTACCGTCCAGCGCCATGCCGCCCAGCACCGTGTTGTATAGCGCGCGCTCCATTACGTCGGCGTAGTGGCCGTCGGCCTCCATTTCCAGCATCCGGCGGGCAAACATCATCAGGCCGATGGAGGCACAGCTTTCGGCGTACACCGTATCGTTGGGCAGATCGTAATCGCTGCTGAACGCCTCGCCGCTGCTTTGCGAGCCGATTCCACCGGTAATGTACAGCTGGCGCTGCGCCATATTTTTCCACAGCCGCAGGCAGTCCCGCCGTTTACCCTCGTCATGGCTCAGGCGTGCCAGATGCGCCATGCCCGCCATCAGATAGACGAAACGTACGGCGTGGCCGGTGGCCGTTTGTTGCTCGGCAAGCGGCTGATGCGCCTGGCTGTAGGCCTTGTCCTTGACCATCCACGCCGGGCCATAGGTATTCCAGTACGACGTTCTGCCGCGCTTCTCGTATTCGATATCGTAGAAGTGAGGCTGGGTGCCGCGCGCCTCGATAAAGTATTTCGCCAGATTAAGGTACCGGGGCGCCTGCGTAACGTCATAAAGTCGCATCAGCGCCAGCTCGATTTCCGGATGGCCCGGATAACCGTGCAGCTGGTTTTCACCGGGGCCAAACACGCTGTCGATATGGTCCGCCAGCCTGCAGACCACGTCCAGCAGGCGGCGTTTTCCGGTCCCCTGAAAATACGCCACGCCCGCTTCAATCATATGTCCGGCGCAGTAGAGCTCGTGACATTCGGCCAGATTGGTCCAGCGCTCCTCAGGCGCTTTTACCGTAAAGTAGGTGTTGAGATAGCCATCCTCACACTGCGCCGCCGCGACCAGCTCAATCACCTCGTCGGCGGTTTTCTCCAGTTCAGCATCAGGCTTCTGGCACAGCGACCACGCTACGGCTTCCAGCCATTTCGCCACGTCGCTGTCCTGAAACACCATACCGTAGAATTCACCCTGCTCCAGACCTGCAGCAATGCGGAAGTTGCTAATGGCGTGGCTGGGTTCGGCTTCCGTCACGCGGTCGTTTAGCGCATCCCACTGGTAGGGGATCACCACTTCACGGACCAGTCGTTGATACTGCCCGAGAAACGGGTCGTTAATTTTCAGCTTGTGCAGGTCGGGTTCCATTATGGACATAACGTTCTCCTCAGGACGGTACGTGACGCTGGCGCAGGTCGGTGGCAATGCGCGACATCATTGGGTTGTTGAGTTTGCACCAGCGGATGGAAACGGCCAGTAGCAGATGGAAAAGGGCGGGGAGCATGGTCTCCATGGCGGTGATGCCCTGCAGCGAAGCCTGTGTCTGATTGCCCGTGCCCGGCTGGTAGGCGACGGCGATAAACACCAGGCTGATGATCCCGGCGCTGGAGGCCCACGCGAGCTTGATGAAAAACAGGTTGAAGGCGAAGTTCATGCCCGATGAGCGCACCCCGGTTTTCCATTCGCCGTAGTCGTCGGCAAAGGCCATCAGCGAGAAATGCAGCGGCAGCGTGAAGCCCAGGATCACGCCGTTGCTTAAAATGACGATCAGCCAGAGCGTCTGGTGCGCCGGGCCTCCTGGCAGAAACCACATTCCCAGCGCAAGAGCGGCGAGCACCAGGTTGGTGTAGTAGTAGAGTTTGACGGTATCAATACGGCGCGACAGCGGGTTGACGATGACCGCCCCCAGAATGGCCGCAAAGGTCACCATCGTGAAAAACAGCGAGGTATAGGCGGTGCTGCCCTGCAGTACGTAGGTGATAAAGTACATGTATCCGCCGCCGCGAATGTTGAAAACGTTGATCAGCAGGAACGACATCACCAGCATCAGCAGCAACTGATCGTTTTTACGCAGTCCGGCCAGATGCTCCCGCAGGGTGAATTTGCCCATCAGCGCCAGCGGGACACGCTCGCGTACCCAGAAGAAGCAGCACAGGAACATCACCACGGCAATGGCGCACAGGACGCCGACGCCAAGCTGATAACCTTTCGCGGCATCTCCCTGGCCCAGTTCAGCGACCAGCCACGGCAGGCCTACGGAGACCAAAAATCCCGCCACACCGCACTGCACGAAGCGCCAGGACTGGCAGGAGATCACCTCGTTATGGCGGGTGGTCATGGTATTAATCAGCGCGCAGTAGGGAACGTTGATGGCGGTATAGCCCACGGACAGCAGCAGATAGGTCCCGAATGCCCAGGCGATTTTCACGCTCATGCTGGCTTCCGGAACGGTGAAGGTCAGCACGCCGATAATTCCGAGCGGGAAGGCGACCCACAGCTGCCATGGGCGAAAGCGCCCCCAGCGGCTCTGCGTGCGGTCGGCAATAATGCCCATGACCGGATCGGAAATAGCGTCAAATACGCGCAGGGCAATAAAGAGCGTACCCACGAGCGCAGGCGTCAGACCAAAAATATCGGTATAGAAAAAGGTCAGAAAATTCATGATCAGGCAGGTAATCACCGTACCGCCCGCGTCGCCCAGGCCGTAGCCAATTTTTTCGCGCACGGACAAACGGTCATCTATCGCCTGTTGTGTAACGTCAGACTCTGTAATCGGTGTGGAAGTCATCGGGTAACTCCTCGGTAATCGAATTTATTATCGTATTTGTGCAAGGTACCTGATTATTCTGCACTGAATGGGGAGGCCAACAAGGGAAGGGAAAAGTATAAAAAGATGACGATTCCGACCTGATGATAAAAATGTGATTCCGATCGGGCCGTCGGGCCATTATTTATTAATAATCAATGGATGCATTTAATAATGGCGGCATTAAAAGCGAAATGGTGAATATAAATGCTTGAATTATCCATAGCGTTTCCGGTTAAGGTTCAAAACGGTGGGTTGTTTATTTCCCGGGGTGTGGGCCGCCATCCTGCGCGTAAATTAACATCGTGGGAGATTATTTTTGTCGAAAAAGGGACATTAACGATCCAGGAAGAAAATACGGTATTTGACGTGAAAGCGGGCGAGAGTTTGCTTCTTTGGCCTGGCAGGCGACATGTAGGCGTCGGCGACTTTCCCGCCGATCTGAAGTTTTACTGGCTGCATTTTGAGGTTGAGCATCACATGCCCCGATTACCCAATCTGGCAATCGAACAACACTGCCGTGTGAGGGATGCCCAGTATGTGATTTCTCTTTTTCGCCAGTTCCTGAGCGAGCAGGAGAAATTACAGCGAAGCGTGGCGCTGGAAATTATTTTATTACTGATTTTGCAGCAAATTTCCCTTTCGTCAGGCTATGAAGACAACGCAGATGAAGCCGGTGCAGCAATGGCGTGGAAGGCGAAGCAGCTTATTCGCACGCAGTTCCATTTGCCGCTTTCTACCTCGCAACTGGCAAAAGCATTGCACTGTAATGCGGATTATCTGGGGCGCGTGTTTCGCCGGACCTTCCATTTAACCCTGACGGAGGCGATACATCGCCAGCGCGTCAGGGCGGCAGAAAAATTGTTGCTGAATGACTCTGCATCGCTCACCGAAGTGGCAACGCGGTGTGGTTTTAATGACGTGGGCTATTTTCGGCAGATCTTTTCGAAGCATACCGGGTTAACTCCCGCCGTCTGGAAACGACGGTACTGCAAGGAACACATTAATTCCGGATGATCACTGTCCGTAATAGGCATTCGCTCCATGCTTGCGCAGATAATGCTTGTCGAGCAGTTCCTGCTGCATAACCGGAAGCTGTGGCACGAGCTGGCGAGAGAACAGGCCCATATAGGCGCACTCTTCCAGCACCACGGCATTGTGAACCGCATCGGCAGCGTCTTTACCCCAGGCGAACGGACCGTGGGAGTGGACCAGCACCGCCGGGATCTGCATCGGGCTAAGATCGCGCTCCTCGAAGGTTTTGATGATCACTTCACCCGTCTGGTATTCGTATTCCCCTGCAATCTCTGCCGTGGTCATCAGGCGTGTGCAGGGGATGGTCCCGTAGAAATAGTCCGCGTGCGTGGTTCCCCAGGCCGGTAAATCCAGCCCCGCCTGGGACCAGATAGTGGCGTGGCGCGAATGGGTATGCACGATGCCGCCAATCTCCGGGTAACGACGATACAGCGCAAGATGGGTAGGCGTGTCCGAAGAGGGCTTTTTATTCCCCTCAATAACCTGGCCCGTGGCGATATTCACCACCACCATATCCTCCGCCGTCATCACGTCGTATTCCACACCGGACGGTTTAATGACCATCATGCCGCTTTTGCGGTCCACTGCGCTGACGTTGCCCCAGGTAAACGTCACCAGCTGGTGGGCGGGCAACGCCAGGTTTGCTGCCAGTACCTCGGCTTTAAGTTCGTCTAGCATGTCATGCCTCCTTCCTGCATACGGGCTTCAATCCAGCGGCGCGCCTGGATAATCTCCAGCACCGGCTCTTTTGCTTTTTCGGTCCACATTTCAATCAGAAATGCGCCGCGATAGTTCAGTTGATGCAGCGTGTTAAACACGCCAACGAAATCGACGCAGCCCTCGCCAAACGGCACGTCGCGGAACTGGCCGGGGCTTTGTGCGGTGACGGGCTGGGTATCTTTCAGGTGAATAGCCGCAATGCGGTCAATGCCCAGCGTCAGCTCGGCGGTGACGTCGTTACCCCACGCGCTCAGGTTGCCAACGTCCGGATAAACGCTGAACCACGGTGAGGCGAGCATGTCGTCCCACTTTTTCCATTTGCTGATGGAGTTCATAAACGCGGTGTCCATGATCTCCACCGCCAGCATCACCTGTGCGGCGGCGGCCTGCTCTACGGCCCACACCAGCCCGTCGGCAAAGCGCTGTTGCGTCCCCTCGTCATGCGCTTCGTAATAGACGTCATACCCGGCAAGCTGGATGGTGCGAATGCCTAAATCACGCGCCAGCCTGATGGCTTTGCTCATGATCTCACGGGCGCGTTCGCGCACGGTTTCATCGCGGCTGCCAAACGGGAAACGACGGTGGGCAGACAAGCACATAGAGGGGATCGCCACGCCGGTTTCCAGCATCGCTTCCACCAGAGAGGCGCGCTGCGTGGTGCTCCAGTCGAGGCGTGATAATCGCTCGTCGGTTTCATCGACAGACATCTCGACAAAATCGAATCCGCAGCTTTTCGCCAGTACCAGCCGCTCGGGCCAGGAGAGATCTTTTGGCAGCGCTTTTTCGTAAATACCTAACGGATGCTGACGCATGGTTACGCTCCCCAGATGTCGCGAATATGCGAATGGAATGCCTGTGCCACCTGCGGTGGATTGGCGGCACCTGCCAGCGCGCGTCCGGCAATAAAGGCTTTGACGTTGATTTGCTTAAACAGCGGCAGGTCGGCGGGGGTGATACCGCCGGTAACCGAAAGCTGCAAACCGATATCGGAGAGCGCTTGCATTTTTGCGAGATCTGCCTCACCCCACTGCTGGCCGCTCGCCTGTGCGTCACGTCCGCGGTGATAAATGGCCTGCTTCACGCCGATGCGATGCCATGCGCGAGCATCGTCCAGCGTCCAGTGACCAAAGAGCTCCATCTGGATTTCCCCCCCGCGACGCAGGGCTACCTCGTGGCCGCGTTCAACGGTGGCCAGCGGGGCGGCGCAGATGATGGTCATCCAGTTTGCACCCGCGCCAAATGCCTGCTCTGCCAGCGTTTCTCCGGCATCGGCCACTTTCCAGTCTGCAACGATGATTTTATCCGGGCACTGCTCGCGCAGGGCGCGCACGGCGTTTAGCCCTTCGGTCAGGCACAAAATGGTGCCCGCTTCGACGATATCAACGTGATCGGCAAGCGTCGCGACATCACGCTGCGCGGCCTGAAGAGAGGTATGGTCGAGCGCCAGCTGCAGTAATGGTCGGCTCATAGGTTGTTCTCCTTAACTCGGGCGTGATAGCCCTGTAGTGCTGAAATCAGTAGCTGATAGCGCTGATACTTGCGCTGATAGGCCGCATGGGCGTGCATGTCAGGCTCAATGACACGAATGTCGTGTCGGAGGGCGCATTGCGCCGTATGGAAATCGGGATACACGCCGGTGCCGACCAGGGCGGCCAGCGCCGCGCCGGAACAGCCGGTCTCTTCTACCTGCGGCAGTTCAATCGCCAGCCCGCTGACGTCCGCAAGCATTTGCATCCACACGTCCGAATGGGTTGGCCCCCCCGTCACGCGCAGGGCATGAACGTGGGTAAAGCGTTCGAGCATGCGGTTGAGGTGGGTCATGTGGCAGAACACCACGCCTTCGTAAACCGCCTGCAGCAGGTGCGCGCGGGTGTGTAGCGCCTGCATCCCGTAGAAGCCGCTGGTCATCTCCAGCCCGGCGTTGCTGCCATAGAGGAACGGCAGGAAGTACACATCGCTTTCGGCTTTCGGCAGGCTGGCGACGGCGTGGTTGATCTCGCTGAACGACATGTCGCCCCACTGCGCGGTGAGCCACTCAAGGTTGCCGGACGAGGTCGGGCTGGCTTCGTGAACGATGTACTGCTGCGGATGCACGTAGCGACCATAAACGTAGGGGAAGGGTTCGTTGCTGCGAAGCGCACTGGCGATCCCGCTGGTGACGGCCCAGGTGCCCATCACGGCGTTCAGCGTGTGCTCGTCCTGCAGTCCGGCGCAGAGCGCGGTGGAAACCACATCAAACAGTCCCCCCACGACGGGCGTGCCCGCCGCGAGACCGGTAAGGGCGGCTGCCTGAGCGGTGATTTCCCCGCAGATTTCTGCTGAACCGACAATCGGCGGCAGGGCGCCGTCAATCTCGCTGATCCCGAGCCAGCGCGTAAGCTGCGGGTCATACTGCCCGGTATTCATGTTGTAGAGATTGGACTCGGAGATGTTGCTCTCTTCACCGCCCTTCACGCCTGTCAGGCACCAGCGCAGATAGTCGTGCGCCATCATCACGCAGCCAATCTGCTGATAGCGCTGCGGCTCGTTCTCTTTGACCCAGCGCAGAAGCGAGGCCGGATGCCCGGTCCACAGCGTCTGGCGCGTATGCGGGTAGAGTTTTTCGGGAATGCCGTCCTGCTGCCAGCGCTGCACAATCTCCAGTGCCCGGCGATCGGAGGAGAGGATGGCGTTGCCCAACGGTTGGTCCTGTTTATCGAGCAGAAACAGCCCTTTACCCTGAGCAGAAATGCCGACCCCATTGATCTGGTTGCCGTTTACGCCTGCATTCTTGAGCAACGCGGCGATGGTTGCGTGGCAGTGCTGCCACAGCTGATGCATATCCCGCTCGGCGTAGCCCGCTCGCGGGCTGAGCGTGGCAACGGAGCGGCGTTCGATACTGACTTCTTTGCCCTGGCTGTTGTATAAACCGGCTTTAAGATAAGTACCGCCACAATCGATACCCAGCCAGAAGGTCTCTTTTTCACTCATCTTCATCTCGCTTAATTGCCGGGTGGCGCTGCGCTTACCCGGCCTACGGTTTGGTTTTCTCCCTCTCCCCGTGGGAGAGGGCTGGGGTGAGGGCATCAGGCCGCACGTTTATGGGGATTTATCGTGGGATTGGGCTCTGCCCCGGCATCGCATTTCGCCGGCAACAGCAGGGCCAGCAGCGACGCCAGCGCGAGTGAAACGGCCAGGCAGTAGACGCCCGCATCTTTGCTGTACAGGGTGATCAGCACGCCAACGGCATACGGGCCGCAGAAGCCACCGAGGTTGCCCAGGGCGTTGATCACGCCGCGCGCGCCGCCCGCCATCTCTGCGCTAAACAGTCTTGCCGGGATCGTCCAGAACACGCCGGCAGCGGATTGCAGGAAGAAACCGCAGCCCACCAGTGCGGCATAGGCCAGCCAGATGTTTGCTTTCAGGGCTACGGAGAGGAACATGCAGAGCGCGAAGCCAATCAACGGCAGGGAGACAAACAGCTTGCGCTTGCCGGTGCGGTCAGAAAGCGAGGAGAACAGGAACATGCCCGCAATGGCGCCGATGTAGGGCAGGATGGCGAGCATCCCCACCTGACCAATGCTGGTGTGCGTCAGCTCCTTCAGAATGGTCGGCAGCCAGAGGGTGTAACCGTAAATCCCGGTCTGATAGAAGAAATTCAGGGCGATCAGCTGCCACATGGTTTTGTCAGACAGCACCGCGCTGAGCGAGGCATTTTTCACCTCTTTTCCGGCGATGGCCTGCTGTTCAGCCGCCAGCGTTTGTACCAGATAGTTTTTCTCGGCCGCTGAGATCCAGCGGGCTTCCTGCGGACGGTCGTAGACCGTGAATGCCCAGAGCACCAGCACAACAATGGACATCAGACCTTCAATGATGAACAGCCAGCGCCAGTCAAGCGCGGTGATAATCCAGCCCGACAGCGGGGCGGTGATTATCCCGGCGATGGGTACAAACATGATCACAATTGCGTTGGCGCGACCGCGTTCGGCATCCGGGAACCAGTTGCTGATCATGGTGAGCACAACGGGCAGCATCCCGCCTTCCGCCACGCCGAGTAAGAAGCGCAGCACCAGCAGCTGGTACTGATTCGTCACGAGACCCGTGAGCACCGAGATCACCGCCCAGGCGACCAGTGACCAGCCGATAAATTTCTTGCCGCTACCGTGCACCGCAATCTTGCCGCCGGGTACCTGCAGGAACAGATAGCCGATAAAGAATATGCCGCCCGCGAGGCCTGCCATGGTGGCGGTAATACCTAATTCTTCGTCCATCCCTCCCGGCATTGCAAACGCGATATTCACGCGGTCCATATATGAAATAATACAGGCGATAAGAATAGGAGGAATGATTCTTAGCCAGCGCTGGCGCGGAATATCCGCATGTAGAGCATGAGTAGAAATATTCATAGTTAATCTCTCAGTAGGTAACCGGAATAAACTTTTCTTATTGTTATTGCGTTGCTTTATTCATTGCGCTAATACCGTCGCGCAAAATGGCGATGCGATGGCTGACATCAGCATTAGCATTTATTTCCAGTAATTTAATACCGGAGAATTTCAACGTTGCGGCGCTCGCCGCAGTAAAGAGTGCTTTTGCACATTCAGTGGACATCAGACTGTCGGCACAGAAGGAGGAAAATGGCGCGTGCAGATCCTGCCATTCACCGTACTCCCCGCCGGGGGTGGTGCCTGAAAACATCAGCGCACCCAGTTTCCCGGCATTAAGCGCGGCCTGAACGTGGTCAAGGGGAAGGGTAGTGTTACGGCCTTCGATGGCCGACCGCGCCCAGTTGATGCAGACGCTGATATCCGTGTCTTTCACCACCTCCAGCACCTGCTCCAGGGGCAGGAAGCCTTTACGTGGTGCGGCGCCGGTCATGGCATCGCAGTGTTCCAGCACCAGATCGCAGTCCCAGTCCCAGCGTGTTATTTCACGGATGGAGCGGGAAAACGCCTCGGTGGCCTGTTCGACGGAAGCATTGCCCGCCTGCGGGGCGGCCTGCATTTCCAGAGCAATCACTTTGCCCGGATAACGGGCATTCACGGCGTTAATTTTCTGGTGCAGATGCCGGTAAAAGTCCACGCACGCTTTACGCTGCGCGTCGTCAGCTGAGGCCAGGCCAAACGCGCCGTTGCTGCCGCGGCGGCGCATGGTTTCCATTACTGCCGTGACCACGATTTGCCAGTCCCCCGGGGTATGGCGGAACAGCCATTCGTCACCAAGGGGATGAAGATTTTCAAGGCAAGGCTGTTCCAGCCCGCGAATATTCGGCGTGTCGGAAAGTTCCCGCCAGAAGGTTTGTTCTTCTTGTTCCCCTTTCTGGTGAAACGAGGGTGCGCAGGGGTACGCACCAATAATAAAACTGGTGTTGGTCATTTCGCGTTCCTGTATTTATACCCGTCATACTTCAAGTTGCATGTGCGTTGGCTGCGCTCGTTCACCCCAGTCACTTACTTATGTAAGCTCCTGGAGATTCACTCTCTTGCCGCCTTCCTGCAACTCGAATTATTTAGGGTATATCAGAAAATTAATCTAATTCGCTGATTGCCACTTTCACCACAATTTTACGAATTGTGGTTTCCTTGTTTTTAATACAGGCAGGACGGTGCACATCCTGCGGAAAAAATATGGCATAGCTGCCGGGTGTCATTTCGATAAACGACTCATTTTCACTGTTGTGATAAAAAATAATATCGCGCTGTTCCAGCAATGATTCGCTTATTTCGTTATTACCGGTATCAATCGCGATACCGATTTTCTCTTCACCCCAGGCCAGGAACTGGATATCCAGATAGCGGCGATGCACTTCCGGGCGATTCTCGTGCAGATCCTTTGTTGTCAGATCCAGAACCTGGGCAAAAATGTTGCGACCTTCAATTTCTACTACGCCTGGCGCCAGGAGAGAGAAATCCGTCGTGCGCAGAAAATGAAGGGCTTTTTCAATTGCCCGCGGCAGGCGACACGGATTTGGCTGGGAAATATGTCCGAATATCATGGCCCACTCCTTACAGAGACTGGATTTTCGCCCACACGCTGTCGTCAACCGTGATGCCGTTGCGGCGGTTCTCTTCAAGCAAACGGGTAAATTCATGCCCCGGCAGACGGATGGCGACATTCTCATCCGCGCGTTCGGCGGTGGTGATGAAGTCCATAATGCGCTGCAGTTTGGCATCGCGGGTTGGGCCATCGATCAGACGATCCACCTCAATGGCGATGAAGATCTGCGATACGCCGTACTCGTCGCTGTTGTCCTGGGTCACTTCCGCGACGGAAGATCCGTTTGAGAGCAGGGTGGCGATCATATCGAGGACGATGGATAAGCCGGACCCTTTCCAGTAGCCCATGGGCAGAATACGGCGGTTTTTCTCGATCACGCCCGGCTCTCTGGTGAGGTGACCTTCGTCGTCAAAGCCGCCATCTACCGGCAACGCGCGCCCGGCCAGGCGGTTCACCTCCAGCATGCCGTAGGAGAACATCGACATCGACATGTCGACCATGGTGATAGGGTTCGACGGAATGGCAACGATCAGCGGGTTCGTGCCGATGCAGCACTCTTTTGATCCCCACGCGGGCATCACGGCAATCGAGTTGGTCCAGCAAATGCCGATATAGCCCTTCTCCGCCGCCTGCCAGCCGTAGCTGCCGCCGCGCATCCAGTGGTTCGCGTTACGCAGTGCCACCAGACCAATGCCGTGATCGGACGCCAGCTCGGTGGCGCGATCCATCATCTTCTTCGCCGTCAGGTTGCCAATGGAGCGCTGCGCATCCCACTGTTCGATGGCGCCTAATGTCATCACCCGTTTGGGCTGGGCGTCAGGAATGATATCCCCTGCATCAAGCTGCTGAATAAAGCGTGGGAAGCGGTTCACACCATGCGAATAGACGCCGGATTCCGTGGTGCGGGCAAACATCTCGGCGCAAGCGTCTGCGGTTTCCGCTTTTATGCCGCGATCGAGCAGAACCCGATTGAACGCCGCTTTCAACTCTTCGAAGGTCACTTTCATCCCTGTTCTCCTGTTCTTTTAAGGGCAAGTGTGAGTGCTTTTTTATCGCTAAATTCCACTATGCGAAATCTGATTTCAAATATAGCGATCAAATTTTGTCAGATCAACGACATTCATGTTTTTCAAAATCGATTAAAATCAACTGGTTGTGTTTTTTCTGTTGAGATCGTGAACTGACCCACACTTTGCGCTACCATCAGGTCGCGATGAAAAGGAGCCATGTAATGAGCATGAAAGAGAGCGAAATGACGCAAGAAAAAGAGAGGCCAGCAGGCAGCCAGAGCTTGTTTCGCGGCCTGATGCTGATTGAGATCCTCAGCAACTATCCGAACGGGTGTCCGCTTGCGCATTTATCGGAACTGGCGGGGCTGAACAAGAGCACCGTGCACCGCTTGCTGCAGGGGCTACAGTCGTGCGGGTACGTGACCCCGGCACCCGCCGCGGGAAGCTATCGCCTGACCACCAAATTTATCGCCGTCGGGCAAAAGGCGCTGTCGTCGCTGAATATCATTCACGTGGCCGCTCCGCACCTCGAAGCGCTGAACATTGCGACCGGCGAGACGGTGAACTTCTCCAGCCGGGAAGATGACCACGCCATCCTGATTTATAAGCTCGAACCGACAACCGGTATGCTGCGCACGCGCGCCTATATTGGCCAGCATATGCCGCTTTACTGTTCCGCGATGGGCAAGATCTACATGGCGTTTGGCCATCAGGATTACGTGGCGAGCTACTGGGAAAGCCATCAGGAACAGATCCAACCTTTGACGCGCAACACCATCACTGAACTGAGCGCCATGTATGATGAACTGGCGGAAATTCGCGATCGCAGCATGGCGATGGACAAAGAAGAGAACGAACTGGGCGTCTCCTGTATTGCCGTGCCGGTGTTTGATATTCACGGTCGCGTCCCGTACGCGATCTCTATCTCGCTATCGACGTCGCGCATGAAGCAGGTGGGCGAGAAGAACCTGCTCAAACCGCTGCGCGAAACGGCAGAGGCTATCTCAAAAGAGCTGGGTTTTAACGTACGCGAGGCGTAACAGATGAACCGATTTATCATGGCGGATGCGGAAAAATGCATCGGGTGCCGCACCTGTGAAGTGGCCTGTGCGGTCGCGCATCAGGACGATTTCATCGCGCAGGCTTTTACCTCCCGCCTTCGGGTAGTGAAAGGGGACGACTACACAACGGCGGTGGGGTGTCATCAGTGCGAGGACGCCCCCTGTGCCAACGTCTGCCCAACCCATGCCATCAGCCGTACGGCGGGCGCCTGGCTTGTTGAGCAGACGCGCTGTATTGGCTGCAAGAGCTGTATGGTCGCCTGTCCGTTTGGGGCGATGCAGGTACGGCTGGTGGGAAACAGGGCACAAGCGCTGAAATGTGATTTGTGCCGTCATCGCGAAGGCGGACCGGCCTGCGTGGAGGCCTGTCCAACCCACGCGCTGCGCTGCGTTGATCCTGTCAGTATTCGGGCTGAAAGGCTTACTGCATTTTATTGAAATTCCACGTAAATGTCAGACTGTAGCGCCAGTCTCTGTTGCGACTGTCTGTCGGAACATCCCCTACGGGTCTTGCCGCCTCAACCGTGACGCTATAGTGGCGGGTATCGCCTACCATCACGCCGGCCGCCACTGACCCGAGCCGCTGATGAGGCAAGCCGGAGGTGTTAAACCAGGTTTGCGCGGTATCGGCCAGGATGTAGGGCTGGATTGTGGCAAGCCAGGTACTCTCTTTTCGCATCTGGATATAGCGCAGTTCTACCTGCCCGCCATAGCCGTAATCACCGCTTGCTTCACTGTCCTGGTATCCACGGCCAAACCGCTGGGCACCGAAGCTAACGCGTTCGGGTTCTGGCAACGTGTTATTTGACCAGTCACCCTCCCAGGACGTTGAAAGCCGCCACTTGTCGGCAAACAGCCAGGCTGCGTCCAGATAGCTTTTCGTGAGCGTAAAATTCATATCGGGTCTGGGGGCCGAGACGATATCGGCACCCATCGCATCAATGCCCTGACGCACGTTGAGTCGGCCGCTGATGCTGGCGGTTGTGAACTGATGCGCACCATTAACGCCCACTTCCAGCGCCGGATAACGCGCGTGCTGGTTGACGGAGTCCAGACGATAGGTTTTGCCCTGCAGTCTGGCCTGAAGAGCATAATCATCCTGGCGGTCGGTGTAATCAAAACCGCCGGTCAGATTAATTTGTGATTTTTGCGTCAGCAGCAGGGGATAGCCAAACGTCACGCCACCGTTGTATTGCGTTGTTTTTTGCTTCGAATCGACGCTGATATTATTCGGCAAAGAGAGCAGGGGCGAAAAATCTCGCGGATCTTCGCGGTAATAGCTGCCTTTGAGCTGCATCGTCAGCCCTTCATCGTTTAAAAACTGCTGCCAGTTGAGCCCGACATAGTTTTTTCGCGTGTTGCTATCTAACGGCACAAGCGTGGCCACGCCAAGCTGATCGCCATAACTTGTCATGTTGCTGAGCGTGCCGTTCAGCATCATTAAATCTTGCCCTTTACGGGTATCGATCGTCGAGGCGATATTCCAGCTCCGCTCCTGGTTGCCGGTTATTTGCATTGCCGCCGCGCCATAAATATTGGTTGGCAACCGTGCGTTAGCCGTGACCGGAACGTTCGGGGTGCGCGTCATCAGCTGGCTGTAGCGATCGAACGTATCCTGAGACAGCGGTTTTTCCGCCATGATTTTTTCGGACAAACGTTTAAGACGTTCGGCGATGTGCGGGTTATTACTGGTGATGTCGCTGTGAGCGACATAGCCTTCAACCAGAACAATTTTAATATTTCCCTGCTGGAAATTATTATCGGGCAGCCAGGCATAGGAGAGCGGAAAACCGTCGGCCTTATAGCGCGCCGTAATATCGTTTACCAGCCCGGTGAGCGTTTTTAGCGGCACGGTTTTTCCGGCGTAAGGCCTGAAGGGCTGAAGTAATTCCTGCAAGGGATAACGCGTGCCGCCAATAAACTGAATGTGATTAATGGTAACGGGCGTTTCAGGCGTCAGCGTTGACTGCGGTTTTTCTATTTTGACTTTCGGCTGCGGGACGGCCTCCGTCTGTTCGGGGGCAACGTTACGAGAAACTTGCGCCGGGTTATCAGGGTTAATAATAGAGGGCAGTGTATCGGCGCGGGCCATGCTCAGCACAACCAGCCCCGTCAGCGAAAAAAGGAAGTGGTGTTTCATCGCGCTATCCCTGTTCATCATTCCCGGTTAGGGGGAGTGTCGCTGTATAAAGCGCCCCTGAACCAGGGGCGCAGAATGACAATAAGCAGGTTACTGTTTTGGCGTCAGCAGACCGGTGGTTAACGTGTTGAGTCCGTTAATCGGGTTTGTCGTAGATGTGTTTTGGGTTGTGCCTGCATTGGCCGTTACACCCGCAGTCAGCGTATTGAGGGTGGTATTGACCGTAGTGCTCAGGCTATTGTTTGTGGCTGTCACATTGGCATCGGCCGTCAGAGATCCTGTGCCGCTGCCTCCGGTGGTTGATGTGGGTTTCACTAGCGTACCGCTATCCGTGACCGTCTGGCCTACATTTTGAACGACCTGACCGACACCGCTAAGCCCGCTATTGCTGCTGCTAATGTTGGTCCCCACGCCGCTGACGGTGCCACCCACCTGGGTCAGCAGACCGTTGACAGGTGTGCCGAGACCCGTTGTGGTGCCCACGCTTTGCGTCACGCCTTGTACCCCGCCCAGCGTCTTGTTAGCCAGGGCCGTGGTATCGGTTGTTACCTGAGTGACCGCTGGGCTGCTTACCGTGTTGGTGAGACCCGTGCCGGTGTTACTGACCAGTTGCCCGGTGCTGTTGACCACGCTGCCCGTCAGTCCGGTTACGCCGCTGACCGGTGTTCCGGAAGTGGAGCTCGCCAGGCCCGTGCCTACTGTTGAAACGGTATTGCCAAGGGAGGTGACGGACGTGGTCACGCCTTTAACCGTTGTGCCCACACCGTTCGGGTTGTTTGGATCGCCAACGCCAGTCGTGACGCCTGTCCCCACGGTGGACACGGCACTGCCAACACCGCTGACGGTGGTTGAAACGGTTGACGTGACGGGGTTATTTGTCGGAAGCTGGCTTCCAAGGCCATCCACCGTCGATCCGACGCTGGTTACGGTTTTACCGGCATCACCCAGTATCGTATTTACGCCTGCGGTAGTGGTTCCGCCACCGCCCGTGTTGCCTGTTCCGGTTCCTCCGCTGCCATTGCCTCCTGAGCCCGATCCTGAACCAGAACCCGTTCCGCCACCAGCGCCTGTCCCGGTACCTGAACCCGTCCCGGTACCTGAGCCGTTGCTGCCCGAACCGCCATTGTTCGCGGTCGTGCCACTTCCATCACCTGAGCCGCTGCTGCTTCCCGTCGCAGGGTTATTTTTGGCCGTTGAGTGATGAGAGCCGCCACCGCTTCCACTGCAGGCAGAAAGAGAGAACGCGAGCAGTACCGCAACAGCGATAGCGCTGATGCGACTAACATTATTAGGTAGCATATGAATACTCCACGCAAAAGAACGCCGAGCGGCGTATTAGTGAGTATATGCCCTATTTTTAAATATGCATGAAAGTGGCTCGGGAAGGTATTTCCCTGTGTTGCAGAGGGTTATTTCAAAATAACAATAAGTTAAGATTTTTAATCGATGCTTAATTATTGAGGGGAAAGTTAGTGAGCGTAAATTAAAGGAATATTCCTAAGGAAACTCAAGGGGGATGATAAATAAAACGCTACAGGATATATCCTTAATATAAGATTAAGATCACGGAAAAATAAGGCTCTTCATTTGAAGAGCCTTATTATTTAACAATTGCCTTCGCGCCAGGCTTTTTCGATCTCTTCGGCGAGAATTTTAACACCCGCTTCGATTTTTTCCGGATCGGGGACGTAGTTCATGCGCATGCACTGATGGGTATGCGGCCACGGCTTATCCAGACCTGGGAAGAAATAATCGCCCGGCACCATCAGTACGCCGCGCTTTTTCAGGCGCTGGTAAAGCAGTTCGGTGGTGATAGGTAAATCCTTAAACCACAGCCACAGGAAAATCGCCCCTTCCGGTTTGTGGATAAGACAGCGTTCTTCCGGCAAATAGCGACGAAGGGTCGCGATCGTCTCCTGAACGCGCTGGTAGTAGAAAGGCTTGATCACGTTATTCGACAGACGCAACAGGTCCTTGCGTTTGATCATTTCGCACATCATCGCCGGGCCAATGCCGCCCGGAGAAAGGCTAATAATGCCGTTCATATTGGTGATGGCGGTGATGATTTTCTCATTAGCGATGATGATGCCGCAGCGGCTGCCTGGCAGACCCAGCTTAGAGAGGCTCATGCACAGGACAATATTCGGGTTCCACAGCGGACGTGCTTCGCTGAAGATAATGCCCGGGAACGGTACACCGTAGGCGTTATCGATCACCAGCGGGATGCCGTGCTGATTTGCCAGCGCATCCAGCTTCATCAGTTCGTCATCGGTGATCACGTTGCCCGTTGGGTTAGTCGGGCGCGATACGCAGATCATGCCCGTCTCTTCGCCAATATGCAGGTGTTCAAAATCGACGTGATATTTGAACTGGCCTTCCGGCAGCAGCTCAATGTTCGGGCGCGCGGAGACGAACAGATCCTCTTCCAGGCCGGAATCAGCGTAGCCGATATACTCCGGTGCCAGCGGGAACAGCACTTTTTTGGTGGTGCCGTCGGCGCGACGTCCTGCGAACAGGTTAAACAAGTAGAAAAACGCGCTCTGGCTGCCGTTTGTCAGTGCAATATTCTGTGGTTCGATATCCCAGCCCAGCTCGTCACGCAGCATTTCGGCGAGGAGTGCCAGCAGTTCGGTTTTACCCTGCGGGCCGTCGTAATTGCAAAGCGCATCGGTTGCTTTGCCGCTTTCCAGCATCTGAGCGAGCAGGGTCTGGAAATAGGTATTCATCTCCGGGATTTGAGCCGGATTTCCGCCGCCGAGCATGATTGCGCCCGGTGTGCGCAGCCCGTCGTTGAGGTCCTCCATCAGGCGAGTAATGCCTGAATGGCGGGTAAATTTGTCGCCGAAAAGTGAAAACGTCATAGCAGGTGATCTGTCGAGCTTATTTAGAAAGTGGGTAACCATAACGCTAGCACCGTGTTGGTGCAAATCGGGTGGTGTGGTCGGATTTGTTGTTTTATAGGGCAGTAATGGGCTTGTGTAGTGAATAGTTCTGGTGGAATTCCCCTCACCCCGCCCCTCTCCCCTCAGGGCAGAAGGTTAGGGTGAGGGGTTTGATCTATTGATTACCCGCCCATACCACCATCACCTTATCGCCCTTGTGCTCGCGCACGAAGCCATACCCCTCTTTCAGCGACAGCGTGGTTTGTTTGCCTTCACCAATCGCCGGGTGACGGGCGCGGAACTGACCCAGCGTTTGCCAGTGGGCGACGGTTAAGGCCTGCTTGCCCGTGACGTCCTGCCAGTTCATATCCGAGCGGGTGCCCTGCAGCGGGTCGGAGCCTGTCGGCCCGAATGGACGCTCGGACTCATCCCCGTAATAGATTTGCACGCTGCCCGGTGCCAGCAGAAGCAACTCCGCCGCGCGCGGGCCCCCTTCGCGGAACAGGCGCGTATCATGGGATGAGAGGTAGCTCAGCACGTTGAAGCTTTGCAGCTTCTCCGCCATCTGCTGCCAGGTGAGATCCATATCGGCCAGACAATCCGCCGCTTTTGCCGCCTGCTCCTGATAATCAAAGTTAATCATCGCGTCAAAACCGTGGCGGTAATAATCGCTCTGCATGACGCCGTGGCCCCAGGATTCCCCGGTCATCCAGAACGGTGCATTATCGAGCTTTTTATCCGGGTGAGCGCCTTTCCAGGCGGCCAGCGCCTGGCTTGCCTGGTCTTTCAGCTGTTGCCAGGCCGCAAGCTCAACGTGTTTCGCGGTATCCACCCGGAAACCGTCGATGCCGTAGTCACGTACCCACTGGCTGAGCCAGTGGGTCAGGTAGTCGCGCGGGGTATAGCCCGGAATCGCTTTCGCGTGGGTATCGGCCTTGTGTTGATAGAAATTGGGTAACCCGGAAGGGACGGTGGATTCCGTTTTCAGGTCTGGCAGGAACGCCAGCGACATCGTTAAATCGTCGAAGCCGGGATTATCGTAATCACCGATGTCGGTACGGATCCATTTCTTGCCCCACCATTTTTCCCATGCGGCCTTGTCGCTGAAGTTGATGTAGTCGTTGAAGCTATGCCAGGTCTGGCCTGCGCCAGGCGTCCAGTCCGTCCAGCGTTCTCCCAGCGTCTTTTTCAGTTCATCACCCTGAAGGTACAGGGCACCAAACTGAAATTCCTGCATGTCTGCCAGCGTGGCATAGCCAACGTGGTTCATGACGATATCAAACAGGATGCGAATGCCGCGCTTATGCGCCTCATCAACAAGCTGACGCAGGTCATCCTCGGTACCCATGTTGGCATCGAGCGTTGTCCAGTCCTGGGTGTAGTAGCCGTGGTAGGCATAATGCGGGAAATCACCTTTGGTCCCGCCGCCTACCCAGCCGTGGATCTGCTCAAGCGGGGAGCTTATCCAGAGCGCATTCACCTCCAGCTGCTGCAGGTAATCGAGCTTGCTGGTCAGCCCCTTCAGATCGCCACCGTGGAACGTGCCAATCTCCTGCATGCCGTCTTTATGGCGGCCATAGCTGTTGTCGTTGCTCGGGTCGCCATTCACATAGCGGTCGGTCAGTACAAAATAGACGGTGGCGTTTTGCCAGCTAAACGGTGCCGGCTTGTCGGTTTCGGCGCGCTCAAGCAGCAGCAGGCCGTTACTGTTGGCGGCTGGCTGCAGGGTGATTTTCCCATCTTGTACGGTCGCCGTCTGTTTACTGTAGTAGTCGCGCACGACGGAGCCTTCCGGGAAGGTATGGCTGACGTCCAGCGTCAGCGGCTTACCGTCCCACTTTGGACACTGGCGGATAACGTTGGTCACCGGCTGTTCTGTCGCGCTCTGAACCGCCAGCAGCAGGGTGGGCGTGCCGGATCGGGTATCAATCCGCATCTGATATTCACCGTCGCGGAAAAGGCGCCACTGCGGCGGAGCGCCGTCACAGGGCTTGAGCGAAAGCATCTCATTGAGTTTTATCGCGCCTGTGGGCTGCCAGCACGTCTTGTCAAAACTCAGCGTAAGAGGACGCGTACCCTTCGCAAGCTTTGCCTGGCTGGTGAAAATCCCGGTGCCCTCGGCGCGAAATGCGCCAAACCCCGGCGATGACCAGTCGGCATGTGCCAGTGCGGGTAACATCAGAAAGGCTATTGCGGTGCGTTTCATTCCTGGTTCCTGTCGCGGATTTTTTGACCAGTGTGCCAGCAGGCGGGCGGGAAAAACTCATCCCCTGTCGCTTTCTGCCAGGAGGATGCGTGAGGATGAGTGATCTTGCGCAAAATTAGGCAGTTATCTGCGATAACGCACACATTTTTCCGGAAATGATGTTTTTATGAGCAAGTTTCAGGTGACATAGTTTCGGAATTGGACTATTTCTATACGTGCTCTTGAAGTCTATTTTTGATATGATTTGAGATTCCGCTCTCAAATTTGTGAAAAAAATAAGGTGTTAGGATGATTACATCCGACCAGGAGACCTAATGATATCGACTCCCATTCGACGATATGGGGCTGCGATACTCATGTTACTCACCACGGCATTTTCGGGTGAGGTGCTTGCGAAGACGCACACGGATACAACGAGTAAGAAAGCCCACGTAATAAAGACGACAAGTAGTAAGGTTAGCAGTAAACAAGAGTATTCTCGCAATAGTGCAAAGAGTAGTTCACTTCCTGATTTGCGAAAATACCCTTCCGGAACACCAAGGAAAAAAGCGTTTCTCCGGACGGTAATGCCTTACATCACGAGTCAAAATGCCGCGATTACTGCGGATCGTAACTGGCTGATTTCCAAACAGTACGATAGCCGCTGGTCGCCATCAGAGCGCGCGCGTCTGAAAGATATCACGAAGCGCTACAAGCTGAGCTGGAACGGTAACACGCGTCGTGTACCGTGGAATGCTCTCCTTGAGCGTGTGGATATCATCCCGGGCAGCATGGTTGCGACCATGGCTGCAGCCGAAAGCGGCTGGGGAACGTCTAAGCTTGCGCGTAATAACAACAACCTTTTCGGCATGAAATGCGTGAAAGGCCGTTGTACGAATGCGCCCGGCAAGGTGAAAGGCTATTCGCAGTTTGAATCCGTGAAAGATTCCGTGAACGCCTATGTGGTGAATCTGAACACGCACCCGGCCTACTCATCGTTCCGTAAATCACGCGCTCAGCTGCGTAAAGCGGACCAGGAAGTGACGGCCAGTACGATGATCCACAAGCTGAAAGGGTATTCGACGAAGGGACAGAGCTATAACAACTATCTGTTCGCTATGTACCAGGATAACCAGCGCTTAATCGCCGCCCATATGTAATCTCAAAAAAACGCCTTCCACTGGAAGGCGTTTTCTTTTCTAGATCAGCACCTCGCTGTGGCGATCCCGATACTCCTTCGGCGTGGTGTCATACTCTTTGCGGAACACCGAATAAAAATATTGCAGCGACGGGTAACCGCACATCTGCGAAATTTCGTTGATCGACAGCGACGTGGAGATGAGCAGGCTGCGTGCTTTCTCCAGCTTTTCAGCATGGATAACGGCATGAATGGTTTCGCCCACCTCTTCTTTAAAACGCTTCTCCAGATTCGAACGCGAAATGCCCACCGAATCCAGTACCTGATCGACCTTAATCCCTTTGCAGGCGTGGTTGCGAATATAGTGCATGGCCTGAATGACGGCCGGGTCGCTTAAGGAGCGATAATCGGTCGAGCGACGTTCTACGACGCGAACCGGTGGCACCAGCAGGCGCTGAAGCGGCAGAGATTCTTTATCCAGCAGACGGTGCAGCAGCTTCGCCGCCTGATAGCCCATCTGACGCGTGCCCTGGGCAACGGAGGAGAGCGCCACGCGGGACAGGTAGCGGGTAAGCTCTTCGTTATCGATGCCAATCACGCACAGTTTTTCGGGCACCGGAATGTGTAAGTGTTCGCAGACCTGCAGCACGTGCCGCGCGCGGGCGTCCGTCACGGCAATAATGCCGGTTTGCGGCGGCAGCGTTTGCAGCCAGTCAGCGAGACGGTTCTGCGCGTGCTGCCAGTTTTCCGGGGCGGTTTCCAGCCCCTGATAGACCACGCCGCGATACTTCTCCTGTGCGACCAACTGGCAAAACGCGTGCTCACGCTCTACGGCCCAGCGCTTGCCACTGGTGGCGGGTAAACCATAAAACGCGAAGCGATGGACGCCTTTCTCTTTTAAATGGAGAAACGCGGCCTCGACCAGGGCATGGTTGTCGGTGGCGATATAGTGAACCGGCGGATAGTGTTCGGGCGAATGGTAGGAGCCGCCGACGCCCACGATTGGAACGTCGACGTCGGTCAGCAGTTGCTCAATGACGGGGTCGTCATAGTCGGCGATAACGCCATCGCCCAGCCAGTCTTTGATGTTCTCCAGACGGGTGCGAAAATCTTCCTCAATAAAGATATCCCACTCGGATTGCGACGCCTGCAAATATTCACCCACGCCTTCTACCACCTGACGGTCGTAGGCTTTGTTGGCATTGAATAACAACGTAATGCGGTGACGCTTTTCAAACATGGCTCACTTCCCAATTAAGTCACAATACCGTTATCAGGCCCGTCGCTTGGTGGCCGAGTCCATCCAGACTGCCAGTAAAAGAATGGCCCCCTTGACGATATACTGCCAAAACGTCGGGACGTCCATCATACTCATCCCGTTATCCAACGACGCCATGATAAATGCCCCCATCACCGCGCCCGCGACGCTGCCGATACCCCCTGCGAGGCTGGTGCCGCCAATAACGCAGGCGGCGATAGCATCCAGCTCGGCGATGTTACCGGCGGAGGGTGAACCCGCCCCCAGACGCGAGCTGAGGATCAACCCGGCGATGGCGACCATCAGGCCGTTAATGGCGAAGACCGCGAGTTTGGTGCGTTCAACGTTAATGCCCGAGAGGCGGGCAGCCTCAAGGTTGCCGCCGATGGCATAAATACGGCGGCCAAACGCGGTGCGCGTGGCCATAAACATGCCGCCCAGCAGTAAAAGCGTCAGCAGCAGCACGGGGGTCGGAACACCGCGATAGTCGTTTAAAAGCCAGATGGCGCCCAGCACAATGACGGCCGTGAGCGCCTGACGTCCCACCACCGACGTGGATGCTGGCGACGCCAGCCCCAGCGCCTGACGACGCATGCGTCCACGCCACTGCCATGCAACAAACGCCAGCAATCCCGCCACGCCGATGGTAAAGCCCACGCCATCCGGGAGGTAGCTCTGACCAATCTGCGACATGGCCGCACTGGTAGGGGAGACGGTGGTGCCGTTAGTAATGCCGATTAAGATCCCACGGAAGGCCAGCATCCCCGCCAGGGTGACAATGAACGACGGCACTTTACGGTAGGCTACCCACCAGCCGTTCCAGGCCCCCAGTACCAGCCCCAATACCAGCGTGACCGCCACGGTCAGCGGCAGCGGCCAGCCGAGCCATACGTCAAAAATCGCCGCCACACCGCCGAGGAGCCCCATCATTGAACCGACCGACAGATCGATTTCCGCGGAGATAATCACGAACACCATGCCGACGGCCAGAATGCCGGTGATAGCGGTCTGGCGGAGCAGGTTAGAGACGTTACGCGCGCTGAGGTACGAACCATCGGTCATCCAGGTAAAGAAGAGCATGATGACGATAATCGCCGCGATCATCACGAAAACCTGTAGGTTCAGCGCTTTTAGCCCTGCGAACGCACCGGGCGTCGGAACGGCGACTTTGATATCAGACGGGTTGCTTTTCGACATGACGTTCGCTCCTTAAAGCGGCTTCCATCACCTGCTCCTGCGTCAGGTTCTGGTTAATCAGGTTGGCTTTCAGTTTTCCCTCGTGCATGACCAGTACACGGTCGCTCAGGCCGAGCACTTCGGGTAACTCAGACGAAATGACAATGACGGCAATCCCTTGCTGTACAAGCTGATTAATCAGTTTGTAGATTTCATATTTGGCACCGATATCAATTCCGCGCGTCGGCTCATCAAGGATTAATATGCGTGGATTGAGAAGCAGGCAGCGCGCCAGAATCGCCTTCTGCTGGTTGCCGCCGCTCAGGCGGCCAATGGCCAGTTCCGGTGAGGAGGTTTTGACCTTCAATCGGGCGAGTGAATGAAGGATGCACTGCTGCTCGGCGGCATCGTCCAGGCTGCTCAGCGCGCCGGAGAAGCGATCGAGCGCCGCCAGCGTAATGTTTTTCCCCACCGCCATAACCGGCACGATGCCGTCTTTTTTGCGGTCTTCCGGCACCATGGCAATGCCGCGGGCGATCGCCTGCTGGCAGTTGTCGATTTTCACCGGCTGGCCGTCGATATAAATCGTGCCCTCCCAGCGCCCCGGCCACACGCCAAACAGACACTGTACGGCCTCCGTGCGCCCGGCGCCGACTAACCCGGCGATACCGAGGATTTCGCCGCTGTGCAGAGAAAACGAGATGTTATTCACACGCTTGATGTGGCGGTTAACGGGGTGCCACGCGGTCAGATTTTCCACGCGCAACACTTCATCACCTTTGGTGTGAGGCTCATTCGGGTAGAGCGCCGTCAGCTCGCGTCCTACCATCATGGTGATGATGTCATCCTCACTCATGCCCGCGGCTTCACGCGTGCCGATGTGCTGCCCGTCGCGGATCACGCAGATGGTGTCCGAAATGGCTTTAACCTCGTTCAGCTTGTGCGAAATGTAGATGCAGGCGATGCCGTGATTTTGCAGATCGCGAATGATATCGAGCAGTACCGCAGTTTCCTGTTCGGTGAGCGAGGCCGTGGGCTCATCAAGGATCAGCAGCCTGACCTGTTTATTGAGCGCTTTAGCGATTTCCACCAGCTGCTGTTGCCCCAGTCCCAGGTCGCCCACGCGGGTATCCGGTGAAATGCTGAGACTCACCTGCGCGAGCAGCTTTTCACAACGTAGCGTCATGGTGTCGTAATCCAGCACGCCGTGGCGGGAAATTTCGGCCCCAAGGAAAATGTTCTCCAGCACGGTGAGATGCTTCACCAGCGCCAGTTCCTGGTGGATGATGGCGATGCCTTTACGTTCGGTATCACGAATGTGAGTCGCCTGGATAACTTCGCCAGCAAAAACGATTTCGCCTTCGTAACTGCCATACGGGTAGATCCCGCACAACACTTTCATCAACGTTGACTTGCCTGAGCCGTTCTCGCCACACAGCGAAACGACTTCGCCGGGGTTCAACCGGAGACTGACGTTATCGACGGCTTTCACCGTGCCGAAGCGCTTGGTGATGCTTTTCATTTCAAGTAAATAAGGCATAACTGCTCCACATAAACCGAGGGAAGAACAGTACAACGTGATGCGCCCCTGCAAAGCAGGGGCCGCGCCGGATTACAGTTCGCTCTTCTTGTGGAAGCCGTCTTTAATGACGGTGGCGTCAATGTTCTCTTTATTGACTTCAATAGGGGTGAGCAGGCGAGCCGGAACGTCTTTCAGCCCGTTATTCAGCGTTGCGTCTGCTTTAGGTTGCTTGCCATTGCCCAGTTCCACGGCGATTTCCGCCGCCGTATTGGCAAGCTCGGTAATCGGTTTGTAGACCGTCATGGTTTGGGTGCCTGCGATAATGCGTTTTACGCCAGCCAGATCGGCGTCCTGTCCAGAAATGGCGACTTTACCCGCCAGCCCCTGGGCGCTTAATGCCTGAATCGCACCGCCAGCGGTGGCATCGTTGGAGGCCACAACCGCATCAATTTTGTTGTTGTTGGCCGTCAGCGCATTTTCCATAATCTTCAGCGCGTTTTCTGGCAGCCAGCCGTCGGCCCATTGATCGCCAACCACTTTAATTTTCCCGTTGTCGATGTACGGTTTAAGGACCTTCATTTGCCCTTCGCGGAACAGCTTGGCGTTGTTATCCACCGGAGAGCCGCCCATCAGGAAATAATTGCCCTGAGGCACTTTGTCGATCAGGCTTTGTGCCTGTAATTCGCCGACTTTTTCATTATCGAACGAAATATAATAATCAATGTCCGCATTATTAATCATGCGGTCATAAGCCAGCACTTTTATGCCTTCTTGTTTGGCTTCTTTCACCACGTTACTTAATACCTGGCCGTTATAGGGGATAATGACCAGCACATCGACGCCACGGTTAATCATATTCTCGATCTGCGACATTTGCGTTTCTTCGTTGCCGTTAGCCGACTGAACAAACACGTTTGCGCCGAGGGATTCCGCTTTTTTTACAAAAATATCGCGATCTTTTTGCCAGCGCTCCAGGCGCAGGTCGTCAATCGCCATGCCAATTTTGACCTCTTTGGCATGACCGGCAAAACTGGCAAGCAGGAGCGTAGTGCAGAGCGTTAGGGTCAGGTTCTTTATCTTCATAATTATTAGGCCTTTTTGTAGGGGTATGTGTTGCTGAGATAAAAGAAACATTCACTGCTGAGACGCAGCAAATTTTTAACGCGGAAAGGCGGGCTGGCAATTACAGATTTTTATCTTCTCATTACGATATTTGGTTTATTTCTGAATTTATGACCGCGATCGGATTTTAAAATACGTAACGTCTTAATTACATTTGATTCTGGAATCCGCGCCGAAAAATAGTTTGTCTGCGCATTATTTTGCGAGCCAGCGCACAGTTGTGCATTCTCTCAATAGCAGTGTGAAATAACGTAATTGAGCAACCCAAAATGTCTATTCACTATTACTCCTGTATCAACGACTCGCCGCATACCCTGATTATGGAGCTCAATATGCAAGCTTATTTCGACCAACTCGATCGTGTTCGTTACGAAGGCCCGAAAACGACCAATCCTTTAGCATTTCGTCACTACAACCCGGATGAGCTGGTGCTGGGTAAGCGCATGGAAGATCATCTGCGCTTTGCCGCCTGTTACTGGCATACCTTCTGCTGGAACGGTGCCGATATGTTCGGCGTGGGATCCTTTGACCGCCCATGGCAGCAGCCGGGTGAGGCCATCGAACTGGCAAAGCGCAAAGCCGATGTGGCGTTTGAGTTCTTCCACAAGCTGAACGTGCCGTACTACTGCTTCCATGACGTCGACGTGTCACCGGAAGGCGCATCGCTGAAAGAGTATCTGAACAACTTTGCGCAGATGGTGGATGTACTGGCTGCAAAACAGCAGCAAAGCGGCGTGAAGCTGCTCTGGGGCACAGCAAACTGCTTCACTAACCCACGCTACGGCGCGGGTGCGGCAACCAACCCGGATCCGGAAGTGTTTAGCTGGGCGGCCACGCAGGTGGTGACGGCAATGAATGCCACGCATCAGCTGGGCGGCGAAAACTATGTCCTCTGGGGTGGCCGTGAAGGATATGAAACGCTGCTGAACACCGACCTGCGTCAGGAGCGCGAGCAGATTGGCCGCTTTATGCAGATGGTTGTCGACCATAAGCACAAAATCGGCTTCCGCGGCACGCTGCTGATCGAGCCGAAACCGCAGGAACCGACCAAGCACCAGTATGACTACGACGTGGCGACGGTGTATGGCTTCCTGAAGCAGTTCGGTCTGGAAAAAGAGATTAAAGTGAACATTGAAGCCAACCACGCCACGCTGGCGGGCCACTCTTTCCACCATGAGATCGCGTCTGCGATTGCGCTGGGCATCTTTGGCTCGGTCGATGCTAACCGCGGCGACGCGCAGCTGGGCTGGGACACAGACCAGTTCCCGAACAGCGTGGAAGAGAATGCGCTGGTGATGTACGAAATCATCAAAGCGGGTGGTTTCACTACCGGCGGCCTGAACTTTGACGCCAAAGTGCGTCGCCAGAGCACCGACAAATACGATCTGTTCTACGGCCACATTGGCGCGATGGACACCATGGCGCTGGCGCTGAAAGTGGCGGCACGTATGATTGAAGACGGCGAGCTCGATAAACGCGTGGCGAAGCGTTACAGCGGCTGGAACAGTGAGCTGGGCCAGCAAATTTTGAAAGGTCAGTTATCACTTGCGGACATCGCGAAGTACGCTGAACAACATCAGCTGGCACCGCAGCACCAGAGCGGGCACCAGGAGCTGTTGGAAAATCTGGTCAATCACTACCTGTTCGATAAATAACAGCACGTAGGCCCGGTAAGCGTTAGCGCCACCGGGCATTTCTGTTAAAGGAGTCACCGTAATGTATATCGGGATCGATCTTGGCACATCGGGTGTGAAAGCCATCCTGTTAAGCGAACAGGGCGAGGTGTTAGCAACGCAGACGGAAAAGCTGCAGGTTTCACGTCCGCATCCGCTGTGGTCGGAACAGGACTCGGAGCAGTGGTGGCAGGCAACGGATCGTGCAATCAAGGCGTTAGGTGAACAGCATTCTCTGCGTGATGTGAAAGCGTTGGGGATTGCCGGGCAAATGCACGGTGCAACCTTGCTGGACAGCGAGCATCGCGTGTTGCGACCCGCCATTCTCTGGAACGATGGCCGCTGTGCAGAAGAGTGCGCGCTTCTTGAGGCGCGTGTACCCACGTCTCGTGAGATCACCGGCAACCTGATGATGCCCGGCTTTACCGCCCCCAAGCTGCTGTGGGTGCAGCGACACGAGCCGGATATTTTCCGGCAGGTGGCGAAAGTCCTGCTACCGAAAGACTATCTGCGCTTTCGTATGACGGGCGATTTTGCTTCCGACATGTCCGATGCCGCCGGCACGATGTGGCTCGACGTGGCGAAACGTGACTGGAGCGAGGCGATGCTGGATGCCTGCCACCTGACCCGTGAACACATGCCCGCGCTGTTCGAAGGTAGCGAGGTAACAGGCACACTGCTGCCAGACGTTGCGGAACGCTGGAATATGCCTGCTGTACCGGTGGTTGCCGGGGGCGGTGACAACGCTGCGGGTGCCGTGGGCGTCGGCATGGTTGAGGCAGGGCAGGCGATGCTGTCTCTGGGAACCTCTGGCGTCTATTTTGCCGTCAGCGACGGCTATCGCAGTAATCCCGAAAGCGCTGTGCACAGTTTCTGTCATGCGCTTCCGGGAAAATGGCATTTGATGTCGGTGATGCTGAGTGCAGCGTCGTGCCTGGACTGGGCGGCGAAGCTGACCGGGATGGCTGATGTTCCTGCGTTGATTGCCGCAGCACAGCAGGCGGATGACGCTGCGGGTGCCGTCTGGTTTTTACCGTATCTTTCTGGAGAACGTACGCCGCACAACAACCCGGAAGCGAAAGGGGTATTCTTTGGCTTAACCCATCAGCATGGCCCGGCAGAACTGGCGCGTGCGGTTCTGGAAGGGGTGGGGTATGCGCTGGCCGACGGGATGGACGTGGTCCATGACTGCGGCCTGAAACCCGCAAGCGTCACCCTGATTGGCGGCGGTGCGCGAAGCCCTTACTGGCGACAAATGCTGTCGGATATCAGCGGGTTGCAGCTGGATTTTCGTACGGGAGGGGATGTTGGCCCCGCGCTCGGCGCCGCGCGTCTGGCGCAGATAGCCATTCATCCGGAACAACCGCTTTCGCAACTGCTGCCGCAGCTTACCCTTGAGCAGGCGCATTTCCCTGACGCGGCAAACCATGCGCGGTACGCGGAAAGGCGCGCGGTATTCCGTAAAATCTATCAGCAGCTGCTGCCGCTGATGTCGTAAACACGCTTGTCCGACCGCGGCACGAGGATGTCCTTTTTTGGTCTGTGCGTGCCTTTATTTCCTTGCCAGTATGGTGTCACACCCACTGGCGAGGAGATCCACCATGTCACGCATTGCACTCATCAATATTGATACTCAGCAGTCGTTCCATCATCGCAATTACTGGCAGGAGGACGACATTCCTGCCTTTCAGCAGGCAATGCTGGGGCTGATTGAAGGCTGCCAGGCGCGCGGTATTCCGGTCGTTGATATTTTCCATGTGGATGAAGACGGCCCATTTACGCTGCAAAGCGGCTATGTCAAACCGATGGCCTTTTTGCGTCATCAGCCGGATGTGGTTTTCCAGAAACACGTCCATAATGCCTTTACGGATACCGGGCTCGATCGCTGGCTGCGTGAACGTGATATCAACCAGTTGATTATCTGCGGCATTCGCACGGAGCAATGCTGCGAAACCACCACCCGGGTGGCATCCGATCTGGGTTATGCTGTGACCTTTGTTAGCGATGCCACGCTGACGTTCCCCATGACGTACAGGGGCATTACCCTGAGTGCAGCGGAAATTCGCCACCGTACCGAAACGGTACTGTCCGGGCGTTTTGCCGACATTAAAACGGTAGCGGAGACGCTGGAGTCACTGTAATGCCCATCGACGTCTGGTTCGTCATGTTGCCCGGGGTGCTGTCATTAGATATGACGGGCCCGGCAGAGACCTTTGTGCTGGCTGGCGACGCGTTTCGTCTGCATTACATTGGGCCGCAACCGGACGTTCCGACGTCGATAGGCCTGACGATGAGCGGCATCCAGCCGCTACCGGAAAGGCTTCCTGAGGGGAGCCTGCTGGTATTGCCCGGCGTGAGCGACTCCCGCACTCAGTTTTCGACACCACAGGCGTTACAGATACAGCACTGGCTGATGCGCCTGCAGCCGGCCATTCAGCGCCGGGATATCACGGTGATGTGCGTCTGTTCAGGTGCGCTGCTGGCGGCGAAATCGGGCCTGCTGAACAACCGGCAGTGTACAACCCACCATGACGTTATCAGTCGTTTACGCACCGCAGCCCCCACAGCGACGATTAAAGAAAACCGCATCTTTGTGCAGGATGATAACATCTGGACCAGCGCGGGGATCACGTCTGGCATCGATTTGGCGCTGCATATGATTAACCGCCTGTGCGGTCCCGAAAAGGCGCTGGCCGTGGCGCGCGAGATGGTGGTCTGGTTCCGCCGTTCCGGTGACGATCCCCAGCTCTCCCCGTGGCTGCGCTACCGCAATCATCTTCATCCGGCGATTCATCGGGCGCAGGATGCGCTCACCGCCGAGCCACAAAAAACGTGGAGCTTGCCTGATATCGCCGCGCTGGCGCACGTCAGCCCGCGCCATCTCACCCGGCTTTTTCAGTCACATTTAGGGATTAGCGTTCGCGATTATCTGGAGCAGCTGCGTCTGGCGGTGGCGGAGCAGTGGCTATTGCAGGGGCGCGGCGTGGAGCAGGCTTCACTGGCGGCAGGGTTTTCCTCCCCGCGCCAGTACCATCGCGCCCGGCAGCGAAGCATTAGCTGACGAAGCGGCGAGTGTCGATTTTTTGCAGCAGCATCGACAGCAACAGGCTGATCGCCAGGGTCGCGGCAAAAATCCAGACGATATCCAGCACCGGCCAGCTTTTAAGCTCAACGCCTCTTGTCCGAAGCGCGTGGATCACCAGCGCGTGAAAACCGTAAATCCCGAGAGAGTGTCGTGAAATGACGCTCAGTACGGGAAGGGGACGCGTATTCAGGGTATTTTTAACGAGCATGAGCAGCGATACGGCACAGATAAAGACCATCGGCCCGCAGTACAGGTACCAGGTATCGGCAAAATTGCCACGCCACTGCAGTTCATGCAGCGTACCGCGTGAAATCACCGCCACGCCAGCGATAAACAGTGCCCCGCAGAGCCAGTTCAGACCACGTTTTTGCGTGTCCATCATCCCGATGGCGCGCCCCAGCATGCCGTAAAGCACGTAATAGAAGGTATCGCCGTTGATATAAAGGTTGACCGGCAGCCACTCAAATCCGTCGATTTTCTGCGAGACCGTATTTGGGTTGGCGACAATGCCAATCACCACCATCAGGGCCAGAAGCATTTTTCCGCTGACGTTTTTCACCTGAATGAGGGGGGAGACCAGATAGATCACGATAATGGCGAAGAAGAACCACAGGTGGTAGAACACCGGCTTTTGCAGCACGTATTTTAGCGATAGTCCGGCGTTTATTGAGGTGAACAGCGTGATATAGAGCAAGGCAACGGCACTGTAGAACCCCAGGCAGGCCGCGATGCGGATGAAGTGCCTTGGCTGCGCGCTGCGTTCACCAAAAAAGAGAAAGCCGGAAATCATAAAGAACAGCGGCACGCTGACGCGCGACGCAGAGTTGAGAATATTGGCGATATCCCAGTTAACGGGGCTGATGCTGTGCGCATTCGTAACGTACCAGGTCGTCGTGTGGATCATGACCACCATCAGACAGGCTATTCCTCGCAGGTTATCAATCCAGTTAATTTTTGACTGCATCAGTTCCTCGTATTCCCTGTAAATTGAGTGTGACTCCCATTGTCCAAATGTCTTCGTTTGGAAAATTCTGAGTTTTATTCCGCAGGCTTGTCGGGAGGCCACGAGATTCGCAGAATGCCGGACCATAATCTATAAAAGCGTTGATACTAAAAATAACAGCCACTGACCAGGGCGGTAATAAAAATGATGATGAAGCGTGTGGCGTCACTCTTTCTGCTGTTCATACTGGCGGGATGCAGTGCGCCACAGGAAGCACCTGTGCAAAAAGCGCAGCAGGGTAAAATGAGCCCGGAACGTTCACTTAATATGGAAGCGCTCTGTAAAGATCGGGCCGCTCGCCGCTATAACTCGGACGTGCAGAAAATTGACGTTACTGGTTTTGAACGTTTTCAGGGCAGCTATGAGCTGCGGGGCCATACGTCGCGTAAAGAGGGCTTTGTCTGCTCGTTTGATGCGGACGGTCAGTTTTTACACCTCTCCATGCGCTAGCCTGCTCGGATAATCAACAGCCAGACGCCGTCAGCGTTCTGGCCGGAAGGCTTATTTCCCAATTTTCCCTAAACAACCCCGTTTCGTACTGTATATCTTGCAGCCAGCGGGTATACTGGTCCCTTCCATTTAAAACCACACGTATCCAGCACGAAATACTATGCAAAAGTTTGATACCAAGACCTTCCAGGGCCTGATCCTGACCTTACAGGATTACTGGGCTCGTCAGGGCTGTACCATTGTTCAACCTTTGGACATGGAAGTCGGCGCCGGCACTTCACACCCGATGACCAGCCTGCGCGCGTTGGGGCCAGAGCCAATGGCGACCGCGTATGTGCAGCCTTCCCGTCGTCCGACCGATGGTCGTTACGGTGAAAACCCGAACCGTCTGCAGCATTACTATCAGTTCCAGGTGGTGATTAAGCCATCACCCGACAATATTCAGGAACTGTACCTCGGGTCGCTGAAAGAGCTGGGTATGGATCCTACCATCCACGACATCCGTTTCGTGGAAGATAACTGGGAAAACCCAACGCTGGGTGCCTGGGGTCTGGGTTGGGAAGTGTGGCTGAACGGCATGGAAGTGACCCAGTTCACCTACTTCCAGCAGGTGGGCGGTCTGGAATGTAAGCCGATCACCGGTGAGATCACCTACGGTCTGGAACGTCTGGCCATGTACATTCAGGGCGTAGACAGCGTTTACGACCTGGTCTGGAGCGACGGCCCGCTGGGTAAAACCACCTACGGCGACGTGTTCCATCAGAACGAAGTGGAGCAATCCACTTATAACTTCGAATACGCGGACGTGGACTTCCTGTTCACCTGCTTCGAGCAGTATGAGAAAGAAGCGCAGCAGCTGCTGGCGCTGGAGACTCCGCTGCCGCTGCCTGCCTACGAGCGTATTCTGAAGGCCGCCCACAGCTTCAACCTGCTGGACGCCCGCAAAGCCATCTCCGTGACTGAACGTCAGCGCTACATTCTGCGTATTCGTACCCTGACCAAAGCCGTTGCAGAAGCTTACTACGCGTCCCGTGAAGCCCTTGGCTTCCCGATGTGCAACCGAAACAAATAAGAGGCGGCCATGTCTGAGAAAACTTTCCTGGTGGAAATCGGCACCGAAGAGCTGCCACCAAAAGCCCTGCGCAGCCTGGCTGAATCTTTTGCTGCGAACGTGACTGCCGAGCTGGATAACGCTGGCCTGGCACACGGTCAAATTGAGTGGTTTGCCGCGCCGCGCCGTCTGGCGCTGAAAGTGGCAAATCTGGCGGCGTCCCAGCCAGATCGTGAAGTCGAAAAACGTGGCCCGGCGATTGCCCAGGCCTTTGACGCGGAAGGCAAGCCGAGCAAAGCGGCGGAAGGCTGGGCGCGCGGCTGCGGCATCACCGTCGATCAGGCCGAGCGTCTGACCACGGATAAAGGCGAGTGGCTGCTGTACCGTGCGCACGTGAAGGGCGAAAGCGCGGAAGCGCTGCTGCCGGACATGATTGCCACGTCTCTGGCGAAGCTGCCTATTCCGAAGCTGATGCGCTGGGGCGCGTCTGACGTGCACTTTGTGCGTCCGGTTCACACCGTGACCCTGCTTCTGGGCGACACCGTTATTCCGGCCACCATTCTGGGCGTGGCGTCCGATCGCGTGATCCGCGGCCACCGCTTTATGGGCGAGCCAGAGTTCACCATCGACAATGCCGACCAGTATCCGCAGATCCTGCTGGAGCGCGGCAAGGTCATTGCTGACTACGAACAGCGTAAAGCCAAAATCAAAGCGGACGCGGAAGACGCGGCGCGCAAGATTGGCGGTAAAGCCGATCTGAGCGACAGCCTGCTGGAAGAAGTGACCTCGCTGGTGGAATGGCCAGTTGTGCTGACCGCGAAGTTTGAAGAGAAATTCCTGGCCGTTCCGGCTGAAGCGCTGGTTTACACCATGAAGGGTGACCAGAAGTACTTCCCGGTCTATGCCAACGACGGCAAACTGCTGCCAAACTTCATCTTCGTGGCAAACATCGAATCGAAAGATCCGATCCAGATTATCTCTGGTAACGAGAAGGTCGTTCGTCCGCGTCTGGCGGATGCCGAGTTCTTCTTCAATACCGACCGTAAAAAGCGTCTGGAAGATCATCTTCCACGCCTGCAGACCGTGTTGTTCCAGCAGCAACTGGGTACGCTGCGCGACAAGACCGACCGTATCGCGGAGCTGTCCGGCTGGATTGCCCGTGAAATCGGTGCAGACGTTAATCACGCAACGCGTGCTGGCCTGCTGTCTAAATGCGACCTGATGACCAACATGGTGTTCGAATTTACCGACACCCAGGGCGTGATGGGCATGCATTACGCGCGTCACGATGGCGAAGCGGAAGACGTGGCGGTTGCCCTGAACGAGCAGTATCAGCCGCGCTTTGCGGGTGACGAACTGCCGTCCAACCCGGTGGCCTGTGCTGTCGCAATTGCAGATAAGATGGACACCCTGGCGGGTATCTTCGGTATCGGTCAGCATCCGAAAGGCGACAAAGACCCGTTTGCGCTGCGTCGTGCTGCGCTCGGCGTGCTGCGTATCATCGTTGAGAAGAACCTGAACCTGGATCTGCAGACCCTGACCGAAGAAGCGGTGCGTCTGTACGGCGACAAGCTGACCAACGCCAACGTGGTGGATGACGTGATCGACTTTATGCTCGGTCGTTTCCGCGCCTGGTATCAGGATGAAGGTTACACCGTCGACACCATTCAGGCGGTGCTGGCGCGTCGTCCGACCCGTCCGGCTGATTTCGATGCGCGTATGAAGGCGGTTTCTCACTTCCGTACGCTGGAAGCGGCATCTGCTCTGGCGGCGGCCAACAAGCGTGTCTCCAACATTCTGGCGAAATCCGACGAGACGCTGAACGAGCGTGTGAACGCCGCGACGCTGAAAGAGCCGGAAGAGATCGCCCTGGCGATGCAGGTTGTGGTGCTGCGCGACAAGCTCGAGCCGGTCTTCGCGGAAGGTCGCTACCAGGAAGCGCTGGTGGAACTGGCCGAGCTGCGTGACGTTATCGACGCCTTCTTCGAGAAAGTGATGGTAAACGTAGAAGATAAAGAGCTGCGTATTAACCGTCTCTCTATGCTCGAGAAACTGCGTGAGCTGTTCCTGCGCGTGGCGGATATTTCGCTGCTGCAGTAATGTGCCCGTTGTGACAAATGCTAAAAACCCGCTTCGGCGGGTTTTTTTATGGGGCTTTCGTACGCCGGATAAGCGCAGCGCCATCCGGCAGGTTTAGCCGATCGCGATCAGGCTGGCTTTTAAAGCGTCCGGAACAGGATCCAGAAGCGCGGGTTGCAGAAGATTCAGACAGGCATAAAGTCTGCCGTAAAGCGCCATTTTTGGGGCGGGTTCTTCGCAATCTACCAGTGCGTCGGTAAAACGTTCGCAGTTATCCGCCAGTTCGGTGAAGTCGGTGGTGTGGTTGAAGGGCAGGGTGAATAAAGAATGAGCGTGGGTTGGGGTAGTAGCCATATTGGCAGCCTCCGATAAGTGATAAAGCTCCCACCACCGGAAATGCTAACTTCGCTGGTGGTGGACTGAACAGAGTTAGCATTACCGGCCTTATCGGATACCGGCGCATCTTTCGATGCCCCTGCTCAGCCCACCATTGAGATGTAGCAAAGCATGCTGCACAAAATGTGCCGCCGATAAGATAAGCCAGGATGCTAAACCCGGCACCTGATTTTGCAGGTGCGAAGAGAACTTACTGCTCATCAAAACAGGCGGCAACAGATTTGAGCTATGCCACTGAGGATATTACCATTTCTGGAAAGAGACTCGCAAAATTACCGCAATGAAAAGCATACTGCGGGCAGAGGTCTTACAGCGACGCTATGGTCCGGCTGTAAATCGCTGAGGCGTTTCCTGTAGGCCGGGGCGAGGCGTATGGATGCGCCGAGAGGGTGGGCTTTACAAGGATGTTACCTCCGCCCGTCCCCGATAAGCCGGAAGGAATAAGCCGAAGGTACCGCGTAGCGGCGATTTACCGCCGGGAGCCCGGGTAGCCAGGGTGGTGGCGACTGAGCCACCCTGGCACGTTCACGGGTATTGTCGTTACAGAGTAGCAAGGAACATAAAGTGAACGGAATGACCACCAGAGCCGTATGCTCCCCCTCACCCTAACCCTCTCCCCAAAGGGGCGAGGGGATTGTTCACTGCTCGCATTAATTTGTGGGGATCCCTCAGCCCAAAGGGAGAGGGAGTATAAGTCGTCCAAAATTTAACCTTGAAACCGTCAACACATTACCGCTATCCTTATCGCGTTAACTTACTCGCGCTGGAGCACCCCCAAAAAATGAACAAACACGACTGATGAATTTCGATCCTTGCTAAACGCCACCGCGTCGGCAGGGGATGTTTTGATTTCATTCAGGAGTGCTTATGGCTCATTTTGCGCAGTCCCCTTCTTTTATTTTGCATCAGGTCACCTGTCAGTTTCCGACGGGCGATACCCTTTTTGGTCCGCTGAATCTCACGCTGGAACCTTCCCTGTGCGCGCTGGTTGGCCGCAACGGCAGCGGAAAAACGCGTCTGCTGCGTCTGCTGGCGGGGCTGGACGAACCGGCTACCGGTCATATCGAACGCTTTGGCTCGCATGCCTGGGTGGCGCAGCAGCACGTCATTTCTTCGCAGACGACGCTGGCTGAATTGCTCGGATATGACGCGATTTTTGCGGCGCGTAAGCGCATCGACAGCGGCGATTACCAGCCCGACGATCTGGCGTTGCTCGACGGTTACTGGGATATAGCCGAACGTCTGAGCGAAGCGTTTATCAATGCGAAGCTCCCACCGTTTGATCCGGATAAACCTGCCGGTGAACTCAGCGGCGGCGAGCGCATTCGTGCTCTGCTGTGCGGGGCGTTTACGGCTGAAGCAGATTTCATGCTGCTGGACGAACCCACTAACCATCTGGATCGACAAGGCCGGGCATGGTTCTACGACCAGTTGAGTCGGTATCAGGGCGGCGTACTGGTGGCCTCCCATGACCGTGAGTTACTGGCTCAGGTACCCCGTATTCTTGAGCTGAGCTCCTCGGGTCTGCGCAGTTACGGCGGGAATTATGCGGATTATCAAACCCAGCGCGATGCCGAACAGCAGGCGGCCCGTGCGGCGCTGGAACATGCGGCAACCGAGCGCAAACGCACCCGCGCACGCATGCAAAAAGAGCATGATGACAGCCAGCGGCGGTCGGCAAAGACGTTACGCACCGTCGATACCCTGAATATCGCGTCGTTTGAGCGGGTCAAATATAAAGGCGCGGCAAAGGAACGTATCGGCACCTGGAAAAAACAGCACAGCGAGCAAAATGAAGCGCTGAACGCCGCGGTTAACAAGGCGCGTGAGCGGGTTGAAGACGATAACCCGGTGATGTTCACTCTGCCGGGGAGTCAGGTCCCGGAGGGCAAGCAGGTACTGGTGCTGGAGGATCTGGTGCTGCCGCATGTGCCTGTTCTACCGCTTACCTGGCGTATGGACGGACCAATGCGCGTGGCGTTGAAGGGACCGAACGGCTGCGGAAAATCGACACTGTTAAAAACTATCCTCGGCGAGATGACTCCCCGTTCGGGTACCTGTAAGGTCTCCGTTAGCTGTGCTTATCTCGACCAGCATCTCTCCCGGCTCGATCTCTCGCAGTCGGTCATGACGCATCTCAATTTGAGTCATACCCCTCTGGAAGAGGGGGTATTGCGAACCCGTTTGGCGCAGCTTCAACTGGGGGCTGACAAAGTGATGCTCCCATTGGCGGCGCTCAGCGGCGGTGAGCGTCTTAAGGCTGCCCTGGCCTGCGTGCTGTGGCGCGCGGAGGCCACGCAGCTTCTGCTGCTGGATGAACCGACCAATCATCTGGATCTGGCTTCAGTCCAGGCCATTGAAGCGGCGCTGGCCGGTTTCCCTGGGGCACTGCTGGTGGTATCACACGATGAGGCGTTTTTAAGCGGCTTAACGTTAACGCATGCGCTGGTGTGGGAAGAGGCGGGTTGGCGTTGTGATAGCCTGTAAAACACAAGCCCCCGCAAAGGCGGGGGCATTCAATCTTCACTACGCTATCTGTTTGCTGAGTGCAGGGTTGGCCTGAATCAGGCGCATCAGCCTTAACTCGGTTGGGGTGGGTTTCTCACGTTTTGACTCCCACTCCTGCACCATAGCCACGCTGACACCCATCGCTCTGGCGAATTCTTCGGTTTTCAGTCCTGTCCCTTTGCGCAATTGCTCATATTCTGTAAAGGGATTGGATTTTTGTTGCAGGGTAATCGTCTGCGGTACATCTTTAAAAATGATCTGTTCCAGACTGCTCAGCAGTTCAAACTCAGGATCTTTATATTCCATTGAGGACTCCTCTTAAATCTCACATCGTGATCAAGAACATCAGAGAGCCAATTAAGAATAGTCCCTAATACCAACCCAGGATCGTCACGGGTGTGATTAATCGTGCGGTAAGGATCGCTGTATCCGATTCAGCAATATGGAGAGTTATGCTAATTCCCTGATTAGTCATATGTCGGCTTCGCCAGGTATTTTTTTGTAAATGATAAGAAATAAATCGGCAATAGCCGTTTTGCATGAAAAGAGTATCTTGCAAGGCTGACCTGGACTATCCTTGTCAGCGTCGGGCACGCGTGTGCCGGTGTGCGCTTTTTTGGGTGAAAGGAGTAATAAAATGGCGACAGGAAAGTCCTGCTCTCGCTGGTTTGCGCCTATTGCGGCGTTGTTGATGGTTGTTAGCCTGAGTGGGTGTTTTGATAAAGAAGGCGATCAGCGCAAAGCGTTTATCGATTTTCTGCAGAATACAGTGATGCGCAGCGGCGAGCGGTTGCCGACGCTGACTGCGGATCAGAAAAAACAGTTTGGCCCCTTCGTGTCCGATTACGCCATTCTTTATGGTTATTCACAGCAGGTCAGCCAGGCGATGGATTCCGGTATCCGCCCGGTAGTGGATAGCGTGAACGCCATCCGCGTTCCACAGGATTACATGACGCAGCGTGAACCGCTGCGCCAGTCCAACGGTGCGCTTGGCGTGCTGAGCCAGCAGTTGCAAAATGCGAAAATGCAGGCTGATGCGTCACGTTCTGCGCTGAAGCAGGGCGACGATCTCAAACCGGTCTTCGACAAAGTGTATGAGAAAGTGGTGACCAAACCGTCTGAAGCACTGCAGCCGTTGATTCCAGCCGCGCAAATCTTCACGCAGCAGCTGGTCCAGGTGGGTGACTTTATCGCCCAGCAGAATACGCAGGTGAGCTTTGTTGCCAACGGTATTCAGTTCCCGACCTCGCAGCAGGCAAGCCAGTACAATACGCTGATTGGGCCGCTGGCCTCCCAGCATCAGGCCTTTAGCCAGGCCTGGAGTGCGGCAGTCACTGCCACAGAATAAGACGAAAAACCCCGCTTCTGGCGGGGTTTTTTTATGCATACAGAAAATAACGCTTGTCATTCCTCTACCACATCGGTATAACTGTTCCCGTCGGTTTGTTACACAGACCTAAAGCAGTTTAGTAAAGCAGTCCAGATTGTTATCCATAGATACCCTTCGTAGTGACCCTTCCTTCATCGCTTAAAAATCTGTAACGCAATCCATCAAGCCGGAAGGCACAATATATTTGTTAATAAGGTAATTTCTATGTCTGCTAAAATGACTGGTCTGGTAAAATGGTTCAACGCTGATAAAGGTTTCGGCTTCATCACTCCTGACGATGGCTCTAAAGACGTGTTCGTACACTTCTCTGCTATCCAGAACGATGGCTACAAATCTCTGGACGAAGGTCAGAAAGTGTCCTTCACCATCGAAAGCGGCGCTAAAGGCCCAGCAGCTGGTAACGTTGTAAGCCTGTAAGCTTCCAACCCAGTAGCAAAGAATTTAAAAACCCGCCTTCTGGCGGGTTTTTTCGTTTCTACCGTTGCACCTGCGGGTTCACGCAGTTTATCTCCACCTTTCCACCTAATGCGGCAATCAGATTATCAACCGCGGTGGCCGCCATGTTGTAGCGCGTCTCATGGGTGGCTGAGCCGATGTGGGGCAGGGCAACCACGTTAGGCAGCGAAAGCAGTGGCGAATCCACCGGCAGCGGCTCCTGCTCAAACACGTCCAGACCTGCTGCATGGATCTCACCGTTTTGCAGGGCCTCAATCAGCGCCTTCTCATCCACCACCGGGCCTCGACCCGCGTTGATGAAAATGGCGGACGTCTTCATTTTTTCAAACGCCTCTTTGCCGATCAGATGACGGGTTTCGTTCGTCAGCGGCAGAACCAGGCAGACAAAATCGGCTTCCTGCAGCAGGGTATCCAGCTCGCAGTAACGGGCGTTGAAGCGTTCTTCGGCTTCACTGTGATGGCGACGCGCGTTATACAGAATCGGCATGTTAAAACCAAAATGCGCGCGCTGCGCGAGCGCGAGCCCGATACGCCCCATACCGACAATGCCCAGCGTTTTGCCGTGAACATCCACACCGAACCAGTCCGGACCAATGCTCTTTGTCCATTCACCCGCTTTGACGCGCTCAGCCACTTCCACCACGCGACGGGCCGTGGTGAGCATGAGCGCCATCAGCGTATCGGCCACGGTTTCCGTCAGAGCATGCGGCGTATGCATCAGCAGGATCTTGCGGGCGTTTAGGGCATCCACGTCGAAGTTGTCGTAACCAACTGAAACGGTTGAGGTAGCACGAAGCTTCGGCATTTTCTCCAGCAGGGCGACATCCACTTTTTCGCTTGAACCCAGCAGGCCCTCGGCGCTGGCGAACGCGTCGGCGTGCTGTGCCACGGTTTCCGGGCGCAGGTTCTTCACCTGCGTAACGGTGAAGTGCTCTTCAAGACGTTTCTGCAGATCTTCCGGCAGGGCTTTATACAAAATGACGGACGGCTTCATGCTAATCTCCGTTGATTTTTTTAAGGATTCAGGCGTGGCGAGCGCCGACAGGGTGTTGTTGATTATTAGCAGGCTTAACAATCAGAGTAAGCCACACCGAGGCGAAAAGCGCCACCCCCATAAAGATGTACGATGCGGACGGACTGCCGGTGGCACCGTTCAGGTAACCCACGAACCAGGAGCCGCAGAACGAACCCAGTGCACCCATACTGTTAATCAGCGCCATCGCGCCACCCGCAACGTTACGCGGCAGCATCTCGGGGATGATGGCGAAGAACGGTCCGTACGGGGCATACATGGCGGCACCGGCAATCACCAGCAGCGTATAAGAGACCCAGAAGTGGTTTGCGCCCACGGCCCAGGAGCCAATAAAGGCGAAGGCAGCAATCAGCAGCAGCGGCCAGACAAACAGCTTGCGGTTCTGCAGCTTGTCCGACGCCCAGGAGACGATAATCATCGCGATGGTTGCCGCCAGATACGGTACGGATGACAGCCAGCCTACTTCGACCATGCCGAGGTTTTCACCGCCGCTGCGGATAATGGACGGCAGCCACAGCACAAAGCCGTACACGCCAATGCTCCAGGTAAAATACTGTGCGCAGAGCAGGATCACGTTACGCGAGCGGAAGGCTTCACCATAGTTACGTACCGCCTTCAGACCTTGCTGTTCTTTATCCAGCTGCGCCTGCAGCGCCGCTTTTTCATCTTCGGAAAGCCACTTCGCCTGGGCAGGTTTATCTTTCACCAGCACCCACCAGCAGAAGGCCCAGATAATCGCCGGCACCCCTTCAATGATAAACATCTCGCGCCAGCCGAAGGACTGGATCAGGTAGCCCGACACCACCGACATCCACAGTACCGTGACCGGGTTACCGAGGATCAGGAAGGTATTCGCGCGCGAGCGCTCAGATTTGGTAAACCAGTTGCTGATGTAGATCAGCATCGCGGGCATAACCGCCGCCTCAACGACGCCGAGGATAAAGCGAATGGCGGCCAGGGCAGGAATATTGTTCACCATGCCGGTCAGTGACGCGCAGGCGCCCCACAGGATCAGACAGATAAAGATCAGCTTACGCACGCTGCGGCGTTCCGCATAAATCGCGCCGGGGATCTGGAAGAAGAAGTAGCCCAGGAAGAAAAGGGCACCCAGCAGGGAGGAGATACCTTTGGTGATCCCGAGGTCCTCGGTGATCCCCGCTGCGGACGCGAAGCTGAAGTTGGCACGGTCAAGGTACGCCAGGCTGTACGTGATAAACACGATTGGCATGATGTACCACCAGCGTTTTACTGCATTGGTCGAACTGTTCATAGGCTTGCCTCTGTTGTTGAGGTTGTTACCGCCGTTGTCTGTAGGGTACACGGTGGCTTAATTATTTGGTGCGGCTTGCTGCCCTCACCCTGGCCCTCTCCCACAGGGAGAGAGAATTTAAACGCCGAGCTGTGCTCGCGTTGGTAATCCTTCGCTGTCGCCCTGCACCTGAATGGCCAGCGAGCCAATCTTGTTGCCTCGCGCGACGGCCTGCGGCAGCGTTTTGCCTTCCAGCAGGGCGCTAATCACGCCCACGGCAAAGCCGTCGCCCGCGCCGACGGTGTCGACCACGTTCTCGACCTTCACTGCCGCGACCGCGCCCTGTTCACCGTTGGTCGTTTTAAACCATGCGCCATCGGCACCGGTCTTCAGCACCACCGCTTTTACCCCTTTATTCAGGTAGAAGTCGGCAATGCCTTCCGGCGTGCTTTCGCCGGTCAGGATCATCCCTTCTTTCAGGCCTGGCAGAACCCAGTCCGCCCTGAATGCCAGACGGTTCAGTTTCTCCACCATTTCCGCTTCGCTTTTCCACAGCACCGGGCGCAAATTCGGATCGAACGAGATCGTTTTGCCCTGGGCTTTCAGGGTAGCTGCCGCATGATCCAGCAGTTCATACGAGCTGGCAGACAGCGCGGCTGCCACGCCGCTCAGATGAAGATGGCGCGCGGAGGCAAAGTAATCGGCGTGGTAATCCGCGACAGAGAGGTGGCTTGCGGCCGAGCCTTTACGGAAATACTCCACGATGGGATCGGTTCCATTTTCGACCTTAGATTTAAGCTGAAAGCCGGTAGGGAAGCGTCCGTCGAGGGTGACGCCAGCGGCATCAATCCCCTCTTTTTTCAGCGAATCGAGAACGAAATGGCCAAAGCTGTCATCCCCCACGCGGCTGACCCAGCCCACGTTCAGGCCGAGACGCGCCAGGCCGGTCGCGACGTTCAGTTCTGCGCCTGCGACGCGTTTGATAAAGTGCTCCACCGCACTCAGTTCGCCCGTTTCGGTGGCAACAAACATGGCCATGGCTTCACCAATCGTGATGACATCCAGCGTCTTGTGCATGGTTTACTCCTCGCGCAGCAGGTTGACGTAATGGCGGGTAACGGCGGTTAAATCCGACCCTTCCAGCGGGAATTCGATACCGCGCGGGGCATCGGCAGGCAGCTGGCCGAGCAGATCCAGCCAGCGCGCATCGGCGCGGTCCGGTGCGACGGCGCGGAAGTTATCTTTATGCGGCACGGCGGCTTTCACGTGGATATAGCTCACCGCAGGGGCCAGATGACGCGCGGCCTCTTCCGGCGAGTCGCCCACCCACAGCCAGTTGCCCATGTCGAAGGTCAGCGTGACGGGGAGCGCCATTTCCCGACAGGCGGCCTGGAAACGCTGCATGGGCGCGAGCTGTCCGCAGTCGGTCTGATCGTTCTCCACGACCAGCGCCATACCGCTGGTGTTCAATAGCGTACGCAGGGCGTCGAGTGGTTGCGTGTCGCTGAAATGGCCGAGGGAAACCTTCAGCCACAGGGCGTTCAGGGTGTTGGCTTCAGAGAGATAGTGGGGCAGGTCCGGGTTGAGGGTGCCGTCGGGCATAAACAGGGCGGCGGGTGCGGAGTAGCACGCCAGCAGGCCCAGCAGCTCAATGGATTCGCCCAGCGCAGGCAGCGCCAGCAGCTCTTCGCTGTTGAACAGCTCGCGGCGGATCTCCACGCCGTCTGCCCCCGCGCCAGCAATAACGGGAAGCATTGCCCGTTGACCGCCCGCCTGCCGCACCTGTTCCGCACCGTACGCGGCGGTGACCACCATAATTTTCCTGCCCATCTTCGGACTCCATCGCAACATATCAATACTATTACGCTAGATGGAACCGGTTCCAAAGAAAAGGTCAGGATGTTGAATTTATGATCGCTATCACAAGGGAAATTTAACGCGCGGTAGAGCCACGAACGATCAGTTCTCCGGAGAAGACCTGCTCGCGAACGGCATCGCTGGTGCCTTCAATACGACGAACCACTTGTTCAACAGCAGCATAGCCAATCTGCCAGGTGGGTTGTTTGAGGGTGGTAATGCCTACGCCAGCCAGTTCCGCCCATTCCAGTTCATCGAATCCCAGCAGACCAATGTCGCTGCCCCAGTGCAGGCCAATGCGCTTGAGCGAGCGGGCAACCTGCAGGGTCAACGCCCCGTTGGCGGAGATAACGGCTTTTCGCATCCCGCGATGGCGCATGTGGAACTGACGCAGGGTGTTGTCGAGCTGCGCGGCTTCGTGCAGCGGCGTTTCGGCATTTTCGGCGATCACGCCGGGATAACGCTCCAGCGTGGCGCGAAATGCGCTCAGGCGTTCACGACGGGTGTTGACCATCCCCAGCGGTTCACTCAGAAACAGAATGGCCTCGAAGCCCTGTTCAATCAGATGTTCGGTGGCGGTCGTCGCGGCCTGGGTGTTGTCCAGCCCGACCACGTCGCAGGCAAATTCCGGGATTTTACGGTCGATGAGGACCATGGGCAGGGAGGATTGCTGCAGGCGATTTAATCCTTCTTCACGCATGCCTACCGCGTTGACCACAATCCCTTCTACCTGATAGCTGCGCAGCAGGTCGAGATAATGCAGCTCCTGGTCGACTTCGTTGTTGGTATTACAGACCAGCGGCGTAAAGCCTTTCTCGCGACAGGCGGCTTCGATACCGCTGAGCACGTTCACGGAGTAGGGGTTGGTGATATCGGCGATGATCAGCCCGATAAGGCGGGTGCGGCCGCGTTTGAGCCCGCGCGCCATGAGGCTGGGACGGTAGTCGAGATCGGCAATGGCCTGTTCAATACGCGCCAGCAACGCATCGGACAGCAGGTGTTTCTCGCCGTTAAGATAGCGCGAAATGCTGGTTTTACCGGTTTTGGCGGCTTTCGCCACGTCGCTGATGGTGGCCCGGGCTGGTTTGCTCATCACTGATTTCCCTGAATTTAGTGAGAATACCTTAGCGGGAAAATCGGACGAATCAAGTAATTTGCCTGGTGGCGCTGCGCTTACCGGAGGTTGCGGTCTGATGCCCTCACCCCAACCCTCTCCCACGGGAGAGGGCGCAAACACTAAAAACGGCAACGGGGTTGCCGTTTTGCTTTTACCTACTGAATTGGGCTTAACGTAATCTCAACACGGCGGTTCTGCGCTTTGCCTTCCGCCGTGCTGTTGCTGGCGATAGGGTTGGCAGGGCCCATGCCGCTGGTGCGGATGCGGTTTGCTTCAACGCCCTGGGTGATGAGCGAGCTGGCCACGGCATCGGCGCGCTGCTGGGACAGACGCATGTTCAGATCCTGGCTGCCGGTGCTGTCGGTATAGCCCATCACGTTCACCGCGGTCTTGTTGTACTCTTTCAGCACCATCGCCACGCCGGTCAGGGTATTCGCGCCAGCCGGTTTCAGCGTTGCGCTGCTGCTGTCGAAGGTCACGTTGTTCGGCATGTTCAGGATGATGTTATCGCCGCTGCGCGTCACGCTCACGCCGGTTCCCTTCATTTTGTCGCGCAGCTTCGCTTCCTGCACGTCCATGTAATAACCGACGCCGCCGCCCAGCGCTGCGCCCGCCGCTGCGCCAATCAGCGCGCCTTTGCCGCGGTCTTTCTTGGAGGAGGAGAGCGCCCCAACGCCTGCGCCGACCAGCGAGCCGATACCCGCGCCAATGCCGGATTTACCCGCTTCGCGTTCACCGGTGTAAGGGTTGGTTGTGCAGCCAGAAACAGCCAGGGCACCGCTCACCAGAGCGGCAATAACGAGTACGCGTTTTTTCATCTTCTTTCCTTAATCCTTTTTATTCTTTGCCACGGCGAGCGTGGCAGTTGATTATGACGTCCAGATACGGAGAAAATTCCGGGTATAACTCTGAAATTTGTGACAAACCATAAACGGCCTCAACAAGAAGGCCGTAAACCTGCACGCAACCAGGAGCGCACGCTTGAGCACCTCAACGAAAACCATTCTGACCGCCGCCCACTGGGGGCCGATGCTGGTCGAAACCGATGGCGAAAATGTTCTGTCGTCTCGCGGAGCATTGCCAACACAACATCCCAACTCTTTACAGACCGTCGTTCGCGATCAGGTGCATAGCAAAACGCGCGTGCGCTGGCCGATGGTGCGTAAAGGTTTTCTGGCCTCGCCGGACAAGCCGCAGGGTATTCGCGGGCAGGATGAGTTTGTTCGCGTGAGCTGGGATGACGCGCTGGCGCTGATCCACACCCAGCACAAGCGCATTCGCGACAGTTACGGTCCGTCGTCCATTTTCGCCGGGTCCTACGGCTGGCGCTCTAACGGGGTGCTGCATAAGGCGTCGACGCTGCTGCAGCGCTATATGAGCCTGGCGGGAGGCTATACCGGTCATCTGGGGGATTACTCCACCGGTGCGGCGCAGGCGATCATGCCGTACGTCGTGGGCGGGAACGAAGTGTATCAGCAGCAGACCAGCTGGCCGCTGGTGCTGGAGCATACCAATGTGGTGGTGCTGTGGAGCGCTAACCCTCTTAACACGTTGAAAATTGCCTGGAATGCCAGCGACGAGCAGGGCATTGGCTATTTCGACGCGCTGCGCAAAAGCGGCAAGCGCATCATCTGCATTGACCCGATGCGCTCTGAAACCCTGGATTTCTTCGGCGACAGCGCCGAGTGGGTTGCCCCGCATATGGGCACCGACGTGGCAATGATGCTGGGTATCGCCCATACGCTGGTGGAAAACGGCTGGCACGATGTCGAATTTCTGACGCGCTGTACCACCGGCTTCGATAAGTTCGCCGACTACCTGACGGGCCAGTCCGATGGCGTGGCGAAAACGGCAGAGTGGGCAGCAGAGATTTGTGGCGTTCCTGCGGATAAACTCCGCGAACTGGCGGCGTTATTCCATAAAAATGCCACGATGTTAATGTCCGGCTGGGGGATGCAGCGCCAGCAGTTTGGCGAGCAGAAACACTGGATGCTGGTGACCCTTGCCGCGATGCTTGGGCAGATCGGTACGCCGGGCGGCGGTTTTGGTCTCTCCTATCATTTTGCCAATGGCGGTAACCCCACGCGTAAAGCGGCGGTGCTGGCGTCTTTGCAGGGCTCGGTGCAGGGCGGCGTGGATGCGGTGGATAAAATCCCGGTGGCGCGTATTGTTGAAGCCCTGGAAAATCCGGGCGGTTTCTATCAGCACAATGGTCTGGACCGCCACTTCCCGGATATTAAATTTGTCTGGTGGGCGGGCGGGTCAAACTTCACGCACCATCAGGATACCAATCGCCTGATCCGCGCCTGGCAGAAGCCGGAGCTGGTGGTGATCTCCGAGTGCTTCTGGACCGCCTCGGCGAAACACGCCGATATCGTCCTCCCGGCGACCACCTCGTTTGAGCGTAACGATCTCACCATGACCGGCGACTACAGCAATCAACATATGGTCCCGATGAAGCGCGTTGTCGCCCCGCGTGATGAAGCGCGTGACGATTTTGACGTGTTTGCTGAACTGAGCGAACTGTGGGAAGCGGGCGGTCGGGCGCGTTTTACTGAAGGGAAAAGCGATCTGCAATGGCTGGAGACGTTCTACCAGATTGCCGGGCAGCGCGGCGCGGCGCAGGGCGTGACGCTTCCGCCATTTGCTGAGTTCTGGGAGGCGAACCAGATTATTGAAATGCCGGAGAGCGAACAGAACGCGCAGTTTGTTCGTTTCGCTGATTTTCGACGCGATCCGGAGAACCATCCGCTGAAAACCGAGAGCGGAAAGATTGTGATCTACAGTGAGCGCATCGCCAGCTTTGGCTATGCTGACTGCCCGCCCCATCCCACGTGGCTCGAGCCGGACGAATGGCACGGCAACGCCCGGCCGGATCAGCTGCAGGTGTTGTCTGCCCATCCTGCGCACCGTTTGCACAGTCAGCTTAACTATACCTCCCTGCGCGAGCAGTATGCGGTCGCCGGACGAGAGCCGATCACGCTGAATACCCTCGACGCGAAAGCGCGCGGGATTGCGGACGGCGACGTGGTGCGCGTCTGGAACTCACGCGGGCAGGTGCTGGCAGGGGCGGTGGTGAGCGACGGGATTAAGCCGGGCGTGATCTGCATTCATCAGGGCGCATGGCCTGACCTTGAGCTCGCCGAAGGCGGTATCTGCAAAAACGGGGCGGTTAACGTGCTGACCAAAGATCTCCCCAGCTCGAAGCTGGGGAATGGCTGCGCAGGAAACACGGCGCTGGCCTGGGTCGAGAAATATACGGGTCCCGAGCTTACCTTAACGGCGTTTGATCCGCCTGCCAGCTCATGATCCACGTCGGGTGCTGGGTGTCATCCTGCCAGGCGCTGTCTTCAATGCGAAAGCCCTGCGCATGGTAGAAGTTCACCGCCCGGACATTTTTCTGATACACCTCCAGGGTTAAGTGCGGGAAGCGCTGTTGAACATGGTTCAGCAGCGCGCGCCCGATCCCTTTCCCGATGCATGACGGCGCTACAAACAGGGCGCCGACAAACTGAGACTGCATCACGCTGATAAATCCGCAAGTTTCGCCGTCCTGCTCCCAGACCCAGGTTTCAGCGGAGGGCAGGTAAACATCCCGCACCATGGCCTCATTCTCTTTCCAGTAATTCGGCGCGATAAATGGATGCGCTTCTGTGGTGCTTTCAAGCCACAGGCTCAGAAGCGGCGCGGTATTTTCACTTTGCCATTTGCGGATCATGATGGCCTCCCGGATGACAGAAGCAGCCGGTAACGTGGTCGTTGACCAGGCCACAGGCCTGCATAAAGGCGTAGCAGATGGTGGAGCCGACAAACTTAAAGCCGCGTTTTTTCAGGGCCTTCGAGAGCGCATCCGAGGCTGGGGTGGAGGCCGGGATGTCCGCGAGCGTGGCGGCCTGCGTGACTTGCGGAGTGTTGTTCACAAACGTCCAGACAAAATCTGAAAATGATTCGCCGTTTTGTTCCATCGCCAGATAAGCCCGTGCGTTACCGATGATGGCCTGGATCTTACCGCGATGGCGGATGATGCCGGCATCCTGCACCAGTCGTTCCACGTCCTCATCGGTCATCGCGGCGACGGCGACGGGATCGAACTGATGGAAGGCGTTGCGGTAATTTTCGCGTTTCTTCAGTACCGTAATCCATGACAACCCCGCCTGCTGGCCCTCAAGGCAGATCATCTCAAAGAGCTTTTTGCCATCCGTTTCCGGCACGCCCCATTCCCGATCGTGATAGTCGATATAAAGCTGATCCTGGCTTACCCAACCGCAACGTTCCATCCGTCATCTCCCTTATTGATACTGATTTCGCAAAAATTTCGTTCTGACCGGCTTGACGTGTTTACTATAAAGACAATAGTTAATACAGGGCTATAAGCTCTTCCTGAATAACGACAAATATCGCCGAATTCGGCTCTCTCTGGGGTCGCGTTGATGATGATAAAAAAAATCAGTGGTCGCCATGCTGTGTCTGGCCTGGTGGGAATTTCAGCCTGCCTGTTTTTTTGTAATACAGCGTCTGCCTGGCAACAGGAATATATCGTTTCAGACGCTCAAAATAATACGGCGGAACGCTATACATGGGATGCGGATCACCAACCGCGCTATGAGGATATTCTCGCTGAGCGTATTCAGTCTTCGCAAAACGCCCCAGGTCTTGCCCTGAATATACCGTCTGGCAGTACGGCAGAGGGGGCGATGAGCGTGGGCTGGAATTTTCCCGTTTCAGCGCGCATCAGCACTGGCCCGGTGGTGGCGTGGCGTTATGACGGCACGGCTCCCATGATGATCAACGAGTTTGGGGATAGCGCGTCGACACAGTCAGTCACGGACCCGCTCTGGCATGCCAGCATCAGCACGCTGGGGTGGCGCGTGAATACCCAGTACGGCGATCTCCGGCCCTGGGCGCAGATCAGCTATAACCAGCAGTTTGGTGAAAATCAGTGGAAATCGCAGTTTGGTATGCCACAAACGCCCGCCCCTGCTCAAAACGGTAGCTGGATGGATGTCACCGTAGGAACGGATATTCCCTTTAATACCCACATGGCGGCCTATGCGTCGTTGGCTCAGGGGGAGCATACCACTACCGGTGAGGAGTTTTTATACACCCTCGGCGTCAGCGCGAATTTCTAGAATTGTTACTTTTTTAAACGTTACGATAACATCTCGAATACAACAACCACAGGGTTTACAGCGATAGCAGGTACTAACACGCTATCGCTTTATTCCCGTGCCAGGTCATTCATTCCCGATTCCAGGCATTTCATTCCGTTCCGCCTGCATTTCATGCCGTTTTACCCCAGGCATATTAAGGTTTTGTTTATCGTTGTCCTCAGCGAACTTCCTTAATTTCTCTTGCAGGACAACTGCCATGAACACATCAACCTATAACCGCACGCGCTGGCTCACGCTCTTTGGTACCATCGTCACTCAGTTTGCGCTGGGGTCGGTCTATACCTGGAGCCTGTTTAACAGTGCGCTTTCCGACAAACTCGGCGCCCCGGTCAGTCAGGTCGCGTTCTCCTTTGGTTTGCTGAGCCTGGGTCTGGCGATTTCATCTTCCGTCGCGGGCAAGCTGCAGGAGCGTTTTGGCGTGAAGCGCGTGACCATGGCGTCCGGTATCCTGCTGGGTCTGGGCTTTTTCCTGACCGCGCATTCAAGCAACCTGATGATGTTGTGGCTAAGCGCTGGCGTGCTGGTGGGGCTGGCGGACGGTGCGGGGTATCTGCTGACGCTGTCAAACTGCGTGAAGTGGTTCCCGGAACGTAAAGGCTTAATCTCGGCGTTTGCCATTGGTTCTTACGGTTTGGGCAGCCTCGGGTTCAAATTTATCGACGCCCATCTGCTGGCGTCCGTCGGTCTCGAAAAAACCTTCATGATCTGGGGCGCTATCGTGCTGGTGATGATTCTGTTCGGCGCCACGCTGATGAAAGATGCGCCGCAGCAGGAAGTGAAATCTGTAAACGGCGTGGTGGAGAACGACTTCACCCTCGCGCAGTCCATGCGTAAGCCACAGTACTGGATGCTGGCGGTGATGTTCCTGACGGCCTGCATGAGCGGTCTGTATGTCATCGGCGTGGCGAAAGATATCGCGCAGGGGATGGTGAAACTGGATGCAGCCACGGCGGCCAACGCGGTGACCGTGATCTCCATTGCTAACCTCTCGGGTCGTCTGGTCCTCGGTATCCTGTCTGACAAAATTGCCCGCATCCGCGTGATTACGATTGGCCAGGTGGTCTCGCTGGTCGGTATGGCGGCGCTGCTGTTCGCTCCGCTGAATGAAGCCACCTTCTTCGCGGCGATTGCCTGCGTGGCCTTTAACTTCGGCGGCACCATTACCGTCTTCCCGTCACTGGTGAGCGAGTTCTTTGGCCTGAACAATCTGGCGAAAAACTATGGGGTTATCTATCTGGGCTTCGGGATTGGCAGTATCTGCGGCTCGCTGATTGCCTCCCTGTTCGGCGGGTTCTACGTGACCTTCTGCGTGATCTTTGCCTTGCTGATTATCTCGCTGGCACTGTCCACGACGATTCGTCAGCCGCAGCGTGAAGTCTTCAAAGAGGTGCATGCCTGAGACGTTAAATAAGGCCGGTTATCCGGCCTGTTTCTTATGTGAAAACCGAGGCTTTGCTGGCGTTGTCAAATTCCTGAAGTGTTTTTTGTAAATAACTGTACCGATCACACACTCTGCTGCCACTTTTCCCTTCCTCTGTGGTCTACTTACCACGCCTGTCGTCGTTTCACTGAACGATCCCCTGTGCGTATATGTAATCTGCCCACGTAATAATCAGCGTGGGCGGTGGTACTGTCCCTTGTTCCGGGTAGCTTGCATGAAATACATTAAATCGATGGCGCAACAAAAGCTCTGCTTTTTGCTGGCGTTGTACATCGGCCTGTTTATGAATGGCGCAGTTTTTTTTCGTCGGTTTGACGGTTATGCGCATGATTTTACCGTCTGGAAAGGAATTGCAGCGGTTGTCGAATTGGTCGCTGCGGTACTGGTCACCTTCTTTTTATTCCGTATTCTTACCCTGTTTGGCCGTCGCGTGTGGCGAGTGCTGGCAACGTTTATCGTGCTGTGCTCGGCGGGTGCCAGCTATTACATGACCTTTATGAACGTGGTGATTGGCTACGGCATTATTGCCTCGGTGATGACCACGGATATCGACCTCTCTAAAGAGGTTGTAGGGCTCCACTTTATTCTCTGGCTGGTGGCCGTCAGCGCCTTGCCGCTGCTGCTCATCTGGAGCAACCGCTGCCGCTACACGCTGGTTCACCAGATCCGCACGCCCGGAAAGCGATTCAGAAGCGTCGCCGTGGTGTTGCTGGCGGGCCTGATGGTCTGGGGGCCGATTCGCCTGCTGGAAGTGAAGCAGAAGAATGATGAACGTACCTCCGGCGTGGATCTGCCAAGCTATGGCGGTGTGGTCGCCAACTCGTATTTGCCGTCTAACTGGATCTCCGCGCTGGGGCTGTATGCGTGGGCGCAGGTGGATGAATCCTCGGATAATAAGTCGCTGATAAACCCGGCGAAGAAATTTACCTATGTTGCGCCAAAGGATATCGACGATACCTACGTCGTCTTTATTATCGGAGAGACCACGCGCTGGGATCATATGGGTATTCTCGGCTATAACCGAGATACCACGCCGAAACTGGCGCAGGAAAAGAACCTGATTGCCTATCGTGGCTATTCCTGTGATACCGCCACCAAGCTCTCCCTGCGCTGCATGTTTGTGCGCGAGGGCGGGGCGAGCGACAACCCGCAGCGTACGCTAAAAGAGCAAAACGTCTTCTCGGTGCTGCATCAGCTTGGATTTACGTCTGACCTCTATGCGATGCAGAGCGAGATGTGGTTCTACAGCAACACCATGGCGCAAAATATTTCCTACCGCGAGCAGATTGGCGCAGAGGCGCGCAACCGCGGAAAACCTGTCGATGACATGCTGCTGATAGATGAGATGAAACTCTCTCTCAACGGTAAGCCTGATGGTAAGCACATGATCATCCTGCATACCAAAGGGTCGCACTTTAATTACACCCAACGCTATCCGCGTAGCTTTGCCAAATGGACGCCGGAATGTGTCGGGGTGGATAAAGACTGCACCAAAGCGCAGCTGATTAACTCCTACGACAACTCCGTGATGTATGTGGATCACTTTATTGATACGGTGATTGACCAGGTTCGTGATAAGAAAGCGATCGTCTTCTATGCGGCGGACCACGGTGAATCCATCAATGAATACGAGCATCTGCACGGTACGCCACGCAAGATGGCGCCGCCGGAGCAGTTCCGCGTGCCAATGATGGTGTGGATGTCCGACAAGTATCTGGAAGACCCGCAGAAAGCGAAGATGTTTGCTCAGCTGAAGAAAGAGGCGGAGATGAAGGTGCCGCGTCGTCACGTTGAGCTGTATGACACCATCATGGGTTGTCTCGGCTATACCTCACCGGATGGTGGAATTAACGAAAACAACAACTGGTGTAAACTCCCTGATAACAGTGCAAAAGCCGCGCAGTAGCTGCTCTGGCGAGAATATCGCCAGTTGAATGGCTTTTTGAAAATAAGGGATTGACGGGGGCGCACCTCAGCAGTAAGATGCGCTCCGCATTCGGCGAGTAGCGCAGCTTGGTAGCGCAACTGGTTTGGGACCAGTGGGTCGGAGGTTCGAATCCTCTCTCGCCGACCACATTCTGAAAAGGGCTAACCGCAAGGTTAGCCCTTTTTGCATTATGACCTTACCCCACCAGAGTATCCAAAACGCCTGTTAGACCGGCTTCTCCCTGTCTGTTAACGATTTTGTGACATAATCCATTGTATTTTTTTATATATAGATTGATCTTTTTTCGCGTTGCTTATGGATAACCTCAGCATTTTTCGCTGTGCGTTTTAACGTTCGCGGTATTTAGTGCTCAGATAATCACCATTCTGCAAGAAAATTTACCCATTCTGAATAAAAGTTAATCACTGATTGTGGCGAAATAGGGAGAGAGTTGTGCTGCAACATGGCGAGTAGCATAAATTTCCCTGCTGAAAACTGGCGCTCATGGTTTTTTTAATCTTTGTTTGCGGTTTCTCACACTCAGCGTAAATCCCCGTCACCTGTATTGACGTTTTCACATTCTGTTGACAGATTGTAGGGCATGAGGGGCATTTCAGGGACGATCTGCGCTGCAACTCAAACGCTCTTCTGAAAGGATTCTCCATCCCTTTAACGCCTTCGGGCACCTCCGACCGGACCGGGTAAAAAATAAATAAAGGTCTGGCGGCGTAACACAACAAAGCAAAACATCACATTGGAGCAGAATAATGAGTATTTCCTTGAAGAAGTCAGGGATGCTGAAGCTTGGTCTGAGCCTGGTGGCTATGACCGTGGCAGCAAGCGTACAGGCAAAAACCCTGGTTTACTGTTCTGAAGGCTCGCCGGAAGGCTTTAACCCACAGCTCTTTACCTCTGGTACGACGTACGACGCAAGCTCTGTACCGATCTATAACCGTCTGGTTGAATTCAAAACTGGCACCACGGAAGTGATTCCGGGTCTGGCTGAGAAGTGGGACGTCAGCGAAGACGGTAAAACCTATACCTTCCACCTGCGCCAGGGCGTGAAGTGGCAGGACAGCAAAGATTTCAAACCAACGCGCGACTTTAATGCCGACGACGTTGTGTTCTCCTTCGATCGTCAGAAAAACGCCCAGAACCCGTACCACAAAGTCTCTGGCGGCAGCTATGAATACTTCGAAGGGATGGGCCTGCCGGATCTGATCTCTGAAGTGAAAAAAGTGGACGATAATACCGTTCAGTTCGTGCTGACGCGTCCTGAAGCGCCGTTCCTGGCAGACCTGGCCATGGACTTCGCCTCTATTCTGTCCAAAGAGTACGCGGACAACATGCTGAAAGCCGGTACGCCGGAGAAGGTCGACCTGAACCCAATCGGTACCGGTCCATTCCAGCTGCTGCAGTACCAGAAAGACTCCCGTATTCTGTATAAAGCGTTCGAAGGCTACTGGGGCACCAAGCCGAAGATTGACCGTCTGGTCTTCTCCATCACGCCAGATGCGTCCGTACGTTATGCAAAACTGCAGAAAAACGAATGCCAGGTGATGCCATACCCGAACCCGGCAGACATCGCCCGCATGAAGCAGGACAAGAACATCAACCTGCTGGAGCAGGCTGGCCTGAACGTGGGCTATCTCTCCTTCAACACCGAGAAGAAACCGTTTGATGACGTGAAAGTGCGTCAGGCGCTGACCTACGCGGTGAACAAAGAAGCGATTATCAAGGCGGTTTACCAGGGCGCTGGCGTTGCAGCCAAAAACCTGATCCCACCAACCATGTGGGGCTATAACGACGACGTTAAAGATTACTCCTACGATCCTGAGAAAGCGAAAGCGCTGCTGAAAGAAGCGGGCCAGGATAAAGGCTTCACCGTTGAGCTGTGGGCGATGCCGGTACAGCGTCCGTACAACCCGAACGCACGTCGTATGGCAGAAATGGTTCAGGCTGACTGGGCTAAGATTGGCGTTCAGGCCAAGATTGTGACCTACGAGTGGGGCGAGTACCTGAAGCGCGCCAAAGCGGGTGAGCACCAGGCAGTCATGATGGGCTGGACCGGTGATAACGGGGATCCGGACAACTTCTTCGCCACCCTGTTCAGCTGCGCGGCGGCAAAAGACGGTTCTAACTACTCTCGCTGGTGCTACAAGCCGTTTGAAGACCTGATCCAGCCGGCGCGTGCGACCGACGATCACAACAAACGTATTGAACTGTACAAGCAGGCACAGGTTGTTATGCACGATCAGGCTCCGGCGCTGATTGTGGCTCACTCCACCGTGTACGAATCAGTGCGTAAAGAAGTGAAAGGCTACGTGGTTGATCCACTGGGCAAACACCACTTCGAAAACGTATCGGTTGAATAATTAAAAGCAACGCCAGGCGGCGCTGCGCTTGCACTGGCCTACGGTCTGTAGGTCGGGTAAGCGTAGCGCCACCCGGCAGCAGTGCTTAATTCTCTCTCTGAAAGGAGAGGGAATAAGATTTGTGAGCAATACAGACGTCACGCCACTGGTCGTGCGTCATCAGAGAGAATCCGGGTTATGTTGCAGTTCATCCTCCGACGTCTGGGACTTGTTATCCCCACGTTTATCGGTATCACCCTTCTCACTTTTGCCTTCGTCCATATGATCCCCGGCGACCCGGTAATGATTATGGCGGGCGAGCGTGGTATTTCCCCTGAGCGCCATGCACAGCTGCTGGCTGAACTCGGCCTCGATAAGCCGATGTGGCAGCAGTATCTCCACTATATCTGGGGCGTGCTGCACGGTGATTTAGGGATTTCGTTGAAAAGCCGTCTTCCGGTGTGGGACGAGTTCGTGCCGCGTTTTAAAGCGACACTGGAGCTTGGCGTCTGCGCCATGATTTTCGCCACCGCGGTGGGTATCCCTGTTGGGGTACTGGCTGCCGTCAAGCGTGGCTCTATTTTTGACCATACCGCCGTGGGCCTGGCGCTGACCGGCTACTCCATGCCTATCTTCTGGTGGGGCATGATGCTGATTATGCTGGTCTCGGTGCAGCTAAACCTGACACCGGTCTCCGGGCGCGTCAGCGATATGGTCTTCCTGGACGACTCCAACCCGCTCACCGGTTTTATGCTGATTGATACGGCTATCTGGGGTGAAGAGGGCAACTTCATGGATGCCGTCGCGCATATGATCCTGCCTGCCATGGTGCTGGGCACCATTCCTCTGGCGGTGATCGTCCGTATGACCCGTTCATCGATGCTGGAAGTGCTGGGTGAGGATTACATCCGCACCGCCCGCGCCAAGGGCCTGACGCGTATGCGCGTCATTATCGTCCATGCGCTGCGTAACGCCATGCTGCCGGTAGTGACCGTTATCGGTCTCCAGGTGGGGACGTTGCTGGCGGGGGCGATCCTGACCGAAACCATCTTCTCCTGGCCGGGCCTGGGCCGCTGGCTGATTGACGCGCTGCAGCGCCGTGACTATCCGGTTGTGCAGGGCGGTGTTCTGCTGGTCGCGACGATGATTATCCTCGTCAACCTGCTGGTCGATTTGCTCTACGGCGTGGTGAACCCGCGTATTCGTCATAAGAAGTAAGGGGCCATCATGTCACAGGTTTCTGAAAACAAAGTTGTTGCTGCACCGGTTCCGATGACGCCGATGCAGGAGTTCTGGCACTACTTCAAGCGCAACAAAGGCGCGGTGGTGGGGCTGGTGTATGTCGCTATCATGATCCTGATTGCGGTGTTCGCAAACGTGCTGGCGCCGTATAACCCGGCGGATCAGTTCCGCGATGCGCTGCTCGCCCCGCCTGCCTGGCAGGACGGCGGTAGCCTGGCGCACCTGCTGGGGACCGATGATGTGGGCCGCGATGTGCTGTCGCGTCTGATGTACGGTGCGCGCCTGTCGCTGCTGGTCGGCTGTCTGGTGGTGGTGTTATCCCTGATTATGGGGATCGTACTGGGTCTGGTTGCCGGTTACTTCGGCGGCATTGTTGATAACATCATCATGCGTATCGTCGACATCATGCTGGCGCTGCCAAGCCTGCTGCTGGCGCTGGTGCTGGTGGCGATCTTCGGGCCGTCGATCGGTAACGCCGCCCTGGCGCTGACGTTCGTGGCGCTTCCTCACTACGTGCGTTTAACCCGCGCGGCGGTGCTGGTGGAAGTGAACCGCGACTACGTCACGGCGTCTCGCGTAGCGGGAGCCGGTGCGATGCGCCAGATGTTTGTCAATATCTTCCCGAACTGCCTTGCGCCGCTGATCGTTCAGGCGTCGCTCGGTTTCTCTAACGCCATTCTTGATATGGCCGCTCTTGGCTTCCTGGGCATGGGTGCGCAGCCGCCAACGCCGGAGTGGGGCACCATGCTCTCCGACGTGTTGCAGTTCGCACAAAGCGCCTGGTGGGTTGTCACCTTCCCGGGTCTGGCAATCCTGCTGACGGTGCTGGCATTTAACCTGATGGGTGATGGCCTGCGTGATGCGCTTGATCCCAAACTGAAGCAGTAAGAGGCACGAGATGGCGTTATTAAATGTAGATAAATTATCGGTGCACTTCGGCGATGAAGGCACCCCGTTTCGCGCCGTGGACCGCATCAGCTACAGCGTCAATCAGGGCGAAGTGGTGGGTATCGTTGGGGAGTCCGGTTCCGGTAAGTCAGTGAGCTCGCTGGCGATCATGGGGCTGATTGATTACCCGGGCCGCGTGATGGCGGAAAACCTGCAGTTCAACGGTCAGGACCTGAAGCGCATTTCTGAAAAACAGCGCCGCCAGCTGGTGGGCGCGGAAGTGGCGATGATTTTCCAGGATCCGATGACCAGCCTGAACCCGTGCTACACCGTCGGTTTCCAGATTATGGAAGCGATTAAGGTGCACCAGGGCGGGAATAAGAAAACCCGTCGTCAGCGGGCGATCGATCTGCTGAACCAGGTGGGTATTCCTGACCCGGCTTCGCGTCTGGACGTTTACCCGCACCAGCTTTCCGGCGGGATGAGCCAGCGCGTGATGATCGCCATGGCGATTGCCTGTCGGCCAAAGCTGCTGATTGCGGATGAACCGACGACGGCGCTGGATGTGACCATTCAGGCACAAATCATCGAGCTGCTGCTGGAGCTGCAGCAGAAAGAGAATATGGCGCTGGTGCTGATTACGCACGATCTGGCGCTGGTGGCCGAAGCCGCGCACAAAATCATCGTGATGTATGCCGGCCAGGTGGTCGAGACCGGAAATTCGCACGATATCTTCCGCGCGCCGCGTCACCCGTATACCCAGGCGCTTTTACGCGCGCTGCCGGAGTTTGCTCAGGATAAAGCGCGTCTGGCATCGCTGCCGGGTGTGGTGCCGGGTAAATATGACCGTCCGCAGGGCTGTCTGCTCAATCCGCGCTGTCCGTATGCGACGGACAAATGCCGGACGGAAGAGCCAGAGCTGAACCAGCTGGCTGACGGTCGTCAGTCGAAATGCCACTACCCACTCGATGATGCCGGGAGGCCAACACTATGAGTACGCAACAGGCCACCACGCAACAGCCGCTGTTGCAGGCCATCGACCTGAAAAAATATTACCCGGTGAAAAAGGGACTGTTTGCCCCTGAACGCCTGGTGAAAGCGCTGGACGGCGTCTCCTTTAACCTCGAACGCGGTAAAACGCTGGCGGTGGTGGGAGAGTCAGGCTGCGGGAAATCGACGCTGGGCCGTCTGCTGACGATGATTGAAGTGCCGACCGGCGGTGAACTTTATTATCAGGGCCAGGATCTGCTCAAGCACGATCCGCAGGCGCAGAAGCTGCGTCGCCAGAAAATCCAGATTGTGTTCCAGAACCCGTATGGTTCTTTGAACCCGCGTAAAAAAGTGGGGCAGATTCTGGAAGAACCGCTGCTGATTAACAGCAATCTGAGCAAAGAGCAGCGCCGTGAAAAAGCGCTGGCGATGATGGCGAAGGTCGGCCTCAAAACCGAGCATTACGACCGCTATCCGCATATGTTCTCCGGTGGTCAGCGTCAGCGTATCGCCATCGCACGCGGTCTGATGCTTGACCCGGACGTGGTGATTGCCGACGAGCCGGTGTCGGCGCTCGACGTCTCCGTGCGTGCGCAGGTGCTGAACCTGATGATGGATCTGCAGCAGGAGCTGGGACTCTCTTACGTGTTCATCTCCCACGACCTGTCGGTGGTGGAGCATATTGCCGATGAAGTGATGGTGATGTACCTGGGGCGCTGCGTGGAGAAGGGGACCAAAGACCAGATCTTTAATAACCCTCGCCACCCGTACACCCAGGCGCTGCTGTCCGCGACGCCGCGTCTGAACCCGGACGATCGTCGTGAGCGTATTAAGCTGACGGGAGAGCTGCCAAGCCCGCTGAATCCGCCGCCGGGATGTGCATTCAACGCCCGCTGCAGCCGCCGCTTTGGCCCCTGCACCCAGCTACAGCCGCAGCTGAAGGAGTATGGCGGCCAGCTGGTGGCCTGCTTTGCGGTCGATCAGGATGAAAACGGCGAGAAGCCACACGCATAATGAAAAAAACCGGCGCTAAGCCGGTTTTTTTATGTCTGCTTTATTATTTCCGCAGGCGAATCTGGTCGACGGCGTGCTTCTCGCTCTTGGTGAGGATCAGGCTCGCACGCTCGCGCGTCGGCAGGATGTTCTCTTTGAGATTCACGTAGTTGATCTCATTCCACAGCCCCGTCGCCACATTGATCGCTTCTTCTTCAGAAAGCTGAGCATAGTGGTGGAAATAGGAGTCCGGATCGGTGAACGCCCCTTCGCGGAACTTCAGAAAGCGGTTGATGTACCAGTTCTGCAGCAGGTCTTCCGGCGCATCGACGTAAATAGAGAAATCGACGAAATCCGAGACAAAGACGTGATGCGGATCGTGAGGATAGTCCATGCCGCTTTGCAGCACGTTCAGACCTTCCAGAATGAGAATATCCGGCTGGACCACCGTTTTATCCCCACCCGGGATGCGATCGTAGATCAGGTGCGAATAGACCGGCGCTGTTACGTGAGGCACGCCGGATTTCAGGTCAGAGACAAACTTCACCAGACGGTGCATATCATAAGAGAGCGGGAAGCCTTTCTTCTTCATCAGCCCGCGTTCTTTTAAGACTTCGTTTGGATGCAGGAAGCCGTCGGTTGTGATCAGCTCCACGCTGCGGTGTTCCGGCCAGCGGCTCAACAGCGCCTGCAAAACGCGTGCGGTGGTACTTTTACCCACGGCCACGCTGCCTGCGATACTAATGATATAAGGAATGCGTTGACCGTTCGTCCCGAGAAACTGCTCCAGCACCGCCTGACGACGCAGGTTCGAGCTGATATAGAAGTTAAGCAAGCGAGAGAGGGGGAGATAAATTTCTGCCACCTCTTCAAGGGACAGATCTTCGTTTATCCCTTTTAACCGTGCGATTTCACCTTCCGTCAGCGTCATAGGGACGGAATCACGCAGGGCAGCCCACTGGCTGCGGTTAAAGTGAAGATAAGGCGTCATTAACGTTTGCTCTTTTTTGCTCATAAGCATGCTTCAGTGAGCCAGCGCTACACTGCCGGATCGTGGCTCATCACACAGTTAATTTTGGACAATGGGCAGGAGGTTAACACCAGATGGCAGGAATAATAAGAAAAAAGATGGATAGCGCTGCGTTACGCGGAAGCCGTCACGCTATGGTGTATATAGTGTAAATCACGCGTGCATGTTGATTATTTGACCCGCAATGACTACTTTTACAGCGCTTAGCGCTTCGTTCGCATAAAATGTGAGCGAAAGAACGTTTTATGCAAATTTTTAGTTGCATGACCGCGCAGGTATCCATAGAATGCGCGCTACTTGATGCCGACTTAGCTCAGTAGGTAGAGCAACTGACTTGTAATCAGTAGGTCACCAGTTCGATTCCGGTAGTCGGCACCATCAAGTCCGGTGGGGTTCCCGAGCGGCCAAAGGGAGCAGACTGTAAATCTGCCGTCACAGACTTCGAAGGTTCGAATCCTTCCCCCACCACCACTTTCTGGCAGCGTAAATGCCGCCGGAGCTGGTTGGAAAAATTAGCCAGCTCAAACTGAAAAAGAGAGAAATCTCTTTTTTTGTTACAGAAAGAACTGGGTAGCCGAGTTTCAGGATGCGGGCATCGTATAATGGCTATTACCTCAGCCTTCCAAGCTGATGATGCGGGTTCGATTCCCGCTGCCCGCTCCAATACGTGCTGATATGGCTCAGTTGGTAGAGCGCACCCTTGGTAAGGGTGAGGTCCCCAGTTCGACTCTGGGTATCAGCACCACTTCACTTCTCCTTCCCGTTTCTCTCTGTTTCAATTTTACTGTATTCAACAATTCAGGCATTTCGCCTGGTTGATGTGGTGATATCACCGATTTATCCGTGTCTTAGAGGGACAATCGATGTCTAAAGAAAAGTTTGAACGTACAAAACCGCACGTTAACGTCGGTACTATCGGCCACGTTGACCATGGTAAAACAACGCTGACCGCTGCAATCACTACCGTTCTGGCAAAAACCTACGGTGGTTCTGCTCGTGCATTCGACCAGATCGATAACGCACCAGAAGAAAAAGCTCGTGGTATCACCATCAACACCTCTCACGTTGAGTACGACACCCCGACTCGCCACTACGCACACGTAGACTGCCCAGGCCACGCCGACTATGTTAAAAACATGATCACCGGTGCTGCGCAGATGGACGGCGCGATCCTGGTTGTTGCTGCGACTGACGGCCCAATGCCTCAGACTCGTGAGCACATCCTGCTGGGTCGTCAGGTAGGCGTTCCTTACATCATCGTGTTCCTGAACAAGTGCGACATGGTTGATGACGAAGAGCTGCTGGAACTGGTAGAGATGGAAGTTCGTGAACTGCTGTCTCAGTACGATTTCCCAGGCGACGATACCCCAATCGTTCGTGGTTCTGCTCTGAAAGCGCTGGAAGGCGACGCAGAGTGGGAAGCGAAAATCATCGAACTGGCTGGCTTCCTGGATTCTTACATCCCAGAACCAGAGCGTGCGATTGACAAGCCATTCCTGCTGCCAATCGAAGACGTATTCTCCATCTCCGGTCGTGGTACCGTTGTTACCGGTCGTGTAGAGCGCGGTATCATCAAAGTTGGTGAAGAAGTTGAAATCGTTGGTATCAAAGAGACTGCGAAGTCTACCTGTACTGGCGTTGAAATGTTCCGCAAACTGCTGGACGAAGGCCGTGCTGGTGAGAACGTTGGTGTTCTGCTGCGTGGTATCAAACGTGAAGAAATCGAACGTGGTCAGGTTCTGGCTAAGCCAGGCTCAATCAAGCCACACACCAAGTTCGAATCTGAAGTGTACATCCTGTCCAAAGACGAAGGCGGCCGTCATACTCCGTTCTTCAAAGGCTACCGTCCACAGTTCTACTTCCGTACGACTGACGTGACCGGTACCATCGAACTGCCAGAAGGCGTTGAGATGGTAATGCCAGGCGACAACATCAAGATGGTTGTGACGCTGATCCACCCAATCGCGATGGACGACGGTCTGCGTTTCGCAATCCGTGAAGGTGGCCGTACCGTTGGCGCGGGCGTGGTTGCTAAAGTTCTCGGCTAATTGCTGATAACATTTGACGCAATGCGCAATAAAAGGGCATCATTTGATGCCCTTTTTGCACGCTTTCACGTCAGAACCTGGCTCATCAGTGATTATTTTTGTCATAATCATTGCTGAGACAGGCTCTGCAGAGAGCGTATAATTCGAAAAGCGAATTAGCATTTCGATTTGGTTTGCCTCGCAATCGCGGGGTGAAAATGTTTGTAGAATACTTCTGACAGGTTGGTTTATGAGTGCGAATACCGAAGCTCAAGGGAGCGGGCGCGGCCTGGAAGCGATGAAATGGGTAGTAGTAGCCGTTCTGCTGATCGTAGCGATTGTCGGCAACTACCTTTATCGTGACATGATGCTGCCGCTACGCGCGCTTGCAGTGGTAATTCTGATTGCTGCAGCGGGTGGTGTCGCGCTGTTGACGACGAAAGGCAAAGCGACTGTCGCTTTTGCTCGCGAAGCGCGTACCGAAGTCCGTAAGGTAATTTGGCCGACTCGCCAGGAAACATTGCACACCACGCTGATCGTAGCGGCGGTTACCGCTGTAATGTCACTGATCCTGTGGGGACTGGATGGTATTCTGGTTCGCCTGGTATCCTTTATCACTGGCCTGAGGTTCTGAGATGTCTGAAGCCCCTAAAAAGCGCTGGTACGTCGTTCAGGCGTTTTCCGGTTTTGAAGGCCGCGTAGCAACGTCGCTGCGTGAGCATATCAAATTACACAACATGGAAGAGTTATTTGGCGAAGTTATGGTTCCGACCGAAGAAGTGGTCGAGATCCGTGGCGGCCAGCGTCGCAAAAGCGAACGCAAATTCTTCCCGGGTTACGTGCTGGTTCAGATGGTGATGAACGACGCGAGCTGGCACCTGGTGCGCAGCGTACCGCGCGTGATGGGCTTTATCGGCGGCACGTCTGACCGTCCGGCGCCAATCAGCGACAAAGAAGTGGATGCGATTATGAACCGCCTGCAGCAGGTTGGTGATAAGCCGCGTCCGAAAACGCTGTTTGAACCGGGTGAAATGGTGCGTGTTAATGACGGTCCGTTTGCTGACTTTAACGGCGTCGTTGAAGAAGTGGACTACGAGAAGTCCCGCCTGAAAGTTTCTGTATCTATCTTCGGTCGTGCGACCCCGGTAGAACTGGACTTTGCTCAGGTCGAAAAAGCCTAAGCAGCGATCAAAAAAGCGACGATTTAATCGTTGCACAGGGCGCGAGATTGGAATACAATTTCGCGCCTTTTGTTTTTATGGGCCCGGCCCGTAAAACGAATTTTATTCACGGGGAGCCTCACTGAGGCGCTATTACCCAATCAGAGGATTTTAGAATGGCTAAGAAAGTACAAGCCTACGTCAAGCTGCAGGTTGCAGCTGGTATGGCGAACCCAAGTCCACCAGTTGGTCCAGCTCTGGGTCAGCAGGGTGTGAACATCATGGAATTCTGTAAAGCGTTCAACGCAAAAACTGAATCCCTGGAAAAAGGTCTGCCAATCCCAGTCGTAATCACTGTTTACGCTGACCGTTCTTTCACTTTCGTTACCAAAACCCCTCCAGCAGCAGTTCTGCTGAAGAAAGCGGCTGGTATCAAGTCTGGTTCCGGTAAACCGAACAAAGACAAAGTGGGTAAAATTTCCCGCGCTCAGCTGCAGGAAATCGCGCAGACCAAAGCTGCCGACATGACTGGTGCCGACATTGAAGCGATGACTCGCTCAATCGAAGGTACTGCACGTTCCATGGGCCTGGTAGTGGAGGACTAAGAAATGGCTAAACTGACCAAGCGCATGTCCGTGATCCGTGACAAAGTTGATGCGACCAAACAGTACGACATCAACGAAGCTATCGCTCTGCTGAAAGAACTGGCAACTGCTAAGTTCGTTGAAAGCGTTGACGTTGCCGTTAACCTGGGCATCGACGCGCGTAAATCTGATCAGAACGTTCGTGGCGCAACTGTACTGCCACACGGTACTGGCCGTTCCGTTCGTGTAGCTGTATTTGCTCAGGGTGCAAACGCTGAAGCTGCTAAAGCTGCCGGCGCTGAACTGGTAGGTATGGAAGATCTGGCTGATCAGATCAAGAAAGGCGAAATGAACTTTGACGTTGTTATTGCTTCTCCAGATGCAATGCGCGTTGTTGGCCAGCTGGGCCAGGTTCTGGGTCCACGCGGCCTGATGCCAAACCCGAAAGTGGGTACTGTAACGCCTAACGTTGCTGAAGCGGTTAAGAACGCTAAAGCAGGTCAGGTTCGTTATCGTAACGACAAAAACGGCATCATCCACACCACCATCGGTAAAGTGGACTTTGACGCTGACAAACTGAAAGAAAACCTGGAAGCTCTGCTGGTTGCGCTGAAAAAAGCAAAACCAACTCAGGCGAAAGGCGTGTACATCAAGAAAGTTAGCATCTCCACCACCATGGGTGCAGGTGTTGCAGTTGACCAGGCTGGCCTGAGCGCTGCTGCAAACTAATGCCTTTACGTGGGCGGTGATTTTGTCTACAATCTTACCCCCACGTTTGCTAACAAAAGTTAGCGGCTAAAAGATTTGTTCGTTGGAGCCTGGCCTAATCCAGGCCTCCGTCGAAGACCGCAGGTGTTTCGCAAGAGACTTAATCCCCTGCGTAGACGGTGACAGAACGCTAAGATTATTTTTGGATACTCTGGCTTGTTTCTGCTCACCGTATTAAGACGCTCTTTCCGTTGGGAAGAGTGAAGTGAGTTCCGGAACATGAGTTCCGGCAAACATCCAGGAGCAAAGCTAATGGCTTTAAATCTTCAAGACAAACAAGCGATTGTTGCTGAAGTCAGCGAAGTAGCCAAAGGCGCGCTGTCTGCAGTAGTTGCGGATTCCCGTGGCGTTACTGTAGACAAAATGACTGAACTGCGTAAAGCAGGTCGTGAAGCTGGCGTATACATGCGTGTTGTTCGTAACACCCTGCTGCGCCGCGTAGTTGAAGGTACTCAGTTCGAGTGCCTGAAAGACACGTTTGTTGGTCCGACCCTGATTGCATACTCTATGGAACACCCGGGCGCTGCTGCTCGTCTGTTCAAAGAGTTCGCGAAAGCGAATGCAAAATTTGAGGTCAAAGCTGCAGCCTTTGAAGGTGAGTTGATCCCGGCATCGCAAATCGATCGCCTGGCAACCCTGCCGACCTACGAAGAAGCAATTGCACGCCTGATGGCAACCATGAAAGAAGCTGCGGCTGGCAAACTGGTTCGCACTCTGGCTGCTGTACGCGATGCGAAAGAAGCTGCTTAATCGCAGTTATCTTTATAAAGCATTTGCTTACGTATAAACTTATTCTGATTTTCAGGAACAATTTAAATGTCTATCACTAAAGATCAAATCATTGAAGCAGTAGCAGCTATGTCCGTAATGGACGTTGTAGAGCTGGTTTCTGCAATGGAAGAAAAATTCGGTGTTTCTGCTGCTGCTGCTGTAGCTGTAGCTGCGGGCCCGGCTGAAGCTGCTGAAGAAAAAACTGAATTCGACGTAATTCTGAAAGCTGCTGGCGCGAACAAAGTTGCTGTTATCAAAGCAGTACGTGGCGCAACTGGCCTGGGTCTGAAAGAAGCTAAAGACCTGGTAGAATCTGCTCCAGCTGCGCTGAAAGAAGGCGTGAGCAAAGACGACGCAGAAGCACTGAAAAAATCTCTGGAAGAAGCTGGCGCTGAAGTTGAAGTTAAATAAGCCAACTTTTCTGGTTGCAGCCTAAGTCATTAGGCTGATGGCTGGTGACTTTTTAGTCACCAGCCTTTTTGCGCTGTAAGGCATCAGTAGCATTTCACACTGTTTGACTGCTGATTGTCCTGACAATGCATGTTTCTATCGACGACTTAATATATTGCGACAGGGTGCTCGCTCTGTGTAAATCGCGACGAAATGATTTAAGCGTGATAGCAACAGGTATTGCGGAAAGTATTCAATTTTCCGGTCCACAAAATGGTGTTGCACAAACTGTCCCTTCGTCGGACAGATGGGTCGACTTGTCAGCGAGCTGAGGAACCCTATGGTTTACTCCTATACCGAGAAAAAACGTATTCGTAAGGATTTTGGTAAACGTCCACAAGTTCTGGACATTCCATATCTCCTTTCTATCCAGCTTGACTCGTTCCAGAAGTTTATCGAGCAAGATCCTGAAGGGCAGTACGGTCTGGAAGCAGCCTTCCGCTCCGTGTTCCCGATTCAGAGCTACAGCGGTAACTCCGAGCTGCAGTACGTCAGCTACCGCCTTGGCGAACCGGTGTTTGACGTTCAGGAATGTCAGATCCGTGGCGTGACCTATTCCGCACCGCTGCGCGTAAAACTGCGTCTGGTGATCTACGAGCGCGAAGCGCCGGAAGGCACCGTAAAAGACATTAAAGAACAAGAAGTCTACATGGGTGAAATTCCACTCATGACTGACAACGGTACTTTCGTTATCAACGGTACTGAGCGTGTTATCGTTTCCCAGCTGCATCGTAGCCCGGGCGTCTTCTTCGACAGCGATAAAGGTAAAACACACTCTTCCGGTAAAGTACTGTATAACGCACGCATCATTCCTTACCGTGGTTCCTGGCTGGACTTCGAGTTCGATCCAAAAGACAACCTGTTTGTCCGTATCGACCGTCGTCGTAAACTGCCTGCAACCATCATTCTGCGTGCACTGAACTATACCACTGAGCAGATCCTGGACCTGTTCTTTGAGAAAGTGATCTTTGAAATCCGCGACAACAAGCTGCAGATGGAGCTGGTGCCGGAACGTCTGCGTGGTGAGACCGCGTCGTTCGACATCGAAGCCGACGGCAAAGTGTATGTGGAAAAAGGTCGCCGTATCACCGCGCGCCACATCCGCCAGCTGGAAAAAGATGATATCAAACACATCGAAGTTCCGGTTGAATACATTGCAGGAAAAGTAGCCGCGAAAGATTACGTTGATGAATCAACTGGCGAGCTGATCTGCCCGGCGAACATGGAGCTGAGCCTGGATCTGCTGGCTAAGCTGAGTCAGGCTGGCCACAAACGTATCGAAACGCTGTTTACCAACGATCTGGACCACGGTCCGTACATCTCTGAGACTGTACGCGTCGACCCAACGACCGATCGTCTGAGTGCGCTGGTTGAAATCTACCGCATGATGCGTCCTGGTGAGCCACCAACTCGCGAAGCGGCGGAAAGCCTGTTCGAGAATCTGTTCTTCTCCGAAGACCGCTACGATCTGTCTGCGGTTGGTCGTATGAAGTTCAACCGTTCTCTGCTGCGCGACGAAATTGAAGGTTCCGGTATCCTGAGCAAAGACGACATCATCGAAGTGATGAAGAAGCTCATCGATATCCGTAACGGTAAAGGCGAAGTGGACGATATCGACCACCTCGGCAACCGTCGTATCCGTTCCGTCGGCGAAATGGCGGAAAACCAGTTCCGCGTTGGCCTGGTGCGTGTAGAGCGTGCGGTGAAAGAGCGTCTGTCTCTGGGCGATCTGGATACCCTGATGCCTCAGGATATGATCAACGCCAAGCCGATTTCTGCAGCAGTGAAAGAGTTCTTTGGTTCCAGCCAGCTGTCTCAGTTCATGGACCAGAACAACCCGCTGTCTGAGATTACGCACAAACGTCGTATCTCTGCACTCGGCCCAGGCGGTCTGACCCGTGAACGTGCAGGCTTTGAAGTTCGAGACGTACACCCGACGCACTACGGTCGCGTATGTCCAATCGAAACGCCTGAAGGTCCAAACATCGGTCTGATCAACTCCCTGTCCGTGTACGCACAGACGAACGAATACGGTTTCCTTGAGACGCCGTACCGTAAAGTGACTGACGGTGTTGTAACCGACGAAATTCACTACCTGTCTGCTATCGAAGAAGGCAACTACGTTATCGCTCAGGCGAACTCCAACCTGGATGACGAAGGCCACTTTGTAGAAGATCTGGTGACCTGCCGTAGCAAAGGCGAATCCAGCTTGTTCAGCCGCGACCAGGTTGACTACATGGACGTATCCACCCAGCAGGTGGTATCCGTCGGTGCGTCCCTGATCCCGTTCCTGGAACACGATGACGCCAACCGTGCATTGATGGGTGCGAACATGCAACGTCAGGCCGTTCCAACTCTGCGCGCTGATAAGCCGCTGGTTGGTACCGGTATGGAACGTGCTGTTGCCGTTGACTCCGGTGTTACTGCAGTTGCTAAGCGTGGCGGTACCGTTCAGTACGTCGACGCATCCCGTATCGTTATCAAAGTTAACGAAGACGAGATGTATCCGGGCGAAGCAGGTATCGACATTTATAACCTGACCAAATACACCCGTTCTAACCAGAACACCTGTATCAACCAGATGCCTTGCGTATCTCTGGGTGAGCCAGTTGAGCGCGGCGACGTGCTGGCAGACGGTCCGTCCACCGACCTCGGTGAACTGGCGCTCGGTCAGAACATGCGCGTAGCGTTCATGCCGTGGAACGGTTACAACTTCGAAGACTCCATCCTCGTCTCCGAGCGTGTGGTTCAGGAAGATCGTTTCACCACCATCCACATTCAGGAACTGGCATGTGTGTCCCGTGACACCAAGCTGGGGCCAGAAGAGATCACCGCTGACATCCCTAACGTGGGTGAAGCTGCGCTCTCCAAACTGGATGAATCCGGTATCGTTTACATCGGTGCGGAAGTGACCGGCGGCGACATTCTGGTAGGTAAGGTTACGCCTAAAGGTGAAACCCAGCTGACGCCAGAAGAGAAACTGCTGCGTGCCATCTTCGGTGAGAAAGCGTCTGACGTTAAAGACTCTTCTCTGCGCGTACCAAACGGTGTTTCCGGTACGGTTATCGACGTTCAGGTCTTCACTCGTGACGGCGTTGAGAAAGATAAGCGTGCGCTGGAAATCGAAGAGATGCAGCTCAAACAGGCTAAGAAAGACCTGTCTGAAGAACTGCAGATCCTCGAAGCGGGTCTGTTCAGCCGTATCTATGCGGTGCTGGTTGCCGGTGGCGTTGAAGCTGAGAAGCTCGACAAACTGCCACGCGATCGCTGGCTGGAACTGGGCCTGACCGACGAAGAGAAACAAAATCAGCTGGAACAGCTGGCTGAGCAGTATGACGAACTGAAACACGAGTTCGAGAAAAAACTCGAAGCGAAACGCCGCAAAATCACTCAGGGCGACGATCTGGCACCAGGCGTGCTGAAGATTGTTAAGGTGTATCTGGCTGTTAAACGTCAGATCCAGCCTGGTGATAAGATGGCAGGTCGTCACGGTAACAAGGGTGTTATCTCTAAGATCAACCCGATCGAAGATATGCCGCACGATGCTAACGGTACGCCGGTAGATATCGTACTGAACCCACTGGGCGTACCGTCTCGTATGAACATTGGTCAGATCCTGGAAACTCACCTGGGTATGGCTGCGAAAGGCATCGGCGACAAGATTAACGCCATGCTGAAACAGCAGCAGGAAGTCGCGAAACTGCGCGAATTCATCCAGCGTGCCTACGATCTGGGTACCGACGTGCGTCAGAAAGTCGACCTGAACACCTTCAGCGATGAAGAAGTGCTGCGTCTGGCAGAGAACCTGCGCAAAGGTATGCCAATTGCAACGCCGGTATTCGACGGTGCAAAAGAAGCTGAAATTAAAGAGCTGCTGCAACTGGGTGGTCTGCCAACGTCTGGTCAGATTACGCTGTTTGACGGCCGTACCGGTGAACAGTTCGAACGTCCGGTAACCGTAGGTTACATGTACATGCTGAAACTGAACCACCTGGTCGACGACAAGATGCACGCTCGTTCTACCGGTTCTTACAGCCTGGTTACTCAGCAGCCGCTGGGTGGTAAGGCACAGTTCGGTGGTCAGCGCTTCGGGGAGATGGAAGTGTGGGCGCTGGAAGCATACGGCGCGGCATACACCCTGCAGGAAATGCTCACCGTTAAGTCTGATGACGTGAACGGTCGTACCAAGATGTATAAAAACATCGTGGACGGCAACCATCAGATGGAACCGGGCATGCCAGAATCCTTCAACGTACTGTTGAAAGAGATTCGTTCGCTGGGTATCAACATCGAACTGGAAGACGAGTAATTCTCGCTCAAACAGGTCACTGGTGCCGGGTTAATCCCCGGCACCGGATTGTGCTAACTCCGACGGGAGCAAATCCGTGAAAGATTTATTAAAGTTTCTGAAAGCGCAGACTAAAACCGAAGAGTTTGATGCGATCAAAATTGCTCTGGCTTCGCCAGACATGATCCGTTCATGGTCTTTCGGTGAAGTTAAAAAGCCGGAAACCATCAACTACCGTACGTTCAAACCTGAGCGTGACGGCCTTTTCTGTGCGCGTATTTTCGGGCCAGTAAAAGATTACGAGTGCCTGTGCGGTAAGTACAAGCGCCTGAAACACCGTGGTGTGATCTGTGAGAAGTGCGGCGTTGAAGTGACCCAGACCAAAGTACGCCGTGAGCGTATGGGCCACATCGAGCTGGCGTCTCCGACTGCTCACATCTGGTTCCTGAAATCCCTGCCGTCCCGTATCGGTCTGCTGCTGGATATGCCGCTGCGTGATATCGAACGTGTTCTGTACTTCGAATCTTATGTGGTTATCGAAGGCGGGATGACGAACCTGGAACGTCATCAGATCCTGACTGAAGAGCAGTATCTGGACGCGCTGGAAGAGTTCGGTGACGAATTCGACGCGAAGATGGGTGCGGAAGCTATTCAGGCCCTGCTGAAGAGCATGGATCTGGAGCAAGAGTGCGAGCAGCTGCGTGAAGAGCTGAACGAAACCAACTCCGAAACCAAGCGTAAAAAGCTGACCAAGCGTATCAAACTGCTGGAAGCGTTCGTTCAGTCTGGTAACAAGCCAGAGTGGATGATCCTGACCGTTCTGCCGGTTCTGCCGCCAGATCTGCGTCCACTGGTTCCGCTGGATGGTGGTCGTTTCGCAACGTCCGATCTGAACGATCTGTATCGTCGCGTGATCAACCGTAACAACCGTCTGAAACGTCTGCTGGATCTGGCTGCGCCGGACATCATCGTACGCAACGAAAAACGTATGCTGCAGGAAGCGGTAGATGCCCTGCTGGATAACGGTCGTCGTGGCCGTGCGATCACCGGTTCTAACAAACGTCCTCTGAAATCTTTGGCCGACATGATCAAAGGTAAACAGGGTCGTTTCCGTCAGAACCTGCTCGGTAAGCGTGTTGACTACTCCGGTCGTTCTGTAATCACCGTAGGTCCATACCTGCGTCTGCATCAGTGCGGTCTGCCGAAGAAAATGGCACTGGAGCTGTTCAAACCATTCATCTACGGCAAGCTGGAACTGCGTGGCCTGGCCACCACCATCAAAGCCGCGAAGAAAATGGTTGAGCGTGAAGAAGCTGTCGTTTGGGATATCCTGGACGAAGTGATCCGCGAACACCCGGTACTGCTGAACCGTGCACCAACCCTGCACCGTCTGGGTATCCAGGCATTTGAGCCGGTCCTGATCGAAGGTAAAGCTATCCAGCTGCACCCGCTGGTTTGTGCGGCATATAACGCCGACTTCGATGGTGACCAGATGGCTGTTCACGTACCGCTGACGCTGGAAGCCCAGCTCGAAGCGCGTGCGCTGATGATGTCTACCAACAACATCCTGTCTCCAGCGAACGGTGAGCCAATCATTGTTCCTTCTCAGGACGTTGTACTGGGTCTGTACTACATGACCCGTGACTGTGTTAACGCCAAAGGCGAAGGCATGGTGCTGACTGGCCCGAAAGAAGCTGAGCGTATTTATCGCGCTGGCCTGGCCTCTCTGCATGCGCGCGTTAAAGTGCGTATCACCGAATACGAAAAAGATGCAAACGGCGAATTCGTTGCGAAAACCAGCCTGAAAGACACGACCGTTGGCCGTGCCATTCTGTGGATGATCGTACCGAAAGGTCTGCCTTTCTCCATCGTCAACCAGGCGCTGGGCAAGAAAGCGATCTCCAAAATGCTGAACACCTGTTACCGCATTCTGGGTCTGAAGCCGACCGTTATCTTCGCTGACCAGACAATGTACACCGGCTTTGCGTATGCAGCGCGTTCAGGTGCATCTGTTGGTATCGATGACATGGTCATCCCAGAGAAGAAACACGAGATCATCTCTGAAGCGGAAGCTGAAGTTGCTGAGATCCAGGAGCAGTTCCAGTCTGGTCTGGTTACCGCGGGCGAACGCTACAACAAAGTTATCGATATCTGGGCCGCGGCGAACGATCGTGTATCCAAAGCGATGATGGATAACCTGCAGACCGAAACCGTGATTAACCGTGACGGCGTTGAAGAGCAGCAGGTTTCCTTCAACAGCATTTACATGATGGCCGACTCCGGTGCGCGTGGTTCTGCAGCACAGATTCGTCAGCTGGCAGGTATGCGTGGTCTGATGGCGAAGCCAGATGGCTCCATCATCGAAACGCCAATCACCGCGAACTTCCGTGAAGGTCTGAACGTACTCCAGTACTTCATCTCCACGCACGGTGCGCGTAAAGGTCTGGCGGATACCGCACTGAAAACAGCGAACTCCGGTTATCTGACGCGTCGTCTGGTTGACGTTGCGCAGGACCTGGTTGTGACCGAAGACGATTGTGGCACCCTCGAAGGTATCACCATGACCCCGGTTATCGAGGGTGGTGATGTTAAAGAGCCACTGCGCGATCGCGTTCTGGGTCGTGTAACCGCGGAAGACATTCTGAAGCCGGGCACGGCAGACATTCTGGTTCCACGCAACACGCTGCTGCATGAGCACTGGTGTGACCTGCTGGAAGCAAACTCTGTTGACTCCGTGAAAGTCCGTTCCGTTGTATCCTGTGACACCGACTTTGGTGTATGTGCACACTGCTACGGTCGTGACCTGGCGCGTGGCCACATCATCAACAAAGGTGAAGCCATCGGCGTTATCGCGGCACAGTCCATCGGTGAGCCGGGTACACAGCTGACGATGCGTACGTTCCACATCGGTGGTGCGGCATCTCGTGCGGCTGCTGAATCCAGCATCCAGGTGAAAAACAAAGGTAGCATCAAGCTCAGCAACGCGAAGTCGGTTGTGAACTCCAGCGGTAAACTGGTTATCACTTCCCGTAACACCGAGCTGAAGCTGATCGACGAATTCGGTCGTACCAAAGAGAGCTATAAAGTGCCTTACGGTGCGGTTATGGCGAAAGGTGATGGCGAGCAGGTTGCCGGCGGTGAAACCGTTGCAAACTGGGATCCACACACCATGCCGGTTATCACCGAAGTAAGTGGTTTCATCCGCTTCACTGACATGATTGACGGCCAGACCATTACTCGTCAGACAGACGAGCTGACCGGTCTGTCTTCTCTGGTGGTTCTGGATTCTGCTGAACGTACTACTGGTGGTAAAGATCTGCGTCCTGCACTGAAAATCGTTGATGCTCAGGGTAACGACGTTCTGATCCCGGGTACAGATATGCCTGCGCAGTACTTCCTGCCGGGTAAAGCGATTGTACAGCTGGAAGATGGCGTACAGATCAGCTCTGGTGACACCCTGGCGCGTATTCCTCAGGAATCCGGCGGTACCAAGGACATCACCGGTGGTCTGCCACGCGTTGCGGATCTGTTCGAAGCGCGTCGTCCGAAAGAGCCTGCAATCCTGGCTGAAATCAGCGGTATCATCTCCTTCGGTAAAGAGACCAAAGGTAAACGCCGTCTGGTTATCACGCCAGTAGATGGCAGCGAACCGTACGAAGAGATGATTCCTAAGTGGCGTCAGCTCAACGTGTTCGAAGGTGAACGTGTAGAACGTGGTGACGTGGTTTCCGATGGTCCAGAAGCACCGCACGACATTCTGCGTCTTCGTGGAGTACACGCGGTAACGCGTTACATCACCAACGAAGTACAGGACGTTTACCGTCTGCAGGGCGTTAAGATTAACGATAAGCACATTGAAGTTATCGTTCGTCAGATGCTGCGTAAAGCAACCATCGAAAACGCGGGCAGCTCCGAGTTCCTGGAAGGCGAGCAGGTTGAATACTCACGCGTCAAGATCGCTAACCGCGAACTGGAAGCGAACGGCAAAATCGGTGCGACCTTCTCGCGCGATCTGCTGGGTATCACCAAAGCGTCTCTGGCAACCGAGTCCTTCATCTCTGCAGCATCGTTCCAGGAAACGACTCGTGTCCTGACCGAAGCCGCTGTTGCAGGTAAACGTGATGAACTGCGCGGTCTGAAAGAGAACGTTATCGTGGGTCGTCTGATCCCGGCTGGTACCGGTTATGCGTACCATCAGGATCGTATGCGTCGTCGTGCTGCGGGCGAACTGCCAGCTGCACCGCAGGTGACTGCTGAAGATGCATCCGCGAGCCTGGCAGAACTGCTGAACGCAGGTCTGGGTGGTTCCGACAACGAGTAATCGTTGAGCCGCTAATAAAAAACCCGCCTCGGCGGGTTTTTTTACAGCTGCATGTTTTCAATTCACTAACGGGATCCGGCGATAAAGCTCAATCATATCGCCTGCCAGGTCCTGAATGACCATGGCGTTCATCAGGTGATCCTGAGAGTGGACGGTGATCAGGTTAACCGGAAGTTTCCCGGTCCCCTCATCAAGACCAATAAGCTGCGTCTGTATGGTGTGCGCATGCTTCACATATTCACGCGACTCTTCCATCGCTTTTTCAGCTTCGTCAAACTCACCTTTACGCGCCATCTGCAACGCCGTCAGGGCCGCACTGCGCGCTGCACCTGCGTTAACAAGCAGTTCCATAATCGTGGTTTCTAAGTCTTCCATTATGACTCCAGAAGTTTGAGCGCTTTATCCAGTACGGCATCACCTTTCATCATGCCGTAATCCATCATGTCGATCACCGCGACCTTTTTACCTAACGGGTCGGCCTGTGCCTGTAATTTAGCCTGCTCGTATTTAACCTGTGGCCCCAGTAATACGATGTCGGCCGTCGCGATGTTGTCTTTAAACTCCGCAACCGGAACGGCTTTAATGGTGACTTCAACCCCTTTTTTCTGCGCGGCGTCTTTCATACGTTGAACCAGCATGCTGGTTGACATTCCCGCTGCACAGCATAAAACGATGTTCTTCATAATCAGCCTCGATCTACATGTGTTTATTGATAATTATCCCGTGCAGACCGCTTCAACAACCGCTTTACCGCGATTGTGTGTCAGGCATCACAAAGAAACAGGCGATTTTCTGAAACCGGTTACAATTTTACACTGGCGGGTACCCGGCCCGTCGAAACGGGCAGGGTTAAGGAGAGAGGATTAACTGATGGATGTGCGAACGATGCGGTTTTTTCCCTGCTGTTTGGCGCTGTAGAGGGCGTTATCAACGCTTCCGACGAATTGTTCCAGCGGTTCAAAATGCCACTCTCCAAGACCACCGCTGAACGTAACGCGCAGGTTTTCTTCCCGCCAGACGCGATTTTCAACGGCGGTGCGCCATGCTTCGAGCAAGGAGAGCGCGGAAGACATCTTCTCCGCCTGGAAGATGACCGCGAACTCTTCTCCACCATAACGGTAAACCGAAACGTGATGTGGCTGCATAATCTGGATCCCTTCCCGAGCCACGTTGCGCAGAACGATATCACCGGTCAGGTGACCCAGCGTGTCGTTAATTGACTTGAAGTTATCGATATCCACCAGCGCCATCGCGAAAGGCTGCTGAGTATTCAGCAGCTCTGCGACATCGCTGTCGAACGCGCGGCGGTTTTTACAGCCCGTCAGCGCATCATGGGTGGCCTGGCGCACATACGCCATTTCGCGCTCTTTATTGGACTGAATCGTGTGGCTCAGCATCGCTTCCAGGCGCGGCGCCTCGCTGACATCGCCGGTTTTGATGGCATTGATAATGTGCATCAGCACGCTACGCGAGGCGTGGCGGAGGTATAAGCCGAAGAGAATGATGATGATGGCCGCCAGCGCAAACCCCCAGCCAACGATTGTCGTTTCGTGGCGGGTAATATCAGTAAGCGTCGCGCCGGATACCCGGTAGATGACAAACCAGTCCGGGTTGGTAAACGAATAGTAGTAATACCAGGCGTTGCTTTTCTTGTCGTAAAGATGACCTTCGCCGCTGGTCATTTTGTCCATCAGCGCTTCGCTCACGTACTGCTTGAAGAGCGCGCCGGTATCCGGATGCAGCACCACGGCACCATCGCGTTCGACGACGAAGAATTCCCCCTGAACGGGCGCCACCATCTGGCGCAGGGTGAAGCCCATTGAGGTCAAATCGAGATGGAAAGCGAGCGTTCCCTTCAGTCTCCCTTCAGGCGAGATCAAAGGCTTATAAAGGGTCACCGTCGGATGACCGGTGAAGTAGTCCATGTAAGGACGGGTATAGTGGCTGAAGATGCTGGCTTCCGCCTGAGCGACAAACCACGGTCGCGTCCGGGGATCGAAGGTTTTACTCGTCTCCGTGGGGAGCACTTCCGGCGCGCGGAGATAATGCCCCTGCGTGTCCGCCAGCGAGATGGAGGAGACGGTCGGCATCAGGTTCTGCAGATGCATCATCATCTGCAACCCCTGCGTCGGGTTGACGTTGAGCCTCTCGTTTAGCCTGTCGTCGCGCGCAAAGTACATCGCGGAACGGCCCAGGATATAGTCGTTTTCACGCAGGATAGATTCGGTGTAGTTCACCGCCAGGTTGTGCGTGAAGTTGCTATTGATCTTATGATAATCCTCAAGAAAATCCTTCCGTTGCGAAAGCGTCACCGCGATCGCGATCACCGCAAAACTGCAGAGGATCCCCGCGAAGCTGAGCATAATGGGCCGGGTAAAAGAGAGCTTTTTGCTGTGAAGTGCCATGAGCTGTACATCGTTCCTGATGGTGAATACTTTTCGTCTGCCGATATCCTCTCAGCATAGTCGCTGTCCTGCGGTTAGCGGTGAATTATACGGCACACGATTTCTGACGGGATGATTTATCTTAAGAACCATTAAGAAAATACTTATTAAACTGGCAGGGACCGTTTGTGTAATGCACCAGAGGCAGGGCGAAACGAGGAAGAAGCTTTTCGCCCTGGTCAGCATCCGTTGCTGACCGTGTGACAATAAAAAACCGGACGATCGCTGACAATCCTCCGGTTTTGCCTTTTCGTTGCGCCTCGATAATTTTTTAACGTGTTGCAGTGCGTTTCAACGTCACTGCGAGGCTCTTCCCAGCCAGCTGTCCCAGTCTTTCCAGACAGGCTGCAGACCCTGCGCCGTCAGGGCGGCAGCGACCGCTTCCGGACGTCGGCCATCATGCGGTACAAACTGTTCCAGCTCCGGACGATCGTCGGCGTAGCCGCCTGGCTGCGTTTTGGAAAATGCGCTGACGTTGTTAATCGCAAGCGGGATGACGCGATCGCGAAACGCCGGGGACTCGCGCGTTGAGAGCGATAATTCCACTTCCGGTGCGAGCAGGCGAAACGCGCAGATGGTCTGCACCAGCTGGCGTTCATCCATCTGCGAAGCCGGTTCAATTCCTCCCGCGCAGGGACGCAGGCGCGGGAAGGAGATGGAATAACGGCTCTGCCAGTAGCGTTGTTGAAGCCACAGCAGATGTTCCGCCACCATGTAACAATCCACCCGCCAGCTGTCGGAGAGCCCGATCAGCGCACCCAGACCGATTTTGTCGATGCCGGCGCGACCCAGCCTGTCCGGTGTTTCCAGGCGGAAAAAGAAATCCTGTTTCTTGCCTTTCAGGTGGTGCCGGGCGTACGTCGCCTCGTGGTAGGTTTCCTGATAGACCATAACCCCGTCCAGCCCGAGCGTTTTGAGCTCCGCGTACTCCTCCTGCGACAGAGGCTGCACTTCCATCTGCAACGACGCAAACTGACGGCGAATGGCGGGAAGGTGTTGACGGAAATAGTCCATTCCCACTTTCCCCTGATGTTCGCCCGTGACCAGCAGAAGATGTTCAAAGCCCATTTCACGGATGGCTGCACACTCACGGGCAATCTCACCCTCATCAAGGGTTTTTCGCCTGATGCGATTGCTCATGGAGAAGCCGCAGTAGGTACAGTCATTGGCGCACAGGTTGGAGAGATAGAGCGGCACGTAGAAGCTCACCGTGTTGCCAAAACGCTGGCGGGTGAGCCGCTGCGCTCGCTGAGCCATCGGTTCGAGGTACGCGCTGGCCGCCGGGGAGAGCAGGGCCATCAGATCCTCGCGGGTCAGCTGACGGGCATGCAGCGCGCGCTCCACGTCAGCCGCCGTTTTGCTGTTGATGCGCAGGGCAATGTCGTCCCAGTTAAGCTGTCGCCAGTGCTCGGTAAACGTGCTCATGAGATCGCCTCCAGAAAACCGGTCAGCGGGCTGGTGGCCTGCGCCTGGAAACTGCGCGAGCCGGGGCCGGATCCCCTTGCCAGCAGGCCAGCCTCCACGGCCAGGCGGAATGCCCGCGCCATCATGACCGGATCGTCGGCAACCGCGATAGCCGTATTGACCAGCACCGCGTCAGCCCCCATTTCCAGCGCCTGCGCGGCATGGCTGGGCACGCCAATGCCCGCATCAACCACCACCGGCACGGTAGCCTGCTCAATAATGATTTCCAGCATCGCGCGGGTTTCCAGCCCCTGGTTGGAGCCAATGGGGGCCCCCAGCGGCATGACGGCGGCGCAGCCGACCTCTTCCAGACGTTTGCACAGCACCGGGTCGGCCCCGCAGTAAGGCAGAACGGTAAATCCTTGCTGAACCAGCTTTTCAGCCGCTTTCAGCGTTTCAATCGGGTCGGGCAGCAGCCAGCGGGCATCCGGATGGATTTCCAGCTTCAGCCAGCCGGTGCCGAGCGCTTCACGCGCCAGCTGTGCGGCGAAAATCGCCTCTTCGGCGGTTTTCGCTCCGGAGGTGTTGGGCAGCAGCGTCACGCCTGCTTCCAGCAACGGAGCCAGAATGGCATCGCTGTGATGGCGCAGATCCACGCGCTTGAGCGCCAGCGTCACCAGCTGGCTGCCGCTTTCACGAATGGCCTCCACCATCAGCTGCGGCGAGGCGAATTTTCCGGTTCCGGTAAACAGATGCGAATCAAAAACCTTATCGGCAATACGTAACATCTCAGCCCCCTGCGATAACCTGAAACAGCAGGATCTGGTTGCCTTCATTGACCTGCTGATGTTCCCACTGCTCGCGCGGCAGGATCTGTTGATTGAGCGCCAGCGCCGTTCCCGGCTTGAGCTGACGCAGCTTGTCGAGCAGTGCGGCAACGGTAAGCCCGTCATCGCATCTCATCGGCTCATCGTTAAACAGAATGCGCATCGCGGCCCCCACATACCGGGCAGCGGCTGGCGCGGCGTAACGCCAGCTGGCGCCAGCCGCTGGAGCGGGCATCAAACAGCCGCAGCGTATTGCGTTCCGTCTCCATGCCGCTGAGCAGCTTGATAGCCTCCAGCGCCTGCATGGTGCCCATCACGCCGACCACTGGACCCAGAATACCCGCCGTACGGCAGTTGCGCGTCGGCTCGGCATCGTCCGGCCACAGGCAGCGATAGCAGCCCTGCGTCCACGGTGGCGTCAGAACCATCATTTGCCCGCCGAACCCCACCGCGCTGGCGGTGATAAGCGGCGTATGATTTGCCACGCAGGCGGCGTTGATCGCCTGGCGCGTCGCCATGTTGTCGGTACAGTCCAGCACCACGTCGGCAAGGGCGACTTCACGGTGCAGGCTTTCACCGCTAAGACGCTCCTGTAAGGCAATCAGCTCGATATCCGGGTTAAGCTGGTTCAGCCGCTGTCGGGTGATTTTCGCTTTCGGCTGGTTGATATCGTCGGTAGTAAAGAGGATTTGCCGCTGCAGATTGCTGAGGTGGACCTCATCGTCGTCGGCCAGCACCAGCGTGCCGATACCCGCACCTGCCAGATAGAGCGCGGCGGGTGCACCTAATCCCCCCAGGCCAACAATCAGCACCCGGCTGGCGAGCAGTTTTTGCTGGCCGTCGATGGCGATATCCTCCAGCAGGATCTGACGGCTGTAGCGCATAAAGTCGCGATCATTCATCACCGGCTCCTGCCAGCTGTAAAAGCTGTTCGGTGGCGGACCGCCAGTCTGCCGCCTGGGTGATGGCGCTGACGACGGCGATGCTGCCGACGCCGGTCTCCAGCACCGCCGGGGCACGTTCAAGACTGATTCCGCCGATGGCGACGGTGGGGTAATCGGCAAGGCGTTTAACGTGACTCGCCAGCTGCATCAGACCCTGCGGTGCGGAGGGCATCTGCTTGGTTTGCGTCGGGAAGACGTGACCGAGCGCGATGTAAGAGGGACGGGCCGCCAGGGCCATGTCGATCTCCATGTCATCGTGCGTTGACACGCCAAGACGCAGCCCGGCTTCACGGATTGCGCTCAGATCCGTTGTTTCCAGGTCCTCCTGACCCAGATGCACGCCGTACGCCCGGTGCTTAACGGCCAGCCGCCAGTAGTCGTTGATAAACAGCCGGGCGTTATACCGACGCCCCAGCGCAATGGCGGCAACCACATCGGCTTCCACCTCGTGATCGCGCTTATCCTTGATGCGCAGCTGGAGGGTGCGAACGCCTGCCTCCAGCAGTCGCGCTATCCACGCCACGCTGTCCACCACCGGATAGAGCCCTAAACGGTAGGGGACGGGTGGGAAATCGGGCTGGTACATTACGCCTCCTCTTTTTTGAGGTAGATTTCGCCGCCTTTGGCGCGGAAGGTTTCAGACATGTCCGCCATACCCACTTCAATGGTTTGCGTGGCGGCGTAGTCGCGCACTTCCTGGCTGATTTTCATCGAGCAGAACTTTGGTCCGCACATGGAGCAGAAGTGCGCGACTTTGCCCGATTCCTGCGGCAGGGTTTCGTCGTGGTAGGCGCGGGCGGTGAACGGGTCCAGCGCCAGGTTGAACTGATCTTCCCAGCGGAATTCAAAGCGCGCCTTCGACATGGCGTTATCGCGGATTTGCGCGCCCGGATGGCCCTTGGCCAGATCCGCCGCGTGGGCGGCAATTTTGTAGGTAATCAGCCCTTGCTTCACGTCCTCTTTGTTTGGCAGGCCGAGGTGCTCTTTCGGTGTCACGTAGCAGAGCATGGCGCAGCCGAACCAGCCGATCATCGCCGCGCCAATGCCTGACGTGAAGTGGTCATAGCCCGGCGCAATATCGGTGGTCAACGGCCCCAGGGTATAGAACGGCGCTTCGTGGCAGTGCTCCAGCTCCTCGGTCATGTTGCGGCGGATCATCTGCATCGGCACGTGTCCCGGGCCTTCAATCATCACCTGCACGTCATACTCCCAGGCGATTTTGGTCAGTTCGCCCAGCGTGTGCAGCTCGGCAAACTGCGCTTCGTCGTTGGCGTCACGGATGGAGCCCGGGCGCAGGCCGTCGCCCAGCGAGAGGGAGACGTCATAAGCGGCGCAGATTTCGCAGATCTCGCGGAAGTGTTCGTAGAGGAAGTTCTCCTGGTGATGGGAGAGGCACCACTTCGCCATGATGGAACCGCCGCGCGAGACGATACCGGTCAGACGCTTCGCGGTCATCGGCACGTAGCGCAGCAGCACGCCCGCGTGAATGGTGAAGTAGTCGACGCCCTGCTCGGCCTGCTCCAGCAGCGTGTCGCGGAACGCTTCCCAGGTCAGGTCTTCGGCAATGCCGTTGACCTTCTCCAGCGCCTGATAAATCGGGACGGTGCCAATCGGTACCGGACTGTTACGCAGGATCCACTCGCGGGTTTCGTGAATATAGCGGCCAGTGGAGAGATCCATTACCGTGTCCGCGCCCCAGCGCGTTGACCAGACCAGCTTTTCAACCTCTTCTTCGATGGAGGAGGTGACGGCCGAGTTACCGATGTTAGCGTTGACCTTCACCAGGAAGTTGCGGCCAATAATCATCGGCTCGGATTCCGGGTGGTTGATGTTGGCGGGGATAATCGCGCGGCCGGCGGCCACTTCGTCACGCACAAATTCCGGCGTGATGTTCTCCGGCAGGCGCGCGCCAAAGCCCTCTCCCGGATGCTGGTAGCGCAGCACTTCGCTGCGGATACGCTCGCGGCCCATGTTCTCGCGGATGGCGATGAACTCCATCTCCGGCGTGACGATCCCCTGGCGGGCGTAGTGCAACTGGGTCACGCATTTGCCCGCTTTGGCACGTTTTGGCGTCAGCAGGCCGGTAAAGCGCAGCGCGTCCAGACCGTCGTCGGCCAGGCGTTCTTTGGTGTACGCAGAACTGCGTACGCTGAGTTCTTCGCAGTCGTTACGCGCCTCTATCCACGGCTGGCGCAGCTTTGCCAGACCCTGCTGAACGTTGATCGTAACAGAGGGATCGCCGTACGGGCCGGAGGTGTCATACACCGGTACGGCTTCGTTGTCTTCATACTGCGGATTCTCTTTGCTGCCGCCGATAAGCGTCGGGCTGAGCTGGATTTCGCGCATCGGGACGCGGATATCGGCCTGCGAGCCGGAAATGTAGATGCGTTTCGAGTTCGGGAAAGCGGTGCCTTCCAGGGTGTCGATGAAGTGTTGGGCCTGTGCGCGCTGTTCGCGGCGGGTCAGTTTTGCAGTAGACATAGCTCATTCCAAAAGTGAAGGACATGGCTTGTCAGACGACGGATGAAGCAAGAGAGGATCGCCCGGGGGGCGATACAACAGCAGTGTGACTCTTGTTCCCTTCGCAGGTATTAACCTGATCAGGTTCCGCGGATCCCGAATTAACGGTCTCAGCCCGGCTTTCGCTCTGGGCACTCCGACAAGAAAAATCCCCCTCGTGAGAGGGGCGAATGGTTGTAAATTACTCGTTAACGATTAAGAACTCAAGCCGGGCGCGCGACGTTATCTTCGGGACTGGCATCCAGGACGAGGCTAATCAGCCTATCTTCCAGCGTGAATCGCTCCTCCAGCGCTTCACCGAGGTCGGATAACGCCCGCTGAAACTCAAGGTAGTTATCGTGATCGATGGCATTCTCGAGCGTGGAATCATAGTAATCCATGATCTGCTGGGTGTTGGCCTCCAGCAGCGGATAGAGTTTGCTGGCCGCTAAATACGGCGTTGTCCCTTCCATTTCGCGGATAATGCGTTCATAAATATTGAAATGGCCGTCAGACAGATAGTCGACCAGGCCCTGACAAAAATCATCCAGCGCTTTTTCGTTCAGCCGCATAAACGATTCTTTGCCAGGCTTAATGCCGACCAGATTGTAATAAGCCACGAGTAGATGCTTGCGCACATGAAGCCAGCGATCCACCAGTTTGTTACTTCCTCTAACGCGCTCAGTCAGGCTTTCTAGCTGGTTTAACATGGTCGACTCCGCAAAGTGTAGGATTGAATCTGCTTATCCAGAATGTAACCACAATGCTAACAACATGTCAGTGAAGCGAAGGTAGTGCAATAGATATGGATCGTATTATTGAAAAATCAGATCTGGGTTGGTGGATCGTCAGCCACGAACAAAAATTATGGTTGCCCGGTGGAGAACTGCCCTACGGTGCGGCGGAAACGTTCGATCTCGTGGGCCAGCCAGCGCTAAAGATCGGCGAGTGGCAGGGTGAGCCCGTGTGGTTTATCCAGCAAGCGCGTCGTCAGGATATGGGATCCGTTCGCCAGGTGTTGGATCTGGACGTGGGCCTGTTCCAGCTGGCGGGGCGCGGCGTGCAGCTGGCGGAGTTTTATCGCTCGCACAAATACTGCGGCTACTGCGGTCATACCATGCGTCCGAGCAAAACCGAATGGGCGATGCTCTGCAGCCACTGCCGCGAGCGCTACTATCCGCAGATTGCGCCGTGCATTATCGTCGCTATCCGCCGGGAGGATTCCATCCTGCTGGCGCAACATACCCGCCATCGCAACGGCGTTCACACCGTGCTGGCCGGCTTCGTCGAGGTGGGCGAAACGCTGGAGCAGGCGGTGGCGCGCGAGGTGATGGAGGAGAGCGGGATCAAAGTGAAGAACCTGCGCTACGTCACCTCCCAGCCGTGGCCGTTCCCGCAGTCGCTGATGACGGCCTTTATGGCCGAATACGACAGCGGCGAGATCGTTATCGATCAGAAAGAGCTGCTGGACGCGAACTGGTATCGCTACGACGATTTACCGCTGTTACCACCGCCGGGCACCGTGGCGCGCCGGCTGATAGAAGATACCGTAGCGATGTGTCGGGCCGAGTATGAGTAGTGTTACACTGAGGCCATGACGCTTAAGGAACTGCAAAAATGACCGAACTGAAGAACGATCGTTATCTGCGTGCGCTGCTGCGACAGCCCGTTGATGTCACCCCGGTGTGGATGATGCGCCAGGCGGGACGCTATCTGCCAGAATACAAAGCCACGCGCGCGCAGGCGGGCGATTTTATGTCGCTGTGCAAAAACGCCGAGCTGGCCTGTGAAGTGACGCTCCAGCCGCTGCGCCGCTTCCCGCTGGATGCGGCGATCCTCTTCTCGGATATTCTGACCATTCCGGATGCCATGGGCCTTGGCCTGTACTTTGAAACGGGTGAAGGCCCGCGTTTCACTTCTCCGATTAAAAGCAAAGCCGACGTGGACAAGCTGCCGATCCCCGATCCGGAAGGTGAACTGGGCTACGTGATGAACGCCGTGCGCACCATTCGTCGCGAGCTGAAAGGCGAAGTGCCGCTGATTGGCTTCTCCGGCAGCCCGTGGACGCTGGCGACCTATATGGTGGAAGGGGGCAGCAGCAAAGCCTTCACCCTGATTAAAAAGATGATGTACGCCGAGCCGCTGGCCCTGCATGCGCTGCTCGACAAGCTGGCGAAGAGCGTCACGCTCTATCTGAACGCGCAGATTAAAGCCGGTGCACAGTCGGTGATGATTTTCGACACCTGGGGCGGCGTGCTGACCGGCCGTGATTATCAGCAGTTCTCCCTGTACTACATGCATAAAATCGTCGACGGCCTGCTGCGTGAAAACGAAGGTCGCCGCGTGCCGGTGACGCTGTTCACCAAAGGTGGCGGCCAGTGGCTGGAAGCGATGGCGGCCACCGGCTGCGACGCGCTGGGTCTCGACTGGACCACCGATATTGCCGATGCCCGCCGCCGCGTGGGCGACAAAGTGGCGCTGCAGGGCAATATGGACCCGTCCATGCTCTATGCACCGCCTGCCCGCATTGAAGAAGAAGTGTCGACTATACTGTCTGGTTTCGGCCAGGGGGAAGGCCACGTCTTTAACCTCGGCCACGGTATTCATCAGGATGTACCGCCAGAGCATGCAGGCGTATTTGTGGAGGCGGTGCATCGGCTTTCTGCCCAGTATCACAAGTAAGGAGTCGTTATGGATCTCGCGTCGCTACGCGCTCAACAAATCGAACTGGCCTCATCGGTGATCCGCGAGGATCGTCTGGATAAGGATCCTCCGCAGTACATTGGCGGAGCAGACGTCGGGTTCGAGCAGGGTGGGGACGTGACGCGAGCGGCGATGGTGGTACTGAAGTACCCTTCGCTCGAGCTGGTGGAGTACAAGGTCGCGCGTATTGCCACCACCATGCCCTATATTCCCGGCTTTCTCTCCTTTCGCGAATATCCCGCGCTGCTGGCAGCGTGGGAGCAGCTCTCGCAAAAACCTGACCTGCTGTTTGTCGATGGGCACGGGATCTCACACCCGCGCCGCTTAGGCGTTGCCAGTCACTTTGGGCTGCTGGTGGATGTGCCGACCATTGGCGTTGCCAAGAAACGCCTGTGCGGCGCGTTTGAGCCACTTTCCGCCGAGCCGGGTGCGCTGGCGCCGCTCATCCATAAGGGCGAGCAGCTGGCGTGGGTCTGGCGCAGCAAGGCTCGCTGTAATCCGCTGTTCATCGCCACCGGCCATCGGGTAAGCATGGACAGCGCTCTGGCGTGGGTACAGCGCTGCATGAAGGGCTACCGCTTACCGGAGCCGACGCGCTGGGCTGACGCGGTGGCCTCTTCGCGTCCGGCTTTTGTTCGTTGGCAGGAAATTCAGCGATGATTCAGGTAAACTGCGCCTAATTTTCGATTCGAGAGATCATCATGCTACAAAACCCGATTCACCTGCGCCTTGAAAAGCTGGAAAGCTGGCAGCACGTCACCTTTATGGCTTGCCTGTGCGAGCGCATGTATCCCAACTATGCCGCGTTCTGCAAGCAGACGGGCTTTGGTGATGGCCATATCTACCGCCGTATTCTGGATCTGATCTGGGAAACGCTGACGGTGAAAGACGCGAAGGTGAATTTCGACTCTCAGCTCGAAAAGCTGGAAGAGGCGATTCCGGTGGCGGATGATTTTGACCTGTACGGCGTCTACCCGGCAATTGATGCCTGTGTGGCGTTAAGCGAATTGCTCCACTCCCGCCTGAGCGGTGAGACGCTGGAGCACGCTATCGAAGTCAGTAAGGCCTCTATCACTACCGTAGCGATGCTGGAAATGACCCAGGAAGGTCGCGAAATGACCGACGAAGAGCTGCGCGCAAACCCGGCCGTTGAGCAAGAATGGGATATCCAGTGGGAAATTTTCCGCCTGCTGGCAGAGTGTGAAGAACGCGATATTGAACTGATAAAAGGGCTGCGTGCGGACTTACGTGAGGCCGGCGAGAGTAATATTGGTATAATTTTTAACCAATGAGATAAGAAAACTTGAGATAACGCCCGTTTTGTCGCTCCTCGACTCTTCCCTTTCGCCCCTTGTCTGGTCTACATTTGGGGGGCGAAAAAAAGTGGCTATCGGTGCGTGTATGCAGGAGAGTGCTTTTTTGGCATTTTCGTCGCACTCGATGCTTAGCAAGCGATAAACACATTGAAAGGATAACTTATGAACAAGACTCAACTGATTGATGTAATTGCGGACAAGGCTGATCTGTCTAAAGTGCAGGCTAAAGCTGCTCTGGAATCTACCCTGGCTGCTATTACTGAGTCTCTGAAAGAAGGCGATGCTGTACAACTGGTTGGTTTCGGTACCTTCAAAGTGAACCACCGCGCTGAGCGTACTGGCCGCAACCCGCAGACCGGTAAAGAAATCAAAATCGCCGCAGCGAACGTGCCGGCATTTGTTTCGGGTAAAGCACTGAAAGACGCAGTTAAGTAAGACGCGTGGCAGTGAACAGTTTTAGCGAAGGGGCGGCAACGCCCCTTTTGTCTTTCTGGCGCGGAACGCTCGCGCTGGCGGGCATGCTGCTGCTGTCAGCCTGTAGCCACGACACCGCTTTGCCGCCGTTTACCGCCAGCGGCTACGCGGACAACCAGGGCGCGGTCAGGATCTGGCGTAAAGATTCCGGCGGCGAAGTGCATCTGCTTTCTGCCTTTAGCCCGTGGCATAGCGGCAATACATCGACGGCGGAGTATCGCTGGCAGGGAGATGACCTGTCGCTGATTGAGCTGAACGTCTACAGCAAGACCCCCGAACACGTGAAAGTGCGTTTTGACGACCATGGCGAGCTGAGCTTTATGCAGCGCGAAGTCAGCGGTCAAAAACAGCAGCTTTCCAGCGATCAAATCGCCCTCTACCGTTACCGGGCCGAACAAATCCGCCAGACCAGCGATGCGCTTCGTCTGGGACGCGTCGTGCTGCGCCAGGGGCGCTGGCATAATGACGGGACGGTGACGACCTGCGAAGGGCAAACGGTCAAGCCTGAGCTCGAGTCCTGGGCGACCGAACACATTCAACGCCGTCAGCGTCATTCATCAATGGAAGTGAGTGTGGCGTGGCTTGAGGCGCCGGAAGGTTCTCAATTGCTATTGGTGGCGAACGAAGACTTCTGCACCTGGCAGCCGACAGAGAAGAGTTTCTGAGTTCTGTGGATTAAGCCGGATGGCGCTGACGCTTATCCGGCCTACGAACGATTCCCTCTCCCTGTGGGAGAGGGTGAGGGCGAGGAGGAATTACTCCCCCTGCTCGCGCGCAATCGCGCGATAGCCGATATCCTGACGGCTAAAGCTACCGTTCCAGTGAATATCCGCCATCAGCGCATAGGCGCGCTTCTGCGCTTCTGCCACGGTATGGCCCAGCGCGGTTGCACACAGCACACGGCCACCGTTGGTCAGAACGCGATCGTCCTCAGCCAGCTTCGTACCGGCGTGGAACACCTTCGCACCTTCCCTCTCTTCCAGCGGCAGACCGTGGATTTCATCTCCGGTGCTGTAGTTGCCCGGATAACCACCCGCAGCAATCACCACGCCGAGAGACGCACGCTCGTCCCACTCGGAGGTTTTCTCGTCCAGCTTGCCATCGCAGGCTGCCAGGCACAGATCCACCAGATCGGATTTCATGCGCAGCATGATTGGCTGCGTTTCCGGATCGCCAAAGCGGCAGTTGAATTCGATGACTTTAGGGTTACCCTGCTTGTCGATCATCAGACCTGCGTAAAGGAAACCGGTGTAGGTATTCCCTTCTGCTGCCATTCCCTTCACGGTAGGCCAGATGATGCGATCCATGGTGCGCTGGTGGACGTCGTCAGTCACGACCGGAGCAGGGGAGTAAGCGCCCATCCCGCCGGTGTTAGGACCCGTGTCGCCATTACCCACACGCTTGTGATCCTGGCTGGTGGCCATCGGCAGAACGTGCTCGCCGTCGACCATGACGATAAAGCTCGCCTCTTCACCGTCGAGGAACTCTTCAATCACGATGCGGTGGCCCGCATCGCCAAAGGCGTTACCTGCCAGCATGTCCTGAACCGCGGCTTCGGCTTCGTCGAGCGTCATCGCGACGATCACGCCTTTACCGGCGGCCAGACCGTCGGCCTTGATAACAATCGGCGCGCCCTTCTCACGTAAGTAGGCCAAAGCAGGCTCCACTTCAGTGAAATTCTGATATTCCGCCGTCGGGATGTTATGACGCGCGAGGAAATCTTTGGTGAAGGCTTTGGAGCCTTCCAGCTGCGCGGCGCCTTCCGTTGGGCCGAAGATTTTCAGGCCCGCTGCGCGGAACGCATCCACCACGCCAATCACCAGCGGCGCTTCCGGGCCGACGATGGTCAGGTCGATTTTCTCGCTCTGGGCAAAACTGAGCAGCGCCGGAATGTCGGTCACGCCGATAGCCACGTTCTGCAGCGCGGGTTCCAGTGCGGTACCGGCGTTGCCCGGTGCCACGAAGACCGTTTTCACCAGCGGAGACTGCGCCGCTTTCCACGCCAGCGCGTGCTCGCGTCCGCCGTTACCAATCACTAATACTTTCATTTTCAGCTCCGGGAATTAATGGCGGAAGTGGCGCATGTCGGTGAAGATCATCGCGATGCCGTGTTCGTCGGCAGCGGCAATCACTTCGTCGTCGCGGATTGAACCGCCAGGCTGGATCACGCAGGTGATGCCGACAGCGGCTGCGGCGTCGATACCATCACGGAACGGGAAGAAGGCGTCAGAGGCCATGGCGGAGCCTTTGACTTCCAGGCCTTCGTCACCTGCTTTAATACCCGCGATTTTCGCAGAGTAAACGCGGCTCATCTGGCCTGCGCCTATCCCGATGGTCATGTTCTCCTTGGCGTAGACAATGGCGTTGGATTTCACGAACTTCGCCACTTTCCAGCAGAACAGCGCGTCACGCAGTTCCTGTTCGGTCGGCTGACGTTTGGTCACCACGCGCAGGTCGGCTTCTGTCACCATACCCAGATCGCGATCCTGAACCAGCAGACCGCCGTTCACGCGCTTGAAGTCCAGGCCCGGCACGCGTTCTGCCCACTGGCCGCAAACCAGTACGCGCACGTTCTGTTTTGCCGCGGTGATTTTCAGCGCTTCATCGGAGGCCGATGGCGCGATGATCACTTCGACAAACTGGCGGGAGATGATGGCCTGAGCCGTTTCCGCATCCAGCTCACGGTTGAAGGCAATGATGCCACCGAACGCGGAGGTTGGGTCAGTTTTGTATGCGCGATCGTAAGCTTCCAGAATCGACGTGCTTACCGCCACGCCGCATGGGTTGGCGTGCTTGACGATAACGCAGGCCGGCTCGCTGAACTCTTTCACGCATTCCAGCGCCGCGTCGGTGTCGGCAATGTTGTTATAGGAGAGCGCTTTGCCCTGCACCTGCTGAGCGGTCGCAACAGAGGCTTCTTTTACCTCTTCTTCTATATAGAAGGCCGCCTGCTGGTGGCTGTTCTCACCGTAACGCATATCCTGCTTCTTAATGAAGTTCAGGTTCAGGGTGCGCGGGAAGCGGCCGGACGGATCTTTGCTTTCACCGTGGTAAGCCGGTACCAGGCTACCGAAGTAGTTGGCGATCATGCTGTCGTACGCCGCGGTGTGTTCGAAGGCTTTGATGGCGAGGTCGAAACGCGTTTCCAGGGTGAGCGACCCTTCGTTGGCGTCCATCTCATTAATAATGGTGGTGTAATCGCTGCTCTTTACCACGATGGCGACATCTTTATGGTTCTTGGCCGCAGAGCGCACCATGGTCGGGCCGCCGATATCAATGTTCTCTACAGCATCTTCCAGAGAGCAGCCTTCGCGGGCAACGGTCTGGGCAAACGGGTAGAGGTTAACGACAACCATGTCGATCGGCGCGATGTCGTGCTGTTCCATAATGGCGTCGTCCTGGCCGCGACGGCCAAGAATACCGCCGTGGACTTTCGGATGCAGGGTTTTGACGCGTCCATCCATCATTTCCGGGAAACCGGTGTAATCGGACACTTCGGTTACCGGCAGACCTTTATCTGCTAACAGGCGAGCGGTTCCACCTGTGGAAAGCAGCTCCACACCGCGTGCAGAAAGTGCCTGAGCGAATTCGACGATACCGGCTTTATCAGAAACACTGAGCAGAGCGCGGCGGACTGGACGACGTTGTTGCATGGTAAATCCCCTGGATTTCACGATTACAGAGAGCGTTAGATGAATTTTCCTGTGAAAAACTCATCTAACACACCTGACGAGGCATCCTTGTTAAGCGCGAGCATTTTAACGAAAACGTTTGCGCAACGCTCGCACATTTTTACTTTTTCGTATCATTGTGGATAAGTCTGTGTGTAAAAAGGTATAAGGCGGGGTTTTGCTGTGGAATGCAGCAGTCAGTCATTTTTCTGTCATTTAGCGGTTGCGGCCTGCGGAGAACTCCCTATAATGCGCCTCCATCGACACGGCGGATGTGAAACACTTCACACAACAAGCGGTTCGGTTGAAGAGAAAAAATCCTGAAATAACGGGTTGACTCTGAAAGAGGAAAGCGTAATATACGCCACCTCGCAACGGTGAGCGAAAGCCGCGTTGCACTGCTCTTTAACAATTTATCAGACAATCTGTGTGGGCACTCAAAGTGACATGGATTCTTAACGTCCTCGGACGAAAAATGAATACCAAGTCTCTGAGTGAACATACGTAATTCATTACGAAGTTTAATTCACGAGCATCAAACTTAAATTGAAGAGTTTGATCATGGCTCAGATTGAACGCTGGCGGCAGGCCTAACACATGCAAGTCGAGCGGCAGCGGAAAGTAGCTTGCTACTTTGCCGGCGAGCGGCGGACGGGTGAGTAATGTCTGGGAAACTGCCTGATGGAGGGGGATAACTACTGGAAACGGTAGCTAATACCGCATAACGTCGCAAGACCAAAGAGGGGGACCTTCGGGCCTCTTGCCATCAGATGTGCCCAGATGGGATTAGCTAGTAGGTGGGGTAACGGCTCACCTAGGCGACGATCCCTAGCTGGTCTGAGAGGATGACCAGCCACACTGGAACTGAGACACGGTCCAGACTCCTACGGGAGGCAGCAGTGGGGAATATTGCACAATGGGCGCAAGCCTGATGCAGCCATGCCGCGTGTATGAAGAAGGCCTTCGGGTTGTAAAGTACTTTCAGCGGGGAGGAAGGCGGTGAGGTTAATAACCTCATCGATTGACGTTACCCGCAGAAGAAGCACCGGCTAACTCCGTGCCAGCAGCCGCGGTAATACGGAGGGTGCAAGCGTTAATCGGAATTACTGGGCGTAAAGCGCACGCAGGCGGTCTGTCAAGTCGGATGTGAAATCCCCGGGCTCAACCTGGGAACTGCATTCGAAACTGGCAGGCTAGAGTCTTGTAGAGGGGGGTAGAATTCCAGGTGTAGCGGTGAAATGCGTAGAGATCTGGAGGAATACCGGTGGCGAAGGCGGCCCCCTGGACAAAGACTGACGCTCAGGTGCGAAAGCGTGGGGAGCAAACAGGATTAGATACCCTGGTAGTCCACGCCGTAAACGATGTCGACTTGGAGGTTGTGCCCTTGAGGCGTGGCTTCCGGAGCTAACGCGTTAAGTCGACCGCCTGGGGAGTACGGCCGCAAGGTTAAAACTCAAATGAATTGACGGGGGCCCGCACAAGCGGTGGAGCATGTGGTTTAATTCGATGCAACGCGAAGAACCTTACCTACTCTTGACATCCAGAGAACTTTCCAGAGATGGATTGGTGCCTTCGGGAACTCTGAGACAGGTGCTGCATGGCTGTCGTCAGCTCGTGTTGTGAAATGTTGGGTTAAGTCCCGCAACGAGCGCAACCCTTATCCTTTGTTGCCAGCGGTCCGGCCGGGAACTCAAAGGAGACTGCCAGTGATAAACTGGAGGAAGGTGGGGATGACGTCAAGTCATCATGGCCCTTACGAGTAGGGCTACACACGTGCTACAATGGCGCATACAAAGAGAAGCGACCTCGCGAGAGCAAGCGGACCTCATAAAGTGCGTCGTAGTCCGGATTGGAGTCTGCAACTCGACTCCATGAAGTCGGAATCGCTAGTAATCGTAGATCAGAATGCTACGGTGAATACGTTCCCGGGCCTTGTACACACCGCCCGTCACACCATGGGAGTGGGTTGCAAAAGAAGTAGGTAGCTTAACCTTCGGGAGGGCGCTTACCACTTTGTGATTCATGACTGGGGTGAAGTCGTAACAAGGTAACCGTAGGGGAACCTGCGGTTGGATCACCTCCTTACCTTAAAGAACCTGCCTTTGTAGTGCTCACACAGATTGTCTGATGAAAAGTAAATAGCAAGGCGTCTTGCGATTGAGACTTCACGTCCCCTTCGTCTAGAGGCCCAGGACACCGCCCTTTCACGGCGGTAACAGGGGTTCGAATCCCCTAGGGGACGCCACTTGCTGGTTCGTGAGTGAAAGTCACCTGCCGTCATATCTCAAAACTGACTTGCGAGTCACGTTTGAGATATTTGCTCTTTAAAAATCTGGATCAAGCTGAAAATTGAAACGACACATCTTTAAGGTGTGTTCGAGTCTCTCAAATTTTCGCAATCATGAAGTGAAACATCTTCGGGTTGTGAGGTTAAGCGACTAAGCGTACACGGTGGATGCCCTGGCAGTCAGAGGCGATGAAGGACGTGCTAATCTGCGAAAAGCGCCGGCGAGGTGATATGAACCTTTGACCCGGCGATGTCCGAATGGGGAAACCCAGTGCAATTCGTTGCACTATCGTTAACTGAATACATAGGTTAACGAGGCGAACCGGGGGAACTGAAACATCTAAGTACCCCGAGGAAAAGAAATCAACCGAGATTCCCCCAGTAGCGGCGAGCGAACGGGGAGCAGCCCAGAGTCTGAATCAGCTTGTGTGTTAGTGGAAGCGTCTGGAAAGTCGCACGGTACAGGGTGACAGTCCCGTACACGAAAACACACAGGTTGTGAACTCGAAGAGTAGGGCGGGACACGTGGTATCCTGTCTGAATATGGGGGGACCATCCTCCAAGGCTAAATACTCCTGACTGACCGATAGTGAACCAGTACCGTGAGGGAAAGGCGAAAAGAACCCCGGCGAGGGGAGTGAAAAAGAACCTGAAACCGTGTACGTACAAGCAGTGGGAGCACCCTTGTGGTGTGACTGCGTACCTTTTGTATAATGGGTCAGCGACTTATATTCTGTAGCAAGGTTAACCGTATAGGGGAGCCGAAGGGAAACCGAGTCTTAACTGGGCGTTAAGTTGCAGGGTATAGACCCGAAACCCGGTGATCTAGCCATGGGCAGGTTGAAGGTTGGGTAACACTAACTGGAGGACCGAACCGACTAATGTTGAAAAATTAGCGGATGACTTGTGGCTGGGGGTGAAAGGCCAATCAAACCGGGAGATAGCTGGTTCTCCCCGAAAGCTATTTAGGTAGCGCCTCGTGAACTCATCTTCGGGGGTAGAGCACTGTTTCGGCTAGGGGGCCATCCCGGCTTACCAACCCGATGCAAACTACGAATACCGAAGAATGTTATCACGGGAGACACACGGCGGGTGCTAACGTCCGTCGTGAAGAGGGAAACAACCCAGACCGCCAGCTAAGGTCCCAAAGTCATGGTTAAGTGGGAAACGATGTGGGAAGGCACAGACAGCCAGGATGTTGGCTTAGAAGCAGCCATCATTTAAAGAAAGCGTAATAGCTCACTGGTCGAGTCGGCCTGCGCGGAAGATGTAACGGGGCTAAACCATGCACCGAAGCTGCGGCAGCGACACTATGTGTTGTTGGGTAGGGGAGCGTTCTGTAAGCCGTTGAAGGTGTGCTGTGAGGCATGCTGGAGGTATCAGAAGTGCGAATGCTGACATAAGTAACGATAAAGCGGGTGAAAAGCCCGCTCGCCGGAAGACCAAGGGTTCCTGTCCAACGTTAATCGGGGCAGGGTGAGTCGACCCCTAAGGCGAGGCCGAAAGGCGTAGTCGATGGGAAACAGGTTAATATTCCTGTACTTGGTGTTACTGCGAAGGGGGGACGGAGAAGGCTATGTTAGCCGGGCGACGGTTGTCCCGGTTTAAGCATGTAGGCGGAGGTTCCAGGTAAATCCGGTACCTTTTAACGCTGAGGTGTGATGACGAGGCACTACGGTGCTGAAGTAACAAATGCCCTGCTTCCAGGAAAAGCCTCTAAGCATCAGGTAACATCAAATCGTACCCCAAACCGACACAGGTGGTCAGGTAGAGAATACCAAGGCGCTTGAGAGAACTCGGGTGAAGGAACTAGGCAAAATGGTGCCGTAACTTCGGGAGAAGGCACGCTGATATGTAGGTGAAGCCCCTGCGGGTGGAGCTGAAATCAGTCGAAGATACCAGCTGGCTGCAACTGTTTATTAAAAACACAGCACTGTGCAAACACGAAAGTGGACGTATACGGTGTGACGCCTGCCCGGTGCCGGAAGGTTAATTGATGGGGTTAGCGGCAACGCGAAGCTCTTGATCGAAGCCCCGGTAAACGGCGGCCGTAACTATAACGGTCCTAAGGTAGCGAAATTCCTTGTCGGGTAAGTTCCGACCTGCACGAATGGCGTAATGATGGCCAGGCTGTCTCCACCCGAGACTCAGTGAAATTGAACTCGCTGTGAAGATGCAGTGTACCCGCGGCAAGACGGAAAGACCCCGTGAACCTTTACTATAGCTTGACACTGAACACTGGTCCTTGATGTGTAGGATAGGTGGGAGGCTTTGAAGTGTGGACGCCAGTCTGCATGGAGCCGTCCTTGAAATACCACCCTTTAATGGCTGGTGTTCTAACGTAGACCCGTAATCCGGGTTGCGGACAGTGTCTGGTGGGTAGTTTGACTGGGGCGGTCTCCTCCCAAAGAGTAACGGAGGAGCACGAAGGTTAGCTAATCCTGGTCGGACATCAGGAGGTTAGTGCAATGGCATAAGCTAGCTTGACTGCGAGAGTGACGGCTCGAGCAGGTGCGAAAGCAGGTCATAGTGATCCGGTGGTTCTGAATGGAAGGGCCATCGCTCAACGGATAAAAGGTACTCCGGGGATAACAGGCTGATACCGCCCAAGAGTTCATATCGACGGCGGTGTTTGGCACCTCGATGTCGGCTCATCACATCCTGGGGCTGAAGTAGGTCCCAAGGGTATGGCTGTTCGCCATTTAAAGTGGTACGCGAGCTGGGTTTAGAACGTCGTGAGACAGTTCGGTCCCTATCTGCCGTGGGCGCTGGAGAATTGAGGGGGGCTGCTCCTAGTACGAGAGGACCGGAGTGGACGCATCACTGGTGTTCGGGTTGTCATGCCAATGGCACTGCCCGGTAGCTAAATGCGGAAAAGATAAGTGCTGAAAGCATCTAAGCACGAAACTTGCCCCGAGATGAGTTCTCCCTGAGACTTTAAGTCTCCTGAAGGAACGTTGAAGACGACGACGTTGATAGGTCGGGTGTGTAAGCGCAGCGATGCGTTGAGCTAACCGATACTAATGAACCGTGAGGCTTAACCTTACAACGCCGAAGATGTTTTGGCGAAGAGACGAACAATCAAAATTCAGCCTTGATACAGATTAAACAGAATTTGCCTGGCGGCTTTAGCGCGGTGGTCCCACCTGACCCCATGCCGAACTCAGAAGTGAAACGCCGTAGCGCCGATGGTAGTGTGGGGTCTCCCCATGTGAGAGTAGGGAACTGCCAGGCATCAATTAAGAAGAACCCCGTACCGTAAGGTGCGGGGTTTTTTGCTTTTGTTTTCTCCCTCTCCCTGTGGGAGAGGGACGGGGTGAGGGCATCAAACCGCACCATCCTCTCCTTGAAACTTTCTCACCTTCTGCTTGCAGACTCGACATTCAAACCATTTCTGGGTATCGTTAGCTGTCTGGATGTCTAAACGTTTATACGTATGCTGTGAGGATACAAAGCTATGCCGATTCGGGTGCAGGACGAGCTACCAGCCGTCAATTTCTTGCGTGAAGAAAATGTCTTTGTGATGACGACTTCACGTGCGACAGGTCAGGAAATTCGCCCGCTGAAGGTGCTTATTCTCAATCTGATGCCCAAAAAGATCGAAACAGAAAACCAGTTCCTGCGTCTGCTGTCGAACTCCCCGCTGCAGGTCGATATTCAACTGCTGCGGATCGACGCCCGTGAGTCACGCAATACGCCTTCTGAGCATCTGAACAACTTCTACTGCAACTTTGATGACATTCAGGGTGAAAACTTCGACGGTCTGATTGTGACCGGCGCGCCGCTGGGCCTGGTGGAATTTAACGATGTCGCTTACTGGCCGCAGATCAAACAGGTTCTGGAGTGGGCAAAAGATCACGTCACGTCCACGCTGTTTGTCTGTTGGGCGGTACAAGCCGCACTGAATATTCTCTATGGCATCCCCAAGCAAACCCGCACTGAAAAGCTCTCCGGCGTATACGAACACCATATTCTCCATCCCCATGCGTTGCTGACGCGCGGGTTTGATGATTCTTTCCTGGCTCCGCATTCCCGCTACGCTGACTTCCCGGCCCAGCTGATTCGTGATTACACCGATCTGGAGATTCTGGCCGAAACGGAAGATGGAGACGCTTACCTGTTTGCCAGTAAAGATAAGCGCATTGCCTTTGTGACCGGACATCCTGAGTACGATCCGCACACCCTTGCGTCAGAATATTTCCGTGATGTCGAAGCGGGTCTGAACCCGGATGTCCCGTACAACTATTTCCCGAAAGACGATCCGCAAAACAAACCGAGAGCGACCTGGCGCAGCCACGGGAATTTGCTTTTTACTAACTGGCTCAACTATTACGTCTACCAGATAACACCATACGATCTGCGTCACATGAATCCAACGCTGGAGTAATCGTCTGCACTAAACGATCCTAAAGCGTTTCAGCTATTCAAATCAGGCACCTTCGGGTGCCTTTTTTATTTCCGAAATGCCACTCATCATTCTTTAAAACTTTAATTTCAATAAAATCAATAAATTAATCGCAATTTATAATTAAAATGGAAATTGTTTTTTATTTTAGAAAAAATAGAGGTAGTCTTAATTCTGCTGAGCGAAAACTACCCAACGATCTTTCGTTCGCATCGGGAGCGTGATTTTGGATCTTTGATGAGGAGCAGAGTAATGACTCAACAGGCAACGACGGTCGATGAACTGGCCTTTACCCAGCCGTATGGCGAGCAAGAACAGCAAGTTTTGACGGCAGAAGCGGTAGAATTTCTGACTGAACTGGTGACCCGCTTTACGCCGCAGCGCAATAAGCTGCTGGCGGCACGTATTCATCAGCAGCAGGAAATTGATAACGGCAAGTTGCCTGGTTTCATTTCGGAAACCGCTTCCATTCGCCGTGGCGAGTGGAAAATCCGCGGCATCCCTGAAGATTTACAGGATCGCCGCGTTGAGATCACCGGTCCGGTAGAGCGCAAAATGGTGATCAACGCCATGAACGCCAACGTTAAGGTCTTTATGGCCGATTTTGAAGACTCGCTGGCACCGGACTGGCGTAAGGTCATCGAGGGGCAGATCAACCTGCGCGACGCCGTAAACGGCACCATCAGCTATACCAATGAAGCCGGCAAAATATACCAGCTCAAACCGAACCCGGCGGTGCTGATCTGTCGCGTGCGCGGCCTGCACCTGCCCGAAAAACATGTCACCTGGCGTGGAGAAGCCATTCCAGGAAGCCTGTTTGATTTTGCCCTCTATTTCTTCCACAACTACAAAGCCCTGCTGGCGAAGGGCAGCGGCCCATATTTCTATCTGCCTAAAACGCAGGCCTGGCAGGAAGCGGCCTGGTGGAGCGAAGTCTTCAGCTATGCGGAAGATCGTTTCAACCTGCCACGCGGCACTATCAAAGCCACCCTGTTGATTGAAACGCTGCCTGCCGTGTTCCAGATGAATGAAATTCTGCACGCTCTGCGTGACCACATTGTCGGCCTGAACTGCGGACGCTGGGACTATATTTTCAGCTACATCAAAACGCTGAAAAACTATCCCGATCGCGTACTGCCGGATCGCCAGGTCGTGACCATGGATAAACCGTTCCTGAGCGCCTACTCGCGTCTGCTGATCAAAACCTGCCACAAGCGCGGAGCCTTCGCGATGGGCGGCATGGCGGCCTTTATCCCGAGCAAAGATGCCGAGCGCAACAATCAGGTGCTCAACAAGGTGAAAGCCGACAAAGAGCTTGAAGCACGTAACGGCCATGACGGGACGTGGATCGCGCATCCGGGTCTGGCCGATACGGCGATGGACGTCTTTAACCGCGTGCTTGGCGACAATAAAAACCAGCTGTTTGTCACGCGTGAAGACGATGCCCCAACGGCTGAAGAACAGCTGCTGGCCCCGTGCGCGGGCGAACGGACGGAAGAGGGGATGCGGGCCAATATCCGCGTTGCGGTGCAGTACATCGAAGCGTGGATCTCCGGCAACGGCTGCGTGCCGATCTACGGCCTGATGGAAGATGCTGCGACGGCGGAGATCTCACGTACCTCTATCTGGCAGTGGATCCACCATCAAAAAACGCTCAGCAACGGCAAGCCGGTGACCAAATCCCTGTTCCGCCAGATGCTGGCCGAAGAGATGCGGGTGATCCAGGACGAGCTGGGCGAACACCGCTTCAGCAGCGGACGCTTTGACGACGCTGCGCGCCTGATGGAGCAAATCACCACATCAGATGACTTAATCGACTTCCTGACCCTGCCGGGCTACCGCTTCCTGGCGTAACTCACCACATAACAATATGGAGCATCTGCACATGAAAACCCGTACCCAACAAATCGAAGAATTAAAGAAAGAGTGGACACAACCTCGCTGGGAAGGCATCCGCCGTCCGTATAGCGCGGAGGACGTGGTGAAATTACGCGGCTCGGTCAATCCGGAATGCACGCTGGCGCAAAATGGCGCGGCTAAAATGTGGAAGCTGCTGCACGGTGGCTCTAAAAAGGGCTACATCAACAGCCTCGGCGCGCTGACCGGCGGTCAGGCGCTGCAGCAGGCGAAGGCCGGTATTGAGGCGATTTACCTCTCCGGCTGGCAGGTCGCGGCGGACGCCAACCTGGCCTCCAGCATGTACCCGGATCAGTCGCTCTATCCGGCTAACTCCGTGCCGTCGGTCGTGGATCGGATCAACAACACCTTCCGTCGAGCGGATCAGATCCAGTGGGCGGCGGGCATCGAACCTAACGATCCGCGCTTTATTGATTATTTCCTGCCGATCGTGGCGGATGCGGAAGCGGGCTTCGGCGGCGTGCTGAACGCCTTCGAGCTGATGAAATCGATGATTGAGGCCGGTGCAGCGGCCGTTCACTTCGAAGATCAGCTGGCGTCAGTGAAGAAGTGCGGACATATGGGCGGTAAGGTGCTGGTTCCCACACAGGAAGCGGTTCAGAAGCTGGTTGCCGCGCGTCTGGCTGCTGACGTGCTCGGCGTGCCGACGCTGGTCATTGCCCGTACCGATGCCGACGCGGCTGACCTGATCACCTCTGACTGCGATCCGTACGACAGCGAGTTCATTACCGGCGAGCGCACCAGTGAAGGTTTCTATCGTACACACGCGGGTATCGAGCAGGCGATCAGCCGCGGTCTGGCGTACGCGCCGTACGCGGATCTGGTCTGGTGTGAAACGTCCACGCCGGATCTGGCGCTGGCAAAACGCTTTGCTGATGCCATTCATGCGAAGTACCCGGGCAAACTACTGGCCTACAACTGCTCGCCGTCCTTCAACTGGCAGAAAAAGCTGGATGACAAAACGATCGCCAGCTTCCAGCAGCAGCTGTCCGACATGGGCTACAAATACCAGTTCATTACTCTGGCAGGCATCCACAGCATGTGGTTCAACATGTTCGACCTGGCGCACGCCTATGCGCAGGGTGAGGGCATGAAGCACTACGTTGAGAAGGTGCAGCAGCCAGAATTTGCGGCGGGCAAAGATGGTTATACCTTCGTCTCTCACCAGCAGGAAGTGGGCACCGGCTACTTTGATAATGTGACCACGATTATTCAGGGCGGCACCTCCTCCGTCACCGCCTTGACGGGTTCAACGGAAGAAGCACAGTTCTAATCTTTTCCCCCTCTCCCCCCTGGGGAGAGGGTTGGTGGTGAGGGGGAATATATGTCGCGTGGCCTGGAATTACTGATTGCCCAAACTATTTTGCAGGGCTTCGATGCCCAGTATGGTCGTTTTCTTGAAGTGACCTCCGGCGCGCAGCAGCGCTTCGAACACGCAGACTGGCATGCGGTTCAGCAGGCCATGAAGCAGCGTATCCATCTTTATGACCACCACGTGGGTCTGGTGGTGGAGCAGTTGCGCTGTATTACCGACGGTAAAAGTCCGGACGCGGAATTTTTACTGCGCGTAAAAGAGCATTACACCCATTTGTTACCCGACTACCCGCGCTTCGAGATTGCGGAGAGCTTTTTCAACTCCGTCTATTGCCGGTTATTTGACCACCGCTCATTATCTCCTGAGCGGTTATTTATCTTCAGTTCCCAGCCCGAGCGACGCTTTCGTACCATTCCGCGTCCGCTGGCGAAAGATTTCTTCCCCGATCGCGGATGGGAAAAGCTCCTGCACCGCGTGCTGACGGATCTGCCGCTGCGCCTGCCCTGGGAGAATAAAACCCGGGATATCGGGTATATCCACGCCCATCTCAACGAAACGTTCGGTGCAGAGGTGCTCAGCCACAGCCATTTGCAGGTGGCCAACGAGCTTTTCTACCGCAATAAAGCGGCCTGGCTGGTGGGCAAACTGGTTACACCGACGGCCATTGTGCCGTTTCTGCTGCCCATTCACCGCACCGACGGCGGGGAACTGTTTGTCGATACCTGCCTGACCACCAGCGCCGAGGCCAGCATCGTGTTTGGCTTCGCCCGTTCCTATTTTATGGTCTATGCCCCGTTACCTGCCGCGCTGGTGGAGTGGCTGCGCGAGATCCTGCCGGGCAAAACCACCGCCGAGCTGTATATGGCTATTGGCTGCCAGAAGCACGCTAAAACGGAAAGCTACCGGGAATACCTGCGTTATGTCACTACCGCTGATGAGCAGTTTATCGAAGCGCCCGGCATTCGCGGCATGGTGATGCTGGTGTTTACGCTGCCGGGCTTTGACCGGGTCTTTAAGGTGATTAAGGACAGATTCGCGCCGCAGAAAGAGATGACCGCCGCGCACGTCCGCGCCTGCTACCAGCTGGTTAAGGAGCATGACCGCGTCGGGCGCATGGCGGATACACAGGAATTCGAAAACTTTGTGCTGGATAAGCAGCAGATCGATCCGGCACTCATGGCGCTTTTACTGCACGAAGCACCTGCCAAAATCACCGATCTTGGTGACAAGATCGTCATTAGCCATCTCTACATTGAACGACGCATGGTGCCGCTGAATATCTGGCTGGAGCAGTCCGACGGTCAGGCTTTAAGAGATGCGATTGAAGAGTACGGCAACGCGATTCGCCAGCTTGCCGCCGCCAATATCTTCCCGGGCGATATGCTGTTTAAAAACTTCGGCGTCACCCGTCACGGTCGGGTGGTGTTCTACGATTACGACGAAATTTGCTACATGACCGAGGTAAACTTCCGCGATATTCCACCGCCCCGCTACCCGGAAGATGAGCTTTCCAGCGAGCCGTGGTACAGCGTTTCGCCGGGCGATGTGTTTCCCGAAGAGTTTCGCCACTGGCTGTGCGCCGATCCGCGCATCGGGCCGCTATTCGAAGAGATGCATGCCGATCTGTTTCGCGCCAGCTACTGGCGCGGACTGCAAACGCGGATCAAAAATGGGCATGTCGAAGATGTGTATGCATACCGCCGCAAGCAGCGGTTTTGCATCAGGTTTTCAGAGGGCATCATGTAGGCCGGGTAAGGCGAAGCCGCCACCCGGCAATGCATGCTTAACGAATCCCACCGTACGCCAGCGTCACCTCTTTCGCCGCCTTAATCACCAGCGCACCCAGTTCGGTTACGCGATCGTCGGTCATACGCGAAATCGGCCCGGAGATAGAGATGGCGGCAAACGGCTCGCGGTGCTCGTCAAAAATACAGGCTGCGATACAGCGCAGGCCGAGGGCGTGCTCCTCGTCGTCAAACGAATAGCCGCGCTTGCGGGTCAGGGCCAGATCTTCTTTCAGATGGACGGGCGACACCAGCGTGGCGTGGGTATAGGCGTGTAGCCCTTTACGGTGCAGCAGGCCTGTCACCTGTTCCTCGCTAAGCTGCGAGAGAAATGCTTTTCCCGCCCCGGACGCGTGCATCGGCAGCTTACCGCCAATCGGCGCGGACATGCGCATCAGCTGCGTGCACTGTACCTGGTCGATGATAATCGCCTGGTGATCGCTCTGGTCCAGCACCGCCAGATTCACGGTCTCGCCCGACTCTTCCATCAGCTTGCGCAGAATCGGGTGCACAATCGCCAGCAGGTTGCGGCTCTGCAGGAAGCTGCTGCCAACGATAAACGCATGCGCGCCCACAGCCCAGTGTCCCAGCTCGCCCACCTGGCGGACAAAACCCAGCTGCTGCATGGTGGTCAGCAGGCGGTGTGTTGTGGAGTTCGGCAGGCCAGCCTGCTGGGCCAGCTCCGTCAGGGCCACGCTGCTGTGCGACTCGGCTATCCACTCCAGCAGCTTCAGACCGCGCGTGAGCGATTGAACCTGTCCGCCCTGTTGTGCGGCGGCGGTGGTGGCAGCAGGTTTTCTGCCGCGTTTAGCGGGAACGGTCGCGACCATGACGATCTCCTTTTTCTGTATCGTGGAAATCATTTTCGTTTTATTTGGTGAATTTGCAACCGTTATCCTGACTGATCGGAGGAGTGATGGTGAACATGTCTCATGTTACCGCTGAGCGGCTTTTCCACCCTGCGAGATTGTGCCAGTATGGAACGCAGCCTTTTGGCCTTGTTGAGCGTTGTCGGGAGCAAGTGTGAGCAGCAAAGTAGAGCAACTGCGTGCGCAGTTAAATGAACGAATTCTGGTGCTGGACGGCGGCATGGGCACCATGATCCAGGGCTATCGCCTGAGTGAAGATGATTTCCGCGGCGAACGCTTTGCCGACTGGCCCTGCGACCTGAAAGGGAACAACGACCTGCTGGTGCTCAGCAAGCCGTCCGTTATTAAGGATATCCACAACGCCTACTTCGAAGCGGGTGCGGATATCGTTGAAACCAACACCTTTAACTCGACAACCATCGCCATGGCGGATTACCAGATGGAATCCCTGTCGGCGGAAATCAACTTTGAAGCCGCGAAGCTGGCGCGCGCCTGCGCCGACGAGTGGACGGCCCGCACGCCGGATAAGCCGCGCTACGTTGCCGGGGTGCTTGGCCCGACGAACCGCACCGCGTCGATTTCACCGGACGTCAACGACCCGGCGTTTCGTAATATCACCTTTGACCAGCTGGTTGCGGCCTACCGGGAATCGACCAAAGCGCTGGTGGAAGGTGGTTCCGATCTGATCCTGATTGAAACCGTCTTCGACACCCTCAACGCCAAAGCCGCAATTTACGCGGTGAAAGAGGAGTTCGAGGCGCTGGGCGTTGACCTGCCGATCATGATTTCCGGCACCATCACCGACGCCTCCGGCCGTACCCTGTCCGGCCAGACCACCGAAGCGTTTTATAACTCCCTGCGCCACGCCGACGCGCTCTCCTTCGGCCTGAACTGCGCGCTGGGCCCGGATGAACTGCGCCAGTACGTGCAGGAGCTATCGCGCATCGCGGAATGCTACGTCACCGCGCACCCGAACGCCGGTCTGCCAAATGCCTTCGGTGAATACGATCTGGATGCCGACACCATGGCGGCACAAATCCGCGAGTGGGCCGAGTCTGGCTTTCTGAACATCGTCGGCGGCTGCTGCGGCACCACGCCGGAGCACATCGCGGCCATGAGCAACGCCGTCGCCGGGCTGCCGCCGCGCAAGCTGCCCGAGCTGCCGGTTGCCTGTCGCCTCTCCGGCCTTGAGCCGTTGACCATTGGTGAAGACAGCCTGTTTGTGAACGTGGGTGAGCGTACGAACGTCACCGGTTCCGCGAAGTTTAAACGCCTGATCAAAGAAGAGAAGTACAGCGAAGCGCTGGACGTTGCCCGCCAGCAGGTGGAAAGCGGCGCGCAGATTATCGATATCAACATGGATGAGGGGATGCTCGACGCCGAAGCGGCGATGGTGCGTTTCCTCAACCTGATTGCCGGTGAGCCGGACATCGCCCGCGTGCCGATCATGATCGACTCCTCCAAATGGGACGTGATCGAGAAGGGGCTGAAGTGCATTCAGGGTAAAGGCATCGTCAACTCCATCTCCATGAAAGAGGGCGTTGATGTCTTCATCCACCACGCGAAGCAGGTCCGCCGCTACGGTGCCGCCGTGGTGGTGATGGCCTTCGACGAAGTGGGCCAGGCCGATACCCGCGCGCGTAAAATTGAGATTTGCCGCCGCGCGTACAAAATACTGACCGAAGAGGTGGGCTTCCCGCCGGAAGACATCATCTTTGATCCGAACATCTTCGCCGTGGCGACCGGAATCGAAGAGCACAATAACTACGCCCAGGACTTTATCGGCGCGTGCGAGGACATTAAGCGCGAACTGCCGCATGCCCTCATCTCCGGCGGCGTATCGAACGTCTCGTTCTCGTTCCGCGGTAACGACCCGGTGCGTGAAGCGATCCATGCCGTGTTCCTCTACTACGCCATCCGCAACGGGATGGACATGGGGATCGTTAACGCCGGCCAGCTGGCGATTTACGACGACCTGCCTGCCGAGCTGCGCGATGCCGTAGAGGACGTGATCCTTAACCGCCGCGACGACGCCACCGAACGGCTGCTGGACCTGGCGGAGAAATACCGCGGCAGCAAGTCGGATGACGCAGCCAACGTTCAGCAGGCCGAGTGGCGTGCCTGGGACGTGAAAAAGCGTCTGGAATATTCGCTGGTAAAAGGCATCACCGAGTTTATCGAGCAGGACACCGAAGAGGCGCGTCAGCAGTCAGCCCGCCCGATTGAAGTGATCGAAGGGCCGCTGATGGACGGCATGAACGTGGTGGGCGATCTGTTCGGTGAGGGCAAAATGTTCCTGCCGCAGGTGGTGAAATCCGCCCGCGTGATGAAGCAGGCCGTGGCGTACCTGGAGCCGTTTATCGAGGCCAGCAAAGAGAAAGGCTCCAGCAACGGCAAGATGGTCATCGCCACCGTCAAGGGCGACGTGCACGACATCGGCAAGAATATCGTCGGCGTGGTGCTGCAGTGTAATAACTACGAGATTATCGACCTCGGCGTGATGGTCCCGGCGGATAAAATCCTCAAGACCGCGCGCGAAGTGAATGCCGATTTGATTGGCCTCTCCGGGCTGATCACCCCGTCGCTGGACGAGATGGTTAACGTGGCGAAGGAGATGGAGCGTCAGGGCTTCACCATTCCGCTGCTGATTGGCGGCGCGACCACTTCTAAAGCGCACACGGCAGTGAAAATCGAGCAGAACTACAGCGGGCCGACGGTGTACGTGCAGAACGCCTCGCGTACGGTGGGCGTGGTCTCCGCGCTGCTCTCTGACACCCAGCGCGACGAGTTTGTTGAGCGCACCCGCAAAGAGTACGAAACCGTTCGCATCCAGCACGGGCGCAAGAAACCGCGTACCCCGCCAGTTTCACTCCAGGCGGCACGCGATAACGATCTGGCGTTTGACTGGTCGAGCTATACGCCGCCGGTCGCGCACCGCCTGGGCGTTCAGGAGGTCAGCGCCAGCATTGAAACGCTGCGCAACTACATCGACTGGACGCCGTTCTTTATGACCTGGTCGCTCGCGGGCAAATATCCCCGCATCCTGGAAGATGAGGTGGTAGGTGAGGAGGCGAAACGCCTGTTTAAAGATGCTAACGACATGCTCGACAGGCTGAGTGCGGAGAAAACCCTTAACCCGCGCGGCGTCGTGGGCCTGTTCCCGGCTAACCGTGTGGGTGACGACATCGAAATTTACCGCGATGAAACTCGCACCCACATACTGGCGGTCAGCCGCCATCTGCGTCAGCAAACCGAGAAAGTGGGCTTTGCCAACTACTGCCTGGCCGATTTTGTCGCGCCGAAGCTGAGCGGTAAAGCCGACTATATTGGCGCCTTTGCCGTGACCGGCGGTCTGGAAGAAGATGCGCTGGCGGACGCGTTCGAAGCGCAGCACGACGATTACAATAAAATCATGGTGAAAGCGATCGCCGACAGACTGGCGGAAGCCTTCGCCGAGTACCTGCACGAGCGCGTGCGTAAGGTGCACTGGGGCTACGCGGCGAATGAAAACCTCAGCAACGAGGAGCTGATCCGCGAAAACTACCAGGGGATTCGTCCGGCACCGGGCTATCCGGCCTGCCCGGAGCACACCGAAAAGGGCACGATCTGGCAACTGCTGGACGTCGAAGCCCATACCGGGATGAAGCTCACCGAGTCGTTCGCCATGTGGCCGGGTGCGTCAGTTTCAGGCTGGTACTTCAGTCATCCGGACAGCAAGTACTTTGCCGTGGCGCAGCTGCAGCGCGATCAGATTGAAGATTACGCCCTGCGCAAAGGCATGAGCGTGTCAGAAGTGGAGCGCTGGCTGGCCCCGAACTTAGGCTACGACGCAGACTAACGTCACTTTTCCTTACAACAAACAGGGCACCTCAAGGGTGCCTTGTCTCTTTCTTACGCTTAACCCCTTATACTAAACCTATGGAAAACGAATAATGATAAGGAGGAAAACCTTCCGTGCTGACCCTGTTACATCTGCTCTCTGCAGTTGCACTGCTCGTATGGGGCACCCATATCGTCCGTACCGGCGTGATGCGCGTTTTTGGCGCCCGTTTACGTACTGTTCTCAGCAGCAGCGTTGAGAAGAAGCCGCTCGCCTTCTGCGCGGGCATTGGCGTAACGGCACTGGTTCAGAGCAGCAACGCCACAACTCTGCTTGTCACCTCCTTTGTGGCGCAGGATCTGGTGGCGCTGGCCCCGGCGCTGGTCATTGTGCTTGGGGCTGATGTGGGTACCGCGCTGATGGCGCGTATCCTGACGTTTGACCTCTCCTGGCTGTCGCCGCTGCTGATTTTTGTCGGCGTCATCTTCTTCCTCGGCCGCAAACAGACGCGGGCCGGCCAGCTTGGACGCGTGGGCATTGGCCTGGGGCTGATTCTGCTGGCGCTGGAGCTGATTGTGCAGGCGGTCACCCCGATTACCGAGGCCAACGGCGTTCAGGTCATCTTCGCTTCCCTGACCGGGGACATCATGCTCGACGCGCTGATTGGCGCGGTGTTTGCCATCGTCAGCTACTCCAGCCTGGCCGCCGTGCTGCTGACGGCCACGCTCACCGCCGCCGGGGCGATCTCCTTCCCGGTCGCGCTGTGTCTGGTGATCGGTGCCAACCTCGGCTCTGGCCTGCTGGCGATGCTCAATAACAGCGCCGCCAACGCTGCCGCCCGCCGCGTGGCACTCGGTAGCCTGCTGTTTAAGCTGGTGGGCAGCCTGATTATCCTGCCCTTTATCCATCCGCTGGCGAACCTGATGGACAACCTCCCGCTGCCGAAAGCGGAGCTGGTGATCTATTTCCACGTGTTCTACAACCTGGTGCGCTGCCTGGCGATGATCCCTTTTGCCGGGTCGATGGCCCGCTTCTGCGAACGACTCATTCAGGACGAACCGGAGCTGGATGCGCGCCTGAAGCCGAAGCACCTGGATACCTCCGCGCTGGACACCCCGGCGCTGGCGCTGGCGAATGCCGCACGCGAGACACTGCGCATGGGCGACGCGATGGAGACCATGCTCGAAGGCCTGCAAAAGGTAATGCACGGCGAGCCGCGGGAGGAGAAAGAGCTGCGCAGACTGGCGGACGATATCAACGTGCTCTATACCGCCATTAAGCTCTACCTGGCGCGCATGCCGCAGGACGAGCTGGCGGAGGAGGAGTCCCGCCGCTGGGCGGAAATCATTGAGATGTCGCTCAACCTTGAGCAGGCCTCCGATATCGTTGAGCGCATGGGCAGCGAGATCGCCGATAAATCGCTGGCCGCACGCCGGGCGTTCTCCGTTGAAGGCCTGAAGGAGCTGGAAGCGCTGCACGAGCAGCTGGTCAGTAACCTGAAGCTGGCGATGCTGGTCTTCTTTTCCAGCGACGTCCCGAGCGCGCGCCGCCTGCGCCGTAACAAGCATCGATTCCGCATTCTTAACCGCCGCTACTCGCACGCCCACGTTGAGCGTCTGCATCAGCAAAACGTGCAAAGTATCGAGACCAGCTCACTCCACCTGGGACTGCTGGGTGATATGAAGCGCCTTAACTCGTTGTTCTGTGCGGTGGCCTACAGCGTGATGGAACAGCCGGATGAAGATGACCAGCGGGATGAGTATTAATCCCCGGCGTGTTTGAGTGTTAGCCCAAAACCCAATGCTTTCATGACCGCGAGCGTGGTTTTGAGCGTTGGGTTTCCTTTATCACTGAATGACCGATAAAGCTGCTCACGTGATAAACCGGTTTGCTGTGAAATGTTCGACATGCCTTTGGCTCGCGCGACAACACCAAGGGCTTTAGCGATATATGTCGAGTCGCCTGTTTCTAGTGCATCAGCGATAAACACGGCGATTTCCTCGTCATCCACCAACGCGTTGGCGGGATCGTAAGGTGTTAATTTATGCATGCTCATTCACTCCTGCCATTGGGATACATTGCTCAGCATTTTTGCCATCAGTATGTCTCTGGCCTGGCTGCTTTTGTCACCACCACATAACAGCACGATGATGTAATTGCCCTGGTCTTTAAAATAGATTCTGTAGCCCGGACCAAAGTGGATCCTTAGCTCACTTATACCTTCTCCCACGGGTTTAACGTCGCCCGCTAAGCCATTTGCCAACCGAAAGAGGCGGGAAGCGATAATGGTCTTCGCTCGTCGATCTTTTAAGTTTTACTCCCAGCGTCGGAAGGATTCTGTCTGAACAATCTCCTTCATATTACTCCCTGTGATTTATAAACTACAAACACTTCTCCATGGAGAGTAAAACTAAAAGGCTTGAACACATGGGTAAATGACAGGACGCAAAATCCTGAAAGCGTCTCGCAAACTTAAAAACCCGTCTCAGTTACCGTCGGCTAATCTTTTTTTCCAGTCCATACCTAAGGTATATTTCGCCCTTCACAGGAGAAACTATGCTGCCAACTCAATCAACCCGATTAAACAAATACATTAGCGAGAGCGGGATCTGCTCACGTCGCGAGGCGGACCGTTACATTGAACAAGGTAATGTGTTCCTCAACGGCAAACGCGCCACGATTGGTGACCAGGTGATGCCTGGCGACGTGGTTAAAGTGAATGGTCAGCTCATCGAACCGCGTGATGCCGAAGACCTGGTGTTTATCGCGTTGAACAAACCGGTTGGGATTGTCAGCACCACGGAAGATGGCGAGCGGGACAACATCGTTGATTTCGTGAACCACAGCAGCCGTATCTTTCCGATTGGCCGTCTGGATAAAGACTCTCAGGGGCTGATTTTCCTCACCAACCACGGCGATCTGGTCAACAAGATCCTGCGTGCCGGTAACGATCACGAGAAAGAGTACATTGTGACGGTAAATAAGCCGGTCACGGACGACTTTATTCGCGGTATGGGCGCCGGTGTGCCGATCCTGGGTACCGTTACGAAAAAGTGTAAGGTGAAGAAAGAAGCGCCGTTCGCGTTCCGTATTACCCTTGTGCAGGGCTTAAACCGCCAGATCCGCCGCATGTGCGAATACTTCGGTTATGAAGTGACGAAGCTAGAGCGCACGCGCATCATGAACGTCAGCCTGACTGGCATTCCGCTGGGCGAATGGCGCGACTTAACGGACGACGAACTGATCGAGCTGTTCAAGCTTATCGAGAACTCCTCGTCCGAAGCGAAGCCGAAGGCCAAAGCAAAACCGAAAACCCAGGCGATTAAACGTCCGGTCGTGAAGGCACCGCAGGCGGAAGAGAAAGGACGCGGCAAACCGGGCAACGGGAAGCGATTTACCCAGCCTGGCCGTAAAAAGAAAGGGCGCTAGCTAGCGCCTTCCACGGGTAGAGGTATTGGCCGACCAGGAAAAGGTCGTTTCGGTATCCGGCTTGTAAGCCTGCTGCTTTTTCAGTTTGCGGGCTTTTTTCGCCTCGGCGTCACGCTGCGCCATCAGTTTGTCGATGTACTCTTTTTTCACCTGATTGGTTTCGGCGTTGGTCAGCGTACGGCCATGCGCGATGCGGGCGCGGTCGAGAAGCGTTTTCAGTTCGCGCTGCTCGGCTTCCGTCATGTCTTTCTGGGTCAAACGTGGTGTCGCCATTGCTGAAGCCTCCTGAGAGAGAGGCTTCAGTGTAAAGCAAGCTGAGTCAATTAACCCTGCTTCACCGCATCTTTTTTCGTTTGTTCCTCAATCGGTTTGCCGGACCAGTAGCCCGCCAGCAGCGAGCCGGAGAGGTTGTGCCAGACTGAGAACAGCGCACCCGGCAGGGCCGCCAGCGGCGAGAAGTAGATTTTACCGAGCGCCGCCGCCAGGCCGGAGTTCTGCATCCCTACCTCGATTGCCAGCGTGCGGCAGGTCGATTCGTCGAAGCCAAACAGTTTCCCGCCCCAGTAGCCGCCCAGCAGGCCAATGGTGTTATGCAGCACCACCGCGACGATCACCACAAAGCCTACGGAAGCAATGTGCGAGGCGGAGCCCGCCACCACGGCGCTGATGATGGCCAGAATACAGACCATCGAAAATGCGGGCAGGTATGGCTCAACGGCCTTCACCACGCGCGGGAAAAGATGATGAATGACCAGCCCCAGCGCAATCGGGATCACCACGATTTGCAGAATGCTCAGCAGCATGCCCATCACGTCCACCTGAATATGTGCATCTACGTACAGGCGGGTTAACAGCGGCGTGGCAATCACGCCCACCAGCGTGGAGACGGACGAGATAGTGACGGAGAGCGCCACGTCGCCTTTCGCCAGATAGATCATGACGTTGGACGCCGTGCCGCTGGCCACGCTGCCCACCAGCACCATCCCGGCGGAAAGGTCGGGCGGCATCTTAAAGGCCATCGCCAGCAGCCACGCCGCGAGCGGCATCACCAGGTAGTGCAGAAATATTCCTGCCGCGACGGGCGCAGGGCGAGACAGCACGCGTTTGAAGTCGTCGACTTTCAGATGCACGCCCATACCGAACATGATCAGCATCAGCAGCGTGGTGACCCACGGACCAATACCGGTGAACGTGGTGGGCGTGTAATACGCGAGTACGGAGAGCAGCAGCGCCCATAACGGGAACAGCCGCGTAATAGCGGATAACATAATGATTTCCTTGCGATGAATGTTGTATGTGTTTGTTATAAAAAGCCGGGATCGAGCCCGGCTATAGTTATTGTTTATCGCGTAAGGAAGTAATATTCAAATGAATTATGACCGGATGCTTTCCCAGCTCAGACTAAAGCGAGCCAGATATTTGCGCAGTCGGTCGGCGTCGTTAGGATTGGCTTTTTTGAGCCGTGAAACGGCAAACAGCTCACGTCCGGCTTCAGACAACGATGCGCTGCGGCGACATACCTCCAGCACCGTTTCAAGTTGCCGCTGGTCAAAGAGGTCAATCTCCATGTCAGTTGCAGGCTGCGTCACGTCAGTTTGCCAGTCGGTCTGAAGACGTGAGATCTCCTCCAGCACCAGATCCTGAGTAATACGCCCTCGTTCCGCCAGCGTCGCCATGCGTGCGACGCTGGCGCTCAGTTCGCGAAAGTTGCCCCGCCACAGCGCCCTGCTGGAACAGGCAAAGGCCAGATAGCCTTCGCGCGCCTCTTTATCGAAGCGGATTTGCGTCTGGCTTTCACGAGAGAAACGTTGAAGTTCGTAGTCGACATTCGGCGTGATGTCCTCTTTCCGTTGGGCAAGGCCGGGCAAGGCAAAGCTCCACATATTAATACGGGCATAGAGATCTTCACGAAAACGTCCCTCTGCCACCCACTGGCGCATATCACGGTGGGTTCCGGCGATAAGTTGAAAATCGCTGTGAACTTCTTTATCGGAGCCAAACGGGAAAAAAGTTTTCTCTTCAATGGCTTTGAGCAGCATCGCCTGTTCATCCAGGCCTAGTTCGGCAATCTCGTCGAGGAAAAGGACGCCGCCATCGGCTTCACGCAGCAGGCCGCTGCGCGCCGACAGTGCGCCGGTAAAGGCTCCTTTCACATGGCCGAACAGCGTGGACATGGCGTTATCACCGCGCAGGGTCGCGCAGTTGACGGAAACCAGCTTGCCGGAAACTTGATGGCGTGACTGCTTAAGCTGATAAATGCGGTTCGCGAGGAACGACTTGCCCGCGCCGGTGGGGCCAGTCAGCAGGATCGGGGCTGTTGAACGTAGCGCCACGCGTTCAATCTTGTCGATAAGAGTGTTAAAGGTGGCATTTCGCGTATCAATGCCCGCTTTCAGAAATGAGATTGACTGCTGCTGCTCGCGCTGAAAACGGTTGGTAAGGGTTGTGTAGCGGCTTAAATCCAGGTCGATAATTGAGTAAGTTCCGGCTGCAGTCTCCTCAGCAGAGGCTTCTTTTCTGGCAGGGCCAGTCTGCAAAAGGCTGGCGGGAAGATAACGGGCTTCCGTCAGCAGGAACCAGCAGATCTGCGCCACATGCGTGCCGGTGGTGATATGGACGAAATACTCTTCGTGATCGGTATCAAACGTGTACTGGGTGGCGAAATCGAGAAACGCGGCATAAACCTCTTCGAAATCCCACGGGTCTTCAATGATTACCGTGCTGGGACGCACCTCGGTGTGGGGGGAAACCAGCACAATATCTTCCGCCAGTTGCTGAGCCATGCCGAGATCTCGCGGTTGATGTAGCAGCTCCAGCCTGTCGACCGGGAAATCCGGCTGTTGGCACAGCCCGACGGTCGGTCGCCATTTGCGAAAGCGATTAGCCCGCTTTCCCCGTTTATCCATCACGGTGCCAAGCACCCCGATTACCACCTTCCGCTTCTTCATGTTTATCCAGAAAGATAATTGTCGATATAACAGGATAAAAAATGTTGAGCCGAACGGCAATGAATGAAAAGTGTGATAAATAAAAACCATTAATTATCAATGAAATAAAAAAATAAAACGGCAATTTTTGTTTTTGGCACGCTTCTGGCAATACAGATAACGTCACGACGTTGAGCACACTGGGGGTTAAGGCCCCGTCGGCGCACCAGGAACGGCAAGGCTGTTTTCCGGGGGCGTTCCGTCAACCAATGACAGACAGAAGGGTTCGATTCCCGATTCATTCTCCCAATGAAAACTGGTTGTAAACATCAAAGTAAAAACGGGGATTGCGCAGTCAGCAATCCCAATGAAGGTCGCCGGTAATGGCGCCGGATCGCAGGCGAAAAGGCATTCCCCTGTGATTTCGTGCCTGCACCCGCGCCTGACTTTAAGGAATATAAAATGGCTAAAAAAATCACGATAAAAAAAGGTCAGTTAGGACTGGTAGCAAAAGCTGGCGATTATTACCGGGTACTGGAGGCGGGTGAACACCGTCTGGGTTGGTTCAATACTGACGACGTGCTGGTGGTGAGCCAGGACGGCAGCGAGGTGCCGGGTGCGCTGGCGGATTATCTGCGCCGCTTTCAGCCTGACTGGGTGGCACGTTACTGCCTGGCGGTTGATCTTACTGCGGATGAAATCGGGGTGTTATCGAACAACGGCGTATTGCAGGAGATTGTGCCGCCTTGTACACGTCGTCTGTACTGGCAGCAGGATGCGGCGTTGAGCCTGCGAAGAATTGATACCCGTGATGTGCGGGTGCCGGAGGACGTGATGAATGCTGCTCTGCAGCCGCGTCGCAATGGCGCGGTAAAAGGGCGTGACGCGATGCTGGTCGTACAGGTACCTGCCTGGCACGTCGGGGTGGTGAAAATCGACGGAGAAATTCAGGCACTGTTACCGCCGGGACTGACGGCTTACTGGAAAATTAACCATCTGGTTGAGGCAGAGGTAGTGGATACGCGCCTTCAGGTGGTGGAAGTGAGCGGGCAGGAGATCCTGACGAAGGACAAAGTTAACCTGCGCCTGAACCTGGCGGCTAACTGGCGCTACAGCGACGTGCTGCAGGCCTGCGGACAGCTTACGAAACCGCTGGAACATTTGTACCGCGAACTCCAGTTCGCACTGCGTGAAGCGGTCGGCACCCGCACTCTCGATGAGTTACTGGAAGATAAGCAGATCATTGACGAGGTGGTCAGCAAACAGGTGCAAGGCCGCCTGTCATCCTTTGGAATGGAAATTGCGTCGCTTGGGGTAAAAGATATTGTTTTACCTGGTGATATGAAAACGATTTTATCCCGTCTGGTAGAGGCCGAAAAAGCGGCCCAGGCGAATGTTATTCGCCGACGTGAAGAAACGGCGGCGACACGATCGCTGTTAAACACCGCAAAGGTGATGGAAAACAACCCGGTGGCGCTGCGTTTAAAAGAGCTGGAAACCCTGGAAAGGGTCGCGGAGCGTATCGACAAAATTTCAGTATTTGGTGGCCTGGACCAGGTATTACACGGCCTTGTTAACCTGAAAGGATAACGCAATGCAACAGAATGATTTTGAATTACTGACAGCGCCATACGGCGCCCCGATCAAAATGTGGACTCACGGTGTGCCCGTGGAACCAGAGGCACAGGCGCAGTTACTGAATACCGCAAAGATGCCGTTTATTTTCAAACACCTTGCGGTGATGCCCGACGTTCACCTCGGCAAAGGCTCAACCATTGGCAGCGTGATCCCGACCAAAGGGGCAATTATTCCTGCGGCGGTTGGCGTAGATATTGGCTGCGGGATGATTGCCGTTCGCACGTCGCTGGTGGCCGGTGATTTGCCGGATAATCTCAGCGGTTTACGTAGCGCCATTGAACAGGCAGTACCGCATGGGAGAACCAATACCCGTTCTCGACGGGATAAAGGCGCGTGGGAAACGCCACCGAAAGAAGTGGACGATCGCTGGTGGGCGCTGGCCCCACGTTTTAAACAACTCACGGATAAATACCCGCAGTTGCGGAAAACCAACAACTACCAGCATCTGGGCACGCTGGGTACCGGAAACCACTTTATTGAAATTTGTCTCGATGAGCAGCAGCGCGTCTGGGTGATGTTGCACAGCGGCTCGCGCGGCGTAGGAAACGCCATTGGTAATGTGTTTATCGCCCTGGCACAGCAGGATATGCAGCATCACCTGGGACATCTGCCGGATAAAAATCTGGCCTATTTTCAGGAGGGGAGTCGTCACTATGAGGACTACATCGAGGCGGTGGAGTGGGCGCAGGATTTTGCCCGCCACAATCGGGAAGTGATGATGTCGCGCGTGCTGGCGGCGCTCTCTCGCGAAGTGACTAAGCCCTTTATTACGCAGCAGGAGGCGGTTAACTGCCATCATAACTATGTGCAGAAAGAGCATCACTTTGGGGAAGAGGTACTGATCACGCGCAAAGGTGCGGTGTCGGCGCAGAAAGGGCAAATGGGGATTATTCCGGGCTCAATGGGCGCAAAGAGCTTCATCGTGCGTGGCCTCGGCAACGAGCAAAGCTTCTGTTCCTGCAGCCACGGCGCTGGGCGAGTGATGAGCCGAACGGCGGCAAAAAAACGCTATACCCTTAGCGACCATATTCAGGCGACCTCTCACGTAGAGTGTCGCAAAGACAATGAGGTGATCGATGAAACGCCGATGGCCTATAAAGACATTGACGCCGTGATGGCCGCGCAATCGTCGCTGGTGGAGATCGTTCACACCCTGCGTCAGGTAGTGTGTGTAAAAGGATAAAAAAATGAGCAACAACGATGTTGATAGCGCGATGCGCGCACGAGTCTGCGCGCAACTTCGCGATATAGAGCAGCGCTATAACGTGCGCGTGCTCTACGCCTGTGAATCGGACAGCCGGGGATGGGGATTTGCCTCACCGGATAGCGATTATGATGTGCGGTTTTTGTACGTTCACCGCCCAGAATGGTATCTGCGCGTCGAAGCCCAACGGGATGTGATCGAGCTGCCGATAGATGATGAACTGGACGTATGTGGCTGGGAATGGCGCAAGGCACTGGGCCTGCTGAAGGGGGCAAACCCGACGCTTATCGAGTGGCTGGATTCCCCTGTTGTTTATCAGGAGGATGAGACGGTAGTGGCCGAGTTGCGCGCGCTGATACCCGCGTGGTTCTCACCATTGCGCGCCCGCTGGCATTACTACTCGATGGCCCGAAAAAACTTCCATGAATATTTACAGGGGGAAACGGTTCGGCTGAAAAAGTACTTTTATGTTCTGCGCCCTTTGCTGGCGGCGCGGTGGGTAGAAGCGGGGAAAGGCGTTCCACCGATGCGTTTTACCGAACTGCTTGCCGGGAGCGAACTGTGTGCGCCGTTACGTGCGGAAATCGATGCATTGCTGGAAATAAAACAGCGCGCAGATGAAGCGGAATATGGTCCTAAACGGCCATTACTCCACGCTTTTTTGCAAAATGAGCTGGTGAGAGGAGAAGTACCGCCGGTACTACCCGACAGCAGAGAAGGAAATTTAAAAGATCTGGATTCGTTGCTGATGAGAACAGTAATGAAAAGCTAAAGAATGGCCCGGTAGTGAAAATGCCCGGGCCATTCTTGCGCTTATTCAAACAAATTCTGATGAAGCTTCTGCACCACCTGCTCGGCCTGATCGGCTGGCACCAGGAAGCAGAGGTTATAGCTGGACGCACCGTAGCAAATCATGCGGATGTTGAACGGGTCGAGCACGCCAAACACCTCTTTGCCCACGCCGCAGGCGCGTGACAGCTTGTTACCGATGATGGCAACCAGCGCCAGGTCTTCTTCGACTTCCACGCGGCACAGCTCAGACAGCTCAATCAGCAGCGACTGCGTCAGCAGGGTATCACCGGTTGAGGTAGAACCGGTGGTGTCCAGCGTCAGCGCAATGCTCACTTCAGAGGTGGTGATCAGATCCACGGAGATATTGTGGCGCGCCAGAATGCCAAACACTTCCGCCAGGAAACCGCGGGAGTGCAGCATATTGTGGCTGTGCAGCGTCACCAGCGTCTGGCGACGGCGCAGGGCCAGGGCGCGGAACAGCGGCGGGTTTTCCGTTTTCTTGCAGACCAGCGTCCCGCCCGCTTTCGGATCTTTACTCGAGCCGACGAAGACCGGAATATCGCTGCGTACGGCTGGCAGCAGCGTTGCCGGATGTAGCACTTTCGCACCGAAGGTGGCCATTTCAGCCGCTTCTTCAAACGCGATCACATCAATACGTTTCGCCGCAGAAACGACGCGCGGGTCGGTAGTGTAAATACCCGGAACGTCAGTCCAGATATCGACGCGCGTGGCATGCAGGGCCTCGCCCAGCAGCGCGGCGGTGTAGTCGCTGCCGCCACGGCCAAGCGTGGTGGTGCGGCCCTTCGCTTCACTGCCGATAAAGCCCTGGGTGATCACGATGCCGTCTGCCAGACGCGGGGCAAGCTGCTGATTGGTCAGCTCGGCCAGTGCTTCAACGTCCGGCTCGGCGCGACCAAAGCGGTCGCTGGTGCGCATCACTTTACGCACGTCAAACCACTGCGCCTGAATGTTACGCTCGCGCATGATTTCAACAAACAGCAGGGTGGACATCAGCTCACCGTGGCTGACCAGCTCGTCGGTCAGGGCGGTGGAGGTGGCCAGCGAGGCGGCTTCTGCCAGGGTGGTGATGTTTTCCAGCAGACGTTCCACTTCCTCGCGGATGACGTTCGGGTTCTGCAGACGCTCAAGAATGTCGAACTGAATTTTGCGCAGTGCATCCAGCTTCACGAAACGTTCTGTCGCTTCCAGTCCTTCAGACAGAGAAACCAGCAGGTTCGTCACGCCGGCAGAGGCAGACAGCACCACCAGGCGGGTATTCGGATCGGCCAGCACCACATCGGCGCTGCGGTTCATGGCATCGTAATCGGCCACACTGGTGCCGCCAAATTTGGCGACCACAAAACTCGTCATAACAACCTCGTGTCAGGGAATGAATAAGCGACCTTGGCACAAGAGTGAAACGAAAACAGGTGCAGGCGCAAAATACGGCCCTATAAATAAAATGCGGGGGAGGTCCTGTCAATGCTGGGATTATGCGGATTTTTTATGGGGGGGTACCCCTGAGAAACAGGACTTATAACAGGGCCAGATTTTATGCTCCGTTTTAGGGCATTTTGACCGACATTTCACCGCTCCTGGAAGGCGCTTCAGCAGCTATACTTTTCGGGTCTTTTCACCTGTGTTTGATGCAGGCCAGGGCAATGGCATAAAAACCATCACAATTTTTATTTGCAGGCGCTACAATCGACCGCAGTCACAATTCTCAAATCAGAAGAGTATTGCTAATGAAAAACATCAACCCAACGCAGACCGCTGCCTGGCAGGCACTCCAGAAACATTTTGATGAAATGAAAGACGTCACCATCGCGGATCTGTTCGCGAAAGATGCCGATCGTTTCAACAAGTTCTCCGCGACTTTCGACGACCTGATGCTGGTGGATTTCTCTAAAAACCGCATTACCGAAGAGACGCTGGCAAAACTGCAGGATCTGGCGAAAGAAACCGAGCTGGCGGACGCCATCAAATCCATGTTCTCCGGTGAGAAGATCAACCGCACCGAAGACCGTGCCGTGCTGCACGTCGCTCTGCGTAACCGTAGCAATACGCCAATCATCGTTGATGGCAAAGACGTCATGCCGGAAGTGAACGCGGTGCTGGAAAAGATGAAAACCTTCTCCGAAGCGATCATCTCCGGTAGCTGGAAAGGCTACACCGGCAAAGCGATCACCGACGTGGTAAACATCGGTATCGGCGGTTCTGACCTCGGCCCGTTCATGGTGACCGAAGCGCTGCGTCCGTACAAAAACCACCTCAATATGCACTTTGTGTCTAACGTCGACGGTACCCACATCGCCGAAGTGCTGAAGAACGTGAACCCGGAAACCACCCTGTTCCTGGTTGCGTCTAAAACCTTTACCACCCAGGAAACCATGACCAACGCCCACAGCGCGCGCGACTGGTTCCTGAAAACCGCGGGCGACAACAAGCACGTGGCGAAACACTTCGCGGCGCTGTCTACCAACGGTAAAGCCGTCAGCGAGTTCGGTATCGACACCGCGAACATGTTCGAGTTCTGGGACTGGGTTGGTGGCCGCTACTCTCTGTGGTCTGCAATTGGCCTGTCTATCATCCTGTCCGTGGGCTTCGACAACTTCGTTGAGCTGCTCTCCGGCGCGCACGCGATGGACAAACACTTCTCCACCACCGCACCAGAGAAAAACCTGCCGGTACTGCTGGCGCTGATCGGGATCTGGTACAACAACTTCTTCGGCGCTGAAACCGAAGCGATCCTGCCGTACGACCAGTATATGCACCGCTTTGCTGCGTACTTCCAGCAGGGCAACATGGAATCCAACGGTAAATACGTTGACCGTAATGGCAACGCGGTGGACTACCAGACTGGCCCAATCATCTGGGGCGAGCCGGGTACTAACGGCCAGCATGCTTTCTACCAGCTGATTCACCAGGGCACCAAAATGGTACCGTGCGATTTCATCGCGCCGGCTATCACCCATAACCCGCTGTCCGATCACCATCCGAAGCTGCTGTCCAACTTCTTCGCCCAGACCGAAGCGCTGGCGTTCGGTAAATCCCGCGAGGTGGTAGAGCAGGAATACCGCGACCAGGGTAAAGATCCGGCCACGCTGGACCACGTGGTGCCGTTCAAAGTATTCGAAGGCAACCGTCCAACCAACTCCATCCTGCTGCGCGAAATCACGCCGTTCAGCCTGGGTGCGCTGATTGCTCTGTACGAGCACAAAATCTTCACGCAGGGCGCGATCCTGAACATCTTCACCTTTGACCAGTGGGGCGTTGAGCTGGGCAAACAGCTGGCAAACCGTATTCTGCCAGAGCTGGGTGATGATAAAGCGATTACCAGCCATGACAGCTCGACCAATGGTTTGATCAACCGTTATAAAGCATGGCGTGCGTAATTAAAATGTCATGAAAACGTGCCGGCTTAATGCCGGCATTTTTTTATCGGATAATTCCTGATGTCTGTTAGTTAACTCAAATTCTGGTTCTGAGTTTAATCCGAAAAAGACGCTTAACCCGTTAATTGCTGCGGTTTATTTTAAGAAAATACGCAGAAGTCAGTTAATGTCTCTATATTATAACTTGTTGATTTTTATTGATTATATATTTATCTGTTTTTTCTTTCATTTCGATTTTATCCATTAGTCCGAAAACCCTCTCCCTATTTCCCCTTACGGCAAACCCACGGCAGTAGTTGTGTATACTCGATTCCGCCTGAAATTCTTTTCGGGCAAATCTCCATTCATTCATTGAAGGGAAATTGTTATGAAGAAAGTACTGTATGGCATTTTTGCCATATCTGCGCTTGCGGCGACATCTGTCTATGCAGCTCCGGTTCAGGTCGGGGAAGCGGCAGGGTCGGCTGCGACGTCTGCGTCTGCGGGGAGTTCTACCGCAGCCAGCGCCAGCACCGTAAGTTCAGCCGTGGGTGTCGCGCTGGCGGCAACCGGTGGCGGTGATGGCTCCAACACCGGAACCACGACCACCACGACAACCAGCACCCAGTAATAGCGGGTGTTTTAATCATAACCACACTTCGGTGTGGTTATTTCGCCCCTTCGGAGAAGAGTCGTGAAGCGACCTGCAATCATTCTGATTTGCCTGCTGCTGCAGGCGTGCTCGGCCACCACTAAGGGGCTGGGAAACTCACTGTGGGAAAGCCTGTTCGGCACACCGGGCGTGCATCTGACCGATGACGAACTTCAGAACATGCCCTATGCCAGTCAGTACATGCAGCTTAACGATGGCCCGCAACTGTTTGTGGTGCTCGCTTTCGATGAAAACGGGCAGCAGAAATGGGTGACGCAGGATCAGGCCACCATCGTGACGCAGCATGGCCGTATCGTGAAAACCCTGTTGGGCGGCGATAACCTGCTGGAGGTGAATAATATCGCCGACGACCCGCTGATCAAGCCGAACCAGATCGCCGACGGCGCAGGCTGGACGCGCACGATGGGCTGGACCGAACACAAGCAGGTGCGTTACGCCACGGCACGCTCGACCTTCCGCTGGGACGGCACCGACAGCGTGAAAGTCGGCAGCGACGAAACGCAGGTTCGCGTGCTGGATGAAGAGGTCACCACCGACCAGGCCACCTGGCATAACCGCTTCTGGATCGACGAGGAAGGGCAGATCCGTCAGTCCTTACAGTATCTCGGTGCCGGTTTCTTCCCGGTCAAAACCACCCTGATCAAGGCGGCGAAATCATGAAAACGCTCATTCACGTTGCGCTTATCGCCAGTTTTGCCGCGCCGCTGGCATGGTCCGCCGGGACAGTAAAGGTCTACACGTCGGACAGTGAAAAACCCAAAACCTTAACCCACGCCGAACACCTGCTCGATCTTGTCGGACAGCCAAGGCTCGCCAACAGCTGGTGGCCAGGCGCGGTCATCGCTGAACGGCAGAAGACCGTGGAAGCGGAACAGCAGCACAAGGCGCTTCTTGCCAGGCTAACGGGACTCGCGGAACAGGAAGATGGCGACGACGCGGCGGCCATTAATAGCGTCCGTCAGCAACTGCAGGCGCTGAAGGTGACGGGCCGACAGAACGTCAATCTTGACCCGGATGACGTGCGCGTCACGGAAAACGGCAACCCCACGCTGGAAGGGGACTATACGCTCTGGCTTCCGGCGAAGCCGACGACGGTGACCGTGATGGGGCTTATCAGCAGCCCGGGTAATAAGCCCTTTACCCCCGGTCGTGACGTGGCGAGCTATCTCGACGAGCAGAGTCTGCTGAGCGGCGCGGATAACAGCTATGCCTGGGTGGTTTACCCTGACGGCCACACGCAAAAAGCCCCTGTCGCTTACTGGAATAAGCGTCATATCGAACCCATGCCGGGCAGCATTATTTTTGTCGGTTTTGCCGACCATTTCTGGACGAAGGCGTATGACGGGCTTAACGCCGATATCCTTCACTCCCTGATTCAGCGGATACCGGAATAATGAAAAGAACCTATCTCTACAGCATGCTGGCGCTCTGCGTGAGTGCCGCCTGCCATGCAGAAACGTATCCGGCACCCATTGGCCCGTCTCAGTCAGACTTCGGCGGCGTCGGTTTACTGCAAACGCCCACCGCGCGTATGGCGCGTGAAGGGGAAATTAGCCTTAACTACCGTGATAACGACCAGTATCGCTACTACTCGGCGTCGGTGCAGCTGTTCCCGTGGCTTGAAACCACCCTGCGCTATACCGACGTGCGGACGAAACAATACAGCAGCGTCGAGGCGTTCTCAGGCGATCAGACCTACAAAGATAAAGCCTTCGACGTCAAGCTGCGCCTGTGGGAAGAGAGCTACTGGATGCCGCAGGTCTCTGTGGGCGCCAAAGATATCGGCGGTACCGGCCTGTTTGACGCGGAATACATCGTGGCCAGCAAGGCCTGGGGACCGTTCGACTTCTCGCTCGGTCTGGGATGGGGCTATCTCGGCACCAGCGGCAACGTGAAAAACCCGTTTTGCTCCTACAGCGATAAATACTGCTACCGCGATAACAGCTACCAGAAAGCGGGCTCCATCAACGGTGACCAGATGTTCCATGGTCCGGCGTCACTGTTTGGCGGCGTTGAATATCAGACGCCCTGGCAGCCATTACGCCTGAAGCTGGAGTACGAGGGGAATGACTACTCGCAGGACTTCGCCGGGAAGATTGAGCAGAAGAGCAAGTTTAACGTCGGCGCCATTTATCGCGTCACCGACTGGGCCGACGTTAACCTCAGCTACGAGCGCGGCAATACGGTGATGTTTGGCTTCACGCTGCGCACCAACTTTAACGACATGCGGCCGCACTACAATGATAACGCGCGGCCTGCATACCAGCCGGAGCCGCAGGATGCGATTCTGCAGCACTCCGTGGTGGCAAACCAGCTGACGCTGCTGAAATACAATGCCGGTCTGGCGGATCCGAAAATTCAGGTGAAAGGCGATACGCTGTATGTCACCGGCGAGCAGGTAAAATACCGCGACTCGCGTGAAGGGATCGAACGCGCCAACCGGATCATTATGAACGATCTCCCGGACGGGATCCGCACGATCCGCGTGACGGAGAATCGTCTCAATCTGCCGCAGGTGACGACGGAAACGGACGTTGCCAGCCTTAAGCGCCACCTGGAAGGCGAACCGCTTGGGCATGAAACCGAGCTGGTGCAAAAACGCGTTGAGCCGATCGTGCCGGAGACCACCGAGCAGGGCTGGTATATCGACAAGTCGCGCTTCGATTTCCATATCGATCCGGTGCTGAACCAGTCCGTCGGCGGGCCGGAAAACTTCTACATGTATCAGCTGGGCGTTATGGCGACGGCGGATCTGTGGCTCACCGACCACCTGCTGACCACCGGCAGCCTGTTCGGCAACATCGCCAACAACTACGACAAGTTCAACTACACCAATCCGCCAAAAGACTCGACGCTGCCGCGCGTGCGTACCCGCGTGCGTGAGTACGTGCAGAACGATGCCTACGTGAATAACCTGCAGGCCAACTACTTCCAGTACTTCGGCAATGGCTTCTACGGCCAGGTGTACGGCGGGTATCTGGAAACCATGTACGGCGGTGCGGGGGCAGAAGTGCTTTATCGTCCTGTCGACAGCAACTGGGCGTTCGGGATTGATGCCAACTACGTCAAACAGCGTGACTGGCGCAGCGCCCAGGACATGATGAAGTTCACCGACTATAGCGTCAAAACCGGCCACCTGACCGCCTACTGGACGCCGTCGTTCGCGCCTGACGTGCTGGTGAAAGCCAGCGTCGGCCAGTACCTGGCGGGCGACAAGGGCGGCACGCTGGACATCTCCAAACACTTCGACAGCGGCGTCGTGGTGGGCGGCTATGCCACCATCACCAACGTCTCGCCGGACGAGTACGGGGAAGGAGACTTCACCAAAGGGGTTTACGTGTCGATTCCGCTGGATCTGTTCTCATCCGGTCCAACCCGCAGCCGCGCGGCCATTGGCTGGACGCCGCTGACGCGCGACGGCGGTCAGCAGCTTGGACGTAAGTTCCAGCTGTATGATATGACCAGCGATAAGAACATTAACTTCCGCTGATGCCCCTCACCCTAACCCTCTCCCCAAAGGGGAGAGGGGATCGCTCGGTGCTGTCTTTTCCCCCTCGCCCCTTTGGGGAGAGGGCCGGGGTGAGGGGAATCCTCTCCGGTGCGCTAAACATAAACAAAAAATATAGATCTCCGTCACATTTTTGCGTTATACAGAAACCTCGCCCTGGAGAATGAGGTGCTGTATGACATCCCTGACTCGCCCGCGCGTTGAGTTTATCTCAACTATCCTCCAGACCGTGCTGAACCTCGGTCTGTTGAGCCTTGGCCTGATACTGGTCGTCTTTTTGGGTAAGGAGACGGTGCATCTGGCGGATGTGCTGTTTGCCCCTGAACAAACCAGCAAATATGCGCTGGTGGAAGGACTGGTGGTCTACTTTCTCTACTTTGAATTTATCGCCCTGATTGTGAAGTATTTTCAGTCCGGCTTTCACTTCCCGTTGCGTTATTTTGTCTACATCGGGATCACCGCGATTGTGCGGCTGATCATCGTCGATCATAAATCCCCGCTCGACGTGCTGATCTACTCGGCGGCGATCCTGCTGCTGGTGATCACCCTCTGGCTGTGTAACTCGAAGCGGCTGAAGCGAGAATAAAAAAATGGCGCTCCGAAGAGCGCCTAACAACAGTCACAAGTTGGGTCAATACAATACGTCTAAAGTTGAGGGTTGCAGTGGCATAACAAAATGAAACTTAACCTTTCACACCGCCCGCCGTCAGGCCGTTGACCAGCCAGCGCTGCGCCAGCAGGAACACCACAGTAATCGGGATGGCAGAGAGTACGGCCGCCGCGGCAAAGTCGCCCCACAGGTAGTTTTGCGGGTTGAGGTATTGCTGCATACCCACGGCCAGGGTGTAGCTGTTCACATCACGCAGTAACAGTGAGGCAACCGGTACTTCGGTGATCGCAGCGATAAACGACAGGATAAACACCACCGCCAGAATCGGCACCGACAGCGGCAGCAGCACCAGGCGGAACGCCTGCCACGGGGTAGCCCCATCCAGCGCGGCCGCTTCTTCCAGCGAACCGTCGATGGTTTCGAAATAGCCTTTAATGGTCCACACATGCAGTGCGATACCGCCAAGGTAGGCGAAGATCACGCCACCGTGGGTGTTCAGACCGATAAACGGAATGTACTGGCCCAGGCGGTCAAACAGGGCGTACAGCGCCACCAGCGACAGCACCGCCGGGAACATCTGGAAAATCAGCATCCCTTTCAGCAGCGTCGCTTTGCCCGGGAAACGCATACGGGCAAAGGCGTAAGCGCAGGTGGTGGACAGCGCCACGATACCGATCGCGGTAATGCCTGCGATTTTCACCGAGTTCCACAGCCACAGCAGCACCGGGAACGGCGGTGGCGTGACGCGGCCATCCGCGTGCTCCACGCTGAAGCCCAGCGCGAGCTTCCAGTGCTCCCAGGAGATTTCGTCCGGGATCAGGCTCCCGGTGGCAAAGTTACCCGAACGCAGGGAGATGGCGATTACCATCAGCAGCGGGAACATGATCGCCGCGATAAAAATCAGCAGGCCTAAATGCGTCGCCAGGAGGCGCAGTTTCTGAGATTTGGGTTGTACCATAGCCATGTTCAGTGCCCTCCTTAGTCAAATTTCATACGCGTGGCTTTCAGGTTCACTATCGCCAGTGCGCCTACCAGCAGGAAGATCAGGGTGGCAATCGCCGCCGCCAGACCGAAGTCCTGACCGCCGCCGCCTTCGAAGGCGATACGGTAGGTGTAGCTCACGAGCAGGTCGGTATAGCCTGCCGGCGTGGTGGTGCCCAGGCGGTCCGGGCCGCCGTTGGTCAACAGCTGAATCAGCACGAAGTTGTTAAAGTTAAAGGCGAAGCTGGCAATCATCAGCGGGGTGAGCGGCTTGATGAGCAGCGGCAGCGTAATCTTAAAGAAGTTCTGGAACGGGCCCGCACCGTCCATCGCCGAAGCTTCGTACAGGTCATCCGGGATGGCCTTCAGCAGCCCCATGCACAGGATCATCATGTACGGATAGCCCAGCCAGGTATTCACGATGATGATCATCGAGCGGGCGGTAGTTGGGTCGCTGAACCAGGCCGGTTTGATGCCGAACAGGGCGCTCAGCATCATGTTGATTTCACCGAAGCTCTGGTTAAACAGCCCTTTGAAAATCAGAATTGAGATAAACGACGGCACGGCATACGGCAGAATCAGCAGCACGCGGTAGATCGCTTTGCCCTTCAGGGATTCCCACTGGACAAGACAGGCCAGCACCATGCCCACGGCCACGGTGAGGATCACGGTCAGTACGGAGAAGACCACCGTCCAGACGAAGATGGCGAAGAACGGTTTCTGAATGCCTTCGTCGGTAAACACGCGGGTAAAGTTGTCCCAGCCGATGGTGACGGTGTAGCCCGGGCTGAGCTTATCATCACCCCATTTGCCGTCGGCAGTAATGGACTGATAGAAACCAATGTCTTTATTCGGACGATATTTCACACCGCTCTGGTTGTTGGTCAGCGTGCCGTCATCCGCCAGGGTATAGAGCGGTTGGGTGCCTGAGAACTGGCGCAGCGAGCTCATGATCACTTTGCTTTCGTCCGGCAGCACGGCGGTGAGCTGGGTCAGCGCCTGACGGTTCTGGGTAATGACGCGCAGGTTGGCACGTTCACCTTCCGGCAGGGCTTGCGCCTCTTTTAAGGCCAGCTTCTGCTCGCCGCCAAATTTGAAGGCGTCAGAGACATAGTATTTCCCGCTTGCTTCGTCAGTGAGCGCTAACTTCCACTCATTGCCTGCAGGATAGAGGCCGAAGTTAAAGGTCTTGCCTGCCTGGTATGAGCGGTCCAGCAGGACCTGCTGCGCGCGTTCCTGCGCAAGCTGGTTGGTGCTGCTGTAGTTGGTAAACGCAATAGCGACGGTACAAATCAACGGGAACAGGACAAACAGCCCCATCCCGGCCACTCCAGGGTAGACATAGCGCCAGGCGTAGGCTTTACGGTTGGCGAAAATATACAGGCCAGCAGAGCTTAAAATCAGCGTCATGATGGCGAACAGATATTCCCCTTGTACGTACATTAAAACAACAAGGTAACCCACCAGCAGGCACAGCAGACCGATCGCTGACCACTTCAGCGCGTCGCTTTGCCACCAGCGTTTCTTTTTAATGACATCCATGGGGTTCTTCCTCTACAACGATGGAATCTTATCGTCAGGTGGCGCTGCGCTTACCTGACCTACGGATCGTGCCGTAGTCGTAGGGCGGGTAAGCGCACGCGCCACCCGCCGTTTTTCTGCTTACTTAGTAATACGACCCTGAGCATCTTTCAGCGCGGCATCAACGGTCTGGCGACCGCTTGCAGCGTTGATAACCGCGGTACGGGTCGCGTACCAGAATGCGGCCATCTGTGGGATGTTCGGCATGATTTCGCCTTTCTGGGCGTTATCCATGGTGGCCGCGATACGTGGGTCTTTCGCCAGCTGATCCTGGAAAGATTTCAGCGCGACGGCGCCCAGCGGTTTGTCCTTGTTCACTTCATCCAGACCCTGATCGGTCAGCAGGTAGTTTTCGAGGAACTCTTTCGCCAGCTCTTTGTTCGGGCTGGCAGCGTTGATGCCTGCGCTCAGCACGCCAACAAACGGTTTAGACGGCTTGCCTTTGAAGGTTGGCAGCAGCGTCACGCCGTAGTTGATTTTGCTCTTATCGATGTTGGTCCAGGCCCACGGACCGTTGATGGTCATCGCGGTTTCACCTTTGTTGAACGCCGCTTCCGCGATGGAGTAATCGGTATCCGCGTTCATGTGTTTGTTCTTGATCAGGTCAACCAGGAAGGTCAGACCCGCTTTCGCACCTGCGCTGTCGACGCCCACGTCTTTCACGTCGTATTTGCCGTTTTCAAACTTGAATGCGTAACCGCCGTCGGCAGCAATCAGCGGCCAGGTGAAGTACGGCTCTTGCAGGTTGAACATCAGGGCGGATTTACCTTTCGCCTTCAGCTCTTTATCCAGTTTCGGGATCTCTTCCCAGGTTTTCGGTGGGTTAGGGACCAGGTCTTTGTTGTAAATCAGAGACAGGGCTTCGACCGCGACAGGGTACGCGATCAGCTTGCCGTTATAGCGAACGGCATCCCAGGTGAACGGGAACAGTTTGTCCTGGAACGCTTTGTCCGGGGTGACTTCAGCCAGCAGGCCAGACTGCGCGTAACCGCCGAAACGGTCATGCGCCCAGAAGATGATGTCCGGGCCGTCGCCGGTTGCCGCAACCTGCGGGAATTTCTCTTCCAATTTGTCCGGATGCTCTACGGTCACTTTGATGCCGGTGTCTTTCTCGAATTTTTTGCCCACTTCGGCCAGGCCGTTATAGCCTTTGTCGCCGTTAATCCAGATAACCAGTTTGCCTTCTTCAATTTTGGCGAGCGCCGGTGCGGAAATCATCATTGCTGCGAGGGCGGACAATGCGAAAACGCGTGCGCCAGTCTTGATATTCATATCTGCCATCCTTTTTGGTGATGTCTCGTGGTATGACTTCAGTGGTTCAACGTGACTCAGTCTCCTTATTTGACATCCTCTTTCCATCCTCCCAACCCCTACGCCCCACCCCCCGTTTGTGTGATCTCCGTTGCATAAATTTAAGTTATGAGTGCTGGCGCACATAAAAACGCACTGAATTTTGCAGGCGGCTTCACGAATTTTGCCCTGGCCCGCCCGTGCAGGTCGCAGAGCCTGCTCTCTCATCCTCCCGCCTCCTCCCCCATAAAAAAGCCGGGGGGTGGAGGATTCGGGAAAGTAATGGATACCCCATAGTGAACTTATCTTGAATGTTTCTGTCGGTGACAGGTTGTAACGAAGGGAGAAGGGCATGGCGAGCGTACAGCTGCGTAATGTAACGAAAGCCTGGGGTGACGTTGTGGTGTCGAAAGACATCAATCTGGACATCCACGAAGGTGAATTCGTGGTATTTGTCGGCCCATCAGGCTGCGGTAAATCAACTCTGCTGCGTATGATTGCCGGTCTTGAAACCATCACCAGCGGCGACCTGCTGATCGGTGATACCCGAATGAATGACATCCCGCCTGCCGAACGTGGCGTAGGCATGGTGTTCCAGTCTTATGCCCTCTATCCCCATCTTTCCGTCGCCGAGAACATGTCTTTTGGTCTGAAGCTGGCCGGCGCGAAGAAAGAGGTCATTAACCAGCGCGTGACGCAGGTGGCGGAAGTGTTACAGCTGGCGCACCTGCTGGAGCGTAAGCCGAAAGCGCTTTCCGGCGGTCAGCGTCAGCGTGTGGCGATCGGCCGTACGCTGGTTGCCGAGCCGCGCGTCTTCCTGCTCGATGAACCGCTTTCCAACCTGGATGCCGCCCTGCGCGTCCAGATGCGTATCGAAATCTCCCGTCTGCACAAGCGTCTTGGCCGCACGATGATTTACGTCACCCACGATCAGGTCGAAGCGATGACCCTCGCCGACAAAATCGTGGTGCTGGATGCCGGTCGCGTGGCGCAGGTGGGCAAACCGCTAGAGCTGTATCACTACCCGGCAGACCGCTTTGTTGCGGGCTTCATTGGCTCGCCAAAGATGAACTTCCTGCCCGTCAAAGTGACCGCGACAGCCATTGAACAGGTACAGGTGGAGCTGCCAAACCGCCAGCAGGTCTGGCTGCCGGTCGACAGCGCCAACGTACAGGTGGGGGCAAACATGTCCCTCGGTATTCGTCCTGAGCATTTACTGCCGAGCCACATCGCCGATGTGACGCTGGAAGGTGAAGTTCAGGTCGTCGAACAGCTTGGTCACGAAACACAGATTCATATCCAGATCCCCGCCATCCGTCAGAACCTGGTCTACCGCCAGAACGACGTGGTGTTGGTAGAAGAGGGTGCCACATTCGCTATCGGCTTGCCGCCAGAGCGTTGCCATCTGTTCCGTGAGGATGGCACTGCATGTCGTCGGTTGCACAAAGAGCCAGGCGTTTAAGCAATCCCAAAAGAAGACACGAAACCGACAGGTGAAGTGTTCAAAGAAAAGCAATGATCTCAGGAGATAGAATGATGATTACTCTGCGCAAACTTCCTCTGGCAGTTGCCGTCGCAGCGGGCGTAATGTCTGCTCAGGCAATGGCCGTGGATTTCCATGGTTATGCTCGTTCCGGTATCGGCTGGACGGGGAGTGGCGGCGAACAACAGTGCTTCCAGGCAACCGGTGCTCAAAGTAAATACCGTCTGGGTAACGAATGTGAAACCTATGCGGAACTGAAGCTGGGCCAGGAAGTGTGGAAAGAAGGCGACAAGAGCTTCTACTTCGACACCAACGTAGCGTACTCCGTGGCGCAACAGAACGACTGGGAAGCCACTGATCCGGCGTTCCGTGAAGCCAACGTGCAGGGTAAAAACCTGATTGAGTGGCTGCCAGGTTCCACCATCTGGGCCGGTAAGCGCTTCTATCAGCGTCATGACGTCCACATGATCGACTTCTACTACTGGGATATTTCAGGTCCTGGTGCGGGTATCGAAAACGTCGATCTGGGCTTCGGTAAACTGTCTCTGGCCGCGACCCGTTCTCAGGAAGCGGGTGGTTCATACATCTTCACCAGCAACGATATCTATCATAACTTCAAAGACACCGCTAACGACGTCTTCGATGTGCGTTTAGCGCAGATGGAAATCAACCCGGGCGGTACGCTGGAGCTGGGTGTTGACTATGGCCGAGCTAACAAAACTGACGGTTACAGCTTCGCTGACGGCGCATCTAAAGATGGCTGGATGTTCACCGCTGAACATACCCAGAGCATGCTGAAAGGCTACAACAAGTTTGTTGTCCAGTACGCTACCGATGCAATGACCACTCAGGGCAAAGGTATTCCGCAGGGTTCCTTCACCGGCAACAACTATGACAAAGACGCTGAAATTGGTGTTGTAGACAACAAGATCAACAACAACGGCTCTCTGGTTCGTATTCTCGACCACGGTGCGATCTCTCTGGGTGACAGCTGGGATCTGATGTACGTCGGTATGTATCAGGATATCGATCGTGACGACAACAACGGTACGACCTGGTACACCGTGGGTGTGCGCCCAATGTATAAATGGACGCCAATCATGAGCACCTTGCTTGAAGTGGGCTACGACAACGTTAAGTCGCAGAAAACTGACGATACCAACAACCAGTACAAAATTACCCTTGCACAGCAATGGCAGGCCGGTGACAGCATCTGGTCCCGTCCAGCGATCCGTGTCTTCGCAACTTACGCGAAGTGGGATGAGAAATGGGGTTATGACAACGGCATTGCAAAAAGCGATACCAAAGCCACAACCTACAGCCGCGGTGACAACGACGAGTGGTCCTTCGGCGCCCAGATGGAAATCTGGTGGTAATACCGTCTTAACCTGACGTAATGACCAAACTGAGGGGCGCAAGCCCCTCAATCCTTGGGACGGCGCGCTATTGCCTGGCTACCGCTGACCTGTGCATTTTGAGGTGATAACAATGAAAATGAACAAAACTCTCCTTGCCCTTTGTTTATCCGCAGGGCTGCTGGCGAGCGCGCCTGCAGTAACGCTCGCTAATGTGAATTTCGTTCCGCAAAACACAACATCCGCGCCGGCCATACCGGCCGCAGCGTTGCAACAGCTGGTCTGGACGCCTGTCGATCAATCTAAAGCCCAAACGACCCAGCTCTCGACGGGGGGACAACCACTTAATGTTCCGGGCATCAGTGGCCCGGTGGTCGCATACAGCGTGCCCGCTAACATTGGCGAACTGACGTTAACGCTCTCCAGTGAAGTCAATAAACAGACCAGCGTCTTTGCACCGAACGTGCTGATTCTTGACCAGAACATGACGCCTTCTGCATTCTTCCCGAGCGAATACTTTACCTATCAGGAACCCGGCGTCATGAGCGCAGACCGCCTGGAAGGGGTAATGCGCCTGACGCCGGCGCTGGGTCAGCAGAAAATTTATGTGCTCGTCTTCACCACGGAAAAAGATTTGCAGCAAACCACTACGCTGCTTGATCCCGCTAAGGCCTATGCCAAAGGCGTAGGTAACGCCGTGCCGGATATTCCGGACCCGATTGCCCGCCATACCACTGACGGCCTTGTGAAGCTGAAAGTGTCGACCAGCAGTGCGTCCAGCGTCCTGGTTGGCCCGCTGTTTGGCTCCTCCGGTACCGGCCCTGTCACGGTAGGTAATACCGCTGCGCCTGCCTATACCGCACCTGCTGCCACGACAGCCGCACCGGTAGCGACCGCAGCGCCAGCCCCGGCGAAGAAAGCGGAGCCGGTACTGAACGACACCGAAGAATACTTCAACAATGCCATCAAGCAGGCGGTGAAGCGCGGCGATGTCGATAAAGCGCTGAAACTGCTTGATGAAGCCGAACGTTTAGGTTCAACCACTGCCCGTTCCACCTTTATCAGCAGTGTAAAAGGCAAGGGGTAACCGTTTCCCCGCAGTGCTGATTTGTTAGTCGTTTGGTGCGCCTGAGTGGGCGCACTTTTTTTCGTCTCCGCCGGGCTGTTGCACTCTTGTTGCGATCGTGATCGTTAAATAACGTTTGGCCCCCCTCAATCCGTGTTTCTGCGATACAATGCCATTACGTTATGTATCGGAGAGTCTGGCATGTCACACCCTGCGCTAACGCAACTGCGTGCGCTGCGCTATTTCGACCAAATACCTGCGCTTGATCCCCAGCAACTGGACTGGTTGCTGCTGGAAGATTCCATGACGAAACGTTTTGAGCAGCAGGGAAAAACGGTCACGGTGACCCTGATTCAGGAAGGGTTTGTCTCCGGCGATGAGATCGCCAACGAGCTGCCGCTGCTGCCGCACGAGCCACGTTACTGGCTGCGTGAAATTTTACTTTGCGCTGATGGCGAGCCATGGCTTGCCGGGCGGACGGTGGTGCCCGAGTCCACTTTGTCCGGGCCAGAACTGGCGCTGCAACGTCTGGGGAAAACGCCGCTGGGGCGTTACCTTTTCACCTCGTCTGAGCTTACCCGGGATTTTATTGAGATTGGTCGTGATGCAGAACTGTGGGGGCGTCGTTCCCGCCTTCGCCTGAGCGGTAAGCCGTTAATTCTGACGGAGCTTTTTTTACCGGCATCGCCGTTGTACTAAGAGGAAGAAAAAAATGGAGTGGAGCCTGACGCAGAATAAGCTGTTGGCGTATCACCGCTTAATGCGTACCGATAAACCGATTGGCGCGTTGCTGCTGCTGTGGCCGACCCTATGGGCGCTATGGGTTGCCACGCCGGGCGTGCCGCCGCTGTGGATCCTTGGCGTGTTCGTGGCTGGCGTCTGGCTGATGCGCGCGGCGGGCTGCGTGGTCAATGATTATGCCGATCGTAAATTCGACGGCCATGTAAAGCGTACTGCCGGTCGTCCGTTACCCAGCGGGCAGGTCACCGGGAAAGAAGCCCGCGTGCTGTTCATCATTCTGGTGCTGCTCTCTTTCCTGCTGGTGTTAACCCTCAACACTATGACCATTTTGCTTTCCGTCGCGGCCCTGGCCCTGGCCTGGGTTTATCCGTTTATGAAGCGCTATACCCACCTGCCTCAGGTGGTGCTCGGGGCGGCGTTTGGCTGGTCGATTCCGATGGCGTTTGCGGCAGTTAGTGAGTCCTTACCGCTCAGCTGCTGGCTGATGTTCCTGGCGAACATACTTTGGGCGGTGGCGTACGACACGCAGTACGCGATGGTTGACCGCGATGACGACCTGAAAATTGGCATCAAATCCACCGCCATCCTCTTTGGCCGTCAGGACAAGCTGATTATTGGTATCCTGCAGGTCGCGGTACTGGCGCTGATGGTGGCGATCGGTCGCCTGAACGGGCTGAACTGGGAGTTTTACTGGTCCGTGCTGGTGGCGGGGCTGCTGTTTGCCTACCAGCAAAAGCTGATTGCGAAGCGCGAACGCGACGCCTGCTTCAAGGCGTTTATGAACAATAACTACGTCGGTCTGGTGCTGTTTTTAGGGCTGGCGATGAGCTACTTCATCTAAAAAAAGCCGGGTGGCGGCTTCGCCTTACCCGGCCTACGATTTAGCAGGATATGTAGGCCCGGTAAGCGTCAGCGCCACCGGGCGTTTTTTTACCGGCGACGCAACAGCCGGAGCGCGTTCGCCGTCACCAGCACCGTCGCGCCGGTATCCGCCAGCACCGCCAGCCACAGCCCGGTCATGCCCAGCAGCGTGGTCACCAGGAAAATTCCCTTCAGCCCCAGCGCGATGCCGATGTTCTGACGGATATTGGCCCGCGTCGCGCGCGCAAGATCGATCATCTGCGCCAGCCCGGTCAGGCGGTTGTGGGTCAGCGCCGCGTCAGCCGTTTCCAGCGCCACGTCGGTCCCGCTGCCCATCGCAATACCGATGGTGGACGCTTTCATCGCCGGGGCATCGTTAATCCCGTCACCGACCATCGCCAGCGGCGCCTGAGCATTCAGTTCCGTCACCGCGCTGACCTTATCCGCCGGCAGCAATCCGGCTTTAAACGCCAGCCCCAGCTCACCGGCAATGGCGGCGGCCGCGCGCGGGTTATCGCCGGTGAGAATCACGCCCTGCACGCCCAGCTGATGGAGCGCTGCCACGGCCTCTTTTGCGTCATCGCGCAGGGTATCGCGCAGCGCCAGCATCCCTTTTGCGGTGCCGTCCTGCATAACGGTCACGACAGTTTGTCCGGTCTGTTCTAACGCCTCCACCTCTGGCGTAGAAGACTTGCCCGCCGCGACAATCAGTACCTTTTTACCGTCAACGGTGGCCTCAATCCCTGTCCCGACCAGCGCCCGCTGGGCAGTTGCCGGAGGGATGTTCAGCCCGCGCGACTGCGCTTCTCGCACAATCGCCTGCGCCAGCGGGTGAGTGGACCCCTGCTCAACGGCGGCGGCCAGGGTCAGCAGTTCATCTTCACTGATGTCCTGCGGATACACGCCGGTCACCTGCGGCTTGCCCACGGTCAGCGTACCGGTTTTATCAAAAGCGATATGCTGGACCTGGCTTAGCTGCTCCAGCGCCGCGCCGCCCTTAATCAACGCCCCGCGACGTGCCGCCGCCGCCAGCCCGGAGGTAATCGCCGCCGGGGTGGAAATGACCAGCGCGCAAGGACAGCCGATCAGCAATAGCGTCAGCCCTTTATAAATCCACCCCTCCCACGGCGCGCCAAAGAACAGCGGCGGAACGACGGTAACCAGCAGGGCAACCAGCATAATGGCGGGCGTGTAGATGCGGCTGAAGCGGTCGATAAAGCGTTCGACTGGCGCGCGGCGCTCTTCGGCCTCTTCAATCAGCTTCAGGATACGATCGATGGCACTGTCGCCCGGCTCGGAAAGCACGGTGAGCTGCACCAGACGGTCGACGCTGGTGGCGCCTGCAGGCACTTTTTCACCCGCCTCACGTTCAACCGGAATGGATTCGCCGGTCAGGGCGCTTTCATCAAAGCTCGCGGTGGCGGTAAGCAGCGCACCGTCTGCAGGCAAGCGTCCGCCTGCCGCGACTTCAATCACGTCGCCCGGACGAAGGGTCGTGATGGCGACCGTTTCACGCGTGCCGTTTACCACGCGCGTGGCGGTTTCCGGCTTCAGCGCCATCAGCGCGCTGACCCCTTTGCGCGCCCGGCTGGCTGCCCAGCCCTCAAGGCGTTCACCGATTAAGAACAGCAGCAGCACCATCGCCGCTTCTGCCGTCGCGCCAATAAACAGCGCGCCGATGGCCGCCACGCTCATCAGCGTTTCGATGGCAAACCAGCTGCCGCTTTTCATCAGGCGCAGCGCCTGACGGGCAATCGGGAACAGACCGACCAGCGTGGTGGCGATAAACGCCAGGTTGCCGAACGGATGGTTAATCTGTTCCAGCCCCCAGCTCAGGGCCATCATGATGATGAGGGTGATGAGCGGCAGATTTTCCCGCAGGGATGACGTTTTTTCCGCGGGCGCGGCTTCGCTACGTAGGCTGTAACCCGCCTTGCTTACCGCGGCTTCAACCTGTTTGCTGACGTCGTTTTCGGCGCTTACCAGCAGCTTTTCGGTGGCGAACAGCACCTGAACGTGGCTGACGCCCGGCACCTGCTTCACCGCATTTTCTACTTTACGGGCGCAGGCGGCGCAGTCCATGCCGTTAACGACCCAGCTGTAGCGGTTGCCGCTTTCGGGCAGCATTTCCGTTTGCGTTTCGCACGCGCCTTCGCAGCAGCAGTCGTCTTGCGGCGGAACCGGACTGAGCTTAAGCGCCGAGAATTGAGGAACTTTTTTGGGTGTTTCTGGAGTCGACATGGCAGTCTCCGGCAATGATAATTTTCTCATTAACCGCAGCATACACTCTGGAGTCGACTCCAGAGTCAAGCGTTATTTAGATATACAGCGAACGCACAATCAGGAAGTGCCCGGCAAAGTAACAGGCGGCGGCAATCGCGTTATCCGCCCGGAAACGGCGGCGATAGTGGCTGCCCAGCCACACGATATTCCCAATCAGCAGCAGCGCGGCGCCGAAGAATGCGGACATTGCCGGAGCGGTCGGACGGAAGAACCACAGTTCACCTGCCAGCCATACCATCACCAGGGTCATGGCGATAAACGTGCAGACCGGCAAACGCATCTCTTCCAGACGCGACCAGATCACCGCGATCAGCAGGGCGCCAATCACCAGCAGGACCAGCGGCAGCGGCCAGAAGAAAGAGAGCGTCATCTGGCTGGCGAAGTAGATGGTATACAGCAGGTGCGACAGGAAAAATGCCCCTACGGCATACAGCAGGCGCTGGCGCGGCAGCAGGGTCAGGGCGTCGCCAATCAGAGAGGCGCACAGCCCGGCGAGCACCAGATAGCTGACGGCATTGAACATCGGCGCTTGCCAGGCCAGCAGCAACAGGAGCAACAGCGTGACCGGTTTAAACAGCCAGCGCTGCCAGGTGGGACCACGGTACGACGCATCGACATAAAGCCATGCGGAAAAACAGACAGCGATAAATGACCAAAGCATATTAACTCCCTGTATCTGTTAAGTCTGAATAATCAGTTTCTGATCCAGTGTAGTGACGCGGGCGGGCGTTTGGCAATGCCGGGGAAGGCAGGGTATCCTGAATTCCGCATAATCTGATGGGATTGTAGAATGAGCAAGATGCCGCTGTTTTTCATTATCGTGGTGGCGATTATCGTCATTGCCGCCTCGTTCCGCTTCGTGCAGCAGCGCCGCGAGAAGGCGGATAACGATGCCGCACCGCTGATGCAAAAGCGCGTGGTGGTGACGAACAAACGCGAAAAACCGCTCAATGACCGCCGCTCGCGCCAGCAGCAGGTGACGCCTGCGGGCACAACAATGCGCTATGAAGCGAGCTTTAAGCCGGAAACGGGCGGCCTGGAGATGACCTTCCGTCTGGAGGCGCAGCAGTACCACCAACTGACGGTAGGAGAGAAAGGAACGCTGAGCTACAAAGGGTCGCGATTCGAAGGGTTTGCACCGGAGCGGTAACGCCGGGCGGCACTGCGTTTGCCCGGCCTACAGGGTTTCGTAGGCCCGGTAAGCGAAGCGCCACCGGGCGATAGCGCGCACCTTACTTCTTCACCTGCGCCTTAAACTTCTTCATCCACACCAGCAGCTCAAACACGCCGAAAATAAACACGCGCAGCTGCTGCCAGCCCGTCATCTGCGGGCCGTCTTTCGGCAGACCGTTTTTCAGCATCACCATCTGCAGGGCGTGCATGAACGAGGTGAAAATCAGCGCCACGTTAACGAAAATATTCATCGGGCGCGGGAACGGGTGCACCAGGTTGAGCAGCAAAAACGCCCAGACGCCCAGCATCAGCAAGCGTCCCAGATTAATCAGTACCGGCATCGGATCCTCCTTGTGCCTGACGGTGATACAGACGATAAGCAACCTGACCTGCGACTTTTTCACGGTGCAGATCCCAGTGGGCGGGAACCGGCGGTATACCGTTTTCCACTTCGCTTTCCACGTAAATCAATGCGTCATCCGCTAGCCAGCCGTTTTGCTCCAGCAGGGATAACGTCTCCTCCAGCAGCCCCTTGCGGAACGGCGGGTCGACAAACACCACGGTGTGCGGCGTGCCCTTTTGCGCAAGGAAGCTCAGCGTATTGGTGTTCACCACTTTCGCGTTGCTCGCTTTCAGCGTCGCCAGATTTTGCTGCAGCGTCTGCGCCACGCCGCGCTCCATCTCCAGCAGCGTGGCGCTGGCAGCATAGCGCGACAGCGCTTCCAGCCCGAGCGCGCCGCTACCGGCGAAGCAGTCCAGGCAGCGGGCGTCTACCATTGACGGGGCCAGCCAGTTAAACAGCGTCTCGCGCACGCGGTCGGTAGTAGGGCGTAAACCGGGGCTGTCCGGAACCGGTAATTTCCGGCCTCGCCACTGACCGCCGATAATACGAATTTGACCGGCCGGGGCGCGGTTGGGTTTCTTCATCTCAGGAAAGCTCTGTTAACAATTGGCCTGCGATTGCGGGCGGTGATGTCAATTAAGTAAAGTGTTAGACTATTTCATCATTTTTTTAGCTTCCATGTATATAGCGCCGCGAGGAGTGTAGTCGCAGATGGCAAAACAAAAAAAACGTGGCTTCTTTTCCTGGCTGGGCTTCGGTGAAAAAGAGCAAGAAACAGAACAGAAAACCGAAGAGCAACATGCCGTTGAAGAGCCGTCGCAGCCTGAAACGCCTGTAGAAACCGCCGCGGTTGTCGATGCGGAAGAGACGGCGCACAGCAAAGAAGAGGTTGAAACCTTTGCTGAAGAGGTGGTTGAGGTCACTGAACAGGTTCAGGAAAGCGAGAAGCCAGAGCCGGTTGTCGTAGAAGCCGCTATCGAAGCACCACAGGCTGCTATCGAACACGAAGAGCTTCCGCTGCCGGAAGAGGTCAAAGACGAAGCGGTGTCTGCCGAAGAGTGGCAGGCCGAAGCGGAAATCGTTGAAATCGTTGATGCGGTGGAAGAAGAGGCGGCGCTTGAGCCAGAGCTGACCGACGAAGAGCTGGAAGCTCAGGCGCTGGCGGCCGAGGCCGCTGAAGAAGCGGTTATCGTTGTGCCGGTAGAAGAGCAGGCCGAAGAAGAGACCGTTCAGGAGCAGGAAAAACCGACCAAAGAAGGTTTCTTCGCGCGCCTGAAGCGCAGCCTGCTTAAAACCAAAGAAAACTTAGGTTCCGGATTTATCAGTCTGTTCCGCGGCAAGAAGATCGACGACGATCTGTTTGAAGAGCTGGAAGAGCAACTGCTGATTGCGGACGTGGGTGTCGAAACCACCCGTAAGATCATCACTAATCTGACCGAAGGGGCGAGCCGCAAACAGCTGCGTGACGCCGAAGCGCTGTACGGCCTGCTGAAAGACGAGATGGGTGAAATTCTCGCAAAAGTTGACGAACCGCTTAATATTGAAGGCAAAACGCCATTTGTTATTCTGATGGTCGGCGTGAACGGCGTGGGTAAAACCACCACCATCGGCAAGCTGGCACGTCAGTTCGAGCAGCAGGGTAAATCGGTGATGCTGGCGGCGGGCGACACCTTCCGTGCGGCGGCGGTTGAGCAGCTGCAGGTGTGGGGCCAGCGCAACAACATCCCGGTCATTGCTCAGCATACTGGCGCGGATTCCGCTTCCGTGATCTTTGACGCCATCCAGGCAGCGAAGGCGCGCAACGTGGATGTGCTGATTGCCGATACCGCAGGGCGTTTGCAGAATAAATCGCACCTGATGGAAGAGCTGAAGAAAATCGTTCGCGTCATGAAGAAGCTGGACGAAGACGCACCGCATGAAATTATGCTGACCATTGATGCCAGCACCGGACAGAACGCCATCAGCCAGGCAAAACTGTTCCATGAAGCGGTAGGACTGACGGGGATCACGCTGACCAAACTGGACGGCACCGCGAAAGGCGGGGTGATCTTCTCCGTGGCCGACCAGTTCGGCATTCCTATCCGTTACATCGGTGTGGGCGAGCGTATTGAGGATTTACGTCCGTTTAAGGCGGACGACTTTATTGAGGCATTATTTGCCCGAGAGGACTAACAATGATTCGCTTTGAACACGTCAGCAAGGCCTATCTCGGTGGGAGACAAGCGCTGCAGGGGGTCACATTCCACCTGCAGCCGGGCGAGATGGCATTCCTGACCGGCCATTCCGGCGCGGGGAAAAGTACCCTGCTCAAGCTTATCTGCGGGATCGAGCGGCCAAGCGCCGGGAAAATCTTTTTCGGCGGCCATGAGATCAGCCGCCTGAAAAACCGCGAAGTGCCGTTCCTGCGTCGTCAGATCGGCATGATTTTCCAGGATCACCACCTGCTGATGGATCGCACCGTTTTCGATAACGTGGCCATTCCGCTGATTATTGCCGGCGCCAGCTATGACGATATCCGCCGTCGCGTTTCCGCGGCGCTGGATAAGGTCGGGCTGCTGGACAAAGCGAAGAACTTCCCGATCCAGCTCTCCGGCGGTGAACAGCAGCGCGTGGGTATCGCCCGTGCGGTGGTGAACAAGCCTGCGGTGCTGCTGGCGGATGAACCGACCGGTAACCTGGACGATGCCCTGTCAGAAGGGATTTTGCGTCTGTTTGAGGAGTTTAACCGCGTGGGGGTTACCGTATTGATGGCGACGCACGACATCGGGCTGATTTCCCGTCGTTCGTACCGCATGCTGACCCTGAGCGACGGTCATTTGCACGGAGGCCACGGTGAATAAGCGTGATGCAATAAACCAGATTCGGCAGTTCGGGAACCGGTTTGACCGTTTCCGTAAGCCGCAGGGCGGGGGTGACGGCAATCGTAATGCGCCGAAGCGCCAGAAGGCCACGCCAAAGCCAGCCTCCCGTAAAACCAACGTGTTTAACGAGCAGGTGCGCTACGCGTTCCACGGCGCGCTGCAGGACCTGAAAAGCAAACCGCTGGCGACGTTCCTGACGGTGATGGTGATCGCCATCTCCCTCACGCTGCCAAGCGTCTGCTATATGGTCTATAAAAACGTCAACCAGGCGGCGTCGCAGTATTATCCGTCTCCGCAGATCACGGTCTATCTGGATAAAGCGCTCGACGATAACGCGGCGGCGCAGGTGGTTGGGCAAATTCAGGCCGAGCAGGGCGTGGAGAAGGTCAATTATCTCTCACGTGAAGACGCGCTGGGCGAGTTCAGGAACTGGTCTGGCTTTGGCGGCGCGCTGGATATGCTCGAGGAGAACCCGCTGCCCGCCGTGGCGGTGGTGATCCCGAAGCTGGATTTCCAGGGGACCGATTCGCTTAACACCCTGCGCGATCGCATCACGCGCATTAAGGGGATTGATGAAGTGCGCATGGATGACAGCTGGTTTGCGCGTCTCTCTGCTCTGACCGGGCTCGTAGGCCGCGTCGCGGCGATGATTGGCGTGCTGATGGTGGCGGCGGTCTTCCTCGTCATCGGCAACAGCGTTCGCCTGAGCATCTTCGCCCGTCGCGACACCATCAACGTGCAGAAACTGATTGGTGCGACGGATGGCTTCATCCTCCGACCGTTCCTTTACGGTGGCGCACTGCTCGGTTTTTCCGGCGCATTTCTTTCACTGATATTGTCAGAAATTTTGGTGATGCGGCTTTCCTCTGCCGTGACTGAAGTGGCGCAGGTTTTCGGAACCAAGTTTGATATCAGTGGATTAGGGTTCGATGAGTGCCTGTTGTTGCTGCTGGTGTGTTCGATGATTGGGTGGGTGGCAGCGTGGCTGGCAACCGTTCAACATTTACGTCACTTTACTCCCGACTAATAAAAGCGTGATATAATCTTTCCCTGCACCGAGATGTTCGCTCTGCAGGGAAAGCGTCCCTGTTGTCTCTTCCCCTGTTATCATCTCCATGTCACATTTTGTGCGTAATTTATTCACCGTTGCACCTGGAACTTGTGGATAAAATCACTGTCTGATAAAAGAGTGAATGCTAATCTCGTTGCTCAAACGCTTTGGCATGGTTGTTGCCTGACGGGGACAACCTGGACCAGAAGAAACACTGAGAGGAATGAATGACCAAAGAAATGCAAACTTTAGCTTTAGCCCCTGTTGGTAACCTGGAATCTTACATCCGGGCTGCGAACACCTGGCCGATGTTAACGGCCGAGGAAGAAAAGGAGCTTGCTGAAAAGCTGCATTACCAGGGCGATCTGGAAGCAGCGAAAAAGCTGATCCTGTCTCACCTGCGCTTTGTTGTTCACATTGCTCGTAATTATGCGGGCTATGGCCTGCCGCAGGCGGACTTGATTCAGGAAGGTAACATCGGCCTGATGAAGGCTGTGCGTCGCTTTAACCCGGAAGTGGGTGTGCGACTCGTCTCCTTCGCCGTACACTGGATCAAAGCAGAAATTCATGAATACGTGCTGCGCAACTGGCGTATCGTGAAAGTCGCCACGACAAAAGCGCAACGCAAACTGTTCTTCAACCTGCGTAAAACCAAGCAGCGTCTGGGCTGGTTCAATCAGGATGAAGTGGAAATGGTGGCGCGCGAGCTGGGCGTATCCAGCAAAGACGTGCGTGAGATGGAATCCCGTATGGCCGCGCAGGACATGACCTTTGATATGTCCTCCGACGACGACGCATCCGACAGCCAGCCAATGGCACCGGTTCTGTATCTGCAGGATAAAACCTCTAACTTTGCTGACGGCATCGAAGAGGACAACTGGGAAGATCAGGCCGCGAACAAGCTGAGCTATGCGATGGAAGGTCTCGACGAACGTAGCCAGGATATTATCCGCGCCCGCTGGCTGGACGAAGACAACAAGTCCACGCTGCAGGAGCTGGCCGACCGCTACGGCGTATCTGCGGAACGTGTCCGTCAGCTTGAAAAGAACGCCATGAAAAAACTTCGCGCCGCTATCGAAGCGTAATTTCCGCGAAGTACACCGAGAACCCCTGGATGAGAGTCTGGGGGTTTTGTTTTTTTAGCGCCCGCTCTGGCGAATTCCCTCCCCCTGGCAAACACTTACTGATGCGCTAAGCAGGCGACTTTCTCAGGGGGACAGGGTGAAAAACAACGAACTGAACGACCGGCGTTTACAGGCGACGCCGCGCGGCATCGGCGTGATGTGTAACTTCTATGCCGATAAAGCAGAAAACGCCACGGTGTGGGACGTCGAGGGCAATGAGTACATCGACTTCGCCGCCGGTATCGCGGTGCTGAATACCGGCCATCGCCATCCCAAAGTCATTTCCGCCATCGAAAAACAACTCCACGCCTTTACCCACACGGCCTACCAGATCGTGCCGTACGAAGGCTACGTGGCGCTTGCCGAGTGCATCAACGCACGCGTGCCCATTGACGGCCCGGCGAAAACGGCGTTCTTCTCGACGGGCGCAGAAGCGGTGGAAAACGCCGTAAAAATTGCCCGCGCCTTTACCAGACGTCCTGGCCTTATCACCTTCGGCGGCGCGTTCCACGGCCGCACCTTTATGACCATGGCGCTGACCGGCAAGGTTGCGCCTTACAAGCTCGGCTTTGGGCCCTTCCCCGGCTCGGTGTATCACGCGCAGTATCCGAATGAACTGCACGGCGTCAGCACCGCTGAGGCGTTAAAAAGCCTGGAACGTATCTTTAAAGCGGATATTGCTCCTGACCAGGTCGCAGCGATCATTCTCGAACCGGTTCAGGGGGAGGGCGGCTTCAACATCGCTCCTGCTGATTTTATGCAGGCGCTGCGCGCCCTGTGCGATACCCACGGCATTTTGCTGATTGCCGACGAGGTCCAAAGCGGCTTCGCCCGCACCGGCAAGCTGTTCTCGATGGAACACCACTGCGTGAAACCGGATCTGATCACCATGGCGAAAAGCCTGGCGGGCGGGATGCCGCTCTCGGCGGTGTCGGGACGTGCTGAGGTGATGGATGCGCCCGCGCCGGGCGGGCTGGGTGGCACCTACGCAGGTAACCCGCTGGCGATTGCGGCGGCGCATGCCGTACTGGACGTGATTGATGAGGAAGATCTCTGCACGCGCTCGGCGCATCTGGGCCATCACCTGGTGGAAGTGCTGAACAAGGCGAAGGAACACTGCCCGTATATCGCGGATATTCGCGCCCAGGGGTCGATGGTGGCGGTGGAGTTTAACGACCCGCAAACGGGCCAGCCTTCGCCGGAATTTACCCGCCAGGTGCAGGAGCGGGCGTTGCAGGAAGGGCTGCTTCTTCTGAGCTGCGGCGTCTACGGCAACGTCATTCGTTTCCTGTATCCGCTGACGATCCCCGAAGTGCAGTTCCGTAAAGCGCTGGACATTATCTCCGCCTCGCTGACACGTTAAAGCCATATGCCCGGCGAAAATCCCTGCCGGGCCTATCATATATTCATTTCAAATTAGCTATTCCAAAATCATAAAAATCGGGTATGTTTTAGCAGAGTATGCTGAAAAAGCGCGAACAGCACACCTATAACTGACATAAAGCGCTGCACAACAACATCACAACAATCGTAATAACCATAATAATGGGGAATCTCAGGATGAACATGAAGGGTAAAGCGTTACTGGCAGGATGTATCGCGTTGGCATTCAGCACCATGGCGCAGGCAGACATTAAAGTGGCTGTGGTTGGCGCCATGTCCGGACCGGTAGCGCAGTACGGCGACCAGGAGTTTACTGGCGCAGAACAGGCGGTTGCAGACATTAATGCCAAAGGCGGTATTAAGGGCGAAAAACTGCAGATCGTAAAATATGATGATGCCTGTGACCCGAAACAAGCGGTCGCGGTCGCGAACAAAGTGGTGAACGACGGGATCAAATACGTTATCGGTCACCTGTGCTCTTCTTCTACTCAGCCCGCGTCTGACATCTACGAAGACGAAGGTATCCTGATGATCACCCCGGCTGCGACCGCACCGGAGCTGACCGCGCGCGGCTACAAGCTGACCCTGCGTACCACCGGTCTGGACTCTGACCAGGGCCCAACCGCGGCGAAATACATCGTTGAAAAAGTGAAGCCGAAGCGCATTGCCATCGTTCATGACAAGCAGCAGTACGGTGAAGGTCTGGCGCGTTCAGTGCAGGACAACCTCAAGAAAGCCAATGCCGACGTGGTGTTCTTCGACGGGATCACCGCCGGTGAGAAAGACTTCTCCACCCTGGTGGCGCGTCTGAAGAAAGAGAATATCGACTTCGTATACTACGGCGGCTACCACCCGGAAATGGGCCAGATCCTGCGCCAGGCGCGCGCAGCGGGTCTGAAAACCCAGTTCATGGGCCCGGAAGGGGTGGCGAACGTTTCTCTGTCTAACATCGCAGGTGAATCCGCTGAAGGCCTGCTGGTGACCAAACCGAAGAACTACGACCAGGTTCCTGCGAACAAACCTATCGTAGATGCCATCAAGGCGAAGAAACAGGATCCAAGCGGCGCGTTCGTCTGGACCACCTATGCGGCGCTGCAGTCTCTGCAGGCGGGCCTGAACCAGTCAGCCGATCCGGCTGAGATTGCCACCTGGCTGAAAGCGAACACGGTTGAGACCGTCATGGGGCCTCTTTCCTGGGACGCGAAGGGCGACCTGAAGGGCTTCGAGTTCGGCGTGTTTGACTGGCATGCTAACGGCACGGCGACCGAAGCAAAATAAACGCAAATGGCAACCGTAAGGTTGCCATTTTAGTGTTTGCACCCTCTCCCCGTGGGAGAGGGCTGGGGTGAGGGCATCAGACCGCACAGCACCTCGTAGGCCGGGTAAGGCGCAGCCGCCACCCGGCTTTCTTTTAGCGCTTCTCCCACCCGCTCTCCTGCGCCGTAAAGCCTAACGCCTGCATAAACGCCGCCATCACGTCGCGGTCTTCCACGCCCACGTCGGCCATCCACCAGGAGGTCACGCTCGGGTTTTCGCGGATCACTTCTTCAATTAAATACTGTCCCACGCCGCGACGACGGGTGACGTCACGTACGCGCAGCGAGTCCAGCGCCCCTTCTGTACCGCTCAGGGTGACGCGAACCGCTGCCAGCAGGCGCTCGTTAAAACGCGCGGCATAAATGCGGTGGGTCTCATCCACGCGTAGCGACGAAGGGGAATATTCCGGCCAGATCTTGCCCAGGTCGATATGATCCTGGTCGCTAAAGGTCACCAGACGCACGATAGTCAGTTTCATTAGCTACTTGTCCAAATCAAATTGAGTAGAGGCAGTGTACTCAATTTATTCACTCAGGGGCTTCCTCTTTTTATTCTCATTCGCCAGGTGATTAGTTTTTTGGCAACGCGTTGGGCAGTTTGAAAACACATGGATCGAAAAATACGCAGAATTTTAACCTGATGGGTAGTGATTTATTCGGCGCTTTGTACCGTTATTTTATGCTGCAAACTGCACTTTTAGTTGTTTATCTCTGCCTGATTTCAGAATATTATCTTTGCTTAATCGCCTGAAAAATAGAGATTTTAGTCTGGTTTTTGACAAAAACCTGCGCTAAACCATTAAAGGCACTGGTAAAAATAGCGTTGTTCATTAAAAGTACAGAATGCTTTTTAACCATAATAAAACAAAATATAAACACGACATCACGAATGGGGATTCAGAGATGAAAAGGAACGCGAAGACGTTAATCGCGGGGATGGTCGCACTGTCGATCTCGCATGCCGCCATGGCGGAGGACATTAAAGTTGCGGTAGTGGGTGCGATGTCCGGCCCTGTTGCCCAGTGGGGTGACATGGAGTTCAACGGTGCGCGCCAGGCCATCAAAGACATCAACGCTAAGGGCGGCATCAAAGGCGACAAGCTGGTGGGCGTAGAATATGACGACGCCTGCGATCCGAAACAGGCCGTCGCGGTCGCTAACAAAATCGTCAACGATGGCATCCAGTATGTGATCGGCCACCTGTGCTCGTCGTCCACCCAGCCCGCGTCTGATATCTACGAAGACGAAGGCATTCTGATGATCACCCCCGGTGCGACCAACCCGGAACTGACCCAGCGCGGCTATCAGCACATCATGCGTACCGCCGGGCTGGACTCCTCTCAGGGGCCAACCGCCGCCAAATACATCCTTGAAACCGTCAAGCCGCAGCGTATCGCCATTATTCATGACAAGCAGCAGTACGGTGAAGGCCTGGCGCGCTCCGTTCAGGACGGCCTGAAAAAAGGCGGCGCAAACATCGTCTTCTTCGACGGGATTACCGCCGGTGAAAAAGACTTCTCCGCGCTGATCGCTCGTCTGCAAAAAGAGAATATCGACTTTGTTTACTACGGCGGCTACTACCCGGAGATGGGGCAGATGCTGCGTCAGGCGCGCGCCACCGGTCTGAAGACCCAGTTTATGGGGCCAGAGGGTGTGGGCAATGCTTCCCTGTCCAACATCGCCGGGGATTCTGCCGAAGGCATGCTGGTGACGATGCCAAAACGCTATGACCAGGATCCGGCCAACAAGGCTATCGTGGATGCGCTCAAGGCGCAGAAGAAAGATCCGAGTGGTCCGTACGTCTGGATCACCTACGCCGCCGTGCAGTCTCTGGCCACCGCGCTGGATCGTACCGGCAGCAAAGAACCGCTGGATCTGGTGAAAGATTTAAAAGCACACGGGGCGAACACCGTGATTGGGCCGCTGAACTGGGATGAGAAAGGCGATCTGAAGGGATTTGAGTTTGGTGTCTTTAAGTGGCACGCCGACGGGTCATCCTCGGCCGCCAAATAATTATCCCACCGCCCGGACTGACGGGCGGGTATAAAAAGGTTTACATATGTCCGAGCAGTTTCTCTATTTCCTGCAGCAGATGTTTAACGGCGTCACGCTGGGAAGCACCTACGCGCTGATCGCCATCGGCTATACGATGGTTTACGGCATTATCGGCATGATTAACTTCGCCCACGGCGAGGTCTACATGATCGGTAGCTATGTCTCCTTTATGATTATCGCCGCCCTGATGATGATGGGCATCGACAGCAGCTGGCTGCTGGTCGCCGCCGGGTTTGTCGGCGCGATTGTGATTGCCAGCGCCTACGGCTGGAGCATCGAGCGCGTGGCCTATCGGCCGGTGCGCAGCTCTAAACGCCTGATTGCGCTGATTTCCGCCATCGGGATGTCGATCTTCCTGCAAAACTACGTCAGCCTGACCGAAGGCTCGCGCGACGTGGCGCTGCCAAGCCTCTTTAACGGCCAGTGGATTGTGGGGGCCAGTGAAAACTTCGCGGCCTCTATCACCACCATGCAGCTGGTTATCTGGGTCGTCACCTTTATTGCAATGCTTGCCCTGACGCTGTTCATCCGCTACTCGCGGATGGGACGCGCCTGCCGCGCCTGCGCAGAAGACCTGAAAATGGCGAGCCTGCTCGGCATCAACACCGACCGCGTGATTGCCCTGACCTTCGTGATTGGCGCCGCGATGGCGGCCGTCGCAGGTGTCCTGCTCGGCCAGTTCTACGGCGTGATCAACCCGTACATCGGCTTTATGGCCGGGATGAAAGCCTTTACCGCGGCGGTGCTGGGCGGTATCGGCAGTATTCCGGGCGCGATGATTGGCGGCCTGATCCTGGGCGTGGCGGAAGCGCTCTCCTCGGCGTATCTGAGCACGGAATATAAAGATGTGGTGTCGTTTGCCCTGCTGATTCTGGTTCTGCTGGTCATGCCTACCGGCATTCTGGGCCGTCCGGAGGTAGAGAAAGTATGAAACCGATGCATTTTGCAATGGCGCTGCTCTCTGCCGCCATGTTCTTCGTGCTGGCAGGCGTCTTTATGGGCGTCCAGTTAGGTCTGGATGGGACGAAGCTGGTGGTGGATACCGCACCCGACATCCGCTGGCAGTGGGTATTTATCGGCACTGCCGTGGTGTTCCTGTTCCAGCTGTTGCGTCCGCTGTTCCAGAAGTCGCTGAAAAACGTCTCCGGGCCGAAATTCGTTCTGCCGGCCATCGACGGGTCTACCGTTAAGCAGAAGCTGTTCCTCGTGGCGCTGCTGGTGGCTGCCGTGGCGTGGCCGTTTGTGGTCTCTCGTGGCACCGTGGATATCGCTACCCTGACCATGATCTACGTGATCCTCGGTCTCGGTCTGAACGTGGTGGTGGGGCTCTCTGGCCTGCTGGTGCTGGGCTACGGCGGCTTCTACGCCATCGGCGCCTACACCTTCGCGCTGCTGAACCACTATTACGGCCTCGGCTTCTGGACCTGCCTGCCGCTGGCGGGGCTGGTCTCAGCCGCGGCAGGCTTCCTGCTCGGCTTCCCGGTACTGCGCCTGCGCGGTGACTACCTGGCGATTGTGACCTTAGGCTTTGGCGAAATCGTCCGTATCCTGCTGCTGAACAACACCGAAGTGACCGGCGGCCCGAACGGCATCAGCCAGATCCCGAAACCAACCTTCTTTGGCCTGGAGTTCAGCCGTACCGCCCGCGAAGGCGGCTGGGACACCTTCAGTAACTTCTTCGGCGTGAAGTATGACCCGTCCGACCGCGTCATCTGGCTCTATCTGGTGGCGCTGCTGCTGGTGGTGATTACCCTGTTCGTGATTAACCGTCTGCTGCGCATGCCGCTGGGCCGTGCGTGGGAAGCGCTGCGCGAAGATGAGATTGCCTGCCGTTCCCTGGGCCTGAACCCGACCCGCATCAAGCTGACCGCGTTCACCATCAGCGCCGCGTTTGCCGGTTTCGCCGGGACGCTGTTTGCCGCGCGTCAGGGCTTCGTCAGCCCGGAATCGTTCACCTTTGCCGAATCCGCTTTTGTGCTGGCGATTGTGGTGCTCGGCGGGATGGGCTCGCAGTTTGCCGTTATCCTCGCGGCCATCCTGCTGGTGGTCTCGCGCGAGCTGATGCGCGACTTTAACGAATACAGCATGTTAATGCTGGGTGGTTTGATGGTGCTGATGATGATCTGGCGTCCGCAGGGCTTGCTGCCGATGACCCGTCCACAGCTGAAGCTGAAGAACGGGCAAGCGAAAGGAGAGCAGGCATGAGTCAGCCATTATTATCCGTTAACGGTCTGATGATGCGTTTTGGCGGCCTGCTGGCGGTCAACAATGTGTCACTGGATCTGCACAAGAAAGAGATTGTCTCCCTGATTGGCCCGAACGGCGCGGGGAAAACCACCGTCTTTAACTGCCTGACCGGTTTTTACAAGCCGACGGGCGGCACCATCATGCTGCGCGACAAGCATCTTGAAGGGCTGCCGGGCCAGCAGATTGCCCGCATGGGCGTGGTGCGTACCTTCCAGCACGTGCGTCTGTTCCGCGAGATGACGGTGATTGAGAACCTGCTGGTCGCGCAGCATCAGCAGCTGAAAACCGGGCTGTTCTCCGGCCTGCTGAAAACCCCGGCCTTCCGCCGCGCCCAGGATGAAGCGCTCGATCGCGCCGCCACCTGGCTCGACCGCATTGGCCTGCTGCAGCACGCCAACCGTCAGGCGAGTAACCTGGCCTACGGCGACCAGCGTCGTCTGGAGATTGTGCGCTGCATGGTGACCCAGCCGGAGATCCTGATGCTCGACGAACCGGCGGCGGGCCTCAACCCGAAAGAGACCAAAGAGCTGGACGAGCTGATTGCCGAACTGCGCGATCACCACGACACCACCATTCTGCTGATTGAGCACGACATGAAGCTGGTAATGGGCATTTCCGACCGTATCTACGTGGTTAACCAGGGTACGCCGCTGGCAAACGGCACGCCGGAAGAGATCCGCAACAACCCGGACGTGATCCGCGCATACCTGGGTGAGGCATAAGATGGAAAAAGCGATGTTAACGTTCGACAAGGTCAACGCGCACTACGGCAAGATCCAGGCGCTGCACGATGTCAGCCTGCATATCAATCAGGGTGAAATCGTTACCCTGATTGGCGCCAACGGCGCGGGCAAAACCACGCTGCTCGGCACCCTGTGCGGCGACCCGCGCGCCACCAGCGGGCGGATTGTGTTCGATGGTAAAGACATTACCGACTGGCAGACGGCCAGAATCATGCGTGAGGCGGTGGCGATTGTCCCGGAAGGGCGTCGCGTCTTCTCGCGTATGACGGTGGAAGAGAACCTGGCGATGGGCGGTTTCTTCGCCCATCGCGATGAATACCAGACCCGCATCAAGTGGGTGTACGAACTCTTCCCGCGCCTGTGGGAGCGTCGCATTCAGCGTGCGGGCACCATGTCCGGCGGTGAACAGCAGATGCTGGCAATTGGCCGCGCGCTGATGAGCCAGCCGCGTCTCCTGCTGCTGGACGAGCCGTCGCTCGGTCTTGCGCCGATCATCATCCAGCAGATATTCGACACCATCGAGCAGCTGCGTAAAGAGGGGATGACCATCTTCCTCGTTGAGCAGAACGCCAACCAGGCGCTGAAGCTGGCTGACCGTGGCTACGTGCTGGAGAACGGCCGCGTGGTGCTTGAAGACACCGGCGATGCGCTGCTGGCGAACGAAGCGGTGCGGAGCGCTTACCTGGGCGGCTGAGCCGTCTGTATCGCCCGGTGGCGCTTACGCTTACCGGGCCTACAGGGATCGAGTAGGCCGGGTAAGGCGTAGCCGCCACCCGGCTTTTTTAACCGCTACACCCCTTCACACAACCATCATCCCCCTGACCCTTTACTGTCACTTATCTGTAAACAAACAGTTATTTTTCTGTCATTCGAGCATGTCATGTTACCTCGCGAGCATAAAACGCGTGATATCGCGCATCCGGCACAATAAGAGAGATGACAATGACATCGTTACGACACACAGCTTTGGGTCTGGCACTGGGTCTGGCTTTTGCGACGAACGCAATGGCTGTGACGACCATTCCGTTCTGGCATTCCATGGAAGGGGAGTTGGGTAAAGAAGTTGACTCCCTGGCGCAGCGTTTCAACGACACCCATCCGGATTACAAAATTGTGCCGGTGTACAAAGGTAACTACGAGCAGAGCCTGAGCGCGGGCATCGCCGCCTTCCGTACCGGCAACGCGCCTGCACTGTTACAGGTTTATGAAGTGGGCACCGCCACCATGATGGCCTCCAAAGCCATCAAGCCGGTGTACGAAGTGTTCAAAGAGGCGGGTATCAACTTTGATGAATCCCAGTTTGTGCCGACCGTAGCGGGTTACTACACCGATTCCAAAACCGGGCATCTGCTGTCTCAGCCGTTTAACAGCTCCACGCCGGTGCTGTACTACAACAAAGACGCCTTCAGGAAAGCCGGTTTAGACCCGGAGCAGCCGCCAAAAACCTGGCAGGATCTGGCCGAATACACCGCGAAGCTGAAAGCGGCGGGGATGAAGTGCGGCTACGCCAGCGGCTGGCAGGGCTGGATCCAGATTGAAAACTTCAGCGCCTGGCACGGCCTGCCGGTGGCGACCAAAAACAACGGCTTCGACGGCACCGATGCGGTACTGGAGTTCAACAAGCCGGAGCAGGTGAAGCACATTGCGCTGCTGGAAGAACTCAACAAGAAGGGCGACTTCAGCTACTTCGGGCGTAAAGACGAATCCACCGAGAAGTTCTACAACGGCGACTGCGCCATTACCACCGCCTCGTCCGGCTCTCTGGCGGATATCCGTCACTACGCCAAATTCAACTACGGCGTGGGCATGATGCCGTACGACGCTGACGTGAAGGGCGCGCCACAGAACGCCATCATCGGCGGGGCGAGCCTGTGGGTGATGCAGGGTAAAGACAAGGGCACCTATAAAGGCGTGGCCGAATTCCTCGACTTCCTGGCGAAGCCGGAAAACGCGGCCGAATGGCACCAGAAGACCGGCTACCTGCCGATCACCAAAGCCGCGTATGACCTGACCCGCGAGCAGGGCTTCTACAGCAAGAACCCGGGCGCGGACATCGCGACTCGTCAGATGCTGAACAAGCCGCCGTTGCCGTTCACCAAAGGCCTGCGCCTGGGCAACATGCCGCAGATCCGCACCATCGTGGATGAAGAGCTGGAAAGCGTCTGGACCGGGAAAAAAACGCCACAGCAGGCGCTGGATTCCGCAGTAGAGCGCGGGAATCAGCTGCTGCGCCGCTTTGAGCAGTCGACGAAATCGTAATTCAAACCTGCCCCTCACCCCGGCCCTCTCCCCACAGGGGCGAGGGAGAAAAGACGGCTCCGTGCAGTCCCCTCTCCCCTCTGGGGAGAGGGTTAGGGTGAGGGGTGAATACCTACAGAGCTAACCTATGTCATCATCCCGTCCGGTGTTCCGTTCCCGCTGGCTGCCGTACCTGTTGGTCGCGCCTCAGCTGGTCATCACCGTTATCTTCTTTATCTGGCCTGCGGGCGAAGCGCTGTGGTACTCGGTACAAAGCGTCGATCCGTTTGGGCTCTCCAGCCAGTTTGTCGGGCTGGACAACTTTACCGCGCTGTTCCATGACAGCTACTACCTGGACGCCTTCTGGACGACGATGAAGTTCAGCGCGCTGGTCACCGTCAGCGGCCTTGTCGCCTCGCTGTTTTTCGCCGCGCTGGTGGACTACGTGGTGCGCGGCAGTCGTATTTATCAGACCCTGATGCTGCTGCCGTACGCCGTGGCACCCGCCGTCGCTGCCGTACTGTGGATTTTCCTGTTTAACCCCGGTCGCGGGCTGATTACCCATTTCCTGGCAGAGTTCGGCTACGACTGGAACCACGCCCAGAACAGCGGTCAGGCGATGTTCCTGGTGGTGTTCGCCTCGGTGTGGAAGCAGATCAGTTACAACTTCCTGTTCTTCTTTGCCGCGCTGCAGTCCATTCCCCGTTCGCTGGTGGAAGCCGCCGCGATTGACGGCGCAGGGCCGATTCGTCGCTTCTTCAGGCTGTCGCTGCCGCTGATCGCCCCAGTGAGCTTCTTCCTGCTGGTGGTTAACCTCGTGTACGCCTTCTTCGACACCTTCCCGGTGATCGATGCGGCCACCGCAGGCGGCCCGGTGCAGGCGACCACGACGCTTATCTACAAGATCTACCGCGAAGGCTTCGCCGGGCTGGATCTCTCCGCCTCCGCCGCGCAGTCGGTGGTGTTGATGTTCCTCGTCATCATCCTCACGGTGGTGCAGTTCCGCTATGTCGAAAGTAAGGTGCGCTACCAATGATTGAGAACCGTCGCGGGCTGACGATTTTCAGCCACACCATGCTGATTCTGGGGATTATCGTCATCCTCTTCCCGCTGTACGTGGCCTTTGTCGCCGCCACGCTGGACACCAAAGCGGTGTTCGACACGCCGATGACGCTGATCCCAGGCACACATCTGTTCGAGAACATGAAGACCATCTGGACCCAGGGCGTGGGCGCCAACAGCGCGCCGTTCTGGCTGATGATGCTCAACAGCTTCATCATGGCGTTCGGCATTACGGTCGGCAAAATTACGGTGTCGATGCTCTCGGCCTTCGCCATCGTCTGGTTCCGTTTTCCGCTGCGCAACCTGTTTTTCTGGATGATTTTTATCACCCTGATGTTGCCGGTGGAGGTGCGTATCTTCCCTACGGTGGAAGTGATCGCCAACCTGAAGATGCTCGACAGCTACGCGGGCTTGACCCTGCCGCTGATGGCCTCGGCGACCGCCACATTCCTGTTTCGCCAGTTCTTTATGACCCTGCCGGACGAGCTGATTGAAGCGGCGCGCATTGATGGCGCATCGCCGATGCGTTTCTTCCGCGACATCGTGCTGCCGCTGTCGAAAACCAACCTTGCGGCGCTGTTTGTGATCACCTTTATCTACGGCTGGAACCAGTACCTGTGGCCGCTGCTGATTATTCAGGACGTCAATCTCGGCACCGCCGTGGCGGGCATCAAAGGCATGATTGCCACCGGCGAAGGCACCACCCTCTGGAACCAGGTGATGGCGGCGATGCTGCTTACCCTTATCCCACCCGTAGTCATTGTTTTAGCCATGCAGCGCGCGTTTGTCCGCGGCCTGGTCGATAGCGAGAAATAAGATGGCAGGTTTAAAACTTCAGGCAGTAACCAAAAGCTGGGACGGCAAAACCCAGGTGATTCAGCCGCTCACGCTCGACGTGGCGGACGGGGAGTTTATCGTGATGGTCGGCCCGTCCGGCTGTGGCAAATCCACCCTGCTGCGCATGGTGGCGGGGCTGGAGCGCGTGACCTCCGGGGATATCTGGATTGACCGCCAGCGCGTCACCGAGATGGAGCCGAAAGACAGAGGCATCGCGATGGTCTTCCAGAACTACGCTCTCTATCCGCACATGAGCGTGGAAGAGAACATGGCCTGGGGGCTGAAAATCCGCGGCATGGGCAAAGGCCATATCGAGGAGCGCGTGAAAGAAGCCGCCCGTATTCTGGAACTGGACGGCCTGCTCAAGCGCCGCCCGCGCGAGCTCTCCGGCGGCCAGCGCCAGCGCGTAGCGATGGGGCGCGCCATCGTGCGCGACCCGGCGGTATTTCTGTTCGACGAGCCGCTCTCTAACCTCGACGCCAAGCTGCGCGTGCAGATGCGCCTTGAGCTGCAGCAATTGCACCGTCGTCTGAAAACCACGTCGCTGTACGTTACCCACGATCAGGTCGAAGCCATGACCCTCGCCCAGCGCGTGATGGTGATGAACAAAGGCGTTGCCGAGCAGATTGGTACCCCGGTGGAAGTCTACGAGAAACCAGCCACCCGTTTCGTGGCGAGCTTTATCGGCAGCCCGGCGATGAACCTGCTGGAAGGGCGCATCAGCAGTGCGGGCTCGCACTTTGAGCTGGAAAGCGGGATGGCATTGCCGATCAACTGGTACTATCGTGGCTACGCCGGGCGTAAGATGACGCTCGGTATCCGCCCGGAACATATCGGTTTAACCACTCAGGCGGAAGGCGGCGTGCCGCTGGTGATGGACACGCTGGAGATGTTGGGTGCAGATAACCTGGCGCACGGGCGCTGGGGCGAGCAAAAAATGGTGGTGCGGCTGGCACATCAGGAGCGCCCTAAAGCAGGCAGCACGCTGTGGCTGCACCTGCCGGAAAATCATCTGCACCTGTTTGACGGTGAAACAGGACAACGAGTATGAGCAACTGGCCTTATCCCCATGTCGTCGCCCACCGGGGCGGCGGTAAGCTGGCGCCGGAGAATACCCTGGCGGCGATTGACGTTGGCGCGCGCTACGGTCACACGATGATCGAGTTCGACGCCAAGCTGTCGAAAGACGGCGAGATTTTCCTGCTGCATGACGATAACCTCGAACGCACCAGCAACGGCTGGGGCGTCGCGGGCGAGCTGCCGTGGCGCGATCTGCTGAAAGTCGACGCCGGAAGCTGGTACAGCGGCGAATTCAAAGGCGAACCGCTGCCGCTGCTGGCGGAAGTGGCCGATCGCTGTCGCCAGCACGGCATGATGGCCAATATCGAAATTAAACCGACCACCGGCACCGGGCCGCTGACGGGCAAAGTCATTGCCCTTGCCGCGCGTGAGCTGTGGGAGGGGATGACCGCACCGCTGCTGTCATCATTTGAAATCGATGCGCTGGAGGCCGCACAGGCCGCAGCGCCGGAACTGCCGCGCGGACTGCTGCTGGACGAGTGGCGCGAGGACTGGTGCGAGCTGACGACGCGCTTAGCGTGTGTCTCTATTCATCTTAATCACAAGCTGCTGGATGAGGCGCGGGTGAAGATGCTGAAAGACGCGGGCCTGCGTATTCTGGTTTACACCGTCAATAAACCCCAGCGTGCGGCCGAACTGCTGCGCTGGGGCGTGGACAGCATCTGTACCGATGCGATTGACCTGATCGGCCCGGACTTTAGTTCTGCGGATTAAGCATACTGCCATTCGACTGCGGCGGCAGCATATGCTGCTGTCCGCTGCCTGACGAGGTCATCCCACCTAACATTCCGCCGTTTTTGTTCGGCAACGGCTGCTCGCGCACCTGCCCCTGCTGCACGCGCTGGGTATTGGCGTTCATCTGATTTTGCAGGCTTTGTTGCTGCATCTGGGTCTGCGTTCTCAGTTGCTGATTCAGCATCCCTTTTTGCTGCTGTTGCTGGCTCATCATCTCGGTCTGCATACGCTGCTGGCTCGGGATGACATACCCCTGCTGGTTCGGGTTATTCATGGTGTTGAGTGGCTGTGCGAGCGCGGCAAAGGGGATCAGCGCCGTAAGAATCAATAAGCGTTTCATTGTCATTTCCTCCTTTTGAGGTCTCTCTTAAGTTTACCCTGATTTCACCATGACGATGATTTTTTAGGAGTTGTGAACCAGGCTTAAGCGGGGAATATGGATCCCTTCACCTGGAGAACAATAATGATGAAACCAACGTTTTTGCGCTGGGTCGCCCTCGCCGCGCTGATGGCAGGCGGTACATTTAGCGTGGCGGCCAACCCGCCCGCGGCGCCTCCGGTCTCTTACGGCGTGGAGGAAGATGTTTTTCATCCCGTGCGGGCAACCCACGGCATGGTGGCATCCGTGGATGCGCTGGCGACCCGCGTGGGCGTCGATATTCTCAGGCAGGGCGGTAACGCGGTGGATGCGGCGGTCGCCGTCGGCTATGCGCTGGCGGTGACGCACCCGCAGGCGGGGAACCTGGGCGGCGGTGGCTTTATGATGCTGCGCACCAAAGACGGGAAAACCACCGCCATCGACTTCCGTGAAATGGCACCTTCTCAGGCGTCACGGGACATGTTCCTTGATGACCAGGGGAATCCGGACAGTAAAAAATCCCTGACCTCGCATCTCGCGTCCGGCACGCCGGGTACCGTTGCGGGCTTCTCGCTGGCGCTGGAAAAATACGGTACGATGCCGCTGAATAAGGTGGTACAGCCTGCTATCAAGCTGGCGCGGGAGGGCTTTGTGGTGAATGACGCGCTGGCAGACGACCTCAAAACCTACGGCAGCGAAGTGATTCCGAATCACGAAAACAGCAAGGCCATCTTCTGGAAAGACGGTGAACCGCTGAAGAAGGGCGATAAGCTGGTGCAGAAGAACCTCGCTAAAAGCCTGGAGCTGATTGCCGAGCACGGTCCTGACGCCTTCTACAAAGGGGCGATTGCCGACCAGATTGCACAAGAGATGCAGAAGAACGGCGGGCTCATCACCAAAGCGGATCTGGCGGACTACAAGGCGGTAGAGCGCGAGCCGATTAGCGGCACCTACCGCGGCTACGAGGTCTTCTCCATGCCGCCACCGTCTTCCGGGGGCATTCACATCGTGCAGATCCTCAACATTCTTGAAAACTTCGATATGCACAAGTTCGGTTTCGGCAGCGCGGATTCCATGCAGGTGATGGCGGAAGCGGAAAAACGCGCCTACGCCGACCGCTCGGAATATCTCGGCGATCCGGACTTCGTGAAGGTGCCGTGGCAGGCGCTGACTAATAAAGCCTATGCCAAATCTATTGCCGATCAGATCGACATCAACAAGGCTAAGCCGTCGAGCGAGATCCGCCCCGGCAAGCTGGCGCCGTATGAAAGCAACCAGACCACCCACTTCTCGGTGGTGGATAAAGACGGTAACGCGGTGGCGGTGACCTATACGCTCAACACGACCTTCGGCACCGGGATTGTGGCGGGTAACAGCGGCATTCTGCTGAATAACGAGATGGATGACTTCTCTGCCAAGCCGGGCGTGCCGAACGTCTACGGGCTGGTCGGCGGCGATGCGAACGCGGTAGGGCCGAAGAAACGCCCGCTGTCGTCCATGTCGCCCACCATCGTAGTGAAAGAGGGCAAAACCTGGCTGGTAACCGGTAGCCCGGGCGGCAGCCGGATTATCACCACCGTATTGCAGATGGTGGTGAACAGCATCGACTTTGGGATGAACGTCGCCGAAGCCACCAACGCCCCGCGATTCCACCACCAGTGGTTGCCGGACGAGCTGCGCGTCGAGAAGGGCTTTAGCCCGGACACCATTAAACTGCTTGAGCAGCGTGGGCAGAAGGTGGCGGTGAAAGAGGCGATGGGCAGCACCCAGAGCATTATGGTGGGGCCGGACGGAGCGCTGTTTGGCGCATCAGATCCGCGTTCGGTGGATGATTTGACGGCGGGGTATTGATTATTCCCCTCACCCTAACCCTCTCCCCATAGGGGAGAGGGGATTGCACGGTGCGGTCTTTTCTCCCTCGCCCCTATGGGGAGAGGGCCGGGGTGAGGGGAGTGCGTCACTTCATTCTCGCCATAAAATACGCGTCCACATATTCGCCGTTGCGCAGGGCATAGCGCTTGCCGGTGCCTTCAATTTCGAACCCGTATTTTTTGTACACCGCAATCGCCGGCTCGTTATCGACAAACACCGTCAGCTCAATGCGGTCAACGCGCAGCCAGTTATCGCACATATCAATCATGGTGCGCATCAGCGCGCTGGCAACTCCCCGGTTTTGCCACTGCGCGCCGACACAAATCCCAAAATCAGCCACATGGCTGCGGCGTGGGCGTTGCGCGACGGCGATGCACAGATGCCCGGCGACATGACCGTCTATACAGGCGACCAGTTGCTTAATGCCGGGCTGGTCGGTGAGTCGTTCTTGCCACATTTGCTCAGACGGATGAGGAACCTGTAGTGTGTTGTGGTACACCTCCGGTTGGGCGTGGATCTGACGAATGGCGTCATAATCTTTCGGTTCCGCATGGCGTATCACTATCTCACTCATTCCTTGTTCCTCAGTCAGTTAAACGTCCCTTCCAACATCAATGACTTTAAAATTTGAGTCAACCGCTATTTTTTGCAAAAAGTATTGGACAAGTGCGAATGAGAATGATTATTATTGCTCTGCATTCAGGAAGACCCCTACGGGAACCTGAAAGCACGACATTGCTCACATTGCTTCCAGTATTACTTTAGCCAGCTTTTAGCTGGCTTTTTTTTTGTTATGGTTAGACTCAGTAACCTTCCAAAAGGACTGAGCTATGACACTACATTGCGCATTTATTGGATTTGGTAAAAGTACGACCCGCTATCACCTGCCGTATGTTCTTAACCGCAAAGACAGCTGGCATGTGGCCCATATCTACCGCCGCCGCGCGAAGCCGGAAGAGCAATCTCCGCAGTATTCCCACATCCACTTCACCAGCGATCTCGATGAGGTGCTTAACGACCCACAGGTGAAGCTGGTGGTTGTCTGCACCCACGCCGACAGCCATTTTGACTATGCCAAACGCGCGCTCAATGCGGGTAAAAACGTGCTGGTAGAAAAGCCGTTCACCCCGACTATTGCCGAAGCGAAAGAGCTGTTCGCGCTGGCGAAAAGCAAAGGCCTGACCGTCACGCCGTATCAGAACCGTCGCTTTGACAGCTGCTTCCTGACGGCGAAAAAAGCGATTGAAAGCGGCAAGCTCGGCAACATCGTGGAAATCGAAAGCCACTTCGATTACTACCGTCCGGTGGCGGAAACGCAACCCGGACTGCCTCAGGATGGTTCGTTCTATGGTCTGGGCGTGCACACCATGGACCAGATCATCTCCCTGTTTGGCCGCCCGGACCACGTGGCGTATGACATTCGCAGCCTGCGCAACAAAGCCAACCCGGATGATACCTTCGAAGCCCAGCTGTTCTACGGCGACCTGAAGGCCATCGTCAAAACCAGTCACCTGGTGAAGATCGACTACCCGAAATTTATCGTTCACGGCACTAAAGGTTCGTTTATCAAATACGGTATCGACCAGCAGGAGACCAGCCTGAAGGCCAATATCATGCCGGGTGAGCCGGGATTTGCCGCGGACGATTCCGTGGGCGTGCTGGAGTATGTGAACGACGAGGGCGTGACGGTCAAAGAAACGTTGAAACCGGAAACCGGCGACTATGGTCGCGTCTATGATGCGCTGTTTGAGACCCTCACAAACGGCACGGCGAATTACGTCAAGGAATCTGACGTTCTGACCAACCTCGAAATCCTTGAACGGGCCTTCGAACAGGCTTCTCCTGCCACGATAACCCTCGCAAAATAAGCAAAAACGGCTCCTCTGCACTTGTTCACAATTTTTGAACATAGGAGTCAATTTTCACCCTCTATGATCCCAGGCCGTTTGCGTCCACACTTACTCCATCGAAACGAACTGAGGGTGAAAACAATGATCTACTTACGCAAAGCAAACGAACGTGGTCACGCGAATCATGGCTGGCTGGACTCATGGCATTCATTCTCGTTTGCCGACTACTACGACCCGAACTTCATGGGCTTCTCCGCACTGCGCGTGATTAACGACGACGTGATTGATGCAGGTCAGGGCTTCGGTACCCACCCGCACAAAGACATGGAAATCCTGACCTATGTGCTGGAAGGCGCGGTTGAGCACCAGGACAGCATGGGCAACAAAGAGCAGGTTCCGGCGGGCGAGTTCCAGATTATGAGCGCGGGTACCGGGGTGCGTCACTCTGAGTACAACCCAAGCAAAACGGAAAAACTGCACCTGTATCAAATCTGGATCATTCCAGAAGAGACCGGCATCACGCCGCGCTACGAGCAGCGCCGCTTCGACGCGAAACAGGGTAAACAGCTGGTGCTCTCCCCGGATGCGCGTGAAGGCTCCCTGAAAGTGCATCAGGATATGGAGCTGTACCGCTGGGCGCTGGCGAAAGATGAACAGTCCGTGCATCAGATTGCCGCTAACCGCCGCGTCTGGATCCAGGTGGTGAAAGGCGACGTGTCCATCAACGGGACCAAAGCGACAACCGCCGATGGTCTGGCCATCTGGGACGAGCAGGCGATCTCCGTGCACGCCGACAGCGAAAGCGAAATTCTGCTGTTTGACCTGCCGCCGGTGTAATAAAACATAAATAAATCCCCATCCTTCCCTTTGACAGGGGAAGGATGGGCTTTGTCCGTGGTAAACTGAGCAAATCTCTCACTTCAAGATTTCTCAGGACGATGAAAAAGAAACGCCCCGTACTTCAGGATGTCGCCGATCGCGTCGGTGTGACCAAAATGACGGTCAGCCGTTTTTTACGTAACCCGGAACAGGTTTCCGTAGCGTTACGTGGCAAGATTGCCGCTGCCCTTGATGAACTGGGTTATATCCCCAACCGCGCGCCCGATATTCTCTCCAATGCGACCAGCCGCGCGGTGGGCGTTCTGCTTCCTTCTTTGACCAACCAGGTTTTCGCCGAAGTATTACGTGGAATCGAAAGCGTTACCGATGCGTTTGGCTACCAGACCATGCTCGCCCACTACGGGTACAAGCCGGAACTCGAAGAGGAACGTCTTGAATCGATGCTTTCCTGGAACATTGACGGCCTGATTTTAACCGAACGAACCCACACTGCCCGCACGCTCAAAATGATTGAAGTGGCCGGTATCCCAGTCGTGGAGCTGATGGACAGCCAGTCGCCGTGCCTCGACATCGCCGTGGGGTTTGATAACTTCGAAGCGGCGCGTCAGATGACGGCGGCCATCATCGCCCGTGGGCATCGTCATATCGCCTATCTGGGTGCGCGTCTTGATGAACGTACTATCATCAAACAGAAGGGATACGAGCAGGCGATGCTCGACGCGAACTTAACCCCGTACAGCGTGATGGTGGAGCAATCCTCTTCCTATACGTCGGGTATTGAGCTGATGCGTCAGGCGCGACGCGAGTATCCGCAACTGGACGGTATTTTCTGTACCAACGATGACCTTGCGGTCGGCGCAGCATTTGAGTGTCAGCGTCTGGGGCTGAAGATCCCTGATGATATGGCGATCGCCGGTTTCCACGGCCACGATATTGGCCAGGTGATGGAGCCGCGTCTGGCGAGCGTCCTGACGCCGCGTGAACGTATGGGCCGTATTGGCGCAGAACGCCTGCTGGCGCGCATTCGTGGCGAGACGGTGACCCCGAAAATGTTAGATTTAGGTTTCACCTTGTCACCGGGTGGATCTATTTGAACTGACAAATTTGAAGTAGCTCACACTTATTCACTCCGCGCACGTTTGGATATTGCTTCTCTTTTGCCCCAGCAGGACAATGTTACCGATAACTGTTACCCGTAACAATTGACTGAGGGACACCCTTTGAGCACGACTAATCACGATCACCACGTCTACGTCCTGATGGGCGTTTCCGGTAGCGGGAAATCAGCCGTGGCCAGCGAAGTGGCGCATCAACTCCAGGCTGCGTTTCTTGATGGCGACTTCCTCCATCCGCGCAGCAACATCATGAAAATGGCCTCCGGCGAGCCGCTGAACGACGACGACCGCAAACCGTGGTTGCAGGCGCTGAATGACGCCGCGTTCGCGATGCAGCGCACCAACAAAGTCTCCCTGATCGTCTGCTCCGCGCTGAAAAAAACCTATCGCGACCTGCTGCGCGACGGCAACCCAAACCTCTCTTTCATCTACCTGAAAGGGGATTTCGAGGTGATTGAAAGCCGCCTGAAGGCGCGCAAAGGTCACTTCTTCAAAACCCAGATGCTGGTAACGCAGTTCGAAGCGCTGCAGGAACCGGGTGAAGACGAGAAAGACGTCTTAGTGGTTGATATCGATCAGTCACTGGAGGGTGTTGTTGCCAGCACCATCGAGGTCATTAATAAAAGGCAGTAAGTTTTGAGTACATTAACGCTAGTTTTGACAGCAGTGGGTTCGGTATTGCTGCTGCTGTTTTTAGTGATGAAGGCGCGTATGCACGCCTTTGTTGCTTTGATGGTGGTTTCTATTGGTGCTGGTCTCTTTTCCGGTATGCCGCTCGACAAGATCGCCGCGACGATGGAAAAAGGGATGGGCGGTACGCTGGGCTTCCTGGCGATTGTGGTCGCGCTGGGCGCGATGTTTGGCAAGATTTTGCACGAGACGGGTGCGGTCGACCAGATTGCCGTCAAGATGCTGAAATCCTTTGGCCACAGCCGTGCGCACTACGCGATTGGTCTGGCCGGTCTGATTTGCGCGCTGCCGCTGTTCTTCGAAGTGGCCGTTGTGCTGCTGATAAGCGTCGCATTCTCTATGGCGCGCCATACCGGTACTAACCTCGTGAAGCTGGTCATTCCGCTGTTTGCGGGCGTGGCGGCGGCTGCGGCGTTTCTGCTGCCGGGACCCGCCCCGATGCTGCTGGCATCCCAGATGCACGCCGACTTTGGCTGGATGATCCTGATTGGCCTGTGCGCGGCAATCCCGGGGATGATCATCGCCGGCCCGCTGTGGGGCAACTTCATCAGCCGTTACGTTGAGCTGCATATTCCGGATGACATCACCGAGCCGCACCTGGGCGAGGGCAAAATGCCATCCTTCGGCTTCAGCCTGTCGCTGATCCTGCTGCCGCTGGTGCTGGTGGGTCTGAAAACCATCGCTGCGCACTTTGTGCCGGTGGGGTCCACTGCCTACGAGTGGTTTGAGTTCATCGGTCACCCGTTCACGGCGATTCTGGTGGCGTGCCTGGTGGCGATTTACGGCCTGGCGATGCGTCAGGGGATGCCAAAAGACCGGGTGATGGAGATCTGCGGCGCGGCGCTGCAGCCTGCGGGGATTATCCTGCTGGTGATCGGTGCAGGCGGCGTGTTCAAGCAGGTGCTGGTGGATTCCGGCGTGGGCCCGGCTCTGGGTGAAGCGCTGACCGGGATGGGCCTGCCGATTGCGGTGACCTGCTTTGTGCTGGCTGCGGCGGTACGTATCATCCAGGGTTCTGCTACCGTGGCGTGTTTAACCGCCGTGGGTCTGGTGATGCCGGTGATTGAACAGCTGAACTACTCCGGTGCCCAGATGGCCGCGCTTTCTATTTGTATCGCGGGTGGTTCGATTGTGGTCTCTCACGTTAACGACGCCGGCTTCTGGCTGTTCGGTAAGTTTACCGGCGCCACCGAAGCGCAAACCCTGAAAACCTGGACGCTGATGGAAACCATTCTCGGCACGACGGGTGCAATTGTCGGGATGATTGCCTTTACGCTGCTCAGCTAAATGCGGTGATTTAACAAGGCTAAAAATAAGGCCCGGTAGCGTCAGCGCTTACCGGGCCTTTTTATTATCCAGGGCGTCAGGCCGGGCCATAACCCGGCATTGTGTTACTCACCCTGCGTGGCGCTCTCAATCGTCAAGCGCACGTCCGAGGTAATCAGCTCTGCCAGCATCTGGTATACCTTCAGCGTCTCTTCCGGCTCAGCATCACCCGTATCGCTGATGAAGCCTTCATCACGCAGCGTCAGCACCAGGGAACTGAAGACCGCTTTGTCGAAGAATTCAGGGGCGTTAATGCCGTGCAGAACGGACAGGCGCTGGGCCAGCGTCCGGCTCTCTTTCTCCAGCGTACCGCGGTTGATAGACGGATTCGCGCTCAGCAGCCAGAATGTAATGGCGTAGCGCTGCAGCGTTTCGCGCGCACCGGCCGCCAGCAGTTGCAGGGTGCGGGAGCGTGACGGATTGATGTGCAACTCGTCGTTGTTCAGGGTAATCAGCCCCTGGCGACGCATCTCTTCCGTCATCTTATCCAGTTCTGTCGCCAGCTCATCCTTACTCCAGCGCAGGAACAGCTCCGCTTTCAGCATCGGATAGATGGTCTCAAGATGGCGCAATAGCTCCTGACGGGAGATATGACGATGCTGGGTAATAATGGCGGCCATGAGCGACGGCAGCATCAGCATATGCGTGATGTTGTTGCGGTAGTAGGTCATCAGCACTGCCTGCTCGCGCGGCAGAATGATGATGTCGCCGATCGTGTCCTTTTCGACCTCAAACTTGTTCATCTGCAACGCGTGATCGATAAGTTCACTGGCGGTTGCAGAAGGCACGGTCGAATCAACCGAGTACGGCACGTTACGCATCATATCCAGATAGCAATCCAGCTGCTCCGTGAGCTGTTCACGGGTCAGCGAGCGCTGACGTGAAGCCAGAAGTGCCGTACAGCACAGGTTCATGGCGTTAGCCGCGCCGGCGTTGTTAATGCGCACCATCAGCTCGGATGCGATGCCGTTAACCGTTGGCGTCAGCCAGGCCGGACGCACCGCTTCGATAGGATCGATGGACTCGCGCCACTCCGGAACGTGATGGTTCAGGTACGTCATCAGCGGCATCGGCTCACCGAAGTTCACGTAGCCCTGACCGAGATTACGCAGCTTGCTCAAGCCGCGCAGCATCTGCGGCAGGCTCTCTTTCTCTTTGGTCGCACCACGCAGCTCTTTCGCGTACGTGCCCACTTCCATCACGTGCTCGTAGCCGATGTAGATAGGCACCAGCGTGATCGGACGGGTACCTCCGCGCAACATCGCCTGGATGGTCATCGACAGCGTGCCGGTCTTCGGATCGAGCAGACGTCCGGTACGGGAACGACCGCCCTCCACGAAGTACTCCACGGAATAGCCGCGGCTGAACAGCTCGCCCAGATACTCGCGGAACACGGTGGAGTAGAGCTTGTTGCCCTTGAAGGTACGACGAATAAAGAACGCGCCCAGGCGGCGGAAAATCGGACCTGCTGGCCAGAAGTTCAGGTTGATACCGGCTGCGATGTGCGGTGGTACCAGCCCCTGATGATAGAGCACGTAGGAAAGGAGCAGGTAGTCCATGTGGCTGCGGTGGCAGGGGACATAGACAATCTCATGGCCATCATGCGCCAGCTGACGCACGCGCTCGGCGTTATGGACGTTGATGCCCTGATAGAGGCGGTTCCACGTAAAGCCGAGAATACGGTCAGAAAGGCGAATCATCTCGTAAGAGAAGTTCGCTGCAATCTCTTCCATCAGCGCAATGGCGTTCTGCTGGGCTTTCTCATGCGAAATTTTCTTGCTGCGCGCTTCGTCTTCAACGGCGCGGGCAATCGCTTTGGAGGCCAACAGCTTGTTGAACAGATCCTGACGCGCCGGGAGGCGTGGCCCTACGGCAGCCAGGCGCTGACGGGCGAAGTGCATACGCGCCACGCGCGCCAGCTTTTGCGCGATGATCTTGTCGGTGCCGTGCTCGTCCGCCATGCGACGCAGCGAAACGGAAGGGGAGAAACGCACAAAGCTGTCGCGTCCCAGCCAGGAGACCGCGAAGAACTTCTGGATGCCGTTAAGCATGCGCAGCGGCGGATTCTCTTCGCCTTTTTCACGGCCCGGACGACGACCAAACATCACCGATACCGGCACCATCTGCACATCCAGATCGGGATTGCTGCGGTGCAGGTCGAGATAGTCATGGAACAGCTTGATGGACTCTTCTTTTGGCGTGTAATAGGTAAACACGCGCGGCCCACCGTGAATGAACACGTAGCGCGGCAGCAGCGTACCGTCAACTTCCAGCGGTTCAAGCGGGTCAGGTAAGTCATGCGCCAGACATTGGGCGCGAAGCGTCAGTAAGTCAGCCTTCGAGTTATAAGGCAAAACGTACATAATGGGGCATGACGTATCGAGCCCCAATTCCAGCGCGGGTTCTGCTGGGATAGACTTGCTTTTTACCAGGATGCTTAATGGTAAATTAAGTAATTTGTAGTAAATTCGTGGCCAGCCGGACATAAACGATGTAAAGCCTCTGGTTAATAATGCAATTGCGGCGCAAGGATAACAGAAAGCGCGCAAAATTTCTGTTGTTACCCGTCATACTTCAGGCTGTAGCGAAACGCGCTACGGCTCCTGTTACTGACGCTCTTTTTTAAAAAAGGTTCTTTTAATGGCCAATAATACCACTGGGTTAACACGTATCATCAAAGCCGCCGGCTATTCATGGAAAGGTTTCCGTGCCGCATGGGTCAACGAAGCCGCCTTTCGCCAGGAGGGCGTCGCCGCTATCATCGCGGTGATCGTCGCCTGTTTCCTTGATGTTGATGCGATTACCCGCGTACTGCTTATCGGTTCCGTTCTTCTGGTGATGATAGTGGAAATTCTTAATAGCGCTATTGAGGCCGTTGTGGATCGCATTGGTGCCGATTTCCATGAGCTTTCTGGCCGTGCAAAAGACATGGGCTCTGCTGCCGTGTTGCTGGCGATTATCACTGCCGTTATCACCTGGGTCACGCTGCTTTGGTCACATTTCCGATGAGCCTCGAGGAATAATTAAGTCCCTGGTTTTTTGTGCAGTTTTTGGTTCCAAAATCGCCTTTGACTGTATATACTCACAGCATAACTGTATATACACCCAGGGGGCGGAATGAAAGCGTTAACGACCAGGCAGCAAGAGGTGTTTGATCTCATCCGGGATCATATCGGCCAGACGGGTATGCCACCCACGCGTGCGGAAATCGCGCAGCGTCTGGGTTTCCGTTCTCCAAATGCTGCCGAAGAACACCTGAAAGCGCTGGCGCGTAAGGGCGTGATTGAGATTGTCTCGGGCGCTTCACGGGGTATCCGCCTGCTGGTGGAAGAAGAGACGGGCATTCCGCTGATAGGGCGTGTTGCTGCCGGTGAGCCTTTACTGGCTCAGCAGCATATTGAAGGCCATTACCAGGTCGATCCTGGCATGTTCAAACCGAGCGCTGATTTCCTGCTGCGCGTCAGCGGCATGTCGATGAAAGACATCGGTATTCTTGATGGCGATCTGCTTGCGGTGCATAAAACACAGGATGTGCGAAACGGCCAGGTGGTGGTGGCGCGCATTGATGACGAAGTGACCGTTAAGCGTCTGAAAAAACAGGGTAACAGCGTACAGTTGCTGCCTGAAAACAGCGAGTTTTCACCCATTGTGGTCGATCTCCGCGAACAGAACTTCTCTATCGAAGGACTGGCGGTCGGGGTGATTCGCAACGGTGAATGGCTGTAACCTCTTCCTGACAGGCTATGGCACCGCTGTAGCCTGATTCATTCCCCACTCCCGGTATCTTTCATGTCACTGCTGACGGCATCCGATAAGGCATTGTGGCGTCTTGCTCTGCCGATGATTTTCTCCAATATTACCGTGCCCTTGCTGGGGCTGGTCGATACTGCCGTTATAGGCCATCTTGATTCACCGGTTTATCTTGGCGGCGTGGCGATTGGCGCGACGGCAACCAGCTTCCTGTTTATGCTGCTGCTCTTTTTGCGCATGAGCACCACCGGTCTTACCGCACAGGCTTATGGCGCGAAAGATCCGCTGCGTCTGGCGCGCGCGCTGGTGCAGCCGCTGATCCTCGCGCTTGGCGCGGGTGCGTTCATCGTTTTATTGCGGGCACCCCTGATTGATCTTGCGCTTCATATTGTTGGCGGCAGCGAGGCGGTATTAGAGCAGGCGCGACGTTTCCTTGAAATCCGCTGGCTCAGCGCGCCCGCGTCGCTGGCTAACCTGGTTCTGCTGGGGTGGCTACTGGGCGTGCAGTACGCCCGTGCGCCCGTGATTTTGCTGGTGGTGGGTAACCTGCTCAATATCGTTTTGGATGTCTGGCTGGTCATGGGTCTGCATATGAACGTGCAGGGCGCGGCGCTGGCAACGGCGATTGCCGAATACGGGACCTTTATCATTGGCTTGTGGATGGTCTGGCGTGTCCTGGCCATGCGCGGGATCACCCTGGCGCTGCTCAAAACCGCATGGCGCGGCAATATCCGTAAGTTGCTGGCCCTCAACCGTGACATCATGCTGCGCTCGCTTCTTCTCCAGCTCTGCTTCGGGGCACTGACGGTTTTCGGGGCTCGACTGGGGCCAGACATCGTCGCGGTCAACGCAGTATTGATGACGTTGCTGACGTTTACCGCCTACGCGCTGGACGGTTTTGCCTATGCGGTTGAAGCGCATTCCGGGCAGGCGTACGGTGCGCGCGAAAGCGGGCAGCTACGAGATGTCTGGCGGGCAGCCTGCCGTCAGTCGGGGCTGGTGGCGCTGGCCTTTGGCCTGGTTTACGCCTGCTTTGGTGAGCAGATCGTTGCATTGCTTACCTCTCTCCCTGCGCTACGCGAGCTGGCGAGCCACTATCTCATCTGGCAAGTCGTCTTACCGGTGGTTGGCGTCTGGTGTTATCTGCTGGACGGCATGTTTATTGGGGCGACGCGCGGGGCCGAAATGCGTAACAGTATGGCCGTCGCGGCGGCAGGGTTTGGTCTGACGCTGCTGACGCTCCCCTGGCTGGGGAATCATGGTTTATGGCTGGCCCTGGCCGTCTTCCTCTCACTGCGCGGGTTATCGCTGGCGTTTATCTGGCATCGACACTGGCAAAACAATACCTGGTTTCCCCCGCGCCACGATATATCGTGACGGTTAAAGATTCCGAATATGAAATTAACCACGGAATCCTTAACTACAATAATTATCACGTCCAGCAGAAAAGAACGTAACGGACGTTACGACCCGACGCTTAACGAAGAGGACACGATGATGAATAAAGACGAAATCGGCGGCAACTGGAAGCAGTTCAAAGGTAAAGCGAAAGAACAGTGGGGTAAGCTGACGGATGACGACATGACCGTCATCGAAGGTAAACGCGATCAGCTTGTCGGTAAAATTCAGGAACGTTACGGCTACGCAAAAGACCAGGCGGAAAAAGAAGTGGGCGACTGGGAAAAACGCAACGACTACCGCTGGTAACGCTGAATAACCCACAGGGCGGCTCTAAGCCGCCTTTTCTTTTGCCGTTAACGCGGCTTTTTCTTCACCAGAATAGAGTGGTCGTGCTGACACGCGTCCTGATGACGGCAGGCTTCCACCTCCACGCACGCGGAACAGAGCCCGTGCGCCTCAATCACGTTATGACGCAGGGCAAAACCCATTTTCGCTGCCAGCGAATGCATAATATCTTCCACGCCTTCCGCAGCCTCTTCTTTCACCACGCCGCAGCGGTCACAGATAAACATCGCCGATGTGTGGGTGGGCTGATCGAACAGATGGCACAGCACATAGCTGTTAGTGGATTCCACCTTGTGCACAAAACCTTGTTCAAGCAGGAAATCCAGTGCGCGATAGACCGTTGGCGGCTTTGCCTGCGGCTCGCTTTCGCGCAGCAGATCCAGCAGATCGTAGGCGCTGATGGCACCCTGCTGCAGGCTCATCAGGCGTAAGACTTCAAGGCGCTGCGGAGTCAGGCGCACATTGCGTTGCGCACACAGCTTTTCGGCCTGCGCTAACAGCTCTTTTGTGGACTTATCCATGTAGCACCCCGGATGTTATAGGACGGAAAACCCCCACTTTATCATGTTCTGCTAAAAACACCGAGATCCGCCAGTCTGTGCTATACCTGACCCATCGAAAACCGGGAGAACCAGAATGAAAAGACCTGACTGTATTCGGCACTGGCGCGACGTGGAAGGCGCGGATGACTCGACCTACCCCGACAGCGATGAGCTGTTCTCTATCGGCGCACCGCTGGCTCGCAGGCTTGGGCTCAGGCGTATTGGCATCCATCATGAGCGCCTGCCGCCGGGGCGCAGAACGTCCTATCCGCATGCGGAGAGCGACGAAGAAGAGTTTATTTACGTGCTCGAAGGTAACCCTGAAGCCTGGATTAACGGCTACTTGTGGAAGCTGGAGCCTGGCGACAGTGTAGGTTTTCCCGCCGGCACCGGCATCTGTCATACCTTTATCAACAACACGGACGACGAGGTTAGGCTCTTGGTCGTTGGCGAGGCCAATAAGAAGCACAACCGCATCTACTATCCGCTCAACCCTGAGTATGCCGCCACGCGGGAAGATCGCTGGGTAGACCATCCCCCACAGTTTTTTGGGCCGCATGATGGAAAACCTGGGAAAAAATAATTTCCTCTTCTATAAATATTGAGGGCCGTCACAAAATATAACAGGCCGTAAGGGAGTTTTACTTAGGGAAAGAAATAGCGGGTCTTTTACTACTTATTCACAGCAATAGTTCGTTCCTGTTTGGGTGATAACAGACAGGGGTTATTTCATAACAGACTATAACGGGCATACTGTGAAAAAAAATTTTAAATTTTCGGTGGTTAGCATTGCTGTCTCCTTGTTTATGGCAAATCAGGCGGGAGCAGCCAATACCTGGACAGAATCACGCAGTGACGCCATGGGTGGCACCGGCGTGGCGTCGGGAAGCTATGGCAGTGGGGCGTTAATCAACCCGGCGCTGCTGGCAAAGGCAAAACCGGACGATGATGTGACGGTCATCTTGCCAGCCGTTGGGGTACAGGTGACGGATGAAGACAATCTTCAGGACGAGATTGATAACATCAACGACAAAATCAATCACTACAAGGATGTGGTTGATAATCTCACGCCACGAGAAATTATCACCAATCCGTTAGGTTCCATTAATCAATTCCAGGGCGCGGCCAAAGATCTGGCCGATGAGCTGGACTATCTCAAAGGCAAAACCGCACGCGCAACGGCTGGTGCAGGGCTTGCGGTAAGTATCCCTAACGATGTCCTTTCCGTCGCCTTCATGGCGAAAGGCTATGCCCATGGCCGGGTGAGCTCGTCTATCGATCAGCAAGACATTGATTATCTGCGTGGTATTCAACGAAGTAATGTGGTGGCGGCCGGTGTTGCGCTGGATGCTGCGCTGAACGGTACGGATCAGATCACTAAGAACCTCAACTCAACGGCGTCCGGCCGGGCGGCGATTGTCTCCGACTACGGTGTTGCCGTTGCCCGTCAGTTTGATCTCGGCGGCGTCCCGGTTTCCGTGGGCGTAACACCAAAACTGCAAAAAACCTGGGTCTATAACTACACCACGTCCATCTACGATTACGACAGTAACAAGTGGAACGACAGCCGCTACCGTACTGACGATACGGGCTTCAACGTGGATGCCGGCATTGCGGCCGATTTCGGCGAAAACTGGACCGTCGGCGTGAGCGGACAAAACCTGATGTCGCGTGATATCGACACCAAAGATATCCGTATCCGCAATGGCCGTACGGGAGAAGTGGTGAGCTATAAAGACACCTACCAGATCCGTCCGCTGGTGACCGCCGGTGCTGCCTGGCACAACGACCTGGTGACGCTGACCGCCGATGGCGATCTGACGGAAACCAAAGGCTTCAAGAGCGAAGATACGTCGCAGTACGTGGGTGTCGGTGCCGAGGTGACGCCGCTGAGCTGGCTGGCGGTCCGTGCGGGTTATCGTGCCGACGTGAAGGGTAACGACAGCAATGTCTTTACCGGCGGTGTCGGTTTCGCGCCGTTTAGCACCGTGCATGTTGACCTGATGGGCCTGTACGGTGAAGACGAAACCTGGGGCGCAGGGGCTCAGCTGAGCATGACGTTCTAAAGTCAACCGGAGGCGCTGCGCCTCCGGCTTTTCTTTGTGCTATAGTAGCGCCCCTTTTCCACCAGATGCTTAAAACTTCGCCATGTCGTCAGAATTACAGACCGCTTTCCCTGCACACCGTTTTTCCATTGCGCCGATGCTCGACTGGACGGACAGACACTGCCGCTATTTCCTGCGCCAGCTCTCCCGCCATACGCTGCTGTACACCGAAATGGTGACCACGGGCGCAATCATCCACGGGAAGGGCGACTATCTGGCCTATAGCGAAGAAGAGCATCCGGTTGCCCTGCAGCTGGGCGGCAGCGATCCGGCCGCGCTGGCGCAGTGTGCGAAGCTGGCGGAAGCGCGCGGCTACGACGAGATCAACCTGAACGTTGGCTGTCCGTCCGACCGTGTGCAAAACGGTATGTTCGGTGCCTGCCTGATGGGGAATGCCCAACTGGTGGCGGACTGTATCAAGGCGATGCGTGATGTTGTTTCCATTCCGGTGACGGTCAAAACCCGTATCGGGATTGACGACCAGGACAGCTACGAATTCCTGTGCGATTTCATCAATACGGTCTCCGGAAAGGGTGAATGCGAGATGTTCATCATCCATGCGCGAAAAGCCTGGCTCTCCGGCCTGAGCCCGAAAGAGAACCGTGAAATCCCGCCGCTGGACTATCCGCGCGTGTATCAGCTGAAGCGTGACTTCCCGCACCTGACCATGTCCATTAACGGCGGCATCAAGTCGCTGGAAGAGGCCAAAGCGCACCTTGAACATATGGATGGGGTGATGGTTGGGCGCGAGGCGTATCAGAATCCGGGCATTCTGGCGACGGTCGATCGCGAAATCTTTGGCATCGAAGGTGCAGACACCGATCCGGTTGCCGTCGTGCGGGCGATGTATCCTTACATTGAGCGCGAGCTGAGCAACGGTACGTATCTCGGCCATATCACCCGCCATATGCTTGGGCTGTTCCAGGGCATTCCGGGCGCGCGTCAGTGGCGTCGCTACCTGAGCGAAAACGCACATAAAGCCGGTGCCGATATCGAGGTGCTGGAACATGCGCTGCGACTGGTGGCAGACAAGCGATAACTTTCGCTAAAAGTTCGTCAAATTCACCACGCCCTGCGAATTCTCGCGGGGCGTTTTGCTTTAAGAACAACAGGTTATGTCTGGCATGATTCTTGTAATGTTTGCAGCATCATTCGGGAACTCGTGGGAGAGCACCATGCTGGAACTACTTTTTGTGATTGGCTTTTTTGTCATGCTGTTAGCAACGGGCATTTCGCTGCTCGGCATTCTGGCGGCTATCGTGGTGGCGACGGTCGTCATGTTTATTGGCGGATTGTTTGCCCTGACGATCAAACTGCTGCCGTGGCTACTGCTGGCCGTGGCGGTGGTGTGGGTGATACGGGCGATTAAATCGCCAAAAGTACCCAGTTATCAGCGCAATAACCGCTTCCGTTACTAAGGTATTGAGGGGTTCGTCACAGAGTTGTAACTTTTCCGGCAGCATGGCTTAGAACAGAATAGGATTTACTTATCGAATCTGTCACTATGACTGCCGTTAAAGAATTCATCGCGCTGTACCCTACATACAGCCGAACTAAAAAAAGAAAGGGCTTCCCACGGGAAGCCCAATTTCTTTTTGGGGCTCAGGGAATCAACAAACTCGACCCCTGCGTTGCCCGGCTCTCCAGCACCTCATGCGCACGCTGCGCATCGGCTAGCGGGTATTTCTGCGCTTCTGCCACATCCACCTTAATGACGCCGCTGGCGATCAGTGAGAACAGCTCATTGCTGGCTTCCTCAAGTTCTTCCCGGTTGGTGATGTAGCCCTGCAGGGAAGGGCGCGTGACGTACAGCGAGCCTTTCTGGTTCAGGATGCCGAGATTCACGCCGGTGACAGCACCTGAGGCGTTTCCGAAGCTCACCATCAGCCCACGACGCTGCAGGCAGTCCAGCGATGCTTCCCAGGTGTCTTTCCCAACCGAGTCATACACGACGCGCACCTTTTTGCCGCTTGTGATCTCCTTCAGCCGTTCGACGATGCTCTCTTCACGGTAGTTAATCACCTGCCAGGCGCCCGCCTGCAGTGCGCGCTGCGCTTTTTGGGCATTGCCCACGGTGCCGATCAGTTTTGCACCCAGCGCTTTTGCCCACTGACAGGCGATGAGCCCGACACCACCCGCCGCGGCATGAAACAGGAACTGCTCGTCGGGTTTAATTTCATAGGTTTTACGCAACAGGTAGTAAACGGTTAAGCCTTTCAGAAAGGAGGCCGCCGCCTGCTCAAAGGAGATGGCATTAGGCAGCAGGGCGGCTTTATCCGCCGGGACGTTGTGGACGGAGCTGTAAGCGCCCAGCGCAGATTGCGCATACACCACGCGGTCACCCTCTTTAAGATGCTTAACCGCGCTGCCCACTTTGATGACGACACCGGCTGCCTCGGTGCCCAGTCCGCTTGGCATCGACGGAGGCGGGTAGAGCCCGCCGCGAATATAGGTGTCGATGTAGTTTATGCCGATGGCTTTGTTTTCAACCTGCACTTCGTTTTCGCCAGGCGCGGTGGGGGTGAACTCCACCGCGTTGAGTACGTCAGGGCCACCATGCTTGTGAAATTCAATACGTGTTGCCATGCTTCCTCCAGAATGTGGTAATCTTTCGACCCACTCTTTATCTCGGTAACTCCATTCACTATGGCAGGAAACAAACCCTTCAACAAACAGACTGAACCTCGCGAGCGTGATTTCCAGGTCGCAGGGTTAAAAGTCCCGCCGCACTCGATTGAAGCGGAACAGTCGGTGTTGGGCGGTTTAATGCTGGATAACGAACGCTGGGACGACGTCGCCGAGCGCGTGGTGTCAGAGGATTTCTACACCCGTCCGCACCGTCATATCTTTACCGAAATGGCGCGCCTGCAGGAGTCGGGTAGCCCGATTGACCTGATCACGCTCGCGGAATCGCTGGAGCGTCAGGGACAGCTGGACAGCGTCGGCGGGTTTGCCTATCTGGCAGAACTGTCAAAAAACACGCCAAGTGCGGCGAACATCAGCGCTTATGCCGACATCGTGCGTGAACGTGCCGTTGTCCGAGAGATGATCTCGGTGGCGAATGAGATCGCCGAAGCCGGTTTTGATCCGCAGGGGCGCACCAGCGAAGACCTGCTCGATCTTGCCGAGTCCCGCGTCTTCAAAATCGCCGAAAGCCGCGCCAACAAAGACGAAGGCCCCAAAAACATCGCCGATGTCCTCGACGCCACCGTCGCCCGTATCGAACAGCTGTTCCAGCAGCCGCACGACGGTGTGACCGGGGTGAACACCGGTTATGACGATCTCAACAAGAAAACCGCCGGTTTGCAGCCGTCGGATTTGATTATCGTTGCCGCGCGTCCGTCGATGGGTAAAACGACATTTGCGATGAACCTCGTCGAAAATGCGGCGATGTTGCAGGATAAGCCGGTACTGATTTTCAGTCTTGAGATGCCCTCTGAGCAGATCATGATGCGTTCTCTGGCATCGCTGTCACGCGTGGACCAGACCCGCATCCGTACCGGCCAGCTCGACGATGAGGACTGGGCGCGCATCTCCGGCACCATGGGCATTCTGCTGGAAAAACGGAACATCTATATTGATGACTCTTCCGGCCTGACGCCGACGGAAGTCCGTTCCCGCGCGCGTCGTATCGCCCGTGAACACGGCGGTATCGGCCTTATCATGATCGACTACCTTCAGCTGATGCGCGTCCCGTCGCTCTCCGACAACCGTACGCTGGAGATCGCCGAAATTTCCCGCTCGCTCAAGGCGTTAGCCAAAGAGTTGCACGTGCCGGTGGTGGCGCTGTCGCAGCTTAACCGTTCTCTGGAACAACGTGCTGACAAGCGCCCGGTCAACTCCGACCTGCGTGAATCCGGCTCCATCGAGCAGGATGCCGACTTAATCATGTTTATCTACCGTGATGAGGTTTATCACGAGAACAGCGACCTGAAAGGGATCGCCGAAATTATTATTGGTAAACAACGTAACGGCCCGATCGGGACGGTACGTCTGACCTTTAACGGACAGTGGTCGCGTTTCGACAACTATGCCGGTCCTCAATATGATGATGAGTAATTTCTAAGGAATTCAAATGCAAGCGGCAACTGTTGTAATTAACCGCCGCGCTCTGCGACACAACCTGCAACGTCTGCGTGAACTGGCCCCCGCCAGCAAGCTCGTTGCAGTCGTGAAAGCGAACGCTTACGGACACGGTCTTCTTGAGACCGCGCGAACGCTCCCCGATGCCGACGCCTTTGGCGTCGCCCGTCTTGAAGAAGCCCTCCGCCTGCGCGCGGGGGGGATTACCCAACCGATTCTGCTCCTCGAAGGCTTTTTCGAAGCCACCGATCTGCCAACCATCGCAGATCAGCATCTGCACACGGCGGTACACAACGAAGAACAGCTGGCCGCACTGGAAACCGCCGAGCTGAGCGAGCCGGTGACCGTGTGGATGAAGCTTGATACGGGCATGCATCGTCTGGGCGTGCGTCCGGAAAATGCGGAAGCGTTTTATCAGCGTTTATGCCGGTGTAAAAACGTGCGCCAGCCGGTGAATATTGTCAGCCACTTCGCCCGTGCCGATGAGCCCGAGTGCGGTGCGACCGAGCGGCAGCTGGATATTTTTAATACCTTCTGCGAAGGCAAGCCGGGGATGCGCTCGATCGCCGCATCCGGCGGGATCCTGCTGTGGCCGCAGTCGCATTTCGACTGGGCGCGACCAGGCATCATTCTTTACGGCGTGTCGCCGCTGGAGAATAAACCCTGGGGGCCGGACATGGGTTTTCAGCCAGTCATGTCTCTGGTGTCTACTCTGATTGCCGTGCGCGAACACAAAGCCGGTGAGCCGGTGGGCTACGGCGGCACCTGGATCAGCGAGCGTGATACCCGCCTCGGCGTCGTGGCGATGGGCTATGGCGACGGATATCCGCGCGCTGCACCCACGGGTACGCCGGTGCTGGTCAACGGTCGCGAAGTGAAGATCGTTGGCCGCGTGGCGATGGACATGATTTGTGTCGATCTGGGTCCTGAAGCCCAGGATAAACCCGGCGACGATGTGGTGATGTGGGGGGAAGGTTTACCCGTTGAACGTATTGCTGAAATCACGAAAGTGAGTGCTTACGAACTTATCACACGCCTGACGTCTCGGGTGGCGATGAAGTACGTCGACTAACATTTTATTCCAGGGAAGGATAATGTCCCCTTCAGAAATCGCTGCGTGTCTGGCCTATGCTCTCTCAGTCTGGCTGGCCGCCAGAAACAATATCCATACGTGGTGGATAGGTATCATTGGTAGCGGGCTTTATGCCTGGGTCTTCTATTCTGTACAGCTTTATGCTGACGTTACCCTTCAGTTCTTTTTCATCATAACGAGCATAACCGGCTGGCTGCATTGGCTTAAAGGCAATCATGGAGAGGTCTTGACTGTTCGTCGTACCAGACCGGGACATTTTTTTATGCTTTTAGCCTGCGCCGTAAGCGTAGCAGCGGCGTACGGGTGGATATTGCATCTTTATACCAATGCATGGGCCCCCTGGCTGGACTCCATCATTTTGACATTCAGTATTCTTGCTCAGTTTATGTTGATGGGACGGCGTCTGGAAAACTGGTACATCTGGCTTGCCGTTAACACGCTGGCAGTACCGCTGTACGCGACGAGAGAACTGTATCTGACCGCCGGTTTATATCTGGTGTTTTGGTTTAATGCGTGGCACGGACTGTATCAGTGGCGCAAGGAGATCCGTGCGCAATGACGCTGTATGCCAACGGCCTGGTGGTAGGCAAATTCGCACCATTACATGCGGGCCATGAAGCGCTTATCAATACGGCACTTGAGCAGTGCGAGACGGTCTGTATCATCAGCTATTCGTCACCGGAAATACGCGGTTACGAACCTGAAAAGCGGCTTAACTGGTTAACAACGCGCTTCCCACAATGTCGCCACCTCGTGCTTTCGCCGCAAGTGTTGGCTTCATATGGCCTTGCGCCACCGCCACCGAATGACGCTGATGACGATCTTCACCGGCATTATGTTGCAACGCTATGTGAGGACATTCTGCATTGTCAGCCAGAGGCGGTATTTACTGCCGAAGACTATGGAGACGGGTTTGCCACTGTCCTGAGCCAGCGTTTCGGACGACCGGTTGCGCACGTGCGTCTCCAGCGTCAACAGGGACCAGAAGCTCCATCGGGAACGCTCATCCGCTCTGATGTTCATCGTTATCGCAAGATGATGTCCCCTGAGGTGTATCGCAGCTTTGTTTTTCGTATCTGCTTATTAGGTGGAGAATCGACGGGCAAAAGCACGCTTGCAAAGGCACTGGCGCAAACGCTAAACGTTCCGTACGTTGCAGAGTATGGTCGTGAACACTGGGAAGAGAAGAACGGCATCCTTGATCTGGAGGATTTGCTGCATATTGCCCGCGAGCAGGTGCGTCGGGAAGAATCAGCCTGCACGGCGCCTTATCTGGTCTGTGATACGTCACCTTTAACGACCCTGTTTTACGCCCTCGATCAGTTTGGCAGCGCGCCGCAGGCGTTAATGGCGCTTGCTGAACGAGACTATGCACTGGTCGTACTTTGCGGAGATGATTTTCCGTTTGTGCAGGATGGCACCCGGCAGGGGGAGGCGTTTCGCCACAGACAGCAGGTATGGTATGAAGCAGAGCTATCACAACGAAACATTCCTTTTCTGCGCGTGCAGGGCTCGGTGCCTGAGCGAATCGATTGCATTTGCCGATATATCGAGTGTCTGGCCTGATATCGCACTCGACCTTCACCTGCTTCCGGTTTATTGTTGAAATCCCTGCCTCATCGAATTCCGGAGAACTATCGCGTGTTTCAGAAAGTTGACGCCTATGCCGGCGACCCTATCCTCTCCTTAATGGAGCGTTTTAAAGAAGATCCTCGCAGCGACAAAGTGAACCTCAGCATCGGTCTGTATTACAACGAGGATGGCATTATTCCTCAATTAAAAGCCGTAGCTGAAGCCGAAGCGCGTCTGAACGCTGTTCCACACGGCGCTTCTCTGTATCTGCCGATGGAAGGGCTAAACGCTTATCGCAACACCATCGCACCGCTTCTGTTCGGCGCCGATCACGCGGTGCTCGCGCAAAAACGCGTGGCGACCATCCAGACGCTGGGCGGCTCGGGTGCGCTGAAAGTGGGCGCAGACTTCCTGAAAAAATATTTCCCGGATTCAGGCGTGTGGGTCAGCGACCCGACGTGGGAAAACCACGTTGCGATCTTCGAGGGCGCGGGCTTTAAGGTGGCGACCTATCCGTGGTTTGACAGTGAAACTAACGGCGTGCGCGTTGATGCGCTGCTGGAAAAACTGAACACCCTGCCGGAGCGCAGTATTGTGCTGCTGCATCCGTGCTGCCATAACCCGACCGGTGCCGATCTCACCAATGCTCAGTGGGATGCGGTGATTGAGGTGCTGAAGGCCCGTAACCTGATCCCATTCCTCGATATCGCCTATCAGGGCTTTGGCGCGGGTATGGAAGAAGACGCCTATGCCATTCGCGCCGCTGCCAGCGCCGGGCTGCCTGTTCTGGTGAGTAACTCCTTCTCTAAAATCTTCTCCCTGTACGGTGAACGCGTTGGTGGTCTTTCCGTGGTATGTGAAGACGCCGAAGCAGCCAGCCGCGTGCTGGGTCAGCTGAAAGCGACGGTGCGCCGTATCTACTCCAGCCCGCCAAACTTTGGTGCGCAGGTGGTGGCAACGGTTCTCGGTGACGAAACGCTGAAAGCGTCCTGGCTTGGCGAAGTGGAGGCGATGCGTAAGCGCATCCTGTCGATGCGTCAGGAGCTGGTTAATGTCCTGAAAGAGGCCGTGCCCGGGCATAACTTTGATTATCTGCTCAAGCAGCGCGGGATGTTCAGCTATACCGGACTGAGCGCGGCGCAGGTCGATCGCCTGCGCGAAGAGTTCGGCGTCTACCTGATCGCCAGCGGCCGTATGTGCGTGGCGGGCCTGAATGCCGGCAACGTTCATCGCGTGGCGCAGGCGTTTGCCTCCGTAATGTAAGTATTCACTTACTTGCATGCTATATGTAGGCCGGGTAAGGCGCAGCCGCCACCCGGCTTTTTTGTTCGCGCCGGTGCCAGTCATTGCCCGGTGGCGCTGAGCTTTGTGATCGTCTTCTTTTTATTCCGCTTCATAAGCAAAAACTCCTTCCTTTCACCTCCCGCTGGGGTTATGGTCGGATAGTTTTTTGACCATTCACTCAAAATAAAACAATAACAAGCTGAATATTCAGGGGAAAATATGCGCAAGATCACACTGGCGCTCAGCGCCGCCTGCTTATTGTTCTCACTTAACAGCGCCGTCGTCGCGCGAGCTTCCGCCCCGACGCCGCTTTACACCGGCACTACCGCCGCCATTCTCGCCGAGCAGGCGCCCATTCACTGGGTTTCCGTGGCCCAAATCGAAAACAGCCTGATGGGGCGCCCACCAATGGCCGTGGGCTTCGATATTGACGATACCGTGTTGTTCTCAAGCCCGGGATTCTGGCGCGGCAAAAAAATGTATTCTCCCGACAGCGAAGCGTATCTGAAGAACCCGGAGTTCTGGGAAAAGATGAATAACGGCTGGGACGAGTACAGCATTCCGAAAGAGGTCGCCCGGGCGGTAATTGCTATGCATGTTAAGCGTGGCGACAGTATTTATTTCGTCACCGGTCGTAGCCAGACCAAAACGGAAACCGTCTCCAGAACACTGCAGGACGATTTCCAGATCCCGGCAGCCAACATGAACCCGGTCATTTTTGCCGGTGACAAAGAGGGGCAAAACACCAAAACCCAGTGGCTGGAAAAGAAAAACATCAAAGTGTTTTATGGCGATTCGGATAACGATATTACCGCCGCGCAGGATGCAGGAGCCAGAGGGATCAGGGTGTTACGCGCGTCTAACTCTACCTATCGACCGCTGCCGATGGCCGGAAAGTTTGGCGAAGAGGTGATCGTCAACTCGGAGTACTGAGTCCCTGGCAGCGAGTTTGATTCTTTTTTAATCAAATCTCGCTGCTGCGGGTTTTACCTTTCGTCTTCTTGCTGCACACTTAGAAAGATTCATCTTTCATCACGGAGCAGCCTATGTGGTACCAACAGACCCTGACCTTAAGCGCGAAGCCACGCGGATTTCACCTGGTGACGGATGAAGTCATCGGGCAACTCCGCGACCTGTCGTGCGTCAGAACGGGTTTGCTGCATCTGCTGCTTCAGCATACGTCTGCCTCTCTGACGCTGAATGAAAATTGCGATCCCACCGTCCGGTCTGACATGGAGCGGCATTTTCTGAAGAGCGTCCCGGACAACGCCCCTTACGAGCATGACTATGAGGGGGCGGACGATATGCCTTCGCATATTAAATCCTCTTTGCTGGGCGTATCGTTGATGCTGCCGGTCCACAACGGGCGGCTGTTGCTGGGCACGTGGCAGGGGATCTGGCTGGGAGAGCATCGCATTCACGGTGGTTCGCGTAAAATTATCGCCACGCTACAAGGGGAATAAAGATGACAATTTCGGAGATACTTCAGTACTGCATGAGCAAGCCCGGCGCGGAGCAGAGCGTCCACAGCGACTGGAAGGCCACGCAGGTTAAGGTGGGGGATGTGCTGTTTGCGATGGTGAAAGAGGTGGAAGGCCGTCCGGCGGCGTCGCTGAAAACCAGCCCTGAACTGGCCGATTTACTCCGTCAGCAGCATGATGACGTGAGGCCGAGCCAGCACCTCAATAAGGCGCACTGGAGCACCGTCTATCTGGATGGATCGATTCCAGGCTCACAAATTTACTACCTGGTGGACGCATCCTATCAGCAGGCGGTTGAGCTGCTGCCGGAAACGACCCGACAGCAGCTCTCCGTCTGACAATTACAGCAACGGTTTAAGGAAGCGCGCGGTGTGCGAGGCTTCGCACTCTGCAACGGTCTCTGGCGTACCGGAGACGAGGATTTCACCGCCGCCGCTGCCGCCTTCCGGGCCGAGATCGACAATCCAGTCCGCGGTTTTAATCACGTCCAGGTTATGTTCGATGACCACGATAGTGTTGCCCTGATCGCGCAGTTGATGCAGCACGTCCAGCAGCTGCTGGATGTCGGCAAAGTGCAGACCGGTGGTCGGCTCATCCAGGATATACAGCGTCTGGCCAGTACCGCGTTTTGACAGCTCGCGCGCCAGCTTCACGCGCTGCGCTTCACCGCCGGACAGCGTTGTTGCGGACTGACCCAGACGAATGTAGGTCAGGCCGACGTCCATCAGCGTCTGCAGCTTACGCGCCAGTGCGGGAACGGCGTCAAAGAACTCGCGCGCCTCTTCGATAGTCATGTCCAGCACTTCGTGGATGGTCTTGCCCTTGTACTTAATCTCCAGCGTTTCGCGGTTATAGCGTTTGCCTTTGCACTGGTCGCACGGCACGTAGATATCCGGCAGGAAGTGCATCTCAACCTTGATCACGCCATCGCCCTGGCACGCTTCGCAGCGGCCGCCGCGTACGTTAAAGCTGAAACGCCCTGGCGTATACCCGCGTGAACGCGCTTCCGGCACACCGGCAAACAGTTCACGTACGGGCGTGAAAACGCCGGTATAGGTTGCCGGGTTAGATCGCGGCGTACGGCCAATCGGGCTCTGGTCGATATCGATAACTTTATCGAAATGCTCCAGCCCCTGAATGTCGCGGTACGGTGCCGGCTCTGCCAGCGTCGCACCGTTTAGCGCGGTCTGTGCAATTGGGAACAGCGTATCGTTGATCAGCGTCGATTTACCGGAGCCGGACACGCCGGTGACACAGGTAAACAGCCCGACGGGCAGGGTCAGGGTGACGTCTTTCAGGTTGTTGCCGCGCGCGCCGGTCAGCTTCAGCACTTTTTCCGGATCCGCTGCTACGCGCTGTTTGGGTACATCAATCTTGCGCTTGCCGCTCATGTACTGGCCGGTCAGCGACTCGGGCACCGCCATAATGTCTTTCAGCGTCCCTTCCGCCACCACCTGGCCACCGTGCACGCCAGCACCCGGGCCGATGTCGATCACGTGGTCTGCGGCGCGGATCGCGTCTTCGTCGTGCTCGACCACAATCACCGTGTTACCGAGATTGCGCAGGTGGATCAGGGTGCCGAGCAGACGTTCGTTATCGCGCTGGTGCAGGCCGATTGACGGCTCGTCCAGCACGTACATCACGCCCACCAGGCCCGCACCAATCTGGCTCGCCAGACGAATACGTTGGGCTTCACCGCCGGAGAGCGTTTCTGCCGAGCGGGAAAGTGTCAGGTAGTTCAGGCCGACGTTCACCAGGAACTTCAGGCGATCGCCAATCTCTTTCAGCACTTTTTCGGCGATTTTCGCGCGCTGGCCAGAGAGCTTCAGGTTATTGAAGAAGTCCATCGCGTGGCCGATGCTCATGTCTGAGATGGTCGGCAGCGCCGTATTTTCCACAAACACGTGGCGCGCTTCGCGACGCAGGCGCGTGCCCTCGCAGGTGGCGCAGGAGCGGTTGCTGATGAACTTCGCCAGCTCTTCGCGCACCGCGCTGGATTCGGTCTCTTTGTAGCGGCGCTCCATATTGTGCAGCACCCCTTCGAACGGGTGGCGACGTACGGAGGTATCACCGCGATCGTTCATGTATTTGAACTCGATGTTCTCTTTGCCAGAGCCGAACAGGATCACTTTGTGTACGTTCGGGCTCAGGCTGGCCCACGGCGCTTCCACGTCGAACTTGTAGTGCTCCGCCAGCGACTTCAGCATCTGGAAGTAATAGAAGTTACGCTTGTCCCAGCCGCGAATGGCGCCGCCCGCCAAAGAAAGCTCCGGATTTTGGATCACGCGGTCCGGATCGAAATACTGCTGCACGCCCAGGCCGTCACACGTCGGGCAGGCGCCCGCCGGGTTGTTGAACGAGAACAGGCGCGGTTCCAGCTCGCGCATGCTGTAGCCGCAAATCGGGCAGGCAAAGTTGGCGGAGAAGAGCAGCTCTTCCGCTTTCGGGTCGTCCATATCGGAGACCACGGCCGTGCCGCCGGAGAGTTCCAGCGCCGTTTCAAACGATTCTGCGAGACGCGTGGCGAGATCGTCACGCACCTTAAAGCGATCAATCACCACCTCGATGGTGTGCTTCTTCTGCAGTTCCAGCTTGGGCGGATCGGACAGGTCACACACTTCGCCGTCAATACGGGCGCGGATATAACCCTGGCTTGCCAGGTTTTCCAGCGTTTTGGTGTGCTCACCCTTACGCTCTTTGATGATCGGCGCCAGCAGCATCAGGCGCTTGCCTTCCGGCTGCGACAGGACGTTGTCCACCATCTGGCTGACGGTCTGTGCCGCCAGCGGGACGTCGTGGTCCGGGCAGCGCGGCTCACCCACGCGGGCATACAGCAGACGCAGGTAGTCATGGATTTCGGTAATGGTACCGACCGTTGAACGCGGGTTATGCGAGGTGGATTTCTGCTCAATAGAGATAGCAGGGGACAACCCTTCAATGTGGTCGACATCCGGTTTTTCCATCAGCGACAGGAACTGACGCGCGTACGCAGAGAGTGATTCAACGTAACGACGCTGTCCTTCGGCATACAGGGTGTCGAAAGCCAGTGAGGATTTGCCAGACCCCGACAGCCCGGTCACGACAATCAGCTTGTCGCGAGGGATTATCAGGTTGATATTCTTGAGATTGTGGGTGCGGGCGCCCCGAACTTCGATCTTATCCATTCACCTTTCCCGGTTGGAACACGGATTGCCTGGTTTGTTTGAAGGACAAACGGCTGTCAGAAACGGCTAATTATGACACAATTTGACCTGTTTGAATATACAGTATTGGAATGCATTTTCTGATTCTCTGTGTAACAATGTGGAGTTGCGGGAGAACTCTGGAACGTGCTACGCAACTATCAAAGTGCAGCATGGAAATGGTACACTCGCGCGTTTACACTATTAAGAAACGTATTCAGGAGACACGAACATGGCCAGCAGAGGCGTAAACAAGGTGATTCTCGTCGGTAATCTGGGCCAGGACCCGGAAGTACGCTACATGCCGAGTGGTGGCGCAGTTGCCAACATTACGCTGGCTACTTCCGAATCCTGGCGTGATAAAGCGACCGGTGAGATGAAAGAGCAGACCGAATGGCACCGCGTTGTGCTGTTTGGCAAACTGGCCGAAGTGGCCGGTGAATATCTGCGTAAAGGTTCTCAGGTCTATATCGAAGGCCAGCTGCGCACCCGCAAATGGACCGATCAGTCCGGTGCTGAGAAGTACACGACGGAAGTGGTGGTTAACGTCGGCGGCACCATGCAGATGCTGGGTGGCCGTCAGGGCGGCGGCGCACCAGCAGGTGGCGGCCAGCAGCAGGGCGGTTGGGGTCAGCCTCAGCAGCCGCAGGGTGGCAACCAGTTCAGCGGCGGCGCGCAGTCTCGCCCGCAGCAGCAGTCTGCTCCTGCACCGTCTAACGAACCGCCAATGGATTTCGACGACGACATTCCGTTCTGATTTCCGCGTTCCCCAAACAAAAAACCCAGACATCGTCTGGGTTTTTTTATTCCATAAGGGATCAGGTAATCACCATCGGCCAGTCTGGTGGCGTGTGACTCATCGCCTCAACCATCACCACTTTGATATTTTCCCAGACGGCGGCCATATCCAGCAGGGTAATGCCAAGCAGACCCGTTGCAAACCAGCAGGCAGCCCCCAGCCCCAACAGCGTGCTGATGACAGCGAGACCCGCGTAGTCAGATTTACGAAACTGAATGTTCAGCGTGCTGGCCAAAAACATCAGTACCGCACTCAACAAAGGCCAGCGCAGGAGTACCATGCTGGTAGTAATGGTTGCCATAAAACCCATCCTCTATAAAACAGACGAACTGAATGAAACAGAGTGTTTTTGTTACATAAGTTGTGTGAACTATATCACGTTTGCTGTTTTATTCGCCAGTCCCGGGATGATGAAAAACGAGCGATTCATAGTTGCCGAGAATCAGTGGGTGTCTGAGTGAAAATATATCTTTGCTGGCTAAGTTCCCCAGTTCCCGCACTCTTTATAATGAATTCATTAAGATAGCAAAACTGATGCAAAAGGACGCACGCTGTACAATGTTTACAGCAATAACCCTATGGCTTATGCTTGAGTGGACAATTAATTTTACTCGCAGCTAACCTTTCAGGTTTTTGAATTTCATTATTTTTTTATTTCTTTGTACGTTTTTAATTACACACAACGTTGTTTTTAATTCGCTACGCTGAGATTCAGCCTGCACGTTGGTTTGTCGATTTTTCGAATCTGAAGAAAGTTGCGTCCGGTTTATCGCCTGATAATCAGCGAAAAAAATGAAAGAAAACCGACGTGAGATTGTTAATGACAGCATGCAGGCGTTGCATGCGCTGGCTAAGCTAATGCCCCAGCTTCATGCTCAATGTTCTCTGGCCGACATGCTGGCGACCATCAGTCGCGCGCTGGGCGCAAGCCTTGCCTGGGTCAGCGTTAACGGTGATGACGGGCTGAAGCGCGTGGTGTCCGCCGGGGAGATGACCTGCCATCCCCTCGACGTGGCCGATTTCCTGGCGAACACGCTGCTTCAGCGACATCATCGATCGTGGCGGGTGGTTTACTGGAAAGAGAATATTGGCCGCACGTTATTTCCTCCTCAGCACCCGGGCTATGCGCAACTGCAAAGCGGTGTGCTGTGCAAGCTTTCAACCCAAAACTGGCACTGCAGCGGCTATTTCTTTTTAGCGTTCGAAGAAAGGCTTTCTTCTTTGCCGATTCTGAAAAATATCGTCGTGGTGCTGGTCGAAAAATTAAAAGACTATTTTGCGGAAATTATTGCCCGAGAAAAAACGGCGCAGGAAATGCAGCGCGTCGTGACGCAATATAAGACGCTCTTTGAACGCGCCCCGGTTTTAATGAACTCTTTCGACAAATTTAACCGCTGCGTGCTGTGGAATGCCGAATGTGAAAAAGTATTCGGCTGGACGATGGCGGAGATCGCGGAACATGCCGATCCGCTTTCGCTGTTTTATCCCGATCCTGAAGAGCGGCGGCGGGTAAGAGAGTCGGTCAATGTCTCGCCGCTGAAGGATATGTATGAATGGCATCCGCTACGCAAAGACGGCACCCCGCTGACGGTGCTGTGGTCAAACATTCTGTTGCCGGACAACTCTATCCTCAATATTGGGCTGGATATCACCGAGCGGAAAAAAGCCGAACAGCAGCTCGAGGTTAAAGCCACCACTGACGATCTCACCGTCTGCTTTAACCGGTCGGCGATTTTGCAGCAGCTGGAGCTTGCGCTGGCCGCCAGTACCAGGCAGGAGGCTAACAGCCATTTTTGCGTTCTGATGTTTGACCTGGATTTTTTCAAACAGATCAACGACGAGTGGGGACACCCGGTGGGCGATGCGGCGCTTCTTTACTTCTGTAATGCTATCCGTGAGTTGGCCCCTTCGGGCTCCGCATTAGGGCGTGTGGGAGGGGAGGAATTTTTGCTCCTGCTGGCGCAAACTGACGGCAATGGCGCTGCGCAACTCTCCGTCAGGTTGCGCACCGTTCTGCAAACTCATCCGCTGATTGTGGGCGAGAGAACGCTGTCGCTGTCGTTTAGCGCAGGGGTCGTGGAAGTCCGCGGGGGACAGCGGGATACTTCAGCCTTGCTAAGGCGTGCTGATAAAGCGTTATATGAGGCTAAGCATTTAGGGCGAGGAAAAACGGTGGTGGCGGCTGATTATTTATAAATCAGTGAACACAATACACCCGATCAAATAGCATAAAACGTCATGATGACAGTGTGCTTTTTTCATGCTGCCAGAAGTTTGGCTTAATCAACAATCGTCTGTTGTGTTATCTTCCCACCGCCCTTACGGGCTGGATAATTATTTTCCTTAATTGAAACGGAACGAATACTTACAGTTTCACTTACGGGAAAATATTATCGTCATAACGAAATTTAAGATTTTTAATACGAAAAGTCAGTTGCTAACTTCGCATGATTCATGCAACGTAATCACCTGTTTAACACAGCATCCGGCCTTCATTACTACAGGCGTACAACATGCAGGGATATAGGGCGGGAAATGAATCGTAGCGCGCAGCGCAAGATGCTCAGGGTGGTAGGGATCATCATGGTAGTTATGCTGCCGGTGATGCTTGCGCTATGGTTTGCCCAGCTAAGAGCCGTGTCTGAAACAAGCGCCCAGCTACGGACATTTGCTGAACTGGCTTTAGACAAAACAGAGCTGGTTATACAGCAGGTTGATCTGGCCCGGGACGAGGCGGAAAAATATCGGGGCGAGCTTTGCACCCCGGGACACCGTCAATATATGTTGAACGTTGTTCGTGGCCGCCTGTTTGTTGCCGATTTAATTTATGCTGAAGGTCAGAATTTTCTTTGTTCGACCGTTTTTACACCGGATCGTCCCTACGCCATTCCCGTCGCTAATTACACGCGTAAACCTGACGTCGCTATCTATTATTATCGCGACACCCCATTTTATACTGGTTATAAAATGACATATATGCAGCGTGGAAATTATGTGGTGGTCGTTAATCCACTTTCATACAGCGAAGTCATGTCTGCGGATCATTCTCTCTCGTGGGGGGTATACGACACGGTAACCAATGCTTTCTTTTCCGTCAGTCAGAAAGCCAATGTTTCTTTATTAAATTCGATGATTCGGGATAAGGAATCGGTATTTCAAAAAGATAACCGCTTTTATACGATCGTCACATCCCCCAAAAGACCGATTGCGGCCATCGTGTCGACATCGAATAAACGCTTTTATGAAACGCTTTACCATCAGGCGACATTAACGCTGCCGCTGGGAATGATTTGCAGCATTATTATTTTGCTGGTCTGGTCCCGTACCCATCGTGAGCTCAATTCGCCGGGGCGTTTATTGCACAGGGCGCTGAACAAACGCCAGCTTTGCGTGCACTATCAGCCGATTATTGATATCAAGAACAACCGGTGTGTCGGCGCGGAGGCGTTATTACGCTGGCCTGGTTTTAACGGGCAGGTGATGAGCCCGGCTGAGTTTATTCCGCTGGCTGAAAATGAGGGGATGAGCGAGCGGATTACGGATTATGTCGTTGAGGAAGTGTTCAGTGATTTAGGCCATTTCCTGGCCGAGCATCCGCATCTCTATATTTCGATTAACCTGTCGGCGACGGATTTCCACTCCTCGCGGCTGATCGCCATGATTTCTGAGAAGGCCCGCCACTATGCCGTCCGCGCGCAGCAAATCAAAATTGAAGTGACGGAACGCGGTTTTATCGATGTGCCTAAAACCACGCCGGTGATTCAGGCTTTTCGTCAGGCGGGGTATGAAGTGGCCATCGATGATTTCGGTACCGGCTACTCGAACCTGCACAATCTCTACTCGCTGAACGTCGATATTCTGAAAATCGACAAATCGTTTATCGATACCTTAACGACCAACAGCACCAGCCACCTGATCGCCGAGCATATTATCGAGATGGCGCAAAGCCTGCGGCTGAAAACCATTGCGGAAGGGGTTGAGACGGCAGAGCAGGTGAGCTGGCTGTTGAAGCGCGGCGTCCAGTTTTGTCAGGGATGGCACTTCGCGAAAGCGATGCCGCCCCAGGAATTTATGACCTGGCAGCAGCAACCTTTGCACTGAGCGTGATTAATTTAACTGGTGGCGATAGTCGCTCGGCGTGCGGTCAAACTCGCGGCGAAACACGCGGGAAAAGGTTTGTTGCGACACATAGCCAAGATCCATCGCGATATCAAAAATCGGCCGCTGCGTTGAGCGTAGCGCCTGCGCCGCCAGCAGCAGTCTGCGCTGACGAATGTACTCACCCAGCGTCTGATGCATGACCGTACGGAACATTCTCTGTAAATACCATTTCGAATAGCCCGACTTTTTCGCGACCACATCAATGTTCAACGGTTGGTCGATATGGTCATCAATCCATTCAATAAGCGTCTGAATAATCTGCTGATGCGACATAAGGTTGCCCCTCTGTAGATACAACTATCTCGGTTAATTCGTCGTTTTCTCTGCGGGGGAGTATAATTCCTCAAGTTAACTTGAGGTAAAGAGGTTTTATGGAAAAGAGATTGCCGCGCATTAAAGCGCTGTTAACCCCCGGCGAAGTGGCAAAGCGAAGCGGCGTGGCGGTATCGGCGCTCCACTTCTATGAAAGCAAAGGGTTAATTAAAAGCATCCGTAATGGCGGCAACCAGCGTCGCTATACCCGCGACGTGCTCCGCTACGTGGCGATTATCAAAATTGCGCAACGAATCGGAATTCCCCTGGCCACGATCGGCGAGGCATTTGGCGTGCTGCCGGAAGGGCACACGCTGAGCCCGAAAGAGTGGAAAGAGCTGTCGTCCCAGTGGCGTGAAGAGTTGGACAGGCGTATTCATACGCTGGTCGCGCTGCGTGACGAACTGGATGGCTGCATTGGCTGCGGCTGCCTGTCGCGCAGCGACTGCCCACTGCGTAACCCCGGCGACAAACTGGGCGAGCAGGGGACGGGAGCGCGGTTGCTGGAAGAGGATTGAGATCGGTTTGCCGGGTGGCGGCTGCGCCTTACCCGGCCTACAAAACCGAGAACGTAGGCAAAACCCCACATACATAAAGAACTAAAGCGCCACAAAGGGCGCTTTAGTTTTTCCCGGTCTTTGTCTTTCTCTCTATCCCGCTGGTTCACGGGAGGGTTTCCCCCGACATCAGCACCCCTCGTGTCGAGCTGGTTGGGGAGGTTCCGGATTGTGCTGACACTTTAATTCTATGCAAGGCCCGTTTTTTCGCCAGCGACGCTGACCGGTTTTTAGCCGAATTTTTTTCGCGGTGTTGTTCAATTTTCTATAGTTAAAAAGTATGAATAACAGGAGAAAGCCATGCTCACGGTACACCACCTAAACCAGTCGCGCTCGCACCGCGTAATCTGGGCGCTGGAAGAACTCGGTCTGCCTTATGAGATCGTTCACTATCAGCGCGAAAAGAACATGCTGGCACCTGAGGCGCTCAAAAAGGTGCATCCGTTGGGCAAATCACCGGTCATCGAAGATAACGGACTGATCCTCGCAGAGTCAGGCGCCATTCTGGAGTATCTGCAGGAGACGTACGATCCCGAGTCGCGGCTTAAGCCTTTAGATCCGGCGCATAAGGTGCAGTACCGCTTCTGGCTGCACTACGCGGAAGGATCGCTGATGCCGCTGCTGTTAATGAAGCTGGTCTTCAACAGCCTCGGCAAGCCGCCGGTGCCGTTTGGTATCCGAACCCTGGGGAAAGCGCTGGGGCAGGGGGTGCAGAAAGCGTACCTCAACCGCCAGCTGGAAACCCATGCACGCTTTATTGAGTCGCACCTTGCTAAAAACAGCTGGTTTGCCGGGGATTCGCTCAGCATGGCCGACATCCAGATGAGCTTCCCGATCTTTGCCCTGCTGGCGCGCGGCGGTATTAATAACCTGCCGCATAGTCAGGCATGGAAAACGAAGGTTGAAAACAGCCCTGGCTGGCAACGAACCCTGGCACAAGGGGGGCCGTTATCCATCCCGGGGGAGGATTGAAATGTAAACAAATTGCGCATAGACGATAACGTTTGCGCATCCTCTGTTTATTTCTTCAGCGTCATAAGTGAATTTTAGCGAAAAACGATAAAGTTCAGTTGAAAAGGGCGGGGATTAGGCTAGATAATCGTTTGCCTTAATTTGACCACCCGTTTGTAAGCGCGGAGCTAAACGTTTGCTTTTTCTGTGACGCCCTTTCGTCGCAAACGCAACACAAGGATTTGACGTTTAGCTGGCAGTGGCGTCTCCACCTCGCTTACGGACTTCCTAAAAAACTCTCAGGGGATGTTTTCTATGTCTACGCCATCTGCGCGTACTGGCGGTTCACTTGACGCCATGTTTAAAATTTCGGCCCGCGGCAGCACCGTGCGCCAGGAAATCGTTGCCGGTTTGACAACGTTTCTGGCGATGGTGTATTCCGTCATCGTTGTGCCGGGCATGCTGGGCAAAGCGGGCTTCCCGCCAGCCGCTGTCTTTGTAGCGACCTGCCTTGTGGCCGGCGTGGGCTCTATCGTGATGGGCCTGTGGGCGAACCTGCCGCTGGCGATTGGTTGCGCCATCTCCCTGACCGCGTTTACCGCGTTCAGCCTGGTGCTGGGCCAGCACATCAGCGTACCGGTTGCGCTGGGCGCCGTGTTCCTGATGGGTGTGCTGTTTACCGTTATTTCAGCGACCGGCATCCGTAGCTGGATCTTGCGCAACCTGCCGCAGGGCGTGGCGCACGGTACCGGCATCGGCATCGGCCTGTTCCTGCTGCTGATCGCCGCCAACGGCGTCGGTCTGGTCATCAAGAACCCGCTGGACGGTCTGCCGGTGGCGCTCGGCCATTTCGCCAGCTTCCCGGTGATCATGTCGCTGATCGGGCTGGCGGTGATTATCGGTCTGGAAAAACTGAAAGTCCCGGGCGGCATCCTGCTGACCATTATCGGCGTTTCCATTGTCGGCCTGATTTTCGATCCGAACGTCCATTTCTCCGGCATTTTCGCCATGCCGTCGCTGAGTGATGACAAAGGCAACTCTCTGATTGGCAGCCTGGATATCGTTGGCGCGCTGAACCCGGTCATCCTGCCAAGCGTGCTGGCGCTGGTAATGACCGCGGTGTTTGACGCGACCGGGACCATTCGTGCGGTGGCCGGTCAGGCGAACCTGCTGGATAAAGACGGTCAGATTATTGACGGTGGCAAAGCGCTGACGACGGACTCCCTGAGCAGCGTCTTCTCAGGCCTGATGGGCGCAGCGCCTGCGGCGGTGTACATCGAGTCCGCAGCGGGTACGGCGGCAGGCGGTAAAACCGGCCTGACGGCGATCACCGTGGGCGTGCTGTTCATGCTGATCCTGTTCCTCTCTCCGCTCTCCTACCTGGTTCCGGCGTACGCGACCGCGCCAGCGCTGATGTACGTTGGCCTGCTGATGCTGAGCAACGTGGCGAAAATCGACTTTGCGGATTTCGTGGACGCGATGTCTGGCCTGATTACCGCGGTCTTTATCGTGCTGACCTGTAACATCGTGACCGGCATTATGATCGGTTTCGCATCGCTGGTGATTGGTCGTCTGGTCTCCGGGGAATGGCGCAAGCTGAACGTTGGCACCGTTGTGATTGCCGTTGCGCTGGTGGCGTTTTACGCGGGCGGCTGGGCAATCTAAATTGGCCTTTGATGCGAAAACGGGTGGCTCAGGCCGCCCGTTTTTATTTTCAGGACTCATCCTGTTGCCTTTTGCGTTACTCTGGGGAAGATAGAATAAAAGGCACGACGCCTTCCGGAGTACATAAGCAACACAGCAAACAGGGAACGCATGGAAATCTTCTTCACAATACTCATCATGACCCTTGTGGTCTCGCTATCCGGGGTGGTTACACGCGTACTGCCCTTTCAGGTCCCCCTGCCATTAATGCAAATTGCCATCGGCGCGCTGCTGGCGTGGCCGACGTTTGGCCTGCACGTGGAATTTGACCCCGAACTGTTCCTCGTGCTGTTCATTCCGCCACTGCTGTTTGCCGATGGCTGGAAAACGCCCACGCGTGAATTCCTTGAGCACGGGCGAGAGATCTTCGGCCTGGCACTTGCGCTGGTGGTGGTCACCGTCGTCGGGATTGGTTTCCTGATCTACTGGACGGTACCGGGTATCCCGTTAATTCCTGCCTTTGCGCTGGCCGCCGTGCTGTCGCCAACCGATGCCGTGGCGCTGTCCGGCATTGTGGGCGAAGGCCGCATTCCGAAGAAAATCATGGGGATTTTACAGGGTGAGGCGCTGATGAATGACGCCTCCGGCCTGGTTGCCCTGAAGTTTGCCGTGGCCGTTGCGATGGGCACGATGGTCTTTACCGTCGGCGGCGCGACGCTGGAGTTCTTTAAGGTAGCCATCGGCGGTATTCTCGCGGGCTTCGTGGTGAGCTGGCTGTACGGCCGCTCGCTGCGCTTCCTCAGCCGCTGGGGGGGCGATGAACCCGCTACGCAGATCGTACTGCTGTTCCTGCTGCCGTTCGCCTCTTATCTGATTGCCGAACATATCGGCGTGTCGGGCATTCTGGCGGCAGTGGCGGCAGGGATGACCATTACCCGCTCTGGCGTGATGCGCCGCGCGCCGCTGGCTATGCGTCTGCGTGCCAACAGCACCTGGGCCATGCTGGAGTTTGTCTTTAACGGCATGGTGTTCCTGCTGTTGGGCCTGCAGCTGCCGGGCATTATGGAATCCTCGCTGGTGGCGGCCGAAGCCGATCCGAACGTTGAAGTCTGGATGCTGTTTACCGACATCGTGCTGATCTACCTGGCGCTGATGCTGGTGCGTTTCGGCTGGCTGTGGACGATGAAAAACTTCAGCGTCCGCTTCCTGAAGAAAAAGCCGATGGAGTTTGGTTCGTGGACAACGCGTGAACTGCTGATTGCCTCTTTTGCGGGCGTACGCGGGGCGATCACCCTTGCCGGTGTCCTCTCCATTCCGCTGCTGCTGCCGACGGGCGACGTCTTCCCGGCGCGTTACGAGCTGGTGTTCCTGGCGGCGGGCGTCATTCTGTTCTCACTGTTTGTCGGCGTGATTATGCTGCCGATTTTACTCCAGCATATTGATGTCGGTGATTCGACCCAGCAGCACAAGGAAGAGCGCATTGCGCGTGCGGCCACCGCCGAAGTGGCGATTGTCGCCATCCAGAAAATGGAAGAACGCCTGGCCGCGGATGCGGAAGAGAACATCGATAATCAGCTGCTGACGGAGGTGAGTTCCCGCGTAATTGGTAACCTTCGCCGCCGCGCGGACGGGCGTAACGATGTGGAAAGCTCGCTGCAGGAGGAGAACCTGGAACGCCGGTTCCGTCTGGCAGCGCTGCGCTCAGAGCGTGCCGAACTGTACCACCTGCGCGCCACGCGCCAGATCAGCAACGAGACGCTGCAAAAGCTGCTGCACGATCTGGACCTGCTGGAAGCACTGTTGATAGAGAATTAGTAGCGCTGTTTTGCCGGGTGGCGGCTTCGCCTTACCGGGCCTACGGTTCGAACGTAGGCCCGGTAAGCGCAGCGCCACCGGGCACTATTCAGACCGCACCCAAAACCCCTCACAACATTGCAGCCACGCCTGCGCGCTCTGCGACAAATAAACCCCTTCACGCCAGATCATCCCTAACTGCCAGTGCAGATCGCTCTCCAGTGGGATCCAGCGCAGCGTGTTTTTATCCAGACGCTCGCAAATCGGCTGCGGCAGAATGGCAATCCCTACGCCGGCCTGCACCATCGCTGCCAGGAAATCCCATTGTCCGCTGCGTACCGCAATGCGCGGCTTGACGTTATGCTGGTTAAACAGCGTCATCAGCTGGCGGCTGAGGGCGAAGTCTTCGTTGTAGATCAGCAGAGGGTGCTCGCCGAGCAGTTCAGGCTTCACCGACTCCCTCTTTAGCCAGTCGCCGGAGCGGGGCACCAGCACGCACAGCGGGTGGCTAAAGAGCGGAAGCGTCGCCAGGCCGCTCTCTTCCTCAACGGGGAGGGCGGTCATTGCCACGTCGAGCTCGCCGTTAGTGACCGCCTGCTGGACGGTTAACCCACCAAACTCCGAAATCTTCAGTTCTACGCCGGGATAACGCTGGCGAAACAGGCTAATCGGTCCGGCCATCATCATGCCGACCATCGGGGGAATGCCGAGGCGAAGCACCCCTTTGGTCAGATGATTAATATCGTCCAGCTCTGCTTCCAGCTGGCGGAACTCCGCCAGAATCGCCAGCCCGCGTTCGAACACCACGCGTCCGGTGTCGGTCAGCAGCAGCTTGCGCCCGTCGCGGATCAGCAGGGTACAGTTCAGTTCATCTTCGAGGTTTTTCAGCATCTTGCTGATGGTGGGCTGGGTAACAAACAACTTCTCCGCTGCGCGGGTAAAACTTTGCTGACGAACCACTTCGACAAAATAGCGCAGCGTTCTTATGTCCATGATTATTCCTCGAAACTATACCTTTGATGATTTTAATTCATTTCAGTCCACACCGTGCGCTCACTATACTGGCACCTCGTCTCATTTTTGAGGAAAACCCCCATGGCCGTGGCGTTAAGCCGTGTTACGCCTGCCGTTGTACAACGACTCCAGGTCCCGGTTCAGGTACTGCTCTACGCGGGACTGTTTGTTTTCGCCGAATATCTTGTCGGCTGGCTCCACCTGCCGTTGCCTGCCAACCTGGTGGGGATGCTGTTGATGCTGACGCTCATCCTCTGTCGCGTGATCCCCCTTAACTGGGTGCGCGCCGGGGCGCGCTGGCTGCTGGCGGAGATGCTGCTGTTCTTTGTCCCTGCCGTGGTGGCGGTGGTGAACTATGCGCAACTGCTGATGGTGGACGGCTGGCGAATCTTTGCGGTGATCGCGCTGAGTACGTTGATGGTGCTGGGGGCGACCGCCTGGGTCGTGGATAAAGTCTACCGGTTTGAAATCAGCAGGCATAAACATGACTAACTTTCAGATCAGCGTCCTGTGCCTGATCGCGACGCTCGGGATCTACTTTGCCAACAAGCGGCTGTATCGCCGGTTTCATGCGCTGCCGCTGATGCCGCTGGTCTTCACGCCGATCCTGCTGGTGCTGATGCTGGTCTTCGGCCACATTTCCTGGCAGAACTACATTGGTGAGTCCCACTGGCTGCTGTGGCTGCTCGGCCCGGCGACCATCGCCTTTGCCGTGCCCGTTTATGACAACCTGGCGATTATCAGGCGCCACTGGATGTCGCTCAGCGCAGGCGTGATCACCGCCACGGTGGTCGCGGTCTGTAGCTCCGTCTGGCTGGCGAGACTGTTTACGCTGCCCGATGAAATTCAGCGCAGCCTGGCCGTGCGCTCGGTGACCACGCCGTTTGCGCTGGCGGCGGCTAAACCCCTCGGCGGACAGCCGGACCTGGTGGCGCTGTTTGTGGTGGTGACGGGCGTCTTTGGGATGGCAGTGGGCGATATGCTCTTTCTGCGGCTTTCTATTCGGGAAGGAATGGCCAAAGGCGCGGGATTTGGCGCGGCGTCGCACGGCGCGGGCACGGCACGTTCCTATGAGCTGGGCCAGCAGGAGGGCGTTGTCGCGAGCCTGGTGATGATGCTGTCGGGCGTGGTGATGGTGCTGGTTGCACCGCTGGTGGCGTGGGTGATGTTTTAAGCTCCCCGGCCAGAATGGCCGGGGAGAAAGGTTTAGTGCGCGCGGCCCTGCTCAACGCCAAGACCGGTTTGTGAACGAATAAACTGGGCGCGGAATTTCTCGCGCTCCAGGTTACCCTCCGGCGAATTGTCGGTGGCCGAGAAGACCCAGATACCGATAAACGCCACGGCAATGGAGAACAGCGCCGGGTATTCATACGGGAAGATGGCGCTGGCGTGACCGAGGATCTGCACCCAGATCGTCGGGCCCAGAATCATCAGGATCACCGCCGTCAGCAGCCCCAGCCAGCCGCCAATCATCGCGCCACGGGTGGTCAGTTTCGACCAGTACATGGAGAGCAGGATGATCGGGAAGTTACAGCTTGCCGCGATGGAGAAGGCCAGCCCCACCATAAAGGCGATGTTTTGCTTCTCGAACAGGATGCCCAGCAGGATCGCCACAACGCCCAGCACCAGCACGGTGATTTTGGAGACCTTCAGCTCATCGCGCTCGCTCGCGCCTTTGCGGAAAACGTTGGCGTAGAGGTCATGCGAGACCGCCGACGCCCCGGCCAGCGTTAAACCCGCAACTACCGCAAGAATGGTGGCGAAGGCCACGGCAGAGATAAAGCCGAGGAACAGGTTGCCGCCCACCGCGTCGGCCAGATGCACCGCCGCCATGTTATTGCCGCCAATCAGCGCGCCCGTGGCATCTTTAAACGCCGGGTTTGCCCCCACCAGCATGATCGCGCCAAAGCCGATGATAAAGGTCAGGATATAGAAGTAGCCCATGAAGCCGGTAGCGTAGAAGACGCTCTTGCGCGCTTCACGCGCATCGCTCACGGTGAAGAAGCGCATCAGAATGTGCGGTAGACCTGCGGTACCAAACATCAGGCCCAGACCGAGCGACAGGGCAGAAATCGGGTCTTTCACCAGCCCGCCCGGGCTCATAATGGCTTCCCCTTTCGGGTGGACCGCCATGGCTTCGGTAAACAGGTTATTGAAGCTGAACCCAACGTGCTTCATCACCATAAAGGCCATAAAGCTGGCGCCGAACAGCAACAATACCGCTTTGATGATTTGCACCCAGGTGGTGGCCAGCATGCCGCCGAACAGGACGTACATCACCATCAGCACACCCACCAGTACCACCGCGATGTGGTAGTTCAGGCCGAACAGCAGCTCGATCAATTTACCCGCGCCCACCATCTGTGCGATCAGATACAACGCCACCACCACCAGCGAACCGCAGGCGGAGAGGGTGCGAATCGGCCCCTGCTTCAGGCGATACGAGGCCACGTCGGCGAAGGTATAGCGGCCCAGGTTGCGCAGGCGCTCGGCAATCAGGAACAGAATGATCGGCCAGCCGACGAGGAAGCCGAGGGAGTAAATCAGGCCGTCATAGCCGGAGGTGTAGACCAGCGCGGAGATCCCGAGGAACGAGGCGGCGGACATAAAGTCACCCGCAATCGCCAGGCCGTTCTGGAAGCCGGTAATGTTGCCGCCTGCGGTGTAGTAGTCGTTACGGGAGCGCACGCGTTTCGACGCCCAGTACGTAATGTACAGCGTCAGCACCACGAAAATCAGGAACATGATAATCGCCTGCCAGTTGGTTGGCTGGCGCTGTACCTCGCCGGTAATGGCATCCGCCGCGTGGGCGGCAAAGGGAAGTGTGGCGGCTAGCGCCGTCAGGACTCGCTTCATGATGCTTTTACCTCTTGCAGTACCGCTTTATTAAGACGATCGAATTCACCGTTCGCGCGCCAGACGTAGACGCCGGTGAGCACAAATGAAATCACAATCACGCCAATGCCAATGGGAATACCGCGCGTCACGCTGGTCCCCTCGTGTAACGGGGTGCCCAGCCAGTGCGGCGCAAAGGCGATCAGCAGAATAAAGCCGACATAGATAATCAGCATGATGATGGAAAGGGTGAAGGCAAACCGTTGCCGCTTATCGACGAGCTCCCTGTAGTGCGCACTATTCTCTATCTGCTGACAAATATGGTCATTCATCACAGAGTCTCCAAAGGTAAGGTTGGTTTGTTTTTATCCCCTCTCCCCTATGGGGAGAGGGTGAGGGCGAGGGGAGGAAGGTGCGGTCTGATGCCCTTACCCCGGCCCTCTCCCACGGGGAGAGGGAGAAAAGATTACGATGGCATTGCGATGGCCTGCTTCTCTTCGAGCAGTTTTTCCACCACGCCAGGATCCGCGAGCGTTGAGGTATCACCGAGGTTGCTGGTGTCCCCTGCCGCGATTTTGCGCAAGATACGGCGCATGATTTTGCCGGAGCGGGTTTTCGGCAGCGAGTCGGTCCAGTGCAGCACGTCCGGCGTGGCCAGCGGGCCAATCTCTTTACGCACCCAGTTGCGCACTTCGGTGTACAGCTCTGGCGACGGTTCTTCACCGTGGTTCAGGGTGACATAGGCGTAAATCGCCTGGCCTTTGATGTTGTGCGGAATACCGACAACGGCCGCTTCGGCAATCTTCGGATGCGACACCAGCGCCGATTCAATCTCCGCGGTGCCCAGACGGTGGCCGGAGACGTTCAGCACGTCGTCCACGCGTCCGGTGATCCAGTAATAACCGTCTTCATCACGGCGCGCGCCGTCGCCGCTGAAGTACATGTTTTTAAAGGTCGAGAAGTAGGTCTGCTCGAAGCGATCGTGATCGCCGAACAGGGTACGCGCCTGACCCGGCCACGAGTCCGTGATCACCAGGTTGCCTTCGGTGGCCCCTTCCAGTGGGTTGCCTTCGTTATCCACCAGCGCAGGCTGTACGCCGAAGAACGGACGGGTCGCCGAGCCCGCTTTAAGTTGCGTGGCGCCCGGCATCGGGGTGATCATGAAACCGCCGGTTTCGGTCTGCCACCAGGTGTCCATGACCGGGCATTTCTCGTTGCCGATTTTCTTCCAGTACCACTCCCAGGCTTCCGGGTTAATCGGCTCGCCCACGGAACCGAGGATGCGCAATGAAGAGCGGTCGGTGCCTTCGATGGCTTTATCGCCTTCCGCCATTAATGCGCGGATTGCCGTTGGCGCGGTGTAGAGAATATTGACCTGATGCTTGTCGACGACCTGGCACATACGCGCCGGTGTCGGCCAGTTGGGCACGCCTTCAAACATCAGCGTTGTTGCGCCACAGGCCAGCGGGCCGTACAGCAGATAGCTGTGCCCGGTGACCCAGCCAACGTCGGCAGTACACCAGTAGATGTCGCCCGGGTGGTAGTCGAAGACGTATTTGAACGTGGTGGCCGCGTAGACCAGATAGCCGCCGGTGGTGTGCAGCACGCCTTTCGGTTTGCCGGTTGAGCCAGAGGTGTAAAGAATGAAGAGCGGATCTTCCGCATTCATCTCTTCAGGCTGATGCTGGTCGCTCGCTTTTTCAATCAGGTCGCTCCACCACAGGTCGCGCCCCTCGTGCCAGTCGATTTTGCCGCCGGTACGCTTAAGGACGATGACGTTGCTGACCGTTTTGACGTTCGGGTTTTTCAGCGCTTCGTCGACGTTTTTCTTGAGTGGGATACCGCGTCCTGCACGCACGCCTTCATCGGCGGTGATCACCAGTTTTGAGCTTGAATCGACAATACGACCCGCAACCGCCTCTGGCGAGAACCCACCAAAGATAACCGAGTGAATGGCGCCGATACGCGCGCAGGCCAGCATGGCCACCGCCGCTTCCGGCACCATCGGCATATAGATTGCGACCACGTCGCCTTTTTTAATGCCTTTTTCCAGCAGGACGTTGGCAAAGCGGCACACGTCGCGGTGCAGTTCTTTATAAGTAATGTGTTTGCTCTGCGAGGCATCATCGCCTTCCCAGATAATCGCCGTCTCGTTCCCGCGCGCGGCAAGGTGACGGTCAAGGCAGTTCGCCGCCAGGTTCAGCGTGCCATCTTCATACCATTTAATGGAGACGTTACCGGGCGCAAAGGAGGTGTTCTTCACCTTCTGATAAGGTTTGATCCAGTCCAGGATATGACCCTGCTCACCCCAGAAGGTGTCCGGGGCGGTGATAGATTGCTGATATTTCTCGTGGTACTGCTCCGGGTTGATCAGGCAACGGTCCGCAATGTTTGCGGGAATGTCATGTTTGTGTATTTGGCTCATGGCTTTTTTTCTCCTTGTAAGATGTTAATAATATGTCGCAAAAACGTTAATAGTAGGGGCTTTACAAGCTTTGTTTATTATTTGGGCTACAGATCACGCATTGTTTGAACAGGTTGAAAAATGAGCGAATGAAACTTTGAAGGAAAATAATTTATGCTGACGATTATTCACATTTATGTTTAAAAAAGCGTTTTTATAACAAAAGGTTATTTATTAGAAACAGGAGAAACTCCCGTCACGGACGCTTTTCCGAGTGAAATGCGTCGTTCTTTAAGGCTTGCGCAACAGGCCGCGCAAATGATACTCATACGCCGCGTTAAAAAATCCCATAAATCGACGCAACACAATTCATACCCTATCAGTATGTCCCCCTATTCATGCAGTTTGAGTGAATAAGGCGCTTCATTGAGGAAGTCAGTTTCTATGAAAAACGTTAAAGTCAGCCTGGCCTGGCAGATCTTAATTGCCCTTGTGCTGGGCATCTTGCTGGGCAGTTACCTCCACTATCACAGCGACAGCCGCGACTGGCTGATTGCGAACCTGCTTTCACCGGCAGGGGATATCTTTATTCATCTGATCAAGATGATTGTGGTACCGATTGTGATCTCGACGCTGGTGGTAGGTATTGCGGGCGTCGGCGATGCGAAGCAGTTAGGTCGTATTGGTGCGAAAACCATTATCTATTTCGAAGTGATCACTACGGTTGCGATCATTCTCGGTATTACCCTGGCGAACGTGTTCCAGCCGGGTTCCGGGATTGATATGTCGCAGCTGGCTACGGTGGATATTTCGAAATACCAAAGTACAACCGCTGACGTGCAGAGCCATGCGCACGGCCTGATGGGCACTATCCTTTCTCTGGTACCGACCAACATCGTGGCATCGATGGCGAAGGGCGAGATGTTGCCTATTATCTTCTTCTCGGTCCTGTTTGGTCTGGGGCTCTCCTCTCTGCCCGCGACGCACCGCGAACCGCTGGTGACCGTGTTCCGCTCTATCTCCGAGACCATGTTTAAAGTGACCCACATGGTGATGCGTTACGCGCCGGTAGGGGTGTTCGCGCTTATCGCCGTCACCGTGGCGAACTTCGGTTTTGCCTCCCTCTGGCCGCTGGCGAAGCTGGTGATTCTGGTGCACTTCGCGATCCTGTTCTTTGCGCTGGTGGTGCTGGGCATCGTGGCGCGTCTGTGCGGGCTGAGCATCTGGATCCTGATCCGTATCCTGAAAGATGAGCTGATTCTGGCCTACTCCACGGCAAGCTCTGAGAGCGTGCTGCCGCGTATTATTGAGAAGATGGAAGCCTACGGCGCGCCAGCGTCGATCACCAGCTTCGTGGTGCCGACCGGTTACTCCTTTAACCTGGATGGTTCCACGCTGTACCAGAGTATCGCCGCTATCTTTATTGCCCAGCTGTACGGCATTGATCTGTCGCTGTGGCAGGAGATCGTCCTGGTGCTGACGCTGATGGTGACCTCTAAAGGTATCGCAGGCGTACCGGGCGTTTCGTTCGTGGTGCTGCTGGCGACGCTGGGCAGCGTCGGTATTCCGCTGGAAGGTCTGGCCTTTATCGCCGGCGTGGACCGTATCCTCGACATGGCGCGTACGGCGCTGAACGTGGTGGGTAATGCCCTGGCGGTGCTGGTTATCGCCAAGTGGGAGCACAAATTCGATCGTAAAAAGGCGCTGGCGTATGAACGCGAAGTGCTGGGTCGTTTTGATAAGACGGCTGACCAGTAACATCCTAAGCCCGGTGGCGCTGCGCTTACCGGGCCTACGGGTCTTGTAGGCCGGGTAAGGCGAAACCGCCACCCGGCACTTTATTCTCCGCTCAACGCATCAAACTCTTCACACCCCGTATCAAACCCTTCAGTACAGCTCAGGTTCAACCAGTACAGTGCTTTCTGCTTATTTGGCGTGATAAAACCTTTCTCACCCTGTCTGAACAACATCCCAGCCCAGTACTCGGCGTAGCCGGTACGCGAAAGGGCTGAACTCCGCTTGAACCACGAGGCGGCCTGCACGTCATCCTGCGCCACCTCTACGCCGTTGGCATAAATCAACCCCAGCAGCAGCTGTGCATCGACCGCAGAGTCACTGTCGATATCTTCGGTTGCCGTTTGCAGCAGCCTGATAGCCTGCGGATAGTCCGTTTTCCCCGCCTGAGTATTCACCAGAATGCGCGCCAGCATGATCGCACCGCGTTTGCTGCCAGCAATGTTTGCCTGTTGGGCGAGGGCTTTGGCCTGTGCGTAATCGCCCTGTGTAAAGAGGATTTGCGAGAGCAAACCCATGGCGTCGACATCGCCGCCTTTCGCGGCTTTCTCGGCCCACAGCGCGGCCTGCTTGCTGTCGCCGGAGCTGAAGTACGTATCGGCAAGATAATACTGGGCACGCGCATCACCGGCTTCCGCCTGTTTCCGATACTGGCTGCCTATCTCATCCGCGCGGGCGAAGGACGTTAAAAACACTAACAACAGAAAAATGGCTTTCATGGATTCTTATCATCTGGGTACACGCCGCGCAGTATAATCGCGGGCGCAAAAGAAAAAAATGGGTGCATTAAGACCTCAGCATCCTACAAGCCGGGCGGAACCGTTGTTCCGCCCGTAGAGGTTAGCCTGGGTTGCAGGCTAATTTAGCCGCCACCTCCTGATGTTCACTCTTTATTGAAAACTCGCAGAGCCTGCCGCGAGTAATAAAGGTAAAGATCACTATCGTCAGGCAAACAATAAAGACGATGCCTAACGCAGTTTTTAATGGCGTCATGCCTTTTACTCCTTGTCAAAAAAAGAATAAGAGGCTACTCTCAACCTGTTGGGAGTTGAGGGAGTAGCCTCGGGTAAATGAAAATTTCCCGGGGCTTTCTACTTTCTGTCCCTCAACAATGCTCAAGACAGAAAGTCTTAAGCACCCGCCGCATATCTTATCTCTCTGAATTAAAATGCAAAGATGTAATTTCTTTTCGCGAAAATTACATTATTTCTGCGAGCCGCTTTCCAGAATAATAATTTCTATTTCTTATGAATTAATCGGAAATAAAAAGGGAGTGAATATATCACTCCCTTTATTCATCGATGAATTAACGGCTTCAACCCATTGCGCTTTCGCGCAGTCGGGCTTTTAGCTTGTTATATTCGTCGATCACGTACTGTTCCGCCGCGTGCTGATCCGCAATCGGCTCAACGTTGACGGCGCAGTATTTATACTCCGGCGTTTTGGTTATCGGGCTTAAGTTCTCCGTTACCAGCTCGTTGCAGGCACCAATCCACCACTGATAGGTCATATAGACCGCCCCTTTGTTTGGACGATCGCTGACCTGCGCACGGGTGATGATCCGCCCTTTGCGCGAATTCACCCACACCAGCGCCTCGTCCTCAATACCAAGGCGTTCCGCATCGGCGGTGTTGATTTGCGCATAGCCGGGCTCGTCCGCCAGCGCGGCCAGCGCGGCGCAGTTGCCGGTCATCGAACGACAGGAGTAGTGGCCCACTTCACGTACGGTGGAGAGCACCATCGGATACTCATCGGTGAGTTTATCAATGGGCGCGACCCAGTCGCAGGTGAAGAATTGCGCCAGCCCGTTCGGGGTGTCGAACTTCTCCTTAAAGAGATAGGACGTGCCTTGATCGGCCTCCGACTCATCCCGGCACGGCCACTGGATGTATCCCAGCTCACCCATTTTTTCATAGGTGGCGCCGTAGAAGTCCGGACACAGGCTGCGCAACTCGTCCCAGATCTCCTGGGTGTTGTTGTAGTGCATCGGGTAGCCCATACGGGTGGCGATTTCGCTGATAATCTGCCAGTCCGTTTTCAGATCCCACTTCGGCTCGACCGCCTTGAAGAAGCGCTGGAAGCCGCGGTCGGCCGCCGTGTAGACGCCTTCATGCTCGCCCCAGGAGGTCGACGGTAAAATGACATCCGCCGCCGCCGCGGTTTTGGTCATGAAGATATCCTGGACAATCACCAGCTCCAGATCCTCAAACCCTTTACGCACTGCAGAGAGCTCGGCGTCGGTCTGAAGCGGATCTTCACCCATGATGTAGGCCGCACGCACTTCGCCATGCGCCGCGCGGTGCGGCAGCTCGCTGATGCGGTACCCGGTGTGTTCCGGCAGGCTTTCCACACCCCAGGCCTTCGCGAATTTGGCGCGGTTCTCCGGGAATTTCACGTACTGGTAGCCAGGATAAGTATCCGGCAGCGCGCCCATATCGCAGGCGCCCTGCACGTTATTCTGACCACGCACCGGGTTCACGCCAACGTGGGCTTTACCCAGATTACCGGTCAGCATCGCGAGGCTGGTCAGCGAGCGCACGGTCTCCACGCCCTGGTAGAACTGGGTCACGCCCATGCCCCAGAGGATGGCGGCGGTTTTCGCTCCGGCATACATCCTGGCCGCCTGACGGATCGCCTGCGCGCTGACGCCGGTTATCGCTTCAACCGACTCTGGCGTGTAGCCTTCGACTATTTTCTTATACTCTTCAAAGCCCTCCGTACGGGTCGCGACAAACGCCTGGTCGTACAGGTTCTCCTCAATGATGACGTGTCCCATTGCATTCAACAGCGCGATGTTCGAGCCGTTTTTCAATGCAATGTGCATATCCGCAATGCGCGCGGTTTCAATTTTGCGCGGATCGCAGACGATGATTTTCGCCCCATTCTGTTTAGCGCGAATAACGTGGTTCGCGACGATAGGGTGAGAATCCGCCGGGTTATAACCAAAGATGAAGACGAGATCGGTATTATCTATCTCGTTGATGGCATTACTCATTGCGCCGTTACCGACCGACTGGTGCAGACCTGCAACCGATGGGCCGTGTCAGACGCGAGCGCAGCAGTCGACGTTATTAGTACCAATAACGGCGCGCGCGAATTTTTGCATCACATAGTTGGTTTCATTTCCCGTCCCGCGGGAAGAGCCGGTGGTCTGGATGGCATCCGGGCCATACTTGGCCTTGATGGCGCTCAGGCGCGTGGCGACGTAATCCAGCGCCTCGTTCCAGGAGACGGCTTCCAGCTTGCCGCCGCGCTCGCGGCGGATCATAGGGGTTTTCAGGCGCGGGGTAAGGATTTGGGTATCGTTAATAAAATCCCAGCCGTAGTAACCTTTCAGGCACAGCGTGCCCTGGTTGGTTTTCCCCTGTGCGGCCTCCGCCCGGACGATTTTGCCGTTATCGACCACCAGGTGGATCTTGCAACCTGAGGCACAATAAGGGCAAACCGTGACGACTTTTTTCATCAGTCTGCTCCAGTTAATCGAATCGTTCGCACCCACTATGCAGCTTCTATGCCATGTTTTTTGTATGGGTATCCCCTGACTTTACGGCCCATTCGGGGTGAAAACCCTGACAAAAAGCAGCCAATCGTCAAAATTGACGTGTCGACAGGGCGGCGGATGTGACATGGGTTGAATTTCCGTCACTGAAAAAACCTTTTGACTGGAGCCGACGGCAGAATAGTTCAGACTTAACATAATCCCCTGACGGAAGCATACGATGAAACCGGCGATTCTGGTGGTTGATGACGATACGGCAGTCTGCGAACTGCTTCAGGACGTGCTGAGCGAGCACGTCTTTAGCGTGCTTGTCTGCCATAACGGCCAGGATGCGCTGCGCCGGGTACAACAGGAGACAAATATCGCGCTTGTGCTGCTGGATATGATGCTGCCGGATATCAACGGCCTGCAGGTTCTGCTGCAGTTGCAAAAGCAGCGTCCGGCGCTACCGGTTGTGATGTTAACCGGCCTGGGCAGCGAGTCAGACGTGGTGGTGGGGCTGGAGATGGGGGCCGACGATTATATTGGCAAACCGTTCAACCCGCGCGTGGTGGTTGCCCGCGTGAAAGCGGTGCTGCGCCGTACGGGCGTGCTGGCGGCGGAAGCTCCCGCAGCGCCCGTCGCGGGCATTGCGTTTAACGGATGGACGCTTGATACCACCCGCTGCGAGCTGAGCGATCCGCAGCGTAATCCTGTGCCCTTAACCCAGGGCGAGTACGGCCTGCTGCTGGCGCTCACGCAAAATGCCCGTCGGGTGCTGAGCCGTGACAGGCTGCTCGAGCTGACCCACAGCGAAAGCGCCGACGTGTTCGATCGCACGATTGACGTGCTGATCATGCGCCTGCGCCGGAAAATAGAGGCTAACCCGCATCAGCCTGCGCTCATCAAAACGATCCGCGGGCTGGGTTACGTGTTTGCCACCGATGTGAGCCGGCCCGAACAGGCGGCATAAGGCTTACGTTATCGCCGGAACAATGATGGCGGCAAAGATTGCAGCGATGCACAGATACTTGAGGGCGTAATAGGCCTTACGGTTTCTTTTTTTCAGACGCTGCCCCCGCTCGCGACCTGCATGAACGTATTTAAAAATGCGGTTAATGCCGCCAGTGCTGTCATTCTCGTCATTCGGTGAGCTGGCTGCAGACATTAGCGTGGTTCCCACCCAATGGTTAACCGCTTGCGCCCAGCGCCATTTCATCGGACGCTCAATATCGCAGAAGAGAATAATGCGCGTTTGATCCGTTTTATTCTCTGCCCAGTGGACGTAGGTCTCATCAAAAATAACGGCTTCACCATCCCGCCAGCTGTGGCGCTGCCTGTCGACTTCAATAAAGCAGCGATCGTCATTCGGTGTGAATAAGCCCAGATGGTAACGAACCGAGCCCGCGTACGGGTCCCGGTGCTTGCCAAGCTTCGCCCCCGCCGGCAGCTCGGCAAACATGGCCGCCTTCACCAAAGGGATTTCACTTACCAGCCGGGTCGTCACCGGGCATAAAGACTGCGCGGAGGGATGGGCATCGGCATACCACTTCAGATAAAAACGTTTCCAGCCGCGTTTAAAAAAGGTGTTAAAGCCAGCGTCGTTATTATTTTCCGCCGCCTTAATATGATGCTGCAAACGCAGGGCCTCTTCGCGAATAACCAGCCAGTTTTCCGTCAGCTTATTTAATTCCGGGAAGCGTTCTGTTTCAAAGAAAGGCTGCCTGGCGGGCAGGGAAGAAAACGCTGTCATAAACATATTGATGGGCGCCATGAACGTCGAATGGTCGAAGAGCTGACGAGAAAGCGTCTGTTTTTCTTTGCCGCGTGAATGCGCATAAATAACGCTGATAATGAAAATACCGATGATGATGGCTGCGAACATTTTTCCCTTGTCCTCTTTCTATCTCATTTCGGAAAAGTGTGCGGACAGTGTACTGCCCACGCCGAATATGCCAGATGGAGAGAGTGTAGTTCGGGGATGTAAAATTCATAGAACTGTAATGAAATATCGCAATTATTGTTAAATTACACGCTCTCGCGAATAAACGCCTGCAGCTCGGCCAGCGTTTTTGCACCGTCAATCGCATTGGCGGCCAGTAGGCTTGCCCGCGCGCAGGCGTGCGCCAGATAAATACTCTCTGTCAGCGGCAGCGATTCATGGCAGCCGTATAAAAAGCCCGCGCAAAAGGCATCGCCCGCGCCGACGCTGCCGATAATCTCTTCCTGCTCCAGCATCCATGACGGGATCCAGCGACCCTCTTCACCGCGGGCTTCTCCCCATGCGCCTTCCGGGCAGTGGATCACCACCCGCTGGCGTACGCCTGCCGCCAGCAGCTGCGCCGCGGCATCGGCGATATGGGCAATGTGCGGGGCGTCGTTTTCATCACGCATTGTCAGGCCGCTAAACTCACCGGCCTCCAGCTCGTTAATGACCAGATAGTCGAGATGGCGCAGGGCAGGGAGCACCAGCGGCTGATAGCGTGGGTCACCCTTGCGGGAAACCAGGTCGAGCGAGGTTTCATACCCCTGTTCACGCATTTGTGCCAGCAGCCGCGCGCTGCGGGTGCCGAACTCGTCATCGGGCATATCCAGGCTGTCGAGCAGCAGGAGATAGCCGAGATGGAAGATCTTCATCGATCCGTCTAAGCGATCGAAAGCGGGAAGATCCAGCAGGCGGTTGGCCCCCGGAGAGTGGAAAAAGGTGCGCTGTCCGCTGGGATCGGTCATCACCTGCGACATGGAGGTTGGCGCAAAGGTGGTGCGCTGTACGCGCTGGCGGTTGACGTGGTACTGGTCGAGCATCGCCAGAATGTAGTCCCCGTCGCTGTCTTCCCCGATCAGCCCCACCGCCTGCAGCGGCAGCCCAACGTGCATTTTCGCCAGCGTCAGCAGGACGTTGAGCGGCGCGCCACCGGTTGAGCGTTCGCTGTGGGTGATTTCCGCCAGCCAGCCGCGCTCCGGCCACTGCACGATCTGGTGGACGTGGTCCACCAGCATATTGCCTGCGGCGATGATGCCTTTGCGTTCCATTATGCCTGCCCCGCGCTGCCAAAGATGCGCATCTGTTCGGCGACCGTATCCGTAATTGCCTCTTCTATGCCCAGCAGCAGCTCGGCAAACTCGTCGTAGAGCGGCTGGCGTTTTGCCATACGCTGCTCCACGGCGGCGAGCGCGGCCTGCGACATCCCGGTATAGAAATTGATTTTATGAATGCCCAGCTCGATGGCGCGGCGGAAGTCGGCATCGCTAATCCCGGAGCCGCCGTGTAATACCAGCGGCAGTCCCGTCTGTTGACGAATGGCGTCCAGGCGAGGGAAATCGAGCTTCGGCTCGCCCCTGTATTTGCCGTGCGCGTTACCGATAGCCACCGCCAGCGCGTCGATGCCGGTTGAATCGACAAATTCGCGCGCCAGCTGTGGGTCGGTGAAGAAGGCTTCATCCGCATGTCCGTAAAGCGCGCCGCCTTCATCGCCCCCGACCGCGCCCAGCTCCGCCTCCACCGAGACGCCCACCGCATGGCACATCTTCACCACTTCCCGCGTCTGGCGGATGTTTTCCTCATAGCTCAGCGTAGAGCCGTCGAACATCACCGAGCTGAACCCTAAGCGCAGGGCGCGCACCACCGCCTCGAAATGCAGGCCGTGGTCGAGATTGAGCACCACGGGAATGTCGTGACGGGCGGCTTCGAACTTCACCGCTTCGACAAGGGAATCCAGCGACACGTACTTAAAGTGCACTTCGGCGATGTTGATGATAAACGGCGAGCGCTCCTGCTTTGCGGCGGCGAACAGCGCGCGCAGGAAGTGGGAATCGAGCACGTTAAACGCGCCCAGCGCATAGCGGTGTTGTCTGGCGTGGGCAAGACCGTCGGCAAGAGAAATCAATGGCATCATTCACCCCTTATATCCGAAACAGGTTGTACTCGTTGCACAGCACCAGCAGCGCCGGCTCGTCTTCTTCGATGTTGTTATAGCGGGCAACGGGCTGCAAAAAGTGGTTGTCGTGTTCATCGTCATTGACCGAGGACACTTCCCCGACCAGCACGTCGCCGAAGCCGCGTTCGCCCCAGAAACTGTGGTAAAGACCGGGCGTCAGGCAGATGCTTTCCCCTGGCGTGAGGCGCAGCTGGCTGCCGGGGGCGTGGGTTTGACGGCAGCCGTCGACGGTGACCGTCACGTCGGTGTTTTCCGTCTCTTCATGCGCCCCGGCATTCCATAATTCCACGATCAGATTCCCGCCGCCCCGGTTGATGATGTCTTCCCGTTTACGCCAGTGAAAATGCATCGGCGTGACCTGGCCGTCCCGCACGTGCATGATTTTTTCGGCATAGTTTTTTTCATACGGCACGCCGTTGGGCGAGCCGTTGCGCAGGGTAAACAGCGTCAGGCCCTCAGCGGCAAAGTTGTTGCCGCCGAATGCCGTCACGTCCCAGCCGAGCCTGAGGTCGAACACTTCCTGCCATGCAGCCTGGTCAAGCTGCTGCCATTTCGTTGGCGGAAAGCTGGCAAAAGGCGGGAGATGAACGTCGTGCATGGAGAAAAACTGCCGCGTGTGGCCGAGGATTTCGTTAATGTCGGAGCGTTTCATGGGGACTCCTTGAAAACAGTTCCCTCTCCCTGCGGGAGAGGGAAAAGGATCATTTAACCGTCCACCCCTTATACGTGCCGACGTTCTTTTTATCGATCATCGTCACCGGGATCAGCACGGGCGCTTTCGGTGCAGGTTTGCCCTGGAGAATGTCATAGCCGATCTCCACCGCTTTTGCCGCCATGACCTGCGGATCCTGCGCCGGGGTCGCCACAAACAGCGAGTTTTCACGCTTCAGCGCTTCCTCACCGTCCGGCGATCCATCCACGCCAACGATAAAGAACTCATTGCGCTGCGCCTGTTTCGCGGCCAGATCGGCGCCGATCGCGGTCGGATCGTTAATCGCAAACACGCCGTCGATCTTCGGATTGGCCGCCAGCAGGGAGGTCATGACTTCCAGACCGCCTTCACGACTGCCTTTGGCGTTCTGGTTATCCGAGAGCACCTTGATATCCGGATGTTTTTTGAACTCCGTCTGGCAACCTTCCACGCGGTTTTGCACCGCTGAGACCGGCGGTCCGTTGATGATCACCACGTTGCCTTTCCCTTTCAGGCGGTCGGTAATGTACTTACAGGCCATCTCACCCGCCTGGGTGTTATCGGAGGTGATGGTCGCATCAGCCCCTTCCGCCGCCACGTCAACCGCCACGACCACGATCCCGGCGTCCTTCGCGCGCTTCACCGCCGGGCCGATCCCTTTGGAGTCCGCGGCGTTGAGGATGATCATGTCCACTTTCGCGGCGATGAAGTTGTCGATCTGCGCCACCTGCTGGCCCAGATCGTAACCGCTGGAGACCAGCGTCACCTTGACGTTATCCCCCGCCAGCTTGCGCGCTTCCAGCTCGGCACCTTTGGTGATCTGCACGAAGAACGGGTTAGCCAGGTCACCCACCGTCACGCCAATGGACTTCAGATCTTTCGCCTGCGCAAACGGCGTTGCGGCAAGCAGCGCGCCAGCACAGAGCGCGGTTACTAACGGTTTCAAACGCATCTTGTCTTCCTCACTCGTAGGGTATTGTTGTTATGCACTTTGATGGTGTCGGGTACGGTATTTGTCGATCAGCACCGCAATGATGATCACCGCCCCTTTGATCACCAGCTGCCAGAAGTAGGAGACGCCCATCAGCGTCATGCCGTTGTTGAGGGTAGCGATGATCAATGCGCCGACCAGCGTGCCGGTGATCGTGCCGATCCCGCCGACAAAGCTGGTGCCGCCAAGGATCACCGCCGCAATCGCATCCAGCTCGTAACCTGTGCCGAGGTTACCGTTAGCGCTGTAGAGGCGTGAGGCGCTCATGACGCCGCCGAGGCCGGAGAGCAGGCCGCTCATGCCGTAGACAAACAGCAGCACCAGCCAGACCTTAATGCCCGTTAAGCGCGCCGCCTGCATGTTGCCGCCCACGGCGTAGATATGAACGCCAAGCGTGGTACGGCGCAGGATGAACCAGCACACCACGATGACCGCCAGGGCGATCACCACCAGCCAGGGAATAGGGCCGAGATAGTTATTGCCGATCCACTCGAAGTTGATGTTCGAGTTAATGACCGTCGTGCCGTCGGCCAGCAGGTACGCCGCGCCGCGCAGCGCCGTGTAGGTGCCGAGCGTGACGATAAAGGGCGGCAGCCCGGCAAAGGCCACCAGCGCGCCGTTAAACAGGCCCAGCACCATGCCGAGCATCAGCGCGGCGGGAATGGACAGCCCGGCGAATTCGGGAATGAGCGATACCACCATCGCGGCCACCGCCGTGGTGCCGAGAATCGACCCCACGGAGAGGTCAATCCCGCCGGTGAGGATAATGAAGGTCATTCCCGCCGCCAGCACGATGTTGATCGACGCCTGACGAGTAATGTTGAGCAGATTGCTCTCGGTAAAGAAGTTCGGAGCAATAAAGCCAAATACCGCCACAATCAGGATAAGAATTGGCAAAATACCGACCGTTTGCATCAGATCGCTCATCAGCATTTTTTTGGCGGAGGCGGATTTCGCCACCTGCTGCGGATGGGTTGGAGTTGTCATGATTGCACCGCCTGATGATGAGTGTCGTTCACGCCGGTTGCCAGCGTCATAATGTTTTCCTGAGAGATGTCACGCCCGTGAAGCTCGCCCGCGATGCTGCCTTCGCGCATCACGTACACCCGGTCGCTCATCCCCACCACTTCCGGCAGCTCGCTGGAGATCATCAAAATCGCCACCCCTTTGCGCGCCATCTGGTTCATGATGCGGTAGATCTCGCTTTTCGCCCCGACGTCCACGCCACGCGTGGGTTCGTCCAGAATCAGAATGCGTGGGCCAATCGCGACCCAGCGGGAGATGAGCAGCTTCTGCTGGTTGCCGCCCGACAGCCCGCCCGCGCGCACCTGTGCATGCGGCACGCGGATGTTAAGCAGGGCGATGGCGTCATCGGAGATGGCCTGCGCTTTTTTGCGGTTTAACATGCCGAAGGTGGCGTCGCGCTCCAGCGTCGCCATGGTGATGTTCTCCTGCGCCGCCAGCTCCAGAAACAGTCCCTGCTCCTTGCGGTTCTCGGTGAGAAAACCGATGCCGTTTTCGATGGCCGCACGCGGAGAATGGATCACCACCGGCTCGCCGTCGACCTCAATCATGCCGCCCGTGGCTTTGCGCACGCCGAAGATAAGCTGTGCCAGCTCGGAACGTCCGGCCCCGACCAGCCCCGCCAGCCCGACGATTTCGCCGGAACGCACCTGCAGGCTGCAGGGTTGTACTTTTTTACCGTCGGTGAGGTGATGCACGTTGAGGCGCGGGCTGCCGAGGGGGATATCACGCTCCTTGTTGAACAGGTCGCTTAACGGTCGTCCCACCATCATGCGCACCAGCTCGGAGGCGTTGAGCTTGTCGCGCGTCAGGCTGCCGACGTACTGCCCGTCGCGCAGAACGCTGACGCGGTCAGAGAGTTCATACACTTCCGCCATGCGGTGGCTGATATAGATGATCGCCATCCCTTCATCGCGCAGGCGTAAAATCAGTTCAAACAGGCGATGCGTTTCCCGCGAGGAGAGAGCGGCGGTGGGTTCATCCATCACCAGAATGCGGCTATTGCGGTGCAGCGCGCGGGCAATTTCTACCTGCTGCTGTTCGGCGATGGTGAGCTTCATCACCAGATCGGTGGCGCTGAACTGTGCGCCGAGGCGGTCAATCACCGCCTGCGCCTGGGCAGCCATCTCTTTGCGCTGCACCATCCCGCCGCGCGACAGTTCGCTGCCGAGGAAGATATTTTCGGCTACGGTCAGATTGGGCGCGAGCTGCATCTCCTGATAAATCAGGGTGATGCCCGCGGCCAGCGCATCCTTCGGTCCTTTAATGTGAAACGGCTGACCGTCAATCAGGATCTCGCCGTGGGTGGCGGTATAGGCCCCCGCGAGGATTTTCATCAGCGTGCTTTTTCCCGCGCCGTTTTCACCCATCAGCGCGTGGATCTCACCGGGAAAAACCGTCAAATCCACACCCTTGAGCGCGTGGAAACTGCCAAACGTTTTGGCAATGTTGCGCATCTCTAATACCGGGGTTCTGCTCATGGCGGATCTCCTGTGAATGCCGATTTCTGCACTTCATCACAGGTGCGTAAATGCAAAATGTCAGAAGCTGTTCATATTTGTCATAGTTATGAATATTTTTACCCTCACCCCAGCCCTCTCCCTGAAAGGGAGAGGGAGCAAATCATCCCCTCGCCCCTTTGGGGAGAGGGTTAGGGTGAGGGGACATCAAACCACACAGGAACCCAACTTCATGCCATCACACCGCCCCCCGTTCTTCGCCAGCGCCCGCGGTCGCCTGCTGATTTTCAATCTGCTGGTGGTCGCCGTGACGCTGATGGTGAGCGGTGTGGCGGTGCTCGGCTTCCGTCACGCCAGTCAAATCCAGGAGCAGGTGCAGCAGCAAACGCTGGACGATATGACCGGCAGCATGAACCTGGCCCGCGATACCGCCAACGTGGCGACGGCGGCGGTGCGGCTCTCGCAGGTGGTGGGGGCGCTCGAGTACAAAGGGGAAGCCGAGCGCCTCAAGCAGACGCAAATGGCCCTGCGCCATTCACTGGAGCAGCTTGCGGAGGCGCCGCTGGCGCAGCAGGAGCCAGCCCTGGTGGCGCGTATTATTCAACGAAGCAATGAGCTACAGCAGAGCGTGACGGAGATGCTGGAGCGCGGACAGCGACGCCATCTGGAGCGTAACGCGCTGCTGAGCTCGCTATACCAAAGCCAGAGTTACCTGCGTCATCTGCAGGACATCAACCGCCGTTATGACAGTAACGTACCGGGTGCGCAGCAGCTGATGGAGATGGACCGGCTGATCGCCGCCGCCATCGATACCCCTTCGCCGCGCGCGACCATCCAGCAACTGGACGCGGTGGCCGCAACGTTGCCCCGGCGTGCCGCACAGCCGGTCGTAAATACGGTTCTGCCTGATTTTAATGCCGAGCTAGGTCAGCTCGCCCCGCTGTCGAAGCAGCTGGAGGAGAGCGATCTGGCGATAAGCTGGTATATGTTCCACATCAAGGCGCTGGTGGCGATCCTCAACAGCGACATCAATCAGTACGTTGAGCAGGTGGCGCAGGCCTCCCGGCTTCGCACCGCCCAGAGCCATCACGAACTGCAATCCATCAGCGTATTTATCACCATTTTCGCCGTGCTGGCACTGATCATCACCGGGTGTGCCTGCTGGTATATCTACCGCAATCTGGCCTCCAACCTGACGGCCATTTCCCGGGCGATGTCGCGTCTTGCTCATGGTGAACAGGATGTGTCCGTCCCCGCGCTGCAGCGGCGCGATGAGCTGGGTGAACTGGCGCGCGCGTTTAACGTTTTTGCACGCAATACCGCCTCGCTTGAGCACACCACGCGCCTGTTGAAAGAAAAAACCACGCAGATGGAGATCGACCGCATTGAGCGTCAAGGGCTGGAAGAGGCGCTGCTGCACAGCCAGAAAATGAAGGCCGTTGGGCAGCTGACGGGCGGGCTGGCGCATGATTTTAATAACCTGCTGGCGGTGATCATCGGCAGTCTTGAGCTCACCGACCCCGAATCAAAAGATGCGCCGCGCATCAGCCGGGCGCTGAAGGCGGCCGAGCGTGGCGCCTTACTGACCCAGCGCCTGCTGGCGTTTTCCCGCAAGCAATCCCTGACGCCGCATGCGGTAGAGATGCTGCCGCTGCTGGAGAACCTCCGGGAACTGCTGCGTCACTCCTTGCCCGCCACCCTGACCCTGGAAATCGAAGCGCAATCCCCGGCATGGCCCGCATGGATCGACGTCAGCCAGCTGGAAAACGCCATCATTAATCTGGTGATGAACGCGCGTGATGCGATGGAAGGGCAAAGCGGGGTGATTAAAATTCGCACCTGGAATCAGCGCGTTACCCGCAGCGACGGACGCAGGCAGGATATGGTGGCGCTGGAAGTCATTGACCGCGGCAGCGGCATGTCGCAGGAGGTCAAATCCCGGGTCTTTGAACCGTTCTTCACCACCAAACAGACCGGGAGCGGGAGCGGGTTAGGCCTGTCGATGGTGTACGGCTTTGTGCGCCAGTCCGGTGGTCGCGTGGAGATTGAAAGCGCGCCGGGACAGGGAACGACCGTGCGGCTTCACCTCCCGCGCTCGACGCAGCCCGCCGCTGCAGTTGATGAAGCGCTGTCAGCCACCGCCTCCGTCGAGAGTGAGCGCCTGGTGCTGGTGCTGGAGGATGAAGCGGATGTCCGTCAGACCCTGTGCGAGCAGTTGCACCAGCTTGGCTATCTGACGCTCGAAGCGGACAACGGCGAGCAGGCGCTCAGCATGCTGGCGGCGTCGCCGGATATTGGCATGTTTATCAGCGACCTGATGTTACCCGGAAGCCTGAGCGGGGCCGAGGTGATTAGCCATGTGCGCAGTCATTATCCGCAGCTTCCGGTGCTGCTGATCAGCGGCCAGGATTTACGGCCCTCACATAATCCTCAGCTGCCGGACGTTCCGTTACTGCGTAAGCCGTTCACGCGGGCACAGCTGGCGCAGGCTCTGCGGAAAATATGTTTTTAAATGCCCCTGTTTAGGATTTCATCAAGAGCATCGTTGACGACGGTGATGTTAATCTGCGCAAAATTTAGCAGATTGGGATATAAAAGGAATTATGCCGGTACTCACAAAGGGGGACTCACAAATGATCGTGATGCCTACAACATACAGCCCGAGCACAATTGCCAGGTCGTTTAAACTCGTTGATGAGTTTGAGCTTTCCGGGCGAGTGCTACATGTTATTTTTGATAGCCAGACGCCAAGAGCTGCGATTATTGAAGCGGATATCGAAACCTTCGATGGGGTGCCCCGGCATCGGGTTGTTGCTGCCCTGGATTTACAACGTAAAACGCATTTGGGTGAAGATATCATTGCCGTCGAGCGCTGTTGGGAAGATGCCAATGTTATTCAGGTAGAAGGTATCTGTGTTGATCCCGCCGAGCGTGACAAGGGACTGGCAACTCGCCTGTATGAAGCCCTGGTATTACAGTGTGGCGTGACACTTGTCAGCGACTTTGAACAATATGAGGGTGGGAAGATGCTCTGGCAGAAAATTGCCCGCGAGTCTGACCAAATCGCTGTATTTGTTCTCGATACCGAGCAGGGCGCATTTTGGCCGTATGATGGCAGCAAGGTTATCTATGACGGAGGGTGTATCCCCGAAGATCGTATCTGGAGCCATTCGCCGGATCAAAAATGCTACGGCATCGTCCTGGTCGCAGAAAATAAACAGCGTGCGAATCAACTGATGGAAGTCCCAGGACACAACTGAATTTGAGATTCCTCCGCTACCCCCGTTTCCTGCTGTTCATTATCGTAAGGCCAGTTCACCTGCGAGTCTGGCCTTATGAAACGTTACTCAACTGCTCTGTTATTTGGTCTGCTGTCTCTCACCAGCCAACTGGCTCATGCCGACATTGTTGATGATGCTATTGGCAACATTCAGCAGGCGATCAACGATGCCTACAACCCCAGCAGCAGCCGCAGCAATGACGACGACGATCGTTATGACCGCAGCCGTCAAATCGACAGTCGACAGTACGACGATCGTCGTCGGCAGCTCGAAGACAGACGCCGCCGTTTAGACGAGCGCCAGCGCCAGCTGGATGACGACAGGCGTCGGTTAGAAGAGGATGAGCGCAGGTTAGAAGACGATTACGATCGAGGCTAAAGCCTGGTGGCGCTTCGCTGACGCAGGCCTGCAAAAACCTGGACCGTAGGCCGGGTAAGGCGCAGCCGCCACCCGGCAAAACTCAGTCCAGTACCAGCACCATCCCGTCATACCCCGCTTCAATGCCGTCGGGCAGTGGGTTATCCATCATCCACACGTCAAACTGATGGCTGATATGCGTCAGGATCACCTGCGGGCAGCCAATCACCTCGTTTAGCGCAATCACGGTATTTAAGTCGCAATGGTTTCGCGGCGTTTCGTCGCGCGGTGCATGGCTGCAGTCGATAATCATCGCCTGCGGCTGATTGTTGAGCAGGAACTTCACCGTTTTTTCCGGCAGTCCGGCGGTGTCGGACAGCCAGGCCACGCGGCTGTGGGCCGACTCCAGCAAATACCCGAAGGTCAGTTTCGAATGGTTGAGCGGCAGCGGCGTGACCCGCATACCCTGAAGCTCAAACATAACAAAGGGGTCGACCGTGTGGCTGAAATCCAGAATCCCCGGATGTTTAAACAGGTCGTCGCATCCTGCTTCATCCGGCGGACCGTAAACGGGGATCGTCGCGCCCACGCCCCAGCGCAGGGGGAAGAGTCCCTGGACGTGATCCATATGGTAATGGGTCAGCAAAAATTGCTGAAAGCTGCCTGCGGCCCAGTCGTCCATCAGGTGCGGAATACCGGCATCCAGCAGGGTGACAGCATCGTTGAATTTCACTACCGCGCTGCACGGGCGACGGCGATAGTTATCCTGCAGGCGCGCCCGGCGACACGCCGCGCAGTCGCAGCCAAAGACCGGCACCAACTGGGCGCCACCGGTTCCCGTCAACGTGATGGTCAGACTCATAGCGCACCTCTACAGCGGTTTGGTGAATCGGAAATGGCTCTGCGTATATCCTTCACGAACGTAAAAACGATGGGCGTCCACGCGCTTCACGCTGGTGGAGAGTTCGGTCAGCTCCGCGCCGGCCTCTCGTGCTACCCCTTCCGCCCAGGCCAGCAGCTGGCTGCCCACCTTTAATCCGCGCGCCTGCGGCATCACCACCAGCTCCTGGATCTCGCCGATCCAGCGCGCGTGATGGAGATGAAACTGCAGGTGCAGGCCGATCATGCCGATCACCTGCCCGTCCAGTTCGGCAAGCTGATAGCGCATATTGCGATCCTGCAAATTGGCAAGATAGCCCGCGTGAAACGCCTGGCGATCGAACTCGGCCTGCTTTAACTCGCAGATTAACGCGTAAACGATTTGCGCATCGTCGGCGGTGGCGGGACGAAGCGTGCAGTCAGGCATGCTGTTTCTCCTTCTGACGGATAAGCGATAAAAAGATCTCGACTGACTGTAGCAAACTTCCGTCGTTATTGAGGACGTGGCAGTCGGACGGGGTATAGCGGGCCGCACGCTCCAGCCGCTGGTCGATCTCACGGGCGGATTCACGCCCCCGGCTCTGCAACCGGCTGCGCAGGACGTCCGGTGAAACCTGCAGGCAGACCGGCAGCAGGGCCGCTCCATAGCGGGCGCGCGCTTGCGAAAGATGCGCCCGTGAACCGTTGACCAGAACGTCGAACCCCGCATGCAGCCACAGATCGGTCTCGATACCGATCCCGTAGTAATAGCCGTTGGCGTGCCAGCTCAGCGCCAGCAGATTTTGCCCGGCACGGGTGAAAAACTCCTGCTCGCTCAGGGCGATATGGTTTTCACTCCCCGCATTCGCCGCCCGGGTAATGTACCGGTGCGCTACCAGCAGTTGCGGATGCTCCTGCTGCCGTAAGGCGGACAGCAGGCTGTCCTTACCGGAGCCGGACGGCCCCATTAACCAGATAAGTCTTCCCATCAGAACACCCTCTTTCCCTGACGCCAGACGTGGTCGATATGGATGTGCTCGCCCCTGCGGTGGGCCAGCACCAGATCTGCCCGCTTGCCTTCGGCTATCTCGCCGCGATCCTGCAGGTTAAGCGCCGAGGCCGGGTTTTTCGTCACCAGGCGAATCGCCTGTGGTAGCGTAAAGCGGTTGCCCTCGTCGTCGGCCACCCGGAACGCCGCGTCGAGCAGGCTGGCGGGGTAGTAGTCGGACGAGAGGATATCCAGCAGGCCAAGGGAAGCGAGCTTGCTTGCCGCGACGTTGCCGGAGTGTGAGCCGCCGCGCACGATGTTCGGTGCGCCCATCAGCACGTTCATGCCGTGCTTGCGGGAGGCTTCAGCCGCCTCGAACGTGGTGGGAAATTCGGCGATCACGCTGCCAAGCTGGTGGGATTCAAGGACATGATCATGTGTGGCGTCGTCATGGCTGGCCAGCGCGATATTACGGTCCCGGCACATCGCCGCAATCCTGAGACGGTTAGGCTGGGACCACTGTGCCGCAAGCGCCAGCTGCTCTTCTTCGTAACGGGCCATCTCCGCGTCGCTGAGAGAATATTTGCCCTGATAGTATTCGCGATACTTTTCAATGTTGGCGAACTGACGCTGCCCCGGCGAGTGGTCCATCAGGGAGACCAACGAGACCGGCTCGCGGCCTACCAGCTTTTCAAACAGCGGCAGGGTGGTGTGGTGCGGCAGCTCGCAGCGCAGGTGCAGGCGGTGCTCGGCGCGGTTGAGGCCGCGTTTTTGCGTCTCCTCCACGGCGTTGATCATCTTCTCCAGGTTCTCCAGACGGTCGCCGCCGTCGCGCACGTCACCGATGGCCACCGCGTCCAGTACGGTGGTGATGCCGCTGGCGACCATCAGCGCGTCGTGGCTGCTCATCGCTGAATGCGCGGGCCAGTCCACCTTCGGCCGTGGCGTGAAGAACTTGTCCAGATTATCGGTATGCAGTTCGATCAGCCCCGGCAGCAGCCAGCCGCCGTCGCCGTCCATCGCTTCGGGTGAGCGGCTCTGGGTTTCGGCAAACGCGCGGATTGTTCCGTCCTGGATCTCAATCGAGCCGCCAACTACCTCATTGTCCAGTACCAGCTTGACGTTATTGATAATCATGCGGGAGTCCCCATTGGGTGCAGCCTGTCCGCGACGCGGGTGCGAACGCTCTCGTCGTGGAAGATCCCGACGATCGCTGCCCCGCGCGCTTTGGCCTGTTCGATCAGTTCCACCACGGCGGCGCTGTTTTTGCTGTCGAGCGAGGCGGTGGGTTCATCCAGAAGTAAAATCGGGTAGTCGACGATAAAGCCGCGGGCGATATTGACGCGCTGCTGCTCGCCGCCGGAAAAGGTCGACGGGGCAAGGTGCCACAGGCGCTCGGGCACGTTCAGGCGCGTCAGCAGGCTGGCGGCTTTGGCGGCGCAGGTTTCGCGCGGCACGCCGAGATCCAGCAGGGGCTGCATCACCACGTCGAGGGCGGAGATCCGCGGGATCACCCGCAGAAACTGGCTCACCCAGCCGATCGTGGTGCGGCGCACGTCCAGCACCTTCCGCGCGGGAGCCTGTACCAGGTCGACCCATTCATCGCCGTGGCGAATATGAATATGGCCTTCGTCGGGCAAATAGTTGGCGTAGAGGGAGCGCAGCAGGGTCGATTTTCCGCTGCCGGAGTGGCCGTGCAGCACCACGCATTCGCCGCGATTAACCTCCAGAGAGGCATTTTGCAGCACCGGCAGACGTACGCCGTTTTGCTGGTGGAGCACAAAGGTTTTACTTACGTTTTGTACGTGGATCATGTTGGCCTCGCGATTTGTTTTGCCGGGTGGCGGCTACGCCTTACCCGGCCTACAAGGTGCGGTGTTCGTGTTGCCGGGTGGCGGCTACGCCTTACCCGGCCTACAGGTGCGCTATTCGTAGGCCGGGTAAGCGCAGCGCCACCCGGCAGCAGCAACCTCAGTTCTGCAACACGGACGACACCAGCAGCTGGGTGTAGGGATGGTGGGGATCGTCGAGCACACGATCGGTTAACCCACTTTCCACCACCCGGCCCTGCTTCATCACCAGCAGGCGGTCCGCCAGCAGGCGCGCAACGCCCAGATCGTGGGTGACAATCACCACTGCCAGGTTCAGCTCTACCACCAGGCCGCGCAGCAGGTCGAGCAGGCGCGCCTGCACCGAGACGTCCAACCCGCCGGTGGGTTCATCCATAAACACCAGCTTCGGGTGCGTGACCAGGTTGCGGGCGATCTGCAGGCGCTGCTGCATACCGCCGGAAAAGGTGGTGGGCAGGTCGTCGATGCGCGAGGCGGGGATTTCCACTTCTTCCAGCCAGCGCTGCGCCGTAGCGCGGATATTGCCGTAGTGGCGCGCGCCGGTGGCCATCAGGCGTTCGCCGATGTTGCCCCCCGCAGAGACCTGACGGCGCAGGCCGTCCATCGGGTGCTGATGCACCACGCCCCACTCGGTGCGCAGCAGGCGGCGGCGTTCGGCCTCGCTCATGCCGTAGAGGGAGTGTCCCTGATAGAGTATCTCGCCGTGTTGCGGCGTCAGGCGCGCGGAGATGGACTTCAGCAGGGTGGTTTTGCCTGAGCCGGACTCGCCGACAATCCCCAGCACTTCGCCCGGCCACAGCTCGAACGACACGTCGCTAAAGCCTTTGCCCGGCGCATACAGGTGGGTCAGGTTGTTAACCGAAAGCAGCGGTTTCATTGGCCGTTCGCCTCGCTCTGTTGGCGGCAAAAATCGGTGTCGGAGCAGACAAACATTCGTTTGCCCGTGTCATCCAGCACCACTTCATCCAGATAGCTGTGTTTGGATCCGCAGATGGCGCACGGCTCGTCCCACTCCTGCACCGTAAACGGGTGATCGTCGAAATCCAGGCTTTCGACACGCGTGTAGGGCGGGACGGCGTAGATGCGTTTTTCACGTCCGGCACCGAACAGCTGCAGGGCGGGCATCATGTCCATCTTCGGGTTATCAAATTTCGGGATCGGCGACGGGTCCATGACGTAGCGCCCGTTGACCTTCACCGGGTAGGCGTAGGTAGTGGCGATATGGCCGAAGCGGGCGATATCCTCATACAGCTTCACCTGCATGACCCCGTACTCTTCCAGGGCGTGCATGGTGCGGGTTTCGGTTTCGCGTGGCTCGATAAAGCGCAGCGGCTCCGGGATCGGCACCTGGAAAATCAAAATCTGATCTTCCGTCAGCGGGGTTTCGGGGATGCGGTGGCGGGTCTGGATCAGCGTCGCGTCTTCGGTTTTTTCCGTGGTCGCGACGCCCGTTACCCGCTGAAAGAAGTTGCGGATCGATACGGCGTTGGTGGTGTCGTCCGCGCCCTGGTCGATCACTTTCAACACGTCTGCTTCACCGATCACGCTGGCGGTAATCTGGATACCGCCCGTCCCCCAGCCGTAGGGCATCGGCATTTCGCGGCCGCCGAACGGCACCTGATAGCCCGGAATTGCCACCGCTTTAAGTATCGCTCGGCGGATCATGCGTTTGGTTTGCTCATCCAGATAGGCAAAGTTGTAGCCGCTTAAGTTAGCCATGTTTGCGCTCCCGTTGCAGGCGTTTCAGCAGTTCCAGTTCGGCCTGGAAATCGACGTAGTGCGGCAGCTTGAGGTGTGAGACGAAGCCCGCGGCCTCGACGTTATCCGCGTGGGCCAGGACGAACTCTTCGTCCTGCGCCGGGCCCGCGATGTGTTCGCCGTAGTCCGGCGCCTGCAGGGCGCGGTCGACCAGCGCCATGGCCATCGCCTTGCGCTCGCCAAGGCCAAACACCAGCCCGTAGCCGCGGGTAAAGTGCGGGTCTTCATTTTCGGGCGCGACAAAACCGTTCACCATTTCGCATTCGGTCATCAGCAGTTCGCCGACGTTCACCGCAAAACCTAACTCTTCCGGTACGATTTCAACGTCGATGTAGCCGCTGCGAATTTCGGCGGCAAATGGATGGTTACGCCCGTAGCCGCGCTGGGTGGAGTAGGCCAGCGCCAGCAGATAGCCTTCGTCGCCGCGCATCAGCTGCTGCAGGCGGGACGAGCGTGAACACGGGTAGACCGGCGGCGTGCGGGTGATATCGTCCGGCTGCGCGCCGGAATCCGCTTCCGTTTTCGCCAGATCCTGTTTCGCCAGCAGGCTGAAGACGTGCGGGGACGGTTCCTGTTCGGCGTCAGAGGTGCTGAGCGGCGACGTCTTGCCGTTCGCCAGCAGGGTAAAATCCAGCAGGCGATGGGTGTAGTCACAGGTAGGGCCAAGCAGCTGGCCGCCGGGGATGTCTTTATAAACGGCAGAAATGCGGCGCTCCAGGCGCATCTCCGCCGTATTCACCGGCTCGCTGACCGCCAGTTTCGCCAACGTGGTGCGGTAGGCGCGCAGCAGGAAGATCGCTTCCACGTTATCACCGCTGGCCTGCTTCAGGGCCAGCGCTGCCAGTTCTCGGTCGGCGATGCCGCCCTCGGTCATTACCCGGTCTACGGCGAGGTTTAGCTGCTGCTCGATTTGGGCGACGCTCAGCTCGGGGAGCTGTTCATCGCCCCGTCGTCTGTGCGCCTGCAGCGCATGGGCGGCGGCGATGGCCTTCTCGCCCCCTTTAACGGCAACGTACATCAGCACACCTCCACGTGGGTGGTCCGCGGGATGGCCAGCAGGCGTTCGCCGCAGGTCAGGATCAGGTCAATGCCCAGTGGGAACGGGTGCGGGCGCTCGGTCAGCTCGTGAATGATGCACTCCGGCAGCTGCGGCGCGACCATGCGCTCGTCGGCGATGCCTGCGCCGGTCAGGCGCAGCATGCGGCCGCCGCTCAGGCTGGCGACCTGCAAAATCAGCGTGGCGCTGGTTTCCGGGGCGACGGCGGTGCCTTCGCTCAGGGCATTCAGCTGTTCATGGCTGATTTGTTCGTCGGCCACGGCAAAGATCGCCTGCCGGGGCTGATCGACCAGCGGAGCGCCGGTGTGAAAACGCAGGTTCTGGCTGGCGATGTCGTTCGACAGGGCGCCCGAGAGCCATACCGGGGTATCGTTGTCGGCCAGGGTCAGCAGTACGCTGGTGGTGGCCAGATTTAGCGGCAGCCAGCCCTGGGAGAGCTGGTGCAGCGAGACAATCACGCCCGGCTCGCTCATGGCCTTCAGCAGGCGACGAAAACTGTGTTGGGCATCCTGGACGGCCAGGGTAAAAGCAGGTTGAAGCGTCATGCGTTGTCTCCGCGAACGAGCGTAAAGAAGTCGACCCGGCTGGTATTCACTTCGGCCTGACGCGCGGCAAGACGAGCGGCGCGGTCGGCCTCCAGCGGGGAAATAAGGGTTTCCATCAGCGTCTGGAAATGCGGTGGTTCCTGTAAAAGCGCATCGATGACCGCGCAGCGCTCGGCGTGGGCTTTATCACGCCCCAGCACGTAGCTGTAGCCCAGCGTGCCGCTGTGCAGGCGGATCGCTGCGCGGGTGAGGGTGGCATCCCCGGCGAAAAAGCGCTCGCCGGTGCCGCCCATGCGCGCCTGGATCTGCACGAGGCCGATCTCCGGCGCGCGGAGGATGTCGTACCCGGGAGCCAGGCTAAGGGCGTTCATGCGGGCAGACAGCGCAGCAGGCTGGCTGTGGGCCAGCACGCGCATCCAGCGCTGTCGGGTGGCGGTGTCGAAGTGCATTCAGTGCTCCATGGTGAATTCGATCATGTCGGCGCGGGTCAGGCTGACGGAATATTCCGTCGCGTCGATCTCGCCGTCACGGTGGTTGAGGGTGCGCACGCAGAGCAGCGGGGCCATATTGGGGATTTCGAGCACTTTGCTCTCTTTCGCCTGCGCGCGGCGGGCGCTGATGCGCGTCTGGGTGCGTTTCAGCGCAATGCCTGTCGCATTCTGGAGAAAATCATGCAGCGAACCGCTGGAGAAATTCTGCAGCACTGGCCAGAGGGTAAGATCCGCTAAGTAGTGGTCTATCTGGCACACCGCAACGCCGTTGACCCGGCGCAGCGTGCGCAGGTGGATGACGTTGTCGCCCTCCTGAATACCCAGCGCGTCCGCCACATGGCTGGAGGCCGGGCGTAATACCGAGAGCAGATTTTCGCTGGTCGGGTGGCTGCCCTGATCCAGCAGGTTCTGGCTAAAGCGCGCCTGGGCGTTAAGCGGGTAGTCGAACGGGCGCATCAGCACCAGCACGCCCACGCCCTGACGGCGCTGTACCCAGCCGCGTTCGACCAGCTGGTCAATGGCGCGGCGCAGGGTGTGTCGGTTCACTTCATAGCGGTCGGCAAGCTGCTGCTCGGCAGGAAGGTAGTCTCCGCAGCGGTAGTGCGTGCGAAGCTCCACTTCGAGCTTCGCCGCAATCTCTTGCCAGCGGGTAGGGTAACTGGTCGGATGTCTGGATAAGTGCATAGAAAACAAAGCCTCGCTTCTCAGATGAAGTGCTTACGCAAACGTTGAGAGAGGAAATCCAGCAGGCTGACGGTGACGATGATGAGCACCATCAGGGCGCAGGTTTGCTGGAACTGGAAACCGCGAATCGCTTCCCACAGGGTGACGCCAATCCCGCCTGCGCCGACCATGCCGACGACGGTGGCGGAGCGGACGTTGGACTCAAAGCGGTACAGGGAGTAGGAGATCAGCAGCGGCATCACCTGTGGCAGAACGCCGTAGAGGATCTCTTCGATTTTGTTGGCGCCGGTCGCGCGAATGCCTTCCACCGGACCGGGCTCAATGGCTTCGACCGCCTCGGAGAGCAGCTTGGAGAGCACGCCGGTGGTGTGGATGAACAGCGCCATGACGCCCGCAAACGGACCCAGGCCGACGGCGACCACGAACAGCATCGCAAAGACCATTTCGTTGATCGCTCGACAGGCGTCCATCAGGCGGCGCATGGGCTGGTATACCCACCACGGCACGATGTTTTCGGCGCTCATCAGGCCAAACGGAACAGAGAGAATAACGGCCAGCGCGGTACCCCAGACGGCGATTTGCAGGGTGACCGCCATTTCGCTGAGGTAGTCCTGCCACTGGCTGAAGTCCGGCGGGAAGAAGTCGGCGGCGAAGGTCGCCATGTTGCCCGCGTCTTTGAAGAGCAGCAGCGGATCCATTTCCGCGCCCTTCCAGGAGATAACCAGCACCGCCAGCAGGATGGCCCAGCTTATGAGCGAGAACCAGCTGCGCTTTGGCGGTGGGAGGGTGATGGTTTGCATGTATTACTCCGCAGGTCTTTGTGTGCCGGATGGCGCTGCGCTTATCCGGCCTACGATCCAAAATGTAGGCCCGGTAAGCGCAGCGCCACCGGGCGAAAAGCGTTACTGCACCGCTTTATTCACGCTCGTCATCGCGCCTAGCGCGGCGGTCAGGCGGTCGAGGTCTTCAAGCTGGGCCTGAATCGCGGCCACTTTGCTGGTTTTCTCCTCGTCCTTCAGGCCTTTGTTGTCCTTCACGCCCTGCATCTCTTTAAACAGCGCCAGCTGGCGAATCGGGACCAGCTGCAGGTCGCTTGACGGGCGGAACGGCGCCCAGCCCAGACGTTCGAGGACCGCTTTCTCTTCCGGCGTTTTGCCATAGGTCATAAAGAAGTCGTACACCTTGTCCTTGGTGCTTTCGGACAGGTTTTTACGCCACACGATCGGGTCGCCGGGGATCAGCGGGGATTTCCAGATAACCTTGATCTCTTTCAGCTTGTCCGGTGCGGAGGTCTTCAGCTTGTCGAGGTTCTCGGTGTTGTTGGTGGCAACATCCACCTGCTTGTTGGCCACGGCCAGAGCGTTGGTTTCATGGCTGGCGTTCACCGTGCGCTTGAAGTCGCTGGCGGAGGCGTTGTTTTTGGCGAAGACGTAGTAGCCAGGGACAAGGTAGCCGGAGGTAGAGTTCGGATCGCCGTTGCCGAAGGTCAGCGCTTTGCGTTTGGCGAGCATGTCATTGAGGTTGTTGATTGGGCTGTCTTTGTTGACGATCAGCACGCTCCAGTAGCCCGGGGAGCCATCTGCCGCGACGGTCTGGGCAAAGACCTGGCCGTTCGCGCGGTCCACCGCTTCCATGGCGGAGAGGTTGCCGTACCAGGCGATGTCTACTTTATTAAAGCGCATCCCCTGGATGATGCCCGCGTAGTCCGGGGCGAAGAAGGCGTTCACTTTGATCCCCAGTTTGGTTTCCATATCTTTCAGGAACGGTTCCCACTGAGGTTTCAGGTTTTGCTGTGATTCCGTCGAAATAATGCCGAAGTTCAGCGCTTTTTCCTGCTCTTGTGCATACGCCGGGCTTAACAGGGTGCTGAGGCTGAACATGCTGGTAAAGGCCAGCGCGGCAACGGCTTTGTAGCTCATGTACTTTCCTCGGATCGGGTTTAATTAAGCAGCCTGCGCGTTCTCTTCGACGCGGTTAATGCTGCGGTAGAGATGGTCAAAACGTTCGTTATCAAACTGATGGCTCGCGCCATCAAAGAACACGTGTCCCTGACGCAGGGCGACGATGCGTTCGCAATAGCGCAGGGCGTAATCCACCTGATGCAGCGTGACCACCACGGTAATACCGTCGTTCTGGTTAATGTCGCGCAGGGTTTCCATCACGATGCGGGCGGACTCCGGGTCCAGCGAGGCAATGGGTTCGTCAGCGAGAATGATTTGCGCTTTCTGCATCAGCGCGCGCGCAATCGCCACGCGCTGCTGTTGTCCACCGGACAGGGTGGAGACGCGCTGGTGGGCGAAGTGCGTCATCCCGACGCGGGTCAGCGCCTGTAAGGCTTCCTGCTTCTGGGAAGGGGTGAACCAGCGCAGACAGGTGCGCCAGAACGGGGTGCTGCCGAGCGCGCCAATCAGCACGTTCTCCAGCACCGTCAGGCGGTTTACCAGGTTGAACTGCTGGAAGATGTAGCCCGTCTGGGCACGGCTCTTGCGGATATCGCTCGCCAGACGCCCCGCGCGCTGCACGGTATTACCCAGCAGCTCGACGTGGCTTTCCGGCGTTTTATCGCCGGTGATAAGCCCGCTCAAATGGCGCAGAAGAGTGGATTTACCCGAGCCGGAAGGCCCGAGAAGCGCCACCATATCGCCCTGCCGGACGGTCAGATCAACGGCATGCAGAGCCTTGTTGTGATTGAAGGTCTTGCTCAGTTTCTCGACGCGGATGACAGTTTGCATGTGCTGGGCCTCACGATAAATGTGGCCTCATGCTGGCGCATCAATGTGACATTTGGGTTAAGTGCAGGTTGCGGGAGTTTGAAGAGTTGAGCGGAGTTTGATGACAATCACCGTAGGCCCGGTCAGCGCAGCGCCACCGGCGCTGTGGGCGGATGCGCTGCGCGTGTCCTGCCTACGACGTTTGTTGCTTGACGACGTTAATCATCCACGGCACGCCGTATTTGTCGGTGACTTTACCGAAACCGTGCGCCCAGAAGGTTTCCTGCCAGGCCATTTCGATATTCCCGCCATCGGCAAGGTTGTCGAACCAGCGCTTGCCTTTATCGACGTCCTGGGTGTCAAGCACCAGCGTAAAGCCCGCGTACTGCGCGTTGCTGCCAGGCGGCATCCCGTCGCTCATCATGATATCGCTGCCCGCAATGCGGACGTTGGAGTGGGCGATAGCCGAATCCGGAAATTGCATACCGGACGGACAGCCTTCATCGCTGTTATCGCTTTTTGGCATTTCGCCGAAGGTAATTTTATAGAGAAGCTCTGCGCCGACGGCTTGCTGGTAGAAGGCGGTGGCCTCAGCGCAGTTGCCGGCGAAAGAGATGTAGGGACTTAACGGCATAATCTTTACCTCACGTAAGAAAAGCCCATTAAGTGTAGTTCCCGAAAGCCCGGCAAGCGAAGCGCCACCGGGCGGGTAAATCAGTTCTTTTTCACGAACTCAGATTTCAGTTTCATCGGACCGAAGCCGTCAATTTTGCAGTCGATATTATGATCGCCTTCAACCAGACGGATATTCTTCACTTTGGTGCCGATTTTCAGCATGGAAGAACTGCCTTTCACCTTCAGGTCCTTAACGACGGTAACGCTGTCACCGTCCGCCAGCAGATTGCCGTTCGCATCTTTCACGATGAGCGCATCAGCATCCTGAGCCGGCTCGGCATCATTCCATTCATGAGCGCATTCCGGGCAGATGAACATGCCATTATCTTCATAGGTGTATTCAGAATTGCATTTTGGGCAGTGTGGAAGTGACATATCGGTATCCTCAAAAGTGTAAACGCGCTGGAAAGTGCCAGCAAAATGACGGCAGGGTGCCGAAAAAGGCGGCAAGTATAGCGCAAATCCACACCGTTGTCGGTGATATTGTGAATTAAAAAGGCAAAAAGCGTATCGGGAGTGACACGTTCTGTCAGTCAGTTAAGCGATGCTTATGCCCATTAACACGGTGGGAAGAAATGACGATAAATATATCGAATATTTTATTGCAGCAAATTGCTACGCTCTGCCATTTCGGATAAGGTGAAGCGACACATTGTTATTTATCGCCGGACTTCACTGCCCTACATATCTTATGGCAGTGGCGCATTACCTCTCTTTTTAGGTGGATAAATAATGATGATATATCCTGAAGTTTCTTAAAAATGGGCTACGCTTTTTTCTTTTGGCTAACGGGCCAGGAGAGAAGCTATACACGCCATGCAAGGATAGTGAATTATTTCTGATTATCTTCAATCAGTTATATTTCGGCGAACATGTTTTCCACACGTGATCATATAAGCCTGAACGACATAATTAAAACAAGTGGCTTAATAAAAGTAATAAATTTGCGTTAAGGAAAGGCTTTTATCATGCACACACAGACCATTTTTGAATTAAGCCAGGAAGCGGAGCGTTTGTTACAGCTTGCCCTGCAAAATCTTGATACGTTGAAATCAATGCCGACTGCAATGCTGGAGAGCACTGCGGCTGCTATTACAGGCGAAACGAACAACGTTTTACCTTTGCATTTTAGCGCGCGCGGCGTCGACGCGCAGCAGGCGATGCTGAATAATGAATTACGGAAAATAACCCGGCTGGAAATGGTCCTGGCCATTGTGGGCACCATGAAAGCGGGAAAATCGACCACCATTAATGCGATTGTGGGTACCGAAGTGCTGCCGAACCGCAATCGTCCGATGACGGCGCTGCCGACGCTGATCCGCCACACGCCGGGTCAGAAGGAGCCGGTGCTGCATTTCTCTCATGCCTCCCCGATTGATGAATTGATCCAACTGCTTCAGAAACAGCTATGCGATTACGATCGCGGGAAGCTGGCCCAGCGTCTGGAAATTGATAAAGACATGAATACGCTGCTGGAGCGCATTGAAAAAGGGGAAGCGTTTGAGAAGCATCATCTGGGCGCGCAGCCGATATTTCATTGTCTGAAAAGCCTCAATGACCTGGTGAGACTTTCCCAGGCGCTGGGCGTGGCGTTTCCGTTCTCGGAATATGCGGCTATCGAACATATCCCGGTCATTGAAGTGGAGTTCGTGCATCTTGCGGGCCTGGATGCCCACCTCGGGCAGCTGACGCTGCTCGACACGCCCGGGCCGAACGAGGCCGGACAGCCGCATCTGCAAAAAATGCTCAGCGAGCAACTCTCCCGCGCATCGGCGGTGCTGGCCGTGATGGATTATACCCAGCTTAAATCCATCTCTGATGAAGAAGTCCGCCAGGCCATTTCCGCGGCGGGAAAATCGGTGCCGCTGTATGCGCTGGTGAATAAATTCGATCAGAAAGATCGCAATAGCGACGATGAAGAACAAATCCGGGCGATGATCTCCGGCACCTTAATGAAAGGCAATATTTCGCCTGGGCAGATTTATCCCGTTTCGTCCATGTGGGCGTATCTGGCGAACCGCGCGCGCTACGAGTTGAGTACGCACGGGCAACTGCCGGATCATCAGGAGCAACCCTGGGTGCAGGATTTCGCCGAAGCGGCACTCGGACGTCGCTGGCGTACGGCGGACCTGGACGATATCGACCATATCCGACATTCTGCCGATTTGCTCTGGGAAGATTCGCTCTTCGAGCAACCGATACGTAAGCTGATTTACGCCGCCTATGCCAATGCCTCGCTATACGCGCTGCGTTCGGCCTCGCATAAGCTGCTCAACTACGCGCAAAATGCCCGCGAGTATCTCGATTTCCGCTATCAGGGGCTGACGGTGGCCTTTGAGGCGCTGGAGTTGAATATTGCACGTCTGGAAGAGGACATGGCGCTTTTGCAGACGCGTCAGTGCGTGGTGAGCGATGAGGTGAAACACGAGGTTGAGGAAGCGCTGAGCGCTACCGCGGACTTTATCGGGTCCCAAAAAACCGCGCTACACCATGAAATTGACCTGGTGTTCAGCACGCACCCGATTCTTGATTTGCCAGGCACCGACCGGCCGAACCTTCGCGGTGAGGTGCTGAAGCAGCTGGTTCTGGACGATGAAAGGCAGGCGCAGATTGCGCTGAGTAAATTACGCGCCTCCTGCGAGCAGGTGATGCTGGATGCCCAGACGAAGATCGGCCGGGAGCTGGCGTTACGCTTCGATCAGCTGGAGTCCACGCTGGCGCGCTCTCTGAACGAAGCCATGCGTCCCATCGAAACGCGTATTAAAGAGCATCTGAGCCATGCGGGTTTTCGGGCGCGGATCAGCTTCCCGGCGTTTCAGGCAAGCCAGCTTAACTTCAATACGCGGGCGCTGTTCAACGATGCGATTGCGCAGGACGACAGCCAGGCCGTCCCTCCCTCCGGCGGGAGCAGCATGCGTGAAACGGTCTCTCGTTGGCTCAATAATCCGGGCTGGGGCTGGGACGAGTATGTGGAAACGCGCACGCGGTATGTTATCGACATTGCGCAGCTACATGACAAATTTAAGCAACATATAGATCAGTTTTGTGAACAAATACGTAAAGCTTTGTCCGCGCAGGTCGATGTCTCTGTTACGGCAGGAATGGCGACGTTCTTTGCAGAATTTTCGTTGTGCCTGACCGGGTTACAGGAAAGCTTGCGTGATAGCCTCGCAGTGCGTCAGCAAAATGAGCACTCAACCCGAGCGCTCTGCCAGTTGTTGAAGCAAAGCATCACTACTGCGACGTGGATACAGGAAGATACCCGACTGTTACGCGATGATATTCAAACTCTATTCGCGGCAGAGCAACCATGACAACACCACTACTGGACGGCCCCGGGCGAACGCTGGAGTGTATTAATCCAAAATTTATGGTCGATCTGGTGCAGGGGGGAGACGCGGCGCGTCATCCTCGCCTGGGACCACAGCAGCTGCAGTTTCGTGAGCGTTTGACGCAGGAAATCATGACGCATACCCGGCTACGCCCCTGGGCGATGGCGGGGATGCTCAATGAAAATGCGGGGCTGCGTCTGGGGCTGGCGGAAAAACTGGCCAGCATGCTTGATCCGGGTCATCTCGCGCTGACGCTGATGGCAGAGAAGCTGATTGCGCTGCGTCAGCAGACTCACCCGCGCACCCTGCAGTCCCCCGGACTGACGCAGCAGTACGCCGATCTCGTGTCTCATTTTACCCAACGCGCAGCCTATAAGGAAAAGGCGCTGACCCAGCGCGGCCTGACGGTGCAGGCGGGTGAGCACAGCGAGCAAATTTTTACCCGCTGGCGGGCCGGGCATTATGATGGCTGGTCGCTGGCCGGGCGCTGTTTTATCGTCCTGGAGGAGCTGCGCTGGGGGGCATTTGGCGACGCATGCCGTCTCGCGAACGAAGATGTGGCGGCAATGCTTAAGGATAACCTGCGCAGCATGGCGGCTAACTATCTGGCGCAGGGCATCAATGCCTCCCCCACGACCCGCCATTTTTATCACCAGTGGCTGACAACGCCAGCTTCGCCGGGATTGATCGATCATAAAGACATGCTGGGCTGGCTGGGGGACTGGTGTCAGGCGGATAAGCATCCGGTGAGCTGGTCAGTGACGCAAAACTGGCAGACCGTCGCGCTGGGAATGCCGAGGCTCTGTTCGGCAAAACGGCTGGTGGACGGGATGGTGGAAGAGATTTTTGGGTGAATCCCTTCTTCCCCTCACCTTGATCCTCTCCCCGGGGGGAGAGGGAGTGGTTTGGTGCGGCGCGTTAATGATTCATTTCAATTGGTTTCGGTTCAGGCTGGGTCTCTTGCATATTCCCGTAGCGTTTCGCATACAGCGCCGTGACGATCGGCACCAGAATCGCGGTGACAATCACGCTGGCCGCAACCAGCGCCGTCGCGGAAGCGGCCACCGGTTCGAAGGCCGGGTTAATCTGGGCAATAATCACCGGGTTGGCGACGGCAGCGCCTGCGGCTGAAGAGGCGGCGACGCCCGCTGTGCCATTTCCTCCCCCGATCGCGCGGTCGGCAATGATTAGCGGGATACCGGTAATGATAATTACGGCGACACCCAGCACAATACCCAGCAGGCCGGTATCAAGGATAACCTTCAGATTGATGGTGTTCCCCAGCGCGAAGCCGAAGAATGGGATCAGCACCGGCGTGGCTTTGCTGAAGAAATCACGCAGATCGTGATCGAGATTGCCAAGGGCAAAGCCGATCAGGAAGGGCAGGATCGCGCCGACAAAGTGGTGGGGTTCAAAAGAGGCCAGGCCAGCAGACCCCAGGATCAGCATCGTCATCAGCGGGCCAGACTCCAGAGACATCAACACAAATGCGCCGGACTCTTCTTTTGTCCCGTACTGATTCATCAGGCTGGCGTACAATCCGCCGTTAGTCATATCCATCGCTGAGACAATCGCCAGCACCGATAATCCCGCGAAGAACCCGGTCTGAATTCCAGTCTCCGGGATGAACATCGCGCATATCATCGCTACTGCCCAGGCTACCGCTATTTTGGTTATTACCAGCGTACCGGATTTCCGTAATACGGTACCCGTCGCCCGCAAATTAATGGATGCACCGATACAAAAAAACCAGACGGCAAGAATCGGAACCGTGCCCGTTATCATGCCTTTTGTGAAACCGCCAAAATAAGCCCCGGTATCAGGGGCAAGGGTATTCAGGATGGCGCCCAGTACCAGCGGAACCAGCATCATACCGCCGGGTATGCGTTCTATCGTGGCTTTAATCTTCATAGACAATCCTCACATCTGACCCCGCCTGACGGGCGATCGGTGCTAAAATTTAGTCAATAAATTCAATTGATTGGCGTTTGTGCTTGAGGGGCATTTCTCGATAACCCTGCAAGGAAAATAAATGAGTGCTCTCGATTGACCTCATTGGAAAACACATGAAACGTTGTATTCGGATTTATCATGCGATCAATGGAATATTGATTCAATGAAAATAAAACATCGTTTTAGTTATCTTTGTCACATATTCAATGTAAAAGCATCGATGGCTTCTTGATGATGAAAATTTATGTAAATTGAATGTGAGAAAACGTGGTTTGTTTTTTTGTTGAGAAAGAACTCATGATGTGTGTGAAGGGGCTCTAAAGGCGGGGATGAGAAAGTGCTTATTTGCACTCATTGACAAATCCGGGAACGAGTTGACCTGACGCTGAAATATGTGTGAAGTTGATCACAAATATAAACGCTGGTAGGGTAAAAAGGTCATTAACTGCCCAGGCAGGCGTCAACAGGTTCGGTTGTATCGACGTAAAACGTCAATGTAAGTAAACCTGCTACGCTTGAATAAGGCGATTCGCATGGAGCGGATCCCATGGTTCACAGAACGTAAACTGGACTGTGAAACAGACAGGGCCGAGTCAACGAGGATAGCTATGCTGAGAAGGAAAAAGATTAAACCCATCACGCTTCGCGACGTCACCATTATTGATGACGCAAAACTGCGTAAAGCGATTACCGCAGCCTCGCTCGGTAATGCGATGGAATGGTTCGATTTTGGTGTCTACGGCTTTGTGGCCTATGCGTTAGGTAAAGTGTTTTTCCCCGGGGCCGATCCCAGCCTGCAGATGATTGCCGCACTGGGTACGTTCTCCGTCCCCTTCCTGATTCGCCCGCTGGGTGGTCTGTTCTTCGGTATGCTCGGTGATAAATATGGTCGTCAGAAGATCCTGGCTATCACCATCGTCATTATGTCGATCAGTACATTCTGTATCGGTCTTATCCCTTCTTACGCCACCATCGGCATTTGGGCACCGATTCTGCTGCTGATCTGTAAGATGGCGCAGGGCTTCTCCGTGGGCGGTGAATATACCGGCGCCTCGATCTTTGTTGCCGAGTATTCCCCCGACCGTAAGCGCGGCTTTATGGGAAGCTGGCTGGACTTCGGCTCCATTGCCGGGTTCGTTCTGGGCGCGGGCGTGGTGGTGCTGATTTCAACCGTAGTGGGGGAAGCGAACTTCCTCGACTGGGGCTGGCGTATCCCGTTCTTCCTGGCACTGCCGCTGGGGATCATTGGTCTCTACCTTCGTCATGCGCTTGAAGAGACGCCTGCGTTCCAGCAGCACGTCGATAAACTGGAACAGGGTGACCGTGAAGGGCTGCAGGATGGTCCGAAGGTATCGTTCAAAGAGATTGCCACTAAGCACTGGCGCAGCCTGCTGACCTGTATTGGTCTGGTGATTTCGACCAACGTGACCTACTACATGCTGCTGACCTACATGCCGAGCTATCTGTCGCATAACCTGCACTACTCGGAAGATCACGGTGTGCTGATTATTATCGCCATCATGGTCGGTATGCTGTTTGTGCAGCCGATTATGGGCCTGTTGAGTGACCGTTTTGGCCGTCGACCGTTCATTATTCTGGGAAGCGTTGCGCTGTTTGCGCTGGCAATCCCGGCATTTATTCTGATTAACAGCGATGTGCTGGGGCTGATTTTTGCCGGTCTGCTGATGCTGGCGGTGATCCTTAACTGCTTTATCGGGGTGATGGCCTCAACGCTGCCCGCGATGTTCCCGACCCACATTCGCTACAGCGCGCTGGCCGCGGCCTTTAACATCTCGGTACTGATTGCCGGTCTGACCCCGACGCTTGCCGCCTCGCTGGTGGAGAGCACGCAGAACCTGATGATGCCGGCTTATTACCTGATGGTGATCGCGGTGATTGGTTTGATTACCGGTATTACCATGAAGGAGACGGCGAATCGTCCTCTGAAAGGCGCCACGCCTGCGGCATCGGATATTCAGGAGGCGAAAGAGATCCTGCGTGAGCACTACGATAATGTAGAGCAGAAGATTGAGGATATTGACGCCGAGATTGAAGAGCTGCAGAAAAAACGCTCCCGACTGGTGGATCAGCATCCACGCATCAACGAGTAATAAAGAAACCCGCCAACGGCGGGTTTTCTTTTATTAGCATCCGGCGGCGATGTAGTCGCCATTGGCACTGATGGGGATCACCGTCAGGAACAGCACCGTCGCGAACAGGATCAGGACTATCCCTCCGGCTATTTTGACTGCCGGCACCAGCCATCTTAATGAGGCGCTTTCTCCGAACCAGGTCACCGTACGTTCGCGGGCGTACCGTACAGCCAGGGAAAGCCCCACAATAGAGAGCGCGGTTCCCAAAGACATAGTCATGACTGCGGCCACTCCCCAGGTAATGATGCCCAGCGCGTTCGAAAACATCAGAATCATGATCGCCCCGCTGCACGGGCGTGCCCCAATTGCCAGAATTACGCCCAGACGGGTTTTCCAGTCGCCCTGCGTCAGGTCTGTACCTACGCCGTGATGGCCGCAGCCACAGTGTTCGTCGTGCTGATGAAGCGGCTTAATGGCAGAGACAGACATCCTGCGCGGGCGCAGACTCTTCAGCGCCTGGTAAATGACAAATGCGCCGAATGCGCCAATAAGTACTGCGCTGATCTTCTCCACGTACCAGCGGCTGGTACTGATATCCCCTGAGGCGAGGTTGAACCCCACCGCCAGAATAAAGACAAACAGAATGGCGCTGACGCCCTGCATCAGGCTACCCAGGAAGGGGACGACCCGGGCGGCCAGCTCGCTTTCCTTATTGGTGGTCAAATAGGTCGTCACAATGAATTTTCCGTGCCCAGGTCCGATGGCATGAAGAACACCATAAAGGAAAGCCCCCGTTAACAGCCATAACCCACCGCTGTACTGGTGGTTATTCAGCTGCAGCAGGTACATCACCAGATAACGGTGCAGGGTAATTTGCGTGGCAAGACACCACTGGATAAAGGCGTTCCAGTGCGCATGTAGGGTAAAACCGGCAAAGAGAATTGCCAGCAGCATCAACCCAGCGGTAGGGAGACGCCAGTCACGGGTGAGGCGTTGTGTGGTCATGAAGCGGTCTGCACAGAGGAGAGTATTTGCCGCTAGTATAGTTGATCTTCCCGCTCAATTCGTTGGATCGCGTCCGGATCTGTGCATGATTGTGGATAACTTTGTGCATAAAAGGGTATAAGGCGGGGTTTTGCTGGGGAATGCAGCAGTCAGTCATTTTTTTGCAACTTTTCGGTTGCGGTCGTTCGGGAACTCCCTATAATGCGCCTCCATCGACACGGCGGATGTGAATCACTTCACAGACAGCCCGGTCGGTTGAAGAGAAAAAATCCTGAAATAACGGGTTGACTCTGAAAGAGGAAAGCGTAATATACGCCACCTCGCAACGGTGAGCGAAAGCCGCGTTGCACTGCTCTTTAACAATTTATCAGACAATCTGTGTGGGCACTCAAAGTGACATGGATTCTTAATGTCTTCGGACAATAAATGAATACCAAGTCTCTGAGTGAACATACGTAATTCATTACGAAGTTTAATTCACGAGCATCAAACTTAAATTGAAGAGTTTGATCATGGCTCAGATTGAACGCTGGCGGCAGGCCTAACACATGCAAGTCGAGCGGCAGCGGAAAGTAGCTTGCTACTTTGCCGGCGAGCGGCGGACGGGTGAGTAATGTCTGGGAAACTGCCTGATGGAGGGGGATAACTACTGGAAACGGTAGCTAATACCGCATAACGTCGCAAGACCAAAGAGGGGGACCTTCGGGCCTCTTGCCATCAGATGTGCCCAGATGGGATTAGCTAGTAGGTGGGGTAACGGCTCACCTAGGCGACGATCCCTAGCTGGTCTGAGAGGATGACCAGCCACACTGGAACTGAGACACGGTCCAGACTCCTACGGGAGGCAGCAGTGGGGAATATTGCACAATGGGCGCAAGCCTGATGCAGCCATGCCGCGTGTATGAAGAAGGCCTTCGGGTTGTAAAGTACTTTCAGCGGGGAGGAAGGCGGTGAGGTTAATAACCTCATCGATTGACGTTACCCGCAGAAGAAGCACCGGCTAACTCCGTGCCAGCAGCCGCGGTAATACGGAGGGTGCAAGCGTTAATCGGAATTACTGGGCGTAAAGCGCACGCAGGCGGTCTGTCAAGTCGGATGTGAAATCCCCGGGCTCAACCTGGGAACTGCATTCGAAACTGGCAGGCTAGAGTCTTGTAGAGGGGGGTAGAATTCCAGGTGTAGCGGTGAAATGCGTAGAGATCTGGAGGAATACCGGTGGCGAAGGCGGCCCCCTGGACAAAGACTGACGCTCAGGTGCGAAAGCGTGGGGAGCAAACAGGATTAGATACCCTGGTAGTCCACGCCGTAAACGATGTCGACTTGGAGGTTGTGCCCTTGAGGCGTGGCTTCCGGAGCTAACGCGTTAAGTCGACCGCCTGGGGAGTACGGCCGCAAGGTTAAAACTCAAATGAATTGACGGGGGCCCGCACAAGCGGTGGAGCATGTGGTTTAATTCGATGCAACGCGAAGAACCTTACCTACTCTTGACATCCAGAGAACTTTCCAGAGATGGATTGGTGCCTTCGGGAACTCTGAGACAGGTGCTGCATGGCTGTCGTCAGCTCGTGTTGTGAAATGTTGGGTTAAGTCCCGCAACGAGCGCAACCCTTATCCTTTGTTGCCAGCGGTTAGGCCGGGAACTCAAAGGAGACTGCCAGTGATAAACTGGAGGAAGGTGGGGATGACGTCAAGTCATCATGGCCCTTACGAGTAGGGCTACACACGTGCTACAATGGCGCATACAAAGAGAAGCGACCTCGCGAGAGCAAGCGGACCTCATAAAGTGCGTCGTAGTCCGGATTGGAGTCTGCAACTCGACTCCATGAAGTCGGAATCGCTAGTAATCGTAGATCAGAATGCTACGGTGAATACGTTCCCGGGCCTTGTACACACCGCCCGTCACACCATGGGAGTGGGTTGCAAAAGAAGTAGGTAGCTTAACCTTCGGGAGGGCGCTTACCACTTTGTGATTCATGACTGGGGTGAAGTCGTAACAAGGTAACCGTAGGGGAACCTGCGGTTGGATCACCTCCTTACCTTAAAGAACCTGCCTTTGTAGTGCTCACACAGATTGTCTGATGAATGATGAACTTCTGAATGTACTTTTGAGTGCATTAAGAAGTTTTGCTCTTTAAAAATCTGGATCAAGCTGAAAATTGAAACGACACATCTTTAAGGTGTGTTCGAGTCTCTCAAATTTTCGCAATCATGAAGTGAAACATCTTCGGGTTGTGAGGTTAAGCGACTAAGCGTACACGGTGGATGCCCTGGCAGTCAGAGGCGATGAAGGACGTGCTAATCTGCGAAAAGCGCCGGCGAGGTGATATGAACCTTTGACCCGGCGATGTCCGAATGGGGAAACCCAGTGTGATTCGTCACACTATCGTTAACTGAATACATAGGTTAACGAGGCGAACCGGGGGAACTGAAACATCTAAGTACCCCGAGGAAAAGAAATCAACCGAGATTCCCCCAGTAGCGGCGAGCGAACGGGGAGCAGCCCAGAGTCTGAATCAGCTTGTGTGTTAGTGGAAGCGTCTGGAAAGTCGCACGGTACAGGGTGACAGTCCCGTACACGAAAACACACAGGTTGTGAACTCGAAGAGTAGGGCGGGACACGTGGTATCCTGTCTGAATATGGGGGGACCATCCTCCAAGGCTAAATACTCCTGACTGACCGATAGTGAACCAGTACCGTGAGGGAAAGGCGAAAAGAACCCCGGCGAGGGGAGTGAAATAGAACCTGAAATCGTGTACGTACAAGCAGTGGGAGCACCTTCGTGGTGTGACTGCGTACCTTTTGTATAATGGGTCAGCGACTTATATTCTGTAGCAAGGTTAACCGCATAGGGGAGCCGAAGGGAAACCGAGTCTTAACTGGGCGTTAAGTTGCAGGGTATAGACCCGAAACCCGGTGATCTAGCCATGGGCAGGTTGAAGGTTGGGTAACACTAACTGGAGGACCGAACCGACTAATGTTGAAAAATTAGCGGATGACTTGTGGCTGGGGGTGAAAGGCCAATCAAACCGGGAGATAGCTGGTTCTCCCCGAAAGCTATTTAGGTAGCGCCTCGTGAACTCATCTTCGGGGGTAGAGCACTGTTTCGGCTAGGGGGCCATCCCGGCTTACCAACCCGATGCAAACTACGAATACCGAAGAATGTTATCACGGGAGACACACGGCGGGTGCTAACGTCCGTCGTGAAGAGGGAAACAACCCAGACCGCCAGCTAAGGTCCCAAAGTCATGGTTAAGTGGGAAACGATGTGGGAAGGCACAGACAGCCAGGATGTTGGCTTAGAAGCAGCCATCATTTAAAGAAAGCGTAATAGCTCACTGGTCGAGTCGGCCTGCGCGGAAGATGTAACGGGGCTAAACCATGCACCGAAGCTGCGGCAGCGACACTATGTGTTGTTGGGTAGGGGAGCGTTCTGTAAGCCGTTGAAGGTGTGCTGTGAGGCATGCTGGAGGTATCAGAAGTGCGAATGCTGACATAAGTAACGATAAAGCGGGTGAAAAGCCCGCTCGCCGGAAGACCAAGGGTTCCTGTCCAACGTTAATCGGGGCAGGGTGAGTCGACCCCTAAGGCGAGGCCGAAAGGCGTAGTCGATGGGAAACAGGTTAATATTCCTGTACTTGGTGTTACTGCGAAGGGGGGACGGAGAAGGCTATGTTAGCCGGGCGACGGTTGTCCCGGTTTAAGCATGTAGGCGGAGGTTCCAGGTAAATCCGGTACCTTTTAACGCTGAGGTGTGATGACGAGGCACTACGGTGCTGAAGTAACAAATGCCCTGCTTCCAGGAAAAGCCTCTAAGCATCAGGTAACATCAAATCGTACCCCAAACCGACACAGGTGGTCAGGTAGAGAATACCAAGGCGCTTGAGAGAACTCGGGTGAAGGAACTAGGCAAAATGGTGCCGTAACTTCGGGAGAAGGCACGCTGATATGTAGGTGAAGCCCCTGCGGGTGGAGCTGAAATCAGTCGAAGATACCAGCTGGCTGCAACTGTTTATTAAAAACACAGCACTGTGCAAACACGAAAGTGGACGTATACGGTGTGACGCCTGCCCGGTGCCGGAAGGTTAATTGATGGGGTTAGCGGCAACGCGAAGCTCTTGATCGAAGCCCCGGTAAACGGCGGCCGTAACTATAACGGTCCTAAGGTAGCGAAATTCCTTGTCGGGTAAGTTCCGACCTGCACGAATGGCGTAATGATGGCCAGGCTGTCTCCACCCGAGACTCAGTGAAATTGAACTCGCTGTGAAGATGCAGTGTACCCGCGGCAAGACGGAAAGACCCCGTGAACCTTTACTATAGCTTGACACTGAACACTGGTCCTTGATGTGTAGGATAGGTGGGAGGCTTTGAAGTGTGGACGCCAGTCTGCATGGAGCCGTCCTTGAAATACCACCCTTTAATGGCTGGTGTTCTAACGTAGACCCGTAATCCGGGTTGCGGACAGTGTCTGGTGGGTAGTTTGACTGGGGCGGTCTCCTCCCAAAGAGTAACGGAGGAGCACGAAGGTTAGCTAATCCTGGTCGGACATCAGGAGGTTAGTGCAATGGCATAAGCTAGCTTGACTGCGAGAGTGACGGCTCGAGCAGGTGCGAAAGCAGGTCATAGTGATCCGGTGGTTCTGAATGGAAGGGCCATCGCTCAACGGATAAAAGGTACTCCGGGGATAACAGGCTGATACCGCCCAAGAGTTCATATCGACGGCGGTGTTTGGCACCTCGATGTCGGCTCATCACATCCTGGGGCTGAAGTAGGTCCCAAGGGTATGGCTGTTCGCCATTTAAAGTGGTACGCGAGCTGGGTTTAGAACGTCGTGAGACAGTTCGGTCCCTATCTGCCGTGGGCGCTGGAGAATTGAGGGGGGCTGCTCCTAGTACGAGAGGACCGGAGTGGACGCATCACTGGTGTTCGGGTTGTCATGCCAATGGCACTGCCCGGTAGCTAAATGCGGAAAAGATAAGTGCTGAAAGCATCTAAGCACGAAACTTGCCCCGAGATGAGTTCTCCCTGAGACTTTAAGTCTCCTGAAGGAACGTTGAAGACGACGACGTTGATAGGTCGGGTGTGTAAGCGCAGCGATGCGTTGAGCTAACCGATACTAATGAACCGTGAGGCTTAACCTTACAACGCCGAAGATGTTTTGGCGAAGAGACGAACAATCAAAATTCAGCCTTGATACAGATTAAACAGAATTTGCCTGGCGGCTTTAGCGCGGTGGTCCCACCTGACCCCATGCCGAACTCAGAAGTGAAACGCCGTAGCGCCGATGGTAGTGTGGGGTCTCCCCATGTGAGAGTAGGGAACTGCCAGGCATCAAATAAGAAGAACCCCGTACCGTAAGGTGCGGGGTTTTTTGCTTTGTGCGTCAGAAATCATGCCGGATGGTTTTGTAGGCCCGGTAAGCGCAGCGCCACCGGGCATGGCAGACCGCACGATCCCACGGTAAAAAGAAGCAAGAATACTAAAGAAGGGATTTATAAACGCAGAAAAGCAAAAACCCAGCCATAGGCTGGGTTCTTTAAATAGTGGTGCCCGGACTCGGAATCGAACCAAGGACACGGGGATTTTCAATCCCCTGCTCTACCGACTGAGCTATCCGGGCAACGGAGCGCATTAAACCGCAATCGCGCCTTATCGTCAACATTATTTCGGGAAAAGCTGTTCAATTGCTTAACTTTGCGGCAATCTGATGGTTTGCGCGTCGAATAGGGCAAATTTAACAGGCTCGCTTACGTCAATGCCCCACCCATACGGCACTGAGCAAAGCGCAGAATATCTTCCGCCAGTCGGTGCGCCGTATCTACGTCGGCCTGGCTACGGTTCACCAGCATGCGGCTCAGGCAGCCCTCCAGCACCAGCTCCATCTGTTTCGCCACCATTGCCGGGTCATCCACTTCAAGACGGGTCAGCAGTTCGTGAGTGAAGTCATGCGCAGCCCGTTTTTGCTGATCCGCCAACTGGTGGACAGGATGGTCGGGATCGGGATAGAACGTACAGGCCGCAATAAACAGGCAACCCGGATAGCGATTGTTGCTGACACATTCCGTCAGGGCGGTATAGCGCGCCAGCAGCTTTTGTTCCGCAGTCAGTTCTTCATTCAGCATCAGTTGCCTGCGCCAGATATCAACCTGCTGGCTGAGATAGCGTAGAGCATCATAAACGAGCGCCTCTTTATCCGGCCAGAAGCGCTTAAGATCATCCAGGGGGTAATCGATACGGTCGGCTACCATCTCAAGCGTGGTGCTGGCGATCCCATAAATCTCAAGTAATTGCAGGGCTTGTCCCAGTACGTCTTCGCGTTGCACGGTTGTCTCCTCCGCTATTCCCAACGGTGTGTTACGTTTACAGTGTTGTTTACGGTTGGCGATTGCGCAAATGCGCGCTGAATGCCGCGGCATCCATAAAGCCGGTTATACGCTGTTCTGGCTGCTCCTGCCCCTGTTGATTGAAGAACAGGATGGTTGGCAGCCCGAGCACGTTAAGCTGCTTCAGCAGAGCCTTATCCTGCGCATTATTGGCGGTTACGTTCGCCTGGAGCAGAACAGTCTCTTTCAGGGCGTTTTGTACCTGAGGATCGCTAAAGGTGTATTTTTCAAACTCTTTGCAGGCGACGCACCAGTCGGCATAGAGATCGAGCATCACCGGCTTGCCTTTTGCCTGTGCGAGCGCGCTGTTGAGCTCATCAACGTTCTTAATCTGGATGAAGTTCAGATGCGCCTGCGTCTGGCCGACCGGCGAGCCGAACGCCCAGTCCTGAAGAGGACGCACGCTCACCAGCGCGGCGGCGAGCAGGAGGATTTGCACCAGGCGCATCCACGCTTTTTTCGCCCCCAGACTGACGATAAACGCCCAGGAGAAGAACGCTACGCCGAGCATCGCCCACAGGCGAGTGCCCCACACGTCACCCGTAATACGTTCCAGCAGGAACACCGGCAGCGCCAGAATGACAAAACCAAACGCGGTTTTCACCGTCTCCATCCACGGGCCGCTCTTCGGCAGCAGGCGATTGCCGAAAACCGTAACCAGAATCAGCGGCAGGCCCATGCCCAGCGCGTAAAGGTACAGCGTACCGCCGCCAAGCCACAGATTGCCGCTCTGGGCAATATAGAGCAGGATGGCGCTCAGCGGTGCGGTGGTGCAAGGGGAGCAAATCAGTCCGGCGATGGCCCCCATCATAAACACGCCGCCTGCCGAACCACCCTGCTGGCGATTACTCATCAGCGTTAAGCGGGTTTGCAGAGCTGACGGTAACTGCAGCGTGAAAAGGCCAAACATCGACAGTGCCAGCAGGATAAATATCGCCGACAGGCCAATCAGCACATAAGGGTGCTGAAGTGCGGCCTGGAACTGCAACCCGGCAGCGGCGACCACAAGGCCGAGTGCCGTGTAGGTCAGCGCCATACCCTGCACGTAAATAAAGGCCAGCAGCAGCGCGCGGGCGGTGGAAAGGCGCTGTTTGCCGCCCAGCACAATGCCAGAGATGAGCGGATACATCGGCAGCACGCACGGCGTGAAGGCAATGCCGATACCGATCAGCAAGGCCCACAGCGCGGAGAACGGAAGGTCAGCGGGAGCTTCACGCTTCTCGCCCGAAGGAAGAGGGGGAGCCGTGGCAGAGGCTTTCACCTCACTAAGCGGAACCACCTTTGTTTCAGGCGGATAGCAGAATCCGGCATTCGCGCACCCCTGATAGGTCACCGTCAGGGTCGCACCTTTATCCGCCTGATTCACCGTAACAGGCACGCTCAGGTGCTGGCGATAGATTTCGCTTTTGCCGTAAAACTCATCTTCATGCCACTCGCCAGAGGGCATCTGTAAAGCGCCCACGCTGGCCTGAGCAGGCGTAATGCTGACCTGCTTGCGATAGAGGTAATAGCCCTCTTTCACCTGCCAGTTAAGGGTAAGGTCATGCTGGTTTTGCTGAAAATCGAAAACAAACGCCCGATCGGCAGGAATGAAGTTCGAACGGCCGGGCGCGTCAAACAACCCGGCAAATACTGATGTGCTGCACAGCAGCAGGATCAGCGTAAGGAAGCGTTGAGCCATGAGAGATAGTCGTTATCGCCATGAACCACTGGCAGGACCAGCAGCTCCGGGGTTTGGTAAGGATGATGAGATTTGAGGCAGTCCAGGAGTGCCTGCTGATTCGCCAGATTGGTTTTGAGCAACATCTGGACTTCGTACTCTTGCTCCAGCTTACCTTCCCAGTAGTAAAGAGAAGTCGCGCCGGGGAGGAGCGTGACGCAGGCTGCCAGTTTTTCGGCCAGCACTTTGGCGGCGAGATCCTGGGCAGAGGCTTCATCAGGGGCGGTACACAGTACGACAACGGCATCAGGCGTGTTCACAAGTCGACCTCCTCATCACGAAAGGTTTCACTATATCACGCAAGGCGGTTGGTCATTAATGAAACGGGCCGCAGAGCGGCCCGATTTTAACTATTTTTACAACCGGTAACGGTTTACAGCACCACGCCACCGATGATAAAGCCGAGGATCACGCAGAGTGAAATGGCGACCACGCCCGGGATCAGGAACGCATGGTTAAACACATACTTACCGATACGGGTTGAGCCGGTGTCGTCCATCTCAACGGCCGCCAGCAAGGTTGGGTAGGTAGGCAGCACGAACAGGGCAGAAACAGCAGCAAACGAGGCGATAGCGGTTAACGGGGTGACGCCCAGCATCAGAGCCGCAGGCATCAGCGCTTTGGTGGTCGCTGCCTGAGAGTAAAGCAGGGTAGCCGCAAAGAACAGCACGACCGCCAGCAGCCATGGGTAGTTATGCAGCAGGTCGCCTGCTACGGTCTGAATGTCGCTAATGTGCGCTTTCACGAAGGTATCACCGAGCCACGCCACACCCAGCACGCACACGCAGGCGCTCATACCGGATTTGAAGGTGCTGGCGTTCAGCACTTCGCTGGTATCAATTTTACAGGTGATGCTAATCAGCGTTGCGATGGTCAGCATGAACACCACAATCGCTTCGTTACGAGGCAGGACCGGGTTCTGGATCAGCCCCACGGTATCGCTGATGGCGGTCGCATAGAACATGACGGCGACAATCCCAATCAGGAACAGCAGCACGGAGCGTTTCGCATGTGGCTTCAGTTCGAAGACCTGGCTGCCGCGCAGGCTCACTTCACCTTTTGCCAGACGCTCCTGATAAACCGGGTCGTCTTTCAGTTCAGCGCCGAGGAAGTTGCACAGCACAGCGGTAATCATCACCGCAATCAGCGTCACCGGGATACAGATCGCCAGCAGCGTCAGGTAGCTCACGCCCATCGGCTCCAGGATACCGGCGAAGAAGACCACCGCCGCGGAAATCGGCGAGGCGGTAATGGCGATCTGGGACGCGACGACCGCAATAGAGAGCGGACGCGATGGACGGATACCCTGTTCTTTCGCCACTTCGGTAATCACCGGTAACGTGGAGAAAGCGGTGTGGCCAGTACCGGCGAGAATGGTCATAAACCAGGTCACCAGCGGAGCAAGGAAGGTAATGTATTTAGGGTGGCGGCGTAGCATGCGTTCCGCCAGGCTTACCAGGTAGTCCATACCGCCTGCCACCTGCATGGCGGCAATAGCGGCAATAACAGCCATGATGATTTCGATAACGTCGAACGGGATAGCGCCGGGTTTAATCTGAAAGATAAGGGTAAGAACGAGCACTCCAAGACCGCCGGCAAAACCGATGCCGATACCCCCGAGTCGTGCTCCCAAATAAATCGCCAACAAGACGATGACGAGTTCTGCTCCAAACATAAGGACCTGCCTTGCTTATTAACAAGTTGATATTGAATTGTTGTATTTTGGTAACGCCTAAAAAGAAAAAAGGCACGTCACAAGTGACGTGCCTTAAGAAGCCTAGCCTGAACGGTTACTGTTCGCTTTCATCGGTATATCGTTTCGCTTTATATGCCGGGTGCATCAGGTTTTGGGCCGAGAAGATATCGTCCAGCTCGGCTTCGGTCAACAGCCCGCGCTCCAGCACCACTTCACGCACGCTCTTACCGGTTTCGGCACAAATCTTACCGACGATGTCGCCGTTGTGGTGGCCGATGAACGGGTTGAGGTAGGTGACGATCCCGATGGAGTTATAGACATAACCTTCACAGACTTCTTTATTCGCCGTGATGCCGTTAATGCATTTTTCCAGCAGGTTGTAGCAGGCGTTGGTCAGAATGTGGATAGATTCAAACATCGCCTGGCCAATTACCGGCTCCATCACGTTCAGCTGCAGCTGACCCGCTTCAGAGGCCATGGTTACGGTCGTATCGTTACCGATGACTTTAAAGCAAACCTGATTCACTACTTCTGGCACGACCGGGTTCACTTTGGCCGGCATGATGGATGAACCCGCCTGCAGTTCTGGCAGGTTGATTTCATTCAGGCCAGCGCGCGGACCGGAAGAGAGCAGGCGCAGGTCATTACAGATTTTGGACAGTTTCACCGCCAGACGTTTCAGCGCGCTGTGTACCATGACGTAGGCGCCGCAGTCGGAGGTCGCTTCAATCAGGTCTTCTGCAGGCACAACCGGCAGGTTGGACACTTCAGCCAGCTTCTGTACCGCCAGTTGCTGATAGCCATCCGGGGTGTTCAGACGCGTACCGATGGCGGTGGCGCCCAGGTTCACTTCCAGCAGCAGCTCGGAGGTACGCAGCAGGTTTTTGGTCTCTTCGTTCAGCAGTACGTTAAACGCGTGGAATTCCTGACCGAGGGTCATCGGCACCGCATCCTGCAGCTGGGTACGACCCATTTTCAGAATGTCCTGGAACTCAACCGCTTTACGCTGGAAGCCATCGCCCAGTTGGTTGATCGCATCCACCAGTTTCACCACGGAGGCATACACCGCAATTCGGAAGCCGGTTGGGTAGGCGTCGTTGGTGGACTGGCATTTGTTGACGTGGTCGTTCGGGTTCAGGTACTGGTATTCACCTTTCTGGTGACCCATCAGCTCCAGGCCAATGTTTGCCAGTACTTCGTTAGTATTCATGTTGACGGAAGTGCCCGCGCCGCCCTGATAGACGTCAACCGGGAACTGATCCATGCATTTGCCGTTGTTCAGCACTTCATCGCAGGCCGCGATAATCGCATTTGCCGCGCTTTTAGGAATGGTTTGCAGCTCTTTGTTGGCCAAGGCTGCGGCTTTCTTCACCATCACCATGCCACGAACAAACTCAGGGATGTCACTGATTTTGCTGTTGCTGATGTAGAAGTTTTCAATCGCTCTCAGAGTGTGGACACCGTAGTAGGCATCCGCTGGAACTTCCCTGGTACCCAACAAGTCTTCTTCGATACGAATGTTGTTTAACATGTGAACCTTCTTTTCAAGCTGCCGATGGATTGTACTAAACACACAGTATTTATGTGGTTTTGAATATTTTCTGGCCGACGATTATTCCCTCAATCAGCCAGATGCTCGAGATCATATGCTGATGATAGCGAATTGCCGTAAGCTGGATCACTTATTATCGAGCCGATTCCATGATAATTATTAATCTGTGAAATGGGTCACCGCTTTAATATTTCCAAAAAAAATATCCGTGCAAACTGATTGAATTTTCGCTAACCGTCACCATCTCATACAAACGCGCGTCGCGAACACATTCAGACAGGGGCCCGATGGCCTCTGCCACACAGGAGATGCCAGTGCGCTGGATACCGTTTATTGCTTTCTTTCTCTATGTTTACATTGAGATTTCCATTTTCATCCAGGTTGCCCATGTGCTGGGCGTCCTGCTGACGTTGATTCTGGTGATTTTCACCTCCGTCATCGGCATGTCGCTGGTGCGTAATCAGGGTTTCAAAAATTTCCTGATAATGCAGCAGAAGATGGCCGCAGGCGAAAGCCCGGCGGAAGAGATGATCAAAAGCGTGTCGTTGATTATTGCGGGGCTGCTGCTGATTCTGCCAGGGTTCTTCACCGATTTCCTCGGCCTTCTGCTGCTTCTTCCGCCGGTGCAAAAGCACCTGACCATGAAGCTGCTGCCGCATCTGCGCTTTAGCCGTATGCCCGGCGGTGGGTTCAGCACCGGGCCTGGCGACACGTTTGAAGGGGAATATCAGCGTAAGGATGAACAGCACGACCGTCTGGACCACAAAGACGATCGGTGATTTTGTTGCCCGGTGGCGCTTCGCTTACCGGGCCTACTAAAGCGCCAGCCACAACACCGCCAGCATGACGATGGCATACACGCTCTTCCATCCCACCATCGCCAGCAACAGCAGGCACAGCAGCCCCCCAACAACCGCCAGTGCTTTATAACGGCCTTTCAGCAAACGGCAGCCCGCCAGCATACACAGCAGGTAGATCATAATAAAAATGCCGTTGGCATAGACGAGCAGCGTATCCAGATTGATCTTCAGGGCGTAAATGCACAGCGTACTCAGCACGCAGCAGCCCAGTACGGCATTCAGGGCATTCAGCGGCAGCTGGCGTTTAGACAGGCGCGCGAGGCGGTTATCAGGTTTATCCAGCGCCTGCGACCACACCAGACGGGCAAAGCTCTGGATATAAATGTTGAGGCTGGCAAAACAGGCCAGATAGCCGATAACGCAGGCGATCCACAGCGCCTTCACACCAAACAGTTCAACCACGATACCCGGCAGCGATGCCGCGGCGGCGAGATCCGCGCCGAACGCGTGGAAGTGCAACACCAGCACGGTACACGCCCAGTAGACCGTACCCGCCAGCAGCAGGCCGATCATCAGCGCGCGGGGGAAATCACGTTCAGGTTGCTTAAATTCCGACGCCAGATGGGCAAAGGCTTCCAGACCGACAAAACACCAGAACATGACGGAGAGCGCGGCAAAAAGCTGCGCGTGGTCGATGTCTGTTACCGCCGGGAAGGGAATCTCCTTTACGGTGATATCGCCCGCCCACCAGATAGCGGCCACAAGCGCGACAATCAGCACTGCAACCAGCGTCTGCAGGTTGGCGCTGGAGCTGGCGCCGCGTGAGCCCACCCACCAGACGATAGCCAGCGTCCCCAGCTCGGCCAGCAACAGCTGCTCATGATGCCAGCCAAACAGCGCCTGCCCAAAACCTGTCGCAATATGCAGCGCCGCCGGGAGGCCAACCGGAATGACGGAGAGAAACAGCCAGCCGGTCACTCGCTCCAGCCGTGCGCCAAAGGCCAGGCCGACAAAGTGCGCCACGCCGCCCGCGCTGGGGAAATGCCGCCCCAGGATGGCAAACACAATGGCTATCGGGAAAACCAGTACAATCAACACCGGCCACGCCCACAGGCTGTTATTTCCTGCCACCAGCGCCGCCAGTGCGGGTACGGCAAACACGCCCGTACCTAACAAGGAGGTTGAGAGCAGGCCAACGCCCTGCGCCAGCCCCAACTCCTGCTTGAGTCCACTCATTGACATTGCCCTGCCAATACCAAAAGAGAGGCGATGGTAACACTTTCGCAAATTTTTTTTTCAACTCCCCCTTGAAGGGGTAAAAAGCTATCCCCATCTCTCAGGGCACTAGTCGGAAAACCGCATGCGGGCCGGCGTCATCCATAACTGATAATGACTTTCTCAAAGGAGAGCTATCAATGAGTATTCGTCCGTTACATGATCGTGTGATCGTCAAACGTAAAGAAGTTGAAACCAAGTCTGCTGGCGGCATCGTTCTGACCGGTTCTGCAGCAGCCAAATCAACGCGTGGCGAAATCATCGCTGTCGGTAAGGGCCGCATCCTGGAAAACGGAACTGTGCAGCCGCTGGACGTTAAAGTTGGTGACATCGTAATTTTCAACGATGGCTACGGCGTGAAATCCGAGAAGATCGACAATGAAGAAGTGTTGATCATGTCCGAGAGCGACATTCTGGCAATTGTTGAAGCGTAATTTACGCACGAGAATTTGAGGAAATAAGAACATGGCAGCTAAAGACGTAAAATTCGGTAACGACGCTCGTGTAAAAATGCTCCGCGGCGTAAACGTACTGGCAGATGCAGTTAAAGTGACCCTGGGCCCGAAAGGCCGTAACGTAGTGCTGGATAAATCCTTCGGCGCGCCAACCATCACCAAAGATGGTGTTTCTGTAGCACGTGAAATCGAGCTGGAAGACAAGTTCGAAAACATGGGCGCGCAGATGGTGAAAGAAGTTGCCTCTAAAGCGAACGACGCTGCAGGCGACGGTACCACCACCGCGACCGTTCTGGCGCAGGCGATCATCACCGAAGGTCTGAAAGCCGTTGCGGCGGGCATGAACCCAATGGATCTGAAACGTGGTATCGACAAAGCTGTCGCTTCCGCTGTTGAAGAACTGAAAGCGCTGTCCGTACCGTGCTCTGACTCTAAAGCCATTGCTCAGGTAGGTACTATCTCCGCTAACTCCGACGAAACCGTGGGTAAACTGATCGCGGAAGCGATGGATAAAGTCGGTAAAGAAGGCGTGATCACCGTTGAAGACGGTACCGGTCTGGAAGACGAACTGGACGTGGTTGAAGGTATGCAGTTCGACCGCGGTTACCTGTCCCCATACTTCATCAACAAGCCAGAGACTGGCGCTGTTGAGCTGGAAAGCCCGTTCATCCTGCTGGCTGACAAGAAAATCTCCAACATCCGCGAAATGCTGCCAGTGCTGGAAGCCGTTGCGAAAGCAGGCAAACCGCTGGTTATCATTGCTGAAGACGTTGAAGGCGAAGCGCTGGCGACCCTGGTGGTTAACACCATGCGCGGCATTGTGAAAGTGGCTGCGGTTAAAGCACCTGGATTCGGCGATCGTCGTAAAGCGATGCTGCAGGATATCGCTACCCTGACCGGCGGTACCGTCATCTCCGAAGAGATCGGTATGGAGCTGGAAAAAGCGACCCTGGAAGACCTGGGTCAGGCAAAACGCGTTGTGATCAACAAAGACACCACCACCATCATCGATGGCGTGGGTGAAGAAGCCGCTATTCAGGGCCGCGTAGGTCAGATCCGTAAGCAGATCGAAGAAGCGACTTCCGATTACGACCGTGAAAAACTGCAGGAGCGCGTAGCGAAACTGGCTGGCGGCGTTGCGGTAATCAAAGTCGGTGCTGCGACCGAAGTTGAAATGAAAGAGAAAAAAGCTCGCGTTGACGATGCCCTGCACGCGACCCGTGCTGCGGTAGAAGAAGGCGTGGTTGCAGGTGGTGGCGTTGCGCTGGTGCGCGTTGCCGCTAAACTGGCTGGCCTGACTGCTCAGAACGAAGACCAGAACGTGGGTATCAAAGTTGCGCTGCGCGCAATGGAAGCCCCTCTGCGTCAGATCGTGTCTAACGCCGGTGAAGAGCCATCTGTAGTGGCGAACAAGGTTAAAGCGGGCGAAGGTAACTACGGTTACAACGCTGCAACCGAAGAATACGGCAACATGATCGACTTCGGTATCCTGGACCCAACTAAAGTGACCCGTTCTGCTCTGCAGTACGCGGCCTCTGTTGCTGGTCTGATGATCACCACCGAGTGTATGGTGACCGACCTGCCAAAAGGCGATGCGCCTGACTTAGGTGCTGCTGGTATGGGCGGCATGGGCGGAATGGGCGGCATGATGTAATCATGTTGTTCTGAACCTCTCAGAACGAACCCCGGGCAGAAATGCCCGGGGTTTTTTATTGCGTGCTATTCGAAAGTCCCTTTGACGCATACAGCCCCTTCACGCACCATCTGGCGGCCTTTGGCCCAGACGTCGCGGATCTGCAGATCATCCGTCAGCACCAGGAAATCGGCATCGCATCCGGGCGCGATCCGGCCCTTATGTTCCAGACCGAGAAACGCCGCCACGTTTTGCGTAAACGGAAGAAGCGCCTCTTCCAGCGGCAACTGATGTCGGTTGACCAGCTGTTGCAGGGTTTCGAGCAGGGATTCGAACCCCGCTACGCCTATACCCACCAGATTGCCGCTCTCATCAAATTTCGGCTGGCTGCCGTTACCGTCAGAACTGAGCGTAAGCCGGTTAAACGGCACCTGCGCCTCGCGGGCCATCACGATGGCGCTGGCGGCGTCAATCGGTTCGCTGATGCTGGTCGTGATGTCGATATAGCCGCCTTCGCGGGCATAGTTCAGCGCGGCATGGAACAGCGCCTGGGCGCGGTTAACGTGGGTTGGCAGCAGTTTTACGCGGGGAACGTCGGCGTTATGCAGGATGCTTAATAGCGGCTCCAGCAGCTTTGGGCTGTTGCCGAGGTGAAACACGGATATGCCCGCTTTGGCACCCAACAGCCCACCTACGCGAGACTGGGCAGCCATACTGGCGAGCTGGTGGTCTGCTGGCGCGGAAGAACGATGGTCAGAGATTGCGCATTTCACGCCGATAATTTTGTCTATCAGCGCCACGTCTTTTTCGACACTGCCGGTGATTGTCGGTGAAGGCAGCCCGTACGCGCCCGTCAGCATCCATGCGCTGATCCCTTCATGTTCGAGCGCCCGCGTTTTTGCCAGCAGCGATTCAGGATGGCGGGTTACGCCGTCGGTGCCGAGCAGGCCAACAACGGAGGTGATGCCTGCGGCCACGAGTGCAGACAGGCGAACCTCTGGCGTGCGGGTGTGAGGGCCTGCCTCACCGCCGCCCCCGATCAAATGCACATGCTGGTCGATAAACCCCGGGCAAACCACCGCCCCGGCGAGATCGCTTTCCGGGCAGTCTGGCCTCGTTGTTCCCTGGCTCGCTTTTTCGATCGCCACGATTTTCCCCGCAGCGATCAGCAGATCGCAACGTCCTTTATCCTCCGGAGCGAAGAGATGCGCGTTGCGGAAAAGGTGGGGGGTCAGCACTGAAAAATCCATTTTTATCTCCTCAGAAGAGTAGCTGCATCACCCACATCGAGATCAGGGCATTAATGACGCAAAGAGTAATAATATGCGGATAATATTTCGGATTCACCCCGGCGGTCCCCAGGCAGCGGCCGGTGTTTTGCACCGGATTGCCCATCAGATAGATGGCGGGCAGCAGGATGGTGGCATCGTGGCCGTTGAGCGTGCCGGCGGCGACCAGGCTGGCGCAGACACCCACGCCGCCCCCCATACTCATCACCGAGGCCAGAAGAACCGTTGCCGCCGCGCCCGGAAGGCCCCACAGCGCCATAATCGGCTGACATAGTTTGCCGACAATATCCTGCAGGCCGGTGACCTTGAGCGCCTGAATGATGACAAACGCCATGACGACGTTCGGCAACAGGCTGGTGGTGGCGATGGTAAAGCCGCGGCGGGCACCATCAATAAACATATCCATGATATTTTTACGCGGCTGGGCGATCATGTTCTTCCTCCTGAAGACGATTTTCCATGTGGGCGATCCACAGGCGCAGGACGTTCGCGCCAACAAACTTAAACACCAGAATGACGGCCAGCGGCGTAATCACCGGGACGGTAATGAAGGTGAAGAGCGCGGCACCGGAAGAAAAATAGTTAGTAATGATGGCGCTACCGCTGGTCTGGAAGGTGGCGAAAATAGCGCGCTCCTGGTCCGTAATCGCGCCTTCATCGGTTAACTCTTTGGTCATCCCTGCCGCCGCATCGGTGTTTTGCAGGTTGGCAATCAGCGCCAGGGAGCAAACGCCCGGCACACCAAGCAGCGGACGTAAAACAGGCGTCATAAGCTGCTGCGCGGCACGCAGCCCGCCCAGACCTTCGGTGACGGCAATAATACCGAGCGATAAGATGACCGAGGGAGCCAGCTCAAGGGCAAACAGGAAACCGTCTTTCGCCCCCGTACCGCCCGTTCCGCGAAACGTCAGGGCGCCGTTAACCGGGCCAAAGCTGCCGTTTAAGACGGTAAAGTCCAGCACGCGCCACCAGTCGGTGCTTTTTGCGAAAAAACCGGAGAAAAAAACGATGGTCAGCACAAACGCCAGATAGCCCACCCATGTCACTCTTTCCTCACCTGAGGATGATGCACTCATGTAACCTCCTTTTCGTTGCGTACAAAAGTTGTACGTCGCATCACTAAAAACGATCGGAGAAGAAAACACGATATCCCAAAGGCCAATATCAGAATTCATTTAGGATATCAGGGACGGGATGACTGGAATCAGGCCCGCAGAATTGCTCAACGTTTTTCTTTTGGTCATCTTTTAGGTATAAGATTTACACACGGACAACTACTGTCCAGCTTATTGAAAACGAGGAATAACATGCGCGTAAAAGTCTGTGCAGGGATTGTAGGGGCAGCACTGCTGCTGGCGGGGTGTAGCTCCAGCAATGAGCTGTCGGCAGCGGGCCAGGGCGTTCGCTTTGTGGAAGATAAGCCTGGCACTGAATGCCAGCTGTTAGGCACGGCAACCGGTGAGCAAAGTAACTGGATGTCAGGGCAGCATGGCGAAGAAGGCGGCTCAATGCGCGGTGCGGCGAATGCCCTGCGTAATCAGGCTGCGGCAATGGGCGGCAACGTGATTTACGGCGTAAGCAGCCCAACGCAGAGTATGCTGTCCAGCTTCGTGCCGACCGCCAGCCAGATGACGGGCCAGGTTTATAAGTGCCCGAACTGATGTAATGTACTGATGGCGCTGCGCCCGGCCCTGTAGGGCAGGTAAGCGTAGCGCCACCTGCCTTTTTAGTGCTGCCGCAGCTGCAAATCCAGCGGCGTCTTGCTCGGCTCTCCGCCAATCTCACGTGCCAGCTTCGGCACCATATAGCCTGAAACCAGCGTTAACAGTTCGCGCATAATCTGCCGGGCTTCTTCATCCGTCACCATGAAATGCGCCGCGCCCTGAACGCGATCCAGCACGTGCAGGTAATACGGCATCACGCCTGCATCAAACAGGGCATTGCTCAGATCGGCCAGCACGCGGGCGCTGTCATTCACGCCGCGCAGCAGCACGCTCTGATTCAGCAGCGTCACGCCCGCTTTACGCAGTCGCGCCATCGCCGCGCAAAACGCATCGTCAATTTCGTTCGCGTGATTAATATGATTCACCAGCAGCACCTGCAGGCGGGACTGCTCCAGTCGTAACACCAGGCCGTCGGTGATCCGTGCCGGAATGACAATCGGTAAGCGGCTGTGAATGCGCAGGCGCTTAATGTGCGGGATGGCTTCAAGCTGAGTCAGCAGCCAGTCCAGCTCATGATCTTTCGCCATCAGCGGATCGCCGCCGGAAAAAATAATCTCATCCAGCTCCGGATGGGCGGCAATATAGTCCAGCGCGACCTGCCAGTTGCGTTTATTGCCCTGATTTTCGGCGTACGGGAAATGCCGGCGGAAGCAATAACGACAATTTACCGCACATCCGCCTTTGACCAGCAGCAGGGCGCGGTTGAGATACTTATGCAGTAAACCCGGCACCACGCTGTTCTGCTCTTCCAGCGGATCGGTGCTGTATCCCGGCGCAGTAATGAATTCATCCTGCGAAGTAAGCGTTTGTTTTAATAACGGATCGTCGGGGTTGCCTTTCTCCATCCGCGCCACAAACGCACGGGGAACGCGCAGGGCGAAAAGGCGCTTTGCCTCGCGACCTGCAAGCAACTCTGGGTGCTGATCGAGGTCTAAAAGACGCAGCAATTCATCAGGACTGGTGATTACATCGGCAAGTTGCGATAACCAATCTTCTCTGGACGGGGTGTTTAGGGTTACAATATGCGCCATTTTGTGGCTTAGCTACCAGTTAACAAATTTAGAGGGCCTTATGGCAACGTACTATAGCAACGATTTTCGTGCTGGTCTTAAAATCATGATGGACGGCGAACCGTACGCGGTTGAAGCCAGCGAATTCGTTAAACCAGGTAAAGGCCAGGCATTCGCACGCGTTAAGCTGCGCCGTCTGCTGACCGGTACCCGTGTTGAGAAAACCTTCAAGTCTACTGACTCTGCTGAAGGCGCTGATGTTGTTGATATGAACCTGACCTATCTGTACAACGATGGCGAGTTCTGGCATTTCATGAACAACTCCACTTTCGAACAGCTCTCTGCTGATGAGAAAGCGGTAGGTGACAGCGCTAAATGGCTGCTGGATCAGGCTGAGTGCATCGTGACCCTGTGGAACGGCCAGCCTATCGCGGTGACCCCACCAAACTTCGTAGAACTGGAAATCGTAGAAACCGATCCAGGTCTGAAGGGTGATACCGCAGGTACCGGCGGTAAGCCAGCCAAACTGTCTACCGGCGCAGTGGTGAAAGTGCCACTGTTCGTACAGACTGGCGAAGTGATCAAAGTGGATACTCGCTCCGGCGAATACGTGTCCCGCGTGAAGTAATTTACGTATGACTGAAGGCGCAGCGCCCGCTGCGCCTGATTTTTGCAGGCAGGGATGATGAAACGTACCGTTAAAATTCTGCTTCTGTTAGCGCTCTCCAGTGCATTACTTTCCGGCTGTAACACCACGCGTGGAATGGGACAAGATATCCAGGATCTGGGTCATATCATTTCTCACGCCGCCAGCTAAGTTCGTCTAATTTTCCTAAAAATGTGTCCTTTTCCGTCAACCGGCGGGATTTTGTCTATCCTTAAGTTGCTATACACAAAACAACTTTGGCTATAAAAGGAAGATATTATGGTTAAGAAGACAATTGCAGCGATCTTTTCAGTCCTGGTACTTTCTTCAGTGTTAACGGCCTGTAATACCACGCGTGGCGTCGGTCAGGATATTTCTGAAGGTGGTAGCGCAATCTCTGGTGCGGCAACAAAAGCTCAGCAGTAACGAATAAACGGTACGGGACCAGTCGGGTTTCGTACCGTCAGCTTTCTGATTCCTGCAGGGATAAGAACGGAGAAAAACGCGTATCCATATGTAATTTCATGCGGATATTGCGTTTATAGGTATAAACCGTTTTTCCATTGATACTCAGGTGAGCGGCAATTTTTTGATTGCTCGCGCCGTCCATCCACAATGTCAGCACCTTCTCTTCCTGGCGGGTCAGCAAGGGGGCCGCCGCCGTTGGTCTGTCAGCGCCTGCGCGCGAGCGTAATGCGTCGTTGATAACCGTCGCTACTTCTTTGAGACTGGCGTTTTTCAACAGTGACGACCACACCGGGAACTTTCCAAGCCAGTCGGTCATGCCGCTGTCCTCTCCCGACTGCAGCAAAATAAACGGTAAGCGTTCACTGGCGTTAAGCAGAGAAGAGAGCTGCTGAAAATGGTGAATATCCTGCCTGAAGCCGTACAGGTCAGCGATGATCAGCGCAGGTTTCCATTGCAGAATGTGTTCTCTGGCAAGAAACAGATTATTCAGCCCGGTCACAACGTAGTGTCCCGGGAACAAACCGGAATGATTGAGCCATGCTTCAAACCCCGCGCGGGTGAAGTGACAACGGTCAATCAAAAGAATTTTGAACATATTTTATTCGCAGTCGGCTAGTGGTTTGGCTTCCTGCCATCAGAAAGCACATCATCATAGAGAAGTCGGATGAGTGCTAAAAGCCGGAACTCCGCGCCATACTGCGGCTATTTCTTGCCTTAACGTGTTCAGCAAAAAATGATTGAAAAAAAATAGCACGCTAACCACAATAGGGGGCGTAATCTCTGCCTTACGGGACGACCCGTAAGCGTTTCTTTCACCGGGGACGGCCCCAACTTGCATTAAGTTAAGGAGCCTGACATGTCCTGGATCATTCTTTTTATTGCTGGCCTGCTCGAAGTGGTATGGGCGATTGGTCTCAAGTACACCCACGGATTTACCCGCCTGACCCCCAGCGTCATTACCGTTACCGCCATGATCGTCAGTATCGTTCTGTTATCCTGGGCGATGCGCTCTCTGCCTGTGGGAACGGCTTATGCCGTCTGGACGGGTATTGGCGCGGTGGGGGCTGCCATCACCGGCATTCTGCTGCTTGGCGAGTCAGCGAGTCTGGCGCGTATCGCCAGCCTCGCGTTGATTGTGGCCGGGATCGTTGGGCTTAAGCTCAGCACCCACTAATGGGGCTGTTTTACCCAGATAAGTTTTGACACATCAAACCCTTGCCGGGTCGCGACGTCCAGCATCTGCTGCTTCATTTCGGGTGAAAGAGTTGGCGTGCGGGAGAGTATCCACAGGTAGTCGCGATCCGGCCCGCAGACCAGCGCGTGACGGTACTCTCTGTCGAGCGCGATCACGTTATAGCCGCCATAAAACGGGCCAAAGAAAGAGACTTTGAGCGCGGCTCGCCGCGGGTCACCAGTGAAGTACGCTTTCCCAACCGACTGCTGCCACATCTCACGATCGGGATTATAGCCCCGGTTGATCACCTGAATACCGCCATCATCCATCGGACTGTAATTCGCAGTGACCTTCTCTAAGCCCTGCTCAAACCGATGGTCGAGGCGCGCGATTTCATACCATGTTCCAAGGAAGCGTTGTGCATCAAAAGGCGTGACGACGGTAACGCCAGGCGGTGGGGTAGGGGAACTGCAGGCAACCACTAAAAACGCGGCTGTCACCGCGGCGATAACAGGCAGAATGCGCATAGGAGTTTCCTTACTGTTTTTTGTTAAGTGTAGATGACAGCAGGAAAAATGCGGAAGAGTGTGCGGGGTATTTCGCCGCACACTGTGGATTTTATAGGCCGGGTAAGGCGAAGCTGCCACCCGGCAATGTTTTACTGCAGCGCGTCGAGGATACGGTATGCCGCCTCAACGCGTGCCGGGTTCGGATAGCTTTTATTCGCCAGCATCACAATGCCGAGCTGCTTTTCAGGAATAAATGCCACGTAGCTGCCAAATCCGCCGGTAGAGCCCGTTTTATGGACCCAGGAGGCCTTAACCGGTGGTGCCGGTGGATTCACTTCTCTTGCAGGCAACGGCGCCAGCGCCACCTTATTGTCGCTGCCCCCGACCACCGTTTGGGCGTCGACCGGCCAGTTCAGCATTTCCCAGCCCAATCCTTGATACATGGCTCCCACGCGCCAGTAGCGAGACTGTGCCAGGGCAATACCGTGCTTAAGTGGGGAATCCTGAAGGGAGTCCGGCATCATGTTGACCATCACCCAGCTTGCCATATCCTGCACGTTGGTTTTTACGCCATAGGCTTCCGCGTCCAGCATCCTTGGCGAAACGTGGACCGCTTTACCGTCACGGTATCCCCAGGCGTAATGCGCCTCTTCCGCTTTCGGGATGTTAATCCAGGTATGGTCCAGCTTGAGCGGCTTAAAGACCCGCGTCGTCATGGCCTGCTCATAGCTCATGCCGGAGGGTTTGACCGCCAGCGCGCCAAAAAGACCGATGCTGGTGTTAGCGTAAAGACGCGTGGTGCCCGGCTTCCACTTTGGCTGCCAGTTTTGATAAAAGCGCAGCAGGGAGGCGGTATCCGTGACCTCATCCGGCACCTGCAACGGCAGACCGCCTGCGGTATAGGTTGCCAGATCCAGCATGCGAATGCCCTGCCACTGCTTGCCCGTGAGCTCAGGCCAGTATTTGGTCACCGGATCGCCCAGCGCTATTTCACCGCGCGCAATCGCATCGCCACCCAATACGCCGGTGAAGGTTTTACTTATCGAACCCAGCTCGAACAAGGTTTGCGGGGTGACGGGTTTGTTCGCTGCAACATCAGCTTTACCGAAGGTAAAGTAGTGCGGCTGACCCTGATAAATCACCGCCACCGCCATACCCGGAATGGCCTGCGCGTTCATCAGCGGCGTAACGGTACGTTCCACCACCTCAGCCAGCTGTTTTTCGGACATCGGTGCGGCGAATGCAGCGCTGGCAACGCTGAGCAGCAGGGCACAGCTTAGGGTTTTTTTCATCATTAGTTATCTTCCGTAATAGCAGTTCAAGGGAGTGTCCGGGCCCGTCAGACCGCTGTAGTCTGTGAGATTTGACTGTGGCTGACAAACGGTTAAATTTAGCATTAGCTGTTAATTTTTCTAACGGACGAGACCATGACGCGCAGCTATCTTCCTCTTAATTCCCTGCGGGCGTTTGAAGCCGCCGCCAGGCACCTCAGTTTTACGCATGCCGCTATCGAGCTGAATGTCACCCATTCCGCGATTAGCCAGCACGTAAAGGCGCTGGAGCAGCACCTGAACTGCCAGCTGTTCGTCCGCGTTTCCCGTGGGCTGATGTTGACCACGGAAGGCGAGAATTTGCTGCCGGTACTGAATGACTCGTTCGACCGAATTGCCGGAATGCTGGATCGCTTTGCCAGCCAGCGCGCTCAGGAGAAGCTGAAAATTGGCGTGGTGGGTACCTTTGCTACGGGGATGTTATTCTCGCAGCTCGCTGACTTTCGTCGCTGCTATCCGCATATCGATCTTCAGCTGTCGACGCACAACAATCGCGTCGATCCGGCAGCCGAGGGGCTTGATTACGCCATTCGCTATGGCGGAGGGGCGTGGCACGGCACGGAAGCGACATTTCTCTGTTCTGCGCCGCTGGCACCTCTTTGCACCCCAGATATCGCTGCCGCGTTGCCTACTCCTGCCGATATCCTGAAGTTTACCCTGCTGCGTTCTTACCGGCGCGACGAGTGGACCGCCTGGATGCAGGCCGCGGGAGAACACCCGCCTTCACCGACGCACCGGGTGATGGTGTTTGATTCGTCCGTGACCATGCTGGAAGCTGCGCAGGCAGGCGCGGGCATAGCGATTGCCCCTGTCGATATGTTTACCCACCTGCTGAACAGTGAGCGCATTGTGCAACCCTTTGCGACGCAGATTGACCTTGGCAGCTACTGGCTCACGAGGCTGCAGTCACGCGCAGAAACGCCCGCAATGAGTGAGTTTGCCCAGTGGCTGGTGGGGAAGATGCAGAAATAAAAGGCCCGCCGGATGGCGGGCCAGAGGCGTCAGAGGGTGACCACCGCAATCAGCGTCACCACGGTCAGGATGGTCGCCAGACCGTAGAATACCCATTTCCCGCTCGGTACATGGATTTTCAGGTCATGCATCGCATGGTGAATACGGTGCAGGCCACACCACAGCGGCAGGACGATCATCAGGAAGATGAACACGCGGCCGATAAAGCTGCTCGCGAACGCCAGTACGCGCTCGTAGCTCAGCGCATCGCCCGGGAACAGCCCCAGCGGCAGCATAATGCCGACCAGCAGAATGATGACGGGGGCAATGATGGCACTCCACATGCCGCCTGCGCCAAAGAGGCCCCAGAAGACCGGCTCATCAGAACGTTTTGGATTTGGATTGATCACAATAGTCTCCTTACCAGAACAGTGCGACAAACAGAATGACCACGGTGACCAGAATCGTCACCGCCCAGAGCCCCTTAATTACCGGCTCTGGCCCCATTTTCTCGCCTTTTACAATGATGTTCGCCGCTTTTGGCGCCAGTTCAAACCAGGTTTTGGTATGCAGCAGCGCGGCCGCGAGCACGATCAGGTTCAGAATCACTATGATCGGGTTTTGCAGGAAACCGACGAAGCTGGCCCAGGTTTCCGGGCCATGCTTGAGGGCAAAAACGCCGTACATCAGCTCAAGGCTGAACCAGACCGCCGGTACCGCCGTGCCTTCACGCAGCATGTAGAAGCGATAAAACGGCAGGTTTTTCCACCAGGTGGACGGCACAGGCCGCACATAGGCTTTGCGTTTAGTCGTCATCATGCACTCCTTAGCGTGGTTTCAGGGTAGCGATAAGAAAGTCTTTCGAGCTTTCCACTTTACCCTGCTGAATAGCGGCGGCCGGGTCGACGTGCTTCGGACAGACTTCGGAGCAATAGCCCACAAAGGTACAGGTCCAGACGCCGTTCTGGCTGTTAAGCTGCGCCATACGTTCTTTTTTACCGTGATCGCGGCTGTCTTCGTTATAGCGGTGCGCCAGGGTAATGGCGGCCGGGCCGATGAACTCGGGGTTCAGGCCAAACTGTGGACAGGCAGCGTAGCAAAGACCGCAGTTGATGCAGCCGGAGAACTGATGGTATTTCGCCATCTGAGCCGGGGTCTGGGTGTTTGGCCCCTGATCCGGCGTGCGCGGGTTGCCGATGATGTAGGGCTTAATGGCTTCCAGGCTTTCGATAAAGTGGGTCATATCGACCACCAGATCGCGTTCAATCGGGAAGTTGCCCAGGGCTTCGACCTTGATGCCTTTGGTATAGTCACGCAGGAAGGTCTTACAGGCCAGCTTCGGCACCTTGTTGACCATCATGCCGCAGGAGCCGCAGATCGCCATGCGGCAGGACCAGCGGTAGCTCAGGTCTGGCGCCAGGTTGTCTTTGATATAGCCGAGCGCGTCCAGCAGGGAGGTTTGCTCGTCGTAAGGGACTTCATAGAAAGCACTGTGCGGTGCGGCATCCACTTCCGGGTTGTAGCGCACCACTTCAACTTTGAGTGTTTGCATCTCAGCCATTCGCCTTCTCCTTCTTCTCGGCGGCTTCTGCTTCTGCACCGTACACGCGTTTAGCCGGTGGCAGCGTGGTGATTTTCACGTCGCTGTAGTCCAGACGTGTGGTGCCATCCGCATCGCGCCAGGCGAGCGTGTGTTTCAGGAAGTTGACGTCGTCACGCTCAGTACAGCCTTCGTCCAGACGCTGGTGGGCACCACGCGACTCTTTACGCGCCAGCGCAGAGTGCGCCATACATTCCGCCACGTTCAGGCCGTGGCCCAGTTCGATGGTATAGAGCAGGTCGGTGTTGAAAACGCTGGAGGTATCGGTGATGCGCACGCGCTTGAAGCGCTCCTGCAGTTCCGCCAGCTTGTCGACGGTTTTTTGCATCAGCTCAGGGGTACGGTAGATACCGCAACCTTCTTCCATCGACAGGCCCATCTCGTCGCGGATCTTCGACCAGTTTTCGTTACCTTCCTGGTTCACCAGATCTTTCAGGCGTTTTTCAACGTCGGCGACCTGCGCATCCAGCGCGGCACCGTTGGCTTCGCCTGCGGTTGCCGCCCGCTCCATCGCGCGCTCGCCCGCCATGCGGCCAAAGACGACCAGCTCGGCCAGCGAGTTTGAGCCGAGACGGTTGGCGCCGTGCAGGCCCACGGAGGAACATTCACCGACGGCGAACAGACCCTTAATACGGGTTTCACACTGCTGATCGGTTTCGATCCCGCCCATGGTGTAGTGCGCCGTTGGGCGTACCGGAATCGGCTCTTTCACTGGATCGACGCCGACGTAGGCTTTCGCCAGCTCGCAGATGAACGGCAGACGTTCCAGCAGTTTTTTCTCGCCCAGATGGCGCAGGTCGAGATAGACCACATCGCCGCGCGGCGTGGAGATGGTGTTGCCTTTGCGCCACTCGTGCCAGAAAGCCTGAGAGACTTTGTCACGCGGGCCGAGCTCCATGTACTTGTTCTTCGGCTCGCCGAGCGGGGTTTCCGGACCCATGCCGTAATCCTGCAGGTAGCGGTAGCCGTTTTTGTTGACCAGAATACCGCCTTCACCACGGCAGCCTTCCGTCATCAGAATGCCGGATCCTGGCAGACCGGTTGGGTGATATTGCACGAATTCCATATCGCGCAGCGGCACGCCGTGGCTGAGCGCCATACCCATACCATCGCCGGTAACGATGCCGCCGTTGGTGTTATAACGATAAACGCGGCCCGCACCGCCCGTCGCCATCACCACCGCATTAGCGCGGATCTGGACGAGCGTGCCTTCCATCATATTCATCGCCACCAGGCCGCGCGCGTGTCCATCATCCACCAGAATGTCGAGGACGAAATGCTCATCGAAGCGCTGAATTTGTGGGAACTGAAGGGAGGTCTGGAACAGGGTGTGTAGCATGTGGAAGCCGGTCTTATCGGCAGCGAACCAGGTGCGTTCGATCTTCATGCCGCCGAAGCGGCGAACGTTGACGCTGCCGTCCGGACGGCGGCTCCACGGACAACCCCACTGCTCAAGCTGGGTCATCTCCGTTGGACAATGGTGCACAAAGTAGTCAACGACATCCTGTTCACAAAGCCAGTCGCCCCCTGCAACCGTGTCGTGGAAATGGTATTCAAAGCTGTCATGATCCTGCGCAACGGCGGCGGACCCTCCTTCTGCGGCCACCGTGTGGCTGCGCATTGGATAGACTTTTGAAATCAATGCGATTTTAGCGTTGGGATTAGCTTGCGCTGCAGCAATCGCAGCACGTAATCCAGCCCCGCCAGCGCCTATTACGGCAAGATCGGCCTGAAAAGTTTGCACGACATTCCTCCAGATTTTTGTTATTTCGCAACGCGACAAACTAAAGGTAGTTCACCCGTCCAAAAGGACGATTGCGAAAGCGTTTCCACTGCTCCTTTATGGGTAAAACAGTATAACCGTGTAGATGTCAGGGAAATTTGACGTGTTCGATTTTTTTGCTGTTCTGTCCGGCGATTTATCATTGAGATTGATGAATTGCATCACGCAATTGTTCACCTAAATGAAATGCGCTTTTTTACTGCGCAAAATTTGTCTCTGTCCCTGCTAACGAGTAGACTTCGTGCCCTTGTCTGAAATCGGAGAACAACTCATGAGCGAAACGGCCACCTGGGAGCCGAGCGCATCCATCCCTAATCTGTTAAAACGCGCTGCAATTATGACGGAGATTCGCCGTTTCTTTGCCGACCGCGGCGTCCTGGAGGTGGAAACCCCGTGCATGAGTCAGGCAACGGTAACGGATATTCATCTGGTCCCGTTTGAAACCCGTTTTGTTGGCCCCGGCCACTCTCAGGGCATGAATTTGTATCTGATGACCAGCCCGGAATACCACATGAAACGCCTGCTGGCGGCGGGGTGTGGTCCGGTCTATCAGCTGTGCCGCAGTTTCCGTAATGAAGAGATGGGGCGTCACCACAACCCGGAATTCACCATGCTGGAGTGGTACCGACCGCATTATGATATGTACCGCCTGATGAATGAGGTGGACGATCTGCTGCAGCAGGTCCTGGACTGCTCTGAAGCTGAAACGCTCTCTTATCAGCAGGCCTTCCAGCGCTATCTGGAAATCGATCCGCTGTCGGCGGACAAAACCCAGCTGCGCGAAGTGGCGGCAAAACTGGATCTGAGCAACGTGGCGGATACCGAAGAGGATCGCGACACGCTGCTGCAGCTGCTGTTCACCTTCGGCGTGGAACCGCAGATTGGCAAAGACCGTCCGACGTTTGTCTATCACTTCCCGGCAAGCCAGGCGTCACTGGCGCAGATCAGTACCGAAGACCATCGTGTCGCAGAGCGTTTTGAGGTCTATTACAAAGGTATTGAGCTGGCGAACGGCTTCCACGAACTGACCGACGCCCGCGAGCAGGCGCAGCGTTTCGAGCAGGATAACCGCAAGCGCGCCGCGCGCGGCCTGCCACAGCAGCCGATCGATACCAACCTGCTGGAAGCGTTAAAAGCGGGCCTGCCGGATTGCTCCGGCGTGGCGCTGGGCGTAGACCGTCTGGTGATGCTGGCGCTGGGCGCCGAGCAACTGGGCGATGTGATTGCCTTTACGGTCGATCGCGCTTAAAGAATTGCCGGGTGGCGCTGTCGCTTACCCGGCCTACTCGGTCACTTGGCCCTGCCACATTAAAAACTGCCCTATTATCACTATACGGGTGTTTTTCTTAATTTGGCCCTTATAGCCACAATATTAGTCTGGTCTTCTGCTACCATCCGCGCAGTTTAATTCCGCTTTGGATGGTTCTATGTCCCACTCACTCAAAAAGATGACCCTCACCGGGCTCATCCTGATGATATTTACCTCAGTGTTTGGCTTTGCAAACAGCCCCTCCGCGTTCTATCTGATGGGCTATAGCGCGACGCCGTTTTATATCGTTTCTGCTCTGTTCTTCTTTATCCCGTTTGCGCTGATGATGGCGGAGATGGGCTCGGCTTACCGGAAAGAAGAGGGCGGGATTTACTCATGGATGAATAACAGCGTCGGCCCGCGTTATGCCTTTATCGGTACGTTTATGTGGTTCTCATCCTACGTCGTCTGGATGGTCAGTACGGCCGCTAAAGTCTGGGTGCCGTTCTCGACGTTTGTTTTCGGCGCCGATAAAACCCAGGTCTGGTCGTTAGCCGGGCTGAGCTCCACGCAGGTCGTCGGGATTCTGGCGGTATGCTGGATGGTTGTCGTGACGCTGGTGGCGTCTAAAGGCATCAACAAAATTGCCCGGATTACTGCCGTTGGCGGGATTTCCGTGATGTGCCTGAACCTGGTGCTGCTGCTGGTGAGTATCGCTATCCTGTGCCTGAACGGTGGTCATTTTGCGCAGGAGGTGAACTTCGTTTCATCGCCTAATCCAGGTTACCAGTCCGGGCTGGCCATGCTCTCCTTCGTGGTGTTTGCTATCTTCGCTTACGGCGGCATTGAAGCCGTTGGCGGCCTGGTCGACAAGACCGAGAACCCGGAGAAAAACTTTGCCAAAGGCATTATTTTTGCCGCCATCGTGATTTCCATCGGCTATTCGCTGGCGATTTTCCTCTGGGGGGTCAGCACCAACTGGCAACAGGTGTTGAGCAACAGCACCACCAACCTCGGGAACATCACTTATGTGCTGATGAAAAGCCTGGGGATGACGCTGGGGCAGGCGATGAACCTGACGCCGGATGCGGCGGCAACGCTGGGCATTTGGTTTGCGCGTATTACCGGTCTGTCGATGTTCCTCGCCTATACCGGCGCATTCTTCACGCTGATCTATTCGCCGCTGAAAGCGATTATTCAGGGTACGCCGAAGGCGCTGTGGCCTGCGCGCATGACCCAGCTCAACACGACGGGGATGCCTGCTAACGCGATGTGGATGCAGTGCCTGCTGGTATGTGCGTTCATTCTGCTGGTGTCATTTGGCGGCGATACGGCGTCTGCGTTTTACAACAAGCTGACCCTGATGGCAAACGTGTCGATGACCCTGCCGTACCTGTTCCTGACCCTGGCGTTCCCGTTCTTTAAGGCGAAGCAGGACCTTGAACGTCCGTTTGTGATCTTCAAAACCCGCGCGGCAACGCTGCTGGCCACCACGGTGGTGCTGCTGGTGGTGGCGTTTGCCAACATCTTCACCATTATTCAGCCGGTGATTGAGGCGAACGACTGGAACAGCGCGCTGTGGATGGTGGGCGGCCCAATCTTCTTCTCGCTGTTAGCGATGGGGATTTATGAGAATTACCGTCGACGCGCGACGGCGTACATCGCAGAAGTGGCGTAGCGGGAATATTCCCCTCCCGAAAGGGAGGGGAGACGCGTTACAGACTGCCCGCCGGGCGCGTACGCGCCGCTGACGTCAGCGTTCTTCCCGTTTTACGCCCGTCCAGGCTTTCCAGACGCATCTGGAACGGTGGGAACGGCATATCAATACCGTGCTCGCGGAAGCCCGCCAGAATCAGCTGGTGGATCTCATGGCGCAGCGGCATACGGTGCCCCATTTCGGCGGCGTAGATACGCAGCTCGAAAATCTGAATCCCCTGCTGTAAATCCACAAGGAAAACTTCCGGCGCCGGGTTGTCGATCACCAGCGAGCAGCGCTCCGCGGCAGTGTAGAGGATCTGGGTGACCTCTTCGCTGTTAGCGTCCGACGGTGCCGGTACCGTCAGCACCACACGGGTAACGGAGTCTGACAGCGACCAGTTGATGAACTGCTCGGTAATAAACGCCTTGTTTGGCACGATGATCTCTTTCCGATCCCAGTCGCTGATCGTCGTCGCACGGGTGTTGATCTTCGTGATGCTGCCGGTCAGATCGCGGATCGTGACGGTATCGCCAATACGGATCGGTTTTTCGAACAGAATGATCAGACCAGAGATGAAGTTGGCGAAGATCTCCTGTAAACCAAAACCTAACCCGACGCCGAGCGCTGCGACGAGCCACTGGAGCTTCGACCACTCAATGCCGATCATCGAGAAGCCAACCAGTCCACCAAACAGCATGATTAGATACTTGGTAATGGTCGTGATCGCATAGCCCGTACCCGGCGTTAAATCCAGATGCTGCAGCAGCGCCAGCTCCAGCAGCGCCGGGAAGTTGCGCACCAGCTGGGTGGTGATGATCAGCACCAGAATGGCAATCAGCACTGCCCCTAGGGTGATCGGCTCCAGGCTTTCAACGCCCTGTACCGTGGAGGTCACATCCCACAGCGAGATGTTCTCCAGGAAGCCAAATGCGGAGTGGATCTCCGACCACAGGAAGATGACCGACAGGAGGGCAATCAGCATCAGGATGGAGCGAACCAGACGCAGGGACTGGGTACTGATGGCATCCAGATCCAGCTCGACCTCATCCGCCTCCGTCGTGCCTTCCGTACTGTTGACGTGGTTTGGCTCTTCCTCACCCCGCGCGCGCTGGGCGAGGATCTCCGCCCGGCGATGCTTGGCACGATCAAACGCCAGACGGCGGCGCTGAATCAGCATCCAGCGGCGGATCACGTGATACACCACCAGCAGCAGGAACCAGATGGCCACCGAGGTTTCCAGACGTGCCAACAGCGCCTGCGACGTCGCCAGGTAACCCACCGCGGCTGCCAGCATCGCAATCAACGGTGCGCTGAGCAGCAGGTTCCAGAGCAGCCGGTTGAACATGTTGTCGCCGCTGCCGGTTTTATCCAGATAGAGCGGAATACCCGCGCGTTTCAGGCTGAGCGTGACGATGGCCAGCGCTCCACATATCAGCATAAAGCAGAGGCGGCCCAGCGAGCCTGAGAATTCGCGGTCGTTGAGATTATCGAACATGATCAGCGCCATAATCAGCGGCACAATCAGCCCGATGCTCATCAGATAGTAACGCATGGCGCGCGCCACGCGATTACGCGGCCAGCCAAAGTGGGCGATAAACAGGCCATTGGGTCGCGCAAAGGTGGCGCAAATCATCACCACCCACAGCAGCGGTACCGTGGCGGTGACGCCATCGCCAATCGCTACCGCGAGCGGATAGGGCCAGGCTTCCCGCAGGCCATAGCCCAGCGTCATCCACAGCACCGGCAGCGGGGAGGCGACAAGAATCGACCAGAATACGGTGCGCAACGTCAGCCAGAAGTGATCCTGGGTAACCTTCCCCACCCGGGAGCTGGAACGCTCGAGGAAGCGGGTGAAATGTCTGCGCGAGTAAATGCTGAAGCCCACCAGAATCAACGCCCCCAGCAGCGGGAAAATGGTCTCTTTGCTGGTGAGCATCATCACGCTGGCCTGTCCCAGCTGGCTGAAGGTATCCAGCGAAATCAGGCGGCGCAGATCCTGGACAATCTCAATTGGCCACGAGAAGGTCATCGGACGCACGTCGGACGTCCAGAAGAGATAACGGTGCGTCGCCTCGTTCACCTCTTTCAGCGCATCTTCCAGCTGGCTGTTGGACACCTTTAGCTTGGTCAGCTCCAGAATCAGCGTATCCCCGCCCTGGAGCAGAGAGTTCAGCAGTTCACGCTGGGTACGCATCTGGGCTTCAAGAATGCGGTTTTGCTCGCTGGTCAGAGGCTGTCCGTCAGCTTGACGGATCTGGCGGATTTGCGGCTGTTTGTTGAGAAGATCTTCAAAATGCAGCCGCTGAACGCGCAGCTGGGCCATTTCGGTATCCAGCTGCTGCGGCTTGGGCATTTCCGGCAGCCGCGCGACCTGGGCGCGCAGCGCTTCGCCCAGCAGGTTTGACGATCCGAGCCACTGGGACTGCTCGCGCAGGGTGTTAAGCGCCTGGCGAACCTGAAGGGTTTGATTGGTGGCCTGACGCTGCTGCGAGGCCACCAGATCCATACGCTGCGCCTGTTGGTTCAGCGCGGCCGAAAGCTCACGGTTGACCTTAAACTGCTGGACGATGCCGGCAGGCAGGTTATCGCTGTTTTCTGCCAGCAGCTCGGTACTTTCCAGCGCGCGCTCCGCTTCACGCTGGCGCTGGCTGTTGAGCTGGTTGCGCAGGGCCTGAAGATACGCGTCCAGTTGCTCGCTCTGCTTCTGAGCGAGTTCTGAGCGCATCCGCGACAGCTCCTGGCGGTTATTGGCGGAAAGCTGCGCCAGCTCAAGCTCATCGACAAGGGCCTTCAGGCGAGCCGATTCTGCCTGCAGGCCCAGATTTTGGGCCTGTGCCTGCGGCGTGTTGCCGTTTTGCGTACCCACGCGGCGCTCAACTTCATTAAGCTGGCGACGGGCGTCGGTTTGCTGCTGCGGAAGCTGGCTGAGAGAGTCGGCAATTTCGCGCGCTCGCTCCTGCTCCTGCTGAGCAAGGCGGCTCTTTTCCAGAAGCTGGCTGCTGACCTGCAGGATCTCCTGGTTCAGTGCGTCGGAGGTCATCCCTGCGGGCACATCGCGCGGTTCGTCACGCAAATTATTGAGCTGCGCGCGCAGCGTCTGCGAGAGTTTGGGGAAGTTGTCGATAACCTGCTGATACTGCTGAGCGCGCTCAAGAGAGCCTTTCCGCTCCTCAAGCGCGTTCAGTGCGGACTGGAGCGACTCGACGGTCTCTGGCTGAGCGGGTTTGGCCGCTTTTGCCTGCTCCAGTTCCTGGGTTATCTGTTTGGCGTCGGGGGCTGTCGCTGCGTACGCCCCCATGCTGAGGCACCAGGCCATCAGTAGAACGATAATCGGGCGCACGTCAGCGATCCTTCTGTTGTTAGCCTTCGTCTTTTTTGTCGTCAACCAGCGGGCTGGCGTCGTGCTCGGCCTGGATCTCTTCTTGTGACAGCGGAGCCGGTTCTGCCTCTGGCGTCACGAAGGTTTCAGTAGAGACCGCCAGCGGCTGGCCCAGCTTTGTCACCGACAGGCTTTCAAGCTGTTCAGCCAGCTTCACTTTGCCCGGCGCAAACAGGTTGATCACGGTGGAGCCCAGCTTAAAGCGACCCATCTCCTGGCCTTTCAGCAGGGCCACAGAGCCTTCCGCTTCACCGGCAGGCCAGGTCCAGCGTTTGATCACGCCTTCGCGCGGTGGGGTAATGGTGCCAGCCCAGACGGTTTCGATGCTGCCGACGATGGTCGCACCGACCAGAATCTGTGCCATAGGGCCGAATTCAGTATCAAACAGGCAGATGACGCGCTCGTTACGGGCAAACAGGTTTGGCACGTTCTGCGCGGTGAGGTGGTTCACGGAGAACAGATCGCCCGGGACGTAAATCATTTCACGCAGGATGCCGTTACACGGCATGTGCACGCGGTGGTAGTCGCGCGGTGACAGATAGGTGGTGGCAAAGGTACCGTTGCGGAACAGATCCGCCATCAGGTAGTTACCCGCCAGCAGCGCTTCCAGGCTGTAGTTATGGCCCTTCGCCTGCAGAATTTTGTCGTCTTCGATGTTACCCAACTGACTGATCACGCCATCTGCCGGCATCACCAGGACGTTAGGGTCGGTGTTCACCGGACGCACGTCGTCACGCAGCGGGCGCACGAAGAATTCGTTGAAGGTGCGGTAGCTGGCGGTATCCGGCTTCTGCGCCTCTTTCATATCGACCTTGTAATATTTTACGAAAAGGTCGATGACCAGTTTGGTCAGCCAGCCTGCGCGTTTGCTCGCGCCCCAGCCCGCCAGGCGAGTGAGCCACAGTTTTGGCAGAATGTATTGAAGCGAAAGTTTAAATGCGTTTAACAAGGTAGCCTCCAGGCCATTGTTTTGTCGTTCCTGATCCGGCGTTAAGCCGCCGGAACCTGAAAAAAGGGGACGATTTTAGCGATGCTTAGCTTAGTTGTCAGTTATCAGAATCAGAAAAGTTTTTACGCGTTTTTACCTGATCCATGCTCTCAAGAATACGGTGGTAATTCTCGAAGCGGGTCTCCGCAATTTCGCCTTTCTCAACCGCTTCACGGATAGCGCAGCCTGGGTCGTTATCGTGTTTACAGTCGCGGTACTTGCAAGCGCCTAAATAATCATGGAATTCGACAAATCCGTTAAAGATTTGTTCCGGCTCCAGGTGCCATAAACCGAACTCTCGCACGCCCGGGGAGTCAATGACATCGCCCCCATGCGGGAAGTGATACAGGCGTGACGCGGTAGTGGTGTGCTGGCCCAGGCCCGAGACATCAGAGACATCGTTGGTGAGGATCTCTTGCTGGAGGCCAAGCAGGTTGTTCAGCAGGCTCGATTTGCCCACGCCGGACTGGCCTGCAAAGATGCTGATGCGATCGGTAAGCGCCTCTTCCAGCGGTTTCAGGCCATCTTTGGTGTAGCTGGAGACCATCAGGACGCGGTAGCCAATCTTGCGATAGATATCCATCTGCTCATTGACGAAGGCCATTCCGTCGTCGTCCAGCAGATCGATTTTGTTCAGCACGATAATCGGCTCAACCTGCAGCGTTTCGCAGGCGACGAGGTATCGGTCGATAATATTGAGCGACAGTTCGGGCAAAATCGCCGATACGATAACAATCTGGTTAATGTTGGCGGCAATCGGTTTGACCCCGTCGTAGAAATCGGGACGGGTTAACACGGACGTGCGCTCATGGACCGCTTCAACGATACCTTTTACCGTCACGCCTTCCGCCGCCTCTTTACCCGGCCGCCAGACGACGCGGTCGCCGGTAACCAGAGAACGAATGGTCCGGCGGATGTTGCAGCGGTGAATCGCACCATCGGCGGATTCCACGTCAGCGTGCATACCGAAACGGCTGATGACTACGCCTTCCGTTGGGTCGCCAAACAGGTTGTCGTCGTAATCGACCTTCTCCGCAGTGGTTTTAAGACGGCGCTGGTGATTGGCATTCACGCGGCGCTGCTGCCCTTTGGAGAGTTTATTTTTACTCAATCGCACTGGCTCCTGGTCGCCCGTAGGGGGCAAAACCTCTATGATACACTCTAATTAATACTAGTTAACCTGCTACTGCCGGTTATGCGAGAAGGGTGGAAAATAACATGAGCGCGGATGAAAACAACCTGATTTGGATCGATCTCGAAATGACCGGGCTGGATCCCGAGCGCGATCGCATCATTGAAATTGCAACCCTGGTGACGGACGCCAACCTGAATATCCTGGCGGAAGGGCCAACGATAGCGGTGCATCAGTCCGATGACCAGCTGGCGTTGATGGATGAGTGGAACGTGCGTACCCACACCGGCAGTGGTCTGGTGGAGCGCGTGAAGGTGAGCACCATGGGTGACCGTGAGGCGGAGCTGGCGACGCTTGAGTTTCTGAAACAGTGGGTTCCGGCGGGCAAATCGCCTATCTGTGGGAATAGCATCGGCCAGGATCGTCGTTTCCTGTTTAAGTACATGCCGGAGCTGGAGTCTTACTTTCACTACCGCTATCTGGATGTCAGCACGCTGAAAGAGCTGGCGCGTCGCTGGAAGCCTGAAATCCTCGACGGCTTTAAAAAGCAGGGGACGCATCAGGCGATGGACGATATCCGAGAGTCCGTGGCGGAGCTTTCCTACTACCGCGAAAACTTTATTAAGCTGTGATTTTGAGATCCGGCGCCTTGCGTGGCCGGGTTTTTGTCGTTAAATTGTTCAGCTTGCCGATTAAATAAGCATTTGAACTGAATTTCGAAAAAATCGCTTTAAGGGGGGTTGCAGCTAAAAGGATTTCTCGTATAATGCGCCTCCCGTAACGACAGAGAATTACACGTTACGACAGCAACAAAAGCAGTGCAGATTTGCGGGAATAGCTCAGTTGGTAGAGCACGACCTTGCCAAGGTCGGGGTCGCGAGTTCGAGTCTCGTTTCCCGCTCCAAAATTTGAAAGTGCTTCCACAGCACAGACTGCCCAAGCGGGAATAGCTCAGTTGGTAGAGCACGACCTTGCCAAGGTCGGGGTCGCGAGTTCGAGTCTCGTTTCCCGCTCCAAAATTTGAAAGTGCTTCCACAGCACGGACCACCCAAGCGGGAATAGCTCAGTTGGTAGAGCACGACCTTGCCAAGGTCGGGGTCGCGAGTTCGAGTCTCGTTTCCCGCTCCAAATTCTTCTTTATCTCTAAAATATCCATAGCGAAAAGCGTCGCTGGGGACGTTTTCTATTGTCTCTGAAATACTCTTGTGAACAGAGTTATCCACAGAAACTGCGCTTAACCGAAACAGGGTTAAAACTTAGCAGGGTGAATAATATCTTTATAACGCACTGTATTTACAGTATAAAATTTGATTTCAAAATGTTATTGAGATCACTTGACCTCATCTCCAGACCAGATGGCGCTTGAGTTTGTAATTTTATTCACAGGGTGTGAATAGTTCAGGCATCCCGCGGAAGCCCTTTCTCAATCACCCTCACCAGACGCTGTTTCTTCGGTAGCTGCACCTCGACCACGCAGGCATTACGCTTGTCTATCTGCTGCGCAATCGCCCATTCTATGTGTTCATCAAGAAGTGGGTGCTCACCTCGACGGCTTTCAAGCGCCCGAATATTGGCTTCATCCCACGGGGCATTCCCCAGCGCGACGGCGACATTTCGCAGCCAGCGCAGATGGCCGATACGGCGAATAGCCGAACCCTCTGTCACTTTCAGGAACCAGGCCTCGGACCAGGCGAACAGCTCAATAAGCGGCGGGGCATGGAGCGCCTTACGCGGGTTGAAATCTTCTTCATCAGTAAGCTGCGAATAGCGGTTCCATGGGCAGATGAGCTGGCAATCGTCGCAGCCGTAGATGCGGTTGCCGATAAGCGGTCGAAATTCCTCTGGAATGGCCCCTTCCAGTTCGATAGTCAGGTAGGAGATACAGCGGCGCGCATCAACGGTGTAGGGCTCAACGATGGCGCCGGTAGGGCAGATGGTCATACAGGCCACGCAGCGGCCACAGCCTTCCTCTACCGGGCCGTCTACCGGCAGCGGTAAATCGATCAGCAGTTCACCGAGGAAGAAGAACGATCCGGCGTCGCGGCTAAGGATAAGTGAGTGCTTACCTGTCCAGCCAAGCCCGGCTTTTTCGGCGATCGGACGCTCAAGAATAGGCGCGGAATCGACAAAGGGTCTAAAATTCAGCGAAACACAGTGCTGCTGAATAGTTTCCCCGAGTTTTTTTAAACGGTTACGCAGAAGCTTATGGTAATCACGTCCCAGGGCGTACCGGCTAACGTAACCCAGCGAGGGGTCTTTTAGCGTGCGCGCAAAGGCCGCGTTGGCGGGCAGATAATTCATGCGCACGCTGATGACGCGTAATGTGCCCGGCAAAAGCTCGTGTGGACGGGCGCGCATCATGCCATGACGCGCCATCCACTCCATTTCGCCGTGGTATTGTTTGTCCAGCCAGGCCTGCAGTTTCGGCTCGCTGGCGGAAAGGTCGGTATCGGTAATGCCCACCTTCTGGAAGCCAAGCTCAGCACCCCACTGTTTTATTTTTTGCGCTAATTCATTGAGATCGAGGGACTGTGACATGACGGACCATACGGTGAAGAAAAACCCCGCAAGTATACCACATTCCATCTGGCATGCGGATGACCTCCGGCGCGCCGAAAAAGAGGCCGCAGACAGCCTCGGGATTACCCTGTATGAACTGATGCTGCGCGCGGGTGAGGCGGCGTTTGACGTTGCCCGAAGCGCCTTCCCGCAGGCGGCTCACTGGCTAATTCTGTGCGGGCACGGCAACAACGGCGGTGATGGCTACGTCGTTGCCCGTCTCGCGGTGGCTGCGGGTATCCGCGTGACCTTGCTGGCTCTCGAAAGTGATAAACCGCTGCCGGAAGAGGCCAGCGCGGCGCGGGAGGCATGGCTGAACGCAGGCGGTGTGATTCATGCGCCTGATATCGTCTGGCCAGAGGATGTTGATCTGATTGTTGACGGGCTGCTGGGCACCGGGCTGCGCAGCGCGCCGCGCGAAAACGTTGCCGCGCTTATTGAACACGCGAACAGACATTCCGCGCCGGTAGTCGCCCTGGATATTCCCTCTGGACTGATGGCACAAACCGGCGCGACGCCGGGGGCGGTGATTCAGGCGGCACATACGGTGACCTTCATCGCCCTCAAGCCGGGGTTACTGACCGGCAAAGCGCGGGATGTCGTCGGCGTGTTGCACCACAGTGCGCTGGGGCTGGAGAGCTGGCTCGCCGGGCAGGAAACGAAACTGTCACGCTTTGACGCCTCGCAGCTCCCAGCGTGGCTCCCGCCGCGCCGGTCGACGTCCCATAAGGGCGATCACGGCAGGCTGGTCATTGTGGGCGGCGACCACGGTACGGCAGGTGCGATTCGCATGACCGGTGAAGCGGCTTTGCGCAGCGGCGCCGGATTAGTGCGAGTGCTCACTCGCATTGAGAATATTGCGCCAATCATCACTGCCCGACCGGAGTTGATGGTCCATGAGCTTACGCTTCAGACGTTAGAGGAAAGCCTCGAATGGGCGGATGTGGTGGTGATCGGTCCCGGGCTTGGACAGCAGGCGTGGGGTAAACAGGCCCTGCAAAAGGTCGAGAATTTTCGCAAACCGATGCTGTGGGATGCCGACGCGCTTAACCTTCTGGCAATAAACCCGGATAAGCGTCACAATCGCATTCTGACGCCACACCCCGGCGAAGCCGCGCGGCTGCTTAACTGCAGCGTGGCAGAAATTGAAAGCGATCGCTTACTTTCTGCTCAGCGTCTGGTAAAACGTTACGGAGGTGTTGCTGTTTTAAAAGGGGCGGGAACCGTTGTCGCCTGTGACGAGACGGAGGGCATTATTGATGCCGGAAATGCGGGCATGGCGAGCGGCGGCATGGGCGATGTGCTTTCCGGCATCATCGGCGCATTGCTTGGACAGAAACTTCCCCTTTATGATGCAGCCTGCGCGGGCTGCGTGGCCCACGGCGTTGCGGCAGATAAACTGGCTGCGCGTTACGGTACACGCGGTATGCTGGCCACCGATCTCTTTTGCACGCTGCGGCGTGTTGTTAACCCGGATGTGATTGACGTAGAAAATGACTAATCGAGCGATTCCTTTACCTGATGAACAAGCCACTTTAGAACTCGGCAAGCGCGTGGCGCAGGCCTGTCAGGGGGCAACCGTCATTTATCTGTATGGTGATTTAGGTGCGGGTAAAACCACCTTCAGCCGGGGTTTTTTACAGGCGTTAGGGCATAACGGGAATGTGAAAAGCCCAACCTACACGCTGGTAGAACCGTACACCCTTGAAAATCTCATGGTGTACCACTTCGATTTATACCGCCTTGCGGATCCTGAGGAGCTGGAATTTATGGGGATCCGTGATTATTTTGCCAATGATGCCATCTGCCTGGTGGAGTGGCCGCAACAAGGTGCGGGTGTGCTGCCTGACCCGGATGTCGAAATTCACTTAGATTACCAGGCACAAGGGCGTGAGGCACGCATCAGTGCTGTTTCCTCATCAGGCAGTTCCTTACTGGCGCGACTGGCCGGTTAAGCGTAGGGATGACGGGATGATAAATCGCGTTAAAGGTTGGTTGTTTGCTGCCACCGTGCTGCTGTGCGCGCAGGCCGGGGCGGCAAACCTCTCAGATATTCAGGTCTCGAACGGCGAAAGCCAGGCCCGGATCACGTTCAGCTTTATGGGCGATCCTGAGTATGCGTTTTCACAGCCAGACAGCCACAGCGTGGCGCTGGATATCAAACAGACAGGCGTGATCCAGGGACTCCCGCTGCAGTTCAGCGGCAACAACCTGGTGAAAAGTATCCGTTCGGGTACGCCGCAGGATAGCCAGTCGTTACGCCTGGTGGTCGATCTGACCGAAAAGGGCAAAACGAAGGCGGTGAAGCAGCAAAACGGGGCGAACTATACGGTGGTCTTTACCATCAATGCCGATGTCCCGCCACCGCCTCCACCGCCGCCGGTCGTTGCGAAACGCGTCGAAGAACCGGTGTATACGCCGCGTCCTGCTGAACCTGCGCGTAATCCGTTTAAATCGCAGAACGATCGCATCACTGCGGCAACCAGCAGCAATACGGTAACGCGTCCGGCAGCGAGTGCGCGCCGTACAGCGGCCAGCGGTGACAAAGTGATTATCGCCATTGATGCGGGTCACGGTGGACAGGACCCGGGTGCGATTGGCCCGGGGGGGACGCAAGAGAAAAATGTCACCATCGCCATTGCCCGTAAGCTGCGTGCGCTGCTCAACGACGACCCTATGTTCAAAGGCGTGTTGACCCGCGACGGGGATTACTTCATTTCGGTGATGGGGCGTTCGGACGTTGCACGTAAGCAGAATGCGAACTTCCTGGTCTCCATCCACGCGGATGCTGCGCCAAACCGTAACGCGACCGGCGCCTCGGTATGGGTACTCTCGAACCGTCGCGCCAACAGCGAAATGGCCAACTGGCTGGAAGAGCATGAGAAGCAGTCCGAACTGTTGGGCGGCGCGGGCGATGTGCTGGCAAACAGCCAGTCAGACCCGTATCTCAGCCAGGCGGTGCTGGATTTACAATTCGGTCATTCTCAGCGCGTCGGGTATGATGTCGCCACTAACGTATTGAACCAACTGCAAAGTATTGGCGTGCTGCATAAGCGTCGTCCTGAACATGCCAGCCTCGGCGTTCTGCGCTCGCCAGATATCCCGTCCATCCTTGTAGAGACGGGCTTTATCAGTAACAACGGTGAAGAGCGTCTGCTGGGAAGCGACAGCTATCAGCAGCAAATTGCCGAAGCGATTTATAACGGTCTGCGTAAATACTTTGATGCCCATCCGCTGCAGTCTGCGCCACAGAGTGGCGCAGGCCAGACGGCCAGCGCAGCGCTGCCGGGTGAGATGACCGCGACCAACTAAGGAGAATTCATGCCGATTCAGGTTCTGCCGCCGCAGCTTGCGAACCAAATCGCCGCCGGTGAGGTGGTGGAACGTCCTGCGTCGGTCGTGAAGGAGCTGGTGGAAAACAGCCTTGATGCGGGCGCGACCCGTATTGATATTGATATCGAGCGCGGTGGCGCGAAGCTTATCCGCATTCGTGATAACGGCTGTGGCATAAAAAAAGAGGAGCTGGCGCTGGCGCTGGCCCGTCACGCCACCAGTAAAATTGCTTCTCTGGATGACCTGGAGGCGATTATTAGCCTCGGCTTTCGCGGTGAAGCGCTGGCCAGTATCAGCTCGGTTTCGCGCTTAACGCTGACCTCCCGTACCGCCGAACAGCAGGAAGCCTGGCAGGCGTACGCCGAAGGGCGCGATATGGATGTAACGGTCAAACCCGCGGCGCACCCTGTCGGCACGACGCTTGAAGTATTAGATCTCTTCTACAACACCCCCGCCCGACGCAAGTTCATGCGTACCGAGAAGACCGAATTCGGACACATCGACGAGATCATCCGCCGTATCGCGCTGGCGCGTTTCGATGTCACCATCAACCTCAGCCACAACGGCAAGGTGATGCGCCAGTATCGCGCGGTGGCGGAAGGTGGACAGAAAGAGCGACGGCTGGGCGCCATTTGCGGGACCCCGTTTCTGGAACAGGCGCTGGCCATTGAGTGGCAGCACGGCGATCTGGCGCTGCGCGGCTGGGTAGCCGATCCGAACGCGAGCAGCGCTGCGTTTGCGGAGATCCAGTATTGCTACGTCAACGGCCGCATGATGCGCGACCGTCTCATCAATCACGCCATTCGCCAGGCCTGCGAAGACAAGCTCGGGGCCGATCAGCAGCCTGCTTTCGTGCTTTATCTGGACATCGACCCGCATCAGGTGGATGTGAACGTTCATCCTGCCAAGCACGAAGTACGATTCCACCAGTCGCGACTGGTGCATGATTTTATCTATCAGGGCGTGCTGAGCGTGCTGCAGCAGCAGGTTGAAACGTCATTGCCGCTGGAACACGCAGAACCGGCGCCACGCCCAATTCTGGAAAACCGCGTCGCGGCCGGCCGCAACCATTTTGCGGAGCCCGCCGTCGCGCGTGAACCGGAAGCGCCGCGCTTTTCCTCCGCCGGGGGAGCACCGCGTCCAACGGGTGCTAACTACCCGAATGCCCAGCCTGGCTATCAAAAGCAGCAGGGCGCGTTGTACCGCAAACTGCTGGAAACGCCGGCCGTGGAGCGTAAAACATCTATTCCGGCGCCTCAGCCTTCTCTGGACGGCCACAGCCAGAGTTTTGGTCGTGTGCTGACGATCATCGCGCCGGATATGGCGCTGCTGGAGCGTGACGGTAAATTGATGCTTCTGGCACTGCCGGTGGCTGAACGCTGGCTTAAACAGGTGCAGCTCACGCCGGGCGAAAATGCCGCCTGTGCGCAGCCGCTGTTAATTCCGGTTCGCCTGAAAATATCCCCTGATGAAACAAGGGTATTGCAGCGCGCCGAGGCGCAGCTGGCGCAGATGGGGATTGAAACTGTGCTCGAACCGCAACATGTGACAATTCGTGCAGTGCCTTTACCCTTACGCCAACAAAATTTACAAAACTTGATTCCTGAACTGATAGGCTACCTGGCGCAGCAAACAGCGTTTGATGCCGCTAACACCGCGCAGTGGATCGCCCGTCATCTGGCAAGCGAACACACGCCGTGGAGTATGGCACAGGCCATTAGCGTGCTGGCGGAGGTGGAACGTCTCTGTCCGCATCTGGTGAAAACGCCGCCGGGTGGATTATTACAACCTGTTGATTTACAAACGGCGATGAACGCCCTGAAACATGATTGATGTAAGTAAGGCGAGCCTGCCTAAGGCAATTTTTTTAATGGGCCCAACGGCCTCCGGCAAAACGGCGCTCGCCATTGAGTTGCGTAAAGTTTTGCCTGTAGAGTTGATTAGCGTCGACTCCGCCCTCATTTATCGGGGGATGGACATCGGCACGGCGAAGCCTGACGCAGAAGAGCTGCGTGCGGCACCGCACCGTTTGCTGGATATACTCGACCCGGCTCAGGCTTACTCCGCAGCGGATTTTCGCCGGGATGCCTTAGCCGAGATGGCCGAGATAACGGCGGCGGGGCGTATACCGCTGTTGGTTGGCGGAACCATGCTCTACTTCAAGGCGCTGCTGGAGGGGTTATCACCTCTGCCATCCGCGGACCCGGAAGTAAGAGCGAAAATTGAGCAGCAGGCGGCAGAGCAGGGTTGGGACGTTTTGCATCAGCAACTGGCGGAGATTGATCCGGTTGCCGCAGCACGGATCCATCCAAATGATCCGCAAAGGCTTTCCCGGGCACTGGAAGTTTTTTTCATTTCGGGTAAAACTTTAACGGAACTGACGCAAACGTCAGGAGACGCTCTGCCGTATCAGGTGCATCAGTTCGCCATCGCCCCGGCGAGCCGTGAACTGCTCCATCAGCGAATTGAGCAGCGTTTTCATCAGATGTTAGCTTCAGATTTTGAAGCAGAAGTGCGGGCGTTATTTGCCCGTGGAGATTTGCATACGGACATGCCTTCCATTCGTTGTGTGGGATACCGCCAGATGTGGTCGTATCTTGAAGGTGAGATTTCATACGATGAAATGGTTTATCGAGGTGTTTGCGCCACGAGACAGTTAGCGAAGCGCCAGATCACCTGGTTGCGCGGTTGGGAAGGGGTTCACTGGTTAGACAGTGAAAAACCACAACAGGCGTTAAACGACGTGATTGAGGTTGTTGGTGATATCGCTCACTGAATGTGTACAATTGAGACGTATCGTGCGCAATTTTTCAGAATCGCAAGGTTCTAAGTACAAAACAAGCATATAAGGAAAAGATAGAATGGCTAAGGGGCAATCTTTACAAGATCCGTTCCTGAACGCATTGCGTCGGGAACGTGTTCCAGTTTCTATTTATTTGGTGAATGGTATTAAGCTGCAAGGTCAGATTGAGTCTTTCGATCAGTTCGTGATTCTGTTGAAAAACACGGTCAGTCAGATGGTCTACAAGCACGCTATTTCTACTGTTGTTCCGTCCCGTCCGGTATCTCATCACAGCAATAACGCTGGCGGCGGCACAGGTAGTAACTACCATCATGGCAGCAACGCGCAGGGTTCTTCAACGCCAGCGCAGGACAGCGACGAGACCGAATAAGGTTTCGCACTGTTATCCACACGGGGAGCCAGGGATCCTGCGTTCCCCGCTGATCTTTTTAGAGAGGTTTACGCTTGTTTGACCGTTATGATGCCGGTGAGCAGGCGGTGCTGGTACACATCTATTTTTCGCAAGACAAAGATATGGAAGACCTCCAGGAGTTTGAATCTCTGGTCTCTTCCGCCGGTGTCGAAGCAATGCAGGTGATTACCGGTAGCCGTAAAGCGCCGCACCCAAAGTATTTTGTTGGTGAAGGTAAAGCAGTCGAAATTGCGGATGCCGTAAAAGCAACCGGCGCGTCAGTCGTGTTGTTTGATCATGCGCTGTCTCCAGCCCAGGAGCGCAACCTGGAAGCTCTCTGCGAATGCCGTGTTATCGATCGCACGGGATTGATTTTAGACATTTTTGCTCAGCGTGCACGTACCCACGAAGGGAAACTGCAGGTTGAGCTGGCGCAGCTGCGCCATCTGGCAACGCGTCTGGTGCGTGGCTGGACACACCTTGAAAGACAAAAAGGCGGGATTGGTTTGCGCGGCCCGGGTGAAACCCAGCTCGAAACCGACCGTCGTTTGCTGCGTGGCCGAATTACCCAGATCCTCTCACGTCTGGAAAGGGTTGAGAAACAGCGTGAGCAGGGGCGTCGGGCACGAACCAAAGCCGACATCCCAACGGTGTCGCTGGTGGGGTATACCAACGCCGGTAAATCCACCCTGTTTAACCAGATAACCGAGGCCCAGGTTTATGCCGCAGACCAGCTGTTTGCGACCCTGGACCCTACGCTGCGCCGTATTGACGTCGCAGACGTCGGTGAAACGGTGCTGGCGGATACCGTAGGGTTTATCCGTCACCTGCCGCATGACCTGGTGGCGGCATTCAAGGCCACCCTGCAGGAGACGCGACAGGCGACGCTGCTGCTGCACGTGATTGATGCGGCAGATGTGCGCGTGCAGGAGAACATCGACGCGGTGAACGTGGTGCTCGAAGAGATCGACGCCCACGAAATTCCCACGCTGTTGGTCATGAACAAGATCGATATGCTGGACGATTTCGAACCGCGTATCGACAGAGATGAAGAGAACAAACCGATTCGGGTCTGGCTTTCTGCCCAGACCGGTATTGGTGTGCCACTGCTTTTCCAGGCTTTGACAGAACGTCTTTCCGGTGAGGTAGCTCAGCACACGCTGCGACTGCCGCCACAGGAAGGCAGGCTGCGCAGCCGGTTTTATCAGCTTCAGGCGATAGAAAAAGAGTGGATGGAGGATGACGGCAGCGTGGGGATGCAGGTGCGTATGCCGATCGTTGACTGGCGTCGCCTCTGTAAACAAGAACCTGCGCTGGTCGACTATATCGTCTGATCAGAAAGGGGATGCCTGAATAATTCGCCCTTGCATAACAAATATGGAGCATATACATGGCGTGGAATCAGCCCGGTAATAACGGACAGGACCGCGACCCGTGGGGAAGCAGCAATAATCAAGGCGGCAACTCTGGGGGAAATGGCAACAAAGGTGGTCGCGAGCAGGGGCCGCCGGATCTGGATGATATCTTCCGCAAGCTGAGCAAAAAGCTTGGTGGTCTTGGCGGAGGTAAAGGTTCTGGCTCAGGTGGAAATTCTACCCAGGGGCCGCGCCCGCAAATGGGTGGCCGCGTAGTGGGTATTGTTGCCGCTGCAGTGGTAATCATCTGGGCTGCTACCGGGTTCTACACCATTAAAGAAGCGGAACGCGGTGTGGTGACCCGCTTCGGTAAGTTCAGCCATCTGGTTGAGCCGGGCCTGAACTGGAAACCGACCTTCATTGACGACGTGACTGCGGTCAACGTGGAATCCGTCCGTGAACTGGCCGCCTCTGGCGTGATGCTGACCTCTGACGAAAACGTCGTGCGCGTTGAGATGAACGTGCAGTACCGCGTAACCGATCCTGAGCGTTATCTGTTTAGCGTGACCAGTGCCGATGACAGCCTGCGTCAGGCGACCGACAGCGCCCTGCGTGGTGTGATCGGTAAATACACCATGGACCGCATTCTGACCGAAGGTCGTACCGTTATTCGTAGCGATACCCAGCGTGAGCTGGAAGAGACCATTCGTCCGTACAACATGGGTATTACCCTGCTGGACGTCAACTTCCAGGCTGCCCGTCCGCCGGAAGAGGTAAAAGCGGCCTTTGACGATGCGATTGCTGCACGTGAAAACGAACAGCAGTACATTCGTGAAGCAGAAGCCTATACCAACGAAGTTCAGCCGCGTGCTAACGGTCAGGCGCAGCGTATTCTGGAAGAAGCGCGTGCGTATAAGACCCAGACCATCCTGGAAGCACAGGGTGAAGTGGCTCGCTTTGCGAAGATCCTGCCTGAATATAAAGCGGCGCCGGAAATTACCCGTGAGCGTCTCTATATCGAGACCATGGAAAAAGTGCTGAGCCACACCCGCAAAGTGTTGGTTAACGACAGTAAAGGCGGAAACCTGATGGTGCTGCCGCTGGATCAGATGCTGAAAGGCGGTTCTGCTCCGGCAGCAAAAGACAACAGCGGTGCGAACAACCTGCTGCGTCTGCCGCCATCCTCAACGGGCAGCGCCAGCACGAACACAACGCCTTCTTCGAACGATGGTGACATTATGGACCAACGCCGTGCTAACGCGCAGCGTAACGACTACCAGCGTCAGGGGGAATAAGGATGCGTAAGTCAGTTATTGCGATCATCGTCATCGTACTGGTCGTGCTTTATACCTCGATCTTTGTGGTGAAAGAGGGCGAGCGTGGGATTAAGTTCCAGTTCAGCAGCGTCGTGCGTGATGGCGACAAACGTCCGGTCATTTACGAACCGGGCCTGCACTTCAAGGTGCCGTTCATTCAGTCTGTGAAAACGCTGGATGCGCGTATCCAGACCATGGATAACCAGGCCGACCGTTTCGTGACCAAAGAGAAGAAGGACCTGATCGTTGATTCCTATATCAAATGGCGCATCAGTGATTTCAGCCGTTACTTCCTGGCAACGGGCGGCGGTGACGTTTCTCAGGCGGAAGTGCTGCTGAAACGTAAGTTCTCTGACCGTCTGCGTTCCGAGATTGGTCGTCTGGATGTGAAAGACATCGTGACCGACTCCCGTGGGCGTCTGACCCTGGAAGTTCGCGATGCGCTGAACTCCGGCACCGCGGGCACGGAAGATGAAGTTTCAACGCCAGCAGCTGACGATGCAATTGCCAAAGCGGCTGAACGCGTTCAGGCGGAGACCAACGGTAAAGTACCGGTGATCAACCCGAACAGTATGGCTGCGCTGGGTATCGAAGTGGTGGACGTGCGTATCAAGCAGATCAACCTGCCGGTGGAAGTGTCCGAGGCGATTTACAACCGTATGCGCGCCGAGCGTGAAGCGGTCGCCCGTCGTCACCGTTCACAGGGCCAGGAAGAGGCGGAGAAGCTGCGTGCTGCTGCGGACTACGAAGTGGCCAAGACGCTGGCAGAATCTGAGCGCCAGGGCCGTATCCTGCGCGGTGAAGGTGATGCGGAAGCCGCGAAACTGTTTGCTGATGCCTTCAGCCAGGATCCTGACTTCTATGCCTTTATCCGTAGCCTGCGTGCTTACGAGAATAGCTTCCAGAGCAACCAGGATGTGATGGTGCTCAGCCCGGACAGCGATTTCTTCCGTTATATGAAGACGCCGACTAACGCAACGCGATAAACTCAGGCTCGTTTGAGTATTCAAACCACCGCTCCCCACGGAGCGGTGGTTTTCTTTTATAAGGAACAAAAATGAATTCAACGATCTGGCTCGCGCTGGCCCTGGTTCTGGTGCTGGAAGGTCTGGGACCGATGCTCTATCCACGCGCCTGGCGTCGAATGATCGCCACCATGAGCCAACTGCCGGATAATATTTTACGTCGTTTTGGCGGCGGTCTTGTGGTTGCGGGCATCGTGATCTACTACATGTTGAGGAAAACGATTGGCTGATCAAAAAGTAGGCGCAATCGGCGTATTTTGAGGTCAAAAAGTGCTGTATATCTGAAAAAGCGATGGTAGAATCCATTTTTAAGCAAACGGTGATTTTGAAAAAAATGGGTAACAACGTCGTCGTACTGGGCACCCAATGGGGTGACGAAGGTAAAGGGAAGATTGTTGATCTTCTGACTGAACGGGCTAAATATGTTGTGCGCTACCAGGGCGGTCACAACGCAGGCCATACTCTCGTAATCAACGGTGAAAAAACCGTCCTCCATCTTATTCCATCAGGCATTCTTCGCGAAAACGTCACCAGCATCATCGGTAACGGCGTTGTGCTGTCTCCAGCGGCGCTGATGAAAGAGATGAAAGGTCTGGAAGACCGTGGTATCCCTGTTCGTGAGCGTCTGCTGCTCTCCGAAGCCTGCCCGCTGATCCTGGATTATCACGTGGCGCTGGACGTTGCGCGTGAGAAAGCACGTGGCGCGAAAGCGATCGGCACCACCGGTCGTGGTATCGGCCCGGCTTACGAAGATAAAGTTGCACGTCGCGGTCTGCGCGTGGGCGACCTCTTCGACAAAGCGACCTTCGCTGAAAAGCTGAAAGAAGTGATGGAATATCACAACTTCCAGCTGGTGAACTTCTACAAAGCTGACGCTGTTGACTACCAGAAAGTGCTGGATGACGTCATGGCGATTGCAGACATTCTGACCGGTATGGTTGTTGATGTGTCCGATCTGCTGGACCAGGCGCGCAAGCGTGGCGATTTCGTCATGTTCGAAGGTGCGCAGGGTACGCTGCTGGACATCGACCACGGTACCTATCCGTACGTAACCTCCTCTAACACCACCGCGGGTGGCGTGGCGACCGGCTCTGGCCTGGGTCCACGTTATGTGGATTACGTTCTGGGTATCATCAAAGCGTACTCCACTCGCGTGGGTGCGGGTCCATTCCCGACCGAACTGTTTGATGAAACCGGCGAGTTCCTGTGCAAGCAGGGTAACGAGTTTGGCGCGACCACCGGTCGTCGTCGTCGTACCGGCTGGCTGGATGCGGTTGCCGTGCGTCGTGCAGTGCAGATCAACTCCCTGTCTGGCTTCTGCCTGACCAAGCTGGACGTACTGGACGGCCTGAAAGAAGTGAAAATCTGCGTAGGCTACCGTATGCCAGATGGCCGCGAAGTGACCACCACTCCGCTGGCTGCTGACGACTGGGAAGGCATTGAGCCAATCTACGAAACCATGCCGGGCTGGTCTGAGACCACTTTCGGTGTGAAAGAGCGTAGCGGCCTGCCGCAGGCGGCGCTGGATTACATCAAGCGTATTGAAGAACTGACCGAAGTGCCGATCGATATTATTTCTACCGGCCCGGATCGTACTGAAACGATGATCCTGCGCGACCCGTTCGACGCATAATCTTCGTGACTGCTGGCCTGCGGGGAGACCCGTAGGCCGGATAAGCGTAGCGCCATCCGGCGACCGCTCCTGGATCTCCGCTTTTTCGCCCCGTCTGTCAAATAAATTAGCCGCTAACTATCTGGCTGGTTTATCATCATTAATGAATATCTCTGCGGTTTGTCCGCGATTTCCCTTTTTCCTGAGGTTGATGTGCAGTTAACAAGTTTCACCGATTACGGCTTACGCGCGCTGATCTACATGGCGTCGTTACCCGATGGGAAAATGACCAGTATCTCTGAAGTCACAGAGGTCTACGGCGTATCCCGTAATCATATGGTCAAAATAATCAATCAACTTAGTCGTGCCGGATACGTTGCTGCCGTCCGCGGGAAGAATGGTGGGATCCGTCTTGGTAAACCGGCACAGAGTATTCGTGTTGGCGATGTGGTACGTGAACTGGAGCCGCTCTCTCTGGTGAACTGCAGCAGCGAGTTCTGCCACATCACGCCCGCTTGCCGCCTGAAACAGGCGCTTTCTAAGGCCGTGCAAAGTTTTCTCATGGAACTGGATAACTACACGCTGGCCGATTTGGTTGAAGAGAATCAACCGCTTTATAAATTATTGCTGGTGGAATGAAGAAAATTTCCACCGGAGCTGACAACGGAGGAACCGACATGTCACACGATCCTTTCCAGGAACGCGAAGCCGAAAAATACGCGAATCCTATCCCCAGCCGCGAGTTCATCATTGAACACTTAACAAAACGCGAAAAACCCGCCAATCGTGAAGAACTTGCTGTTGAATTAAACATTGAAGGTGAAGAGCAAATTGAAGCCCTTCGCCGCCGCCTGCGCGCGATGGAGCGTGACGGGCAACTGGTCTTTACCCGCCGCCAGTGCTACGCGCTGCCAGAACGCCTCGATCTGCTGAAAGGGACCGTCATTGGTCACCGCGATGGCTTCGGCTTCCTGCGCGTGGAAGGCCGTAAAGACGATCTGTATCTCTCATCTGAACAGATGAAAATGTGCATCCACGGCGACCAAATTCTGGCGCAGCCGCTGGGCGCTGACCGTAAAGGCCGCCGCGAAGCGCGCGTCGTGCGCGTGCTGGTGCCAAAAACCAGCCAGATTGTCGGCCGCTACTTTACCGACGCGGGCGTGGGGTTCGTGGTGCCGGACGACAGCCGTCTGAGCTTCGACATCCTGATCCCACCTGAAGAGGTGATGGGTGCCCGCATGGGCTTTGTGGTGGTGGTGGAACTCACCCAGCGCCCAACCCGTCGCACCAAAGCGGTAGGTAAAATCGTCGAAGTGCTGGGCGATAACATGGGCACCGGCATGGCCGTTGATATGGCGCTGCGCACCCACGAAATTCCGTACATCTGGCCGAAAGCGGTTGAAGAGCAGATCGAAAGCCTGCGTGAAGAAGTGCCGGAAGAATCCAAAGTGGGCCGCGTGGATCTCCGCTCCCTGCCGCTGGTCACGATCGACGGTGAAGACGCCCGCGACTTCGATGACGCCGTCTACTGCGAGAAAAAACGCGGTGGCGGCTGGCGTCTGTGGGTAGCGATTGCAGACGTAAGCTACTATGTTCGTCCGCACACCCCGCTGGATAACGAAGCGCGCAGCCGCGGTACCTCGGTCTACTTCCCGTCGCAGGTTGTACCGATGCTGCCGGAAGTGCTCTCTAACGGTCTGTGCTCCCTCAACCCGCAGGTTGACCGCCTCTGTATGGTGTGCGAGATGACCATCTCCAACAAAGGGCGCTTAACCGGCTACAAGTTCTACGAAGCGGTGATGAGCTCGCATGCGCGTCTGACCTATACCAAGGTCTGGCATATGCTGCAGGGCGACCAGGATCTGCGCGAACAGTACGCGCCGCTGGTCAAACACATCGAAGAGCTGCATAACCTCTACAAAACGCTGGATCAGGCGCGCGAAGAGCGCGGCGGGATCTCCTTTGAGAGCGAAGAGGCGAAGTTTATCTTCAACGCCGAGCGCCGCATTGAGCGTATCGAACAGACCCAGCGTAACGATGCGCACAAGCTGATCGAAGAGTGTATGATTCTGGCGAATATCTCGGCGGCACGCTTCGTCGAAAAAGCCAAAGAACCGGCGCTGTTCCGTATTCACGATAAACCGTCGACGGAAGCCATCACCGCGTTCCGCTCCGTGCTAGCCGAACTGGGCCTGGAGCTGCCGGGCGGCAACAAGCCAGAGCCGCGCGATTACGCCGAGCTGCTGGAATCCATTAGCGATCGTCCTGATGCAGAAATGCTGCAGACGATGCTGCTGCGCTCAATGAAGCAGGCGATTTACGATCCGGAAAACCGCGGTCACTTCGGCCTGGCGTTGCAGTCTTACGCCCACTTTACGTCGCCGATCCGTCGTTACCCTGACCTCTCTCTGCACCGTGCGATCAAGTATCTGCTGGCACAGGAGCAGGGACATAAAGGGAACACCACCGAAACCGGTGGCTATCACTATTCGATGGAAGAGATGCTGCAACTGGGTCAGCACTGCTCCATGACCGAACGCCGTGCCGATGAAGCCACCCGCGACGTGGCGGACTGGCTGAAGTGTGACTTTATGCTGGACCAGGTGGGTAACGTCTTCAAAGGCGTGATTGCCAGCGTGACCGGCTTTGGCTTCTTCGTTCGTCTGGACGAGCTGTTTATCGACGGTCTGGTGCATGTCTCCAGCCTGGATAACGACTACTACCGCTTCGACCAGGTCGGCCAGCGTCTGATCGGCGAATCTGGCGGCCAGACCTATCGTCTGGGCGACCGTGTGGAAGTGAAGGTTGAGGCCGTGAATATGGACGACCGTAAAATCGACTTCAGCCTGATCTCCAGCGAGCGCGCCCCGCGTAACGTCGGTAAAACCGAGCGCGAAAGAGCGAAAAAAGGCGGAAACGGCAAAACGAGCGGCAAGCGCCGTCAGGCCGGTAAGAAGGTGAACTTCGAGCCGGACAGCGCGTTCCGCGGCGAGAAGAAGCAGAAGCCGAAGGCGGCGAAGAAAGAAGCCCGTTCAGCGAAGAAACCTTCCGCGAAGACACAGAAAATAGCGGCCGCCACCAAAGCGAAGCGCGCGGCTAAGAAAAAGCAGGCGGAGTAAATTCTCCCCTCACCCTGACCCTCTCCCTAACCGGGAGAGGGGAAATACTTATTACGAGAACCATCAATGAGTGAAATGATTTACGGCATCCACGCGGTGCAGGCCCTTCTCGAGCGCGCACCGGAGCGTTTTCAGGAAGTGTTTATTCTGAAAGGGCGTGAAGACAAACGTCTGATGCCGCTGATCCACGCTCTGGAAGCGCAGGGCGTGGTGATCCAGCTGGCGAACCGCCAGTCCCTGGATGAAAAAAGTGATGGGGCGGTGCACCAGGGCATTATTGCCCGCGTGAAGCCGGGCCGTCAGTATCAGGAGAACGATCTGCCGGATCTGATCGCTGGGATGGAGAATCCGTTCTTCCTGATCCTTGATGGCGTCACCGATCCGCATAACCTCGGCGCGTGTCTGCGCAGCGCGGATGCGGCGGGCGTGCATGCGGTGATCGTGCCGAAAGATCGCTCCGCGCAGCTGAACGCGACGGCGAAGAAAGTGGCCTGCGGCGCGGCGGAAAACGTTCCGCTGATCCGCGTGACTAACCTGGCGCGCACCATGCGTCTGCTGCAGGAAGAGAACATCTGGATCGTCGGTACCGCCGGTGAAGCGGATCATACTCTGTACCAGAGCAAAATGACCGGCCGTCTGGCGCTGGTGATGGGGGCGGAAGGTGAAGGCATGCGTCGTCTGACCCGCGAGCACTGCGACGAGCTGATCAGCATCCCGATGGCAGGCAGCGTGTCCTCCCTGAACGTGTCTGTTGCGACAGGCATCTGCCTGTTTGAAGCGGTGCGTCAGCGTAGCTAATGAGTAAACTATAAAAAAAGCCACCCACTTCGGGTGGCTTTTTTTATGCCCTGGCTGGTAATATAATGGCCGAAATGATACCGGCTTTTATAAATATCTTTAAAACTAACACATGGATGAAATTATGAGATGGTCTCTCTCATCGCTTGCCGATGAATTGTCACGCCGGCGCGATATTTATATTGATTTAAAAAATAACAATGATGTACTTATTATAAAAATGAATGAATATGGCGATTTGCCATTAAGTATTTTTATTACATCCCAGCAAGTTATCATTGAAACCTATATATGTCCTGTTAATGACATTAAGCGCCAGGCTGACTTCAATCTCTTCTTATTACGTAATCAAAAAATGCTTCCCTTATCTTCTGTTGGAATTTCGCAAATTCAACATGATGAATATTATGTCGCTTTTGGTGCCTTATCCGTAAGTTCTTCTCTTGAGGATATTATTCTGGAAATCACAACCCTTGCGGAGAATGCGCTGGATTTGGCTGAGCTTACACAAGAATTTATAAATTAACAGGTAGGGAAAGGTATGGGCATCTTGAAGAATCTTTTTACACTGGGTAAATCACTACTCAATCAGGCCGATGAAGCGATAGAAGAAGCGCAGGGCGTTCGGATGCTGGAGCAGCACATCCGGGATGCAAAAGCTGAGCTTGATAAAGCAGGCAAATCCCGGGTTGATCTGCTTGCCCGGGTGAAGCTCAGTAATGACAAGCTTTCCGAGTTGCGGGAGCGGAAGCAATACCTTGAGTCACGAGCGATAGAAGGAATGAGCAAGAATATTGATGCTGCGCTGCTAAACGAGGTTGCAGAAGAAATCGCCCGACTTGAGAATACCATTACTCGTGAAGCACAGGTTTTGGACTCTCTTGAAACCTCAAGAAATAATATTGAAAAAGCCGTAGCTATTACATCACAACGTATTAATCAGTTTGAACAGCAGCTCGAGGTTGTTAAAGCCACGGAAGCCATGCAGCGGGCGCAACAGGCCGTAACGACGTCAACGGTCGGAGCAACATCGAACGTAACGACGGCCGCAGAGTCTTTAAAAAGACTTCAGACGCGTCAGGCTGAACGTCAGGCCAGACTTGATGCGGCAGCGCAACTGGAAAAAGTGGCTGATGGACGTGAGCTTGAAGAGAAACTCGCGCAGGCAGGCGTGGGTACCTCAGGAACAAGCTCCGCACAGGCGGTTCTTGAACGGTTAAAACTTACGCCGGCTCCGTAATGTTTCTCTCCTGGGTCGTGAATGTTTGCAGGCAACATTTATTCCGGCTTACCTGGACAGCGCTGCTGTGCTTGTTTGCCGGGCATTATTTGCTTTGCTTTATTGTCTTTCGTTGGTTGGGAGAGACGACCCTCGTTGGCCGGATAAGTGATTTTGTTTATTACAGCTCAGTGGTTGGGGCGACGATTGGCTTTGGCGATTTGAGTCCTCAGAGCGAAGCAGGGAAGTTGTTCACAGCTCTCTGGCAAATCCCTATTGGCGTTGGCCTTTTCGGCGCGCTGATGGGCAAAATCATTGCATTGGTGCAGGGATTATTAGCTAAAGGAATAGCAGGAATGGGCAATTTTCATTCTCTACGTAATCATGTTTTGGTGATTGGCTGGCGTGGTCATCAGACAGAGAAAATGATCTCATTGCTGCTTTATGATGAGCAGCGGGTATTTAGTCGCGTAGTGTTGTGTGAGCACCAGGATATAGCGCATCCTTTATCCGATAATTTATATGTCGATTTTCTCAAAGTAAGTAACTACAGCGATCCGAAAGAGCAAAAACGGATGGGGTTAGTAAATTGTTCATGTGTAGTCATTTTTGCCAGCTCCGATGAACAAACCTTTACGGCCACACTCTCGCTGGTAAATGATGCGCCAGCGCATTGCCATATCGTTGCTTATCTTGAGGATGAACGCTACGCAAGCTTACTGGAGACCCATTGTCCGACAATAGAGATTGTTCGCAATCTTTCAGCCGAACAGCTTTCCCGTTCGATCCAGGATCCTGGCTCTTCACAATCCGTAGCATCAATCATGAACCCGATGCTGGGTGATACAGGTTACGCGCTGATGGTACCCACATCGGTTTCCTGTATACCTTATGGTGCGTTAATGCATTACATGAAACTGCAACATGATGCGACGGTGCTGGGGATTAGCCACTGTAAAAATGGTCGTGGTATGGAGCTTAACCCTGTGATCTCCACAGAGGTTAGAGGAGGAATGTGGTTGCATTTAATCGGCAATAGTCGCATTTCGTCGAATGAGGTGTGCTGGCAGAACATAGGGAAAAGTCATGCGGAACTTATTTTTTAATTTATTTAATAAAACAGGTCAGCCAGTGATGCGTGGCCCATTGGGATTACATCAACGTGCGGCGTTTACACTTGATACGCTGACATTTCGACTTTCCGCCCGTTTTTTGACTCAAATACCAGAAGAGGAATATACCATTGCAGCGAGCAGCGTGATTGAAGTTGGCGCAGGTTGTCGTATTTATCGTTATTACACGTCTGGTGATGAGTTTTTGCAGATAAATACTACTGGTGGTATGGAAAGGGAAAATATTGATGATATTAAGCTTTTTATTTATCAGGATAGCTTTGGTATTACTTCGGAGAAACAATGGCAAAAAGAGATTGGTGCCGCTTTAATTGGCAGGCCCAGTCTGCAATGGAATGAACGAGACTGGAAAAGAATATTTAACGAGAATGAGGTGGGGAACGTTGAACCGGTTTACCTTCTGGAACACGTTGAAAATAACCAGAACGAAAAATGGGATGTGCATAATTTCATGATGGCATATCAGAGGGAGGCGACTGCCGATCTGTATGAGTACCTTTTGCTAACTGGCGAAGAGACATTTTGTGATAATAGCGAGCCAGAGTGGATCTTTTCGTATGCCGTAGGTGTGGATACTCCACTCACTTCGCTAAATATTGTTGGTTAAATTTCTGGGGATCTAAACCATGCTGGGTTCATTATTTGCTTTTCTTTCTTACTTCTTAACCGGTCTGGCGATGACCGTCATATTCTTATTCATCTACTCAAGAATAACGTCACATGATGAATGGATACTGATTAAAGAAAATAACCTGGCGGCGGCAGCAGCATTCAGTGGCACGCTATTGGGGTATGTGATTCCTCTGTCCAGCGCTGCCGTAAACTCGGTTAGCATGCCGGATTACCTGATATGGGGATGCGTTGCGCTAGTCGTGCAGTTACTGGTGTATGGCTGCGTACGCATTTATATGCCGAACATCAGTGAAAAAATCGTTAACCGCCACTACGCCGCAGGTTTATTTATGGGGATGGCAGCACTGGCTGGCGGAATCTTAAATGCTGCCTGCATGACATGGTAATAAATGAACATGGCTAAAAAGAAAAAAACACGGAAGTCTAATCCGATTCAATCTGCATTAGGTAGCCAAAATGCAGCGTTCCGCTCTTCGCCCTCAAAGCGCAAAAGCGGGAAGTATTTGACGCTGGCAATTATGGGCGGAGCTGCATTTATCGCCCTGAAGGGGTGCGATAGTTCGGCTGATGATAATGACGGTGATGGCGTGTTTTACGCATCGCCGCAAGCGTGCGTTGACGATGGCAATAGTGCTCAGGTTTGCAGCGATGCATGGAACAATGCGAAAGCTAAATTTGAAGCAGATATGCCGAAAAATATGTCCAGGGAAGACTGTATACGTCAATTCGAGAACTGCTATTACGACAATATCGAAAATAGCTGGATACCGGTTCTGTCAGGATTCTTACTTAATAAAAAAGTCAGAGAAGACGCTGATGAAGGATACAGGTATACAAGCGGAGGTTCATTTTACTCTTCCCGTCCTGTGTGGCGAAGCTCTTCATCCTATGTCTGGCGCTCCGGTAAGCAGGCCAGTAGTCAAATGGGCTATACAACAAAGCGCGTATCAACAATTTCTCGTGGTGGATATGGGCGCTCATCCAGTGCTCGTGGAAGTTGGGGGGGATAATTATGTTACGTCATGATGTTCCTGTTCGTCCGGGGCTGGACAAAATTGCCCACGACCATGGTTTTCATTTTCATATCATCGACGATGAAATTTACTGGGATGAAAGCCGTGCCTACCGTTTTACGTTACAGCAAATTGAAGAACGAATAGAAAAACCCACGGCTGAACTCCATCAAATGTGTCTGGATGTGGTGGATCGTGCGGTAAAAAGTGAAGAACTGATGACGCAGTTAGCCATCCCGCCACTTTACTGGGATGCCATTGCGGAAAGCTGGCACAGCCAGGATCCTTCACTGTATGGCCGTATGGACTTTGTCTGGACTGAAGAAGGTAGCGTCAAACTGCTGGAATACAATGCCGACACGCCGACGTCCTTGTATGAGTCAGCCTACTTTCAGTGGCAATGGATGGAGGACGCTCGTCGCTCCGGGATCATTCCGCGAGACGCCGATCAGTTTAATTCCATTCAGGATAAGCTTGTTGCTCGCTTTGAAGAATTAGCTACAGATATTCCACTTTACTTCTGCTGCTGCAAAGAGAGTGAGGAGGATCGCGGCACGCTTCTTTATCTGGAGGATTGTGCCGTCCAGGCCGGGCTGAACACCCGCTTTATCTATATGGATGATATTGGCCTGGGCACCGGCGGATTTTTAACAGACATTGACGATAACGTGATCCGTCGTGCGTTTAAGCTCTATCCTCTGGAGTGGATGATGCGTGATGAAAATGGTCCACTTCTCTGCGCCAGAAGAGAACAGTGGCTGGAGCCGCTCTGGAAAAGCATCATTAGTAATAAGGGTATTTTGCCCCTCTTGTGGCGCTTTTTTACGGGCCATCCCAACCTTCTTCCTGCGTGGTTTGAAAATGAGTTAACGTCGATTCCAAAAGGCGTTCCGATAGTTCGTAAGCCCTTGTTTTCGCGGGAAGGGGGAAATGTGACTATTTTCGACGCACAGCGCAATATCATTGAGAGTGAAGCAGGGGATTATGCAAACGAACCTATGATTTATCAGGGTTTCCAGGCGTTACCGCGTTTTGGCAACAGCTATACCTTGATAGGAAGTTGGGTGATTGATGATGAACCTGCGGGAATCGGTATTCGTGAAGACGGATCGTTGATCACGAAAGATACTTCGCGTTTTATCCCGCACTATATAGCGGGTTAATTTAAGCTGGGGTGAAAACCCCAGCTCTGAGGCTCACTCCTCCAGAGACCGTAAATGGTCATCCTTCCTCAGCGTCATCAGCGCGAAAATACTCACCACCGCCGTTGCCATCACGTAGTACGCCGGTATATCCAGATTGCCCGTCTCTTTAATCAGCCCGGTAATGATTAATCCCGCACAGCCCGAGAAAATCGCGTTCGATAACGAGTAGGCCAGCCCCAGCCCGGTATAGCGTACGCGCGTCGGGAACATCTCAGAGAGCATCGCCGGGCCCGGCCCTGCCAGCATGCCCACCAGACCGCCCGCAATCAATACCACTATCGCTTTCACCGCCAGCGTGCTGGACTCCGCCTGCAGAAGTTTCAGCAGCGGCAGGGCGAGGATCAGCAGCAGCGCGGTGGCGATAATCATCACCGTGCGACGCCCGATCCTATCGCTCAGGATCCCCGACGGAATGATGGTCAGCGCAAACCCAACGTTCGAGATCACCGCGATCAGCAGCGCCTGGTTAAACCCGGTGTGCAGCGCCGACTGCAGATAGGTCGGCATAATCACCAGGTAAGTGTACCCCGCCGCAGACCAGACCATCACGCGGCCAATCCCCATCACGATGGCCCGGAGCGTGGCGGCAATATCCGCCTGAGCGACAGCCGGTTTGTCCTGCTGCTGCACAAAGCTGGGTGTCTCTTCCATACTGACACGAAGCCACAGCGCAACGACGCCCATGGGCAGCGCCAGGAAGAAAGGAATGCGCCAGCCCCAGTCGTGCAGGGCCTCAGGCGTGAGGAGGGCAGAGAGCAGCGCCACGATGCCTGCACCCGCTAACAGCCCCAGCGCCACGGTAAAGGACTGCCACGCACCATAGAGCCCACGCTTGCCGCGCGGAGCAAACTCCGTCATCAGCGAGACCGCACCGCCATACTCGCCGCCCGCGAACAGCCCCTGCAGGATGCGAAGCAGCGTAACGATCAGCGGTGCGGCAATCCCGATGCTGGCATAGACCGGCACAATGCCGATGGCGGCGGTAGCGAGCGTCATGAGCACCAGCACAATAATGAGCGTCGGCTTACGGCCAATTCGGTCGCCGATGCGTCCAAACACCACCGCACCCAGCGGACGGAAGAAGAAGGCGATGGCGAATGAGGCGTAGGTGAGGATCAGGCTGGTAAGCCCCGCGTCCCCTTCAAGCTGGAAGAAGTTCTTCGCAATGACGGTCGCCAGAAAACCGTAGACCGCAAACTCATACCACTCGATGAAGTTACCAATGGAGCCGGCAATTAATGCTCGCTTGTGCGCATCCGGTTGCATAACGATCCTCACTGAAAAGGGTAAGAATAAATTATTCAACAAAAGCGAAGGCATGAAATAGTTTATTCTTATGTTCTGTGAGCTATTTCACGAATGATATCAGCGGGATCGTGAACGTGTGACTCCCCTCCCATGCAGCGTGTGCGCGGTCTGTCCATACTTATCGTCATTGCCACTGAAGGAGGGAGACAGTATGCACTGGCAGACCCATACCGTTTTCAATCAACCCGCACCACTCTCTAACAGCAACCTTTTTCTCTCGGACTGCGCACTGCGTGATGCAGTTTCGCGCGAGGGTGCCGAGTGGGATATCGAGTTGCTCGCCAGCATCGGGCAGCAGTTAGGCACCGCAGAGTCGCTGGAGCTGGGCAGGCTGGCGAACGTTAATCCGCCGGAGTTGCTTCGCTATGACGCCACCGGAGAGCGACTGGATGACGTCCGCTTTCATCCGGCATGGCACCTGCTGATGCAGGGGCTGTGTGCCAATCGGGTACATAACCTGGCATGGGAAGAGGAGGCGCGTAAAGGGTCGTTTGTCGCGCGGGCCGCACGCTTTGTGCTTCATGCTCAGGTGGAAGCGGGCACGCTTTGCCCGGTCACCATGACGTTTGCCGCCACGCCGCTTCTGCAGCAGGCGCTTCCCAAAATATTTCATGACTGGCTAACGCCGCTACTCAGCGATCGCTACGATCCGCATCTGGCGCCTGGCGCGCAAAAGCGCGGCCTGCTGATCGGTATGGGGATGACGGAAAAGCAGGGCGGCTCGGACGTGCTGAGCAACACCACCAAAGCGGAAAAATGCGGCGACGGCAGCTACCGGTTGGTGGGGCATAAATGGTTTTTCTCCGTCCCGCAAAGCGATGCGCATCTCGTGCTGGCGCAGGCGAAGGGCGGGTTGTCCTGCTTTTTTGTGCCGCGCTTTTTGCCTGACGGACAGCGCAACGCCGTCCGGCTGGAGCGCCTTAAGGACAAGCTCGGGAACCGCTCCAACGCCAGCAGCGAGGTGGAGTTTCTTGATGCCTCCGGCTGGCTGCTGGGGGAAGAGGGCGAAGGGGTACGGCAGATCCTCAAAATGGGCGGTCTGACGCGCTTTGACTGCGCGCTGGGCAGCCACGGACTGATGCGCCGTGCGCTGTCCGTGGCGCTGTACCATGCGCATCAGCGCCAGACCTTCGGCAAAAATCTTATCGATCAGCCGCTCATGCGCGAAGTGCTAAGCCGGATGGCGCTGGTGCTGGAGGGGCAAACGGCGCTGCTGTTCCGCCTGGCGCGGGCGTGGGATAAACGCGCGGATCCGCAGGAGGCGGCATGGGCGCGGCTGTTTACCCCGGCCGCGAAATTTAGTGTGTGCAAAGCGGGCATCCCGTTTGTGGCTGAAGCGATGGAGGTGCTGGGCGGAGTCGGGTACTGCGAGGAGAGCGAACTTCCCCGCCTGTATCGCGAGATGCCGGTGAACAGCATCTGGGAAGGGTCCGGCAACATCATGTGCCTGGACGTGCTGCGCGTGCTAGCGAAGCAGCCGGGTATTCACGATCTGCTTGCCGATGAGTTTGCACAGGTAAAAGGGCAGGACAGACACTTCGATCGCAGCTGGCGACAGCTTCAGCAAAAACTGCGTAAACCGCAGGAGGCGCAGGGGCGGGAAATTGCGCAGCAGCTTTTCCTGCTGGGTGCCGGGAGCGAAATGCTGCGGCACGCATCGCCCCCGGTGGCGCAGGCGTGGTGCCGCATGATGCTGGATACCCGTGGCGGCACGCTGATGAGCGAGCAGGTGCAAAGTGACCTGCTGCTGCGTGCGACGGGCAGAGTCGGTTAACCTTTTAGCTGGAACAGGCTCACCAGTTGGGCCAGATGTGATCCCTTCTCACGCAGCGTTTGAGCCGTTTGTTCGCTGCGTGAGATACGATCGGCATTAATATGCGACGCTTCGCCAATGTGGGTCATGGCGAGATTCACCTGGCCAATCCCGGCGGACTGCTCGCGTGAAGCATGGTTAATCTCGGTGACCAGCTGGCTGATGTTATCGATATGAATGATAATGTCATCCATCGCCAGGCGCGTCTTTTCAGACAGCGCATGGCCTTCGCTCACTTTCCTGAGCGTATCGCCAATCAGCTGTTCAATCTCCTTCACCGCGTTAGCGCTGCGTCCTGCCAGGGCGCGAACTTCCTGCGCGACTACCGCAAACCCTTTCCCATGCTCGCCCGCGCGGGCCGCTTCCACTGCCGCATTCAGCGCCAGGATATTGGTCTGGAAAGCGATAGACTCAATCACGCGCGTGATGTCTTCGATGCGTTTTGACGCTTCGCGAATGTCGTCCATCGTCGACACCGCGTGGGTGACCGTCTCACCGCCCTGATGCACCGCGAGCGAGGTTTCACCCACCAGTTGCTGCGTTTGCTCCATGTTGGCGGCATTTTGCTGCACGGTGGCGGCCAGCTGCTCCATGCTGGCGGAGGTCTCTTCCACGCTGCTGGCCTGCTTGTTGATCTGCTCAGAAATCTCGCCGGTATCGGCGGCCAGCGCGTTGGTGCCCAAATGGATCTCGCCTGCGGCCTCGCGGACCTGCAGGACAATTTTTTGCAGGCCGCCACCGATGCCGTTGATAGCGTCGATCAGCTGGCCGACTTCGTCCTGGCGCGTCACGGGCAGGCTGGAACGGAGATCCCCTGCGGCATATTGCCGGGCAAGATGGATCACATTGCGCAGCGGTCGGGTCAGCACGCGGCGAATGAGGACCACGAACAGACCAGCAAACAGGATAGATAAGACCACGCCGGCCAGCAGGAAGCGATCGCGCATGGCGTTGACGCTTGCGAGCAGCACCGATTTATCCACTTCGCCCACGATAGTCCAGTTCCAGCCTGGCAGCGGGGTATACGCCATTTTAAGCGTGCGGCCGTCGTCGCTTACGCGTTCCAGCGTGCCGGGCTTTTCACCCAGAAGCTGCTGCTGCGTCGCGTCGTCCCACTTCGGCAGCTGTCCCTCTTCACCGGCATGGAACAGGTATTGCCCGCGCGTTTTGCCGTTGCTGCGATCCAGCACGAAGAAGTGACCGCTCTCACCCAGGCGGCGGTTGAGAATTTTCTCGCGCATGACGTTCCAGGAGTGAGTGATGTCCACCCCGACAAAGACGATCGCAATGACCTGTCCTTCGGCGTTTTTTACGGGCTGATACTGGGTGATGTAGCGTTTGCCAAACAGCAGCGCGAGGCCGCGGTAGACTTCACCTTTGTTGACGGCGGCAAAGGCCGGACTGGAAGTATCCAGCACGGTGCCCATTGCCCGCTCGCCATTCTCTTTGCGCAGGGAGGTCGCTACGCGAACAAAGTCGTTTCCGCTGCGTACAAACAGCGTCGAGATGGCTCCCGTACGGTTCAGGAAGTCGTCCGACAGGGTGTTATTTTCATGTAGCCCGGTGTCGCCGCCTTTCAGAAGCGGGACGCTGAGCCCGTTGATCGTCTGGGGTTGGGAAGGATCACTATTTAGTGGCTGCGGTAAAAAGGTAGTAAACAGCCGGGTATAACTCTCAACCTCTTCACTCAGGCTGGTGTTAAACATCTGCACCATGTCGACCATGCCGGTGGACTGATTATGCAGGTCTTCTACCGCAAGGGCTTCAAGCTGCTGGCTGGCTTTTTGACTGAGCAGAAAAGTGAAAAGCAGAAACAGCGTGGCGACACTGACGCCCGTAAGCAGCGACAGCTTCGCCCCCAGGCCTGCACGGCGAAAAACGTTGATCATAAATTGCTCATCATTGAAAAGGTATGGTTCTTCAACGGCAGAGCGGGGATTACGTTTACTGGATTAATGTAACAAAATGTTATTTTGTTGTTATTGATTGGTTTTTGATTAGATAAAAAATTTGCAAAAGCGAAAAGCCACTAAAAATAAGTGGCTTTTATCAGGAGGAATATTACACGTAGAGAATGGCCTGTACCCGCCAGTGGTCGATATGGTTATCTTCCTGCATCTGGATGATGCGATACCATGAAGCACCCTGCTCATCGGCCTTTAATGCCACAACGCGTTCAACGTCTTGCGGGCTCCCCGAGATATTATTCACGGAGATCTGGCCAATTTCATTCAGGCCAGTTACACAGTCAGCACTGGCGAATTCTGCTGACTGCGCAGTGGTGCTCACCAGGCCTGCTGAGAGCAACAGAGAGGTCAAAGCAAGAGTTCGTTTCATCGTCAGCTCCATTTCACATATCTCCGGTATCCGCCGGGCAATCCTTCGCGAATAAACTCCCTTCCATTGACGCGGGCATGGAGTTTATTGTGGACAGGAAAATGTCTATGGACGCAAAGCAGTGTAAATCTCGTTCAAAGGAAAACCATTATTTACGGTACAAAATGGCCTGTGAATACCACTGTCCCGTTATGATGGTTTCGTCGATCATAATGATGACGTAATAATCTGCTTTGGCGGCGACGGCTTGTGCTTTGATTGCCGCTTCTGCGTCATCCGGGGAGCCGCGAACTAGCGCGGAGACGGTGCCCATTCGTTGTAATCCTTCCGTCTGATTACGACGAATCTCCTGTGGATGATCGGCGACCGGTGGAGCGGGTTGCGGCGTTCCCTGCAGCGCGCTACAGCCACTGAGCAGAAACACCAGCACTAAAGCAGCAAACCTGCGCATAACCATATCTCGTTTCCTGATAGCCATAGTGTAGTTGTCTGTGAATTTAGTTTTGGGGGAATGTTCCCGAAGTGTTATCTGGGACGTATATTTCGAATGAAAATGATGTGAAAGCGTAACCCAGTTCTCAACATTATGAATCATACATTCGTACAGGGTCGACAATGATTGAAATTGAAATACGCCACCTCGGCGACCATGAAATTTTACACGCTATGCCAGCGGGTAAACGTGATAAACCGCTGCCTGTTGTGGTTTTTTATCACGGGTTTACCTCATCGAAGCTGGTTTACAGTTATTTTGCGGTTGCGCTGGCGCAGGCGGGGTTTCGCGTGGTGATGCCGGATGCGCCTGACCACGGCGCCCGCTTTATGGGTAACGAACAGGCGCGTCTTGGGCAGTTCTGGCACATTCTGCACGGGAGCCTGACCGAGTTTGCCGGGTTGCGCGATGCGCTTTATGAGGCAGGGCTGGTGGCAGAGAATCGTCTGGCCGTGGCCGGGGCGTCGATGGGCGGTATGACGGCGCTGGGGATTATGACGCATCATCCGGAAGTGAAGTCGGTCGCCTGCCTGATGGGCTCGGGCTATTTTACGTCGCTGGCGAAGACGCTCTTTCCCCCTCAGGATTTAGCGGAAATCACCGCGACGCTCGAAGAGTGGGACGTGACCCGGGCATTGCCGCGCCTGGCGGATCGCCCGCTGCTGCTGTGGCACGGCGACGCGGATGATGTGGTCCCGCCTGAGGGAACCTTCCGACTACAGCAGGCGTTAATGAATGCAGGCCTGGACGGTAATCTCACCTGTCTGTGGGAAGCGGGCGTCCGCCACCGCATCACGCCCACGGCGCTGGACGCTACGGTGGCGTTTTTCCGCCAGCACCTTTAAACGCGCAGCACTTTTACGCCCTGATCTTCCAGCTTCTGGAGGATCTCTGGGTTGGCGCCTTTGCCGGTGATCACCATGTCGATCTGCTCGGCACGGCTGAACAGCATGCCAGCGCGCTCGCCCACTTTGCTGCTGTCGACCAGCACAACGAGCTTGCCCACAACGTTGAGCATGTTTTGTTCCGCCATCGCGGTCAGCATATCGGTTTTATACAGGCCATCTGCCGTCAGGCCTTTGCCGCTGGTAAACATCCAGTGCCCGGCATAGAGACTGTTTTCGCTGTCCTGAGGGCTAAGGGTGATGGACTGGCTTTTGTTGTACTGCCCGCCCATGATCACCACGCTCTCATGCTCCTGGTCGATCAGATAGTTGGCGAGCGGTAAGTAGTTGGTGATGATTTGCACCGGCTTGCCGCACATTTCACGGCCCAGCAGAAATGCCGTGGAACCGCAGTTGATCACGACGCTCTCACCGGGATTCACCAGCTGCGACGCGGCTCTGGCAATCCGCACTTTTTCATCATGATTTTGCGCCTGATGAATATTCATTGGTGTCCAGCGAGGGCGCTGCTGGCTGATCGCTTCCGCGCCGTTGCGGACTTTTTTCAGCTTGCCGCTTTCATCCAGCTTGTTGATATCCCGCCGCGCCGTTGCCGGGGAGATCCCTAAACGTTCGATCACTTTCTCGACGGTGATAAACCCGGTTTGCGCCAGGAGTTCCAGGAGAATTTGATGCCGTTGCGCTTCCGTCATGAGCTATTCCGATAAGAATTGATTTGAAAAGATGATATTTGAAATAGCGTGAAATTACTAAAAGAAATATGACATCGCCAGACATCAAGTCTGGCGATGTGGCTGCACAATCAGAGGAAGGACTTGAACGGCAGGTCTGGCTCAATGGTGAAGCAATCATCGAAACCACGTGGGTAGTGATATTCAAGATTATCTTTGTCCAGCGGCCAGGTGAACTTGCCGCCGACCTGCCAGATGAACGGCTTGAAGCCATACTTCAGGCGGTCTTTCTTCATCTCCCACAGCACGCGGATTTCCTGCGGATCGGCCTGGAAGTTTGACCAGATATCGTGGTGGAACGGAATCACCACTTTGGTATTCAGCGCTTCCGCCATGCGCAGCATGTCGGCGCTGGTCATTTTGTCGGTAATGCCGCGCGGGTTCTCACCGTAGGAGCCCAGCGCCACGTCGATCTGGTGCTCGTTACCGTGCTTCGCGTAGTAGTTGGAGTAGTGAGAGTCGCCGCTGTGGTACAGGGAGCCGCCAGGGGTTTTAAACAGATAGTTAACCGCGCGCTCATCCATACCGTCCGGCAGTACACCCGCGGCTTTCTGATCGGCAGGCAGGGTAATCAGTGCGGTACGGTCAAAGGCATCCAGCGCATGGATTTCAATATCTTTAATTTTCACCACGTCGCCAGGCTTCATCACGATGCAGCGCTCTTTCGGCACGCCCCAGCCAATCCACAGATCCACGCAGGTCTGCGGCCCGATAAACGGCACATCGTCAGCACAGTTTTGCATCACCGCTGCCGCCACGTTCACATCGATATGATCGTTGTGATCGTGAGTGGAGAGCACGGCGTCTATCTGGCGAATGGCAAACGGATCGAGCACAAACGGCGTGGTACGCAGGTTCGGCTGCAGTTTTTCCACACCCGCCATGCGCTGCATCTGGTGGCCCTTTTTCATCAACGGGTTGCCGTGGCTCTGCTTGCCGGTGCCGCACCAGAAATCGACGCAGATATTGGCGCCGCCTTCTGATTTCAGCCAGATACCGGTGCAGCCCAGCCACCACATCGCAAAGGTACCAGGAGCAACCTGTTCCTGCTCGATCTCTTCATTCAGCCAGCTGCCCCATTCCGGGAAGGTGCTCAGAATCCATGACTCACGGGTGATGGTGTTCACTTTACTCATCGTTTTGACTCCTGGTTTAATCAAAAGTAATCACTTGGTGATTTGTTGTGATTAATGCTGGCACCATTTGACGCGCTTTGCAATGGTAAAAATGCGGATTTTTATCCGTTCAACTTCACAGATTCTCCGCTTCTTACTTGTTATAGTAGTACGCACAACTCATTAATTTGATGAATTATAAGGATTAATTTGTTTTTGCAATGCAGTAGTGAAAATCATTATTAACTGCATGGAAATAAATTGCGTGATACGTCACAAATAATCAAATGCAATCTTGTGGTGATTATTTGTGATTAATAGAGTGATGACACCAACCGCACAGGGATTACCCCTCGTGTTCTCATTTCTGGAGAGAGTTATGGAGATCCTCTACAACGTCTTTACCGTGTTCTTTAATCAGGTAATGACCAACGCCCCGCTGCTGCTGGGTATCGTGACGTGTCTGGGCTATATCCTGCTGCGCAAAAGCGTCAGCGTGATTATTAAAGGCACCATCAAAACCATTATCGGTTTCATGCTGTTACAGGCGGGGTCTGGCATTCTGACCAGCACCTTTAAGCCGGTCGTCGCCAAAATGTCCGAAGTGTATGGCATCAACGGTGCGATTTCTGACACTTACGCCTCAATGATGGCCACCATCGAGCGCATGGGTGATGCCTATAGCTGGGTGGGGTATGCAGTGCTGCTCGCCCTGGCGCTGAACATCATCTACGTTCTCCTGCGCCGTATTACCGGCATTCGCACCATCATGCTCACCGGGCACATCATGTTCCAGCAGGCGGGGCTGATCGCGGTTTCTCTCTATATCTTCGGTTACCCAATGTGGACCACGATTATCTGCACCGCGGTGCTGGTCTCGCTCTACTGGGGTATCACCTCCAACATGATGTACAAGCCGACTCAGGAAGTGACGGACGGCTGCGGTTTCTCCATCGGCCATCAGCAGCAGTTTGCTTCCTGGATTGCCTATAAAGTTGCGCCATACCTGGGCAAAAAAGAAGAGAGCGTTGAAGACCTCAAGCTGCCTGGCTGGCTGAATATCTTCCACGACAACATCGTTTCGACCGCAATTGTCATGACCATCTTCTTCGGGGCCATTCTGCTCTCCTTCGGTATTGACGTGGTGCAGGCGATGGCAGGCAAAACCCACTGGACGGTTTACATCCTGCAGACCGGTTTCTCCTTCGCGGTGGCGATCTTCATCATCACTCAGGGCGTACGTATGTTCGTTGCCGAACTGTCGGAAGCGTTCAACGGTATCTCCCAGCGCCTGATCCCTGGCGCGGTGCTGGCCATCGACTGTGCTGCTATCTATAGCTTCGCGCCAAACGCGGTGGTCTGGGGCTTTATGTGGGGCACTATCGGCCAGTTGATTGCGGTGGGCATTCTGGTCGGCTGCGGCTCCTCAATCCTGATTATTCCAGGCTTTATCCCGATGTTCTTCTCCAACGCCACCATCGGCGTATTCGCTAACCACTTCGGCGGCTGGCGTGCGGCGCTCAAAATCTGCCTGGTGATGGGCATGGTGGAAATCTTCGGCTGCGTGTGGGCGGTCAAGCTCACCGGTATGAGCGCCTGGATGGGCATGGCGGACTGGTCAATTCTGGCACCGCCGATGATGCAGGGCTTTGCCTCCATCGGGCTGGTCTTTATGGCCATCATCATCCTGATTGCTCTGGCTTATATGTTCTTCGCTGGCCGTTCGCTGCGAGCAGAAGAAGACGCGGAAAAACAAACAGCAGAAGTCTCTGCTCATTAAGGAGTTTCGATTATGACCGTACGTATCCTGGCTGTGTGTGGTAATGGGCAAGGCAGCTCCATGATCATGAAGATGAAAGTGGACCAGTTTTTAACCCAGTCCAACATCGACCACACGGTGAACAGCTGCGCAGTGGGTGAATACAAAAGTGAGCTGAACGGCGCGGACATCATCATCGCCTCTACTCATATCGCCGGCGAAATCAGTGTGTCGGGTAATAAATACGTGGTGGGCGTGCGCAACATGCTGTCGCCTGCGGATTTCGGACCAAAACTGCTGGAAGTGATTAAAGAGCACTTTCCACAAGACGTGAAGTAAGGACGCCATATGAAACTACGTGATTCGCTGGCAGAGAATAACTCCATCCTTTTACAGGCTGAGGCCAGCACCTGGCAGGAAGCGGTAAAGCTGAGCGTGGATCTGCTGGTTAAGGCTGACGTTGTCGAGCCGCGTTACTACCAGGCCATTCTGGATGGTGTGGCGCAGCATGGCCCTTACTTTGTGATTGCGCCAGGCCTGGCGATGCCGCATGGCCGCCCGGAAGAGGGCGTCAAGAAAACCGGCTTCGCGCTGGTGACGCTGAAAACGCCGCTGGCCTTTAACCACGAAGATAACGACCCGGTCGACATCCTGATCACCATGGCCGCTGTTGACGCTAACACCCACCAGGAGGTGGGCATCATGCAGATCGTCAATCTGTTTGATGACGAGGCCAATTTCGACCGTTTACGCGCCTGCCGTACCGCGCAGGACGTGCTGGATTTAATTGATAACGCCACAGCGGCGGCTGTTTAAGAGGAATTGAAAATGTCATTACCCATGTTGCAGGTTGCGCTTGATAACCAGACCTTGTCCCACGCTTATGAAACGACCCGTCTGATTGCGGAAGAAGTCGATATCATCGAAGTGGGTACCATTCTCTGCGTGGGCGAGGGCGTTCGCGCCGTTCGCGACCTGAAGGCGCTTTATCCGCACAAAATCGTGCTGGCAGATGCCAAAATAGCCGACGCAGGCAAAATCCTCTCCCGCATGTGCTTCGAAGCCAACGCTGACTGGGTCACCGTCATTTGCTGTGCGGATATCAACACTGCCAAAGGCGCGCTGGACGTGGCAAAAGAGTTTAACGGCGACGTGCAGATTGAGCTGACCGGCTTCTGGACCTGGGAGCAGGCTCAGGAGTGGCGTGATGCGGGTATTCAGCAGGTGGTGTATCACCGCAGCCGCGACGCGCAGGCTGCAGGGGTGGCGTGGGGCGAAGCGGATATCAGCGCGATCAAACGTCTGGCGGATATGGGCTTTAAAGTCACCGTTACCGGCGGTCTGGCACTGGAAGATCTGCCGCTGTTCAAGGGCATTCCGATTCACGTCTTTATTGCCGGTCGCAGCATTCGTGATGCGGCGTCTCCGGTGGAAGCGGCGCGTCAGTTCAAACGCTCAATCGCTCAGCTTTGGGGCTAAGGAGCGGGTATGTTGTCCAAACAGGTCCCGCTTGGCATCTATGAAAAGGCACTCCCTGCGGGGGAGTGCTGGCTGGAGCGGTTACAGCTGGCAAAACAGCTGGGCTTCGATTTTGTCGAAATGTCCGTGGATGAGACGGACGAACGCCTCTCTCGTCTCGACTGGGGCCGTGAACAGCGCCTGGCGCTGGTGAGCGCCATCGCCGAAACGGGGGTACGCGTGCCGTCGATGTGCCTGAGCGCCCACCGCCGGTTCCCTCTCGGGAGCGAAGATGATGCTGTGCGCGCTCAGGGGCTGGAGATCATGCGTAAAGCCATTCGCTTTGCGCAGGACGTGGGTATCCGCGTGATCCAGCTGGCGGGTTATGACGTTTATTACCAGGAAGCCAACGATGAAACGCGCCGTCGTTTCCGTGACGGGCTGAAGGAGAGCGTTGAGATGGCCAGCCGTGCGCAGGTCACGCTGGCGATGGAGATCATGGACTACCCGTTGATGAACTCCATCAGCAAGGCGCTGGGCTACGCGCACTATCTGAATAACCCGTGGTTCCAGCTTTATCCTGATATCGGCAACCTGTCGGCATGGGATAACGATGTGCAGATGGAACTGCAGGCAGGTATGGGGCATATCGTGGCGGTGCACGTCAAAGATACCCGTCCTGGCGTGTTTAAAAACGTACCGTTCGGCACCGGGGTGGTGGATTTCGAACGGTGCTTCGAGACGCTCAGGCAGACCGGCTATTGCGGGCCTTATCTGATTGAGATGTGGAGCGAAACGTCGGAAAACCCTGCGGCGGAAGTAGCAAAGGCGCGGGACTGGGTGCGCGAGCGTATGGCGCGCGCGGGATTACTGGAGGCTGAACATGCTTAAGCTTAAACAGCAGGTCTTTGAAGCCAACATGGATCTGCCGCGCTATGGCCTGGTCACCTTCACCTGGGGTAACGTCAGCGCTATCGATCGCGAGCAGGGGCTGATCGTGATTAAGCCGAGCGGTGTGGCGTATGACACCATGAACGCTGACGACATGGTAGTGCTGGATCTCGACGGAAACGTCGTGGAGGGAAAATGGCGTCCCTCTTCAGATACGGCGACCCATCTGGCGCTTTATCGTCGTTATCCCTCACTCGGCGGCGTTGTGCATACCCACTCGACCCATGCCACGGCCTGGGCACAGGCGGGGCTGGCGATTCCGGCGCTGGGAACAACGCATGCGGACTACTTCTTTGGCGACATCCCCTGCACGCGCGCATTAACGCAGGCTGAAGTGGAAGGCGAATACGAGCTCAACACCGGGAAGGTCATCATCGAAACGTTGGGTGAAAGCGAACCGCTGCATACGCCGGGTATTGTGGTCTATCAGCACGGTCCGTTCGCCTGGGGAAAAGATGCCCACGACGCCGTTCACAATGCGGTTGTCATGGAGGAAGTGGCACGCATGGCGTGGATTGCCCGCGGAATCAACCCACAGCTTCAGGGGATTGATGATTATCTGATGAATAAGCATTTCATGCGCAAGCACGGCCCGAATGCCTATTACGGGCAGAAGTGAATAAGTGCTCTGGAATACCGAAAAACAGTTGTAACCGGTGGTATTCCGGAGCCATTCACAAAAAAAAGCCCCCGGGCAGGGGGCAACGTCAACTATGGCTATGTTCTCGTTGTTGGCTTTCCTGGTGCTAGCGTTAACGCGTTATCGGTAAATATCTGCACTGGCGTGCATATTGCCGTTGCTGCCGGGCTCACGGATTAACATCACGTGGTAATAGGTTGCGCCCTGTGCATCGGTTTCTTGATTAAGTGCCTGATCTGCTTCACTTTCCGTGGCGAAATTATGATTGATGTAAATGACGCCCAAGCTTTGCACATCATCCATGTTTCTGGCCTGTCGGCTGTCTATCTTGATGGCTGCCATCGCGTTTGCACTGAGCAAAAGCGCTGCCATTAGGGCTAATGCGATTTGTTTCATGATATGCGCTCCACGACTGCGTGCTCTGAGAGGGGGACTCCTTCTTCTGTTCAGGTGATCTCTGATTAAAGTGTAATCATTCCTCCGGCGGGGAAGCGTGACCATTTCTGATGCAGTTGTTCAAAAAAACACCGCTTCCGGGTGTGAGTAATTTTAAATCACCCACTTAGACCCGCTTCGCGCTTTGTGCGAATTATTTGTGCAATCAGCTTGAGTTTCCGGGGGCGCGCAAGTATTATGACGCGTCAATTTTTCAGCCGACCTTTAACACGTTCCTTGCCTCCCCGGGCCTCGGCTGACCCAGACAGGAGGCTGAATAATCCGTAAGGAGCAATTCGATGCGTCATTACGAAATCGTTTTTATGGTCCATCCTGACCAGAGCGAACAGGTTCCGGGTATGATCGAGCGCTACACTGGTGCAATCACTGCAGCAGCGGGCACGATCCACCGTCTGGAAGACTGGGGCCGCCGTCAGCTGGCTTATCCGATCAACAAACTGCACAAAGCTCACTACGTTCTGCTGAACGTTGAAGCGCCGCAGGAAGTGATCGATGAGCTGGAAACTAACTTCCGCTTCAACGATGCCGTTATCCGCAGCATGGTTATGCGTACTAAACACGCAGTTACCGAAGCATCTCCGATGGTTAAAGCGAAAGACGAGCGCCGTGAGCGTCGCGATGATTTCGCAAACGAAACCGCAGATGATTCTGATGCTGGGGATTCTGAAGAGTAATTTCTGATGACCAACCGTCTGGCGTTGTCCGGCATCGTATGCAGGGCTCCCCTTCGAAAGGTCAGTCCATCAGGAATTCCGCATTGCCAGTTCGTGCTTGAGCATCGTTCTGTGCAAGAGGAAGCCGGGTTTCACCGGCAGGCGTGGTGCCAAATGCCCGTTATTATTAGCGGACACGAAAACCAGGCCATTACTCACAGTTTAACGGTCGGTAGTGCAGTAATCGTTCAGGGGTTCATCTCTTGCCACAAGGCAAAGAACGGTCTGAGCAAAATGGTTCTGCATGCCGAGCAGATTGATTTGATAGATTCTGGAGACTAGCCATATGGCACGTTATTTCCGTCGTCGCAAGTTCTGCCGTTTCACCGCGGAAGGCGTTCAAGAGATCGACTATAAAGATATCGCAACGCTGAAAAACTACATCACCGAAAGCGGTAAGATTGTCCCAAGCCGTATCACCGGTACTCGTGCAAAATATCAGCGTCAGCTGGCTCGCGCTATCAAACGCGCTCGCTACCTGTCCCTGCTGCCGTACACTGATCGTCATCAGTAATCGGGCACGGTCCATTAATACGACTTTAAGAGGATAAGGTAATGCAAGTTATTCTGCTTGATAAAGTAGCAAACCTGGGCAGCCTGGGTGATCAGGTAAACGTTAAAGCGGGCTACGCTCGTAACTTCCTGGTTCCACAGGGTAAAGCTGTTCCAGCTACCAAGAAAAACGTAGAGTTTTTCGAAGCACGTCGCGCTGAACTGGAAGCCAAACTGGCTGACGTTCTGGCGGCTGCTAATGCTCGCGCTGAAGCAATCAACGCACTGGGCACCGTTACCATCGCGTCCAAAGCTGGCGACGAAGGTAAACTGTTCGGTTCCATCGGTACCCGCGATATCGCTGATGCAGTTTCTGCAGCAGGCGTTAAAGTGGCTAAGAGCGAAGTTCGTCTGCCGAACGGCGTTCTGCGTACCACTGGTGAGCACGAAGTTGACTTCCAGGTTCACAGCGAAGTGTTCGCTAAACTGGTTGTTAACGTTGTAGCTGAGTAATTTTTTACTCTGCTCACGTTGAAACGCCGGCCTTGTGCCGGCGTTTTGCTTTTTACAGATCCCAGTCCTTAACGTGCCCTGATAAAACTGCCGTCTGGCTGTCGGGTAAACAGCACCTGTTGTCCATTTCCGGTATCAATCGTTAAACCTGTCACCACCCCACTGGCATTCTGGCGTATTTGCACCATCTGGCCATTCTGCAGGTTACTGAGCGGCTTACCCGCACCTTCCACTTTCGCCATGGCATACACGTCTGTCGGCGGCAGGTTGTGGTCACGGAACAGCTGCGCCAGCGTTTTACCCGGCTCTACGCGATAGGAACGCCACTGTTGCTCAATGCCGGTGGGCTGTTGCGCCTGAGGCTGAGACGGGGCGGCGGCTTGTTCCTGCGGCTGTTCGTCCTGAATGGGCTCTGGCTCAACCGGCGCGACCTGACCCGGGTCGTTAGACGGGGTGACGAGCTGCGTCTGCATCGGCTGTGCGTCAGGCTGCGGTCGGGTTTGCGACTGAATATCCAGCTGAGCATTGCGGGTGACGGGGGCGGTATCAACATCATCGCCACCGGAAGGAAGCAGGAAGCCCACAATCACCATCAGCGCACCAATGATGATCCCTCTGCGATGCAGAGGCGGCAGCGGGTCCATGATGCGAAAATTGTCCGGCGCCTGCCAGATTTTCGCCAGGGTAGGTTTCAGTTCAAATCGCCCGGGCATGGCACTCCTCCTGCTCCGCGTATTTTTTATCCTGTGCCCCGAAGTATAGTTTGCTAACTGCCTGAACGGCGTAGTAAACCCGACATCCGTGACATCAGTTCGGGATTAATCCTGGTTCTCTCTATTGTTTCTGTTTCGTCGCGGTTTGTCACCTTAACTTCAGACAAAGTTTTACCCATAAGGGCATGGCTGATATGCTGCCCGCTACTTTAAATGTGATGGAAGGAAAACCCATGACCACCCCGACTTTTGACACTATCGAAGCGCAGGCAAGTTACGGTATCGGCTTGCAGGTAGGACAGCAGCTGAGCGAATCCGGCCTGGAAGGTCTGTTACCCGAAGCGCTGGTGGCGGGTATCGCTGACGCGCTGGAAGGTAAACAGCCTGCCGTTCCGGTTGACGTTGTGCACCGTGCGCTGCGTGAAATCCACGAACGTGCTGACGCCGTGCGTCGCGCACGTTTTGAAGAGATGGCCGCCGAAGGTGTGAAATATCTGGAAGAGAACCGTGAGCGTGAAGGCGTGAACAGCACCGAGTCTGGTCTGCAGTTCCGCGTGATCAATCAGGGTGATGGCGCGATCCCGGCGCGTACCGACCACGTTCGCGTACACTATACCGGTAAGCTGATCGACGGTACCGTCTTCGACAGCTCCGTGGCGCGCGGCGAACCGGCTGAGTTCCCGGTGAATGGCGTTATCGCAGGTTGGATCGAAGCGCTGACCCTGATGCCAGTTGGTTCTAAATGGGAACTGACTATTCCGCACAACCTGGCCTACGGCGAGCGCGGCGCTGGCGCGTCCATCCCGCCATTCAGTACCCTGGTCTTTGAAGTCGAGCTGCTGGAAATTCTGTAATCGACTTTTCTTATCTCCTCTCCCCGGCTGGGGAGGGGAAAATAGCGTGAAAACCTATAGTTAAGCCGGAATCAATATTTTATCTTGCAAACGAAACTGTTGCGTGTATTTTTGTGAGCTGTTTCGCGCTGTATGAGTGATATGACACTCACTTTCAACATATTATTAACATAATATCTAAATCATAGTATTCATCCCGCCGATTCTTACCTAATATCGATTAGCCCTTACAAGGGAACGTCATTTTTTTGACGTATTTAAAGGCCAGAAGAGCCTTAACAACACAGACAGGCATAAACAGGAAAATATCACATGGTAGATCAGGTCAAAGTCGTCGCCGACGAAGAGGCGTCGTCTGAACAGTCGCTACGGCGCAATCTCACAAACCGTCATATTCAGCTCATTGCCATCGGGGGTGCCATCGGTACCGGGTTGTTTATGGGGTCAGGCAAAACCATCAGTCTCGCCGGACCGTCAATCATATTCGTCTATATGATTATCGGTTTTATGCTGTTCTTCGTGATGCGTGCAATGGGTGAACTGCTGCTCTCGAACCTTGAATACAAATCCTTCAGCGACTTCGCTTCAGACCTGCTCGGACCATGGGCGGGCTATTTTACCGGCTGGACCTACTGGTTCTGCTGGGTCGTGACCGGTATGGCGGATGTCGTGGCGATTACCGCCTACGCGCAGTTCTGGTTCCCGGGGCTGTCGGACTGGGTGGCCTCGCTGGCGGTCATCGTTCTGCTGCTGAGCCTTAACCTCGCCACCGTTAAAATGTTCGGTGAGATGGAGTTCTGGTTCGCAATGATCAAAATTGTGGCCATTGTCGGGCTCATCGTGGTGGGCCTGGTAATGGTGCTCACCCACTTCCAGTCACCAACCGGCGTTCAGGCGTCGTTTACCCATCTGTGGAATGACGGCGGCTGGTTCCCGAAAGGCATCAGCGGCTTCTTTGCCGGCTTCCAGATTGCGGTGTTCGCGTTTGTAGGGATTGAGCTGGTCGGAACGACCGCTGCGGAAACCAAAGATCCGGAGAAGTCCCTGCCGCGCGCCATCAACTCCATCCCGGTGCGCATCATCATGTTCTACGTCTTCGCGCTGATTATCATTATGTCCGTGACGCCGTGGAGCTCGGTGGTGCCAAGCAAGAGCCCGTTCGTTGAGCTGTTCGTGCTGGTAGGTCTGCCTGCGGCAGCGAGCCTGATTAACTTCGTGGTGCTGACCTCTGCGGCTTCTTCCGCAAACAGCGGCGTGTTCTCAACCAGCCGTATGCTGTTTGGTCTGGCGCAGGAAGGCGTGGCGCCGAGCGCGTTCGCCAAGCTCTCTAAGCGTGCCGTACCGGCAAAAGGGCTGACCTTCTCCTGCATGTGTCTGCTGGGTGGTGTGGTGATGCTCTACGTGAACCCAAGCGTGATTGGCGCATTCACCATGATCACCACGGTCTCTGCGATCCTGTTTATGTTCGTCTGGACCATCATCCTCTGCTCCTATCTGGTGTACCGCAAACAGCGCCCACACCTGCATGAAAAATCGATCTACAAGATGCCGCTGGGCAAGCTGATGTGCTGGGTGTGCATGGCGTTCTTCGTCTTCGTGCTGGTTCTGCTGACGCTGGAAGATGATACCCGTCAGGCGCTGATCGTCACGCCGCTGTGGTTTATCGCGCTGGGGCTGGGCTGGATGTTTATCGGTAAGAAACGTATGGCTGGCATGCGTTAAGCATGTTGCCGGGTGGCGCTGACGCTTACCCGGCCTACGTTCGAGGACGTTGCAGGCCCGGTAAGCGCTAGCGCCACCGGGCTTTTTTATTCCCCCGCCAATGCCCGCGGGAACAGAACGTTATTCTCCAGACTGATGTGCTCCATCAGGTCGTCGATCGTTTCGTTAATGCCGTTGTACATCGCTTTCCACGTTGTGCACGCTTCTGGCGGCGGCGTGACGTTGTGGGTGGTATGTTTGATCACCTCCAGCAGTTCGCCCGCGTCATCATGCTCGCTTTCCATCACGCTGATGGGCCCCATCGCCTGGCTTCCCATTCCCTGTTTAATCATCGGGAAGAGGATCTGCTCTTCTTTCATCATATGGCTGGAAAGCTCTTCGTGCAGCAGGGTCAGGTATTTCGCCAGACCGCGCGGTACGGACGGTTTGTCGGCATGGACGCGCTCGACTTTGGTCGCCTGCAGGATCAGCTCCGGCAGCTGTTCACGGTGACGGTCATGGTAACGCACGATGATATGGTCGATGATTTCCGCGAGCGGAGCGGTTCGCCAGTCTTTGTCGATGGGCTGTGCGGCCAGCTGCGTCAGCTCGGCTTCAATCACCTCAACGTCCAGCTCTTTGCGTAACGCCGCACGCGCCAGGGTTTGCTTACCGCCGCAGCAGTAGTCCATATCGTATTTACGGAACAGCGCAGAAGCGCGAGGAATGGAGAGCGCCAGCTCGCCGAGGGGTTGGTCGCGAAAGGCCATAGCAGTTACCTCATTCTCAATAATATAAGATGCATGTTAAATGCATCTTTACGGTGGCGCTATAACCCTTTAGAGGGACGGGTAAAAATGAGAAGCAGATCACAAAAAATATCCGATTTAACTCTCTGAATGAGCTCAGGAAAGTGGTTTCGAAACTTTTTAAAGGTGGAGAAACAGTAAACAACCCGCTGTGCCTGCCGATATATCCACGTCAGACAAACCTGCATATAACAAAGGCAACGCATGTTTAAACGTATAAAAGTCATTACCCTTCTGATTTCGGTGCTGCTTGTGCTCGGCATCATGCAAGTGATTTCCGCCGGTATCTTTATCAACGCCCTGAACAACGATAAAGACAACTTCACCGTGGCGCAGCTCTCCAGCAAGAACGTGGCGGAGTTTACCGATGCGTGGATCAGTCTGAACCAGGCGCGCGTCACCCTGAACCGCGGGATGCTGCGCCTGCAAAGCAGCATGGCCTCGCAAATTAACGGCGGTCAGTTGAATGAGCTGGTGACCACGGCGAAAAATCTGCTGACTGAAGCGCAGGTTCATTACGATAAATACTATGCCTTGCCGAATACGCCAGGCCTGGATGAGAGCCTGACTAACCAACTCGAAGAGCAGTACCGCATTTACTCTGCAACGCTAACGCAAATGAACGTTCTGCTGAGCCAGGGCAATCTGGAAGATATGTTCAAGCAGAATGCCGAACAAAAACAGAACGCGATGCAGACGGTGTATCGTGAATGGCGTGAAGCGCAGGCTGCGCTCACGGATAAAGGCATTCAGGATAACGAAAGTGATTACAAGCGCATCCTGTGGATCCTCTCTGCGGTCATGTTGCTGGTGATTGTGGTGATTATCTCCAGCTGGATTGCGATGCGCCGCGTGCTGCTGCTGCCGCTGGAAGAGGTGATTAACCATATTCGCGCCATTGCGGCAGGCGATCTCACCCAGCCGATTCAGGCCGACGGTAAAAATGAAATGGCTATCCTGGCGCGCAACGTGCAGGAGATGCAAACTTCGCTGGCGAACACCGTGGGCGTAGTGCGTGAAGGCGCAGATACCATTTACACCGGTGCAGGCGAAATATCTGCAGGCAGTAACGATCTCTCTTCCCGCACCGAGCAGCAGGCCGCGTCTCTGGAAGAGACGGCAGCCAGCATGGAGCAGCTGACGGCAACCGTGAAGCAGAACGCCGATAACGCGCGTCAGGCGTCCCGTCTGGCGCTGGATGCCTCCTCAACGGCGAAGAAGGGCGGTAACGTGGTGGAAGGCGTCGTACGTACGATGGATGAGATCGCCACCAGTTCCAGCAAGATCGCGCAAATTACTAACGTGATCGACGGCATTGCTTTCCAGACGAATATTCTGGCGCTCAACGCGGCGGTGGAAGCGGCCCGTGCAGGCGAGCAGGGCCGTGGTTTTGCGGTGGTGGCAGGGGAAGTGCGTACCCTTGCCCAGCGCAGTGCTCAGGCGGCGAAAGAGATCAAAGCGCTGATCGACGACTCCGGCGAACGCGTGAATGCGGGTTCGCAGCTGGTTAACGAAGCCGGGGCCACGATGGCCGAGATCGTCAATGCGGTTACCCGCGTCACCGACATCATGGGCGAAATAGCCTCGGCCTCTGACGAGCAGAGCCGTGGTATCGACCAGGTGGGCCAGGCGGTAGCCGAGATGGACCGCGTGACCCAGCAGAACGCCTCGCTGGTGGAGGAGTCTGCGGCCGCAGCGGCAGCGCTGGAAGATCAGGCTGCACGTCTGAACGAAGCGGTGGCGGTGTTCAAAATCACCCGCAACCAGGCGGTTAAAGCGGCGCCGGTGAAAACCTATGTGCCAAAAGCGCAGCCCGTAGCGACGGCACCTGAAGCGAACTGGGAAACGTTTTAATATCACGCCGGGTGGCGCTGACGTCACCCGGCAAAAATCACATCTCCGACGCCGGAACAACCCTCGGTTTTTCCGGCTTCGCTCTCACCGCCATCACCACGCCCACGACCAACAGCACGATCCCGCAGGCCGTGAACAACGGCGGCACGCTCTGGCGCATCAGGAAGGTATACAGCAGTCCGGCCAGGGTTTCGAAGACAATCAGCGGCCCTAAGATCACCGTCGGCAGCTTCTGGCTGGCAATATTCCAGCACAGCGCGCCCACCCATGAACACAGCACCGCAATCGCCACCATCAGGCCGATAAACACCCACGGTCTTGGCCCGAAGGGCTGGGCGAAGTCCGGCTGCTGATGGCCCAGCCAGAGGCATGCGCCGAGATACCCCACGACGGATACGGGCAACGTGACCAGCGCCTGCGCCGTCGCCCACATCATTGGGTGCTTGTCCGGATTCTCTCGCAGCCAGCGCGCGTTGCGCAGGGCATACCAGGCCCAGCACGCCACGGAAATGAACGCCAGCAGAATGCCAGAGCCGTATCGCCACAGGTCAACATCCCCCTGCCCATGACGCAGCTCGGCAATATTGACGCATATCAGCCCCAGAGCAGTGCAGACCAGCGCCGGGGCCATTTTTGACCACGCCAGTTTGCCATCGCGGTGGCTGTAAAGCAGGTTAGCAAAGACGGGGATGACGACCGGCAGCGTGCCGATAATCATGGTCGATACCGGCGCACCGGTACGCTGAATGGCGCTCGCGAGGCAAACGTAATAGATAAGATTGCCCATCATGGTCAGCGCCAGCGCGGTGCCCCAGTCCTGACGGCTGAGTTGACGCAAGCGCGCGCGCCCCAGCCACGCCAGGGGCAGGGCAATCAGCCCCAGCGCCAGATAACGTCCGGTCGACTGCAATATCGCCGGGTACTCCGGCACGATCAGCGGGCCGACAAAAATCAGCCCCCACATCATCCCGGCCAGCAGGGCATACAACACTCCACTAATCATTTTTCCATCCACAGGTATTTACTTTGTTCTCAGTGTAGGAGGGGCAAATGCGCGCGTATTGTATGAGGTTGCGCATTAGCGCCGGGTGACCTGCTTCTGGTAGCGCACGGGGGTAATGCCATAGCGGTGGGTAAACGCGCGGGTCAGATGCGACTGATCGGTCAGTCCGGTTGCGGCGGCGACCTCTGCGGCGGGCATGCCGTGGGTGAGGAACGCTTTGGCGCGCCAGAGACGAATCGCCATCAGCATCTGATGCGGCGTCACGTGAAAATGGGCTTTGAACTGGCGCTGGAAATGATACGGGCTAAGTGAAACGACGCCAGCCAGCTCGTCCAGCGTCAGAGCGCGCATATAGTTGTCGTGCAGGTACTCGCGTACCCGTTCGAAGCGGTGCGCGCCTTCCTGAACCCGTGGCGCGTGGTGGGCAAGCGGCTGGAAGGTCTCAATCAGATCCAGCAGTAATCCTTTTTGCGCAAGCGGATCGTCCGTGTGCCACAAGCCGTAAATAAGCCTGCCGATTTGCTGTGAGCGCAACGGGTCATGACGGGTCACGTCGCTGAACCACCAGTGCCGCAGACCGGTCACCTCTTCCAGCAGATCGGGTTCGATATAGACCATCCGGTAGCGCCAGCCGCCCTCGGTGGCGGATTCGCCGGTATGGATCTCGTCCGGGTTCATGGTAACGACGGATTTTTCCGCCGCGAGATGCTGGCTACCGCGATAGCGAAAGCGTTCGGCACCGGTTTCAATCGTGCCGATCCCGAAGGCTTCATGGGTGTGAGGCTCAAAGGCGTAGTCAGAAATATGGGCATGATAAAGCTCCAGGCCCGGCAGTTGCGCCAGATGGCGAAAGCGCGCGCTGTCTCTTTCATCATTAAACTGTTCCGGTACGCCTTGCACGGTAAGCCTCCTCGTGGGTCATCTTTTCATTATCAAAGATGACCAGAGGGGATGCCACAAAAAATAACCATCCCGTAACAATTACAGGATGTCTTTAATGCTCTGCGCCAGCGGCGTGGTGGCGCGTCCGATCAGTTTGCTCAGCGTATGGCTGTCGTCAAAGAGCCCGCCTTTGGAGGCCCCGACATCGGAGTCCGCCAGCATATCGGCCAGACCGGCAGGCAAGCCGACGCTCTTCAGCGCGGCGGCAAAATCCGCTTCACTGAGATTCTGGTAGGTGACCGGCTTCCCGCTCTGTTTGCTGAGTTCAGCCGCCAGTTCGCTCAGCGTCCAGCCGTGGTCGCCCGCCAGTTCATACACCTTGCCCGCGTGGCCCTCTTCAGCGATCACTTTGGCTGCCGCCGCGGCATAGTCTGCGCGGGTGGCTGAGGCAATTTTGCCTTCGCCTGCCGCACCAATAAACACGCCGTGTTCCAGCGCAGGTGGCGCGCTCGCCAGATAGTTTTCGGTATACCAGCCGTTGCGCAGCAGGGCATAAGGAATGCCGGACGCCGCCAGCGCTTTTTCAGTGGCAACGTGTTCCACGTGAAGACCGAGCGGTGATTTGTCCGCGTGCAGCAGGCTGGTGTAGGCGATAAATTTCACACCAGCCGTTTTGGCGGCGTTAATGACGTTCTGGTGCTGGGTCGCGCGCTGGCCGACTTCGCTGGACGAGATCAGCAGCAGCTTATCCACGCCGCTCAGCGCGGCGGCGAAGGCGGCTTCATCCGTGTAGTCCGCCTGACGAACCACAATTCCCTGCTGGCTTAAGGCTTGCGCTTTCGCCGGGTTACGTACGATAGCTACAATCTGGTTAGCCGGTACGGTTTTCAACAGCTGTTCGATAACGAGATGGCCAAGCTGGCCGGTGGCGCCGGTAATCGCGATCATGATGAATCTCCTTCGTGTTTGTCTGGTGTTGTGGCACACTAGCACCATAGCTAACTTTTAGTAAGTACGTACAAAAAGGTAAGTATGAAAACAACGATACCGACGCTCAGCGAACAAATGCGCGATGGCAATCTTTTCGCGGAACAGTGCCCTTCACGAGAGGTGCTCAAACACGTGACCAGCCGCTGGGGGGTACTGATTCTGCTGGCGTTGCGCCAGGGGACGCATCGCTTTAGCGATCTGCGCCGTAAAATGGGCGGGGTGAGCGAAAAGATGCTGTCCCAGTCGCTTCAGGCGCTGGAACAGGACGGGTTTGTCGATCGCGTATCGTATCCGGTCGTGCCGCCGCACGTAGAGTATAGCCTGACGCCGATGGGTATCGAGGTCAGCGAAAAAGTCGCCGCGCTGGCGGACTGGATTGAGGTAAATACGCCGAAGGTGATGGCGAACAGGGACGATCGCGCGGCGTAAAAGCCGGGTATGTGCGGCCTGATGCCCTCACCCTGGCCCTCTCCCACAGGGAGAGGGAACAAACACCAAAAACGGCAACGTGCGTTGCCGTTTTGCTTTTACTTGCTCAAATCTACCTGATAAATCGCGAACCCAATATCATCCGTCGCGACCTGTTTCATCGGATACTGCGCCTTCTCCTTGATAAACGCGGCTGCCTTGTCGGACGGTGACGTTTCAAAACGGATATCCAGCGGCGTATCGCTGTGGATCGGCGCCAGACGCCAGTTGTTATCCACTGCCGGATGAATTTCGCCGGCCTTTTTCGACTCCGCGCTGATCCACGCCGCCAGCACCGAGCGGTTCTCGTCCGGCGAGGCAAAGGCGATGTGGCTATCTCCCGTACCGGCAAACTTGCCGCCGTAGGCGCGGTAGTTATTGGTCACCACCAGGAAGGTGGCATTCGGGTCGATCGCCTTGCCGTTGAAGGTCAGGTTTTTAATGCGCTCCGCCTGCGGGTTGATCGCCTGACATTCACCGTCATATTTCGCCGGCTGGGTGACGTCAATCTGGTAGTTCACGCCGTCGATCACGTCGAAGTTGTAGGTGCGGAAGCCGTCCCAGTTAATCAGCGACTGCGGCTTGCTGCTGCGCGGGTCAATCTGGTTAAACTGTCCGGCAGAACACTCCAGCCACTCCTTTACCTCTTTCCCTGTGGCTTTAACCACTACCAGCGTATTCGGATAGAGATAGAGATCGGCGGCATTACGGAAGGTGAGCTGGCCCTTTTCGACCTCAACATAGCTTGCCGGGTCATTCTTACGTCCGCCCACTTTGAATGGCGCAGCGGCGGACAGGACCGGCAGCTTCGCCAGATCCGGATCGCCCTGCACAAAGTGTTCGGCATAGGCTTTCTGCGCCATGTTGACGACCTGGACGGTCGGATCGTCCTGCACCAGCGCCAGGAAGCTGTACATGTTGTCGGCGGATTTACCGATCGGCTTGCTGACGAATTCGCGCGTGGCGTCGTGATCGTGCTTCAGCACGTCGACCAGTTTTTTATCTTCCGCCGCCAGTGATTTTTTTGCTGCCGCGTCGTAGATCGGACGCGCTTCGGCTTTTGACTGCGTCACCTTCCAGCGGTCGCCGTCGTTATTCAGCACCAGATCCACCAAGCCAAGATGGTCACCCCACATGCCCGGCATCACCGACGGCACGCCGTTGAGCGTGCCTTTCCCGATATCCGCCCCTTTGATGCTGGCGAAGTCTTTGCCCGGGAAGACCGCGTGGGCGTGGCCGAACAGGATCGCATCGACGCCCGGAACCTCACTCAGGTAGTAAACGGAGTTTTCTGCCATGGCCTGGTACGGGTCGGCGGAGAGACCCGAGTGGGCGACAACGACCACCAGATCGGCGCCTTTCTCACGCATTTCCGGCACGTATTTGCGCGCGGTTTCGGTGATGTCGTTAACGGTCACCTTACCGTCGAGGTTGGCCTTATCCCACGTCATGATCTGCGGCGGGACAAAACCAATATAGCCGATGTTCAGCGTCTGCTTTTTCCCGTCCCGATCGACAACCTCGGTCTCTTTAATCAGGTAAGGGGTAAAGAGCGGTTTTTGGGTCTTAACGTCGATGATATTGGCGTTAACGTACGGGAATTTTGCACCTGCCAGGGCATCGTGCAGGTATGTCAGACCGTAGTTGAATTCATGGTTGCCAAGGTTACCCACGGTATAGTCCAGGGTGTTCATCGCTTTATAAACAGGATGGACCTCGCCTTTTTTCAGCCCCTTAGTCGCCATGTAATCCCCGAGCGGACTGCCCTGAATGAGATCGCCGTTATCGACCAGCACGCTATTTTTCACTTCGCCACGTGCGGCATTGATCAAACTTGCCGTGCGTACCAGTCCGAATTTTTCCGTCGGGGTATCTTTGTAGTAATCGAAGTCCATCATGTTGCTGTGCAGATCGGTCGTTTCCAGAATACGCAGATCTACCGTCGCCGCCTGAACGCTCGCTGCAATCAGCGTCGCCAGAAGCGTTGCACTAAACTTAATCATCAGAGGAGTCCTTTTTTCGATGCAGACCACAAAAGAGTATGTATCTATAGCTTGTTGCTTACAGAAATGTGAATCCTGACAGAAAAATGTAACCTGAAACCGGAATTGCTTCACAGATAGCGGAATTGTTCACATTACGATATAACTAAAACAAAGAGTTAACCTCACTGCGTTAACAAAGAGGTGGAAAATGCTAGATAAAATTTGTCAGCTCGCACGGGATGCGGGAGATGCCATCATGCAGGTGTATGACGGTATTAAACCTATGGAGGTCGTCAGCAAAGCGGACGACTCTCCGGTCACGGCGGCAGATATCGCGGCGCATAAGGTGATCCTGAAAGGGTTACAGGCCTTAACGCCGGACATCCCCGTCCTGTCAGAAGAAGCGCCGCAAAGCTGGGACGAACGCCAGCACTGGCAGCGATACTGGCTGGTGGACCCCCTGGACGGGACAAAAGAGTTCATCAAGCGCAACGGTGAATTCACCGTCAATATCGCCCTGATTGAGAAGGGTAAAGCGGTGCTGGGTGTGGTCTACGCGCCGGTCATGAAGGTGATGTACAGTGCTGCAGAAGGGAAGGCGTGGAAAGAAGAGTGCGGCGTGCGCAAGCAGATCCAGGTGCGCGATGCGCGTCCGCCGCTGGTGGTGATTAGCCGCTCGCACAGCGACAGCGAGCTGCAGGAGTACCTGCAGCAGCTGGGTGAACACCAGACCACCTCGATTGGCTCATCGCTGAAATTCTGCCTGGTGGCGGAAGGACAGGCTCAGCTCTATCCCCGCTTTGGACCGACGAACGTCTGGGATACCGCCGCGGGGCATGCGGTTGCTGCGGCCGCCGGGGCGCATGTTCATGACTGGCAGGGCAAGCCGCTGGACTACACCCCGCGCGAATCCTTCCTCAACCCCGGCTTCCGCGTCTCTATTTATTGAGCCAGCAGCTTATGCAGCAGGTCGACCACCTGCTGCACCTCTTCCTGGGTCAGCGCCCCGTCTTTTACCCACTGTACGCGACCTTCTTTATCCAGCACGATAATCGCGGAGCTCTCTTCCTCCAGCTGCCAGGCCTTACGGGTGACGCCGTTGCTGTCGACGATAAACTGCGACCACGGGTAGAGCTTTTTATTGCTCTCAAGGCTTGAGCGCACAAACATCCCGGAACCCGGAATGGCGTCATCGGTATTCACGATCGTGGTGGTCTGGTAGCGGTCGTGAGGGAATTTTGCGGCCTTGATCGCTTCCACCAGGCTGGCATTTTTCTCTTTTGCAGATGTACGACCGGCAATATGTTGTACAACTCTCACTTTGCCCGCGAGCTGCGCGCTATTCCAGGCTTTGTAGCTAAACTTATCATTGTCGAGAATCAATTCTCCCCGGTCAGCAATGCCGACTGGCGGTACACGTTGTCCTTTTTCAATGTTGTGAGCACTCGCCCACAGGGGCAGCAGCAGGCAGGCTGCTGCAAGGATATTACGTAGGGTCATGGCGTTTCCTTATTGTTTGCAGGTGATCCGACCACTTGGTCATACGCTTTTAATGATAAGTGCGATCAATGTGGTTTTCCCGCAATCCCGATGCCAGTTTGCGGGTGAACGCACATATCCATGAAAAAACGACGGCTTATACTGCGCTCAGTCACGCTTTGCAAAGATTATTCTGAATAATTGTAATCAAACGGTAAATAAACTTATGCACACTGGGTAACACCGTAGTTCTGGTCTATAGTCATTGGGCATTAAAATTTGCGCTCAGGACAGTCGGGCCGATTGTGGCACCGCAAGAGCGTATGATTCGCAGGAGATACAAGAATGAAAATTTTCCAACGCTACAACCCGCTTCAGGTGGCGAAGTACGTGAAGATCCTGTTCCGTGGACGGTTGTACATCAAGGATGTTGGCGCTTTTGAGTTTGATAAGGGCAAAATCCTTGTCCCAAAAGTGAAGGACAAACAGCACCTGTCTGTGATGTCCGAAGTCAACCGTCAGGTTATGCGTCTGCAAACTGAGATGGCTTAACCAACGTGCTATGCAGTAGTAGTAGATAAAAAGACGGCTCCCGATGGGAGCCGTTGATGTTTGTGGGGGCAGGAACGTTACGCCGACACCTTCTCTTCCGCATCCGGCAGCTTCGGCACCAGTACGGTCGGTTTGTTGTCGATACGCGTCACCAGCAGCTGGTCGATGCGGTAGTTATCAATATCCACCACCTCAAACTTGTAGCCGGAGAACTTCACCGAGTCGGTGCGTTTCGGGATTTTACGCAGCATAAACATCATAAAGCCGCCGATGGTCTCGTAGTTTCCGGACTGCGGGAACTCGTCGATATCCAGCACGCGCATCACGTCTTCAATCGGCGTGCCGCCATCAATCAGCCATGAATTATCGTCACGCTGAACAATCTGCTCTTCCAGCCCCTGGCCTACCAGGTCGCCCATCAGCGTGGTCATGACGTCGTTGAGGGTAATAATACCCACCACCAGCGCGTATTCGTTCATGATCACCGCGAAGTCTTCCCCGGCGGTTTTGAAACTTTCCAGCGCTTCTGAGAGCGTCAGGGTGTCCGGCACAATCAGGGTATTGCGGATCTGCACGCCGCTGTTCAGCGCCAGGCTCTGGTTCGCCAGCACGCGGTTCAGCAGGTCTTTGGAGTCGACGTAACCGATGATGTGGTCGATATCTTCATTACAGACCAGGAACTTAGAGTGTGGATGCTGCGCCACTTTGTTCTTCAGGCTCTGCTCATCTTCATGTAAATCGAACCAGATAATGCTTTCACGGCCCGTCATGGAAGAGGGCACGGTACGGGATTCCAGTTCGAATACGTTCTCAATCAGCTCATGTTCCTGCTTGCGCAGCACCCCGGCCAGCGCGCCGGCTTCCACGACCGCATAAATATCGTCAGAGGTGATGTCGTCTTTACGCACCATCGGTAGCTTAAAGATGCGGAAAATGACGTTTGCCAGGCCGTTGAAGAACCACACCAGCGGGCGGAACACGAACAGGCAGAAGCGCATCGGGTTGATGATACGCAAAGCCACAGCTTCTGGCGCAATCATACCGATGCGTTTCGGGGTCAGGTCGGCGAAGAGGATGAACAGCCCGGTCACCAGCGAGAAGGAGAGGATAAAGCTCAGCTGTTCGGCCAGTTCGGCGGACATGTACTGCGCAAAGAGGCTATAAAACGCCGGGGAAAACGCCGCATCGCCCACGATACCACCCAGGATGGCCACCGCGTTCAGACCAATTTGCACCACGGTAAAGAACGTACCGGGGTTTTCCTGCATTTTGAGAATGCGTGAGGCGTTGATGTTGCCTTCGTCGGCAAGCAGCTTCAGTTTGATTTTACGGGACGCGGCCAGCGAGATCTCGGATATCGAGAAAAATGCACTGACGGCAATCAGACAAAGTATTACTAAAATACTGTTTAACATAGTTTATCCGGCTTCTCGCCAGATCCTCAGAAGGGGAGTTGATACCATTTGTGTGGAAACACATTGAACATCCGCTCGTAGCGTTGAGCCGATTATTTCAGCGGGTAGTATAGCGTAAAGAGATGTAAATCTGCCAGAGGTCACATTTTGACGCTTAAGTACCGAGAAGTGTTGTGCTTAGGAATTGATGGGAACCATTCTCATTTAAAGAGGGTTTTCATGCAATCTTTACCAGATCTTTATCCAATCTTTATACAGCAAAATGTGCGTTTTTTAGACAGGACAGCTTCCTCTGAACGCTCTTTTATGTGGCAGCGTCGATTAGCTGGGAAACTTCTTCGAGTTAGCCTACGCACTCAGGACAGAAATGTGGCTCAGTATCGTGCCGTAAAGCTCACTGAAGCCTTTATAAGGCTCTCTCAGCTAATGGGAAATACAAATCCACTATTGATTCGTGAAACGCTTCTAAAGGCCAGAGATAAGCAAATAGAGGATGAATTTTTATCCGCTGTATCTGCATGTCATGTCTCGCCGCATCCAGTAATACAAGAAAAGAGCATTTCCCCTTTATTGTCATCAGTACTTAATGAGTGGCTTGAGGAGATGAGTTCTGATTGGGCGAAAAGTACCAAAGTGCTTAATGAGAGAACGGTGAATGGTTTCCTGGAATGGTGTGGGGATATCCCAGTTGCTTCAGTTACGAAAAAGACGGTGAGTACTTATAAAAAGTTTCTTGATAAGTCGGGTAAGTCACCTCGATCCAGACAAGATGCCATTATTAAGGTTTCTGCGATGTTCAATTTTGCTATGAAGCAACGTGATTACATCGTGAAGAATCCTTTTTTGGGGATGAACTATAAGAATGTTGAAAATGTGAGTATTAAAACGGGTGTTTCATTAAGGGAGCATCAAAAAATAATTTCTTCTGAGCATGTTGGCAATACCAGATCCTTATGGTGGTTACTAAACCTACTTTTTTACACAGGAGTACGTATCGGTGAGGCGATCCAAATCTCTTCAAATGATTATATTGAGAAAGAAGACCAAGGAATACTCATCAAATGTATCAGCATTAATGATGCGGGTACTAAAACCGTTAAGAATAACGAGTCAATTCGCGATATACCTTTAAGTGATAGTCTTCTAAAGGCTGGTATATGGGAAGAGAAACCAATATATCATTGGGTTAATAATTCATCTGCAAGTAATGCCGTAAGCAAGGCTTTCAAAAAAGCAGGCATGAAACATACAGCACATGACTATAGATATGGTTTGTCAGACCGATTGAGAGATCTTCAAGAAGTACCAGACCATATAAGATTCTCGATACTTGGACATGCTCATCGAACAATGACGGATAGAACATACAGGAGTAAACAACCACTTCTGCAAATGAAACAAGTGATTGATCGTATCTGAATTAAAAGCAAGCACATGGATGTGTTATCGGGAGGTACATTACTTTAAATCATTCGTGAAATTCTTTCCCTTTATATCCTATACTAAAAGGGGTAATGAATTTATAAAAATGTGAGGTTTAAATTATGAGAATGAAAGAATATTATTATGATAAGGCACTATCTTATTATAAGTTATTAGAAGAAGAGTATGAATGTATTATAAAGAATGAGGAAAGAGTCTTTTCTAAAGACAGCAATAAGAAGTTGTTAATAAAATCAAATATAAGCAATGCTAAAAAATAATCCACATTCATTTTTATTTTATGAGTTTTTATATGTGCTGAATATTTTTGTCACTGTTTATTTTTATTCTTTGGTTATAATGTTGAAATTTACATCATATTTTCAATGGGTAACCGATTCCTTAGTTTTTATCTTTTACAATAGAAACAGGTGCGTTGCTATTATTCCATAATCTAAAGGCGGGTTACTTAGCAACACTTAGTAATACAACCCATTAAATATAAATGTACTAAAAAACACATATTTCTTTCCCTATAAATATCGGTAGATATTTATAGGGAGAGAAGAAAAAAATGAAATGAATTTAAATAATGTCCTATACTATATGTATAGTTAAAAATCCTGTTGGTGTACCCGTTAGTCGTGGGTTAATGATAAGAGCGTCATTATCCTTGGTATAATAAATTAAAACCTGATCCTATCGACAAGTAGATGGCAGATGAGTTGTTCAACAGAACGCAGTGCAAATGAAACCCGTGCAAATTTCCCGAGCGTAAATTCCAGACAAAAAAGACGAAAACGCAGGAGTCACGGCAATGTGGCACTATAAAGGAATCGGATAATACCCCGTAGATTCCCTTGATAGACATATAAGGCCAATCCTTACCAAATGGTATAAGGGAGTCTATTACTTCTAATAGATTCTGTGGCGAATTTATACAATATAGATCCGTCCAGAATTTGAGAAGTACTTAGACGCTTATAGGAGTTATTCATACAGCTTTTATAAGAAGAGTAGTGATGAACTACGACCGTTGCAGAGAATGGCGATAGGAAGAAACAGGGCAACCCGCTTCCGCTTGAGTACAATATAGTTGTATTCAAAATTCGCTGTATGAAATGTTGATAAGTATCAGCGTCAAGAAATACAAACTAATTGTATATCTTGAATTTCTTCCTCCCTCAGTGGGGGATCGAAATGTATCAAAGAAATCCCGTCAAGGAGTAATGCTGTTAAAGCTAATCAGTACATCAATAAATGTCCTATCAAAAAAATAATATCCAATGAATTGATATTCGAGTTGAAGCGAACGCCGTGAGATTCAATCGAATGAAATTCCTGGCTCGCTTGTAAAGCGGGACAGTCAAAAAATGCATTAAATGGAAGTATTAATTCAGTTAGATATCGTTAGGATTGAAGCGGATGATCTCTGCTTATAGCGACTTCTTGCTATGTTCTCCTGATTAATTGGGTTATGTACTATAGCGAGAACTTCCACCTTTCCCTACCTTGGGTAGGTTTGTTAACGGTGATTGGTGGAAGTACTAATTGTGCTAATTAACTTTGTTAATAATCATCACTACAGCACCAATGACATTGATACTTTTCATATCTTCAAAAGCGACTGCGATTGACGGATAATTGTCATTATCACTCAGTAAGCGTACTCCCTCCATGAGCACCTGTACTCTCTTAAACAAATAATTCCCGCTCTGTTTTAATACAACAAGTTTGTTATCGGTTAAATCTGTATCGTTAGTATCAATGAGTAGCACTGCACCCGTAAGAAAAGTAGGAGTCATTACATCGGTATTGACCCTGATGGCACGCAGAGAGTGTAAACCCTTCACCTCAACCAGTTGAGCATCAAGTTTCAACATTTCATCGGCATGATCAATAAAAGGTACACATATGACATCTGAATCAGTGACGCCCATGCTCGATTGTTGGCCTGTAGCCAGCCACTCAATAGAGACATTGCCTGCTTTTGCCAAGAGTACCAAGTTATCCAGTGTAGGGCTTGATGAACCGTGCATGTAGTTGTGAACAGTACTATAGCCAATACCCGCACGTTTTGAGAACTCTCTACCCGTTGTTCCAAGTTCTGCTATGACGTGCTTTAAGCGTTCACTGAACTCTTTAGTACTCTGCTTTTTATTGTTCATTCTATCGCCATTCAACTTAAGGAATTGTATTCCTGATTCGATTTGACTTGTTCATTTTATTGATCAATCATGTTCATGATTAAGTAATGAGTGATCATAATGAAGAATCATAAACAAGAAGGATCTCAAAAAAAGGAATCAAATGCCAGTACTCGAAACTGGCATCGGGCCGATGTACTTGCAGCTATACGCAAGAAAGGTAGTTCGTTGGCTAAGTTGTCCCGAGACAACGGCTTACATGAACGAACGCTATACAACGCCCTTGAGAGGCATTGGCCAAAAGGTGAGCAGATCATTGCCGATTATATTGGGGTCACCCGAGAAGAAATCTGGCCCGAACGTTACAGCAATAGTGAGGAATAAATTGTGGCATACGCAACATATACAGTGGTTTGTCCGCATTGTGGAAGTACTACGACAGTTAACACGGGAATAAAAAGCAGTGGTACAGGTGTAGGTTCGTGCGGAGCATGTAGAAAACTTATCAGAGTAGAAGTTGACTCTCTCGGTAATATAAAACGAGTATTAAAATAACAAGGGAAAATAAAAATGAAGAAAATACAGTTTTTTGTTTATATGGGATTCGGTTTAATCATGGCGTCCATGGTTTATAGTTATTTTAGTACATTCAATGAACCAGGGATGTCATTTGCTACAGTATTACTTGCATTAGTTACTTTAGCATTTTGGAGTATGGTTATGATCATCTCATTTTGGTGGTCAATTATAGCCATTCCATCTATACAAGAAAACCACCCCGCATTAACGCAAAAATTTCCAAAGTTTTTTAATAACTTTCTTCTACCTATCATCATTGTCATTTTATTATTGATAGCTGGGCAAGCTAATGTATATATGATGAACCTACAAGGAAAGAATCTTGGTTTTATGATCGAAGATCAATTCTCTGAAGCGAAGAGTGCCGGGATCTTTAACAGAGAAAAGTGGATTGAGGTTAAAGCTAAGCAAGATGAGTTAATAAAATTAGCCGATAAAGAAGCCACCGCTGCAACATTAGAAAAAAATAACAAAGACTACATCGAAAGTAAGATTAATAGTCTCGACAAGAGTAGTGGTAAGTACTTAGTAGCTGAAAATATCTACAAGCAACATGGTGTTTGGGTCGATGATTACATTGCTGTTCAAAAGAAGGCATGCTCACGTGAATTCAATCGACTGTTGGCTGCTAATGCAGCGTCTGAGCAAGCCATTGAGTACTGCAATGAAACCTCTGATTCTTTAACACGGTCGGGTGTTTCGCCATTTGCAGGGGGGAGGAGTCCTACAACCGATCCTGACATCCAGAGAACCAGCAATGATATTAGATTTGCCCGTTCTCAATTAGAAAATTGTGGTATAGCTCATCTTAACGAGATAGAACATCGTGTTACAGTACAAACTGATAATTGAAATGGATTCAGGATTATGTATTTCAAAGCGGTTGTTATAAGTTTAAGTTTGCTATTGTGTTTATCGGCCTCTGCTGATGAACTTAAGCAAAATATTGATAGCACATTACAAAAATGCAAGATGGATGCTGTTAGTACTATTGACTCACAGAATTGCTATATTAAAGCTACTACAGCGTGGGATACTGAGCTTGGGAATCAATATAAACTGCTAATGAAAGATCAGCCTGAAAATGTGCGTGCTGCCCTAAGAGATTCACAAAGGCAATGGATAAAATACAGAGATTCGTATAATAAAGGAATTGAGGCCTTTTATCAAAAAGAAGAGGGTACTATCTGGAGTTTGATTGCGGCTGAAAGCAAAATGAATATCATCCGCGATAAAACATTAGATCTTTATCGACTCAGGAATAGTACAAATCTTGGTGGCTGATGTTAAAAGGTAGCGTAGGCTACCTTTTTTATTGCCATCGATGAGTCAGGGCTGGTGGAAAACCGCTATTAATAATTCTTGAAGTACTTTCATCACTCCATTCACACAGCAAAATGCCGAACATAAAGTAATCTTCTGTTCCAGTATTAAAATACTTATGCATTAAGTCATGCAAAGTACGTTCTGTTTTTGTGAAGGCATTCATTTTTTCATTTCTCATTCATGCCACTACACTGTTCATTTCTTTCTTTATTCGGCTGATGGTATTGGTACTTACACAGAATTCAGCAGCTACAGAGCGAACACTTCCGCCAGATGTCAATGCCGCAATGATTTCAGTACGCGGGATGCTTCTGCCATTTCCCCGCCCGGAAATACGCCCAGCAGCTTTAGCCGCTTCATACCCTTCACGCTGACGAAGTAGCATTTGCTCACGTTCCATTTGAGCGATTCCCCCAAGTAACGTTAAAACAAGATTACCTGTTGGGGAGTTGTCCCCTGTTTTAATTCCTTCTTTATGAAACTGGATCGCGACACCTCGTTTAGTCAATGCATCTACGGTTGATAGAAGATCTGCTGTATTACGGGCAAGGCGGCTGATGTCATGCACATGTAAAGTATCCCCCTCGCGTAAGTACTCCATCATCGCTAAGAATGCTTCACGATTGGTATCTTTCGCACTTACTTTCTCAGTGAATGTTTTGTCAAAGGTGATCCCAGTATCTGCTAATTGTCGATCACTGTTTTGTTGCAAGCTGGATACGCGAATATAAGCGACGTGTGCCATGTCAAAATCTCTTGGTGTATCGATTTATATGTTGCGATTTATTATAGAGTGTAGCGATGAAAAATCAAGGCAGATCGCTACATCTAATCAGGCTTAAAGGGATATTTGATGTGTAGCGATTAAGGATGCTTAATCGCTACACTATATTTTAGTAGCATATCAGTATGCGGATAAAAGTGAGGTGAGTGGCATAATCTCTGGCTAACAATTACTCCCTTGAAAATATGTCATCAACACCATCAAACCCGTTATCCTGATATCCACCATGTTGAGTATATTCTTGTCCATCCCAATCAGAATAATTTTCGATATTGCTCTCTATTATTGATTGTACATCAATATTATCAATAATGTCATCAATTTCACTTTCGTTAAAAACTATCGAGCTTTCGGATAACATATCCTTAACCATATCCTTTGCTTTCGATTTAATTAAATAACTCTCCTGCTCATCATAATACTCGCTAAATTCATTACTTTCTGAAATAAATTCATGCACAAAATCATACCAATACTCTAATAAAGAGGTACGGATATCACCCAGTAATTCATCGTCACTGATAACATTGGAAATATGGCTTAAAATATTTAAATCTTCATAATCAAGATCGTCGCCACTGGTTAGTAACGTTAACTTTGTGTATTCTTGTGTTTTTTTATAACCTATCCAATCTATATCATTTAAAGATAACCAATGAATTATTTTTGCAATCCTATAATTATATTTTGTAAAATATTTGCTTAAGGGGAGGGTATCTGTATTTAAAATCCTTGCTGCTTTTAATTTAACACTATGTGATAAATTATTATTAGATATCATTAATTCAATAAGTTCAATGATATAGTCTTCAGTTTTGTTGCTATGAATGTTACTTAATAAGGTATCTGCGATTTTGTTCGCATCATTTGGTGCAATTTTTTTATTTAGTAATGTGTTTAAATTGTTAAGTGATTGTATAGATGAGAGTGCTAAGAAAAATGATGGTATAAGCGATAGGTTATCATTTATTTTAGCAATTAAATAATCAGAAATTGATGGGTTTAGCACATCGTATATCGCGTCTTTGCCTTCCTCCAATTTGCGTTGTAATGTTGATTTAACTGCATGTAATATGCAGGATTTAAAATCAAGATAATCATTTCGTGAGCGATCGAAATTTATTATTTCTAACAAATTATCATAATTCTCACTTAGCTCCTTTTCAGATATTTTTCCGTTATTTAGCGATACGAGATAAGTTAAATAAAATACACATTTAGGTACTTGTTTCGTAAGCATATAATCCCAAATAGCTGTGGGATTGTCTAAACTCTCAACTATATATTCCCAGTAATGTTCTGGCTCAAGATGCGAAACTTTATCATAATCTGTAATAAATGAAATTAACCGGGGGTTATAATTTTTATGCGAAATTATTTTTCTATATCTTTTTTCTTTCCAAATGCATTCTTTGAATTCCTCTGGCAGTTCGCTAAACCACAAGTGATTATAAAGAACTTTAGCTTTATCTATTATATCAAGGTTTTTTACCTCAACCTCATATTCATGCTTTTCAGTGTTATTAATAAAAAATAATTCACTTGATGCTTTTCCTTGATTTAGTATAGTCGTTCTGGAGGTAAGAATTAATTTTTTTTCGGGTTTGAAACGGATTCTATTTATAAATCTAACTATCTTTGAATCCTCTTTGTTTCTTAATGCTTCTAAATAGTTTCTTCCAAGAAAATCATCATAAAGGAAAAGTTGTTTTGTATCTGGCTCAATGATTTTGTCACCTTCCTCTATGTCGCTTTCTATATAAACTAACTGATATCCTTCTAATATATAATTAAGACATAATTGTTCCGCAAGAGTTGTTTTTCCAACACCTGGCTCGCCGGTAATTATAAGGGTGTTGAAATGTTCAATTTTATTCTTAGCTGTGGCGAAATCTCGTGTTTCTACGTATTTTTCTGAATTTATTTTTATTTGCTCAAGAATATGACTACTTTTTCCAATAATGTCATTATGCAATATTGATGTTAAAACAGAAGTGCTGTTAAGCCAGAGCTTATAGTACTTACGTTCGATATTTTTATATTGAGATAATTTATGTGTTATATCTTCAATTGAAAATATATCATCACTCCGGAGATATCTACTTCCAAATATACTGATTATCTCATTCTTTCTAACATCTGTTAATCCTTGTCCGATAGCCAATATATAACGTGAAGGATTGATTCTTGCAACCTTTGCTGCTTCTTTTTTCAAATTATTAATTAAAGCAGAGTAGCTTGAGTTAACATAATGTTTGCTTTGGATAATGACCTTATTCCCACCTATATAAAATCTACCATCCATACCGCTATCTCGTCCAGGCATAAATCTTTCTATATTAGTACCAGGCATTTCAATTTTAATTAGATCAATTACCAGGTCTTCAAAGTCTTTATCATTAAGTCTGGAAAAATCATAACTATTCATAATCCCTCTCAAAATCGTTACTTTTTATAATTGTCTCGTATTTTGAAGTTATATGTAAAGCTGAATTTTATAGAAATTAGTGGTGCGTCATTTTTTAGCAATAATCGGCTACCAGTTTTGAATGGGAGTACTCATATGGTTGCCAAGTGATATGTTTACATATATAAATTTATAGTTAATGCGTGTTCTTTAGATTATAAATTGATCATGGATACCTTGCGATATTATCTTGTGCATCAAGTATGAAAAAATGATCGTTATTAGAAAAACACTTTTCATTCGAGGAAAGCATTATCATTGTGTTTAAATCTGCGATTGTTTTATCTGTTGCGTTATGAATTGGACTTAATTTCATTTCTTTACATCCAAAAAGAAATGTATTTTTATTTAACGGGGCTAATATCATTGACCCTGGAGTAGCTAATCCATATGTTTGCAATCGATTATGAGATAAAATAAAAGGTGAGTCACTTGTGATGGTATTAATTTTATTTGGTGCTTTGATTAGTGAGTAATTGAATTGAGGAAGGTAATAAGAGGCAATTTTGGTTTGTTTGAGTTCATATTCAATAATGTCATCGATAATGTAATCCCTCACTGACATGCCTAAGGTAACATTCCTTTGATTAAGATCTTTTTTCATTGATTCGACTATTTTTCGTTCTTGCCTTAGAGGTGTTTCGATATTATTTCTATGTTGTGGGTTTCTTAAAAATAAAGACGATAACAACCAGATTAAACCTTCATCTTCGGAATTAATTCCTTTACTCGTATCTATGGTCTCTAAAAACTCACCTATACGTGTCTCGACTGTATTACCGTACCATTCTTCAATTAGGAACGGACGTATATTTTCTTCTAATTTATAATAATTATTGCTCACACATGCATCATTAGGGTTTGTACCATGTTTAAATCCAGGCTTATTTTTTGGAAATGCCCAGAATAAAGATGTCCTTTTACCTTGATTGGTAAAGCCTTTCAGATAGCATGCAGGGATGTAATGATGTTTTTTGGGATAACTCATCAGGTTTCTTCCCTTGAAAAGTAAGAAAATTATATCTTCTACCGACCCGTACTTTAATCATAATATCTTGATCTTTTCAATAGTTATAGCTAAGGTCCAAATTCCATCAAACTCGCACCAACACTGACATACTGCCCCAGTAAAGTGGATTCAAAATGGCTGTTTAACATAGTTTATCCGGCTTCTCGCCAGATCCTCAGAAGGGGAGTTGATACCATTTGTGTGGAAACACATTGAACACCAGCTCGTAGCGTTGAGCCGATTATTTCAGCGGGTAGTATAGCGTAAAGAGATGTAAATCTGCCAGAGGTCACATTTTTGGCATAAAACAGACCGGACAGCGGGCGCTGTCCGGTACATCACGTTATTTCACGGTAGACAGGCGGACATCGCCCACCGCCCGACGGGTGGCATCGCCTCCCCATACCTGATCGTATTCATAGCCCGTGAGCTGTTTAATCACCACGCGGGTGCTGGCATCGCAGTCGCGGTAATCGCCACCCAGCTTACGGCGCGCAATCTCCTTGAGGAGCAGCTTGTGCGTCTCACGGGTGAGCTTGAACCTGTAGGTGGTGAAGAAGCTTACCGCCAGCAGGGCTGCCGTGGCGAAGATCATCAGGCCGATAATCGCCCCCAGCGCGCTTTCAGGCTGCGCGCCGCTGCCCTTCACAAAGCCGGATTCCTGCAGCACCAGGCCAATAATCATGATGGCAATCGCCACGGTGCTCTTGCGGGTCAGGACCATCACCCCGGCAAAAATCCCTTCGCGGCGCTGCTGGGTCACCATCTCGTCAATATCCGGAATGAAGCTGTAGATATTCCACGGAATATAGTAGAGGCCAGAGCGGGCGGCACCGAGCAGAATAAAGACCGCGGAGAACAGCAGCGTCGGTACCTGCGTTTTGGTGAGGTAGACCGTAAACAGGAAGGCCAGCACCAGGAAGATACAGCCGTAGGAGAGCCGCAGGGCGGCAGACGGCGTGACGTTCAGCCGGTTCAGCAGCAGCATAAACCCATAGGTGCCGGGTACCGAGGCGAAGGCCGCAATGCTCAGCCAGCCGGATACCGCAGCCGCATCCTGGCTCAGACAGTACACGACATAATAGGTAAAGACCGAACCGAACACGTCCATCGCCGTGAACGAAAAGATATAAATAATAATATGCAGGCGGAACGCGCGGATACGGAAGGAGGAAAAGAGATCCAGCACCAGATATTTCAGGTGATTCAGTAGCCCGCCGCTGCGCTGGTTATCCACTTTAAAACTGGATTCCTGCTGCACATCCTTCGCTTCCCAGGTGGTGTACCAGGTAATAAATACCGCAAGGCAGAACACGCAGGAAAATATCAGCCCGGTGAGGGTATAGGTAAACGGATTATCTTTCCCCGTGAACTGCATAATCACCCCGGGAACGGATACCGCAAGAAAACCGCCCAGTTGGGAGCAGATCATCCGCACGCCGGACAGACGGCTACGCTCTTCATACCGGTTCGTCATCTCAGCCGCCAGGGTCTCCCATGGGACCAGCACCATCGCCGACAGCAGCTCAATAGAGAGGTAGGTGCCCAGGTAGTACCAGTAACCCATGTCCGTCAGCCATAACAGGGCATACAAAAACATGAGCGGTGAACTGAGTAATAAAAAGAAGCGGCGACGGCCAAATTTACGCCCGAGCCAGGTATCCCCGAAGTTATCGGTGATATAACCCATTATCGGGCTTAATAGCGCATCAATCACGCGGGCAATGGCGAATATCGATCCCGCTTCAATGACCGAGAGTCCGCAATAGGTGGTGTAAAAAAATAACAGCCAGGTGCCGATAATGGCGAAAGCGCCTCCGCCAAAAAGATCGGTTACGCCGTAGCCGAGTGCTACGCCATAACCCACTCTACGTTCAGTTGGTTTGACCATAATAATATCCAGTGTAGGGTAATGATTAACCCGTTTTTCGGGTCGTTTTTTTATTGAGTGCTGGAATACAAATTACGTTCTAGTTATTGATATCTATCCATTGTCTTAATTGAGATGAGCGGTAAATAGCCTCCACAAGCGTGAGTGAATGTCCGGCTTCACGGATGTTGGTGTAATCCGTGTGCCCCGGGTGGGTGATGGCGTGATAAAACCGGCGGATCGCCTGCTCGTGCCCCAGTCCCCAGTAGCTTTTGACCGAGCCGTCGGGAGAGTCATCGCTGGCCAGCCTGAGGCGCTCGCCGCGGGTGATGCACCAGAGCACGTTGTTATGCAGCAGCAGCGAGCCCTTTTCGCAGTGGATCTCCATCAGAAGCGGGGAATCGGTGGTATTGCAGTTGCTGGCGTAAAACAGGCCGCGCGCGCCGTTGGCAAAGTGCAGCGTGGCCATTGCGCTGTCTTCCCCTTCGGTCACGTCCGCCAGCTCGCCGCTGTCCACCACGCCTTTCACGCGCGTTACGCCACCGGCAAACCACTGCATCAGGTCGAGGGTATGAATGGCCTGGTTGATCAGCAGGCTGCCGCCTTCCGTTGACAGCCGCCCGCGCCACGGGCTTTCGGTGTAGTACGCGCCCGAGCGTGACCACGTCAGCACGGCCTTAATGCTGTGCATTTTTCCCAGCCCGCCCTCCTCCAGCATCTGGCGAATGCGCAGGCTGGTGGGGTTGAGGCGGTTCTGGTAGCACACGCCGAGCAGACCCGACGCCTGTTCGGCGGCGCGGGTGATATCCACGAGTTCGCTGCTGTTCATGCCCACCGGTTTTTCGCAGAAAACATGCTTCCCGGCGGCGAGCGCCGCCAGGATCATGCTTTTATGCTCGAAATGCGGCGTGCAGATGTGGACCACGTCAATGGCATCATCCAGCAGCATTTCCCGGTAATCCTGATAGAAGCGGCACTGATAGCGCATTGCCAGCTCCAGCCCTTTGACGCTGTCGATGTCGACCAGCGCGCGTAGCGCGACGTTGGGGAGCAGGCGCAACGCATTCACATGGCAGCCGTGAATCGCTCCGGCACCGATAACCGCCGTGTTCAGGATCGTCATTGTCGCCTCCCGTTATTCCGTCGCGTTGGCCAGCATCTGGGCCTTCACGCAGAGCTCGGCCGCTTTGAAGGCGTGCGCCTGCGTCATGGCGTTTTCGGTACGATGCAGACAGTCGAGGATCAGTTCGCCAAAGAACGGGAACCCGACCTGTCCGGCGACCGGATAGCGGAATTCCCCCTCTTTATTGACGAGATAAACCACGTCCTGCTCGCCGCGGGTGAGATCGACATATTTGCGGATCTCGATATACCCGTCGGTGCCGAGCAGCGTCAGACGTCCATCGCCCCAGGTTGAGAGTCCGTCGGGGGTGAACCAGTCGCAGCGGAAATAACCGCTGGCGCCGTTTTCGCCCCTGATTGTTGCGTCACCGAAATCTTCAAATGCCGGATGCTGCGGATGGTTGAAATTGCGTGCCTGACTGGCGACCACGGTGGCGTTACGGTTGCCCGTGTAAAACAGAAATTGCTCAATCTGGTGGCTGCCGATGTCGCACAGAATGCCGCCGAAGTAGCGACGATCGTAGAACCAGTCCGGGCGGCCGGTCCCTTCCCGGTGCGGGCCTGTCCCCAGGGTTTGGACGACGCGGCCAATGGCCCCCTGCTGCACCAGCTGTCCGGCAAACACCGCGCTCTCCACGTGGAGACGTTCGCTGTAGTACACGGCGTATTTCCGGCCGGTTTTCTCAACCATCGCTTTGGCATCCGCCAGCTGTTCAAGGGTGGTGAGCGGGGCTTTATCCGTGAAGTAGTCCTTGCCGGCCGCCATCGCTTTTAGCCCCAGCGCGCAGCGCTCTGACGGGATGGCCGCACCGGCCACCAGGCGCACTTCGTCGTCGTTGAGTATCACCTCCAGCGACTCCGCCACGTTGACCTGCGGGTATTGCTGGATAAATTTATCCACTTTTGCCGGATCGGGGTCGTACACCCACTTCAGCGTGGCCCCGGCTTCAATCAGGCCGTTACTCATGCCGTAGATATGGCCGTGGTCGAGCGCGGCAGCGGCAAAAACAAACTCCCCCTCGCGGACAACCGGCTGAGGTTTACCCACCGGCGCGTAGTTCATTCCGTCATTTTTGTTCATGGTGTCACTCCTTAATCCAGGTCTTTGCCAAGGGGAATCGCACCCACTTCGCTGAAGTTGGCGACGCTTGCGGATTTTTCATAAAAACGGGGAGCAAGGGCGCTCGTCCCACCGGTACGGTAAAACGGGTCGTCGCGCTGAATCGGCAGCGAGACCACGGTGCGGGTAATGGCGGATTTATAGATCGCGGCGATCAGTTCCAGCGAGCGTTTGCCCTGTAACCCATCCACTAACGGTGCCGTGCCGTGCTCGATGGCAGAAAGCAGGTCATTAATCTGCCCGGCGTGCAGCGTCCACTCGAGCTTCGGCGTCTGCTTAAACACCGCGTCGAGCTGCGCTTCGCGCTGCTGGTCGTGGGTTTCCTGCGGGAAGCCGTTATCGGCGCTGACGCTGGCAAAGGCCTGCCACGGCGCGGAGATGCGTGCCTTCTCACCCTGAATAATGATTTTCTGATCTTCCCCGTGGTGCACGACCGAGGCGGTAAGCTGGGTGAGCGCACCGCTGGGGTATTTGAAGATTGCGGCGCTAAGGTCTTCGACTTCAGCGTTGTCGTGCGCCACGTTGGTCATCATCGCCACCACCTCGGACGGAAAGCCCAGCATCCACTGGATGGCGTCGATGTGGTGAACCGCGTGGTTAAGGGTGCAGCCGCCGCCCTCTTTTTCCCAGGTGCCGCGCCACCACAGGTCGTAATAGCAGTGTCCGCGCCACCAGAAGGAGTCCACCTGCGCGTGGCAAACCTTGCCCGCAAGCTCCGAATCCAGCGCTGCTTTTAAGCGCCAGAAGGCATCGGTAAAGCGGTTTTGGGCAATGATGGAGAGCATTTTGCCGCTGGCCTTTTGTGCGGCGATCATCGCGTCGCACTCCTCCAGCGAGGCGGCCATCGGTTTTTCGCACAGCACGTGGCAGCCCGCGTTCAGGGCATCAATGCTGATCTCTGCGTGGACGTAGGGCGGCGTGCAGACGTCGACGATATCGATATCCGGTTCTGACGCCAGCATCTGCTGGTGGCTGTCATACACGCGGGCGTCCGTCAGGCCGTAGCGCGCTTTTTTCTCGTGGGCTTTTTCCGGATAAATATCAACCAGCGCGACGATCCGGCAGCGTTGGCCAAACTGCAAATAGCCCTGAATATGGTTGTGCGAGATATTCCCTGTTCCCACAATAGCGACATTTAACATTCATTCTTCTCCGGAGTTACCAGGTGCCTGAGGCGTCCAGCGTGACGCTGGCTGTCTCTTTAGCCACTGAGGTGCTGATGCGTTGTTGAAGCAGGCGCAGATACTGTTTTTCGTTGAGCGGGAACTCGACCCAGTCGTCCGTCCAGGTGGAGAGGTGCATGGCGTTGGAGAGCGTCAACCCGTGGATCCCTTCCAGACCCGGCGCAATGAGCGGCTCGCCGCGCAGGATGGCGGCACAGAAGTTGGTGGTAATGACGTGGTGTTCGCTGCATTCCGGGGCCACGGGAAGCGTGACCTCCCAGCATTCAGGCTCGCCAAAACCGTTCTGCCAGCGGGCGTTGAAGGCGGTTTCAGATTCCCGCAGCCGCCAGTAGCGCAGCTTGCCCTCTTCGACGACCACCTTGCCGCGATCGCCGACGATTTCCAGCCGGTTGGTTCCCGGCGTTTCCGCCACGGTGGTGATGAACACGCCCGTCGCGCCGTTGGCATATTCGGCATAGGCGGTGACGTCGTCTTCCACTTCGATATCGCGATGCTTGCCGAACTGGCAGAACGCGCGCAGACGGACCGGCATACCGACCAGCCACTGCCAGAGATCGAGCTGGTGCGGGTCCTGATTGAGCAGCACGCCGCCGCCTTCTCCTTTCCAGGTGGCGCGCCAGCCGCCGGAGTTGTAATAGCTCTGCGAGCGATACCAGTTGGTGATGATCCAGTTGGAGCGGCGGATCTCACCCAGCTCGCCGCTGTCGATCAGATCTTTCACCTTCTGGTAGAGCGGGTTCGGGCGCTGGTTGTACATGATGCCGAACACCACATCGCACGCCTGGGCGCAGGCGTTCATCTCCTGTACCTGGGCGGTATACACGCCCGCCGGTTTTTCACACAGGGTGTGGATGCCGTTGCGCATCGCCAGCATCGACAGGCGCGGATGCTCGTAATGCGGCGTAGCGACAATCACCGCGTCGATAAGCCCGCTCTGGAGCATCTCCTGCGCGTCGCTGAACACGGGGAGGGTGCCGACCAGCTGGCGAATGGCCGGATGCTTTTCCGGCGCATTATCACAAACTGCGGCAAGGCAGGCGTCGCTGACCGTACCCGCCAGTAAATAACGCGCGTGGACCGTACCGATATTACCTATTCCAATAATGCCAAAACGTACCTTCTCCATGTCACACCTTAATTTCAGTTGAAATGAGTGATGACCGGAAAATAGGAAAGGGGAGCGGTAGCGACAATGTGTTTTTGTGAGAATACTCGCAAGGTGATTAAGTAATCTCCAGGCGTTTTGAAATTTGGTTTTAAAATCAAAGGACTGTTTCTGCAAATATTTGCAAAAACTGAATGAGAGCGAGGTCACACTATGCCGGGCAAGTTAAAAATGGAGGAAATTGCGGCCCTGACGGGCTATTCCGTCAGCACGGTTTCGCGGGTATTAAGCGGCAAGTCTTACACCAGCGATAAAGCCAGGGAAGCGATCGTTCGCACCGCGCGGGAGCTCGGTGTGCTGGAGTCTATGGCGAGCGGAAGACTGCTCATTAACGGTATCGCTGTTTTTGCACCGGAAAGAACCTTTCAGGGACGCGGGGATATTTTTTATCTGGAAGTGACGAAAGGAATTGCTGAAGCCTGCGCGCGGCATAATGTGTGGGTCACGTGCTGTGGTTTAGAAGAGCAGCACGCCGATGTGAAAGTCTTTATGGAAAAGGCCAGCCATAAGAATATTAACGCGATAATTATTATTGGCACTGATGATTCCACCATATTTAAACTGGCAAGCACCCTGAATAAGCCCTGCGTGTTAATTAATTCCGTTGACCGGGATCGGGTACTGGATTCCGTGTCACCCGATCACCGGGCGATCGGCTTCACCACCATGCAGTACCTTTTCGAGCAGGGGCATCGCCGCGTGCTCACGCTCACCTGCCTGCGGCGGGATACGCTGTACGCGCGTCTGGACGGCATCAAAGAGGCGTACCGTCATTTTCATGTCGCCTTCGATCCCCAGCGCGATTTGCTCGTGACGGAGTGGTTTACCGCAGAAGAGGCCGAGCAGGCGCTGGATGCGTGGTTAGTGAATCATGACCGCTCGCAGTGGCCGGAGGTGATTTTCCCGAACAGTACCAGCATGACGGAAGGGGTGGTAAGGGCGTTGACGCGACACGGGCTGCGGATTCCGGAAGACATTTCGCTCATCACGACCGATTTTGCATGGAATTTAGCGCACCGTCTGGAAAAACCGGTCACGGGCGTGACGGTGCCCTGCCGCGAGCTGGGTATTGAGGCCGTCCATCTGCTGCAAACGCGGCTCAACCGACCGCAGGCACCGGTCTTTAACCTGCTGTTGCAGGGCAAAGTGATGGATTACGGCTCGGTCAGCAATGCCACGCGCCACGCGGCTCGCGTGGCGCTGGATCAGTGATCAGGCCAGCTGTGGCGGCAGGCAAACGCCGATGCCCCCAATGCCGCAGTAGCCGTACGGGTTTTTATGCAGATACTGCTGGTGATCGTCCTCGGCGTAGTAGAACGGTTTCGCCGTCGCGATTTCCGTGGTCACCTCGCGCGTATCGCCCGCTTCACGCATGGCCTGCTGGAAACGCTCCAGGCTGGCGCGCGCGGCGGCATCCTGCTCAGGCGTGAGCGGATAGATAGCCGAACGATACTGCGTGCCGTGGTCGTTGCCCTGACGCATGCCCTGCGCCGGGTCGTGATTCTCCCAGAAGACCTGCAGGAGCTGTTCGTAGCTGATTACCGCAGGGTCATAGACCACGCGTACCGCTTCCGCATGGCCGGTTTCGCCGGAGCAGACTTCGCGGTAGGTTGGATTTGGCGTGTAACCGCCCGTGTAGCCGGCTGCCGTGCTGTAAACGCCAGGCAGCTGCCAGAAGAGGCGCTCAACGCCCCAGAAACAGCCCATGGCGAACAGGGCGATTTCCATGCCATCGGGCACGTTGGTCATAGAATGGCCATTGACGGCGTGTAAGGTCGCTACAGGCATAGGGGTGTTGCGTCCCGGTAATGCATCTGCTTGTGAAACCAGATGCTTTTTGTCGAATAAACTCACGATGGGGCCTCCCGGGGTGCGATGTTTCAGTTAAGGTTGTCACGAAGCGTTTAATTGAACACAATAAATGCGCTGAATGAGACTAGATTTAATCATAAGAAATATTTGGGTGTTACACCCATTTTCAACCCGCGATTCGGGTTTTTGGCCATCAGGCCGTATTTTGCCGCGGAGCGGCACTTCATTTGCTTCCAGGGTGGAAACAGGGATATTCAGGAGAAAACGTGACAAAAATCCGCCAGTTATGTTTAGTCAGTGTGTTGCTGACAAGCGGGATTGCCAGCGCGGCGAATGTCCGTTTGCAGGTTGAGGGGTTATCCGGGGCGCTACAAAAAAACGTACGTGCGCAGTTATCGACCATCCAGAGTGATGAGGTGACGCCGGACCGGCGTTTTCGCGCGCGTGTCGATGATGCGATCCGCGAGGGGCTGAAAGCGCTGGGTTATTACGAACCCACCATTGATTTTGACCTCCGTCCGCCTCCAAAGAAGGGGCGCCAGGTGCTTATTGCCCGCGTTTCGCCGGGCGAGCCGGTGTTGATTGGCGGCACGAACGTTATCCTGCGCGGCGGGGCGCGTACCGACCGGGATTACCTGGACCTGCTCAGCACGCGGCCGAAAATCGGTACCGTGCTTAACCACGGCGACTACGACCATTTCAAAAAAGAGCTGACCAGCGTTTCCCTGCGTAAGGGCTACTTTGACAGCCAGTTCAACAAAAGCCAGCTGGGCATTGCGCTGGCGCGACGTCAGGCCTTCTGGGATATCGACTACGACAGCGGAGAACGTTACCGCTTTGGCGACGTGACGTTCGAAGGTTCGCAAATTCGTGAAGAGTACCTGCAAAACCTCGTGCCCTTCAAAAAAGGGGACTACTACCAGTCGAGCGACCTCGGAGAGCTGAACCGACGCCTCTCCGCTACCGGCTGGTTTAACTCCGTGGTTGTCGCACCGGAATTTGATAAGTCACGCAAAACCAAGGTGTTGCCGCTGCATGGCGTTGTTTCGCCGCGCACCGAGAACACCATTGAGACCGGTGTGGGCTACTCGACGGACGTGGGGCCACGGGTGAAAACCTCGTGGAAAAAACCGTGGGTGAACTCGTACGGCCACAGCCTGACCACCAGCCTGAGCCTCTCTGCGCCCGAGCAGCAGCTGGATTTCAGCTACAAAATGCCGCTGCTGAAAAATCCGCTTGAGCAGTATTACCTTCTGCAGGGCGGCTTTAAGCGCACCGATTTGAACGACACCGAGCAGGACTCGACGACGCTTGCGGTCTCCCGCTTCTGGGATCTCTCCAGCGGCTGGCAGCGCGCCATTAACCTGCGCTGGAGCCTTGATCACTTTACCCAGGCTAACGTCACCAACACCACTATGCTGCTTTATCCGGGGGTGATGATCAGCCGCACCCGCTCGCGCGGGGGCCTGATGCCGACCTGGGGCGACTCACAGCGCTACTCCATCGATTATTCCAACACCGCCTGGGGCTCCGACGTGGACTTCTCCGTCTTTCAGGCGCAAAACGTCTGGATCCGCACGCTGTACGATAAACATCGCTTTGTGATGCGCGGCAATCTCGGCTGGATAGAAACGGGAGACTTCGAGCGCGTTCCGCCGGATCTGCGCTTCTTCGCCGGGGGCGACCGCAGCATTCGCGGGTATAAGTACAAATCGATCTCACCTGAGAACGAAAAGGGCCAGCTGACCGGTGCGTCAAAACTGGCGACGGGCTCGCTGGAGTACCAGTACAACGTCAGCGGAAAGTGGTGGGGCGCCATGTTTGTTGACGGCGGTGAAGCGGTGAACGATATCCGCCGCAGCGACTTTAAAACCGGCGCGGGCGTCGGCGTGCGCTGGCAGTCACCCGTCGGGCCCATCAAGCTCGATTTCGCCGTGCCGGTGGGTGACAAAGATGAACACGGATTACAGTTTTACATCGGTCTGGGGCCTGAATTATGAGTTTATGGAAGAAAATAAGCCTCGGAGTGCTGATCTTTATCGTGCTGCTGCTCGGTACGGTGGCGTTTCTGGTAGGAACGACGACCGGGCTGCATCTGCTGTTTAACGCCGCGAACCGCTGGGTACCGGGGCTGGAAATTGGCCAGGTGACGGGCGGCTGGCGTGACCTGCGCCTGAAGAACATCCGCTATGAGCAGCCGGGCGTGGCGGTTAACGCCGGGGAGTTTCACCTGGCGGTGAAGCTGGGCTGTTTGCGGGACAGCAAGCTCTGCGTCAACGATCTGTCGCTAAAAGATGTCAACGTGGCGATAGACTCGAAGAAAATGCCGAAGTCTGCGCCGGTTGAAGAAGAGGACAGCGGCCCACTGAATCTCTCCACGCCGTACCCGATCGCGCTTTATCGGGTCGCGCTCGATAACATCAATATCAAAATCGACGACACCACCGTGTCCGTGATGGATTTCACCTCCGGCCTGCGCTGGCAGGAGAAAAACCTCACTCTGACGCCAACGTCCCTGCAGGGCTTGCTGATCGCGCTGCCGAAAGTGGCCGACGTGGCGCAGGAAGAGATCGTCGAGCCGAAGATCCAGAACCCGCAGCCGGAAGAGAAGCCGCTGGGCGAAACGCTGAAAGACCTCTTCTCGAAGCCTGTGCTGCCGGAAATGACCGACGTTCATCTGCCGCTGAACCTTAACATTGAGGAATTCAAAGGCGAACAGCTGCGTCTGACGGGCGATACCGACCTGACGGTCTATAACATGCTGCTGAAGGTCAGCAGCATTGACGGCAACATGAAGCTCGACGCGCTGGATATCGACACCAACCAGGGCTCGGTGAATGCGTCAGGTAATGCCCTGCTGCGCGACAGCTGGCCGGTGGATATCACGCTGAATAGCACCCTGAACATCGACCCGCTGAAAGGCGAGAAAGTGAAGGTCAAGGTGGGCGGGGCGCTGCGCGATAAGCTCGATGTTGGCGTGAATCTCTCCGGCCCGGTGGATATGGCCCTGCGTGCGCAAACCCAGCTGGCGGAAGCCGGGCTGCCGCTCAATCTTGAGGTTGTCAGCAAGCAGCTTTCCTGGCCGTTCACCGGCGAAAAGCAGTTCCAGGCCGATGACCTGAAGCTGAAGCTGAGCGGCAAGATGACCGACTACACGCTCTCGTTCCGCACCGCGGTGAAGGGGCAGGGCGTGCCGCCCGCGAACATCACCCTGGATGCGAAGGGCAACGAACAGCAGGTCAACCTCGACAAGCTGACCGTCGCGGCGCTGGAAGGTAAAACCGAGCTGACCGCGCTGCTCGACTGGCAGCAGGCGATCAGCTGGCGCGGCGAGCTGAAGCTGACGGGCATTAACACCGCCAAAGAGGTGCCGGACTGGCCGTCGAAGCTCGATGGTCTGATCAAAACCCGCGGCAGCCTGTACGGCGGCACGTGGCAGATGGACGTGCCGGAGATCAAGCTCACCGGGAACGTGAAGCAGAACAAGGTAAACGTTGAAGGCTCGGTGAAAGGCAACAGTTATCTGCAGTGGGTTATCCCGGGCCTGCACGTGGCCCTGGGGCGCAACACGGCGGATATCAAAGGCGAGCTGGGGGTGAAAGATCTTAATCTGGATGCCACCATCGACGCGCCGAATCTGGATAACGCCCTGCCGGGGCTTGGCGGTACGGCGAAAGGACTCGTGAAGGTGCGCGGCACGGTAGACGCACCGCAGCTGCTGGCGGATATCACCGCCAATAACCTGCGCTGGCAAGAGCTAAGCGTTGCCCGCGTCCGCGTGGAAGGGGATGTGAAATCCACCGACCAGATCGGCGGTAACCTGAACCTGCGCGTGGAGCGTATTTCTCAGCCGGACGTGAACATCAGCCTGGTCACCCTGGACGCTAAAGGGAACGAGAAGCAGCACGACCTGCAGCTACGGGTGCAGGGCGAGCCGGTCTCCGGCCAGCTTCACCTGACCGGCAGCTTCGACCGCAAACAGGAGCGCTGGAAAGGGACGCTGGATAACACCCGTTTCAATACGCCGGTCGGGCCGCTGGCGCTGTCGCGCGCCATTGCTCTGGACTACCGCAACGCCGAGCAGAAGATCAGCATTGGGCCGCACTGCTGGACCAACCCGAATGCGGAACTGTGCGTGCCGCAGACCATCGATGCGGGCGCGGAAGGGCGCGCGCAGATCAACCTCAACCGCTTCGATCTGGCGATGCTAAAACCGTTTATGCCGGAGACCACGCAGGCGAGCGGCGTCTTCAGCGGGAAAGCCGATGTCGCCTGGGACACCACCAAAGAGGGCCTGCCTCAGGGCAGCATCACGCTGTCCGGGCGTAACGTGAAGGTGACGCAGGAGGTGAATGACGCGCCGCTGCCGGTGGCCTTCGACACCCTGAACCTGAGCGCTGACCTGCATAACAACCGTGCGGAGCTGGGGTGGCTGATTCGCCTTACCAATAACGGTCAGTTTGACGGGAAGGTTCAAATTACCGACCCACAGGGACGGCGAAATCTGGGTGGCAACGTCACTATCCGCAACTTCAACCTGGCGATGGTGAACCCGATTTTCGCACGCGGGGAAAAAGCCGAGGGCATGGTGAATGCCAACCTGCGCCTGGCGGGCAATGCGCAAAGCCCTCAGCTGTTCGGCCAGCTGCGGCTCAGCGGCGTGGATATTGACGGCAACTTTATGCCGTTTGACATGCAGCCCAGCCAGATCGCCATGAACTTCAACGGCATGAGCTCGACGCTAAGCGGCTCGGTACTGACGCAGCAAGGGCAAATCAACCTGAGCGGCGACGCGGACTGGAGCCAGCTCGATAACTGGCGCGCCCGTATTGCCGCGAAAGGCAGTAAGGTGCGCATCACCGTACCGCCGATGGTGCGTCTGGACGTCTCGCCTGATGTGGTCTTTGAAGCCACGCCAAGCCTCTTCACGCTTGACGGTCGCGTCGACGTGCCGTGGGCGCGCATCGTGGTTCACGATGTGCCGGAAAGTGCGGTCGGCGTCTCAAGTGATGAAGTTATGCTCAATGAAAATCTGAAACCTGTCGAACAGAAGAGCGCTGGCATACCGATTAATAGTAACCTTATCGTGCACGTGGGGAATAACGTGCGGTTGGATGCGTTTGGGCTGAAGGCGAGGCTTACGGGCGACCTGAAGGTGGCGCAGGATAAACAAGGGCTAGGCCTGAACGGGCAAATCAATATTCCTGAAGGGCGTTTCCACGCTTATGGTCAGGATCTGATTGTCCGTAAAGGCGAGCTGCTGTTCTCCGGTCCACCGGATCAGCCTCTGCTGAACATCGAAGCGATTCGTAACCCGGAAGCGACGGAAAACGACGTCATTGCTGGGGTACGCGTCACCGGTTCTGCTGACGAACCGAAGGCGGAGATCTTCTCTGACCCGGCGATGTCCCAGCAGGAAGCCCTCTCTTACCTGCTGCGTGGACAAGGTCTCGACAGCGGTCAGAGCGACAGTGCGGCGATGACCTCGATGTTAGTAGGGCTGGGGGTTGCACAAAGTGGGCAGGTTGTGGGTAAAATCGGCGAGACGTTCGGCGTAAGCAATCTGGCGCTGGACACCCAGGGCGTGGGTGACTCCTCGCAGGTGGTGGTCAGCGGCTATGTACTGCCGGGTCTGCAGGTAAAATATGGTGTGGGGATCTTTGACTCACTGGCAACACTCACGTTACGCTATCGCCTGATGCCTAAGCTATATCTGGAAGCAGTGTCCGGCGTAGACCAGGCACTTGATCTGCTCTATCAGTTTGAGTTTTAGCAATGCGAATATTTGTCTACGGCAGTTTACGAACCAAGCAAGGCAACAGTCACTGGATGACCAATGCCCTGCTGCTGGGGAATTACAATATCGAGAACTACCAGTTGTACAGCCTGGGCCACTATCCAGGCGCGGTTCCCGGCGAAGGAACAGTACAGGGTGAAGTTTATCGTATTGATAACGCGACACTTGCCGAACTTGATGCCTTGCGCACCAGGGGCGGTGAATACGCGCGCCAGTTGATCCAGACGCCGTACGGAAGTGCGTGGATGTATGTCTACCAGCGTCCGGTCGAAGGGTTAACGCGGATTGTAAGCGGTAACTGGTTAGACAGAGACCAGTACTGAAAAAAAACAACGCCACCGTGAGGTGGCGTTGTTTTTTTACGCCTCTTGCCGGGTGGCGCTGCGCTTACCCGGCCTACATTTCCAGCCACAAAAAAGCCCCGGCATGCGGGGCTTTTTTTAATCGGCAGTAAGAATTACTTCTTAGCAGCGCGTTCGAAAGAGGCGATGATTTCCGCTTTCGCTGCTTCTGCGTTGTCCCAGCCGTCAACTTTAACCCACTTGCCTTTTTCGAGGTCTTTGTAGTGCTCGAAGAAGTGAGTAATCTGCGCTTTCAGCAGCTCTGGCAGGTCGTTCACATCTTTGATGTGATCGTATTCTTTGCTCAGCTTGGTGTGCGGTACCGCAACCAGCTTCGCATCTTCACCGGATTCGTCGGTCATTTTCAGCACGCCAACAGGACGGCAGCGAATCACTGCACCTGGCTGCAGTGGGTATGGCGTTGGGACCAGCACGTCAACCGGGTCACCGTCCAGAGACAGGGTGTGGTTGATGTAACCGTAGTTGCACGGATAGAACATCGCGGTAGACATGAAACGGTCTACGAACAGGGCGCCGCTCTCTTTGTCCACTTCGTATTTGATCGGATCTGCGTTAGCCGGGATTTCGATAACTACGTAGATGTCTTCTGGCAGTTCTTTACCTGCTGGGACGTTGAGTAAGCTCATGTCGGTGTCCTTTAAAATGGATGGTAAACAAGTGGCAGGTATTATAGCCAACTCGCGCTGAATGTCTCCGCCTGTTTTCGCCTTCTCTCCACGTTATTCCCACTTTTCAGACCGATTCCATGACAGAAAAATCCATAAACTCAGCCGCATTTTTCATGGAGAAATGAAAGCGATTACAAACTTGTGATTAACGTTTTATTCACTTTTCTGAAGTGTGATGTAACGCAATTCGTTACATATTTCATGGGCTATAGTCATTCCGCAGAACATCTTTTAACCAACAATAACTCACCCTACGAGGACGTTCATATGTGGAAGCGCTTACTCCTGGTCACAGCCGTTTCGGCAGCCATGTCGTCTATGGCGATGGCCGCTCCCTTAACCGTAGGTTTTTCGCAAGTCGGCTCTGAATCTGGCTGGCGAGCGGCAGAAACCAACGTGGCGAAAAGCGAAGCTCAGAAACGCGGTATTACCCTGAAAATCGCCGATGGTCAGCAAAAACAAGAGAATCAGATCAAAGCCGTGCGCTCCTTTATCGCCCAGGGCGTGGATGCCATCTTTATTGCCCCCGTCGTGGCGACCGGCTGGGAACCCGTCCTGAAGGAAGCGAAAGACGCTGAGATCCCGGTCTTCCTCCTCGATCGTTCCATCGACGTCAAAGACAAATCTCTCTATATGACCACCGTGACGGCCAACAACGTGCTGGAAGGGCAGTTAATTGGTGACTGGCTGGTAAAACAGGTCGACGGCAAGCCGTGTAACGTCGTTGAACTGCAGGGTACCGTCGGGGCGAGCGTGGCCATCGACCGTAAAAAAGGCTTTGCTGAAGCCATCGCGAAAGCGCCAAACATCAAGATTATCCGCTCTCAGTCCGGCGACTTTACCCGCAGCAAAGGTAAAGAGGTCATGGAGAGCTTCATTAAGGCTGAAAACAACGGCAAGAACATCTGCATGGTTTACGCCCACAACGATGACATGGTGATCGGTGCGATTCAGGCCATTAAAGAAGCGGGCCTGAAGCCGGGCAAAGATATCCTCACCGGCTCTATCGACGGCGTGCCGGACATCTACAAAGCGATGATCGACGGCGAAGCCAACGCCAGCGTGGAGCTGACGCCAAACATGGCGGGCCCGGCATTCGACGCGCTGGAGAAATTCAAGAAAGACGGCACGATGCCGGAGAAAGTGACGGTCACCAAGTCCACCCTCTACCTGCCTGATACGGCGAAAGAAGAGTTAGAGAAGAAGAAAAATATGGGCTACTAAGACCCGCGCCCCTCACCCCAGCCCTCTCCCCGGAGGGGAGAGGGAGAAAGGCAGGGCGGAGCTGGATATTAACAACTGGCACGATCAATCCCCTCTCCCCTCCGGGGAGAGGGTCAGGGTGAGGGGGAAACCATGACCACTGAACAACACCAGGAAATCCTCCGCACAGAGGGCTTGAGTAAATTCTTTCCCGGCGTAAAGGCGCTGGATAACGTTGATTTCAGCCTGCGGCGCGGGGAGATCATGGCGCTGCTGGGCGAAAACGGCGCGGGAAAATCGACGCTGATTAAATCCCTGACCGGTGTTTATCACGCTGACCGCGGCACCATCTGGCTGGAAGGCAACGCCATTTCACCCAAAAACACCGCCCATGCCCAGCAGCTGGGGATCGGGACGGTCTATCAGGAAGTGAACCTGCTGCCGAATATGTCGGTGGCGGATAACCTGTTTATTGGCCGTGAGCCACGACGCTTTGGCCTGCTGCGCCGTAAAGAGATGGAGGCGCGGGCGACAACGCTGATGGAATCCTACGGCTTCTCCCTCGACGTCCGCGAGCCGCTGAACCGCTTTTCCGTGGCGATGCAGCAGATCGTCGCCATTTGTCGCGCCATCGATCTCTCCGCAAAGGTGCTGATCCTCGACGAACCCACCGCCAGCCTCGATACCCAGGAGGTGGAGATGCTCTTTACCCTGATGCGCCAGCTGCGCGATCAGGGCGTCAGCCTGATCTTCGTTACCCATTTCCTCGATCAGGTGTATGAGGTGAGCGATCGCATTACGGTGCTGCGCAACGGCAGCTTTGTCGGCTGCCGCGAAACCCGCGAGCTGCCGCAGATCGAGCTGGTCAAAATGATGCTGGGCCGTGAGCTGGAGACCAACGCCCTTCAGCGCGCGGGCCGCACGCTGCTGAGCGAGAAGCCGGTCGCCGCGTTCAGCGATTACGGTAAAAAAGGGGTCATCTCGCCGTTTAACCTTGAGGTGCGGCCAGGCGAAATTGTCGGGCTGGCGGGCCTGTTAGGCTCGGGTCGAACCGAGACCGCCGAGGTGATCTTTGGGATCAAGCCGGCCGACAGCGGCAGCGCGCTGATCAAGGGCAAACCGCAAACCCTGCGATCGCCGCATCAGGCCTCCTGTCTCGGCGTCGGCTTCTGCCCGGAGGACCGGAAAACGGACGGCATTATTGCCGCGGCCTCGGTGCGGGAAAATATCATTCTGGCGCTACAGGCCCAGCGCGGCTGGCTGCGGCCTATCCCTCGCAAAGAGCAGAACGCCATTGCCGAGCGGTTTATCCGCCAGCTCGGCATCCGCACCCCGAGCGCGGAACAGCCCATTGAATTTCTCTCCGGCGGTAACCAGCAGAAAGTGCTGCTGTCGCGCTGGCTGCTGACCAAACCCCAGTTCCTGATCCTCGACGAACCGACCCGCGGCATTGACGTGGGGGCGCACGCCGAAATTATCCGGCTTATCGAAACGCTGTGTGCGGACGGTCTGGCGCTGCTGGTCATTTCGTCCGAGCTGGAAGAGCTGGTGGGCTATGCCGATCGCGTCATCATCATGCGCGATCGTAAACAGGTGGCAGAGATCCCGCTGGATAAGCTGTCCGTTCCGGCGATCATGAATGCCATCGCGGCATAAGGAGTGAATCGTGATGTCCCGTTCGCTTTCGCAAACCGGTGAGTCAAAGCGCCGCTTCAGCTGGCCGACCGGCACGCCGCAAATCGCGGCGCTGCTGGTGGTGTTGCTGGTTGATAGCCTGGTTGCCCCGCATTTCTTCCAGATCATCGTGCAGGATGGCCGCCTGTTTGGCAGCCCGATAGACATTTTAAACCGTGCCGCGCCCGTGGCGCTGCTGGCCATCGGGATGACGCTGGTGATTGCCACCGGCGGGATTGACCTCTCCGTCGGCGCGGTGATGGCTATCGCCGGGGCCACGGCCGCCTCCATGACCGTGGCCGGGCACAGCCTGCCGGTGGTCCTGCTGGCAGCCTTAGGTACCGGCGTGCTGGCCGGGTTATGGAACGGTATTCTGGTGGCGGTGCTGAAAATCCAGCCCTTTGTCGCCACGCTGATTTTAATGGTAGCCGGGCGTGGCGTCGCGCAGCTGATTACCTCCGGACAGATTGTTACCTTCAACTCACCGAGCCTGGCGTGGCTCGGCAGCGGCAACCTTCTGTTCTTCCCGACGCCAGTGATTATTGCCCTGGTGACGTTAGTGGTGTTCTGGCTTTTCACCCGCAAAACGGCACTGGGCATGTTCATTGAGGCCGTCGGGATCAACATCCGCGCCGCGCGCAACGCCGGGGTCAACACGCGGCTGATGGTGATGCTGACCTACGTGCTGAGCGGTATCTGCGCCGCCATCGCCGGGGTGATCGTCGCGGCGGATATCCGCGGAGCCGATGCCAACAACGCCGGGCTCTGGCTGGAGCTGGATGCGATCCTGGCGGTGGTCATCGGCGGCGGGTCGCTGATGGGCGGACGCTTTAACCTGCTGCTCTCGGTGATCGGCGCGCTGATCATTCAGGGCATGAACACCGGGATCCTGCTCTCCGGTTTCCAGCCGGAACTCAACCAGGTGGTGAAAGCGGTGGTCGTGCTCTGCGTGCTGATCGTCCAGTCGCCGCGCTTTGTCAGCATCATTAAGGGGATCCGTGGCCATGATAAAACGTAATTTACCGCTAATGATCACGCTGGGCGTGTTTGTGCTGGGCTACCTCTACTGTCTGACGCAGTTCCCCGGCTTTGCCTCGACGCGCGTGATCTGCAATATCCTGACCGATAACGCCTTTTTAGGCATCATCGCCGTCGGCATGACCTTTGTGATCCTCTCCGGCGGGATCGACCTCTCCGTCGGCTCGGTGATCGCGTTTACGGGCGTATTCCTCGCAAAGGCGATCGGCTTCTGGGGCATCTCGCCGCTGGTGGCGTTTCCGCTGGTGCTGGTGATGGGCTGCGCGTTTGGCGCCTTTATGGGGCTGCTGATCGACGCGTTAAAGATTCCGGCGTTTATTATTACCCTCGCGGGAATGTTCTTCCTCCGTGGGGTGAGCTACCTGGTGTCGGAAGAGTCGATTCCGATTAACCATCCGGTGTACGACACGCTCTCCAGCCTGGCGTGGAAAATCCCCGGCGGCGGCCGCCTGAGCGCGATGGGGTTGCTGATGCTGGGCGTGGTCGTCATTGGCATCTTCCTTGCTCACCGTACCCGGTTTGGCAATCAGGTTTACGCCATTGGCGGCAACGCCACGTCGGCCAACCTGATGGGGATCTCGACCCGCAGCACCACCATCCGCATCTATATGCTCTCGACCGGCCTGGCGACGCTGGCGGGTATCGTCTTCTCGGTATACACCCAGGCGGGCTATGCCCTCGCAGGCGTGGGCGTTGAGCTGGATGCGATTGCTTCTGTGGTCATCGGCGGCACGCTACTCAGCGGCGGCGTGGGGACGGTGCTGGGGACGCTGTTCGGCGTGGCGATTCAGGGGCTGATACAAACCTATATCAACTTTGACGGCACGCTCAGCTCCTGGTGGACGAAGATCGCCATCGGCATTCTGCTGTTTATTTTTATTGCCCTACAGCGTGGTCTGACGGTGCTCTGGGAGAACCGTCAAAGCTCGCCTGTTACCCGCGTGAACACATCGGTAACAGAGCGATAACACGCTGAATTTGCTTAAAGTCTAAACATTTTCCGGTAGCGGCCGATACTCTTTTTTTATGCCCAGAAATATCTCGCTACCGGAAATAATATCATGCTGAAAACGCTATCGATTCGTACCGGCTTGCTCTCTTTACTGGCCGTTATGACCCTTCTGCTGCTGATTGTCAGCGGCATTGGCATTTATGCCCTCACACAGAGTTCTTCTTCGCTGCAGCGTATTAATCACCTTCAGGGTGAGCAAATGGTGCAGCTTAATTCAGGCTATACGCTGATCCTCCGCGCGCGCAATGAAGCGGGTCAGGCCGTCCGCATGATGGAAATCGGCATGCTGGACGATGCGGCCAACGCGGTAAAAAACATCAACCAGGAAGTCGCCCTGGCCCAGAAAATGCTGAAGGGCGTGATCGACGGCGGCGTGGCTGACGAGCAGGGGCAACAGCTGCTCAATAAGGTGGCGGCCAGCCTGGGGGCGTATACCCAGCAGGGGATCAACCCGATGCTGAAAACCCTCAATGACCAGAGCGCGGACGGGTATTACGATCTGCTGGAGAAGACGCTGATCCCGCTGGCGTCAACGTTCGATAATGACATGCAGGCGTTTCAGAAATGGAGCGAAGCGCGAGGTCTGGCGGAAGTGAGTGCCGTGCAGGCGAGCAAAACCCGCGTCCTGATCCTGATTATCGTGGCGGCGCTGCTGACGGCGGGCATTATTGTGCTGGCCTGGCTGGCGCTGCGCCATATGCTGCTCAAGCCGCTCTCGGCGTCGATTGCTCAACTGGAGAATGTAGCAGCGGGCGATTTAACCCATACGCTGGCTGCACCCGCGAGCCAGGAGTTTAACCGCCTTAACGCGGTGATAGAGGAGATGCGTCAGTCGCTGATGAACTCGGTTCTGCGGGTACGCGATGCCAGCGCGCAGATTGACACCGGCAGCCGCGAGCTGACGCTGGGAAACCGGGATCTTGCCGAGCGTACGGAATCCACCGCCACGTCGCTGGAGCAGACGGCGGCCAGCATGGAACAGATCACCGCCACGGTGAAGCTCAACGCCGATAACGCCGAGCAGGCGCACCAGCTGGCGAAATCGGTGTCCGACACGGCCGATCACGGCAGTGAAATGGTCTGCTACGTGATTGAAAAAATGCGCGATATCTCCGGCAGTTCGGCGCGTATCGCTGACATCCTGAGCGTCATCGACGGCATTGCCTTCCAGACCAATATTCTGGCGCTTAACGCCTCCGTGGAAGCGGCGCGTGCGGGCGAGCAGGGGCGCGGTTTTGCCGTCGTCGCGGGCGAGGTGCGCAACCTTGCCAGCCGCAGCGCCGACGCGGCGAAAGAGATTCGAACGCTTATCGGCGACTCGCAGACCCACGTTAACGAGGGCAGCGAGTTGGCCCAGCAGGCTGGCGAAACGATGGACGAGATCGCAACCGAAGTGCTGCGTATGACCAAACTGATGCGTGAGATTGCGACCGCGTCTCATGAGCAGAGCCGCGGCATTGAGCAGGTGAATATTGCGGTGAACCAGATGGACGAAACCGCGCAGCAGAATGCGGCGCTGGTGCAGCAATCCTCTGCCGCGACCCGCTCCCTTGAGGAGCAGTCGCGTCAGCTGATGGAAGCCATGTCATCATTCAAAGTGACGACTCAGAACGCGGCATAATATTACCCAGCCCCGGTACGTTCTGTGCCGGGGTTTTATTCCTTCCGGAATTAAGCGCCCCGATATTATCGTGAATTTCACCCATTAATATTTCCAGCGAACTGGTTAAGGCTAACGCTTTTTCAGTCGGTTCAAGATATAAACCTTTACGGAAAAATAACGGCTCATCAAAGAGTTGATTAAAACGCTTTAATGCCAGACTCACCGCAGGACGGGACATCTCCAGACGCAAAGAGGCCTTTGCCATGCTGCCGCAGCGGACGATTTCAATAAATACAGGGATAAGATTTAAATCAATACCGGTATTAGCACGGGAATAATTTTTCATTGCGATTCTGCTCCACGAAATATCTGTCAAACTGTTATGGAAATAATGCAGGAGCAGTGGCGAAGATTAAAGCATGTTTTTTATAAACACTTATACGGTAAAATATATAAATGACCAGGGGAGCCGGATCGGCTCCCCTGAAGAGAGGGATTATGCGTCCGGGTACTCACGGATGAAACGTTCGACATCTTCAACCATGTGGTTGTTGCCGACGAAGAATGAACGGCGCTGGTGAAGGCTTTCCGGCACGATCTCCAGAATACGCTCTTTACCGTCGCTCGCCTTGCCGCCCGCCTGTTCGGCCAGGAACGCCATCGGGTTGCATTCGTACAGCAGACGCAGTTTCCCGTCCGGGTGGCTGGCGGTGCTTGGGTAGAGGTAGATGCCGCCTTTCAGCAGGTTACGGTGGAAATCCGCGACCAGGGAGCCAATATAGCGGGACGTGTAAGGGCGCTGCGTCGCTTTATCTTCTTCCTGGCAGAATTTGATGTACTTCTTCACGCCGTTCGGGAAGCGGATGTAGTTGCCTTCGTTGATGGAGTAGGTGTTACCCTTCTCCGGGAAGCGCATGCGTTCCTGGCTCAGACAGAAAACGCCCAGGGAAGGATCGTACGTAAAGGCGTGTACGCCGCACCCGGTGGTGTACACCAGCATGGTGGAAGAGCCATAAACCACGTAACCAGCAGCAACCTGATTAATGCCCGGCTGCAGGAAATCTTCTTCGGTCACCGGCGTGCCAACAGGCGTGACGCGGCGGTAGATGGAGAAAATGGTACCGACAGAAACGTTAACGTCGATGTTGGAGGAGCCGTCGAGCGGATCCATCAGAACAACGTATTTCGCGTGTTCACACCCTTCGAAAACAACAATTTCATCTTCTTCTTCGGAGGCGATACCCGCAACGATGTCGCGCGCGCGCAGTGCAGCTTTCAGTTTTTCATTTGCGAACAGATCGAGTTTCTGCTGAACCTCGCCCTGAACGTTCTCGGCACCGCTGGCACCCAGGATATCGACCAGACCGGCCTTGTTGATATCACGGTGGATGATCTTAGCGCCCAGCTTTATTGCCGACAGCAAAGCAGTGAGTTCACCGGTAGCATGAGAGAACTCGTGCTGCTTTTCGACAATAAATTCACCTAACGTTTTCATAACACTTTCCCTGCATCTTTGTGAGTAGAGCGATTGTATGTTCACTAAAACGACTAAAGCCCAACAATCTTAACAAATATTCAAATAGTAGCGCAGAGGTGAATCGCGCCAGCAGGATACGGATTTTCCTGAAATGCGTTTCACACCCGCTGACATGTGAGTAAAATGTGCGCCACATTGAAGAAGGATAGTGACGTATGCGCATTCATATATTGGGGATTTGTGGCACTTTCATGGGCGGACTGGCAATGCTGGCGCGCTCGCTGGGCCATGAGGTGACAGGTTCGGACGCCAATGTGTATCCGCCAATGAGCACACTTCTGGAGAAACAGGGCATCGCTTTAATTCAGGGCTACGATGCCAGCCAGCTGGATCCTGAGCCGGATCTGGTGATCATTGGCAACGCCATGACCCGCGGTAACCCGTGCGTTGAGGCGGTACTGGAACGCAATATCCCGTTCATGTCCGGTCCGCAGTGGCTGCATGACTTCGTCCTGCGTGACCGCTGGGTAGTTGCCGTTGCCGGTACACACGGCAAAACGACTACCGCGGGCATGGCGACCTGGATCCTCGAAGCCTGCGGCTATAAGCCGGGCTTCGTCATCGGCGGCGTACCGGGCAACTTTGACGTTTCTGCGCGCCTGGGGGACAGCCCGTTCTTTGTGATCGAAGCCGACGAGTATGACTGCGCGTTCTTCGACAAGCGCTCTAAGTTCGTGCATTACTGCCCGCGCACGCTGATCCTCAATAATCTTGAGTTTGACCACGCGGATATTTTTGACGACCTGAAGGCCATTCAGAAACAGTTCCACCACCTGGTGCGCATTGTTCCAGGCCAGGGCCGCATCATCCTGCCGGAAAACGACATTAACCTGAAGCAGACCCTGGCAATGGGCTGCTGGAGCGAGCAGGAGCTGGTGGGCGAGCAGGGCCACTGGCAGGCGAAGAAACTCAATGCCGATGCCTCCGAGTGGGAAGTGCTGCTCGACGGTGAAAAGGTGGGTGAGGTGAAGTGGGGCCTGGTGGGCGAACACAATATGCACAACGGCCTGATGGCGATTGCTGCAGCGCGTCACGTGGGCGTTCAGCCTGCGGATGCGGCGAATGCGCTGGGCTCGTTTATCAATGCCCGCCGCCGTCTGGAACTGCGCGGTGAAGCTCACGGCGTCACCGTGTATGACGATTTCGCGCACCACCCAACGGCCATTCTGGCCACGCTTGCCGCCCTGCGTGGCAAAGTTGGCGGTACCGCGCGCATTCTGGCGGTGCTGGAACCACGCTCGAACACCATGAAGATGGGCATTTGCAAAGACGATCTCGCGCCGTCGTTAGGACGTGCCGATGAAGTCTTCCTGCTGCAGCCGCAGCATATTCCGTGGCAGGTCGCGGAAGTGGCCGATGCCTGCATTCAGCCGGCACACTGGAGTGCAGATGTGGATGCGCTCGCGGATATGGTGGTGAAAGCCGCTCAGCCTGGCGACCATATTCTGGTGATGAGCAACGGCGGTTTTGGTGGGATCCATCAGAAGCTGCTGGACGGGCTGGCGAAGAAAGCGGAAGCGGCCGCCGACGAGTAAAAAAAAGCCCGGTGGCGCTTGCGCTTACCGGGCCTACGTTCTTTTCCCCCTCGCCCCTCCGGGGTGAGGGGAACGGATTACTCTTCGTTCTCAGACAGCTCGCGCAGATACTGGAAAATCAGGCGCGCAGACTTCGGCGGCTTATTCCCTTCTTTCTCTTTCTTCGCGTTGCGGATCAAGGAACGCAGCTGCTGGCGGTCGGCATCCGGCCACAGGTTCAGCACTTCCGGTACGGCGTCATCACCCTGTTCAATCAGACGATCGCGGATCTGCTCCAGCTTGTGGAACAGTGCAACCTGCTGGTTGTGGCGGTTTTTCAGCTTGTCCAGCGCCTGGCGGATCGGATCAACATCGCGCTGACGCAGCATTTTCCCGATAAGCTGAAGCTGGCGACGACGGCCTTCTTTTTTGATTTTCTGTGCCAGTTCAATGGCATCGCGCAGATCCTGGTCGAGCGGGATCTTATCCAGCGCGTTTTTACCCAGTTCTACCATTTCCGCGCCAAGCTGTTTTAACTCTTCGGCGTCACGTTTAATTTCACTTTTACTGACCCAGATGATCTCATCATCTTCGTCTTCGATGTCATCACCGGGAACGTCGTCGAGCCAGTCTTCGGGCTGCTTAGTCATGTCAGGCTCCTTAAAAAAAGAGGCTAATGTTACCAGTTAAGACGCGCACTGAAAAACGGTTCTCTGTTAGACTTCAGTTAACTCTCTCTTACAGTATGGCATTTGCGATGAAAGTAACCTCACAAGTTGAAGCGCAGCGTAAGATTCTGGAAGAAGCCGTCTCCACCGCGCTGATGCTTGCTTCAGAAAAATCAGATGGCGCCGAAGTGGCGGTCAGCAAAACCACCGGCATTAGCGTGAGCACCCGCTATGGCGAAGTGGAGAATGTTGAATTCAACAGCGACGGCGCGCTGGGTATCACGGTATACCACCAGAATCGCAAAGGCAGTGCGTCATCCACCGATCTCAGTCCGGATGCCATCGCCCGTACGGTGCAGGCCGCGCTGGATATCGCCCGTTACACCTCGCCGGATCCTTACGCCGGCGTGGCCGATAAAGACCTGCTGGCGTTTGACGCGCCGGATCTCGATCTGTTCCACCCGGCGGAAGTGACCCCGGACGAAGCCATTGAACTGGCCGCGCGCGCCGAGCAGGCTTCCCTGCAGGCCGATAAGCGCATCACCAATACCGAAGGCGGCAGCTTCAATAGCCATTACGGCATCAAAGTCTTTGGCAACAGCCACGGCATGCTGCAGGGCTACTGCTCTACCCGCCACTCGCTCTCCAGCTGCGTCATCGCCGAAGAGAACGGTGACATGGAGCGCGACTACGCCTACACCATTGGCCGTGCGCTGGGGGATTTGCAGTCTCCGGAGTGGGTAGGCAAAGAATGTGCTGAACGCACGCTGTCTCGCCTGTCGCCGCGTAAACTCTCCACCATGAAAGCCCCGGTGATTTTTGCCAATGAAGTGGCGACCGGTCTGTTTGGCCATCTGGTGGGCGCGATTGCGGGCGGCTCCGTTTACCGTAAATCAACCTTCCTGCTCGACTCGCTGGGCAAGCAGATCCTGCCGGAATGGCTGACCATCGAAGAACATCCGCACCTGCTGAAAGGGCTGGCCTCCACGCCGTTCGACAGCGAAGGCGTGCGCACCGAGCGTCGTGACATTGTCAAAGACGGCGTGCTGACCCAGTGGCTGCTGACCAACTACTCTGCGCGCAAGCTGGGGCTGAAAAGCACCGGGCACGCGGGCGGCATTCACAACTGGCGCATTGCCGGACAGGGCCTCAACTTTGAGCAGATGTTGAAGGAGATGGGCACCGGTCTGGTGGTGACCGAGCTGATGGGGCAGGGCGTCAGCGGCATCACCGGAGACTACTCTCGCGGTGCGGCGGGTTTCTGGGTGGAAAACGGTGAAATCCAGTATCCGGTGAGCGAAATTACCATCGCTGGCAATCTGAAGGATATGTGGCGCAATATCGTTACGGTCGGTAACGATATTGAAACACGCAGCAATATACAGTGTGGTTCTGTATTACTTCCGGAAATGAAAATCGCCGGTCAGTAATACCCGTAAAGGCGTTTCAATAATAAAAAAGGAAGTGAGCAATGCGTAAACATCTGTTAGCGATCGTCGCAGCTTCAACGCTGGTTCTTGGCTCTTCTGCGTTTGCTGCCGATCTTGAAGACGACATGGGCATCCTCGGTCAAAACCTGAAGGTGGTGCAGAAAACTGACAATGCGGCGGAAATGAAAGACGCGCTGACCAAAATGCGTGAAGCGGCGCTGGACGCCCAAAAAGCGACGCCGCCGAAGCTGGAAAGCAAAGCGGCAGACAGTGCAGAGATGAAAGACTACCGCCACGGCTTTGACGTGCTGGTCGGCCAGATCGACGGCGCGCTGAAGCTCGCTAACGAAGGCAAAGTGAAGGAAGCCCAGGCGGCGGCCGAGCAGTTTGTGACCACGCGCAATACGTACCACAAAAAGTATCGTTAATTGGGTGCCTGAGCTGTACGTCCTTCCCCGTATGCGGAGGCGCATGACGCGCCCCCGCATCCTTGCTCCCTACTGGCCGGAGCGACAATCCATCCGCGCTGTCACTTCAAGCGAGCCGTTTCGAAAACGGATTTCGCACAGTGTTTTCCTCGTCACCAGCGTTAAGATGATTATTGTCAAAGCAATAATCATCAAAACCCCGATACTTGGGGATTGGCGTTTCATGGATGCCTCCTTGCTTTAAAGCGGGCGAGGTAGCGAACTCCACGGTCGTGACGTGTCGTTTCGAGCCCCCGCCCTGATTTTCTATCAGGCGGGGCTTTCCACTTTCCGTCCCATGCCTGAGACGGTCAGTCTCAAGCACCCGCCGCCACTCTACCCAATCCCCATAAGAAAACCTTATCCACGTCACATTTCTACGAGCCTGCTCGGAATCTTTTCCACTCTGCTTACCCGTTCGTTCCCGCGTAATAGCGTGATATTCATCACGCGAATACATTGATTTATCCAGATTCGGCGCATTTATGTGGCACAGATCACTGCTGCGGCTCGCCTTTCCACTTCGAAGTGGAAAACAACTCGCTACAAACCCGTCCCTCCCACCGTTAGTTTTAATCCAGAGCCATTAACGGGGTAAGACCAGTGATTAACGGAGCGGTAATGAACGACGTTGGGGAACAGGCGGTGCAAACAGATCAACTCGCAAACACCATGCTGCAGCAGGTCTATGCCCTGCTGGCCCGGAACAACATCATCCCCAATGCAGTACAGGAGCAGATGCTCACCTCCCACGTGCGCGCCATGGCGCACCGGTCCGTGACCGGCGAGCCGCTACCGGAGGTTGAAGCAGAGCTGTTTGACGAAATTTCACCGGATTCAATGCGGCTTGCCCGTGAAGTGGTCGCGCAGTTTGGCAACCTTCCTGATGAAGAAGCCTGGCTGCTCTCCGTTCACTTTGAAGTCGCAAAAGACAACCTTTAAGGAGCAACACATGGAACAGATTACAGTCGTGATTGGCGATCGCCTGGGTAAAGGTCAGAAAGTGGCTGCCGGTGTGGAAAAAGCAGGTGGACGCGCGGTTGTCGTACCGGGCATGGCGGCAGACATGAAGCTGGGCGACGTAATGAAAGCGGAAAACGCCACCTTCGGCATCTCCTTCTGCGGCAGCGGCGGCGCGGGTGCCATCACCGCCCAGACCAAGTATGGCTACAAAGCCAAATACGGCATGCGTTCCGTGGAAGAGGGCGTGACTGCCATCAACGAAGGCTGCAACGTGCTGGGCTTTGGCTTTATGGATAAAGAAGAGCTTGGCGAGCGTCTGGTACAGGCGTGGCAGAAGAAATACGGCGCATAAGCATGAAAGAACAGTTCACAACCACGGTGAGAGTGAAGGGGAAGGGCGACGCCAAAGCGCGCGCCTTTGCCGACGCGCTCAACCACGTTCAGGCCGCGGTGATGAAAGCCTCACCGCATATCTTACTGCGTATTGAGCCACAGGATGTGCAGGTCGTTCAGGCGCAAGAAGCGGTGCGTAAAGAAGCGTTTCTGTTCTTCTTTCTGCGCCGGGAAAGACGCACCTACAGCGTGGAGCTGGATGTGACCGTCAACGTGACAGCCATCAATCTCGACCAGGTGGATTTCGTCACGCAACGCTGATTATTCATAAAAGGGCAGACTGATGTTCTTAATTATATTAATGAAATCGCTCATCATTGGCGGCCTGGTTGGCGTCGGTGTGGGCGCCGGGGCTGCACGCATGTTTCATGCGCCTACCACTCAGGGTATGGGCGCGTTTCGTACGTTGGGGGAACTGAACTCCTGTGAAGGGGATCCGGCGTCCCACTTCTCCTTTGGGTTAGGTTTCTTCTTTAACGCCTGGGCCTCTTCCGTGGCCGCAGGGGCTTTCACACAGGACGTTGACCACCGCATCATCCCGAACTGGGGTGCGGCTGCACTGATGATCAAAAACCGTAACGTCGGCGAAACGCTGCACGATCCCCGCAAAATGGCGATTGCCTGCGGCGTGATCGGCATGATCGTCGTGACCTTCCTTAACCTGACCGCCTCCTCCGTTCCCGCAGCGCTTCAGGTCACCGCCGTGAAGGTGCTGGTGCCGGCGGCAAACCTGCTGGTGAACACCGTGATGCCGGTGATCTTCTGGCTGGCAGCCATCGATGCGGGTAAAAAATCGGGCTTCTGGGCCACCATCTTCGGCGGCGCGGCGCAGTTGATTATGGGCAACGCCGTACCGGGCCTGGTGCTGGGGATCCTGATCGGGAAAGGCGTGGAAGAGAGCGGCTGGAACCACGTCACCAAAGTGATGATGGCGGCTATCGTGCTGCTCTTCGTGCTGAGCGGCTTCTTCCGCGGCTTCGACATGAAGATGATCGAATCCTTCCATCTGACCGTGCCGAACTGGCTCGACATGATCCACAACTCGCTCAGCGGTAAATAACAGGAGCCTCTAAATGGAACAGAATAAAGGTTTTTGGTATGCCGACTGGTCGTTCCCGATCTTCGTTGGCCTGCTCTCCTCCGGCGTGTTTGCCGGGACGCACATGTACTACCTCTACGGCATCGGCGCGTTTAACGAAGTGGCCTTCGTGGCGATGCTGAAAGCGGGTATTGATACCGGCGTTTACGGCGCGGTGGCGGCGTTTGGCGCGAGCTTCCTGTTCGCCCGTATTATCGAAGGGTCGCTGGTCGGTATTCTCGACATTGGCGGGGCGATCCAGACCGGCGTAGGCCTCGGCGTACCGGCGCTGCTGCTGGGCGCGGGGATCATGTTCCCGGTGACCAACTTCATTGCTTCGCTGATCACCGGCCTGGTGATTGGTCTGGCGATTGGCTACGTCATCATCCTGGCGCGTAAGTTCACCATCAACCAGAGCAACTCCACCTACGGCGCAGACGTGATGATGGGCGCGGGCAACGCCTCCGGCCGCTTCCTCGGGCCGTTGATCATCCTCAGCGCCATGACCGCCTCCATTCCGATCGGCGTCGGCTCGCTGGTGGGTGCGCTGCTGTTCTACATCTGGCAGAAGCCGATTACCGGTGGCGCTATCCTCGGCGCGATGATTCTGGGCTGGCTGTTCCCGGTTGCCCTTTAATACCCGCGGGCGCGCTGGCGCCCGCCTTATCAGGAGATCCTCATGTTTGATTTACTCCTGCGCCGTGCGCGCCTCACCGACGATACCCTGACCGATATCGCCATTCAGGACGGGAAAATCGCGGCGCTGGGCGAGATTAACGCGCCCGCGCATAAAACGGTTGAGCTGAACGGTGAAGTGTTCGTCAGCGCAGGCTGGATTGACTCCCACGTACACTGCTACCCGAATTCCCCGATTTACCACGACGAACCCGACAGCGTGGGCGTTGCCACCGGCGTCACCACCGTAGTGGACGCGGGCAGCACCGGCGCCGACGATGTGGACGATTTCTATGAGATCACCCGCAAGGCCTCCACCGAGGTTTTTGCTCTGCTGAACATCTCCCGCGTGGGGCTGATTGCCCAGAACGAGCTGGCCAATATGGCCAATGTTGATGCCGACGCGGTGAAGCAGGCGGTGAAGCGCCACCCTGATTTTATCGTCGGCCTGAAGGCGCGTATGAGCAGCAGCGTGGTCGGTGAAAACGGCATCACGCCGCTGGCGCGCGCGAAAGCGATTCAGAAAGAGAACGGCGACCTGCCGCTGATGGTGCACATCGGCAACAACCCGCCAAATCTCGACGAAATCGCCGAACTCCTGAGTTCCGGCGACATCATTACCCACTGCTATAACGGCAAGCCTAACCGCATTCTGACGCCCTCGGGCGAGCTGCGCGCCTCCATATCCTCTGCCCTGAAGCGCGGCGTGCGTCTGGACGTGGGGCACGGCACGGCGAGCTTTAGCTTTGAGGTGGCAAAACGCGCTATCGCGATGGGCATTCTGCCGCACACCATCAGCTCAGATATCTACTGCCGCAACCGCATCAACGGCCCGGTGGGCTCGCTGGCAAGCGTGATGTCGAAGTTTCTCGCCATCGGCATGTCATTGCCGCAGGTGATTGACTGCGTCACGGCGAACGCCGCCGACGGCCTGCGCCTGACGCGCAAGGGCCGCATTCAGCCGGGTCTCGACGCCGACCTGACGCTATTCATCCTCAAACGTCAGCCGACGGTGCTGACGGATGCCGAAAACGACAGCCTGCAGGCTGAACACATTCTGGTGCCGCTTGCCGCGATCCGCGCGGGCAAGGGCTACATGACCGAACAAGGGAGCACGGAAAATGCCTTCGATTTATGAGAAGTACCGCTTAAAGCAGGTTATCAACACCTCTGGCCGCATGACGGCGCTGGGCGTCTCCACGCCGCGTCCGGAGGTGGTACAGGCGGCGATGGACGGCATGAATCACTATTTCGAGATGAAGGATCTGGTCAATAAAACCGGGGAGTACATCGCGAAGCTGCTGGATGTGGAAGGGGCGACGGTCGTCTCCTGCGCGTCGGCGGGCATTGCCCAGTCCGTTGCGGCGGTGCTGGTCAAAGACAGCGACTGGCTGCTGGAAAATCTGCACATCACCCCGATTGAGAACAACGAAATCGTGCTGCCGAAAGGCCACAACGTGAACTTTGGCGCGCCGGTGGGCACCATGGTCGCGCTGGGCGGCGGCAGGCTGGTGGAGGCGGGCTACGCCAACGAATGTTCCGCCGATCAGCTAGCGGCGGCGATCACCCCGCGCACGGCGGCGATCCTCTATATCAAATCTCACCACTGCGTGCAGAAAAGCATGCTCAGCGTCGAGCAGGCGGCCGTTGTCGCGCGTAAACACGACTTGCCGCTCATCGTTGATGCCGCGGCGGAAGAAGATCTGCATGTTTACTACCGCTCCGGCGCGGACCTGGTGATCTACAGCGGCGCGAAGGCGATCGAAGGCCCAACCAGCGGGCTGGTGATCGGCAAAACCCAGTATGTTGAGTGGGTCAAACGCCAGACGGCGGGGATTGGCCGCGCCATGAAGGTGGGTAAAGAGGGCATTCTTGGCCTGACCTGCGCCATCGAACACTATCTGACGGCCACCAAAGAGAGCGGCGCCGAGATGGTAGCGAAAATGACGCCGTTTATCGAGGCGCTCAACACCCTGAACGGTGTGACCGCGCGCGTGGTCTGGGACAGCGCCGGACGCGACATCGCCCGCACCGAGATTAAATTTGACGAAGCCACCACCGGCGTCGGCACGGGTGACCTGGTGGCGAAGCTGAAGCAGGGCGAATACGCCATTTACTTCCGTGGCTACAAGGCCAACGAAGGGATTATCGAAGCGGATGTGCGCAGCGTGAATGCTGATCAGCTGAACATCGTGTACCGCCGCATTAGCGAAGTGTTAGGACAGGAGAAAAACGCATGAAACTGACCCCCAACTTTTACCGTGACCGCGTCTGTCTGAACGTGCTGGCAGGGTCGAAAGCCAACGCCAGCGCCATCTACGAGGCGGCGGAAGGTCATGTGCTGGTGGGCGTGCTCTCCAAAAATTACCCGGACGTGGCCAGCGCGGTAGCGGATATGCGCGAGTACGCGGCGCTGATTGATAACGCGCTCTCCGTTGGGCTGGGCGCGGGCGACCCGAACCAGTCGGCGATGGTGAGCGAGATCTCCCGTCAGGTGCAGCCGCAGCACGTCAACCAGGTCTTTACCGGCGTGGCTACCAGCCGCGCGCTGCTGGGGCAGAACGAGTCCGTGGTCAACGGTCTGGTCTCCCCGACCGGCACCGTCGGAATGGTGAAAATCTCCACCGGCCCGCTGAGCAGCGCAGCGCCGGACGGCATCGTGCCGGTTGAAACGGCGATTGCCCTGCTGAAAGATTTCGGCGGCAGCTCTATCAAATACTTCCCGATGGGCGGCCTGAAGTGCCGTGACGAGTACAAAGCGGTGGCGGAAGCCTGCGCCCGTCACGACTTCTGGCTGGAGCCGACCGGAGGTATCGATCTGGAAAACTATGAGGAGATCCTGCAGATCGCCCTCGACGCGGGCGTGAGCAAAATCATCCCGCATATCTACAGCTCGATTATCGACAAAGCCAGCGGTGATACGCGTCCGGAAGATGTGCGTACCCTGCTGGCGATGACGAAGAAGCTGGTGAAGTAGAACTCACATATATACAGGAGCCACCATGCACACCCGTACCTTGCTTGTCGCTTCACTCTCGATGCTCGCCACCGCCGCTGTCGCCCAGACGCAATATGCCTGGGTGGGTACCTATAATCCGAACGGTGAAGGGTTGTACCGTTTTACTGTTAACCCGCAAACCGGCGCGCTGAACGATAAAACGCTGGTGAGCAAACTGCCGAATGCGGCGCAGCTGACCCTTTCACAGGACGGCAAAACGCTGTATCTGGCAAGCGAAGTGGAGCAGGGCGTGGTGCAGGCGCTGCGCGTCGGTGATAACGGTGAGCTGCGCGAGCTCAATCAGGTGGCCTCCGGCGGTGCCGGGCCGGTGTATCTCTCCCTGACGCCGAACGGCCAGCATCTGCTGGTGGCGAACTATGTCAGCGGCTCAATTGCCGTTTTACCCGTCAACGCAGACGGCAGCCTGGGTGAAGCCACGGACAAACATCAGGATCAAGGCGAACCGGGCGCGGCGAAGCCCGAAGCTGCTGCGGAGGGCAGTTTCGCGATCAGCGATCATAACGGCCCCCATGCGCACATGATCGCCGCCGATCCGAGCGGGAAATACGTGTTTTCCACCGATCTTGGGCTGGATCGCATCTATCAGTACCGTTTTGACGATCGGACAGGAAAGCTGACGCCGAACGACCCGCCGTTTATCAGCGCCTCCTCGAAAGGCGCCGGGCCGCGCCACTTTGTCTTTACGCCGAAGGGCGATGCCCTGTGGCTGATTAACGAAGAGGCGTCTACGCTCACCCGGTATACCGTGAACGCCAACGGCACCCTGAAAGAGGATAAAACGGTTTCTGCCCTGCCGGAAGGTTACAAAGGCACCAGCTTTGCTGCCGGGCTCGCATTAAGCGCCGATGGCAAACAGCTGTATGTGGCTAACCGTTTGCATAACAGCATCGGGCACTTTACCGTAACAGCAGAGGGCACGCTGACGCATCAGGATGACGTGTGGACGCGTGGTGATTATCCCCGCACCCTGACGCTCGATAAGCAGGGACGCTGGCTGTACGTCATGAACCAGCGCAGCGACAACATTACCCGTTTCCGCGTGGCGCAGGACGGGAAATTGAGCTTCGAACCGGACTATACCCCGGTCGGCAGCCCATCCCAGATGGTCATTTCACCTTAAGCTGTTAGAGGACAACGACGTGCGATTTCCGAACCAACGTTTAGCGCAACTTTTCGATCTGTTGCAAAACGAGACGCTGCCGCAGGACGAGCTGGCGCAGCGGCTGTCGGTCTCCACGCGAACCGTCCGTGCGGATATCACCGCCCTGAACGCGCTGCTGGCCAGCCACGGCGCGCAGTTTATCCTGAGCCGGGGCAACGGCTACCAGCTCAAAATTGAGGATGCCGAGCGCTATCAGCAGCTTCAGGCATCCCACCCGCGCGCGCTGCGTATCCCACGGACCGGGCCGGAGCGCGTGCATTATCTGGTGGTGCGTTTTCTCACCTCGGCGTTTTCGCTTAAGCTGGAGGATCTGGCGGACGAGTGGTTCGTCAGCCGCGCCACGCTGCAAAGCGACATGGCGGAGGTACGCGAGTGGTTTCATCGTTACAACCTGACGCTGGAAACCCGTCCGCGCCATGGGATGAAGCTGTTTGGCAGCGAGATGTCGACCCGCGCGTGCCTGACCGATCTGCTCTGGGAGCTGGCGCAGCAGGACAGCCTGAACCCGCTGGTGACCGACGTGGCGCTGAATGCGGGCGTGGCGGAGCAGATGGTGCCGGTGCTGCACGACGCCTTGACGCGTCATCACATTCGCCTGACCGATGAAGGCGAGCTGTTCCTGCGCCTGTACTGCGCGGTGTCGGTACGTCGCATCAGCGAAGGTTACCCGCTGCCGGAATTCCATGCCGAAGACGTGGAAGAGAACGTGCTCGAGGCGGCGAAGGATATCGCGGTGACCATCCAGCAGCTGGCGGGCAAAACGCTTTCGCCGTCGGAGGAGAGCTGGCTGTGCGTGCACATTGCGGCGCGGCAGATCCAGGAGATCGCGCCCAGCGCGATTAATGCCGATGACGATGAAGCGCTGGTCAACTACATCCTGCGCTACATCAACACCCACTATAACTACAACCTGCTTAGCGACGCGCAGCTGCACGCGGATCTGCTGACGCATATTAAAACCATGATCACCCGCGTGCGGTATCAAATCATGATCCCCAATCCGCTGCTGGATAACATCAAGCAGCACTACCCGATGGCGTGGGACATGACGCTGGCCGCGGTGTCGAGCTGGGGCAAATACACGCCGTATGTGATCAGCGAAAACGAGATTGGTTTCCTGGTGCTGCATATTGGTGTCGGACTGGAGCGCCACTACAACATTGGCTATCAGCGTCAGCCGCGCGTGCTGCTGGTATGCGACGCCGGTAATGCGATGGTGCGCATGATTGAGGCGGTGCTGCAGCGTAAATACCCGCAGATTGAGGTAACGCGCACGCTCACCCTGCGCGAGTACGAGCTGGCGGAAACGATTGGCGAAGACTTTGTGATCGCCACCGCCCGCGTCAGCGAAAAGTCAAAACCGGTGGTGATGATCGCTCCGTTCCCGACCGACTATCAGTTAGAACAGATTGGCAAACTGGTGCTGGTGGACCGCACCCGCCCGTGGATGCTGGATAAATACTTCGACGCGGCCCACTTCCGCATTATCGACAAGCCGATCGATCAGCAGACGCTGTTCCGCGAGCTGTGTGAACAGCTTGAGGCCGAAGGCTTTGTTGGCGCGGAGTTTCTGGATTCGGTTGTTGAGCGTGAAGCTATCGTCAGCACCATGCTCGGCGACGGCATCGCGCTGCCGCACTCCCTCGGCCTGCTGGCGCAGAAAACGGTGGTCTACACCGTGCTGGCTCCGCACGGCGTGCAGTGGGGCGACGAAACCGCGCACGTCATCTTCCTGCTTGCCATCAGCAAAAGCGAATACGAAGAGGCGATGGCGATTTACGATATCTTCGTCACCTTCCTGCGCGAGCGGGCGATGTCACGTCTCTGTAGCTGCGAGGATTTTGCCGGCTTTAAGGCGGTGGCGATGGAGAGTTTGAGTCGTTTTTGAGATAAGGGCGGATGGATAACATCCGCCTTTGATCAACGCAAATGATGCACAACCTGGTTGCTGCTGCCGCGCCAGATGAGCGCCGGGTCTTTTAAATCCTGCATGAACTTGCCGTCGACCAGCACGTTAATCAGATCCACGACTTCCATTTGCTGCGCGTTCAGCTCATCCAGCTTGTAGCCTGTCCAGACCCAGATATCTTTTCCCGAGCACTCGCGGCGAATGCGCTTCACCAGCTTCAAAATATCCTGCACGTTTTGCGGATGCAGCGGATCGCCGCCGGAGAGCGAAATTCCCTGGCGGTGAATGCGCGTGTCGTTCAGGTCGCTGATGATTTTATCTTCCATCTCCGTGGTGAACGGCTTGCCGGAATTCAGGCGCCAGGTGCTTTTGTTGTAGCAGCCGGGGCATTCGTGGACGCAGCCTGAGACGAACAGGGTGCAGCGGGTGCCGGGGCCGTTGACGATGTCGACGGGGTAGTACTGGTGATAGTTCATCGCGAATAACCACGCCGGGTGGCGCTGCGCTTACCCGGCCTACAAAAGAGAGCGGTCCGTAGGCCCGGTAAGCGCAGCGCCACCGGGCATTAACGTGGCAGCGGATTAACCGATCTGTCCATTCCCCAGATGCTTCACGCGGCGCTTCACCTCTTCCTGTTTGCCAGCGTTAAACGGACGGGCGTCCGGGCTGCCGAGATAGCCGCACACGCGGCGGGTCACGGAGACGCGGGCCGCATCGTGGTTGCCGCATTTCGGGCAGGTAAAGCCTTTACTCGTACATTCAAACTCGCCGGTAAAGCCGCACTCGTAGCACTCGTCGATAGGCGTGTTGGTCCCGTAATACGGCACGTGCTGGTAGCTGTAATCCCACACGTCCTCCAGCGCCTTCAGGTTGTGCTGAATGTTCGGGTACTCGCCGTAGCAGATGAAGCCGCCGCTGGCGATCGGCGGATACGCCGCTTCGAAGTCGATCTTGTCGTACGGGTTCACCTTCTTCTCCACATCGAGGTGGAAGCTGTTGGTGTAGTACCCTTTGTCGGTCACGCCTTCCACAATCCCGAACTCGGCGGTGTCCAGACGGCAGAAGCGGTCGCACAGGTTCTCGCTTGGGGTGCTATACAGGCTGAACCCGTAGCCGGTTTCCTCTTTCCACTGGTCTACCGCGTCGCGCAGGCGCTGAACGATGGCGATGCCTTTCTCACGCAGGGCTTCGCTGTCGTACATGTGCGTATCGCCAAACAGCGCGTTGATGGTTTCGTGAATGCCGATGTAGCCCAGCGAAATCGACGCGCGACCGTTTTTGAAGATCTCAGACACGTCATCGTCCGCCTTCAGGCGCACGCCACAGGCCCCTTCCATATAGAGGATCGGCGCGACGCGGGCTTTGACCCCTTCCAGACGGGCAATACGGGTCATCAGCGCCTTACGCGCCAGCTGCAGGCGCTCGTCCAGCAGCGCCCAGAAGGCGTCTTCATTGCCTTTCGCTTCCAGCGCGATGCGCGGCAGGTTGAGGCTGATCACGCCGAGGTTGTTGCGCCCGTCGTGGATCTGCTCGCCGTTTTCATCCTCGTACACGCCGAGGAAGCTGCGGCAGCCCATTGGCGTTTTAAACGAACCGGTGACCTTCACCACCTGATCGTAGTTCAGGATGTCCGGATACATGCGCTTGCTCGCGCACTCCAGCGCCAGCTGTTTGATATCGTAGTTTGGATCGCCAAACTTGTGGTTCAGGCCGTCGCGAATCGCGAACACCAGTTTCGGGAACACGGCGGTTTTACGGTTTTTGCCGAGGCCGGAAATACGGTTGCGCAGGATCGACTGCTGGATCAGGCGTGATTCCCAGCTGGTGCCCAGGCCAAAGCCGAAGGTTACAAACGGCGTCTGGCCGTTGGCGGTGTGCAGCGTGTTCACCTCATATTCCAGCGACTGGAAGGCGTCGTAGCACTCTTTCTCGGTACGGGAATGCGCATAGCCGTCCGCGTCCGGAATCTGCCACTCGTCAGCCGTTTTACGGTGCTTGTTGAAGCTCGCCGTCACGAACGGGGCCAGCACTTCATCAATGCGGTTAATGGTGGTGCCGCCGTAAATATGGCTGGCGACCTGGGCGATAATCTGCGCCGTGACCGCGGTGGCCGTGGAGATCGACTTAGGCGGTTCAATCTCCGCGTTACCCATTTTAAAACCGTGGGTCAGCATGCCTTTCAGATCGATCAGCATGCAGTTGAACATCGGGAAGAACGGCGAATAGTCGAGATCGTGGTAGTGGATCTCGCCGCGCTCGTGCGCCGAGACCACGTCGCGCGGCAGCAGATGCTGACGGGCATAGTGTTTGGCGACGATACCGGCCAGCAGATCGCGCTGGGTGGGGATCACTTTACTGTCTTTGTTGGCGTTTTCATTGAGCAGGGCGGAGTTGGTCTGCTCCACCAGGCCACGGATCTCCTGGTTCAGGCGGCCGCGCTTCTCGCGCTGCACGTCTCGATCGTGGCGGTACTCAATGTAGGCGCGCGCCAGCTGCTTGTAAGGCCCTGCCATGAGCTGGTTCTCAACCGCGGTCTGGATCTCGTTGATATCAACCTGGCTGCGTTCATTCATCTGGCTGCTAACGACTTCTGCGACGGTGGCGCAGTAATCTGCGTCATCGACTCCCGCTGCTTTAGCTGCACGCAGAATGGCTTCCTGGATGCGCTCTGATTTAAACGGCACTTTACAGCCATCACGTTTCATCACATGCGGTGTCATGATCACTCCATTTTTGAAAACAGGTTATCCACAGAGGTGGAGAAGTATTCACCGGACGCATTTCCCGCCAGGCCAAAGACTTCCCGCGTTCCCAGCTCGTGTTATCCACAATTCCGGCCAGCGTAAGCGCCGTCTTGTTGTTGGAATAGTAGACGATAAATACAAGATGTTGGGTCGGCGTGCATTTTAAGTGCTACATATAGTGATTTGCATCAAACATGTTTGCGATTTATTTGATTCAGAACAAAGTAAAAAGACGAGAGTACAAACGACGGGCGCTTCAGAGATTGTAAAGGTGGAAGAGAAAAATCTGATTAATTATTCAACAAAAACAGTAAAGTAAGCCGGATGCAGGGCTGCACCCGGCAGGGCGGTTACTGTTGCAACCACCAGACGGCTTCAAACGGACGCAGCGACGTCGTTTGCGGTGTCGGGTAGTTACTCATCAACACCTGCAACTTACCGCTGAGAAGGTCTGTCTGCCATTCCTGAGGCGTATTACTCAGGTTCGCCGCAACGATCAGGGTCTGTCCCTGCCACTGGCGACGGTAGCACCACAGAGAAGGGTGTTCCGGCAGGAGATCCTCATAATCCCCCCACGTTAGCACCGGCAGGGTTTTGCGCAGGCTAATCAGCGACTGGTAGGTATAGAAGACGGAATCCGCATCGTCGAGCGCCGAGCGGGCGTTCACGGTTTCGTAGTTATCGCAGACGCCAATCCACGGTTCGCCCTCGCTAAAGCCCGCATTGTGTGACGCGTCCCACTGCATTGGCGTGCGGCCATTATCCCGGGACTTACTCGCCAGAATCGCCAGTAATTCATCCGGATCGCGGCCGTTGGCGCGCAGTTCGGCGAACATGTTCAGGCTTTCCACGTCGCGGTAATCGGTGATGCGGCTGAAGTGCGGGTTCGTCATCCCCAGCTCTTCGCCCTGATAGATATACGGCGTGCCCTGCATACCGTGCAGCACCATGCCGAGCATTTTCGCGGCGTGAACCCGGTATTCTCCTTCGTCACCGAAGCGCGACACGATGCGCGGCTGGTCGTGGTTACACCAGAACAGCGCGTTCCAGGCTTTGTTATGCATCCCTTGCTGCCAGTGGCGGAAAAGGGTTTTCAGCGCCACGAAGTCTGGCTTCGCCTTCGTCCACTTTTCGCCGCCGGGATAGTCCACCTTCAGGTGGTGGAAGTTAAAGGTCATCGACAGCTCGCGGCCATCGAGAGAAGCATACTGCTGGCAGTTCTCCAGCGAGGTGGAGGACATCTCGCCTACCGTCATCAGGTTGCGCGGGGTGAAGACGTCGCGGCTCATCTCCTGCAGATATTCATGGATGCGCGGCCCGTCAGTGTAGAAGCGGCGACCGTCACCCGTCTCATCATTCGGGAAATCCTGATCTTTCGAAATCAGGTTAATGACATCGAGGCGCAAGCCGTCGACGCCGCGGTCGGCCCAGAACTCGCACACCTTTTTCAGCTCGGCGCGCACCGCCGGATTTTCCCAGTTGAGGTCCGCCTGCTCCGGCGCGAACAGGTGCAGGTAATACTGCTCGCTCTCCGCGTGCCAGCGCCAGGCGTTGCCGCCAAACTTGGAGCGCCAGTTGTTGGGCAACTGCTCAGGCGTGCCGTCGCGCCAGATGTAGAACTGGCGGTACGGGCTCGCTTTGTTCAGCGATTCCCGGAACCAGGGGTGCTGGGTTGAGGTGTGGTTGAACACCATATCCAGCACGATGCGAATGCCGCGCTGGTGCGCCTCGGCGACCAGTTCGTCGAAATCATCCAGCGTGCCGTACGCAGGGTCGATGGCGGTGTAATTCGCCACGTCGTAGCCATTATCCACCTGCGGGGAGATATAAAACGGCGTCAGCCAGATGGCGTCGATGCCGAGGGTTTTCAGGTAGTCCATACGCTGCGTCACGCCGCGTAAATCGCCGGTGCCGCTGCCGGTGGTGTCCTGGAAACTCTTGGGGTAAATCTGGTAGATAACGCCGTTTTGCCACCAGTGAGGAAGGGTATTCATAGTGTGTTCCTGCAAATGCGAAGGGGCGCAACTGCGCCCCGAAAGAGAGAGATTAAACAATCTGCAGCGAGCCCTGACGGAACTTACGCTGATAAACCACGGTAGTCAGCGCCATTGGGACGATAATCGCGATGGCCATTGCCAGGGCGAACACCTGCCAGTAAGCGGGCTGGATGGAGAGGATGCCCGGCAGGCCGCCGACGCCAATCCCGTTTGCCATTACGCCGTTCAGTCCGCACACCAGGCCCGCCAGACCGGAACCGATCATCGCGCAGAGCATCGGGAAGCGGTATTTCAGGTTGATACCGTACATCGCCGGTTCGGTGACGCCCAGGTAGGCGGAGATGGCCGCCGGAACGGAGATCTCGCGTTCGTTGTGCTTGCGGCTGACGATGATGATGCCGGTCACCGCGGACGCCTGAGCAATGTTAGACAGGGCGATAATCGGCCAGACCGGTGTGCCGCCGAGGCTCTGGATCATCTGCATATCAATGGCCAGCGTGGTCTGGTGCACGCCGGTGATCACCAGCGGGGCGTACAGGAAGCCAAACAGCGCGGCGCCAATCGGGGCGAAGCTGCCGGTCATCAGGTGACGCACTGCGAAGGCCACGCCGTCGCCAATCATGCGGCCAAACGGACCGATAAAGGCATGCGCCAGGAAGACCGCCAGAATCAGCGAGCACACCGGCACCACCACCAGATAAAGGTAATCCGGCACGATGCGCTTCAGTCGGGTTTCAATAAAGCCCAGCGCCAGCCCCGCCAGCAGGGCCGGAATGACCTGCGCCTGATAGCCCACTTTGGCGATGGTAAACAGGCCGAAGTTCCACACCTCAGGCACCTGCTGACCAAGTAAGTAAGCGTTCATTAACTGCGGAGAGACCAGCGTGACGCCGAGTACGATACCGAGGATCGGCGTACCGCCCATCTTGCGCACGGCGGACCAGCAGATCCCGACCGGCAGATAGAAGAAGATCGCCTCGCCAATCAGCCACAGGAAGTCGTACACGGTTTTCAGCGCCGGATACATCTGCGCCAGGGTTTTGCCGTCGCTCATCGGCACGTCGCCGATGACGTTACGGAAGCCTAAGATCAAGCCTCCGCTGATCAGCGCTGGCAGCAGCGGGAAGAAGATCTCCGCAAAGTGGGAAATCAGCTGCTCGTGCCACTTCATGTTCTGGCGCGCGGCCTTCTTCGCCTGCTCTTTATCGGCGGAGGAGTGCCCGGTCGTTGCCAGCAGAGCCTGATAGTAATCGTCCACTTCGGTACCAATCACGACCTGGAACTGACCGGCGTTGGTGAAGCAGCCTTTAACCATGGAGAGTTCTTCAATGGCCTTCGGGTTGGCTTTGGCCGGATCGTTCAGCACGAAGCGCAGGCGGGTAATGCAATGGCTGACGGTAGCGATGTTTTCGCGGCCGCCGACCAGGACGATCAACTGATCGATATCTGCTTGTTTGACTTTACTCATCATGAAACCTCATGACAGATGGTGAGGGGTGTAATGACCTGAGCGCAAGCCTACTCCTTCAGCGTGACGGCGGAAATGGGAACGTTCCCGAAATCAGGCGAAGATCACAATAAACCGTTGAGCGGGGGGTTAAGAAAGGTGGGCTGGAATAACGATCTGACGCGGCTCAGCGCGCCCGTTGATCTGCTCGATCAGCTGCGCGGCGGCCTGTCTGCCGGACTCGGCATAACCCGGGTCGACGGTAATAATTTCCGGGTGCAAAAACTTCATCAGCGGCGTGCTGCCGACGCTCGCCACCTGCAGGTTATCGATACGCTGCCCCTGCAGATATTTACTCGCGCCCAGCGCCAGCGTATCCGTGGCGCACACCAGCGCGGTGGTTTGCGGCGTCAGGACGCTGGCGACCTGCTCGTAGCCCTGCTTCATGCCCAGCCCCGGCAGGGAGGCCACGGCGGAGAGGTTGTGCTTTTTGCAAAAGGCCAGATAGGCCTCATGGCGGCGCTTGCCGGTGGTGACGTCCGCGTGCGGTACGCCGAGGAAGCTGATGTGGCGATGGCCTTCGTCAAACAGGCGCTGCATCAGGGTGATAATCGCACCCTCGTCGTCATAGCAGACGGAGGCAAAACCGTGGGCATCGCGCGCCAGCAGCACCAGCGACGGCTGCCAGGGTTTTAGCATCTCGTCTTTGATGCCGGTAAAGCCGAACAGCACCACGCCGTCAATGTTGCGCCGCTGGAGCATACCCAGATGTTCTTCCACCAGCTGTGGCGAGAACTGGCTCTCCATCATGATCGGGTCATATCCCTGCTCATAGAAGGCGGGCAGCATAGTCTGCACGGCAAGGTTTTCAGACAGAGAATCCAGACGCGAGACAATGATGGCGACCACTTTGTCACTCTGTCCGCGCATGGCGCGCGCGGAGCGGGAAGGGGAAAAACCGTGCTGATTCATGACCGCCTCAACGCGCTCGCGGGTGCGTTCGCTGACGCCGCTTTCGTTGTTCAGCACGCGTGAGACGGTTGATTTCCCCACGCCGCTTAAACGCGCGATGTCTTTAATCGTAAGGCGGTTCTGCATGCTGTATTCCCTGTAACAACGACAAAATGGTCAATTGAGCCTAATGCTATAGCGCGATTTCGCTATGGGCAAAGTCTGGTTTACGTTCGGTTTATTTGCAGGGGGGTATAATACCGCCCGAATCGTCACAAAGGGTACGCTTAAATCCTTATACTGCGCGGCGACACCCTACTTTTTACTTACCGGAGGCTTCATGGATCCCGATCCCACACCTCTCCTGAACGGGAGAATGCGTTCTTTCCGGTAAGCCAGCCTGTTGCTGACTCACCGGTGATGTGAGGCAGCAACGTCCCAAACGTTCCTGCTTGAAAAATTGAGTGCCTCTCAGGTACGGCTTTGCCACGCCTGAAGGAAAAGCTGCGTCCGCGTTTGCGGATGCGGAGGAATGACTATGTTTAAAAATATCACCCGGCAGCTGCAGGCCCTGCTGAGCCGCCACCTGCCACACCGTCTTGTTCAGCGCGACCCGCTGCCCAATGCCAAAAACATGGCGGGGGCGGCGATCCCCGCGTCCCTGACCGAACGCTGCCTGAACGTGGCGGCGATGGATGAAAACGAAGTCTGGCGCGCTTTTGGCGGGCACCCGGAAGGGCTGAACGCGGCAGAAGTGGAAAAAATCCGCGCCGTGCATGGCGATAACCTCATTCCGGCGCAAAAGCCGTCTCCGTGGTGGGTGCATCTGTGGCTCTGCTACCGCAACCCGTTCAACCTGCTGCTGACCGTGCTCGGCCTCATCTCCTATGCGACGGAAGATCTGTTTGCCGCAGGGGTGATTGCCCTGATGGTGGGCATCTCCACGCTGCTGAACTTTATTCAGGAGGCCCGCTCCACCAAAGCGGCGGACGCCCTGAAGGCGATGGTCAGCAACACCGCGACCGTCTCGCGCGTGATCAACGATCTCGGCGAAAACGCCTGGGTGGAATTGCCTATCGACCAGCTGGTGCCGGGGGATCTGGTGAAGCTGGCCGCGGGGGACATGATCCCGGCGGATTTACGCATCATCCAGGCACGCGATCTGTTTGTGGCGCAGGCCTCCCTGACCGGCGAATCCCTGCCCGTGGAAAAGGTGGCGCGCAGCCGCGACCCGCAGCAGATGAACCCGCTCGAGTGCGACACCCTGTGCTTTATGGGCACCACGGTCGTCAGCGGCACCGCGCAGGCGATTGTCACCGCCACCGGGGGCAACACCTGGTTTGGTCAGCTTGCCGGGCGCGTCAGCGAGCAGGAGAGCGAGCCGAATGCCTTCCAGAAGGGGATTGGCCGCGTCAGCATGCTGCTGATCCGCTTTATGATGGTGATGACGCCGATCGTGCTGCTGATCAATGGCTACACCAAAGGCGACTGGTGGGAAGCGGCGCTGTTTGCGCTCTCCGTGGCCGTCGGCTTAACGCCGGAAATGCTGCCGATGATTGTCACCTCTACGCTGGCGCGCGGGGCGGTGAAGCTCTCTAAACAGAAGGTGATAGTCAAACACCTCGACGCCATTCAAAACTTTGGCGCGATGGACATTCTCTGCACCGATAAAACCGGCACCCTGACGCAGGACAAAATCGTGCTGGAGAACCACACTGATATCTCCGGCAAAACCAGCGAGCGCGTGCTGCACAGCGCGTGGCTGAACAGCCATTATCAGACCGGGCTGAAAAACCTGCTCGACGTTGCGGTGCTGGAAGGGGTGGATGAAGAGTCCGCCCGCACGCTCTCCGGCCACTGGCAGAAGGTGGATGAGATCCCGTTCGACTTCGAGCGCCGCCGCATGTCGGTGGTGGTGAGCGAGCAGACGGATGTGCATCAGCTGATCTGCAAAGGGGCGCTGCAGGAGATCCTCAACGTGTCGACGCAGGTACGCTATAACGGCGACATCGTGCCGCTGGACGATACCATGCTGCGCCGCATCAAGCGCGTCACCGACAACCTGAACCGTCAGGGGCTGCGCGTAGTGGCGGTGGCGAGCAAGTTCCTGCCGGCGCGCGAGGGGGACTATCAGCGTATCGACGAATCCGATCTGATCCTCGAGGGTTACATCGCCTTCCTCGATCCGCCGAAAGAGACCACCGCACCGGCGCTCAAAGCGCTGAAGGCGAGCGGTATTACCGTGAAAATCCTCACCGGCGACAGCGAGCTGGTGGCGGCGAAAGTGTGCCACGAGGTGGGGCTGGACGCGGGTGACGTGGTGGTCGGGAGCGAGATTGAACATCTCTCCGATGACGAGCTGGCGAAGCTTGCCCAGCGCACCACGCTGTTTGCCCGCCTGACGCCGATGCACAAAGAGCGCATCGTCACCCTGCTTAAGCGTGAAGGGCACGTGGTGGGCTTCATGGGCGACGGCATCAACGATGCGCCCGCCCTGCGTGCGGCGGATATCGGTATCTCCGTAGACGGAGCGGTCGATATTGCCCGTGAGGCGGCGGACATCATTCTGCTGGAAAAAAGCCTGATGGTGCTGGAGGAGGGCGTCATCGAAGGGCGCCGTACCTTTGCCAATATGCTCAAGTACATCAAGATGACCGCCAGCTCCAACTTCGGTAACGTCTTCAGCGTGCTGGTGGCGAGCGCGTTTCTGCCGTTCCTGCCGATGCTGCCGCTGCACCTGCTGATCCAGAACCTGATGTACGATGTGTCTCAGGTGGCGATCCCGTTTGATAACGTGGACGACGAGCAGATCCAGAAGCCGCAGCACTGGAACCCGGCAGATCTCGGGCGCTTTATGCTGTTCTTTGGCCCGATCAGCTCTATCTTCGACATTCTGACCTTCTGCCTGATGTGGTTTGTGTTCCACGCCAACACCCCGGAACACCAGACGCTGTTCCAGTCCGGCTGGTTCGTGGTCGGGCTGCTGTCGCAGACGCTGATTGTGCATATGATCCGCACGCGCCGCATTCCGTTCATCCAGAGCCGTGCCGCATGGCCGCTGATTGTGATGACGGGCATTGTGATGGCGCTCGGCATCGCGCTGCCGTTCTCACCGCTGGCGAGCTACCTGCAGCTGCAGGCGCTGCCGCTGAGCTACTTCCCGTGGCTGGTGGCGATCCTCGCGGGTTACATGGTGCTGACGCAGATGGTGAAAGGGTTCTATGCGCGTCGGTATGGCTGGCAGTAACGGCAAGCCCGGTGGCGCTGCGCTTACCGGGCCTACGATCAGAACGTAGGCCGGGTAAGGCGAAGCCGCCACCCGGCACTGGCTTTCCTCCCAAATTCAACAACCTGTGATCTCCGTCGGCGCATTCGCTTGACGACAAATTGAGCGCATGTTAACAGAATGTTTTGCCTTTATTTGGCCCGTCAGATAAGGAACATTCATGTTACGGTACAGTCTCTTAACCGCCGGGCTGATGCTCGGCGCCTCTGCCTTTGCCGCCCCGGCAGGGGATCTCCCTTTAATGCCCTGGCCTGCGAAGGTCGAACGCCCGACGACCCAGGGCGCACTGGTGCTCAGCAACAACGTATCCATTAGCGTCAGCGGGGACGATCTCGGTGACGCTGTCAACCGCCTGCGCCAGCGCATCGCCCTGCAAACCGGCTGGACGCTGCAGCCTCAGGCTGAAAAGCCAGACAAACCGACCATCCGCATCGCGATTGCCAAAAAGGTGAAGCCGCAGCCTCTGCCGGACAGCGACGAAAGCTATAAGCTCACGGTGGATGCCAACGGCGTGAACATCTCTGCCAACACCCGTTTCGGTGCCTTGCGCGCCATGGAAACCCTGCTCCAGCTGATGCAGAACGGGGCGGAAAATACCTCTCTGCCGTGGGTGACCATTGAAGATTCGCCGCGTTTCCCGTGGCGCGGGCTGCTGCTCGATTCGGCACGTCACTTTATCCCGCTGCCGGATATCAAACGCCAGATCGACGGCATGGCTGCGGCGAAGCTCAACGTGCTGCACTGGCATTTGACCGACGACCAGGGCTGGCGCTTCAGCTCGAAGCGCTACCCTAAGCTGACGCAGCTTGCCAGCGACGGGCTGTTCTACACGCCTGAACAGATGCGTGAGGTGGTGCGTTACGCCGCCGAGCGCGGCATTCGCGTGGTGCCGGAGATCGACATGCCGGGCCACGCCTCGGCGATTGCCGTGGCCTACCCGGAGCTGATGAGCGCCCCGGGGCCGTACGCCATGGAACGCCACTGGGGCGTGCTGAAGCCGGTTCTCGATCCCACCAAAGAGGCGACTTACGCCTTTGCTGACGCGATGGTCAGCGAACTGGCGGCGATCTTCCCCGATCCGTATCTGCACATCGGCGGCGACGAAGTGGACGACAGCCAGTGGAAAGCGAACCCGGGCATCCAGCAGTTTATGCGCGACAACAGGCTGGCGGACAGCCACGCGCTGCAGGCTTACTTCAACCGCAAGCTGGAAACGATCCTCGAGAAGCATCACCGCCAGATGGTCGGCTGGGACGAGATCTACCATCCTGACCTGCCGAAAAGCATTCTGATCCAGTCCTGGCAGGGGCAGGACGCGCTGGGGCAGGTGGCGCAGAACGGCTACAAGGGCATTCTGTCGACCGGCTTTTATCTCGACCAGCCCCAGTCCACCGCCTATCACTACCGCAACGAGATCGTCCCGCAGGGGTTAAACGGCGTGGATGTGATAGCCGACACCGACAGCGCCCAGAGCTGGGCCTTCTCCATGCCGCGCCTGAAGGGCAAGCCGGTGGAGGGGAGCTTCACCCTGGTGAAAGGGGATGCCGGCTGGCGCGGGTTTATTGATTTTGCCGGGAAATCGCGCCGTGCGGTGCAGAACATCGAGTGGCGCGATGACAGCCAGGTCACGTTTACCGTCGATACGTGGATGGGCGAAACGCGCCCGGTCGTCACCGTCGATAACGACAAACTCTCCGGCTATTTCCTTGTCGGGAATACGCGCTACCCGATTAGCGGCACGCGTCTGGACGACGTGCCGAAAGGCGTTCCGCCCGTCGTGCCGGACGTGGCGAACCAGGCCAACCTGCTCGGCGGCGAAGCGGCGCTGTGGGCGGAAAACGTGGTGGCGCCAGTGCTGGATATCCGCCTGTGGCCGCGTACGTTTGCGGTGGCGGAGCGGTTGTGGTCCGCGCAGGACGTCAACGATGTCGACAACATGTACACCCGCCTGCAGGCGATGGACAGCTGGTCGACGGTGTCGGTCGGGCTGCAGCAGCATACCCAGCAGCAGGTGCAGTTCACGCGCCTCGCCGGTAATGCCGACACCCTGCCGCTGCAGATCCTCGCTCAGGCGATTGAACCGGCTCAGTATTACACCCGCCAGCACCTGAAGTTCCAGGCCGGAAACTATCATCAGTTCGAGCCGCTCAACCGCTTTGCGGATGCGCTGAACGCGGAAAGCGCCACCGTGCGCCAGATGCACAAATGGGCGGACCGTCTGGTGAGCGATGCGGAAGACACGGAAAGCGCCGACGCCCTGCGCCACGTCTTTAACCGCTGGCAGAGCAACACCAGCGACGCGCTGGCCTTAAGCGAAAACAGCTATCAGCTGAAGGCAATGAAGCCGGTGATCCAGGAGGTGGATAAGCTGGCCTCCATTGGCCTGCGCCTGACGGATCTGGTGGCGCGTCAGGGCACGCTGGATGACAAAGAGATCGCCTCGATTCAGAGCGAGCTGGATAACGCGGCGAAAGTGCAGGACGAAGTGGTGATTGCGGCGGTTTATCCGCTGGAGACGCTACTGAGAGCAACGCGGAATCAGTAGCAAAAACGCCCGGTGGCGCTACGCTTACCGGGCCTACGTGACGTGTAGGCCCGGCAAACGCAGTGCCGCCGGGCGTAAAGGCAACTCAGTTCTTCAACACCCACGCCTCTTTCCAGTGTGTGCCGACGCCCGGCTCATATTGGTTGGCATACGGGCTGTACTGCACGCAGTAGCCGCTGTACGGGAATGGCTTACATTCGTAGGTCTTACCGTCTTTAGGCTGCAGCACCACGGTACCGGCCTGGTAAGAGGCGATATTGTCCGGGAAGATAAAGTCGTGTTGCCCGGTGCTATCCGCAGCGGCATCGCTCTCCAGCATCAGGTTCAGGACGTCCTGGGCGAACAGCGTGCCGTCTTTATTGGTCGCGTAGTATTTCAGCATATGGTGGCCCGCGGTCACGTCATTCAGCGTCATGGTCACGTCCTGGCTGGCGTTGTTCATGTCCTGCTTCAGATACCCTTTTTCCGCACCGCTGTGGTTCATCACGTGCGCTTCAAAATTCACGTTACCGTGGGTATTCACGTGGAAGGTCACGGTCGCATGGCCATGTTCAATTTTGCTGTATTGCAGACCGGAAACGGCGATGGTCTCGCTCACCTGCGCCTTCTGCTCTTCATAAGAAATGGCAACGGACTGCAGCGTGCTGCCGTCTTTCACGAAGACGCTGTTCGCGCCGTGAATCGGACTGATTTCACCGGCCTCATCCTTCACGCCGACGCGCACGTCGTGCTGCGCGGTGTTGATCTTCTGCGCCAGATCGTAAGACCACTGGTTAGCATCGCCTTGTTCAGCAGAGCCGATGGTCATCTCGGTACGCATGGCGGTCACTTCACCGCTGGCGTCGAAGAAGCGAGCAATCACCTTGTCGCCCGCGTTCAGATTGTTACCGGCTATCTGGCCGCTCAGGGTTTTGCTCCATTCGGATACGATGGCAGGCGTTTCGTCCGGGGTAACGTTGCCGCCATTGCCGAAATCAACGTCAATCGCCTGATAGAAGCTATTTGAGGTATCCGCAATTTCCCACACGCCGTAAATAACCTGATAGCCCGTACGCTCGGGGACATTACAGGTCATGGATTTTGTCATGGCCGGTGCCTGACCATTTCCGTTAATGGTACAGAACGGCGTTAATTCAAACTGGTCGCGGGTCAGGGGTTTATTGGGATCCCAGTTTTGTTTGGTGATGTAATAGCGCCAGTTGGTGGTTTTATGCGGGGCGGTATGGTGCCAGACGAAGTCGTGTGGACCTGCCGTCATGGGATTTTTGGTCCATGCGTTGAGACTCTGCTTATCAAGCTGGGAGTAGTTGGCAATGCCTGCGCTGGCGAGTTGGCCGTCAGGAGGCATGGCGCCGGTCGGGAAACCGGAGGTTTTTTCTACGCTCTGTGGCTCATACTGTACGGAGCCGCAGTCAATATTTTGACCCAGCTTACACATATAAGCGCGACTGGCGGGGGATTCTATATATCCATGTGCAAGTGCTGAAGACGCAACCGTTAATGTGGCAACGGCCAGCGCAATTTTAGAGAGCTTCATTTTTCGTCCATTAATTAGAATATAACAAGGCAGCGTCAGTCTATTAATGGACAGCTCACGACGTCATTGAGTACCGGGAGTAAAAATGGTCGAAATAAAAAAGGCAGCCTCAGCTGCCCTCTAAATATTGAAATGCATTAGCGACGAACGGCAATCGCTTCGATTTCAATTTTCACGTCTTTTGGCAGACGCGCCACTTCCACGCAGGAGCGCGCCGGGAAGGTGGCGTTATGCTCGGTGAAGAACGCTTCGTAGGTGGCATTAACGGTCGCGAAATCGTTCAGATCCTTCACGAACACGGTGGTTTTCACGATATCACCCACTTTCAGGCCAGCAGATTCAACGATAGCCTGCACGTTTTCCAGCGACTGACGCGCCTGCGCCGCGACATCTTCCGGCACCGCGCCGGTTTTTGGGTTTACGGGGATCTGACCTGAAGTGATGATCATGCTGCCCAGATCAACGCCCTGAACGTAAGGGCCGATAGCGGCTGGTGCATTTTCCGTCGCGAGTACTTTGCTCATGTTTTCTCCAGAATTACAGCGTTAAGAATGTTCCCGGCCATTATAACAGCCGGGATTTCATTACCAACCTCAATTAGTTGGCCAGCACCACATAATGAGAAAACTCTTTTTCGCAGTATTTGCATTTGAGCGCGATGTCATCGGCGCGTTTTTTCACTGCAAAGCTGGAGGAAACCGGCTCAGCATGACTGATGCAGTTGCTGTTCGGGCAGACTAGCACATTTTCGATGCGATCCGGCAGGCTCGGGCGGGATTTGCCGACCACTTCATACTCGTCGATACGGTTGACGGTGGCGTCCGGCGCGTACAGCGACAGCTGGTTAACCTGCTCGTCGGTCAGGAAGGTGTTCTCGATTTTAATCAGGTCCTTGCGGCCCATCTCGCCCGACGGCAGGTTCAGGCCGATGGTGATGCGCTGGTCGGTTTCGGTCAGTTTGAACAGCGTCAGCAGCTTAAAGCCCACCTGCGCAGGGATGTGGTCAATCACGGTGCCACGCTTGATGGCTTCAACCTGGAGTTTGTTATCGTGTGTCATGGTCGTCTCCCCTTACAGAGCTAATTCGCGATTCAGAACCAGTGCCAGTAACGCCTGGCGGGCGAAGATGCCGTTTCCGGCCTGCTGGAAGTACCAGGCGTGCGGCGTTTTATCCACGTCTGTGGTGATCTCATCGATGCGCGGCAGCGGGTGCAGGACCTTCATGTTGTCGCGTGCGCCTTCCAGGTCGCTGGCGCGCAGCACGAACTGCGCCTTCACGTTGGCGTATTCGGACGGGTCCAGACGCTCTTTCTGCACGCGGGTCATGTACAGAATATCCACGTGGCTCATCACCTCTTCGATGCTGGCATGCAGGCTCCACGCAATGCCTTTCTCATCCAGCATGTCGAGGATGTACTGCGGCATCGCCAGCGCGTCCGGGGCGATGAAGTAGAAGCGGTTGCCGTTAAATTTCGCCAGCGCCTGGGTCAGGGAGTGAACGGTGCGGCCGTATTTCAGGTCGCCAACCATGGCGATGTTCAGGTTCTCAAGCTTGCCCTGGGTCTCCTGAATGGTAAACAGATCCAGCAGGGTCTGCGTCGGGTGCTGGTTGGCACCGTCACCGGCGTTCAGCACCGGAATGCCGCCGGAAAACTCGGTCGCCAGACGCGCCGCGCCCTCCTGTGGATGACGCATCACAATCGCGTCGACGTAGGTGCTGATGACTGAAATGGTATCCGCCAGGGTCTCGCCTTTTTTACCCAACGACGTGTTGCTGCTGTCCGAGAAACCCACCACGCTCGCGCCCAGGCGGTGCATGGAGGTCTCAAAGGAGAGGCGGGTGCGGGTTGAGGCTTCAAAGAAGCAGCTCGCAATCACCTTGTGCTTCAGCAGCTCCGGTTGCGGATTGGCCTTCAGTTTTGCCGCGGTTTCCAGAACCAGTTCCAGCTCTTCGCGGCTGAGGTCGTTTATGGAAATGATGTGTTTTTGATAAAGCGGATTCATGTTTATCTCCTGACGCCGGGCAAAAAAAAGCCCCTCAAATGAGGGGCTCTGGGAATAGGTTTAGCAACGGGAAGAAAAACGGCAGGCCAGCGTCTGATTTCAGACGCGGTAAGACGTTATGTCGTACACGCTTGACCATGCTTCCTCCCGGCAAATTGTCGGGCATTATACGCAGCTCGCTTTTCGGATCAAGCGATTTAATGCACGCTTTACTCAATGCAAACGGTTCTTTATGAATATTAATTCGTTCTGAGTAAATAATTAATTTGCTTATGCACCAGCGCGGTGCGCTTCACCACCCGGGGGGCGACCCAGACAATACTGCTACCGGCCACCACGCCTAATATTTCCGGAAGCTGGTGATAATCCAGAATACGCGCCACCGCGCGGCCATATCCGGCGACGGTATGGACAAGGATAAACTCGCTATTATGCTCGACGCTCACCACCATTTCCGAAACGGTACGCGCGGCATCAGGGGCAGGGCGCAGTTGAGGATTCAACGAATAAATCTTTAGCCCTTTGGCATTTCGAATTTTTATGACTCCGAGCAACTTCAGCAATCGTGAAACGGTCGACTGGCTGATGCTGTCAAACCCTCTCTCCTGCAGGTCGCGGCGAATCTCTTCCTGCGAAAGATAACTCTTTTCGGCGATCAAACGCTGGCACACCGTGAGCTGCAGTTGTTCTTTGGGAGAGTACTCTTCGTAATCCATCATGTTTCCCATATCAGTTCCCGAAATAACCGGTGACACCGCACCGATCCGTAGGCCGGATAAGCGCAGCGCCATCCGGCAAATTACAACAACGCCCCCAGACTTAACGCCACCATAATCACCACCGTCAGGATCGCCAGCAGCGGCGCCACCCATTTCAGATAGCGCACGTAGGGCACCCGGGCGATAGCCAGCCCGCCCATGACCACCGCTGAGGTCGGCGTGACGAGGTTTACGATGCCGGAGGCCGACTGGTAAGCCGTGACCACCAGGTCGCGGTTGACGTTAGCGAAATCGGCAAGCGGTGCCATGATCGGCATCGTCAGAACGGCCAGGCCGGATGAAGAAGGCACAAGAAACGACAGCACGACCTCCAGCCAGTACATCACGTTGATAAACGCCACCGTGGACAACCCGCTGACCAGCCCTTCCGCGCTGTGCAAAATGGTGTGGGTAATCATGCCCTTATCCATGATGACTACGATACCGCGCGCGATGCCGATAATCAGCGCGACGCCCAGCAAATCTCGCGCGCCGTTGATAAACGTCGACGTCAGCTCCTCTTCGCTCATGCGGGCAATCAGGCCGACGAGAATCGCGCTGGCGAGAAACACTGCGGAGATCTCCGCCATCCACCAGCCCAGCACCGCCACGCCGTAAATCATCACCGCGAAGGCGAGGGCAAAAATCACCAGGATGATTTTGCGCACCGGGGTGAATTCCAGCGACTGTTCGCCCTTGTTGCCGAGGAAATGGGCGAGGTTCTCTTCCTGCTTGTCTGCAACGATCGACTGCGAGGGATCCTTGCGCACCTTGCGGGCGTAGCGCATCACCCACGCCACGCAGATGATCCAGCCGATGACCAGCAGCGCCACGCGCAGGGCGATGCCGTTGGTGAAGGGGATCCCGGCGGCGTTGGCGGCGATGACCGTGGCAAACGGGTTAATGGTGGAACCCAGCGTGCCGATCCCCGCGCCGAGCAGCACGGTGGAGGCGGCGACAACCGGATCGAACCGGGCGGCCAGCATCACCGGCACCAGCAGGGTGTAGAACGGCAGCGACTCTTCGGCCATGCCGTAAATGGTGCCGCCCGCGGCAAACAGCGCCATCAGGATCGGGATCATCCACTCCTCGCGTCCGCGCAGCCGGGTGGTGACGCGCTCGATCCCGGCGTCAATCGCCCCGGTTTTGGTGACGATCCCGAGAAATCCCCCGATGATCAGGATAAACAGCGCTACGTCGATCGCCCCGGCCTGGCCGGAAACCGGATCGTACAGCCCGGCGATGGGCGCCATCAGGACGGAAACCAGCCCCTGCGGATGTGCCGCCACGTGCGCATACGTTCCGGCAATCGGGACTTCTTTACCGAGGGTGTCGTTCATCGCCATCTGGTACTGACCGGCGGGAACGACCCAGCTCAGCGCCGCCACAACGGCAATCAGAAAGAAGAGAATGGTGTAAGCGGAGGGAAACTTAAACTTGCCCATGATGTTCTCCTTAAACCCGGCGCACCCGCGGCGCGCCGGGCGGTGATTAGTCGCCGAGTGTCGCCACCATGACCGCTTTAATGGTGTGCATGCGGTTCTCTGCCTCGTCGAAGACGATGGAGTTCGGTGATTCGAAGACCTCTTCCGTCACCTCCAGCCCCTTCAGCCCGTACGCCATCTCGATCTCGCGGCCCACTTTGGTGTGCTCGTTGTGGAACGCCGGCAGGCAGTGCATGAACTTGACGTTCGGGTTGCCGGTGGCCTTCATCACCTGGGCGTTAATCTGATACGGCTTCATCAGGCTGACGCGCTCGGCCCAGGCTTCCTTCGGCTCGCCCATGGAGACCCACACGTCGGTGTAGAGGAAATCGGTCCCCTGCACGCCTTCTTCCACGTCGTCGGTGAGGGTGATGCGCGCGCCCGTCTCTTTCGCAATGGCGCGGCACTGCTCAACCAGCCCCGCTTCCGGCCAGAAGGATTTCGGCGCGACGAGGCGGATATCCATCCCCATCTTGGCCGCGCCCACCATCAGGGAGTTGCCCATGTTGTTGCGCGCGTCGCCGAGATAGGCAAAGCTCAGCTCCGGCAGGGTTTTGCCCGGGGAGTGCTCCAGCATGGTCATCAGGTCGGCGAGGATTTGCGTTGGGTGGAACTCGTCGGTCAGGCCGTTCCACACCGGCACGCCTGCGTACTCGCCCAGCTCTTCGACGATGGCCTGACCATAGCCGCGGTATTCGATGCCGTCGTACATGCGGCCCAGCACGCGGGCGGTGTCTTTCATCGACTCTTTATGGCCAATCTGCGATCCGCTTGGGCCGAGATAGGTCACCTGCGCGCCCTGATCGAACGCGCCCACTTCGAAGGCGCAGCGGGTACGGGTGGAGGTTTTTTCAAAGATCAGGGCGATATTTTTCCCGACCAGGGTTTGCTTCTCGCGCCCGGCTTTTTTGGCGGCCTTGAGCTCAATGGCGAGGTCAATCAGGTACTGGATCTCCGCCGGGGTGTAGTCCAGCAGTTTCAGGAAGTTGCGGTTTTTCAGGTTGATGGTCATGGCTAAATCCTTTTTAAAATGAGTGTTCAGTTACGAATCAACGTGCCTTTCTCGCCTGCGAGGATCTCCGCGCCGTCGGCCAGTGCGCCGATCCCGGCAATGCCGTTACAGGCTTCTACGAACTCGCGGCAGGCGGCCACTTTCGGCCCCATCGATCCGGCGTCGAACTGCATGCCCCTGAGCAGTTCCGGCGTCACCTGCGCCAGCGGACGCTGGGTCGGTTTGCCCCAGTCGAGGTATACCGCGTCGGCATCGGTGAGGATCAGCAGGGCATCGGCTTCGATCTGGCGCGCCAGCAGGGCGGCGGAGAGGTCTTTGTCGATCACCGCCTCGATCCCGCGATAGCCGTTGGCGTGTTCCACCACCGGTACGCCACCGCCGCCGTTGCAGATCACCAGGTGGTCGCGCTGGATCAGCGCCGTGATGGCGTCGCTCTCAACGATGCGCTTCGGCTGCGGAGAGGGCACCACGCGGCGGACGTAGCTGCCGTCGGCCTTAAACACCCAGCCTTTCTCCGCCGCCAGCGTTTTTGCCTGGGCTTCGCTGTACACCGGGCCGATGTACTTGGTCGGGTTGCTGAAGGCCGGGTCGGCGGCGTCCACTTCTACCTGGGTGAGCAGGACGCTCACCTCGCGCTGCGGCAGATTGTTTTTCAGCGTCTGCTGGAGCATGTAGCCGATCATTCCCTGGCTTTCCGCGCCGAGAACGTCCAGCGGGTAGGGCGTGACTTTGTCGTAGGCGCTGTTCTGCAGCGCCAGCAGCCCGACCTGCGGCCCGTTGCCGTGTACCAGCACCACGCGCCACTGTGCCGTCAGCCCGGCGATGGTGCGGGCGGCCTGCTCGATGTTCTGGCGCTGGATCTCCGCTTCCAGCGGCTCGCCGCGCTTGAGCAGCGCGTTGCCGCCCAGGGCCACAACCAGAGTGGGTTTTCGTTCCATGATGGCTCCTTTAAATTCCGTCGCGTTCCAGCGGGCAGCTCATGCAGCGCGCGCCGCCGCGGCCGCGTCCGAGTTCGTCGCCCGGGATGGGCAGCACGGTGATACCCGCTTTGTCGTACTTCTCGTTGGTCCAGACGTTGCGCTCGTAGCCGATCACCACGCCGGGGCGGATGGTCAGCACGTTATTGGCGTCGTTCCACTGCTCGCGTTCGGCCTCAAAGGCGTCGCCGCCGGTGGTGATCAGACGTACCTGGTTAATGCCGAGCGCTTTCTCGATGGCGTGCAGCAGGTCGGTTTCCTGGGTGCGCAGCAGGCCGCCGCGTCCGTCCGGGGTGAGCGTCCAGCACTGGGCGTCTTTGCGCACCACTTCCGGGTAGACAGAGAAGGTATCTACGTCGATGTGGGTCATGACGGTGTCGAGGTGCATGCAGGAGCGGTGTTTTGGCAGCTCAACGGCGATCACGCGCTCGGCCTGACGGTGTTTGAACAGGCTGTTGGCGAGGAACTCCACGCCCTGCGGCGTTGTGCGTTCGGACATGCCGATCAATACCGCGCCGCGGCCAATCACTAATACGTCACCGCCTTCTAAGGTGGCGTGGTCGTAATTAATATTCTCATCGCCGAAATACTTAATAAAATCGCCGTCGGCGAACGCCGGGTGCCAGCGATATATTGTCCGCAGGTTATTGGTTTCACGCTGACGGGCCGGTTTGGCCATTGGGTTAATAGAGACGCCGTTATAGATCCAGCAGGAGGTATCGCGGGTAAATAAATGGTTTGGCAGCGGCTTCATAATAAAATCATTCGCCGTGTGGGTATCCACCACCATATTTTTAATGGCCGCCGGAATTTCACCGTAGGTTAATCCGCCGCTCAGCCTGCGCGCCAGTTCGCGGTGCGGCATATCCGCCAGCCAGCCGCGAACGTCGCCGGCAAAGGTAGGGCCGAGGCGATAATCAGAGATTTGCGTCTCCAGCAGCCAGGCTTTCGCCTCTGCAATATCAAGGGTTTGTGTCAGAAGGTCGGTCAACAGCAGGACTTCCACACCCTGCTCGCGCAGCGTGTTGGCGAAGATGTCATGCTCCTCACCCGCACGCTCAACCGAGAGCACGTCATCGAAAAGCAGCTCCTGACAATTCGATGGCGTTAAACGTTTCAGACTTAAATTTGGGCGGTGCAGCATAACGCTACGCAATTGACCAATTTCAGAACCGACGTAATGCTTTTCCATAATTATTCCTTTAACTGTTTTTCAGAATAAAAAGGGCATGCGCCATGTGATGCATTTAATTTCATGGCGGATAAGCTCAATTGATTTCGTAATTCATACTAGGCAGTTAAATAATCCGTATTGTGATGTTGCTCACGCGAAAATGGATATTAAGAGGTTTGTTTTCATTTGCATGATTCGCATCAGATAATGATTAATTGGCTATTCTGGCGAGGTGAATAGCTAAGCATTATCCGTTGTCATTATTTGCAGTTGTTAGTGTTTTGTAGAATTTCATGCTTTGAAATATTTTGTTAAGCCATTGATTTTAATTGTGTTTAAAGGTGGCGGGGAATGGCTATGCAATATTGCTAATTAACTATTTTTGGCTTAAGGAAAATCAATAAATATTTATTGAATTTAATAGCAAATTATCAAAGTGATAAAATGTGAAGCTGTAGCGAGTTTTGTTGTTAAGGCATGACGATCAGTAAGTTAGCGCAAGGCCGTGATAACGAAGAACTGAAGATATGCATAATGGCTGCATAAATGCCTGCGAGGGCTTAACAGCAAATTAACACCATTCCCGATAAACATGCGTTCGCGCAAAACCCGTCTAAAAAGCGCTGGTATGGCAGCCAGGATTCTCGTATAAAAGATAAAAATGAAACGTTGTTTTATATCGAGGGTATTCTGATGATTATCGGCAACATCCACCATCTGCACTCCTGGCTGCCTGACGAACTGCGACAGGCCATTGAGCATGTTAAAGCCCACGTCACCGACGCGACGCCGCTCGGCAAGCACGACATCAACGGCAACAGCCTGTTTTATCTGGTCTCTGAAGATACAACCCAGCCGTTCGCCGAGCGTCGCGCCGAGTACCACGCGCGCTATCTGGATATTCAGATTGTGATGAAGGGTCAGGAAGGGATGACCTTCAGCACCCTGCCGCCCGGCACGCCGGACACCGACTGGCTGGCGGACAAAGACATCGCCTTCCTGCCGGAAGGTGAGCAGGAGAAAACCGTGGTGCTGAGCGAAGGGGATTTTGTGGTGTTCTGGCCGGGTGAGGTGCACAAGCCGCTGTGCGCGGTGGGTGCGCCTGCTAAGGTCAGGAAAGTGGTGGTGAAGATGCTTGTAGAGTAACCCTTATCCCTCACTCTAACCCTCTCCCCACAGGGGAGAGGGGACTGCTCCGAGCCGTCTTTTCCCCCCTCGCCCATTGGGGAGAGGCCGGGGTGAGGGGGGGACAATATGTGATCCAGCTTAAATTTCCCGCACTCCCTCTCCATCTCTCATTTACCTGCGCTTTTCCTGCGTCATAGTATGATCGTTAATTTAACGAACGCTGTTCTATAATGTAGAACAAAATGATTCAGCAAGGAGATCTCATGCCGCAGTCCGCGTTGTTCACGGGAATCATTCCCCCTGTCTCCACCATTTTTACCGCCGATGGCCAGCTCGATAAGCAGGGCACCGCCGCGCTGATCGACGATCTGATCGCGGCAGGCGTTGACGGCCTGTTCTTCCTGGGCAGCGGCGGCGAGTTTTCCCAGCTTAGCGCCGAAGAGCGTAAAACCATTGCCCAATTTGCTATCGATCATGTCGATCGTCGCGTACCGGTCCTGATCGGCACCGGCGGCACCAACGCCCGGGAAACCATTGCGCTCAGCCAACACGCGCAGCAGGCGGGGGCAGACGGCATCGTGGTGATCAACCCTTACTACTGGAAAGTGTCGGAAGCGAACCTGATCCGCTATTTCGAGCAGGTGGCCGACAGCGTCACGCTGCCGGTGATGCTCTATAACTTCCCGGCGCTGACCGGGCAGGATCTGACCCCGGCGCTGGTGAAAACCCTGGCCGACTCGCGCAGTAACATCGTCGGCATCAAAGACACCATCGACTCCGTTGCCCACCTGCGCAGCATGATCCACACCGTCAAAACCGCTCACCCGCACTTCACCGTGCTCTGCGGCTACGACGATCATCTGTTCAATACCCTGCTGCTCGGCGGCGACGGGGCGATTTCGGCGAGCGTCAACTTTGCTCCGCAGGTGTCGGTGAATCTTCTGAAAGCCTGGCGGGATAAAGACGTGGCGAAAGCGGCTGAGTATCATCAGACCCTGCTGCAAATCCCGCAGATGTATCAGCTGGATACGCCGTTTGTGAACGTGATTAAAGAGGCGATTGTGCTCTGCGGCCGCCCGATCTCCACGCACGTGCTGCCGCCCGCGTCACCACTGGACGCGCCGCGCAAGGCGCAGCTGAAAACCCTGCTGCAACAGCTCAAGCTCTGCTGAGCCGGACGATAACCATGACCATCGAGAAGATTTTCACCCCACAGGACGATGCGTTTTATGCGGTGATCACCCACGCGGCGGGGCCGCAGGGCGCGCTGCCGCTGACCCCGCAGATGCTGATGGAATCCCCCAGCGGCAACCTGTTCGGCATGACGCAGAACGCCGGGATGGGCTGGGACGCCAACAAGCTGACCGGCAAAGAGGTGCTGATTATCGGCACCCAGGGCGGCATCCGCGCCGGGGACGGACGCCCGGTCGCGCTGGGCTACCACACCGGGCACTGGGAGATTGGCATGCAGATGCAGGCGGCGGCGAAGGAGATCACCCGCAACGGCGGGATCCCGTTTGCGGCCTTCGTCAGCGATCCCTGCGACGGGCGCTCTCAGGGCACGCACGGCATGTTCGACTCCCTGCCGTACCGTAACGACGCGGCGATCGTGTTTCGCCGCCTGATCCGTTCCCTGCCGACGCGTCGGGCGGTGATCGGCGTCGCCACCTGTGATAAAGGGCTGCCCGCCACCATGATTGCCCTGGCCTCGATGCACGACCTGCCGACCATTCTGGTGCCGGGCGGGGCGACGCTGCCGCCAACCGTGGGGGAAGACGCGGGCAAGGTACAGACCATTGGCGCGCGCTTTGCCAACCACGAACTCTCCCTGCAGGAGGCCGCTGAGCTGGGCTGCCGCGCCTGCGCCTCGCCGGGCGGCGGGTGTCAGTTCCTCGGCACGGCGGGCACCTCTCAGGTGGTCGCGGAGGCGCTGGGTCTGGCGCTGCCGCACTCCGCGCTGGCCCCGTCCGGGCAGGCGGTGTGGCTGGAGATCGCCCGCCAGTCGGCACGCGCGGTGAGCGAGCTGGATAACCGCGGCATCACCACGCACGATATCCTCACCGACAAAGCCATCGAAAACGCCATGGTGATCCACGCGGCGTTCGGCGGCTCCACCAATTTACTGCTGCACATTCCGGCCATCGCCCACGCAGCGGGCTGCACAATCCCGGACGTAGAGCACTGGACGCGCGTTAACCGTAAGGTGCCGCGCCTGGTCAGCGTGCTGCCCAACGGCCCGGACTATCACCCGACCGTGCGCGCCTTCCTCGCCGGCGGCGTGCCGGAGGTGATGCTCCACCTTCGCGATCTTGGCCTGCTGCATCTGGACGCCATGACCGTGACCGGCCAGACGGTGGGCGAGAACCTCGACTGGTGGCAGGCGTCCGAGCGCCGTGCGCGCTTCCGCCAGTGCCTGCGCGAGCAGGATGGCGTGGATCCGGATGACGTGATCCTGCCGCCGGAGAAGGCAAAAGCGAAAGGGCTGACCTCGACGGTTTGCTTCCCGACGGGCAACATCGCGCCGGAAGGATCGGTGATCAAGGCCACGGCGATCGACCCATCGGTCGTCGGTGAAGATGGCGTTTACCGCCACACCGGCCGGGCTCGGGTGTTTGTCTCGGAAGCGCAGGCGATCAAGGCCATCAAGCGGGAAGAAATCAAGCAGGGGGATATCATGGTGGTGATCGGCGGCGGGCCGTCCGGCACAGGCATGGAAGAGACCTATCAGCTCACCTCCGCGCTGAAGCATATCTCGTGGGGCAAGACGGTATCGTTAATCACCGATGCGCGCTTCTCGGGCGTGTCGACAGGCGCCTGCTTCGGCCACGTGTCGCCGGAGGCGCTGGCGGGCGGGCCGATTGGCAAGCTGCGCGATAACGACATTATCGAGATAGCCGTCGACCGGCTGACATTAACAGGTAGCGTGAACTTTATCGGCACCGCGGACAACCCGCTGACGCCGGAGGAGGGCGCGCGCGAGCTGGCAATGCGGCAGACGCACCCGGACCTGCACGCCCACGACTTTTTGCCGGACGACACCCGCCTGTGGGCAGCATTACAGTCGGTCAGCGGTGGCACCTGGAAAGGCTGTATTTATGACACCGATAAAATTATCGAGGTAATTAACGCCGGTAAAAAAGCGCTCGGTATTTAATTATTTTCTGAGATAAAACCGTCTACGGGAAATATTCCGCGGACGGTTTTCGCGTGTCTATAATTTATTAATTTAAACAATGGGTTGTGATATATCGTTGGCGTCACAAAAGCAAAATAACGTAATTCAGAAATAAGATATGACCATTGCTGGTTAATTGAACAGCTCATTACACTCCATTAACACGATGTTGTAATTCAGCACACTACATAAGGGTGTAATTCTGATGACGCAATTAACCATGAAAGACAAAATTGGCTACGGGCTGGGTGACACCGCCTGCGGCTTCGTCTGGCAGGCCACGATGTTCCTGCTGGCCTACTTCTACACCGACGTCTTCGGCCTGTCGGCGGGCATTATGGGGACGCTGTTTTTAATCTCCCGCGTGCTCGACGCCGTGACCGACCCGCTGATGGGGCTGCTGGTCGACCGCACCCGCACGCGGCACGGCCAGTTCCGCCCGTTTCTGCTGTGGGGCGCCATCCCGTTTGGCATCGTCTGCGTGCTGACCTTCTACACGCCGGACTTCTCCGCGCAGGGCAAAATCATCTACGCCTGCGTGACCTACATTCTTCTGACCCTGGTCTACACCTTCGTTAACGTGCCGTACTGCGCCATGCCCGGCGTCATCACCGCCGACCCGAAAGAGCGTCATGCCCTGCAGTCCTGGCGCTTCTTCCTGGCGGCGGCGGGATCGCTCGCCATCAGCGGCATTGCCCTGCCGCTGGTGAGCATCATCGGCAAAGGGGACGAGAAGGTGGGCTATTTCGGCGCCATGTGCGTGCTGGGCCTGACCGGCGTGGTGCTGCTCTACGTCTGCTTCTTCACCACCAAAGAGCGCTACACCTTTGAGGTGCAGCCGGGCTCGTCGGTGGCAAAAGATCTCAAGCTGCTGCTCGGCAACGGCCAGTGGCGGATAATGTGCGCGTTCAAGATGATGGCGACCTGTTCCAACGTGGTGCGCGGCGGGGCGACGCTCTACTTCGTGAAATACGTGATGGATCACCCGGAGATGGCGACCCAGTTCTTACTCTACGGCAGCCTCGCCACCATGTTTGGCTCGCTCTGCTCCTCCCGCCTGCTGGGGCGCTTCGACCGCGTCACCGCCTTCAAGTGGATCATCGTCGCCTACTCGCTCATCAGCCTGCTGATTTTCGTCACCCCGGCGGAACATATCGCCCTGATTTTCGCCCTCAACATCCTGTTCCTGTTCGTCTTTAACACTACCACGCCGCTGCAGTGGCTGATGGCCTCTGACGTGGTGGATTACGAGGAGAGCCGCAGCGGGCGCCGCCTCGACGGCCTGGTGTTCTCCACCTACCTGTTCAGCCTGAAGATTGGCCTGGCGATTGGCGGGGCGGTGGTGGGCTGGATCCTGGCGTACGTCAACTACTCCGCCAGCAGCAGCGTGCAGCCGGTGGAAGTGCTCACCACCATCAAAATTCTGTTCTGCGTGGTGCCGGTGGTGCTCTACGCGGGCATGTTCATCATGCTGTCGTTCTACAAGCTCACCGACGCCCGCGTGGAGGCCATCAGCCAGCAGCTGATCAAGCACCGCGCGGCGCAGGGCGAGGCCGTTCCCGACGCCGCGACAGCCGCATCCCATTAACCGGAGGCAATATGGAAATCACTAACCCTATTCTGACCGGCTTCAACCCGGACCCCTCCCTGTGCCGTCAGGGCGAAGACTACTACATCGCCACCTCGACCTTCGAGTGGTTCCCCGGCGTGCGCATCTACCACTCCCGCGACCTGAAAAACTGGTCGCTGGTCAGCACCCCGCTGAACCGCGTGTCGATGCTGGACATGAAGGGCAACCCGGACTCCGGCGGCATTTGGGCGCCGTGCCTGAGCTACGCCGACGGTAAATTCTGGCTGCTCTACACCGACGTGAAGATTGTCGACTCGCCGTGGAAAAATGGCCGCAACTTCCTCGTCACCGCGCCGTCCATTGAGGGGCCGTGGAGCGAGCCGATCCCGATGGGCAACGGCGGGTTTGACCCGTCCCTGTTCCACGACGACGATGGACGCAAATATTACCTCTACCGCCCGTGGGGGCCGCGCCACCACAGCAACCCGCACAACACCATCGTGATGCAGGAGTTTGACCCGCAGACCGGCACGCTCTCGCCCGAGCGCAAAACCCTGTTTACCGGCACGCCGCTCTGCTACACCGAGGGGGCGCATCTTTATCGCCACGCGGGATGGTACTACCTGATGGTCGCCGAAGGCGGCACCAGCTACGAGCACGCCGTCGTGGTGCTGCGTTCCAAAAACATCGACGGGCCGTACGAGTTGCACCCGGAGGTGACGATGATGACCAGCTGGCACCTGCCGGAGAATCCGCTGCAGAAGAGCGGCCACGGCTCGCTGCTGCAGACCCACACGGGGGAGTGGTTCATGGCCTACCTCACCAGTCGGCCGCTGCGCCTGCCCGGCGTGCCGCTGCTGGCCTCCGGCGGGCGCGGCTACTGCCCGCTGGGGCGCGAGACCGGCATCGCCCGCATTGAGTGGCGCGACGGCTGGCCGTACGTGGAAGGCGGCAAGCACGCGCAGCTGACCGTGAAAGGCCCGCAGGTGGCGGAGCAGCCTGCAGCCGTTCAGGGCAGCTGGCGGGACGATTTCGACGCGAGTTCTCTCGACCCGGAACTGCAGACCCTGCGCATTCCGTTCGACGACACCCTCGGCTCGCTCACCGCGCGCCCGGGCTACTTACGGCTCTACGGCAACGACTCGCTCAACTCGACCTTTACCCAGTCGACCGTGGCGCGCCGCTGGCAGCACTTTGCCTTCCGGGCGGAGACGCGGATGCAGTTCTCGCCGGTCCACTTCCAGCAGAGCGCGGGGCTGACCTGCTACTACAACAGCAAAAACTGGAGCTACTGCTTTGTGGACTACGAGGAGGGGCAGGGGAGAACCATCAAAGTGATCCAGCTCGACCACAACGTGCCGTCGTGGCCGCTGCACGAGCAGCCGATTCCGGTGCCGGAACATGCGGAGAGCGTCTGGCTGCGGGTGGACGTGGATACGCTGGTTTACCGCTACAGCTACTCGTTCGACGGCGAGACGTGGCACACCGTGCCGGTAACGTATGAGGCGTGGAAACTGTCGGACGACTACATCGGCGGGCGCGGTTTCTTTACCGGCGCGTTTGTGGGGCTGCACTGCGAGGACATCAGCGGAGACGGCTGCCACGCGGACTTCGACTACTTCACCTACGAGCCGGCCTAACGGCTCAGGCCGGGTAGCCCAGCGCGCGTGAGAGCTGGAGCCCGGCCTGCTGAAGCTGCTCGCGGAAATCAGCCAGCTCTGCGTCGTCCACGCGCGAGGTCAGCGTCGACAGGCTCAGGGCGGCGATGACGCGGGATTCATGGTTCCACACTGGCACCGCCACGCAGCGCACGCCCTGCTCGTTCTCTTCGCTATCCAGGGCGTAGCCCTGCGCGCGGGTCTGCGTCAGGGCGCTCATTAGTGCTTCACGAGAGGCGAGGGTGGAAGGGGTATAGGTGGTGTACTGATAGCCCTCAAGCAGAGCGTTCAGCTCGGCCTCGCCCAGCCAGGCAATCAACACCTTGCCGATGGCGGTGGCGTGAACCGGCAGGCGGCGGCCAATGCGCGAATAGGCGATGGCGGCCAGCTTGCCTTCAATCTTCTCGATATAGACCCCTTCACGCCCGTCCAGGATCCCCAGATGGGTGGTCTGCCCGGTCCGCTGGGACAGCTCCGTCAGCCAGCCTTTCGCCTTCTGACGAATATCGATGGAGCCCACGACAAAATGGCCGCGCTCGACCAGCTTCATGCCGAGGCGATATTTGCCGTTCTCCGGGTTCTGATCGATATAGCCGTGAAGCTGCAGAGTTTTCAGCAGCGAGTGGAGGGTACTCTTGCTCAGCCCCATCAGTTTGCTGATGTCGGTGATCTTAAGCTCGGTGGCCTGCTCGTTGAACAGGTCGAGGATCTGCAACGCACGTTCAACAGACTGAATAATCGGCATAATGCTGGCATGTCCACGCTGGAATTAAGGCGAAAACGTACCTTTTTCGGGGTGAAAAATCAATTGAGTAGAGCGGGTTGTGGGAGAAAGGGCATCAGCCGCATCGTCGCCTGATTCGCCCGGCGGCGCTGCCCTTGCACGGGCCTACGGGTTGGGTGTTCTCTCTCTCCCCGTGGGAGAGGGCCGGGGTGAGGGCATCAGGCCGCATCGCCGCCTGATTCGCCCGGCGGCGCTACGCTTGCACGGGCCTACGGGTTGGGTGTTCTCTCTCCCCGTGGGAGAGGGCCGGGGTGAGGGCACCAGGCCGCATCACCGCCTGATTCGCCCGGCGGCGCTTCGCTTGCAAGGGCCTACGGGCTGGGTTTTCTCCCTCTCCCTGAGGGAGAGGGCCGGGGTGAGGGCACCAGACCGCAGAGGACCCAATTATTCCCCAAGCGTCGCCACCATCACCGCCTTAATCGTATGCATCCGGTTTTCCGCCTGGTCGAACACGATGCTCGCCGCCGACTCAAACACCTCGTCCGTTACTTCCATCCCGCCGTGCAGATCGAACTCCTTCGCCATCTGCTTGCCGAGCGTAGTCTGGTCGTCATGGAACGCTGGCAGACAGTGCAGGAACTTCACGTCCGGATTGCCGGTCAGCGCCATCATCTGCGCGTTCACCTGATACCCACGCAGCAGCGCGATACGCTCCGCCCACTTCTCTTTGGCTTCACCCATCGACACCCACACGTCGGTATAGATAAAGTCCGCGCCCTTCACGCCCGCCGCCACGTCTTCCGTCAGGGTGATCTTCCCGCCGTGCTTCTCCGCCAGTGCGCTGCACTCCGCCACCAGGCTCTCTTCCGGCCAGCAGGCTTTCGGGGCCACCAGGCGCAGATCCAGCCCGGTCAGCGCCGCCGCTTCCAGCATCGAGTTGCCCATGTTGTTGCGCGCATCGCCCGCATAGACCAGCGTCATCTCGTTAAACGCCTTGCCCGGCAGGTGCTCCTGCATGGTCAGCAGGTCCGCAAGCAGCTGGGTCGGGTGGAACTCGTTGGTCAGCCCGTTCCACACCGGCACGCCCGCATACTGCGCCAGCGTTTCGACGACTTCCTGGCCATGGCCGCGATACTGAATGCCGTCGTACATCCGCCCGAGCACGCGCGCGGTGTCCTTAATTGATTCTTTATGCCCAATCTGGCTGCCGCTCGGCCCTAAATAGGTAACGCGCGCGCCCTGGTCAAATGCGGCAACTTCGAAAGAGCATCGTGTACGGGTTGAGTCTTTTTCGAAGATGAGCGCGATGTTTTTACCGGTAAGTTTTTGTACTTCCTTGCTATTTTTTTTATCGGCTTTGAGCTGTGCGGCAAGGGTCAGCAGAGAAGTGAACTGTGCAGGGGTAAAGTCGAGCAATTTCAGAAAGTGTTTCTTGTACAGATCAGACATTTTATCCTCACATGGCGAACGCCACTTATTGAATTAAAATTCACTTTATATGTGTAATTATTCATTTGCAACCCCGTTTCACAAATCTTTCCAACAAAGGTGGAGGCAAACCCGTCCGTGTGTGAAAATAGAAGTATCTGCCGCACTTTAAAGAGGATTGAGCCATGGCAAACCCGGAATTACTGGAAGAGCAACGCGAAGAGACGCGTCTGATTATTGAAGAGCTGCTGGAAGACGGTAGCGATCCGGACGCGCTGTACACCATCGAGCACCATTTCTCTGCGGATGATTTCGACGCGCTGGAAAAAATGGCCGTGGAAGCCTTCAAGCTGGGTTACGAAGTGACCGAGCCGGAAGAGCTGGAAGTGGAAGAGGGCGACACCGTCATCTGCTGCGACATCCTGAGCGAAGGCGCGCTGAAGGCGGAGCTGATCGACGCGCAGGTCGAACAGCTGATGAACCTGGCCGAGAAGTTTGACGTGGAATACGACGGCTGGGGAACCTACTTCGAAGATCCGAACGGTGAAGACGGCGAAGAAGGTGACGACGAAGATTACATCGACGAAGACGACGACGGTGTGCGTCACTAAGTGATTCAGGCGGTGGCCCGCGCCACCGCTTTTTCAAGGCAGAACCATGGATTACCCGCAGATACTCGCCCCCATACTTAACTTCCTCCAGTGCCCGACCCCGCAAGCATGGATTGATAAAGCCCGCGACCCGGCGAACCTGCCGCTGCTGCTCACCGACCACATGGTGTGCGAGCTCAAGGCCGCCCAGACCGCGCTGCTGCTGGTGCGTAAATACGTCGCCGACGAAAGCGGTGCCGACGCGCTGCTCGACTGGCTCAAACCCTACGAACAGTTCACCTTCCGCGACGGCCCGGAGCCGGACTTCATCGCCCTGCACAGGCAGATTGGCAAAAGCGTGATGCCCAAAACCGACGACCCGTGGGGCCAGGCGCTTATCGACAGCATGGTGCTGCTGATTAAAGAGGAGCTTCACCACTTCTGGCAGGTGCGCGAGGCGATGCTGGCCCGCGACATTCCGTACGTCAAAATCACCGCCAGCCGCTACGCCAAAGGAATGCTGAAGGAAGTGCGCACTCACGAACCGCTGACGCTGATCGACAAGCTCATCTGCGGCGCCTACATCGAAGCCCGCTCCTGCGAACGCTTCGCCGCGCTGGCCCCGTTCCTCGACGACGACCTGCAGAAGTTCTATCTCTCGCTGCTGCGCTCGGAAGCGCGCCACTATCAGGACTACCTGACGCTGGCGCAACAGGTCAGCGACGACGATATCTCACCGCGCATACAGCTTTTTGGCGAAATTGAAGCCACACTTATCTCGACACCGGACAACGAGTTTCGCTTCCACAGCGGCGTGCCGGTGTAAACCGGCATAGCGAAAGGATAAGGATGCGAGATGAATAAAACGTGGACCCGTATTGTGATTGTCGTCGTTGCGGCCGCCGCCGTGGCGTTCTGGGTATTCTTCGATAAGCAGCGTGCTCCGGAACACCAGATTGATACCACCCTCAACGCGATGCCCGCCTGGCAGGTGATTAAGGAGCAGGAGCCCGCGCTGCATCAGCGCATCCTCGACCAGATGGCCGCCCTGCAAAAAGCGGGCGAGCCAGAGCAGCAGATTATCGACACCATCCAGCCGCAGATCCTGCATCTGCAGATGTCGCGCCTGCAGAACGCCCCGGACGCCAACGTGGTGAACTACATGACCATCAACATGGAGCAGACCGCCGCCATCCAGAAGGTGAGCGACGACGCCTGCTTCCGCTTCCTCTACCCGATGGTGAAGGGCGGCGTGAACCCGATGCGCATGCTGGATAAAGACCTGATGACGCGGCGCATGCAGGCCGACGCCGATATGATGCGCGCGGCCTACGGCAAAAACCGCCACACCGTGACCCCGGCCGAACGCGAGGCGGCTGTCGAAGACGTGCGGCCGATTATGAAGCAACTAGCCGATAAGTACGGCGAGGACATCCAGCTGCTGCAGATGCCGGAAAAGGCGGCGGGCAAAGAGAAGCTCTCCTGCGATATGGTGCAGGAGATGTGGGCGAAGGTGCTGGCGCTGCCGGAGCAGAAGGCGGCGAGGGTGATTCGGCTGGCGGTGTCTGAGCTGGAGTGACAAAGGGCGCTGGTTTTTTGGGCACTTAGCGTGGGTTTCGCGCGTCGTCGCTTGCATGGCGGCGCGCGACAGGTATAATCCACAACGTTTCCGCATCCCCTTCAGTGCCGAAGTGGCGAAATCGGTAGACGCAGTTGATTCAAAATCAACCGTAGAAATACGTGCCGGTTCGAGTCCGGCCTTCGGCACCAAAAGTATATAAATAGACGTCAATCGACGTCTTTTTTTATGCCTGTAATCCGCGCACCACAAGGCTTTACCCGCTTTCCTCCTCAACTAAAGTCAACCTAACTCAACCCACATCAACAAGCTTGTGAGTATACTAATGAGTATATTTGCCGATTCGATATTGCTTGTATACTCACGAGATACCAATGGAAGGAGGACCATTATGGCCCTAACGGATACTAAAGTTCGTTCTGCGAAACCTGAGGAGAAAGAGTATTCACTTGTTGACGGCGACGGCATGTCCCTACTTGTAAAACCTAGCGGTTCAAAGTATTGGCGATTTCGTTTCCGTTTTGGTGGTAAACAACATTTGATGGCGTTCGGCGTTTACCCGGATGTTTCGCTGGCGGATGCCAGGAAGAAAAGGGAAGAGGCCAGAAAGCTGGTAGCTGCTGGTATCGATCCTCGTGAGCATAAACGTGCTGTGAAAGAAGAGCAGGCGAAAGAGATTATTACTTTCGAGAAGGTTGCCAGAGAGTGGCTCATGACCAACCAAAAATGGTCGGAAGATCATGCTCATCGCGTAAAAAAGAGCTTGGAGGACAATATCTTCCCGGTAATTGGTGCTCGCAATATTGCTGAACTGGGCACCCGCGATCTATTAATTCCCATTAAAGCCGTGGAGATATCTGGACGTCTTGAAGTGGCTTCCCGTCTTCAACAGCGCACCACGGCCATCATGCGTTATGCGGTACAAAGCGGTCTAATTGATTATAACCCGGCGCAAGAAATGGCGGGGGCGGTAGCTTCCAGTAATCGGCAGCATCGTCCGGCGCTGGAGTTAAAGCGCATCCCTGAATTACTCCAGAAAATAGATGACTACACCGGCAGGCCACTAACCCGTTGGGCAACCGAACTTACTCTGCTTATTTTTATTCGATCCAGTGAGCTGCGTTTTGCTCGCTGGTCAGAGATCGATTTTGAAACCTCAATGTGGACTATCCCGCCTGAGCGCGAACCTATTCCCGGCGTGAAACATTCTCAGCGAGGATCAAAGATGCGTACACCTCATCTGGTGCCGCTTTCAAAGCAGGCGCTGGCGATCCTGAAGCAGATAAAACAGTTTTGCGGAGAGCACGAGCTCATTTTTATTGGCGATCACGATCCGCGTAAACCCATGAGTGAGAACACGGTGAACAGTGCGCTGCGTGTCATGGGTTATGACACTAAAGTCGAAGTCTGTGGTCATGGCTTTCGCACAATGGCTTGTAGTTCGTTGATTGAGTCAGGACTATGGTCGAAGGATGCGGTGGAGCGGCAGATGAGCCATATAGAACGTAACTCAGTGCGGGCTGCGTATATCCATAAAGCGGAACATCTGGATGAACGCAAGCTGATGTTGCAGTGGTGGGCGGATTTTCTGGATGCGAACCGGGAGGAAACAATTAGCCCGTTTGATTATGCAAAACTCAATAACCCGATGCTAAGCAGGTAAATCGTGTAGAACACCAATTACATACAGAAGGCATCCGGAAGTTAAATTCCGGACGCCTTTTTACCTTTCAAAACCCAAAATCAGAAGAATAACAAAAGACTACGATATGCACGCAATCTGGCTCTGACCGTGCGAGTGAACGTAATGTCGGCAGGAAGGCAGGTGCACTCAGTGTGCAGGCACGGGGGCTGCAGGGAATGAACCTTCTCTGTTGCATGCGTATTCTGCTCAATGGTTATCCTCATTCATATGAACCCCTGAATACATCTCCTTGCTCACCGCATCCGTGTGCAGGTCGTGCTTCAGATAATCCTGTGCCATTTGATTCGTCATTCCGACGTTTATTGCCTAGCCCACTCAAACCAGGCAACGTGGCTTACCGGAGAAAATAGTATTATGGTCTACTAAAAATCAAATATGCAGATCTTTAAATTAGATATTTTTATTTATTATGAATTTTATTTTGGTTATTAACGGCTGATTATTACTTAACCTCAGCAAAACGCACTAGCCTGCCCACAAAAAGCTGAATATTTATGCCTGGAACGTTACAAAGCACGGAGCGTTATTAAAAAAATGATTAATTAATTGATTTGTATCAATACTTTTTAAAGTCGCTACCCTTCACGATGCAGTTCGCTTAAATCAGGAGATAAATCAAACAGCCGTCAATAAAAATGTTCATGTGCCTGGTAAAATAACGGGCAGTTCAACTGAGCTGTTTCAGCAAAAGGGAAAAGACATGCGACTGAAAAGTGTGGCAGTTAAAAATTTTCGCTGTTATGCACAGGAAGTAAGTGTGGAGTTCGATGATTTGACAACTTTTGTCGGACGCAACGATATTGGCAAATCGACAATCCTTGAAGCACTGGAGATCTTCTTCAACAACAGTGTGGTCTCTATCGAAAAAGGCGATGCCTGTATTCACAGCGGACAGGACAATGTGGTGATCACCTGTGAGTTTATCGAGCTTCCCCCTTCCCTCACGCTCGACTCTGGCGCGGAAACTACCCTCCATGAAGAGTTTCTGCTGACGGGCAACGGCTCACTGAAAATCCGTAAGATCTTTAACTGCAGTAACAAAAAGCCGACCACCGAGATTTTTGTCATTGCAAACCATCCTACGGCTGCTGGTTTTGAGAACCTTCTGGAACTGAAGGAAAAAGAACTTCAGGCCAGGGTGAAAGAACTGGGGCTCAATGTTTCGCTTAAGGGAAATCCCGGGATGCGAAAAGCTATATGGGCCGCCTCAGCAGATCTTCAACTGACGGAAACACAGCTTCCCGTCAGCAAAGCCAAAGAGGACACAAAGCGTATCTGGGAGCAAATCGAGAGCTGGTTGCCCATGTTCGCACTCTTCCAGAGCGACAGAAGCAGCCGGGATTCCGACGATGAAGTACAAAGTCCGATGAAGGCCGCCATCACGGCTGCTCTGGCAGAAGTCCAGGACGACATCGCCAGGATCCAGTTGAAGGTCCAGCAAAAGGCAGAAGAGATTGCCCGAAACACACATGAAGCGCTGAAGACCATTGAGCCAGGCCTGGCAAGCGAGCTTACACCTGAATTTACCCCTCCCACACCGGCAAAATGGCAGGGACTGTTCTCTGTTGGTCTGAACACTGACGGAGGGATCCCGCTGAATAAGCGTGGCAGTGGTGTCCGTCGTCTGGTGCTGGTGAGCTTTTTTAAAGCCGAAGCGGAACGACGTCTGAAATCCAGTAATCGTCGCAGTATCATCTACGCCATTGAAGAGCCCGAAACCTCACAGCACCCTAATTACCAGCGGATCCTGATTGAGTCATTTAAATCCCTGTCCCTCGAAACCGGCTGCCAAGTTATCCTTACCACGCACAGTCCGGGCTTTGCTGCAGAGCTACCAGGGGACAGCATCCGCTTTGTGTCCCGTGATGCCTCTACCGGGCAACCGACCATTCAGGCTGGCGCTGATGTTTTCGGCATCGTCACGGATGCGCTGGGCGTTACACCAGACAACAGGGTCAGACTACTGTTCTGTGTCGAAGGACCAACCGATGTCGCCGCCTTTAAAGCTCTCAGTAAAGCGTTGCACGCAGAAGACAACACCCTTCCCGATCTGGAGAATGATGAACGTGTGGCGTTTATCGTACTGGGTGGCGGTACGCTCAAGCACTGGGTCAATGAAAATTATCTACGCGCCCTGAACCGCAGGGAAATTCATATCTACGATCGAGATGTTCCTGCTTATGCCGAAGCAGTCAATGTCGTTAATGCACGTGCCAACGGATGCTGGGCAGCACAGACGCTGAAACATGAAGTCGAAAGTTATCTTCATCCCGATGCCATTCACGAAGCGTTTGGGGTGATGATCGACGTCACCGACCATCCTGCCGAGGGTAAAGCTACCCCTAAAGTGTTTGCAGAAGCCTATTCGCTGGCTCAGGGCTTTGATGGTGTGATGAAAGATAACCCTGCCAAGGCACGTCTGGCAGAACGGGCGTTCCCTTTGATGACTGCCGCCCGCATCCATGAGCGCGATCCTGAGGGTGAAGTCCTCGGCTGGATGCGGAGGATACGTGACATGCTTCAGTGATGCCGGGACACCCAGATAGCGCTTTCTGTTCTACGATTGGCTGGAGCCAGCGATAACCCGGATAGCACACTGCACCACCCCGATCCTTTCCCGGGACAAACGGTGTGCCTCCCAACATGGAGAATGATTAACTGGTAACGTCTTCATCCGTTTAATTAAATGTCTCCATTCAGTGTTGTACTGGCTTATCTGATACTTCCCCCAAATGAGCGTTCTTCCTTGTTGCAGGACTTTGTTTCTTCTTTGGCAAAGTATTCCAGATGGCCCCGTAGTGTCAGTAACTGCTGTGCGTAGCGGTCCACCCTAAGACGCTCAAGGTAGTGTGGCTTGTTGTTTAAGGCAACCAGCGTCCTGTACTCCGGAAACTCGAGCAGGCCTAATGCACTTAGCCAGGCCTCGCAGATGTAACTCCCCAGGTTATGCTCTTCTTTCGAATAATTCCCTAATCCATTGAACGTATCTTTGTTGACGAAGATCGCCATGTGGTAATGAGATTTACCGCTGGTTCCCACCTCACGTACCCAGACGTGTCTCAAGTCCGTTGGACACACCTGAAGGCCTTCCCGCTTACGTCGTTTCTGGTGGGCTGTGAGACGGGCTTTCAGTGCCCCGGTTACTCGTTCCATCAATCCTGAACTCAGGTCAGGGAAACAGGCAATGCTGTCGCCTGTATCTCGATGCTCAGGCAGTCTGAGTACGAAGGTGAATACGGATGTCCTGGCGTGGGCTGTTGTCGCGAAGTTGATGATATCCGTAATACGATTCATATAATCCGGATTGATTTCCCCAAATTTAGTGTTAGTCACAAGTATTACTTCCTTTGAGTTTATTTCAGGCGAGCGAAGCCCCTGCCAGAGCGAATGGCAGTAATGAATGCGTTCGTTTCCTGATATTTATGCATTGCCTGGATGCAGGGAGAGGTTTGTTATCTCAGGATATTATTCGCTGATGGCTATTACTGAGAAATGAACAGTGCGATTGATTTTTGTGAGATAAGACCTTTCTTTCCTTTGATATTTAATACGTTACCTCCTGAATGTGTATTAAGGCATTTTAATTAAAATGATGCATGCGGATAAAATTAACAAAAAACCCACATATATTCTGTTGCCTTATATTTAACCAGCCAGAGCCCATGTTCCACACTAAAAAAACACACACTCACCGGAATACATTTTAAATCACTTCGCATATCCATCCACATATCTACCTGCATATGACGTTAGCTTGCCTACCTGGGATTCCATACATTAATCAATTATATACAAATCTCTATGTATTTAATCTTACTGTTTATGTAAACCCCTTTGTATATAATATATATACTGTACAATGGAAGATGGCTGATATATACCAAAGTCTTTCCATATGCGGGGTTTTATATTTTTGGCGCTCAGAATTTACTCCAGGGTTAGCAATTCAGAATATAAATAAAAATGAGATAATCAGGACATTCGGAAGTGCTCATGGACAACATTTCTTTTATCTATTTTTGCTTCTGCCAGGCCACCAGGCGCTAAGCCTTGCTTCCACTCTTTTACAGCCATGCTCAGTTACCCCGGGAGTCTGCTATGCGCTGCTGCACCCAGGCTTCCACTTCACTCTTTAGCCAGCGCGAGCTGCGACCCAGTTTGATTGGCTTAGGGAAGAGTCCTTCACTGATGAGTTTGTAGAACCATTTGTCCGTCATTTCAGTATAGGTAGTGATGAATGCCATATCGACAAGCTGGTCGTTCAGCAGAGCAGGTGATGTATTCATGGGGATATCTCCTTTACGTTGAATGTGAAAAGGAGGAACGACTGGTTCTCTGTGTTGTGTTGCAGCCTTCCTCAGGGGATGGAAGGCCGTGTAAAAAATTAATGAAGCAGGCTGGTACCCACTTTCCTCCGTCGCGTAAGAGATTCAAAAACGTTACTTCTTTGACCCGGAGCGGATGTCATGCCATAGCGGTCCATTGGGTATGGCGGGCAGCGTCTGAGAAGATTGTTGTCTCAGTAATTTTTAACTCACTTCCGGTTCCGTGAGATCCTCAAGGTAAAAAGTACCTTCTGAGTAGAGGATACCTGGTAGATTTCTGAAACGACTGCATTTTAGTTAATGCCATGAATTTAAATATTAAAACTAAAAGTAACCTACTTTCATAGGTCACTTTTTCATTTCAATATATGTAATAAACACCCTTAATTTATTAAATTTAGGGTACTTTTATTTTTTTAATTATTTTCAAACTAGGGTAAATTAGTTGTGCGATAGTGACGGGTGAACTTCCGGAGCAGGAAGGTAAACCAGCAGGTAAATGCAGAGAGATCAGGAACAGCCTGGGGGGATGTATGGCGTATAAATACAAAGCAACGATGTACTATTCTGATGAGGAGACTGAAGCGTTTCTTCATGACAAAGCGGTGAAGTCGAATGGAAAAAAAAGTGTGTCTCATTATCTTTACTCTCTGGTCACAAAAGAGAGAGAAAGTCTGATGGCTAATAATGACATCAAAGATAAACCCGTTCCGGTTCAGCTTTTTCCCGAATATGTTAATTCAAAGGAATTCAGTGTGAATGGTTCGGTTGAGTTTTTCGGGCTGTCTGATGTATATCACCCTCATAAAGGAGAAAGTTCTCTGATACGGCAAAACCATAAAACTTTGATGGAAACAATTGACGATAAAATTCTTGAACACGTTGCTAATCATTTTAGCAATCATGGTCACGAAGTTAACGACAAGTCGTTTCGGATTGTGCTGAAGACATATGTGGTGTGTTATTACTGTAATATCAGTACTGTCCCAGGTTTGTACTCCGGAACGTTTACTGCAACGTGCAGGATGATTACTGTCAGCAGGAATGAATGGGACAAATATGGCGGGGTGCTGGATTTTGAAAACGTACGCTATATAAAATACGAAGCTGTAGCTAAAGCAGAAAGAAGAATACCCAGAGGCCTCTGTAAGATCGCTGAATCACGCCGGACGGATACAACCGGAGCATTTTTTATACCGGTGTTAACTTTACAAAAAAACTTTCCTGGGGAGAAGTCACCTGGATCTGTGGTGATCAAAGGTGTTGATATTTCTTTTAGCAAAGAACGTCTGAAGTTTAAAACCATGAATGAAAGCCAGAAGAAAAGGCATCTGATGAAACCTTAACACAGGTGATTGAGTTGTAAATTTTTTCAGACCTATATTACTCCTGTGATATTGAAAAATATTTTTTATCACAGGTGAAATATGAACAATGAATCCTCTAAAATAATGCCACTACAGCAGCTCCTTTCGCGGTTGCCTGGTGATGTGACAGAAAAGATATACCGTCAACTCGGCAGTATCATAAGTTATGAACCCCGTATCGGACTGATGGGAAAAAGTGGTGCAGGAAAATCCAGCCTCTGCAATACACTGTTCAGTCCACCTCCCGCCAGGGTTGATGCCATCAGCGGCTGCACCCGCACCGTTCAGCGCTATCGGGTCACTCACGGCACACATACCCTGACCCTGGTAGATTTTCCGGGCACGGGCGAAACCCCGGAGCTGGACAGTGTTTACCGGCGTATCTATCAGGCGTGGTCCGGCAGACTGGACCTCATTGTCTGGGTACTCAAAGCCGATGAGCGGGCCTGGAACGAGGATATACGCTGTTACCGAGAGTTACTCCGCAGCGGGGCAGTACCGGAGCGCTTTATGTTTGTACTCAGTCAGGCGGACAAAATGGAGCCCTGCCGGGAATGGGATGGGCAGAATCACCGGCCTTCACCGCAGCAGCAACAGAACCTGCAGACCAAAACACGACTGGCTGAAACCCTTTTTGCCACCGCCCACCCGGTCATTGCCGTCTCTGCTGCAGAGCACTACAACCTTCATCGCTGGGTGGAGGCCCTGATACTGGCGTTACCGGTACACAGCGGCAGCGCTGTTTCCCGACATCTGCACCCCGAACTACGGACCGACACGGTCAGGGAGACCGCGCGTGAGGGATTTGTCCGCGTGACCGGGGAGATATTTGATGAGGCAGTGAACGCCCTGAAGACTTCCGGGATGCTGGTTCGCTATCTTCACCAGCTCCGCCACCGGTTATTGACTGTTGCCCGTGCCGTCTGGCATCTCCTGTTCTGATTTTATCGTGTCTTTTCTCTGCACCTTTTCGATCTGTTTCGACGATCGAAATAGTGAAATTAAATAGTCTATAGCTATCAATTAATCCTTATTGATCGCCATAATTGATAGATATTAACGATCGGTTTGCGCGTATCGATCTGAATTAACCATTATCCCACCTTCTGATTAGCCAGTACGATCTGTGCGGAATGTTAAGTTATCCACTGTTATTCATCACATTTAATCCACTGTTTATAAAGGAATATTCTTATGTGTGTCTCTATGTTCGTCTCTTCTGGCATTCATATCAATCAGGAGAGTCAGCGATGAAATCATACCCATTATTACGTCAGGACCTCTTTGCCTGGTGTCTGGCGGTTGTGCTCCCGGCGCTCTGGATTGTCCTGGTCCTGAATTTTCCGCAGGCTATCGCACTTGTCATTTATATGGTCGTTGCCCTGGTCTGGGTGCTACTGGACCGGACAAACCTGATGAAGCAGGGCATCACCCCACCTTCATGGCTGTGGTTTCCTCTGAATTTTGTCTACCTTCGCCAGCGCGACCAGATGCAGGGCAAACCGTGGCGGCTTCTGCAGGTCTGGTTGCTTTGTACAGTGTTGTCATTCGTGGCGATATATCAGTTTAAGAAAACCTCGGGTGATGAAAATCTGGCGCAGAATGCCTGTGCCGTCGTGACAAAAATCCTGCATAAAGAGGGGAGTGATGAGCGCTGTATCCGCGTGACAGACATGCAGGAAGAAGTGAGTGGTCGTTTCTGGCGGGCACAGGCATTGCTGAATACCGGTGTAAAGGAGCCCGTGACCATTGAGGTCAGGGGCCGGGATATTTATGTCGTTTTACCCGAAGCGAGAGAGTGAAAAAATGAAAACGGTAAACGTTATCGCCCGGCTGCTGATTGTCGTCGCGGTGTTATGGACTCAGGTGAGCCGCGCTGCTGCATATGACATTAAACCCGTTCTCATCACAGGCGAGGTGGCAGGAAATGTACAGGTCATGCATGACCACATCATGGATGGCGTGGATGATTTTATCATTAGCGCCACAAAAGGTAAGGAAACGCAGAAGTTTATTCTTACCTGTAACGGTCCGGAAAAGCGCCTGAACATTCTCTACTGGCTGAAAGATATCACCGGTGGCAAGGCATCAGGCGCAACAGGTATGACCATCCAGTATTACCCGGAGGGGGAGCATCAGATGACGGCTCATGCTGAACAGCCAGTGACACTGTTTGACAGCCAGGTCTCACCGGATTTTACACGTGCAGCGTCACGCATGCTGGATTATAAAAAGGGAAGCTTTGTGTTCCATTTCTATGAAAATGACGGCATATCCGATCACGGTCCACTGGCATGGAGCTGGCAATATCCGGCTTCAAAACTGGCCCCGGCGCTCGCTGGCGCACTGGTATCCGCCAGGGCCAATAACTGCAGCCTGGCACAGGGTGAAACCCGTATTGCCTCCCTCGCGCGTCTGGCCGACCATCAGTAAGGATACTGACATGATAGCAGGCGTTATCTGTCTGACATCCTGCATTGTTTATGTCCTGATCCTTGTTCTGGGATACAGCCTGCTCGTCTGGCATCCCTGGTACTGACCGTATTCCCACAGACATTAACCCCGTTATTTTTGTTCACTAAAAGGCCGTACTTCCTTCGGGAGGTATGGCCTTTTCATTTATGTAATCAAAGGAGTTACCCATGCGTTTAGCCAGCCGCTTTGGCCGGATTAACCAGATACGCCGTGACCGTCCGTTAACCCGTGAAGAACTGATCCAGGTCGTTCCCAGCGTTTTCAGCGAAGAAAAACATGAATCCCGCAGCGAGCGTTACACGTACATCCCGACCATCACCCTGCTGGATAACCTGCAGCGGGAAGGCTTCCAGCCGTTCTTTGCCTGCCAGACACGCGTGCGCGACCTGAAAAAACGCGACCACACAAAGCACATGCTGCGCCTCAGGCGTGAAGGCCAGATTACCGGTAAACAGGTACCCGAAATCATTCTACTTAACAGTCACGACGGCTCCAGCTCATACCAGATGCTGCCGGGGTTGTTTCGCTTTGTCTGCCAGAACGGGCTTGTCTGTGGCGAAACCTTTGGGGAGGTGCGCGTGCCGCATAAGGGTAATGTGGTGGAGAAAGTCATTGAAGGGGCTTATGAGGTGCTGGGGATATTTGACCGGGTTGAAGAAAAACGGGATGTCATGCAGTCACTGCTACTTCCCCCACCGGCACAGCAGGCTTTTGCCAGAGCCGCGCTGACGTATCGCTTCGGGGAAGAGCACCAGCCGGTGACGGCATCCCAGATACTGACGCCCCGCCGTTATGAAGACCGTCAGGACGACCTGTGGTCAGTGTTCAATCGTTGCCAGGAGAACCTGCTGAAAGGGGGTCTGCCAGGACGTACCGCCAAAGGCAAACGCAGCCATACTCGCGCGGTTAAAGGCATAGACGGCGACGTTAAGCTCAACCGCGCCCTCTGGGTGATGGCGGAAGAACTTCAGCAGGCGCTGAGCTGATGCCACCGCTACCTGATAACGCCCACCAGGCAACCTTTTATCCGACCGCCCTGGAGAACAATCCCTGCAGCCGCTCCATCTCCGATGACGACCTGTGCGCCTGGTGCTCACACCTTCTTTATCGTCCCGGTGAACTCAGCCTGTGCCGCTTAATCCTCCCGGAGGGCCACTGGCCCTCTCTCTGTGATGAGGACGGCTATGCGCAGTCCTGCCCGTCACTCCGGCTGAACCAACATCTCCAACCCGATAAATAAACAAGGAAAAACCAGCATGACCGATATTATTAACCTTAACGATACCCTCCCGTTACCGCCACAACCTGCCAGTTCTTCGCCAGCGCTGACCGCCACACTCGTACAGGACGAGCAGCGCATCAGCTTCTGGCCAGGGCACTTCGGCAGCATCCCGCAGTGGATAATCCTCGAACCGACAGTCTTCGCGTGGATGGACCGCTTCTGCACAGACTACCACGGCGGTATCTGGCAGTTTTACACGCTCAGCAACGGCGGCGCGTTTATGGCCCCGGAAGCGGAGAGCGATAAACTCTGGTCGCTGTTCAACCCCCTGAACGGTAACGGCGGTGAGCTCAGCGCCGAGGCTGCCGGGATCGCGGTCTGCCTGATGACTTACAGCCACCACGCCATGCGCACCGAATGCGACGCCATGACGGAGCACTATTACCGCCTGCGCGATTACGCGCTTAACCATGCGGAATCCAACGCCATCATGCATATCATCGACTGAGGTCAGCTGCTATGGAACATCAGTTACCGCTGTTTGCCCGTGAATTACCGCTGACCGCACAACACACCATCCAGGAAGCGTTATCCCTGCTGGAGCGACAGTTACGCGAACCCGGTGCGGCATTTACCTCCATCCATGCCGTGCGCGACTGGCTTCGCCTGCAGCTTGCCACACTGGAAAGAGAAGCACTCGCGGTTCTCTGGCTCGACAATCAGCATCGCCTGATAGCCCACGACACGCTGTTCCTCGGAACAATCAACAACATCACCGTACACCCGCGTGAGGTTGTTAAAGTGGGCCTGAAGCATAATGCTGCGGCTGCGATACTGGCCCATAACCACCCGTCGGGAGAGGCTGAGCCCAGTCACGCCGACAGGTTGATTACCGGACGTCTGAAGCAGACACTTGAACTGGTTGATATTCGTCTGCTGGACCACCTGGTGGTCGGCGGGATGGATATCGTTTCGTTTTCGGAACGTGGCTGGCTGTAAAGCAAAGGAGAAGGCAACGATGAAAATTATCAGCAAACGTCAGGCTATGGCGATATACCGGCAGCATCCGCAGTCCCGGTTGTTTCGCTTCTGTTCCGGGCGGTATCACTGGTCCGGCAGCATCTGCCATTATGCCGGTCGGGAGGTGCAGGATATCAGCGGTGTGCTCGCGGTCTTCGCTGAGCGACGCCAGGACCGTACGCAGCGTTACGCTCAATTAACTCAAATTTAAGGAGGTAAAATTGTCGAATAAAACACTCCCATTCGTCCATGATATCGCTGACCCCTGGTGGGGACTTAAGCCTGCAGCCATCCCGTGTTTTGGCGCTCGTCTGGTGCAGGAGGGCAACCGACTGCACTACATGGCTGACCGGGCCAGTATCACCGGTATATTTGGTGATGCTGAATGTCTGAAGCTGGAAGAAGCATTTCCGCATTTTATCCGCCAGATTGAATTGTCGCTGAACACTGGTGAACTAAAAGCTCGTCATGCCCACTGCGTTACTTTGTACCACAATGCTTTCACCTGTGAAGCCGATACTCTCGGCAGTTGTGGGTACGTCTACATCGTTATTTATCCCACTCAACGTTAAACCTTTTTCACTCGCGATAAAAAAATGAAAACCTTACCTGTAACAACTCAGCGGGCGACTAAGCCGTGCCCGTCTCCCGTGACGGTCTGGCAGATGCTGCTTACCCGCCTGCTGGAACAACATTATGGCCTTACCCTGAATGACACGCTGTTCAGCGATGAAACCGTTATTCAGGAACATATCAACGCCGGTATCACACTGGCTGATGCCGTTAACTTTCTAGTGGAAAAGTACGAACTGGTGCGTATTGATCGCAGGGGGGTTAATTGTCAGGAGCAGTCACCTTATCTGGGCGCAGTGGATATTTTGCGGGCGCGGCAGGCAACCGGTCTGTTGCGATATCGTCATAACACCCCGTCGCTCTGAATTCTGCGAGCAGCTTTCCTGTTTTCTATTCCCGACCTTTCTTCCTTATTAACTCAATGCATAATGCGCCTGCCATTCCCGGCGAGCGCGACGGACGAAAAATATGCAAACAGAAGCTGAAGTTTTAACCGATCATAATGAGCTGATTTGCTCGACCAGTGCTGAGAGTATCGTTACAGGACATGATGCTGAGCTGAAACAGATTGAGAAGTTGATTATCAGCTCAATGACGTTTCCCGGCCCACTTCAGAAATTGGCGACGACATAGCGAGTCATTGGGTGATGCGGCAGGGCCATGCGTTCGACTACCGGCTGGTGCAACCTGTAGAGAAAGCGATGCTAGTCAAGAAAAAACTGTACGAATCTGGTTGTCTGGCGTAGGATAAGTACATATGTAATGTCACATATGTCACATAAATTATCGCGGGTTATTACATGAGCATAGGTAACAGCGGTCGTATTGTTATAGAAGTAAAACCAGAGGTAAAGCGCAGACTTTACTCTGCATTGGCAAGCGAAGGCATATCACTTAAAGAATGGTTCCTGAGAAATGCAGAGCAGTATCTGGAAGGCAATTATAAACCTCCCACACTTTTGGAGAAAATTGATAAAATTTAAGTTTATCAATCAAGAATAAAAACTTTGTAACTTGAAAAATGAGAAAGTAATGGGATCCATTTTAGAACGTTCAACACGTGTTGCAGCACAAGAGCTTGAGACCGGAAGCAATGCTATTCAGCAAAAACTTGCTGAGGTGGATTGGGGGTTCCAGGATCGAGGAAAAACTCCCACAATCGAAACGATTCACCCATATCCCGCAAAATTTATTGGTGACATTCCCCGCGCACTCATGAACGCTCTACCTCTTCCAGCGGGAACCGGCGTACTTGATCCATTTTCAGGCTCAGGAACAACACTAGTTGAAGCTCAACAGGCAGGTATCCCTTCTGTTGGTATCGATCTCAATCCAATTGCCTGCCTGATATCTCGGGTCAAAACCAGTCCTTTATCGGATGGCTTTATTGATGCTGTTGAAGACGTTATCAGACGTTCAGGCAATATTACCTCGCTGGCAACGCCCGACATACCAAACGTGGACCACTGGTTTAAAGCAGATATCCAGTTAGCCGTCGGAGCTCTCGCTGCAACGATTGCGGACGAGGTTTATCTTCCTTGGCTGGATCAGCTTCGTTTGGCACTTTCAGGAATACTGGTTCGTGTTTCAAATCAAGATAGCGATACCCGGTACGCTGCTATCGATAAAAATATTTCTTATGAGGATGTTTTTAAATTATTCCGTGCCTCAGCAGTAAAAATTATGAAGGCGTTGACGACGCGAAAAGAAGATTTACCTACAGCACAAATTATAGAAGCAAATACGCTTGAGGTTCAGCCAGAAGATATCAATATCCCGATTGGGTTGGTCGTTACCTCTCCTCCTTATCCTAATGCCTATGAATACTGGCTTTATCATAAATATCGGATGTGGTGGCTTGGCTTTGATCCCCTTTCAGTGAAGGAAAAGGAGATCGGAGCACGCGCACACTTTTTCAAAAAAAATCATCACACTGCAGAGCTGTTTATTGATCAAATGCGAGGGGTATTTTCTCTCATTGATAATGTATTAGTCGAAAAGGGTTTTGTCTGCTTCGTAGTGGGGCGGTCAAAGATTCACGGAAAGATTATCAATAATGGGGACATCATTGATCTGGTTGCTTCTGAAATAGGGTTGGAGCGTGTATCTCGTTTTGATCGCGTTATAAACGCAAACAGAAAATCTTTCAATCTCTCACATGCAAACATAAAGACGGAAACCGTACTTGTGTTTCAGAAAAGATAATTTAGATATGCAATTAACATGGCACAACTATAAATACTACCCATATGAAAAAGATCTCGCACTGCGTGAGATACAGAGTCTTCTGACACCTGATTTAATCGAGGTTAGTGAAAAAGGGGTAAATGTAAAGCATCCTGTAGCACCTGAAATGGCTCAACGACTAGTCTATTTTGCAGGTTATACTAATGAACTTGGATTACCACCAGTAAATACGATGCAACGTATTCTGGAACAAGTGAATGGCAGCAATACGAGTCGACAGGCTACCCGCTACTCAGCACATGGATTGCATGAGTACAAAGGCAAGTTTAATCCTCAAGTTGCAAAAGCAATATTGAACATCTTTGCAGCAAAACCTGGACAAACTGTACTTGATCCTTTTTGTGGAAGTGGAACTTCTTTAGTAGAATGTGCCCATCTGGGTATTGATGCTATTGGGACAGATATTAACCCATTGGCAGTATTTATTGCTAATGCCAAATTACGTTCCCTGCAAATCCCTGCTGAGAGGCTTCTTAGGGATGGAATATCATGCCTCATTGATGCAGAAAAATATTCTTGCATCCATTTTGTTGGTGATGAACGAGATATTTACTTGCAGTCGTGGTTCCCTATGGATTATTTACAGCAAATTGAAAAGCTGAGAATAGCCATTAAACAGTCAGGTAGTGCCAGTACTAATATCATGCTGGTAATTGCATCAAACCTACTGCGTGATTATTCATTACAGGAACCTCATGATTTGCGCATCAGACGTAGAAAGTCTCCTTTTCCTGAAAAGAGTTTTTTTCAAGCTTACAGGGAGGCTCTAGAGGCGTTTTGCAAAAAACTGTCAGATTTTCAACGTAATGTGGGAGTTGTTGAAATAAAGCAAAGGGCAATCAATATCGACTGCAAAAATGCAATGGGGCATGATGGCCTTGGTGCCAATACTTTTGACTTAGCTCTAACCAGTCCGCCATATGCAACAGCTTTGCCTTATATTGATACTCAAAGGCTTAGTCTTGTATGGCTTGGATTATTAACGCCTTCAGAGGTGAAGTTATTAGAAGCCGAGCTTGTTGGTAGTCGTGAGATTCGCGGAGCGGGAAAAAAGAACCTGCTGGCACATCTGGAAAAGAATGAAGATGGACTGCCGGAAACGGAAGCCCATTTTTGCCTTCAATTACAGCAAGCCTTATCTGAAACTGATGGTTTTAGAAGACAAGCGGTTCCCCGTCTGCTTTATCGATACTTTTCAGCCATGTCGGATGTATTTGCCTCTGTCAGAGGTGTTGTAAAAGAAGATGCACCTTTTGGTCTTATCGTTGGTGGTAATCATACAGTGCTTGGTGGTACACGTTTTGACATTAATACCCCACAACATCTGGCAAATCTTGCAGTATCACGTGGATGGCAGCATGTGGAAACCATACCACTTCAAACCTACAAGCGCTACGGTTTACATCAAAACAATGCAACCACAACAGAAGCACTTATAGTCCTTAAAGCAGCAGCTAGTAACTAGACTCAGCTCACACGTTGTTACTGACTTTCTCACCATGCTGGCGAGTAGTCTGGAGGTAGCCAGCAGGCTCCATTCCCGGCAAGCTCGCCCTGTTCCGCCGCGTCCCTGAACAAGGCGGCTGCCTGTTGTGAAATCCCTGAATTGTTATCAAGGAAACTGAGACGAAAAGAAGGCTCTGTCGAGGTCGGCCATTCTAGAAGTGCCATATCGCCATCCACAGGTACATTCAGCCCCTCAGCAATTATCAAACTGCTTAAGGTATTTACTGAAGCAGGCACAAGCATACGAATATCACTATGACCTGTTTCGCTTGGCGTAAACCCATACCCCATAACGTTCGTACTAACAGTTCCGCCATCAATGGTAATATTGTCGCTTAAATAACGTAACCTAAGGTTAAATTGAGCACGAGGTCTATTATGTTTACCAAAAGGGCCAAATTTTAAAGTCTGGACAGATACAACGGGTATGCTTATATTTGCTGTTCCTGTCCCGCCAGCAAAATGACGCGCGCTGTCGCGATTTAATTGAATAATAAGCCCTGTGGCCCCCTTTGGTAGTGGTATTCCGGTTATGGCTCCATAGTCAGTAGTAGCCTGAGTAGCGTCTGTTGCAAATAGAATATATGGAGGAAATCCTTCACGCTGCGTAAATAATGGCCCTGTCGATAACGTTGCATCCTGACGGGACTGAGTAATAATTGAAGGCGTATTAGAGTTGGTTACTTTATCCTCGCCTGTTGTTACTGAACCAGCAACTTTCGGGATCTCAATTATGGGGCGTAGGCGTTTCTTAACATTGGATTGGTGTATATCAGCACTTCCTTGGGCAAGGGTTCGAGGTGGCGGTGCAAGTGCAAGGACATCATTTTCAACTAAACTGTTTAGAACCGAAACATCTGATACTATAGTAAGACCATCTGTTTCTTGAACAAACCAGCGATCAATCGCGGTAGCAATTTGGTCTAGAATTTGGGGATCATCTCCTTCGTTTGTATCAAGAGAAATCCCTGCCTCAACATGCAGAGCAAGACCTGATGCAGTAAGGTTTGCTGATCCCACAAAGGCGGCCTGTGAACCATCCTCTCGGCGAATATGATAAGTTTTAGGGTGAAAGTAGCCCCCTTTGAAACTGACAATTCCCAACTGAGCTCCACCTCGTGGTATGCCCATGATTTCAATTAATCTTTCAACATCACTTTTAAGGGTGCTTGAATCATTCGAGCCAAGGAGAATATTTGTTGGAAGATTGTTAACTTTGCAATGAGTGAGGGCAGGAAGAAGTAATCCTAGACCGTCCAGTGAAAAAAAAACCGTCTGAAAACGAAGCTCAGCTACAGGCCCACTTATCGCTGTTTCCAGCCAATAAGCGAGAGTATTCTCGCGCTGGCGCAGTCCAGAATCATAATACCTCATTTTTCCCTTCTCCCTATTTTCATAATCTGTAGCGCTCATTGCACCGAAAAACATGATACATAACCAGTCAGAGGTTACGCCAACAATAATCACATTAATAATGAAGCCTTAACTAGATACCTACCGTTTCGCCCTTCAGTACAATCACCAACACGCCGATAATGTTTTAGTTCGCCTGATTGACCACGTATCCGGTCACCGATGTACAGCTGACTCGGTATGAACCTTTGGAAGTCCGAAAAGTGTTACTCGATGATGATGCGGTTCACTAAGAACTTCGTGACAATGACATCTGTTCATTAGTGATTACCCGTCAAATTGAAACTCATTTTTGTGTTTTTTACTCTTAAATGTGTTTTGATGGCATTTTCTTCCCCTGTCTGAAGGATGGATGCCATGTTACAGAACAACATCAAACAGCTTCGTACTCAACTGTCGATCACCCAACGCGAGCTGGCGTTTATGGTTGGCACCAGCCAGCAGCAAATTCAGCGTATCGAAACCGGGAAGGTTGCTGCAAAGCTGGGTCTTGCACAGGCAATATGCAATGCCCTGGATAAGCCTCTAAATGTCGTGTTCCCGGAAAGCGATCGGTTGATAAACGACTTCCGCAAGAAGCGTCGTAAAACCGATGAAGATCTTGAAGCGATAGCCACAAGCGGCATTGAAATGGACAGTGGTCTCTGGACCGTAAAGCTTTGGCTTCAGGGACAGCAGGAGTATTTGTTGTTGCCCATTTCAGCTGCGGATAAGCGGAGGTTTTATTATTATTTTCAGGAAACAGCTAGCCCGAATATAGAGCGGTTCTTTGTCTTTGACTCGGACCAGTATCGCTATGCGTTAAATATGCGCGAAGTAGTATTTCACCAGTTCTTGTCTGATGGTCTACCGCCAATCATTGCTGAAGAAGATGATGATTACGAAGACGATTATTTTAATGTCCGTATCACCTTGGTGAACGGTGGCCCAGTGATTCCGCTGAGCGTTGAGCCTGATGCGCCGCAAAACGAAGAGGCGGATGATATCGGTCAGTTGAATGCGTTCTTTGAAAAACTGGACTGCGAGCCTGAAACCACAGATCGTTATATGTTAACCGACGAAGATGGAGAAGATGCTTTTATCCGTATTGGTTCTATTGCCATGGTGCGAGTCGTACTTGACGCGCTGGAGCCTGTGGAAGAAGATGAAGAATAGTTTTTAGCTAGCTGTATTCACAGGGAATCGCGTTGAGTATACATGTGAGTATACGCCGTGATCTCTTATTTTTATAAATTCATTTATTTCAAATGGTTATGGCGTAAATCGCGGTGCGGCCTTCGCACCAAAAAATGTGATGTTGAACAAGAGAAGCTGCCTTAAGGCGGCTTTTTTTATTTGATGCATCCCTTATCTAGTATATGATTGATATCAAGACGTTATATCCTTTAAAGCCTTTTAATTTTGAAGGTAAATTATTGTGGATGCATGCTTCTTTGGTTGTGCAGACTACCTACCAGCATTAAATGCTGAAAATTGCATCTAATTATATATAATTAATACATATCTAAACTGCAGAACATTAATATAATTTAAAATCTCATTAAAATCAGTTGGTTATGTTTTGAGTGGTTAGGTTCATGTTCTATATTAAAATCGATAGTGAGAGAATGATTGTAAATGCTATGTAATCTACAAAACAACAAAAAATTATACATTGATCTTTTCTCAGGTTGTGGTGGACTTTCCTTGGGCTTAGGGCAAGCCGGCTGGGAAGGGCTCTTTGCAGTTGAAAAGGATGATATGGCATTTAAGACTTTCTCACATAATCTTATAGAAAATGAACGTTCTCATTTTAAATGGCCTGAGTGGTTACCAAAAGAAGCAACTACAATTCAGGATATTTTATCTAAATACCCTCAAGAACTTTCTCATCTAAAAGGTAAAATTGATTTAATTGCAGGTGGACCGCCATGCCAAGGCTTTTCTTTAGCTGGTCGTAGAAATATTGAAGACCCTCGTAATAAACTTTCGCATGAATATATTAAAATGGTAAGGATAATTGAACCAAAATATATTCTATTGGAAAATGTTAGAGGTTTTAGCTCATCGTTTAAGTCAAATGATGGAGAAAAAGCAAAACAACCTTATTCTATGTTAGTTAAAAGAAAACTTCAGAAGTTAGGGTATGAGATATATTCTGATTTTGTGTGCAGCTCAAAATTTGGAGTTCCCCAAAATCGGACGAGATTTATTATGGTTGGAATAAAAAAATCCCTCCTTAAAGGAAATGTGATAAATCCCTTTGATATATTGTCAAATTTGCGCATGGATTTTTTAATAAAAAATAAATTACCGTTAGAATCAATTAAAGTTAGTGATGCTATTGATGATCTTTTGATAAGCAAAAATGACGTCGTATTTCATTCAGGAACTTTAGAAAAAGGCTTTAAAAAAATTAATTATTCAGTTCCTGCTTTGCAAAACTCTTATTTAAAACACATTAGAAAAAACGATAACAAAAAGATCCCAAATAGCCTTCGACTTGCAAGACATAAAACTCAAACTATCGAGAAATTCAAATTAATTCAGAGTATTTGTAAGCCGGGCGTAAGTTTGAATGATAATATGCGGTTACAAATCGGAACTAAAAAACAAGCTATTACAGTTCTTAATGCAAATGAACCTTCAAAAACATTAACTACATTACCTGATGACCTTTTGCATTATAGTGAGCCAAGAATCCTAACAGTCAGAGAAATGGCAAGAATACAGTCATTTCCTGATGATTTCGATATTTTAGGAAAGTACACAACAGGCGGTTCACGAAGAACCCAAGAGTGTCCTCGATATACTCAGGTTGGGAATGCTGTACCTCCTTTGCTTGGGGAAGCTCTCGGTTTTTTAATAAAAAAAATAGATTCTATTATTAAGGAATAAATATAATGAGTAGTGATTATATAATTGAGCAGGAGCTCATAGAAAATATTACTAAAGGAAAACATCAGTCTACTAAGCTGGAGACTGATGATAAAGTTCTGGCAAGAGTAACTGATGGAATATATAGGCTTCCAGGTTCGGCAATAAGAGAATTGATTTCCAATGCTTATGATGCAGATGCAGAAAATGTTTATGTAGAAACTGATGTGCCTCGATTTAATTCTATGACTATCAGAGATGATGGAAGTGGAATGTCTGTTAATACATTAGTTAATATGTTGAGACATATTGGCGGAAGTGCTAAAAGAACTGAAAGAGGTATATCTCTTAAAGTTACAGATGATAATGATACATCATTAAGCGCAATTAAAAAGAGAAAGTTAATTGGAAAAATTGGTATTGGTCTTTTCAGTGTTGCCCAACTAACCCGAGATTTTGAAATTATTACTAAGCAAAAAGGAAATGACTTTTATCTTAGAGCTAAGGTTCAACTATTTAATTACTCTGATGAAATACCTAGTCAAAAAAAATCAGAAGGAGAGAGGGGTAAAAGTTTCCAAACAGGGAATGTGGATATTTGGATAGAAAAAACTACTAATATAGATGCTCACGGTACAGATATATTACTTCACAACATAAAAAAAAGCGCTCAAGATCAATTAAGAAGTGTTGATGTATGGGGGCAAATCGAAAATGAAACCATTCCAGATGATCAGCAAAATGACTCCCTTGACTCATCAAAAGCAATATTGCCTGATTTTCATGTTGGCTATCTTTCTAATGACAATGATGGCACGGCTACTTATACTAGCAACTCAGATCGAAAGCCCTTACTACCTTGGGACGAACATACCAATCCCGATGAAAAATTTTTAAATTTATATGAAGCTATTTTAAGTAAAACAAAAAATGCCGTAAGTCCAAAATTGAATCTAATATTAGATAATTATCTAAATATGATTTGGACACTAGGTCTTTCAATTCCATTGCAATATATTGAGAAACATCCTTTTGAACTTGTTAAAAGTGAGATTCCCGATATTTATGCATTAAGCAATAAAAATAAAGGCCAAGCTGATGACATCTATAATCAATTAGAAGATGATGTTTCAATTGGTGATGCTTTGGGTTTTAAAGCGCACAAAAGAAAATATGATTTTAATGTATATGTTGATGGGATAAAACTATTCAGACCGATTAAATATACGGACCTTCCGTTATCCAAAGCCATGGTTAAAAAGCCGATCATGTTTGTCGGGAAATATAAACCAAATCTTAATGGAGTTGATGTTACGGATTCGGGAGAGGATTTAGAATTTGAAGCATACGTATTTTGGACGCCAAAGGTAAGCCCAAAAGATCATAATGGGTCATTAATTAGAATACATGATGCATCAGGTATTTTATTTGATGAGACTTTTATGAAGCATCAGGTTGCAGAACATACAATAAAAAGTCAACTTACTGCTGAGATATTTGTTAGCAAAGGTCTAGATTCGGCTTTGAATATTGATAGGGAATCTTTCAATATTGCTCATCCTCATTATCAGATAGTTATGAGATGGTTACATAGCGCTATAAGGCAGGTTGTAAATAAATATAAGCAAATAAAAAAAGATGTTCAGTCTAGTATCAATACCGACAGCGAGGATGCTTTTACAACCTCTTTAAATGAAATAGTTGAGCGTTCCTATAAAAGCAATCTCAAGGATCCACTTGAAAGATCTAATCTAGTTCTTGTCGATGATAAAACAAAAAAAGTGGATGAGTCGTATAGTGGAGATAATAATAAAGATGATGATGGCGTAATAAAATCTTTGGATGAAGTATACGATAGCTTTATTGTCACTAAGTCCAAGTTAGATAAGGTATTAAATCCAATAAAAAGACAAAAAAATAAGCAAAAAAATCTTATTTCTAGATCTCAAGCAATTTTACAAATTCTAGAGTCATATAATTTATTGGAAAATCTAACGATAGAGAAACAGGAACGTCTAGTTTTGGATTTAATCGAAGTGCTGAGCGTGGAGATATAATATGGGGCTTTTCGATACTGACGATTCATTATTTACTGTTGATGACGTTGCGGGCAAGGTTTCGCAGTTCACTAAAAATGAATTTATGCCTTGGCATAAGCCACGTAAACAATATATTCGCGATAAGCAGTGGGTTAGCCATTTGATTCGCCTGATTAGGCGTAGTCAATTTCGACATGTTGATACAATAAATTATTTCGGTTTGCCTGGCGGCGATCTTCTTGATATAAATTATATTCATAAAGGGTTGAGTCGTGTTTCAGATTATAAGGGGAAAAAATTAGGTTTTCACGGTTTAATAGATAATGTTGAAGATTTTAATAAGGCACAAGGTGAATTCACCAAACTCCTAGATATGGATGATATATCTGATCAGTCCCGCTTAGATAATTTTAATTTTGAGGATTTAAATAATAATAACTCTGCAGCATGGGCTAGAATTAAGAATTTCGGGACTTATCATTTTATAAATTTAGATTTCTGTAATAATGTCTTGACTGATAAAACGCTTCCCTCGCTTCATTATTTGCTTTTATATCAAATGCAAAAAGCTGTCGGTGTTCCATGGTTGCTCTGTATTACAACAAGATTAAATAAAGATAGTGCAAATAAAGAAATCATGGATAAATTTCAAGTTGTAATTGATGAGATTATACATGGGGGAGAGTTAACGGACAAAATTAAATCTTGCTTTAATGAAGCCTATGAGTGCATGCGCACAATAGAGAATTTAAATAGTTCTGATAATAAAATTTTGGTCAATCAAATTTTGCAAATTTGTTTAGTTCTGTGGGTTCTTAAAGCAGCGATAGCATTTAAAAACAAAATAGAGCTAAAAAGTAGCTTTAAATATTCAGTTGATCTTTTCAATAGAGACTCAGACATGCATTCTTTTGTTTTTTCTTTCGAAAAACCGGAAGAGTTTTTCCCAGACTGCATAGGAGTTGTGCCTGTCAGAGATAGCAAGAATATTGATATCGATTATAGAAGTTTAGCCTCTTCAGCAATCGAAAAACTTAGTAACACTCTCGACGTGGATACATATTTAGATGATAAGCCTGATGAGCTTGAAAAATATGCAAATGAAATGATGGAACTATTAAAGAGTTGTGGCTATGATGTGTCTGGTTATAAGGAGTTTATGAATGAAAAATTTGGGTATAAATGTATTTTAGCTTAAGCTGACAGCATCAATTGTAGAGCCCTGATTACTTTTAGGGGCTCTTTTTTAATATTATTTTTTATAAACTTCATTTCGATGCCAACCAATAAAACATTCGCATGGATAATTTTCTTTTATCACTGGTAGTGCAATCTGCTTCCCGGCAAAATCCCAGAACAACCGCCCAACGATCCCATTGCCATTCACCGCCTCAGACACCAGTACCCGCATACTGTCATCCAGCCCAATCGATCCCTTATCAAACGCCTTATGATGAATCGCACACAGCGCCAGTCCGTTCGGGACCTCACACGGTCCACCAAACTGCTTCCACTTGATATGCGCGGCTTCAAGTCCAACGGAGGCGTTATCATGCCGCATGTTAAATCCGCAGATGGCACACTCGTAGTTGTAAGCACGCAGTACCTGCTGGCGGAATAGCGGATCGCGAACCTTACGAATCTGCTGGATATCAAAACCCATCTCATCCGCGATCTCTTCCTGAATGCTTTCAGGAAAATGCGCTTCAAGGATCTGCTGCGCCAGCGAGCCGATCAGGTTTTTGTTCTTACTCAGCAGAGAAAAGTGTTCTTCATCAAACCCGCCTGCGACGTTATGTTCCACAAGTTCTTTAACGGGCGGTTGTTTACTGCCAGTAGTTGAACAGAATTCAGTATTCTGAAGATCCCAAAACCCGTCCCTCTTGAGCCGCCAGAAGGGCATATTTGGGTAATGCGCCTTCCGCTGTGGGCCAAAGCGTTCTAACAGGCTAAGCAACTGTTCGTGGACTTCGGTTCCATAATCAAACAGTCGCGCATGCCCCTGCTGATAGTTCGCCAGCACGTACAGAAGCAATAAAGGCTTATGCGGCGCACGCTGTTCGCCTTTGCGCCAGATAGTGATGTCGGCAATTGCCTGTTCAAGAGTTTTGCTGGAAGCCATCGCGTTACGGAAGAAGGTAAATAATTGCGATGATGCTCGCAAAACTCAGGACAGGCAACCCACAATCAACAAAAAACATGACCTTACCGCACACTACGTTATTTCCTGAATCCCCCTCGCAAATTCCAAATTTACCCCACACCAAACCGCTGTATTTATATTCAGCCCTGTATAATGAGCACCAGAAATTACGCCAAACGGCGAAAGGAAGTATCAAGGAATATTTAACGAAGAATTCGCGATATGAAGGTGCTGCAACACCCCCATACCGCTAACCACAACCAACTATCGAGGAGTTGAAAATGGCTGCGACGAATTTTAAGCCAGAGTTTACTGTTTGCAAAACAGAATCAGACGCTTTCACCGGCATGATTGAAAACCGCGAGCTGGTCCGCAAAAAAAGCGCCCGCCGACTTCACGGCAACCCGCCCAACGCGGCGCCCGTCCATCCGCGAGCGGAGACACCGCAGGACAGTGCCGCCTGCTGCGAACTGTATGCGCGCATAGACATGAAATATCTTCTGCTGGGCGGAGACTGGTTAAACCGTGCAGGCTTTATCAACGGTATGCCGGTGAAAATCCGCGCCATGAAAGACTGCATTGTGATTACTCCACAGCATACAAGAGAATTATGGGGATGTCTGGAAGGTATGAGCGTGGTGAATATCAATAAGCAGAAAGTCGCGCAGTGGTTAAAAACGTTTCCGGGGGCGTTGAATGATACGGGAGATATACCTATTGTGAAGCGCGGAAATGGTCGGGCAGAATAATATCTAAAATCTCCTTTCATTAATCCTGTAAAAGGATGAGTTAATACGGACGTGAATACACATGTCCGTATTTTTTGTTTTTTACATGAATTATCTAACTCCGCTGGTGCATTCTATAAATCGGTTGTAAAATTCTCCGCAAAGCGACAGGGAGGATTGCTATGCAGATTTGTAGGATGGATTACAACGATGTCTCAGCCGATGGAAGAAGGCTGAAACTACACGTTTATGGCGTTGGGACGTTTCCCGTTTTTTCAGGGATAGAACCCGTAACCAATATTGCAGAGTGCGCCTTTATCAGGAATGCAGCATTACCTGTGGGTACGTACTGGATCGTTGATGCGCCGGAAGGCAGTATTGCTAATCGGGTTGAGCGGTTTGTAAAAGACTTCAAGAACGGGACCGATCATTCTGAATGGTTCGGCTTGTTTAATGCATCGACCATGGCTGATAACGTATTTGTAAATGGGGTCGACAGAGGCTCATTTCGACTTCATCCATTGAGACCGAATGGTGAAGGAGAGTCGTGGGGATGCATAACGTTCTATAATATCCCTGATTTTCAACTGGTCAGACAATCTTTGCTTGCACGTAAGAAGGTTCGTGTTCCTGGTGGTAAAGGGTTGATGGCATATGGACGTATTGATGTGACAGGAAGGGCTGATTATGCTTCATGCAAAGTTAAAAAATAATATCCTGATTGGCCTGGCGTGCCTCATTGCTTCCTTCTTTATCGTCCTGTTTCCTCTGGGAGGTTTGCTCGATTACTTATCTCAAGTCAGCAATGAGTTTTTAAATCGTACCGGTCTGGGGTTTGCTGATGGTGAAGCAGACCCATCATTCCTGTGGGTGTTGGGGGGGATGATGGTCGTCGTTACCGTATTACTGATGAGCATCATCAGAAAGATATGCAACCTGAAGCAGGGATGAAATATTTCATAGCCGCTTTCTAAAACAATTAAGCGGCGTCATGCCAATCCCACACTCCGCCGCCCAACCTCAATCAACTCACCTCATCAAAACACCGGCACTCCCAGCCCCACCTTCACCTCCCTCAACGTCTCCTGCGTCACCCCCTGCGCCCGCTCTGTCCCGCGCTTCAGCATCGCCATCAGTTCCCCCTTATCCTGCATGTATATCGCCCTCCGCTCCCGCATCGGCGCAATCAACTCCTGCAGGCACGCTTCAAGCTCGTTCTTGCAAACCCGGTCCCCCAGCCCGCCCGCCTGATAATGTGCCTTCATCGCCGCCACTTTCTCCTTGTCCGGATGAAACGCGTCGAGGTACGTAAACACCACGTTCCCCTCAATCTGCCCCGGGTCGCTCACCTTCAGGTGGTTCGGGTCGGTGTACATGGCGCTGACCGCACGGTGAATCGTCTCTTCGCTGGCCGAAAGGTGCAGCGTGTTGCCCAGCGATTTCGACATCTTGGCGCTGCCGTCGATGCCGGGCAGGCGGCTGGTGTCGCTCAGCATCGCCTTGCAGTGGCGCAGCACCGGGGCGGGCAGCAGGCTGTTCATCTTGTGCACAATCTCGTTGGTCTGCTCAATCATCGGCAGCTGGTCGTCGCCGACGGGCACGCACTCGGCCTTGAACGCGGTGATGTCCGCCGCCTGGCTGATGGGGTAGGCCATAAACCCGACCGGCAGCGAGCGGGCGAACCCCTTCTGCGCAATCTCGTTTTTCACAGTCGGGTTACGCTCCACGCGGGCGACGGTGACGATGTTCATATACAGCATCGTCAGCTCGGCGAGGGCGGGCAGGGCGGACTGCAGGCAGATCGTGGTCAGGTTCGGGTCGATGCCGGCGGCGAGGTAGTCGGCCAGCACTTCCGGGATGTTATCGCGGATCTTCTGCGGGTTGCTGCCGTTGTCGGTCAGCCCCTGCAGGTCGGCAATCAGCACAAACTGGTTGTGCGTTTGTTGCAGCGCCACGCGCTGGCGCAGCGAACCGACGAAGTGGCCGAGGTGCAGCGGGCCGGTTGGGCGGTCGCCGGTGAGGATAGTTGGTGCGTTCATAAAGACTCCTTAATGGGCAGTTGCCGAAAGGGGTCTTAGAAAAGTGAAAGCCGCCTTTCGGCGGCTATCTGAAAATGGGGAAAACTACTCCGTGCCGCCTTTAAGAAGGCAGCCACCAGCGGTTTACGGTGAGGACGGCGTGGTTTATGTTCATGCTTTTACCGTATCACGTCCGGCGCGAAAAACAAAAGGGCATGTCATGCTGCAATCACTCAACCACCTGACCCTCGCGGTCAGCGACCTGCAAAAAAGCGTCACCTTCTGGCACGAGCTGCTGGGGCTGGCGCTGCACGCCCGCTGGAATACCGGGGCCTATCTCACCTGCGGCGACCTGTGGGTCTGTCTGTCGTACGACGAGGCGCGCCAGTATGTGCCGCCGCAGGAGAGCGACTACACCCACTACGCGTTTACCGTGGCGGAAGAGGATTTTGAACCGTTCTCGCAAAGGCTTGAGCAGGCGGGCGTTACCGTCTGGAAGCAGAACAAAAGCGAGGGGGCGTCGTTCTATTTTCTCGATCCGGACGGTCACAAGCTGGAGCTGCACGTGGGCAGCCTCGCCGCGCGGCTGGCGGCGTGTCGCGAGAAGCCCTATGCGGGCATGGTGTTTACCTCAGACGGGGCTTGAGGCGCGCACCTTCAGCCTGCCCGCCAGCGTCACGTGCGTGGCAGCATCTTCCTGATTACACAGGTACTCCACCGCGAGGCGTCCCAGCTCGCTGTAGGGCAACTGAATACTGGTCAGCGGCGGGGTGAGCTGTTCGGAAATCTTCTGGTCGTCGTAGCCCGCCAGCAGCATGTCCTGCGGGATGCGCACGCCGTTCACCGCCAGCGCCTGATAGCAGCCAATCGCCAGCCAGTCGCTGGCGCAGAAGATGGCGTCCGGGCGCTCGGCCAGTTCCAGCAGGGAGGTGGTGGCGGTAAAGGACTCGCTGAACTGCCAGTTGGTCTGGCGCACCAGGCCGTCGTCGCACGCGAGTCCGGCCTGCTGCAGCGCGGCCTGGTAGCCCGCCAGACGCTGGCGCGAGGCCTCCATCCAGCTCTCGCCGGTGATGTGGGCGATGCGCGTGGCCCCGCAGGCGATGAGGTGTCTGGTAACCTGGAAAGCGTTGGCGTAATCGTCCGGGATAAACGACGGCAGCAGCGGCGAGCCGGGGTCGCGCTGGTTGAGCAGCACCAGCGGGATGCGGGTGCAGTCCTGGAAGGCCGTCATGTCCACCAGCGTGGTGATCGGGGAGGCAAGGATAATCCCGATGCAGTTGCGCTTCTCCAGCTGGCGGATGATGTTCAGCGCCAGCTCGATGTCATCGCCGTAGTCGTAGACGGTGAGCAGGGTTTCGTTGCGCCACGCCGCTTCCCGCGCCTGGCTGATGGCGTCGATAAACGGGTCGAAGCTCTGCATGGAGCTGACCAGCAGGGCGATCTCTTCCTGGTTGCGCGGGGCGTGAACGGCGGGGAGGCGGTCGTAGCCGAGCTCGGTAGCCACGTTAATCACCCGCTGGCGGGTGTCGTCGCTGAGCTTGATGTTACGGGACTGGTTAAGCACCAGCGATACAGTCGCCTGCGACACCCCTGCCGCCCGCGCAATATCATTCATCGTCACTTTTGTTTTTCGCTTCATCCGTCCTCTCCCTTTCGCGAATTCGCATCATACCCTAACCGCACGCTTACGCGCCGTCGATCACGTTTCTCATTCATCGAAGCGCGAACTTTGTGAGGGGCATCGCTTTTCTTCGTGCGGGAAATTGCGCATTTATCCCGCGGCTAATATTTATTAGCTAAATATTATCAGTAAGAGGACGCGTAATGAAAGAGCAGTGGAGCAGGGAGCAGGCACAGGCGTGGTATCAGCAGAAGGGCTGGCTGTGCGGGTTTAACTATCTGCCGTCGACGGCGGTGAACTGGACCGATATCTGGCAGGCGGAGACCTTCGACGCCGGGACGATTGACCGCGAGCTGGGCTGGGCGGCGGAGGCGGGCTACAACACCCTGCGCATCAACCTGCCGTTTATCGTCTGGGAGCACGACCGCGACGGGCTGATGGCGCGCATCGACCGCTTTTTAACGATTGCCGACGGCCACGGGTTCAGCACCATGTTGACCCTGATGGACGACTGCGGCTTCTCCGGCGACGAGCCGTACCTCGGCCCGCAAAAGCCGCCGGTGCCGGGCAAACACAACAGCCAGGCGGCGGCGAGCCCGGGGCGCGACAAGGTGTGCGATCCGGACTGCTGGGCAGACATTGAGCGCTATATCCGCGACGTTGTCCGCCAGTTCCGCGACGATAAGCGCGTGCTGCTGTGGGATCTCTACAACGAGCCGGGCAACCGCGGCATTTTCGCGACGGGCACGCAGGAGGTGCAGTACGACGCGAAGCTGGAGACCTGCGCCCACGCGCTGATGAAGCTCGCATTCCAGTGGGTGCGTGAAGAAGACCCTACCCAGCCGCTCACTGTCTGCGCGTGGCGCCTGCCGCCGGAAGAGGAGGGCGAGACGTTCTTCCAGCATCCGCTGGACCAGACCGCGCTGGCGCTCTCGGACGTGGTGAGCTTCCACGCCTACACCCACACTGGCCGCATGACGGCGATTATCCAGCAGCTGCAACAGCTCGGTCGACCGCTGTTCTGTACCGAATGGCTGGCGCGCCACGTGGGCAGCACCATCGAAGAGCAGCTCCCGCTGATGTACGCGGCGAAGGTCGCGCCGTACCAGTGGGGGCTGGTGCGCGGCAAAACCCAGACGTGGCTGCCGTGGCCGGTGGTGATGAAGGAGTCCACGGACTACTGCCGCCTCTGGTTCCACGACGTGTTTGAGGAGAACGGCATTCCGTTCTCGCGCCGTGAAATCGCTCTGATGCAGCAGCTGCGCAAGATCGCCCCACAGGCGCAGGACTAATAATATCGACCCGGCGGTCCACCGCCGGGCAACCAGGCAGGCATATAACAATGGCAACGACAATGAAAATACCGTCTCGCGAGCTGTGGTCTTATTTTGGTTATGGTTTAGGTCAGTGTTTTAGCTTTGGTTTAGTGGGTTCGTTTATTAACTATTTTTACACCGACGTGCTGGGGATCTCGGCGCTGGCGGCGAGCACTATCTTCCTGATTGCCCGCGCGTGGGACGCGGTTCACGATCCGCTGTTTGCCAGCATTATGGATACCTTTAACAGCCGGTTCGGCAAGTTTCGCCACTTTTTGCTGATCGCCCCGCTGCTGATCACCGGCGTCACGCTACTGTCGTTCTATAAAATCGAAGCGGACATGACCACCAAAATCCTCTACGCCGGGGTGACGTATATCCTGTGGGGGACGCTGTACGCCATCTCCGATATCCCGTTCTGGTCGATGTCGTCGGTGATGACCAACGACTCCGGGCAGCGCACCCGCGCGGTGACGGCGGCGATGCTCGGGGTGAACGCCGGGATTGCCTGCGCCAACATCTTCTTCCCGAAGCTGGCGGCCTATTTCGCCCAGTACAGCAATGACAAAGGCTACTTTATGGCGGCGCTGGTCATGATGCTGGTGGGCCTGCCGTTGATGCTTAACGGCTTCATGCAGATCAAAGAGCGCGTGCCGCCGAGCCCGGAAAAGGTGACCATCCGCGACACCTTCCACAACCTGCGCCAGAACAAGCCGCTGTTTATCGTCCTGCTGTCGTTCTTCTTCTGCGTGTTCCACAACGTGGCGGGCGGGCTCTATATCTACTTCTTTATCAACAACCTGGGCGACGGCAGCCTGCAGATGGCGATTGGCGTGATGGGGATAGTCGCGGCGGTGCTGTGCCTGGTCGCCCCGATGCTGACGCGCCGGATGCAGAAGCGGAAGCTGTTTATGATCCTCTGCGGGCTGGACGTGGCGGTGCGCGTGGTGATGTGGTTTGTCGGCTATCAGCAGGTGACGATGCTGTTTATTCTGCTCGGCCTGAGCACGCTGTTCGTGATGATGACTAACATCCTCACCTCGTCGATGATTGCCGACACCATCGAGTACGCGGAGTACCACACCCACAAGCGCTGCGCGGCGATCACCTTCTCCGGCCAGACCTTTACCGGCAAGATGTCGGTAGCGGTAGGCGGCGGGCTTATCGGCGTGTTCCTGACGATGATCGGCTACGTGCCGCAGGCGCAAATTCAGAGCGAGAGCGTGCTGTCGGGGCTGTTCTTCGGGATTTGCCTGCTGCCGGCGATAGGGTCGCTGATCCGCATGGGCTTCATGTCGCGCTTTACCTTTACCGAGGAGAAGCACGCGGAGATTTGTCGGCTGCTGGCGGAGCGCAACGCGTCTGCGAAAGCGCCGGGTGGCGGCTGCGCCTTACCCGGCCTACAGGACCAGCCCTTGTAGGCCTGATAAGCGAAGCGCCATCAGGCTTCGCTTTTTAAGACTTACAGCGACTTCACAAACGCCAGCAGATCTTCGTTGAGCTGGTCCTGGTGGGTCAGCGCGAAGCCGTGCGGCGCGTTGTCGTACACCTTCAGCGTGGCGTTTTTGATCATCTCTGCCGCCAGCTTGCCGGTGCTTTCAAACGGCACGATCTGGTCGTTGCTGCCGTGGATCACCAGCGTCGGCACATCGATTTTCGCCATATCCGGACGGAAATCGGTTTCGCCGAAGGCGGTCACGCAGTCGATGGTGCCCTTCAGGGACGCCAGCAGGGCGATGTTCAGCGTCTGGGTCAGGGCACCGGCGGAAACGGTCTGTCCGGCGTTGGTGCCGTAGAACGGGGTGGCGAAGTCGCTGATGAACTGGGCGCGATCTTTACGCAGTCCGTCGCGAATGCCGTCGAACACGCTCTGATCCACACCCTGCGGGAAGGAGTCGGATTTGCCGAAGATTGGCGTGACCGCGCCCAGCAGCGCCAGACCGGCCACGCGCGCACTGCCGTAGTTGTTGATGTAGCGGGTCACGTCGCCGCCGCCCATGGAGAAGCCCACCAGCGTCACGTCCTGGAGGTCCAGGGTGGTAATCAGGTCGTTGATGTCGGACGCAAAGGTGTCGTAGTCGTAACCGTTCCAGGGCTGATCCGAGCGGCCAAAGCCGCGGCGGTCAAAGGCGATGGCGCGGAAGCCGCGCTCGGCCAGGTAGTTCAGCTGGCTGTCCCACATATCGCCGTCCAGCGGCCAGCCGTGGCTGAAGAGAACCGGTTTGCCCGCGCCGCCTTCTTTGTAGTAAATCTGCGTGCCGTCTTTTGCCTTAAACGTTGCCATAGTGTGTTCCTGTGCAGGTGATGGTTATGGTTATACCGGCGCGACCAGATAACGAATTGCCGGTGATGTTGTGCCCTGATGAAAAGCCAGAACGCGGCTCTGCAGCAGGAGGTCATTCATGGTGTGGCGCTCCTGCTGGCGCAGATGCTCAATCCAGGAGCCCATCAGGAAGGTCTCGATAAACAGGCCGGGGCGCTCAATATCTTCGTATACCGCCCAGCTCATCGCCCCGGCGCGGCGTCGCACCCGGCGCAGCTCGTGGACCGCCTCCAGGAAGGCTTTTGCGTTGTGCGGGTCGATGATGTACTCGTGCGAGACCAGCACCGGGCCACGCTCGTTCGGCAGGTCGATCTCCACGCCGTCCAGCGGCTGGCCGCTCAGGTCGAGGTTTAATTCCGGGTCTTTCTCCAGCTTCCAGCGGAACACGGTGGCGCTTGCCAGCACCATCCCCAGCGTGGCGACAACCAGCGCGGTCGGGGTGCCGAACCGGGAGGCTATCTGCCCCCAGATGGCGCTGCCCGTGGTCATCGAGCCGAAGAACACCGTCAGGTAGACCGCCAGCGCGCGGGCCTTCACCCAGCGGGCGGCGCTGCGCTGGGCGCCGAGGTTCAGCGTCGAGAGCACCGCAATCCACGCGAAGCCGGTGAAGAACTCAAACAGGTTGAGCAGCCAGACGTGGCGCACAAACGCCAGCGCCAGCATGGTGAGGGCAAAGACCAGACTCGCGGCCACCATCAGCCGGTCGGCATTCAGCCGCTGGCGCAGGCGCGGCAGCAGGATGGCCCCGGCAATCGCCCCCAGGCCAATGCACGCCAGCATCACGCCGTAGCCCGCCGGGCCCAGGCCCAGCTCGCGGCGCGCCACCAGCGGCAGCAGCGCCCAGCCCGCGCTGCCGAAAACGAAGAAGGCCACCGTACGCACCAGCACGTTGCGCAGCACCGGGGCGGCGTGCACGTAGCGGATGCCTGTGCGCACCGCAGAGAAGAAGTGCTCCGGCGGCAGACGCTGAATGGACGGGGCCGGACGCCAGCGCCACAGTACCCACGCCACGCCCACCACGGACAGCGCGTTCAGGGCAAACACCATCCACGGCCCGGCGAGCGACAGCAGGAAACCGCCCAGCGCGGGGCCAATCGCCCGGCTGATGTTCACCCCGAGCGAGTTCAGCGCCACGGCGGCGCCCAGCTCCGGCTTGCTCACCAGATCGGGCACCACGGCCTGGAACGGCGGCGAGCTCATCGCCGCCCCCACGCTCAGCAGAAACGTCGCCACCAGCAGCACGGTGGGGGTGACGTGTCCGGTGAAGGAGAGCGCCGTCAGCCCGGCGGCGGCGATGAACACCCACAGCTGGGAGAAGAGCAGGTATTTACGCCGGTCAACGATGTCCGCCATCACCCCGGACGGCAGGGCGAAGAGGAACATCGGCAGGCTGCTTGCCGCCTGCACCAGCGCGATATCCAGCGGGTCGGCGCTCAGGGTCAGCATGCTCCAGTTGATGCCGACGTCGCTCATCCATGAGCCGACGTTAGAGACCACCGTGGCGATCCACAGCATGCGGAACACCGGCTGGCTCAGCGGCTGCCAGGGTGAAACCGTCGGTGCGGGCGTCGTCTCGACGTGTGCGTCGCGAACGTCGTTAACCTGGGTCATGCGAACCTCTCCGTTGCCTTACGCTGCAGCCGCCACTGGCCCGGCCCGGTGAGGGCGAGAGTGGTGAAGATAATCAGCAGCAGCCAGCCAAACTGCCCTTCGGCAATCGACCAGTTGGGGTGGACCGCCAGCATCGCCACCAGCAGCACGGCGATAATCGGCAGGCACGCCAGGCGGGTGTACACGCCCGCAATGATAAACAGTGGGCAAATTACCTCGGCGACAATCGCCGGGATCAGGCTGGCGTAAGGCCCGAAGCCGAACGGATCTTCAATGCGCGTCAGCTCTTCGCTGAAGTGCAGCACCTTCGGCAGGCCGTGCACGTACAGCAGCAGCAGGCTGCCGGTCAGGCGCAGGAAGAACAGCCCCAGGTCGATCCGGGGCGGCATAATGGTGTTTTTCATCAGAATGCAAAGCAGCTGCAGCCCAGCGCCCCCCAGAAAGCGTTATCGTCGGACACCGGCATCGCTGACGTGCGGGCGAAATCGTGCTGGTGGCTGTGAACTCCGCACGGCCCGCTGCAGTGGTGGACGGCGCTCATACCCACGCGGGCAGCCTGCGGCGGCGCGCTGCGGTAGTGGCCCGGCACCTTGACCACCGGTGACCACTCGGGCAGGACCGGGATGGCCGGCGGCGCGAGCGGGCCAAAGCTGCCCGCGGCGTAGACGATATCGCCGTTGACCACCGTGAGAACGGACTCGATGCCCTTGATCTCCTCTTCCGGCACGCGGAAATAGTCTTTGCTCAGCACTGCCAGGTCGGCGAGCTGGCCGACTTTAATCTGCCCCTTCTGGTTCTGCTCGCTGGAGAACCACGCGCTGCCCTGGGTCCAGAGCATCAGGGCCGTATCGCGGTCCAGACGGGCGCTGTGATCGTACATCTGCATCCCGCCGACGGTGCGGCCGGAGACCAGCCAGTAGAGCGCGGTCCACGGGTTGTAGCTCGCCACGCGGGTGGCGTCCGTTCCCAGGCCCACCGGCACGCCGGTCTCGAGCATTTTCGCCACCGGCGGCGTATGGCGGGTGGCTTCGATGCCGTAACGCTCGGCAAAGTACTCCCCCTGGAAGGCCATGCGGTGCTGCACGGCAATGCCGCCGCCGAGCGCTTTGATGCGTTCAATGTTGGCCTGGGTTACGGTTTCCGCATGGTCGAAGAACCAGTGCAGGCCGTTGAACGGTATGTCGCGGTTCACCTTCTCGAACACGTCCAGCATGCGGCTGATGGATTCGTTATAGGTGGCGTGCAGGCGGAACGGCCAGCGGTGCTCCACCAGATGGCGCACCACGCGCTCCAGTTCGTCCTCCATGCCCGGCGCGAGATCCGGGCGCGGCTCGAGGAAATCTTCAAAATCGGCGGCGGAGAAGACCAGCATCTCGCCCGCGCCGTTGTGGCGGAAGAAGTCGCTGCCCTGGCCCGGCGTGAGCATGTCGGTCCATTTTTCAAAGTCTTCCAGCTCGTGGCCCGGACGCTGGGTAAAGAGGTTGTAGGCGATGCGGATGGTCATCTGCTTTTTCTCGTGCAGCTCGGCGATCACCTCGTAATCTTCCGGGTAGTTCTGGAAGCCGCCGCCCGCGTCGATGGCGCTGGTCAGCCCCAGACGGTTAAGCTCGCGCATGAACTGACGCGTGGAGTTGACCTGCTGCTCCAGCGGCAGCTTCGGCCCTTTGGCCAGCGTGGCGTAGAGGATCATGGCGTTCGGACGGGCGATCAGCATCCCGGTCGGGTTGCCGTTGGCGTCGCGCTGGATCTCTCCGCCCGGCGGGTTTGGCGTGTCTTTGGTGTAGCCGACCACCTTCAGCGCGGCGCGGTTGAGAAGGGCGCGGTCGTACAGGTGCAGGATGAAGACCGGGGTATCCGGCGCGGCGTCGTTAATTTCGTCCAGGGTTGGCATGCGGCGCTCGGCAAACTGGAACTCGGTCCAGCCGCCGACTACGCGCACCCACTGCGGCGACGGGGTGCGCAGCGCCTGCTCTTTCAGCATCCGCAGGGCATCGGCCAGGGAGGGCACGCCTTCCCAGCGCAGCTCGAGGTTGTAGTTCAGCCCGCCGCGGATCAGGTGCAGGTGCGAGTCGTTGAGGCCGGGGATGGCGGTGTGGCCTTTTAAGTCGACCACTTTGGTGCCGTCGCCGTGGTGCTGCATCACCTCGGCGACGGTACCCACTTCCAGAAATTTTCCGTCGCGCACGGCAACGGCTTCCGCGACAGGATTCTCGCGATCGACGGTGTGAAACTGGCCGTTAACCAGAATGAGATCGGCTTTACCGAGGGTAACCATAACTGCTCCTGACTGAGAGGGGAATGGTCAGGATTATGGGAACCGGTTTCGGCAAAGATCCAGTTATACAATAGGATAGGTATACCAAAGTATAACTATACCTAAGGTTAACTATACGAAGAGATAATTACGCGCGGAGAAGGAAAACCGCAGGATGAGGGTGACTTTATCGCCGTGGCACTCGCGGCGATTTCTACCCTTAACCACTGGAAAATGCTATGACCTCTTCAAAGCTCGAAGTGTTAACCCCTGCGAACTGTCAGATCATCTTTATCGATCACCAGCCACAGATGGCGTTTGGCGTGCAGTCGATTGACCGCCAGGTGCTGAAAAACAACACCGTGGCGCTGGCGAAAGCGGCTAAGGTGTTCAACATCCCGACCATCATCACCACCGTAGAGACCGAAAGCTTCTCCGGTAACACCTATCCTGAGCTGCTGGACGTGTTCCCGGGTCAGGACATTCTGGAGCGCACCTCCATGAACTCCTGGGACGACCAGAAGGTGCGCGACGCGCTGAAGGCCAACGGCAAGAAGAAGGTCGTGGTTGCCGGTCTGTGGACCGAAGTGTGCAACAACAGCTTTGCCCTGTGCGCGATGCTGGAAGGCGACTACGAAATTTATATGGTGGCGGACGCGTCCGGCGGCACCTCCAAAGAAGCCCACGACTACGCGATGCAGCGCATGATCCAGGCGGGCGTGATCCCGGTAACCTGGCAGCAGGTAATGCTGGAGTGGCAGCGCGACTGGGCGCGTAAAGAGACCTACACCGCGGTGATGGACATCGTGCGCGAGCATTCCGGCGCGTACGGCATGGGCGTGGATTACGCCTACACCATGGTGCACAAAGCGCCGTCTCGCCAGAAGAGCGAGCACCGCACCTTAGCGCCGGTCCCGGCTCGCTAAGTCCCGTCGGCGGGCTGGTCCCTCATCCGGCTCGCCGCTGCCTCTTTCTCTGGAGTTCACGATGAGTACTGGGCTGATATCCCTTGCGGCAGGCGTGTTGATTGGCCTGATGTATGCCGTGCTGAAGGTGCGCTCCCCCGCGCCGCCCGCGCTGGCGCTGATTGGTCTGCTGGGGATGCTGGCGGGTGAACAGGCGACGCGCCATCTCTTATCCCGCGACGGCGCCCCACCTCCTCAGGTGACCGTTCCGCAGGCGGCATCGCAGACGGGAGCGTCATCATGAAAGCATGGATAATTTCGCTGGTGTGCGGCGTGGTTGCTGGGGTAATTTACGCTCTGCTCGACGTCCATTCCCCGGCACCGCCGGTTGTCGCCCTGCTTGGCCTGTTTGGCATGCTGGTGGGCGAACAGCTTATCCCGGTGGGACGACGTTTACTGAGTCGCGAACCGCTCACCCTCGCCTGGTTTCGTCACGAATGCGTACCGAAAATCAGCGGCACGGCGCCCCCTGCGCCCGCGAAGGACCCTCGCGACGTTAAATGACTGGTTAGAGGAATAACAGCATGACGCTGCCGTGGCGCATTGCCATCATTGATGACGAACGTTCCGTCCGCAGCGGGTTGAGTAATCTCCTGGAGTCGGAAGGCTATTCAACCGATACGTTTGATTCGGCAGAGGTATTTCTGAGCCATCCGCTTGCCCTGTCCGGCGCGGCGCTGGTGATCACCGATATCAAGCTCCGGGGCATGAGCGGCCTTGAGCTGTTTGACAAGCTGCGGCTGCTGGCCGTACCGCCTCCGCCCGTGCTCTTTATCTCCGGTCATGCTGATGAAAATATGCAGCGGTACGCTCTCGGTCTGGGCGCCGCTGCTTTTTTGCGTAAGCCGATTAACATCGATATTCTGCTGGATCATATTCAGCGGGAGCTGGCCCGCCGACAATAAGGATCGCGGATGAACGAACACGAGCAGCCTGCATTCTGGCCCGCCCAGGGGAATCTTCACCAGGGGCGGGTTTTTGTCCTTAAAGAGGATGTGATTTTTACCGTGCTGGCGCAGGAGGGCGGAATTGCCTGGATGCACGCGCGACATCCTCATTCCGGCGGCTCGTTCATTATCGCCACCGCGGTCAGCGACGAAGAGGAAGAGCGGGCCACCCGGCTGCTGAAAAACGAGTTTGCGCTGCGTGACGCGCTGCAGGACAGCTGGGCCATTCGCGCCGTCGCATCCACCCAGTACCGGGGACGCTTCGCGCTGGTGTACGCCCCGTTTTCCTTTGAGCTGCTGGCGCGGCGCGCGGGCAGGGCGATCTCGGGGATCGCGCGCTTTATCGAGCTGGCGATCCAGATCTGCGTTCCGCTGCGCCAGATGCATCTGCAAAACCTGATCCACGGCGATATCAAGCCCGGCAATATTTTTGTTCATCACGATGCCACCTGCCGTCTGGGCAGCTTTGGCCTTTCATGCAGCCTCTCTGGCGCCTTCGTGCAGACCCGGCTTGCCGTTTCAGGCGGCACGCCGGCGTATATGTCCCCGGAGCACACCTCCCGCACCCAGCGCCCCGTCGATGGCCGCAGCGATCTCTACAGCCTCGGCGTGGTGCTGTATGAACTCCTGACCGGACGCCTGCCGTTTGAACTAGGGGAGGACGATCGGACCAACTGGGCGCACTACCATATTGCCTCGGCGCCGCTGGCCCCGGATGCGATACGCCCGGACGTGCCGGGAATGCTGTCGACCATCATCCTGAAGCTACTGGAGAAGCACCCCGATAACCGCTACCAGACGGTTGACGGGCTGATTGCCGACCTCCGCCGCTGCCAGGCGACGTTGACCGGTGAGGGCGAGATCGTTGCCTTTACCCCCGGCCAGCAGGACCGCACCCCGGCGATTCTTCTGGCGGACTCGCTGTTCGCGACGCATCCGCAGGCGAATGACGTCATTGCCGCGTTTGAGCGGGTGGGGGAGAACCGCGTGCCGGAGCTGGTGACGATCGGCGGGCCGTCGGGGATCGGCAAATCCTCCATCATTGCGACGGCGTTAAAAACGCTCCAGCAGCGTACGGTGCTGCTGGCGGTGGGCAAAGTGGATCAGTTTTCACCGTCATTGCCCTACGGCGTATTAAGCTCCGCATTCCGCCCCCTGACCCTGCACCTGCTGGGCCTGCCGGCAGACGAGGTGGCGAAATGGAAAATCCGCCTCTCGCGCGCCCTGGAAGGCTATGAAGAACTGGCCGTCAGCCTGGTGCCCGAGCTGGGCCTGCTGCTTGAGAGCAAGCCGCGCTTCCCGGCGGATACGTTTTCCATTGATGCCCGGGCGCGCTTCAGCCATATGGTGCTGGCGCTGGTGAAAACCTTTGCCTCGCAGGGCTGCCCGCTGGTGCTGGTACTCGACGATCTCCAGTGGAGCGACGCCGCCAGCCTGCATACGCTCAACTATCTGCTGGTGAACTGCGGCGCGATCCCGCTGCTGGTGGTTGTGGCGCACCGCGACATCGGTTCGTTGTCCGAACCCACACTGCAACAGCAGCTGGCGAGCCTGCCGCAGGCGGCACAGCACGCGAGCGAAATTGTCCCGCAGGCACTCTCTGTCAAAGCCGTGTCCCGCTGGCTGGGGACGGTATTTCGTACCCGCAGCACGGCGACGACCGACCTCGCCACGCTGATCCATGAAAAGACCGGAGGCAACCCGCTCTTTGTACACGAATTTTTCCGCCGCATCGTCGATGACGGGCTGGTGGTGCACAACAAATATCAGGACAAGTGGCACTACGATCTGCAGGCGATCCGCGCCCGGCATTACACCGAAAACGTCGTCACCCTGGTGCTGGAGAAGCTGGAAGAGTTGCCCGACGAGACGCGTCGCCTGCTGGGCAGCCTTGCCTGCCTCGGCGGCACGGGCGAAATGGAGATGATCTGCCGCGTGGTCGGTATATCGATGGCGGAAATGCGCTACGCGCTGCATCCGGCGGTCATGGCGCAGCTGATCGTGCTGACGGAAAAAGCGTACTCCTTCACCCATGACCGGGTGCAGGAGGCCGCCTTTGCGCTGCTGGATCGGCATGAGAAAAGCCATCTTCATCTGACCACCGCCAGCCTGCTGGCCGACGCCGCGCGCCAGGCGGCGGGGAACGAGCTGCTGTTCCGCGCCGTACATCACGTCACGGCCGCGCTGGACAGCATCCAGCCCGCCCCGCAGCGCCAGATGTTCCGCGAGCTGAGCCTGCTGGCCGCGCGACGCGCGAAACGCTCGGGGGATTATCTCTCGGCGCTGAGCTATATCCAGACTGCCCGAGCGCTGGGCAACGCCGGGACGGTGTCAGACTTTATGCTCGATATCGAAGAGGCGGGCTGCGAGTTTGCGCTGGGGCACCTGGCGCGCACCCGCGAGCTGTGTGACGCCATTCTCGGGTGCCCCGGCGGGCTGACCGAAAAGGCGCTGGCGGCCAATCTGCTGGTGGAAGTGTACATTCGCCAGTCGGACAGCCGTCTGGCGCTGGAAGCAGCGCTCTGCTGGCTGGGGGTCTTTGGCATTCAGATCGGCCGCTATCCGGAAGATGCCGACTGCGACGAGGCCTGGGAACACTTCTGTAACCGCGCGGGCGACGCGCCGCAAACCCTGTTTGCCCCGCTCTCGCGGATGGATAACCCGGAAACCGAAGCGGTGATGAACCTGCTCTACAGCGCCAGCATTTGCGCCAGCTTCATCTGTCCGCGCCTGCACTTTTTACTGCTTTGCCGCATGATGCACCTGACGCTCGACCACGGCATTACCGGCGCCTCCACCACGGCGATGGCCTGGTTTGGCGTGCTGATGGGCCACCGCTACGCCGAGTACCGCCTCGGCTTCCAGTACGGCACCCTGGCCCGCGAACTGGTCAATCGCCACGGCTACGACGCATTCGAAGCTAAAACCCTGCTGCCGCTCGACCAGCTCAGCGTCTGGACCCAGCCCTTATCGTTTACCATCGAGTGCGCGAAAGCCTGCTTTACCTCGGCGGTGACCCACGGCGATATGACGATGGCCTGCTTTGCGGCCTGCCACCAGGTCATTAATTTCCTCTCCCGGGGCGATCACCTGGACGGGGTGCTGACCAGCATCGATCGCGGCCTGGCGTTCGTGCGTAAAACCCACTTCCAGGACGTGGAGACCATTTTGATGGTCCAGCGCGGCTACGTAGAGTTCCTGCGCACGCCGGTTATCGGTACCTGGACCGCATCGCAGGTGCTGCCGGAGGCATTGCTGCCCGCGTCGCCAGAGCAGGCACCGGAGCAGACCTCCACCATGCTGTTCTGGTACTGGCTCTACCGCGGCATGGCGCATTTTACCTGTGGGGAGTATGCCGACGCGCAGGCGGATCTGGAGATGGCGGGGTGGTACGCGTGGTCTGCGCCGGGGCACATCCATCTGCTGGATTACCATCTTTACAGCGCGCTGGCGCTTTCGCGTCAGTTAACGCCGGAGACCTTCTCGGCGAACCACCGTCGCAACATTCACGCTCACTATGACAAAATCGCCCTCTGGGCGCGCATTAATCCCGGCACGTTCGCGGATAAAGAGGCGCTGATCTACGCCGAAATCGTGCGTCTGGACGGGATGAACAGCATCGCGCTTGAGCAGTATGAGAAGGCGGTCCGGCTCTCCCGCGAGGGCGGGTTTAATCCAATTAATGCCCTGGCCCACGAGCTGGCGGGCCGCTTTGCGCTGGCCTGCGGCTATCCAACCGCCTCGGACGCACACTTCCGTGGCGCAATTGCCGCCTGGGGCCGGGCGGGCGCGCAGGCCAAGGTGCGCCAGCTGGAGCAGGATTTCCCGCATCTGCTGGCCTCAGGGCAGGCGAGCGCCTATGACACGGTGGCGTTCGCCCAGAACGAGACGATCCGCGATCTGCAGAGCGTCATCAAAGCCTCCCGCGCGCTGTCGGAAGAGATCAATCTTGAGCGCTTAATCGAAAACCTGATGACGATCCTCCTCGAACGCGCCGGGGCGCAGCGCGGCCTGCTGCTTCGCGTGAGTGATAACCTGATCCCGGAGATCGAGGCCAGCGCCTGGACCAGCACCGACGGCGTACGGGTGCGGATCCTGAAAGACGTGCCGACGGCGACCGACATGCCCCTGTCGGTGCTGGCGGCGGTGATCCGCACCGGGCAGGAGATCCGTACCGGCAAGCCGGAGGAGTTTCACCCCTTCAGCCAGGATCCCTATCTGGTCACCTCGGGGGCGGCCGTCATGTGCGTCCCGATGTTCAAACAGGCGCGGCTGGTGGGCGTGCTCTACCTGGAAAACCGCCTGATGCCGGAGGTTTTCACCGCCGAGCATTCCCGCGTGGTGAGCCTGCTGGGGGCGCAGGCCGCGGTCTCCCTGGAGACGGCGCGGCTGTACGCCGAGCTGCTGGGGGAGAACATCCAGCGCCGTCGGGTGGAAAAAGAGCTGCGCGCCAGCCAGACCTCGCTGATGCTGGGCGAGCAGATTAGCCACACCGGCAGCTGGCGCTGGGAGCTGGAGCAGGATCTGATGTTTGTCTCGGAGGAGTACGCCCGCATCCTCGGCCTGCCCGAGCAGCAAAAGATGATCTCCATGGCGGAGTTTTTGACCTTCGTCCATGAAGACGATTACGCCCGCATCAGCACCATCGTCACGCAGAGCGTGCGCGAAGGGCTCTCCATGCGCGCGGAGTTTCGGGTGAAGCGTACCGACGGTTCAACGCGCTATATCCTCGGGATTGGCGATCCGGTGGGCGTGGGCAGCGAGGTGAATGAGTATTACGGCATCATCACCGATATCACCAGCCAGCGCGCCGCAGAGGATGCCATGCGGGTGGCGCAGGCGGATCTGGCGAGGGTGTCCCGCGCCACCACCGTCGGGCAGCTGACCTCCTCCATCGCCCATGAGATCAACCAGCCGCTGATGTCGATCGTCTCTAACGCCGGAGCGAGCCTGCGCTGGCTCAGCCGGGAGCCGGCCCGGCTGGATAAAGTGCGGGAAGGGCTGGAAGAGATCGCCGCGGAAGGCGCTCGGGCGGGGGAGATCATTCGCAGCATCCAGTCCCTGACGCGCAAGCAGGATCCCACCTTCTCGCGCATCGATCTGCACTATCTGATCCACCATATCATCGCGCTCTCCCGCAGCGAGCTGGAGCAGCGACACATTAGCGTTGATTACCTGTTGAAGGCGCAGGACAGCTTTATCACCGGCGATAGCGTGCAGATCCAGCAGGTGCTGCTTAACCTGGTGATGAACGCCGTTGAGGCGATGGCCGAGGTGAAGGATCGCGCCTGCACCATCACCCTCAGCACCAGCAACGCGGACGGGAAAGCGATCGTTGAGATCGCCGATACCGGGAGCGGCATTGAGCCCGAGCGGCTGGAGCAGATTTTTGACTCGTTCTACTCCACCAAGCCACAGGGGATGGGGATGGGGCTGACCATCAGCGCCAGCATCATTGAGCGCCACTGCGGGAAGCTGAGCGCGCGCCGCCGGGAGCCTTACGGCACGGTATTTGCCTTTGCGCTGCCGCTGGCGGTACAGGAAGGGTAAACGTTACTCCGCAGGCTGGCTTTTGGTCAGGCGCTCAACGGCCCTGACCAGCTCTGCCACGGAGCGCACCTGCATTTTCTCCATTACGCGGCGGCGATGCACTTTCACCGTGATCTCGCTGACGCCCAGCTCGGCGGCAATTTGCTTGTTCAGCATGCCGCTTATCGCCAGCGTGAGCACCTCGTGTTCGCGCGGCGTGAGGGAGAGATGGCGCTGCTTCAGGGCGTAGTGCTCTTTATTGCGCTCGGCGTTGTTTTCCGCCAGCTGCAGCGCGGACTCAATGGCGTCGATAAGCGCGGTGGATTCGACAGGCTTGGTGAGAAATTCGTAAGCGCCGCCTTTTATGGCGCGCACCGACATCGGAATGGTGCCGTGGCCGGTGAGAAAGATAATCGGGATTTCACGCCCGCTGTCCTTGAGGGCATCTGCCACCTCAAAACCCGAGATGGTGGGCATCTGCATATCGAGGACCACGCACGAGGGGAGCTCTTCAAAGCGGTGCTGAAGAAACGCTTCTGCCGATGAAAAGCCGATGGCGTTTAAGTCTGCGGATTCCAGCAGCCCGATTACGGACTGTCTGACTGCGTCATCGTCATCAACCACATACACAATGTGTTCCATTCACCGCCCCGGTGCTGTTTTACATGTCGAGGATGCAAACAGCCCCCAGGAGTGACGTAAGGGACTGTTTATGCTGACTTTCATCTTAACACATTAAATATAATTATCATTTAACAATATGATAATCATATGAAGTATAGCGATCCGTGACCGGGCGAGTTCAGGAACGAAACGCTGATATTATGCACCGACAAGCTCAATCCGGTTGCCGTCCGGGTCCGCGATCACCGCTTCATAGAAGCCGTCTCCGGTCATGCGCGGGGCGCTGAGCAGCGTGCCGCTGGCCTGTGCCCGTTCGGCCATGTCGTCCACCTGCGCCTTGCTGCCGACATTGATGGCAATATGCGCCCAGCCGATAAACTCCGGATGTGACGGGGCTGCGGGCAGGTCCGGCAGCGTCATCAGCTCGATGGTCGGTCCGTCATTCAGCGTAATAAAGTGTGATTCAAACCCGGGACGATTTTTACTGACGTAGCGTTCGTTGCTGCGGCCATTAAAAACCGTTTCCCAGAACTGAACCTGGGCGTTCAGGTTTCGGGTCCACAGTGCAACATGGGCAATATGCATAAGCTCCCTCGTGATTTGTCTGTGAGGACTTTGATCGGTAAAACAGGCTACACTCTGGTTTTGAGCGCGACAAGCTGAGGAAATAACAATGCACTACACACTGAAAGAAAGCGACAAGGAAAAAGCGGAAGGGTCAAACGGCGCGGGCGCTCTGCAGCAAAAACTGCTGGAGTCTCGTTCGATTGTGATCTCCGGTGAGATCAACCAGGAGCTGGCGCAGAAAGTGATCACCCAGATGATCCTGCTGCAAAGCGTCAGCAACGATCCGATCAAGCTGTACATCAACAGCCAGGGCGGCCACGTAGAAGCGGGCGACACCATCCACGACTTCATCAAATTCATTCGCCCGGAAGTGCACGTGATCGGCACCGGCTGGGTCGCGAGCGCCGGGATCACCATCTTCCTGGCTGCGAAAAAAGAGCACCGCTACTCGCTGCCAAATACCCGCTTCATGATCCACCAGCCGCTGGGCGGCGTGCGCGGTCAGGCGACGGATATTGAGATCGAAGCGCGCGAGATCATCCGCATGCTGGATCGCGTGAACAAGCTGATCGCCGACGCTACCGGCCAGCCGCTGGAAAAAGTAAAAAAAGACACCGACCGCAACTTCTGGATGTCCCCGGCGGAAGCGCTGGACTATGGTATCGTGGGTAAACTGATTACCCATTATGACGAGCTGAAGCTGGATTAAGTTTTCGCGGCGTGTTTGTGTCGGGTGGCGGCTTCGCCTTACCCGACCTACACGTGCTGGTTTGACCCATGACAAGTTCCCCCTCTGCCTTCTTGCCTATAATCGCGCCTGTTTCCCTTCTCACTGGTGCTACCCATGGCGTATCAACTGAACCTGAACTGGCCGGAATTTCTTGAGAAATACTGGCAAAAGCAACCCGTTGTGCTGAAAAATGCCTTCCCGAATTTTGTCGACCCGATTACCCCAGACGAGCTGGCGGGTCTGGCGATGGAGCCGGAGGTCGATAGCCGTCTGGTGAGCCATTTCAACGGTAAATGGCAGGCCAGCAATGGTCCGTTCGAGCACTTTGACGATCTGGGCGAAACCGGCTGGTCGCTGCTGGCGCAGGCGGTGAACCACTGGCATATGCCCGCGGCGGAGCTGGTGCGTCCGTTCCGCGTTCTGCCGGACTGGCGTCTGGACGATCTGATGATCTCCTTCTCCGTACCGGGCGGCGGCGTGGGTCCGCATATCGATCAGTACGACGTGTTTATCATTCAGGGGATGGGCAGCCGCCGCTGGCGCGTGGGTGACAAGCTGCCGATGCGTCAGTTCTGCCCGCATCCGGCGCTGCTGCATGTGGATCCGTTCGAGCCGATCATCGACGAAGATCTGGCGCCGGGCGATATTCTCTATATTCCGCCTGGATTCCCGCACGACGGTTTTACCCATGAAACGGCGCTTAACTACTCCGTCGGCTTCCGTGGGCCAAATGGCCGCGATCTGATCAGCAGCTTCGCCGATTATGCGCTGGAAAACGATCTGGGCGGCGAGCACTACAGCGATCCGGATCTGACCTGCCGTGAACACCCGGGCCGCGTGGAGCAGTACGAGCTCGATCGCATTCGTCAGATGATGATCGACATGATCGCCAAGCCAGATGATTTCACAAAATGGTTCGGCAGTTTTGTCTCCACGCCGCGCCACGAGCTGGATATTGCCGCCGCCGAGCCGCCGTACGCGCCGGAAGAGGTGCTGGACGCGCTGCAGGGCGGCGAAACGCTGTCTCGCCTGAGCGGCCTGCGCGTGCTGAACATCAACGGCAGCTTCTTCATCAACAGCGAACAGCTGGAGACGGTAGACGCGAAGGCGGCGGATGCGCTGTGCCGCTACACCGAACTCGGTCAGGCCGAGCTGGGCGATGCGCTGAAAAACCCGGCGTTTGTCGAGGAGCTCACCGGGCTGATTAACCAGGGGTATTGGTACTTCGACGAGTAGTGCAGCCTGTTGCCCGGTGGCGCTGCGCTTACCGGGCCTACAACGGCAAGAACGTAGGCCGGGTAAGGCGAAGCCGCCACCCGGCAAAACACTACTCCTCCATCGCAATCACAATCGCTTCACCCAGCTTCTTCAACGCCTCGCGATGTTTCTCCGTCGGCGGCAGCGCCACGTTGATCCGCAGGCAGTTACGGTACTTCCCGGAGGCGGAAAACAGCGACCCGGCCGCGGCCTGGATCTTCAGCCGGCACAGCTGCTTGCTGACGCACACCATATCGACCTTCTCCGGCAGCTCAATCCACAGCAGGAAGCTGCCCTGCGGGCGCGTGACGCAAATCTCTGCCGGAAAATACTGCCGCACCCAGCAGGTGTAGGTTTCCATATTCTGCTGATAAATCTGGCGCATACGGCGCACGTGGCGATGGTAATGACCGTCGCGAATAAACGCCGCCACCGCCATCTGCGTGCCCGGCACGTTAAATCCGCCGGCGGCGTATTTCATGTGCATTACCCGGTCGTAGTAGCGTCCCGGCACAATCCAGCCGACGCGCAGGCCCGGCGCCACGGTTTTGGTAAACGAGCTGCAGAGGATCACGCGGCCGTCGATATCCATCGAATGAATGGTGCGCGGGCGCGGGTACTCCGCCGCCAGCTCGCCGTAAATATCATCCTCGACAATCACGATATCGTGCCGCTGGGCGAGGGCCAGCACCTGCTTTTTCCGCGCCTCCGGCATGATAAACCCGAGCGGGTTATTGCAGTTGGGCACCAGAATCACCGCCTTGATTGGCCACTGCTCCATTGCCAGCTCTAGCGCTTCGATGCTGATCCCGGTTTCAGAGTCGGTGGGAATTTCAATCGCCTTGATGTCAAACCCGCGCAGCATCTGCATGGTGCCGTGAAACGACGGCGATTCCACCGCCACGATATCCCCCGGTTTGCATACCGACAGCAGGGCAATCGACAGCGCGCCGTGGCAGCCGTTGGTGATCACAATGTCGCTTGCCGAGACGGTGGAGCCGCCGTCCAGCATCAGACGGGCGATCTGCTCGCGCAGCTCCAGGCGCCCGTCAAGCACGTCATAGCTCAGCATCTCGCCAGGGTTATGCTGCGCGATGCGGCTCATCTCGCGCCACAGGGGCTTCAGGCTCGGCTGGTTAATGTCCGGCGAACCGCCGCCAAAGGAGATCATCTCTTTGTCGGCGCGGGCGTCCAGCAGCATCATCACCTCATCCCACTGGGTAACGTCCACGGGGCGCTGCACCGGGCGCGTCATCGCCGGGACGGGCGGCTGGGCTTTGCGCGGTGAGACAAAATAGCCGGAGCGCGGTTGAGGCGTGATCAGCTGGAGGTTTTCGAGGATCTGGTAGGCCTGCTGTATGGTGCTGATGCTCACGCCGTGCTCCTGACTCAGCGTGCGCACCGACGGCAGACGTTCGCCGCTGCGATACAGCCCTTGCTCAATGCGTTCAGCCAGAAGATTGGCCAGATGTTGGTAGCGTGTCATGCTGTATCCTTTGTTTTCACCATACAGATTATAAAACCAGTACAGATTGCTGCGAAAATTGCCATGCAGATACTGTTTTAGCGGATCTGTATGTTAAACAAAAGTTGTTTTTGCATCTGTATTGCACGGGTGGATTTCCGGGATGATAACCCCACTGACACAGTGAGGAGAGCATCATGGAATTCTACGAGAATCGTTCAAAACGTCCGTTTATTGTGTTTGTCTGGATCGCAAAAACGCTGCGTAACTGGTATCGCATCAACCGCACCCGCCGCATCCTGAGCCAGATGAGCGACGAGCAACTCAAGGACGTTGGGTTATCGCGTTATGATGTGTGATCCACGTCGTCGCCGGGTGGCGGCTGCGCCTTACCCGGCCTACTCGATCCCGTAGGCCCGGTAAGCGTAGCGCCACCGGGCGATTTTCAGCGCAACAGCGCAAACGTCTGCCGCTTCGGCCTTTCCAGCAGCTCAACCGCCTCTTCATACGACCGCACGTTGTTATAGCCCATCACCAGCCCGTAACGTTTGCCCGACCCGCGATACCACTCCGAGAGCGCATTGACCTGCAGCTGCTGTTCCTGCCAGCAGCGCGCCACTTCCCAGTCACGGCTTCCTTTGGTCAGGAACGCCACGATATGCATCCCACCGTCGTTTTGCTCGGTGAAAAACAGATCGCCATACACCTCCTGCAGGGCGGCAATCATCCAGTCGCGGCGGGTCTGATACAGCGCGCGCATCTTTTTCAGATGACGGAAAAAATGCCCTTCGTTGAGAAACGCGGTGAGGATCTTTTGCGTCAGTACCGGCTGGCCGCTGGTGGTGATGTCCGCGCAGTCGGTAAAGGCTCCGACGGTGCTGGCGGGCATCACCACGTAGCCCATGCGCAGCGACGGCATGATGGTTTTACTGAAGGTGCCCATAAAAATCACCCGGTCGTGATGGTCGAGGCTTTTCAGCGACGGCAGCACCTTGCGGGTGTAGTGAAACTCCCCGTCGTAATCGTCTTCGATAATCCACGCCTCGTTCTGGCTGGCCCAGTCGAGCAACTGCTGTTTACGCGGCAGGGAGAGCGTGACCGCCAGCGGGCTCTGGTGCGACGGGGTGACGATGGCAAATCGGGCGTCGCGATGGTGACGCAGCAGGTAGTCCGTATCGATACCTGAACGGTCGACCGGCACGGTGTGCAGGCGCGGCACGATCCGCTTGAGCAGCTGCTGGCCCATAAAATAGCCCGGATCTTCAAACACCACCTTGTCGCTGCGGCTGGCGAGGGTGTCGAGGATCAGCCGCAGGCTGCCGCTGTAGCCACTGGTGATCAGCACCTGTTCAGCGGTGCAGGAGAGCCCGCGTGAGATGTTGAGGTAGCTGGCGATGGCCTGGCGCAGCGGATACCAGCCCAGAACGGGCGGGTTGAGCATCTCCTCCTGTCGCATAGCCCGCGTCGCCTGGCCCGCCAGCAGCAGCCATTTTTTATACGGGAAGCTGTCGAGGGCAGGAATGCCGGGGCGCAGAAACCCAGCCCGCTCGCGCTGGCTGATGAGCGAGGCCGGAAGCGCTCCGGTGGGCTGCTCCGCAGGGGCAGTCTTATCCGGCAGCAGTAAATCCGGGTTAACCTGCGTGCCGCGCGCGCCCTGGCTCACCAGATACCCTTCACCCGTCAGAATGGCGTACGCCGTTTCGACGGTTTTACGCGCCACCTTCAGCTCTTCCGCCAGCACGCGGATGGCAGGCACCCTGTCGCCCGGCTTCAGCACGCCGCGCATGATGTTGTCGCGGTAGCGGGAATAAATCTCGTGATAGCCCGGCTTCATGTCCTACCTCATTTCACGCTTTTTGTATCTTTTTACTATGTCATGAACGGCGTAGATTTGCCTCATCGCACGGCATATGCCGCACAAAAAGAGGAAAGACCATGAGCACTCGCGTTAACCACCATAAAGTTACACCTGCCCTCGCCAACGCGCTGTCTGCCCTGAGCATGGAGGTAGCAAAAACCTCCATCGATCCGGCGCTGAAGCACCTGATCGACATTCGCGTGTCGCAGCTGAACGGCTGTACGTTCTGTCTGGATATGCACTCAAAAGAGGCGAAAATCGCCGGCGAGCGCGAACTGCGCCTGTACCATCTGGCGGCCTGGCGCGAGTCCCCGCTGTTCAGCGCCCGTGAAAAAGCCGCGCTGGCCTTCACCGAAGCGCTGACCCAGATTGGCGTTCACGGGGTGAGTGACGCGCTGTACCGCAGCGTGGCGGAGCACTTCTCGGACGTGGAGATTTCAGAGCTGAACTTCGCCATCGTGGCGATCAACGCCTGGAACCGTCTGGGGATCACCTCCCGCATGGCGCCCGGTTCGCTGGATGCGGCGTACGGGCTGAATAAAGCTAACCTGGAATAATTCCGCGCTCGCGGATCATCGCCACCAGCGCCCGCAGCCCTGGCGGGATGTGGCGATGGCCGGGGTAGTACAGGCGCAGCCCGGCAAACGGCTGCGTCCAGTCGTTTAAGACGCTCACCAGCTCCCCGCTTTTCAGCTCGTCCCGAATATAGAGTTCCGGTAAAAATCCCACCCCTAATCCCGCTTTCACGGCGCGGATCGAGGCAAAAAGATCGGACGTCGCAAAGCGCGGCGGCACGGCAAGCGCGTACGTTTCCCCCCGACGGGCCAGCTCCCAGCGGTAGATCCCACCGTGCGCCATACGCATGCCGATCCCCTGATGTGAAAGCAGATCGTCCGGCGTCTCGGGTATGCCGTGACGGGCGAAATAGTCCGGGGTGGCGGTGACGAGCTGGCGGATCTCACCGGTCAGCGGCACGGCGATCATGTCCTGCGGAACGGACTCTTCGAGACGGATCCCCGCGTCATAACCTTCGGCGACGATGTCGATCATCCTCGCTTCACTCACCGTTTCCACGCGCATTTTCGGGTAGCGGATCATGTAGTCGATCAGCAGCTGGTCCAGAAACAGCGTGCCGATATGGTTCGGCACGTTCAGCCGTAGCGTGCCGGCAGGTTCCCCGGTGTCACTGTGGATCTCTTCCCCAGCGAGACGGATCTCCTGCAACGCCGGGCCAATGCGCGCAACGTAGCGCTGCCCGGCGTCGGTGAGCGCCACGCTGCGGGTGGTGCGGTTGAAAAGCCGCGTCTCAAGGCGGCTCTCCAGCCCGGCGATGGCGTTACTGACCGCCGTGGCGGACATCCCCAGCTCCTGCGCCGCACCGCGAAAGCTGCCGCGCCGCACCACCGCCATCACCACTTCCAGCTCTGTCAGACCTGAACGATGCATAGATTATCCTGAAAATCGAAACAACCATTGCAGCATAGCGTGGATTATCGCAACGGAGAAGACGTGACAGACTGGTCTCACACAGCCTGAGGAGGGTTATATGCACACTATCGAACAGATCTTTATTAACGGCGAGTTTGTTACCCCGCACGGTACCGAGCGGTTTGATTTGTACAATCCGGCGACGGCGCAGGTCATCGGCCAGGTTCGTCTGGCGGATGAGGTTGACGCTGAACGCGCTATCGCGGCGGCAAAAGCGGCGTTTCCGGCATGGTCGCAGACCACAAAGCAGGAACGCATCGCCGCGCTGAAGCGCATGCACGCCGCCGTGGCCGCCCGTCACGATGCGATGCTGGACGCCATTGTCGAGGAGTACGGTGCGCCCGCCTCGCGCTCCGCGTGGATGGCAAGCTATCCGGCAGAGGTGATTACGCAGGCCATCGAGGCGCTTGAGGCGTTTGAGTTTGTCACCCCCGCAGGTGCCGCAACGGTGCAGATGACGCCGCTTGGCGTGGCCGGGCTGATTACGCCGTGGAACAGCGATGCCGGGTTTATCTGCGGCAAACTGGCGGCCGCGCTCGCTGCGGGCTGCACGGCGGTGATCAAGCCGAGCGAAATGAGCGCCCTGCAAACGCAGATTGTCACCGAAGCGTTGCGCGATGCTGAATTACCGCCAGGGGTATTTAATATCGTCACCGGACGCGGCGAGACGGTCGGCGAAACGATTAGCCGTCATCCGGACGTGGCAAAAATCTCGTTCACCGGTTCCACGAATACCGGCAAGGCGATCCTGCGCAACGCGGCGGAAAGCTTTAAGCGCGTGACGCTGGAGTTGGGCGGTAAATCGCCGACGATCCTGCTGGATGATGTGGATCTCGCGCAGGCGATCCCGCTGGTGATCCAGGCCGGGTTTATGAACAGCGGACAGGCGTGCGTGGCCGGAACGCGCATTCTGGTGCCTTACTCGCGCAAGGTGGAGATCGAAACCGCGCTGGCGCAGGCCGTGGCGGCGGTGAAATCCGGCGACCCGCGCAACAGTGCGACAGACGTCGGCCCGATGGTCAGCGAGAAGCAGTGGCTGCGGGTGCAGGGCTATATCCGTAAAGGCCTCGAAGAGGGGGCACGCCTGCTGGCGGGCGGTGAAGGACGACCGGACGGCACGCAGGACGGCTGGTTTGTGCGTCCGACGCTGTTTGCCGACGTGAACAACCGGATGACGATTGCCCGCGACGAGATTTTCGGTCCGGTGCTGTGCGTGATCCCCTATCGTGACGAGGCGGAGGCGATAGCCATTGCCAACGACACCGACTACGGCCTGAGCGCGATGGTGCTGGGCGGCGATGTGGACCGCGCACGACGCGTGGCGCAGCAGATTGTTGCCGGTCGCGTGCTGGTGAACACCCTGGCCCATGAACCGAAAGCGCCGTTCGGTGGCTTCAGGCACTCCGGTTTGGGGCGCGAGATGGGTGAGTGGGGAATTCGGGCGTTTATGGAGCCGAGGTCGATGGTGGGATAAAACCCGCCCGGTGGCGCTGCGCTTACCGGGCCTACATGAGCCCGTAGGTCGGATAAGCGCAGCGCCATCCGGCACAACGCTTCGCTCCTTGCCGAAGCATTGTGCTTTTCCCTCCTGCATTCTCTCCCCAACATCACAACGGAGAGAAAGCCATGATCGCAGTCCTTTTCGAAGCCAAAGCCGCGCCTGCCCATCAGGCGCGCTATCTTCAGCTTGCCGCAGAGCTTAAGCCGCTGCTGGCGGACATCGACGGTTTTATTGATATCGAACGGTTCCAGAGCCTGACCACCGAGGGCAAAATCCTCTCCCTCTCCTGGTGGCGGGATGAAGAGGCCGTCCGCCGCTGGAAGCAGAACGTCTTCCATCAGGCGGCGCAGGCCGAAGGACGGGAGTCAATTTTTGCGTACTACCGCATTCGGGTGGCGCAGGTCGTGCGGGAATATACCTCTGAAACCGGAGGACACGCCGATGTATGACGTTCATGTCATTTTTCGCGATATCCCGGGTGAACTGGCGCGCTTTGGGCAGCTGCTGGGCCGCAACGGCGTGGGGCTAGAGGGCGGTGGCGTATTTGGTACACATGCCCATTTCCTGGTGGAAGACGGGAAAAAAGCGCGACGCGTGCTGCTCGACGCCGGGTTTACCGTGCAGGCGGTGCGAAAGCCGGTGATCAGAAAGCTTAAGCAGGAACGCCCTGGCGAGCTGGGCGAGATCGCAGCGGCGCTGGCGGCACGCGGTGTGTCTATCCTGACTCAGTACAGCGACCATGCGAATCACCTTATTCTGCTGACGGATGATGATAAGCTGGCCGCAGAGATCACCGAACCCTGGGCGACCCATGCTTAAGACGAGTTTACCCCCTGATAACAGCGCGATGCTGGAAAAGGCGATTGCCGCGGTGGCGGCTGCAATGGCCGATCCGTCGCGCGTGAAGATGCTCTGTGCGCTAATGGACGGACGGGCGTGGACGGCCACCGAACTGAGCGCGGCGGCAGATGTCGCACCGTCGACCGCCAGCGGGCATCTCGCCCGACTGCTTGAAGGGCAACTGATAACCTGCCTGTCGCAAGGGCGGCATCGCTATTATCGTCTTGCCGGGCACGACGTGGCGGCGCTGGTGGAGCAGATGATGGGGCTTTCGTGGAGCCGCATTACCCCGCCGGAAACCACCGCACCGAAAGCCATGCGTGAAGCCCGGACCTGCTATGACCATCTCGCAGGCGCGGTGGCGGTGCAGATTTATGATTTCATGCAGACGGAAGGCTGGCTGGAGGCTGACGGTTCAGCGTTGACACTCTATGGCCGGGAGCAGTTCCTGACGCTCGGCATTTCGTTAAGCGCGCATCCGCGCCGGAAGGTCTGCTGCGCCTGCCTGGACTGGAGCGAGCGGCGGTTTCACCTGGGCGGAGAAGCCGGCGCGTTGCTGCTCGACCATCTGGAAAATAAAGGCTGGATCCAGCGTGTGGCGGGATATCGGGAGGTGGTGGTGACGGCGTCGGGGAAGGCCGCTGTAAAGAGGCTTTTTAGCCGCTAAAAACGCCCGGTGGCGCTGCGCTTACCGGGCCTACGCGTACATCGCCTCCAGTAACACCTTTCGCAATTCCTGCGCTTTCGCCTCTCGTTTCTTGATAGTTACCCTGATAACTATTATCTTGACCGCGTGTGACGAGAGGTTTCCCCATGAGTGAAGAAGAACTGTTCTGCCGCAGGCCGATGGGCATGCGGATGGCGATGATCGTGCGCCAGTGGCGTGCCGTCATCGACGAGGCCATTCTCGATACCGGGTTAACCCAGTCGAGCTGGACGGTGATGATGCAGCTTCATCAGCTCGGGGATAACGTCTCAATGAGTGAGCTGGCGGAGGTGCAGGGCATTGAACTGCCGCCGCTGATGCGCACCCTGACACAGCTGGAAAAGCAGGGGTACCTGCTGCGCGCTGTATCGCCTTATGACAAGCGCATCCGGCTTCTGACGCTGACGCCTGAGGGAAAAGCCCTGTTACAAAGGCTCACTCAGGTCATTGAGACGTATCAGGCGCGCGTATCGCAAAACATCGCGCCGGAACATCTCGACATTTTCAGCGCCACGTTGAATCAAATCGCCTGCAATTTGCGGACAATCCGCGAAGAAGATAACAAGACCGAAAAATAATGACCCCTGAACAAAAGTTTGCCCGCTGGGTAAGGGTGAGTATTGCCTCTTTCCTGCTGATGTTTGTCTACTTTATCGTCGCGGATATCTGGATCCCGCTGACGCCGGACTCCACCGTGATGCGCGTGGTGACGCCGGTGTCTCCGCGCGTCTCCGGTTACGTGGCGGCGGTACATGTCCACAACAACAGCCAGGTGAAGAGAGGCGATCTGCTGTTTGAGCTCGATGACACGCCGTTTCGCAATAAGGTGGAAGCGGCGCAAATTGCGCTCGGGCAGGCACGCCTGTCCAACGAACAGCTGGATGCGCAGATCGCCGCCGCGCAGGCCAGCCTGAAAACCGCCGTGCTGACCGCGCGTAACGACAAAGTGACTTTTGATCGCTACCAGAAGCTGAGCACGCTGCAGAACGTCTCGCAGGCGGATCTGGATAAAGTCCGCACCACCTGGCAGAGCAGCGAACAGTCCGTCAGCTCAATTCAGGCCAACATTCAGAACCTGCGTATCCAGCGCGGCGAGCGGGACGAGCACCGCAACGTGACGCTGCAAAAATACCGTAACGCGCTGGATGAAGCAGAGCTGAACCTCGGCTGGACGAAGGTCTACGCCCAGGCGGACGGCACGGTCAGTAACCTGCAGTTGAGCCCCGGCTTCTACGCTTCATCCGGTTCCGCCGCGCTGGCGCTGGTGAACAACCAGACCGATATCGTGGCCGATTTCCGTGAGAAGAGCCTGCGCCATACCCATCAGGGCACCGATGCGGCCGTGGTGTTTGACGCCTTCCCGGGACACGTTTTCCGCGCCCACGTCACCAGCAGCGACGCGGGGATCCTGGCAGGTCAGGAGGCCGTTAACGGCCAACTCTCCGAGCCGGAAACCTCCAACCGCTGGGTGCGCGACGCCCAGCGCATGCGCATTCACGTGACGCTGGACGAGGCGCTGCCGAAGCATCTGCCGACCGGCGCCCGCGCGACCGTGCAGCTCTACAACAGCGAAGGGCCGTTTGCGCGCTTCTTCTCCGGGATGCAGATCCACCTGGTAAGCCTGCTTCACTATGTCTATTAGTACCCTGGCGCGGGTCTTTACCCCGCACGGCAACATCGTCTATACGGCAAACGACTTTCGCCAGACCCTGCGCATCGTCTTTGCCGGGATGATTGCGCTCAGCATCTCCAGTTTCTATAACACCAGCTACGGCGTCTTTTTCGTGGTCTATCCGATCATGCTGCTTTCGCTGGTGCCGGTGTTTAACCGCCACGTGGCGAAGCAGTTTATCTTCAGCGCATCGCTCAACTGCGTCGAAATGGTGATTATCATCGGCTATTTGTCGCAATGGCCGATCATCATGACGCTGGTGGTCTTTGCCCTGTACGTGATGCGCTTTCGCTTTATGAGTAAAGGCCCGCTGTTTCTGTTCGGTTCGATGGGCGTGGTGTGCCAGAGCGTGATGCTCAACTTTATGAGCTACCCCACCACCAACTGGCACACGCTGCTGTTTTCCAACATCGAAGCGAGCGTAATGGCGGTGTGCCTGAGCGCGCTGATGAACTATCTTCTGCCGGATGTGGAACCCCGCAAGCCGCCGCCGCTGATTGAGAAAGATGACGCCCGCGTGCGCCACGAGTCGCTGCTCTCCGGTACCGTCGCGACGCTGATATTCGTCGTTTTTCAGATCAGCGACTTAAGCGATTCGCTTTCGGCGCTGATGGCAGGGATTTTGATCCTGTTCCCGATGCACTATCGCGGCGCGGTGATGAGCTCCATCTGGCGCGTGGTCGGCGTGGTGCTGGGCTGTCTCTATATTCTGGTGGTGCAGCTGATCCTCTACGATCACAGCAGCCATATGCTGCTGATGATGCCGCTGATCGGCCTTGGGCTGGCGTTTGGTGCGCGACTCCACGTGATGGAGAAGGTGGGGGCGGGCGTGGGCTTCTCCAGCATCACCACCATCGGGATAATGTTCGGGCAGAACATGCACCCGGACACTGACCTGGTGTTCAGCGATCTGTACCGCATCACCTCCGTTACCTTTTCGCTGGTGGCGACGCTGACGATGGTCTTTCTGGTGCACCTGATCCTGAACCGCTTCGAGGCGACGCGCTACGTCATCGCGCCGCCCAAAGCGGATTAATGTCCCAACACGGCAGGCAGCTGCGAGAGTAAAAACAGGATCAGGCCAATCGTCCCGCCCACCAGGGTGCCGTTGACGCGGATAAACTGCAGATCCTTGCCAATGTTCAGCTCAATCTGGCGGGACATGTCTTTGGCATCCCAGCTTTTCACCGTGTCGCTGATGTGGCGTGTCAGGAACGCGGCAAAATCCGGCGCGAGGCGGTGCGCGGCCTGCTCCAGATGCTCGTTCAGCGAGGCCTGCAGGTTCGCGTCGTTCGTCAGCGTTTCACCGAACCACAGCCCGGCGTTGGCGATGCGCTGCTTCACGCGCGAGTCCTCACTCTGCATATCCGCCTTCAGCCACTGGCGCAGATCGGCCCACATCTCGCCCAGATAACGGTTAAACGCCTCATCGTTTTTCAGGTAATGCTTGATGTTGTCGGCTTTGGCCGCCATGTCCGGATCGTTTTTCAGGTTGTCGATAAGCTTCAGCGTGGCGCGGTCAAACGCCTGGCGGATCTGGTGCGTGCGGTCGTGGCTGATATCGTCCAGCAGCGTGTTGACCGCGTTCGATACCATCTCCGCACTCTGATCGCCCAGCCACTCGGTGGGCAGCACCATCGCTTTGCGGGGATGCTCGGTTTTGAGCCAGTGGACGATCTGGTCGGCGATAAAGTCCCGCGTGCTTTCCCGCTGAATCAGCGTAATCAGCCGGTTGATGATGGTGTCCAGCAGCACCTGGTGGCGGTTGTTTTTGGTCATGCTCTCCAGCATCACGGCGCTGGTTTCGGTGAAATCGACCTTGTCGATGGCCTTATGCACCGCGCGTTTGAGCAGGCGCTGAATGCGCCCGTCGTCGGTCAGCTCGAGAAAACCGCTCATCACCTGCATCAGATGCAGCCCGACGCGCTGGGCGTTGTCAGCCTTGCTGAACCAGGCACCAATCATCTGGGCAGGTTCATAGCGGCGAATCAACGCCACCAGCGACTGGGTATCCAGAAACTTCTCCTGCACGAACTGGCCGAGATTGTCGCCGATCCGGTCTTTATTGCGCGGGATGATCGCCGTATGGCGGGAGATAAAGGGAATCGGCACCCGGCGGAACAGCGCGACCACCGCAAACCAGTCAGCCAGCGCGCCGACCATTGCCGCCTCGGCAATGGCCTTGACGCCGCGCACCCAGAAGGTCTGCGGCAGGAACAGGGTGGTGATAAAGGCCGCGGCGGCAACCAGCAGCAGCGACAGCGCCAACAGCTTGGCGCGTTTGAGTTCAGCAATTTTTTCCATGGGTTAAGGATAGAGGGATACGGGGGGAATGTGCAAAGCAGGGAGCGTTATGTCATTCCCGCTTCTGGAATCTACCTTCCGGAATTAAACACCTTTTTACATATTTGGTTTAATCATTGTGCAATTTGTATATGCTTTTTTGTATATACAATCAGGGAAGGGTACACTATGCCAATGGAGTATGAGTGGGATAGCAATAAGGCGAAAATAACCTGCAAAAACATGGCATACGTTTTGAGGATGCGGTTATGGTTTTCGACGATCCTTATCATTTGTCTGTTCAGGATCGCTATGAAAACGGTGAATTTCGCTGGCAAACCATCGGCCTTGTGCAAGGCCTTCTTGTTATTTTGGTCGCACATACGGTACGTTTTGAAAGCGGAGGAGAAATCATCCGTATCATTAGCGCACGAAAGGCGGACCGTAAAGAGAGGAGCCGTTATGAGCATCGTTAAACATAAACGAGGTAGTGCGCCTGAGGTAAGTGCTCGTCGTGTGGCTGAGCTCAAAGCATTAGCTGAAAAACCAGATGCGGAGATTGATTACAGCGATATTCCTGCCACGGACGATGAACAGTGGTCAGGGGCGGTGCGAGGGAAGTTCTATCGACCACTCAAAACTCAGGCATCTGTACGCATTGACGCCGATGTGATGGAGTGGCTTAAACGGCCTGGGAAAGGTTATCAGACGCGGCTCAATGCCATTTTGCGTGAAGCAATGCTGCGCGATCAAAACAAAAAATAAATAGCGGGCAGCGTTTGGCTGCCCGCTATCTCAGCGTATATTTTCCAGCAGCCGCCACAGCACCCACCCGCCAAACCCCATCAGCACCACCCCCGCCGTGCGCTCTATCAGCCACAGCGCACGGCTGAGCTTCTGTTGCACCGACGATAGCCCCATCAGCGATACCAGCGCCAGATCCCACGCCAGCACCACCATCACCATCCAGACGCCGCACGTTGCCTGCTGAAGCAGCGTCACGTCCGGCCCCAGTAGCGCCGTCATCAGCGCCAGATAGAACAACGCGTTCTTCGGATTAAGCAGCGCCGAGCCGAGCCCCAGCAGGATCTGCTTGCGCAGCGAAGGGCAGCCCTGATGGGTTTCATTCAGCCTCATCGCCTGCGGTTGGCTGCGCACCAGATGCGAGCCGATCCACAGCAGGTACAGTGCGCCGGATAACTCGATGAGCGTAAACAGCCATGCAAACTGGCGCAGTGCACTCCAGCCGATAATCACCAGTAAGATATACAGCCCGTTGCCCGCAGCGATGCCGACGCACAATCCAGCGCTGCCGCGCAGTCGGTAGCGCGCCGCGTAGCCCACCAGCAGGAAAAAATCCGGACCCGGGCTCAACAGCGCAACAAAATGCGCCAGCGCCAGGGCGAGAAAAGCAGAAGGGAAGAACAGTTCCATAGCAACCTCGGTTAACAATCTGAGGTCAGGCTACGGTGATGCCAACGTTATTTATTGTCTGATATTGATCGGCCCGTCGCGTACTGGCGCGGCGTGGCGGCGGTATAGCTGACGAAGGTCTTATGAAAATGGCTCTGGTCGGCAAAGCCGCTCTGGTAGCCGACGTCGGCGATGTCGTCCCCGGCACGTAGCCGCGCTTTGGCGAACTCCACGCGGGAGATGTTGAGGAAGCTGCCCGGCGTCAGGCCGGTATCCTGCCGGAAGGTGCGGATCAGCGTCTCCTTGCGCAGCGAGAATCGTTGGGCAAGTTCGTCGAGGGAAGGCGGTGCGGTCAGGTCGGCAAGAAACGCCTGCCGCACGTGCTGACTGGTTGAGCGAAGCGCATCTGCGTTTTCCACGCAGCGGGGCAGGGCTGAAAGCAGCCTGTCCACGGATACAGGCGACATCATCTCAACAATATCAAGGTAGCGCTTAAACAGCGTAGGGTCGCGAATCACCTGGAGCGCCAGAGGAATATCGGTGTCGATATAGAGCATATGGTAGCTGCGCGGTTGCCCGGCGACGGGGTTGCAGCTGTGCGGCGCAGAGGCCGGGATCACAATGAGGTCCCCGGGGTTAAGAATGTATTCTTTGTCATGACAAATGCAGCAGGTCTGGCCTTCCATAATCGCGCCGATAGAGAGCTGAGGGTGACTGTGGCGTTTGTACGCCTGCGTGCTCTGCCACGTGCTGCGCAGCTCAAGGCCTGAGGCGCGTTGAAAAGTCTGACGGATGTGTCGGGTATCGGTCATAAGCCCTCCTTCTGGACGTTTTTTATACCACGTCAGCGAACCGTCTGGCAGCGCTTCATTAAGAACCTTCCGGATATACCCAACTTTACGTCCACGGCCAGTCATGTTGACTACCCTTAATACCCTAAGCGGTAAAACAAGGAGATTCGACATGGCTTATCAGACAGTAAATCCTGCCACTAACCAGCTCATCAAAGAATACCCCTCACATACCGACGCGGATATCGAAGCGGCGCTGAAGGCGGCCGATGCGCTTTACCATTCGGACTGGGCGAAAGGCGACATCAGCCAGCGCCTGCCGGTGCTGCATAAGCTTGCCGATCTGATCGACGAGCGCACCGAGGAGCTGGCGAAAATTGCCAGTAAGGAGATGGGTAAGCTCATCGAACAGAGCCGCGGCGAAGTGAAGCTGTGCGCGCAGATCGCCCGCTATTACGCTGACAACGCGAAGCAGTTCCTGGCTCCGGTGAAGTATCAATCCGAACTCGGGGAAGCGTGGGTGGAGCATCATCCCATCGGCGTGCTGATGGCCGTTGAGCCGTGGAACTTCCCGTATTACCAACTGATGCGCGTCCTGGCACCAAACCTGGCGGCGGGCAACCCGGTGATCGCCAAGCATGCCAGCATCGTGCCGCACTGCGCCGAGACCTTTGCCCACCTGGTGCGCGAGGCGGGGGCGCCGGAAGGCGCATGGACTAACCTGTTTATCTCGTCCGAGCAGGTGGCGAACATCATTGCCGACGATCGCGTGCAGGGTGCCGCATTAACCGGCTCCGAAAAAGCCGGCAGCGTGGTGGCCGCGCAGGCGGCGAAGCACATCAAGAAATCCACCCTTGAACTGGGCGGTAACGACGTGTTCGTGGTGCTGGACGATGCGGACCTGGACAAAGCCGTCAAGACTGGCGTGAATGCGCGCCTTAACAACGCCGGGCAGGTCTGTACCGCGGCGAAGCGCTTTATCCTGCATGAAAAGATCGCCGACGCCTTCCTGAGCAAATTCACCGAGGCGTTTAAGCAGGTGAAGATTGGCGATCCGCTGGACGAAAGCACCACGCTGGGGCCGCTGTCGTCGAAAGATGCGCTTGAAACGTTGACCAAACAGGTTAACGAGGCGGTGAAAAACGGCGCGACGCTGCACTATGGCGGCAAGCCGGTGCAGCGCGACGGGAGCTTTTTTGAACCGACGATCCTGACGAATATCTCGCGCGACAACCCGGCGTACTTCGAAGAGTTCTTCGGCCCGGTAGCGCAGATGTACGTGGTGAAAAACGACGACGAGGCAGTTGCGCTGGCGAACGACTCCCACTACGGCCTGGGCGGGGCGGTATTCAGCCAGGATATCGAGCGCGCGAAGAAAATGGCGTCGCGGATCGAGACCGGGATGGTGTACATCAACTGGCTTACCGATACCGCGCCAGAACTGCCGTTCGGCGGCGTGAAGCGCTCCGGTTACGGACGCGAGCTGTCGGATCTGGGGATCAAAGAGTTTGTGAACCAGAAGCTGGTGGTGGTGCGTCAGTAAGAGATCATAAAAAAACCTGCCAGCCGGCAGGTTTACTATGAACAATGTCATCGCTTTTCTTGCCGGGTGGCGCTGCGCTTACCCGGCCTACAATGTGCAACAATTTTAATATATTGCCCCTTTCATTGTAGGCCCGCGCAAGCGTAGCGCCGCCTGGCGAAATGCACAAACAGGCTTAGAAGGACACTCCACCACCTACATATGCGCCGTCAATCAGCGTGTGGTTCGGACGACCGTCTTTACCATCAACGCTCACGTGGCGGTAGCCCACTTTCAGGGTCACCGGCGCGATCGGCGTCCAGCTTACGCCACCGTTGGCTTCCACGTAGTTTTTCACGCTGTTGTTCAGCCCTTCTGGCGCAACGTAGCCTTCACCGTACACGTGGATGCTGTCGGTCAGGGCAATGTTTACGCCGCCGCCGATCGGGAACGCCACGCCGTTATCGCCTTTTTTCGGACCGATGTAGATGGCTTTGGCACCCGCATTCAGCATTACCGGGCCTACTTCCAGGTTGTAGCCTGCGCCCACGCCGCCGGTCTGGGTACCGTCATCGGTGTTTTTAAGCCAGTTGCTTTCGGCATACAGGCCGGATGAGGATTTCCCCATTTCCAGGTTGAGGTTGGTAAAGTTTTTACCCTGCTCAATGCTGCCACCCATTGCCAGAGCTGAACCCGAGAGGGCGGTCAGAGCAGAAAGAAGAAGGATATTCAGTTTTTTCATGTTTTATGCCTCGTCATTAAATTCATCTGGGGGCACCTTAACAAGCGATGTTTATGACTGCAAATGTGATGAAGGTCGCTGTTTTATACTGATATTGTTAACTTTTTTATTTGAAATGTTGCATCGATGTTTGATTGTCGAGGTGTCAATGCGTGATGTTTGGACGTTTAGGCATCGTTTAATTTTTTGACTAAACATAAACTGAACGAGGAAGGGATAGTGATTAGAGGCGAATTAATTGAGTTTCTAATAATTTCCAAAAGTATTTCAGATGACACACAATACAACATAACCTTACATTTCCGGGCAATGAATATACGTTCACTCGCCCATGCCGATTGCCTTTCCATGTCATTTTTCTGACACGTTTATTCTTTACGTTGTTGGCTTCACTTACTGGATGCTAACAATATGAAAAGAAAAATTATTCCTGTGCTTATCGGTTGTGCGCTCTCTTTCTCTGGCCTGGCGGCACAGCCTACCGCTGAGCGCTATGTCGTCAGCTTCCCCGAGGGTTCCCATGTGAAATACAGCGGCGCGTTTGCCGATGCGTTCCCGAACGGGCTCCCGGTGGGGATTGGCTCTGGCCTGCTGTTTACGGGCAAGCAGGGCGATGCCCTGACGTTTGCGACCGTGACCGATCGCGGTCCCAACGCCGATGCGCCCAAAATGGGTAAAAACGAAGCCAAAATATTTGTCACGCCAGATTTCGCGCCGCTGCTGATGACCATTCGCGTCCAGAACGGCAAAGCGGAGGCGGGTGATGCCCGCCCGCTGCATGACGATAAAGGCGAGATTAACGGTCTGCCGCTGCAAAGCGGCGTGATTGGTTCCACCAATGAAGTGGCGTTCAGCGATACCTTAAAGACGCTCAAGGGTGACAATCGCGGACTGGATACGGAAGGCATCACGCCGGACGGCAAAGGCGGCTACTGGCTGTGCGACGAGTACGGCCCGTTCCTGATTAACGTCGACAGCAAAGGCAAGATCCTCGCGATCCACGGGCCGCAGGCCGCGGAAGGGGAAAAATCCATCGCGGGCGGTCTGCCAAACATCATCAAATGGCGCCAGCCCAACCGGGGCTTTGAAGGCCTGACCCGGATGCCGGACGGACGCATTATCGCCGCCGTGCAAAGCACGCTGGACATCGACGGTAAGAGCAAAAAGCAGGCGCTGTTCACCCGTCTGGTGAGCTTTGACCCGGCGACCGGCAAAACCGCGATGTACGGTTACCCTATCGACAGCGCGGCCTACGACAAAAACAGCGACGCCAAAATCGGCGACATCGTGGCGCTCGATAATCAGCACATCCTGCTGATTGAGCAGGGAAGCGATAAAAACGACGGAATGCGTAACCTGATTTACAAGGTGGATCTCAGCAAGGCGAGCGATCTTTCCGCCTTTGACAAGCCGGGCGAGTACCCAGAGTTTGATGATGAGAAAACCCTGGCGCAGCGCGGCATTACCCTTGCGTCAAAAACGCAGGTGGTCGATCTCCGCGCGCTGGGCTGGCAGCAGGAGAAGGCTGAAGGGCTGGCGCTGATCGACAGCAAAACGCTTGCGGTGGCGAACGATAACGATTTTGGCGTGAAGGTCGCGATGCAAAACCCGGTCGAGGGCAAGAAGCTCAAGGATTACCGGGTAAACGCGGAAGGCAAGCTGACGCTGGATGATAAACCGGTGGAAACCACGCTCAGCGTGAAGCCGCTGAAGAAGCCGGAGTCCGACAGCGAGCTGTGGATTGTGACGCTGCCGGAGGCGGTGAAATAAGTTTACCGCTCACCCCTCTCCCCATAGGGGAGAGGGGATTGTTCGGAGCGCATAGTTAAGCGGGGAGGCTATTTCTTCAGACCCGCAAACGCCGCCCGAATCTCCTCTTCCGGCAGCTGTATACCAATAAACACCATCACGCTGTGCGGCGGTTCATCGCCCCACGGTCGGTCCCAGTCGGCGCTGTACAGGCGCTGCACGCCCTGGAACAGCAGGCGGTTGGGCTCGCCGTCAATCCACAGCATACCCTTGTAGCGCAGCAGCTTGTCGGCAAACGACAGCAGCAGGTTCTCCATTACGCGGGAGACTTCGCTGATATCCACCGGATAATCCAGCTCCACCACAATTGACGCCACGTCGTTTTGCTTGTCTCCCATAAAGTGGAAGCGCGGTTTCGCGGTGACATTCTCCTCCAGCATAAAGCCGTTGGTGTTGAACAGCTGAGACAGGTCGATATCGCCGTGCGTCACCGTGTAAATTGGCGCGCGGGAGTTGATGCGCGTCAGGCGCTCGCGAAGCTTAACGCTTTCGCCCGCCACGTCGGTTTTGGTCAGCAGGATGCGGTCGGCGTAGCCCACCTGAGACTGGGCGATGGTGAACTGGTTCATCTGCTCGTCCGCGTGGACCGCATCGACCAGGGCAATGACGCCGTCCAGCAGGTAGCGCTGGCAGAGGATTTCGTGAGAGAAAAAGGTCTGAATAATCGGGCCGGGGTCAGCCATGCCGGTGCACTCGATCACCAGACGGTCAAAGTCGATTTCACCGCGATCGCGGCTGTCGAGCAGGTCCAGCAGGGCGTCTTCCAGCTCGTTAGAGCGGGTGCAGCAGATGCAGCCGTTGGTCAGGGTTTTGATCTGCGTGGCGCGATCGCCAATCAGCTGGTCGTCTACGGAGACTTCGCCAAATTCGTTTTCGATGACGGCGATTTTGAAGCCGTGCTGCTCGTTCAGAATGTGGCGCAGCAGGGTGGTTTTACCGGCGCCGAGGAAACCGGTCAGCAGGGTAACGGCAATCGGGGTCATGGTCTCTCCTTTAGCAGCAGCGGACGCCGCCTTCTCCACTTCCACCGTAGCGCGCTTCCTGACGCTCGCGGAAGAATTCGGTGTAGGTCATGTACGGCTTATCCGGATGGTTGGTCTTCATATGCTCAACGTAGTTGTCATAGTCCGGAATGCCAATCAGCATTTTCGCCGCCTGACCGAGGTATTTTTTTGCTTCGCCTAAGTTACCAAACATAACGTGTCCTGATAAGAAAAAGCCCGGTGGCGCGCAGCGATCCGGGCCTACAGTACCGTTGTAGGGCGGGTAAGCGCAGCGCCACCCGCCATTGTGTTAGTGGTGTGAAGAAGTCTTCACGCCGCCTTCCGGCACCGGCACGTACGGGGTTTCTTTATCCGTGCGGCCTTCAGCGTTACGCACTTTCAACCAGGTGTTGATGCCGTAGAAGATAATGCTGTACACCACCACCAGGAACAGAATGCTCAGACCCGCGTTGGTGTAGTTGTTCACCACGATATGGTTCATGTTGGCAATCTGCTGGGCAGTCAGGTCTGCGCCGCCTGCGGCAATCTTCTCTTTGTACTGGTTAGCCATGAAGAAGAAGCCTTCCAGCTGCGGGTTGGCGCTGAACAGCTTCAGGCCAAGCGCCCAGGTGGTGCAGAGCAGCAGCCACAGCGCAGGAACCACGGTGACCCAGATGTATTTGGTGCGCTTCATCTTCACCAGTACCACGGTGCCGAGCACCAGCGCCACGGCAGCCAGCATCTGGTTAGAGATACCGAACAGCGGCCACAGGCTCTTCACGCCGCCGAGCGGGTCGACAACGCCCTGATACAGCAGGTAGCCCCACAGGCCGACGCAGCCCGCCGTACCCAGAATGCCCGCCACCAGAGAGTCGGTTTTCTTCAGGAACGGCACGAAGTTACCGAGCAGGTCCTGCAGCATGAAGCGGCCCGCACGGGTACCGGCGTCCAGCGCGGTGAGGATGAACAGCGCTTCGAACAGAATACCGAAGTGGTACCAGAAGCCCATGTCCGCCCATGGCAGCACTTTGTGGAACACGTGTGCGATACCGACGGCCAGCGTCGGTGCGCCACCGGCGCGGTTCAGCACGGACGGTTCGCCGATGTCTTTCGCGGTCTGCATGATCTGCTCAGGCGAAATCACGAAGCCCCAGGAGCTGACGGTCGCCGCCGCGTGTGCGCTGGCGTCTTTCAACTGCGCCATAATCAGCGCCGCGTTGTCGCCGCCCATCTCATGCAGGTTAGGCATCGTAATGCCGAGACCCGCCGGTGGGGTGTTCATCGCAAAGTACAGACCCGGTTCGATGATGGACGCGGCAACCAGCGCCATGATCGCTACGAAGGACTCCATCAGCATCGCGCCGTAGCCGATCAGACGTGCGTCTTTCTCGTTCGCCAGCAGCTTAGGCGTGGTACCGGAGGAGATCAGGGCGTGGAAGCCGGAGACCGCACCGCAGGCAATGGTGATGAACAGGAACGGGAACAGAGCGCCTTTCCACAGCGGACCGGTACCGTCGATGTACTGCGTTACCGCAGGCATTTTCAGATCCGGGTTGATCAGCAGGATGCCGATCGCCAGACCGACGATAACGCCGATTTTAAGGAAGGTGGCCAGGTAGTCACGCGGGGCCAGAATCAGCCAGACCGGCAGCAGCGCGGAGATAAACGCATAGCCAATCAGCGCGAAGGTGATAGTGGTGTCCTTGAAGGTCAGCGCCGGGCCCCAGTACGGGTCGTGCGCAATCACGCCGCCGAAGTAGATGGAGGCGACCAGCAGCACGATACCAATCACCGACACTTCACCCACGCGTCCCGGACGCAGGAATCGCATGTAGATCCCCATGAACAGCGCAATCGGTACGGTAGAGCAGACGGTGAAGACACCCCACGGGCTTTCGGCCAGCGCTTTCACCACGATCAGGGCCAGCACCGCAAGGATGATGATCATGATCAGGAAGCAACCGAACAGGGCGATAGTTCCCGGCACGCGGCCCATCTCCTCTTTGACCATCTCACCCAGAGAGGCGCCGTTACGGCGAGAAGAGATAAACAGCACCATGAAGTCCTGCACCGCACCCGCCAGCACCACGCCCGCCAGCAGCCAGAGCGTACCTGGCAGGTAGCCCATCTGCGCGGCCAGTACCGGGCCGACCAGCGGGCCCGCACCGGCGATCGCGGCAAAGTGATGACCAAACAGCACGTAGCGGTTGGTTGGCACGTAGTTCAGGCCGTCATTGTTAATGACCGCCGGGGTGGCACGCGTCGGGTCGAGCTTCATGACCTTCTGCGCGATGTATAAGCTGTAGTAGCGATAAGCCACAAGATAGACGGAAACCGACGCGACCACGATCCACAGGGCGCTTACGTGTTCGCCCCGGCGTAATGCGACAACCGCCAGACAAAAAGCGCCGAGGATCCCGAGTAAGGCCCAGGGCACGTGCTTCAGTAGTTTTTTAGTATCCATAGTAAGACCTGGTTTTTTATGTAAAGAAAAAAGGGTCAGGGTTCGTTGTGAGGAGGTATTGATTAATGCTGGAGCGATCGTGCCAGATCCCCGCGCGCGTAAAGGACGGTAAATGAATGAGTGGTTGAAAGTGACAGGTGAGCGGTCAAAGGGGGCGACGAGCGGTTCCGGCTCGCCGCCGGGGGGCGAAATTATGTGATTGAGATCACTTGATTATTCGGGGTACGCTCCACGGCCAGATAGCTTTCCAGCGTCCTGATGAGCTTCTCCTTCAGCCAGCTCGGTTCCAGTATCTGAATATGAGGCAGCCAGTAGAACAGCAGCGGCAGGATCTGGTTCTCGTGGGCCGCCTGGCAGCGCAGCGTGACGCCGCCCTGTTGCTCCTCCAGCAGCTCCTGTTCCGGCAGAAGATCGCGGCGCAGGAAGTAATGTGAAATATTATCTTTAATGAATATTTTCACCGCGAAAGTATCTTCGGACACCCAGGGATCAAGGCTTTTTTCCAGCAGCTCAAGGACATTTTCTTCGGGAGTGAAGGTCGTTTTCTGAATATCAAACCAGCTAATCTGGCTTAATGAGAAGGATTTCAGCCGGCTATTTTCGGTGGCTTGTAAATACCATATATTTTTTTTGTTAATGAGTTTATAGGGATTAATCAGGCGGGTTTTGCCCTTATAAACGATCTGGCAAACATTATGGTTTTTAATCGATTTCTCGACTTTCGTTAAATGACGGCGAATATCGCGTTCTAACGTGTGTTCCGCTTCATTACCAAGAATAAGAATATGGTTTTCGTCTACGCGCGTTTCAAGCTTTTGCCAGAATTCCGTATTTCTTTCAGGGAAAAAGCTGTCGGCATTCAGAAAGTTAGCCAGAGTGTGGTGCAATCCTTGTCCGCCGGGCGATTGTGCAGAATGAATCAGACGATATAGCCCGTTACCGGTATGTTCAACAATGGGAGAGAGTGCATTTAAATCCCGATAGACGGTGCGCTCGGTAATTTTAAATTTCTCCATTAGCGCACTGCGGTTTACCACACCGTTTAAATGTAGCTCAAGGAGAATATCGACCAGACGTTCAGCCGAGCGGCTCCGCGTCGTTTTAGCCATAAGGTCATCCTGTATATATAGGCATGCGCTGAATGATGCGGGTGCACTGACACAACCTGTCAGTATTCAGGCACAGAAAATTTCTCTTATGGGTATATAACGGCGTGATTTAGCGGAAACCTTAGGAGTTTTTGCAGAAAGCGGCGCTGGCCGGAAAAAAGGCCAGCGCGAGGGAGATCACACGGCGACTTCCGTCTCCAGCATGACCGGGTGGAAACGTCGCCTGAAGTAGATCAGGCCATGGCCCGCATCACTCAGGATGATGTTTTTAATTTCAACAAGATAAACCAGATGCGTGCCGATGGTTTGCACCTGGCTTATTTCGCCTTCAAGGCTGGCCAGCGCGCCCTTGAGTACCGGCTGCGCCAGCGGCCCTTTCTGCCAGCAGGAGAGGGCAAAGCGATCCTCCATCGTCATACCGGTCATCCCGGCGAAATGGCGAGCCATAATCTCCTGCTCGTGGTTCAGCACGTTAACGCACAGCCTGCCGTTGCCCTGGAATACCGGGTTCATGGCGCTGTTGGCGTTGATGCATACCATCACCGACGGCGGGGTGTCCGTGACCGAGCAGACGGCGGTGGCGGTGATGCCGCAGCGTCCGGCCTCACCCTCGGTGGTGACAACATTGACCGCGGCCGACAGGCTGGCCATCGCGTCGCGAAAACGCAGGCGTTGTTCTGATTGCATGAAAACCTCCCGCTGCGCTATTTCAGCAGCTTATCCAGCATGTTGATATCGCTGTTATTGTGCAGGTGCGGCACCGTCCAGCCGTGTTGGTCGTATTCGGACATGCAGCGGTCGACCATCGCCATCATCTTGTCCATGTTGCCGGAGCTCTGCGCCTGGCGCAGACACTGCAGGCGGATCTCATCCTGGCTGCCGGAGTAGTTAATTTCATACAGCTCGTGACGGCCGCCAAACTCGCTGCCGATGGCATCCCACATCAGTTTCAAAATCTTGATGCGTTCGACGTGATCCATGCCGTTGGAGCCGCGCACGTATTTCGCCAGATACTGGTCGATCTGCGGGTTGTTCAGATCCCGGGCGCTGGACGGCAGGTAGATCAGCCCGGAGGTGACGTTACGCTCGATGATGTTCTTGATCTTGGCGTAGGCCATTGGGGCCATCACGCGGTAGGTCTGCAGGGCGGCGTGATCCGGCAGATACGCGCCGTTGACCCACGGCGTGGCTTCGGAACACATGGAGTCGCTCAGCGCCCAGAACATGTTGCGCCAGGCCACCACTTCGCCGAGATCCGCCTGCACGCCGCGGAACTCCAGGGTGCCGGTGCACTCCAGGGATTTCTTCAGCAGGGCGGTGATGAAGTCGAGCTTCACCGCCAGGCGCACGCAGGCCTGCAGCGGGTACATTCGCGCAAAGCCGCCTTCCATCGTCCAGCGGCGGCAGCGGTCGAAATCGCGGTAGATCAGCACGTTTTCCCATGGGATCAGCACGTGATCCATCACCAGGATGGCATCGTTCTCGTCAAAGCGGCTGGAGAGCGGATAGTCGTACGGGGATCCGGTTGCGCCTGCCACCATCTCGTAGGAGGCGCGGGAGATCAGCTTCACGCCCTCGGCATCCATCGGCGCGACGAACATCAGCGCGAAGTCCGGGTTTTCGCCCATCACCTGCGCGGATCCAAAGCCGATCATGTTGTAGTGGGTCAGGGCGGAGTTGGTCGCCACCACTTTCGCGCCGCTGACGATAATCCCGGCGTCGGTCTCTTTCTCCAGCTTGATGTAGACGTCTTTTACCTCGTCCGCTGGCTTGTGGCGGTCGATCGGCGGGTTAACGATGGCGTGGTTGAAGTACAGGCCGGTTTCCTGAATGCGGGTGTACCAGTTCCGGGCGTTCTGCTCGAACTGGCCGTAGAAGGCCGGGTTGGCGCCCAGCGCACAACCGAACGCGGCTTTATAGTCCGGCGTGCGGCCCATCCAGCCGTAGCTCAGACGCGACCACTCGGCGATGGCATCGCGCTGCTGGCGCAGGTCGTCGGCGCTTTTCGCCACGCGGAAGAACTTGTGGGTATAGCCGCCGCTGCCGGTGTCGGTGCCCCAGCACAACGTGTCCTGCATGTCCGGCTTGTGCAGCGCGTCATACATCTGCGCGATGGAGGCCGCCGCATTGCGAAACGCCGGATGGGTAGTGACGTCTTTGACGCGCTCGCCGTAGATATAAATCTCGCGTCCGTCCTGCAGGCTTTTTAAATACTCTTCACCGGTTAACGGGCGTTTGGCGTCTGCGCGGAAATCTTCAGGCTTCATAGGGACCTCGTATCGGAATAGGGTTGTTAAATTTATGTTTTGTTTTTGTTGTTTAATTGAAGCCTGAGAGGGACGTAACGTGAAGGGACGATTGGGACAACGACGGGTACTTTTCGGGTGGGATGTGGTTTTGTGATCTGGGCGGCTTTTCGGCGGGTGGCGCTGCGCTTACCCGCCCTACGAACCGTGATGCGTTCAGGAAACCGGTACTTTCTGCGCCCGGTATGCGCTGGGCGAGCACCCCACTAAGCGGTTAAAAAAGCGGGCGAAATAGGCCGGATCTTTGAACCCCAGCTGCCAGGCAATCTCGCTGACGGTGCTGTCGGAGAAGAGCAGCAGGCGCCTGGCCTCCCGCAGCTGGCGGTCGAAGATCAGGCGTTTTGGCGGGCGGTTGGCGAAGCGGCGGCAGATATCGGTCAGTCGGGATTCGGTCAGGTGCAGCTCGCTGGCGTATTCCGGCACCGTCCAGTGCTGGTGGTAGTGGGTGTCGATCAACTGGGTAAAGCGCTGGAACAGCTTCAGCTCGCCGCGCATGCCGCCTGAGGCGTGGTCGTCTAGCTTCGCGTTGCGCAGCAGCAGGGTAAACACCGCCTGCGCCAGCAGGACCAGGGTATGCTCGCGCCCGGGCAGCTGCTCCGTGGATTCCCGGGCAATCAGCTGCCAGTAGTGCTTCAGCGCCGCCAGCTCGTCCGGCCTGTCGGCAAGCGAGAGGCAGATCCCCGGCAGGCCAAAGGCCTCCCGCGTGCCGGGGTAGAGCACCTCCAGCAGCGGCCAGATCAGATCCTCGCGCACCGTCAGCACGTGACCGTCGCTGTCGGATTCGGTGATAAACGCGTGCGGCACCGACGGCGGCGTGAGGACAAACAGCGGCGCCTGCACCGAATAGCGGTGATCGTCGAGCTGGAGCTCAATTTGCCCGGTATCGAGAAAGTGCATCTGAAAGTACTGGTCGTGACGATGCGCCTGCATGTCGCGGCCAAAAAAGGCCGCCATGCGGGCGAACGACTGGTAGTGCACATCGTCGGTGCCCAGACTTTCGTCGTACTCCTTGCTGATATCAATGTTGGCGATAGGGTTCTGGCACATGATCGTTCCTCTGTTGATCCCGCTGCGTCATCGGAATGCGCGTCAGCACCAGCGCGCCGACCACCAGCAGCCCGGCCACAAACCACAGCCCCGAGCTGAAGCTGCCGGTCGCGTCGCGCAGGATCCCAATCAGCAGCGGGCTGACGGCGGAGCCGACGTTGCCGATGGCGTTGATCACCGCCAGCGCCACCGCGCGGGACTGCAGGCTAATAACCCGATCCGGCGTGGTCCAGAATATCGCCATGGCGGTAAACGATCCGGTTGAGGCCATGATGATGCCAAGCAGCTGGATCAGGCTGTGATCCGTCGCGGAGGCCAGCATCCATCCCGCCGCGGCGAACAGGTACGGCAGGATGGTGTGCTTTTTTCGCTCTTTCAGCCTGTCGGAACGGCGGCTCCACCAGATCATCCCGAGGATGGTGCAGAACTGCGGGATCGCCGCCAGCAGGCCGATGACGATGTTGCTGCTGCCCGTGTTGAAGCTTTGCAGGATCTGCGGCGTCCAGATGTTGATCGCACTCAGTGTATTGGTCAGGCAGAAGTAGGCCAGCGTGTAGAGCAGCACCGCCGGGGTCAGCACCTCGCGCAGCGTCGAACGCGGCGTGACGGATTGGGCAATCGCGACCTCCTGCTCGCGGGCGATCATCGTTTTGAGCGCTTGCTTTTCGTCCTCATCCAGCCAGGTGGCCTGATCCGGCGTGTCGTTGAGGTAAAACCAGGTCACCACGCCGAGCACCACCGACGGCAGTCCTTCCAGCAGGAACAGCCACTGCCAGCCCTTGAGGTTCCACAGTCCGTCCATCGCCAGAATGTACCCGGAGAGGATCGAGCCGAGCATCATGGTGACCGGCATAGCAATCATAAACAGCGCGTTGGCGCGGGCGCGGTGATAGGCCGGGAACCACCAGGTGAGATAGACCAGAATACCCGGCAGGAAACCGGCTTCGGCAATGCCCACCAGCATGCGCAGGACGTAAAGGGTTTCGGGGCTGGTGGCGAACATGGTGCAGGTGGAGGCCACACCCCACACCACCATGATCCCGGCGATCCAGCGGCGTGCGCCGATCTTCGCCAGCATGATGTTGCTCGGGATGCCGCACAGCACGTAGGTGACGTAAAACAGCGTCGCAGCCAGGCCAAACATGGTTGACGTGAGGCCGAGATCTTTACCCATTGTCAGCCCGGCGAAGCCGATGTTGATGCGATCGAGGAACGAGAAGACAAACAGGATAAAGAGAAAGACGATCAGGCGTCGGAACAGCTTGTGAATGACGCGATGTTCAACAGCTTTATTATCATGGGTTTGCAGGGTAGAGGTCGTCATGGTGCGCTCCAGATCTTACGTTTAGTAGACGGATTTATTGTTATGAACTGACGTAACCGGTGTTTCGATAAAGCGTGCCGCCAGCGCTTCCGCGCCGCGGGCAAGCAGGGTAGTGTCGACCCCGACGGCAACAAACAGCGCGCCGAGCTCAAGATAGCGTTTTGCCAGCGGTTCATTCGCCATCAGGATGCCGGGAGCTTTACCGGCAGCGCGTATCTGCGCGATCGCCTGCTCAATGGCGGCCTGCACTTCCGGGTGCTGCGGATTGCCGGCAAAGCCCATGTCGGCGCTCAGATCCGCCGGGCCGATAAACACGCCGTCGACGCCTTCTACATCCAGGATCTGCGGCAGGTTTTTCAGCGCCTCGCGGGTTTCAATCTGCACCAGCACGCACATGGCGTCGTTGGCCTGCTGCAGGTAATCGGGAATGCGGTTCCAGCGCGACGCGCGTGCCAGGGCGCTGCCCACCCCGCGAATGCCCGCAGGCGGGTAGCGGGTGGCACGTACCGCCAGCCGCGCTTCGTCGGCGTTTTGCACCATCGGCACCAGCAGGGTTTGCGCACCCACGTCCAGCAGCTGTTTGATCTGCACAGGGTCGTTCCACGACGGGCGGACCACCGGCTGGCTGGGATAAGGGGCGATAGCCTGCAGCTGGGTTAAGACGGTCTGCACGCTGTTCGGCGCGTGCTCGCCGTCGATCAGCAGCCAGTCGAAGCCTGCTCCGGCCAGCAGCTCGGCGCTGTAGCTGCTGGTCAGTCCCAGCCATAACCCAATTTGCGGACGGTCTGCTTTCAGCGCCGCTTTAAATGCGTTTTGCATCGTGCTCTCCTAGACAAAGCGGCAACTGATGGAGCCCATATTGCCGTAGTCGACGTGGAAGGTGTCGCCTCTGCTGGCGGGCACCGGACGGGTAAACGAGCCGCCGAGAATGATTTGGCCAGGCTCAAGCTGCACGTCGTACGGCGCAAGCTTGTTGGCCAGCCACGCCACGCCGTTGGCCGGGTGGTTCAGGACGCCTGCGGCCACGCCGGTCTCTTCGATCACGCCGTTGCGGTAGAGCAGGGCGGAGATCCAGCGCAGGTCCAGCTCGTCGGGCTTAATCGGACGGCCGCCGAGGATCACGCCCGCGTTGGCGGCGTTATCGGAGATGGTGTCGAAGACCTTGCGCGGACGCTGGGTCTCCGGGTCGACGTTGTGGCAGCGGGCGTCGATCAGCTCCAGCGCGGGGATGACGTAATCCGTGGCGTTATAGACGTCGAAGATCGTGCAGTTCGGGCCGCGCAGCGGTTTTGCCAGCACGAACGCCAGCTCCACTTCAATGCGCGGGACGATAAAGCGATCGACGGGAATGTCGCTGCCGTCATGGAAGAACATGTCGTCCAGCAGCGCGCCATAGTCCGGCTCGCTGATCTGCGAGCTGGCTTGCATCGCTTTGGAGGTGAGGCCGATCTTGTGGCCCTTCAGCACGCGGCCTTCGGCGATCTTGAGGCTCACCCATTCGCGCTGGACGGCGTAGGCGTCTTCAATCGTAATCTCCGGATAGTCCAGCGAGATCGCGCGGATCTGCTCCCGGGACTGTTCCGCCTGATGCAGACGATGGGCGATCAGGGTATGGGTATGTTTGTCGAGCATGGCGTATCCTTTATGCGGCTGTTGCCGGGTGGCGCTGCGCTTACCCGGCCTACGTTCGAGCCGTTGTAGGCCCGGTAAGCGCAGCGCCACCGGGCAAGCAGACGGCTACTTAAACAACGCGTGCACGTTGTTCTGTTTGTAATTGAGCGTCGGGTGCAGCTCGTCGAGCTCAAACGACAGCGCCAGGTAGCGGCTCGCCATCAGCTCCGCGAAGTGCGCTTTGATAAGCCCAAACAGCATCTCCCCCACGGCCTCCCGGCTCTCCAGACTGCGCCCCGCGCCAATCTTCAGCGTCATATGGACAAAGGCGTAATCGTGTTTTCCGTCGGCCATCTGCCAGGTGTCCAGCCAGTGGGCGCGGCTGCGGATACCGCCGATAGGGAAGATGCCCGTGGCGGCGAGCGCCTCGTTCACTTTGGCGAACAGCCCCGGCAGGTCTGCCTGCTCGCGGATGTTGTCGGTACATTCAGCAATAAAGTGCGGCATGGTGGCTCCTTACGCGGGCAGGGGGAAAACGGCGTTGACCTGGCCGGTGCCGGAGCTGGCGAACAGCTCGGTGAGAAACTCCACCTTGCCGTCGTATTTGTCCCAGCCGAGCATGCCCAGCAGCATCACCGTGTCGTGCATGTTGCCCTCGCCGTAGCAGTAGTTGGCGTACTCCGGCAGCATGCTGCAGAATTCTTTGAACTGACCCTCGCGCCACAGCTTCACGACGCGCTCGTCCATCTGGCGGTCGAACTCGCGGGTGTAGCTGTTCATCCCTTCTTCCGCGCGCTGGTCGTCGATAAAGCGGTGCGACAGCGAGCCGCTGGCGAGCACTGCCACGGTGCCGTCGTATTTTTCAATGGCGCTGACGATGGCCTCGCCCAGCCTGCGGCTGTCGGCGAAGTCGTGAACCGTGCAAAACGCCGAAATAGAGACCACTTTGAAGTGCTTATCCGCGTTCATGTAGCGCATCGGCACCAGCGTGCCGTACTCGAGCTTCAGGCTCGGAATGTTGTGCGCTTTGGCGCGCACGCCAAGCTTCACCGCCTCGTTGGCAATCAGCTGGCCGAGTTCCGGGTTGCCGTCGTAGTCGTAAGTCATGTCGCGGATAAAGTGCGGCAGCTCGTTGCTGGTGTAGACGCCCGAAAAATGGTCCGCACAGTTGATGTGGTAGGCGCTGTTCACCAGCCAGTGGGTGTCGAAGACGATAATGGTATCGACGCCCAGCTCCCGGCAGCGCTTGCTGATCTCTTTGTGTCCGTCGATAGCGCCCTGGCGGCAGCCGTGGTTTTTACCCGGCAGCTCGGAGAGATACATCGACGGCACGTGGGTGATTTTTGCCGCTAACGCTAATTTACCCATTTTCAGATCCCCCACTTTGGAATCGGATGGTCGCCCATGGAGATGCAGACGTTCTTCATCTCCGCGAAAACCTCGAAGCTGTACTCGCCCCCCTCGCGGCCGGTGCCGGAGGCCTTCACGCCGCCAAACGGCTGGCGCAGGTCGCGCACGTTCTGGGTGTTGACGAACACCATGCCCGCTTCGATGTTGCGCGCCAGGCGCAGCACTTTGCTGACGTCCTGCGTCCAGATATACGACGCCAGGCCGTACTCCACGTCGTTGGCCAGGCGCAGCCCTTCTGCTTCGTCCTTGAACGGCAGCAGGCAGGCCACCGGCCCGAAGATCTCCTCCTGCGCCACGCGCATGCGGTTATCAACATCCGCCAGCACGGTCGGGCGCAGGAAGTTGCCGCCTTTCAGGTGTGCAGGCAGATCGACCGGTTTGTCCGGGCCGCCCGCCAGCAGGGTTGCGCCTTCCTCGATGCCGAGGCGGATATAGCCGGAGACTTTCTCCCAGTGCTGCTGGCTAATCAGCGCGCCAATCTGGGTATTTGGATCGGTCGGGTCGCCCACGCGCAGGCGGTTGGCGCGCTCGGCAAAGCGCTTGACGAATTCCGGGTAGATGCTCTGCTGGATAAAGATGCGCGAGCCGGCGGTGCAGCGCTCGCCGTTGATGGAGAAGATGGTGAACAGGGCGGCGTCCAGCGCGCGCTCGATATCCGCGTCTTCAAAAATCAGTACCGGGGATTTGCCGCCCAGCTCCATGGAGTACTTCTTCAGCCCGGCGTTTTTCATGATGTTGCGCCCGGTGGCGGTGCCGCCGGTGAAAGAGACGGCGCGCACGTCGTGATGCCGCACCAGCGCATCGCCTGCCGTCGCGCCGTAGCCCTGAACGACGTTCAGCACGCCCGCCGGAATACCCGCTTCGAGGGCCAGTTCGCCCAGACGGTCGGCGGTCAGCGGGGAGAGTTCAGACATCTTCAACACCGCGGTATTACCTAAGGCCAGACAGGGCGCGACCTTCCAGGTGGCAGTCATAAACGGCACGTTCCACGGCGACACCAGCGCGCAGACGCCCACCGGTTGCACCAGGGTGTAGTTGAGCATCTTGTCGTCGACCGGGTAGGTCTTGCCGTTCATTTGCTGGCACACCTCGGCGAAAAATTCGAAGTTGTGCGAGGCGCGCGGGATCAGCACGTTTTTGGTCTGGTGGATCGGCAGCCCGGTATCGGCGGTTTCCATGGCGGCGATCTCCGGCACGTTCTGGTCGATCAGATTGCCCAGACGACGCATCAGGCGCGCGCGCTCCTTCATCGGCAGGTTGGCCCACTTCGGGAACGCCTCTTTGGCGGCGGCAACGGCCTGATGGATTTCGGCTTCACCGCCGGAGGCCACTTCTGCCAGGACCTCGCCGGAGGCCGGGTTAGTGGTGTGGAAGTAGTCGCTGCCCGCGACGTTTTTACCGTTGATCCAGTGGTTAATCTTTTTCATTTTGCCGTCTCCTCACTCACAATTCTGTTCACCAGGCGTCCCACGCCTTCCACTTCCACCACCACCTCATCGCCCGGCACCACGTCGGACAGCCCCTTCGGCGTGCCGGTGGCAATCATGTCTCCCGGCTGCAGAGTCATAAAGTCGCTCAGGTAGGCGATCAGGTACGGGATGCTGAAGATCAGATCCGCCGTGGTGCCTTCCTGACGCAGCTCGCCGTTGACGAAGGTGCGCAGGGCGAGGTTGTGCGGGTCGGGAATGGCTTCTTTTGGCACGATGTTTGGGGAGATGGGGGTCAGCCCGTCGCGGCTTTTTACCCGCAGGTTCGGGCGGTAGTAGTTTTCGAGATAGTCACGAATGGCGTAGTCGTTGCAGACCGTGTAGCCCGCAACATAGTCCATCGCCTCGGCTTCGCTCACCTTACGCGCCGTTTTGCCGATGACCACCACCAGCTCCGCTTCATAGTGCATGTACTCGATATTGTTCGGGCGCACCGACGTCTGGTTGTCGCCGTTGAAGGTGTTTGGCGCTTTGATAAAGACCAGCGGCTCGGTGGGCGGCTTGAAGTCCAGCTCGCTGGCGTGATCGGCATAGTTCAGACCGAGGGCAAACAGCGTGGCGTGCGGCGGCGTGCGGTGCGTGTGAGCGACGTCGCGTTCATCTACCACCGGGTTTTCCAGCGGCGGAAAACCTGCCGCCAGAATACGCACCCGATCGCCCGGGCGGATCTCAACGCGGCTGTGCGGGGTACCGAGCAGGATCGCATCGCCGGGGTTAAGGGTGGCGAACTCGCTCAGGGCGCTCAGCAGTTCGGCAGCGTTACGCTGCAGATCGGCGGTGTTCCAGTGGTCCGCTTCGCGGCCGTTGATCTCGGTGATGATGGTCAGGTTGTCCACGTGATCAACGGCGACCGGTTCGCCAAGCGGGCAGAATCCGTCCCGGCATTTGGCCTTGATGGCCGGGCGGTAGAAGCTCTCTTCCGGCAGGCTCACCTCGTTGGCGAGCGCGTATCCCGCAATATATTCCGCGGCGTCCTCCACGCGCACCTTGCTGGCGGTTTTGCCCACGACCAGCGCCACCGTGGCGCCGCTCAGCACCGTTTCCCCCTGCGGGAACGGAATGGGCTCGCCCGCGCGAATCACGGTGTTATGCGGTTTGATAAACCACACCGCCGTTTTCGGCGGCGTGTTGTAGGGGGCTTTTTCAAACGCCTCACGCCAGGCTTCGCGCTGGCTTTGATGGTTTAGGGCGACGGCAAAAACGGTACCTTTCATTCACATACTCCTCAGGCCGGATGTCCGGTTTGGATTTCATTAATATGTTAATGATCTGGTTTTATGCTTTTGCTGTTTATTTCGCAATCAGAAGTGAAAAATTTGTGATATGAATAACAATAAATTTACATATTCTTTTTTATGTATAGTAAAATCAGGTGGTTAATAAAATTAATGGGTTTCTGTTAGACTTTTTGGAAGAAAACGTGTTGTTTATAAAAATATCTTTTAGTGTTTGTTTACTTGTTAATGATGTGAAGGGAACAGGCTATGCATGATTCATTAACCATCGCGCTGCTGCAGGCGCGGGAAGCGGCGATGTCCTACTTCCGCCCGATTGTGAAGCGCCATAATCTTACCGAGCAGCAGTGGCGTATTGTGCGCGTGCTGGCTGAACATCCGTCGATGGATTTTCACGATCTGGCGTTTCGCACCTGCATCCTGCGCCCGAGCCTGACCGGCATCCTGACGCGCATGGAGCGCGACGGTCTGGTGCTGCGCTTAAAGCCGGTGAACGACCAGCGCAAGCTGTACGTTTCGCTGACCAAAGAGGGCAATGCGCTGTATGAGCACGCCCAGGCGCAGGTGGAAGAGGCGTATCAGCAGATTGAGGCGGAATATACGCCGGAGAAGATGAAACAGCTGACGGCGCTGCTGGAAGAGTTTATTGAACTCGGAAACCGTCATAACGCAGCGCGGGATGAAGAGTAAAAACCACAAATTCCAGGATGAATTTCGTAAAGTTTTCCCTTTCCAGGCCGAAAATTCTGTATCTGTCTGAGGAAAGAGAAAACATGTTAAACCGTATCAAGATTGTCACCAGCTTAATGCTGGTTTTAGCGATATTTGGCCTTTTACAACTCACATCCGGTGGTCTTTTCTTTAATGCTCTGAAGAATGACAAAGAGAATTTCACCGTCCTGCAAACCATTCGCCAGCAACAGTCCACGCTGAACGCCAGCTGGGTAGCGTTGCTGCAAACCCGTAATACCCTGAACCGCGCGGGTATCCGCTACATGATGGATCAGAGCAATATCGGCAGCGGCGCGACCGTGAACGATTTGATGCAAATCGCCTCTGTGTCTCTGAAACAGGCGGAAAAAAACTGGGCTGCCTACGAAGCCCTGCCGCGCGATCCGCGTCAAAGCGATGCGGATGCCATGGAGATCAAGCGTAACTATGATATTTACCACGGCGCGCTGGCGGAGCTGATCCAGCTGCTGGGCGCGGGCAAAATCAACGCCTTCTTCGACCAGCCGACCCAGAGTTACCAGGACGGTTTTGAGAAGCAGTACGTGAGCTACCTGCAGCAGAACGACAAGCTGTACCAGATGGCGGTCGAAGACAGCAACAGCTCCTACAGCCAGGCTATCTGGGTGCTGATCAGCGTCCTGATTGCCGTGCTGGTGGTGATCGTGGCCGTCTGGCTGAACATCAAGCAGACGCTGATCTCCCCGCTGAATCGTCTGATCGACAACATTCGCCATATCGCCAGCGGCGATCTGGTGAAGCGTATTGAAGTTCAGGGCACCAACGAGATGGGTGAACTGGCCGACTCGCTGCGCCATATGCAGGGCGAGCTGGTGCGTACCGTTGGCGACGTGCGTAACGGCGCGAATGCGATCTACAGCGGCGCGAGTGAAATCGCGATGGGCAACAATGACCTCTCCTCCCGTACTGAACAGCAGGCCGCTTCCCTGGAAGAGACCGCTGCCAGCATGGAGCAGCTGACGGCGACCGTTAAGCAGAACGCCGAGAACGCCCGTCAGGCGAGCCATCTTGCGCTGAGCGCCTCTGAAACCGCGCAGAAAGGCGGCAAGGTGGTGGATAACGTGGTGCAGACCATGCGCGATATCGCGGGCAGTTCGCAGAAAATTGCCGACATTATCAGCGTGATCGACGGCATTGCTTTCCAGACCAACATCCTGGCACTGAACGCGGCGGTAGAAGCGGCGCGTGCGGGCGAGCAGGGCCGTGGTTTCGCGGTGGTAGCAGGTGAAGTGCGTAACCTGGCCCAGCGCAGCGCCCAGGCGGCACGCGAGATCAAGAGCCTGATCGAAGACTCCGTGGGGCGCGTGGAAGTGGGTTCAACGCTGGTCGAAAGCGCCGGTGAAACCATGGGTGAGATCGTGAATGCGGTCACCCGCGTCACGGACATCATGGGTGAAATCGCCTCTGCATCTGACGAGCAGAGCCGCGGTATCGACCAGGTCGGTCTGGCGGTGGCAGAGATGGATCGCGTGACCCAGCAGAACGCCTCGCTGGTGGAAGAGTCTGCCGCAGCGGCAGCCGCACTGGAAGAGCAGGCAAGCCGTCTGACGCAGGCCGTGGCGGTGTTCCGCATTCAGCAGGAGCAGATGAAAGCGCGCGAATTCGCTTCTGCGAAAACCGTTGCAGTACCGGCGATGGCGCGTAAAACGGTTACCGCTGATGCAGGTGATAACTGGGAAACCTTCTAACGCCGTATGTTGTGCCGGGTGGCGGCTGCGCCTTACCCGGCCTACGGTTCGTGGCTTTTGCCGGGTGGCGGCTGCGCCTTACCCGGCCTACGGTTCGTGGCTTTTGCCGGGTGGCGGCTGCGCCTTACCCGGCCTACGGTTCTTGGTTTTGCCGGGTGGCGGCTGCGCTTTACCCGGCCTACGGTTCAGGGTTTTGTAGGCCCGGTAAGCGCAGCGCCACCGGGCGATATTACAGAGGCAGGCGCATGGCGCAGCGCGTTTCATATGCGAAACCGTGCGCTGTCTCTTCTTCCCTTTTCTGACGCAGTTCAGGCGTCAGCGTCGTCATTTTTTCAAACCCCAGCCGCGCATAGAACGGCGCATTCCACGGGACGTCCCTGAACGTCGTCAGCGTCAGCGCTGTCAGCCCTCTGTTACGGGCATGGTCTGCCACGCAGGCGATGAGCTGCCTGCCGATCCCTTTTCCCTGCCAGTCCAGATCAACCGAGAGTTCGACAATAAACAGTGATGACGGATGGGCTTCGGCAAGGATAAACCCGACGGGGTGGTCGTTTGCCAGCGCCAGCCAGCTTAGCCCGCGTTCGACATAGCCGAGGTGTTGCTCAGCGGAAATGACCTCGCCGTCGGCAAGCCAGGCGAGTTCCGGGAAGTCACGGAAGCGCCCGGCCGCCGCGCGTTCAATGGCGGGCAGGGCGGCAACGTCGTTGAGAGTGGTGGGGCGAATGCGAATAGTCATGGCGGCAAGTATAACCTGACTCGTCGACATTATTCCGAGCAGATCAGCACCGGCGAATAGAAATTGCTGATCACCAGCGCGTCTTCCGGCGTGCGCTCGATCGTCAGAAGCCTTTTATTGCCCAGCGTCAGGCCGGCAACGTATTTTTCAAAGACCCCGGGCGGCATGGCGTCATGGCTAAAACGCTCCACTTTTTGAATAACGATCTCATACAGTTCGCCTTCCACGTGACGCCATTTAAACATCTCCTGGCGGGAAACCTCCCAGCTGCGCGGGGCATTCACCACACTGCCGTTAACCGTGATGTACCCCGTTTTGTCGGGATGAAAACGCATAATGATCTCACCGTCAAAGGTGAAATCGTGACTGTCGCGCCGGTCGGAGAAGGTCAGGTTTCCGTCACAGGCCACCGACAGCGGGGGTGTGTAAAAGTACCACGCCAGCACGGTGCCCAGCAGCAGCAGATTGAGGAGCAGGATTAGCCAAACTTTTTTGTGTCTCATATCACCACTCGTAATAGTAAAGCGTACGACAGGCGCTGGCTTTACCCTGCGTGAGGGAACATTGGGAGAGCACCAGCCGCCCTTCGTGGCCGTAGAAAAGCGTTCTCTGAATGTGCATGTAGAAAATTGAATTTTTCAGGCACGGAAGATGGCCGTCCTTCTGAAGCGTTTGCGCCAGCGTAATCGCCTTCCCGTGAAACACGTCCGCCAGCGGCGTAAAGGTGTAGACTGGACAGGTGCCAATATGCGTCAGCAGATGGATCTCCCGCTGTGAATTTTCCGGCTTGATGAGCGCGATCCAGAGGCATAGCGCAACGACGACCAGCGTGAGCGCGCCGCAGAACAGCCATTCCGGGCGAACGCGCCATGCAGGTTTCGCCGTTTCGGCGGTCGGTGGGGCCTCCTCCAGCGGAGTGACCGTGACGTCTGCGCTGAGCATAAAGCCCGTTTTCGGTACGGTAACGATAAACAGCGCGTCGGGAAGCAGGGTCGCCAGCATTTTGCGCAGAATGCTGATGTACTGGTTTAAGGAGTTGTTAGACCCCTGGAGCCCTCGCCGATCCCAGACTTCCTGGAGAAAGGTTTCCCGTTCAACCACGTTCCCATGATGCTGAACCAGCAGCTTCATGATGGTATTGGCCGTACAGGTGAGGAGCTGCGCATCCTCGTCCGGCGCATTGATAAGAGAAACAGAACCGTCCTCGTCGTTGTAGACGATGGCGTCAGCAAGCAGGTATTTCATAAGTTCTTGTAATAAAAACAGAGATAAAAAATAAAAAGAGAAGGCCTACGCCTTCCGGGCTGCATTGCTGGCTATTTTAACGCCACTGTTACCGATAACATTGATCCAGGCAGGATTTTGGGTGGTTTAATAAGTCAGCGTGATAATCACGTCATCAATAAATTCCCCGGTACCGGTTAGCGGCTGCGCCGGGACCTCGCCGTAAACGGTGTAGTTCTGGGTGCCGCCTGCGGGATTGGTGACCTGCAGCGCATCGCCGCTGCTTTGATCTCCCCAGCGTTGCGTGGCCGCCTCATCCTGCCAGAGCCCGTAGCGCAGGCACTGGCCCTCGCTGTTGCAGAGCTGCCGCTGGTTACCGCTGGCATGGTTGCCTTTGCCCATGGCAAGGGTGAACGCGGTTCCGGCCGGACAGCGCGTGGTGAGGGTGGCGGTGGAACGCGTCGGATGCAGGGTCGCGGTGCTGGTCAGGGTGCCGAAGTTAAGGGGCGTCACGCGCTCGATGTAGCATCCCTGGCTGATTTCGGCCTGCGCGCTGGTGCCGCCCTGCACCTGCTCCCCCTCTGCGGAACCGTCCGAGCAGTTTTGCAGGGCATCCTGACGCAGGGCGCTGTGCCAGGCGATACGCAGATTCATGTTGTAGTTGTAATAGTGGTAGGCCGGAAGCTGGCTTTGCCCTGCCGGAATGGTAGCGATAAGCGGAAAGGTACCGCTGACGTTGGCATTGCTTTCCGCGGCCAGGGTTTGCTGAATCAGGTTCCCGCTGCTGGCAGGCCCCAGCTCCTGAGATCGCGCTGCACCGTTCAGCAGGCGGAAGAGGAGGGTGTACTGTTTCCCCTCCTGATCCCCCGGCGAGATCATCTCAAAGGGCGGGGCGTCTACGCTGCTCAGGCAGACGTTGAGATATTCCGTCTTGCCCTCGTTGTCGGCCTGGCAGCTAAACTTGACCTCGGTGTTGACGGAGGTGGTATTGCCCGCCACGACGTTGCCAAAGTTAATGGCGGGCATGGAGGTTATCCAGCAGGCTGCCGCCATCGCCTTCACGGACAGGACGAGCAGCAATAATAACGGTGCTTTTAATGACACAATTGTTCTCCGATATTCTGTATAGATGACCCGGTGCGCGGCGCCGGAAGCGTGACCCGGCACTCCCCCTCACCGGTCTTCACCACCAGCTCACCCGGCAGGGGCGGATCTTCAAGCCAGATAAAGCCGTCGCGTCCCACGATGGTGGCACCCTGCGGCGTTGACACGACGCTGCCCAGCGGGAGCGGCCTGCGGCGGCCGTCGACCAGCCGGGCCTGAACCGTGACGGCGTGATGGACGTTAAACTCGACTTTGACCGCGCTGCTGTTGCCCGGCCTGGCATGCATGTCGGTGACGGGGGCGATCACATCGGCGGGCAGATCGAGCGGGTTAATGCTGACTTTGCTGTTGTGGTAGCGCGGCAGATCGGTCAGCAGGAGATAACCGTCCTCATCCGTTTCACCGGCCGGGCGGTTTTCCAGCATCACCGGTACGTGCCCAATACCGTGCGTGGAGACCAGCGCCATGCCCTGCTGGATGTAGCGCAGCGCGTGCAGGCTGCCGTCGAGCAGCGTCAGGCTACCTTCGGCGGAGGCGTACTGGTTGCCCTGGCTGGCACCTTGCTGCAGCCCAACGTGCCATTCGCCCGCGCGGCCCAGATAGCCTACGTCCGCATATTTTTCACGTCGTTCGCCAAAGCCCTGGCCCAACTCCCATGACCAGCCGCCGGCCTCATCGTCCGGCTGGTGGCGGTAATCCATGCGCGGCGTATCCCGGCTGGCCTGAGCGGAGAGCGTGTCCTCGCGACCCAATGGGACGGAAAACAGCAGCTGAACGTGACTCGACGCATCCGTAAACGAGCGGGTGTAGCTCAGCGTGGTGGAGATGTGTGCCGGCAGCGACACCGACCAGGAGGCGTTGAGGTAGCGCTCTGTGCTGCCCTGAATGTTCTGCTGTACCCAGCCCGCGCCCACGGTACCGAAATGGGGGATGGACTGGCTTACCCACACGCTGTCGCTGCGCCTGACGGGCGCGGCACCGCTCATGCGGGCGTTGTCGGCGAAATCCGCTTCGGTACGGACGGTGCTGGCAGAAATGCCCGTTCCTCTGCCGTTCCACTGCCAGCCGAGGCCCCACTGAATGCCCTGACCGTAAGGGCTGTCGCTCACGGCAACGTGTTGGCTGACCACCCCTACGGCGGGAGAGACCAGCCAGTCAGCACCCGTGCCCACGTTGTGCAGCCTACGCTGCTGCTCCGTATGCAGCGCCAGCGTCAGGTGATTATTCACCCCATAGCGCCAGCCCGCGTCCAGCAGCGGCGAGGCGGCATAGTCGTCGGAGTGCAGGGCGTAGTTTTCGCGCATCCAGCCGATGTCCAGCGAACCGCTGCTGAGCCCTTCCGCCAGCATGCCCGGCGCGCCGTAGAGATCGAGCTGTACGGCGCGACGCTGGCCGTTGATATCGGTAATGACCACCTCCGCCTGCCCGCTTCCGGTGAAGGAGGGCAGGGTATCCAGCAGAAAGTCTCCCGGCGTGACGCGCTGGCTGCTCTGCTTAAGGCCGTCGATATACAGATCGACTGTGGAAGGCAGCACGGCGGTGTCGCTATAGCGACTGCGCGGTTCGGTATTGAGCTGGGGATTGAGTTCAAAGTTACGTGCCCAGTGCAGCCCGCCAAAGCGCACCTGTCGGCTCCAGCGGGTGCCGGTGGTGACGCTGTCGCCCAGCGCCAGCGTGGTCAGCGAGTCAGTGTTGTCCCACTGCCAGCGGGTTTCGAGACGCGTGTGGGTCGGTCGACCGGCGCTGTTTTCCTCCCCGGCATGGCTTGAAAAACTGCTGCTGAACGTTCCGGGCAGCCCGCCGGACGCGGTCAGCATGGTCTGGGCGTTAAGCTGGCGCTTCCCCTGTACGTCGCTGGCGTAGAGCGCGTATCCGAGCGTATAGGCGCTGACGGGCTGCGCATCGGGATAGCGGTACATCGGCGCGGGCTTTGAGACGGTCAGATGCTGCTGGCCTTCGAGCGCGTCGGCCTCTGCGGTAATTGACACCTGCTGGGACAGCACGTCGAGATTGACCTTCAGGCCCGGCAGGGAGGTCAGCTCAACCCACCCGGCGCGATCCTCCGGGGCGTGAAGCCCCAGCTTTTTCATGTCGCTGCGGCTTATCCATAGCGCATTATCCACCACCCGGCAGGCCCAAAGTTCGCCTCGCGGGGCGTGGTTCACGGTAATGGCCAGCCATTGCACGGTGTCGGCGGGGTCAGTCCGGGCTGACAGCATGAGCGGTAGCCAAAACAGGAGCGCGAGAAGCGAGCGGGCGCAGAGGTATCTGGCTGGCATGATGGTCATCATTGAGATAGACGCGCAGCGTGCTGAGCGCGTGACGTGTGGGCTGCTTGAGCGATAAAAGGGCGGTTTGTCCCGGGAGCACATAGCCCGCCAGGCCTTTAATCGACCCTACAACTTTCCCATCGGCCGTCAGGGCCTCAAGGTGGCTCAGGCGGATGTGGCGGTTTCCGGCGTTAAAGCAGCGGAGAGTGGCCGGTATGTCTGCCTGCTCACAGCTCAGGGCATCGTGGCTGACGGGCGCGCTCTGGTTCCCGGCAATAAACACCGGAATCGAGTAGCGCAGCAGGAAGTGTACCGCGGAGGGGTTGGCGGCACGGGACGCGGCGTCCGGCAGTTCGTCGATGACCAGCCGGTAACTTTGTTCCTGCGCACGGTTGCCGGGCTGCATGACGATAATGCGCACCAGCTGCTGCTGGCCCGGCGCCAGTGATGTCATCGCCGGGCTGGTGACCACCTCCCCGGTGGCCACCAGCACATCTTTACCGTTTTTTTGCGTCCATTCGTATACTCGAATCTGCGCATGGATAGCCGCTTTCCCACTGTTAGTGAGATAGACCGCCGCTGCCCGCTGGTCGCTCTGCAGATCGAGCGTTACCGGGGCCACCTGAAGCGTGGCGGCCAGCGCGTAGCGCGACAGCAGCGCCAGCATCATGAGCCACAAAATGAAGCAGGGAAGGTAACGACGCACGATCAATACTCCAGTTTTAACGTGATATCGTCGCTGTAGTTCCCTGCCTGGGCGGTTGTCAGCGCCCCGGCGTCAATGACGCCATACAGCGTTTCCTCCTGTTCCGCTCCGTTGCCGGTATCGTCCAGGCCATTCGTACCGGTGATTTGCGTCTGTTTGCCTTCGTCAGCAAAGAGCTTCCACGCAATCTTCTGCGCGCCCGTTTCGCCATTTTCCGGCTTCAGCCAGAAGGTACCGTTTTCGCCGTCGTTGCTGGTGGCGGTGAGGGTGAACGGCGTGCCGTTGGTACAAACGATATCGACCTGCGTTTTGGCCTGGATTTCACTCGACTCATCGGAGCCGTGACGCGAGAAGTTAAGATCGTTGGCTTTGAGGGTGCACGACTTCACGACCTCAAGTGAGACGTGCATCGTCGCGCTTGCGGTACTGTCTGCGGCGATCGCAGCAGCAGGAAGCAGGAGAGCGGAACAACATACAACGGTGGGAATAATTTTCATGATCTTATTTCCTGACGTGAGTAACAGTGCAATTACAAAGCGAATGACTGAGCGTCCAGCAGGCAGCGTTTTTGATGGCATTTCGCCAGGTTGTGGCAGCAAAAAGTGGGGCAGGGCCATAAACAGGCGTTGCCGCGCAAAACGATGACCCGATCGCCAGCATTCGGAATGAAAGGGGTCATTTTCTCCCCCACAGATAGCCCTGGCCGTAATCGGCCTCGCTGGCGCGGGCCAGCGCGAAATCACCCGCGGTTTCGATGCCTTCGATCAGGACCTTGCTGGCGACGCGCTTGCACTCGCGGGTGAGATGCAGAAACTTCGCCTGCTCGGTCCGTCCGTTCCAGAAGGTATGTTTGTCAATTTTGATGCCGCAGAAGCGGATCTGGCTGGTCAGCAGGTCGGGAAGAAGGTCTTCGCAGACATCGTCTGCCCACACTTCTATCCCCCACTGATGGAGCGTCGCGATGCATTTTTGCAGCACCCGGCTTTGCGTATCGTCGAGTTGGACCATCGTATGGAGATCGGTGATCTCGATAGCAAGTCTCTCCGGGCACGGGGTTTCTTCTTTTAGCCTGTCGAGGAAGTCCGTTTCCAGCAGTAAATCCGATGTCGCATTGAGATAATACTTGTCGCCATCCTTGCAAAACATGGCGTGACGAAGCTGCGCAAAGAAGTGCGCTTTACGCTGCGTCGCCGACATCGAGCCAAAGTAATCTTCAAGATTGACGTTGGGCTTTGCCGTGGACAATACCTCCCAGGCAATCACATTTTCACTGCGCAGTGCCCGGATGGATTCGAACTTATAGCCGGTTAGCATGATAAACGTGCGTAACGCTCCGTGGTGATTTCAGGAGCTGCACATTTTATGGATTTGGTTTTTGGCGGGATATTTATAGATAAAAATGGCTTATATAAGGTGTTTTTATCTAATTTATAAGAATTATATAGGATTATTTATTTTCATAAGCGCCCGGCAGAACGCCGGGCGCGACGCGCATTAACCCGCTTTGCTGATGATTTTGATTTCGACCATGCCGATCCCGATCTCGCGCGGTGAATGCCCAAGGATATTCCCCTCGTTCGTGGACTGCGGGTCCGGCGGCACGATGACCAGGGTATTGCTGCGTGAAGGATTCTCAAAATGCAGCGTGTGCGTGCTCACGTCGTTTCCAAGCGTTAACGTCTGCTCCCGATCGCCCACGCGCACGGGGACGGGCTTGTTAGCATTCGGCCCATAGGCCCTGGCGGTGATCACCAGGTCGAATTGTTCCGGCAGGGGATGGGTGTACTCAATTTTCACCTCATTGCCCAGCTGCGCGTTGGACCAGCGTCCCCAGGACTCCGGCCGCGAGATGCCGCTAAACTGTTTCACTTCTTCCGGCGCGCCGGCCACGTTAAAGATAAAGCTGTCCGCTTTGTAGCGAATATCGTTGTCGACGATTTTCAGCATGTCGACGTTACGCTGATAGCGCGCGGTATCAATCACCGTATCGTTGAAGGCGGTTTTGCCTTTCCAGTTTGCCTTATCCACGTGCTGCACGGTTTGCTCGCCGCCGAGCTGGCCCTGAGAAACACACCAGTCGGTAGAGAGCGCCAGCGGCTGCGACCAGAGCTGGCCCATTTTGTAGCACCGGTCGACCCAGACGAAGTTATCGCGTGGCGCAAAATCGGCCAGCTGATAGCGCAGCGGCGCGGAATACTCGCTTTCTGGCAGCGGCTCAACGCGACCCTCCGACACGCGTACCAGCAGCGGCAGGCGGAAGTTGCTGCCCGAGAAGGCAATGGTGTTTTTATCCCGATCGACGGTGAAGTCCTTCATCTCTTTCGGGAAGTTCCACAGACGGATGATGTCGGGCTTCCAGGCGAGGATTTTTTCCTTCATGTTGAGGAACACTTCCGACAGGGATTGCCCCGACAGCGTGCTGCGGCCCAGGCCAATAAAGTTGTCGCCGCCCAGGATGTCTAGCACGGTGGCGCCGTTATCCATGGAGTTGCGTTTGGTGGCGATCTCCTCCTGCTGCGGCTGGTCGCCGCGCAGGACGAAGAACAGATTGCTGCGATCCTGCTTGTTGAGCTGGTCCCACGCGCTGTTTTTCATCGCCAGATGGTCAGACGAGACGACGATGACGGTGTTTTTAAACCAGGGCGAGGCTTTGATTTTCTCGACCAGCGCGGCAATGTGCTCCTGACTGCAGGTGACGGCGCTAAATGATTTATTGTTTTTACCATCAATGTCATAGCTTTTGCGCTTGCAGGTGCGCGAGACGAACCCGTCAGGATGGTGAGTGTCCACCGTCAGCGCAAAGAGAGAGAAACGCTTGCCCGCGCGGGACAGCTCCTCGAATTTCTTCCAGGTTTCGTCGAGTACCGTATCGTCATAGAAGCCCCAGTCGTTGCGGTAGCTCGGATCGGCAACCGTCGTTTTTAACTCTTCTGAGCCGTACAGGTGGTCAAAACCGTGGGATTTCAGGAACACATCTTTTCCGGCGAAGCGCAGGTTTGCTCCCTGCACAAAATAGTTTTCGTAGCCGGAGTTTTTCAGGATATCGCCGAGGCAAATATTCTGCGGGAAGAAGGTCGACATGGAGGCTGAGGCGTTACCTTCAAAAGGCGCGAACAGCGGGATACCACACTGGGAGGCAACCATACCGGCAATCGTGTAATCCGTACCGGGCAGCTGCATGGTGTGGCTGAAATCGAGACCTTCATTTTTCAGCGCACCCAGATCTGGCGTCAGGTCCGGGAAGGCATCGTTATCAAAGTACGTGCGCTCCAGACTTTCACCGTAGATATAGACCAGATTGAGCGTCGGGTTAGCGATCGTTTTCGACGGCTCTTTGTAGTAAGCCGCGAAATCCGGATCGCCGTCGCGCGACTGGGATTTCACCAGTTCGGTAATCTGATGGAACGCCGGGCTGGCGTCGACGGAGGCCAGCGCCAGGAATAACGCCAGCAGGCTGTAGCCATGATGGTGCGGATGATGGCGACGTCGACGCAGCACCCAGGCCAGTGCGCCAAAAATGGTGACCAGCGCAACGACAAGGCCGAGCCCCGGCAGAATGTACTTGCTTACACCCGCGCCCGTCAGGCTGTTTGTTAGCGTGTAGAGCACCGCATCGTTAATGCCGTCACCGGTAAAGTAATCGCTGGCGTATAAGGTAATGTTTAAAATAATAAAAATGCCGAGCACCACCAGCGTGGCGATAAACCACCAGGTGTGACGGCCGGCTTTCCAGGCGTAAACGCCGACAGAAGCCAGAAAAAGGATAAGAGACAGGAATTCAGACAACAGCATATCCTCGTGACGCCAGATGCTTTGCTGGCTAACTGTTTATTTTTTGGGTCATACAATGTAATTGCGATGTCGTTAAGCTGCAATTTTAGTGTCACGAAAGTGTGCTGTTGTTAGGATTTGGTTTAGAAAATCGTTTTTATGAAGACGTGCACATCCTGACAAACGGACGCTGAGACGGTGGCAGGCAGGAAAAACGCTCATTTAGCGCCGCGCTGCAAGACTATCGCATTAAACGCGGCGTGTTGTGGCAGAAAATGGGGTGGATCAGGAGATGAAATTAACGCCTTGTTTCAGCACCAGATCGCAGGCTTTGGTTTTCACCTGTTTGGCCAGAGAAGAGTTGCCGAGGGTGCTCAGGTTAAGCTGCTGCCCGTTCTGCGCGTTAAGCAGGCCCTGAATGCCGTCCATGTAGTTGGTGTCCGCTTTTTGCTCCTGGGTATCCAGACCCAGTTTACCCAGCACCTGGTTTTTCACGTTTTGCGCGTCGGTCACGGAGGCCAGTTTTTGCTTCGCGCAATATTCCAGAATCCCCGCCGCGTTGTTCATCGTGCCCGCGCTCAGGCTCTGACCGCTGTTGCCCAGCAGGCTGGTGAGGGAAGAGGCGGAGAGTCCGCCCTGCGTGCTGCTGCTCTCTTTGGTCAGCTCGTTTGCTGCGCTTGACAGGGACTCCTGCCAGGACGCCGCCTGCGCTGCACCGGTTACCAGCAGCGCACCTAAAAAGGTGCTGATTAGAATCTGTTTTTTCATCATGGCTCTCTCAAAAAGGTCCGTTTTGGGCCGAAGGGGTTCCAGTATATACCTGCGACCTGTCGGCGATTCCTGGAACTGTCTTAATACTCTTTCCCGGTGACGCGGCTGCGGTAACTGTCCCAGTCGAAGATGACATACAGGCTGTTGCCCAGCTTCATGCGGTCCATGACGCGTTCCCCCAGCAAGCGGGTCATCTCGTCGATGTTGTGGTTTGTCAGCATGCCGGTGGGGCGTTTGGATGAGGAGCGGCGATCGACAATCTGGTTAATGATCACCTTTTCATAGCGGGATTCCGTCTGAACGCCAATCTCGTCGATGACCAGCAGGTCGACATTACTCAGATCGTTAAGCAGCTGTTCTTCACTGGTTTCGCGGTTGCTGAAGGTGTCTTTCATCGCGGACATGATATCGGCCACGGTGATGATCAGGACCGATTTACCGCGCAGAAGCAGCTCGTTGCAGATGGCGGCAGCCAGGTGGTTTTTGCCGGTGCCCGGCTTGCCGCTAAAGATGAAGCTGGCGATATTGCCGTCGAATTCATCCACGTACTGCCGCGCGGCGGCCAGCGCGTTCATCTGCCCGGTGGTCTCAATTTTATAATTATCGAACGAGCAGTTCTGGTGCAGGGGACGAATACCGGAACGGTTAAAGGTGCGCTGCATTTTCATCGCCCGATTTTCGCGGGCAAGCGCGGCGGCGCGGATCTTACCTTGCTCTTTTTGCCACGCCAGCAGCTCTTCACCGGTGGTGAAAGCAGGCTTCACGTTGGCAGGCATCATTTTTTGCAGACGTTTCATCAGGTCGCCGACGTTCTTCATTTCGCACCTCGGAATCCGCTGGGGATCTGTTTATCCGGTTCTGAAAACGCATTGATATCACGTTTTGGCTGGCCATTGTTGCCGGCGCGGGTAATCTGGAGATGACGCGCGAGCTTTTGCTGCCACTGAATATGGGTGAACACTTTCCCTTCCGCCTGCCACCAGGCGGTAAACGCGGCAAGCTCTTCCGCGGTGGCGGGTTGGGTTAACGCAATGCCCCACAGCGCGGCCTGCCGCTGAAAATCTGCATCCGGCTGCCAGCCCGCATAGAGGGCGAATTTACCCATCGGAACGGTCACGGGAACGTTAACCGGTTCATCAAAGAACTGGTTATCCAGCGTGACATCGCTTGCCGGGCGTGACAATTGCGCTTCGATCTCCAGAAGCTGTGCCAGACGTTCCGGTGTGATTGCGTAAAACGCTGGCGCGTTGTCGGCAAAAACCGCAACCGTGCCCCCTTCGGCGTGGGTCAACACACCGCGAGGGTCGCGCATAAAGGCATCAATACCAGCAATGCTGGTGGTCAGAATTCTGGAGGACATAACGCTTACTCTACTGATGACTACGGGCGTGATATGGGCTTATGGTAGCACAGAGAGGGGAAAGGGAAGGAGGGGATTTCCCCGGCGGCGCTGCGCTTCCCGGGGCTACAGTTGTAGGCCTGATAAGCGCAGCGCCGCCGGGCCGTTATCACGCGATGATGTTCAGCGTGACGTCGATGTTGCCGCGGGTTGCATTAGAGTACGGGCAAACAATGTGCGCCGCATCGACCAGCTTTTTAGCTTCCGCAGGATCCATACCTTCAACATGGATGTTCAGTTTTGCTTCAATACCAAAACCGGTAGGCAGCGGGCCAATACCCACTTCGCCTTCAATAAAAGCATCTTTAGGCAGGGTAAATTTGTCGCGTGCGGCCACGAATTTCATCGCGCCCAGGAAGCAGGCAGAGTAGCCCGCGGCAAACAGCTGCTCAGGGTTGGTCACGTCTCCCCCCATGCCGCCCATCTCTTTTGGCACACCCAGTTTGACGTCCAGTACGCCATCGGAGGAGGTGGCACGACCGTCACGGCCACCGGTGGCTTTTGCTTTGGCGGTATAAACAACTTTTTCTAAAGACATGGCAGGTTCCTCATCTTGTTTTAATGTGTACTATTAAATAGCGTGCGATATATATGGATAAATAATAACGCGTAAAGTATAGCGTTACGCGCGGTGTAGCTGTTGTCGCAAAAGTTCGAGCTGCTGTTTGAGCGCCAGCAGGGTGTCAGTATCACACTGCGCTGCGCACCCTACCGCATGGGGGATACCCAAAGCCTGCTGCTGGAGCTCACGTCCCGCTTCACTCAGGGTGACGGCGACCTGACGTTCGTCTTTGCGTGAACGGTGGCGGTTGATGAGCCCGGCGCTTTCCAGACGCTTCAACAGCGGCGTCAGGGTCGCAGAGTCAAGGAACAGCCGTTCACCGATGTCCGACACCGTCATATCATCCTGCTCCCACAGCACCAGCATCACCAGATATTGCGGGTAGGTCAGGTTCAGCGGTGCCAGCAGCTGCCGGTACAGCTTGTTAAGCGCCAGATTTGCCGAATAGAGGGCAAAGCAGAGCTGGTTATCCAGCTTGAGCGCAGCGGTTGCATCGTTCGTTTTCGCGTTCATGAGATGAATATAGATAGTGTACGATTTAATTGCAAGCAATTTTATGGGCAGGTGTAACGGAGCGCCACCTGAACGGCCATTTTGCGGTAGTGCTGGCGCTGCGCCTGTTCGTCTGCGCCTTCTTCAAACAGCAGCGTAAAGGTGTAGCTGTTGGCAACGTAGTGAAAGCTGAAGCTGCTTATCAGACGATGAAGATCGCGGGCGTCTACCGTCTCACTGAAGAGCTGTTTTTCTTTCCCCCGGCGCAGGATCTCCTCCAGCAGGTCGAGCGCGCTGCGGTTGACCTGGCGGAGATAGCTCGACTGCTGCATAAAGCGGCCGCGCTGCATGTTTTCCATGCAGATAATCCGGATGTAGTCAGGGTGGTCGGCATGATAGTCAAAAGTGGCTTCAACCAGATTGACCAGCGCTTCGACCGGGGGCATTCCCGTCAGGCTTAGCGCTTTTTCACTGGCGCGAATCTGGGTGTAAACATGTTCCAGTACCAGGAGATAGAGGTTCTCTTTATTCTTGAAATGGTAAACCACCATGCGTTTGGTGGTGCCCGCTTTCTCTGCGATCTGCTCCATCCGTGCACCGTTCAATCCATACTCGGCAAAAAGCGCGATGGCGCTCTGAAAGATTTTCTCTTTCAGGCTGGATTCTTCACTGTGCTCGGGGTGTTCGCTGCCAGGGTTAGCCACATCCTTTCCTTATTTTCACCAAACGGACCAGACGGATTATCTCCACGGCAGCGAAATAACACAAATATCAAACGCGTGGGCGTTTGCGGTACAGCCACAGGCCGGGGATCGACAGCCCGATGGAGAGCGCGCCGACGATGGAGGACGCCTTAAGAAAGTTGCTCAGGAGGAGGATCATCTGAGGCTCGGTATAGCCGAAATGGCTGATTTTCACCGCGGAAATCATTGCGGTATAGGCCGATATGCCCGGGAACATCGGGATCACCGCGGCAACGGTGAATACTTTGGGATGTGCCAGGTACCAGCGCGACCACTGAATGCCGATACTGCCGACCAGCATGGAGGCCATAAATGTCGACCATTCGATGTTAAAACCCGCCGTCATCATCACCATGCGTGAGCCATGGCCAATCGCGCCCAGCAGGGCACACCACGGCAGAGCGCGTTGCGGGACGTTAAATACCATCGCGAAGCCGATGGCCGGAATCGCGGCCAGAAGCATGTCCTGCGCCAGTGCCAGCAGAAAATCGATCACGCCCATCCGCGTAGCCCCCAGAGTGTCATGGCCATGACCACGCCGATGCAGGTCGCCAGCGTCAGCAGGCTGGCGATAGCCCAGCGTGCCAGACCGGTATTGATGTGCCCTTTAAACATGTCGGCGACGGCGTTGATCAACGGAAAGCCCGGAACCAGCAGAAGCACGCTGGCGGCCATGGCAACGGTCGGGGTGTTGGCAAACTGCGGCAGACGCAGCAGCAGGCCAGAAACCGTGGTGGCGACAAATGCGGTAATGCAGAAGTTAATTTGCGGGTGCAGCTGCCGATGCGTCAGCAACTGGCGAACATACATGGCGATACTGCTGGCGAAAAAGGTGATGATTGCTCCGTCCCATCCGCCTTTGTTGAGCTTACAAAAGCAGGCGCACGAGAGCCCTACCATCAACACGACGAGCCAGCGCGGATAACGTAATGGCTTGATCTGGTTGAACCGTTTTTCAATCTCCCTGAGATCGAGAAGCTTATGTTCAGCGAGGATGACAATGTGCTGCACTTCGGTCACGACGTGCATGTTTATGCCGCGGTCATGGTTTTTGCGCGTGGAGGTCAGGCACTGACCGTCTTTAATCGTGGTCAGCACAATGGCATTAGATGAGATGGCACTTTCGACGCTGTCCATCCCTAGCGCCAGCCCCAGCCGGGTGGAAAGCTCCTCAACCAGCGCGCTTTCCGCGCCGTGCTGAAGCAGAAAAAGACCGCACTGAATACATAGCCGCGTGATAGCACGCTGCGTTGACCGCTCTGCCTGCATGTCGTGTCCTGAAAAAGATGGAGAGGTTGCCGGTTAGCTCATAATGAGTACTTTTAGCACAAAGTGCAGTCCCTCTTGCTGTGGGCCAGATCAAGGTTTGTGCAAACAGTGGCTGGCGGTGACGTGAAAGGGGGTGGGATTAATTTATTAATGCCGTGAATTATTAATATCAAAATATAAAATATTTGTATTTAGTTATTCTAATTTTAAATTGTCGTTATTTTAATGACTCCACAATTAAATTTTATTTCGCTTTGTGAGATATTACTGCTGTTTAGGCATTTCTTAAACTAAGCATACATCTCATCTTCTGCTTGTATTAACCAGTCTTACACTCAGGGACGAAATAGTCATACGTTGATGTGTTTTAACGTTACTCATCAAATGAAAAATGGACACGGAGGGTCTATGTTGTCATTGCATGGTAAGCATGGCGTTGTCATTAGCCGGATGCCCGTGATGCAAAACGGGTTAGGGGGCGTGATGGCACGTCATTTCCCCGATTTTGAATTGAGCTATTGCCGCTCATTGCAGGAATTAACGCTGCTCCAGTTACGCCGCGCGGACGTCATTATTGCCGATATTTCAGGCGAATACAGGAATCCTCGGGGTGCGCTTGAAGAATACTACAGTTTATTGAATCAATACCGGGACATTCACTGGATCTTTTTAGTCTCGCGTCCGCTTTACCCTATTGCGGTTGAGTTACTTATGCGCCCGGAAAGTACGTTGCTTTCTGATATGGAACCCATTGAAGGCGTGGTTAACGCGATTCGGGCAGGGAGTGAGCGGGCAGAGCGGATAAGCCAGACGTTATTAACCCCGGAGCCTCAGGGCACGGAGGATGAAAGCGAACACGTTATCGCGCTTACGCACTCCGAACGTAAGGTCCTGCGTCTGTTAGGGAAAGGATGGGGGATTAACCAAATCGCCACATTGCTTAAGAAGAGCAATAAAACCATCAGTGCGCAGAAAAACAGTGCGATGCGACGGCTTTCATTACGCAGCAATGCGGATATGTACGCCTGGATCAACAGTACACAGGGAGTGAGAGAGCTGAGTTTGTTGTCAGCCTATGGAGAGTTCGAGGAATGGAAAAAACCGATTCAACAAGACATATCGCCATCATCGAAAGTTGCACGATGACGGCTGTCGGGCTAAAGCATCTTTTTGCCATGCCCGGCCTGAGCCATTACCAACTACACCTGTTTAGTGAATTTGACAGCTTTAAGAATGCACTTCGTCACGTTAATTTTTTCTCGCTGATCTATTCCCTTTCCGATGCGCGAGAGGAGCGTCGTAACTGCCTGGCGCACCTGCGGGACCTTGCGTTTACGCACGGCCATATCCAGCGCATCATTTTGGTTTCTGACGAGATGGAAGCACGGCTAATTAGTCATCTTTCTCCATCACGCCTGCACGGTGTCGTCAGTAAATCGGTGACGCTTGAGCATCTGCAGAAGGAACTCGTGGAGTTGCTGAGCGAAACGCTGCGTATCAATGACAATATGCTGAATCATTGGTACCGGAGCCAAAACAGGATGCTGAGCCCCACAGAAAGGGCAATATTGCGTTATATGTCCTGCGGGTATTCCATCCCTGAAATCGCGGCACATCTTGAACGGAATATTAAGACCATCCGGGCACATAAGTTTAATGCGATGGTGAAACTGGGCGTGAATTCAGACGTAGGGTTACTCGATGCGGCAGATATTATTACGCATCTTCCTGCAAGAGAGCCGCAATGTTTGACTCTCCTCACGCCCACCTTTTTATAAAGCGTTTTTTGCGCGCCAGATACGCTCTGGCGCGTCAATCAGATACAGACATCCACCCATTTTGCGGAAGTCAGCTCTGCCATTCTGTCAGGTGAAATGCGCACAGCGCTGTGAATTGCGCCTGCGGCAGGCAGCACTTCGGCGTACTGCTTTAAAGAGACATCGCAATACACCGCGAGCGGGTTTTCCAGCCCGAACGGGCACACGCCGCCAACGGGATGACCGGTGATGGTCACTACTTCATCACTGCTGAGCATGCGCGCTTTCGCACCAAACGTGTCTTTCAGCTTTTTGTTATCCAGACGCGCATCGCCTTTCGCCACGACCAGAATCACCTCATTTTTAATCTTGAGTGACAGGGTCTTGGCGATTTGTCCCGGCTCGACACGATGGGCGGCAGCAGCCAACGCAACGGTAGCAGTACTTTGACTAAGCTCAATAACGTCTATATCCGGCGCGTTGTCGGCAAAAAACTGCTGTACAGACTGCAAACTCATTGTTTCCTCCTGACAAATATCCTGCGTAATCTGTCATAAGAAATTATGCTCTGTAAATATCTCTTAAGTAACAAATATCCCAAACGGCTGATTTCTGGATCCTCTTCACAATCACAGAAACCGGTTACAGTAACCGGTTGCAGAGCGGGAAGCGTAGATTAATACTGAGTACGTAACGTCCCCTGTATCCAATAATAAGAGCCAAATATGAAACCATTTCGTCTGAGCAGTACCGCTGGTTGGCAAGCCAGCAAGGTTGTGAAGCTGATGTATGGAACAACGTGCGGCGCGTATGTGCCCGTAACAAACGTCTGACAGGAGATCTGCCATGTCTGCCAACCATGCTGCGTTTAACCTGATATTCCGTTTCGTCGAAAATTACGTCAGCCCGATAGCCGGGCGGATCTCGTCCCAGCGTCATGTTATGGCTATTCGTGACGGGTTCATCTCCGCGATGCCATTTATGATTGTGGGTTCGTTTTTGTTAGTGTTCGCTTACCCACCTTTTTCGCCTGATACCACCTGGGGTTTCGCCCGTGCCTGGTTGGATATGGCGAAGCAGTTTGAGGGCCAAATCCTGACGCCGTTTGATATGACAATGGGCATTATGTCCATTTATATCTGTGCGGCCATTGCCTATAACCTTGGCAAACACTACGTCAAATCTCATCAGCTGGACCCGTTTATGTGCGCCATGCTGTCGCTGATGGCGTTTCTGCTGGTCGCGGCACCCAAAACCAAAGGCACGCTCCCTGTCGACAGTCTGGGGGGAACGGGCATTTTTACCGCGATTCTGGTGGCGATTTACTGCGTTGAAATGATGCGTTTCCTCAAAGCGCATAACATCGGCATTCGCCTGCCGGACCAGGTCCCGCCGATGATCAAAAACTCTTTTGATCTGCTGATCCCGGTGCTGGTGGTGGTGGTGACCCTCTATCCTCTGAGCCTGGTGATTCAGTCTCAGTTCGGCATGCTGATCCCGCAGGCCATTATGTCGGTCTTTAAACCTCTGGTTTCCGCGGCGGATTCTCTGCCTGCGATCCTGCTGGCCGTGTTGATTGGTCATCTGCTGTGGTTCGCCGGTATCCACGGCGCTGCCATCGTCTCCGGAATGTTGCAGATGTTCTGGCTGACTAACCTGGGCGCTAACCAGACCGCACTGGCCGCCAGCCAGCCTCTGCCGCATATCTTCATGGAGGCGTTCTGGACGTTCTTTATCGTGATTGGCGGGTCGGGCGCCACGATGGGGCTGGTGATTTGTTATCTGCGCAGTCGTTCAGCGCATTTACGCTCTATTGGCCGTTTGAGCGTGGTTCCCAGCTTCTTTAACATCAACGAGCCGGTTATTTTCGGTACACCGATTGTAATGAATCCGGTGTTCTTTATTCCGTTCCTGCTGGCACCAATGGTCAACGCCGTGCTGGCGTGGGCGGCGATGACGTTTGATTTGATTGGGCGCGTCATCTCGGTCGTTCCCTGGACGGCACCGGCGCCGATAGGGGCTGCGTGGGCCCTGGGCTGGGACTTCCGCGCGGCGATTCTGGTTGTGGTTCTGGCCTGCGTATCGGCGATCATCTACTTCCCGTTCTTCAAAGTGTATGAGAAGCAGCTGCTGGAGCAGGAAGCGGAAGAAGCGCAGCGTAGCGCGGAAGAGGACAATCAACAGGTGGCATAGGTGAAAACAAAACGGCAACGCAGGTTGCCGTTTTTTGTTTTTGTAGGCCCGGTAAGCGAAGCGCTACCGGGCAATTCACTGCTCTACTTCAGCGTGCAATCTCCACACTGCTTAACGTCCGGCAGGCGATAACGCTGGCAGCAGGTGCGGCGAACCAGAAGCCCGTCACGGAGTACAACGGTGCGGAATAGCGGGTTGTCACGGCCATCGGAAAGCTGCCTGGCAAAGAAACAGGACTGACGCAGGGCCTCAACGTTCTCATCACCGAGAAGCGGCTTCATTTCCGTTAAATACCAGTGGATTAAATAGCCCGTATTGCTCCAGATAAGCTTCCCGTTAATCTCTCCCGTCGCTTCCAGCGCTTCCACCACCGGGATCAGAGTCTGGGTGATGAGCTGCTCCATACGTTCCTGAGCCGTCAGGGGTTCAGCGCTGTGGTTCTCGTGGAGATCAATCCAGAAGCAGGCAGCACGTCCGGTTTCGTGAAACTCAACATGGAAATTATCCGGCGAGAGTTCCAGCATGCTCTTCTGTGTTAACAGCGCCAGCATGAGCGGCGGCACCATCAACCCGATATACCACTGCGCCCAGAGAGAGAGCAGGGGTTTATTTTCCCGCGTAAGGGTGGGTTGATTGCGATAGATATGGTCGGAATAGGTGGCCAGCAGCGATTGCAGCTTTGACGGCTGTCGCCACTCTGAGAGTGTCATTGCATGGGACGGGGGCGCTTCATCAAGCCGGATAAAATCCAGCAGATGGGCGCGCGTTTCCGCAATTTTGTCCCGTATCGCATCTGCAAGCGAAGCATTCCCGCTGGTGAGCGGCGCTCGCCAGAGGAGAGGTTCGACAATGTGTGCAGTATGCGTGGCCATAGTATAGATAGAAATCTAAATGATAATGATTGCCAATCCTAACTATTGCTCATACCAATGGCAAGACTTTTGTCCGGGTGACATCGTCGTTATGTCTACGCCGTCTGAATCTCTTCACTTAACAGAATGTTATTGCGTCCCATATGCTTTGCTTCATAGAGGGCTTTGTCCGCTTTTTCCAGCGCGCCTTCCACGTCTTCATCCTCGAAAATGGCGATACCAATGCTGATGGTGACGTTTGTCGCGACGCTTTCGTTAAACAGATGCGGGATTTTCAAATCATAGACTTTCTGACGGATCCGCTCGGCCGTCTGGCGGGCGTGTTCGAGTGAAATGTTGGTCAGCAGCACCATAAACTCTTCCCCACCAAAACGCGCCACAATATCGCGAGAACGCACGGCATCGCGGATTGCTGCAGAGACGCGCTTCAGCGCCTGGTCGCCCATCATATGGCCGTAATGGTCGTTATAGGCTTTGAAGTGGTCGATATCCATCAGCAGGACAAAGTGCTCGCCATTTTCTACCGTGGGCAGATTCTCCAGACGGCTTTGCAGACCGCGACGATTATAGAGCCCGGTAAGCGGGTCCATCATGCTGAGATCGGTAAGGGTTTCTCGTTCTTCCAGAAGGCGAGAGAGCAGCTCCTGAGCGAAACGGTCGTTGCGTCTTTGCAAAATGTTATGAATAGCAATTGCCACCACAGGAAGTGCGAAAGAATAGGTCATTCTCAGCCATATATCGTGATCGCTTAACCACAGGCAGACAATAAAGGTGGGCAGTGAATGCAGCGTAAAGGCTTTGATATTACTGGCGAACGCCAGCGTGCCGATAAAAAGCACCGTTAAAAGCGCGATTAACAAATACGTCGCATGATCATGGGTAATTAAGGCGGATTTGGAGACAATTTGCCAGGCCCACAAAATACCGAAGATCCCTGAAACGACAGGAATATTTATCTTCCGCGCGCGCTTTCTCCAGTGCCAGATGAACAGGCCGGTACTGATGGAGAAAATAGCAATCAGAGGGGCGGAAAACAGGCGTACAGAATTGAGCGGGTTTGTTACCGAGAACACAGCCGAGGTTGCGTTCAGAAATAAAAATAAACGTAACGATAATTGATATTTTCTGTGAACCAAAGACCGCCAGGATTGTGATGTCATAGTCGTGTGTTTTTATTAAAATTTAATTAAAACAAATAAATAGATGTCGTTTCGCAATAAAATATGCAAAAAGCGCAAAGAGTAATTATCAGAAAATCTTTAGACGTTGTTAACAGGTGCGCAATTTATCACCTTAGGCAATTCCTGTCATTACGGGAAAGGTAAAGGTCGATGGATTTTGATTCATTCAGCTGACAAATGATAATCTCTGTCATATGATATTAGTTATCATTATCGTTGAAAGAGGGCAGATCATGTTGAACAGGGCGCTGGGCAGCGGTTGGGGGGTATTGCTACCGGGAGCCATTCTCGGCGGTTTGACGTTTGCCGATCTCTCTCTTGATACCTGGAAAGCCATCATTGTGTCAGGACTGTTAGTCACGTCAGGCATGATCTGGCATAAGCAACTGCGTCACTTTGTTTTACTGCCATCGTGTGTCGCGCTGGTCAGTGGAATTCTGGTGATACTGATGAGTTTGAAATAACAGGGAAAAGAAGATATTCAGAGGGGTTGTAAGATAATTGGTGCGAGGGGGGGGACTCGAACCCCCACATCCTAAGGACACTAACACCTGAAGCTAGCGCGTCTACCAATTCCGCCACCTTCGCACAGTCATCTTACTTTTTATTGCTATGTTGATATCGCCTCGTTGGTGCGAGGGGGGGGACTCGAACCCCCACATCCGTAAGGACACTAACACCTGAAGCTAGCGCGTCTACCAATTCCGCCACCTTCGCCCAGTGCGAGCAATATCATTGTGATTTATGGTGCGAGGGGGGGGACTCGAACCCCCACATCCGTAAGGACACTAACACCTGAAGCTAGCGCGTCTACCAATTCCGCCACCTTCGCATACCATCGATACTGTAAAAGTATCGTAACCACGGAGGCGCATTCTAGATGTTTTCAGCTTTACGTCAACAGAAAAGTGCGCGTGATGCCTTGATTGATGGAAAAATGGCCGATGGACGCGCCCTGTATAGCCGGATGGCGCTTTCGCGTATCCGGCCTACAGGGGAGGCGATTACTTTTTGGCCTGACGCGTCATCACGGTGCGGTAGACCTTAAAGCGACCCGTCTGGGCGATAACTTCGTGGAAGCCAAAGGTTTCATCCAGCACTTTCGGGTACGCCAGGAAGGCGTTCGCGACGATACGCAGCTCACCGCCGCTGTTGAGGTGACGGACAGCACCACGGATCAGCGTTTGTGCTGCTTCCAGGCTGGTCTCCATACCGTCGTGGAACGGCGGGTTAGAGATGATCATGTCGAAGCGACCGGTGATGTCGGAGAAGACGTTGCTCGCAATCACCTCGCCTTCAATGCCGTTTGCGGCAAGCGTTGCGCGGCTGGCTTCAACCGCCGGGGCGCTCACGTCACACAGGGTTAAGCGCACCTTTGGCGAATGGCTGGCGAGCACGGTAGAGAGCACGCCCGCGCCGCAGCCCACGTCCAGCACTTTGCCTTTGGTGTGCGGCGTCAGAGTGGAAAGCAGCAACTTGCTGCCCGTATCCAGCGCATCACGGCTGAACACGCCAGGCAGCGTTTTGATGGTCAGGCCGTCAAGCTGGTACTCGTCCCAGTATGCCTGCGCATCAAATGTTGTCTGTTTTTCCAGACGGCCATGGTACAGACCACAGCGGCGAGCGCTGTCGACTTTGTTCAGCGGCGCATAGCCTTCCAGCAGCTGTTCCGCGCTACGCACGCCGCTGCGGTTTTCACCGACCACGAAAATATCGCAGCCGACCGGCAGCAGGGAGAGCAGGTTCATCAGCTGGAACTGGGCTTCCGGTTTATTCTTCGGCCAGTAGTAGATCAGCGTATCGCAGTCGGCGATGTCGCTCTGCTCTGCCACCAGGCTAAAGCGCGCGCGCTCGCCCATCTGGCGGCTCAGCACCTGCCAGTGGTGGTAGTATTGGGTGTGGGCACGGCTTTCAGCACAGTCGAAACGCGCGGGCAGGTCATCCTGCATATCTCCGGCAAACAGAATACGGCTTTCTTCGAAATCATCACTGTGACGCAGCAAGACTTCACTTGCCGGGGTAAATGCAGACATGAATTGTTCCTCAATAAACTCAGGCGGGGATTATAGTAGGTAGATGGCGCACTTTCGACACATTTGCTATATTTGCGCGCCTGAGAGACAGGAGTTTTCCCTATGACATCCCGACGAGACTGGCAGTTGCAGCAACTGGGCATCACCCAGTGGGCTTTGCGTCGCCCGACGGCGTTGCAGGGCGAAATCGCCATCTCCATCCCGGCGCACGTTCGTCTGGTGATGGTGGCGGAAGAACTGCCTGCCCTGAATGACCCCCTGATCGATGATGTCCTTCGCAGCCTGAAGCTGACGGCCGACCAGGTTTTACCGCTGACGCCAGAGCGTGTCGCGATGCTGCCTCCTGATAGTCGCTGTAACAGCTGGCGTATCGGAGAGGCGAATGAGATCTCTCTTCAGGGGAGCCAGATCTGCTCGCCAGCGCTGGACGAACTGAAAGCCAACCCAAAAGCGCGCAGCGCGCTATGGCAACAAATCTGCGAATATGAACACGATTTCTTCCCTCACGACGCCTGACCTGTCCACAGCGTTCGCGATTGAAACACGCGCCCACGCGTTTCCGTGGAGCGAAAAAACCTTCGCCAGCAATCAGGGCGAACGGTATCTGAACTACCGCCTGGACGTTGACGGCACCATGGCCGCTTTCGCGATCACGCAGGTTGTTCTTGATGAGGCGACGCTGTTTAATATCGCGGTTGATCCCGCGTTTCAGCGCCGTGGGCTGGGAAGAGAACTGCTTGAGCACCTCATCCGTGAGCTCGAAACCCGTGACGTTTTCACCCTGTGGCTGGAGGTGCGCGCGTCGAATGTCGCCGCCATCGCGCTCTATGAAAGCTTAGGCTTTAACGAGGCGACAATCCGCCGTAACTACTACCCCACCGCAGAGGGACGTGAAGACGCCATCATAATGGCTCTGCCGATTGGATAATAAAAAATAAGGTTGTAACGATGAAATGGGACTGGATTTTCTTTGATGCCGACGAAACGCTGTTTACGTTCGACTCGTTCGGCGGCCTGCAGCGGATGTTTCTCGACTATAGCGTAACCTTCACCGCTGAAGATTTTCAGGACTATCAGGCGGTCAACAAACCGCTGTGGGTGGATTACCAGAACGGTGCCATCACCGCGTTACAGCTTCAGCACCAGCGCTTTGACGTCTGGGCGGAACGCTTAAAGGTCAGTCCGGGAACGCTGAACGAGGCTTTCCTTAACGCCATGGCCGATATCTGTGCGCCGCTGCCGGGCGCGGTTTCCCTGCTGAATGCGTTGAAAGGCAAGGTGAAACTGGGGATCATCACCAACGGTTTTACCGCCCTGCAGCAGATCCGCCTTGAGCGCACCGGCCTGCGCGATCATTTTGACGCGCTGGTGATCTCGGAAGAGGTTGGCGTGCCGAAGCCAGATCCGCGAATTTTCGACTACGCGCTGGCGCAGGCCGGCAATCCCGACCGCGATCGTGTCCTGATGGTGGGGGATACGGCAGAGTCAGATATTCTGGGCGGCATGAAGGCCGGTCTGTCGACTGTGTGGCTCAATGCGCATGGCCGTGAGAAGCCTGACGGCATCGAGCCGACCTGGACCGTGACGTCGTTGAACGAACTGGAGCAACTCCTGTGTAAACAATGATTGCCTGCCCCCCGTTGATGGGTAAAATAGCCGCAATTTTGTATTCCATGATGCGTGGCGTGCTGCCGCGCTTATAAAAGAAGATTTAATTATGACGTTGTCTCCTTATCTGCAAGAGGTGGCCAAGCGCCGCACTTTTGCCATTATCTCGCACCCCGATGCCGGTAAAACGACCATCACTGAGAAGGTGTTGCTGTTCGGACAGGCGATCCAGACTGCGGGTACCGTTAAAGGCCGTGGCTCCAGCCAGCATGCAAAATCCGACTGGATGGAGATGGAAAAACAGCGTGGTATTTCGATTACCACCTCCGTGATGCAGTTCCCGTATCATGACTGCCTGGTGAACCTGCTGGACACCCCGGGCCACGAAGACTTCTCCGAAGATACCTACCGTACCCTGACGGCGGTGGACTGCTGTCTGATGGTGATCGACGCCGCGAAAGGTGTAGAAGATCGTACCCGTAAGCTGATGGAAGTGACCCGTCTGCGCGATACGCCGATCCTCACCTTTATGAACAAACTCGACCGTGACATCCGCGATCCGATGGAGCTGATGGATGAAGTGGAAAACGAGCTGAAGATCGCCTGTGCGCCAATCACCTGGCCGATTGGCTGCGGTAAGCTGTTCAAAGGCGTTTATCACCTCTATAAAGACGAAACCTACCTGTATCAGACCGGTAAAGGCCACACCATTCAGGAAGTGCGCATCGTGAAAGGTCTGGACAACCCGGATCTGGACGCGGCGGTCGGGGAAGAGCTGGCCGCGCAGCTGCGCGACGAGCTGGAGCTGGTTAAGGGCGCGTCTCACGAATTCGACAAAGAGCTGTTCCTGAGCGGCGAAATTACCCCGGTCTTCTTCGGTACCGCACTGGGTAACTTCGGCGTTGACCACATGCTCGACGGTCTGGTGGAGTGGGCGCCGCAGCCGATGCCGCGCAAAACCGACACCCGTGAAGTGGAAGCAAAAGAAGAGAAGTTCACCGGCTTCGTATTTAAGATTCAGGCCAACATGGATCCGAAACACCGTGACCGCGTGGCCTTTATGCGCGTGGTGTCCGGTAAATATGAAAAGGGCATGAAGCTGCGCCAGGTGCGTATCGGTAAAGACGTTGTCATCTCCGACGCGCTGACCTTTATGGCGGGTGACCGTTCGCACGTTGAAGAAGCCTATCCGGGCGACATCATCGGTCTGCACAACCACGGCACCATCCAGATCGGCGACACCTTCACGCAGGGTGAAATGATGAAGTTCACCGGTATTCCGAACTTCGCACCGGAACTGTTCCGTCGCATTCGTCTGCGCGATCCGCTTAAGCAGAAACAGCTGCTGAAAGGCCTGGTTCAGCTCTCCGAAGAGGGCGCCGTGCAGGTCTTCCGCCCGATTGCGAACAACGATCTGATCGTTGGTGCGGTCGGCGTGCTGCAGTTTGACGTGGTCGTTGCGCGCCTGAAGAGCGAATACAACGTAGAAGCGATCTACGAATCGGTGAACGTCGCGACCGCGCGCTGGGTTGAGTGTTCTGACGTGAAGAAATTCGAAGAATTTAAGCGTAAGAATGAAGTTCAGCTGGCGCTGGATGGCGGCGATAACCTGACCTATATCGCGCCAACGATGGTCAACCTGAACCTGACGCAGGAACGTTATCCGGACGTTCAGTTCCGTAAAACCCGCGAGCACTAATCCCCTCTCAGAGCACGGCAGCAGCCGTGCTCTTCTTTTATTCCTGTCTTATTAATCCCTTGCGGAATGTTCTTAATTCAACGCAATTTCACGCTATTCGCCCATTTTTTACCCAATTCTGAAAGCGGCTCTGTGAGAGTGATCTATATTTAACTCAGTGTTTAACACCGGGTGTGGATAAATTAACTGTTCAATGCATGGCTTTAGGTTATCCATTTTGCCCGCGTGTTTATTCGCAATATATATCACTACTAAGGAAGTACGTAGCCCGAATAACGGGTCAACACAGGAATAGATCGATGAATATGACAAGACTGAAGATTTCTAAAACTCTGCTGGCTGTAACTCTGGGTAGCGTTCTGGTGAGCGGCTCCGCCCTGGCGGAAAGCAGCACCATGGATAAAGCACAATCCACGGCTGACAGCGCAGGGCAAAAAATCGATAGCTCTATGAATAAAGTCGGCAATTTCATGGATGACAGCTCTATCACAGCAAAAGTGAAAGCCGCACTGGTGGATGATGAAGCCATCAAGAGCACCGATATTTCCGTTAAGACCGACAAAAAAGTGGTCACGCTGAGCGGCTTTGTTGAAAGCCAGGCTCAGGCAGAACAGGCGGTGAAAGTGGCGAAAGGCGTCGAAGGCGTTGCCTCCGTCAGCGATAAGCTGCACGTCCGTGACGGCAAAAATGCGTCGGTGAAAGGTTATGCCGGTGATGCAGCCACCACCAGCGAAATCAAAGCTAAACTTTTAGCAGATGACATCGTGCCGTCCCGTAAGGTGAAAGTGGAAACCACCGATGGTGTGGTTCAGCTTTCCGGTACGGTAGATTCGCAGGCGCAAAGTGAACGTGCCGAGTCCATTGCGAAAGCGATTGATGGTGTGAAAAGCGTTAAAAACGATCTGAAAACGAAGTAAATCTGGACCATTCGCCCGTCTGGCTAAAACCTGCGGGCGATATAAGAACGACTCTGGAAAAACGCCGGTGAGTGACCTGAGCGCTCACGTTTAGCGGCCGACATTAACTATGGTAAAGGAGAAGCTTATGTTTCGTTGGGGCATTATATTTCTGGTTATCGCGTTAATTGCCGCCGCATTGGGCTTTGGTGGACTGGCAGGTACAGCGGCATGGGCAGCTAAAATTGTCTTCGTTGTCGGTATTATTCTGTTCCTGGTCAGCCTGTTTACGGGGCGTCGACGTCCGTAGCAAACGCAATATTCCTTCAACAAAATAAAGCCAGTCACTGCGACTGGCTTTTTCTTATTTGCGTAACAGGTCGGGTGCGTTACTGTGGTGTTATAAAATAATCAAAACAGGAAAGCAGAGGTGGGGCAACGAATTCCCGTTACGCTCGGCAACATTGCGCCGCTGACGTTAAAACCGTTTCGCGCAGGTCAACTCGCGCTGGTCTGCGAGGGTGGCGGACAGCGCGGCATTTTCACCGCTGGCGTGCTGGACGAATTTATGCGCGCGCAGTTCAACCCGTTTGACCTGTACTTCGGCACGTCTGCCGGGGCACAGAATCTCTCTGCCTATGTCTGTAACCAGCCCGGATACGCGCGAAAGGTCATCATGCGCTACACCACGGCGAAAGAATTTTTTAACCCGGTGCGGTTTGTGCGCGGCGGTAACTTGATCGACCTCGACTGGCTGCTGGAATCAACTTCCAGCCAGATGCCGCTGGCCATGGACACCGCGGCCCGCCTGTTTGATAGCGGTAAAGAATTCTGGATGTGCGCCAGCCGGGGGGATGACTATTCGCCGGGCTATTTTTCGCCTCAGAAAGATAACTGGCTGGACATCATCCGCGCCTCCAGCGCCATTCCCGGTTTTTATCGTACCGGTGCGCTGCTGGACGGCATTAGCTATCTGGACGGCGGGATCAGTGACGCCGTGCCGGTGCAGGAAGCCGCCCGTCGCGGGGCGAAAACCATTGTGGTGATCCGTACTGTACCGTCGCAAATGTATTACACCCCACAGTGGTTTAAGCGGATGGAGCGCTGGCTGGGCGACAGCAGCCTGCAGCCGCTGGTGAACATCGCGAAGCAGCATGAAACCACCTACGGCGCGATGCAGCGTTTCATTGAAAAGCCACCGGGTAAGCTGCGTATTTTTGAAATTTATCCGCCTAAACCGCTGCTGAGCATGGCGCTGGGCAGCCGCGTCCCTGCGCTGCGCATGGATTACAAAACGGGACGGCTGTGCGGACGCTACTTCCTGGCGACGGTGGGGAAAATGCTGGCGGAGCAACCGCCGCTTCATCGCCATAAACGCATTATTACGCCGCCTGCGATTGTCGCCAACGACGCTCTGACGGTGCCCCTGGTGGACATTCCGCAGGCGAATGACGCTTTACTGGATAACGAGGATCTGGCGTGACGCACCGCTTTGTCGATACCCATTGCCACTTTGATTTCCCACCGTTTACGGGAGATGAAGAACACAGTATTGCGAAAGCGGCTAACGCAGGCGTTCAGGCCATTATTGTGCCGTCAGTGGAAGCGGCTTACTTTTCCCGGGTGCTGGATCTTGCTGCACAGCACCCCGCGCTCTATGCGGCGCTCGGCCTGCATCCGATCGTGATTGAGCGGCATCGTGATGAGCACATTGAGAGACTTGATGAGATCCTGCGGACCGCAGGGGACAAGCTTGTCGCCATCGGGGAGATCGGCCTCGATCTTTATCGCGAGGATCCGCATTTTGAGCGCCAGCAGACGATCCTCGACGCGCAGCTCAGGCTGGCGAAGCGTCACGATCTGCCGGTGATCCTCCATTCAAGACGCACGCACGATAAGCTGGCAATGCACCTGAAGCGCATCGATTTGCCGCGCAGGGGCGTCGTACACGGTTTCTCCGGCAGCCTGCAGCAGGCGCAGCGTTTCATTGAACTGGGCTACAAAATTGGTGTAGGTGGCACCATCACCTATCCGCGCGCCAGTAAAACCCGTGACGTGATGGCACAGCTGCCGCTGTCGGCGCTTCTGCTGGAAACTGACGCGCCGGATATGCCGCTGAATGGTTTTCAGGGACAGCCGAATCGCCCGGAACAGGCGGCGCGCGTGTTCACCACCCTGTGTGAACTACGACAGGAGCCAGAAGAGGTAATTGCCGATGCGCTGCTGGAAAATACGCGTTCGGTATTTGGCATCACGCTATAGATAAAGCGCCGGGCGGATCACCGTTATCCTCTGTTTTTCCAGCGCCCGCGCCAGCGGTTCAACGTCCTCGGGCGTGGCGCTGCGCCATAACGCTGCCTCACCGTATACGCCATGCGCATGAAACGCGTTGAGGCGCACCGGCACGTTTCCCAGCCCGTGGATAAACGCCGTCAGCGGCTTCAGATTTTCCAGGTAATCACACTGCCCCGGAATCACCAGCAAGCGGAGCTCCGTCAAACGGTGGCGTTCTGCCAGCCAGCGGATACTCTGCTTGATCTGCGGATTGTCGCGTCCGGTCAGGAAGCGGTGGTGTTCGTTCCCCCATGCTTTCAGGTCCAGCATCGCGCCATCCAGTACCGGCAGCAGCTTTTGCCAGCCGGTTTCGCTTAACAAACCGTTGCTGTCGACCAGGCAGGTCAGATGATGCAGGGCGGGATCGGCTTTGATCGCGGTGAACAGCGTCACTAAAAACGGCAATTGCGTTGTGGCCTCCCCGCCGCTTACGGTGATCCCTTCGATAAACGGTGCGGATTTGCGGACCTGGGTGAGGATCTCCTCCACGCTCAGGCGGTGCGCCATGGGCGTCGCCTGTTGCTGGCAAAGGTGCAGGCAGGTGTCGCACTGCTGGCAGTCGCTCTCCTGCCACCAGACGCGCCCGGCCTGAATGGTCAGCGCGTCGTGCGGGCAGTGGGGCACGCAGTCGCCGCAGTCGTTGCAGCGGCCGATCGTCCACGGGTTGTGGCAGGTTTTACAGCGCAGGTTGCAGCCCTGCAGGAACACGGCCAGGCGGCTGCCCGGTCCGTCCACGCAGGAAAAAGGAATGACCTGACTAACTAAAGCGCATCTGCTGTTCATGGCTAATCACGCGCGGCTGACGTTCCAGAATGCGGGTATTGCGTGCGGCTTCTTCCCCCAGCCACGTGGTGTTCGTTCTCGACCCTGCTTCCCGGTATTTCTCCAGATCCGATAGCCGCACCATATACCCGGTGACGCGCACCAGATCGTTACCCGCTACGTTGGCGGTAAACTCGCGCATACCCGCCCTGAACGCGCCCAGGCACAGCTGGACCACCGCCTGCGGGTTGCGTTTTACCGTTTCATCCAGCGTCAGGATATCGCTTATCCCGGAAGAGTAGTGCTTGTGATGGGGAGCCACCGCCAGCAGGTGGCTGATGGGATCCGGCTCGTCGCCATAGGGCAGGCGCGCGCCTGGCGTGGTGCCCGAATCGGAGCTGATCCCCGACTGCGCATGGAGCATCGCGCGCTGCTTCCAGCCGTGTTTCACCGGCGTGTTTTCGACAAACGCCGCAAGCTGTTCGCTGATGCGATAGCCCAGCGCGTTGGCCTGCTCATCTTTGCCGTAACGTCCCGCGATGCCTGCTTTCTCACAGAGCACGTTTACCGCTTCTGCCAGACCGTACATGCCAAACATCGGCACAAACCGATCGGCATCAATCAGCCCCTCTTTCACCAGGAAGCTATTCTCAAAGAAGCCGGATTGTTGATACAGGAAATCGCAGCGGGCATTAATGATGGCCATTTGCTGCTGGCAGTAGTGCGGAAGGGCGCAGCTGAAGAAGTCTTCACTTGTCGTGCTGTGTTCGGCGATGGCCTTGAGATTGAGACGCACCAGGGTGCTGCCACCGCCAGCCAGAGGCAGGGAGTTGTAACAGCTCACCACGCCATAACGACCTTTTGTGAAAATTTTATCATTTACCGGGCCATTAGAAATATGCGGTTTGCTGCATTCACATATGTTTTTCGCCACCTCAAGCAGTAAATCATCCGGGGTGATCTCTGGATCATAAATAAAGGTCAGGTTCGGCGCGACCTGCTTCAGCTCTGCATCGGCACGCAGAATGGCACGGGTGATGGGCGTATCTTCCGGCCCGATATTGGCATGCATAAAGGCATCCGGCAGCGTACGGTCAAGATAGCGCCAGAAACGTTTTATTCGGCTATTGATTTCTTCTTGTGTTAGAATTCTAACATATGGTTGCAGCAGCGCATCAAGCTGGCCGAGATAGACCGGCATCGATGTGACGGACGGAACATGATGGTAGAGGATGGTTAACAGCGAGAGGGCATCGTCGAGATCTTTTGCCCCTTCCAGCTCCAGCCATTCAGAACCGTTAGCCAGAAATTTTGCGTAATCCGGCAGAACGTAACGGGGTTTGTAAGGCGCATGGCCTTCGAACATGTCGCAGATAAACCCCACGTCCAGCGCGGCGCGCGCAGCTTCCGGAAGTGCCGGATACGGCAGGTTGTTTTCCGCTTCCAGCGCCAGAAAATGACGTTTTTGTTCCGGGGTTAACACCGGGCTTGTCACAATCTGCTGGCAACGTTGCTGCAGGGCGTCGGGGCTGGAGTGGGGCATATTCGCTTCCTTGAATGTTCTGCGGATGATGAACGGATTGTAGAAAGCCTGCCTGTTGGCGCTTTTGATCCCACAGGGGGTATTGCTGCTTTAGTCGGCAATTTGCGCACTAAAGTTTGAAGAAGATCTCATTACAGTAATGCAAATTTGTACGCAGTTTTCATTAACTGTGATGAATGTCGAAGTGTGGATGCGGGTGGATGTTAGAATACTCACAGACCCGCAAGGTAAAATTTATACGGCACTGCCGTTGGAGATTGTTATGACCGATTTAACTGCAAGCAGCCTGCGCGCGTTGAAACTGATGGACCTGACTACCCTGAACGATGACGACACCAATGAGAAAGTCATCGCCCTGTGCCATCAGGCGAAAACGCCAGTGGGTAATACCGCAGCCGTTTGTATCTACCCGCGCTTTATCCCGATTGCCCGTAAAACGCTGAAAGAGCAGGGCACCCCGGACGTGCGCATTGCAACCGTGACTAACTTCCCGCACGGCAACGACGATATCGAGATTGCGCTGGCAGAAACCCGCGAGGCGATTGCATACGGTGCAGACGAAGTTGACGTGGTGTTCCCTTACCGCGCGCTGATCGCCGGTAACGAGCAGGTCGGTTTTGACCTGGTGAAAGCCTGTAAAGACGCGTGTGCGGCGGCCAACGTGCTGCTGAAAGTGATCATCGAAACCGGCGAGCTGAAAGAAGAGGCGCTGATTCGTAAAGCCTCTGAAATCTCCATCAAAGCCGGTGCGGATTTCATTAAAACCTCTACCGGTAAAGTGCCGGTAAATGCGACCCCGGAAAGCGCGCGCATCATGATGGAAGTGATCCGCGACATGGGCGTGTCCAAAACCGTAGGCTTCAAACCTGCGGGCGGCGTGCGTACCGCCGAAGACGCGCAGCAGTTCCTGGCGATTGCCGACGAACTGTTCGGCGCCGACTGGGCCGATTCCCGTCACTACCGCTTCGGTGCGTCCAGCCTGCTGGCCAGCCTGCTGAAGGCGCTGGGTCACGGCGACGGTAAGAGCGCAAGCAGCTACTGATTGCCAACAATGCCGGATGACGCCTCGCTTATCCGGCCTACAGGATCGTAGGGCGGGTAAGCGTAGCGCCACCCGCCACAATTCCCCCGATTCCGCATGGAGGTTACCGTGTTTCTCGCACAAGAAATTATTCGTAAAAAACGTGATGGTCATGCATTAAGCGACGAAGAGATCCGCTTCTTCATCAACGGCATTCGTGATAACACCGTCTCAGAAGGGCAGATTGCGGCTCTGGCGATGACCATTTTCTTCCACGATATGTCGATGCCTGAGCGCGTGTCGCTGACCATGGCGATGCGAGATTCAGGAACCTTTCTGGACTGGAAAAGCCTCAACCTTAACGGCCCGATTGTGGATAAACACTCCACCGGCGGCGTGGGTGACGTGACCTCCCTGATGCTCGGCCCAATGGTGGCAGCCTGTGGCGGTTACATCCCGATGATCTCCGGGCGCGGCCTGGGCCACACCGGCGGTACGCTCGATAAACTGGAAGCCATTCCGGGCTTCGATATCTTCCCGGATGACAACCGCTTCCGCGACATTATTAAAGACGTTGGTGTGGCGATTATCGGCCAGACCAGCTCTCTTGCTCCGGCAGACAAGCGTTTCTACGCGACCCGCGACATCACCGCGACCGTTGACTCCATCCCGCTGATCACCGCCTCTATCCTGGCGAAGAAGCTGGCAGAAGGGCTGGACGCGCTGGTGATGGACGTGAAGGTAGGCAGCGGCGCGTTTATGCCAACCTATGAACTCTCTGAGGCGCTGGCCGAAGCGATCGTTGGCGTCTCCAACGGCGCAGGCGTGCGCACTACCGCACTGCTCACCGATATGAACCAGGTGCTGGCTTCCAGCGCCGGTAACGCCGTCGAAGTGCGTGAAGCCGTCCAGTTCCTGACGGGGGAATACCGTAACCCGCGCCTGTTCGACGTCACCATGGCGCTGTGTGTTGAGATGTTAATCTCCGGCAAGCTCGCCAAAGACGACGCCGACGCCCGCGCGAAGCTGCAGGCGGTGCTGGACAACGGCAAAGCGGCGGAGATCTTCGGCCGCATGGTCGCGGCGCAAAAAGGCCCGACCGACTTCGTCGAAAATTACGCGAAGTACCTGCCAACCGCGACGCTCAGCAAAGCGGTGTATGCCGATAGCGAAGAGTTTGTCTCCGCCATGGACACCCGTGCCCTCGGTATGGCAGTGGTCTCAATGGGCGGCGGCCGTCGTCAGGCCTCAGACACCATTGATTACAGCGTCGGCTTTACCGATATGGCCCGTCTGGGCGACAGCGTTGACGGCCAACGTCCGCTGGCGGTGATCCATGCCAAAGACGAAGTCAGCTGGCAGGAAGCGGCGAAAGCGGTGAAAGCGGCCATCACGCTTGACGATAAAGCACCGGAAACCACACCGACTGTCTATCGCCGTATCACCGAATAGCGGTATACTGATCTGATCGATAATTTTTGAAGCACTACGTACGGAGAACAATTATGAAACGTGCATTTATTATGGTGCTGGACTCATTCGGCATCGGCGCAACCGAAGATGCAGAACGTTTTGGTGACGTGGGTTCCGATACCATGGGTCACATCGCGGAAGCCTGTGCGAAAGGCGAAGCGGACAACGGTCGTAAAGGCCCTCTGACTCTACCTAACCTGACCCGCCTCGGGCTGGTGAAAGCGCATGAAGGCTCTACCGGTAAAATCGCAGCCGGTATGGACGGTAACGCGGAAGTCGTGGGCGCCTATGCCTGGGCGCACGAGCTCTCCTCCGGTAAAGACACCCCGTCTGGCCACTGGGAAATCGCCGGTGTGCCGGTGCTGTTCGACTGGGGTTATTTCTCCGATCACGAGAACAGCTTCCCGCAGGAGCTGCTCGATAAGCTGGTGAAGCGTGCCAACCTGCCGGGTTACCTCGGCAACTGCCACTCTTCCGGAACCGTGATTCTGGACCAGCTCGGCGAAGAGCACATGAAAACCGGCAAGCCGATTTTCTACACTTCTGCTGACTCCGTGTTCCAGATTGCCTGCCACGAAGAGACGTTTGGCCTGGATAAACTCTACGAGCTGTGCGAAATCGCCCGCGAAGAGCTGACCGAAGGCGGCTACAACATCGGCCGCGTGATCGCGCGTCCGTTTATTGGTGACAAAGCGGGTAACTTCCAGCGTACCGGTAACCGTCACGATCTGGCCGTTGAGCCGCCGGCACCAACCGTGTTGCAGAAGCTGGTCGATGAAAAAGACGGTCACGTAGTGTCCGTGGGTAAAATCGCGGATATCTACGCTAACTGCGGCATCACCAAAAAGGTCAAAGCGACCGGTCTCGATGCGCTGTTCGATGCCACCATCAAAGAGATGAAAGAAGCGGGCGACAAGACGATTGTCTTCACCAACTTCGTGGACTTCGACTCCTCCTGGGGTCACCGTCGCGACGTCGCGGGTTATGCTGCGGGTCTTGAGCTGTTCGACCGCCGTCTGCCGGAGCTGATGGAGCTGGTGGGTGAAGATGACATTCTGATCCTGACCGCGGACCACGGCTGTGACCCAACCTGGACCGGTACCGACCACACCCGCGAGCACATTCCGGTGCTGGTGTACGGCCCGAAAGTGAAGCCGGGCTCGCTGGGTCACCGTGAAACCTTCGCAGACATCGGCCAGACCCTGGCGAAATATTTTGGTACGTCTGACATGGAATATGGCAAGGCCATGTTCTGATGTCATTGCCCGGTGGCGCTTCGCTTACCGGGCCTACGGTTTTGTAGGCCGGGTAAGGCATAGCCGCCACCCGGCAAAAACAACAATGTAAAAGGAACTGAAGATGGCAACTCCTCACATTAATGCAGAAATGGGTGATTTCGCTGACGTCGTGTTGATGCCGGGCGACCCGCTGCGCGCGAAGCACATTGCAGAAACCTTCCTCGAAGACGTGCGTGAAGTGAATAACGTACGCGGCATGCTGGGCTTCACCGGTACCTATAAAGGCCGCAAAATCTCCGTCATGGGTCACGGTATGGGTATCCCATCCTGCTCTATCTACACCAAAGAGCTGATCACCGACTTCGGCGTGAAGAAAATCATCCGCGTGGGCTCCTGTGGCGCGGTGCGTATGGACGTTAAGCTGCGCGACGTGGTTATCGGCATGGGTGCCTGCACCGATTCCAAAGTAAACCGCATGCGTTTCAAAGACCATGACTTCGCGGCAATCGCTGACTTCGGCATGGTGCGTGACGCGGTTGACGCGGCAAAAGCGCTGGGCGTTGACGCGCGCGTGGGTAACCTCTTCTCTGCCGATCTGTTCTATGCACCAGACGGCGGCGAGATGTTCGACGTGATGGAAAAATACGGCATTCTGGGCGTGGAAATGGAAGCGGCGGGCATCTACGGCGTTGCGGCTGAGTTTGGTGCGAAAGCGCTGACCATCTGCACCGTGTCCGACCATATCCGTACTCATGAGCAGACTACTGCCGCTGAGCGTCAGACCACCTTCAACGACATGATCAAAATCGCGCTGGAATCCGTTCTGCTGGGCGATAAAGCGTAATGTTGTCTGCCGGGCGGCATTCGCTGCCCGGCATTTTCACTTCTTACAGATACACGACGCTGATCGTCGCCTGACCATCAAACTCGGTGTCTTCCGTCAGAGACAGCTTCTTCAGGTTTTCCACTGCCAGCGAGACGTTCAGCGGGAAAGAGACGCTGGTCACCGCCATCGGGTCGGTTTTACCGGCAGATGCCACGCTCATCAGACCCAGGTCTTTGTTCGCAATGGTGCCACCATTGGCTTTCTGCCAGCGGCCCATACTTGTACCTGCAGACAGCGCAGTACGGATAGGCTCAACCGTTGCGCCGTTCGCCGTGACGTCACCGGTGCTGGTATACACTGAGTATGCGCCGATGTTCTTACCGTCATGCGTTTTACCCAGACCAAAGGTCGAGATGCTGCCGCGCAGCTCGCCACCGTTAGACGTCGCATTCATCACCTTCAGATTGGAACTGCTGCCGGTGCTGGCGTTGGTGTCTGCGCGGTTATCCGCGATGCTCCAGCCCACTTTAGTCGGCGTTGGGCAGTTGATCGTAAGTGTCAGACCCTTTTCACCCAGCTGGGTTGCCTGGGTCTGAGAGAGATCGCCGACCTGGACGGTACCGAAATCGATCACGCCATTGTTGCTGAGTTCAGGCGTACAGGAATTGCCGGTCAGCGACGCTTTGACTTTCAGTACCGCTGTGTCACCCGCATGAGCACAGGTCGCTGCCAGTGCCAGTGCGGCGGCAAGGAGACTCTTTTTCATGGTTAATCCTTAACATAGATGTAATGAATATTAAATTGAATGGACGGATCCATAATTTAAAAGGTTTATTTTTCTTCTTACTCTTCACCCAAAAAATGAATACGAAGGTGAATTCTTTTACTCGCTAGTTAATAATTCCCAGGCGAGAGTGCTTTCCAGGTCGGTATTATCGGAAATTCTGCGCAGCTGGTTATTATTAATGATGGGTATAAGTTTTATGGTTACGCTCATTTGCTTGCCCTGAACCGGTGTCGCGTTTTGGCGAGCAATGATGCCGTCGTTGTTTTTCAGGAAAACATGTTCTTTGGGGCTGTCTGATGAGGTAAATTTTACCCGGTCGGTGGTTTTGACGAGATCGTAGTGGCGTCCGTCTACCGTCATGTTGTTCGCGACCAGCGCCAGCCGTCCCTCCTGCCCAAACAGCACGCCGCCGTTGGCGCCAGATGCGGACTGCATGAACAGGGCCATGACCTGAGGCTGAGGGCAAAACACGTTGATCATCACCTCTTTTGCGGGCATGCGATTCCAGTTTTTCAGCGAGGCAGCAATATCGTCCTGTTTGAATCGGCCAAACGAGACGGTCGGCTGAGAAAGGGTCATCTGGCACTCCTCGCTGAATACCTGAGAGGCGAAAAATAATGTCAGACCGCTCAGCATCACGTTAACTATTTTCACTGGCATGTTCCTTCTGCTTTTTCGTAATAGGCGTCTTTATCTTTCTCTTCATTCAGCGTGTAGTGGATCTGGCATAAACGCGTCATATTGTCGTCCACGACATACAGCTCCGGCGTCGTCGAGGCATCGGAAATAAACACGCTGCCGTTATCCATCACGCTGACAATATAGTTGCTGTCTTTGTCCACGATACTTAGCCCTTTTTCGAGCCAGCCGCCATTGACATGTTTTACCTTCAGCATCACGCGACGGGTATTCAGCACCTGGAAATCGACCTGTGCAAATGAGCCGTAGGCCGCGGACACGGTCTGGATACCATTTGATAAATCCATTCCCTGCGGCAGCGAGCTGGTATTGATCACAATTTGTGATTTCTGCCACTCTCTGAGCCCGGGAACGACGGCTTGCCCCCAGTAATCTGTCCAGACGGTGCCATCGGGTGTGGTGATTTCTATCCCGCTTTCCGGCTCACTTAGCCTTGCGATGCCAAAGGTCTCTTTCACCGGGAAGGGGGCAAAGGTGAGGCCATGGCGGTGCATGACAATGCCACCCCCTAACGATGCGCTGTAGTTATGCTGGTTTCCGTCATTCAGACCAGCAGACAGCCCAAGTTGGGTATAGTGCAGGTTGGTCGTGATATTGCCGTTAAAGGAATCACTTTTGTCCTGATTATCGCGATCGGCAGAAATGTTGTAGTTAAGGTTTCGGCCGACAGAACAGCTGTCCTGGACGCCATAGTTTTGCTTTTCACCCTGAGTACGCATGTAGGTACTGACGCGATCGTCGCCCAGAGGGACGATCAGGCTGACATAGAAGAGATCGTCATTGTTGCTGGTGCTGTTTTCTGTTTCGCTATTGCTCATGGCGTGTTGCCAGTTTACGGACAGCGAGGTACGCCCCAGGCTTTTGCTCCACGAGGCCATCAGATAGCGTGAGTCACCGCTGCTCTCATCGCCAGAGTTCGCGCTGTATTGTAAAGAGAGGGAGCCGATGTATTCGTTGTTCCAGCTAAGGCTGGTATTCCATGCGTTTTCATAGCTTTGCGATTCTTCGTCCATGGCTTCGGTGAGCTCACGAAAGTCGCCGTTATACTGGGAAGCACTGAGCCCGAGCGTCAGCTGCGCGGGGAGTAAAATATTGCTGCTGAGCTCAAACTTGCTGCCCCGCTGCGTATCATAAAAGCGGGACTGACTCAGCAATACGCTGGGTGAAATGAGCCAGTTTTCATTGACAGACCAGTCGAGCTTTGCACCGGTAGACTGGTATTTCTCGGCCAGCACGCTTGCCGCAACGGCAGTCAGGCGTGTAGTCAGGCTCGTACCGTCAGACACGGTGAACACCCAGGGGGAGTTCTTTTCATCGCCACTGTCGCGAACCTGACCAAGTGCCAGATTTAACCCCTCGGCACGGTTGCTCCCAATGACGTTGAGGGCTGATGAGGGCACGGTGAAATGGGTTGTTGAGCCATCGGTTTCGATGACGCTGACATCCAGGTCGACATTGCTGCGCAAAACCGGTACGTCCGGCAGCGTGAAGGGACCGGCGTTGATCAGCGAAGAATAGATAACCTGACCGGACTGACGAACTTCTACGCGAGCCTGGTTTGTACGGGCAATACCAGAGACTTCCGTGACCTGAATATTGGGCTGAAGACCGGTTTCAGGCATGAGCTGGACCCCGGTAATTTGCGCGCCGCTAAACAGGGCGGAGTTGATATTGATCTGACCGACCTGCGCACGCATTTTTTTCTCTTCAAAAACGTGCTCAGCGTAGGTGTAAAGATTCTCGGCGCTGCGGGTGCCGTTATCGTCCGTCAGGATGTAGTTACTGCGCAGCGTCCAGTTTGCAATGTTAATACCGGTGCCGATATTTCCCTGTGAAAACGTGCTGTTGCCACCGCTGCCATATTCGTTGTAGTTGGTGAAAGCGTTGTAGTTAATGAGGCCCGCAACGCCGCCGTGAGAGTAAAACCTGGCGGCATAGAACCCGTTATCCATGGCTTCTGCCGGAACGAATATCTCCAGTGATTCGGTGTTGGGCATGAGCTTGATCGTGGCTGAAGGGTAGTCTTTGAGCAGGTCATGACACGTCTCTTTTTCGCTGATATTTAGCGGTAAAAGCCCCACGGCGCTGATGAAATCATCATCAACGCAGAGCTGCCCTTCGTCCCCAATCTTGACGGCGAGACTGCCCTTTTCAATGCCGTTTATTTTTACCTGCACGGCATGCTTGCCAGGCAGATAGCGTTGAGCTTCAGAGAAATAGTGGGCGAGGTTGGTACTGATGCCACGTGTCGCCAGAATATCCGTATTAAAGTCCACATCGGACGCATGCAGCGCGGAAGACGGCAGTAATGCTGCCACTACTGCCGCTCGGCGCATCCTGTTGCGCAATGATAGCTCAGTCACCAAAGCATCCCTGTCGTTTTAGCGTTTAAGGGGGGCTGTGTAGTTATCCACTTCAATCCCGTAGCGGCTCGCGGGGCTGAACTCTACTGCGTTATCGGCGCTACCCATCGGCTTGTCCATTTGCACTTTCATGGTTTCACCCGGCAGGATAAAGGTCTTGTTGACCAGCCCGGTTGCTCGCGATGGAAGGAGGGTAATGGCGGTTGAGAAGCGCACGACGTAAGGGGAGGTATTGCGCACCACAACCTCTTTTCCTTCCAGCGACCAGGTCAGTAACTTCCACGCGTCGGTGACGACAGGCAGACTTTTCGGATGGATCAGTACCGGCAGATCCTGGCGAAGGTTAATCCCCACCTTCACGTTTTTATCTTTGCTCTTCGGCGGAATGCCTTCGAAGATCACGCGCTTATAGTGTTCGACCGTGAGAGGTTTATCGGTTTCAAGAATAAAACGCACCTGCTGTTCCTGGCCTGGTTCCAGACGAACAACCGGCTGGGTGACGTTGAGCTTTACGCCATTTTCCCCTTCGATATCGTTAATAGAGGTGTAGAGCAGAGTCGGTATGGTGTCGGTATTTTTGACGCTCATTACGCCGCCGTGGTTGGCTTCATCGATCATCAGCAGCGTGGTTTCAGGTACCATGCCTGCGGCGAACAGCGTGGTGGGAAGCGCGAATAAAAGGACGGAAAACAGGGATGAAGTTTTCATTATTCTGGTCATGATTTTTTCGTGGTTAACGGTAGTAAAAAACTCCCCATCGAAATGGAGAGTTTTGCGGCAACATGCTGAATTACAGATAAACCAGCGTAATAGTGGACTGGCCGTCGAGATCGGTTTTGTCGGTCAGGGTCAGATCTTTGCTTGGCGCGATAGCCAGGGCGATTTTCAGTGGGAAAGCTGCAGTGGTGAAGGCCATTGGCGCACGCTCACCCGTTTTGGCAACGGTCATTACGTCGGTACCGTCGTTCATGATGATGCCGCTGGTCCACATGTTGACCCAGCTTCTGCTGCTGATGGCGCCGCCGGTGTACATAGACGCGGCAATAGGCTGAGCCGTTGCGCCGTCTGCGGTGACGGAAGTCAGATAGGTCGCAACGGAATAGGCACCGATGTTTTCCCCTGCGCTGGTTTTACCCACGCCGTTCAGCTGGTAGTTACCGGATGCCTGAGCACCGTTCGCCGTGCCGTTATCCACGTGGAACTCGCTTGATGTTTTATTCTTACCGGCATTTGAATCTGCACGGTCATCTTTGATCGTCCAGCCTACACGGGTAGCCGACTGGCATTTGATGGTGAATGTCACATCTTTATGGCCAGCCTGGTAGGCCGCGGTGGAGGAAAGCGAATCCAGACCCACTTCGCCGAAATCTGCCAGACCGCCGTTGCTGATTTCAGGCACGCAACCAGCGCTGGTCAGCGTTCCCTGAACTTTCAGCATTGCAGTCGGTTCAGCATAGACCGCAGTCGCTGCCATTGATAAAACGGTAGCGAGAAGGAGCTTTTTCATTGTTATTCCTTAACCATAGAAAGAGTTAATAACTCAGATATTTTTAATTTAAAAATGACTTGCAAATCGATAAGTATCGGCATGACAAGCAGCGCCGATTTTAGTAATGATTTAAGTAATTCAATAATTAGTTTTACTTACACGTGCTTTGAGATTTAATAAGGCTAATTTAAACATTTATGAATGTATTTATTTAAATGAAAACGGCGGAATACTCCGCCGTGATAGTGACCAATCGTCAATGATTACAGGTAAACCAGCGTGATGGTGGTTTCGCCGCTCAGCTGAGCTTCATCCGTGGTGGACAGGCGGTTAGTGTTAACAATCGCCAGAGACACTTTGAACGGATAAACCACGTTGGTGATGGCCAGCGGTGCGGTATAGCCAGGCTTGGTTGCGGTCATAATTTCCGCGTTACCGTTAGCGATAACGCCAGACGCCAGGTTGCGCCACATGTATTCGCCTTTGCTGTTCACGTAGGCAGGGGCATAGATAGCCTGGGCAGGCATGCCGTTAGCCGTGATTTCATTGACGCGGGTGCTGATCGCATACGCACCAATTTTGTCGCCAGCGGCAGTGGTGCCCACGCCATAGGTGGTGCCTGCACCATACACGTCGCCGCCATTGTCTTTAGCATCACGAATATAAAACTCGCTGGAGCTCAGATCGTTTGCCGCATTGGAGTCTTCTTTGTTATCGGCAATACTCCAGGCAACTTTGGTTGCAGACGGGCAGTTGATGGTCAGAGACATGTCTTTCTGGCCCATCTGGTTGGTCTGGGTTGGAGAGAGCTGATCCAGCGCGATCGTCCCAAAATCAATAGAACCGCCGTTGCTTAATTCAGGGGTGCAAGAAGCATGGTTCATTTTACCCTGAACCTTCATCACGATGCTGCCGTCTGCCAGCGCTGCCGTGGACGTCATTGCAATCAGTGTTGCAAGAAGAACTTTTTTCATTGTTATTCCTTAACCAATAATTGAATAATTGTATTAATTATCATGAAGTCATTAACTTGCAGTGTTGCAAGCGCGAGGATTCTATTAATGGTTAATGTTAATTCTATAATGATTAATTCTAATTTTTGTTTTGAGAAATATTAATGCGGGTAAATACATTTGTGCATGTATTTACATGTAGAGGGAAGCGAATAATAAAAAAGCGGTGCATTTATTCACCGCTTTTTATCCGGGTTATTTTATAGCCTGGGCGATCCAGGCCGATAATTCCCGCAATTCTCTTTCTTGTTGCGGAAAATCGCCGATCAGCGCATCACACTCCTGCTGCAACATATCCGCCCGATACAAACAGCCCTGCAGACGCGCGGCCAGCGCCTCTAACGGTGCCGGATTGAGACTATCCGTAAAGACCTGCGTGCGGGTAATATGGCCCTTCTCAACGTCAAAGTGCAATTCCACGCCGCCCCAGGCAAAACGTTCGTCCAGTAGATGGGAAAAGGCAGGGGCCTGACCGAAGTTCCACTCCCAGCTGCTCTGGCGAGCGAACGTGTCGGCGAAGTTGGGCAGGTCCGGCGTTTTGTCCGGGGAGATCACTTCGGCTTCTACCTGCTCACCGTAATGTTCGAAGAAAGCGTCACGGATCGCATCGCAAATCTGCTCGTGAGTAATCCCGGGCAGCAGTTCCACCAGATTCGCCACGCGCCCGCGTACGGACGTAATGCCCTTAGCCTGTAGCTTTTTCTTATCAGGATTAAGGTAGTTCGCCAGACGGCTCAGATCGGCATTCAGCAACAGGGTGCCGTGGTGGAAGCCGCGATCCATCGTTTCACGATAGGCAGAGCCGGAGACCTTGCGGTCACCGTCGGGCGTTTTGACCACCAGATCGTTGCGTCCCGAAGCTTCAGCCGTCACGCCGAGCGCATTGAGCGCGTTGAGGACGATGGATGTTGAGATGGTTTTGTCGTATTCCGGTTTTCCCGCCATAAAGGTAAAGCAGGTATTGCCCAGATCGTGGAACACCGCACCGCCGCCGCTGCTCCGGCGCGCCAGGCGGACGTTGTCTTCTTCCATGCGCCGGGTGTTGCACTCTTTCCACGGATTTTGCGCACGACCAATGACCACCGTATCGGCGTTACGCCAGAGAAAGAGGACGCGCTGGGTGGCAGGCATCTGGCGGAAGATGCACTCTTCCACCGCGAGATTAAACCAGGGATCGTAAGAGTCAGAGATAAGCAGGCGTAACGTCGTCATGGCAAAGTTCCTTTTCTGAATCGTTCGCCTACTTTATCACTATTCTTTCTTCTCGCTCTCTTCGTCTTCGGGGACCGACCGGCTGGCGGTCAGCAGGAACGGGGATTGCTGCCAGCGCGTGCGTTTGCCGCGAAGCAGGGTGCGCGCCAGCACAACGCCAATGGCGAGCGAAAGCAGCAGCATCAGGCGCAGAATGTTGGTGGTATTATCGACCTGCTTGGCTTCAGTCGGAAGAGTATGGGTGTCGAGCGTCAGGCGCAGATACCCCAGAGGGCCATTCTTGCCCTGAATAGGTTCAACAAGCTGTTGGTTGAAGTAGCCGCCGGCTTTTTTGCCGTCCAGCGCCAGCCTGTCGCGCACGTCGACATGTTCGCCCGCGCGGGCAATCAGGTTGCCTTGCTCATCATAGACGCCCGCATCAAGAATGCGGCTGTTCTCCGTCAGCAGGCGTAAAACCTGACCTATTCGCTTATCGTCCGGCGTTTCGGTTCGCATGGACGGCGCGACGTTGAGCGTCACCTGGCGTGCCAGCGTGCGGGCCAGCTCTTCAAACTGCGGGTTGCGTTGCCGTTGATGATTCTGGCTAAACCACGATGCCCCTTGCATCAGCACCACTAAGAGTGCGAGACAGGAAAGGACAATCACGGCGCGATGGAGCCGGAATTTCAGTTTTGCGCGAGCCATATTCCACCTGCTGAAAATTTACGGCTTAATGTTGCCAGAAGTGATGGTTACAGGGTAGCCTCATGCGTTATTTTCCCTCTGCAACCTTCCGGCGCGAACGAAATTACAGGAGCTTTAATGCCGAACATTACCTGGTGTGACCTGCCAACGGATGTCTCTTTATGGCCAGGATTGCCGCTCTCTTTAAGTGGCGATGAGGTGATGCCTCTGGATTACCACGCCGGTCGTAGCGGCTGGCTGCTGTACGGACGCGGTCTGGATAAGCAACGCCTGACCCAGTATCAAACCAAACTGGGGGCCGCGATGGTCATCGTTGCCGCCTGGTGCGTGGAAGACTATCAGGTCATTCGCCTGGCGGGCTCTCTGACGCAGCGCGCCACGCGCCTGGCGCATGACGCCGGGCTGGACGTTGCGCCGCTGGGGAAAATTCCACACCTGAAAACGCCGGGCCTGCTGGTCATGGACATGGACTCTACCGCCATTCAGATCGAGTGTATTGACGAAATTGCGAAGCTGGCGGGCAGCGGTGAGCTGGTGGCGGAAGTCACCGAGCGTGCGATGCGCGGCGAGCTGGATTTCACCGCCAGCCTGAGACAGCGCGTGGCGACCCTGAAAGGGGCCGATGCCAACATTCTGCGCCAGGTGCGCGATGTGCTGCCGCTGATGCCCGGGCTGACGCAACTGGTGCTGAAGCTGCAGTCCCTCGGCTGGAAGGTGGCGATCGCCTCCGGTGGCTTCACCTTCTTCGCGGATTATCTGCGGGAAAAACTGCATCTGACCACCGTGGTGGCCAATGAGCTGGAGATCATGGACGGCAAGCTGACCGGCCAGGTGATCGGCGATATTGTGGATGCCCAGTACAAAGCCAATACGCTGACGCGTCTGGCGGAAAAATATGAAATTCCGGTTGTCCAGACCGTCGCCATCGGGGACGGCGCGAACGACCTGCCGATGATCAAAGCGGCCGGCCTGGGCATTGCCTACCATGCCAAGCCAAAAGTGAATGAAAAGACGGAAGTGACTATCCGTCACGCTGACCTGATGGGGGTGTTCTGCATTCTCTCCGGCAGCCTTAATCAGAAATAACGGTCTGCTTTGTAGGCCGGGTAAGCGTAAGCGCCACCCGGCACGCAGGCCGCAGAGAAATAACGAGGTAAACCGTGGCGAAAGCTCCAAAACGCGCATTTGTCTGTAATGAATGTGGTGCGGATTATCCGCGCTGGCAGGGGCAATGCAGCGCCTGTCATGCCTGGAACACCATCACCGAAGTGCGTGGTGTGGCGGCTTCGCCGAGCGTGGCGCGCAACGAGCGCCTGAGCGGCTACGCGGGCAATGCGGGCGTAGCGAAAGTCCAGAAGCTCTCGGACATCAGCCTCGAAGAGCTGCCGCGCTTCTCCACCGGGTTTAAAGAGTTCGATCGCGTGCTCGGCGGTGGCGTGGTGCCGGGCAGCGCGATTCTTATCGGTGGTAACCCGGGCGCGGGCAAGTCAACCCTGCTGCTGCAAACGCTCTGCAAGCTCGCCGAACAGATGAAAACCCTGTACGTCACGGGGGAAGAGTCCCTGCAGCAGGTGGCGATGCGCGCGCACCGTCTGGGCCTGCCGACCGGTAATCTGAACATGCTGTCGGAAACCAGCATCGAGCAGATCTGCATGATCGCCGAAGAAGAGCAGCCGAAGCTGATGGTGATCGACTCCATCCAGGTGATGCACATGGCGGACATCCAGTCCTCGCCGGGCAGCGTCGCGCAGGTGCGTGAAACGGCGGCCTACCTGACGCGCTTTGCTAAAACACGCGGCGTGGCGATTGTAATGGTGGGCCATGTGACCAAAGATGGCTCGCTGGCGGGGCCGAAGGTGCTCGAACACTGTATCGACTGCTCCGTGATGCTCGACGGCGACGCGGACTCTCGCTTCCGTACCCTGCGCAGCCATAAAAACCGCTTTGGGGCGGTGAACGAACTGGGCGTGTTTGCCATGACCGAGCAGGGGCTGCGTGAAGTCAGCAACCCGTCGGCCATCTTCCTGAGCCGGGGAGATGAAATCACCTCCGGCAGTTCGGTGATGGTGCTGTGGGAAGGGACGCGCCCGCTGCTCGTCGAAATTCAGGCGCTGGTCGATCACTCGATGATGGGCAACCCGCGGCGCGTAGCGGTTGGTCTGGAACAGAACCGTCTGGCGATCCTGCTGGCGGTGCTGCACCGTCACGGCGGGCTGCAGATGGCGGATCAGGACGTCTTCGTGAACGTGGTCGGCGGCGTCAAAGTCACCGAGACCAGCGCAGACCTGGCGCTGCTGCTGGCGATGGTCTCCAGCCTGCGCGACAGACCGCTGCCGCAGGATCTGGTCGTCTTCGGAGAAGTGGGCCTTGCCGGGGAAATCCGTCCGGTGCCCAGCGGGCAGGAGCGAATCTCCGAGGCGGCAAAACACGGTTTCCGTCGCGCGATCGTTCCCGCCGCCAACGTGCCGAAAAAAATCCCGGAAGGGATGCAGGTTTTTGGCGTGAAGAAACTCGCAGATGCGTTAAATGTCTTTGACGACTTATAATTACGTATTCGATTTTGCAGGAGGCACCGTAATTTATGTCATCATTTGACTACATCAAGACCGCTATCCGCCAGAAGGGCTGCACGCTGCAGCAGGTGGCAGACGCCAGCGGCATGACCAAAGGCTACCTGAGCCAACTGCTGAACGCCAAAATCAAAAGCCCCAGCGCGCAGAAGCTGGAAGCGCTGCACCGCTTTCTGGGGCTGGAATTCCCGCGTATGCAAAAGAACATCGGCGTGGTGTTCGGCAAGTTTTACCCGCTGCATACCGGGCATATCTATCTGATCCAGCGCGCCTGCAGCCAGGTGGACGAGCTGCACATCATCATGGGGTACGATGAAACCCGCGATCGCCAGCTGTTTGAAGATAGCGCCATGTCGCAGCAGCCGACCGTGCCGGACCGCCTGCGCTGGCTGCTCCAGACCTTCAAGTACCAGAAAAACATCCGTATTCATGCCTTCAACGAAGAGGGCATGGAGCCGTACCCGCACGGCTGGGACGTGTGGAGCAACGGCATCAAAGCGTTTATGGAAGAGAAGGGCATTGCGCCTAACTGGATCTACACCTCTGAAGAGTCCGACGCGCCGCAGTTCCGCGAGCATCTGGGCATTGAGACGGTGCTGATCGACCCGAAACGCACCTTCATGAACATCAGCGGGGCGCAGATCCGTGAGAACCCGTTCCGCTACTGGGATTACATCCCGACCGAGGTGAAGCCGTTCTTTGTGCGCACCGTCGCCATCCTGGGCGGTGAGTCGAGCGGTAAGTCAACGCTGGTCAACAAGCTGGCGAATATCTTCAATACCACCAGCGCGTGGGAGTACGGGCGCGACTATGTCTTTTCCCATCTGGGCGGCGATGAGATGGCGCTGCAGTATTCCGACTACGACAAAATCGCGCTCGGTCACGCTCAGTACATTGATTTCGCGGTGAAATACGCCAACAAGGTGGCGTTTATCGATACCGATTTTGTCACCACCCAGGCGTTCTGCAAAAAGTACGAAGGGCGTGAACATCCGTTCGTGCAGGCGCTGATTGACGAATACCGCTTTGACCTGGTGATCCTGCTGGAAAACAACACCCCGTGGGTGGCCGACGGCATGCGCAGCCTCGGCAGCTCCGTCGACAGGCGTGAATTCCAGACCATGCTGGTGGATATGCTCAACGAAAACAACGTTGAGTTTGTGCACGTGGAAGAGTCGGACTACGACTCCCGTTTCCTGCGCTGTGTCGAGCTGGTGAAGGAGATGATGGGGGAGCAGGGTTAAAGACGGCTCCGTGCTATCCCCTCTCCCCTATGGGGAGAGGGTTAGGGTGAGGGGGAACAAGCCACTCAGAACTCAATCACCACTTTCCCCCGCATATGCCCGTCCAGCACTTTACGGTGCGCCTCCGTAATGCTTTCCACGCTCAGCCCGTGCAGCGTTTCACTCAGTGAGCTTTCCACCACGCCGTTATCCACCAGCTTCGCCACCTCATTGAGGATCTCACCCTGACGCGCCATATCAGCGGTCTGGTACATGCTGCGGGTGTACATAAATTCCCAGTGCAGCGCGGCGGATTTCGACTTCAGCTTGTCCTGGTTCAGCGGGTGTTCATTCTCCACGATAGAACAGATATGCCCCTGCGGCGCAATCAGTTCGCTGACCGCCTCCCAGTGTCCGTCGGTATCGTTGAGGATAAAAATGTAATCCACAAAGTTCAGCCCGTGCTTCGCCAGTTCGCCTTTCAGATCGCGGTAGTTCACCACCACATCTGCACCGCGATCGCGGCACCACTGGGCGGAATCTTCACGGGACGCCGTTGCGATGACCTTTACCTTGCTGTTGTGCTTCGCAAACGGGATCGCCAGCGATCCCACGCCGCCCGCACCACCGATGATCAGCAGGGTTTTGTCCGTACCGGCATCCTGAATATTCAGCCGTTCAAACAGGCCTTCCCACGCGGTGAGCGCGGTCAACGGTAGCGCAGCGGCAGCCGCCCAGCCGAGGCTTGTCGGTTTGTGCCCGACAATGCGCGCGTCGATCAGCTGGTGTGTGGTGTTGCTGCCCGGGCGGGTGATGTCCCCTGCATACCACACCTCATCTCCCGGTTTGAATCCGGTGACGCCAGCGCCAGCGGCTTTGACGATCCCGCTGGCATCCCAGCCCAGCACGCGCGGCTCTTTCAGCCCGTTTTTGGCAATGCCCGCGTGGACTTTGGTATCAACCGGGTTAACGGAGACGGCCTTCACCTCCACCAGCAGATCGTGCTCGCCGGGCTGTGGCATCGGTGGGGTGATTTCAATGAAGGTGGACGGATTTTCCGGGTTCACGGCAATGGCTTTAAGTGACATGGTGTGCTCCTCAATGGCATGCGTTTTGTTGAGGCTAGTCTATTAAGTGGCCAGCTGCATGATAAGATGGACAATCAAGAACTCAGCGTTCGTACAGGATGAACAATCATGTTTAAACAGCTGCAGGATATGGCGCTTTTCGCGCTGGTGGCGGAGATGGGCAGCTTTACCGCGGCAGCCCAGAAAGCCGAACTGCCGAAATCCAGCGTCAGCCAGCGAATTAGCCAGCTGGAGCAGCAGGTGGGTATCCGCCTGCTGAACCGCACCACGCGCAGGCTGAACCTGACGTTTGCGGGCGAGCATTATCTGGTGCATTGCCGCGAAATGCTGGCGGCCAGCGAGCGGGCAGAGTATGCCATTCAGCGCCTGCGCGAAAACCCGAGCGGGCGGCTGCGCATCACCTGTCCGGCTGGGATTGGCGCGACGCTGCTGGCGCATATGAATGCCGAGTTCCAGCTTCGCTATCCTGAGGTTTCGCTGGACGTGTCGATCTCTGATGATGTGGTGGATCTGGTCGAGTCCGGCTTTGATGTGGCGCTGCGTACCGGCAAGCCGCAGGACTCCTCCCTGATTGGCCGAATGATCGGACACTGTCCGCGCTACATGCTGGCCTCGCCGGACTATCTGGCGCGGCGGGCGCCGCTAACGCATCCCCGTCAACTGGTGGAGCACCGCAGCATTACGCACAGAGCCTGGTCGGAGTGGCTTCTGCGAAGCGAGAATGAGGATTACCGCTACCTGCCGGATAACGCACACATGACCGATAATCTGGTGTACGCCCGCGAGTGCGCGATGGCCGGGGCGGGGATCACGCTGCTTCCTGCATTTTTGCTGAAAGATAAGGTTGAAAAGGGCGCGCTGGTGCAGGTGCTGCCGGAGTGGAACGTTGAAGGCAACGACCTCTGGCTGGCCTACCCGAGCCGCAAGCTGAATTCGCCCGCGCTGATGAGCTATATCGAGTTTGCGATGCAGTTTGACGAGGTGAAGCGGTATTACGTGGGCAAATAAAAAAGCCGGGTGGCGGCTTCGCCTTACCCGGCCTACACACTGTGCGGCCTGATGCCCTCACCCTGGCCCTCTCCCACAGGGAGAGGGAACAACCATAAAAAACGGCAACCGAAGTTGCCGTTTTGCTTTTATTTCGCAATACGCTTGTACTTAATACGCTTCGGCTCCAGCGCGTCGGCGCCCAGCGTGCGTTTCTTGTACTCTTCGTATTCGGTGAAGTTACCTTCGAAGAACTCCACCTTACCTTCGTCCTGGTAGTCCAGGATGTGGGTCGCGATACGGTCCAGGAACCAGCGGTCGTGCGAGATAACCATCGCGCAGCCCGGGAACTCCAGCAGGGCGTTTTCCAGCGCGCGCAGGGTTTCGATATCCAGGTCGTTTGTTGGTTCATCGAGCAGCAGAACGTTACCGCCCACCTGCAGCAGCTTCGCCAGGTGCAGACGACCGCGCTCACCGCCGGACAGCTCGCCTACACGTTTGCCCTGATCGGTGCCTTTAAAGTTAAAGCGACCAACGTAGGCGCGGCTTGGCATCTCGGTGTTGCCGATACGCATGATATCCAGACCGCCGGAGACTTCTTCCCACACGGTTTTGCTGTTATCCATCGCGTCGCGGAACTGGTCAACGGAGGCCAGCTTCACGGTCTCACCCAGGGTGATAGAACCGCTGTCTGGCTGTTCCTGACCGGACATCATGCGGAACAGGGTTGATTTACCCGCGCCGTTCGGACCGATGATGCCGACGATAGCGCCTTTCGGTACGGAGAAGGTCAGGTCGTCGATCAGCACACGGTCGCCGTAAGACTTACGCAGGTTGGTCACTTCAACCACTTTATCCCCCAGACGTGCTCCAGGTGGAATAAACAGTTCGTTGGTTTCGTTACGTTTCTGGTATTCGGTGTTGTTCAGCTCTTCGAAGCGTGCCAGACGGGCTTTACCCTTAGACTGACGGCCTTTCGCGCCCTGACGCACCCACTCCAGCTCTTTCTCGATAGACTTACGACGGGCCGCTTCCTGAGATGCTTCCTGAGCCAGACGCTGATCTTTCTGCTCCAGCCAGGAGGAGTAGTTGCCTTCCCACGGAATACCTTCACCGCGGTCCAGCTCCAGGATCCAGCCGGCGACGTTGTCGAGGAAGTAACGGTCGTGGGTAATCGCCACAACGGTGCCTTCGAAGTCGTGCAGGAAGCGCTCCAGCCACGCCACGGATTCCGCATCCAGGTGGTTAGTTGGTTCGTCGAGCAGCAGCATGTCTGGTTTTTCCAGCAGCAGGCGGCACAGCGCCACACGGCGGCGTTCACCCCCGGAGAGGTTCGCGATTTTTGCATCCCAGTCCGGCAGACGCAGGGCATCAGCTGCGCGCTCCAGCTGCACGTTCAGGTTGTGACCGTCGTGCGCCTGGATGATCTCTTCATACTTGCCCTGCTGTGCGGCCAGCTTGTCGAAGTCCGCATCCGGCTCGGCGTATTTGGCATACACTTCATCCAGACCTTTCAGGGCGTTAACCACTTCGGATACCGCTTCTTCAACGGATTCGCGAACGGTGTGTTCCGGGTTCAGCTGAGGTTCCTGCGGCAGGTAGCCAATCTTGATGCCAGGCTGCGGACGGGCTTCACCTTCGATGTCTGTATCAATGCCGGCCATGATGCGCAGCAGGGTGGACTTACCGGCACCGTTGAGACCCAGAACACCGATTTTTGCGCCCGGGAAGAAGCTCAGCGAGATATTTTTAAGAATATGACGTTTCGGCGGGACAACTTTGCCGACACGATGCATGGTATAAACGAATTGAGCCACGTTGGACTTCGCCTCTTTTATCGTAATGAGAAGGAATTTCAGCCTCGAAGTGTAGCCTTTTTCCCGCACTAATCCCAGCCAGGAACGTCGGGAGTGTTAAAACGCGCAAGAAAGGTAAAAAAGTGTCCATGACGTGGCGCGTTGAAGGATGCCTGGTTAGCATAAGTTAATTAGACTTTGACGTGGCAAGACGCTGCAATTGACGAAAAAACAATGAGGAAGAGCTTGTGGAAAAAGCCAAACAGGTGGTCTGGCGTCTGCTGGCTGCCAGCGTATGCGTAATGGCGGTAAGCCAGGCGGTGCATGCCGATTCACTGGATGAACAACGTAGTCGCTACGCTCAGATTAAACAGGCGTGGGACAACAAGCAGATGGATACCGTTCAGGCGCTGATGCCGACGCTAAAGGATTATCCGCTGTATCCGTATCTCGAGTATCGCCAGATCACGGACGATCTCATGAACCAGCCCACCGTCACCGTGAATAACTTCATTCAGGCGAACCCGACCCTGCCACCTGCCCGAAATCTCCAGTCTCGTTTTGTGAATGAGCTGGCGCGTCGCGAAGACTGGCGCGGACTGCTGGCGTTTAGCCCAGAAAAGCCGAATACCACCGAAGCGCAGTGTAACTACTACTACGCAAAATGGGCGACCGGCCAGCAGGAAGAGGCCTGGGCCGGGGCGAAAGAGCTCTGGCTGACCGGGAAAAACCAGCCGAACGCCTGTGATTCCCTGTTTGGCGCGTGGCGTGCTTCCGGCAAGCAGGACCCGCTGTCCTACCTTGAGCGCATCCGCCTGGCGATGAAGGCAGGCAACACGCGGCTGGTGACCACGCTGGCGGGGCAGATGCCGTCCGATTACCAGACGATCTCCACGGCGGTTATCTCGCTGGCAAACGATCCCAACAGCGTGCTGACCTTTGCCCGCAGTACGGGCGCGACCGATTTTACCCGCCAGATGGCGGCGGTGGCTTTTGCCAGCGTGGCGCGTGACGATGTGGAAAACGCGCGACTGATGATTCCGCAGCTGGTGCAGGCGCAGCAGCTTAATGAGGAGCAAACCCAGGAGCTGCGCGATATTGTGGCGTGGCGACTGATGGGCACCGATGTGACCGACGAGCAGGCGCGCTGGCGAGACGATGCCATTATGCGTTCGAACTCCACGTCGCTGGTGGAGCGCCGCGTGCGCATGGCGCTGGGTACGGGCGATCGCCGCGGGCTCAATACCTGGCTCGCGCGGTTGCCAATGGAGGCCAAAGAGAAAGACGAATGGCGCTACTGGCAGGCCGATCTGCTGATGGAGCGCGGTCGTGATGATGAAGCCAAAGAGATTCTCCATACGCTGATGCAGCAGCGCGGGTTCTACCCGATGGCGGCCGCGCAGCGCCTGGGCGAGGAGTACACCTTCCGCATTGATAAGGCGCCCGCTAACGCGAACCCTGCGCTGACGCAGGGGCCAGAAATGGCGCGCGTTCGCGAGCTGATGTACTGGAATATGGATAACACCGCGCGCAGCGAATGGGCGAATCTGGTGACCAGCCGCACCACCGACGAAAAAGCCCAGCTTGCCCGCTATGCCTTTGATAACCACTGGTGGGATCTGAGCGTGCAGGCGACGATCGCCGGTAAGCTGTGGGATCATCTGGAGGAGCGTTTCCCGCTGGCTTACAAGGATCTGTTCGATCGCTACACCAGCGGCAAAGATATCCCGCAAAGTTACGCGATGGCGATTGCTCGTCAGGAAAGTGCCTGGAACCCGAAAGTCCGTTCCCCGGTGGGCGCCAGCGGCCTGATGCAGATTATGCCGGGAACGGCGACGCACACGGTGAAGATGTTTAACATCCCTGGATACAGCAGCCCGTCACAGCTTCTCGATCCGGATACCAACATCAATATCGGTACCAGCTATCTCCAGTATGTGTATCAGCAGTTCGGCAACAACCGCATCTTCTCGTCGGCGGCCTATAACGCGGGACCGGGTCGCGTGCGCACCTGGCTCGGCAACAGCGCCGGACGCATCGACGCCGTGGCGTTTGTCGAGAGCATCCCGTTCTCGGAAACGCGCGGCTACGTGAAGAACGTGCTGGCCTATGATGCCTACTATCGCTACTTCATGGGGCAGAAAGATACCCTGATGAGCGATGCCGAGTGGCAGAGACGTTACTGATCGGCGTGGGTTGTGTTATGCTGTACTCGCTAAAGAGTACAAGAGGCAGCATAACATGACCCAGCATTCCCCGTATTCCTCGGCAATGGCCGAACAACGTCATCAGGAGTGGCTTCGTTTTGTGGAGTTGCTTCGCCAGTCTTACGAGCAGGATTTGCATTTACCCCTGATGCAGCTGATGCTCACGCCGGACGAGCGTGAGGCGCTGGGCACGCGCGTGCGGATTATTGAAGAGTTACTGCGCGGCGAGATGAGCCAGCGCGAGCTGAAAAATGAGCTCGGCGCGGGCATCGCAACGATTACCCGCGGATCGAACAGCCTGAAGTCGGCGCCCGTTGAGCTGCGTCAGTGGCTGGAAGCGGTGTTGTTGAAAAATACCTAACGATAAATCGCGTTATGGAACGGGCTTAACGCCAGGATCACCGCCTGGTGGTAAACGCCTGAACGCGTCAGCGCGCCTGCGGTAAAGACGCCAATCGCCCCTTCTTTACGGCCAATCTCATCAATGCCGGTGTACTGCGACATCACCGGCCCGAGCGCTTCACCCGCACGCACTTTTTCCAGAATGATCTCCGGCAGGGGCAGGGTGGCCGAACGCGCTTCGCCGCGCTGTTCACGGCTTTCGATCACCACCCAGCTAAAGGTTGCGCCTTCGTCGATACCGGCTTCAATCGCCACCCAAAAGTCCGCATCCAGTGCCGCAGCCCTGGCATTTGCCACGCGATTTCGTGCGCCAGCGCGCGTTTCCTCGCTGCCAAACGGCTGTTCAGGAACGCCACTCTCGACGCCGATGGCCTCAATATGGCAGGATCCTGCGCCGAAGATCTCGTCAAATGCCCTTAGAATTGCCTGAATTTTGGCAGGATTAGTGGTAGCAGAGACAACATGGTGCATAATTAAGCTCGATTCAAAAAAAACTCATCGCAGTATAACGGAAAAAAAGCATGTTACAGGTATACCTTGTTCGCCACGGTGAAACGCAGTGGAACGCCGAGCGACGTATTCAAGGCCAGTCAGACAGTCCTCTCACTGAGAAGGGTGTGCAGCAAGCGTGGCAGGTGGCAGAGCGTGCCAGAACGCTGGGCATTACCCACGTCATTACCAGCGATTTAGGTCGCACACAGCAGACGGCGCGCATCATCGCAGACGCCTGCGGCTGTGACGTCATGCTTGAGCCGCGCCTGCGCGAGCTGGATATGGGCGTGCTGGAAAAACGCCATATCGATACGCTGACGGAAACGGAAGAGGGCTGGCGCCGCACGCTGGTGAACGGTACCGAAGATGGCCGTATTCCTGAGGGCGAATCCATGCAGGAGCTCAGCGTACGTATGCATGCCGCCCTGGCGGAATGCCTGAAGCTTCCGGCGGGAAGCCGTCCGCTGCTGGTGAGTCATGGGATTGCGTTGGGTTGCCTGGTGAGCACCATTCTGGGGTTACCGGCTTACGCTGAGCGCCGTCTGCGTCTGCGTAACTGCTCCATTTCCCGAATTGATTATCAGGAAAGTGCGTGGCTGGCGTCAGGTTGGGTCGTGGAGATGGCAGGGGACATTTCGCATCTCGATGCCCCTGCGCTTGACGAACTGCAGCGTTAACGACGTATTGGAATCAAGAATTCCATACGCAGATTGATAGGGCCTTCTTCCGGTTTCGCATCCTGAGCCGGGTAATAGAGCTCAATGTCCTGACCTTTACGGCGATTCAGATTCAGCATCGGCATGCAGGTTCCGTAAACGGTCAGGATAAACTCCTGCACCCCCGTTCCCAGCCCTTCATAGGCGAACATCACGTATTCGCCACCTTCCAGCACGACAGGCTTCGAACCCTGAATGTAGCCATTGGCCATCTCTGGCGTCAGCGCGGTGGTGTAGAACACCTCCTGTTCGTCGTCTTTTTCCTGGCTTGGGTGCGTTTCGTTGAGACCATACAGGATCGGCGGGATCGCCGGCGCGTGGCTCAGGAAGTCGCGCCAGAACTGAACGCGCATCTGATGACGAAACTCGGAAATCTGCTCCAGTGAACAGGAGTAGCTCTGCGTTGTGCCGATCAGATGGGTTTCCGGCAGGGTAATAATTTCATACTTCGGCATCGCGAACTCGCCCAGACGCAGCGGCGGACGCATGCCAAACGAGCTCCAGTCAGGCGAGCGACGATACAGCGCTGGCGTCAACGAGAACTGTTTTTTAAAGGCGCGGGTGAAGGTCTGCTGCGAATCGAAACGATATTGCAGGGCAATATCCAGAATCGGGCGCGCGGTCAGGCGCAGAGCCACAGCAGATTTCGATAAACGACGTGCGCGAATATAGGCCCCGATAGCATGACCGGTGACATCCTTGAACATCCTTTGCAGATGCCACTTGGAATAGCCTGCTTTAGCCGCCACATTATCCAGTGACAAAGGCTGGTCGAGATGACCTTCCAGCCAGGTGAGCAGGTCGCGAATAATTCCAGCCTGATCCATATACTATCCTCATCCTTAAAACAGCAGGTGCCTGATAACAGGTTAGCGGATAATAGCATTTTTTGATGTTTTAGCATTCAGTGTTTTTTTTGCGCATTCATGCTTTTTGCAGGGCATTAGGGGCAAATATATTCTAATCCTGTGATCTTGCTACATTTTTGTCTAAAGTGTTGAATAATCGCTCAGTGTAATTTTAAAGAATGGTAACAATATGAAATACAAGACTTTGCTCTTCACCGCGCTGATGTTGATGGTCGGACGCGCTGCACAGGCGGAACAGATTGGTTCCGTCGATACCGTGTTCAAAATGTTTGGCCCGGACCACAAAATTGTCGTTGAGGCGTTTGACGATCCAGACGTGAAAAACGTCACCTGCTATGTCAGCCGTGCGAAAACGGGCGGTATCAAAGGCGGTCTGGGGCTGGCGGAGGACACCTCCGATGCGGCGATCTCCTGTCAGCAGGTGGGACCGGTTGAATTGAGCGATAAAATTAAAAACGGCAAAGCGCAGGGCGACGTGGTATTCCAGAAACGGACCTCGCTGGTGTTCAAAAAGCTGCAGGTCGTACGTTTCTATGATGCCAAACGCAACACGCTGGCCTACCTTGCCTATTCTGACAAAGTGGTGGAAGGCTCACCGAAGAACGCGATCAGCGCGGTGCCGATTATGCCGTGGCATTAATTCAGGGATGAATCATGCAACAACCTGTGGTCTGGCTGGTTGAAGACGAAACCAGTATCGCCGATACGCTGATCTACATGCTTCAGCAGGAAGGATTCGCGGTAAAGGCGTTTGAACGCGGTTTACCCGTGCTGGAGGAGGCTCAGCGGCAGGTTCCGGCGCTCGCCATTCTGGATGTCGGACTGCCGGACATCAGCGGGTTTGAGCTTTGCCGTCGGCTGCTGGCGCAGCATCCCTCGCTGCCTGTACTGTTTCTGACGGCGCGCAGTGATGAGGTCGACAAGCTGCTTGGCCTGGAAATGGGCGCTGATGACTACGTTGCGAAACCTTTCTCCCCTCGTGAAGTCTGCGCGCGGGTGCGGACTGTTTTACGGCGCATGCAAAAATCCGCCGCACCCTCAGAAACGTTGCGTATCGGGCAGTTTGAACTGAACGAGCCTGCCGCGCGAATCAGCTGGTGCGGGGAAGCATTGCCCCTGACCCGCTACGAATTCTTGCTGCTCAAAACCTTGTTACAGGCGCCCGGTCGGGTCTTTTCGCGTCAGCAGCTCATGGACAAGGTGTGGGGTGAAGACGGCGACAGTTTCGATCGTACCGTGGACACCCACATCAAAACCCTGCGCGCCAAGCTGCGGGCGGTGAACGAGGAGCTGTCCCCCATCAGCACCCATCGCGGTATGGGCTACAGTCTGGGCCTTTACTGATGCGCATTGGGATGCGGTTGCTGCTGGGGTATTTCCTGATCGTCGCCATCGCCGCGTGGTTCGTGCTGTCGATCTTTGTTCAGGAGGTGAAGCCCGGCGTGCGCAGGGCAACCGAGGGCACGTTAATCGATACCGCGACCCTGTTGGCCGAAATCGGACGTGATGATTTGCTTTCGGGTCACGCGCACCAGGGCAAGCTTGCACAGGCCTTTTCTCAGCTTCATCAGCGCCCATTTCGCGCCAATATTGGCGGTATTCATAAAGTGCGTAACGAGTATCACGTCTACATGACCGATGCGCAGGGCAGGGTCGTGTTTGATTCCGCTGGTCTGGCCGTGGGAAAAGATTACTCGCGCTGGAATGATGTCTGGCTGACGCTTCGCGGCGAATACGGCGCGCGCAGTACCCAGAGCCATCCCGACGATCCGGAAAGCACGGTGATGTATGTTGCCGCGCCGGTTGTGGATCAGGGCAAGATAATCGGCGTGCTGTCGGTGGGGAAACCGAACAGCGCGATGGCTCCGGTGATTCACCGCAGCGAGCGACGGATATTGTGGGCAGGCGGTGCGCTGCTCGGCATTGCCCTGCTGATTGGCTTGGCGGTGGCGTGGTGGATCAATCGATCTATCGGTACGTTATCGCGCTATGCCGACTCGGTAACCACCAATACGCCTCTCCCATTGCCTAATCCAGGCAGTAGCGAGCTGCAAAAGCTGGCACAGGCGCTGGAAAATATGCGTATTCGCCTTGAAGGGAAAAACTACATTGAACGCTATGTCCATGCGTTGACCCACGAGCTGAAAAGCCCGATTGCCGCCATACGCGGCGCGGCAGAAATTCTCTCCGAGCAGCCGCCGCCGCAGGTCGCCGCGCGGTTTATCGATAATATACTGGTGCAAAATGCGCGCATGCAGTCGCTGGTTGAAAAGCTGCTCACTCAGGCGCAGCTTGAAAATCGTGTCGAGATTACGCCTGAGGCTGTCAGTGTTGACTCGCTCTTCTCTCGGCTTGCAGACGCGCGAGCGACGCTGTTGGCAGCGAAAAAAATTGTGCTGACCCTTCAGCCGACATCGCTTTATGTGGCGGGCGATCCCGACCTTCTCGAACAGGCGCTCGGCAATTTGCTGGATAACGCTATTGATTTCACCCCGCAGGGTGGCGCCATTGCGCTGGCTGCCCGGGAAGATCGCAGGCAGGTAGAGCTGATCGTCACCGACAGCGGAAGCGGGATCCCGGATTACGCGCTGGAGCGTATTTTTGAGCGCTTTTATTCGAACGGGTTAAAGAGCAGCGGGCTCGGGCTGGCGTTTGTTCAGGAGGTGGCGCGTCTGCATCAGGGAGAAATTACATTGCGTAATCGTGATGAAGGTGGCGTGATGGCCACGCTGAGACTTCACCGTCCCTTCACATAACTTCAAACTGGCCCCACATAGCCTGGTTACGCTCTCCTCATCACAAAGGAGACGTAATGATGAAATCCCCCCTGTTCTGGAAAGTTAGCACCCTGCTGGGGTGTATCCTGCTGCTGTTAGTCCCGCTTTTTATGGTCAGTAACTTGATATCAGAGCGGGAGAGCTACCGCAACGATGTTGAAAATACGCTGCGTCAGAGTACCAGCGGGCCGCAAAAACTGGTCGGGCCGCTGATTGCTATCCCGGTAACGGAGATTTTTTACAAGGTAGAGGATGAGAAGAAAGTCGAGTACAAGAAAAGCTATATGCATTTTATTCTGCCGGAGTCTCTGGTTGTTGAAGGTAACCAGCACGTTGAGTCCCGAAATATCGGGATCTATGACGGACAGATCTGGAACACCGATCTCAGGATAAAAGTGCGGTTCAGCACCGAGAAAATGGCGCAGCTTAAAGGGGAAACGATGACCCTTGGGCAACCGTTTATCGTTGTCGGCGTGGGGGATGCGCGGGGCATTGGCACGGTGAAAGTCTCCAGCATCAATGGCGAGGCGTTGAGCGTCGAGCCGGGGTCGGGTGTGTATGGTGCGCTTTCCGGTATTCATATTCCGCTGACTGACAAAACGCTGGAGTCAAAAACGTTTGCCCTGGAGATGTCCCTGAATCTGGCCGGAACGGGGAGTTTTGCCGTGGTTCCTGTGGGACGCAACAGTGAAATGACGCTCAACAGCAACTGGCCTCATCCGGGCTTTATGGGTAACTATCTGCCGGTGAAACATAAAATTGGTGATTCTGGTTTTCAGGCGAACTGGCAGAGCAGCTGGTTTGCGAACAATCTTGAGAGCTGGTTTAACGGCAGTGAATCGCCAGAGTGGGAATCAATCCCTGCTTTTAGCGTTACGGTAGCCACGCCTGCCGATCAGTATCAACTGACTGACCGTGCGATCAAGTACGCCATTTTGCTGATTGCGCTGACGTTTATGGCCTTCTTTGTCTTCGAAACCTTAACCGGATTACGCCTTCACCCGATGCAGTATCTGCTGGTGGGGCTGTCGCTGGTCCTGTTCTATCTGGTGCTGCTGGCGCTGTCTGAACACGTCGGGTTTACCCCCGCCTGGGTTGTTGCAAGTCAGGTTGGTGCAGCGATGAACGTAATGTACCTGCAGGCCGTGATGAAAAGCTGGAAGCGCAGCGGGCTGTTTGTGCTGGCGCTAATCGGGCTGGATGTCGTGATGTGGTTCCTGCTGCGCTCGGAGGACAGCGCGCTGCTGTTGGGGTCAGCGGTTCTCGCGCTGGCGCTGTTTGCCGTGATGTACCTGACCCGGCATTTCGACTGGTACTCGCTCTCTCAGCCAAAGCGGCCTGAACCTCCGGCAGAGCCTGATAACGACACGATGCGGATCTTGAAATAAAAAAAACGGCGCAAATGCGCCGTTTTTTAATGCGTTAACTGCGGGATTACTCCTGCAGGTCACCGCAGAAACGGTACCCTTCGCCGTGGATCGTGGCGATGATTTCCGGCGTATCTGGCGTAGATTCGAAGTGCTTACGAATACGACGGATGGTGACGTCTACGGTACGGTCGTGCGGCTTCAGCTCACGGCCGGTCATTTTCTTCAGCAGCTCTGCACGGGACTGGATCTTGCCCGGGTTTTCGCAGAAGTGCAGCATCGCGCGGAATTCACTGCGCGGCAGTTTATACTGCTCGCCGTTCGGGCTAATCAGCGAACGGCTATTGATATCAAGTTCCCAGCCGTTGAATTTGTAGCTATCAACGCTACGACGCTCTTCGCTGACCGTGCCCAGGTTCATGGTACGGGACAGCAGGTTGCGTGCACGAATGGTTAACTCGCGAGGGTTGAACGGCTTGGTGATGTAATCATCCGCACCGATTTCCAGGCCAAGAATTTTATCAACTTCGTTATCACGGCCCGTCAGGAACATTAACGCGACGTTCGCCTGCTCGCGCAGTTCGCGCGCCAGAAGAAGACCGTTTTTGCCCGGCAGGTTAATGTCCATGATCACCAGGTTGATATCATTTTCAGAAAGGATCTGATGCATCTCTGCGCCATCGGTCGCTTCAAAGACATCGTAGCCTTCTGCTTCGAAAATGCTCTTTAACGTGTTGCGTGTTACCAACTCGTCTTCAACGATAAGAATGTGCGGGGTCTGCATGTTTGCTACCTAAATTGCCAACTAAATCGAAACAGGAAGTACAAAAGTCCCTGACCTGCCTGATGCATGTCGCAAATTAACATGATCGGCTTAACGTGACTAAAGTACGTAATTGCGTTCTTGATGCACTTTCCATCAACGTCAACAACATCATTAGCTTGGTCTTGGGTACTTTCCCTTTGGACCCGACAGTGTCAAAAACGGCTGTCATCCTAACCATTTTAACAGCAACATAACAGGCTAAGTGACACCAGACACCCAATAAAACTACGCTTCGTTGACATATATCAAGTTCAATTGTAGCACGTTAACAGTTTGATGAAATCATCGTAGCCGAATGCTAGCCTTTGTCACAATTTTTCAATAAACCAACTAGTTGCGGACATTGATTTATAAACGAAGCGAATCCAATCAGAATAGGGTATTCATGTCGCTATTATCATTATAAAACATAAGGATAATAGTGTTCTGTTAACATTCTAACTGATTGTTCAGACACAGAATAGTTTAGCGTTTTTAATTTGTTATGAAACGCTATTTCGGTGATTTGTGTTGCAATTTTGTAAATTCGCGCTGCGTAATATGTTGAAGTGCATCACATTTTTACCGGCTAACTGATTAAAAAGAGAGCATAAATGCATCTGTCGATTGTACTGGTTGCCCCAGCCAGAGCAGAAAATATAGGCGCAGCGGCGCGTGCCATGAAGACCATGGGTTTTACCGATTTGCGTATTGTGGACAGCATGGCCCATCTGGAACCCGCCGCCCGTTGGGTGGCGCACGGATCGGGAGATATTCTCGATAATATAACCACTTACGCTACGCTTGCCGATGCGCTGCACGATATTTCGTTTACCGTCGCAACCACGGCGCGCAGCCGGGCGAAGTTCCACTACTATGCCACGCCAGCGGAGCTGGTGCCGATGCTCGGCGAGAAAAGCCAGTGGCTGGAGAAAGCGGCGCTGGTGTTTGGGCGTGAAGATTCTGGATTAACCAATGAAGAGCTGGAACTGGCGGACGTGCTGACGGGGGCACCGATGGTCGCGGATTATCCGTCCCTCAATTTAGGCCAGGCGGTCATGGTGTATTGCTATCAATTAGCATCCTTAATACAAATTCCCCCGTCGCAAAATACAGGAACCGATGAAAATCAGCTTGCCGCACTTCGCGCGCGCGTAGAAAACCTGCTCGTGCATCTGGGGGTGGCGGACGATCAAAAAATGGCTGACTGGTTGCAGCAGCGTTTGGGGCGTCTTGAACAGCGGGACACCGCCATGCTGCACCGTTTGCTACACGATATTGAAAAAAAATTGGCCGAGTAAAACACTGCCATAAGTTTTTACTATGGCGAATAAGTCTGTCTGGATGGGTTGCACATGGGGGAATCGGATGAAAATAAATCTGCACACAGCGGGACGTGAGAGTCTCCCGAATTGTGATCAAATTAAAAATTCGTTGACTTAAGGTGCCCGATCCTTTAACCCTAAAAGAATACAGCACAGACAGATAATAATGACAGAGTACACAACATCCATGAAACGCATCAGCATCACCACCATTACCACAACCATCATCATTACCACAGGTAACGATGCGGGCTGACGCGTACAGGAAAAACAGAAAAAAGCCCGCACCTAGACAGTGCGGGCTTTTTTTTCGGCTAAAGGAAACGAGGTAGAACCATGCGAGTGTTGAAGTTCGGCGGTACATCAGTGGCAAATGCGGAACGTTTTCTGCGTGTTGCCGATATCCTGGAAAGCAACGCCAGGCAGGGGCAGGTTGCGACCGTGCTCTCTGCCCCGGCAAAAATCACGAACCATCTGGTGGCGATGATTGAAAAGACCATCGGTGGTCAGGATGCACTTCCGAACATCAGCGACGCAGAGCGTATCTTCGCTGACTTACTGCAAGGGCTGGCAGAGGCGCTGCCTGGCTTCCCGCATGCGCAGCTGAAGTCCTTCGTTGAGCAGGAATTCGCGCAAATTAAACATGTCCTGCACGGCATCAGCCTCCTTGGCCAGTGCCCGGACAGCATCAACGCGGCGCTGATTTGTCGCGGTGAAAAACTCTCTATCGCCATCATGGCGGGCGTGCTGGAAGCGCGCGGCCATAGCGTGACCGTGATCGATCCCGTTGAAAAACTGCTGGCGGTGGGCCACTACCTCGAATCCACCGTTGATATTGCCGAATCAACCCGCCGTATCGCCGCCAGCAAAATTCCTTCTGACCACATGATCCTGATGGCTGGCTTTACCGCCGGTAACGAGAAGGGCGAGCTGGTGGTGCTGGGCCGTAACGGCTCCGACTACTCCGCCGCCGTGCTGGCTGCCTGTTTACGCGCGGACTGTTGCGAGATTTGGACTGACGTCGACGGCGTCTATACCTGCGACCCGCGCCAGGTACCGGACGCCAGGCTGCTGAAGTCGATGTCGTACCAGGAAGCGATGGAGCTTTCCTACTTCGGCGCCAAAGTGCTTCACCCGCGTACCATCTCCCCGATTGCCCAGTTCCAGATCCCTTGCCTGATTAAAAATACCGGTAACCCGCAGGCGCCGGGTACGCTGATTGGCGCGAGCACCGATGAGGACGGTCTGCCGGTGAAAGGCATTTCCAACCTCAACAATATGGCGATGTTCAGCGTCTCCGGTCCGGGGATGAAAGGAATGGTCGGCATGGCGGCGCGCGTGTTTGCGGCCATGTCCCGCAACGGTATTTCGGTGGTGCTGATCACCCAGTCCTCTTCCGAATACAGCATCAGCTTCTGCGTGCCGCAGGCTGACTGCCTGCGCGCCCGCCGCGCGCTGGAGGAAGAGTTCTATCTGGAGCTGAAAGAAGAGCTGCTGGAGCCGCTCGCGATTCAGGAGCGTCTGGCGATCATCTCCGTAGTGGGCGACGGTATGCGCACCCTGCGCGGTATCTCCGCCAAATTCTTTGCCGCGCTGGCGCGCGCCAATATCAATATCGTGGCGATTGCCCAGGGCTCGTCAGAGCGTTCAATTTCTGTTGTCGTCGATAACGACGATGCCACCACCGGCGTTCGCGTGGTTCACCAGATGCTGTTCAACACCGATCAGGTCATCGAGCTGTTCCTGATTGGCGTGGGTGGCGTGGGCGGCGCGCTCCTGGAGCAGGTGAAGCGCCAGCAGGCGTGGCTGAAGAAGAAACACATCGACCTGCGCGTCTGCGGGATCGCGAATTCCAAAGCGCTGCTGACGAACGTCCACGGCCTGAACCTGGAAAACTGGCAGGCCGAGATGAAGGAGGCAAAAGAGCCGTTCAACCTGGGTCGCCTGATCCGTCTGGTAAAAGAGTATCACCTGCTTAACCCGGTCATCGTCGACTGCACCTCGAACCAGGCGGTGGCCGACCAGTACGCGGACTTCCTGCGTGAAGGTTTCCACGTGGTGACGCCGAATAAAAAGGCCAACACCTCGTCGATGGATTACTATCACCAGCTGCGTCTGGCGGCGAGCAAGTCGCGCCGCAAGTTCCTGTACGACACCAACGTGGGGGCGGGCCTGCCGGTTATCGAGAACCTGCAGAACCTGCTTAACGCGGGCGACGAACTGCAGCGTTTCTCCGGCATTCTCTCCGGCTCGCTGTCGTTTATCTTCGGCAAGCTGGATGAGGGGATGAGCCTCTCGGAAGCCACCCGCGCCGCGCGCGAGCTGGGCTATACCGAGCCGGATCCGCGTGACGACCTTTCCGGTATGGATGTGGCGCGCAAGCTGCTGATCCTCGCCCGCGAAACGGGCCGTGAGCTTGAGCTTTCTGATATCGTGATTGAACCGGTCCTGCCGGCAGAATTTGACAGCAGCGGCGATGTTGGCGCCTTTATGGCCAGTTTGCCGCAGCTTGACGACGCGTTTGCCGCTCGCGTTGCAAAAGCCCGTGATGAAGGTAAGGTATTGCGCTATGTTGGCAACATTGAAGAAGATGGCGTGTGCCGGGTGAAGATTGCCGAAGTGGATGGCAACGACCCGCTGTACAAAGTCAAAAACGGCGAAAACGCCCTCGCGTTTTACAGCCACTATTATCAGCCACTGCCGCTGGTGCTTCGCGGCTATGGCGCAGGGAACGATGTTACGGCGGCGGGTGTGTTTGCCGATCTGCTGCGTACCCTGTCATGGAAGTTAGGAGTTTAACATGGTCAAAGTTTATGCCCCGGCTTCCAGCGCGAATATGAGCGTCGGATTCGACGTGCTGGGTGCGGCGGTGACGCCGGTGGATGGTTCGCTGCTGGGTGATACGGTGACGGTGGAAGCGGCAGACAGCTTCAGCCTGAACAACGTGGGCCGCTTCGCCAGCAAGTTACCGTCCGACCCGCGCGAGAACATCGTCTATCAGTGCTGGGAACGTTTCTGTCAGGAGATCGGCAAAAACGTGCCGGTCGCCATGACGCTGGAAAAAAGTATGCCGATCGGCTCGGGTCTGGGGTCCAGCGCCTGTTCGGTGGTCGCCGCGCTGGTAGCAATGAACGAGCATTGCGGCAAGCCGCTGAACAACAACCGCCTGCTGGGCTTAATGGGCGAGCTGGAAGGGCGTATCTCCGGCAGCATTCACTATGACAACGTGGCGCCGTGCTTCCTCGGCGGCATGCAATTGATGATCGAAGAAAATGGCATCATCAGCCAGCAGGTGCCAGGGTTTGATGAGTGGCTGTGGGTGCTGGCCTATCCGGGTATCAAGGTTTCAACCGCGGAAGCGCGTGCGATCCTGCCCGCGCAGTATCGTCGTCAGGACTGTATTGCCCACGGGCGTCATCTGGCGGGCTTTATCCACGCCTGCTACACCCGCCAGCCGCAGCTGGCGGCCAAACTGATGAAGGACGTCATTGCCGAGCCGTACCGCACGAAGCTGCTGCCCGGCTTTAACGAGGCGCGACAGGCATCAATGGATATCGGCGCGCAGGCGTGCGGCATCTCCGGCTCCGGCCCGACGCTGTTCGCCCTGTGCGACAAGGCAGACACTGCGCAGCGCGTGGCGGACTGGCTCTCTAAACACTACCTGCAAAATCAGGAAGGCTTTGTTCATATTTGCCGTCTGGACACGGCTGGCGCACGAGTACTGGGATAATTAATGAAACTCTACAACCTTAAAGATCATAACGAGCAGGTCAGCTTCGCGCAGGCGGTGACTCAGGGACTGGGCAAAAATCAGGGGCTGTTTTTCCCTCATGACCTGCCGGAATTCCAGCTGACCGAGATTGATGACCTGCTTAAGCAGGATTTTGTCACCCGCAGCACCAAAATTCTTTCCGCGTTTATCGGCGATGAAATTCCGCAGGAGCTGCTGGAAGAGCGCGTACGCGCGGCATTCGCGTTCCCGGCGCCGGTTCAGCAGGTTGAGCCTGACGTCGGCTGTCTGGAGCTGTTCCACGGCCCGACCCTGGCGTTCAAAGACTTCGGCGGCCGCTTTATGGCGCAGATGCTGACCCACATCAGCGGCGACAAGCCGGTGACCATCCTGACCGCAACCTCCGGCGATACCGGCGCGGCGGTAGCCCACGCGTTCTACGGCCTGAAAAACGTCCGCGTGGTGATCCTCTATCCGAAAGGTAAAATCAGCCCGCTGCAGGAGAAACTGTTCTGCACCCTCGGCGGCAACATTGAAACCGTGGCAATTGACGGTGATTTCGATGCCTGCCAGGCGCTGGTCAAGCAGGCCTTTGACGACGAAGAGCTGAAGGTGGCGCTGGGTCTGAACTCTGCCAACTCCATCAACATCAGCCGTCTGCTGGCGCAGATCTGCTACTACTTCGAAGCGGTGGCGCAACTGCCGCAGGAAGCGCGCAACCAGCTGGTGATCTCCGTGCCGAGCGGTAACTTCGGTGACCTGACGGCGGGCCTGCTGGCAAAATCCCTGGGGCTGCCGGTGAAACGCTTTATCGCCGCCACCAACGCCAACGACACCGTGCCACGCTTCCTGAAAGACGGGAAGTGGGCGCCGAACGCCACGCAGGCGACCCTCTCCAATGCGATGGATGTGTCACAGCCAAACAACTGGCCGCGCGTGGAAGAGCTGTTCCGCCGTAAGATCTGGCGTCTGGGCGACCTGGGCTATGCCGCGGTGACGGATGAGACCACCAAATCCACCATGCGCGAGCTGAAGGCGGTGGGGTATACCTCTGAACCGCACGCGGCGATTGCCTACCGCGCGCTGCGCGATCAGCTTAATCCGGGTGAATACGGCCTGTTCCTGGGAACCGCACATCCGGCGAAGTTCAAAGAGAGCGTGGAGGCGATTCTGGGCGAAACGCTGCCGCTGCCGAAAGAGCTGGCCGAGCGTGCCGACCTGCCGCTGTTGTCTCATGAGCTGCCGGCAGACTTTGCCGCGCTGCGTAAGCTGATGATGACTCGCTCATGATTTTTTGTCGGGTGGCGGCTACGCCTTACCCGACCTACAACCAATGATGACGCGTGCGTGATTGTGTTGCCCGGTGGCGGCTATGCCTTACCGGGCCTACAACGACGAACAAATCGTAGGCCGGGTAAGCGAAGCGCCACCCGGCTTTTTTTATGGAGAAATTAAGGAGAAAAATAGCAGGGAAAAAGTAGAAATTCCCAATAAATGCGGTCACTTAGCGTTTAGGATTGCAGAGAATAACATCCCCCGTTCCCCTCGCGTACTCTCCTTACATCGGCCCACGTTGGGCAAAGATAATAAGGAGTCACCGATGTCTACACTGAAACCTGTGCTGATTGCGCTTTCACTGATGCTGGTCGCTCCCATGGCGGTACAGGCATCCGAAATCACCCTCGTACCCGCGGTCAAACTGCAGATTGGCGACCGGGATAATAACGGGCATTACTGGGACGGCGGCCGCTGGCGCGACCACGACTGGTGGAAAGCGCATTATGACTGGCGCGATAACCACTGGCGCCCACATGATGAGCATCGTAAACACGACGATCGTCACGATGACCATCACCACGATGACCGCCGCGACGATCGCGGCCCGGACTGGAAACACCACTAATGCAAAACCCCGCCAGCTGGCGGGGTTTGTTTTTACTGCTCGTGGCGCTTAAACACCAGTTCGCCTTTCCCTGACGACGCCTCGTCAAAGAAATAGCCTTCGCTGTTGAAGGCGGTTAGCTGCTCCGGCTTCGTCAGGCGGTTCTGGATAATATAGCGGCTCATCAGGCCACGCGCTTTCTTGGCGTAGAAGCTGATCACTTTGAACTTGCCGTTCTTCTCGTCAAGGAATACCGGCTTGATGATGTCGGCATCCAGTTTTTTCGGCTTCACCGACTTGTAATATTCATCGGACGCCAGGTTAATCACTACGTTATCGCCCTGTGCGTGCAGCGCCGCATTCAGCTTATCGGTGATGATATCGCCCCAGAAATGGTACAGGTCTTTGCCTTTGGCATTCTCCAGACGAATCCCCATCTCCAGACGGTACGGCTGCATCAGATCCAGCGGGCGCAGTACGCCGTACAGACCCGACAGCATGCGCAGATGCTGCTGGGCAAAATCGAAATCGGCTTCGCTAAAATCTTCCGCCTGCAGGCCGGTATACACGTCGCCTTTAAATGCCAGAATCGCCTGACGAGCGTTGGCAGGGGTGAAATCCGGATGCCATTCATGAAAGCGGGTCGCGTTAAGGTCTGCCAGCTTGTCGCTGATGCTCATCAGCGAGGCGATTTGCGGCGCAGAGAGCTTACGCGCTTCGCGGATCAGCTGTTGCGAATAGTCCAGCAGTTCAGGCTGGGTATAGCGTTCGGTGGCGAGCGGGCTCTGGTAGTCGAGCGTTTTTGCAGGTGAAATCAGAATCAGCATATCCAGTCCTTGCAGGAAATTTAGAGCGACTTTAGCAAAAAATCGCCCCGAATTGATCGATAGCTGTTATTGCCGCGGCAAATCATCCCACGTCCCGGGGGCAAGCTGCGCCTTGATATCGGGATAGCGGGCGGGATCAAAGACCGGCGGAACGCCGAGTTTGCGCTGACGCAGATAGTCTCTGGCAATCAGGGTCACCACGGGCGAGAGCAGCAGGATTGCCGTGAGGTTCGTGATCGCCATCAGCGCCATAATGATATCGGCCAGCTGCCAGACCAGCGGCATACTGAGCAGGGAGCCTGCAATCACCATCAGGATGACCCCCAGGCGCAGGGTTCCGATTGCGGCGCGGGAGTCGAGCTTCAGGAAAATAAGGTTATTTTCGGCGTAAAGGTAATTCACCACTATCGAGCTGAAGGCAAACAAGATCAGGATGAGCGAGACAAATCCGGCTCCCCAGCCGCCGGTCAGGTTGACCAGCGCCTGCTGGAGAAGCTGTATCCCGACGGTGCCCGACGCGTGCGGTACGGGGCCTGCCAGCAGCAAAATCATGGCGCTGGCGGAACAGATAATAATGGTATCGGTAAAGACGCCAATCATCTGCACAATGCCTTGTGCGGCCGGGTGCGGCGGCCAGGAAGAGGCGGCGGCGGCCGCGTTGGGGGTTGACCCCATACCGGCTTCATTGGAGAACATGCCCCGTTGAAAACCCGCCATCAGCGCCTGGCTGAAGGTGTAGCCCAGCGCCCCGGAGGCCACTTCGCGCCAGCCAAAGGCGCTTTTGACGATGGTGGCAATCACGCCCGGCACCTGGTCGAGATGCAGTGCGGCAACGAACAGGCTCGCGGCAACCCAGAGCAGCGCCATAATGGGCACCAGCCACTGCATCAGGCGAGCGATGCCCTTGAGACCGACCGAGATGGTAAGCAGAACGATGAGGGCTAAAGCGAGACCCGCGATCCACTCGGGGCAGGAGAAGGCATAGCGCAGGGCGTTGGCAACCGAGTTCGCCTGGACGGTATTAAAAATAAGACCGTACGCGAGCAGTAAAAAAACCGAGAACAGGACGCCCATCCAGCGCATCCCTAAGCCACGCGCCATGTACCAGGCAGGACCACCGCGAAACTGGCCGTGTTTATCTTTCTCTTTGTAGAGTTGTGCAAGCGAACTTTCGGCAAAGGAGGTAGCCATCCCGAGTAGCGCCGTTACCCACATCCAGAAGACCGCGCCCGGCCCACCGGCGCTGATGGCCAGCGCAACGCCCGCCAGATTGCCGCTGCCGAGGCGAGCCGCGAGGCTGGTACAGAGCGCCTGGAATGACGTTAATCCGCCCGGCTGAGGCGTGACGCTGTTTTTCAGACTTCTGCCAAACTTGCGAATATAGCGAAACTGGATAAACCCACTGCGTAGCGTAAACCAAATACCTGCTCCCAGAAGCAGGTATATCATTATCGAACCCCAGAGGACTTCGTTAATAAAGAAAAAGAAATCAGGCATTAACGTCCCTCTTGTTGATGCCAATGTGAATATGTAAGCGCTACCACTGATTGGGCATGCTGTTGCTTAGCAGCCTGTTAATATTTCCAGTTTATCATACTCTGCCTAAGCGCACTGTCTGCGGTTGCGCTACCCCTCCGTCGTGTTATCATCAGGGCAGACCGGTTACATCCCCCTAACAAGTAAACCTGTCATTTTTCCGCTGCAGGCATGCTGTCGGTAGCGTGAATTATCCAGGGCACGTTAAAAGAGAAACACTATCATGACGGATAAATTGACCTCCCTTCGTCAGTTCACCACTGTCGTAGCTGACACCGGAGATATCGCGGCAATGAAGCTGTACCAGCCGCAGGATGCCACAACCAACCCTTCTCTGATCCTTAACGCCGCACAGATCCCTGAGTATCGCAAACTGATTGACGACGCAGTGACCTGGGCGAAAGCGCAGAGCAATGACCGCGCGCAGCAGGTTGTGGATGCCACTGACAAACTGGCAGTGAACATCGGTCTGGAGATCCTGAAACTGGTTCCTGGCCGTATCTCTACCGAAGTGGATGCGCGTCTCTCCTACGACACCGAAGCGTCTATCGCCAAAGCGAAACGTCTGATCAAAATGTACAACGACGCGGGCATCAGCAACGACCGTATCCTGATCAAACTGGCTTCTACCTGGCAGGGTATTCGCGCGGCAGAGCAGCTGGAAAAAGACGGTATCAACTGTAACCTGACCCTGCTGTTCTCCTTCGCGCAGGCGCGTGCTTGTGCAGAAGCGGGCGTATACCTGATTTCTCCGTTCGTAGGCCGTATTCTGGACTGGTACAAAGCCAACACCGATAAGAAAGAGTACGCACCGGCTGAAGATCCAGGCGTGATTTCTGTGACTGAAATCTACGAATACTACAAACAGCATGGCTATGAGACTGTGGTTATGGGCGCAAGCTTCCGTAACGTCGGTGAAATCATTGAGCTGGCTGGCTGTGACCGCCTGACCATCGCGCCTGCGCTGCTGAAAGAGCTGGCAGAAAGCGAAGGTACCCTGGAGCGTAAACTGTCCTATACCGGTGAAGTGAAAGCACGCCCAGAGCGCATCACTGAATCCGAGTTCCTGTGGCAGCACAACCAGGATCCAATGGCGGTAGACAAGCTGGCGGACGGTATCCGTAAGTTTGCTGTTGACCAGGGCAAACTGGAAAAAATGATCGGCGACCTGCTGTAATCATTCTGCGTGACCGGGCTCCCGGTCACGCGACTTCTTTCGTCCCCTGTCTGAATCCCCTCTCTGCGTGTATCATTCCCTTTAATCAGTACTCTTTGAATGGAATGGATATGAATACCTTACGCATCGGCTTAGTGTCGATTTCTGACCGCGCCTCCAGCGGTGTTTACCAGGATAAAGGCATCCCCGCTCTGGAAGCGTGGCTGGCCAGTGCACTGACTACCCCGTTTGAGATCCAGACTCGCCTGATTCCCGACGAACAGCCGATCATCGAGCAGACCCTGTGTGAGCTGGTGGATGAGATGAGCTGTCACCTGGTATTAACCACTGGCGGAACCGGGCCCGCGCGCCGTGATGTGACGCCGGATGCGACGCTGGCGATTGCCGATCGTGAAATGCCTGGCTTCGGCGAACAGATGCGTCAGATCAGTCTACACTTTGTTCCGACGGCCATTCTTTCCCGCCAGGTGGGGGTGATCCGCAAGCAGGCGTTGATCCTGAACCTGCCGGGCCAGCCGAAGTCGATCAAAGAGACTCTGGAAGGGCTTAAAGCGGAAGACGGCAGCGTCATCGTTCACGGTATCTTTGCAAGTGTACCGTATTGTATACAGCTACTTGACGGCCCGTATGTTGAAACCGATGAGAAAGTGGTAGCAGCTTTTCGTCCTAAAAACGCGCGTCGCGAAACAATCTCCTGAAATTAATCAATATGTGACATAAGCTGAAGCGGCGATAGCGTGGTAACGGTTTTACGGTATAGTAATTTTTTCTTTACGATTGCTGTAAAAATAAATCCACAATACACGCATAATGGTTCGCTATGTCACATAACACCCGACCTCTGAATCGACAGGATTACAAAACCCTCACGCTCGCGGCCTTAGGCGGCGCGCTGGAGTTTTACGATTTCATTATCTTCGTCTTCTTCGCCGCCGCGGTGGGAGAACTCTTCTTCCCGGCAGATATCCCGGAGTGGCTGCGTCAGGTGCAAACCTTCGGCATATTTGCCGCCGGGTATCTGGCGCGTCCGCTGGGCGGCATCATCATGGCTCACTTTGGCGATCTGGTCGGGCGTAAGAAGATGTTTACCCTTAGCATCCTGCTGATGGCCGTGCCGACGCTGGCCATTGGTCTGTTGCCTACCTTTGCCTCGATGGGCATTCTCGCGCCGTTGCTGCTGTTGCTGATGCGCGTCCTGCAGGGGGCGGCGATTGGCGGTGAAGTGCCGGGCGCGTGGGTGTTTGTCGCGGAGCATGTTCCCGTGCGCCGCATTGGTATCGCCTGCGGAACCTTAACGGCGGGGCTGACGGTCGGGATCCTGCTCGGCTCGGTGGTCGCCACCATTGTGAATACCAGCATGACGCAGCAGGCCGTACACGACTGGGGCTGGCGTATTCCGTTCCTGCTGGGCGGGGCGTTTGGTCTGGTCGCGATGTACCTGCGCCGCTGGCTGCAGGAGACCCCCATTTTCCTCGAAATGCAGCAGCGCAAAGCGCTGGCGCAGGAGCTGCCGGTGAAGGCGGTCGTGGTACGCCATAAAAAAGCGGTGGTGGTATCGATGCTGCTCACCTGGCTGCTCTCGGCGGGCATAGTGGTAGTGATATTGATGTCCCCAGTCTGGCTGCAAAAGCAGTACGGTTTCGCCCCTGCCGTGACGCTACAGGCAAACAGTATCGCGACAATCATGCTCTGCTTTGGCTGTCTGGCCGCCGGGCTGGCGGCGGATCGTTTCGGTGCCAGCGTCACCTTTATTGTCGGCAGCCTGTTACTGGCCGCTTCAAGCTGGGCGTTTTACCATCTGGCAAGCAGCCATCCTGAACAGTTGTTCCTGCTGTACGGCGTGGTAGGGCTGTGCGTGGGCGTTGTCGGGGCGGTACCGTACGTGATGGTGCGCGCGTTCCCGCCAGAGGTTCGCTTTACCGGGATTTCGTTTTCCTACAACGTGTCGTATGCCATTTTCGGTGGGCTGACGCCGATTGCGGTGACGGTCCTGATGGGCGTGTCTCCTATGGCTCCGGCCTGGTACGTGCTGGCGCTGTCGGTGATGGGGCTGGGATTAGGGATTTGGCTGGGGCAGAAGAAGGGATGTCGTGCCCGCGAGGCGGACACGACAGAAGGATCAGTGTTTTTCACCAATCGGTAGCACGGTGCGGTCAAACTGCTCGTTCAGCACTTCACCCATTGCCAGGTAGATAGCGCTTGCGCCGCAAACCAGGCCAATCCAGCCTGCAACATGAACGATGCCTTCGTTATCCACGAGGTGACCAATCGCCAGCAGGGCGAACAGGACGGTCAGGCTCAGGAAGACGAACTGCAGCATGCGGTTGCCTTTCAAGGTACCGAAGAACATGAACAGGGTGAAGACGCCCCACAGGCCCAGATAAACGCCCAGGAAGTGGGCGTTTGCCGCGTCTGCCATGCCCATTTTAGGCAGCAGCAGAATGGCAACCAGGGTCAGCCAGAAAGAACCGTAAGAGGTGAAGGCGGTTAAGCCGAAAGTATTGCCTTTCTTATATTCCAGCAGGCCCGCGAAAATTTGCGCGATACCGCCGTAAAAAATGCCCATCGCCAGGATGATGCCATCCATCGGGAACATCCCGATATTGTGCAGGTTCAGCAGAATAGTGGTCATGCCAAAACCCATCAGGCCCAGCGGAGCCGGATTAGCCAACTTAGTGTTGCCCATAAGTCCTCAAAAAAATCATCATTAATATGGTGAAATGGTTAAACCCGCGTCAGTTCTCCCTGACTGGGCGCGGCATCATAATGGGCGCAATCGATGGCGTCTATGATCTCATCAGGGTGAAATTAAAATTTTTTTTATCATTCCCCCTTGATGGATGCCGTCGCGACCCCATCTTGTAGTCAACCGCAGTGTGTGGACCTGAAAAAAATCAAATCTGGGCAGTTGAAAAAGCACGTTCTGCCCTTATTACAGGTACACAACCACATGTTGACTGAATTTTTAGTGGAGACGTTTAGATGGGTAAAATTATTGGTATCGACCTGGGTACAACCAACTCTTGTGTAGCGATTATGGATGGCACTACTGCACGCGTGCTGGAGAACGCCGAGGGCGATCGCACCACGCCTTCTATCATTGCTTATACCCAGGATGGTGAAACTCTGGTTGGTCAGCCGGCTAAACGTCAGGCAGTGACAAACCCGCAAAACACCCTGTTTGCGATTAAACGCCTGATCGGCCGCCGCTTCCAGGACGAAGAAGTTCAGCGTGACGTTTCCATCATGCCTTACAAAATCATCGCAGCAGATAACGGCGATGCATGGCTTGATGTGAAAGGCACCAAAACGGCACCACCGCAGATTTCTGCTGAAGTGCTGAAAAAAATGAAGAAAACCGCTGAAGATTACCTGGGCGAACCGGTAACGGAAGCGGTTATCACCGTTCCTGCCTACTTCAACGATGCTCAGCGTCAGGCAACCAAAGATGCTGGCCGTATCGCAGGTCTGGAAGTAAAACGTATCATCAACGAACCAACCGCGGCTGCTCTGGCTTACGGTCTGGATAAAGAAGTCGGCAACCGTACTATCGCGGTTTACGACCTGGGTGGTGGTACCTTCGATATCTCTATTATCGAAATCGACGAAGTTGACGGCGAAAAAACCTTCGAAGTTCTGGCAACCAACGGTGATACCCACCTGGGTGGTGAAGACTTCGATACCCGTCTGATCAACTACCTCGTTGACGAGTTCAAGAAAGATCAGGGCATTGACCTGCGTAACGACCCGCTGGCTATGCAGCGCCTGAAAGAAGCGGCTGAGAAAGCGAAGATCGAGCTGTCTTCCGCTCAGCAGACCGACGTGAACCTGCCGTACATCACCGCAGACGCGACCGGTCCTAAACACATGAATATCAAAGTGACCCGTGCGAAACTGGAAAGCCTGGTAGAAGACCTGGTGAACCGTTCTATCGAGCCGCTGAAAGTTGCTCTGCAGGACGCTGGCCTGTCCGTGTCTGATATCAACGATGTTATCCTCGTTGGTGGCCAGACCCGTATGCCAATGGTGCAGAAGAAAGTGGCTGAGTTCTTTGGTAAAGAGCCACGTAAAGACGTTAACCCGGACGAAGCGGTGGCAATTGGTGCTGCGGTTCAGGGTGGCGTACTGACCGGTGAAGTGAAAGACGTACTGCTGCTGGACGTTACCCCGCTGTCTCTGGGTATCGAAACCATGGGCGGTGTGATGACTGCGCTCATCAACAAAAACACCACCATCCCAACCAAGCACAGCCAGGTGTTCTCTACCGCTGAAGACAACCAGTCTGCGGTAACCATCCATGTGCTGCAGGGTGAGCGTAAGCGTGCGGCGGATAACAAATCTCTGGGTCAGTTCAACCTGGACGGTATTAACCCGGCACCGCGCGGCATGCCACAGATCGAAGTCACCTTCGACATCGATGCTGACGGTATCCTGCACGTGTCTGCGAAAGACAAAAACAGCGGTAAGGAGCAGAAGATCACCATCAAGGCATCTTCTGGCCTGAACGAAGCAGAAATCGAAAAAATGGTTCGCGATGCCGAAGCTAACGCGGAATCCGACCGTAAGTTCGAAGAGCTGGTTCAGACCCGTAACCAGGGTGACCATCTGCTGCACAGCACCCGTAAGCAGGTTGAAGAAGCCGGCGATAAGCTGCCAGCGGAAGACAAAACTGCTATCGAAACTGCACTGAGCGCGCTGGAAACGTCTCTGAAAGGCGAAGACAAAGCGGACATCGAAGCGAAGATGCAGGAGCTGGCACAGGCTTCCCAGAAGCTGATGGAAATCGCTCAGCAGCAGCACGCTCAGCAGCAGGCGGGCGCTGACGCTTCTGCGAACAATGCGAAAGACGACGACGTTGTCGACGCTGAGTTCGAAGAAGTTAAAGACAAAAAATAATCGCCCTGATGCAGGGTAATTAATCGGCACGGGCGTAGGAGAACTCTCCACGCCCGTGCTCGCATGTTAAGGGGCTTAAAAAAACCAATGGCAAAGCAAGACTATTACGAGATTTTAGGCGTTCCGAAAACTGCGGAAGAGCGTGAAATCAAAAAGGCGTATAAGCGCCTGGCCATGAAATTCCACCCGGACCGTAACCAGGGTGACAAAGAGGCTGAAGCCAAATTTAAAGAGATCAAAGAAGCCTATGAAGTCCTGACCGATGCACAAAAACGTGCGGCCTATGACCAGTACGGTCACGCAGCCTTTGAACAGGGCGGCATGGGTGGCGGTGGATTCGGTGGCGGCGGCTTTGGCGGCGGCGCTGACTTCAGCGATATCTTTGGCGATGTGTTTGGCGATATCTTCGGCGGCGGTCGTGGTCGTCAGCGCGCGGCGCGCGGCGCGGATCTGCGCTACAACATGGATCTGACGCTGGAAGAGGCCGTTCGCGGCGTCACCAAAGAGATCCGTATTCCGACGCTGGAAGAGTGTGACGTCTGCCACGGCAGCGGCGCGAAAGCGGGTACGCAGCCGCAGACCTGTCCAACCTGTCACGGCTCCGGCCAGGTGCAGATGCGTCAGGGCTTCTTCGCGGTACAGCAGGCCTGTCCGCACTGTCACGGTCGCGGTACGCTGATTAAAGATCCGTGCACCAAGTGCCACGGCCACGGTCGTGTTGAGAAAACCAAGACCCTGTCCGTTAAGATCCCAGCTGGCGTCGATACGGGCGACCGCATTCGTCTGGCGGGCGAAGGTGAAGCAGGTGAACACGGCGCACCGGCAGGCGATCTGTACGTTCAGGTGCAGGTTAAACAGCACGCGATTTTCGAGCGTGAAGGGAATAACCTGTACTGTGAAGTGCCGATCAACTTCGCGATGGCGGCACTTGGTGGCGAAATTGAAGTACCGACGCTGGATGGTCGCGTCAATCTGAAGATCCCGGGCGAGACCCAGACCGGTAAGCTGTTCCGCATGCGCGGTAAAGGCGTTAAATCCGTTCGTGGTGGTGCGCAGGGCGACCTGCTGTGCCGCGTCGTCGTGGAAACGCCGGTTGGCCTGAACGACAAGCAGAAACAGCTGCTGAAAGAGTTGCAGGAGAGTTTCGGTGGCCCGACGGGTGAGAAAAATAGCCCGCGCTCCAAAAGCTTCTTCGATGGTGTCAAAAAATTCTTCGATGATTTGACCCGCTAATCGACTAGCTGGTTTTCATCCGCAAAAGCCCGGAAGCGATTCCGGGCTTTTTCTTTTTGTCGGTATTGCTCGGTTAAACTGAACCTATACTCAATATTAATCTGTTTTTGCCGAGCTATCTGGCTTGGTATTATGGTTTTATCGAGGTATTGTTGTAAAAGAGAGAACTAAAGTGAAATTACTACACCGTTTCTTTAGCAGTGAGGCATCCGGCGGCGTGATCCTGATTATGGCTGCTGCGGCCGCGATGGTACTGGCCAACGTCGGAATGACCCGCGATCTGTATCATGCTTTTCTGGAAACGCCCGTTGAACTGAAGGTCGGGGCGCTGGAAATCAACAAGAACATGCTGCTCTGGATCAACGATGCGCTGATGGCGGTGTTCTTCCTGCTTGTGGGGCTTGAGGTTAAGCGTGAGCTGGTGCTGGGTTCGCTTGCCAGCCGCCAGCGTGCGGCGTTCCCGGTCATTGCTGCGCTCGGCGGGATGGTGGTGCCGGCGCTGCTCTTTCTGGCGTTCACCTGGCAGGATCCGATCGCACGTCACGGCTGGGCAATCCCGGCTGCGACGGATATCGCTTTTGCGCTCGGGGTGCTGGCCCTGCTGGGAAGCCGCGTGCCGGTAGCCCTGAAAATCTTCCTGATGGCGCTGGCGATTATTGATGACCTTGGCGCCATTGTGATTATCGCGTTGTTCTACACCAGCGATCTGTCGATCCTGTCCCTGAGCGTGGCTGCCGGGGCGATTGCGGTGCTGGCGCTGCTGAACATCTTTAATGTGCGCCGCATCGGTATCTACATCCTCGTGGGGATGGTGCTGTGGACGGCGGTGCTGAAATCAGGCGTGCATGCCACGCTGGCTGGGGTGATCGTCGGCTTCTTCGTGCCGCTGAAGCCGCAGGACGGCAAGTCGCCTGCCAAACAGCTGGAGCATGTGCTGCACCCGTGGGTCGCCTTTATGATCCTGCCGCTGTTTGCGTTTGCCAACGCGGGCGTTTCCCTCGGCGGGGTGACGCTGGACGGGCTAACGTCCGTGCTGCCGCTGGGCATTATTGCCGGGCTGTTTATCGGCAAGCCGCTGGGTATTAGTCTCTTCTGCTGGCTGGCGACGAAACTGAAGCTGGCGTCATTGCCGCACGGCACCACGTTTAAGCAGATTATGGCCGTCGGCGTGCTGTGTGGTATCGGGTTTACGATGTCGATCTTTATCTCGACGCTGGCGTTTGGCGCGCATGCGCCTGAGCTGATCGTCTGGGCGAAACTCGGCATTCTTATCGGGTCATTACTGGCCGCGGTAATCGGTTATACCTTGCTGAAGGTAAAATTGTCCGGACAGGCCGTCCAGGCATAACGGAACACCGGGAGGAGGCGAGCCTTCTCCCGATACACACTCAGGGAGAGAAGACGCGATGTCTCATTTGAATTACAACCATCTTTACTACTTCTGGCACGTCTATAAACAGGGATCGGTGGTCGGGGCAGCAGAGGCGCTCTACCTGACGCCGCAAACCATCACCGGGCAAATTAAGGCGCTGGAAGAGCGTTTGCAGGGCAATCTGTTCAAGCGTAAGGGGCGCGGGATTGAACCCAGCGAACTGGGTGAACTGGTTTTCCGCTACGCGGACAAGATGTTCACCCTGAGCCAGGAGATGCTGGATATCGTCAACTACCGCAAAGAGTCGAACCTGCTCTTTGACGTTGGCGTAGCGGATGCGCTGTCCAAACGGCTGGTGAGCGGCGTGCTGGACGCGGCGGTGGTTGAAGATGAACAAATTCATCTTCGCTGCTTTGAATCCACTCACGAGATGCTGCTGGAACAGCTAAGCCAGCACAAGCTGGATATGATTATCTCGGACTGCCCGATTGACTCCACGCAGCAGGAAGGCTTGTTCTCGGTGAAGATTGGTGAATGCGGCGTGAGCTTCTGGTGCATTAATCCGCCGCCGGAGAAACCCTTCCCGGCCTGCCTGGAAGAGCGTCGCCTGCTGGTGCCGGGAAGGCGTTCCATGCTCGGACGCAAGCTGCTGAACTGGTTTAATTCCCAGGGGCTGAAGGTGGAAATCCTCGGTGAGTTCGACGATGCGGCGCTGATGAAAGCCTTTGGTGAAGCGCATAACGCCATCTTTGTTGCGCCGACGCTCTACGCGCACGATCTCTATTCGGATGACAAGATTACGGAGATAGGCAGAGTGGATAACGTGATGGAGGAGTATCACGCCATATTTGCCGAAAGAATGATTCAGCACCCCGCGGTACAGCGAATCTGTAACCGTGACTACTCGGCGCTGTTTACGCCACCGGCAATCTGAAGACATAAAAAAACCCGCGTTAAGCGGGTTCTTTTAAAACAAGCAACAACAAGCGGCGATTAAGCCAGTTTGTTGATCTGCGCGGTCAGGTTTGCTTTATGACGCGCTGCTTTGTTTTTGTGGATCAGACCTTTAGCAGCCTGACGATCCACGATTGGTTGCATTTCGTTAAATGCGTTCTGCGCAGCAGCTTTGTCGCCAGCTTCGATAGCTGCGTATACTTTCTTGATGAAGGTACGCATCATAGAGCGACGGCTTGCGTTGTGCTTACGAGCCTTCTCAGACTGTACGGCACGTTTCTTAGCTGATTTGATATTAGCCAAGGTCCAACTCCCAAATATGATCTATGTGGACAATTCAAAGGCCGAGGAATATGCCCTCTATACCTTCTTTTGTCAATGGATTTGTGCAAATAAGCGCCGTTAATGTGGCGACGCTACGTTACGTAGTGATGGCGCAGGATTCTACCAGCTTGTTGTTCGTGAATACAGCTTTTCGGCATAAAAATCGCAGTTCGCGAGCAGATTTTTTCGCTGCGAAAGGTCAGCCTGATGAAATCATTACGGCTTTCTGTTTTGCACGAACAATCGCCGGTTAACCTTAACCGCTGTACAAGGTATACTTTGGCGATTTTCACTGTTTTGAGCCAGACATGAAGCTGATACGCGGCATACATAATCTCAGCAGAGCCCCGCACGGGTGCGTGCTGACCATTGGTAATTTCGACGGCGTGCATCGTGGTCATCAGGCGCTGTTGCAGGGATTGCGTAAAGAAGGGGAGGCCCGTGGTCTGCCCGTTGTAGTGATGATTTTCGAACCGCAGCCGCTGGAGCTGTTCGCGGGCGATAAATCTCCCGCCCGTCTTACACGCCTGCGCGAGAAGTTGCGCTATCTGGCTGAGTCCGGCGTGGACTATGTATTGTGCGTACGTTTCGATCGCCGCTTTGCCGCGCTGACAGCACAAAATTTCGTCAGCGACCTGCTGGTTAAGCGTCTTGGCGTGCAGTTTCTTGCCGTGGGCGATGATTTCCGCTTTGGCGCTGGTCGTCAGGGCGATTTCTTGCTATTACAGAAGGCTGGTCTGGAGTACGGTTTTGACGTCACCAGCGCGATGACCTTCTGTGAAGGCGGCGTACGCGTCAGCAGCACGGCGGTACGCCGGGCACTGGCCGATGACGAACTGGATACGGCAGAAACCCTGCTGGGGCATCCGTTCACCATCTCTGGCCGCGTGGTCCATGGGGATGCGCTGGGCCGCACGATAGGTTTCCCGACGGCGAATATACCGCTGCGTCGTCAGGTTTCCCCGGTTAAAGGGGTCTATGCGGTAGAAGTGGCAGGACTGGGCGATAAGCCGTTCTACGGCGTCGCCAATATTGGCACGCGTCCGACCGTCGCCGGTGTGCGTCAACAGCTAGAAGTGCACCTGCTGGACGTTGTAATGGACCTGTATGGTCGCCATATAGATGTAATACTGCGTAAAAAAATACGCAATGAGCAGCGATTTGGTTCGCTGGATGAACTCAAAGCGCAAATTGCGCGAGATGAATTGACGGCCCGCGAGTTTTTTGGGCTTTAGAACCGGCTTAACTGCCTACGTGATAAATACGGAACCGAGAATCTGATGAGTGACTATAAATCAACCCTGAATTTGCCGGAAACAGGGTTCCCGATGCGCGGCGATCTCGCCAAGCGCGAACCGGGAATGCTGGCGCGTTGGACCGATGATGACCTGTACGGCATCATTCGTGCAGCCAAAAAAGGCAAAAAAACCTTCATTCTGCATGATGGCCCTCCCTATGCGAATGGCAGCATTCATATTGGTCACTCGGTTAACAAGATTCTGAAAGACATTATCGTGAAGTCCAAAGGACTCGCGGGCTATGACTCGCCTTACGTTCCGGGCTGGGACTGCCACGGTCTGCCAATCGAGCTGAAAGTCGAGCAAGAGTTCGGCAAGCCAGGTGAGAAGTTCACCGCCGCCGAGTTCCGTGCGAAGTGCCGCGAATACGCAGCCACGCAGGTTGACGGTCAGCGTGCTGACTTCATCCGTCTGGGTGTACTGGGCGACTGGTCGCACCCGTACCTGACCATGGACTTCAAAACGGAAGCCAACATTATCCGTGCGCTGGGCAAAATCATCGGTAATGGCCACCTGCACAAAGGCGCTAAGCCGGTGCACTGGTGCGTGGACTGCCGTTCTGCGCTGGCAGAAGCGGAAGTGGAGTATTACGACAAAACCTCTCCGTCTATCGACGTGGCCTTCCTCGCGGTGGATCAGGATGCGGTGAAAGCCAAATTTGGCGTCGCCTCGGTAAACGGCCCGATCTCTCTGGTGATTTGGACCACCACCCCGTGGACCCTGCCAGCCAACCGTGCGATCTCCCTGTCCGGTGAGTTCGAATACGCGCTGGTGCAGATTGACGGTCAGGCGGTTATCCTGGCGAAAGATCTGGTTGAGAGCGTGCTGAAGCGTGCGCATATCACTGACTACACCGTGCTGGGCACCGTGAAAGGTGACGCCCTGGAGCTGATGCGCTTCAAACACCCGTTCCTGGACTTCGACGTTCCGGCGATCCTCGGCGACCACGTGACGCTGGAAGCGGGTACCGGTGCGGTACATACCGCCGGTGGCCACGGTCCTGACGACTACAACATCAGCCTTAAGTATGGTCTGGAAATCGCTAACCCGGTTGGCCCGGACGGTTCTTACCTGCCTGGCACCTACCCGGCGCTGGACGGTATCAACGTCTTCAAAGCGAACGACATTATCGTCGACATGCTGCGTACCAGCGGCGCGCTGCTGCACGTTGAAAAAATGCAGCACAGCTATCCGTGCTGCTGGCGTCACAAGACCCCGATCATCTTCCGTGCGACCCCGCAGTGGTTCGTCAGCATGGATCAGAAGGGCCTGCGCGAGCAGTCTCTGAAAGAGATTAAAGGCGTGCAGTGGATCCCTGACTGGGGCCAGGCGCGTATCGAATCCATGGTGGCTAACCGTCCTGACTGGTGTATCTCCCGTCAGCGTACCTGGGGCGTGCCGATGTCTCTGTTCGTGCATAAAGAGACGCATGAGCTGCACCCGAACACCCTGGAACTGATGGAAGAAGTGGCGAAGCGCGTCGAAGTTGACGGCATTCAGGCGTGGTGGGATCTCGACGCCCGCGACATCCTGGGCGCTGATGCGGATAACTACGAGAAAGTGCCGGATACCCTGGACGTTTGGTTCGATTCCGGGTCTACCCACTCCTCCGTGGTTGACGTGCGTCCGGAGTTTGCCGGTCACGCTGCCGATATGTATCTGGAAGGGTCTGACCAACACCGCGGCTGGTTCATGTCATCTCTGATGATCTCTACCGCCATGAAGGGTAAAGCGCCTTACCGTCAGGTACTGACTCACGGCTTCACCGTGGATGGTCAGGGCCGTAAGATGTCCAAATCTATCGGTAACACCGTTTCTCCGCAGGATGTGATGAACAAACTGGGCGCAGACATTCTGCGTCTGTGGGTGGCCTCTACCGACTACACCGGCGAAATGGCGGTGTCTGACGAGATCCTGAAACGCGCTGCCGACAGCTATCGTCGTATCCGTAACACCGCGCGCTTCCTGCTGGCGAACCTGAACGGGTTCGATCCGGCAAAAGACATGGTGAAACCGGAAGAGATGGTCGTGCTGGACCGCTGGGCGGTAGGCTGCGCGAAAGCGGCGCAGGAAGATATCCTGAAGGCCTACGAGTCTTATGACTTCCACGAAGTGGTGCAGCGCCTGATGCGCTTCTGCTCCATCGAGATGGGCTCGTTCTACCTCGACATCATCAAAGACCGCCAGTACACCGCGAAAGCGGACAGCGTGGCGCGTCGTAGCTGCCAGACCGCGCTGTTCCATATCGCAGAAGCGCTGGTACGCTGGATGGCGCCGATCATGTCCTTCACCGCGGATGAAATTTGGGGTTACCTGCCGGGCGACCGTGAGAAGTATGTCTTCACCGGCGAGTGGTACGAAGGTCTGTTCGATCTCTCCAGCACCGAAGCGATGAACGATGCCTTCTGGGACGAGCTGCTGAAAGTACGTGGCGAAGTGAACAAGGTTATCGAGCAGGCGCGTGCTGATAAGAAAGTCGGCGGCTCTCTGGAAGCGGCAGTAACCCTGTACGCGGAGCCAGAGCTGGCGGCGAAGCTGACGGTGCTGGGCGATGAATTACGATTTGTCCTGTTGACCTCCGGTGCGAAAGTTGCGGATTATGCCGAGGCTTCTGCTGATGCTCAGCAGAGCGAACTGCTCAAAGGACTGAAAGTCGCGCTGAGCAAAGCCGACGGTGAGAAATGCCCGCGTTGCTGGCATTACACCACCGATGTCGGTCAGGTGGCGGAACACGCAGACATCTGCGGACGCTGTGTAAGCAACGTCGCCGGTGACGGCGAAAAACGTAAGTTTGCCTGATGAGTAAAACTCTCTGTTCAACAGGACTGCGCTGGCTGTGGCTGGTTGTGGTGGTGCTGATTATTGATCTGGGCAGCAAATTCCTGATCCTCCAGAATTTTGCTCTGGGGGAGACGGTCCCGCTGTTCCCGTCGCTTAACCTGCACTACGCGCGCAACTACGGTGCGGCGTTCAGTTTCCTTGCTGACAGCGGTGGCTGGCAGCGCTGGTTCTTTGCGGGTATCGCTCTCGGTATCTGCGTGATCCTGGCGGTGCTGATGTACCGCTCGAAGGCAACGCAAAAGCTGAATAACATCGCTTACGCGCTGATCATTGGCGGCGCGCTGGGCAACCTGTTTGATCGCCTGTGGCACGGCTTTGTGGTCGATATGATCGACTTCTACGTCGGCGACTGGCACTTCGCGACCTTTAACCTCGCTGATAGCGCCATTTGCATCGGTGCGGCGTTAATCGTGCTGGAAGGCTTCTTGCCTAAACCCGCTGCGAAAGAGCAGGCGTAAGCATCAATGCCGGGTGGCGCTACGCTTACCCGGCCTACAGAATTTGTGGCTTCCCGTAGGCCCGGTAAGCGTAGCGCCACCGGGCAACAGGTGACCCAAAACAAGCGAGCAATTTGCATGTCTAAATCCGTACAGAGCAACAGCGCGGTTCTCGTTCACTTCACGCTGAAGCTGGATGATGGTTCAACGGCTGAGTCCACCCGCAATAACGGCAAACCGGCCCTGTTTCGTCTTGGCGATACCTCCCTGTCTGAAGGTCTTGAGCAGCAGCTTCTGGGCCTGAAAGAGGGCGAGAAAAAAGCCTTTTCGCTGGAGCCGGATGCGGCATTTGGCGTGCCAAGCCCGGACCTGATCCAGTATTTCTCGCGCCGCGAGTTTATGGACGCAGGTGAACCGGAAATCGGCGCGATTATGCTCTTTACCGCTATGGACGGCAGCGAAATGCCTGGCGTGATCCGCGAAATCAACGGCGACTCGATTACCGTTGACTTCAACCATCCGCTTGCCGGGCGTACCGTTCATTTTGATGTTGAAGTGCTGGAAATCGATCCGGCACTGGAGGCCTGAAATGCAGATCCTGTTGGCTAACCCGCGCGGCTTCTGCGCCGGTGTAGACCGCGCTATCAGCATTGTTGAAAACGCGCTGGAGATTTACGGCGCGCCGATTTATGTACGTCACGAAGTGGTGCATAACCGCTACGTGGTCGACAGCCTGCGCGAACGCGGTGCCATCTTTATCGAGCAGATCAGCGAAGTGCCGGACGGTGCGATCCTGATTTTCTCCGCGCACGGCGTCTCTCAGGCGGTCCGTAACGAAGCGAAAAGTCGCGATCTGACCGTCTTCGATGCCACCTGCCCATTGGTGACCAAGGTGCATATGGAAGTGGCGCGCGCCAGCCGCCGTGGTGAAGAGTCGATCCTGATTGGCCATGCTGGCCACCCGGAAGTCGAGGGCACCATGGGCCAGTACAGCAACCCTGAAGGGGGAATGTACCTGGTAGAGTCCCCTGAAGATGTCTTTACGCTGAACGTGAAAAACGAAGCGCGCCTGTCGTTTATGACCCAGACGACGCTCTCCGTCGACGATACCTCAGACGTGATTGATGCCCTGCGTCAGCGCTTCCCGAAAATCGTCGGGCCGCGCAAGGACGACATCTGCTACGCCACCACCAATCGTCAGGAAGCGGTGCGCGCACTGGCTGAACAGGCGGACGTGGTGCTGGTGGTCGGCTCTAAGAACTCCTCCAACTCTAACCGTCTGGCTGAACTGGCACAGCGAATGGGGAAGGCGGCGTTCCTGATCGACGATGCAACGGATATTCAGGAAGCGTGGGTTAAAGACGCGGCCTGCGTAGGCGTGACGGCCGGGGCATCCGCGCCCGATATTCTGGTACAAAACGTCATTTCCCGTCTGCAGGAGCTGGGCGGCGGCGAAGCGGTGCCGCTGGAAGGACGCGAAGAGAATATTGTTTTCGAAGTGCCGAAAGAGCTGAGAATCGACGCCCGCGAAGTCGAATAGTCCCTTTTCTGATGAAAGGCCAGCACCTTCTGTGCTGGCCTTTTTTTTACCCGTTACTTTATCGTGACGACAAAATCATGTCTTTTACTGATATTTAAGTCGGTTTCACGTTAAATTCTAATTATTGGTGTTTTCAGTTGGCAGTGCTCAGAAAGGCTGGTTAATCTGAAAACGGTTTACATCATTTTAACGTAAGAGAATAACTATGCATGATGCACAGATCCGTGTCGCCATTGCGGGCGCGGGTGGACGTATGGGCCGTCAGCTGATTCAGGCGGCACTTCAGATGGATGGCGTAGCACTTGGCGCGGCGCTGGAGCGTGACGGTTCATCACTTCTGGGGACCGATGCTGGCGAGCTGGCGGGCGCGGGAAAGACCGGCGTCACCGTACAAAGCAGCCTGGACGCGGTTAAAGATGACTTCGATGTGTTCATCGATTTTACCCGCCCTGAAGGGACGCTCGCGCATCTGGCGTTTTGCCGTCAGCGCGGCAAGGGGATGGTGATCGGCACCACCGGTTTTGACGATGCGGGCAAGCAGGCTATCCAGGATGCATCCAAAGAGATTGCGATTGTCTTCGCCGCAAACTTTAGCGTGGGCGTTAACGTCATGCTGAAGCTGCTGGAGAAGGCGGCGAAGGTGATGGGCAACTACACCGATATTGAGATTGTCGAAGCTCATCACCGCTATAAGGTTGATGCGCCATCAGGCACGGCGCTGGCAATGGGCGAAGCGATTGCTCATGCACTTGATAAAGATTTAAAAGACTGCGCGGTCTATGCCCGCGAAGGCCACACCGGGGAGCGCGTGCCGGGCACCATTGGTTTCGCAACCGTCCGGGCGGGTGACATCGTCGGCGAACATACCGCGATGTTCGCCGATATCGGCGAGCGCGTCGAGATTACGCATAAAGCGTCCAGCCGAATGACGTTTGCCAATGGTGCCGTTCGGTCCGCCTTGTGGCTGAAAGAGAAGAAAAATGGTCTTTTTGATATGAGAGATGTGCTTGATCTCAACAATCTGTAAGCATTATTACCCATCGTGATGTGGTTATTGCAGTCGTAATCCTTTGATTGCATAGGGCAATAATTTATTGCCCTTTTATTTTATCTATTTCGCGCCCATTTTGTTCCTTTAGCCTTGAAAGTATAGCTATTCCCCTTAATTCCCGTTACTGAAATGTAAATTTTGACCATTTGGTCCACTTTTTGATGCTGCGTCGACTCATTTTTCATTAAACCCGGCGCGCAAGCGTTTTCCGCAGTGATTTACCTGATCTTTTTGTCGCTTAAGCTTCACTCACCTCGTCAGATACGCAAAAGACTAAACAAAATATCGGTTTTAAGTTGACTTTTACCCACCAAATCTCCAGAATGCCGCCGTTTGCCAAAAATCCGCTGGCAACACATTTGCATTGATCCATGACATGGTTATGAATTAATATGCAAATAAAGTGAGTGAATATTCTCTGGAGGGTGTTTTGATTAAGTCAGCGCTATTGGTTCTGGAAGACGGAACCCAGTTTATCGGTCGGGCCATAGGGGCAACGGGTTCGGCGGTTGGGGAAGTCGTTTTCAATACTTCAATGACCGGTTATCAAGAAATCCTCACTGATCCTTCCTATTCTCGCCAAATCGTTACTCTTACTTATCCTCATATCGGCAATGTCGGCACCAATGCGGCTGACGAAGAATCCTCTCAGGTACATGCGCAAGGCCTTGTCATTCGTGACCTGCCGCTGATTGCCAGCAACTTCCGCAATACCGAAGACCTCTCTTCTTACCTGAAGCGCCATAACATCGTGGCGATTGCCGATATCGATACCCGTAAGTTAACGCGTCTGCTGCGCGAGAAGGGTGCACAGAACGGCTGCATCATCGCGGGTGATAACCTCGATGCGACGCTGGCGCTGGAAAAAGCGAAAGCCTTCCCGGGCCTGAACGGCATGGACCTGGCGAAAGAAGTGACTACCGCAGAAGCCTACAGCTGGACGCAGGGTAGCTGGACGCTGGAAGGCGACCTGCCGGAAGCGAAAAAAGAGAGCGAGCTGCCGTTCCACGTGGTGGCCTACGATTTCGGCGCCAAGCGCAACATCCTGCGCATGCTGGTTGACCGCGGCTGCCGCCTGACGGTGGTGCCGGCACAAACGTCTGCTGAAGACGTACTGAAGATGAATCCGGACGGTATTTTCCTGTCCAACGGCCCTGGCGACCCGGCGCCGTGCGATTACGCCATCGCTGCCATCAAGTCCTTCCTGGAAACCGACATCCCTGTATTCGGCATCTGCCTCGGCCATCAGCTGCTGGCGCTGGCGAGCGGTGCGAACACCGTCAAGATGAAGTTCGGCCACCACGGTGGTAACCACCCGGTGAAAGATATCGATAACAACACGGTGATGATCACCGCGCAGAACCACGGCTTTGCCGTCGATGAGGCCTCAATGCCAGCTAACCTGCGCGTGACCCATAAGTCGCTGTTCGATGGCACCCTGCAGGGGATTCATCGCACCGATAAGCCAGCGTTCAGCTTCCAGGGGCATCCGGAAGCCAGCCCGGGCCCACACGACGCCGCGCCGCTGTTCGATCACTTCATCGAACTTATCGAGCAATACCGTAAGACCGCTAAATAATCAGGAGCCGAGAAGACAATGCCAAAACGTACAGACATAAAAAGCATCCTGATCCTTGGCGCTGGCCCGATCGTCATCGGCCAGGCCTGCGAATTCGACTACTCCGGCGCGCAGGCGTGTAAAGCCCTGCGTGAAGAGGGTTACCGCGTCATCCTGGTTAACTCTAACCCGGCTACCATCATGACCGACCCGGAAATGGCAGATGCGACCTACATCGAGCCGATTCACTGGGAAGTGGTGCGTAAAATCATCGAGAAAGAGCGTCCGGACGCGGTGCTGCCAACCATGGGCGGCCAGACGGCGCTGAACTGCGCGCTCGAGCTGGAGCGTCAGGGCGTGCTGGCCGAATTTGGCGTCACCATGATTGGTGCGACCGCCGACGCGATTGATAAAGCCGAAGACCGTCGCCGCTTCGACGTGGCGATGAAGAAAATCGGCCTCGACACCGCGCGCTCCGGTATCGCACACAACATGGAAGAAGCGCTGGCCGTTGCGGCTGACGTGGGCTATCCATGCATCATCCGTCCATCGTTCACCATGGGCGGCACCGGCGGCGGTATCGCTTACAACCGTGAAGAGTTCGAAGAAATTTGCGAGCGCGGTCTGGATCTCTCCCCAACCAAAGAGCTGCTGATTGATGAATCGCTGATTGGCTGGAAAGAGTACGAGATGGAAGTGGTGCGTGATAAAAACGACAACTGCATCATCGTCTGCTCCATCGAAAACTTCGATGCGATGGGTATCCACACCGGCGACTCCATCACCGTTGCGCCAGCCCAGACGCTGACCGACAAAGAGTACCAAATCATGCGTAACGCCTCGATGGCGGTACTGCGTGAAATCGGCGTGGAAACCGGTGGTTCAAACGTGCAGTTCTCCGTGAACCCGAAAACCGGCCGCCTGATTGTTATCGAAATGAACCCGCGCGTGTCCCGCTCCTCCGCGCTGGCGTCTAAAGCGACCGGCTTCCCGATTGCGAAAGTGGCGGCGAAACTGGCGGTGGGTTACACCCTCGACGAGCTGATGAACGACATCACCGGTGGCCGCACGCCTGCGTCCTTCGAGCCGTCCATCGACTACGTTGTGACCAAAATTCCACGCTTTAACTTCGAGAAATTCGCGGGCGCGAACGACCGTCTGACTACCCAGATGAAATCTGTCGGTGAAGTGATGGCGATTGGCCGCACCCAGCAGGAATCCCTGCAGAAAGCGCTGCGCGGCCTGGAAGTGGGCGCGACCGGTTTCGACCCGAAAGTGAGTCTGGACGACCCGGAAGCGCTGACCAAAATCCGCCGCGAGCTGAAAGACGCGGGTGCAGAGCGTATCTGGTACATCGCCGATGCCTTCCGTGCCGGCCTGTCCGTCGACGGCGTTTTCAACCTGACTAACATCGACCGCTGGTTCCTGGTGCAGATTGAAGAGCTGGTGCGTCTGGAAGAGAAAGTGGCCGAGCTGGGTATCAACGGCCTGGACGCTGACTTCCTGCGCGTGCTGAAGCGTAAAGGCTTCGCCGATGCGCGTCTGGCTAAGCTGGCGGGCGTGCGCGAAGCGGAAATCCGCAAACTGCGTGACCAGTATGACCTGCACCCGGTCTACAAGCGCGTGGACACCTGTGCGGCTGAATTCTCGACCGACACCGCGTACATGTACTCCACCTATGAAGATGAGTGCGAAGCGAACCCGTCCGTCGACCGCGACAAGATTATGGTGCTGGGCGGTGGTCCAAACCGTATCGGCCAGGGCATCGAGTTCGACTACTGTTGCGTACACGCCTCGCTGGCGCTGCGCGAAGACGGTTACGAGACCATCATGGTCAACTGTAACCCGGAAACCGTCTCCACCGACTACGACACCTCCGACCGCCTCTACTTCGAGCCGGTTACCCTGGAAGACGTGCTGGAAATCGTGCGCATCGAGAAGCCAAAAGGCGTTATCGTGCAGTACGGTGGCCAGACTCCGCTGAAGCTGGCGCGCGCGCTGGAAGCGGCAGGCGTACCGGTTATCGGTACCAGCCCGGATGCGATTGACCGTGCGGAAGACCGCGAGCGTTTCCAGCAGGCGGTTGACCGTCTGAAGCTGAAACAGCCGGCGAACGCCACGGTGACGGCCATCGAACAGGCCGTAGAGAAGGCGAAAGAGATTGGCTACCCGCTGGTGGTGCGTCCTTCTTATGTGCTGGGCGGCCGCGCGATGGAAATTGTCTACGACGAAGCCGACCTGCGTCGCTACTTCCAGACGGCGGTGAGCGTCTCCAACGATGCGCCAGTGCTGCTCGACCGCTTCCTCGACGATGCGGTAGAAGTGGACGTTGACGCCATCTGCGACGGCGAAATGGTGCTGATTGGCGGCATCATGGAGCATATCGAGCAGGCGGGCGTGCACTCCGGTGACTCTGCCTGTTCTCTGCCTGCGTACACCCTGAGCCAGGAAATTCAGGACGTGATGCGCCAGCAGGTGCAGAAGCTGGCCTTCGAACTGCAGGTTCGCGGTCTGATGAACGTCCAGTTCGCGGTGAAAGATAACGAAGTCTACCTGATTGAAGTCAACCCGCGTGCGGCACGTACAGTACCGTTCGTCTCCAAAGCCACCGGTATTCCGCTGGCGAAAGTAGCGGCGCGCGTGATGGCAGGCCAGACGCTGGCACAGCAGGGCGTGACCAAAGAGATCATTCCACCGTACTACTCGGTGAAAGAAGTGGTGCTGCCGTTCAACAAATTCCCGGGCGTTGACCCGCTGTTAGGGCCAGAAATGCGCTCAACCGGGGAAGTGATGGGCGTAGGCCGCACCTTCGCAGAAGCGTTCGCGAAGGCGCAGCTGGGCAGTAGCTCAACCATGAGAAAATCGGGCCGTGCGCTGCTCTCCGTTCGCGAAGGCGATAAAGAGCGCGTGGTTGACCTGGCCGCCAAACTGCTGAAGCAGGGCTTTGAGCTGGACGCGACCCACGGTACGGCGATTGTGCTGGGCGAAGCGGGCATCAACCCGCGTCTGGTGAACAAGGTGCATGAAGGTCGTCCGCACATTCAGGATCGTATCAAGAATGGCGAATACACCTACATCATCAACACCACCGCAGGCCGCCAGGCGATTGAAGACTCCAAGCTGATTCGCCGCAGCGCGCTGCAGTACAAAGTGCACTACGACACCACCCTGAACGGCGGTTTCGCAACAGCCATGGCGCTGAACGCGGATGCCACCGAGAAGGTGATTTCGGTTCAGGAAATGCACGCGCAGATTAGCAAGTAATCTGCGTAGGCCCGGCAAGCGGTAGCGCCGCCGGGCAAATGGCGGGTGGCGCTTCGCTTACCCGCCCTGCTTTTTTCTTTATCCATCTTCAGAACCTTCTGGTTTTTCATCCGCATTCAGTGAGTTAGCCTAAAATCATTAGGTCGATAACGAAATTCAACTGAGAGCAGGGGAAAACACCATGCAAAATAAATTACTGATCGCCACCCTTCTTGCCGCCACTGCAACGTTTACCGTCGCGGGCTGTTCCTCTAACCAGGCAGTGAAAACCACCGATGGCAAAACCATTGTCACCGACGGAAAACCAGAGGTCGATGATGATACCGGTCTGGTGTCGTATAAAAATGCGGAAACGGGTCAGACCGAGCAGATCAACCGCGATCAGGTTAAATCAATGGGCGAGCTGGATAACTAATAAAAAAGCCGTGGCGTTTGCCACGGCTTTTAGTCTTTCAGGAACGATTACCAGCGGTGGTTCAGCAGGATATGACCGCCATAAGCAGCATAGCTGTTTTCACCCCACTCGCCGCTGGCGCGCAGGGAGAGCGTGGTGGTGTCGTTCAGGTTACCGGTGACGCCCAGTTCCAGCTGCCCACGATCTTCCGGCGTATCGTTGCTGACGGTCTCGCCGTTAAACGCCAGATCGTTTTGACCCGCACCTTTCAGCCAGTTCACGGCAACGTACGGCTGCCAGGCTTTCACATCTTTCTGCTGGAAGTAGCTTGATTTGACGCCCAGACGACCAAACAGACCGTCGTTGTCCAGCGTTGTCACCCGCACGCCGTCGCGATCGGTATGATTTTCCTGATCCAGATAGCTGTAGACGATCTGAGCCTGCGGTTCGATTTTCCAGGTGCGCTCATTCTCTGAATCAACCACCCACGCATGGCCCACTTCGACGGAAGCGGCAAAACCGGTGCTGTCGTAGTCTTCATCGTTGCGATTGCTGGTCACTTTATTGTTGTACCAGCTGTAGGCGGCCCAGGTATCAACGTAGCTGCCCAGGCGCAGCTTCTGATCTTCCTGCCAGGTTGCATACAGGCCGACGTTAAAGCCGTCCACTTTGCCCTGCGCATCACGCACGTTGTGTTTTGCATCAGAGTGGGTTTTCGCCTGACCGGCCCCAAACATGCCGCCCGCACGCAGAATACCGTTGTCCATAGGCTTGCTCATAAAATCGCTGCCTACCTGAAGCACGGTGGTGGTGGTGTCATAGCTGACTTTGTCGCCGCCTGCATTGTTTTCATGGTAGCGACCTTTGACGTACATCCAGGTGTTGAGGTCTTCTTCATTACGGAAGGTGATCTGATCGCGATCGTCACGCTTGTGCAGGAACATGCTCTGCGCGGCAAGGTAGTTGCCTAAGTAAGCGCCAACCTCTGGAGCCATGACCTCAGGACCGCTGTTGCTGCCGTTGTCGGTGTTACCGCCGTTGTTGGTGTTACCGCCGTTGTCGGAGTTACCGCCGTTGTCAGTGTTACCGCCGTTGTCGGTGTTACCGCCGTTGTCGGTGTTATCACCGTTGTCGGTGTTATCGCCATCATCGGTATTATCAGACGGTTCATCGGAAGGCGTGGCCTTTGACTCCAGGTACCAGTTGCCGTTGCTGTGCTGATAAAGATTATATTCCCACGCACCGGCAACCACCGGTTTGGCAAGGGTCAACTGGGCTTCGGAGCTGCCGCCAACGCTGACAATTTCCATGCCGTTAACGGTTTGCGCGCCCAGGCCGCCAATGTTGTTAACGCTGACGTCGGACTGGCCAAAGCTGCTGCCGGTAATGGTGAGATGATCGGTTGGCGAGTTGTCTTCACCCAGGGTACTGTTCATCACGATCTGACTGCCCGCAGAGCCGGTATAGTCGCCGTTAATGGTGAAATTATTGCCAACGCTGTGATTGGCGGCGCTGAGTAACAGTGTGCCACCGTTGGTGACGTTGCCGTTGACCGTATCGATACCTGAAACGCTCAGCGTATCGTTACCCTGAATCGCATTCCATGCTGCCAGCGTACCACCCGTGAGGATGTTGATATTGTCGTTTACTTCGCCAGCAGTGGCAAACTGAGCGCCATTTTCGACAGTAATCGTCGCGTTGCTACTCTTTGTACCAAGCGTTGAACCAACACCGACCAGCGTGGTGCCGCTATGCAGAACGGTATCACCCGTGTAGGTGTTTTTGCCGGTTAGCGTCAGGGTGTTGGAATCCACTTTTTCAACATTGCCGCTACCGGTAATGCCGGTGGCGAACGCCGTATTACTGCCCTGATTAAAAATAAGGGTGCCGTTGTTGGTCAGTCCACCGCTCAGCGTCGCCGTTCTCGTGCCATCACCCAACTGGAGAGAAGCATCTTTGGCAACGAGAGTCGTGCCTGCATTAGACACATTCCCTGACAGGATTAACTCACCGCTGTTAACCAGCAGCGAATTACCAGAACCGATAATGTCGATATTCCCTGAGAGCGCCCAGCTTTCACCGTCCATTTCTAAAGAAGCGAAGCCATCACCTTCCGATAAGCCAACAAAATTGCTGTCTTCTGTGCCGGTTCCTGCCAGGGTTACCGTATTTCCTTTAGAGATGCTAGAAATGACGTCGCCTTTCAGTGACGAGCCTGTATCAAGTACCAACGTATTATTTTTGCTGCTGGCAAACGTAATTGCCGTACCGCCACCGCCAATCAAACCGTTGTTGGTGATATCGACTTTCGCCGTATCCGTTACGTTGATGCCGTTCTGCGCGCCCTGAACGGTTCCGGTATTGGTGATTTTGGTATTACCGTCGCTCAGGTGAATACCATCATTTTCCGTGCCGGTAAGCGTGCCTTCGTTATTTATAGCCACACCGACGTGTGCACTAAGACCTGTTTTACCTTTAATAACCCCGGTAGCGCCATTCGATATATTTACCGCTGAGGAGTTCTGACTGACATAAATACCGTTGTCGAAAGCGGTAATGCTTCCGTTATTGATAATATCCCCCTGCATGGATTCAATGTTAACGGCAGAGGCACCGGTAGAGGAAATCGTCGCACCTTCCTCATTATTTAAGGTAACACGTTGCGCAGAGGTATTAATGTCCAGACCTTTACCTGCGCCAGAAATATTACCCTTGTTAGTCACGGTTGTTACGTTGAATCCTGAAACAGAAACCGCGCTCTCACTTCCCGAGGACGAGATGGTGACGTCTTTATTGATGGTGTATTCTGCTTCGGAGGAAAACTCTTGTGGGACAGAGGTGGATTGATCAATGGTTCCGGCAAGGGCCACTATCGGTGTGAATATAAACAAGGCAGGAAATATCTTTCCGAGGGTGCTTGTAGTTTTGTTTAATTTGAATTTTTTGTTGCGCATGTACACATCCATTTGAGAAGAAGTGACGCTAATTAATGATATGGAGTAACCCTTTTAGGCTGCTTACAAGAATGGGCTTACGACTAAGAGCATAAAATTATTATTTTTTCAATGCGTTATGTATAGGTTGATTTATTAAATAATGATTTTAGAGTTTCTTAATTGATCGTTAATTAATATATTTAATCCTTAATCATTCATTTAATATATTCTCTGTAAACGGTCATTTTTCGCCTGCTATACCCGTCCGGGACAATCATTGCCCATTGTTGCGTTTTACCTTTGCAAGGCTTTTCGCCCCTTTCACCGGGCGGGTTAACTGTCTACACTCACTGCTACAAGAAGAGAAGAAGACAGGCCATTTGATGATACTCATTATTTACGCGCACCCTTATCCGCAGCACTCGCATGCGAATAAGCGGATGCTTGAGCAGGTAAGGACGCTTGATGACGTAGAGATACGTTCTCTCTATCAACTTTATCCCGATTTCAACATCGATATCGCCGCTGAACAGGAGGCGCTTTCCCGTGCCGATCTGATCGTCTGGCAGCATCCCATGCAGTGGTACAGCACGCCCCCGCTGCTGAAGCTGTGGATTGATAAGGTCTTCTCCCACGGCTGGGCGTATGGCCACAATGGTCATGCGTTAAAAGGGAAAAGCCTGATGTGGGCGGTCACCACGGGCGGAGGGGAAAGCCACTTTGATATTGGTTCCTTCCCGGGTTTTGAGGTTCTGGCACAGCCGCTGCAGGCGACCGCGCTCTACTGCGGCCTGAACTGGCTCCCGCCTTTTGCGATGCACTGCACTTTTGTCTGCGATGACGAAACTCTGCAGGCGCAGGCTCGCCATTATAAACAACGCTTACTTGAGTGGCAGGAGGCGCACCATGGATAGCCATACGCTGATACAGGCGCTGATATACCTTGGCGCAGCGGCGCTGATTGTGCCCGTGGCGGTACGCCTGGGGCTGGGCTCTGTTCTCGGCTACCTGATTGCGGGCTGCGTTATTGGACCGTGGGGCTTTCGACTGGTGACGGATGCAGAGGCGATCCTTCATTTCGCTGAAATTGGCGTTGTGCTGATGCTCTTTGTGATTGGTCTGGAGCTCGATCCGCAGCGCCTGTGGAAGCTTCGCGCCTCTGTATTTGGCGGCGGGGCGCTGCAGATGGTGGCCTGTGGCCTGCTGCTGGGTGGGTTCTGCATCCTGCTGGGCATGGACTGGAAAGTGGCAGAGCTTATCGGCATGACGCTGGCGCTCTCCTCGACCGCCATTGCCATGCAGGCCATGAACGAGCGCAATCTGACGGTCTCCCAGATGGGACGCAGTGCGTTCTCGGTGCTGCTGTTCCAGGACATTGCCGCTATCCCGCTGGTGGCGATGATCCCGCTGCTGGCGGCCAGCGGTTCCTCCACGACGCTGGGGGCGTTCGCGCTGTCGGCATTAAAAGTCGTGGGGGCGCTGGCGCTGGTGGTGCTGCTTGGTCGCTACGTCACCCGTCCGCTGCTGCGGTTCGTGGCCCGCTCGGGCCTTCGCGAAGTGTTCAGTGCCGTGGCGCTCTTTCTGGTGTTTGGCTTCGGTCTGCTGCTGGAGGAAGCCGGCCTGTCGATGGCGATGGGGGCCTTCCTGGCGGGTGTTCTGCTGGCGAGTTCCGAATACCGTCACGCGCTGGAAAGCGATATCGAGCCGTTCAAAGGCTTGCTGCTGGGGCTGTTTTTCATCGGCGTAGGGATGTCCGTCGACTTTGGCACGCTGGTGACGCACCCGCTGCGGATCGTCGTCCTGCTGGTCGGCTTCCTGATCATTAAAATGGCGATGCTGTGGCTGATTGCGCGTCCGCTGAAGGTGCCGAATAAGCAGCGCAGCTGGTTTGCGGTTCTGCTGGGGCAGGGGAGTGAATTTGCGTTCGTGGTCTTTGGCGCGGCGCAGATGGCAAACGTCCTCGATCCCGAGTGGGCAAAAGCGCTGACGCTGGCGGTCGCTCTGTCGATGGCCGCGACGCCCGTTCTGCTGGTGGTGCTGACGCGTCTGGAAAAATCGGGTAGCGATCAGGAGCGCGAAGCCGATGAGATCGACGAGGAGCAGCCTCGCGTCATCATTGCCGGATTTGGCCGCTACGGGCAGATCGTTGGCCGTCTGTTGCTGTCCAGCGGGGTGAAAATGGTTATCCTCGATCACGACCCCGACCATGTCGATACACTGCGTAAATTTGATATGAAGGTGTTTTACGGCGATGCAACGCGCGTCGATCTATTGGAATCCGCCGGGGCGGCGAAAGCGGAGGTATTGATTAACGCGATTGACGATCCGGAGACCAGCATGCAGATGGTGGAAATGGCGAAAGAGCATTTTCCGGATCTGACCATCATTTCCCGCGCCCGCGATGTGGATCACTATATCCGGCTGCGGCAGGCGGGGGTAGAAGCACCGGAGCGTGAAACGTTTGAAGGCGCGCTGAAGTCTGGCCGCATGGCGCTGGAAAACCTGGGACTCGGCGCGTATGAAGCCCGCGAACGGGCGGATCTGTTCCGTCGCTTTAATACCGAAATGGTGGAAGAGATGGCGGCGATGGCGGGCAGTACGGCCACGGAGCGTGCGGCAGTGTTTAAACGCACCAGCGCCATGCTGACGGAAATCATCAATGAGGATCGCAATCACCTGTCGCTGATCCAGCGTCACGGCTGGCAGGGCACGGAAGAGGGCAAGCATACCGGGGATCCGTCTGACGAACCGGAGAGTAAACCTTCCGCGTGAAGTGGAGTTGCCAGCAATATTAAAAAATTTCTGTATCTTTACTCTGCCGCCAGTCGACGAAAGATTAAGCTTTCCGTATAGTGGCGGCAATTTTTTGCATCCGGGAAATTTTCAATGATCAGTCTGATTGCAGCGCTGGCGGTGGACCGCGTTATCGGTATGGAAAATGCCATGCCGTGGAACCTGCCTGCCGATCTCGCATGGTTTAAACGTACTACGTTAAACAAGCCGGTAGTGATGGGCCGCCTGACCTGGGAGTCGATTGGTCGTCCATTGCCGGGCCGTAAAAATATCGTTATCAGTAGCCAGCCGGGTACTGACGATCGCGTCGAATGGGTAAAATCCGTCGACGAGGCGATTGCTGCATGCGGCAATGCCGAAGAGATCATGGTGATTGGCGGCGGGCGCGTGTACGAGCAGTTCCTGCCTAAAGCGCAGAAGCTGTATCTGACCCATATTGATGCGGAAGTGGAAGGGGATACCCATTTCCCGGACTACGATCCGGACGAGTGGGAATCGGTATTCAGCGAATTCCACGATGCGGATGCACAGAACTCTCACAGCTACTGCTTCGAGATCCTGGAACGTCGTTAAGTGATTTGCCCTCTCCCGCCCGGGAGAGGGCATGATTCAGGAGGCGACGGCCTCACTTTCCCCTAAGTCCAGCTGTCGGTTGGACGGCTGAACAAAGTAAGCTTTATCTTCCCAGCGTAAGCAGGTTAACTCTCCGCCCCAGCAGCATCCGGTATCCAGACCGTAAATCCCGTCCGGCGTCCCTTTTCCTTCCAGTGCAGCCCAGTGACCAAATACCACGCTGTACTCGCTGGTCACCGGTCCCGGAATGGCAAACCACGGTTTGAGCGGGGCCGGTGCGCTTTCCGGCGTCTCTTTGGAATACATGTCCAGCTGTCCGTTCGGGAAGCAGAAACGCATGCGGGTGAAGGCGTTCGTGATAAAGCGCAGACGGGCCAGACCGCTGAGATCCTCGCTCCAGTGGTTCGGCATGTCGCCGTACATGGCATCGAGGAAGAAAGGATACGAGTCGCTTGCCAGCACCGCCTCAACGTCACGCGCACAGGTTTTCGCTGTTTCAAGATCCCATTGTGGCGTGATCCCGGCATGCGCCATGACCAGCTTTTTCTCTTCGTCGACCTGAAGCAGGGGCTGACGGCGCAGCCAGTTAATCAGATCGTCCGCGTCCGGCGCATCCAGCAGCGGGGTGAGGCGATCTTTAGGTTTATTGCGGCTGATCCCGGCGAACACTGCCAGCAGATGCAGATCGTGATTGCCCAGCACCATGCGCACGCTGTCGCCCAGTGATTTGACAAAACGTAATACCTCAAGAGAGCCGGGGCCACGTGCGACTAAATCGCCCGTCAGCCAGAGCGTGTCCTGTTCTGGCGTAAAGTCGACCTGTTTTAATAATGCGATCAGTTCATCGTAGCAACCGTGAACGTCGCCAATCAGATATGTAGACATTAGATTAATGAATAAGTGTGGTTACGGCGAGACGGAACACGGGAATGGCAACGCGGAAGCCATTGCCATCGACATCGACCATTTCATAATGGCCTTGCATGGTACCCATCGGCGTTTCAATCACCGCGCCGCTGGTGTACTGGTACTCTTCGCCAGGGGCGATGTGGGGCTGTTCACCGACCACACCTTCGCCCTGAACTTCGATTTCGCGGCCATTGCCGTTGGTGATAAGCCAGTAGCGTCCGCGCAGCTGCACGGGCGTCCGCCCCAGGTTGCGAATGGTCACGGTGTAAGCAAAGACAAAGCGTTCTTCGTCCGGCGAGGACTGTGATTCAACATAGACGCTTTGTACATGGACACATACGCGGGGCGAATCAATCATGGCTTAACTCTCCTTCGGCGGCGCATTTTCGCTGATGTAATTAGCCAGCTTGCAGTACTGCTCTACGGAAATGTTCTCCGCACGCATTGCCGGGTCGATCCCCAGTTCAGCTAATACCTCAACGGTGAACGAATTGCTGAGGCTGTTACGGATCGTTTTACGACGCTGGTTAAAGGCTTCAGTGGTAATACGGCTCAGTACACGCAGATCTTTAACCGGGTACGGTTTTGTTTTGTGCGGCACAAGGCGCACAACCGCTGAATCCACTTTCGGTGGCGGTGTGAACGCTGACGGCGGTACTTCGAGCACCGGGATCACGTTGCAGTAATATTGTGCCATCACGCTTAAACGACCATACGCTTTACTGTTCGGGCCTGCAACCAGACGGTTAACCACCTCTTTTTGCAACATGAAGTGCATATCGGCAATGGCATCAGTATAGCTAAAGAGGTGGAACATGAGCGGCGTGGAGATGTTATACGGCAGGTTGCCGAAAACGCGCAGCGGCTGGCCCATTTTTTCCGACAGTTCGCCGAAGTTCATGGTCATGGCGTCCTGCTGATAGATAGTCAGCTTCGGCCCGAGGAACGGGTGCGTTTGCAGGCGTGCGGCCAGATCGCGGTCCAGTTCGATGACGGTCAGTTCGTCGAGGCGTTCGCCTACCGGCTCGGTCAGTGCGGCAAGGCCCGGGCCGATTTCGACCATCGCCTGGCCTTTTTGTGGATTAATAGCCGAGACAATGCTTTCGATCACGAACTGATCGTTAAGGAAGTTTTGCCCGAAACGTTTACGGGCTAAGTGGCCCTGATGGACTCGATTAGTCATTGAGTATTAACAATCATTTTGATGGCGAGATTAAGCGCCGTAATAAAACTGCCGACATCCGCTTTCCCCTGGCCTGCCAGATCCAGCGCAGTACCGTGGTCAACGGACGTTCGAATAAAGGGTAAACCGAGGGTGATATTCACCCCGCGGCCAAAGCCCTGGTATTTTAGCACGGGCAGGCCCTGATCGTGGTACATCGCGAGCACGGCGTCGGCATTATCCAGGTATTTCGGCTGGAAAAGGGTATCAGCAGGCAGCGGACCGCTGAGGTTCATTCCCTTCGCCCGCATTTCGTTGAGTACCGGAATGATGGTGTCGATCTCTTCGGTGCCCATGTGTCCGCCTTCGCCCGCGTGCGGATTCAGGCCACAAACCAGCACATGCGGCTGCGGGATCCCAAATTTTGTCTGCAGATCGTGATGCAAAATCCCGATGATCTCGCGCAGGAGATCGGGGGTGATCGCATCCGGAATCGCTTTGATCGGCAGATGGGTGGTCACCAGGGCAACGCGCATCGCTTCGGTCGCCAGCATCATCACCACTTTCGGACTGTGCGATCGCTCTTCGAAGAACTCCGTATGCCCGGTAAACGGTATGCCCGCTTCGTTGATCACGCCTTTGTGGACGGGGCCGGTAATCAGGGCGGCAAATTCGCCCTTCAGGCAACCGTCGCAGGCGCGCGCAAGGGTTTCAACCACATAGTGGCCGTTTTCCGTGCTGAGCTGGCCAGGAATGACCGGCGTACGAAGGGGAACAGAAAGAAGGGTGAGGGTACCGGCTTGCTGCGGTGCAGGCTGTTGGCCTTCAACGTAAGGGATGAGCGTTAAAGGCAGACCGAGCAGCGTTGCCCGGTCCTGTAACAGTGTTGCATCCGCGCAGACAACCAGTTCTACTGGCCAGCTGCGCTGGGCGAGCTGGACAACGAGGTCAGGCCCAATCCCGGCGGGTTCGCCGGGCGTGATAACAACACGATGCTGTTTCATTAGTTGCTCAGCACTTTCACGTAAGCACTGGCGCGTTGTTCCTGCATCCAGGTGGCTGCTTCTTCAGAGAACTTACGGTTAAACAGCATACGGTAGGCTCTGTCTTTCTGCGCCGCATCCGTTTTATCAACGTTACGGGTGTCCATCAGCTCGATCAGATGCCAGCCAAACGAAGAGTGGACCGGCGCGCTAATCTGGCCTTTGTTCAGCTTCATCAGCGCGTCACGGAAGGCAGGATCGTAAATATCCGCTGCCGCCCAGCCCAGATCGCCGCCCTGGTTAGCAGAGCCAGGATCCTGAGAGAACTCTTTTGCTGCTTTCGCAAACGAGGTTTTACCGCTCTTAATATCTGCTGCAATCTGTTCCAGCTTCGCACGCGCCTGATCGTCAGTCATGATTGGTGACGGTTTCAGAAGAATATGACGAGCGTGAACTTCGGTAACGGAGATATTTTGGCTCTGGCCGCGCAGATCGTTCACTTTCAGAATGTGGAAGCCCACGCCTGAACGGATTGGACCGACGATATCCCCTTTCTTCGCCGTACTCAGGGCCTGGGCAAAGATGGATGGCAGCTCCTGAATACGTCCCCAGCCCATCTGGCCGCCTTTCAGCGCCTGTTGGTCTGCGGAGTAGGTGATGGCCAGCTTGCCAAAGTCACCGCCGTTACGCGCCTGTTCGACAATGGAACGCGCCTGACTTTCTGCTTCCGCAGCCTGATCGGACGTTGGGTTCTCTGGCAGTGGGATCAGAATGTGGCTCAGATTCAGCTCCGTGCTCGCATCGTTCTGGTTACCCACCTGTTTTGCCAGCGCGTCCACTTCCTGAGGCAGGATAGTGACGCGGCGACGCACTTCGTTGTTACGCACTTCCGAAATCAGCATCTCTTTACGGATCTGATTACGGTAGGTGGCGTAGCTGATGCCGTCATAGGCCAGACGGCTGCGCATCTGGTCTAAAGACATGTTGTTTTGTTTCGCGATGTTAGCGATCGCCTGATCGAGCTGCTCGTCAGTGACCTTCACACCCATTTTCTGCCCCATCTGCAGAACGATCTGATCCATGATCAGACGCTCCAGGATCTGATGGCGCAGCGTGGCGTCATCCGGAAGCTGCTGACCCGCTTCGCCCGAATTGAGCTTCACCGATTTCATCAGACCGTCAACGTCACTTTCAAGCACGACGCCGTTGTTAACCACCGCGGCGACTTTATCAACAACCTGGGGGGCCGCGAAGCTGGTATTCGCAACCATAGCGACACCGAGCAGCAGCGTTTTCCAGTTCTTCATACTTTTTCCATTTCAATTAACCGCAAAGCGGATTACGTTGCAAATCAAGCACATTACAAGGAACTGCGGTAAGGCAGAATATTCGAGCGCAGCATTTTCTGCGTACCCAGACCGTAGTTGGAACTCAGGCCGCGTAACTCGAAGTTAAAGCCAATCACGTTATCGTATTTGCTTTGATTGTTTTCCCAGCCGTTAAGCTTACGTTCGTAACCGACACGCAGCGCGTAGCAGCAGGAGTTATATTGCAGCCCCACCATCTGGTCAGCAGCTTTATTCGCGTTAGTGTCAAAGTAGTAAGCGCCTACGATTGACCAACGGTCGGCGATGGGCCAACTCGCTGCGCCACCCACCTGCGAAATACCGTCTTTATACTGCTCAGCAGTACCATAGTTTGGTAATGTCGCCTGAATATATTCCGGACTGGCATAACGATAGGTCAACTGCACCATACGATCTTCATCCCGGCGATATTCAATAGCCGCAGTACTGTTGGCAATATTGTCGAGACGTGTGTCGTACTGAACGCCACCACGCAGGCCCCAACGATCGGTCATACGCCAGTAGGTGTCGCCAGCCCAAATTAGCGAACCCGTCTTATTATCTTGCTCCCACTTAATGTTGTCATCGCCCGTACGAGACTCGGTGAAATAATAGATTTGACCAACAGAAACGTTAAAACGTTCAACGGCAGCGTCATCATAAACGCGCGATGTGACCCCGGTCGTCAACTGGTTAGCAGATGCGATACGGTCCAGACCACCATACGTACGGTCGCGGAACAGACCGCTGTAGTCCGATTGCAATAAGGAGGAGTCGTAGTTATTGATGTTGCTCTGGTCTCGATAAGGCACGTACAGGTATTGCATACGTGGCTCCAGCGTCTGGGTATAGCCATCCGCCAGAAGACCCATATTGCGTTCGAATATCAGCTTACCGTCCATTTTGAACTGCGGAAGCGTACGGTTAACGGATTCCTCAAGATGGGCGTTGTTGCTGGTGTTGTAATCATCAATGTTTTTCTGCTGATAGTGTGTCGCCATCAGCTTAGCTTCTGTGTTCAGACTTGCCCAGTCATTGGACCATGGAAGGTTGATGACAGGCTCCAGGTGAACACGGGTGGCTTCCGGCATAGTGGAATTGGTGTTTACAAAATGCACCGCCTGACCATAAATACGGGTGTCAAATGGCCCCACGTCATTCTGGTACCAGTTAACGTCCAGTTGCGGCTCGGCACCATAAGTACTCGCCGTCTGGCTTGAGAACACCTGGAATTGTTTATTGGTTACCGTCGCATCGAAGTTCTGCACCGCATAGCCAACGCTGAAGATCTGTGTGGCATAACCGTCGGTACTCGAACCGTATTTTGACGAAAAATCGTTGAAGTAGTTCGGGTCGCTGACCTTGGTGTAGTTGACGTTGAAACGCCAGACCTGATCCATCACCCCGGAATGCTGCCAGAAATACATCCAGCGGTGTTTATCGCCTTCAGTCGGATGCTCGTCCTGGAATACTTTATCCGACGGCAGATAATCCAGCTCCATCAGACCCGCACCGGCGTGAGTCAGATAGCGGAATTCGTTCTCCCACATGACGTTGCCGCGCTTGTGGATATAGTGCGGCGTGATCGTCGCATCCATGTTGGGCGCGATATTCCAGTAATACGGCAGGTAGAACTCAAAGTAGTTCGTGGTGCTGTATTTGGCATTCGGGATCAGGAAACCGGAGCGACGTTTGTCACCCACGGGAAGCTGCAAATAAGGGCTGTAGAATATGGGGACCGGACCCACCTTGAAGCGGGCGTTCCAGATCTCTGCGACCTGCTCTTCGCGGTCATGGATCACTTCGCTCCCGACCACGCTCCAGGTATTTGAACCCGGCAGACACGACGTGAACGTGCCATTTTCCAGGATAGTATAGCGGTTTTCTCCGCGCTGTTTCATCAGGTCTGCGTCACCGCGCCCCTGGCGACCCACCATCTGGTAATCACCTTTCCAGACGTTAGTGTCTTTCGTATTCAGGTTTGACCAGGCTTTCGGACCTTTCAGGATGACCTGATTGTCGTCATAGTGCACATTACCCAGCGCATCCACCGTGCGTACCGGCTCGGCCGCGCCTTCCGGCTGCTTCTGGTGCAACTGCACTTCATCTGCCTGCAGGCGGCTATTGCCCTGATTAATATCGACATTGCCTGTAAACGTGGCATTGTCAGGGTAAGTCCCTTTTGAACTGTCGGCAGTAATGGTTACCGGCAAGCTATTGGTATCGCCACTCACCAGTGGGCGATTATAACTTGGGACGCCAAGCATACACTGCGAGGCGAGGTCGGCCGCCAGCCCCTGTTGACTGTACAGGGCGGTGCCAATCATTGTGGCCAGGAGGGTGGGGATACGTTTTTTCATACGTTGTATTTTATTGTTCCGTCATCAGTGGCTACGGCTTACAAACGCTCAGAGACTATCTTACTCATCTGCGCAGTACCAGCGTTAATCCTGCCCGTTTGCGTGCCAGAGTGTTAGGCTCGCTATCGAATGACGAGTATGATAAAGCAAATTATAGGCGATGTCCTTCAATTGACCGTGACTTGAACACAGTGATGATGACGTTGCGTCGGCCAGGAATATGACTATCCGGGGAGTATATGCAGTATTGGGGTAAAATAATCGGCGTTGCGTTCGCCATCATCATGGGTGCCGGGTTCTGGGGAATAGTGCTGGGGCTTATTATTGGCCATATGTTTGATAAGGCGCGCAGCCGCAAAATGGCCTGGTTTGCCAATCAGCGCGAGCGTCAGTCACTCTTTTTCTCCACCACCTTTGAGGTGATGGGGCATTTAACCAAATCCAAAGGCCGCGTTACGGAAGCCGATATTCAGATTGCCAGCGTCTTTATGGACCGCATGAATCTGCACGGTGACTCCCGCCTGGAGGCGCAAAATGCGTTTCGCATTGGGAAATCCGATAACTATCCGCTTCGCGAAAAAATGCGTCAGTTCCGCAGCATCTGCTTCGGCCGTTTTGATTTAATTCGGATGTTTCTGGAAATTCAGATTCAGGCGGCCTTCGCCGACGGCTCGCTTCACCCTAACGAGCGCGATGTTTTATACGTGATTGCGGAAGAGCTGGGCATCTCCCGTATGCAGTTCGACCAGTTCCTGCGCATGATGCAGGGCGGGGCGCAGTTTGGCGGCGGCTATCACCAGCAGTCATCTGGCGGTGCCTGGCAGCAGGCGCAGCGTGGTCCGACGCTGGAAGATGCCTGTAACGTACTAGGCGTAAAACCTTCTGACGATCAGACCACGATCAAACGTGCCTATCGTAAGCTGATGAGCGAGCACCATCCGGACAAGCTGGTCGCGAAAGGCTTACCGCCGGAAATGATGGAGATGGCGAAGCAAAAGGCGCAGGAAATTCAGAAAGCGTACGAACTGATTAAAGAGAAGAAAGGCTTTAAATAAGCCCCTCTGGAGAATGAAGAAGGGCCTGGCAGGATGAACTGCCAGGCCCTTTCTACGTGATTACCAGTTGTAGCGTACGTTCAGACTGCCGTTTACATCGCTGTAATCATTATCACCTTTCTGTCCGGACACCTGGGCGATAACGCTCCATTGCTTGTTCACATTCGCCTGAACACCCGCTTTCAGCTCCGCACGATCGGCAGGAATATCCTGTTTGATCTGTGTGTCACCAAAGTTAACTGCCGTTTCTTCAGAGGTATGCAGCCAGTTGACCTCCGCAAACGGCTGGATAACCGCGTCGTTCGCCTTATTCATCTTGCTGTCAACTCGCAGACCTAAACGGGTGGTCCAGCTGTCACCGTTTTGCCCATCAATCGTTGTGCCGCTGCTGTCTTTGATGTCATCGGCACGGTAATCCTGCCAGACGATCTGTGCCTGCGGCGTGAGACTCAGCGTGTTGTCGCCGAGTGCGACATCGTAGCGATAGCCCGTTTCCAGCGAAACGGCGCTGGCGTTTGAATCGTAATCCGTTGAGCCAACGTCACCGTTATCTACGCTGTTGTGGTACATCCCGTACTGATACCAGCTGTCGACATAAAAACCCTGATGCTGTCGGGCATCGGCAAACCAGGTGGCATAGACGCCGAGGTTATAGCCATCGACTTTACCGTCAGCGCTAAAGCGGCTGCCGTCAGCACCTCTATTGCCCGTGCTGTCGCTGCTGGCGTTCATATAGCTACCCATAATCCCGACCACCAGGCTTTTTTCGCCGTTGTTCCAGGCTGCAACATCGCCCCCCATCTGGAACTGGGAGTAGTTGCTGTCGATATCAATATTGCTCTCTGCCGCAGTGGACTGGTTCTTACCTGCTTTGAAACGCGCCCATGTCGTGCCGTTTTGCGATTTGAACTGGCTGCCTTCTCGGTCTGAGAGGGTCTGCATCTGCAGATCGCGAGCCAGCCACTGGTTGCTAAGGTATGAACCAATATCGGCACGATACTGAGGCGTTACGTCGCCACCCTCACCCGTGGCCTGGGAACGGAGATACCAGTTCCCTGAGTCCTGATACAGACGGTATTCGTAGGCGTTGATTTGGACCTGGTTACCCTGAACAAAGGTACCGTTTGATTCACCGCCGACCTTAATCACTTCAATTCCGTTTTGGGTCAGGGCCCCCTGACCGCCTGCGTTGTTAATGTACAGGGTAGTGTTACCGGACGTATTCCCCGTAATGTTAAGCATATCGGTTGGCGACGTATCGTCGCCTAACTGCGTATTCAGCGTCAGAGACCCCTGATTACCGGTATAATCGCCGTTTACGATCAGTGTGTTACCGGTCGTTGTGCCGTCGGTACCTTCGATTTTGCCGCTGATAATGCTGCCTGCGTTGCTCAGATCACCATTGATCGTAAGCGTGTCGTTGAACTGAACGGTGCCTTTGCTGTTAACATTGCCGTTCACCACACCGTTGTCGCCACCAAACGTCGCGCCTGCCGCGACATTCACGGCCTGCTCGCTGTTTTGTACGCCGATAACGCCGGCCTCGCCCAGCCAGAGCGTGCCCTGGTTAACATCTGTTGTGCCGCTGTAACTGTTTGCGGCATTCAGAATCAGCGTACCTTGCCCCTCTTTGGTGAGTGATTTACCGTCCCATCCCGTCGTGGCGTTAGCATTTTGATCGACAAGCGCCGTGCTCAGCGTAAAGCTGCCGTCAGCATTGTTCAGGGTGAATGTACCGTGAGCCGCCGTTGGCGTTGGGTTCTGGCTGGCATACCAGGCTAATGACGGCGTCAGGACGTAATTCGTCACGTCGGCGGGGTCAACGGTGCCGCTGAAGGTGATGAAGTCAACGGATCCTGATGCCATACCCGCGACGGTGAGGTGGGTAAAATTGCCATTGATTGCATTTTCAGCGTCAATCACCGTGAAGGTGCTATCCGCTGAAAGCGTGCTGGCACTACCGTAACCTGTAATATTCAGCGTGCCATTCAGCGTTGCATTCTGAGCGATAACAGGGGCACTTGTCGCGTTTGCATCGAGGTAGACATCAGTTTGGCTGTTATCCTGAAGGATGAGATTACCGACATTGAGCGTACCGGCACTGCCGTTTTCATCGCCGAGCGTGATGCGCCCGTTACTGGAAAGATTACCGACGCTGGAATCGCCGGTAAGCAGCCACTGGCTGTTTTCATCCAGATTCATGCTGACATTATCACCGCTGGCCTTAACGGCGCCGGACAACTTGCTGTTTTCAGCGCTCAGGGTGACTGCATCGGCGGTATTGGCCACGGTGAGCAGATTGTCTGCATTCATCGTTTGCACATTCTTCACGCTAATATCGGCAGATCCTGAATCCACGGCAAAAGCACTTCCTCCGGATGCGGTTGCCGTAATGCTTCCGCCGTCAATTGTGGCGGCATTTTTTCCACCGCTGAACGAGAAGACGGCATTGCTACCGGAAATATTACTGTTAGCGATGGCGGCATTGCTGGCGTTTTGCAAGACGATGGCTGCAGACTGTTCACTGGTAATCGTGGTGCCGGTTGCATCAAATTCCCCGCCGTTATTGATAACCACTGCCCGTGAATTTTCCCCTGTCGTAATGACAGAACCGTTATTTAGCACGACAGCGCTGGTTGCTTTACTGGAGGATATCGCGTCAGAATTCTGCCCATGCGTGGCAATTTGCGTATCCGAGAGCGCTGCTCGGCCGAAATTGGATAAACCGATAGACTTTTCACCGTAAGTATCAATTTTTGATGAGTCTAAGGTAAACGTTTGGGTGTAATTCTGAATCCCGTAGCTCTCGCTACCGGTTGTACTAATGGTGACCCCGGTGCCGGTCATTTCGCCATTGTTAAATATGCCCGCATTACCAAAATCACCGGTGGTTTTTATAGTAACGTTAGCTAATGTGACCGTTCCTTGTTGGTTAACGAGCCCCCTGGCCATGCCATATCCAGAAGTAGTAATGGTGGTGTTGGGATCGTCTAGCGTGACTTTCGCGCCATTGAAAACGTAAAGGCCCATCGCTGAGTCTCCGCTAGTCGATATTGTCAGCGCGCCACTATCGTTAACAACGACATCGGAACCCTGGGCTGTTACCGCTGCGGTAACATTCTCTGTGGTTGAGTATTCGCCGCTGATCTCGTTATCACCTGGGACAGCCTCAAACGTCCTGTCAGTCGCGAGTGCCGAACCCGCAATGCCGGATAAAATAAAGGTCGCGATAGCCCCTCCAGCGCGAACGCGTGAGCGGGTTTTGCTGTCTCCACGGGAAAACTCAGAGGCAACAATGTACATATTTCTGGCGTAATTCCAGATGATGTTGTAAGTCCTGTTCATATACGTCCTTGTAAATTGATGAGTCGATTGTTTCTGAATGTTTTTGGCTAGCGAAACGACCTGGCCTGGGAGCCAGTGGGATTAGTATTTCCTTATTTTTTAGGAGGATTTTTAACAATGACCGACGTTAATTCAATTTACTATTTTTTAATATGTATTTTAGTTTTTTTAAATAAATGAGAGAGGCGTTATTATAAGAAATAACTTTTGTGAATATTATTTGTGGTGGTTTTATTATTGGTGTGAAATATATGGATTTTGAATATTTGTTATCAGGCGCGTGCCCGATAACAAATATTTATTGAGCGTGGATTAGAAGTCCACCGGAGCTTTAAACGTCATCGCATTACCGAAGGCCGGATGGGTGATGGTAAGCGTCTGCGCGTGCAACTGCAGACGTGGCGCTAAGGCCAGCGCTTCAGGCGGCGCGTAAAACCGGTCGCCCAGAATTGGATGACCCAGGGCAAGCATATGCACACGTAGCTGGTGTGAGCGACCGGTAATCGGCTTAAGCAGGACGCGCGCGGTATTATCCGGCGCGTACTCCAGCACTTCATACTCGGTCTGCGCGGCCTTGCCGGTTTCGTAGCACACCTTCTGCTTTGGGCGGTTCGGCCAGTCGCAGATCAGCGGTAAATCCACCAGCCCTTCCGCCTGCGCGGGGTGACCCCAGACGCGGGCGACATACTGCTTTTTCGGCTCACGCTCGCGGAACTGGCGCTTCAGCTCGCGTTCCGCCGCCTTATTCAGCGCCACCACAATCACGCCGCTGGTCGCCATGTCCAGGCGATGGACAGACTCCGCCTGAGGATAATCGCGCTGAATGCGCGTCATCACGCTGTCTTTGTGCTCATCCAGACGCCCCGGCACGGACAACAGCCCGCTGGGCTTGTTGACCACCATAATGTGTTCATCCTGATACAGAATGACCAGCCAGGGATCCTGCGGCGGATTGTACGGCTCCATCACCATCTTGCGCTCCGGTTACTGATGCGTCACAACGATAAGACGCAGGGCATCCAGACGCCAGCTAGCCTGGTTGAGGCTTTCCAGCACCTGCTGACGGTTGCTTTCAATCGCCGCCAGCTCGTCGTCACGGATGTTAGGGTTCACGGCCTTCAGCGCTTCCAGACGCGACAGCTCCGCAGACAGTTTCTCGTCGGCTTCCGCGCGTGCGGCATCGATCAGCGCTCTGGCCGCTTTCTCAATCTGGGTTTCGCCCTGCTGCAGAATAGCGTGCACGTCCTGCTGGACCGCGTTAACAAGCTTGCTGCCGGTATGGCGGTTCACCGCGCTCAGCTGGCGGTTGAAGCTTTCGAACTCGACCTGTCCGGCCAGGTTCGTGCCGTTTTTATCCAGCAGCAGACGGACCGGCGTCGGCGGCAGGAAACGGGTGAGCTGCAGCTGCTTCGACGCCTGTGCTTCCACAACGTAAATCAGCTCCAGCAGCAGCGTCCCCACCGGCAGCGCCTTGTTCTTTAACAGGGAGATGGTGCTGCTGCCGGTATCACCGGAGAGGATCAGGTCCAGCCCGTTGCGGATCAGCGGGTGTTCCCAGGTGATGAACTGGGCATCTTCACGGGACAGCGCCACGTCACGCTCGAAGGTGATCGTACAGCCATCTTCCGGCAGGCCAGGGAAATCCGGTACCAGCATGTGATCGGACGGGGTCAGGACTATCAGGTTCTCACCACGATCGTCCTGGTTGATACCGACGATATCGAACAGGTTCATCGAGAAGCTAATCAGGCTGGTGTCGTCATCCTGCTCTTCGATGCTCTCTGCCAGCGCCTGCGCTTTCTCGCCACCGTTGGAATGGATCTCCAGCAGGCGATCGCGACCCTGTTCCAGCTGCGCTTTCAGCGCGTCGTGCTTCTCACGACAGGACTTAATCAGATCGTCAAAGCCGTCGGTGTTTTCCGGCGCGGCCAGGTAGCCGATCAGATCGCTATGCACCTGATCGTAAATGGTGCGGCCCGTCGGGCAGGTATGTTCAAACGCATCCAGACCTTCGTGGAACCAGCGCACCAGCACGGACTGGGCCGTTTTTTCCAGATACGGCACGTGGATCTGAATATCATGGGCCTGACCGATACGGTCCAGACGGCCGATACGCTGCTCGAGCAGATCCGGGTTGAACGGCAGATCGAACATCACCAGGTTGCTGGCGAACTGGAAGTTACGGCCTTCGGAGCCGATTTCCGAGCACAGCAGAACCTGCGCGCCGCTGTCCTCTTCGCCAAACCACGCCGCGGCACGGTCGCGTTCAACGATGGACATGCCTTCGTGGAACACGGCGGCGCGAATACCTTCACGCTCGCGCAGGACCTGCTCCAGCTGCAGCGCGGTAGCAGCCTTGGCGCAGATCACCAGCACTTTCTGGGAGCGGTGTGCAGTCAGGTAGCCCATCAGCCACTCCACGCGCGGATCGAAGTTCCACCAGGTGCCGGTATCGCCTTCGAACTCCTGGTAGATTTGCTCCGGATAAAGCATGTCGCGGGCGCGCTCTTCCTGCGTTTTGCGCGCGCCCATAATGCCGGAGACTTTAATCGCCGTCTGATACTGCGTCGGCAGCGGCAGTTTAATGGTGTGCAGTTCGCGTTTCGGGAACCCTTTCACGCCGTTACGGGTGTTACGGAACAGCACGCGGCTGGTGCCGTGGCGATCCATCAACATGTCGATCAGCTCTTTGCGCGCGGATTCCGCGTTGTCGCTCTCGCTGTTCGCGGCCTGCAAAAGCGGCTCGATATCCTGCTCGCCGATCAGATCGCTCAGGGTGTTGAGTTCGTCATTAGAAAGACGCTTGCCCGCCAGCAGCAGGGCGACGGCATCCGCCACCGGACGGTAGTTATTCTGTTCTTCCACAAACTGCTCAAAATCGTGGAAACGGTTGGGATCAAGCAGGCGCAGACGGGCGAAGTGGCTTTCGAGACCCAGCTGTTCCGGCGTTGCGGTCAGCAGCAGGACGCCAGGCACGCGTTCGGCAAGCTGCTCGATAGCCATATATTCGCGGCTCGGCGCATCTTCGCTCCAGACCAGGTGGTGCGCTTCGTCGACCACCATCAGGTCCCACTCGGCATCGCACAGATGCTCAAGACGCTGCTTGCTGCGGCGCACGAAGTCCAGGGAGCAAATCACCAGCTGTTCGGTTTCAAACGGGTTGTCCGCATCGTGCTGCGCTTCGGCGTAGCGTTCGTCGTCGAACAGAGAGAAACGCAGGTTGAAGCGGCGCAGCATCTCAACCAGCCACTGGTGCTGCAGGGTTTCTGGCACCACGATCAGCACGCGCTCGGCGGCGCCGGAAAGCAGCTGTTGATGCAGGATCATACCCGCTTCAATGGTTTTACCCAGGCCCACTTCATCTGCCAGCAGCACGCGCGGCGCGTGGCGACGGCCCACGTCATGGGCGATGTTCAGCTGGTGGGGGATGAGGCTGGTGCGCTGGCCGCGCAGGCCGCTCCACGGCATGCGGTACTGTTCACTCTGGAACTTACGCGCGCGATAGCGCAGCGAGAAGCGATCCATACGGTCGATTTGCCCGGCAAACAGGCGGTCCTGCGGCTTGCTGAACACCAGCTTGCTGTCGAGCAGCACTTCGCGCAGGATGACATTGGCCTCGTCGGTGTCCAGGCGAGTGCCGATGTAGGCGAGCAGTCCATTCTCTTCTTTTACGTCTTCAATCTTGAGCTGCCAGCCGTCATGGCTGGTCACGGTGTCACCCGGATTAAACATCACGCGGGTTACAGGGGAGTCATTGCGAGCGTACAGGCGGTTTTCACCAGTGGCAGGGAAGAGGAGGGTAACCATGCGCGCATCAACGGCAACGACGGTTCCTAATCCAAGTTCGCTTTCTGTATCGCTGATCCAGCGTTGACCAAGTGTAAAAGGCATAGTTGTTCGGCTCTAATCTTTAATTGCAGGCAATAGTTCGACCACCGTCAAAAAAGACGGTCATCGAAAAATGGGTCCGGGAATGGAAAGGGCGCTATGGTACTGGATGGCAGCCATTTCGTCACGTGTCAAAATAGGCCAAGTTGCCCTGTAACCAGTGTAGCAAAGTCGTCGTCGATGAAGGGCAAAATTCCGTCGGCAACCGGCTGAAGCTGACGCGTCAGATAGTGTTCGTAATCCAGAGGCGAGTGCTGATAATCCACCGGTTCCGGACCGTTTATCGTCCAGACGTATTTGATGGTACCCCGGTTCTGATACTGTGGCGCGCGGCCACGGCGGACGTTTTCGTCGTCCGCGAGGCGCGCGGCGCGCACGTGCGGAGGAACGTTGCGCTGGTACTCCGCGAGCGGGCGGCGCAGGCGTTTGCGGTACACCAGCTGCGCGTCAAGTTCGCCCGCCATCAGGCTGGCTATCGTCTCGCGCACGTAGTCCTGATACGGTTCATTGCGAAACACCCGCAGATAGAGCGTTTGCTGGAACTGTTGCGCCAGCGGCGTCCAGTCGGTACGTACCGTCTCGAGCCCTTTAAACACCATCCGCTGCGCATCGCCGTCCTGAATCAGCCCGGCGTAGCGCTTCTTGCTGCCCTGATCGGTACCGCGAATGGTGGGCATTAAAAAGCGGGCGAAATGGGTTTCAAATTCCAGCTCCAGCGCGCTGGTTAACCGCGCTTTCTGCAGATGTTCCTGCCACCAGTCGTTCACGAAGGCGACCAGCGCTTTGCCGATTTGCGCGGCGTCTTCTTCTGAATGCGCGCCCTTAAGCCACACAAAGGTGGAGTCGGTGTCACCGTAGATGACGTCATAGCCCCGGGACTCAATCAGCGCTTTGGTCTGACGCATGATCTCGTGCCCGCGCATGGTGATAGACGACGCCAGCCGCGGGTCGAAGAAGCGGCAGGCGCTGGTACCCAGCACGCCGTAGAAGGCGTTCATGATGATTTTCAGCGCCTGTGATAGCGGTTTGTTGCCGTGGCGCTTGGCCTCATCGCGGCCGTGCCAGATGTTTCCCACGATGTCGGGCAGGCAGTGTTTTTCCCGCGAAAAGCGTGCGCCGAGGAAGCCTTCGGTGCTGTGTTCATCATCCGGCTGGGCCAGGCCCTCAACCAGCCCGACGGGATCGATCAGGAAGGTGCGGATTATCGACGGGTAGAGGCTTTTGTAGTCCAGCACCAGAACGGAATCATACAATCCTGGCCGGGAATCCATGACGTAGCCGCCGGGGCTGGCCTGCGGCGGCACCTCCCCGAGGTTAGGGGCGACATATCCTGCCCGGTGCATTCGGGGAAAGTAGAGATGGCTAAAGGCGGCAACCGATCCACCATGCCTGTCGACCGCAAGGCCGTTCACCGTCGCGCGCTCCAGCAGGAAGGGCATAATTTCGGTTTTGTGGAAAATCTGCGTGACCAGCTCGCAATCTTTCAGGTTATAGGTGGCGAGCGCGGGCTTGTCTTCGTTAAAGCGCCGGTCGATCTCGTCCATTCTGTCCCAGGGGTTGTCGATGGATTTGCCTTCGCCAAGCAGCTCCTGCGCCACCGCTTCGAGGGCGAATGATGAGAAGTTCCAGAAGGCGGACTTGAGCGCCTCGATGCCGTCGATAATCAGGCGACCGTTCGCCTGGGCGAAGAAAACGCCGTTCTTAAAACCGTGCTCGCGCCATTCCAGCTCGCTGTTGCCGCGCCCGAGCATCAGCGGGATGCGGTAACGCTCGGCGTGTTTTTGCAGCACGCGCAGGTCGAACTGCACCACGTTCCAGCCGATCAGGACGTCGGGATCGTAGTCGGCAAACCACTGGTTAAGCTTCTCCAGCAGCTGCGGTCGGCTGTTGACGTACTCAAGCCGGAAATCCAGCGCGGAGGCATCACCATTTGGCGGCCCGAGCATATAGACAACCCGATCGCCGCAGCCTTCAAGTCCTATGCAGTACAGTTCGCCGTGGCGGGTGGTTTCGATATCCAGGGAGACCCACTTCAGCGGAGGGCGGTAGTGCGGGTTCGGCTTCAGCCGCGCGTTAACGAGGCTGCCGTTGTGCGCGGTGCCGTCGACCCAGACGGGCGCGGTAATAAACCGCTCCATCAGAAAGCGATCCGGTGGGCGGATGTCGGCTTCGTAGAGCGTTACGCCCGCTTCGCGAAGCAGTTTTTCATAGCGCATCAGCTGACGATGGGCGCGACAGTAGAGGCCATAAACCGGTTGACGGTGGAAATCTTTCAGCTCAAGCGGGGTAATGCGCCAGCCGTTTTCACCGCGCAGCAGCTGTTTCACTTTTTCGACGTGCGCTTCTGGAATAAACGCCACGGATTCCTGCGGCGGCAGCGTCACCTGCAGCGGGCCGTTGTCGGTTGCCAGCCAGAATTCAACCTCGGTGCCCTGAGGCGTATCCCGCCAGTGTCGGGTCAGTAAAAAGCCTTCTTGCGCCTGCGCCACGCCGTTATCCCAGAAAACAAAACCAGGCCTGATTATAGCCTGGTTGAGGTAGGTTTGCTGGGGTTTTATACAGTGCCTGTTTTGCCGGATGGCGCTGCGCTTATCCGGCCTGCAGGTTCCGTAGGCCCGGTAAGCGCAGCGCCACCGGGCAAGGGGTTACTGTCCGTAGTAGGCCTTCGCACCGTGCTTGCGCAGGTAATGCTTATCCAGCAGGGTTTGCTGCATATCCGGCAGCTGCGGCGCCAGCTGGCGACAGAAGATCCCCATATAGGCGATCTCTTCGAGCACGATGGCATTGTGCACCGCGTCCTCCGCGTTTTTCCCCCAGGCAAACGGGCCGTGGGAGTGCACCAGCACGCCCGGCATTTGCGCCGCGTCGATTCCCTGTTTTTCGAAGGTCTCAACGATCACGTTACCGGTTTCCCACTCATACTCGCCGTTGATTTCCGCATCGGTCATCAAACGCGTGCAGGGAATGGTGCCGTAAAAGTAGTCCGCGTGGGTGGTGCCGGTCGCCGGGATGGACTGGCCCGCCTGCGCCCAGATGGTGGCATGGCGCGAATGGGTATGCACGATACCGCCGATAGTCGGGAATGATCGATAGAGCAGGCGGTGAGTGGGCGTATCGGATGACGGCTTTTTGTTGCCTTCCACCACTTCACCTGTTTCGATGCTGACAACGACCATATCGTCTGCCGTCATCACCGCGTAATCGACGCCGGAAGGCTTGATCACGAACACGCCTCTATCGCGGTCAACGGCGCTCACGTTGCCCCAGGTCAGGGTGACCAGATTATGTTTCGGCAGCGCCAGGTTGGCTTCAAGTACCTGCTGTTTGAGCTCTTCTAACATTGTTGTCTCCAGTGCCGGATGGCGCTTCGCTTATCCGGCCTACAGGATCGTAGGCCCGGTAAACGCGGCGCCACCGGGCATTCCGTGCTTTAGCGTTTTGAACCGTAATAGACTTCGTTCCAGCGCAGCGCGTCCTTGAAGGCGGGCAGGCGGGTATCGTTATCAATGACGGTCAATTCGATATCGTGCAGCTCGGCGAACTGACGCATGTCGTTCAGAGCCAGCGCGTGGCTGAAGACGGTATGGTGCGCGCCACCGGCCAGGATCCAGGCTTCTGACGCGGTCGGCAGGTCCGGCTGTGCTTTCCACAGGGCGTTGGCGACCGGCAGTTTCGGCAGAGAATGTGGCGTTTCAACCGCATCGACGCAGTTCACCAGCAAGCGGAAACGATCGCCCAGATCGATCAGGCTGGCGTTGATGGCCGGGCCCGTGCGGGTGTTGAAGATCAGACGCGCCGGATCGGCTTTACCGCCGATGCCGAGGTACTGCACGTCGAGGATCGGTTTTTCCTCTACCGCGATGGAAGGACACACTTCCAGCATGTGAGAGCCGAGCACCAGGTCATTGCCGTTCTCGAAGTGGTAGGTGTAGTCCTCCATAAAGGAGGTGCCGCCCTGCAGACCGGTCGACATCACCTTCATGATGCGAAGCAGAGCGGCAGTTTTCCAGTCGCCTTCGCCGGCAAAGCCATAGCCCTGCTGCATCAGACGTTGTACTGCCAGACCCGGCAGCTGTTTCAGACCGTGGAGATCTTCAAAAGTGGTGGTAAAGGCGTGGAAACCGCCCTGTTGCAGGAAGCGCTTCATGCCCAGTTCGATGCGCGCCGCATCCAGCACGTTCTGACGCTTGTCGCCGTTGATCTGTGCCGCAGGCGTCAGGCGGTAACTGCTTTCGTACTCATCCACCAGCGCGCTTACGTCGCCATCGCTGATTTCATTCACCACCTGCACCAGGTCGCCCACGGCCCAGGTATTCACGGAAAAGCCGAACTTGATCTGCGCGGCCACTTTGTCACCGTCGGTGACCGCCACTTCACGCATGTTGTCGCCGAAACGCACCACTTTCAGGTGGCGGGTATCCTGCTTCGAAACCGCCTGGCGCATCCAGGAGCCGATACGCTGTTGCGCCTTGCCATCCTGCCAGTGGCCGGTGACCACTGCGTGCTGCTGACGCATACGCGCGCCGATGAAGCCGAACTCGCGGCCGCCGTGTGCGGTCTGGTTCAGGTTCATAAAGTCCATGTCGATGCTGTCCCACGGCAGGGAGGCGTTGAACTGGGTATGGAACTGCAGCAGCGGTTTGTTGAGGATAGACAGGCCGTTGATCCACATTTTTGCCGGTGAGAAGGTGTGCAGCCACACCACCAGACCGGCGCATTTATCATCGTAGTTCGCGTCGCGGCAGATATGGGTAATCTCATCCGGCGTTGTGCCCAGCGGTTTCAGCACCAGCTTGCACGGCAGTTTGGCTTCCGCGTTCAGCGCGTTAACGACGTGCTCCGCGTGTTTTGTTACCTGCTGCAGCGCTTCCGGTCCGTACAGATGCTGGCTGCCAATCACAAACCACACTTCATAGTTATTAAAAATGGTCATCATCGTGTCCTTAATGGGTCAGGGTTGCCGTAGTGTCCGCGGTGCTTTTGGCCGGGGCGGCGACAGGGAGATAGTGAAGTTCGGCGCTTTTTGCCCACTGCTGGTAGCGCTGATAAAGCTGTTCAAAGCGTTGTGCCTGCTGAGCACGCGGCTGAAGGGTGTTTTCGACGGCGCTCGCCATGTGCTGCTGCGCGGTGGGGATATCCGCATGGACGCCCGCGGCGACGGCGGCGAAAATCGCCGCGCCCAGCGCGCAGCACTGATCGGACGCCACAATCTGCAGCGGACGGTTCAGCACGTCGCAGCAGGCCTGCATGATCACCGGGTTTTTACGGGCGATGCCGCCCAGCGCCATCACGTTATTCACGTCGATGCCCTGCTCGGTGAAGCACTCCATAATGGCGCGGGCACCGAAGGCCGTTGCGGCAATCAGGCCGCCGAACAGCGCGGGCGCGTCGGTCGCGAGGTTGAGATCGGTAATCACCCCTTTCAGGCGCTGGTTGGCAAACGGTGTGCGACGACCGTTAAACCAGTCCAGCACCACCGGGAGGTGGTCGAGAGAGGGATTTTTGGCCCAGGCTTCGGTAAGCTGCGGCAGAAGCTGCTTTTTGCTCTCGGCGATCTGGGTTTTCAGTTCAGGATGCGCCGCCGCCAGCCGATCCAGCGGCCAGCCCAGCACGCGACCAAACCAGGCGTAGATATCGCCAAACGCGGACTGACCGGCTTCGAGGCCGATGAAGTCCGGTACCACGCTGCCGTCAACCTGGCCACAGATGCCTTTTACCGCGCGGTCGCCGACGGTGGCTTTATCCGCCGTCAGGATGTCGCAGGTGGAGGTGCCGATGACTTTGACCAGCGTGTTTGGCTGTGCGCCCGCGCCCACGGCGCCCATATGGCAGTCAAACGCGCCGCCGGAGATCGCCACGTTTTGCGGCAGGCCGAGGCGCGTCGCCCACTCCTCACAGAGGGTGCCGACGGGAATATCGGCGGTAAAGGTGTCGGTAAACAGCGGGTATGTCAGGCTCTTGTTGATGATCGGGTCGAGTTCATCGAAGAAGGCTGCCGGAGGCAGGCCGCCCCAGCTTTCATGCCACAGGGATTTATGCCCGGCGCTGCAGCGACCGCGGCGGATATCCTGTGGACGCGTGGTGCCGGAGAGCAGGGCAGGCACCCAGTCGCACAGTTCAACCCATGACGCTGCAGCCTGCGCAACGGTTGCGTCGGCACGGGTGACGTGCAGGATCTTGGCCCAGAACCATTCGCTGGAGTAAATCCCGCCGATGTAGCGCGAGTAGTCCGTTTTGCCCGGCTGATGGCACAGGCGGGTGATGGCTTCGGCCTCTTCCACGGCGGTATGGTCTTTCCACAGCACGAACATGGCGTTCGGGTTGTCGGCAAACTCAGGGCGCAGCGCCAGCACGCGGCCATCGGCATCCACAGGGGCAGGCGTGGAGCCGGTACTGTCGACGCCAATCCCAATAATATCCGCCCGCTGGGCGTCGGTCAGTTCGGCCAGAACGGTTTTAATGGCCGCTTCCATCGACTCAATGTAGTCACGCGGGTGATGCCGAAACTGGTTGTTCGGCGCATCGCAGTAGCGCCCCTCTTGCCAGCGCGGGTACCACTCAACGCTGGTTGCTATCTCCTGGCCGGACGTACAGTCCACTGCCAGCGCGCGAACCGAATCGCTGCCAAAATCGAGGCCAATCGCAATTGCCATGGTGTTGCTCCATCGAAAAAAGAGGTATGGAAGAACATTAGAGACTGGGGACAAAAGACGTCAGGCAGGATCCGCTAATCTTATGGACTAAATTGCTGTTACAACGGAAAGTGTGACGCCGTGCAAATATTCAATGTGGACATTTCTGCCGCAGTTATAGACACTTTTGTTACTGCTTATCTGCCTGCTCAGGCGGAGAAATCAGGGGGAAAGGCTGAAACATGGCGGACGTAAAAGCGGCGTGATGCTTTTTGGATCTTTTCGCGGGCCATTTTTAACCTGCTTTTAGTGATATGGACAATTGGTTTCCTTGAGGACCCTTGGGAGAACTGAATCTATGGCCGAAACGCAAAACGATCCTCTGCTGCCGGGATACTCGTTTAACGCGCACCTTGTGGCGGGACTGACTCCTATCGAGGCTGAAGGATATCTCGACTTTTACGTCGACCGACCGCTTGGGATGAAAGGATATATCCTCAACCTGACCGTGCGAGGGGAAGGGATCATCAAAAACGGCGAACAGCAATTTGTCTGCCGCCCGGGGGATATCCTGCTGTTCCCGCCGGGGGAGATCCACCACTACGGCCGTCATCCGGACGCCAAAGAGTGGTATCACCAGTGGGTCTATTTCCGTCCGCGCGCCTACTGGCAGGAGTGGCTTTCCTGGCCGGCGATTTTTGCGCACACCGGTTTTTATCGTCCGGATGAGGTGCATCTGGCGCAGTTTCGCGAACTTTTTGCGCAGATTATCGAGGCGGGACAGGCCGGTGGGCGCTACGCTGAACTGCTGGCGATTAACCTGCTTGAGCAACTGCTACTGCGACGGATGGAGGCGATTAACGCGTCGCTTAACCCGCCGCTGGATAACCGCGTGCGCGACGCCTGCCAGTACATCAGCGACCACCTGGCCGATAGCCAGTTTGATATCGCCAGCGTTGCCCAGCACGTCTGCCTGTCACCGTCGCGTCTGTCGCATCTGTTCCGCCAGCAGCTGGGCGTCAGCGTGTTGAGCTGGCGTGAGGATCAGCGGATCAGCCAGGCGAAGCTGCTGCTCAGCACCACCCGGATGCCCATCGCCACCGTGGGGCGCAATGTGGGCTTTGAGGATCAGCTCTATTTCTCCCGGGTATTTAAAAAATGCACCGGTGCCAGCCCCAGTGAATTCCGCGCGGGATGTGAATAAACGGTAAAAAAAGATAAACAAACAGGTGAATGCGGGAAGCAACCTGTAAACTATTCAGACAATTGTTGCCTTGACGCGGTGCGGGGCGCTAAGCAGAATCGCTGATTCGTTTTCTGACCGGAATAGTTATGCAGGCATTGCTGGAACACTTTATTACCCAGTCCGTTATGTACTCGCTCATCGCCGTGGCGCTGGTGGCGTTTCTGGAGTCGCTGGCGCTCGTCGGGTTAATCCTGCCCGGCACCGTGATGATGGCGGGGCTCGGCGCGCTGATCGGCAGCGGTGAGGTCAATTTCTGGCAGGCGTGGCTGGCGGGAATTATCGGCTGCCTGCTCGGCGACTGGATCTCCTTCTGGCTGGGCTGGCGCTTTAAGAAGCCGCTGCACCGCTGGTCGTTCATGAAAAAGAACAAAGCCTTGCTGGATAAGACCGAGCATGCGCTGCACCAGCACAGCATGTTTACCATCCTCGTCGGCCGCTTCGTTGGGCCAACGCGTCCGCTGGTGCCGATGGTGGCCGGGATGCTGGATCTGCCCGTTGCGAAATTCGTGGTGCCAAACATTATCGGCTGCGTCTTCTGGCCGCCGTTCTACTTCCTGCCGGGGATCCTTGCAGGGGCCGCCATTGATATTCCTGACGGTATGCAAAGCGGTGAGTTTAAGTGGCTGCTGCTGGGCACGGCGCTGCTGCTGTGGCTGGCGGCATGGCTCTGCTGGCGACTGTGGCGCAGCGCGAAGGCAAATATCGATCGCCTGACACGCTACCTCCCGCGTACTCGCCTGCTCTGGCTGGCCCCGCTGACGCTGGGTGTGGCGGTGGTGGCGCTGGTGGCGCTGATTCGTCACCCGCTGATGCCAGTATACGGTGAGATCCTGTTGAAAGTTGTAAGCCGTTAAGCGCCGGGTGGCACTGCGTTTGCCCGGCCTACGGTTTTATACCCAATAATCCAGAAGCGCTTTCTTTTCCGCTCATTAATGCTTCTGTTGCTCCATCCCACAAAATGCGTCCCTCCGCGATCACCACCGATCGCGGGGCAATCCGTGCGGCATCCTCGATGCTGTGCGACACCATCAGCATCGTAAGATGCTGGCGCTGACAGACCTCCTGCACCAGGGCCAGCATCTCCTGACGCAGCGCGGGATCGAGCGCCGAGAACGGCTCATCCAGCAGAAGTATCGGCTGTTCGCGCACCAGACAACGTGCCAGCGCCACGCGCTGACGCTGCCCGCCGGAAAGCTCGCCCGGCAGCTTGTCGATAAACCCGGCGATCCCCATCTGCGCGGCAATAACTTCCAGTTTATGGCGCTGATCATCGTTCAGCCTCAGTCCCGGGTGCATTCCCAGCGCGATGTTTTGCCGCACCGTCAGGTGGGTAAACAGGTTGTTTTCCTGAAACAGCATTGAGACAGGACGTTTAGCCGGAGGGGCGTTGGTGAAATCACGATTATCGATGGCTATCGACCCGCTGGCAGGTTGCAGAAAACCGGCGATCAAATTGAGCAAGGTGCTTTTCCCGGCACCGCTTGGGCCAAGCACGGCGATCATCTCTCCCTGGCGCACGGAGAGCGTGAAGCGCATCGGCAGATGCTGATAAAGCCAGGTTACATCAGTCAGTTTTAGCATCACGCCCCGGAAGTTTTTCGATAACGGTAAATAAGGCAAAGCACAGCAGCAGCAGTAACAGCGCGGTGACCGCGCCGTCCTGACTGCGGTAAGAGCCGATTTGCTGATAGAGCCAGTATGGCAGCGTGCGGAAATCGTCATTGCCGAACAGCGCCACGACCCCAAAGTCTCCAATAGAGAGCACGCAGGCAAACGCCAGCGCCTGTGCCAGCGGACGCTTTAGCGCGCGCAGTTCAACCACCTTCAGTCGCTGCCAGCCCTGCATGCCCAACGACTGGCACAACAAACTGTAGCGGCTGTTGACGTCGCGCATCGGGTTTTCCAGCACCTTGAGCGCGTAAGGAATAGCCATTAAGGCGTTGGTAAAGATCACAATGCCGTCGGCCCTTTCGGGCAGGCCGATGGTGCTGTTGAACAGTAAAAAGAAGCCCGTTGCCAGTACAATCCCCGGCATAGCAAGAATCAGCATGCCCGTCAGCTCCAGCATTTGTCCGGCTTTTTGCGCCTGGCGGGCGTAAAGCTCACGGCTGCTCCACAACAGCATCATGGTCAGGATGACGCACAGTAATCCGGCAGCCAGCGCGATACGCAGCGAGGTCCAGGTGGCCTGCCAGAGGACGGGCTGTTGCAGGACAGACATGAGATTGAGGTTCAGTCCGTCAACGATAACGGCCAGCAGCGGCGGCAACAGCAGCAGGAGCGCCAGCCCGATCAGGATAACATCGCTGACGCGGCTGTGCAGGCTGTCCTGCGGATCGCGCCAGCCGGTTATTTGATGACTGCCAGCGGGAATGGCTTTACTCAGCCGCTGGCTCAACAGTACCAGTGCAAGGCAGCACGCCATCTGGACTATCGCCAGCAGTGCGGCGCGACCGGGATCGTAGTCGTAACTCAGCGCCTGGTAAATCGCCAGCTCAATGGTGGTGGCCTGCGGCCCGCCGCCAAGTGACAGCACGGTGGCAAAGCTGGCAAAGCAGAGCATGAAGATTAATGCCGCTACGGGCGGGAGCTGGCGGCGCAGCCACGGCCATTCGACAAAGCGGAAGAACGACGCGCCGCGCATGCCGAGCTGGGCGGCAATCTGGCGCTGTTCGCCTGGAATATTCTCCAGCACCTGCAAAAAGAGGCGCGTTGCCATCGGCATATTGAAAAAGACGTGTGCCAGCAGGATGCCCTGCAGTCCGTAAGGCGAGAATGACCATTCCAGACCAAGCAGGCCGAACAGCGAAGCCAGCCACCCCTGGCGACCGTAAACGCTCAGAATGCCAAATACCGCCACCAGCACGGGCAGGATCAGCGTCATGGCGCACAGGCGCAGCAGAGCCTGCCTGCCGGGGAAGCGCCGTCGATACAGCGCGCGTGCAAGAAAAATAGCCGGGAGCACCGACATCAGGGCAGAAAGAGACGCCTGCCAGAAAGAGAACCGAATGACGTGCCAGAGATAGCTGTCGTGCCAGAGAGCGAGCAGGTCGCTCTCCGGCGCGTTAAACCACAGCGCAAGAAAAGCCCCCAGGCTGACTGCCACCATTACGACGGCGGCGAGCAGCCCGGGAAGCAACCAGCCGGGAATTAGCGGCTGACGGCGCGTTGCCATTCACTTACCCATGCGGCACGCTGCGCGGCGACCTGCTGCGGCGTAAACTCCAGCGAGGTTTTCGGTTTGGTCAACTGTTCAAAACCTGCAGGCAGTGCAACGCTGGTGACCGGATACATCCAGTTGCCTGCGGGAATGGCATTCTGGAATGCCGGCGAAACCATAAACTTCAGGAACTTCTCGGCCAACTCCGGCTGCTTGCTGGCAGCGGTACGCGCGGCCACTTCCACCTGCAGATAGTGCCCTTCCGCAAAATCTGCGGCAGCATAGTTATCTTTCTTCTCGGCGATAATGTGGTAAGCCGGGGAGGTGGTGTAGCTCAGCACCAGGTCGCTTTCACCTTTCAGGAACAGGCCATAGGCTTCGCTCCAGCCTTTGGTCACGGTCACGGTTTTGGCAGCCAGCTTCTGCCACGCTTCCGGCGCCTTATCGCCGTAGACTTTCTGCATCCACAGCAGCAGACCCAGGCCCGGCGTGCTGGTCCGCGGATCTTCATAAATCACGCGCCACTTCTGGTCGCTTTCCACCAGCTCTTTCAGGCTCTTCGGCGGGTTTTTCAGCTTGTTTTTGTCGTAAACAAAAGCAAAGTAGCCGTAGTCGAACGGCACAAAGGTGTCGTTCTTCCAGCCGCCAGGCACGTTAACGGCCTCTGCTGCGACGCCGCTTTTGGCAAACAGTTTGGTCTGCGAGGCGGCTTCCAGCAGGTTGTTATCCAGACCGAGCACCACGTCTGCCTTGCTGTTTTTCCCTTCCATGCGCAGACGGTTGAGCAGTGAAACGCCATCTTCCAGCGCCACGAACTTCAGCTCGCAGTTGCAGTCAGCTTCAAAGGCTTTTTTGACAACCGGGCCAGGGCCCCAGTCGGCAGAGAAAGAGTCGTAGGTGTAGACCGTCAGGACGGGTTTGGCTAAAGCGGGCAGCGCGAACAGCGCCAGCAGGGGGAGAACTTTTTTTAACACTTTGCACCTCAGGGTTGAGTGGCAAAGGATTTTGAGCGACAGCCTCAAATCCCTTCGCCGGCGTTATCCGGATCAGGTTCGACGGGTATTATCTCAGCGCACATCTGTGATGCAGCACCCCGTTGAGAACGGCGCTATTGTAATGATTTGGTGAATATTACGAAAGCGTTATGGCTCCGGGGGCGCAAACCAGGCGGATTTGAAATCAAACCAGCCCAGGGTGTTCATCCGCAGGCCGCGCATGCTGCGCTGGCCCTGAATCATCAGCCAGTGGTGGATCAACGGGACGATCGCCTGCTCGGCCAGCAGCTGCTGGCACCACACGGCAAGATTCATCTCGCCCGCACGCCACAGGGCGGCATCCTGCTGCCAGTCACGGTCGATGCAGTGCTGGATCAGCGGGACTTCATACAAATGCGAGAAAAGGGAAAAATCGAGCGGCAGGGTAAAGTTGGCGCTGTTGAGCCAGATATCGCTGGCGATCTCCCCCTGATGCCATTCGTCATAGTCCACTTCCCTGATGTCCAGCCTGACCCCCTCGGCTGCCAGCAGGCGGGTCATGATCCTCGCGATAAAACGATGCTCAACATGCTCGCGGTAGTAGGTCAGGGTGATGGACTCCAGCCCTGCGGGTTTGTCGCAGTGCGACGGGCGGGCGTGGTGCCAGCGCGGAAGCAGGCCGTACGCCGGGAACCAGTATGTCTGGTACTGCGCTTCCGCATGGTAGATCAGATTGGAAGGGGACAACACGTGGCTGATCCACTTCCGGACGTCCTGGTTTGCCCCGCGGTGGGTGCGGCGGTCAAAGAGGAGATAGTAGCATCCCTCCTCCAGGCGGCTCTCCACGGCCTTTTCTCCCGTGGTGGGGCCTTCCAGCGTCAGCCCGCAGCTCAGGTCTTCATTGAGATCCGGCAATACCCACACGTTCACTTCGTCGATCAGCGCCCGATAGCCAAAGTAGTCATCGAACGCGCGGATTTTCAGCTGATTGCTGTTATTGCGGGACACGGCGTAGGGGCCGGTGCCAATTGGCAGGCTGGCAAAATTGTTCATCGATTCCCACTCGCCGGGCAAAATCATCGACGGTACATAGCCCAACAGCCAGGGAAGCCACTTGTCCTGCTGCGACAGCTCAATATCCAGCGTCCAGGCCGTGGGGGAGTGGATGCGCGAAATATGCGAGTAGAGCGGCAGCCTGCGGGCGCGTTCCAGAGAGGCGATGACGTCGTGCATCTCCAGCTCGCGACCGTGGTGAAAGTGGATGCCAGGGCGTAAGAAAAAGCGCCAGTGGCGCGGGGAAAGCTGCTGCCAGTGGTGCGCGATATCCGCCTCCAGTTCCCCGTTTTCCTCATTTATCCGCGTCAGGCCGCTGAAGATTTGCCGGGCCATATGGGTTTCTGAGCGGCGTAACGCCGTGCCGGGCAACAGATTTTTCATTGGCCGATAGTAGAGTACCCGCAGAATGTGTCGGCCCTGACGAAAACTGCGTCCGAGATGGGAAACCAGCATCTGGCGCACGGCGGCTTTGTCGCCCACCAGCTGGACCAGCTGATCGATGCGGTCCTGCTCGAGTAGGTCTTCTGCACGCTGCTGCTGCAATGCCAGCCCGGTGTAGAGAAAGGTCAGCCGCGAGCGTTTCCCGCGTCCCGCTTCCGCTTCCCAGCTTAACCACCCCTGCTGCTGCATGGTATTGAGCAACGTGCGCATATGACGGCGGGAACAGCTAAGCAGGTCAGCCAGCTCGTTGAGCGTCGTTTCCTGCGATTGCCCCTCGCAGCACTGCCAGAGGCGGATAAATTGTTGCTGCAGACGACCGGAAGGCATAAAAGGGGAACTCCTGACAAAAAACCAGCAATTTATTAATCCCTATATTAGGCCAATAATGCTTCCCGATGAAGCGAGGAGGTAAATGATGAAGAGGTCTACCGCACGTCAGTTTTATCAGCAGTACTTTTCAGCGACAAAAGGATCGTCCTGGCTGGCCCGCCAGTGTGCCGAGCAACGGCTGAAAATGTTAGAAGAACTGATGCAGTGGGACGTTACGAAACCGGCCTCTTCTCGCTGACTCGCCTCGATCATGTGTGACTGAGTATTGGTGCTTATCACCCGCCAGCAAAATGTTTTTGCTGGCTTTTTTCGTTTATTCTTTCACCCAATTTCGATTCGCTTTCACAAGGACTTGCGCATGCTGTGGTTGATGACGATGGGGCGACGCCTGAACGGCGTGTATGCCGCTTTTATGCTGGTGGCCTTTATGATGGGCGTGGCGGGGGCGCTGCAGGCGCCGACGCTGAGCCTGTTTCTCAGCCGCGAGGTGGGGGCGCAGCCGTTTTGGGTGGGGCTGTTTTATACCGTCAACGCGATTGCCGGGATCCTGGTCAGCCTCGCGCTGGCGAAACGATCGGACAGCCAGGGCGATCGCCGCAAGCTGATCCTCTTTTGCTGCGCCATGGCCGTGGGTAACGCGCTGCTCTTTGCTTTTAACCGTCATTACCTGACGCTCATTACCTGCGGCGTGCTGCTCGCCTCTCTTGCGAACACTGCCATGCCGCAGCTGTTCGCCCTGGCGCGGGAATATGCGGATAGCTCGGCACGGGAAGTGGTGATGTTCAGCTCGGTGATGCGTGCCCAGCTCTCGCTGGCGTGGGTCATTGGTCCGCCGCTGGCCTTCATGCTGGCGTTGAACTACGGCTTTACCGCCATGTTCTCCATCGCGGCCGGGATTTTTGTCATCAGCCTGGCGCTGATAGCCTTCGCGCTGCCGTCCGTGGCGCGCGTCGAACAGACAACGGACAAGCCTCTCACCCAGGTGAGCGGCTGGCAGGACAAAAACGTCCGTATGCTGTTTATTGCCTCCACGCTGATGTGGACCTGCAACACCATGTACATCATCGACATGCCGCTGTGGATCAGCAGCGATCTGGGCTTACCGGACAAGCTTGCGGGGATCTTAATGGGGACCGCTGCCGGGCTGGAAATTCCGGCAATGATTCTGGCGGGATATTACGTAAAGCGTTTCGGTAAACGCAAAATGATGGTGGTTGCGGTTGCAGCCGGGGTGTTGTTTTATCTTGGGCTGATCTTATTCCACTCGCGTGAAGCGCTGCTTGCGCTGCAGCTGTTTAATGCTGTGTTCATTGGGATCGTCGCCGGAATCGGCATGCTCTGGTTTCAGGATCTGATGCCCGGACGCGCGGGATCGGCCACGACGCTCTTTACGAACAGTATTTCAACCGGGGTGATTCTGGCCGGTGTGATCCAGGGCGCGCTGGCGCAAAGCTATGGCCATACGTCGGTTTACTGGATGATTGCGGCGATATCCGTCGTGACGCTCCTGCTGACCTGCCGGGTAAAAGACGTCTGATTCTGGAAGACGGCTTCACAAATTGGAACGACATTCTGACAGAGATCGCGAAGGGGAATAGAGTGCGTGGCGGGTGCTTGAGGCTGTTTGCCTCAGGCTTTCGCAAGAGGCAAACAGTGGAGAGTCCCACATCAAAAGATTGATGGGGAGACCAACTTCACAACCAACATTGCGAGGTTAGTCTCTTCATTGCCGAAAAGCAATAAGGAGGCTGGAATGCCAAAACGTACTCTGCTGTTAGGTTTGTTTCTGATCTGTACTACGCTGTTGATCTTCACCTGGATGGTGCGTGACTCGCTGTGTGAGCTGCACTTCAGACAGGAGAAAACAGAAATGGCGGCAGTGTTGGCTTACGAAGCAAAACGTTAGCGGTATGGGCGGGGAAGTTTCCCCGCCTCTCCAGAGTGGTTGAGCCTCAACGCACCCTTATCAATGGCCCGCATTTCGCGGGCCATTGCCTTTAGCCCATAAACGCAGGCTGTTTTTTCTCGTACGCTGAGATGGCGTCTTCGTGCTGCAGCGTCAAACCAATGCTGTCCAGACCGTTCAGCATGCAGTGACGGCGGAACGCATCAATGCTGAAGCTGTAGGTTTTATCCCCGGCTTTCACCACTTCCGCTTCCAGATCCACTTCAAACGACATGCCAGGATTTGCCTTAACCAGCGCAAACAATTCATCGACCTGCTCATCGCTCAGCGTCACCGGCAGCAGCTGGTTGTTGAAGCTGTTGCCGTAGAAGATATCCGCGAAGCTGGGAGCAATAACCACCTTAAAGCCGTAGTCGGTCAACGCCCAGGGCGCATGCTCACGCGACGAGCCGCAGCCAAAGTTTTCCCGCGCCAGCAAAATGGAGGCACCTTTGTATTCCGGGAAGTTCAGAACGAATTCCGGATTAGGCACTTCGCCTTTGTCGTCCAGGAAACGCCAGTCGTTGAACAGGTGCGCGCCAAAGCCGGTACGCGTCACCTTCTGCAAAAACTGCTTAGGAATAATGGCGTCAGTATCGACGTTCGCGGCGTCCAGGGGGACAACCCGGCCTGTATGTTGGGTAAATTTCTCTGCCATGATTGTCTCCTTATTTCAGGCTGCGAATGTCGGCGAAATGGCCGGTGACTGCCGCAGCGGCGGCCATTGCCGGGCTGACCAGATGGGTGCGCCCACCGCGGCCCTGACGGCCTTCAAAGTTACGGTTGCTGGTGGAGGCACAGCGCTCACCCGGATTCAGGCGATCGTTGTTCATGGCCAGACACATGGAACAGCCTGGCAGGCGCCACTCGAAGCCTGCTTCGATAAAGATCTTATCCAGACCTTCGGCTTCCGCCTGGGCTTTCACCGGACCGGAGCCCGGAACCACCAGCGCCTGCACGCCCGGCGCGACTTTACGGCCTTTGGCGATCTCTGCCGCCGCACGCAAATCTTCGATACGGGAGTTGGTGCAGGAGCCGATAAACACTTTATCAATGGTCACGTCGGTCAACGGCACGCCGGGCTTCAGCCCCATATAGGCCAGCGCTTTTTCCGCACTGGCGCGCTCGACCGGATCGGCGAAGGAAGCCGGATCGGGAATGGCGTCGTTGACAGAAATCACCTGACCCGGGTTGGTCCCCCAGGTCACCTGAGGGGCAATCTCTTCTGCCTGCAGCGTGACAACGGTATCAAACGTTGCCCCGTCGTCGGTTTTCAGGGTTTTCCAGTACGCTACCGCGTCGTCAAAATCCTGCCCTTTCGGCGCGTGCAGACGGCCCTTCACATAGTTAAAGGTCGTTTCATCTGGCGCGACCAGCCCGGCTTTGGCACCCATCTCAATGGCCATGTTGCACAGGGTCATGCGACCCTCCATGCTCAGCGCCTGAATAGCGTCGCCGCAGAACTCAACGACGTGGCCGGTACCGCCTGCGCTGCCGGTTTTACCGATAATCGCCAGCACGATATCTTTCGCGGTAATGCCTGGTGCCGCTTTGCCCTTCACTTCAATCTTCATCGTTTTGGCGCGACCCTGCTTCAGGGTCTGCGTCGCCAGCACGTGTTCTACCTCGGAAGTGCCAATCCCGAACGCCAGAGCGCCAAACGCGCCGTGGGTTGCGGTATGGGAGTCACCGCAGACGATGGTCATGCCCGGCAGGGTAATCCCCTGCTCAGGCCCCATCACGTGGACGATGCCCTGATACGGATGGTTCAGGTCGTACAGCTCAACGCCAAATTCATTGCAGTTCTTAATCAGCTCCTGCATCTGGATACGCGCCATCTCACCCGAGGCGTTAATGTCTTTAGTCTGGGTGGAAACGTTGTGATCCATCGTCGCGAAGGTTTTACCCGGCTGGCGCACCGGACGCTTGTGCGCGCGCAGGCCGTCGAATGCCTGGGGAGAGGTCACCTCGTGTACCAGATGTCTGTCGATATACAGCAGTGGGGTTTCGTTTGGTGCTTCGTAGACAACATGCGCATCAAACAACTTTTCATATAACGTCTTAGCCATGATTACACCCCTTCAGCGACATAGCGGGCAATAATGTCGCCCATTTCATCGGTACTGACTGCCGCCGTGCCGCGTGCTAAATCACCGGTACGAACGCCTTCTTCTAACGCCCGGTTAATGGCGTTTTCAATTGCGGTTGCTGCATCGCCTGCATCCAGGCTGTAGCGCAGCAGCAGGGCCAGAGAGAGGATCTGCGCAATCGGGTTAGCGATGTTTTTGCCGGCGATATCCGGTGCGGAGCCGCCCGCAGGCTCGTACAGGCCGAAGCCTTCTTCATTCAGGCTGGCGGATGGCAGCATGCCCATCGAGCCGGTGATCATCGCGCACTCGTCAGAGAGAATATCGCCGAACAGGTTGGAGCACAGCAGCACGTCAAACTGGGACGGATCCTTAATCAGCTGCATGGTCGCGTTGTCGATGTACATGTGCGACAGCGCAACGTCCGGGTACTGTTTAGCGACTTCACTGACGATCTCGCGCCACAAAATGGAAGACTGCAGCACGTTCGCTTTATCTATCGAGGTCACCTTATGGCGGCGTTTGCGCGCCGACTCAAACGCGATATGGGCGATACGTTCAATTTCGAAGCGGTGATACACCTCGGTATCGAACGCTTTTTCATGCTGACCGCTGCCTTCGCGCCCCTTTGGCTGACCGAAATAGATCCCACCGGTCAGTTCACGTACGCACAGAATGTCGAAACCGTTGGCGGCGATATCGGCGCGCAGCGGGCAAAACTCTTCCAGACCCTGGTACAGCTTCGCCGGACGCAGGTTACTGAACAGTTTGAAATGTTTACGCAGCGGCAGCAGCGCGCCGCGCTCCGGCTGCTCTGCTGGCGGCAGGTGTTCCCATTTTGGGCCACCGACGGAACCAAACAGCACGGCATCGGCATTTTCACAGCCTTCTACGGTTGCTTTTGGCAGTGGCGTACCGTGGTTATCAATCGCAATACCGCCCACATCGTAGTGGCTGGTGGTGATTTTCATCGCAAAACGCGTGCGAACGGCTTCCAGTACTTTCAGCGCCTGTGCCATCACTTCCGGGCCAATACCGTCGCCCGGTAACACAGCAATATGGTAATTCTTCGACATTACACGGTTTCCTTGTTGTTCTCTTTATTCTGAGCTTTGCGTTGCAACTCTTTTTCGACTTCGGCGGCGCGCCAGATGTTATTCAGCACATGCACCATCGCTTTCGCGGAGGATTCAACGATATCGGTCGCCAGACCCACGCCATGGAAGCGGCGGCCATTGTGGGTCACAACAATGTCGACCTGGCCCAGCGCATCTTTGCCGTGGCCCTTAGCTGTCAGGTCATATTTGACCAGCTCAACGTCGTACTCGGTAACGCGGTTGATGGCCTGGTAAATCGCATCGACAGGTCCATTACCGTTAGCTGCCTCTGCTTTAATTTCATCTCCGCAGGCCAGCTTGACCGAGGCGGTGGCGATGTCGCTGGAGCCGGACTGCACGTTGAAGTAATCCAGACGGAAGTGCTCTGGCTCTTCCTGCTGTTTGTTAATAAAGGCCAGCGCTTCCAGGTCATAGTCGAACACCTGCCCTTTTTTGTCGGCCAGCTTCAGGAACGCGTCATACAGCTGATCCATGTTGTAATCGCTGTCCTTATAGCCCATCTCTTCCATGCGGTGCTTCACTGCCGCGCGACCGGAACGGGAGGTCAGGTTCAACTGGACCTGGTTCAGGCCAATGGATTCCGGGGTCATAATTTCGTAGTTTTCACGGTTCTTCAGCACGCCATCCTGATGAATACCGGAGGAGTGCGCGAAGGCGCCAGTGCCGACAATCGCTTTGTTAGCCGGAATAGGCATGTTGCAAATCTGGCTGACGGTCTGGCTGGTGCGCCAGATCTCGTTGTGATTGATGCGGGTGTGCACGTCCATGATGTCCTTGCGCACTTTGATCGCCATGATCACTTCTTCCAGCGAACAGTTGCCCGCACGTTCACCGATGCCGTTCATCGCGCCTTCTACCTGACGCGCGCCAGCGTGGACGGCGGCGATAGCATTGCCCACCGCCAGACCCAGATCATCGTGGGTGTGGACGGAGATAATCGCTTTATCAATGTTCGGAACGCGGTCATACAGGCCGGTGATGATGTTGGCGAACTCAAACGGCATGGTGTAGCCGACGGTGTCCGGGATGTTGATGGTTTTGGCACCCGCGTTAATGGCGGCTTCCACGACGCGCGCCAAATCGTCGATTGGCGTACGGCCTGCATCTTCACAGGAGAATTCAACGTCATCGGTGTAGTTGCGTGCGCGTTTCACCATGTACACCGCGCGCTCAATCACCTCATCCAGCGTGCTGCGCAGCTTGGTGGCGATGTGCATGGGCGAGGTGGCAATAAAGGTATGGATACGGAACGCTTCGGCCACTTTCAGTGACTCGGCTGCAACGTCGATATCTTTTTCTACACAGCGCGCCAGACCACATACGCGGCTGTTTTTAATGGTGCGGGCGATGGTCTGGACGGATTCGAAATCACCCGGAGACGAGACCGGGAAACCCACCTCCATCACGTCGACACCCATACGTTCGAGAGCCAGCGCGATCTGCAGTTTCTCTTTTACACTCAGGCTTGCCTGTAATGCCTGTTCACCGTCACGTAAAGTAGTATCGAAAATAATGACTTGCTGGCTCATGGGTTAGGTCCTTGTCAGTCTTAGGGCGCCTTGCTACGAGCATAAAAAAACCCGCGCAGTGGCGCGGGTTTTTAGTCTTACTGGTGACGATTCAACGCTGAATTTCGCCCGCCAGTCTACCGCGCACAGTGGATGCGTTTAGTAGTAGTAGACCGGTGAAACGAATGGTGCGAATCATGAATCGTGCTCCGTTAAATTCAATATGCTTTTAGTGGTACTGGATACGGCAGTTGATGTCAACCCCTGACGATAAAAACGGACCCGACGGGCGGAACGGGCAGGATTTTACGTTAGCTAATTGTGCTGGTTTTGGCTTTTGCGAGCCGACTAATTGTCTAATTTTGGACTGAAGAAAACAGTTGCAGAAATAAATAAATATAATTGTTTAAAATGAGTGACGCGCGTTACAGAGAGTATTCTGTACATAAAGGGGTTTACTATCATTAAGTTATAATTACGGTGAATCTATTACACGTCGCTAAAAAATGAACAGAGGTAACATGTTATTAACTAACTGATGAGCGGTGGCGATAACAGTTTAATAATACTTAAGTCATCATTAATCTGGCGGTCATTGTGTATTTGCTTGGTTTATGGTTTCATTTAAATCCTAAAGTCAAACATATCATTTGCGCTATTTTCTTTTCGTTTGTATAGCGTCTTTATATATTCTGAATTTTAAATAATTCTCTTTCGCTGATCGTATTTGCATGATAAATCATATTTTTCGAGATTATTACCGTACGTGAGCAAAGGGAGTGTAGCGTGACAGTGGAGTCAGAAGTGTCAGAAAATAATATTAAACAACCTCAAGCTACTGATGGGATTAAACCGCAGTTACGCACGGTGGATCTTAATCTTCTGACGGTGTTTGATGCTGTCATGCAGGAACAGAATATCACCCGCGCGGCCCAGGCGTTGGGGATGTCACAACCTGCTGTGAGTAACGCCGTTGCCAGGCTTAAGGTCATGTTTAACGACGAATTGTTTGTTCGTTACGGAAGAGGGATCCAGCCTACTGCGCGTGCATTCCAGCTGTTCGGCTCAATCCGTCAGGCGTTGCAGCTGGTACAAAACGAGCTGCCGGGATCGGGCTTTGAACCTTTAAGCAGCGAGCGCACATTTCATCTGTGTGTCTGCAGTCCATTAGATAATTATTTAACCTCAATTATCTATAATAAAGTCGAAGAGATCGCGCCAAATATCCATCTGGTTTTTAAATCATCCTTGAACCAAAGTACAGAGCATCAGTTACGCTATCAGGAGATTGAATTCGTCCTGGGGTATGAAGAGTTCCGTCGTCCTGAATTTTCCTGCGTACCGCTGTTTAAAGATGAAATGGTTCTGGTGGCCAGTAAAAATCATCCTCGGCTGAAATATCCGCTACGCGAAAATGATGTCTATAACGAGCAGCATGCCGTTGTTGCCCTCGACAGATATGCTTCCTTTAGCCTGCCGTGGTATGACTCTGCGGATAAGCAGGCGAGCGTGGCTTATCAGGGGATGGCTATGGTCAGCGTATTAAACGTTGTCTCCCAAACACATCTGGTGGCGATTGCACCGCGCTGGCTGGCAGAAGAGTTTTCTGACCCGTTAAATCTGCAAATTTTGCCTCTGCCGCTTAAGTTAAATAGCCGAACCTGCTATCTCTCCTGGCATGAAGCGGCCGGAAGGGATAAGGGACACCAGTGGATGGAAGAGTTGCTGGTCGGTATCTGCCGCCGGTAAACGCATCAGGATAAATCGCATCGGATTGTGTGATTTATCCTGAGTTTTTATAGATAATTACTATTTTGTTCTGTGACGATTTTTTTCGGGCCGCTCTTCGGTACGCAAAAATAGATGATTTCCTGCATTGCCCCGCTTTTCAGCGATGATTTATCACACCGTCCTCTATTCCCAGAGGAATTAACCATATCTTCAGTTAACGGCTGCTTTTTCTGCTTTACGCACCGTTTATCTCCCCGGGTTTGCTAATTGCCTGCCTCATAACGAGCGGTTAAGGTAAAGAACACTCTGCAAAATATAAGATTGGTTCATCCCGATCGTAAGACGGTGCGGAAATGAATTCGGCAGTCCGTCTATAACAAAATGCCTGGAGGCAAAGCATGGAGATGTTGTCTGGCGCGGAAATGGTCGTGCGGTCGCTGATCGATCAGGGCGTAAAGCAAGTGTTCGGCTACCCTGGCGGCGCGGTCCTGGATATTTATGATGCGCTGCATACGGTAGGGGGCATTGACCATGTTCTGGTACGTCACGAGCAGGCGGCTGTACACATGGCCGACGGTCTGGCGCGTGCGACGGGTGAAGTGGGCGTGGTCTTAGTCACGTCCGGCCCCGGCGCGACAAACGCCATTACCGGCATTGCGACGGCGTATATGGACTCTATCCCGCTGGTGATCCTCTCCGGGCAGGTAGCAACCTCGCTGATTGGCTACGATGCTTTTCAGGAGTGTGACATGGTCGGGATTTCCCGTCCCGTTGTGAAGCACAGCTTTCTGGTCAAGCAAACCGAAGACATTCCCGGCGTACTGAAAAAAGCCTTCTGGCTGGCAGCAAGCGGGCGCCCGGGACCGGTGGTGGTCGATCTGCCTAAAGACATTCTGAACCCGGCAAACAAGCTGCCGTACGTCTGGCCTGACTCGGTGAGCATGCGTTCTTACAATCCGACAACGCAGGGGCATAAAGGACAGATCAAGCGGGCGTTGCAAACGCTTCTGGCAGCCAAAAAACCGGTCGTCTATGTCGGCGGCGGGGCGATCAACGCTGCCTGTGAAGCCCAGCTTCGTGAGCTGGTTGAAAAACTCAACCTTCCTGTGGCGTCGTCGCTGATGGGGCTGGGGGCGTTTCCCGCCACTCACCGCCAGGCGCTCGGCATGCTGGGTATGCACGGTACCTATGAAGCCAACATGACGATGCATCACTCCGATGTGATCTTTGCCGTCGGCGTGCGTTTTGACGATCGCACCACCAACAACCTGGCGAAGTATTGTCCGAACGCCACCGTGCTGCACATTGATATCGATCCGACGTCCATTTCAAAAACGGTGTCGGCTGATGTACCGATCGTCGGTGATGCTCGTCAGGTTCTGGAACAGATGCTGGATCTGCTGACCCAGGAGAACGCGACCCAGCCACTGGATGAGATCCGCGACTGGTGGCAGCAGATTGAACAGTGGCGAGCGCGTCAGTGCCTGAAATATGACACGCAAAGCGAAAACATTAAGCCGCAGGCGGTCATCGAAGCGGTGTGGCGACTGACGAAAGGTGAGGCGTATGTAACCTCAGACGTGGGCCAACACCAGATGTTTGCCGCCCTGTATTACCCGTTTGATAAACCGCGTCACTGGATCAACTCGGGTGGCTTAGGCACCATGGGCTTTGGCCTGCCTGCCGCGCTGGGCGTGAAGCTGGCCCTGCCGAATGAAACCGTCGTCTGCGTGACCGGAGACGGCAGTATTCAGATGAACATTCAGGAGCTGTCTACCGCGCTGCAGTATGAGCTGCCGGTTCTTGTGCTGAACCTGAATAACGGCTACCTCGGCATGGTGAAGCAGTGGCAGGATATGATTTACTCTGGCCGTCATTCGCAGTCCTATATGCAATCGCTGCCGGATTTTGTTCGTCTTGCTGAAGCTTATGGCCATGTTGGGATGCGAGTGACCGATCCGGCCGAGCTGGAAACGAAGCTCGCACAAGCGCTTGAGCACGTTAAAAACAACCGCCTTGTCTTTATGGATGTGATTGTTGATGGAACCGAACACGTTTATCCGATGCATATTCGGGGGGGCGGTATGGATGAAATGTGGTTAAGCAAAACGGAGAGAACCTGATATGCGCCGGATATTATCGGTTTTACTGGAAAACGAGTCTGGCGCACTGTCGCGCGTCATTGGTCTTTTTGCGCAGCGCGGTTATAACATTGAAAGCCTAACCGTCGCGCCGACGGAGGACCCCACGCTGTCGCGCATGACGATTCAAACCGTTGGCGACGCCAAAGTGCTTGAACAGATTGAAAAACAGCTGCATAAGCTGGTTGATGTGCTGCGCGTGAGCGAGCTGGGGCAGGGGGCCTACGTTGAACGTGAGGTCATGCTGGTGAAAATCCAGGCCACCGGCTACGGGCGTGAAGAAGTTAAACGCAATGCGGATATTTTCCGCGGACAGATTATCGACGTCACGCCTTCTCTTTATACGGTTCAGCTGGTCGGGACAAGTGACAAGCTGGATGCTTTCCTGACGTCCGTGCGGGATGTGGCAAAAATTGTTGAAGTCGCAAGATCGGGTGTCGTGGGGCTGTCACGCGGCGAGAAAATCATGCGTTAGTTGTCAAAAAGGTTCGCCTCTTTCTGCCCGGTCACCAAAGCCGGGCTTTTTTTTGCGTAATCAGCCGACAACGCAGATAAAAGCGGTTGCCGCGAAGGCTTTTCTGCGTTTAGATGTTAAAAGATTTAACCATAACCTTGACAGGGCCATGGACTCTTTTCTTTTTTTAAGGGGCAATTGTGAAACTGGATGAAATCGCCCGGCTAGCCGGCGTGTCACGAACAACGGCCAGCTATGTGATTAACGGTAAAGCAAAGCAGTACCGTGTCAGCGACAAGACCGTTGAAAAAGTTATGGCGGTGGTTCGTGAACATAACTACCATCCGAATGCTGTCGCAGCCGGTCTGCGCGCCGGGCGCACCCGCTCTATTGGTCTGGTGATCCCGGACCTGGAAAACACCAGCTATACCCGTATCGCCAACTATCTTGAACGTCAGGCGCGCCAGCGTGGCTATCAGCTGCTGATTGCCTGCTCGGAAGATCAGCCTGATAACGAGATGCGCTGCATTGAGCATCTGCTCCAGCGTCAGGTGGATGCCATTATTGTTTCGACCTCCTTACCGCCAGAACATCCGTTCTACCAGCGCTGGGCGAACGACCCGTTCCCAATCGTGGCGCTGGATCGCGCGCTCGATCGTGAACATTTCACAAGCGTAGTGGGTGCGGATCAGGATGATGCCGAAATGCTGGCCGCAGAGCTGCGGACGTTCCCGGCGGAAACGGTGCTGTATCTTGGCGCGTTGCCCGAGCTTTCGGTGAGCTTCCTGCGCGAGCAGGGATTCAGAACCGCCTGGAAAGACGATCCGCGCGAGGTTCACTACCTCTATGCCAACAGCTACGAACGTGAAGCCGCCGCGCAGCTGTTCGAGAAATGGCTGGAAACCCACCCGATGCCTCAGGCGCTGTTCACGACCTCGTTTGCGCTTTTGCAGGGCGTCATGGATGTCACCTTACGCCGTGAAGGTAAACTCCCCTCCGACCTGGCGATTGCCACGTTCGGGGATAACGAGCTGCTCGACTTCCTTCAGTGCCCGGTGCTGGCGGTTGCACAGCGTCACCGTGACGTGGCTGAACGCGTGCTGGAGATTGTGCTGGCGAGTCTGGATGAACCCCGCAAACCAAAGCCGGGCCTGACGCGTATCAAACGTAATCTCTACCATCGCGGAATTTTAAGCCGCCAAAAATGAAATGACTGGGGCGGCGAAATCTGCCCCATTTTGCTACGATAATTCGTGCGGATAATTCCCGGAGAGAAATTAGGATAATTCTTGTGAGATCATAATCGCCTATTTTTCTTAATTCATTTTGGCTTTTAAATTGTTCTTTAAAGAACATCTCAGCGATTTTAAACGGTATTCTTTGTATTATTTTGTTACAAACCCTCTTCGGTCGATGAATATTCAGACGTTTTTTCCTCTTCCTTTGCCAGCTTACGTGCTAACCACTGCGCTTACCGTGTGCCTGGGTGAATCTGGCGCTGTCATCCCCTGAGAATCTGTCATAAAATGCTGCCCGCGTCGCAAACTGACACTTTATATTTATCTGCGATGATATTGAGTGAGCCTTAACGCTAGTGTGCATATTCGGTTTTTTTCTTACAAATATTCATAACGTTAATTTTGCCTCGCCAGTTGTGCAGTTATTAACCAGGACTGTTTAACTCTGTAAATAGAGGGCTTTCGAGTCCTTATACGGAGAGTCCTGGCTTGACAAGCTTTTCCCTCGCTCCGTAAACTCCTTTAGGTGGGAATTTGTGGGTTAAAGTGGTGAGGAGGGGTGAGACTGGCATGTTCCGTGGAGCAACGTTAGTCAATCTCGACAGCAAAGGGCGTTTATCGGTACCAACCCGATACCGCGACCAGCTGATTGAGAACGCTGCGGGTCAAATGGTTTGCACCATTGACATTAACTCCCCCTGCCTGCTGCTTTACCCCTTACCTGAATGGGAAATTATTGAGCAAAAGCTGTCGCGACTGTCGAGCATGAACCCGCAGGAACGCCGCGTGCAGCGGCTGTTATTGGGACATGCCAGTGAATGTCAGATGGATAACGCAGGGCGATTACTGATTGCCCCTGTGTTGCGGCAACATGCCGGTCTGACAAAAGAAGTGATGCTGGTCGGGCAGTTCAACAAGTTTGAACTGTGGGATGAAACGACCTGGTATCAACAGGTCAAGGAAGATATCGACGCTGAGCAGTCTGATTCCGCGACATTATCGGAACGACTGCAGGACTTGTCTCTATAAATATGATGGAAAATTATAAACATAAAACGGTGTTACTGGACGAGGCCGTTAACGGCCTGAATATTCGTCCGGATGGCATCTACATTGATGGCACATTTGGTCGCGGTGGCCACTCGCGTTTGATCCTCTCCCAGCTGGGTGAGGAGGGACGTCTGCTGGCAATCGATCGCGATCCCCAGGCAATTGCCGTTGCACAGACCATCAATGACCCAAGCTTTTCCATCGTGCATGGACCTTTCTCTGCGCTCGCGGACTATGTGGCTGAGCGCGGCCTGACGGGCAAGATCGACGGGATTCTTCTCGATCTTGGCGTCTCTTCACCCCAACTTGACGACGCTGAGCGCGGTTTCTCCTTTATGCGTGATGGTCCGCTGGACATGCGGATGGACCCGACGCGCGGACAATCCGCCGCCGAGTGGCTACAGACCGCTGACGAAGCCGATATTGCATGGGTCATCAAAACGTTTGGCGAAGAGCGTTTTGGCAAACGTATTGCGCGCGCCATTGTTGAGCGCAACCGCATTGAGCCAATGACCCGCACCAAAGAGTTGGCCGAGGTGATCGCGGCAGCGACCCCGGTGAAGGATAAGCACAAACATCCCGCGACCCGCACCTTCCAGGCGGTTCGCATCTGGGTAAACAGTGAACTGGAGGAAATAGAGCTGGCGCTAAAAAGCTCGCTCGACGTGCTTGCCCCGGGTGGGCGGTTATCCATCATCAGCTTCCATTCGCTGGAAGACCGTATTGTGAAACGCTTTATGCGTGAACAAAGCCGCGGTCCACAGGTGCCAGCGGGGCTGCCGATGACGGAAGAACAACTCAGAAAGCTGGGTGGCCGTCAGTTGCGAGCATTAGGCAAGTTGATGCCGGGCGAAGAAGAAGTGGCAGAGAATCCACGCGCCCGTAGTTCAGTGCTGCGTGTTGCAGAGAGGACGAACGCATGATCGGCAGAGTGACAGAGACCCTAAGCAAAGTTAAGGATTCGTTAGGAAGCAACGAGCGCCATGCCTTGCCTGGCGTGATCGGCGACGATCTTTTGCGGTTTGGGAAACTGCCACTCTGTCTGTTCATTTGCATCATTGTCACGGCAGTAACGGTGGTGACGACAGCCCACCATACACGTTTATTGACTGCGCAACGCGAGCAGATGGTACTGGAACGCGATGCGCTGGATATTGAATGGCGAAATCTGATCCTTGAAGAAAACGCGCTCGGCGATCACAGCCGGGTTGAACGGATCGCAACGGAAAAGCTGCAGCTGCAGCATGTTGATCCTTCACAGGAAAATATCGTAGTACAAAAATAAGGGAAAACGCGACGCATGAAAGCAGCGGCAAAAACGCTAAAACCAAAACGTCAGGAAGAACAGGCCAACTTTATCAGTTGGCGTTTTGCGTTGCTTTGCGGCTGCATTTTACTGGCGCTGGGTTTTCTGCTGGGCCGCGTGGCCTGGCTGCAGATCGTCGCCCCTGACATGCTGGTACGCCAGGGCGATATGCGCTCTCTGCGCGTTCAGGAGGTCTCCACGTCCCGCGGGATGATCACCGACCGCTCCGGTCGTCCGCTGGCGGTGAGCGTACCGGTGAAGGCTATCTGGGCCGATCCGAAAGAGCTGCACGACGCCGGTGGCATTACCCTTGATAACCGCTGGAAAGCGCTGGCTGATGCGCTGAAAATGCCGCTGGATCAGCTGGCCTCCCGCGTTAACGCGAACCCGAAAGGGCGTTTTATCTATCTGGCGCGTCAGGTTAACCCTGACATGGCGGACTACATTCGCAAACTGAAGCTACCGGGCATTCATCTGCGTGAAGAATCCCGTCGTTACTATCCATCCGGCGAAGTAACCGCTCACCTCATTGGCTTCACCAACGTCGACAGCCAGGGGATTGAGGGCGTTGAAAAAAGCTTCGATAAGTGGCTCACCGGTCAGCCGGGCGAGCGAATCGTGCGTAAGGACCGCTACGGGCGCGTCATCGAAGATATCTCCTCTACGGACAGTCAGGCAGCGCACAACCTGGCCCTGAGTATCGACGAGCGCCTGCAGGCGCTGGTCTACCGCGAGCTGAACAACGCCGTGGCGTTCAACAAGGCGGAGTCAGGCAGCGCCGTGCTGGTGGATGTCAGCACCGGTGAAGTGCTGGCGATGGCCAACAGTCCGTCCTACAACCCGAACAACTTTACCGGCACCGCAAAAGATGCCATGCGTAACCGGGCGATTACCGACGTGTTCGAACCTGGCTCCACGGTGAAGCCGATGGTGGTGATGACCGCGCTCCAGCGCGGCATCGTCAATGAAAACACGGTTCTGAACACCATCCCATACCGTATTAACGGCCACGAGATAAAAGACGTGGCGCGCTACAGCGAATTGACCCTGACCGGGGTGTTACAGAAGTCGAGTAACGTCGGTGTTTCAAAGCTGGCGTTAGCGATGCCGTCCTCAGCGTTAGTAGAGACTTACTCACGTTTTGGACTGGGAAAGGCGACCAATTTGGGGTTGGTCGGAGAACGCAGTGGCTTATATCCTCAAAAACAACGGTGGTCTGACATAGAGAGGGCCACCTTCTCTTTCGGCTACGGGCTAATGGTAACCCCGTTACAGTTAGCGCGAGTCTACGCAACGATTGGCAGCTATGGCGTTTATCGCCCGCTGTCGATTACCAAAGTTGATCCACCGGTCCCGGGCGAGCGTATCTTCCCGGAATCCATCGTTCGTACCGTGGTGCATATGATGGAAAGCGTGGCGCTGCCGGGCGGCGGCGGCGTGAAGGCGGCGATTAAAGGCTATCGTATCGCCATTAAAACCGGTACAGCGAAAAAAGTGGGGCCAGACGGCCGCTACATCAACAAATACATTGCCTATACCGCAGGCGTTGCGCCTGCAAGCAATCCGCGTTTTGCACTGGTGGTCGTGATAAACGATCCACAGGCGGGTAAATACTACGGCGGCGCCGTCTCCGCGCCTGTGTTCGGGGCCATCATGGGCGGCGTGTTACGCACCATGAACATTGAACCGGATGCGCTGGCGACGGGCGAAAAAAGTGAATTTGTAATTAATCAAGGCGAGGGTACAGGTGGCAGATCGTAATTTGCGCGACCTTCTCGCTCCGTGGGTGCCAAATGCACCGGAGCGAGCACTGCGAGAGATGGTACTGGACAGCCGCGTGGCTGCTTCTGGCGATCTTTTTGTGGCGGTGGTCGGTCATCAGGCGGACGGGCGTCGTTATATCCCGCAGGCGATTGCGCAAGGTGTGGCTGCCATTATTGCTGAGGCTAAAGATGAGGCAAGCGACGGTGAGATCCGTGAAATGCACGGCGTGCCGGTCATCTATCTCAGCCAGTTAAATGAACGTCTTTCCGCACTGGCGGGACGTTTTTATCACGAACCTTCCGACCAGCTGCGCCTGGTTGGCGTAACGGGTACGAACGGAAAAACCACCACCACGCAGCTGATGGCGCAGTGGGCTCAGCTGCTGGGTGAAACCGGCGCGGTGATGGGGACTGTGGGTAACGGTCTGCTGGGCAAAGTGAGCCCGACGGAAAACACCACTGGCTCCGCGGTTGACGTACAGCACGTGCTTGCCGGACTGGCAGGGCAGGGCGCAACCTTTGCCGCGATGGAGGTCTCTTCGCACGGTCTGGTACAGCACCGCGTCGCGGCGCTGAAATTTGCCGCCTCCGTGTTTACCAACCTGAGCCGCGATCATCTTGATTATCATGGTGATATGGAGCACTACGAAGCCGCAAAATGGCTGCTCTATTCCACTCACCACTGTGGTCAGGCGATCATCAATGCCGACGATGAAGTCGGCCGCCGCTGGCTGGCGAAGCTGCCGGATGCGGTTGCCGTATCGATGGAAGACCATATCAATCCGAACTGCCACGGCCGCTGGCTGAAGGCGGTTGAGGTGAATTATCACGACAGCGGGGCGACCATCCGCTTTGCCTCTTCCTGGGGTGAAGGCGAAATTGAAAGCCGCCTGATGGGGGCGTTTAACGTCAGCAACCTGCTGCTGGCGCTGGCAACGCTGCTGGCGCTGGGTTACCCGATGGATGAACTGCTGAAAACCGCCGCGCGTCTGCAGCCAGTTTGTGGCCGTATGGAAGTGTTTAGCGCGCCGGGTAAACCGACCGTTGTGGTTGATTATGCCCACACGCCGGATGCGCTGGAAAAAGCGCTGGAAGCGGCGCGCCTGCACTGTACCGGTAAGCTCTGGTGCGTGTTTGGCTGCGGCGGCGATCGTGACAAAGGCAAACGCCCGCTGATGGGCGCTATTGCGGAACAGTTCGCAGATATTCCGGTTGTCACCGATGACAACCCGCGTACGGAAGAGCCGCGCGCCATCATTAATGACATTCTGGCGGGCATGCTGGATGCGGGCCGCGCGCGCGTCGTGGAAGGCCGGGCGGAAGCCGTGACGAACGCCATCATGCAGGCACAGGAGAATGATGTTGTTCTGCTGGCGGGTAAAGGCCATGAAGATTATCAGATCGTTGGCAACCGCCGTCTGGATTACTCGGATCGCGTAACGGCAGCTCGCCTGCTGGGAGTCGTCGCATGATTAGCCTCTCGTTAAGCCAGGCCGCTGCGGTACTGCACGGCGACCTGCACGGGCAAGACCTGACCATTGATGCCGTGACGACGGACACCCGCAAAGTCACCGCTGGCTGTCTGTTCGTGGCGCTGAAAGGCGAGCGTTTTGACGCGCATGATTTTGCTGAACAGGCCAAAGAGAACGGCGCCGGTGCGCTGCTGGTCAGCCGCAAGCTTGATATCGATCTGCCGCAGGTTGTGGTGAAAGATACGCGTCTCGCGTTCGGCGAGCTGGCGGCCTGGGTTCGTCAGCAGGTGCCGGCTCGCGTCGTCGCCCTGACCGGATCTTCAGGCAAAACGTCAGTGAAAGAGATGACGGCTGCGATCCTCAGCCAGTGCGGCAATACGCTTTATACCGCGGGCAACCTCAATAATGACATCGGCGTGCCGATGACATTGCTTCGCCTGACCAAAGAGCACGAGTATGCGGTGATCGAGTTAGGTGCAAACCACCAGGGTGAAATCGCCTGGACCGTGAGCCTGACTCGCCCGGAAGCGGCGCTGGTGAATAACCTTGCGGCTGCGCACCTGGAAGGCTTTGGATCGCTGGAAGGCGTGGCAAAAGCAAAAGGCGAGATTTACACCGGCCTGCCGGAAAACGGTATCGCCATTCTGAACGCCGATAACAACGACTGGCTGAACTGGCAGAGCATCATTGGTGCGCGTAAAACCTGGCGCTTCTCGCCAAATGCGGCCAACAGTGATTTTACGGCGACCAATATCCATGTGACGTCGCACGGCACTGAGTTCACCCTCACCACCCCAACGGGTGGCGTGGAGGTGCTGCTGCCGCTGCCGGGTCGCCATAACATCGCCAATGCCCTTGCGGCGGCGGCGCTGTCAACGGCGGTGGGCGCTTCACATGAGGCAATCAAAGCCGGGCTGGCGAACCTGAAAGCCGTGCCGGGACGCCTGTTCCCGATTCAGCTTTCGGAAAACAAGCTGCTGCTGGATGACTCCTACAACGCGAACGTTGGCTCGATGACGGCGGCGGTGCAGGTGTTATCTGAAATGCCGGGCTTCCGCATCATGGTGGTTGGCGACATGGCAGAGCTGGGCGACGAAAGCGAAGCCTGTCATACCCAGGTCGGTGAAGCGGCGAAAGCGGCGGGGCTGGACTGTGTACTGAGCGCAGGAAAACTGAGCCAGGCGATTAGCCAGGCCAGCGGCGTTGGCGAGCATTTTGCCGATAAAGCCGCGTTGATTGAGCGCCTTAAGGCATTAATAACAGAAAAACAAATTGTGACAGTGTTAGTGAAAGGTTCACGTAGTGCCGCCATGGAAGAGGTTGTGCACGCATTACAGGAGAACGGGACATGTTAGTTTGGCTGGCCGAACATTTGGTCAAATATTACTCAGGCTTTAACGTCTTTTCCTATCTGACGTTTCGCGCCATCGTCAGCCTGCTGACTGCGCTGTTCATCTCGTTGTGGATGGGCCCGCGCATGATTGCCCGTCTGCAAAAGCTTTCTTTCGGCCAGGTTGTGCGTAACGACGGCCCGGAATCGCACTTCAGCAAGCGCGGTACCCCGACCATGGGCGGGATAATGATCCTGACTGCCATCGTCGTTTCCGTACTGCTGTGGGCGTACCCGTCCAACCCGTACGTCTGGTGTGTGCTGACGGTTCTGGTGGGTTACGGGATCATTGGTTTCGTCGATGATTACCGCAAAGTCGTCCGTAAAGACACCAAAGGCCTGATTGCCCGCTGGAAGTACTTCTGGATGTCGGTGATCGCGCTGGGCGTGGCCTTCGCGCTGTATCTGGCAGGGAAAGACACGCCAGCGACCGAGCTGGTCGTGCCGTTCTTTAAAGACGTGATGCCGCAGCTGGGTCTGTTCTACATTCTGCTGGCGTACTTTGTGATTGTCGGCACCGGTAACGCCGTTAACCTGACCGACGGTCTGGATGGCCTGGCCATTATGCCAACCGTCTTTGTCGCCGCCGGTTTTGCGCTGGTGGCATGGGCGACCGGTAACATGAACTTTGCGAACTACCTGCACATCCCTTATCTGCGCCACGCGGGTGAGCTGGTGATCGTCTGTACGGCGATTGTCGGCGCGGGGCTTGGCTTCCTGTGGTTCAACACCTATCCGGCTCAGGTCTTTATGGGTGACGTCGGTTCACTGGCGTTAGGCGGCGCGCTGGGCATTATTGCCGTGCTGCTGCGTCAGGAGTTCCTGCTGGTGATCATGGGCGGCGTGTTTGTGGTTGAGACGCTGTCGGTGATTTTGCAGGTCGGCTCCTTCAAGCTCCGCGGCCAGCGCATCTTCCGTATGGCGCCGATTCACCACCACTATGAACTGAAAGGCTGGCCGGAGCCGCGCGTCATTGTGCGCTTCTGGATTATTTCGCTGATGCTGGTGCTGATTGGCCTGGCAACGCTGAAGGTACGTTAATCATGGCAGATTACCAGGGCAAAAAAGTCGTTATCATCGGGTTAGGCCTCACGGGCCTTTCCTGCGTGGACTTTTTCCTCGCACGTGGCGTGACGCCGCGCGTGATGGATACGCGTGTCTCTCCGCCGGGTCTGGATAAACTGCCGGAACAGGTTGAACGCCACCTTGGTGGTCTGAATGATGACTGGCTGCTGGCAGCCGATCTGATTGTCGCCAGCCCGGGTATGGCGCTGGCGCATCCTTCCCTGAGCGCTGCCGCAGATGCAGGCGTTGAGATTGTCGGCGATATCGAGCTGTTCTGCCGCGAAGCGCAGGCGCCTGTTATCGCGATTACCGGTTCTAACGGTAAAAGCACCGTCACCACCCTGGTGGGGGAAATGGCAAAAGCGGCGGGCATGAACGTCGGCGTTGGCGGTAACATTGGTTTGCCTGCTCTGATGCTGCTGGACAAAGGCTGTGAACTCTATGTTCTCGAGCTTTCCAGCTTCCAGCTGGAAACGACCTCCAGCCTGCATGCTGCCGCTGCGACGATCCTCAACGTGACTGAAGATCACATGGACAGATATCCATTTGGTCTGCAGCAGTACCGCGCCGCCAAGCTGCGCGTTTATGAGAATGCCAAAGTCTGCGTAGTGAACGCCGATGATGCGCTGACCATGCCGGTGCGTGGCGCAGACGACCGCTGCATTAGTTTTGGCATCACCATGGGTGATTATCATCTGAACCGCCAGCTGGGCGAAACTTGGCTGCGCGTGAAAGGTGAGAAAGTGCTGAACGTGAAAGAGATGAAGCTCTCTGGGCAGCACAACTATACCAATGCGCTGGCGGCGCTGGCGCTGGCGGACGCAGTGGGGCTGCCGCGCTCCTCAAGCCTGAAAGCGTTAACCACGTTTTCCGGCCTGGCACACCGTTTCCAGCTGGCGCTGGAGCACAACGGCGTGCGCTGGATCAACGACTCTAAAGCCACCAACGTGGGCAGCACGGAGGCCGCGCTGAACGGCCTGCACGTTGACGGTACCCTGCATCTGCTGCTGGGCGGCGACGGTAAATCAGCGGATTTCTCGTCCCTGAAGCCGTATCTCTCCGGTGATAACGTCCGTCTGTACTGCTTCGGCCGTGACGGCAGCGAGCTGGCTGCACTGCGCCCTGAGGTCGCCGAGCAAACCGAAACCATGGAACAGGCGATGCGGCTGATTGCCCCTCGCGTGAAGCCGGGTGATATGGTGCTGCTCTCTCCGGCCTGTGCCAGCCTCGATCAATTCAAGAATTTCGAACAGCGTGGTGATGTCTTTACCCGCCTGGCGAAGGAGTTAGGCTGATGCGTTTATCTCTCCCTCGCCTGAAAATGCCGCGCCTGCCAGGATTTGGGATCCTGGTGTGGTTGTTTGCGGCACTCAAAGGCTGGGTGATGGGCTCTCGTCAAAAAGATAACGACAGCCTGATCATGTACGACCGCACGCTGTTCTGGCTCACGATGGGGCTCGCGGCGGTCGGCTTTATTATGGTGACGTCAGCGTCAATGCCCGTCGGGCAGCGTCTGGCGAACGATCCTTTCCTGTTTGCCAAGCGTGATGGTCTATACATTATCCTGGCATTCTGCCTGGCGCTGGTGACCTTGCGTCTGCCGATGGAGTTCTGGCAGCGACACAGTACGGCGATGCTGATCGCCTCGATCATTATGCTGCTGATCGTTCTGGTGGTGGGGAGTTCCGTAAACGGGGCATCACGCTGGATCGCCTTTGGCCCGCTGCGTATTCAGCCTGCGGAATTTACCAAGCTCTCCCTGTTCTGCTACCTGGCGAACTACCTGGTGCGTAAGGTAGATGAAGTGCGTAATAACCTGCGCGGCTTCTTAAAACCGATGGGCGTGATTCTGGTGCTGGCGGTATTACTGCTGGCGCAGCCTGACCTCGGTACCGTGGTGGTACTGTTTGTCACCACGCTGGCCATGCTGTTCCTGGCGGGCGCAAAGCTGTGGCAGTTCATCGCCATTATCGGGATGGGGATTTCAGCGGTTGTGCTGCTGATCCTCGCCGAGCCTTACCGTATTCGCCGCGTGACCTCGTTCTGGAACCCGTGGGAAGACCCGTTCGGCAGCGGCTATCAGCTGACGCAGTCACTTATGGCCTTTGGGCGCGGTGAGCTCTGGGGGCAGGGGCTGGGTAACTCGGTACAGAAACTGGAGTATTTACCGGAAGCGCATACTGACTTCATCTTCTCCATTATTGCGGAAGAACTGGGTTATATCGGTGTGGTATTAGCGCTATTAATGGTATTCTTCGTCGCTTTCCGCGCCATGTCCATCGGCCGGAAAGCGCTGGAGATCGATCACCGTTTCTCAGGCTTCCTGGCCTGCTCAATTGGTATCTGGTTTAGCTTCCAGGCATTGGTTAACGTCGGGGCCGCAGCAGGTATGCTGCCGACCAAAGGTCTGACGTTGCCGTTGATCAGTTATGGTGGTTCCAGTCTGTTGATTATGTCGACGGCCATCATGCTGTTGTTGCGCATAGATTATGAGACGCGTCTGGAAAAAGCCCAGGCGTTTACACGAGGTTCACGATGAATCAACCGAAGCGGTTAATGGTGATGGCAGGCGGTACCGGCGGACATGTGTTCCCGGGACTGGCGGTTGCGCACCATTTAATGGATCAGGGCTGGCAGGTACGCTGGCTGGGAACCGCAGACCGCATGGAGGCCGACCTGGTACCGAAACACGGTATTGAGATCGACTTTATTCGTATTTCCGGCCTTCGGGGCAAAGGCCTCAAGGCAATGCTGCTGGCACCGGTGCGCATTTTTAACGCCTGGCGTCAGGCGCGCACCATCATGAAGCGCTTTAAGCCCGATGTGGTGCTGGGCATGGGCGGCTATGTCTCGGGTCCAGGTGGGTTAGCCGCGTGGTCGTTAGGTATTCCCGTTGTGCTGCATGAGCAGAACGGTATTGCGGGTCTGACCAACAAATGGCTGGCGAAAATCGCCACCAAAGTCATGCAGGCATTTCCCGGCGCGTTCCCGAAAGCGGACGTGGTGGGAAACCCGGTGCGCGTAGACGTACTGGCACTGCCGCTGCCGGAGGCTCGCCTGGCGGGCCGTGAAGGGCCGGTGCGTGTGCTGGTCGTCGGCGGTTCTCAGGGCGCGCGCATTTTAAACCAGACGATGCCGCAGGTTGCCGCAAAGCTGGGTGATGCCGTCACTATCTGGCACCAGAGTGGAAAAGGCGCTCAGCAGACCGTTGAGCAGGCTTACGCCGAGGCGGGGCAGCCGCAGCATAACGTGACGGAATTTATCGACGACATGGCGGCAGCGTACGCCTGGGCCGATGTCGTGGTCTGTCGTTCTGGCGCCTTAACGGTAAGCGAAATCGCTGCCGCGGGGCTGCCGGCTCTGTTTGTGCCTTTCCAGCACAAAGACAGGCAACAGTACTGGAATGCCCTGCCGCTTGAGAAAGCCGGTGCGGCGAAAATTTTTGAGCAGCCACAGTTTACCGCCGACGCGGTCGCCACCACCCTGGCGGGCTGGAACAGAGACGTATTGCTTGAGATGGCTGAACGCGCGCGCGCGGCGGCTATCCCTGATGCGACGGAACGGGTGGCAAAAGAAGTGAGCCTGGCAGCTCAGGCTTAACCCTCGCAGCGCGTGAAGCGCGGCACGAATTTTAAGTAGTCGATGGCGTTTAGAGAATGAATACACAACAACTGGCAAAACTGCGTTCAATCGTGCCCGAGATGCGTCGCGTCCGGCACATTCACTTTGTTGGCATCGGTGGTGCTGGCATGGGCGGTATTGCCGAAGTGTTAGCTAACGAAGGCTATCAGATCAGCGGGTCTGACCTGGCGCCAAACCCTGTAACGCAGCAGCTGGCGTCGCTTGGGGCGACTATCTATTTTAACCATCGCCCGGAAAACGTGCGCGATGCGAGCGTGGTGGTGGTATCGAGCGCTATCTCCTCTGACAACCCGGAAATCGTTGCCGCGCATGACGCGCGCATTCCGGTGATCCGCCGTGCAGAAATGCTGGCGGAACTGATGCGTTTCCGTCATGGCATTGCCATTGCCGGGACCCACGGTAAAACCACGACCACGGCGATGGTCTCCAGTATTTATGCAGAAGCGGGTCTCGACCCGACGTTCGTCAACGGCGGCCTGGTCAAAGCCGCGGGCGTGCATGCGCGTCTGGGCCACAGTCGTTATCTGATTGCTGAAGCAGATGAGAGCGACGCGTCGTTCCTGCACCTGCAGCCGATGGTGGCGATTGTCACCAACATCGAAGCGGACCATATGGATACCTACCAGGGTGACTTCGAGAACTTAAAGCAGACCTTTATCAACTTCCTGCACAACCTGCCGTTCTACGGGCGCGCGGTGATGTGCGTAGACGATCCGGTGATCCGCGAGCTGCTGCCGCGCGTGGGTCGTCAAATCACCACCTACGGTTTCAGTGAAGACGCTGACGTCCGCGTGGAAGAGTACAAACAGATTGGCGCGCAGGGGCACTTCACGCTGGCGCGTCAGGACAAAGAGCTGCTGCACGTGACGCTGAATGCGCCAGGGCGCCATAACGCGCTCAATGCCGCAGCGGCAGTGGCCGTCGCGACGGAAGAAGGCATTGATGATGATGCGATCCTGCGCGCGCTGGAAAGCTTCCAGGGCACCGGTCGTCGTTTCGACTTCCTCGGTGAATTCCCGCTGGATCCGGTAAACGGTAAAGCCGGTACGGCGATGCTGGTGGACGACTATGGTCACCATCCAACCGAAGTGGACGCCACCATTAAAGCCGCACGTGCGGGCTGGCCGGACAAGAATCTGGTGATGGTGTTCCAGCCGCACCGTTTCACGCGTACGCGCGATCTGTATGACGATTTCGCCAGCGTCCTGTCGCAGGTTGATACCCTGTTAATGCTGGATGTATACGCCGCAGGCGAGACGCCGATTCCGGGCGCAGACAGTCGTTCTCTGTGTCGCACCATTCGTGGACGCGGTAAAGTTGACCCTATTCTGGTTTCTGACCCTGCCCAGGTGGCGGAAATTCTGGCACCGGTCCTGACAGGTAACGATTTAATTCTGATTCAGGGTGCGGGAAATATCGGCAAAATCGCCCGTACCTTAGCTGAAATCAAACTGAAGCCGCAAAACCAGGAGGATGAGCATCATGGCTGATAAGATTGCTGTCCTGTCTGGCGGCACCTCCGCCGAGCGCGAGGTTTCCCTGAATTCCGGCGCGGCTGTACTGGCGGGCCTGCGTGAAGGTGGCGTCAATGCGCATCTGGTTGACCCAAAAGAGGTCGACGTGACGCAATTAAAAGCCATGGGCTTCGATAAAGTTTTTATCGCTTTACACGGTCGTGGCGGTGAAGACGGTACCCTGCAGGGGCTTCTGGATCTGCTCGGCCTGCCGTACACCGGCAGCGGCGTGATGGCTTCCGCTATCTCTATGGATAAACTGCGCAGCAAGCTGCTGTGGCAGGGCGCAGGGTTACCTGTCGCACCATGGGTAGCGCTGACGCGACGCGAATTTGAATTGGGCCTGTCGGATAGCGTTAATGCGCGCATTGCTGAACTGGGCTTACCGGTTATTGTAAAGCCCAGCCGGGAAGGCTCCAGCGTGGGAATGTCCAAAGTCGACAAAGCTGACGATTTAGCGTCCGCTTTAGCGCTGGCATTTCAACATGATGATGAAGTTCTGGTAGAAAAATGGCTTAGCGGGCCGGAATTTACCGTCGCGATGCTTGGCGAAGAAATTTTACCGTCAATCCGTATCCAACCCGCTGGAGTCTTCTATGATTATGAGGCGAAGTATCTCTCTGATGAGACGCAATATTTCTGCCCAAGTGGTCTTGAAGCTGAGCGTGAAGCCGAATTACAGTCCCTGGTGCTTAAAGCCTGGCATGTTCTGGGTTGCCAGGGCTGGGGGCGCATCGACGTGATGCAGGACCGGGATGGACAATTTTATCTGCTGGAAGCCAATACCTCTCCGGGAATGACCAGCCACAGCCTTGTGCCGATGGCCGCGCGTCAGGCGGGGATGAGCTTCTCGCAGTTAGTCGTACGCATTCTGGACCAGGCGGGCTGATATGTCTCAGGCTGCATTGAACACGCGCAACCGCGATGACGAGGAAGAATACACCTCTTCACGCCGCAGTAATGGAACGCGTCTTGCAGGCATCATTTTCCTGCTCGGGGTGCTGTGCACCGTGTTTATCAGCGGCTGGATGGTCCTGGGCTGGATGGAAGATGCGCAGCGGTTGCCACTTTCTAAGCTGGTGGTCACCGGTGAGCGTCACTACACGCGTAACGACGATATTCGCCAGTCAATACTGGCACTGGGCTCGCCTGGCACCTTTATGACTCAGGACGTCAATATTATCCAGAGCCAGATTGAACGTCTGCCATGGATAAAACAGGCGAGCGTAAGAAAGCAATGGCCTGATGAATTGAAGATTCATCTGGTTGAATATGTGCCCATTGCGCGTTGGAATGATCAGCACATGGTTGACGTCGACGGAAATTCCTTCAGCGTCCCGGCCGATCGTGTCAACAAGCAAAATTTACCGATGTTGTATGGCCCTGAAGGCAGCGAAAACGAAGTGTTACAGGGTTTTCGTGAAATGGGTCAGGTGCTGGCGAAGGACAGGTTTACGTTAAAAGATGCTGCCATGACGGCGCGCCGTTCCTGGCAGCTTACGTTAACGAACGGCATTAAGCTCAACCTGGGGCGCGGGGACACCATGAAGCGTCTGGCGCGTTTTGTCGAACTTTACCCGGTTTTACAGCAGCAGGCACAGACTGACGGCAAACGGATAAGCTACGTTGATTTGCGCTATGACTCAGGCGCAGCAGTCGGTTGGGTACCGGCTCCGGTCGAGGAACCTAATCAGCAACAGAATCAGGCACAGGTACAGGCAGAACAACAATGATCAAGGCGACGGACAGAAAACTGGTAGTTGGACTGGAGATTGGCACCGCGAAGGTTGCCGCTTTAGTAGGGGAAGTTCTGCCCGACGGTATGGTCAATATCATTGGCGTGGGCAGTTGCCCGTCCCGTGGTATGGATAAAGGTGGGGTAAACGATCTTGAATCGGTGGTGAAATGCGTCCAGCGCGCCATCGATCAGGCTGAATTGATGGCAGATTGCCAGATTTCTTCTGTCTATCTGGCCCTCTCTGGTAAGCACATTAGCTGCCAGAACGAAATCGGTATGGTGCCGATTTCCGAAGAAGAAGTGACGCAGGAAGACGTTGAAAACGTTGTGCATACGGCGAAATCCGTGCGTGTCCGCGATGAGCATCGCGTATTGCACGTGATCCCGCAGGAATATGCGATTGACTACCAGGAAGGGATCAAGAACCCGGTTGGTCTGTCAGGCGTTCGTATGCAGGCAAAAGTGCACCTGATCACATGTCACAACGATATGGCGAAGAACATTGTAAAAGCCGTTGAACGTTGTGGCCTGAAAGTTGACCAACTTATTTTCGCCGGTCTGGCGGCAAGTTATTCCGTGCTGACCGAAGATGAACGTGAACTGGGTGTCTGTGTGGTCGATATTGGTGGTGGTACAATGGACATGGCCGTGTATACCGGCGGTGCGTTGCGCCACACCAAAGTGATCCCGTACGCAGGGAACGTCGTGACCAGTGATATTGCTTACGCTTTTGGTACGCCACCGAGCGATGCAGAAGCGATTAAAGTGCGCCACGGCTGTGCGCTGGGCTCTATTGTTGGCAAAGATGAGAGCGTTGAAGTGCCAAGCGTCGGTGGTCGTCCACCGCGCAGCCTGCAGCGCCAGACGTTGGCAGAGGTGATCGAGCCGCGCTATACCGAGCTGCTCAACCTGGTCAACGAAGAGATTTTACAGTTACAGGAACAGCTTCGTCAGCAGGGTGTTAAACATCATCTTGCAGCGGGGATTGTATTAACCGGCGGTGCAGCGCAAATTGAAGGTCTTGCGGCGTGTGCACAGCGCGTGTTCCATACGCAGGTGCGTATTGGTGCGCCGCTGAATATCACCGGTTTAACGGATTATGCTCAGGAGCCGTATTATTCAACGGCTGTGGGCCTGCTCCACTACGGGAAGGAATCTCATCTCAGTGGTGAAGCGGAAGTGGAAAAACGCGTCTCAGTGGGGTCGTGGGTCAAACGACTGAACAACTGGTTGCGAAAAGAGTTTTAATTTTTTTAAGAGACCGGAGAGAATTAGCGGTCTCGGGCGACAGGCACAACGGAGAGAGAAATTATGTTTGAACCTATGGAACTGACCAACGACGCGGTGATTAAAGTCATCGGCGTCGGTGGCGGCGGCGGTAACGCCGTAGAGCATATGGTGCGTGAACGCATTGAGGGTGTTGAATTCTTTGCAGTTAACACCGATGCACAGGCACTGCGTAAGACGGCTGTAGGCCAGACTATCCAGATCGGCGGTGGTATCACCAAAGGGCTGGGAGCAGGGGCTAACCCGGAAGTGGGCCGCAATGCGGCTGAAGAAGATCGTGAAGCCCTGCGCGCTGCACTGGAAGGTGCGGACATGGTCTTCATTGCAGCAGGTATGGGTGGCGGTACCGGTACCGGCGCAGCACCTGTTGTAGCTGAAGTGGCTAAAGATTTAGGTATTCTGACCGTTGCTGTCGTGACTAAGCCTTTCAATTTTGAAGGCAAGAAGCGTATGGCCTTCGCGGAGCAGGGTATCACCGAACTGTCCAAGCACGTTGACTCGCTGATCACTATCCCGAACGACAAGCTGTTGAAGGTTCTGGGTCGCGGTATCTCCCTGCTGGATGCCTTCGGTGCAGCAAACGACGTGCTGAAAGGCGCGGTTCAGGGTATCGCTGAACTGATTACCCGTCCTGGCCTGATGAACGTTGACTTTGCAGACGTTCGCACCGTGATGTCCGAGATGGGCTACGCGATGATGGGCTCTGGCGTGGCGAGCGGCGAAGACCGTGCAGAAGAAGCGGCTGAAATGGCCATCTCTTCTCCACTGCTGGAAGATATCGATCTGTCTGGTGCGCGTGGCGTGCTGGTCAACATTACCGCTGGCTTTGACCTGCGTCTGGATGAGTTCGAAACCGTGGGTAACACTATCCGTGCGTTCGCCTCTGACAACGCTACCGTGGTAATCGGTACTTCGCTTGACCCTGAAATGAACGACGAGCTGCGTGTTACCGTTGTTGCGACCGGTATCGGTATGGACAAGCGTCCTGAGATCACCTTAGTGACTAACAAGCAGACTCAGCAACCGGTAATGGATCGTTACCAGCAGCACGGTATGTCTCCGCTGACTCAGGAGCAGAAACCGGCCGCGAAAGTGGTGAACGACCCAACGCCGCAAACGGCGAAAGAGCCAGATTATCTGGATATCCCGGCGTTCCTGCGTAAGCAAGCTGATTAAGAATTGGCTGGAATTAGGGGATTTGCGCTCTTTGTGCTAAACTGGCCCACCGTTAGTGATATACACTCTCGGTTGGATAGTTAATTTGGCGAGATTATACGATGATCAAACAAAGGACACTTAAACGTATCGTTCAGGCGACGGGTGTCGGTTTACATACCGGCAAGAAAGTCACGCTGACGTTACGCCCTGCGCCGGCCAATACCGGGGTCATCTATCGTCGCACCGACTTGAATCCACCGGTAGATTTTCCGGCCGATGCCAAATCTGTGCGTGATACTATGCTCTGTACTTGTCTGGTGAACGAGCATGACGTGCGGATTTCTACCGTAGAGCACCTGAACGCCGCCCTGGCGGGGCTGGGTATCGACAACATTATTGTTGAAGTCGATGCGCCAGAAATCCCGATTATGGATGGCAGTGCTGCACCGTTCGTCTATCTGTTGCTGGATGCCGGCATCGAAGAACTGAACTGCGCGAAGAAATTTGTTCGCATCAAAGAGACTGTTCGCGTCGAAGATGGCGACAAGTGGGCTGAATTCAAACCGTACAATGGTTTCTCGTTGGACTTTACCATCGACTTTAACCATCCGGCGATTGATTCCAGCACCCAGCGCTACGCGATGAACTTCTCTGCTGATGCGTTTATGCGCCAGATCAGCCGAGCCCGTACGTTTGGCTTCATGCGTGATATCGAATATCTGCAGTCCCGCGGCCTGTGCCTGGGCGGCAGCTTCGATTGTGCCATCGTTGTTGACGATTATCGCGTACTGAACGAAGACGGCCTGCGTTTCGAAGATGAATTCGTTCGTCACAAAATGCTGGACGCTATCGGCGACCTGTTTATGTGTGGTCACAATATTATTGGTGCATTTACCGCGTTCAAATCCGGTCATGCGCTGAACAACAAACTGTTGCAGGCCGTCCTGGCAAAACAGGAAGCCTGGGAATATGTGACCTTCGAAGACGAAGCAGAACTGCCGCTGGCTTTCAAAGCGCCAAACATGGTTCTGGCGTAACGGTTCACGCCGTTTCGTAAAAAATCGACTGGTTAACCTGGTACTCTCTCCGACCAGGAAGACCAGTCGTTTTTATTTTTGCCCTTCTTCGTTTGCTCCGGCGTTATCTCTTGTTTGTCTTGCGCAGAAAATGCGTGCGTTAGCTGCATTCTTGACCGTTTTTCCCCGCGGCGGCACCTCATTCCTGCTGATGTGCATTGGCTTTAGTGGTAATATCTGGGCGCTTAAAAAAATAACTTAAAAGTAGCCTGTTACAGGCTGGCTTATGTGGTGGAGCAAGTGAGCGGAATACTGACGCGCTGGCGACAATTTGGCAGACGTTACTTCTGGCCGCATCTCTTATTAGGGATGGTCGCGGCGAGTCTCGGCTTGCCTGCGCTCAGCAACAGTGCCGAAGCGGCGACGCCAGCGAAGACCTCTACCACCAAACACGATCTCAACACGCGGGTTAACTTTACAAACCTCGCGTGGCTTGAAGCCAGCCGCCGCCCGAATTTCTCCGTTGATTACTGGCACCAGCACGCTATCCGCACGGTTATCCGCCATCTCTCCTTCGCGATGGCGCCCCAGGCAATGCCTGTGGCGGAAGAGACGCTGCCGGTGCAGGCACAGCATCTTGCCCTGCTGGACACGCTTAATGCACTGCTTACGCAGGACAGCCAGCCGCCGGTCATGGTGCGCGAGACGGCGCAACGCGCGCTCGTTCCTCCTGTTTCATTCTCTGTATCAACCTGGATTAGCCAGGTTCACGGCATTCGCGCCGGGCCTCAACGCCTCAGCTAAATTAACTTTTTCAATACCTTAATTTATCTGCCCATGATGGGGCGTTTGAGAATTTATTATGCTAATCAAATTATTAACTAAAGTTTTTGGTAGTCGTAACGATCGTACCCTGCGCCGTATGCGCAAAGCTGTTACCGTCATCAACGGTATGGAACCGGCGATGGAGAAGCTCTCTGATGATGAGCTGAAAGCGAAAACGGCGGAATTCCGTGCGCGTCTGGAAAAAGGTGAAACCTTAGAAAGCCTGATCCCGGAAGCGTTTGCCGTTGTGCGTGAAGCAAGTAAGCGCGTGTTCGGCATGCGTCACTTCGACGTTCAGCTGCTGGGCGGTATGGTGCTTAACGAGCGCTGCATCGCGGAAATGCGTACCGGTGAAGGTAAAACCCTGACCGCAACGCTGCCGGCTTACCTGAACGCGCTGACCGGTAAAGGCGTTCACGTCGTTACCGTCAACGACTATCTGGCGCAGCGTGATGCCGAAAACAACCGTCCACTGTTCGAATTCCTCGGTATGACCGTCGGTATCAACATGTCCGGCCTGCCTGCGCCAGCCAAGCGTGAAGCGTACAATGCGGATATCACCTACGGTACCAACAACGAATACGGCTTCGACTACCTGCGTGACAACATGGCGTTCAGCCCTGAAGAGCGTGTCCAGCGTAAGCTGCACTATGCGCTGGTGGATGAGGTGGACTCCATCCTGATCGATGAAGCGCGTACCCCGCTTATCATCTCCGGCCCGGCTGAAGACAGCTCCGAGATGTACCGTAAAGTCGACAAAATCATTCCACACCTGCTGCGTCAGGAGAAAGAAGACTCGGATACCTTCCAGGGTGAAGGCCACTTCTCCGTTGATGAAAAAACGCGCCAGGTGAACCTGACCGAACGTGGTCTGGTGAAAATTGAAGAGCTGCTGGTTGCTGAAGGCATTATGGAAGAGGGCGAGTCTCTGTACTCCCCGAGCAACATCATGCTGATGCACCACGTGACCGCCGCGCTGCGTGCCCACGCGCTGTTCACCCGTGACGTCGACTACATCGTAAAAGACGGCGAAGTGATCATTGTCGATGAGCACACCGGCCGTACCATGCAGGGGCGTCGCTGGTCTGACGGTCTGCACCAGGCTGTAGAAGCCAAAGAAGGCGTGGATATTCAAAACGAAAACCAGACGCTGGCGTCTATCACCTTCCAGAACTACTTCCGTCTGTACGAGAAGCTGGCGGGCATGACCGGTACTGCCGATACCGAAGCGTTTGAATTCAGCTCCATCTACAAGCTGGATACCGTGGTCGTTCCAACCAACCGTCCGATGATCCGTAAGGATATGCCGGACCTGGTGTACATGACCGAAGCGGAAAAAATTCAGGCAATCATCGAAGATATCCGCGAGCGTACTGCTAAAGGCCAGCCTGTTCTGGTGGGGACCATCTCCATTGAAAAATCCGAAGTGGTTTCTCACGAGCTGACGAAAGCGGGTATTAAACACAACGTACTGAACGCCAAATTCCACGCCAAAGAAGCGGATATTGTTGCGCAGGCAGGTTATCCGGCTGCGGTAACCATCGCCACCAACATGGCGGGTCGTGGTACCGATATTATGCTGGGTGGTAGCTGGCAGGCCGAGGTGGCTGAGCTGGAAAACCCAACGCCTGAACAGATTGCGCAGATTAAGGCCGACTGGCAGGTGCGTCACGACGCGGTGCTGGCATCCGGTGGTCTGCACATTATCGGTACCGAGCGTCATGAATCGCGTCGTATCGATAACCAGCTGCGTGGCCGTGCGGGTCGTCAGGGTGATGCCGGTTCTTCCCGCTTCTACCTGTCGATGGAAGATGCGCTGATGCGTATTTTCGCCTCCGACCGCGTGTCCGGCATGATGCGTAAGCTGGGCATGAAGCCTGGCGAAGCCATTGAGCACCCGTGGGTCACCAAAGCGATCGCGAACGCCCAGCGTAAAGTGGAAAGCCGCAACTTCGATATTCGTAAGCAGCTGCTGGAATACGATGACGTGGCTAACGACCAGCGCCGTGCGATCTACACCCAGCGTAACGAACTGCTGGACGTATCCGATGTGAGCGAAACCATCAACAGCATTCGTGAAGATGTGTTTAAAGCCACGATTGATGCGCATATTCCACCTCAGTCTCTGGAAGAAATGTGGGACATCGAAGGCCTGCAGGAACGTCTGAAAAACGACTTTGACCTCGATCTGCCTATCAAAGAGTGGCTGGATAAAGAGCCTGAGCTGCACGAAGAGACCCTGCGCGAGCGTATCTACGAAACCGCGCTGGATGTTTACAAGCGTAAGGAAGAGGTTGTTGGCGCTGAGATGATGCGTCACTTCGAAAAAGGCGTGATGCTGCAGACGCTGGATTCCCTGTGGAAAGAGCATCTGGCGGCGATGGACTACCTGCGTCAGGGTATCCACCTGCGTGGCTATGCGCAGAAAGATCCGAAGCAGGAATACAAGCGTGAATCCTTCTCCATGTTTGCGTCTATGCTGGAGTCGCTGAAGTATGAAGTGATCAGCACCCTGAGCAAGGTTCAGGTGCGTATGCCGGAAGAAGTAGAAGCGATGGAGCAGCAGCGTCGTGAAGAAGCCGAGCGTCTGGCACAAATGCAACAGCTGAGCCATCAGACCGACGACAGCGAAGCCGCAGCGGCGATCGCCGCGCAGACTGGCGATCGCAAAGTGGGTCGTAACGATCCGTGCCCATGTGGCTCCGGTAAAAAGTACAAGGCGTGCCACGGGCGTCTGAGCTAAATTCATAAAAAACCAAAAAGGCGCAGACATCTGCGCCTTTTTTATGGAAGTAACAATATGAAAATACTGCAAATTGCCGTCGGGATTATTCGCAACCCGCAAAACCAAATCTTTATCACCCAGCGTGCTGCCGACGCCCATATGGCGAACAAATGGGAGTTTCCAGGCGGAAAAATTGAGGCTGGTGAAACGCCGGAAGCGGCGCTGGTTCGCGAGCTTCAGGAAGAAGTCGGGATCACCCCGCTTGGCGCAACGCTGTTTGATAAGCTCGAATACCAGTTCCCGGACAGGCACATTACGCTTTGGTTCTGGCTGGTGGAAAACTGGGAAGGTGAACCCTGGGGAAAAGAGGGGCAGCCGGGTAACTGGGTGGCGCTTCAGGCAAGTGATGCCGAAAAATTCCCGCCAGCTAATGAGCCTGTGATCCTGCGGTTAGTCGAACAACCGAAGGCCTGCTAAGCGACGCGCCAGCAGGCTTTACAGATTACTGCTGATTTTCACTCCAGTCGTCGCTGTCCGAGAGATCGCCTTTACTCGGAATACGTTTCTCTTCCGCCGCCCATTCGCCCAGGTCAATAAGCTGGCAGCGTTTGCAGCAGAATGGGCGGAACGGACTCACTTCGCCCCAGACAACGGTTTTGCCACAGGTAGGGCAGTTTACGGTGGTGACATCAGACATCGGCACTCCTTAACAACAGGCCAGTTCAAAATCGAGGCGTTCCGGCACGGTGCCATTTTCGCTGTCCAGCGGCATAAAGCGAATCGCAAAGCGGCTCTTATGCCCGGAAATTTGCGGATAAAGCTGTTCGCCAAGCGATAAATTCAGGCGCAGAAGATCGGCATCATCACCGTTGTCCTGGTAGAAACCATTCAGGCTGGTTTGCTTGCGGAACGGCGCTGAGTTACGGATCAGATCGAGGATCAGCGACAGCGTCTGGTGCATCGGCTCCAGGCTTGCTAGCCAGCTGTTCACCTGCGCGTCACGCTGGGCTTGTGGCATATGGAGCCACATATGCAGCGTCGGCAGGTCGAAGCTGCAGCAACCGCCAGGGATGCTCAGGCGCTGGCGCACCAGGCCAATCAGGCGGTCCTCACGCAAAAACTGCCCGACGCGCGGTGCAGCCATCAGGATGCTGCTGCTGGTTTTAAGCTGCTGGCGAAGGGAATCGATACGGCTTACATCCACCCCCGGAACCTCAGCCCATGCCTGTAATTTACGCTGCTGACGCTCCAGCTCTTTAAGCAATTCTGTGCGGACATCGCCGCGTTCAATCACATCCAGCAGATCGCCTACATTGCGGAAGAAATGCAACGCCGTAGCGTGATCGTTAACCGGCAGATGTTGTGAAAGCTGCTGAATGAGGAATTCGATGCGCAGCCAGGTACGCATTTTTTCATTGAGCGGATGCTCAAAAAGGATGTGTGTCGACATTATGGTTTTTCCTGTGCAACGGCCTGCGCGGCAAACGTCAGATACTGCGCGTGCAGACGGGCAACATCCGATGCAATGGCATCTGGTGCGCCGTTATTATCAATGACATCATCCGCCACGGCAAGGCGCTGAGCGCGCGTGGCCTGAGCGGCAAGAATGTGTTCCGCATGCTCGCGCGAGACGTGGTCGCGCGTCATGGTTCTCTGGATTTGCGTTTCGGGGGTGACATCAATCACCAGCACTCGGTCGGCTTTCTTCTGCAGCTGATTTTCAACCAGCAGCGGAACCACCCACAAGACATAGGGCGAGCGGGCCGCGGCGATCTGACGCTGAGTTTCCTGGTGGATGATGGGGTGGAGAAGGCTATTAAGCCAGGCTTTTTCCGCGGAATCGGAAAAAATGCATTCGCGAAGCTGGCGCCGATTCAGGGTGCCATCGTCATTGATGATTGTCTGACCAAAATGTTCTGCGATGGCCTTTAGCGCGGGTGTATTGGGCTCTACCACCTGGCGGGCAATAATATCGGCATCGATAATCGTGATACCCAAACGAGAAAACGCGTCCGCAACGGTACTTTTGCCACTACCGATGCCGCCGGTTAATGCAACGATATACCCCATTAAATCAAATCCTGGGAATTATTCATTATAAAAATCAGTTGATTAAAAATCACAGATGCGCCAGTCACTGTTTAGCCCTGTTTACCGGCTTTTTACCAGGTAAATTTATAGGATTGTAGCGTAAAAAAAGAGAATTTCGCAGTCTTGCGGAGCAGGTATTAGTGCGTATGATAGCGTCACTGGAGTTGTGCTTTTAACATATTTGCCTCTAACCCCAGGAATCCGCACATGCGTATCGAAGAAGATCTGAAGTTAGGTTTCAAAGACGTTCTTATCCGCCCTAAACGCTCTACACTGAAAAGTCGCTCAGACGTTGAACTCGAACGTCAATTCACCTTTAAGCATTCCGGTCAGACCTGGTCTGGCGTGCCGATCATCGCTGCCAATATGGATACTGTGGGAACCTTTGAGATGGCAACCGCGCTGGCACAGTTCGATATCCTCACCGCCGTGCACAAACATTACAGCCCTGAAGAGTGGGATGCGTTTGTTGCGTCCGCCTCTGCTGATGTGGTGAAGCACGTGATGGTCTCCACCGGCACCTCCGATGCGGATTTCGAGAAGACCAAACAGATCCTGAAGGCTAACCCGGCGCTGAACTTCGTTTGTATTGATGTGGCGAACGGTTACTCCGAGCACTTCGTGCAGTTCGTCAGCAAGGCGCGTGAAGCCTGGCCGACGAAAACCATCATCGCGGGCAACGTGGTGACCGGTGAAATGTGTGAAGAGCTGATCCTCTCCGGTGCCGATATCGTGAAAGTGGGCATTGGCCCGGGCTCCGTATGCACCACACGCGTCAAAACCGGCGTCGGTTATCCGCAGCTCTCTGCCGTCATTGAATGTGCCGACGCGGCGCACGGGCTGGGCGGCCAGATCATCAGCGACGGCGGTTGCACCATGCCGGGTGATGTCGCAAAGGCCTTCGGCGGCGGCGCGGACTTCGTGATGCTCGGCGGTATGCTGGCAGGCCATGAAGAGAGCGGCGGTACCGTCGTTGAAGAGAACGGCGAGAAATTTATGCTGTTCTACGGCATGAGCTCTGAGTCTGCGATGACCCGTCACGTCGGTGGCGTGGCAAAATACCGCGCGGCAGAAGGCAAAACCGTGAAGCTGCCCCTGCGCGGCCCGGTTGAAAACACCGCACGCGATATCCTTGGCGGCCTGCGATCTGCCTGCACCTACGTGGGCGCCTCCCGCCTGAAAGAGCTGACAAAGCGTACGACGTTTATTCGCGTTCAGGAACAGGAAAACCGCGTATTCAATAGCCTGTAATGGCTTCTGCTGGCGCATGCCCGTGCGCCAGCCCTGTTGTACTATCCCGCGCTCATCGCATCTCCCAGGTGGAATATCGGCAGGTACATTGCCACCACCAGCGTACCGATAATGACCCCCGTCACAATCAGTAGCAGCGGCTCCAGAAGCGCCGCCAGGTTATCTGCTCGTTGAAAGGTCTGTTCCGTGTGATGATGGGCAAGGTTTGCCAGCATGATGTCCAGCGCACCTGACATTTCACCGGTTCGTAAAAGCTGAATACAGAGCGGGGTAAACAATGTCGCCTTCTGAAAGGATGACCAGACGGGTAGACCCTTTTCAATGTCCTCCCGCACGTTGCGAAGTATCCCTTGCCAGTACCGGCTCTCAACGGTTTCTTCTGCACTCTCCAGACCCTGTAAAAAGGGGATGCCCGCCTGTTGCGTGAGTGACAGCACGGTAAAGATGTGTCCCAGCTTTTGGCCTTTTGCCAGTGCGCCCATCACGGGCGTCTGCATCAGGATTTGCTGCCAGCGAGGGTTCTGCCGCAGAGCCCAGGCGACGGCAAAGGGGGTTAGTAGCAGGGCGAACAACGCGAGGGCATATGACTGCATAAAGGCGGCCATTCCCATGACCATCTGCGTCAGCACGGGAAGCGGGGTATTAAACGTTTTGTAGATCGCGGCAAACTCGGGCAGGACCAGGGTGACCATCGCCAGCACAACCACTACAGCCAGCGTCAGGACGATCGCCGGGTAGCGCAGCGCCTTTTTCACTTTTGCACTGAGCTGCTGCTGCGCTTTTTGTTGCTGCGCGAGCTGACGACAGCACGCCTCCAGCTTCCCTGTCAGCTCCCCGGTCTTCACCATCGAGACATGCAGAGGGCTAAAAACGGCTGGCCACCTTTTTAGCGACTCAGAAAACGGGCATCCTTCACTGAGCTCATCGGCAATGCTTTGCAGCAGCGCCTGCCACGGTTTTAACGGATGCTGCTCTGCCAGCATTTGCAGGCTGTGGGACAATGTCAGTCCAGCCTGCAGAAGCGTGGCGAGCTGATGAAACATCTCGTCGCAGTGGTGTTGCCGCCAGCGGTGCCGCTGCGCGCATCGGGTTAGCGTCAGAGGATGGAGGTCGTTACGCATTAGCCGGGTGAAGGCCGCATTGCGGTCCGTGGCCCACAGTGTCCCGCTTCGGGGTTCTCCATTTTTGGTGAGCGCACGCCAGCGCCAGAGATGATTAGCCGCCATTGGGCATTCCCAGGACGCGCAGCAACTCTTCAATCGTGGTTAGCCCCTGTTCGACGGCCATGCAGCCGTGTTCAAAAAGAGAAATCATCCCTGCCTGGCGGGCGCTCGCCTCGATGACGTCTGTTCCCGCCCCGCTGGCAATGGCCTGCCGCAGGGCATTGTCGATCCCAAGTACTTCAAAAATGGCCACGCGGCCATAAAAACCGTGGTAACAGCGCTCGCAGCCGGTAGGCTGCCAGCGTGGAAGCGGTCTGGGCCATACTGATCGAGGTAAGTCCGTATGCTCCCCGCTTTTCTGTCGGCAGTACGGGCACAGACGTCGAACCAGTCGCTGGGCAATCACCATCGTCAGCGCGGAGGAAATCATCCAACGTGCGACGCCCATCTGCTCCAGGCGAACCAGCGTTTCCGTCGTCGAGTTGGTATGCAGGGTCGACAGCACCAGGTGCCCGGTCTGGGCAGCATTAATGGCAATCCCGGCCGTTTCACCGTCACGGATTTCGCCGACCATAATAATGTCGGGATCCTGACGCAGCAGCGCCCGCAGCACGCTCTGGAAGGTTAAACCCGCCCGGGGATTAATCTGCGTCTGGTTTAATCCGGCAAGGGGGATCTCAATAGGATCTTCGACGCTGCAGATGTTGACGTCAGGGGTGTTACGCGACTGCAGCGCGCTGTACAGCGTCACGGTTTTGCCGCTGCCGGTAGGCCCGGTGACCAGAATCAGCCCCTGCGGCTGGTGGAGAACCGCATTAAAACAGGCCAACTGCTCAGCATTCATGCCAAGCGCTTTCGGCTCAAGGGCCTGCGGAACCTGCTGCAGGAGACGCAGCACAATTTTCTCGCCGCCGCTGCAGGGAAGCGTCGCGATCCGAAACGAAACCGGCTCGTTGGCCAGTTCAATCGTAAACTGGCCGTCCTGGGGTAAACGGCGCTCAGCAATATCCAGGTTACCCAGCACTTTTAAACGCGCGCTGAGCAGGTTAGCCAGTTCCGCCGCAAGCGGAGGCTGCGGGCAAAGTACGCCGTCGATACGTAAACGAATCTGGCACGCGTGCTCCATCGGTTCGATATGAATATCAGAGGCGCGCTGGTTGATTGCCTGCTGCAGCGTGTGGTTGAGGATATCTACCGTTGAATGCGTTTGCGAAACACCGGGCAGATGCGATTGTGACGTGAGCTGCCGGTGTTTTTCCATGCGCTCAGCGCTCCAGCACTCAATATCAATCCGTTTCTGAGTCGCGAAACGCAGCGCCTCCATGAGTTCAGCCGCGGGGTTGCCCACGACGGCAATGCTGACCATTTCACTGTCGCTGGTAAGCAGCAGTGCGTGATGGCGAAGACAAAGCGCCACGAGTTGATCGGTCTTCATTTTCCGCTCCTCAGTTATTGTCGAAGCGGAAAACGTCTTCGCAGGCCTGCTTCAGGGCGCTATCAGCGCTGATGTTGCAGAGACGCGTCCAGCCCGTCATACCGTTAGCGTCGTTCCACTGCGGCGTCATGACCACTTCCAGCCCGTTAAGACTTTCCTGTCCTGTTAAGTTCACGATCCCTTTCGCTACGCTCATTCCCGACACGTAGCGTGTCGTGGTGGGGGAAGGGATGCCGTTGCTGCCGGCATCGCAGCTCTCCACGCCCCCGTGATCCAGCGCGCAAAGCTCGATGGCGGTGCGGTAGGGAACGAAGGTTTGCAGCATATCGGTCAACGCCGCTTTGCGCAGGTAGTTCTGATAGGCAGGTACGCCGATGGCGCTCAGAATCGCAATAATGCCGATGACCACCATCAGCTCAATGAGAGTGAATCCGTGTTGTCTGTTCATATCTGCTCCTTACGTTAGGTGGCGCTACTCTGTCAGCGCGAAAGGGCAGAAACGAGGGGCAAAAAAAGGAACGGGAGAGCGCTTTCAGAGAATTTATGCTGCGTTGCAGGGAAGAACAGCGGATTTGCGAGCGGGGCTGAAATTCCCCTCTCCGGGCGGAGAGGGGAGAGGAATGACTATTTAAAACGCATCGAGAGGTCGAGAGCGCGAACGTGCTTGGTCAGCGCGCCGACGGAGATGTAATCCACGCCGGTTTCGGCAAATTCACGGATTGTTTCGAAGGTGACGTTTCCGGACACTTCGAGCTGGGCCCGGCCGTTGGTCAGTTTTACCGCCTCGCGCATCTGCTCGGTTTCGAAGTTATCGAGCATGATGATATCGGCCCCGGCCTTAATCGCCTGCTCCAGCTCGTCCAGGTTTTCCACTTCCACTTCAACCGGCACATCAGGGTGCAGCCAGAAGGCCTTCTCCACCGCCTGACGCACGGAGCCCGAGGCAATAATGTGGTTCTCTTTAATCAGAAAAGCGTCGGACAGGCCCAGACGATGGTTTGCGCCCCCGCCGCAGAGCACCGCGTACTTCAGCGCCGTGCGCAGGCCCGGCAGCGTTTTGCGGGTATCCAGCAGCTGGGTTCGGGTGCCGGCCAGCAGGTCAACGTAGCGGCGCACTTCACTGGCAACGCCAGAGAGCGTTTGTACAAAATTGAGCGCGGTACGTTCGCCGGTCAGCAAGACGCGGGAGGGGCCGTCCAGCTCGAACAGCGGCTGATTGGGCGTGACGCTATCGCCATCTTCCACGTGCCATGTTACCTGCACATCATCGCCCGCCAGTTGGGTAAAGACCTCTTCAACCCAGCGCTTGCCGCAAAAAACACCCTCTTCGCGGGTGATAATGACCGCGTGGGAGCGTGTCTCTTTTGGCAACAATTGTGCGGTAATATCTTTATCGGCATTGACGTCACCGCCCAGGTCTTCTTTCAAAGCATGGGCAACGCTTGCCGGAATATCCATATTAATACGTTCCAGAAGCGCTTCACGTCGGTGGTCGGGGTTGTAGCGGCGAGGCGGCATGATAAAACTCCAAATTGGTAACGAATCATAATATTGAAACATGCTACTCTGAACCGAGTAACAGCACCATACATAAGGAGTTCCAGCATGTTGTTAGAAAACGGATGGCTGGTGGATGCGCGGCATGTGCCTTCGCCGCACCACGACTGCCGCCCGGAGGATGAAAAGCCCACACTGCTGGTGGTTCATAATATTAGTCTCCCGCCGGGGGAATTTGGCGGCCCGTGGATCGATGCGTTATTCACGGGAACGATTGATCCCGATGCCCATCCTTTCTTTGCTGAGATTGCGCATCTGCGCGTGTCGGCTCACTGCCTGATTCGTCGCGATGGTGAAGTGGTTCAGTATGTTCCCTTTGATAAGCGCGCCTGGCATGCCGGGGTGTCGATGTATCACGGGCGCGAACGGTGCAACGATTTTTCTATCGGGATCGAACTGGAAGGCACGGATACCACACCCTACACCGATTCACAGTATCAACAGTTAGCGGCTGTGACCCGCACGCTTATCGGACTCTATCCGGCCATCGCCGACAATATTACGGGACACAGTGATATTGCCCCGGCGAGAAAAACCGATCCCGGCCCGGCATTCGACTGGACGCGGTTCCGCGCCATGCTCACCGCGTCGTCAGAATAAGGAGATACCATGACGTTGTTTACCATGCTGCTGGTCATCATCGCTGAACGCCTGTTCAAGCTTGGCGAGCACTGGCATCTGGATCACCGGCTGGAGGTGCTTTTCCGCCGGATTAAGCACTTTTCTCTGCTGCGTACGCTGCTGATGATGGCAGGGGTGATGGTCATTACGTTCCTGCTGCTGCGCGCGCTGCATGGACTGTTTTTCAACGTGCCGCTGCTGGTGGTGTGGATCCTGCTCGGCGTGCTGTGCATTGGTGCGGGCAAGGTGCGTTTGCACTATCACGCCTACCTGAAAGCCGCCTCCCGTGACGATGCCCATGCGCGCGGTGCCATGGCGAGCGAGTTGACGATGATCCACGGCGTGCCGCCGGACTGCGACGAGCGCGAGTTTCTGCGCGAACTGCAGAACGCGCTGCTGTGGATTAACTTCCGCTACTACCTGGCGCCGCTGTTTTGGTTTGTGGTGGGCGGCCCGTGGGGACCGGTCTTGCTGATGGGGTATGCGTTCCTGCGCGCCTGGCAGACCTGGCTTGCCCGCTATCTGACGCCGCATGAACGTTTGCTGTCCGGCATCGATGCCATCCTGCACGTGCTCGACTGGCTCCCGGTGCGTCTGGTGGGCGTGGTGTACGCGTTAATTGGTCACGGTGAGAAAGCGCTGCCCGCATGGTTTGCTTCGCTGGCTGACCGCCATACGTCGCAGTATCAGGTGTTAACGCGTCTGGCGCAGTTCTCGCTGGCGCGTGAGCCGCATACCGACAAGATTGAAACACCGAAAGCCGCTGTCTCCATGGCGAAGAAAACGTCGTTTGTGGTGGTGGTTATCGTGGCGCTGCTGACGATCTACGGCACGCTGGTGTAAGCCAGCGCGCCGCAAAGACTAAAGCGTATCCGCAGGCGGGATGCCGAAATCAGGCATCCCGTTTTCATTCCAGCGGACGTGCTTCAGGCGGGTATGACGGTTCGGATCGTATAGCGGATCGCCCTCAATTTCGGTGTAGTTTCGCGCGTGATACACCAGCACATCTTCCCCTTCCGGCGTTTGTGTAAAGCTGTTGTGGCCCGGGCCGAACTGGCGGTTTTCGTAGCTGGTGGCGAATACGGGGCGCGGGGATTTGTGCCAGTTTGCAGGGTTTTGCGGATCGGCATTCAGGTCTATCCACAGCAGTCCCATGCAGTAGTTCTCGTCGGTGGCGCTGGCGGAATAGCTGATAAACAGCTTATCGCCGTGAACCAACATCGCCGGGCCTTCGTTGACCCAAAATCCGCGACACTCCCAGTCATACTCCGGTTTGCTGAGCATCACCGGCTCGCCTTTTAGCGTCCACGGGTTCGCCATTTCGCACAGATAAAGGTTGGAGTTCCCGGTGATATCCGGTGCCTTTTGCGCCCACAGATACCAGCGTTTCCCCTGATGCACAAAGGTGGTAGCGTCCAGAGCAAAGGTATCGAACGGGGTTTTGATTTGCCCTTTTTCCACCCACGTGCCGGTAAGCGGATCGCTGTCGGTACATTCAATGGCAAACATGCGGTGCTGGAACATCCCGAGTGCATCGAGCGCCTGCGTGTGCGTCGCGGCAAAATAGATGTACCACTTTCCGTCGATATGATGCAGTTCCGGCGCCCATATCAGCTGGCTCATGGGGCCAGCGTCGGGTTTACGCCAGACCACCACTTCTTCGGCATGACGTAAGCCTTCCAGCGACGCTGCGCGGCGGATCGCCAGCTTGTCGTACTGCGGCACGGAGGCGATAAAATAGTACTGCCCCTCATGGCGTAAAATGTACGGATCGGCGCGTTGTTCGATAAACGGGTTTGGCCACTGATGCATTTGGCTCTCCTTATTTTGTCTCTGCGGCTTTCAGTGCCTGATAGTCGTTCAGTTCACGGTAGTTGGTGCGGCGTTTCTCCAGATCGGCCTGGATCTGCTTCATGGTTTCACGATCCACCTTCAGCAGGCGCACCACGCCCGCGGTAATTAAGTATCCAATGCCGGGAATGACGGTAAAGAGCAGCACGATCCCGTTAAGGGCGTCCGCGCTTTGCGCTTTCGCGCCCGCGTCGTAGCCGTACCAGGAGAGCAGGAACCCGACCATCGCCCCGGCAATCGCCAGCCCCAGCTTCAGGAAGAAGATGTTGCCCGAGAAGCTGATGCCGGTGATGCGCTTCCCGGTTTTCCACTCGCCGTAGTCGTCCACGTCGGCCATCAGCGACCAGTGCAGCGGAGACGGGATCTGGTGCAGGATGTTCAGCAGGACGTAGAGCACCACGATGGTGACGGTGGCTTTCGGGTCGAAGAAATAAAAGGCGCAGGAGAAAATCGCCAGCACGATATTGGTCCAGAAGAAGACCTTCAGCTTACACCAGCGGTCGGTCAGCACTTTTGCCAGCACGCTGCCGAGCATCATGCCAACAACGCCCAGGCTGATAAACAGCGTGGCGAAGTGGGTGCTCTGGCCCATCACCCAGGTAACGTAATACATGGTGGCCGCCATGCGGATAAAGCCGGGACAGACGTTGCAGAGCGTCAGCAGCAGAATGCGCACCCACTGGTCGTTCTTCCACACGTCTTTCAGATCGTTTTTCAGCTCATCGTTGGTCTGCACCGCCGGGCGCACGCGCTCGCGCACGGTGGCGAAGCAGAACAGGAACATGCAGGTGCCAATCAGCGCCAGTACGGTCATCGCCATCTGGTAGCCTTTGGCTTTGTTGTCCCCGCCAAACCAGTCGGCCATCGGCAGCAGCGTTAATGAGAGCAGCAGCGTGGCGATGCCGACCAGCACGAAGCGATACGACTGGCAGGCGACGCGCTCTTTCGGGTCGTTAGTGATCACCCCGCCCAGCGAGCAGTAGGGGATGTTGATGGCGGTATAGGTCAGCGACAGCAGGAAATAGGTGACAAAGGCATAGATAACTTTGCTGTTATAGCTCCACTCTGGCGTGGTGAACATCAGGATGCTGAACAGCGCGTAGGGGAAAGCGATCCACAGTAGCCATGGACGAAACCGGCCATATTTGCTGCGGGTACGGTCGGCAATCGCGCCCATGATCGGGTCCGTTACGGCGTCAATCACGCGGACAGACAGCAGCAGCACGCCGACCAGCGCAGGGGCGAGGCCAAAAATATCCGTATAAAAATAGTTAACAAACAGCATGATGGCGCCAAAGATAATGTTGCATCCGGCGTCGCCCATCCCATAGCCGATCTTTTCTTTTACTGACAGTGTGTTGTTATCCATCGACAGCTCTCCGGTTTACGGTATGGAGAGAATTATTCGCTGACGAAGGGATATATGCGTTGCAGTATCAGGGCGGTGATATGGATAAATGCGCTGTGGGCGCGAAAGTGTGAGGGAGGTAACAACGCGCGGCACCCGCAAAAGCTGGTACCGCGGAGGGAGGCTTAGTGCGCCTTCATGGCATTACGGCTTTTCTGACTGAACAGATAGCCCACGCCCAGGATCGCAATCCAGACCGGGATCAGGTAGACGGAAATCGCCATACCCGGCGTGATCAGCATGATCACCAGAACGGCCGCCATGAACAGCAGGCAAATCCAGTTGCCCAGCGGATAGAGCAGGGCAGGGAAGCGCGTGGTGACGCCCTGCTGCTGTTTCGCGCGGCGGAACTTGATGTGTGCCAGGCTGATCATCGCCCAGTTGATGACCAGAGCAGAGACCACCAGCGCCATCAGCAGGCCAAACGCCGATTCCGGTGCCATGTAGTTAATGAGCACGCACAGGGCGGTCACGATGGCGGAAACAATGATGGTATTCACCGGCACGCCGCGTTTATCAACGTTAAGCAGCATCTTCGGCGCGTTGCCCTGTTGGGCGAGGCCGAACAGCATACGGCTGTTGCAGTATACGCAGCTGTTGTATACGGAGAGCGCTGCGGTCAGCACCACGATGTTCAGCGCGTTGGCGACAAAGGTGTCGCCCAGCTCGTGGAAGATCAGCACAAACGGGCTGGTGTCAGCGGTGACGCGCGTCCACGGCAGCAGGGAGAGCAGCACCGCCAGTGAGCCCACATAGAAGATCAGAATACGGTAGATAACCTGATTTGTGGCTTTCGGGATGCTCTGCTCCGGGTTGTCGGCTTCAGCGGCAGTGATCCCTACCAGCTCCAGACCGCCGAAGGAGAACATAATGATGGCCATCATCATCACCAGACCGGTCATGCCGTGAGGCAGGAAGCCACCCTGTTCCCAGAGGTTGCGCACGGTGGCCTGCGGGCCGCCGTTGCCGCTGAACAGCAGCCAGCCGCCGAAGATAATCATCGCCACCACGGCAATGACCTTGATGATGGCAAACCAGAACTCCATCTCCCCGAACACTTTAACGTTGGTCAGGTTAATGGCGTTGATAATGACGAAGAAGGCTGCAGCAGAAGCCCAGGTTGGGATTTCAGGATACCAGAACTGAATGTATTTCCCGACGGCGGTCAGTTCGGCCATGGCAACCAGAACGTACAGCACCCAGTAGTTCCAGCCCGAGGCGAAACCGGCAAAGCTGCCCCAGTATTTATAGGCAAAGTGGCTGAAGGAGCCTGCGACCGGCTCTTCCACGACCATTTCGCCCAGCTGGCGCATGATCAGAAAAGCAATGAAACCCGCAATCGCGTAACCCAAAATAATGCCCGGACCGGCAGACTGGATAACGGATGCGCTGCCCAGAAACAGGCCGGTACCAATCGCACCGCCCAGTGCGATGAGCTGAATATGGCGGTTTTTAAGCCCGCGCTTTAGCTGATCGCCGTGCTGTTGAGCTTCCATTTGAAACCTCGTGTGTGGTTGTTATGTTCACGCTGAGCGTGTGTAATTATGAAAATCCATATTCTGTATTTATTTCTTTACGGTAAACGAGACCGAAAAAAGCGGAGATGACTTCCGTAAGCGCCAGAATAGTGGTAAGTGCCTGCGAATGCACCTGCTTTATGAAGGGGTGATGACGACTTGAATAAAAAGAAAGCATTTGTAAATCGGCCCGCTCGTTGTTCCTCTCCCAACCTATAGAATAGAAATGCGCCTTAAGTGGGCGAATTTTCATTATTTGCCTTGTTGAATCGCTTCAGATTGCAAAAACCCTCGTTTCATTATGGTTAAAACTCCCTCTTTGGGGGTAATCAACTCATTTGTGCAAAGTTACATTTCTGAAACGTTATTTCTGTAAGGTTGTTAAAATGTGCAGGGTTTACTGATTTCAATCAAAACCAATATGGACAGAAGGTGAATACTTTGTTACTTTAGCGATACGAAATAGAAATTGGTAAGACCAATTGACTCCGGGCAAAAAGGCGTAAGACAGGGAATATGGCCTACAGCAAAATTCGCCAACCAAAACTATCTGATGTGATTGAGCAGCAGCTGGAGTTTTTAATCCTCGAAGGGACTCTGCGCCCGGGTGAGAAACTTCCGCCAGAACGCGAGCTGGCAAAACAGTTCGACGTTTCACGTCCTTCTCTGCGTGAGGCGATTCAACGTCTCGAAGCAAAGGGCTTGCTGCTTCGTCGCCAGGGCGGCGGAACCTTTGTGCAAAACAGCCTGTGGCAGAGCTTCAGCGATCCGCTGGTAGAACTTCTCTCTGACCACCCAGAATCCCAGTTTGACCTGCTTGAGACCCGTCACGCGCTGGAAGGTATTGCGGCCTATTACGCCGCCCTTCGCAGCACTGATGAAGATCGCGTGCGTATCCGCGAACTGCATCAGGCCATTGAACGGGCACAGCAGTCCGGCGATTTAGACGCCGAGTCCAGCGCCGTCGTCCAGTATCAAATCGCCGTCACCGAAGCGGCACACAATGTGGTGCTCCTCCATCTGCTACGCTGCATGGAGCCGATGCTGGCCCAGAACGTTCGTCAAAATTTTGAATTGTTGTATGCCCGTCGGGACATGCTCCCACTGGTAAGCAACCATCGCACCCGAGTATTCGAGGCGATAATGGCCGGGGAACCGGAGCAGGCGCGCGAAGCGTCGCACCGCCATCTGGCTTTCATTGAGGAAATCTTGCTGGACCGCAGCCGTGAACAATCGCGTCGCGAACGTTCATTACGCCGCATACAGCAACGAAAGGATTAAGCGCCAGGTACTTTTAGAGCGCGGCAACTAAACGCAGAACCTGTCTTATTGTGTTCTTGCCCAAGAGCACAATGGGACAGGTTCCAGACAAATCAACGTATTAGATAGATAAGGAATACCCCCATGTCAGAACGTCTCCAAAATGACGTGGATCCGATCGAAACTCGCGACTGGCTACAGGCGATCGAATCGGTCATCCGTGAAGAAGGTGTTGAGCGCGCTCAGTATCTGATTGATCAGCTGCTTTCTGAAGCCCGCAAAGGCGGTGTGAAGGTTGCTTCAGGTGCAGGGGCTAGCAACTACGTAAACACGATTGCCGTCGAAGACGAACCGGAATACCCGGGCAATCTGGATCTGGAACGTCGTATCCGTTCTGCAATTCGCTGGAACGCCATCATGACCGTTCTGCGCGCATCCAAGAAAGATCTGGAGCTGGGTGGCCACATGGCGTCCTTCCAGTCTTCTGCGACCGTTTACGAAGTGTGCTTCAACCACTTCTTCCGTGCTGCGAACGAGAAAGACGGCGGCGATCTGGTGTACTTCCAGGGCCACATCTCTCCGGGCATCTATGCACGTGCATTCCTGGAAGGTCGTCTGACTGAAGAGCAGATGAACAACTTCCGTCAGGAAGTTCACGGTAAAGGTCTGTCTTCTTACCCGCACCCTAAACTGATGCCTGAATTCTGGCAGTTCCCGACCGTATCAATGGGTCTGGGCCCAATCGGTGCGATCTACCAGGCGAAATTCCTGAAGTATCTGGAACACCGTGGTCTGAAAGACACCTCTGAGCAGACCGTATACGCCTTCCTGGGCGACGGCGAAATGGATGAGCCAGAATCCAAAGGCGCGATCACCATCGCGACCCGTGAGAAGCTGGACAACCTGTGCTTCATCATCAACTGTAACCTGCAGCGTCTGGATGGTCCGGTAACCGGTAACGGCAAGATCATCAACGAACTGGAAGGCATCTTCGCAGGTGCTGGCTGGAACGTGATCAAAGTCATGTGGGGTTCCCGTTGGGACGAACTGCTGCGTAAAGACACCAGCGGTAAACTGATCCAGCTGATGAACGAAACCGTTGACGGTGACTACCAGACCTTCAAATCCAAAGACGGTGCCTACGTGCGTGAGCACTTCTTCGGCAAATATCCAGAAACCGCAGCCCTGGTTGCAGACTGGACTGATGAGCAGATCTGGGCCCTGAACCGCGGTGGTCACGATCCGAAGAAAATCTACGCTGCACTGAAAAAAGCGCGTGAAACCAAAGGGAAAGCGACTGTAATCCTGGCCCACACCATCAAAGGTTACGGCATGGGTGATACCGCAGAAGGTAAAAACATCGCTCACCAGGTTAAGAAAATGAACATGGACGGCGTGCGTTATATCCGCGACCGTTTCAACGTTCCAGTGACCGATGAGCAGGTCGAAAACCTGTCTTACATCACCTTCCCGGAAGGCTCTGAAGAGCACAAGTACCTGCACGAACGTCGTCAGGCGCTGAAAGGCTACCTGCCAGCTCGCCAGCCTAACTTCACCGAGAAGCTGGAACTGCCAGCGCTGGAAGACTTCTCTCAGCTGCTGGAAGAGCAGAACAAAGAGATCTCTACTACTATCGCTTTCGTTCGTGCCCTGAACGTGATGCTGAAGAACAAGTCGATCAAAGATCGCCTGGTGCCAATCATCGCCGACGAAGCGCGTACTTTCGGTATGGAAGGTCTGTTCCGTCAGATCGGTATCTACAGCCCGAACGGCCAGCAGTACACCCCGCAGGACCGTGAGCAGGTTGCTTACTACAAAGAAGACGAGAAAGGTCAGATCCTGCAGGAAGGTATCAACGAGCTGGGCGCAGGCGCATCCTGGCTGGCTGCTGCGACCTCTTACAGCACCAACAACCTGCCGATGATCCCGTTCTACATTTACTACTCCATGTTCGGGTTCCAGCGTATCGGTGACCTGTGCTGGCAGGCAGGCGACCAGCAGGCTCGCGGCTTCCTGATCGGTGGTACTTCCGGTCGTACGACCCTGAACGGTGAAGGTCTGCAGCACGAAGATGGTCACAGCCACATTCAGTCTCTGACTATCCCTAACTGTATCTCTTACGACCCGTCTTACGCGTATGAAGTGGCAGTCATCATGCATGACGGTCTGCAGCGCATGTACGGTGAAGCGCAGGAGAACATTTACTACTACATCACCACCCTGAACGAAAACTACCACATGCCGGCAATGCCAGCAGGTGCCGAGGAAGGTATCCGTAAAGGTATCTATAAACTCGAAACCATCGAAGGTAGCAAAGGTAAAGTTCAGCTGCTGGGCTCCGGTTCTATCCTGCGTCACGTTCGTGAAGCAGCACAGATCCTGGCGAAAGACTACGGTGTCGGTTCCGATGTGTACTCTGTGACCTCCTTCACTGAACTGGCGCGTGATGGCCAGGATTGTGAGCGCTGGAACATGCTGCACCCAATGGAAACCCCACGCGTTCCGTACATCGCTCAGGTGATGAACGACGCGCCAGCGGTGGCGTCTACTGACTATATGAAACTGTTCGCTGAGCAGGTTCGTACTTACGTTCCAGCTGATGATTATCGCGTTCTGGGTACTGACGGCTTCGGTCGTTCTGACAGCCGCGAAAACCTGCGTCACCACTTCGAAGTTGATGCTTCTTACGTGGTTGTAGCAGCACTGGGCGAACTGGCTAAACGTGGCGAAATCGATAAGAAAGTGGTTGCGGACGCAATCACCAAATTCAACATCGATGCAGAAAAAGTTAACCCGCGTCTGGCGTAAGAGGTAAAAGAATAATGGCTATCGAAATCAATGTACCGGACATCGGGGCTGATGAAGTTGAAATCACCGAGATCCTGGTCAAAGTAGGCGACAAAGTTGAAGCTGAACAGTCGCTGATCACCGTAGAAGGCGATAAAGCCTCTATGGAAGTCCCGTCTCCTCAGGCTGGCATCGTTAAAGAGATCAAAGTCTCTGTTGGCGATAAAACCGAGACTGGCAAACTGATCATGATTTTCGATTCCGCCGACGGTGCAGCCGCTGCTGCACCTGCGCAGGAAGAGAAGAAAGCCGCTCCGGCCGCCGCTGCTCCAGCAGCTGCCGCGAGTGCGAAAGAAGTGAACGTGCCTGACATCGGCGGTGACGAAGTTGAAGTGACTGAGATCCTGGTGAAAGTGGGCGATACCGTTGCGGCAGAGCAGTCACTGATCACCGTAGAAGGCGACAAAGCTTCTATGGAAGTGCCAGCACCGTTTGCGGGTACCGTTAAAGAGATCAAGATCAACACCGGTGACAAAGTGTCTACTGGCTCCCTGATCATGATCTTCGAAGTGGCAGGTGCTGCACCTGCTGCCGCGCCTGCACAGGCCGCTGCTCCGGCGCCAGCCGCAGCACCAGCCGCTGCTGGCGGCGCGAAAGACGTTAACGTACCGGACATCGGTGGTGATGAAGTTGAAGTCACCGAAGTGATGGTAAAAGTGGGCGACAAAGTTGCCGCTGAACAGTCACTGATCACCGTTGAAGGCGACAAGGCTTCTATGGAAGTCCCTGCGCCATTCGCGGGTACCGTTAAAGAGATCAAAATCAGCACCGGCGACAAAGTGTCTACCGGCTCTCTGATCATGGTCTTCGAAGTGGAAGGCGCTGCGCCTGCCGCAGCTCCGGCTGCCGCGGCTGCTCCAGCACCGGCTGCTGCACCGGCTCAGGCTGCTAAACCAGCCGCTGCCCCTGCTGCAAAAGCAGAAAAATCAGAGTTCGCTGAAAACGACGCTTACGTCCACGCGACGCCGCTGATTCGTCGCCTGGCGCGCGAATTCGGTGTGAACCTGGCGAAAGTGAAAGGGACCGGCCGTAAGGGTCGTATCCTGCGCGAAGACGTTCAGACCTACGTGAAAGACGCGGTGAAACGCGCCGAAGCTGCACCAGCTGCAGCCGCTGGCGGCGGTATCCCGGGCATGCTGCCATGGCCGAAAGTGGACTTCAGCAAGTTCGGCGAGATCGAAGAAGTGGAACTGGGCCGTATCCAGAAAATCTCTGGTGCGAACCTGAGCCGTAACTGGGTGATGATCCCGCACGTTACGCACTTCGATAAGACCGATATCACCGATCTGGAAGCGTTCCGTAAACAGCAGAACGCCGAAGCTGAGAAGCGTAAACTGGACGTGAAATTCACCCCAGTGGTCTTCATCATGAAGGCGGTTGCTGCGGCTCTGGAACAGATGCCACGCTTCAACAGCTCCCTGTCCGAAGACGGCCAGAAGCTGACGCTGAAGAAATACATCAACATCGGTGTTGCGGTTGATACGCCAAATGGTCTGGTTGTTCCGGTCTTCAAAGACGTGAACAAGAAGAGCATCACTGAGCTGTCCCGTGAACTGACCACCATCTCCAAGAAAGCGCGTGATGGTAAGCTGACTGCCGGCGAAATGCAGGGCGGCTGCTTCACCATCTCCAGCATCGGCGGCCTGGGTACCACCCACTTCGCGCCGATTGTGAACGCGCCGGAAGTGGCTATCCTCGGTGTGTCCAAGTCCGCGATGGAGCCGGTGTGGAATGGCAAAGAGTTCGTGCCGCGTCTGATGATGCCAATCTCTCTGTCCTTCGACCACCGCGTGATCGACGGTGCTGATGGTGCGCGTTTCATCACCATCATCAACAACATGCTGAGCGACATTCGCCGCCTGGTGATGTAATCGAAAAGCCGGCCAGTCGGCCGGCTTTTTTCTGATAATCTCATGGTGTTTGTGAGGTTATTGGCGAAAGCGACAATTCGTGAGCCGTTTGTTGTTTCAAAATTGTTAACAATTTTGTAAACTGCGGGCGGATAGAACGACCCGGTGGACGACGGGTATAAACTAAGAGGTCATGATGAGCACAGAAATCAAAACTCAGGTCGTAGTACTTGGGGCAGGCCCGGCAGGTTACTCCGCAGCATTTCGTGCAGCGGATTTAGGTCTGGAAACCGTCATCGTAGAACGTTACAGCACCCTCGGCGGTGTTTGTCTGAACGTCGGCTGTATCCCTTCTAAAGCGCTGCTGCACGTAGCGAAAGTTATCGAAGAAGCCAAAGCGCTGGCTGAACACGGTATCGTCTTCGGCGAGCCGAAAACCGACATCGACAAAATTCGTACCTGGAAAGAGAAAGTTATCACTCAGCTGACCGGCGGTCTGGCGGGTATGGCCAAAGGCCGTAAAGTGAAAGTGGTAAACGGTCTGGGTAAATTCACCGGTGCGAACACCCTGGAAGTGGAAGGCGAAAACGGCAAAACCGTGATCAACTTCGACAACGCGATCATCGCGGCAGGCTCTCGCCCAATCGAACTGCCTTTCATTCCACATGAAGATCCACGCGTGTGGGATTCCACCGATGCGCTGGAGCTGAAAACCGTTCCTAAGCGTCTGCTGGTTATGGGCGGCGGTATCATCGGTCTGGAAATGGGTACCGTGTACCATGCGCTGGGTTCAGAGATCGACGTGGTTGAAATGTTCGACCAGGTTATCCCGGCTGCCGACAAAGACATCGTTAAAGTCTTCACCAAGCGCATCAGCAAGAAATTCAACCTGATGCTGGAAACCAAAGTGACTGCCGTTGAAGCGAAAGAAGACGGTATTTACGTTTCCATGGAAGGCAAAAAAGCCCCATCCGAACCACAGCGTTACGACGCCGTGCTGGTGGCTATCGGTCGTGTACCGAACGGTAAAAATCTCGACGCGGGCAAAGCTGGCGTGGAAGTAGACGACCGTGGCTTCATCCGCGTTGACAAACAGCTGCGCACCAACGTGCCGCACATCTTTGCTATCGGCGATATCGTCGGTCAGCCAATGCTGGCGCACAAAGGTGTTCACGAAGGTCACGTTGCCGCTGAAGTTATCGCCGGCATGAAGCACTACTTCGATCCGAAAGTGATCCCATCTATCGCGTACACCGAGCCAGAAGTGGCATGGGTTGGTCTGACTGAGAAAGAAGCGAAAGAGAAAGGCATCAGCTACGAAACCGCCACCTTCCCGTGGGCTGCTTCTGGCCGTGCTATCGCGTCCGACTGCGCAGACGGTATGACCAAACTGATCTTCGACAAAGAGACTCACCGCGTAATCGGTGGTGCGATTGTCGGTACCAACGGCGGCGAGCTGCTGGGTGAAATCGGTCTGGCTATCGAAATGGGTTGTGACGCTGAAGACATCGCGCTGACCATCCACGCACACCCGACTCTGCACGAGTCCGTGGGCCTGGCGGCAGAAATGTTTGAAGGCAGCATCACCGACCTGCCAAACGCGAAAGCGAAGAAGAAATAAGTTTCTTCCCTGATTGCTAACGCCTCCTCTGGAGGCGTTTTTTTTTGCCTGAAAACTACCCATTATGGTAGGTAACTTATTGTTATTTCCTCTAAAATTTTTCATCTGTCTGCCGATACCTTTTGCACCATTGTGTAGCTACTGGCCGCACGGTTAACGATTCTGGACTTTTGATTACACACAAAAAGGAAATAACATGTCTTTGAAGAAAGTGATGGGGATTGGCTTATTAGCGGCAGTGATGACGCTGACCGGGTGCGGTGCGATGACGACGGCGGTGAAAAAACGCAACCTGGAAGTAAAAACGCAGATGAGTGAAACCATCTGGCTTGAGCCATCCAGTGAAAAAACGGTCTACATTCAGGTTAAAAACACTTCTGATAAAGACATGAGCAACCTGCAGACGCTGCTGGCAAACGATCTGAGTGCCAAGGGATACAAGGTCACCAGCTCTCCTGACAGCGCATACTATTGGGTGCAGGCTAACGTTCTGAAAGCAGACAAAATGGACCTGCGTGAATCTCAGGGCTACCTGAAAACCGGCTATGAAGGTGCCGCTGTGGGTGCCGCGCTGGGTGCCGGTATCACGGCCTACAACAGCAACTCCTCCGGCGCAGCGCTGGGCGTGGGGCTGGCTGCGGGGCTGATCGGCATGGCGGCAGATGCGATGGTGGAAGACGTAAACTATACCATGGTGACCGACCTGCAGATCTCCGAGCGCAGCAAGGCGAAGGTGACCACGGACAACATCGCGGCGCTGCGTCAGGGAACGTCTGGCGTGAAGCTGCAAACCAGCTCCGAGCAGGGCGACCGTGCGAAGTATCAAACCCGCGTGGTGTCGAACGCTAACAAAGTAAACCTGAAGTTTGAAGAAGCCAAACCGGTTCTGGAAGCTCAGCTGGCGAAATCAGTCGCCAATATTCTGTAAGTTAAAAAGCCGGGGGGCGGCTTCGCCTTACCCGGCCTACAGGCAGAGCGGGTATTCAGGGTTCGACGGGCTGCCAGGTTTTATCAGGCGCGTATGAGGCCAGCGCCCGGGCCTTTTGCTCCGACTCGCTGCCGAGATCGGACTGGTACACCTTGTCGTCCTGATTTATCACAAAGCTCATCACGCCCGTCTGGCCGTAGCTGACCGGCCACGCCACCATCGCGAAACCGTTTTTATCCGGCAGGATCCGGAAGCGATAGCCGTGATAGCCGGTACCCGGCTCTTTTGGGCTAAATGCTGGTCCGAGCGGACTGGGCGCTTCGCCGGGAGAGGCGGGCCAGTACAAACCGTCTTTTTTGCCCTTCGAACTGACAATCTTCTGCGCGTATTTCTGGTTCATCGCAAAGTAGCTTTGCTGCGCATCAACATAGGCATGTAAGGCTTCAATGGCGGCAAGTTCGTTACGCCCGATTTCGCGGGTCAGGATCTCTTCCGCCCCTTCTTTGATATCGAATTGCCAACCGGTGGCGGTTTTGATCACCGGGATGGGAAGCTGCCAGCTGTTATCGCCGACAACAAGATGCGCCGTATCCCCTTCGACAACGGTGTTGTGACGGACTTTCCAGTCGCGCAGGAAACGATCGACGGCATCCGGATCAACGCCTTCAGGGGGCAGAAAATCGCGCCAGTTCTCTCCAAGCAGGTTGCTCATCGCGCGCTCATTATGCTCACCAATGGCGTTGGCCAGCGCATCGGTCGCCTGATCGGGCGTGCTGAAAGACTGCTGCGCCATCGCCGAGGCCGAAAGCATGAACAACACCATTCCACTGAGTAGTTTACTTTTCATGTCGGTTCCCTTAGCGATGTCGAATTTCACGGCGTTCAGCGCGTCCGCCAGACGCCTGACGCGGCTGCTGCTGGCGAGCCGCAAGCTGTCTGCTTTGCGCACCACGCTGCTGCTGCGCCTGCCAGTTCGCGGAGCGGCTGTCGTTGCCGCTCAGCGCATTGGCCCGGGGCTGGCTGTTCCGCTGCTGCAGAGTGCGTTGCTGCGCGGGCTGCGAAACCCGTTTCTCTTGTCTCTGCGCGGTGGTCTGGCGATTTTCTCGCTGCTGTGTGGTGGTCCGCTTCGCCGTCTGCGGTTTGCTGTCGTAGCCACGGTAGTTATTGCGCTGGGAAATCTGCTTCAGCTGTTCACTTGAGGCCTGACGCTGCACGTCTTTCGTGCCGGGACGTGCCGTTTGCGGGAAGGTTTTACCTGTGGATTTCTCCATCTGGCTCAGGGCCGCCTGACGCTGGCTGTCCCGGTTAACCGGTTTTTGCTGCGTTGAGCTTAGCCCGGTAGCCGTGCTGGTGGGGTGGAAACGGGTGTTGAGCTGGTTAGTCGGATAGGGCACACCTTCCCGATAGGCCGGGTTATGCTGCCAGGTACGGTTGGCGTCCGTCAGACGCTGTCCGCTGATTTTATTGAAGTTCTCAACGTTAATATTGATGTTGTTATCACCGTTGCGGTTATAGCCGCCGTGATTATCCCAGTCACCGTCATGATGGTGATCCCAGTCATCGTCGTCATCCCAGTCGATGTTGCTGAAAATGGCATAGGTTGTGGCGACACCCAGGCTGAAGCCTAAGCCGTTGACGAAGCTGTTGCCAAACTGCTCCCCGGGTGTAGGCGGGAGATAGGTGGGCGGATAGGCAGTGTTGGGCCAGGTCCCGTAAACCGTATTGGGGTTATAGGTGGGGACGTACACAACCTGCGGATCGGCAGATTCAATTTTGATCACCGTTGGCGCGGGCGCAGACGTGGTTGTGGTTGTGGTTGTCGTCGTTGCCTCGGTGGTGCTGGTTTTAGCCGGAGCCGGTTTAGTCACGGTGGTGACCGTCTGCTGAGGCGTGGATTGTAACGCGCCTGTCTTCTGTGCCAGCGCGCGCAGGCGCTGAACGGAATCCATCACGTCTTTCGGCTGCGCGAGAAACGCATCGCCCAAATTTTGTACCCACGGCGGGTTTTCACCCATCAGCGACATCAGTTGAGGAAACGCGACCAGCGATTTTACGCTCGGATCCCATGGCTGGCTGGCAACGGCCTGAATGGCGGCGTCCCCTTCCATTTTAGGGTTGTCTTTTGACCACTGCGCCGCCTGAATCACGTTGGCCGGGTAAGTCGAGGCCATCAAGATCTGTGACAGCAGGGCGTCCGGGTAGAGCGCGATAGGGGCAACCCACTGATCGATTTGCGCGGCAGTATAGGTTGGCGCGACGACAGGGGCGGGCGTTGCTGCTGCCGGTGCAGCGGGGGCCGCCGGTTGTTGAGCTACAGGGGCGGGCGCAACGGGTTCCGTTGCGCGGCTTTTGACAAACATGACGCCTGAGGCGGCAAGCAGCCCGGCACTGCACAGAAGGACGAGCAGATGTGGCTTAAAGGGCAACTTCATAAAATGACTCCAACGAGACAAGCGCTGTGCCGTGAGGCGTTACGGTTGGCGTGAGTATTATTCACCCGTCTTTTACTGTTTTGACTTTTATTGGGAAGCGTCCGGTACGTCCGGATAAAGAGTGTGAGTATTTATTACACAATTATATCTGATGAAGGAAAAACTGAAGCGTCACGGTGCGGAAGAAACCGCAAAATGGTGGCCTAAATCCCCGCTACACCATGCTTAACGATTCAGCAAATTTTTTAATGTTGCTTTTTTGTAAACGGATTAACACTGTGCAGAAATCCTGCTATGCTGCCCGACGCGGTATCGGGCATTTACCCTACAAACTGCTGTCTCACAGGAGCGTGAAGAGAACGCCCGCCGCATATGACAATGAGAGCGAGGAGAACCGTCGTGCTAGAAGAATACCGTAAGCACGTAGCAGAACGTGCCGCCGAGGGAATTGTACCCAAACCTTTAGATGCAACCCAAATGGCCGCGCTCGTCGAGCTGCTGAAGAACCCGCCTAAGGGCGAAGAAGAATTCCTGTTAGATCTGTTGATCAACCGCGTACCGCCTGGCGTAGATGAAGCTGCCTACGTAAAAGCCGGATTCCTTGCTGCTATCGCCAAAGGCGAAGCCACCTCCCCACTGGTTACTCCTGAAAAAGCCATTGAACTGCTCGGCACCATGCAGGGTGGTTACAACATTCATCCGCTGATTGACGCGCTGGATAACGACAAGCTGGCACCGATTGCCGCTAAAGCGCTCTCGTCTACGCTGCTGATGTTCGATAACTTCTACGATGTGGAAGAAAAAGCCAAAGCAGGCAACGTCTATGCGAAGCAGGTGATGCAGTCCTGGGCGGATGCCGAATGGTTCCTGAATCGTCCAGCACTTGCTGAAAAAATCACCGTTACCGTCTTCAAAGTGACCGGTGAAACCAACACCGATGACCTCTCTCCGGCACCGGACGCGTGGTCTCGCCCGGATATCCCTCTGCACGCCCTGGCGATGCTGAAAAACGCCCGTGAAGGCATTGAGCCGGATCAGCCAGGCAGCGTTGGCCCGATCAAACAGATCGAAGCCCTGCAGAAAAAAGGGTTCCCGCTGGCCTACGTGGGTGACGTTGTGGGTACCGGTTCTTCCCGTAAATCCGCGACCAACTCCGTGCTGTGGTTCATGGGTGACGACATCCCGCATGTGCCAAACAAACGCGGCGGCGGCCTGTGCCTCGGCGGTAAAATTGCACCGATCTTCTTCAACACCATGGAAGATGCGGGCGCTCTGCCGATCGAAGTGGACGTCTCCAACCTGAACATGGGCGACGTGATTGACGTTTACCCGTACAAAGGTGAAGTGCGTAACCACGAAACCAACGAGCTGCTGGCGAGCTTTGAGCTGAAAACCGACGTGCTGATCGACGAAGTGCGTGCCGGTGGCCGTATTCCGCTGATCATCGGTCGTGGCCTGACCACCAAAGCGCGTGAAGCGCTGGGTCTGCCGCACAGTGATGTATTCCGTCACGCGAAAGACGTTGCGGAGAGCAATCGCGGTTACTCTCTGGCACAGAAAATGGTCGGTCGCGCCTGCGGCGTCGCCGGTGTTCGTCCTGGCGCATACTGCGAGCCGAAGATGACCTCCGTAGGCTCTCAGGACACCACTGGCCCAATGACCCGTGACGAACTGAAAGACCTGGCGTGCCTGGGCTTCTCTTCCGATCTGGTGATGCAGTCCTTCTGCCACACTGCGGCGTATCCGAAGCCGGTTGACGTAACCACGCACCACACGCTGCCAGACTTCATCATGAACCGCGGCGGTGTTTCCCTGCGTCCGGGCGACGGCGTAATTCACTCCTGGCTGAACCGCATGCTGCTGCCGGATACCGTGGGTACCGGCGGTGACTCCCATACCCGTTTCCCAATCGGTATCTCCTTCCCGGCGGGTTCCGGTCTGGTGGCGTTTGCTGCGGCGACGGGCGTGATGCCGCTGGATATGCCGGAATCGGTGCTGGTGCGCTTCAAAGGTAAAATGCAGCCGGGTATCACCCTGCGCGACCTGGTTCACGCGATCCCGCTGTATGCGATTAAACAGGGTCTGCTGACCGTTGAGAAGAAAGGGAAGAAAAACATCTTCTCTGGCCGTATCCTGGAAATCGAAGGTCTGCCGGATCTGAAGGTTGAGCAGGCGTTCGAGCTGACCGATGCCTCCGCTGAGCGTTCAGCTGCGGGCTGTACCATCAAGCTGAACAAAGAGCCGATTATTGAGTATCTGAACTCTAACATCGTGCTGCTGAAGTGGATGATTGCAGAAGGCTACGGCGACCGTCGTACGCTGGAGCGTCGTATCCAGGGCATGGAGAAATGGCTGGCCGATCCGCAGCTGCTGGAAGCTGATGCTGACGCAGAGTACGCGGCGGTGATCGACATCGATCTGGCGGATATCAAAGAGCCAATCCTGTGTGCACCGAACGATCCGGACGACGCGCGTCCGCTGTCCGAAGTTCAGGGCGAGAAGATTGACGAAGTGTTCATCGGATCCTGCATGACCAACATCGGCCACTTCCGTGCGGCCGGCAAGCTGCTGGATACCCACAAAGGCCAGCTGCCAACCCGTCTGTGGGTGGCGCCGCCAACCCGTATGGACGCGGCTCAGCTGACCGAAGAGGGCTACTACAGCGTGTTTGGTAAGAGCGGGGCGCGTATTGAAATTCCTGGCTGTTCCCTGTGTATGGGCAACCAGGCGCGCGTCGCCGACGGCGCGACGGTGGTTTCCACCTCGACCCGTAACTTCCCGAACCGTTTAGGTACCGGTGCGAACGTCTTCCTGGCCTCTGCGGAGCTGGCGGCGGTTGCGGCGCTGATTGGCAAACTGCCAACACCGGAAGAGTACCAGACCTTTGTGGCTCAGGTGGATAAGACCGCGGTGGATACCTATCGCTATCTGAACTTCGACCAGCTCTCTCAGTATACCGAGAAGGCTGACGGGGTTATCTTCCAGACGGCAGTATAAACAGCAAAACCGTCTCTACGAGACGGTTTTGAGTGTTTGCACCCTCTCCCACGGGAGAGGGACGGGGTGAGGGCATCAGGCCGCAGGGTCTTGCTCTCACCTTTTTATTTTCATTCCTCCCACCTCTCACGCTTTTTTTCTTCCTCTCTGCTGCGATAATTACCCTAATGGCTTTGCAGAGGAAAACACTATGGATTACGAATTTCTGCGCGACATCACCGGAGTGGTGAAAGTGCGTATGTCGATGGGCCACGAAGCCGTTGGACACTGGTTTAACGAAGAGGTGAAAGAAAATCTCGCCCTTCTTGATGAGGTTGAACAGGCGGCAAATACGGTGAAAGGCAGTGAACGCTCCTGGCAACGCGCCGGGCACGAATACACGCTGTGGATGGACGGCGAAGAGGTCATGGTGCGTGCCAACCAGCTCGAGTTTTCAGGCGACGAGATGGAAGAGGGGATGAGCTACTATGACGAAGAAAGCCTGTCGCTGTGCGGCGTTGAAGACTTCCTTCAGGTGGTGAATGCCTACCGCGAGTTCATGAAACAGCGATAACTTCCCGAAGCGTCCCTGCTCCGGGCAACACTTACACGGCCGGAATATTACGGCCGTAGTAAATCTCGCGCATCTCTTTCCAGAGCAGGTCAGTAATCGCCTTACGCTCTTCTTCGCTCAAATCTTCCGGCTTCGTGTGGAACATATAGTGCTTAAGGTCGAATTCCTTAAGTAACATCTTGGTATGGAAGATGTTTTCCTGATACACGTTCACGTCCATCATGTCATACAGTGATTTCATGTCCTCGGACATAAAGTTCTGAATAGAGTTGATCTCGTGGTCGATGAAGTGCTTCATGCCGTTGACATCACGGGTAAAGCCGCGCACGCGATAATCAATCGTGACGATATCCGATTCCAGCTGGTGGATGAGATAGTTCAGCGCGTTGAGCGGGGAAATCACGCCGCAGGTCGACACTTCAATATCGGCGCGGAACGTACACAGCCCACCTTCGGGGTGACTCTCCGGGTAGGTATGGACGCAGATATGGCTTTTATCCAGGTGGGCAACAACCACTTCCGGCAGCGGGCCCGGATGTTCCGTTTTGTCGATAAGCTTCGGGTCGACCGGCTCTTCGCTGACCAGAATGGTCACGCTGGCGCCCTGAGGTTCATAATCCTGTCGGGCGATATTCAGGATGTTGGCGCCGATAATGGAACAGGTTTCTGACAGGATCTCGGTCAGACGGTTGGCGTTGTAGAGTTCGTCGATATAGGCGATGTAACCATCGCGTTCTTCCGCTGTTTTGGCATAGCAGATATCGTAAATACAAAAACTCAGGCTTTTGGTCAGGTTGTTAAAGCCATGCAGTTTAAGCTTTTTCAATTAGCTCACCCCCTTAGTGGATAATGCGTCTTGCAGGTACTGCGGCAGAGCAAACGCTGCGGTATGAATAGCCGGATTGTAGTATCGGCACTGAAGACCGGCCTGATGGAAGCGGGCCTGAATAATTTCGGTGGAGAGATGACGTAAGACGTCGTTATCCGTCGCCCAGGCAAAGGTCATGATCCCGCCGTAGTAGGTTGGAATTGCCGCCTGATAGAAGCTGACATCCTCGAAATAGGTGCTCAGCTTACGGTGGCTATCCAGCGCTTCATCCTGCTGCAGGAAGCAGACGCCATTTTGGGCGACGAAGATCCCGCCCGGGTTCAGACAGCGCTTGCAGCCTTCGTAGAACGAGGAGGTAAACAGCGATGCGCCGGGGCCGATAGGGTCGGTGCAGTCGGAGATGATCACGTCAAAGGTCTGCGAGGTCTGGTTAACGAAGTTAACGCCGTCGTCAATCACCAGGCTAAAGCGCGGGTCGTCATAGCTGCCGGCATTGTGGTTGGGCAGATACTGGCGGCAGAAAGAGACGACGCCCGCATCGATTTCCACCATGGTGATGGTTTCAATGGAACGATGGCGGGAAACTTCACGCAGCATTGCGCCGTCGCCACCGCCGATAATCAGGACATGCTTCGCGTGGCCGTGTGCCAGCAGAGGGACGTGGGTCATCATCTCATGATAGATAAACTCATCTCGCTCGGTCGTTTGCACGACGCCGTCCAAGGCCATGACGCGGCCAAAGGCAGCATTCTCGAAGATGATCAGATCCTGGTGATCGGTTTTCTCATGATAGAGCACGTTATCAACGGCAAAGTACTGACCAAACTGGTCATGCAGTGTTTCATGCCACAACGTGTGGTCGGCCATACGCGGACTCCTCCTTTGTTAACATCCGTTACGCTCACAAAAAATGAGCGAAACATGATAGCTAACTATTACCGTGGTTGCACGGCTATAGGTTCAACAGGGGGCGTCGGGAAGGTTATTTGACGTAGGCGAGCAGGCTGAGTGAGTCGCGAGCCAGCGCTTTGCATTTTTTAGAAGTGGGAATGCCAATACCGCTTAGGTCACGGTAGCTGTCTTCGCCGAGCGCCTTCATGTCGAAGCTGTCGTAGTTGCTGAGATCCCACTGGTTCTGCTGGGCAAAAAAGACCAGCGCGCGGCGAATTTGCCCGTTGGGTAAATTCTGGTAGCCACAATCATTTTTCAGGAATACAAAAACTGCCGTTAAATCGGCCATATCTTCCGCTTCATTTTCACTTAGCGCATAGCTGTTCGCACACATTGCCATCAGGCTACCGAACAAAATTGTCCTGAAAAACGTCTTCATTGCTTCTACCACTTCTTCACGGAAAATTAACGTTAGCATACTTGGTGCCAGTGCGACGATCTTTATTATTGCCGCTTTACTTGACCTTCCGGTAAGGGGAGGGTTTATGCTCAAAAGATCGCCTGCTGGAAATAAGGAAATGAACATGCAACGTCGTGATTTTTTAAAATATTCCGTGGCGCTGGGTGCTGCCAGCGCATTGCCTCTCTGGAGCCGCGCGGTTTTTGCGGCTGACAGGCCTGCCTTACCCATTCCTGATTTGCTGACCGCGGATGCCCGTAGCCGTATCAAGCTTGTTGTTCAGTCCGGCAGCACGCTGTTTGGTGCGCACAACGCGACAACCTGGGGCTATAACGGTAATCTGCTCGGCCCGGCGCTGCAGCTGCGCAAAGGGAAGGCGGTGACGGTGGATATCCACAATACGCTTGCTGAAGAGACGACGGTGCACTGGCACGGACTGGAAGTGCCGGGCGAGGTAGACGGCGGGCCGCAGGGCATCATCAAAGCAGGCGGTTCGCGCAGCGTCACCTTTACGCCCGACCAGCGTGCGGCGACCTGCTGGTTCCATCCGCATCAGCATGGCAAAACGGGCCATCAGGTGGCGATGGGGCTGGCGGGACTGGTGCTGATTGAAGACGACGAGAGCCGCCTGCTGCGCCTGCCGAAACAATGGGGCATCGACGATGTGCCGGTGATTGTGCAGGACAAGAAATTCACCGCTGACGGGCAAATTGACTACCAACTGGACGTGATGAGCGCGGCGGTAGGCTGGTTTGGCGACACGCTGTTGACCAACGGCGCCATTTATCCTCAGCACGCTGCGCCGAAAGGCTGGCTGCGACTGCGTCTGCTTAACGGCTGTAACGCGCGTTCACTCAACTTCGCCGCCAGCGATAAGCGTCCGCTGTACGTGGTCGCCAGCGACGGCGGGCTGCTGCCTGAGCCGGTGAAGGTCAACGAACTGCCGATGCTGATGGGGGAGCGTTTTGAGGTGCTGGTGGATATCAGCGACGGCAAGGCGTTTGACCTCGTGACCCTGCCGGTTAGTCAGATGGGGATGGCGGTCGCGCCGTTTGACAAGCCGCATCCGGTGCTGCGTATTCAGCCGTTACAGGTGACCGCTTCCGGCACGCTGCCTGATACGTTAACCACTCTGCCGGCACTTCCGTCGCTTGATGGGCTTACGCAACGCAAACTGCAGCTCTCCATGAACCCGATGCTCGATATGATGGGCATGCAGGCGCTGATGGCGAAATATGGTGATAAGGCGATGGCGGGGATGCATCACGGGCAGATGATGGGCCACATGAATATGGACCACGGCAAAATGGGTGGCATGGGGAACATGAATCACGGCGACCATGGCTTTGATTTCCATAACGCCAATATGATCAACGGTAAAGCGTTCGACATGAACACGCCGATGTTTGCAGCGACAAAAGGGCAGTTTGAGCGCTGGGTGATTTCAGGTGAAGGGGACATGATGCTGCATCCGTTCCATATTCACGGCACGCAGTTCCGCATTCTTTCTGAGAACGGCAACGCGCCGGACGCGCATCGCGCGGGCTGGAAGGATACGGTGAAGGTGGAAGGCGGCGTCAGCGAGGTGCTGGTGAAGTTTGACCACGATGCGCCGAAGGAGTTTGCCTATATGGCGCACTGCCATCTGCTGGAGCATGAAGATACGGGGATGATGCTGGGCTTTACCGTATAAAAAAGCCGGGTGGCGGCTTCGCCTTACCCGGCCTACATAGCGTACCCGAAGGCCCGGTAAGCGTAAGCGCCACCGGGCTTTTCAGTTACTTGTTTTCGTCAGGCAGTGCATACGCGACAATATAGTCGCCCATCTTCGTGCCAAACGAACCGTGACCGCCCGCAGAGATGACAACGTACTGCTTGCCATTCACTTCATAGGTCATCGGCGTAGCTTGTCCACCCGCTGGCAGACGGCCTTGCCACAGTTTCTCACCGTTGGTCATGTTGTACGCGCGCAGGTAGTTATCTGCGGTTGCCGCGATGAACAGCACGTTACCGGCGGTGGAGATTGGGCCACCCAGCATTGGCATACCCATATTAAACGGCACTGGAACCGGCATCGGGAACGGCATGCTGTCCTGCGGGGTACCAATACGTTTTTTCCACACGATCTGGTTAGTTTTCAGATCCAGACCGGAGATGTAACCCCAGGCAGGCTGTTTACACGGCAGACCAAACGGCGACAGGAACGGGTTCAGCGTTACGCCGAACGGTACGCCATACTGCGGCTGAATACCGGCTTCGGTACCGCTGCCTTTCGCGTCTTTCGGCTGCTCCATTGGGTTGCCCGGACCGCGTGGGATCAGACGGGAAACGAACGGCAGCGCCATTGGGTTGGCGATAGCGACCTGACGGTTAGGGTCAACGGAGATCCCGCCCCACTCGAACATCCCCAGGTTACCCGGGAAGACCAGCGTGCCCTGCTCAGAAGGCGGCGTGAAGATGCCTTCATAGCGCAGCTGATGGAACATCACGCGGCACACCAGCTGGTCAAACATTGTGGCACCCCACATGTCTGCCCCGCTGAGGTCTTTCTTCGGACGGAAGCTCAGATCGGAGAACGGCTGGGTTTTGCTGACGTAATCACCTTTCGCCGCACCCTGCGGAACCGGTTTTTCCGGTGCCGGCACAACCAGCTTGCCGTTGCTGCGATCCAGTACGAAGATGTTGCCGGTTTTCGCCGGGGCGTAAATCACCGGAACGGTTTTGCCGTTAACGGTAATGTCCGCCAGCGTCGGCTGGGACGGCATATCCATATCCCACAGATCGTGGTGAACGGTCTGATAGCTCCAGGCCAGCTTACCGGTGGTCGCGTTCAATGCCACGATAGCGCTGGCATAACGTTCCTGCTCCGGCGTGCGGTTACCGCCCCAGATATCTGGCGTAGTAACACCCATCGGCAGGTAGACCAGGTCCAGCTTCGCGTCATACGCAGCAGGTGCCCAGGAGTTTGGCGAGTTAAAGGTAAAGGTGTGCTCGTCCGACGGGATCGCATTCGGATCTTTCGCGCCCGGGTCGAAGGCCCAAAGCAGTTTACCGGTATTCACGTCGAAACCGCGGATAACGCCGGAGGTTTCACGCGTGGAGAAGTTATCCGTTACCGAACCGGCAATCACGATGGTTTTATCGGTGATGATTGGCGGCGAGGTTGGCTCGTACAGACCCGGCGTGGTGTCCGGCATATTGGTCTGCAGATTCAGGATACCTTTGTTGGCAAAGGTTTCACACAGCTTGCCCGTTTCGGCATTGATGGCGAACAGACGACCATCGTTGACCGGCAGCATGATGCGGCGCGGACAGTCGGCAACCACTTCCGGGCTCGCGTTATCGGCGCGCGCTTCGTGATAAGAGACGCCACGGCAGGTCACGTGCTGGAAGGACGGGTTGGAGTTCAGCTGCGGATCGAAGTGCCATTTCTCTTTACCGGTGGCCGCGTCGAGCGCGAACAGACGCTGGTGCGCCGTACACAGATAAAGCATATCGCCGACTTTAATTGGCGTCACTTCGTTGGTCAGTTCACCGGGATCGTTCGGCATCTTCAGGTCGCCGGTACGGAATACCCATGCTTCTTTCAGGTTCTTAACGTTGTCCGCGTTGATCTGCTTCAGCGGAGAGTAACGCTGGCCTTCCTGGTTACGACCATAGGCAGGCCAGTCGCCGTCAGCAACCTGTGAGATCGCTGCCGCAGGCGTGGATTCTGCGTTCAGCGTACCGTTGATCTCCTGCGGGTCGTTAAAGCCAGCCCAGGTGAGGATACCGCCGCTGATCAGCAGCGCCACCACCAGCGCCGCAACGGCACCGCTGGACGGCACGATCAGGCGACGCCAGACGAACGGCAGGATCAGCCAGATACCGAAGAAGACCAGGATGTCACTGCGCGGCGTCAGCGCCCAGAAGTCAAAGCCGACTTCCCAGACGCCCCAGATCATGGTGGCAAGAAGGAGTGCGGCATACAGCCACAGTGCAGATTGTTTTCTACGCCAGAGCAGGACGGTTACGCCAAGCATAACCAGGCCCGCAATCGGGTAGTACCAGGAGCCGCCGATCGCGACCAGCCAGACGCCACCGATTAACAGGTACAGGCCGCAGAAGGCGGCGAATAGCGCTGTTAATGTCACCAGTAGACGCGGCTGTTTAGAGTTTGTTTCAGCCATAGAAAGTGTACTCGTCAGTTTTTGTTAATAATTTGCTAGCAACTAATTATAGGTATTAACAAGTGTGATCGGAATCACAATATTTGCTTTTTATAACTCATACGCCAGGGTTATCCATTTGCTGATATAATGGCTGGCTTGCGTATCAGTGCTGGATATTAACTCATCCGTATTGAGAGATTTTCATTAAAATCATTTGGTTAGTAATATGAAACATACTGTTGAAGTGATGATCCCGGAAGCCGAGATCAAAGCGCGTATCGCCGAACTGGGTCGTCAAATCACCGAACATTACAAGGACAGCGGCAGCGAAATGGTGCTGGTCGGTCTGTTGCGCGGCTCTTTCATGTTCATGGCCGACCTGTGCCGTGAAGTGCACGTGCCCCATGAGGTCGATTTTATGACCGCCTCCAGCTACGGCAGCGGCATGTCCACCACCCGTGATGTGAAAATCCTGAAAGATCTGGATGAAGATATTCGTGGCAAAGATGTGTTGATCGTTGAGGACATTATCGACTCCGGCAACACGCTGTCAAAAGTGCGCGAGATCCTGAGCCTGCGTGAGCCAAAATCGCTGGCGATTTGCACCCTGCTGGATAAACCTGATCGCCGTGAAGTGCAGGTGCCGGTAGAGTTCGTGGGCTTCTCTATCCCGGACGAATTCGTCGTCGGTTACGGTATTGACTACGCACAGCGTTATCGCCATCTGCCGTATGTTGGGAAAGTGGTATTGCTGGACGAGTAATTGCGGTTTGTTGCCCGGTGGCGCTGCGCTTACCGGGCCTACGAATGGGCACATGTAGGCCGGGTAAGGCGCAGCCGCCACCCGGCTTTATTTATGGTTTACGTGCTTAAGCTGAAGGTTGGCAATTCCCGAACGGTAACGCTGCTCCAGCGTTTCCCGGTTGGTGGCGGTCACTTCCAGGTTGCGCAGCAGACCGTCGTGAATACCGTACGCCCAGCCGTGGATCGAGACCTTCTGCCCGCGTTTCCACGCTGATTGCATGATCGTTGAGTGGCCCAGGTTATACACCTGCTCCATCACGTTGAGTTCACACAGGGTATCCATGCGACGCTCCTGCGGCATTTCGCCCAGCAGTGAGCTATGTTTGAACCAGATATCGCGGATGTGCAGCAGCCAGTTATCAATGAGCCCCAGCTCCGTGTTTTCAACCGCTGCCTGCACGCCGCCGCAGCCGTAGTGGCCGCAAATGATGATGTGCTCGACTTGCAAAACGTCAACGGCATACTGAACAACAGAAAGACAGTTGAGATCGGTGTGAATCACCAGGTTGGCTACGTTGCGGTGAACAAACAGTTCGCCGGGCTCGAGGCCGGTCAGGCGCTCCGCCGGTACGCGGCTGTCGGAGCATCCAATCCAGAGAAAGCGTGGATTTTGCGCCTGCGCGAGTTTTCCAAAAAATCCGGGGTCTTCCTCCACCAGCATTTTTGACCATAGTGCATTGTTGCTGATGAGTGTATCTATGTTGTTCATGGAGGTTAGCGACCTGTAACCGAGTAATTGCGTTGCGCTACTATAGGGTAACCCGACTTTTAATGAAACCACACAACGTGTGTCAGAACTGAAGGTAAGTTAATTTCATGGCAATTGCACTGGAGCTTGAGCAGCTTAAAAAAACCTATCCGGGCGGCGTTCAGGCGCTGCGCGGAATAGATCTAAAAGTAGAGGCCGGTGATTTTTACGCGCTTCTGGGGCCGAACGGCGCGGGGAAATCGACCACCATTGGGATTATCAGTTCGCTGGTCAATAAAACGTCCGGCCGGGTGAGCGTCTTTGGTTATGACCTGCAAAAAGATGTGGTGAACGCCAAGCGCCAGCTGGGTCTGGTGCCGCAGGAGTTCAACTTCAATCCGTTTGAGACGGTGCAGCAGATCGTCGTTAACCAGGCGGGTTATTACGGCGTTGAGCGTAAAGAGGCCCTGGAGCGGAGCGAAAAATACCTCAAGCAGCTCGACCTGTGGGAAAAGCGTAACGAACGCGCCCGGATGTTATCCGGCGGGATGAAGCGCCGCCTGATGATTGCCCGCGCGCTGATGCACGAGCCAAAACTGCTGATTCTTGATGAGCCAACGGCGGGTGTCGATATTGAACTGCGCCGCTCCATGTGGGGCTTCCTGAAAGACCTCAACGACAAAGGCACCACCATTATTCTGACCACCCACTATCTGGAAGAGGCAGAAATGCTGTGCCGCAACATCGGCATCATTCAGCACGGCGAGCTGGTGGAAAACACCTCGATGAAGAACCTGCTCTCCAAGCTGAAGTCAGAAACCTTTATTCTCGATCTGGCGGCAAAGAGCCCGCTGCCGAAGCTCGAAGGTTATCAATACCGCCTCGTCGATACCTCGACGCTGGAAGTGGAAGTGCTGCGCGAGCAGGGCATCAACAGCGTGTTTTCACAGCTGAGCGCGCAGGGTATTCAGGTCTTAAGTATGCGTAACAAAGCGAACCGACTGGAAGAGCTGTTTGTCTCTCTGGTGCAGGATAAACAAGGAGACAAGGCATGACGCATCTTTACTGGGTCGCGCTGAAAAGCATCTGGGCGAAAGAGATTAACCGCTTTATGCGCATCTGGGTGCAAACCCTGGTGCCGCCGGTCATCACGATGACGCTCTATTTCATCATCTTCGGTAACCTGATTGGTTCCCGGATTGGTGAGATGCACGGCTTTACCTATATGCAGTTTATCGTGCCGGGCCTGATTATGATGGCGGTGATCACCAACGCCTATGCCAACGTGGCGTCATCGTTCTTTAGCGCCAAGTTCCAGCGCAATATTGAAGAGCTGCTGGTTGCACCGGTGCCAACGCACGTCATTATTGCCGGTTACGTCGGCGGCGGCGTGGCGCGCGGGCTGTGCGTCGGGATCCTGGTCACGGCGATTTCGCTGTTCTTTGTCCCGTTCCAGGTGCACTCCTGGCTGTTCGTCGCGCTGACGCTGCTCCTGACGGCAATCCTCTTCTCGCTGGCCGGTTTGCTGAACGCCGTGTTTGCCAAAACGTTTGACGACATCAGCCTGATCCCGACCTTCGTGCTGACGCCGCTGACCTATCTTGGCGGGGTGTTCTACTCCCTGACGCTGCTGCCGCCGTTCTGGCAGGCGTTGTCGCACCTGAACCCGATCGTCTATATGATCAGCGGCTTCCGCTTCGGCTTCCTCGGCATCACCGATGTGCCGCTGTTTACCACGGTGGCGGTGCTGGCGGTGTTCATCATCGTCTTCTACCTGCTGTGCTGGTACCTGATCCAGCGCGGACGCGGTCTGCGCAGCTAGCCCTCAGCCCGGCGACATTCTGTTTGCCGGGCATTTTCTTTGACAGTTATCACCATAAGCTAACCTTCACTCCGCTAAACTACTTGCCTGCTAAGGAGAGAGTTATGCTGGGATGGGTTATCACCTGCCACGATGAACGGGCGCAGGACATGCTGCTGAAGCTGGAAGCCAGGTTTGGTCCACTGCCACAGTGTCGCGCCGTCAACTACTGGCGCGGCTTGAGCACCAACATGCTTGGCCGGATGATGTGCGATGCCCTGCATGAAACCGACACCGGAGAGGGCGTCATTTTTCTTACTGATAAATCCGGCGCGGCGCCGTACCGTGCTGCGGCCCTGATGAGCCATAAGCACGACGGCTGCGAGGTGATCTCCGGTATTAGCCTTCCATTGCTTGAAATGATGTATCCCCAGCGCGAAACATTAACCAGCGCGGCGTTCCGTAACGCTATCGTCGCGCAGGGTACACCGGGCGTCAGCAGCTTGTGGCATCAGCAGCAAAAAAATCCCCCCTTTGTCCTGCTTCATGATCTGTATAAGAATTAAACATTGGTATTGATGTCGCTTTTGCTACAATGGCATAAGTATTTCCGCTTCGAATAAGACCCTCATGTTCACGCGTATTGTTTTCCTGCTATTGATGTTCGTCTCCGGCACTTCTTCTGCCAGTTTATTAAGTCAGCAAAGACTGCCTGCTCAATATATGCAAACCACCGAAGATGCGGCGATTTGGGCGCAGGTCGGCAACAGCGTCATTAACGTTGGCAACGTGCGGGCAGGGCAGATCCTTGCGGTGGTGCCTGCGGCGGCGGACTACTATGAATTTCGCTTCGGATTTGGCACGGGCTTTATCGACAAGGGGCACCTGGAGCCGGTGCAGGGCAAACAGCGCGTCGAGGATGGCCTGGGGGATTTGAATAAACCGCTGAGCAATCAAAACCTGATAACGTGGAAAGACACGCCCGTTTATAACGCCCCGAACAACGGTAGCGCACCCTTCGGCACCTTAAGCGCCAATCTTCGCTATCCGATCCTGAACAAGCTCAAAGATCGCCTCAATCAGACCTGGTTCCAGATCCGCATCGGCAACCGCCTGGCCTGGATCAGCAGCCTGGACGCGCAGGAAGATAACGGCATTCCGGTCATTACCTACCACCATATTTTGCGCGACGAAGAGAACACCCGTTTTCGCCATACCTCCACGACCACCAGCGTGCGTGCGTTCAACAACCAGATGACCTGGCTGCGCGATCAGGGCTATACCACTCTGACCCTGTATCAGCTGGAAGGGTATGTGCGCAACAAGATGAACTTGCCGGCGAAATCGGTGGTGATTACCTTCGACGATGGCCTGAAGTCCGTTAATCGCTATGCTTACCCGATCCTCAAAGCGTATGGCTTTAAGGCGACGGCGTTCATCATCTCGTCGCGTATCAAGCGCCACCCGCAAAAATGGGCGCCAAAATTTCTGCAGTTTATGAGCGTGTCGGAGCTGGAGCAGATGCATGACGTGTTCGACTATCAGTCCCACACGCACTTCCTGCACCGCGTCGACGACAACCATCAGCCCATTTTACTGAGCCGCAGCTATCACAATATTTTGTTTGATTTTAAGCGCTCGCGCCGGGACCTGACGCAGTTTAACCCGCACGTGCTCTACCTCTCGTATCCTTTCGGCGGTTATGACGATAAGGCAATTAAAGCTGCGAATGACGCCGGGTTCCATCTGGCGGTGACGACGGTACGAGGGAAGGTCAAGCCGGGGGATAATCCGTTCTTGCTGAAGCGCCTGTATATCTTAAGAACGGATTCGCTGGAGACGATGTCGCGGCTGATCAGCAATCAGCCGCAGGGATAAACATCAGGCAACCTGAACCGGAATCGCCTTTGCGGTGCGCTTCATTTCATTGTCGCCTTCGAAGTAGGCGACTTTAGGCTGCCAGCGACGCGCTTCTTCGTCAGACATCATCACGAAGCTGGCGATGATCACGATATCACCCACGTCCGCGCAGTGCGCCGCAGCGCCGTTAACGGAGATGATTTTAGAACCGCGCTCGGCGGCAATCGCGTAGGTAGAGAAGCGTTTACCGTTGTTCACGTTCCAGATATCAATCGCTTCGTTTTCGAGGATACCTGCTGCATCAAGGAAATCCTGGTCAATGGCGCAGGAGCCTTCATAGTGCAGGTCGGCCTGCGTGACTTTCACACGGTGAAGCTTACCTTGCAGCATTTTGCGAATCATTACGTTTACCTATAATTATCAGGGGTGAAAGGAACTACGCCAGCTCAACCACTTTATTGTCGATCAGACGCGCCTGACCTAGCCAGGCCGCCACCAGGATGACTGCGCGCTTGCTGTTCTGGGTTAATTCCAGCAGCGTATCAGCATCACGAATTTGTACGTCGTCAGCACGAAGCCCCTTATCGTTAAGCGCCTGCTCGGCAAGGGCGATAATCTCTTCTGCTGTTAACTCTTTTGCCAGCATCTGCTCAGCCATGGTGTTCATGACCTTGCTGAGACCCGGCGCGATTTTACGCTGTTCGGCGGTCAGGTAGCCATTACGCGAGCTGAGTGCCAGGCCGTCTTTTGCGCGTACGATCGGTACGCCGACAATCTCGATATCGTAACCCATATCCGCAACCATCTTGCGGATCAGCGCCAGCTGCTGGAAGTCTTTCTCGCCAAAGCAGGCAACGTCCGGCTGTACCAGGTTGAACAGCTTGCTGACGATGGTGGAAACACCGCGGAAATGGCCCGGGCGGCTCGCGCCTTCGAGCATGGTGGAAATGCCCGGGACGTCAACGTAGGTTGCCTCTTCGGTACCCTGCGGGTAAACATCCGCCGGTGCAGGTGAGAAGACGATATCCGCGTGGCGTTTTTTGAGCTTCTCGCAATCTTCCTGCAGGGTGCGCGGGTAGCGCGCCAGATCGTCTGCGCGGTCAAACTGCATGGGGTTCACGAAGATACTGACCACCACGATATCTGCCCGCGCGCGGGCTTCGTCGACGAGCTTCATGTGGCCGTCATGCAGATTGCCCATGGTCGGGACCAGTGCGATACGTTTACCTTCCTGACGCGCGCGGCGGATATGCTGGCGAAGCAGCGGCAGGGTTTCAATGATTAGCACAACGAGACTCCTTAATGGAAACTGTGTTCTTCACCCGGGTAAACACCGGATTCAACGTCGGCAATATACTGCCTGACCGCAGCGCGCATGTCGCCCGCTTCGGCGAGGAAATTTTTGGCAAATTTCGGGATGTGTCCGCCGGTGATACCGAAGGCATCGTGCATCACCAGAATCTGACCGTCGGTCACGTTGCCTGCCCCGATACCAATCACCGGAATGGACAGCGCGTCGGTAATGCGTTTCGCCAGCTCAACCGGCACGCACTCCAGCACCAGCAGCTGTGCACCTGCGGCTTCCAGCGCCAGAGCATCATCCAGCAGCGTCTGGGCGGCATCGCCGCGGCCCTGCACCTTGTAGCCGCCGAAGATATTGACGGACTGCGGCGTCAGGCCTAAATGCCCGCACACCGGCACGGCGCGCTCGGTGAGCATCTTCACCGTATCAACAAGCCAGGCGCCGCCTTCAATTTTGACCATATTGGCACCGGCACGCATCACTGCCGCCGCGTTTTCGAATGCCTGTTCCGGCGTGGCATAGGCCATAAACGGCAGATCGGAAAGCAGTAGGCAGGCTGGGGCACCACGGCGCACGGCGCGGGTATGGTAAGCGATGTCCTCAACCGTCACCGGCAGAGTGGAATCATGTCCTTGTACCGTCATCCCTAACGAATCCCCGACCAGCATGACGTTGATCCCCTCTTCGGCAAACAGTTTGGCGAAGCTGTAGTCATACGCGGTGATGGTGGCGAAGCGTTTTTTTTCCTGTTTGCATTTCTGCAGTAAGGAGATGGTGGTTGGTTTCATACTGTTTCCTGATAGCCCAAAAGCGAATCTTTGCGCATTCTAACAGTAACATTCGAGGGAACAATGATTTTAGGCAATCGATTAACCACAAATATTTTATGGTTAACCAATAAAAAAACGGCTTTACCAGCGAGCGGGTTTTTCCGCACCGAGACTGTTGAGAACGGCCTTTAGCGAGAGCCCGTCAGGGAAGGTAAGGGAAGGGGCAACTTCATACAGTGGCCAGAGCATAAACCCGCGATTTTTCATGTCGTAATGCGGAACGGTGAGACGTTCAGTGTTAATCGTCTCGTGACCAAACAGCATAATGTCGAGGTCGAGCGTGCGGGGGCCCCAGCGTTCGGCTTTGCGCACACGGCCCTGTTGAAGCTCAATACGCTGGGTATTGTCCAGCAGCGCTTCGGGACCCAGTTCAGTCTCAAGGACCACGGCGGCGTTAAGGTAGTCTGGCTGATCCTGTGGCCCCAGCGGCGGTGTGCGGTAGAACGAGGAGACCGCCACGATCCGACTCTGTGGGATGTCGCCCAGCGCCTGTACGGCAGCATTCACCTGCTCCAGCGGAGAGGCTAAATTGCTGCCGATGGCGATATACGCGAGGGTCATGCTGTTCCTTCACGACGCGGCGCGCGTTTGCGCGGGCGACGATGACGGCGACGCGGTTCCGGCTCTTCATCCAGCCCGGTCAGCATATCTTTCTGCTCTGGCGGGGCGGAGACCTGGAATTCAGCCCACCACTGCGCCAGACGCTGCAGCTCCTGGTTGCGTTCAATTTCCGCGCGCAGCGACAGGAGATCGAAGGCCGCGCGGAATTTAGGATGCTCCATCAGCTTCCAGGCGCGTTTGCCCTGACGACGGGACATGCGCAGCTGAAGCTGCCAGATGTCGCGCACCAGGGTGGTAATCCGTTTCGGAATGGCGAGCGTGCGGCAGCCTTCGTCCAGCACGTCGTTGGCGGCCAGCGCGAACGCATCGTAATAGGCGAGCCCGCTCTCCTGGGTAATACGCTGTGCCGTTTCCAGCAGCGGATACCAGAACATCGCGGCAAAGAGGAACGCCGGGTTCACACGCATGTCGTTGCGAATGCGGGTATCGGTATTTTTCAGCACCTGCGCAATCATCCGCTCCATTGGGCTGTCACCGTTTTCGGTAAAGTAGCGGGTAATGGTCGGGAACAGCGGCTGGAACAGGTTGTATTCGCGCAGAAGTTTGTAGGTTTCAAAACCGTGGCCGGCCTGCAGCAGCTTCAGCGCCTCTTCAAACAGGCGAGCAGGCGGCACGTCGTTAATCAGCGTCGCCAGACGCGGGATTGGCTCAGCCGTTTCCGGGCTGATGCGCATATTCAGCTTGGCGGCGAAACGCACGGCGCGCAGCATACGCACGGGATCTTCACGGTAGCGCGTTTCCGGCGTGCCGATCAGGCGGATCAGACCTTCTTTCAGGTCCTGCATGCCGCCGACGTAATCGCGCACGGTGAAATCCGCGACGCTGTAATAAAGGCTGTTGATGGTGAAGTCGCGACGCTGGGCATCTTCTTCGATGGAACCGAAGATATTATCGCGCAGCAGCATACCGTTCTGGCCGCGCTGCGACGTCGTGCGATCGGACGCGCCCGCTTCGTGATGACCGCGGAAGGTCGCCACTTCGATGATTTCCGGCCCAAACATTACGTGAGCCAGACGGAAACGGCGGCCAACGAGACGGCAGTTACGGAATAATTTGCGCACCTGCTCAGGCGTGGCGCTGGTCGTCACGTCGAAATCTTTGGGTTTTTTGCCCAGCAGTAAATCACGCACTCCACCGCCCACGAGATAGGCCTCGTAGCCCGCTTTATTCAGACGATAGAGCACCTTGAGGGCATTTTCACTGATATCTTTGCGGGAAATAGTGTGCTGCTCACGCGGAATAACCGACATGTGTGGCTGTGCAATAGCATCGTTCGCCATGCTCTCTTCGCGGCTTAGCACTTTACGGCAAAAATTAGCGACTCGGGTAAAAATGGTACACCTCGTAGTGTGTTTTGTTATGAAAAAAGCGGCTAATCATAGCTCAGCGCAACGCATTTGAGAATGCTGGATTTTTGGCACTGCCGCGAGCGTCCAGTTAGCAATGGCCATTTTCAGCAGTTCGTCAATACGCAGATCCTGCCATTCGTTGGTTACATTCTGGTTGAGAAATTGCAGCGCGTCGATCAAAACAGGACGCGGATCGCCGTCTGGCAGGGCCGGGGCGTGGTTCTGCTTTGACAATTTTAAGCCCTGCGCATTAACCGCCAGCGGCAGATGAATGTAATCCGGTGCCGTCCAGCCAAACTGATGATAGAGCGAGATTTGTCGCACGGTCGGCTCGACCAGATCCGCTCCGCGCACTATTTCCGTCACGCCCTGAAAATGATCGTCCACCACCACGGCCAGGTTGTAGGCGAACAGGCCATCGCGACGGTGAATAATAAAATCCTCACGCGCCAGACGTTCATCGGCATGAATTTCACCGGAGAGTAAATCGTTAAAGTGCATCACCGGGGAGTGCTGTCTGATGCGCACGGCGGCATTTTCAGGACCGTTGTTCAGCGTGCGGCAGTGGCCGTCATAAACGCCGCCTGCGCTCTGGATGCGTGCGCGGGTGCAGGTGCAGTTATAGGAAAGCCCCTGAGCGCGAAGCCAGGCCAGACGTTCCCGATAGGCCTCATGACGCTTTGACTGCCACAGAACCTCGTCATCCCAGTGAAGACCGTAATGTTCCAGCTGACGCAGAATGGTCTCTGCTGCACCGGGAACTTCACGCGGAGGGTCAATATCTTCGATGCGGACGAGCCATTTTCCCTGGCTGGCGCGAGCCTGCAGGTAGCTGCCGAGCGCGGCAATTAATGAGCCGAAGTGTAATTCACCGGAAGGAGATGGCGCGAAGCGCCCAATATAGTGTGATTCAGACATATCAACAGTAACAAGGCGGGAGAGACTCCCGCCTTTGGAGTGTGTAAACAGCGCTGGTATTAACCGGCCATCTGTTTTTCGCGGATTTCGGCCAGCGTTTTGCAGTCGATGCACAGATCGGCGGTTGGACGCGCTTCCAGGCGACGAATGCCAATTTCAACACCGCAGGATTCGCAGTAGCCAAAATCTTCGTCTTCGACTTTTTTCAGCGTTTTCTCGATCTTTTTGATCAGTTTGCGTTCGCGGTCACGGTTACGCAGTTCGAGGCTGAACTCTTCTTCCTGAGCGGCACGGTCTACCGGGTCCGGGAAGTTAGCAGCTTCATCCTGCATATGAGTAACGGTGCGATCGACTTCATCCCTGAGTTGATTACGCCATGCTTCAAGAATACGCTTGAAGTGCGACAGCTGGGCTTCGTTCATATACTCTTCGCCCGGTTTCTCTTGATACGGCTCCACCCCAGCGATGGCGAGAATACTCAGGGACGATGTTTTACGGTTTTGCCCTTCTTGCATGTTGCTTCTCCTTAACACGCACTATCGATCCCCGTGTTGGGGGAAAAATCAGGTCGCTATAAATAGCAGATGCTTTTCCGTATGGCAATTATCTAAACGTAACACTTGACAAGCCTGTGAGGAAAAGCGTATTTGCGCACGCGGCCAGAACACTTAATCGTCAATCGTCTAATCCCTTATAAGACAATGGGAAGAGAGGATCTCAGAGTCATATTATCGGCAGAAAGTTCCGCTTTATAAGCGAAAACCTCTACCCCCTGCTTTTGTGCCTCATTCAACAATTGCGCGTATTTAGGATCAATATGGCGGGCAGGGGAGAAACGTTCAATGGCTGAATGCAACACTGCAAACAGCAATACGGCGCGTTTGCCCGCCGCCGCAACACTCATTAGCTCTCGCAGATGCTTCTGGCCACGTAGCGTTACCGCATCCGGGAAGTAGCCATTTTCCTGTTCCGCTAACGTCACTGATTTCACTTCAATATAGCACTCCGGCCTGTCTTCCGCCTGTAACATGAAGTCAATTCTGCTGCCTTCATCGCCATATTTCACTTCGCTTTTATGCGTGCCATAACCAACCAGTTCGGGAATTACGCCATGGGTCAGCGCTTCCTTAACCAGTTGATTGGCGCGCAGGGTATTAACGCAAATAAATGCCCCGTTCTGGGTTTCGGTCATTTCCCAGGTATGGGCATATTTGCGTTTAGTATTTTCTGATGTGGAATACCAGACCCTGTCACCCGGCGTCGCGCATCCCGTCATGGCACCGGTATTGGGGCAGTGCAGGGTGAGCGGTTCACCTTCAGGCGTGATCACATCGGCGAGGAAGCGTTTGTAGCGTTGGATAAGCGTAGCGTGCTGCAGGGGAGGACTAAACTTCATCAGCGTTCCTTTCGGTGTTGCCCAGCGTCCAGCGCTGTAGCGGCGTATAGCGGGTGCGTCCCTGGGCAAAGACGGATTCATAAAGCGCGAATGTGTTGACCGGAAAAGCCCAGTGAAAACCCGGCGGCGGGATGGCAACGGCCTGACCGGCATCGCGCAGCAGGGTAATGTGCGGATGAAACGGTTGCGGGCTTTGATAACAGCCGCTGCGCGCCGCCTGCGCGCGCAGCATGTTCGCCAGCTGTAATAATCCGCGCGGAGGCTGACGCGTCCCCAGCCAGACCACACGCGAACGCAGCCACTGACCCGCGTCGTCGAGGTGTAGCGTAAATTCCGGCTGGACAATACGCCCGGCCAGTGCGGCTAACGCCCGCTGTTTTTCGGCACTGACGTCGCCCAAAAAGGCCAGCGTCAGGTGCAGGTTAGCCGCCGCGACCGGGCGACCGGCTTCCGGCGGGAAGCGATCGGCGCGCCAGCGAACAATTTGACGCTGTAGTGTTGTGGGCAATTCAATGGCAAAAAAAAGCCGTTTCGACTCAGGCATACGGAGGACTCGGTAATGATATGCGCCGATGCTACAATGTACGCCGACTAATGTTAACCCTCTGGAGCTGTTAGTGTCCTCATTGCCGGTCGCCGTCGTTCTTCCTGACCTTCTCGCTGCCTTACGCCATGCCCCGCAGGTTTTGCTGAATGCCCCGACGGGGGCGGGTAAGTCCACCTGGCTGCCGCTGCAAATTCTGAAAGACGGGAACATCAGCGGGAAAATTATCCTGCTGGAGCCGCGCAGGCTGGCCGCGCGCAACGTGGCGCAGCGCCTGGCGGAACTGCTGAATGAAAAACCGGGCGAAACGGTAGGTTACAGGATGCGCGCCGAGACCTGCGTGGGCTCGACCACGCGCCTTGAGGTGGTCACCGAGGGTATTCTCACCCGCATGCTGCAAAACGATCCGGAGCTGACCGGCGTCGGGCTGGTGATCCTGGATGAATTCCACGAGCGCAGCCTGCAGGCGGATCTGGCCCTTGCGCTGTTGCTGGACGTTCAGCAGGGGCTGCGCGACGATCTCCGTCTGCTTATAATGTCGGCGACGCTGGACAATGTGCGGCTACGGCAGGCGCTACCTGATGCGCCGGTCATCAGCTCTGAAGGGCGGGCGTTTCCTGTTGAACGCCGCTATCAACCACTTCCCTCCCACCTGCGTTTTGACGAGGCGGTCGCCATTGCCACCGCTGAACTGCTGCGCCAGGAACCCGGTTCCCTGCTGCTGTTTTTGCCGGGTGTCGGTGAGATCCAGCGCGTGCAGGAGCAGCTTTCCTCTCGCGTAGGCGGTGATGTACTGCTGTGCCCGCTCTACGGCGCGCTGTCGCTGCAGGAGCAGCGTAAAGCTATCCTTCCTGCCCCGGTGGGGCAGCGCAAGGTGGTGCTGGCAACCAACATCGCTGAAACCAGTTTGACCATCGAAGGTATTCGCCTGGTGGTCGATAGCGCGCAGGAGAGGGTGGCAAGCTTTGATCCGCGCACCGGGTTGACTAAACTCCTGACGCAGCGCATCAGCCAGGCGTCAATGGTGCAGCGCGCGGGCCGTGCGGGGCGTCTTGAGCCTGGGATCTGCCTGCATTTGACCAGCGCGGAACAGGCAGAACGCGCGGCGCAGCAAAGCACGCCGGAAATTTTACAAAGTGATTTGTCGGGCCTGGTGATGGATCTGCTGCAGTGGGGTTGTCCGGATCCTGGGCAGCTCACCTGGCTTGATTCTCCCCCTGTCGTTAACCTCACCGCTGCGCGCAGTCTGTTGACTGAGCTTGGCGCGCTGGAAGGCGAACGTCTGACGGTACGCGGCCAGAAAATGGCGGCGCTGGGCAACGAGCCGCGTCTGGCCGCGATGCTGGTGGCCGCGCAAGGGGATGATGAAATTGCCACGGCGGCAAAACTGGCGGCTATCCTTGAGGAGCCGCCGCGCGGAGGCAGCAGCGATCTGGGGCAGGCATTTTCGCGCAATCAGGGGAACTGGCAGCAGCGAGCGCAGCAACTGTGCAAGCGGCTTAACAGCCGCGGCGGCGTGCCAGACAGCGAGAAGATTTCCCGGCTGTTAGCGCAGGCGTTTCCGGATCGAATTGCGCGTCGGCGCGGGCTGGACGGCCGCTATCAGCTGGCAAACGGCATGGGGGCGATGCTGGACAGCGATGACGCCCTGACGCGTCATGAGTGGCTGATTGCGCCGCTCCTGCTGCAGGGGAGCAACTCCCCCGACGCGCGTATCCTGCAGGCGATTGCCGTCGATATCGATGCCCTGACCCGTAGCTGTCCGCAGTTGCTTAAGCAATCGGACATCGTCGAGTGGGATGATGCGCAGGGCACGCTGAAGGCGTTTCGTCGTAGTCAGATTGGGAAACTGACGCTCGGGACGAAGCCGCTGGCGAAGCCGTCGGAAGACGAGCTTCATCAGGCTATGCTGAACGGCATTCGGGAAAAAGGGCTGAGCGTGCTGAACTGGACGCCGGAGGCGGAACAGTATCGCATTCGCCTGCACTGCGCCGCAAAGTGGCTACCGGAGCATGGCTGGCCAGCGGTGGATGACGAGACGCTGCTGGCTACGCTTGAACGCTGGCTACTGCCGCAGATGAGCGGCGTGCACTCTCTGCGCGCCCTTAAGGCGCTTGATGTTAAGACTGCGTTACAGAATTTACTGGACTGGTCATTGCGTCAACGTCTGGATAGTGAACTGCCAGGGCATTACACTGTGCCGACCGGAAGCCGGATTGCCATCCGTTATCATGAGGATAATCCGCCGGCGCTGGCGGTTCGTATGCAGGAGATGTTTGGTGAAGCAACCACGCCGTCTATCGCTGAAGGGCGCGTGCCGCTCGTGCTTGAGCTGCTGTCGCCTGCGCATCGCCCCTTGCAGATCACCCGAGATTTAGGGGCGTTCTGGGCGGGGAGCTACCGTGACGTGCAGAAAGAGATGAAGGGGCGGTACCCCAAACACGTCTGGCCGGACGATCCGGCGAATACGGCGCCGACGAAGCGGACGAAGAAGTATTCCTGAACGGGATGTGCGGCCTGATGCCCTCACCCTAGCCCTCTTCCACAGGGAGAGGGAGAACTAATTTTGAGAGATTTCTTCTTTCACAGGCCTGTGAAAGAAAAGAAAATCTGGCCTTTGCGCCTGAAAGTTGCGGAGAAAAAGCATGGCGGGGAATGACCGCGAGCCAATAGGACGTAAGGGAAAACCCACGCGTCCGGCGAAAGAAAAAGTAAGCCGTCGTCGCCTCAGAGATGAGGACTATGACGATGACTATGAAGACGATGATGAGGATGAAGAACCGATGCCGCGTAAAGGGAAAGGCAAAGGGCGCAAGCCTCGGGGCAAACGCGGCTGGTTCTGGCTGCTGCTGAAGCTCTTTATTGTTTTTGTTGTGCTGATGGCAATTTACGGCGTGTATCTGGATCAGAAGATCCGCAGCCGTATCGACGGTAAAGTCTGGCAGTTACCTGCGGCAGTGTATGGCCGTATGGTGAACCTTGAACCAGATATGTCCATCACGAAAAACGAAATGGTAAAACTGCTGGAAGCCACCCAGTATCGTCAGGTGTCAAAAATGACACGCCCTGGCGAATTTACCGTGCAGGCGAACAGCATTGAGATGATCCGTCGTCCGTTTGATTTCCCGGACAGCAAAGAGGGTCAGGTGCGCGCGCGTCTGACCTTTGACGGGGATCGTCTGGATACCATCGAGAACATGGATAATAACCGCCAGTTCGGTTTCTTCCGTCTCGATCCGCGTCTGATCACCATGCTCTCGTCGGCAAACGGCGAGCAGCGTCTGTTCGTGGCGCGTAACGGCTTCCCGGATCTGCTGGTCGATACGCTGCTGGCGACCGAAGACCGTCACTTCTACGAGCACGATGGCATCAGCCTCTACTCGATTGGTCGTGCGGTGCTGGCGAACCTGACTGCCGGTCGTACCGTGCAGGGAGCGAGTACGCTGACCCAGCAGCTGGTGAAGAACCTGTTCCTCTCCAGCGAACGCTCCTACTGGCGTAAAGCGAACGAAGCCTATATGGCCGTGCTGATGGACGCGCGTTACAGTAAGGATCGTATCCTTGAGCTGTATATGAACGAGGTGTATCTCGGTCAGAGCGGCGATAACGAAATCCGCGGCTTCCCGCTGGCGAGCCTGTACTACTTTGGCCGTCCAGTGGAAGAGCTGAGCCTGGATCAGCAGGCGCTGCTGGTGGGCATGGTGAAAGGGGCGTCCATTTATAACCCGTGGCGTAACCCGAAACTGGCGCTGGAGCGTCGTAACCTGGTGCTGCGTCTGCTGCAACAACAGCAGGTGATCGACCAGGAGCTGTACGACATGCTGAGCGCACGTCCGCTTGGCGTTCAGCCGCGCGGTGGGGTGATCTCGCCTCAGCCTGCGTTTATGCAGCTGGTGCGTCAGGAGCTGCAAAGCAAGCTTGGCGATAAGGTCAAAGATCTCTCCGGCGTGAAGATCTTCACCACCTTTGACTCCGTGGCGCAGGATGCGGCAGAAAAAGCGGCGGTGGAAGGTATTCCGGCGCTGAAGAAACAGCGTAAGCTCTCCGATCTTGAAACCGCGATGGTGGTGGTTGACCGCAACTCCGGCGAAGTTCGTGCGATGGTGGGCGGTGCCGAGCCGCAGTTTGCAGGCTACAACCGTGCCATGCAGGCGCGTCGCTCGATCGGTTCTCTGGCAAAACCGGCGACCTATCTGACTGCCCTGAGTCAGCCAAACCAGTATCGTCTAAATACCTGGATTGCGGATGCGCCTATCTCCCTGCGCCAGCCTAACGGCCAGGTGTGGTCACCGCAGAACGACGATAAGCAGTTCAGCGGTCAGGTGATGCTGGTGGATGCGTTGACGCGCTCCATGAACGTGCCGACGGTAAACCTGGGCATGTCGCTGGGCCTGCCGGCCATTGTCGATACCTGGCAGAAGCTGGGCGTGGCGAAAGATCAGCTGCACCCGGTGCCGGCGATGATCCTCGGGGCGCTTAACCTGACGCCGATCGAAGTGGCGCAGGCGTTCCAGACCATCGCCAGCGGCGGTAACCGCGCGCCGCTGTCCGCCCTGCGTTCGGTGATTGCCGAAGATGGCTCCGTGCTGTATCAGAGCTTCCCGCAGGCGGAGCGTGCCGTTCCTGCTCAGGCGGCCTACATGACGCTGTGGACGATGCAGCAGGTGGTGCAGCGCGGTACGGGTCGTCAACTGGGTGCGAAGTATCCGGGCCTGCATCTGGCAGGTAAGACCGGGACCACCAACAACAACGTCGATACCTGGTTTGCCGGTATCGATGGCCGTGAAGTGGTCATTACCTGGGTAGGACGCGATAACAACCAGCCGACCAAGCTGTACGGGGCGAGCGGGGCGATGTCGATTTACCAGCGCTATCTGGCGAATCAGTCACCGGTGCCGCTGAACCTTGTCGCGCCGGAAGATATCGTCGATATGGGCGTGGACAGCTCCGGTAATTTCGTCTGCGGCGGCGGAATGCGTACTCTGCCGGTCTGGACAACCAACCCGGATTCCCTGTGCCAGCAGAGCCAGCCTGAACAGCCGACCGGCAACCCGTTCGATCAGTCTTCTCAGCCACAGCAGCCGCAGCAGCAACAGCCGCAGCAGCAGAATGAGAAGAAAGACAGCGATGGCGTAGCCGGCTGGATTAAGGACATGTTTGGCGGTAACTAACTTTTAAAGCCCTCTTCCCCGGAAGGGGGCTTTTTTTACCCGTAAACCTCATTTCGTTAACCCTCACTTTAACTCTGATTAACCCTTCGTTTTCTCTTGTCTATTTCTTAAACCCTTAATTCTCGTAGGGCCGCTTACTGCTTGCTATGCAACCTGCGTTTCGCATATTATTCTGGCGCTCATAATAATAATTCTCGTTTACGTTATCATTCACTTTTCCATCAGAGAAACATCATGGCGCTTTCCAATACTGCTCAGCCAATGAACACGTCGCTGCGTAAACTCGCGGTCGTCGTCGCCACAGCGGTTGCCGGCATGTCCGCGTATGCTCATGCGGCAGAAACCCCGAAAAAAGAAGAAACCATTACGGTAACCGCAGCACCTGCGGCACAGGAAAGTGCCTGGGGACCGGCACCCACGATTGCGGCCAAACGCACCGCCACGGCGACCAAGACCGATACCCCGATTGAGAAAACCCCGCAGTCTATTTCTGTCGTCACCCGCGAAGAGATGGACATGAAGCAGCCGGGTACGGTTAAACAGGCGCTGGCCTATACGCCGAGCGTGTTCGCAACGCGCGGCGCGTCAACAACATATGATGTTGTTTCTATTCGTGGGTTCACCACCTCCAGTACCGTGAATACCAACCAGTATCTGGACGGGATGAAGCTGCAGGGTGATAACTATTCTGAAGCGTCCATGGATCCGTATTTCCTTGAGCGCGTCGAGCTGCTGCGCGGCCCTACGTCCGTTCTGTACGGTAAAAGCCACCCGGGCGGCGTGGTCAGCATGGTCAGCAAGCGGCCAACCACCGAGCCACTGAAAGAAATTCAGTTCAAAATGGGTACCGATAACCTGTGGCAGACAGGGTTTGATTTCAGCGATGCGATTGATGATGACGGCGTGTGGTCATACCGTCTGACCGGTCTGGGGCGCAGCGAAAATGCGCAGCAGGAGATGGTGAAATCTTCCCGCTACGCTATTGCACCTGCTTTCAGCTGGCGTCCTGACGATAAAACCGATTTTACTTTCCTGAGCAACTTCCAGAGCGATCCGGATGCAGGCTATTACGGCTGGCTGCCGCGGGAAGGTACCGTTGTGCCTTACTACGACGCCAACGGCAACGCGCATAAGCTGCCGACCGATTTCAACGAAGGTGACGAAGACAATAAGATCTCCCGTCGCCAGAAAATGGTGGGCTACAGCTTATCCCATCAGTTTGATGACACCTTTACCGTGCGTCAAAACCTGCGCTACACCAAAATCAATACGCTTTACCGTTCCGTTTACGGTAACGGCTATATTGCACCGGCTCAGATCAGCCGCGCGTACGTGCGCTCTGATGAGGACCTCAACTCGTTCACGGTCGATACCCAACTGCAGTCCAAATTTGCGACCGGTGCAGTGGATCATACTCTGTTAACGGGCGTCGATTACCTGCGCATGCGTAACGATATTGATGCAGATTACGGCAGCGCTGACCCTATCAGCATGACGAATCCGCAGCACAACAATGCCAATATCAACGTGAACTTCCCGTATGCCGTGCTCAATCGTCAGGAGCAAACGGGCCTGTACGCGCAGGATCAGGCTGAGTGGGATAAGTGGGTACTGACCCTGGGTGGACGCTATGATTTTGCCAAAACGTCAACACTGACGCGTTCCTCCGACACGACGGCTGAAATCAACGATCGGGCATTCACCTGGCGCGGCGGGATCAACTACCTGTTTGATAACGGTATTACGCCGTACTTCAGCTATAGCGAATCCTTCGAGCCTATTTCCGGCGCAACCCAGGGCGGCAAACCGTTCGATCCGGCTCGCGGCAAGCAGTATGAAGCGGGCGTGAAGTATGTACCGAAAGATCTGCCTGTTGTGGTCACCGCTGCGGTGTATCAGCTGACCAAAAACAACAACCTGACGGCCGATCCGGCGAACCCGACCAGCGGCTTTAGCGTACAGGGCGGTGAAATTCGCTCTCGCGGTTTCGAACTGGAAGCGAAAGCGGCAGTATCTGCCAACGTGAACGTGACGGCTTCCTATAGCTTTACTGATGCGGAATACACGCACGATACCTGGTATGAAGGCCGTCGTCCGGCGGAAGTGCCGCGTAACATGGCGTCTCTGTGGGCAGATTACACCTTCCACGAGACGGCGTTGAGCGGTCTGACGGTAGGGGCAGGCACCCGTTACATCGGTAACACCGTGTCCTACTACTCTGCCTCGTCGCCAAAAGCCTACCAGTCGTTCAACGTCGCGGGCTACGCACTGGCTGACGCGACCGTGAAATACGACCTGGCACGCTTTGGACTGCCGGGCTCATCCGTCGGCGTCAACGTGAACAACATCTTCGATCGTGAATACGTCTCCAGCTGCTACAGCGAATATGCATGCTACTGGGGCGCAGGACGTCAGGTTGTTGCCACCGCGACCTTCCGCTTCTAATCTCTGTCCGGGCACGGTTCGCCGTGCCCTTTTTATTTAAGTTGGCTGAAATGCAGGATAATCAAACGCAACCCGACACCACCTTTACGCTCAACCATCTCTCCTTTCGCGTACCCGGGCGCACCTTGCTGCATCCGCTCTCTTTGACGTTCCCCGCAGGTAAAGTCACTGGCCTGATTGGTCACAACGGTTCCGGTAAGTCCACGCTGCTCAAGATGCTGGGACGCCATCAGCCGCCTTCAGAAGGCGACATTCTGCTGGATGACCAACCGCTCGAGAGCTGGAGCAGCAAAGCGTTTGCCCGCAAAGTGGCGTATCTGCCGCAGCAGCTGCCGCAGGCGGAGGGGATGACGGTGCGAGAGCTGGTGGCGATTGGGCGTTATCCGTGGCATGGCGCGCTTGGACGCTTTGGCGTGGCCGACAGAGAGAAAGTGGAAGAGGCGATTGCGCTGGTTGGGCTAAAGCCGCTGGCGCACCGTCTGGTGGATAGCCTGTCCGGCGGTGAACGCCAGCGCGCGTGGATTGCGATGCTGGTGGCCCAGGACAGCCGCTGCCTGCTCCTTGATGAACCCACCTCCGCGCTCGATATCGCCCATCAGGTCGATGTCCTGGCGCTGGTGCACCGCTTAAGCCAGCAGCGTGGTCTGACGGTGATTGCGGTGCTGCACGATATCAACATGGCCGCGCGTTATTGTGACTACCTCGTCGCGCTGCGCGGCGGCGAAATGATTGCGCAGGGAACGCCCTCCGAGCTGATGCGCAGCGAAACGCTGGAACATATTTATGGTATTCCGATGGGTATTCTGCCTCACCCGGCCGGGGCTGCACCGGTGAGCTTCGTCTACTGATGCTCGACAACATGCGCATTAGCCGCCGTCGCCTGCTGACGGCGATGGCCCTCTCACCGCTGCTGTTAAAAATGAATGCGGCGCGTGCCGCCGCCGTCGATCCGCACCGCATAGTCGCTCTGGAGTGGCTGCCGGTCGAGCTGATGATGGCGCTCGGCGTCACGCCCTACGGCGTGGCGGACATTCCTAACTATAACCTCTGGGTGAACGAGCCGAAGCTGCCGGACTCGGTGATCGACGTCGGCCTGCGTACGGAGCCAAACCTCGAGCTGCTCACCCAGATGAAACCCTCGTTTCTGTTCTGGTCCGCGGGCTACGGTCCGTCAGAAGAGGTGATGGCGCGCATTGCGCCCGGGCGCGGATTCGCTTTCAGCGACGGTAAAAAACCGCTGGCCGTAGCGAAAAATTCGATTGGCGAGATGGCGCATTTCCTTAACCGGGAAGCGGAGGCCAAACGGCATCTCGCCGAATTTGATGCCCTGATCGACTCCCTCAAGCCGCGTTTTGCTCACCGGGGCGATCGTCCGCTGCTGATGGTGACGCTGCTGGATGCCCGCCATATGCTGGTCTTTGGTAAAAACTGCCTGTTCCAGGAGGTGCTGGACAGCTTCGGCATTCGCAACGCCTGGGAAGGGGAGAGGACGTTCTGGGGCAGTACCGCTGTGGGTATCGATCGCCTCGCGGCGTTTCGCGATGTGGATGTGCTGTGCTTCGATCACGGCAACGAGCGCGACATGCAAACCCTGATGGCGACCCCGCTCTGGCAGGCGATGCCGTTTGTGCGCGAGCGGCGCTTCCAGCGCGCTCCGGCGGTCTGGTTCTACGGCGCGACGCTGTCGGCGATGCATTTTGCCCGCGTGCTGGATAACGCCCTGGGAGGTAAAGCATGAGTACGCGTATTGCCCGTTTCCCGGCGCTTCTGCTGATGCTGATTTTTCTTGCCGCGCTGGCGTTAACCGGGTTCAACCTCTCTGCCGCGTTACCGCGCGCGCAATGGGGAGCCGCGCTGGCCTCGCCGGATATCGACAATATTCAGCAGATGCTGTTCCACTACAGCCTGCTGCCGCGTCTGGCAATCTCCCTTTTAGTCGGTGCCGGCTTAGGGCTGGTGGGCGTGCTGTTCCAGCAGGTGTTACGTAACCCGCTGGCGGAGCCAACCACGCTCGGCGTCGCGACCGGCGCACAGCTTGGGATCACTATCACCACGCTGTGGGCGCTGCCGGGAGCGTTAACCTCGCAGTTTGCGGCACTCGCGGGGGCGTGCGTAGTGGGCGCACTGGTCTTTGGCGTGGCCTGGGGTAAACGCCTTTCTCCGGTAACGCTTATCCTGGCCGGGCTGGTGGTGAGCCTCTACTGTGGCGCCATTAACCAGCTGCTGGTGCTTTTCCACCACGATCGGCTGCAAAGCATGTTCCTGTGGAGTACCGGTACGCTCACCCAAACCGACTGGAGCGTTGTGCTGCGCCTGTGGCCGCAGCTGGCTGGCGGTGTCGTGCTGACGCTGCTGCTCCTGCGTCCCCTGACGCTGATGGGACTGGATGATGGCGTGGCGCGTAACCTGGGGCTGGCGCTGTCGCTGGCTCGACTGGCGGCGCTGACGCTGGCGATTGTATTGAGCGCCCTTCTGGTGAATGCGGTTGGCATCATCGGGTTTATCGGCCTGTTTGCGCCGCTGCTGGCGAAAATGCTTGGGGCGCGTCGTTTGCTGGCGCGTCTGCTGCTGGCCTCGCTGATTGGGGCGCTGATCCTCTGGCTTTCCGATCAGCTTATTCTCTGGCTGGCGCGGGTCTGGCGTGAAGTCTCCACCGGCTCGGTCACCGCGCTGATCGGTGCGCCGCTGCTGCTTTGGCTGCTGCCGCGTCTGCGCAGCATGAGCGCACCGGCGATGGATGCGGGCGATAAAGTCCATACTGAGCGTCAGTCGGTACTGTGGTTTAGCCTTGTCGGGCTGGTGGTGCTGATTATCGCCTCGTTCGCGGCGCTCTCATTCGGACGCGATGCCGCTGGCTGGCACTGGGCAACGGGTGATTTACTCAACGCCCTGCTGCAGTGGCGCTGGCCGCGTATCCTCGCTGCGCTGATCGCAGGCGTGATGCTGGCGGTGGCAGGTTGCATTATTCAGCGTCTGACCGGCAACCCGATGGCGAGCCCGGAAGTGCTCGGGATCAGCTCTGGCGCTGCCTTTGGCGTGGTGCTGATGCTGTTCTTCGTGCCGGGCAATGCGTTTGGCTGGCTGATGCCTGCCGGCAGTCTCGGGGCGGCGGTTACGCTGATGATTATCCTGATTGCCGCTGGTCGAGGCGGGTTTTCACCGCACCGTATGCTGCTGGCGGGGATGGCGCTCAGCACCGCATTCACGATGCTGCTGATGATGCTGCAGGCAAGCGGCGATCCGCGTATGGCGAAGATCCTGACCTGGATATCCGGCTCAACGTACGGCGCGACCGGCAGCCAGGCGATCGGGTCCGGGATCGTGATGATCGTACTGCTGGCGATGGTGCCGCTGTGCCGTCGCTGGATGACCATTCTGCCGCTCGGCGGGGAAACCGCGCGCGCGGTGGGAATGGCGCTGACGCCAGCGCGTGTCGCGTTGCTGCTGCTCGCTGCGTGCCTGACGGCGACGGCGACCATGACGATTGGCCCGCTGAGTTTTGTGGGGCTAATGGCGCCGCACATTGCCAGAATGATGGGGTTCCGCCGGACGATGCCGCATATCGTGATGTCGGCCCTGACGGGCGGGGTAATGCTGGTGTTTGCGGACTGGTGCGGAAGAATGGTGCTGTTCCCGTATCAGATCCCGGCGGGTCTGCTGTCGACCTTTATCGGTGCGCCGTATTTTATTTATCTGTTGAGAAAGCAGAGTCGGTAATAAAAGTAAACGGCAATCCTTAGATTGCCGTTTTAGTGTTTGCTCCCTCTCCCCGTGGGAGAGGGTTGGGGTGAGGGCATCAAGCCGCACATCTTACAGTTTCGCAAACACCTTACGCGCCGCGTCAATGGTGTTATTGATATCTTCTTCACTGTGCGCCACGGACATAAAGCCCGCTTCGAACGCTGACGGTGCCAGGTATACGCCTTCTTCCAGCATCAGGTGGAAGAAGCGCTTGAAGCGTTCAACGTCGCACTTCACCACGTCCTGATAGCAGGTCACGGTTTTCGCCTCGGTGAAGAAGATCCCGAACATGCCGCCCACGTGGTTAACCACCAGCGGAATACCGGCTTCCTCTGCCGCTTCCAGCAGGCCGTTTGCCAGCTGCGTCGTCCGGTCGGTCAGGGTTTCGTGGATGCCTGGCTGAGCCACTTCGGTCAGGCAAGCAAAGCCCGCCGCCATCGCGATAGGGTTACCGGAGAGCGTGCCCGCCTGGTAAACCGGGCCGGTGGGTGCCAGCGCTTCCATGACGTCCTTACGCCCACCGAATGCGCCAACCGGCATGCCGCCGCCGATGATTTTACCCAGGCAGGTGAGGTCCGGCTCCACGCCGTAATAAGACTGTGCGCCCGCCAGCGCCACGCGGAAGCCGGTCATCACTTCGTCGATGATCAGCAGCGCGCCGAACTCATCGCACAGGGCGCGCAGGCCCGGCAGGAAGTCAGGCTGCGGTGGGATACAGTTCATGTTGCCTGCAACCGGCTCAACGATGATGCAGGCGATCTCCTGCGGATACTGCTCGAACGCCGCGCGAACGGTGTCCAGATCGTTGTAGGTGCAGGTCAGGGTATGCTTCGCGAAGTCAGCCGGTACGCCAGGTGAGTTTGGCTGGCCGAGCGTCAGCGCGCCGGAACCCGCTTTCACCAGCAGGCAGTCCGCATGACCGTGGTAGCAACCCTCAAACTTGATAATCTTGTCGCGACCGGTAAAGCCGCGCGCCAGGCGGATGGCGCTCATGGTCGCTTCGGTGCCGGAGTTCACCATGCGCACCATGTCCATGGTCGGGACCAGCTCGGTGACCAGCTCCGCCATTTTCACTTCCATTTCGGTTGGCGCACCGAAGCTCAGGCCGCGCTGAGCGGCTTCAATCACCGCGTTACGAATGGCCGGGTGGTTGTGTCCCAGCACCATAGGGCCCCAGGAGCCGACATAATCGATATAGGCTTTGCCATCGACATCATACAGATACGCGCCGTCAGCACGTTCGATAAACAGCGGCGTGCCGCCCACGCCGGTAAAGGCGCGCACAGGTGAGTTCACGCCACCCGGAATAAGCTCGCGGGCTGCACTGTAGAGGTTTTCAGACTTGCTCATGGCGTCGTTCCTGGTTCGTATAAAATGATTAAGCCCACTATTCTAAGTGATTCGGGGAAGGTTATGAAATTTTTAGCCGGGTAATGCTTTAAGATTTGTTAAGTAATTTTCAGGAGACGGTGGGGCTGTCTCTGGTAAAATCCTCGCGGCTTTTTGTATGACGAATAAGTACAGGACATGAAATCAGATTCTCCGTCTTTTGAAGAACAACAGTTTACGCGCGCCCAGCATCGAATCAGTATTCGACGGCTGCTCAATCGCGATAAAACGCCGCTGGCGATCCTGCTGGCCGCTGCCGTGGTGGGAACACTCGCCGGTCTGGTGGGCGTGGCGTTTGAAAAAGCGGTTAATGCCGTGCTCAACTGGCGAGTGGGAACCGTGGCCGGTTTCGCCGACAGCCGATGGCTGGTCTGGGTTGCTGCGTTCGGGCTGTCGGCGCTGTTTGCCATGGTGGGGTATTTCCTGGTGCGTAAATTTGCGCCGGAGGCGGGCGGGTCCGGCATCCCGGAAATTGAAGGGGCGCTGGAGGAGTTGCGTCCGGTGCGCTGGTGGCGTGTCATCCCGGTGAAATTTATCGGCGGCATGGGTACGCTGGGCGCGGGGATGGTTCTTGGCCGGGAAGGGCCTACGGTTCAGCTGGGCGGGAACGTCGGCCGCATGGTGGGCGATCTGTTTCGGATGCGCAGCGCCGAAGCGCGCCATACGCTGCTGGCAACCGGTGCGGCGGCGGGGCTGTCGGCGGCCTTTAACGCGCCGCTGGCGGGCATTTTGTTTATCATCGAAGAGATGCGCGCGCAGTTTCGCTACAACCTGATCTCCATTAAAGCGGTGTTTACCGGCGTCATTATGTCGAGCATCGTGTTTCGCCTCTTTAATGGCGAAGGGGCGGTCATTGAGGTGGGTAAACTGACCAACGCGCCGGTGAACACCCTGTGGCTTTACCTGATCCTCGGCATGATTTTTGGCGTGGTGGGGCCGCTGTTTAATACCTTTATCTTACGCGCTCAGGATATGTTCCAGCGTATTCACGGTGGGAATACGACCAAATGGGTGCTGATGGGCGGCCTGCTGGGCGGAATCTGCGGCGTGCTCGGGTTTATCGAGCCGAATGCCGCTGGCGGCGGTTTCGGGCTGATCCCCATTGCGGCGGCGGGGAACTTTAGCGTGGGTCTGCTGCTGTTTATGTTTATCTCCCGCGTCATCACGACGGTGCTCTGTTTTTCCTCCGGCGCGCCCGGCGGGATATTCGCCCCGATGCTGGCACTGGGAACCTTGCTGGGCACCGCGTTTGGTATGGCGGCGGAAGCGGGCTTTCCCGCCTATCACCTTGACGCCGGGACCTTTGCGGTGGCCGGAATGGGCGCGCTGCTTGCCGCCTCCCTGCGCGCGCCATTGACCGGGATCGTGCTGGTGCTGGAGATGACGGATAATTACCAGCTCATTTTGCCAATGATCATTACCTGTCTCGGCGCGACACTATTAGCCCAGTTCCTGGGTGGAAAACCGCTATACTCCACCATTCTTGCGCGTACTCTGGCAAAACAAGAGGCGGAGCGGGCCGCAACGCAGAATACTTGAATGAATTACCAGGGTATTAGATAATGACACAAAGAATTGGGTGAATTTTACCCAATAGCAGTAGCAGTATTCATGGGAGCATAAGATGAGTGATGATGTAGCGTTGCCGCTGGAGTTTACCGAAGCAGCAGCCAACAAAGTGAAAACCCTGATTGCCGACGAAGACAATCCGGATCTGAAACTGCGTGTCTATATTACCGGCGGCGGCTGCAGCGGCTTCCAGTACGGTTTTACCTTTGACGATCAGGTTAACGATGGCGATATGACCATCGAGAAACAGGGCGTTGCGCTGGTGGTTGACCCGATGAGCCTGCAATATCTGGTGGGCGGTTCGGTGGATTACACCGAGGGTCTGGAAGGTTCGCGCTTTGTGGTCACCAACCCGAACGCAACAAGCACCTGCGGGTGTGGTTCTTCGTTCAGCATTTAAGCCTGAATGCGGATTGTAGGCCCGGTAAGCGAAGCGCCACCGGGCTTATAAACGACGCCTATCTTGAATTTTCATCCAGCGCAAACGTCGGCAGCTTCAGGTGCCAGCGTATCGCCGCTAGACGTATCACCAGCGTCACGACCATCCCCAGCATCGCGGCGTTTTCCAGCGGAAATGCAAACGTGTAGTACGCGGTCGCATGGACAATGCCGCCCGCAATACAGGCCGTCGCGTAAATTTCAGTACGCAGGATCATCGGTACCTCACGCGCCAGAATGTCGCGAATGATCCCGCCGCCTACGCCGGTTAATACGCCCATGCAGATCGCCACCATCGGACCGGTGCCCGCATTAAACGCCTTATTGACGCCAATACCGACAAACACGGCCAGACCGACGGCATCCAGTACCGGCAATATCCATTTTGGTAATCGGCGGGGCTGGCGAACCAGCACAATGGTTAACAGGCAGGTGACCATCGCGACCACCAGATCGGTCGGATCTTTCACCCAAAACACCGGGCCATTCGCCAGCGCCATATCGCGGATTGTCCCGCCGCCCACGGCGGTCACCACGCCTAGTACCAGCACGCCAAACGGATCCATGCGTAGTTTTCCGGCGAGCAGGACGCCGGAGATAGCAAAAACGGCTGTGCCAAGAATATCCAGCCAATAAACGAGCATCGTTAAATCCTCGAAAAGGGTCTTATGTTAGTGACTCTCTGCCAGCGCGGCACAGAGCTGTTTTGCGGCGAGGATAATACGCGGGCTGGCGCGTTCAAACCAGTCGCTGTTGAGGGGTATTACCGGTATTTTTAGCTGCTTTTGCCAGAATTGCTCAATTTTGGGAATTTCGCTCGCATTTCCGACCACGACGATGGCCTGTGGCTGGCGCGCCAGAACCTGCTCACGGCTTACCTGAGGCCACGGCACCCGGCTGGCTGCAAAGATGTTTTCACCGCCACAAACTTCCAGCACCTGGTTTTGAATCGACCCTTTTCCGGTGGTGAACAGCGGCTGGCTGCCAAACTGCAGGAAGATGCGCTTTTTAACAGGGGTATCGTATCGGGATTTCAGCGCGGCATAGTCGCTCAGCATCTGTTTCGCCGCAGCCTCGGCTTTTTTGGGCGTAGGGCTATAGGGTGCCAGGGCGCGTAGCGCCTGTGCGACCTGTTCAATGCTGACGGCATCAATCCACATGACCTTTATGCCAAGGGAAGTGAGCTGGTTGACCTGCCGCTCGGCGTTGCCGCCACGCCAGGCCAGAATGAGATCCGGTTTCAGCGCCACGATGCGCTCAAGGTTCATCCCTTGCCAGGTAGCCACTTGCTCAATCCCCGCGGCCTGCGGCGGATAATCGGAAAAGCTGCTCACGCCGACGGGCGTAATGCCGGCGGCAAACGCCAGCTCCGTATTGGCGGGAGAGAGCGTAATCACGCGCGGTACAGCATAGAGCCACAGCGGGGCGAGCAGAAGCAGGGCGGCAAGCGCCCTGAGGGTATGTTTAGCCACGTGCCAGATTCTGCACCAGGCGTTCCACCATCACGGTGGACTGTTTTGCCGCAACGGTCAGGAACTCGTCGAAGCTGATGTGGGACTGCTGGTCAGCCACGTCAGAGATGGCGCGAACCACCACAAACGGTACGTTGAAGTTATGGCAAACGTGCGCAATCGCAGTCGCTTCCATCTCAACGGCCACCGCCTGAGGGAAGTTATGACGGATTTTCGCCAGACCCACGGAACCATTGATGAACGCGTCACCGCTGACAATCAGACCGCGTACCGCGTTGAGGTTGAGCTCCGCAATGCAGGTCTCTGCCGCCGCAATCAGTTTGTCGTCCGCTTTAAACCCTGCCGGGCAGCCCGGAAGCTGGCCGTACTCGTAACCGAACGCGGTGACGTCAGCATCGTGGTAACGCGCTTCGTCGGAAACAACGATGTCCCCCACCTTCAGCGTCGGCGCCAGGCCGCCCGCAGAGCCGGTATTCACGATCACGTCCGGCTTGCAGCGCTCAAGCAACAGGGTGGCACCCAGCGCCGCAGCGACTTTACCGATGCCTGATTTCAGCAGAGCCACGTCAACACCGTTTAGCTGACCGGTATAGATCTCACAACCCCCCAGAGAGAGGGTCTGACGGTTCTCAATTTTGTCACGCAGGAGCGTAACTTCTTCTTCCATTGCACCAATAATGCCGATTTTCATAGATTTACTCGCGATGTGCCTTGTTAAGATGCATAGTCTATCATGCGGTTAAGGGGAAACGCATTCTCACGCGGGGGAGCACATGTCACCAATCGATTTTCGCACCAAAATTAACTGGCACCGACGTTTCCGTTCGCCGCAGGGCGACAAGAGCGAACATGAGATCCTGCGTATCTTCGAAAGCGATCGCGGGCGGATCATTAACTCGCCCGCCATCCGCCGTCTGCAGCAAAAAACCCAGGTCTTTCCGCTGGAGCGTAACGCCGCGGTGCGCACGCGCTTAACCCACTCTATGGAGGTGCAGCAGGTCGGGCGCTATATAGCTAAAGAGATTTTGAGCCGCCTCAAAGAGCAGCGCTTGCTGGAAACCTATGGTCTGGACGAGCTGACGGGGCCTTTCGAGAGTATCGTTGAGATGGCCTGCCTGATGCATGACATCGGCAACCCGCCTTTCGGTCATTTTGGTGAGGCGGCAATCAATGACTGGTTTAAACAACGGCTCTACCCTTCGGATGCGGTAAGCCAGCCGCTGAGCGACGACCGCTGCATCGTACGCGATTTACGCCTGCGTGAAGGCGAAGAGGGGCTGAACGATTTGCGCCGCAAGGTGCGCCAGGATCTCTGTCATTTTGAAGGCAACGCGCAGGGGATCCGGCTGGTCCACTCCCTGATGCGTATGAACCTGACCTGGGCACAGGTCGGCTGCATTCTGAAATATACGCGCCCCGCGTGGTGGATGGGGGAGACGCCCGCGTCCCACAGTTATTTAATGAAAAAACCGGGCTATTATCTTTCCGAAGAGGCCTATATTGAACGGCTACGTAAAGAACTTTCATTGACGCCAAACGGCCGCTTTCCATTGACCTGGATTATGGAAGCCGCCGATGATATTTCCTATTGCGTGGCCGATCTGGAAGACGCGGTTGAGAAAAGAATCTTCAGCGTCGAGGAGCTTTATCAGCATCTTTATACGGCCTGGGGCACCCATGAAAAAGGCTCGCTGTTTGCGCAGGTTGTCGAAAATGCCTGGGATAAATCGCGCTCAAATACATTAAGCCGCAGTACGGAAGATCAGTTCTTTATGTATTTGCGGGTCAATACATTAAATAAGCTGGTGCCGTACGCGGCGTCGCGCTTTATTGATAATTTGCCGCTGATTTTCAGCGGGGAATTCAACCATGCGCTACTGGAAGATGACAGCAGTTTCAGCCAGCTCCTCGAGCTTTATAAACATGTGGCGATGCGGCATGTCTTCAGCCATCCGGATGTCGAACAGTTAGAGCTGCAGGGCTACCGGGTGATCAGCGGGTTACTGGAAATTTATGCCCCGCTGCTCCAGCTGTCCGTTGACGAATTCAGCGAGCTGGTGGAACACGAGCGCGTGCGCCGCATCCCCATCGAATCCCGACTTTATCAGAAACTCTCTACCCGACACCGTCTGGCGTATGTCGAAGCGATTGGCAAGCTGGATCGTCATTCTCCCCAGTGGCCGGTGATGGAATATTATTATCGCTGCCGTCTTATCCAGGACTATATCAGCGGCATGACGGATTTGTATGCCTGGGATGAATATCGCAAGCTGATGGCGGTGGAATAACGCCGGAGTTTTGTAAAGACGGCCAATAAATTTTTACCTTTTCCATAAACTTATCGCCGGAACTAAGCGGTATAAAACGAATCTGAGTTACACAGCAATTTTGCGTTACCTGTAAATCGAGATTGAGAAACATGAAAAAAACCACATTAGCAATGAGTGCACTGGCTCTGAGTTTAGGTTTAGCGCTGTCTCCTCTGACTGCTACTGCAGCCGAGACCGCGTCGTCGGCAGCAACCGCGCAGCAGATGCCAAGCCTGGCACCGATGCTCGAAAAAGTGATGCCATCGGTGGTGAGTATTAACGTTGAGGGTAGCACGACCGTCAATACGCCGCGCATGCCGCGTAACTTCCAGCAGTTCTTCGGCGACAACTCGCCGTTCTGCCAGGACGGTTCGCCATTCCAGAGCTCTCCGTTCTGTCAGGGCGGTGGCGCAGGGGATGACAGCCAGGGCGGCGGCCAGCAGCAGAAATTCATGGCGCTTGGCTCGGGGGTAATCATTGATGCAGCGAAAGGCTATGTCGTCACTAACAACCACGTTGTCGATAACGCGAACAGCATTAAGGTTCAGCTGAGCGATGGCCGTAAGTTTGACGCCAAAGTGGTCGGCAAAGACCCGCGTTCTGACATTGCGCTGATCCAGATTCAGGATCCGAAAAACCTGACGGCGATTAAAATTGCCGACTCCGACGCGCTGCGCGTGGGCGACTATACCGTGGCGATCGGTAACCCGTTCGGTCTGGGTGAAACCGTGACCTCGGGTATCGTCTCTGCGCTGGGCCGTAGCGGTCTCAATGCCGAGAACTATGAGAACTTCATCCAGACGGATGCGGCGATCAACCGCGGTAACTCCGGCGGTGCGCTGGTCAACCTGAACGGCGAACTGATCGGTATCAACACCGCGATCCTCGCCCCGGACGGCGGCAACATCGGGATCGGTTTTGCTATCCCAAGTAACATGGTGAAAAACCTGACCGCGCAGATGGTGCAGTATGGCCAGGTGAAACGCGGTGAGCTGGGTATCCTCGGTACGGAGCTGAACTCCGAGCTGGCGAAGGCGATGAAGGTTGACGCCCAGCGCGGGGCATTCGTCAGCCAGGTGATGCCGAACTCCTCTGCCGCTAAAGCGGGCATTAAAGCGGGGGATGTGATCACCTCCCTGAACGGTAAACCGATCAGCAGCTTTGCCGCCCTGCGTGCGGAAGTCGGCTCTATGCCTATCGGCAGCAAAGTGACCCTTGGTCTGCTGCGCGACGGTAAGGCGGTTAACGTGAGCCTGGAGCTGCAGCAGAGCAGCCAGAATCAGGTGGACTCCAGCACCATCTTCAGCGGGATTGAAGGCGCCGAGATGAGCAACAAAGGCGCAGACAAAGGCGTGGTGGTGAACAACGTGAAAGCGAATTCACCGGCAGCCCGTATCGGCCTCAAGAAAGGCGATGTGATCATGGGCGCTAACCAGCAGCCGGTGAAAAATATCGCTGAACTGCGTAAAATTCTCGACAGCAAGCCTTCCGTGCTGGCGCTGAATATCCAGCGTGGTGATACCTCTATTTACCTGCTGATGCAGTAATCCTCTGAAGCCTCTGTTCGCAGGGGCTTTCTCGTTTCTGTGACCCTTCCCACAAGTCCATACTTCTTCCTCTCTCTTTGTGCATTCGCACAATGCAGCCGTCGCTGAACATCCCTATGCTTGAGCTCTGCTCACAGGAGGGTTCTATGGCTGGCTGGCATCTTGATACCAAAATGGCGCAGGATATCGTGGCGCGCACCATGCGCATCATTGATACCAATATCAACGTAATGGATGCCCGCGGGCGCATTATTGGCAGCGGCGATCGCGAGCGTATTGGGGAATTGCACGAAGGCGCACTGCTGGTGCTCTCCCAGGGGCGCGTAGTCGATATCGACGATGCGGTAGCGAAACACCTGCACGGCGTCCGTCAGGGCATCAATTTACCGCTGCGCCTTGAAGGCGAGATTGTGGGGGTCATCGGTCTCACCGGCGAGCCCGAGTCACTGCGAAAATACGGTGAGCTGGTCTGCATGACGGCGGAGATGATGCTCGAGCAGTCGCGCCTGATGCACCTGCTCGCTCAGGACAGCCGCCTGCGTGAGGAGCTGGTGATGAACCTTATTCAGGCGGAAGAGCATACGCCTGCGCTCAGTGAATGGGCGCAGCGTCTGGGGATCGACCTGAACCAGCCGCGCGTGGTGGCGGTGATTGAAGTCGATAGCGGCCAGCTGGGCGTAGACAGCGCGATGGCCGAACTGCAGCAGCTGCAAAATGCGCTGGCGACGCCGGAGCGCGATAACCTGGTGGCGATCGTTTCTCTGACGGAAATGGTGGTGCTCAAACCAGCGCTTAATGCGTTCGGCCGCTGGGATGCGGACGATCATCGTCGTCGCGTGGAGCTGCTGATCGCCCGAATGAAGGAGAATGGCCAGCTGCGTTTTCGCGTTGCGTTGGGCAACTACTTTACCGGGCCGGGCAGTATCGCCCGCTCCTGGCGCACCGCACGCACCACCATGATGGTGGGCAAGCAGCGAATGCCGGAGAGCCGCAGTTATTTTTATCAGGACCTGATGCTGCCGGTGCTGCTCGACAGCCTGCGCGGTGGCTGGCAGGCCAATGAGCTGGCGCGGCCATTGGCGCGCCTGAAAGCCATGGACAATAACGGCCTGCTGCGCCGGACCCTGCAGGTGTGGTTCCGTCATAACGTGCAGCCGCTGGCGACGTCAAAAGCGCTGTTTATTCACCGCAATACCCTGGAGTATCGGTTAAACCGAATTTCAGAGCTGACGGGGCTGGATCTGGGGAATTTCGACGACAGGCTGCTGCTGTATGTGGCACTGCAATTGGACGAGCAGAGATGACTGAGTGCGGTCTGGTGCCCTCACCCCATCCCTCTCCCACGAGGAGAGGGCGCAAACACTAAAAACGGCAATCAAGGATTGCCGTTTTGCTTTTATTTCCGGGTTAACTTCTCAAGATCCGCTTCAATCTCGCTGATCTTATTGGTAACAACGCTTTCAAGGTGACGCAGGTCGTCAAGGATCTTACGCTTGAGATCGACTTCGGTGCGGTCGCGCTGGCAGATCTGATCGAGTTCATCGATCACATAGCGCAGGTTAGGGCTGATTTCCTGTACTTCTTTGTATCCCTGTCCTACACCGTCAGCAACAACGGTCTTACGCTGGCGTGGGTATTTAAACTTCACGCTTTTGGCGAAAAACTCTCCTTTGTCCTTGTGAAAATAGATTTTCAAAATATCGTTGTTGGCTTCCTGGCGGAGGCTGTAACGATCAATTTCATCAGGATTGGTAATGCCCAGACTTTTCAGATTATCGTACATAGCGGTACCCTTGATCTCAACATAACCTTTGAATAATTAACGAAAAAATCTATTTTCGCCACCCTCAGATATAAAAAAAGCGGGGTTGCCCCCGCTTTTTGTTATACCCGATTAATCGATGGTGCGCAGCAATTCGTTGATGCCCACTTTACCACGCGTTTTCGCATCCACTTTCTTCACGATAACCGCACAGTACAGGCTGTATTTGCCATCTTTTGACGGCAGGTTGCCGGACACCACGACGGAGCCCGCCGGAACGCGACCGTAATGCACTTCGCCGGTTTCACGATCGTAAATACGGGTGCTCTGGCCGATGTAAACGCCCATGGAGATCACGGAGCCTTCTTCCACGATCACGCCTTCAACCACTTCAGAGCGCGCGCCGATGAAGCAGTTATCTTCGATGATGGTCGGGTTAGCCTGCAGTGGCTCCAGAACACCACCGATGCCCACGCCGCCGGACAGGTGAACGTTTTTACCGATCTGCGCACAGGAACCGACAGTTGCCCAGGTGTCGACCATGGTACCTTCGTCAACGTAGGCCCCGATGTTCACGTAGGATGGCATCAGCACGGTGTTGCGTGCGATAAAGGCGCCCTGGCGCACTGCCGCAGGCGGTACCACGCGGAAACCTTCTTTCTGGAAACGCGCTTCGTCGTAGTCAGCGAACTTCATTGGCACTTTATCGAAGTAGCGGCTTTCTGCTCCGTCGATAACCTGGTTATCGTTGATGCGGAAAGAGAGCAGCACGGCTTTCTTCAGCCATTGATGAGTGACCCACTGACCGTCGATTTTTTCTGCCACGCGCAGCGCGCCGGAATCCAGCAGGGAAATCACCTGGTTTACCGCTTCACGGGTCACGGTATCCACATTTGCCGGGGTAATCTCGGCGCGACGCTCAAAAGCGGACTCAATAACGTTCTGTAACTGCTGCATTGTTTACTCTTTCCATTTCACTAAAAAACATATCACCCTTTATCGTTTGGATTGAGGGCTGCTGTCAACCGTTGTTGCACTTCAAGCTGCAGGTCATTATTAAGGGCACGCCGGTCGGCGGTGGCGATTATAAATAAATCTTCTACTCGCTCGCCAATGGTTGTAATTCGGGCCCCATGAAGCGAAATTCCCAGATCGGCAAAAACCTGGCCGACGCGGGCGAGCAGCCCCGGCTGGTCGAGCGCGATCAGCTCGAGGAACGATTTACGATCGGTGTGGGTTGGCAGGAAATTGACTTCGGTATCCACGGTGAAGTGGCGCAATTTCGCCGGCTGGCGACGCGGCTGCGGGGGTTGCCAGCTGCGCTGGGTGATCGCCTGCTCCAGACCAAAACGTATCCCTTCATGCCTGTCCGACGACAGCGGGCTGCCGTCCGGCTCCAGCACGATAAATGTGTCCATTGCCATGCCGTCGCGGGTGGTGAAAATCTGCGCGTCGTGCACGCTCAAATTACGCCTGTCCAGCTCGGCGCAGACCGCAGCAAACAGATAAGGGCGGTCCGGGCTCCAGATGAAAATCTCCGTCCCGCCGCGGGTGGCCTGCGGGCTCAGCAGGATCATCGGCTGGGACAGATCGTGCTTGAGCAGATGCCGCGCGTGCCACGCAAGCTGGTTTGGGCTGTGACGGACAAAATAGTTGGCGCGGCAGCGGGCCCAAATCTGATGTAGCGCCTCTTCATCAATGTTATCCATCCGCAGCAGCGCCAGCGCCTGCAACTGGTGGTGACGCACGCGCTCGCGCATGTCTGGCGTGTTCTGCATCCCGCGACGCAGCTGTTTTTCGGTGGCGAAGTACAGCTCGCGCAGCAGGCTCTGCTTCCAGCTGTTCCACAGGGTTTCGTTGGTGGCGCAGATATCGGCCACCGTCAGGCAGACCAGATAGCGCAGACGATTTTCCGTCTGGACCTCTTCGGCGAACTGCTTAATGACTTCCGGGTCCTGGATGTCACGGCGCTGGGCGGTGACCGACATCAGCAGGTGATGGCGCACCAGCCAGGCCACCAGCTGCGTTTCACGTGAGTTCAGGCCGTGCAGCTCGGCAAATTTCAGCACGTCCTGCGCGCCGAGCACCGAGTGGTCGCCGCCGCGACCTTTGGCGATGTCGTGGAACAGGGCGGCAATCAGGATCAGCTCCGGATGGGTCAGGCGCGGCCACAGCTCGACGCACAGCGGGTGGCGGGAGCGCGTCTCTTCTTTCGCAAAGCTTTCCAGCTTGAGCATCACGCGGATCGTGTGTTCATCCACCGTGTAGGCGTGGAACAGATCGAACTGCATCTGCCCGACGATGTGCGACCACTGCGGCATATAGGCCCACAGCACGCTGTGACGGTGCATCGGCAGCAGACCGCGGCTGACGGCACCCGGGTGGCGGAGCATGCTCAGGAACAGCGAACGGGCTTCCGGGATATAGCACAGCGGCTCCGTCAAATGGCGGCGCGCGTGGCGCAGATGGCGCAGGGTGGTGGAGTAGATCCCGGTGATGGTACTGTTGCGCACCATGGTATAGAACATCCGCAGAATCGCTTCCGGCTCGCGGATAAACAGCGTTTCGTCGCGGAGATCGATAAGCGTGCCGCGCAGCTGGAATTCGTCATCAATCGGGCGCGGCTTTTCGTCGGCCGTCAGGGCCAGAATGGCCTCGTCGAACAGCTGCAACAGCATCTGGTTCAGCTCGGTCACCCGGCGGGTGACGCGGAAGAAATCCTTCATCATGTGCTCAACCGGCTCGTTACCCTCGCCCTGGTAATTCAGGCGCTGCGCCACGCTGAGCTGGCGGTCAAACAGCAGACGGTTATCGTAGCGCGTAACTTCCAGATGCAGGGCAAAGCGGATGCGCCAGAGCAGGTGCAGACACTCGTTGAGCTCGTTACGCTCCGCCTCGGTTAAAAAGCCGAAGCCAACCATCTCGTCCAGCGAGGTGGCGCCAAAATGGCGTCGGGCGACCCACTGTAGCGTGTGGATGTCGCGCAGGCCGCCGGGGCTGCTTTTAATATCGGGTTCAAGGTTATAGCTGGTGCCGTGGTAGCGCTGGTGGCGCTGGTTTTGCTCCTCGACTTTCGCGGCGAAGAACTTTTCTGACGGCCAGAAGCCGTCGCTGAAGATGTGTTTTTGCAGCTCCAGGAACAGCGCGACGTCGCCAATCAGCAGGCGGGTTTCAATCAGGTTGGTGGCGACGGTCAGGTCCGACAGCCCTTCAAGCAGACACTCTTCCAGGGTACGCACGCTGTGGCCGACTTCCAGCTTTACGTCCCAGAGCAGGGTCAGCAGCTCGCCGATTTTTTGCGCCTGTTCGTCCGGCAGCTTTTTGCGGCTTAAGATCAGGAGATCGATATCGGAAAGCGGATGCAGCTCACCGCGGCCATAGCCTCCGACGGCAACCAGCGCAACATCGCTGATTTGTCCAAACCCATAATCGATCCACAGGCGCTGCAGCAGCTGGTCGATAAATTCGGTGCGCGCCTCAATCAGCTGTTCTGCCGATATGCCCGCATCAAATGCGCTGCCCAGCCAGCGGTGAAAGACATCCATGTGCGCCTTGATGCCGGCACAGGTCAGCTCGTGCTGCGGCCAGACACCCGGGTTATCGGGCTGGTCGGGGAGGGTGGGAAGGGCTGTGTTAGCATACTGTTCGGGTAAAAGATTACTCATCGTGCGCCACCCATAAGAAAAAGCTATAGCCATTAAAAAAGCCGGCATTTGCCGGCTTTTTTATCATTCGTCGTGCGTCAGTATCGCCGGGATGGTGTCATCCTTGCGCAACGTCATAATTTCGCAGCCGTTGTCTGTTACCACAATAGTATGCTCGTACTGCGCAGACAAGCTTCTGTCTTTGGTTTTCACCGTCCAGCCGTCTTTCATGGTACGGATGCGGTAATCACCCGCGTTGACCATTGGCTCAATGGTAAAGGTCATGCCTTTTTGCAGCACCACGCCGCCGTCATCGGCATCATAGTGCAGAACCTGCGGCTCTTCGTGGAAGACGCGGCCAATGCCGTGACCGCAGTACTCGCGTACCACGGAGAACCCTTCTGCTTCGACAAATTTCTGGATTGCCGCGCCGATGGTGCGCAGGCGAATACCCGGTTTCACCATTTTCAGCGCCAGGTAGAGGCTTTCCTGGGTAACTTTGCACAGACGCTCGCCAAGAATGGTCGGCTTGCCAACGATGAACATTTTTGAGGTGTCACCGTGGTACTCGTCTTTAATGACGGTCACGTCGATGTTAACGATGTCGCCGTCTTTCAGCAGTTTTTCATCGTCCGGAATACCGTGACACACCACTTCATTAATAGAGATGCAGACGGATTTCGGGAAACCGTGGTAGCCGAGGCAGGCGGAAACCGCGTGCTGCTCGTTCACGATATAGTCGTTACAGATGCGGTCCAGTTCACCGGTGCTGACGCCCGGCTTCACGAACGGCTCGATCATTTCCAGCACTTCCGCGGCCAGACGACCGGCGATGCGCATCTTTTCAATTTCTTCAGGTGTCTTAATAGAGATAGCCATGTAATCTGTCCATCGGTGTCGATTTTTTCGACAATACTAGTCTAAGTGTCGTCAATGGTATCAGTCAGGCACGCTTCGTGCCAAATTGAGAATCATTAACAGCACACTCCGCCAACAACTGTTGGTTTCTGGTCGTGTTTTGTGGTATAAAGCGCGCCGGACTTCCGATCCATCTCAGATACACAGGCTGGACGGGAGCGACAAATCTCACTTTGTGTAACAACACACACGTATCGGCACATATTCCGGGGTGCCCTTCGGGGTCGGTAATATGGGATACGTGGAGGCATAACCCCAACTTTCAATATAGAGGTTTTAAACATGGCAACTGTTTCCATGCGCGACATGCTCAAGGCTGGTGTTCACTTTGGTCACCAGACCCGTTACTGGAACCCGAAAATGAAGCCTTTCATCTTCGGCGCACGTAACAAAGTTCACATCATCAACCTTGAGAAAACTGTACCAATGTTCAACGAAGCCCTGGCTGAGCTGAACAAGATCGCTTCCCGTAAAGGTAAGATTCTGTTCGTTGGTACTAAGCGCGCTGCAAGCGAAGCTGTGAAAGATGCTGCTAACAGCTGCGACCAGTTCTTCGTGAACCATCGCTGGTTGGGCGGCATGCTGACCAACTGGAAAACTGTTCGTCAGTCCATCAAGCGCCTGAAAGATCTGGAAACCCAGTCTCAGGACGGTACTTTCGACAAGCTGACTAAGAAAGAAGCGCTGATGCGCACTCGTGAACTGGACAAGCTGGAAAACAGCCTGGGCGGTATCAAAGATATGGGCGGCCTGCCAGACGCGCTGTTCGTAATCGATGCAGACCACGAGCACATCGCAATCAAAGAAGCTAACAACCTGGGTATCCCGGTATTCGCTATCGTTGATACCAACTCCGATCCGGACGGTGTTGACTTCGTTATCCCGGGTAACGACGACGCAATCCGTGCTGTTAGCCTGTACCTGAGCGCTGTAGCTGCTACCGTTCGTGAAGGCCGTTCCCAGGATCTGGCTTCTCAGGCGGAAGAAAGCTTCGTAGAAGCTGAATAATAAGGTTTTACCCCTTATTAGTACCGTGTATGAATAGGGGCCCATTACCGGCCCCTTTTTTCAATTTACACTGTTTGGCCCCCGGCCGGGCAGTTCACATCTCCCGAGGATTTAAGAATGGCTGAAATTACCGCATCCCTGGTAAAAGAGCTGCGCGAGCGTACTGGCGCAGGCATGATGGATTGCAAAAAAGCGCTGACTGAAGCGAACGGCGACATCGAGCTGGCAATCGAAAACATGCGTAAATCCGGTGCGATCAAAGCAGCTAAAAAAGCAGGCAACGTTGCTGCTGACGGCGTGATCATCACTAAAATCGACGGCACCTACGGCATCATTCTGGAAGTTAACTGCCAGACTGACTTCGTTGCTAAAGATGGTGGTTTCCAGGCATTTGCTAACAAAGTTCTGGACGCAGCGGTTGCTGGCAAAATCACTGACGTTGAAGTTCTGAAAGCACAGTTCGAAGAAGAACGTGTTGCGCTGGTTGCTAAAATCGGTGAGAACATCAACATCCGTCGCGTTGCTTCTCTGGAAGGCGACGTTCTGGGCTCTTACCAGCACGGTGCACGTATCGGTGTTCTGGTTGCGGCTAAAGGCGCTGACGAAGAGCTGGTTAAACAGCTGGCAATGCACATCGCTGCAAGCAAGCCAGAATTCGTTAAGCCAGAAGACGTGTCTGCTGAAGTGGTAGAGAAAGAGTACCAGGTTCAGCTGGACATCGCGATGCAGTCTGGTAAACCAAAAGAAATCGCAGAGAAAATGGTTGAAGGCCGCATGAAGAAATTCACCGGCGAAGTTTCTCTGACTGGCCAGCCATTCGTTATGGATCCAAGCAAGTCTGTTGCTCAGCTGCTGAAAGAGCACAATGCTGACGTAACTGGCTTCATCCGCTTCGAAGTGGGCGAAGGCATCGAGAAAGTTGAGACTGACTTCGCAGCAGAAGTTGCTGCAATGTCCAAGCAGTCTTAATGATTGAAAAGGAGCCGCCTGAGGGCGGCTTCTTTTTGTCACCCGTCACAGGAAATCAGACAGGCTCCAGTATCGCTGTACTGATTTGCGGCATATCATGTCGCCAGAATTAACCCCCATCTTAATCGTTGACAGTCTCAGGAAAGAAACATGGCTACCAATGCAAAACCCGTGTACAAACGCATTCTGCTTAAGCTGAGTGGCGAAGCGCTGCAGGGATCGGAAGGCTTCGGTATTGACGCAAGCATCCTTGATCGCATGGCACAGGAAATCAAAGAACTGGTCGAACTGGGCATCCAGGTTGGCGTGGTCATTGGCGGTGGCAACCTTTTCCGTGGTGCTGGTCTGGCGAAAGCGGGGATGAACCGCGTTGTGGGCGACCACATGGGTATGCTGGCAACCGTGATGAATGGCCTGGCGATGCGTGATGCGCTCCATCGCGCCTATGTGAACGCCCGCCTGATGTCCGCGATCCCCCTGAATGGCGTATGCGATAATTACAGCTGGGCAGAAGCTATCAGCCTGCTGCGCAACAACCGCGTGGTGATCCTCTCCGCCGGTACGGGTAACCCGTTCTTTACGACCGATTCCGCTGCCTGTCTGCGCGGTATCGAGATCGAAGCTGATGTGGTACTGAAAGCGACCAAAGTCGATGGCGTGTTTACTGCCGACCCGGCAAAAGATCCGTCTGCCACCATGTACGATCAGCTGAGCTACAGCGAAGTGCTGGATAAAGAGCTGAAAGTGATGGATCTTGCCGCCTTCACGCTGGCTCGTGACCACAAACTGCCGATCCGTGTCTTCAACATGAACAAACCTGGCGCACTGCGTCGCGTGGTCATGGGCGAAAAAGAAGGCACTTTGATCACGGAATAATTTCCGTTGACGATAAATACAGGTAAGATTCCGCTTTATTTTGTAGTGGTATCTTACCCGGGCGCGCCTTTGGCGTTGTCATGAATTAAACGCGACTATACTTAGCACACCTGTAGCGCTGTGCTGGCGGATAGTCTGCCTGAGACAAGTTTTCAAGGATTCGTAACGTGATTAACGACATCAGAAAAGATGCTGAAGTACGCATGGAAAAATGCGTAGAAGCGTTCAAAACCCAAATCAGCAAAATCCGTACTGGCCGTGCTTCCCCAAGCCTGCTGGATGGTATCATCGTCGAGTACTACGGTACGCCAACCCCTCTGCGTCAGCTGGCGAGCGTGACGGTAGAAGATACCCGTACGCTGAAAATCAACGTATTCGATCGTTCTATGGGCCCGGCGGTTGAGAAAGCGATCATGGCGTCTGACCTCGGTCTGAACCCAAGCTCTGCGGGTGCTGACATCCGCGTTCCACTGCCACCGCTGACCGAAGAGCGTCGTAAAGACCTGATCAAAGTGGTGCGTGGCGAAGCTGAGCAGGGTCGTGTCTCCGTGCGTAACGTTCGCCGCGACGCGAACGATAAAGTCAAAGCGCTGCTGAAAGAAAAAGAGATCAGTGAAGATGACGATCGTCGTTCCCAGGACGACATTCAGAAAATGACTGACGCTGCCATCAAGAAAATTGATGCGGCGCTGGCAGATAAAGAAGCGGAACTGATGCAGTTCTGATTTCTGTCGTACACTGATAAACGCCGTTCAGAGAGACTTAGGGTCTTGCTGGCGGCGTTTTGCTTTTATCTGGTCTAACTTTTCGGGCATCTCATGAAGCATTTAACACTCCTCGGCTCAACCGGCTCTATCGGTTGCAGTACTCTCGACGTCGTTCGCCATAATCCTGAACTTTACACCGTGACAGCGCTGGTGGCTGGTAAGAATGTGCAGCGAATGGTTGAGCAGTGCCTGGAGTTTACGCCCCGCTATGCGGTGATGGATGACGAAGAGAGCGCGCGCCTGCTGAAAGCACAGCTGCTTGAGAAGGGCAGCCGAACCGAGGTGCTGAGTGGTCAACAGGCGGCCTGCGAGATGGCGGCGCTGGATGAGGTGGATCAGGTGATGGCGGCCATCGTCGGGGCGGCAGGATTATTGCCGACACTTGCCGCGATTGATGCCGGTAAGGACGTTCTGCTGGCCAATAAAGAGTCGCTGGTGACCTGCGGACGCCTGTTTATGGAGGCGGTGAAGCAGCACGGGGCGCGTCTTTTGCCCGTCGACAGCGAGCACAACGCGATTTTTCAGAGTTTACCGCAACCTTTTCAACAGAACCTGGGGTACGCTGACCTGGAGCAGAATGGCGTCGTGTCTATTCTGCTTACCGGGTCTGGTGGCCCGTTCCGTGAAACGCCACTGTCTGAACTGCGTGCCATGACGCCGGATCAGGCGTGCCGTCATCCGAACTGGTCGATGGGGCGTAAAATCTCCGTTGACTCTGCCACCATGATGAACAAAGGTCTGGAATACATTGAAGCGCGCTGGCTGTTCAATGCGTCAGCGAAACAGATGGAAGTACTGATTCACCCACAATCGGTGATTCATTCGATGGTGCGTTATCAGGATGGCAGCGTGCTGGCGCAGTTGGGCGAACCGGATATGCGTACGCCAATTGCCCATTCCATGGCGTGGCCGAATCGAGTGAAGTCCGGCGTGAAGCCGCTTGATTTCTGCAAGCTAAGTTCCCTGACGTTCAGTGAGCCAGACTACGACCGTTACCCTTGTCTGAAGCTTGCGATGACGGCCTTTGACCAGGGGCAGGCGGCGACAACGGCACTGAATGCAGCCAATGAAATTACCGTTGAAGCATTTCTGAATCAGCAAATTCGTTTTACCGATATCGCGGCGTTGAATTTAGCGGTACTGGAGATGATGGATTTGCGCGAACCACAGAGCGTGGAAGAGGTGCTGGCGGTGGATGCAGCTGCGCGTAATATTGCGCGCCAACAGGTGACACGTCTCGCAAGCTGGTGATAAAGCAACCACTAGTCGTCGTGCTATTTGTTAGCGTTGGGCTTCAGTGATATAGTCTGCGCCACCTGATCGCAGGTATTTGACTTTACGTGGTCAGGTGAGCCGTGGTTTTACACGGCTTTTTTATGTATCGGCTTCAGTATTCCTGAGTACCGTTAAATCCTTTTCAGGGACAAAAAACGCGTTATGTTGTCTGCGAATCAACCAATAAGCGAAAACTTGCCAGCGCATGGCTGCCGTCATGTAGCAATCATTATGGATGGCAATGGCCGCTGGGCGAAAAGACAAGGGAAAATACGAGCCTTTGGGCATAAAGCTGGGGCGAAATCTGTTCGCCGCGCCGTTTCTTTTGCCGCCAATAACGGCATTGATGCGTTAACGCTCTATGCTTTTAGCAGTGAAAACTGGAATCGACCACTGCAGGAAGTGACTGCGTTGATGGAATTGTTTGTGTGGGCGCTAGACAGCGAAGTAAAAAGCCTGCACCGCCACAACGTCCGCCTGCGTATCATTGGCGATACCAGTCGTTTTAACTCACGTTTGCAGGAACGGATTCGCAAAGCAGAAGCGCTGACGGAAAATAATACCGGACTGACGCTGAATATTGCGGCGAATTACGGCGGACGCTGGGATATTATCCAGGGCGTTCGGCATCTGGCCGAACAGGTTCAGGAAGGGCTGTTGAGACCCGACCAAATTGATGAAGAGGCGCTGAGCAAGCAAATCTGCATGAATGAACAGGCACCTGTGGATTTGGTAATTAGGACAGGGGGGGAACATCGCATAAGTAACTTTTTGATATGGCAAATTGCCTATGCTGAACTTTACTTTACGGATGTTCTTTGGCCCGATTTTGATGAACAAGACTTTGAAGGTGCGCTGCATGCCTTTGCCAATCGAGAGCGTCGTTTCGGCGGCACCGAGCCTGGTGGCGATAACGCCTGATGGGGGTAGCTTTTGCTGAAGTATCGCCTGATTTCCGCTTTTGTATTAATACCCATTGTCATTGCGGCGCTGTTTTTACTGCCCCCGGTGGGATTCGCTATTGTTACGCTGGTGGTGTGCATGCTCGCCGCGTGGGAATGGGGACAGTTTAGCGGCTTTACCTCGCGCACGCAGCGAGTATGGCTTGCGGTACTGTGTGGCTTTATCCTGGCCATAATGCTGTTTATGTTGCCTGAATATCATCATGATATTCATCAGCCCCTGGTGGCCGGTTCCTTGTGGATATCGTTGGCCTGGTGGGTGGCCGCGCTGTTGCTGGTGCTGTTTTATCCCGGCTCCGCGGCGTTATGGCGTCATTCAAAAGTGCTGCGACTGATTTTTGGTTTGCTCACCATTATTCCTTTTTTCTGGGGTATGGTTGCGCTGCGCGCCTGGCATTACGACGAAAACCACTACAGCGGTGCGATCTGGCTGCTTTATGTGATGATTCTCGTCTGGGGGGCTGACTCCGGGGCCTATATGTTTGGTAAACTGTTTGGCAAACATAAGCTGGCGCCGAAGGTTTCTCCGGGCAAAACCTGGCAAGGATTCATCGGCGGTTTGTTTACGGCCGCGATCATCTCCTGGGGCTACGGCGTCTGGGCGAATCTTGAAGTGGCACCGTCAATACTGCTGGTGTGCTCGATTTTTGCTGCGCTTGCCTCCGTGCTCGGTGATTTAACCGAAAGTATGTTCAAGCGTGAAGCAGGGATTAAGGACAGTGGACACCTGATTCCAGGGCATGGCGGTATACTGGATCGCATTGATAGCCTGACAGCGGCTGTTCCCGTGTTTGCGTGTTTGCTTTTACTGGTATTCGGGACGATTTAACGGAAGGTTTTATGCTGAGCATTCTCTGGAATCTGGCGGCGTTCATAGTTGCACTGGGTGTACTGATTACCGTGCATGAATTTGGCCATTTCTGGGTTGCTCGCCGCTGTGGTGTGCGCGTAGAGCGCTTTTCCATCGGTTTTGGTAAATCACTCTGGACGCGCACCGATCGCCACGGCACAGAATTTGTCATCGCCCTTATCCCGCTGGGCGGCTACGTCAAAATGCTCGACGAACGCGTCGAGCCTGTCGCGCCTGAGCTGCGACACAGCGCATTCAACAATAAAACCGTTGGACAACGCGCCGCCATCATCGCTGCCGGACCGGTAGCCAACTTCATCTTTGCGATTTTCGCTTACTGGCTGGTGTTTATCATCGGCGTCCCTGGCGTACGTCCGGTGGTCGGTGAAATTGCCCCCAACTCCATCGCGGCGAGTGCGCAAATTACATCCGGGATGGAACTTAAAGCGATTGATGGTATCGAAACCCCTGATTGGGATGCCGTGCGACTGCAGCTGGTTGCTAAAATTGGCGATCCGCAGACCACCATCAGCGTATCGCCGTTTGGGTCAGACGCCCGTCAGGACAAAGTGCTCGATTTACGCCACTGGCGTTTCGAGCCGGACAAAGAGGATCCCGTCGCTGCGCTGGGCATTCGTCCACGTGGCGCACAGATCGAGCCGGTATTAGCCGAAGTCCAGGCCAACTCGGCGGCGAGCAAAGCGGGTTTGCAAGCAGGCGACAGGATCGTTAAAGTCGATGGTCAACCATTAACAGAGTGGATGACCTTTGTTACTCTGGTGCGCGATAATCCGGGTACGTCTCTCGCGCTGGAAGTTGAAAGGCAGGGCAGTCCGCTTTCGCTGACGCTGATCCCGGATACGAAGTCGGTCGGCAAGAAGGCAGAAGGGTTTGCAGGCGTTGTGCCAAAAGTGATCCCGCTGCCAGATGAGTACAAGACAATACGCCAGTATGGGCCGTTCAGCGCCATCCTTGAAGCCACGGATAAAACATGGCAACTGATGAAGCTGACGGTCAACATGTTGGGGAAATTGATAACCGGTGATGTGAAACTGAACAACCTCAGTGGGCCAATTTCGATTGCTCAGGGGGCTGGGATGTCAGCGGAATTCGGGGTGATTTACTATCTCATGTTCCTCGCGCTCATTAGCGTGAACCTTGGGATAATCAACCTGTTCCCGCTTCCCGTTTTAGACGGGGGTCATCTGCTGTTTTTAGCGATTGAAAAGCTAAAAGGCGGACCGGTATCCGAGCGAGTTCAAGACTTTAGTTATCGCATTGGCTCGATTTTGCTGGTGCTGTTAATGGGGCTTGCACTTTTCAATGATTTCTCTCGGTTGTAAGAGAGTTAGTTAGGAAGAACGCATAATAACGATGGCGATGAAAAAGTTGCTCATAGCGTCGCTGCTGTTTAGCAGCGCCACCGTATACGGTGCTGACGGGTTCGTAGTGAAAGACATTCATTTCGAAGGCCTTCAGCGTGTCGCCGTTGGTGCGGCCCTCCTCAGTATGCCTGTGCGCCCCGGCGATACGGTTAATGATGATGATATCAGTAACACCATCCGTGCTCTGTTTGCCACCGGCAACTTCGAGGATGTCCGCGTCCTGCGCGATGGTGATACGCTGCTGGTACAGGTAAAAGAACGTCCAACGATCGCCAGTATCACTTTCTCCGGCAACAAGTCGGTGAAAGATGACATGCTCAAGCAAAACCTTGAAGCATCCGGTGTTCGTGTGGGGGAGTCTCTGGACCGCACAACCCTTTCAGACATTGAAAAAGGTCTGGAAGACTTCTACTACAGCGTCGGTAAATACAGCGCCAGCGTGAAAGCGGTTGTTACTCCGCTGCCACGTAACCGTGTTGACCTGAAGCTGGTCTTCCAGGAAGGTGTTTCTGCGAAGATCCAGCAGATCAACATTGTCGGCAACCACGCGTTCAGCACCGACGAACTGATCTCCACCTTCCAGCTGCGCGATGAAGTGCCATGGTGGAACGTGGTAGGCGATCGCAAATACCAGAAACAGAAACTGGCGGGCGACCTTGAAACCCTGCGCAGCTACTATCTGGATCGTGGTTACGCGCGTTTCAATATCGACTCGACTCAGGTGAGTCTGACGCCGGACAAGAAAGGCATCTACATTACGATCAACATCACTGAAGGCGATCAGTACAAGCTTTCGGGTGTTGAGGTAAGTGGTAACCTGGCGGGGCATTCTGCTGAAATCGAATCGCTGACCAAAATTCAGCCAGGCGATCTCTATAGCGGTTCCAAGGTCACCAAAATGGAAGACAGCATTAAGAAGCTGCTCGGCCGCTATGGTTATGCCTACCCGCGCGTACAGACTCAGCCGGAAATCAATGACGCGGATAAAACCGTTAAGCTGCACGTGAATGTTGACGCGGGTAACCGTTTCTACGTGCGTAAGATCCGCTTCGTCGGTAACGACACCTCCAAAGACTCCGTTCTGCGTCGCGAAATGCGTCAGATGGAAGGCGCATGGTTAGGTAGCGATCTCGTTGATCAGGGTAAAGAGCGTCTGAACCGTCTGGGCTATTTTGAAACGGTGGACACCGACACCCAGCGCGTACCGGGCAGCCCGGATCAGGTTGATGTCGTTTATAAAGTGAAAGAGCGTAACACCGGTAGCTTCAACTTCGGTGTGGGCTACGGTACCGAAAGCGGCGTCAGCTTCCAGGTCGGCGTGCAGCAGGATAACTGGCTGGGTACGGGTTACTCTGTCGGAATTAACGGTACCAAAAACGACTACCAGACCTACTCTGAGTTCTCTGTAACGAACCCATACTTCACCGTTGACGGTGTGAGCCTGGGCGGTCGTATCTTCTATAACGACTTTAAAGCAGACGATGCGGATCTGTCCTCGTACACCAACAAGAGTTACGGTGTGGACGGTACGCTTGGCTTCCCGATCAACGAATACAACACCTTGCGTGCGGGCTTAGGTTACGTGCATAACGACCTGTCCAATATGCAACCGCAGGTGGCGATGTGGCGTTATCTGGATTCTATTGGCCAGTCAGCGAGCACCACCAGCGATAATAACGGTTTTGCGGCGGATGACTTCACCTTCAACTACGGCTGGACCTATAACCGTCTCGACCGTGGCTACTTCCCAACGGAAGGTTCTCGCGTCAACCTGAACGGTAAAGTCACCGTGCCGGGCTCTGATAACGAGTTCTATAAGGTGACGCTGGATACCGCCTCCTACTTCCCGATCGATGACGATCATAAGTGGGTGGTTCTGGGTCGTACCCGCTGGGGCTATGGTGATGGTTTAGGCGGCAAAGAACTGCCGTTCTATGAAAACTTCTATGCCGGTGGTTCGAGCACCGTTCGTGGCTTCCAGTCCAACAACATTGGTCCGAAAGCGGTTTACTACGGCGGGAACGACAAGGATAACTGCGATAAGGGTCCAGGACAGCTTTGTAGTTCTGACGATGCAGTCGGCGGTAACGCTATGGCTGTTGCCAGCCTGGAGTTCATCACACCAACGCCGTTTATCAGTGATAAATATGCGAACTCGGTGCGTACGTCCTTCTTCTGGGATGCAGGTACCGTGTGGGATACAAACTGGAGCACGAAAGGTATGCCTAGCGATGTTCCTGACTACAGCGATCCGAGCAATATTCGCATGTCTGCCGGTATCGCATTACAATGGATGTCACCGCTGGGGCCGTTGGTCTTCTCTTACGCCCAGCCGTTTAAGAAATATGATGGAGATAAGTCGGAGCAATTCCAGTTTAACATTGGTAAAACCTGGTAATAATCCGCAGCAAAGGAATGCGTTGGCAGTGTAGCGCTGACAACTGGCGATCGGTAACACGGTCGCCTTGCCACGCAAAGAACGGTACCTTCTGGTGCCAATGGGATGGTAAGGAGTTAATTGTGAAAAAGTGGTTATTAGCTGCAGGTCTCGGTTTAGCGATGGCAACTTCTGCTCAGGCAGCAGACAAAATTGCAATCGTCAACATGGGTAATTTGTTCCAGCAGGTTGCACAGAAAACAGGTGTTTCTGCGACTCTGGAAAACGAATTCAAAGGCCGTGCAAGCGAACTGCAGGGTATGGAAAACGATCTTCAGTCCAAAATGCAGCGTCTGCAGCGTGATGGTTCTACCATGAAAGCAAGCGACCGCAGCAAGCTGGAAAAAGACGTAATGGCTCAGCGCCAGACGTTCTCCCAGAAAGCGCAGGCTTTCGAGCAGGATCGTCAGCGTCGTTCTAACGAAGAACGCGGCAAGCTGGTGACTCGCATTCAGACCGCTGTTAAAGCAGTGGCTGCCGATCAGAGCATCGATCTGGTTGTTGATGCGAACGCCGTTGCTTTCAACAGCAAAGATGTTAAAGACATCACTGCTGATGTTCTGAAACAGGTTAAATAAGTAATGCCTTCAATTCGACTGGCTGATTTAGCTCAGCAGTTGGATGCAGAATTACACGGTGATGGCGATATCGTCATCACCGCTGTTGCGTCCATGCAATCTGCTAAAGCTGGCACGATTACCTTCATGGTAAGCCCTAAGTACCGTGAGCAACTGGCTCAATGCCAGGCGTCAGCTGTTGTTCTGACGCAGGACGATCTTCCATTTGCCACTGTAAGCGCGCTGGTAGTGAAAAACCCCTACCTGACGTATGCACGCATGGCTCAAATTCTTGATACCACGCCGCAACCGGCCCAGAACATTGCTGCCAGCGCAGCGATTGATGAGACGGCCAGGCTGGGTAACAACGTCGCCGTTGGGGCGAATGCGGTTATCGAATCCGGCGTTGTGCTGGGCGATAACGTCGTCATTGGCCCAGGCTGCTTCGTTGGGAAAAATACGAAAATCGGCGCGGGGACCCGTTTGTGGGCCAATGTGTCCGTTTATCATGACGTGGAAATTGGCGAAAACTGCCTCGTTCAGTCCAGCACCGTGATTGGTTCTGATGGCTTTGGTTACGCTAACGATCGCGGTAACTGGGTGAAGATCCCGCAGCTTGGTCGCGTCATTATTGGCGATCGCGTGGAGATCGGCGCCTGTACCACCATTGACCGTGGCGCGCTTGACGACACGATCATTGGCAATGGTGTTATCATCGATAACCAGTGCCAGATTGCGCATAACGTTGTGATTGGCGACAATACCGCGGTTGCAGGTGGCGTCATCATGGCGGGCAGCCTGAAAATTGGCCGTTATTGCATGATTGGCGGTGCGAGCGTGATTAATGGCCATATGGAAATTTGCGACAAGGTGACCGTGACGGGAATGGGCATGGTAATGCGTCCTATCACTGAACCTGGCGTCTATTCCTCCGGCATTCCGCTTCAGCCCAACAAGGTATGGCGTAAAACAGCAGCTCTGGTGATGAACATTGATGATATGAGCAAGCGCCTCAAGTCTCTTGAGCGTAAGATCGATCAACAAGACTAAGCGTCATCCGTTGAACGCTATTTTTCCCGGCCTGTCGGCTTTCTAATAAACCGGCAGGCCGTGTTATTATTGTTATCAGTACATTTTGACAGGAAGAGTATTTTGACTACTGACACTCATACTCTGCATATTGAAGAGATTTTAGAACTTCTGCCGCACCGCTACCCGTTTCTGCTGGTAGACCGTGTGCTGGATTTTGAAGAAGGTCGTTTTCTGCGCGCAGTGAAAAATGTTTCCGTGAACGAGCCGTTCTTCCAGGGGCACTTCCCTGGTAAGCCTATCTTCCCGGGTGTGTTGATTCTGGAAGCGATGGCTCAGGCTACCGGTATTCTGGCGTTCAAAAGCGTCGGTAAACTGGAGCCAGGTGAGCTGTATTACTTCGCGGGTATTGATGAAGCGCGCTTTAAGCGCCCAGTCGTGCCTGGTGATCAGATGATCATGGAAGTCACTTTTGAAAAAACGCGTCGTGGCCTGACTCGCTTCAAAGGCGTAGCGCTGGTTGACGGCAAAGTTGTTTGCGAAGCGACGATGATGTGTGCTCGTAGCCGGGAGTCCTGATACGTGATTGATAAATCCGCCTTTATTCATCCTACCGCGATTGTGGAAACCGGTGCCATCATTGGTGCTAACGTCCACATTGGCCCGTTTTGTATTGTTGGACCCCATGTCGAAATTGGTGAGGGTACAGTACTGAAATCTCACGTTGTCGTGAATGGTCACACGACCATTGGCTGCAATAATGAGATCTATCAGTTCGCCTCCATCGGCGAAGTTAACCAGGATCTGAAATATGCTGGTGAGTCGACCCGTCTGGAAATTGGCGATCGTAACCGTATTCGCGAAAGCGTCACCATTCATCGTGGAACAGTACAGGGTGGTGGGTTGACGAAGGTGGGCAGCGATAACCTGTTTATGGTGAATGCGCATATCGCGCACGACTGTACCGTGGGTGACCGCTGTATTCTTGCCAACAACGCCACGCTGGCAGGACACGTATCGGTTGATGACTTCGCAATTATTGGCGGCATGACCGCAGTCCATCAGTTCTGCATTATTGGTGCGCACGTGATGGTCGGTGGATGCTCCGGTGTGGCGCAGGACGTCCCACCGTATGTGATTGCGCAGGGCAACCATGCCACGCCGTTTGGCGTGAACATCGAAGGCCTCAAGCGTCGTGGCTTTAGTCGCGAAGCGATTACTGCCATCCGCAACGCGTACAAACTGCTGTACCGCAGCGGTAAAACGCTGGAAGAGGCGAAGCCGGAAATTGCCGAACTGGCGAAAAAGCACCCGGAAGTGGACGCGTTCATGGAGTTCTTTGACCGTTCAACAAGGGGTCTGATTCGTTAATGGTCGACAGTCGTCCGCTTACGATAGCCCTGGTCGCCGGAGAAACCTCCGGCGATATTCTTGGTGCAGGTCTCATCCGTGCGCTTAAGGCGCGTGTACCCAATGCTCGCTTTGTCGGCGTTGCTGGCCCGCTGATGCAGGTCGAAGGCTGTGAAGCCTGGTACGAAATGGAAGAGCTGGCCGTGATGGGTATCGTTGAGGTGCTGGGACGGCTGCGCCGTTTGCTGCACATTCGTGCCGATCTCACCCGCCGCTTTACCGAACTCAAACCCGATGTGTTTGTCGGTATCGATGCACCTGATTTCAATATTACCCTCGAAGGGAACCTGAAAAAGCAGGGCATTAAAACCATTCACTACGTCAGTCCGTCCGTCTGGGCGTGGCGACAGAAACGCGTTTTCAAAATCGGACGGTCCACCCACCTGGTGCTGGCTTTCCTGCCTTTCGAAAAAGCGTTTTACGACAGATTTAATGTTCCGTGCCGTTTTATCGGTCATACCATGGCGGATGCAATGCCACTGGATCCGGATAAAAACGCGGCGCGCGACATGCTGGGCATCCCCCATGATGTGCACTGTCTGGCCTTGCTGCCCGGCAGCCGTGGCGCAGAAGTGGAGATGCTGAGTGCTGATTTCCTCAAGACAGCGCAAATTCTTCGCCAGACGTACCCCGATCTCGAAGTGGTCGTGCCGCTGGTGAATGCCAAACGCCGCGAGCAGTTTGAGCGCATCAAAGCAGACGTCGCCCCGGATCTTCACGTCCGTCTTCTGGACGGGCAGGGGCGGGAAGCAATGTATGCGAGCGATGCCGCACTGCTGGCCTCCGGCACGGCGGCGCTGGAATGTATGCTGGCGAAATGCCCAATGGTGGTCGGTTATCGCATGAAGCCGTTTACCTTCTGGCTGGCAAAACGTCTGGTGAAAACGGATTATGTCTCCCTGCCAAACCTGCTTGCCGGGCGCGAGCTGGTGAAAGAGCTGCTGCAGGATGAGTGCCAGCCGCAGGCGTTGGCGGAGGCGCTGCTGCCGCTGCTCGCCAACGGTAAAACCAGTCACCAGATGCACGATACCTTCCGCGAACTGCATCAACTGATCCGCTGTCATGCTGATGAGCAAGCGGCCGATGCGGTGCTGGAGTTAGCAAAATGATGGAATTTGTTTATCCTCACACCCACCTTGTGGCGGGCGTGGATGAAGTGGGTCGTGGTCCGTTAGTCGGAGCCGTGGTGACCGCTGCGGTGATCCTCGATCCGGCTCGGCCGATCGTCGGGCTGAACGACTCTAAAAAATTGTCTGAAAAGCGCCGGCTGGCGCTGTTTAGTGAGATTCAGGAGAAAGCGCTGGCCTGGAGCCTCGGGCGCGCTGAGCCGCATGAGATAGACGAGCTGAATATTTTGCACGCCACGATGCTGGCGATGCAGCGTGCGGTAGCGGGGCTGAAAATCGCCCCTGAATATGTCCTGATTGACGGCAACCGCTGTCCGGCATTGCCCATGCCTTCAATGGCAGTGGTCAAAGGCGATAGCCGGGTCGCAGAAATTAGCGCAGCTTCTATTATTGCCAAAGTGACACGCGACGCCGAAATGGCCGCGCTGGACCTCACTTACCCTCAGTATGGTTTCGCCCAGCATAAGGGATATCCCACACCTTTCCACCTGGAGAGGCTGGCTGAACATGGCGCAACCGAACACCATCGGCGCAGTTTTGGCCCGGTGAAACGCGCCCTGGGACGGGTGTCCTGAATCATTACGCAAGCAATTAAGTAACGCGGAATCTGAAGATGGCTGAACCACGTTTCGTACACCTGCGGGTGCATAGCGACTACTCCATGATCGATGGGCTGGCGAAGACCGGGCCGCTGGTAAAAAAGGCGGCCTCCCTTGGCATGCCCGCGCTGGCGATCACCGATTTTACCAACCTGTGTGGCCTGGTGAAGTTCTACGGAACGGCGCACGGCGCGGGGATGAAGCCCATCGTCGGTGCAGATTTTCATGTGCAGAGCGATCTCATCGGCGATGAAATGACGCAAATTTCCGTGCTGGCGATGAACAACACGGGTTATCAAAACCTCACCCTGCTTATCTCAAAAGCCTATCAGCGCGGCTATGGTGCGCTGGGGCCGTGGATCGACCGTGACTGGCTGGCCGAGCTGAACGAAGGGCTACTGCTGATCTCGGGTGGCCGTATGGGTGACGTCGGCAAATGTCTGCTGCGCGGCAATAGTGCGCTGGTGGATCAATGCGTCTCGTTCTATGAAGAATATTTCCCGAATCGCTATTACCTGGAGTTGATCCGTACCGGTCGTCAGGATGAAGAGAGCTATCTTCATGCCGCGGTGGCGCTCGCAGAAGAGCGCGGGTTGCCCGTGGTGGCCACCAACGACGTGCGGTTCCTTGAGGCGGGTGATTTCGACGCGCATGAGATTCGCGTGGCGATCCACGATGGTTTCACCCTCGACGATCCGAAGCGACCGCGTAATTACTCTGCACAACAGTACATGCGCAGCGAAGAGGAGATGTGTGAGCTCTTCTCCGATATCCCCGAAGCGCTGGAAAACAGCGTAGAGATTGCCAAGCGCTGCAACGTCACCGTCCGCCTCGGCGAATACTTCCTGCCGCAGTTCCCGACGGGAGACATGACCACGGAAGATTTCCTGGTCGCGAAATCAAAAGAAGGTCTGGAAGAGCGTCTGGAATTCCTGTTCCCGGATGAAGAAGAGCGTAAAAAGCGTCGCCCTGAATATGACGAACGCCTGGACATTGAACTCCAGGTGATCAACCAGATGGGCTTCCCGGGCTACTTCCTGATCGTTATGGAGTTTATCCAGTGGTCGAAGGATAACGGCGTGCCGGTCGGACCGGGGCGTGGCTCCGGTGCAGGTTCGCTGGTGGCGTATGCGCTGAAAATCACCGACCTCGATCCGCTGGAATTCGACCTGCTGTTCGAACGTTTCCTCAACCCGGAACGTGTCTCGATGCCCGACTTCGACGTCGACTTCTGCATGGAGAAACGCGATCAGGTGATCGAGCACGTGGCCGATATGTACGGCCGTGACGCGGTATCGCAGATCATTACCTTCGGTACGATGGCGGCGAAAGCGGTTATCCGTGACGTGGGCCGCGTGCTGGGCCACCCGTACGGGTTTGTCGATCGCATCTCTAAACTGGTGCCGCCCGATCCGGGCATGACGCTGGCAAAAGCCTTTGAGACTGAACCGCAGCTGCCGGAAATCTACGAAGCGGACGAAGAGGTCAAAGCGCTGATCGACATGGCGCGCAAGCTGGAAGGCGTCACGCGAAACGCCGGTAAGCATGCAGGGGGCGTGGTTATCGCCCCGACTAAAATTACGGATTTTGCACCGCTTTACTGCGATGAAGCGGGCCAACACCCGGTTACCCAGTTTGACAAGAACGACGTAGAATACGCCGGGCTGGTGAAGTTCGACTTCCTTGGTCTGCGTACGTTGACCATCATTAACTGGGCGCTGGAGATGATCAACGCCCGCCGCGAGAAGAACGGCGAGCCGCCGCTGGATATCGCGGCCATCCCGCTGGATGACAAGAAAAGCTTCGACATGCTGCAGCGCTCGGAGACCACCGCCGTCTTCCAGCTTGAATCCCGCGGCATGAAAGATCTGATTAAGCGTCTGCAGCCCGACTGCTTCGAAGATATGATCGCACTGGTTGCCCTGTTCCGTCCGGGCCCGCTGCAGTCAGGGATGGTAGATAACTTTATCGACCGTAAGCACGGGCGCGAAGAGATTTCCTACCCGGACGTTCAGTGGCAGCACGAAAGCCTGAAGCCGGTGCTGGAGCCCACCTACGGCATCATCCTGTACCAGGAACAGGTGATGCAGATCGCCCAGGTGCTTTCCGGCTATACCCTCGGCGGCGCGGACATGCTGCGTCGTGCGATGGGTAAGAAAAAGCCGGAAGAGATGGCCAAGCAGCGCTCCATCTTTGAAGACGGTGCGAAGAAAAACGGCGTTGACGGCGAACTGGCGATGAAAATCTTCGACCTGGTGGAGAAATTCGCCGGGTACGGATTTAACAAATCTCACTCCGCCGCCTATGCTTTGGTGTCGTATCAAACGCTGTGGCTGAAGGCACACTATCCTGCTGAGTTTATGGCTGCGGTAATGACCGCAGATATGGACAACACCGAGAAGGTGGTAGGGCTGGTGGATGAGTGCTGGCGCATGGGGCTGAAGATCCTGCCGCCGGATATCAACTCGGGTCTTTATCATTTCCACGTCAATGACGACGGGGAGATCGTTTACGGGATTGGCGCGATCAAGGGCGTAGGTGAGGGGCCGATCGAGGCGATCATCGAAGCGCGCAACAACGGCGGCTATTTCCGCGAGCTGTTCGATCTTTGCGCCCGTACCGATACCAAAAAACTGAACCGTCGCGTGCTGGAAAAACTGATCATGTCCGGCGCGTTCGACAGGCTGGGGCCGCATCGCGCCGCGCTAATGAACTCGCTGGGCGACGCCCTGAAAGCGGCGGATCAGCACGCGAAAGCGGAAGCGATTGGCCAGGCGGATATGTTCGGGGTGCTGGCTGAAGAGCCGGAGCAGATTGAACAGTCGTATTCCAACTGCCAGCCGTGGCCAGAACAGGTGGTGCTGGACGGCGAGCGTGAAACGTTAGGCTTGTACCTGACGGGTCACCCGATCAACCAGTACATTAAAGAAATTGAGCGCTATGTCGGCGGCCACAGGCTAAAAGACATGCATCCGACAGAACGTGGTAAAATTACCACGGCTGCGGGGCTCGTGATTGCTGCAAGGGTTATGGTCACCAAGCGCGGCAATCGTATCGGCATCTGTACGTTGGATGACCGTTCCGGGCGTCTGGAGGTGATGCTGTTCACCGACGCGCTGGATAAATACCAGCAATTGCTGGAAAAAGACTGCATACTTATCGTCAGCGGACAGGTCAGCTTTGATGACTTCAGTGGGGGGCTTAAAATGACCGCCCGCGAAGTGATGGACATTGACGAAGCCCGGGAAAAATATGCTCGCGGGCTTGCTATCTCGCTGACGGACAGGCAAATTGATGACCAGCTTTTAAACCGACTCCGTCAGTCTCTGGAACCCCACCGCTCGGGGACAATTCCAGTACATCTCTACTATCAGAGGGCGGATGCACGTGCGCGGTTGCGCTTTGGTGCAACGTGGCGTGTCTCTCCGAGCGATCGTTTACTGAACGATCTCCGTGGCCTCATTGGTTCGGAGCAGGTGGAACTGGAGTTTGACTAATACAGGAATACTATGAGTCTGAATTTCCTTGATTTCGAACAGCCGATTGCTGAGCTGGAAGCGAAAATCGATTCTCTGACAGCGGTAAGCCGTCAGGATGAAAAACTGGATATTAACATCGACGAAGAAGTGCATCGTCTGCGCGAGAAAAGCGTAGAGCTGACGCGCAAAATCTTTGCCGATCTCGGCGCATGGCAGGTGGCCCAGCTGGCTCGCCATCCACAGCGTCCGTACACCCTGGATTATGTCCGCCTGGCGTTTGACGAATTTGACGAACTGGCAGGCGATCGCGCATACGCTGACGACAAAGCTATCGTAGGTGGTATCGCGCGTCTGGACGGACGCCCGGTGATGATCATTGGTCATCAGAAAGGTCGTGAAACCAAAGAGAAAATCCGTCGTAACTTCGGTATGCCAGCCCCAGAAGGCTACCGTAAAGCCCTGCGTCTGATGGAGATGGCTGAGCGTTTTAATATGCCTATCATCACCTTCATCGACACGCCGGGTGCCTACCCTGGCGTGGGCGCGGAAGAGCGCGGTCAGTCTGAAGCCATCGCGCGCAACCTGCGCGAGATGTCTCGTCTGAAGGTGCCGGTCATCTGTACCGTTATCGGTGAAGGGGGTTCCGGTGGCGCGCTGGCGATTGGCGTGGGTGATAAAGTGAATATGCTGCAGTACAGCACCTATTCCGTTATCTCCCCGGAAGGCTGTGCATCCATTCTGTGGAAAAGTGCCGACAAAGCACCTCTGGCTGCCGAAGCGATGGGCATCATTGCGCCACGTCTGAAAGAGCTTAAGCTGATCGATTCCATCATCCCGGAACCGCTGGGTGGTGCACATCGTAAGCCGGAAGTGATGGCCGCGTCCCTGAAAGCGCAGCTGCTGGCCGATCTGGCAGACCTGGACGTGCTGAGCAAAGAAGATCTGCTCAACCGCCGTTACCAGCGTCTGATGACTTACGGCTACGCGTAAGCTTCACAATTATCTGAAAAGCCGCACAATGTTGCGGCTTTTTTTATACCTGCGGTTTAGCCGGACTATGCTTAGCTAATGTTTTTTAAGGAGGAAGCCCATGAATATCATTGCCGTTATGGGGCCACACGGCGTCTTTTATAAAGATGAGCCGATTAAGGAGCTGGAGCAAGCCCTGCAGTCGCGCGGGTATCAGCTAATCTGGCCGCACAACAGCGCCGATCTGCTGAAGTTCATCGAGCATAACCCGCGTATCTGCGGCGTGATCTTCGACTGGGATGAATATGACCTCGAACTGTGCAGCGATATCAACAAGTTGAACGAATATCTCCCGCTGTACGCCTTTATCAATACCCACTCAACCATGGACGTCAGCGCCAATGATATGCGTATGGCGCTGTGGTTCTTTGAATATTCACTCGGCGTGGCGGAAGACATTGCGACCCGCATTCAGCAATACACGAATGAATATCTCGATAACATTACGCCACCGTTTACCCGGGCGCTCTTCACCTACGTGAAAGAGGGGAAATATACCTTCTGTACGCCGGGCCATATGGCGGGGACGGCCTACCAAAAAAGCCCGGTGGGCTGCCTGTTCTATGATTTCTTTGGTGGCAATACGCTGAAAGCGGACGTGTCCATTTCAGTCACCGAACTAGGCTCGTTGCTGGATCATACCGGCCCGCATCTGGAAGCTGAAGAGTATATCGCCCGCACCTTTGGGGCCGAGCAGAGCTATATGGTGACCAACGGCACCTCGACCTCGAACAAAATCGTCGGAATGTACGCTGCGCCTGCGGGCAGCACCCTGCTGATTGACCGTAACTGCCATAAGTCGCTGGCGCACCTGCTGATGATGAGCGACGTCGTACCGCTCTGGCTGTCACCCACGCGTAACGCGCTCGGTATTCTTGGTGGTATTCCGCGCCGGGAGTTCACGCATGAAGCGATTGAAAGCAAGGTCGCTGCAGTGCCTGGCGCTAGCTGGCCTGTCCATGCGGTGATCACCAACTCGACCTATGACGGTCTGCTGTACAACACGAACTGGATCAAAAAGACGCTGGACGTGCCGTCGATCCACTTCGATTCCGCGTGGGTACCGTACACCAATTTCCACCCGATTTACGCGGGTAAGAGCGGCATGAGCGGTGAGCGCGTGCCGGGTAAAGTGTTCTTCGAAACGCAGTCGACGCACAAAATGCTGGCGGCGTTTTCCCAGGCTTCGCTTATTCATATCAAAGGCGAGTACGACGAAGAGACCTTTAACGAAGCCTTTATGATGCATACCACCACCTCACCGAGCTATCCGCTGGTGGCGTCTATCGAAACGGCCGCGGCGATGCTGCGCGGCAATCCGGGCAAACGTCTCATCAACCGTTCGGTGGAGCGCGCGCTGCATTTCCGCAAAGAGGTTCAGCGGCTGAAAGAGGAAGCCGACGGCTGGTTCTTTGATATCTGGCAGCCGGAAGAGATTGATGAGGCGGAGTGCTGGCCCGTCTCGCCCGGCGAAGACTGGCATGGTTTCCGGGATGCCGATTGCGACCATATGTTCCTCGACCCGGTAAAAGTGACGATCCTGACGCCAGGCATGGATGAGCAGGGCAAGATGAGCGAGGAAGGGATCCCGGCCGCGCTGGTGGCGAAATTCCTTGATGAACGCGGCGTGGTGGTGGAGAAGACCGGGCCCTATAATTTGCTGTTCCTGTTCAGTATCGGGATCGATAAAACCCGGGCGATGGGGTTGCTGCGCGGGCTGATGGAGTTCAAGCGCGCCTACGATCTCAACCTGCGGGTGAAGAACATGCTGCCGGATCTCTATGCGGAGGATCCTGACTTCTACCGCAATATGCGCATTCAGGATCTGGCCCAGGGGATCCACAGGCTGATCCGTCAGCACGATCTGCCGCGTCTGATGCTTCAGGCGTTTGATGTGTTGCCGGAGATGAAGTTTACCCCGCACAAGGCGTGGCAGCGCCAGGTGAGGGGGGAGGTCGAAACCGTCGAACTGGAAAATCTGGTTGGACGCGTATCGGCCAACATGATCCTGCCTTACCCGCCGGGCGTACCGCTCCTGATGCCAGGAGAGATGATTACCGAGGAGAGTCGGGCGGTGCTCGATTTCCTGCTGATGCTCTGTTCGGTAGGGCGTCACTACCCCGGTTTTGAGACGGATATCCACGGTGCGAAGCGCGACGAAAACGGCGTTTACTGGGTGCGAGTCCTAAAATAAGGGCGACCGCTTGCATGGTGCGGGTTTTCGGTTGTAACGTTCAGGCATCATAAAAAGGAGAAGCTATGCTGGGTTTAAAACAGGTTCATCATATTGCGATCATTGCGACCGATTACGCGAAGAGTAAGGCCTTCTACTGCGACATTCTCGGCTTTACGCTGTTGAGCGAGGCGTACCGCGAGGAGCGCGACTCCTGGAAGGGCGATCTGGCGTTAAACGGGCAGTATGTGATTGAACTGTTCTCTTTTCCTTTTCCGCCTGCGCGTCCGTCCCGTCCGGAAGCCTGCGGCCTGCGCCATCTCGCCTTCAGCGTCGATGATCTGGATAGCGCAGTAAAACATCTGGAAGCGCACGGCGTGACGTGTGAAGCGATCCGCGTCGATCCGTTCACCGACAAGCGCTTTACCTTTTTCAACGACCCGGACGGCCTGCCGCTGGAGCTTTATCAGCAGTAATCTTCGTCCTGTGTGATAATGCCCGCTCAGTTCGGGCATTTTTTATGTGTAATTCCCTATGACCTTACCCGCTATCGCACACGCCGTTTCACCGTACCGCCAGCTGCTGGTGGGGTTTAGCGGTGGCCTGGATTCCACCGTTCTGCTTCATCGTCTTAAGTGCTGGCGCGACCAGGAGCCTGACGTCCAGCTGCGGGCGATACATATTCATCACGGATTAAGTCCTCACGCAGAGAAGTGGGTGGCGCACTGCGAAGCCTTGTGTGCGGCATGGGCGATCCCGCTCCTCGTCGAGCGCGTCACGCTGGTAGAGGAAGGGTTGGGCATCGAGGCGCAGGCGCGTAAAGCCCGCTATGCCGCCTTTGCCGGGGCATTACGTGCTGGAGAAGCGCTGGTTACGGCCCAGCATCTGGACGATCAGTGTGAAACCTTTCTGCTGGCGCTTAAGCGGGGAAGCGGACCAGCGGGGCTTTCTGCCATGCCGGCGCGTTCGGTATTTGCCGGCACAACGTTACTGCGTCCGCTGCTTGGCGAGACGCGCGCCTCGCTTGAAGCCTGGGCGCGAGAACATCAGCTGAGCTGGATTGAAGATGAGAGTAACCAGGATGACGGCTATGATCGTAACTTTCTGCGTCTGCGCGTCCTCCCGCTATTGAGCGAGCGCTGGCCGCATTTTGCCGACGCGACGGCAAGAAGCGCTATGCTGTGCGCCGAACAGGAAACGCTGCTGGACGAGCTATTGAGTGACGAGCTGGCTGAACTGATTTCTAAAGACGGGGCGCTGGCCATTGCACCGCTGACAGCGATGAGCCCGGTACGTCGCGCCGCGCTGCTACGACGCTGGCTGGCCTCTCATCACGCTGCGATGCCGTCTAGGGCGATGCTGAGCCGTATCTGGGACGAGGTTGCCCTCGCGCGGGATGATGCTTCCCCGCGCGTCCATCTGAACGGTTTTGACGTAAGACGCTATAAAGGGGAACTCTGGTGGGTAAAATCAACGCCCTGCCTGACGGATGTGGTGCTCGACTGGCTTTCTCCTGAGCTTCCGCTGATATTGCCCGCTGAGGCTGGACGTATCTCCCTCATACCGTCTGGTCATGTGCGGCCGCCGAAGCCCGGTGAACCGGTAACGGTACGCTTTAAGGCTGGCGGCATGCTGCATATTGTCGGGCGCAACGGGGGCCGCAAGCTGAAGAAAATCTGGCAGGAGTGCAATGTGCCACCGTGGCTGCGCGACACCACGCCGCTGCTGTTCTATGGTGAAACGTTGATTGCTGCGGCAGGGGTTTTCATCACGGAAGCGGGATGGGCGGAAGACGGGGTCAGGTTTGATTGGCAGAAAGCGTAACGGGCAGCCTGGCTGCCCGTTAGTGTCATCAGGATTCGCTCACCACGACGGTGCCGATTTGCGGGTGGCTGAAGCTGGCTATTTTATCCAGACGCAGCTCACGCGTCGCACCGGCATCTTCCACTATCAGGTATTCCACGTTCTTACGTGAAACCAGATCGTTGGCTTTCGCCTTCAACACTTCGCCATCTTTTAGCTCCAGCGTCAGTAATAAATGATGCTGGCAGGCGAGTTCGAGGTTGTCATAGTCATCACAATTGATGGGTTGATAAGTATCATTCATCGACATAATCGCTCACCAGTAAATTCGCCGCAGCATACGCTGCTTTTTCCCTGACCGACTCTGAAAGGCTCTCATCAGAGGCCACTTCATTAAGCACTTTCAATACACAGCCCAACGCGTCCGGGACATACCCCAGATCTCCGCTGGCGATTTCCGCATACCGTTTGCGAATTAACTCACAATAATTATTCACATCCCCTCCCGCCAGCGCACTGACTTACTGTGAGATATCATTAAGCCTACGAAGATAAACTCGGTTTAGCAAGGTGACTATACCATACTCATTTAAGCAATATCAGCGCCTTGATAGCGGTGTATTTATTACCCCGTAACAGCCTTTTGCCGCGGTTTTCGCTACAATGTGCGCCTGATTCGAATGGAGTTCTCTCATGGCGCTGAAAGCGACAATCTATAAAGCAGTGGTCAATGTGGCCGATCTTGATCGCAACCAGTTCCTGGACGCCTCGCTGACGCTGGCACGCCACCCCTCCGAAACCCAGGAGCGCATGATGCTGCGCCTGCTGGCGTGGATTAAATACGCTGACGAGCGTCTGCAGTTTACCCGTGGGTTAAGCGCAGAAGACGAGCCTGAAGCCTGGCTGCGCAACGATCATCTGGGTATCGATTTGTGGATCGAACTCGGACTGCCGGACGAGCGCAGAATGAAGAAGGCCTGCACCCAGTCCGCTGAAGTGGCCTTATTCGCGTATAATCAGCGTGCTGCAGAGATTTGGTGGCAGCAAAACAAGAGCAAGTGCGGACAGTTTAAAAATCTCACCGTCTGGTATCTGGATGATGAGCAACTGGCGCAGCTGAGCGACTTTGCCAGCCGGACCATGGTGTTGCAGGCGACGATTCAGGACGGTGCAATCTGGCTTTCTGATTCTCAGAATAATCTGGAAATTCATTTAACGGCGTGGCAACCGGCCTCATGATCGTCTTGTCCCGAAACGTCAGCATTCCGGACAACGAGCTGGAGATCACCGCCATCCGTGCTCAGGGGGCCGGTGGGCAGCACGTCAACAAGGCCTCAACGGCTATCCATTTGCGTTTTGACATTCGGGCCTCAAGCCTGCCAGAGTATTATAAAGAAAGTCTGCTTGCTGCCAGCCATCACCTCATCACCAGCGATGGCGTGATGGTGATCAAAGCCCAGGAATACCGCAGCCAGGAGCTCAACCGGGAAGCGGCCATCGCCAGGCTGGTGGCGGTCATCAAAGAATTAACGGCAGTACAAAAAAGCCGCCGGGCAACGCGGCCAACCCGCGCATCGAAAGAGCGTCGGCTGTCCTCGAAGGCCCAAAAATCCACAGTGAAAGCATTACGCGGTAAAGTTCGTCGCCCGACAGAGTGACGAAAGGGAACACAAATTTCATAAGGAATTCATTGTGAAAAAAGCATTATGGTCAGCGCTGGCAGTGAGTACGCTGTTTGCGCTTTTCGGGTGTAACAACCGTTCAGAAACGCAGGTTTTGCAACCCACGCAAACGGAAGAATTAAAACCAATGCAGCAGAGCTGGCGCGGCGTATTGCCTTGCGCGGACTGTGAAGGCATTGAAACGTCCCTGTTCCTGCAAAAAGACGGCACCTGGGTGATGAATCAGCGCTATCAGGGCGGGAAAGAGCCTTCTTCTTTTGCGACTTATGGAACATGGGCGCGTACGGCGGAGAAACTTGTCCTCACCGATACCTCCGGCGAGAAAACCTGGTTCCGCCCTAAAGGTGACAGCATGGAGATGCTCGACCGAGAAGGTAATCCTATTGAATCCCAGTTCAACTACACTCTGGCACCGGTGAAAGCGGCTCTGCCCGCGACGCCGATGGCAATGCGCGGGATGTACTTCTATATGGCGGATGCGGCGATCTTTACCGACTGCGCAACCGGCAAGAAGGTTAGCGTGGCAAACAATGCCCAGCTTGAGCGTGATTACGCTGTGGCGCGCGGCAATGACAGCAAGCCGATATTGCTGACGGTGGACGGTCACTTTACGCTGGAGCCAAACCCGGATAGCGGAGAGATGGTGAAAACGCTGGTGGCGGACAAAGACGCGAAATTTATTGCGGGCAAAGACTGCAACAGCAAATAAGCTGACGTAGCGCCATTAAAAAACCCCGCCTGAGCGGGGTTTTTTGTTTAGCCTTTGATGGCTTTCACCAGGTAATCAAGAATGTCGCCGGTCTTGATCATCTGTTTTTCGCCGCTGCGACGGTATTTGTATTCAATCTCGTCGCTATCGAGGTTACGGTCGCCGATCACGACGGTGTGTGGGATACCGATCAGTTCCATATCGGCAAACATCACGCCCGGACGCTCTTTACGGTCATCCATTAGCACTTCGATACCCTGCGCACGCAGCTCGGCATACAGCTTCTCGGCCAGCTCCTGCACGCGGTAAGACTTGTGCATGTTCATTGGCAGAATAGCGACCTGGAACGGTGCGATGTTGTCCGGCCAGACGATGCCGCGCTCGTCATAGTTCTGCTCAATCGCCGCAGCTACCACGCGCGTCACCCCGATACCGTAGCAACCCATGGTCAGGATCTGGTTACGGCCATCTTCACCCTGAACGGCGGCGTTCAGCGCGCGCGAGTATTTATCGCCCAGCTGGAAGATGTGACCCACTTCGATACCGCGCTTGATCATCAGGGTACCCTGACCGTCCGGGCTTGGGTCGCCTGCGACCACGTTACGGATGTCAGCCACTTCCGGCGTCGCCACGTCGCGATCCCAATTGATGCCGAAGTAGTGTTTACCGTCGATGTTCGCACCAGCGGAGAAGTCGCTCATCGCGGCTACCGTGCGGTCAATAACAACAGGCACCGGCATATTCACCGGACCCAGTGAACCTGGCCCAGCATTGACCACGGCGCGGATTTCCGCTTCCGTGGCGAACGTCAGCGGGCTGGCGACCTGCGGCAGCTTCTCGGCTTTCACTTCGTTCAGCTCGTGATCGCCACGCACCAGCAGGGCAACCAGCGGGTAAGCGCTCCCTTCGGTGGATTTCACCAGCAGGGTCTTAACGGTTTTTTCGATCGGCAGGTTGAACTGCTCAACCAGCTCGGCAATGGTTTTCGCGTTTGGCGTATCAACCAGCGTCATCTCTTGCGTTGCCGCAGCACGCGGTTCTTTTGGTGCCAGCGCTTCTGCAAATTCGATGTTCGCCGCGTAATCAGAGGAGTCAGAGAAGATCACATCGTCTTCACCGCTCTGCGCCAGAACCTGGAATTCATGGGATGCGCTACCGCCGATGGAGCCGGTATCAGCCTGCACAGCGCGGAAATCCAGACCCATGCGGGAGAAGATTTTGCTGTATGCCGCGTACATTGCGTCGTACGTCTCTTGCAGGGATTCCTGAGAGGTATGGAAAGAGTAGGCATCTTTCATCAGGAATTCGCGAGAGCGCATAACGCCGAAACGTGGGCGAACTTCGTCACGGAACTTGGTCTGGATCTGGAAGAAGTTCAGCGGCAGCTGTTTGTAAGAGCTCAGCTCATTACGAATCAGGTCGGTAATGACTTCTTCATGCGTTGGGCCGAGAACAAACGGACGCTCGCCGCGATCGACGAAGCGCAGCAGTTCAGGGCCATATTGTTCCCAACGGCCACTCTCCTGCCACAGGTCAGCGGGCTGAACCACAGGCATGGACACCTCGATAGCACCGGCGTTGTTCATCTCTTCACGCACGATGTTTTCGACTTTTTTCAGGACGCGCACGCCGGTCGGCAGCCAGGTGTATAACCCGGAGGCCAGCTTGCGGATCATCCCGGCGCGCAGCATCAGCTGATGGCTGATCACTTCGGCGTCGGCAGGCGTCTCCTTCAGAGTGGAGAGCAGATATTGGCTAGTACGCATGTTGTTACGGTTCCATTTCGACGATTGGAACAGGCTGAAACACCAGCCTGACACAAAAAAAGTGGTTTAGTTTACCAGTGTGGCAAAGATGCCAAAAGAGAGGAGAACAAAATTACCTGGGTTCCAGGGCAAACACTTCAAAACCTGCCCCGGTGACGCGCCAGCGAACGTTAAAATCCAGCAGCCAGACGGCGTACGTTTTTCCCGCTTCCTCTTCTTTACGGTAGGCCGGACGTGGGTCCTGTGCCAGCACTTCGGTGATGAAATCCCGTAAGCGAGGATAGCGTTTCTCCAGTTGACCGAGCAGCGAGGCGAGCTCAGGGGTAAAATACACCGGCATATCCGCCGGTGGTGCGTCCTGGGCATAGCTTGCACGCGCGTCCGGAAGGGCTTCGGCGAAGGGCAAATAGGGTTTGATGTCGATCACCGGCGTGCCGTCGACCAGGTCCAGGCTACCTAACTCGAGTATCACCTGATCTTTCTGGCAGCGTATGCCTTTCAGTTCAACCAGCGACATGCCAACCGGGTTTGGACGAAAGGTCGAGCGCGTCGCAAACACCCCCATTCTCGCATTGCCGCCAAGACGAGGAGGACGCACGGTAGGACGCCAGCCGCCTTCCATCGTCTGGTGAAACACGAACACCACCCACAGATGGCTGAACGCCTCGAGCCCGCGTACCGCATCGGCCTGATTGTAAGGCGCAATCAGGTGAAGCTCACCGCGTCCGCTGGTGACAAGACCGGGCTGGCGGGGGACGGCGAACTTCTCTTTATAAGGAGAGTGGATAACGCCTATCTGCTCGAACTGAAATGCACTCATTTCGCCGTGATATTCAGCGCAGAACCGATGCACACCGCCTGACGGTAGCAGCCCGGCGTGCCGCTGGTGACTTCACAGCTGTGCAGCAGGACCGCGTTAGCTTTCATTTTTGCGGCATTAATCTGCATGCGTTTACGCGCAGTCGGAATATTTGGTGGTGAGTCCTGATTGGTCGCCTGACAGGATTCGCCGCTCACTTCGCCCAGTTCACGGAACGGTTTACCGACGAGTTCGTCCGCTTTCGTGATAATGCGAACCGGCGCAGGGCGAACCACTTTCGGTTTCGCAGGCTCGGTCTTTGGCGGGGTTGCCGTGCTTTGAACAGGTTCAACGGGAGATCTGCTTAGCATAGAACAGCCGCTCAGCATGAGTGCTAAAAGACAGATCGGTAAAGCACGCATAATATTTCCTCAATGGATAATCAAAACGTCAGATATTGAATCAGTTGACTGCACAAATGACAAGACGGGCATAAGCCCGTCCTGATGATATTACACTGAGGTGAGATTACCAGCCTTTAACCGCGCCGCCGTTAAACACTTTGTTGGCTTCCTGGTAAACTTCGTCTGACTGATAGGCCTGAACGAATTTCTTCACGTTTTCCGCGTCTTTGTTGTCTTCGCGAGTCACGATCAGGTTAACGTACGGGGAGTCTTTATCTTCAACGAAGATACCGTCTTTGGCTGGCGTCAGGCCAATCTGGCTGGCGTACGTGGTGTTGATAACGGCCAGAGCAATCTGCGCATCGTCCAGAGAACGTGGCAGCTGCGGTGCTTCCAGTTCAACGATTTTCAGATTTTTCGGGTTCTCGGTGACGTCCAGAACGGTTGGCAGCAGGCCAACACCGTCTTTCAGCTTGATCAGGCCCACTTTCTGCAGCAGCAGCAGGGAACGACCAAGGTTAGTTGGGTCGTTAGGCACGGCAACCTGAGAGCCCGGCTGCAGTTCGTCCAGTGATTTAATTTTCTTAGAGTAACCGGCAATCGGATAAACGAAGGTGTTACCGACACCCACCAGTTTATAGCCACGATCTTTGATCTGCTGGTCCAGGTATGGCTTATGCTGGAAGGCGTTCGCGTCGATATCGCCTTTGCTCAGCGCTTCGTTCGGCAGAACGTAATCGTTGAAGGTCACCAGCTCCACGTCCAGGCCATACTTCTCTTTTGCCACTTTCTGAGCAACTTCCGCAACCTGCTGTTCTGCACCTACGATAACGCCCACTTTAATGTGGTTTGGATCCTTTTCGTCCTGACCGCAACCCACCAGTGCCAGAGAGCCGATCAGCGCGCCTACTGCTGCGAAGGTCTTTAATTTAAACGCCATGTTTTATCCTTAACTCGTAGAGTTTGTGTTGTGTGTAACGTTATTTATGCGTAACAGCCCGGACGATGCGATCGCCAGAGAACTGGATTAAGTAAACCAGAACAACCAGCAATACCAGAACGGTATTCATCACGGTCGCGTTATATCCAATATAGCCGTACTGGTAACCAATTTGACCTAAACCGCCCGCGCCTACGGCACCGCCCATCGCCGAATAACCGACCAGGGTGATAAGCGTAATGGTTGCCGCATTCACCAGCCCTGGCAGTGCCTCCGGCAGCAGAACCTTGCGGACGATCTGCATCGGCGTGGCGCCCATCGCACGGGAAGCTTCGATCAAACCGGTTGGGATTTCCAGCAGGGCGTTTTCCACCATACGGGCGATAAACGGCGCAGCGCCAACGGTCAGCGGAACGATCGCTGCCTGCAGACCGATAGACGTTCCGACGATCACGCGGGTAAACGGAATCATCCACACCAGTAAAATAATGAACGGGATAGAACGGAAGATGTTCACCAGCGCAGAGAGCGTACGGTACAGCTTCGCGTTCTCAATGATTTGACCCGGACGCGTCACGTACAGCAACACGCCGACCGGCAGGCCAATCACAAAACCAAAGAAGCCAGAGACAAAGGTCATTGCCAGCGTTTCCCAAACGCCGCGAACCAGCAGCCACATCATTGGCTCAGACATAACCCAGTACCTCTACTTTTACGTGATGTTCTTGCAGCCAGGCAATGGCTGCCTGGGTTTCTTCTTGTGTGCCGTGCATTTCTGTCAGCATGATGCCGAACTTGACGCCACCGGCGTAATCCATCTGCGCGCTGATGATGTTGTTGTTCACGTTAAAGCGACGTGCGGTTTCGGAAAGCAGGGGGGCATCAACGGACTGACCGGTGAACTCCATGCGCAGCATCGGGACGCTGTCAGCAGCGGGTTCGGTTTTCAAGCGCTCCAGATAGTCTTCCGGAATATCCAGATGCAGCGTGGACTGGATGAACTGCTGCGCCAGCGGAGTTTTCGGATGCGAGAACACTTCACTTACCGTGTCCTGCTCGATCAGTTCACCGTTGCTGATGACCGCCACGCAGTCACAGATGCGTTTCACCACATCCATCTCGTGCGTAATAAGGAGGATCGTCAGGCCCAGGCGACGATTAATGTCCTTCAGCAGTTCCAGAATCGAACGCGTGGTTGCCGGATCCAGTGCGCTGGTGGCTTCATCGCACAGCAGTACCTTAGGATTGCTTGCCAGCGCGCGGGCAATGGCCACACGTTGTTTTTGCCCACCGGACAGATTTGCCGGGTAGCTATCCTGTTTGTCGCCCAGACCCACGAGGTCGAGCAGCTCGGTGACGCGACGCTTCACTTCTTCTTTCGGCGTGTTATCCAGCTCAAGCGGTAAGGCAACGTTGCCGAACACGGTGCGGGAGGCCAGCAGGTTAAAGTGCTGGAAAATCATGCCAATCTGACGACGCGCTTTGGTGAGTTCTTTCTCTGAAAGGGCGGTAAGTTCCTGGCCGCCAACTTCTACGCTGCCCTGGGTTGGGCGCTCAAGCAGGTTAACACAACGGATCAGCGTGCTTTTACCTGCACCCGATGCGCCAATGACGCCATAAATTTGACCAGCAGGAACATGCAGGCTGACGTTGTTCAGCGCCTGAATGGTTCGGTTCCCCTGCTGGAACACTTTGGTGATATTGGAAAGTTTAATCATTAGATTATTTTTATCGTATGTAAGTTAGCCGTGGCATTTTCTTCTGCCAGATACGGGTGATGACCGTAAACAAAACGGATGTTAAGGCATCCAGACGTCTAAATCAATCCAACTCTGTACGATGAGCACTTTATTGCGCTGCGATTCATGAGATACTAGTCGAACATGCCTTTTTCAGGAGCAAACCGGTGGCAAAATCAGTACCCGCAATTTTCCTCGATCGTGACGGCACTATTAATGTGGATCACGGTTATGTCCATGAGATTGATGAGTTCGAGTTTATCGAGGGCGTAATAGATGCCATGCGCCAGCTGAAAGAGATGGGCTATGCGCTGGTGGTGGTGACGAACCAGTCCGGTATTGCACGCGGTAAATTTACCGAAGCGCAGTTTGAGACGCTGACGGAATGGATGGACTGGTCACTGGCCGACCGCGGTGTGGATCTCGATGGCATCTACTATTGTCCGCATCACCCACAGGGAACCGTAGAAGAATATCGTCAGACCTGTGATTGCCGTAAGCCGCATCCGGGAATGTTCATCTCTGCGCAGGAGTTCCTGCACATTGATATGGCGGCTTCTTATATGGTGGGCGATAAACTGGAAGATATGCAGGCAGCTGCAGCAGCGGGTGTAGGGACCAAAATATTAGTGCGCACCGGCAAGCCTGTGACGCCAGAAGCTGAGAATGCGGCGGATTGGGTGATTAATAGTCTGGCCGAGCTGCCAAAAGAGATTAAAAAGCACCAAAAATAGCCTTTCTGGTGAAAAGATGAGCGGTTGAAATAAAAATGCATTTTTCCGCTTGTCATTCCTCGGCGGCCCCCTATAATGCGCCTCCATCGACACGGCGGATGTGAATCACTTCACACAACAAGCGGTTCGGTTGAAGAGAAAAAATCCTGAAATAACGGGTTGACTCTGAAAGAGGAAAGCGTAATATACGCCACCTCGCAACGGTGAGCGAAAGCCGAGTTGCACTGCTCTTTAACAATTTATCAGACAATCTGTGTGGGCACTCAAAGTGACATGGATTCTTAATGTCTTCGGACAATAAATGAATACCAAGTCTCTGAGTGAACATGCGTAATTCATTACGAAGTTTAATTCACGAGCATCAAACTTAAATTGAAGAGTTTGATCATGGCTCAGATTGAACGCTGGCGGCAGGCCTAACACATGCAAGTCGAGCGGCAGCGGAAAGTAGCTTGCTACTTTGCCGGCGAGCGGCGGACGGGTGAGTAATGTCTGGGAAACTGCCTGATGGAGGGGGATAACTACTGGAAACGGTAGCTAATACCGCATAACGTCGCAAGACCAAAGAGGGGGACCTTCGGGCCTCTTGCCATCAGATGTGCCCAGATGGGATTAGCTAGTAGGTGGGGTAACGGCTCACCTAGGCGACGATCCCTAGCTGGTCTGAGAGGATGACCAGCCACACTGGAACTGAGACACGGTCCAGACTCCTACGGGAGGCAGCAGTGGGGAATATTGCACAATGGGCGCAAGCCTGATGCAGCCATGCCGCGTGTATGAAGAAGGCCTTCGGGTTGTAAAGTACTTTCAGCGGGGAGGAAGGCGGTGAGGTTAATAACCTCATCGATTGACGTTACCCGCAGAAGAAGCACCGGCTAACTCCGTGCCAGCAGCCGCGGTAATACGGAGGGTGCAAGCGTTAATCGGAATTACTGGGCGTAAAGCGCACGCAGGCGGTCTGTCAAGTCGGATGTGAAATCCCCGGGCTCAACCTGGGAACTGCATTCGAAACTGGCAGGCTAGAGTCTTGTAGAGGGGGGTAGAATTCCAGGTGTAGCGGTGAAATGCGTAGAGATCTGGAGGAATACCGGTGGCGAAGGCGGCCCCCTGGACAAAGACTGACGCTCAGGTGCGAAAGCGTGGGGAGCAAACAGGATTAGATACCCTGGTAGTCCACGCCGTAAACGATGTCGACTTGGAGGTTGTGCCCTTGAGGCGTGGCTTCCGGAGCTAACGCGTTAAGTCGACCGCCTGGGGAGTACGGCCGCAAGGTTAAAACTCAAATGAATTGACGGGGGCCCGCACAAGCGGTGGAGCATGTGGTTTAATTCGATGCAACGCGAAGAACCTTACCTACTCTTGACATCCAGAGAACTTTCCAGAGATGGATTGGTGCCTTCGGGAACTCTGAGACAGGTGCTGCATGGCTGTCGTCAGCTCGTGTTGTGAAATGTTGGGTTAAGTCCCGCAACGAGCGCAACCCTTATCCTTTGTTGCCAGCGGTTAGGCCGGGAACTCAAAGGAGACTGCCAGTGATAAACTGGAGGAAGGTGGGGATGACGTCAAGTCATCATGGCCCTTACGAGTAGGGCTACACACGTGCTACAATGGCGCATACAAAGAGAAGCGACCTCGCGAGAGCAAGCGGACCTCATAAAGTGCGTCGTAGTCCGGATTGGAGTCTGCAACTCGACTCCATGAAGTCGGAATCGCTAGTAATCGTAGATCAGAATGCTACGGTGAATACGTTCCCGGGCCTTGTACACACCGCCCGTCACACCATGGGAGTGGGTTGCAAAAGAAGTAGGTAGCTTAACCTTCGGGAGGGCGCTTACCACTTTGTGATTCATGACTGGGGTGAAGTCGTAACAAGGTAACCGTAGGGGAACCTGCGGTTGGATCACCTCCTTACCTTAAAGAACCTGCCTTTGTAGTGCTCACACAGATTGTCTGATGAAAAACAGCAGTAAGAATCTCTGCAGGCTTGTAGCTCAGGTGGTTAGAGCGCACCCCTGATAAGGGTGAGGTCGGTGGTTCAAGTCCACTCAGGCCTACCAAATTTTCCCTGATACTGCGTTGCGGCAACGCTCACATACTGATGTATGCTTCGCGTTACCACGCCTTGTCTCAGGAAAAATTACCGGTACAGAGATTGCAAAACGATGGGGCTATAGCTCAGCTGGGAGAGCGCCTGCTTTGCACGCAGGAGGTCTGCGGTTCGATCCCGCATAGCTCCACCATCTTTTACTGCGAACCCAAGAAAACTTCAGAGTGAACCTGAAAAGGTGCACTGCGAAGTTTTGCTCTTTAAAAATCTGGATCAAGCTGAAAATTGAAACGACACATCTTTAAGGTGTGTTCGAGTCTCTCAAATTTTCGCAATCAGAAGTGAAACATCTTCGGGTTGTGAGGTTAAGCGACTAAGCGTACACGGTGGATGCCCTGGCAGTCAGAGGCGATGAAGGACGTGCTAATCTGCGAAAAGCGCCGGCGAGGTGATATGAACCTTTGACCCGGCGATGTCCGAATGGGGAAACCCAGTGCAATTCGTTGCACTATCGTTAACTGAATACATAGGTTAACGAGGCGAACCGGGGGAACTGAAACATCTAAGTACCCCGAGGAAAAGAAATCAACCGAGATTCCCCCAGTAGCGGCGAGCGAACGGGGAGCAGCCCAGAGTCTGAATCAGCTTGTGTGTTAGTGGAAGCGTCTGGAAAGTCGCACGGTACAGGGTGACAGTCCCGTACACGAAAACACACAGGTTGTGAACTCGAAGAGTAGGGCGGGACACGTGGTATCCTGTCTGAATATGGGGGGACCATCCTCCAAGGCTAAATACTCCTGACTGACCGATAGTGAACCAGTACCGTGAGGGAAAGGCGAAAAGAACCCCGGCGAGGGGAGTGAAAAAGAACCTGAAACCGTGTACGTACAAGCAGTGGGAGCACCCTTGTGGTGTGACTGCGTACCTTTTGTATAATGGGTCAGCGACTTATATTCTGTAGCAAGGTTAACCGTATAGGGGAGCCGAAGGGAAACCGAGTCTTAACTGGGCGTTAAGTTGCAGGGTATAGACCCGAAACCCGGTGATCTAGCCATGGGCAGGTTGAAGGTTGGGTAACACTAACTGGAGGACCGAACCGACTAATGTTGAAAAATTAGCGGATGACTTGTGGCTGGGGGTGAAAGGCCAATCAAACCGGGAGATAGCTGGTTCTCCCCGAAAGCTATTTAGGTAGCGCCTCGTGAACTCATCTTCGGGGGTAGAGCACTGTTTCGGCTAGGGGGCCATCCCGGCTTACCAACCCGATGCAAACTACGAATACCGAAGAATGTTATCACGGGAGACACACGGCGGGTGCTAACGTCCGTCGTGAAGAGGGAAACAACCCAGACCGCCAGCTAAGGTCCCAAAGTCATGGTTAAGTGGGAAACGATGTGGGAAGGCACAGACAGCCAGGATGTTGGCTTAGAAGCAGCCATCATTTAAAGAAAGCGTAATAGCTCACTGGTCGAGTCGGCCTGCGCGGAAGATGTAACGGGGCTAAACCATGCACCGAAGCTGCGGCAGCGACACTATGTGTTGTTGGGTAGGGGAGCGTTCTGTAAGCCGTTGAAGGTGTGCTGTGAGGCATGCTGGAGGTATCAGAAGTGCGAATGCTGACATAAGTAACGATAAAGCGGGTGAAAAGCCCGCTCGCCGGAAGACCAAGGGTTCCTGTCCAACGTTAATCGGGGCAGGGTGAGTCGACCCCTAAGGCGAGGCCGAAAGGCGTAGTCGATGGGAAACAGGTTAATATTCCTGTACTTGGTGTTACTGCGAAGGGGGGACGGAGAAGGCTATGTTAGCCGGGCGACGGTTGTCCCGGTTTAAGCATGTAGGCGGAGGTTCCAGGTAAATCCGGTACCTTTTAACGCTGAGGTGTGATGACGAGGCACTACGGTGCTGAAGTAACAAATGCCCTGCTTCCAGGAAAAGCCTCTAAGCATCAGGTAACATCAAATCGTACCCCAAACCGACACAGGTGGTCAGGTAGAGAATACCAAGGCGCTTGAGAGAACTCGGGTGAAGGAACTAGGCAAAATGGTGCCGTAACTTCGGGAGAAGGCACGCTGATATGTAGGTGAAGCCCCTGCGGGTGGAGCTGAAATCAGTCGAAGATACCAGCTGGCTGCAACTGTTTATTAAAAACACAGCACTGTGCAAACACGAAAGTGGACGTATACGGTGTGACGCCTGCCCGGTGCCGGAAGGTTAATTGATGGGGTTAGCGGCAACGCGAAGCTCTTGATCGAAGCCCCGGTAAACGGCGGCCGTAACTATAACGGTCCTAAGGTAGCGAAATTCCTTGTCGGGTAAGTTCCGACCTGCACGAATGGCGTAATGATGGCCAGGCTGTCTCCACCCGAGACTCAGTGAAATTGAACTCGCTGTGAAGATGCAGTGTACCCGCGGCAAGACGGAAAGACCCCGTGAACCTTTACTATAGCTTGACACTGAACACTGGTCCTTGATGTGTAGGATAGGTGGGAGGCTTTGAAGTGTGGACGCCAGTCTGCATGGAGCCGTCCTTGAAATACCACCCTTTAATGGCTGGTGTTCTAACGTAGACCCGTAATCCGGGTTGCGGACAGTGTCTGGTGGGTAGTTTGACTGGGGCGGTCTCCTCCCAAAGAGTAACGGAGGAGCACGAAGGTTAGCTAATCCTGGTCGGACATCAGGAGGTTAGTGCAATGGCATAAGCTAGCTTGACTGCGAGAGTGACGGCTCGAGCAGGTGCGAAAGCAGGTCATAGTGATCCGGTGGTTCTGAATGGAAGGGCCATCGCTCAACGGATAAAAGGTACTCCGGGGATAACAGGCTGATACCGCCCAAGAGTTCATATCGACGGCGGTGTTTGGCACCTCGATGTCGGCTCATCACATCCTGGGGCTGAAGTAGGTCCCAAGGGTATGGCTGTTCGCCATTTAAAGTGGTACGCGAGCTGGGTTTAGAACGTCGTGAGACAGTTCGGTCCCTATCTGCCGTGGGCGCTGGAGAATTGAGGGGGGCTGCTCCTAGTACGAGAGGACCGGAGTGGACGCATCACTGGTGTTCGGGTTGTCATGCCAATGGCACTGCCCGGTAGCTAAATGCGGAAAAGATAAGTGCTGAAAGCATCTAAGCACGAAACTTGCCCCGAGATGAGTTCTCCCTGAGACTTTAAGTCTCCTGAAGGAACGTTGAAGACGACGACGTTGATAGGTCGGGTGTGTAAGCGCAGCGATGCGTTGAGCTAACCGATACTAATGAACCGTGAGGCTTAACCTTACAACGCCGAAGCTGTTTTGGCGAAGAGACGAACAATCAAAATTCAGCCTTGATACAGATTAACAGAATTTGCCTGGCGGCTTTAGCGCGGTGGTCCCACCTGACCCCATGCCGAACTCAGAAGTGAAACGCCGTAGCGCCGATGGTAGTGTGGGGTCTCCCCATGTGAGAGTAGGGAACTGCCAGGCATCAAATTAAGTAGTAAGCCGGTGCATTAATCCGGTGGTTACAAGCAGTCTTCGGTGGAGCGGTAGTTCAGTCGGTTAGAATACCTGCCTGTCACGCAGGGGGTCGCGGGTTCGAGTCCCGTCCGTTCCGCCACTTATTAAAAGCCCTGAGTTAGCGCTCAGGGCTTTTTTCTTATCTGACGTTTAATTATTGCGAAATCAGCAAAAATCCTCTGCGTTTTACGATCTTTTTCTCTATAACACCGCCAGCGATAATCATCCTCAGTTTACGAACATAACGATTGAGGAAAATTATGACTCTCCCTGCATTTGGTCTGGGCACTTTCCGCCTGAAAGACGACGTTGTTATCGCATCAGTTAAAACCGCACTCGAACTGGGCTATCGCGCAGTTGATACGGCGCAGATCTATGAAAACGAAGCTGCCGTTGGACAAGCTCTCGAAGAGAGCGGTGTACCGCGTAATGAGCTGTTCATTACCACGAAAATCTGGATTGAGAATCTCAGCAAAGACAAGCTGATCCCAAGCCTGAAAGAAAGCCTGAAAAAACTGCGTACTGACTACGTCGATCTGACGCTGATCCACTGGCCATCACCAAACGATGCCGTCTCCGTGGAAGAATTCATGCAGGCGCTGCTGGAAGCGAAAAAGCAGGGCTTAACCCGCGAAATTGGGATCTCCAACTTCACGATCCCGCTGATGGAAAAAGCCATTGCGGCTGTAGGTGCAGAAAATATTGCGACCAACCAGATTGAACTGTCTCCTTACCTGCAGAACCGCAAAGTCGTGGACTGGGCAAAACAGCACGGGATCCACATCACCTCATACATGACGCTGGCCTATGGTAAGGCGCTGAAAGATGAAGTGATTACGCGTATCGCTGAGAAACATAGCGCGACTGCCGCGCAGGTCATTCTGGCATGGGCTATGGGTGAAGGTTATGCCGTGATCCCATCTTCAACTAAACGTGAAAACCTGGCGAGCAACCTGTTAGCAACGGATCTTCACCTGGATGCTGACGATAAAAAAGCGATCGCAGCCCTGGAGTGCAACGATCGCCTGGTCAGCCCGGAAGGCTTAGCTCCTCACTGGGATTAAGTTTGACCCACCCTCTGTAACCTGAACCCTCACACAGCTCCTCCGGGAGCTGTTTTTATATGTTCACTCAGAAAATCAATAAAGGCACGAATGCGCGTACTCACTGCTCTGTCACTGTAATACACTGCGCTAAAAGGCATTTCGACCGGCAGGCGTTTATCGGCCATCAATTCCACCAGTTCACCTCGCGCAATCTCCTTATCGATCATATAGTCTGACAGGCAGGCGATACCATTGCCTTCGAGGCACAGCTGCTTCAGCGTTTCCCCGCTGTTAGACGACAATCCGCTAGTAATTTCATGAAGTTGCCCATCATGGCAGGCGACAGGCCAGGTGTTCAGCGATACTGGCTCCGTAAAGCCCAGGCACAGATGCTGCTTCAGTTCTTCAACCGTCTCCGGTTTACCATGTTCAGCAATATACTGTGGCGACGCGATAATTTTTCGGTAGCTGGCAAACAGAGGGCGGGCACGCAAGCTTGAATCGGTCAGCGTTCCCGCCCGGATAGCCACATCTACCTTTCGCTCGATGAGGTTGATAAACGTCTCTGAGGAGACCAGAGAGAGCGTCATCTCCGGATAACGTTCGCGGAAAGGTTTAATCAGCGGCATCAGAAAGTGAAGCACAACCGGCGTGGCCGCATCAATGCGCAGTAACCCACGCGGCGTGCTGCGGGTTTCCATAATCTCGGTCTCCGCTGCGGCCATCTCCTGCAGTACCGACTGCACGCGGCGAAAATAACGCTCTCCTTCTTCCGTCAGGCTCAGCTGCCGCGTCGTTCGGTTGAGCAGGCTCACCCCAAGCTTCATCTCCAGCTTTTTTACCGAGCGGCTAATGGCTGAGTTAGCCTGTCCCAGCTGTTCGGCCGCGCGGCTAAAGCTGCCGCTTTCGACGACGGCGACAAAGATTGTCAGCTCTTCCGACGTTGCTTTCATTGTTGCACCACCCGCAAAATTCTATTGATATTTTGACCATTTTTGTTATTTAAGCACTGGCGCATACTGCCTGTCATCTTAATCCTGATGATACGGAGTATTTTATGCCACTGGCGCTTCTTGCCCTGACGATCAGTGCCTTTGCAATTGGCACGACCGAATTTGTTATCGTGGGACTGGTTCCCACCATTGCTAACCAGCTCGCGATCTCATTGCCCTCCGCCGGATTGCTGGTGTCCATCTATGCCCTGGGCGTTGCCGTCGGTGCACCCGTGCTGACGGCTCTGACCGGACGCTTTCCGCGTAAGCAGCTGTTAGTTGCATTAATGGTGCTGTTCACCGCCGGCAACGTGCTGGCCTGGCAGGCGCCGGACTACACCACGCTGGTCATCGCTCGTCTGTTGACCGGCCTCGCCCATGGGGTGTTCTTCTCGATTGGTTCCACTATTGCAACCAGCCTGGTACCAAAAGAGAAAGCGGCCTCCGCCATTGCGATCATGTTCGGTGGGCTGACCGTTGCACTCGTCACGGGCGTACCATTGGGCACGTTTATCGGACAACACTTCGGCTGGCGTGAAACGTTCCTGGCCGTCTCCTTACTGGGCGTCATTGCCCTGGTGACCAGCCTGCTGCTGGTGCCGTCGAATATTCCTGGCCGGGCCAGCGCCAGCCTGAGCGATCAGCTGAAGGTGCTCACGCATCCGCGTTTGCTGATCATCTACGCGGTTACGGCGCTGGGCTATGGCGGCGTATTCACCGCCTTCACTTTCCTTGCACCGATGATGCAGGACCTGGCGGGCTTCTCCCCCAATGCCGTGAGCTGGATATTGCTGGGATACGGTATTTCCGTTGCGATAGGCAATATCTGGGGCGGCAAGCTTGCGGATAAGCATGGGGCGGTACCGGCGCTGAAATTCATCTTCGCCGCGCTGGTCGTTCTGTTGATGATTTTCCAGTTCACGGCTTCGATACAGTACGCCGCGCTGATCACGGTACTGGTCATGGGGATCTTCGCCTTTGGTAATGTACCCGGGCTTCAGGTCTACGTTGTACAGAAAGCCGAGCTTTATACGCCCAATGCGGTGGATGTGGCTTCCGGCCTGAATATTGCCGCTTTTAATATTGGTATCGCGCTGGGCTCCATCATTGGTGGGCAAACCGTTGAACACGTCGGATTAACCCAGACGCCATGGATTGGCGCGGTGATTGTCCTGGTCGCTTTCCTGTTGATTGGGCTGAGCGGACGTCTTGATAAACCCGCCCGCGTCGCGCTGGGTTAACATCAGTAAGCGCTTGCTTACAAAACTGGAAAGCGGTTTCTCAGAAATTGCGTTGAAAGTGTGACCTAAAGTCCCTATAACATTAGAACCAGTCCGTTTTCCGGACTGGTTCATGTTACAGAGGCTGTTTCCAAAAGTGCGAAAAAATACCTATGCCATGCGTTATGTAGCCGGAATGCCCGCGGAGAGGATCTTGCCTCCGGGGTCATTTGCGAGCATAAGCCAGGCATTACCCGCCGGCACACCGTTAAGCAGCGATGAAAAAATCCGTGTACTGGTGTGGAATATCTTTAAGCAGCAGCGTGCGGAGTGGTTATCGGTTCTCAAGAATTTTGGCAAAGATGCCCATCTGGTCCTGCTCCAGGAGGCGCAAACCACGCCTGAACTCGTTCGGTTTGCTACCACTCACTATCTTGCCGCCGACCAGGTACCCGCCTTTGTTCTGCCTCAGCACCCCTCGGGCGTGATGACGCTTTCAGCGGCACATCCCGTCTATTGTTGTCCACTGCGCGAACGAGAGCCTATTCTGCGCCTGGCGAAATCGGCGCTGGTGACGGTCTATCCGCTGCCGGATACCCGTATGCTGATGGTCGTGAATATCCACGCGGTAAACTTCAGCCTGGGCGTGGATGTGTACAGTAAGCAGTTACTTCCGATTGGCGATCAGATAGCGCATCACAGCGGGCCCATCATTATGGCCGGCGATTTCAATGCCTGGAGCCGTCCGCGCATGAATGCGCTGTACCGCTTTGCGCGCGAAATGTCGTTGCGTGAAGTTCGTTTTAGCGATGACCAGCGCAAAAAAGCCTTTGGTCGTCCTCTCGACTTTGTCTTCTATCGTGGGTTGAGCGTGCACGATGCCTCCGTGCTGGTGACGCGCGCCTCCGATCATAACCCTCTACTCGTCGAATTCAGTCCCGGCAAACCTGATAAATAATGGTGTGTCAGGTCTGCCGTGGGGCAGGCCTGTGCAGGTGCTGCCCTTTTATTTTTAACCCACAAAGGACAGTACGATGACAACAACACACTCCCATCATGACAACGTAGAAAAACAGTTTGGTTCGCAGGCAAATGCGTATCTGAGCAGCGCCGTACACGCTTCAGGTCGCGATCTGGTACGCCTCGGTGAGCGCCTGTCGGCATTCCCGCAGGCGCACGTGCTGGATTTAGGCTGCGGGGCCGGGCATGCCAGCTTCACGGCTGCGCAGCAGGTGGCGCAGGTTACCGCATATGACTTATCCAGCCAGATGCTGGAGGTGGTTGCTGAAGCGGCGAAAGCGAAGGGGCTGGACAACATTGATACGCGTCAGGGCTATGCCGAATCCTTACCTTTTGATGATGCCGCGTTTGAGGTGGTGATCAGCCGTTATTCCGCGCACCACTGGCATGATGTTGGCCAGGCATTACGCGAAGTCAAACGCGTTCTGAAGCCGGGTGGCATCTTCATTATTATGGATGTGATGTCGCCTGGACACCCTGTGCGCAATATCTGGCTGCAAACGGTGGAAGCGCTGCGCGACACCTCGCATGTGCAAAACTACGCCAGCGGAGAGTGGTTATCGCTTATCACGGAAGCGGGACTGATTACACGCTCGTTAATCACAGACCGTTTGCCACTGGAGTTTAGCTCGTGGATAGCGCGTATGCGCACCCCGGAAGCATTAAGTCAGGCAATCAGGCTGTATCAGGAGAGTGCTTCCGCAGAGGTGAAGGCGTACTTTGAACTGCAGGACGACGGTTCATTTACCAGCGATACCATCATGGCGGAAGCGCAAAAAGCGGGATAAACAAAAAAGGCACCGAGGGGAATCGGTGCCTTTTTATCTTTCGGTCGTGTTATCAGGAGTCTGGCGTCGCACTGTTCTTCACAAACAGCGTCAGCTGGTCGCCTGGTTTCAGATTGTCAGTATCATTGTTCCAGCGCATCACATCTTTGATGTTCACGCCGTGACGTTTTGCGATACTGGACAGCGAGTCACCCTTACGCACGCGATAGGTAATGCTATCGCTGTTGTTGGCAAGACGCTGCGCACTGCTACCTGCGCCAACCGTCAGATTCTGACCCACTTTCAAGCCCGATCCGCGCAGATTGTTCCACTGCTGGAGATCTTTTGCGCTCACGCCAAGACGTGATGCAATGCCTGAAAGCGTATCACCTGAACGAACCTTATAACTGCGGCTGTTGACGGGTGAGGCATCCGCGATCAGCGTTGACTGAACGGCAGCGATTTCACCCGAAGCTAAAGACTCACGTAACTGCTCAGCATGTTTCTGCGGAACCATTACATACTGCGGACCACTCGCCCCCAGGGTTGAGCCTTTAACGCCAGCATTAAAGGTTTTCAGTTTACTTACCGACATACCCGTCATATCAGCAACCTGTTGAATATCAACCGGATTGCTGAGGCGAACACGCGCCAGTGCACGACTTTCGTCTGGTGTTGGCAGTTGCACACCGTAACGCTTGCTGTTCTTGAGAATATCGCTCAGTGCCAGCATTTTCGGTACGTAAATCTTTGTTTCCTGTGGCAGTGAGAGCGACCAAAAATCGGTGGATTTACCCCGTGCTTTATTCGCTTTCATTGCCTTCAGTACACGACCTTCGCCGCTATTGTACGCTGCGACCGTCAACAGCCAGTCGCCGTCAAACATCTTGTTCAGACGTTGCATCATGTCGAGAGCGGCTGTCGTTGAAGCGACAACATCGCGACGCGCATCATAGTTGCGGGTCTGTTTCAGACCATAGTTTCGCCCGGTGCTCGGAATGATCTGCCAAATGCCTGCGGCATTGGCGCCAGACGTCGCGTGTGGGTCAAAAGCGCTCTCCACTATGGGTAGGAGTACCAGCTCCATAGGCATGTTACGTTTCTTAACTTGCCCGGCTATCCAGTACATATACGGCTCTGCCCGTAACGTTACATCGTGGAGATAGCTCTTATTACTTAAATACTTCTGTTTCTGTTCGCGAATCCGGGTATTTTCCGGAATTCCCATCTTTAGCTCGTCGCCAATAGAGGTCCACAAGTCTTGATCCTGCGCGAAAGATGTTCCATCGTCCATCCAGCGCGCCGAACTTGTAAACTTCCCTGCTTCCCCTTGACCAGCTGCAGAAAGGCTCTGTGCGTGCTGTTGTACGTTGCTGCCGTTCTGCGACTGGCAACCTACAAGCAGGACAGAGGCGAGTAATATCGCTTTTGCCTTCATGTGTGTGTCAATAGTTGCTTAAAAGACGAGCGATGATAACGGCGAAATTTTGAAAAGGCAACCCGCAATTATCTGAAGTTATCTTTCTTTGACCTTAACCATGCAAATCGCTGTTCTGGTTGTTGCAAATTTGTTTCTTGGTTAATTTTATTAATTAAATCAATATCATCTGTTCGTAAAAATAAATTAATTTGGCGCTCGTTTTTCAGAATTACGGGGAGTGTTTTTTGGTTTTTTGCACGTAACTCCTTCACTTTGTGATAATAATCCTGAATCGCCCGATCCTCAGGTAACAGGCTGACGGCAAACTTCATATTTCCTAATGTATACTCATGCGCGCAACAAATAACGGTATCATCGGGTAATGCGTTAATCTTCTGTAAAGACTGATACATTTGTGCTGGTGTGCCTTCAAACAGTCTTCCGCAGCCTCCGGAGAACAGCGTGTCGCCGCAAAAAAGATAAGGCTTACTGTAGAAACACAGATGTCCCAAAGTGTGACCCGGTGTAGCAAATACGGAAAACTCCCACTCAAGTATGAGGATTTTTTCGCCTTCTTCGACTACTTGCGTGAGTCCCTTATCTTGTGCCTCTGTCGGTCCGTAAACCACAACATGCGGAAAGTGGGCGCGCAGTTCAGGCACGCCGCCCGTATGATCGTGATGGTGATGCGTCAACAGAATGGCTTCCGGCTGCCAGCCGTTCTCTTTTATTGCGCGCAGTACGGGGGCGGATTCTCCGGGATCGACAATGACGCATCGACGTTCATCGTCCACCAAAACCCAGATGTAATTGTCCTCAAAAGCGGAAATACTGATAAGATTCATACATTACCTCTAATAGCGTGGCGGGTGTGTTGATGAAACCGGCAAGGATACCTCAGACTGTCGCAGCACCGGAACGTTGGGCGGAATTGCCCTGGGGTGAATACTATCGCGAAGCGTTAGAGCAACAGCTGAAGCCCTGGCTGGCGAAAATGTATGGCTTTCACCTGCTTAAGATTGGCAATCTCAGCGCGGAAATCAATACCGAAAGCTGCGCTATCTCGCATCAGGTCAACGTCTCTCTCGGCGGATCGCCGGTACAGGTGAAAGCAGACCCGTTACATCTGCCGTTTGCGGAAAAATCCGTTGATGCGTGTTTGCTCGCACATACGTTACCCTGGTGCAGCGATCCGCACCGTCTGCTTCGCGAAGCCGATCGCGTGCTGATTGATGACGGCTGGCTGGTACTGAGCGGATTCAATCCGCTGAGCCTGATGGGCCTGCGTAAGCTGGTACCGGTGCTGCGTCGGACGCCGCCTTACAACAGCCGGATGTTTACCATGATGCGCCAGCTCGACTGGCTGTCACTGCTGAACTTCGAAGTGCTCTGCTACGGCGGTTTTCAGGTGCTGCCCTGGGCGCGGCAGGGGGGCGTCTTGTTGAGCACGCATTTGCCTGCCTTAGGCTGCATGCAGTTTATCGTCGCGCGTAAGCGAACCATTCCCCTTACGCTTAATCCCATGAAGCAGAGCAAATCGAAAACGCCAATCCGTCAGACCGTTGGCGCCACGCGGCAATACAAAAAGCCCTGATCAGGATTCAGGCTGATAGCCCGCGTCCTCATGCGCAGGGTTAGCGGCCGCCGCACGCGCCAGCTCGTCACAGCGTTCGTTTTCCGGATGGCCGGCGTGCCCTTTAACCCATTCCCACTTAATCTGGTGCTGGCCCAGCGCAGCATCAAGACGTTTCCAGAGATCGACGTTCTTGACCGGTTTCTTATCGGCAGTCTTCCAGCCGCGTTTTTTCCAGTTATGGATCCACTGGGTAATTCCCTGGCGGACGTACTGACTGTCGGTACTTAACACCACGTCACAATGTTCTTTTAACGCCTCCAGCGCCACAATGGCCGCCATGAGCTCCATCCGGTTGTTGGTGGTCAGAAAATAGCCTTCGCTAAAAGTTTTTTCGTGCTGGCGATAACGCATAATCGCGCCGTAGCCGCCGGGACCTGGGTTGCCGAGACAAGATCCATCGGTGAAAATTTCTACCTGTTTACGCATCTCTGGTAGACTTCCTGTATTTGAAACGTTCAGTTAAACGATAAGTCTGACATAAATGACCGCTATGAGCACTGCAATTACTCGCCAGATCGTCCTCGATACCGAAACCACCGGTATGAACCAGATCGGCGCGCACTACGAAGGGCATAAGATCATCGAGATCGGCGCCGTTGAAGTGGTGAACCGTCGTCTTACGGGGAACAACTTCCACGTCTACCTAAAGCCCGATCGGCTGGTGGACCCCGAAGCGTTCGGCGTTCACGGTATTGCCGATGAGTTCTTGCTGGATAAGCCGACGTTTGCGGATGTGGCTGACGAGTTTCTGGAATACATCAAGGGCGCCGAACTTGTCATCCATAACGCCTCGTTCGATATCGGCTTTATGGACTATGAATTCAGCAAGCTTAATCGTGATATCCCGAAGACGAACACCTTCTGTAAGGTAACAGACAGTCTGGCGCTGGCGAGGAAGATGTTCCCCGGCAAGCGTAACAGCCTGGATGCACTTTGTTCGCGCTACGAGATAGACAATACCAAACGAACGCTCCACGGGGCGTTGCTCGATGCCCAGATCCTCGCCGATGTCTATCTGACGATGACCGGCGGGCAGACGTCAATGAAGTTCAGTATGGAAAATGAGTCTCAGCAGACGCAGGGCGAAGCGGGTATTCAGCGTGTTGTCCGTCAGGCAAGCCGGCTACGGGTTGTTTTAGCCAGTGATGAAGAGCTGCTTAACCACGAATCCCGTCTTGATCTGGTGCAGAAGAAGGGCGGCAGCTGTCTCTGGCGTGCCTGAAAAAACGCCGGAATGCCTGTAAAATCATCGTTTGGGCGATTTTTGCAGCAAACGATTCAAAACGCGAGAAAAAGCGTTGACGAGATCGGAGGCGCACCGTAATATGCGCCTCGTTCCCCAAACGGGAACAGTGGAGCGGTAGTTCAGTCGGTTAGAATACCTGCCTGTCACGCAGGGGGTCGCGGGTTCGAGTCCCGTCCGTTCCGCCACTATTCAGAAGGCCTGAATCAGAAATGATTCAGGCCTTCGTCGTTTCCGCGTTCTGTAATCCCATACTCTCACTTATCGTTAACAAAAAGTTAATATCAATGGTGCAATTAATCAACAATTGCACGGTTGCAGTGCGTTATTTGCACTATTGTTGTGCATTTTGCCACCATGACTCTCTTCAGACCTCATTCAGAGTGTGTCTTTCTGTAAAAATAATTCACGCAGAATCATTTGGTTATCTCGCGTTTGCCAAAAAAATACCGAACCAATTACGTATTGGTTTGGTTATTGCTTAATCATTAGCACGATAAGCTTCATTCCATATCAATAACTTATCGTTAATAAAAATAAAGCAATGATGAAAGCGAGCGAACCAATATGGAAAAACCGTCACGGTTTCTGGCCAATTCCAGCACCGCGCTTGAGCAGTTGCGCGGGCTAATCAACCAGCATGAGTCAACACCAGGCATTCCGCTGCCCACGGAACGTGAGCTGTCGGACACTCTCGGCGTAGGGCGACGTGAAGTCCGTCGTGCGCTGGATGTGCTGGAAGAGGAGGGGCGTATCTGGCGTAAGCAGGGCAAAGGGACCTTTATCGGCCCGTCAGCACCTGTTGAACCGCTGGCCCTTCAGGGACTGGTGCAGCAAACCAACCTGCTGGAAGTGATGGAAGCTCGTCTTCAGCTTGAACCCGGCCTGGCCCGGCTGCGGCACTGCGTGCCACCAGGGAAAACCTCGCGCTTATGCAGCGCATGCTGGAACGCATCGATAAGGTCAGCCCGGATGACCGCGATCTTAACGAACTCTGGGATAGCGCCTTTCACCGGGCGATTGCCGAGGCTGCGGGCAACCGTCTGATGCTCGGCCTGTTTGATGCCATTGATGCCGTCAGACGTGAACCGGGCTGGCAGCATCTGCGCGAATTAGCCCGCACGCCCGAACGTGTCGATAGCTATAACGACCACCATCACAAGATCATGGCGGCGATTATCCATCGCCAGCCTAATGAAGCTGCGGCCGCCATGCGCGAACACCTGCTCAGCCTGCAAACCGCCCTGATTCAGGCTATCCACCTTGAGGACGACTTCACGCCATGACGACAATCCCCTTTAAGGACGCCACGCCCGTACTGCAAGTCCAAAACCTCAACGTTACGTTCGCGGGCTCACCGGTTAGCGTGCTTGACGGTATCTCATTGACCGTCAGGGCGAGTGAAACGCTGGCGCTGGTGGGAGAGTCCGGCTGCGGGAAAAGTATCACCTCACTGGCGCTGATGGGGTTACTGCCCGCCAGCGCAGGGATCGTCAGCGGGGAGATGCAGTTTCGCCGCCACGATCTGCGCAAGCTCTCGCCGCGGGAATATGCCGATCTGCGCGGCAGCGAGCTGGCGATGATTTTCCAGGAGCCGATGACCTCGCTCAATCCGGCGTTTACGCTGGGCGATCAGCTGAGTGAAGCGGTCATGCGACACCAGGACATCTCGCGCGCAGAGGCGATGAAGGTCGCGCTGCAGATCCTCGAGAAAGTGCAGATCCCGGCGGCAGAGATGCGTCTCAAGGCTTATCCTCATCAGCTTTCCGGCGGCATGCGCCAGCGCGTGATGATTGCCATGGCGCTGATTAACCATCCCAAATTGCTGATTGCCGACGAACCGACCACCGCGCTCGACGTCACCATCCAGGCGCAAATCCTCGCCTTGCTCAACGCCCTCAAAGAAGAGACCGGCACGGCGGTGCTGATGATCACCCACGATTTAGGCGTGGTGGCCGAAGTGGCGCAGCAGGTGGCGGTGATGTATGCCGGACAGGTGGTAGAGCAGGGCAGCGTTGAGGCGATATTTGCCGATCCGCAGCACCCGTACACCATCGGCCTGATGGGGTCGATTCCCTCCCTTGGCGCACGTAAAGGCCCGCTTTCCACCATTCCCGGTTCGGTACCTCTGCCGGAATCCATGCCGAAGGGCTGTCGTTTTGCCACCCGCTGTCCGTTTGCGCAGGCGCGCTGCCATGATGAAAAACCGCAGCTCGCCACGCTCGGCGCGGGCCATCAGGTTGCCTGCTTCCGCGTGCCGCTCGAACACCACATCGCCCTGGGAGAGACCGCATGACCACACCCATTCTTGAAGCACGGGACCTCAGCAAGCTGTTCCCCGGTCCGAAAAAACTCTTTACCCCGGCCCGGTTCGTCACGGCGGTCGATCGCGTGTCGCTTGCGGTCATGCCGGGCGAAACGCTGGCGATTGTCGGCGAGTCCGGTTCCGGAAAATCCACGCTTGGCCGCCTGCTGCTGCGCCTGCTGGCCGCCAGCGAAGGGCGCGTGTTTTATCAGGGGGAAGAGATCACCCACGCCTCGGGCGCGCGGCTCAATCAGCTCCGCCGCGAGCTGCAGATCATCTTCCAGGATCCCTTCGCCTCCCTGAACCCGCGCATGACGGTGGAGCAGATCGTCGGCGAGCCGCTGTGGCTGCATCAGAACATGAAAAAAGCGGATCGCCAGTACCGCGTTGCCGAGTTGCTTAAAACCGTAGGCCTGCCCGCCGCCTGGGCCGGGCGCTACCCGCACGAGTTTTCCGGCGGGCAGCGCCAGCGTATCGGCATTGCGCGCGCGCTGGCCTCGGGACCGAAGCTGCTGCTGGGCGATGAGCCGGTATCCGCGCTGGACGTCTCCGTTCAGGCGCAGGTGGTCAATTTGCTGGAAAGCCTGAAGCAGCAGCTGGGGTTGACAATGGTGATTGTCGCCCATGGTCTGGCGGTGATCCGCCACATGAGCGACCGCGTGGCGGTCATGTACCTCGGGCAAATCGTCGAGCTCGCCACCGTGGATGAGATATTTGACGCGCCGCTTCATCCTTATACGCAGGCGCTGATCGCCTCGGCGCCGCAGATGCAGCCGGGCGCTGAACGCGCCGCGCCGCTGCTGCAGGGGGACTTACCGAACCCTGCCAGCCCGCCGTCCGGCTGTCGTTTCCACACCCGCTGCCCCTACGTCACCGACGAATGCCGCCAGGTCGAGCCGATTAATCAGGTGCTCGATGGCGGGCGTCAGGTTGCCTGCCACCGCTGGCAGGAGATCAACCGCGATCGCAGCGTTATCCAGATCGCACCGCCATCCGCCGCTTTTCTGCGCCGCCGCGCGCTGTTTGAACACGCGGCCACCCATTCATCCCTTCCTTCAAGGAACTCATGATAATGACAATGCGTAATTCTCTGTTGACCGTACTGGGAAGTGTTATGTTGCTTGGCGCGGCGCTGCCCGCCCATTCTGAAAGCGTGCTGCGTATTGGCCTGGGGGCAGATCCGGACATGCTCGACCCACATCTGGCGCGCACCTACTATGGCCGCTTCGTCTTCGCCTCCCTGTGCGACAGGCTGGTGGACGTGGATGAAAATCTGAAGGTCGTCCCCGGTCTGGCCAAAGACTGGGCGTGGAGTGACGACGGTAAAACCCTGACGCTCAATCTGCGCGAAGGCGTCACCTTCCACGACGGTGAGAAATTCGATGCCGCTGCGGCAAAATACAACCTCGACCGCGCCCTGACCCTGAAAGGCTCCCTGCGTAAGAGCGAGATCTCCTCTGTTGAATCGGTCGAGGTCACCGGCCCGATGCAGATTGCGCTGCACCTGAAGACCCCCGATGCCGCGCTGTTGATGCAGCTCACCGACCGCGCGGGTGCAATGATGGCCCCCGAGGCGGCGAAAAAGCCTGACTTTGCTGCCCATCCCGTCTGTTCTGGCCCGTATAAATTCGACAGCCGCGTATCTCAGGACCGCATTGTTCTGACCCGCTTCGACAACTACTGGAACAAAGACGCCTACCACTTCGACAAAATCATCTATCTGCCGATCCCGGATGCCTCCGTGCGCCTCGCGAACCTGCGCGCGGGCGATCTCGATCTGACCGAAGGGATTGCTGCCAGCGACGTGAAAACCGTCGAAGCCGACAGCAAGCTGGCGCTGGCGAAGGTAACGGGCCTGGGCTATCAGGGCATCACCTTCAACATCAATAACGGCAAGGTGCCAGCTAACGACCCGTTCAAAGATGCCCGCGTGCGCGAGGCTTTCTCGCAGGCTATCGACCGCGATGCGCTAAACCAGGTGGTCTTTGAAGGACTGTATACGCCAGCCAACCAGGCGTTTTCGACGGTCAGCCCGTATCACGTCAACCTGCCGGTCCCGCCGCGTGACGTCGACAAGGCCAAAGCGCTGCTCAAAGCGGCTGGCGTCAGCGCGCCGCTGACCGTCAACCTGCTGGTGCCGAACAACCCCACCTCACAGCAGGTGGGGCAGGTGCTGCAGGCGATGGTCGCCGAGGCGGGCTTTAACCTGAACCTGCAGATGACCGAATTCGCCACGCTGCTGGACCGCCAGCAGAGCGGGGACTATCAGCTGAGCTTCTCCGGCTGGTCGGGGCGCCCGGATCCGGACGGCAGCATCTACGGCTTTATCAACAGCAAAGGCACCCTGAACGACGGCCGCTACAGCAATGCGCAGGTCGATGAGTGGCTGACCCAGGCGCGCCAGAGCACCGACCAGGCTGCGCGCCAGCCGCTGTACGACAAGGTGGTGAAACAGCTGCAAACGGATATGCCGATTGCCTACCTCTACTTCGAGCCGCGTATTTTTGGCCTGAACAAAAGCGTGCAGGGCTTTAAGCCGTACCCGGACGGCATCGTGCGTCTGGCTGGCTTAACGCTGGCGAAATAACCGTCCTGAGGAGAGCCCATGCTGGAACTGATTTGCAAACGTCTGCTGCTGGCCGTCCCGACGCTACTGCTGGTGAGCATGATGGTGTTTGGGCTGCAAAAGCTGCTGCCCGGCGACCCGCTGATCGCCATGGCCGGCGAGGAGCGCGACCCGGCAGTTATCGCTCAGCTGCGCGCGGAGCTGAACCTCGATGCGCCGATCCCCGTGCAGTATTTCCACTGGCTGACGCGGGCGCTGCAGGGCGATCTGGGCGTCTCCTTACGCACGCATGAGCCGGTGACGCAGCTGATTGCCAGCAAGCTGCCGGTTACGCTGGAGCTGTCGCTGCTGGCGATGATTATCGCGCTGGTGTTTGGCATCAGCATGGGGATCCTCGCGGCGGTGAACAAAAACAGCTGGGTCGATCACGGGGCGAACTTCGTGGCGATCTCGGGGATCTCGATCCCGCACTTCTGGCTGGGGATCCTGCTGATTCTGGTCTTCTCGGTGAACTTGCAGTGGCTCCCTGCGTCCGGCTATGTGCCATTCAGCGAAGATCCGCTCCAGAACCTGCGCACGCTGCTGCTGCCCGCGTCCGTGCTCGGAACGGGCCTTGCGGCAACGCTGATGCGCCATACCCGCGCCTCGATGATTGCCGTGCTGAAAGCGGATTACATCCGCACCGCGCAGGCGAAAGGGCTACTGCCGAAAGCGGTGATCCTGAAGCACGCCTTTCGCAACGCGCTGGTGCCGGTAATCACCCTCACTACGCTGCTGTTTGGCGAGCTGCTGGGCGGCGCGGTGCTGACCGAGCAGGTTTTCACCATTCCGGGCTTTGGCAAGATGATCGTTGACTCGGTATTCAACCGTGACTATGCGGTGGTGCAGGGCGTGGTGCTGATCGTGGCGATCGGTTTCCTGATGCTGAACCTTCTGGCCGACGTGCTCTACGTCCTCATCAACCCGAAAATGCGAGGTTAACCATGGCAGAACTGACGACGCAAACCGCTGTGCCTGCGCTGCCGCGGGCGCAAAACCGGGTGCTGAAGAAATTCCTCGGTAATAAAAGTGCGGTTATTGGCGCGGCGGTGGTGGGATTCTTTGTACTGGTGGCGCTGCTGGCGCCGTGGATCGCCCCGTTCGATCCGGTCAAGGCCAACTTCCTGGCGGTGCGCAAAGCGCCCTCGGCGATGTACTGGTTCGGCACCGACGAGCTGGGGCGCGACATCTTATCCCGCATTATCTGGGGGGCGCGCACCTCGCTGATGGCGGGCTGTATGTCTGTGGTGATTGCCGTGGTTATCGGCGTACCGCTGGGGCTGGTGGCGGGCTACTTCCAGAAGATGTGGGACGGCGTCATCTCGCGCGTGATCGAGGCGCTGCTGGCCTGCCCGTTCCTGATCATGGCGATCGCGCTGGGGGCATTTTTAGGCCCGAGCCTGACCAACGCGATGATCGCCATCGGTCTTTCGGCGATGCCGATCTTCGCCCGCCTGACGCGCGGGCAGGTGATCGCCATTCGCAACGAAGAGTATATCGACGGCGCGCGGGCGATTGGCCTGCCGGATCGCTGGATCATCATTAAGTATGTCCTGCCCAACGTGATGTCGCCGATCCTGGTACAGGCCACGCTGGCGATTGCCTCGGCGATAATCGCTGAAGCCAGCCTGTCGTTCTTGGGGCTGGGACAGCAGCCGCCCAATCCGTCCTGGGGCTCTATGCTCAACACCGCCAAAGGTTTTCTTGAGCAGGCCCCGTGGATGTCCATTTTCCCCGGTGTGGCGATTTTCCTTGCCGTGCAGGGCTTTAATTTACTCGGCGACGGGCTGCGCGATGCGCTCGATCCGCGCCATGACTAAGGAGTCATGATGACCAAAGCGCTTGATTTTACGTCCGGTTACGATTCACGACGCCCGCCGATGCTGGGCCATAACGCCGTTGCAACGTCTCAGCCGCTGGCGGCGCAGGCGGGTATGAAGATGCTGCAGCTGGGCGGGAATGCCGTGGATGCGGCCATTGCCACCGCGATGGCGCTGACGGTGGTCGAGCCGACCGGCAACGGGATCGGCAGCGACGCCTTTGCCATCGTCTGGGACGGAGAAAAGTTGCACGGCCTGAACGCCTCCGGTCGTTCGCCTGCGAGCTGGCATGCGGATCTGTTTGCCGGAAAAACCGCAGTGCCGGAAATCGGCTGGGACGCGGTGACCGTGCCGGGCGCGGTATCCGGCTGGGTCGCCCTGGCGGAACGCTTCGGCACGCTGCCGCTGACCACGCTGGCGCAGCCCGCCATTGACTACGCGCGCAACGGCTTCCCGGTCTCCCCGCTGATTGGGCATCTCTGGCAGCGCGGCTATCACAAGCTGAAAGATCAGCCGGGCTTCAGCGCCTGCTTCGCGCCGGAAGGCCGCGCCCCGCGCGTGGGGGAGATCTTCCGTAACCCGGCGCAGGCAAACTCGCTGGAGCTGATCGCCCGCACCAACGGCGACGCCTTTTACCGCGGCGAGCTGGCGCAGAAAATTGCCGCCTTCGCCAAAGAACATGGCGCGCACCTGACGGCTGAGGATCTGGCCAACCATCGCGTGGACTGGGTAGAGCTGCTGTCGCGCGACTTCGCGGGCGGTTCGGTGCAGGAGCTCCCGCCTAACGGTCAGGGGATCGCCACGCTGATCGCGCTCGGCATTCTTGAGCAGTGCGGCATTGAGAAGCATCATCCGGATTCCGTGCAGTCTCTGCATCTCTCCATTGAGGCGATGAAGCTGGCGCTGGCGGATCTCGACCGCTACGTGGCGGACGAAGAGCACATGGCGTTCGCGGCAAAAGAGCTACTGAGCGACCATTATCTGAAGTCGCGTGCGGCGCTGATCAACCACGACAGCGCGTCTGATTTTGTCTACGGTTCCCCGACGCAGAGCGGCACGGTCTACATCAGCACCGCGGACGCCAGCGGGATGATGGTCTCGTTTATTCAGTCCAACTATATGGGCTTCGGTTCAGGCATTGTGGTGCCGGATACCGGGATCAGCCTGCAAAACCGGGGCTGCGGATTTGTGCTGGATCCTGAGCACCCGAACGCGCTGGCGGGCAGCAAGCGCCCGTTCCATACCATCATTCCGGGCTTTGCGATGGACGGCAACGGCCAGCCGCTGATGTCCTTTGGCGTGATGGGCGGCCCGATGCAGGCGCAGGGGCACATGCAGATGGCGCTGCGCATCATGCTGCACGGGCAAAACCCGCAGGCGGCAATCGACGCTCCGCGCTGGCGCGTAGTGCAGGGCAGGGAGGTGATCGTTGAATCGACGTTCGATCGCAACACGATTGCCGCTCTGCGCGAGCGCGGGCATCAGATCGTGGTGGAAGATCCGCTTCAGGATTACAACTTCGGAGGCGCGCAGGTGATTTACCGCCTGCCGGAAGGACACTACGTGGCCGCGACGGAAAGCCGCAAGGACGGGCAGGCGCTGGTGAGTTAAAAGAAGCGAGCAACATTGGTAGGCCGGGTAAGGCGTAGCAGCCACCCGGCTTTTTTTTCACTCAATGCTAAAAGGATCCGCATCCTGCCACGCCGGAAACTTCTCCCGGTACTCCTTCAGCGCCGTTAACGATAATTCGGCATCAATACGCGTCGCCTGATGCGGCTCGGCGGTGGCGATGATCTCGCCCTGCGGATTCACCACCCGGCTGTCGCCGCGATAGTGATGCCCGTTGCCGTCCGTCCCCACGCGGTTACAGCCCACCACGTACGCCTGGTTCTCAATCGCGCGCGCCACCAGCAGCGATTGCCAGTGCAGGGAGCGCGGTGCAGGCCAGTTGGCAACATACAGCGCCAGGTCGTAATCGTTGCGGTTACGCGACCACACCGGGAAACGCAGGTCGTAGCAGACCAGCGGCAGAATACGCCAGCCGCGCCATTCGAACACCACGCGCTCGTTACCGGCCTCATAGTGATGATGCTCATCCGCCATGCGGAACAGGTGGCGTTTATCGTAAAAATGCACGTTCCCTTCCGGCTCCACCAGCAGGAAGCGGTTCACCGGCCCGCGTTCGGTCTGCAGGGCGGCGCTGCCGGCGATCAGCGCATTAGTCTGCTGCGCTTTGGCGTGCATCCAGGCGACCACCTCATCCTGAGGCATTGACTGTTTTGCCGCTTCCATGGCGAAGCCGGTGGTGAACATTTCCGGCAGGACAATCACATCACGCCCGGTAATGTCTTCCAGTTGACGATCAAAGTGGCGCAGGTTGGCGGGGCCATCCATCCACACTAAAGGTTGCTGCAAAATAGAAATCTTCAGACCAGGCACAATTCAGACTCCTCAAACGACCACTTTTTGACACTGTAGCACGACATAACGAGAAAATGTGGCAATAAAAAACCCCGCGCGAGGCGGGGTTTGTATAAGCGAAACGCGTTATGCCGCTTCAGGTTTGCGGTGCTTCTCCGGCAGCTTTACCGGCTGCGTCGCCAGCTCATCCGGTTCGAAATCATCCACGTTAATGCTGCGCAGACGGCTCTCTTCGGCTTTCACCAGCAGAGCAGCCTCATCTTTGCTGATAATGCCCCCGGCCAGCGCCTGTTTTGCCAGTTCGTCCAGACGGGTAAACGGCAGGTTTTTGCCCAGCTGTTTACAGATCTTCTGGTGAATCGGATCGGCGGCCATCACGTCCAGCAGCGCTTCTTCCAGCAGACCCACCGGGTTATGCGGCGTCGGTGCCAGATACTGACCGCGACCGATGCGGGAGCGGGTTGCGCTCGGAACCTGCAGGATCTTCGCCACTTTGTGGTCCAGCTTGTCGGACGGCGCCAGATGGTGACGACCGGTCGGGAAGATCACCACGCGCAGGGCGCCTGCCACGAAGCGGTTCGGGAAGTTCGCCAGCAGATCGTCAATCGCCTGTTCAGCCTGATACAACGCATCCTGCACGCCCCAGTGCACCAGCGGCAGATCCGCTTCCTGACGGCCTTCGTCGTCGTAACGTTTCAGGACCGCAGAGGCCAGGAAGATCTGGCTCAGCACATCGCCCAGACGGGCAGAGATACGTTCGCGACGCTTCAGGCTGCCGCCCAGCACCGCCATGGAAACGTCAGACAGCAGGGCCAGGTTGGCGCTCAGACGGTTCAGATGCTGATAATAACGTTTAGTTGCATCGCCGGTCGGCGTGGCGCTGGTAAGACCGCGCGTCAGGCCCAGCCAGAAGCTGCGCACCTTGTTGCTGCCCACGTGACCGATATGTTTGAACAGCAGCTTATCGAAGGCATCCACGTCGTTGTTCTGCGCAGCGGCCATCTCTTCCAGCACGTATGGATGGCAGCGAATTGCGCCCTGACCGAAGATCATCATGCTGCGGGTCAGGATGTTTGCCCCTTCCACGGTGATGGCAATCGGTGCGCCCTGATAGCCGCGCGCCAGGAAGTTGCCTTCGCCGAGCATAATGCCTTTACCGCCTGCAATATCCATCGCGTCAATGATTGACTGCTGCGCGCGGTGGGTACAGTGGTACTTCACAATGGCGGACAGTACGGCCGGTTTTTCGCCCAGCATAATACCGTAGGTAATCAGCGTGGCGGCGGCGTCCATCACGTAGGCGTTGCCCGCGATACGCGCCAGTGGCTCTTCGATACCTTCCATCTTGCCGATGGAGATTTTGAACTGACGGCGGATGTGCGCGTAGGCACCAATCCCCATCGCCACCGACTTCAGACCGCCGGTTGAGTTAGACGGCAGGGTAATACCGCGGCCCACCGACAGACATTCCACCAGCATACGCCAGCCCTGACCGGCCATTTTCGGGCCACCGATGATGTAGTCAATCGGCACAAAGATATCCTGGCCGCGGGTCGGACCGTTCTGGAACGGCACGTTCAGCGGGAAGTGACGACGACCAATCTCGACGCCTGGGGTAGAGGTCGGGATCAGTGCACAGGTAATGCCCAGATCTTCTTCGCCGCCCAGCAGTTTTTCCGGGTCAGAGAGCTTAAAGGCCAGACCCAGCACGGTGGCGATAGGGGCCAGCGTGATATAACGCTTGTTCCAGGTCAGGCGCATGCCCAGCACCTGCTCGCCCTGCCACTCGCCCATGCAGACCACGCCGGTATCCGGAATCGCGCCCGCATCGGAGCCTGCTTCCGGGCTGGTCAGCGCGAAGCAAGGGATTTCCTGACCGCGTGCCAGACGCGGCAGGTAGTGATCTTTTTGCTCTTCCGTACCGTAATGCTGCAGCAGTTCGCCCGGGCCTAAGGAGTTAGGCACGCCAACGGTAATCGCCAGGATCCCGGAAACGCCTGCCAGCTTTTGCAGCACGCGAGCCTGAGCGTAAGCGGAGAACTCCAGACCGCCGTACTCTTTCTTAATGATCATCGCGAAGAAGCGATGCTCTTTCAGGTACGCCCACAGTTCTGGCGGTAGATCGGCCATTTCATGGGTGATAGCAAAGTCGTTCGCCATACGGCAGGCTTCTTCTACCGGGCCGTCAATAAACGCCTGTTCTTCCGCGGTCAGACGCGGCTGCGGGTAGTTATGCAGCTTTTTCCAGTCCGGATTGCCCTGGAACAGGTCGCCTTCCCACCAAGTGGTGCCCGCATCAATCGCCTCTTTTTCAGTGCGCGACATTGGCGGCATCACTTTGCGGAAGCCTTTGAACACCGGTGCAGAGATCATTGATTTACGCATCGGGGCAAAGTTAAACGGCAGAAGGATGATGGCAAGAGGGACTAAAAGCCAGATATTCCAGAGACCTGCGACGCCAAGCGCAGCCGTCCAGGCCAGAAGAATCAGGCTGCTCAGGAATAAACTTACGCGGTGATAGAACAACACACCGAGCAGAACAACGGTTGCGAGAATGCTCAAAATCATCATAAAGAAAAGCTCCCTTGCTTGTAGGAGGTCTGACCACTTGTGATGATATGGTTGTAGTTGATGTTATTTCCTTTAGCAATGTGTTTACAAAATAATTACAACCTGGTTCACATTGTTCGCGTTTTACCCGGCACGAAAAAGCAAAACGCCGGACGTTTCGCATGGCTTTAGCTTCTCGCTTTTCCCGCTATCCGGTACACTCCACTGTGTTATTTCATCAATACTGAAGGATTATCCTCATGTACCAGGATCTTATTCGTAACGAACTGAACGAAGCGGCGGAAACGCTGGCTAACTTTCTGAAAGATGATGCCAATATTCACGCTATTCAGCGCGCTGCGGTCCTGCTGGCCGACAGCTTCAAAGCGGGTGGCAAAGTGCTCTCCTGCGGTAACGGTGGCTCTCACTGTGACGCGATGCACTTCGCAGAAGAGCTGACCGGTCGCTATCGCGAAAACCGCCCGGGCTATCCGGCGATTGCGATTTCCGACGTGAGCCACATCTCCTGCGTAGGCAACGACTTCGGTTACGACCACATCTTCTCTCGCTACGTTGAAGCGGTAGGCCGTGAAGGCGACGTGCTGCTGGGGATTTCTACCTCCGGCAACTCCGGTAACGTGATCAAAGCGATCGCCGCCGCGCGTGAAAAAGGGATGAAAGTCATCACCCTGACGGGTAAAGATGGCGGTAAGATGGACGGTACGGCGGATGTTGAAATTCGCGTTCCGCACTTCGGTTATGCTGACCGCATTCAGGAAATTCACATCAAAGTGATCCACATCCTGATCCAGCTGATCGAAAAAGAGATGGCTAAGTAAGACTTCGCGGGGGGCATATCCATTGGGGCGCTGCCCCCGCTGTTGTGGAGGTGATGTATGTGCGAACTGCTCGGGATGAGCGCGAATGTGCCAACCGATATCTGCTTTAGTTTCACCGGGCTGGTGCAGCGCGGTGGAGGAACCGGGCCGCATAAAGACGGCTGGGGCATCACCTTCTACGAAGCTAAAGGGTGTCGCACGTTCAAAGATCCACAGCCCAGCTTTAACTCACCGATTGCCAAACTGGTGCAGGACTATCCCATCAAGTCCCGCTCGGTGATCGCCCACATTCGCCAGGCTAACCGCGGCGAAGTGGCGCTGGAAAATACCCATCCGTTTACCCGCGAGCTGTGGGGCCGTAACTGGACCTACGCGCACAATGGGCAACTCACGGGCTATAAGTCGCTGGAGACGGGCAATTTCCGCCCGGTTGGCGAAACCGACAGCGAAAAAGCCTTCTGCTGGCTGCTGCACAAGCTGACGGAGCGCTATCCCCGCACGCCCGGCAACATGGCTGCCGTGTTTAAATACATCGCGACGCTGGCGACCGAGCTACGTGAAAAAGGCGTGTTCAACATGCTGCTCTCTGACGGCCGCTATGTGATGGCGTTCTGCTCGACGAATCTGTTCTGGATCACCCGCCGTGCGCCGTTTGGCGTGGCGACGCTGCTGGATCAGGATGTGGAGATAGACTTTCAGAAGGAGACCACACCGAACGATGTGGTCACTGTTATTGCAACGCAGCCGCTGACGGGCAACGAAACCTGGCAAAAGATTATGCCAGGCGAGTGGGTGCTATTTTGTCTCGGGGACCGTGTAATTTGACGCCAGCTGTGGATGGACGACTTCGTGGCTCAGCGGTTTGCTGACCACGTAACGGCCATCTACGATAGAGACCACCGGTGGCTTGTGGGTCTGCTCAAAGTAGTCATAACCCGGCTTCAGCTGTTGCCAGAAATCCGCGTAGTATGAGTACTTGTGACGTGCCATGTTGGCGTCCGTCATGCGGAACGGATAGATGCTGACCTGTACGCTAGGCTGCCCAAAGACCAGCGCGCCGGTCACGAACTGGAAGATCTCATCAATGCCGGAATCGGTCATCGCATAACAGCCGATAGACACGCAGGCACCGTGGATCATCAGGTATTTACCTTCATAACCGTGTGCACGGTCATAGGCATTCGGGAAGCCGATGTTAATGGCTTTATAGAAGCGGCTGTCAGGCTTGAGCTGGCTGCGCTGAACGTTGTAGAACCCTTCCGGACTTTTGAAGTCGCCCTGACGTTGTTTTGGCCCCAGTCCGCCGGAGTAGTTACAAATTTTGTAACTATCAAGCAGCTGATAGGTCTCGCCCATCTTCACAAACAGATCGAGAGTGCGTTCTTCCTTGAAGATTTGAATATAAACCGGCGATCCCATTAACTGCTGTTTATATTCCTTGCTGACCGGCGTCGTTGAGCTATTACTGCTGAGCAGTCCGGCAAACGACATGCACGGAATCAGAAGCATCGCAATGAACAATGCGATTTTACGCATACTACTAGTTCCTTGATAAAACCATGACCAACTTGCCAGGACGGCAAAAGAGACCCGAAATCAGATTATTCTGTTAGGAGCGCTCACATTAGCACCGCTATAGATTTTCGCAAGAGCCGGGCGGTGAGTTTACAAATTAGTTTTACTTTATAAACCATCAAAATCGCGATGGCTCCAGGAACTTTGCGCATTAGCTCGCAATTTGGAGCGCACGACGGCGGTTTCCCTGCCCGCGAGAAGGGGAAAATGTTACACTTCGCGGCCACTGGATTGTTGTTCATGGAAACCTGCTAACCACATGTTTAAAATAAAAAAAGGACTTGATCTGCCGATTGCAGGCGTGCCCGCGCAGCACGTTTCGACAGGCGCACGTGTCCGTCATGTCGCCATTGTGGGCGACGACTACCTGGGAATGCGACCTTCTATGCTGGTACAGGAAGGCGATCGCGTGATCACAGGACAGGCGCTCTTTGAGGACAAAAAAAATCCCGGCGTGATGTTCACGGCCCCCGCAAGTGGCACCGTTGTGGCGATTAACCGTGGCGAACGACGCGTTCTGCAGTCGGTGGTTATCCGCATTGAAGGCAACGAACAGCGTGAATTCGCCCATTACGATGCCGCAGACCTCGCGTCGCTGAGCCGTGACGCTGTTCAGGCTCAACTTCTGGCATCCGGTTTATGGACCGCGCTTCGTACCCGTCCCTTCAGCAAATCCCCTATGCCGGGCACGGAACCGGCCGCGATTTTTGTCACGGCAATGGACACCAACCCGCTCAGCGTGGACCCGCAGCCGGTTATCCTGGCGCAGCGCAAAGCCTTTGATGCCGGGCTGACCGTGTTAACCCGCCTGACGTCGGGGAAAGTCCACGTTTGCCAGGCCGGTGGCGGCAAGCTCGGCGGACATCCGCAGGGGCAGGTCACGTTTAATGCGTTTGCGGGCCCGCATCCGGCGGGTCTGGTTGGAACGCACATCCACTTTCTTGAGCCGGTAAGCCTGGCGAAACAGGTCTGGCACCTTAATTATCAGGACGTCATCGCCATCGGGAAGCTCTTCACCACCGGAGAGCTGTGCGCAGAACGTGTCATCGCCATCGGCGGGCCGCAGGCGGTAAACCCGCGTCTGGTGAAAACGCTGATTGGCGCGGATATCAATGAACTACTGACCGACGAAACCAAAGCGGGCGAAAACCGGCTGATTTCCGGTTCGGTCCTCAGTGGCCGCCATGCTGTGCAGGCGCACGCCTATCTGGGGCGTTTCCATTTGCAGGTCAGCATTGTGCAGGAAGGACGCGACAAAGAGCTGTTCGGCTGGGTGTTGCCCGGTGCGGAAAAATACTCCGTTACCCGGACCACGCTGGGCCACTTCCTGCGTAACAGGCTGTTTAACTTCTCGACCACTACGCACGGTGGCGAGCGCGCCATGGTCCCGATTGGCAACTACGAGCGCGTCATGCCGCTGGATATTCTGCCGACCATGCTGTTGCGCGATCTGCTCGCCGGTGACACCGACAGCGCGCAGGCGCTGGGCTGCCTGGAACTGGACGAAGAAGATCTGGCGCTCTGTACCTATGTCTGTCCGGGAAAATACGAATATGGACCGGTATTGCGCGAGGTGTTAACCCGCATTGAGCAGGAAGGATAACCGATGGGCTTAAAACACCTCTTTGAAAAAATGGAGCCGCACTTTACCGAAGGGAAGCTCAAAAAGTACTACCCGCTGTATGAAGCAACGGCAACCATTTTCTATACGCCGGGTCTGGTGACGAAGGGGGCGGCGCACGTTCGTGACGCCATCGACCTTAAACGGATGATGATTCTGGTGTGGTTTGCAGTCTTCCCGGCGATGTTCTGGGGGATGTACAACGTCGGTTTGCAGACCCTTCCGGCGCTGCACCACATGTATGATGCGCAGCAGCTGGCGCAGGTGCTTCAGTCTGACTGGCACTACCGCCTGGCCCAGTCGTTAGGGGTGAACTTTGCGCCAGACGCAGGCTGGATCAGCATGATGACGCTGGGCGCGGTGTTCTTCCTGCCGATTTACCTCACGGTATTTATCGTGGGTGGCTTCTGGGAAGTGCTGTTCGCCATCATCCGTAAACATGAGATCAACGAAGGTTTCTTCGTGACCTCGATTCTGTTTGCCCTGATTGTCCCGCCAACCTTACCGCTCTGGCAGGCGGCGCTGGGCATCAGCTTTGGCGTGGTCATTGCTAAAGAAATTTTCGGCGGCACCGGGCGGAACTTCCTCAACCCGGCGCTGGCGGGACGAGCGTTCCTCTTCTTTGCCTATCCGGCGCAAATCTCAGGCGATCTGGTCTGGACGGCGGCAGACGGTTTTTCCGGTGCGACGCCGCTTTCACAGTGGGCGGCACACGGCGGCGAAACGCTGGTGAACAACGCGACGGGTCAGCCCGTGACCTGGTTTGATGCCTTTATGGGCAACATTCCCGGCTCTATCGGTGAAGTCTCGACGCTGATGATTTTGATTGGCGGGGCGATCATTCTGTTTGGGCGCGTGGCCTCCTGGCGGATTGTGGCGGGCGTGATGATCGGCATGGTGCTGACCGCCACGATGTTCAACCTTATCGGTTCGACCACCAACCCGATGTTCTCTATGCCGTGGTACTGGCATCTGGTGCTGGGGGGCTTCGCGTTCGGCATGATGTTCATGGCGACGGACCCCGTCTCGGCCTCGTTTACCGATAAAGGTAAATGGAGCTATGGCGTGCTCATTGGCGCGATGTGCGTCCTGATCCGCGTGGTCAACCCGGCGTATCCGGAGGGGATGATGCTGGCGATTCTGTTTGCCAATCTGTTTGCGCCACTCTTCGATTACCTGGTGGTGCGGGCCAACATCAAGCGGAGGAAGGCGCGTGGCTGAAGTCAAAAATAACGACAGCATCAGCAAAACGCTGCTGGTGGTGGTGGTGCTCTGTCTGGTCTGCTCCATTGTCGTGGCCGGTTCTGCCGTGGGGTTAAAACCCCTGCAGCAGGAGCAACGTGCCCTGGATAAACAGCGCAACATTCTGGCCGTGGCCGGGCTGATGCAGGAGGGGATGAGCGCAGATGAGGTTTCGGCCGTCTTTGCCGAACGTATTTCCGCGCGTCTGGTGGATTTAAAAACCGGCCAGCTGCTGGATAAAGACCCGGCAACCTTCAACCAGGCGCTGGCGCTGAAAGATCCGCAGATGAGCCTGACGCTCGAGGCATCGCAAGACCCTGCCGGGATTAAGCGCCGCAGCAATCTCGCCGAAATATACCTGGTGCGTGACACCCAAAAACGCATTCAGGAAGTGGTGCTTCCTGTCTACGGCAACGGCCTGTGGTCAATGATGTATGCCTTTGTAGCCCTTGATACGGATGGCCGCACCGTTAAAGGCATTACGTATTATGACCAGGGCGAAACGCCGGGGCTGGGCGGCGAAGTGGAAAATCCGAACTGGCGGGCACAGTTTGTCGGCAAGAAAGTGCTCGACGATAACGGTCTGCCTGCGCTGAAGGTGATGAAAGGAGCGGCACGTCCCGGTGACGACTACGCGGTCGACGGGCTTTCCGGTGCCACGCTCACCTCAAACGGCGTGCAGCACAGTTTTGATTTCTGGATGGGCGAGTTGGGCTTTGGTCCTTTCCTGAAAAACGTACGTGAAGGAGCGCTGAACAATGGCTGATACCGGTGAACTGAAAGAAGTGAAAAAGGTGCTCATTGGCCCACTGCTCGCCAATAACCCGATCACGCTGCAGGTGCTGGGCGTCTGTTCAGCCCTGGCGGTGACCACCAAGCTGGAAACGGCGGTGGTAATGACGCTGGCCGTCACGCTGGTTACGGCGTTTTCGAGCATGTTTATCTCGATGATCCGCCACCACATTCCCAACAGCGTGAGGATCATCGTGCAGATGGCGATCATCGCCTCGCTGGTGATCGTGGTCGATCAGCTGCTGCGCGCCTTCGCCTATGAAACCTCCAAACAGCTCTCGGTGTTTGTCGGGCTGATTATCACCAACTGTATCGTCATGGGGCGTGCGGAAGCCTACGCCATGAAAATGCCGCCGCTGGCGAGCTTTATGGACGGTATCGGCAACGGTCTGGGCTACGGTGCGATCCTGCTGACCGTGGGGTTCCTGCGAGAGCTGATTGGCAGCGGCAAGCTGTTTGGCATCACGGTGCTGGACACGGTGCAAAACGGCGGATGGTATCTGCCAAACGGCCTGTTCCTGCTGGCCCCTAGCGCATTTTTCATTATCGGTTTGTTGATCTGGCTGATTCGTACGTTGAAACCAGAACAGCAGGAAAAGGAGTAACCGACGATGGCTCATTACCTGAGTTTGTTTGTGCGCGCGGTGTTTGTTGAAAACATGGCGCTCGCGTTTTTCCTCGGCATGTGTACGTTCCTTGCTGTGTCTAAAAAGGTCTCCACGGCATTTGGCCTGGGCGTGGCGGTCACCGTTGTGTTGGGGCTTTCGGTTCCGATTAACAATCTGGTGTACAACTTCGTGCTGCGGGATGGCGCGCTGGTGGAAGGGGTTGATCTCAGCTTCCTGAACTTCATTACCTTTATCGGGGTGATCGCGGCGCTGGTGCAAATCCTGGAGATGATCCTCGATAAGTATTTCCCGTCGCTCTACAACGCGCTGGGGATCTTCCTCCCGCTGATCGCGGTGAACTGTGCCATCTTCGGCGGCGTCTCGTTTATGGTTCAGCGTGATTACAACTTCAGTGAATCCGTGGTGTACGGTTTCGGCTCCGGTATCGGCTGGATGTTGGCGATTGTCACCATGGCGGGGATCCGCGAGAAAATGAAATATGCCAACGTGCCTGCGGGTCTGCGTGGCTTAGGGATCACCTTTATCACCACCGGTCTGATGGCGCTGGGCTTTATGTCCTTCTCCGGTGTGCAGCTATAAGGGCTAACAGATGGAAATTATTCTTGGCGTGGTGATGTTCACGCTGATCGTACTGGTGCTGTCAGGACTCATTCTGGCAGCGCGGGCGAAGCTGGTGAATTCCGGCGACGTGGTGATTGATATTAATGACGATCCGCAGAATCAGATCCGCACGCCTGCGGGAGATAAACTGCTCAACACGCTCTCCGGTAATGGTATTTTTGTCTCCTCAGCCTGCGGCGGCGGCGGCTCCTGCGGGCAGTGCCGCGTGACGGTAAAAGAGGGCGGTGGCGATATTCTGCCCACCGAGCTGGCGCATATCACTAAGCGTGAGGCAAAAGAGGGCTGCCGTCTGGCCTGTCAGGTCGCAGTGCGTCAGAACATGAAGATTGAACTGCCGGAAGAGATTTTTGGCGTCAAAAAATGGGAGTGCGAGGTTATCTCTAATGATAACAAAGCCACCTTTATCAAAGAGCTGAAGCTGCGCGTACCGGAAGGGGAAGATGTCCCGTTCCGCGCCGGCGGATACATTCAGATTGAGTGTCCTGAGCATACCGTAGCATATGCGGACTTCGACGTTCCGCAGGCGTACCGCGCCGACTGGGACAAATTCAATCTCTTCCGCTTTGTATCAGAGGTAAAAGAGCCGACGCTGCGCGCCTACTCGATGGCCAACTACCCGGAGGAGAAGGGTATTATCATGCTCAACGTGCGTATCGCCACGCCGCCACCGAATGTGCCGGATGCGCCGCCGGGCGTGATGTCGTCATACATCTGGTCTCTGAAGCCGGGAGATAGGGTAACTATCTCCGGTCCGTTCGGGGAGTTCTTCGCGAAAGATACCGACGCGGAAATGGTCTTTATCGGCGGCGGTGCCGGTATGGCCCCGATGCGCTCGCACATTTTTGACCAGCTCAAGCGGCTCGGCAGCAAGCGTAAAATCAGCTTCTGGTACGGGGCGCGCTCGCTGCGCGAAATGTTTTACGACGACGAGTTTGAACAGCTGGCACGTGAAAACCCGAACTTTACCTTCCACGTGGCGCTCTCCGATCCGCAGCCGGAAGATAACTGGACGGGCTATACGGGGTTCATCCACAACGTGCTATATGAAAACTACCTCAAACAGCACCCGGCGCCCGAGGACTGCGAGTTCTATATGTGTGGTCCGCCGATGATGAACGCCGCCGTGATTAAGATGCTGAAAGATCTCGGCGTCGAAGATGAGAACATCATGCTTGATGACTTTGGAGGCTGATGATGCTGACGTTTCTGGCAACCTTTGTGGTTTTTGTGCTTGTCATCTTCGGCATGTCGTTAGGCTGGATCGTTAAGCGGAAAAGCATTCAGGGCAGCTGCGGCGGTATTTCCTCCATTGGTATGGAGAAGGTCTGCGACTGCCCGGAACCGTGCGACGCCCGCAAAAAACGCATGGCGCGCGAGCAGCAGCGCATTATTTAAGTTTTTGTAGGCCGGGTAAGGCAACGCCGCCACCCGGCATTCTTACATCTGCTTCTCAACCCTCATTTATTTACTGTATACTTATCCAGTGATGAGTGAGGGCTTACTATGCGCAAAATAATCCATGTTGATATGGACTGCTTTTTTGCCGCAGTGGAGATGCGAGACAACCCGGCGCTGCGGGATATTCCCATCGCCATTGGCGGCAGCCGCGTTCAGCGTGGTGTCATCAGCACCGCCAACTATCCTGCGCGCAAATTTGGCGTGCGAAGCGCCATGCCGACGGCGATGGCCTTAAAGCTTTGCCCTCATCTCACGCTTCTTCCCGGGCGGTTCGACGCCTATAAAGAGGCTTCCCTTCATATTCGGGAAATTTTCTCCCGCTATACCTCTCTGATAGAGCCGCTGTCGCTGGACGAAGCCTATCTGGATGTGACCGACAGCGTGCACTGCCACGGCTCCGCCACCCTGATGGCGCAGGAGATTCGCCAGACGATTTTCAACGAGCTGAATCTGACGGCATCGGCGGGTGTGGCGCCCGTTAAATTCCTTGCCAAAATTGCCTCTGATTTAAATAAGCCCAACGGCCAGTACGTCATTACCCCGGAAGAGGTGCCCGCATTTTTAAAAACGCTGCCGCTCGGCAAAATCCCCGGGGTAGGAAAAGTCTCCGCCGCAAAGCTGGAAAGCATGGGGTTACGCACCTGCGAAGACGTACAGCGAAGCGATCTCGCGATGCTGCTTAAGCGCTTCGGGAAGTTTGGCCGCGTGCTGTGGGAGCGCAGCCAGGGGATTGACGATCGCGATGTGAACAGCGAACGGCTGCGGAAATCCGTCGGCGTTGAGCGTACCCTCATTGAAGATATTCATGACTGGTCCGAGTGCGAATCTATTATCACGGAACAACTCTACCCGGAGCTGGAGCGACGCTTAAGCAAGGTAAAACCGGACCTGCTCATCGCCCGTCAGGGCATCAAGCTCAAATTCAACGATTTCCAGCAGACCACGCAGGAACATGTCTGGCCGCGTTTGAATAAAGACGATCTTATCGCGACGGCAAAAAAGGCATGGGAAGAGCGACGAGGTGGGCGAGGGGTGAGGCTGGTGGGATTGCACGTCACGCTGCTGGATCCGCAGTTAGAGCGACAACTGGTATTGGGATTGTAAAAAAGCCCGGTGCGCTACGCTTACCGGGCCTGGGTTTTTCACCCTCTTCCACAGGAAGAGGGTTGGGATGAAGATGTTACTTCGCAGGGATCGCTTTCAGCAGTTCAGTCAGCAGCGTCCAGTAGTGACCGACGCTTTCGATATGAACCTGCTCATCCGGCGAGTGCGGACCGGTAATGGTTGGCCCGATAGATACCATGTCCATGTCCGGGTACGGTTTCTTGAACAGACCGCATTCCAGACCTGCGTGGATCACCTGAATGTTCGGCGTGCTGTTGAACAGACGCTGATAGGTTTCACGCACCAGCGCCATCACCGGAGAGCTTGCATCCGGCTGCCAGCCCGGGTAGCTGCCTTTGGCTGAGGTTTTTGCTCCCGCCAGCGTGCCCAGAGATTCCAGCATGCTCACCACATACTCTTTACCGCTGTCGATTAGGGAACGGATCAGGCAGATGATCTCCGCGCTGTCGTCGCTCATGGTCACCACGCCCACGTTCAGTGAGGTTTCCACCACGCCTTTCGCCACGTCAGAGTTGCGGATCACACCGTTTGGCGTCGCGTTCAGCAGTTGAACGAAGGTGTCACGAGACTGCACGGTCAGCGCGGCTTTATCCGTGGAGACGGATTCCAGCACCACGGTCAGGTTCTTCTCTTTCGCCGACAGTTCGTTTTTCAGGATATCCAGGTATACGGTGGAGAGTTTTTTCAGCTCGTCGGCTTTTGATGCTGGAACCGCTACGGTGGCGAAGGCTTCGCGTGGGATCGCGTTGCGCAGGGTACCGCCGTTGAAGTCTACCAGACGCAGATCCAGCTCAGCCGCATGGCCTGCCAGGAAGCGGGCCAGCAGCTTGTTGGCGTTGCCCAGACCCAGATGAATATCACCGCCGGAGTGGCCGCCTTTCAGTCCTTTCAGCGTCAGCTTGAAGGTCTGGAAACCGGCAGGAATCGCTTCGCGTGACAGCGGCAGGGTAGAGATGAAATCAATCCCGCCCGCGCAGCCCATGTAGATCTCGCCTTCTTCTTCGGAGTCGGTGTTGATCAGGATATCCGCCTGCAGCCAGTTCGCCTGCAGACCGAACGCCCCGTCCATGCCCGCTTCTTCGGTCATGGTCAGCAGCACTTCCAGTGGACCGTGCTCAACGCTGTCGTCAGCCAGCACGGCCAGCGCAGAGGCCATACCGATGCCGTTATCCGCGCCCAGGGTGGTGCCGCGCGCTTTCACCCAGTCGCCGTCGATGTACGGCTGAATCGGGTCTTTGGTGAAGTCGTGAACGGTGTCGTTGTTCTTCTGTGGCACCATGTCCAGGTGCGCCTGCAGCACAACCGGTTTACGGTTTTCCATGCCTGCGGTGGCGGGTTTGCGGATCAGAATGTTGCCAACCTGGTCACGTTCCGCATGCAGACCTTTTTCCTTCGCCCAGCCCATAATATGTTCGGCAAGCTGTTCTTCATGGTAGGAAGGGTGTGGAATGGAGCAGATTTTGGCAAAAATATCCCACAGCGGCTGCGGAGATAGTTGAGACAGTTCAGACACGATAAGTCTCCTTGTCGAGGCGCTGCAAACAGGGTTGCAGGTCACAGGGTTAGCAGGTTAATAGTTACCACAAGTCAGGCTTGCGAGATGAATCTGAGAATACCACTTTCTCTGCTGGCTGGTAGCATAAAGCATGTAAAAACTCAGGCTGAGGGCGCTAAACACTGGTTTTTAGTGCGTCAGATCTCTATAATCTCGCGCAACCTATTTCCCCCTCGAACACTTTTTAAGCCGTATAAAAACAGGCTGGGACACTTCACATGAGCGAAAAATACGTCGTCACCTGGGACATGTTGCAGATTCACGCACGCAAACTGGCTGCGCGTCTGATGCCTTCCGAACAGTGGAAAGGCATTATTGCCGTCAGCCGTGGCGGTCTGGTACCGGGGGCGCTGCTGGCACGTGAGCTGGGTATTCGTCATGTCGATACCGTCTGCATCTCCAGCTATGACCATGATAACCAGCGTGAGCTGAAAGTGCTGAAACGCGCGGAAGGCGACGGTGAAGGTTTCATCGTTATTGATGACCTGGTGGATACCGGTGGTACTGCGGTGGCTATCCGTGAAATGTATCCGAAAGCCCATTTCGTCACTATCTTCGCGAAACCTGCTGGTCGCCCACTGGTTGACGATTACGTGATTGATATCCCGCAGGATACCTGGATTGAACAGCCATGGGATATGGGCGTGGTCTTCGTACCGCCGATTTCAGGCCGTTAATACCAGTACGTAACTTTACACGCCCGGCTATGCCGGGCGTTGTTCTTTTTGGCCTGCCACGCGTTACAATAGTCTTCATATGACGTATTCATGGAGGCAACGCAATGACGCAGGCGAATCTCACCGAGACACTTTTCAAACCCCGTTTCAAACACCCTGAAACGTCGACGCTGGTGCGTCGCTTTAATCCGGGGACCCAGCCTGCCGTGCAGTCCGCGTTAGACGGTAAAAACGTTCCCCACTGGTATCGTATGATTAACCGCCTGATGTGGGTCTGGCGCGGTATCGATCCTCGTGAAATCCTTGATGTGCAGGCGCGTATCGTGATGAGTGAAGCCGAGCGCACCGACAGCGAACTCTATGATACGGTGGTGGGTTATCGGGGGGGAAACTGGATCTACGAGTGGTCTAAACAGGCGATGCTCTGGCAGCAAAAAGCCACCCAAGAAGAGGATGCCACGCGCAGCGGCAAGCACTGGCTGCATGCGGCCAATCTCTACGCCATTGCCGCGTATCCACATCTGAAAGGTGATGAGCTGGCTGAGCAGGCACAGGCGCTGGCGAATCGCGCTTACGAAGAGGCGGCTCAACGCCTGCCGGGCCAGATGCGCGAACTCGAGTTTACCATTCCGGGTGGGTCATCCATCACCGGGTTCCTGCATATGCCTGAAGGTGAAGGTCCGTTCCCGACCGTCCTCATGTGCGGGGGGCTGGATTCGTTGCAGATCGATTATTACAGCCTCTATGAGCGTTACTTCGCACCAAAAGGGATCGCGATGCTGACGCTGGATATGCCCTCAATCGGCTTCTCCTCCAAATGGAAACTGACTCAGGATTCCAGCCTGCTGCACCAGCATGCGCTAAAAGCGCTGGAAAACATTCCATGGGTTGACCACACCCGCGTGGCGGCATTTGGCTTCCGCTTTGGTGCAAACGTCGCGGTGCGTCTGGCTTACCTTGAATCCTCCCGCCTGAAAGCCGTCGCTTGTCTTGGTCCGGTCGTTCACGCCCTGCTCAGCGATCCCGCCCGCCAGGGGAGCGTGCCTGAAATGTACCTTGATGTGCTGGCCAGCCGTCTTGGCATGCATGATGCATCAGACGAAGCGCTGCGCGTGGAGCTCAATCGCTACTCGTTAAAAACGCAAGGGTTACTGGGACGTCGCTGCCCAACGCCGATGCTGTCGGGTTTCTGGAAAAACGATCCGTTCAGTCCGGAAGAAGAGTCGCGCTTAATCACGTCGTCATCTGCGGATGGCAAATTACTTGAGGTGCCGTTCAGCCCGGTCTATCAGAATTTCGATAAAGCTCTGAAAGAGATTACGCGCTGGATCGCTCAGAGATTGTGTTAATAGATTGCTAAATTTCGCTGGTTTGGTAAAACAGTGGCTTCACAAAAGGAGATCGCAATGACGTTACCGAGTGGACACCCGAAAAGTAGATTGATTAAGAAGTTCATGGCTCTTGGCCCGTATATTCGAGAAGAGCAGTGTGAAGAGAATCGCTTTTTTTTCGACTGCCTGGCTGTATGCGTCAACGTGAAGCCTGCACCCGAAAAACGTGAATTCTGGGGCTGGTGGATGGAAATGGAAGCAGAGGAAAAACGCTTTACGTATAGCTACCAGTTTGGCCTGTTTAATAAAGACGGTAACTGGGAGGCCACCACCATTAAAGATCAGGAAGTGATCGATCGCCTGGAATATACCCTGAAAGAGTTTCACGACAAAGCGAGCGCACTGCTGGCCACCCTGGACCTTAAGTTCGAGCCAGCGGATGATTTTTCCAGCGAAGCGGTGAAGCTGACTGCCTGATAGCGTCACAGCGTCGGGTGGCGGCTTCGCCTTACCCGGCCTACAAAATGCACTATCCCGTAGGCCCGGTAAGCGCAGCGCCACCGGCCAAAAAAAATCCCGGCTTATCTGCCGGGATTTTCTTATTCGGATAATCTTAGAACTGGTAGGTCATACCCAGAGCAACAATGTCATCGCTGCTCACGCCCAGTTTATTATCGTCGTCAATCTGGTTGATTTTATAATCAACAAACGCGGACATATTTTTGTTGAAGTAATAGGTCGCGCCAACGTCAATATATTTCACCAGATCTTCGTCACCAATACCTTCGATATCTTTGCCTTTAGACTGGACATAACCCAGGGAAGGACGCAGACCGAAATCGAACTGATATTGTGCGACGACTTCAAAGTTCTGTGCTTTATTAGCAAATCCGCCAGAAATTGGCGTCATATTGCGGGTTTCTGAATACATCGCTGCCAGATAAATATCGTTCGCGTCATATTTCAGACCGGTAGCCCAGGCTTCGGCTTTCTGGCCCTGGCCACGCGCCAGCAGGTTCTGCGCATTGGTGCGGTCAGAGTTAGTGTAAGCACCGCTGACGGCGAAATCGCTGCCGCCAAAGTCATAGCTCAGAGAGGTACCAAAACCGTCACCGTTCTGTTTCTTGGCGTCACGGTTTTCGTTTTTGCCCTGGTACTGCAGGGTCATGTCCAGGCCGTCAACCGCGCCGAAGAAGTCGGTGTTACGGTAGGTAGCAAGACCGGTCGCACGCTTGGTCATGAAGTTATCGGTCTGCGCGGAAGAGTCGCCGCCGAACTCAGGGAACATGTCGGTCCATGCTTCAACGTCATACAGGGCACCCAGGTTACGACCGTAATCCAGAGAACCAAAGTTTTTCAGCTTCAGGCCCGCGAACGCCAGACGGGTTTTCTGAGAGGAGTCGCTCTCGGCTTTGTTACCCGCAAATTCAGATTCCCAACGACCATAGCCCGTCAGCTGATCGTTAATCTGGGTTTCGCCTTTAAAACCGAAACGAACGTAAGTCTGATCGCCGTCTTTGGTGGCATCATCGCTGATGTAGTGCATGGCTTTCACTTTGCCGTACACGTCCAGCTTATTACCATCTTTATTATAAACTTCAGCTGCGTGAACGGATGCAGAAGCCACTACGCCCATAACCATTAATGCCAGAGTGCTCTTTTTCATTTTCGATCCTGTCTTATAAACGCGCTAAAAAATTCGCTGGACGATAAGCTCATGCTTAAGTCCCGTGAAAAAACAGGAAGGGTTTTATCGTTCTGGAATGAAACTTTTATGACAAACTAAGAATAATTTTAAAAAACTGTGATTTATTATTTCGGTAATAAAAGTGTCAAATTCTCCCGCTACGCTTCCTGATCCCGCGCAACAAAGTGTTTCGCGATGTGCTAAGGCAGTTGGCAACGGGGCTGACTCCTGCTAAAACGTTCGTTCGACATTACTTTCCCTTATCGTTGAACGGCAGAGAATCATGAGTGACAGCCAGACGCTGGTGGTAAAACTCGGTACCAGTGTTTTAACAGGCGGATCGCGCCGCCTAAATCGCGCCCACATTGTTGAGCTTGTACGTCAGTGCGCTCAGTTACATGCCGCAGGGCATCGTATTGTGATTGTGACCTCCGGGGCGATTGCCGCCGGGCGTGAACACCTGGGTTACCCCGAACTCCCCGCGACGATCGCCTCCAAACAGCTGCTGGCCGCCGTGGGACAAAGCCGACTCATTCAACTCTGGGAACAGCTGTTCTCTATCTATGGCATCCACGTCGGGCAGATGCTGCTGACGCGTGCGGATATGGAAGACAGAGAGCGCTTCCTGAACGCCCGCGATACCCTGCGCGCGCTGCTGGACAACAATATCGTTCCGGTCATCAACGAGAACGATGCCGTTGCTACCGCTGAAATCAAAGTGGGTGATAACGATAACCTCTCTGCGCTGGCCGCCATTCTGGCTGGCGCCGATAAATTACTGCTTCTGACCGATCAGCAGGGGTTGTTCACCGCCGATCCGCGCTCCAACCCGGAAGCTGAGCTGATTACCGACGTTCATGGTATCGACGATGCGCTGCGCGCCATCGCCGGTGACAGCGTGTCCGGCCTCGGAACGGGCGGTATGGGGACCAAGCTGCAGGCCGCCGACGTGGCGTGCCGCGCCGGCATCGACACCATCATTGCGGCGGGCAGCCGCCCTGGCGTGATTGGCGACGTGATGGAAGGCATCTCCGTTGGCACCCGCTTCCACGCTCAGGAATCTCCGCTGGAAAACCGTAAGCGCTGGATATTTGGCGCGCCGCCTGCGGGCGAACTCGTCGTCGATGAAGGGGCGACTGCCGCGATTCTGGAACGAGGAAGTTCATTACTTCCTAAAGGAATTAAAAGCGTGACAGGCAACTTCTCCCGTGGTGAAGTGATCCGTATCCGTAACCTCGAAGGCCGCGACATCGCCCACGGCGTAAGCCGCTATAACAGCGATGCCCTGCGCCGCATCGCGGGTCACCATTCGCAGCAGATCGACGCCATTCTGGGCTATGAATATGGCCCGGTTGCCGTGCATCGCGATGACATGATTATTCGTTAAGGAGCCAGAACATGCTGGAACAAATGGGCGCCGCCGCGAAGGCCGCCTCTTATAAACTGGCGCTCCTTTCCAGCCGCGAGAAAAACCGCGTGCTGGAAAAAATCGCTGATTATCTGGAATCTCAGTCCCAGGAAATTTTGCTCGCCAACGAGCAGGATTTACTGGAAGCGCGCCGCAACGGTCTGAGCGAAGCGATGCTCGACCGTCTGGCGTTGACCCCGGCTCGCCTGAAAGGCATCGCCGACGATGTTCGTCAGGTCTGCAATCTGGCCGACCCGGTAGGGCAGGTGATTGACGGTGGGCTGCTGGACAGCGGTTTACGCCTGGAGCGCCGTCGCGTGCCGCTCGGCGTTATCGGCGTTATTTATGAAGCCCGTCCAAACGTGACGGTGGATGTCGCCTCCCTTTGCCTGAAAACCGGTAACGCCGCGATTCTGCGCGGTGGGAAAGAGACCTGGCGCACCAACGCCTCGACGGTGAAAGTCATTCAGCAGGCGCTGGAAGAGTGTGGCTTACCGGCGGGTGCCGTGCAGGCAATTGAGAGCCCGGACCGCGCGCTGGTCAACGAAATGCTGCGCATGGACAAATACATCGACATGCTGATCCCACGCGGCGGCGCGGGCCTGCATAAGCTGTGCCGCGAGCAGTCGACGATTCCGGTTATCACCGGCGGTATTGGCGTGTGTCATATCGTGGTAGACGACAGCGCTGAGATAGCTCCTGCGCTGAAGATTATCGTGAACGCGAAGACCCAGCGTCCTAGCACCTGTAACACCGTGGAAACGCTGCTGGTGCATCAGGACATTGCAAATACCTTCCTGCCAGCTCTGAGCAAACAGATGGCAGAGAGCGGCGTGACGCTGCATGCTGACGCCAGTGCGCTCGCGCTGCTGCAGGATGGCCCGGCTAACGTCGTTCCCGTCAACGCGGAGCAGTACGACGACGAGTTCCTGTCACTGGATCTGAACGTGAAAATCGTGAGCGATCTTGACGACGCCATTGCGCACATCCGTGAGCATGGCACGCAGCATTCTGACGCCATCCTGACGCGTACGCTGCGCAATGCGGATCGCTTCGTGAACGAAGTGGATTCCTCTGCGGTGTATGTAAATGCCTCCACCCGATTCACCGACGGCGGCCAGTTCGGCCTCGGCGCTGAGGTGGCGGTCAGCACGCAGAAACTGCACGCGCGCGGTCCGATGGGGCTGGAAGCGCTGACCACGTACAAGTGGATCGGCTTCGGCGACGATACGATTCGTGCGTAAATAATCACGGGTGATGCAAAAATAGCCGTTTGATTCAAAAGGGCATTGACGCATCACCCGGATAGATCTAACCTTTTGCCCCGTGGTTACACTCGTAACCGGCCTCTCAGGGCCGATATAGCTCAGTTGGTAGAGCAGCGCATTCGTAATGCGAAGGTCGTAGGTTCGACTCCTATTATCGGCACCACCCCAACTTCCTCAAACATCCGTAACCATCCATAACATCTCTTATTTATAAAGTTTTTACTGCATCTTTAATCCGTGTTAGTCCATAACCATCCAGTAGAATCCGGAACTAAATGTGTATAGGATTGTGTATATGTTCCTGTTCGGTCTGGATCCCTATGCACATGCCTTTAAACGATGTGCTGATTCGCCGCGCTAAGCCTGAAGATAAACCCTATACGCATGGGGATGGGCAAGGCTTGTCATTGCTTATAGAACCTAATGGAAGCAAGAGCTGGCGGTTCCGCTATCGCTATGCCGGTAAACCCAAGATGATCTCGCTTGGCGTTTACCCAACAATCACCCTTGCCGATGCTCGTTCCCGTCGTGATGAAGCTCTAAAACTTGTGGCAGAAGGAAAGAACCCTTGTGAGGTTCGAAAAGAGCAAAAGCTGGCTCTGCAAGCAGAGTCAGAGAACGCCTTCGAAAAGATAGCCAGAGAGTGGCATCAACTTAAATCTGCTAAGTGGTCGGCAGGATATGCATCAGACATCATGGAAGCGTTTAAGAACGACATTTTTCCTTATGTTGGAACAAGGCCTGTGGGAGAGATTAAACCGCTGGAGCTGCTGAACGTACTGCGTAAAATTGAGAAACGTGGTGCATTGGAAAAAGTGCGGAAAGTGTGTCAGCCTTGCTCCGAAGTGTTTCGCTACGCAATTACAACGGGTAGAGCGGAGTACAATCCTGCGGCAGATCTTTCCAGCGCTCTCGAAGTACACTAATCCAATCATTTCCCGTTCCTAAAAGCTGATGAGATACCCGAATTTCTGCGCGCCTTAGAAAGTTACACCGGAAGTAAGCTTGTCCAGATAGCCACGAAATTACTGATGATTACGGGCTTGAGAACCATCGAATTACGTGCGGCATTATGGTAAGAGTTTGATCTGGATAACGCTATTTGGGAAATTCCTGCTGAAAGGATGAAAATGCGCAGGCCGCATCTTGTGCCATTGTCGACTCAAGCGTTAGATTTACTCAGTGAACTCTAGACCATGACAGGAAACTATCGCTATGTTTTTCCGGGACGGAACGATCCGAATAAACCTATGAGTGAAGCGAGTATAAATCAAGTCATTAAGCGGGTTGGTTATGATGGTAAGCTTACCGGGCATGGGTTTAGGCACATGATGTCAACTCTAATGCATGAGAATGGCTTTAAATCCGAATGGATTGAAACTCAACTGGGGCATATCGATAAAAATAGTATTCGTAGAAATTGCAACCACGCGCAATACTTTGAGAAGCGCAAGGAAATGCTTCAGTGGTATTCCAATATAATTACGGGGTTCAACAATGTACATTGATAATGTTTATATTAAAGGATTTAGAAACTATTCGGATAGTTTTATTAAATTTAGCCGTTCGACGCTTATCATAGGAAGTAATGATGTTGGCAAAACGAATCTTTTATATGCATTGAGAATGTTATTGGATAAAAGTCTTTCTGATTTGGATATAGAGCCTAAAAATAGTGATTTTCATATAAATAGTAAAGGCGAACAATCCGACCATTTTGAGGTCATATTAAATTTTAGAGATGTAAAGGAAGATGCTGTTATATCTAAGCTTGGTGGTTACATCAGTGATGATGAACAGACGTATATAAAGTATCAGGCAAAAAGGAGCACATTGGATTACAAATTATTCTTAGGGCATAAAATTTCTGATATGGATGAGATAAATGGGCGTTTTTATTTGAAGTACCTTAACTTAAGGTATGTTAATTCACATAGAGATCTTACAAAGTATATCTCGACTGAGAAAAGGCATTTGCTCAAACTCGCACAGGAAATGAGAGACACAGATCACGTCGAGAAAGATGAGGCAACCTTAAGGGAACTTGGTGAATTACTGGTAAATATAAATGATAAAGTAAAAGAAATTAGTTATGTGTCGGCTGCAACTGATGAACTAAATACTGAATTAAGCAAACTCTCTTATAACAACGATAAAATGACTGTAATGCTTGATTCAGGGGCTATAGGAATAGATCAATTTATTGAAAAATTAGAGCTAAGTTCAAGCTCAAACGGGAAAAAGGTCATGCTAGGAGGTGATGGCTTTAATAATCAAATATTACTTGCGCTCTGGAAGGCAAAAAGCGTAAGAGAACATGATGTTGATAACGAAGTTGTTATTTATTGCGTAGAAGAGCCTGAATCACACTTATATCCTCATCAACAGAGAAAACTTTCTGAGTATCTCATTAATAAGCTCCCAGGTCAGTCTTTAGTCACTTCTCACTCACCGCAAATTGCAGTTAATTACTCCCCGGATTCAATAATAAAAATATGCTCATCAGATGGCGAATCTTATGCTGCGAGCGAAGGATGTTCAAACTGTATAAGCGAAGCATGGTCAGACATGGGGTACAGAATCAGTATATTATCAGCAGAAGCTTTCTTTGCTAAGGTGGTTTTTTTAGTTGAAGGTCCATCGGAGATGTTATTTTATCGAGCCTTGGCGAGGGTTAATGATATTGACTTGGATTATTACAATATAAGTTTGCTTTCTGTTGATGGTGTTCAATTTGAAGTTTACAGGAAAATTTTAGACGCATTTGAAATTAAGTGGGTTGCAAGAACTGATAATGACGTATCTAAGGTTCCTAAAAAAAATGAGTGGCAGTATGCAGGTTTAAACAGGGCATTGGCATTGTCTGGTAGGAAATTAATAGATAATGAAAATAAAGAAATTACACGCGCAATGCGAAATCAGATGCATGATGCGTATAGAAAAATACTTCAAGATAAGAATATTTATATTTCCTATGATGATCTAGAAGGGGATGTAAGTAAAGAACTAAGCAAGCAATTAAAAGATTATGCTGGAGTTGAAACTGAAAACGATGCAGCGCAATTTTTACGCGGTAAAAAAGCAATTAGGATGAGAGCATTTTTAGAGGAGTATTCTCAAGATTTAAAAAGTATTTCAACAGGTGAATTGATTAAACCACTTTTTACAGCGGTTTCTTTAGCTAAGGATGATGTATGAAGATAAACTTTACTGATGAGCAAAAAGAAGCGATTGCTTATCCTAAAAGCATGGTCTTAACTGCGTGTCCTGGCAGTGGGAAAACTGCTGTGATTGTCGAGAAGATAGTGAGAGATTTAAGCTCCTGCAAAGATTATCAAGGGGTAATTGCTATTTCATATACTAATAAGGCAAGTGAAGAACTTAAACGAAGATGCGCTAAAAGTGTAGCATCTACTAAATCAAGTTTTTTTGGGACTATAGATAAATTCTATTTGAATGAAATAATTTTTCAATATATTCATCAGGTTTGGGGGCGAGCCGAAAATTTGAAGGTGATTAAGTTTTCAGATTTACCCCAAGAATCTAAAGAACGTTTAGAAATTTACAATGATATTGAGGATGTTTGCGCTAAAATTGATGTTTACGACTTTTTTGAGCTAAAGATTCTATATGATAAAGGTTTTTTGATATTAGAATTTATTCCCTTACTTGCATATTTTGTGCTTGTTATCTCATCTTCTAGTCGTAGATATCTGTCAACCAAATATAAATCAGTATACATTGATGAATATCAGGATGCGGGTTTTATTCAACATCTCATTTTTATCCTAGTGTCCACCATTGGCATAAAATCTGTAGCTGTAGGTGATATCGATCAATCCATCTATTCGTACGCTGGAAAGAGCTCAAGATATCTAACCGCACTACTAAGTAAAGATAGTGGTTTTGAACCTTTTGAAATCACTATAAATCACCGTTCACATCCTTCGATAATAAATTATGCATCACGATTACTTAAGGAAAATGCTGAATTGTTACCCTGCGAAGAAATCCGTGTTTTTCGAACAACAGTTAACGGTACACAGCGAGATATTTCTGCATGGATCGATGCGGAAATTTTTAACATGCTGAAATTTTATAATGTTAAAAAAGAGAGCAAGGTTGCTATATTGCTTGCAACGAATGCTTCTGTATCGTTAGTTTCAAGTTTTGTTAAAACAAAATGTCGAGCATATTTAGATGATGAATTATCTAAGGTTGGGGGAGCTGCTTCTATTTTATTGAAGGCACTACTAAAGTTTAGATATAATAAATCTGCGACAGCACAATCAATTATTGACGAACTGTCTCATAAATCTATTGAATCTAACGCCCTCAGAAGTATGAGGCGTGTTATTAAGGAGGTTAGACTTGTTGATGATTTAGAGTTGATTCCTTCCTTGAGAAAGGCTCTGAAAATGCTTATAGACGAAGACCTTTCTGCTCAGCATGTTGATGCTATTAGTTCAATAACTGGCAATAGAATGATGTTGAATAATTATTTGCCAATCAGCGATGATGAACTTCAAATAATGACCTTGCACAAGGCTAAAGGTTTGGAGTTCGATATTGTCTTTCATTTAGATCTTTACGATTGGATTTTACCTCGAAGGGAGGTCATAAAAGGTTGCTATGAAGAAGTTTTTTCAAACTATGAGCAATGCCTTAATTTACATTACGTAGGAATTACTAGAGCAAAAAAAGCAATTGTGCTAGTGAACTCTACTCAACGCTTTAATTTTCAAAAAGAAGTGAAACAGGCGAAGCCATCCCAATTTCTTTCACGTAAAGGACTGGGTGGACTTTATAAAGTAATTAAGTAAAGTGTGCGATATTTATGGTTTTTATTGTTAATAAAGCATTTTTATTTATATTTTTTAAATGACCATCTAATGGTCGTGTTATAAAATAAATGATAATGGATATGGCCAGTGCGCTTAGTTTTCCTAGGGTCAGTATCTTTTTTCGTTGTAGCAAGCTAGACATGCTCGAGTTGAATTTCTAGCTTCAGTGCGAGCGTCCGTCCGCCCGTCCGCTCTTCACTTTTCATGCACCATCAGAGAGGCTAGAGATGCACGTTTGAGTGCCTTACGGAGCAAAAGCAGCGCATTGAGCTCATGCGTTTTCATGCAGCATAGACATGCACTCTCAACTTTAACGGAGAAGCCAGAAAGTTAGCGTAAAAAACCGGCATATAAGCCGGTTAGAGGATTGCTTGGGTTGTCAGACAGGAATTTGCTGACGATTGGAGAGCCTTGAGGCTGCGCCATATTTTCCGAGCGTATGAGCTGGCTTCTCTGACTGCTCGGCAGCGGCTTCATCCTTAACTTCGACCTTGTTAAGCCGGGCAATAATCGTGTCCACGCTCTCAAGTGCGGTAAATGTACATGAGCACTCAAGATTTTTGCACTGATAGTAGGTCCGCTTATATGGTTCTGGCTAACCGGTACGACTGGCAGTTGTTTCTGGAGGTCACAGGCCCTGGTGGAAGCGGCAAGAGTATCCTGGCTGAAATCGCAACCATGCTGGCGGGTGAGGATTATGCAACTTCGGCAACGATAGAAATGCTTGAATCACCGAGAGAACGAGCCGCATTAATAGGTTTTTCACTGATTCGCCTTCCCGACTAGGAGAAGTGGAGCGGTGACGGGGCCGGACTAAAAGCCATCACTTGCGGCGATGCAGTATCTGTTGATCCTAAGTACCAGAACGCTTTTTCGACCCACATTCCGGCGGTCATCCTGGCTGTGAACAATAATCCGATGCGTTTCACTGATCGTAGTGGTGGAGTATCACGCCGAAGGGTGATCCTGCATTTCCCCGACCAGATAGCCCCGGCGGAACGCGATACCCAGCTCAAAGAGAAAATTGCCAGCGAGCTGGCTGTGATTGTTCGCCAGCTTATGCAGCGTTTCAGCGACCCTATGAGCGCCAGAGCATTACTTCAGGCGCAGCAAAATTCCGATGAAGCGCTCACCATCAAACGTGATGCCGATTCTGCGTTTGATTTTTGCGGCTATCTTGAAGTTTTACCAGACACCACGGGTATGTTTATGGGGAACGCTAACATTGTTCCACGTCAGCCTCGTATGTACCTCTACCATGCCTATCTGGTCTACATGGAAGCCAACGGCTATAAAAATACGCTCAGTCTGACCATGTTTGGCAAGGGGCTGCCGTTAATGCTGAAAGAGTATGGGCTGCAGTACGAGAAGCGGCGGATCAATCAGGGAATGCAGACCAATCTAGCACTTAGAGAAGAATGCAATGCTGACTGGCTACCGAAGTACGGTCTCGAAATCACAAAATAGGTATTTAAACCGGTGGAAGCTGGTTTTTTCTTGACATATGAATAAGCTAATCTTCAAATACCTGACCGCAGAATATAATTTAAGAGGTTGTGGATGAAAACTGTATTTGTGCTTGGCGCTGGATTTTCAAAAGAAGCTGGCGCGCCTATGCAGGCGGAAATAATGGGTGAGATATTTAAAATACACCAAGAGGATTCAAACTATTTTAATGGTTCAGATTTTCAGCTTTTTGAAAACTTACTTACTGAACAGTTATATTATAAATGTGAGCAATTTAAAGATGTTCAGATTGAAGATATGTTCACTCCTTTAGACCGGTGCTTGGCGGATAATATCCAGTTTAGAGGTCTGTCTATTGAGCAAATGACAAAGACAAGGGATGCTGTTTTTAATATCATTGGTTTGGCCATTAGGAGGATCTTGGAAAGAAAAGGGAATAGTAAGGAATATATTGACCACTTTGCTGAGTATTTAGTGAGGAAATGTAGCGAGAGGCTGGGTGGTAATTATAGACAGCATGATCCTGTAAGCGTTATTAGTACCAACTGGGATATTCTACTAGATAATTCATTGTATGATTATATCCAAAGGAACTACCACGGACGTGCAGTTGTTGATTATTGCTGTTATATAAGCTCCTTAGAAGAAAGGGACGAAACGGTAAAGCCGGGTCTAGAAATGTTAGGAGCAGGTGGTTTTAATGTGAAACTGCTGAAGATTCATGGTTCACTTAACTGGCTACAATGTTCGCGATGCATGCGCCTTTATGTCGGGTTTAATAAAAAAATAGGGGTTGCGAGAGGGGCAACATGTAGGCATTGCGATAAAAATCATGACGCAGTAAATAAAGAGAATAGACTGATATCAAATCTTATTATGCCTACCTTTCTAAAGGATCTATCAAATCCTCAATACAAAATAATTTGGCAGAACGCTGGTATTGAATTATCTGAAGCTGACAGAATAATCTTCATAGGTTATTCGTTGCCGAATGCCGATTTTGAAATGAGACAACTTTTATCTCGAATGATTAAACGAAGTGTTAAAATTGAAGTCGTAACATATGAAAGAGATAAAGAAAAAGAAAAGGATATAAAAAAATATTGGCAGGCGTTTTTTGGTGAGCGTGAGGTTAAAGTTCATTTATGTGGTACCAGTCAGTTCATTGAGCAATCCTTATATCTTGAATAAATTTAATAGGTTAAGGATGGGGCTAACTTCACAGCCCTGTTCTTTTGGAATAGGTTAAAATTTAGGAAAAGATAGTTTTGACCTATCATAAATTTATTGCGAGTGGACAACCAACCCGGCGAATGCTGGGTTTTATTATGGTCTAAGATCAAATGTAGGGTTTGCTGTTCACTCTTCACTTAACGGTTAACTTCTATCATATTGATATTTCATATAAAAATATGATGGTGAATAGTCTGTACGCTTTTCTTAAGAAAAAGTATTTTGTTGTGCGATGAGGTGGACGAGTTTTGAACGCTCCCGCCAATGTGTATAGCCATGTGTATAGGATTATTTGTCGATAAGAATAAATTCTTGCAAAACAACGAATTAAGTTGATTTGTTTGTTCCTATTATCGCACCAGTCATATCAAGTAATTACATATCACTTCTACCCATCAGTTCTAAGAAAGCTAATTACAGAAGAAAATGAGCTTACTGTAACTAGCAGTATCGTTGACCTCCTACGGCTGCAGTTGGTCCAGTCGATGGCAATGATCAGATTGATGATCTCTAAACAATGGTTTGAACCAGCAGATGCTCGACAGATTCATTATTCCACGCTGTTGCACCAGATTCTTGCTATTACGGCACAATGGGGCGGAGTTCGTGCCGACCAGCTCTGGTCGCAACTATGCCAGACAGGACCATTTAGAAATGTAGATTTAAACGATTTCAAAAGCCTGCTTAAACATATGGGAGCATGTGGCCTACTCACTCAACTTGCTAGCGGCGAAATGGTTGTTGGGGCAGAGGGGGAGAAACTGACTAACCATTACACGTTTTATGCCGTGTTCAATACACCAGAAGAGTTCCGCATTGTCACCGGAAACAGAACCCTTGGAACAGTGCCTGTGAACTCCCCACTGCTACCAGACCAACACATCATCTTCGATGGGCGGCGCTGGAAAGTGACAGAGATCGAGACAGAGAAAAAAGTTATCTATGTAGAGGCGACCAAAGGCGGTCAGCCACCACAATTTAGTGGGGGGTATGTCTGTTCATGATGTCGTTCGTCAGGAAATGCTCGCTATCTATAGGGAAGGTGATTACCGCATAGCAATAGGTAGGAAGAAAGTAGATTATGCCGATACTGCCGCCAAAAAACTATTTGCGGAAGGCTGTAGTAACTTTCAGCGTTATAACTTGCAAAATGAGTATATTATTACGAGTGGGCAACACTGTTACGTAATTCCCTGGATGGGGGGATAAAGTTGTGAATACGATTACAGCCTTGCTCATACGTTGTGGTTTTAAAGCCAATCCATTCGTAGGTGTTATAGAGATTGATGCAACCGTTCAACAAGTGCTTAAAAAAATGCTGTTGTCAGGCTTATCATCTGCATTTGATCTTGCCGAAGATGTTCCAGAAAAGTTCTTGGATAAATACGACGAGTATTTACCAGAGTCCCTGCTTGCGAAAGGATTTGGGGAAAAAACGTATGATATTGAAGGTACTCGTATTTGGTTGAAGCGGCACGTTCAGTAAACTGGTTACGTAATAAGGGGGAGATGTTCCCCTTAAGATAGAGGCCGTTGATGTTACCAATGTCCACTCTTCGGATCTGCCAGAAATCGAGGTCGTAAGGTCTGCTTTGAGCGAGAAGCAGACACATGAGATTATAAAATATCAATCGCCACCTGGCACATTAAACGCTCATAAGTTTAATCTCGGCTACCTTGATACTCGATAACATTAGGAAGTAAATGCGGATGTGCATCCTTCAATTCAAGCAGTTTTCCATAGAATCGATCTTCTTTTATATTTGGGAACATATAACAAGGTTCTCTCTTACCCTCATAGTCAAAATCTTTATCGAGATATATTATAAAATCTAAATCAGTGATTGCAATGTTACGTTCATAATCACTAAATAATGGTAAGGCACAATTTTGCCTTAGAACCCTCTCAGGCCTATATGTTTTAAATAAATCAAACTTTTCAATTAGAAATTCAGTTTTTTTTACTGGGGGGGCTCTAAAACGAAATCCATAAATAACACCCTCATGTTCGCCTTTTTTAATTTTGCTATGATATGCATTACCATGCGAATTAAAAAGAAACTTATAGGTGGCAAAAAATATAGCTGTTTCAATATCAAATGATATGTCTAAACCAGCTGTTTGAGTGGCATAATGCTGTTCCACCCGCATAATATCGGATGAATAAGAACTATCAAAGAACACGTTCGGATTGTTGGGCTCGAGCTCTTGAAGGACACTGAGGGCACTCCTTTGTTCATCTTGAATAATATTGAATGAGTATAGTTCCTCTTTTTGTCTATATAAACCTGGAAATATAGATAGTTCCCTTCCGTTTTGATCTGCTCTTACTGGATTCGGGATTTTTCGCTTATAAGTATATTGAGATGTTTGACCACGAAATGAAAGCGTGCCTTCATTAATATAGTGCTGCCTCCTTGGTTCAGATAAAAATTCCTCTATATCCTTATAGTTTTTCGCTGTAAATTCCGTGAAGCTAGGTAATTTTTCGAAAACATTATCGCCTTTGATATATTTAACAAAATCATCAATATCAAATGAACTGGAATGCTGTTTGTTGCCATACATCTTATCACTAACACTCAACCATTTATAACCTGAAAATGGATCATGAAATTTTCTGAGTATATAGCCTGAATCTATTACATCAGTTATCAATTTCTCCGGAATTTTTTTATCTCGTAGTATTTCAATAAGTCCATCGCTTAGCATTTATTTACCCCTTTTTATTGAATATAGAATTTCACGCCTTAGCAAATAGATTTGATGGTCATTATTTACTCATAACATTAACTTTTGTAAGAAACATTTCTTCTATACATTTTTATTGGTCTTGAACCAAAACGACCTCTGCCATGGCCAAAAATCATCGAACAAACAACGAGTAATGACATGATGGTGCTTGTAACAACAAACCAGTTTACAGATTTAGTCTCTCCAAGAGAACGAATTAGGTTTTGGTCAAATAAATATTTTACGCCAAGAAGAAGCCAAATAAAAACAAAAACAAAACTTACAATTTCATTTATTTTAGAAACAGAATATGTTAGCTGGGGATGAACAGTTTTATACAATGGGCCTGTAAAGGCATCTTCAAGTAAATCAACATGAACCTCCCAATGCCTCTGCCACGACTTACTGCCTATATTAGTAAAATGCCAAGCTAACGAAAGCACAAAACCGATACATATCAAAAAATACACTTCAACATGGTTAAATCTATCATACTTGACATAATTTTCTGATGAAATTAAAGCAAAGTAACCTACAAATATACTTGCAATGAATGCCCAAAAGTATGTTGCTCTTTTCCAATACATTTCAATTTCAAAATTTCTTGTTGCCCATGCCTTCTCGAAGGCTTTTTCTGCCTTATCGGGACATATATTCACTAACATGTCCATATACTCTTTCTCGGTAAGTTCAGTCAGTCCAGATGTCTTACTGGAAAATATGTATTTAATAAAACTCATTTAAACACCTCATGCAGGTTGTAGATTAACCGCGATGCGCCCTCAACAATGAGGGCCACCTCGGAGATTGTCAGCCTGATTGCGCCAATTGCCGATGCAGGATCTGCAGACTAGTTCCCGCCCCTGCCCATGCAGCAGCCGAGCCGACCACATACAGGTTTTGCTTGGCGCGTGAGACGGCTACATTGATTATGTTTGGCGGGCTTGCCGCCCACTGACGCGCCCTTTGCTGACTCGCTTTCGGCGCACCCAGCAACAGGATGACCGTGTCCGCCTCTCGGCCCTGGAACGTGTGGATCGTGCCTACACGATCACGGCACCACTCATCCAACTTTACGCCGAACGTTCGCAGCAGGTCGGTTTCTCTGTCGAGACGCCGACGCATGTTCTGCTCTACAATCTTGAATGGTGTGATAATAAATACGTCTGGATTTGTAATGCCCGATGCTGCCAGCTCTTTGAGCATTCGTACAACCGCTTCGCCCTCCTCGGGGCACCACTTCGTCTCAGCATCGCCATTGATATCCACCCAGTGAGATCTCCCCAAAGCCGAGCCGATAGATCCAGGTCTTTTAGGCCCGACAGCATGGACCATCTGCCCGGCATAGGCGATGGAGTTAGAAACATCGAACATTGGGTTCTGACAACGCCTGTGAACGAGGAGTGGCAGCCCGACTTCTCGATCACCTACGTCCATGACGAAGGTGGATTTGAAGCTTGATGCCTGATCAGCAAGGGTCTGCGTAGATGCTGCGGGGGCAGACCATTCGACTTGGTCAATGTCAAAGAACTTGCAGATTTCGGCGTTCAGCTTTTCAGGAAGTGAAACTACAGGTGGGATTTGCAACGGGTCACCTACCACGATGGAGCGCTTTGCCCGCATGATAGCTCCAACTGCTGCCTGAGGAACGGCCTGGCCCGCTTCATCTACAAGAAGCCAGCCAATGCTCTCTGGTGGCAGATCCCCGAACATCGTCCGAACAGAGGCGAATGTCGTGGACACGGTAGGCACAACCATGAAAAGGCTCGACCAAAGGTCGGGGAGAAGTTCACGGTGAGCGGAAGACTGGAAGGCGCCAGCCACCATACCCGACATCAATAGCCCAAGATTGTGTTGCAAGCGGCTGGCCGAAGCATCAATGAACGTTTTATGCACAGTCAGGGCAGCGGCGAAAAGATCCTCTCGCAGGTGATGAACCTGATCGGGAAGCCATGGCGCAGTCAGGTGGATAGCCTCGTGCTCGCGCTCGAAGAATCTCTCATCAACGACTCTGTCTCCCATGCGGTTGCGTGCCTCTGCCTCGGCTGCCTTCAATTTCGAGACAGCCTGACATTTGCTGGAAATTTCCTGGTCGAGTTGCTGTAACTGGGACTTAATATTGCTCCACTTAGTCCTTGCAAGCTCCAGGGCACCGTCTGTCTCCTGCGCCCGTAAGACTGATTGCTGCAAGGTCGCCGAGAGCTTCTGCAGTGTCGATCTCCACGACTTCCAGGCCGCAGTTGCGAACAAACGGGAGAAGAAACCTGGACGGCAAGCAAGATGGCTGTTGAGCATGATCTTGTCCTGCTCGATCTGCGATTTTGCCTTCTCATGCTCCCATTGGTAGGATTCAGCAGTCTGGTGTGCCTCTTCGACAGCTTCAATCAGACTCGGACGACGCTGTTCCACCCTTTGTAGTTCGGTAGTCGCTCCCTTGAGTGCCTGGATATCCCGTCGCATCTCTTCGATGCTGGCGATTTCGGTGTCTACCGTCTCCTTGAGTTTAAGGAAAACGGTTCGTGCTTTCTGCCAGGCCGCTAAAGCGTCCGCTTCGTTGGTGCTGGGCCGCTCATTGACGACCACGCTGGGCATCACGCGATCGATGATTTCGCCAGTTTGTTCATCTTTGATCTCACGCAAGACGTTTAAGCCGCGAGCTGCTTTCAGGTAGGTAAGGAAACCACCGTCTTCATTCCACCAGAAACTTTGCTGGAACGCGCCTCGGTTGCTGCTCTTGCCGAGAGCCGCGGCGATCAATCCCCAGGTTTCGACAGGGTCGGATGGGATGTCCCCCTCGGCCTCGGCTTCGAAATAGCCGGCGCGTTTGGGATTCGCAATCAGGTCGCTGATGGACCGGAAGTAGGCGATCTGTTCATGGCGACCATTGGCTTCCTTGAGAGGAAGCTCTTTACTGACGTTTTCGACTGCTTTGTTATTGGAGGAGGCTACGACGATCTCATGGCCCCTCAAGGACGCATGTAACTTGTAGAAGTGCAGGAATGCATTGGAACCGAATGCCAGCTTCTCGCCTGTTGTGGAAAAGGCATCCTGCGGTTTATTGAAGCCGCACATCGCCGTGGCCCGATCAAGAATGCACCCAACGACAATATCTCGCAGAAGAGTGGTCTTTCCAGTACCCGGTGGCCCATTGACACCGATGATACCTGGAGCACCATTCAGCTCTGCACGCGCCGCATTCACGGCAGCCTGTTGAAGCAGTACCAATGGATGGCCGCCTTTCGAAGGCCAACGAGCCTGCGGCATGAGCGACGGCGCGACGAAAGGCTCAACTGCGGAAATGGGCGATAGCACGTCGATTTTTTGGTCAGGCCTGCCAATTCCCATATAGCGGCGCAAACCGGTTCCGGCTTTGCCCGTCTCGAGCAATTTGGTTGCTTCACCGAGATCTTCAAGATAGAAGGAATTCAGTAACGAAGATTCAGGCGGCGACTTGGCCTTGAAATGATGAAACACCTTAATCGCGAATGTGGGTGGCTCAACCAAATGTTCGGGTACACCGAATTGAGACACAAGCCATTTATAAGCATTAAGAACGACATCCAAATCGATCGGTATGGGTTCTCCATCCTCGTTGTAGCGGCGAACTATTCGATCCAGATGCTCGATAATGCGCGGCTCAACATTCGGCCAATTCCCTAAGCTCCCAAGCTTCAGATCGAGAGCCGGCTTGAGTGCCCAGGCAAAACTGGAAACGGCAACGCCTTTTTCCTCAAGCACATAACCTTCCTTGTCGATCAGGATCGAGCCGATGGCCGCTTTCTTACCGTCCGGGCGTGAACTCTCCTCATCCTCGCCAAAAACCTTGACCAGCTCGTCCGTCGCCTTGTCGAGAGCGATGGAGCCGAGGACGACCTCGAAATAAAGCTTATAACTAGGCTTGCTGCGGGCATTTGGTCCCCAAGGAACACCTCGCTCCAATAGAGCAACCCTGGAGCGATCGCCGGTTGCCATATCCTCTGGGCGTTTATAACCTTGAGGCGACAGTGCTTCGAGGGCTGTCCATGCTGCCAGTATTGCTCGCGCATCATTCGCCTTATCTGACGGAGAGAAAGATGGGAGTGGACCTAGATCAATTTGGTCTTTGTCGAATTGCTGTCGCATGGCAGTGTCTGGGATAGCCTTCTGTTGCAGTTGCTCTACAGCTGCAGGTGCACTGTGGGGCACAGCTTGAGAAAATTGTATGGACGCCGAATCGGGATTACATGTTGATGGGTTGGAAGCCGACATGGCGACCTCGCTGCGGTCGCTAAGTGCAGTTAGAGATTGCTCGATTTTAGACGTCAGCGTCCGCGCCCTGGCAGTGTTGCGAAAGGTCAGCTCGCTCAACAGCTGTTCAAGTTCACTAACATTGTTGCGGGACTGTTCGAAGATTGCTTCCAGATCGAAGATAGATTTTTGCGCATACTGCCGTGTCTTCATTTATTTCTGCGGCTCCATACCCCTTCAGTTAAGAGATATTATGCTAATTTGCTTGATTTCTAAAACTATTAACGTGCGCTCATGACGTAGATCCAAATCTCGGTGGGATGCTTAACTGGCTGCTTACGTGCAAAGACGCACTCTGTGCAAATCAATATAATGCAGGTTCGTTGGTATGACTTGATGGTTGAGGGCCAGCCAAAGGCTATTACCCGTGAGCTTGAGGTACGGTAATAAGTTTTCGACATCTGGATAGATTTTTATTCGCGTGTCCATGAGCACATTGACTTCGTCCCTGCACATTAATGATATACAGCATATTGCCCAAGCCCCATATTTTTTGCCCTCTTGTTAGCAAGTAGATTTCCTTATTCCTATTAGCTAAACTGTGCGGCTGGATTCCTCCCAGCGAGCACGCGCAGAGTGAACCATGATCCGCAGAAACAAAACATTTAATACTCTTTCCCGCCGTCGGCGTCGTGCCCGGACACAACACGTCAAGAATCTGATCCACCGCGAGCGTCACCGCTGCGGAGGGCTGCATTATGATGATTGCGATTCTGAAAATGCAGAGGCCATTGCTGCGGGTTGGATGTGGACCTGGAGCGATGTTTTATTCTTGGGTAATTCGCCAGATGTGTATTGGAATGCGGAGATCATTACCATTGACGTAGCGCGTGCGGATATTGTGGAAAATCTGGTGTTTGAAGAAGCTCATGCCATGTTGAGCCAAAACCAGCAGGAAGATGAAGCCCGCATGGATACAACACCAAACTACAATGCGAATGGGAAGGTGGTTAGCCATACGGTGGTAGAACGTACCCGCGTTTCTTATCCTCAATTCGGTGGATTAACCTATTTCGACTACATTGATAAACGCTTGGCCGAAGTCATGCGCGACAACCCGCCTGTAGTTACTCCTGGCTACCGCATTCAATCTGGCTATCGTAGCGGCATTGGTTTGCAAATCATCGTGGAAGAGCTGGTGCTCACTCGCGAGATAATCGACAGTGCGATCCGCTCATTTTTGACTGGGAATATGCCCCTGGTCCCTAAGTAAACAAGATGATGAAGCAAACTCTTTGTAGAGCAACTCAGCAATAAACACTTTAATGCACCCGATGAAATCTTTGGCGGCCGAATGAACGTGTGAACATGAATTCGACCCAGTAGTAGCCTTGGATGCCAAAGGAATGATTTCAGATATCAAGGCTGATACCTGATACTTTTGAACGCCACTAAAAAAAGAACTGTGTGACATACTGACATCTGGGGGTACTTATGGGGGTATTCTAAAAGATCGAATGAAATAAAGTGATTGAAAATCAATGTTTTTATGCTGTTGGTTCTGTTCCTATTATCACACCATCTCAACTTCCCCAAACGTCCGTATTCATCCATAAACACCTTGCTTTATAACGATTTTATTTCTTTTTAGTCCGTCGCTGTCCGTAACCATCCAGTAGAATCCGATACGGAATGTGTATAGGATTGTGTATATATTCCTGTTCGGTTTGCGCCGTCCATGGTTAAACAACCAACAGATCTTCATCGTCATTTACGTTCGGATGGGGCGCTAATGTGGGCTGTCTGTCATCTTCCGCAAGCAGTATGCTTTCTTCTCAGCGTACAGAACCCGTTGCTTACAGCCACACAACTGGCCATTACCTGCTATATTCGTGTCTTTGCCAGATTTCCGGAATGAGCGATAATGTGGCACATAATGGCAGCGTAAAAGGGGCAATATGCTTCATCACAGCCAGGCAATGTCACTGGATGACATCTACCTTGAAGACATTCCTCACATTATTCACCCGGATACGGCAGCAGGAGACCTCGCAGATACTGCAAGGCCTAACCGCATCATTCAGGAGTGGAATTTGCCACAGGGCTACACCCGGTTTGTCAGCCGGTATCAACTGTACCACTGGCAACATCCCTGGATGGCATACCGTGACACGCTCGACGACATCAAATCCGGTAAGCTCGTTCTGCTAAGAAAAGACATCACCGGCCATGCGATTTCGGGCGTGCTGACGACATCCGGTGACCTTCGCAATGACCTGCCTCTGTTCCTTCAAACCCGACTCCGACACATCCTGTCCCGGCAACTGAAACGCCCGAGATATCAGGTCCGCCATGCGGCACCGGTGCAATATGCCCAGGCCGCAAAAACCATCAACAGCAAAACTGCCGGTCGGTTGCTGGCCGCGGGCGGGATCTATAATGGCAATATCGAGGGATTCCGTCAGACCGCGCAGCAGCTCGGTGGTGATGCACCGGCGGGTTACGATCAGGTTATGGATAATAAAGGGCTGATTATCGCTGGTGCTTCTGTTGCTGCGGGCCTTGGCCTGGGCAGACTGGGAACGGCGAGTGAGCTTAGCAATCTTCATGTTCTGGGAAAAGTCGAGGGTGAATACTCGATGATAAAACCCGGACCATTACCTAAAGAGCTGGCTGAAACCTTCTCCAGTGGTACATATAAAGAGATCACGCTATCAACAGACACGAGTTTCTACAGAGGTGGTATTGAGGGCCGACCATTAGGTCAGTTTTTCGGATATGAACAACCTCAGGGAGTGCTCCAGACCAGAATAGATAAGGCTCTGCTCCCCAAATGGCCTAACGGAAGTGAATCCCCTCTTGATAGCTATCACAAGATACAAATACCCGCAGGAACGAAAGTATATGTTGGAGAAGTTGGCTATCAAACAGACCTTTTTTCCGGTGGCTCTGAGCAAGTTGTGATACCTACCCCGTGGAAAATACCTGGCGTTAAGATACTTGAAAGTGGTGGTTTGAAATGAAAAATGAAATAAAGAAAACGGTAACTGATATCATCAAAATCCTCTCCTCAAATGATGAGGATTCATGGGCAAAAACATTCGAAAAACTAGCCATCGAGCTCGATGTTGATTGTGAGTCATCCATTTACTCGTTGAAAAAACTCTACGGCGGGATGGGATCATTTAACGATATTGTTCTTCATAAAAATGGAATACCTCTCATTCGGGAAAATGACGAGTTAGACGATTTGAGACACAAACTCTACAAGCAGCTTGACCATGCAATCGTTTTGTTAAAAGCAGGTGATTTACCATAGCGTTAGTTTCCAGCGCCGTCAGTAAATTATTGGGTACGCCTCCAGCCGGACAGGGGAAGCGCAGAACCTTAAAACAGGCTCATGTGTGTTCGTCTCGTCAGCATCGATGCCCCCGAAAAGAACCTGCCCTTTGGGCAGCGTTCCCGGCAGACATTCTCATCGATAGTGGCGCAGTGTGCCGTCTCCATAACGTGCAGGAACGCAGATTTCTATGGCCCTTGTGGCCTCACATGGAAAGCGCATAAAATAATGAAAGCCCGGTAGGCTTCTCACACCCACTCCTGCAGATGGAAACCATCAGCACTTCTTACGCATCATGCGCCAGGTTCCTCTGACAACGCCGACAAACCATCACACATCTCCTGCAACTCATTAAACATCCTTGCCACATGGAAGCCATCGCACACCGAATGATGGACCTGCACCGCGAGCGGCAGCAGCACTTTTCCATCCTGCTCGTAGTATTTTCCAAACGTGAACATAGGCGAAAAGAAGTTCTTCATATGCGCAATGTTCATCGTAAAGTTCGTAAACGTAACCCACGGAATAGACGAGACGAAAAAGACATTTTCCCGGGACTCTTCCTTAGGCCAGTATGAAAGGCTATTTCCATAGCGGGCCGTATCTTCAGCATACGTGTTCTGGAAGTGATGCATATTGCCGTCATAGTGGCTCCACAGTGACGAAAAGGTCTCCGTTTCGGGGTGGAAAATGGTGTAGCTGGGATGAACTTCATTCCATATGACAAGCTCATTGTCCTTCATGGCCATACGGAACTCAGGATGCCGGTTCATGATGTTAGAAAGGAGAAAAATGATCGTCGGGTAAAACTTCCAGCCCACCGCTTTGATATGTTTTCGCAGCGCGGTGATGTCGATGAGAACGGTTTGGTTAATTGTGCATTCAGCAAATGACTGGAAGACTTCAAAATGCTCCTTCCTTGGCCAACGAGATAAATCAACAGGCGTATAGTCCGGGGCTGTTTTTTTCATTGTTTAACCTTTGATTATCAACCGTCTACGTGATTTTGGGCCAGAAAAAACCGCACAACCATTTCAACCGTATCTAATCTTCCTGTCAATCTCAGCCTGTGGTTTTCCGAACAGGTATCCCTGCACGAGATCGCAACCAAGCGCCTGAAGACGTTCAAGCTGTGCTTCGGTTTCAACACCTTCAGCAATGACCCGCATGTTGAGGCTCTTCGCCATGCCGGTAATTAACTTAACGATATTAAGGGCATCATCCTGCGTGGATATCGGATTCACAAAGGATTTATCTATCTTAATTTTATCAAAATTAAGTTCACTCAGTCGTGAGAGCGAGGAATATCCCGTTCCGAAATCATCGATGGAAATTTTGACACCCAGCGCCCGGAGCTTTTTGAGAATGGTGATCGGCATGTTGCTGTCACTGAAGAGTGAAGACTCTGTTACCTCTAACTCGAGTCGGTTGGCCGGTAGCCCTGTCTCTTTCAGGATGGACTGCACCATCGTGGTAAACGATTTCGTGCCTAGCTGAACGGGTGAGACGTTCACCGAGATCCTGGCCGGCACCGCCCAGGACACAGCTTCCCGGCAGGCCATCTCAAGCACCGACTTGCCGATCTCATTGATCATCCCCGTTTTTTCAGCGACGGAAATAAAATAATCTGGCGCGAGTATCCCTTTCACCGGGTGTATCCAGCGAATAAGCGCTTCATAGCCGTAAATTTCATTGCTGAATGAATCGACAATAGGCTGGTAATACACAACGAATTCATTGTGATCGATCGCCAGAGCCATATCATGTTCAAGGGTTCTGCTTTCCTGCAGTCTTTGCAGCATCCACTGCCGGAAGACCTTGATCTGCTGCGAACCTTCTTTTTTCGCTTCGTAGAGGGCCAGGTCGGCAAATTTATAAAGGTAATCAGAGCGTCGTTCATTATCAGATAAAACGATGCCCACGCAGGTGGCAATTTTTATCAGCTGATTATTAATCGTATAGGGCTGGCTGATATGATCGCTGATTTCTTTGGCGCGCGAAACGGCGGCGGTTTCCGTGAGTCCGCTGGAGAGAAGGGCGAATTCATCGCCGCCCAAGCGGTAAAACGTATTCGTTGCGCTGCTCATTGAGGTCAGCCGTCGGGATACCTGATTCAGCAGCAAATCTCCCGTATCATGGCCATAGGTATCGTTGACCTCTTTGAAGCGGTCTAAATCAAATAACATTACGGTGACGGGGACGTGGTTTTTATCTGCCTGAAGATTAATTTTGTTGAGATCGTCCCAGAAGAAAAGGCGGTTTTTCATGCCGGTGAGGGAGTCATGATAAACATCATACTCCAGCTTCGAGTTCTGAATTTGCAGTTTTTCTTTTGATATTTGAAGTTCATCAGCCAGGCTTTTAACCTGCATGTGTGCTTTCAGGATGTTTTTATTCTGGTAGATCATTAAGAAGCCAAGAATAAAGCTTAAAATCACCAGGAGTAAAGAAAGTGCGGAATAAATATAATACAGGATTTGTATTTTGTTGTTGGATTCATTAACCGTATTAATATCTTTCGTTAATGCCGTTGCAGACAGCTGGCTGAGCGGTGCGTCGAGCTCATGCATATTTGTCAGGTACGCCTGTAACTCCGGATGGCTCATTTTTTCAAGATGACTATCCAGATAGGCCAGTATATTTTCTAAGCGTAAAGCGAGCTCCTGATGCGTTTTATCGCTATCAATGTAGCGACCTAAATCGCCCCCCTTCATTAAATCGCCCTGACTGAGCATAATTTCGAGGCGCATGCGGACCTGGTCTATCGTAACGTCATCAGTATCGGTTGCGTATAGACCAAGCCATGATTCAAAACGGTAATACTCTGATACCAGTTGTGCCACGGACCAGGACTCAGTGTATTGAGTCAGTTTTTGCAATTCCTGCTGTCGATCATAAACAAGGTATGCAATATATCCTGTCGTGATAAAAAGAGAAAAAATGATACCAACCAGTATCCTGTTCATTATGTTCTCCTGAACGGCTACTCAATCTTCATTTTGCTTACCTGCCATGCTGATCGTGAGTAATAAATCTGATTATTCAACTCAGGAAGACTGTCATAGGGGTATACAATGAACGATGGGCCTTTATCGCGGATGCGCATATATTCGCCATTGACCTTTAAGGCAAGGATGGCGTTGTATTTTTTAAAGTCGCTGAGAGGGATGATGGTTGAGTAATCATTGAGCGCAATAACATTCACGTTCGTACCTTTTGCACCCACATAATCCATGAGCTTGCTCATGGGGACACCCTCAAACTTCGTACGACCGTTATACCAGGGAGAGGTCGTCTCGAAACTCACTACTCCGAGTTTTTCAAGGCTGGCGAGATCAAACACTGCTTTTCCATTTTCGTTGGTATTTTCTATATTACCGTAAATCGTTAAAATGGGTTTACCAACTGGTTTTGGCAGGTCGCCAGCCCAGGTTACACTTTGTACCAGACAGCATAACAGCAGTAGGGTTAATCGCATTTTGACCTCCACCTTTTTAACAGAAGTATAAGAATTATAATTTAGATATCACACGAGTTGATATATTTTGTTGGGGAGTCGGGGGTTTTATCGTTTTTATTGATGTAAAGTCATTTTAATCAATGAGTTATGTGTTGCGGGTGTCAGGATGTTTGATGCGCGAGCGACTCTTAACTTTTTGATAAAAGCTAAAATTGCGGGCATAAATGCTCTTCTGTTTAAAAAATAATCGCTTTAATTTAGAGATATTATCTTCCACGATAATTGTGGGGTGTCCGTGGCTTTTTGGCGCGCGAATTTAGCGGCTAAATACGCGCCCCGGTTGTGTGCGCTGTTTCAGGATGGCGATGATAAGCGAGGACACGAACATTCTGATTGTGCGTGTCCCCTGGCGCTTGCCTTACTTCAGGTCATCCCGGAGGGCTGACGCCGACTTACTCCCTTTCGCCATGCTGGCAAACACTGCGTCCCGGTAGATCCACGCATGAACGAGTGCGGCGGAGAGATGGACCAGCACCACGGCAAAAAGCAATTTTGCCAGAAGGCTATGGGCGTCGTGACACCAGGCAAAGAGTGCCGGACTGGTCGGGACAATTGCCGGCAGGTTGACGCCATCAAACATCACAATCGGCAGGCCCGCTGCCGACAGCTGCGCCCAGCCCAGCAGCGGCATTGCCAGCATTAACCCATACAGCATCCAGTGTGATGCCTTTGCGGCAAGCACCTGCCAGATGGGCAAATCGGCAGGAAGTGGGGGCGTGCGGCTCAGGAGTCGGTTGACCAGACGAACCAGTGCCAGCAGTAAAATGGCGATCCCCAGCGGCCGGTGGAGGTCGATTAGCCAAATCCGGTGATGTAACGACGTCATCATCGCGGCACCGATGAAAAGCATGGTCAGGATCATCACCGCCATCAGCCAGTGCAGGCTTCGCGCCAGGGTATTGAAATGCTGCGGCGCGTGCTCTCGCCTGTCTTTATTTGAGCTCATTTTACCTCCTGCTTTTGCACGGCTTCGGTGGCCTTGTCGTAGCCGATTTCCCGTTCACGGCGGCTGAAAGAGTGGGAGTAGGCCGCGGAGCGGGCGCTTAAGATGGGATCATCAGACACCGCAACGCCTGCAGGAACGACAGAAGGATCAAAGTTAACGTCGCGGCACGCGCCTGTGGATTGTGCTTCGACGCGCGTCACTTCCAGCGTACCGGCTACCACCTTTTTGCGATCGTCCGGCCATGGCTGGGAAGGGTCATCCACCGGATCGCCCGGCTGTGCGAGCTGCAAAACGTAATCCCAGTAGAGTGGCTTCTGCGCCAGGCGCTGACGCAGATTTTCGAACAGGAAGTTGTCATCGGCTTTCTGTCGTTGCTCATCGCTTATCGACAGGAAAGGCTCGTGCGGACGCATCATCCAGCGAACGGCCTGACGGTCCCCCTGTGCGTTCACAAGGTAAAAGGCGTTAATGCTGTAAAACGTCGCCCCCGCGAAGCTGCCGGGCGCGGGTTTTTGTGCCGCCCATTTTAGGTATTTCTCCGCCTCCGGGTACGCTTTCAAAAAGTCTTTGAGACGCTGCGGATCCGGTTTGCCGGTGGCCGCATCAACGGCCGTGGCTTTTCGCAAGGCCAGAAAACCTTCCGGGCTGTGCGTGGCGAAGAAAGGCTCGTTGTTCATCGCCATCCGCCATTGTTGCTTATCATCTGTCTTCAGCAGCAGCGCCATGCTCAGGGTTTTGGTCGTACTATCCGGGGCATGCGGATCGCCGGTACCAATAGAGAATCGGCCCACAACGGGCACTTCCTGCTGCGAGAAGAGGCGGGAGGTTGAAAGAGAAGCCGCCGAGCCGTTTGGCGTAAAGGTGCCGGCAAAGCAGATGCCTTTTCCATGCGCGCGGCGAAAACCAGGCGGGAAGGGTTTCGGTGTTTCACCCACCAGTGCCTGGCTGACCGTGCGTGACCCAAGCCAGCCCGCCGTCCATGCAAAAGCAAATGCCAGCGTACCGGAGACAACGGCGATCGCTGCCAGCGCGCCCCAGGTTTTTTTGGACCTCAAATCCAGTTTCGACATAGACGTTTTTCCAGAACAAAATATCTTCACCTGTCATGCGCAACGTATTGTGCGTGACAGGTGTTAATACAGTGGCGAATATGGCTCGAGTATAGGAACTAAGGGGCGTAAAGAAAGAATATCACGAAAAGTTTAAACCTTTCCGCTGCAAAAAAGACCGGGTTACTCATCGTGGCGGAAGTTGTGACCGAGTCGGTGACCCAGCGAGAAATAGTGGCGAAATAGATAATAGAGGGGGTTCCATTTCTCCACATTAAATTTTACCCCTCTCTGAGTATGAATTAATAATGCCTCAGATATGTGGACGCAGGTTATCGTGGCATCAACGGACACCAGGTTCCCCTGCGAACCGGTCAGGGGCGATATCCCGCCAACCTTAGCCTCTATTTGTACAGGACACTCTTTAATTCTCAACGAGTTAATCGTCACCGCCTTTTCCTTATGGAAATTCCCGCAGCTAAATTTGTCCTGTTCAAAAACATACCCCCTCTTTTTCTTCCATTCCGGTGGCGATGCTTTTCCCGTTTTATTTGCGATAGCTTCAATATTCGGCCAGAGCCTGCTGTCCGGGATGTTCAGAACAATATCGGGGTTACCTGTGATATTTTCATAACATTTTCCAGAGGTGCCAAGCCCGAACACGATATTCCGGTCAAGGATCCACCACGAGGAGATCGGGCTCAGGTTGGTTGAACCGTCAGGATTTTGGCTGGAGATAATGGCGACCGGTGTACCAAAATATAAAGAAGCAAAATCGACCTGCTGGGTTTTCATTTTATCATCCTCTGATTAACGAAGGACCAGTCTACGTTTTGCTAACGTGCGTTACTTCGGTGAAGCGTGAAGTAAAACGCGGCAGGCTAAAATTCCCAGGGGAACTGCAATAGCTGCCTTGTACCCAACTGAGCGAGAACGTGCATAATGCGTCCACCTTTTGCGAGAACGCGTAAGGTTCGTTGTCCCTGCCGGAACAGATTTATTGACTTAAATCATGATGTCTCTTTCATTCGCCGCCTATCGTGTGCACCCCCTCCTTAAAACGAATCAAAAATGAAAAAAAGACCGTTCCTGATGGTGCTTTGTGCTTTGTGCTGTGTGCTGCTTTTTTGTAGCGGACATCGCCATGGCAAAAAACAGTTCAGTTTCCAGTGAACAGGTTAAAGAGAATGTTATTGCAGAGTCGATAGCATCTTATCCCGGAGTATGCGCTTGTCCTTTTAACCGGGCCAGAAACGGAAGCGCTTGCGGGAAACGCAGCGCATGGAGTAAGGCGGGAGGCTATGCTCCCATTTGTTATAAAAATGAAGTAACAGATGAGATGGTAAAGCAGTGGCGTGAAAGTAATAGCTAACCCGCCTCCAGCATCCCAAAACTCACAATCCGCGCGCGTCCCAGCTCTTTTGCCCGGTACAAGGCCACATCCGCGGCGCGCAGCAGGTTGTCGGTCTGGGCATGTTGTGGGTAGCTGGCAATGCCAATCGACACGTCCACCGGCCCAATCTCGGTCAGCCCGTAGCGAAGCGACAGTTCATGCACGCCGGTGTAAATCTTCTGCGCGCAGGCGTACGCTTCTGCTTCATCGGCACCGGAAAGCAACACCAGAAACTCCTCGCCGCCGTAGCGGAATGCCAGCCCGTTGTCATGTGCGGCCCGCTGAACAATTGACGCCACGCTTTTGATCACCAGATCGCCCGCTTCATGGCCGAAACGATCGTTAATGCTCTTGAAGTGGTCGATATCAATCATCATGCAGCTTAACGGTACGCCAGTGCGTATCGCCTGTGCCGTTTGGGTTTGCAGGGTATCTTCCAGATGATGACGATTACGCAGGCCGGTGAGCGGGTCAAACAACGCTTTTTCCAGCAACGCGTCGCGCAGACGCTGGTTGGCCAGCGCCAGCCCGAGCGCCTCAGCCATCAGCTCCAGATATGCGCGGGAAGGGGCATTATCCGCCGTGATATTCTGGAAGGAGAGCAGGCCAATGGCCTCACCCTGAGCGATAAGCGGCACGCAAAGCGCGCTTTCCGCCTGGGATGCCGGAAGATGATAACAGGCAATATCCGGCTCGCCGTTCACCGGCGGGTGACTCTGCCCGCGACGCACGGCCCAGCACTCGTCCGGGTGGAACGTCGTCTCTTCACCAATCGGCGAAAGCCATTGCGCGACGCAGCGCATCTGCCACGGCTCGCGGTCAAGGACGTAGAGTCGGCCCGCGATCCCCGGCGCGATATTGGGGGCAAACAGCTCCGCCACGTTAATCACATCGTTAAAGTTCTCACACCCCTGCAGCCGCTGGGTCATGCGCGCCAGCAGTTCGCGGATGGCCCAGTCGGCATCGCGCTCTTTTTCCAGACGCTGCCGCGCCAGGCCGTTTTCACGGAAGATGCTGATGGCCTGAGCCATATCGCCTATCTCATCAATCTGGTTGAAATTGGGCGTTTCAACCGCGTAATCCTGGGATGCCAGGCGGTGCACCACGTCGCTCAGGCGCACCACGGGGCGTAGCACGCGGCGCTTTAATATAAAGCCGAGCACAAACAGGAACAGCAGGGCGGTCAGGCCGACCGTCAGCTCAGAGGCGGTACGCAGCGCTTTCGATTTTTTTGTCGCATCTTTTACGGAGCCGATAACGCGCTTGTCGAGTATCTGGCGAAAGTGATCGATCTGATTCTGCGCGCGATCCAGCTCCTGCTCATAGGGCTGACCATAGAGCAAGGCAACGGCCTGGGCGTCTTCACCGCGTTCCAGGCTGGCGAGGGCGGTTTGCTGCTCGTCCTGCAGCTCATCGACGATCTTTATTCCTTCATGCAGCAGGGCCAGTTCTTCATCCGATGCGCCGTTATCCTGCAGCTTTTCCAGACGAAGCTCGATGCGCTTCAGGCTGTTTTCTGCCTGGTTATATTCCTTGAGCACCTGAGGATCTTTTTTAATGACGTACAGCCGCGCTAAATCAGACTGCGCCCAGATATCGGTTTCGATATCTTCCGTCAGCTGATCAAATTTCTGCCGTTGTTCAACGGCCTGACGTTCGAGGGTATCCGCACTGGACGCCATCAGCATGATGATGCCGGAGGCGATGGTCAGGCAGACCGTGGCCCCATAGGCCCAGTTTGTTATCGTCGCGATTCGCACCAGATGATCCTTTTACGACATGAGTAGGATGGCGTTCTTCAAATTATAGAAAACGTCTGATTTAAGGCGAAAAAAAAGGCGGCACAGTGCCGCCTGGTGTGGTCTTTATCGTCACGTCCTTACAAATCTGGAGGATTTTTTCCTTCTTCGATGAAATCCGCGTCCAGCTCTTCGGCGTTACCTTCGTGATCGCGTCCGGAAAAGAGGTTCCAGCAGGCGATAAACAGCGCGGCGATGAGCGGCCCGATCACAAAGCCGTTAATGCCGTACAGCTCCATGCCGCCGAGAGTGGAGATCAGAATCAGGTAGTCCGGCATTTTGGTGTCTTTCCCCACCAGCAGCGGGCGCAGAATATTGTCCACCAACCCGACGATAATCACGAAAAAGCCGACAATAAACAGCCCCTGCCAGATCTGGTGCGTGGCGAACAGGAAGATAGCGGCGGGCACCCAGACAATCGCTGAGCCGATGGCGGGCACGAGGGAAAGGAACGCCATCAGTGCGCCCCAGAGCACGCTGCCGTCGATACCGGCAATGGCAAAGGCAATCCCGCCGAGGATGCCCTGAACCACGGCCACCGCCGCCGTCCCTTTTACCGTGGCGCGTGACACGCCGACGAATTTGGCGAACAGATGCTGCTTGGCAAAATCGGACAGGGGCAGGGAATCGAGGATCTGGCGTACCAGATACGGGCCGTCTTTCAGCAGGAAGAACAGCAGATACAGCATGATGCCGAAGCTAATCGCAAAGCCAAACGTCCCCTTGCCAATCAGAAACGCGCTGCCGGCGAGATACTGTCCGCCCTGCAGGGCGACATCGGAGAGTTTTTTCTGGATCTGCGCCGCGTTGGTCAGGTTGTGATCCGCGAGGAAGCCGCTGGCCCAGTCAGGCAGGTGGTTGAAGATGCTCGCCACCACTTCCGGGAACTGGGTGTTGTTCTCCTGCAGTTTGGTGTAAACCACATTCAGCTCAATGGCGAGCGAGGAGAGGATCACCATCAGCGGAATAAAGACGATCAGGCAGATAATGCCGATGGTCAACAGCGAGGCCAGCCCGTTGCGCTCCCCCAGCGCGGTGCGCAGCTTGTTTTTTACCGGGTTGAAGATAACGGTCAGAATGGCGGCCCACAGTATCGCGGAGAAGTAGGGCGACAGCACGTCGAAGAAGGCCCAGGTCACAAGGGCGAGAATGAAAATAAAGAAACCTTTAGTCAGTCCGTTAAAGCGCATCAGTCAGTCCTGGTTACTAAGAAACTGTGACGACTATAGAACCGATTGTGAGAATTACCAACCTTGCACCGGGTTGCGGCTGCGCCTTACCCGTCTTGCGGGCAGTGTTACGGTATGACTTCGCGCTTTACGGATACCACTTTCGACTGACCGAAGATCGCCTTTTCCCGCACCATGCTGTAAGTATCTGCTTGCGGAGGTGCTTATGGCCTGGCGTCCGATTCTCTATGTCATCCTCACAACCCACCCCAGACTCAGCGCGCGGCGCGCCCGTTTGCGTCTGGTCATCTAGCTTTTTATTAACAATCGCGGTATAACACACCTTCTTTGGATGTTTAGATGTCCATACGTATAGAAGGTAATATGCAAACACAACAAGAAAATGGGCAGCTTAAGCGCACCATGAAAACACGCCACCTGATCATGCTCTCGCTGGGTGGCGTGATTGGGACAGGGTTATTCTTCAATACCGGCTACATCATTTCCACGACCGGGGCGGCGGGCACGCTGCTGGCCTATCTGATCGGCGCGCTGGTGGTCTGGCTGGTGATGCAGTGTCTGGGCGAACTCTCCGTGGCGATGCCGGAAACCGGCGCGTTCCACGTCTATGCCGCGCGTTATCTTGGCCCGGCGACGGGCTACACCGTGGCGTGGCTCTACTGGCTCACCTGGACGGTGGCGCTCGGGTCAAGCTTTACCGCCGCCGGGTTCTGCATGCAGTACTGGTTCCCGCAGGTGCCCGTATGGGCTTGGTGCGTGGTCTTCTGCGTGGTGATTTTTGGCCTGAATGTCATCTCAACGCGCTTTTTTGCGGAAGGTGAATTCTGGTTCTCCCTGGTGAAAGTCATCACCATCATTGCCTTCATTATTCTTGGCGGCGCGGCGGTCTTTGGCTTTATCCCGATGCAGGACGGTTCCCCCGCGCCGGGCTTAAGCAACATCACCGCCGAGGGCTGGTTCCCGCACGGCGGCCTGCCGATCCTGATGACCATGGTGGCGGTGAACTTTGCCTTCTCCGGGACCGAGCTTATCGGTATTGCCGCAGGGGAAACGGAAAATCCGCACAAGGTGATTCCGGTCGCGATCCGTACCACCATTGCGCGCCTGATCATCTTCTTTATCGGCACCGTGTTTGTGCTGGCGGCGCTGATCCCGATGCAGCAGGCTGGCGTGGAAAAGAGCCCGTTCGTGCTGGTGTTTGAAAAGGTCGGTATTCCTTACGCGGCGGATATTTTTAACTTTGTGATTCTGACGGCGATCCTCTCGGCGGCGAACTCCGGGCTGTACGCCTCCGGGCGCATGCTGTGGTCGCTCTCTAATGAGAAAACGCTCCCGCGCTGCTTTGCCCGAGTGAACAAAAACGGCGTGCCGCTGACGGCGCTGTCGGTTTCTATGCTCGGCGGCGTGCTGGCGCTGTTCTCAAGCGTCGTGGCGCCTGACACTGTGTTTGTCGCGCTCTCGGCGATTTCTGGCTTTGCGGTGGTGGCCGTCTGGATCAGCATCTGCGCGTCGCACTTCGTTTTCCGTCGTCGCCATCTGCAGTCCGGGCAGCCGCTCTCTGCGCTGCAGTACCGCGCGCCGTGGTATCCGCTGGTACCGGTGCTCGGTTTTATCCTCTGCGTGGTGGCTTGTGTCGGCCTGTGGTTTGACCCAAGCCAGCGCATTGCCCTTTATTGCGGGATTCCGTTTGTCGCCCTGTGCTATGGTGCCTACTATCTGACCCGAAATATGACATCGCAGGAGCCCGAACATGTCGCAGAATAATCCGCTTACCGCCCTCCTTGAAAAGCAGCCGTTTGTGGTGCTGGATGGCGCGATGGCGACGGAGCTGGAAGCGCGCGGCTGTAACCTGGCAGACAACCTCTGGTCTGCCAAAGTGCTGATGGAAAACCCGGAGCTTATCCGCGAAGTGCATCTTGGTTATTACCGCGCAGGTGCGCAGGTGGCGATCACCGCCAGCTATCAGGCCACGCCTGCGGGTTTTGCGGCGCGCGGCCTGGACGAGGCGCAGTCCCGGGCGCTGATTGGCAAAAGCGTGGAGCTGGCGCGTAAGGCGCGTGAAGCGTATCTGGCTGAAAATCCGCATGCGGGCACGCTGCTGGTGGCGGGATCCGTTGGACCGTATGGTGCCTATCTGGCGGATGGCTCAGAGTATCGCGGCGACTACGTGCGCAGTGCGGAAGCCTTCACCGACTTCCACCGTCCGCGCGTGGAAGCGCTGCTGGATGCGGGCGCTGACCTGCTGGCCTGCGAAACGCTGCCGTCTTTTGCCGAGATTAAGGCGCTGGCGGCCCTTCTGGCCGGGTATCCCCGCGCCCGGGCGTGGTTCTCTTTTACCCTGCGGGACAGTGAACACCTGAGCGACGGCACGCCGCTGCGTGACGTAGTCAGCGCGCTGGCCGACTCTCCGCATATCGTCGCGCTGGGCATTAACTGTATCGCGCTGGAAAACACCACGGCGGCACTGAAGCACCTGCAAAGCCTGACGCCGCTGCCGCTGGTGGTCTACCCGAACTCGGGCGAGCATTATGATGCGGTGACCAAAACCTGGCACCACCACGGCGAAGCGTGCGAGACGCTGGCGGGGTATCTGCCCCAGTGGCTGGACGCCGGCGCGAAGCTGATTGGCGGCTGCTGTCGCACTACGCCGAAGGATATTGCTGAGCTTAACGCGAAGCGCTGAGTTTTTTGCCGGGTGGCGGCTGCGCCTTACCCGGCCTACGGATCGCACAGCGCAGCGCCACCCGGCATAAACAAACGCACAAAACCAACTATCCTTTCCCGCTTTTTATCTAAAAACGAATCGTTATGAGCGATTCATTTTTATTCCTTTATCAAAATTCCCGCGTTGGAAATACTGCCCTCATAACAACAAGGGGAGCAGGCACTATGGCAATTTCATCGCGAATCACACTACTCGGCGCACTGGCGCTGTGGGCATTTCAGGCGCAGGCGGTGGACGTCACCGTCGCGTATCAAACTTCTGCGGAACCGGCGAAAGTCGCGCAGGCGGACAACACCTTTGCCAAAGAGAGCGGCGCGAAAGTCGACTGGCGCAAGTTCGACAGCGGGGCCTCCGTGGTGCGTGCGTTAGCCTCCGGCGACGTGCAGATTGGCAATATCGGCTCCAGCCCGCTGGCGGTTGCGGCCAGCCAGCAGGTGCCGATTGAGGTGTTCCTGCTCGCCTCGCAGCTCGGTAACTCTGAAGCGCTGGTGGTGAAGAAAAACATCACCAAGCCGGAAGACCTGATCGGCAAACGCATCGCCGTGCCGTTTATCTCCACCACCCACTACAGCCTGCTGGCAGCGCTCAAACATTGGGGCATCAAGCCGGGGCAGGTACAAATTATTAACCTCCAGCCGCCGGCGATTATCGCGGCCTGGCAGCGCGGCGACATTGACGGGGCCTATGTGTGGGCACCTGCCGTGAACGAACTGGAAAAAGACGGCACCGTGCTGACCGACTCCGAAAAAGTGGGCCAGTGGGGCGCGCCAACGCTCGACGTGTGGGTCGTGCGTAAAGACTTCGCCGAGAAACATCCTGAGGTGGTGAAAGCCTTCGCGAAAAGCGCGATTGACGCCCAGCAGCCGTACATCAGTAACCCGGATGAATGGCTGAAGCAGCCCGCCAACCTGGAAAAACTTTCCCGCCTGAGCGGCGTGCCGGAAGCGGACGTGCCGGGGCTGGTGAAGGGCAATACCTATCTGACCCCCGCGCAGCAGGTGCAGCAGCTGACCGGGCCGGTAAACAAAGCGATTGTTGATACCGCCACCTTCCTGAAAGAGCAGGGCAAAGTACCCGCGGTAGCGACGGATTACAGCCAGTACGTGACCGATCGTTTTGTGAAATAAGGAGTCCGCCATGCTGAATATTACAAATCTGTCTGCTGATTACGGTGGCAAACCCGCGCTGGAGGAGATCAACCTGACGCTGGACAGCGGTGAACTGCTGGTGGTGCTGGGTCCGTCCGGATGCGGAAAAACCACGCTGCTGAATCTGATCGCCGGGTTTGTCCCTTATCAGCATGGCTCCATTCAACTGGAAGGCAAAAAGGTGGAAGGCCCCGGCGCAGAGCGCGGCGTGGTCTTCCAGAATGAAGGCCTGCTCCCGTGGCGCAACGTGCAGGAAAACGTGGCGTTTGGGCTGCAGCTTGCGGGCATCAATCGTGAACAGCGGCTGGAAACGGCGCGGGCGATGCTGAAAAAAGTGGGGCTGGAAGGCGCGGAAAAACGCTATATCTGGCAGCTTTCCGGCGGCCAGCGACAGCGTGTCGGGATTGCCCGCGCGCTGGCTGCGAATCCGCAGCTGTTGCTGCTGGACGAGCCGTTCGGGGCGCTCGACGCCTTCACCCGCGAGCAGATGCAAACCCTGCTGTTGCGCCTCTGGCATGAGACGGGCAAGCAGGTGCTGTTGATTACCCACGATATCGAAGAGGCGGTATTTATGGCCACCGAGCTGGTGCTGCTCTCGCCGGGGCCGGGCCGTGTGCTGGAGCGCTTGCCGCTGGAATTCGCCCGCCGCTACGTCGCGGGGGAACCCGTGCGCAGCATCAAATCCGATCCGCTGTTTATCGAACAGCGTGAGTACGTTTTAAGCCGCGTGTTTGAACAGCGGGAGGCCTTCTCATGAGCATCGTCTTCAGTGAAAAAACGCGCCGCACGCGTCTGGCGCTGCGCTGGCCTTTCTCACGTCAAATCACGTTGAGCGTCGGCACGCTGCTGGTACTGCTGGCGGTGTGGTGGGCAGTTGCTGCCCTGCAGTGGGTCAGCCCGCTGTTTCTGCCGCCGCCGGGACAGGTGCTGGCCAAACTCATTACCATCGCCGGGCCGCAGGGCTTTATGGATGCCACGCTCTGGCAGCACTTAGGTGCCAGCCTGGCGCGTATTCTGGTGGCGCTGCTGGCGGCGGTGATTATCGGCATTCCCGTGGGGATTGCGATGGGGCTGAGCCCGACGGTGCGCGGCATCCTCGACCCGCTGATTGAGCTTTACCGCCCGGTCCCACCGCTGGCCTATCTGCCGCTGATGGTGATTTGGTTCGGCATCGGTGAAACGTCAAAAATCCTGCTGATCTATCTGGCGATTTTCGCCCCGGTGGCCATGTCGGCGCTGGCGGGCGTGAAGAGCGCCCAGCAGGTGCGGATCCGCGCGGCGCAGTCGCTGGGAGCCAGCCGTACGCAGGTGCTGCTGTTCGTGATTTTACCGGGCGCACTGCCGGAGATTTTAACCGGGCTGCGCATCGGCCTTGGCGTGGGCTGGTCCACGCTGGTGGCGGCGGAGCTGATTGCGGCCACGCGCGGCCTTGGGTTTATGGTGCAGTCGGCGGGAGAGTTCTTGGCGACTGACGTGGTGCTGGCAGGGATCGCGGTGATCGCCGCGATCGCCTTCGGATTAGAACTGGGGCTGCGCGCGTTACAGCGCCGTCTGACGCCCTGGCATGGAGAAATACAATGAGTGAACGTCTGACTATCACCCCGCTGGGGCCGTACATTGGTGCACAGGTGTCGGGCCTGGATGTGACCCGTCCGCTGAGCGATAACCAGTTTGAGCAACTGTACCACGCGGTGCTGCGCCATCAGGTGGTGTTCCTGCGCGAGCAGGCGATCACCCCGCAGCAGCAGCGCGCGCTGGCCCTGCGCTTTGGCGATCTGCATATCCACCCGGTCTATCCGCATGCGGAAGGGGTGGAGGAGATTATCGTCCTCGACACCCACAACGATAACCCGCCGGATAACGATAACTGGCATACCGATGTGACCTTTATCGACACACCGCCTGCGGGGGCGATTCTGGCGGCGAAACGGCTGCCGGAGACGGGGGGCGATACGCTGTGGGCCAGCGGGATTGCGGCGTATGAGGCGCTCTCCGCGCCGTTCCGGACGCTGCTGAGCGGGCTGCGGGCGGAGCACGACTTCAAAAAATCGTTCCCGGAGTACAAGTACCGTAAAACGGAAGAGGAACATCAGCGCTGGCAGGAGGCTGTGGCGAAACATCCTCCGCTGCTGCACCCGGTGGTGCGGACCCATCCGGTAACGGGCAAACAGGCGCTGTTTGTGAACGAAGGGTTCACCACGCGCATCGTGGACGTGACGGAAAAAGAGAGTGAGGCGCTGTTAGGTTTCCTGTTTGCGCATATCACCAAACCGGAGTTCCAGGTGCGCTGGCGCTGGCAGGAGAACGATCTGGCGATCTGGGATAACCGCGTAACGCAGCATTATGCCAATGCGGACTATCTGCCGCAGCGCCGGATTATGCAGCGGGCGACGATTTTGGGCGATAAGCCGTTTTATCGTCCTTAACCCGTCGCTCCCGTAGGCCGGGTAAGCGCAGCGCCACCCGGCGAAAACGGTGCACAATTGCCGGGTGGCGGCTACGCCTTACCCGGCCTACAAAATACCGTACATTTATAGGTGCGCCTCAATATACCGCTGATAGCGGTTCGCCTTCAGGTAACACAAATCCACCAGCACCAGCCCGTCGACGCAGTTGTTGAACGCCGGGTCGCTGCCAAAATCAATAAACTGCACGCCGCCGGGCTCGCACAGCTCGGAATATTGCTTGTAGAGCGGCGGAATTCCGCAGCCAAGATTGCCGAGCAGGGATTTCAGCTTCGTCAGATCGTCCACGTAATCCACGCCGCCAAACTGCGCCAGCACGTCCGGCAGGGACGCGGGATACGGTTGGCGCGAGGCGGCGAGCGGATGCGTCGCCGGGAACCACAGGCGGTAAAAGGCGACCAGCAGATCCCGCGCGGCAGGCGGTAAGCCACCGGAAATCGAGACCGGGCCAAACAGGTAGCGGTAGTGCGGATAACGCGCCAGATAGGCACCAATGCCGGACCATAAATAGTCCAGGCCGCGGCGCCCCCAGTAGCGCGGCTGAATAAAGCTGCGCCCCAGCTCAATGCCGTGTTCCAGCACGTCCTGCATTTTGTCGTCGTAGTGAAACAGGCTATAGCTGTACAACCCCTCAACGCCGCGCTTTTCGATCTGCATGGCCGTCGGCATAAAGCGATACGCCCCGACGATCTCCAGATCGTCCTCATCCCACAGGATCAGGTGCAGATAATCATCGTCGTAGCTGTCGGTGTCCCGACGTTTGCCGCTCCCTTCCTCCACCGCGCGAAAGGCAATCTCGCGCAGGCGGCCCAGCTCGCGCAGCAGCGGGGCGTCTTCCTGACCGTTTCGCTGCCAAAGATAGATGGTTTTACCGTCGCTGGTTTTGCCCAGACATTCGGCCTGCGCCAGCGCGCGTTTCAGGGTGGCCCGGTCTTCCGGACGGGCAATGGCGCACTGGGTTTTAAAGACGCCGGGCACTCCCTTGCCAAGACGCATCACGTGCTGACGGCACTGCTCGGCCATCTCACGCGACGAAAGGTTAGCGCTGTGCCAGTGATGCCACGCAATCTGCTGGCCGATTTTGATCGGCAGCTGGCTGTGGCGGCGGCGGAACATCTGCTGCATCAGCAGCAGCATCGACAGTGTCGGGGAGACCAGCGTGCTGGCATAAAAGAGCAGGCTGTTATGCGCCTGAATATGCACCGGCAGCAGCGGGGCGCGCAGCTTGCCAGCAAGTTTGATAAAGCCGGAGTGCCATTTTTTATCGCGAATGCCTTTGCGCGTGGGGCGGGACACTTCGCCTGCCGGGAAGAAGATCAGCACGCCCGCGTTTTGCAGATGCTGTTCCATTTGCACCAGAGACGTTTTCGCCGTCCTGCCGCCCATATTGTCCACCGGAATAAACAGCGAACTGAGGGGCTCAAGGTGGGTCAGCATCCGGTTGGTTACGACTTTAACATCGCGCCGCACGCGGGAGACGGCATACAGCAGCGCCAGTCCGTCCAGCGTACCCGTCGGGTGGTTGGCAAAGATGACCAGCGGGCCATGTTCGGGGATTTGTTCGAGATCGCGGGCGGAAACGGTGCAGAGAATATCCAGGTGTTCCAGAACCTGCTCCACCATATCCAGGCCTTTCAGGTGGCGGTGGGCTGCGGCAAATTGCTGAAATTCGTCTTCGTAGAACAGTCTTTTTAACAGACTTTTTTGCCAGGGTGCGGGCCTCGCCTGAGGCCAAAGATCGTCGAGAACGCTATCGAGGCTAAACATGGTCACTCCTCCTGCCGTCTTGCGAAGACAGTAGAAGGCGCAGATGTCGGTTGTATTGCAGTTGGGTGAAGATTTGAGCAGAGCGTAGGCCGGGTAAGGCGAAGCCGCCACCCGGCGCTAAAGCGGATTAACGCAGAATTTTCTTCTCGGCCAGATCCAGCGCGAAGTAGCTGAAGATCAGATCCGCGCCCGCGCGTTTGATCGCCCCCAGGCTTTCCAGGATCACTTTTTCTTCATCAATGGCACCCGCCAGGGCGGCGAATTTGATCATCGCGTACTCACCGCTCACCTGATAAGCGCCCAGCGGCAGCTCGGTGCGCTCGCGGATGTCGCGCAGGATATCCAGGTACGCGCCAGCCGGTTTTACCATCAGGCAGTCTGCGCCCTGGGCTTCATCGAGCAGGGATTCACGAATCGCTTCGCGGCGGTTCAGCGGGTTCATCTGATAGGTTTTACGATCGCCTTTCAGCGCCGTACCGGCTGCTTCACGGAACGGGCCGTAGAAGGAGGAGGCAAATTTGGTGGAGTAGGACATGATGGCGGTGTCGGTGAAACCAGCCGCGTCCAGGGCCTGACGAATCGCCTGAACCTGTCCGTCCATCGCGGCAGAAGGTGCGATGAAATCTGCGCCTGCCGCGGCCGCGACAACAGCCTGCTTGCCGAGGTTAAGCAGGGTAGCATCGTTATCCACGCCGTGATCGCACAGTACGCCGCAGTGGCCGTGCGAGGTGTATTCACAGAAGCAGGTGTCGGACATCACCACCATTTCCGGCACGGTTTCTTTGCAGATGCGTGACATGCGGGCGACGAGGCCATCTTCTTTCCACGCGTCGCTGCCGGTCGCGTCAGTATGGTGGGAGATGCCGAAGGTCATCACCGAGCGGATCCCCGCGTTGGCGATACGTTCGATCTCACGCGCCAGATATTTCTCCGGAATGCGCATGACGCCCGGCATGGCTTCGATGGCCTTGTAGTCATCGATCTCTTCTTCAACAAAAATCGGCAACACCAGATCGTTTAAGCTCAGGGTTGTCTCTTCAAACATAGCGCGCAGTGCAGGTGACTTGCGCAGGCGGCGTGGGCGTGCAATTAAATCGGTCATGGTATGCCTGATGTTTGTGGAACAAAGAGGGCTAGTGTACATCAAAGTGAAGACGGGTGTTTTACTAAAGTGGGCATTTTGCTTTTGTGAAATGCGGCAGGTGAGTTTGCCTGTCATAAATAATATATAATGCAGGCCAGTATAACGCTGAAAGGAGAATGAAATATTCGTGTTATTTCTATATAGAAATGAAAGCATAATTAAAAATGATTTATTATTTTCCGGTGTGTTTTTCCGATTGGTTTAGCCGTGTATTAACATTCTGTTTTTATAATATTTATTTTATGACGCCTTATGGTTTGTGGTCTGAATGTGTTTTTTGTCTGAATACGGACTTAATGGAAACATTCATTGAACCTTTTCGAAATGAAACTGCATAATTCCCTCCGCAATTAAATATTGCAAATTCATTAATGGACAAACTTGCTTACGTCCCTGAGGAGGGATGACCCAATGCAAACATGGAAAAAGAAACTCGTTGTATCTCAACTTGCATTAGCCTGCACCCTGGCTATCGCTTCTCAGGCCAATGCTAAGGATATTTCCGGTACGACATATAATACCTTCGGATACGATAATACAGCGTCCACCCCCTGGTATTATGGTTATGCCGACTGGGATTACTCGGATGCCATCCATGATGGTGATATTTATCCCGTGATTAATAAAGCCACCGTGAATGGTGTTATTTCAACGTACTACCTGGATGATGGCATCAATGGCCGGGCGAATGCGTTGAGTATTTCCAATAGCACCATTAACGGCATGATTACTTCTGAGTGTATGACCACCACATGTGCTGATGGCGTGGATGCTGACGGCACCCATCATACGCAATACGATCGTTTTAGTCTGACCGTTGATAATTCTACCCTTAACGATACGTACGAGCATTATGCGTATGATGTCGTGAATGGGGAAAATACGGAAAGACACTATCTGGATACGTACGATCTGGGTAATGCGATTACCCTGGATGTGGAATCGGATATTGTTATCCAGAATAATTCTCACGTCGCGGGGATTACCCTGACGCAGGAGTACCAGGAGCTGGATAATACGCCATACGACGGCGTTGAAGGCGTAGCCAACAGCAGCAACGTCTTTACCGACACGCTACTGGTGAAAGATTCGGTACTGACTTCCGGTGCGTACAGCGATTTAGGTACCAGCGGATTCTACGGTCAAACCGCGAAGCCGAGCGACTATGGTGAAACCAGCGCGACAGCGGCAGACGATGCGGCGCTGATTGTGGCCGCCAGCGCGTCTGATAACGCGATGCAAACCACCGCCACGTTCGATCATTCCACCGTTACTGGCGATATTCTGTTCTCCAGCACCTTCGACAACAACTTCTATCCGAACGGCGATCCGGCAACCGATACCACCGAAGACGGCATCTATAACCCAACCACCAACGGCTGGGATGGCACCGATAAGCTGGATGTGACGCTTACCAACGGCAGCAAATGGGTCGGCGCAGCACAGTCCAGCGTCGAGGCTATTGGCACGGCGCAGATGTATGGCCAGGGTTACAGCAACGTAGACTGGAACGCTCTGTCCCCTAACAGCATTTGGCCGGACTCCACCTATGACGACAACGGACATGTTGCGGGCGAAGCGGTGTATCAGAGCGGTCTGTTTAACATCGCGCTGGACAACGGTTCCGAGTGGGATACCCGTAAGGTGTCTAACATCGACACCCTGACGGTCAACAACCAGTCTCAGGTCAACGTTGAAAACTCAGGCCTGCTGGCGGATGCCATCACTCTGACCAATGCGTCCTCATTGAATATCGGCGACAGCGGCGGCGTGGCTACCGACCATCTGTATCTGGACAGCGATAGCCGTGCGGCGCTGACGGAAGAAACGGCCGAGCTCTATGCCAACACCATCACCGTGGATAACGGTGCAGAGCTGGCGCTGGGGCTGGGTCAGGTTGATACGCACAATATGGTACTGACCGATGGCGGCGTGCTGAACGTTGCCAGCCGTGATTACGTGCTGAACAGCGATCTGAACAACGCACGCTATATCACTAACGATAAGCGCAGCGCTGATTATGACTACGGCGTAGTGGCCATTAACTCTGACGGCCATCTGGCGGTGAACGGTGACGTCGCCGGTAACTATCAGGTCCGTATCGATGACGCGACCGGAGCGGGTTCCGTTGCTGATTACAAAAACAAAGAGATCGTTCGCATCTATGACAATAATGCGGATACTGCAGCCAGCTTTACTGCTGCAAACAGAGCCGATTTAGGGGCCTATACCTACCAGGCGCAGCAGCAGGGTGACACCGTTGTCCTCCAGCAGAAAGCGCTGACCGACTACGCCAATATGGCGCTGAGCATTCCTTCTGCCAATACCAATATCTGGAATCTGCAGCAGGATACCGTAGGTGCGCGTCTGACCAACAGCCGTCACGGCCTGGCGGATAATGGCGGAGCGTGGGTGAGCTACTTCGGCGGCAATTTCGACGGTGACAATGGCGTTATCAGCTACGATCAGGACGTGAGCGGTATTATGGTGGGTCTGGATACCCAGATTGACGGTAATAACGCGAAGTGGATCGTCGGTGGGGCGGCAGGTTTCGCGAAGGGAGATATCAGCGATCGTACCGGTCAGGTCGATCAGGATAGCCAGACGGCGATGATCTACGCGTCAGCGAAGTTTACGAACGATCTGTTCCTCGACAGCTCCCTGAGCTACACCCGCTTCAACAGCGATCTTTCCGCTAACATGAGCAACGGCCAGTATGTTGACGGCAATACCACCAGTGATGCTGTTGGTTTTGGGCTGAAGCTGGGCTATGACTGGAAACCAAACCTCTCTGGCTACGTTACCCCATACGCAGCCGTATCGGGTCTGTTCCAGTCTGGTGATGACTATCGTCTGAGCAATGACATGCGCGTTGATGGACAATCTTACGATAGCCTGCGTTATGAACTTGGTGTTGATACGGGTTATACCTTCAACTACGGCGGCGATCAGGCTCTGACGCCTTACTTCAAACTGGCCTGGGTCTATGCCGACGCCGATAACAATGCCGATATTAACGGTGACAGCATTGATAACGGCGTGAAAGGATCCGCTGTTCGTGTTGGGCTGGGCACCCAGTTCAGCTTCACGAAGAACTTCAGCGCTTACACGGATGCCACTTATCTGGGCGGCGGTGACGTTGACCAGAACTGGGGCGCAAACCTGGGTGTGAAATATACCTGGTAATGAATAAAAGCGGGGGGAGGGGTTATCTTCCCCCGCTTTTTACAGAAGCATTTAAAATAATATTGAACCGACAAATACGGATGACTTGAGGTCTGCATGAACGTTAATGCGAAACCACTTTCTGAATTACGCCGGCTCGAACAGGGGTTAATAGCAGCCAGTACCCCTTTTACATGTGCTCCTCAACAATTAATTACGTCAGGCGAATCAATTGAGCCTCGCACGATCGTATTACAAACCGGTATTATTGAGGTCTATCGCCCTTCCGATGAGCTGCTGGTGGGGATTGCGACGGCACCTTTTATTTTCGGGCTGTCTACGGTGGTCATTAATCACTCTCAGGAATACAGAGTGATGGCTAAAACGGCCTGCACCGGTTTTTATTTATCCACGGAAACTACCCGTCAACAGATCCAGCAGTATTCCCTGTGGAAAGAGGCCTTCTGCTGGTTATCCTGGATAAATTACATTCTTGAAAAACGCGATATGCAGCTGGTGGGCAATAACTCCTATCACCAGATCCGCGCGATGCTGTTAAATATGGCCGAGTGGGATGAAACGCTGCGTTCAAAAATCGGTGTGATGAATCATATTCAGCAAAGCACACGCATTTCACGTTCTGTTGTTGCCGAAGTTCTGGCCGCCCTGCGACAGGGAAACTATATCAATATGAGCCGGGGCAAGCTGGTCAGCATCAACCGCTTGCCCACGGAATATTAATATCAGTTGGACGCGGTAAGCACCTGGGCTTTATTGGCGCTCAGTTCTGCCACCAGGTTATTAATACCGTCACTCATATTGACGAAACGCGTATGCGGAGAGCGGGTCACCACCACAAACGCGCCCACGTTTGACTGGGGGATCATCGCCATATAGGTGATGAACCCGCCGCCGCCGCCGGTTTTCTGAATAATACCCGGACGGCCATTTTTCGGTGCCATATAGACCCAGCCCATGCCGAGCGCATCGGCTTTACCCGGTACGTCCATCCCGATGACCCGATGCAGCTGAGTTCGCTGATAAATCAGGGTCTGCATACGATCGGCCTGGCTGCTGCGCGAGTAGAAATCCGAGGAAAGGAACTGCTGCATCCAGCGCATCATATCGCCAGGCGTGGAGTAAACGCCGCCGCTGCCCACGGCCGCCAGCGTGTTATTACAGGGGCTGGCGCCTTTTTCCGCCACCATCAGGCGACGGCACTGATCCGGGGACGGGGTAAACGTGGTGTCTTTCATGCCGAGCGGACGGGTGATCTGCTCTTCAAACAGCTGCGTGTAGGGTTTGCCAGCCGCCGTTGAGAGGGCATCCGCCAGCAGGTCGAACGCCAGGTTTGAATAAGAGGCCTGCGAGCCCGGTGCTGCTTTCAGCGTGGCGGTACTCAGATAGCTCCAGCGTTGGTCGCGCGTTGGCCAGACAAACACGTCACGATGCGCCGCTCCGCCTGGCTGCTCACGCGGCAGGGCGCTGGTGTGGGTAGCAAGGTTCACAAGCCGGATCGGGGTCCCCTGATACGTGGGTACGCGGGCACCTGGCGGCGCGTATTTGCTGAGCGGATCGTCGAGCTTCACCACGCCCTGGTCGAGCAGTTTCACCAGCATTTCGCTGGTCATGAGCTTGGTTAAGGATGCGATGCGGATGACGGAATCCAGCTGCGGGTGAATGTTATTTCCCGGGCGCGTTTCGCCAAAGCTGCGGAATACGCGCTGGTTTCCGTCGATGACGACCATCGCCATTCCGGTCGCGCCGCTGCCGTAATAGATAAGGTTCGCGTAGCGATCGGCAATATCTGAAGCTAAAACGGGAGCCGTCAGCGGTTGGGCTGCCTGGGCGGTAGAGAAGCTCACCGCACACAGCGCGGCAAAAGAGAGCAGACAACGTTTCAACGAAAAGCATCCATGAAGTGAATGAGGAAAGTAATGGGTATTTATACTACTAATCGGTACCGTGCAATGCCCCGAATTGCATAACGATAGCGAGAAAAACGTAACCATGGGTAAATATGAACAATTTACTTGCGAGCCATCTCCCATTTTGTGACATCGGGCTTATGATAGGCACCAGTGTCACTCAATTTTACGGAGAACGGTATGTCTGAGAAGCGTGTGGTTTTGGTTGTCGATATGCAGAACGGGGTGTTTGAAACCCCTCGTCATCAGCGCGAAAAGTGTGTCTCTCTGATCAACCAGCTTACGCAGGCAGCCGACACGGTGATTTTTATACAGCACACCGAGGCCGGGGGGCTGGAAGAGGGGGGGGCAGGGTTTGCGCTACTGCCTGAACTCCATCAGCCTGCTGACGCGCTTTACGTGACCAAAACGGCCTGTGATGCCTTCTACAACACCGGGCTTGAGACGCTGCTGCGGGAGCAGGGCATTCGCGAGTTTGTTATCTGCGGCTGCGCCACCGATTACTGCGTCGATGCGACGATCAAGAACGGCGTTAGCCGGGGTTATCACATCACCGTGGCGGAAGATGCCCATACCACATCCAACCGACCGGCTGCTGAAGCACAGATTCTGATTAACCATCACAACGACGTCTGGCGTAACTTCATTGCGCCGGCGAATCCTCTCGCAGTGAAACGCACCGAAACAATTCTTGAAAACTGGAAAGCGAACTAATAATTAACGATCGGGTCTGACCTTTTTGCCGGAGCCGGGAGGCTGGCTCGGGCAGGTTTTCGTGTGGTGACGTGTTGTACACAGCAACAGCCATAACAACAAGAAGGAAGCATTATGTTTAAGTCTTTTTTCCCAAAGCCGGGGCCTTTTTTCCTGTCGGCATTTATTTGGGCACTGATCGCTGTCATTTTCTGGCAGGCGGGCGGCGGCGCATGGCTGACGCGCATCACGGGGGCGACAGGCGAGGTGCCGATTAGCGCAGCGCGCTTCTGGTCGCTCAGCTTTATCGTATTTTATGCCTACTACACGGTATGTGTGGGGCTGTTTGCACTCTTCTGGTTCAAGTATTCTCCGCATCGTTGGCAGTTTTGGTCGATTTTGGGATCTGCACTGATCATTTTCGTTACCTGGTTCATGGTGGAAGTGAGCGTTGCAATTAATGCATGGTATGCACCCTTCTACGATTTGCTCCAAAAAGCACTAAGCGCCCCGAATAAGGTTCCGATTGGTGAACTCTATGCCAGTCTCGTTAGTTTTACCGGCATTGCCATGATTGCAGTAACAGTGGCAGTGCTGAACAATTTCTTCGTTAGCCATTACGTTTTCCGTTGGCGTACTGCTATGAACGAATATTACATGGCAAATTGGCAACGACTGCGGCACATCGAAGGTGCTGCACAGCGTGTGCAGGAAGACACCATGCGTTTTGCCTCAACGCTGGAGGACATGGGGGTCAGCTTGCTTAATGCTGTGATGAAACTTATCGCTTTTTTACCGATTCTGATTGCACTTTCACCCCATGTGCCTGAACTTCCCGTTGTTGGTCATTTACCCTATGGTTTGGTTATTGCGGCACTGGTCTGGTCTCTTATGGGAACGGGGCTTCTTGCTGTGGTGGGGATCAAATTGCCGGGGTTACAATTTAAAAATCAGCGCGTGGAAGCGGCTTACCGTAAAGAACTTGTTTACGGTGAGGATGACCCATCACGAGCTGCGCCACCAACGGTAAAAGAGTTATTTCAGAACGTCCGTTTTAACTACTTTAAGCTCTACTTCCACTACATGTATTTCAACATAGCTCGTATTTTATATCTTCAGGCCGATACTGTTTTTGGAATAGTCCTGTTGTTCCCGTCAATTGTTGCAGGGACAATTACCCTGGGACTGATGACCCAAATTACTAACGTTTTCGATCAGGTCAGAAGTTCATTCCAGTACCTGATCAGCTCCTGGACCACGCTGGTGGAACTGATGTCCATCTACAAACGTCTGCGTAGCTTTGAACGCGAGCTGGACGATCGTGACCTGCAGGAAGTCACCAACACATTTAGCTAATACAGGACGTTGCTATGCCTTTTGCCGTACCGCGCGCATTACCGTTGACCATTCTGGCCGCTTTTGTGCTGGCAGGCTGTGCCGAAAAGGGGGCCGCTCCGCTCAAAAAGGGCGAGAAGCCCGTTGATGTGGCGAGCGCTGTGCGGCAGAAAATGCCCGCCAGCGTGAAAGATCGCAATGCGTGGGCAGACGCGCTGGCAAAAACCTTTGAAAGCCAAAAGATCGCGCCGACCGAGGAGAACATCTGTTCGGTGCTGGCGGTGGCACAGCAGGAGTCGATGTACCAGTCAGATCCGGCTGTGCCGGGGCTGAATAAAATCGCCTGGAAAGAGATCGACCGCCGCGCGGAGTCCATGCATATCCCGGTGTTCCTCGTGCATACCGCGCTTAAAATCACCTCGCCGAACGGCAAAAGCTACAGCGAACGGCTGGATACGGTGAAAACCGAAAAACAGCTTAGCGCCATCTTTGATGATTTCATCAGCATGGTCCCAATGGGGCAGAAGCTGTTTGGCTCACTGAATCCGGTCCATACCGGTGGCCCAATGCAGGTAAGCATCGCGTTCGCGGAGAAACACACCGACGGCTATCCGTGGAAAATCGACGGTACGGTGCGCCAGGAGGTCTTCTCCCTGCGCGGCGGACTGTGGTTCGGCACGTATCACCTGCTGAACTACCCGGCGAACTACGATGAGCCGCTGTATCGCTTTGCCGACTTTAACGCTGGCTGGTATGCCAGCCGTAATGCGGCATTCCAGAGTGCGGTCAGCCGCGCAAGCGGCGTTAAGCTGGCGCTTGACGGCGATCTCATCGCTTACGGCAGCAGCGAGGCGGGAAGCACCGAGCTTGCCGTACGGAAATTATCGGCAACGCTTGGCTTGAGCAACAGCGACATTCGCCGCCAGCTTGAGAAAGGCGATAGCCTGGCCTTTGAGAAAACGGATCTGTACAAGAAGGTGTTTGCGCTTGCAGAGCAGAAAAGCGGGAAAACGTTACCGAGGGCTATCCTGCCGGGTATTCAGCTGGAAAGCCCGAAGATCACGCGTAACCTGACCACCGCGTGGTTCGCAAAACGCGTGGACGATCGCCGGGCTCGCTGTATGGGGCTTTAACGGCGGCGGCGAAAGCGCAGCACTAATGCCACAACGCCCAGAATCATACATCCCGCGAGGAAGGGAATCAGGCCGAACAAGGTGCTGACGCCAAAACCAATCTCAACTCGCGGGCGTCCGTTATCCTGCACCTGCATCAGGTGTTCGTAAACGCCAGGCGCATGGACCAGCATATTGAGCAGCTGCGAGCCAGCCCAGAAGCAGAACAGGACAAACAGGGCATACGCGATATTACCCGCCGTGGAGGTTTTTGGTTTTCCGCCAAAAATCGGTTTCGACAATGTAAAGTCAGCCATGATGACCTCCGGATAAATCGCTCTGTTAATACGCTTCGTACAGGGGGAGTTTGACAGGTCATCGCATTTGTCAATATCAGAATCGTGGTAATTTACGCGACGGAATCCTCCTGGATTGTTGATTTCTGCAGCACGTCACAATTTATTAACTTAAGTGAAATTGCGTCGCGTTTCAGAATTTCCGTATCTGCCACAGACCTGGTCGTAAAACTGTGAGAGGATGTCTTTTTTTCCTGCCGGAGTTGTTATGAAGCTCACGTCCAAACTACGCCGTGACTGGCACTACTACGCCTTCGCTATCGGGCTGATCTTTATTCTTAACGGTGTCGTGGGCCTGTTAGGGTTTGAGGCAAAAGGCTGGCAAACCTATGCCGTTGGGCTGGTGACCTGGGTTATCAGTTTCTGGCTGGCGGGGTTGATTATCCGCCGCCGTCCTGAAGAGACGACAGCGGATGAGGCAGAGTCGGCGAAGGGCGCCGATTAACCGTTTACGGAACTTTTAAGCGCGCTGTCGGCGGCGTGACGCTCCAGCGCGAGTTCGATCAGGCGGGTGATCAATTCCGGGTAGCTCAGGCCGCTCGCCTGCCACAGCTTCGGATACATGCTGATGTTAGTGAACCCCGGTAGCGTGTTAATTTCATTGATCACCACCTCGTTTTCCGCCGTCAGGAACACATCCACGCGCGCCATGCCGCAGCAGCCGAGCGTCTGATAAGCGCGAATGGCGATCGCCCGGATCTTATCGTTAACCGCCGGATCGAGATCCGCAGGCACGACAACCTGCGCGCCTTTATCATCAATGTATTTGGTGTCGTACGAGTAGAAGTCGCTGTTTAAGACCACTTCGCCGCAGGTGCTCGCCTGTGGAAAATCGTTGCCCAGCACGGCGCACTCAATTTCACGGCCTTTGATGCCCTGCTCAACCACCACTTTATGGTCGAACTCAAACGCCAGGCGGACAGCTTGCGTGAACTCAGCTTCGCTGGTCACTTTGCTGACGCCCACGGAGGAGCCCTGGTTTGCAGGCTTCACAAACAGCGGCAGACCCAGCTCTCCGCTAATTTGCGCGAAGGTGTGTTTGTCGCGGTTGGCGCGGGTGAGTGTAACGAACGGGGCAATATTCAGCCCGGCATCGCGCAGCAGGCGTTTGGTCACGTCTTTGTCCATGCAGGCGGCAGAGCCGAGGACATCCGAGCCGACGAACGGCAGGTTGGCCATGCGCAGCATTCCCTGCAGGGAACCATCTTCCCCCAGGGTACCGTGAACGATAGGGAAGACGACGTCGATCTGGGCGAGAGCCTGCGCATTGCCGGCGTCGATAAGCTGCCCCTTCACGACGCCGGGTACGGTGGCGACGCTCACTTCTGAAGGATTCAGGGCGATGTGTGCCGGATCGTGAGCATTGAGCAGATACTGGCTGGCATCGTTAACGTGCCACTGGCCCTGTTTATCAATGCCCAGCAGCACCACGTCGAAACGGCTTTTATCGATCGCATCAACGATATTTTTAGCCGATTGCAATGATACTTCGTGCTCCGCTGATTTTCCCCCAAAGACAATACCTACGCGCTGCTTAGCCATCTTACTCTCTTCCAGTCTGACGAAAAGCCAATAACATACCACGATGCCCGGCGGGTTTCGCGGCCTTCTGCCATAATGTTTTGGGGAATGTTGAGGGGGGAGAGTGAGAGGAAAAACGCTGCTGACCGGATTTATCATTTTGACCATCGCAACGCTGGGTTACCGCTGGTTGCCGACTTACTACAACCCTTTCACGCCGCTGACGCTTGACGATCCGCCAGGCCGAATCACTCAGTATAAGCTTCGGCGTTTAACTCCCGAGGCGTGCGCGAGCCTGCTGTTACAGGCTAATCAACGCGATCTCATCCGCACCCAGCCGGTAGCGGACAGCGGCGGCGCGTGTCCCCTTAACAACGTCGTGCGCGTGCGTGACTTCGGCCCTGTCGGCCTGAACAGCAGCTTTCTTGCCAGCTGCCCGCTGGCGCTCAGCTCAGCCCTCTTTATCAGCCAGCAGGCCCGGCCGCTGACAAAACGCTATACAGGCAGCGAGCTCGCGCGTATCGACCACCTTGGCAGCTTTGCCTGCCGCAATATTTATCACCGCCCTGACGCGCGCCGCAGTGAACATGCCACGGCGGAGGCGCTGGATATTGCCGCTTTTCGTCTGGCGAACGGTGAACGCGTCACGGTGCTGAATGGCTGGAAGGCGACAACAACGCAGCCCTGGCTGAAGGCCATGCTGGCGGCGAGCTGCGGCTACTACGGGAACGGCCTGGGACCGGAGTATAACGCGGCGCATGCAAACCATTTTCATCTGGGAATGCGCGGTTTTGGCCTCTGCCGGTGAAGCATAATATTCCGCCAGAAAATGGATGAATTGTGACTTATTTCACAAATATGATGACTGGGAAGATAAAACACCAAAGTCTGTCGGGCCGCATCTCTGGTGCGACGTTGACACGCGTAACTTGCTAATCTGTCGGCGAATTCGCCTAAAAATGAAGACTATTTCGTTATGGAATCCTGGAAAGTTAATCTTATCTCGGTCTGGTTCGGTTGCTTCTTTACCGGGCTGGCCATCAGCCAGATTTTACCGTTCCTGCCGCTGTACGTGTCGCAGCTGGGGGTGACCTCGCATGAAGCGCTTTCCATGTGGTCCGGTCTGACGTTCAGCGTCACGTTTCTGGTCTCCGCCATTGTGTCACCGATGTGGGGCAGCCTGGCAGATCGAAAAGGCCGTAAACTGATGCTGCTGCGCGCCTCGCTCGGGATGGCGATTGCTATTCTGCTGCAGGCCTTCGCCACCAACGTCTGGCAGCTGTTTTTCCTGCGGGCAGTGATGGGGTTGACGTCCGGGTATATTCCAAACGCTATGGCGCTGGTCGCCTCTCAGGTGCCGCGCGAGCGTAGCGGCTGGGCGCTGAGTACGCTCTCCACGGCACAGATCAGCGGCGTCATCGGCGGGCCGCTGCTGGGGGGCTTTCTGGCGGACCACGTCGGGCTGCGCGCGGTATTTATTATCACCGCGATCCTGCTGGTGGTCAGTTTTCTGGTCACGCTCTTTCTGATTAAAGAAGGGGGCCGCCCGGTTATCAGTAAATCTGAACGCCTCAGCGGCAAGGCCGTTTTCGCCTCGCTGCCTTATCCGGGGTTGATGATCAGCCTGTTTGTGACCACCATGGTGATCCAGCTCTGTAACGGTTCGGTCGGTCCGATTCTGGCGCTGTTTATCAAGTCGATGGAGCCGGAGAGCACGAATATCGCTTTTCTGAGCGGCATGATTGCCGCCGTGCCGGGCGTATCCGCCCTGATTTCCGCGCCGCGTCTGGGTAAACTGGGGGACAGGATCGGCACGGCGCGCATCCTGATGGCGACGCTGATCTTTGCGGTGGTGCTCTTCTTCGCGATGTCGTTTGTCACTTCTCCGCTTCAGCTTGGCATATTGCGATTTCTGCTCGGCTTTGCTGACGGCGCCATGTTGCCTGCGGTACAGACTCTGCTGGTCAAATATTCCAGCGACCAGGTGACGGGGCGAATTTTTGGATATAACCAGTCATTTATGTATCTGGGGAATGTTGCCGGTCCGCTTATTGGCGCATCCGTTTCCGCAATGGCCGGTTTTCGTTGGGTATTTGCGGCGACAGCGATTGTTGTTTTAATCAATATTATCCAGTTGGCTATTGCGCTGCGACGCCGCCGACAAATGGCGGAGGCCAAATCGGCGAGATAACACTTTAGTAGATGTATTATATATTCTTATGGTAGCCGCATTTTTATATAACAAAATGCGGCGTCTTTTTTTAGAAAAACGTTTCGCTCACGGCGCTACCTCTTTATTTTCGTTCCTGTGTCACTTTTGCATACCATAATTAATTTCTTCTCTTTGCAATAGGGATTCAGAGTGATAACGTCAGACAAAACTGAAAAGGAACTGGCACGATGAAAAACCTCATTGCTGAATTGCTGGTCAAGCTGGCACAAAAGGAAGAAGAGTCAAAAGAACTGGTGGCTCAGGTCGAAGCGCTTGAGATTGTGGTCACCGCGTTGCTGCGACAAATGGCGAAAACCGATCAGCAGGCGTTGATTGAGAGCGTTGAAGGCGCGCTGGAGAGCGTCAGGCCTGAATCGCAGGTACCGGTAGAGGATGCGGAGATGCTCCACCAGTACGTAAAGAAGCTGTTAAGGCATCCGCGCAGCTAAACCGTCACAGGACGTAACGACGTGTCATAGAATTGTCATGTAGGATGCCTATAGTCGCTCTGTTTTTATTTTTATGTATTTGTACATGGAGAAAATAAATTGAAACAGAGCGCACTTTTCATTGCATTACTTCCCCTGTTAATTACCCCTGCCATTTATGCAGATACGACGCAAACCAGCGTGCTGGATAATCGTGCGGCAAAAGGGGATATCACCCAGCCTGGCGGCGCGCGCCGTTTATCAGAAGATCAAACCGCCGCTATTCGCGCTTCGCTGAATGAGAAACCGGCAAAAAATATTATTCTGCTGATTGGCGATGGAATGGGCGATTCCGAAATCACGGCGGCGCGAAATTATGCCGAGGGAGCGGGCGGCTTTTTTAAAGGTATCGACGCCTTACCGTTGACGGGACAATATACCCACTACGCGCTGGATAAAAAAACCGGTAAACCGGATTACGTAACGGACTCCGCGGCCTCTGCCACGGCGTGGTCCACCGGCGTGAAAACCTATAATGGTGCGCTGGGCGTGGATATTCACGAACACGATCATCAAACCCTTCTGGAGATGGCAAAAGCGGCGGGCCTGGCGACCGGCAACGTCTCCACCGCTGAACTTCAGGATGCGACGCCTGCGGCGCTGGTGGCACACGTGACCTCGCGTAAGTGCTACGGCCCGTCAGTGACCAGCGAAAAATGCCCTACAAATGCGCTGGAAAAAGGCGGGAAAGGCTCGATTACGGAACAACTGCTGAACGCGCGTCCTGACGTGACGCTGGGCGGCGGCGCGAAAACCTTCGCGGAAACCGCGACGGCGGGCGAATGGCAGGGCAAAACGCTGCGCGAGCAGGCGCAGGCTCGCGGCTATCAGCTGGTGAGTGACGCAAATGCTCTGGGGGCGATAAGCGAGGCGAACCAGGACAAGCCGCTGCTGGGGCTGTTCTCCGACGGCAATATGCCCGTGCGCTGGGAAGGTCCAAAAGCCTCGTATCACGGCAATATCGATAAGCCTGCGGTGACCTGTACGCCAAACCCGAAACGCACGGACAGCGTACCGACGCTGGCGGCGATGACCGATAAAGCGATCTCTCTGTTGAGCAAGAGCGAAAAAGGGTTCTTCCTGCAGGTAGAAGGCGCGTCAATCGATAAGCAGGATCATGCGGCGAATCCGTGCGGTCAGATTGGCGAAACCGTCGATCTGGACGAGGCGGTGCAGAAGGCGCTCGCGTTCGCGAAAAAAGATGGTAACACCCTGGTGATCGTCACCGCGGACCACGCGCACGCCAGCCAGATCATTCCGCCAGATACCAAAGCCCCTGGCCTGACGCAGGCGCTGAACACCAAAGATGGTGCCGTCATGGTGATGAGCTACGGTAACTCTGAAGAAGAGTCCATGGAGCACACGGGCACCCAGCTGCGCATTGCCGCCTACGGCCCGCACGCGGCAAACGTGGTAGGCCTGACGGATCAAACGGATCTGTTCTATACCATGAAGGCGGCGCTGGGTCTGAAATGATAAAAATCCCGGCGGAAATCACATCTGCCGGGTGGTTTTTTTCCTGTCACGAACCAGACTTACAGGGAATGTTCACAAAAGGATGGTGCAATGAAAACAACATTACTGGTTACTCTGCTCTCCGGCCTGTTCCTGGTCGCCTCGGCGAACGCGGAAGAGAAAACGTTAACGCCGCAGCAGCAGCGTATGACCACCTGTAATCAACAGGCGACGTCTCAGAGTCTGAAGGGCGATGCTCGCAAGACCTACATGAGCGACTGCCTCAAAAACGGCGCCTCGAAGCCAGCTGAAAAAAGCCTGACGCCTCAGCAGCAAAAGATGCGCGAGTGTAATGCCAAGGCCACCGAACAGTCTCTGAAAGGGGATGACCGCAGCAAGTTCATGAGTGCCTGCCTGAAGAAAAAAGTGTAGTTCGAACGGGTGAGCGGCTCCGGCGGCTCACCCGAAATTTCATACTTTCCCCGCAGACCCCCTCTCTATAATTTGGGAAAATGTTTCAGAATATTCCCAAAAATGATGAATGATGAAACGTATTACAACAAAAAGCGCATTCGGGAAGAGTGGAATTTAACCCTTTCTCAGGATGACCCTCACCGCGCTGGCATTCAGTTTGCCCGGTGGGTTCGGCTGGCGCGCGCCGTGGGGCTGGCAGCGATGTTTTTCCCGGTTGCAGGAATGCTGGTCACCCATTTTTTACCCGGAGGCTGGTGGCTTTTACTGGTCGGTTGGGCGTTCGTCTGGCCCCATTTCGCCTGGCAGTTGTCCTGCCGGGCCGCGTCACCTCATCAGCAGGAAGTATTCAATCTTAAGATCGATGCCATCATTGCCGGGCTCTGGATCGGCGTGATGGGGATGAGCGCGTTACCCACGGCGGCGCTGGTGATGATGGTAGGGATGAATATGATGGGCTCCGGGGGCTGTCGTCTGTTTATTCCGGGGATCCTGTTGACCCTGCTCTCCGCGCTGGTGACGCTGCCGCTTGTCGGCCGCGTGACCGTCTTTAACCCCGACCCGGTGGAGTGGGGCTTAACGCTGCCGGTGCTGGTGCTTTATCCCATGCTGTTTGCCTGGCTCAGCCACCGCACCGCCGTCAGGCTTGCTGAGCACAAGCAGCGGCTGGAAATGATGAGCACCCGCGACGGCATGACCGGGGTCTTTAATCGACGTCACTGGGAAATGCTGCTGCGAAATGAATTTGAGCATTGCCGCCGTGACCACTGCACCGCCACGATTTTGCTGATTGATATCGATCACTTTAAAAATATCAACGATACCTGGGGGCACGCCGTGGGGGATGAGGCGATCATTGCCATTACGCGCCAGCTTCAGATGTCGGTGCGGTCAGGTGATGCCATCGGCCGGTTTGGCGGGGATGAGTTTGCGGTGATTATGTCGCAGACCGCGGCGGAAAGCGCGATCGCCGTGATGTCCCGGGTGCATGAGCGGCTGGAAACGCTGTCGCTACCGTGCGCGCCAAAAGAGGCGCTGCGCATCAGCGTAGGCGTTGCCCCCTGGGGACCGCAATTTGGACATTATCGGGAATGGCTAAAGGCGGCTGACGTGGCGCTGTACAGAGCGAAAAATGCCGGGCGCAGCCGCACTGAAGTGGCCGCCTGACGCCCGACTGAAACGATCAGGATTTACTCAGCTTCTCTGATTTTTCCATGCATTTTGTCATGGCCTCAATGACGGCCGAGCGGAATCCGCGCTCTTCCAGCACCCGCACTGCTTCGATGGTGGTACCGCCAGGGGAGCAAACCATATCTTTCAGCTCACCCGGGTGTTTGCCGGTCTCCAGCACCATTTTGGCGGAGCCCATGACGGCCTGCGCGGCGAACTTATACGCCTGGGCGCGCGGCATTCCGCCAAGCACGGCGGCATCGGCCATCGCTTCTAAAAACATGAAGACATACGCAGGCGCAGAACCACTGACGCCGACTACCGGATGGATCATCGATTCGGCAATCACTTCTGCTTCACCGAAGCAGCGGAAAATGTTCAGTACATCCGCCACGTCTTCTGAGGTCACCAGGGCGTTAGGCGTGACGGAGGTCATGCCGGCGTTGACCAGTGAAGGGGTGTTTGGCATCGCACGGACGATTTTGCGGTCGTGGCCCAGCGCGCGCGCCAGCTGATCGAGCGTGACGCCCGCGGCAATCGACACCACCAGCGTCTCTTTATTCAGGCTAGAGGTGATGTCGCTCAGCACTTTGATCATGATGTTCGGCTTGACGGCGCCAAAGACGATATCGGCAACCTGGGCCACTTCCTGCGCGCTTTCGGCGGCGTTGATCCCGTACTGATCGCGCAACGCGGCGACCTTGTCCGGTGACGGGGTATAGACCCAAATCTGACCCGGCAGCACCTGCCCGCTGGCGATCAGACCGCCCAGGATGGCTTTGCCCATGTTACCGCAGCCGATAAACCCGATTTTCTTGTCCATCACGATTCTCCGTCATTATGCGTTGTTTTCTCTGATTGATAGCTTAACAACGAAATGCAGGCGACAATAGTCGGCAGAGTTATTAAGGGGAGACAATATGGCGATTTGGGTTGATGCGGACGCGTGTCCGAATGTGATTAAAGAGATTTTATTTCGTGCCGCCGAGCGCGTTCAGATGCCGCTGACGCTGGTGGCGAACCAGAATATTCGCGTACCGCCTTCGCGCTTCATCCGCTCTTTACGCGTGCCGGCCGGGTTTGACGTAGCGGATAACGAAATTGTCCGCCTGTGCAGCGCGGAGGATCTGGTGATCACGGCGGATATTCCGCTGGCTGCCGAAGTGCTGGAGAAAGGGGCGGCGGCGCTCAATCCGCGCGGAGAGCGATACTCGCCGTCGACCATTCGCGAGAAGCTCACTATGCGCGATTTTATGGATACGATGCGGGCCAGCGGCGTGCAGACCGGTGGGCCGGATAGCCTGTCACAGCGCGATCGCCAGCAGTTTGCTGCCGAACTGGATAAATGGCTGCTGGAAGTGAAGCGCCGTACAGCGTAATGATAATTATTGTCAATTTGTGGTACAGTGTGGCCTCCACAGGGTTGTCATCCCGTACCGCTTTGCAGTAAAGTAATCGCAACATCTTCTGCAATTATTTCTTTACACTCTTCAGCCATCCGGCATCAAGGGGAACACCTGGCTATGACCCAACCCATCTTTTTAGTTGGCCTCCGCGGCTGTGGGAAAACCACCGTTGGCCTGGAGCTGGCACGTGTGTGTCATCGCCAGTTTGTGGATACCGACCACTGGCTGCAAACCGAGGCTGGAAAAACCATCGCTGAGATTGTTGAACAAGAGGGATGGGAAAGCTTTCGCGCGCGCGAAACGGCCACGCTGAAAGCGGTCACCACCCCGTCTGCAGTGATTGCGACCGGGGGTGGCATTGTTCTGGCGGAGTGTAATCGTCAGTTTATGCGCGAAAAGGGGATTGTGATTTACCTCAGCGCGCCGGTGTCGGCCCTGGTTGGGCGTCTGGAAGCCTTTCCGGAAGAGGGGCAACGCCCTGCGCTAACCTCCAGGCCGCTGAACGAAGAGGTGAGTGAAGTGCTGGCGGAACGCGATGCGTTATACCGCGAAGCGGCTCACCACGTGGTGGATGCGTCAGCCTCTCCCGAAGACGTTGTGATTCAGATTATTACCGCCCTGCGTTTGGCTTGTGCCAGCTAAGCGGCGTCTATACTTATAGCTCAGACATAAAAAAAGGATGAGCTATGCCAACCAGACCTCCCTATCCGCGTGAAGCGCGCATTGTTACCGTTGAAAAAGGCCATACGGGTCATACCGTGACCTGGTATCAACTGCGTGCCGATCACCCAAAACCGGACTCGCTGATCAGTGAACACGAGACTGAACAGGAAGCGCTGGATGCGAAACGGCGCTACGAAGATCCCGACATAACCTGAATGTTTTCCTAAACGCTCCAGGATCGTGCCTGAATCACACTTTTTACTCATCGTGAAAGTTAAGCAGGAGTTAATATTTAGTTATTACAAGTAACTCTGGTATCGGCAGGCGATCTTTACATTTCGATGTCGGGATCACCTGCTACGCTTGGTGCTGTTTTGTTGAAAAAATGAACTGTGCAGCGTAGTGAGCCTGTACCTGTGTGCACGATGTTGGAGTAATGGAAGGCGATAAAGATGAAGGCAACGTTGGCGATCCTCACCATTGGTGTGGTCCCTGTAAGCGAAGTGTTACCGCTCTTAACCGAGCATGTATCTGAACAACAGATAACGCATCTGAGCCTGCTGGGGAAGATGAGTCGGGAAGAGGTCATGGAGGACTACGCTGTCGAGGCGGGGGAGGATCCCCTGGCGACGTTATTAAGTGACGGTAAACTGGCGCATGTTTCACGCCAGAAAATCGAGCGCTCGCTGCAGGGCGTAATAGAAGTGCTCGATAATCAAGGTTATGACGTTATTTTGCTGATGAGCACGGCCCCCATTAAGGGACTCACGGCGCGCAATGCGATTCTGCTGGAACCGATGCGCATCATTCCGCCGCTGGTGGCCTCCATCGTGGATGGTCATCAGGTGGGGGTGATTGTCCCCATTGAGGAGCTCATGGATAACCAGGAGGCAAAATGGCACGTGCTGGAAAAAGTGCCCTTGTACGCGCTGGCCAATCCGTTCTGGGACAGTGAGGCCAAACTCATTGCTGCCGGGAAGGAACTGCTGGAAAGAGGGGCCGATGTCCTGATTCTGGACTGTCTGGGATTCCACCAGCATCATCGTGATTTGCTGCAAAAAGCGCTGGATGTGCCGGTGCTGTTATCCAACGTTCTGATGGCTCGCCTGGCCTCGGAACTGCTCATGTAATGATTTTGCGTGACAGGTGATGAGCATGGCCCCTATAGTGAATTTTTATCTAAAAATATAAGGGCCAGTTCATGCTTCAGAGTAACGAATACTTTTCCGGTAAAGTGAAATCCATTGGTTTTACCAGCAGCAGCACTGGCCGCGCCAGCGTTGGCGTAATGGCGGAAGGGGAATACACCTTTGGCACGGCGGAAGCGGAAGAGATGACGGTGGTCAGCGGCGCGCTGAACGTCCTGCTGCCAGGTGAAACGGAATGGAAAGTTTACGCTGCCGGGCAAGTTTTCAACGTCCCTGGCCACAGCGAATTTCATTTGCAGGTGGCTGAGCCTACCTCTTATCTGTGCCGCTACCTGAAATAAAAAATTAGCCGGGTGGCGCTAACGCTTACCCGGCCTACGTTTTACCCGTTATCTCTGCGCTTCGCCGCCAAGACCTTCCACCAGATTCTGAATCAACGCGGCCAGCTCGCCGGTCATCAGGATGAAGTCCGCGTCAAAACGCTGGGCGTAATCTTCCCGGTCGATATCTTCGTTCTGATCGCGCAGCTCGTCGCAGAACTTCAGACGCTTCACGGAGCCGTCGTCGCACATCACGAACTGGATGCGCTGCTGCCAGTCGAGCGCCAGCTTGGTGACCACTTTACCCGCTTCAATGTGTACGGCGATCTCGTCGCTGACCAGATCCTGCTTCTTCGCGCGGATCACGCCGCCATCTTCCAGCAGGGCTTTCAGCTCGGCTTCATCAAGGATCTGGAAGCCCTGTGCCGCAGCACCGCTGCGTACCCATTCGGTCAGCGTTAACTCAATTGGCGTTTCCAGCGCCAGCGGAACGACCGGTAACGAGCCGATGCTCTTACGCAGCAGGGCCAGCGTATCTTCTGCTTTCTTGGCGCTGGCGCAGTCCACCATGATCAGCCCGTTAACGGTGTCGATCCACATCATGGTCTGGCTGAAGCGGCTGAAGGCGCGCGGCAGCAGAGAGTGCAGCACTTCGTCTTTCAGCGAATCTTTTTCGGTCTTTTTCAGCTTGCGGCCCTGCTCGGCTTCCAGCTTGAAAATTTTCGCCTCGAGCGCCTGCTTAACCACCGGCGTGGGCAGAATCTTCTCTTCTTTACGGGCGCAGACGATGATTTGACCCGTGCTGCTGGCGTGGGTCAATGCATCGCTTTGTGAACCCATTGGCGGAACCCAACCGGTTTTTGCCATATCCTGGCTACCGCAAGGGGAAAAGGTATAAGCGGCTAACTGTTTTTCCATCTCTTCTGCACGCAGCGAAACGTCGCGGCTGAGACGGTAAACCATCAAATTTTTGAACCACAGCATGATAATTTCCACGGCCTTGTCGTTAAATCAGCGGGCATGATAACGAATTGTCGCATCGCTTGCATTGCTAATCGGGATGCGTGCTTCTACTCTGTTGATAATCAAAATAATGAGGAGAGTCTTGTGCGTATTGGCATTGATTTGGGCGGCACCAAAACAGAAGTTATCGCACTGAGCGAGCAGGGGGAACAGCTGTTCCGCCACCGTCTGCCTACGCCGCGCGATGATTATCACCAGACTATCGAGACCATTGCCAGGCTGGTTGAGATGGCCGAGCAGGCCACAGGACAAACCGGCAGCGTCGGGATGGGGATCCCGGGGTCGATCTCGCCGTATACCGGCGTGGTTAAAAATGCTAACTCCACCTGGCTCAACGGTCAGCCGTTTGATAAAGATTTAAGCGCGCGTCTGAACCGGGAAGTGCGTCTGGCCAACGATGCTAACTGCCTCGCCGTCTCTGAGGCCATCGACGGCGCGGCGGCCGGTGCCCAGACCGTGTTTGCGGTGATCATCGGTACCGGCTGCGGCGCGGGCGTGGCGTTTGGCGGGCGTGCCCATATCGGCGGTAACGGCACGGCGGGCGAGTGGGGACACAACCCGCTGCCGTGGATGGATGAAGACGAACTCAAATACCGCACTGAAGTCCCATGCTACTGCGGAAAACAGGGCTGTATTGAGACGTTTATCTCCGGTACTGGTTTTGCGACCGACTACCATCGCCTGAGCGGCCAGCCGCTCAAGGGTAACGAGATCATGCGTCTGGTCGAAGCGCAGGACCCGGTGGCGGAGCTGGCGCTTAGCCGCTACGAAATGCGGCTGGCGAAATCGCTGGCCCACGTGGTGAATATTCTCGATCCTGACGTGATAGTGCTCGGCGGCGGCATGAGCAACGTCGATCGGCTGTATGCCACGGTGCCGAACCTGGTGAAGCAGTGGGTCTTCGGCGGCGAGTGTGAAACCCCGATCCGCAAAGCGCTGCACGGGGACTCCAGCGGCGTGCGCGGCGCGGCGTGGCTGTGGCCAGAATAAACGTTTATTCCCTCTCCCTGTGGGAGAGGGTTAGGGTGAGGGCATCAGACCGCACGATCCCCCCATTCATTCCACCGCAAATACCTTATCCAGCTTGCTATACCCCAGCCCGTTAATCTTCTTCACTTTGATCTGCACCGGAATACGCTCTTTCATCGCCTCTACGTGGCTGATCACGCCGATGGTTTTCCCGGTGGCGTTCAGCGCGTCGAGCGCATCCAGCGCCGTATCCAGCGTCTCACTGTCGAGCGTGCCGAACCCTTCATCCAGGAACAGCGAATCGATCCGCGTTTTATGACTCACCAGATCGGAAAGCGCCAGCGCCAGCGCCAGGCTGACCAGGAAGCTCTCGCCGCCGGAGAGGGTGCGGGTATCGCGGACTGCATCTGCCTGCCACGTATCCACCACTTCCAGCTCCAGCGCGTCGCTGGCCTTACGCTGCAATAAATAACGCCCGTGCAGACGGTTAAGCTGCTGGTTAGCAAGCCAGACAAGATTGTCCAGCGTCAGCCCCTGGGCGAACTTACGGAACTTGTCGCCGGTGCTGGAGCCGATCAGCGCGTTCAGGTACCCCCAGTCATCCGCCTGGCGCGCGGCCTCTTCAATTTGCTGCATCAACGCCAGCTGGTGCTGCCGGTTATCGCTGTCCTGCTTAAGCTGCTGACGGATCTCGCCCTGATGCGTGGTGTTCTCGCGCAGCTGTTGCGCCAACTGCTGCAGCTGGATTTGCAGCGTGGGTACATCGGCGTCGAGCCCTTCCGGCCTCTGCGCCAGATGAGACTGTAGCTGTTGGTTCGCTTGCCCGCACAGCGCCGCGGCCTGCTGTATCTGGTTTTCCAGCGACTGTTTCAGCTGTTCAAGGTGGCGAATAGCATCGTCATCCAGCAGGGCGGCAAGAAACGCGTCCTGGTCGGCAAAGCAGCTCGCCGAGAGCGCCGCGGTGAACTGCGTCTGCGATTGCTGCAGGCGCTCTCGCTCCAGCGCTTCCTGCTGCTGTTGCGCGGTAAGCTGGCTTTGCAGCGACACGCACTCGTCGTGGATGGTGCGCCAGTTATCAGGAATAACCGGTTCGGCGTCTTCGCTGTTCGTTGCCGGAAGCGCGTCGAGCAGTGGCTTCAGGGCGTTTATACGTTCCTGAAGCACGCCGTGCTGCGTTTGTTTCTCCTGCCACTGCGCGAATTCAGCTTCACGGGCCTGAAGCCAGGCGGCTTCCTGACTCTCTTCAGGTGCGTTAAGTGAGAGCGCGAGCAGGGCATGTTCCAGCGCCTGCCGCGTGGCCGCCAGTTGCTGCTGATACTGCCGCTCCTGCGCTTCCTGTTCGCTCAGCTGGTTCTGCAGGGTGAGACGCTGACTGAGCTGATAAAGCTGGCGCTCGTAATGTTCCTGTTCGTTCAGCCATGGCGCGATATCGTCCTGAATATTCAAGGTAATATTCAGGGACGTGCAGGCCGCCACCCACTCTTTAGTGAGCGCTTGCTCTTCCTGAGAAAGCGTCTGCGCGTCGTCTGTCTCGCGCTGGATCTGCTGAGTCAGGGCATTGACCTGTCCCAGCACCAGCAGGCCTTCCTCTTTAAGGGCGGCGACCTCTTTTTCCAGGGCATCACGGCGGCGCTGGTTATCCGTCAGCTCAAGCGACTGATATTGATCAACGGCCGGATGTTCGCAGGAACCGCACAGCGGACAGGGTTTGCCCGCCTCAAGCTGGGAACGGTAATGCTCCAGCTTCTTAATTGTTGCTTCTGTTTCGCACAGGGCTTTTAGATCGAGATAATGCTGGTTTTTCTCTTTGTACTGCTGGCGGCGCAGCGTCAGCGTTTCATTAAGCTTACTTTGTTCGGCCTGCGCCTTCTGCACGCTTTCACTGCTCTGGCGCAGGCGCTTTTGCAGCGGCTGATAGCGGGCATGCAGCGACGTCAGCTGCTGGCGCAGCGGGCGTAACCGGGACTGCTGCTCCATGGCCGCGCTGACCTCATCCGCCGTCAGCGTCAGCGCATTTTCCGGCATCGCAGCCAGCCTGTTGCGTAATTCACCTATCCGCGCAGCAAGCGAGGCTAACTGCGTTTTATCGCGGTTAAGCTGCGAGAACTGGGCACGCCAGCCTGCAATCTCCTGGCCTAACAGACGATAGCGCTCGTGCCCCGCCAGCCACTGCGCCAGCGCCGACAGTTCGGCCTGTCGCTGCTCGTGGTCACGCAGGGCGGTATTGCGGATACGCGAACGCAGCGCGGTTCTGGCCTGTAAGCGAGTATTTACTTCGATAATTCGCTGCTGCGTTTGCGTCAGGCGCGCGGTTTGTTCCTGCTGATGATCCCAGAGCGGTCGAAGCTGGGCGGCGGGGAGAGCAAGCTGCAGTTTTGCCAGCTCAGGCGCAGCGTCCGTCAGCGCCTGTTGCGTCTGCTGCTGCATCGCGGTGACGCGATGTTGCTCGCGCACGAGCTCATCATGGCGCGTAAGCCACTGAAAATCTTTCTGTTGGTTTTGCTGCTGTTCCAGCAGGGTTTTCTCTTCGTCAGTAAGTGCCTGCAAACTTTGCTGTAACTGCTGCTGTTGTTCTTCGCTCAACAGCACGACGCCCGCCGCCTGCGCCTCGCACTTTTCAAGTACGCTGCGGGCGGCTTTGTGTTTCTCAAACACCATGGCGGAAATCTGACCGTAGATTTCGGTGCCGGTCAGCTCTTCCAGCAGCTCGGCGCGATCGCTCGGTTTGGCGTTGAGAAAGGCAGCAAACTGCCCCTGAGAAAGCAGCATGGAGCGGGTAAAGCGCCCGTAGTCCAGCCCGGTGAGCGCGGCGGTTTGCTCCAGCTTATCCGTCACTTTGTCGGCCAGGATTTTGCCATCTTCGCAGCGCGCCAGCTCCACGCGCGGCGCCTGCAGGTTCCCGTCCGGCTGGTTGCGCGCGCGGTTCTGGCTCCAGAAGGCGCGATAGGCGGTGCCTTTTACCTCGAACTCCACTTCCGCCAGGCACTCGGCGGTGTCGCGCGTCATCAGGTCGTTTTGCGCCTGGGAGACCTTCTGCAGTCGCGGCGTTTCGTGATAAAGCGCCAGACAGATGGCGTCGAGCAGGGTGGTTTTACCTGCCCCGGTCGCGCCGGTGATGGCAAACAGCCCGTTGCTGGCAAACGGCTCAGCGGTAAAATCAATTTTCCACTCGCCCTTGAGGGAGTTAAGATTTTTCAGTCGCAGGCTCAAAATTTTCACGCGTTTTCTTCCTCATCATTGAGCGCATGCAGGGTATGGCTGAACAGTTCGCTGAGCCTTGCGCGCTTCGCCTCGTCGATTTCCTCCTGCGAGAGTCTGCGTTCAAACACCTCTTCGACCCCCAGTTCACTGAGCGTTTCGCGTTGGGCGCTTAACAGGATTTTCTCGCGCTGCTCGCGGCTGCGGCGCACCAGCAAGACCTCAACCGGCAAATCTTCGGTCAGCGCCTGGATTTTTCGCTGCATATCGTGCAGGTAGTCGTCGGTGGTGATTTCGATGTCCAGCCAGATGGGGGGATCTTGCTCGACGCCGCGCCACTGCTCCAGTTGGGCGGTGATGGCATCGAGATCGCCTTTCAGCACGGCCAGCGGCTGAGTAACGGGCACCTCCAGCGTGTCGACGGCGCTGAGTTTCCCGTCGGAGAAGGTCACCAGATGTACGGATTTGGCTTTGCCCGTTTCGTCAAAACTGAGCGAAAGGGGGGAGCCGCAGTAGCGGATGTGCTCGCAGCCGCCGACGATCTGCGCCCGGTGAATGTGCCCGAGCGCAATGTAGTCGGCGGGCGGGAAGTGCTGCGCCGGAAAGGCATCCAGCGTGCCGATATAGATGTCACGCACGGCGTCACTTTTACTGGCCCCGACGGTGGTGAGGTGCCCGGTCGCAATCACCGGAATCGACTGGTCACCGCGCAGGGCACAGGCTTCGGCGTGCTGCTGGTGGTAATAGTCGGTGATGGCCTGCAATAAATGTTGCTGCTTTTCCGCCCCCGACAGCCCCGCCTGGCTTTGCACGATGTCGCGCGGACGTAAAAACGGTATCGGACACAGCACCGCCCCCGGCGACCCGTCGCGCTTTTTCAGGATCTGCGGGCCGTGCCCGGCGCTGGCGACGACGGTGGTATTGAGAAACGCCAGGATGTCACGGGATTCATTCAGCGTTGCGACGGAATCATGGTTGCCGGCGACAATCACCAGATGACAGCCGGTTTGCTGCAGATTCACCACGAAGCGGTTATACAGCTCGCGCGCATAGCTCGGCGGCGAGCCGGTATCAAAGATGTCACCCGCCACAATAATCGCGTCCACCTCGTGCGTCCGGGCCGTTTCCAGCAGCCAGCCCAGGAACGCTTCATGTTCAACCGCACGGCTTTTGCTGTAAAAATTTTGACCCAGATGCCAGTCCGAGGTGTGAAGTATGCGCATAGCTGATCCGTGGCAAAAAAGAGAAAGCAGGATTATAAACGTTCAGAGAAGGGAAAATAACCGCTGTAATAAAACAACGGTTTGCCCGTTAACGTGGTACTGTTTTTCATAAATCTGTCATAAATCTGACGCATAATGGCGCCGAATTACAAACTTGTAACGTAAATAAGATAAGACAGGGCAAAGTATGGCGAGACGTATTCTGGTCGTAGAAGATGAAGCTCCAATTCGTGAAATGGTGTGCTTCGTGCTCGAACAAAATGGCTTCCAGCCGGTTGAAGCAGAAGATTATGACAGTGCAGTGAACCAGCTGAATGAACCCTGGCCCGATCTGATTCTGCTGGACTGGATGTTGCCCGGCGGCTCCGGACTGCAGTTTATCAAACATCTGAAGCGTGAAGCGCTGACCCGCGACATCCCGGTGGTGATGCTTACGGCGCGCGGAGAAGAAGAGGATCGCGTGCGTGGTCTGGAGACCGGCGCGGACGATTACATTACCAAACCGTTCTCCCCCAAAGAGCTGGTGGCCCGCATTAAAGCCGTAATGCGCCGTATTTCGCCGATGGCGGTGGAAGAGGTGATCGAAATGCAGGGACTGAGCCTTGATCCGACGTCTCACCGCGTGATGACCGGTGAAAATCCCCTCGACATGGGGCCTACCGAATTTAAACTCCTGCACTTCTTTATGACCCACCCGGAGCGCGTTTACAGCCGCGAGCAGTTGCTGAATAACGTCTGGGGAACTAACGTGTATGTCGAAGACCGGACGGTTGACGTACATATCCGCCGCCTGCGAAAAGCACTGGAACTGAGCGGCCACGATCGCATGGTGCAGACGGTCCGCGGTACGGGTTATCGTTTTTCTACCCGTTTCTGAACAATGACAGGAGTGTGACGCGTGCTGGAACGTCTGTCATGGAAAAGGCTCGTCTTTGAACTGATCTTATGCTGTATTCCGGCCTTCATTTTGGGGGCCTTTCTTGGACACCTGCCGTGGTTTCTGCTGGCGTCGGTCACCGGGCTGCTCATCTGGCATTTCTGGAACCTGCTGCGCCTCTCCTGGTGGCTGTGGGTTGACCGAAGCATGACGCCGCCGCCGGGAAGCGGCAGCTGGGAGCCGCTGCTGTACGGTCTGCATCAGATGCAGATGCGTAATAAAAAGCGCCGCCGCGAGCTGGGAAGCCTGATTAAGCGTTTTCGCAGCGGTGCAGAGTCGCTGCCGGATGCCGTGATCCTGACGACCGAAGAAGGGACGATCTTCTGGTGTAACGGCCTGGCGCAGCAGCTGCTGGGCCTGCGCTGGCCGGATGACAATGGACAGAATATCCTCAACCTTCTGCGTTATCCCGAGTTCACGCTGTACCTGAAAAAGCGTGATTTCACCCGTCCGCACAATCTCAAGCTCAATAATGGTCGCCATCTGGAGATCCGCGTGATGCCCTACAGCGATAAGCAGTGGCTGATGGTGGCGCGCGATGTCACCCAGATGCACCAACTGGAAGGGGCGCGTCGTAACTTCTTCGCCAACGTCAGCCACGAACTGCGAACCCCGTTGACCGTGCTGCAGGGCTACCTGGAGATGATGCAGGAGCAAACGCTGGAAGGTGCGCCGCGTGAAAAAGCGCTGCACACCATGCGCGAGCAAACGCACCGGATGGAAGGCCTGGTGAAGCAGCTGCTGACGCTCTCGAAGATTGAAGCGGCGCCAACGCTCGCGCTGAATGACACCATTGATGTTCCGATGATGCTGCGGGTCGTGGAGCGTGAAGCGCAGACGTTAAGCCACAAAAAGCATCACCTGACCTTTGACGTCGACAACACGTTGAAGGTGCTGGGCAGTGAAGATGAGCTGCGCAGCGCCATTTCCAACCTGGTGTATAACGCGGTGAATCATACGCCGGAGGGGACGGATATCGTGGTGCGCTGGCACCATACCCCAACGGGGGCCGAGTTTAGCGTGGAGGACAACGGGCCGGGGATTGCGCCGGAGCATATTCCGCGCCTGACCGAGCGTTTCTACCGTGTGGATAAAGCACGATCGCGGCAGACGGGCGGAAGCGGTCTGGGGCTGGCGATAGTGAAACACGCGGTCAATCACCATGAAAGCCGTCTCGATATTCAGAGTACCCTGGGCAAAGGAACCCGCTTCAGCTTCGTTATCCCGGAACGATTAATTGCCAAAAAGATCGCCTGACGGCGGGCGTGTCATTTTACCTTTCCACGGGTCAGCCATCGCTGGCCCGTTTGCTTTGCAGTCAAGCGAAACGCGGATGAATTTTATACGGCTGGCTGTTTTTTGTTCGCATGATTAGCCATGGGTTTTTCTTATAAACAGCGTATTGTGCTGGTGTGTATTTTCATGCTGGCATATTGTTCTGGTTTTACGATCCCACCTTGCCTTTAAACGTTATAAGCGTTTAAATTGCGCCCCAGATACTGTCAGACCGACTGTATTTGCGTGGTAAATCGAAAAACTATTCTTCTCCACGCCAGGACGGGAGCATTTCCCGCTGAAATTGAGCAAATTTTCGGCTGTATCGTCCCGTCAGGGATATCGAAAATCTCAATGTTTTCAACACCACATCCACAGGCAGTAAGGTTTTATGACCCATCACTTAAAATCGCGTGACATCATCGCGCTGGGCTTTATGACATTTGCGCTGTTCGTTGGCGCAGGCAACATCATTTTCCCTCCAATGGTTGGCTTACAGGCGGGTGAACACGTCTGGACCGCCGCGTTTGGTTTCCTGATTACTGCCGTGGGTCTGCCGGTGCTGACCGTCATCGCGCTGGCGAAAGTCGGTGGCGGTGTGGATAGCCTCAGCTCCCCGATCGGCAAAGTGGCAGGCGTTCTGCTGGCAACCGTCTGCTATCTGGCCGTGGGGCCGCTGTTTGCCACCCCGCGTACCGCGACCGTTTCCTTTGAAGTGGGGATTGCTCCCCTGACCGGTGACGGCGCGATGCCGCTGTTCATCTACAGCCTGATCTACTTCGCTATCGTGATTCTGGTTTCCCTCTATCCTGGCAAACTGCTGGATACCGTGGGTAACTTCCTGGCTCCGCTGAAAATTGTGGCGCTGATTGTCCTGGCGGTGGCGGCCATCGTCTGGCCCGCCGGCCCGATTAGCGACGCGATGGACGCCTATAAAAACGCCGCGTTCTCTAACGGCTTCGTGAACGGCTACCTGACGATGGATACGCTGGGCGCGATGGTGTTTGGTATCGTTATCGTTAACGCCGCGCGTTCCCGCGGGGTGACCGAAGCACGTCTGCTGACCCGCTATACCATTTGGGCCGGTCTGATGGCTGGCGTAGGGCTGACGCTGCTGTATCTGGCGCTGTTCCGTCTGGGCTCCGATAGCGCCATGCTGGTCGATCAGAACGCCAACGGTGCGGCTATCCTGCACGCCTACGTTCAGCACACCTTCGGTGGTGCGGGCAGTATGCTGCTGGCGGCGCTTATCTTCCTGGCCTGTCTGGTTACCGCCGTTGGCCTGACCTGCGCCTGTGCTGAGTTCTTTGCGCAGTATCTGCCGCTCTCTTACCGTACCCTGGTGTTTATCCTTGGTATCTTCTCCATGGCGGTGTCCAACCTCGGTCTGAGCCACCTGATTCAGGTCTCTATTCCGGTACTGACGGCGATTTATCCGCCGTGCATCGTGCTGGTGGTGCTGAGCTTCACCCGCCCGTGGTGGAACAACTCCTCACGAATTATTGCACCAGCCATGTTTATCAGCCTGATTTTTGGTATCCTTGACGGGATTAAAGCATCAGCGTTCGCTGAAGTTCTGCCAGCCTGGACACAGCGTCTGCCGCTGTCCGAGCAGGGTCTGGCCTGGCTGATGCCTACCGTTGTTGCGCTGATTCTGGCGATTATCTGGGACCGTGCCGCAGGGCGTCAGGTCGCATCGAACGCCCATTAATCAACGGCAACAAACTGTTTAACCACGGGGCTTAAGGCCCCGTGGTTTTTTGTTTTTTTCGTGTTGAATGGCAAGATTTAAATGGAAAGCACTAACAAACTTAAACGTGGATTGAGCACGCGCCACATCCGCTTTATGGCGCTGGGCTCGGCTATCGGCACCGGTCTTTTTTATGGCTCGGCAGATGCCATCAAAATGGCCGGTCCCAGCGTGCTGCTGGCGTACATCATCGGCGGCGTGGCGGCGTATATCATCATGCGCGCCCTCGGCGAAATGTCGGTTCACAACCCCTCCGCCAGCTCATTCTCCCGCTACGCGCAGGAAAACCTCGGCCCGCTGGCCGGGTTTATCACCGGCTGGACCTACTGCTTCGAAATCCTGATTGTGGCGATTGCCGACGTGACGGCATTTGGCATCTACATGGGCGTCTGGTTCCCGGCGGTACCGCACTGGATTTGGGTGCTGAGCGTGGTGCTGATCATTTGCGCCGTCAACCTGATGAGCGTGAAGGTGTTTGGCGAGCTGGAGTTCTGGTTCTCCTTCTTCAAGGTCGCCACCATCATCATCATGATTGTGGCCGGTTTCGGGATTATCATCTGGGGGATTGGCAACGGCGGGCAGCCGACCGGGATCCACAACCTCTGGAGCAACGGTGGCTTCTTCAGCAACGGCTGGCTCGGGATGGTGATGTCGCTGCAGATGGTGATGTTCGCCTACGGCGGTATCGAGATTATCGGTATCACCGCTGGTGAAGCGAAAGACCCGGAGAAATCCATTCCGCGTGCGATCAACTCGGTGCCGATGCGTATTCTGGTGTTTTACGTGGGTACGCTGTTCGTGATCATGTCCATTTACCCGTGGAATCAGGTGGGTACCAACGGTAGCCCGTTTGTCCTGACTTTCCAGCATATGGGTATTGCGTTTGCCGCCAGCATTCTCAACTTTGTGGTGCTGACCGCGTCGCTTTCGGCGATCAACAGTGACGTCTTTGGCGTGGGCCGTATGCTGCACGGCATGGCGGAGCAGGGCAGTGCGCCGAAGGTGTTCGCCAAAACCTCACGCCGCGGCACGCCGTGGGTGACCGTCGTGGTGATGACCGTGGCGCTGCTGTTCTCGGTTTACCTGAACTACATCATGCCGGAGAACGTCTTCCTGGTGATTGCGTCCCTGGCAACCTTCGCGACGGTGTGGGTGTGGATCATGATTCTGCTGTCGCAGATTGCCTTCCGCCGTCGCCTGTCACCGGATGAGGCGAAAGCGCTGAAGTTCAAAGTACCGGGCGGCGTTGCGACCACCGTCGTGGGGCTGATCTTCCTGGTGTTTATCATTGGCCTGATTGGCTACCATCCGGACACCCGCATTTCGCTCTACGTGGGCTGCGCGTGGATCGTGCTGCTGCTGGTGGGCTGGGTGTTTAAATGCCGCCGCGACCGTCAACTGGCGGAAGCGCAGTAACATCCTTTTCCCCTCTCCCCGTGGGAGAGGGTTAGGGTGAGGGCATCAGGCCGCACTGGTGCCTCATCCCCCGTCCTCCTCCCCCAATAAATCCCATCATGGTGAGCTATCCTTAACCACCCTGTGGCAAGGTGACGTCAATTTCATCAAAGGGGATTCGTGATGTTAAACGCCTGGCACCTTCCGGTTGCCCCATTTGTTAAGCAAAACAAAGACAACCTGGTGATTACGCTCTGGCTGGCGGGTGAAAATCAGCCTGAACGCGTGACGCTCCGCGCCGAAATCGATAACGAAGAGACCGGGCTGAAAATGCACAAGCTGCGCAGCCAGCCGCAGCCGGGGATCACCGCCTGGCGTGCGAATATCGACCTGCGTAGCGGACAGCCGCGTCGCCGCTACAGCTTTAAGCTTTTGTGGAACAACCGTCAGCTGTGGTTTACCCCGCAGGGGTTTAGCCGTTTCCCGCCTGCACGGCTGGAGCAGTTTGCTGTGGATTACCCGGATAACGGCCCGCAGTGGGTTAACGATCAGGTCTTTTACCAGATTTTCCCGGACCGTTTTGCGCGCAGCGAAAAACGCACTGCCGACCAGGATAAGATCTATTACCACCATGCAGCGGGCCACGACATTATCCTGAAAGCGTGGGATGAGCCGCTGACCGCGCAGGCGGGCGGATCGACTTTCTACGGGGGCGATCTCGACGGCATCAGCGAAAAGCTGCCGTACCTGAAAAAACTGGGCGTGACGGCGCTCTATCTCAACCCGGTGTTCAAGGCCCCGAGCGTACATAAATACGATACCGAAGATTATCGCCACGTCGACGCGCAGTTTGGCGGTGACGAGGCGCTGCTGCGCCTGCGTAAGAACACCCAAAACGAAGGTATGCGCCTCATTCTGGACGGCGTGTTCAACCACAGCGGAGATTCGCATGCGTGGTTTGATCGGCATAATCAGTCGATGGGCGGGGCATGTCATAACCCGGATTCGCCGCAGCGCGACTGGTATAGCTTTAATGAGGAGGGGCGTGCGCTGGACTGGCTGGGCTACCCGAGCCTGCCGAAGCTGGATTTCCAGTCGCCAACGCTTGTGAACGAGATTTACGGCGGGGAAGACAGCATCGTGCGCCACTGGCTGAAGGCGCCGTGGAATATGGACGGCTGGCGTCTGGACGTAGTGCATATGCTCGGCGAAGCGGGCGGGGCGCGGAATAACCTTCAGCACGTCGCCGGGATTACGCGCTCGGCAAAAGCGGCCCAGCCGGAGGCGTTTGTCTTCGGCGAACACTTTGGCGACGCGCGCCAGTGGCTGCAGAACGATGCGGAAGATGCGGCGATGAACTATCGCGGCTTTACCTTCCCGCTGTGGGGATTCCTCGCCAACACCGATATCTCCTACGATCCGAATCATATCGACGCTGAAACCTGCATGGCGTGGATGGAGAACTACCGCGCTGGTCTGTCGCATCAGCAGCAGCTGCGGATGTTTAACCAGCTCGATAGCCACGACACCGCGCGCTTTAAATCCCTGCTCGGCAAGGATATCGCGCGTCTGCCGCTGGCGGTGACCTGGCTCTTCACCTGGCCGGGCGTACCGTGCATCTACTACGGAGACGAGGTGGGGCTGGACGGCAACAACGATCCGTTCTGTCGCAAAACCTTCCCGTGGGCGCCGGAGAAACAGGACAAGGTGCTGTTCAGCCTGTATCAGCGCCTGGCGAAGTTGCGTAAGCAGAGTCTCGCCCTGCGGTACGGCGGCTGTCAGGTGGTGTACGCCCACGATAACGTGGTGGTGTTTGCTCGCGTCTATAACCAGCAGCGCGTGCTGGTGGCGATCAACCGGGGCGAGGCCTGCGAAGTGGTGCTGGATGATTCACCGCTGCTGAAGGTGGCTGCGTGGAAGAGCAAAGAGGGCAAGGCGACGATACAGGACGGCGTGCTGGCGCTGCCTGCGGTATCCGCGACGATCTGGTTCGGCAGCTAATGCGCTAATGTTTCCACCTTTTAAGATGGCGCAAATGCAACGATTTGTGTCAATCTTAACGGATCGTTTACGGTGAAGGTGGAAACATGGACGAGCTTTACATCCTTGGCTGTTTATTCCTGGTTTTTGCGCTGCTGGTTGCGCCCGTGCTTGCGGTTATCGGGTTTAACCGAAGTACGGTAGCGCGGCAGGAGATTGCCCGGCTGCGCCAGCGCATAGAGGCGCTTGAGCAGCGCGGCGTGCCTGAGAACGCGCCGGAGCCGGTGCAGACCGCCGCGCCGGTGGCTATGACCGCGCCGGTGGTGGAGGACGCTCCCGCGTCTGTCGACCCCTGGCGCCCCGATATTCCCGCTGCGGTGGCAGAACCCGCTCAGGCTCCTGCGCCAGTGGCAAAACCGCCTTCAGCCTTTGGCGGCATCCTGACGTCGCTGGCGCGCTGGTTCATGCAGGGTAATCCGCTGGCGAAGCTGGGGATCCTGCTGCTCTTCCTCGGCCTCTCTTTCCTGCTGCGCTATACCGTCGAACATTCCCTGTTCCCGCTTGAGCTGCGCCTCGTGGCAACCGCGCTGTTTGCCATTGTTCTGCTGGCTGTCGGGTGGCGACTGCGGCACAGGCAGCGCGTCTATGCGTTGATCCTCCAGGGCGGGGCGACCGGCGTGCTCTACCTGACGGTGTTTGGCGCCTTCCGGCTCTGGCAAATGTTGCCGATGACGCTGGCTTTTGCGCTGCTGGTGGTGATTTGCGCGGCGAGCGTCGGGCTGGCGGTGCTGCAGAAGGCGCTGAGCCTTGCCATGCTGGCGAGCCTCGGCGGCTATCTTGCGCCGCTCCTGCTGTCTACCGGGGGCGGCAGCTTTGTCGCGCTGTTCTCTTTCTACCTCCTGCTGTCCATCGGCATTCTTGCTATCAGCATCTGGCAGCACTGGCGAGAGCTGAACCTGCTCGGGCTGCTGTTTACGTTCGGCGTGGGCGGCCTGTGGGGGCTGAATGACTACCAGCCTGAAGACTATTGGATCTGCCAGCTGTTCCTGATTGCCAATACGCTGATATTCGGCGTGCTGAGCGTGGCGCTGTCGCTGCGGGCGCAGGAGAGAGGGAAGCAGATCGTTGACGGCGTGCTGCTTTTTGCCCCGCCGCTGATCGGCTTCGGGATGCAGTACGGCATGACCCGACACTGGGAATATGGCCCGGCGCTGAGCGCGCTGGGATACGGCGCATTTTATCTCACCCTCGCGTACCTCGCGCTGCGGCGCTATCCCTCCCTCGGACGGCCGCTGGTCATGGCGGCGCTGGCGATCGGCGGCGGGTTTGCCACGCTCGCCATTCCGCTGGCGCTGTCGGCGCGCTGGACGGCAATGGCCTGGGCGTTGGAGGGGCTGGGTATCCTCTGGCTGGGCGTGCAACAGCAGCAGCGGCGGATGAGCTATAGCGGGACGGCGCTGCTGGTGCTGGCGCTCGGCAGCGCGCTGTGGGCGCAAACAAACGGCGTTACGCCGCTGAGCCTGCTCCTTATCTTCGCCATCCTTAGCCTTTGCTGGCTGGCTGCGGCCTGGCTGTGGCGGACTCTCTTCCTGCCGGTCAGCTGGGCGCTGCTGGCAGGTGGTCTGCTGTTCTGGCTCGTGGCGCTATTGGGCGCATCGCGGCTGGCATTGACGAAGGAATTACCGATTCTGGCGGGCGTGCTGGCGCTGACGGCGGCGTCGGTCTGGGGCTGGCGGCAGGTGGCCGCTCGTCTGGCGTGGCGGGAGCTGGACGCCAGCAAATGGCTGCTCTGGCCGGTTATGCTGCTGATGGTGGGTTATCAGCTCTGGCACCAGCAGATCGTCTCCGCCGGCTGGTCAAACCTGGCCTGGTGCGTTGCGCTTCCTGCCGCGCTAATGCTGCTGCGGCGCGACGGTGAAAGACTCCTGCCGCGCATCGCGATGGGGCTGCATCTGTTGCTGTTCTGGATGATTTTACTGGCGCTGGCCGCCGAGCTTTACTGGTTTGCCCGGTCTCTGCCATGGGGCATGGCGGCCTGGGGTAGCGGATTAGCGATGGCCGCAGGCGGCGGGGTGATTATGGTGCTCTCTGCTGCGGTACGGCGTCGCGTGTGGCCGTTCCGGGAGTGGCCTGCGCTCTACGCCTGCCTGGCACCGATTCCCGTAGTCGTGGCGCTGCTGGTATTGCTGGTGGTGACCAATTTCCAGGACGGCGTGGTCTATCGTCAGACCTGGCTGCCGCTGGTGAACCCGCTTGAGGAAGGTGCCGCGTTCGCGTTGCTGGGTCTGGTGGTCTTTTATCGGGCGGTGGATCGCTACTACCCGGCGTGGCTTGCGCAAGCGCGCCCGTGGCCTGCCGTCGCGCTCATGGCGTTTGGCTTCTGGTGGCTAAACGGTGCGCTGATGCGCGCCCTGGCCTGGTACGGCGACGTGGCCTGGAATATGGCATCGCTGTGGGATTCGCGGCTTATCCAGACCAGCTTTGCCCTGTTCTGGATGTTGAGCGCGCTGGTGGTCATGATCCATGCCACCCGTCAGGCTTCCCGGCAGGAGTGGCTCTGCGGGGCCGCGCTGCTGGGTGTGGTGATGGTTAAGCTGATGCTGGTGGACAGCGCGGGCGGAGGCGGTCTGTCGCGCGCGGTGGCGTTTATCGGTGTGGCGATACTGGTGTTGATAGTGGGCTATTTCTCGCCGCTACCGCCAAAAACAGGAGATGAAAAATGAAATGGATGAAAGCGGTAGCGTGTACCGCGCTGCTGGCGCTTTCCGGCCCGGCGTTCTGCGACGAGGTACCCGCGGAATCGCCCCGGGACTATGCCTTTGGTCGTTCACTCGACACGTCCGTTCCTTCCCGGTGGTATCGGGTGATGCTGCCGCTTGCCGTCTATGAGCAGAGCACGTCAGCGGATCTGCATGATGTTCGCGTCTTTAACCAGTCGGGCGAGCCGGTTCCCTTTAGCCTGATCGCCGCAACGCGCCCGCAGGACACAGCGCACTCCACGGCGCTGCGTCTCTTTCCGCTGGACGCCTCGCCGCTCGCGGCTGGCTCAGACACCGGTGACAGCGATAAGATCCTGCTCCGTTCCCGAAACGGCGTTGAGATTGTGCTGGAGGGGCAAAAAGCCGCCGCCGTCGGGCAACATTACCTGCTGACCTTGCCGGAGCAGACGACGGGTGAGCTGGCCATATCCCAGCTGCAGCTGCTCTGGAATACCCCGCAGTCGCCCTGGCAGGGAACGGCGTCGGTCTATTACAGCGAGGATCTTAAGCGCTGGTATACCCTGCGCGAAGATATGCCGCTGCTGGACGTCGCCAGCGGTCAGGATCGCCTTAAACTCGATCGGATCGATACCGATACGGTTTTATCTCCCGAGGCGAATCGCTATCTCATGGTGGTGCTGAATACGCAGAGCAAGGGGATAACGTTGACCGGCGTAAACGCAATCAGCGCACCTGCGCAGGCTGCCCCGGAAGAGATCAATCTTGAGGGAGAAGGGGAGCCGCTATCGACAAGCGAAGCGCAGTGGCGCTGGGTGCGCCCGCAGCCGCTGAGTGCTGTCAGCATTTCGCTGAACGGTGATGGTGTCCTTCCCGTGGAGATCGCGTGGCGCAGTACGGAAAAAGACGCATGGCACCCCCTGAAAAAAGAGGTGATTTATCGCCTGGAGGGAAAAACGTCCGGACCGGTTTCGCTTAGCGGGGGCCTGGTGCAGGCCGTGAAAATCACGACGCTGAATGCGCGTCTGCCAGAATACCTGCCGAGCGTCACGGGGCATCGCGACCGCTATGACCTGGTGTTCAACGCGCAGGGGAAAGCGCCGTACGTGCTTGCCTGGGGCAACGGCGCCGCAAAGCCTGCCAGCGTGGAGCCCGACATGCTGATCCCCGCCGACCTGCGTAAGACCTATGCAATGGCGAACCTGCCGCAGGCCGACATTGTGGATGACGTTGCGTTAGGCGGCGAGGGGCGTCTGACCGCCACCTCTGCGGCCGATCGGGCGAGCTGGATGAACGCCCTGCTGGTGTGGGGCGTGCTGATTGCGGGCGTGCTCCTGCTGGCGGGCATGGCCTGGCGTATCTGGCGGGAAACGCAGCGTAAGGCATAAAAAAAGGCCCGCATAAGCGGGCCTTTCTCGTAAACCGTGCCGATTACAGGCTGGATACGTTCTCAGACAGGTATTTAGCCACGCCGTCTGGGGAAGCAGCCATACCTTCTTTACCTTTTTCCCACTGAGCCGGGCACACTTCGCCGTGCTCTTCGTGGAACTGCAGCGCGTCAACCATACGCAGCATTTCGTCGATGTTACGACCCAGCGGCAGATCGTTCACAACCTGGTGACGAACGATGCCGTTCGCGTCGATCAGGAAGGAACCGCGCAGCGCAACGCCAGCGTCCGGATGTTCGATACCGTAAGCCTGCTGGATTTCGCGTTTGATGTCCGCAACCATTGCGTATTTCACCGCACCGATGCCGCCTTTGTCGACAGGGGTGTTACGCCATGCGTTGTGTACAAACTCAGAGTCGAAGGAGACGCCAACCACTTCTACGCCACGCTTCTGGAATTCTTCATAACGTTTGTCGAACGCGATCAGCTCAGACGGGCAAACGAAAGTGAAGTCCATTGGCCAGAAGAACAGAACGGTCGCTTTACCGTTGGTGTGCTTTTTGAAGTTGAAGTTTTCAACGATTTCACCGTTGCCCAGAACTGCTGCAGCTGTAAAATCCGGAGCCGGACGAGTTACCAGAACCATATGATTCTCCTGTAGATACTAAGGTTATTTGGAACGCAACGCGAGCCAGTATAGAGAGTGTTCATGGATAAGACAAAGAGGTGGTGACAATCGTTCCGCCAGCTTTTACCTATCAATGTAATTTCTGTTACAGCTGTTTGTTTTTCGCCTGCACCATCATGCGCGGATAAAACTGCCAGAAACGCGTTTCCAGCGCATCGTAATGTTCATCCAGGTCATACCAGGAATCCCGCAGCGCATCCAGGCGTGGGCGACGGCTCGCCATCCCATTCAACACGTTCTGGATGAAGTCCATCTCGCGATAACGCTCCAGCCAGCGTTCCGACCACAGATAGTTGTTCAGATTGACAAAGCGCGGCGGCGAGTCGGGCAGAATGATCGACACCTGCTGGTGGGCATAGCGCACAAATTCGGGCAGGGGTAGCTCCGGCGAGAGTTGTGCCCAGTGGCGCGACAGGAAGTGATCCCACATCACGTCAAGCGTGATCGGCGCAACGCGGCGCGTTTCAGGGCGGAACCACGCTTTGGCTTCCGTCACTTCCGGCAGTTTATCCGTCAGCACGTCGATGCGGCGGTGCATAAAAATCCCGTCGACAACCTCAGGGGAGTAGTCTTCTGCGGGATTACCGCGTACGAAATCGGCCAGCAAATTGCCCGAGAGGGAGCTGTCAGCGAGGTGCGCGAGATGCAGGTGAGCGAGAAAATTCATGCGTTTTATTTGTCCGGGGGCGGCTAGTTGTTGCAGCAAAAGGGTGTGAGCACTAGACTATGCCGCCTGTTTTTAAGTCACGAGTATACGTCATGCGCGTCGCCGATTTCTCCTTTGAACTACCTGAATCCCTGATTGCTCACTATCCCATGCCTGAGCGCAGCAGCTGTCGCTTACTGTCACTGGATGGGCCAACGGGCGAGCTGACGCACGGTACTTTCACCGATTTGCTCGACAAGCTCAACCCTGGCGATCTGCTGGTCTTTAACAATACCCGCGTGATCCCGGCGCGCCTGTTTGGCCGTAAGGCCAGCGGCGGCAAGATTGAAGTGCTGGTCGAACGTATGCTCGATGATAAACGTATTCTGGCACATATTCGCGCCTCCAAAGCCCCGAAGCCGGGCGCGGAGCTGCTGCTGGGCGATGATGAGAGCATCAAGGCGACTATGACCGCGCGCCACGACGCGCTGTTCGAAGTGGCGTTTAACGACGAGCGGACGGTGCTTGATATCCTGAACGCCATTGGCCACATGCCGCTGCCGCCGTATATTGAGCGTCCGGACGAAGAGGCTGACCGCGAGCTGTATCAGACCGTCTACAGCCAGAAGCCTGGCGCGGTCGCGGCCCCAACGGCAGGTCTGCACTTTGATGAGCCGCTGCTGGAAAAACTGCGCGCGAAAGGCATTGAGATGGCGTTCGTGACGCTGCACGTCGGCGCGGGTACCTTCCAGCCGGTGCGCGTGGACAGCATTGAAGATCACATCATGCACTCTGAGTATGCTGAAGTGCCTCAGGACGTGGTGGACGCGGTGCTGGCGGCGAAAGCGCGCGGCAGCCGCGTCGTGGCGGTCGGTACGACGTCTGTGCGCTCACTTGAGAGCGCCGCGCAGGCGGCGAAGAACGATCTTATTGAGCCATTCTTTGGCGATACGCAGATCTTTATCTACCCGGGCTACCAGTACAAAGTGATTGATGCGCTGGTGACCAACTTCCATCTGCCTGAATCGACGCTGATTATGCTGGTCTCCGCATTCGCGGGCTATCAGCATACGATGAATGCCTACAAGTCTGCGGTAGAACAAAAATATCGCTTTTTTAGCTACGGTGACGCGATGTTTATCACGTACAATCCGCAGGCTTTGAATGAGCGTGTCGGGGAATAAGTCCGCGGCACCGTGTTACAACGTTGGACTGTTTTTCTGACGTCGGAGAAAAAATGAAATTTGAACTCGATACCACCGACGGTCGCGCGCGTCGCGGTCGCCTGGTGTTTGATCGCGGCGTGGTGGAAACCCCCGCGTTTATGCCTGTGGGTACGTACGGCACCGTAAAAGGGATGACGCCGGAAGAAGTTGAAGCCACTGGCGCGCAGATTATCCTCGGCAATACCTTCCACCTGTGGCTGCGTCCGGGCCAGGAGATCATGAAGCTCCACGGCGACCTGCACGACTTCATGCAGTGGAAAGGCCCCATCCTGACCGACTCCGGCGGCTTCCAGGTCTTCAGCCTGGGCGATATCCGCAAGATCACCGAGCAGGGCGTTCACTTCCGTAACCCGATCAACGGCGATCCGATTTTCCTCGATCCAGAAAAATCGATGGAGATTCAGTACGATCTCGGCTCTGACATCGTGATGATCTTCGACGAATGCACGCCGTATCCGGCCGACTGGGACTACGCCAAGCGTTCTATGGAAATGTCTCTGCGCTGGGCGAAGCGTAGCCGTGACCGTTTTGACTCCCTGCAGAACAAAAATGCGCTGTTCGGCATTATCCAGGGCAGCGTTTACGAAGATTTACGCGATATCTCGGTTAAAGGTCTGGTAGAGATAGGTTTTGATGGCTACGCTGTCGGCGGTTTGGCTGTGGGTGAGCCGAAGGAAGACATGCACCGTATTCTGGAACATGTCTGCCCGCAAATCCCGGCGGATAAACCACGATACCTGATGGGCGTGGGTAAACCGGAAGATCTGGTTGAAGGCGTACGCCGCGGCATTGATATGTTCGACTGCGTCATGCCAACCCGCAACGCGCGTAACGGCCATTTGTTCGTTACCGATGGCGTGGTGAAAATCCGTAACGCGAAGCATAAGAGTGACACCAGCCCGCTCGATTCCGAGTGCGATTGCTATACCTGTCGCAATTATTCTCGCGCGTACCTGCATCATCTCGATCGTTGCAATGAGATTTTGGGCGCGCGTCTCAATACCATTCATAATCTTCGTTATTATCAGCGCTTAATGGCTGGTTTACGTAAGGCTATCGAAGAGGGTAAATTAGAGAGCTTCGTGACCGATTTCTACCAACGTCAGGGGCGGGATGTTCCACCGTTGAACGTTGATTAATTTTAATAATGAGGGAATTTGAATGAGCTTTTTTATTTCTGATGCGGTAGCGGCAACAGGTGCTCCAGCGCAGGGCAGCCCGATGTCTCTGATTCTGATGCTGGTTGTGTTCGGTCTGATCTTCTACTTCATGATCCTGCGTCCACAGCAGAAGCGCACCAAAGAGCACAAAAACCTGATGAACTCCATTGCGAAAGGCGATGAAGTGCTGACTAACGGTGGTCTGGTCGGTCGCGTAACCAAAGTGGCTGAAAACGGCTACATTGCTATCGCCCTGAACGACACCACTGAAGTGGTCATCAAACGTGACTTCGTAGCTGCCGTTCTGCCGAAAGGCACCATGAAGGCGCTGTAATCCCAACTTTTCCCAAAGGGAACTGCCGTGTTAAACCGTTATCCTTTGTGGAAGTACATCATGCTGGTCGTCGTGATTCTCGTCGGCCTGCTGTACGCGCTTCCCAACCTGTATGGTGAGGATCCGGCTGTTCAAATCACTGGCGCGCGCGGTGTCGCCGCCAGTGAGCAAACGCTGATCCAGGTCCAGAAAACGTTACAAGAAGAAAAAATTACCGCTAAGTCTGTGGCTCTGGAAGAGGGTGCAATTCTTGCTCGCTTCGACACCACCGACACGCAGCTCCGCGCACGTGAAGCGCTGATGGGCGTGCTGGGTGATAAATACGTCGTGGCGCTTAACCTTGCCCCTGCAACCCCGCGTTGGCTGGCTGCGATGAATGCAGAGCCAATGAAACTCGGTCTTGACCTGCGTGGCGGCGTTCACTTCCTGATGGAAGTGGATATGGATACCGCGCTCGGCAAGCTGCAGGAACAGAATATCGACAGCCTGCGCAGCGATCTGCGTGATAAAGGCATCGCTTACACCACCGTGCGTAAAGAAGATAACTACGGCATGAGCATCACGTTCCGCGACAGCGCGGCGCGCGATCAGGCTGTAGATTACCTGACCCAACGTCACCGTGACCTGGTGATCTCCTCGCAGGGCAGCAACCAGCTGCGCGCGGTGATGACCGATGCGCGTCTGAAAGAAGCGCGTGAATATGCCGTTCAGCAGAACATCAACATTCTGCGTAACCGTGTAAACCAGCTGGGTGTAGCTGAGCCGCTGGTGCAGCGCCAGGGTGCTGACCGTATCGTGGTTGAACTGCCGGGTATCCAGGACACCGCGCGTGCGAAAGAGATTCTGGGGGCGACCGCCACGCTGGAATTCCGTCTGGTCAATTCCAACGTCGATCAGTCCGCTGCCGCAGCAGGGCGTATTCCGGGTGATTCCGAAGTGAAACAGACTCGCGAAGGTCAGCCTGTTGTGCTGTACAAACGCGTGATTCTTACCGGTGACCATATCACCGACTCCACGTCGAGCCAGGACGAATACAACCAGCCGCAGGTTAACATCTCGCTTGATAGCGCGGGTGGTAACATCATGTCTAACTTCACCAAGGACAACATCGGCAAGCCGATGGCAACCCTGTTCGTGGAGTACAAAGACAGCGGTAAGAAAGATGCAAATGGTCGTGCGGTGCTGGTGAAAGAGGAAGAGGTGATTAACATCGCCAATATCCAGTCTCGTCTGGGTAACAGCTTCCGTATTACCGGTATTAGCAACCCGAACGAAGCGCGTCAGCTCTCTCTGCTGCTGCGTGCCGGTGCGCTGATTGCGCCAATTCAGATTGTTGAAGAACGTACCATTGGTCCAACGCTGGGGATGCAAAACATCCAGCAGGGCCTGGAAGCGTGTCTGGCCGGTCTGGTGGTCTCTATCCTCTTCATGATCTTCTTCTATAAGAAGTTTGGTCTGATTGCGACCTCCGCGCTGATCGCGAACCTGGTGCTGATTATCGGCATTATGTCCCTGCTGCCGGGGGCGACGCTGACCATGCCGGGTATTGCGGGTATCGTTCTGACCCTTGCGGTGGCGGTCGACGCCAACGTACTGATTAACGAACGTATCAAAGAAGAGTTGAGCAACGGTCGCTCTGTTCAGCAGGCGATTGATGAAGGTTATAAAGGCGCGTTCAGCTCTATCTTCGATGCGAACGTAACAACACTGATTAAGGTTCTTATCCTGTATGCAGTGGGTACTGGCGCGATCAAAGGCTTTGCGATTACAACCGGTATCGGTGTCGCAACGTCAATGTTTACCGCTATTGTCGGCACCCGTGCCATCGTGAACCTGCTGTACGGCGGCAAGCGCGTCAAAAAGCTGTCTATCTGAGGAGTGCGTTGTGGCACAGGAATATACTGTTGAACAATTGAACCACGGCCGTAAAGTCTGGGACTTTATGCGCTGGGACTACTGGGCCTTCGGCATTTCAGGTTTCCTGCTGATTCTGTCCATCATCATTATGGGCGTGAAAGGCTTTAACTGGGGTCTCGATTTCACCGGTGGTACGGTCATCGAGATCTCCCTGGAAAAACCGGTCGATATGGACCAGATGCGCGAATCGCTGCAGAAAGCGGGCTTTGAAGAGCCTCTGCTGCAGAACTTCGGAAGCAGCCGCGACATCATGGTACGTATGCCGCCGGTGCACGATGCCAACGGCAGCCAGGAGCTGGGCAGTAAGGTTGTTAGCGTGATTAACGAAACAACCAGCCAGAACGCAGCGGTTAAGCGTATTGAGTTCGTCGGCCCAAGCGTGGGTGCTGACCTGGCGCAGACCGGCGCGATGGCGCTGCTGGTGGCGTTGATTTCCATCCTGGTGTACGTCGGTTTCCGCTTTGAGTGGCGACTGGCGGCCGGTGTGGTTATCGCCCTGGCGCACGACGTGGTGATCACCATGGGCATACTGTCGCTGTTCCACATTGAGATTGACCTGACGATTGTGGCATCCCTGATGTCCGTTATCGGTTACTCACTGAACGACAGTATCGTGGTATCTGACCGTATTCGTGAAAACTTCCGTAAGATCCGTCGCGGTACGCCGTACGAAATCTTTAACGTGTCGTTGACCCAGACGCTGCACCGTACCTTGATCACCTCCGGTACTACCCTGATGGTGATCCTGATGCTGTTCCTCTTCGGTGGTCCGGTACTGGAAGGCTTCTCGCTGACCATGTTGATTGGTGTCACCATCGGTACGGCGTCGTCTATCTACGTCGCGTCCGCACTGGCACTGAAACTCGGCATGAAGCGCGAGCACCTGCTCCAGCAGAAAGTCGAGAAAGAAGGGGCGGATCAGCCGTCCATTCTGCCGTAAGGCGACGTTTAGCGCGTTATCGAAATCCCGGTCGGTTGACCGGGATTTTTTTTATCTCCTCCTGACAAACACTCCTGACAGTATGCTGTCAGGAGCCCTGTCGTAGACTCCTTCTGAACCCAAACAACAGGCAGGAGGATGTATGAAAAGCGTTATTAACTGGTTTGAAATTCCGGTCTCGGATATGGATCGCGCGATTAAATTTTATGAGCCGGTCATGCAGCTTGCGCTGCGTCGCGAGAAAATGGACTGCGCGGAGCTGGCCGTTTTCCCGCATGAGGATCCCGCCACCGGAGGCGCACTGGCAAAATTTGACGGCGTTACACCGTCTTTGCAAGGCGCTATTATTTACCTGCATACTGACAATCTGGCGGCCACGCTCGATCGCATCGCCTCTGCGGGCGGCGAGTGCGTGTTTGGTCCGCTGGAACTGCCGCATGGCATTGGCACTATCGCCTTATTTACCGACAGCGAGGGCAACCGCGTCGGGCTCCATCAACCTGCCTGAGAGCGGACAAAGATATGACCCGACGCGCTGACCGTTTGTTTCAGATTGTGCAGATCCTGCGGGGCAGGCGTCTGACAACGGCAGCGCATCTGGCGGACCGGCTTGGCGTGTCCGAGCGTACGGTCTATCGCGATATCCGCGACCTGTCGCTTTCCGGCGTGCCGGTGGAAGGTGAGGCGGGAAGCGGATATCGCCTCATGTCGGGCTTCGACCTGCCGCCACTGATGCTGACAAATAAGGAGTCCGAGGCGCTGATCGTCGCGATTCGCCTGCTCAAAACCTGGGGTGGGGAATCGCTGTCGCGCGAGCTGGAGTCGGCTCAGGAAAAGGTGCTGGCGATTCTGCCCGAGGAGAGTCGTCGAAAGGCGGAGCAGACGCGGATCTACGCCCCGGATTTTTGCATGCAAAGCCACTCCCGCAGCGATTTTGACAGGATTCATCAGGCAATTTCCGCCCAGCAGGTGCTGGCATTGCATTACCGTGATGAAGCAGGACAGCTGTCTAATCGTGAGGTTCAGCCGCTGGGGCTGTTCTTCTGGGGAGAGCGCTGGCTGCTGGCCGCGTGGTGTGAACGGCGCGATGACTATCGCTGTTTCCGGCTCGACAGATGCCTCAATATTGTGACTACGGAAAGGCGGTTTAGCGAGAGTGCGGACAGGTCTTTGGCGGATTTTTTGCGCAAGGTGAGGCAGTAAAAAGCCGGGTGGCGGCTACGCCTTACCCGGCCTACATTTGGGTCGTAGGCCCGGTAAGCGTAGCGCCACCGGGCGAAACCCGCACTGATTAGAAGTTGTAACCTACAACCAGGTAACCACCCCAACCGGTAGAACGGACGTGTTCGTTCATCCATACCAGTTTCGCGTCGTCGTTCCACTGGCCGCCGTTGTGCCAGTAACGTGCCACAACAGAGTAATGCCAGTGATCATAGTTCAGCGCCAGGATGTGGCTGGAGGCGATGGAGTCATTGGTACGCTGCTTAATACCGTTCTCTGCGTAACCGCTCTTATCGCCCAGATCTGAACCCCAGTCGAAGTTGGTGAAGCCGATATAGCTCAGGTTACCGCCCCACAGCTGGGTGATTGGCACAAAGTATTTCACTTTGAAACGATAGCCATCCCATTCGTTCTGGTTTTCAGCGCCATAGTTCTGCCACTGATATTTGGCATAGACGTTCAGAGACAGGCTCATTGGCAGGCCGGTGTCGATGTCCGTACCCAGACCCATATACCAGGTGCTCTGACGACCGGACTCATTGCGGCCCATATCGTAAATGTAGTTGTTCGCGAAGTACCACTCTTTGAACGGGCCGAAGCTCAGATCGGTGCCGGTCAGCTTGTCGATGGAGAAGCGTGGTTCGATTTCCATGAACAGAGGGGAGCCGTGGTTCCAGATACCTTTAGCCTGAGAGTTACCACCGAAGAAGACCGGTGCATCCATGTAACCGTAGAAATCAAACCAGTCTTTCTTGGCGAAGGCTTCATATTCCAGGTAGGTATCGTTACGAATCTGTGGTCCGAAACGCGTGTGGTAGCTGCCCACCACGTTAACGCTCTGGTGCCACCAGTCGGAGAGGTATTGTGGTTTGTCGTTTTCCGCTGCGTTAACAGTGAAAGAAGAGGACAGTGCCAGCACGGCGCCAGCTGCGAGTAATGTTTTTTTCATAATCATGCCACTGATTGAAATTCCCTTCCGGGAGTGAAAAATGCGCGAATTGCGTTTCTAAATATTTCGTGTTTCTGCGGTGCCTATTATAGGAATCCCTGCTCACAAAAATATGTGTTGTTTCACATATCTCTCACACGCGTAATCGATTGCGTTCACGTTTGCGTACATTAAACGGCCGGGATTGTAGCGGCAATCATTTATGTTGCCAATCCATACGAAATGTAAATGTTAGCGGAGTGACATTTCACTCCGCTAAAAAGGAGGGGATTAGTGCGCGGCGGGTTGAATGTCGTGAATGCGGATAAAGCCTAACTGTTCCGGCGTAAGACCGCTTAACTGAAGCGGGATATCCACATCGCTTGGTGCTAAAACACTGGCCGGGGCGGTGAAGAGTTGATTCTTCACGTTCACCTCCTGGTAATTCTCCGTGGTGCCCTGGATCTGGCCCCACTCGACAGTGCCGCTGAAGGCCGGAAGCGGATCGTTGGACTCTCCCTGTATACGTAATGTTGCGCGAGTACCATCTGCATTCGCCGCCACATTCACCAGAGACATTTTTAGCGTGCCGATCTGACTATTGAGCCGCGCAGGCGTATTCGCGCCCGGCAGCAGATAAACCCCGCTGCTGGATTTGGCATTCAGCGCGTTTTGCTGGGTGATTTTCACCGTTTCTTTGTTCAGCTTGTCCATCGCCGTATTGAGCGTATTGACGCTCTGTTTCAACTGGCGGACTTCGGTTTGCTGTGCACAGGCGCTAAGGGTGAAGAGGCTCCCCACCAGCAATATTTTCAGGTAACGTCTTGTCATTGCGTTTATTTCCTTGAAATAACGGATCGTCCTAATGGTAGCCAGCATCATTGTGTCAGACATAGATCCTTTGTCTCAAAAAGCTCTTCCTTTGTTGTCAGGCCAGATCAGGGTAAAATGAAAATCAGTTAACCAGATAACAGGGATACCGTATGCATTGCCCATTCTGCTCCGCTGTGGATACCAAAGTCATCGACTCTCGCCTGGTGGGCGAAGGATCATCCGTACGCCGTCGTCGGCAGTGTCTGGTGTGCAACGAGCGTTTTACGACCTTTGAGGTGGCAGAGCTGGTCATGCCGCGCGTGGTAAAAAGTAACGACGTGCGTGAGCCGTTTAACGAAGAGAAACTGCGCAGCGGAATGCTGAAGGCCCTTGAAAAACGTCCTGTCAGCGCGGACGACGTGGAGATGGCGTTAAACCACATAAAATCTTACCTTCGTGGTTTGGGTGAGCGTGAAGTGCCGAGCAAAATGATCGGTAACCTGGTGATGGAGCAGCTGAAAAAGCTCGATAAGGTCGCCTATATCCGCTTTGCTTCGGTCTACCGCAGCTTCGAAGATATCAAAGAGTTTGGCGAAGAGATCGCCCGCTTACAGGATTAAGCTCATGCACGATGAGATGTACATGGCGCGAGCCCTGAAGCTGGCGCAGCGCGGTCGTTTTACGACCCATCCCAACCCGAATGTCGGGTGCGTTATCGTTAAAGATGGCGAGATCGTGGGGGAGGGCTTTCACTATCGCGCAGGCGAACCGCATGCTGAGGTTCATGCGCTGCGCATGGCCGGCGAGAAGGCGCGCGGCGCTACGGCCTACGTTACGCTGGAGCCCTGCAGCCATCATGGGCGTACGCCGCCGTGCTGCGACGCGTTGATTGCCGCGGGGGTTTCGCGCGTGGTCGCATCGATGCAGGATCCGAATCCGCAGGTGGCCGGTCGTGGTCTGTATCGCCTGCAGCAGGAAGGCATTGACGTCAGCCATGGCCTGATGATGCAGGACGCGGAAGCGCTCAACAAAGGTTTCCTGAAGCGCATGCGCACCGGGTTCCCGTATATCCAGCTTAAGCTGGGCGCCTCGCTGGACGGTCGTACGGCGATGGCAAACGGCGAGAGTCAGTGGATCACCTCGCCACAGGCAAGGCGCGATGTGCAACGTCTGCGCGCGCAAAGCCATGCTATTCTCACCAGCAGTGAAACCGTTCTGGCTGACGATCCGGCCATGACCGTGCGCTGGGACGAGCTGAATGCCGATACCCAGGCCCTGTACCCGCAGGAGAACCTGCGTCAGCCGCTGCGTATTATCATTGATAGTCAGAACCGCGTGACGCCGGAGCACCGCATCGTCCAGCAGCCGGGTGAAACCTGGATTGCCCGCACGAAGGACGATACGCGCACATGGCCGGAAGGCGTGCGCAGCATCATGGTGCCGGAGCATAACGGCCATCTGGATCTCGTGGTGCTGATGATGCTGCTCGGCAAGCAACAGGTGAACAGTATCTGGGTGGAAGCGGGGCCAACGCTCGCCGGTGCGCTCTTACAGGCCGGACTGGTGGATGAACTGCTTGTTTACGTTGCGCCTAAACTGTTAGGTCACGACGCGCGCGGCCTGTTTGTGCTGCCCGGCCTTGAAAAACTGGCCGATGCACCACAACTCAAATTCAGCGAGATTCGTCCGGTTGGTCCGGATGTCTGCCTCCACTTAACGACAGCGTAATTGCTCCCGAAATAGGGAAGCAGTGCGCAAAGTATTATGATAAAATCCGCCCCCCTGCGGGGCCAAATGAACCCGTAAAGGAAGAGTATGAACATTATTGAAGCTGCTGTAGCTACCCCGGACGCTCGCGTCGCCATCACCATTGCGCGTTTCAACAACTTCATCAACGACAGCCTGCTGGAAGGTGCCATTGACGCCCTGAAACGTATCGGCCAGGTTAAGGATGACAACATTACCGTTGTTTGGGTTCCAGGCGCTTACGAACTGCCACTGGCGGCGGGCGCGCTGGCGAAAACCGGTAAATACGACGCGGTGATTGCGCTGGGTACCGTTATTCGTGGCGGCACTGCGCACTTCGAATACGTTGCGGGCGGTGCAAGCAATGGTCTGGCACACGTTGCGCAGGATGCTGAAATTCCTGTCGCGTTCGGCGTGCTGACTACCGAAAGTATTGAACAAGCCATCGAACGTGCTGGCACCAAAGCCGGTAACAAAGGTGCAGAAGCTGCACTGACCGCGCTTGAAATGATCAATGTATTGAAAGCCATCAAGGCCTGATTTTTTTGTAAGGGGAATTCCGTGAAACCTGCTGCTCGTCGCCGCGCCCGTGAATGTGCCGTCCAGGCACTTTACTCCTGGCAGTTGTCCCAGAACGACATCGCTGATGTTGAATACCAGTTCCTGTCAGAACAGGACGTGAAAGACGTTGACGTTCTGTACTTCCGTGAACTGCTGTCGGGAGTGGCGACTAATAGCGCGTATCTCGATGGTCTGATGAAACCTTACCTGTCCCGTCTGCTCGAAGAGCTGGGTCAGGTAGAAAAAGCAGTGTTGCGTATCGCGCTGTTTGAGCTGTCTAAACGTGATGATGTGCCGTACAAAGTGGCCATTAACGAAGCGATCGAACTGGCGAAAACCTTCGGTGCTGAAGACAGCCACAAGTTTGTAAACGGCGTACTTGATAAAGCAGCACCTGCGATCCGTCCCCACAAAAAGTGATCCGCAAACCGGAGTTCTGCATTGCCTGACGGGCAGTGCGGCTCCGGTTTTTTCTTTTATTTGCTGAGGCATAACGTATGGCATGCGGCGAATTTTCCCTGATTGCCCGTTATTTCGACCGTGTCAGAACCTCTCGTCTTGATGTTGAAACCGGCATCGGCGATGACTGTGCACTTCTCAATATTCCCGAAAAACAGACGCTGGCAATCAGCACCGACACCTTAGTGTGCGGACGTCATTTTTTACCGGATATCGATCCTGCCGATCTGGCGTATAAGGCGCTGGCGGTTAACGTCAGCGATCTGGCGGCGATGGGGGCCGATCCCGCGTGGTTAACCCTGGCGCTGACGCTGCCTGAGGTAGACGAAGCCTGGCTTGAAGCCTTTAGCGATGCGCTGTTTGAGCAGCTTAACTACTACGATATGCAGCTGATTGGCGGTGATACCACTGCCGGACCGCTGTCGATGACGCTGGCGATCCACGGCTATGTGCCGCTCGGCCGCGCGCTGAAGCGCTCAGGCGCAAAACCCGGCGACTGGATCTATGTGACCGGTACGCCGGGCGACAGCGCGGCAGGGCTGGCGATCCTCCAGGATCGCTTAACCGTGAAGGATGCCGACGATGCGGCGTATCTGGTGAAACGCCATCTGCGCCCGACGCCGCGTATTCTGCACGGTCAGGCGATGCGCGAGCGGGCAAGCTCGGCTATCGATCTCTCTGACGGGCTGATCTCAGACCTCGGCCATATTCTGAAGGCCAGCGGTGTCGGCGCGCGTGTTGACCTGGATCTGTTCCCGCTGTCAGAGGAACTGCTTCGTCATGTCGAACCTGAGCAGGCGCTGCGCTGGGCGCTGTCCGGTGGCGAAGACTACGAACTGTGCTTCACGGTGCCTGAGCTCAACCGTGGAACGCTCGACGTGGCATTAGCGCACCTCGGCGCGAAATTCACCTGTATCGGGCAGATCATGCCGGAAAGTGAAGGGCTGAAGTTTGTGAAAGACGGTGAGCCGGTTACGCTGGACTGGAAAGGGTACGATCACTTCGCGTGAGTTTGTTCGCTCTGTATTGCCGGGGGGCGGTTCCACCTTACCCGGCCTACAAAAGATGGGGCTTACTTAAAACCCACCACCGGATGCTGCTGATACGGCGTCTCCAGCTCGGCAACCTGCTCCGGCGTCAGCGTGATATCCACTGCATTCAGCAGTTCATCAAGCTGCTCTTCCCGGGATGTGCCGATAATCGGCGCCGCGACGCCGCGTTTACCCAGCAGCCACGCCAGCGCTACCTGGGCGCGGGTTGCGCCGGTATCGTCGGCAATTCCGGCTAAGCGTTCAGCGATCAGGGCATCCCTGGCCTCTGTTCCTTCGTAGAGATTTTTTCCCACTTCATCCGAGACCAGACGGGCCGTGGTTTCTCCCCACGGACGGGTCAGGCGGCCGCGTGCGAGCGGGCTCCACGGGATCACCGCCACGCCTTCCTGATGGCACAGCGGCAGCATCTCACGTTCTTCTTCACGGTAGATCAGATTGTAGTGGTCCTGCATGGTGACGAAGCGCGCCCAGCCGTGCTGTGCCTGCAGATCCAGAGCCTGAGCAAACTGCGAGGCATGCATAGATGACGCGCCGATATAGCGCGCTTTACCGGCTTTGACGACGTCGTTGAGTGCTTCCAGCGTCTCCTCAATGGGCGTGTTGTAATCCCAGCGGTGAATTTGCAGCAGGTCGACGTAATCCATGTTCAGACGCCTGAGGCTATCATCAATGGAACGCAGGATCTGCGCGCGAGAAAGTCCCTGAGCCAGGTCGCCCACTGGATAGTACACCTTGGTGGCAACCACGATGTCTTCCCGACGGACAAAATCACGCAGGGCGCGGCCGACAATCTCCTCGCTGCTGCCGTCGGAATAGCTGTTGGCGGTGTCAAAGAAGTTAATGCCGCCCTCGATGGCGCGTTTGATAATCGGACGGCTGCTCTCTTCCGGCAGCGTCCAGGCGTGGTTTCCCCGATCGGGTTCGCCAAAGGTCATGCATCCCAGGCAAAGCCGGGATACCTTAAGGTCTGTTTTTCCTAATGTTGTGTATTGCACGGTCCGCTCCTGCTGTTTAAACAATACGTTTAAGCATAGCAGGAGCGGAAAAGGGGAGGGTTCAGTCCAGCCAGGCGCGGATTTTAGCTTCGATACCGGCAGCGTCCAGGCCAATCGCCGCGCGGGCTTCGTCCTGGGTACCTTGCGGGATGAAATGGTCCGGCAGGCCGAGGTTCAGCACCGGAACGGCTTTACGGTTTGCCATCAGCACCTCGTTCACGCCGCTGCCCGCACCGCCCATAATCGCGTTCTCTTCCAGCGTGACCAGCACGTCATGCGCCTCAGCCATACTCAGGATCAGGGATTCGTCGAGCGGTTTCACAAAGCGCATATCGACCAGGGTGGCGTTCAGCGTTTCAGCCACTTTCGCCGCCTCAGGCATCAGCGTGCCGAAGTTCAGAATCGCCACTTTTTCACCGCGACGTTTGACCAGACCTTTACCGATCGCCAGCTTCTCCAGCGGCTGCAGCTCAACGCCCACCGCATTGCCGCGCGGGTAGCGAACGGCGCTAGGGCCATCCTGATAGTGGTAGCCGGTAAACAGCATCTGACGACATTCGTTCTCGTCGCTTGGCGTCATAATCACCATATCCGGAATGCAGCGCAGGAACGACAGGTCAAACGCGCCCTGGTGCGTCTGGCCGTCGGCGCCGACGATGCCCGCACGATCGATAGCAAACAGCACCGGCAGCTTCTGGATCGCCACGTCGTGGATCACCTGATCGTAGGCGCGCTGCAGGAAGGTGGAATAGATAGCGACAACCGGTTTGTAGCCGCCGATCGCCAGGCCCGCGGCAAACGTTACCGCGTGCTGCTCGGCAATGGCCACGTCGAAATACTGGTCAGGGTATTTTCTGGAGAACTCCACCATGCCGGAGCCTTCGCGCATGGCCGGGGTGATCGCCATCAGCTTGTTGTCTTTTGCGGCTGTTTCACACAGCCAGTCGCCGAAGATTTTTGAATAGCTCGGCATGCCGCCGCTGCTTTTTGGCAGACAGCCGCTGGACGGGTCAAATTTCGGTACCGCGTGGAAGGTAATCGGATCTTTTTCCGCCGGCTCGTAGCCACGCCCTTTTTTGGTCATGATGTGCAGGAACTGCGGGCCTTTCAGGTCACGCATGTTCTTGAGCGTGGTCACCAGTCCCAGCACGTCATGGCCGTCAACCGGGCCGATATAGTTAAAGCCCAGCTCTTCAAACAGGGTGCCCGGCACGACCATGCCTTTGATGTGCTCTTCAGTACGCTTGAGCAACTCTTTGATCGGCGGTACGCCGGAGAAGACTTTCTTGCCGCCTTCACGCAGCGAGGAGTAAAGCTTGCCGGAGAGCAGCTGCGCCAGATGGTTGTTCAGCGCGCCAACGTTTTCGGAAATCGACATTTCGTTATCGTTAAGCACAACCAGCATGTCCGGCTTGATGTCGCCCGCATGGTTCATGGCCTCAAAGGCCATACCGGCAGTGATGGCGCCGTCGCCAATCACGCAGACGGTGCGGCGCTGCTTGTTCTCTTTTTCGGCGGCAACGGCAATCCCGATGCCTGCAGAAATAGAGGTGGAGGAGTGCCCGACGCTCAATACGTCGTACTCGCTCTCCCCGCGCCACGGGAACGGGTGCAGACCGCCTTTCTGACGAATGGTGCCAATTTTATCGCGACGTCCGGTTAGAATTTTGTGCGGATAAGCCTGGTGACCCACGTCCCAGATCAGCTGATCGAACGGCGTGTTATAGACGTAGTGCAGCGCCACGGTCAGCTCTACCGTGCCAAGCCCGGAGGCGAAATGGCCGCTGGAGCGGCTTACGCTGTCGAGCAGGTAGCGACGCAGTTCGTCGCACAGCTTCGGCAGGCTCTCTTTCGGCAACAGACGTAACTCCTGGGTGGAGTCAACTAACGCCAGTGTCGGGTATTTGGCAATATCAAAACTCATCAAAGGCTCATCGAGATATATAGTTTATTTATCACGCTGGATTATATAGTCCGCTAGCGCTTCCAGTGCCGAGGTATCCAGCGATTGCGCGGCCAGCTGATTCAGCGACTGGCGGGCATCGTCAATCAGATCCCGGGCTTTACGTTGGGCTTGCTCAAGACCCAGCAGGGCGGGGTAGGTACTTTTGCCAAGCTGCTGGTCCGCACCCTGACGTTTACCCAATGTTGCAGTATCGCCCACCACATCCAGAATGTCATCCTGAACCTGGAATGCCAGACCGATACTTTCTGCGTATCTGTCCAGAATCGGCAGGGCTTTGCGCCCTTGCTCACCCGCGCTTAGTGCGCCAAGACGAACGGCTGAACGAATCAATGCCCCGGTTTTATGGCGATGAATACGCTCCAGCTGTTCCAGATTAACCTGACGTCCTTCGGCTTCAAGATCCAGGGCCTGTCCGCCGCACATGCCCGCCACGCCGCTGGCCATGGCCAGTTCGGAAATCATTGCCAGCCGGTCACGGTCAGCCACTTCGGCCATCGGCGCGTCGCTCAGAATCGAGAACGCCAGCGTCTGCAGGGCATCACCCGCCAGAATGGCATTCGCTTCGCCAAACTTGATATGGCAGGTGGGTTGACCCCGACGCAAGTCGTCGTCGTCCATGGCCGGGAGATCGTCGTGGATCAGCGAGTAGGCATGGATGCACTCAACGGCGGCTGCCGGGGCGTCCAGCGTGTTATCGCTGATGCCAAACATGTTGCCTGTGGCGTACACCAGGAACGGGCGCAGGCGCTTTCCACCCAAGAGTGCGCCATAGTGCATGGCTTCAACCAGTGGAGTGTTCTGAAAAGGCTGTGGCGCAATAAAACGGCGCAGGGCGTCGTTGGCGCGCATGACACGCGCCTGAAGCTCGTTGGCAAAATCCATTTACTCGGCGTCCGGTGTGAAAGGCGTGGTTTTCGCCTCTTCGCTGTCGGACAGCAGGATCTGCACGCGCTGTTCGGCCTGTTGCAGCTTAACCTGACCCTGGCGCGCCAGCTGGACGCCGCGCTCGAATTCGTTGAGCGCCTCTTCCAGCGGGAGATCGCCACTCTCGAGGCGGGTAACAATTTGCTCCAGTTCACTCAGCGCAGTTTCGAAACTGGCCGGTGCGTCGTTCTTCTTCGGCATAGTGAATTGACTCTTATATTCTTCGCCCCGACATGGTAACGGACTCGGGCGGATAAGCAAATAACGCGCAATGTGCACAGGAGCGGCGCGATGGTGGTATACTTGCGCGCCTGGATGCAGCCACGGGTGTGGGCTGCTGTACTCTTTTCCATTACAAGCCTTAACAGGCTTGCCTAAGAAACATTGCCGCCATGAAGTTTATCATTAAATTGTTCCCTGAAATCACCATCAAAAGCCAATCTGTGCGTTTGCGCTTTATTAAAATTCTCACCGGGAACATTCGTAACGTATTAAAGCACTACGACGAAACCCTCGCCGTGGTGCGCCACTGGGACCACGTTGAGGTCCGTGCCAAAGACGAAAACAAACGTCAGGATATTCGCGACGCCCTGACCCGTATTCCGGGTATTCACCATATTCTGGAAGTGGAAGATGTCCCGTTTAGCGATATGCACGACATCTTCGAGAAAGCGCTGGTCCAGTACCGCGACCAGATCGAAGGCAAAACCTTCTGCGTGCGCGTGAAGCGTCGCGGCAAGCACGAGTTCAGCTCCATTGAAGTGGAGCGTTACGTCGGCGGCGGTCTGAACCAGCACGTCGAGTCTGCGCGCGTGCGCCTGACCAACCCGGACGTAACCGTTAATCTGGAGATCGAAAACGATCGCCTGCTGCTGGTGAAAGGCCGCTATGAAGGCATCGGCGGCTTCCCGATCGGCACCCAGGAAGACGTCCTGTCCCTGATCTCCGGCGGCTTCGACTCCGGCGTCTCCAGCTATATGCTGATGCGCCGCGGCTGCCGCGTACACTACTGCTTCTTCAACCTGGGCGGCGCGGCGCACGAGATCGGCGTTCGTCAGGTGGCACATTACCTGTGGAACCGCTTCGGCAGCTCCCACCGCGTGCGTTTCGTGGCAATTAATTTCGAACCGGTGGTCGGCGAGATTCTGGAGAAAGTGGACGACGGCCAGATGGGCGTCATCCTGAAGCGCATGATGGTCCGTGCGGCGTCCAAAGTGGCTGAACGCTACGGCGTGCAGGCGCTGGTCACCGGCGAAGCGCTGGGCCAGGTCTCCAGCCAGACGCTGACCAACCTGCGCCTGATCGACAACGTGTCTGATACGCTGATCCTGCGTCCGCTGATCTCTCACGATAAAGAACACATCATCGATCTGGCGCGCGAAATCGGCACCGAAGATTTTGCCCGCACCATGCCGGAATACTGCGGCGTGATCTCAAAAAGCCCAACGGTGAAAGCGGTGAAGGCGAAGATCGAAGCGGAAGAAGAGAACTTCGATTTCAGCATTCTGGATAAAGTGGTGGAAGAAGCGTCCAACATTGATATCCGCGAGATCGCTCAGCAGACCGAGCAGGACGTGGTTGAAGTGGAGACCGTGAGCGGTTTCGGCGCGAACGACGCGATTCTGGATATCCGCTCCATTGACGAGCAGGATGACAAGCCGCTGCAGGTGGATGGCGTGGAAGTGGTTTCTCTGCCGTTCTATAAGCTGAGCACGAAGTTTGGCGACCTCGACCAGAGCAAAACGTACCTGCTGTGGTGTGAGCGTGGGGTGATGAGTCGCCTGCAGGCGCTGTATCTGCGCGAGCAGGGCTTTGCGAATGTGAAGGTGTATCGTCCGTAGCGTGCGGCCTGATGCCCTCACCCCGACCCTCTCCCACAGGGAGAGGGCGCAAACATTAAAAACGGCAACCTTTGGTTGCCGTTTTGCTTTTACCTCGCGCCACCCGGCTTTTTTTATGCACTACTCTTCATAGTAATTATAAATCCCCGCTGGTATCACCAGCGATGACGCCACTTCGTACGCCTTCTCGCGCCCGACCAGCAGGTCGATAATCTTTAAGCCAAAATCAATCGCGGTGCCCGGGCCCTGGCTGGTCAGCAGGTTGACGCGCGGATCCCAGACGACGCGTTTGTCCACCCACTGATCTTCCGGAATGGTGTCTTTCAGCCCCGGGAAGCCGGTCATATTGCCGATGGGGAAGATGTCATGGGGAACCAGCACCGTGCCGGCGGCGGCGCAGATTGCCGCGACAATGCGCCCGGATAAATGAAACTGACGCACGGTCTCAACCAGCAGCGGGCTGTCGCGAAAATACTCCGCGCCCTTCAGGCCTCCGGGCAGGACGATGATGTCGTAATCCCCGTCGGCCACCTGCACGAGCGGGGCATCGGCGAGCAGCTTCACGCCGCGCGAGCAGGTAATCGCCAGGCTGCCGTCGCTGGCGACGCTGGCGGTTGTCACGTTAATGCCGCCGCGCACCATCAGATCGATGGTGGTGACCGCTTCCATCTCTTCGCTACCAGGGGCGAGGCAGATCAGTGCCGACGCGCTCATATTCACTCTCCTTACGTTTAACCAGGTCATACAGACGGGCGTTTTCCGGCACCGCGATGCCGTGCGCGCGGGCGCGTTTGAGCAGATATCCGGTGATGTAGTCGATCTCCGTGTGGCGTAATGCCCGAACATCCTGCAGCATTGAGGAGATGTTCTCAGCCGTACTCTCAATAACCTGCTCGACATAACAGCGCAAATCGTCTGCCGAGGTATGCAGGCCTTCCCGCTCAACGACCGCCGCGACTTCCGCACAGAGCAGTGCAACTTCCTGTGGATGATTTTTCAGCTCTCCGTTCGGGCAGTTCCACAGCGCCGTCAGCGGATTGATCACGCAGTTGACGGCCAGCTTGCGCCAGAGTTGTGGACGAATATGGTTATGCCAGGCCACGTCTGGCAGCACCTTCTGCAACACATCGGCAAGATAGCTGTAGTCCCCATCCTGCGTTCTGGCAGGCCCGATGTGGGTCACCCCGCTGGCGACATGCACGATGATGTTGCCGTCGCGACGGGCTGCGTGCGTGGTTGTCGCCATCAGCAGGGGCTGCGGAACGCTTTTCAGCTCGTCAAGGGTCCCCATGCCGTTATGCAGCAGCAGTATGGGCGAAGTGGGGGGGAGCTGGGCGGCCAGTGTCTTGACCGCGTCTGAAACCTGCCACGCTTTGAGCGTCACCAGTAAAAGGTCGCTTTGCGCCAGGAAATCAGGATCGTTCGCGGTGAGGGATTCGTTAAAGATGCTTCCGTCTTCACCAATCAGGTTTACACTGCAATAGGGCTGGGGCACGCGGAGCCAGCCCTGAACCTCATGTCCGTGCTTGCACAGCGCGGTCAGCCATAGCTGACCAAGGGCTCCACATCCGAGCACTGTAATTTTCATTGTTCCTCCTCACCTGCAACTGCGCCAGGTGTTACAGCTTAATTATACAGCTAAGCTTCTGTTGAGTTATGCCTCGTAGCGGGTATTATGCAACGCAACAAAAGTGAAGGGAGAAGAAAAGATGCCATCTTTCGATATTGTTTCCGAAGTTGATATCCAGGAAGTTCGCAACGGCGTTGAGAACGCAACCCGCGAAGTTGAGTCACGTTTCGATTTTCGTGGCGTTGAGGCGTCGTTTGAGCTGAACGACGCAAATAAGACCATTAAGGTGCTGAGCGAGTCTGATTTCCAGGTAAATCAGCTGCTCGACATTCTGCGCGCCAAGCTGTTAAAGCGCGGCATCGAAGGGACGTCTCTGGATGTGCCGGAAGAGTTTGTGCACAGCGGCAAGAACTGGTTTGTGGAAGCCAAGTTGAAGCAGGGCATTGAGAGCGCGGTGCAGAAGAAGATTGTGAAGCTCATCAAAGACAGCAAGCTGAAGGTGCAGGCGCAGATCCAGGGCGAAGAGATTCGCGTGACCGGTAAGTCCCGCGATGACCTCCAGTCGGTGATGGCGCTGGTGCGCGGCGGCGATCTGGGGCAGCCGTTCCAGTTTAAAAACTTCCGCGATTAATATAAAAAGCCCGGTTTAACCGGGCTTTTTTTCACGCCTTGAACGCCTGCTCGACCTCGAAACGGTTAGTCACCTTACTGTCAATTTTGACGTAAGCGCTGCGCTCTTCGGGAACAATCAGCACCTCTGTGACCCCGTCTTTAGCTTCCAGACGCTGTTTCAGCACATCGCTAATCTCCACATCATCCGGAATTTCTACGCGCAGGCTGCTCACGTAGCGCGGCTCTTTCATGGTACCGGCGACCAGCAGCCAGACTGTCGCCAGCAGCGCCCCCGCGAGAAACACGGTTTGTGAATCAAAGAGTCCGTCCACCCAGCCGCCAAGCGAGCCGCCGATCGCCACGCCGAGAAACTGGCTGGTGGAGTAAATGCCCATTGCCGTGCCTTTGTAACCGGCGGGGGACTCTTTGCTGATCAGCGACGGCAGCAGGGCTTCCATCAGGTTAAATGCCAGGAAGAACAGCTGCACGCCGGCAATCAGCTCCCAGAAGTGCGGGCCGGCACCCCAGAGCACGATCTCGGCAATCAGCAGGACCGCCACGCAGCCCACGAAGACGCGCTTCATTTTGCGCTTCACTTCGGCGTAGATGATGAACGGCACGACGGAGACAAACGAAATCAGCATCGTAACCAGATAGATTTTCCAGTGCTCAGCCGCCGGGAAACCCGCTGCGGCAAGCTGGCCGGGCAGGGCAACAAAGGTCGACATCAGCAGAATGTGCAGACACATAATGCCAAAATTCAGCTTAAGCAGGCGCGGCTCGACAATCACTTTGCTGAAGCAGCCTTTTACCATCCCCGACTCACGGTTGAGGACGTGGTTTTTGCTGTCCGGAACCACCCACAAGGTTAAGGCTATACCGATGGTTGCCAGCACGGCAATCATCCAGAACAGGGCGTGCAGACCCAACGTGTGCGTAATGATGGGGCCCAGCACCATCGCAATCGCAAACGTCACGCCAAAGCTCACGCCGATGAACGCCATCGCTTTGGTACGGTTCTGCTCGCGGGTTAAGTCTGACAGCAGCGCCATCACCGCGGCGGCAATCGCACCGGAGCCCTGCAGAGCGCGGCCAAGAATAATCCCCCAGATGGAGTGGGAGAGGGCGGCAATAACGCTCCCGAGCACAAAGACCAGCAGCCCGCCGACAATCAGCGGCTTGCGGCCCACCCGGTCAGAGAGCAGGCCAAACGGGATCTGGAACACCGCCTGCGCCAGACCATAAATGCCAATGGCGAGGCCAATCAGCGCCTCGCTGGCCCCCTGCAGCGCCATACCGTACGTGGTCAGAACAGGCAGGACCATAAACATGCCAAGCATCCGTAGCGAGAAGACAGTCCCTAAGCCCCAGGTCGCGCGTAGCTCGCCTGGCGTCATTTTATAATCGTTCATTACCACCTCAGTTCAAAAGCAGGCCATAGTGTAGTGCGGGGAAGGGGCGGGGTAAATAAAGGGTTATTTAACAAATATTACATGCGTTATTAATAGATTCAGTGAATAAAAAAGGGTGCCGAAGCACCCCTTTATTCACCTGTTGTGGCTTACCAGACGTAAGTCAGCAGGTTATGTGAATCCGGCACCATGAAGTCCACGGACATCATCACGGACAGTGAAGTAATGGCCACAATCGAGAACACAAACAGCTTGCGCGCCCAGACTTTGTCATCTTCCACTTTGTAACCGCGCAGCGCCATGCCGAGCCACCAGACGCTCACCGCAGCCGCTACCGCCAGATATTTGTATCCAGCGTAACCACCCAGAGAGAGCATCAGCGTTGCCACGGCAAAGGCGATGATGTACAGCGTGATGTGGTTCTTGGCAACGGAGATGCCTTTCACGACCGGCAGAACCGGGATGTTCGCTGCCTGATAATCCTTAAAGCGGAAAATCGCGATGGCATAGGAGTGCGGCATCTGCCACAGGCTAAAGATAGCCAGCAGGATCAGCGCACCGCTGTCGAACTCATTCGTGACCGCGCAGTAGCCAATCACCGGCGGCGCAGCGCCGGAGAGAGAACCAATCAGCGTGCCGTAGACGGAGTGACGCTTCATATACAGGCTGTAGACGCCCACATACACCACGAACCCCATCACCCCCAGCCAGCAGGCTAGCGGGTTAGCACCAAACCACAGCAGCATAAAGCCAGCAATACCCAGCAAGGTGGCGTACACCAGCGAGACGGAAGGGGCGATCAGGCCTTTCACCAGCACCCGATTTTTGGTCCTTTCCATCTTCTTGTCGATATCCATGTCGATGTAGTTGTTAAATACACAACCGGACGCAACAACCAGTGACACACCGACCAGCGTGTAGATAAAGAGGGTGTAATCAATGCTGCCTTTGGAGGCCAGCAGGAACCCTCCGATCACGGAGATCAGGTTGCCAAAGATGATGCCTGGTTTCGTTACTTGCAGGTATTGCTTAAACATACTCGCCGCTCTTAGTGAACCATCATGTTGTAGTTGAGGTTCCACATAATCCAGATGGAACCGACTACCAGGATAGCGATGATAATCACGGTAAAGATAAAGGCGGTCATGTTCCAGCCTTCATCGGACTTGGTGTTCATGTGCAGGAAGCAAACCAGATGCACCAGAATCTGAATCACCGCGGTCACCAGGATTGCACCCAGGATAACCGGCTTAGACGCAGAACCGCTCATCACCATCCAGAACGGGATCACCGTCAGGATGATCGACAGGATGAAACCTGTCATGTAGGTTTTTACGCTGCCGTGGGAAGCGCCATGATCGTTAGAATGACTCATTACATCGCCCCCATCAGATAGACTACAGAGAACACACAGATCCACACCACGTCCAGGAAGTGCCAGAACAGGCTCAGGCACAGGATACGGGTACGGTTAGTACTGGTCAGGCCGCGACGGGAGATCTGGAACATCAGTACTGCCATCCAGATCAGACCGGAGGTCACGTGCAGACCGTGGGTGCCGACCAGCGCGAAGAACGCGGACAGGAAGCCACTGCGATCCGGGCCGAAGCCTTCCATGATCAGGTGATGGAATTCATAGATTTCCATCCCGATAAATCCAGCACCAAACAGCCAGGTCAACGCCAGCCAGGACACAACCTGGCTCTTGTTGTTTTTGTACATGGCGATAGCCGCCATGCCGTAGGTGATGGAGCTGAATAACAGCAGTGCGGTTTCAACCAGAACGAACGGCAGTTCAAAGATGTCCTTGCCGGTCGGACCGCCCGCTGTGCCGTTCACCAGAACGGCATAGGTCGCGAACAGACAGCAGAACAGAATGCAGTCGCTCATCAGGTAGATCCAGAAACCGAATACTTTGGTCGGTCCTGTATCGTGGTGCGCATGCTCATGCGCGTGGGCAGTTGAGTGCGCCAGAGTATCAGTTGCCATTTTTCAGCCCCGCTTTAGAAATCTCGTCGAAATGCTGATTTTCCAGCTTCTCAACTTCACGGACTGGTACGTAGTAGTCCACGTCCTCGTCAAAGCTCTTCACAATCCAGCTGATTACGATGCCAGCGAAGCCAACAATCGCCATCCACCAGATGTGCCAGATCATTGCGAAACCAAATACCGTTGCGAAAGCGGCAATCACAATGCCCGCACCGCTGTTTTTCGGCATGTGGATCTCTTCGTAATGAGCAGGTTGCTTGTACGCTTCACCTTTTTCTTTCATTTCCCAGAATGCGTCGCGTTCATGAACCTGCGGCACGATGGCAAAGTTATAGAAAGGCGGTGGAGAAGAGGTCGCCCACTCCAGCGTACGGCCACCCCATGGGTCACCGGTCAGGTCACGGTTCTGGTCGCGGTCGCGAATAGACACGTAGAACTGAATCAGCTGAGATGCGATACCACAGGCAATCAGCACGGCACCGCCCGCTGCAACCATCAGCATTGGGTGGAACTGCGGATCGATCTGCTGGCTCAGACGACGGGTCATACCCATGAAGCCCAGCACGTACAGCGGCATAAATGCTACGAAGAAGCCGATGATCCAGAACCAGAACGCGCGTTTACCCCATTTCTCGTTCAGCGTGAAGCCGAACGCTTTTGGCCACCAGTAGGTTACGCCAGCGAAGCAGCCGAAGACCACGCCACCGATGATAACGTTATGGAAGTGCGCAATCAGGAACAGACTGTTGTGCAGAACGAAGTCAGCACCCGGTACCGCCAGCAGTACGCCGGTCATCCCACCTACGGAGAAGGTCACGATGAAGCCGATGGTCCACAGCATTGCTGAGTGGAACACGATACGGCCCTGGTACATGGTGAACAGCCAGTTGAAGATCTTCACCCCGGTCGGGATGGCGATAATCATGGTGGTAATACCGAAGAAGGCGTTTACGTTCGCGCCCGCACCCATGGTGAAGAAGTGGTGCAGCCAAACGATGAACGACAGAACGGTAATACACACGGTTGCCCACACCAGAGAGGTGTAACCAAACAGACGTTTACGCGAGAAGGTTGCTGCGATTTCGGAGAACACACCGAACACAGGCAGAACCAGGATGTACACTTCCGGGTGACCCCAGGCCCAAATCAGGTTGATGTACATCATCATGTTGCCACCCATATCGTTCGTGAAGAAATGGGTGCCCAGGTAGCGGTCCAGGGTCAGCAGCGCGATGGTGACGGTCAGGATTGGGAAGGAGGCAATAATCAGGATGTTGGCGCACAGAGATGCCCAGGTAAATACCGGCATCTTGAACATGGTCATGCCAGGGGCACGCATCTTGATAATGGTCACGAAGAAGTTGATACCGGTCAGGGTTGTACCGACACCGGAGAGCTGAAGCGCCCAAATCCAGTAGTCGACGCCAACGCCCGGACTGTACTCAATTCCTGACAGCGGTGGGTAAGCCAGCCAGCCGGTCTGCGCGAATTCGCCCACACCCAGTGACAGGTTAACCAGGATAACGCCGACAACCGTGAACCAGAAGCTCAGGTTGTTCAGGAACGGGAACGCCACGTCGCGCGCGCCGATTTGCAGCGGAACGACAACGTTCATCAGACCGATAACCAGCGGCATCGCCACGAAGAAGATCATGATAACGCCGTGGGCGGTAAAGATCTGATCGTAGTGGTGCGGTGGCAGGAAGCCGGCTTCACCCGCAGAGGCGAGTGCCTGCTGGCTACGCATCATGATTGCATCCGCAAAGCCACGAATTAACATGACGATACCGACGATGCAGTACATGATACCGAGTTTTTTGTGGTCAACCGAAGTCAGCCACTCGTTCCACAGGTAGCTCCACTTACCGAAGTAAGTGATTAAGGCCAGTAAGGCCGCGCCACCAATGATAATTGCAGCCACCGTAACCACGATAATCGGTTCATGGTAGGGCACTGCATCCAGTGTCAATTTTCCGAACATTTTCTTCCTCGGCCCCTTAGTGAGCGGTTTCCGCGTGGCTCATGTCCATGCCTTCCATACCTTCGTGCGCGCTGTGCTCGCCTTCAGGCTGGGTCATGTCCATGCTCTTGCCGTGATCCATAAATTTGCCAATCACATCTTTGAACAAATCGGGTTTCACGTTAGAGAAGTACTCCACCTTGTTGTATTCGCTAGGTGCAGCCACTTTTTCGAACGCCGCCATGTCAGACATGGTGTTTGGAGACTGCTTCGCTTTTTCAACCCACTGGTCGAAAGCGGCACGGTCTGGCGTTGCAATAGCTTTGAACTTCATACCTGAGAAGCCCGGGCCGCTATAGCTGGCGGAGATACCATCATAGGTGCCTGCTTCATTCGCGATCAGGTGCAGGTTAGTCTGCATACCGGCCATCGCGTAAATCTGGCTACCCAGACGTGGGATGAAGAAGGAGTTCATTACGGAGTTGGAGGTCACTTTGAACTGAACCGGAGTGTTCGCCGGGAAGGCGATTTCATTCACGGTAGCAATACCCTGCTCTGGATAGATGAAGAACCATTTCCAGTCCATGGAGACCACTTCGATGGTAATAGGTTTTTCATCGTGAACCAGCGGCTTGCTCGGCTCAAGTGCGTGAGTGGTTTTCCAGGTCAGTACGGCAAGGAACAGGATGATCAGGATAGGTACCGTCCAGACCACAGCTTCCACTTTATTGGAGTGTGACCAGTTCGGGCTATACTTCGCATCTTTATTGCTCGCACGATACTTCCAGGCGAAACCAACAGCCATCAAAATGGCTGGAATAACCACAATCAACATCAGGCCAAAAGCCGTCAATATCAGTGAACGTTGTTCCAGTCCAATCTGTCCTTTGGGGTCTAGTAGTGCAGAATCACAGCCACTGAGTAATACAGTGCCTGCGAATAATGACAACCATCCCAAACTTTTATTGTATTTCCTGAGTCTCATTTAACGACCTCAATTCCACGGGAGTCTGGTGGCGTTTAAAGTGTGCGGGCATTTTACGGGAAGGTTACATTACTGTAAACATCATTAGGCCTGTGTCAGGAAGGTGTTACCGGGTTCTGCCGCACGTGTCACAAGTGTTGCAAATTATGTCGGTTTTTATGACCGAAGCCGCATGAGATGGGCTTTATAACGAAAGGACCCCCAAGCATACCCTAAAAGGGGCAATTGGTATAACCATTGTTAAAAATAAACAAAAAATTAACAATTAATTATCAATAAAAAGACATCTAAAAAACGAAAAATCAAACTATCACATGCTGAATCGTTTAATGAAAAATAGCGTTTTGGAACCGGAGCCAATAATTTCCAAATCCTATCCCGCACAAAACAACAAATATTTTTTTTCGTCGCTGGTGGCTATTTCACCGTTATAATTTCGGTTAGTGATTACAACGGGAAATAACCTTTCGTATTTTTCTTCAGGTCAGCTGCGTTTTACGCAACGCCATGAAATCGAGCAGACCCCCGGTCAGGATCCCAACGATGGCCAGCAGGGCACCGGCGTCCAGCAGAAGGGCCCCGAAGGGGAGTGCCAGAGACGTGCTGGCATTAATAATGAGCACCACAAGCCAGAGTGCCAGCGCAATGCAGCCCACCATTAACAGTCGTAACGCAAAACGGTAGGCGCGGTGATATTCGGTGCGCGGCATAAAGTGTTCGGTCCGCTGGGTATATTCCAGCGTCTGGCGACACACCAGCAACAATAAAATCCCCGGCACGGCAGCCACGACCGAGAAGAGATAAAATGTTGGCCAACCGTGGGCTTCCACGAACCAGCCGGCAATTGGGCCTACATAAACGCGGCCTACGGCAGAGAGCGCCGAGAGCAGTGCGAACTGCGTAGCGGAAAATGACTTGTTGCACAGGGTCATCAGCAGGGCGACAAAGGCCGCAGTCCCCATACCGCCGCAGAGATTTTCAAAAAATACCGCCGCAGCCATGCTGATCGTATGTTTGTCGGTAATCGACAGCAGCCAATAGCCTGCGTTAGAGGCGCCTTGCAGAATGCCGAAGATCAGCAGCGCGCGGAACAGCGTCAGGCGCTGCATCAGCACGCCGCCATACAGTGCCCCGACAATGGTCGCAAACAGCCCCAGCGTTTTATTCACCACGCCCACTTCACCGGCGTCAAAGCCGACACCCCTGATCAGGAAGGTGGTGGTCAGGCTCATGGCAAAAGCGTCACCCAGCTTATAAAGGACGATAAGCAGCAGGATCAGCCAGGCGTTGTTGCGGCCAAAGAAGTCACGCAGCGGTTCGGCGACGGCCTGCTCCAGCGAGCGGGGAACCGGGATAACGTCACTCGGTTCGGGCGCCAATAGCGTCGCGATAATGCAGGGGATCAGCAGAGCAGCCATTAGCCAGTACATCCCCTGCCAGCCTAGGTAACGGTCTGCCAGCCACAGCGCCAGCCCGCCGGAGACCAGCATCCCGAGGCGATAGCCCAGCACGCTGATGGCCGCACCGGCACCGCGCTCTTCCGCTGGTAACACGTCCGTCTTCCAGGCGTCGAACACAATATCCTGAGAGGCAGAACAGAAGGCAATCACCACCGCAAGCGCGGCCATCCAGCGCAGCTGCGTGGCGGGTTCAAGAAAACCCATCGCCGCAATGGCCAGCAGCAGCAGGAGCTGCGTCATCACCAGCCAGCCGCGACGACGCCCGAGGAAAGGCGGCGTGTAACGATCCATGACCGGAGACCACAGAAACTTGAATACATAGGCCTGACCCACAAGCGAGAAGAAGCCAATGGTTTTCAGATCGATGTTCTCGACCGTCATCCACGCCTGAAGCGTGCCGGAGGTGAGCGCGAGGGGTAAACCCGAGGCAAAGCCGAGGATCAGCAGAATCGCTGATTTCGGTTGCTGGAAAATGCGTAAGTAATGGCTGGACATGTTCTTATAAAACTGACCCGGCGATAGACCGGGTCTGCGGGCAGGATTAACGCGCGTTCTGCTTGATGAAGTCGTGAATGCTGGTGTCCTGCGCCATGTCGGAAATGGTATCCGTCAGCACGCTGTTAACCGCATCAGCAATATTTTTATTCGATGCCTGGAACGCGCCTTCTACAGAGTAGCTCGCGCGATAGTTCTTGGTCATCTTGTTACCGTTCTTCGCGGTCGCGATGATGGCGATATCCGCTTTGGTGGCGATGTTGTAGCGCACGTTGCCCTGAGACACATCAGCGTACAGGTTGTTCACGATGATCTGCAGATCCACCGCGCCGCTTGGGCCAACCATATAGCCACGGGAGGTCATCTGTTTCTCCAGCACTTCCTGCAGCAGGAAGCGCAGGTCGCGGGAGGCGGTGAGCGTCACCTGCTGGTTATCGCGGGTCACTTTTGCCAGAGCCTGATCCTGACGCTGGTCGGCGCCGTTAATGCTCACGGTAACGCCCATCAGGCTTGGGTCCTGCTGAGGCAGGGTGATTTTCGGTGAGACATCAATGGTGGTCGGCGGGGTAGCGCAGCCTGCCAGCATAAAAAGGGCTACCAATGGAAAGAAGAGTTTTTTTAACATTTTAAGGTTCTCACGAATCGTAAGCATAATAGAGAGAAAAATTGCCGCCATCATAACATCGCCAACGGTCAGGGGAAGTGGTCAACGCATGTAAATTCATCGTCTTGTCCGAAAACTGACCAGCTCACCCATTTTCTCCTTCCACGGATGACAAAAGGTATGAGGCTCACAGTGAACTTCATTCGTTTGAATGAGAAAATCAGACGAAAGCTAAATATTTGTTGTCAAGGTGTAATGGAAACGGTAAAAGCGGCTAACATTTAAAGGGATGGGTGACATCCTGGCGTTGTCGGAGGAGTAATTTCATGATGATACGTGAGCATATAGAAGATAAATTAAGGGCAGCGTTCAACCCTGTGTTCCTCGAAGTCGTCGACGAAAGCTATCGTCATAACGTACCGGCAGGTTCTGAAAGCCACTTTAAAGTGGTTCTGGTTAGCGATCGCTTCACGGGAGAACGTTTCCTGAACCGACATCGCTTGATCTACAGCACCTTGACGGAAGAGCTCTCCACGACCGTGCATGCGCTGGCACTGCATACCTACACCATTAAGGAATGGGAAGGCTTGCAGGATACGGTTTTCGCATCGCCGCCCTGTCGCGGTGCAGGCACTATCGCCTGATAAATCGGATTTGCAACGGCTGGAGCTTTTCCAGTATGTTGCTTACAGATTTCCTCAAAACGGCCTCCGGGCCGTTTTGTTTTGTCTGAGTTTTGAGCGGATGGTGCGATTTTAAGGCTAAAAATAGCCTTAAAGTGTGAAAAAAGCCGCAGCAACATGCCCCAACCGTTCTCGACTCACCTAAGTGATGCCGCTATAATGCCGCGTCTTATTGAATGTCTTCGGGATGATTCTGGCGACAGGGAATGTGAATCTGCACTAAGAGAGCATCCCGGTATAACAGACAGATTCAGAGTTGACCGAGCACTGTGATTTTTTTGAGGTAACAAGATGCAAGTTTCAGTTGAAACCACTCAAGGCCTTGGCCGCCGTGTAACGATTACTATCGCTGCTGACAGCATCGAAACTGCTGTGAAAAGCGAGCTGGTCAACGTAGCAAAAAAAGTACGTATTGACGGCTTCCGTAAGGGCAAAGTACCAATGAATGTTGTTGCTCAGCGTTATGGCGCTTCCGTGCGTCAGGATGTGCTGGGTGAACTGATGAGCCGCAACTTTATCGATGCGATCATCAAAGAAAAAATCAATCCGGCCGGTGCGCCAAACTACGTTCCAGGCGAATACAAACTGGGCGAAGACTTCACCTACTCCGTAGAGTTCGAAGTGTACCCGGAAGTTGAGCTGAAAGGTCTGGAATCTATCGAAGTTGAAAAACCGATTGTCTCCGTGACTGACGAAGACGTTGACGGCATGCTGGACACCCTGCGTAAGCAGCAGGCGAACTGGAAAGAGAAAGAAGGCGCTGTTGACGCGGAAGACCGTGTGACCATCGACTTCACCGGTTCTGTAGACGGCGAAGAGTTCGAAGGCGGCAAAGCGTCTGACTTCGTACTGGCAATGGGCCAGGGGCGTATGATCCCAGGCTTCGAAGACGGTATCAAAGGCCACAAAGCGGGCGAAGAGTTCACCATCGACGTGACCTTCCCTGAAGAGTACCACGCTGAAAACCTGAAGGGTAAAGCAGCGAAGTTCGTGATCAACCTGAAGAAAGTGGAAGAGCGCGAACTGCCAGAACTGACTGAAGAGTTCATCAAGCGTTTCGGCGTGGAAGACGGTTCTGTTGCTGGCCTGCGTACCGAAGTGCGTAAAAACATGGAGCGCGAGCTGAACGGCGCTGTGCGCAACCGCGTGAAGTCTCAGGCGATCGAAGGTCTGGTGAAAGCCAACGAAATCGACGTTCCTGCTGCCCTGATCGACAGCGAAATCGACGTTCTGCGCCGTCAGGCTGCTCAGCGTTTCGGTGGCAACCAGCAGCAAGCGATGGAACTGCCACGCGAGCTGTTCGAAGAGCAAGCGAAACGTCGCGTTGTGGTTGGCCTGCTGTTGGGCGAAGTGATTCGTACCCACGAGCTGAAAGCTGACGAAGAGCGTGTGAAAGGCCTGATCGAAGAGATGGCTTCTGCATACGAAGATCCATCAGAAGTGATCGAGTTCTACGGTAAGAACAAAGAGTTGATGGACAACATGCGCAACGTAGCCCTGGAAGAGCAGGCGGTTGAAGCGGTACTGGCGAAAGCGAAAGTGACCGAAAAAGCGACCTCTTTCAACGAACTGATGAACCAGCAGGCGTAATTTCGCCCCAACGGTTTAAAGTTTGAACAGAAAACCCGTTGCCTTGCGGCAGCGGGTTTTTTTTATCGCAGCCAGAGCCCAGGAAGAGTGCTAAAACGCCCTTTCGGTGTTAGCGTAACAACAAAAGGTTGTTATGCTTGAAATAGGGCACTGTGAACCCCATAAGTACGTAATCATGATGAATGAGACTGGCTGATAATCCGTCCGTAAGGTTACAATCAGTACAGCAGGTGTTTTCAATTTTGATCCAGGAGACGGAAATGTCATACAGTGGCGAACGAGATAACTTTGCACCCCATATGGCTCTGGTGCCAATGGTTATTGAACAGACCTCACGTGGTGAGCGTTCTTTTGATATCTATTCCCGTCTGCTCAAGGAACGCGTTATCTTTCTGACCGGCCAGGTGGAAGACCACATGGCTAACCTGATCGTGGCGCAGATGCTGTTTCTGGAAGCGGAAAACCCGGAAAAAGACATTTACCTGTACATTAACTCCCCGGGTGGCGTGATTACAGCAGGGATGTCCATTTATGACACCATGCAATTCATCAAACCGGATGTCAGCACGATCTGTATGGGTCAGGCAGCATCTATGGGCGCGTTCCTGTTAACCGCAGGGGCGAAGGGTAAGCGTTTCTGCTTGCCAAATTCCCGCGTGATGATTCACCAGCCGCTGGGCGGTTACCAGGGGCAGGCGACGGATATCGAAATCCACGCCCGCGAAATTCTGAAAGTAAAAGCGCGCATGAATGAACTTATGGCGCAGCATACGGGTCAACCTCTCGAGCAGATCGAGCGCGATACCGAGCGCGATCGCTTCCTCTCTGCTTCAGAGGCAGTTGAGTACGGCTTAGTCGACTCCGTGTTGACCCATCGTAATTGATGCCCGCGACGCGAGTGTGCCGCTATACTAAGGTAGGGCGGCACGCTGCTTGATGCAGCTTGCGTCTTAGAATGGCATTTGCGTCGTCATGTGCGGCACAAAGAACTTAAAAAGAGGTTTGGACTCATGACAGATAAACGCAAAGATGGTTCGGGCAAACTGCTGTACTGCTCTTTTTGCGGCAAAAGCCAGCATGAAGTGCGTAAACTGATTGCCGGGCCGTCCGTGTATATCTGCGACGAATGTGTCGATTTATGTAACGACATCATTCGCGAAGAGATTAAAGAAGTCGCACCGCACCGTGAGCGCAGCGCGCTGCCAACGCCGCATGAAATTCGTCATCACCTTGACGACTACGTCATCGGTCAGGAGCAGGCCAAGAAAGTGCTGGCGGTAGCGGTCTATAACCACTACAAACGCCTGCGTAACGGCGACACCAGCAATGGCGTAGAACTGGGTAAAAGTAACATTCTGCTGATCGGTCCAACCGGTTCCGGTAAAACGCTGCTGGCTGAAACCCTGGCGCGTCTGCTTGATGTTCCGTTCACCATGGCGGATGCCACCACCCTGACCGAGGCCGGTTACGTGGGTGAGGACGTCGAAAACATCATCCAGAAACTGCTGCAGAAGTGCGATTACGACGTACAGAAAGCCCAGCGCGGGATTGTTTACATCGATGAGATCGACAAGATCTCCCGTAAATCCGACAACCCGTCCATCACCCGTGACGTATCGGGTGAAGGCGTACAGCAGGCACTGCTGAAGCTGATTGAAGGTACGGTAGCCGCCGTTCCACCACAGGGTGGTCGTAAACATCCTCAGCAGGAGTTCCTGCAGGTTGATACCTCCAAGATCCTGTTCATCTGTGGCGGTGCGTTTGCCGGTCTGGATAAAGTCATCTCCCACCGTGTTGAAACCGGCTCTGGCATTGGTTTTGGCGCAACGGTGAAATCGACGGCTGAAAAACCGAACGAAGGCGAGCTGCTGTCTCAGGTTGAACCGGAAGATCTGATCAAATTCGGTCTGATCCCTGAGTTCATCGGTCGTCTGCCGGTTGTGGCAACGCTGAATGAGCTGAGTGAAGACGCGCTGATCCAGATCCTGAAAGAGCCAAAAAATGCGCTGACCAAGCAGTATCAGGCGCTGTTCAATCTGGAAGGCGTTGACCTGGAATTCCGCGACGAAGCGCTGGATGCCATTGCCAAAAAAGCGATGGTCCGTAAAACCGGTGCTCGTGGTCTGCGTTCTATCGTTGAAGCGGCACTGCTCGACACCATGTACGATCTGCCGTCGATGGAAGACGTTGAGAAAGTGGTGATTGACGAGTCCGTCATCAGTGGTCAAACCAAGCCGCTACTGATTTACGGTAAACCGGAAGCCCAGCAGGCATCTGGCGAATAATTCACCAAATCATACAAGCAGTTAATCAAAAAGGGGGGATTTTATCTCCCCTTTACTTTTTCCGTATTCATAGCGTTGAATGTGTGGGAAACATCCCCATATACTGGATACATGTTAATGGTTATGTGAAGCACAGTGACATGACCAGCTTACCTGGCGGACACTAACTAAGAGAGAGCTCTATGAATCCTGAGCGTTCTGAACGCATTGAAATCCCCGTATTGCCGTTGCGCGATGTGGTGGTTTATCCGCACATGGTCATACCCTTATTTGTAGGGCGGGAAAAATCTATCCGTTGCCTCGAAGCCGCTATGGATCATGATAAAAAAATCATGCTGGTGGCGCAGAAAGAAGCATCAACGGATGAGCCGGGTGTAAACGATCTTTTCACCGTCGGGACCGTGGCCTCTATTTTGCAGATGCTGAAGCTGCCTGACGGCACCGTGAAGGTGCTGGTTGAAGGCCTGCAGCGTGCGCGTATTACCACTCTGTCAGACGACGGCGAACATTTCTCTGCCAAGGCAGAGTACCTTGATTCGCCTGAACTTGATGAGCGCGAGCAGGAAGTACTGGTTCGCACCGCGATTAGCCAGTTTGAAGGCTACATCAAGCTGAACAAGAAAATCCCACCAGAAGTGCTGACGTCGCTGAACAGCATCGACGATCCTGCACGTCTGGCGGACACCATCGCTGCACATATGCCGCTGAAGCTGGCTGACAAACAGTCTGTGCTGGAAATGTCCGACGTTAACGAACGTCTGGAATACCTGATGGCGATGATGGAGTCCGAAATCGATCTGCTGCAGGTTGAGAAGCGTATTCGCAACCGCGTGAAAAAGCAGATGGAAAAATCTCAGCGTGAGTACTATCTGAATGAGCAAATGAAGGCCATTCAGAAAGAACTGGGCGAGATGGACGATGCGCCGGACGAAAACGAAGCGCTGAAGCGTAAGATCGACGCGGCCAAGATGCCGAAAGAGGCGAAAGAGAAAGCCGAAGCCGAGCTGCAGAAGCTGAAAATGATGTCTCCAATGTCGGCTGAAGCGACCGTCGTACGCGGCTACATTGAGTGGATGGTGCAGGTTCCGTGGAACGCCCGCAGCAAGGTCAAAAAAGACCTGCGTCAGGCGCAGGAAATCCTCGATACCGACCACTACGGCCTGGAACGCGTGAAAGACCGCATTCTTGAGTACCTCGCGGTTCAAAGCCGTGTAAACAAAATCAAAGGCCCAATTCTGTGCCTGGTAGGACCGCCAGGGGTGGGTAAAACCTCTCTGGGTCAGTCCATCGCTAAAGCGACCGGACGTAAGTATATCCGTATGGCGCTGGGTGGCGTGCGCGATGAAGCGGAAATCCGCGGTCACCGCCGTACCTACATCGGTTCTATGCCGGGTAAATTGATCCAGAAGATGGCGAAAGTGGGCGTTAAAAACCCGCTGTTCCTGCTGGATGAGATCGACAAGATGTCGTCGGACATGCGTGGCGATCCAGCGTCTGCCCTGCTGGAAGTGCTTGATCCAGAACAGAACGTGGCGTTCAGCGATCACTACCTGGAAGTGGACTACGACCTGAGCGACGTCATGTTCGTGGCGACGTCGAACTCCATGAACATTCCGGCCCCGCTGCTGGACCGTATGGAAGTGATCCGTCTCTCCGGTTACACCGAAGACGAGAAGCTGAACATTGCTAAACAGCACCTGCTGCCGAAACAGATTGAGCGTAACGCGCTGAAATCCAACGAGCTGACCGTCGAGGACAGCGCGATTATTGGCATCATTCGCTACTACACCCGTGAAGCGGGCGTGCGTAGCCTTGAGCGTGAAATCTCTAAACTGTGCCGTAAGGCGGTGAAACAGTTGCTGCTGGATAAGAGCCTGAAACACATTGTGATTAACGGCGATAATCTGCATGCCTATCTCGGTGTTCAGCGCTTCGACTACGGTCGCGCGGACAACGAAAACCGCGTTGGCCAGGTGACCGGTCTGGCATGGACGGAAGTGGGCGGCGATCTGCTGACCATCGAAACCGCCTGTGTACCGGGTAAAGGTAAACTGACCTACACCGGCTCGCTGGGTGAAGTGATGCAGGAGTCCATTCAGGCGGCGCTGACCGTGGTGCGCGCGCGCGCGGAGAAACTGGGGATCAACCCTGATTTCTACGAAAAACGCGACATCCACGTGCACGTACCTGAAGGGGCGACGCCGAAAGATGGTCCAAGCGCGGGTATTGCCATGTGTACCGCTCTGGTTTCTTGCCTGACAGGGAACCCGGTGCGTGCCGATGTGGCGATGACCGGTGAGATTACGCTGCGTGGCCAGGTTCTGCCGATTGGCGGCTTAAAAGAAAAACTGCTGGCGGCACACCGCGGTGGGATCAAAACCGTATTGATCCCTTACGAAAATAAACGCGATCTGGAAGAGATTCCGGACAACGTGATTGCCGACCTGCAGATTCATCCTGTTAAGCGAATTGAGGAAGTTCTTAGTCTCGCATTGCAGAATGAACCGTCAGGAATGCAGGTTGTAACCGCAAAATAGTGACCTCGCGCAAAGAGCGTCAATAAAAACAAGGCTGGTAAGTCATTTCGCACTTGCCAGCCTTTTTTTGTATAGCTAATTTAGATTGCTGATTAGGTCAGCCATCAACAACGGGTGTTGTAAGGTCATGGCAGGCCTGATATAACTGCTGCGCGGTCGCGTTGTGAAGGATTCAGGCGCGATATAAATTATAAAGAGAGGAAGAGAACAGTGAATAAATCTCAACTGATTGACAAAATTGCTGCTGGTGCTGATATTTCTAAAGCTGCAGCTGGACGTGCGTTAGATGCATTAATTGCTTCTGTTACTGAATCTCTGCAGGCTGGGGACGACGTTGCACTGGTAGGCTTCGGTACTTTTGCTGTTAAAGAGCGTGCTGCCCGTACTGGCCGCAACCCTCAGACCGGTAAAGAGATCACCATTGCTGCCGCTAAAGTGCCGGGTTTCCGTGCAGGTAAAGCGCTGAAAGACGCAGTAAACTGATTGCTTTCCCGTTTCAGGGAAGCCGGATAGTACAAGGGCGCATCGTTTGATGTGCCTTTTTTGTTTGTCCAGACCTGATTTGTGCGAGTTTATGCGAGTTGTGGGCTGACAATCGCCCCGTTTTCTTGTCACAATACGACTTTACGCGCGACGGGCAGGATTTTCCGTCAGCGTCAGGTAACCAGTCACCTACAGCGGAGTGTTGTTACACCATGATGGACAGCTTACGCACGGCTGCTAACAGTCTCGTGCTCAAGATTATTTTCGGTATCATTATCGTGTCGTTCATATTGACCGGCGTGAGCAGTTACCTTATTGGCGGTGGCGCGAACTATGCCGCAAAAGTGAATGGCCAGGAGATCAGCCGCGGTCAGTTCGAGAATGCTTTTGCCGGTGAACGTAACCGTATGCAGCAACAGCTGGGCAACCAATTCTCTGAACTGGCAGCGAACGAAGGGTACATGAAAACCCTGCGCCAACAGACTCTGAACCGTCTTATCGACGAAGCGCTGCTGGATCAGTATGCCAAAAAACTGGGCCTTGGCATCAGCGATGAGCAGGTGAAAAAAGCCATTTTCTCCACGCAAGCCTTCCAGTCTAACGGTAAATTCGACAACGCGCGTTACAACAGCATCGTTAACCAGATGGGGATGACGGCCGATCAGTACGCGCAGGCTCTGCGTAACCAGCTGACCACTCAGCAGCTCATCAATGCCGTTGTCGGCACTGATTTCATGCTCAAAGGTGAAACGGATGAACTGGCCGCGCTGGTAGCACAGCAGCGCGTTGTACGTGAAGCGACCATTGATGTGAACGCCCTTGCCGCGAAACAGCAGGTGAGCGACGCTGACGTTAACGCTTATTACGAGCAGAACAAGAATACCTTTGTTTCTCCAGAGCAGTTCCGTGTGAGCTACATCAAGCTGGATGCGGCCGCGCTGCAGGAAACCGCGTCTGACGCGGAAATCCAGTCTTACTATGACCAGCATCAGGATCAGTTCACACAGCCGCAGCGTAACCGCTACAGCGTGATTCAGACCAAAACCGAGGCGGATGCCAAAGCGGTACTGGATGAGCTGAACAAAGGCGCTGATTTCGCGACCGTCGCGAAAGCGAAATCCACCGACATTATCTCTGCGAAAAACGGCGGCGATATGGGCTGGCTGGAAGACGCGACCACGCCGGACGAGCTGAAAAATGCCGGCCTGAAAGAGAAAGGCCAACTGTCTGGCGTCATTAAATCTTCCGTAGGTTTCCTGGTCGTGCGTCTGGACGACATCACCGCGGCGAAAACCAAGCCGCTGGCTGAGGTTCGCGACGATATCGCGGCGAAAGTGAAACAGGAAAAAGCGCTGGATGCCTACTATGCACTGCAGCAGAAGGTGAGCGATGCTGCCAGCAACGACAACGAATCTCTGGCGGGTGCCGAGCAGGCGGCTGGGGTGAAAGCGGTTGAGACGGGCTGGTTTGGCCGTGACAACCTGCCGGAAGAGCTGAACTTCAAACCGGTTTCAGATGCCATCTTCAACGGTGGTCTGGTCGGCGAGAACGGCACGCCGGGCAGTAACTCTGACATCATTACCGTCGATGGCGATCGTGCGTTTGTGCTGCGCGTCAGCGAGCACAAGCCAGAAGCGGTCAAACCGCTGGCGGAAGTGAAGGATCAGGTCGTCGCTCAGGTTAAGCACAACAAAGCGGAACAGCAGGCGAAGCTGGATGCTGAGAAGATTCTGGCCGATCTGAAAGCGGGTAAAGAGGATGCGCTGAAAGCGGCTGGCCTGAGCTTCGGTGAAGCGAAAACGCTGAGCCGTACCGGTCAGGATCCAATCAGCCAGGCCGCGTTTGGCCTGACTCTGCCTGCGAAGGACAAGCCAAGCTTCGGTACTACCACCGATGCGCAGGGTAACGTCGTTCTGCTGGCGCTGGATGAAGTGAAAGCCGGTACCCTGCCAGACGCGCAGAAGAAGGCGATGGTCCAGGGGATTACCCAGAACAATGCTCAGATTGCCTTCGAAGCCATGATGAGCAACCTGCGTAAAGATGCCAAAATTAAGCTGGGCGACATCATCACTCAGCAGCAATAATTACGTATCTGCTCGCAGATTTTCGTAACGCTCTGCAATAACTAAAGGCCGCTTTCGCGGCCTTTTCCATTTCTGCACTCTGCTGTTTGTGCCGGTTTTCTCGGGCGGCTATCGTGACGGGGCTGTCAACAAACAAGGAGATAACAGCATGAAATGTGGAATCAAAGCACTGTTAATTACGCTGGCTATTGCCACCACCGGGATGAGCGCGGGGGCGCTGGCGGCGACGCCTGCCGCCAAACAACAGACGACACAGAGCAAATCCGACGCAGCGATGCCGGCGCAAGGGCAGACTAAAGCGACCGAAGCCGGTAAAAATGCGGACGATGATGGTACGCGGGTCAGCATCAATTCAGCCTCTGCCGAGGATCTCGCCCGCGTGATGAATGGCGTCGGACTGAAAAAAGCGCAGGCTATCGTCAGCTATCGTGAAGAGTATGGTCCTTTCAAAACGGTCGACGATCTCAAACAGGTTCCGGGCATGGGGAGCGCGCTGGTTGAGCGCAACCTCTCACACCTGACGTTGTAATCACGCAATTTCTTGCACTGCGGCAAAAATTTGCCAGGATAAAGAGGTCATACCAGTTATGACCTCTCATCCTACAATAACAGTAAAGGCTATTGCGCTATGCAGACAAAAATTAAAGTACGCGGTTTTCACCTCGACGTTTACCAGCATGTGAACAATGCCCGCTACCTGGAGTTTCTTGAGGAAGCGCGCTGGGACGGGCTGGAAAACAGCGAAAGCTTTCAGTGGCTGACCGCGCATAACATCGCGTTCGTGGTCGTCAATATCAACATCAACTACCGTCGTCCGGCCGTGCTGGGCGATGTACTCACGGTGACCAGCCAGGTGCAGCAGATCAATGGCAAAAGCGGCGTGTTAAGCCAGGTGGTGACGCTCGATCCCGAAGGGCAGGTGGTCGCTGATGCGCTGATTACTTTTGTCTGCATCGATCTGAAAACGCAGAAAGCGCTGCCGCTGGAAGGGGAATTGCGCGAAAAGCTGGAGCTGATGATCGCGTAGGAATTTGTCTTTTATAAAAGACAAAAGAGTTTTTCAGGGATAGAATAATGGACAGGGACTACGTTGTTGAACGTTACCGGACCCGTGACGGGAAAGTGCCGTTTGAGGAGTGGGTAGCCAGAATGAATAGAAGGGATCCGGATACGGTTTTCCGGATCCTTATGCGGATCAACCGTGCAATAAAACGTAATTTTGGCGATTACAGATACCTCAGGGAAGGTGTTTGGGAGATGCGAGTCGACAGTGGCCCCGGCTACAGAATCTATTTTGCAGTAGAGAATCGGCAGGTTTTATTGTTACTTATCGGTGGTGACAAAAAGAGCCAAAAAGCGGATATCAAACTGGCAATAGATTACTGGAAAGATCATCAAATAAAAGGACAATCGAATGAGCGCCACTGAACGAAAATATTCGAGTTCTGTTAGCCATCATGATGCTGTTGTGAAAATGCTACGAGAGAATCCTTCCTACGCTCAGCGTTATTTGCAAACAGCCCTGGAAGAAATCTATGAAGACCAGGGGATCCCTGCCTATCTCATTGCACTCCGCCAGGTGATCGAAGCACGAGGTGGCATCGGAGAAATTTCTGCTAAATCAGGCCTGTCTCGTCAGCAGCTATACCGAACCTTATCAGACAACGGCAACCCAACGCTGACAACGCTGATGAAAGTCACCCGTGCTGCCGGCGTGAAACTGTTCGACAGCACGGTTAAGTAGCCCTATTTAAGCCCGGTTTTTTTCTGCATAGCGGCCATCACGCCGGCTTTATCGGCCAGATAGTGATTCAGCCCATTCGCGCGCAGATTACAGGCGGCGCACTGGCCGCAACCGTCGCCTTTGATGCCGTTATAGCAGGTGAGGGTTTCGCTGCGAACCAGGTCCAGCTTGCCCCAGTAGTCCGCCAGCGCCCAGGTTTCGGCTTTATCCAGCCACATCAGCGGGGTTTCAAAGCGCGTCTCTTTCGCCATCCCCAGATTGACGGCGTGGTTTAACGCCTTCACGAACTCATCACGACAGTCCGGGTAGCCGGAGAAATCTGTTTCACACACGCCCGTGATCACCGCTTCGGCTTTCACCTGGTAGGCGTAGATCGCCGTCAGGGTCAGGAAGAGGATATTACGGCCCGGCACGAAGGTATTCGGAATGCCGCTGGCATCGGGTTCGTAGTCCGGGACGGGAATACTGTCCCGGGTGAGGCTACTCACGGCCAGTTCATTTAACAGCGTAACGTCCAGCACCTTGTGCGCGCGTGCCCCCAGTTTCAGGGTCAGTTCACGGGCAACGTCGATCTCAGCGCGATGACGCTGACCATAATCGAAAGTCACACAGTGAACTTCATCGTACTGATGAAGAGCCTGAACCAGGCAGGTAGTAGAATCTTGTCCTCCGCTGAACACGACGACGGCACGTTTCATAAATCATCTCGACTGTTACGGTAAAAACGTTATGTTACCGTCTGACCACGACGGCGACCAGCTTCTTCACGCTTTGGGGGCGGGCAGCCAGGCTTCGGTAAAGTCAAACCAGCCGCGAGTGTTGAGGCGTATGCCGTTGACACCCGGCGGGGCGCTGATCTGGTATTGATAATTGAACAGTGGGGTGATCACCGCCTTTTCCATGAGTCCGGAGAAAATGGCCCTCAGTCCGGCATGTCTGGCCTGCTCATCAGACTGAGTCTGTACCGCATCCAGCGTGGCCTGCAGATGGGCATATTGCGGCGCGCTCAGCAGGTGTGGCCAGAGGGCATCACAGCGTAGCCACTGCTCAAGCGTATATTCCGGCGCTTCGCCAATCAGCCTGTCACCCATCATGAGATCCGCGTCCGCCAGTTGCTGGCATCCGTCCCAGGTTTTTGCGTCGTGAAAGATAACCGTTAGCTCGCAGCCCTGCTGTGCAAGGTACTGTTTTAGCTGACGCGCCATCGTGTGCAACTCAACTGGCAAATGGTAAATCAGGGTTAAGGTCTCCGGCAGGGGGACATGTGCCAGATCCGACCACTGAGGGATCGCCCATCCGGGCAGTAATTCCTCTGTTGGGGTAATCAGCCCCTCGTTAAGCGGTAGCGTATGCAGAAGCGATGAGAGATGAATGATGTTGATGAGCCGTCGTGCCTGCATTTCACTCAGCCGCGGGCTTTGCTTCAGGGTGAGATAGCAAAAGCCAAGACTGGTACTGTTCGTCACCAGGCGCAGGCTTTCAAGTTCATCCGGCTCGCCAATGGCGATCTGCACCGGATGGCGACAGCTGGTACCCAGCCCATAGTCAAACAGCGTCGGTGTGATCCAATATTCGATAGCCTTAAGCAGCGGGTGGCTGAGATGGTACTGCTCGTGGCTTTCCAGACGGACAAGATCGGGCTCATATACGCTTAGCCTGAAGGGGCCGCAGCCCGTCATGGGCTGTTCGGGATGTGCAAGCCGGCTACAGTAGGTGGCCAGGCGGTGTGCCAGCCAGTAGTCCGGCTGGTGCAGCGTGAACGTCAGACACTGAGGGTGTGTGACGTCAATGCGCAGGACGCTCTGGAACAGTTTCCGCAGGGCGGGCAAGGCAAAAAGCGCATTCAGGCTTTGCTGAAGCTGTCCGGTTTCGACCTTATCGCCGTTATGCCAGTGTAAGGTGGAACGAATATAAAAATGCCAGCGCAAACCGTCCGCCGACACCTCCCAGTGATGGGCAAGGTCGCCAGTCGGTTCACTGCTGTTGCCGTGAAAGCGCGTCAGTCCTGAAAAGATCTGTCCTGCCAGATGCTGTTCCGCCCGACCGGGTAAAAAACCCGGATGAAGCGGATCCAGCGAGCGGTAATAGGGGATGCGCAGCGTTGGCGTATCGTTTTGCCACTGCCCGCCTAAAAAGGGATGCAGCAATGATCGCAATGCGTCGGGGGCGAGCTGGGCCAGCTCAAGCACGTTGTGCTGTTCTCCCCGCCTCAGCGCCTCCTCCATCATGGTATTGCGCAGAGATTCAGGCGCGACATGGAACGTCAGTTCACCCCGTTTACCGCGGCCGGACTGCGCTCGCCAGCTCAGCCAGCCCGCCTCCTGTGCCTGACGCAGCAGCGTTCGGACATGCCGCTCGCTGCAAAAACAGCGGGCGGCCAGCTCGCTGATGGTGACCTGTTGCGTTGCACCCTCGGAAGGCTGCCAGAGCCGGTGATACTGATTAAGTCGATTGAGCTGGCGCATGCTAAACCCGGAACAATAATTATCATCTTTTCACTATTACTTCCGTATATCTCACACGATACTGTTGCACAAGTTAACCGCATCACATTTCGGGAGTAATCATGGCTCGGCTCGCTGCATTTGATATGGACGGTACGCTGTTAATGCCGGATCACCGTTTAGGGGAGAAAACCCTGAACACGCTGAAGCGTCTGCACGAGCGTAATGTCACCCTGACGTTTGCCACTGGCCGCCATGTGCTGGAGATGCGCCACCTGCTGGGCGCGTTTTCCCTCGACGCCTTTCTGATCACCGGCAACGGGACGCGAATTCACTCCGTAGAAGGCGATGTGCTGCACCGACAGGATCTCAACCCGGAAGTGGCGGACATCGTGCTGCACAGTACCTGGGACACGCAGGCCAGTATTCACGTGTTCAACGATCGGGGCTGGTTTACCGGAAGCGACATCCCGGAATTATTGCACGCGCATGTGTATAGCGGTTTTACATATCAGCTTATCGATCTGCGTCGGATCCCCGCCCATGCGGTGACCAAGATCTGCTTCTGCGGCGATCACGACGATCTCTGTCGCTTACGGATTCAACTGAATGAGGCGCTGGGTGACCGGGCACACCTGACCTTCTCGGCGGTGGATTGCCTGGAAGTGCTGCCGGTGGGCTGTAACAAAGGTTCCGCTCTGGCGGTGCTGAGCGACCACCTGGGATTAACGCTGCAGGAGTGTATGGCGTTCGGCGACGCCATGAACGACCGCGAAATGCTGGGTAGCGTAGGTCGCGGTCTGATCATGGGGAATGCGATGGCGCAGCTGAAAGCAGAACTTCCTCATCTGCCGGTTATTGGTCACTGCCGTAATGAAGCAGTGTCCCATTTTTTGACGCATTGGCTGGACAATAACAACCTCCCCTATTCCCCCGAATAGTGAGACCCTTCCAGCAAGCCAGACTTCGGTCTGGCTTTTTTTTATTTCAGCAGCTGCGCAATCTGCGCTTTCCAGGGGGCGATGTCACCGATGTTAGCCTGCACCCACTCCGCATTGTAGTAGGTATCAAGGTAACGCTCGCCGCTGTCGCACAGCAGCGTGACGATGGAACCGCTGCGGCCCGCTTCGCGCATGCGTGCGGCAAGCTGCAGCGCACCCCACATATTGGTGCCCGTCGAGGCACCCACTTTGCGGCCCAGTTGCGTCTCCAGCCAGTGAGCAGTTGCCACGCTGGCGGCATCCGGCACGCGCATCATCTCGTCCACCACATCGGGGATGAAAGAGGGCTCGACGCGCGGACGACCAATGCCTTCAATTTTGCTGCCTACCGGGCTGCGCAGGTCGGCATCGCGGTTTTGCCAGTAGTCGAGGAACACGGAGTTCTGCGGATCAACCACCATCAGCTGGGTATCGTAGCCCTGACAGCGGATGTAGCGTCCGATCGTGGCTGACGTGCCGCCGGTACCGGCGCTCATGACAATGTACGACGGAACCGGATGCGGTTCGTGGGTCATCTGGCGGAAGATACTGTCGGCAATGTTGTTATTCCCGCGCCAGTCCGTCGCGCGCTCGGCGAAGGTGAACTGGTCCATATAGTGGCCGTTCAGCTCACGGGCCAGCATTTCGGAGGCGGCGTAGATTTCGCAGGCGCTTTCCACAAAGTGGCAGCGACCGCCGTAAAATTCGATCTGCTCGATTTTGCGTTTTGCGGTGCAGGAGGGCATCACCGCGATAAACGGCAGACCCAGCAGGCGGGCGAAATAGGCTTCGGATACTGCCGTTGAACCGGAAGAGGATTCAATAATGGTGGTACCCTCTTTAATCCAGCCGTTACATAAACCGTATAAAAACAGCGAGCGCGCCAGGCGATGCTTCAGGCTGCCGGTAGGATGGGTGCTTTCATCTTTCAGATAGAGCTGAATGCCGTCAAATCCCGGCAGGGAAAGGCGAATCAGGTGCGTATCCGCCGAGCGCTGATAGTCGGCATTGATTTCGCTGATCGCATGTTTAACCCAGGTGCTATTCATCGTCGTTATCCGTTTGTCATTTTGTGCCTAGCATAGCGAAAAGCACAGAAAAAATTGTTGCTATCTGGCCTTTAAAATAGAATGAAGGGAGAAAAATTTTCTCTGTGAGGTGGGTATGCTAGATAAAATTGACCGCAAGCTCCTTTCATTGCTGCAAAGTGACTGTACCCTCTCTTTGCAGGCGCTGGCAGATGCCGTTAATCTGACCACCACCCCGTGCTGGAAGCGTCTTAAGAAGCTGGAAGATGACGGCATTCTTCTGGGGCGCGTCGCGCTGTTAGATCCCGAAAAACTGGGGCTTGGGTTGACGGCATTTGTGCTGATAAAAACCCAGCATCACAGCAGCGAGTGGTATTGCCGCTTCGTCACCCAGGTGTCTGAGATGCCCGAAGTGCTCGGTTTCTGGCGCATGGCCGGCGAGTACGATTACCTGATGCGCGTCCAGGTGGCCGACATGAAGCGCTATGATGACTTCTACAAGCGGCTGGTGAACAGCGTGCCGGGGTTATCGGACGTCACCTCAAGCTTCGCCATGGAACAGATTAAATACACCACAGCATTACCTATTGAATAACTTCGTAAAATACCTTCAGGAACAAACCGCGTGCGATTATTTGCCCAATTAAGCTGGTACTTTCGTCGGGAGTGGCAACGCTACCTCGGTGCAGTCGCCCTGCTTATTATCATTGCCATCCTGCAGCTGATTCCGCCGAAAGTGGTGGGCTACGTCGTGGATGGCGTCACCGAACAGCATTACACCACCGCACGGGTGTTGATGTGGGTTGGCACGCTGGTGCTGACGGCGGTCATTGTTTATCTGCTGCGCTACGTCTGGCGCGTGCTGCTGTTTGGTGCGTCCTATCAGCTGGCCGTTGAGCTGCGCGAAGATTTTTATCACCAGCTGAGCCGACAGCATCCCGAATTCTATCTGCGCCACCGCACCGGGGATCTTATCGCACGCGCCACTAACGACGTTGACCGCGTGGTCTTTGCCGCCGGGGAAGGGGTGTTGACGCTGGTGGACTCGCTGGTGATGGGCTGTGCGGTGCTGATCGTCATGTCCACGCAGATCAGCTGGCAATTGACCCTGCTGGCCCTGCTGCCGATGCCGATCATGGCGCTGGCGATCAATCGCTATGGTGAACAGCTGCACGAGCGCTTCAAGCTGGCGCAGGCGGCGTTTTCGTCGCTGAACGATCGCACCCAGGAGAGCATGACCAGCATCCGCATGATCAAAGCGTTTGGCCTGGAGGACCGGCAATCAGCGCTGTTTGCGGCCGATGCCGCGGACACGGGAGCGAAGAACATGCGCGTCGCGCGTATTGATGCTCGCTTTGACCCGACGATCTATATCGCAATCGGCATGGCAAACCTGCTGGCCATTGGCGGCGGCAGCTGGATGGTGGTACAGGGCACGCTCACCCTGGGGCAATTGACCAGCTTTGCCATGTATCTGGGGCTGATGATCTGGCCGATGCTGGCGCTGGCCTGGATGTTTAACATTGTGGAGCGCGGCAGTGCCGCCTATAGTCGCATTCGCGCCATGCTGGCCGAAGCGCCGGTGGTCATCGACGGTAGCGAAGCCGTACCGGAAGGGCGCGGCGTCATGCATGTCGACATCCGCAAGTTTGTCTATCCGCATACGGAGCATCCGGTGCTGGAGAACGTCAGCTTTACGCTGCAGCCTGGCCAGATGCTGGGCATCTGTGGCCCGACGGGATCCGGTAAAAGTACCGTGCTGTCGCTGCTCCAGCGCCACTTTGACGTCACGCAGGGCGATATTCGCTTCCATGATATTCCGCTCACCAGCCTGCTGCTGGATGAGTGGCGTGGTCGCCTGGCGGTTGTCAGCCAGACGCCGTTTCTTTTTTCTGACACCGTGGCGAACAACATCGCGCTTGGTTGCCCGGCGGCAACGCAGGAAGAGATCGAGCATGTGGCACGTTTGGCCAGCGTGCATGATGACATTTTGCGCCTGCCGCAGGGCTACGACACCGAAGTCGGGGAACGCGGCGTCATGCTGTCCGGCGGGCAAAAACAGCGTATCTCCATTGCCCGCGCGCTGCTGCTGAATGCGGAAATCCTGATCCTGGATGATGCGCTCTCCGCCGTGGATGGCCGTACCGAGCATCAGATCCTGCATAACCTGCGCCAGTGGGGGGACGGACGCACGATAATCATCAGTGCCCACCGTTTGTCAGCGCTTACCGAAGCCAGCGAAATTCTGGTATTGCAGCACGGCCATATTGCCCAGCGCGGGCAGCATGACGCGCTGGCCGAGCAGCCGGGCTGGTATCGCGATATGTACCGCTATCAACAGCTTGAAGCGGCGCTTGACGATGCGCCGGAGCAGGATCAGGAGGCCGCCAATGCGTAAGCTCGGAACGATGTGGCCGACGCTTAAACGTCTGCTGGCCTACGGCTCACCGTGGCGTAAACCGCTCTCGGTGGCCGTGCTTTTACTCTGGATTGCGGCGATTGCCGAAGTGAGCGGTCCGCTGCTCATCAGCTACTTCATCGATAATATGGTCGCCAAAAGCTACCTGCCGCTCGGGCTGGTGGCGGGGTTAGGCGTGGCCTACGTTGGCTTACAGCTGACGGCGGCAGGATTGCATTATGCTCAGTCGCTGCTGTTTAACCGGGCCGCCGTGGGCGTTGTTCAGCAGTTGCGTACCGATGTCATGGACGCGGCGCTTCGCCAGCCGCTCAGCGAGTTTGATATCCAGCCGGTCGGGCAGGTGATTTCGCGCGTAACCAACGATACCGAGGTGATCCGCGATCTGTACGTGACCGTGGTTGCGACGGTATTACGCAGCGCGGCGCTGATTGGCGCGATGCTGGTGGCGATGTTCAGCCTCGACTGGCGCATGGCGCTGGTGGCGATCACCATCTTCCCGGCGGTGCTGATCGTCATGGTGATTTACCAGCGTTACAGCACGCCGATTGTGCGTCGGGTTCGCGCCTATCTGGCCGATATCAACGATGGCTTCAACGAAGTGATTAACGGCATGAGCGTCATCCAGCAGTTCCGCCAGCAGGCGCGCTTTGGCGAGCGCATGGGCGAAGCCAGCCGTTCACACTATATGGCGCGTATGCAGACGCTGCGCCTGGACGGTTTCCTGCTGCGACCGCTGTTGAGCCTGTTCTCAGCGCTGGTGCTGTGTGGGCTGCTGATGCTCTTTGGCCTGAGCTCAAACGGTACGATTGAGGTGGGCGTGCTGTACGCTTTTATTAGCTATCTGGGACGCCTCAACGAGCCGCTGATCGAGCTCACTACGCAGCAATCGATGCTGCAACAGGCGGTCGTCGCCGGTGAGCGTGTCTTTGAGCTGATGGACAGGCCGCGTCAGGCCTACGGCAATGATGAGCGACCTCTGCAAAGCGGGACTATCGCCTTTGATAACGTCTCGTTTGCCTATCGTGAAGACCGTCTGGTGTTGCAGGACATCACGCTTGACGTTCCGTCGCGCGGTTTCGTCGCGCTGGTGGGTCATACCGGCAGCGGTAAAAGCACGCTCGCCAGCCTGTTGATGGGCTACTACCCGGTCACGCAAGGCGAAATCCGCCTCGACGGGCGCCCGCTCGCGTCTCTTAGCCACACGGTGTTACGCAAAGGCGTTGCGATGGTGCAGCAGGATCCGGTCGTACTGGCCGATACCTTCTTTGCCAACGTAACCCTGGGACGGGACTATTCGGAGGAGCAGGTTTGGGCAGTACTGGAAACGGTGCAGCTGGCAGAGCTGGCGCGCGGGTTCAGCGACGGGATCAACACGAAGCTGGGCGAGCAGGGCAACAATCTCTCCGTGGGGCAAAAACAGCTCCTGGCGCTGGCGCGCGTCCTGATTGAAACGCCGCAGGTGCTGATTCTTGACGAAGCCACGGCCAGCATAGATTCCGGTACCGAGCAGGCGATTCAGCAGGCGCTGGCCGCCGTACGCGACCATACGACGCTGGTGGTGATTGCCCACCGTCTTTCCACCATCGTCGACGCGGACACTATTCTGGTGCTGCATCGCGGACAGGCCGTGGAGCGCGGTACGCACCGCGAGCTGCTGGAAGCAAAAGGGCGCTACTGGCAGATGTACCAGCTGCAGCTGGCGGGCGAAGAGCTGGCGGCCAGCGTGCGTGATGAAGAGTCGCTTAGCGCCTGATGCACTAAAATGAGGCGCCGCGCTAACAGTCATTCCTGTTGGTGCAAAACTGAAACGCACCCTGCACCGGCATGGTGCGTTTTTTTTCACCGGTTCATTTATCAGGACCGTGTAACGCACATCGCACCGCGATTTCCTCCCGTTTTCATTTCTGGCACATCCCTTGCAGTACCTTCCGCGTAAGCTGCGGCCATTACCGAATTCTGACTGGAGGGGATCTATGAAGCTGGTTACGGTTGTAATCAAACCATTCAAACTCGAAGACGTGCGTGAAGCATTGTCTTCAATGGGTATTCAGGGACTGACTGTCACCGAAGTGAAAGGCTTTGGTCGTCAGAAGGGTCATGCCGAGCTTTATCGCGGGGCGGAATACAGCGTTAACTTTCTGCCAAAAGTAAAAATTGATGTCGCGATTGCTGACGATCAGCTTGATGAAGTCATTGATGTCATTAGCAAAGCGGCCTACACCGGCAAAATTGGCGACGGCAAAATTTTCGTTGCCGAACTGCAGCGCGTCATTCGCATCCGTACCGGCGAATCTGACGAAGCGGCTCTGTAATTAACGCCTGGCACACAGTGATAGGGATCGAGAAAATGAAGATAGCAACACTTAAAACGGGTCTGGGTTCGCTGGCGCTGCTGCCGGGCCTGGCGCTGGCTGCTGCCCCAGCGGTGGCTGACAAAGCCGATAACGCCTTTATGATGATCAGCACCGCGCTGGTGCTGTTCATGTCCATTCCGGGCATTGCGCTGTTCTACGGCGGCCTGATCCGTGGCAAAAACGTTCTCTCCATGCTGACGCAGGTTGCCGTGACGTTCGCACTGGTCTGCGTGCTGTGGGTGGTTTACGGATACTCGCTGGCGTTCGGCACGGGCAACGCGTTCTTTGGTAACTTCGACTGGGTGATGCTGAAAAACATTGAACTGACCGCGCTGATGGGCAGCTTCTATCAGTATATTCACGTGGCGTTCCAGGGCTCCTTCGCCTGCATTACCGTCGGGCTGATTGTGGGCGCGCTCGCTGAGCGTATTCGTTTCTCTGCGGTCCTGATCTTCGTGGTGGTCTGGCTGACGCTCTCCTATGTGCCGATTGCGCACATGGTCTGGGGTGGCGGTCTGCTGGCGACGCACGGCGCGCTGGACTTCGCGGGCGGTACCGTTGTTCACATTAACGCCGCGGTCGCGGGTCTGGTGGGCGCATACCTGATTGGCAAACGCGTGGGCTTCGGTAAAGAGGCGTTCAAACCGCACAACCTGCCGATGGTCTTTACCGGTACCGCGATCCTCTACTTTGGCTGGTTTGGCTTCAACGCCGGCTCAGCCAGTGCCGCAAACGAAATTGCCGCACTGGCCTTCGTGAACACCGTGGTGGCCACGGCGGGCGCAATCCTCTCCTGGGTATTTGGCGAGTGGGCGGTGCGCGGTAAACCTTCCCTGCTGGGTGCCTGCTCGGGGGCGATTGCGGGTCTGGTCGGTATTACGCCTGCGTGTGGTTATGTCGGCGTAGGCGGCGCGCTGCTGGTTGGCCTGGTGTCCGGTCTGGCGGGTCTGTGGGGCGTGACCGCACTGAAACGTCTGCTGCGCGTGGATGACCCTTGCGATGTATTTGGCGTTCACGGCGTCTGCGGGATTGTCGGCTGTATCATGACCGGTATCTTCGCGGCGAAATCACTCGGTGGTGTGGGCTATGCAGAAGGCGTCACCATGGTTCATCAGGTGCTGGTGCAGCTGGAGAGTATTGCTATCACCGTGGTGTGGTCTGCGGTTGTCGCGTTCATCGGCTACAAGCTGGCGGATATGACGGTTGGTCTGCGCGTACCGGAAGAGCAGGAACGCGAAGGTCTGGATGTGAACAGCCACGGCGAGAATGCGTATAACGCATGATCTGAGTGTCTTGCCGGGTGGCGGCTTCGCCTTACCCGGCCTACAACAGCACAAAACGTAGGCCCGGTAAGCGTCGCGCCACCGGGCTTTTTACATCAACCTCTGTTACGCATTACCCCTTCCTGCACCGTTGAAGCTACCAGCACGCCGTCCTGAGTATAAAACTCCCCACGCACAAACCCGCGGGCACTGGATGCCGACGTACTCTCCACGCTGTAGAGCAGCCACTCATTCATGTTGAAGGGACGGTGGAACCACATCGAGTGATCGATCGTCGCGACCTGCATCCCTTTTTCGAGGAAGCCGACGCCGTGCGGCTGCAGCGCCACCGGCAGGAAGTTGAAGTCAGACGCATAGCCCAGCAGATACTGATGGACGCGGAAATCTTCCGGCACGGTGCCGTTGGCGCGGATCCACACCTGACGCTTTGGCTCGGCGGTGTGGCCCTTCATTGGGTTGTGGAATTCGACGGGGCGGATCTCAAGCGGCTTATCGCAGAGAAACTTCTCTTTGACCTGCGGCGGCAGCAGATGCGCCAGGGCGCGAGCGATATCCGTCTCCGATTTGAGATCGTCCGGCGAGGGGGCAGGGGGCATGACTTTCTGGTGCTCATAACCCGGCTCTGGCGCCTGGAAAGAGGCGGTCATGTAAAAGATCGGCTTACCGTTCTGAATGGCCGCGACGCGGCGCGCGCTGAAGCTGTTACCGTCTCGCAGAACTTCAACGTCATACACGATGGGTTTCGCGCTATCTCCAGGGCGTAAGAAGTAGCTGTGGAATGAATGCACCAGACGGTCTGCCGGGACAGTCTCCTTTGCAGCGTACAGCGCTTGTCCAACGACTTGCCCACCGAAGACCTGGCGTAAGCCTAAATCTTCGCTCTGTCCGCGAAAGAGTCCTTCCTCAATTTTTTCCAGATTCAGTAATGTCAGCAGATTGTTCAGTGCCTGACTCATAGTTGTCCTCAATAAACGCCGTAGCGAAAGATAGGCAGAGTATAACGCAGAAATGAAAGTGGTCCGATGGGTAGAATAATCTGAATATCGGGATGATTTCAGGCATTAATCAGTGAGTTGTGCCACACTTAATGACGTTATGTGATTGAAACGACATCGGATGGGATCGATCCCGCTGGTGCATTGATGATAAGGAGACTTCAATGAAACTCGTGCCTATGCTAAGTGGTGTAGCGATTGCGGTGGCGTTGTCCGCCTGTGCCGGTAAGAGCGCCCAGGTGCCAGTACCAGCAGCTGACCCGAACGGGATTAATACCCTTTCGCAGCAGTCCATTCAGCAGCCTAACGTTTCCGGTACCATCTGGATTAAACAGAAAGTTGCGTTGCCGCCGGATGCGGTATTAACGGTGACGCTGTCTGATGCTTCCCTGGCCGACGCGCCGTCGAAAGTCGTGGCTCAGCGTGCCGTCCGTACTGAAGGCAAGCAGGCGCCGTTTAGCTTCGTGTTGCCGTATAACCCGTCGGACGTGCAGCCTAATGCCCGTATTCTGCTGAGCGCAGCGGTCACCATCAACGGTAAGCTGGTGTTTATCACCGATACGGTCCAGGAAGCGATTAACAACGGTGGGACCAAAATCGACCTGAACCTGGTGCCTGTGCAGCAGACCGAAGTGCCGATCGCCCCGCAGACCAATCAGCCGTCCCTGCCAACCCCACCCACTCAGATGTAATGGGTATTCCCCTCTCCTTCGGGAGAGGGGTTAATACACCCACCGGTACTTCTGCAAATCGATCTGACCCGACCCTGACACCTGCACCCCCTCTGAAAGTAACGCCTGACGCTGACGCTGGAGATCCGGCCCGGTGAGTGAGATGACGCCATGACGGTTCACCACCCGATGCCAGGGCAGCGTACTGCCTTCCGGCAGCCGTTTCAGGACGCCTCCAACCTGTCGCGCCGCGCGCGGGGAACCGGCCAGGCGCGCGACATCACCATAGGTGGTGACATAGCCCTCCGGGATTGAAGCCACGATTTGCCATACGCGCTGTGGAAAGGAGTCGTGCTCGTCCATACCTTCACCTGTGGGGAGTTTCTGGAGAGCCATGGTAAACGAAGATCGTCATGATTGCTGCGCCTGTTTGCGCAAGAAACCAGCATCCGGTTCCTGGCGGCTTGCAATTGGGCCTTCGCACAGGGATAATGCGCCAGCGCGTTGGTTATCAACGCTCTCAATGGGGGCTCTGTTGGTTCTCCCGCAACGCTACTCTGTTCACCAGGTCAGGTCCGGAAGGAAGCAGCCAGGGCAGACGACGTGTGTGCCGGGATGTAGCTGGCAGGGCCCCCACCCATTTCCGCCCTCATAAAATCTTCCTGCTTTCACCTCTCACTTTTGACGGCTATCCCACAATAATATTATGCCTATATCGTGTAATATATATTTCATCGTGCTGAAATATTATTGTCATAAACCTGTAATAATAGTCGGGCATTTTATCATTGGCCGTCTATTTTCTGGCATAACTCAAAAAAATATATATCTGGATAACATTGTTAACTTCGTGTATTAAATAAAGTACTTATTCCGAAGGGAAGTGACAAACATGGCTAAAGCGGTATTAAACGTTAAGATTGATGACGCGCTAAAAGAAAGGCTTCGCCACTATGCGGAAGTGAATAACGAGAACTTAAGCGTGACGACAGAGAAACTGCTGCTGCTGGCGTTCGAAGCAGTAGAAGAGGCGGGAGTATCGGAAGAGGATATTGATAATCAGCATACGGAAGAAGAGAGTGTTTCTCCATTTACTCCTAAAGAAATCAAGGCTCTACGTAAACTTCTGAAGAAGAGAAAATGAAACAACAACTGTCAACTGCCAGTGACTACAAAGAGGCCTGCGATCTGCTGCGTTCAGGCTACGTGAAGCATGTACGTCTTGGCTGGAATGTCGGAAGTGATGAGTTCTTTCGTATTGCGTCTGACTGGTGTGATACTGGCGCAAAAATAAAGAAAGACGGTGAAAACTTCGTTATTTCACTGAAAGGTTTTCCTATTCCTGCTCAGCATTAATTCCGGATGGGTGAAAACTGCTGACTGTATCCGTGACAGTCAGCAGTTTTTATTTTTTATGATCGGCTTCAAACTTTTAATATTAAATCACGCTGCGTTTAGCGGCTGGCACGTTTTTATTCAGGGCGAGCCATAACGGTTTAATCCTCAGCAGCGCCTGTTCAAGCTCTGTTGGCTCGAGCGAGAAGGGCATCCGCAAATAGCGGTCAAACGCACCCGATAAACCAAACCGCGTACCGGTTCCCAGATTAATCCCCAGGATCTCAGCCCTCGCGGCAAGCTGCGTCGCCAGCATGCCCGGTAGCTCGATCCAGTAAGAGAGCCCGCCTTCCGCTTCATGGAATGTCCAGTCCGGGAAATGTTCACGCAGCAGTTCACCGCATCGATTGCGTCGTTCCGCCAGCATTTTGCGGCGGGCGGGTAGAAACGTCTCACTGTTGTTGATGAGCCACAGCGCCGCCAGCTGTTCCAGCAGCGGTGAACCTAAATCGAGGGTATCTCGCGTTTGGGCAAGCGTGGCGATCGTGCGCGAGGAGGCGCGGATCCAGCCGAGACGCAGCCCGCCCCAGAAACTTTTTCCGGCGGAGCCTAAGGTGATGACGGTGGCCTGCGGGTTAAAGGAGGCCAGCGGAGGCGGAGGAGGGGCGTCAAACCAGAGATCCACCATCGTTTCATCCACCACCAGCGCCGTACGGGTTTGCGCAGCAATATCGGTAATGGCCTGACGGGTCGCGATATCCATACAGCGCCCGGTGGGGTTATGAAAATCAGGCATCAGGTACGCCAGGCGCGGCGCGGTTTGGGCAAGCGTGGCGGCGAAGCCATCCGTATCCCAGCCCGTTTCCGGTAGCGACACCCCCACGGGCCGACACTGCGCGCCCTGAATGGCGGCAATCGCCAGCGGATAGGTGGGGTGATCGACCACGACGCGATCCCCGGGCCCGGTCATCATCCGCAGTACCAGCGCGAAGCCGCTGACGGCGCCATTGACCACCATCACTTCGTCCGCGCGGGTGGGAAGGCCCCGCGCGGTATAACGCGCAGCGATGGCCTCCCGTAGCGTTGGCAGTCCCAGCTGATCGTAGCCCGTCAGCGAGAGGTGCTGCGTAATGGCCGTGAGCGCATGGGTATACGCCTGGTGGATCTCCGGTCCGGCATTGAGGGCGGCAGTGGAAAGATCCAGCGCGGCACTCGCTGCGGAAAGCGTGGGAACGGCGCGCGTATCCGGGAGGATCACGCGTGACCCGCTGCCGTGGCGGCTCTCAAGATATCCCTCCTCGCGGAGATGGGCGAGGGCGCTGCTGATGGTAGTCCGGCTTACGTCCAGCGCCGTGGCCAGCTCGCGCTCTCCCGGTAGCCGTGTATTCAGTGCCAGACGTCCATCAAGAATTAACAGGCGCAGCGCATCGGCCAGCTGTCGCCAGAGCGGCGTGCGGGATGAGGTTTGCTGCCAGTGGCCTAAAAGGCGTACCAGCGACTGGCTTCCGAAGCGACGTGACGACATATGCAGTCCACTATTTGAAAACTGGACATTAATCATAGTGCCATTTTGGGTCAGGATGAAAATCTGGTTCACTGGAGAAGATAAAAATGGTACGTCGTCTGCTACAACTCTATGTCGGTTTAGGACTGTATGGCCTGTCCACCGCGATGTTTATTCGTTCCGATTTGGGTGTCGATCCCTGGGATGTTTTTCACCTTGGGGTGGGGATACAGCTGGGGATGACCATCGGGACGGTGATCATTTTAACCGGTGCTGCGGTGCTGCTGCTGTGGATCCCCCTGCGCCAGATGCCGGGCCTGGGCACCATCAGCAACGTGATTTGTATCGGTCTGGCGGCGGACGCCAGCATGGCGCTTATTCCGGAACTGGATTCGTTACCTGTTCGCATCGCTTTCCTGGTGTCGGGCATCGTGATGAACGCGATTGCGACCAGCATGTACATTGGCGCCGGTTTTGGGCCTGGCCCGCGCGACGGCCTGATGACCGGCATTCATGCCCGTCTGGGGTGGTCCATTCGCAGCGTGCGTACCTCCATTGAGGTGTCCGTCCTGCTGATTGGGTGCGTGCTTGGCGGCACGTTTGGGGTGGGAACGGTCGTGTATGCCCTGACCATTGGCCCACTTATCCAGCTCTGTCTGCCCTGGTTCCGCCAGAAGCCGCGCGTTGCTGAAATCGCGCAGCCGGAGCGGGTTGTCTAATTTTGCGAAGCGCTCACATGCTTTAACGGCGTCGCTGTGCCACAATAATGGGCCACGACTCACGCGATGCCACAATGCATGAAAGCGATCACTCTCTATGATGTCGCCCTCCTTGCGGGGGTTTCTTATCAGACCGTCTCTCGCGTCATTAACGACGCCGAGCATGTCTCTGCCCGCACGCGGGAAAAGGTGCAGCAGGCGATGGCGGAGCTGCACTACGTGCCTAACCTGCGGGCACAGCAGCTGGCGGGTAAACGCACCCGCACGCTGGGACTCATCACCACCGATCTTGCCCTGCATGCGCCCTCGCAAATTGTGTCGGCGGTAAAATCACGTGCGGCCGAAAAAGGGGCGAGCGTCCTCATTTCCATGGTGGAGCAGCCGCAGCAGTGTCAGGCCGCGCTTCAGGCGCTGCTGGCACAGCGGGTGGAGGCGTTGCTGGTGAATGTGCCGCTCGACGATCCTGACGCTGAAGCGCTCAGGGCGCTGGCATCACCCGTTCCGGTGCTGTTCCTTGATGTCTCGCCTTCAGCACAGGTAAACAGCCTCGTCTTTAACGCCAGTCAGGGTGCGCATCTGGGCGTTGAGCACCTGCTTTCACTGGGGCATCAGCATATTGCCCTGCTGAGCGGGCCGGAAAGCTCGGTCTCTGCTCGGGCGCGTCTGGCAGGTTGGAAAGCGGCTCTGGCCCGCGCGGGGCATGACGCCGCTGCGGTGGCTTATGGAGACTGGAGCGCGGCCAGCGGTTATGAGAAAGGACATGTGCTGCTGTCGGGGAGCGCATTGCCGGATGCCATTCTGGTGGCTAACGATCAAATGGCGCTCGGAGTGATGCGCGCCTGTGCTGAAAAGGGGATCGCGATTCCAGGTCAGATGTCGGTGGTCGGGTTCGACGATACGGCTGACAGCGCCTGGTTTTCCCCGCCGCTGACGACCATTCGCCAGGCATTTCGCGAGGCGGGCGAGCGCAGCGTGGAGTGGCTGCTGGCCCCCACCGAAGGCGAGACGTGCTGGCAGGTTCAGCTGCCGGTGGCGCTGGTTACCCGGCATTCCACCGCGCGCCGCGCGCCGCAGCAGGCCGAACGCGAGGATCTGGCGCAGCAGCTCAGAAGTCTGGCACTTCTGGCCGAGCAGCTTGCCCGCAAATAAAACTTTGTGATCGGACTCGCTACCCTGCGATCGAACGCTTTACCGTCACAGAGTGCCAGGGCATGTTAACCAAAATTGTGAGCGCTTCGCAAAGAGGTTGATATGTCTCATACACCTTCGCTGACCCTCAGCGACATCCTGGCCCGTCGGGACTGGGAAAACCCCGGCGTTACCCAGTGGAACCGCCTGCCCGCACACGCGCCGTTGCACAGCTGGCGTAATGAATCTTCCGCCAGAGATGACGCTGGATCTATCAGCAGGCGCTCTCTTAACGGGATGTGGCGATTTAGCTACTTTTCTGCGCCCGAGCGGGTTCCTGAGGCATGGGTCAGCGAAGATTGCGCGGATGCCGTCGCGATGCCCGTGCCGTCGAACTGGCAGATGCAGGGGTTCGATACGCCCATCTATACCAATGTCACCTATCCGATCCCCGTTAACCCGCCTTTTGTACCGCAGGAAAACCCGACAGGTTGTTACTCGCTCACATTCGACGTGGATGACGCCTGGCTTCAGAGCGGGCAAACCCGAATTATTTTTGATGGCGTGAACTCGGCGTTCCATCTGTGGTGCAACGGGCAGTGGATAGGCTATTCCCAGGACAGTCGATTGCCCGCCGAGTTTGACCTCTCGGCGGCATTACGCCCCGGGCAGAACCGCCTGGCGGTCATGGTCTTGCGCTGGTGTGACGGCAGCTATCTGGAAGATCAGGACATGTGGCGCATGAGCGGCATTTTCCGTGATGTCTCCCTGCTGCATAAGCCGGAGACGCACATTGCGGATTATCATGTGGTCACCGATCTGAATGCGGAGCTGGACCGCGCGGTGCTGAAAGTCGAGGTCGCGCTGACAGGCGCTGACTACGCTGAGTGCGAGTTGGCGATAACGCTGTGGCGCAACGGTGAACGCTGTGGCAGCACTACCCAACGGCCAGGCTCTGCCATTGTGGACGAGCGCGGCAACTGGGCCGAGCGGTTAACGGCGGCGATCCCGGTTACAGCCCCGGCGTTATGGAGTGCAGAAACCCCGGAACTCTATCGCCTGACGATCGCGCTTTTGGATGCGCAGGGCACCGTGCTGGAGACGGAAGCGTGCGATGTCGGCTTCCGCCGCGTTGACATCAGCAACGGCCTGCTTAAGCTCAACGGTAAACCGCTGTTGATCCGCGGGGTTAACCGGCACGAGCATCATCCGGAAAACGGCCAGGTGATGGACGAAGCGACGATGCGTCGCGATATCGAGATCATGAAGCAGCACAACTTCAACGCCGTGCGCTGCTCGCATTACCCGAATCATCCGCTGTGGTACCGGCTTTGCGACCGCTATGGGCTGTACGTTGTTGACGAAGCCAACATCGAAACCCACGGCATGGTGCCGATGAGCCGCCTTGCTGACGATCCGCGCTGGCTGCCCGCCATGAGCGAGCGCGTGACCCGTATGGTGCAGCGCGATCGTAATCATCCCTCAATTATCATCTGGTCGCTGGGCAATGAGTCCGGGCACGGTGCAAACCACGACGCGCTGTACCGCTGGGTGAAATCCACGGATCCGACGCGTCCGGTGCAGTATGAAGGTGGCGGCGCGAACACGGCGGCGACCGATATTGTCTGTCCGATGTATGCCCGGGTCGATCAGGATCAACCCTTCCCGGCAGTGCCTAAATGGTCAATCAAGAAATGGATCGGCATGCCGGATGAAACACGCCCGCTGATCCTCTGCGAATACGCCCACGCGATGGGGAACAGCTTCGGCGGGTTCGCGAAGTACTGGCAGGCGTTTCGCAGCCACCCTCGGTTGCAGGGGGGATTTGTCTGGGACTGGGTCGATCAGGCTCTGACGAAGCAAGATGAAGAGGGCAATTCGTTCTGGGCATACGGCGGGGACTTTGGCGATAAGCCAAACGACCGACAGTTCTGCCTGAATGGGCTGGTCTTCCCCGATCGCACGCCGCACCCGGCGCTGTACGAGGCGCAGCGCGCGCAGCAGTTCTTCACCTTTACGCGGGTCAGCACCTCTCCGCTGGTGATTGAGGTGCAAAGCGGCTACCTGTTCCGCCATACCGATAACGAAGTGCTGAGCTGGACGGTCGCCCGGGATGGGGAGGTGCTGGCTTCGGGCGAGGTGACGCTGGCGATAGCCCCTGAAGGCGCTCAGCGTCTGGAGATCGCTCTGCCGGAATTGAAAGCCGAACCGGGGGAAGTCTGGCTGAATGTTGAAGTGCGCCAGCCGCGGGCAACGCCGTGGTCACCGGCTGACCATCGCTGCGCGTGGGAGCAGTGGCCGCTTTCGTCTCCGCTGTTTGTCGCACCGCCAGCCTCTGCGGGGGAGCCGCCGGTTTTGACGCAAAACGACCGCATCCTGGCGATCGCGCATGGTCAACAGCGCTGGCAGTTCGATCGTTCATCCGGAAACCTAACCCAATGGTGGCGAAATGGCGTGGAAACGCTGATGTCACCTCTGACGGATAACGTCAGCCGTGCGCCGCTGGACAATGATATTGGCGTGAGTGAAGCGACGAGGATCGATCCGAATGCCTGGGTTGAACGCTGGAAAGCGGCGGGAATGTACGATCTCACCTTACGCGTTTTGCGCTGTGAGGCAGAGCAGCATGCGGGTGAAGTCGTGGTCAACACCCTTCACGTCGGGGAGTATCATGGCAAAACGCTGTTCCTGAGCCGTAAAGTCTGGCGGGTGGATGACCAGGGGAGGCTGCACGGCGATATTCAGGTGGATATTGCGTCCGATATCCCGGAACCCGCACGTATTGGCCTGAGCGTTCATCTCGCCGAAACGCCGGAAAATGTGTCCTGGCTGGGGCTGGGGCCGCATGAAAACTACCCGGACAGAACGCTGGCGGCACAGCAGGGACGCTGGACATTACCCCTGGCGGAGATGCACACGCCGTATATCTTCCCGACGGAAAATGGTTTGCGCTGTGATACGCGGGAGCTGGTGCTGGGAACGCATCAGCTACATGGCCGGTTCCATTTCTCGGTGAGCCGCTACAGCCAGCAGCAGCTGCGGGAGACAACCCATCACCATCTGCTGCGGGAAGAGCCGGGGTGCTGGCTCAACCTCGACGCGTTCCATATGGGCGTGGGCGGCGACGATTCCTGGAGCCCCAGCGTTTCACCGGAATTCATTTTGCAGACACGCCAGCTTCGCTACACCTTTAGCTGGCAGCAAAATCCTTAACGGATCATTGAGATGCGGCCACAGGGCGTGGCCGCAGGCTTACGCCAGAATGCCGCTCAGACCGTGCAGGCTCATATAAATTCCTACTAGGGTAATCAGCGCAGCGGAAATCCACGGCGCTTTACGGGAAAGCTCGTTAAACCCGGGCCAGCGTTTTGTCGCGTGCTTGAGGCTTAAGGCGGCAATCGCACCGGAAGCCACCAGGGTTAACGCCAGACCAATACTGAAGCTGAACACCAGCGTCGCGCCGAGGGCAAAATGCTTCAGCTGCAGGCAGATCAGCAGAACGGTGATGGATGCCGGGCAGGGGATAAGCCCGCCGGTCAGGCCAAACATGACGATCTGTCCTGTGGTGACGTTTTGTCCGCTAAAGCGCCGGTTGATATCCTGCGCGTGCGCGCGCTGGTGGGCGTCCTGCCACTCTTCTTCAACCAGCGGGTGTTCGTGGTGGTGATGTTCATGATGATGGTCATGATCATGGTGGTGGTGATGATCATGGTCGTGATGATGATCGTGTGGCTGGCTCTCTTTCCAGGTTCGCCACGCCATCCACAGGGCGATCGCAACGATCAATACCCCGGAGATCAGCTGGAACCAGGGTTCAGACGTATGCGCATCCCATCCCCGACCAAACCATAAACCCGCCATGGCGATAATCCAGACCACTGCCGTATGGGAAAGCGTGGCCGCCAGGCCGAGCAGGACCGCCTGTTTCAGCGTACCGCGGATAGCCACGATAAAGGCGGCCATCATGGTCTTTGAGTGGCCCGGTTCCAGGCCATGCAGCGCGCCAAGCAGGATGGCGCTGGGAACAAACAGCCAGGCATTACCCTGCTGCAGAAGTGAAGCAAAATCGGTCATGGGGGATTCCGGCATGGAAAATGTCTGCAAATACTACTCCCCCCCAGTAGGGTAATACTACCCCCCAGTAGAAAAATACTCAGGGGGAGTAGAGCGTGTTATGCTTTAAAAGCCAAAAATAAGGGATAGAGAGATGTCACATACCGTTCGCGACAAGAAAATGTTACTGACTCGGCTGAAGAAAATTCAGGGGCAGAGCAACGCTCTGGAGAAAATGCTGAACAGCGATCACGAATGCGCCGAGGTGTTACAGCAGCTTGCGGCGATCCGCGGGGCGGTCAACGGCATGATGATGCAGGTGATCGAAGGGCATTTAACCGATCATGTGGTGAAAGAACCTGAAGAAGCGCAGCGTGAAGCCGATCTTGGCGTGGTGCTGCAGGTGATCAAATCCTATCTTAAGTAGCGTGCGTGCCGAGGTTATTCTCTGCCCAAAGGATAAATTCCATTTTCGGCAGCGCTTTGCTGTAGTACCAGCCCTGCCCGTACTGCACGCCGTGCTGGTGCAGCCAGGCGAGCTGCCCGGCGGTCTCGACGCCTTCCGCCACCATCGCCAGATTCAGCGACTTCGCCATTTCAATAATGTGTGGCGTCACGTTTTTGTACTCCAGCGCATCCACGAACGATTTATCAATTTTTAGCGTGTCGACATCCAGATCCTGCAGATAGCTCAGGCTGGAATAGCCCGTACCAAAATCATCAATATAGACAGGATGCCCCGAACGGCGGAATGCGGCGATTGCCGGCGCGCTGATTTTGGGATCGGCAAAGCCGCGCTCGGTGACCTCAAGGGCGATTTGGCCCGGGTGGACCTTCCATTTGTTCAGCAAGTGACTCAGCAGCGGCGGCAGCGTGCCGGAGGTCAAATCGGCGGGCGCGAGGTTGATGGAGATATGCTGATCGGGGTGAAGGTGCAGCCAACTGCCCATATCCTCGAACACTTTTTCGATAACGAGCTGCGTCAACTGGGAGATAAGCCCGGTTTGCTCAGCAAGGGGAATAAAAATATCAGGCGAGAGGCTGCTTCCGTCCGGCTGCGGCCAGCGCGTCAGCGCTTCTGCGCCGACAATTTTTCCGCTACACAGCGCCACGATGGGCTGATAGTGAACCACAAAATCGCGGCTGTTAATGGCGTCAAGCAGGCGGTTGCGCGGCGACTGGATGCGACGCAGTATCCGCAGGACAAAGAGCGCGGCAAGCAGGCTTATCAGGACGCCGAAGGGCAGCCATAAAAGCAGCTGCCGGTGCCAGGTTTCCGCCAGCGGTTTGAGCGTAGCCCATGCGACAACGGTAAATCCCAGTTCAGGTACAGGCTTCATAACGTACATTGAACCGTCGTACTGTATGCTGGTCATCGCCTGACCTTTGATCATGTCACGGATATGCGGATCGAGTGTATTGCTGCTGGCGAAGATACGGTGTGTTGTGCTTCCTACCAGGGCAGCATCAATCGCTATCTCGCCGAAAGGGATGACATCCACCAGTGAGGCCGGATCGACCAGGACAAGGTAATGACCTTGCCCCAGCACGGCCATGTAGCGATGAAACCCAAGATCGTTTTGCGTGGTCAGCCATGCGCTGTAACCGTCTTCGGTAATGCGCATCGGCGGGGGGAAAGGGGCGGCATGGCTGGTTTGCTCAAGAGAGGAGCAGAGCGGCCTGAGGTTGTCGATATAAATCACTTCCTGAACGTATCGCCACGAGAAAGCGACCCGTCGCATCTCTCTTAACTGCAACGGGCTGCACGGCACGCCCTCAAAGGCCTGCAGATGATTAAGCGCTTCTTTCGCCTGATCCACGACCTTGTCGGTGCGTATCAGCACGCGTGAGGCATAGTTTTCCAGCGCATCGACAAATTTATCTTCCGCCTGGCGATGGGCCAGCCAGATGCTCAGGCAAATGGGGACCAGCACGGAAAAGATGAGTACGCCAGTCACCAGACTGACCAGATGTCGGGTTTTCATGCTGTCGTGTCCTTCCTCGTATACCCGTTCCTGAGCACTGAGTTCCCTGCCTGAAGAGAAAGATTTTACCGCGAAATGATATAGTTATAGCACGTGGGTGGCCTGGTTTTCATTTTATCTCAGGTAAACCAGAAAATATCGTCAGAGGGGAGGGGTTGTTTTTTGAATCTGGCCTGGATATTATTTTGTTATGTTATAACAAAACATAAAGGATTGACGATGAAACCCAATATCCATCCCGCCTATCGCACCGTGGTCTTCCATGACACCAGCGCGAATGAATACTTCAAAGTGGGCTCAACCATTAAGACCGACCGCGAAATTGAACTCGACGGTGAAACGTATCCGTACATCACCATCGAGGTTTCTTCAAAATCGCACCCGTTTTATACCGGTAAGCAGAAAACGTTCTCCACGGACGGTAGCGCAGCGCGCTTCCGCAAGCGTTTTGGTGGATTTCTCAATGCGAAGCGGGGCTAACCATGCAGGTACTTAACTCATTGCGCAGTGCAAAACAGCGTCACCCGGATTGCCAGATAGTCAAACGCAAGGGACGCTTGTACGTGATTTGCAAATCCAATCCGCGCTTTAAGGCGGTTCAGGGACGTAAAAAAAGACGCTAAACGCGCGTTTCTCGCCAGCTTTCCAGGGATCTTTTCTGTTTGCCATCGGCAGTAAAATTGTCGGTGGCAAGCCAGCTTTCAAAGGCGTTCGCCAGCGTCGGCCACTCTTTATCGAGAATCGAAAACCAGTCGGTATCCCGGTTATGGCCTTTAATCACCAGCGCCTGACGAAAACGCCCCTCAAACTGAAAACCCAGACGCAGGGCGGCCTTGCGGGAAGGTTCGTTCAGGCTATTGCACTTCCACTCATAACGCCGGTAGCCCAGGGTATCGAACACATACCGCATCAGCAGATATTGCGCCTCTGTTGACATGGGCGTGCGGCTTAAAAGAGGCGAGAAGTGAACGTGCCCCACCTCCACGACCCCGTTTTTAGGATCGATCCGCATCAGGGACAGCGTTCCAACAGGTGACTGAGTCCGGTTATCCATAACGGTAAAGTGTATGGGGTCGGATAACTCACTCACGCTCGCGACCCATTCGGCAAACTCCTCTGCGGTAGCGTCGGGTTCACGCAGTAGCCACGTCCAGCTGCGCGTATCTCCGGCCAGGGAATAGGCGGAGAACAGCGCGTTGGCATGCTCCACGCGCAGCGGTTCAAGGCGACAATACCGGCCCTGAAGCACGATGCGGGATGGGGGCTGACGAGGTTGCCAGTCGCTAAGCGCTTCGCCCACTGGCTGTCCGAACTGATTGAATGTCTTCATCTTAATTTCCGTGACGTTGAAAAGAGTTTCAGACTAGTGAATTGCTGGTTCCTTAAAAAGAACCACTGCGCTATGTTTTGATGGTGCCACGAGGAGGCGAGATGAATATACCGGGTGATGAATTTTATACCTTGCTCAACGCAGCCCTGAAAAAACGCGGGGAAGAGACGCTCCAGCGCGCGCTTTATCTTGCTTTACGGGAGGCGATTCTGTGCGGAAGACTCCTGTCCGGCAGCCAGCTTCCCGGTTCGCGAACGCTGGCCCAGCAGCTCTCCCTTTCCCGCAATACCGTCAATGCGTCGCTGGACCAGCTCACGCTGGAAGGGTATTTGCAGCGTAACCGCCAGGGAACGCGGGTGGCACAGCTGGCTTACCGTTCGGCCACCCGGACATTGCCGGACCCTGACATCAGGCTCGCCCGGCGGGTTGGCCTGCTGCCTGCGCCGGTGCAGCGGGATACCCCGGTACTGGCATTTACGCCGGGGACACCCGCCATCAACTATTTCCCTCTGCCGCTGTGGCGGCGATTGTACGATCGCGTGATGCGGGAGGAGGGAAATGCCCTGCTGGGGTATGGCGACCCGGCCGGTGAACCGTCGCTGCGGGCAGCGATTGCCCGGCATCTCGCCCTGTCTCGCGGTATCGACTGCGACGCGAGCCAGATTGTGATCACGGAAGGCGCGCTTGAGGGTGTCAACCTGTGCACGATGCTGTTGAGCGAGCCGGGGGATATCGCCTGGGTAGAAAACCCCGGCTATAGCGGGGCAAAAAGCGCGTTTGTTAAAACCGGCCTGACCATGACGGGGATCCCGGTTGACGACGAGGGGATGTGCTGGGAGGGATTGAATGCCCCTTCTCCCTCGTTAATTTTTACCTCACCTTCACACCAGTTCCCCTACGGAAGCGTGCTCAGCGCCAGACGGCGTCTTGCACTGCTGGAGCTCGCCCGGCAGCACAACGCGTGGATCATAGAAGACGATTACGACAGCGAATTCCGTTATGCCGGTGAGCCCGTGCCGGCGATGCTGGGAATGGTCAACAATGCGCCCGTGGTTTATCTGGGGACGTTCAGTAAAACGCTGTTTCCGTCGCTCCGAATAGGGTTCATGGTCTTGCCGCCTGCGCTGGCGAAGGCGGTTCGTCCGGCCATCGGCTCGCTGTTGCGCGGTGGGCATCGTGCCGAACAGCGCACGCTGGCGCTGTTTATCGAAGAAGGTCACTATGCCCGTCATCTTGCCGCCATGCGTCGGCTCTATCGTAAACGATACCGCCAGCTGCGAGAGGTGCTGGGCGCAGAGCTTCATGCGCCGCACCGTATTCTGGCCGGTGAAGGCGGGATGCATCTGACGCTGGCGATAGACGATATTGATGACCAGAAACTGGTGGAGCAGGCGAGGGCGTTTCAGCTGGCACCCGCTGCGTTGAGCGGGTACTACCTGGAGGCGAAGCAGGGGCAAACCGGTCTGGTTTTAGGTTACGGCAATACCTCTGCTTCTCAGTTTGCGTCGGGGATCCGGCGTCTGCAGGCGTTAATTACGCAGCAGCAGGGCGCGAAAGGGTAAAGACGTCATAGAAAGAGAGCTGACCTTTGGTAGAGACCATTTTCTGCAGCTTCTCTTTTTGCACGGTTTCAACGGCCGGAGAGTGCAGAATGCTGTCGATCAGCTCCTCTGGTACGTAACGCGTGTTGTACCATTCGCCGTTATAGCAGACCCGGAAATCGAGGACGTCGATATCTTCGTAACGGTAGCGCGGATTCACGTCGAAAAAGAAAAAGGCGTTAAAGACCACAAACAGCACAACCAGCAGCCAGACGGAGTCCACCAGCGTTTCAGACTTCAGCATCACAATAAGCGTCGCCAGCCAGGCGGCATACATGGCGACAAACAGTCCAGGATGTTTGCGAATAAAGCTAATGCTAAAGCGCGGGCGATTGTCGCGCTTTTCGCGGAGGTTAAGATCGTCGATGGTGGCGGTGAGCAGGCGCTGTATCTCGGTCATTTTTTGCCTTTATGAGAGTTGACAATACAGGGTGTCTGCCAATTTTAGGGGAGCCATTGGGCTGAAAAAAGTAACAGTCTGGTGCTAAAAGACCATAACAGTTGGCTCCCTACTCCCTCACAGCGTTTTGATGATTTTTGCCGGATTGCCGCCCACGACAACGTTAGCCGGGACGTCTTTCGTCACCACGGCTCCGGAGGCCACCACCACATTATCACCAATGGTGACGCCAGGGTTAATAACCGCCCGACCACCGATCCAGACATTATTCCCAATGGTGACGGGTTTGCCAAACTCCACGCCGCTGTTCCGTTCCTCTGCATCCAGCGGATGGGTGGCCGTATAAATATGCACACCCGGCGCGAGCATGCAGTTATCGCCGATACGAACGGGGCAGACATCCAGCATCACGCAGTCGAAGTTCGCGTAAAAGTTTTTACCCAGAGAGATGTTATATCCATAGTCGCAGCGGAAACTCGGTTCGATATAAGCGCCTTCGCTTTGCCCCAGCAGTTCCGCCAGGATGTTCTGGCGTTCTGTCTTTTCATCGGGCGCGGTGTGGTTATAGCGATACACCAGATGGCGGGCCCGCAGCCTGTCGGCCCGTAACGTCTCATCGCCGGGGCGGTAGTGTTCACCGGCAATCATCTTCTGTTTTTCTACGCTCATAGGAAACCTCTCTGGAAAAGATTACCGCAGAGTAATAGGAACAGGCCGGGAGGGGAACGTTCCCGAAAAGCCGATGTGACTGGCGTCACAACAATGTTGCTGATAAACACGTTTTACACGGAGACCTGGCCTGGGCACAGGGAGCATAACGGGATAGGTAAAAACAGCTTAGAACGTGGCGTAGAACTCTACAGACACCCTTCAAACATTAACGGACAAATTTCCATACAGAAGTAGGGATTTTGTCATACAGCTTATTCATGGTCAGTTCAGCAAGACGATGGTCCGCGGCTGAATAAAATACGGCCAGTTCATTATCAGAAAGCTCGTATTTATTCTTTTCAATGACGCGTTCGAGCGTGTCAATTGACTGACAACGTCGTAAGCGCATCAAATAATCGATCTTTGTGAGTGGTTTATCAGACATAAATTCACCTTAGTAATTGTAATAATTTTAACAGGAAAGACTAACCGGGTTAGCTCTGCTCACGTTGACGAAACAGCGGAATAGCCGGTTTCCCGATTTACGCCATTTTTGCAAATCCTGGGCGTTAATGCCGTAACTACTGAACAACATAAAGGTGTCGTCCAGGTATTCATCAATTTGCTCAATGAGCTTATTATCTTCATTGTACTTAATTTTATAATTAAGTGCGAAGGTTGCGATATGCTCTATCAGCTCATTCAACTGTAAATTGATGGCAGACGTTGGGTCGTTTACCCAGCCATGGTTACTTTCATCAAGGTTGGCAAGGCAGTCATGGTACAAGGATTCGCAGAGAAATTTCAACTGCGCGATATCATGCCTTTTTGGCGAGTACTCGTCCATAGCGCATCCCCTTCTGAGTGATTTCTTACTCACCGAACATCATAGTCGGGATGGATACAACTGACTTAGCTACATGAGTGCTGTGTTCCTGATAACTTAACTATAAGCCACTCCTTCCTGGATTTCATCGCGCTATTACGAAAAATTACAAATAAAACCGTAGACTGCGAGCATGTACGCAATGTTCCGTCCTGGACACCCTTTTTTTATCCAAATTAACACGATTTTTTATCGCTTCCTTACGTTTCATTGGCTTAGCAAAACGGCCTGAAAAGTTCAGATTCGAACTTCTCTTTGTCAGAACTTCTTATTAGGAATATTCCTAATAGCTTAAGCGGGGAAATGAAATTAAAAAAATCCTGAATTCACCGATTAAGTTATCAGTTAATTATGATATGTCTAATTAAGATGGCAGAAAATAAATAGAACCACAATAAGCGTAATTTATGATTTTTTCTGAAAATGAAAAAGGCCGCTAATGCGGCCTTTTTATCATGTGAAACCGGTATCAGTGAGGTTCTACCGAATGCGTGTGTTCAATATCCTCATTTTTCCGGCTGAAGCGGCGGCGAACCACCACGAAGAACACCGGTACGAAGAAGATAGCGAGTACGGTTGCGGTAACCATACCACCCATCACGCCTGTACCAACCGCGTTCTGCGCACCGGAGCCAGCACCGGAGCTGATAACCAGCGGCAGTACGCCGAGGATAAACGCCAGTGATGTCATCAGGATTGGGCGCAGACGCATACGAACAGCCTCAAGCGTTGCCTCAATCAGACCTTTACCTTCTTTCTCCATCAGATCTTTAGCGAATTCAACGATAAGTATCGCGTTCTTCGCCGACAAGCCAATGGTTGTCAGCAGGCCTACCTGGAAGTACACGTCGTTGGTCAGTCCGCGGAACGTTGCCGCAAGCAGTGCACCGATAACCCCAAGCGGTACCACCAGCATAACGGAGAACGGAATTGACCAGCTCTCGTACAGCGCTGCCAGACACAGGAAGACGACGATCAGTGAAATCGCGTACAGGGCAGGGGCCTGGTTTCCGGACAGACGTTCCTGATAGGACATACCGGTCCAGTCGTAGCCGATACCCGAAGGCAGTTTGCTCGCCAGCTCTTCCATCAGGTTCATGGCTTCACCGGTGCTTCGGCCCGGAGCGGCCTGACCCAGGATCTCCATCGATGGCAGACCGTTATAGCGTTCCAGACGCGGCGAACCGTATTCCCAGCGAGACGTTGAGAACGCCGAGAACGGTACCATCTGACCATTGCTGCCGCGCACGAACCAGCTGTTGATATCGTTTGGCAACATACGATATTGCGCCTCGGACATCACGTACACTTTCTTCACGCGACCGCGGTCGATGAAGTCGTTAACGTAGCTACCGCCCCAGGCGGCGCCCAGCGTGGTATTAATGTCACTGATGGATACGCCCAGCGCCTGGGCTTTCTCCTGGTCGATGTCGATTTTGTACTGCGGCGTATCTTCCAGGCCGTTCGGACGCACGCCGACCAGCAGGTCAGGGTGCTTAGCCACTTCGCCAAACAGCTGGTTACGCGCCTGCGTCAGTTTTTCGTGACCCAGACCGCCCTGGTCAATCAGCTGGAAGTCGAAGCCGGTCGCGGTACCCAGTTCAACAATCGCTGGCAGGTTGAAGGCGAACACCATCGCATCTTTAATCTGCGAGAAGGTGCCCATCGCACGGCCGGTAATGGCTTCAACCTTGTTCTCTTTGCCCGGACGTTCAGACCAGTCTTTCAGAGAAACGAAGGCAATACCGGTGTTCTGACCACGACCTGCAAAGCCAAAGCCGTTAACCGCAAACACGGATTCAACGTTGTCTTTCTCTTTGGTGAGGTAGTAGTCCGTCACTTCGTCCAGCACTTTCTGGGTACGCTCTTGCGATGCGCCCGCAGGAAGCTGTGCCATCGTCAGGAACACGCCCTGGTCTTCATCCGGCAGGAACGAGCTTGGCAGACGAACGAACAGGAACGCCATCCCCACGACGATGATGATATAGAGCAGCAGGTAACGACCGGTGCTGCGCAGGATGTTGCCCACGCTGTCGGTGTAGTGGTGCGTGCTCTTATCAAACATGCGGTTAAACCAGCCGAAGAACCCTTTATGCTCGCCGTGACCGCCTTTCTGAATCGGCTTCAGCATGGTGGCACACAGCGCAGGGGTCAGGATCAATGCGACCAGCACCGACAGCGCCATCGCGGAAACGATGGTAATCGAGAACTGACGGTAAATCGCACCGGTAGAGCCCCCGAAGAAAGCCATCGGGATAAATACCGCAGACAGTACCATCGCGATACCGACCAGCGCGCCCTGGATCTGACCCATTGATTTACGGGTCGCTTCCTTCGGCGGTAGACCTTCTTCCGCCATCACGCGCTCGACGTTCTCGACCACGACGATGGCGTCATCCACCAGCAGGCCGATGGCGAGCACCATCCCGAACATCGTCAGGGTGTTTATCGAGTAGCCAAATATTGACAGGATCGCAAAGGTCCCGAGCAGAACAACCGGCACGGCAATCGTTGGGATAAGCGTCGCGCGGAAGTTTTGCAGGAACAGGTACATCACCAGGAACACCAGGATGATGGCCTCTACCAGCGTTTTAACCACTTCGTGAATCGAAATTTTGACGAACGGCGTGGTGTCATACGGGTAAACGATTTTCAGACCTGACGGGAAGAACGGTTCCATCTTCTTCAGCTCTGCGCGGATCGCCGTGGCGGTGTCCAGGGCGTTAGCCCCTGTCGCCAGTTTGATACCCAGACCGGAAGCTGGTTTACCGTTGAACTTCGCGATGATGTCGTAGTTCTCACCGCCCAGCTCGACTTTAGCCACGTCGCGCAGGCGAACCTGGGAACCGTCCTGATTCACTTTCAGCAGAATTTTGCTGAACTCATCGGCAGAGGTCAGACGGGTCTGTGCGATGATCGAGGCGTTAAGCTGCTGGCCTTTCACCGGCGGCGTACCGCCTAACTGACCGGCTGCCACCTGGGCGTTCTGCGCTTTAATCGCATTGATCACGTCAACGGGGGTCAGCTGGAAGTTGTTCAGTTTGTTCGGATCCATCCAGATACGCATCGCGTACTGAGAACCGAACAGCTGAACGTCACCCACACCGGAAGTACGGCTGATGGCGTCCTTCATGTTGGCACCCACGTAGTCGGAAATATCCTCCTGCGTCATGGTGCCGTTGGTGTTGATAACGCCGACAACCATCAGGAAGCTGCTGGACGATTTCTCGACGCTCACACCCTGCTGTTGTACTTCCTGCGGCAGCAGAGGCATCGCCAGCTGCAGTTTGTTCTGCACCTGAACCTGCGCAATGTCAGCATCCGTACCTGACTGGAAGGTCAGGGTGATCTGAACTGTACCGGTAGAGTCACTGTTTGAGGACATGTACATCAGGTTATCGATACCGTTCATGTTCTGTTCGATAACCTGAGTGACGGTGTCCTGCACCGTTTTCGCATCAGCCCCCGGGTAGGTTGCGGAGATAGTCACCGCCGGTGGCGCAATCGTTGGATATTGCGCGACAGGCAGCTTCAGGATCGCAAGTCCCCCGGCCAGCATGATGATAATGGCGATCACCCACGCAAATATGGGGCGATCGATAAAGAAATTAGGCATGTCTTAACGGCTCCTGTTTAAGTTAAGACTTGGTTTGTTCTGACTGGCCAGCGGCCGAAGCTTGTTGTTTATCGTCAGATTTCACTTCCTGTGCTTTAACCTGCGCGCCAGGACGAACTTTTTGCAAACCAGAAACAATCACGCGATCGCCATCTTTCAGACCTTCCGTCACCAGCCATTTATCGCCAATCGCCTGCGTGGCGGTGATATTGCGCGTTTCGACTTTGTCATCTGCTCCGACAACCAGCGCGCTCGCATCGCCACGTGGCGTACGGGTCACACCCTGCTGTGGAACCAGAAGTGCGGTTGGATTCGTTCCTTCTTCCAGACGCGCGCGAACGAACATACCTGGCAGCAGATTCTTGTCAGGGTTCGGGAAAATCGCACGTAAGGTGATGGAACCGGTGGTCTGGTCGACCGTCACATCAGAGAATTCCAGGGTACCTTCCTGCGGGAACTTGATACCGTCGTTGGTGATCAGCTCCACTTTGGCTTTGCCGTTTTCCTGTTTCAGGGTGCCGTTAGCCAGCTCCTGTTTCAGGCGCAGGAAATCATTGCTGGACTGCGTGACGTCAACGTAGATCGGATCGAGCTGCTGCACGGTCGCCAGCGCAGTGGTCTGACCGTTCTGCACCAGAGCCCCTTCCGTCACGGAAGATTTACCAATACGACCGCTGATAGGCGAGGTCACTTTGGTATAGGCCAGGTTAATGCGCGCGGTTTCGACGGCCGCTTTGGCTGCCACCACGGCTGCGTTAGCCTGTTGGGCATCCGCCAGGGCGGTATCGTAATCTTGCTGACTGATGTACTTGGTGCCGAGCAGTTTTTGATAGCGGTTCAGCGTCAGCTGAGCAATTTTAGCCGCGGCCTGTGCTTTAGCCAGATCGCCTTTCGCGCTTTCATAAGACGCCTGATAGGTTGCGGGATCAATCTGATACAGAGACTCACCGGCCTTTACATCACCGCCTTCGGTGAAGTTACGTTTCAGGATAATGCCGCTAACCTGAGGACGCACTTCCGCAATGCGGTAAGCATTTGTACGGCCGGGTAATTCGGTGGTGATTTGTAGAGGTTCAGATTTGAGCGTCACAACGCCTACTTCTGGCGCCTGCTGAGCTCCTTGTTGAGCCGGTTTGTCGTCACATCCTGTTAGCGCTAAGCTGCCTGAGAGCATCAGAACGACCGCCAGAGGCGTTAACCCTCTGTTTTTGTTCATATGTAAACCTCGAGTGTCCGATTTCAAATTGATCAAGGGTCCTGAGTCTAAAAACCCATTGCTGCGTTTATATTATCGTCATGCTATGGTACATACATTCACAAATGTATGTAAATCTGACTCCTGTAAATTCACCCACCTATGGCACGAAAAACTAAACAACAAGCGCTGGAAACCCGACAACACATTCTGGATGTGGCAATACGTTTGTTCTCGCAGCAGGGTGTTTCATCTACCTCGCTGGCACAAATTGCTCAGGCTGCCGGTGTGACGCGGGGAGCGATTTACTGGCATTTTAAAGACAAGTCAGATCTGTTCAGTGAAATCTGGGAGCTTTCAGAGTCCAGCATTAGCGATCTCGAGAGTGAGTATCGGGCAAAATTCCCTGACGATCCACTCTCAGTATTGAGAGAAATATTAGTATATATCCTTGAAGCTACGGTAGTTGAAGAACGTCGCAGATTAATGATGGAAATAATCTTTCATAAATGCGAGTTCGTGGGCGAGATGGCGATTGTTCAGCAGGCACAACGCAGCCTCAGCCTGGAGAGCTATGACCGTATTGAATACAACCTGAATCAGTGCATGCAGGCAAAACTGCTGCCGGCCAACCTGTTGACCCGCCGGGCGGCGATTCTGATGCGTAGCTACATTTCCGGTCTGATGGAAAACTGGCTGTTTGCGCCACAGTCGTTTGATCTTAAAGCGGAGGCCCGCAGCTACGTCGCGATTTTACTGGAAATGCTACAGCTCTGCCCGACGCTGCGCAGTGACGCGCCGTCGCTAACCGCCTGACTCATTTCCAGGATTTATCTCAGAGGCTCACGTTCGCGCTATTCTGCTTCCGGCGAGCGTGATATTCTTCACGCCGGACTATTTTCGGTCATCTTCTGACATCATTCACAACTATGCTGCCCATCAATCGCTCGCAACATCCTGTTTTTGCATTGCTCTTTGCGATGCTGTTTTTCTTCGCCACGGCGCCGCTGACCTGGGCCCGCGCCGACAACAGCAACGATATCCCCACGCGTGCGGATGTTCAGTCGCAGCTCGACACGCTGAACAAACAAAAAGAACTCTCTCCTCAGGAAAAACTGACGCAGCAGGATCTGACGGAAACACTGGAAACGCTGGATAAAATTGAACGCGTTAAGGCTGAAACCGCACAGCTTCGTCAGAAGGTGGCCCAGGCCCCAGAAAACATGCGCAAAGCGACGGAATCGCTGAATGCCCTGAGCGACGTGGATAACGACGACGAAACGCGCAAAACGCTCGCCGCGCTCTCCTTACGCCAGCTCGAGTCGCGCGTTGCGCAACTGCTCGACGACCTGCAAACGGCGCAGTCCGATCTCGCCACCTACAACAGCCAGCTTGTCTCCCTGCAGACCCAGCCCGAGCGCGTGCAAAATGCGATGTACGCCGCGTCTCAGCAGCTGCAGCAGATCCGCAACCGCCTCAACGGCACAACGGTAGGAGAGGGCACGCTGCGCCCGACGCAGCAAACCCTGCTGCTGGTGCAGCAGACGTTGCTCAATGCGCAGATTGAACAGCAGCGTAAAAGCCTGGAAGGGAATACGGTGCTGCAGGACACCCTGCAGAAACAGCGCGATTACGTCACCGCGAACATTAATCGTCTGGAGCACCAGCTACAGCTGCTGCAGGAGGCGGTTAACAGCAAGCGTCTGACGCTGACGGAAAAAACCGCCCAGGAGGCCGTATCCCCTGACGAAACCGCCCGCATCCAGGCCAACCCGCTGGTGAAGCAGGAGCTCGAAGCCAACCACCAGCTTAGCCAGCGCCTGATACTGGCGACCGAAAACGGCAACTCGCTGGTTCAGCAAAATATCAAGGTGAAGAACTGGCTGGATCGCGCCCTGCAGGCGGAACGCAACATCAAAGAGCAGATCGCGGTCCTGAAAGGCAGTCTCCTGCTGTCGCGTATTCTTTACCAGCAGCAGCAGACGCTTCCGTCAGCCGATGAGCTGGAAGATATGACCAACCGCATTGCGGATTTACGTCTGGAACAGTTTGACGTCAACCAGCAGCGCGATGCCCTTTTCCAGAGCGATACCTTTGTCGCCAAAATTGAAGAAGGGCACTCCAGCGACGTGAACCCGGAAGTGCACGATGCGCTGCTCCAGGTCGTGGATATGCGTCGCGAGCTGCTGGATCAGCTCAACAAACAGCTGGGCAACCAGCTGATGATGGCCATTAACCTGCAAATCAACCAGCAGCAGCTGGTGAGCGTTTCGAAAAGTCTGCAGGAGATCCTGACCCAGCAGATTTTCTGGGTAAACAGCAACAAACCGATGGACTGGGACTGGATTAAATCCTTCCCTGAGACGCTGAAAACGCAGATCAAGAGCATGAAGATCACCGTGAACTGGGAGAAAGCCTGGCCTGCGGTGATGATTGCCTTGCTGGCGGGGCTACCGCTGCTGCTGATCGCAGGTCTGATTCGCTGGCGTCTGGGCTGGCTGAAAAAATATCAGGCGAAGCTGGCGTCCGAAGTGGGGCAGCTGCGTAACGATAGCCAGCTCCATACGCCAAAAGCGATTCTGATCGACCTTATTCGCGCCCTGCCGGTGTGCCTGATTATTCTGGCCGTGGGCCTGATCCTGCTCACCATGCAGCTCAACGTCAGCGATCTGCTGTGGGCGTTCAGTAAAAAACTGGCGCTGTTCTGGCTGGTGTTTGGCCTGTGCTGGAAGGTGCTGGAAAAAGACGGCGTGGCGGTGCGTCATTTCAACATGCCTGCGCAGCTGACCAGTCACTGGCGTCGTCAGATTGTGCGCATCAGCCTGGCGCTGCTGCCGCTGCACTTCTGGTCGGTTGTCTCTGAACTTTCCCCGCTGCATCTGATGGATGATGTGCTGGGCCAGCTGGTCATCCTGCTGAACCTGCTGTTGATTGCTATCCTGATGTGGCCGATGTGCCGCGACAGCTGGCGTGATAAAGAGTCCCACAATATCCGTCTGGCCACCGTGACCGTGCTGGCGATCATTCCGCTGGCGCTGATGGTGCTGACGGCAACGGGCTACTTCTATACCACGCTGCGCCTGTCCGGGCGCTGGATTGAAACGGTCTATCTGGTGATCGTCTGGAACCTGCTCTATCAGACCGTGCTGCGCGGCCTGAGCGTGGCTGCCCGCCGCATCGCCTATCGCCGTGCCATCGCGCGTCGTCAACATCAGGTGAAAGAGGGGGCCGAGGGCGCGGAGCCGCAGGAAGAGCCGACCATCGCGCTGGAGCAGGTTAACCAGCAGACGCTGCGCATCACCATGCTGGTGATGATCGCCCTGTTTGCCGTGATGTTCTGGGCGATCTGGTCCGATCTTATTACCGTTTTCGCCTATCTCGACAGTATTACCCTCTGGCAATACAACGGAACCGAAGCCGGCGCGGCGGTCATGAAAAGCGTGACCATGGGCAGCCTGCTGTTTGCGCTGGTGTCGTCGGTGGTCGCCTGGGCGCTGATCCGCAACCTGCCTGGCCTGCTCGAAGTGCTGCTCCTGTCACGTCTGAATCTTCGCCAGGGGGCGTCCTACGCCATCACCACGATCCTCAACTACGTCATCATTATTGTTGGAGCGATGACGGTCTTTGGTTCGCTTGGCGTCTCGTGGGATAAACTGCAGTGGCTGGCGGCCGCCCTCTCGGTCGGTCTTGGTTTTGGCCTGCAGGAGATCTTCGGTAACTTTGTCTCCGGCCTGATCATCCTGTTTGAACGTCCGGTACGTATCGGCGATACCGTCACCATCGGCACGTTCTCGGGAACGGTCAGCAAGATCCGCATTCGTGCGACTACCATCACCGACTTCGATCGCAAAGAGGTGATCATCCCGAACAAAGCGTTCGTGACCGAGCGTCTGATCAACTGGTCGCTCTCGGATACGGTGACGCGCGTGGTGATCCGCCTGGGCGTGGCCTATGGATCGGATCTGGATAAGGTGAAAGAGGTGCTGCTGAAGGCGGCGTCTGAACATCCGAAAGTGATGCACGATCCGGCTCCGGCGGTCTTCTTCACCACCTTTGGGCCGAGTACGCTGGATCACGAGCTGCGTTTATACGTGCGTGAACTGCGTGACCGCAGCTACACGGTGGATGAGCTTAACCGCTCTATCGATCGTCTGTGTCGTGAAAACGATATTAATATCGCCTTCAACCAGCTTGAGGTTCACCTGCGTAACGAGAAAGGTGATGAGCATACGGAAGTGAAGCGCGACATTAAGGGCGACGACCCAACTCCGGCTTAATCTATTTTCCCTCTCCCCTCAGGGGAGAGGGCAGGGTGAGGGGTAAGTTTCCCCTCAAAATCCCGCCGTACAATCTCCAGTGCCTTAAGCACCGTCCCGGCGGGGATCTCATGATTCTCCAGCAGCATAATCAAATCGACGGCCAGCTTGACCTCATCGGGTGCATTTTCCAGTGACATGGGTGTGGCTCCTGTTAACGGGTCAAACGTTCTATGACGCGTTCAATTTCATCCAGCGCCTGACGGCAGCGGACGATGCGTCCTTCCAGCGCGCTAATCTCGCGCATCAATAGCTGCTGCTCTTCCAGCGTTTCGCTGTTGTTCAGGCGCACCTCGCGTTCGCGCTTCATCTCAAACAGTCGGCGTTCAAACTCCTGGTTCTCCAGCCGCTTGCGCTGCCATTTGCCGAGCCCCGGTGAGGCGCTGTCCCAGGCGCGCAGCGGCCAGGCGGCGATTTCGCGATGCAGCGCGGTGATCTGCTCGGTGAGATGCGCCGCAAGCCATGCCACCTGTTCCTGCTGTTCATGCTCAACCGCATGGCGAAGCTCGTCGAGGTTCGTCTGCGCTTCAGCCAGGTAATCCTGAATAACGGTGCTGCGGGTCCGAAAAAGCTGCCGGTCAAAGCGCGGTTTCAGCGTGGCGTGTCCCATCAGCGGCGTGGCCTGCTCCCGCAGAGCAATCAGCTGATTTTGCAGCCTCTCAAGAAGCAGTGCTGTTTTCAAGGCGCTCTCCAGTGGTAAAGTAGCCGTTCAGTTTGATAACGATTCGCATTATGCAGCGTACTATTTTAATCATCATTGGCTGGCTCGCGGTAGTGCTTGGCACGCTGGGTGTGGTTTTACCCTTGCTGCCGACCACGCCGTTTATCCTGCTGGCGGCCTGGTGCTTCGCCCGCTCGTCACCGCGTTTTCACCACTGGCTGCTCTATCGCTCATGGTTTGGCGGCTATCTGCGGCACTGGCAAAAACACCGGGCCATGCCGCCCGGCGCCAAGCCGCGCGCGATCGCGGTGATCCTCATCACCTTCGCCATTTCATTATGGCTGGTGAAAATGATGTGGGTGCGGATCCTGCTGCTGGTCATCCTGACCTGCCTGCTTATCTTCATGTGGCGGATCCCCGTGGTTGATGAAAAGCAACAAAAGCACTGAAGCCTTATCATGGCTGTTGCAATTATTGCGTACAGCCAGTAAATTCGACCGTTTTCGAGCACTGGCGCGCCTGGTTAAAGGTTAAACAATTGTTACCTTTGCCGACTCGTTGCGCGCCGTGAGTAACACTGTTTCATTTAGGCACAAACCGATGACCGCAACTGCACAGCAGCTTGAATATCTGAAAAACAGCATCAAAAGCATCCAGGACTATCCAAAGCCTGGCATTCTTTTCCGTGATGTCACCAGCTTGCTGGAAGACCCGAAAGCGTACGCGCTCAGCATTGAACTGCTGGTCGAGCGTTATAAAAACGCCGGGATCACCAAAGTAGTAGGTACCGAAGCCCGTGGCTTCCTGTTTGGCGCACCGGTTGCGCTGGCGATGGGCGTAGGTTTTGTGCCGGTGCGTAAGCCGCGCAAGCTGCCGCGTGAAACCATTGCAGAAAGCTACGAGCTGGAGTACGGCACCGATCAGCTGGAGATCCACGTTGACGCGATCAAGCCTGGCGACAAAGTGCTGGTGGTTGACGATCTGCTGGCGACCGGTGGCACCATTGAAGCGACCGTGAAGCTGATCCGCCGTCTGGGTGGGGAAGTGACCGACGCGGCCTTCATCATCAACCTGTTCGATCTCGGCGGTGAACAGCGCCTGGAAAAACAGGGTATTACCAGCTACAGCCTGGTGCCTTTCCCGGGCCACTAATCCCGGTTTTCACAACCTCGCTCAATGGGTGAGGTTGTGATAGCATTCCCCTCCATAAATTCACCTTCCAGCGTTGCAGAGCCTGCCCATGAGTTATCAGGTGTTAGCCCGTAAATGGCGACCACAAACCTTTGCTGACGTTGTCGGTCAGGAACATGTGCTGACGGCCCTGGCGAACGGCTTGTCGCTAGGTCGCATCCATCACGCCTATCTTTTTTCCGGCACCCGTGGCGTCGGTAAGACCTCTATTGCCCGTTTGCTGGCAAAAGGTCTCAACTGCGAAACCGGGATCACCGCCACGCCGTGCGGCGTGTGTGATAACTGCCGGGAGATCGAGCAGGGGCGTTTTGTCGATCTGATCGAGATCGATGCCGCTTCGCGCACCAAAGTGGAAGATACCCGCGACCTGCTCGACAACGTGCAGTACGCCCCGGCGCGCGGCCGCTTCAAGGTCTACCTGATCGATGAAGTGCACATGCTGTCGCGCCACAGCTTTAACGCCCTGCTGAAGACGCTGGAAGAGCCGCCCGCGCACGTGAAGTTCCTGCTGGCGACCACCGATCCGCAAAAGCTGCCGGTCACGATTTTATCGCGCTGCCTGCAGTTCCACCTGAAGGCGCTGGACGTCGAGCAGATCCGTGCGCAGCTTGAGCACATTCTTGATGAAGAGAAGATTGTCCACGAACAGCGCGCCCTGCAGCTGCTGGCCCGCGCGGCGGACGGCAGCCTACGTGATGCATTAAGCCTGACCGACCAGGCGATTGCCAGCGGTGACGGCAAGCTCTCCACCGAGGCGGTCAGCACCATGCTTGGCACGCTGGATGACGATCAGGCGCTGTCGCTTATCGAAGCGATGATTGCCGCTAACGGCGAACGCGTGATGTCGCAGGTGAACGCGGCCGCTGCCCGCGGTATTGAGTGGGAAGGGCTGTTGGTTGAGATGCTCAGCCTGCTGCACCGCGTGGCGATGCTGCAGCTTTCTCCTTCCGCGATTGGTGCGGATATGGCGGCCATTGAACAGCGGATGCGTGAGCTTGCCCGCACCGTGCCGCCTGCCGACGTGCAGCTTTATTACCAGACGCTGCTGATTGGCCGCAAAGAGTTACCGTTTGCGCCGGATCCGCGTATGGGCGTTGAAATGACGCTGCTGCGCGCGCTGGCGTTCCACCCGCGCATGCCGCTGCCGGAGCCGGAAGTGCCGCGACAGTCTTTCGCGCCGGTCGCGCCCACGGCAGTGATGTCGCCGCAGCAGGTGCCGCCGCAGCCGACGCCGCCGCCGCAGCAGAACGTACCGCTGTCGGATGCCACCAGTTCGGTGCTTGCCGCGCGCAGCCAGCTGCAGCGTGCCCAGGGAGTAACCAAACCAAAAAAGAGTGAACCGGCAGCGCCAGGAAGAGCGCGGCCGGTGAACAACGCCGCGCTTGAACGACTGGCCTCGGTAACGGAGCGCGTTCAGTCGCGTCCGGCACCGTCCGCGCTCGAGCAGAAAGCCCCGGTGAAAGAAGAGGCTTACCGCTGGAAGGCAACTACCATCACCGAAACCGTGAAGGAAGAGGTTGCCACGCCGAAAGCGCTGAAAAAGGCGCTGGAGCATGAAAAAACGCCGGAGCTTTCCGCGAAGCTTGCCGAAGAGTCCATTGCGCGCGACGCCTGGGCCGCAGAGGTCAGCAAACTCCAGCTGCCGAAGCTGGTCGAGCAGGTCGCGCTGAACGCCTGGAAAGAGCAGGACGGCAATCAGGTGCGTCTGCACCTGCGTCCGGGCCAGCGTCACCTGAATTCCCCGGGCGCGCAAAAGGCGCTGGCCGAGGCGCTTGCCGCTTTACAGGGGGCACCGGTTGAATTGACTATCATTGAAGATGATAATCCGGCAGTGAAAACGCCGCTCGAGTGGCGCCAGGCCATTTATGAAGAGAAGCTCGCGCAGGCGCGCGAGGCGATTATTGCGGATAACAACATTCAGACCCTGCGCCGGTTCTTCGACGCCGATCTGGATGAAGAGAGTATTCGCCCCATTTGATCGTGAGTCTGACTTACGGTTGTAATCCTTAAACGTGAAAGAAGAGAGAAGCCTATGTTTGGTGGAAAAGGCGGTCTGGGTGGCCTGATGAAGCAGGCTCAGCAGATGCAGGAAAAAATGCAGAAGATGCAGGAAGAGATCGCTCAGCTGGAAGTCACGGGTGAATCCGGTGCCGGTCTGGTCAAGGTGACCATCAACGGTGCGCACAACTGCCGTCGCGTGGAAATCGACCCGAGCCTGCTCGAAGACGACAAAGAGATGCTGGAAGATCTGGTTGCAGCCGCGTTTAACGATGCCGCTCGCCGTATCGACGAAACCCAGAAAGAGAAAATGGCCTCCGTGTCCAGCGGCATGCAGCTGCCGCCTGGCTTCAAGATGCCGTTCTGATGCAAACCAGTCCGCTGCTCACGCAGTTAATGGAAGCACTGCGCTGCCTGCCGGGCGTTGGCCCGAAGTCGGCGCAGCGCATGGCGTTTACGCTATTGCAGCGCGACCGCAGCGGCGGGATGCGCCTGGCGCAGGCTTTAACCCGCGCCATGTCAGAAATCGGTCACTGTGCGGATTGCCGTACCTTTACCGAGCAGGACGTGTGTAACATCTGCACGAACCCGCGTCGTCAGGAAAACGGCCAGATTTGCGTGGTGGAGAGTCCGGCGGACATCTACGCCATCGAACAAACCGGGCAGTTTTCCGGGCGCTATTTCGTGCTGATGGGGCATCTCTCCCCGCTGGACGGTATTGGCCCTGACGATATCGGTCTTGACCGCCTTGAACAGCGTCTTGAGTCCGAAACGATCAAAGAGGTGATCCTCGCCACCAACCCCACGGTGGAAGGGGAGGCAACCGCCAACTACATCGCCGAGCTGTGCTCGCAGTATGGCGTTGACGCCAGCCGCATCGCCCATGGCGTGCCGGTCGGCGGCGAGCTGGAGATGGTGGACGGCACCACGCTGTCGCACTCTCTGGCCGGACGTCACAAGATTATTTTCTGACCAAACGGAGGCTGCGCGCGCGGCCTCCGCTTGAAAATTTCCCCCCGTATCCCCATCTCTCACTCAATGTTTTAAAACCCCATTAAATGGCATTGTTGAGGTCGACATAGATGAAAGGACAAGAAACCCGTGGTTTCCAGTCAGAAGTAAAACAGCTTCTGCACCTGATGATCCATTCCCTGTATTCCAACAAAGAAATTTTCCTGCGTGAGCTGATTTCCAACGCCTCGGATGCGGCGGACAAGCTGCGCTTCCGCGCGCTGTCTAACCCGGATCTGTACGAAGGCGACGGCGAGCTGCGCGTGCGCGTCTCGTTTAATAAAGAGAACCGCACCCTGACTATCGCCGATAACGGCATCGGGATGAACCGCGACGAGGTGATCGACCACCTCGGGACCATCGCGAAATCCGGCACTAAGGCGTTCCTGGAGTCCATGGGCTCTGACCAGGCGAAAGACAGCCAGCTCATCGGCCAGTTCGGCGTCGGTTTCTACTCGGCGTTCATTGTGGCGGACAAAGTTACCGTGCGCACCCGTGCGGCGGGCGACAGCGCTGAAAACGGCGTGCTGTGGGAATCCAAAGGGGAAGGCGAATACACCGTTGATGACATCACCAAAGCGGACCGCGGCACCGAAATCACCCTGCACCTGCGTGAAGGGGAAGATGATTTCCTGAACGACTGGCGCGTGCGCTCCATCATCAGCAAATATTCCGACCACATCGCCCTGCCGGTCGAGATTGAAAAACAGGAAGAGAAAGACGGTGAAACCGTGGTTTCCTGGGAGAAAATCAACAAGGCGCAGGCGCTGTGGACGCGCAACAAGTCTGAAATTAAAGACGACGAGTACAACGAATTCTACAAGCATATCGCCCACGACTTTACCGACCCGCTGACCTGGAGCCACAACCGTGTGGAAGGTAAGCAGGAGTACACCAGCCTGCTGTACATCCCGGCACAGGCGCCGTGGGACATGTGGAACCGCGATCACAAGCATGGCCTGAAGCTGTACGTGCAGCGCGTCTTCATCATGGACGACGCCGAGCAGTTCATGCCGAACTACCTGCGCTTTGTCCGCGGCCTGATCGATTCCAACGATCTGCCGCTGAACGTCTCCCGTGAAATTCTGCAGGACAGCACCGTCACCCGTAACCTGCGCAACGCCCTGACCAAACGTGCGCTGCAGATGCTGGAAAAACTGGCGAAAGACGATGCGGAAAAATATCAGACCTTCTGGAAACAGTTCGGCCTGGTGCTGAAAGAAGGCCCGGCAGAAGACACCGCGAACGTTGAAACCATCGCCAAACTGCTGCGCTTCGCCTCTACGCACACCGACTCCTCCGCGCAGACCGTGTCGCTGGAAGAGTACGTCTCCCGCATGAAAGAAGGGCAGGAGAAGATCTACTACATCACCGCCGACAGCTATGCCGCGGCGAAGAGCAGCCCGCACCTGGAGCTGCTGCGTAAGAAAGGCATCGAAGTGCTGCTGCTTTCTGACCGCATCGACGAGTGGATGATGAACTACCTGACCGAGTTCGACGGTAAGGCGTTCCAGTCCGTTGCCAAAGCCGACGAATCTATCGACAAGCTGGCGGATGAAGTGGATGAGAACGCGAAAGAAGCCGAGAAGGCGCTGGAGCCGTTCGTTGAGCGCGTGAAAACCCTGCTGGGCGACCGCGTGAAAGAGGTGCGTTTCACTCACCGTCTGACCGACACCCCGGCCATCGTCACGACCGATGCCGACGAAATGAGCACCCAGATGGCGAAGCTGTTCGCGGCAGCGGGCCAGGCGGTACCGGAAGTGAAATATATCTTTGAGCTTAATCCGGATCATCCGCTGGTGAAACGCGCGGCGGATACCCAGGACGACGCCCGCTTTGCCGAGTGGGTTGAACTGCTGCTGGATCAGTCCCTGCTGGCCGAACGCGGCACGCTGGAAGATCCTAACCTCTTCATTAAACGTGTGAATGCGCTGCTGCTGGCGTAATTAAACACCTGCCCCTCACCCTGGCCCTCTCCCCAAAGGGGAGAGGGTATAATCGTCCCCTCTCCCCTTTGGGGAGAGGGTTAGGGTGAGGGGGCATTCTCGCACTATCCCAAATTATCTCCCCCCATTAACCGTTTCAGCCTTCCTGCCTTCCTTGAGCGATGCCCGTTCTGGTGGTATTGTTTAGCGCTTTTGAAAAATTGAAACGACTTTTGAGGGGATTTTCGCAATGCGTATTATTCTGCTTGGCGCTCCGGGCGCGGGTAAAGGAACTCAGGCTCAGTTCATCATGGAGAAATACGGTATTCCGCAAATCTCCACCGGTGATATGCTGCGCGCCGCTGTTAAATCTGGCTCCGAGCTGGGTAAACAGGCGAAAGACATCATGGACGCAGGCAAGCTGGTGACCGACGAGCTGGTAATTGCTCTGGTCAAAGAGCGCATTGCTCAGGAAGACTGCCGTAACGGTTTCCTGCTGGACGGCTTCCCACGTACCATTCCTCAGGCTGACGCCATGAAAGAAGCGGGCATCAACGTGGACTACGTTCTGGAGTTCGACGTACCGGACGAGCTGATCGTTGACCGCATCGTTGGTCGTCGCGTACACGCTGCTTCTGGCCGCGTTTACCACATCAAATTCAACCCGCCTAAGGTTGAAGGCAAAGATGACGTGACCGGCGAAGAGCTGACCACCCGTAAAGACGATCAGGAAGAGACCGTGCGCAAGCGCCTGGTGGAATACCATCAGATGACCGCGCCGCTGATCGGCTACTACACCAAAGAAGCGCAGGCGGGTAACACCAAATACGCCAAAGTCGACGGCACCAAAGCCGTGGCTGACGTACGTGCAGAGCTGGAAAAAATCCTCGGCTAATTGCACTTCTCTCACCCGGGTCCTCCGGGTGAGAAATATTCTCATCTTACCTATTGCAGCAATGGGTTCCGTTTAAACGCATTTCCGCTACAATTGACAACCATTCAAATGGTTAAGAGGCGTGAATGAGTCAGGCGAAAACCGGCATCCTGCTTGCCAATCTGGGCACTCCAGAAGCACCTACATCAGACGCGGTAAAACGCTACCTGCGACAATTTTTAAGCGACACGCGCGTCGTGGATTTTCCGCGACTGCTGTGGTGGCCGCTGCTGCGTGGCGTTATTCTGCCGATTCGCTCTCCGCGCGTCGCCAAACTCTATCAGTCCGTATGGATGGAAGAGGGCTCGCCGCTGATGGTCTACAGCCGTCGCCAGGAAAAAGCGCTGGCCGCCCGCCTGCCGGAGATGCCCGTCGCGCTCGGCATGAGCTACGGCAAACCCTCTCTGGAAAGCGCGGTAGAATCCCTGCTGGCGCAGGGCGTGGACCATATCGTGGTGCTGGCGCTCTACCCGCAGTACTCCTGCTCGACGGTGGCCGCCGTCTGGGACGAACTGGCGCGCATTCTGGCGACCCGCCGCCGCATTCCGGGCGTGACCTTTATTCGCGACTACGCGGATAACGAGCTGTACATCAAGGCGCTTGCTAACAGCGCGCGCGCGTCGTTTGAAAAGCACGGTGAGCCGGATCTGCTGCTGCTCTCCTATCACGGGATCCCGCAGCGTTTCGCTAACGAAGGGGATGATTACCCGCAGCGCTGTCGCGATACCACCCGCGAGCTGGTCTCCGCCCTTGGCCTGCCGCCGGAGAAGGTGATGATGACCTTCCAGTCGCGCTTCGGCCGCGAGCCGTGGCTGACGCCGTACACCGATGAAACCCTCAAAATGCTCGGCGAGAAGGGCGTGAAGCATATTCAGGTGATGTCGCCGGGCTTCTCGGCAGACTGTCTGGAAACGCTGGAGGAGATCGCGGTGCAAAACCGGGAATTTTTCCTGGAGGCTGGCGGCGAAAAGTACGAGTACATTCCGGCGCTTAACGACTCGCCTGAGCATATCGACATGATGGTCTCACTGGTGACGAACAGCCGCTGATCGCACTCCGGGCCGGGTTTGTGCTACCATTCCCGGCCCATATTCTTCGTACAGTTCAGACCATGAAATTTCCCGGTAAACGTAAATCCAAACACTACTTCCCCGTCGATGCTCGCGATCCGCTCCTGCAGCAAATCCAGCCAGAAAATGAAACCAGCGCGGCGTGGGTCGTCGGTATCGATCAGACGCTGGTGGACATTGAGGCGAAAGTGGATGATGCGTTTGTCGCCCGTTACGGTCTGAGCGCCGGGCACTCGCTGGTGATTGAGGATGACGTTGCCGAAGCGCTGTACCAGGAGCTGGTGCGCGAAAACCTGATTACTCATCAGTTCGCCGGCGGTACCATCGGCAATACCATGCACAACTACTCCGTGCTGGCCGACGACCGTTCGGTACTGCTCGGCGTGATGTGCAGCAACATTGAAATTGGCGGCTACGCTTACCGCTATCTGTGCAACACCTCCAGCCGTACCGATCTGAACTATCTTCAGGGCGTCGACGGCCCGATTGGCCGCTGCTTTACGCTGATCGGCGAATCCGGCGAGCGGACCTTTGCCATCAGTCCTGGGCATATGAACAAGCTGCGCGCGGAAAGCATTCCCGAAGAGGTGATTGCGGGCGCCTCGGCGCTGGTGCTGACCTCCTACCTGGTGCGCTGCAAGCCGGGCGAGCCGATGCCTGAAGCGACCATGAAGGCGATTGAGTACGCGAAGAAGTACGACGTGCCGGTCGTTCTGACGCTGGGCACCAAATTCGTGATTGCCGATAACCCAGAGTGGTGGCAGGCGTTCCTGAAAGAGCACGTCTCGATTCTGGCGATGAACGAAGAGGAGGCCGAAGCGCTGACCGGTGAAAGCGATCCGCTGCTGGCGTCCGATAAAGCGCTGGACTGGGTGGATCTGGTGCTCTGCACCGCGGGCCCTGTCGGACTGTATATGGCTGGCTTCACGGAGGAAGAGAGCAAACGCAAAACCCAGCACCCGCTGCTGCCCGGCGCGATTGCCGAGTTTAACCAGTACGAGTTCAGCCGCGGCATGCGTTATAAAGATTGCATTAACCCGCTGCGCATCTACTCTCACATCGCCCCCTACATGGGCGGTCCGGAGAAGATCATGAACACCAATGGCGCAGGCGACGGCGCGCTGGCCGCGCTGCTGCACGACATTACCGCCAATGCCTACCACAAAACCAACGTGCCGAATTCCAGCAAGCATAAGTTCAGCTGGCTGACCTATTCGTCGCTGGCGCAGGTGTGCAAGTACGCCAACCGCGTAAGCTATCAGGTGCTGAACCAGCACTCACCGCGCTTAACGCGTGGCCTGCCGGAACGGGAAGACAGCCTCGAAGAGGCGTATTGGGATCGGTAAATGTAAAAAGGCAACGTAAGTTGCCTTTTTTAATGTTTGTTCCCTCTCCCCGTGGGAGAGGGCCAGGGTGAGGGCATCAGACCGCACCAAACTTACCCCGTCACCGCCTCTTCAACCGGCGGTTTCTCCAGCAGCGTCAGCATGGTATTCGCAATCTCGCGCTCGCCCATCACCACCTTATCTGCACCGCGCTCGGTAATGTACTCCACCTCGTCGTCATAATGCGCCCGGGCGATAATCTCAATCGTTGGGCACTTCGCGCGTGCGGAGGCCACAATCTCACCCGCTTCATAGCCGTTGGGTATGGTGAGCAGCAGCCAGCGGGCGCAGTCCAGATGCGCCAGATTCATGATCTCTTCGTTTGCCGCATTGCCCAGCACCGCGCGAATACCGCGCTCGCGCAGCTCGTCGACGCGGGTGCGTGAGGTTTCAATCACCACCAGCGGAATGCCCTGCGCCATCAGCTTCTCGCCGAGCAGGCTGCCCACGCGGCCAAAGCCGACCAGCAGGGCGTGATTGCAAATATCCACCGGAATCTGCTTCTCTTCTTCGATGGCCTCTTCGAGCGTCTGCTCTTCCAGCGTTTCGGTTTTGTCGAGGTATTTTTCCAGCAGGGCAAACAGGACCGGGTTCAGCATAATCGACAGGATCGCCCCCGCCAGCACCAGGTTTTGCCCCGCCTGCGGCAGCAGGTTCAGGGCCATGCCCAGACCGGCCAGAATAAAGGCGAACTCGCCAATCTGCGCCAGGCTGGCGGCAATGGTCAGCGCCGTCCGCGGGGAGTGGCCGAACATTCGCACCAGGAAGAAGGCGGCGAGCGACTTACCAAAAATAATGATCGCCAACGTGCCCAGCACGGCCAGCGGCTGCTGGATCAGCACCAGCGGATCGAACAGCATCCCGACGGAGACGAAGAACAGCACGGCAAACGCATCGCGCAGCGGCAGCGTATCGTGCGCCGCACGGTGGCTCAGCTCGGATTCGTTCAGCACCATCCCGGCGAAGAACGCGCCCAGGGCAAAGGAGACATCAAACAGCTCAACGGCACCAAAGGCGATGCCCAGCGCCAGCGCCAGCACGGAGAGGGTGAACAGCTCGCGGGAGCCGGTCGCCGCGCTGCGGGACATGATCCACGGTACCAGACGGCGGCCCACCAGCATCATGATGGCGATAAACGCCACCACTTTACCGATGGTGATGCTCATATCCAGCGCCAGCGAGGCGAAGCCGACGTTGTCTTTTTCCATCATCCCGGCGACGGCGGGCAGCAGCACCAGCGTCAGGACCATGACCAGATCTTCAACAATCAGCCAGCCAATCGCGATCTGCCCGCGCTGGCTGTCAATCAGCTGTCTCTCCTCAAGCGCGCGCAGCAGCACCACGGTACTGGCGGTTGAGAGACACAGCCCAAATACGATACCGGTCATTAACGACCAGCCCAGCACGGCCGAAAGCGCCATCCCAAGCAGCGTCGCCACCCCTATCTGGGCGATCGCTCCCGGTATGGCAATCGACTTTACCGCCATCAAATCCTTCAGGGAAAAGTGCAGACCGACGCCAAACATCAGCAGAATCACGCCCAATTCCGCCAGTTCAGGGGCCAGTTTGGTATCCGCAACGAAACCTGGCGTAAACGGTCCCGCCAGCACACCTGCCAGCAGATAGCCGACAAGAGGAGAAATACGCAGTTTATTGGCAATCATGCCGAGGATAAAAGCGAGCACAAGTCCACCAACAATGGTGGTGATAAGCGGTGTGGCGTGGTGCATTCCGTCTCCTTTCGTTGTGGGTGTTCCTTTTTGGTGAAAAACCAAAAAACCGAGTAATAGTTTATGACAATTTTTACTCTTATGTTTATGAATAATTGTTGAAGTTTGAATAAAACAGCAATATGCGCGTAAAAAAGCGCATTTTGATAAATTCAGCGAGAGGAGAAAGAAGAAACCCTTATGGCATCAGGGTGTCAGGCAGCCAACGTCACACTTTGGCTGCCCGTAATTCACGCTTTGTGGCGGTTATCAGGCAGGAATATGGTCAACATCCCAAGAAGTGGCAGGAAAGCGCAGATTTTATAAACCAGGAAGATGCTGGTGTGATCCGCAACCATCCCTAACACCGCTGCACCCAGCCCCCCCATGCCGAAGGCAAAACCGAAAAAGAGTCCGGAAACCATACCGATACGGCCAGGCAGCAGCTCCTGGGCATAGACCAGAATGGCGGAAAACGCGTAAGCGAGGATAAAACCAATAATCACGGTTAAAATTCCCGTCCATTCAAGGCTGGCGTACGGCAAAATGAGGGTAAAGGGCGCCACGCCGAGGATAGAGCCCCAAATGACATATTTACGCCCAATCTTATCCCCCACAGGTCCGCCAATGACCGTACCGGCCGCAACGGCGAACAGGAAGGCAAACAGGTGAATCTGCGCGTTTTGTACCGATAATCCGAATTTTTGCATCAGATAAAAGGTGTAATAGCTGCTGATGCTCGCCATATAGAAGTATTTCGAGAAAATTAGCACCAGCAGGACGGCCACCGCCAGGATAACCTTATTGCGCGGCAGGGGATTGATAACCTTCGCTTTAGGTTTTCCTTTATTGACGCGATGCTGAGCGGCATACCAGCGGCTAATCTGCGCCAGCACAATAATCGCCAGCAGTGCGGCCAGCACAAACCACGCCACGTTGCCTTTACCGTAAGGGGCAATGATGACTGCGGCCAGCAGCGGGCCGAGTGAGCTACCAAAGTTACCGCCCACCTGGAAAAGTGACTGCGCCAGGCCGTGACGACCACCGGACGCCATCCGCGCCACGCGGGAGGACTCCGGATGGAACACGGACGAGCCGGTACCCACCAGCGCGGCGGCGATCAGCACGGCTTCAAAACTCCCGGCCATGGCGAGCAGCACCAGACCGCTTAGGGTAAAGCACATGCCGATCGGCAGCGACCACGGCATCGGGTATTTATCCGTCCAGTAGCCCACCACCGGCTGTAGCAGCGAGGAAGCCAGCTGGAAGGTCAGGGTGATCATCCCGATCTGCACGAAGGTTAACGAAAACTCGGACTGCAGCAGCGGATAAATTGCCAGAATCAACGACTGGATCATGTCGTTGAGCAGGTGTGAAAGACTGATTGCACCTAAGACTTTAAAGGAGGTGCGCGACGCCGGCGCGCCCGAAACGGGCTGGGTTGATTCACTGGTTGCCATAAATACCACGTTTTGTTAGCAGAAGTGCAGGGGGTAATTATTATCCGACTAACATACCCGCCTGCGACATTTGAAGAAAGTCGCAATTATGAAAACTTATTTGTCTATTCTTATTAGTCACTGTAATTTCTGCCTTTGTCTATTGGTCAGGGAGAGAGAAGATGAAGTTAATGAAGCGGGGCGTCGCGCTGGCGCTCATCGCGGCGTGGGGGCTGGTAAGCCTGCCTGCGCAGGCGTATGAAAAAGACAAAACCTATAAAATTACCATTCTGCATACCAACGACCACCACGGTCATTTCTGGCGCAGTGAATACGGCGAATATGGCCTCTCGGCACAAAAAACGCTGGTGGACGGCATTCGTAAAGAGGTTGCAGCCCAGGGCGGCAGCGTGCTGCTGCTCTCAGGCGGCGATATCAACACCGGCGTGCCGGAATCCGATTTGCAGGACGCCGAACCCGACTTTCGCGGCATGAATCTGATTGGCTACGACGCGATGGCCGTCGGTAACCATGAATTTGATAATCCGCTGACCGTACTCCGTCAGCAGGAAAAATGGGCCAAATTCCCGTTCCTCTCCGCCAATATTTACCAAAAAAGTACCGGCGAGCGCCTGTTTAAGCCGTGGGCGCTGTTTAAGCGTCAGGATCTGAAGATCGCGGTCATCGGCTTAACCACCGACGATACGGCGAAAATTGGCAACCCTGAGTTCTTCACCGATATCGAATTCCGCAAACCGGCAGACGAAGCGAAGCTGGTGATTCAGGAGCTGCAGCAAAACGAAAAGCCGGACGTCATTATCGCCACCACGCACATGGGGCACTACGACAACGGTGAGCACGGCTCTAACGCGCCCGGTGACGTGGAGATGGCGCGCAGCCTGCCTGCGGGCTCGCTGGCAATGATTGTGGGTGGTCACTCACAGGATCCAGTGTGTATGGCATCCGAGAACAAAAAGCAGGTGGACTACGTCCCGGGCACGCCTTGCGCGCCGGACCGTCAAAACGGTATCTGGATTGTGCAGGCGCACGAGTGGGGCAAATACGTGGGTCGGGCAGACTTTGAGTTCCGTAACGGCGAGATGAAGCTGGTTCATTATCAGCTCATTCCGGTCAACCTGAAGAAGAAAGTCACTTACCCTGACGGGAAAAGTGAGCGCGTACTTTACACGCCAGAGATCGCTGAAAACCAGCAGATGCTCTCCCTGCTGACGCCGTTCCAGAACAAAGGCAAGGCGCAGCTGGATGTGAAAATCGGTACGCTGAACGGTCGTCTGGAGGGGGACCGCAGTAAAGTTCGCTTCGTGCAGACCAACATGGGCCACCTGGTGCTCGCGGCGCAAATGGCGCGCACCGGGGCTGACTTTGGCGTGATGAGCGGCGGTGGCATTCGTGATTCCATCGAAGGTGGAAACATCACCTATAAAGACGTTCTGAAGGTGCAGCCGTTCGGTAACGTGGTGGTCTATGCCGACATGAGCGGGAAAGAGGTTGTTGAGTACCTGACCGCCGTGGCGCAGATGAAGCCGGATTCCGGAGCCTATCCGCAGTTTGCCAACGTGAGCTTCGTAGCGAAAGACGGCAAGCTTAACGACCTGAAGATCAAAGGCGAACCGGTTGACCCGGCTAAAACGTACCGTCTGGCGACGTTAAGCTTTAACGCTACCGGCGGCGACGGCTATCCGCATATTGATAATAAACCAGGATACGTGAACACCGGCTTTATCGACGCGGAAGTGCTGAAGCAGTATATCGAGCAGAATTCGCCGATTGACGTGAATGCGTATGAGCCGAAAGGTGAGGTGAGCTGGCAGTAGTGCCGTTGTGTTGCCCGGTGGCGCTGCGCTTACCGGGCCTACGGGTGCAAAATGTAGGCCGGGTAAGGCGTAGCCGCCACCCGGCTTTTTTTACTCCCGGCGGGCAATATCCGCAAACTTCGCGTCCAGCATTTTCGCCAGATCGCCCGCGGCCAGCTCAATATCCAGCCCGCGCTTGCCGCCGGAAATATAGATGGTCTCAAACTCCTGTGAAGGGGCATCGATCAGCGTCGGCAGGCGTTTTTTCTGCCCGAGTGGACTGATGCCGCCCACCAGGTAGCCCGTGGTGCGCTGCGCCACCATCGGATCCGCCATATCCACCTTCTTCGCCCCCAGCGCTTTGGCGACCTTCTTTAGATCCAGCTGTCCTGCCACGGGCGTCACCGCGACGGCGAGGTGCTTCATATCGCCGTTCACCGCCACCAGCAGCGTTTTATAAACCTGGTCCGCGTTCAGCCCCAGCTTGCGCACCACTTCATCACCAAAGTTGGTTTCATTCGGATCGTGATCGTAGGTGTGGATCCGGAAAGAAATGTTGTTTTTTTCGAGTAATTTAACGGCGGGAGTCATAGCTATCCTTCTTACGACAGACAAATCATGCCAACAGCATACGCCTGACGTTTGTCTAAAAAATAGCACCATCTTGCGCAATAGTGTTGGCAGTGATGGTCACTTTGAGCGACAATCGGCTCAACCGAAGGTCTCCTTCGGCATAATAAAAACGATGAAATTCCTCTTTGACGGGCCAATAGAAATATTGGCCATTTTTTTATTCCAGCAACGACGGCAAGTTCCCTTCTCCGTACAAATGTAACGCCCCGACCGCCACCACATAACGCCCCGCAGGTAAGGCATGCAGCGTCTGCCGCCAGGCTTTATTGCGCGCATTCATCAGCACATCATACAGCGATTCGCTGAACGTCGACGGTAACGCCAGCCTGCCGTCCGCGGGCGGTGCATCCAGCCACCAGCCAATCATGGTCTGCAGCAGGCGCGCGTTGGTGTGCCAGTGGGTCAGTGTATCATCCAGCAACATCAGACCGTCGTCGGGAAGCTGTCGCAGGAGCGCAATCTGACTGTCCGTTCCTTCCAGCTCGATGATGGGCAGGCTGCGCGCCCTTGCCACGTTCAGCAGCTGGTAATCAATGCCGTAATCACCCCGCAGCCCCAGACGCTGCGCCTGCGTAGCCTGCAATACCATCGCGATTTGCCACAGCGGCAGGGTGTCAATCATGGAGAGCGAGACGCCCGTCTCATCGGCGACGCGCGTCAGTTCAGCAAGTTGGGCTTCATCCAGGCGTTCCGCCAGGGTGAGATCGCTCTCGAGCCCGGCAAACGGTGACTCCTGACCCGAAATGTCCGCCTCAACGACCAGCGCATCGGCGTGTTTCAGCAGTTTAATCAGGCCGGGAGGCAGGGGAGACATATCCTGCGTGCCCATATGGATGCTGCCAACCAGGTGCAGGTGTTGCCCGCCGGGAAGCGAGATATCCAGACCGGGCCAGGCGTAACGGCGAGGGAAAAGGGCGCGAAACGATGTTTTTATACGATGAAACAGACCCATACGCGCTCCATAAACGGAAAGGTTCATGCTAGCGCGTACGGGTACAAGGTTCAATCCTTCGGTTTAAAGCGCAACAGTCGGTTGGCGTTGCTGACCACGGTGATGGAGGAGAGCGCCATCGCCGCACCCGCGACGACCGGATTAAGCAGCGTGCCGGTCAGCGGCCACAAAATACCGGCAGCAATCGGAATACCGAGCGAGTTGTAGATAAACGCCCCCAGCAGGTTCTGCTTCATGTTGCGCAGCGTAGCTTTCGAAATGGCCAGCGCATCGGCCACGCCCATCAGGCTGTGGCGCATCAGCGTGATGGCCGCGGTTTCGATGGCTACGTCGCTGCCGCCGCCCATTGCGATCCCCACATCCGCCTGGGCCAGCGCCGGGGCATCGTTGATGCCGTCGCCGACCATTGCCACCTGACGGCCCTGGCGTTGCAGGTTTTTAATGGCGTCCGCTTTGCCATCCGGCAGTACGCCCGCAATCACCTCATCAATACCGGCTTCTTTCGCGATGGCGTTGGCGGTGGTCGGGTTATCCCCGGTCAGCATCACCAGACGATAGCCCGCACGGTGCAGGCGCTGTAAGGCATCCACGCTGTCCTGGCGAAGCGGATCGCGCACGGCCAGCAGCGCGGCGGCTTTGCCATCCACCGCCAGCAGAACCGGGGTGGCGCCCTGTGACGCCTGCGCCTTCAGCTCACTGTCCAGCGCGGCGGTATCAATGCCGTTTTCATTGAGCAATGCCTGGTTGCCCAGCAGCAGCGCGTGACCTTCTGCTTCACCCCTCACGCCGAGCCCGCGCAGGGTGCGGAACTGATTCACCTGCGGCAGGGCAGACGCATTGGCTTTATCGAGAATGGCGCGCGCCAGCGGATGGCTGGAGCCTTGCTCCAGCGCGGCGGCAAGACGCAGCGCGTCCTCTTCCGTAATGCTCACGGTGTGGACGGCGACCACCTGCGGTTTACCTTCCGTCAGCGTGCCGGTTTTATCAAACACCAGCGTGTCCAGGGTGCTGGCCCGCTGCAGCGCGTCCGCGTCCCGCACCAGCACGCCAAATTCGGCCGCGCGGCCTACGCCGGAGATAATCGACATTGGCGTCGCCAGACCAAGGGCGCAAGGGCAGGCGATGATCAGCACTGTAGTGGCGATCACCAGGGTATACACAATCTGCGGCGCGGGGCCGAAGAAGTACCAGATCGCCGCACTCAGCAGGGCAATGCCGACCACCACCGGCACAAAAATGGCCGAGATTTTATCAGCAAGCTGGCCAATTTCCGGCTTGCTGCTCTGCGCCTGGCGCACCATGCGGATAATACGCGACAGCGTCGTATGGCTGCCGACGGCGCTGGCGGTAAACAGCACGCTGCCGTCCTGCACGACCGTACCGGCATGCACGGCGTCGCCGTCTGCTTTCTGCTGAGGGATAGGCTCCCCGGTCAGCATCGCTTCATCCAGCCAGGCTTCGCCCTGGGTTATCTTGCCGTCAACGGGAACCCGGTCGCCGGTGGTCAGACGCAGCGTCATGCCGGGCTGAACCTCGGCCAGCGGAACGCTTTTTTCCCCTTCGTCCGTGACCACGCGGGCCGTCGGTGGGGTTAAATCAAGCAATCTTTCCAGCGCTTTCGAGGAGCGCTGGCGGGCGCGGGCTTCCAGCATATGGCCTAAGTTAATCAGGCCGATAATCATCGCGCTCGCTTCATAATAGAGATGCCGCGCTTCCATCGGGAACCACTGGGGCCAGACGTTCACGCTTATCGAATAGAGCCACGCCGCGCCGGTACCGAGGGCGACCAGGGTATCCATCGTCGCGGTGCGGTTTTTCAGGCTCTTCCAGGCGCTGGTATAGAAATGTCCGCCTGCGAACACCATCACCGCAAGGGTAATCAAACCAATCACCAGCCACAGCGTGCGGTTGTCGTCGGTGACCATCATGTTGTCGCCGAGCATGCCCCACACCATCACCGGAATACCGACCAGCAGGGCGACAATCGCCTGCCAGCGGAAGCGCTTCATGGTGGCGATAGCCGTTTCCTGCTGGCGCTCGCGGCGTTCGGCATCATCTTCGATGGCCTCCGCGCCGTAGCCCGCTTTCTCAACGGCCTGCACTAACTCTGCGGCGGAGGCGTTGCCCATTACCAGCGCAGTACGCTCCGCAAGATTGACCCGTGCCTGCGCGACACCCGGTACCGCCTGCAGGGCGTTTTGTACCCGGGAGACGCAGCTGGCGCAGCTCATGCCGTTGATCAGCAGCTGTTGGCTGTCATCAATATCATCCGCTGCCGGAAGCTCAGGAGTGGCCGCTGTCAGTGCTTCCGACGGGGATGATGACTCTGCCAGCGGTTTAGCCTTTGGGTGGCTTAACTCCGCCCCGTAACCGGCCTGCTTGATGGTATCAATCAGCGCATCCGCGCTGGCGCTGCCGGTCACGGCGGCATGATCGATAGTCACGTCAGCGCTTTCCACATCAGGGCGCTGTTCCAGGCTTTCTTTAACGCGTTTGACGCAGTGGCCGCAGGAGAGACCGTCCAGCGTCAGGTCAATAGTGTGAGACATAACAAAACTCCCGTATAATATTTTGGTCAGTTGTTGACCGGAGTAACGCTTTTCACTAACTGTTATGAAGGTTAAACCTTCCATCAAGGGGAAGGTAAAGGGGGAAATGTGAATATCAGTGATGTGGCAAAAAAAACCGGCTTAACCAGCAAAGCGATTCGCTTTTATGAAGAGAAGGGGCTGGTGACGCCGCCGCTGCGCAGTGAAAACGGCTACCGTAGCTACACGCAGCTGCATCTGGATGAACTGACGCTGCTGCGCCAGGCCAGACAGGTCGGTTTTAATCTGGAAGAGTGCGGCGAGCTGGTTAACCTGTTCAACGATCCAAAGCGTCACAGCGCCGACGTGAAAAAACGCACGCTGGAAAAGGTGGCTGAAATTGAACGCCACATTGTCGAGCTACAGGCGATGCGCGAACAGCTGCTGCAGCTCGCGGCGTCCTGTCCGGGGGATGACAGCGCCGACTGCCCGATTATCGATAACCTTGCCGGCTGCTGCCACCGCAAAACCCATGCTTAGCAGGCTTTTACCCGCAGGGTAATGCCCTCCACCGCGATGACCTCCACCCGCGTGCCGGCGCTGAGGTCATCGTCGGCCACCACCGGCCACGAGCTGTCACCTACCCGCATGTGCCCACGTCCGTTCACCAGCGTGCTGTCGAGCGTAAAACGCTTGCCGACAATCTGCTGTCCGCGCTGGTTAAGGTGGGCGTCCACCGGTTTCTGCTCGTTAACCCGCCGGTTGAGCCAGCGCCACCACAGCCAGGCGGCCACCAGCGTCAGCACGGCAAACAGCGCGCCCTGCCACGCCCAGTCCAGGGGAAGGATCCAGACCAGAAGACCGGTAATGACGGCAGCAACACCGCTCCAGAGCAGGTAGCCATTGCCGCCCAGCATCTCCGCCGCCAGCAATAAGCCGCCGAGGCTTAGCCAGAAGGCATGAGGATGTGCAACGATCAGCTCAATCATTTTTTACGCTCGTTTCCGCTGTCCTTGATCAGTTCGGCTATGCCCGCGATAGAGCCCATCAGGCTGCTGGCATCCAGCGGCATCATCACCACTTTGCTGTTGTTCGCCGACCCAATCTCTTTCAGCGCGTCGGTATATTTTTGCGCGACAAAGTAGTTCACGGCCTGAATATCACCGGCGGCAATCGCCTCGGACACCATCTGGGTCGCGCGGGCTTCCGCTTCGGCGGAACGTTCACGCGCTTCTGCCTGTAAAAATGCGGACTGACGATCGCCTTCCGCTTTCAGGATCTGCGACTGTTTTTCCCCTTCCGCCTTCAGGATCTCCGCCTGGCGTACCCCTTCGGCTTCCAGAATATAGGCGCGCTTGGTTCGCTCGGCTTTCATCTGGGCGTTCATGGAGGCGATCAGCTCCGCCGGCGGGCGCACGTCGCGGATCTCGATGCGGGTGACTTTGATCCCCCACGGGTTCGTTGCCTCGTCGACAATGTGCAGCAGGCGGGTGTTGATGCTGTCGCGCTGGGAAAGCATCTCGTCCAGCTCCATCGAGCCGAGTACGGTACGGATGTTGGTCATCGTCAGGTTGACGATCGCCAGCTCCAGGTTGCTGACCTCATAGGCCGCTTTCGGCGCGTCAATCACCTGAATAAAGCAGACGGCGTCGATGGTGACGTTGGCGTTATCCTTGGAGATCACTTCCTGGGACGGAATGTCCAGAACCTGCTCCATCATGTTGATCTTGCGACCAATTCTGTCCATGAACGGAACAATCAGGCTTAAGCCTGGCTGGAGTGTATTGGTGTATCGGCCGAAACGCTCGACGGTCCACTGATAACCCTGAGGGACAATTTTGACGCCGGCGCCCACGATAACCAGCGCAACGAAAATAAGGACGGGAACAACGATAAGCATAAAAACCTCCTGTTTTGCATGCTGTGGCGAGTGAAAGTGTGTGTTTATTGCTCGTAAGTATAGGTAAAGTCAGAGATGAATCCATCACCCGCTTCAGCAATGGCTTTCGATAATCCCTGGTAGTAATTCTCCAGCCCCAGCGCTTCGATACGCTGGATCTGTTCGCGAATGGGGGCGCAGAACAGAACGGCATTCCCCGCTTCAACGCGTTTGTTATTCGGTGGAAGGTCGCCCGCGATGGCTTTAAACCAGGTTCTGATGCCCTGCTTTAAATTATGCGGCGCTTTTGCCAGGTTATCCATGCCCGTCAGGATCTGCAGAGTCGGGAACTCATCGGCCAGCACGGCGGTTTTCATGCGCGCAAAGAACTGGCTGAACAGCTCGAACGAGCCCAGATCGGTGACGCGGGGCTTGGTGGTTTTACCGTTTTTATTGCCGATTTTACCTGCCGCTGATGCCGCGGCCGGAACCGCGTTCACCTTTTCCAGCTCCAGTCCGAACAGCAAATTGCAGTGCGCGCGGCGCGCTTTCAGCGGGTAGGACATCAGGACGTCAATGAACTGTGTGGCTTTCACATCCGCAAGATTGTGGTTGATAAGCCACTGGGTGCGTGAAAATTCCGCCGGAGAGACGAACCAGTCCGGCACCTCATTGAAGCGTTTTGATTTGCCTTCACCGTCAAATTCAAGGAAGTGTGTTCCGTTGTCGAAGGCGAAATAGCAATTTTTGAAGCTGCCGATCGTGGTGTTCACGATGAGCGCCTTCTTAACAAAGTCCACCACCTCTGCACCTATCACAAAACGCGTGAGCTCCGACGATTTGATGACTTCCATTAATGTTTCGACATCAGGAACACCAGGCTTCAGGGAGGGAAACTCATAAAAGATATGTGCCATGTCGCATACTTCCTGTAGTGATGAAGGTGACAATTTGCAAACAAAAAGTTTAACACTTGCTTCAGCGTGAGGCTATTCGCGCTGTGCGGGCGAAAGGATTATGCTACAGGCGGTTATTACACGAAGCGGTCAACGGAAGCGCGATGAACGATAAAAGAAACGTATTACTGCTCAGGGATGTCGGATTTCGAGTCGGGGAAAACACGATCCTGCAGCACGTCGGGTTTAGCCTGTCGCCGGGCGAGTTTAAATTAATCACGGGTCCCTCAGGCTGTGGTAAAAGCACGCTGCTGAAGATTGTGGCGTCACTCCTCAGCCCGACGGAGGGCGCCATTCTGTTTGAAGGCGAGGATATCGCCTCGCTTTCTCCGGAAAGCTATCGCCAGCAGGTCTCGTACTGCGTGCAAACGCCCGTGCTTTTTGGCGATACGGTCTATGACAACCTGATTTTCCCGTGGCAAATCCGCAATAAAACGCCGGAGCCGGAAAAGTTTATCCAGGATCTGGCCCGCTTTGGCCTGGCGCAGGAGACGCTGAGCAAATCCATCAACGCGCTGTCGGGCGGAGAAAAGCAGCGGGTCTCGCTGATCCGCAACCTGCAGTTTTTACCGAAGGTGTTGTTGCTGGACGAAATCACCAGCGCGCTCGATGACGTCAACAAGCGCAACGTTAACGAGATTATTCATCGTTACGCCCGGGAGCAGAACATTGCCGTGCTGTGGGTGACGCACGACGCTAACGAAATAACCCATGCGGATGACGTTATTACGCTCCAGCCGCACGGCGGGAAAATGCAGGAGGCAAACCGTGGGTGAACACAACATTACCAACGAATCGCTGGCCTTTTCGATGGTGCTGGTGCTGATTGCGATTGTGGTCAGCTACCGCGAAAAGCTTGGGCTGGAAAAAGATATCGTATGGAGTATCTGCCGCGCGGTGATTCAGCTCATCATCGTCGGCTATGTGCTGAAGTATATCTTCAACGTTAACCACGCGGTGCTGACGCTGCTGATGGTGCTCTTTATCTGCTTTAACGCGGCGTGGAATGCGCAAAAGCGCAGTAAATACATCGATAAGGCGTTTGTTTCATCGTTTATCGCGATTACCACCGGAACGGCGCTCACGCTGGCGGTGCTGGTACTTTCCGGCTCGATTGAGTTTACGCCGATGCAGGTTATCCCTATTTCCGGGATGATTGCGGGGAACGCGATGGTGGCCGTTGGGCTCTGTTATAACAACCTCGGCCAGCGTTTCAGCAGCGAACAGCAGCAGCTGCAGGAGAAACTAAGCCTGGGGGCAACGCCAAAAGTGGCCTCGGCGCGGCTGATTCGCGAGAGCATTCGCTCATCGCTGATCCCTACGGTAGATTCTGCCAAAACGGTGGGGCTGGTGAGCCTGCCGGGCATGATGTCGGGGCTGATTTTTGCCGGTATCGATCCGGTAAAAGCGATTAAGTATCAGATCATGGTGACGTTTATGCTGCTTTCCACGGCAAGCCTGTCCACCATCATTGCCTGCTACCTGACCTATCGGAAGTTCTACAACGCGCGCCACCAGCTGGTGGTGACGCAGTTGAAAAAGGTGCGGTGATTGTGCCGGGCGGCACTGCGTTTGCCCGGCCTACGATTCGTGCTTTTGTAGGCCCGGTAAGGCGAAGCCGTCACCGGGCAAAGTGCATCAATACAACAACGCGTAAAGCTGACGGCGATATTTCGACGCGAGCGCGTCTCCGGTGCCCAGCGCGGCCAGGATCTCCTGGAACATCTTGCGCGCCTGACCGTCTGCGGCGGCTAAATCTTTTTGCAGATGGCTGAAGAGCAGCTCAAGCGCCTCTTCGTTACGCCCCACCTGATGCAGCTGCAGCGCCAGCTGGCTTGCCAGCGCGGCGTCCGCCGGGTTGTCGGCAACCTGCTGCTGCAGCTGCTGAATTTCCGGGGTATCTGCCGCCTGCTTAAGCAGCTCAATTTGTGCAACCAGCCCCTGATAGCGAGTGTCCTGATCCTGCAGCGGAACCGTCTTGAGTACGGCTTCTGCGTCTTCTGAGCGGTGCAGGGCGATCTGCGTTTCCGCCAGCAGCAGGCCAATCTGACTGTTCTGTTTTGACAGCTGCCATGCCTCTTTGAGCAGCGGCAGCGCCTCGTCGTATTTGCCTTCCTGCATCAGCGCCATGCCTTCCTGCGCTTTCAGCTCTTCTTCGCGCGGCAGCACTTTATCCAGCAGGGCACGGATAGCGTCTTCCGGCTGTGGCCCCTGGAAGCCATCAACAGGCTGGCCGTTCTGGAACAGATAGACGGTAGGAATGGCGCGCAGACCAAACTGAGACGCGACCATCGGCTCGGCGTCACAGTCCAGCTTCGCGAGAATGAACTGACCGTTGTACTGGGCGGCAAGGCTTTCCAGCACCGGCGTCAGCTGCAGACAGTGTTGGCTACGTTCAGACCAGAAGTAGAACAGGACCGGTTTGGTCATCGACTGTTCAAGCGTCTGTTGCAGGTTAGCTTCTGTGATATTGACGATATTCTGTACGGACATGCGGCTTTCTCTTTTGTCGGTTTGTTCTTTACATGGGGATGCGCGTCGGCGCTTCAACTCAACCGTGTAAAATTTTGTCCATTATCCGGCCCGGCAGCAGGCGTTTTAACCAGCCGACGGCATGGGTGACCAGCGTCACCGGATAGCGCATTTTGGGATGTTCACTCTCAAAAGCATGGCGCACTTTGGCCACCACCGCCTCTGGCCCGAGGGTAAAACGTGCGGCGATGCCGGGGTTCTCGACCGGTTTATCCGCCTGCGTCTGGTTAACGTTTTCGGTAAAGCGGGTGCGGATCGGGCCGGGTTCAATCAGGCTGACCTTGATACCGCTGTGGCGTAACTCCATGCGCAGGGCGTCGGACCAGGCCTCAAGCGCATATTTGCTGGCGGCGTAGGCGCCGCGGCCCGGGGTGGAAATTAGCCCCATCACCGACGACGTCATCACGATGCGCCCTTCACCGTGCGGCAGCATCGCGGGGAGCAGACGCATGGTGAGCTGATGCACGCCGAAGAAGTTGGTCGAAAACTGCTTCTCCAGCGTTTCGCGGGAGAGGGTGTCCAGCGGGCCATACACGCCGTAGCCGGCATTATTAAACAGGCCGTACAGACGATTACCGGTCAGTGCGATCACCTCATCGGCGGCGCGCTCAACGCTCTCCGGCGAGTCCATATCCAGCAGCACGCCGGTAAAGCCCAGACCGTTCATGCGTTCGACATCGTCGGGTTTGCGGCAGGCCGCCAGAACCCGAAACCCCTGGCGCTTTAATTCGAGCGCGCTTTCCAGGCCGATTCCGCTAGAACATCCTGTAATTAAGACCGATTTTTGCATAACTTTACCTGTCAGGATCTCCGCTTAATCAGGAGTCATGTTTAACTAAAGGAGCCAGCCGCGTTGCCATCCAGTCGGCAATAAACGGCTGCGCATCGCGATTGGGGTGGATCCCGTCGTCTTGCATCCACTGGGGTTTGAGATAGACCTCTTCCATGAAAAATGGCAGCAGCGGAATATCAAACTCTTTGGCAAGCTTGGGGTAGATCGCGCTAAAGGCCTCATTATACCGACGACCGTAGTTGGCGGGCAGGCGAATTTGCATCAGCAGCGGCTGGGCGTTTGCCGCCCTGATGTCCTGCAAAATGGTGCGCAGTGTATTCTCCGTTTGCTGAGGCTGGAAACCGCGCAGGCCATCATTACCGCCAAGCTCAACCAGCACCCACCGTGGCTGATGCTGTTTGAGCAGCGCAGGCAGGCGCGACAGCCCCTGCTGCGAGGTGTCGCCGCTGATGCTGGCGTTGATTACAGCCGTTTTGCTCTGCCATTTGTCATTAAGCAGAGCGGGCCAGGCCGCGCTGGCCGCCATGCGATAGCCAGCGCTCAGGCTGTCGCCGAGAACCAGTAACGTGTCCGCTGCCGCCGCGCGGAAAGTCATCAGAATCAAAAACAGGAAGGGCAAATGCCAGCGGAAAACAGTGTTGAAGTTCATCATCTTAAGAAGTCCGTCGGTCAGGGGGAGCACGAGCTTTCCATCCTTACCGGAGTTGAACTCGTTGTCAAACGCGCTGAAACCATTGCGCTGATTGGCGAATCCGGTTCCGGTAAGTCCACGCTGCTGGCGATTTTAGCCGGTCTGGACGACGGCAGCAGCGGTGAGGTCCACCTTGTCGGGCAGCCGCTGCATCAGCTTGATGAAGAGGCGCGGGCCGCGCTGCGCGCGCGTCACGTTGGTTTTGTCTTTCAGTCCTTTATGCTGATCCCGACCCTGAACGCCCTGGAAAACGTCGAACTCCCTGCGCTGCTGCGCGGTGAAAATAGCCGTGAAAGCCGCGCTCACGCGAAGGCGCTGCTGGAACAGCTCGGTCTGGGTAAACGTCTCGACCATCTTCCCGCCCAGCTTTCCGGCGGTGAGCAGCAGCGCGTGGCGCTGGCCCGCGCGTTCAATGGCCGCCCTGAGGTGCTGTTTGCCGATGAGCCTACCGGCAACCTTGACCGTAAAACCGGAGACCGGATTGCCGACCTGCTGTTTTCGCTCAACCGCGAGCACGGCACTACGCTTATCCTCGTGACCCACGATCCGCAGCTCGCGGCGCGCTGCGACCGTCGCCTGCGGCTGGTCAACGGTGTTCTGCAGGAGGAAGCATGATTACCCGCTGGTTCTGGCGCGAGTGGCGCTCGCCCTCGCTGCTGATTGTCTGGCTGGCGCTCAGCCTGGCGGTGGCCTGCGTGCTGGCGCTCGGCAGCGTCAGTGACCGCATGGAAAAAGGGCTCAGCCAGCAGAGCCGGGAGTTTATGGTGGGTGACAGGGCGCTGGAAAGCTCCCGCCCCGTGCCGCCGGGCTGGATTGACGCAGCGCGTAAAGAAGGGCTGAAGGTGGGGGAGCAGCTCACCTTCCAGACCATGACCTTCGCGGGCGACACGCCGCAGCTGGCGAGCGTCAAGGCCGTCGATAATATCTACCCGATGTACGGTGACTTGCAGACCCGCCCGCCGGGATTAAAGCCGATGCCCGGTACGGTGCTGCTGGCATCGCGTCTGATGGCGCTGCTGAACCTGAAACCCGGCGACAGTATTGACGTCGGTGACGCTACCCTCAGGATTGCCGGGGAAGTGGTGCAGGAGCCCGACGGCGGATTTAACCCGTTCCAGCTTGCGCCGCGTCTGCTGATGAACACCGCGGATGTCGCGGCCACCCATGCGGTACAGCCGGGCAGCCGCGTTACCTGGCGCTATAAATTTGGCGGCACGCCCGCCCAGCTTGACGCGTATGAAAAATGGCTTCTGCCGCAGCTCAAACCGGAACACCGCTGGTACGGGCTGGAGCAGGACGAGGGGGCGCTCGGTAAATCTCTGGAGCGCTCTCAGCAGTTCCTGCTGCTGTCGGCCCTGTTGACCCTGCTGCTGGCGGTGGCGGCGGTGGCCGTGGCGATGGGGCACTACTGCCGCAGCCGCTACGACCTGGTGGCGATCCTCAAAACCCTGGGGGCGGGCCGGGCGCAGCTGCGCAAGCTGATCGTCGGCCAGTGGCTGATGCTGCTGGTCCTGTCGGCGCTGACCGGCGGAATAATGGGGCTGCTGTTTGAAAAACTGCTGATGGTGATGCTAAAACCGGTGCTCCCGGCCGTATTGCCGCCGGCCAGCCTCTGGCCGTGGTTGTGGGCGATGGGCGCGATGACGGTGATCTCGGTGCTGGTGGGGCTCCGGCCTTACCGCCTGCTGCTCGCCACGCAGCCGCTGCGCGTGCTTCGCAACGATGTGGTGGCGAACGTCTGGCCGCTGAAGTTCTACCTTCCGGTGATTATTGCGGTGGCGGTGGGGCTGCTGGCGTGGCTGATGGGCGGCAGCACGCTGCTGTGGGCGGTGCTGGCCGGGGCGGTTGTGCTGGCGCTGCTGTGCGGCGTGCTGGGCTGGATACTGCTCAACCTCCTGAAAAGGGTGACGGTAAAATCCCTGCCCGTGCGCCTGGCGGTCAACCGTCTGCTGCACCAGCCCTGGTCTACGCTCAGCCAGCTGTCGGCGTTCTCGCTGTCGTTTATGCTGCTGGCACTGCTGCTGGTGCTGCGCGGCGATCTGCTCGATCGCTGGCAGCAGCAGCTTCCGCCGGAAAGCCCGAACTATTTCCTTATCAATATCGCCCCTGAGCAGGTTACGCCGCTGAAGGGCTTCCTGGCGGAGCATCACATCATCCCCGAGTCGTTCTATCCTATCGTTCGCGCGCGTCTGACGCAGATCAACGGGCAGCCAACGGAGGGGAACAAGGACGAGTCGCTGAACCGCGAGCTGAACCTCACCTGGCAGGAGAAACGCCCTGACCACAACCCGATAACCGCCGGCACCTGGCCGCCGAAAGCGGGAGAGGTGTCGATGGAGGAGGGGCTGGCGACGCGCCTGAACGTGAAGCTGGGAGACAGCGTCACCTTCACAGGGGATACCCAGGATTTCACCGCGAAAGTGACCAGCCTGCGTAAAGTGGACTGGGAAAGCCTGCGGCCCAACTTCTTCTTTATCTTCCCGCCGGGGGCGCTGGACGGTCAACCCCAGAGCTGGCTGACCAGCTTCCGCTGGGAAAACGGTAACGGCATGCTGACCCAGCTTAACCGGGAGTTTCCGACGGTCAGCCTGCTGGATATTGGGGCGATCCTGAAGCAGGTGGGGCAGGTGCTGGAGCAGGTGAGTCGCGCGCTGGAGGTCATGGTGGTGCTGGTGACGATCTGCGGCGTGCTGTTGCTGCTGGCCCAGGTGCAGGTGGGCATGCGCCAGCGCCATCAGGAACTGGTGGTTTACCGCACGCTGGGGGCCGGTAAGCGGCTGCTGCGAATGACGCTCTGGAGCGAGTTTGCGCTGCTGGGGCTGGTGGCCGGTCTGGTGGCCGCCATTGGCGCAGAGACGGCGCTGGCGGTGCTGCAGACAAAGGTCTTCGACTTCCCGTGGGAGCCTGACTGGCGTCTTTGGTTGATCCTGCCTCTGTGCGGCGCTGCGCTGCTTTCTCTCTGCGGAGGCTGGCTCGGCACGCGGCTGTTAAAGGGCAAAGCCCTGTTCCGTCAGTTTGCGAGTTGATTTAGTATGGTGATAATTACGCACCGGATTTTTATGCCGGTGCGTAGTGTTTAAATAGCACAAAGTGATAATACCCACTCATTTAGTAGCACAAAACATTAAAAACCCAACCACACAGCCCGATTATTTCCAGTTAATATTCACCCGCTAAATATTTAGCAGCGTGTCTATTAAGGAAAAATAATGACTATAAAAAAATCAGCGCTGGCGGCAACGATCGGCGCGGCAGTGGCATTAACGACCTTCGCTTCTCAGGCGGAAATCACCGTTCTTAAGCAGGATCCTCAGGCGGGTAACCCGCTGAGCCGCCTGAACTTCACCGTTGGCGGCAGTATTCGTCCTCAGTTCCAGAACATGACCGGCGACGACGGTAAAAACAGCTACAAGCGTAACGGCTTTGACGGCGGCACCCGTTTCCGTTTCGCTGCAGATTACTACCTGTTTGATGACATCAGCTGGATCAGCTACTACGAGCTGGGTGTGAACATTCCTGCGCAGTTTAACTGGGATCACCACTACGCCGAAGGCGCACACGACACCACGCGTCGTATGCTCTACACCGGTCTGAAGAGCGACACCTGGGGTACGCTGACCTTCGGTCAACAGAACAGCGTTTACTATGATGTGGTGGGCGCGAAAACCGATATCTGGGACTACGACATGATCGCTCAGGCGCCAGGTAACGGGATCAATGGCGACTACGACGGTTCTTACCGTTCACGCCAGATGCTGAAATATAAGAAAACCGTGGGCGATGCTGATATTTATGCATCCTACCTGTTTGAAGACAGTGAATACCTGCCGGGCAACGGCCTGCGCTACAAGCGTAAAGGCGGCGGTTCACTGGGCCTGGATTACCACCTGACTACCGACCTGACCTGGGGCGCCGCGTGGAACTACACTCGCGCCGACATGCGTAACCCGGACAACGGCGACAGCAAAACCTACGACCAGAACATTCTCGGTACCGCGCTGAGCTGGACCCCGGACAACTGGACCTTCTCCGCAGGCGGCGGCTGGTACCAGAACTTCCTGACCACCAAAAAAGTGTCTGTTAACGATTACTTTGCGGGCGACGCGTGGGGTATTGAGTACTTCGCAGGTTATAAATTCCCAATCGGTCAGTACGCGGTTAAATCCATCCAGCCTTACTTCATGGGTGACCGCATTGAGTACGTGAACGGCCGTAACTACCAGCGCATCGACAACGGCGTGGGTATCAGCTTCCAGCTGGATTACGGTTTCCGCGTGGATTACGAACACGTGTTCACTTCCAGCACCGACAACCTGGGCGACATGAACCTGGTGCGTCTGCGTTACGACTTCTAAGCCGTCTGTTCCCCGGTGGCGCTGCGCTTACCGGGGCTACAACAGTACGCGTAGGCCGGGTAAGGCGTAGCCGCCACCCGGCTTTATTTTTCAGCGATCAAGCCACTCAGCAATTTCTTCGTACGTCCCGCGATAGACAATCTTCTCCGCCTTTTTCTCCAGCTGATAGCCGTACATCGGGTCGTAATAGTCGTTCAGGAGCGGTACAAGCCAGCTGAAGTGCGCGTCCGTGCTGCCAGATCGTTGCTGTTCCAAAAGCGCGGAATCTAACAGCGCGGTAAATTCCGCAAAGCGCTGCAGCCCCAGGCGGCGACGAATGGCGAACAGGCCGTGATGCAGGTACTCGCTGTATTCTTTCCAGCCTGCTTCCTCGCCGTAGGCAGCAGAAAAATCCGCCCACATATGGTCGAAATACTCTTCGCGCAGGCGCTCAAGACGGATCTCAAACGGATCCTCTACCACCACGATAGGGGCTTCAACCATGCGGTCGCGCAGGCAGGCTGGCAGGTGGTTCGAGCCAATCATCCGACCTTCATCTTCCAGCACCCAGCGCGCGGAATCTTTTTTCAATAGCTCAACCGCAAGGTGATTTTCAAAGCTGGCCTGGGAAAGCTGCGGCGTCAGCGTGCGACCAAACGATGAACCGCGATGGTGCGCCAGTCCTTCCAGATCGATACCCTGTGCATGCTGCTTCACCAGCAGGGTTTTACCGTTCCCGGTACAGCCGCCAATAAGCACCATCGGCTTTTGCGACTGCTCAATGGTCACCTGAATTGCCGTCTGGCGCAGGGCCTTATAGCCACCGCGGATTAGCGGGTAGTCGATACCCGCCTCTTTCAGCCAGGCCTGCGAGATATGCGAGCGCTGGCCGCCGCGCGCGCAGCAGAGAAAGCCCTCAGGATGGGCAAGGCTGGCCTCGCGCCAGGCGTTGATGCGGGCCTCACGCGTGTCGCCGCTCACCAGGCGATGGCCGAGCGCCAGCGCGGCGTCCGGTCCCTGACGTTTATAACAGGTGCCGACGGCGGCGCGCTCGTCATCATTCATTAAAGGCAGGTTGACTGCCGCTGGCATCGCGCCCTGGGCAAATTCGATCGGCGCGCGAACGTCGATTAAAGGGGTATCGGACGCGAGGATCGCGCGATAGTCCGTTCCATCGTTCATGGTTATTCCAGAAGAAAGCTAAGCAGCAATGGGCGGGAATTGTACGCCGGGGAAAGAGGAGGTCAACTCCCCGGCGGAGGGATAACTATTTAAGCTTTGACTGTGCCCAGACAATACCGCTCGCGTATTCCGGCGGCAGGAGCGGGATCATGGCTTCCAGCGTGGCGCTCAGACGGCCCGTGTCGCTGTCGTTGAGGTTCAGGTGGCCAACCTTACGACCCGGACGAACCTCTTTGTCATACCAGTGCAGATGCACCAGCGGCAGCTTCAGCCAGTCGTAGTTCAGATCGGTTCCGATCAGGTTGATCATCACCGACGGGCTGTTCACCACCGGCTGCGGCAGCGGCAGGTCGGTAATTGCGCGCAGGTGCAGCTCGAACTGGCTGATGGAGGCGCCGTTTTGCGTCCAGTGGCCGCTGTTATGCACGCGCGGTGCCAGCTCGTTGATCAGCAGACCAGACGGGGTGATAAAGCACTCCATCGCCATCACACCCACGTACCCGAGCTCGTGCATGATGGCAGAGAGCATCTCTTCCGCCTGCGCCTGGTGGTCAGCATTGGCCTGCGGGAAGGCCACGCTGGTGCGCAGAATGCCGTCCTGATGGAGGTTATGCGTCAGCGGATAAAACACGGTGTGCCCGTCATGTCCACGCGCGCCAACCAGCGACACTTCACCGCTAAAGTTAATGCCCTGCTCAACAATGCACTCGCCGTAGCAATCATCCGGCAGCTCGGCGGTGTCGCCTGCGCGCAGGCGCCACTGGCCGCGGCCATCGTAGCCACCCACGCGGCGCTTCACGATCGCCAGCTCGCCCAGCATGGCGAAGACGTCGTTCCACTCGTTTTTATCAGACAGGAGTTGCCACGGTGCGGTTGCGAGGCCCAGCTTGTCGAAAAGCTGCTTTTGCGTCAGACGGTCGGCAATGATCGGGAACACGTCGCGGTTAACGAAGGCGTTATGACGCGCCAGCTCGCGGGTCAGGGCGGTCTCCGGCCAGCGTTCGATCTCAGCGGTAATGACGCTCTGGTGGAACGGTACCGCTTCCGGCTCGGCGTCCAGGCCGACGGGCCAGACGGAAATCGCCAGCGGTTCGCCAGCCTGACGCAGCATGCGGCCTAGCTGGCCGTTACCGAGAACGCAAACCTGCTTCATGCGGCACCCCGCGGGTCTGGATTGTCCAGCACCTCGTCGGTCTGGGCTTTACGCCACGCCGCCAGACGCTGATGTAAGTCTTTATCGTGCGTCGCCAGGATCTGCGCGGCCAGCAGGGCGGCATTGGCGGCACCCGCTTTACCAATCGCCAGCGTGCCGACGGGAATGCCACGCGGCATCTGGACGATGGAGTAGAGGCTATCCACACCGCTTAACGCGGCGCTTTGTACCGGGACGCCCAGCACCGGCACCAGGGTTTTGGCGGCAATCATGCCCGGCAGATGTGCTGCGCCGCCCGCACCAGCAATGATCACCTCATAACCGTTCTCTTCGGCGCTTTCGGCGAAGCTGAACAGTTTGTCCGGTGTACGGTGCGCGGAGACCACTTCAACGTGGTGCGGAACATTCAGGATGTCAAAGATTTCGGCGGCGAACTGCATGGTAGCCCAGTCGCTTTTGGACCCCATCACGATGGCGACACGCGCCGGATTATTGCGGGAAGACATGCGTCTTAAAACTCCTGTGGTGCGAAACACACTGCTTTCGAGGGCACAGAGAATAGCATGTTATACGGGCAAGGAAAACGGTTGCGCGGTTAAATCTTGAGCCGTTGTTGCCATCAATTCATAACAAAACAGACCGCATTCTGGCGGTCTGTTTTTGTCGAAGGGCAATCATTATTTCGTCAGTTCTGCGGTCATATAGACGCGGTTGTCGACCTTCGCGCTGGTGATTTTGTAAGACGCGCCCTGTTCAGCAGCCTGTGCAGCGATTTTCGCTTCTGCGCGGTCAAGGGTAGAGGCGGTTGCACTCACGCTCTGCGCGAAAGAACCGAAAGAAACCAGGGAGAGAGCCGCAACTGCAACGAAAGTTTTGATGGATTTCATGGTCGTATTCCTTAAGTGTTTTGTCTGGGATAGGGCATGTTGCCCTGATGTGATAAATAATAGGCCGACCACGGGCTGATTAAAATCGAAACAATTTGCCAATATTGTTCAAAAAAATAGAATAATGTGAAGGGGGTTAAAACGGAAACGCAATCAGCTCCACACCCTCAGGCGTGACTTTGACCATGGAGCCTTCGGTGTGCCAGGCACCCAACACCACGCGATGGGCCGGTTCGCCGTTGGCGATAAGGGAATGCACGTCAGGACGATGGGTATGACCGTGGATGAGCCACTGAACGTCATGCTTTTCCATCACCCGCACGACCGCCTGTGGATTGACGTCCATGATGGTCATGGATTTGCTGCTGTTGGCGGCTTTACTGCCTGCGCGCATTCTGGCGGCGATGCGGTTGCGGATAAACAGCGGCAGAGCAAGGAACACTTTCTGGATCCACGGGGTGTGGACTTTGGCGCGAAACGCCAGGTAGCCGGTATCGTCGGTGCAGAGCGTGTCGCCGTGCATAATCAGCACCTTGCGGCCGTAGAGGTCGAGCACCTGTTCTTCCGGCAGCAGCGTCATGCCGCTTTCACGGGCGTAGCGCTTGCCGATCAGGAAATCACGGTTGCCGTGAATGAAGTAGCAGGGGACGCCCGAATCAACCAGCGCGTGAATGGCGTCGGCCATTTCACGGTGCAGCGGGTTAGGATCATCGTCGCCAATCCAGGCTTCAAAGAGGTCGCCCAGGATGTACAGCGCATCGGCGCTTTTCGCTTCACCGCGTAAAAAACGCAGAAAACCGGCGGTTATCGCCGGTTCTTCTGTTTGCAGATGAAGATCCGCAATAAAGAGTGTCGCCACCAATTACTCGCTGACGGTCACGCTTGTAATCACAACGTCTTCTTTTGGAACGTCCTGGTGCATACCGCTGCGGCCAGTAGAGACGGCTTTGATCTTGTCAACCACGTCCATACCTTCAACCACTTCTGCGAATACGCAGTAGCCCCAACCCTGCAGGCTTTCGCCGGAGAAGTTCAGGAAGTCGTTGTCCGCCACGTTAATGAAGAACTGTGCAGTAGCAGAGTGAGGCGCCTGAGTACGCGCCATCGCCAGCGTGCCGCGGGTGTTTTTCAGGCCGTTGTTCGCTTCGTTCTTGATCGGCTCTTTAGTGGCTTTCTGGTTCATGCCAGGTTCGAAACCGCCGCCCTGGATCATAAAACCGTTGATCACGCGGTGGAAAATGGTGTTGTTGTAGAAACCTTCGCGGCAGTAGTCCAGGAAGTTTTTAACTGTTTCAGGCGCTTTGTCATCAAAGGTTTTGATTACGATATCGCCATGATTAGTGTGGAAAGTAACCATTTTTGCATCCTGTTCCGTTATTGTGGTACGTCGACCCGCCTTCGGGTCATCTATAGGGGCTTGTTATAGCATAACCACAGGATGCGATCACCTTGCATTGTGTGCTGCTTCGGGTTTGAATTACGGGTAGAATAGCCGGTTTTCAACCACACACGTGTTTACATGGAATCTTCGATGTTAAAAATCTTTAATACAATGACGCGCCAAAAAGAGGAATTTAAACCTATCCATGCCGGGGAAGTCGGCATGTACGTGTGTGGTATTACGGTTTACGATCTCTGTCACATTGGCCATGGCCGTACCTTTGTCGCCTTCGACGTGGTGTCACGCTACCTGCGTTTTCTGGGGTACAACCTGAAATACGTGCGCAACATCACCGACATCGACGATAAGATCATCAAGCGCGCGAATGAAAATGGCGAAAGCTTTGTCGCGCTGGTGGATCGCATGATCGCTGAGATGCACAAAGACTTCGACGCCCTGAATATTCTGCGTCCGGACAGCGAGCCGCGCGCGACCCACCATATTCACGAAATCATCGAGATCACCGAAAAGCTGATCGCCCGCGGTCATGCGTATGTTGCCGACAACGGCGACGTGATGTTCTCCGTGCCGACGGACCCAACCTACGGTGCGCTTTCCCGTCAGGATCTGGATCAGCTCCAGGCCGGCGCGCGCGTTGACGTGGTTGACGTGAAGCGTAACCCGATGGACTTCGTGCTGTGGAAGATGTCCAAAGAGGGTGAGCCAAGCTGGCCATCCCCGTGGGGCGAAGGCCGTCCGGGCTGGCACATTGAATGTTCTGCGATGAACTGCAAACAGCTGGGCAAGCACTTCGACATTCACGGCGGCGGCTCAGACCTGATGTTCCCGCACCACGAAAACGAAATCGCGCAGTCCACCTGCGCCCACGGCGGCGAGTACGTGAATTACTGGATGCACTCCGGGATGGTAATGGTTGACCGCGAGAAGATGTCGAAATCGCTGGGTAACTTCTTTACCGTGCGCGACGTGCTGAAATACTACGACGCGGAAACCGTGCGCTACTTCCTGATGTCCGGCCACTATCGCAGCCAGCTGAACTACAGCGAAGAGAACCTGAAACAGGCGCGCTCGGCGCTGGAGCGTCTCTACACCGCGCTGCGCGGTACCGACAAGTCTGTTCCGGCGGCAGGCGGCGAAGCGTTCGAAGCGCGCTTTGTTGAGGTGATGAACGACGACTTCAACACCCCGGAAGCCTACTCCGTGCTGTTCGACATGGCGCGCGAAGTGAACCGCCTGAAGTCAGAAGATATGGCCGCGGCGAATGCGTTGGCGTCCCATCTGCGTAAGCTCTCTGCCGTGCTTGGCCTGCTGGAGCAGGAGCCGGACGCGTTCCTGCAGAGCGGTGCGCAGGCGGACGACGGCGAAGTGGCGGAGATTGAAGCGTTGATCAAGGCGCGTCTGGAAGCGCGTCAGGCGAAGGACTGGGCGGCGGCAGATGCGGCGCGTAACCGTCTGACCGAGATGGGTATTATTCTGGAAGACGGCCCACAGGGCACCACCTGGCGCCGTAAGTAAGTCTGTAACGCCCGGTGGCGCTCACGCTTGCCGGGCCTACAGGCAAAAGTAGGCCGGGTAAGGCGCAGCCGCCACCCGGCTTTTTTTTACCTTCTTTTCCACCACAACATTCCCATCAGCACGACCCCCGGCAGCCACACCCACAGCAGCTCTGAAATAATCACCTGATGCCCGTACGGCGTGGTATAGCGTGAGAGCGCAAACGGCGCGACCTTAATCACTTGCCACGGCGCAAAGAAGCGTTCATCCGACCACGGCCACAGCCAGCCGACGCCTTTCCCGCCTGTGGTAATCGAATCCAGCAGGCTGTGCGACAGCAGTGACACGGTTAAAAACAGCCAGCACCGCGTCAGGCTGGCCCTGAACCACCGTCGGCCAGTTAGTACGCAAAGTATCGGCACCACGAAGGCAAACAGCAGGGAGTGGGTAAAGCCGCGATGGCCGAAAACGTTGCCATACGCGACGCCGAACTTAAATGCCAGCACGTCGGCATCTGGCAGCATGGCGAGAACAATGCCGGCAAACAGCAGGCGGGGTGGGATAACTTTTGTCCCCAGGCCTAAGCCCAGGCAAAGCGGAACAGCAGCGTGTGTAATGACGGTAGGCATTGTGATTATCCATGGCAAATCATGGAAATATAGCAGTCATTCCGCGCTAAAAAACCTGTGCGAAATTCTGATTTTACGCCGACTCGCGTGCGATAAGCTGCCCGGAAAGCGTAATGCGCTGGGTTTGCAGCGTCGACTCCTTCAGCGTGCGAATAATCAGCCCGGCCGCCTGACGCCCCGTCTCTTCGCTGGCGGACGAAACGTAGGTAAACGAGGGCGAGGTGAGGTTAACGTGGAGCATATCTTCGAAACCGACCAGGGCGACCTGCTGCGTCAGAAACACATCTTTACCCACCGTACGCCCGACCTGATGAATACCGGAGATGGAGCCGATCATGGCATCCGGCGAGTGGCAGAGCAGGGCGGTGATGGTATTGTTTTTTTCCAGCAGTTGGCGGGTCGCGAAACCGGCTGCCAGCGTGTCATCGCTGCAGGCCGGAGAGTATTCATCGCGCCAGACCAGCCCGTTTTGCGCCATCGCGCTGCGAAAACCGAGCAGGCGCTGTTCGCGGATAAGGCAGCCTTCGCGTCCGCCAATATAGGCGATATTACGATGACCGCGTTCGATAAGATAACGCACCGCCAGACTGGCCGCCTGTCGGTTATCGCGCATCACCAGATTGCATTTTTCATCCAGCAGCGACTGCGAGACCACCACCAGCGGCAGAGGGCAGTGGCGAATCTTTTCCGGGAGGGTGGCGGTGCGGGTATCCGAGGCCAGATAGATCACCCCTGCGACGCCCTGCTGCTTAAACGACAGCAGGCAGCGCTCAAGATGGTCATGGTCGTTCTGGGGCTGACCGAGAAAAACCATATACCCCTGTTTTTCAAGATCCTGAACGATGCTCGCCATCACCTTGATGGAGAAACTGTCGCTAAAGTCACGGAGGATCAGGCCAATCAGGTTGGAGGTATTGGCGCGAAGGTTGGCAGCGGCAACGTTATGAACATAGCCCAGGGTATTGATGGCAGCGTTGACCTTCTCGATCGTTGCCTCTGAGATTTTCCCTTTCTGGCGCAGCACCAGCGAGACGGTGGAAACCGACACGCCCGCGTGCTTCGCGACATCAATAATGCTGACTTTCTTCAAAACCGCTCCCTGAAATTTACCGATTATCAGCCAGATAAAACACGTCTCCCAGCGTACAGGAGACGTGTCGTTCAGGCATCTTATTATTTGCCGATCATGGTGGACATGGTCTGGGCGATAAACTGTGCTCTGGCACCGAAAATCACCTGAATACCGTTGTCGCCGACAAACACTACGCCGCGCGCGCCGAGCCCGTTCAGGCCGTCTTTATCCACCGCCTCGCTTTTTGTGACTTCCAGGCGAAGACGAGTGATACAGGCGCCGACGGAGTCGATGTTATGCGCGCCGCCCAGCAGGGTGATGATCTCGGTCGCGAGTTCGGAATCCGATTTCTCATCCGCGTTGGCGGTTACTTCAGTGCGGCCCGGCGTTTTCACGTCGAAACGACGGATCACAAAGCGGAACGTGAAGTAATAAATCAGGCCCATTGGAATGCCGATGATAATGGCGCTCAGGAAGTGGGTCTGGTAGCCGTTAAACGACGGCAGGATCCCGAATGACAGATAGTCGATAAAGCCCGCAGAGAACGACTTGGCGATATGCGCATGCAGCAGGTACATAGTCATGTAGGCCAGGCCCGCCATGATGGCGTTAAAGACGTACAGAATCGGTGCCACGAAGATAAAGGTAAACTCAACCGGTTCGGTGATCCCCGTCAGGAAGCAGGTGAGCGCCGCGGAGAACAGAATACCGGCCGCGATTTTTTTATTCTTCGTATGGGCTTCGTGATACATCGCCAGGCACGCCGCAGGCAGCGCGAACAGCATCAGCGGGAATTCACCCTGCATGAACTTACCGGCGTTCTGGTAGGTGTCGCTGCTGAAGGATTTCACCCCTTCTTCCAGCATCTTGAACCAGATGGTCTGGTCGCCGTGGATCACCTGGCCTGCCTGGGTGGTGTAATCCCCAAACGAATACCAGAACGACGGATACCAGATATGGTGCAGACCGAGCGGGATCAGCGCGCGTTCCACCAGACCGAAGATAAAGGTCGAGGCCGCCTGATTATCGCCGTTAACGACCACGGAGAGGGCGTCGATACCGGCCTGGATATGCTGCCAGACATACGGCAGCAGCAGCCCCATCAGGAACGAGAGGAACGCCGTTGCAATCGCCACGAAGCGCTTGCCGGAGAAGAAGCCCAGGAATTCCGGAAGCTGCATGGTGTGGAAGCGGTTGTAGCACCAGGCCGCGAGAATACCGCAGATCAGGCCTCCAAAGACGCCCATCTGCAGCGTCGGAATGCCCACTACCATGGCGTATTTCCCGCCCTGGGAGGCCATTTCCGGCGTGATGCTCAGCACGGTGCTGATGGTGATATTGGTGACAAACACCGAGACCGCCGCGGACAGCGCCGCAATACCGGATTCTGACGCCAGGCCCACGGCAGAACCAATGGCAAACAGCATCGGCAGGTTATCAAAAATAACTCCGCCCGCGTTCATCATCAGCGGCAGATGGAACTTATCGCCGAAGGCCAGCAGCAGGCCCGCAGCGGGAAGCAGTGAAATTGGCAGCATTAAGGCGCGACCAATCATCGATAACTTAGACAGCGATTTAACAAACCCTGATATCAGACTCATGCTGATTTCCCCCGAGTAGCGCTTTTTTTGGCGCTGTTATTGTAAGTAGAACGTTTTAGTAGAACGTTCTACTTATCGTGGGCAAAGAGTGAAAAACGCGCAACTGAATTTTCACTTTTCAACAGATGAAATAGTGATTATTTGAAGTGGATCGATAAATAACCGTGATGGGTGTGAGGGGATAGAGATAGAAATTGCCGGGTGGCGGCTTCGCCTTACCCGGCCTACAAACGGAGACAGTACGTAGGCCCGGTAAGCGCAGCGCCACCGGGCATCAAACGGCTTACGCCGTCACGGTCACGCTCTGCCCTTCAAAGCTCACGGTCTGCCCCGCGACGATCTTGCAGCGCTTGCGGGTTTCCACCACGCCGTCGACTTTTACCTGCCCGTCGGCGATGACGATTTTCGCCTGCGCGCCGCTTTCGCTCCAGCCTTCCAGCTTGAGCAGATCGCACAGCTCAACGTGCGGGTGTTTGCCTAATGAAAATGTGGCCATCTTACGCGTCCTCTACGTCGTGATATTCTTCGCATGCCTGAAGGGTATTCTGAATCAGCGTTGCGACGGTCATCGGGCCTACGCCGCCCGGTACTGGGGTAATGTAAGAGGCACGCGCGGCGGCATCTTCATACACCACGTCGCCGACCACTTTGCCGTTTTCCAGACGGTTAATCCCGACGTCCACGACAATCGCACCCTCTTTAATCCACTCGCCCGGAATAAAGCCCGGCTTACCGACCGCGACGATCAGCAGATCGGCGTTCTCAACGTGGTGGCGCAGGTTTTTGGTGAAGCGGTGGGTAACGGTGGTGGTGCAGCCGGCCAGCAGCAGCTCCATGCTCATCGGACGGCCCACGATGTTGGACGCGCCAATGACCACGGCGTTCAGGCCGTAAGTATCGATGTTATAACGCTCCAGCAGCGTCACAATACCGCGCGGCGTGCACGGACGCAGACGCGGCGCACGCTGGCACAGGCGGCCCACGTTGTACGGATGGAAACCGTCCACGTCTTTATCCGGTGCGATACGCTCCAGCACCTTCACGTTGTCGATACCGGCGGGCAGCGGCAGCTGAACCAGAATACCGTCGATCTCTTTATCGGCATTCAGAGTGTCAATAAGTTCCAGCAGTTCTGCTTCGCTGGTGGTTTCCGGCAAATCGTAAGAGCGGGAGACGAAGCCGACCTCTTCACACGCTTTGCGCTTGCTGCCGACATAAATTTGCGATGCCGGGTTACTGCCAACCAGCACAACGGCCAGCCCGGGGGCGCGTTTTCCGGCGGCTTTACGCGCCTTCACTTTTTCCGCGACCTCAGAGCGCACCTGCTGCGCAATCGTTTTACCGTCAATAATCTTTGCTGCCATCAGAGAGAAGATTCCGTCTGTAACGTTCGAAAAGGGGGGATGCGTGTATTTTGTCAGAAGCGAGCCTCGCTGTCAGTCACCCTTTGCGCGTTTTTATCAGCAAGCCGCAAAAACCCTTCTTAAGGGATGGTCAATTTCTTAGGCGGGATTAGGATGTGACCTGGCGAAATGGCAGCGTTTTGACATATTTAAAAATCGCCTCCTGAGCTACTTTGTCTCCTCCGAAATAAGCTTTCAATTCATCAATTGAACGTATTTCTTATTCCCGATTATTCGCGGGAAGGGTTATTTACATTTTAAAGGAATAGACATGAAACTCAGCAACATTGCTTCTACTGTTATTGCAACTTTGGCCCTGGTTGCGGGTGCCGCAAATGCAGCAGATCCTGCTGCCCCGGTTTCCGTAAATGGCGGTACCGTACATTTTAAAGGTGAGCTGGTTAATGCGGCTTGTTCAGTCAATACTGATTCTTCCGAGCAGACCGTTAATCTGGGTCAGTATCGTACCGCGAAATTCACCAAAGTGGGCGACACCACCTCTAATATTCCGTTCAACATTGAACTGAACGATTGCGATCCGCTGGTCGCCAAAACCGCAGCCGTTGCGTTCACCGGTCAGATCGACCCAACCGATAAAACCCTGCTGGCCGTCACCTCTGGCAGCAACGACAACACCGCGAAAGGCGTGGGTATCGAGATCCTCGACAGCAAATCCAGCGTTCTGACCCCAGACGGTGCGACCTTCTCTGCTGCGCAGACGCTGATCGAAGGGACAAACACCCTGAAGTTCACCGCGCGTTATAAATCAACGGCTGCGACTACCGAGCCAGGCCAGGCGAACGCTGACGCCACCTTCGTAATGAAATACGAATAATTCCTCCGCACAGGGATGTTCAGGCCTCAGGGACGAGGCCCGTCATACGCTATTGCCAGGAACGAAGGATGACAAGGACAGGAACACTACTGCTGTTAACCCTTGCGATGGCTTGCCCGGCATCGGCGCATACCGTGGTGATTGAAGGCGGCAAGGTTCATCTCCGGGGTGAACTGGTGAACGGCGGCTGCGCCGTGGCGCCCGACAGCCAGAATATGCGCATCGATATGGGGCAGTACCGAACCAACTCATTTTCCGGCGTGGGCAGTTTTTCCACGGTAAATGTGCCGTTCACCGTGCGGCTGCTGGACTGCAGCGTTGATGTTTCGCGCACCGTGGGGATCCAGTTTCAGGGCGTCACACCCGCAGAGGATCCGCAGGTCTTTCTGGCGACATCGCGGCCAGATGAAACGCCTGTCAGCAGCGGCGTCGGGCTGGCGCTCTTTGACGAACAGCAACGTCAGATTATCCCGAATGCCACGGCCGTCAGCTGGCTGCCGATCGATACCCGCGAGCTGGCGTTCCATTTTAGCGCCCGCTATCGGGCTATTTCCGAACACCTCGAGCCAGGCAAAATTCAGTCGGATGTCTGGTTTACGTTGATTTATCCATAACACCTGCGAACACATTATTAAAGGTACGGTTGTGATGAATACCCTAATTAAACCAGGACTTTTTTTATCGTTTATTTTAATGATGGTTTCCGCATGCGCGAATGCATCCGGCGGTATTGCACTGGGAGCCACCCGCGTTATTTATCCCGCAGAGGCGAAGCAAACGTCGCTGGCAATCACCAACAGCAATAAACAGGAACGCTATTTAATTAACGCGTGGATCGAAAATGCAAACGGGCAAAAAGAAAAAACGTTTGCCGTCACGCCACCCCTGTTTGTTAGCGAGCCGGACAGTGAAAACACGCTGCGCATTATTTACGCCGGCCCGGCACTGCCTGCCGACCGTGAATCGCTGTTTTACATGAACGTGAAAGCGATCCCGTCAGTGAACAAAGCCAAAACGGAAAACAATAACGTGCTGCAGCTGGCTATTCTCTCGCGCATCAAGCTGTTTGTGCGACCGAACAACCTGGCGATGCAGCCGGAAGAGGCGCTTTCCCAGCTGCGGTTTGAGCGCGCCGGCAACCATCTCAAAGTCAGCAACGCATCCCCGTATTACATCACCCTCGTCAATCTTAAGCTGGGCGGTCAGACGCTGGATAACCTGATGGTTGCGCCGAAAAGCGCGGCTCAGCAGGTGCTGCCAGCCGGTGCCAGCGGCACGCTCTCCTGGCAGAGCGTGAATGACTACGGTGCCATCACGCCGGCGCGTAGCGTCAACCTGTGAGCAGAGTCAGGGCGATGAAAAACCACCAGAGACGTTACTGCCCGGTTGCGCTGGCGCTGATGGCTGCGCTCTGGCCACAGGCTGGCTGGAGCGAAAGCTATTTCAACCCGGCCTTTTTGTCCGACGACACCGCCAGCGTGGCGGATTTGTCGCGTTTTGAACAAGGACACCAGCAGGCGCCCGGCGTTTATCGCGTGGATATCTGGCGTAACGATGAATTTATCGGAACTCAGGACGTGCGTTTTGAGCAGGCTGAGAACACGCCGCCGGTGGCGGGCGGGTTATCGCCGTGTATTACGCGGGCGATGCTCGACCGCTTTGGCGTCAACGTCGCGGCGTTTCCCGAGCTGGCTCAGGTCCAGGGCGAGACCTGCGTCCCGTTGACCACGGCCATTCCCGGCAGCGAAACGGTATTTAACTTTGCCTCACAGCGTTTGAACGTCAGCCTGCCGCAGGTGGCATTACAGAACAGCGCCCGGGGCTACATTCCGCCTGAACAGTGGGATGAGGGCATTCCCGCCGCGCTGCTGAACTACAGCTTCTCCGGCAACCGGGGCAGCGAAGACGACAGCTATTATCTCAACCTGCAGAGCGGGCTGAACTATGGCGCCTGGCGCTTGCGTAACAACGGCGCCTGGCGATACACGCAGACCAACGGGCAGCGACACAGCGAGTGGCAGAATATTGGCACCTGGGCGCAGCACACCGTGATCCCGCTGAAAAGCGAACTGGTCCTGGGCGACAGCAATACCGGCAATGACGTCTTCGACAGCATGGGGTTCCGCGGCGGACGGCTCTTCTCGTCTGACAGCATGTATCCGGACAGCCTGCAGGGCTACGCGCCCACCGTGCGCGGGATCGCACGTACGCCCGCCAAAGTGGTGGTCCGTCAGAATGGCTACGTGATCTATCAAAGCTATGTGCAGCCGGGCGCCTTTGCGATTACCGATCTCAACCCCACCTCTTCAAGCGGTGACCTGGAAGTGACGGTGGAAGAGAAAGACGGCAGCCAGCAGCGCTATACCGTGCCGTACTCCACCGTGCCGCTTCTGCAGCGTGAAGGGCGCTGGAAGTATGACCTCGTCGCGGGGGATTACCGCAGCGGTAACAGCGATCAGGACACGCCGTTCTTCACCCAGGGCACCCTGATTACCGGACTTGCCAACGGCTTTACGCTCTACGGCGGAACACAGCTGGCCTCACGCTATACCGCGGTCGCCGTCGGGGCCGGAAAAAACCTGGGCGACTGGGGCGCGGTTTCGCTCGATATCACCCACGCCCGCAGCCAGCTCGCGGACGACAGCAAGCATGAAGGGCAGTCCCTGCGCTTCCTCTATGCGAAATCCCTTAACGGTTTCGGCACCAACTTCCAGCTGCTGGGCTACCGCTACTCCACAAAAGGATTTTACACCCTGGACGATGTGGCCTGGCGCTCAATGGAAGGCTATCAGTATGCCGACAGCCAGGATAATGACGGCGTGCCGGACGTGCAGAGTTATCACAACCTGACGTGGAATAAAAAAGGCCGCTTCCAGCTCAACGTATCTCAGTCTCTGGGGGACTACGGCTCGATCTATATCTCCGGCAGCGAGCAGACCTACTGGGGAACCGACGAGTCGAACCTCTGGTACCAGCTGGGCTACGCGGGGGGCGTGAAGGGGATCAACTACTCCGTTTCGTGGTCGTGGAACAAATCCGTCGGGATCGACGGCACCGACCGGATCGCGTCGTTTAACGTCTCCGTGCCGTTCAGTATCTTTACTCGCCAGGGCTATCGCCGGGACAGCGCGATTGACCGCGCCTATGCCACGGCATCTGCCAGCCGGAACAGCGATGGTGACACGAGCTGGCAAACCGGCGTCAGCGGCACGCTGCTGGAGGACCGCAACCTGAACTACAGCGTGACCCAGGGACACACCAGCACCAACGGCGCAAGCGGAAGCGCCAGCGCCAACTGGCAGGCGACCTACGGCACGTTGGGCGTGGGCTACAACTACAGCGACGATCAGCACGATCTCAACTGGCAGCTCTCCGGCGGGGTCGTCGGCCATGCCGACGGCGTGACCTTCAGCCAGCCGCTGGGCGACACCAACGTGCTGATAAAAGCTCCGGGGGCATCCGGCGTCAGCGTCGAAAACCAGACCGGCGTGAGAACCGACTGGCGAGGCTATGCGGTGATGCCGTATGCCACCGTCTACCGCTATAACCGCGTGGCGCTGGATACCAACACCATGAGCAACAACACCGACATCGAAAACAACGTGAGCAGCGTGGTGCCGACCAAAGGCGCGCTGGTGCGCGCCAGCTTTGATACCCGCATTGGCGTGCGCGCCCTGCTGACGGTGATGCGCGGTAACCAGCCGGTGCCGTTCGGTGCGGTGGTCCGTGAGACCCGGAGCGGTGTCACCAGCATGGTGGGGGACGACGGGCAAATTTACCTGAGCGGGCTGCCGCTGGAAGGCGAACTGCTGATCCAGTGGGGCGATGGGGCGCAGTCCCAGTGTCGCGCGCCTTACAGCTTGCCTGAAAAGAGCCTGCAACAGGCAATCACACTGAAGGGGATTCGCTGTGAATAAAACCCACATCTTTGCCTTGTCGCTTCTGGCGTTACTGCCTGCGACAAACGCATTCGCTACCGTGTGCGTCAATGAAAAGGGCGTGCCGACGGAGGTGCATTACGACCTGACGGATAAATTCAATAGCTCGAATAACCAGATTGGACAGGTCGTGACGCTTAGCGAGAAGTCGCAGTGGGTAGGGGTGAATGCCGTCTGCCCGAAGGGCACCGTCGGGAATACCACCAAGCGTAGCTATGTGACCGACTACCCGGTCACGGGAACGAGCGATGGCTATCAGTATCTGAAGCTTAACGACTATCTGGACGGGGCCATGAAAATCACGGACAGCTATGCTGGCGTGTTTTATCCGCCTAAAAACTATATCCAGATGGGGAGCCACCCTAACGTCTCGAAAAACAAACCGTTTGGCGTTCAGGACTCCAGCCTTGTCTTCCGCCTTAAGGTGACCCGGCGTTTTATTAACATGGTCGTGATCCCGCGCGCCACCATGTTCCGCGTTTACGTCACCACCACCTCCTCCGATCCGCTCACCACGCCGGTCTATACCATCAGCTACAGCGGTACCATCCAGGTGCCGCAAAGCTGCGCCATCAATGCCGGTAACGTGGTGGAGTTTGATTTCGGTGACATTGGCGCCTCCCTGTTCAGCAAGGCGGGTGTAGGTAACAAACCGGAGGGCGTCTCATCGCAAAGCAAAACCATTGCGATCAAATGCACCAACGTGGAGGCGAACGCCATGCTGACGATGCGCGTTGAGGCGGAAAAAGTCTCTGATAATGTGCTGGTGTCGGATAACCCGGACGTCGGGTTCATCATTGCCAACGAGAGCGGGGCGCCGCTGACGCCTAACAACCTGACAAGCAAAATTCCGTTCCGCCTTGACGACAGCGCGCAGGCGCAGGTGGGGATCCGGGTCTGGCCGGTGAGCGTGACGGGCAATAAGCCAGCGGAAGGGCGTTTTACCTCGCGCGGGTATCTGCGTGTGGATTACGACTAAGGAGCCGATATGCGAAACGGGATTCGTTTTATCACCGTGGCGCTTTTTGCGCTTTGCACACAGGCTCAGGCGGACACCGCGCTGGGCGAAATTAACATTCGGCTCTACGGCAATATTGTCGATTTTACCTGCGTTGCCGAGGGGAGCGACAGCGACAAGACCGTTACGCTGGGCACCTGGCCCACGAAACAGCTCAGCACGACCGGGAGCCGCACGCAGCCCATGCCGTTTACGCTGAAGCTGACCGGCTGTCCGCCGGGGGCGGCGTCCATTACGTTTTCGGGCAAAGCCGACGGGAGCAATAACGGATTGCTGGCGCTGAACGACGCCAGTACAGCGAGCCGTGTTGCGGTAGAGATCAGGGATGCGGATAAAACGCGTCTGGCTCTCCAGCAGGCCAGTCAGCCGGTCTCGGTTGATGCGCAGGGGAATGCAACATTGTCGTTTTATGCCAATTATATTGCCACTGCAGATAACCCTCAGCCCGGACGAGCCGATGCGGATGCCACCTTTATGATTAACTATAATTAGCACTGACCGCACTCCCTGCAGCTCAGATAAGCTGCAGGGAGTGAATTCAGGTTAAAGCAGCTCGTGCGCTTTGGCGTAATCAATTAATTCCACGATGCTTTGCACACCCAGTTTGGAATAAATATTGGATTTATGCGCGCTAATGGTTTTGTTGCTTAATAGTAGCTGTTCAGCAATTTCCTTATTGGATAATCCATTCGCCAGATACCGTAATACCGTGACCTCGCGATTCGATAATGGCATATCGACAGCCATCCCTTTCCCTGAACCCAAATGGTTTATAAAGTTCAGCGTTTCCGACGGGAAAAAGGAATAGCCCATCAGGATCATTTCTACGGCGTTGTAGATCTCACCCAAATCTTTACGTTTACTGACGAAGCCATTTGCCCCGGCGCGAATAGCGCGACCCGCGTAAAATAACTCTGATTTAGACGAGAGGAACAGAACCTTAATGTCTTTGTTTAAGTTTCTGATTCTCTTGAGTAAAGCGAAAGCATCCGTGCCCGTGAGTTCAATGTCAAGGATCACCAGATCGATAGGGTGATTACGGATACAGTCAAGAACTTCATGGCTATCGCCAGACTTGAGCTTGACTGTGATATTCTTATTTTTCTGTAGCAGGACTTCTATCGACATTCTGACGATAGGATGTTCGTCCATAATGATAACGGATGCCGGTTTCATTTTTAATGCCTCAGATTGTTAAAAGCGTTATGCAGAGTTTGGTAAAACTCTCGAAATGCCGGAAGGATATAATGTGCAGATCCCTATACCGTAGTATTTCCCTGGAAAGAGCGAAAGCATCCTTGTTTACGTAATGAAAAGAACTATGCCTCAGCGCGGTCATCTCATTTGGCTGGTGTTGGCAAAAAGGTTTTTCTTATTCAGATTTGGTACGCATCTTATTATACAGGGTAAGTTTTTTCCGAAAACCCTGTAAATTAATATCCGCTTATGGGTTTGTATTATCTTCTGGATCTGAATCGTTATTTTTTTAAATTTAGCGGAAATATCCTGTTATCTCATTTACCGCATATTTTCATCTTTATGTAATAACAAAAAATAACACATATCTCTTTATGTTGATCAATTGTTAACAAAAATACGCATCATTCAGGGGGACAAACCCACGCTGATGAGGACAACAATTGCCCTCGCAGGCCGTCAGACCTTCATCTGAAAGCGCGCAGGTTGACCCGAAGGCCCACATCTCATGCACAGGAGAACATGCTATCCGCTTCGCTTTTTCCTCCTGAGCGTTCCCGCTAACCTGCTTGTTTTTACATCATTATCATCTTGTTAACGCTGTCTGCATTCACTTAACGGATGGAGGAAAGTGCTGCCGTTCGTTCAATTTGTGGCATTTCGCAAGGTTCGCGGCCATAAATTAGGAATAGTTATAATTTCGACTTTATTGTTAAAAATTAACATTTTTGAAACACGAATGGTAAGTAAATTCCTAAAGCGCTTTAGGAAATAAGGGGTTAGGACGTGAGTGTAAACGTGCAGTCTGAGAGGTTATTAAGAAGGTGAAGTAATTCCTGCCGATGACTCAGCCCCAGTTTCACCAGGATGCAGCTGAGACGATAGATAATGCGGCTATAGGGACGATTCTGCATAAGGGCAATCTGACGTAACGTCTTGCCCCGGGAAAGTTCCTGCAGGATCGGCCATTCGTTGCGGGAGAACCAGTCTTTGTCGGAGCCCTGTGGGGGGCGGGTATCCAGCAGGCTGTGCTGAAGTGCTGCGGCGTTCAGCTGGCGTTCGAGCACATGAAAAGGACCTGCCGCTTTGCAGAAGAGGCGAGTGTCGTAATTATCGGCCCGGACTAACAGCCAGGGCGTAAGGAAAGGCGGAAACAGGCTGTGGCGTCTCAACTGATCCAGTTTCTCCAGAAGCCCCGTGGACCGGCTTTCAATATCCACGACCAGACGGGCAGAAGGCCACTGCGTCTGCGCGACAAGGGCGTCATCCAGCGTGGCGTAGTCACAGCAGCTGCTCAGCGGGAACTGCCCGTTGAGAAAACCGGTGCGCAGATAGTGATCCTCCGTCACCAGAAGGATAAACGGGGCGTCTGTTTTGCGTGGCTGGCTGATGGACTGGCTCAAGAATTCGAGCCGGTCGAAAAAGGGGGGGGCAAAAGGTGAGCGCGTAAATCCCAGTGCATCACTTCCTGTACGCCGCCGCCGGTAACGGCGCACTGTCATTCGCATGGTCTCCCTCCTGGAAATGGCGTTTTAATCCTCCGGCCATGTCCAGGACGGCCAGTAATATCCCTGGCCGAAGTCTGCGCCTGCCTGCAGTGCCCAGGTACGATCGCGTTCAGTCTCAATACCTTCGATAAGCACTTTCCCGGCAAGCTGAAAGCAAAGGGAAACCAGGTGCCTCAGCGCAGGGGTATCGCGTAAACGCCAGAATGCTTCCTTATCTATTTTGATGCCGCTTAACGGGAGTCGACAGGATAAAAACGACTGCACTAAGACGTCATCGATGTCATCCAGCCAGATTGCGTGCCCCTGTCTGCTCAGCTGCTGCAGATTCTGAACCACATGCTGCTTGCGCGCGACAGACAGCGCCAAAAAAGCCGCAGGGTCGACAAACTCAATATTGAGCGGCACGCAGGGGAGTCTGATAAGACGCTGAAAGGACGCAGGCTCTGTCAGGACGGTTATCGGCAGATTAATAAAAAGGTTATGACCGTGCGGCGTATTTTTTAACGTGGCAAGCTGCGCTTCAAGCAGCGTTATCGACCACTCAGCGGACCGATCGCAAAAAAAGTCCTCACTGTGCCGCGTGTCGGCCAGAACGCTAAGGACCTCGACGCCAACCTGGCGCAAGGAGGTAAGGGCGACGATGGGCTCAAGCTTAATGCCGACGATGTCCTGAGATAGGTACTGTAACCGGGGGGGCGTATCGATCAGGTTTTGCGCTGTCACTCCATTGTCCTGTTGTCTGTCAGCCTCCAGGCGGCCGGGATATCTGACTCTAGTGTGACGAGCTGACGTACAGGAAAACAGCAGGCGTTACTTAAATGCAACTAAGCCTTTTCGCAGCGCTAAATTTTACGGTAAAACGGGGATAAATGTTGAGAAAATAGCCGTATTTACAATCGGCTAGCGGTAATTGCCCCTGAAAACGGAAAAGGCATTGACTCACCTGCCATTGACCGTATAATTCTTCGCGTTTCACCGCCGCGAAGTACACGCTTCTCAGTGCGCCCTTAGCTCAGTTGGATAGAGCAACGGCCTTCTAAGCCGTAGGTCGTAGGTTCGAATCCTACAGGGCGTGCCATTTCATTTCATAGAGTTACGCCTCACTCACACCCTCCTGATTTCCGTTGTGGGACATATTTGGGACATCGACCCTAAAATTTATCGGTCATGAAGGACATTTATGTGGTATCTACTCGCAATTTCGCTTGCCGCACTTTCCCTTAATAAAAGCCTGGCTTACCTGCTGCTGGGATTAACGGCATTTCTCGGCTGGAAACAGAGCATTCTTGACGCCCCAGCGCTGCTGGTTATTGCATCAATCGTAATTGGCTGGTCTGTTGTTGAATGGCTACGTAATAAAGATGATAAATATACTTATCTGATTGAAGGCCTGTGCGTGGTCATCGCCGTTGCCCTGGTTATGCATGTGCTCCCGGGCTTCCATAATCCCAAAGTGCTGGATGCTGTCGTCGTTGGTCCGCAAAGCATACCGTTCAGTATGTACTTTAATATGGACAAGGCGGTGGTGCCGTTCTTTTTAATTACGTGCATGCCAACTCTATTCGTAGCAAAACCCCTCTATAAAATTGGCAAGCTCGGCTGGGGAATATTGGTACTTGCGGTACCCGCGCTGTTACTTCTGGCTGTGGCGTTGGGCGGGCTGAGAATTGAGCCGCATGCGCCAGAATGGTTCGCGCAATTTGCCCTTGCGAATATTTTCTTCGTCTCTTTGGCCGAGGAAGCCCTGTTCAGAGGCTACCTGCAGCAGCGCTTTTCCCGGATCGTTCATCCTGTCGTGGCGTTGTTGATTGCCTCAGTCATCTTTGGGCTGATGCATTATAGCGGCGGTTTACTACTGATTATTTTTGCCAGTCTCTCCGGCATTATTTACGGCCTGGCGTGGATGTGGAGCGGCAGGCTCTGGGTTGCAACGTTATTCCATTTTGGACTGAACTGCGTGCATTTATTGTTCTTCACCTATCCTGTGTATGCCCCTCATGCGGCTATGTAATGCTTTTTAAATGAGTAGCCTAATAAATTTAGCTATCTCCGGATAACCATAAAAAGCCCCCGCAATATCGGGGCTTTTTATATCTGCCGGGAGCGCGAATAACAGATTTACCTTCGCGCCATAATGAATAGAAGGCTAATGAGTTTCGTTGTTGGCAGGCTTAAGGTTTTCTTAATCTAGAAATTATCTCGCGTTAAAATTTGGATTTTTATCATTACAAAATCGGCTAAAAAGAAATTTTACACTTTTACGCGTAAACTGGATTGATACTAATTATCATTAGCGTTGTTGTATGCTTTAATCCTGTCCCACAAAGCTATGAGTGGTTACTCCCGTTGGTCTATTAAGGATATGTTCATGAATTCTCGCCTGCTGTCCTGCTTCTCGCTTGCCTTGTTGTCTTCATCCCTTTTCCTTTCCACACAATCGGTTGCCGCCGATAACAACGACGGTATCGTTGTCTATAACGCGCAGCATGAAAACCTGGTGAAGTCGTGGGTTGACGGTTTTACCAAAGAAACCGGGATTAAAGTGACTTTGCGTAATGGTGATGACAGCGAGCTGGGTAACCAGCTGGTTCAGGAAGGCAGCGCATCGCCGGCAGACGTATTCCTGACGGAAAACTCGCCATCCATGGTGCTGGTGGATAACGCTAACCTGTTTGCACCGCTGGATGCCGACACTCTGAAGCAGGTACCGGCAGAGTATCGTCCGGCGCACGGCCGCTGGATCGGCATTGCCGCCCGCAGCACCGTATTCGTCTATAACCCGGCGAAGCTGAGCGAACAGCAGCTGCCTAAATCGCTGATGGATCTGGCGAAACCCGAGTGGAAAGGCCGCTGGGCGGCATCTCCTTCAGGCGCGGATTTCCAGGCCATCGTGAGCGCGATGCTGGCCCTGAAAGGCGAAAAAGCCACCCTGGAATGGCTCAAGGCGATGAAAGCCAACTTCGTTGCCTATAAAGGTAACAGCACGGTGATGAAAGCGGTCAATGCTGGTCAGATTGATGGCGGGGTGATTTATCACTACTACCGCTTTGTCGATCAGTCCAAAACCGGTGAAAACAGCAAAAACACCCAGCTCTACTACTTCAAACACCAGGACCCGGGCGCGTTCGTAAGCCTTTCTGGCGGTGGCGTGCTGGCGTCCAGCAAACACAAAGCGCAGGCGCAGGCCTTCATCAAATACATTACCGGCAAAGAAGGTCAGGAAAGTCTGCGTACCAACAACGCCTTTGAATACGCCGTGGGTGTGAACGCGGCCTCTAACCCGAAACTGGTTCCGCTGAAAGATCTTGATGCGCCGAAAGTTGAACCTTCAACGCTCAACAGTAAGAAAGTTATCGAGCTGATGACGCAAGCCGGTCTGCTGTGATCCTGAGAGTGAAGTGAACGTCTTATGTCTGGTCTGAGTCTCGACATCGGAAAAAACAGAGTGCAGGAGCCTGCCCGCAGGCGTCCTGCACTGCCGATGGTTGCGTTAGCTGTCTTGTTTTCATTACTGGCGCTTCTGCCTTTGGGTTTTATCATTGCCATTGGCATTGAGACGGGCTGGGAAACGATAAAGGCGCTGGTGTTTCGCCCGCGTGTGGCTGAGCTGCTCAGCAACACGCTGTGGCTGACGGCCCTGGCGGTTCCGCTGTGTATCGTGACGGGCGTGGCGATAGCCTGGCTCACCGAGCGCACGCAGCTTGCCGGGCGAGGGATCTGGTCTGCACTGGCGGTCGCCCCGCTGGCGATCCCCGCGTTTGTGCAAAGTTATGCCTGGGTGAGCGTTGTTCCGTCCATGCACGGGCTCTCCGCGGGCGTGTTTCTCTCCGTTCTGGCCTACTATCCCTTTATCTATATGCCGGTTGCGGCGGTGCTGCGCCGCCTTGACCCGACGCTCGAAGATGTGGCCGCATCGCTCGGCACCCCGCCGTGGCGGGTCTTTTTCCGCGTGGTTCTGCCCCAGCTCAAGCTGGCTATCTGCGGCGGCGCGCTGCTGGTGGCGCTGCACCTGCTGGCGGAATATGGCCTGTACGTGATGATCCGCTTTGATACCTTCACCACGGCAATTTATGACCAGTTTCAGTCTACCTTCAGCGGCCCGGCAGCAAACATGCTGGCGGGCGTGCTGGCGTTATGCTGCCTGGCTATCTTAGTGCTGGAAGGCGTGACGCGTGGAAAGGCACGCTACGCGCGCATTGGCGCCGGTGCCGCGCGCGAACAGAAACGCTGGCCGCTGAAGCCTGCGGCTGCCGCGTTGGGGCAGCTGTTTTTCATCGTGCTGATCGTGCTGGCGCTGGGCGTGCCGTTAGTTGTCCTGTGTCGCTGGATTTGGCTCGGCGGTGTGGAAAACTGGATGAGCGCCGATCTCTGGCATTCGCTGCGCCAGACGCTGATGCTCGGCGTGGGCGGCGCGCTGCTGACGACGACGTGCGTGATCCCCATCGCGTGGCTCGGTATCCGCTATCCGCACCGTATCTTCCGGATGCTGGAAGGGTGCATCTATATCACCAGTTCGCTGCCGGGCATTGTCACGGCGCTGGCCCTGGTCACCGTCACCATTCACTACGCCCGTCCCATTTACCAGACGGAAATAACCCTGTTCCTTGCCTATCTGCTGATGTTTATGCCCCGTGCGCTTATCAACCTGCGGGCGGGAATTGCGCAGGCACCGGTTGAGCTGGAAAACGTGGCGCGAAGCCTTGGCAGCACGCCCGCGAAGGCGCTCTGGAGCGTCACGATGCGGCTGGCCGCGCCGGGTGCGGCGGCGGGAGCCGCGCTGGTTTTCCTCGGCGTCAGCAACGAGTTGACCGCCACGCTGTTGCTCTCTCCCCTGGGCACGCGCACGCTCTCCACCGGATTCTGGGCGCTGACCAGCGAGATTGATTATGTGGCAGCGGCACCTTACGCGATGCAGATGATCCTGATTTCCCTCCCGCTGACCGCCATTCTCTATATGCAGTCGAAGAAAATTGCAGGGCTATGACATGCTTGAATTAACCGCCATTTCTAAATCGTTTGCTGATGTGCAGGTGCTCGACAGCTTAAACCTGAGCGTTGCGCCGGGGAGCAGAACGGCCATTGTCGGGCCGTCGGGGTCGGGTAAAACCACGCTGCTGCGTATTCTTGCCGGGTTTGAGACGCCCGACACCGGACGTATTGTCATGCAGGGGAGAACGCTGTTTGATGAAAACCGTTTTGTCCCAGCCCACCAGCGCGGGATCGGTTTTGTGCCGCAGGAGGGCGCACTGTTCCCCCACCTCAACGTGGCAGACAACATTGCCTGGGGGCTGGACGGGACCCGCCACGAGAAGCGCCAGCGCGTTGAGGCGCTGATGGAGATGGTCTCGCTGGACAGGCAGCTCGCCACGCACTGGCCCCACGAGATTTCCGGCGGACAGCAGCAGCGCGTGGCCCTCGCCCGTGCGCTGGCCCAGCGTCCTTCACTGATGCTTCTGGATGAGCCGTTCTCGGCGCTGGATACCGGCCTGCGCGCGATGACGCGTAAGGCAACGGCCGATCTGCTGGCCGAAGCGGGCGTGGCCTCGATTCTGGTCACCCACGACCAGAACGAAGCGTTGTCTTTTGCCACGCAGGTTGCCGTCATGCGTGCCGGACGTTTCACGCAGGTCGGGACGCCTTATGAGGTTTATACCCGTCCCGTTGACGAAGAGACGGCACTGTTTCTTGGTGATGCGCTAATCCTGCCTGCGCAGCTCACCGCGGGCTACGCCCTGTGCGCCCTGGGTGAGGTGCCCACGGACAACGCGCAGGCGACAGGGCAGGGCAGAGTGATGCTGCGCCCGGAGCAGCTGAGCGTGACGGCATGTGCCTCACATGAAAGCCCAATCTCCATTCTTGATGTGGATTTTACCGGCCACCTGTCGACGCTCACCCTTGGGCTCGCCGGGCAGCACGAGCCCGTGACCCTGAAGACCGTCAGCCAGCCAGGATGGAACCCGGGCACGGCGGTACGCATTGATATTGCTGGCGCCGCGCGTGTATTCGACTATTCTTAATATTCGTTAATAATTTCATGCAATGGGTTGTTATAAAAGAATTTTCCCGAAAAAATGGCATTTCCTGAGATTCTCTACCATGCTCATAAAACCTCACCATAATGCGTGAGGTTTTTCGTAGTTGCTGATTAATCTCAAGGAAAAAGGTTATGAAAAAGACGACTGCTATTTTGTTGGGAACGGCGTTACTGTTTACGACCAATGCTTTTGCTGCCCAACTGCTGACTAAAAACGAGTTCAAGAAAGTCGAGTCTCAGTATCAAAAAATCGGTACGGTAAGCACTTCAAATGAAGTATCGGTTGATGATGCAAAAAAAGAACTGATTGAGAAAGCCGATAAGCAAGGCGCGGATGTCCTGGTGCTCACCTCAGGGAACACCAACAATAAAATTCACGGTACGGCCAATATCTACAAGAAAAAATAACGTCACTGCAGCCACCCCGTGTTCGGGGTGGTTGCTCGCTTCCCCTGGTTAACTATACTGACGAGTTCATCGGCCTGAACTGGACGACAGAAATAGTAGCCCTGTAAGAAATCACACTCATTAAGCCGTAAATAATCCGCCTGATGTTGGGTTTCGACACCTTCTGCGATGATCCGCAGATGCATCTTTTTTGCAAGTTCAATCAGACTCTCCATGAGCCGAAGATCGCCATGCTCTCCGATCTGGCTGACAAACAGCCTGTCAATTTTGATGTACTCAGGATCCAGGGCGTGGATGTAGGCAAGATTTGAATACCCCGTTCCAAAATCGTCCAGCGCAATAGAAATAGGGGAGCGCCGTAATGCTGCAAACCACTCGCTTAATTGCGGCGTGACATGCAGCGGGTGCTTTTCGGTAATCTCAATTATCAGCTGCACGTGGCGGGTAGCAAGCTTTTGTAAAAGCGCCACGGTATCCGATTCAAAACGAGGATCGAGACAGTTCGAGGGACTCAGGTTGAGACTGATGTAAAGTCCCTCAGGAAAAAGATGGATCCGGTGCTGGAGATCGGTAATAACCTGCTGAATCAGATGATGCGTCAGCATAGCAATGAGGTTGTGCTTCTCCGCAAGGGGAATGAAGGTGTCCGGCGCGACGTTACCGTAAAGCGGGTGCTTCCATCTGGCGAGCACTTCAATACCTGCCATCAGCCCCGTCTGGCTGTCGTAGAAGGGCTGATAAACCGGCACGATTTGGTGCTGAGCAATGGCGTCAATTAGCGTTCTTGCCGTTACGTGATAAAAATACGGCGTCAGCAGGGATCGGATGCCTGAGAGCAATGTCGGGTGGCGTTTTATCGTTGTCATTCTCGTGTGTTCTTTAACGTACGGTAGCCCCGGAGGCTACCGTACGGCGGTCATCAGAATTTGACCCAGTCATCCTGGTCGTGGCTCGTGGGACGTTTTATCGCAACAACGGTGGTGCTGCTCGCGTTGTTTGGTCGGCGTTTTTCAGTGCGGGCGGCACTTTCCTTTGATACGCGGAAAATCGATACCACTTTTTCCAACTGTACGGCCTGATCCTCCAGCGAGCTGGCCGCAGCCGAAGACTCTTCCACCAGGGCGGCGTTCTGCTGGGTAGTGGTATCCATTTCAGCCATCGCCTGTGCAATCTGGGAAATACCGCGGCTCTGTTCTTCGGTAGCGGCAGCAATTTCATTCATGATGTCGCGTACCTGCGCGACAGATGTTTCGATTTTCGTCATCGCATCGCCGGCGCTTTCAACCAGACTAAATCCGGTGTCAACGTGCAACACGGACTCGTTAATCAGGTTTTCAATCTCCTTCGCCGACTGCGCGCTACGTTGGGCAAGCGTACGGACTTCCGCGGCGACCACGGCGAAACCTTTGCCCTGATCGCCCGCGCGGGCAGCTTCAACGGCGGCGTTCAGTGCCAGAATGTTGGTCTGGAAGGCAATGCTGTTAATCACGGTGGTAATCTCTGAAATACGGTGCGAGCTGCTGCGCACGTTTTTCATGGTATCGATCACCTGCAGTGAAATCTGGCTGCCTTCGGTGGCGTTTTGCGCGGCTTCGTCGGCTAACTGTCTGGCGTGAGAGGCGTTCTCCGCGTTCAACGCAACGGTAGAGGTCAACTCTTCCATGCTGGCAGCGGTTTCGACAACGGCTGCAGACTACTGCTCGGTTCGCGCCGACAGATCCATATTGCCAGCCGCAATTTCAGTTGAGGAACGAGCAACGCTCTCCACGCCATCGCGGACATCATTAATGATGTTCTTAAGATTGACGTTCATGGTGGCGACAGCCTGCATCAATAGTCCGGGCTCATCGCGGCGCGTACTGGTCAGCGTGCTGGTCAGGTCGCCGCTGGCGATCTGTTCTGCTACGCGCAGGGTCTCATTCAGCGGCCGGGTGATAGAAAGAGTAATACCCATTGCCATAAGGATACCGAGCGCGATCCCAATGGCAGCAACGACGGCCATTTGTATCTGTACGCTATCAACCGTATCGGCAACTTTTTTCTGTTGTAAATTAAACAGCGTCTGGATGGCCTGCGTCAGCATCATCGCCTTTCCGGTAAGGGTATCGGACAGGGTGGTCTGCAGCGTCCAGACGAGCTTATAATTCGGTAGCGCTTCGGCTACGTTATTCATCGTGTTGAGGCCAGACTGCAGCCACTTTTTTTGGTCTTCAGACGCAACGGTGAGCAGCTGCCCTGTGAAAGACCTCGCTGTCTCCAGACGCGTCAGGATCCCCTTGCTTAGCGCATCCGTAGGGTGCTGCTTATACAGGGTGACCTGCGAATCAATGTCGCTCATAATAAACGCGATCTGAGCGGCGATAAGCGAATGCTGGAGATCAAGGGTACCGCTTTGGCTTAGTTGTGACGCCCGTTCCGAGTTATCGCACAGCCCCTGGGTGTCCAGTTTTTGTTCGCTGAGTTTCTTTTCAGAAAGCGATTGGGTAAACGGGACCAGCGTGGCTACGTAGCTTGTTACCGCATTCGCCGTATCGTCGAGCGCTTTTTTCCCCTCCGGCGACCAGCTGAGCGTTTTCATTTCAGACACAATACTCTGCATGCGCTGGGTACCCGCATTGGTCTGGTCGAGATACTTTTGATCAAGCGTATATTGAAAATTGGTTCGCCCCAGGCGGACCTGTGACAGCGCGTTAAACAGGTCGGTTGTATGTCCGTTCTTTTCAACTTTATCCTGAATACTACTCAGGCCAAACAGCCCGGAACCCAGAATAATAATCGTCACGAGCAGGACGGTAAAAAAGCCAAAGAATAATTTCTTACTCACTTTTAAATCGGTAAAGCGGTTAATTATGCTCATATTGAATTCCAGCGTCAGCGAAAGCTAACTTACAGTGCTTTAAAACCATTAACGTAAAAGTTGTTTTGAAAATAAGAGAAAAAAAAGCCCCTCGCACGCCAGTGCTCAGGGCAAACACCTGAATTGACATCACTCACTCAGGGTATCTGTCTTCTCCTCTTTTTTAACGGAATGAGTCGGGAGTTCACTCATTCTGTAATAAACGGGGATTACATCCGGGTTATTAATGATGTAACCGCGCCCTTTAATATTGTGAATAAAGTCGTCGTTTAGGCCTAAAAGCTTCAATTTATTCTTGAGATTGTGCAGAACCTGCCATAATCGCTGTGTGGAAGGACTCAGGTTGTGTGCCTCCCAGATTTCTTCAAACAGTTCTTCTTTTGAAATAGGCTCTTTTCGGCCATTTATCATCAAATAAAGAAAAAGTCGCAGCATCGTTTCATTGAAATAGATTGACGCGAAAGCGATGCTGTTATCAGTAAGGCTACCAGTGAGTCGGTACAGCCTTCGATTGGCAATATCGAAATGAATGTCATCACCGATCATAAATCCGTATAGACGATAACCCATAACTAAAACCCATATAAATGAAGACGAACACGCATCACTACATATAAGCGCTGAGATAATCCATACCGTTTGTAGGGTGGATTATATGGCTGCTATCAATACTTTCCAATACACATCCCTGTGCGCTATAAGAAACCGGTTCAACATCACTCGCTCATGGTTTATTAGTCGATTTAAGTCATACATAAAGGATAAAACTCCAGTATTTCTTGTTTAACTTTCTTATTGTTCTAAATTTCTGTGATTGAACGGTGACTCAACATTAAACCGTGAATTTCAAGAAAATTTCAGTTTTTCACTCTGAATGTTCCGCACGACCTGAAGCCTCATGAAGGGGCATCTGGTGAAGGTCAGGTTAGGATTTTTCAATAAAAAAGAGGAGTGAAGTTAAATGATTTATACTGATTAAGCGGAGGTCGCAGCAGGGGGAAAAAAGGATGTGAAAGCGAGATTTGTTTATAAGCGATTGATAAATATTGATTAAAATCTTAATCAGACAAAGTCAACGGACGCGAAAACATAACAATGATGAATGCATTTTACTTTTGTCTTTTGGTCGCAGGCGCGCCATGAAGCCCGTTTTCCTGATCAATCACGTGGTGCTTTTCGAGCCGGACAAGCGTCAGCTTTGTCAACGGGGTAGTTACCCCGAACGCGCTGTTGTTTTGCATGGTCCCGTTAGTGAGTGTCTGCAACAGCTGCTTGAACACAACGGTGAGGTGCTGTCGCAGCGTTATCTCTTTGCTGCTGTCTGGGAAAAGCAAGGTGCGGTCGTCACGACTAATGCCCTTTATCAGACTATCGCGTCTATCCGTAAAGCGCTAAAGACGGCGGGGCTGACAGAAAATATCGTGCAGACTATTCCAAAAGAGGGGTTTAAGTCAGTTGCGCATATTCAGACGGGGTCACTCGACGATTTCATTACGCCCGCAGTCTTAGAGACTGTCTCGACGTTGCCCGAGGCACAGCGCACATCTCCACCTTCGGTTAATCACGGGCTTCATTTTTTCCGTGGTAAAATGGTGTGGGGCTTGGCCGGATTATTATTTATTGCTTCTTGCCTGGCTCTTATCCATGAAATTAACGCTCAGGGCACCGGACTTGAAGACTATCTTTCCATTGGCAACGTTAACGGCTGTGAAGTCTATTCGTCCTGGCATGATAAAACGAAAAGTGAGCGTATTTTTGCTGCCCTGGAAAAACGTTATCCCATTCACTGTCCTCCAGGGGGGACGGCTCTGATGACGCTAAATCATTTTCAGAATGGTATTTCAGTGCTCGTGTGCGACAGGCTACCCGACGCCGCCGGTGCGCGCTGTGATTCGATTATGTATCTGGAGCAATATCATGAAAATAGATAGCCAGACTGTGCGCTGGGGAATCGTTATCCTGGCTATTGCTGCGCCTATACTTTATGCCGCCCGGCTTCATTATCAGCGAAATAATTTTACCTGCGAGAGTCATTTAACGATAGTCGAGGGCGATTCGACGGTCGATTCTCTCATGTCTTTTTCATTTCAACATGGTTCAGGCGTCTACGACTCAACCGGTGAATATAGTCCGCCAGGACAGCCCACCGTTACCATCAGCAACAAGATTAACTTCAAATATTGGTATGAAGAAGGAAGGGTCATATTGGTTTCCGACGAAACGAATGCCTTGCCCAAAAAAGACGAACCCTTTCGCCATTATATTCCCGATTTTTTCTATTATCGCGACCGCGGTATCAGCCTTGGCATTGTTCAGGTGAACGCCTCCGGCTATCTGTTTAGCTTCGGAAATTCCCCTGCGTTTTACTGTTCGAAAAGCTGAAAGAGCATGCCTCCTTCTTCTTGAACCGTTTTCTCGCTTGAAGTTTACGCATGCTAATACTTGAATCATCAAGGATAATGCGTATAGTTCTCATTTGCATTGCTATCAATACATTCTAAGGCCCGACAACGGGTCATTTTTGCGCGCACTTTCAAATGAGTTAACGATGAACAACACCAACATACACAAAACGCTGCTGGCGCTCGCCGTTGGCGCGGTAACACATTCCGCCTTCGCGGCGGACGATCAAAAAGAAGATACCCTCGTCGTGCAGGCTAAGCCTGCCAGCGAGTTCAAACCCGGTGGCGATCGGCTGGTACCGGCCTTCCTCGACGGACAGGTGGCAAACGGCGGACGCATGGGGATGCTGGGCCAGCAGAACGCCATGGACGTACCGTTCAACATCATCAGCTACACCTCAAAGCTGGTGGAAGATCAGCAGGCGAAAACCATTGCTGACGTAGTCGCCAACGATGCGGGCGTGCAGTTCGTCCAGGGTTTCGGCAACAGCGCGGAAACCTACCGTATCCGTGGTCTGAAGTTCGACGGTGACGACATGACCTTTGGCGGTCTGTCCGGCGTGCTGCCGCGTCAGGTGGTGGATACGCAGATGGTTGAGCGCATTGAGATCTTCAAAGGGGCAAACGCCCTGATGAACGGCGCGGCGAGTTCCGGCGTGGGCGGGATGATCAACCTTGAGCCAAAACATGCGGGCGAACTCCCGCAGGCGAAAGTGGGCGTCGACTACACCTCAGATTCTCAAATTGGCACCACGCTGGATGCGGGCCGTCGCTACGGCGACAACGACCAGTTTGGCGCGCGGGTGAACCTGGTGCACCGCGAAGGGGAAACCGGCATACCGAACGATCGCCGCCGCACCACGCTGCTCTCTACCGGCCTGGATTACAACGGTGACCGCTTCCGCACCTCGCTGGATCTGGGCTATCAGAAGAAAACCTTCCACGGCAGCCCAACCAGCGTCAACATATCGGCGGTGGATTTCGTGCCCGAGCCGCCGAAAAACGATCGCAACTTCTCGCAGAAGTGGGCCTACAGCAATATCGAAAACGAGTTCGGGATGTGGCGCAGCGAGTACGACATCACCGACGGCTGGACCGCCTATACCGGGCTTGGCGCGCAGCACGCGCACGAGGAAGGGATCTACAGCGCGCCGAAGCTGGTGGATAAAAGCGGTAAGGCAACGGTCAGCCGCCTTGATACCAACCGCATCAGCGATTCCGTCAGCGGCATGGCGGGCATTCGCGGTAACTTTGATACCGGTTTTATCTCGCACAAGGTCAACGTTGGCTATTCGGCGATGACCAAAAACGAAAAAATCGCGTGGAAAATGTCGGCGACGAAGGATAACCCGACGACCAACATCTACCACAACACCGGGGTCGATATGCCGGACAGCAGCAACTTCAACGGATCTGGCGGAAAGTACAGCGACCCGCTGACCAGCGGACGCACCCGTACCCAGGGCTGGCTGTTGAGCGATACCCTGGGCGTGCTGGACGACAAACTGCTGTTTACCGCTGGCGCACGCCACCAGAAAGTGGTCATTCGCGGGTATAACAAAATTACCGGTGCGGAAAACGCGGCAGACGGCTTCGACGGCAGCCGCTGGATGCCAACCTACGGCGTGGTCTACAAGCCGTGGGAGGAAATCTCGCTCTATGCTAACCATACCGAAGCGCTGCAGCCGGGCAAAACCGCGCCTAATACCGCCACCAACTACGGCCAGAGCACTGGTATCGTTCACTCTAAGCAGAACGAAGTGGGCGTAAAGGCGGACTTTGGCCGCGTAGGCGGATCGCTTGCGCTGTTTGAAATCAAGATGCCGTCGGCGATCCTCGACAGCAACAATCACTACGGCCTGGATGCTGAACAGCGTAACCGTGGCGTGGAGCTGAACATTTTCGGCGAACCCATGCTCGGGATGCGCCTCAACGCCAGCGCCACCTGGCTGCAGGCCGAGCTGACCAAAACCAAAAATGGTGTCAATCAGGGTAACGATGCGATCGGTATTCCGAACTTTTACGCCGTATTGGGTGCAGAGTATGACATCAAGCCGATTGATGGCCTGACGGCGACCGCTCGCGTCAACCACTCCGGTGCGCAGTACGCTGACCTGGCAAACACCAAAAAGCTGGACAGCTACACTACGCTGGATCTGGGGATGCGCTATCGCTTCGCGGTGAACCACAATGCAAACCAGATGACGGTGCGCGCGGGCATCGACAACGTGACCAATGAAAACTACTGGGCCAGCGTGGACGATTCCGGTACCTACATCACGCAGGGCGAACCGCGTACCTTTAAGATCGCGGTTGGCTACGAATTCTAAGCGTTCCATCTCGTTATCCGGGGCAGGGATGCCCCAATCCCTTGCTACCTCCAGCATGAAGTGTTAAAACGTGCCCCTTCTAAAAAAGAGACAGGGGTAGGACGTGAAAGACGCGTCATCCGCTTCAGGCCATGGTAGCGCCGAAGCCTCGTCGGATCAGAATCCGACGCTGCAACGTGGTTTGCAAAATCGACATATTCAGTTAATTGCCCTTGGCGGCGCAATCGGTACCGGGCTCTTTCTCGGCATCGGCCCCGCTATTCAGATGGCGGGCCCGGCGGTGCTGCTGGGTTACGGTATCGCCGGGATTATCGCCTTCCTGATCATGCGCCAGCTCGGCGAGATGGTTGTCGAAGAGCCGGTGTCAGGCTCCTTCGCGCACTTTGCTTATAAATACTGGGGCCCGTTTGCCGGCTTCCTGTCCGGCTGGAACTACTGGGTGATGTTCGTGCTGGTGGGGATGGCGGAGCTGACCGCCGCAGGCATCTATATGCAGTACTGGCTGCCGGATGTCCCGACGTGGATCTGGGCGGCGGCCTTCTTCATCATTATTAACGCCGTTAACCTCGTCAACGTCCGCCTGTATGGCGAAACCGAGTTCTGGTTTGCGCTGATTAAGGTGCTGGCGATTATCGGCATGATCGGCTTTGGCCTGTGGCTGCTGTTCTCAGGCCACGGCGGCGAGCGCGCCACGATCGACAACCTGTGGCAGCACGGCGGCTTTCTCGCCACCGGCTGGAAAGGGCTGATCCTTTCCCTGGCGGTGATCATGTTCTCCTTCGGCGGACTGGAGCTGATTGGCATTACCGCCGCCGAAGCGCGCGACCCGCATAAAAGCATTCCAAAAGCGGTTAACCAGGTGGTGTACCGTATCCTGCTGTTCTACATCGGCTCGCTGGTGGTCTTGCTGGCGCTCTATCCGTGGGTGGAAGTGAAATCCGACAGCAGCCCGTTCGTGATGATTTTCCACGATCTGAACAGCAACGTGGTCGCCTCTGCGCTGAACTTCGTCATTCTGGTGGCGTCGCTGTCGGTCTATAACAGCGGCGTTTACTCCAACAGCCGTATGCTGTTTGGCCTCTCCGTTCAGGGCAACGCACCGCGCTTCTTAACCCGCGTCAGCCGTCGCGGCGTGCCGGTGAACTCCTTGTTACTGTCAGGTGCCATCACGTCGCTGGTGGTGCTGATCAACTACCTGCTGCCGAAAGAGGCCTTTGGCCTGCTGATGGCGCTGGTAGTCGCTACGCTGTTGCTGAACTGGATCATGATCTGCCTGGCGCACCTGCGATTCCGCGCCGCGATGCGCCGCAAGGGGCGCGAAACGCAGTTCAAAGCGCTGCTTTACCCGGCGGGGAACTACCTCTGTATCGCTTTCCTGGGGCTGATTCTGGTACTGATGTGCACCATGGATGAGATGCGCCTCTCGGCGATGCTGCTGCCGGTGTGGGTGGTGTTCCTGTTTATTGCTTTTAAGCTCTCGCGCAAAAAGTAGCGCCGTTTTCTCCCTCTCCCTGTGGGAGAGGGGCGGGGTGAGGGCTCCAGAGCGCACCTGCCTTTTCGCCCGGTGGCGCTTCGCTTACCGGGCCTACAAAAAGATTATTTGGCGACAACACCCGATAGGGCGCGAATATCATTCCCCGTCGGCGACTGGTGAATACGCAGACCAAATTCATCCACCACCGCGAAAATATGGTCGAAGATGTCGGCCTGAATCTCCTCATATTCTGCCCAGACCACGGTATTGGTGAAGGCATATATTTCAATCGGCAAGCCATTCGCGTCAGGCGCTAGCTGGCGCACCATCAGCGTCATATCTTTGCGAATGCGCGGGTGGTTGCGCAGATATTCGTTCAGGTAGGCGCGGAAGGTGCCGATATTGGTCATCTTGCGCAGGTTTAATACCGATTCCCCTTCACCGTTCTGCTGATTCCACAGGTTAATTTCCTCATGACGTGCGGCCAGATAAGGCTTCAGCAGTTTCGCCTGAATGAGCTTCTGCTGTTCCTGCTCGTCGAGGAAATGAATACTGGTGGTATCAATGTTCAGGCTGCGCTTAATGCGTCGCCCGCCGGAGGCCGACATGCCGCTCCAGTTGATAAAGGCATCGGAGACCAGCGCCCACGTCGGAATGGTCGTAATCGTATTATCGAAATTGCGCACTTTCACGGTGGTCAGGCCGATGTCCGTCACCGTACCGTTGGCACCGTATTTCGGCATCTCCAGCCAGTCGCCAAGCTTGAGCATGTCGTTGGCAGAAAGCTGAATACCCGCTACAAGTCCGAGTATCGGGTCTTTAAACACCAGCATCAGGACGGCGGCCATGGCACCCAGACCGCTGATCAGAATCGCCGGGGACTGGCCAATCAGCAGGGAGATAATCAGTATCCCCACCAGGATGGCGCTCACCAGCTTGATGCCCTGGAAGATCCCTTTCAGCGGCAACTGTGACGCGGTAGCCATTTTCTGCGACAGATTGAAAATCACATCCAGCAGTGAGAAGAAGGAGAGCAGGGCATACACCATCACCCACAGCTTCGCGCAGGTGGTGAGTATTTCCGCTGCTTCGCTGCCCTTTTGCAGCCACAGTACCGCCTGGACGTTGACAATTATCCCCTGCAGGGTAAAGGCCAGACGGTGAAATAATTTATTCTGGGTGATGATCTGCAGCCATAAATGGCTGCTGGCCTGCGCGCGCTTTTCGAATGCGCGAAGTACCCCTTTGTGCAGAATAAAATGAACGATGATGGCGGTAAGAAAAATAATCCCAAAGATAATCACTAAAGAGGTGGTGTGATTAATTTCAATGCCTAACTCTTCAACCTGAGCAATCAATTCCTGCATAACGTCTCCTGTATTTTTGCAGCCCCATAATGGCGGCTGCGGATCTATTATGCAAATTCACGAACTTATTTGGCGGTCTGGCAGACCTTTACCACCGGCAGGCACAGGCGATGGCGGATGCGCAGCGTCGCCAGAGCCAGCACCACCATCATGGCTGTTTCCACCATGAGGAAGACGTTAACCGCCTGGGTGTAATCCCCGTGATGGTTTTGAAGCGCGTGCAGCAAAATGGCGCCAAAAATGGCCGGGCCAAGACCCAGTGCGGCCTGCTGCAGGGTGCTTAAAATAGCGCTCGCGGCTCCCGCGTCGTCAGGCTGAATGTCGCGCATCCCGATGCGGTAGAAACTGTTCACGATCAGCGCCTGCCCGTAGCCCACCAGTCCGGTCGCGGGTGCCAGCGTCAGGGTGGTATTCTCCATGCCCCAAACGCGGAACGTGGCGATCAGCGTCAGCAGGCCGGTAATCTGGATCGCCAGACCCGTCAGCAGGATGGTGCTGGTGCTGTAGCGGGCAATCAGCCGAGGTGCGAACCACGCCGAAACAAAGTAGGTCACGCCCAGGGCGATAAAACTGTTCCCGGATTGCCACGGCGCCATCCCCAGACCGGTTTGCATGGTCAGGGCCATACAGAACATAAACCCGGACCAGACGCTGAAAAAAAGCATCGCAATCAGAATGCCAAAGCGCACGCTGCGAAGCGCAAGCAGGCGCGGCGGGATCAACGGGTGGGCATTCTCACGCTCTTTTTTGCGCGCATTCAGCGCCATCAGCCATGCCAGCGGGACAAGGGCGAGCAGCATCGCCTTCAGCGGCCAGGACCAGTGCCACTGCGGGCCGAGCGCCATCGGGAACAGCAGGCAGCAAAGCATGATGGCCAGCAACACGGTACCCGGCCAGTCGATGCGTGACGGCGTCTCGCGACGGGTTTCCGGTACGAAGCGGCGGCTCAGCGCCAGCACCACCAGACAAATCGGCACGTTGATAAAGAAGGCGTTACGCCAGCCCAGCCCGGCGATATCCGCCGATACCAGCCAGCCGCCGCCCATCTGCCCGACGATAAACGCAATCCCGCCGATGCCGCCGAACAGGCTGATGGCTTTAGCATGCGCCGTACCTTTGAGCGTCACGTGCAGCGTGGCAAGAATTTGCGGCATGATCAGTGCGGCACCCGCGCCCTGAACGATGCGCGCGGCGAGCAGCTGTTCAATGTTCCCCGCTATGCCGCAGAGCAGCGAGGCCAGGCCAAAGCTCGCCACACCCCAAATGAACAGACGGCGACGGCCAAAATTATCCCCCAGCTTGCTGCCGAGCGCGAGGCAGACGGCAAAGGCCACGCCGTAGAGCGCGACGATGAGCTCCAGTTCGGTGGCGGTAGCGTGCAGTGAATGGGTAATGGCGTCCAGCGCCACGTTGGTGATTGAGGTATCAATCATCGGCAGCATCTGGCCGGTTAACAGCAATATCAGGCCAGCGCGACCCGGTGAAACAACTGACGTATTCATGGTAACTCCATTGCGTCATTCAACAGATGGTCGTAGCATCTACCATCAGATAAACGGGTACCAGTTCTTGCTTATACTGGTACTGGCACTACCATGCAGGGGGATTTATGGCGCTGATGTCTGAACCTGTCGTCTCACTTCAGGATGACACCCGAAAACAGCTCGGGGCATTTTTACGCGCCCGGCGTGAAAGCCTCGATCCGCAGCGTCTCGGCTTGCCGCGCAGCGGTCGTCGCCGCACGCCGGGTCTGCGCCGGGAAGAGGTGGCGATGCTCGCTGACGTGGGCGTGACCTGGTACACCTGGCTTGAGCAGGGCAGGGACGTCAATCCGTCCAGCGCGGTGATGGCGGCCGTGGCAAAAGCGCTACAATGCACCCCGACCGAGGCCCGGCACCTGTTTGTGTTAGCGGGTTTGCCGCCGGGTGAAGCACCACAGGCGGTCTGCTGTGAAGGCATCAGCGAAGGCACCCGACGCCTGCTGGATACGCTGATGCCGAAACCCGCGAGCATTCAAAAACCGAACTTCGATATCGTGGCGTGGAACGACAGCTTCGGGCATCTGATGGGCGTCGATTTCAATGACATCCCTCCCGAAGATCGCAACTGTATTTATCTGTTCCTCACGCATCCGGCGTGGCGCGCGCGCCTCGGCAGACGCGACGACGTGCTGCCCATCTTTGTCTCCTATTTCCGGGCGGCAATGGCCGAACACCGGGGTGACCCGCTGTGGGAGGCCAAACTGGCTCGCTTCTTCGCGGTGTCCGAAGAGTTCAAAACCCTGTGGCACCAGCGCAACGACGTGCGCGGCGTGGAGAACCAGCTCAAACTGTTTACCCATCCCGAGCTGGGGGATTTTACGCTACAGCAGATGTACTGGTATTCCGCGCCGCGAAACGGATCGCGGCTGCTGGTGTATCTGCCGGTGGATGAAGCGGGAGAGCGGGCAATGGAGTGGCTGGCGGCGCAGGGAAAGTAAGTTTTTTGCGAGGGGCTTTCATGTAATCAAAGCGGATCCGGTTCTGTCTGTTAAAAACGGATAAGGTGGGACACGAAAAGCTAAATTAGCCTTTAATGCAAATTGCCTTATATGCTAATATTCTCAGGGATGAAATATCGTGTTCAGACTTATCGTTCATGAGGCGGTAAGGGAAGAGATTCTCTCACTGCCTGCTGGGGTGCAGGCGAAGCTGATTCGACAGCTTGATAAATTACGCACCAATCCGACAGTACTGAGAGAACCTGACAGCAAACCCTTACCCTATGGTTTGTTTGAAATCAGAACCGTCGGGCTGATCCACACTCGTGGGATCTACGTTTATCAGCGGGAAAAGACAATTTTTCTGCTGCGGGTATTTATCAAGAAAACGCAAAAAACACCCTCTGCTGAACTCCGTCTGGCATTGAAACGACAACAGGAGATGTTGGATGAGCAAAAAGATTATTGACTGGGATGAGCTCAGAGCGGAACTGTTAAGCAATTCAGAAGTGCAGGCTTCTTTTGATGCAGAAGAGCGCAAGGAACGCCTGCGAGAGATGCTGGCGCAATGGCGAGACCATGCTGGCCTGACGCGCGCGCAGGTGGCTGAGCGGATGGGCGTCAGCGCACCCACGGTATCCAGAATGGAAGCGAATATTACCCGGGCAAGCCTTGATACGTTAACGCGTTATGCGCTGGTGTGTGGGATTAAACACCCGCAGATTACGCTTTATTGAAACAGGCACGCCGGAACCCAGCGTGCCAGGAGGGATTAGCACTCGGTCACAATCGTGCTCAGCGGCAGGCGAGATTTCGGCAGCGTGGCGTTGAAATCTTCCACGCTGTGATGCCCAACCGGCACCACTACCAGGCTGGTGAAGCCTTTCTCTTTCAGGCCAAACTCTTCGTCGAGGATCGCGGCGTCGAAACCTTCGATCGGTACCGCGTCCAGGCCCATAGCGCCCACGCCCAGCAGGAAGTTAAACCTGCTTCGCCATCCACTGGTCGTCATCTTTCAGATCCACGCGGTGCATGTCGGCGAAATAGGTGCGGCCCTTATGGTTCGCGGCTTTGGCTTCCGGGGTGTTGAAGCGACCGTCGGCTTCTTCCTGATCGACAACATGCTCCAGCCAGGCATCATCCATCGCGGTTTTCGCGCAGAACACCACCACGTGAGAGGCATCCAGCATTTTGCGTTCGTTGAACACATAGGTGCCTGCCGCGGATTTCGCCACGCGCGCTTTTCCTTCCTCGGTGCTGGCCACAATGAAGTGCCACGGCTGGGAGTTGGTGCTGGACGGGCTGTACTGCAGCAGGGTTTTGATTTTTTCCGCTTCTTCAGCGGTCAGTTTTTTGCTTGCGTCGAACGCCTTGGTGGAGTGGCGTTTCAGCGCAACAGAAATGATATCCATAACAACTCCTGATGATGAAATTCGCCCGCGTGCGGGCGCGAAAGATGAGCAGATTACAGCGGGACGGGGAAAAAGATAAGGGCAATTCGAGCGTTTAATCTGTTCGTCTCAGACGAACAATCAGACCGGGCGGATCCACTTCTGGTCTTTTTTCGGCAGTTTATCTACCACCAGATGCCAGGAATCATTGATGAGATCGGTAACCAGTTCCGGCGTCACGTCGTCCGTACCGTAAAGGGAAATCCAGTGCTTTTTGTTGAGGTGATAGCCCGGTTCAACGCCGCGATAAATCTGCTGATTTAACAGCGATTTCTCCGGGTCTGACTTCAGGCTGACGTGCGGCCGCCCGTGTGCGACGGCCACAATCATGAAAATTTTTCCACCCACTTTAAACACGTCAAACTCCGGCCCAAACGGCCAGCAGTGTTCGGTGAACGGCAGTTCAAGCGCCACGCGTTTTGCATGCTCCTGCAACGTTTTACTGTCCATCGCTCTCTTCCTGGGCAAGCCCGCGCCACATCACCTCAAAGCCGAGCGCTTTAAACTCAACAGCGCGGGACGGATCGCGGGTGGCAAATTCCATCGTACTTTCGGCCAGCGATAAGAAAAGCGCATCGCCAAATGTTTTAAATTCATCAGACATAAACACCTGACGCACCGAACGGCGGCAGAGTTCATGCAGCTCCGGAAACATCTCTTTCACCGCCTGTTCCGTTTCGACGCTCAGCTTTTCACTGACGCCAATCTGGCGGATCGCCGCATGCGCAACGGGGTTACGAATACCCCAGTCCACATAGCTGTTCCAGATATTGCGGGTATGTTCTTTAGGCAGCGTGATGGTGCGATCGAGGTTTGCCAGCATGGTCTGGCAGAGATCCTGCTTCAGATGCAGATAGAGGGCATTCAGCAGATCGTCTTTCGTAGCAAAGTAGCGGAACAGGGTGCCTTCGGCGACGCCCGCCTTACGGGCAATAAGCGCCGTTGAAGCGGCAATGCCTGACTGTGCAAACGCCGCCGTTGCGGCGTCCAGTAAGGCCTGTTTTTTATCTTCACTCTTCGGACGTGCCACTAAATTTTTCCTCCTGTCAATTATAAAAACCCTGATTGAAACACGTGCTTTGACACGCTGCAACGCGGAATGTCAAAGATCGAAAACGTCTTGACGACTTTATCATCATATCTATAATGAGTGCTTACTCACTCATAATCAAGTTTACCCTGCGCACGCTATCGGATGGGGCGCGTTTTCGGGTCAGGATATGAAAAAACCTCTCTTCATCTGCGTGGTGTTTATCATGATTATTGCTTCAGCCGCGAGTTTACCGTTTGTTCTGAATGCCGGATTCGGCCAGCCGCCGCAGGGTGAACGGCTCACCGAAGTGGAGGCCTCCCCACAGTATCGCGAGGGGAAATTCCACAATACGCTGCCGACGCCGGGATATAACGGTGACAAAAATATGCTGGTCGCGATGTGGGAGTTTCTGACTAAAAAAACTGAAAACGCCCGCCCGGCCCAGCCGCTGCCGCTGGTGAAAACCGATCTTGCGAGCCTGCCGCTGGAGCAGGACACCCTGGTGTGGCTCGGTCACTCTTCGTGGTATCTGCAGCTCGCAGGCAAACGCATCCTGATTGACCCGGTGCTTGGCAACTATGCCGCGCCGTTTTCGTTCCTCAATAAGGCCTTTGCCGGCGAGTATCCGTGGCGTGCTGAACGCATGCCGGCGATCGACCTGCTGATTATCTCGCACGATCACTACGATCATCTGGATTACGCCACTATCAAGGCGCTACTGCCGAAGGTGAAGCGGGTGGTGACGCCGCTGGGCGTGGGATCCCACCTGCGCTACTGGGGGATGAAGCCCGAGATTATTGACGAGCGCGACTGGAACCAGTCGGTACGCATCAGCGATGAATTGACGGTGCACGTTCTGCCAGCGCGTCACTTCTCCGGTCGCGGCATCAAACGCGATCGCACCCTGTGGGGCAGCTTCATGTTCGTCACGCCAGAGCAGAAGGTTTACTACAGCGGAGATTCCGGTTACGGCCCGCACTTCAGGGCCATCGGTGAACAGTTTGGCGAAGTGGACGTCGCCATCATGGAAAACGGCCAGTACGACCAGGACTGGAAGTACATCCACATGCTGCCGGAGGAAACGGCGCAGGCCTCGGCGGATCTGAACGCGAAAGCCGTGGTGCCCGGGCATAACGGACGCTTCGTGCTGGCGAAACACGCCTGGAACGATCCGCTGATCCAGCTGGCAAAAGCCAGCAAGGATAAAAATTATCGGTTGCTGACGCCGGAACTGGGCGAGCCCGTCCGGGTAAGCGACAGCGCACAAACCTTTCGTGCGTGGTGGGAATAATGTTTAAGCGAGAAGCAGAGGGGGACAGCAGTATGACCATTTCCGCTCAAGTCATCGACACTATCGTCGAATGGATCGACGACAATCTGCACCAGCCATTACGAATAGAAGAGATTGCCCGCCATGCGGGTTACTCGAAATGGCACCTGCAGCGGCTGTTTATGCAGTACAAAGGGGAGAGTCTGGGGCGTTATATTCGTGAACGTAAGCTGCTGCTGGCGGCGCGCGATCTGCGAGAATCCGACGCCCGGGTGTACGACATCTGCCTGCGTTACGGGTTTGACTCGCAGCAGACGTTTACCCGTATCTTCACCCGTACGTTCAACCAGCCGCCGGGTGCGTACCGTAAAGAGAACCATAGCCAGACACATTAACCTGTCGCGTGTAGGCCGGGTAAGGCGTAGCCGCCACCCGGCTTTTTTATGGGCTCAGGACGCGAGTGAAAACCAGCGTCGCCAGACGAAACGCAGCACGAAGAACTCAATCGCCCCGAGCAGTAAAAACCACACGCAGAACAGAATGGTATAGAGCTGGTTAAGATCGACCATGTGAAAGGTCTGAACCAGCTTCTGCGCCAGCACCAGCCCAAGCGAAGGCGCCGGGAGCAGCAGGCACGAAAGCAGGGCCAGTAATAAAATGCCGCCTGCGGTGAGCAGCGATTCTAGCGGGTGTTTCATCGTAATGTTAATCGTCAGTTAAAAATGTCATTGTCCGGCATTCTGTAACGTAAAGCAATATCAGCCCCGCTGACCTTTTTGAATAAAACAAAGACATTATTACTGCGCACAAATAACAACATACGACCCGGCGTTTATATTAATATCGCGTTATGTAAATAAACGTCCGCATCAGGAAAATAATTTTACAAATGTATAGGTGCTATAACCAATTAACGTGGCAATAACAATGGCCGCGATAACGTATAACACCAGTCTGCGCCCGCGATAAATACCCCACATGGTTCCCCCTCGTTTAGTTTTGGTTTAGAAATATTTTGTAAAAATCAGATCATCGAAATAGTTTTAATCAGTTTTGAATAACCGAGAAGTCATTATATTGCGGTAGATCAATTTTACCCGCAAGACTTTAAAATGAATTTATTTAAGCCCGAAAGGAATTCAGGCTTCTGTTCACCGGAAATTGAAGGAAAAATACGATGACTGAAAAAAAAGTGATTCCGAACGTGCCGCCTTCCGGCGGGCTGGCATACCAGCAGACCGTAGAGCAGGTGCTTGCACACGCGCAGAGCCAGGCCAGCGGTCTGGACCGTGCAGAGGCGCAGGCGCGTCTGCAAAAAACAGGGCCGAACGCGCTGCCGGAGAAAAAAGGCAAACCCGCCTGGCTGCGTTTCCTGGCCCATTTTAATGATGTGCTGATTTATGTCCTGCTGGCCGCCGCCGTATTAACGGCAGTAATGGGCCACTGGGTTGATACGCTGGTTATTTTGGGCGTGGCGGTAATCAATGCCTTAATTGGTCATATTCAGGAAAGTAACGCGGAAAAATCCCTGAAGAGTATTCGTAATATGCTTGCCAGCGAGGCGCGCGTTATTCGTAACGGCAACCATGAAACAATCCCCACAACTGAAATAGTCCCGGGCGATATTATTGTATTACGCGCGGGGGATCGTATTCCGGCGGATATGCGTTTAATTGAAGCGCATAATTTACGTGTGGAAGAGGCGATTCTGACCGGTGAATCCACCGTGGTGGATAAACACGTTAATCCTCTGAGCGGCGAATTACCGCTGGGCGATCGCACCAATATGGTCTTCTCCGGGACGACCGTCAGCGCGGGCGGCGGCATCGGTGTGGTCACCGCGACCGGTCAGGATACTGAACTCGGCCACATCAACCAGATGATGGCGGGTATCGAGAAGCACCGTACGCCGCTGCTGGTGCAGATGGACAAGCTGGGTAAAGCGATCTTCGCCATTATCCTTGCAATGATGGCCGCGCTGTTTGTCTTCAGCCTGGTGTTCCGCGAGATCCCGATGGGCGAGCTGCTGCTCTCCCTGATTAGCCTGGCGGTGGCCTCCGTACCAGAAGGTCTGCCGGCAATTATCTCCATCATCCTCTCCCTTGGCGTGCAGGCGATGGCGCGCAAGCGGGCGATTATCCGCAAGTTGCCGACGGTTGAAACGCTCGGCGCGATGACCGTGGTCTGCTCGGATAAAACCGGTACCCTGACCATGAACGAGATGACTGTCAAAGCCATCATCACCGCCGACGCCTGCTACCGCGTGGACGGCAACAGCTACGAGCCGGTGGGTAACATCTACCTGGAAGGCAGCGACGAGCCGGTGCAGATCCAGCCGGGCACCGTGATGGAGCAGTACCTGCGCACCATCGACCTGTGTAACGACAGCCAGCTGATTCAGGACGATCGCGGGCTGTGGGGCATCACCGGCGGCCCAACCGAGGGCGCGCTGAAGGTGCTGGCGGCGAAAGCCAGCCTTGAGCCGGTGATGACCACGCTGGTTAACAAGATCCCGTTCGACTCGCAGTACAAGTACATGAGCACCCACTACCAGATTGGCGGTGAGGAGCAGATCCTGATCACCGGCGCGCCGGACGTCATTTTCGCCCTCTGTGCGCAGCAGCAGACCCGTCACGGTGCAGAAGCCTTCAACCGCACGTACTGGGAAAGTGAGATGGAGCGCTATGCGCGTCAGGGGCTGCGCATGGTCGCCGCGGCGTTCAAACCAGCGAACGGCGAGCAGGAACTGACGCACGATGACCTGAGCCACGGTCTGATCTTCCTCGGCATCGCCGGGATGATGGATCCGCCGCGCCCGGAAGCCATTGACGCGATTAACGCCTGCCAGCAGGCGGGGATCCGCGTGAAGATGATCACCGGCGATCACCCGCAGACGGCAATGAGCATCGGGCAGATGCTGGGGATCAGCAACAGCGAGCAGGCGGTCACCGGCTATGAGCTGGAGAAGATGGACGACGCCGAGCTGGCGGACGCGGCGGTGAAGTATGACATCTTCGCCCGTACCAGCCCGGAGCATAAGCTGCGCCTGGTGAAAGCGCTGCAGGACAAAGGCGAAATCGTCGGCATGACCGGCGACGGCGTGAACGATGCCCCGGCGCTGCGTCAGGCGGACGTGGGTATTGCGATGGGCATTAAGGGCACGGAAGTGACCAAAGAGGCGGCGGACATGGTCCTGACGGACGATAACTTCGCCACCATCGCCAGCGCGGTGAAAGAGGGGCGTCGCGTTTACGACAACCTGAAGAAGACCATCCTGTTCATCATGCCGACCAACCTGGCGCAGGGGCTGCTGATTGTGATTGCGCTGCTGGCGGGGAACATCATTCCGCTGACGCCGGTGCTGATTCTGTGGATGAACATGGCCACCTCCGCCACGCTCTCCTTCGGCCTGGCCTTTGAGGCCGCCGAGCGCAACATCATGCGCCGTCCGCCGCGTCAGACCGGGCAGCACGTGATGGACGCCTACGCCGTCTGGCGCGTGGCCTTCGTCGGCACCATGATTGCCATCGCCGCCTTTGCGCTGGAAGCCTGGCTGGCTCCGCGCGGCCACAGCGCGGAGTTTATCCGCACCGTGCTGCTGCAGATGCTGGTCTGCGCCCAGTGGGTATACATGATTAACTGCCGCAACACCGAAGGGTTCTCCCTCAACCGCGGTCTGCTGGCGAACAAAGGGATCTGGCTGGTGACGGGCGTGCTGTTCCTGCTCCAGGCGGCGATTATCTACCTGCCGTTTATGCAGATGCTGTTCGGTACCGAAGCCCTGCCGCTGCGTTACTGGTTTGTGACCCTGGCCGTTGCAGGCGTGATGTTCTTCGTCGTCGAAATCGAGAAGCGACTGACCCGCAGGTTCCGTAAGGCTGCATAACGAAAACCTTACCCCTCACCCTAACCCTCTCCCCACAGGGGAGAGGGGACCGCCCGGTTTTCTCCCTCGCCCCTTTTGGGAGAGGGCCGGGGTGAGGGGAGACAACGCTGAGGTACTCCCATGAAATTCCCGGTCCTGTTCGCGCTCCTCGCCTGCACCCTGCAACCCGCATTCGCCGCCATCCCCGTTCGCGTCGCCACTGTGGGGCAAACCGCCCACGCCGCCGAGCGCCAGATCCCGGGCCGCATCGAAGCCATTCACACCGTTGAGCTACGGGCGCGCACGGAAGGCGCGATTGCCAAAATCCACTTCCGCGACGGGCAGTACGTGAAAAAAGGCGACGTGCTGTTTGAACTGGACGACGCCGAGCCGCGCGCCGCCCTGCGCCTGGCGCAGGCCGAAGTGAAAAGCGCCGAAGCCACGCTGCGCCAGGCGCAGCAGCAGCTTTCCCGCTTTGAAAGTCTCGGCAGCAGCAACGCCATCAGCCGTCACGACGTGGACAACGCCCGCATGCAGCGCGACGTCGCCAGTGCCGCTCTCGAGCAGGCGAAGGCCCGGCTCGAAGCCCGCAACGTCACCCTGAGCTACACCCGTATCACCTCGCCGATTGACGGCCGCGTGGGGCACAGCAGCTTCCATGTGGGTAGCCTGGTCAACCCGGCGAGCGGCGTTTTAGTGGAGGTGGTGCAGCTTGACCCGATCCGCATCGCCTTTGCGCTGGAAGAGGGGGCGTTTGCCGCCAAAGCCGGACAGCATGCGGATATCAACGCCATGAAGCGTGCCTGGCAGGCGCTGATCGACAGCAACGGCCAGCGCGTCAGCGGCGAGCTGACGTCAGTGGATAACCGCGTTGACCCGCGTACCGCCAGCGTGATGCTGCGCGCCGAGTTTGCCAATCCGCGCCATCAGTTGCTGCCCGGCGGCAATGTGAACGTGTTTTTGCGCCCGGCAAGCGAACAGCCGGTGCTGACCCTGCCTGCCGCCGCGGTCCAGCAGAACGGCGACGGCTACTTTGCCTGGGTCGTTAATGCCGACGGCAACGCCGAAATGCGCCCGCTGAACGTGGCTGGTCAGATTAGCCAGCAGTTCCAGATCACCTCTGGCGTGAAGCCCGGTGAGCGAGCGATCACTGACGGTGCGCAGCGCGTGCAGCCCGGCGCTGCTCTCCAGATACTGAATTAAGGAGCCATCATGCTGACGTTTTTCATCAAACGCCCGCGCTTCGCGATGGTGATTGCGCTGGTCATGACCCTGCTGGGGGCCATTGCGCTGAGGATTATCCCGGTGGAGCAGTACCCGCAGATCACGCCGCCGGTGGTGAACGTCTCTGCCAGCTGGCCGGGTGCCAGCTCCGCTGACGTGGCGGAGGCCATCGCCACGCCGCTGGAGACGCAGCTGAACGGCGTGGACCATATGCTTTACATGGAGTCCACCAGTTCGGACGAAGGCACTTACAGCCTGAACATTACCTTTGCGGCGGGCACCGATCCGGATCTCGCGGCCATCGACGTGCAAAACCGCGTGGCGCAGGCCGTGGCGCAGCTGCCGACCGAGGCGCAGCAAAACGGCGTGCAGGTGCGCAAGCGGGCCACCAACCTGATGATGGGGGTAAGTCTTTACTCACCGAACAACACCCACACGCCGTTGTTCGTCAGCAATTACGCCAGCACCCAGGTGCGCGAGGCGCTGTCGCGTCTGCCCGGCGTAGGGCAGGTGCAGATGTTCGGCGCGCGCGACTACAGCATGCGCATCTGGCTGCGCCCGGACCGCATGAACGCCCTGAACGTCACCACCGATGACGTGGCGCAGGCGCTGCGTGAGCAGAACGTACAGGGCGCGGCGGGTCAGGTGGGCACGCCGCCGGTGTTTAACGGCCAGCAGCAGACCCTGACCATCAACGGGCTGGGGCGCTTAAGCCAGGCCGAAGAGTTTGCCGACATCATCATCCGCGCCGGGGAGATGGGCCAGCTGGTGCGCCTGAAGGAGATCGCCACCATCGAGCTCGGCTCGCGCAGCTACAGCTCCGGCGCGCAGCTGAACGGCCACGACTCCGCCTATTTGGGCATCTACCCGACGCCGTCCGCCAACGCCCTGCGCGTGGCCGATGCGGTACGCGCGGAGCTGGAACGCCTCTCAACGCGCTTCCCGGACGACCTGGTTTATGAGGTGAAATTCGACACCACCTCTTTTGTGGCCGCCACCATTAAAGAGATCGGCGTCTCGCTGGCGCTGACGATGCTGGCGGTAGTGGTGGTCGTTTCCCTGTTCCTGCAGAGCTGGCGCGCGACGCTGATTGTCGCCCTCGCCATCCCGGTGTCGCTGGTGGGCACCTTTGCGGTGCTCTACACGCTCGGCTACTCCGCCAACACGCTCAGCCTGTTTGCCATTATTCTGGCGCTGACCATGGTGGTGGATGACGCCATCGTGGTGGTGGAGAGCGTCGAAACGCTGATGGCGGAAGGACAGAGCCGCACGGCGGCAACCGCGCTGGCGCTGCGCCAGATTGCCGGGCCGGTGATCGCGACGACGCTGGTGCTGCTGGCGGTATTTGTGCCGGTGGCGCTGCTGCCGGGGATTGTCGGCGAACTCTACCGCCAGTTCGCGGTGACGCTCTCCACCGCCGTGACGCTCTCAAGCCTGGTGGCGCTGACCCTGACGCCCGCGCTGTGCGCGATGTTGCTGCGTCCGCGTCCGGAGAAACCGGCGGCCATTTATCGCGCCTTCAACCGCGGGCTGGATGCCACGCGCGGTTTCTACACCCGCCTCGTGCATGTCTTAAACCTGCGTCCGTGGCTGGCGCTGCTGGCCACCGCAGGCGCGGCGGCAGTCGTGCTGTTCAGCTTTATGTCGATGCCAAAAGGCTTCCTGCCGCAGGAGGACCAGGGCTACTTCTTCGCCAGCGTTCAGTTGCCGGAAGCGGCTTCGCTGGAGCGCACCGAAGCGGTGATGACCACCGCGCGGGAGCTGATCGCCCAAAATCCGGCGGTGGAGGACGTCATTCAGGTCTCCGGATTTAACATCCTCAACGGCACCAGCGCCTCCAACGGCGGGTTTATCTCCATCATGCTGAAGGACTGGAGCGCGCGTCCGCCGCTGGAGGAGGTGATGGGCACCCTGCAGCGCCAGCTGCTGGCCCTGCCGGAAGCGACCATCATGACCTTCGCGCCGCCGACGCTGCCGGGGCTGGGCAACGCCTCCGGCTTTGACCTGCGCATCCAGGCCCAGGCGGGGCAGAGCCCGGCGGAGCTGGAGCGCGTCACCCGTGAGGTGCTGGCGAAAGCCAACCAGCACCCGCAGCTGAGCCGTGTGTTCACCACCTGGAGCAGCAACGTGCCGCAGCTGACGCTGACCGTTGACCGCGAGCGCGCCGCCCGTCTTGACGTGCCGGTGTCGCGCATCTTCAGCAGCCTGCAAACCGCCTTTGGCGGCACGCGCGCCGGGGATTTCAGCATCAACAACCGCGTCTACCACGTGGTGATGCAGAACGAGATGCAGTGGCGCGAGCGCGCAGAGCAGATCAGCGAGCTGTTCGTGCGCAGCAACAGCGGCGAGCGGGTGCGCCTGAGCAACCTCGTCACCATCACGCCAACCGTCGGCGCGCCGTTCCTGCAGCAGTACAACCAGTTCCCGTCCGTGTCGGTGAGCGGCTCGGCAGCGGCTGGGGTGAGCAGCAGCACCGCGATGGCGGCGATGGGCGAGATCCTGGCGGCAAGCCTGCCGGCCGGCTACGACTACGCCTGGAGCGGTATGTCGTACCAGGAGCAGCAGACCGGCAATCAGGCGATCTGGATCGTGCTGGCGGCGGTGGTGATGGCGTGGCTGTTCCTCGTCGCCCAGTACGAGAGCTGGACGCTCCCGGCAAGCGTGATGCTCTCGGTGCTGTTTGCCATTGGCGGGGCGCTGGTCTGGCTGTGGATGGCCGGATACGCCAACGACGTGTACGTGCAGATTGGTCTGGTATTGCTGATCGCGTTAGCGGCCAAGAACGCGATTCTTATCGTCGAGTTCGCCCGCGCGCGGCGTATGGACGGAATGGCGATTGTCGATGCCGCGCGAGAAGGGGCCTCGCGCCGCTTCCGCGCGGTGATGATGACCGCTGTGTCGTTCATTATCGGCGTTCTGCCGATGATGCTGGCGACCGGCGCAGGCGCCCAGAGCCGCCGCATCATCGGCACCACGGTCTTCAGCGGCATGCTGGTAGCGACCGTGGTGGGGATTCTGTTCATCCCCGCGCTGTTCGTGCTGTTCCAGCGCCTGCGGGAGTGGGGCCACGGCCTTACGGACTCGTCGCCCACAGCTCGCAGTGCTTCTGGACCAGAGAAATCAGCGAGCCGCCGTCGGCGATAAAGTCGCGCATGCGCTGCGCCTCGCTCTTGCCCTGCTTTAACAGCAGGGCAATTTCATTGATTGCGCTTGTGGCACCGAGCTTATCGGCCGACGGCGCCACCTGCTCCAGCAGCCAGGCGATGTCCTCCGCCACGGTTCGTTGCTCGCCGGTATGCACATCCGTCAGGATCCCCTCCAGTCCGTAGCGACACGCCTGAAAACGGTTAAAACGGTAGAGCAGAAAATCCCGTTCCTGATGCTTATACGGTCGCGTGGTCAGCAGCCAGTGTGACGTGGCCTGAATCAGCCCGGCGATGTTAATCGCGTGGCCGAGCGTCAGCGGCGTATCCATCACCCGCACCTCAACGGTGCCAAAATGCGGGCTGGGGCGAATATCCCAGTGCAGATCTTTGATGCTGTCGATCATGCTGGTGGCGCTCAGGCGGCGGAACAGCCCTTCAAACTCCTGCCAGCTATTGACCCACGGCATCTGTCCGTTATCCGGGAACCCGGAGAAGATATTGAGCCGCGACGAGGAGAACTTTGTGTCGGTGCCCTGCATGTACGGCGAGGCGGCCGCCAGGGCAATAAAGTGCGGTACAAAGCGCGACAGGCCGTGCAGGAGGTAAATGGCGTCATCCCCGGTCCGGCAGCCGACGTGAACGTGCTGACCGAACACCGTCGCCTGCAAAATCAGATAGCCAAAGCGCTCCAGCGTGACGTTATAGCGCTCGTCGTCGCACACCTCCTGGCGCTGCCACTTCTGGAACGGGTGCGTCCCGCCGCCGCAGATCTGAATGTGCTGCTCCGCCGCCGCGCGCAGGATGCTCTGCTGCATCACCGAGAACTGCGCCGCCGCCTGATCGATGGTCTGACACACGCCGGTGGCGATTTCAAGCATGCTTTCGGTGATGTCGTGTTTGACTTCACCGCCTTTGATGTCGTCTTTGACGGCGGCGATAAGCGCGGAGGAGTCCTGGCTGAGATCGTACCCCGGCGGGTTAACCACCTGCAGTTCGAGCTCGATGCCAAGGGTGAACGGTTCAGAGGATTTAAAATCGGGTAAAGGCATGGCGCACTCCGTTGTCTGTGAATGTTGAGTATAGACAACGGGTGTGGCGCGCTCGTCTCAGGGTGGTATAACTGATAGCAGGCTTAGCAAAAGGGGAGTGACTCATGTCTGACTATCCAACCATTGCGCTGATTGGTCCCGGTGCGATTGGCACCACCGTTGCCGCGGTACTGCATGACGCTGGCCGCACGCCGCTACTCTGCGGACGCACCGCGCATCCGGAATTACGCCTGCGTCACGATGAAGGGGAAACGGTGGTGCCCGGTCCGGTATTAACCGATCCGGCGGTCATCACGCGCCCCGTCGACCTCGTGTTTATCGCGGTGAAAACGACGCAAAACGCCGACAGCGCCGGGTGGCTGCGCGCGCTGTGCGATGAAAATACGGTGGTCTGTGCCCTGCAAAATGGCGTAGAGCAGAAGGCTCAGCTTGAGCCTTTGGTCAGTGGCGCGACTGTGCTGCCGTCGGTGGTCTGGTTCCCGGCGCAGCGCGAGCCGGATGCCTCCGTCTGGCTACGGGCGAAGCCGCGCCTGACGCTGCCGGACGTGCCTCAGGCGCAGCGGGTGGTCGAGGCGCTTCGCGGTACGCGCTGTGAAGTTGAACTCTCGGCTGATTTCCCTACCGTCGCCTGGCGCAAGCTGCTGCAAAACGCGGTCGCCGGGCTGATGGTGCTGGCCAACCGCCGTGCCGGGATGTTCAGGCGCGAGGATATCAGCGAGCTTGCGCTGGCCTACCTGCGCGAGGGGCTTACTGTCGCCCGCGCCGAAGGGGCGAAGCTGGCCGATGACGTGGCGCAAGAGATTCTGGCGAACTTCCAGCGCGCGCCAGTGGATTTGGGTACGTCGATTCTCGCTGACCGTCAGGCGGATCGCCCGATGGAGTGGGATATCCGCAACGGCGTGATCCAGCGCTACGGCCGTAAACACGGCATTGCGGTGCCCATCAGCGACGTGGTGGTGCCGCTGCTGGCGGCGGGGAGCGAGGGGCCGGGTTAACGGTTATTGTTTTTCCGTTCGGCAAAGTAATGGGCGGGCGTGCTGCCCATCACTTTTCTGAACATGGTGATAAACGCATTCACGGATTCGTACCCGAGAGTGGCGGTGGGGCGATAGAGAGGGGGGAAGATAAGTGAATATGCATTTCAGCTTTGTGCCATAATTTTACGTTGTTATCCTGGTAGCGTGTTGATCTGTCGGGAGCAGAGCCCGGGAGGTTCAGATGCTTTATAGCTGCATGAATAATACAAAATGGAATGAGATCCGCATGGCAATGGTTAGCATGGAATCTCCTCCCTTATGGAAAATGACTTTTCTCAATGGCTATGAATCTGCAGTTGATGGCGAGTGGTTTTACCATTTCTGTGAAGGTGGCTATTTGGATATCAAGTATCTTGATATTATGACAAACTCAGTTGAACAACATACCATGGTAGGTACTATTCTTCGCGCTATTCATCTCCCTGGAATCGAGGTATCAACCGGTTATAGAATTTGGGGATACGCAGATTCGGTCAGCTATGTAGATTATCTTTAACCAGATAAAATCGTTTAATGGCTAACAGGAATACGTTAGTCTTTGCGTAGAATTGGCCTCTACTTCTCACTGTCTAAGCGTTACACTGAAAGTTATTAATTCAAAGTCAATACAATCAAACATCTTCCCATAGCGGCATCAATTCTCCAGGTAATTGTTCCTTATCAAACCCCTCAAACCAATACACTGAGCCTTGCGGTCCAATAATCGGCACTTCTCCCCACCCCGGATGAAACAATGCGCGACTCCAGTCAGGCTTGAGACGACCACGCCGTTTAAGGCGCTGACCATTACACGCAGTTGCTCGTATTGAAGGAAAATTAATAAAGAAACTTAACGGCATTTTCTCTTTGCGCGCACGTTGTAATTGCCTTGATATCCAGTCCTGGTTACGTTTGCGAAGTTTTTGTTTCATTGGCTACTGTTCTGATTTTACTCACTTATCAATCAATGCTCTCACTGTAATCCGACGCCATGCTTTATACAAGAGTGTCCGTTCTTAACTCAGTGCGGACCTTACCCACTTTTCTGCCCTTTCCGTATAATGAGCGGACGGTGATAGCGTCCGCTCAGTGTTGATGACTGTATGTGCATTAGTATAGCCATGCATCTTCTGTCATCAAAATGATGAAGCCACTCGTGTTTTTTATCGGATAAACGTTCTTTTTACACGAACAGAGGTTATGAAATAGGGAATCCAAATTAAAGCCGAAATCACGTTTCTAAAAATAGGTACAAGTTCATTATAGCCAATTTCAGCGCCAGGAATTAATATGTAAAGCAAATAGGTATTAAATGACATTGTCGTCACGATTGATATTAAAAACAAAATATAAAGCTTTGGTAGCGATTTCTTCTTTCTTAGGAAAAATGAAAGAACGGTGACTGTAAAAAGAAATTCGCCAATATAAATAACCAGTGAAGCTATGAAGAAAATTTTTGCATTTGCATTCAGGTGCGAATAATTTTCTATCGTAAATTTAAACGCATCTGTCATTGCAAAAAGATAGGAAGCAGCAGTAACCACTAATCCTATAAGAGGGAGAAAAAGAAAGCCTCCAATTTTCCTGAAGTTTTTATCTTCGCAACTGTCGCAAAACTCTCTGTCCTGAGGTATTTCGACCCCACACTTTATGCATCCCCATTCCATATATGGACCTTTGAAGTATTTAATGATTTACAATAGATTAAACGAAGTCTATTACAAACGCAACTGACTGATAAATAAGTATGCTGTGCAGCTAACTTTTTTGAGTAAATTTGCGTTAAGGGGAGATTCCCGCAGCACAGATATTCATTCTAAGTCCCTACCAGGGACCGCTCTTTGCTAATAACGGTTCTTCAAACATTTCTTTCCGACAGTTCCCGACCGGAAACGAATATTTAAAGTAAAGTGCTAACACTGAACACCATAAAGTTCTCTGTTGCACTTCAGTCCAGCTTCTCGATATTCATCCTAACCGCTTTCAGCGTTCTCCTGCGGATCCAGCCGCTGCCCGCCCGTATTACCAGCCAGTAAGCCGCCATCCTGAGCCGGGTGCTTCTGTCCGGGCAAAAGACGAACGTTTCCGTACTGAGTTCATGCTGGCCTGGCGCCAGTTCCTTTACCTGGTAGCGCAGCAACAGTGTCGCGCTGCCCGGCACGGTAGGCGTCTGAAACGCGCTGGCATCCGGCACGTTTTCCAGACCGAAATCTGCACGCCAGAATTGCCCTCTTAAGCCATAGCAAAGCTCCGATGCTGAATCTTTCAAAAGGGTGAAACTGTGCAGACCAAAGTTGCTAATTGAGCCAGCCTGCTGATCGCGCAGAAGTTTTTGCGGTAATTGCCGCAAAGCCATCAACCGACGAATCACAGCATCTTGCCGGACGTCAAAGTTGGCAATCAACGGCAGAATATGTTCAGGGTGCGCAGTATGAATGACCGTTCGGTGTTTTTCATGAAACTGGAACTGAGGTAAAAAAACGGGGACATCCTGCCACTGAGCAAGTGCTTTGCGGGTTACGAATCCAGGATTCAGCATTTCTCTTCCTTGTCATTCCTTGAGTGCAGCCAGAGTATCAGATGGCGTGCTGCAGGCAATCACCAGGAAAAGAGAGGGGGATAGGGCAGTAAATGTAACGAGCCGGTTGGGTTAACGATGTTCGCTTCTTTGCGAATGGAGAAGCTGAGTGATTTCTTTGCGCTTTCTTGTTGCCCATTCGGGCTTGATTGAGAGCATTGAACTGTATTCCTTTCTGAAATAAACCTCTCTGAATTCCCGTTCAGATGAATGTTTTGCTGCATAGGTTGAGGCCAGCCCCGCCACGGCACTCTCCACAAACCAATAAAGAATTTCATCGTCACTGAGCGTTACTTTTCGCTGTATTTCAAGACCCCTTTCACTGATGATAAAATGATATTCTTTCCCATGAATTTCCAGATAGGGAGTTGCAACCCCATCAGGTTGGTCAGGGATAAAGAAGTAATGATTTGGTCTTGTGCCTCCCCCAAGTTGCTCACCTATTTTTAGAAGCTCGTTTCGTAGTTCTTCTATCGTTTTCATCAGCATTCCTTTGTTCTTTTATGTGAACCACTCTTTATCGCAGAATGTGTGCATAGAGTCTGCTTACGATCACTTCCCCACAAACGCACTCACAGGCAAACCGAAACGCTTCGCCAGCGCCCGCATATGATCCAGGGTCAATGTGCGCTGTCCATTAAGGATCCGACTCACCAGAGACTTCTTACCAATCTCATTCTCGAAATCGCTCTGAGTGAGTTGGTACTGATCCATCAACGTTCGTAATAACGCAACGCCTGACGGAATGCGGGCAACACGCGCGTTAAATTCTGCAAACTCCGGAGACTCGTTTTCGTATTTATCGATTTTCGCGGTAAGCATCTCTACCAGCGGGCTATAGGGGTCGTGCTCAATAAGATGTTCCACCATCGCCAGAGCATCCTCGTAATCTTGTCGCGACGGGCTTGAGCCCAGGAAGGGAAGCTCGTTAGTCAGCTCGTTTGCCGCTTTGATGGCTGCTGCATAATTCATTCTTTCGTTCCCCGGTGGTAGTCCGTGAGCTTGTCATACTCTGCGTGCTGATGTGTTTGATGAAGATCTTTCCCCGCTCAAAATCAGGAAAAAACATTACTCTTAAATGTCCGCGCCCACATCGATGACCCATCATTTTTCCCGGTATTTCATCCGGTCTAGGCTGGGAAAGCGCTTTCGCATGTCGCCTGGTGACGAGTAGTGTTCCTTCTTTAGTACCCGGTAAAGATCGTCCAGGGCGAGTGCTTGATTGGGAAAATGTCTGGTCGCCGTATCGAAAGGCGCTCTTGAGACTACGTGCATCCATGCCCATTGTTTCCAGGATGGAAACATTATAGGTGGTGATTGGTGAGTTGACAATGTGGAAACTGCGGGGGAAATGAAGCTCCTACATGTTCTTGATAATTATGCTCATGTAGAGCGTTCGAGCACGTTAAGTTGGGGTGGCTTGAGATTAAAGGGGGAGGTATCGCTCGACCAGGGAAATTTGATTGATTTGCGTAGCGTATTCAGAAATTGTTTGCTGAAAAGGAGTCTGGTGGAGGCTAGTTTTACTAACAATATCTTATGGAAGTGTGTGAAAGATGAGTCCGCATTGTGCCAGAAGCGGAAGTTCCTAACATCATGCTGCATTCGTTTAAGGGGAGCAGATCAACGGTAATATCTTTGTCAGTCCCCCAGCGCCTAGGATTTGGAATGAACAACGCAACTCAGTTCAAAGGTTCGAAGCTTTGCTGGACTTTACTTTTCTAATTCGTCGCTGATTAAGCTTCAGTTTTCCATCTCCAAGAACATACCGCCCAGAATGTACCGCCAGCCAGAACTGTACTGTAATAATATGGTTGTTGATCAAAAGCTTGCACAGGATTTTGCGTAATATTCCATTCCAGGGATAAGGCCCGAGCCCAGCACAGTATAGGGAAAAATGTTTAAATTCTCCCAATCGCCAACGCCAGTAAGACTTCATTTCGGTTTTCGCATGCTCAATAGCATTACAGTTCCATAACTCTCCCCAACGTCGTACCCATTTGTCATTAAGCAACCAGTTATATGTTAGGTGGGACCTTATTGAATCAAAGGGTTGCTGTTGTTGACCCCCGGCTAACGTAATGATGCATTGAAGGAACTGCGTTTCGGTAATTGAAAAGAATATACCGCGCTCAGAAGCCTCCACAAGCTCCTGCCGAGGAATTTGATCTAAGTAAACAATCAGGACAGATTGGTCCAAATTTACCAACTCAATTCTTTGCTGGTAACGAATACCGTGTCCAGACGCTTCAAAGTAAAGCTTAACATTCTCTACTAGAATTTCTTTTGCCCGAAACGCTATACAGGATTTTACCGTTTCATGATCGGCAGGACTAGAAAGCCGCAACGAGTACTCTAGGTGCTCACCAAGTGGTTCCCAACGCGCTCCTAACCGAAGGCGACTAGCTTTGTACTCATGAGATTTTTGATAGGTCTTTAGTAACCATAACCGAGTAATTTTGCCCCATATCCACTTTAAAAGGCGTCCAGCTAAACTCCAAGGCATTGATACGTTCATATATCTCTCCGTATTTTGGACCCTATGCTTTCATCTTTCCACTAAGAAAAATAAGGGTTTTACATATTTTTACTGTTCTTCACCTCTGGCCTGCTCCCCGTTGATTAATACATATGTAATTTTAGTAATACCTTTATCAGCTATGAAAATAATTGCCAAGTTCCGCACCTCGCTCAAAGCAGACCTGACATATCCCAGCCTTTCCGCTCTGAGCCAGTAGTAGGCATCATCACTTCGTATGAAACTGATAATAAATTAAAACTAGAGATCAAGTGAGTCAGGCAGTGAATCTCTTTGTTCTTTGGTATAAACATGTAATTTACTCTTAAAACCTAGGAAATCTCCCTCCATTGTTAAGAATCGACCTTTTTCTGCAAAGAACATGGGATTAATATCTCTACGAACAACATCAGCAAACCAATTAGCTGATTTTGTAGCTTCCACTAACCAATCATGACATTCTTGAATCCATTGCTTATATATTTCAACGTCTTCTTCATAATTATCATTCCAGCCACCAGTTTTATAAAATTTTTCTGGATAGTAAGTGTCTTCATAAAGATAAGAATGTCTCATGAAAATTTGAGCGGCTATGTTAAGTGTTATGGAAAATGTTTCAGTGGCTCTCCGTAGTTCATCAAATTCTTCGGGCCATATAGCAGAAATGACTTTTTGCCGAAATTCAAATATATCATCGGGTAAATTTTTAGGCCATGTCGGTTCTGGTGCTAATGCAAAGCTAGTCCAATTCTGCCAGTTTTCTAAACGACAATATTTTACTGCGGAGTCAATTATTGAAGTTACTGAAAGTTGCTTAGCTAGAAAAAATTTATCTTCAACTCTACTAAGAGTCTCTGAAACCCATAACTCATGTGTCGACTTAACGTTATAGAGTTTTTCGACTGGCCAATCTTCTACATTTCTATCAATTTCCGTATGATGATTTGGGCAAAGGAGAATAAGGTTGTGATAACTATTTCTTTCATCCAGAGTTAAATGCGATTTTCCTCGGGCCGCATCTTCCTTCTCTCCAACAATATGTGCCTGTTCCCCCAATGTAAATGCGGAATTAACGGAGTTCTTATCCTGTGTTAACTCTGTCTTACAAATTGCACATCGATTTCCGGAACGCCCCCACAACAATTTGATGTCTTTTTGATTTATTGCCATGTTAAATACTCCCTTTGGGTGAGTTGAATGCAATATTATAGTTTTTATATAAACAAAAAAAGAGTTTGCCAGAAATTATCATAAAAAGATGCCTAAAACCCTCTTTCATTAAGTAATCAGAAAGACGAAAGGTTGATACTTTCCCCTTAGGATTTTGTCAGGCCTAACCAGAAGACATTCAATAGCTACTCATTATGCATCCCGACTAGCTATCATTTGGCCGATATACTGGCTCGTTAAAACTTCATCGACAACGAGAAAAATTGCGAACTTCCGCTCCTCGTTCCTAACGGACATTCAACAAACAACGCTATTCTTTTAGTAAGGCCAAAGTCCTGCTTTTTACCCCGCAGAACTCCGGCCTTACATCACCCATCTCAGTGCGCTGCGATATAAGGCTCCTTCACAAACTCCGCCAGTAGCCAGACCATATCATGCAGCAGTCCGGTCAGTTCTTTCGCCACGTTTATAGGGAGCGTCCCGCCCATCACCGCCAGCGTTAACGCTACGGCATAATCCACCTGCAACGTCGTCTCTTGCCAGCAGTCCGGCACGCAGGAAGCAATCTTTTCCCCCGCAATAAGCTGTTCAACCAGATACGGCGGAAGTTCCGAGTCACAGCACTCGCGCAGTCGTTTGAGCGCAGCCAGTAATTGCTTACAAAGCGCGGCAAACGTCACCGCATCGTCAGTTTCCACTAGTACGCTTACGTAAGCGGCGCAGGCATCGGCCAGTTCGAAGAGATCCGCAGAATCGGAAATGGGGTGGGTGATGAGCTGATGAACAGCGCTTTCCTCAGAAAGCGCGTAGGAAAATTCAGGGGTAGTCGCCATTTAGCATCCTCTTTGTCCAAAAAATGTCATGTTATGCTAACGGGTTCCTACGCCCGGTTACGGATGTGCCGCAACGCAGGCACTTTACGGCGGTGAAAAAAGGAAGGAAAGGGGATGCCCCTGAATTACATAAGGTTGCTTGCAGGTTTGCGAGGCGGCTTCCAGAAGGGCATTGCCGGGTGGCGGCTACGCCTGACCCGGCCTACAAAAATCACAGCCCTGTAGGCCCGCGCTAGCGCAGCGCCGCCGGGCATTCCTGCTGTAAAACGGGTTTTTGCCGATCGAGTGTGAATATCTGCCATTTTATCTGCGACGTACTCAGGGTAAAAATGGCCGTGGCCAGCGTGTTCTCTTCATCCGGGTCGTGTGGCGAGAGACGATAAATCGGGAGCGCGGGATCATGCTGGTCTGAAAGAATACCCAGAGCCGCTGCACCATCAAGGTGAGATTGCGTATCCAGCCAGGCGTTTAGCCGCTGCTGGCGTGACCGGGAGCTGTCCGTGATCACCTGCTCAACCGCATCAAGCTGAGGGTGGATAAGGTGATTAGCATGGGCGAAAACGTCCCGCAGCGGCGTGACGGAACAGCCTGTTCCTGTCGCCTCCACGCTAAACAGCCGGCTGTCTCCCATTTGTCCCAGCGTATGATGAAAGGCTCCGGCGCGTGGTGATGAGGTCAGTATAGTGATAGCTTCATCAAGGCTGGCGGCATTCAGCGCAGCGCGGGCAAGTATCTGGCGCGGCATGCCGTCCGGACGGTGCAAAGCGCGTATGTTATTCACCGTATTCACCACGCCCTTTTCGTTTACGGCGAAGGTGTGTCCGCAAATCGATCCCGGATAAGCGAAACTGGTGAACGCCAGGCCGTCATCCGGGGTGATGCTGACGATGGCACAGTCATTGCGAAGCTGCGGGAAACCGTCTTCATTATGCGCGATAATCAGCTCTCCCTCCGCGGTGCTTCCCGCTACCGTGGTGCAGCCATCAGAGGTTGAGCGCACCAGATCGCCGCGGCAGTTCCAGGCAAACACCTCATCAAACGGTGCATCGAGGCCCTCGGCCAATCCCTCCAGCTCCTGCCAGATCAGGGGATACTGAGACTGGACCCGCGAACGCATGCTCCGGGTCTGTTCTGCGTCTTTCATGGCGGTAACGGTTTGCCACAACGCCGTTTGCGTCAGTTTTGCATGCCAGGCCTCGCGGCCGAACGCGCCAAGCGCCTGACCTACTGCAAAAGCGGAACCACGAATGTCGATTTTTTTCATAGTGTTATCATTCACTTCTGTTCAGGATACGTGTTGCAAAAATTCTTTCAGGCGGGGATTGCGACTGCTATTCAGCAGCATATCAGGTGGACCATCTTCGGCAATGGTACCGCCATCAATAAAGATGAGCCGGGATGCCACATCGCGGGCGAAGCCGATTTCATGGGTCACAATCACCATGGTCATGCCTTCTTCGGCCAGCGAGCGCATGACTTTCAGCACCTCATGCCGTAATTCGGGGTCCAGCGCTGAGGTCGGCTCATCGAACAGCATCATTTTCGGTTTCACCGCCAGGGCTCTGGCGATGGCCACGCGTTGCTGCTGACCGCCAGAGAGCTCTGATGGGTAGTGACTGGCGCGTTCGCGTAAGCCAACGCGGTCCAGCAGCGCCAGCGCCTGTTCCCGCGCGGCGGCTTTGCTCTGTTTGCGTACGCGAACCGGACCAAACATCACATTCTCCAGCGCCGTCAGATGGGGGAACAGATGGAACTGCTGAAACACCATCCCGGCTTCACGGCGGATATCACATTCGTTAGCGTGAGGATCGGTAATATGCATTCCCGCTACCAGCAGCGTGCCGGAGGAAATTTCCTCCAGCTTGTTAATGCAGCGCAGCAGCGTCGATTTGCCCGAACCGGAAGGGCCGATGATCACCACGACTTCGCCAGCATCAATTTTTAAATTGATGTCGTGCAGTACCTGAGTGGCGCCGAAATTTTTCGACACTGCGCTAAATTCAACCATGCTCATAAAATATGGATCCTCTTCTCCAGTTGCTTCAGCAGGAAACTCAGGCACAGCGTCACCAGCAGGTAGATCATTGCCACTGCGGTCCAGACTTCCAGCGCGCGGAAATTACCGGCAATAATTTCTTGCCCCTGACGAGTCAATTCCGCCACACCAATCACAATAAACAGCGAGGTGTCTTTAATACTGATAATCCACTGATTACCCAACGCAGGGATCATACGGCGTAATGCCAGCGGCATAATGACATGCCATAGCGTGCTACGCTGGGATAATCCCATTGCCAGGCTGGCCTCTCTAAAACCTTTATTAATCGAGAGGATCGCCCCTCGGGTGATTTCTGCAATATAAGCACCCGAGTTAATCACAATGGTCGTAATGGCCGCCGTTACCGGGTCAATATGAATCGGTAACACCATGGGGAGTGCGAAGTAAATAAACATCACTTGCACCATAATAGGCGTTCCGCGGATTAACTCGACAAAAACTAACGAGACTGTTTTTGATATTTTCCCTCCGAGCGCCCGGCAGGTTCCCGCCAGCAGGCCAATAACAAAACCACCCAATAAACCTGATAATGAAATAATCAGCGTCAGCTGTAGTCCTTGCAACAGCAGCGGCAGGGACTCCCAAATATATTTACTGTCGAAATTCATATGTTACCCGTTAAGATGCAACGAGGTCGGATCGCTCCGACCTGGCGGGATTATTTTGGCTGTTTAGCAAACCACTTCACGTAAATCTTGTTGTAAGTTCCGTCCGCACGTAACGCCTGCAGTGCAGCGTTGACCTTCGGCGTCAGGCTGCTGTTCTTCTGCATCGCAAAACCGTAGTGCTGCGGCAGAATGCTGTCAGTCTCGCCGGTCGATTTCACTTTGCCATCACCCGCCGTTTTTACGTAATAGAGCACATTGGGGGAATCATGCACCACGGCATCAAGGTTACCTGCCTGCAAATCAAGATAGGCGTTGTCGATATTTGGGAATTCAACATAGTTCGCCTTATATTTGCTTTTCATAAAGCTCGCCGCCGCCGTTCCCTGCTTTAATCCCACTTTCTTTCCAGCCAAATCGCTGAATTTAGTAATGGTATTATCGCTGCTTTTCACCGCCATTAATAAATCAGCATCATAATAACCGTCGCTGAAATCGACGACCTGTTTACGCGCATCGGTTATCGTAATGCCCGCCATGGCGACATCCAGATTACGTGATTGCAAACCCGGAATCAGTCCCCCGAAGTCCATTGGGCGTAATTCGTAGCTGACATCCATTTTTTTTGCGATGGCATTCCACAAATCAATATCAAAGCCGACGTATTTATCGCCTTGTTTAAATTCAAAGGGGACAAAGGCGGTATCAACGCCAACCGTTAATTTATCCTGCGCTTGTGCCACAAAACTGGCGGAGCAAGCGACCAGCGCTAACGTAACTTTTAATTTAGTTAATAATCCAGACATGATAACCCTCGGCGTCAGTGAAGTAGCGTGCATGAATGTCACCCGGCGAAATACATCTGCGGGGTGGGGAAATAAAATGTTGATATGCAGGGCGCACTTTCATGCGCCAAATTTAAAGCGAAAGCTTATGCGGGAATAATCTCATCCCGGGTGTCGGGTACCGGCGTCTGCGCGCCGTTCATTACCATTGAGAGAAAACTGTAATAGCCATTGATGCCGATCAGGTCAACCACGCCTTTCTCGCCCCACAGCGCGATAGCGTGCTGCCAGGTGGCATCGCTGACCTTCTGCTGCTCCTGCAACTCCTTGCAAAAGTGATAGACCGCCCATTCATCCGGTTGCAGATCCTCTGGGAGACGCTTTTCATTAATCGCCTGCACCGCCGCGGCAGAAATACCCTTTTCACGCGCTATCGGCGCATGAATCGCCCACTCCACAGGCTGCGACCAGTGCCGCGCGGTCATCAAAATCGCCAGTTCAGACAGGCGCTGCCCCAGCGCGCTGCGATAACGCAGGTATTCCCCCATGCGTTGTGCATGCGCCATAAGCTCTGGGCTGCGCAGCAGCGGCTCGAAAGGTGGCAGCAGCGCACCGCGGGGCCCGTTGATTATCTCTTCGGCCAACGCGCGCTGCTGGTCGTCCCACTCATGCTCCGCCAGCGGCGGTAAACGATTGATCATAATTTGCTGGTCTCTTCGCGAATCACGGTGTTCAGCGTGTCTACCACAAAGTCGAGCTGGCCAGGCGTGACAATAAACGGTGGTGCGATCAGGATATGGTCGCCATACTGCCCGTCAATAGTTCCACCCATTGGATAGACCATCAGCCCACGTGACATACAGTTTGCTTTGATGGCTGCATGCAGCTTCAGGGCAGGATCGAAGGGGGTTTTGCTCTCTTTATCGCGTACCAGCTCAACGCCCGCAAACAAGCCGCGTCCACGCGTATCACCGACGTGCGGTAATTCCCCCAGCACTTCACGCAATGCGCTGTGAAGGTAAGCCCCCTGTTGCCTGACCGCCTGCAGCAAATTATCGCGCGCAATCACCTGCTGCACGGCCAGGGCTGCGGACGCGGCGGTCGCGTGGCAAATGTAGGTGTGCCCGTGCTGGAACAGACCGCTACCGGCCTGCAGGGCTGAGACAATCTTCTCGCTCGCTAATACTGCGCCAATCGGCTGATAGCCGCCCCCCAGCCCCTTCGCGATGGTCACCAAATCCGGCACCACATCATCCTGTTCGAACGCATGTAATGTGCCGGTGCGTCCCATGCCACACATGACTTCATCCGCGATGTAGAGGATGCCGTATTTATCACACAGGTTGCGTACACCTTTTAGATAGCCCGGGGTAGGCGGGGTGGCGCCGGTGGTGGCCCCCACCACGGTTTCTGCGCAGAAACCAATAATGGTGTCGGGACCGGCCTCAATAATGGCGTGCTCCAGCTCGTTGAGCAGACGCGTGGTGTATTGCTGCTGGGTTTCGTCAGCGCGGCGGTCGCGATACTCATTGCAGGCCGAAACGCGGATCACGTCGATCAGTAAGGGAGCAAACTGGCGGCGGCGCCATTCGTTGCCTCCCACCGCGAGCGCCCCAAGGGTATTGCCATGATAGCTCTGCTTACGGGCGATAAATTTGGTGCGCGACGGTTGGCCGATCTCAACAAAATACTGGCGCGCCAGCTTGAGCGCGGTTTCGACCGCTTCCGAACCGCCCGAAACGAAATAGGCATAGTTAAGATCGCCAGGCGCCGTGCGCGTCAGCTGTTCAGCAAGCTGCTCAACGGTGTCGCTGGTAAAAAAACTGGTGTGGTCATAGGCCAGTTGATCGATCTGGCGATGCATCGCAGCCAGCACGTCAGGATGCGCGTGGCCTAAACAGGAAACGGCGGCGCCACCGCAGGCATCCAGATACTGTTTTCCCTGTGCATCAAAAATGTACGCCCCCTGGGCGCGTACCGCCACGGCGGGCGTGCTGCGTAGACTGCGGTGAATGATATGGGTCATGCTGGTCCTGCTCCTGAATGCGCTGTGCTAATGAAGCGCATCATGCAGGATTCATTTGTATCACGTCAATTTCATTTTGATTCAAATGTATTCTGTTTTCTTATGCCGGATGCAAATGAATTATTTTTCAGGGTTTCCCGGGCACCACATAGGCACCAGAGTTAATAAGATAGCGTTCAGCATTTTCGATTTTATTCACTGCATCTCGACCATGGCGCGCGACCAGCATCGCCAGTAAACACTCGGCCAGCCCCATGCCGGACACCACGGAAGGGAAAAACGACGGGCTGTCGATAGAGAACAGCAGCGTGCAATCGGCAGCCTGGGCTAATGGCGAGACGGGAGAATCCGTGATGGCAACGATCGTCGCGCCTGCCTGCTGGGCCGCGCGCAGGACATCGAGCGACTCACGGGAATAGGGGGCAAAACTGGTGAGTAACAGGCAATCTTGTGCTGTTAATTCGCGGGTGAACACCTCGATATTGCTCGCCAGACCATCAATTAACGACGCCTGCCGATTGAACAGTCGATAGACATAAAACAGCGACCAGGCGATAGGAAAGCTGGCCCGGAAGCCGCAAATATAGACATTCTCAGCCGCGTCCAGCAGCGTTACAGCTTGCTCCATGGCCTGATGGTTTTCATGCTGTGTGAAAGCCAAATTGGCCTGATGCGCCTGAAACACCTCTTCATACAGCTGCGGCTGAGTGCCTTTGGCGATCAGCTTCTCGGCTTTGGATACATATGTATCATTGCGCAGCCCGAGTTCATCGATGAATGCGTCCTTGAGTTCACCCCAGCCGTTGTAGCCTAATCGTTGCGCTAGCCGCAGCAGCGTAGCGGGTTTTACACCGGCTTCACTGGCGAAGGCACGCATCGATAGCACGACCAGTTGATTGGTATTCTGTAGCGAGAACTCGGCAGCACGCTGTAATTCCGCAGACAACTCACTGAATGTACTGACAATATTTTCCCTTGGATTCATAGCAAATAGTCCCGCTGTTTAAGGTTAGCGCTGCTGTTGTCAAGTGACGTTCGATCTTCGCAGACTGAACGGACTCGCGTTGTCCCGGAAACGGATGATGAAAACACAGCGTAAATAAGTCAACGGGGAACTGAACAGGGGTATCAGACGTGCGAAACCATCCTGAACGCCAGAATTGTCCTCTTAAGCCATAGCAGAGAACGATATCTGGAGTTAACACCGGAGACTTGTATTGCCGGGTGGCGGCTACGCCTTACCCGGCCTACAAAAGAAAAGCGACACGAACCGTAGGCCCGCGCAAGCGCAGCGCCGCCGGGCACAGCAGCACGGCCGTCACCCCTCGCTCAGCATCGTCAAAAACCGCTTCACCGTCCGCGAGCGTTCAAAACGGCGCCAGCAGAGCGCGATGTCGGTATAAAGCTCCGGTGAACTCAGCGTGTGATAGGTGACATTCGGCGGAGATATAGCCGCCATGGATTTCGGCACCAGCGCGAACCCGCCGCCTGCGGAAACCATGCTCAGGGAGGAGGAAAGCTGCGACGACTGCAGCGCGTGCTGCACGTCAATCCCGGCCCGCTCGCAGCAGCCGTGAACCCGGTCGTACAGGCCCGGCGCGACCTCCTGCGGGAACAGCACCACCGGCGTATCCCGAAGCTGCTCCAACGCCAGCGAATCGCACGCCGCCAGCGGATGATCGCGATGCAGCGCCACCACCATCGGCTCCCGGTCGAGGATTTTTAACTCGAACGCCTTGCTGCTCTCGCACGGTAGGCGCACGAAGGCTATATCCAGTTCGCCCTCTGCCAGCATCGTCGTCAGCGACGACATATTGGCTTCCACCTGATGAACCTGCACCGCCATGTTCTGCACCTGAAACTGGCGAATCAGGGTAAAGATTTTTGGATGAAAAGCGTCGGAGCTGGTGATGCCAATCGACAGGTTGCCGTTCAGCCCGCGCGCGATGCCGCGGGCTTTCTCCAGCGCGGCATCGCTCAGCGCCAGGATCTTGCAGGCGTCCTCATAGAAGGCTTCGCCCGCTTCGGTCAGCTCCACGCCCCGCGTCAGGCGCCTGAACAGCGGCGTGCCCACTTCCTCTTCGAGCCGTTTGATCTGCTGACTCAGAGGAGGCTGCGAAATACCCAGCGCTTCGGCCGCCCTGGTGAAGTGTCGCTCGCGTGCTACCGCGACAAAATACCGCAGATAACGAAGTTCCATATCTAAAACGTCTCAAACCAGCATGGTTTCTATATTGGAACTCTCTGCTGAATCGGGTCAACATTTATTTAACCTTTCTAAATAAAGTTGAAGAGGACGAGCATGATGGTGCATTCATCTGCCTGCGACTGTGAAGCCAGTCTGTGCGAGACCCTGCGCGGGTTCTCTGCCCAGCATCCTGACAGCGTGATCTATCAGACATCGCTAATGAGCGCCCTGCTAAGCGGCGTGTATGAAGGAGAGACCACCATCGCCGATCTGCTGGCACACGGTGACTTTGGTCTGGGCACCTTCAACGAGCTGGACGGCGAAATGATCGCCTTCAGCAGCCAGGTGTACCAGCTGCGCGCCGACGGCAGCGCCCGGGCCGCGAAGCCGGAGCAAAAAACGCCGTTTGCGGTGATGACCTGGTTCCAGCCGCAGTACCGTATCACCTTCAATGCGCCGGTCAGCCGTCAGCAGATCCACGATGCGATCGACCAGCAGATCCCCTCCGATAACCTGTTCTGCGCGTTGCGCATTGACGGCAACTTCCGCCATGCCCACACCCGAACGGTACCGCGCCAGAAGCCGCCGTATCGCGCGATGACCGACGTGCTGGACGACCAGCCGGTGTTCCGCTTTAACCAGCGTGAAGGGGTGCTGGTCGGGTTCCGCACGCCGCAGCATATGCAGGGCATCAACGTGGCGGGCTACCACGAACATTTCATTACCGACGACCGTCAGGGCGGGGGGCATCTGCTCGACTACCAGCTGGAGAGCGGCGTGCTCACCTTCGGTGAAATTCACAAGTTGATGATCGACCTGCCCGCCGACAGCGCGTTTTTACAGGCCAACCTTCACCCCAGCAATCTGGATGCGGCGATCCGTGCCGTCGAAAACTAACAGGAGAACTACCGTGAACAGTGAGAAACAGTCACGTCAGTGGGCGCACGGCGCCGATTTGGTTGTCGGCCAGCTGGAAGCGCAGGGCGTGAAGCAGGTGTTCGGGATCCCGGGGGCGAAAATCGACAAAGTCTTTGACTCCCTGCTGGACTCCTCTATCGAGATCATTCCGGTGCGTCACGAAGCCAACGCGGCGTTTATGGCGGCGGCGGTAGGGCGTCTGACCGGCAAGGCCGGGGTGGCGCTGGTGACCTCCGGGCCCGGCTGTTCCAACCTGATCACCGGCATTGCCACCGCCAACAGCGAAGGCGACCCGGTGGTGGCGCTGGGCGGGGCAGTGAAGCGGGCGGATAAAGCCAAGCTGGTGCACCAGAGCATGGACACCGTCGCCATGTTCAGCCCGGTCACCAAATACGCCGTGGAGGTGAGTGCGCCGGACGCGATTGCTGAGGTGGTTTCCAACGCGTTTCGCGCCGCCGAGCACGGCAGGCCGGGGGGCGCCTTCGTCAGCCTGCCGCAGGATATTGTCGATCAGCCCGCCACGGGGGCGATTTTACCCGCCAGCGGTCCCGCGCTGATGGGGCCGGCACCGGAATCCGCCATCAACGACGTGGCGAAGCTTATCGAAAAGGCCAAAAACCCGGTCATCCTGCTGGGGCTGATGGCGAGCCAGCCCGCCAACAGCGCCGCGCTGCGCAAGCTGCTGGAGAAAAGCCGTATTCCGGTCACCAGCACCTATCAGGCCGCCGGGGCGGTGAACCAGGAGCACTTCACCCGCTTCGCCGGACGCGTCGGTCTGTTCAATAACCAGGCGGGTGACCGGCTGCTCCATCTGGCGGATCTGATTATCTGCATCGGCTACAGCCCGGTGGAGTACGAGCCGTCCATGTGGAACAGCGGCGACGCCACGCTGGTGCACATTGATGTGCTGCCAGCCTATGAAGAACGTAACTACGTGCCGGATCTGGAGCTGGTGGGGGACATCGCCGAAACCCTGAATCAGCTCGCTAACCGTATCGACCATAAGCTTGAGCTAAGCCAGCGGGCCTCCGAAATTCTGGTCGACCGCCAGCATCAGCGCGATCTGCTCGATCGTCGCGGCGCCTCGCTTAATCAGTTTGCCCTGCATCCGCTGCGCATCGTGCGGGCCATGCAGGACATCGTCAATAACGACGTGACGCTCACCGTGGATATGGGCAGCTTCCACATCTGGATCGCCCGCTACCTCTACAGCTTCCGGGCGCGTCAGGTGATGATCTCCAACGGTCAGCAGACCATGGGCGTCGCGCTGCCGTGGGCCATTGGCGCGTGGCTGGTCAACCCGAGCCGCAAGGTGGTGTCGGTCTCCGGTGATGGCGGCTTCCTGCAGTCGAGCATGGAGCTGGAAACCGCGGTGCGCCTCAACGCTAACGTGCTGCACATCATCTGGGTGGATAACGGCTACAACATGGTTGCCATTCAGGAAGAGAAAAAATACCAGCGTCTTTCCGGCGTCGAGTTCGGCCCGGTCGATTTCAAAGTCTATGCCGACGCCTTTGGCGCGAAAGGCTTTGCCGTGGAGAGCGCCGACGCGCTCGAACCCACGCTGCGTGCGGCAATGGATGTGGATGGCCCGGCCGTGGTGGCCATTCCCGTTGACTACAGCGATAACCCGCTGCTGATGGGCCAGCTCCATCTCAGCCAGATTTTGTGACTCAACATAAGGACAGAGAAATGCAAAAAGTTGCTCTCGTAACAGGCTCAGGTCAGGGGATTGGTAAAGCAATTGCGCTTCGCCTGGTGAAGGATGGATTTGCCGTCGCCATCGCCGACTATAACGTGGAAACGGCAAGAGCCGTCGCCGATGAAATTATCCGTAACGGCGGTAACGCCGTCGCCGTGAAGGTGGACGTCTCTGACCGCGAGCAGGTATTTGCGGCGGTGGAGAAAGCCCGCACCGCGCTGGGTGGCTTCGACGTGATCGTTAACAACGCCGGGGTTGCGCCGTCCACGCCGATCGAGTCCATCACGCCGGAGATTGTCGACAAGGTCTACAACATTAACGTGAAAGGGGTGATCTGGGGGATCCAGGCCGCGATTGACGCGTTCCGCAAAGAGGGGCACGGCGGCAAAATCATCAACGCCTGCTCCCAGGCGGGCCACACCGGCAACCCGGAGCTGGCCGTCTACAGTTCCAGTAAGTTCGCGGTGCGCGGCTTAACCCAGACCGCCGCACGGGATCTTGCGCCGCTGGGGATCACCGTTAACGCCTACTGCCCGGGCATCGTGAAAACGCCGATGTGGGCAGAGATCGACCGTCAGGTCTCCGAGGCGGCGGGTAAACCGCTGGGCTACGGGACCGAAACCTTTGCCAAACGCATCACGCTTGGCCGCCTGTCCGAACCGGAAGATGTCGCTGCCTGCGTTTCATACCTGGCGGGACCGGATTCCGACTACATGACCGGCCAGTCTCTGCTCATCGATGGTGGGATGGTGTTCAACTAAATTCTAATAAGCTCTGACATGAGTTTTCCCCTGCACCCGTGCAGGGGCTTTTTTTTGTCTCCTCCGCCATTGTGCATTACACTGCGCGCTGCAAAACTTTAGTCATTACGATCTGACAGGCGGTAACAGCGATGAACGGTACAATCACAACGTGGTTTAAAGATAAAGGCTTTGGATTTATCAAAGATGAAAACGGCGACAACCGCTATTTTCATGTGATTAAGGTCGCGAACCCCGATCTGATTAAGAAAGATGCCGCGGTGACCTTCGAGCCAACCACCAACAACAAAGGCCTTTCCGCCTACGCGGTGAAGGTTATCCCCGAAAGCAAACATCTCTATATCGCAGGCGAGCGCGTGAAGCTCACCTCGATCAAATCCTTCGTGGTGTTCAACGAAGAAGAGCCCGCGGATACCAAAATCGACAAAGAAAATGCGGTGCTGTCGGTGGGGCTGCTGATGAACAGCATCAAGCCGAAATCTGATAAAAAGCCGGGCGAAATGCGCACGGTGAAGAAGCTGGCGATCACCACCTTCCAGAACACGACGCTGATCTTCACCGAAGATGAGATCGATATTGATGCCACGGTGAAGCTGCTGAAGTAATTATTTGCCGGGTGGCGGCGATGCCTTACCCGGCCTACGAAAAACCATCAACGCGCCACCGGGCACCGCCGCACGCACTTAACCCATCCTGTGCTCGCCCCGTAACATCGCCTCACGGTCAAACACCTTCTGGATCTTCCCGTGCGCCATCAAGGCCGCCCGGTCGGACATATGGGCAATCACATCCGCGTCGTGACTGACCAGCAGATAGGTCATCTTATGCTCGGCCTTCAGGCGGTTAAGCAGGTTCAAGATTTCCGCCTGTACCGACATATCCAGCGCCGAGGTCGGTTCATCCAGCAGCAGAAGCTGCGGGCGCAGCAGCAGCGCGCGGGCAATGGCAACGCGCTGACGCTGGCCGCCGGAAAGCTGGTGCGGGTAGCGCCTGCCCGCGTCGGCGGAGAGCCCCACCTCGTGCAGCGCATTGGCCACCTTTTCCGCGATCTGCGTCTCGCCGTGGATGCTTAACGGCTCCGACAGCGTGCGCGCAATGGTGTGGTTCGGATGCAGCGACGCCCACGGATCCTGAAACACCATCTGCACGTTGCGGCGAAGCTCGCCTTCAAAACGTCGCCCTGGCGTTAACGTTTCTCCCAGCAGTGCAATACTGCCACGCCACTCGCGCTGCAGCCCAGCCAGCACGCGCAGAAGGGTCGATTTGCCGCAGCCGGATTCGCCAATCAGGCTGAACGTCTCGCCTCTCTCAATGCTAAAGCTGGCGGCAGAGACCGCCGTTTTTTCCCCGAAGGTGACCTGCACCTGGTTAACCTCAACGAGCGCCATCGCTGGCCTCCTTCCACGGCTGTGAACGATCGAGCGTCGGCAGCATCTGTCCATAAGTATGGGCGTCTGGACGACAGGTCCACAGGGTTCGCGTGTACGGATGCGTCGCCTGCGGGAGCTGGCTCGCTGTCATCTCATCCACCTTTTCGCCCTGATACATCACCAGCACGCGGTCGCAGTGCTCCGCCACCAGCGGCAGATCGTGGCTGATTAACAGCATCGCCATCTGGCGTTCTTCGCACTGCTGCACCAGCAGCTCGAGGATCTGGTTGCGCAGGCGCGCGTCCAGCGCGGAGGTCGGTTCGTCGGCAATCAGCACCTGCGGGTTGTTGATCAGCGCAATCGCAATCATCACCCGCTGGCCCATGCCCCCGGAAAGCTCACCGGGGTAGCGTGACAGCACGTTCTCGCTCAGCCCGACGGCGCGGAGGATGTCGTGAATACGCGCCGCACGCTCCGGGCGCGGCAGGCGCTGATGCAGCGTGAGCGCCTCATCAAGCTGGGCGACGACGCTTTTGACGGGGTTAAGGGCGTAACGCGGATCCTGCAGGACCATCGCAATGCCGTTGCCGCGCAGCGCCTGCCAGCGGCGGGCGTTCAGGGTCAGCAGGTCGTTGCCCAGTACGTTAAGCCGGTTGGCGCTCACGATACCGGGTTTACGCACCAGACCCATCAGGGCGCGGGCGGACATGGACTTGCCGGAGCCGGATTCCCCCACCAGCGCCAGCCGCTCGTTGCCAAGCGTAAAGCTCAGGTTGTTGACCACGCGTGCGGCAGGGTAGTCGATATTCAGCGCATCGACGATGACGCGGTGTTCAGTCATGCTGTGGCTCCAGTACGTCGCGCAGGCCATCGCCTAACAGGTTAAACGCCAGACTGGCAAACAGGATGGCTCCGCCCGGAATGGCGGCAATCCACCACTGGTCGAAAATGACCTGCATGCCGTCCGCAATCATCGCCCCCCATTCGGCCATGGGCGGACGTGCGCCAAGGCCGAGGAAGCCGAGACCGGCGGCTGCCAGAATAATCCCCGCCAGATCCAGCGCCAGCCGCACAATCGCGGAGGGCAGGCACAGGGGTAGAATATGGCCGACCAGCAGGCGCAGGCCGCGGATCCCCATCATCTCGGCGGCGGCCAGATAATCGCTGTGGCGCAGACGCTGAATCTCGCTCCGCGCCTGCCGCGCGTAGGCAGGCCAGGTGGTTAAGGCCAGCGCCAGCGCGCCGTTGACCAGCCCCGGACCGAGCATCGCGACAAATGCGAAGGCGAGGATCAGGCGCGGCATTGACATCACCACGTCGGTGAAGCGCATCAGGATACGCTCCATCCAGCCGCCGTAGTAGCCGGACAAAATGCCCACCAGCAGCCCGGCGGGCAGGGTAATAACCGTCACCAGGGCCACCAGCCCGAGCGCCGGACGCGTGCCGTAAATCAGGCGCGAGAGCAGATCCCGCCCGTAGCCGTCGGTGCCCAGCCAGTGCTGGCCGGTCGGTGCCTGCAGGCGCGCGGCGGCGTCCTGCCAGTTCGGATCAACCGGTGCCAGCCACGGGGCGAACAGGGCAATAAACACCAGCAGCACGATGGCAATCAGTCCGCAAACGGCGGCAGGGGAGCGGCGCAGGCGGCGTAAGAAGAGATAAAACGGCATCAGCGCACCCTGGGATCGGTCGCCCGCACAAGCAGGTCGGTAAGGTTATTGATCAGCACAAAGCAGACGCCAATCAGCAGCGTGCCGCCCATGACCGCGGTGGTGTCTCCGGCGAACAGGGCGGTGGTGAGATAGCGTCCGATGCCCGGCCACGAGAACACGGTCTCTGTTAATACCGCACCTTCCAGCATGCTGGTGTAGGCCAGGGCAATCACCGTCAGCAGGGTACTGCGAATGTTTGGCAGCACGTGGCGCAGCAGAATGGTCATCTCCCCGGCGCCCTTGGCGCGGGCAAGGAGGATGTACTCCTTGTTCATTTCGCCGAGGCAGGCGGAGCGGGTCAGGCGGGTAATGCTTGCCAGCGAGTAATAGGCCAGCAACAACACCGGCAGCACCAGGTGGCTGAGGGCGTTGCGGAATGCCTCGCGATCGCCGGAAAGCCAGGTATCTATCAGCGCAAAGCCGGTGCGTGGCTCGACGGTGAACTGCCAAATATCGTCCAGCCTGCCGGGGCCTGCGCTCCACTGCAGCCTGGCGTAGAACAGGGCCAGCATCAGCAGGCCAAGCCAGAAAATCGGCACCGAGTTGCCGAGCAGGGTGAGCGTTCTGATCGCTAAGTCCAGTGGCGAACCGGCGTAGCGGGCGCACAGCACACCCGCAATCACGCCGAGTACCGTGCCGATAATTAGCGCCAGCGTTGCCAGCTCCAGCGTGGCGGGGAAGGCGTGCAGCAGATCCTGCAGCACCGGCTGCCCGGTGGCGCTGGCGGTGCCCAAATCACCATGGGCAAGGTTTTGCAGGTAGTGCCAGAACTGCACGGGCAGGGGACGATCCAGCCCAAGCTGGTGGCGAACCTGATCGTACGTCGACTGGCTGGCGTGATCCCCGACGATCTGCAGCACGCGATCGACCGGTGAAAACGCCGAGAGCGCAAACGTGACGAGCAGCAGCCCGAAGAGCGTGAGCAGCAGGGTCAGCAGACCCTGAAGCACGCGGGTGGAAAGATGTGGCATGGGAAATCTCTTCATGCCGGGTGCGGCTTCGCCTTACCCGGCCTACAAAAACAGAGAACACAGGCCGGGTAAGCGCAGCGCCACCCGGCAACAAGGGCTACTTCGTGACGCGATCGTACCAGACCATATCCGCGTTCAGCCCCTGCTGATACCCCTTCACGTTATCGCGCACCACGATCTGGGTTTTGCCCTGATCGACGAACACGTACGGCGAGCTCTGCTGCAGCTGTTCCTGCATTTTCTTGTACAGATCCAGACGCTTCGCCGGATCCGGTTCGGCAACCGCCGCCAGCGTGGCCTTGTTCAGTTCCGGGATTTTCCAGCCGTTCAGGCCGGCCACGGTGCTGGACTTCCCGTCGTTCCACGCGAAGGCGCTGGCGTTAGAGTGCGCATCGAAGTAGTCCGGGATCCACAGACGGATCGCCGCCTGATGCTGCTTAGCGCGCACGCGGGCATAGACCTGGCTCCCGGCGGCAGGCAGCAGATCCACCTTCACGCCATCCTGAGCGAAGCTCGCCTGCATCGACTGGGCGATGGTGATAAACGGCGGCTTGTTCTCCACGTCCAGCGTGAAGTGTGCGTCCTTAATGCCCGCTTTGGCGAGAATGGCTTTCGCTTTTGCCGGGTCAAATTTAAACGGATTATCTTCCAGCGCGCCCGGCAGGCCGACCGGCAGGAAGCTCTGATGAACAAAATACTGGCCTTTCAGCAGGTTCTTCGTGATGCCGTCATAATCGACCAGCCAGCGCGACGCTTCCCAGAAGGCCGGGTTATTCAGCAGCGGATTGGCGCTGTTGCCGGTGTTAAACACCAGGTAATTCTGCTCGGCGGACGGAATGCTCAGCACCTTCACGCCCGGCTTGCCGTCCAGGGCGCTAATCTGGTCTGCACCCAGATCGCGCGCCACGTCCGCATCCCCCTGCTGGATCAGCAGGCGGCGTGAAGCCGGATCGGGGACGTTTTTAATGATGATGCTTTTGAGCTTCGGCGCGCCGCCGGGCGCGGAGTCGTTAGCTTCCAGCACGATGGCCTGATGCGGCTGATAGACGCGCATTTTGAATGCGCCGCTGCCAGCCGAGTGCATTTTCAGCCACGCGTTACCGAAGTCATTATCCTTCACGTTCGCGGCGACCTCTTTTTCATCGACGATAGAGGCAATCGGCGTGGAGAGAATATTCAGCGCCACCGACGGGCTGACGTCCGCCGTCCAGTGAAGCTGGAGGGTATGATCGTCCACCTTTTTCAGCTGGCTGGCGATGTTGCTCGCCTCCCAGCCCAGCACGTTGAGGATAAAGGCCGGGGATTTGTTCAGCGTCACGGCGCGGGTATAAGAGAAGATCACGTCTTCCGGGCGCAGCGGGTTGCCGGAGGCGAATTTCGCATCGGGTTTAAGCTTGATGGTCAGGGTTTTTGCTGCCGCGTCCGCTTCCCAGCTTTCTGCCAGAATCGGCGTGATTTTTTCCGGATTATCGCGGTCCGGCTGTACCAGACGCTGGTACAGGCTCGGCACGGTCTGGATGCTGGAGAGCTCGTTGGCTTCTGCCGGGTCGAGGCTCACGATATCATCAAGCCCCTGGGCAACCACCAGCGTGTTGGGCGGAGTAGCGGCGTGGGCTGCGCCTGAGAGCGCAGCCAGCACCAGTAACGGCAACAGTTTTTTTGTCATAGCGATCCCTGAGAAGAATATATTGTGATTGTTTTATGCTCCGCTACGTTAGGGCGACTGTGACATTCCACAAAGTCGAAATTCAGCTTTACTTATGCCTTCCGGGAATATCGCATGCGCTCGGGCTATTAAAACACGCTGCTTTTCGCGCGCTTTTTAACCTGCTATAACAAATGCCTTACCTTTCAGGGAGTCACCGCCGTGCCCGAAATCAATCAACATGGTCAAACCGTTAACGATATCGTTCCCAACTGGAAAGGCGCGCGCGCGTTAACCCGCACGCCGCTGTTCGGCCAGTATTGCTGCCTGGAGCCGCTGGACGCCGATCGCCACGCGGCCGATCTCTATGAGGCCTACGCGCTGGGCGACGACAGCGACTGGACGTGGCTTGCCAGCACGCAGCCCACGAGCGTGGAAGCCACCGCGCACTGGATCATGGCGAAGGTCATGGATGATGAGCTAGTGCCGTTTGCCGTCATTGACTTACGCACCGAACGGGCGGTGGGGCTGGTGAGCTATATGGCCAATGAGCGGCTGCTGGGGTCGGTGGAGATAGGACACGTCACCTGGTCGCGTAAAATGAAAGGTTCCCGCATCGGCACTGAAACGGTGTGGCTGCTGCTGAAAAATGCGTTTGAGCACGGCTACCGGCGGCTGGAGTGGAAGTGCGATTCGATGAACGTTGCCTCACGCAGGGCGGCGGAGCGGCTGGGGTTTGTCTGGGAAGGGCGTCTGCGCCAGAAGCTGGTGCGCAAAGGGCGCAACCGCGACAGCGATATGCTTTCTATTATTGACGGCGAATGGCCGCAAAGAGATGCGGAGCTGCGCGCCTGGCTGGCGGCGGAGAATTTTGACGACGACGGGCGTCAGATAAAGCGTCTTGAGGCGTTTCGGTTATAAGTTTTTTATGTAGGGTACAGCGTAAACGCGCGGCTAATCCGCGGAAATCGCGATTTCAATCAGGTTGGTTTTTCCTGACTGTAGCCCGCGCGCTACCGCTTCGGCGATATCGGCAGCTTCGGTTACCCGGCAGCAGTGGACGCCCATGGCGGTGGCCAGCGACTGAAAATCGATATGCGGGTTCACCAGGTCCATCCCGATAAAACGCCCCAGCCGCGTTGAGCTGTAGTCAGCCTGGCTCTTCATAAAGTTTTTCAGGATGTTGTACTCCCTGTTATTCATGACGATAAAGGTGACCGGCAGATTTTCGTGTGCCGCCGTCCAGAGCGCCTGCGGCGAGTACAGGGAGGCTCCGTCACCTATCAGGCAGACCACCGGCTCCCGTCCGCGTCCCAGCGAGTGCCCTACTGAGGCAGGCATCCCCCAGCCCAGTCCGCCGCCGCGCATAAAGTAGTAGCGCTGGTGCTGCTGGTCAGAGATGAACCGGCGGACATGCCTGGCGGTCGCTATCGCCTCATCAACGATGGTGGTACCCGCCGGAATGGATCGGATGACTTCCCAGGCTGCGACCATCGGGGAGATCGCCGGGCGTAGCCGCTCGGCGGCCAGACGTTCCTCCTGTTGCTGCCACTCCTTCTCCCGTTCATCGCGGGCCGCAACCAGCAGCCGCTGGTGGACCAGCCTGCTGGCGATCAGGCGCTGCTTAAGCTTTGGCAACAGTTCGTGCAGGGACAATTTGATATCTCCCATCACCGAAAGGCGAGTGGCATAGGTGCGGCCAAGTTCGTGCATATCCGCCGAGAGCTGATACACCGCGCAGGTCGCCGGAATGGCCTCCCCCTCGCTGTACAAAATAGTGATCAGGCTTCTGCCGCCGATGATGAATACGGCATCGTAGGCGTTGATGATGCTGGCGATTTCGCTGGCGGTGGTGGGCATATTGCCCCGCCAGAGGGCGTGCTGAGTGGGAAAAGGTAAATTCAGCGGCCAGGAGGAGCCGTAGACGTGGGCGCTGAGCGCTTCCGCCAGCTCGACAATCTCATGCGTCGAGCCGCTGGAGTGCACCTCATCGCCCGCCACAATCATGATCCTGCCGGGCGTAACCTGGCTCAGTTCTTCGGCCAGTTCGTCCAGCGAGCCCGCCACGGTGTGGTAGTTCACTTTAGAGGCCGTTTGTATCCCGGCGTCGCTCAGCTCTTCCATCACGTTCATTGGCAGAGAGAGCAGCACCGGACCAGCCGGAGGATAGCTGGCAGCGTGAAACGCGCGGCGCACCAGCACCGGGAGCTGGTCGGCGCTGGTGACCTCCTGCGCCCATTTCATGACCGGGGAGCCAATGGAAACAATATCATCATACAGCAGCGGATCGCGGACGTAGTGCCGCGTATCCTGCTGTCCAACGGTGACCACCAGCGGGGTTTTCATGATCCGCGAATTAATGAGATTCCCCATGCCGTGCCCCAGACCGCTGGCGGTATGCAAATTGATAAAACCGGTCTTGCCTGAGGCTTTCGCATAGCCGTCAGCAATTGCCACCACGGTGCTCTCCTGTAGCGCCAGAATATAATGAATATTTTCATGGCGAAGCAGGGCATCAATGAGCGGAAGCTCGGTGGTACCGGGGTTGCCAAAAATATATTCCACGCCTTCACTCTCCAGCACTTCAAGGAGAATATCGGCACCCGTTCGCATATTGAGATCTGATAAGGACGTTAATGATTTAATCATACTGACACCTCATTCAGTATTATTTAACCCAGGCTAAAATTCTTCCTGCGTTGGACGAACAACAATTTCATTAATATCAACGTCGCCAGGCTGTTCTATGGAAAATAAAACCGCGCGGGCAATCGCGTCAGCCGGAATAGCCTGCTTATAAAACTCATGGAGAAATTTTTTGCTCTCTTCGTCAGAACTGCCGAATTGCAGTTCGCTCTCGACGGCGCCGGGCGAAATAAGCGTCGTGCGGAGGGTTTTACCCGCCTCCTGACGTAAGCCTTCACTCAGCGCGCGGACGGCGAATTTCGTGGCGCTGTACACCACGCCGCCAGGCGCCAGCACCTTGATGCCCGCGACGGAGGCAACGTTAATAAAATGCCCGCTGCCCTGACGCTGGAACACCGGGAAAGCGGCAGCGATGCCGTACAGTACCCCTTTCAGATTGGTATCAATCATCTTGTCCCATTCGTCGGTTTTCAGCTCGCTAAGCGGGGCGATAGCCATAAAGCCCGCGTTGTTGATCAGCACATCCACGCGCTGGTAGGCGGCAACGGCAGCGTCAATGGCGTGCTGAACCTCTTCCTGACGGGTGACATCGGCCTTGACGGCAATAGCCTTGCCGCCTTGCTGAATAATCTGATCCACCAGGGCATTAATTCTGTCCAGACGGCGCGCCACCAGCACCAGCGAAAACGCGTTATTCGCTAAATGGAGGGCAATCGCCTGACCAATACCGCTGCTGGCACCGGTAATGACAACAACCTTGTTTGCACTATTATTCATGATCTTATCTCGCTATTGAGTGATGCAAAAAATAAAAGGCAGAGAAGCGTTAATGAATAATGACAAATTCATTAACGCGGTTTTGGATATATTGTGTATCGGGAATAAAATGATGTTCGTTTAAAACTTAATGGAGTACGGAAGAGTCTGTCAATGTCGTTTTTTAATAATTAAATTAATTGCAGACCTAATATTTAATTCTTATAGGTAACCGAGAATAGTATATAAATGAAATCGGGTCACGATAGCGGCCCTGCGAACAGGGCCTGAGGATTATAATTTGCCACTGTAAAGCACCGGGCCTGTGGGGAGTCCAGTGGGCGATCCGCCCTCTGGTTCAAGGCTTATGGCAATCGTGGCGTCAGGAGGGAGCGTTGTGTTCCTGAGGGTGACGCGTGTGGGGATGTCGTTATGCAGCAGTCCCATGGATACCGGCGCCTGCCCGCCTGGGATCAGCCAAAGCTGCAGGCTGTGTTGCGCCGCGACGACCGTTGGTCGAAGAGGGGCAATGCTCAGGTGCTGACGGCTGGCGTCCGCGCTGACGACCCACTGTCCGTGCTGTTGGGTATCGTTGAGTACCATCAGCGGAGCGAGTTCCGGGGTACGGATGGCATACCAGGCAACGACCGACAGGGCGGCGAGGGAGGCCGCAGCCATCCAGCCGACATAAGGCCGACTTTTGCGTAAAGGCTTTTTGGGCGGCAGATCGAGGGCGATTCTCTTCCACACCGTCTCGGGTGGAGGGACGGGCACAAGATGACTATCCAGCGTGCTGAACATCTCCTGCCAGTACGCCACGCGGGCGGCCAGAGCGGGTTCATGGAGGACCCTTTTCTGGAACTGAAGCCGCGCTCCTCCCCGCAGCGTGCCGAGGGCATACTCTGCTGCCAGCATGTCGTCACGTTTTTCTGCGTCATTCATAGCCCGACACACTCCCGAAGATGGTCCATTGCCCGACGTATCCAGCTTTTCACCGAGCCCAGAGGCTGCTGGAGCCAGTCGGCAATGTCGCTGTGAGACATTCCCTGATAGTAGGCGAGCGTAATGCTCTGGCGCTGTTCGCTGCTCAAATGTTCGAGACACTGCCTGAGCCGTTCTGCCTGCACATCGTCGTGCCAGTTATTCTGCTCATCGTTCTCGCAAGGCAGAATCGCGTCGTTATACGCCGTCTCGCGGTCGGCAGCGCGGGTTTGCCCGCTGCGCAGCCAGTCAATACAGCGGTTGCGCACAATGTGCGTAAGCCAGGTCATCGGGGAGCTCAGTGCTGCGTTGTAGGTTTCGGCTTTACTCCAGACGGTGATAAAACAGTCGTGAAGGATCTCTTCTGCCCACGCGCGGTCACGCAGCATGCGCAGCGCGACGGCAAACAGGTGTGGCGACGTGAGTCGATAAAGTTGTTCAAATGCACGGCGATCGCCGTTTGCGACCGCCTGCATTAATTTCAGTTGCTGTTCAGCCAGCGCGTTATCCATGTTTTTCCCGGAAGGCAACGTCACACTTCCGAAGTATAGACAACTACTTAGGCATCAGGACGGTATCAATCACATCGATCACGCCGTTTTTTTGATGAACGTCATAGGTGCTAATGTTCGCCACATTGCCTTTACCGTCCTTAAGCTGAATATTGTGCGGGCCGTTGCTCATGATCCACAGTGGCTGACCGTTAACGGTCTTCAGCTCCGCGTGGCCGCCGCCCTGTTTAATTTTCTGCTCCAGCGCTTTCATATCGTAATTACCGGCGACCACGTGATAGGTCAGGATGCTGGTGAGTGTTGCTTTGTTTTCGGGTTTGACCAGGTTCTCGACCGTGCCGGCAGGCAATTTCGCAAACGCCGCATTGGTCGGCGCAAACACGGTGAACGGCCCTTTGCTCTGAAGCGTGTCCACCAGTCCTGCCGCTTTGACGGCGGCTACCAGCGTGGTGTGATCTTTCGAGTTTATGGCGTTTTCAACAATATTTTTGCTCGGGAACATTTCCGCTCCGCCCACCATCACGGAGCCTGACGTCATGGCGGCTGATGCGCCTGCACAGAAGAGTAAAGCGCTGGTTACGAATGCAACACGGGTTAGCTTTTTCATCATCTTTCCTCGGATTGGGGAGCAAAGGGGTTGCTCACATATGCATATACGAGGGGAGGGTGGAAACTGGATGCAGGAAAATAAAAATAAATTTTTGAAGGGGGAGGTTAATCCCCTCTCCCCTATGGAGCTGAGGGGGCCCCACAAAGTAATGCCAGCACGGAACAGTCCCCTCGCCCCTCCGGGGAGAGGGTTAGGGTGAGGGGAACATACAGCTGTTGTGGTCATTCCGTTCACTTTATGTTCCTTGCTACTCTGTAACCCCATAACCTGTGAACGTGCCAGGGTGGCTCAGTCGCCACCACCCTGGCGACCCGGGCTCCCGGCGGTAAATCGCCGCTACGCGGTGCCCTCGGCTTATTCCTTCCGGCTTATCGGGGACGGGCGGAGGTAACGTCCCTGTAAAGCCCGCCCTCTCGGCGCATCCATGCGCCTCGCCCCGGCCTGCAGGAAACGCCTCAGCGATTTACAGCCGGACCAGGGCATCGCTGAAAGGCTTCAGTCGTTCTTAAACAACGTTATTGATGCTGCTTAAAATTACTGGGGATCCCTCAGCCTATGGGGAGAGGCAGGGTGAGGGGAAATATCCTCAGCGCCTCACCGGTGCCCCGTTCGCCACATAATACGCCGCCGTGCTCTTCGCCAGCGGCTCGCGTCCACGAATGGCGTCGGCAATCTTCTCGCCGATCATAATGGTGGTGGCGTTCAGGTTGCCGGTGATGATCTGCGGCATAATCGACGCATCCACCACGCGCAGCCCTTCCAACCCGTGAACGCGGCCTTCGCCGTCGACCACCGCCATCTCGTCGTAACCCATCTTGCAGGTGCCGCACGGGTGGAAGGCGGTTTCCGCGTGGTTGCGCACGAACTCGTCCAACTGCTCGTCGGTCTGGCAGTCTATACCCGGACTGATTTCACGGCCGCGGTACTTGTCCAGAGCGGGCTGGTGCATGATCTCGCGGGTAATGCGGATCGCGTCGCGGAACTCCTGCCAGTCCTGCTCGTGGGACATATAGTTGAACAGGATCGCCGGATGCTGGTGTGGATCGCGCGACTGGATGCGCACGTGTCCACGGCTCGGGGAGCGCATGGAGCCGACGTGGCACTGGAAGCCATGTTCTTTCACCGCGTTCGAGCCGTTGTAGTTAATCGCCACCGGCAGGAAGTGGTACTGAATGTTCGGCCACTCAAACTCCTCGCGGCTGCGGATAAACCCGCCCGCTTCGAAGTGGTTGCTCGCGCCCACGCCGGTGCCGCCAAACAGCCACTCGGCGCCAATCTTCGGCTGGTTCCACCACTGCAGAGCAGGGTAGAGGGAGACCGGCTCTTTGCATTCGTACTGGAGGTACATCTCCAGGTGATCCTGCAGGTTTTCGCCCACGCCGGGCAGATCGTGTACCAGCGGGATATCGAACTGTTTCAGCAGGTCAGCGTTGCCCACGCCGGAGCGCTGGAGGATCTGCGGGGAGGCAATCGCCCCGGCACTCAGCAGCACTTCTTTTTTTGCCGTCGCTTTGGATGGGATGGTGCTTTCACCCTCCAGCCACTCGACGCCCACCGCGCGCTTGCCCTCAAAGAGGATGCGATCGGTCATGGCGTGGGTGCGGATGGTCAGGTTTGGGCGCGGTTTCGCCTGATCCAGATAGCCGCGCGCGGTGCTGGCGCGTCGGCCCTGCGGCGTGACCGTGCGGTCCATCGGGCCGAAGCCTTCCTGCTGATAGCCGTTGAGATCGTCGGTGCGCGGATAGCCCGCCTGCACGCCCGCCTCCACCATCGCCTCAAACAGCGGGTTCACGCCCGGTTTCGAAGTGGTGACGCTCACCGGACCGTCGCCGCCGTGATAGTCGTTCGGCCCCACGTCGCGCGTCTCTGCCTTGCGGTAGTAGGGCAGGCAGTTGAGGTAGCTCCAGTGCTCCAGACCCGGCTCTTTTGCCCAGTTGTCGAGGTCCATCGCGTTACCGCGGATGTAGCACATGCCGTTGATCAGCGACGAGCCGCCCAGCCCTTTGCCGCGCCCGCACTCCATGCGGCGGTTGTTCATGTACGGCTCTGGTTCGGTTTCGTACGCCCAGTTGTAGCGCTTGCCCTGCAGCGGGAACGCCAGCGCGGCGGGCATCTGGGTGCGGAAGTCAAAGCGGTAATCCGGTCCGCCTGCTTCAAGCAGCAGGACGGTGGTGTTCGGATCTTCAGTCAGTCGTGTAGCCAGCACGTTGCCGGCAGAGCCGGCCCCGATAATGATGTAGTCAAATTGCAAATAAACCTCCCGGTTAAAATATGGACTGGAATTTACCCATCTCAACCTGGATGGACTTCACCTGGGTGTAGCTCTGCAGCGTCATCACGCCATTCTCGCGGCCAATGCCGGAGTGCTTGTAGCCGCCGACCGGCATCTCTGCAGCGGATTCACCCCAGGTGTTGATCCAGCAGATGCCCGCCTCGAGCTGATGAATGGCGCCGTGGGCGCGGTTCAGGTCGGCCGTGACGATGCCTGCCGCCAGCCCGTAGTCGGTGTCGTTGGCGCGGCGAATCGCTTCCTCAATGGACTCATAGGTGAGGATGGACATCACCGGGCCGAAGATCTCTTCGCGCACGATGGTCATTTCGTCAGTGCAGTCGGTGAACACGGTCGGGGCCACCCACGCGCCGTTATCGAAGCCTTCGCCCTTCAGCACGTCGCCGCCGCACAGCACGCGCGCGCCTTCCTCTTTGCCTTTGGCGATGTAGCGCATCACGCTGTCGCGGTGCGGGAAGCTGACCATCGGACCAAAGTTGGTAGCTTCATCGAACAGATCGCCCGCGCGGATGCGGCCCACGCGCTCAACGATTTTCTGCTCAAACGCGGCTTTGAACTTAGCCGGAACAAACACACGGGTGCCGTTGGTGCACACCTGGCCGGAGCTGAAAAAGTTGGCCATCATGGCGATGTCCGCCGCGAGATCCAGATCCGCATCGTCAAAAATAATCAGCGGCGATTTGCCGCCCAGCTCCATCGTCACCTCTTTCAGGGAGGAGGCCGCAGCGTTCGCCATCACCTTTTTGCCGCTGGCGACGCCGCCGGTAAAGGAGACTTTGGCGATGCCCGGATGCTCGGTCAGGTACTGGCCGGTCTCCGCGCCCACGCCCGGCAGGACGTTAAACACGCCGTCCGGCAGGCCCGCTTCGGTGTAGATCTCGGCAAGTTTCAGGGCGGTAAGCGGCGTCACTTCGCTCGGCTTGAAGATCACTGCGTTGCCCGCCGCCAGCGCCGGGGCGGATTTCCACAGGGCGATCTGGATCGGGTAGTTCCACGCGCCGATGCCCGCTACTACGCCCAGCGGCTCGCGGCGGGTATAGACGAATGAGGTCTCGCGCAAGGGGATCTGGCTGCCTTCCAGCGCCGGGATCAGACCCGCGTAGTACTCCAGCACGTCCGCACCGGTGACGATATCCACGGTTGAGGTTTCGGAATACGCTTTACCGGTGTCGAGGGTTTCCAGCTTTGCCAGATCGTCGTTGCGCTCGCGCAGGATGTCGACGGCGCGACGCAGGATGCGAGAGCGCTCCATGGCGGTCATCGCCGCCCAGACTTTTTGCCCGCGCGTTGCGCTTTCTACGGCGCGATCAACATCTTCGCGCCCGGCGGCCTGAACGGTCGCCAGGACTTCACCGTTGGCCGGGTTTATGGTCTCGAAGGTGCGACCGCTGGTGGCCGATGTATAACCACCATTGATATAAAGCTGCTGTTCTGCCATTCGGGACATAAATTCTCCTCGGTTATTCGGTCGGTAAATGCTGGCTGATAAAGTGGCTGGTCAGTGACTGCGCCAGGGTCTTATCCAGCGGCTTGCCGCTCAGCGCGGCGCGCAGCCACAGCCCGTCGATCAGTGCCGCCAGCCCGTAGCCCGCCTCCTGGGCCTGCTCGCGCGGAAGCTCGCGGCGGAACTCGTACACCAGGTTCGACAGCAGGCGGCGGCTGCTCACCTGCTGCAGGCGGTAGAGCATCGGCTGGTGCATGCTGCTTGCCCAGAAGGCCAGCCAGGCCTTCATCGCGGCGCTGCTCACCTGGGTTTCATCAAAGTTACCGCCGACAATCGCCTGCAGACGCTGCTCCGCGCTGCCGTTCGGCAGGGCGTGCAGGCGGCTTAATACCGCATCGCGCAGCTGGCCGGTGATGTCGCGCATGGTCGCTTCCAGCAGACCATTTTTGTCTTTGAAATAGTGACTGATGATCCCCGTGGAAACGCCCGCCCGACGGGCGATCTGCGCGATCGTCGCGTCGTGCATTCCCACTTCATTTATTGCTTCCAGCGTGGCGTCGATAAGCTGCCTGCGCCGGATCGGCTGCATCCCCACTTTGGGCATTTTTGCCACTCCATTCATCAGCGTTGGTTAACCATTAAAGCGGTTTTTGATTGGACGTTCAATATAAAATGTGTCTTAATTGTTGCGGATTTGGATTTTAATAGTTACAAAAACAGTGAGGATACTGGATGACAGACCTTTCACAGGACAGAGAAAAAGACAAAATCAACCCGGTCGTTTTTTATACGTCCGCCGGGCTGATTTTGTTGTTTTCCCTGACAACGATCTTCTTTCGCGATTTTTCTGCCGAGTGGATTGGGCGCACCCTGAACTGGGTGTCAAAGACCTTCGGCTGGTACTACCTGCTGGCGGCGACGCTCTATATCGTCTTTGTGGTCTGCATTGCCTGCTCGCGCTTCGGCTCCGTTAAGCTCGGTCCCGAGCAGTCCAAGCCCGAGTTCAGCCTGCTGAGCTGGGCCGCGATGCTATTTGCCGCGGGCATCGGCATCGACCTGATGTTCTTCTCTGTGGCCGAACCGGTCACGCAGTATATGCAGCCCCCGGAAGGGGCAGGGCAGACAATGGAGGCCGCGCGTCAGGCGATGGTCTGGACGCTGTTCCACTACGGCCTGACCGGCTGGTCAATGTACGCCCTGATGGGGATGGCGCTGGGATACTTTAGCTATCGTTATAATTTGCCCCTCACCATCCGCTCTGCGCTGTACCCGATTTTCGGTAAAAAGATCAACGGTCCGATCGGCCACAGCGTCGACATTGCGGCGGTGATCGGCACCATCTTCGGCATCGCGACAACGCTCGGGATTGGCGTGGTGCAGCTTAACTACGGCCTGAGCGTGCTGTTTGATATTCCGGATTCGATGGCGGCGAAAGCGGCGCTGATTGCGCTCTCCGTCATTATCGCCACCATTTCGGTGACGTCGGGCGTCGACAAGGGCATCCGCGTGCTCTCCGAGCTGAACGTGGCGCTGGCGCTGGGCCTGATCCTGTTCGTGCTGTTTATGGGCGACACCTCGTTCCTGCTCAATGCCTTAGTGCTGAACGTGGGCGACTACGTGAACCGCTTTATGGGCATGACGCTGAACAGCTTCGCCTTCGACCGCCCGGTGGAGTGGATGAACAACTGGACGCTCTTCTTCTGGGCGTGGTGGGTCGCGTGGTCGCCGTTTGTCGGCCTGTTCCTGGCGCGTATTTCACGTGGCCGCACCATCCGTCAGTTTGTGATGGGCACGCTGATTATCCCGTTCACCTTTACCCTGCTGTGGCTGTCGGTGTTCGGCAACAGCGCGCTCCATGAGATCATCCACGGCAACGCAACCTTTGCACAGGAAGCGATGGCGCACCCGGAGCGCGGCTTCTACAGCCTGCTGGCGCAGTACCCGGCGTTCACCTTTAGCGCCTCCGTAGCGACCATTACCGGCCTGCTGTTTTACGTCACCTCAGCGGATTCCGGCGCGCTGGTGCTGGGCAACTTCACCTCGAAGCTCAAAGACATCAACAGCGATGCCCCGAACTGGCTGCGCATCTTCTGGTCCGTCGCCATCGGGCTGCTGACGCTCGGCATGCTGATGACCAACGGCATCTCGGCGTTGCAGAACACCACGGTGATCATGGGGCTGCCGTTCAGCTTCGTTATCTTCTTCGTGATGGCCGGGCTGTATAAATCGCTCAAGGTGGAAGATTACCGCCGTGTCAGCGCCAGCCGCGACACCGCGCCGCGCCCGATGGGCGCGCAGGACAGGCTGAGCTGGAAGAAACGCCTGTCGCGCCTGATGAACTACCCGGGCACGCGCTACACCAAACAGATGATGGAGACGGTCTGCTTCCCGGCGATGGAAGAGGTGGCGCAGGAGCTGAAGCTGCGTGGCGCCTACGTGGAGCTGAAAAACCTGCCGCCGGAGGAGGGCGAGACCCTGGGGCACCTGGATCTGCTGGTGCACATGGGCGACGAGCAGAACTTTGTCTACCAGATCTGGCCGCAGCAGTACTCGGTCCCCGGCTTTACCTACCGGGCGCGCAGCGGGAAGTCGACCTACTACCGGCTTGAGACCTTCCTGCTGGAAGGAAGTCAGGGGAATGATTTGATGGACTACAGCAAGGAGCAGGTGATTACGGATATTCTGGACCAGTATGAACGGCACCTGAACTTTATCCATCTGCACAGGGAAGCGCCGGGGAATAGCGTGATGTTTCCGGATGTTTGATCTATTTCGTGTATGAATGACAGGGCACCCGTAACGGGTGCCGCTTTCACCTGTCCTGAACGTGAAGACCGGTTTTCCAGATGAAGAAACTTACCGTGTCGACTAATTTTGAATCGGCCTCGGCATAGGTTGCTGCACTGTGTCCTCCCTGACGGTAAGCCAGAACCAGCACGCTACGCGGCGAGCCGATCTCCTCTAAACGGGCGGCGAATTTTGCTGTTTGCCACGGAGAAACGCGCTGGTCATGCAGGCCCACGGTTAACAGCACGGGAGGATAACGTTTTTCAGGTACCAGATGCCGGTAAGCATCTATTTTCAATAAGTTTAGCCTGCCTGACGGCGTCAGCGGCGATCCCAGTTCGTCATAGTTCATCACGCCTATCGGAATGTTATCCAGTCGGCTGGTATTCAGCATCCCGGCGTCTATGGCCACTGCGGAAAACAGTTCCGGGCGACGGGTCATCGCCATACCCACGATAATTCCCCCCGCGCTTTCACCCCCGATTGCCAGTTTTGACGGTGAGGTGTAGCGACTGTCGATAAGATATTCCGCGCAACGGATAAAATCGGTAATGGAATTTTCTTTCTTATCCGCTCTTCCTGCTTCGTGCCATTCAGGGCCCATTTCACCGCCTCCGCGTACATGCGCGATAGCGAGAATACCGCCTTGTTCCAGCCAGAGCAGACGGGTCAGATCGAATGAAGGAAACGTACTCACACCGTACGCGCCATAAGCCGTCAACCAGGTAGGGACCGAACCATCGCGCGCAATGCCTTTACGGTATATGAGAGTCAGTGGGACGCGAACATTCTCTGCTGTAGTGACCCATTTTTCTTCCGTCACATAGTCTGTCATGGGCTGGCTTAACGGCGGTATTAACTCTGTTTTCTGGATAATGTTATCCGCAGGTTGATAATGATAAATGACGGGGGGATTAAGCCAGCCCTGACGGGTAAAGAGAATGTCCTGACTATCGCTGCTGGCAAATATCGCACTCACGTCTTCATCTGCAGGGACCGGAATTGCCTGGTGATTACGGATATCAGCAAACGGAATACGCATGAATTTACTGATTCCGGCGTTATGATAAGCCACATAAAGTGAATCCCTACTCAGGCTTAATTGTGTTAACTCTCCGTTCGACCAGCTCATCACGGGTTCTTTGGTGGAGGCAGGAGCCGCCAGATTGATGCGTGAAATATCATAGCCTGAGGAGGCGTTATAGCTCGCCAGATAAATCCACTTCCCGGAATAAACAAAGGCAGAAACATTTTTATCGGTATCAACAATTTTGTTCCAGATGAGTGTGCTGTTGTCATCCGCGTCTTTTTTAGCGGCAAAAAGGTAGCCTCCATAACCACTGATGGATTTTGAAATGTTAACAATCAGATATTCAGAATCAGGAGAGGTGTACAGATTAACGTTTTCGCAGGCTTTTTGTGCGAGTTCAGGGAGCGTGCGCCAGTCAAACGTCATAACGTCTCTGTCGTGCCCTATACGATGGAGGTAGACCTTGCCGCAGGTTTGTCGTCCTGAATCCTGAGTGATGGTGTTGAGACTATAATAAAAGGACTGATTATCCGCGGCCCAGACAACGCTGGGATAGCGAACGTCGGGGATATGCGTATCTAATACGACATTATCCACAACCCGGATAACGGTAATTCTCGTGTTTTCAGTCCCGTTTCTTGAGAGCCCAAAAGCCACATAGCGACCATCATGTGAAGGGCTAAAAAAATTAATCCCATAGCCAACAGGCGGATCAATGAGCACCCGTTCCGGTTTTCCCTTCTGTCTTACAAACAGCCGCAGGTATGGGTGTTCGACCGCTGAGCGTAGATAAAAACGATTTTGTCCCGCATCATAAATATCAGAAATAGTGGGGGCCGTATTCTCCAGCTCGCTTAACCTTTTCGCCAGCGCGTTTCTCCATGGAAGGGCGTGGAGTGTCTTAACCGTCTGGTTTGAGCGTTGATTTAACCAGCGAGCAGTCTGTTGGGGGTGAGTTTCCATCCAATGATAAGGATCCATGCCATCCTCATAGGGATTTTCGTTAGCATGAGCGAAAAAGAGACAGCCGAAAAATGCGAGGATCGTAATAATTATCTGCTTGCTGATAGGTTTTATTCTCGGTATCAGGCAATGTTTCATTTCTGGCTGGGCTCATGTTGTTCTGTTAGTGGCGTTAGTTGAATCACACGTTCAGCGGATGCGATAGTTGATTTTCTGTGCGCGATGATAATGCGTGTGATGTTTAACTTTTTGATGGCTGCATTGACATAGCTCTCACTCTCTTCATCCAGCGCGCTGGTCGCTTCATCCATAAATAATATTCCGGGTTTGCGATATAGCGCGCGCGCAATAAAGAGTCGCTGTTTTTGTCCACCTGATAATCCTTCACCGAGTTCACCAATTAGGGTCTCGTATCCCATAGGCATTTTTATAATCACGTCATGGATATAGCTGGCGCGGGCGCAGGCTTCCATCCACTCCTTATCGCCTTTGTCATCAAAGCCACAAATATTTTCCCTGATTGATCCAGAGAACAACTTATCATCCTGCATAACGCAGCCGATAATTTTACGATAGTTGTTTAAACCCAGCTGTTGAATGTCATAACCGTCGATTGTGACGGAGCCCGAAAGTGGTTCAAATAAGCCACAAAGTACTCTCATAAGCGTAGTTTTCCCCGCTCCTGACGGTCCTGTAATCGCCACGCTTTCACCTGCTGAAACCTTGAATGAGAGATTGCGAAAAACATCGGCGGAATGCTCGTCATAGCGATAGCTCAGCGCATGGGTTTCAAGAGTAACAGGTTGCATGGTATTTATGATTTCTCTGTCAGGCTTTTTCATTTCTCTTACGTTAAGCGCAATATCGGATACGCGTTCGTTATGAAGATGCATCATGCGCAACTTCATCAGAAAATTTGTCAGTGACCAGATTCTGTCGGCAAATTGTTCTCTGAACACGCCAAAAGCGATGAACATCCCAATTGTCATCGCGTTTTCTATGATGAGTTTTGAACCCAGCCATAACATTGTTATTTGTTCGCAGGCAATAATAAAAGCGTTTACCCCACCAAAAAGCAGATCCATTTTGGTGATTTTTATCTCTGTATTGATCGTGTCAATTTCCAGATTTAACCAGTGAGTGCCGCGTCTCTCACTCAAACCCTGCATTTTTACGGTCGCGATACCGTACAACGTTTCCATGAAATAGGACCGGGTGCGGGCATCTCTGATGAGGGTTTCTTCCGATAGCTCGCGATAGGTACTGTAGGTCATTAGTCTGGTCAGAACATACAGCGCAGTAAAGCCTATGACTACGCCAGTCAGCCAGCCGCCATAAAGTATCATCATCACGATGACACCCATCATCATGGTTCCATCGATAAGTGCCCCAATGATGCTACTGGTAAAAGTTTCCCGAAGCGTGTTCAGTGATCCAAAGCGCGACTGAATATCGCCCAGCTTGCGCCGCTCAAAATAGCTTAGAGGCAGCCGCACGAGATGGGTAAAAAGCCCGGACTGCCACTGCACATTGATAAGCGTCGTCATTATCAGCGAGGACCATGAACGTAAAGCACTCAACGCCACGCGCAGTAAAGTAAAGAGAAACAGGCCGATACAAATCACCGTTAACAAGCCCATATCTGCGGCGGGAATAGCATGATCCAGGGCGAGTTGAGTGCCTATCGGTATAAGCAGGTTGATGGTTTCAATAATGAGCGAATAGAAAAATATTTTGCCTAACATTCCCTTAAGGCCGTGCACCTTCGCGGCCAGGGACCTTAGGCTGAACTGATGGCTTGTTGGCTGTGCGGCAAATGTACTTCCGGGCCATACTTCGAGCGCTATGCCGGTGAAGTATTTCGACATCTCCTCCATACCTACTTTTCTTCTCCCCCGAGCGGGGTCGTGAAGTATGGCTCGATTCTGCTTCACGCTGACGAGTACCACAAAATGGTTAAAATCCCAGTGCAGGATGCAAGGAGTCTTAAGCGCGCTGAGTTCATTGAGATCGAGGGATAAACAGCGTGTTGCGAGTCCAAGCTGTTCAGCAATTTGCGTCATGCCTGCCAGCGTGGTGCCCCGTGCCGACAGGTTAAATTGTTGACGCAGGGCGATGAGGTTGCTCTGTTTGCCATAGTGGCTACAGATCATCGCGAGGCAGGCCAGGCCGCACTCTGACGATTCCGTCTGGTGGACCAGCGGAACCCGGGAGCGCAACTGGAGATCCAGCTGTTCGATGAGGGTTTTAAGAGAGCGTTTACTCATTTACCGGACCCCCGGCGCTATTTTTCATATCGTAGAAGGGTGAAAGCATCCACTGGTAGATTTTTCTTTTTTCCAGAAATAAGGTGCTTTGAGCCTGCATACCATTGCCTAAACTCAGACGTTTGCCCGCATAGGCAATGTTTTGTCTGTCAGGCCTGATAATAATTTTGTAGTAAGGGGCGGCCCCGGGTGAGGTTGCTTTAAGTGCCCCCTGATAGGTTTGCATCTCCTGAGGGGAGGCTGGGGAACGCGAGATAACCGAAATGGAGCCCCCAAACATGCCAAATTTTTGTGCCGGAAACGCCTCATAGCGAATGTTCACCCGGTCGCCAGGAGAAAGGTAGGGGACGGCATCATTAGGCACCCATGTGACAAGAGAAAAATGATCGATAGTCAGAGGGATAATTTGCAGGAGGCTGTCGCCAGGTTTGATCATCTGCCCAACAGTAACGCTCAGGGAGTCTACCCGCCCGTCAGACATTGCCCGTATGATAATTGCGCCCCCGGCATCAATATTTAGACGCTCTTTTTGCAGCTCGTAGCGCTGAAGCTCCATCTGGTGGATCTGGTTATCAAATTCGGCAGCCTGAGTTTGAATCTGGCTTTCGAGAGTGGTCACCTGCAACGCGTTCTGATCGCTTTGAGCAGACAAATTAAGCATATTATTTTGTCGCTCGTAGTATAAGGCTATCTGGTTTATCAACTGATCCTGCGTGATAAGTCCGCGCGCTTGATAATGCCGATAGTTTTCCATGTTCGTTTTCATGACGCGAATGCCTTCCTGGGCTTGTGCGATAATGTCTGAGGATCTTTTGAGGGCCGCACTGTATTGCTCTTTTTGTTTTTTTAGCATTTCCAGAGTGTTTCTTTTATTCTCCTGAAGAAGATCCGTGATTTGAGCAATACGTGTAAGTTGGTTATCGACATCCATTCGCTGGTTATCACTCACAACACCGCTACGCGTGCTTTTACTAACATCTATCATGTAGATAGCATCGCCTGTTTTGAGCAGTTGACCTTCAGTGACAAACTGTTTAACTACAACGCCCTGGACACTGGCATACACATTTGATGAGCGGGGATACGTGGATATCTCACCCATCACTGTGATCCTTCTTGTATAGCTGAATGTCAAAATGAAAACGATAAAGGCAACAATAAAAAAAGCAGATAATCCGGCAACAAGCCAAATTGGAATACCAGGTAGTAATAAGGCCTTTCCCTGCCATCGCATTTTTTTGTATTCAACCGCTTGTTGGCGATACACGCATGCTATTCCTTTTGTAAAGCAAGTCTTTAGATTTAGCCTGATTCCAGGCGATCATTTTTAGCTGAATGGCGCCTGGTTATTCCACCTGTTCCAAAACGTTCACTGACTGTCCTGGCCATTAGCTCTCAGTCAGTAATGTTGACCCGGTAAAGATTCAGCCATCTTTTCCATTGCGTCCGTCATGTCCTCCGGGACCTCCTTTTCCGCCTTTGCCCCCTTTCCCGCCTGGGCCACCGTTACCGCCATCTCCTCCGTTACCTCCACGTCCACCATTGCCGCCGTTGCCGCCATTGCCTGACCCACACGTGCCACCGTTTCCTCCACGACCTCCGTTCCCACCGGCGCCCCCATTGCCGCCATTACCGCCGTCACATTGTGATCCTCCGGAAATAAGCTGCATCTCAGAATTCAGTAATTTTCGCATTTTCATCTCCTGATGAAATAAGTACATCCTTCACGATGGCCCACAATAAAAATCTATCGTGAGCCGTCGTATTCGCTGTTAAGGGTGATTAACGGCGTCCGCCATTATTACCACCACCACAGTTTCCGCCATTACCGCCGTTGCCGCCATTACCCCCACGGCCACCATTACCACCATTGCCGCCGTTACAGGTACCACCGTTACCACCACTGTTACCATTGCCGTTACCACTGTGATTACCGTTCCCGTTACCAGCACCAATTCCACCAGCGACACTGCTCATTTCATTTTGGTTTAATTCACGCATTATACTTTCCTTAGTGATATTGAGTTAATGTAAAACAGCGAAAGCATAATGTTCCTAAAATTATAAAATTGAAATGATTTATTTTGTGTTTATTGTTTTTTTTATCTTGGCATTTTTGATCTGGCTCGAGGTTTTATGGCTGAGTTCTGTTATGAAAAAAACTGCTCGCATACTTTTAAATGCTCAAGGAAAATTTTGGTGGCTATTATAAATGGTAGGGAGGGGCTTAACATTTTTTCCCGGTGGGTGTACGCTTATTTGATTGGTGGCTATAGGGGAGGATGGTTTTGTTATTATTCATCTGGTATTAATTAAAACTAAATGGCTGGAGCAATAAACAGGGCAGCATTATTCCTGAACGACAATCAAGGTATATACCTCTCCATTAACACGTTGCCAGGCGAGGCTAAAGCATTTTCCCTGCTGATAACGGCCTGCCGGATGGCTGAGCGTCAACGCGATAGTTTGCTGATTCAACGCCGTGACCCGTGCACAATCGAATCCCATGTAGCGCCTTGCCGTAGGGAACAGGGCTTTAAACAAACTCTCTTTGGCGCTGAATGCAAGCGTCAACGCCAGCGCAAAGGGGTAGCCCGAGCGTGTCAGGCACATCGCTTCCTGTGCATCAATGATGCCGTCCTGGATTTCTCGGGCTTCACGGTCAGGAAGAATGGCTTCGCAATCAATACCCACAAGCGCATCTGGATGACGGACGGCAACTGCCATCGCCTGCGTGCCGCAGTGGGTGATGCTCCCCGAAACGCCGTCAGCCCAGAGAGGTTCACCGCTGGGGCCGATGCCGGGCACGGTGTGGTCAGGTAAGGCATGCGCGGCGGCGATGCGGCCTGCCAGATGCTCGGCTTTGCGTTTGCGCCCGGCGTTTGCAAGCTCGGCGTGGTGGGGGAGCCAGAGGAGATCGGCGTCGGTGAAGGTGGTTGGGTCGAAGGTGACGTGGTGAACGGTGTGGCCGGCGAGAATGAACGTGGTGTGGGTTGTGTGCATGGTTTTTCCTCTATCAGCAAATAGTGCGGCCTGATGTCCTCACCCCAGCCCTCTCCCACGGGGAGAGGGAGCAAACACTAAAAACGGCAACGGGGTTGCCGTTTTGCTTTCACCTCGTCCTCACCCCAGCCCTCTCCCACAGGGAGAGGGAGGCGTTGTTGCCTTTATCAGAAACGCGTATTCACGCTCATATACCACGTGCGGCCTGGCTCATTATAGGTATAAGCCCCCGCGCCGTACATATACGCACCGGTGGTGGCGTTGCCCGTGGTCTGGGCATTACCCGCGCGCCACTGGCGCTTGTCGAAGACGTTATCCACGCCGCCGGTCAGGCTGACGTTTTTGGTCATGTCCCAGGTTGCGCTCAGACCAACGATGCTGTACGGGCTGACTTCGTCTTTCTCAGACCCGGTGACAGGCTGACCTTTGTAGTTGTACTTCTTCGGCTGCTGCTTGCCGTACCAGGTAAAGGTCGACTGGAGCGACACGTCCTGATGCACCTGCCAGCTCAGGGTTGAGTTCAGCGTGTACTCCGGAATGATCGACAGACGGTCGCCGGTCTCCTTGTTCTTGCTCTGCAGCATGTAGGTGATGTTGTTGGTCCAGTTAATCGTGTCGCTGACCGGCACGTTCAGGGAGCCTTCCAGGCCTTCAACCACCGCCTTCGGTACGTTTTCCCACTGGTAGATATCCGTCTGCACTTTACCGGAAGAGGTGTGACCAATCGGCGCGTAGCCCGCTTCAATCTTGTCGCGGTAGTCGTTGCGGAACCAGGTGACGCCCGCCAGCCAGCCGTCGTGTTTCCACTCCAGGCCAATCTCTTTGTTGATGCTGGTTTCGGCCTTCAGGTCGTCGTTACCCATCATGTAACAGCCCACGCCGTCGGAGCTGGCGTAGCAGCCCTGGCCTTTGCTGTAGAGCAGGTAGTTCGGGTTGGTCTGGTACAGGCTCGGCGCCTTATAGGCGCGGGCGATCCCCATCTTCAGCGTGAAGTCATCCCCCAGACCCTGCGACAGGTTAAGTGACGGGCTCCAGTTGTTGCCGACGATGGTGTGATGGTCGAAGCGCAGGGCAGGGGTCAGCATGGTGCTGTCGGTCAGCTCCATGTTGTTTTCGGCGAACAGAGAGAAAATCTCTGCCGACGTGTACGGGCTGCGGTCATTGCTCATGCCCGGAATGGTGCCGCCCTGCTGGGTTTGGGTGAAGGAGGTTGAGTCCTTCATGCGCTGCTGATTCCACTCGGTGCCGAGCGTCAGGTTCTGGTTAACGAGGAAATCAATCGGCAGGTTGATTTCACTGTGCAGCATCACGTCGGCCAGATCGGTGTCGGTGAATTTATTACTGTTGAACAGGCCTTCCAGACCGCCCGCCAGCCCTTCGCCCAGACGGGAGTTGCGGGTGTGCTCGTACTGCGCCCAGTTGCTGGTGGTAATGCCGTTATCCCAGCCGCCGTTCCAGGTCACCGCGAAGTTCTGGCGATAGATACGGTTGGTCTCTTTGCCGTAGTTCTTTTTCACCAGACCGCTGGAGCTGTTGTCATTGTTGGTGTTCTGGGTATCACCGGCGTAGAGGTTATTCTGGCGGCTGTAGCCCGCCTCAAATTCCAGAGACTGCATCGGCGCAAAGTCCCAGCGCACCACGCCGTTGATGTCTTTATTTTCTACACCCTCGCGGCCAGCAGGCAGCGTGTCGGCGTAGGCACCGGTACGGTCAGACTGGTGACCCTGGTTGATGTCCCACGCGTCGGCCTGGGTTTTGTCCAGATTGCCGAACATGCGGAAGCTGAAGTCGCCGCCCAGCGGGCCGCTCAGGCTGAAGTTGGTGCGCTTGGTGGAACCTTCATCCTTGTGCTCAGGCGCATTCAGGTAGGTGTTCCAGGAGCCGTGCCACTGGTCGTCGAATTTTTTGGTGATGATGTTCACCACGCCGCCAGCCGCACCGTTGCCGTAGCGCGCGGCGGCCGGACCGCGGATCACTTCGATGCGCTCGATCATCTCCGGCGGCACCCAGCCGGTATCGCCGCGCGTATCACGCTCGCCGCGCCAGCCCAGACGGATAGAGTTACGGCTGGTCACCGGCTTGCCGTCGATCAGGATCAGGGTGTTTTCTGGCCCCATGCCGCGGATATCAATCTGACGGTTATTCCCGCGCTGGCCGCTGGTGGAGTTACCGGTCAGGTTAACGCCCGGCATGGTGCGGATGATTTCCGCCACGTCCCGCGCGGGCGGGTTTTTACGTATCTCATCGGCGGTGATGGTCGATACCCCCGGTGCCTGCAGATTCTGCTCGGCGGCGGTGATCACCATCGTGTCTTCGTGCTGCGCAGAGGCGGTGTTGTCGTCTGCCAGAGCGGGCAGCGCGGCGCCGTAAATCCCTAAATTGACCAGCAAGGCCAGAGAGTGAATCTTCTTATTCATTGTACGTCCTGCTTTTGTGGTTGTTTTATGAGCGCTTCCCACAGCGCGGGCACTACGCTATTGCAAATGCAAATAGTTATCAATAATATTATCAATAAAATTTGCTCTGAAACAAAAAAGACTGTTAAACATGAGGTTATAAGGGTGACGGCGTTAACAACGGGAAGTGAAGCGTGGTGGCAGTCGAAAAACGGGCCTGAATGGAAGCCGGAAAAGGGAAACTATCGCGTCACGTTCTGGTGGCGTGATCCGGCAGGAACGCAAATAACGTCACCGATCAAACGCGTCTGGCTCTACATCACCGGCGTGACCGATCACCACCAAAATACCCGCCCGCAGTCTCTCGAACGCATTCCCGATACCGACGTCTGGCAGTGGCAGGGCGAGTTCAGCCCCGAGTGGCGCGGAAGCTACTGTTTTATCCCTTCCGTGAATGAAAACGATTTTGCCAGCGTCGTGTTTGAAGGCGAGCAGCCGGAGCGCATGGCGCTGCGCGAAGGGTGGCGCAAGCTGCTGCCGCACGCGGTTTCAGACCCGCTGAATCCGCAGAGCTGGCGCGGCGGGCGCGGCCATGCCGTCTCCGCGCTGGAGATGCCGGGCGCGCCCGTTCAGCCGGGGTGGAATCATCCCGATACGCCGTATCAGCCCCCAGTCTGCATTGAGTGGGAAAGCGCGCGCCTGAAAAATCGCCGTCGCGTCTGGATTTTCACTACCGGGGATCATAGCCCGGAACGCCCGCTGGCGGTGCTGCTCGACGGGCAGTTCTGGGCCGAAAGCATGCCGGTCTGGCCTGCACTGGCGTCGCTCACCGCCGAGCGCAAATTACCGCCTGCGGTCTACGTCTTAATCGATGTTATCGACATGGAGCATCGGAACCGCGAGCTGCCGTGCAATCCCGATTTCTGGCTGGCGGTGCAGGAAGAACTTCTCCCCCTTGTTAAAAAACGCGTGCCGTTTAGCGACCGCGCCGACCGTACGGTGGTGGCTGGCCAGAGCTTTGGCGGTCTCGCGTCGCTTTATGCTGGCCTCCACTGGCCGCAGCGTTTTGGCTGCGTGCTTAGCCAGTCCGGCTCTTACTGGTGGCCACACCGCGGCGGCCAGCAGGACGGGCTGTTAATCGAACAACTTAAAGCCGGTGAAATATCTCCTCGCGGGCTACGCATCATTCTTGAAGCCGGGCGCAACGAGCCGCTCATCTTCCGCGCGAATCAGGCGATTTACGCCGAACTGCACACACACCAACCGGTTATCTGGCGTCAGGTTGACGGCGGACACGATGCGCTTTGCTGGCGCGGTGGGCTGACGCAGGGGCTGATGACCCTCTGGCAGCCGCTCATTCACTAACGGAGTCTGTATGGAATTCAGCAATCCTTTCGATAATCCGCAGGGACAGTTCGCCATTTTGCAAAACGACCAGGGGCAGTACAGCCTGTGGCCGCAGCAGTGCGAACTGCCGGCAGGGTGGCGCGTGATGTGCGAAGCACAGTCGCAGGAGGCGTGCCAGCAGTGGCTGGCGGAACGCTGGCGGACGCTTGAACCGTCTTACTTTGTGGGGGAGAACGCATGAACCGCCTTCCTCTCGTCGCCGCCCAGCCGGGGATCTGGATGGCGGAACAGCTGTCCACGCTGCCAAACGCCTGGAGCGTGGCACACTACACCGAGCTGAAAGGCAATATCGATGCGCCACTGCTGGTTAAAGCCATTGCGGAAGGCATGCTGCAGGCCGATACCCTGCGCATGCGTTTTGCAGAAGAAAACGGTGAGGTGTGGCAGTGGGTGGATGAGACCTTCATTCTGCCGGAACCGTCCATTGTTCGCGTTGATTCTCACGCCGCCGCCGTGGCGCTGATGGAATCCGATCTTAACCAGAACCTGCGCGTCGACAGCGGTCAGCCGCTGGCGTTTCACCAGCTGATTCAGGTCGGTGACAACCACTGGTACTGGTATCAGCGCTATCACCATCTGGTGGTGGATGGCTTCAGCTTCCCGGCCATAACCCGCCAGATCGCCGCGATTTATGCCGCGTGGAAAAAGGGCGGCCCCACGCCGGAATCACCTTTTACGCCATTCGCAGAGGTGGTGGACGAGTATCAGCGCTATCGCGACAGCGAGGCGTACCCGCGCGACGGCGCGTTCTGGGCCGAACAGCGCAAACAGCTGCCTTCTCCGGTCTCGCTCTCCTCCGCGCCGCTGCCGGGTCGTGCCGCGACAACGGATATCCTGCGCCTGAAAATCGCTGCCGACGGTCGTGCTTTTAGCCAGCTTGCGCAGGCGGCAGAAAAGGTACAGCGCACTGACCTGGCGCTTGCGCTGGTGGCGCTGTGGCTGGGGCGCCTCACCGGACGGCTGGAATACGCCGCCGGGTTCATCTTTATGCGAAGGATGGGGTCCGCAGCCCTGACCGCGACCGGGCCGGTGCTTAACGTCCTGCCGCTGGCGGTCAATATCGATCCGCAGGAGAGCCTGCCCTCGCTGGCGCTGCGCCTGGCGAACCAGCTGAAAAAAATGCGCCGCCACCAGCGCTACGACGCCGAGCAGATCGTGCGCGACAGTGGGAAAGCGGCGGGCGATGAAGCGCTGTTCGGCCCGGTGCTGAACGTGAAAGTGTTCGACTACCAGCTGGATATCGACGGCGTGGAGGCCATCACCCACACGCTGGCGACCGGCCCGGTGAACGATCTGGAACTGGCGCTGTTCCCGGACGAGCAGGGCGGGTTGAGCATTGAGATCCTCGCCAATAAACAGCGCTACGACGAGGCGACGCTGACGCGTCACGTGGCGCGGCTGAACGCGATGCTGAGGCAATTTGCGGTCAATCCGGACCTGCGCTGCAGCGAGGTGGAAACCGTTTCAGAGCAGGAATACGCTAAGCTCGCGCGCATCAACGATACCGGACTGGCGCTGCCGTCCAGCACGCTCTCGGATCTGGTGGCGGAACAGGCGAGCAAAACGCCGGACGCCCCGGCGCTGGCGGATGCGCACGTTGAACTCAGTTATCGCCAGATGCGCGATCAGGTCGTCGCGCTGGCAAACCTGCTGCGCGCGCGCGGCGTGAAGCCGGGCGACAGCGTGGCGGTGGCCCTGCCGCGCTCGGTATTCCTGACGTTAGCCTTGCACGGCATTGTGGAGGCGGGCGCCGCGTGGCTACCGCTCGACACCGGCTACCCGGACGATCGCCTGCGGATGATGCTCGAGGACGCGAAGCCGTCCCTGCTCATTACCACTGACGAACAGCTTCCGCGCTTTAGCGATCTCTCCGTCGAGACGTTTAGTTACAACACACTATTACCGGCCGCGGGTGCTGAGCCGCTGCGGCTGGCGAAGCCGGAGCAGACGGCGTACATCATCTTTACCTCCGGCTCGACCGGGCGTCCAAAAGGGGTCATGGTCGGCCATACCGCCATCGTTAACCGCCTGAAGTGGATGCAGGATCATTATCCACTGACGTCGTTTGACGTAGTGGCGCAGAAAACGCCGTGCAGCTTTGACGTGTCGGTGTGGGAGTTCTGGTGGCCGTTTATCGCCGGGGCGAAGCTGGTGATGGCCGAGCCGGACGCGCACCGCGATCCGCAGGCGATGCAAAGTTTCTTCGCCCACTATGGCGTGACCACTACCCACTTCGTGCCGTCGATGCTGGCGGCGTTTGTCGCCTCGCTGACGCCGGAAAACGTCGCCTGCTGCAAAACGCTGAAGCAAGTGTTCTGCAGCGGCGAAGCGCTGCCGACGGCGCTTTGCCGCGAGTGGGAACAGCTGACCCGCGTGCCGCTGCACAATCTTTATGGCCCGACGGAAGCGGCAGTAGACGTCAGCTGGTATCCGGCGTTTGGGCCTGAGCTGGCGGCGGTGGAAGGCAACAGCGTGCCGATCGGCTTCCCGGTGTGGAATACGGGGCTGCGCATTCTGGATGCGATGATGCGCCCGGTACCGTTCGGCGTGGCGGGCGATCTCTACCTCACCGGCATCCAGCTGGCGCAGGGGTATCTTGGCCGTCCGGATCTCACCGCCAGCCGCTTTATCGCCGACCCGTTTGCGCCGGGCGAGCGGATGTACCGCACCGGAGACGTTGCCCGCTGGCTGGATAACGGCGCGGTGGAATATCTGGGCCGCAGCGACGACCAGCTTAAAATTCGCGGCCAGCGCATCGAGCTGGGTGAAATCGACCGGGCGATGCTCTCGCTGCCTGACGTGGCCCAGGCCGTGGCGCACGCCTGCGTCTTCAACCAGGCGGCGGCAACGGGCGGCGATGCCCGCCAGCTGGTGGGGTACGTGGTTTCTGAATCCGGCTTACCGCTGGACCGCGACGCGCTGCTGGAATCGCTCAAAACCCAGCTGCCGCCGCATATGGTGCCGGTGGTGCTGCTGCAAATCAGCGCGCTGCCGCTGAGCGCCAACGGCAAGCTCGATCGCAAGGCGCTGCCGCTGCCGGAACTGACCGGTAAAACGTCCGGACGGGCCCCGGAAAGCGAAACCGAAATCGCCGTCGCGCAGGCGTTTGCCGCGCTGCTGGGCTGCGAGATCAACGACATTGAGGCGGATTTCTTTGCCCTCGGCGGCCACTCGCTGCTGGCTATGCGTCTGGCGGCGCAGCTCAGCCGTGCGTTCAACCGCAAGGTCACGCCGGGGCAGATTATGGTCGCCTCGACGGTCAGCAAGCTTAGCGCCCTGCTGGACTCGCAGATGAGCGACGAGCAGGCGCAGCGCCTGGGGTATGAAACGCTTCTGCCGCTGCGTGAGGGCGACGGCCCGACGCTGTTCTGCTTCCATCCGGCATCCGGCTTCGCCTGGCAGTTTAGCGTGCTGGCGCGCTACCTCAGCCCGCGCTGGTCAATCGTCGGCATCCAGTCGCCGCGCCTGGACGGGCCGATGCAGCAGTGTGCGGATCTGGATGGGGTGATTGAGCGCCACCTGTTTACGTTACGTAAGCAGCAGCCGCAGGGGCCGTATTACCTGTTCGGTTATTCCCTCGGCGGCACGCTGGCGCAGGGGATTGCGGCCCGCCTGCGCGAGCAGGGTGAAGCGGTGTCGTTCCTCGGCCTGCTGGATACCTGGCCGCCGGAAACCCAGAACTGGGCGGAAAAAGAGGCTAACGGCCTCGACCCGGCGGTGCTGGCAGAGATCGAGCGGGAACGTCAGGCGTTTATCGCCGCCCAGCAGGGGCAGGGCTCCAGCGAGCTGTTTAACGCCATTGAAGGCAACTACGCCGACGCGGTGCGGTTGCTCACCACGGCACACAGCGCGCGCTTTGACGGCAAAGCGACGCTGTTTGTCGCCGAGCGCACGCGAACCATGGATCCGCAGGCCGCGTGGGCGCCGTGGGTGTCGGAGCTTGAGGTGTACAGCCAGGATTGCGCCCACGTGGATATCATTTCACCGCAGGCGTTTGAGAAGATAGGGCCGGTGTTGAAGAATATTTTGGGGTAACGTCAAAAGCGCCGGGTGGCGGCTACGGGAGCCGAGTGTAGGCAGGGTAAGCGTAGCCGCCACCCGGCAATTACCGTCGACCTAACGGCAACACCAGCGGCGTTCCCGCTACCGGATCGTCGATTATCATGCACCGCAGGCCGTAGATCCGCGCGATCAGCTCCGGCGTAACAATTTCCTTCGGCGCGCCCTGGGCCACAATCTCCCCGTCTCGCAAGGCAATCAGGTGCGTGGCATAGCGGCACGCCTGGTTTAAATCGTGCAGCACCGCCGCAAGGGTGTACCCCTGCGTGCGGTTCAGCTCGCTCAGCAGCTCCAGCAGGTCAATCTGGTGGCTGATATCCAGCCAGGTCGTCGGCTCGTCCAGCAGCATGATGGAGGTCTCCTGCGCCAGCACCATCGCGATCCACGCCCGCTGACGCTGGCCGCCGGAAAGGGTATCCACGCTTTGCTGAGCGAGATCGGTAATGCCCGTCGCCCGCATCGCGCGGTTCACCGCCTCGTCATCTTCCTTGCGCCAGCGGGTAAACAGCGGCTGGTGCGGATAGCGCCCCCGCGAGACCAACTCCTGCACCGTGATGTCCCCCGGCGTGGTAGCGTTTTGTGCCAGCAGCCCGATGCGCCTGGCCACCTCTTTGCTGGCGAAGCGCTGGATCTGCTCGCCGTCGAGAAGCACGCTCCCCGCAACCGGCGTCATCAGGCGGCTCAGTGTGCGCAGCAGGGTCGATTTTCCGCAGCCGTTCGGGCCGATAATCGCCGTGAAGTGGCCGTCCGGAATGGCGACGGATAAATCACGGGCAATAATTTTTTTGCCGTAACCGAGGGTGAGATTTTCGCCGCGCAAGCGGGTGGTTGAATCTGTCATTTCTTGCGTGACTCCTGAACGAGCAAGACGATAAGGTAAATGCCGCCGAGGCTGACGGTCACCACGCCCACTGGAAGCTGGTAAGGCATAAACAGCCGCTGGGCGCAGAGATCGGCGGCCAGCAGCAGCAGCGCGCCGCACAGCGCCGCCTGAGTTAATCCCCAGCGCGCCGTCCCGCTTAGACGTCGTGCGATATGCGGCGCGACAAGGGCGATAAACGATATCGGCCCGGCGATGGCGGTGGAGGCGGCGGTCAGCAGTACGGCGACCAGCATCAGCATCAGGCGCGAGCGCTCAACGCCCACGCCCAGCGCGCAGGCGCTGTCGTCGCCCATCTCCAGCAGCCGCATGCGCCGTACCAGCAGCAGCGCGCCGATAAACATCAGCACAATCAGCGGTGCCGCGGGCCAGGTTTTGCCCCACGTCAGGCCGTTGAGGGAGCCCGCGTACCACAGCCCGGCGGAAAGCGCCGTTTCCAGAGAGGCCTGCAGCAGCAGCCAGGTATTGAAGGCCATCAGCATCGCACGGATGCCGATACCGATAATGATCAGCCGGAAAGTGTCGATGCCGTTGCGCCAGGCCAGCGCCCAGATGAGTAAGGACGTCAGAATGCCGCCCGCCATCGCCGTAAAGGTGATGGCCGTCAGGTGCTGCCCGAACAGCACCATCGCCACCAGCACGCCGCTCCAGGCCCCGGTATTGAGGCCCATCACGTCCGGGCTGCCGAGTGGGTTGCGCATCAGCGACTGGAAAATCGCACCGCTGACGCCGAGCGCCGCGCCCACCAGAATGGCCACCGCCACGCGCGGCAGTCGCCATTCGGTGACAACCAGAGTGATGTTACGCGGCGCGCTGCCGAGAAGGGCGTTAAGCACCTGAGTGAAATCAAGCGTCACCGCGCCGCTGCGCAGGCTCAACGTTGCCAGCAGCAGAATGGCGATAACCAGCAGGGAGACGCAGGCGACTAAACGCCGGGAGGGAGCCATCATGCGCCACCTCCGCGTCTGCGTCGTACCAGGAAGATCAGCACCGGCGCACCGATAAAGGCGCTGACCACCGAGACGCGCAGCTCGCCGGGAACCAGCAGGCGGCCCAGCACATCGGCAAACAGCAGCAGGGCAGGCGTGGCCAGCAGCGTCACCGGCAGGGACCAGCGGTGATCCGCCCCCACCAGCCAGCGCGCCATATGGGGCATCATCAGGCCGATAAAGGCAATCGGCCCGACCACGGCGGTCGCGCTGCCGCACAGTACGGTGATGGTCAGCAGGCCCGTCAGCTGCGTGCGCGCCACGCGGTTGCCGAGGGCGGTGGCGGTGTCGCTGCCGAGGCTCAGGCTGTTGAGCGCCCGGCTTAACGACAGCGCTACGGCGGCGGCAATCATCATCGGGATCGCCACCACTCTCAGGGTTTCAAGGGTGCGGATATCCAGCGAGCCGGCCTGCCAGAAGCGCAGCTGGTCGTAAACGTCCGGGTTGAGCAGGGCGATGCCGTTGGACAAGCCTTCCAGCACCGCGGCAAGCGCCACGCCCGCCAGCGTCAGGCGTACCGGGCTCAGCTGTCCGCCGCCCTGGCTGCCGGTAAACGCCACCACCAGCGAGGCGGCCAGCGCGCCGCAAAAGGCCATCACCAACTGTTCAGAGGGCGACGTTAACCCGAACAGCGCCGCGCCGAGCACGATGGCAAAGCTGGCACCGGAGTTCACGCCGAGAATGCCGGGGTCCGCCAGCGGGTTACGGGTAAGGGTTTGCATCAACGCACCGGCAAGGCCGAGCGCGCCGCCGGCCAGCAGTCCGGCAAGGGTGCGGGGCAGGCGGGCGTCGAGCACGATGACGCAGTCGGCGCTCTGACAGGTGCCGGAGAGCGCATCAACGATAACGGAGGCGGGCAGCGGCTTCGCGCCGACCAGCAGGCTGAGTGCAATCGCCAGGCTCAATAGCAGCAATAAAACGGGCACGGCAATGGCGCGCACCGAAGAAGAGGAAAACGACATAGCAACATCCATGATTTGATAATGATAGTGATTATCGTTATCTATCTTATTTGGCTATGTTAGCATGTGCGCCCATGGAATGGGTAGAATTACACTCAAGGCTTTGTCATGAATCAAAAATCCTGGCTGCTCAACCTCAGCCTGCTCAAAACACACCCGGCGTATCGCGCCGTCTTTATCGCTCGTTTTATCTCCATTTTATCCCTCGGCCTGCTCGGCGTGGCCGTACCGGTCCAGATCCAGACTATGACGCACTCCAGCTGGCTGGTGGGGTTATCGGTGACGTTAACCGGCGGGGCGATGTTTATCGGTCTGATGGTCGGCGGCGTGCTGGCGGACCGCTACGAGCGTAAAAAGCTGATCCTGCTGGCACGCGGCACCTGCGGCGTGGGCTTTATCGGGCTGTGTCTGAACGCCATGCTGCCGGAGCCGTCGCTGATGGCCATATATGCCCTCGGGCTGTGGGACGGTTTCTTTGCCTCCTTAGGCGTGACGGCGCTGCTGGCGGCGACGCCCGCGCTGGTCGGGCGCGAGAACCTGATGCAGGCGGGGGCAATCACCATGCTCACCGTGCGCCTTGGCTCGGTGATTTCGCCGATGGTCGGCGGCCTGCTGCTGGCAACCGGCAACGTGGCGTGGAACTACGGCCTGGCAGCGGCGGGGACGTTTATCACCACGCTGACGCTGCTGCGCCTGCCGCTGCTGCCACCCCCGCCGCAGCCGCGCGAGCATCCGCTGACATCACTGATGGCTGCTATTCGTTTTCTGTTCAGTAACCCGCTGATTGGCGGCATTGCGCTGATTGGCGGCCTGCTGACCATGGCGAGCGCCGTGCGCGTGCTGTATCCGGCGTTAGCGGGAGAGTGGCGGATGAGCGCCTCGGAGATTGGCCTGCTGTACGCCGCGATTCCGCTCGGCGCGGCCTGCGGGGCGCTGACCAGCGGCAACCTGGCGCAGAGCGCGCGACCGGGGTTGATTATGCTGCTTGCCACGCTGGCCTCGTTTATCGCCATTGGCTTCTTCAGCCTGATGCCGGTTTGGGCGCTCGGGGTGATGTGTCTGGTGATCTTTGGCTGGCTGAGCGCCATCAGCTCGCTGTTGCAGTACACCCTGATCCAGACCCAGACGCCGGAAGGGATGCTCGGGCGCATCAACGGCCTGTGGACCGCGCAGAACGTCACGGGCGATGCCATCGGCGCGGCGATCCTCGGCGGGCTGGGGGCGATAATGAGCCCGGTGGCGTCGGCGAGCAGCAGCGGGTTTGTGTTAGCGATGGTTGGTGGGATTTTGTTAGTGGCGCTGGTGGAATTGCGGCGGTTCAGGCAGGAGAGTGCCCCTGTGTGATTTGCCGGGTGGCGGCTGCGCCTTACCCGGCCTACATTTTGCACCCGTAGGCCCGGTAAGCGAAGCGCCACCGGGCGCATGCATTACCCGAAAATTGCCTCTAAACGCTGCAACACCAACATCGCGCTGTAATAATCCAGGCGGAACGTCTCGGTTCCTAACGCCCACACGCGCTTGTTTTTCACCGACGGTAGGTGCGCCAGGAGTGGGTTAGCGTAAATCGCCGCCACGTCTTTCTCGTCACCGGCAAACACAAACAGCCCTTCGCCGTTCAGTCCCGTCGCCAGGTTTTCACCGCCCAGTTGGATAATGTCGTGGCGCTTGCCCTGGCTTGTTGAGGTCTGCAACCCGGCAGGCAGGTCCGCCAGCGTAAAGCCCAGCTGGTGCAGCAGCTTGCCCTGCGCCGATTCGGCGGTCCACAGGTTGGCGGAATGCGCGGCAGCGGTGTAGACGATGGCGTTCACCGGCTGCGGCGGCAGCGTCATTTGCTGTTTCACCTGCGCGAGCTGCGTATCAAACGCGGCTATGCGCCCGGCGGCCTGCTTTTCATGTCCGGTTATCGTGCCCAGCTGGGTCAGCAGCGCCTGCCAGCTCTTGTCGTCGTAGTTGATGATAAGCGTCGGCGCAATGGCGGAAAGCTGATCGTACAGCGCCAGCGCGGAATCCCCGCCGGTAGCGCTGATCAAAATCAGGTCCGGCATTTGCGCGGCTACCGCTTCGGCGCTCGGCTCGCCAATGTACAGCCGCGCTACCTTGCGCTGCTTCGCGATATCGCCCCACTGGCGCAGGAAACCCTGTCCATCCGCCACGCGGTTGTTTGGCGTGGTCGCGCCGCTGGCGACGACCGGTGCGTCAATGGCCAGCAGGGAGCCGGTTAAGGTCACGCTGGTGGAGACAATGCGCGTCGGTTTGTGCTCAAGGGTATGTACCCCGCGGCTGTCAGTCACCTGACGTGGCCAGTCGGCGGCAGCGGCTGAGGTAAGTCCTAAAACAAAAAGTGATAATAAAAGCAGGGGATTACGGAAAACGGCAGGGAATTTCACAGCGCGGGATCCTGTTTTCGTTGAAGATAATGCTTCTCATTTTCATAGTTACCGCACCGGGATGCAAGCTTTTGTCGCACAAGTTATTTGCCCGACGGTTGACAGCGAAGCGATGTGGGATTAGGTTAGCCGACGAAAATATAAATGATAATCATTATTGCTTCTTTTATCATTTTGAGGAGGATGATATGGATACGTCCCTGGCTGAGGAAGTTCAGCACGCCGCAACCACGCTGGAATCAGACCGTTTTTTCTTTATGTCGCCTTACCGCAGCTTTACCACGTCCGGCTGCTTTGCCCGCTTCAGTGAACCCGCCGTCGGCGGTGACGATCCGGCGGGTCGCTTCCAGCAAAAATTAGCCCAGGCCTTCCGCACGGCAAAAGCCAGCGGTATTGCTCACCCGGTGATGGTGGGGGCGATCCCGTTCGACACCCGCAAGCCCTCGTCGCTGTTTATTCCGCAACGCTGGGAGACCTTTTCCCGTCCCGCACGTCAGCAGTCCGCACGTTATTTTTCCGGCGCGCAGGCGCTGAAGGTGGCACAACGCACCGAGATCCCGCCGCAGCCCGTCTTCGAAGAGATGGTCGCTCGCGCCGCGTCGCTGACCGCCACGCCGCAGGTGAACAAGGTGGTGCTGTCGCGCCTGATTGATATCGCGACCGACAAACGCATGGACAGCGGTGCCCTGATGGAGCGCCTGATCGCCCAGAACCCGGCGAGCTTCAACTTCCACGTGCCGCTGGAAGACGGCGGCGTGCTGCTGGGCGCCAGCCCGGAGCTGCTGCTGCGTAAAGAGGGGGCGCACTTTAGCTCGCTGCCGCTGGCAGGCTCCGCGCGCCGTCAGCCGGACGACGTGCTGGATCGCGAAGCGGGCAACAAGCTGCTGGCCTCCGAAAAGGACCGTCACGAGCACGACCTGGTCACCCAGGCGATGAAGGCCATTCTGGCACCGCGCAGCCACCATCTCAGCATGCCTGATTCTCCTCAGTTGATTACCACGCCGACGCTGTGGCATCTGGCGACGCCGGTGGAAGGCGAGGCGCGTGAAAACGAGAACGCCCTGACCCTGGCCTGCCTGCTGCACCCGACCCCGGCGCTGAGCGGCTTCCCGCATCAGGCGGCGAAAGAGCTGATTGCCGAGCTGGAGCCGTTCGACCGCGAGCTGTTTGGCGGCATCGTTGGCTGGTGCGACAGCGAAGGCAACGGTGAGTGGGTGGTGACCATCCGCTGCGCGCGTCTTCGTGAAAATACCGTTCGCCTGTTTGCCGGTGCGGGCATTGTGCCTGCCTCCTCCCCGGTGGGCGAGTGGCGCGAGACGGGCGTGAAGCTCTCCACCATGCTCAACGTGTTTGGTTTGCACTAAGGAAGACTCATGACCATTCCCTTTACCCGCTGGCCTGAGGCATTTGCCCGCCGCTACCGTGAAAAAGGCTACTGGCAGGATCTGCCGTTGACCCACATCCTGACGGATCGGGCGGACAGCGATGCGGTGGCGATTATCGATGGCGATCGCCACATTACCTACCGCGCGCTGAATCAGGCCGTAAACAACCTGGCCTCAGCCCTTCAGGCGCGTGGACTGCAGCGTGGCGAGACGGCGCTGGTGCAGCTTGGCAACGTGGCCGAGTTCTACATGACCTTCTTCGCGCTGCTGCAAATCGGCGTCGCGCCGGTCAACGCGCTCTTTAGCCACCAGCGCAGCGAGCTGAACGCCTACGCGGCGCAGATCAATCCCGCCGTGCTGATCGCCGATCGCGACCATGCGCTGTTTGCGGGCGATGATTTTCTTCATGCCTTTGTGGATGAACATCGCTCGGTGCGCGTCGTGCTCCTGCGCGGCGATAAGGGTGAATATGCCCTGGACGCGGCGATTGCGCGCCCGGCGGACAATTTTATCCCTGACCCGACGCCCGCCGACGAAGTGGCGTTCTTCCAGCTCTCCGGCGGCAGCACCGGCACGCCGAAGCTGATCCCGCGGACGCATAACGACTACGACTACAGCATTCGCCGCAGCAACGAGATCTGCGGTATCACTGCGCACACCCGGTATCTGAACGCGCTGCCCGCGGCGCACAACTACGCCATGAGCTCGCCGGGCTCGCTGGGCGTCTTTACCGCGGGCGGCTGCGTGGTGCTGGCGAACGATCCGAGCGCCACGCTCTGCTTCCCGCTGATCGAACAGCATCAGATTAACGTCACCTCGCTGGTCCCGCCGGCGGTCAGCCTCTGGCTGCAGGCGATTGCCGACGGCGCGGGCAAAGCGCAGCTTGCGTCGCTGAAGCTGCTCCAGGTGGGCGGCGCACGGCTCTCATCCACGCTCGCGGCGCGCATTCCGCTGGAGATTGGCTGCCAGCTGCAGCAGGTGTTCGGCATGGCAGAAGGGCTGGTGAACTACACCGCGCTCGACGACGCGCCGGAACGCATCATCAACACCCAGGGCCGACCGATGTGCCCGGACGACGAAGTGTGGGTGGCGGACGAGCACGGCAACCCGTTGCCGCGCGGGGAAGTCGGGCGCCTGATGACGCGTGGCCCGTACACCTTCCGCGGCTATTTCAACAGCCCGGAACACAACGCCAGCGCCTTCGACGCCGACGGCTTTTACTGCTCCGGGGATCTGATCGCCATTGACGAGCAGGGCTACATCACCGTGCAGGGGCGCGAGAAAGATCAGATCAACCGCGGCGGCGAGAAGATTGCTGCCGAAGAGATCGAGAACCTGCTGCTGCGCCATGAGTCGGTGATCCACGCCGCGCTGGTGAGCATGGAGGATAGCCTGCTGGGTGAGAAGAGCTGCGCGTATCTGGTGGTGAAACAGCCCCTGCGCGCGGTGGAGGTGCGTCGCTTCCTGCGCGAGCAGGGCGTTGCCGAATTTAAGCTGCCGGACCGCGTGGAGAGCGTGGATGCGCTCCCGCTGACGCCGGTCGGCAAAGTCGATAAGAAACAGTTGCGCCTGTGGCTTGCTGAACGCGCCCGGGGCTGAGGAACAGAGTATGGCCATTCCAAAATTAACCGCTTACGCGCTGCCGACCGCCGCAGAGCTGCCGACCAGCAAGGTGAACTGGGCGTTTGAGCCCGAGCGCGCAGCGCTGCTGATCCACGATATGCAGGAGTATTTCCTGAACTTCTGGGGCGAAAACAGCGAGATGATGCAGCAGGTGGTGGCGAACATCGCCAGACTGCGCGCCTGGTGCAAAGAACACAATATCCCGGTGTACTACACCGCGCAGCCAAAAGAGCAGAGCGACGACGATCGCGCCCTGCTGAACGACATGTGGGGCCCGGGCCTGACCCGTTCGCCGGAGCAGCAGCGCATCGTCGCCGAGCTGGCGCCGGACGAAGCGGACACGGTGCTGGTGAAGTGGCGCTACAGCGCGTTCCACCGCTCGCCGCTGGAGCAGATGTTGAAAGAGACGGGCCGCAACCAGTTGCTGATTACCGGCGTGTACGCCCACATCGGCTGCATGACCACCGCTACCGACGCCTTTATGCGCGACATTAAGCCGTTCTTCATTGCCGACGCGCTGGCGGATTTCACCCGTGACGAGCACCTGATGTCGCTGAACTATGTGGCCGGACGCTCGGGCCGCGTGGTGATGACCGACGAACTACTGCCGTCCGTTCCGGCCTCGAAGACCGCACTGCGCGAGCTTATTCTGCCGCTGCTGGACGAGTCCGACGAGCCGATGGATGACGAAAACCTGATCGACTACGGCCTGGATTCAGTGCGCATGATGGCGCTGGCCGCCCGCTGGCGCAAAGTACACGGCGATATCGACTTCGTGATGCTGGCGAAAAATCCGACCCTCGACGCCTGGTGGGCGCTGCTTTCCCGCGAGGTGAAGTGATGGGATGGGATTTCACCGGTAAAACCGTCTGGGTGACGGGCGCGGGGAAGGGGATTGGCTACGCGACCGCACTGGCATTTGCCGAAGCCGGCGCGCAGGTGACCGGGTTCGATTTGGCCTTCCCGCAGGATCACTATCCGTTTACCACCGAAACGCTGGACGTGGCGGATGCCGCGCAGGTGCATGAGGTGTGCGGGCGCGTGCTGGCTTCGCTCGAACGGCTGGACGTGCTGGTCAACGCGGCGGGCATTCTGCGCATGGGGGCGACGGACCAGCTCTCGCAGAAGGACTGGCAGGACACCTTTGCGGTCAACGTTGGCGGCGCGTTCAATCTGTTCCAGCAGACCATGGGGCAGTTCCGCCGTCAGCAGGGCGGGGCGATTGTTACCGTGGCGTCCGATGCGGCGCACACGCCGCGCATCGGCATGAGCGCCTATGGCGCATCGAAAGCGGCGCTGAAAAGTCTGGCTCTGACCGTTGGGCTGGAGCTGGCAGGCAGCGGCGTGCGCTGCAATCTGGTGTCGCCGGGCTCAACGGACACCGATATGCAGCGCACCCTGTGGAAAAGCGACGATGCGGAGCAGCAGCGCATTCGCGGCTTCGGCGAGCAGTTTAAGCTCGGTATTCCGCTGGGCAAAATTGCCCGTCCACAGGAGATCGCCAGCACGGTGTTGTTCCTTGCCTCCGATGCCGCCAGCCATATCACCCTGCAGGATATCGTGGTGGACGGCGGCTCCACGCTGGGGGCGTAAATGATCTGGAAACGTCATTTATCGCTTGAGGAACTGAACGCCACCAGCGTGAATACCCTGGTGGCGAACCTGGGCATCGTCTATACCCGCCTCGGGGATGACGCGCTGGAAGCGGAGATGCCGGTGGATGCGCGTACCCATCAGCCGTTTGGCCTGCTCCACGGCGGGGCCTCGGCGGCGCTGGCGGAAACGCTCGGCTCAATGGCCGGATTTCTGATGACCCGCGACGGGCAGAGCGTGGTGGGAACGGAGCTGAACGCCACGCATCATCGGGCGGTATCCCACGGTACGGTTCGTGGCGTGTGTCAGCCGCTGCATCTTGGGCGTTCGAGCCAGAGCTGGGAGATTGGTGTTTTCGACGAGCAGGGGCGGCGGTGCTGTACCTGCCGGTTGAGTACGATGGTGCTGGGCTAACTCAGATCAAAGTGATCGGCTTAACACTGTGGTGTAAATCTCTGGTTTGACCACGCATTATTGCGTTTCAAAGTTGTTAAATTTTTCCGGTTGTTCTAGAAACAAAATGTAACATCTCACTGTTTCACAACAACGGACAACAACTATGAACAACTCAGGGAAATACCTTACATGGGCAGGGCTCTCCGTTGTGGGAGCCTTTGCCCTGGGCTACATCGCCCTCAACCGGGGGGAGCAGATCAACGCGCTCTGGATCGTCGTTGCCTCGGTCTGCGTTTACCTGATCGCCTATCGTTTTTATGGCCGCTATATCGCTAAAAATGTTCTGGCGGTCGATAGCACCCGCATGACGCCTGCCGTCCGCCATAACGACGGTCTGGACTACGTGCCGACCGACAAGAAAGTGCTGTTCGGTCACCATTTTGCGGCGATCGCCGGGGCAGGCCCGCTGGTGGGCCCTGTGCTGGCGGCGCAAATGGGCTACCTGCCGGGGATGATCTGGATCCTCGCCGGGGTGGTGCTGGCGGGGGCGGTGCAGGACTTTATGGTGCTGTTCGTCTCCACCCGCCGCGACGGACGTTCGCTGGGTGAACTGGTGAAAGAGGAGATGGGGGCCACGGCCGGGGTGATTGCGCTGGTGGCGACCTTTATGATCATGGTGATCATCCTCGCGGTGCTGGCGATGATCGTAGTGAAAGCGTTGACCCACAGCCCGTGGGGAACGTATACCGTAGCCTTTACCATTCCACTGGCGCTGTTCATGGGGATCTACATCCGCTACCTGCGTCCGGGCCGCATTGGTGAAGTGTCGGTGATTGGTCTGGTGTTGCTCGTGTTCGCCATTATCTCCGGCGGCTGGGTGGCGGAAAGCCCGACCTGGGCACCGTTCTTCGACTTTACCGGCGTACAGCTGACCTGGATGCTGGTGGGCTACGGCTTTGTGGCGGCGGTGCTGCCGGTGTGGCTGCTGCTGGCCCCGCGCGACTACCTTTCAACGTTCCTGAAAATCGGCACCATCGTCGGGCTGGCAATCGGTATTCTGATTATGCGCCCAACGCTGACCATGCCGGCGCTGACCAAATTTATCGACGGTACCGGCCCGGTCTGGACCGGGAATCTCTTCCCGTTCCTGTTTATTACCATTGCCTGCGGTGCGGTGTCGGGCTTCCACGCGCTGATCGCCTCCGGGACGACGCCGAAGATGCTGGCGAATGAAAATCAGGCCTGCCTGATTGGCTACGGCGGCATGCTGATGGAGTCCTTCGTGGCCATCATGGCGCTGGTCTCCGCCTGCATTATCGATCCGGGCGTCTACTTCGCGATGAACAGCCCGATGGCGGTCCTGGCTCCGGCCGGTACCGTTGACGTGGTGGCATCCGCCGCGCAGGTGGTGAGCGGCTGGGGCTTCGCGATTACCCCTGATACGTTGACGAGCATCGCCAGCGAAGTGGGCGAGCAGTCCATAATCTCCCGCGCGGGCGGGGCGCCGACGCTGGCGGTGGGCATGGCGTATATTCTCCACGGCGCGCTGGGCGGGCTGATGGACGTGTCGTTCTGGTATCACTTCGCCATTCTGTTTGAAGCGCTGTTTATCCTGACGGCGGTGGATGCGGGAACCCGTGCGGCGCGCTTTATGCTGCAGGATCTGCTGGGCGTCATCTCCCCGAACCTGAAGCGGACCGACTCGCTCCCGGCTAACCTGCTGGCGACGGCGCTGTGCGTGCTGGCGTGGGGCTATTTCCTGCATCAGGGCGTGGTCGATCCACTGGGCGGGATTAACACCCTGTGGCCGCTGTTCGGTATCGCCAACCAGATGCTGGCGGGCATGGCGCTGATGCTCTGCGCGGTGGTGCTGTTCAAGATGAAGCGCCAGCGCTATGCGTGGGTGGCGCTAGTGCCTACCGCGTGGCTGCTGATCTGTACCCTGACGGCGGGCTGGCAGAAGGCCTTCAGTCCGGATAATAAGGTGGGCTTCCTGGCGATTGCCAACAAGTTCCAGGCGATGCTCGACAGCGGCAAGATCCCGGCACAGTACACCGAATCACAGCTGTCGCAGCTGGTGTTTAACAACCGTCTGGACGCCGGGCTGACCATCTTCTTTATGGTGGTGGTCGTGGTGCTGGCGTTGTATTCTCTCAAGACCGCGCTGGCGGCATTGAAAGTCGACACGCCAACGGCGAAAGAGACGCCGTATGAGCCAATGCCTGAAAACCTGGAAGAGATTGTGACCCAGGCGAAAGGGGCGCACTAACCTTTGTGCCGGGTGGCGGCTTCGCCTTACCCGGCCTACATTTCCTGTGAGATCAGAATCATGTTCGACACCCTTTCCAAAGCCGGTAAATACCTGGGCCAGGCCGCCAAAATGATGATTGGCGTGCCGGACTACGACAACTACGTCGAGCATATGCGTGTCAATCATCCGGACCAGACGCCAATGACCTACGAAGAATTTTTCCGTGACCGCCAGGACGCCCGTTACGGCGGCAAGGGCGGGGCGAAGTGCTGTTAACCCTCTTTCGGTAAATAGAGGCTGATCTGCTCCTGCTTGCAGCCGTAGATCGCTGCCAGCTTTTCACGGGTGCGCTTTTGCGGACGGGAGTCCAGCGCTTCCAGCTGCGACACGGCGGACTGGCTGATGCCCAGTTTCTCCGCCACCTCCTGCTGGGATAGCCCGCGCAGGATACGCCACGCGGCCTGCAGGCTGACGTTCTGCCAGGTCATGATGCTGCATACTTCTCCGGGCAATTCCACGTCATCCAGACTATCGTGTTCGACCTCAATATCCTCCAGATCGTCATCGGTTTCGTCGTCAATTTCTGACATCTGTAAGAGCATACGAAAATATTCGTGATAGGGAATAACGGCGTACTGCGTTTTCCCGTTATCGTCCTTGATTAGCTGTACAGCCATATGTGGCACTCTCCTCATGCAGGTAAGTCGTTGAAGTTCTGCGTTTGACGGCCAAAACATAACAATGGTCATCGGGATCGTCCCGAAGCGTATAGATGATGCGGTAATCGCCAACGCGTAGCCTGAAATGATCTTCTGTCGCCGATATTTTTTTGATATCGGGCCGGGGAGCCGAGCGGTCATCCAGCTCAGTAAGCTTTACCTCAATGCGTCGCTGATACCGCTCTTCAATCTTTGAAAACGCCTTCTTTGCACCATTGGACCAGACAATCTTCATCCGTACCTCCACTGTACGCCCACACAAAATATAAGGAAATAATAAGACTATTAGATAAATTCCGAATTTCTTATGGGGTACTGTAGAGCGGAGAAAAAATACAGGTAAGAGGTAAAACGCAAACCGTCGAGGCGCCTCGAGAAGGCCTCTGCCGGGCGACAGAGGCTTGCAGGAAATATGCGATCAGGCGTTCAACCCGCCGTCGACATCCAGCCCTGTGCCGGAGATCTGCCCCGCAGCCGGGCTGGCGAGGAAGGTGACCGCCGCCGCGATGTCTTCCGGCTGGCCGTAGTGACCGACTGCGATCATCTGGCGCTGGGCTTCCGCCTGTTCGCCGTCTTCCGGGTTCATATCGCTGTTGGTGGGGCCGGGGTGGACAAGGTTAACGGTAATACCGCGCGGGCCCAGATCGCGCGCCAGGCCGCGGGTGAGGGAGTTAAGGGCAGACTTGGTCATCGAGTAAACGGCAATACCCGGCATCGCCACGCGGTTGGCCAGACAGCTGCCGATGTTGATAATGCGCCCGCCGTCGGACATGTGCACCAGCGCTTCCTGAATGGCGATCACCACGCCGCGAATGTTGACGTTGATGAGCGCGTCAATGTCCGCCAGGGTCATGGATTCCAGCGGGCCGCCACGCGCGATACCTGCGTTGTTGACCAGAATGTCCAGCCCGCCAAGGGAACGCGCCGCATGGGTAACGGCATCCTGAATCGCCTGCGCGCTGGCGCTGTCGGCCTGCACAGCTTCGCTGTGTCGTCCCAGCGCCTTAATCTCCTCAGCGACCGCCTGGGCTTTATCGGCAGATTTTTCATACGTAATAATCACATCCGCACCGGCGCGCGCCAGCGACAGTGCAATAGCCCGACCCAACCCGCGGCTGGCACCGGTAACCAGCGCCTTTTTACCTGTTAAATCGATCTGCATGATGACCTCGTTACGAGAGTGGTAAGAATCATCATTAGGTATAGACGGTCAGGGAGATTAACGGCTGAAGTATTCCACCTTCTCAAACGCCGCGCGCAGAACCTCAGGCGTTAACGTCACCGGCAGATAATGAATTGACTCCACCGGACGCAGGGTGTGGGCAATCACCTTATCCAGCTCGTCGCGGTTGTGAATATCGACCTCCAGCGCGCGAAGCGTGGTCGGCAGGTTAAAACGTCGATACGCCGAGACCAGCTGTGCCAGCACGTCGTCCTGGCCGAGCAGGGCGCTCTGCACCAGAATGCCGTAGGCCACCTTGGTGCCGTGGAGGTATTTTTCCGTCTGCGGCAGCACGGTTAAACCGTTGTGCACCGCATGCGCCGCCGCCACGCGGGTATAGCGTTCGCCCAGACCGCCGACCATCCCGCCGCCGGCGATGATCGCATCCACCACGTCCCGAAAGACCTGCGTCTGTTCGCCGCGCTGCTGGTCGGCCAGCGCTTCCTCACTGTGCTCCAGCAGCACGTCGCGGATCGCCAGCGCGCCGTTGATGCCCAGCCGCACGGTCAGCGGCAGGTTTTCAGGCTGCGGAGCAAGCACTACCGCTTCGTACCACTTCGCCAGCGTATCGCCAATGCCCGCCAGCAGGTATTCCGCGGGTGCGTTGAGAATGATCTGTGGCTCTACCAGCACCAGGAAGTTGGCGTCATCGAAGATCTCAAAATGCAGCGCCTGCCCGGCATCGTTGTACCAGACGGAGAGCGGGGTCCATGCCGCGCAGGTTGCGGCAATGGTGGGGATACCCACGAACGGCACGCCCAGACGACGCGCCACGGCCTTGACGGTATCCAGCACCGCACCGCCGCCGACGCCAATCACCACGCTGGCGTCACTGCCGGATTCGTTCACCAGATGGATGACGTCGCGCTCGCTGCAGTGGCCTTTAAACAGCAGGTGTTTCGCCCCCGGCGCGTGAAAGCTCTCCGGCAGGAACGGGCGCGCGCCGTCGATAGCGCGCTCGCCGTAAATCCACACCGCGCGGGAAAGCTGTTCCGGGGTAAAGAAGTCATTCAGATGCGCAAGGCTTCCGGGATGGGAGAAGTAGTTCGCCGGGCCAGGCACGACGCGGATATCGGTGTTGCTCATGGTGTTGTCCTTTTTTAGCAAGCGCTAACCCGATGTTATGTCTGGACATCCGGATGGCTAATAATATTTCGCTTTAACTTATGCCTTTTCCGTCGTTGTCAGTCAACCGGAGCTGTGAAAAATTCGATAAATCAGAAGAGTTATGAAGGATTTACGCGGATGGTTTCCAGTCGCCTTGAGATGCGCGGTATCAGCCTGGCCTTTTCCGGCTTTCAGGCGCTGTCGCGCGTGAACTTCACCTTAACCGGCGGATCGGTACATGCGCTGACCGGCGCCAACGGCGCGGGGAAATCGACGCTGATGGCGGTGCTGTGCGGGACGCACGACCACTATGAGGGCGAAATCTCCATTAATAACCAGCCGGTAAGCATCCGCGAGCCGCTCGACGCCAAACGGCTGGGCATCCACCTTGTGCAGCAGGAGGTGGACGTGGCGCTGATCCCGGGGTTAAGTATCGCCGAGAACATTATGCTCGACCAGTTGGCGCAGCCGGGGCATCGCTTCCGCTGGCGTACCGTCCGCCAGCAGGCGAGACAGGCCCTGGCGCAGCTGGATGTTGCTCTGGACGTACGCCGTTCCATCGACAGCTGCACGCTTGCCGAAAAGCAGCAGATTTTGCTGGCGCGCGCCCTGTCACACCACTGCCGTTTTCTCATTCTTGATGAGCCCACTGCGCCGCTGGACGCGCACGAGAGCGAGCGCCTGTTTGCGGTGGTGAGACGGTTAAAGCAGCAGGGCATCGGCGTGGTGTTTATCTCCCACCGCATTCACGAGCTGAAGGCCATCTGCGACACCCTGACGGTGCTGCGCGACGGCAAGCTGATCGAGTCCGGCCCGATGGCCGATCTCAGCGGCGAAGCGATCGTCGAGAAGATGCTCGGCCACGTGCTGAGCGATATCTACCCGCCCGCGCGGCCGCCGCACGGCGACGAAACGTTGCTGCGGGTTGAAGGGCTGCACGACGACGCGCTGCTGAAAGATATCTCCCTGCACCTGCGCAAAGGCGAAATTCTCGGGATTGCCGGGCTGGCGGGCGCGGGCAAAACCGAACTCTGTAAGGCGCTGTTTGGCGCCAGCAAAAGCCGCGTGTCGCGCGGTGAGTTGAATCAACAGCCCTGGCAGCCGCGCGACCCGGCGGACTCGGTGCTGCGCGGCCTGGCGCTGGTGCCGGAAGAGCGGCGCAAAGAGGGCATTTTTATCGACGAGCCGGTGAGCATGAACCTTGCCGTGTGCGCCGATAACAGCTTCTCGCGCTGGAGCCTGTTCGGCCATCGTCAGGCGTGGCGCTGGGCGGAGGAGGTGATCGCTCGCGTCGGCGTGCGCGCCCGCGGTCCCGGACAGGTTTTGCGACGCTTGTCCGGCGGCAACCAGCAGAAGGTCGCCATCGGCAAGTGGCTGCGCAATGACGCGAGCGTGCTGATCTTCGACGAGCCGACCAAAGGCGTGGACGTGAAGGCCAAAACCGATCTGTTCCAGCTGATTGACGGCCTGGCGCGTGAGGGCAAAGGGGTGATTTACGCCTCCGGCGAATTTGCCGAGCTGGTCGGGCTGTGCGACCGCATCTGCGTGCTGTGGGACGGGCGCATCGTGGCGGAAATCGCCGGGGCCGAGGCCCGTGAAGAGACACTACTTTATTATTCAACCGGAGGAACGGCGTCGTGAGCAAGGCCCTTTCAGTAAACGCGACGGCGTCTGGTCGTCAGCAGATTTTCGATTTTCTCTACAAGTGGGGCATGCTGTTAACCGTCGTCGCGCTGGTGGCCGTCTTTGGCCTGGCGTCGGACAGCTTCCTCGATCCAAACAACATCATCAATATTCTGCGTTCGATTGCCATCGTGACGGTGATAGCTATTGGCGTGTCGATATCGCTGACCATTGGCGGGTTCGATCTCTCCGTAGGATCGACCGCGTCGCTGGCGAACGCGCTGGTGATTTCCCTTTTCGTCTGGCACGGCTTCGGCACCACCGAGTCGATTCTGATCACCCTCGCGCTCTGCACGCTGGTCGGCCTGTTTAACGCCTTTCTGATCGTCATCCTGCGCATTCCGGACATGCTCGCGACGCTGGCCAGCCTGTTTGTGATCCAGGGCGTGGCGATGACCTACAGCTACGGCGGGTCGATTACCGAGAACATGGTGCTGCCCAGCGGTGACATGGCGGAAGGCACCATCCCTGCGACGTTCAGCCTGCTGGGGCAGGTGCCGACGATTGTGATCATCATGCTGGTGGTGACGGTTCTGGCGCAGCTGGGGCTGTCGCTCACCACTCACGGTCGTCGGATGTACGCCATCGGCGGTAACCCGGAAGCGGCGCGTCTCTCAGGGATTCGCACCACCCGCTACAAGGTGGCGGCCTACGTGATTGCCTCCCTGCTGGCTGGCCTGGGCGGGATTTTGCTGGCCTCGCGCATTGGCTCATCGCAGGTAAACGCGGGCGGCGGTTACCTGATGGATGCGGTGGCGGCGGCGTGGATTGGCTTCTCGCTGGCCGGATCCGGCAAGCCGAATGCGCTGGGGACGTTGGTCGGGGCGGTTATTCTCGGCGTGCTGTCGAACGGGCTGGTGATGCTCTCCGTGCCGTATTACGCCATGGACATTATAAAAGGGCTGGTGCTCGCGGTAGCGCTGGCGATTACGTACATACAAAAACGCTGACAACACAACGGGATAAAAAAATGAAAAAGATTGCACTCTCTTTGGTGGCATTAGGGTTATTCACCGCTCTGCCTGGCTTCGCGGCCACGCCCGCACCGCTTCCGGCGGCCATTGCCAACCATGACGGCCCGATCCGCATCGCGGTGATCCGTAACCTCGGCTCAGACGACAACACCACGCAGTTTATTGCCGGGGCCATTCAGGAAGGGAAGAAGCTTGGCTTTAAGGTCAGCACCTTTTTAAGCAACGGGGACGACGCCAAATTCCAGGACTTCGTGAACCAGGCCATCAGCCAGAAGTACGACGGGATTATCCTTTCTCAGGGCCGCGATCCGTACTCCACCGCGCTGGTGAAAAAGGCGGTGGACGCCGGGATCAAAGTCGCCGTCTTTGATACGGCGGTTAACGGCGAGATCCCGGGCGTGACCGTCACCCAGCAGGATGATGCCTCCCTGACGAACCTCTCCTTCGGCCAACTGGCGAAAGATTTCAACGGCAAGGCCAATATCGTCAAGCTGTGGGTCGCGGGCTTCCCGCCGATGGAGCGTCGTCAGGCGGCGTATAAAGAGTTGCAAAAACAGTACCCGGACATCAAAGAGCTGGAGTCTATCGGCGCGGTCTCCTCTGACGTGCAGGGCGACACCGCCAACAAGGTGGGTGCGATTCTGGCTAAATACCCGAAAGGTAAAATCGACGCCATCTGGGGAACCTGGGACGCCTTCAGCCAGGGCGCGTACAAAGCGCTGAAAGAGAACGGCCGTACCGAGATCAAACTCTACAGCATCGACATCTCCAACCAGGATCTGCAGCTGATGCGCGAGCCGGGCAGCCCATGGAAGGTGAGCGTGGCGGTGGATCCGAAGCTGATTGGCGCGACCAACGTGCGTCTGGTGGCGAACAAGATTGCCGGGGAAGCCACGCCTGCGACCTACGATTTTAAGGCGGCCGCTATTCCACAGGCGCTGCTGACCGCCCAGCCGGGCGCGGTGAACGTGGCGTCGCTGGGGAAAATCATTCCGGGCTGGGGCCAGACGGAAGATTTTATCGCGCCGTGGTTTGCGACGCTGGAAGCCAGGTCAAAATAATGCCCGGTGGCGCTTCGCTTACCGGGCCTACGGTGTTGTAGGTCGGATAAGGCGAAGCCGCCATCCGGCGAAAGGACTCAACTATGTCTGCATTACCTCAACCCGAATACAGCCGCAACATGCGGCTGATTGGCCATAGCGATCAGGGTGGTCGCCCGGACGGCGTGCAACTGATGGTGCACCGCGGTTTCGCTTATATCGGCCATATGGTGTCGCAGGGCTTTTCGATTGTCGACGTGCGCGATCCGAAAAACCCGAAAGCGGCGGGCTACGTGCCCGCGCCGCCCGGCACCTGGAACGTGCATCTGCAGGCGCATGATGACCTGCTGCTGGTCATCAACGCCCGGGATCTGTTTGCCGATGCCCGCTTTGCCGACGAGAAGGTCTACTACACCCGCCAGGTGGGCGAGACTGTCCGCGACGTGCAGGACAAAGGCTGGAGCGCCGGGCTGCGCGCGTTTGATATCTCCACGCCGGACAGGCCGCGCGAAATCGGCTTTCTGTCGCTGAGCGGGATTGGCATTCACCGCATCTGGTACGTCGGTGGCCGCTGGGCGTACGTGTCGGCGCTGATCGACGGTTTTACCGACTACATCTTTCTGACGATTGATCTGGCCGACCCGCGTAAGCCTGAGGTGGCAGGGCGCTGGTGGCTGCCGGGGATGAACCAGGCCGAAGGTGAACAGCCGAACTGGCCGGAAGGGAAACGCTACGCGCTCCACCATGCGATTATTGCCGGCGATACCGCGTACGGCAGCTGGCGCGACGGCGGCCTGACGCTGCTGGACGTGAAGGATCGTACCCGGCCTAAGCTCATTAGCCACCGTAACTGGAGTCCGCCGTTTGGCGGCGGCACGCACACCGCGCTGCCGCTGCCGGACCGCGATCTGCTGGTGGTGCTGGATGAAGCGGTGCTCGACAACCAGGAGGACGGGGAGAAGCTCATCTGGCTGTTTGATATCCGCGAGCCGTCGAACCCGGTAAGCATCTCTACCTTCCCGCAGCCGGACGAAACTGACTACGTGGCGAAAGGGGCGCATTTCGGGCCGCATAATCTGCACGAGAACCGGCCGGGGAGCTTTGTCAGCTCCACGCTGATTTTTGCCACGTATCAGAATGCGGGCGTGCGCGCGTATGACATTTCCAATCCGTATCGTCCGGTTGAAACGGGGGCGCTGGTGCCTGCGGCACCAGAGAAAATGATGGATACCCGCCCGAATCGCCCGCAGGTGATCCAGTCGTGTGACGTGTTCGTGGATGCGCAGGGAATTATCTACAGCACGGACTATAACGGTGGGCTGTCGGTGATTGAGTATTTGGGGTGAGTGCGGTTTGATGCCCTCACCCCGGCCCTCTCCCACAGGGAGAGGGAGAAAATCAGAATCGTAGGCCCGGTAAGCGCAGCGCCACCGGGCACAAAGCCGGCACTCAGCTGTACTGCCGTACCCGCGCCACCAGATCTTCCGCGCTGTCGATACGGTCGGCAATCACAATCAGCGCCTTGCCGAGCGTTAACGCGTGGCGAAGGCATTCGTGGCGCATCGCCTCGTCCTGAATGGTGTCGATATCCGCGACGTGGGAAAGCCCGACGCTGCGGCGAATCAGCTCGGTGCCGCAGAAACCGATGGCGTCATGCCAGACTTTTTTCAGGAAGGCGGAGGCATAGCCCGGCGCGCTGAGCGCGGCGTCGCGCGTTTTCTCGTGTGCCAGCGCCTGGAAGCGCTCCGCGAAGGTGTTCCACAGTTCCTGAATATCGGTCAGGCGCTGTTCGCGGGCGGCGGCGGCATCGCGAATGCCCAGATGTCCCGGCAGGCCGCAGAAGTTCAGCAGCAGGTTGCCGATAGCGGTGCCGACGTCAAAGCCCATCGGCCCGAAATAGCCGAACTCGGCGTCGATGGCCTTCAGGCTGCCGTCGGCCACAAAAATCGAGCCGCTGTGGATATCCCCGTGCAGCAGGGCTTCAGCCTGAGAAAAGAAACGGTGCTTCAGGGAGGCCACGGCAATTTTCAGCTGGGCGTCGTCGCGCAGCGCGGCGACGTCATTTTCCAGCTCGGCCGGGTAGCTGTTGCGTTCGTGGATCTGGTACGGATCGTTGAAGAACAGATCTTCGGTGATCTCGCACATCTCCGGGTTGATGAATTTCGCCACCTGCGCTTTTTTCTCGTGCGGGTGCAGGTAGAAATCGCTGGTGTGGAACAGCGCGTGCGCGAGGTATTCACCCAGCTGACGCGCCGCCTGCGGGTAATAATTATTTTTGATCAGCTCGCCGCGCCAGATGCGATGGCTGGAGAGATCTTCCATCACCATCACCGCCAGTACCGGGTCAAAATGGTGGATTTTCACCGTGTGCTGCGGGCTGTGCCGGTAGTGCTCGACCAGGGTTTGCGCCTCCAGACGGGCGCGGTCCAGCGTCAGCGGCCAGGACTCGCCGACGCAGCGCACGTAGGGCAGCGCCTGCTTAACGATGATGCGGCTCACGCCCGCGTTATCGAAGATTTTGAACACCAGATTGAGGTTGCCGTCGCCTACCTCCTGCGCCTCCACCAGCGATGAAGGATCGTCAAGGCCGCCAAACTGCCTGGCATATTCCACGGCGTCCTGAGCGGTAAAGGTACGGTATTGCGACATGGCCTGCTCCTCACGGGTTTGCTAATAAAGACATGTAGACGTCTATACATCTGGATTTCATCCTGACACAATGTGCTACAACAACGCAACAGGGAATTAACGACATGCAGACATTACAGACGACCAGCCTGCGGGTAGCGGATAATCAGCTCTTTATTCTCGACCAGCAGGCCCTTCCGCAGGAGAAACGCTGGCTGGATGCCTCAACGGTAGAGGCGCTGGTGGGGCATATTCACGCCCTGCGGGTGCGCGGCGCGCCGCTGATCGGTCTCTCTGCAAGTCTGCTGCTGGCGCTGCTGGCGGAAAACGGCAAAAGCCGTGACGAGCTGGCGGTTGCGCTGGAAACCCTGCGCGCATCCCGCCCGACGGCGGTGAACCTGATGAACAACCTTGACCGCATGAAGCTGGCGCTGTGGCAGGAAGAGTATGTTCCGGCGCTGGTGGCGGAGGCGCTGCGCCTGATCGACGAAGACAAACGGCTCTGTGACGCCATTGCAAAAGCGGGCAGCGCGCTGGTGAAGCCTGGCAGCCGCCTGCTGACCCACTGCAACACCGGCGGGCTGGCAACGGCGGGCGTCGGCACCGCGCTGGGCGTGATTGCTCGCGCGCATCAGGAAGGCAAGGTCAGCAACGTCTGGGTCGATGAAACCCGTCCGCTGCTGCAGGGGGGAAGGTTAACCGCCTGGGAACTTGGCGAGCTGGGCGTGCCGTATCAGCTGATTACCGATTCTATGGCCGCCAGCCTGATGGCGAAAGGGCAGGTGGACGCCGTGTGGGTGGGTGCAGACCGCATTGCTGCCAACGGCGACGTGGCGAACAAGATTGGCACCTATTCCCTGGCGGTGCTGGCAAAATTCCACGGCATTCCATTCTACGTGGCCGCGCCGCAAACGACCCTCGACCCGGACTGCCCGAACGGCGACGCGATCCCGATTGAGCAGCGCGCCGCCAGCGAGGTGACGGGCGTCGCCGGAAGCTTTGGCGCGGTGCAGTGGGCGCCGGAAAACGCGCAGGTCTATAACCCGGCGTTTGACGTAACCCCCGCCTCGCTGATTAGCGGCTGGGTGCTGGATACGGGTGTGGTCACGCCGGAAGCGGTGGCAAACGGCAAATTCGCCTGAGTCCGGCTATCCTTTAAGGGGTTCCCTTAAGAGGACAATATCGTGACGCTCGATCCTGAAACAGACTTAAAACTGGAGCGCGTGGTGGATGCCCCGCGCGACCTGCTGTGGCTCTGCTGGACTACGCCCGAGCATATCAAAAACTTCTTCATTCCTGCTCCCCATAAGGTGACCGAATGCGACCTTGACCTCCGCGTGGGCGGACGGTTCAACACCGTGTTTGAGGTGGACGGTCAGCGGATGGATAACCGGGGTGTGTTCCTTGAAATCGACCCGGGAAAAAAGCTGGTCTTTACCGACGGCTATACCGAAGGCTGGAAACCAACCGAGAAGCCCTTTATGACGGCGATCCTGCTGCTGGAAGAGGTGGGCGAGGGCAAAACCCGCTATACGGCGATTGCGCGCCACCCCACGAAGGAAATCCGCGAGCAGCACGAACAGATGGGCTTCCACGAAGGGTGGGGGATAGTGCTGGATCAGCTGGTGGAGTATGTGAAGGGGCTAAACGCGTAGTGCGCGCTGGTGCCCTCACCCCGGCCCTCTCCCACAGGGAGAGGGAGAAAAAATCAAGCGAGGCGCGGATACGCATCCGCAATGGCGTTACCGGTAAACTGGGCCACCCAGCCTTCCGGATTATCGAAAATACGAATCGCCGTAAAGTTCGGCTCTGAGCCCATATCAAACCAGTGCGGCGTGCCCGCGGGCACGGAGATCAGGTCGTTTTTCTCGCACAGCACCTGATACACCTCATCGCCAATGTGCAGGCAGAACAAGCCCGCGCCTTCTACGAAAAAGCGTACTTCGTCCTCGCCGTGGGTGTGTTCATTCAGGAACTTCGCGCGCAGCGCGTCTTTCTGCGGATTGTCGGCGCGCAGGCTGATCACGTCCCAGCTCTGGTAACCCTTCTCTGCGACCAGTTTGTCGATCGCTTGTTGATACGCCGCGATCACGGCTTCAGGGGCGGGATCGTGTCCTAAATCGCGATCCGCCGCCCAGCGTTCAAACCGCACGCCTTTTGCGTTGAGCTGTTGGGCAATCTCGGCGGCGTCGGTGCTGTGCCACTGGTGTTGACTGGCGTCTTTGTCGGAATAAATGGTCAATGCGCTCATGAAGGGATCTGCTCCGGGTTAATCTCGTCAAACTGGTGGACCTGATGGTGGTGGCTTGCGCCGTCATCATCACCGCGAATCAGCTGCAGGGTACGAAAACCTGCTTGTTCAGCCGCGTCCAGCTCCTGATGAATATCGGAGAGGAAGAGGATCTGCGACGGGGCTATGCCCGTTTGCGCCGCAATGTTCTGATAAGACTGCACCTCGCGCTTGGCGCCGATGTGGGTGTCGAAATAGCCGCTGAACAGATGAGTAATATCACCTTCGTCGCTGTAGCCAAATAACAGTTTCTGCGCAGCGACGGAGCCAGAGGAATAAACATAGAGATCAATCCCTTGCGCTTTCCATTTTTCCAGCGCGGGCAGCACGTCCGGGTAGAGATGGCCGGTAAAGTCGCCGTTGACGTAGCCGTCGTGCCAGATGATCCCCTGCAGCGCTTTGAGCGCGGTCGATTTGCGGTCTTCATCCATAAAGGCAAACAGAGCGTCGATAAGTTCGCTGACGCTGGCGTGTGGGTTAGCGATTTCATCACGCAGGTTGTCCAGAATGGATTTCACCGGCTCGGCGTACTGCTGAGCGGTCACGAAGGCCGCCAGCCGCTCACGCGCATAGGGGAACAAAACATCATGGACAAAACGAATATCGCTGGTGGTTCCTTCAATATCCGTCACAATCGCGCGAATCATACTCTCTCCAGTTGTCGTAAACGCATTTCACATTCAAACAGGAACTCCAGTCCTTCCAGATGACGGCGGGCTTCGGCCACATCGCGTCCCCAGCAGGTTAAGCCATGGCCACGCAGAAGAAAACCATAATTAAGCGGACGTTCCTGGGCGTAATGAGCGATTCGTGAGGCGAGGGCGTCAATATCCTGGTCGTTATCGAAGACCGGAATAGCCACCGTGTCCAGATGCGTGGTCTGTCCGGTGAGGGATTTTTGCATCTCAAAGCCGCTGATGCTGAGCTCGGCTTCTTTGACCAGACGTGACAGCACCGTGGCGTTAACCGTGTGAACGTGCAGTACGGCGTTGGCCTCAGGGAACAGACGATAAATCAGCGTGTGCAGCCCGGTCTCCGCCGACGGTTTACGACCGGACGGCGCGCGGTTGGTGGCGATCTCCACCTGCAGAAAGTCATCGGTTGTGAGGCTACCTTTGTCTTTGCCGGATTCGCTAAGCCAGCAGAGATGTTCGTCCTGACGCACCGACATGTTACCGCCGGTGGCGGGCGCCCAGCCTTTGGCACCGATCCAGCGGCAGGCGTCGACCAGATGCGTGAGTTGCAGGTTGTCTGTCATTTTCCTTTTACCCTCTCGGACAGGAATATTCATATTGTTTAGACGTCTAAGCGTCTTGATTGCCAAAGACTAACATCGTGTTATAGTGGCAGCAACATAAGTATTACAAGCAGGCACAACACAATGAGCATTAACGCCTTGATTCCGCAAAGTAAACTTCCCAATCTCGGTACCACCATCTTTACGCAGATGAGCGCTCTGGCGCAGCAGCACAACGCCATTAACCTTTCTCAGGGGTTCCCGGATTTCGACGGCCCGGCTTATCTGCAGGCGCGTTTAGCGTATCACGTTGCGCAGGGGGCGAATCAGTATGCGCCAATGACGGGCGTACAGGCGCTGCGGGAAGCCATTGCCGACAAAACGGCTGAGCTGTATGGTCATAAGCCCGATGCGAACAGCGACATCACGGTGACGGCAGGGGCGACCGAAGCGCTGTATGCGGCCATCACCGCGCTGGTGCGCGCGGGCGATGAAGTGATCTGCTTTGACCCGAGCTACGACAGCTATGCGCCTGCGGTTGAACTTTCCGGCGGCGTGGTGAAACGCGTGGCGTTACAGCCACCGCATTTCCTCCCTGACTGGCAGGCATTTGCTGCGCTGCTGAGTGATAAAACCCGTCTGGTGATCCTGAATACCCCGCATAACCCGTCCGCGACGGTGTGGCAGAAAACGGACTTCGCCGCGCTGTGGCAGGCCATTGCTGAACGTGAAATTTACGTGCTGAGCGATGAAGTTTACGAGCACATCTGCTTTGCAGAAGAGGGACACGCCAGCGTGCTGGCCCATCCGCAGCTTCGCGAGCGCGCTATCGCCGTCTCGTCGTTCGGTAAGACCTACCATATGACCGGCTGGAAAGTGGGCTACTGCGTCGCACCGGCCGCCATTAGCGCTGAGCTGCGCAAGGTGCATCAGTACCTGACCTTTGCCGTGAACACGCCAGCTCAGCTGGCGCTGGCGGATATGCTGCGCGCGGAGCCCGAGCATTATCGCGCGCTGCCGCGTTTCTACCGTGAACGTCGGGATCTGTTCGTGACGGCGCTGAGTAAAAGCCGCCTGGAAATTTTGCCGTCTGAAGGAACCTATTTCCTGCTCGCGGACTACAGTGCGATTTCCGATCTGGATGACGTCAGCTTTTGCCAGTGGTTGACAAAAGAGGTGGGAGTGGCCGCCATTCCGCTGTCGGTATTCTGCGCCGATCCCTTCCCACACAAGCTGATCCGTCTTTGCTTTGCCAAGCAGGAATCGACGCTGCTGGCGGCGGCAGAGCGTTTGAACACGCTCTGATTATTTCACCGTCCAGGCTTCGGAATAGCGACGGTCTGCAAACAGCGCCAGCAGACCGTTGATTTGCTTGAGGCGCAGCACCTCGTCGCTGTCCATTCCGAGCTCTTTGCCAATTCGCTCATCATTCCAGCCGAGCTGTGCCAGTTCGCGCACGATCTCTGACATGGCGTTAATCTGGTGCCGACCCCGCGCCCGGTTGTGACGGATCGTGGCGGCCATACGGTCATGCTTTTCCTGTCGGTCCTGGCGCAGGCAGGTGACGGGGAGATATCCCTTGAGCTGGCGCTTTAACGCCGCCCGATTTTTGCCGATTTCATGGCGGTGGAAACCATCCACAATTTCGTAATGTTGCGGTTCACTTTCCGTTACGACAAGAGGTTGGGTGAATCCATCGAGTTCCAGCGACCTGGTGAGCAGCCGTTTTTCTGGAGGGGCAACGTTATTGGGGTTGTAGTCGTTAGCGATAATCGCGTCCTGTTTGATCCAGAGCACGCAGTCTATCGGTTGCTCACGAAAAGGACTGTGTCGATGGATCGCTTCACGAAAGGCATTGATGGCGTTAATCCGATCCTCTTCGGAAAGTGACTGCAGGTACGTTTCGATCTCGGTAATTATTCTTTGTCGCATAAAATGCCCCACTCCTTGCGTTTCGCCTTCACTCTGTCGCTGTAGCGCTGATAATGTTTGGGTTTATTTGGGCTGAACGACAGCGCCCTGCACCAGTAGTCATTATTAAGTAAAACCTTACAAATACGGCGCCATGAGGGGATGTCTTTGGCGCCGATATCGCCCTCCTGCGTCTCGGGAATATCCGGCATGCCTCTCTTCTGATACCAGTGCAGATAGATCGCGATTTTATTGCGGTAATGCTCAGCCGTGTTTTGCGGCATGCTGTCCAGCAGGAGCATGGCGTAGTCGCGCCAGCCGAGGTGCTCGGGTTTGAGGATTTTGCGGTGGCCGTAAAAATGGTTGTCCTGCCCGGCGTAGATACCGCCGCTGCGCACGCCGCTGACGCGCTCGCACATCGCGGCCCAGCGCTCGGGCTCGAGAACGTGATAGAGCCAGAGCCCCTGGCGCTGTTCCGGGCCGAAGGGTTCGCAGATGCGCATATAGCGCGGCGGGACGCCCGCCTGAAACATGAGGTTGTAGAGCGGGTTATAGCTGCACCCGGATTTTGCAAACCATGTCCAGATGTCTGCGGTTTTCCAGTCGTAGAGAGGATAGACGTACCACGCGTGCCCCCCGGGAGCGGTGGTTGTCCAGGGCTTATCGTCCGCGAAGCGCTGCTTGCGGTTGTTGGCGATGGTCAAAAACCGGTTGTAAGATTCATCGGCGCGGATACCTACCAGCATGGCTGCCGGCCGGTGCAGGGCAAACCAGTCGGAAAACGAGCGGACAAACGCTTCAAAGGTCATTCCCGCCTGGTAAAAATCAAAATAATCGACAGCGGTGATGGCGTCTTCCGGCGGCTGGCGCACCCAGCGCACGCCCGGCGCCCAGCACTGCCATTCCGGCTGATACTGTGAGAGCGAATTCTGCGTGGTCAGCGGAAGCGCCACCCAGTAAAAGTGCTCGATGACGTCCCGGTAGCATTCGCGCAGCGCATTAACGTGCTCAATGGTGCAGGAGAACTGCGCCTCCCAGTCAATAAACAGCACGCTGATTTTTCGCTTTTGCGCCCGGGCCATTTGCGCGGTGAGATGCAGCATGACGGTGGAGTCTTTGCCGCCGGAAAAGGAGACGCAGATGCGGGAAAAAGTGGCGAACGTCCAGTCGATGCGCGCCTGCGCGGCCTCCAGCACGTTAAGCTGCAGGGGATGTTTATACAGTGACATGTGCAATCTCTTCCTGAGGATGACTGTCGGGGCTTTTATTTACGCTAATTAAACATGAATAGTAAAGATATTAAAGCGAAACCGGAATAATGCGATTTATCCATGCCTGGATTGTTGCCCAAATGTAATTAAAAAGTATTCGGGCAATATCGGAAATTATTCCGCTTCGATTTTTTCAATGAATTGCGAAAACACGCTGCTGTTTAACGCTGAACGATTATATAGCATAAAAATATCTAATTTCGGAACCGTGAAAGGCAAGGCGACGCGCTTCAGGTTGAGAATGTCTTTATATCGCTCAAACATTGCGGTTGGAACAAAACCGACTAAATCACTCATGCCAATAATATTCATAATCGAAATCAGCGAGTCGCTGCGGAAGCAGAAATTCCGTTCCGGAAGGAGTACGTTCGACTGCTGCTGGAAGTCCTTTATGCCGTTCTCCTGGCTGCGCATCAGCGTGAATTTTTCCTGGCAGAGCTCCTCAAGCGTTGCGCTATCGCCAAGGCGGGGGTGCTCTTTGCAGCAGACCAGCTGTGCCGAAAACTGGATAAAGCGGGTACAGACGATAGAGCGGCTGTTAACCGGTGCAAAACTAAACACCAGATCGGCCTTGCGGTAGGCGAGCAGATCCTCGGCCGACTCAGGCGATAAGACCACATCATTATGTTCTATCTCGTAATTTCCGTCCGCAAGCAGAGACCTTAGCAGGTCGCCCAATCGCCCCTGGACCAGAATCTGCGGGCAGTAGATGACAAAGCTCTTTTTGATCTGCGCGTTATTCAGGATATTGATGGTCTGCTCAATATGATTAAGGTTTTCTTCCAGATGATGATGCAGGTTGATCCCCACGGTCGTCGGGGTGATGCCTTTACCCGAACGAATAAAAAGCGGGTCATTCAGCTGCGTACGCAGGCGTTGCAGAGACTGGCTCACCGCAGAGGGCGTGATATAGAGTGTTTCCGCTGCCTTGCTAATGCTGAGGTGCTGATAAATGCACTCAAAAATGACTAACAGATTGAGATCGAATTTTTTAAGGTCATAAAGATTTGCCATGGATCATCCTGAGTGTGTTGTTGTCATCTCATAACTGATAACTATAGTTCGAAGTTAATCATTTACAATCCTTGTGATTAACCTGCTTATTATATTTTGAATTCAAGCTTAATATATCACGAGGCTGGATTATTGAAATAGAACTTCAGCCGTTATTAAGATATTTTTATCTTTAAAACGTGCGGCGTTGTTCTCCAATAAGCACTCCCGGTTATAGATTTGCTGTGACGCATTATTGCCACTTTAGCGCCGGCTACCAGTCTGACCACTTATTGCAATCCATTCTCATTATTAATTCTCTCGTTATGTCGGGCAGACGCGGGCGTTATTCGGTAAAACCTATCGCAGCCATAGGGCGGAATGCCGGCGTGACGGATTGCCCAAACTGAAAACCGGTGCTGTAATCAAACCGCTGTTACGGCCTGATATAAGGTATGTAGAGCGCAACGCAACGCCAGCCCCGGCTGGCACTGAAAGTTCCTGTGGAAAGTTCAGGTATCAGGGCCGCCCACCAGGGCGGCCTTTTTACGTTCAGGCTTTCCGTTAATTCAGTTCACAACGTTGTCTTGTTGGTGTTGTAAGGTTTGGCTGATTGATTTGATAAAGCATACGCATTAGCCCCGATGGATAAAGTTGGTTACCTTACATCTCAACGAAAACACGGAGGAAGTACAGATGTCTTTGATTAACACTAAAATTAAACCTTTCAAAAACCAGGCGTTCAAAAACGGTGAGTTCATCGAAGTAACCGAGAAAGATACCGAAGGTCGCTGGAGCGTCTTCTTCTTCTATCCGGCTGACTTCACCTTCGTTTGCCCGACCGAACTGGGCGACGTGGCTGACCATTACGACGAACTGCAGAAGCTGGGCGTAGACGTTTACTCTGTGTCTACCGATACCCACTTCACCCACAAAGCGTGGCACAGCAGCTCTGAAACCATCGCCAAAATCAAATACGCGATGATCGGTGACCCGACTGGCGCCCTGACCCGTAACTTCGACAACATGCGTGAAGATGAAGGCCTGGCAGACCGCGCGACCTTCGTCGTTGACCCGCAGGGCATTATCCAGGCTATCGAAGTTACCGCTGAAGGTATCGGCCGTGATGCGTCTGACCTGCTGCGTAAAGTGAAAGCAGCGCAGTATGTCGCTTCTCACCCAGGTGAAGTTTGCCCGGCTAAATGGAAAGAAGGCGAAGCAACGCTGGCGCCATCTCTGGACCTGGTCGGCAAGATCTAAGTCTGTAAAGCCTGGCGGCGCTACGCTTGCACAGGCCTACAGTATCGTAGGCCGGGTAAACGAAGTGCCACCCGGCAATCAATGGGCGCACCCGCGCCCATGTTATTCCAGCACCATGATGCAAGTTGCATTCAGGCCGCCCGCATAAGGCAGCTTGCATGATGACGTCTTAAGAGAGGGAAGAACAATGCTCGACACAAATATGAAAACCCAGCTCAAGGCCTACCTTGAGAAACTGACTAAACCCGTTGAGCTGATTGCCACGCTGGACGACAGCGCGAAATCGGCAGAGATCAAAGAACTGCTGACTGAGATCGCCGAACTGTCGCCAAAAGTGACCTTCAAAGAAGATAACTCGCTTAACGTCCGTAAGCCTTCTTTCCTGATTACTAACCCAGGCTCTGAGCTGGGGCCGCGTTTTGCCGGCTCGCCGCTGGGGCATGAATTTACCTCGCTGGTGCTGGCGCTGCTGTGGACCGGCGGTCATCCGTCGAAAGAGGCGCAGGCGCTGCTGGAGCAGATCCGCGATATCGACGGTGATTTTGAGTTTGAAACCTATTACTCGCTCTCCTGCCACAACTGTCCGGACGTGGTGCAGGCGCTGAACCTGATGTCGGTCCTCAACCCGCGCATCAAGCACACGGCAATTGACGGCGGTACCTTCCAGAATGAAATCACCGATCGCAACGTGATGGGCGTTCCGGCGGTGTATCTGAACGGTCAGGAATTCGGTCAGGGTCGTATGACGCTGACGGAAATCGTCGCCAAAGTGGATACCGGTGCCGAAAAACGTGCCGCAGAAGCGCTGAACAAACGTGATGCCTATGACGTGCTGATTGTCGGTTCCGGTCCGGCGGGCGCGGCGGCGGCAGTGTACTCCGCGCGTAAAGGGATCCGCACGGGCCTGATGGGCGAGCGCTTCGGTGGCCAGGTGCTGGATACCGTGGACATTGAAAACTATATCTCCGTGCCGAAAACCGAAGGCCAGAAACTGGCCGGCGCGCTGAAGGCGCACGTCAGCGATTACGACGTAGACGTGATCGACAGCCAAAGCGCCAGCAAGCTGGTACCTGCTGCGGTTGAGGGGGGGTTACACCAGATTGAAACCGCCTCCGGCGCGGTGCTGAAAGCACGCAGCATCATCATTGCCACCGGTGCGAAATGGCGCAACATGAACGTCCCGGGTGAAGATCAGTATCGCACCAAAGGCGTGACCTACTGCCCGCACTGCGACGGCCCGCTGTTCAAAGGCAAGCGCGTGGCGGTGATCGGCGGCGGAAACTCCGGCGTGGAAGCGGCTATTGACCTGGCGGGGATTGTTGAACACGTAACCTTGCTGGAGTTCGCGTCAGAAATGAAAGCCGACCAGGTGCTGCAGGACAAAGTTCGCAGCCTGAAAAACGTCGACATCATACTGAACGCGCAGACCACGGAAGTGAAGGGCGACGGCAGCAAGGTGACCGGTCTGGAATACCGCGACCGCGTGAGTGGCGACGTGCACAGCGTGCAGCTTTCAGGGATCTTCGTGCAGATTGGTCTGCTGCCAAACACCACCTGGCTGGAAGGCGCGATTGAGCGCAACCGCATGGGCGAAATCATTATTGATGCGAAGTGTGAAACCAGCGTGAAGGGCGTGTTTGCGGCGGGCGACTGCACCACCGTGCCGTACAAACAGATCATAATCGCCACGGGTGAAGGGGCGAAGGCGTCTCTGAGCGCGTTTGACTACCTGATCCGCACCAAAACCGCATAAGAAAAGAAAGTAAGGCTACACCTGCAATAGCGAGAGGCCACCGAAAGGTGGCCTCTTTTTTTATCTGACGACCATCACCGGTATATGCGTGTGGCGGATCACGCTGGAGGCGTTAGATCCCAGCAGATGCGTTGTAATGGAAGGGTTGCGCGAACCGATGACCACCACGTCTGCTTTCAGCTCGTTCGCCAGTTCATTTACCGCATCACGTACGCTGCCGAATCTGACGTGCGTTTTGATCCGTGAAGGGTCGATACTGAAGTGGCTGACCATGGTTTGCAGGCGCGTTTCCGCCTCGTGCTGCAGATGCTCTTCGAAGCGGCGCACATCGGCAGCAAAGCGGTGCAGGCTCAGGCTGGCGGAGCCCGGGAGCACGTGCAACAGATGGATGACCCCGTCCTGCTGCGCCAGGAACTCCGCGTGGCGTACGGCCTTGTCGCTCAACTCCATCTCAAAAACATCAACCGGCATAATGATTCTCTGATACATACCCGTTTCTCCTTGTTTATAAACGCTGTACTCATTCAACCACAAAATAGTCATGGTTTCTGTAAGCGCCCCGTCAGTTTTCTTATCTTGCCAGGATAAATCTCAAAAGAACCGTATTCACGGGCAGACCTTCAGGGGTAGCTACCCTTATACACTTACCTGGAAGCTTTCGGAGGTCGCATGAAAGCACTTACGTATCACGGTCCACACCATGTTCGCGTCGAGAATGTCCCCGACCCCATCATCGAACAGCCCGACGATATCATTCTGCGCGTGACGGCCACGGCTATCTGCGGCTCCGATTTGCATCTCTACCGCGGAAAAATCCCGAAGGTGCAGCACGGCGATATTTTTGGCCATGAGTTTATGGGGGAAATCGTCGAGTGCGGTGCAGAGGTCAAGAATTTGCAAAAAGGGGATCGCGTGGTGATCCCTTTTGTCATCGCCTGCGGAGACTGTTTCTTTTGTCGTCTGCAGCAATACGCGGCCTGTGAGAATACCAACGCCGGGCAGGGTGCTGCACTGAACAAAAAGCAAATCCCCGCGCCGGCCGCGCTGTTTGGCTATAGCCACCTCTACGGCGGTGTGCCGGGGGGACAGGCGGAATACGTTCGCGTGCCAAAGGGGAACGTCGGGCCGTTTAAAGTCCCGCAGCTTCTTTCTGATGATAAGGCACTGTTCCTGTCCGACATTTTACCCACGGCCTGGCAGGCGGCAAAAAATGCACAGATTGAAAAAGGCTCAAGCGTAGCCGTTTTCGGCGCCGGGCCGGTGGGGCTACTGACCATTGCCTGCGCGCGGCTGCTGGGGGCTGAGCAGATCTTTGTCATCGATCATCATCCGTACCGGTTGCGATTTGCCGAGGCACGATACGGCGCAATTCCCATCAACTTTGATGATGATAACGACGCCGCGGAAAAAATCATCGAGCAGACCGCGGGCCAGCGCGGCGTTGACGCTGTGATTGATGCGGTCGGGTTTGAAGCGAAAGGCAGCACCACGGAAACGATCCTCAGCAATCTTAAAATTGAAGGCAGCAGCGGCAAAGCGTTGCGTCAGTGCATTGCTGCCGTGCGGCGCGGCGGGGTGGTCAGCGTACCCGGCGTATACGCAGGGTTTATCCATGGCTTCCTGTTTGGCGATGCCTTTGATAAGGGGCTGACGTTTAAGATGGGCCAGACGCACGTCCATGCCTGGCTGGGTGAACTGTTACCGCTGATCGAAAAAGGGCTGCTTACGCCGGAAGAGATCGTGACCCACTATCTCCCCCTTGCGGATGCGGAGCGCGCCTATAAGATTTTCGAAAAACGGGAGGAGGAGTGCCGGAAGGTGATTCTGGTCCCGGGCGCAGACACGCCCGAAGCCGCAGAGCAGACCGTTAAGGGCCTAGTGAATGCCTTCCCGGGTGGGGTGGCCTGAGAATGTTCGCTTACCAGTGGCGTTCAAGATAGAGCACGGCCGTGACGATAATCGCCACAAAAATCAGAAAGATAAGTGTGATAACGCCTATCTCACTCATGACCGTCCCCGCGGCACCAAAACAGATTAAGCGTGGATTAAGGCCATTTTGCGCGGTATAGGAAAATCGGGTGAATTTGCGGAAAGAGGATGCGGCTGCATCCTCTGTGCAAAGCGGGTAGGCGCTTATTCAGAAGAGATTAACGCAGGTAATCGCCCGCGGCTTCTGGCTGGTAGAGCAGCTCCAGCACTTCCAGATGGGTCGAGGCACCGCCCGGCAATTCCCAGTGGATCGTATCCCCCGTACGCAGCCCCAGCAGTGCGGCACCCACAGGGGCCAGAACAGAAAGCTGTGCGCTGCTGTCGGTCATCTGAGCGGGGTAAACCAGCGTACGGGTCAACTCTTCACCGGTGGTCAGGTTGCGGAATTTCACCTGGCTGTTCATGGTGACCACGTTATGCGGCATCGTCTCAGGCGTGCACATCTGTGCCCGGTCGAGCTCCTCATTCAGGGCGTCGGCCACGGGGAGCGAGGCGAACTCCGCTTTTTCCAGCAGCCTGTCGATACGTTCTGCGTCGAGCTCATTGATGATAATGGTAGGTCTGGACATTTTTTACTCCATGTCGTTAATGCTGCGTCTTACGCAGAAACTGATCCAAAAGAAAACCCTCGCCGTCTGGCAGCGAGGGTTTAACTCTCCCGATGATACTGGCTGAGCGCGCAAGTTTGAAGTGATGAAAGTCACATTCATAGGCCATATGAATTTTGCTGAAATTTATTCAGTCTTCATTCCTGGCGGAATACGTTACGCTGAGTGTCATGAATCCGGGCGTTGCCCGCCAACGAGAGAGAATTATGTACTTCTATCAACCGTCTCAGGGACACGGCCTGCCGCATGACCCGCTGAACGCCATTATTGGTCCGCGTCCGATAGGCTGGATCTCCTCATGCGATAAGGCCGGTCAGCTGAATCTCGCACCGTACAGCTTCTTTAACTGCTTTAACTATCGCCCACCGATCATCGGCTTTTCCAGCAACGGCTGGAAGGACAGCGTGCGTAATATTACTGAGACAAAAGAGTTTGTCTGGAATCTGGCAACGCGCGATCTTGCCCAGGCGATGAATCAAACCTCCGCGATGCTTCCCCACGACCGGGATGAATTTAGCTTTGCCGGGCTCACGCCAGCGGCCAGCCAGCTGGTGAACGCCCCTCGCGTTGCAGAAAGCCCGGTGAATTTTGAGTGTCGCCTGTCGCAGTGCATTCAGTTGACGGGGGCTGACGGTACGCCGGTAGACACGTGGCTGGTGCTGGGGGAAGTGGTCGGTATCCATATTGCCGAAACGCTGCTGGAAGAGGGGATATACCAGACGGCGAAAGCGCAGCCCATCCTGCGTGCGGGTGGGCCGACGGCGTACTATGGCATCAGCGATGAAAACCGGTTTGATATGGTGCGCCCAACGGTGGATCAGTAGCCGGCTTTATCAATCATAAATTGTTTACCGCAGTTACCCGGATGTGGCTGCGGGGCAAATGAGGTCGCAGAAAGCGGGTTGTTAATGGTGTCTGCCTTCAGCGAAATCTGCATCTCGGTCAGATAAGCCGGGTTGCCGCTGCAGGTCAGCTTGAACGCTTTGACGTTCTCGTTGCCCCAGCTCCTGGCCACGGCACTGTCAAAATCGCTGCGAGTGACGGTTTTCCCGTAGTGACCGGCGAGGAATTTACCGACCGCACTGTTTTTAATTTCCTGATTCATCCGCACCATCGTGCCGAAATAGGCATCGGGATCGAAACCAAAGCAGACGCCGTGTTTAGCGTATTCGTAACGCTCCAGGCAGGAGTTACCGCCCGCGCCCGGCATCACGTCGTTGAGCTTTGCGGCAGCGGAAAGCGACAGCCCGGTTTCGGCGGCTTCGCATTTGCGGCTGGCCTTCACTTCCGGCATGTTCGGAATGGGGCGCGTGGCGCAACCAAAACGCATCCAGCGACGCTCATCTACCCCGCGTGCGGCAATGGATTTCGGCAGGCCGGGCCATAACCCGTGAACGGTCAGAAAATCGGCTTTATTTTCGCGCTCTTTTTGCAGACGACATTCGTCAGGTTCATTGCGGTTGCGCTCGACCATGCTCTGGCAAAACCCGGTTTGCCAGGACAGAGCCAGCACATAGCGATCGAAATCGCCATACTGGGTTGCCTTGAGCGGTTCTGCCTGTGTGGAGAAGACACAGAGTGCAAGCGCGATTGCGCCGGACGGGATAACAATATCCTTCCTGAACATATGATTTCCTGATCGAATGAGCGTGATTAATTTCTGGGGGTTATTAAAGCACAAAAAGCGCCCGCAGGCGCTTTCTGGATATCCCTAATTTAGGTTAGGCTGCGCCGGGAACCAGCACCTCCGTGGCGATAATTACGATAATCAGCCCAACCAGAACGGGTACGGAGGTGCGTTTTACCACTTCGAATGGGGAGATTTTTGCCATCCCGGCAACGGCGACCACTACGCCTGATACCGGGGAGATGGTACGGCCCAGGTTTGAGGCCTGCAGCATGGGAATGGAGAGATAGGCCGGGTTAATACCGGAGGAGTGAGCCAGTTTCGGGATCATCTCAACGAAAGCGTAGAAAGGCGCATTACCGGAACCGGTGGTCATCGCCGCCAGCATGGTGAGTACCACCAGGACCAGCATCAGGATAATACTGGCCGATCCGAACGAGGTGGCGATAGAGATCAGGCTCTGGATAAAGCCGATGGTGCTCAAACCCTGGGCAAAAACGCCCGCTGCCACCAGCAGCATCACTACGCCAGCGAAGGCATCCGCCATGCCGCGATAGGCAACTTCCAGACCCGAGAACACCTTTTGCGTGTTAAAACCACGCACAAATTCCAGCACGGCAGCCAGCAGCATGCAGATCACCAGAATGGTGATAATGTGCAGCTGCGGGCCCCATTTGCCGTCAAAAATCAGCACCCCAATAATCGGCGTGAAGGGCAGAATGGCATAAAACGCGGGAGCGGTGGTGGTGATTTCACTCACGTCCATCATTTCATGGCTGATGTTTTCTTTCTTATCGAGATAGCGCTGCCAGAAGAAATGCGCGATACCCATGCCCACTATGGCAACAATGGAGATCGGCAGCGTGGTTTTAAAGGCGAAGTCGATGAGCGACATCTCCGCAGCCTTTGCCGCCAGCACGACGTCGCCGGAGGTCGGAGAGAGAATAATCGCAGCCGGAGACGCGCAAATGGCTGCTGCCGCGCCGCGGCTGATACCGACGTTCACCATGACCGGGAACAGCGTGGCCATCAGCAGTACGCCAAGTCCGGTAGCCGACGAAACGGCCAGTGACATCAGGCAGGCGAGAAAATAGGCGGCGACCATCAGCAGATACGGCGAGTTGATGTATTGCAGGGGTTTGGAGGCAAGCTTAACGACCATGTCGTTGGCGCCGATATGAGTCATGTAGGCCGCAAAACCGCACAGCATCATGATCATCATGCCCAGGTCACCGCCGCGGCTCATGAGCAATATTTTAATATATTCCACAATATCGGTGGCGGTGTAACCGGTGCTGGTTGCGCTGGCAGGCAACACCTGATGCCCCATCAGTGCGCTGATAATCAGCAGCGTTAAACCGCCAACAAATAATACGCCCGTGGCCGAGTAGCCTTTAATGATGTAGCGTGCGACACCGACAATGACGACGACTCCAATAAGGAGCTCGAATAACGTAAGCATGATTTCCCCTGTATCTCTGCTGCTATGGAGCACAAAAAATCAATAAAAAAAAGAAGGATGAAAATGTGCCGAATAAATGGCCTGTTCTTGCTGATTAAAATCAATAAACAGACGACTAGAGAGCAGAACAACCGTGTTTTTGCCATGGCTCATACATTTATGCCATGCGGGTCTTGACCGTCAGAAATAGCGCAATATGTCCTTACAATGATAACAGATTGTTAATATTTTGTATAATGCGGCATGTTGCTGATAAAGAAGGTGAAACAGGCTAAAGACCCACCCTGTATGTGCTTATTCGACCTTGCTGTCCGGTTTTATTAAGAATATTCCCGGAAAAAGGCCAAATAATTAGGAATAACGCTGATGCCGTTAAGCTTTGATTCAACTATTTTATGGTAAACTTTGCCTCGAATACTAAGAATGGTAATTGCATTGTGATCGTACGTAATACATTTTTCTCAATTTTATTGTTTATTTTTGGGCAGTTAACGTTTTCTTCTGTTGCACAGGCAGAGGGCAACGCGACGGATAAAGGATGGTTCTCAACCTTTACGGATAATGTCTCCCAGACCTGGACGTCGCCGGAACATTATGATCTCTATGTTCCGGCAATAACGTGGCATGCGCGTTTTGCATATGACAAAGAGAAGACCGATAAATACAACGAGCGTCCGTGGGGCGCCGGTTTTGGTCAGTCGCGCTGGGATGAAAAGGGAAACTGGCATGGCATCTATCTGATGGCCTTTAAAGATTCCTTTAATAAATGGGAGCCGATTGGAGGCTACGGCTGGGAGAAAACCTGGCGCCCGCTAGCCGACGAGAACTTCCATGTTGGGTTGGGCTATACCGCGGGGGTCACCGCGCGTGACAACTGGAACTACATTCCGATCCCGGTGCTGCTGCCTTTGGCTTCTATCGGCTACGGTCCCGCAACGTTCCAGATGACCTACATTCCGGGCACGTATAACAACGGCAACGTCTACTTCGCCTGGATGCGTTTTCAGTTTTAACTGAAAAAACGTCACAGTCTGGTGAAAAAACGTGCAGGCGTTGATTCATAAACGATAAAAATCGGCCAGTGAAAATTAACGCGACTTTAGTCACTTTTTATCAAAGATCCGCTGGACAAAAGGTCTCACAATTGATGTACTGGTAACCGACACAGCATTTGTGTCGTTTTTTAATGTAAAGGTAATTTTGATGTCTAAGATTAAAGGTAACGTTAAGTGGTTTAATGAGTCCAAAGGATTCGGTTTCATTACTCCTGAAGATGGCAGCAAAGACGTGTTCGTACACTTCTCTGCAATCCAGTCTAATGGTTTCAAAACTCTGGCTGAAGGTCAGCGTGTAGAGTTCGAAATCACTAACGGTGCCAAAGGCCCTTCTGCTGCTAACGTAATCGCTCTGTAATTCAGACGCGTCAGCAAGAATTTCAAAACCCGCTCACTGAGCGGGTTTTTTTCGTTTTGAATCAGCCAAGCAGATACATTTTCAGGAAGCTTGCAACGATCAGCACGCTCAACAACACCATGCCTGCGCTCATCAGACTCTGTTTCATTCTGTCACCCTCGTTCAGTACTGCACTCAGAGTGACAGAGAAAAATTAAGCCAACATTAACGGTCCGTCTGTTAATGCGTGCTTGCGGAGGAAAAGAGCCAAAATGCGATCCCCGTCATCGCAAACGAGCCGAGCATGTTAATTGCGATATTCGCCAGCGCCCAGCCGATACGGCCTTCCTGAAAGAGAAACACCACTTCCGCAGAGAACGTCGAAAAGGTGGTTAATCCGCCGCAGAATCCGGTGGTAATCAGGACTTTCCACATTGGGTCAATGTGTGTCATTCGATTAAACCAGGCCAGCCCCATGCCAATGATAAAGGCACCAATCAGGTTTGCAGCCAGTGTCCCCATGGGAATCGCCTGATGCAGCGGGTTAAACCGCATACTCAGAAACCATCGCGCAACGCTACCCGTTCCCCCACCAATAAAAACGGCTAAAAGTAGTTGTAACACGCTAAATACCTGCTATTTGATGTGTAAGAGAAGCGAGTTTAACGCCGTTTATGATGAGGGGACAAATATGTATGTTGCGGTAGGGCAATTTGCGGTCACGCCAGACTGGCAGGCGAACGCGATAACATGCGTCAACCTGATGATGCAGGCCCGGCAGAAAGGCGCGTCGCTGCTGGTGCTTCCTGAGGCGCTGCTGGCCAGGGATGATAACGACCCGGATTTATCGGTGAAGTCTGCGCAACCGCTGGACGGCGAGTTCTTGCAGCAACTGCTCGCCCAGAGCATGGGCAATACGATGACGACGATCTTAACGATCCATGTTCCCTCCACGCCGGGCCGTGCAGTGAATACGCTGGTGGCGATTCGCGGCGGAGCCATTGTCGCACGTTACGCCAAGCTCCATCTCTATGATGCGTTCAGCATTCAGGAATCGCGGCGCGTTGACCCCGGAGACAGTATCCCACCGCTTCTGGAGATTGACGGATTCAAGATTGGGCTGATGACGTGCTATGACCTGCGTTTTCCGGAGCTGGCGCTCCATCTGGCGCTGCAAGGGGCGGACGTACTGGTACTCCCTGCCGCGTGGGTCAAAGGACCGTTAAAAGAGCACCACTGGGCAACGCTGCTGGCGGCACGCGCGCTGGATACCACCTGCTATGTCGTTGCTGCAGGAGAGTGCGGCACGAAAAACATCGGGCAAAGCAGGGTGGTCGATCCGCTGGGTGTGACGATTGCCGCCGCTGCGGAAGCGCCGGATTTACTGGTGGCGGAGATAAACATAGACAGAATTGCGCTTGCACGTCAGCAATTACCTGTTCTTCGCAACCGTCGGTTTGCGCCACCGCAATTATTGTGATGTTTTTTTCAACAATGCTTGATTCACCTTGTTACAGATTGCTATTGTGTGCACGCGCTAAATGACCGTTAATACAGTCAGGTTTTGGCGCTGAATGCAGCCTGTTTTAAGTAAAGAAGGTATCTATGGGTGAGATTAGTATTACCAAACTGCTGGTGGTTGCCGCACTGGTCGTCCTGCTGTTTGGTACCAAGAAGTTACGCACGCTGGGTGGTGACCTGGGGGCTGCCATCAAAGGCTTTAAGAAAGCGATGAACGACGATGATGCAGCCGCGAAGAAAAGCGCTGAGGATGACGTCCCGGCAGATAAGCTTTCTCACAAAGAGTGACAGCAACGCCTGAGGGCTTGCGAAAAAAAACCGGCTCATGAGGCCGGTTTTTTTGTATTACTGTAAATGAATATTACAGCTTTATTTAACTTCTTCGCCTTTAGCCTGCATATCGGCATGGTATGAGGAGCGAACGAATGGGCCGCAGGCTGCGTGGGTGAAGCCCATCGCCATCGCTTCGGCTTTCATTTCATCAAACTCGTCCGGGCTCACGTAGCGCTGTACCGGCAGGTGGTGACGGCTTGGCTGCAGATACTGGCCCAGGGTCAGCATGGTCACACCGTGGCGGCGAAGATCGCGCATCACCTCGATGATTTCATCGTTAGTTTCACCCAGACCCACCATCAGGCCTGACTTGGTCGGAATATGCGGATGCGCTTCTTTGAAGCGTTCCAGCAGTTTCAGAGACCAGTTATAGTCAGCGCCCGGGCGCACCTGACGATAGAGACGCGGCACGTTCTCAAGGTTGTGGTTAAACACATCCGGTGGCGTCGCGGTCAGGATATCCAGCGCGCGGTCCATACGGCCGCGGAAGTCAGGCACCAGCGTCTCGATTTTGATGTTTGGGCTTTTCTCGCGAATGGCCGTAATACAGTCAGCGAAGTGCTGCGCTCCGCCGTCGCGCAGATCGTCACGGTCAACGGACGTGATAACCACATAGCGCAGCGCCATGTCGGCGATGGTCTGCGCCAGCTTCTGAGGTTCGTTAGCATCAGGTGCGACCGGACGGCCATGAGCAACATCGCAGAACGGGCAGCGGCGGGTACAGATCGCACCCAGAATCATAAACGTCGCGGTACCGTGATTGAAACATTCAGCAAGGTTCGGACAAGAGGCTTCTTCACAAACGGAGTGAAGGCCATTCTTGCGCATCGCCGCTTTGATCCCCTGGATACGCGAAGAGTCGGCCGGAAGTTTGATTTTCATCCATTCCGGTTTTCTTAACAGCGCCTCGCGCTCTGTAGCCACGTTTTTAACCGGGATAAGGGCCATTTTATCGGCATCGCGGTATTTAACACCGCGTTCCATCACAATGGGTTTACTCATAGCGTGCGTGTTCCAGTTGCGAATATCGAAGGAAAGCGTTTCAATTCAAGGGAATGTTGTATTTATCAACTATTTTTGAATGAACGACAGGCAGTATATCATTGAAACGGTCGTTAAAGCAGCCTGCCAGATCGCCAATTTGTAAAATAGTTGTTGTTTTGTGCCTTTTGCCCTGCCTGTCACAGGGGCTTATGCTGGCTCAACCTGTCAGAAGGCCTGACGGATAATGCGGATGACGTTTTCCAGGACCGGATCGCGCAAACTCAGCTTGTTGTAATGCAGTGAAATTTCAACTGATTCCGCATTAAGCTGACTGAGGGGAATGCTGTCCAGCGGCCAGCATTTCCGGAGCAGGTTATACAGGCGTGATGGCATCACGCACAGCATATCGCTGCTGCCGATCAGAGAGGCGGTGGTGAACATATTGTAACTGCTGAAGCTGATCTGACGTTCCGGGAAAATTTCATCAATACGCTGACGAAGGGCATGGTTAGATTGCCCTTCGGTCATAAAAGACGAGTGGTCGTAGTTGCGCAGGTTTTCGAGGGTCAGCGGTTCGCTGAGAACCGGATGCTGCTGCCGGCAAACCAGTACCAGGTTGTCCGTATAAAGCACATTTTGCCCCAGCGCTCTGGCGCTGAAGCTGCCGCTTTCAATAATCAGGTCCGTCTGGAACTGGGCAAGCTGAACGTCAGGTTCATGGAGAGGCACATTGCGAAGCAGGAGCTGCGGAGCATGCTCTTTCACGGCCTGGAAGATCGCAGGCATGACCAGCACACCCACAGAAGGGGAACAGCCGATGGTGATGGTTCTTTGCTTATCGTAGCTCCCGGTTAAATCTAGTGCGCCCAGAATCGACTCCAGCCCCTGGCTGATGTACTCATGGAGATGCGTGGCGTAGGCCGTCGGCGTTACCCCCTGGCCCTTACGGATAAATAACGGGTCAGGAAATATAGCGCGTAGCTTTTGGATGGACTGGCTAATTGCTGATGGCGTGAGATTAAGAATTTTCGCAGCGTTAACGATACCCTTATGGACATATACTGCCTCAAAAATAGTCAGTAAATTGAGATCAATATTACGTAAAGTCCGAAAAATTTGCGGCTTGTCTTCGCCACCAGGTTCATTCAGTCGTTTGGCTGGTAAATTATTATACTCCACGCTTTCACTCCGTATACATTCACAATATGAATGATAGTTGAATTTATTTATTATGCTTGTAGAGATTCGTAAAGTGTTGGTTTTGTTTCACTTGTTTATCAAAAGCAAACACTTGTGTGATAATTGCTCACGTTACTTATGCCGTGTTTGCCGTGCTTGCTGGAGGCTAAATAATATGTAGCGGTAATATTCGGGCGCTTCGAAAATATAGAATCTGTGGATTATTGTAAAGTGCAAAAACGGTAAATAAACGGTGGCCCGCCAAATTAGCGAGCCCTGTTGTAGGATATATTAAGCAGGGATATATTCGTGCGGGGGATTGTTAAGTAGTGCTAACACGTTCTTCAACAGCACGGGGCGAATAGTGTCTGGCGTAGCGGTTTCAACCCACTGGCGCACTTGCGTCATTTCCATACCGGCGTAGCCGCAGGGGTTTATGCGCTGGAAAGGGGCAAGATCCATATTAATATTCAATGCCAGGCCGTGGAATGAGCAACCTTTACGAATACGCAGCCCCAGAGAGCAGATCTTCATTTCCCCAACGTAAACCCCAGGCGCATCGGCACGCGGATGCGCATCAATACCATATTCCGCCAGCGTGTTGACGACGGTTTGTTCCAGTAGGGTAACCAGCTCACGGACGCCCAGCTTTCTGCGCTTCAGATTGAGCAGGACGTACATCACCTGCTGCCCGGGCCCATGGTACGTGACCTGGCCGCCGCGATCGCTCTGGATAACCGGGATATCGCCCGTCATTAATAAATGTTCTGCTTTTCCCGCCTGACCCTGCGTAAAGACCGGCAGGTGTTCGACCAGCCAGATCTCATCGGGGGTTGTATCATCGCGTGAATCGGTGAAGTCATGCATAGCCTGGGAGACAGGCTCGTAAGGTTGCAGCCCGAGGTGACGGACCAGAATTTTATCCTGATACAAAACTGCGTCTCCGAAGACGAGGGACAAAAGGTATGCGGGAGTATATCACAGCGGGGAGAGGGGTTACCCGGCAAACCGGGTAACCGCAAAGGGACTACAGCACCATACGAACGATTTCGATATTGCCGAGCTCTTCGTACAGCGTCTCAACCTGCTCAATGTGTGTCGCAGTGATGGTAATAGAAACCGAGTGGTAGTTGCCCTTGCTGCTTGGTTTTACTGACGGAGAGTAGTCACCCGGCGCATGGCGCTGTACCACTTCAACCACCTGATCAACCAGCTCAGGTTTCGCCAGACCCATTACTTTGTAGGTAAATGGGGTAGGGAATTCAAGCAGTTCGTTAAGTTTGGTTTTCATGTCAGCTCCGGCGTAACGTCAAAAAATAATAACTCCCACGTCAGGTGGGAGTTATCAGGATACTTAGTATATGGGGATCAAAATCACACTTTCAAGTGTTCAATTTTTAACCAAACCAGTGGTGGAACATCAATTTAATGTAATCAATGATTTTGCCGAAGAAATTGCCTTCAGGAATTTCTTGCAGGACCACCAGCGGACGCTGATCGATCGTTTTACCATCCAGCTGGAAGTTGATGGTACCCACAACCTGGTTTTTCTGCAGCGGAGCGTGCAGCTCGGTGCTGTTCAGTACGTAGCTGGCTTTCAGATCCTTCATACGACCGCGCGGAATGGTCAGGTAGAGGTCTTTATCAACGCCGAGAGAAGCACGGTCGTTGTCGCCGAACCAGACGGGTTCAGACGCAAACTCTTTGCCTGCTTTCAGTGGATTCACGGTTTCGAAGAAACGGAAGCCCCAGGTCAGCAGCTTCTTGCTTTCTGTTTCACGGCCTTTAAAGGTGCGCCCCCCCATCACGGCAGAGATCAGACGCATCTGGCCTTCAGTGGCGGAGGCGACCAGGTTGTAGCCCGCTTTGTCGGTGTGACCGGTTTTGATGCCGTCAACGTTCAGGCTGTTATCCCACAGCAGGCCGTTACGGTTGGTCTGACGGATACCGTTGAAGGTGAACTCTTTCTCTTTATAGATAGAGTACTCATTAGGGACATCGCGGATCAGCGCCTGACCAATCAGCGCCATATCACGTGCGGAGCTGTACTGACCGTCTGCGTCCAGGCCGTGTACGGTCTGGAAATGGCTGTTTTTCAGACCCAGCGCGTTCACGTAGCTGTTCATCAGGCCCACGAAGGCATCCTGGCTACCGGCGGCGAAATCGGCCATCGCCACGCAGGCATCGTTACCTGACTGCAGGTTGATACCGCGAATCAGCTGGGAAACAGGAACCTGCATACCCGGTTTCAGGAACATCAGAGAGGAACCTTTAAAGACCGGGTTCCCGGTCGCCCACGCATCGTTACCGATGGTGACCAGATCCGTTTCTTTGAATTTACCTGCCTTCATCGCCTGGCCGATAACGTAGCTGGTCATCATTTTGGTCAGGCTGGCCGGGTCACGGCGGGCATCGGCATTCTGTTCTGCCAGCACTTTGCCAGAGTTGTAATCGATCAGGATGTAGGACTCCGCGTCGATTTGCGGAACGCCAGGGATCATGGTCTTGATATTCAGGTCATCGGCGTGAGCTGCAGAGAGCGCAGCCGCGCAAAGGGCCGTGGTCAGCGCCATGCGCTGCACAAAACAAGCAGAAAAAGTGGTCTTCATGGTCAGAACTACGACATCCGTGATGGAATTAAAAAAAGTGCCTTACTATAGCAAATGCTATTCAGGCAGGCATCCGACTTTAAGCATGAGTTTGTGAATGTGTTTTACACAAACTGACAATTCGGATACCGCCGGTTAATTATTTCGCAACAGCGATAAATGACTGAAGCTGAGCTTCATTCTGCAGACGCTGCTGCAGGGAGGCTGCCTGCGATTTGCTGGCAAACGGCCCCATCTGAATGCGCCAGACCGCACCGTTCTGCTCAACGCGTCCTGGTACGCCAAACTGCTGGCTCAGACGCTGTTGATACTGTTTGGCCCGGGCCTGATCGCTCACTGCGCCGACCTGAACCACACAGCTGCCGCTGGCCGCTGTTGGAGCCGTCACCGCTGCACTTTGCGTGGCCGCGGACGCCGTTACGGGAGCCGACTGGGTCGCTGGCGCAGCAACGGGAGCGGGGGCTGGGGCTGGGGTAGGCTCACTGCCTTCCAGCACGCCCGAGGCTAAGGTCGTCGGTGCACCAAGAAAGCCGCTACTCTTTACCGGTGCGCCCGTTGAATCGTCGCTTTGCAGCGTGTCATTGCTGATTGGGCGTATTTCTCCCCCCGGCTGAGCAGGCTCGGCCGGAGAAGAGACGCTGCCCATTCCGCCGTCAAGATTTGGGCGGTCGGGCAGGGCATAGGTCTGTTTCGCCACCGTCGTACACGCGGTACCTGGCCCGGACAGCGAACCATCCTGTGCCACGATAATTGGGTCAATACGGACTTTGGTGTTGTTCGAGGTATTCAGACGATCGGCTGACGCGCGAGACAGGGAGATCACCCGGTCATTTCCGTACGGGCCGCGGTCGTTGATACGCACGACAATCATACGGCCGTTTGCCAGGTTGGTGATACGGGCGTAGCTCGGGATCGGCAGCGTTGGGTGTGCCGCCGTCAGCTGCATCGGGTCGAACGTCTCCCCGGAGGCCGTCAGGTTACTGCCTGGCTCGGCATCGTAAATGGCGGCAAAGCCCGCCTGACTGAAACGGGAAGGATCCTGAACAATTTTATAGCTTTTGCCGTCGCGCTCGTAATCCTGATTGGCACTGGCATTCAGCGGTTCATAAACGGGATCGGCACCGCTGATTTCAACGATTGGGCCATTACACACCGCAGGCTGCGGCGGCGCGACGGTTGCCTGTTGCTGACCATCATCACTTGTGCAGGCCGCAAGTAAACTTGCCGCAATGCAGATCCCCAGCCACTGCTTACGCATTCCGATCCCCTTATTTTTATACGCTTTTTGACAACATTTTTCTGTGGGTATGGATCGACATCACGATACCAAACCCGGCCATCAACACGATCAGTGCCGAGCCCCCGTAACTCACCAGCGGCAGCGGTACGCCTACCACCGGCAGAATACCACTCACCATACCAATATTTACGAAGACATAAACGAATAAAATCAGCATCAACCCGCCAGCCATGACGCGACCAAAGGTCGTTTGCGCGCGTGCTGCAATCCACAATCCCCGCATGATCAGCAGAACGTATAGCGCCAGGAGTATTAAGATGCCCACCAGCCCCAGCTCTTCCGCGAGTACCGCAAAGATAAAGTCGGTGTGGCGTTCCGGTAAAAATTCCAGCTGCGACTGCGTACCGTGCAGCCAGCCTTTCCCGCGCAGGCCGCCGGAGCCAATCGCAATCTTGGACTGAATAATATGATAGCCCGCGCCTAGCGGATCGGTTTCCGGATCGAGCAGCATCATGACGCGCTGGCGCTGGTAATCATGCATCAGGAAGAACCAGAGAATAGGGATGAACGCCGCTATCAGCACCACCGCGATGCCAATCAGGCGCCAGCTCAGGCCCGACAGGAAGAGGACAAACAGACCTGAGAGCGCGATAAGGATTGAGGTGCCGAGGTCAGGCTGTGCCGCAACCAGCAGCGTTGGCAGGAAAATCAGCACCAGCGCGATAGCGGTATTCTTCAGCGACGGCGGACAGACGTCGCGGTTGATAAAGCGTGCCACCATCAGTGGGACGGCGATTTTGGCAATCTCCGAGGGCTGGAAGCGGACAATACCCAAATCCAGCCAGCGCTGCGCCCCTTTTGAAATGGCGCCAAATGCATCGACCGCAACCAGCAAAATAATACAGAAGATGTAGAGGTAGGGCGCCCAACCTTCGTAGACACGTGGCGGGATCTGCGCCATCACCACCATAATGATCAGGCCCATGGCGATCTGGCCGATTTTGCGCTCCATCATCCCGATGTCCTGGCCGCTGGCGCTCCAGATAACCAGCGCACTGTAAACCAGCAGAGCCAGCAGGATCAGCAGCATGGCTGGGTCGATGTGGATTTTGTCCCACAGCGATTTTTTATTTGGATTATCCGTCATGATTATTGGTCCTCCGCCGCAGCGGCGGCCGGGTTTTCAGCCGGCAGTTCGGTGTTGTTATCACCCAGCATGATGTGGTCAAGGATCTGGCGCATGATGGTCCCTACTGCAGGCCCGGCACCGCCGTTCTCCAGAATCATTGCCACCGCGACCTGCGGGTTGTCATAAGGGGCAAACGCCGTCATCAGCTTATGGTCACGCAGACGTTCGGCAATGCGGTGCGCGTTATAGGTTTCGTTGGCTTTCAGGCCAAATACCTGCGCAGTACCGGACTTCGCCGCCACTTTGTACGGCGTCCCGGCGAAATACTTATGTGCGGTACCGTTCGGGCGGTTTGCCACGCCGTACATACCGTCTTTAGCGATTTCCCAGAAGCCGGAATGAATGTCACCCACCGGGGCTTCGTGCGGCTGGTTCCACGGCACTTTTTTGCCGTCTTCAACCGTACTCTGCAGCAGATGCGGCACTTTCACCACGCCGTCATTGATGAGGATCATCATGGCTTTGTTCATCTGAAGCGGCGTTGCCGTCCAGTAGCCCTGGCCGATACCCACCGGAATGGTATCGCCCTGATACCACGGCTTTTTAAAGCGCTTCAACTTCCATTCGCGCGTCGGCATGTTGCCGGAGCGTTCTTCCGCAAGGTCAACGCCAGTGTAGTGTCCGTAGCCGAATTTGCTCATCCACTCTGACAGGCGGTCGATCCCCATGTCATAGGCCACCTGATAGAAGAAGGTATCCGCAGACTCCTCCAGCGATTTGGTGACGTTCAGATGACCGTGACCCCATTTTTTCCAGTCGCGATAGCGCTTATCTGAACCCGGCAGCTGCCACCAGCCCGGGTCAAACAGGCTGGTATTGCGGTTGATGACGCCAGCACTCAGTGCAGAGACCGCCACGTACGGTTTAACCGTTGATGCCGGTGGGTAAACCCCTTGCGTCGCGCGGTTCACCAGCGGCGTGTTGGGGTCATTCAGCAGACCGGAGTAGTCTTTACTGGAAATGCCGTCAACAAACAGGTTCGGGTCATAGCTTGGCATTGACACCATCGCCAGGATGCCGCCGGTTCGAGGATCGGTGACCACAACGGCTGCACGACTCCCCGCCAGCAGGGTTTCAATATACTGCTGCAGCTTAAGGTCGAGGGTCAGATAGACGTCATGCCCCGCCTGCGGCGGTACCTCTTTAAGCTGGCGAATCACGCGGCCACGGTTGTTAACCTCAACTTCTTCATAGCCGGTTTGCCCGTGCAGGACATCTTCGTAGTAGCGTTCAATGCCCAGCTTACCGATATCATGCGTTGCGGCGTAGTTCGCCAGCTTGCCGTCTTTATCGAGGCGGTCGACGTCTTTGTCGTTAATCTTGGAGACGTAGCCAATCACATGCGTCAGCGCGGAGCCGTAGGGGTAGTAGCGACGCTTGTAACCTTTTACTTCCACGCCGGGGAAACGGTACTGGTTCACCGCAAAGCGGGCCACCTGGACTTCCGTCAGGTTGGTTTTAACCGGAATGGAGGTGAATCGGTGTGAGCGGGCGCGTTCTTTTTTAAAGGCAGCGATATCGTCGTCGTTAAGGTCAACAACGCTTTTCAGCGCTTCCAGCGTATCCTGAACATTATCGACTTTTTCCGGCATCATCTCGATTTGATAGATGGTGCGGTTTAACGCCAGCGGGGTGCCGTTACGATCGTAAATAATGCCGCGGCTGGGTGCGATAGGTACCAGCTTGATACGGTTTTCGTTGGAACGCGTCTGGTAATCGGTAAAGCGGACAATTTGCAGATTATAAAGGTTGGCGATCAGCACGCCGGTAAGCAGCAAAATCCCGGTGAAGGCGACCAGCGCCCGGCGCACAAACAGCGCGGACTCAGCCGTATAGTCGCGAAAAGAATTCTGTAGTTTCATCCGCTGCTTAATCTACCCTGGTCAGTCATTACTCGCGGTGATAGGGGTGGTTGGTAGTAATGCTCCACGCGCGATACAGGCTTTCTGCCACCAGTACCCGAACGAGCGGGTGGGGAAGCGTCAGCGCGGAGAGGGACCAACTTTGTTCTGCTGCCGCTTTGCAGGCAGGGGATAACCCTTCAGGCCCGCCAATCAACAGACTGACGTCACGACCATCCTGCTTCCAGCGCTCCAGTTCGTGCGCCAGCTGCGGCGTATCCCAGGGTTTTCCTGGAATATCGAGGGTGACGATGCGGTTCTTGCCTGCGGCAGCCAGCATCAGTTCACCCTCTTTATCGAGAATACGTTTGATATCGGCGTTCTTGCCGCGCTTACCGGCGGGAATTTCCACCAGTTCGAACGGCATGTCTTTTGGAAAACGACGCAGATATTCAGTAAAACCGGTTTGTACCCAGTCCGGCATTTTGGTGCCGACGGCGACCAGCTGCAACTTCACGCATTAACCCCAGAGTTTTTCCAGTTCATACAGGCGACGGCTCTCGTCCTGCATGACGTGGACAATCACATCGCCGAGATCGACAACCACCCAGTCAGCCGTCGCTTCACCTTCAACACCCAGCGGTAACAGCCCTGCTGCACGCGATTCCTGAACCACGTGATCGGCAATCGAAACAACATGACGCGTGGACGTACCGGTGCAGATAATCATGCAGTCGGTAATACTGGATTTACCCTTCACGTCAATCGCGATGATGTCCTGACCTTTCAGGTCATCAATTTTGTCAATAACAAAATCCTGGAGTGCTTTACCCTGCAAGTTTTCCCCCTGGGGTGAATGAGATTGTAAAACTTTGAATTCGTAGCCAGGCAGTATACCTGAACTCATGCCTGTGTCGGGACAAATGTCTCCGGCCGGGCTTTTGAAGGCGGGTATCATCCCACCCTCCGCCTGAGATTGCATCGCCATTTTTGTAAAACAATTTCTGTAAAGCAATGACTGGCGGGAAAGTCTGGCAGCGGAGAATAACAGTATGGCTTACCCTGTCAAGGCAGGATAAACAATAAGCCGCTTTTTATGCCTTCCCGCTATTCATCTGCGCTTTTCTGATACAAACCGTGCGTATGGATATAGGCCAGCACCGGTGCGGGGAGCAGATCGTCACATGCTAAACCCTGCTGTAAACGCTCGCGAATGAGGGTCGCAGAGATATCGAACCACGGCGTTTCCGCCAGATAAATCTTCCCGGCAGGCTGGTTGTGGAGATCTTCAACATTGGCGGTGAGATGATCTTCCAGCCACTGCTGGTACTGTGCTTCGCGCATGGTCAGCGGATAGCCAGGACGGCGGCAGACGAGCAGATGGCTGTTCTCCAGAATGGTTTCATATTTATGCCATGTGGGGAAGTTCAGCAGGGAATCCTGACCGATGATAAAAGCCAGCGGCTGGTCTGGCCCCTGTTCTGCGCGCCACTCCTGAAGCGTCTGCGAGGTCCATGAGGGTGTGTCGCGACGCAGCTCACGCTCGTCAAGCCGGAAGAGTGGCTTATCTGCGATGGCCAGGGCAAGCATCTCTTTTCGCTGCTCGCTGGTCGCCTCGGGCTGTGGGCGGTGGGGCGGGACATTATTGGGCATGATGGTAACGCGCTGAAGGCCGATCAGATTCGCCAGAATTTCAACCGGCTTCAGATGCCCGTAGTGTACCGGGTCGAAGGTGCCGCCATACAGGGCCTGTAAAGAATGCATACTATCCATCAATAAAAACGTCTGCCAGCGCCTTGTGGCAGAGCAGCAGAGAAAGGCTTTCCAGCTCCGCCCAGACCGACTGGCCGTAATCTTGCTTTAACGTAAGCTCGGCGCGCATCAGAAGCTGTACCGCCTGGCGAAGCTGTTCATGACTCAGGCGGTTGATGGCCTCGGTGGTCAAAGCCCGGCGATTTTGCCACACCCGGTGTTTATCAAACAGCGAACGCAAAGGCGTATGGGCAGACTGACGCTTGAGTGTAATCAGCAGCAGTAATTCGCGCTGCAGGGTTCGCAGCAGAATAACCGGTTCGCTGCCTTCGAGGCGCAGCTGCTGCAGAATATGCAGGGCGCGTTTACTTTTTGCCGACAGCAGCGCGTCCACCCAGTGGAACGGCGTGAAGTGCGCCGCGTCGTTAACGGCCTGCTCGACGCGCGGCAAGGTCAGCTTGCCGTCCGGCCAGAGCAGGGAGAGTCTGTCAAGCGCCTGCGCCAGGGCCAGCAGGTTACCTTCATAGCAGTAGCAGAGCAGCTGATTTGCCGCGTCATCCAGCTGAAGGTTGTGCTGTTTCGCTCTCGCGGCGACCCATTTAGGCAGATGTGCCTGCTCAGGCGTCTGACAGGTGACCAGCACCGCGTGGGTCGCGAGTTGGGTAAACCAGGCCGCGTTTTCCTGCGCTTTGGTCAGCTTGTTGCCACGCACAATAAGGAGCAGATCGCTGTGTAAGAGGCTGACCAGCGTTGCGAGCTGCTCGTTTATCGCCGCGTTAGGGCCGTTCTCCGGCAGCAGGATCTGAATTGTCTGGCGCGATGCGAACAGGCTCATCGCCTGACAAAGCGAGAAGAGGGCGTTCCAGTCGGTGTTGTTATCCAGCTGGACGGTGTGATGTTCATCAAAGCCCTGCGCGGCGGCGGCATGCCGCACGGCATCCAGGCTTTCCTGAAGCAATAACGGATCGTTTCCAAGAAGCAGATACGCCGCGCGCAGCCCTTCATTGAGCTGCGCGCGGAGTTGTTCAGGATACAGCCTGATCATCATTTACCCAGAGAGTTAGCAGCAGGAAGCGTGCCATCAACCGGTTTATCAACAATGTCAGATCCTTGTTTGGTTGACGCTGCAATACTTGGCAGTTTACGGATCAGCTGTTCCGCCGCCTTGTCGTACATTTCGTTGATGATAATCTGCTGTTCGGCATCTTTTGCCAGCGCCGTCTGCGGGTTATCGAAGAACGAACGGTACACTTTCGTGCTGATCGGATAGATGTCTTTACCCGGGATCAGAACTGCCGCGTTGACCGTCAACACCATTTGATACTCTGCGGTACGGCCATCCTGGAAGATAGACGCGGTATCTCTCGACAGACCACTTCCTGTCACACGCAGAGACGGTACATCCTGACGCAGCGTCTGTTTCTCAACAAGCTCAACGCCGTTCAGACGCAGCTGATTGCGAATTGCCCGACTGAGTGGACCATTCGGATCCCCGGAATCAAAGATCATGGTTTTCATCTGAGCAGGCACCGCCGTGGTATTGCGCAGGTGCCAGCCACAGCCAGCGGTGACAAGCACCGCCAGAGATAAGAGTATTGTTGCCAGTTGTCGCACGTTTCCTCCCGCGCTTAGCCAACGACCAGATTCAGCAGTTTACCCGGTACGTAGATCACTTTACGTACGGTAACGCCCTCAAGATATTTAGCGACCAGTGGTTCCTGGCCCGCGCGCTCGCGAACCTGTTCTTCGGTTGCATCGACCGCCACGGTAATTTTACCGCGGACTTTGCCGTTCACCTGGACTACGACCAGCGTGGTGTTTTCCACCATCGCGGCTTCGTCAGCCTGCGGCCACGGCGCGTTGTCGATATCGCCTTCGCCTTTCAGCTCCTGCCACAGGGTAAAGCTAACGTGCGGCGTGAACGGGTTCAGCATGCGAACGACGGCCAGCAGTGCTTCACGCATTAAGGCACGATCCTGCTCGCCGTCCTGCGGGGCTTTCGCCAGCTTGTTCATCAGTTCCATAATAGCCGCAATTGCGGTATTGAAGGTCTGACGACGACCAATATCATCGGTCACTTTCGCAATCGTTTTATGAACATCGCGACGCAGCGCCTGCTGATCTTCAGTCAGGGCGGCGGCGTTCAGCGCCGGGGCATCGCCCAGTGAGGTGTGCTCGTAAACCAGCTTCCAGACGCGTTTCAGGAAGCGGTTTGCGCCTTCTACGCCAGACTCCTGCCACTCCAGCGTCATGTCTGCCGGAGATGCAAACATCATGAACAGACGCACGGTATCCGCACCGTAACGCTCAACCATCACCTGCGGGTCGATACCGTTGTTTTTCGACTTAGACATCTTGCTCATGCCGGTGTAGACCAGCTCATGACCTTCGGCGTCTTTGGCCTTCACGATACGGCCCTTCTCGTCGCGTTCAACGATCGCGTCAACCGGAGAAACCCAGTTACGCTCGCCGTTTGCACCGACGTAATAGAAGGCGTCCGCCAGCACCATGCCCTGGCACAGCAGCTGTTTTGCAGGTTCGTCAGAGTTCACCATGCCCGCATCGCGCATCAGCTTGTGGAAGAAGCGGAAGTAGAGCAGGTGCATGATGGCGTGTTCGATACCACCGATGTAGATATCTACCGGCAGCCAGTAGTTCGCCGCGTTGGAATCCAGCATGCCATCCTGATACTGCGGGCAGGTGTAGCGAGCATAGTACCAGGATGACTCCATAAAGGTGTCAAAGGTGTCGGTTTCGCGCAGCGCAGGCTGGCCGTTGACGGTGGTTTTAGCCCACTCAGGATCGGCTTTGATCGGGCTGGTGATGCCGTCCATAACGACGTCTTCCGGCAGGATCACCGGCAACTGATCTTCTGGCGTTGGCATCACGGTGCCATCTTCCAGCGTCACCATTGGAATTGGCGCACCCCAATAACGCTGACGGGAAACACCCCAGTCGCGCAGACGGAAGTTAACTTTACGTTCGCCCACGCCAAGGGAGGCCAGCTTGTCGGCGATGGCGTTGAAGCCCTCTTCGAAGCTCAGACCACTGAACTCGCCGGAGTTGAACAAGGTCCCTTTTTCGGTCAGCGCGTGTTCGGACAGGTCTGGTTCAGAACCGTCAGCTGCCAGGATAACAGGCTTGATGGTCAGGCCATATTTGGTGGCAAATTCGTAGTCGCGCTGGTCGTGACCCGGAACGGCCATCACGGCGCCCGTGCCGTATTCCATCAGTACGAAGTTGGCGGCCCAGACAGGGATCGCTTCGCCCGTCAGCGGGTGAATGGCTTTAAAGCCGGTATCAACGCCTTTTTTCTCCATCGTTGCCATATCGGCTTCGGCCACTTTGGTGTTGCGGCATTCGTCGATGAAGGTAGCCAGTTCCGGATTGTTTTCTGCCGCTTTCTGCGCCAGCGGGTGACCTGCGGCCACGGCCAGGTAGGTCGCGCCCATGAAGGTGTCCGGACGGGTGGTGTAGACGGTCAGGGTCTGGTCGTAGTTCTCAACGTTGAAGGTGATTTCCACGCCTTCGGAACGGCCGATCCAGTTGCGCTGCATGGTCTTAACGGTATCTGGCCAGTGGTCCAGATTATCCAGATCGTTCAGCAGCTCATCAGCATAAGCGGTGATTTTGATAAACCACTGCGGGATCTCTTTACGCTCTACTTTGGTGTCACAGCGCCAGCAGCAGCCATCGATAACCTGTTCGTTCGCGAGAACGGTCTGGTCATTCGGGCACCAGTTAACGGCAGAGGTCTTCTTGTACACCAGGCCTTTTTTGTACAGCTCGGTGAAGAACTTCTGTTCCCAGCGGTAGTATTCCGGGGTACAGGTTGCCAGCTCGCGGCTCCAGTCATAGCCGAAGCCCAGCATTTTGAGCTGGTTTTTCATGTACGCGATGTTGTCATACGTCCACGGTGCCGGCGCCGTATTATTTTTTACCGCCGCGCCTTCCGCAGGCAGACCGAACGCATCCCAACCGATGGGTTGCAGAACGTTTTTACCCAGCATGCGCTGGTAACGCGCAATCACATCACCGATGGTGTAGTTACGCACGTGGCCCATGTGTAGTCGACCAGAAGGATAGGGAAGCATCGACAGGCAGTAATACTTCTCTTTGCTCTCGTCTTCGGTTACTTCAAAGGTGCGCTTCTCGTCCCAGTGTTGCTGGACTTTTGATTCTATCTCTTCCGGGCGGTATTGCTCTTGCATGGCAGCCAGTGGTCCTGTTTTCAATACAGCTACAAATGTAGCCAATGGATGTGGTAATTCAGATCCGCATAGCTTAGCCCAAACGCCCGCGTCAAAACAGCCTTTCGCACAAATGCGCTTTGCAGGAATTTACCGGGTCTGTGCTTCACCTGACAAAGCGGCGATGAAATAAGGTCTATTATTAGAAATAGTTACTTACCCGGGAGGCAAAATGATGAACAAGGTTGCTCAATTTTACCGCGAACTGGTGGCGACACTGACGGAACGGCTGCGTAACGGCGAGCGCGATATCGATGCGCTGGTGGAGCAGGCGCGTGCCCGCGTGTCGCAAACGGGTGAGTTAACGCGAACCGAAGTGGAAGAGGTGACGCGTGCTGTGCGTCGCGATCTGGAAGAGTTCGCGCGCAGCTACCAGGAGAGCCAGGAGGAGGTCACGGACAGCGTTTTCATGCGGGTGATCAAAGAGAGCCTGTGGCAGGAGCTGGCCGATATCACGGATAAAACTCAGCTGGAGTGGCGTGAAGTCTTTCAGGATTTGAACCACCACGGTGTGTACCACAGCGGTGAGGTGGTCGGGCTGGGAAATCTGGTGTGCGAGAATTGCCACCATCATATTGCGGTGTATACGCCCGAGGTCCTGTCGCTGTGTCCGAAATGCGGCCACGATCAGTTCCAGCGTCGTCCGTTTGAGCCCTAGGTAAAAGCGCAGGTTTGCGCCCTCTCCCCGTGGGAGAGGGCATCAGGCCGCACAAGGTAAAAGCAAAACGGCAACCATGTTGCCGTTTTTAGTGTGTGCTCCCTTTCCCCGTGGGAGAGGGCCGGGGTGAGGGCATCAGGCCGCACTATAGTAAGCCAGCCTCTCCGCCAGCAAATCCACAAACGCCTCACGGTCAATATCCACCATCACCGTGGTATTCGGCTTATTTCCCGTCAGCGAGTAGTAGTCCACCACCGTCATCCCCTGGGTGTATTTCCCCTGAGTTTCGACGCCAACCCACCTGTGGACGGTGGTAAACATCTCCGGCTTTAATAGCCAGGCAATGGTGCATGGATCGTGCAGCGGCGCGCCGTGGAATCCCCATTTCTCGGCTTTGTGATACTCCATAAAGAAGTCGAGCAGCTCAGCCACGGTTGTCGCGACCGGATTACCAACGGAACGGAAGCGCTCAATGTCGTCAGCCATAATCTGCGCGCGATGGGTCACGTCCAGCCCCGCCATCACGACGGGCAAACCGGACTGGAAGACGATCTCCGCCGCTTCCGGGTCGACAAAAATGTTGAACTCTGCGGACGGCGTCCAGTTTCCCAGACCCATGGCCCCGCCCATGATGACGATACGGGCGATTTTGCTGTGCAGTTCAGGGTGGCTGTTCAGCAGCAGCGCTACGTTGGTTTGCGGCCCGGTAGCCACCAGCGTCACGGGTTCCGCGCTCTCGCGCAGCACCTTCGCCATCAGCTCCACTGCGGTGCAGTTTTGCGGCGTGAAGCCCGGCTCAGGCAGCGCCGGACCGTCCAGCCCGCTTTCACCATGCACGTTATCCGCGATAATTAATTCACGCATCAGGGGCTTGAGGGCGCCACCGGCGACGGGAATATCGGTGCGCCCGAGCAGCGTCAGCATGCGCAAAACGTTACGCAGGGTTTTATCCGGCGTCTGGTTTCCGGCGGAAGAGGTGACGGCTTTGACGTCGAGTTCAGGGGAGGCAAGTGCAAGAACGAGCGCGATCGCGTCATCATGACCCGGATCGCAATCGAAAATGATGGGTTGTGCCATAGCGTTCTCCATTCATAGCGTTATTTTGTGACAAGGTTAACGCTGCAATGTGACGTCGAATAGATAAAGAGAGCTAAAGCGTGAAGCAGTGCGCAATCCGCAGATTGCGCACCGAGAAGATTAGTGCAGGATTTTGGCGAGGAAATCTTTCGCACGTTCGGATTTCGGGTTGGCGAAGAACTCCTCTTTCGGGGAATCTTCGACAATTTTCCCTTCGTCCATAAAGATCACGCGGTTGGCCACCTTACGGGCGAAGCCCATTTCGTGGGTCACCACCATCATGGTCATCCCTTCGTGCGCCAGTTCGACCATCACGTCCAGCACTTCGTTGATCATCTCCGGGTCGAGCGCCGACGTTGGCTCATCAAACAGCATGGCAACCGGATCCATGCACAGCGCGCGGGCGATCGCCACACGCTGCTGTTGGCCGCCGGAAAGCTGCGCCGGGAACTTATCGGCATGCGCAGAGAGGCCAACGCGTTCCAGGAGCTTCAGGCCTTTCTCGCGCGACGCTTTTTTATCACGCTTGAGCACTTTCACCTGGGCCAGCGTCAGGTTCTCAATAATGGAGAGGTGAGGGAACAGCTCAAAATGCTGGAACACCATGCCAACGTGAGAGCGAAGCTGGGCAAGATTGGTTTTCTTGTCGTTGACTTTGGTACCGTTGACGACGATCTCGCCCTGCTGGACCGGCTCCAGACCATTGACGGTTTTGATCAGCGTCGATTTACCGGAACCGGACGGTCCGCACACCACTACCACGTCGCCTTTTTTCACTTCGGTGGAGCAGTCGGTCAGCACCTGAAAGTGCCCATACCATTTAGAAACATTTTTCAGGGAAATCATTGTACCGTCCTTTTCTTCAGCCAGCTGACCAACAGCGACGCGCTTAAACTAATCACAAAATAGACCGCACCCGCAAAGAGCACCATCTCAACCTGCGTACCATCACGCTCACCGATGGTTGACGCGGTACGGAAGAAGTCTGCCAGGCTCAGCACGTAGACCAGAGAGGTATCCTGGAACAGCACGATCCCCTGGGTCAGCAGGAGCGGAACCATGGCGCGAAACGCCTGCGGCAGAATAATGAGCTGCATGGACTGCCAGTGTGTCATCCCCAGCGCCAGCGCGGCGCTGGATTGCCCGCGGGAGATACTCTGAATGCCCGCACGGATAATCTCCGAGTAGTAAGCGGCCTCAAACATCGAGAACGCCACCATCGCCGAGATCAGACGGATATCGGTTTTCGGCGACAGCCCCAGCACGTTTTGCAGGAAGCCGGGCACGATCAGGTAAAACCACAGCAGCACCATTACCAGCGGGATGGAGCGGAACACGTTAACGTAGGCGGTCGCGAACCAGGCGAGCGGCTTAAAGCTCGACAGGCGCATGACGGCCAGCAGGGTGCCCCAGACGATACCGACAATAATGGCAATGACGGTGATTTTTAAGGTAATCATCAGTCCATCAAGCAGATAAGGCATGGATGGAACGATAGAACTCCAGTCAAATTCGTACATTATTTGCCCCCCATGTTGCCCGGCAGGCGAATTTTGCGTTCAACCAGGTTCATCACCAGCATGATGAAAGCGTTAATCAGAACGTAGGCGAGCGTGATCGCGGTGAAGGATTCCCACGCGTGAGCGGAGTAATCCAGCAGCTTGCCCGCCTGTGCAGCCATATCGACCAGGCCGATGGTTGAGGCGATGGCCGAGTTTTTCACCAGGTTCATCATCTCGGAGGTCATCGGCGGAACGATGACGCGGTAGGCGTTAGGCAGCAGCACGTAGCGGTAGGTTTGTGGCAGGGTTAATCCCATCGCCAGACCCGCATTTTTTTGTCCACGGGGTAATGACTGAATGGCGGCACGCACCTGCTCGCAAACGCGCGCAGCGGTAAACAGCCCCAGACACATCATGGAGGAGACAAAGAACTGCACATTCGGATCCAGTTCCGACTTGAACCACATGCCAATATTTTCCGGCAGCAGTTCCGGGATAACCAGATACCAGGTAAAGAATTGCACGATCAGCGGAACGTTACGGAACAGTTCCACATAGAGGGTGCCAAGCGTTGAAAGAAAACGGTTAGGGACGGTGCGCAGAATACCGAACAAAGAACCGACAAGAAACGCGATGATCCACGCCGTTATCGATAATGCCACGGTGACCTGAAAGCCGCTCCACAGCCAGCCAAGATAGGTGGTGTTGCCGAACGGGGCTTGTTGCAGAAATATGCCCCAGTTCCAGTCGATTGACATAATAAACTCCAGAAAAAAAAGGGTAGCAGCGCTACCCTCGAAGATTGGTGAGAAGCTCATTTTTCGCGCTGAGTGGGGAACGACCACTCAACGTATAGTCTGTCCATGCTTCCCGACAATCGAGAGGGCAGGAGATCCCGCCCCTGTTGTTCTAATTAGTTAAGAGCCTTGTCATTTGGAGATTTGAACAGCGCTTTCATGTCGTCAGACAGTTCAAAATTCATGTTCAGGTTTTTTGGTGGAATCGGGTTCTTGAACCATTTGTCGAACCATTTTTCCGCTTCGCCGGAGGTCTGCACCTGAGCGATGGTGTCATCGATCAGCTTTTTGAACTGCGGATCGTCTTTACGCAGCATACAGCCGTAGGCTTCTTTCGACTGCGCGGTGCCGACGATATCCCAGTTGTCAGGTTTCTTCGCTTTCGCACGCTCGCCCGCCAGCAGGGCATCATCCATCATAAACGCGACGGCACGGCCGCTTTCCAGGGTACGGAAGGAGTCGCCATGGTCTTTCGCGCTGATGATGCGCATATCCATTTTCTTCTCGTCGTTCAGCTTGTGCAGCAGCACTTCAGACGTGGTACCGGAGGTGACAACGACCGCTTTGCCTTTCAGGTCAGCGAAGTCTTTAATCTCACCGCCTTTCTTCGTCAGCAGGCGGGTGCCTACAACAAAGATGGTGTCAGAGAAGGCTGCCTGTTTCTGACGCTCGAGGTTGTTGGTGGTGGAGCCACACTCGAAATCAAAGGTGCCGTTTTGCAGCAGTGGAATACGGTTCTGTGAAGTGATTGGGATCAGCTTCACCTGCAGGTCAGGTTTGTTCAGCTTTTTCTTCACGGCTTCAACGATAGCGTTGGAGTAATCCTGTGAATAGCCCACGACTTTTTGCGTGTTGTCGTAGTAAGAGAACGGGACAGAAGATTCACGGTGGCCGACCACGATGACGCCGTTTTTGGCAATCTTGTCGAGAGTGCTGCCTGCTGCTGGCGCATCTTCAGCGTGAACCACGCCTGCAGACATTCCCATAACCAGCATTGCTGTGGCCAGTTTACGTAATTGCATACCCAACTCCTTTCTTATCAGCGCCAGAGACGCATTGATACCCATTGTGATGTTGTTATATCTCGCGCAATGCGAGTGCAGTGTTATGCAAGCTTGTTAACATTTAGTCTGGCTTAATGTAAAGATTTTGCTGCGTTATTGTTTATTTTTGCGAAGCGCGCCGCACCATTCAGAGGCAAATATCTCCCGTTGCACCGTTTCGGTGCTACCGATGATCTACGCTGGTGCGACAAAGTTGCACGTTAAGCCAAACTGCGTTTACCTGAATAAACAAAGCAATAGGCGTGCCAGAATTGAAGTCCGGAGGGAATTGTCGGGTGGCGGCTGCGCCTTACCCGACCTACGGGAACGGAAATGTTGAAGGTAGGCCGGGTAAGGCGTAGCCGCCACCCGGCAACAGAAGGGAAGGTTATTTACGACGCTGGCGCAGGCTCATCAGCACCGCGCCAAAGCCGAACAGCGCGGTCAGGATCCACAGCGGCCAGTTGCCGGTACGGGCGTATGGCGTCAGCCCCGTGGTCGGGGTGACGTGAGTGGTCAGTACCTCACGGGTGAACTGTGGGATCATGGCCTGGATTTCACCCTGCGGACCAATCACGGCGGTGATACCGTTGTTGGTGCTGCGCAGTAACGGACGCGCCAGCTCCAGGGAGCGCATGCGTGCCATCTGGAAGTGCTGCCACGGGCCGATTGACTTACCAAACCAGGCATCGTTAGAGATGGTCAGCAGATAGTCCGTATCCGGACGGAAGTTATCGCGCACCTGCTCGCCGAGGATGATTTCGTAGCAGATGGCCGCCGTCAGGGCAACGCCGTGCGCGTGCAGCTGAGGCTGAACGTACGGGCCGCGGCTGAAGGAGGACATCGGCAGATCGAAGAACGGGGCCAGTGGGCGCAGAATCGACTCCAGCGGAACAAATTCACCAAACGGCACCAGGTGGTTCTTGTTGTACCGGTCAGTGGAGTGGTAGCTGTATTCGCTGTCTTTTCCGAGCGTAATGATGGTGTTGTAAGTGTCGTAGCGGTTCTGCTGATTCAGACGCGCATCGACAATCCCGGTGATCAGCGTGCTGCCACGCGAGAGCAGCAGGTCATTCATCATGTTGAGGAACGGCTGCTGGTTGATCTCCAGATCGGGAATGGCAGACTCCGGCCAGATAATCAGCTGCGATTTACCCATCACCTCTTCGGTGGCGTTGGCGTAGATCTTCAGCGTATTCAGCAGCTCTTTCTCGTCCCACTTCATGGACTGCGGGATGTTCCCCTGAACCATGGAAACCTGCATAGCGCGCGCGGGCTCAGGCGTGAACCACTGGATATAGCGCAGCGGGAAGGGAAGAGCGAACAGCACCAGCGCCACAGCCAGCGGCTTCCAGCCACGTGAGACCAGCGCTAATACCAACAGGCCGCTGACCACCATGAGCAGGAAGTTAATGGCCTCAACGCCCATGACCGGCGCCAGGCCTTTGAGCGGGCCGTCAATCTGACTGTAGCCGAACTGCAGCCACGGGAAGCCGGTCAGCACCCAGCCGCGCAGGAATTCCGTGACTTGCCAGACCACCGGTGCGGCAATGGCGACGCGCAGCCAGCTGGTTTTGGGCCACAGGCGAGAAAGGATGCCGGCGAACAGACCGGTATAAAGCGAGAGATAGGCGGCGAGCAGTACCACCAGGAAGACGTTAACCGGGCCCGGCATACCGCCAAACTGGGCGATGCTGACGTAGACCCAGTTAATACCTGAGCCAAACAGCCCCAGTCCCCAGAAGTAGCCGATAGCGGCAGCCTGTACCGGACGACGGTTCAGGGTCAGACCCTGAAGCCCCATCAGGGAGAGTATGGCCGCAGGCCAGATATCGTAAGGAGAAAAAGCCAGCGTACCGCTGGCTCCGAGTAACAGCGCCAGCAGCAAACGGACGCGCTGGCGTTCAAGCAATGGGGCAAATGCCATTTACATTAATCTTCCAGTTTTGGCACCGGTGAGTCGTCCGGCGTTCTGACGTGAACCTGTATAATACGTCGGCTGTCGGCCATGGCTACTTTGAACTGGTAACCGTCGATGTCAACGGTCTCACCGCGCGCCGGGAGATGGCCAAAGGCCTGCATCACCAGCCCGCCAATGGTATCGACCTCTTCGTCGCTGAAGTGGGTCCCGAAGGCGTCGTTGAAGTCCTCGATGGAGGCCAGCGCGCGCACGGTCCAAGTGTGGCGGCTGAGCTGACGGAAGTCGATATCCTCTTCTTCGTCGTACTCATCTTCGATTTCGCCCACGATCAGCTCAAGGATATCCTCGATCGTGACCAGACCGGAGACGCCACCAAATTCATCAATAACAATCGCCATGTGGTAACGCTGAGAGCGAAACTCTTTCAGCATCCGATCCACACGTTTACTTTCCGGCACAACCACGGCTTGGCGTAACACTTTTTCCATGCTGAAGGCTTCGGCATCGCTGCGCATAAACGGCAGCAGATCTTTCGCCATCAAAATCCCTTCGATGTGATCTTTATCTTCGCTGATGACCGGGAAACGCGAGTGGGCGGATTCGATGATCACATCGAGGCACTCGTCCAGGGTCTGGTTACGTTTCAGGGTGATCATCTGCGAGCGGGGGATCATGATATCGCGAACGCGCTGGTCGGCGATGTCCATAACCCCTTCGAGCATTTCGCGCGTATCTTCGTCGATAAGGTCGTTCTGCCCGGAATCACGAATCAGCTCCAGCAGTTCATCACGGTTTTTGGGTTCGCCGTGGAAAAGCTGGTTCAGAATGAGGGAGAAGAATCCCTTTTTACTGGTTGTCGTGTCGCTACTGTGTGAATTGTCGTCGCTCATGGCGTTTGTTAAGGGTTCTCTTGTTAGTTCAACGTTTACCGCCACGCGATGTCCTTTCGTGGCGGCGGGTGAGTCAGTCAGGTGACGGACTATTCTTTCTCGGCAATGTACGGATCCTCATAGCCCAGAGCAAGCATTATCTCTGTCTCGAGGGACTCCATCTCTTCCGCTTCGTCGTCTTCGATATGATCGTAGCCGAGCAGATGCAGGCTGCCGTGTACCACCATGTGCGCCCAGTGGGCTTCAAGGGGTTTCTGCTGCTCTTTGGCTTCCTGTTCAACCACCTGACGGCAGATGATCAGATCGCCCAACAGCGGCATCTCGATGCCCGGTGGGGCTTCGAACGGGAAAGAGAGCACGTTGGTCGGCTTATCTTTCCCGCGATAGGTCAGGTTAAGCTCATGGCTTTCTGCTTCATCCACCAGGCGAATCGTGACTTCTGATTCTTCCTGAAACTGCGGGATAACGGCATCCAGCCATTTCTGAAACTGTGCCTCATCTGGCATGCCGGAATTGTCTTCACAGGCCAGCTGTAAATCGAGGATCACCTGACTCATTTCTGTTCTTGCTCCTGCGCTTCGCGCTTACGTTCTGCGGCCAGTTCGGCCTTACGCTTCTGATCCGCCTCTTCCCAGGCTTCATAAGCGTTAACGATACGCGCGACCACCGGGTGGCGTACCACGTCTTCACTGTGGAAGAAGTTAAAGCTGATTTCATCGACCTCGGCCAGCACCTCGATGGCGTGGCGCAGGCCCGATTTGGTGCTGCGCGGCAGGTCAATCTGGGTGACGTCACCGGTAATCACCGCTTTCGAGTTAAAGCCAATACGCGTCAGGAACATCTTCATCTGTTCGATGGTGGTGTTCTGGCTCTCATCGAGAATGATGAACGCATCGTTCAGCGTGCGGCCGCGCATGTAGGCGAGCGGGGCCACTTCGATCACGTTACGCTCAATGAGCTTCTCGACCTTCTCAAAGCCCAGCATTTCGAACAGCGCATCGTATAAAGGACGCAGATACGGATCGACCTTCTGGCTCAGATCGCCTGGCAGGAAGCCCAGTTTTTCACCGGCCTCAACGGCAGGGCGGGTCAGCAGGATACGTCGGATCTCCTGACGCTCCAGCGCATCGACCGCTGCGGCAACGGCAAGATAGGTTTTACCCGTACCCGCCGGCCCCACGCCGAAGGTGATGTCGTGGTCGAGAATATTGGCGATGTACTGCGCCTGGTTTGGCGTACGCGGCTTGATGACGCCACGCTTGGTCTTAATGTTGATCGCCTTGCCATAGTCCGGCACGCTCTCCGCGCTCTGCTCAAGCACGCGCGCCTCTTTAATGGCGAGGTGAATCTGCTCCGGTTCGATATCCTGAATTTCGCCGCGCATGGGGGAGGTGTCGACATACAGGCTACGCAGAATGTCCGCAGCGGCGTTGACGCAGATAGGGCGTCCGGTGAGTTTGAAATGATTATCGCGACGATTGATTTCGATACCCAGACGTCGCTCCAGTTGTTTGATGTTGTCATCAAACGGCCCGCACAGGCTCAGCAGGCGAGCGTTGTCTGCTGGCTCAAGGCTAATTTCACGCGTATCTATGTTCAAACTGTTCCTCTTTGATTGGTTAACTGTTCCGTTGCGACAGGCATAATAAAACGGTCATTACCGAAATTATTCACGCCACAGAATAAAGGCGCAAGCGTTGCGGAAGATATTGGGGGCGATGAGAGGAAATACAAGGCCTGCCAAAAGAGGCAGGCCTGAAGGATTAGGGCTGGTAAATCCCAACGCCAGAATCGTTTTCTTTGCGGGTACGCGAGATCACGGATTGCGGTGACTCTGCGATACGCAGGCCCATTTCGTCTTCGGTGCGGACGACCTTCGCGCGCAGCGAGTTGGTCAGCACTTCGACAATCTCGACGTCCACAAACTTACCGATCATATCCGGGGTGCCTTCAAAGTTCACCACGCGGTTATTTTCCGTACGACCAGAGAGTTCCATAATGCTCTTGCGGGAAGTGCCTTCCACCAGAATGCGCTGAACGGTGCCGAGCATGCGGCGGCTCCAGGCGTTGGCCTGCTGGTTGATACGCTCCTGCAGAATATACAGACGCTGCTTTTTCTCTTCTTCCGGCACATCGTCAACCATATCGGCCGCCGGTGTTCCAGGACGCGCGGAGAAGATGAAGCTGTAGCTGACGTCAAAGTTCACTTCGCCGATGAGCTTCATGGTGCGCTCGAAGTCATCAGCGGTTTCGCCAGGGAAGCCGACGATAAAGTCAGAGCTAATCTGGATATCCGGACGCGCTTCACGCAGCTTGCGGATGGTGGATTTATACTCCAGCACCGTATGCGGGCGGCCCATCAGGTTCAGCACGCGGTCCGAGCCGCACTGGATCGGCAGGTGCAGGAAGCTCACCAGCTCTGGCGTATCGCGATAGACGTCAATAATGTCGTCGGTAAATTCCATCGGATGGCTGGTGGTAAAGCGAATGCGGTCGATGCCGTCAATTGCGGCCACCAGACGCAGCAGCTCGGCAAAGCTGCCGGTCGTGCCGTCATAGTTCTCACCGCGCCAGGCGTTAACGTTCTGGCCCAGCAGGTTCACTTCTCGCACACCCTGCGCGGCAAGCTGCGCGATTTCAAACAGAATGTCATCTGCCGGGCGGCTGACCTCTTCACCACGGGTGTACGGCACCACGCAGTACGTGCAGTATTTGTTGCAGCCTTCCATGATGGAGACGAAGGCGGTCGGGCCATCGGCACGTGGCTCAGGCAGACGGTCAAATTTTTCGATTTCCGGGAAGCTGACGTCAACGACCGGGCTACGGTTACCGCGAACCTGATTGATCATCTCAGGCAGACGGTGCAGGGTCTGAGGGCCAAAGACGATGTCCACATACGGGGCTCTCTGGCGGATCAGCTTGCCTTCCTGCGACGCGACGCAGCCGCCCACGCCGATGATCAGGTCCGGATTTTTTCGTTTAAGAAGTTTCCAGCGGCCTAACACATGAAAGACTTTTTCCTGCGCTTTTTCACGAATTGAACAGGTGTTCAGCAGCAGCACATCGGCTTCTTTCGCATTTTCAGTCAGCTGGTATCCGTGGGTGGTATCCAGCAGATCGGCCATCTTGGATGAATCGTATTCGTTCATCTGACAGCCCCAGGTTTTTATATGGAGTTTTTTAGTCATCGACTTGCTCAGCTCAGGATTGCAAGCCGCGTATTGTAATGCTTTGGTGGGGTTGTGACCAGTATGAAGGTTGTGTGTCTCAGGACCGCAAAAATCCGGTAAACTTAAGGGATTCTCCAATAAGGAAAATTGACCATGACACTCCAACACACCGAAGTTGCCGTTGTCGGCGGCGGTATGGTCGGCGGCGCGCTGGCGCTGGGGCTGGCGCAGCAGGGATTTGAGGTAACGGTAATCGAACAGGCGGCTCCGCCAGCCTACGATCCCGCCAGTAAACCGGATGTGCGCATATCCGCTATCAGCGCGGCGTCCGTCGATCTGCTGCGCGGGCTGGGCGTCTGGGAGACGGTGCTGGCGATGCGCGCTCATCCTTACAGCCGTCTTGAAACCTGGGAATGGGAAAATGCCCACGTCGCGTTTGATGCCGCGGAGCTGAAGCTGCCGCGCCTGGGCTATATGGTGGAAAACAACGTGCTCCAGCTGGCGCTCTGGCAGGCGCTGGAGGCGCACCCGAAGGTGACGCTGCGCGTTCCTGCGTCGCTTAAGGCGCTGCATCCTCACGAGAGCGGCTATCTACTGACGCTCGACAGCGGCGATGAGCTGTCCGTGAAGCTGGTCATCGGGGCGGATGGCGCTAACTCGCAGGTCAGACAGATGGCGGGGATCGGGGTTCATGCCTGGCAGTATGAACAGTCCTGTATGCTAATTACCGCCAGGTGCGAGAATGCGCCGGGTGAAAGCACCTGGCAGCACTTTACGCCGAACGGCCCGCACGCCTTTTTACCGCTCTTCGATAACTGGGCGTCGCTGGTGTGGTACGACAAACCGGCGCGCATTCGCCAGCTGCAGGGAATGAACATGGAACAGCTGCAGCGCGAAATTCTGCTGCACTTCCCGAGCCGTCTGGGACACGTCACGCCGGTCGCCGCCGGGGCGTTCCCGCTCACGCGCCGTCATGCGTTGCAGTATGCCCGCGAAGGCTTAGCGCTGGTGGGGGATGCGGCACACACCATTCATCCGCTGGCCGGGCAGGGCGTGAACCTGGGATATCGTGACGTCGATGCCTTACTGGATGTGCTGGGCAGCGCCCGCGGACACGCGGAAAACTGGGCCAGCCATCAGGTGCTGAAGCGTTATCAGACGCGGCGTATGGCGGATAACTTCCTCATGCAGTCGGGAATGGATCTGTTCTATGCCGGGTTTAGCAATGACGTAGCCCCGGTGCGTATTCTACGTAACATAGGCCTGATGGCAGCGGAACGCGCCGGTGGCCTGAAGCGTCAGGCCCTGAGGTACGCCCTCGGACTTTAATCTTTGCTCCGACTTTTCCCTCGCCCCTTTGGGGAGAGGGTTAGGGTGAGGGGGAATCAGGTCGCACAATTTTGTACAAAAACAAAAAAGCCCGCAGAGCGGGCTTTTTTGTTACTAAGTGGCTGGGGTGCAGGGATTCGAACCCCGGAATGCTGGTATCAGAAACCAGAGCCTTACCGCTTGGCGACACCCCAATTGCGTTAAACAAGCTGCTTAACGACTTTTTAAATTGGCTGGGGTACGAGGATTCGAACCTCGGAATGCCGGAATCAGAATCCGGTGCCTTACCGCTTGGCGATACCCCAACAATTTTTTTTCATTACCGAACAACATCGATAATCTAAATTTGGTGGCTACGACGGGATTCGAACCTGTGACCCCATCATTATGAGTGATGTGCTCTAACCAACTGAGCTACGTAGCCAGTACTGCAATCTTCGATGGCTGGGGTACCTGGATTCGAACCAGGGAATGCCGGTATCAAAAACCGGTGCCTTACCGCTTGGCGATACCCCAATACCGCGGAGAACCGCAAAATCGAAGAAATATGGCTGGGGTACCTGGATTCGAACCAGGGAATGCCGGTATCAAAAACCGGTGCCTTACCGCTTGGCGATACCCCATCCGTGCAACGCTTACCCGGGAATGGTGCGGGAGGCGAGACTTGAACTCGCACACCTTGCGGCGCCAGAACCTAAATCTGGTGCGTCTACCAATTTCGCCACTCCCGCAAAAAAGATGGTGGCTACGACGGGATTCGAACCTGTGACCCCATCATTATGAGTGATGTGCTCTAACCAACTGAGCTACGTAGCCATCTTTTTTCGCGTTACCTTATCGGCGTTGCGGGGCGCATTATGCGTATAGACCCTTGCAGCGTCAACACCTTTTTCAACGAAAATAGCCGGAATGTGACTGTTTGGTTAGGTTGCGAACAGCGTGACCGAATATTCGGCAATTATTGGTTATTAATCGGTTTTAGCTGTGCAAAAGCGGGGCAAAAAAAATCAGGCCCCGCAGGGCCTGATGATGAAATGCACGATTATTTGTAGGCTGACTGGTGAACGCCTACCGCACGTCCTGACGGATCGTTCATGGATTTGAACGATTCATCCCATTCAATCGCTTTGGCAGACGAGCAGGCGACGGACGGGCCACCCGGCACACACTCCGCAGCGCTCGGTACCGGGAACAATTCTTCAAAAATTTCACGGTAGAGATACGCTTCTTTCGAACCCGGCGTGTTGTACGGGAAGCGGAAGCTTGCGGTTTCCAGCTGTTGGTCAGAAACCTGTTTCGCCGCGACCTCTTTCAGGGTGTCGATCCAGCTGTAGCCTACGCCATCGGAGAACTGCTCTTTCTGACGCCATGCCACGCTCGCTGGCAGGTAGGATTCAAAACATTCACGCAGGATATGTTTTTCCATTTTTCCGTTGCCGCACATCTTGTCCTGCGGGTTGATGCGCATCGCCACGTCGAGGAATTTCTTATCCAGGAACGGCACGCGCGCTTCCACGCCCCAGGCGGACATCGCTTTGTTGGCACGCGCGCAGTCGAACATGTGCAGCGCCTGGAGTTTACGCACGGTCTCTTCGTGCAGCTCTTTGGCGTTTGGCGCTTTATGGAAGTACAGGTAGCCACCAAACACTTCGTCAGAACCTTCACCGGAGAGCACCATCTTGATGCCCATCGCCTTGATCTTGCGCGACATCAGGTACATCGGCGTTGAAGCGCGGATGGTGGTTACGTCATAGGTTTCGATGTGATAGATCACATCGCGGATCGCATCCAGTCCTTCCTGCACGGTGAAGTGAATTTCATGGTGCACGGTGCCGAGGTGGTTTGCGACTTCCTGCGCGGCTTTCAGATCCGGCGCGCCTTCCAGGCCCACGGCAAAGGAGTGCAGCTGTGGCCACCAGGCTTCTGAGCGCTCCTGATCTTCCACGCGACGGGCCGCGAATTTCTTGGTGATCGCGGAGATCACGGAGGAGTCCAGACCGCCAGAAAGCAGCACGCCGTAAGGTACGTCTGACATCAGATGGCTTTTCACGGAATCTTCCAGCGCCTGACGCAGCTCGGCTTTGTCCGTGACGTTGTCTTTTACCGCGTCGTAATCGAACCAGTCACGCTGGTAGTATGGACGGATCTCGCCGTCTTTACTCCACAGGTAGCTGCCTGCCGGGAACTCTTTGATGGTGCGGCAGACCGGCACCAGGGCTTTCATTTCAGAGGCAACGTAGAAGTTGCCATGTTCATCGTGGCCCATGTACAGCGGGATAATACCGATGTGGTCGCGGCCAATCAGATAGGCGTCTTTTTCGCTGTCGTACAGGGCAAAGGCAAACATACCCTGCAAGTCGTCCAGGAATTCGGGACCTTTCTCCTGATACAGCGCCAGGATCACTTCACAGTCGGACCCGGTCTGGAACGCGTAGCGGTCGCCGTACTCGGCGCGCAGCGCCTGATGGTTGTAGATCTCACCGTTGACAGCCAGCGCGTGCGTTTTTTTCTCGTTATACAGCGGCTGTGCACCGGCGTTGACGTCAACAATAGACAGACGTTCGTGAGCCAGAATCGCTTTGTCACTGGCGTAAACGCCTGACCAGTCCGGTCCGCGATGGCGCATCAGGCGGGACAGTTCGAGTGCCTTTTTACGCAGTTCGCCCGCGTCAGTTTTAATATCCAGTACGCCAAAAATTGAACACATAACCTTCTCCGTTAACCCTGTTGCTTTGTAATGTTGCTTGCTTATGAAAATGCCGCAAAGGGGCAGGGGGCGCAAGCGTTTTACGGGTAAAAACGGAAATAGTGCAATGGTGGTTGCGGATCGGTGAAAAATGCGTATGTCGTGAGCGATTTTATTGATGATTATGCAATGAAAGTGCTTTTCCGTTAGATGCAGTTGTGTTTTAAGGCGAGAAAATAAAAAACCACGCCCTGAGGCGTGGTTCGGAATCAGATAATGTCGATTTCGTCGACGGAGGGGTAAATCCAGCTTGGCCGGAACGGCATCGAATCAATGTCATCAAGCTGAGAGACGCCTGACAGGACCAGAATCGTCTCCAGACCTGCCTGGAAACCGGCAAGAATATCGGTGCGCAGGTTGTCGCCGACAATAACGGTTTCTTCAGAGTGGGCCTGCATCTTGTTGAGTGCGGCACGAATGATCCACGGGCTCGGTTTCCCGACAACGAACGGCTGACGACCAGAGATTTTTTCGATACCGGCACACAGCGCGCCGCAGGCCGGATAAAAACCGCGGCCGTGGGTATCCGGGTTGGTGGCGATAAAGCGCGCACCGCTGGCGACAAAGTATGCAGCTTTATGCATCATCTCCCAGTTAAAGGATCGCGTTTCGCCAACAATCACAAAGTCCGGGTTGACGTCGGTGATGGTAAAGCCCGCTTTGTATAGTTCATGGATCAGCGCACCTTCACCCACCACGTAGGCTTTTTTCCCTTCCTGACGCTTCAGAAAATCCGCCGTGGCCATCGCCGAGGTATAAAACACGCTGTCCGGGACGTCGACCCCTGCCGTGGCAAAGCGGTTTGCCAGATCCTGACCGGTCTGAGAAGGGTAGTTCGTGAGAAGAACCAGAGGCATTCCTTTGTCGATGATGCGGTGAAGAAACTCCGCAGCACCCGGCACGGCAACGTTGTCGTGCATCAGCACGCCGTCGATATCACAAATTACATTCTTAATGGTCATGGACAGTCCGACATTAAAAAAAGAAGGCGTTACTATAAGGTCCGATCAACTTTCCAGCAAATGCTGGAGCAGAATTCCGTTGAGCATGGCGCGTTTGACCAGCGCGAACGCGCCAATCGCCGAACGATGGTCAAGCTTTGAACGAACCACCGGAAGATTCTGGCGGAATGCTTTCAGCGCCTGGGTGTTAATACAGCCTTCAATCGCGGGGAGCAGCACCTTTTCCGCTTCCACAATTTCACCGGCGATCACCACTTTTTGTGGGTTAAACAGGTTAATGGCGATGGCGATGGTTTTCCCCAGATGGCGCCCCACCTGCTCGATCACTTCACAGGCCAGCGCGTCGCCTTTATTAGCGGCTTTGCAGATGGTGCCTATCTTGCAGTCGTCCAGCGTGACGCGGCTTTGATAACCCTGTTCAAGCAGATGGCGAACGCGCTGCTCAATGGCCGTGTTGGCGGCGATGGTTTCAAGGCAGCCAAAGTTGCCGCAGTGGCAGCGCTCCCCGAGGGGCTCAACCTGAATGTGGCCAATCTCACCGACGTTACCGTTGCGCCCAATAAAGATTCGGCCGTTAGAGATAATACCTGCGCCCGTACCGCGGTGGACACGCACCAGAATAGAGTCTTCGCAGTCCTGGCTCGCACCAAAGTAGTGCTCTGCCAGCGCCAGAGAGCGGATGTCATGGCCCACAAAGCAGGTCACTTTGAAGCGCTTTTCCAGCGCGTCGACCAGCCCCCAGTTTTCAACCTGAATGTGCGGCATATAGCGGATCACGCCGCTTTCCGGGTCGACCAGACCGGGCAGTATCACCGAGATGGCGATGAGTTCGCGGATCTTACGCTGACAGCTTTCAATAAACTGCGCGATAGTATTCAGCAGCGCATGCTCCAGCGTCTCCTGGGTGCGTTCCGGAAGGGGATAATGCTCTTCCGCAATGGCTTTGCTGCTCAGATCGTACAGCGTGAGCGTGGTGTCATGACGGCCGAGCCGGACGCCAATCGCCTGGAAATTGCGGGTTTCGGTAATAATAGAGATGGCGCGGCGGCCTCCGGTGGAGGCCTGTTGATCGACTTCTTTGATCAGACCGCGCTCAATGAGCTGGCGGGTAATTTTTGTCACGCTGGCGGGAGCAAGCTGGCTTTGTTCGGCTATCTGAATTCGCGAGATGGGTCCGTGTTGGTCAATCAGGCGATACACCGCCGCACTGTTAAGTTGTTTAACGAGATCGACATTACCGATTTGAGCTTGTCCGCCAGGTGTCATACTTTTACTTACTCAGTGACGACCTCGTTACCATTAACGATGGTCTTAATAATTTTATAATCGTGTGTGAATGCCGTCAGGTTTGCAACCATACCTGGTGCAATTCCGCCGAGCTGTTTATCCACGCCGATTGCGCGGGCCGGATAAAGGGTTGCCATGCGCAGGACTTCCTCAAGCGCAATCCCGCAGTGCTCAACCAGGTTACGTACCCCTTCAATCATGGTCAAAGAGGAACCGCTCAGCGTACCGTTTTCATCCACACACAGTCCATTGCGGTAGTATATTGTTTTACCGGCAAAAATGAACTGCTCAATATTTGCACCTGCCGGCGCGGTAGCGTCCGTCACCAGGCAAAGCTTGTCACCTTTCAGCCGCTTGGCATTGCGAATGTTGGTGTAATCGACGTGTAAGCCGTCAGCAATAATGCCGCAGTAGACGTCTGGCTCATCCAGAATCGCCCCGACCAGACCCGGTTCACGCCCCGTGATATACGGCATGGCGTTATACAGATGCGTCGCGAAGGTAATGCCCGCGCGGAAACCGGCTTTCGCTTCTCTCAGCGTGGCGTTTGAGTGGCCTGCTGAAACCACAATTCCGGCGGCGGCCAGCTTGCTGATGACGTCCGTGCCGGTCATTTCCGGTGCCAGCGTCACTTTGGTGATCACATCGGCGTTGGCACACATGTAGTCAACCAACTCCGCATCGGGCTTACGCACGTAATCCGGGTTATGCGTTCCTTTCTTGACCATGTTCAGCCATGGCCCTTCAAGGTGCAGACCGAGCGCCTGATTTGGGTGTTTGGCCAGATATTCGCGCATCACGCGGATACCCTGCTTCATCAGGTCATCACTGCTGGTGATGAGCGTCGGCAGATAGCTGGTGCAGCCCGATTTCTCGTTGGCTTTCTGCATGATCTCCAGCGTTTCTACCGTTACCGCATCGGCGGTATCATTGAATTGCACACCGCCGCAGCCGTTGAGCTGTACGTCGATGAAACCGGGGGAGATTACTGCTCCATTGAGTGAGCGTTGTTCAATCTCCGGCGGCAGTTCTGCCAGCGGGCAAACACGTTCAATCAGGCCATTCGCGATAACAATCGCGTGGTCATCCAGAATTTCATGGCCGGTATAAATCCGACCGTGGGTTAAAGCGTACATAACGACCCCCGGTTAAAAAAAGCGGCCGCCTCTTGAAAAAGAGGCGGTTATTCAATTACAGACCTTTGATGTTCTCGGCTTCTAACTCGTTGAAGTATTTCAGCGTCTTAACCTTCAGCTCCATCGTCGACGGCTCGTCGCAGACGATGACTGATTTAGGATGCAGCTGCAGACAGCTGATGGTCCACATATGGTTAACGTTGCCTTCAACAGCAGCCTGGAGCGCCTGCGCTTTCACGCCGCCCAGCACCAGAATCATCACTTCTTCGGCATCCAGCAGGGTGCCTACGCCTACGGTCAGGGCGTATTTTGGAACCTGGTTAACGTCACCGTCAAAGAAGCGGGAGTTTGCCACGCGCGTGTCATGGGTCAGCGTTTTAATACGGGTACGAGAAGCCAGAGAGGACGCCGGTTCGTTAAACGCGATATGACCATCATTACCTACGCCACCCATGAACAGGTGGATTTTACCGTAGGAACGGATTTTTTCTTCATACTGACGGCATTCTGCGTCAATATCCGGCGCGTTTCCATTCAGCAGGTTAATATTTTCAGCAGGGATATCAACGTGATCAAAGAAATTGCGGTGCATAAAGCTATGGTAGCTTTCCGGGTGGTCTTTCGGTAAGCCAACGTATTCATCCATATTGAAGGTCACAACATGTTTGAAGCTAACCTGGCCTGCTTTATGCATCTCAACCAGCGCCTTGTAGGCGGTCAGCGGCGTGCCGCCGGTCGGAAGGCCAAGAACGAAAGGACGATCGGCGGTCGGCTTGAAGGCGTTAATGCGGTTTACGATATGGCGAGCGGCCCATTTACCGACTTGTTCAGCAGTTGCCAGGGGAATCAGTCTCATTGTTCACCTCAAAGTTTAAGTAGAAGAGTGGGCGGATGGCTTCGGAACCTGATACTAAAGCGTAACCTGGAAACTTTCAGGCCGGATCAATCCGTCTTGATTTTTTGAATGATAAAATAAGTTTTCGCTGTTAGCCAGTGTAAGGGAGGGCTGAATACGATATTTGGTGACAAAAATCACAAAAAATAGGTGTTTAATTTGCGATACGAATTAATTTTTCACACACTCAGACTGCCAGTGAATTATCAACGGTATCTATCGTTCGTGACACAATAAAAACATAGTTTATGCGCGAGCCTGAAAAACGGGTCTCGTAGGGGGAATAGGATGAATATTTTAGGTTTTTTCCAGCGCCTCGGTAGGGCTTTGCAGCTCCCTATCGCCGTGCTACCGGTTGCAGCGTTGCTGCTGCGATTCGGGCAACCCGATCTTCTTAACGTACCGTTTATTGCTCAGGCTGGCGGTGCTATTTTTGACAACCTGGCGCTGATTTTCGCCATCGGTGTTGCCTCAAGCTGGTCAAAAGACAGCGCGGGTGCTGCAGCGCTGGCAGGGGCAGTCGGTTATTTCATCCTGACGAAAGCGATGGTAACGATTAACCCGGAAATCAACATGGGCGTGCTGGCAGGTATCATTACCGGTCTGGTCGGTGGTGCTGTGTACAACCGCTGGGCAAACATTAAGCTGCCAGACTTCCTGAGTTTCTTTGGCGGCAAACGTTTCGTGCCAATCGCGACGGGCTTCTTCTGTCTGGTTCTGGCCGCTATCTTTGGCTACGTCTGGCCACCGGTACAGCATGCGATCCATGCGGGCGGTGAGTGGATTGTTTCAGCGGGTGCAGTGGGCTCAGGTATCTTTGGTTTTATCAACCGTCTGCTGATCCCAACCGGTCTGCATCAGGTGCTGAACACTATCGCATGGTTCCAGATTGGTGAGTTCACCAATGCTGCGGGTACTGTATTCCACGGCGACATCAACCGCTTCTACGCGGGTGACGGCACCGCAGGCATGTTCATGTCTGGCTTCTTCCCAATCATGATGTTTGGTCTGCCGGGCGCTGCGCTGGCAATGTACCTGGCTGCGCCAAAAGCGCGTCGCCCAATGGTTGGCGGCATGCTGCTGTCCGTTGCGATTACCGCTTTCCTGACCGGCGTAACCGAGCCGCTGGAATTCCTGTTCATGTTCCTGGCGCCGGTGCTGTACCTCATGCATGCGGTTCTTACCGGTATCAGCCTGTTTGTGGCGACCCTGCTGGGTATCCATGCTGGCTTCTCCTTCTCTGCAGGCGCGATCGACTACGTGTTGATGTACAACCTGCCGGCGGCAAGCAAGAACGTCTGGATGCTGGTGGTAATGGGTCTGGTCTTCTTCGTCATCTACTTCGTCCTGTTCACTGCGGTTATTCGTATGTTTAACCTCAAAACGCCGGGCCGCGAAGACACCAAAGACGAAGTGGTCACCAACGAAGCTAACAGCAATACCGAAGAGGGTCTGACTCAGCTGGCGACCAGCTATATCGCTGCCGTCGGGGGGACTGACAACCTGAAAGCCATTGACGCCTGCATCACCCGTCTGCGTCTGACGGTGGGTGACTCTGCGCGCGTCAGCGACGCAATGTGTAAACGCCTTGGTGCATCGGGCGTGGTTAAACTGAACAAACAAACTATCCAGGTTATCGTGGGCGCCAAAGCGGAATCCATCGGTGACGAAATGAAGAAAGTGGTTGCCCGTGGACCGGTCGCGGCGGCATCAACCGACAGCGCACCTGCGTCGACGGCTGCCCCGGTAGCGAAGCCGCAGGCCGTGCCTAACGCCGTGACGGTGGCCGCGCTGGTCTCTCCGGTAACGGGTGACGTGGTTGACCTTGAGCAGGTCCCTGATGAAGCGTTCGCCAGCAAAGCGGTCGGTGACGGTGTGGCGGTGAAACCAACGGATAAAACCGTGGTGTCTCCTGCTGCCGGTACTATCGTGAAAATCTTCAACACCAACCACGCGTTCTGCCTCGAAACCGACAAGGGAGCGGAGATCGTTGTCCATATGGGTATCGATACCGTTGCGCTGAATGGTCAGGGCTTTACTCGCCTGGTGGAAGAGGGCGCTGAAGTGGTGGCCGGGCAGCCGATTCTGGAAATGGATCTGGACTTCCTGAATGCCAACGCGCGTTCCATGATTAGCCCGGTGGTTTGCAGCAACATCGACGACTTCAGCGGTCTGGTCATCCAGGCGAAAGGTCAGGTTGTTGCGGGTCAAACCCCGCTGTACGAGATTAAAGGCAAGTAATCGCTCCTGAGTAGAGTCATGCCTTAAGCGGCGGGGGATATCCTCCGCCGCTTTTTTTTTGCAGCAAAAGCCCCCATTATTTTCTTCAGAGACGTTTTAAGGGTTGTCACTACGTCCGGCTTATAAGATCATATGCCGTTATACGTTGTTTACGCTTTGAGGAATCCACGATGAGTGAGGCTGAAGCCCGCCCGAGTAACTTTATTCGTCAGATCATCGATGAAGATCTGGCCAGTGGTAAGCACACCACAATTCATACCCGTTTTCCGCCGGAGCCGAATGGCTACCTGCATATCGGGCATGCGAAGTCCATCTGCCTGAACTTTGGCATTGCGCAAGACTACCAGGGACAGTGCAACCTGCGTTTCGATGACACCAACCCAGTAAAAGAAGACATCGAATACGTTGAGTCCATCAAAAATGACGTGCAATGGCTGGGCTTCAACTGGTCTGGCGATATCTGCTACTCCTCTGACTACTTTGATCAGCTGTATGCCTACGCGGTAGAGCTTATCAACAAAGGTCTGGCGTATGTTGACGAACTGTCTGCAGATGAGATCCGTGAGTACCGCGGCACGCTGACCGCGCCGGGCAAAAACAGCCCGTTCCGCGATCGCAGCGTGGAAGAGAACCTGGCGCTGTTTGAAAAAATGCGTGCCGGTGGTTTCGAAGAAGGCAAAGCCTGCCTGCGTGCCAAAATTGACATGGCATCGCCGTTCATCGTGATGCGCGATCCGGTGCTGTATCGTATTAAGTTCGCTGAACACCACCAGACTGGCAACAAGTGGTGCATCTACCCGATGTACGACTTCACTCACTGCATCAGCGATGCGCTGGAAGGCATCACCCACTCGCTGTGTACGCTGGAGTTCCAGGACAACCGTCGTCTGTACGACTGGGTGCTGGATAACATCACCATTCCGGTGCATCCGCGCCAGTACGAGTTCTCTCGTCTGAATCTGGAATACACCGTGATGTCCAAGCGTAAGCTGAACCTGCTGGTGACCGACAAGCACGTTGAAGGCTGGGATGACCCGCGTATGCCGACCATCTCCGGTCTGCGCCGTCGTGGTTACACCGCGGCGTCAATCCGTGAATTCTGCAAGCGTATTGGCGTGACCAAGCAGGACAACACCATTGAGATGGCCTCTCTGGAATCCTGCATTCGCGAAGATCTCAACGAAAACGCCCCGCGCGCGATGGCCGTTATCGATCCGGTGAAACTGGTCATCGAGAACTATCCGCAGGGCGAGAGCGAGCTGGTCTCCATGCCTAACCATCCGAACAAACCGGAAATGGGAAGCCGTGACGTGCCGTTCAGCGGCGAGATCTGGATTGACCGCGCTGACTTCCGTGAAGAAGCCAACAAGCAGTACAAGCGTCTGGTGCTGGGTAAAGAAGTACGTCTGCGTAATGCTTACGTCATCAAAGCCGAGCGCGTTGAAAAAGATGCGGAAGGGAATATCACCACCATCTTCTGTTCTTATGACGCTGAGACGCTGAGTAAAGATCCGGCGGATGGCCGCAAGGTGAAAGGCGTTATCCACTGGGTGAGCGCAACCCACGCGCTGCCGGTCGAGATCCGTCTTTACGATCGTCTGTTCAGCGTGCCTAACCCAGGTGCGGCGGAAGACTTCCTGGCGACCATCAACCCGGAATCGCTGGTGATTAAGCAGGGTTATGCGGAGCCGTCCCTGAAAGCGGCTGAAGCGGGCAAAGCGTTCCAGTTCGAACGTGAAGGTTACTTCTGCCTGGACAGCCGTTACAGCACGGCGGAAAAACCAGTATTTAACCGTACCGTAGGCCTGCGTGATACCTGGACGAAGATCGGCGAATAATATTCCTGCTCTGGTCAATGAGAGACAAACGCCGCATTATGCGGCGTTTTTTTATTTAACGATCAGAGTATTAAGCCAGGGACTAAAGAGGCGTTCTGAAAATAACAGGTCAATGAGGTGCTACTTATTTTTTAAAAAAAAGTTTGTGTCATTGCCAAAATTAAAAAGGTGATAAAAAAGGAACGCAATCTCACGTCTCGCCACTGAAAAACCTGAGAATTACCCGTCATTCCTCGCCTTCCTGTAAATGTTACAAAGCGCTACCAATTATGTGCACTTCGTCATAATCCTGACTTTTGCCCGCTGAAAAGCATTGATAATTCGCGTCGCGAAAAATAACCTAAAGACGGTAGTTAATTCGAGGGTATTTAAAACTACCCCTGACCATTTGGTCTTTTTTATTTACGCCGTTTCAGGCGTTTTAATTCGTCAAAGAGGAATAATCTATGCGTACGTTCAGTGGCAAACGTAGTGCGCTGGCGCTGGCTATTGCCGGTGTGACAGCAATGTCGGGGCTGGTGATTGCGCCAGAGGCAAAAGCAGCGGGTTTCATCGAAGATTCTACCCTCACGGGCGGTATTTATTACTGGCAGCGTGAGCGTGACCGTAAAGACGTCACTGAAGATAAATACAAAACCAACCTCTCGCACTCCACCTGGAACGCCAACCTGGACTTCCAGTCAGGCTACGCCGCGGATATGTTCGGTCTGGATATTGCCGCGTTCACCGCGATCGAAATGGCGGAAAACGGCGACAGCGGCCACCCGAACGAAATCGCCTTCTCCTCCAGCAACAAAGCCTATGATGAAGACTGGTCCGGGGATAAGAGCGGAATCAGCCTTTACAAAGCCGCAGCGAAATTCAAATACGGCCCGGTCTGGGCGCGTGGGGGGTATATTCAGCCAACTGGCCAGACGCTGTTAGCCCCACACTGGAGCTTTATGCCGGGTACCTATCAGGGGGCGGAAGCAGGAGCTAACTTTGACTACGGCGATGCGGGTGCGCTGAGCTTCTCCTATATGTGGACCAACGAGTACAAAGCACCGTGGCACATTGAGATGGACAAGTTCTACCAGAACGATAAGAAAACCAAGGTCGATTACCTCCACTCGCTGGGTGCGAAATACGACTTCAAAAACGATCTTGTTCTCGAAGCGGCATTTGGCCAGGCGCAAGGGTATATCGATCAATACTTTGCCAAGGCCAGCTATAAGTTCGATATCGCGGGTAGCCCGTTGAGTACCAGCTACCAGTTCTACGGTACGCGCGACAAAGTCAGTAACGGTGGTGTCAACGACATCTACGACGGCACCGCGTGGCTGCAGGCGCTCACCTTTGGCTACAAGGTCGGTCAGGTTGATTTGCGTCTGGAAGGCACATGGGTGAAGGCGGAAGGGCTGCAGGGCTACTTCCTGCAGCGTATGACCCCGACCTACGCCTCCTCCAACGGTCGTCTTGATATCTGGTGGGATAACCGCTCCGACTTCAACGCCGACGGTGAGAAAGCGGTCTTCTTCGGCGCAATGTACGATCTGAAAAACTGGAACCTGCCTGGCTGGGCGGTGGGCGCGTCTTACGCTTACGCCTGGGATGCAAAACCTGCCGACATGGCAACACCGGATGCTTACTACGATCCAAACTATCGCCTGAAAGAGTCTTCCTACAGCCTGGATGCAATCTATACCCTGCAGGATGGCCGCGCGAAAGGCACGATGTTCAAACTGCACTTCACCCAGTACGACAACCACTCCGATATCCCGAGCTACGCGGGCGGTTACGGCAACATCTTCCAGGATGAACGTGACGTGAAATTCATGGTTATCGCACCGTTCACCATCTTCTGATGAATCGTCCGGCGGGTCAGCTCCCGCCGGACCGGAGACTGCATATGATGAAAAAAATCGTAATCGTCGCGCTGTTGGCATCGGGGCTGGTGGCGTGCGCCCAGACTCAGGCACCGAAAGAGGATTCCCGTCTCAGGGAGGCCTACAGCGCCTGTATTAATACTGCGGAAGGCTCGCCGGAGAAAATTGAAGCCTGCCAGAGCGTGCTGAATGTGCTGAAGAAAGAAAAAGCGCACGAGCAGTTTGCGACGCAGGAAAATGTCCGGGTGATGGATTACCAGGCCTGTATCCAGGCGCGTAAAACCGGTAACGATCAGGAAGTGGCGAAGCGTTGCGACAAGATCTGGAACGAGATACGCAATAACAATAAATAAGTTGCTTTACGCCCGGTAGCGCAGCGCCACCGGGCTTTTTTTCAGGCAAAAAAAAGCCAACCTTGCGGCTGGCTCAGAGTATGAATACTCGCTTATTTTGCGTCGTGCGCGTGGTCATCTTCACGGCAGTCGCCTTCAGCGCAGTGACCGTAAAGGTACAGGCTGTGGTTGGTGAGGCGGATACCGTGACGCGCGGCGATTTCACGCTGACGCGCTTCGATGGAATCATCGCTAAATTCAATGACCTTGCCACAGTCGAGGCAGATCAGGTGATCGTGGTGCTGTTGCTGGGTCAGTTCGAATACAGATTTACCGCCTTCGAAATTATGACGGGTGACAATGCCCGCGTCATCAAACTGGTTCAGCACGCGATAGACGGTAGCCAGCCCAATCTCTTCACCCATGTCGATAAGACGTTTATAAAGGTCTTCCGCACTGACATGGTGATTGTCTGGACCCTGAAGCACTTCGAGGATTTTTAACCGAGGAAGCGTAACTTTCAGGCCAGCCTTCTTTAATGCGGTATTGTTGTCAGTCATGCGGAATCTGTCCTGTTGCTAAACGATTCACTTCTGTAGGAAGTGACAGAAAATGCACCTGGGATAATGCGTCTCATTATAGAACTGCCATGGCTAAATGAAAACTGCAAGTCTCAGGCAAAATATGCTTATAAAAATGGGGTATCACCAACAAACTTGCTCGATGGAAAACCACATTTATCAGGGAGACATTGTACAGGTCTGGGCGAAAAAGTTAAAAGATTGTAGCAATTAATTTAATCGGTTTGACCTGGTGCACGGGCGCAACCGCCGTTGCGCCGCGAGAAAAATCAGGCGTTAAGAATATCGTCCAGGTGCAGTTCTTCACGGATCTGCTTAACCCATTTCTCAACGCGCTCTGCGGTCAGTTCTGGCTGACGGTCTTCGTCGATGGCCAGGCCCACGAAGTGATCGTCATCGGCCAGGCCTTTAGACGCTTCGAAGTGGTAACCGGCGGTCGGCCAGTGGCCGACGATCACTGCACCATTCGGCTCAATGATGTCGCGGATGGTACCCAGCGCGTCACAGAAGTACTCGGCGTAGTCTTCCTGATCGCCGCAGCCAAACAGGGCGACCAGCTTACCGTTGAAGTCCACTTCTTCCAGCGTCGGGAAGAAATCATCCCAGTCACACTGGGCTTCACCGTAGTACCAGGTCGGAATACCCAGCAGCAGAATGTCATAGCCTTCGAGATCTTCTTTGCTGCTCTTGGCGATGTCATGCACATCAGCAACGTCTTTACCGAGCTGTTTTTGAATGTTTTTCGCGATATTTTCGGTATTGCCGGTATCACTGCCAAAGAAAATGCCGATGATTGCCATGAGTAAAATAACCTCTTGAAACTTAATAGTATGGTGGCGCAATTCGGCCACGGATAAGGGCAATAATAGCAGAACTGGCAACCCTGCGGAAACAGCTATCGCGCAGGACTGCACTCTGTGCTACATGAAAAGGGTAATTAAGGGAATTTTCAGACTTATGCCTGGCCGCGCAATGTCTCAAGCTGGGCGATCAGCATCTCTTCAATGAGCTCGCTGCGGCTGATATTTCGCGCCTCGGCCAGCTCGTTAAGTGCATCGACCGCGTCAGCGTTGAGCTTCAGTTCGACACGCTTAAGCCCACGATTTTTATCGCGTTTAAGCTGATTGCGTTTATTGATACGCAGCTGTTCATCGCGCGAAAGCGGATTCGTCTTCGGTCGTCCCGGGCGACGCTCATTCGCGAACAGATCTAGTGTCGTACGGTCCGTTTGTTCTTTGGCCATGATTCTGAGACTTCGGGGGAAACACGCCGCCCTGCTAATGCCCGGGCGATAAGCGCGCCATCATACATCACCAAAAACGGCGCGCCAACGACTGGAAGCCCGCAGCCTTCCAGTCGCTCTCTTTTTAATCAATTTGCAGTATCAGCAAGATAGCGGCGAATGGCGCGCAGTACGGCGTCAGGTTTTTCCGCATGCACCCAGTGCCCGGCTCCGGCAATGACGTGGGCGCGAGCCTGCGGGAATTGCGCCAGTATGGCGTCGCGGTACGCGTCGGTAACGTAAGGGGATTTACCGCCGCGAATAAAGAGGGTAGGGTGCGGCCAGGCGGGTACGGTTTGCCAGCCCACAATATTGTTGTACTGGTTCCAGAGCACCGGCACGTTAAAACGCCACTGGCCGTCAACAAACGACTTCAGCAGGAACTGCACGACGCCTTCTTCATCAAGATGCTCACGCATGACGGTAGCGGCCTGCTGGCGGGTCGCGACACCCGCTTCGGTGACCGCATTGATGGCGGCAAAAATCTCGTCGTGACGGCGTACGTCGTAATCCACGGGCGCAACATCAATCACCACCAGGCCGTTAATACGCTCCGGGGCCAGCGCCGTCAGGGCCATCACCGCTTTGCCGCCCATTGAATGCCCGATGAGGGTGACCTTTTGCAGATCGTTGGCATCCAGCGTATCCAGCAGATCCTGCGCCATCGCGGCGTAGGTCATCTCGTCGGAACGGCCGGAAAGACCGTGATTGCGCATATCGACCTGTAAGATATCGTGATCGGTAACCAGATCGCGCGCCAGCACGCCCAGGTTATCCAGGCTGCCAAAAAGCCCGTGAACCAGTACGATGGGAGAATTATTGTTCGGCGATTGTGCAGTTTGCGCTCGGGTATTCAATTTCATGGCAAAGTTCTTTTTTTACGTATGTCAGGTTAGGGTATCATGTTGACCATTCTGCCGCCCGGCTGCAAGGTTCCAGTTTAATCTGACTTTTGCCGCCAACCTGGTTTGACGCTATCCGCTGTTGGGATTTGACCTTATAATCCCAATGACTTGTATTCAGATAAGATATCGCACTGGATTAAGATGAAAACAATCGAAGTTGATGACGAACTCTATCAGTATATTGCCAGCCAGACGCGGCATATCGGGGAGAGCGCGTCCGACATTTTACGGCGCATGCTTAAAATTTCCGCCGCTTCACAGCCTGCTACCCCAGTCACCAAAGATGTCGTGTCTCAGCCAAGCGTTGTTGCACAAGCAAAACCTGCCGTGACGCCGGCAAAAGATAAAGTGCGCGCGATGCGCGAGCTGCTGCTCTCCGATGAATACGCGGAGCAGAAAAAGGCGGTCAACCGCTTTATGCTGGTGCTGTCTACACTTTATTCACTGGATAACAAAGCGTTTGCTGAAGCGACCGAGTCGCTGCATGGTCGTACTCGCGTCTACTTCGCGGGCGACGAGCAGACGCTGCTGCAAAATGGCAATCAAACCAAACCCAAACATGTTCCTGGCACCCCGTACTGGGTGATCACCAATACCAACACGGGCCGCAAGTGCAGCATGATTGAACACATCATGCAGTCCATGCAGTTCCCGGCGGAATTGATTGAAAAGGTTTGCGGTACAATTTAACCCTTGCATCAGAAGGACCCGGTAATGGCAAATCACAGCCGTGCAGGCCAACCTGCACAACAAAGCGATTTGATTAACGTCGCTCAGCTGACCGCGCAGTATTACGTGCTGAAGCCGGTCGTGGGCAACGCAGAACACGCAGTGAAGTTTGGTACATCTGGTCACCGCGGCAGCGCGGCGCGCCACAGCTTTAACGAACCGCACATTCTGGCCATTGCTCAGGCCATTGCGGAAGAGCGCGCTAAAAACGGCGTTACCGGTCCGTGCTACGTGGGGAAAGATACCCATGCCCTGTCTGAACCGGCCTTTATTTCCGTGCTGGAAGTTCTGACAGCGAACGGCGTTGATGTGATTGTTCAGGAGAACAACGGCTTCACCCCAACGCCTGCGGTGTCTAACGCCATCCTGGTACACAACAAAAAAGGTGGCGCGCTGGCTGACGGTATCGTTATCACGCCATCCCACAACCCGCCGGAAGACGGCGGCATCAAATACAACCCGCCTAACGGTGGCCCGGCAGACACCAACGTCACCAAAGTGGTTGAAGATTGTGCGAACGCCTTGCTGGCCGACGGTCTGAAAGGCGTGAAGCGCATCTCTCTGGATGCGGCCATGGCGTCCGGCCACGTAAAAGAGCAGGATCTGGTTCAGCCGTTCGTGGAAGGTCTGGCGGATATCGTCGATATGGCGGCCATCCAGAAAGCCGGCCTGAAGCTGGGTGTGGATCCGCTGGGCGGCTCCGGTATTGAATACTGGAAACGTATTGCCGAGCACTACAAGCTGGATCTGACCATCGTGAACGATCACGTCGATCAGACCTTCCGTTTTATGCACCTGGACAAAGACGGCGCGATCCGCATGGACTGCTCCTCCGAGTGCGCAATGGCGGGCCTGCTGGCGCTGCGTGATAAATTCGATCTGGCGTTTGCTAACGACCCGGATTACGACCGCCACGGTATCGTCACTCCTGCCGGGCTGATGAACCCGAACCACTATCTGGCAGTCGCGATTAACTACCTGTTCCAGCACCGTCCGCAGTGGGGCAAAGAGGTGGCTGTCGGTAAAACGCTGGTTTCCTCCGCGATGATCGACCGCGTGGTGGACGCGCTGGGCCGCAAGCTGGTGGAAGTGCCGGTGGGCTTCAAATGGTTTGTTGACGGTCTGCACGACGGCAGCTTTGGCTTCGGTGGTGAAGAGAGCGCGGGAGCTTCTTTCCTGCGCTTCGACGGCACGCCGTGGTCAACCGATAAAGACGGCATCATCATGTGCCTGCTGGCGGCGGAAATCACCGCGGTCACCGGTAAAAACCCGCAGGAACATTACAACGACCTGGCGGCACGCTTTGGTGCGCCAAGCTATAACCGTATTCAGGCCAGCGCAACGTCAGCCCAGAAAGCAGCCCTGTCCAAACTCTCTCCGGAGATGGTCAGCGCAAGCACCCTGGCCGGTGACCCGATCACCGCGCGTCTGACGGCGGCACCGGGTAACGGCGCCTCCATTGGTGGGCTGAAAGTAATGACCGAAAACGGCTGGTTCGCTGCGCGTCCATCCGGCACGGAAGATGCGTATAAAATCTATTGCGAAAGCTTCCTCGGCGCTGAGCATCGTCAGCAGATTGAGAAAGAAGCGGTAGAGATTGTCAGCGAAGTGCTGAAAAACGCGTAAGTGGTGTTTGGGTGCGGGCTGATGCCCTCACCCCCGGCCCTCTCCCACAGGGAGAGGGAGAAAACACTAAAAACGGCAACCCATGGGTTGCCGTTTTGCTTTTACCTAACTGTGCTTATTCTTCAATTCAAACCGCGGTGACACCAGACCGTACAGCGTCCAGCCCATAAAGGTCACCATCGCGCCATACAGCATCGCTTCCTGGCCGGAGGAATAGAGTGCATAGAAGCTGTAGATTGCCCCAATCAGCGCCACGATATTGGCCGCTCGCGCCTTGCGTGGATCCACCTTCGCGACTTTCTGAATAATCACCAGCGCCGCCATCGACAGGATATACGGAATGATATTCGTCACGACCGCCAGGTTGACCAGCACGTTGAACTGGCTGTTCAGCGACGGGCTAATGGTCATCAGCGACAATCCGCTCTGGAAGATGACAATCGCCAGCATGCCCTGCACCGGCGCATCGGCTTTGGTGACGCGGGAGAAGATTTTTGGGAAGTAACCTTCATCAGCCGAGGATTTAAACACCTGCGCGATGGTGAACTGCCAGCCAAGGAGTGAACCGCAGCACGACATGACCATCAGACCCATAATCACTTTTCCGACTTCCGGCGTGAACATCTGCGCGAAGGCCAGCCCGAACGGCGCCGTGGAGTTGGCCAGATCCATGTTCGGAACGATGCCCGCAATGACGTTCGTCGAGACGATATAGATCACCGCCGCGCCCAGCGTACCGCCGAGGACCGCAATCGGGACGTTCTTTTCCGGATTATCAACGACTTCTGCGTTCGCGCAGGCGGATTCCAGACCGAGGAAGGCCCAGAGCGTCATGGCGATAGAAGAGCCGACTGCGCTGAAGAACGGCACATGGTGCGGGTTCCAGGAGTTGGCGTACAGGGTCGGGCTGAACCAGAACCAGCCGATGATGCACAGGCCGACAACCGGAATAATCACGCCCCAGACGGTGATGCTGCTGAGCTGTCCGGTGATACGCGCGCCGCCAAAGTTAGCCACGGTGCAGATCCACAGCACGCCGATGGTGGCTAAACCAATCTGTACCGGGCTGAGCGTCGCGCCAAACAGCTCCGTACCGTAGCCCACGGCGGAGATGGCAATCGCCACGTTGGCGATCAGCAGTGACACCCCGTAGGTATAGTTGGCCATAAAGTTGCCCGACTTGCCAAAGGCATACTCGGCGTAGCCTCCCATGCCGCCTGACTTGCGGCTGAACATCCCGCACTTGGCAAATGCCCATGCCAGCGCCATTGAGCCGACGGCGGTCACCAGCCAGGAGATGATTGAAATGGTTCCTACTTCGGCAAGCTTGGTGGGCAGCATGATGATGCCGGAGCCCATCATGTTCACCATGGTGAGGATGGTCAGCTGCACCACGCCCATCTTATTGGACTTACTCATAATTTCTCTCCTTTCAGCAGCGCGGGCTGAGCGGCGGGTTGTTTGATGACGTTACAGCGAACCTGTTTACGGCCCTCACACTCCTCGACGTACACACCCTGCAGCTCCGGCGCAAAGCCCGGCAGCAGGTTGATGCCTTCTTCCAGCGCGGTGAAGTAGCGCAGCACGGAGCCGCCCCAGACCTCCCCAGGGACAACGCACAGCACCCCCGGCGGATAAGGCAGGGCGCCTTCCGCGGCGATGCGGCCTTCCGCGTCGCGAAGGGAGACCAGTTCCACTTCTCCGCGCAGATAGGCATAGTTCGCGTCCTGCGGGTTCATCATCACGCGTGGGAAATGGGACTTGCGGAACATCTCTTTCTGCAGCTGTTTCACGTTGTGACGGGCGTACAGGTCATGCATCTCCTGGCAGATCTGGCGCAGGGTGTAATCCGCGTAACGTTCCGGATGTTGTTTGTAGAGAGAAGGCAGGACGTCTTTCAGCGGAGCATCGCTCTCGAGCAGTTTTTCGAAGCGCACCAGCTGCGCCACCAGCTGCTGCAGTTTGCCCATATCTTCCGCAGGCGTGAGCAGGAACAGGATCGAGTTGAGATCGCATTTCTCCGGCACGATGCCGTTTTCACGCAGGAAGTTGGCAAGGATGGTGGCGGGCACGCCGAAATCGTCATACTCCCCGGTGCGGGCGTTAATGCCCGGCGTGGTCAGCAGGAGCTTGCATGGGTCGATAAAATACTGATGCTCAGCGTAGCCTTCAAAAGCGTGCCAGTTTTCACCCGGTACGAAGTGGAAGAAGCGCAGATTGGTCGCAATCTCCGCCGTGTCCCAGCTTTCCCACGGACGGCCCTCCACCGTCTCCGGCACGAAGGGGCGCAGATACCGGCAGTTCTCCAGGATTAGCTTACGCGTTTCAATACCGTTCACCACGCAGTCCATCCACATGTTGCGGCCGCTCTGGCCTTCATGCATACGGGCGTTGATGTCCAGCGCGGCAAACAGCGGATAGAACGGGCTGGTGGAGGCGTGCATCATAAAGGCATTATTCAGCCGCTTATGCGGGACATAGCGCTGCTGGCCTTTGATGTGGCTGTCTTTCTTGTGAATTTGCGAGGTCTGGGAGAAGCCAGCCTGCTGTTTATGCACGGACTGGGTAACCAAAATCCCCGGGTCGTTTTCGTTCAGCTCCAGCAGCAGCGGCGAGCAGTCGGCCATCATCGGAATAAACTGCTCGTAACCCACCCAGGCGGAGTCAAACAGGATGTAATCACACAGATGCCCAATCTTATCCACCACCTGACGGGCGTTGTAGATGGTGCCATCGTAGGTGCCCAGTTGGATCACCGCCAGACGGAACGGACGCGCATCGCGCGCACGGCCCGGTGCAACTTCGGCCACCAGCTCGCGCAGGTAATGTTCTTCAAAACAGTGGGCGTCAATGCCACCGATAAAGCCGTACGGGTTGCGCGCCGTTTCCAGATAGACCGGCGTTGCGCCTGCCTGGAGGAGGGCACCGTGATGGTTGGATTTGTGGTTATTACGGTCGAACAGTACCAGGTCGCCCGGGGTGAGCAGAGCGTTAAGCACCACTTTGTTAGATGACGAGGTGCCGTTCAGCACGAAGTAGGTCTTATCGGCATTAAAGACCTTCGCCGCATGTTGCTGCGCAATGCACGGCGCGCCCTCGTGAATCAGCAGATCGCCCATTGCGACGTCGGCGTTACACAGATCGGCGCGGAAAAGCGTCTCGCCAAAGAAATCAACGAACTGGTTACCGGCTGGATGGCGACGGAAGAACTGGCCGCCCTGATGCCCCGGGCAGTCAAACGCGCTGTTGCCCTGCTTCACATAGTCGACCAGGGCGCGGAAAAACGGCGGGCGCAGCTGGGTTTCATACCGCAGGGCAGCCGCTTCCAGCTGGCGTCCATAAAAGTCGTTGCTGGTGCCTGAATACTCAAATACGCCATGAATGCGCGATAAATAGTCTGCCGGAATGATCTCTTCTTTATGCGTCGCAACAAAAACAGGAATACCAAATCCGGTGGCTTCTATTTCCGCCAGTATGCCGTCGGTAATATCACTGACCGCCAGCACAATAGCGGCAACGTCGATATAATCAGAGGTTCTGACATCCACCAGTTCACGCTGGGTGGTAAAGCAATCCGGACATGCACGGCTGGCTGCGATTTTTAAATTTTTCATCTTTCTCTCTTTATTTTAGGTAATAAGCGTCCCTCGATTTCTTGCAAGAAAGAAATCGATAATTTTCCGGAAAAAAAGCAAAGGGTGGCCGCTGATTAAAATCAGTACATTGCTTTTTTGATGATTGAAATTCAGTCCGCCCGGTGCGGATGAGTCTGAATCAAAAGGAATGAGCGCACGAGTTCACAGGCAATAGCCTGTAAAATAAGATGTTTCAGGGTGACCTGTAAGCGAGTGCGCCAGAAGTCGAAGGACTACCGGGCATTAAAGAGATGAAAGTCAAAGCAGTTTCGGTGGGCAAACATCATGATATGTGTTGTCCGCCTTATATGGGGCATTAAACGATTGTTGTTTTCCATGATTCATTTTCCTTTCAGTAATTGAAAGCACGGTCATTTTATCCAGGAAAAGGCGATTAACTGTGAAGAAGATCACCGTTAACCGATCATTTTAGAAATAAATAGTCGTTTTTGATGAATATCGCAGATCAAAACTCTGATTTGTTATCGATGAGTTAACATGATGTTTTGTCAATGTTTTAAATGGGCATAAATAATCCGAAAAAACACTGACTGGATTATTTTTGACATATTTTCTGAGAGGTTTAGATTCTATTTAAAAATAAAATGAATACTTATTCAGAGCATAAACCGATAACCGATACCGGTTTCAGTTAATAAATGGCGAGGGCGAGCGGGGTCGACTTCGAGTTTCTGACGAAGATGGCCCATATATATGCGTAAATAGTGACTATGTTCCACGGCGTTGGGTCCCCACACCTGACTTAACAGCTGGCGCTGGGTGAGAACCTTGCCGTGATTGTTAAGCAGCACGGCGAGCAGGCGAAATTCAATGGGCGTGAGGTGAATTTCCTCTTCGCCGCGCAAAATGCGCCGCGCGGCCAGGTCAACCCGGATATCCCCAAACGTGTAGGTTGGATCGGCAGGCGTGGTGGCGCTGTGGCGACGCAGCGCCACGCGAAGGCGAGCCTGTAGCTCGCCGATACCAAACGGTTTAATCAGATAGTCATCCGCCCCGGCATCCAGCGCGGCGATTTTATCCGTCTCTTCCGTACGGGCGGAGAGCACGAGGATCGGCATCTGGCTCCACTGCCGGACTTCACGAATAAAATCGATGCCGTCGCCGTCCGGGAGTCCAAGATCGAGGATCACCAGGTCCGGCTTGCGGGTGGCGGCTTCAATTAAACCCCGCTGAAGCGTACCCGCATCATGGACGCGCAGACCGTCTCCTTCCAGCGCAGCGCGCAGAAAACGGCTAATGGCGATCTCATCTTCAACAATCAGAACGTTGATCACAAATCCTCTGGTAATTCATTAAGTTCTGGCGGGGTTTCCAGAGGAAGTGTAACACAAAAACGTGCGCCGCCTTCGGGACGATTCTCTGCGGAAATGGACCCGCCGTGGACGTCAATGATTGCCTGGCATATTGCCAGCCCCAGCCCCACACCCGGAATGGCCGACTCCTTATTGCCGCGTGCAAATTTCTCGAAAATAGCCAACTCCTGCCCGGCTGGAATGCCGGGGCCGGTATCCCAGACGTTAAGGCGAAGCGTGCCATCTTCCACCGTCGCATCCACCCCAATCTGAGCACTGGCACCCGCATATTTGGCGGCATTTTCCAGCAGGTTGATCAGCACCCGCTCGAACAAGGGCCCATCAACGTGAATTAAGGTCAGGGGCTCGGGCATGTTCAGCGCAATATGCCGCCCGCCCAGGCCAGGCTCAAGCATTTTCAGCGCGCTGCCCACCACCTCTTCCAGCGTGAGCCACTCTTTTTTGAGGTTAAATCCGCCCGACTGGATACGCGCCATGTCGAGCAGGTTATTCACCAGGCGCGTGGTATTCAGCACGTGCTGGCGGATCTCGCTGGCCTGAAGGGCATGTTTAGAGCCTTCCGCCGCCAGGTCCAGCGTCAGAATTTCTGACTGACCAAACAGGACGGTGAGCGGGGTTCGCAGATCGTGAGACAGCGCTGCCAGCAGCGAGTTACGAATGCTTTCACGCTCGCTCGCCAGACGGGCCTGTTCCTCGCTGGCGGTGAGGGCCAGCCGCTCCAGCGCGCTGGCAACCAGCAGCGTGAATGTCTCCAGTAAACGCTGCTGTTCGGGGATCATCAGCTGGCGCAGGTTGGAAGGCTCCACGATGACCAGCCCCTGATTTTTATCGGCACTGCGCAGCGGCAGAATTTGATAGGGCACGCCGGGCAGGGTGTCTGTCCCTGCGCCCGCCGGTAAGCCTTTGTCAAAGCTCCAGCGCGCGATGGCTTCGTCCCAGGGGGTCATGCCTGTGGCCGACGTCAGCGGGCGCAGCTTGCCGTGTTCGTCCGGAAGTAAAATCAGGTTGCTGGCATGAAACGTCGAGCGGATAAACTGCTCGCTGGTCTGTACGATATCCAGCGGCGTGCGGCCCACCGCCAGCGATTTCGACATCTCATAGAGATGGCGCGTGCGCTGTTCGCGATAGCGGGCGATACGCGCCTGATAGCGCACGCCCGCCGTCAGATTCCCGATCACCAGCCCGACGGTGAGCATCACCGCAAAGGTGAGGATGTACTGTACGTCCGAGACGGCCAGCGTCCCGCGGGGGGCAATAAAGAACAGATCGAAGCTGATGACGTTAACAACCGTCGCCAGGACCGACGGCCAGCGCCCGTAAAAGAGCGCCACCACCACCACGCCCAGGAGGTAGATCATCACCAGGTTGGCGGCATCAAACGCAATCAGCCACTGGCTGGCAATCACGGTAATCAGGGCGCAGAGCACGACGGCGACAAGACAGCCGCGGAGCTGAATGCGCCATTTATCGCTGAAGGTGCGGCTGTCCGGCGCGCGATTGGGCAAGGGGGTAGGTTTGTCGTCCAGCGCCACGATCACCAGATCCAGATCCGGGGCACGACGGACCAGCTTGTCGGCAAAGGATTCGCGGCTAAACCAGCGGCGATGCTGGCGACGGCCGATGACAATTTTCCCCAGGTTATGCTCGCGCGCGTAGCGCAGAATGGCTTTATCTTCCTGCGGATCGGAAAGGGTGGCGGTTTCCGCGCCGAGCTCCTGCGCCAGGCGCAGCGAACTCAGGATCGCGCGACGCTGGTTTTCGGGCAGCGCGTGCAGCTGCGGCGTTTCGACATACACCGCATGCCAGACGCTGCCAAATTTGGCCGCCAGGCGCGCGGCGGTGCGGACAAGTTTTTCGTTGCCGCTGCCGTGACCGACACACAGCAGGATAGCATCCCGCGTGTGCCAGACGCGTTCCTGGCCCTGCAGGTCGCGCCAGGCGCGCATCTGATCGTCCACCCGGTCGGCGGTTCGGCGCAGGGCCAGCTCGCGCAGGGCAATCAGGTTGCCTTTGCGGAAGAAATGTTCGATGGCGCGCTCGGCCTGGCCGGCGATATACACTTTGCCTTCGTGCAGGCGCTGGCGCAAATCATCGGGCGGCAGGTCGACCAGCACCACCTCGTCCGCGGAATCAAAGAAGGGGTCGGGCACCGTCTCGCGTACCTGAATGCCGGTCACGCCGCTGACCACGTCGTTCAGGCTTTCGAGATGCTGAACGTTAACCGTGGTGAACACATCGATACCGGCTTCAAGTAATTCTTCAACATCCTGCCAGCGTTTTGGATGGCGTGAGCCAGGCGCATTGCTGTGCGCCAGCTCGTCCATCAGGATAAGCGCGGGACGGCGGGCGAGGGCGGCATCGAGATCGAATTCAGTGACTAACCGACCGCGATGGCTGATGCGGCGGGGCGGCTGGGTAGCCAGCCCCTTCAGCAGTGATGCTGTCTCTTTACGTCCGTGGGTTTCAACCACGCCGATCAGAATATCGAGCCCCTGCGCCCGAAGCCGCTGGGCTTCCGTCAACATGGCGAAGGTTTTCCCGACGCCCGCGCAGGCGCCGAAGAAAATTTTCAGTTTGCCGCGATGGGCTTCAGCTGTTTGTTCGAGCAGCCTGTCCGGATCCGGGCGCATGGGCTCGTCGGTCATTTAGTTTTTCCTTAGCGCGTCCAGCGCCAGATTCAACTCAACAATATTTACCACAGGCATGCCGATGAAGCTGACCAGCGGCTTTTGCGTGTGCTCTGCCACAAGCCTGCTCACCTGTTCGACGGTCAGCTGACGGGCAGCGGCAACGCGCGGGATCTGCCATGCCACCGCTGCCGGCGTCAGGCTGTAGTCCAGCCCGCTGGCCGAGGCGGTCACCAGCTCCACGGGAACGTCACGGCTGGCCTGCGGATTCGCGGCGCGCAGGGCTGTTACGCGCTCAGCGACGGCTTTGTCCAGCTCGGGGTTGCTGCCCGCCAGGTTGCTGCCGCCGGATGCCATCGGATTATACGGGCTTTCGGCAGTGGCGGAAGGGCGTCCCTGGAAGTAGCGGGCATCCGTAAAGTTCTGACCAATCAGACGAGAGCCGCGGTTTTCACCATTTTGCAGTATCAGCGAGCCGTTAGCCTGATCCTTAAACCACCACTGGCCCAGCGCGGTGGTCACCAGCGGGTACAGCCCGCCGGTAATGAGAGACAGCAGAATAAACAGAAGTATAGCGGGGCGTAACATGGTCATTTGATTCACCTTTTAAACCAGGCCGAACAGCGTCAACAGCAGGTCGATAACCTTGATACCGACGAAGGGCACCACCAGCCCGCCCAGGCCATAAATCCACAGGTTACGGCGCAGCATGGCGGCCGCCGTGAGCGGCTTATAGCTCACGCCCTTCAGCGCCAGCGGGATCAGGAAGACAATAATCAGGGCGTTAAAGATGACTGCGCTCAGAATGGCCGAGGCCGGAGAGTGCAGGTGCATCACGTTCAGGGCATTTAATTGCGGATAGGTCGCGGCAAACGCGGCCGGAATGATGGCGAAATACTTCGCCACGTCGTTGGCGATACTGAACGTGGTCAGTGAACCGCGCGTCATCAGCATCTGCTTGCCGATGTGCACCACTTCAATCAGCTTGGTCGGGTTAGAGTCGAGGTCGACCATGTTGCCCGCCTCTTTTGCTGCCTGGGTACCGGAGTTCATCGCCACCGCCACGTCGGCCTGTGCCAGGGCAGGGGCATCGTTGGTTCCGTCGCCGGTCATCGCCACCAGACGGCCTTCCGCCTGATACTGACGAATCAGTGCCAGCTTGGCTTCCGGGGTGGCTTCGGAAAGGAAATCATCCACACCCGCTTCGGCAGCAATCGCCGCGGCGGTAAGACGGTTATCCCCAGTGATCATCACCGTTTTGATCCCCATCTTACGCAGTTGGGCAAAGCGCTCCTTGATACCGCCTTTGACGATATCCTTCAGGGCAATGACCCCGAGCACGCGCGCGCCTTCGGCCACCACCAGCGGCGTCGCCCCCTGACGGGCCACGCTTTCGACCAGGCTGTCCACTTCCGGCGGGAAATGACCGTTGTTGGCCTCAATGTGGCGGCGGATGGCGTCAACCGAACCTTTACGGATCATGCGATCCTGGATATTGATGCCGCTCATGCGGGTTTGCGCCGTAAAGGGCACGAAAGTGGCGTGCAGGCTCTGAACGTCGCGCTGGCGCAGGTTAAAGCGCTGCTTGGCGAGGATCACAATACTGCGGCCTTCCGGGGTTTCATCGGCAAGCGATGAGAGCTGGGCGGCATCCGCCAGCGTTTTTTCATCCACCCCCGGGGCGGGTAAGAAATCCGACGCCTGGCGGTTACCGAGGGTAATGGTGCCGGTTTTATCCAGCAGCAACACATCCACGTCACCGGCGGCTTCTACCGCGCGCCCGCTGGTGGCGATGACGTTGGCACCGAGCATACGGCTCATGCCGGCCACGCCGATGGCCGACAGCAGGCCGCCGATGGTGGTGGGGATCAGACAAACCAGCAGCGCCACCAGCACCGTGACGGTGACCGCGGTACCGCCATAGGCGGAGAACGGCCACAGCGTGGCGGTTGCCAGCAGGAAGACAATGGTCAGGGCCACCAGCAGGATGGTCAGGGCAATCTCGTTTGGCGTTTTACGGCGCTGTGCGCCTTCCACCATGGCGATCATCCGGTCGAGGAAGGTTTCACCCGGGTTAACGCTGCACTGGATCACCAGCCAGTCGGAGAGAATGCGCGTCCCGCCCGTCACGGAGGCGAAATCGCCGCCGGACTCACGGATCACCGGCGCGGATTCGCCAGTGATGGCGCTTTCATCCACCGATGCGCCCCCTTCAATGACTTCGCCGTCGCAAGGGATGATGTCACCGGCTTCCACCAGCACCACATCGCCTTTACGCAGTTCATCCGCCGGAACGTGGTCCATCTGGGCACCGTATTTCGGCTCACGTAACTTGCGCGCGAAGGCGGTTTTTTTCACCCCTTTCAGGCTGTTGGCCTGGGCTTTGCTCCGGCCTTCCGCCAGCGCTTCCGCAAAGTTGGCGAACAGCACGGTAAACCACAGCCACAGGCTGATGGCGCCGGTAAACATCGCATTTCCCGGCATATGGCCCGTTCCCATGGCAATCGCCAGGGCGGTGGTCAGGACGCTTCCCGCCCAGACGATAAACATCACCGGGTTGTGCCACTGCACGCGCGGGCTCAGCTTTTTCACCGCATCCATGAGCGCCTGGCGAACTAATGACGGTTCGAACAGGGCCAGTTGTTTACGACTCATGACAATTTCTCCGCAAAATCAGCGTAAAGAGAGGTATTCCGCGACCGGGCCTAACGCGAGGGCGGGGATAAAGGTCAGGGCGCCGACCAGCAACACGGTGCCCGTCAGCAGACCGATAAACAGCGCGCCGTGGGTCGGTAATGTCCCGGTAGTGGTCAGTTGGATTTTTTTGTTCACCAGCGATCCGGCTATCGCCATAACCGGCACAATGATCCCGAAGCGGCCCACGAACATGCAGAACGCCAGCAGACAGTTCCAGAATGGAGAGTTGGCACTTAAGCCTGCAAAGGCGCTGCCGTTGTTGTTGGCGGCAGAGGAGACGGCATACAGCACTTCACTAAAACCGTGAATGCCGGGGTTAAAGATGCCGCTGCGTCCGGCCTCGGTCATCAGCGCCAGCGCGGTGCCGAGCAGCACGAGAGCCGGGGTGACCAGGATTGCCAGCGCGGTTAATTTCATCTCGCGTACGTCGATTTTTTTACCCAGATATTCCGGGGTGCGGCCAATCATCAGACCGGCAATAAACACCGCCAGCAGCACGAACAGCAGCATACCGTAAAGACCGGAGCCCACGCCGCCAAACACCACCTCGCCAATCTGCATCAGCCACATCGGGATCATGCCGCCCAGCGCCGTAAAGGAATCATGCATGGCATTGACGGCCCCGCACGACGCTGCCGTGGTGACCACCGCATACAGGCTGCTGGCGAGAATGCCAAAGCGGCTCTCTTTACCTTCCATATTGATTGCACTATCGGCCCCGAGTGAGAGGAAGTGCGGATTACCCTGCCATTCGGCCCACATCACCAGTGCAACACAGACCACAAAGATAAGCGACATGGTCCAGAGCAGGGTACGCCCCTGACGGCGATCGTTAACCACGTCGCCAAAGGCAAAGCAGAGCGCGGCGGGGATCAGGAAAATCGCCAGCATCTGCACAAAATTGGTCAGGGCGGTAGGGTTTTCAAACGGGTGCGAGGAGTTGGCGTTGAAGAAGCCGCCACCGTTCGTCCCGAGCATTTTGATGGCTTCCTGCGACGCCACTGGCCCCATCGGCAGGAGCTGTTTTGCGCCTTCCAGCGAGGTATAAGGTGCGTAAGGCAGCAGGTTTTGCAGGCTGCCCTGCTGAATGAAGAACAGCGCGATCAGCAGCGCAATCGGCAGCAGGATCCACAGCGTAATGCGCGTCAGGTCTACCCATGCGTTACCTAACGTACTCACTTTCTGACGTGCAAACGCACGCGTCAGCGCGAAGATCACCGCAATACCGCTGGCGGCAGAGAGGAAGTTCTGCACGGTTAATCCGACCATCTGGCTGAAGTAGCTGAGCGTGGTTTCACCGGAATAGGACTGCCAGTTGGTGTTGGTGACAAAACTGACTGCCGTGTTCAGCGCAAGATGCCAGGACAGGCCCGGTAATTGTTGCGGATTCAGCGGCAGGATACCCTGCAACATCAGCATGGCGAAAAGCGCAATGAGTCCGACAATGTTCAGCAGCAGAATGGCGATCAGATAGTCACGCCAGTTCATCTCCCGATCGTCTACACCCAGTACGCGCCAGATCCCTTTTTCAACGCTTCCCGTGCCGGGCAGGGGAACGTTATTGATCAGCCGTGCCAGCCCCGAGCCCAGTGGCCTTGCCAGGACGAACAACACCACTAGGAAACTGGCAATAAGCAAAAACGCCTGAGCAGCCATCAGAATGCCTCCGCATTAATCAGGGCATAAACCAGATAACCCAATAACAGGAACACCAGCACGATGCCGGCAATAAGACCTGCACTCACAATCCACCTCCGGGTGACTTTTGTTGTTGTGCTAACGGTAGGATTTATGGCGCAAAGATTTCGCAAAAATGAGAAGGGCGGGTGTAAAAAAAGTATAAAAATGGCAAAGCCCACAATTTAACTATTGATAAGTAAATCGTTAACTTTTTTGTAACTTAATTACGGCGTGAATGTAAATTTTGGCTAAACGGACGAAAATAAGTGGTCGGATGAGTAGTAAAATTACAAACAAAGCGATATTATTTTAGCCAGGTCACAGATTTTGAATTTTCCGGATGACGTTTCCGGCCAACTATAGGGGAGAAAAATATGGATCTTTATAAAGAGTTTCCGGCTCATATCGTGTTCATGCGCCGCGCTTTCGCCGTAGTGGCTGGCGTGCTGGCTCTGCCGGTGATGCTGTTCTGGAAAGATCGTGCACGTTTTTATAGCTATCTGCACCGCGTCTGGGCGAAAACCAGCGAGAAGCCGGTATGGATGGATCAGGCCGAGAAAGCGACCTGCGACTTCTACTAAGACGACACACAGCAATAAAAAAACCGCCAACAGTAATGTGGCGGTTTTTTTGTCCCTCCGGATTCGCGGTCCGTTGGGTGGTCTTGCAGCCCCTACCCGGGATTTTTATCATACCCTCCTGTAAGCAGATGGCAATCCCTCGAAGCCTTTATAAAATCCTAATTTTCTTCGAGTATCTTACCTTTGCAGCGGATGTTCATTATGATGCGGCGTCCCTTTCCGCCATCTCGCAAATGGGCATCGGTCCTGGGAAAGGTACTTTTACTGCCGTAAAGCAGCCCGCCTACCCGGGCTTGTGTCCACCGACTTATCACCGGTGGTGAACGGTGGAGCGGTTAGCAGCAGGGACCGCATAATGAAACGCTATTTTTGCATCGCGTTCATTGTCGCCAGCGTATTCGTTGTCAAAAGTGATGAACCGATCGGGTTTGTTGCATTTAGCACGATAGCGCAGGACAAGTAGCGTTAAGGCCGCCTTGGGCGGCCTTTTTTATTTCATCCCGTCTACACTTCATGGCAAAGTAGTTCAATGCATGCTTTTTCCTTTTACGGCATGCCCTTACGGACATAATGGATATTTGCCTGGAGTTTTATGCCCACCCATCTGGTTTGGTTTCGCGCGGACCTGCGCGTACATGACAACATCGCCCTGGCGGCGGCCTGCCGCGCCAAAGACGCTAACGTACTGGCTCTGTTTGTGGCTACGCCCGAGCAGTGGCGGCAGCATGATATGGCGCCACGCCAGGCGGCCTTGCTGCGTGCGTATCTGACCGATCTGCAGCATTCGCTTGCCGGAAAAGGCATACCGCTGATTTATAAAGAGGTAAGTGATTTTGCCGCACAGCTGCAGACGGTGCAGGAGACCTGTAAGCAGCACAACGTCACGCATCTTTTTTACAACTATCAGTACGAATTCAACGAGCAGCAGCGCGACCGTCAGCTGGAGAAGATGCTGGAGGATGTGGTCTGTGAAGGATTTGATGACAGCGTGATGCTGGCGCCGGGCAGCGTGATGACCGGCAACCGTGAGATGTATAAAGTTTTCACTCCGTTTAAAAATGCCTTTATCAAGCGTCTGAAAGAGTCGCTGCCGGAGTGCGTTGCCGCGCCTGCCGCGAGGGGCGAACCCCTGAAGGACCTGTCTGAACTGACGTTTGACTACCCTCAGGAGCCGTTTGATAAAGCGCTGTTCCCCGCCGATGAAAAAGCGGCCATCGCGCAGCTCCGCCAGTTCTGTAAACAGGACGCGGCCAACTACGACGCGCGGCGGGATTTTCCGGCCATCGAGGGCACCAGCCGCCTGTCGGCCTGTCTGGCGCTGGGCGCGATCTCTCCTCGCCAGTGTTTACACCGTCTTCTGGCCGAGCAGCCGCAGGCGCTGGATGGAGGCACCGGTTCTGTCTGGCTGAACGAGCTTATCTGGCGTGAGTTCTACCGCCATCTGATGACGTATCATCCCGATCTCTGTAAGCATCGTCCGTTCATTCCCTGGACCGACAACGTAAAATGGCAGCATGATGAGGCACTTTTACAGGCCTGGAAAAAAGGGGAGACGGGCTATCCGATTGTTGATGCCGCGATGCGTCAGCTCAATGAGACGGGGTGGATGCACAACCGCCTGCGAATGATTACCGCGAGTTTTCTGGTGAAGGATCTGCTTATCGACTGGCGTATCGGAGAGCGCTATTTTATTTCTCAGCTGATCGACGGCGATCTCGCCGCGAATAACGGCGGCTGGCAGTGGGCGGCCTCTACGGGCACCGATGCGGCTCCCTATTTCCGGATTTTTAATCCAACCACTCAGGGACAAAAATTTGATGAGAACGGTGAGTTTATCCGCCGCTGGCTCCCTGAACTAAAAGAGATACCGGCTAAAGCGATCCACGAACCGTGGGCATGGGCGGATAAACAGCGTGTAAAACTGAATTATCCCCGTCCGATCGTCGACCATAAACAGGCGCGTGTCGCCACGCTGGCAGCGTACGAAGCGGCCCGCAAAGCATAAGAGAGTGATGATGAAAAACAGCGAACTGGAACGCCTGATTAACGAAAAACTCAATACTGCCTCCTTTAGCGACTACGGTCCAAATGGCCTGCAGGTAGAAGGGCGCGAAACGGTGCAGAAAATTATCACTGGCGTCACGGCAAGCCAGGCGCTGCTGGACGAGGCTGTCCGTCAGGAAGCCGATGCGGTGATTGTCCATCACGGTTACTTCTGGAAAAACGAATCACCGATTATTCGCGGCATGAAGCGCAACCGCCTGAAAACGTTGCTGGCAAATGACATCAACCTGTACGGTTACCACCTGCCGCTGGACGCGCACCCGGAGCTTGGCAACAACGTTCAGCTTGCCCGACTGTTGGGGATCACCGTAATGGGCGAAATCGAGCCACTGGTGCCGTGGGGCGAGCTAGCGATGCCGGTTCCGGGACTGGAGCTGGCCTCGTGGATTGAAGCGCGCCTGGGGCGTCGTCCGCTGTGGAGCGGCGATACCGGTCCGGATACGGTGAAGCGTGTTGCCTGGTGCACCGGGGGCGGGCAGGGCTTTATCGACAGCGCCGCGCGCTTCGGTGTCGATGCCTTTATCACCGGCGAGGTTTCCGAGCAGACCATTCATTCGGCACGTGAACAGGGGCTGCATTTCTACGCGGCCGGGCATCATGCCACCGAGCGCGGCGGTATTCGTGCCCTCAGCGAGTGGCTGACGGAAAATACCGATCTGGATGTAACCTTTATTGATATCCCTAATCCGGCCTGATGAGAGGTGCCTGAGTGCAGCGAGCGCGTTGTTATCTTCTGGGAGAAACGGCAGTGGTTCTGGAGCTCGAGCCGCCGGTGACCCTTGCCACGCAAAAGCGTATCTGGCGGCTAACCCAGCGTCTGGTCGAACTGCCGGACGTCGTTGAAGCCATTCCGGGGATGAATAACATCACGGTGGTGCTGCGTAGTCCGCATACGCTGGCGCTGGATGCCATTGAACGTTTACAGCGCTGGTGGGAAGAGAGCGAGGCGCTGGAACCGGAATCGCGTGCCATTGAGATCCCGGTCGTTTATGGCGGTACGGGGGGACCGGATCTTGGTGTGGTCGCAGATCACTGCGGGCTCACCGAAAAGCAGGTTGTTGAGCTGCACAGTTCGGTGGATTACGTCGTCTGGTTCCTGGGGTTCCAGCCCGGATTTCCGTATCTGGGGGGATTATCTCCCCGGCTGCATACGCCGCGCCGCGCTGAACCGCGCCTGAGCGTACCGGCGGGGACGGTCGCGATTGGTGGCGAGCAGACCGGCGTCTATCCGCTGGCTTCGCCCGGGGGATGGCAGCTTATTGGGCATACCGCCACCCCGTTATTTGACCCCGGGCTGGCGTCGCCAATACTCCTGCGCCCGGGCGATACCCTTCGCTTTATCCCGCAGAAGGAGGGGGTATGTTAACGCTTATTCGCGCCGGGCTTTATACCTCCGTACAGGATGCCGGCCGCTTTGGCATGCGCCAGTCGGGCGTGAGCTATTGTGGCGCGCTGGACCGTCCTGCGCTGGAAATCGCTAACGTGCTGGTGGGCAACCCCGGCAGCACGGCGGCGCTCGAAATTACGCTCGGCCAGTGTGTGATTGAGTTTGGTCAGGAGACCTGGTTCGCGCTCACCGGCGCAGGCTGTGATGCCACGCTGGACGGCAAAGCGGTGTGGACCGGCTGGCGTCTGCGGGCGAAAGCTGGACAGCGTCTGACCTTAAAACGTCCTTTGCACGGCGTACGTAGCTATCTCGCGGTGGCTGGCGGCATTGATGTGCCTGAGGTGCTGGGCTCATCCAGTACCGATCAGAAAGCCGGGATTGGTGGTCACGAAGGACGTTTGTTGCGCGATGGCGATCGCCTGGCGATTAAGCCCTCCTCGCGTCACTTCTCGACGGCGCAGGGGGTGAAACAACTTCTCTGGGGAAACCAGATCCGCGCCTTACCGGGGCCGGAATATCATGAGTTCGACGAGGCCTCCAAAGAGTCCTTCTGGCGCTCGCCGTGGAAGCTCAGTCCGCAGAGTAACCGTATGGGCTACCGCCTGCAGGGACAGCCGCTGATCCGGACGACCGACAGGGAACTGCTTTCCCACGGTTTACTGCCTGGGGTTATTCAGGTGCCGGGCAACGGGCAACCGATCGTGTTAATGAACGACGCGCAGACGACGGGCGGCTATCCGCGAATTGCCTGCATCATTGAAGCCGATCGCTACCATCTGGCGCAAATTCCCCTCGGACAGCCGATTCACTTTGTGCAGTGTTCGCTGGAGGAGGCGCTAAAGGCGCGGCAGGATCAGCAGCGCTATCTCGAACAGCTGGCGTGGAGGCTCGATGGTAAAGATTGATTTGAATGCCGATCTGGGCGAGGGCGGCAGCGCCGATGCGGCGCTGATGACGCTGGTCTCCTCGGTCAATATCGCCTGCGGCTTTCACGCGGGCGATGCGCAAACCATGCTAGAGAGCGTGCGTCATGCCATCAAAAATGGCGTGGCGATTGGCGCTCACCCGAGCTTCCCTGACCGGGAAAACTTTGGCCGCACCGCGATGGACCTGCCGCCTGAGACGGTCTACGCTCAGGTGCTCTACCAGATTGGCGCGCTGGAGGCGATGGTTCGCGCCGGGAAGGGCGTGCTGCGCCACGTGAAGCCGCACGGCATGCTCTATAACCAGGCGGCAAAAGATCCGGCGCTGGCGGAAGCGATTGCTCGTGCGGTACGCGATTGCAACCCGCAGCTGATCCTTGTGGGGCTGGCAGGCAGCGAGCTTATTCGCGCCGGCGAGCGTCTGGGGTTAACCACGCGGCAGGAGGTCTTTGCCGACCGGGGTTATCAACCCGATGGCAGTCTTGTACCGCGTACGCAAGCCGGTGCGTTGATAACGGACGAAGGTCAAGCGCTGGCGCAGACGCTGGAGATGGTGCGCGCCGGGCGAGTGACCGCCGTAGATGGCACATCGGCGCACGTTCAGGCTGATACGGTATGTTTACATGGTGATGGCGAGCATGCGCTCCAGTTCGCGCGCCGCTTGCGGGCAGCGTTCTCTGAAGAGGGCATTCTTGTCAGCGCAGACTAATCATGAAAGGACAGAAAAATGCCAGAAGGCCCGGAGATCCGCCGCGCGGCGGATAGCCTCGAGGCGGCGATAAAGAGCAAACCCCTGACGGAGGTCTGGTTTGCTTTTCCTCAACTGAAACCGTTTGAATCACAGCTGGTGGGGCAGTCGGTAACGCATATTGAAACGCGCGGCAAAGCGCTGCTCACGCATTTTTCCCATAACCTGACGTTATATAGCCATAACCAGCTTTACGGCGTCTGGCGCGTGGTGGAGGCGGGTGAACAGCCGCAGACTACCCGCGTGCTGCGCGTCAGGCTGCAAACGGCCGATAAGGCGATCCTGCTCTATAGCGCCTCTGATATCGAAATATTAACGCCGGAGCAACTCCTCACGCACCCGTTCCTACAGCGAGTGGGGCCGGACGTGCTGGATATGCGTCTGACGGCGAGCGATGTGAAGGCCCGACTGCTATCGCCCACATTCCGCAACCGGCAGTTTTCCGGCCTGTTTCTTGACCAGGCGTTTCTGGCCGGGCTTGGCAACTACCTGCGAGTGGAAATCCTCTGGGAAGTCGGGCTGGCGCCGCAGCATAAAGCCTCTCAGCTGAGCGATGAACAGCTGGAAGCGCTGTCCCACGCGCTGCTGGACATCCCGCGGCTGTCGTACAACACGCGCGGCATCGTAGATGAAAACAAGCACCACGGGGCGCTGTTCCGGTTCAAAGTGTTTCATCGGGCGGGGAAAAAGTGCGAGCGGTGCGGCGGCGTGATTGAGAAGGCTACGATCTCTTCCAGACCGTTTTACTGGTGTCCAGGGTGCCAGATGTAAAAAAGCCGGGTGGCGGCTACGCCTTACCCGGCCTACGTTTCGCATTTAATTGTAGGCCCGGTAAGCGGTAGCGCCACCGGGCTTAACTTTTAGCGCTTCAGGTCAGACTTAAAATCACGCTGCTCGTAGCCGGTATACAGCTGACGAGGACGGGCGATCTTCATGCCTTCGCTGTGCATTTCGTTCCAGTGCGCAATCCAGCCTACGGTACGGGCCATCGCGAAGATGACGGTGAACATGGAAGACGGAATGCCCATCGCTTTCAGAATAATGCCAGAGTAGAAATCGACGTTCGGGTAGAGTTTCTTCTCGATGAAGTACGGGTCGTTCAGCGCGATGTGTTCCAGCTCCATCGCCACTTCCAGCAGGTCATCTTTGGTACCCAGCTCTTTCAGCACTTCGTGGCAGGTCTCACGCATCACGGTGGCGCGTGGGTCGTAGTTTTTGTAAACACGGTGACCGAAGCCCATCAGGCGGAAGGAGTCATTCTTGTCTTTCGCGCGACGCACGAACTCAGGAATATGCTCAACGGTGCTGATCTCTTCCAGCATCTTCAGTGCCGCTTCGTTCGCGCCGCCGTGCGCCGGTCCCCACAGGGAGGCGATGCCCGCAGCGATACAGGCGAACGGGTTCGCGCCTGAAGAGCCTGCGGTACGGACGGTGGAGGTCGAGGCGTTCTGTTCGTGGTCAGCATGCAGGATCAGAATACGGTCCATCGCGCGTTCCAGAACCGGGTTCACTTCATACTCTTCGCACGGCGTGGAGAACATCATGCGCAGGAAGTTGCCCGCGTAGGAGAGGTCGTTGCGCGGATACACAAACGGCTGACCGATGGAGTATTTGTAACACATCGCCGCCATGGTCGGCATTTTGGACAGCAGACGGTAAGCGGCGATTTCACGGTGACGCGGATTATTTACGTCAAGGGAATCGTGGTAGAACGCTGCCAGCGCACCGGTAATTCCGCACATCACCGCCATTGGGTGAGAGTCACGACGGAACGCATGGAACAGACGGGTAATCTGCTCATGGATCATGGTGTGACGGGTCACGGTGGTTTTAAATTCATCGAACTGGGCCTGCGTCGGTTTTTCGCCGTTCAGCAGGATGTAGCACACTTCCAGGTAGTTGGATTCGGTGGCTAACTGATCGATAGGGAAGCCGCGATGGAGCAGGATACCTTCGTCACCGTCGATAAAGGTGATTTTGGATTCGCAAGATGCGGTAGAGGTAAATCCAGGGTCAAAGGTAAACATCCCTTTGGAACCCAGCGTACGGATATCAATAACATCCTGACCGAGCGTGCCTTTTAGCACATCCAGTTCAATAGCAGTGTCACCATTTAGGGTGAGCGTTGCCTTTGTATCAGCCATTTACGGTCTCCTTAGCGCCTTATGCTTAAGACTGCGCTTTACCGGATTTGCTTTCAGCTGTTAATCACCGTTACCAGATTGTTATTTGGCTTACCGCTCAGCTCACGAGGACAAACCAGGGTACAGAGCTATGGCGCCTTGCAGGTAAACGAATGAAATATCAGTGAAACAACAGCAAATCAGCGTTTTTGCAGTCCGAATTATTCAAACCTGTATATCACTAATAACTGTCCTGATAACTTCGGTCAATACCATCACACTGTTACATAACTATTTGTCAGGTGAAAGAGAGACCTCATAACTTTTGCGCATTATATGCCTTTTCTGATGACGTTTGTAACAATATTGTTTAACATTTGTCAAATCAGATGATTAAAAATTAAAAAGATGTTGTTATCGTGACCCTGATCACTGTTCCAGAGAAAACCCGACAAACTGTATGTAGGTTAATTGTAATGATTTTGTGAACGGCCTATACTGCCGCCAGGTCTCCGGAACACCCTGCAATCCCGAGCCACCCAGCGTTGTAATGTGTCGTTTAAGCATCTGGAAGCACTGTTTTGCATGACGCGCAGTTATAGAAAAGGAACGCTGTCTGACCCGCATCGCAGTCCGGAGGAAGGAAACAATAAGAACAGCATGTGGGCGTTATTCATGATAAGAAATGTGAAAAAACAAAGACCTGTCAATCTGGATCTCAAAACGATCCGGTTCCCCGTAACAGCAATAGCGTCCATTCTGCACCGTGTTTCTGGTGTGATTACGTTTGTGGCGGTCGGTATTCTGCTGTGGTTACTGGGCACCAGCCTCTCTTCCCCTGAAGGATTCCTCCAGGCCTCAGCCATCATGAACAGCTTCTTCGTGAAATTCATCATGTGGGGCATTCTGACCGCACTGGCGTACCACGTTGTGGTGGGTGTTCGCCATATGCTGATGGACTTTGGCTACCTGGAAGAAACCTTCGAAGCCGGAAAACGCTCCGCTAACATTTCATTTGTGATTACAGTCGTGCTTTCACTTCTCGCAGGAGTTCTCGTATGGTAAGCAACGCCTCCGCATTAGGACGCAACGGCGTACATGACTTCATTCTGGTCCGTGCTACCGCCATCGTTCTCACCCTCTACATCATCTATATGATCGGTTTCTTCGCGACCAGCGGCACGCTGACGTGGGAAATCTGGAGTGGGTTCTTCGGATCCGCCTTCACCAAAGTGTTCACCCTGCTGGCCCTGTTCTCCATCCTTATTCATGCCTGGATTGGCATGTGGCAGGTGTTGACCGATTACGTTAAACCGCTGGCGATTCGCCTCCCACTGCAGCTGGCCATTGTCGTTGCACTGGTGGTTTACGTTATTTATGGATTCGTTGTGGTGTGGGGTGTGTAATGAAATTGCCAGTCAGAGAATTTGATGCTGTTGTGATTGGTGCCGGTGGCGCAGGTATGCGTGCCGCACTGCAAATTTCCCAGAGCGGCCAGAGCTGTGCGCTGCTCTCTAAAGTTTTCCCGACCCGTTCCCACACTGTATCCGCGCAGGGCGGTATCACCGTTGCGCTGGGTAACTCCCATGAAGATAACTGGGAATGGCACATGTATGACACGGTAAAAGGTTCCGATTACATCGGCGACCAGGATGCCATCGAATATATGTGTAAAACCGGCCCGGAAGCGATTCTGGAGCTGGACCATATGGGTCTGCCGTTCTCCCGTCTGGAAAATGGCACCATCTATCAGCGTCCGTTTGGCGGCCAGTCGAAAAACTTCGGCGGCGAGCAGGCGGCACGCACCGCGGCGGCGGCTGACCGTACCGGTCACGCGCTGCTGCACACTCTGTATCAGCAGAACCTGAAAAACCACACCACCATCTTCTCCGAGTGGTATGCGCTGGATCTGGTGAAAAACGCCGATGGCGCAATTGTTGGCTGTACCGCGCTGTGTATCGAAACCGGTGAAGTGGTTTACTTCAAAGCCCGCGCTACCGTGCTGGCGACCGGCGGTGCAGGCCGTATCTACCAGTCCACCACCAACGCCCACATCAACACCGGTGACGGTGTCGGTATGGCTATCCGCGCGGGCGTGCCGGTGCAGGATATGGAGATGTGGCAGTTCCACCCAACCGGTATCGCCGGTGCGGGCGTTCTGGTGACGGAAGGCTGCCGTGGTGAAGGTGGCTACCTGCTGAACAAACACGGCGAGCGCTTCATGGAGCGTTATGCCCCGAATGCGAAAGACCTGGCGGGTCGTGACGTGGTGGCGCGTTCCATTATGATCGAAATCCGTGAAGGCCGCGGCTGTGACGGCCCATGGGGTCCACACGCGAAGCTGAAACTCGACCATCTGGGTAAAGAAGTGCTGGAGTCCCGTCTGCCGGGCATTCTGGAACTGTCCCGCACCTTCGCGCACGTCGATCCGGTGAAAGAGCCGATTCCGGTTATCCCAACCTGCCACTACATGATGGGCGGTATTCCGACCAAAGTGACCGGTCAGGCGCTGACCGTGAACGAGCAGGGCGAAGACGTGGTCATTCCTGGCCTGTTCGCGGTGGGCGAAATTGCCTGCGTATCCGTACACGGGGCAAACCGTCTGGGCGGCAATTCGCTGCTGGATCTGGTGGTGTTTGGTCGTGCGGTGGGTCTGCATCTGCAGGAATCCATTGCCGAGCAGGGCGCGCTGCGTGACGCAACCGACGACGAAATTGATGCCTCTCTTGAGCGCCTCAACCGCTGGAACGGCAACCGTAACGGCGAAGATCCGGTGGAAATCCGCAAAGCGCTGCAGGAATGCATGCAGCACAACTTCTCGGTATTCCGTGAAGGCGACGCGATGGCTAAAGGTCTTGAGCAGCTGAAAGCGATCCGCGAGCGTCTGAAAAATGCCCGTCTGGACGACACTTCCAGCGAGTTCAACACCCAGCGCGTTGAGTGCCTGGAGCTGGATAACCTGATGGAAACCGCGTTCGCGACCGCGATGTCGGCAAACTTCCGTACCGAAAGCCGTGGCGCGCATAGCCGCTTCGACTTCCCGGAGCGTGATGACGAAAACTGGCTGTGCCATTCCCTGTATCTGCCAGAGTCGGAAACCATGACGCGTCGTAGCGTCAATATGGAACCGAAACTGCGTCCGGCGTTCCCGCCGAAGATTCGTACTTACTAATGCGGAGACAGGATAATGAAACTCGAATTCTCAGTTTATCGTTATAACCCGGATGTAGACGACGCTCCGCGCATGCAGGATTACACGCTGGAAGCGGAAGAAGGTCGTGACATGATGCTGCTGGATGCCTTAATCCAGCTGAAAGAAAAAGATCCAACCCTGTCGTTCCGCCGCTCCTGCCGTGAAGGGGTGTGTGGCTCTGACGGTGTGAACATGAACGGCAAAAATGGCCTGGCCTGCATCACGCCAATTTCAGCGTTGCAGCGTCCTGGTCAGAAAATTGTTATCCGTCCTCTGCCAGGCCTGCCGGTCGTGCGTGATTTGGTGGTAGACATGGGGCAATTCTATGCACAATATGAGAAGATTAAGCCTTACTTATTGAATAATGGGCAAAATCCACCTGCTCGTGAGCACTTACAGTCTCCTGAGCAGCGTGAAAAACTCGATGGTCTGTACGAGTGTATTCTCTGCGCATGCTGTTCTACGTCCTGCCCGTCGTTCTGGTGGAACCCGGACAAGTTTATCGGCCCGGCCGGTCTGCTGGCTGCCTATCGCTTCCTGATAGATAGCCGCGACACCGAAACCGACAGCCGTCTGGAAGGACTGAGTGACGCTTTCAGCGTATTCCGCTGCCATAGCATCATGAACTGCGTCAGTGTGTGTCCGAAGGGGCTGAACCCGACGCGTGCCATCGGCCATATTAAGTCGATGCTGCTGCAGCGCAGTGCGTAAGTAAATTTGCCGGATGGTGCTGCGCTTATCCGGCCTACGAAACTGTAGGCCCGGTAAGCGTAGTGCCACCGGGCAAAATGCAGAAACCTTTAAAAACTGCCCTGAAGTCTAGACAGTTTCTAAAGGTTCCTTCGCGGGCCACAAAGAGCTCGCAGGTGAACCCCGGCACGTACACGTGGTGTGCGTGGTAGTTTCTACGGCGAAAGTAAGCATAAAAATGCTTAAGGGATCACGATGCAGAACGGCGCAATGAAAGCCTGGCTGGACTCTTCTTACCTCTCTGGTGCCAACCAGAGCTGGATAGAACAGCTCTATGAAGACTTCTTAACCGATCCTGACTCAGTGGACGCAAACTGGCGTTCCATGTTCCAGCAGTTGCCTGGTACAGGGGTCAAACCGGATCAATTCCATTCCAAAACACGTGATTATTTCCGTCGTCTGGCGAAGGATGCCTCACGTTACTCTTCTGCGATTTCCGACCCTGACACCAATGCGAAGCAGGTTAAAGTCCTGCAGCTTATCAACGCTTATCGCTTCCGTGGTCACCAGCATGCGAATCTTGATCCGCTGGGACTGTGGAAACAAGACCGTGTGGCCGATCTCGACCCGGCGTATCACGATCTGACCGAGGCCGATTTCCAGGAAAGCTTTAACGTAGGTTCCTTTGCCATCGGCAAAGACACGATGAAGCTGGGCGATCTGATTGACGCGCTCAAGCAAACCTACTGCGGCTCCATCGGCGCGGAATACATGCACATTACCTCTACCGAAGAGAAGCGCTGGATCCAGCAGCGCATCGAATCCGTAGCGGGCCACGCGACCTTCTCGGCTGACGAGAAAAAACGCTTCCTCAGCGAACTGACCGCAGCGGAAGGCCTTGAGCGCTATCTGGGCGCGAAGTTCCCGGGCGCAAAACGCTTCTCGCTGGAAGGTGGTGACGCCCTGGTGCCGATGCTGAAAGAGCTGATTCGTCACGCAGGCAAGAGCGGCACCCGTGAAGTGGTGCTGGGCATGGCACACCGTGGTCGTCTGAACGTACTGGTCAACGTGCTGGGTAAAAAACCGCAGGACCTGTTCGACGAATTCGCGGGCAAACATAAAGAACACCTCGGCACCGGCGACGTGAAGTACCACATGGGCTTCTCGTCTGATATCGAAACCGAAGGCGGTCTGGTTCACCTGGCGCTGGCGTTTAACCCGTCACACCTGGAGATCGTCAGCCCGGTGGTTATCGGTTCCGTGCGCGCGCGTCTGGATCGTCTGGACGAGCCGAGCAGCAACAAAGTTCTGCCAATCACCATCCACGGTGATGCGGCGGTGACAGGGCAGGGCGTGGTGCAGGAAACCCTGAACATGTCGAAAGCGCGTGGTTATGAAGTGGGCGGTACCGTTCGCATCGTAATCAACAACCAGGTGGGCTTCACCACCTCTAACCCGCTGGACGCGCGTTCTACCCCGTACTGCACCGACATCGGTAAGATGGTGCAGGCGCCGATCTTCCACGTTAACGCGGATGACCCGGAAGCCGTGGCTTTCGTTACCCGTCTGGCGCTGGACTTCCGTAACACCTTCAAACGCGATGTGTTCATTGACCTCTTCTGCTACCGCCGTCACGGCCACAACGAAGCGGATGAGCCAAGTGCAACCCAGCCGCTGATGTACCAGAAAATCAAAAAACACCCGACCCCGCGCAAAATCTATGCTGACAAGCTGGAGAGCGACAAAGTGGCGACGCTGGAAGATGCGACCGAAATGGTCAACCTTTACCGCGACGCACTGGATGCGGGTGAGTGCGTAGTGAAAGAGCTGCGCCCGATGAACATGCACTCCTTTACCTGGTCGCCGTACCTCAACCACGAGTGGGATGAGAGCTACCCGAACAAGGTGGAGATGAAGCGCCTGCAGGAGCTGGCTAAACGCATCAGCACCGTGCCGGACGCTATCGAAATGCAATCTCGCGTAGCGAAAATTTATGCTGACCGTCAGGCCATGGCGGCAGGCGAGAAGCTGTTCGACTGGGGCGGCGCGGAAACGCTGGCTTACGCGACGCTGGTTGACGAAGGCATTCCTGTGCGTCTGTCCGGTGAAGATGCGGGCCGTGGAACCTTCTTCCACCGTCACGCGGTCGTTCACAACCAGTCTAACGGTTCAACCTACACCCCGCTGCAGCACGTGCACAACGGTCAGGGCCAGTTCAAGGTCTGGGACTCCGTGCTGTCTGAAGAAGCGGTACTGGCTTTCGAGTACGGTTACGCAACGGCAGAACCGCGCACCCTGACCATCTGGGAAGCGCAGTTCGGCGACTTCGCCAACGGTGCGCAGGTGGTTATCGACCAGTTCATCTCCTCCGGCGAGCAGAAGTGGGGCCGTATGTGTGGTCTGGTGATGCTGCTGCCGCACGGCTATGAAGGCCAGGGTCCGGAGCACTCCTCCGCGCGTCTGGAACGTTATCTGCAGCTCTGCGCCGAGCAGAACATGCAGGTTTGCGTGCCGTCGACCCCGGCGCAGGTCTACCACATGCTGCGTCGTCAGGCGCTGCGCGGTATGCGTCGTCCGCTGGTGGTCATGTCACCGAAATCCCTGCTGCGTCACCCGCTGGCGGTGTCCAGCCTGGAAGAGCTGGCCAACGGTACCTTCCTGCCAGCCATCGGTGAAATTGACGAGCTGGATCCGCAGGCCGTGAAGCGTGTGGTTATGTGTTCTGGTAAGGTTTATTACGACCTGCTGGAACAGCGCCGTAAGAACGATCAGAAAGATGTCGCCATCGTGCGTATCGAACAGCTTTATCCGTTCCCGCACCAGGCGGTGCAGGAAGCGCTGAAACCGTACGCTCACGTTCATGATTTTGTCTGGTGCCAGGAAGAGCCGCTCAACCAGGGCGCATGGTACTGCAGCCAGCATCATTTCCGTGAAGTGATTCCATTTGGGTCAGCCCTGCGCTATGCAGGTCGCCCGGCCTCCGCCTCTCCGGCGGTAGGGTATATGTCCGTTCACCAGAAGCAGCAACAAGATCTGGTCAATGACGCGCTGAACGTCGATTAATTAAAGGATACATAATGAGTAGCGTAGATATTCTTGTTCCCGACCTGCCTGAATCTGTAGCAGATGCGACCGTCGCTACCTGGCACAAAAAACCAGGCGATGCCGTTAAGCGCGATGAAGTGCTGGTAGAAATCGAAACTGACAAAGTGGTACTGGAAGTACCGGCTTCGGCGGATGGCGTTCTGGACGCGGTGCTGGAAGATGAAGGTACCACCGTGACTTCTCGTCAGATCCTGGGTCGCCTGCGTGAAGGCAACAGCGCGGGCAAAGAGTCCAGCGCGAAATCTGAAGAGAAAGCGTCCACGCCAGCGCAGCGCCAGCAGGCCTCTCTGGAAGAGCAGTCTAACGACGCCCTCAGCCCGGCGATCCGTCGCCTGCTGGCGGAACACAGCCTTGACCCGGCAGCCATTAAAGGCACCGGTGTGGGCGGTCGTCTGACCCGCGAAGACATCGACAAGCATCTGGCGAAAGCGCCTGCTCAGGCAGAAGCGAAAGCCCCTGCGGCAGCACCGGCAGCACAGCCTGCGCTGGGCGCACGCAGCGAAAAACGCGTGCCAATGACCCGCCTGCGTAAGCGCGTGGCCGAGCGTCTGCTGGAAGCGAAAAACTCTACCGCGATGCTGACCACCTTCAACGAAGTAAACATGAAGCCAATCATGGACCTGCGTAAGCAGTACGGTGACGCGTTTGAAAAACGTCACGGTATTCGTCTGGGCTTTATGTCCTTCTACGTGAAGGCGGTGGTTGAAGCGCTGAAACGCTACCCGGAAGTGAACGCGTCCATCGATGGCGATGACGTGGTTTACCACAACTACTTCGACGTCAGCATGGCGGTTTCCACCCCACGTGGCCTGGTGACCCCGGTTCTGCGTGATGTGGATACCCTGGGTATGGCTGACATCGAGAAAAACATTAAAGAGCTGGCTGTGAAAGGCCGCGACGGCAAGCTGACCGTAGACGACCTGACCGGCGGTAACTTCACCATTACCAACGGCGGCGTATTCGGCTCGCTGATGTCTACCCCGATCATTAACCCGCCGCAGAGCGCGATCCTGGGTATGCATGCCATTAAAGATCGCCCGATGGCGGTAGACGGTAAAGTTGAGATCCTGCCGATGATGTACCTGGCGCTCTCTTACGACCACCGCCTGATCGACGGCCGCGAGTCCGTGGGCTTCCTGGTTGCCATTAAAGAGCTGCTGGAAGATCCAACGCGTCTGCTGCTGGACGTCTAGTCACGATTTAGCATCACCTGCCCCGTGGACCGGCACACGCTGCGCCGGTCTACAGGTTTGAAGATAACGATTACCCTGAAGGATGGATAGAACACATGAACTTACATGAATATCAGGCCAAACAGCTGTTTGCCCGGTATGGCTTACCGGCTCCGGTGGGTTATGCCTGTACTACCCCGCGTGAAGCAGAAGAAGCCGCATCTAAAATCGGTTCCGGCCCGTGGGTAGTTAAGTGTCAGGTTCACGCTGGTGGCCGTGGTAAAGCGGGCGGTGTGAAGGTTGTTAAGAGCAAAGAAGAGATTCGTGCGTTTGCTGAACATTGGCTCGGCAAGCGTCTGGTAACGTACCAGACAGATGCGAACGGCCAGCCGGTTAACCAGATCCTGGTGGAAGCGGCGACCGATATCGCGAAAGAACTTTATCTGGGCGCGGTGGTTGACCGTAGCTCCCGTCGCGTGGTGTTCATGGCGTCTACCGAAGGCGGCGTGGAAATCGAAAAAGTGGCGGAAGAAACCCCACACCTGATCCACAAAGTGGCTATCGATCCGCTGGCAGGCCCAATGCCTTACCAGGGTCGCGAGCTGGCGTTCAAGCTGGGTCTGGAAGGTAAACTGGTTCAGCAGTTCACCAAGATCTTCATGGGTCTGGCGACCATCTTCCTGGAGCGCGATCTGGCGCTGATCGAGATCAACCCGCTGGTGATCACGACCCAGGGCGATCTGATCTGCCTCGACGGCAAGCTGGGCGCTGACGGCAACGCGCTGTTCCGCCAGCCGGATCTGCGCGAAATGCGCGACCAGTCTCAGGAAGACCCGCGTGAAGCGCAGGCGGCACAGTGGGAACTGAACTACGTGGCGCTGGACGGTAACATCGGTTGCATGGTTAACGGTGCGGGCCTGGCAATGGGCACCATGGACATCGTTAAGCTGCACGGCGGTGAGCCAGCAAACTTCCTCGACGTGGGCGGTGGCGCAACCAAAGAGCGCGTAACCGAAGCGTTCAAAATCATTCTCTCCGACGACAACGTGAAGGCCGTTCTGGTTAACATCTTCGGCGGTATTGTCCGTTGTGACCTGATCGCCGACGGTATCATCGGCGCGGTAGAAGAAGTAGGTGTTAACGTTCCGGTGGTTGTGCGTCTGGAAGGTAACAACGCTGAACTCGGCGCGAAAAAACTGGCTGACAGCGGCCTGAATATTATTGCAGCGAAAAGTCTGACGGATGCAGCTCAGCAGGTTGTTGCCGCAGTGGAGGGGAAATAATGTCAGTTTTAATTAATAAAGATACCAAGGTTATCTGCCAGGGCTTCACCGGTAGCCAGGGGACTTTCCACTCCGAACAGGCGATTGCCTACGGCACGCAGATGGTTGGCGGCGTAACGCCAGGTAAAGGTGGCACTACCCACCTGGGCCTGCCAGTGTTCAACACCGTGCGTGAAGCCGTAGAAGCGACGGGCGCAACCGCGACCGTGATCTACGTTCCGGCGCCGTTCTGCAAAGATTCTATTCTGGAAGCGATCGACGCAGGCATCAAACTGATCATCACCATCACCGAAGGTATCCCGACGCTGGATATGCTGACCGTGAAGGTGAAGCTGGATGAAGCTGGCGTGCGTATGATCGGCCCGAACTGCCCAGGCGTTATCACCCCGGGCGAATGCAAAATCGGCATCATGCCGGGCCACATTCACAAGCCGGGTAAAGTGGGCATCGTGTCCCGTTCCGGTACCCTGACCTATGAAGCGGTTAAGCAGACCACCGACTACGGCTTCGGCCAGTCCACCTGCGTGGGCATCGGCGGTGACCCAATCCCGGGTTCTAACTTCATCGACATCCTGAAGCTGTTCCAGGAAGATCCACAGACCGAAGCGATCGTGATGATCGGTGAGATCGGTGGTAGCGCGGAAGAAGAAGCCGCTGCTTACATCAAAGAACACGTGACCAAGCCAGTTGTTGGCTACATCGCGGGTGTGACTGCGCCGAAAGGCAAGCGTATGGGTCACGCAGGCGCGATCATCGCTGGTGGTAAAGGTACGGCTGATGAGAAATTCGCAGCGCTGGAAGCCGCAGGCGTGAAGACCGTTCGCAGCCTGGCGGATATCGGCGAAGCACTGAAATCCATCATTAAGTAAGTCCTCTCTGCTCCCCGGAAGGGGGGCGTTGCAGTATAAAAATGTCCGTTTCGACATGGTTGGCCGCTGTAAAGCGGCCTTTTTTATTGCCTGCGTCTGGCGACTAGCGTGAACTTGTAATCATCGGTATTGAACACGTTGCGGCTGTATTCAAATACCCGTCCGTCCTTCAGAAACCCGCGGGAGACTTTTTCCAGGATCGGCTTTGTCGGATCGAGCGACAGCGCGGCGATCGCCTCCTCTGACGGCATGATCGGCACCAGCTCCTGCTCGCTGCGATCGATAACCAGCTTTTTGATCTGCTCAACGTAGTGGTATTTCGAATTCTCCATCACTTCCCAGGTGAGATCGGGGAACAGGGCTAGCGGCATCCACGTTTCTTCCAGATTTACCGGTTTTTGTTTGATAAAGCGGACGCGTTTGACGTGCCAGACTTTATCGTCATGAGAGATATTCAGCTTTTCGGCAAGTTTTGCATCGGCTTTCAGCACTTCGAAAATGCTCACCTCACTGTGGGTATCCACGTTCCGGTCCGCCAGTTTTTCGTAAAACCCGGTGAGCTGGTAAATATCGTAATTGACGCGCTCTTCTTTTACGTAGGTGCCGCTGCCCTGAATGCTCTCGACGATCTGCTCTTCCGTAAGCAGCTTCAGCGCCTGTCTCACCGTGACGCGACTCACGTTGAATGCCTCCTGAAGGCTGGATTCCGTCGGTAACGCATCGCCAGGCTTTAACTCTCCCGCACTGATTTTTTCGCGAAGCGCATCGGCTATTTGCCGGTACATCGGTTTGTTACCCATCGAATCTGCCTTTCTAATACCTTTTCATGGAATTATGCCTCCCACTTAAAATTTGTAAATAATACAACTTAAATACAAATTTGCGTTGTTAGTGAAATTGATCACATAAATGTATTGTGTGACCTGCCAAAATTGCCGCCAGACAATAACAACTTATGTGTGAGGATCTTATGAACCTGACGACTCTGACCCACACCAGTGCTGTCTGCGTGCAGGCGCACTATGCCAGCCGTGATGAGGCCATTCGCCAGCTTACAATGCGGCTGGTGGCGCTGGGCAAAATTACAGATGGCGATGCATTTTTGGCGGAGGTCTACCGTCGCGAATCGCAGGGGCCAACCGCACTGGGTGAAGGGCTTGCTGTTCCGCATGGTAAATCGAACGCGGTGAACGAAGCGGCTTTTGCGGTTGCTACGCTGCGCGAACCGCTGGAGTGGGAGGGGGTGGACGGCCCTGAACGCGTAGAGCTGATCGTCCTGCTTGCCATCCCGCCAGCTGAAGCGGGATCCACGCATATTCAGGTGCTGACGGCGCTGACGTCTCGCCTTGCCGATGATGCCCTCCGGGAGCGCGTTATGGCTGCCGAGACGGCAGAGGATCTGCTTGATGCGCTGAACGGTGTCTCGAAGGAAGACGAGGATGATACGCCGGTGAATGCACCAACCGTCGTCTGTGTCACCGCCTGTCCTGCGGGGATCGCGCATACCTATATGGCCGCAGAGTACCTGGAGAAAGCGGGACGTAAGCTCGGCGTCAACGTGGTGGTCGAAAAGCAGGGGGCGAACGGCATCGAAGGGCGAATTACTGCCCAGCAGTTGCAGGAGGCGAAAGCGTGTATTTTTGCCGCTGAAGTGGCGATCAAAGAGAGCGAGCGCTTTCAGGGGATCCCCGCCATTTCCGTGCCCGTTGCGGAACCCCTGCGTCATGCCGAAGCGTTGATTGAGCGCGCGCTGGCGCTAAAGCCTTCTACCCATGCGCGCCAGGCGCAAGTCGATACCGAAACGAAAAAGCGCGTTAAAACTGAACTCAAGCAGGCGCTTCTCAGCGGCATCTCTTTTGCGGTGCCGCTGATCGTCGCTGGCGGTACGGTGCTGGCCGTATCGGTACTGCTGGCGCAAATCCTTGGCCTGCAGCACCTGTTTGACCAGGAAAACTCGTGGCTGTGGATGTACCGCAAGCTTGGCGGCGGCATGCTTGGCATTTTGATGGTGCCTGTCCTGTCGGCCTATACCGCCTACTCGCTGGCGGATAAACCTGCGCTGACGCCGGGCTTTGCGGCCGGTCTGGCTGCCAACATGATCGGCTCCGGTTTTCTTGGCGCTATCGTCGGCGGGCTGATCGCGGGCTATCTGATGCGCTGGGTGAAAAACCACATCCGGCTCAGTAGTCGCTACAACGGCTTTCTGACTTTTTATCTCTATCCGGTGATTGGCGTGCTGGGCGCGGGCAGCCTGATGCTGTTTGTGATTGGCGAACCGGTGGCCTGGCTCAATAACACGCTCACCGTCTGGCTTAACGGTCTGTCCGGCGCGAATGCGCTGCTTCTGGGGGCAATCCTCGGGTTTATGTGCTCATTCGATTTGGGTGGTCCGGTCAACAAAGCCTCTTACGCGTTCTGCCTGGGGGCGATGGCGAACGGGGTATACGGTCCCTATGCGATCTTTGCCTCCGTCAAAATGGTCTCAGCCTTCACCGTCACGGCGTCAACGATGCTGGCACCGAAGCTGTTTAAGTCGTTTGAAATTGAAACCGGCAAATCGACCTGGTTGCTCGGCCTCGCGGGCATTACCGAAGGGGCGATTCCGATGGCGATAGAAGATCCGCTTCGCGTTATTGGCTCATTTGTACTCGGATCCATGGTGACAGGCGCGGCTGTCGGTGCGATGGGGATCGGGTTGTCTACGCCGGGGGCCGGGATTTTCTCTCTTTTTTTACTTCACGATGCCGGGTTGGGTGGTGTGGTTGCTGCGGCGGGCTGGTTTGGTGCGGCGCTGGTGGGTACCGCTATCTCCACTCTGGTTCTGCTGCTCTGGCGACGCCAGGCGGTAAAAAAGGGCAACTACGTCACTGAAGACGCCTTATCGTAAAAACGCACAAACAGGAAACGAAGATGAAAGCTGTATCTCGCGTTCATATCACGCCGCATATGCACTGGGACCGTGAGTGGTATTTCACCACCGAAGAGTCGCGTATTCTTCTGGTCAATAATATGGAAGAGATCCTGACCCGGCTGGAGCAGGATGATGAGTACAAATACTATGTTCTCGATGGACAGACGGCTGTTCTGGAGGATTATTTTGCCGTTGTGCCCGAAAACCGCTCTCGCGTGAAGGCGCTTGTCGAGCGTGGAAAGCTGATTATCGGCCCCTGGTATACCCAGACCGATACCACGATCGTGAGCGGCGAGTCGATTGTCCGCAACCTGATGTACGGCATCCGGGATTGTATGGCCTTCGGCGAGCCGATGAAGATCGGCTATCTGCCGGATTCGTTTGGCATGTCCGGCCAGCTTCCGCATATCTATAACGGGTTTGGCATTACACGCACGATGTTCTGGCGCGGTTGTTCTGAACGCCACGGGACCGATAAAACCGAATTTCTCTGGCAGAGCCAGGACGGGAGTGAAGTGACGGCACAGGTGCTGCCACTGGGCTACGCGATTGGTAAGTACTTACCGGAGGACGAAGCGGGGCTGCGAAAACGGCTCGACAGCTATTTCGAGGTTCTGGAAAAGGCGTCCGTCACCAAAGCGATTTTGCTGCCCAACGGACACGACCAGATGCCGCTGCAGCAGAACATTTTCGCGGTGATGGAGAAGCTGCGTGAAATCTATCCGCAGCGTCAATTTGTGATGAGCCGGTTTGAGGAGGTCTTTGATCGCATCGACGCGCACCGCGATGACCTGGCGACCTTAAAAGGTGAGTTTATCGACGGTAAATACATGCGCGTGCACCGGACCATCGGCTCCACGCGCATGGATATCAAAATCGCCCATGCGCGTATTGAGAACAAAATTGTCAATATCCTTGAGCCGCTGGCGACGCTTGCCTGGACGCTGGGCTTCGACTACCACCACGGCCTGCTGGAGAAGATGTGGAAAGAGATCCTCAAAAATCACGCTCACGACAGCATCGGCTGCTGCTGCAGCGACAAGGTGCATCGCGAGATTGTCTCCCGCTTCGAGCTGGCTGAGGACATGGCAGATAACCTGGCGCGTTTCTATATGCGCAAGATTGTCGACAATATGCCGCAAAGCGATGCCGATAAGCTGGTGATGTTCAACCTGATGCCCTGGCCGCGTGAAGAGGTGATGAACACCACGATTCGACTGCGCGCCAGCCAGTTCCGTCTGCGGGATGACAAAGGCAACGAGATCCCGTATTTCATCCGCAGCGCACGCGAGCTCGACCCGGGCCTCATTGACCGACAGATTGTTCACTACGGCAATTACGAACCGTTTATGGAGTTTGATATTCAGCTCAGCCAGATACTGCCGGCGATGGGCTACCGTACGCTGTTTATCGAACCTAACGTGGCCGGGAAAGTACTCTCTCCGGGGGAAAACACCGCATCCTTACTTGAAAACGCCTTCTGGCAGATTGACGTAAATGACGACGGTACGCTGCGCCTGCGCGACAAAGAAACCGGGCTTGTTTATGACCGCGTGCTGGAAATCGAAGAGAGCTCGGATGATGGCGACGAGTACGACTACTCGCCTTCGCGGGAAGAGTGGAGACTCACTTCCGCGCAGGGCGGGCATGAATTTGAGGTTACGCATGAAGGCTGGCAGAGCAGGGCGGTTATTCGCCATCGAATCGCCGTTCCGGCGAACCTGGCCGAACGCGCGGCGCGCCAGCGAAACGGCTATCTCGACGCTGAATTTGAGATTACGCTAAGCCATAACAGCAGACGCATTGACGTGGTGGTGTGCCTGGATAATCAGGCCGATGACCACCGCGTTCGCGTGCTGATCCCAACGCCGTTTATGACAGAGGAAGTGTTAGCGGATACGCAGTTTGGCTCGATCACTCGCCCGGTGCAGGACGCAGCGATGCAAAACTGGCAGGAGGAGGGGTGGAAAGAAGCGCCGGTTCCCGTCTGGAATTTACTTAACTACGCCGTCCTGCAGGAAAAACGAAACGGGCTTGCGCTATTTACCGAGGGGCTGCGTGAATTTGAAGTCGTGGGCGATGAACAAAAAGCATTTGCTCTGACCTTGCTGCGCGGCGTGGGGGTACTCGGCAAAGAAGATCTGCTCCTGCGCCCCGGCAGACCATCCGGTATCAAAATGCCGGTCCCGGACTCTCAGGTGCGTGGTCCGCTAAGCTGTCGCTTTAGCCTCTTCAGCTTCAGCGGCTCGCCGGAAAACGCGGGTGTCGCGCATCAGGCTCAATCGTGGTTAACGCCGGTGCAGTGTTATAACAAGATCCCCTGGGATGCAATGAAGTTGAATCGCGCGTCGTTGACCACACCGGAAAGCTACAGCCTGTTAGCGATTTCGCCAACGGGATGCGTACTCAGCGCGATCAAAAAAGCGGAAGACCGTGATGAGCTCATTCTTCGACTGTTCAACCCTTCGCAGTCCAGCGCATGTGACGCGATGCTATCCGTCAATCCGGCGGTGAAGCGGTGCTGCGAAACGGACATGAATGAACGGCTGATGGACCACGGTGAAGACGAAGGCATTGTCGGGGCGTTCAGACCAGGACAGTCGCGAACCTTTAGCCTTCTTCTTGCCTGAGAACCGCTGATATCATTAAAAGGCTGCACTGTTTGCGGCCTTTTTCATTAAATAGTCACTCCTCGGTGTTAAGTTATGGGGTGACAAAAGTAAAATAAATGTAATTACGAAGGGTTGCATAAATGCCATGGAAAAATAACCTGGCCCGACTATGCTTTATTGTTTGCCGCGCATCGAAATGAGGCTTTTGTTTCGCGTTAATTAAAATCACTTCTGTTTATATTTTTTTCCGTCTTCGATAACCAATCACATCTTAGCATGCACATATCATTAACATGGTTTTTACCATTCTTACCACGATTAAACATAGTTAACATCAAGGTTTGTTTTTGATTTAAATCAAAGTTTAATCCTTGGAAAAAGGTGCTGAAAAGCGCTAAATTGTCCCCGATCAAAATGGCCGAAAAGTGGTAATTTTGCTATAAATTGATCACCGTCGAAAAACGTAAATGTGACTCTATAAAAACCTGTTTATTGTAAGGGTTTTGCAGCGTATTATATTTGCGGGATCAATTTGAGTTTTTTATTAACGTATTTGTAACCTCACGTCATCGTTTTTATCCTCCTTCAGGGTAATAACGACGACAAGGATGCGAATAATTTGTATTGGGGCATGCGTGTGGATCGCTTTGACGGGGTTCACTCTCGGAGTCTTCATGCGATGAGCAAGGAGTCATAATGTTAGATATAGTCGAACTGTCGCGCTTACAGTTTGCCTTGACCGCGATGTACCACTTCCTGTTTGTGCCACTGACGCTCGGTATGGCGTTCCTGCTGGCCATCATGGAAACGGTATACGTTCTCTCCGGCAAACAGATTTATAAAGATATGACCAAGTTCTGGGGCAAGTTGTTTGGTATCAACTTCGCACTGGGCGTGGCCACCGGTCTGACCATGGAGTTCCAGTTCGGGACTAACTGGTCTTACTATTCCCACTATGTGGGGGATATCTTCGGTGCGCCGCTGGCCATTGAAGGTCTGATGGCATTCTTCCTCGAATCCACCTTTGTAGGTCTGTTCTTCTTCGGTTGGGACCGTCTGGGTAAAGTCCAGCATATGGCGGTGACCTGGCTGGTGGCATTAGGTTCGAACCTGTCCGCGCTGTGGATCCTGGTTGCGAACGGCTGGATGCAGAACCCTATCGCGTCTGATTTTAACTTCGAAACCATGCGTATGGAGATGGTCAGCTTTGCCGAGCTGGTCCTGAACCCGGTTGCTCAGGTTAAATTCGTTCACACCGTCGCTTCTGGCTATGTGTGCGGCGCGATGTTTGTACTGGGCATCAGTTCTTACTACATGCTGCGCGGTCGTGACTTCGCGTTTGCTAAGCGCTCCTTTGCTATCGCTGCAAGCTTCGGTATGGCTGCCATCCTCTCCGTTATCGTTCTGGGTGATGAATCCGGTTACGAAATGGGTGACGTGCAGAAAACCAAACTGGCCGCCATCGAAGCCGAATGGGAAACCCAGCCGGCGCCTGCTGCCTTTACGCTGTTCGGTATTCCGGATCAGGACGCGCAGGAAAACCGCTTCGCCATTCAAATCCCTTATGCGCTGGGTATCATCGCCACCCGTTCTGTTGATAAGCAGGTGACGGGTCTGAAAGAGCTGATGGTGCAGCACGAAGAGCGTATCCGTAACGGTATGAAAGCCTACTCGCTGCTGGAACAGCTGCGTGCCGGTTCTACCGACCAGGCCGTTCGCGACCAGTTTAACGATGTGAAGAAAGATCTGGGTTACGGTCTGCTGCTGAAGCGTTATACCCCGAACGTGTCTGATGCGACGGAAGCGCAGATCCAGATGGCAACCAAAGACTCGATTCCACGCGTTGCGCCACTGTACTTCGCATTCCGTATCATGGTGGGCTGCGGCATCATCATGCTGCTGATCATTGCGGCGTCCTTCTGGTCCGTGATTCGCAACCGTATCGGCGAGAAAAAATGGCTGCTGCGCACTGCGCTGTACGGTATTCCACTGCCGTGGATCGCAATTGAATCCGGCTGGTTTGTGGCGGAGTATGGCCGTCAGCCATGGGCGATCGGTGAGGTGCTGCCAACGGCGGTAGCGAACTCGTCCCTGACCGCAGGCGACCTGATCTTCTCCATGCTGCTGATTTGTGGTCTGTACACCCTGTTCCTGGTGGCTGAACTGTTCCTGATGTTCAAGTTCGCGCGCCTTGGCCCAAGCAGCCTGAAAACCGGTCGCTATCACTACGAGCAGTCCACTGCGACTACTCAGCCGGCACGCTAAGACAGGAGTCATCAAATGATCGATTATGAAGTATTGCGTTTTATCTGGTGGCTGCTGGTTGGCGTTCTGCTGATCGGTTTCGCCGTCACGGATGGTTTCGACATGGGGGTGGGGATGCTCACCCGTTTCCTCGGTCGTAATGACACCGAGCGTCGAATCATGATCAACTCCATCGCCCCGCACTGGGACGGTAACCAGGTGTGGCTGATCACCGCAGGCGGCGCGCTGTTCGCTGCCTGGCCGATGGTCTACGCGGCTGCGTTCTCCGGTTTCTATGTGGCGATGATTCTGGTGCTGGCCTCTTTATTCTTCCGTCCGGTCGGTTTCGACTACCGTTCCAAGATTGAAGATACCCGCTGGCGCAATATGTGGGACTGGGGCATCTTCATCGGTAGCTTCGTTCCACCGCTGGTGATCGGCGTGGCGTTCGGTAACCTGTTGCAGGGCGTGCCGTTCCACCTGGACGAATACATGCGTCTTTACTACACCGGTAACTTCTTCCAGCTGCTGAATCCGTTTGGTCTGCTGGCTGGTGTCGTGAGCGTGGCGATGATCATCACTCAGGGCGCAACCTATCTGCAGATGCGTACCGTGGGTGAGCTGCATCTGCGTTCTCGCGCGACGGCTCAGGTTGCTGCGCTGGTTACGCTGGTCTGCTTCGCGCTGGCCGGTGTGTGGGTGGTGTACGGTATTGATGGCTACGTGGTGACGTCTGCGATCAACCACACCGCACCGTCTAACCCGCTGACCAAAGAAGTGGCGCGTCAGGCGGGGGCATGGCTGGTGAACTTCAACAATACCCCTGTGCTGTGGGCGATCCCGGCTCTGGGTGTGCTGCTGCCGCTGCTGACCGTGCTGACGTCTCGTCTGGAAAAAGGCGCGCTGGCGTTCGTGTTCTCTTCACTGACCCTGGCATGCATTATCCTGACGGCGGGTATTGCGATGTTCCCATTCGTTATGCCATCCAGCACCATGCTGAATGCTAGCCTGACCATGTGGGATGCAACGTCCAGCCATATGACGCTGAACCTGATGACGTATGTTGCTTGCGTGTTCGTTCCGATCGTTCTGGCCTACACCATCTGGTGTTACTGGAAAATGTTCGGTCGTATCACGAAAGAACATATCGAAAGCAACACCCACTCTATGTACTAAGTAAGGAGCTGAATATGTGGTATTTCGCATGGATTTTAGGGACGCTTCTTGCCTGTGCATTTGGTGTCATCACTGCCCTGGCGCTTGAGCACGTAGAAGCGACCAAAGCGGGTGAAGAAAAACACTGATGAATATTATCGCGAAACTTTACGCGGTAATGGACAAGCGCCCGTTACGGGCGCTTTCTTTAGTGATGGCATTACTGCTGGCAGGCTGTATCTTCTGGGACCCTTCGCGCTTTGCAGCGAAAACCAGCGAGCTTGAAATCTGGCACGGCTTCCTCATTATGTGGGCGGTGTGCGCAGGTGTGATCCACGGCGTGGGCTTTCGTCCGAAAGCCGTTCACTGGCAGGGAATTTTCTGCCCGCTGATTGCCGATCTGGTGCTTCTCGCCGGTTTGATTTTCTTCTTCTTCTGAATAAGAAATGTCCGTTAACGTTATGGGCTTACCCGAGCCCATAAAAATTTACTCTCCGTTTACTTTCCCCCATTCCAAACCATCTTTCCCGCGCGTATAGTAGCGAAGTTTAAAAGCTCTAACTTTTGTTGCATTACTGGGATGTAAAGTGAATACAACGCTGTTTCGATGGCCGGTTCGTGTCTATTACGAAGATACCGATGCCGGTGGTGTGGTTTACCACGCCAGCTACGTTGCTTTTTATGAACGGGCACGCACAGAGATGCTGCGCCATCATCACTTTAGTCAACAGGTGCTGTTGGCTGAGCGAGTTGCCTTTGTGGTACGCAAGATGACGCTTGAGTATTTTGCGCCTGCCAGACTCGACGATATGCTCGAAGTCCAAACTGAAATTACATCAATGCGCGGGACCTCACTGGTTTTCACGCAGCGGATAGTCAACGCAGAGAACACCGTACTGAACTCAGCTGAAGTACTGATTGTTTGTGTTGATCCAACCATAATGAAGCCTCGTGCGCTTCCTAAGTCTATTGTCGCGGAGTTTAAGCAGTGACTGACATGAATATCCTTGATTTGTTCCTGAAGGCAAGCCTTCTGGTTAAACTTATCATGTTGATTTTGATTGGTTTTTCAATCGCATCCTGGGCCATCATCATCCAGAGAACGCGTATCCTCAATGCCGCCGGCCGTGAAGCTGAAGCGTTTGAAGATAAGTTCTGGTCGGGCATTGAGCTTTCTCGTCTGTACCAGGAGAGCCAGGGACGCCGTGAAAACCTGACCGGCTCCGAGCAAATTTTCTATAGCGGTTTCAAAGAGTTCGCCCGTCTGCATCGTGCAAACAATCATGCGCCGGAAGCGGTGGTGGAAGGTGCCTCGCGTGCGATGCGCATCTCGATGAACCGCGAGCTGGAAAACCTTGAAACGCATATTCCTTTCCTCGGTACTGTCGGTTCCATCAGCCCGTATATCGGTCTGTTTGGTACCGTGTGGGGGATCATGCACGCCTTTATCGCGCTGGGCGCGGTGAAGCAGGCGACGTTGCAGATGGTTGCACCGGGTATCGCTGAAGCACTGATTGCGACCGCTATCGGTCTGTTTGCGGCAATTCCGGCAGTTATGGCCTATAACCGTCTGAACCAGCGCGTGAACAAACTGGAACTGAACTACGACAACTTTATGGAAGAGTTCACTGCGATTCTGCACCGTCAGGCGTTTACCAGCACCGAGAGCAACAAGGGGTAAACCATGGCCAGATCGCGTGGACGAGGTCGTCGCGAGCTCAAGTCCGAAATCAATATCGTTCCACTGCTGGACGTCCTGCTGGTACTGCTGCTGATCTTCATGGCAACAGCGCCAATCATTACCCAGAGCGTGGAAGTGGATCTGCCGGATGCGACAGAATCACAGGCGGTGAGCACCAATGACGATCCTCCGGTTATCATTGAGGTTTCCGGCGTAGGGCAATACAGCGTCGTGGTAGAGAAGGATCGTATGGATCAGCTGCCACCTGAGCAGGTTATTGCCGAAGCGCAGCGTCGCCTGGAGTCAAATCCGAAAACGGTCTTCTTAATCGGTGGCGCGAAAGACGTACCCTACGATGAAATTATTAAAGCGCTGAACTTGCTACATAGTGCGGGTGTTAAGTCAGTTGGCTTAATGACCCAACCTATTTGATCATCCGCGTAGTTTTTGGGAACCGATAGTGTCAAAGGCAACCGAACAGAACGACAAGCTTAAGCGAGCGATAATCGTCTCCGCAGTGCTGCACGTTATTCTTTTTGCAGCGCTGATCTGGAGTTCGTTCGACGAGCATATTGATGCATCAGCCGGCGGCGGTGGAGGGTCTTCCATTGACGCCGTGATGGTGGATCCCGGTGCGGTAGTACAGAACTATAATCGCCAACAACAGCAGAAGGCGAGTGCAAAACGGGCTGAAGAGCAGCGTGAAAAACAGGCGCAACAGCAAGCGGAAGAACTGCGTGAAAAGCAGGCCGCAGAGCAGGAGCGTCTGAAGCAGCTTGAGAAAGAACGTTTGCAGGCGCAGGAAGCCGCGAAAGCGCAGGCAGAACAGCAGAAACAAGCCGAAGAGGCCGCGAAAAAAGCACAGGAACAGCAAAAGCAGGCGGAAGAGGCGGCAGCAAAAGCCGCAGCGGACGCGAAAGCACAGGCTGATGCCCAGGCGAAATTAGCGGCAGAAGCGGCGAAGAAAGCGGCTGCTGATGCCCAGAAGAAAGCGGAAGCCGAAGCCGCGAAGAAAGCCGCCGCTGATGCTCAGAAGAAAGCGGAAGCCGAAGCCGCTAAGAAAGCCGCAGCTGATGCTCAGAAGAAAGCAGAAGCGGAAGCCGCGAAGAAGGCCGCTCAGGAAGCAGAGAAGAAAGCTGCTGCCGAGGCAGCGAAGAAAGCGGCTGCTGCCGAGAAAGCAGCAGCAGAAAAAGCCGCGGCAGAAAAAGCGGCAGCCGCCGAAAAAGCCGCTGCTGACAAAAAAGCTGCAGCTGAGAAGGCCGCTGCCGATAAGAAAGCAGCAGCTGAAAAAGCGGCTGCTAAAAAGGCTGCCGCCGCTGAAAAAGCCGCTGCTGCCGCAGGGGTTGACGATCTGCTGGGCGATTTGAGCTCCGGTAAGAATGCGCCGAAAACGGGCGGTGGGGCGAAAGGAAACAACGCAGCGCCGACCGGAAGTGGTAACACTAAGAGTAACGGTGCGACAGGGGCTGAAATCAACGGTTATGCCGCGCAGATTAAATCCGCTATTGAAAGCCGATTCTATGATGCGTCTTCCTATACCGGTAAAACGTGTACGTTACGTATAAAACTGGCTCCGGATGGCATGCTGCTGGATATTAAGTCTGAAGGTGGCGACCCGGCTTTATGTACTGCGGCCCTGGCTGCAGCGCGTCAGGCGAAGATGCCTAAACCGCCTTCGCAGGCAGTCTACGAAGTCTTCAAAAATGCGCCGCTGGACTTCAAACCTTAAGTTACATTTTCCCCGTGCAAACGGGGAAAAATAGACCAGGTTTAGTCACAGGGTTCGGGTAGTTTTGTCTATTTGAGTTTGTTAACATTCTGCTAAATTATCGTGGGTAAGGTTACCCGGATAAGGGAGATATGATGAAGCAGGCATTACGTGTAGCATTTAGTTTTTTAATGCTGTGGGCAGCAGTACTGCACGCAGAAGTACGTATCGAGATCACCCAGGGGGTGGACTCGGCACGCCCAATCGGTGTTGTTCCGTTCCAGTGGGCCGGTCCTGGCGCTGCACCTGAAGATGCCGGTGGCATCGTGGCGGCTGATCTGCGTAACAGCGGTAAATTCAACCCGTTAGATCGTTCTCGTCTGCCTCAGCAGCCGGGTAGCGCGCAGGAAGTTCAGCCTGCAGCATGGTCTGCACTGGGTATTGATGCCGTGGTTGTGGGTCAGGTTACCCCTAATCCAGACGGTTCTTACAACGTGGCCTGGCAGCTGGTGGATACCGGCGGTGCACCAGGTACCGTTCTGGCCCAGAACTCTTACAAGGTCACTAAGCAGTACCTGCGCTACGCGGCACACGCTGCCAGCGATGCGGTATTTGAAAAACTGACCGGCATTAAAGGTGCGTTCCGTACCCGTATCGCGTACGTGGTGCAGACCAACGGTGGTCAATTCCCGTATGAGCTGCGCGTATCTGATTACGATGGCTACAACCAGTTCCTGGTGAAACGCTCTTCGCAGCCACTGATGTCTCCAGCCTGGTCTCCGGACGGTTCTAAGCTGGCGTATGTCACCTTCGAAAGCGGCCGTTCTGCGCTGGTTATCCAGACGCTGGCAAACGGTGCGGTTCGTCAGGTGGCGTCTTTCCCACGTCACAACGGTGCGCCTTCGTTCTCTCCAGATGGCTCTAAACTGGCGTTTGCGTTGTCTAAAACCGGTAGCCTGAACCTGTACGTGATGGACATTGGCTCTGGCCAGATCCGTCAGGTGACCGATGGTCGCAGCAACAACACCGAACCTTCATGGTTCCCGGACAGTCAAAACCTGGCGTTTACCTCTGACCAGGCCGGCCGTCCACAAATCTATAAAGTCAACATCAACGGCGGTGCTCCGCAGCGTATTACCTGGGAAGGTTCACAGAACCAGAACTCAGACGTGAGCAGCGACGGTAAATTTATGGTAATGGTCAGCTCTAACGGTGGGCAGCAGCACATTGCCAAACAAGATCTGGTAGCGGGTGGCGTTCAAGTTCTGTCGTCAACGTTCCTGGATGAAACGCCAAGTCTGGCACCTAACGGCACGATGGTAATCTACAGCTCTTCTCAGGGGATGGGATCTGTGCTGAATCTGGTTTCTACAGATGGGCGTTTCAAAGCGCGTATTCCGGCTACTGATGGACAGGTAAAATCACCTGCCTGGTCGCCGTATCTGTAAATAATAATTAATTGATTACTAAAGGAATCATAGAAATGCAACTGAACAAAGTGCTGAAGGGGCTGATGATCGCTCTGCCTGTAATGGCAATCGCAGCGTGTTCTTCTAACAAGAACGCCAGCAATGACCAGAGCGGCGAAGGCATGATGGGTGCCGGCACCGGTATGGACGCGAACGGCAATGGCAACATGTCTTCTGAAGAGCAGGCGCGTCTTCAGATGCAGCAGCTGCAGCAGAACAACATCGTTTACTTCGATCTGGATAAATACGACATCCGTTCTGACTTCGCTGCGATGCTGGATGCGCACGCTAACTTCCTGCGTAGCAACCCATCTTACAAAGTCACCGTAGAAGGTCACGCGGACGAACGTGGTACTCCAGAGTACAACATCTCCCTGGGTGAACGTCGTGCTAACGCTGTTAAAATGTACCTGCAGGGTAAAGGCGTTTCTGCTGACCAGATCTCCATCGTTTCTTACGGTAAAGAAAAACCTGCAGTACTGGGTCACGACGAAGCGGCTTACTCCAAAAACCGTCGTGCCGTACTGGTTTACTAAGAGAATTGCATGAGCAGTAACTTCAGACATCATCTGTTGAGTCTGTCGTTACTGGTTGGAATAGCGGCCCCCTGGGCCGCTTTTGCTCAGGCACCAATCAGTAGTGTCGGCTCAGGCTCGGTAGAAGACCGGGTCACTCAACTCGAGCGTATTTCTAACGCTCACAGCCAGCTTTTAACCCAACTCCAGCAACAACTTTCCGATAACCAGAATGATATTGACTCTCTCCGTGGTCAGATTCAGGAAAGCCAGTATCAGCTTAACCAGGTTGTGGAACGTCAGAAGCAAATCTTGTTGCAGATCGATAGCCTGAGCAGTGGTGGTGGTGCAGCAGCACAGCCAGCCGCAGGCGATCAGAGCGGTGCGGCGACGTCTACGCCAGCGCCATCTGCTGATACGTCAGCCTCAACAGGCGCGCCTGTACAGAGCGGTGACGCGAATACGGACTACAATGCGGCCATTGCCCTGGTACAGGATCAATCTCGTCAGGATGACGCGATTGCTGCGTTTCAGAGCTTTGTTAAGAAATACCCTGATTCCACTTATCAGCCAAATGCCAATTACTGGCTCGGTCAGTTGAATTACAACAAGGGTAAAAAGGACGATGCGGCGTTTTATTTTGCCTCCGTGGTGAAAAATTACCCAAAATCGCCGAAAGCGCCCGATGCGATGTATAAGGTTGGCGTGATCATGCAGGACAAAGGCGACACCGCGAAAGCCAAAGCGGTTTATCAGCAGGTGGTTGCAAAATTCCCGGGTACCGAAGGTGCTAAGCAGGCGCAAAAACGTCTGAATTCGATGGGATGATTATCGCATGACCAGAAATCGCGTTATTTCTGGTCGTGCAGCATGATTACTAAGCAGTTAAGTGATCTTCATCGAAATTTTTGTTGCGCAGAATTCTTAAATCAGTAATATATGCCGCCGTTGCCACGGGATATCAAACAACGTGAAAGCAGCATAAAAGTGGGTCGTTAGCTCAGTTGGTAGAGCAGTTGACTTTTAATCAATTGGTCGCAGGTTCGAATCCTGCACGACCCACCACTTAACGCAGTTTCGGCAGTACAGAGTGGGTGATTAGCTCAGTTGGTAGAGCATCTCCTTTACACGGAGGGGGTCGGCGGTTCGAGCCCGTCATCACCCACCACTCGGGTCGTTAGCTCAGTTGGTAGAGCAGTTGACTTTTAATCAATTGGTCGCAGGTTCGAATCCTGCACGACCCACCACTTTAAAGTGGTACCGAGTAAAAATCTTCGAAGTCAGCACCCGAATGGGTCGTTAGCTCAGTTGGTAGAGCAGTTGACTTTTAATCAATTGGTCGCAGGTTCGAATCCTGCACGACCCACCACTTCGAAGAAAAAAATCCCGCAAGGGGTCGTTAGCTCAGTTGGTAGAGCAGTTGACTTTTAATCAATTGGTCGCAGGTTCGAATCCTGCACGACCCACCAGTGTAGAAAGGCGCCCTAAAGGCGCCTTTTTGCTATCTGCGGTACAACAAATGCTCCGCCCATCTATTCCCGGTGACTTTTCACGCCAGATTCGCTATCTTGTTTAGTATACAAAACACAATTGCCACGCGTTTTGCTATGTCAGGCAAATGAAAGGCAATATTGTTAAGCCCGTAAAACGAGAAGCCATAATGAGTGTGATGTTTGATCCTGAAGCCGCAATCTATCCGTTTCCGCCAAAGCCTGTCCCGCTGAGCCAGGATGAAAAGCAATTCTACCGCGAGAAGATCAAACGTCTTCTTAAAGAGCGCGATGCGGTAATGGTGGCCCATTACTACACCGACCCGGAAATTCAGCAGCTGGCGGAAGAGACCGGCGGCTGCATTTCTGACTCACTGGAGATGGCGCGCTTCGGTGCACGACATCCCGCTTCCACGCTGCTGGTTGCCGGCGTGCGTTTTATGGGCGAGACGGCAAAGATTCTGAGCCCGGAAAAAACCATTCTGATGCCCACGCTTAACGCGGAGTGTTCCCTGGATCTGGGCTGTCCGATTGACGAATTCACGGCCTTCTGTGACGCTCATCCTGACCGGACCGTGGTGGTCTACGCTAACACCTCTGCGGCGGTAAAAGCGCGGGCTGACTGGGTGGTCACGTCGAGCATCGCCGTTGAGCTGATTGAACATCTGGACAGCCTGGGGGAAAAAATTATCTGGGCGCCTGATCGTCATCTCGGCAATTATGTTCAGAAGCAGACGGGGGCTGATGTCCTTTGCTGGCAGGGTGCCTGCATTGTGCACGATGAATTCAAAACTCAGGCGCTGGCGCGCATGAAGGCGCTTTATCCTGACGCCGCCATTCTTGTTCACCCCGAGTCACCGCAGTCAATTGTCGACATGGCGGATGCCGTGGGCTCAACCAGCCAGCTTATCAACGCGGCCAGGACGTTGCCTCACAAGCAGCTCATTGTCGCGACCGATCGCGGTATCTTCTATAAGATGCAGCAGGCCGTGCCGGAGAAAGAGCTTCTTGAAGCACCAACGGCGGGCGAGGGCGCAACGTGCCGCAGCTGCGCGCATTGTCCCTGGATGGCGATGAATGGCCTGAAAGCGATTGCCGAAGGGTTAGAAACCGGTGGTGCGGCGCATGAAATCCATGTGGATGCCGCCCTGCGTGAAGGCGCGTTAATTCCGCTTAACCGCATGCTGGATTTTGCGGCTACACTACGTACTTAATTCAACTCGCCCCGGGGAAAAGATGGATTTTTTTAGCACACATAACATTCTGGTTCATATACCGATTGGTGCAGGTGGCTATGACCTGTCATGGATTGAGGCCGTAGGTACGCTGGCGGGCTTATTGTGTATCTGGTTGGCAAGCCTTGAGAAGATCAGTAACTACGCGTTCGGGCTGATTAACGTCACGCTGTTTGCGATTATCTTCTTCCAGATCCAGCTGTACGCCAGCCTGCTTTTGCAGCTGTTCTTCTTTGCCGCCAATATTTACGGCTGGTATGCCTGGTCGCGTCAGAACAGCCAGCAGGAGGCCGAGCTGCAGATCCGTTGGCTGCCCCTGCCGAAAGCCATCGCCTGGTTCGTCGCCTGCGTGGTGGCCATTGGCTTAATGACCGTTTACATCAACCCGGTGTTTGCCTTCCTGACCCGCGTTGCCGTTTCAGTCATGTCCGGCATCGGCCTGAACGTAACGATGCCAGAACTCCAGCCGGATGCTTTCCCGTTCTGGGATTCCTGCATGATGGTGCTGTCGATTGCGGCAATGATTCTGATGACCCGTAAATACGTTGAGAACTGGCTGCTGTGGGTCATCATCAATGTGATCAGCGTGGCGATCTTCGCCCTGCAGGGCGTCTATGCCATGTCGCTGGAATATCTGCTGCTGACCTTCATCGCACTGAACGGCAGCCGAATGTGGATTAACAGTGCGCGTGAGCGAGGCTCTCACGCGCTTTCCAGCTAGTGGTCATGATGATGTGAATGACCGGACTGCGCCTCGTTAAGGTGGCAGTCCGGTCCGCTACAGGGCTGATACTCCATCTGAACGGTAGCGTGGCTAATGTCGTAGTGGTGCTCCAGGAAGTGCTGAATGCGATCGAGCAGCGCATCGTGGTCGTGAGGTGGGATCACCTGGACGTGCAGCGTCATGACCGGTTTCTCTCCTACCAGCCAGACGTGCACGTGATGGACATTACGGACTTCCGGGACAGTACGGCGCAGGTTACGCTTCAGCTCATCAATGTCCATGGATGCTGGCGCCCCTTCAAGCAGTTCGTTCACGCTCTCCTTCAGCAGCCGCCAGGCGCTACGCAAGACCAGACACGACACCAGTACGGACAGAATCGGATCGACAGGCGTCCAGCCGGTATAGAGGATCACCAGCGCGGCGACAATCGCCCCGACTGAACCGAGCAAATCCCCCAGCACATGCAGTGCCGCCGCGCGCACGTTGAGGTTCTTTTCCCCGCTCCCGCGGTGCAGGATCCAGAAGGCCAGAATATTCGCCAGCAACCCTGCCACGGCAATGACCATCATTGTCGCCCCGGCGATCGGCTGTGGATGCCGAAAGCGCTGTATGGCTTCCCAGACGATAAGCACGGTAATGACCACCAGCGCAATGGCGTTAACAAACGCGGCCAGGGTGGTCAGCCTCAGCCAGCCGAAGGTGTGGCGCGCATTCGGTGGGCGGCGCGCAAACTGCACGGCCAGCAGGGCGAAGAGCAGGGCGGCGGCATCGGTCAGCATATGTCCGGCATCGGCCAAAAGCGCCAGAGAGCCGGAAACCAGGCCGCCAATGACCTCGATAATCATAAACGTTGCCGTGACGCCAAAGGCCAGCATCAGTCGTTTAGCGTTGTCGTTGCCGGGTGCATGCGAGTGGGAATGGGAGTGCGCCATGTCTGCTTTCCTGAAGTGTTATTGTTTTTAGTGTAGCGTTTTTAATAGGTTACTCCAAAAAGAAAGGAGAGCCTGGGCTCTCCTTTTTCTGACGGTGCATACAAATTACTGTGTGGTACCATCCGTTTTGGTATTGGCGTCGTTACCCACTTTGTCGTTAGGGTCCGGGCATTTGCCGTCCTTACACATGGAGTTCTTGTGGACCTCGTCTGAACTCATATTGTCATGGTTCATGGTGCCGGAACCGCTACCGTCTGGATGCAGCATGGTGCCGCCCGTGTTGGTATTGCCGGTATTGATCTGGCCGTTGTCGACGTTATTCGGGGCAATATTCTGTTTTGCATCAGGTGCAGGCTGACCTGCCGCCGCAGCCGCATTCGCGTCACCGTTGCTCTCTGAGGTGCCCGTTTCGGCGGCCAGGACGCTGCCGCTTGCCAGGGTAAGGGTGGCGGTCAGGAAGAGGGTTGCCAGTTTTGTCATTTTCATCATGGTGCTCCTGTTCTTGTCGTTACGCTGGATAACATTCTCCAACAGTGCATCTTTTTTGAGGCGAAAGATTCCGCCTTACGGACTTACGTCAGTAGGGAATCGCGTTTAAGCGTTTAAAATTGGTTGTTACAGTTAAAAAGCTTAGGTTAGATCTCATTTTTCGCTATTTTGTGGCGATTTTTAGGCGAATTCCAGGAATTATCTGCGTGAAGTGTAAAACCGTGTTTACACTTCCTGGTCGACAAGATAGATTGAAAGGATTGCTTTCATTACTAAAGATATGGCAGAGCTGGAACGAAGATGAATTATCAGAACGACGATTTACGCATTAAAGAGATCAATGAGTTATTACCTCCTGTAGCACTCCTTGAGAAATTCCCCGCCACTGAAAATGCCGCAAACACGGTTTCTCATGCTCGTAAAGCGATCCATAAGATCCTGAAAGGTAATGACGATCGTCTTCTGGTGGTGATTGGCCCGTGCTCGATTCACGATCCTGCTGCCGCGAAAGAATACGCTGCCCGTTTGCTCACCCTGCGTGAAGAGCTGAAGGACGAGCTGGAAATCGTCATGCGCGTCTACTTTGAAAAACCGCGTACGACCGTGGGCTGGAAAGGGCTGATTAACGATCCGCACATGGATAACAGCTTCCAGATCAACGACGGTCTGCGCATTGCGCGCAAGCTGCTGCTGGAGATTAACGACAGCGGGCTGCCTGCGGCCGGTGAATTCCTGGACATGATTACGCCCCAGTATCTGGCAGACCTGATGAGCTGGGGGGCAATTGGTGCCCGCACTACTGAATCTCAGGTTCACCGCGAGCTGGCGTCCGGTCTCTCTTGTCCGGTGGGCTTCAAAAACGGCACTGACGGCACCATTAAGGTGGCTATCGACGCCATCAACGCAGCGGGCGCACCGCACTGCTTCCTGTCCGTGACCAAGTGGGGTCACTCTGCCATCGTTAACACCAGCGGTAACGGTGACTGCCATATCATTCTGCGCGGCGGCAAAGAGCCAAACTACAGCGCAAAACATGTGGCCGAAGTCAAAGTCGGGCTGGAAAAAGCCGGGCTGCCACCGCAGGTGATGATCGATTTCAGCCACGCCAACTCCAGCAAGCAGTTTAAAAAGCAGATGGAAGTGGGCGCAGATGTCTGTCAGCAGATTGCCGGCGGTGAGAAGGCGGTAATTGGGGTGATGATCGAAAGTCATCTGGTTGAAGGTAACCAGAACCTGGAAGGCAGCGAGCCGCTGGTGTACGGCAAGAGCGTGACCGATGCCTGTATCGGCTGGGACGATACCGACGCCATCCTGCGCCAGCTGGCTAACGCAGTAAAAGCGCGTCGCGGTTAATTCTGACGGCTCAAATAAAAAAGCGCGGATGGTTCCGCGCTTTTTTTATGGTCAGCGAAATTACTTCGCTTTACCCTGGTTCGCAACGGCCGCCGCTTTCGCTGCGATTTCGTCCGCATTACCCAGGTAGTAGTGTTTGATTGGCTTGAAGTTTTCGTCGAACTCATACACCAGCGGTACGCCAGTTGGGATGTTCAGTTCGAGAATTTCGTCTTCACCCATGTTGTCCAGGTATTTCACCAGCGCACGCAGGGAGTTACCGTGAGCCGCGATAATCACGCGCTCGCCGCTTTTCAGGCGTGGCAGAATGGTTTCGTTCCAGTAAGGCACAACGCGGTCGATGGTCAGCGCCAGGCTCTCGGTGGTTGGCAGCTCAGCGTCGGTCAGTTTTGCGTAACGCGGGTCGTGGCCTGGGTAGCGCTCGTCATCTTTGGTCAGCTCTGGTGGGGTGACCGCAAAGCCGCGACGCCACTGTTTAACCTGCTCGTCACCGTATTTCTCAGCGGTTTCCGCTTTGTTCAGGCCCTGCAGCGCACCGTAGTGACGCTCGTTCAGTTTCCAGGATTTCTCAACCGGCAGCCAGGCCTGGTCCAGTTCGTCCAGCACGTTCCACAGGGTGTGGATGGCACGTTTCAGCACAGAGGTGTAAGCAAAATCAAAGCTGAAGCCTTCTTCCTTCAGCAGTTTACCTGCTGCTTTTGCTTCGCTTACGCCTTTCTCGGACAGATCAACGTCGTACCAACCGGTAAAGCGGTTTTCGTTGTTCCACTGGCTTTCGCCGTGACGCACCAGAACCAGCTTAGTAATAGCCATCTCTTACTCCTCAAGCATTTTTAGAATGATAACAATTCTCATTATATTGCCGTGGCCGTGCCAGCAGCAACGCTTAACCCTAACCATAGCGAAAATAGTCTCTGAGTGTAAGATGCTTGTGAATCCAGGGTTATGATTTTGTCTGCGATCGGCGCTATTTTCAGCAAGGCGCGCAGAAAAAAGCCCTCCAGAGGGAGGGCTGAATATTAATGTGGAATAAAATGATATTCCGTCACGCTAACATACTCTTCACCCGGACGGAGCACGCAGTCTGGCTGCGGCCATTCCGGATGATTCGGGCTGTCCGGTAGGAACTCGCTCTCCAGCGCCAGGCCTTGCCAGTCGCTGTACTCTTCGTGTTCGCGCGCCGTTGTGCCGCCGAGATAGTTACCTGAGTAAAACTGCAGGGCAGGGGCAGTGGTATAAACCGTCATCTGCAGCTTCTCATCCGCAGACCAGACCTGTGCGGCAGGTTGTTTCACATCACCTTTGGCCTGCAGCAGGAACGCGTGGTCGTAACCTTTCACCTTGCGCTGATCGTCATCGCTCAGGAAATCCTGGGCGATCGTTTTCGCGCGGCGGAAATCAAAGCTGGTCCCGCTCACGTCTTTGAGCCCCTGATACGGAATGCCCATTTCGTCAACCGGCAGATACGCATCCGCCAGGATCTGCAGCTTGTGCTCACGCACGTCGCACTGGTTGCCGTCCAGATTAAAGTACGCGTGATTGGTCAGGTTGACCGGACACGGCTTGTCGACCGTCGCACGGTATTCGATGGCGATACGGTTGTCGTCGGTCAGCGTAAAGCGCGCGGAGGCAATAAGGTTACCCGGGAAGCCCTGATCGCCATCCTGCGAATCCAGCGAGAACAGCACTTCGCCGTCGTTTTGCCGAACAATTTTCCAGCGGCGTTTATCAAAGCCTTCCGGGCCGCCGTGCAGCTGGTTTTCACCCTGGCTTGGAAGCAGGGTGTACTGTACGCCGTCGAGCTCAAAGCGGCTCTTCGCGATGCGGTTAGCATAGCGTCCTACGGATGCGCCCAGATAGGCGGACTGATTAACATACTGCTCGGGCGATGCGCAGCCGAGCAGGGTTTCGCGCACGCTGCCGTCCGGCATCGGTACGCGGGCTGAAAGCAGGGTTGCACCCCAGTCCATAAGCGTAACCACCATCCCCGCGCGGTTGCGCAGGGTTAACAGGCGATACGGCAGACCATCCGGTGCGAGGGTAGGTGTTTCGTTTAGCACTGTCCGGCTCCTTGTGATGCTTTGCAAACATAGAAGGTTTCTTTGATACCTGTTTTCGCTTCGTACTGCTTCGCCACGGCGTCCTGTACGGCAGGGACCAGCTCTTCCGGGACCAGCGCAACGATGCAGCCGCCAAAACCGCCGCCCGTCATGCGTACGCCGCCTTTGTCGCCAATGACCGCTTTGACGATCTCCACCAGGGTGTCGATTTGCGGAACGGTAATCTCGAAATCATCGCGCATGGAGGCGTGAGATTCTGCCATCAGCTCACCCATGCGTTTCAGGTCACCTTTCGCCAGCGCGGAGGCGGCTTCAACGGTACGGGCATTTTCCGTCAGCACGTGACGAACGCGTTTGGCGACAATCGGATCCAGCTCGTGCGCCACTTTGTTAAATTCATTGAGCGTCACGTCGCGCAGGGCGGGCTGCTGGAAGAAGCGGGCGCCGGTTTCGCACTGCTCGCGGCGGGTGTTGTACTCGCTGCCCACCAGCGTGCGCTTAAAGTTGCTGTTGACGATCACGACAGCCGCGCCTTTTGGCAGGGGAACGGCTTTGGTGCCAAGCGAGCGGCAGTCGATCAGCAGCGCGTGTTCTTTTTTGCCCAGCGCGGAGATTAGCTGGTCCATGATGCCGCAGTTGCAACCCACGAACTGGTTTTCCGCTTCCTGACCGTTCAGGGCGATTTGTGCGCCATCCAGCGGTAAATGATAGAGCTGCTGGAACACGGTGCCGACGGCGACCTCCAGAGACGCAGAGGAGCTTAAGCCCGCCCCCTGCGGCACGTTGCCGCTGATGACCAAATCGGCGCCGCCGAAGTTTTTATTACGCTTCTGCAGATGCTTCACCACGCCGCGCACGTAGTTAGACCACTGCTGGCTGTCGTGCGTCACAATCGGGGCATCGAGGGAAAACGCGTCCGTCTCATTCCCGTAATCCGCCGCAATCACGCGAACCTGGCGGTCGTCGCGCTTCGCGCAGCTGATGACCGTCTGGTAATCGATGGCACACGGCAGCACAAAACCGTCGTTATAGTCAGTGTGTTCACCGATCAGGTTAACGCGACCAGGCGCCTGAATTACGTGGGTGGCAGGGTAGCCAAATTTCTCAGCAAACAGGGATTGTGTTTTATCTTTCAGACTCATTTTTTAAACTCCTGATTCGCGATAGTGGACGTCGCTAACGGCACGCAGACGTTCTGCCGCCTGTTCCGCCGTCAGATCACGCTGGGTTTCCGCCAGCATTTCGTAGCCCACCATAAATTTACGTACCGTCGCAGAGCGCAGCAGCGGCGGATAGAAATGGGCATGCAGCTGCCAGTGCGGATTCTCTTCCCCGTTAAACGGTGCGCCGTGCCAGCCCATGGAGTATGGGAAGGAGCACTGGAACAGGTTGTCATAACGGCTGGTCAGTTTTTTCAGCGCCAGGGCAAGGTCGTCGCGCTGCGCGTCGCTGAGTTCGGTGATGCGCTGCACGTGTGCTTTCGGCAGCAGCAGCGTCTCAAACGGCCAGGCGGCCCAGTAAGGGACGACGGCCAGCCAGTGTTCGGTTTCCACCACGGTACGGCTGCCGTCTGCCTGCTCACGCTGCGCGTAATCCACCAGCATCGGCGAGCCGTTTTCCGCGTAATACGCTTTTTGCAGACGGTCTTCACGCTCGGCTTCGTTAGGCAGGAAGCTGTTCGCCCAGACCTGGCCATGCGGATGCGGGTTGGAGCAGCCCATTGCCGCACCTTTATTTTCAAACACCTGCACCCATGGGTAAGTTTGACCCAGCTCGGCAGTTTGCGCCTGCCAGGTGCTGACCACCTCTTTCAGTGCCTCAACGCTCAGCTCCGGCAGCGTTTTGCTGTGATCGGGAGAGAAGCAGATCACGCGGCTGGTACCGCGCGCGCTTTCACAGCGCATCAGCGGATCGTGGCTTTCCGGCGCGTCCGGCGTGTCGGTCATCAGGGCGGCAAAATCGTTGGTAAACACGAAGGTGCCTTTGTAGTCCGGGTTTTTATCCCCGGTCACGCGCGTGTTGCCCGGACAGAGGAAGCAGTCCGGGTCGTGCTGCGGCAAGGTCAGTTTTGCAGGCGTCTCCTGCGCCCCCTGCCAGGGGCGCTTGGCGCGATGCGGAGAAACTAAAATCCATTGCCCGCTTAACGGGTTAAAGCGACGATGCGGATGATCGACGGGATTAAATTGCGTCATGACGGATCCTTAGTCCGGATAGCCTTGCGGGTGGCGTGACTGCCAGTGCCAGGTATCCTGTGCCATTTCATCAAGCGTGCGCGTAACACGCCAGTTAAGCTCTTTGTCGGCTTTGGTGGCGTCGGCCCAGTAAGCAGGCAGATCGCCCTCACGACGCGGTGCGAAGTGGTAGTTCACCGGCTTGCCGCAGGCTTTGCTGAAGGCATTGACCACGTCCAACACGCTGCTGCCGACCCCGGCGCCGAGGTTGTAAATATGCACGCCAGGTTTATCCGCCAGCTGCTGCATGGCGGCAACGTGGCCATCTGCCAGATCCATCACGTGGATATAGTCGCGCACGCCAGTGCCATCTTCGGTGGGGTAGTCATTGCCAAAAATCGCCAGCGAATCGCGACGACCGACGGCAACCTGCGCGATATACGGCATCAGGTTGTTCGGAATGCCCTGCGGATCTTCACCCATATCGCCAGACGGATGGGCACCGACCGGATTGAAGTAGCGCAGCAGCGCGATGCTCCATTCCGGCTGGGCTTTTTGCAGGTCGGTCAGGATCTGCTCCACCATCAGCTTGCTTTTGCCGTACGGGCTCTGCGGCGTCCCGGTCGGGAAGCTTTCAACGTAAGGAATTTTGGGCTGATCGCCATAGACGGTGGCGGAAGAACTAAAGATGAAGTTTTTGACGTTGGCCGCACGCATGGCGGAGATGAGACGCAGGGTACCGTTGACGTTGTTGTCGTAATACTCGAGCGGTTTTGCAACGGACTCCCCGACGGCTTTCAGACCCGCGAAGTGGATCACCGCTTCAATGGCGTGGTCGTGAAGGATCTCGGTCATCAACGCTTCGTTGCGGATGTCGCCTTCCACGAAAGTCGGTTGTTTACCGCCAAGACGTTCAATCACAGGCAGCACGCTGCGCTTACTGTTGCACAGGTTGTCGAGAATGATGACGTCATGGCCGTTTTGCAGCAGCTGCACGCAGGTATGACTACCGATGTAACCGCTACCACCTGTTACCAGAACTCGCATATTTCGCTCCATTGGGCTTATGGTATGTAATAACCATAGCATAACAGAGACGCAAAAAGTGTGACATGGGATAAAATAGTGGAATCGTTTACACTGTTTTTAAAATCCGATTTTCAGCTGCCATGAGGCATTGTAGATCAACGGGATAGCAATGTATTAGTGCAGGTTATCTGAAAAACGGAGGGCGGTGCCCTCCGGGGGTCAATCGATTTTGCTTTGCAGATAACGATAGTGCTCGCCATCCGGAACAAACTCCAGGCGATGCGTGATGCAGGAGGGGGCATCTTCGGCATGATGTGAAACAAACAGCAGCTGCGTTTCACCTTCGCTAATCAGCACGTCCACAAAGCGGCGGATAAGCTGTCGGTTCAACGGGTCGAGTCCCTGCAGCGGTTCGTCGAGGATCAGCAGCGTAGGGTGTTTCACCAGCGCGCGAACGATCAGTGCCAGACGCTGTTGCCCCCACGACAGGCTATGAAACGGCGCGTCAGCGACCCGGTTGTCCATGCCCAGGATATCCAGCCACTGCTGGGCCAGCTTGTGCTGTTTGTCCGACACCGCCTGATAAATACCGATGGAATCAAAATAGCCGGAGAGGATCACGTTGCGTACCGTGGTACTGACCCGGTAATCCAGATGCAGGCTGCTGCTGACATAGCCGATATGTTTTTTAATATCCCAGATGGTTTCGCCGCTGCCGCGACGCCGACCGAACAGCGTCAGATCGTTGCTATAGCCCTGCGGGTGATCGCCGGTGATCAGGCTCAGCAGCGTGGATTTCCCCGCGCCGTTGGGGCCGACAATCTGCCAGTGCTCGCCCGGATTGACCGTCCAGCTGAGGCGGTTAAGGATCGGGCGATCGTCATAAGCGACCATCCCGTCACGCAGCACGATGCGCGGCTGGTGGGGGTCAAGCGCATGGCGGGCCGAAGGGGCGTCAGGTTCCGGAAGGGTAATACCGTCGAGCTGTTCGCTGTGGGCGAGCTGGGCAATCAGCGCCTGCTTAAGCAGCGCGGTTTTTTCGCCGGTCTCGGTCAGGTTACAGTCGGCCAGGACGCCCGCGTGCTGGATAAAGTCCGGAATTTCATCGAAGCGGTTAAGCACCAGCACGAGGGTATATCCCTGCTGATTAAGCGATGCCAGCAGGGACGCCAGCTGCGCCCGGGACTGCACGTCAAGACCGTCGAACGGTTCGTCCAGAATAAGCAGTTCAGGTTGGCTCATCAGCGCCTGACAAAGCAGCGTTTTTCGCGTCTCGCCGGTCGAAAGGTATTTAAAGCGCCGGTCCAGCAGAGGGGAGATACCGAACTGTTCTGCCAGGTGCTCACAGCGGGCGGGGTCTTTCACCTCATCCTGTATAATTTCTGCGGTCGTACGGCCGGTATCGTCTTCACCAGGGCTGAGCAAATCGGTGTTGTTGCGCTGCCACTCGTCGCTGACCAGCTTTTGCAGTTGTTCAAACGACAGGCGCGTCAGGCGCGTAAAGTCGCTCTGGTATTCGCCCTTGAGGAGGTTGAGCTCTCCCGCCAGCCCACGGGCCAGCGCAGATTTACCGCTGCCGTTGGTGCCGACAAACGCCCAGCTTTCACCCGCGCGTAGTGTCAAATCAGCAATCGTCAGCGTTCGGGTATCGCTAAGACGAAACGTGCCTTGCGAAATATGCAATGATGACATGATTTATCCCTGTTTTTGCAGCAATAGATATCAGGGATACGCACTGTCGGTACGATTGTCAATGCGCTCAGCACAAAGTGGCGATAATCACCCGGTCCGCGTTGAAATACGCGGTGACGATAGCACCTTCTTCTAAGTCGTCCGACTCGCTGAGCGGTAGGGTCGCGCAAAGCGGCTGCCCATCTGCCAGGGTCATCAGCACTTCGCACTGCGCCTGGCCGCGTTCGATGTGGCTGATTGTGCCCTGCAGCTGGTTATCTGCTGCCTTTGCCGCATCGGGATCGCGCGTGATAGTGACCCACGGCGCCTTCAGCAACACCAGCACCTCTTTCCCTTCATCCAGTTCAAGACGTTCCGCGCTTTGCGCCGTTATGGCGGCCTTCAGACGGGTGGTGCCATCGGCAAGCAGGATCTCAATATGCTGCTGTATCTGCAGATTGTCGCGCGCCGTCACCGTACCAAACCACTGGTTGCGGGCGCTGGTTTGTAGCGAGAAACGGGAAATGGCGGCCAGCAGACTGTCCAGCGGAACGTGATCGTCATCGCTTAACACATCGAACGCCTTTTGCTGAATCTGGGCCAGCAGATCGTAAAGCTGAATAAGACGCTGGCCATAACGCGTCACGATTGCACCGCCGCCGCCTTTGCCGCCCGTGGCTCTGTCCACCAGCGGCTGTTCGCTCAGGGTGTTCATGTCGTTGATGGCGTCCCAGGCACTTTTGTAGCTGATGCCCGCGTTTTTCGCCCCCTGGCTAATCGAGCCCGTTTGTTCTATTTGTTTAAGCAGGGCGATACGTCGCGGATCGGCGAAAAGCTTTTGCTGAAGTCGGAGTGTGAGAAGAATTTCGGCCTGCATAACAGTGTCCTGGCAAAAAGGGTATTGTGACCCAAATGGTGCAGGGCGCAAAGGGTACCGCACAAAAGGGGATGTTTTTCTCAGTTGAAAGGGTAGAATACGCTATTCACAATATCTGGAGAAAACCATGTTAGAGTTGTTGAAAAGTCTGGTATTCGCCGTGATCATGGTACCAGTAGTGATGGCCATCATCCTCGGTGCCATCTACGGCCTGGGTGAAGTGTTCAACGTCTTTTCGAACATTGGTCACAGAGACCAGGCTAAAAAGCAGCATTGATTCCCCCCAAAACGCCCGGCTTGCCCGGGCGTTTTGCTCTCAAGATTTTCCCGTTTTCGCCGATAATATTTAACGTATCACACCGGTTTACCTCTTCAGCGGTACGATTTAACGCTGGGATCTCCCTGATGTTACCGTTATATTAATGGGTATATAACGCTACTCACAGGAGTTAAAAATGGCACGTACCTGGGTACGCCTTTTCGCAGGGGCAACGCTGACGCTTTCACTTACCGGCCACGCGCTGGCGGACGACGGTAAAATCACGGTCTTTGCGGCGGCGTCGCTGACCAACGCGCTGCAGGATATCGCGGCGGCGTATAAAAAAGAGAAAAACGTCGAGGTGGTCTCCTCGTTTGCCTCTTCCTCGACGCTGGCGCGCCAGATAGAAGCGGGCGCACCGGCGGATCTGTTCATCTCGGCTGACCAGAAGTGGATGGATTACGCGGTGGAGAAGAAAGCGATTGATGCGGCAACCCGCGAAACGCTGCTGGGGAATAGCCTGGTTGTCGTGGCGCCAAAAGCCAGCGCTCAGGCTGACTTCACCATCAACAAAGAGACCCACTGGATAAGTCTGCTGAACGGCGGGCGTCTGGCGGTGGGCGATCCGGAGCACGTTCCGGCCGGGATCTACGCCAAAGAAGCGCTGCAAAAGCTGGGCGCGTGGGAGACATTGTCGCCGAAGCTGGCTCCGGCGGAAGATGTCCGCGGCGCGCTGGCGCTGGTGGAACGCAACGAAGCCCCGCTGGGCATTGTGTATGGCTCCGATGCCGTCGCCAGTAAGGGTGTGAAAGTGGTGGCAACGTTCCCGGAAGACTCCCACAAGAAAGTGGAATATCCTGTTGCGATTGTTGATGGACATAAAAATGCGACCGTGACGGCTTTCCGCGATTATCTGAAGGGGCCGGAAGCGTCCGCAATCTTTAAACGTTACGGATTTACGACTCACTGATGATATTGACCGATCCTGAATGGCAGGCTGTTCTGCTGAGCCTTAAAGTCTCTTCCCTGGCGGTTGCGCTGAGTTTGCCCTTTGGGATCTTCTTTGCCTGGTTACTGGTTCGCTGTCAGTTTCCCGGTAAAGCGCTGCTCGACAGCGTGCTTCATCTTCCGCTCGTGTTGCCGCCCGTGGTGGTCGGTTATCTGCTGCTGGTTTCGATGGGGCGGCGCGGTTTTATCGGCGAGAAGCTCTACGACTGGTTTGGGCTGACGTTCGCTTTTAGCTGGCGCGGTGCGGTACTGGCGGCAGCGGTAATGTCATTCCCGCTGATGGTGAGGGCGATCCGCCTCGCGCTGGAAGGCGTGGACATGAAGCTCGAACAGGCGGCGCGTACGCTGGGTGCCGGGCGCTGGCGCGTCTTTTTCACCATCACGCTTCCCCTGACGTTACCCGGCATTATTGTCGGGACGGTACTGGCCTTCGCCCGCTCGCTGGGCGAGTTTGGCGCGACGATCACCTTTGTCTCGAACATTCCCGGCGAGACGCGAACCATTCCATCGGCCATGTATACTCTGATTCAAACGCCGGGCGGAGAGGGCGCGGCGGCGCGGCTGTGTATCATCTCAATCGTATTAGCCCTGGTATCGCTGCTGGTGTCGGAATGGCTGGCGCGGCTCAGCCGTGAGCGGATGGGGAAATAAGCATGCTGGAACTGAATTTCACTCAGACGCTGGGAAACCATACCCTGACGCTTAACGAGACGCTGCCTGCAAGCGGTATCACCGCCATTTTCGGCGTGTCGGGGGCGGGAAAAACGTCGCTAATAAATGCCATCAGCGGCCTGACGCGCCCGCAGACAGGACGGATTGTATTGAATAACCGCGTTCTGAATGACGTGGAAAATAAGGTGTATCTGTCGCCGGATAAACGCCGCATCGGCTATGTTTTTCAGGACGCGCGCTTATTCCCACACTACAGCGTGCGCGGCAACCTGCGTTACGGCATGGCGAAAAGCATGGCCGGGCAGTTTGATAAGCTGGTGACGCTTTTAGGCATTGAGCCACTGCTCGACAGGCTGCCATCCTCGCTTTCCGGCGGAGAAAAACAGCGCGTGGCGATTGGCCGCGCGTTGCTGACCGCGCCCGAACTGCTGCTGCTCGACGAACCGCTGGCCTCGCTGGATATTCCGCGCAAACGTGAGCTCCTGCCCTACCTGCAGCGCCTGACGCGGGAAATTAATATTCCAATGCTCTACGTCAGCCATTCGCTGGATGAGATCCTGCATCTGGCCGACAAAGTGCTGGTGCTGGAAGAGGGCAGCGTCAAGGCCTTCGGCAACCTGGAAGAGGTGTGGGGCAGCAGCGTAATGCACCCGTGGTTACCCCGGGAACAGCAGAGCAGCATCCTGAAAGTGAGCGTGCTGGAACACCATCCGCACTACGCGATGACGGCGCTGGCGCTGGGCGATCAGCACCTGTGGGTCAATAAGATCGACAAGCCGTTGCAGTCCGCGCTGCGTATTCGTATTCAGGCATCTGACGTTTCGCTGGTGCTGCAGCCGCCGCTGCAAACCAGTATTCGAAATATCCTGCGCGCCAAAGTCGCGGAGTGTTTTGATGATAACGGCCAGGTGGAAGTGAAGCTCGAGGTGGGAAGCAGAACGCTCTGGGCACGCATCAGCCCGTGGGCCAGGGATGAGTTAGGAATCAAACCTGGCCTGTGGCTCTACGCGCAAATCAAGAGCGTCTCGATCACCGCCTGATTACAGCAGGTGGGTATAAATGTACTGCGCGATGCTGTCGGTGGTGTTGTCGCCAATCACCACGTTAGCGCGCGCTTTTACCGCGTCGTCGGCATTGCCCATCGCCACGCCCGTACCGACGGCTTCCAGCATGCTGATGTCGTTGTAGTTGTCGCCGAAGGCGATCGCGTCCTGCATTGACCAGCCCTGCGATTCCACATACTGCGTCAGACGCTTGCCTTTGCTGTTGCCTTTGCGGGCAATATCCACCTGATCGTGCCAGGACCATTCGCACTCCAGACCCAGCGTCTGTTCCACGTGTTTCGCGAAGGCATTCAGTTTGGTGGTGTCTTCATCCGTCAGGGCAAATTTCCAGATAGCCTCAACGTCCTGGGCTGCCTGACGCAGGGAAGATACCTGAGTAAAGACCGGACGCTGCGCTTCAGGCAGGGACAACGCCCAGTTGCTGGTGCGCACCACATGGCCGGTTGGGCGCTCGTACACCATCGCGTTATCCACGTACATCAGGCCGTGAATGGCATGCTCATCCAGCAGATCAATCAGTTGCAGCGCCTGGGGAACCGGCAGCGGGTCGGAGGCTAAAACCTTTTTTGCCTGATAATCATACAAATAAGTGCCATTACAACAAATTGCAGGTGTATCTAACGCCAGTGCCTGATAAAAAGGGTGAATGGCAACGTGATGTCGACCCGTTACGATAAGGAGTTGATATCCCGCTTCCTGTGCGCGTTTAAGCGCTTCCAGAGAAGAGGGGAGAAGGGTTTTTTGCGGCGTCAGTAAGGTACCGTCTAAATCCAGAGCAATCACACGCGAGGTCATTTGTTTTTCCGGGTTAATATTGAATTTACGTTTTGATGGGATGGTACACCGAGAGGCGAACGCTTCAAAACTCCTGTCGACAATTCAGCATTCACCGTTAAAAGTTAACTACTTTCATGCGCAGTGAGGAGTGAATATTCATGAAACAAACCGTTTATACCGCCAGTCCTGAAAGCCAGCAGATCCACGTCTGGCGTTTAAATACCGAAGGGACACTCACGCTGGTTCAGGTTGTTGATGTGCCAGGTCAGGTGCAACCGATGGTTATCAGCCCGGATAAACGTTTCTTGTACGTGGGTGTGCGCCCGGAGTTTCGCGTGCTGGCCTATCGCATCTCTCCGGACGACGGCGCGCTGACTTACACTGCCGAAGCCCCGTTGCCGGGCAGCCCAACCCATATCTCAACCGATCGTAAAGGCAACTTTGTCTTCAGCGGCTCTTATAACGCGGGTTGCGTCAGCGTAACCCGTCTTGAAGATGGCATTCCGGTCGAAACCGTGGATGTGGTGGAAGGGCTTGAAGGTTGCCACTCGGCGAATATCTCTCCGGATAACCGCACGCTGTGGGTGCCTGCGCTGAAGCAGGATCGTATCTGCCTGTTCACCCTGAGCGACGATGGTCACCTGGTGGCGCAGAATCCTGCTGAAGTCACGACGGTAGAAGGTGCAGGCCCGCGTCATATGGTCTTCCATCCGAACCAGCAGTACGCCTACGTGGTCAACGAACTGAACAGCTCTGTGGACGTATGGGAACTGAAAGATCCAAACGGTCAGATTGAGTGCGTGCAGACGCTGGACATGATGCCGTCTGATTTCTCCGACACCCGCTGGGCGGCAGATATCCACATTACGCCAGATGGCCGTCATCTGTACGCCTGTGACCGTACCTCCAGCCTGATTACCGTGTTTAGCGTTTCCGAAGACGGCAGCGTGCTGGCGGTTGAAGGCTTCCAGCCGACGGAAACTCAGCCGCGCGGCTTTAATATCGATCACAGCGGCAAATACCTGATTGCAGCGGGGCAGAAATCCCACCATATCGCGCTGTATGAAATTAAAGGCGAGCAGGGTCTGCTGGAAGAGAAAGGGCGCTACGCCGTAGGCCAGGGGCCGATGTGGGTGGTGGTTAACGCTCACTAAGCGGCTTAAAACAAAAAACCTCGCGAATGCGAGGTTTTTTTATGCCCGGTGGCACTGCGTTTACCGGGCCTACATAACCTGTAGGCCGGGTAAGGCGAAGCCGCCACCCGGCAAAAGGACTGCTTACTGCTTCGGCTCAGCAACCACTTTGCTACCCAGACCGCGGTTGTTGTACTCCCACATGCGGTTGAAGTTAGCGTCGTTCAGGTTACGCTGCACGTTCCCTTTATCGTCCACCGCACCGGTATTGCCGGAGAACGGACGTTTGGAGATCGCCGCATCCGCCCACGGCTTCGCCATGTTGAAGCCTTCGTTGATCACGCTGTCACGGATCACAACCTGACCGTTGGTCGCTGCGTCCACGTCCAGGGAGCGTCCCAGCTGCGCCACGCCGTCACCGGCAGCGTTGAAGCGGCTGTTCACGGCCAGGAAGCCGAAGAAGAGGTTCGACTGGGTTGCCGGAGCAAACACGTAACCTTCCTGCTGAGTGCGTGAGTTCACCACGCGGAAATCGGTGTTATCAAATACCACCGCGCCGCGGCCGGACACCAGATCCACATCACCTTCAACGTAGCTGTTGGTCACCAGCGTACGGGTCAGACGGTTATTCTGCAGCGTGTTCTGTACACCGCTGTTGGTCACGAAGAAGGTGTTCTGACGACCCAGAATGTTGACGTTGTTAATCTGCACTTTATCGCCATCGCTGCGCAGCGCGACGGCCTGGTGGTTACCGGCGTCAACGCTGTCACCCAGGGTATTCTGGATGGTCAGGTTCTGCAGCTGCAGACCGTTATTCTGGGACCAGAACACCGCAGAGCACATCACGCCAATGGTGGCGGCACGCTTGCTCTGGCAGTTATCAAACATGTACCACGCCGGTTTACCCGGCATATATTTACCGGCCGGGTTCACCAGGTGACGCCAGGTGTTGCTGTCGATTTCGGAATCAATCGCCAGGCCAATTTTTACGTCGATCGCTTTTTCGCCCAGACCGTAAAGCGTAATGCTGCCCGGTGCCGCCGGAACATACACGGTGCCTTCATATTCACCTGGCAGGATCGCGATGAACTGGCGAGATGCGCTGTGTTTCGTGATGGCAGCATCTACCGCAGCCTGAATCGAGGTATGCGTTACACCCTGCGCACCCGCCGGGCCAACCACGAAGTCAGGCTGTTTCGGCAGGTTAATCGAAGACGGGGTCCACGGCGCAGCGTTAGGATCCATCGACGAGAAGTAGTGCGCACGGTCGAAGTTCTTCGCTTCATCAGCGGACAAAATCGGGCGGGAGGCCGTACCGGGCGCGACCTGCTCAGAAGGCCGCTGATCCGGTGGGGTTGAACTGCATGCGGATAATGTCACGCCAAAGGCGAGTGCTAACGCCAGACGGGAAATCCTGGAAATGTTCAAGGTGAAGCTCCTGGGTATGCAAGTCTTTACGGGATAGACGAAATAGCCTGCTTTTTTATACTAAGTTGAGCGAAACGGGAAGATAAAAAGGGTAAAAGTTGCATTTTTAGCCCAGGGGCGGCGGGTAAGTGATCACAAATAAATAACATTTTCCGCAAAGTCGGTTGACAGCAGACAACAGATGAAAATAAATGTCTATACAACCTATGACAAGTGGAATGCCTATGCAGCAGATTCATCCCGACGATGTGATATGGCGAAATGCGCGACTGGCTACGATGGCGCCGGACGTCTGTGCGCCCTATGGACTGAAAGAGCAACATGCCCTGGTCGTACGCGGCCACACCCTTCTGGCCGTGATCCCTGAATCTGACATTCCGGCCGGACACCGTCACTGTGTCGATCTTCAGGGACGTCTGGTCACGCCGGGCCTGATTGACTGTCATACCCACCTGGTGTTTGGCGGCGATCGCGCGGCGGAGTGGGAGCAGCGTCTTAACGGTGTCTCTTATCAAACCATCAGCGCCCAGGGGGGCGGGATTAACGCGACCGTGACGGCGACGCGCAGCAGCTCGCCCGAAACCCTGCTTAAGCTGGCGCAGCAGCGGCTTCAACGTCTGATGAATGAAGGTGTCACCACGGTTGAAATCAAATCTGGATACGGTCTCAACGCCGAGGCCGAAGAGAAGATGCTGCAGGTCGCGCGCCAGCTGAGCCTCAATAATCCGGTTGATATCAGCCCAACGCTGCTGGCGGCTCATGCGGTTCCGCCGGAATACCGACAGGATCCGGATGCGTACCTCACGCTGGTCTGTGAGCAGATATTGCCCACGCTGTGGCAAAAAGAGTTATACGAATCAGTAGACGTGTTCTGCGAAAACGTCGGCTTTACCCCGTCGCAAACCGAGCGCCTCTTTAAGGCGGCGACCGCGCTCGGTATTCCGGTGAAAGGGCACGTCGAGCAGCTGTCGAATCAGGGCGGTGCGGCGCTGGTCAGCCGGTATAAGGGACTCTCCGCCGATCATATCGAATATCTTGACGACGCAGGCGTTCAGGCGATGGCGCAAAGCGGCACGGTTGCGGTCCTGTTGCCGGGTGCGTTCTATTTTCTGCAGGAGCGCCAGCGTCCGCCGGTGGAACAGCTCAGAAAACAGGGCGTGCCGATGGCGGTCGCCACCGACTATAACCCCGGTACCAGCCCGTTTGCCAGCCTGCACCTGGCGATGAACATGGCCTGCGTCCAGTTTGGCCTGACGCCAGAAGAGGCCTGGGCTGGCGTCACGCGGCATGCCGCGCAGGCGCTGGGCCGCGGGGAAACCCACGGACAGCTGCGGGCCGGGTTTGTCGCTGATTTCATCGTCTGGGATGCACACCATCCGGTAGAGATGGTCTACGAGCCGGGACGCAATCCGCTGTATCAACGTATTTTCCGTGGGGAGGCAGTATGAGGTTATGGCGGCCCGTAGCCGAATCGGTCTGGCAGGGGCGCGACGACAGCGCCGAGGCCAGCAACGCAACGCGCATTTTCCAGACGATACGGCAGCAGGGAGCGTTCAAGCCGCTATCATCCGGCATTGCGCTGATAGGCTTTGAATGTGATGCAGGCGTAAAACGCAATCAGGGCAGGCCCGGCGCCGTGCAGGCGCCTGATATGCTGCGAAAGGCGCTGGCGAATATGGCAAGCCATCAGGGACACGATCGGCTGGCGGATATGGGATCGGTCTACGTTGAAGGTGACGAGCTTGAGGCGGCACAGCAGACGTTAAGCGATGCCGTGACAGCCTGCCAGCGCTCCGGGATGCGCACGCTGGTCTTTGGCGGCGGACACGAAACCGCGTGGGCGCACGGTCGCGGCGTGCTGGACGCCTTCCCGAACGAGCGGGTTGTCATCATAAACCTTGATGCCCATCTCGATCTGCGCAAGGCAGAGCGGGCGACGTCCGGCACGCCGTTTCGCCAGCTGGCGCACTACTGCGATGAGCGCGGGCGGGCATTTCAGTACGCCTGCTTTGGCGTGAGCCGGGCGGCGAACACGCAGGCGTTGTGGGATGAGGCTGAACGCCTGAACGTCACGCTGGTGGAAGATCTCCATTTCAGGCGCGATGCACTGTCTGCGCTGGAAAGTGTGCTGGCGCAGGCCGATCGCGTCTACCTGACGATCGATCTTGACGTGCTGCCCGCCAGCGAGATGCCTGCCGTTTCCGCTCCGGCTGCGTTAGGCATACCGGCACTGGATCTCCTCCCCGTCATCGAACATATCTGCCGTAGCGGTAAGCTCCAGGCCGCCGATCTGGTAGAGTTTAACCCACAGTACGATAGGGACGGGCAGGGCGCTAAGCTCGCCGCCCGCCTGGCCTGGCAAATTGCTCACTGGTGGGCATAACACTATTCAAGGAGTCACGATGTTTTCACGCTCACCCCTGCCGCAGTCGAGCTCTCCCGCACCTTTCTACGAAAAGGTGAAGCAGGCGATCAGCGAAAAAATCGCCACCGGCGTCTGGCGGCCGCACGACCGCATTCCCTCGGAGGCCGATCTGGTGGCGCAGTTTGGCTTTAGCCGGATGACCGTAAACCGGGCGCTGCGCGAGCTGACCGACGAAGGGCTTCTGGTGCGCCTGCAGGGCGTCGGGACGTTTGTGGCGGAACCGAAAGGGCAATCCGCCCTGTTTGAGATCCGCAGTATTGCAGACGAAATTGCCGCGCGTAATCATCAGCACCGCTGTGAGGTGCTGGTGCTCGAAGAGACCCAGGCCAGCGCCGAGCAGGCGGTAGAGCTGAACGTCAAAGAAGGCAGCCGCATCTTCCACTCCGTGATGGTGCATTTCGAAAACGACATTCCGGTGCAGATTGAAGATCGCTGCGTTAACGCCGAACGGATACCGGACTATCTGAACCAGGATTACACCCACACCACGCCGCATGCCTATCTGTCGCTTGTCGCACCGCTGACGGAAGGGGAGCACATTGTGGAAGCCGTGCGCGCCACGCCGCAGGAGTGCGAGCGGCTGCGCATTAAAGAGCACGACCCGTGCCTGCTGATCCGTCGTCGAACCTGGTCCTCGTCGCACATTGTGTCGCATGCCCGGCTGCTTTTCCCGGGTAACCGTTACCGGCTGCAGGGCCACTTTATGTCATAAGTTTTATAAGCGTGATCGCTAACGCAATATAACAAAATTGTATCTTTTTTGTTAAATCCGACCTTGTGTGTGCTTGTCTATACAAGTATATCTAAATGCATCATCTGTCCCGTATAGGAGCACACAATGTCGTCAGGTAAATACCGCCAGCAGGACGTCCGCGCCGCGCGCGGCACCACCCTTACCGCCAAAAGCTGGCTCACCGAAGCCCCGCTGCGCATGTTGATGAACAACCTCGATCCTGAGGTGGCGGAAAACCCCCACGAGCTGGTGGTCTACGGCGGCATAGGCCGCGCTGCGCGCAACTGGGAATGCTATGACGCAATTGTAAAATCCCTGACCGAACTCGAACACGACGAAACCCTGCTGGTGCAGTCCGGCAAGCCGGTGGGCGTGTTTAAAACGCACAAAAACGCCCCGCGCGTGCTGATTGCCAACTCTAACCTCGTGCCGCACTGGGCAACGTGGGAACACTTCAACGAACTGGACGCGAAAGGGCTGGCGATGTATGGCCAGATGACCGCCGGGAGCTGGATCTACATCGGCAGCCAGGGGATCGTGCAGGGCACCTACGAAACCTTCGTGGAAGCCGGTCGCCAGCACTACAACGGCTCGCTGAAAGGCCGCTGGGTATTGACCGCCGGTCTGGGCGGTATGGGCGGCGCGCAACCGCTGGCCGCCACGCTGGCCGGCGCGTGTTCCCTGAACATTGAGTGCCAGCAGAGCCGCATTGATTTCCGTCTGCGTACCCGCTACGTCGATGAACAGGCGACCAGCCTGGACGATGCGCTGGCGCGCATCAAAAAATACACGTCCGAAGGCAAAGCGGTGTCGATTGCCCTGTGCGCAAATGCGGCGGACATTCTTCCAGAACTCGTCGCCCGCGGCGTGCGTCCGGATCTGGTCACCGACCAGACCAGCGCCCATGACCCGTTGCACGGTTACCTGCCAAAAGGCTGGACGTGGGAAGCCTACCAGCAAAAAGCGGAGACCGATCCGGAAGGCACGGTGCTTGCCGCGAAACGCTCCATGGCGGAACACGTATCCGCCATGCTGGCCTTCAGCCAGATGGGTATTCCGACCTTTGATTACGGCAACAACATTCGCCAGATGGCGAAAGAGATGGGCGTGAATAACGCCTTCGACTTCCCCGGCTTCGTCCCGGCCTATATCCGCCCGCTGTTCTGCCGCGGCATCGGGCCGTTCCGCTGGGTTGCCCTGTCCGGTGACCCGGAGGACATCTACAAAACCGACGCCAAAGTGAAGGAGATCGTCGCCGATGACGAACACCTGCACCACTGGCTGGACATGGCCCGCGAGCGCATTAACTTCCAGGGTCTGCCAGCGCGTATCTGCTGGGTAGGGCTGGAGTGGCGTCAAAAACTCGGCCTCGCCTTTAACGAAATGGTGCGCAGCGGTGAAGTTTCCGCGCCGATCGTCATTGGCCGCGACCACCTGGACTCCGGCTCCGTCGCCAGCCCGAACCGCGAAACCGAAGCCATGCGCGACGGCTCGGACGCGGTCTCCGACTGGCCGTTGCTGAATGCCCTGCTGAATACCGCCAGCGGCGCGACCTGGGTGTCGCTGCACCACGGCGGCGGCGTGGGGATGGGCTTCTCCCAGCATTCCGGGATGGTTATTGTCTGTGACGGAACGGATGAAGCCGCCGCGCGTATCGCTCGCGTGCTCCACAACGACCCGGCCACCGGCGTGATGCGTCACGCGGATGCGGGTTACGAGATTGCCATTGACTGTGCCAAAGAGCAGGGCCTTAACCTGCCGATGATCCCTGCCACACAAGGAAAGCATGAATGAACGCATTAACCCTCACTCCCGGCTCACTGACGCTCAAACAGCTGCGTAACGTCTGGCGTCAGCCGGTCACCCTTTCGCTGGATGAAAGCGCCCACGCCGCCATTAACGACAGCGTGGCCTGCGTTGAAGCCATCGTTGCCGAAGGGCGCACGGCTTACGGGATTAATACCGGCTTTGGGCTGCTGGCGCAGACCCGCATCGCGACGCACGATCTGGAAAACCTGCAGCGTTCGCTGGTGCTGTCGCACGCGGCGGGCGTCGGCCAGCCGCTTGACGATGAGATTGTCCGTCTGATGATGGTGCTCAAAATCAACAGCCTGGCGCGCGGTTTCTCCGGCATCCGCCTGAGCGTGATCCAGGCGCTGATGGCGCTGGTTAATGCGGAAGTCTATCCGTGGATCCCGGCGAAGGGTTCCGTCGGGGCCTCCGGCGATCTCGCACCGCTGGCGCACATGTCGCTGCTGCTGCTGGGTGAAGGCAAAGCGCGCTGGCAGGGCGAGTGGCTTCCGGCGAAAGAGGCGCTGAAAAAGGCTGGCTTAACGCCGATCACGCTGGCGGCGAAAGAGGGGCTGGCGCTGCTGAACGGCACCCAGGCGTCGACCGCCTTCGCGCTGCGCGGCCTGTTTGAAGCGGAAGATCTGTTTGCCTCGGCGGTAGTGTGCGGTGCGCTAACCACCGAAGCGGTGCTGGGCTCGCGTCGCCCGTTCGATGCCCGCATCCACGAGGTGCGCGGTCAGCGCGGGCAAATTGATGCCGCCGCGATGTACCGTCACGTGCTTACCGACACCAGCGAAATTGCCGATTCACACCACAACTGTGAGAAGGTGCAGGATCCGTATTCCCTGCGCTGCCAGCCGCAGGTGATGGGCGCGTGCCTGACGCAACTGCGCCAGGCGGCGGAGGTGCTGCTGGTGGAGGCCAACGCGGTGTCCGATAACCCGCTGGTGTTCGCTCAGGAAAACGAGGTGGTCTCCGGCGGTAACTTCCACGCCGAGCCTGTGGCAATGGCGGCGGATAATATCGCCCTGGCGATTGCCGAAGTCGGCGCGTTGTCCGAGCGCCGCATCGCGCTGATGATGGATAAACACATGTCCCAGTTGCCACCGTTCCTGGTGCGTAACGGCGGGGTCAACTCGGGCTTTATGATTGCTCAGGTGACGGCCGCAGCGCTGGCAAGCGAGAACAAGGCGCTGTCGCATCCGCACAGCGTGGACAGCCTGCCAACCTCGGCGAATCAGGAAGATCACGTTTCGATGGCACCAGCTGCCGGGCGTCGTCTCTGGGAAATGGCCTCCAACACCCGCGGTGTGCTGGCGGTGGAATGGCTGGCGGCGAGTCAGGGTATCGATCTGCGTGAAGGGCTCAAATCCAGCCCGCTGCTGGAGCAGGCGCGTCAGGTGCTGCGCGAGCACGTCACCCATTACGACGACGACCGCTTCTTTGCCCCGGATATTGATAAGGCGATGCAGCTTCTGGAAGAAGGGCGGCTGGTGGGGCTGTTACCTTCGGTGCTGTGATTTTTTTGCCCGGTGGCGCTGCGCTTACCGGGCCTACGAGTGCGAAATCCAGGCCGGGTAAGGCGTAGCCGCCACCCGGCTTTTTTTACGAATACATCGCCGTAATCGACGCGCTGCCAAGCGTATGGAAATGCACGTTAAACCCGACCATTGCGCCGCTCGCGCCTTCATCGACCTCAATCTTCTCCACATCCAGCGCGTGCACCGTGAAGATATAGCGGTGGGTTTCCCCTTTTGGCGGTGCCGCGCCGCCGTAGCCCGCTTTACCGAAGTCAGTACGCGTCTGAATGGCACCTTCAGGCAGGGCAACCAGGTCTGAACCGGAACCCTGCGGTAGTACGCGCGTGTCGGCAGGGAGGTTCGCCACAATCCAGTGCCACCAGCCTGAGCCAGTTGGCGCATCCGGGTCGTAGCAGGTCACGACAAAGCTTTTGGTGCCTGCCGGAACCTCGTCCCACGCCAGGTGCGGGGAGATATTGTCTCCCTGATACCCCATGCCGTTAAAAACGTGACGTTCCGGCAGTTTTTCACCGTCGCGCAGATCTTTACTGATGATTTTCATACGGTTTACCCTCGTTGATCGCTCGTTCAGCAAGTGTAATGCATAGGGTTAAATCGTGAAATGCGCGGGAATGTTAACGGCTGTTACGACCGCGTCGGTTAATTTACGCAGTTGCTCCGGCGTAATGCTGTACGGCGGCATCAGGTAGATAAGCTTGCCGAAAGGCCGTACCCACACGCCCTGATCCACGAAGAAACGCTGCAGCGCCGCCATATTCACCGGATGGGTGGTTTCAATCACCCCGATGGCGCCCAGCACGCGCACGTCCGCCACGAAATTCGCCCCCGAGGCGGCGCTCAGTTCCGCTTTCAGCTGCGCTTCAATCGCCGCAACCTGCGTCTGCCACTCGCCGCTCGCCAGAATCGCCAGGCTTTCACTCGCCACGGCGCAGGCCAGGGGGTTGCCCATAAACGTCGGACCGTGCATAAAGCAGCCTGCTTCGCCGTCGCTGATGGTGTCGGCGACCTGGCGGGTCGTGAGCGTGGCGGAGAGCGTCATGGTGCCGCCCGTCAGCGCTTTGCCGAGGCACAGAATATCCGGGGCGATACCCGCATGTTCGCAGGCAAACAGCTTGCCGGTGCGGCCAAAGCCGGTGGCGATCTCATCGGCAATCAGCAGAATGCCCTCGCGGTCGCACATCCTGCGAATACGCCTCAGCCATTCCGGATGGTACATCCGCATTCCGCCCGCGCCCTGCACGATCGGTTCAAGAATGACGGCAGCAATCTCGTGACGATGTGCCGCCATCAGCCGCGCGAAGCCGACCATGTCCATCTCGTTCCACTCGCCGTCGAAGCGGCTCTGCGGCGCAGGGGCGAACAGGTTTTCCGGCAGATACCCCTTCCACAGGCTGTGCATGGAGTTATCCGGATCGCACACCGACATCGCCCCGAAGGTATCCCCGTGATAGCCGTTGCGGAAGGTGAGGAAACGCTGGCGCGTTTCGCCCTTCGCGTGCCAGTACTGCAGCGCCATTTTCATCGCCACTTCCACCGCCACGGAGCCGGAATCCGCCAGGAATACGCACTCCAGCGAGTCAGGCGTCATCGCTACCAGACGGCGGCATAAATCCACCGCGGGCTGATGGGTGATCCCGCCAAACATCACGTGCGACATCTGGTCAATCTGGGCCTTCATCGCCGCATTCAGGCGCGGGTGGTTGTACCCATGAATCGCCGCCCACCAGGAGGACATCCCGTCAACGAGCCGCTCGCCGCTGGCGAGGTGCAGCTCGCAGCCGTGGGCGGAGGCCACCGGATAAACGGGAAGGGGGCGGGTCGTGGAGGTGTAAGGGTGCCAGATATGCTGCTTGTCGAAGGCGAGATCGTCCTGGGTCATAATCGACTTGTAAACCATTTTGAAAAGTTTTAGGTTTACGAGTATAAACCGAACCGAAAATTAACAAAACCCTTTGGAGAAGCCCGATGGCTCACCACGCACGCTGGACGATGTCGCAAGTTACTGAATTATTCAACAAACCTTTCCTTGAGCTGATGTTCGAAGCCCAACAGGTGCATCGTCAGCATTTCGATCCCCGCCATGTTCAGGTCAGCACGCTGCTGTCGATCAAGACCGGCGCCTGCCCCGAAGACTGCAAATATTGCCCGCAGAGCGCGCGCTACAAAACCGGTCTGGAGTCAGAGCGCCTGATGGAGGTCGAGCAGGTCCTCGACTCCGCGCGCAAGGCGAAAAACGCTGGCTCAACCCGCTTCTGCATGGGCGCGGCGTGGAAGAACCCGCACGATCGCGACATGCCGTACCTGGAGCAGATGGTTAAGGGCGTGAAGGAGATGGGCCTCGAAGCCTGCATGACCCTCGGTACGCTCAACGAAGAGCAGGCGCAGCGCCTCTCGGCCGCGGGGCTGGATTACTACAACCACAACCTCGACACCTCGCCGGAATTTTACGGCAATATCATCACCACGCGTACCTACCAGGAGCGTCTGGATACGCTGGATAAAGTGCGTGACGCGGGGATCAAGGTCTGTTCTGGCGGCATCGTGGGCTTAGGCGAAACGGTGAAAGACCGCGCGGGCCTGCTGCTGCAGCTGGCGAACCTGCCGACCCCGCCGGAAAGCGTGCCAATCAACATGCTGGTGAAGGTCAAGGGCACGCCGCTGGCGGATAACGAGGACGTGGATGCGTTTGATTTTATCCGCACCATCGCGGTGGCGCGTATCATGATGCCAACGTCTTACGTTCGCCTCTCAGCGGGCCGCGAGCAGATGAACGAGCAGACCCAGGCGATGTGCTTTATGGCCGGCGCCAACTCCATCTTCTACGGCTGCAAGCTGCTGACCACGCCGAACCCGGAAGAGGACAAAGACGTTCAGCTGTTCCGCAAGCTGGGGCTGAACCCGCATCAGACCGAGGTGCTGACGGGTGATAACGAGCAACAGCAGCAGCTGGAGCAGCAGATTTTCAACGCCGACACCGACCAGTTCTACAACGCGGCAGCCGTATGACCTGGCAGGCACGTATCAACTCTGCGCTCGACGACCGTCGGGCGGCAGAGGCATTTCGCGTTCGCAGGGTGGTGGAAAACGGCGCGGGCCGTTTTCTTACCCGTGAAGGCCAGCGGTTCTGCAATTTCTCCAGCAACGACTATCTCGGGCTGAGCCAGCATCCGGCCATTATCCGCGCCTGGCAGCAGGGCGCGGAGCGGTTTGGCGTGGGCAGCGGCGGATCGGGACACGTCAGTGGATACACCACGGCGCATCAGGCGCTGGAAGAGGAACTGGCTGACTGGCTCGGCTACCCGCGCGCGCTGCTGTTTATCTCCGGCTTTGCCGCCAACCAGGCGGTCATCACGGCCCTGATGGGGAAGGTCGATCGCATTGTCGCCGATCGCTTAAGCCACGCCTCCCTGCTGGAGGCGGCAAATTTAAGCCCGGCGCAGCTGCGGCGTTTTGCCCATAACGATGCGGGACAGCTTGCTGCGCTGCTGGATAAACCCTGCGAAGGACAACAGCTGGCGGTCACGGAAGGGGTGTTCAGCATGGACGGCGACAGCGCGCCGCTTGCCGCGCTGCACGAGGCCGCAAAGCGGCAGCATGCCTGGCTGCTGGTGGACGATGCCCACGGCACTGGCGTGATGGGCGACGAAGGGCGCGGGAGCGCGTATCAGCAAAACGTGAAGCCGGAACTGCTGATTGTCACCTTCGGCAAAGGCTTTGGCGTTAGCGGTGCCGCCGTGCTGTGCAGCGAATCCGTCGCCGACTATCTGCTGCAGTTTGCCCGCCACCTGATTTACAGCACCAGCATGCCTCCGGCGCAGGCCGTGGCGCTGTCGTCTTCGCTGGCAGTCATCCGCAGCGCGGAAGGGGATGAGCGTCGCCAGCGGCTGGCAGAGCATATCGCCCGCTTCCGTCAGGGACTCGCGGCGCTGCCCTTCTGCAGCACCGATTCGCAGAGCGCTATCCAGCCGGTGATTGTCGGTGAAAATGCCCGCGCGCTGGCCCTGGCACAGGCGCTGCGCCTGCGCGGCATGTGGGTGACCGCCATCCGCCCGCCCACCGTCCCACCGGGCACGGCGCGGCTGCGCTTAACCCTGACGGCGGCGCATGAACGACAGGATATTGAGACGTTGCTGGAGGTGCTCCATGATGCCGGTGAATAAGCAGGCCATCGCGGCGGCATTTGGCCGCGCCGCGCAGAGCTATTCGCAGCATGATGAGCTGCAGCGTCTGAGCGCGCAGGGGCTTCTGGCCGCCCTTGGCGAGAACGGTTTTCCACAGGTGCTGGACGCCGGCTGTGGTCCCGGCAGCAACAGCCGCTACTGGCGCGGAGCGGGAAGCCAGGTGACGGCAATCGATCTCTCAGCACAGATGCTGGAAGAGGCGCGTCAGCGGCAGGCAGCAGATCGTTATCTGCTGGCCGATATCGAGGCGATCCCGCTGGCGGACGCGCAGTTTGATCTGGTCTGGAGCCATCTGGCGGTTCAGTGGTGCAGCAGCCTGCCGCAGGCCTTGCGCGAGCTTTATCGCGTGGCGCGACCGGGCGGGAAGGTGGCGTTTACCACCTTGCTGGAAAGTTCGCTGCCGGAGCTGAATCAGGCCTGGCAGGCAGTTGATGAACAGCCGCATGCTAACCGGTTTTTATCGCATGAGCAGGTGACGCAGGCGCTGGCAGGCTGGCGCGCTCGCAGCGTGGTGCAGACCATCACGCTCAATTTTAGCGATGCGTTCAGCGCCATGCGTTCGCTGAAAGGCATAGGCGCCACGCACCTGCATACCGGACGCGAGAAAAAACCGCTCACCCGCGGTCAGCTGCAGCGTCTTGAGCTGGCCTGGCCGCAGCAGCGGGGTCAATTCCCGCTCTCCTATCAACTTTTTCATGGGATTATCGAACGTGACTGAACGTTATTTTGTCACCGGCACGGACACAGAAGTGGGCAAAACGGTGGCCAGCTCGGCGCTGCTGCAGGCGGCACGGCTGCTCGGGAAAAACACCGCCGGGTATAAGCCCGTGGCGTCCGGCAGCGAGATGACGGCGGAAGGGTTACGCAACACCGACGCGCTGGCGCTCCAGCGTAACAGCACGCGTGAACTCGCCTATTCCGCGGTGAATCCGTACACCTTTGCCGAGCCGACCTCGCCGCACATTATCAGCGCCGATGAAGGTCGTCCGATTGATTTCGCCGTGCTGTCTGCCGGACTGCGGACGCTGGAAAATCAGGCCGACTGGGTGCTGGTGGAAGGGGCTGGCGGCTGGTTTACGCCGCTTTCGGACACGCAGACGTTTGCTGACTGGGTGCAGGCCGAGCAGCTTCCGGTCATTCTTGTCGTCGGCGTCAAGCTGGGCTGCATCAATCACGCCATGTTGACCGCGCAGGCCGTACAGCAGGCCGGGCTGCGTCTGGCGGGCTGGATAGCCAACGACGTGGTTGCGCCGGGTAAACGACACCTGGAGTATCTGGCGACGCTCAGGCGCGTCCTGCCCGCGCCGTGCCTCGGGGAGATCCCATGGCTTGCTGACGGCGCGGAAAATGCCGAAACAGGACGTTATCTCGATCTCAGCGTTTTGCTTCCCGCGACATCCAGTGAGCGATAAGCTCATCATCCAGTTCGGTAACGTGGCCCTGCGCCACGTTACGCCCGCGATAGAGCATACAGAAACGGTCCGCCACCCGACGGATAAACGACAGCTGCTGCTCCGCTAACAGCACCGTCATCCCTAACTCCCGGTTTAATCGCCCCAGCAGCTGCACCAGCTTCTGGGCAACGCTGTGCCCCGCGCCGTGCAGGGGGTCATCCAGGATCAGCAGGTGAGGGCGGTTGACCAGCGCATTAGCCAGCGCCAACTGATACTGGTCGTCCGGAGAGAGCGTGTTGGCGCGGGTTTGCCGCACCCCATAGAGCGCCGGAAACAAGTCGTAAACGTCATTTTTCGCCTCCGGGTTAGGTTTCCCCGTCGCCCGCATGGCGATATGCAGGTTCTCCTCAATCGTTAGCTGAGAGAAGATCCGCCTGTCCTGCGAGACATAGCCAATCCCCGGCCCGGAGCGCTGTTCTGACGGCGGGTGGAGCAAATCACGCGGCGGTGCGCCCGCCTCATACCAGATGATGCTGCCGCTTTCGACAGGCACTTTCCCGGCGATGCAATTCATGAGGGTGGTTTTCCCCATGCCCGGCAGACCAACGACGCCTGTACACATCCCTTGCGGAAAATCTAAATCCACATTCCATAGCGTATGTTGACTTCCGTAAAACTGATTCACTGCACGCAGACTCAACATCTTTCTCTCCTTAAAAATGTGTGTAGGTGTGGCTCGTGGATGAATCTGCAAAACCCCTGCCATAAAGCGGAAAGTGGTTAAAAAAGCGACTTTTTTAGGAATAAGTCACAGAAGCGCGGCGGATAAAAACCGGGCTTGCACATCGACGGTGCTGGTGGTGGTGAGTTGTGGTGCAGAGCCCGAAAGGGTGAAAATGTGAGCAAGATCGCATCGGTTGGTTATGAATGACGCAACTGTTAATCAGCAAAAAATAGCTATAAAAATTTTTTGCCGCCGTCTCGTGGGAAAATCCGGGAATTTGCGGAGCGCCAGTCTGTATGGGCTGGAAGCAGTTATCCACTATTCCTGTGGATAACCATGTGCATTAGAGTTAGAAAACACGCGATAAGCGAGAGAAGACGCGGCTTACGCCCAAATTGACGCGAAACGCGGCTTTAGAAAATATCGTTTAGTTTTTAATTGCTTAGATAAAAGCAATTCCCGTCATGAAAGTGTCACCGGTTGCCACAAAACTATCATTACCTGGCTTGACAAATGTTAAAAAAGAAAAAGTTCTGGGGATAACCTGACCTGACTGGTGTTTTATGTTGTCACAGTCCAAATTTTGGTCGCTATCGCGCTAATCATTCAGGCGCTACTCTAAATATCCTGACATGCTACTGGTTTTTCATCCAGTGTTTTTTACTGGCATTCCTGGCAACAAGGAGTAAAATTACTCACCTGCCGCTTATAACGTCATCAGGTTGTCGCCCATGAGTAAACCGTTCAAATTGAATTCTGCTTTCCGTCCATCTGGCGATCAGCCTGAGGCGATCCGTCGTCTGGAAGAGGGGCTGGAGGATGGGCTGGCGCACCAGACGCTGCTGGGGGTCACCGGCTCGGGTAAAACATTTACCATTGCCAACGTGATTGCGGATCTCCAGCGCCCAACGATGGTGCTGGCACCCAATAAAACCCTGGCGGCGCAGCTATACGGCGAGATGAAAGAGTTCTTCCCGGAAAACGCGGTAGAGTATTTCGTCTCCTACTACGATTACTACCAGCCTGAAGCCTATGTGCCGAGCTCTGACACCTTCATTGAGAAAGATGCCTCGGTGAACGAACACATCGAGCAGATGCGACTGTCGGCCACAAAGGCGCTTCTGGAGCGTCGCGATGTGATCGTCGTTGCCTCGGTTTCCGCGATCTACGGTCTGGGCGATCCGGATCTCTATCTCAAGATGATGTTGCACCTGACGCAGGGGATGATCATTGACCAGCGCGCGATTTTGCGTCGCCTGGCGGAGCTGCAGTACACCCGCAACGACCAGGCCTTCCAGCGCGGCACCTTCCGCGTGCGCGGTGAAGTGATCGACATCTTCCCGGCAGAATCGGACGATATGGCGCTGCGCGTCGAGCTGTTTGACGAAGAGGTTGAACGCCTGTCGCTCTTCGACCCGCTGACCGGACACGTTGAGTCGGTGATCCAGCGCTTCACCATCTACCCGAAAACGCACTACGTGACGCCGCGCGAGCGAATCGTGCAGGCGATGGAAGAGATCAAAGTGGAGCTGGCCGAGCGCCGCAAGGTGCTGCTGGCGAACAATAAGCTGCTGGAAGAGCAGCGCCTGAGTCAGCGTACCCAGTTCGACCTGGAGATGATGAACGAGCTGGGCTACTGCTCCGGCATTGAAAACTACTCCCGCTTCCTCTCCGGGCGCGGGCCGGGGGAGCCGCCACCGACGCTGTTTGATTACCTTCCGGCCGACGGTTTGCTGGTGATCGACGAATCCCACGTCACGATCCCGCAGATCGGCGGGATGTACCGTGGCGACCGGGCGCGTAAGGAGACGCTGGTGGAGTACGGTTTCCGCCTGCCGTCAGCGCTGGATAACCGTCCGATGAAGTTTGAAGAGTTTGAGGCGCTGGCGCCGCAAACCATCTACGTCTCGGCCACGCCGGGCAACTATGAGCTGGAAAAATCGGGCGATGAGGTGGTTGACCAGGTGGTTCGTCCGACCGGGCTGCTGGATCCGGTTATCGAGGTGCGTCCGGTGGCCACGCAGGTGGACGACCTGCTCTCAGAGATCCGCGCCCGTTCCGCCATCAACGAGCGCGTGCTGGTGACCACGCTCACCAAGCGTATGGCGGAAGACCTGACCGAGTATCTTGAAGAGCACGGTGAGAAGGTGCGTTATCTGCACTCGGATATCGATACCGTGGAGCGCATGGAGATTATCCGCGACCTACGTCTGGGCGAGTTTGACGTGCTGGTAGGGATTAACCTGCTGCGAGAAGGTCTCGATATGCCGGAGGTCTCGCTGGTGGCGATTCTGGATGCGGACAAAGAGGGCTTCCTGCGTTCCGAGCGTTCGCTGATTCAGACCATTGGCCGCGCCGCGCGTAACGTCAACGGTAAAGCGATTTTGTACGGTGACAAAATTACCCCGTCGATGGCGAAGGCGATTGGTGAGACGGAGCGCCGCCGCGAGAAACAGCAGCGTTACAACGAAGAACACGGCATTACCCCGCAGGGGCTGAACAAGAAGGTGGTGGATATTCTGGCGCTGGGTCAGAACATCGCCAAAACCAAAGCGAAAGGCCGCGGCAAGGCGCGTTCAGTGGTGGAAGAAGATACCGTCGTGCTGACGCCAAAAGCGCTGCAGCAGAAAATCCACGAGCTGGAAGGGCAGATGATGCAGCACGCGCAGAACCTGGAGTTCGAAGAGGCGGCGCAGATCCGCGACCAGCTTCATCAACTGCGGGATCTGTTTATCGCGGCGTCGTGAGTAAAGCGTTGTTTTCTCCCTCTCCCCGTGGGTTGAGGAATCCCCACAAATTATTGCGAGCACTGAACAATCCCCTCGCCCCTTTGGGGAGAGGGTTAGGGTGAGGGGAACATACGGCAGCGGTGGTCATTCCGTTCACTTTATGTTCCTTGCTACTCTGTGATTCCTATACCGGTGAACGTGCCAGGGCGGCTCAGTCGCCGCCGCCCTGGCGACCCGGGCTCCCGGCGGTAAATCGCCGCTTCGCGGTGCCCTCGGCTTATTCCTTCCGGCTTGTCGGGTACGGGCGGAGGCAACGTCCATGTAAAGCCCGCCCTCTCGGCGCATCCCTGCGCCTCGCCCCGGCCTGCAGGAAACGCCTCAGCGATTTACAGCCGGACCAGGGCGTCGCTGCAAGCCGTTCATTTTTCTGAAGCAACATTCATCGCTTCGTGTAGAGAAATTACAGGGGGTTCCTCAGCTCCGTGGGAGAGGGCCGGGGTGAGGGCATCAGGCCTCACAAAACGAATCTAACCCAGCGCCTGAATCGCCTTCTCCAGCGCCTCGCGCAGCAGATGGCGGTCGTGGCGATACTTGATGTCTGAGGCCTCCAGCGGCTCCTGCACCACCAGGCGATCGCCGATACCGGATACATCCACCTTCGGCCCCACCACCACGCCGTCAATGATCTTCTTTCCGACGTAATGCTCCATCAAATTGAGTTTATCCGACAGCGACAGGCTTGCGGCTGCCGGGCTCAGCTCACGTCCGAGGTTACCGATGTAAACCATTGGCGCAGGGGTGCGACGCAGCGCCTGCGCCAGCTCTTTCACCAGCAGGATCGGCATCAGGCTGGTGTAAAAGCTGCCCGGGCCGATCAGGATAAGATCCGCTTCCCCGATTGCCTCTACCGCTTCACGCGTGGCGGGCACACTCGGATAGGTCATTAACTCCGTTGGCGGCAGAAGGAGCTGGTCAATATTCACCTCGCCATAAACTTCATGCCCTTCGGCGTCGATGGCCATCAAGTCAACCGGTTGTTCAGACATGGGGATCAGGAATGCGTCCACTTTGAGCAGATTACGGATCAGATTGATGGCTTCGAGAGGCCTTACGCTCAGGTGATCCAGCGCCTTTAACATCAGATTTCCGAGGTTATGTCCGGAAAGTTCGCCATTGCCGCCAAAACGGTACTCAAACATCGCCGACGCGACGCTCGGCTCGGTAATTAACTGGTTCAGGCAGTTGCGCATATCGCCCCAGGCAATGCCGCCTTCGGCACGTCTGATCCGCCCGGTTGAGCCGCCGTTGTCGGTGGTGGTCACTATCCCTGTCAGCCTTGAGCCGAGTGACGACAATGAGGACATGACGCGGCCCAGGCCGTGGCCTCCGCCAAGAGCGACCACTCGGTCAAGATCCGCAAAAGTGCGATTGCGCATACGTATTCCTTATCACGTTCGATCGCGTAACAGTAACCTAACTACCCCTAAAAGACGATGCCTCACCCGATGCAAAATGACGTATATCAATGTGAAAGTGCGATTTTTAGGTATTCTGTAGCGAAAATGGGCGAATGATTCGCTATATACGTAATTATATAGCGAAAAGCGACAATGGCGCTGTCCGAATTTCCGCGCTACTATCGCCCTAACCACGTTTTCAACATTGAAAACATACACTCTAGCCCTTGTGCCTGTGTCGAAAGATATGGCGCTCTGGCCGTGGCGAATTTGCCACCAGGGTACAGAAAGAAATGACTGTGCCTCCCGTATCTGGAAAGGTGTACATGGCTTCACAACTTACTGATGCTTTCGCGCGTAAGTTTTATTACTTACGTCTGTCGATTACCGATGTGTGCAATTTCCGTTGCACCTACTGCCTGCCTGACGGCTACAAACCGGGCAGCGTCACCAATAACGGCTTTCTCTCCGTGGATGAAGTGCGCCGCGTCACGCGCGCCTTCTCTGAGCTCGGCACCGAAAAAGTGCGCCTTACCGGCGGTGAACCCTCGCTGCGCCGCGATTTCCCCGACATCATTGCCGCCGTGCGTGAAAACGAACGTATCCGCCAGATTGCGGTGACCACCAACGGTTACCGTATGGCGCGCGACGTAGCCACCTGGCGCGATGCGGGCTTAACCGCTATTAACGTCAGCGTGGACAGTCTGGACGCCCGCCAGTTTCACGCCATTACCGGCCAGGATAAATTCCAGCAGGTCATGGACGGTATCGATGCGGCATTTGCGGCCGGCTTCGAAAAAGTCAAAGTCAACACGGTGCTGATGCGTGATGTAAACCATCACCAGCTCGATACCTTCCTGGCGTGGATCAAAACCCGCCCCATTCAGCTGCGTTTTATTGAGCTGATGGAAACCGGCGAGGGCAGCGAGCTGTTTCGCCGCCATCACATCTCCGGCATGGTGCTACGCGACGAACTGCTCAGGCGCGGCTGGATCCACCAGATCCGCCAGCGCAGCGACGGTCCGGCGCAGGTCTTCTGCCATCCTGATTATGAAGGCGAGATCGGGCTTATCATGCCTTACGAGAAAGACTTCTGCGCCAGCTGCAACCGCCTGCGCGTCTCTTCCGTGGGCAAACTCCATCTCTGCCTGTTCGGCGACGGCGGCGTGGACCTTCGCGATCTGCTGGAAGACGATGCGCAGCAGGACGCGCTTGAAGCGCGCATTTCTGAAGCACTGACGCATAAAAAACAGACCCACTTCCTGCATCAGGGCAATACCGGCATTACTCAGAACCTGTCTTACATTGGCGGGTAACCAGTCTTAAGAAGGAATCAGAAGATGAGTCAGGTCAGCGCAGAATTTATCCCGACACGCATTGCGATCCTTACCGTTTCCGACCGCCGTGGCGAAGAGGATGATACCTCCGGCCACTGGCTGCGGGAGGCGGCCCATGACGCGGGGCATAACATTGTTGATAAAGCGATCGTGAAGGAGAACCGCTACGCCATTCGCGCGCAGGTCTCGCAGTGGATCGCCAGTGATGAGGTGCAGGTGGTGCTGATCACCGGCGGCACCGGCTTTACAGCGGGCGATCAGGCGCCTGAAGCGCTGCTCCCGCTGTTCGACCGCGAGGTGGAAGGCTTCGGCGAGGTGTTCCGCATGCTCTCCTTTGAAGAGATTGGCACCTCCACGCTGCAGTCGCGCGCCGTTGCCGGGGTGGCGAACAAAACCCTGATTTTCGCCATGCCGGGCTCGACGAAAGCCTGCCGAACCGCGTGGGAAAACATCATCGCCCCGCAGCTGGATGCCCGTACCCGTCCGTGTAATTTCCATCCCCATTTAAAGAAATAAGCTATGTCACAACTGACCCACATTAACGCCGCTGGCGAAGCGCATATGGTTGACGTCTCCGCCAAAGCGGAAACGGTGCGCGAGGCGCGCGCCGAAGCGTTCGTCACCATGCTGCCGGAAACGCTGGCGATGATTATCGACGGCAGCCATCACAAGGGTGATGTCTTTGCCACCGCGCGCATCGCGGGTATTCAGGCCGCCAAGCGCACCTGGGATCTCATCCCGCTGTGCCATCCGCTGATGCTGAGCAAGGTGGAGGTGAACCTGCAGGCCCAGCCGGAGCAGAGTCGCGTGCGCATTGAGTCACTCTGCCGCTTAACCGGCAAAACCGGCGTGGAGATGGAGGCGCTGACGGCGGCCTCCGTTGCCGCGCTGACCATCTACGACATGTGCAAAGCGGTGCAGAAAGATATGGTGATTGGCCCGGTTCGCCTGCTGGCAAAAAGCGGCGGCAAATCCGGTGATTTTAAGGTGGACAGCCATGATTAAGGTGCTCTTTTTTGCGCAGGTGCGCGAGCTGGTGAATACCGACAGCCTGACGCTGGATGCCTCTTTTGAAAACGTTGCGGCCCTGCGCGCGCATCTGGCGGCACAGAGCGACCGCTGGGCGCTGGCGCTGGATGAAGGCAAGCTGCTGGCCGCCGTTAACCAGACGCTGGTGGAGCTTACCCATCCGCTGAAGGCCGGGGATGAAGTGGCCTTCTTCCCGCCAGTCACAGGGGGCTAAGATGTCTGAAACCCGCATTCTGGTGAGCCCCGAGCGATTTAACGTGGGGACCGAATACAGCTGGCTGGCGGAACGCGATGAAGACGGCGCGGTCGTGACCTTTACCGGCAAGGTGCGCAACCACAACCTTGGTGACAGCGTGAAGGCGCTGACGCTGGAGCATTATCCCGGCATGACGGAAAAATCGCTGGCGGAGATAGTGGACGAGGCGCGGGACCGCTGGCCGCTCGGGCGCGTCACGGTGATTCACCGCATCGGTGAGATGTGGCCTGGCGAGGAGATTGTCTTTGTCGGGGTGACCAGCGCCCACCGCGGCAGCGCGTTTGCGGCAGGGGAGTTCATTATGGATTACCTCAAAACCAAAGCGCCGTTCTGGAAGCGCGAAGCCACGCCGGAAGGCGATCGCTGGGTAGAATCTCGCGATAGCGATAAACAGGCCGCCAGCCGTTGGTAGTCGGTTTACGTGGATGTGTTACTCTTAACGAGTGTGTCTACTTAATCTTAATCAGGAGTGAATCATGGACCGATTTCCGCGTTCCGATTCAATAGTACAGCAGACCCGTAGCGGCCTGCAGACGTATATGGCTCAGGTGTACGGCTGGATGACGGTTGGCCTGCTGCTTACCGCGTTTATCGCGTGGTATGCGGCGAATACGCCGGAGCTGATGATGTTTATCTTCTCCAGCAAAATCACCTTCTTTGGGCTGATCATCGCGCAGCTGGCGCTGGTGTTTGTGCTTTCGGGTCTGGTGCACAAGCTGAGTGCCGGCATGGCAACGACCCTGTTTATGCTCTATTCGGCGCTAACGGGGCTGACGCTTTCCAGCATCTTTATCGTTTACACCTACTCATCCATCGCCAGCACCTTCGTGGTCACCGGCGGGATGTTTGGTGCGATGAGCCTGTACGGTTACACCACGAAGCGCGATCTGAGCGGCTTCGGCAGCATGCTGTTTATGGGGCTGATTGGGATTGTGCTGGCGTCACTGGTGAACCTGTGGCTGAAGAGCGAAGCGCTGATGTGGGCCGTGACCTATATCGGGGTGGTGCTCTTTGTCGGGTTGACGGCTTATGACACGCAGAAGCTGAAAAACATCGGCGAGCAGATCGACGTGCGCGACAGTTCAAACCTGCGCAAATATTCGATTCTGGGCGCGCTGACGCTCTATCTGGACTTCATCAACCTGTTCCTGATGCTGCTGCGAATTCTTGGCAACCGTCGTTAAGATTGCTTTGCCGGGTGGCGGTTTCGCCTTACCCGGCCTACGAAGCGCGAACCGTAGGTCGGGTAAGGCGAAGCCGCCACCCGACTTATTCACTTCGCTAGCATCCTCTCATTCTTCGCCCGCAGCTTTTTCGCCCGACTTTCCAGCACCAGATAGCAGACCGTGGCCAGCGCCAGCGGCAGGAAGTAATACAGCATGCGGTACGCCAGCAGGGCGGCGATAATCGTTCCCTGAGAAACATGCTCCCCGGCCAGCAGGGCAATAAACACCGCCTCCAGCACGCCGATCCCCGCCGGAATATGCACAATCACCCCGGCAATACTGCTCACCAGCAGCACGCCCAGCACGAAGAAGTAGTTTACGTCCTCGCCGATCAGCAGCCAGATGATGGCTCCCATCGCCATCCAGTTGGCGCTGGAAACCGCCATCTGCAGCACCGCAAACTTCCACGAGGGCAGGACCAGCTTTTGCCCTTTAATGGTCATATGACGGCGTCTGGCAAAGGCGCAGGCCCAGAGATAAACGGCGATAATCAGCAGTAGTGCGATGCCCAGAATGCGCAGCGTAGCCTCATCGATATACCAGTGCGCGGGCAACTGCACCACGCCGATGGTGAAGATCACCCCGCCGAGCAGAATATAGCCCAGCCAGTTGGTGGTAATGCTCAGGGAAAAAATGCGTGTGATGGTCCCACCCGGCAGCCCGAGCCGCGAGTAGAGGCGATAGCGCATGCCAATCCCCCCGACCCAGGTGCTCAGCGTCAGGTTAAAGGCGTAGCAGATAAACGACACCAGCATTACCTGACGTTTGGCCAGCTTGTGGCCGCAGTAGGCCCGACCCAGCAGGTCATAGCAGCCGTACATCAGGTAGCTTACGATAACCAGCCCCGTCGCGCCCAGCAGCACCATCCGGTTATAGTTGCGGATAACCTTCCACACCTCTTCCCAGTCCACTTTCTGCGCGTAGACCACCAGCAGCACCGCGACGGCAATAAAGAATACCCAAGTGAGGATCTTTTTTGCCAGACGCCAGCGTGGATGCGATTTCGACATCAGGGTTTGCCTCCGTCTTCCGCTTCTATGCGGTCCTGGGTTTCCATTTCGGGTTGTACCGGCGGGTCCACCTGCGCCAGCTTCGGCGTATGCGCTGGCAGCCAGCCGACCATCGCCGGGAAATGCCGCAGAAAGTGGAACACCACCACGCTGATGCCCAGGTTCCACCAGGTGCGTTTGGGAACCATGGACTCATCCACGCGCACGCAGTCGTTAACGATCAACGCCTGCAGGTTATCCCGCAGGGTCTGATTAAACTGGCGATCGTGAATGATCAGGTTGGCTTCAAGATTCAGCGACAGGCTCAGCGGATCGAGGTTGCTGGAGCCCACGGTGGCCCAGTGATCGTCCATCAGCGCGACTTTGCCGTGCAGCGGTCGACGGCGGTATTCGTAGATCTGGACGCCGCCCTTCACCAGGTAGTTATACAGCAGCCGCGCCCCGACTTTGACGATCGGCATATCCGGCTCACCCTGCACGATCAGCTTCACGCGCACGCCGCGTCTTGCAGCATTGCGCATGGCATGCAGCAGGCGATAGCCCGGGAAAAAGTAGGCGTTAGCAATAATCACTTCGCGCTTGGCGTTGGCGAGCATCTTAAGGTAGTGGCGTTCAATGTCGTCCCGGTGCTCGCCGTTGTCGCGCCAGACGAAAAGCGCCTGCGCTTCACCAGGCTTCCGGTTCTCTTCCGGGCGATGACGGCGTCGCCACCAGCGGCGAACGGCCTCTTTCCCCGGCAGGTTCTCCAGCTCAAACAGCAAAATGTCCTGCACCACCGGGCCTTCAATGCGAATGGCGTAATCCTGCTTCGCTTCCGGGCCGTAGTCGGACATATGCTCAGCGGAGTAGTTAATGCCGCCGACAAACGCCACCGTCTCATCCACCACCACAATTTTGCGGTGCATCCGGCGGAAAAGGTTGGTACGCATGCCGAACAGGCGAGGGCCGGGATCGTAGTAGCGGAACACCACCCCCGCGGCGGTCAGTTCATTGACGAACGCATCGCTGAGGTCCGGCGAGCCGTAGCCATCCAGCAGCACTTCAATTTTGACGCCGCGCTGGGCGGCGCGCAGCAACACGCTGTGCAGCTGCTTGCCGACGTTGTCTTCGAACCAGATAAAGGTTTCGAGGATCACCTTCTGCTGGGCGTGATCAATCGCCTTAAACACGGCCGGGTAATACTCGTCCCCGTTGACCAGCAGCGTGATCCGGTTGCCTTCCTGCCAGGAACATTTCATAGGTGGATCTCCGCGCTGAGCGGGGCATGATCGGAAAGATGCCGCCAGTTAAGGAGCGCCAGGGCGGTCGGGCTGCTGGCATGGGCATTTTTTACGTAGATGCGGTCAAGCCGCAGCAGCGGGAAACGGACTGGAAACGTGCGCGCAGGCCTGCCGTTCGCCCGGGTGAAAATTTCCTCCAGTCCTGCCTCCACCTTCAGGGGGTGGTTTGCCCGCTGGCGCCAGTCGTTGAAATCGCCTGCCACGACAACAGGTTCGCCGTCAGGCAGCGCGTTGGCCCATTCGGCCAGCATTTTCAGCTGCGCCTGACGATGGGCTTCGCGCAGGCCAAGGTGAACGCAGCCGACGTGGATGGGCAGCTCAAGGTCGGGCGGGGTAATGCGGCAGTAAAGCAGGCCGCGTTTTTCGCTCTCCCCGACGGAAACGTCGCGGTTTTCGTAATGCTCAATGGGGTAGCGGGACAGCACCGCGTTGCCGTGATGACCTTCCGGATAGACCGCGTTGCGGCCGTAGGCATAATCACTCCACATGGTGTCGGCCAGAAATTCATAGTGCGGCGTGTCGGGCCAGTTCTCAAAGTGAAGCGGATGCACTTCGTGTGCGCCCATCACCTCCTGCAGGCAGACAATATCCGCGCTGACGGTGCGCACCGCGTCGCGCAGCTCCGGTAAAATGAAGCGGCGGTTAAATGCTGTGAAGCCTTTATGAATGTTTATCGTCAGCACTTTAAGCGAGAAATGCTGCATTTTTTTCGTCATAAGCTCCTTCCTGAGTGACTATCCCAATGAAAATAAAGTGTAGTCGGCGTCACAAAAAGATGCGGCGTTACGGAATTTTCCGTAAAGTGCGGTAGTCTGATTAAGCAGAGAAAAATCCTTCAGGAGAGAAGCCATGAAGTGGCAACAACGTGTTCGTGTCGCAACTGGCCTGAGTTGCTGGCAGATAATGTTGCATTTACTGGTCGTGGCCGTACTGGTGATGGGCTGGATGAGCGGCACGCTGGTGCGTGTTGGCCTGGGGCTATGCGTCCTTTACGGCGTCACCGTGCTGTCGATGCTGTTCTTACAGCGCCACCATGAAGCGCGCTGGCGTGAGGTGGGTGATGTGCTCGAAGAGCTCACCACCACCTGGTACTTTGGTGCAGCGATGATTGTCCTGTGGCTGCTGTCACGCGTCCTGCAAAACAACCTGCTGCTGGCCCTGGCGGGTCTGGCTATCCTCGCAGGGCCTGCGGTGGTCTCGTTGCTGACCAAAGAGAAAAAGCTACGCGATGTTGCGTCTAAACATCGCGTACGCCACTGAGCCCGTCGTGGCCGCGATGACCAGTAGCGGCCACAAACTTCCCCAGACAATATCCAGACTCGCATCCTTCAGATAGATTTGCTTGGTGATATCCGTAAAGTGGCGAATCGGGTTTATCCACGTCAGATCCTGGAGCCACACCGGCATATTCTCGACGGGTGAGACGTACCCCGAGAGCAGGATCGCGGGCATCATAAAGACGAATACCCCGATAAACGCCTGCTGCTGCGTCGAGCAGAGTGCGGAAATCAGCAGCCCAAACCCCACCAGCGACAGCCCGTAAATCACCATCGTGAAGTAAAACAGCGTCAGCGATCCGGCGAACGGGATCTGGTAGGCCCAAATTCCCACCCCCAGCACGATGGTGGCCTGGAAGGTCGCGACAATCAGCGCCGGCACCGCTTTGCCGACGAAAATTTGCCAGGTGGCGAGCGGGGAGACCAGCAGCTGATCCAGCGTGCCCTGTTCGCGCTCGCGGGCGACGGAGAGGGAGGTGACGATCATCACCCCGATGGTGGTGATCATGGCGATCAGCGACGGCACCACAAACCACTTGTAGTCCAGATTCGGGTTATACCAGTTGCGCACCACCAGTTCGCTGTTGTTGGGCTTCGGTTTGCCGTCCATCAGCTCCTGCTGGTAATCCTTCACGACCTGCTGCAGATAGTTGGCCGCGATCTGGGCGCTGTTGGAGTTGCGTCCGTCGAGGATCAGCTGCAGCGGCGCGGTCTGGAAGGTATCCAGATTACGGGAAAAATCCGCCGGGAACCGCACCAGCAGCAGCGCTTTTTGCGTGTCGATGGTAGGCTGGATCTCCTGCGGGCTTTTCAGCAGCAGGATGTGGGTAAAGGCTTTCGCACGCGCAAAGCGCTGCGTTAACTCGACGGAATGTTTGCCGTTGTCTTCGTTGTAAATGGCAATGGTAGCGTTGGTCACCTCCAGCGTGGCGGCAAACGGGAACAGTAAAACCTGGATCAGCACCGGCAACACCAGAATGGCGCGGGTTTGCGGCTCGCGCAGCAGGGATTGCAGCTCTTTGCGTATTAACGTCCATAAACGGTGAAACATGCGCGCTCCTTAATCTAACCGCCGTTTGGTTTTCATCCACGTCAACCCGATAAACATCGCCGCAGACGCCAGTAAAAACAGCGTGTTGACGATCAGCACCACCGGAATATTCCCTGCCAGGAACAGGCTCTGCAGCGTGCTCACAAAGTAGCGCGCCGGAATCACGTAGGTCACGGCGCGGATCACGGCAGGCATGCTGTCTATCTGGAAGATAAAGCCGGACAGCATAATTGACGGCAAAAAGGCAGCGTTGAGGGCCACCTGGGCCGCGTTAAACTGGTTGCGGGTGATGGTGGAGATGAGCAGCCCCATCCCCAGCGTGCTGAGTAAAAACAGGCTGGTGATAAAGAACAGCACCACCAGCGAGCCGCGATACGGCACGCCGAGGATAAAGACGGACACCAGCATACAGAGCAGCATCGCCAGCATGCCGAGGAAGTAGTAGGGAATAAGCTTGCACAGCAGCAGCTCGACGCGCGTCACTTCGGTTGAAAGCAGCGCCTCCATGGTGCCGCGCTCCCACTCGCGGGCGATCACCAGCGAGGTCAGAATCGCGCCAATGACCGTCATGATAATCGTCACCGCGCCCGGAATAATAAAGTGCTGGCTGATGGCGGCGGGGTTAAACCAGTAGCGCGTCTGCACGTCGATGAGCGGTTTAAATTCTTCACCCCGATCTTCCGCCCGCTGCATCTGCCAGAGCTGCCAGATCCCCTCCGCGTAGCCCTGCACGAAGTTCGCGGTGTTCGGCTCGCTGCCGTCGGTGATCACCTGGATCGGCGCATCGGTATTCGCCCGCGCCATATTGGCGGCAAAATCCACCGGAATGACGATCAGACCGCGAATCTTCCCGGCCTGCATCTTCTGGATCAGCTCCTGACGATTGTCGCTGATGGTGGCGTCAATGTAGGGCGAGCCGGTCATGGCGTGGGTGAAGTCCAGCGCCTCCTCGCTCTGCTGCTCCAGCAAAATCCCGACCCGCAGCTTGCTGGAGTCCAGGTTAATGCCGTAGCCAAAGATAAACAGCAGCAGCAGGGGGATCACCACCGCAATCAGCCAACTGCTGGGGTCACGCACGATCTGCCGCGTCTCTTTTATGCACAACGCGCGCACCCGGCGCCAGGAAATGGCGTTACTGCGCATGGGCATTCTCCTTATCCCAGTCGTGGATGAGGGTGATAAACGCCTGCTCCATGGTCGGGTCCGGGACCTCATCGTCGGCGGCCTGGTTTTTCAGGTCGTCCGGTGTACCGTGAGCAATCAGCTTGCCGCGATACACCAGCCCGATGCGGTCGCAGTACTCCGCCTCGTCCATGAAGTGGGTGGTCACCATCACGGTCACCCCTTTTTCCACCATGCTGTTGATATGCAGCCAGAACTCGCGGCGGGTGAGGGGATCAACGCCGGAGGTCGGCTCATCCAGAAACAGAATATCCGGCTCGTGCATCAGCGAGCAGGCCAGCGCCAGCCGCTGCTTAAAGCCGAGCGGCAGTTCGTCGGTGGCGTGGGAAGCAATCGTCGTTAACCCGAAGGCGTCGCTCATGCGGCGGATCTTCTCGTTCTGCGCCCGTCCGCGCAGGCCATACACGCCAGAGAAAAAGCGCAGATTCTGCTCGACCGTCAGGTTGCCATACAGCGAGAACTTCTGCGCCATATAGCCCAGATGCTGGCGCGCCTTGCCGGAGCTGACCTTCAGATCCATATCCAGCACCAGCGCTTTGCCGGACGTCGGCACCAGCAGGCCACACATCATCTTAAAGGTGGTGGATTTTCCCGCGCCGTTCGGACCAAGCAGGCCAAAAATCTCGCCGCGTTTTACCGCGAAATTGACGTTATCGGTGGCGGCGAAATCCCCGAACTTTTTGGTGAGGGATTTGGCTTCGATCACCGTTTCGCCCGGCGTGCCGTCCACCGTGTGCAGGATTGCGCCAAGCGGCGACTCGGACGTCCCCGCGCCACCCAGCAGGTCGATAAACGCATCTTCGAAACGCGGCGCCGTCTCTTCCATCTCAATCGTCGGCATGCCGGGGGCATGGCGAATATCGTCGACGGTGGCCTCTTTTTTGAGGATCACCCGCACCGAGCGGCCCTGAATCATTCCGTCGCTGACCTGCGGCAGCTTGAGCACCCGCTGCAGCAGCGAGCGGTTGGACGCCTGCGAGCTGTGCAGCAGGAAGCTGCGCCCGTCCATGCTCTGCGTCAGCGTCGTCGGCTCGCCCTGATAAAGCAGTTCGCCTTCGTTCATCAGCAGCACGTCCCGGCACTGTTCCGCTTCATCGAGGTAGGAGGTGCTCCAGAGAATCAACATCCCGTCGCCCGCCAGCTCGTGTACCATCTGCCACAGCTCGCGGCGCGATATCGGGTCGACGCCCACGCCGGGCTCGTCCAGCAGCAGCACTTTTGGCTCGCCCACCAGCGTGCAGGCCAGACCCAGCTTCTGCTTCATCCCACCGGAAAGCTTGCCCGCCAGCCGGTCGGTGAACGGGCCGAGGGAGGTAAATTCCAGCAGGCGGGCGAAGGTCTTCTGTCGGGCTTCGCCGGTGACGCTGCGCAGGTCGGCGTACAGGTTCAGGTTTTCCATCACCGTCAGGTCTTCATACAGGCCAAACTTCTGCGGCATATAGCCGAGCATGGCGTGGAGCGCGCCGTCGTCTTTTATCGGGTCAAGGCCCAGCACGCTGGCCGAGCCTTCATCCGGCTTCAGCAACCCCGCCAGCATGCGCATCAGCGTGGTCTTTCCCGCACCGTCCGGGCCGACCAGGCCGGTGACATAGCCTTTCTGGATGGTGCAGTTCAGCGGCGCGACCGCCGGTTTGTCCATCCCTGCGAAGCGTTTGACCAGATTGTTGAGCTGGATAACCGCATCATTCATGTCGTTCCCCGCTGTTCACTTTTACGGTGACGGGCATGCCCTGGCGCAGGGCATCATCCGCATCAGTCACGATGATGCGCAGGCGATACACCAGGTCGGTACGCAGGTCCGGCGTTTCTACTGTTTTCGGCGTGAATTCGGCGGTAGGGGAGACAAAGCCCACCTTGCCGTGATACGGCTTGTCCGGGCGACCGTCGGTATAGAGCAACAGCTCGCGGCCCGGCTGCATCTGGCCGAGATTAGGCTCATCAATGTAGGCACGTACCCAGACCGGGCGGGTCAGGGAGAGGGTTAACACGGTACTGCCCGCGCTGAGCATGCTGCCCGGCTCCACGGCGCGGGTCATCAGCGTGCCGTCAGACGGCGCGATAAGCGTGGTGTCGTGCAGATCCAGCTCCGCCTGGGCCAGTTGCGCCTGCGCCTGTTCAAGGCTGGCTTTCGCCTGGGCGATATCCTGCGGACGGTTACCGGTGTGGTACTGGCTTAATTTATCCTGCGCGGATTTCAGCGTTGCCTGCGCCTGGTCGCGGGAGGAGCGCGCATTTTCCAGGTCATTCGCGGAAATGGTTCGGCTTTTCCACAGCCCCTGCTGGCGAGCGTAGAAGTTCTGTGCGTAGTCATAGGCCGCCTGCGCCTGTTTGACGGCCGCTGCAGCCTGAGCGATCTCTTCGTCGCGATAGCCGGCCAGCATCAGGTCATACTGTGCCTGCGCAACGGAGACGCCCGCTTTGGCCTGCAGCAGCGCATTTTCATAGGGCGCTTTGTCCAGCATCCCCAGCGTCTGCCCGGTTTTAATGGCATCGCCTTCGTCAACGCTCAGCGAGGCGAGACGTCCGCCGACGCGGAAGCTCATGTTCACCGTACGAATATCCACGTTACCGTACAGCGTCAGGCCTTTATCCTGATGGCTCTGGTACCACAGCCATCCACCGACGCCCGCGGCAAGCAAAACAACAACCACCAGAATGATGGCGACAGGTTTTTTCATGACTTCAGGCTCCTTTGCGTTAAGCCTTGCAGGATCAGATCGAGATGACAGGCGATCACCTCACCGATCTGCGCGGCTTTATCCTCATCAAATTGTGTCCAGCCGGTGCGTAACAGGATGGTTTCCCGGCCCAGACGGAAGGCAAGGATTTCACCCAGCAGGGCGTGGGTATGCAAAATTGTCGCGGTATCGTTGGCATCCCGCCCGGTATAGGCGGCGATCAGCCGGGTCAGGTGGGTATGCATCGGGGCAATGACCCGATCGTGTACCCGCTGATAGGCGGCAGTGGGGGAGAGCTGCTCGCGGGAGATAAACTTGCTCAGGTTGAGCGTATCGTCGTGGGTCAGCACGCGGATCATGTTGTGGCAGGCATTGAGGATCAGCTGGCGGATGGCCTCGCGATCGGGTGACGGCTGGCTAAGCAGCGCGGTGGCCTCCTCGACGTGAGGGTGAAACTGCGTGCCGATAAAATCGGCAATCCACTCGGCGCAGGCGAGATATAAATCCTCTTTTGAGCCAAAATAGTAGGTAATCGCCGCAATGTTTTGCCCGGCCAGCGCGGCGATATCGCGCGTGGTCGCATGCAGCCCATACTCACCAAACTGCGCCAGCGCGGCGGCAATAAGCTGGTTTTTGGCCTGTTCACCTTTGGTTGTTGTGGGTGTTGTATTCATGGCGGCATTAAAAATTAATCAATCGATTGATTAAGATTATGCCTGATTCACGCTTACGTCGAGGGAACGCGGAGGGATATTTTATGCGCCACGTCACAAAAGCTGCTACACTCCGCCCCTTCGCGACATTGTGGTTTTTGTCCTCCTAATTGTTATATCTCCCTGAAAACTACACCTGTGATGGTCGGGGCGGTTCGGAGTTTTTATGTCTTTTGATTCCCTTGGCCTGAACCCGGAAATTCTGCGCGCGATCGCAGAGCAGGGCTACGTTGAGCCAACCCCAATCCAGCAGCAGGCTATTCCTGCCGTTCTTCAGGGCCGTGACCTGATGGCCAGCGCCCAGACCGGCACCGGTAAAACCGCGGGCTTTACGCTGCCGCTGTTAGAGCTGCTGGTAAAAAACCAGCCGCACGCTAAAGGCCGTCGTCCGGTTCGTGCGCTGATCCTCACCCCAACCCGCGAACTGGCCGCGCAGATTGGCGAGAACGTGCGTGACTACAGCCGCTATCTCAACATTCGCTCGCTGGTGGTGTTCGGCGGCGTCAGCATCAACCCGCAGATGATGAAGCTGCGCGGCGGCGTGGACGTGCTGGTGGCAACGCCGGGCCGTCTGCTGGATCTGGAACACCAGAACGCGGTGAAGCTCGATAACATCGAAATTCTGGTGCTGGACGAAGCCGACCGCATGCTCGACATGGGCTTTATTCACGATATTCGTCGCGTGCTGGCCAAGCTGCCGCCGCGTCGTCAGAACCTGCTCTTCTCCGCGACCTTCTCCGACGAGATCAAGGCGCTGGCGGAAAAGCTGCTGCATAACCCGCTGGAAGTGGAAGTGGCGCGCCGCAACACTGCTTCTGAGCAGGTGACGCAGCACGTTCACTTTGTGGATAAAAAGCGCAAGCGCGAACTGCTCTCCCAGATGATCGGCCAGGGTAACTGGCAGCAGGTGCTGGTCTTTACCCGCACCAAGCACGGCGCGAACCACCTGGCGGAACAGCTGAATAAAGACGGCATCCGCAGCGCGGCGATCCACGGCAACAAGAGCCAGGGCGCGCGTACCCGTGCGCTGGCGGACTTCAAATCTGGCGACATCCGCGTGCTGGTGGCAACCGACATTGCTGCCCGTGGCCTCGATATTGAAGAGCTGCCGCACGTGGTGAACTACGAGCTGCCAAACGTGCCGGAAGACTACGTGCACCGTATCGGCCGTACCGGTCGTGCGGCGGCAACCGGTGAAGCGCTCTCTCTGGTTTGCGTGGACGAGCACAAGCTGCTGCGCGATATCGAACGTCTGCTGAAGAAAGAGATCCCGCGTATCGAAACCCCGGGGTATGAAGTGGATCCGTCGATCAAAGCCGAGCCGATTCAGAACGGTCGCCAGGGCGGTCGCGGTCAGGGCGGCGGTGGTCGCGGTCAGCAGCCGCGCCGTGCCGAAGGCGGCGCGCCGAAGTCAGCGGGCAAACCGCCGCGTCGTAGCAACGACAGCAAACCGGCCGGTGACAATCCGTGGCGCAGCGGCGAAGGCAAGCCGGCAGGAGAAGGGCAGCGCCGACGCCGCCCGCGCAAGCCTGCTAACCCGCAGTAATCTGGAAGCCCGGTCGTAAAGCCGGGCTTTTCTTTTTGCGGCTGCGAAGAGAAAGTGCCACAATAGTGGCTGTTTATACAGTATTTCAGGTTTTCCGATGGCTTTAACCGCTGCGCTCAAGGCGCAAATTGGCGCATGGTATAAGGCGCTACAACAGCAGATCCCCGATTTTATCCCCCGAGCGCCGCAGCGGCAGATGATTGCTGACGTGGCAAAAACGCTCGCCGGGGACGACGGGCGACATCTGGCGATTGAAGCCCCGACCGGCGTCGGGAAAACCTTGTCGTATCTCATTCCAGGCATTGCCATCGCGCGGGAAGAGGACAAAACGCTGGTGGTCAGCACCGCCAACGTGGCGCTGCAGGATCAGATCTTCAGCAAAGATTTACCGCTGCTGCGCAAAATCATCCCCGACCTGCGGTTTACGGCCGCCTTTGGTCGCGGTCGCTACGTCTGTCCGCGTAACCTGGCAGGGCTTGCCAGCAGCGAGGCGTCGCAGCAGGATCTGCTGGCGTTCCTCGACGACGATCTCACGCCAAACAACAAAGCCGAGCAGGAGCTCTGCGCAACGCTGAAAGGCGATCTCGATGGCTATAAATGGGACGGCCTGCGCGATCACACCGATAAAGCCATCAGCGACGATTTGTGGCGCAGGCTCAGCACCGACAAAGCCAGCTGTCTGAACCGCAACTGTCACTACTATCGCGAATGCCCGTTCTTCGTCGCCCGGCGTGAAATTCAGGAAGCCGAAGTGGTTGTGGCTAACCACGCCCTGGTGATGGCGGCGCTGGAGAGCGAAGCGGTGCTGCCGGAGCCGAAAAACCTGCTGCTGGTGCTCGACGAAGGCCACCATCTGCCCGACGTGGCGCGCGACGCGCTGGAGATGAGCGCAGAAATTACCGCCCCCTGGTTCCGCCTGCAGCTGGATCTCTTCTGCAAGCTTGTCGCTACCTGCATGGAGCAGTTCCGCCCGAAAACCACGCCGCCGCTGGCGGTGCCGGAGCGTCTGAGCGACCACTGCGAAGAGGTTTACAGCCTTATCTCGTCGCTGAACAACATCCTGAATCTTTATCTTCCTGCAACCCAGGAGGCGGAACACCGCTTTGCGATGGGCGAACTGCCGGACGAGGTGATGGAGATTTGCCAGCAGCTGGCGAAGCATCTCGAAAAGCTGCGCGGGCTGGCGGAGATGTTCTTAAACGATCTCAGCGAGAAAACCGGCTCGCACGACGTGGTTCGCCTGCACCGTATTCTTTTGCAAATGAACCGTGCGCTCGGCATGTTTGAAGCGCAGAGCAAGCTCTGGCGGCTGGCCTCGATGGCGCAGGCGTCGGGTGCGCCGGTCACCAAATGGGCCACCCGTGAAGTGCGCGACGGGCAGGTCCATCTGTTTTTCCACTGCGTGGGCATCCGCGTGGCCGATCAACTGGAAAAGCTCATCTGGCGCAGCGTGCCGCACGTGGTGGTCACCTCTGCCACGTTGCGCTCCCTGAACAGTTTTTCGCGTTTGCAGGAAATGAGCGGGCTTAAAGAGAAAGCGGGCGATCGTTTTGTCGCGCTGGACTCGCCGTTTAACCACTGCGAGCAGGGGAAGCTGGTGATCCCGCGCATGAAATTCGAGCCGCTGATCGACAACGAAGAGCAGCACATTGCGGAAATGGCGGCCTACTTCCGCGAACAGGTTGAGAGCAGAAAATACCCCGGCATGCTGGTGCTGTTTGCCAGCGGGCGCGCGATGCAGCGCTTCCTGGAGCACGTCACCGATCTGCGTTTACTCCTGCTGGTGCAGGGCGATCAGCCGCGCTACCGGCTGGTGGAAACGCACCGCAAACGTATCGATAACGGCGAGCGCAGCGTGCTGGTGGGATTACAGTCCTTCGCGGAAGGTCTGGATTTGAAGGGCGATTACCTGACGCAGGTGCATATTCATAAAATTGCCTTCCCGCCCATCGACAGCCCGGTCGTCATCACCGAAGGCGAGTGGTTGAAAAGCCTCAATCGCTATCCGTTTGAGGTGCAAAGTTTACCTGCGGCGTCGTTTAATCTCATTCAGCAGGTCGGGCGTCTGATCCGTAGCCACGGCTGCTGGGGGGAGGTGGTGATTTATGACAAACGTCTGCTCACCAAAAATTACGGCCAACGTTTGTTAAACGCGCTGCCGATCTTTCCGATTGAACAGCCAGAAGTGCCCGAGGTAAAAAAACGCCCGGCAACACTGACCGCCGGGCGCAGGAAAAGCATCCGTGCTAAGGGGCGCGGTCCTACTGGTAAGTGAAGGTCACCTGCACCACGCTGCTGAACGTCCCCGCGCTCACTGGCATGGAGGTGGCGTAGTAGCGTGCGGCGAGTGGGAAGGTGGCCGTGTGATCGTTTTGATTAATCAGCGCGTTAAAGCTCGCCTGCGGGGCAATGAGGATATTGTCCTGCCGGTCCGCCAGCTCAAGTGCCAGCCCTTTTGCGCTGCCGATGTTGGCAAATTTTGTCGGGTGCAGGCTGTCTGCCTGGCCATAGAAAAAGGCCGTTGCCAGCGTCAGCGTTTTGGGACAATGCGAGACGTTCAGCGAAAATTCTTTCCATTCGCCCGTGTCCCCCACGTCTTTAAAATTGCCGGACGCTGTCTGGCCGAGGTCGACGGTTAAGTTTTTGCTGGCGCTGTCGATCACGCAGGTATTGGCATAGATATTCCCGACCATCTGAACCTGGATATCATCCGCCCAGGCCTGCGTCATCAGGCTCATCCCAATGAAAAGCACTATTTTTTTCATCATCGTCACTTATAGGCCAGAGTTATGGTGGCTACGGTGTTGGCCGGGCCGGGCGTGACCTCGTCGCTGATTTGCTGGTAGCGCACCTGGAAAGGAATATCCAGCGTCTGGTTGGCAACGGCCTCGCTGGAGGTCGTGACGTATTGATCGAAGGTGGCGATATCGTTGTCGAACAACATTCGCACCCCGACCCCGGTGGCCATTCCGGGCTGCTGAGTGAGTTTGATCACCCCAGCGTAGCCGGTCTCATAGCCGTTAGCGCTGGTGATTTTCACTTCAGGCTGTACCGTGGCGTTACAGTTGACCGTTACGTTAAACTCCTGCGCCGGCATGGAGAGCGTGCCGATGCCGATAAAATCGCTGACCGGAAAATCGCCTAGTACAACGGTGAGGTTTTTAGGGGAAACCGAACAGGTCACCTCCTGAATATTGACGTCGCCAGCGTAAGATACGGTGTTCGGAGAACCAATCCCGTCCATGCCATAAACGCCAATCCCAAACTTTGTCTGGTCGATTGAAAGCGTACCCGAACTCACCGCATTGCTGGTTTTTATCAGTTCAAGGGTGACATCGAAGCTGAAGTTTCGCGCATCATCATTTGAGATGTAGCCAATGGGTGTACTGCGCGAATCGCAATAGACCCCACCCGCGCCCGTTATCCGCTGGCCTTTGTCGTTGACCAGCGCAATGCCAATCCCCTCCACGCCGGTACCGTACACGCCGGCGAGGCCCGGAATTTCGGTGCCGGTGCCGTAGTAGCAGGAGACAATTTCCTGACCGGCTTCATAGGCGTGGTCGCAGCTTCCCGCAACGTGAACGGTTTGTTCCGTTCCGGGAATACTTTCGCCCACGGGCAACGTGCTGGGTACCGATATGGTTGCCACGTTTAGCAACTTTGGCATATCGGGCGTCGTACATTCGGCCTTTGCATGGGGCATGAATAGCGCCGACAGGCCGAGCACGAATAAGAACACCAGTTGTTTTACAATCTGCATAAGGTCAACCTTTACGGTGAATCAATGACACTGCGCGGCAGCGTTAATGATGCTGTTTTTGTCTTTCTCATCCGTGAGGGCGTATTCAGCGACGCAATGTTCGCCGGCACTTTCACCCCACGAAACCGAGAGCGTGCCGCGCTGTGGCATGCCGGAGAGGTAGGTCTGGCCGCCGTTGCCCACGATAAATTCGCTGTCCTTATCGTCGGTGGTCACCGTTGCGCCAAAGGGCAGCGGTTTCCCGTTTTGCGTGAGCACCATCAATACCCGGTTCCCCACGCGGGTGTTAAAGCTGGCGCGCACCACCGCGCCGCGGGTCGGGGTAACAACCTGCGCGGCGTGGGTAACGTCGGCGTCGTCCGGCAGCGTTTCGGTGTCCAGGGCAATCGTGTTATGGCGGTAGGCCGTGACGAACGGCACCACGGTATAGCCGCGGAAGTCGGTTTCAACGCCGGTCTGGTTGGCAATGTGCGTACCATGGGTGCCCGGCGCTTTGACCAGTGCAATCGTTTCGCCGAGCGGCTGGCTCAGCGTTATGCCGTTGGCGTGGGCGATAACGCCGCCCTGCACGCCGACGTTTACGCTCTGCTGATAGTTGTCCTGACTCACGCCGCCGCTGAGCTCGCCGTAGGTGCCTTTGTAGTCAGCGTTCATGCTGGTCGAGTTTCCGCTACCGGTGCGGCTAAGCCCCTCCTGGATGTTCCAGTTCAGGTTATCTTCGGCCAGCGCCGTGCCGTTAAGGCCAATGTTCTGCGTCGTGCCGTCTTTGGTATTGTTCAGGTTGTAGGTTGCCCAGGTGTTATGCATCCAGCGATCGAGCGGCACGGAGACGCTCAGTGAAAACTGGTTGTCGTTGGAGACGGAATTGCCGTTTTCATCGCTGGCGTCGGTATTCTTGTTCATGCTGTAGCTCAGGCTGTAGCTCACGCCGTGCCAGCTGTTGTTGTAGCTGACGCTCATTGAGGTCATGTCCTGGCTCTGGCTCCAGTAGGTCTCTTTGACCAGGCTCAGCGTCATTGAGCCCCAGCCTTCGGGCAGGGTTTGGTCGATGGTGGCTTCTTCACGCTCACGGCGCTGCTGCGGTGCCGACCAGTCATCCGAGCGGGTATAGGATTCCATGGTGTCTTCCAGCGTGTAGAACCCTTTGCTGTTGTAGCGATAGCCCGCCACGGAAAAATTCGTCCCCGATCCCGCAAAATCTTTGCTGTAGCGGAGGCGCGCAGACTGCCCTTTGCTGGACTGCTGTTTTTTCAGCAGCGCTTTTGCGCGGGTGACGTCGAGCGAGAAGGCGCCTAAATCTCCCATGTTTTTACCGACACCCACCGCCTGAGACTGATAATGGCTGCTCTGCTGCACGCCGCCGTAGGCGGTGAATCCGTAAGGTAAGCCGTAAATTGCGCTCCCCTGAGCAAACGGCGTTTTCTCGACGTCGCTGTCATACGAGCGGTAGCGGCCTGCGGTTACGCTGTAGCGCAGGTTTTTTTCACGCTGCAATACCGGCACCGACGCGTAGGGCACCACAAAGTGGCTTTCGCTACCGTCGGTCTCTTTTACGGTCACCTGCAGATCGCCGCTGCTGCCGGTAGGGTAGAGATCGTTAATTTCAAACGCGCCGGGGGCAACGGTGTTCTGGTAAATGACATAGCCGTTCTGGCGAACCATCACCAGCGCGTTACTATGCGCCGTTCCGCGAATAATCGGCGCATAGCCTTTTTCGCTGTCCGGCAGCATGTCGCTGTCGGAGTTAATCTGCACCCCGGTATAGGGCACGCTGTCGAACACATCGGCAGGCGAAGAGCTCTGGCCGACGGTGAGATCGCTTTTCATCGACACGATATCGCGCTGGGCATAGGTATAGACGGAGGAGAACTTCTGCTGTTCTTCCTTGCCCGTCGTGCTGCGATTCCAGGTGGAATAGTTGCGTACGCGCCAGGCCCCGACATTAAAGCCCGGGCGCAAATTGACGTACTGGCTGCTGTTATCCTCTTCGCCCTGCTGGCGAGCGTGGCTCTGGCTGGCGTTGGCGCTGTAGTTTAATAAGCCTGCGGTGATCCCTTCATCAAACTCTTTGGGATCGATATAGCCGCGTGGCACCTGGCCCAGTGCCGTTTGCGGTATGCTCAGGAGCAGCTGTTGATTCCGAACGTGGAACGAGGCCGATGCTGAAGGGATGGCGCTTAAGTCGGCACACGAACCCTTTGCCATTAACTGCGGGTATTTTTGGGTTTTGATGCCCAGACTTTTTAACTCTTCGAGGCTAAAACAAGGCTGAAGCGAACTGTTGCCCCGGCTATCCTGCTGCAATGTAAACGTCACGTCACGGGTGTCGATTTTATTATTATCAATATAGATCGCGACCTGGTATTTCCCCGGCGCCTGTCCAGGCCCTTTTTCATATACGGAGAGATCCGTTTTGGTCTGCTGAGGGTTGTCAATATCCAGCAGTGCCGGGTTAAAATAATCATCAGCCCACGCGAACTGCGCAAAACACACGGCTGCCAGACCACATAGCAGGGTCAGCAGCGTGAATAATTGGCAGGTGAACGGCTTTTTATGGCTGTACATGATTATTTTAATGCGTTATCAGGCATGAAATTAATGAACGGATTTTGTCCAGGTTTTGCTGATGCTGCCGTAATCCGTAATAATGGAATACGTCACAGTATCGCCACCCGTATTGGCTGGCAGGGTAATGTGCGTTCCGGTTTCAGGCACGGCCCAGGTGGCTTTCGTGATTTTATGACCATTCAACGTCACGCTCTGGAAATTCATATAGAAGGGGGTCGGATTATTAACGACCAGATCGTTACCTTCACGATGCCATTCCAGCTTATCCGCCATCTCTTCCGGCTTGCCCTTAACGGACGATGGACGGTAGAGTAATTTGATGCGCGTATTAATCGCAATTTGCAGCGTATTCACCCCCTCAACGTGCTTCGATGAGGGAATCGCTTTAATATTTAACCAGTACAGCGATTCGCGATCGTCCGGTAAATTCCCGCCGGTGCGAACGACGCGCAGTACGTTATCCTCTTTCGCATCAAGACGAAACAGGGGCGGTGTAATCAGGAACGGCGCAGCGGCATGATTTTTACTGTCGGTATCAACCCAGGACTGCACCAGATAATCCGTTGTATCTGGATTTGAAATACCAAGAGATGACTCCTTTTTATCTCCCCGGTAGACCAGGCGGGTGCCATTAATAATGACTCCCGCATGAGCGGTCGCGGCTACCAGTAACAGAGTGCTCAGTAAATAACCATGGCGCATAAATATTTCTCAACATAAAGAAAAGATATTAGCTTTGACACAAAGCTAATATCTTCAGATTGAAAATATCAGTTATAAATAACGGTGAAGGTCGATACGGAGTTAGCAGGGCCAGCCGTAACGGCAGCCTGCGTCTGAATATATCGCGCTGCAAATTCCAGATCGTTAACCGTACTTCCTGCGTTGAGTGGATACGCGCGGGAAGGCGTATATAAGCTGACGGGTTGTTCAGATGAGTCAAGCAATTGAATGGCGACGCCGGTTGCGGCATTCGCATCTGCCGTTAACGCCAGCGTGGTGCTGTTATTCGCATCTGGCGTACCGCCAAAATTAATTGCTGCAGAGGTGACCGTCTCCGGACAATCTTTTAACTGAATATCAAATTTTGTTGGTGTGCTGGTGGAGCCTGCACCGGTGAATACCGTTTTAGAAACTTTGCCTAACTGGACGTTGAGTGGATCGCTTAATCCATTTACTACCTGACAGGCAGAATCAATAATTTCGCCGGTAAAGTTAATCTGTCCTTCACCGTTTGTTGCCGCAAAGGCGGATGCAGAACACCCTATCGTTGCAGCGATAAATAAACCTAAAGCAACCTTGTTCATAGTCAATCCTGGTGTGTTTCGGGTAAAAACGTTGCCTGGACGTTTTCACCGTGACCCTCAATAGTGTTTCGGCGACTATTTAATCAAAAAAGATATGCTTTAGAATCTTCTATAGAAATCACAAATAATTGAAATAAAGCTTGTCTTTCGTTAACTGCTAAAAAATCAGCGGGTTGATTGTCTTCATAAAAAACTATCGGCCAGCGCTTCTTCAGGACTATAGTGTTCACAAGATGACGTAGTCAGGAGAAAAGACGTGGATTATCGCAAAATTATCAAAGAGGTAGGGCGGGGCAAAAATCATGCGCGCGACCTGGATTACGAAACGGCTAAGGCACTTTATACGCACATGCTGAATGGCGATGTGCCAGATCTGGAGATGGGCGGCATCCTGATCGCGCTGCGTATTAAAGGGGAAGGTGAAGCGGAGATGCGCGGTTTTTACGAGGCGATGCAGGCGCAAACGATGCGCTTAACGCCGCCAGTCGCAAAGCCGATGCCGATTGTCATCCCCAGCTATAACGGGGCGCGTAAACAGGCAAACCTGACGCCGCTGCTGGCGACTTTACTACACAAGCTTGGATTCCCGGTTGTCGTTCACGGCGTAAGTGAAGATCCCACGCGCGTGTTGACGCAAACCATCTTTGAGCTGCTGGACATCAAGCCGACCCTTCATGCGGGTCAGGCGCAGGCGAAGCTTGACGGGCATCAGCCGGTCTATATTCCGGTTGGTGCGTTCTGCCCGCCGCTGGAAAAGCAGCTGGATATGCGCTGGCGTATGGGGGTGCGTAACAGCGCCCACACGCTGGCAAAACTGGCAACGCCGTTTGGCGAAGATGCCGCGCTGCGGCTTTCCAGCGTCTCTCATCCGGAGTACGTGACGCGAGTCGGCAAGTTCTTTGAAGAGGTTGGCGGGCGCGCTTTACTGATGCACGGCACCGAAGGGGAGGTGTATGCCAACCCGCAGCGCTGCCCGCAGATTGTGCACATTGATTCTGCCGGCGCGCGCGTCATTCTGGAGCGCGGGACGGATAATCGTGATGTGGCGTTGCCCGAAGCCAAAGATCCGCACACCACCGCCCACTGGATCACCCAGTGTCTGGCGGGCCAGGTCCCTGTTCCGCACGCCATTACGCAGCAGATGGCCTGCTGTCTGCTGGCGACGGGCGAGGTGGACTCGATAGAGGACGGTCTGGCGCGCGTGGCGCAGTCTTTTTAACTAAAAAAAAGCCCGTCCAGTGGCGGACGGGCAAGCAAGGGTAACAAACAACAGGGTCAATGAGGGTTGGAGCAGCTCACCAGAGGGTTTGGCGAGGGGACAGCATTCGTTCAGGCGATTATTTGTAGATAACCGCGGTACCGCTCAGCTTGTTATTGCCGTTAGCGGAGGTAATGGTGTATCCGCTTGCACCGGCAGCAGCCGCTTTCTCAGCCAGTTTGGCTTCCAGACCGTCCAGCGTGGTCGCGCCATCAGCACTTACCACACCGACTTTATTCATGTTCTGTGCCTGAGTTGAAGAGACTGGCTCTACGGCGAAAGCGCCGAAGGACAGAGCGGACAGGGCAACAGCAGCTACAGCATATTTGATGGTTTTCATAATTAATCTCTCGCAGGTGTTTCTGTTAAGGGGACGATGTTCCGTCGATGTGATAAGTATCACGGTTTTTTTCGAGGGATAAAATCGAAGAGAATTGACGTGGTTGCTCAAAAAAATTGAATGACAAATAACTTATTGAATATTAATAAATTCAAACTGGCGATTTACACTTCTTGTTGATGCGCTTTACAGAAGAAAGATGAAGGGCACATTTTGCTACGCGGTTCGCTAAAAATCGTGAGCGTAAAGGTAAGGGCCTGTGCGGTTAACTTAGGTAAAGGAAAGTCAACGTAACTGGCTGTCTTTCGAACCCCTGCGATTATATCCCGAATGCGATGAATTTTTCGAATCTTTATGCTGCTGGCAGGTGATGCAAAGCCTTACACCGGGAATGGCTTTTCGGCGCGACTCGGGAATAGGGTCTCCACACTCTTCGCATTCAGTTAAGCTTTCGCCGCGCGGAATTTCACCGCGCGCACGCGCTACCGCATCTTCAATTGTACTGTTGATCTGGTCGTTAACGGCATCATCATTTGCCCAGCCGGAAGCCATTATGCCCTCCTGATATCGGTTTCAGCCCTGCTTTTAATATGGGGTTAAAAAACGAACAGTCAAGGCGAGGGGGAAGAGAACTGCATCCGGTGGACAGATGCAGTCTGGGGAAAATAGCAGATTATTTATAAATGGTCGCTGTGCCGTACATATGGTTATCGCCGCCAGCGGAATTCACCACGAAGCCTTTTGCACCTTCCTGACGGGCTTTTTCGGCAAGTTTAGACTGGAGATCGTCAAGGTTGCTGGCACGGCTTACCGAGACGGTGCCCGCAGGCCGAAGCTGGCTGGTGTCGGTACTCGGGGTCAGCGACTGAACGGCCATCGCAGAGAATGACGCGGTCGCCAGGGCGGCAGCGATAACAGCAAGGGTCAGATACTTTTTCATAATCACATCCTCATGAGGAAACAACAGGTGATTCCCCTTAAGTTTAGAAGCCGGAGGAGTGTGACTTAGCGCAAATATTTGATGATGATCTGCTTATTTTTTGAACAACATCAGTTGACATTTCGCTGACAGATCATAGACATAAAGGTGTTTGATTTATGTCGAATTTTTAATCGATGAAGAGAAAGATTTACCGTTGGGCCAGCAAAGGGTATCTTACGCCGCTGTTTAAAGGAGAACGCCATGACTTCCCAAAAGCCGGGATTGCACCCACGAAATCGCCACCGCAGCCGCTACGACATGAATGCGTTATGCCTGAGCTGCCCGCCGCTGCAGGACTACATTGTCCAGACCCCCGCGGGTGAACCTTCGGTCAACTTTGCTGACCCCCAGGCGGTTAAAATGTTGAACAAAGCGCTGCTTGCACACTATTACGGTGTGGCGAACTGGGATATTCCCGAAGGCTTTCTCTGTCCACCTGTGCCGGGCCGCGCGGATTACGTGCATCACCTTGCCGACCTTCTTGCCGAAGGTAATGAGGGCGTTGTTCCAGAGCAGGCCACCATTCTGGATATTGGCACCGGGGCGAATCTGATTTACCCGCTGATCGGCGCGCATGAATACCACTGGCGCTTTACCGGAAGCGAAATCGGTGCCGAGGCCTTTGCCAGCGCCCAGGCGATTATCAGCGCGAACCCTGGGTTAAGCCGCGCCATTCGTCTGCGTCGTCAGAAAGAGGCGGCGTCGATCTTCAACGGTATCATTCACAAAAATGAAAGCTATGACGCCACGATGTGCAACCCGCCGTTCCATGATTCGGCGGCCGCGGCCCGTGCGGGCAGCGAGCGCAAGCGCCGTAACCTGGGTCAGGCGGAAGATGCCGCGCTGAACTTCGGCGGTCAGCAGCAGGAATTATGGTGTGAAGGCGGCGAAGTGGCGTTTATCCTGCGCATGATTGCGGAAAGCAAACAGTTTGGTCGTCAGGTGAAGTGGTTCACGACGCTGGTTTCCCGCGGAGATAACCTGCCGCCACTCTACCGTGCGCTCACCGAAGCGGGTGCCGTAAAAGTGGTGAAAAAAGAGATGGCGCAGGGCCAGAAGCAAAGCCGCTTTATTGCCTGGACGTTTATGGACAATAACAAACGTCGCAAATAGCACGCCGTCGTAGGCCGGGTAAGGCGAAGCCGCCACCCGGCAACGAGGCTACAGCGTTGGCTCCTGCGGTGGGAGCGGCGCTGCGGGCGGTGGCAGTACCTGATAGGTCTGCACAGGCATCCGCACGTTCGCCAGATCGAAGTGTTTTTTCACCATGCTGTCGAGCGCAAAGCGCACCGTCCACTGCTTCAGCGGCTGGGTGGTGAACGACACGCGCAGGGTAAAGGCCGTGTTCGTCAGCCCGACAATGCCGGCAAATGACGGCTCGCCAATCACCAGTCCGCGAATGTCCTCCATCTGCATCAGCTCCTCTACCGCATCGCGCAGCGCCTGCTTCGCTTTATCGGCATCCTCATGACGATCCACATCGTAGTTCGCCACCACGGAGCCAATGCCGCGCACAAAGTTGGCAAAGGTGGTTATCGAGGACCAGGGAATGATGTGGTACGCCCCGGTGTCCTGGCGCACGCCCACCGAGCGAATCGACATCCTCTCAACGGTGCCGGTTAACGGCCCAATAGTCACCAGATCGCCCGTGTTCATCCCGTTCTCAAACTGGATAAAGATGCCGGTAATAATATCCTTCACCAGCGTTTGCGACCCGAAGGAGATCGCCAGCCCCAGGGCACCGGCACCGGCCAGCAGCGGGGCGATATTCACCCCGATTTCCGACAGCACAATCATAATGGTGATGGTACTGATAATGACCGCCAGCGCGTTGCGGAACAGGGTTAACAGCGTTCTTGCCCGCGCGCTGGGCAGGGGACGGCCATGAATATCCGATACCAGACGGTTCTCGATAAGGCTCGCCAGCAGCGTCCAGCCGACGGCAGAGAAGAACAAAATCAACGCGATGCGAATCAGGATGTCGACCGTTTTTTCACCCGCACCGTTGTGCAGCCAGTTCCAGAAATCAAACAGGCTCCACGCATTCAGGAGCAGCATAATCGCCACGCAGACGGTGAGGATGCGCGCCACCTTCAGCGATACCGACATCCAGCCGTTTACCCGTTTTTGCAGTTCCGGGTAATTACGCTGTACCTGCGGCGACAGGGTGATGGTTTTCGAAATCCAGCGCGACAGCAGCCCCGACACAAACGCCGCGATGCCGATAATGGCCAGGCTTTTGAACGTTGCCCCCATCATGAATTTCAGGCTATTGCCCGGGTCGAACAGCGAGAAGAAGCACAATACGATGAAGTAGGCGCTTGCCAGCCAGTGCCACACCAGGGCGAAAGCGCGGATAAACAGGCTAAAGAACGAGAGGGAGCGATCGGCCAGATTCAGCAGGCTTTGGGTAATGGTTTTTTTATTGTGGAAGATCAGATACAGCGACCAGACGGTAATGCAGATCATGATAATGACGTTTGCCAGCGCGCCAAACTGGACGTTCACCTGGTTGGAGATGATCGGCACGGCAACCAGCAGGCCGTAGCCAATCAGCCCGCTGAGCACGCTCAGGCGCAGCGCCCAGTACTTCGCCGTTTCATCCCGGATGGCGAAAGGACGCAGCGCCGGCACGTGGGGGCAAAAGAGTAGCCGCAGCAGCGCCTTGAAGAACTCAATCAGGGCAAAGGCATTCAGGAAAAGCGACTGCTGGAAGGCGATGGTTTTGTTGCCCGCGTTCAGCCTGTCGGCCAGCATCTGGCCTAAGAACAGCGTCAGGGCCAGCAGCAGTAAATCAATGATAAACGCTGAGGCTATCATCAACGGCAGGTGCAGCCAGCTGCTTTTCTGCTGATTCTTTCTGCGTCCCCATTGCCCCATTTTGCGGTACAGCGGCCACGCGCACAGGCGCACCAGCCAGTAAAAAAGGAAGACTGCACCGGCCAGCATCAGGAACTGCGTGGCGGCGGCGGTAAACGTTTGTGGGTTAAACGGCTTATGCGGTGAGCCAATCAGGTTGCGGTAGAGTTGAGCAAAGCGCGAGGAGAGCGCTTCCCCATAGTGTCGGCTCACGTCGGTGACATTTTCCAGCACCGTTTTTTGTTCCTCCACCTGGGGAGGGGTGATGACAGGCACTGGCTCCTGCGGCGGCGTGGCGGCCACTTTCCGCAGCTGGCTGATGAGTTCCTGCCGGGAGGTGTCGTTCTCAAGGACGTCGGCGAGGGCGCTGTAGGCGGCTTTTTTCTGTTCGACATCGGGTTCAGGAGGGGGCGTACTTTGCTGACTGGGGGTTGTTCCGGTGGTCACGCCGGGGATCGCGACGGCGAACGATGGCGCACTAAACAGGCTAATCAACAGCAACAGGATCCACGGCACGGCGTCCTCCGGTGAAAATGTCGAACAAAATGATAAGTATAGAAGTCGGGACGCGGAGGGGGATTTTTGGGAACAATCTGGCGTAAAAAAGCCGGGCAAGCCCGGCTTTAGCGTTAAGCGAGGGATCAGGAGACGTGCTGCAGGAACTCCTGCAGACGCGGGCTCGGCGGGTTCGCAATCAATTCCTGCGGGTTACCGTCTTCCGCGATACGGCCTTTATCAATAAAGATCAGGCGGGACGCCACTTTCTCAGCGAAGCCGATTTCGTGGGTCACGATAACCATCGTCATCCCTTCTTCCGCCAGATCCTGCATAACCTTCAGCACCTCGTGGCGCAGCTCCGGGTCGAGTGCGGACGTAGGCTCATCAAACAGCATCAGTTTCGGTTTGACCGCCAGCGCGCGGGCAATTGCCACGCGCTGCTGTTGACCACCGGACAGCTCGGAAGGGTAGTGGTGCGCGCGTTCAGCCAGGCCGACTTTCGCCAGCAGATCTTTGGCCAGCGCTTCTGCCGCCGCTTTGTTGGCGCCGCGCACGCGCAGGGGGCCAAACATCACGTTCTCCAGCGCCGTCAGGTGCGGGAACAGGTAGAACTGCTGGAACACCATGCCCGCTTCCTGACGAATCAGACGGTCATCTACTTTCGGGTCATTCACCTTCAGACCGTCGACGATCAGATCGCCGCTGGTGATCTCTTCCAGCTTGTTGATGCAGCGCAGCAGGGTCGACTTACCGGAACCGGATGGTCCGATAATGACCACCACTTCACCCTGCTGGATGTTCAGATCGATATTGTGCAGCACCTGGGTTGGGCCAAAGTGCTTGGAAACGTTTTTAAATTCAATCACAGGATTTTCATCCTTCTTTCAAGACGACGCAGAACGAAGCTCAGAACCAGAGTAATGATCAGGTAGACCACGGCCACCGCACTCCAGATTTCCAGCGCGCGGAAGTTGCCAGCAATGATCTCCTGCCCCTGACGGGTCAGTTCGGCCACGCCGATAACAATGAACAGCGACGTATCTTTAATGCTGATGATCCACTGGTTACCCAGCGGTGGCAGCATGCGACGCAGCGCCAGCGGCAGAATAACGTGGCGGATCGTTTCGCGACGTGAAAGGCCTAATGCCAGACCGGCTTCACTGAAACCTTTATGAATCGACAGCACCGCACCGCGGGTGATTTCCGCAATGTAGGCGCCTGAGTTGATCATAATGGTGACGACGGCTGCGCTGAACGGGTCGATGCGCAGGTCAGTGAACGCCATAGGCAGGGCGAAGTAAATGAACATGACCTGCACGACAATGGGGGTGCCGCGGATCACTTCGATGAAAACCAGTGCGATGTGGTTTGCAATCCAGCCACCGTAGGTACGGGCGAAACCGGCGACAAGACCGATAATCAACCCGCCAACCAGACCCAGGACCGAAATCCACAGAGTCATTTTAGCGCCTTCAAGCAAGAGTGGAATGGCAGGCCAGATGGCGCTCCAGTCAAACTGCATGATGTATTCCTGTATACCGTGGTGAAAAACGAAAAACGTAGGCCCGGTAAGCGGCAGCGCCACCGGGCGTTACAAACCTGAATTCAGGTGAAATTATTTAGGCTCGGTACCGAACCATTTTTTGTAGATTTCGTTATAGGTGCCGTTCTCTTTCAGCGTTTTCAGCGCGCCGTTAACTTTCGTGCGCAGGTCGTCGCTGCCTTTCGGGAACGCGATACCGTACTGCTGGGCTTCCAGAGACTCGCCAACGGCTTTGAACTTGCCGTTACCGGCTGTTTTGATGAAGTACAGGATGTTCGGCGTGTCGTGCAGAACAGCGTCAGCGCGGTTGGTGCCGAGTTCCATGTACGCGTTGTCGATGTTCGGGAACTGACGCAGGTCTTTGGTTTTGATATTGGCTTTCGCGTAATCAACCGAACCGGTGCCGCTCTTCACTGCCACCACTTTGCCGTCGAGATCTTTCACGCTTTTTACGTCGTTATTATCGGCTTTGACCATCACCAGCAGGCCGCTTTTGTAGTAGCCATCAGAGAAGTCGATCGCTTTTTTACGTTCGTCGGTAATGGTGATACCCGCCAGCGCCAGATCAACGTTCTTGGTTTGCAGTGCCGGGATGATGCCGCTGAAGTCCATCGGCTTCAGGGTGTAATCCAGTTTGAGTTCTTTTGCGACGGCGGCCCACAGATCCACATCGAAACCAACGTATTTATCACCCTGTTTGAATTCAAACGGAACGAACGCCGTGTCGGTCGCCACAACCAGTTTGTCGGCAGCCTGAGAGGACACCGCAAAAGCCAGGGTAAGTGCAGCCAGTGAAACTTTTAATACAGACTTCATAGCATTTCCTTTTATATCCACGGGGCGATCCCCTGCGAGAACAGGTGGCACAATGAAAAAATCGTGCCAACTTTACAAGCTATTGTTTTGCAAAGGGGATGATGTCATGCATTGCACAATAAATGGGGCAATGAGGTCTTATTGCACCAAAGTGGAGCACTGTTTTGGTGCGCTTCGTTTGGCTCAACTGACGGGGAGATATTTAGCGTAAATTCTGACGAAAAAACAATCTTCCGTTAACGGTTGTGTGAGGTGATTATTACAATTTCTTCACTTTTGCACGTTCTCAGGCAAAAAACGTGCACCATAGATGTGCAAAACCCTCACCGAAGGGCGAGGGTTTGATAGAAAATTCGTATGAATTATTCGATGTTAGATTCGATGAACCACAGGAACTGATCCAGATCGCGGGAGGCGGCGGTGAAGATGTCTGCGGTATCTTCGTCTTTCGCTTCGCTAATCGCTTTGCGCACATCGTTCGCCACAATCGCATAGCGGTCCGCCAGCTCTTTCAGGTGATCCTGAACGGTATGGATATCCAGCGGATAGCTTTTCAGCGGGGTTTTGCTGTTGATCACCTGCGTGGTGCCCAGCGCCACGCCGCCTAACTGAACGGCACGTTCAGCCATCGTATCGAGGTGGGTAACCAGTGCTGTGCGGAAGCCATCCAGCATTTCATGAACGGCAATAAAGTTTGCACCGCGCATATTCCAGTGGGCCTGTTTGGTGATCAGCGAAAGATCGATGAACTGGATCACCTGGCGATTCAGCAACTCAATGGTCGCTTTTTTGTCGCTGTCCGATACATCGTTACGGGTATAAAGCAGATTAGACGCTTTCGTTTTCACCAGTTTAGCGGTACTCATAATCTCATATCCTCTTGATGTTTATGTCCCAGGTAATTACGGAACTAAGTATAGCACCGGATTTTTTCTCTGCGGTTTGGCTGTGCCTATCGGTTTAATAGCGAGAAGGAGGTTGAGAATTTAATTTATTGAAAGTATTAGATAATTTATAAATTGATACAGATCAATCTTAATTGCTGAATGGGGAAGTTAACGCAGAGGAATATTTTGCTGGCAGGCGTGAGTGTGTAAGAAATTATAACGCCTGTGTTTCTGGCCTTTATTCTGCATGGCGTGGAAGCCATGCAGAATATATGGCCTTAGTTGATATCCACTTTCTCAACTTTTGGCTCCGGGCGCATGGTAAGCGTCGAGCCCATTGATGCCGCGATAATCGAGCAGAGCGCCAGCGTCTGGGTCAATGTCAGGGTTTCGCCGAGAAACACCATCCCGGAAATCGCGGCAAGTGCAGGCTCCATGCTCATCAGGGTGCCAAATATGCGTGTCGGCAGACGCGTCAGCGCAATCATCTCCAGAGAATAGGGGAGTGCGGTAGAGAGAATCGCGACCGCCAGACCGATGGGCATGACGGACCATTGCCAGATAGACTCTGTCGCCTGCGCCATGCCGATGGGCACAAACACGATGGCCGCAATCAGGGAACCCAACGCGACGGTCGCCGGACCGTGCTCTTCCCCAGCGCGCTGGCCGGTGAGGATATAGACAGCCCAGCAGGCACCTGCGCCCAGCGCCAGCGCTGCGCCCGTCAGGTCAATCTCAGAAACGCTCTGGCCCAGCGGCAGCAGGAACCATAAGCCCAGTACGGCTAACACGACCCAGATAAAATCGACCGGACGTCGGGAGGAGAACAGCGCCACCGCCAGCGGGCCGGTAAACTCCAGCGCGACGGCAATACCCAGCGGTATCGTCTGGATGGAGAGGTAGAACAGGTAGTTCATTGCCCCCAGGGAGAGTCCATAAAACAGCAGCGGTAAACGCTGCTCCTTTTTGAAGCGCAGACGCCACGGTTTAAAAATGACCACCAGTATCGCCGTGCCTAGCACAATACGCAGGGCGGTCACCCCGGGCGCGCCAACCAGCGGAAAAAGCGATTTTGCCAGCGAGGCACCGCTTTGAATGGACAACATGGCAATGAGTATGACGGCTACCGGCAACCAGACCGACGACGTGCGGGATAACCCAGGCATCCTTTCTCCTGTCAGCTTATGTCAAATGAGGTAAAGGTTGCAGTGTAAAGGAAATATGCGGCTACGGTTGAGGTACTGTTGAAAAAAAAGCAGGTGAAATCCGTAAAATGGTTAAGCGCTGGTGGATTTATCGCCTGTCAGATTAGGAATAATCTGGATGAATGTAACTGCGCAGACGCGCACTATGCGCATTTAGTAGTGAAAATTGCATGTGATTTGAAAGAGATAGCTGATGCTGGAAACGTTCTGTTACAGGAAAGGTTTCATTAGACATCACGAATCACAAAGAGTTTCGCAAATTTTTTTGATATATTTAAAACTTACGGACTTACTTGGATCACATTTGAGGTGGTTATGAAAAAAATTGCATGTCTTTCAGCACTGGCCGCTGTACTGGCTGTTTCCGCAGGTACCGCTGTAGCTGCTACTTCTACTGTTACTGGTGGTTACGCTCAGAGCGACTATCAGGGCGTGATGAACAAAGCTAACGGTTTCAACCTGAAGTATCGTTACGAGCAGGATAACAACCCACTGGGCGTGATCGGTTCTTTCACCTACACCGAGAAAGATCGTTCTGAAAACGGCGCATACAACAAAGGCCAGTACTACGGTATCACCGCGGGCCCAGCTTACCGTCTGAACGACTGGGCAAGCATCTACGGTGTTGTAGGTGTTGGCTACGGTAAATTCCAGCAGACCGAAAACGAAGGTCTGAACCGCACTGCAAGCAACAGCGACTACGGCTTCTCCTATGGCGCAGGCCTGCAGTTCAACCCAATCCAGGACGTTGCTCTGGACTTCTCCTATGAGCAGAGCCGTATCCGCAACGTTGACGTTGGCACCTGGATCGCGGGCGTAGGTTACCGCTTCTAATCACTTCGGTGATTAAATAAAAAATCCGCCCACTGTGGCGGATTTTTTTTTGTCTTTTTCCCTCTCCCTGTGGGGGGAGGGGGGAACATACGGCTGTAGTGGTCATTCCGTTCACTTCATGTTCCTTGCTACTCTGTAACAGCATGACCTGTGAACGTGCCAGGGCGGCTCAATCGCCGCCGCCCTGACGACCCGGGCTCCCGGCGGTAAATCGCCGCTTCGCGGTGCCCTCAGCTTATTCCTTCAGGCTATCGGGTCGGGCATGAGCCTGCATCCCTGCAGGCCACGCCCTCTCGGCGCATCCCTGCGCCTCGCCCCGGCCTTACGGAAACGCTTCGGCGATTTACAGCCGGACCAGGGCGTCGCTGTAAGTCATTAATTTTGCATAGCAATGTTCATCGCTTCAAGTAAAAATTACTGGTGGATCCCTCAGCCCTGTAGGAGAGGACCAGGGTGAGGGCATCAGACCGCTACTTACTCTTAATATCAAAAATATCCGTACCCAGATGGTTGTAGTCAACTTTCTGTAACTTGAAGTTGGTAACGTACACTTGGGGAGCTTTCTTGTTAGAGACAAACGGGTAAGCGTTTTTTATCTGCCCGGCGGTAATCCCCGTCCACTGCGAGAAAAACTGCAGGAAATCATTCGCTGAACGACGCGCTTTAATAACGCGATGCGTTTTATCGTCACTCGACAGCACCATAAACGGCACCTGGAAGTTCTGCTGGAACTTGTCATCGTGCGCCAGGTACTGCACCTCTTTCCCGCGCTCCTTAAACGCCAGTCCGTGATCCGAGAAATAGACCAGGGAGAAGCTGTCGCCCGTATTGCGCAGCTGATCGTAGAGCTTGCTCAGCAGGTCGTCGGTTTGCGTCATGGTGTAGAGATAGCAGGAGGTCTCTTTGGACTGCACGAACTCCGCGTACTTCCCGCCGGTCCGATCGCAGGCCTGCGGGTGCGACCCCATCAGATGCAGGACGATCAGCTGAGGCTGGGTGCGCGGGGTGGCGAAGACCTGCGCCGTCATTTTCAGCAGCGCTTCGTCTTTGGTATTTTTGTCGGCTTCAAAATCGCCGTTTTTCAGGAACTGCACTTCGTCAGCCCGTTTGGCGATGCTGGCGATGGCCGTATCGTATTCGCCAATTTGCCCCTGATTCGAGAACCACCACGTCTGAAAACCTGCGCGGTTTGCCAGGGTGACGAAATTATCCTGATACTGCGGTTTGCCATCCACCACCCGGTTAAGGGTCAGGCCGAGCGATTTCTGCGTTGAGCCGCTGGCCGCGACATAATCGGTAAACAGGGTGCCTTTGACCGAACTGGCAAATGGGGTGTTATCCCAGTGGCCGCCAAACGCCCCCATTGCATCGCGACGCGCGCTTTCGCCAATCACCACCACATAGGTGTGATATTTCGGCTTAACGGCCAGCACGTTCCAGGTGTCTTTCATATTGGAAAGTTCAGCCATGCGGGCCTGTTCGTCGAGAACCTCTTTATTATTTACAACGACGTCTTTCACGAAGCGGAAAACCGGATAGCCGATGTTAATAAGTCTTAGCTTACCGTCCCAGGGAATATTCTGGATGGGGGCGACAAACGCCACGGCAACGCTGAATACCAGACAGAGTATGTCGATCTTACCCCAGGATTTTTTCTCGCCCGGCTGACGACGGATGGCGATAACGCCCAACGCGAAGATAAAGAGCCCGACCACGTAGCTGTACCACGGGAAGATCGTCAGGATCTCCGTCGACTCTTCCATATTGGTCGAGTGCAGCGCCAGCAGGGTATTAAAGTTTGGCGAGCCGTACGCCTGACCAAACGGAAAATAGAGTGCCGCAACCAGCGAACAGATGCCGATTAATGCTTTTTGCGCGCGCGGCGCGGCTCGCCACAGCACATGCAGAATGCAGGTGAAGGCCACCGCGTAGAGCAGACTAAAGGGATAACCGAGCGCAAAGTTAATCAGTAATGACTGCAAAAAGTAAAACCCCGTCCACGGGCTTAAGGCCCGGCTGCGGGTCACAACGGTATCTATCAGGGTTAAATTCATAGGTCACTATCATGGATGAAAACGCCATGTGCTCACCCTGGCGTCAAGGGTCATAACCTGCCTGACAGTGCGTGGAGAGGGAATGAGGGTCCGCTTCAGCGAGCCGCAAATTGTGCAGGGCTGCAAGAAGATAGTGCGAGCGCTAAATAATATCAACAGTTGCTAAGCAGATGTTTTGCGAAGGGGATTGCAAATCCGTAAAAAAGATCGGGAATAGGGCGGCTGGAAGCCAGTTTACAGCGAAAATGTGACGGGAAAATGAAGCGGCGTACCGCGACGCCGCTTAGTGGGAAGGTTTGTCATCCTGATGCGGTTTGCCGTTAAACATATCGCACAGCATGTTCAGCAGCATTAAGCGCACTTTAAAGGGTGAGTGGGTAAACACGGTCATGCACCTCTTGAATTCGTTCATAAGACCTCCTGATTTTTGATCCCTTCGATCCGTGAAGGGTGACTGCATTACATACAGATATAGCACAGGCTATATTGTATAGCTATGGCTATTTCGTTAATTTTTTGTGCTTGTGGAGGGATGGTTTACAATGTGCGCTCTCGATACCGGGCGCTGGAAGCGTCATCCCACTGAGGAAGTACAATGAACCGTCGCGCAGGTAAGCCAACCATTAAAAAAACGACGCAACTGGTGAATGTTGAAGAGCATGTCGAAGGTTTTCGCCAGGTCCGTGAAGCGCACCGGCGTGAACTGATTGATGATTATGTTGAACTCATTTCCGATCTGATTCGTGAGGTCGGGGAAGCGCGTCAGGTCGATATGGCCGCCAGGCTGGGGGTATCGCAGCCAACTGTCGCAAAAATGTTAAAACGTCTCGCCTCCGTGGGCCTAATCGAAATGATCCCCTGGCGCGGGGTCTTTCTGACACCAGAAGGGGAGAAACTCGCGCAGGAGAGCCGCGAGCGCCACCAGCTTGTCGAGAATTTTTTACTGGTGCTGGGCGTCAGCCCGGAGATTGCCCGCCGGGATGCGGAAGGAATGGAACACCACGTCAGCGAAGAGACGCTGGTGAAGTTTCGTGAGTTTACGCTTAAATATGGTCCCTCCGCTGAATGAAAATCCCTGGACTGCAGGCCCTGGCACGCGATCGTTTCTTCCATCTCTTATTACTCATTGGCGCAGGGTTAAGCCTCTTTGTGCCGTTTGCGCCGCAGGCCTGGCCCGCCGCTATTGACTGGCGCACCATCATTACCCTGAGCGGCCTGATGATGCTCACCAAAGGGGTCGAGCTGAGCGGCTATTTTGACGTGCTGGGCCGTAAAATGGTGCGCCGTTTTGCCACCGAGCGCAGGTTATCCCTGTTTATGGTGTTTTCCGCCGCGGTGCTGTCGACGTTTCTGACCAACGACGTGGCGCTGTTTATCATTGTGCCCCTCACGCTCACGCTGCGTAAGCTTTGCGAGATCCCGGTCAGCCGGCTGATCATCTTTGAAGCGCTCGCCGTTAACGCCGGTTCTCTGTTAACGCCTATCGGCAACCCGCAAAATATCCTCCTCTGGGGACGTTCCGGGCTGTCGTTCGCCGCCTTTACCTGGCAGATGGCGCCGCTGGCGCTGGTGATGATGCTGTCGCTGCTGGTGGTGTGCTGGTTTGCGTTTCCGGATAAAAAACTGCAATACCACAGCGGCACCACGGGCCCGCAGTGGCAGCCGCGTCTGGTCTGGAGCTGTCTCGGGTTATATATCGTCTTTCTGTTCGCGCTCGAGCTGAAGTATGAGCTGGCGGGTGTCCTGCTGGTCGCCGCAGGCTTTGTCGTCCTCGCGCGGCGCGTGCTGGTCAGCGTGGACTGGACGCTGCTGCTGGTCTTTATGGTGATGTTTATTGATGTGCATCTGCTTATCCAGCTTCCGGTGCTGCAAAACGTGCTCCACAGCGTCAGTACGCTGTCTCAGCCGGGACTGTGGCTGACGGCGATTGGCCTGTCGCAGTTTATCAGCAACGTGCCGTCCACCATTCTGCTGCTCAACTATGTTCCGCCGGACACGCTGCTGGCCTGGGCGGTGAATATCGGCGGGTTTGGGCTGTTGCCCGGCTCGCTGGCCAACCTGATTGCCCTGCGCATGGCCAACGACCGTCGTATCTGGTGGCGCTTCCATCTCTGGTCGATACCGATGCTGGTTTGGGCCGCGGCGATCGGTTTCGGAATATTCCTTCTCATATAGTGCGCAATTTGTCAGTTTTTCCTGGCAAACGTATAGCAACGTCCTAGCTTTAGTGAACGGCATAGTGTGATGCCGCTCACTGACAGGACCGTTGCTGAACTATGGCTGAAGATCAAAATAAGCCTGCTGACGAGCAGGACAAAAATAATAATGAGCGTAAGCGCCCGGGCAAAAAACCGTTAATTATCCTCGGCATTGTCGTGGTGGTGATGGTTGTCGTGGCGCTGGTCTGGTGGTTTTTAACCCGTAACGAAGAGACGACTGACGACGCCTTTACCGACGGCGACGTGGTGACGATTGCCCCGAAAACGGCAGGCTACGTCACCGAGCTGCGGGTGCGCGATAACCAGCGCGTGAAAAAGGGCGATCTGCTGGTGGTTATCGATCCGCGGGATACCACCGCGCAGCGCGATCAGGCTCAGGCCCAGCTTGGGCTGGCCATCGCGCAGCTGCATCAGGCTCAGGCGCAGCTGGCGCTCTCAAAAGTGCAGTATCCCGCCCAGCGTGACGAAGCCAAAGCGCAGGTGCTGAAAGCACAGGCCGATCTGGCGAACGCGCAGGCGGAGTACCGTCGCCAGCGCGGCGTCGACCCGCGGGCAACCACCCAGCAAAGCATTGATTCCGCGAACGCTCAGCTGCGCAGCGCGCAGGCGGGGCTGGCCAGCGCCCAGGCGCAGCTGGAGGTGGCAGAGCAGGTCCAGCTGCAAATCCGCCAGCAGGAAACCAACGTTGAAGCGCGCGAGCGTCAGGTCGATCAGGCGAAAGCGCAGCTGGAAACGGCCAATCTGAACCTCTCTTACACCGAAGTCCGCGCCCCGTTCGACGGGTTTGTCACCAAACGCAACGTGCAGCCCGGCACGCTGGTGCAGGCGGGTACGGCGCTGTTCTCCCTGGTTTCGCCGAACGTGTGGGTGGTGGCGAACTTCAAAGAGTCCCAGCTTGAGCGCATGAAGCCCGGCGATAAGGTCACCGTGTCCGTCGACGCGTGGCCGGATATGGCGCTTGAGGGCCATGTTGACAGTATCCAGCAGGGCAGCGGCTCGCGCTTCTCCGCCTTCCCGGCAGAAAATGCCACCGGTAACTTTGTCAAAATTGTGCAGCGCGTGCCGGTCAAAATCGTGATTGATAAGGGGCTCGATCCGAACAAACCGCTGCCGCTGGGGCTGTCGGTTGCGCCGAAGGTGACGGTGGAATGACGGATCACAGCCACGACAGCTGGAAGCCCGCCAGCAATCCGTGGGCGGTGGCGATTGTCGTCACCCTGGCGGTGTTTATGGAGATCCTCGACACCACTATCGTCAACGTAGCGCTGCCTCACGTGGCAGGTTCGCTCTCGTCCAGCTATGACGAATCCACCTGGGTGTTAACCAGCTACCTGGTCGCGAACGGCATCGTGCTGCCCATTTCGGCGTTTCTGAGCCGCGTCTTCGGCCGCAAGCAGTTCTTCCTGATCTGCATCGTCATGTTCACCGTCTGCTCGTTCCTCTGCGGGATCGCCACCGAACTGTGGCAGATCATCCTGTTCCGCGTGATGCAGGGCTTTTTTGGTGGCGGACTACAGCCCACGCAGCAGTCGGTACTGCTCGACTACTTCAAGCCGGAGGACAGGGGCAAAGCCTTTGGGCTCTCGTCCATCGCGATTATCGTTGCACCGGTCCTCGGCCCGACGCTGGGGGGCTGGATCACCGACAACTACTCCTGGCGCTGGGTGTTCTTTATCAACATCCCGGTGGGGATTGTCACGGTGCTGGCGATCTACCAGCTGCTGGAAGATCCGCCGTGGGAGAGCAAGTCAAAAGAGAAGCTGACCATCGACTGGACGGGGATCGGCCTGATCGCCCTGGGGCTGGGCTGCCTGCAGGTGATGCTTGACCGGGGGGAAGATGAGGACTGGTTCTACTCGAACTTTATTCGTACCTTCGCGGTGTTAACGCTTATCGGCATTATCGGTGCCATTTACTGGCTGGTGTATGCCAGAAAACCGGTGGTGGATCTGCACTGCATGAAGGACCGCAACTTTGCCATCTCCAGCCTGCTGATGGCGGGGATGGCGATGATTTTGTACGGCAGTTCCGTGGTGATCCCGCAGCTGGCGCAGCAGGACCTGGGCTATACCGCCACCTGGTCCGGGCTGGTGCTGTCGCCCGGGGCGGTGCTGATTGTGCTGACTATTCCGCTGGTGCTGAAGCTGATGCCGGTGGTGCAGACGCGCTGGATTATTGCCTTTGGCTTTACCTGTCTGGCGGTGTCGTTCTTCTGGTCGCGCACGCTGACCCCGGATATCGACTTCGAGACGCTGGTGCTGTTCCGCAGCGCCCAGTCGCTGGGGCTGGGGTTCCTGTTTGTGCCCCTGACCACCATTGCCTTTATTTCGATTCCAAGACGGCTGAATGCCGATGCGGCAGCGCTGTTCACCATGTTCCGTAACGTCGCGGGCTCGGTCGGGATCTCGCTGTCGACGGCGGCCATCACTGAACGGTCCCAGGCGCACAGTGCGCATCTGGCGTACCACGCCTCGCCGTTTAACGAGCAGTTCCAGCAGGCGATACGCGAAAGCGCCCAGGCGATCCAGAACTTCACGACCCAGGTGGGAGACCCCACCGGCATCGCCACCGGACGCCTGTACCAGACCATGATCGAGCAGTCGCGCTTTTTGGCCTACATTGACGTCTTCACCATCCTGAGCGCCGTGGCCTTGTTACTGATTCCGTTTTGTTTGTTGCTCTCGCCGGTTAAGAGCGAGGGGAGTGCAGGAGCACATTGATGATACACAGACGTTTACACCCCCTGATGATAATGATGCTGCTGGCAGGTTGCGCCGTCGGGCCGGACTATCAGCCGCCCGCGCCGCCTGCCGTCACGCACTGGAACGATAAGGGCGACAGCGCGGTAAAATCGCAGACGACCTCCGCGGCGACCAACCCGCGCTGGTGGAAGACCTTCGGCTCGCCACAGCTCGACAGCCTGGTGGAACGCGCCATTGCCGGGAACCTGACGCTGCAGCAGACGGTGCTGCGCATCGCAGGCGCGCGCGAACAGATTAACCAGGCGGGCGGGGCGTTTTACCCGTCGGTGAACGGCAATCTGCAGGCGACGCGCCAGCAGCTCGGGCTGGAAGGGGAGCTGAAATCCCGCGGCGTGTATGACCAGGTGGATAGCATCGATCCCGCTCTCAAGGGCGCGCTGGGACCGCTGACGCAGCCGATCAACCTCTACCAGGGCAGCTTCGACGCCCAGTGGGAAATTGACCTGTGGGGTAAGGTGCGTCGTCAGGTGGAAGCCGCCGAAGCGCAGCAGAAAGCGGCTATCGAGCAGCGTAACGACGCGCTGGTGTCGCTGGAGGCGGAAGTGGCGCGCGCGTGGCTCCAGCTGCGCGGGGCGCAGAGCGTTATCGCCACGCTGAACACCCAGATTAAAAGCGCGCAGCAGACGCTGGATCTGACCGAGAGCCGCCAGCGCGGTGGGCTGTCGCCGCAGATGGACGTGGAGAATGCGCGTGCACAGCTGGGTAACCTGGAGGCGCAGCTGCCGCAGTACCAGGCGCAGGCGCGTCAGGCGATGAATGGCCTGGCAATCCTCCTGGGCAAGCCGCCGGGGGCGCTGGATGCGGAATTACAAAGCGTGCAGCCGATGCCTGCGCTGCCGGATATCGTGCAGACCGGCATTCCGTCGACGCTGGCACGCCGCCGTCCGGACGTGCGTGAAGCGGAGGCGAACCTTCATGCCGCCACGGCGCAAATCGGCGTCTCGGTGGCGGAGCTGTTCCCGAGCTTTACCCTCTCCGGGCAGTTTGGCCTGCGCAACAGCGAAACCAACTGGCTGACCGACTGGAGCAGCCACTTCTACAGCTTTGGCCCGCAGGTCTCCATTCCCATCTTCCAGGGCGGTCGGCTGGTCTCCAGCGTGAAGGTGGCGCGCGCGCAGCAGGGGGCGGCGGTGCTGGACTATCGTCAGACGGTGCTCACCGCGCTTGGCGATGTCGAAAATGCGCTGGTGAGCTATCGCACAGACCAGCAGCGTGAAGCGGGTCTCGCAAAAACGATCGACGCCCTGCAAAACGCCTTTGACCTGGCGAGCGACAGCTATCGTCAGGGGATCGCCAGCTTCATTGACGTGCTGGACGCCCAGCGGCAGCTGGCCCAGGCCGAGCAGCAGCGCGCGCAGGCGCAGGTGCAAAGCGCGCTCGATCTGGTGGCGCTCTACAAGGCGCTCGGTGGCGGCTGGGAGCCGTATCAGCAGGTGCAATTACCGGACTACAGCGTCTTTGGCGACGCCCCGCGCGGATAAATTTTCAGAGGATTGGGCAAGAAACGGACAGGAACGCCACATTCGCGATGGCTGAGGGGCGGGTATAACTATCGGGTACCCCTTAAACGACATGCGAGGATTATCTTATGCGTTATCAAAAACTGGGCAACACCGGTCTGTTCGTTTCTGAACTGTGCCTCGGCACCATGACCTTCGGCGGTGAAGGCGGCATGTGGGGCAAGATTGGTCAGCTCCAGCAAAGTGAAGCAGAACAGCTGGTGGGCCGCGCGCTGGATGCCGGGATCAACTTTATCGATACCGCGGACGTTTACTCGGAAGGGCGTTCGGAGGAGATCACCGGCCAGGCGCTGAAAAACCTGAAAATCCCCCGCGAGAACGTGGTCGTCGCGACCAAAGTGTTCGGCGAAACCGGAACGGCAGGGGTGAACTCGCGCGGCAGCTCGCGCTATCACATCATCGGCAGCGTGAAGGAGAGCCTGCGCCGCCTGCAGCTGGATCATATCGATCTCTATCAGCTGCACGGCTTCGACCCGGCCACGCCGATTGAAGAGACGCTCTATGCGCTGGATAACCTGGTGCAGCACGGTCACGTGCGCTATATCGGCGTCTCGAACTGGGCGGCGTGGCAGATAGCCAAAGCGCTGGGCATTTCCGAGCGTCTCGGGCTGGCGCGTTTCGCATCCCTCCAGGCGTATTACACCATCGCCGGACGCGATCTTGAGCGCGAGCTGGTGCCGATGATGCAGAGCGAAGGCGTCGGGCTGATGGTCTGGAGCCCGCTGGCAGGTGGCCTGCTGAGCGGAAAATATGGCCGCGACGGACAGAGCGAAGCCGGTGGCCGTCGTCTGGAGTTTGACTTCCCGCCGGTGAACAAAGATCGCGCCTTCGACTGCGTGGACGTGATGCGCATGATCGCCGAAAGCAAGGGTGTCTCCGTCGCGCAAATCGCGCTGGCGTGGCTGCTGCATCAGAAAGCGGTGACCAGCGTCATCATTGGCGCGAAACGCGTTGAACAGCTGGACGACAACATTGCCGCCACCGGGATCCGTCTCAGCGAAGACGAGCTTAAACAGCTGGATGCGGTGAGCGCGCTGCCGCGGGAATATCCTGGCTGGATGCTGGAGCGGCAGGGGGAGTATCGCCGTAATCAGCTCGCGCAGCAGTAACCTTTCTTTTCCCCGCTGGCGCTTCGCCTGCCGGGGCTTTTTTCCCGCATTGCTCACAAAAAACGATCCTCCTCTTTGATCGTTTTTACATCTTCGCCTATATGGCTAGTCATGAAATTTTAAATGACTAGTCATATAGGGAGAGAACATGAAGAATCAGCTGCCAGCCAACTTTTTATGGGGCAACTCGGTCTCCAGCATGCAGACGGAAGGGGCCTGGAACGAGGGCGGGAAGGGGATGTCGGTGTATGACATTCGTGAAGCCGGGGAGAACGTCTCCGACTGGAAAGTCGCGACCGACTCCTACCACCGCTACCGGGAAGATTTCGATCTGATGCAGGATCTGGGCATGAACTGCTACCGCTTCCAGATCTCCTGGAGCCGCGTCTGCCCGCAGGGCGACGGCCCGTTCAACGACGAAGGCATCGCATTTTACGACCGCTTTATTGACGATCTGATCGCCCGCGGCATCGAGCCGATGATCTGCCTGTACCATTTCGACATGCCGCTCGCGCTGGCGCAGGAGTACAACGGCTTTATCGACCGCCGCGTGATGGACGCCTTTATCCGCTACGGCAAAAAGATGATCGACTGCTTTGGCGACCGCGTGAAGTACTGGCTGACCTTCAACGAGCAGAATATTTTCCATATGCCGGAAGCTTTCCGCATTTCCGGCTATATGAAAGGCGAGAAAACCCTTCGCGAGCTGTACCTGCTCCAGCACCATACGATGGTGGCGCACATGGCGCTGACCGAATACCTGCACCAGACGAAACCGGGCCAGCTGATGGGCGGCATGCTGGCGCACCAGCTGATCTACCCGGCTACCTGCAAACCGCGCGATATCTTCTGCGCCCAGCAGTATGACGAATTCCTCAACCAGAACCTGCTGCGCGTCTTTGCCGGGCAGGGCTACAGCCCGGCGGTGATGGCGGTGGTGGAGCAGGAGGGCTTTGGCGATATCTACCGTGCAGACGATCTCGCGCTGCTGGCGCGCACCCAAAACGACTATATGGCCTTCAGCTACTACGCCAGCAAAACGCTGGACAGCGATGCGATCCCGGAAGGCACGCCGGTGAACTATTACCTGCTTCACGGCGAGAAAAATAACCCCTACCTGAAAGCCACCGAGTGGAACTGGCAGATCGATCCGCTGGGCTTCCGCACCATCATTACCCGCTATTACAACGACTGGCGCCTGCCGGTGTTCCCGATTGAAAACGGCATTGGGGTGATTGAGTCCTGGGACGGGGTGAACCCGATTGAGGACACCTACCGCATCGACTACCACCGGGCGCACATCGAGGCGATGAAAGCGGCGATGTTCGAGGACGGGGCAGAGGTCATTGGCTACCTCGGCTGGGGGTTAATCGACATTCTTAGCTCCCAGGGCGACATGCGTAAGCGCTACGGCGTGGTGTATGTCAACCGGGAAAACCACGACCTGAAAGACCTCAGGCGCGTGCCGAAGAAGAGCTACGCGTGGTTAAAACAGGTTATCCATACCAACGGACGCGAGATGTAAGCCGTACGCTGCCGGGCCGTTTTTGTGACTGATTGATGGGAACACGCCGCTATGTCTGAAACAAAAATCACACCGCACATGCAGTCCTTTGTCGATAAGTTTGTCGAGTTCTCGGCGCGCCTGGCAAACCAGGTGCACCTGCGCTCCCTGCGCGACGCCTTCGCCACGGTAATGCCCATTTTCATCCTCGCCGGTCTGGCGGTGCTGGTGAACAACGTGGTGTTTCCGTGGATTTTTCATGGCGATACGCTGGCACACTTCAAAGTGTGGGGCGAGGCGATTATCAACGGCACGCTGAATATCGCCGCGCTGCTGCTGGCGCCGATGATTGCCTGGTCGCTGGCGCGCAACAAAGATTTCGACAATCCGGTCTCGGCAGTGGTTATCGCCGTCAGCAGTTTTATCATTATGATGCCGATGCGCTTACAGATTACGCCCGTCGGCAGCGACGCTGCGGTCAGCGTGACGCAGGTGTTGACCTTCGCCAATATCGGCTCCACCGGAATTTTCGCCGGGGTGCTGATTGGGCTGCTTTCAACGGAGGTATTCATCGCCATCTCGCGGTTGAAGGCGCTGCACATTTCGCTCGGAGAAAACGTTCCCCCGGCGGTGAGCAAATCCTTTACCGCGCTGATCCCAACCATTCTCACGCTTTCGCTGTTTGCGGTGCTCGCGGCGATACTGGCAAACGTGCTGCATACGGACCTGATCCATCTCATTACGACCTTCATCCAGCAGCCGCTGCGGCTGATCAACACCAGCCTGCCGGGGACGATTTTCATCTACAGCTTCGGCAACTTCCTGTTCACGCTCGGCATTCATCAGTCAGTGGTCAACAGCGTGGTGCTGGAGCCGTTCCTGCTGATCAATACCAACGAGAACATGCTGGCCTTCGCCAACGGCCAGCCCATTCCGCACATCATCAACAACATCTTCGTGCCGACCTTTGGCATGGTGGGCGGGACGGGCAGCACGATCTCGCTGCTGATCGCCATCTTTATCTTCTCCCGACAGCAGTCGGCGAAGCAGGTGGCGCGTCTCTCGCTGGCGCCGGGCCTGTTTAATATCAACGAGCCGGTGATTTTTGGCCTGCCGATCGTGTTTAACCTGCCGCTGATGATCCCATTCGTGCTGCTGCCCGCGATAGGCATTTACTTTGCCTGGCTCTGTACCACGCTGGGATTCATGTCGCGCTGCGTGGTGATGATCCCGTGGACCACGCCGCCGATTCTCAGTGCCTGGCTGGCCACGGCGGGAGACTGGCGTGCGGTGGTGGTGCAGTTGGCAATCATCGTATTTGGTGTATTCTTCTACCTGCCTTTCCTCAAAATTGCCGAGCGAGTGGCCTTGAAAAACAGCGGGATAGAAAACTAACAGAAAGGAAGGATGATGGCGGCGAAGTACATCACCATAGCGCGGGAAATCAAGAAACGCATTATCAGCCAGCAGTACGCCGCCCATGAACCGCTGCCGGACCAGTTTGCGCTGGCGGCGGAGTTCAGCACCAGCCGGATGACCATCCAGCAGGCGATGCGCCAGCTGATCGTCGAAGGGCTGGTCTATACCCGCCAGGGGCAGGGGACGTTCATCCGCAAAAATTTCCTCCAGCTTTCGCAGTGGGATCTCTCCGGCAGCGACTACTTTGGCGCGACCAAAACCTGGGCGCATCTGGGTACGGTTACGAGCCAGGTGGTGCATTTCGAACTGCGCTTCCCGAACGAAAAAGAGCAGGCGTCGCTGATGATTAACGCCGATGCGCCGATCTACGACTTCATTCGCCTGCGTTTGCTGAACGGCGAACCGATGTCGCTGGATTCCACGGTGATGCCGATGAATCTGGTGCCGGGCCTGACGAAAAACCATCTTGAAGGTTCAGTGTTTCAGTACGTTCAGGAGACCCTGGGGCTGAAAATTATGGGCTCGTATCGGGTGGTGCGGGCGCTTAAGCCCAGCGCGCTGGACAGAGAGCATCTGGTCTGCGAGGAAACCGATCCGGTGCTGGAGGTGGAGCAGGTCATTTACCTGGAAGATGGCACGCCGCTGGAGTATGCCCACTGTCACTATCGGTACGACCACGGCGGGATTGTGATCGTGAATAACGGGTAAAAAAAAGCGGGCCTCTAAGCCCGCTTTTTTAATGCGCGTGACGTGATTAGTTCAGACGCACCGGCATACCGGAACGGTTCTGAACGGCCTGGTCAACAATCGCCGTTTCAACGTCTGGCTGAGACGTTACCGCCTGTACCGCGCTGTTCAGCGTAACAGGAACGACTTCGTTGTTGTTGATCTGGTCTTCGCTGGTGGACAGCGGGTTGTGCACTTCGATGTAGCGGCTGCCGTCTGGCTCAGACGTCGCTTTCACCGGTTCGTTGATGAACTGCACGCGCGTACCGACCGGCACGTTTTCGAACAGGAACTTGATGTCGTCGTTACGCAGGCGCACGCAGCCGTGGCTCACGCGCAGGCCGATACCGAAGTTGGCGTTGGTGCCGTGAATCGCATACAGACGACCAATGTACAGGGCATACAGACCCATCGGGTTATCCGGGCCTGCTGGCACAACGGCTGGCAGCGGTTCGCCCGCAGCGATGTATTCCGCGTGCATTTTAGCCGTTGGCGTCCAGGTTGGGCCCGCTTTCTTACGTTCAACTTTGGTGGTCCAGTTCAGCGGGGTGTCTTTACCCAGCTGGCCGATACCGATTGGCAGCACGATCACGGTGTTGGTGCCTTTCGGGTAGTAATACAGACGCATTTCGGCGCTGTTAATTACGATACCTTCATGAACGGTATCCGGCAGGATCAGCTGCTGAGGGATATTCAGCACGGTACCTGCTTTCGGCAGGTACGGGTCAACGCCCGGGTTCGCTTCCAGCATGTTAGACAGACCCAGCTGGTACTGCGCCGCGAAATACTCCAGCGGCTGAGAGTTACCTTCAGGAACCGTCACCACCTGGTTTTGACCCACCAGACGGCTTCCGTCGGTCGGCAGGGGATACGTCACCGCAGACGCGGTCTTACAAAAACCTACTACGGCTAACGCCGCCGCAAAAAGCGCTGTTAATTTCATGTTCATGTTGTGCGAGGTATCTAAGCCATTCTGGCGATGAGTTGATAAGTCTGAATCTGTGATGGGAGCGCATTATATGTGCATTCCCGCTCACTGGGAATTCAGATGTGTACGAAATCACATTTTTTTCGATTTTGTTAAAGTTTAGTGGATGGTTGCAACGCGGGATCTCAATTCGGAATTGTGGCATAATGCCGTGTTTATCACACTTTTCGCAGGAATCTCCCCGTGTTAGTTACCAGCAACGTCACTATGCAGTTTGGCAGTAAGCCGCTGTTCGAAAACATTTCCGTCAAATTTGGCGGCGGCAACCGTTACGGCCTGATTGGTGCCAACGGTAGCGGTAAATCCACCTTTATGAAGATCCTCGGCGGCGATCTGGAGCCGACCCTCGGCAACGTGTCGCTCGATCCGAACGAGCGCATCGGTAAGCTGCGTCAGGATCAGTTCGCCTTCGAAGAGTTCACCGTGCTCGACACCGTGATCATGGGGCACGCGGAGCTGTGGGAAGTGAAGCAGGAGCGCGATCGCATCTATGCGCTGGCCGAGATGAGCGAAGAAGACGGCTATAAAGTGGCCGAACTGGAAACGCAGTACGGCGAGATGGACGGTTACTCTGCGGAAGCGCGCGCGGGCGAGCTGCTGCTGGGCGTCGGTATTCCGGTTGAACAGCATTACGGCCCGATGAGCGAAGTCGCGCCAGGCTGGAAGCTGCGTGTACTGCTGGCTCAGGCGCTGTTCTCTAACCCGGACATCCTGCTGCTCGACGAACCGACGAACAACCTGGACATCGACACCATCCGCTGGCTGGAGCAGACGCTCAACGATCGCGACAGCACTATGATCATCATTTCGCACGACCGTCACTTCCTGAACATGGTCTGTACGCACATGGCGGATCTGGACTACGGCGAGCTGCGCGTCTATCCGGGCAACTACGACGAGTACATGACGGCTGCCACCCAGGCGCGCGAGCGTCTGCTGGCGGACAACGCCAAGAAAAAAGCGCAGATTGCCGACCTGCAGTCCTTCGTCAGCCGCTTCAGCGCTAACGCCTCTAAATCGCGTCAGGCAACCTCGCGTGCGCGTCAGATTGATAAAATCAAGCTGGAAGAGGTTAAAGCCTCCAGCCGTCAGAACCCGTTCATCCGCTTCGAGCAGGACAAGAAGCTGTTCCGTAACGCGCTGGAAGTGGAAGCCCTTACCAAAGGCTTCGATGAAGGCCCGCTGTTTAAAAACTTCAACCTGCTGCTGGAAGTGGGCGAGAAGATTGCCATTCTGGGCGCCAACGGCGTGGGTAAATCTACCATGCTGAAAACCCTGGTCGGCGAACTGCAGCCGGACAACGGCACCGTGAAATGGTCCGAAAACGCGCAAATTGGTTACTACGCGCAGGACCATGAGTACGAGTTCGAAAATGACCTGACCGTCTTTGACTGGATGAGCCAGTGGAAGCAGGAAGGCGACGACGAGCAGGCGGTGCGCAGCATTCTGGGTCGTCTGTTGTTCAGCCAGGACGACATCAAAAAGCCAGCTAAAGTGCTCTCCGGTGGTGAGAAGGGACGCATGCTGTTCGGCAAGCTGATGATGGAAAAACCAAATATCCTGGTGATGGATGAACCGACTAACCACCTGGACATGGAATCGATCGAATCCCTGAACATGGCGCTGGAGATGTACCAGGGCACCCTGATCTTCGTCTCTCACGACCGTGAGTTCGTCAGCTCGCTGGCGACCCGCGTGATCGAAATTACGCCAGAGCGCGTGGTGGACTTCACCGGTAACTACGAAGATTACCTGCGCAGCAAAGGTATCGACGGCTAAAAAAAAGCCCGGTGGCGCTTCGCTTACCGGGCCTACGGGTGACTTTGTAGGCCGGGTAAGGCGAAGCCGCCACCCGGCAATGTTCAGAGCACCCACTCACTCCTTTCAACCCCGTTCACCCGCAGCGTACGTTTTTCACCCGCCGGTAATGACACCTTTAGCGCCTTCCACGCCGGACGATAATCCCCGCGTGCGTTCACTCTCAGGTTAATGGTTGCGCCGTCGCACACCATTTCCCATTCCACCCACAGCGCATTGCCGTTCTGATAGCCCCAGCTTTCGCCGTCGTCTTCAAACAGCAGCCCCGAGGTCGTGCCGACGCCTTTCACCGGGAACAGCTTCAACTCGCGGGCCGTATCTTTTTCGGCACTCACATGCGTGATGCGCTCGCTCAGCGGCAGACCGGCTCCGGCGCGCACCAGCAGCGGCAGTTTTTCCAGCGGCGCATCGAGGACGATGGATTGCCCGCCTGCATACCACGCGTGGGTGTAAAAATCATACCAGCCCGTTTCGTTATCCGGCAGCCAGACCCGGCGCTCGCGCTGCCCGGCTTCGACGACGCTGGCGACCAGCAGGTCGCGGCCCAGCAGGAAGTCGTCGCACTCTTCAAAGGTCTGCGCATCGTGCTCGTGGTCGAGGAAGGTCGGGCGCAGCATTGGCTCGTCGTCGGCGTGCGCCTGCCAGAGCAGGGTGTAGAGATACGGCAGCAGGCGGTATCGCAGCTCAATCGCGCCGCGAATGGCAGGCGTGACGCCCGGATACATCCACGGCTCGTTCACCGTGTGGTCATCGTTCCACGAGTGAATGGTAAAGCGCGGGTGCATCACGCCGTTCTGCACCCAGCGCACGAACAGCTCGGCGTCCGGCTTGTCGCCGGAGAAACCGCCCACGTCATGGCCGACGTTGAACAGCCCGGACAGGCTCATGCCCAGCCCCATGCGGATGTTATAGCGCAGCGTGTCCCAGTTGGTGCGGTTGTCACCGCTCCAGGTCTGAACGTAGCGCTGCATCCCGGCGCAGCCGGAGCGGGAGATGAGATACGGGCGTTTTTCCGGCGCAAAGCGCTGCTGCGCTTCCAGCGAGGCGCGCATCATCAGCAGCGGCATGACCGGGCGAATATGCTTGATGGCGATTTCCTTGCCGAAGCCAAAGCAGCGGGCTTCCCCGTCCCACACTTCATACTCGTTGTTGTCGTTCCAGGTGGAATCGATGCCCATCTCCAGCAGCTGCGTGGTGACGCCGTTCTGCCACCACTGCACCGTCTGCGGGTTGGTAAAGTCGAGGTGCGAGCCTTCGTCATCCCAGAAGCTGGAGCGTTCGGGTGCATCGGTTTCTGAATCGCGAATGAACAGGCCGCTCTCCGCCACTTCGCTGTAGCGCGGATGATCCTGTAGCAGGCACGGCTTGATGTTTGCGGCCAACTTCAATCCCGCGTCGTGGAATGCCTGGCTCATCACCTTCGGCTGCGGCACCTTGTCATAGTTCCAGTTGAAGACGTAGCGCTTGCCGTTGATGGAGGTATAGCCAGACGAAAGCTGGAACGAGTCGCACGGAATGGCGTGTTCTTCGCACAGGCGGATGAAGTTCATCAACTGATTCTGCGCGTCCGGTGCGTCGGTGTAGTGCATGGTCGAGCCGCTGTAGCCAAGGCTCCATTTCGGTCCGAACAGCGTCTTACCTGTGAGGCGCACAAAGGCTTTGGTGACGTCCAGCACGCGCCTGCCGGTAAAGATGTAGTAGTCGATATCGCCCGCTTCCGCCTGCCAGCGGCGATAGGCGGTGTGGTAGTTGTCGATTTCGTTACCCAGATCCAGCCAGCAGCTGCTCAGGTTGTCGTAGAACAGGCCGTAGCTCACGTCATCGCGGCGGGTAAGGGTGAACGGAATGTGCTTGTACAGCGGGTCGGTGCTGGCGGCGTTGTAGCCCATGGCGTCGAGGTTGCGCATCTCGTAGCGTTTACCGTTGCGCTGCAGATCGCCCGCTTTCTCACCCAGGCCGTAGAAACGCTCGTCTTTACGACGGCTGAGGTAGTGCGCCACGCCGTCGCCGTGGGCGTTCAGCAGGTAGGCGCTGGTGGGGCGGTCGTTGACCAGCGGCTGCCACTCGCCCGCCTCATTGCGGTAGTGCCACTCCAGCCACAGCGGCTGGTGCACGGTGACGCGCAGCTGTTCGGTTGCCACGGTTAACGTGTCGTCCTGCTGCGTCAGCGTCCAGGCCGGGCAGGTGAAGCCGCTGACATCGTCACGACGGCGACCTTCCCACGGCACGTCTTGTTCCGGGGCGATGCTCCAGGTGCGGTCCAGCGCCAGCTCGCCTTTGCGTTTGATCAGCACGCGGAACAGGTTCTCTTCCAGCACATACAGGCACAGACGGTGCTGGTTATCGACCAGCAGTTCCAGATGGTTTGCCGACTGCGTATCAACGGTCCAGTTTTTCAGGGTTTTCATATGCAATACATCCACTATCAGGCGCGCTTGGCGCGACGTTCAGCAATAAATGCTACCAGGAAGAGAGCGCCAATCAGGTCAAAGAAGCCCATGGCGATAAAGAGCGGGTTAAAGCCGATTTTGTCGGCGGTCACACCGATTAACAGCGAGAACAGGAAGCTGGCGATCCACGCCGCCGAGCCGCGCATGCCGTTGACGGTCGCCATCTGGCCTTTGTCGAACGACTCCACGACCAGGGCGCTGAGCATGCAGGAGATGATCTGGTGCCCGAAGCCGCCGATGGAGATCAGCACGATGGTGATGTACGGGTCGCGGGTAATGGCCACGATGGCCAGCGAGATCATCAGGAACGCGCCCGTCACGGAACTGGCGACGACCGAGTTCACGCGGGAGCAGCCGAACAGGCGAGTGTACAGACGCGTCAGGTAGCCGCTCGCCACGCTGCCAAGGTCAGCGGCGAGGAACGGCAGCCAGGCAAACATCGCGATCTGCTTCAGGTCCATGCCGTGCTCTTTGGCAAGGTACAGCGGCACCCAGAAGCTCAGCACCGCCCAGGCCGGTTCCGCCATAAAGGCCGGGATGGCGATACCGTAGAAGCGTTTGTTCTTCGAGACGGTTTTCAGCGCGGTCAGGAAGGGCAGTTTGACGGCAGGCGGTTCGTTATCCTGCTTGATAAACGCCAGCTCGTCCTTGCTCAGGTTCGGGTGCTGCTCCGGGTTGTGGTAGAACGCCCACCACAGGATCACCCACAGCAGCGCCAGCACGCCGGTAAACATGAACGCCCCCTGCCAGCCGAACGAGGCGTGAGCGAAGTAAATGATAGGCGGAGCCAGCATCGCGCCGATAGAGAAGCCCACGCCCGCCCAGCCGGCAGCAACGGGACGCTCTGATTTCGGGAACCACTCGCCGATGGTTTTGGCGTTCGCCGGGGTAGCGGCGGCTTCGGAAGCCCCCATAAAGAAGCGCAGGATCGCCAGGTGCAGCCAGCTTCCGGCGCCCGCATGGAAAATACACATTAGCGCCCAGATCCCGGCGCAGACCATGAAGCCAATCTTCAGGCCGATCACGTCAATCAGCCAGCCGCACAGGGGCTGGAAAATGGTGTAGGCAATCTGGAACGCACCGACGATCCAGGAGTATTGCTCGGTGGTGATCCCAAGGCTCTCTTTCAGTTCCGGGGCGAGGATCCCGAGCGAGTTTCGGGTGATGTAGTTAACGGTGACGCCAAGTAAGAACAGCACCAGCACGTACCAGCGCAGGTTCTTGATGACGCGACGGGTTTTGCTTGTCGCAACGGTGTTATTGATGTCCTGACTCATTTTACTCTCCACAAGACGGACGGTAAGGGGACGGAGGTTCAGGTGTCACACAGATTTTTATGCCTTTGATTTCTATCCGTTTAAACTGCTTAAGTTGGTATACAACTAGTATGGAAGTTGTGTGACAGGTTCACCTTAAGGGAGAAAATGAGCGGGCAATAGTCTATTTTGTGCAAAATTTCTCATAACTGACGTAAACACTCTGGCAAGATGGTATTGATGTCAGTTATTGCCTGACAAACACGCTATGAAAATTTTTTCATTTCGCAAATGGAGCCAGATCACAAAATGGACAAAAGGCTAAAAATCACCGAAATCGCTGCCCGCACGCAGCTCTCGATCAGCACCGTGTCACGCGTGCTGGCGGGGAAAGCGAATACCAGTGAAAAAGCGCGCGCAAAGGTGCTGGCGTGCGCGCGGGAGCTGGGCGTGATGGAGGGCATGGCGGCGGGACGGCTGCTGCTCAATAGCCTGGTGGTTTTTGCTCCTCAGCGCGCCTTCGACGAGCGGTCCGACATCTTTTATTACCGCGTGATCCAGAGCGTGAGTAAAGGCCTGGCATCCCACGATGTGCGACTGCGCTACTGCGCGCTGGAAGAGAACGACAGCGACGCCCAGCTGTTTCTGGCGCGCATGAACGAGTCGGACACCCAGGCCGCCATTCTTCTCGGTATCGACGACCCGCATATCCACAATCTGGCTGTGGATGTCGGCAAACCCTGCATGCTGATTAACTGCCGCGACCGGCACATGCGTCTGCCTGCCGTTGCGCCGGATCACCGCGCCATTGGCGAGCGGGCGGCGGAATACCTGTTCGAGATGGGACACCGTGAGGTAATGAACGTGCTGTGCCTGCGTCGCTACACCATGGAGCTGCGTCTGTCAGGGATCCGTGACGCGTGGCAGTCTCACAACCTGACGTTCAACGACAGGCGCGATCTGCTGGTGGTGCCCAGCTTCAGCGCGCGCGAAACGGAACAATTGGTCAGCGCCTGGCTCAGCGAAATGCAGGGCAAGGATTTGCCAACCGCGTTCCTGGTCGGCGGCGATTTTATGGCGGCGGGGACCATTAGCGCATTACAAAACCACGGCCTGCGCGTGCCGCAGGACGTCTCGGTGATGAGCATTGACGGGTTTAACCTGGCGGCGATCCAGGATGTGCCGCTCACTGCCGTGCATGTTCCCCGCGACGAGCTGGGAACGGAAGCGGTACACATGCTCCAGCAGCGGCTGATGCGCCCGGACGCGCCGGTGGGGACGTTACTGCTTAACGGCACGCTGACCGTGCGGGAATCGGTACGGCGGATACGTCATGGGAAACGACGCACCGCCGTCGAGCGGGAAGGGCTGTACGACAGTTAAGCCATGCCCAGCGCGCGCTTGCCGTGGATGTTGAGATCGTTCACGGTAAAGCGGTCCTGCCAGCTCTTTTCATAATCTTCGCGTGGAAAATCCCCCGGCGATGCGCCGGTCTCCAGCGCTTCCTTGACCTTCTTCGCGTAGGCGAGGTTTTTCTCGCACATCGGTGCGGCGGGGATATACATCACGTTGCCCCAGCCCTGCTGATTGTCCACCGGCGCGACGGAGTGGATCACATCGCAGTGCCACCACACCGAATCGCCCGCTTCGAGCGCCGGAATGCTGGTCAGCGCCTCGATGAGCAGCGGGTGCCACTTCTCGGAAATCGGCAGCACGCGCCCCGGCGCCACGCCGCACAGCTCGTCTTCCGGCACGTCGTCCAGCAGCGGACGCAGCAGAATATACGCCATTGCTTCCGGGATCGGCACCACGTGCAGTAGCCCCTGGCCAGGAATCATGTCCGACAGCGCGGTCCAGCCCTGGAAGGTGCGGAATACCGAGCATTTGGTGGTGTTATCGACGGTATACTCTTCCACTTCGGTACGGTGCGCGGCGTTCCACGGATCGTACTTGTCGACATTGCCGTCAAACACGCGGGCAAAGACCTGCTGATAGGCCGGCAGCAGCCAGCGCTCCAGCGCGCCGGAGTCGGTATGCGCGCCCAGCCCTTTCGAGGTGGTTCCCGGCGGACGACGGCGGATACGATCCGGGTAAATCACGCTCACGTCCGGGTCAAACCACTGCTTGCCGTTGCTCTCGAACGTCCATAAACGGTTCAGGAACGACTGCACCTGCGCCATCTCTTCGCTCTGACGCGCCTGCATCTGCGCCTGCGACCAGTAGATCGGGTAAATCTCCGGACGGGAAGCGGTCAGGGTGCCGAAGAAGTTATCGCCTGGCCCTTTGTACACCTCGTCAAACTTGTTCAGATCGAGGTAGTCGAGCATCGACTGATCCCACGCCAGGGCTTGCTCGCGCGGGAAGTGACCTTTAATCACCGCGCAGCCGCGGCGTTTAACGGCGTCGCGCTGCGCGTCGGTAATCGTGCCGTTTTTCACATCGGCAAACGGGATCACCGGCCAGACGGATTCACCTTTATTTTTAAGCGCGTTAATTTCCGCCACGCGGGTGGCAATGCTGTCGCTGAGCTTGTTGAACACCGCCTGCACGTCACCGATCTGCGCGCGTAACTCACGTTTCAACTGACGGATTGCCGCTTTGTGATCCGCCGGCAAGGTTTCACTGGTAAAGGTCATAACTGCCTCGCATCTTTCATTCGAAAGTAAAAGTGTCTACAAGTGATACTTTAAGTTAAAAATAAGTTAATGCAAGTTTAAAAACTTGACGTGCGCCACAGGACGGAAAAAGAGTGAGAGGCCGGAGCCAGGCTCCGGCGAAGAAAGGATCAGGCGTCGAACGGGGAATGGTTGTCGAGCACGGCCTGAATGACGTTCAGCGCGCCCTGATGGTTGTTGTCATCGGTGCTGTAGCGGCTGATTTCTTTGATGCTCTCTGCCGCGTTACCCATCGCAAAGGAATATTTCACCAGCTTCAGCATCTCGGCATCGTTGCCGCTGTCGCCAATCGCCACGCACTCTTGCGGGGAGATTTTCCAGCGCTTCAGCAGACGGCTGATGCCGTTAGCTTTGTGCAGGCCGGGGATAATCAAATCGACAAAGCCAAAGCCGCTGGTGACCGGCTTCATGATGCCGTCCAGCGAGACGTGCAGCTTATCCACCAGATTGGGGATATCGCTGTCCGGCAGGTTCAGGGAGAACTTAAACAGCACGTCGTCAATTTCACGGTAATCGCTGATGCGCTTTAAGCGGTGGTAGTGCTTTGACATCAGCGCCACGAACGCGTCCGGGGCTTTATCGCTGACGTACGCGCTCTCCAGCCCGCAGGCCACGAAGTTCAGCCCTTTATCTTTCAGCAGTTCGCCAATCACGATCTGCGATTCATGGCGGGTCAGCTCGCCGTGAAAAATCTGCTCCCCGCGATCGAACACCAGCGCGCCGTTTTCCGCCACGAAGGAGATCCGATCTTTGAGCTCCGGAAAGAAGGAGATGAGCTGGTAATACTGGTTGCCGCTGGCGACAACGAATTCAATGTCGCGGGCTTTAAGCTGTTCAAACTGTGCCTGGAAGCGGTCACGATCGTACTGCTTGGCATCATCAAGAAAAGTTCCGTCCATATCGGTGACGATAACTTTAACGGTCATACTGTGCTCCTGGGTCACTGCGTTTTGAAACATTCTAATAACAAGGTGACGGGGAGCACAAATTTAATTTCGAATGAAAGTCAGAAAGCCGGACGGCGGCTTCGCCTTACCGGGCCTACGAGGAGACTCTGTAGGCCCGGTAAGCGCAGCGCCACCGGCGTTTTTCTTACAGCGTATGTTCAGTACGGGCGATAATATCGTCCTGCGCATCCGGCGACAGGGCGGTGAAGAACGCCGAGTAACCTGCGACGCGCACCACGAGGTCACGATACTGGTCAGGGTGTTTCTTCGCCTCCAGCAGCGTGTCGCGGGAGACAATGTTGTACTGAATATGCCAGCCCTTATGTACCTCGAAGAAGGTGCGCAGCAGCACCATCAGCTTCTGGCGATCGCTGTCGTTTTCCAGCGTTGACGGGTTCAGCTTCTGGTTCAGCAGCACGCCGCCGAGAATCGCCTCGGTAGGCAGTTTACCCACGGAACCGATGACCGCTGTTGGACCCAGGTGGTCGGTACCGGAAGCCGGGCTTGCCCCTTCCGCCAGCGGCGTGTGCGCCTTACGTCCGTCCGGTGTCGCCATCGTCGCCGCGCCAAACGGCACGTTTGCGGAAATCGAGGAGGTGCCCGCGTAGTAGTTACCGCCAATCGGGCCGCGGCCGTGGCGTGGGTTGTGGTACTGCTTCAGCTCTTCAATGTAGGTCTGATAGGCGCGGGTCAGCAGCATATCCACGCTGTCGTCGTCGTTGCCGTACTTCGGCGCGCCGTTGATCAGGCGCTGACGCAGCTGCTCGTGGGTCAGGCCATCGAAGTCATCCGCCAGCGCCGCCGCCAGCTGCTGCTGGCCAATGACGCCCTGTTCGAACACCAGCTTCTTCACCGCCGCCAGGCTGTTGCCGAGGTTGGCGATCCCCACCTGCAGGCCGGAGACCCAGTCATACTTCGCGCCGCCCTGCTTGATGCTTTTCGCGCGCTCGATGCAGTCGTCCACCAGCGCCGAGCAGAGAATATCGTGGACGTTCTCCTCCAGCATGGTGTCCACCACGTACTCAATCTCGATGGATTTGCGGGTGTAGTAGCGGATCTGGCTATCCCAGGCCGCCATCACCTCGTCGAAATTGTCGAAGTTACCGGCAGAGAGCGCTTTCTCCTGCGGCAGGAACACCTTGCCGCTGGTGGCATCGCGGCCGCCTTCCAGCGCGGCCAGCATCACGCGGGCGAAGTTGATGAAGCTCATGCCGGTGCAGCGATAGCCCCACTTGCCGCCCACCGCGGTTTCGATACAGCCAATCGCCGCGTAGTCGTAGGCGTCGTCTCGTTCAACGCCGAGCTTGATGAATTCCGGGATCACGATTTCATCGTTGTTGAACGCGGGCATCCCGAAGCCGCAGCGGATCACCTGCACGCAGGCGTCGAGGAAGTCGTTGCTCATGCCCGCGTGATAGCGCACGCTCAGGTTCGGCTGGGTGGAGCGCAGACGGCCGCAGGATTCCAGAATCGCGTAGGAGAGCGGGTTCACCGCGTCCATTGGCTCACCGTTGACCAGCTTCTGGCCGCCGATGGTGACGTTCTGGTACAGCGGGCTGCCGGCGGAGGCTTTGGAGTGCGAGCCGGAGCGGATCTTATTCACTTCCAGCAGCTTCAGCCAGCAGCTGTGCAGCAGCTCGATGGCATGTTCGCGATCCAGGCTCTGGTTCAGCTCCACGTCGCGGCGGTAGTACGGATAGAGATACTGGTCCATACGCGCGAAGGAGACGGAGTGGCCGTTGGACTCAATCTGCAGGATCAGCTGAATGAAGTAGCACAGCTGCAGCGCCTGCCAGAAGGTTTTTGGAGGCTCGTGAGCAATCACGTCGCAGTTTTCTGCCATCGCCAGCAGCTCGTCGCGGCGGCTTTCGCGGGTTTCGATGGAGGCCATCTCGCGCGCCAGATCGGCGAAGCGTTTGATGTGCAGGCTCACCGCTTCCAGCACGATATCAATTGCCTTCAGGAACTGATCGCCGTGCAGGTCTTCCAGCACCGTCAGGTTGATGCGCGAGCGGCGCTCGGCCACTTTGGCGCGCAGGCCGTCGAGACCTTTCTCCAGCACCAGGGGGAAGTTCACCGCCAGGTGCGCGTCGCCGGAGGTCATATTGCCTTCGGCTTTGATGATGCCGGTTTCCAGCAGGCCTTTCTGCTCGTCGGTGAACATGCCGTAGCAGCGATCCTGCACCGTCTGGCCGCGCCACCACGGGCAGATCTCATGCAGCACACGCTTGTTCTCTTCACTCACCGCAAAGCCCGCGCCCGGGCGATCCGCCAGGTCGTCAATCTCTTTCTCAATCCAGGAGACGGTGTATTCCGGGAAGATCGGCGCGGCGCGCACTTCGCTGGCCTGGTTACCGATAATCAGCTCGTCGTGTTTGATCCAGATGGTACGCTCGGCCAGGTGATGCGCCAGCGCCAGGGCGCGACGGACCGGGATCGGCTTGTCCATGTGCTGCTGGTACATTTCGGTGTAATGCTGGGCGCGCTCGGTACAGACCGGCGGCTTAACGATATGCACCAGCGCCGTTTTGTGCGCCTTAATGCGCTCGCTGAGGGTATTGAGATTCAGGGTTGTCATAAGTTTATCCTCGTAAGGTCGCGGTTAACCCTTTCTGGCAGGCGTACTGCTGCGCGAAGTCCAGCAGGGCAGGGTTATCCAGCGGTTTGTCAGGGGCAGAGTAGGGTTGGCCGAGCAGGGTGTATTTGTTCATGCCCAGCGTGTGATACGGCAGAAAATGAATATCGTCGACGCCGAGCTCGTCGGCAGCGAAGTTGGTGATGGCGGTGATGGAGGCTTCATCCGCGTTGAAGCCCTGGATCAGCGGCACGCGGATGGTGATCTTTTTCCCGGCGGCGGCCAGGCGTTTCAGGTTGTCCAGGATGCGCTTAGCCGAACCGTCCGTCCACTGCTTGAACACGTCACCGTCAACGTGCTTCAGGTCGGCGAGGAACAAATCGACGTACGGTAATGACGGCTCGATATAGTGCCACGGCACGTGAAGGCAGGTTTCGACGGCGGTGTGGATCCCCTGGTCATGGCTGGCTTGAAACAGGGCCTGCGCCAGCTCCGGGTTCATAAACGGTTCGCCGCCGGAGAGGGTGATCCCGCCGCCGCTGCGGTCATAGAAGGGTTTGTCGCGCAGTACGGTCGCCATGATCTCCTCGACCTGCTGTTCTTCACCGCAGACGGTCAGCGCCTGCGTCGGGCAGCAGTCGGTGAGGGCATTAAGCGTCTCTTCACTTAATTTCTCACGATGAATGACCATCCCGTTCAGCGCACGTTCGATACAGCCCGATGCCGCCTGCTGACACAGGTCGCAGCCGTCCAGGCACAGACGCGCATCAAACAGCACGTCCCGACTGCGGGAGCGGCTTTCCGGGTTCTGGCACCAGCGACAGCCCAGCGAGCAGCCTTTCAGGAACACCACGGTACGGATACCGGGGCCATCGTGGGTAGAGTAACGCTGAATATTGAAGATCATGTTTTCACCTCCCATCTTGCATACGAAGATTAAATGACTTTCGAATGAAAGTTATCTTGATGCAGGTCAACTCTTGAGCAGGTTTTGTCGTGATAGGGTAAGTGCAGGCTAATTTTGAGGGTGACTTCATGGAACTTTATCTCGACACATCTGACGTTGCGGCAGTCAAAAAGCTGGCGCGTATCTTCCCGCTGGCGGGGGTGACCACCAACCCAAGCATCGTTGCGGCCGGTAAAACGCCGCTCGACGAACTGCTGCCCGCGCTGCACGACGCGCTGGGCGGTAAAGGCCGTCTGTTCGCGCAGGTGATGGCGACCACCGCCGAAGGGATGGTGGAAGACGCGCGTAAGCTGCGCGCTATCATTAACGATCTGGTGGTGAAAGTGCCGGTGACCGCAGAAGGGCTGGCGGCGCTCAAGATGCTGAAAGCGGAAGGGATCCCGACGCTGGGTACGGCGGTATACGGTGCCGCGCAGGGGATGCTGTCCGCGCTGGCGGGGGCGGAGTATGTGGCGCCTTACGTTAACCGCGTGGACGCGCAGGGCGGGGACGGGATCCAGACCGTGGTGGAATTACAGCAGCTGCTGACGCTGCATGCCCCGCAGTCAAAAGTGCTGGCCGCGAGCTTTAAAACCCCGCGTCAGGCGCTGGACTGCCTGCTGGCTGGGTGCGAGTCCATCACGCTGCCGCTGGACGTGGCGCAGCAGTTTATTACCTCTCCGGCTGTGGATGCGGCGATTGTGAAGTTTGAGCAGGACTGGCAGGGGGCGTTTGGACGGACGTCTATCTGACGCGGTTGCCGGGTGGCGCTGGCACTTACCCGGCCTACGTTCGCGCCGTTGTAGGTCGGGTAAGGCGAAGCCGCCACCCGACTTTTTTACTGGCTACACACCTCACACCCCGGGTTACGCATCAGCTTCATCTCGCGGAACTGGCAGGTCATCGCGTCGTACATCACGATTTTACCCGCTGCGGGCGTGCCGTAATTCGCCAGCACCTTGATCGCTTCCATTGCCTGCAACGAACCAATCACGCCGACGAGTGGCGCCATCACGCCCGCCTCAACGCAGGTCAGCGCATTCTCGCCAAACAGACGGCTCAGGCAGCGGTAGCAGGGTTCACCCTCGGCGTACGTGAAGACGCTGATTTGCCCCTCCATGCGGATCGCCGCGCCGGAGACCAGCGGGGTTTTGTGAGCAAAACAGCCCGCGTTGAGCTGGTTGCGGATGGCGACGTTATCGGTGCAGTCCAGCACCAGGTCGTGCCGGGCAATCTGCGCGAACAGCGCGTCGTCATCCAGCATTGCGTCAATCAGCGTGAACTGAACGTGGGGGTTGATGCGCGCCAGCGCAGCCCTGGCGGATTCCACTTTCGGCTGGCCCACCGTCGCGTCGCTGTGCAGCGTCTGGCGCTGCAGGTTGGACACCGACACGGTATCGAAATCCAGCAGCGTCATGCTTCCTACGCCCGCCGCGGCAAGGTACTGCGCGGCGGCGCAGCCCAGCCCGCCCAGCCCGACGACCAGCACGCTGGCCGCCTTGAGCGCTTCCTGACCCTCGAAGTCAAACCCGCGCAGCACAATCTGACGGTTGTAGCGCATCATCTCCGGGTCGCTCAGCTCCACCGTCATGTTAGCCTCCGAACAGGTGGTTAAAGCGCTCGACCTCAACCCATTCGCCGGCTTCCACGTTGCCGCGCTCGCGCTCCAGCACGATGAAGCAGTTGCCCAGACTGAAGGAGCTGAAAATGTGCGAACCCTGATGTCCGGTGGTGCTCACTTCGAGCTCGCCGTCCGCACCGCGGGTCAGAATGCCGCGCTGGAAATCGAGACGGCCCGGTGATTTTTTCAACCGCGTGGCGGCACGCACGCGCACGCGTTCCGGCAGCGGGCTGGCCTTGTTGCCGGAAAGCTTCGCCAGCAGCGGGATCGCCAGCTGGTAGAAGGTGAGTGCCGCCGAGACCGGGTTACCCGGCAGGCCGCAGAACCAGCTGTGTGAAAGCTTGCCAAACGCGAACGGCTTGCCCGGCTTGATCGCCAGCTTCCAGAAGGCGATTTCACCCAGCTCTTCAAGAAGGGTTTTGGTGTAATCCGCTTCGCCCACGGAGACGCCGCCGGAGCTGATGACCACGTCGGCGGATTTATCCGCCTCGATAAACGCCGCGCGCAGTTGTTCCGGATCGTCAGGAATGATGCCGAGGTTAATCACCTCGCAGCCCAGCTGCTCCAGCATCAGGTGTACCGCCAGGCGGTTGGTGTCGTAAATCTGGCCGTCCTGCAGCGGCTGGCCCGGAAGCTGCAGCTCGTCGCCGGTGGAGAAAACGGCGACGCGCACTTTACGGATCACGTCGATATCCGCGATGCCGAGCGAGGCCAGCACCGGCAGCTCCGCCACCGTCAGCTTTTGCCCGGCGGCAAAGACCGTCGCGCCGAGGGTAATGTCTTCGCCCGTGCGACGGATGTTCTGGCCCGCTTTGACGCTGGCGGTAAAACGCACGCCGTCGTCGGTCTGTTCGGTCTCTTCCTGCATCACCACGGCGTCGCAGCCTGGCGGAACCGGCGCGCCGGTCATGATGCGCACGCAGGTGCCCGCAGGCCATTCGCCGCTAAACGGCTGACCCGCAAAGGCTTTACCCGCCACCGGCAGGGCGTTACCCGTCTGGAGATCCGCCAGGCGTACCGCGTAACCGTCCATCGCGGAGTTATCAAACCCCGGCACGTTGAGCGGAGAGACGATATCGCGTGCGGCAATACGGCCAAAACAGCGCACGAGGGGCAGCGTCTCAACGTCATGCAGCTGGGAAACTCGGTCAAGCATCTGCGTGAGTGCCGTCTCAAGCGGCATCAGTCCGGCGGTAAAATCCATGGTGGGCTCCTGCGGAGTAACAACGAAAGCGTCCATTATGGCAGAAAAGTGCGGCTAACTGTATGACCGAAGGGTGCACGCTTTACATCACTGTTACGTCTTTCTATATTCAAAAATCATCTGAAGTTTCGTCGACGATAATGATATTTATAGAAAAAGCCGCAAAACAGGCTAACGGGTGATGCGAATGGTTAAGGCGGTAATCGCAATTCATGGCGGGGCCGGGGCAATCACCCGTGCACAGCTCACTTCTGAGCAGGAAAAACGCTACATCGACGCGCTGTACGCCATTGTGGAAACGGGCCAGAAAATGCTGGAAGCGGGCGAGAGCGCGCTGGATGTGGTCACCGAGGCGGTGCGTCTGCTGGAAGAGTGCCCGTTATTTAATGCGGGGATCGGTTCGGTCTTTACCCGGGATGAAACGCACGAGCTGGATGCCTGCGTCATGGACGGTATCACCCTGAAAGCGGGGGCCGTGGCAGGCGTCAGCCACCTGCGTAACCCGGTGCTGGCCGCGCGTCTGGTGATGGAAGAGAGCCCGCATGTGCTGCTGACGGGCGCGGGGGCGGAGAGGTTTGCCTTCGAACACGGAATGGAGCCGGTATCGCCTGACCTGTTTTCCACGGAAGCCCGCTATCAGCAGCTGCTGGACGCCCGTTCGGCGGGCATGACGCAGCTTGACCATACTGCGCCGCTGGATGAGCGCAGCAAAATGGGCACGGTGGGCGCGGTGGCGCTGGATAAAGCCGGCAACCTCGCGGCGGCAACTTCCACGGGCGGGATGACCAACAAGCTGCCCGGACGCGTGGGTGATAGCCCGCTGCCTGGCGCGGGTTGCTATGCCAATAACGCGACGGCGGCGGTGTCATGTACCGGCACCGGAGAAGTGTTTATCCGCGCTCTCGCGGCCTATGACATTACCGCGCTGATGGATTACGGCGGCTTAAGCCTGAGCGAGGCCTGCGAGCGTGTGGTGATGGAAAAATTACCTGCCCTGGGCGGCATCGGCGGACTCATTGCGGTGGATCGTGAGGGCAACGTGGCCCTGCCGTTCAACAGCGAAGGCATGTACCGCGCCTGGGGCTATGCCGGCGATGAGCCGAGCACGGGGATTTATCGTGAATAAGGGGGCAGCGCGTGCCGCACAGTGAAGAGCTGGACAACCGCGAAGTGCTGGCTGTCCATCAGCTGAATATTGCGTTTCAGGAAGAGCGGCAGTTCATCCCCGCAGTACAGAATTTATCGTTCACGCTCAGGCGCGGCGAGACGCTGGCGATTGTTGGCGAGTCCGGCTCCGGGAAATCGGTCACCGCGCTGGCGCTGATGCGCCTGCTGGAACAGACGGGTGGTCAAATCACCAGCGAGAAAATGCTGCTGCGCCGCCGTAACCGCCAGGTCATTGATTTAAACGAGCTGAGCGGCGCGCAGATGCAGGGCGTGCGCGGGGCGGATATTGCGATGATCTTCCAGGAGCCAATGACCTCCCTGAACCCGGTGTTCCCGGTCGGGGAACAAATTGCCGAGTCCATTCGCCTGCATCAGGGGCTGAGCGGCGATGAGGCGCTCAGGGAAGCCAGACGCATGCTGGAGCTGGTACGCATTCCGGAGGCTCAGGCCATTCTCGGCCGCTACCCGCATCAGCTTTCCGGTGGCATGCGCCAGCGGGTGATGATCGCCATGGCGCTCTCGTGCCGTCCCGCGGTGCTGATTGCCGATGAGCCGACGACGGCGCTGGACGTGACGATTCAGGCGCAGATCCTGCAGCTCATCAACGTGCTGCAGCAGGAGATGGAGATGGGGGTGATCTTTATCACCCACGATATGGGCGTGGTCGCCGATATCGCCGATCGCGTACTGGTGATGCACAAGGGCAGCGCGGTCGAAACCGGCACGGTTGAGCAGATTTTTCACGCGCCCGCGCATCCCTACACCAAAGCGCTGCTGGCGGCGGTCCCGCGTCTTGGGGCGATGAACGGCAGCGATCTGCCGCGTCGTTTTCCGCTGATTTCCCTGGCGGCGTCTGAGCCGCAGGAGGAGGAACGCGAGCAGGACACCGTGGTGCCGGGCAAGCCCATTCTGGAAGTGCGCAATCTGGTCACCCGGTTTCCGCTGCGCAGCGGCGTACTGAACCGGGTGAAGCGCGAAGTGCACGCGGTGGAAAACGTCAGCTTCGATCTGTGGCCGGGCGAAACGCTGGCGCTGGTGGGGGAGTCCGGCTGCGGTAAATCCACGACCGGGCGCGCGTTGCTCCGTCTGGTGGCATCCCAGGAGGGCAGCATTACCTTTAACGGCGAGCGCATTGATACCCTTCCGGACAGCAGGCTGCAGGCGGTGCGGCGGGATATTCAGTTTATTTTCCAGGATCCGTATGCCTCCCTCGATCCGCGCCATACGGTGGGGTATTCGATCATGGAGCCGCTGCGGGTGCATAACCTGCTCGACGGCGAGGCGGCGCAGCGTCGCGTGGCCTGGCTGCTGGAGCGCGTTGGCCTGAAGCCGGAACACGCCTGGCGTTATCCGCACGAGTTTTCCGGCGGGCAGCGGCAGCGTATCTGCATCGCCCGCGCGCTGGCGCTGAACCCGAAAGTGGTGATTGCGGATGAATCCGTCTCGGCGCTGGATGTCTCTATCCGGGCGCAAATCATCAATCTGCTGCTGGATTTACAGCGGGATATGGGGATCGCCTTCCTGTTTATCTCGCACGACATGGCGGTGGTTGAGCGCATCAGCCATCGCGTGGCGGTGATGTTTATGGGGCAAATTGTGGAAATTGGTCCGCGAAGAGCGGTGTTCGAGAACCCACAGCACCCGTATACCCGCAAGCTCATCGCGGCGGTCCCGGTCGCCGACCCGGCGCATCGTCACGGCCAGCGCGTGCTGCTGCAGGATGAAATGCCGAGCAATATTCGTAAACGCGGCGAGGCCGTAGAGCGCGTGGCGTTGCGTGAGGTCGGGCCGGGTCATTTCGTGGCTCCCCCTCGTCAGGACAATGCTTTTTCGCGGTTATAACTTTCAACAGGCAGGAGAACATAATGGTTACATTTGTAGCGCGTAGATGGTTGTTAGCCGCGAGCGTGACGGCAGCCCTGGCCGCTGCCCCCGCGTTCGCTGCCAAAGATGTGGTGGTCGCCGTCGGCTCTAACTTCACCACGCTGGATCCGTATGACGCTAACGACACGCTCTCCCAGGCGGTGGCGAAATCGTTCTACCAGGGCCTGTTTGGCCTGGATAAAGAGATGAAGCTCAAAAACGTGCTGGCGGAGGGGTACACCGTTTCGGATGACGGGCTGGTGTACACCATTAAGCTCAAAACCGGGGTGAAGTTCCAGGACGGCACCGACTTTAATGCAGACGCGGTGAAAGTAAACCTCGATCGCGCCAGCAATCCTGAAAACAGCCTTAAGCGTTATAACCTCTATAAAAACATCGCCAAAACCGAGGTGATCGACCCGGCGACGGTAAAAATCACCCTGAAAGAGCCGTTCTCAGCGTTTATCAATATTCTGGCGCATCCGGCGACGGTAATGATTTCCCCTGCCGCGCTGAAGAAATACGGCAAGGAGATTGGCTTCCACCCGGTCGGTACCGGTCCGTACGAGCTGGTCACCTGGAATCAGACCGATTTCGTGAAGGTGAAGAAATACGCGGGATACTGGCAAAAAGGGCTGCCGAAGCTGGACACCATCACCTGGCGCCCGGTGGTGGACAACAACACCCGTGCGGCGATGCTGCAAACCGGCGAGGCGCAGTTTGCCTTCCCTGTGCCGTATGAGCAGGCCGCCATTCTGGAGAAAAACAGCAAGCTGGAGCTGGTCGCCAGCCCGTCGATCATGCAGCGCTACATCAGCATGAACGTCACGCAAAAGCCGTTCGATAACCCGAAGGTGCGCGAAGCCATTAACTATGCCATTAACCGTCAGGCGCTGGTGAAGGTCGCTTTTGCGGGCTATGCCACCCCGGCCACCGGCGTGCTGCCGCCGGCTATCGCGTATGCGCAAAGCTATCAGCCGTGGCCGTACGATCCGGCCAAAGCGCGCGAGCTGCTGAAAGAGGCGGGCTTCCCGAACGGGTTCAGCACCACGCTGTGGTCGTCGCATAACCACAGTACCGCGCAGAAGGTGCTGCAGTTCACCCAGCAGCAGCTGGCGCAGGTGGGTATCAAGGCGCAGGTGACCGCCATGGATGCCGGACAGCGTGCGGCCGAGGTTGAGGGGAAAGGGCAGAAAGAGAGCGGCGTGCGGATGTTCTACACCGGCTGGTCGGCCTCGACCGGTGAAGCCGACTGGGCGCTGTCGCCGCTGTTTGCCTCGCAGAACTGGCCGCCAACCCTGTTCAATACCGCGTTCTACAGCAACCCGCAGGTGGACAAAGACCTTGCTGACGCGCTGAAAACCACCAAACCGGAGGAGAAAGCGCGCCTCTACAAGGACGCGCAGGACATCATCTGGAAAGAGTCGCCGTGGGTGCCGCTTGTGGTGGAGAAACTCGTGTCAGCCCATAACAAAGCGTTGACCGGGTTCTACATCATGCCGGATACGGGCTTTAGCTTTGACGATGCGGATTTAAAATAACGCCCATGCTGAACTATGTTTGTAAACGCCTGCTGGGGCTTATCCCGACGCTGCTGATTGTGGCAGTGCTGGTGTTTTTGTTTGTCCATATGCTGCCGGGGGATCCGGCGCGTCTGGTTGCCGGGCCCGAAGCGGATGCCACGGTCATTGAGCTGGTGCGTAAACAGCTGGGTCTTGACCAGCCGCTTTATATGCAGTTTCTGCACTATATTGGCAACGTTCTGCAGGGTGACTTTGGCATCTCGATGGTCTCGCGTCGTCCGGTGTCGGAGGAGATCGCCAGCCGCTTTATGCCCACGTTCTGGTTAACGATAGCCAGCATGAGCTGGGCCGTGGTGTTCGGACTTGGCGCCGGGATTGTGGCGTCCGTCTGGCGTAACCGCTGGCCGGACAAGCTCGGCATGGCGCTGGCGGTGACCGGCATCTCCTTCCCGGCGTTCGCGCTGGGGATGCTGCTGATGCAGATCTTCTCCGTTGAGCTGGGCTGGCTGCCCACCGTCGGGGCCGATACCTGGAAGCATTACATTCTGCCCTCGATGACGCTGGGGGCTGCCGTGTCGGCGGTGATGGCCCGCTTTACCCGCGCCTCGTTCGTTGACGTGCTGAGCGAAGATTATATTCGCACCGCGCGGGCGAAAGGGGTCAGCGAGAAGTGGGTCATCCTCAAGCACGGGTTCCGCAATGCGATGATCCCGGTGGTGACGATGATGGGGCTTCAGTTTGGCTTCCTGCTGGGCGGCTCTATCGTGGTGGAAAAGGTCTTCAACTGGCCGGGGCTGGGACGTCTGCTGGTCGATTCCGTCGAGATGCGCGACTACCCGGTGATCCAGGCGGAAGTGCTGCTTTTCTCGCTGGAGTTTATTCTTATCAACTTAGTGGTGGACGTGCTCTACGCCGCCATTAACCCGGCCATCAGGTATAAGTAAGATGCGATTGTTGAACTGGCGACGTCAGGCTGTTTTAAACGCCATGCCGGGGCTCAAACCGGACCACATCCGCACCCCGTGGTCTGAATTCTGGCGGCGTTTCCGCCGTCAGCCGGTCGCGATGACGGCGGGGCTGTTCGTGCTGCTGCTGATTGTGGTGGCGATCGTGGCGCCGTGGGTGGCGCCGTTTGATGCGGAAAATTATTTTGACTACGACCGCCTGAACGACGGGCCCTCGATGCTCCACTGGTTCGGCGTGGATTCCCTCGGGCGGGATATCTTTAGCCGGGTACTGGTAGGGGCGCAGATCTCGCTCGCCGCCGGGGTGTTCGCGGTGCTGATCGGCGCGGCCATCGGGATCGTGCTGGGGCTGGTTGCCGGGTATTACGAAGGCTGGTGGGACCGCATCATCATGCGCATCTGCGACGTGCTGTTTGCCTTCCCCGGCATTCTGCTGGCGATTGCCGTGGTGGCGATCATGGGCAGCGGCATGGCCAACGTCATCATCGCGGTCGCGGTGTTTTCGATTCCGGCCTTTGCCCGCCTGGTGCGCGGCAACACGCTGGTGTTAAAACAGCAGACCTTTATCGAGTCGGCCCGCAGTATGGGGGCCAGCGATGCGACCATCCTCTTCAGCCATATTCTGCCGGGGACGGTGTCGTCCATCGTGGTCTATTTCACCATGCGTATCGGCGTGTCGATTATCTCGGCGGCCAGCCTGTCGTTTCTGGGGTTAGGGGCACAGCCTCCGACGCCGGAGTGGGGCGCGATGCTGAACGAGGCGAGGGCCGATATGGTGATTGCGCCGCACGTGGCGATTTTCCCGAGCCTGGCGATTTTCCTGACCGTGCTGGCGTTTAACCTGTTAGGTGACGGGCTGCGCGACGCGCTGGATCCGAGGATAAAGGGGTAGTGCAGTGAAATGTGCCGGGTGGCGGCTACGCCTTACCCGGCCTACAAAAGCGGAGTGGGGTGATTAAACCCGGCTACCCCACAGGTCATACTCGTCGGCGTTTTCAACCTTCACGCGAATAATATCACCCGGCTTAACGTTGGTTTCGCCATTCAGGTACACCGCACCGTCGATTTCAGGGGCGTCCGCCATGCTGCGGCCAATCGCGCCTTCTTCGTCAACCTCGTCGATGATAACCATGATCTCGCGACCCACTTTCTCCTGCAGACGCTCGGCAGAGATCTGCTGCTGCAACTGCATGAAGCGGTTCCAGCGCTCCTCTTTCACCTCTTCCGGCACCTGGTCCGCCAGCTCGTTGGCGGTTGCGCCTTCCACCGGGCTGTACTTGAAGCAGCCGACACGGTCCAGACGCGCTTCTTTCAGGAAGTCGAGCAGCATCTGGAAGTCTTCTTCGGTTTCACCCGGGAAGCCGACGATAAAGGTGGAGCGCAGGGTCAGGTCCGGGCAGATCTCACGCCACTGCTTGATGCGTGCCAGCTGGCGGTCAACGGAGCCAGGGCGCTTCATCAGCTTCAGGATACGCGGGCTCGCGTGCTGCAGCGGGATGTCCAGGTAAGGCAGAATCTTGCCTTCCGCCATCAGCGGGATGACGTCGTCAACGTGCGGGTATGGGTAAACGTAGTGCAGACGCGTCCAGATACCGAGTTTAGACAGCTGCTCGCACAGGCCGACCATGCTGGTTTTCACCGGCTCGCCGTTGTGGAAACCGGAGCGGTGCTTAACGTCCACGCCATAAGCTGAAGTGTCCTGGGAGATGACCAGCAGCTCCTTCACGCCCGCGTCAGCCAAGCGCTTAGCTTCTGCCAGCACTTCGCCGATTGGACGGCTCACCAGATCGCCACGCATGGACGGGATGATGCAGAAGGTACAGCGATGGTTACAGCCTTCGGAAATCTTCAGGTATGCGTAGTGGCGCGGCGTCAGCTTCACGCCCTGTTCTGGCACCAGGCTCAGGAACGGGTTGTGTTTGGGTTTTGGCACGTAGTGATGAACATGTTGCAGCACCTGCTCGTAGCTGTGCGGGCCGGTGATCTCCAGCACCTTAGGGTGCACTTCGCGGATCTGGTCTTCTTTCGCGCCCAGACAGCCGGTCACGATCACTTTACCGTTTTCGGTCAGCGCTTCACCGATGGCTTCCAGTGACTCCTGGACTGCGCTGTCGATAAACCCGCAGGTGTTAACAATCACCATATCGGCGTTGTCGTAGCTTGGCACCACGTCATAGCCCTCGGTGCGCAGTTCGGTCAGGATGCGTTCTGAATCCACCAGGTTTTTCGGGCAGCCCAGGGAGACGAAGCCGATTTTCGGCTGGTGCGTAACATTGCTCATAGGTTAAAAATTCATCAATTATGGAGTTATCAGGGCGGGATTTTACAGCGTATCGCGGGGGATTTATACACTCTTTGCAAGGCGGATGCGTCGGGCCGAGGTTGTAACATTGTAAATAATGTTAATCAGTTAATAAAAATTGATCCCAGGCATTAAACTGTACAAAAAATGTACTTATCCTGACTATGCACCATGGCTGACAGAGGAGGAAAGAGCATGACCGTTGACAGACTAAAACGCGATCTGCTGAACAAGCTGATCAACGCCCGAATCGACCTGGCCGCGTACCTGCAGTTGAGGAAGGCAAAAGGGTATATGTCAGTCAGCGAAAGCGAACATCTGCGTGATAACCTGTTTGAACTGTGTAATTTCATGCGTGAAAAAGCACCGACCCTGAAGGCGAACGGCGGCGAAAGTGAAGAGATCGCGCTGCGCCGTGCCGCCGAAGTGCTCTCCATTGCAGGGGTGTGTCTGATGAACGGACGCCACGACTGCCCGAACTTTATCGCCGTAAACGCGGAGAAGCTTGAAAACTGCCTGACAACGCTCTCTCTATGCATCATGTGTCTGAACGAGCACAAACAGCTCGAACAGCACTGATCCCGGGGGAGGCAACTCCCCCTTCTGCTTAAGCTTTTGTAAAAGTGATAACGCGCCCGGACGCAGTGGCTAATCTTTATGCCATATGCCGATAAAGGAGCGCGTTATGCCTCGATCCTCGCTGATTTCCCTGCCTGCGTTATTTATTTCGTTTTCACTTCTTGCTGCGCCAGAGGCAGTGAAGGTCGAGGTGCTGCAAAACAGACTCGATCACCCCTGGTCCCTGGCGTTCCTGCCGGATAATGACGGGCTGCTGGTGACCCTGAAGGGCGGTCAGCTCAAACGCTGGCAGACCGGAAAAGGGCTCTCCGATCCGATTGTCGGCGTACCGAAGGTCTGGGCAAACGGTCAGGGAGGATTGCTGGATGTGGTATTGGCGCCGGATTTTGAGAAGTCGCGCCGCGTCTGGCTGAGCTACGCCGAGGCCGGGCATGACGGCAAAGCCGGAACGGCGGTGGGCTATGGCCGCCTGAGCGACGACTATTCCCGCATCGAGGGATTCCAGGTGGCGTTCCGCCAGATGCCGAAACTCTCAACCGGTAACCATTTTGGCGGGCGGCTGGTGTTCGACGGCAAAGGCTCTCTCTTTATTGGACTCGGCGAGAACAATCAGCGTCCGACGGCGCAGGATCTGGATAAATTGCAGGGCAAAGTGGTGCGCCTCACCGAAGACGGGAAAGTCCCGTCGGATAACCCCTTTGTGAACACCCCCGGTGCGCGACCCGAAATCTGGTCTTACGGCATTCGCAACCCGCAGGGGATGGCGATGAACCCCTGGAGCGACACGCTGTGGCTGAACGAGCATGGCCCGCGCGGCGGGGATGAGATCAACATTCCGGAGAAAGGCAAGAACTACGGCTGGCCGCTGGCCACGCACGGCATTAACTACAGCGGCCTGAAAATCCCGGAAGCCAAAGGCGCGCATGTTGAGGGCACCGAGAAGCCGCTGTTCGTCTGGAAAGTCTCACCCGCGGTGAGCGGCATGGCGTTTTACAACAGTGACGTCTTCCCGCAGTGGAAAAACAAGCTGTTTATCGGCGCGCTGAAGGAGAAGGACGTGATCGTGCTGAGCGTGGAGGGAAACAAGGTGACGGAGGACGGGCGCATTCTGGGCGACCGGGACCAGCGTATTCGCGACGTGCGGGTGGGGCCGGATGGGTATCTGTATGTCCTGACCGACGAGACGGACGGGCAACTGTTGAAAGTCAGCCCGTCCGGCGCGTAATCAGGTGACCGGGATCATCACGACGTTACGATACGCAGGGCGATCGCTCAGCTGTTTAAGCCAGCGCTCAAGGTGAGGGCGTGGCGTCCACTTCAGACCCATATTGGTCAGGTTCCAGACGAAGGGTGCCACGGCGATATCGCCTGTGCCGAACGCCTCGCCGGAGAACCAGGCGTGCTTCGCCAGCTCGTCATCCATCATCGCAAACAGATTTTCGCAGGCATCCTGCGCGGCGTGAATCGCGGGATAGTCGCGTTCAGCTTCCGGCGTGCGGATAAGCCCCATCAGGATCACGCGGTGGGTCGGGGACAGCGTCTGGTTCGCCCAGTCCATCCACTTTTCGCCCTGAGCGCGCCGGGCGGGATTCTCAACCCACAGGCGGCCCTGACCGTACTGGGCGGCGAGGTAACGGACAATGGTGTTGGACTCCCAAAGCGTCGCGTCTGTTTCATCATCGCGCAGCAGCGGCACCAGGCCGTTCGGGTTCATGGCCAGATAGTCGGCCTCCTTGTTCACGCCGAACGCCATGCCAGCCATGATTTGATTGAACGGTAAATCCAACTCTTCCAGCGTCCAGAGCACTTTCTTAACGTTGGTCGAATTATTCCTGCCCCACAGCGTAATCATATTTACTCCCGATGAGATGTGAATCCGAGTCAGCCTTTCGCCATGGTGAGATAAACCTAACAATTACGCAACAGAAGACAAAAAAATCGTCTTAATCAAAGCGTATCTGAATGTTATTGCATAAACTTTAATAACTTTACCCTCGTTGGGTTTCTTTAACGGTTTTAGTGCGCTATTACTCATCGCTTCTTGCGACACGGTGATGTGACGTAATTTTTGAATGGACACTCGGGTGGCATTTATGACGCGTAAAATGACTTCTCTGCGCAGCCTGGCGGCAGGCTCTGCGCTTCTTTTCCTGTTTGCACCAACGCTCTACGCAGCTGAACAGGCTGCGCCCGAAGCGCCGCCAGTGGATGCGCGCGCCTGGATCCTGATGGACTACGCCAGCGGTAAAGTGCTGGCGGAAGGGAATGCGGATGAGAAACTCGATCCGGCAAGCCTGACTAAAATCATGACCAGCTATGTGGTGGGCCAGGCGCTGAAAGCGGGCAAGATCAAGCTGGACGATATGGTGACCATCGGGAAGGACGCGTGGGCGACCGGCAACCCGGCGCTGCGGGGTTCTTCCGTGATGTTCCTGAAGCCAGGGGATCAGGTTTCCGTTTCCGATCTGAATAAAGGGGTGATTATTCAGTCGGGAAATGATGCGTGCATCGCGCTGGCCGATTACGTCGCCGGCAGCCAGGATTCTTTCATTGGTTTGATGAATGGCTACGCGCAAAAGCTGGGCCTGACCAATACGACCTTTAAAACGGTTCACGGTCTGGATGCGCCGGGTCAGTTCAGCACCGCACGCGACATGGCGCTGCTGGGGAAAGCGCTGATCCACGACGTGCCGGATGAATACGCCATCCACAAAGAGAAAGAGTTTACCTTCAACAAAATCCGCCAGCCGAACCGCAACCGCCTGCTGTGGAGCAGCAACGTCAATGTGGACGGGATGAAAACCGGCACCACGGCGGGGGCAGGCTACAACCTGGTGGCCTCCGCGACGCAGGGCGACATGCGCCTGATTTCGGTGGTGCTGGGCACCAAAACCGACCGCATTCGCTTTAACGAATCCGAAAAACTGCTGACCTGGGGCTTCCGCTTCTATGAAACCGTGACGCCGATTAAACCGGATGCCACGTTCGTCAGCCAGCGCGTCTGGTTTGGTGACAAGAGCGAAGTGAACCTGGGCGCAGGTGAGGCGGGCTCGGTGACCATTCCGCGCGGCCAGCTGAAAAACCTGAAAGCCAGCTACACCCTGACTGACCCGCAGCTTACGGCTCCGCTGAAAAAGGGCCAGGTGGTCGGGACGATTGATTTCCAGCTTAACGGTAAGTCGATTGAACAGCGTCCGCTGATTGTGATGGAAGCGGTGGAAGAGGGCGGCTTCTTCAGCCGGATGTGGGATTTCGTGATGATGAAATTCCACGGGTGGTTTGGCAGCTGGTTTAGCTAAGTTTTTTGCCGGGTGGCGCTGCGCTTACCCGGCCTACGTTTTTTCTCCCTCTCCCTGTGGGAGAGGGCCGGGGTGAGGGCATCAGACCGCACCCCGTTTAATACATCAACTTCACCTGCTGCGCCTTCGCGTGGGCCACAATCTCGTCGTCCGGGCGGCAATCGCTGACGATGGCATCGAACTGCGCCAGCTCGCCCATTCTTGCCGGACGCACCTTACCAAACTTACTGTGATCGACCACCAGCACATGGTACTGCGCGGCGCTTAACGCCCAGTGCTTGACCGGTAATTCTTCCAGGTTAAAGCAGGTTGCCCCCTGACGCACATTGACGCCCGCGGCAGAATAAAACGCGATATCCGGGCAGAGATTGCTGAGCGTGTCCTGCAGGTTGAGCGGCTTAAAGATCGCGTTGCTGGCGTGAAACTCACCGCCGCAGAGGATCACCCGGCACTCGGGTTTCTCCTGAAGCGCCAGAAAGGTGTTCAGGGAATAACAGACGGCGGTAAACGGAATGCTGCTGTCGATGGCTTCGATAATCCACGGCGTGGTGGTACCGCAGTCAAAAAACAGCGTCTGGTGCGGCTGTACCAGGGAAGCCGCAAGCCGCGCGGCTTTGCGTTTCTCTTCCACCAGGCGCGTCTTCTGGTCGCTGATCAGATAATGGCTGGCGCTGCGCGGCTCAAGCACAATGTATCCGCCCAGCAGCACGACGGGCGCGCGCTCGCTGTTCAGATCCCGACGAATGGTCATCTCTGAGACGCCGAGGAGGTTGGCGGCTTCCTTAAGATGCAGCTTATCGCTGCGCTTCAGCGCCTGAAGCAGCTGAGCAATGCGGTCATCGCGACGTGTTTCCATAGTTCCTCGGGATAAAAAAGTGAACCCCCGCAGGGCGGGGGTTCAAGTGTAACCTGTCAGGTCGGGGTTAGTCACGTATCCAGCCTTTGCGGATAGGGATAGCGAAAATGGCGCGATAGAGGGTAGAGAGCCCGCTATAGAGCGCCTCACCGATAAGGCTCCACAGGATAGCTGCGCTCACGCAGCCAATCAGCCCCACCAGGAAGCCGCCCACCATATCCAGCGGCCAGTGGACGCCCAGATAAACGCGAGACCAGGCGATGGCCACCGCGACCACCATCAGCACCGCACCTGACCACAGGCGATGCCAGAACAGGAAGGCCAGCGCGAAGGTGAAGATCACCGTCCCGTGATCGCTCGGGAAAGAGTCATCCGGCGCATGGTGCAGGAAGGTATAGCCCACGTGCGCAACAAAAGGGCGGGCGTGCGGGAATGCGTGGCCCAGAATGTAGCTCACCAGAACGCTCACGCCCAGCGCCATCGCCACTTTGATCACCAGCTGGCGCTGCGCTTTCACCTGGCTACGAGGTCCCCACAGCCAGAGGATGGCGGCCAGCGCGGGCACGATGCTGATCAGATCTTTTGCCAGAAAGGTGGCAAAGTCGATCATCCACTCGGGCGAGGCCGGGGTGGCATTGATCAGATAGAACAGCTGATAATTCAGATTCTCTAGCATAGCGTTATCACTCTTTAGCAAACCGGGTGGAAACAAGGCCGTAGACCACCACCTGAGAAAACCAGACCCACCACCCAGCCCACAGGTTGTGAGAGAAAAAATGTGCCCCGCGCATGATCTGGCCATAACCCATCACCAGACCTAGCACCACGCCCAGCGCGACAAAGCTCCAGGCGAGACGCGGACGCTCGCGCCAGAAGGCAAAAAACAGCCCCATCACCATAAAGCCGCTGGAGGCATGACCGCCGGGGAAACAGCGCCCCGGACCGCTGTCTGCAGGGACGGCGCTAAACAGGGGATAAGAGACAGCCTTACCGCCATATTCCACCAGGTCCCACGGGCAGCTGTGATGGCTCATGCTTTTCAGCAGGCCCACCACCAGCGCGCCAACGCCCATCAGCAGCGCCGCCGTCACCAGCCTTGCGTTACGCTTGTAAGCGCCGTAAAACAGCGCTACGGCGCCTAAGGCGATGGCGATGTACTTCGCCAGACGATGGTTGAGCAGATCCAGCAGGTGGTCTTTCTGCAGCGGGAAGCTCTGCGTCGCCGCGTCATACCAGAAGCCGGTTACCCATCTGTCGAGCGCTTCATTGCGCGATAGCCACGTAAACACCACGGCAAGGGCTATCAGTATGAAAAGCTGATAACCATAAAAGCGGGCCGGTAAGCGGTAAAGGCGTTTTGTCTTATTTGTCTGTAACTTAGACAATTCTGAACGGCTGGAGGTGAGTGCCATAATTTGGGGTCGTTGACGAGTAATGGGGCTATCATAAATCTGTCAAATTAAGGAAACCTTAAACGAAGACGATATGTGCTTTATTTCTGTTTATCCTCGATAAATCACTATCTCGGGCTGCGGCATTTCATTACACTCGTCGCGATTTTGTCATTATAAAGAGATTGCATGTTAAACCGTTCTTCTTCAGGTTCACGTCTGGGTCGTCAGGCGTTGCTTTTCCCTCTGTGTCTGGTGCTCTACGAATTTTCTACCTATATCGGCAACGATATGATCCAGCCCGGGATGCTGGCCGTGGTGGCGCAGTACAACGCCGGAATCGAGTGGGTACCGACCTCCATGACCGCCTATCTGGCCGGCGGCATGTTTTTGCAGTGGCTGTTAGGCCCGCTGTCGGATCGTATTGGCCGTCGTCCGGTGATGCTGACGGGCGTGGTGTGGTTTATCGTCACCTGCCTTGCCACGCTGCTGGCGCAAAACATTGAACAATTTACCCTGCTGCGTTTCCTGCAGGGGTGAGCCTTTGCTTTATCGGCGCCGTGGGGTATGCCGCCATTCAGGAGTCGTTTGAAGAGGCGGTGTGTATCAAAATTACCGCGCTGATGGCGAACGTGGCGCTGATCGCTCCCTTGCTCGGGCCGCTGGTAGGCGCCGCATGGGTGCATGTTGCGCCGTGGGAAGGGATGTTTGTGCTCTTTGCGGTTCTCGCCGCCATCGCGTTCTTTGGTCTGCACCGGGCAATGCCGGAAACCGCCACCCGCATCGGCGAGAAACTCTCGCTGAAAGAGCTGGGGCGGGATTACAAAGAAGTGCTGAAGAATGGCCGCTTTGTGGCGGGCGCGCTGGCGACCGGGTTCGTTAGCCTGCCGCTGCTGGCGTGGATTGCCCAGTCACCGGTCATTATCATCAGCGGTGAAAAGCTGAGCAGCTACGAGTACGGCCTGTTGCAGGTACCGATCTTTGGCGCGCTGATTATCGGTAACCTGGTGCTGGCGCGTCTGACGTCACGCCGCACCGTGCGTTCACTGATTATCATGGGTGGTTGGCCGATTGCAGCCGGGCTGATTCTGGCGGCGGTGGCGACCGTTGCGTCATCACACGCTTATCTGTGGATGACGGCAGGACTCAGCATTTACGCCTTCGGGATTGGCGTGGCGAACGCCGGGCTGGTGCGCCTGACGCTGTTTGCCAGCGAGATGAGTAAAGGCACGGTCTCCGCGGCGATGGGGATGCTGCAGATGCTGATTTTTACCGTCGGTATCGAGGTGAGCAAGCATGCCTACGCGATGGGAGGCAACGGGCTGTTCAGTCTGTTTAACCTCGCCAACGGCGCGCTGTGGGTTGGCCTGATGGTGGTGTTCCTGAAAGACAAGCGCGTCGGAAACGCCCTGCAACCTTAACTGTTTATTCCCTCTCCCGGTGGGAGAGGGTTAGGGTGAGGGCACCAGACCGCACTGTGTTAGTTAAACGGTGCCTCCCCATCCAGCACCTTATCAATCACATCCAGCACGCCTTCCTCGTTATTGTGAGGCGCTTCAAAACGCGCCGCCGCTTTGATATGCGGTCTGGCATTCGCCATCGCAAAGCTGAACCCGGACTGGCGCAGCATCTCCACGTCGTTGCCGCTATCGCCGAAGGCCACCACGTCGCTGTTCTCTATCCCCCAGCGCTGTTGCAGGATCCGCAGGCCGTTGGCTTTATGCACGCCGGGGATAATCAGGTCGATACTGCCGTGACCGGTGGTGACGGGCACCATGATGTCGCTGAGTTTTTCATGCAGCAGCGCCTGAATACGCGGAATTTCATCATCAGACACGTTAAGCCCGAACTTGAAGAAAATATCGTTCAGGTTGTCGAAATCGCTGACCATTTCCAGACGGTGATAGTACTTTGCCGCGATGGCCTTAAAGCCCTCGTCATAGCACTTGAGCGTGTAGGCGCTGCTCTTCCCGCAGGCGATAATCTCAATGCCCGGCACGTCGTTTAACACGTTCGCGACGGTCTCGAAATGGGCTTTCGACAGTTCACCGTTGAAGACGTCTTCACCCTCACTCACGACCCAGCCGCCGTTTTCGGCGACGAATGAAATTTCATGCGCAATCTCCGGGAAAAAGGAGATCAGCTGGTAGTACTGGTTGCCGCTGGCGACCACGAAGCGAATGCCTTGCGCCTTCATGCGCGCGTACTGCGCCAGAAAGCGCGGGCGATTGTAGGTCTTGGCATCATTCAGGAATGTGCCATCCATGTCGACGGCGATCAGTTTAACGCTCATATCCCTTCTCCAGTGTCGTGTGTTTCGTTTCCGGCTTTGCCACCGCGCGCGCCACCAGCGCCGCGACGATCACCAACCCTAATACCACCAGCATGGCGCTGCGCAGCCCGTAGTGCTCACCGAGGAAGCCGAGCAGCGGCGGCCCGACCAGGAAAGCGAGATAGCCGGTTGTCGCCACCACGCTGACGCGCGTCGGGGCATCCGGGCCGGTGTCGCTGGCGGCGGAGATGGTCAGCGGGAAACCGAGGGACGCGCCCAGCCCCCAGAGGATCACCGAGACGCCGGCAATCCAGTCCACATCCACAAAGATAATCATCGCGATACCCAGCCCGCCGAGCAGGGCGCTGGCGCGCACCACCGCCACGCGGCTGTAGCGGTCGATAAACCAGCCGCCGGTGAAGCGCCCGACGGTCATCCCCAGCGTAAACCCGGCGTAGATCAGCGAGCCGGAGGTCGGACTAAAGCCGTGACCATCCACCATCAGCAGCGGCAGCCAGTCGTTGGCGGACCCTTCCGCGAACGCCATCGCCAGTACCACCACGCCAATCAGCATCAGCTGATAATCACGGTAGAAGGGCAGTCCTTTTTCAGCCGAATGCTGTTCGTCTGAGGCGTTCTTGCCGGTGCCGTCCGGGATCGCCCGGATGCCGGTCAGAATCGGAATAATGCACACCAGCGCCGCCAGCAGGATATGCAGATTCGCGGTCATGCCGAAGGCCGTCAGCGCCATCCCCACGCCCGCACCGGCCAGCGTGCCGAGGCTGTAAAAGCCGTGCATCATCGGCAGCACGGTTTTGTTCATCTCGCGCTCGACCGCCGCCCCTTCAACGTTTATCGCCACTTCCGCCGAGCCGAAGCTGCCGCCAAACACCGTCAACCCCAGCGCAAACAGCACCGGTGAGGCAAGCCACAGCGCCGCGCTCAGCACCATCATCCCGAACACCGAGAAGCACATGGTGGTGCGGATCACCGCCCGCGTACCGAAGCGCTTCACCAGCCATGCGGAGCAGAGAATGCCGCTCATGGAGCCTATCGACAGGCCGAACAGCACGATGCCCATTTCCGCGGTAGAAACGGACAAAATGTCGCGAATGGCGGGGGTGCGCGTGGCCCAGGAGGCCATCAGCAGACCGGGAATAAAGAAGAACATAAACAGCGCCCACATGCGGAGCTGCAGGGCTTTACGGGGAGAGGTCAGCGTCATTGGGGTAGCACCAGAAGTACAACAATAGCGACAACACTAGCAAGTTTGTGTACATTTGTACACAAATCAGGTGAGGAATTGATGAGCAGACCACCCAACGATCCGCATCGCCGGGAGAAAATCCTGCAGGCGACGCTCGACACCATTGCTGAACACGGTATTCATGCCGTCACGCACCGTAAAATCGCCACCTGCGCGGGCGTGCCGCTGGGGTCGATGACCTACTATTTCGACGGTATGGAGCCGCTGCTGGAGGAGGCCTTCACGTGGTTTACCCGCCAGATGTCGCAGCAGTACCGGGATTTCTTCGCGGGCGTCACCGGGCCGGAAATGGCTTGCGAATCCATAACTACCCTGATCCACAGCTCGCAGGTGACCACGCCGCACAACATGGCGCTGATGTATCAGCTTTACGCCTTTATGCACCGCAGCGCGGCGCTCAAAACGGTGATGCAGGACTGGATGAAGATGAGCCAGACCACGCTGGAGCAGTGGTTCGACCCGGTTACCACCCGCGCGCTGGATGCGTTTATCGAAGGGATGACGCTGCACTACGTCACTGACCGGACGCCTTTAACCCGCGAAGAGATCCGGGCGATGGTGGGGAGGATTGCGGGCGAGAGCTAGGTTGCACCGGCGGTCATATTGACTGTGGTTCCCGTCATTGCGCTGGCCGCATCTGAAGCCAGAAACGCAATCGTGTCTGCTACCTGCGCCAGCGTCGGTAGGCGATGCGTCAAGGTGCTTTGCGCGGCGCCATCGAGAAACTGCCCGACCGTAATACCCATCGCCTGCGCCTTGGCGGCGAAAATGGTGCTCACATACGAACCCGCCTGCACCGCGTCGGCTATTGCGTGCGAGCGCAGACACAGCACACGAATATTTTGAGTCCCCAGCTCAGCCGCAAGCGCCCGGGTAAAGGCTTCCGTTCCCGCGCAGCCGACGATATGTCCGAGGTGGCCCGCCATCGTCATGTTTGCGGCGGGGGCGACGACGGTAATTATGGTCCCGCCATGCTCGCCGCCCATGCGGGATGACACGGCTTTCGCAATGTTAAAGTACGCGGCCAGGAAAGGGTCGAAGCCCTGACGGAATTCGCCGAGCGTTAATGCCTCAAGACGTTTGCCCTGATCGTGCATAAAGCCCGTGGCGTTGACGACGATATCAATGCGGGCAAGATCGGGGAGCAGCGAGGACTCCTCGAGCGCATCGAAAACAAACGTGCTGGCAGAACCGCCCGCGGCGCGAATGCTGCTGGCGGCCTGCTCCAGCCTGGCGTGGGTGCGTGCGGCGAGATACACCTCCGCGCCTTCACGTGCCAGAGCGTGTGCCGCAGCGCTGCCGATGGCGCCGCTGCCGCCGAAGATGACGGCGGTTTTGTTTTTAAGACCCATGCCTGCATACCCTCACCAGAGTTAACCCTCAACAGTATGTGCCGGGTTTCGGCGGATGCAACTCAGCCGTTGGGCGGGGTATGCGGTTGGCAGATCTTACCGTGCCATTATCAATGGGTTACTTTGGCGAGATTTTTTTCCCGCTGGCGTCTACGACGGCTTCGCCATCCTCTTTTGTAAATGCCCCTTTCTGCGCATCCGGCAGAATGTCGAGGACGACTTCAGACGGGCGGCACAGGCGGGTGCCCAGCGGCGTGACCACGATCGGACGGTTAATCAGAATCGGGTATTGCAGCATAAACTCGATTAGCTGGTCGTCGGTGAAGCTATCTTCGGCAAGGCCGAGCTGTTCATAGGGCCCCACGTTTTTACGCAGCAGATCCCGCACCGAAATGCCCATATCGGCAATCAGGGTGGTCAGCGTATCGCGCGACGGTGGGGTTTCCAGATAGAGGATAATCTCTGGCTCCGTGCCGCTGTTGCGGATCATCTCCAGCGTGTTGCGTGAGGTGCCGCAGGCGGGGTTGTGGTAAATGGTGATGTGGCTCATATCAGTGGCTCATTACAGTGTGAAGGAGAGACGAAGCGCCAGCGCGGCGAGCGTCACAAACAGGACCGGCAGCGTCATGATGATGCCCGTCCGGAAATAGTAACCCCAGGTGATCGTCATGTTTTTCTGCGCCAGCACGTGGAGCCAGAGCAGGGTGGCGAGGCTGCCGATAGGCGTGATTTTCGGACCCAGATCGCAGCCAATCACGTTGGCGTAAATCATCGCCTCCTTAATCAACCCGGTTGCCGTGCTGCCCTCAATGGAGAGCGCGCCAATCAGCACCGTGGGCATATTGTTCATTATGGATGACAGGAACGCGGTGATGAACCCGGTACCCAGCGTGGTGGCCCACAATCCGTGCCCGGCCAGGCTATTCAGTACGCCTGTAAGAGAGTCCGTCAGCCCGGCATTGCGCAGGCCATACACCACCAGATACATCCCTAGTGAGAAGATGACGATCTGCCACGGTGCGCCGCGCAGCACTTTTCCGGTATTTATCGCATGTCCGCGTTTTGCAACGGCAAACAAAACCAGCGCGCCCGCAGTCGCAATGGCGCTGACCGGAATACCCAGCGGCTCCAGCACAAAGAAACCGACGAGAAGAAGGAGCAGCACGATCCAGCCGGTTCTGAACGTTGGAAGATCGTTTATCGCGCGTGCAGGCTCACGCAGTTTCGCCAGGTCATATTCCGGCGGGATTTCCTTGCGGAAGAACAGATGGAGCATGACCAGCGTTGCGGCAATCGCAGCGATATCAACGGGAATCATCACCGAAGCGTATTCGCTGAACCCCAGCGTGAAGAAGTCTGCCGAGACGATGTTGACCAGGTTCGACACAATCAGCGGCAGGCTGGCGGTATCGGCGATAAAACCTGCCGCCATCACAAACGCCAGCGTAGCCTGCTTGCTGAACCCCAGCGCCAGCAGCATGGCGATAACGATAGGGGTCAGGATCAGCGCTGCGCCGTCATTGGCAAACAGCGCCGCGACGGCTGCGCCCAGAAGGATAATCCAGGTAAACAGCAATCGCCCGCGACCGTTCCCCCAGCGGGCGACGTGCAGCGCCGCCCACTCGAAAAAGCCGGACTCATCCAGCAGCAGGCTGATGATGATGACGGCAATAAACGTTGCCGTGGCGTTCCAGACGATATTCCAGACTACCGGTATATCGTTAATGTGAATCACGCCGCTGGCCAGCGCCAGCACGGCGCCGATGGTCGCGCTCCAGCCAATACTCAGTCCTTTGGGCTGCCAGATGACCAGTACCAGCGTAAACAGAAAAATAGTCCCTGCCAGAAACATCGCTTACTCCGTTATATCTGTTTTTGTGAATGTGTTGTGCTTAGCACGAGCCCGGAAGCCGGTTTTTCAGCTTCAGGCGCGTCTCTTCCCGCAGGCAGTTCCAACTGGTGTCGATAACGGCTGCCGCCCATGCAGGCATGTTGGGAGAGAGACGGTAATGGACCCACTTACCCTCGCGACGGTCGATCACCAGCCCGGACTCGCGGAGCAGGGCCATGTGGCGTGAGACCTTCGGCTGAGATTCGGCGGTCGCGGCGCAGAGATCGCAGACGCACAGTTCTCCTGCCTCACGGAGCAGCATGACGATGGCGAGCCGCGTTTCGTCGGAGAGGGTTTTGAAGAGGTGGAGTGGGTGGAGCATTCGGTCATCCTGAATCTCTTTTATCATATACATTAAATCATATATGTTTATGACTGGCGAGAGAAGAGAAAAAAGCAGCAAGGATAGAAAAGCTCAGGAAGGGCTTGTAGAAGGTCAAAATAGTCTTTATGGCTTGCCCGGAGCAATCCTGACAGTCATGGGAAAGAAACCGTCCCCTGGAACGGTTTCTTTTTATCTGCTCACTTTCAACACTCTTCTGCGCTCAGGCGCAACAGCGATCGTTCCAGATGTCACGGTAAATGATATTCCCCTCCGTGTACTTCCATGAGATGGCTTCATAACGCAATTCGAGCGTTTCAAGATGGGTGCTGCTCATCCCGTTAGGGGTCAGGAAGGGCGCCACTGTCGTGAACTTAACGTTTTCCATCACGATATTGAAATATTCGGCCTCGATAGCGGACTCCAGAATACGGTACATCTTAATAATCCCCTTCTTCATCACTCGCCCTTCGCACACGGCGCGGTAAAGAAGTGGGGTAGTCTGATCAAATTCTTTAATTATCGTAATAGGGCGATGGACGCGCGTGTCGGTGAGCTTGCCCCAACCAGAAAATACATCATTTTTCCACTTTACAATCACCAATTTTGTCTTTCGTTGCCAGAATCATTTTCTGTTTCTTGGCATTTTTCAGCTTATCTCCCATCTCAGCCCCAAAAACGATTGAATTATAAACAGCGTAGTAACTTTCCGTGTCGGTAGTCATACCTTTGGTGGCGCTAGCGCTAATGGACTTGATGGCTCTATCAATGGCGTTCGTTCCATCATCTGAAAGTACGTGGTCGCAACTGGCTGTAACAAGCGTTTTGACATAGGTAGCCAGGTAATCAGGGTATGGCTGTATTTCGCCCGAGACCGCACCACCAGCTACGGATGAGAAAGCGCAGAGCAACAGAGGCAGCGCAATAATATTTTTCATGCTTCTTCCTGTATGCAAACTTGACCGTTAAAATTAATAATAGACCTTATCGATTGAAATTATATTATTGATTGTTTTTATGGATTGATTATTAAGGTGCATCCTGCATACGCCGCTTGCAGGAAGGAGGCTGAAATCAGCTTTAATGGAGGTTTAGAGCTGGTAAAAAAAGTGCTGTTGACGGGATTTATTCTTGCTGCGTTCAGTGCCAGCACCGGAAACATAACTATGAGCAACCCGGAGCAGACGACCACGGCGAACGGGCAAACCTTGTGCGTCTACTCCAATAAAATTTATATCTTCACCTACCGGACAAAATCGAAACATTGCCCGTACAGCAAAAGTTTCGACACGACTGACAGTGAGCTAAGTCTCGTTATGGTATGGGCTTACCGAATGTTACGAAAGAAAGTTTTACTTAAGTCTAATGCTTATTGCCCATGTGGTTATTGTTTGTAAAATAAGCTAAAACTGCTTCATCAAAGGCTTAACTTCTTAGCTGTAAGGGACTATGCAAATGGACATCTGTTTTCCTGCCAAAAAAGCAAACGGCGACCATTACCCCACAGTAGATGACATTATGGCCCGTATACTTCAGGAGCCTCATGGTTCCTGGCTTGGCGGGACAAATGCCATGTGGCATGTAGTGCGCCCCAAAAGTTAGACACCAGATCAAAAACTGAGGGCGCATGGCAAAATTTTCATTGGAATTCAAAAAGGAAGTGTCAGAGAAGTATCTGGAAGATGAGTTGAGTCTGAAATCTGTAGCCAGGATGTACGACATAAGCCCTTGCACGGTAAGAAAATGGGCTTATGCCTACCGGGAGCATGGGATCGGTGTGCTTACGGGTAAAAAGGGACGCTACTCTGCTGATTTCAAACTTATGGTAGTAAAAGAAGTTGTGGATGATGGCTTCTCTGTTCGTGAAACTGCGGTAAAACATGGGATACCAGCCTTTGGTACTGTATGTACCTGGCTTGAAAAATATAGAAAACATGGCGAGGATGCTTTCACCCGAAAAAATCAAAAGATCATCCCAGTGCCAGATAAAAGCATCACGCCAGTCCCACCACAGCCAGCATTAACCGATGTTGAGCGAGAGGAACTTGAACAACTCAGGGTCGAGAATGCCTACTTAAAAAAGCTGAAGGCCTTGGTTCAGCAGAAAACATGCTCAGCGCCCAGGAAAAAGTGAGCATTGTAAGTGAACTAAGGCAGGAATGGCCATTGTCCCGATTGTTAATCGTTGCTGGGCTGCCCCGGAGTACATTTTACTATCATGTAAAACGTCTTGCGGCTCCGGACCGATACCAGTCTGCCAGAGCGCTTGTGCTGAAAATTTATCACCAGCACAAAGGTCGCTATGGTTACAGACGCATCAGGCTGGCATGTCGTAACGAGGGGGTTTTACTTAATGGCAAAACCGTTAGAAAACTCATGAAGGAACTGGGTATTAGCAGCCTGATTCGCGTCAAAAAGTACCGTTCATATAAAGGAGAACAAGGACGAATTTGCGATAATCTCCTGAAACGCCAGTTTGACGCAGAACGCCCCAACGAGAAGTGGGTCACAGATGTCACTGAGTTTAAAGTGAATGGCAAAAAGCTGTATTTGTCGCCCATCATGGATCTTTATAATGGCGAAATCATTGCTTATAACCTCGCTAACCGCCCTCTACCTTCAATGGTGCAGACTATGCTCACGGATGCGCTGAAACAGTTGCCGAAAGACGAACACCCAATATTGCACAGCGATCAAGGCTGGCAATATCAGATGTCACGCTGGCAACGATGGTTAAAAGATAGTGGCATCGCCCAGAGTATGTCTCGTCGGGGAAATTGCCTTGATAATGCAGTGATAGAGAGTTTTTTTGGAACATTGAAATCAGAATGTTATTACCTCAATGAATATAAAAATGTGGATGACTTAAAGCGAGACATTATCGATTACATTGATTATTATAACCAATTGAGGATAAAGGAAAAACTTGGCGGTCTTAGTCCGGTACAATATCGATTGAGTCAGGCTGCATAAGTTGTCCAAGATCTGGGGCGCAGATCAGCATGGTGGACTTCATATTACAGATGTCAGTGCGCCGGGAGCAGTACTCACTCACGAAACAGCGGATACCGCCGTCCCGCTTCCGTTTATGACTGGTGGCGAGGTGGTAGCCTGGCGACTGAATCAGGACTATCTGTCCGGCGATTACATGGGGAATGCGTTGCAGTACTCCAGCACTTTTGTGCTGGTTAAATCCACCTGTACGCCAGATCCTGAGAAACCGGATAACGCCCTGGATTTTTACGCGCTTTACATGGGGCTTGCCCCGCTGTCCGCCTTTCCAGTACATCAGATATATCAGGTCACGGAGCGGGGAAACCGACTTCGGAAACGTCACCATACCGGGCAGGAAAGGCCGGGCGAACTGGTTCCCGTGCCAGACGGCGGGCATCTGACGACAGGCGATCGCGTGGTAGTACTGCGGGAAAACACGTTTGAACTAAACGGGGTAGCCCAGAGATTCGTGCTTGCCCGGACGCTGAACGGTAAGTCAGAGATGAGCGGCGCGGCGTTCTGGGTATCACTTGACCCGGTGTTTATGGCCCCGGACGGCGAGCTACGGGCGCACCTGCCCCTGGAATGATCCGAAAATGACATCAGTTAGGGCTAATAAAGGTATTACTGATTTTACACCTGAATCTCAGGATAAATTTTGTGTTTTAATTTTCAAATATAAAAGAAAACGCTCTTTAGATAAAATCATGTCTGGTGATATTGTAGGAGCATTAGATATACTGAGCTACGAATGGGCAAGCCTTCCGCCGGGTAGGTATGGTCAGCCTGCAAAATCAGAGCAAGAAGCACTTTCTTTGTACAATCATTATCTTGAGGAAGAATTAGCTGGCAGGTCAGATCTTCATCTTGATATTGGGTATATTTCAACTATTGCGGAGTCTAACCAATGAAAACTTGGCCATTTTTGCTATTATTAATTTCTATGACAACACATGCAAACTCAAATTTCGGCATGTGGTCGACCTCCTGTGATAATGATGGTTTCTCAATAAAAATCGATAACAAACCAACCAGTCTCGTTGTTAATGATAATCAAATAGTTATCAACATTCATGCAAAGGAAGTCGATAACGATAAAATTGATATTTTTTATGATAGTGTTGCAGACCTTGGCAGAGGCGGCATGAACTTCGACTGGAAAAATGTAAGCCCGATAAAACCTGTGGCAGAACTTAGTATCATCAAAAAAAATGGCGAATTCCGCTGGAAAGGGTTTTTCGACAATAAGAAATTGAAATATTTTTGGGTTAATGATCCTGATTTCATGCAGTTTTATGCTGATGATGGTGTTATTATTCTACATAAATGTGAAAAATAACTCTCGCCCCATCCTTAAGTATATTAAAAATGGAAACAAGAAATCGCGGAGCTAATACCTCCGCGTATAATAATTAAAAGCCCCCTTACCGAACATCCATCACTTGCTTACAAAGTCTGATGGTTTTATCTGAGGAAATCCGGCTAATATTTCATCTATTTTTTCTTGAAGCAATTTGGGCAACTCCAGACATCCCCAACCCGCCAATAGCCACGCCCGTTAATCCTGAAACGACCTTTACTTCTGAAGGTGGGAGGGTCACATAGAGGCAAATAGTCGATGCAGCGCCTGCAGAGAATGAATACGAGGTTAGCGTGCTGGTGGATATGTGAACGTTAGCGCGCATTAGAGCATGCTGTATCGCTGATAATTCTGCCGGGGAATAATTCTTAACCAGCTCCTCAACGTACGTGTTGATTAGGTCAAAGACGATGTTCCAGCGAGAAACGAGATGGAATATGCCCTTTCGGAAGCGAGCGTCCTCCAGGTTTTGTCGGGTGCATACATCGTAATATTCATCAGTAAAGCAGGAGGTGTAGTACAACAGGCGTTGGGCACCGGCACCTATATTACTCAACTGGCTCTTTATTTCTTCACCTACCGCGCGTACCGCCTGGTCCAGCTTCATGGCCGGTATCTTTTGGCTCTGAAGCTGTCGGATGATCTCTTCAGAATGGTACATGCTTACTGACCTCGCACTTCAGACCACTTGAGCGATCTTTTGCTGCATTCCCTAAGACCGGAATTGCCATTACTGAGCTTGAAAACTGCATTCCTGTCCCCTCCATAGTGTTTCTATCCGCTCCAGCGTATGCCTGTAACTAATATGGACGTTCAAAGCAGTTCATGTTTATGAAAAGCAGGGGATTTTTAGGATAATGACCTGATTTTTTTTAATCAAAATACGATTTATCGAGAGCTTTAAGTGCGAATCGATGAGTTCAATACTGAGTGGCGCGTTCCAAAATCCGGAAGAATTGCAGGAACAATTAGCTGACTGATACAGACCCGCCGCTGGCTGGTTTTTTATTATCTGTTACAGCTATATAAAAGTTCTGCCGCGACGATGTCGCTATGCAGGGGAACCTGGAGGCATAAAGCATTAATTTACAGAGTGGTAGTTTTCAGACAACAAAAAACCCATCAACCTTGAACCAAAACGGCGGGGTTGATGGGCTCCACAAATTGGGGACATCAAAGAAAAGCAGTGGCACTAGTTATGACTGCCCCCTGATAAAAAAGTTCTGCGCGTAACAAAAATATTTTCCACTACGCGCATTCTTAGGAGTTATCCGAGTCCTGGCCAGATGATGATAATCAGCGTACCCGCCAGCGTCAGCAGCACGTTAGCGATAGCGTACGTGCCCGCATAGCCCAGCGCCGGGATGTTGCTGCGCGCGGTATCGCTGATGATTTCCATGGCAGGCGCACAGGTACGCGCCCCCATCATCGCCCCGAAGAGCAGGGCGCGGTTCATGCGCAGCACGTAGGCACCGAACAGGAAGCAGATCACCACCGGTACCAGGCTGACGATAAGTCCGGAAACCAACATCTGCCAGCCGACGGCGCCGAGGCTGTGACCAATCCCGCTGCCCGCGCTTAAGCCCACGCCCGCCATAAAGACCATCAGACCGAACTCTTTCACCATGTTCAGCGCGCCCTGCGGAATGTAGCCGAAGGTCGGGTGGTTCGCTCGCAGGAAGCCCAGCATGATCCCGGCGAACAGCAGCCCGGCGGCGTTACCGATGCCGAAACTGAAGTTGCTGAACTGGAAGGTGATCATCCCGATCATCAGGCCAACGATAAAGAAGGCGCAGAAGGCCAGCAGGTCGGTGACCTGGCTGTGAATGGAGATAAAGCCGATGCGGTCGGCCACGGTTTTCACGCGGCGGGCATCGCCGCTGACCTGCAGCACGTCGCCTTTGTTGAGCACCACGTTGTCGTCGATAGGCATCTCAATCTGGCTGCGGATCACGCGGTTGAGGAAGCAGCCGTGGTCGGTCAGCTTCAGCTGCGCCAGGCGGCGGCCCACGGCGTTATGGTTTTTCACCACGATCTCTTCGGTGACGATGCGCATGTCGAGCAGGTCTCGGTCGAACACCTCTTTGCCGTTACGGAAGCTCGGATCGAGACGAGCGTGGGCGTCCGGGTAACCCACCAGCGCGATGTCATCGCCCATCTGCAGCACCGCGTCGCCGTCCGGGTTCGCCAGAATGCCGTTGCGGCGGATACGTTCGATGTAGCAGCCCGTCTGGCGGTAAATCCCGAGCTCGCGCAGATTTTTGCCGTCAGCCCAGGCAACCAGCTCTGGTCCGACGCGATAGGCGCGGATCACCGGGAGATAGACTTTACGTTTGGAGTCGGTATCGAGACCGCGCTCGCGGGCGATTTGCTGGGCGCTGGTCTGCAGATCCTGGTGCTGCAGTTTTGGCAGGTAGCGTGCGCCGACAATCAGGCTCACCAGACCAATCAAATAGGTCAGGGCATAACCCAGGCTCAGGTGGTCAAGTGCGGTAGAAAGCTGCGCGCCGGCCATGCCGGAATGGCGCAGGGTATCACCGGCGCCCACGAGCACAGGGGTGGAGGTCATGGAGCCTGCCAGCATACCGGCCGTTAACCCGATATCCCAGCCAAACAGTTTACCCAGCCCTAAGGCGATCAGCAGCGCGCTGCCGACCATTACCAGCGCCAGCATCAGATAATTTTTGCCGTCGCGGAAGAAAATTGAAAAAAAGTTCGGTCCTGCTTCCACGCCAACACAAAAAATAAACAGCATAAAACCTAAGTTGAGCGCGTCCGTGTTAATGCTGAAGTGCTGCTGGCCTAATAATAAGGAGACGACTAAAACGCCAATGGAATTACCAAGTTGAACTGAACCCAGGCGCAATTTACCCAGGCAAAGGCCCAGCGCCAGTACCACAAATAATAACAGGATGTAATTCCCATTTAACAAGTCTGCGACGTTTATATTCACGGAGGCTAACTTCTTGTTTACCAGTAAGTTGTTGAATGAAAGGACTTTTTGGGCTACTGTTTTCTGGGTCAGGGAAAGGCGTTAACGCTCCCTGTTTCCTGCTTTATTCCCTAAAACATTAGCTGGCGTGTAGTTTAATCGTATTAGCTACTGACAGCTACTGATTATCGCATCACCCTGTGCGTACTTTGGCAAGGATTGCCGCATTGCTTTATCTGACTGGGCGTCTACCCGACGAAAGTGTATTTGATAGAGATAAGTCAGGAGGATAGTTTGAACATTAAACGAAACTGGGCGGGGGTGATCAGCTGCTTTTTGCTGTTCACGGTCGTATGCATGTCGCTTGCTTTTAACGTGAAAGGGGCATTCAGGGCATCGGGTCATCCGGAGCTGGGGCTGCTCTTTTTTACGCTGCCGGGGGCTGCTGCCAGTTTTCTCTCCCGAAAAGGGGAGGTGGTGAAGCCGCTGTTGGGTGCCATGCTGGCCGCGCCGCTCTGTTTGCTGCTGATGCGCTTGCTCTATATCTCAACGCGGAGTTTCTGGCAGGAGCTGGCATGGTTGATGAGCGCCGTATTCTGGTGCGCCCTTGGCGCGCTCTGCTACTTATTTGTGCGCAGTCTGCTTCATAACCGGCGGCACCACAAATAAAAACGCCCTCTCGGTGAGGGCGTCTTCACATTACTGGGCGGCAAACAGGCCCAGATGCTCTTTGGCGTAGGCTTCAAAGTCAGTGCAGCCGCCGATGTGTTTCTGATCGAGGAAGATCTGCGGTACGGTTTCAACCGGCTTACCGACGGTTTTCTCGAGATCCGCTTTCGTGATACCTTCCGCGTGGATATCCACGTAGCGGAAGTTGAAGTCATCGCGCTCTTCGGTCAGTTTCTCAGCCAGCTCTTTCGCGCGTACACAGTATGGGCACCCTGGACGACCAAAAATTACTGCAAACATTTCTCTCTCCTCAAAAAACAAGCCTGACGGCGAATAAGACATATAGTGCCCGATAACCTGCCGCCATTAAAGAAGGTTTCGCCTGTCGCTTTGATACAGTCAGGCTATGTTTCGCCAATTACATCGCGCAAATCATTGCCTATACTGGCTGCAATACGTATTAAGCAAGACAAAGAGAGACAAGATGACACCCACGATTGACCTGCTCCGTTCCCACCGTTCCATTCGCCACTTCACCGATGAGCCGATTACCGAGGCGCAGCGTGCCGCGATTATTGACAGCGCCAGGGCGACCTCCAGCTCCAGCTTCCTGCAGTGCAGCTCCATTATCCGCATCACCGACCCGGCCATGCGCGAGCAGCTGGTGACGCTGACCGGCGGGCAGAAGCATGTGGCTCAGGCGGCCGAGTTCTGGGTGTTCTGCGCCGACTTCAACCGTCATCTGCAGATCTGCCCTGAGGCCGAGCTCGGGCTGGCCGAACAGTTGCTGCTGGGCGTGGTGGATACCGCGCTGATGGCGCAAAACGCCTTCACGGCGGCGGAGTCGCTGGGGTTAGGCGGTGTCTACATCGGCGGCCTGCGTAACAACATCGAAAGCGTGACCGAGCTGCTGAATCTGCCAAAACACGTGCTGCCGCTGTTTGGCCTGTGCCTCGGCTGGCCTGCGGATAACCCGGATCTGAAGCCGCGCATTCCTGCGGCGATGCTGGTGCATGAAAACCACTATCAGCCGGTCGATCAGGATGTCCTGAATCAATACGATGAAGAGCTGGCAAACTACTACCTGACGCGCGGTAGCAATAACCGTCGCGATACCTGGACTGACCATATTCGTCGCACCATCATTAAAGAAAATCGCCCGTTTATTCTTGATTATCTGCACAAACAGGGCTGGGCGACGCGATAGTCCATTTATCCTGCGCCTGCCTGCGTATATGATACGCAGGCTTTTTCCATGTCTTCAGAGAGGTGCAGGGTGAAAATTGCCATATTGTCCCGGGATGGAACGCTCTATTCATGTAAGCGCCTGAGAGAAGCGGCGGCGAAACGCGGGCATCAGGTTGAGATCCTCGACCCGATGTCCTGTTATATGAACATCGACCCGGCTGCCTCGTCGATTCACTACAAAGGCCGCAAGCTGCCGCATTTTGATGCGGTCATCCCCCGCATCGGCTCCCAGATTACCTACTACGGCACCGCCGCGCTGCGCCAGTTCGAGATGCTGGGCAGCTATCCGCTCAACGAATCCGTCGCCATTTCCCGCGCCCGCGACAAGCTGCGCTCGCTGCAGCTCCTTGCCCGTCAGGGGATCGATCTCCCCGTCACGGGGATTGCCCATTCACCGGACGACACCAGCGATCTGATCGACATGGTGGGCGGCGCCCCTTTGGTGATCAAGCTGGTGGAAGGCACCCAGGGCATTGGCGTGGTGCTGGCGGAGACGCGTCAGGCAGCGGAGAGCGTGATTGACGCCTTCCGCGGGCTGAATGCCCACATTCTGGTGCAGGAGTATATCGAAGAGGCCAAAGGGCGCGACATCCGCTGCTTCGTCGTGGGAAACGAGGTGGTGGCAGCCATTGAGCGTCAGGCCAAAGAGGGTGATTTCCGCTCTAACCTTCACCGCGGCGGCGTCGCGCGTGTAGCCGATATCAGCGATCGGGAGCGGGAAATTGCGGTGAAAGCCGCGCAAACCCTGGGGCTGGACGTGGCGGGTGTAGATCTTCTGCGCGCAACGCGCGGGCCGCTGGTCATGGAGGTGAACGCCTCGCCGGGGCTGGAAGGCGTAGAAAAAACCACAGGGGTCGATATTGCAGGTAAAATGATCATATGGATCGAGCGTCATGCGACGCCGGGCTACTGTCTGAAAACGGGTGGTTAAATGGATTACCGCGCGCTTTTTGAGTACCCTATGCGAAGTTTTTATTAAAGAGGCTGCATCGCGATGGATTTACAGGTCGTACCTACACTGGATACGTTACGTCAATGGCTTGATGATGCCGGAATTACGTTCTTCGAATGCGATTCCTGCCAGGCGCTGCATCTGCCTCATATGCAGAATTTCGACGGCATTTTCGATGCCAAAATCGATCTGATTAACGATGTGATCCTTTTCTCCGCGCTGGCCGAAGTGAAGCCGTCCGCGCTGCTGGCGCTGGCCTCCGACCTGTCGGCCATCAATGCCAGTTCTTTGACGGTGAAGGCATTTCTCGACATACAGGATGATAATCTGCCAAAACTGGTCGTTTGCCAGTCTTTATTCTCCGGGGCAGGGCTATCGTTCAAGCAGTTCGCCTGGTTTATGCGCCTGAGCGAAGAGCAAATTTCGATGGTCATGATGGAAGCCAATGCACATCATCTGCTGTATAGCGCGGAAGATGATGCAGAGAATAATGATGCATCTCCCAATTTTCTTCACTAAGCCTGTCTGACTTTTGCGCAGTCGCTGCCATGGCGGCTGCAGAAGGCCATTTTTTCTGCTGCTTTTAACCTTCCTTTAAAGAATTATTCACCTCCCTGAAGGCCGTTTCGGCTTATCACGTAGACTTAACCTGCATAAAAAATTGATAAAAGGCGTTTTTTCGTCTGGGCTATAGCCGGAGACACGGGCTACAGTTATTCTTGCGATGCTTCAAAAAGCGAGCGGAAGCTGCCGGGTAAAGAGGTTTCTTTTTATTTTGAGCAGAGCGACAAACTATGCATGATTTTTGCATATATCCAGATTGCACAGTTTTAGTTCGTTTGTTAACGAGCTTTCAGAAGGAATAACACTATGATCGCCTTGAATAAAAAATGGTTATCGGGTCTGGTTGCGGGTGCTCTGATGGCCGTCTCTGCCGGCACGCTCGCTGCGGAACAAAAAACGCTGCACGTTTATAACTGGTCTGACTATATTGCGCCCGACACGGTGGCAAATTTTGAAAAAGAGACCGGCATTAAAGTGGTCTACGACGTGTTCGATTCCAACGAAGTGCTGGAAGGAAAACTGATGGCGGGCAGCACCGGGTTTGACCTCGTGGTGCCTTCCGCAAGCTTCCTCGAGCGCCAGCTGACGGCAGGCGTCTTCCAGCCGCTGGATAAGAGCAAGTTACCGAACTGGAAAAATCTCGATCCAGAAGTGCTGAAGCTGGTGGCCAAACACGACCCGGACAACAAATACGCGATGCCGTATCTCTGGGCGACCACCGGTATCGGCTTTAACGTCGATAAAGTGAAGGCGGCGCTGGGCCCGGACGTGAAGCTGGACAGCTGGGACGTGGTGCTGAAGCCGGAAAACCTTGAGAAGCTGAAAAGCTGCGGCGTCTCCTTCCTCGATGCGCCGGAAGAGATTTTCGCGACCGTGCTGAACTACCTGGGCAAAGACCCGAACAGCAATAAGGCGGATGATTACACCGGCCCGGCGACCGATCTGCTGCTGAAGCTGCGTCCAAACATTCGTTACTTCCACTCGTCTCAGTACATTAACGACCTGGCGAACGGCGACATCTGCGTCGCGATTGGCTGGGCAGGGGACGTATGGCAGGCGGCTAACCGTGCGAAAGAGGCGAAAAACGGCGTGAACGTCTCTTACTTCATTCCGAAGGAGGGGGCGCTGGCCTTCTTTGACGTCTTCGCGATGCCGGCTGACGCGAAAAACAAAGACGAAGCGTATCAGTTCCTCAACTATCTGATGCGTCCTGAGGTTATCGCCCATATCAGCGACCACGTTTACTATGCGAACGGTAACAAGGCCTCCGTGCCGCTGGTGAGCGAAGAGATCCGTAATAACCCGGCTATCTATCCGCCAGCGGATGTGTTCGCCAAGCTCTTCACCCTGAAAGTTCAGGATCCAAAAATTGACCGCGTGCGTACCCGCGCGTGGACCAAGGTGAAAAGCGGTAAATAACGGCGTTTGGTATTGCTGCCCGGTGGCGCTATCGCTTACCGGGCCTCTACAACCCGTAGGCCGGGCAAGCGTTAGCGCCGCCCGGCGATGCGCACCCTGACGGTGCGTTTGCACCAGTTTTGATCTCTACCGGAGAACACCCCGTGAATGACGCGATCCCCCGCCCGCAGGCGAAAGTCCGTAAAGCGCTGACCCCGCTGCTTGAAATTCGTAACCTCACCAAATCTTTTGATGGCCAGCATGCCGTGGACGACGTCAGCCTGACGATCTATAAAGGCGAAATTTTTGCCCTTCTGGGGGCCTCTGGCTGCGGTAAATCGACCCTGCTGCGCATGCTGGCCGGTTTTGAACAGCCCACCGCCGGGCAGATCGTGCTCGACGGCGTGGATCTCTCCAGCGTGCCGCCGTATCAGCGTCCGATCAACATGATGTTCCAGTCCTACGCGCTGTTTCCGCACATGACGGTGGAGCAGAACATCGCCTTCGGCCTGAAGCAGGACAAGCTGCCGAAAGCCGAAATTACCGCGCGCGTGGCCGAGATGCTGAGCCTCGTGCACATGCAGGAGTTCGCCAAGCGTAAGCCGCACCAGCTCTCCGGCGGCCAGCGCCAGCGCGTGGCCCTGGCCCGCAGCCTGGCAAAACGCCCGAAACTGCTGCTGCTTGACGAACCGATGGGCGCGCTGGATAAAAAGCTGCGCGACCGTATGCAGCTCGAAGTGGTCGATATCCTTGAGCGCGTGGGGGTGACCTGCGTGATGGTGACCCACGATCAGGAAGAGGCGATGACCATGGCCGGACGTATCGCGATCATGAACCGCGGCAAGTTCGTGCAGATCGGCGAGCCGGAAGAGATTTATGAGCATCCGACCACCCGCTACAGCGCGGAGTTCATTGGCTCGGTTAACGTCTTCGAAGGGCTGCTGAAAGAACGTCAGGAAGACGGTCTGGTCATCGAATCGCCGGGGCTGCAGCATCCGCTTAAGGTCGATCCGGATAGCTCGGTAGTGGATAACGTGCCGGTCTACGTCGCGCTACGTCCGGAGAAGATCATGCTCTGTGAGGATCCGCCTGCTGATGGCTATAACTTTGCCGTCGGGGAAGTGGTGCACATTGCCTATCTGGGCGATCTCTCTATCTATCACGTGCGCCTGAAAAGTGGGCAGATGCTCAGCGCGCAGTTACAGAACGAACATCGCTATCGCAAGGGACAGCCGACCTGGGGCGACGAAGTGCGCCTGTGTTGGGATGCAGACAGTTGCGTTGTGCTGACGGTATAAGGAGCGGCCAATGAGTACACTTGAACCTCCAGCCCGCGTCGAAAAGCCGGGCGGCTTTGCCCACTGGCTGACGCGCATGCAGATGAAGCACGGCCGCAAGCTGGTGATCGCCATGCCGTACGTGTGGCTGATCCTGCTGTTCCTGCTGCCGTTCCTGATTGTTTTCAAGATAAGCCTGGCGGAAATGGCGCGGGCGATCCCGCCTTACACCAACCTGCTGGACTGGGCCGACGGGCAGCTGACGCTGACCTTAAACCTGGGTAACTTCCTGCAGCTCACCGACGATCCGCTCTATTTCGAAGCCTATCTGCAGTCGCTGCAGGTGGCGGCGATCTCGACGCTCTGCTGTCTGGTGATGGGCTACCCGCTGGCGTGGGCGGTGGCGCACAGCAAGCCGTCGACGCGAAATATCCTGCTGCTGCTGGTGATTTTACCGTCGTGGACCTCGTTCCTGATCCGCGTTTACGCGTGGATGGGGATCCTGAAAAACAACGGCGTGCTAAATAACTTCCTGATGTGGCTCGGGGTTATCGATCAGCCGCTGACGATCCTGCACACCAATCTCGCGGTCTATATCGGCATTGTGTACGCCTATCTGCCGTTTATGGTGCTGCCGATCTACACGGCGCTGACCCGTATCGACTACTCGCTGGTAGAAGCGTCGCTCGATCTCGGTGCCCGTCCGCTGAAAACTTTCTTCAGCGTCATTGTCCCGCTGACCAAGGGCGGGATTATCGCCGGGTCGATGCTGGTCTTTATCCCGGCGGTGGGGGAGTTTGTGATCCCTGAACTGCTCGGCGGGCCTGACAGCATCATGATTGGCCGCGTGCTGTGGCAGGAGTTCTTCAATAACCGCGACTGGCCGGTGGCCTCGGCGGTGGCGATCGTGATGCTACTGCTGCTGATCGTGCCGATCATGTGGTTCCACAAGCATCAGCAGAAACAGATGGGAGATCACGGATGAACAACTTACCGGTAGTGCGCTCCCCGTGGCGAATTGCGATCCTGGTCATCGGCTTTACCTTCCTGTATGCGCCGATGCTGATGCTGGTGATCTACTCGTTTAACAGCTCCAGGCTGGTGACGGTCTGGGCAGGCTGGTCGACGCGCTGGTACAGCGAGCTGTTCCACGATGATGCGATGATGAGCGCGGTGGGGCTGAGCCTGACCATTGCGGCGCTGGCGGCGACCATGGCGTCCGTGCTGGGCACGATCGCCGCGCTGGTGATGGTGCGCTTCGGGCGTTTTCGCGGTTCAAACGGCTTCGCCTTTATGATCACCGCCCCGCTGGTTATGCCGGACGTGATCACCGGTCTCGCGCTGCTGCTGCTGTTCGTGGCCCTGGCACATGCCATCGGCTGGCCGGCGGACCGCGGGATGCTCACCATCTGGCTGGCGCACGTCACCTTCTGTACCGCCTATGTCGCGGTGGTGATCGCCTCACGCCTGCGCGAGCTGGATCGCTCCATTGAAGAGGCGGCGATGGATCTCGGCGCGACGCCGCTGAAGGTCTTTTTCATCATCACGCTGCCGATGATTATGCCAGCGGTGATCTCCGGCTGGCTGCTGGCGTTTACCCTGTCGCTCGACGATCTGGTTATCGCCAGCTTTGTCTCCGGCCCGGGGGCGACGACGCTGCCGATGCTGGTCTTCTCCAGCGTGCGCATGGGGGTCAACCCGGAGATCAACGCCCTGGCCTCTATCATCCTCGGCGTGGTCGGAATTGTCGGATTTATCGCCTGGTATTTGATGGCGCGCGCGGAAAAACAGCGCGTGCGCGATATCCAGCGTGCAAGACGCGGCTGAAGGATTTAAAATTTCCAGTGATGTGCCGCGCATGACGCGGCACTGTTTTTCAGGGAAGTAAAACATTGGGATTATTAAAAAAATCACGTATTACGCATGCGCGTCCTAACGTACCTGCACTGGTTCAGGTGGCGGCGCTCGCCATTATTATGATCCGCTGCCTGGACGTGCTGATGATTCTGAATACCCTGGGTGTGCGCGGCATCGGTGAATTCATTCACCGCAGCGTGCAGACGTGGAATCTGACGCTGGTCTTTTTGAGCAGTCTGGTGCTGGTGTTTATCGAGATCTACTGCGCGTTTTCGCTGGTTAAAGGGCGCAACTGGGCGCGCTGGGTCTATATGCTGACGCAGATTACCGCGGCGAGCTATCTCTGGGCCGCTTCGCTGGGGTATGGCTACCCGGAGCTGTTCAGTATTGCCGGTGAGTCCAAACGCGAGATCCTGCGCGCGCTGTTTATGCAAAAACTGCCGGACATGCTGGTGCTCTTTCTTCTCTTCGTTCCGGCCTCCAGTCGACGGTTCTTCCGCCTGCAATAATATGTATACACGTCATCCTTCAAGCCGTCTCTGCGTTGGCCGCGTCTGTTCACCCCAGTCACTTACTTGAGTAAGCTCCTGGGGATTCTCAGACTTGCCGCCTTGATACAACTTGAATGATTTTGTGTATATAATCGCAGCCCTCGTGATTTTTAAGGTTTTCATATGCAGTGCGCACTCTATGACGCCGGACGCTGCCGCTCCTGTCAGTGGATAGAACAACCGGTCTCTCAACAACTCACCGCCAAAATGGCCGACCTGCAACAGCTGCTGGCAGAACACGCGGTGGGCGAGTGGTGCGCACCCGTCAGCGGCCCGGAACAGGGTTTTCGCAACAAAGCCAAAATGGTGGTCAGCGGCAGCGTAGAAAAACCGCTGCTGGGGATGCTGCACCGCGACGGCACGCCGGAAGACTTAACCGACTGCCCGCTCTATCCCGCTTCCTTTGCGCCGGTCTTTGCCGCACTCAAGCCGTTTATTGCCCGGGCGGGGTTAACGCCCTATAACGTGGCCCGTAAGCGTGGCGAGCTGAAATACCTTCTGCTGACCGAAAGCCAGAAAGACGGCGGCATGATGCTGCGCTTCGTGCTGCGCTCTGAAACTAAGCTTGAGCAGCTGTGCGCGGCGCTGCCGTGGCTGCAGGAACAGCTTCCGCAGTTGAAGGTCATTACGGCGAACATTCAGCCGGTGCATATGGCGATCATGGAAGGGGAGAAAGAGATTTTCTTCACCGACCAGCACGCGCTGGCTGAGAGCTTCAACGGCGTGCCGCTGTGGATCCGCCCGCAAAGCTTCTTCCAGACCAACCCGACCGTGGCAAGCAGCCTGTACGCTACCGCCCGCGACTGGGTGCGTGCGTTGAACGTTCACCACATGTGGGATCTGTTCTGCGGCGTGGGCGGGTTTGGTCTGCACTGCGCCACGCCGGAGATGCAGCTCACCGGGATTGAGATCTCTGCCGAAGCGATTGCCTGCGCGAAGCAGTCCGCCGCCGAACTGGGGTTAACGAATCTGCACTTCCAGGCGCTCGACTCCACGCAGTTCGCGACCGGCCAGGGCAACGTGCCGGAGCTGGTGCTGGTCAACCCGCCGCGCCGCGGCATCGGCAATGCGCTGTGCGACTACCTGAGCCAGATGGCGCCGGAATACATCATCTATTCCAGCTGCAACGCGCAGACCATGGCGAAAGACATCGCTCAACTGCCGGGCTACCGCGTTGAACGCGTGCAGCTTTTCGATATGTTCCCGCATACCGCGCATTATGAAGTGTTGACGTTGCTGGTGAAAACGCACTAATCCTCAACATCGCCCGGTGGCGCTGCGCTTACCGGGCCTACGATCCGGAGTAGGCCGGGTAAGGCGTAGCCGCCACCCGGCATGACCCCCGCACAATGTTCAACAAAATGTGAACTCTTCCCCCGCTCGAAATCAGGTAAGCTTACGTCATAAGAAATGAATGAAGGCTTACCCATGAAGCAGATCCTGCTGGTGGAAGATGACCACGATATCGCGGCGCTTCTGCGACTCAATTTAGAAGACGAAGGCTACGCCATCACCCACGAGCCCGACGGGGGCAACGCCCTCCAGCGTCTTGAAAAACAGCCGTGGGATGCGGTGATCCTCGACCTGATGCTGCCCAACGTTGACGGGCTGGAGATTTGCCGCCGTATTCGTCAGATGACGCGTTACCTGCCGGTTATCATCATCAGCGCCCGCAGTAGCGAAACTGACCGCATTACCGGGCTGGAAACCGGTGCCGATGACTATCTGGCAAAACCGTTTTCGGTGCAGGAGTTGATTGCGCGCATCAAAGCCCTGTTTCGCCGCCAGCAGGCGATGGGGCAGGCGCAAACCGACGGTCACATTCAGGCTCACGGACTGACCATCGATCCGCTGGCGCGCAGCGTTCTGCTTCATGGCCAGGTGGTGGATCTCACTCCGCGTGAATTCGAGCTGCTCTACTTCTTTGCCCGTCATCCTGGCGAGGTGTTTTCGCGTCTGGCCCTGCTGGAGCAGGTCTGGGGCTACCAGCACGAAGGCTACGAGCACACTGTGAACACCCACATCAACCGCCTGCGCATCAAGATTGAGAAGGATGCCGCCGAGCCGGAGATCATTCGCACCGTCTGGGGCAAGGGCTACAAATTTGCGGAGCCGCAGCATGATGCGTCGCTTTAGCCTGAGCCAGCGCCTGACGCTGCTCTTCATCCTGCTGATGATGCTCTGCGCCGCCGTCGCCTGCGCGGTACAGCTCTACAGCAGCATGCAGTACGGTAACGCAATGGTGCAGCGTTTGTCGGGTGGGCTGGCGCAGCAGATCGTCCAGCGCGAACCGATTCTGGACGCACAGGGCCGGGTCGACCGCAGCGCGCTGAAACCGCTGTTTGGCCGGCTGATGACCTTTAATCCGAGCGTTGAGCTGTACGTTATCTCTCCTGACGGCGATATCCTCGCCGATGCCGCACCGCCGGGCCATATTCAGCGGCAAAAAATCGACCTGGCGCCGGTGCAGAGCTTCCTGAGCGGCACCGCCATGCCGGTACTGGGCGACGATCCGCGCAGTCAAAATCAAAAAGTCTTCAGCGCCACGCCGCTGCGGCAGGACGGCGAGCTAAAAGGCTATCTGTACATTATTTTGCAGGGCGAGGAGTCAAACGCTCTGGCGGAAATGGCCTGGCACAAGGCGCTGTGGAGTACCGTCCTGTGGTCACTGCTGTGGGTCGCGCTGTTTGGGCTGCTGGCAGGGCTGCTGGTCTGGTACTGGGTCACGCGTCCGGTCAAACAGCTGACGGTGGAGGTCGCCGGGCTGGAGCAGGACAGCATGAGCGCAATCAGGCTGCTGGCGGCACAGACGCCAGACGCGGCGGCAAAAGATGAAGTGGCGATCCTGCGCAACAGCTTTATTGAGCTGGCGCGCAAAATCACCCAACAGTGGGATCGGCTGGCCGACAGCGATCGCCAGCGTCGGGAGTTTATCGCCAATATTTCGCACGATCTCCGCACGCCGCTGACCTCACTGCTGGGCTATCTCGAAACCCTGTCGCTCAAATCCGCCACCCTGACGCCGCAGGAGCACCAGCAATATCTCGCCACCGCGCTGCGTCAGGGGCAAAAAGTCCGGCATCTTTCGCAGCAGCTGTTTGAGCTGGCGCGCCTGGAGCACGGCGGCATTAAACCCCAGCGCGAGCGGTTCGCGATGGCGGAGCTGATTTCCGACGTGGCGCAGAAGTTTGAGCTCACCGCCCGCACGCGAGAGGTCAATCTGCATATTGACGTGCCGGGGCCGCTGCCGATGGTAAACGCCGATGTGTCGATGATTGAACGCGTGGTGACCAACCTGCTGGATAACGCGATGCGCCATACGCCTGGCGGCGGAGAAATTCGCCTGGCGGTGTGGCAGGAAAATGAACAGCTGCAGGTCGAAGTGTCCGACAGCGGAACGGGCGTGGATGCCTCGCTGCGCGATGATCTGTTCCAGCGGCCGTCGGCGCTCAATACCCAGGCCTCGCGGGAGAATCGCGGCGGGTTGGGGCTATTAATCGTGAAACGGATGCTGGAGCTGCACGGGGGCGGGATCAGGCTAATGGAGTCGGTGAGCGGGGCACGGTTCAGGTTCTTTGTGCCGTTATGAGAGAGTGCCGGGCGGCGCTGCGCTTGCCCGGCCTACAAATCCCCCCGTAGGCCGGGTAAGGCGAAGCCGCCACCCGGCAAAAGACATTACTGCGGGAACCACTGCTCGCTGATTTTCTGGTACGTCCCGTCCGCTTTAATCGCTTTCAGCGCGCCGTTCAGTTTTTCCAGAAGCGCTTTGTTATCCGGACGTACCGCGATGCCGAGGCCCGTGCCGAAGTACTGTGGATCGGTCACTTTCTCGGTAGCCGTGCCCAGTTGCGGGTTGGTTTTGAGCCACTCGTTCACCACGGCGGTGTCGCCGAAGACGCCGTCGATACGGCCATTTTTCAGGTCGATAATCGCGTTCTGGTAGCTGTCATAGGCCACGGTCTTCACTTCAGGATGTTTGTCCTGCAGGTATTTCTGGTGCGTGGTGCCGTTTTCCATCCCGATGCGTTTGCCTTTCAGCTGATCGAAAGAGGTATACGCGCCTTTCTTCGCAATCACCACCGCCGAGTTGGCGTAGTACGGGTCGGTGAACGCGACCTGCTTGCTGCGCTCAGGCGTGATGTCCATCCCGGAGATCACCGCGTCGTATTTTTTGAACTTCAGCGACGGGATCAGGCTGTCAAAAGCATGGTTAGTAAAGGTGCAGTCGGCCTGCATCTGTTTGCACAGCGCTTTCGCCAGATCGATATCGAAACCGACGATCTGGTTGCTGGCATCCAGCGACTCAAACGGCGGATAGGTGGCGGACACGCCGAAATTGATTTTATCCGCAGCGGATGCGCCAGCGGCGAAGGTGGCGAGTAATGCGGCCAGAACTAACTTTTTCATTGTAATGCTCCCGTCTGTCTTATTGATGCGCCGTGTCTGCGGCCTGGATGTACAATGCCAGTTAATGAATTTATATGCAATAAAAATGATTAAGTATTATTTTTATCGCAAAAAAAAAGCGGATAACCCATCAGGTTACCCGCTTTATGAATACCGTTTTATGCATTCGCGTGGTTAATTTCTGCGCTCAAACGCCAGCGCTTTACGCTCAATCAGGCGCATCATCAGCGTCAGCAGACCGTTCACCACCAGATACACCACGCCCGCCGCGCCGAACACCATTACGTCATAGGTGCGTCCATACAGCAGTTGTCCGTGGCCCATCACTTCCATTAGGGTGATGGTGTAGGCCAGCGAGGTACTTTTGAACACCAGCACCACTTCGTTGGAATAGGAGGAGAGGGCGCGCTTAAAGGCGTACGGCAGCAGGATTGCCAGCGTGTCTTTCTTGCTCATGCCCAGCGCCCCGCAGGACTGCCACTGGCCTTCCGGGATGGCGCGGATCGCCCCGTAGAACAGCTGGGTGGTATAGGCCGCGCTGTTCAGTGAAAGGGCAATCAGGGCGCACAGCCACGGTTCAGAAAGCAGATGCCAGATAACCGGATAATCCTGCAGCGACGGGAACTGGCCCGGGCCGTAGTAAATCAGGAAGATCTGCACCAGCAGCGGCGTACCGGTAAACAGGGTGATGTACCCGCGCACAATCCACACCAGAACAGGCGTTTTCAGCGTCAGGATGATGGTGAAGATGAGCGCCAGGATCAGCGCCACGATAATGGACGCCACGGTCAGCGTCAGGCTGGTGTGCAGCCCTTTCATCAACTCGGGAAAGTATTCAAGCATCAGCCTGGTCTCCGTTCAAAGCGCGTCGCTCGCAGGTCAATACGCTTGAGGATGTACTGACTGAGCAACGTGATCACCAGGTAGATCGCCGCCGCCACAATGTACCAGGTAAACGGCTCCTGGGTACGGGTGGCGATGCTTTTGGTTTGCAGCATTAAATCGTTAACGCTAATCAGGCTCACCAGCGCGGTATCTTTCAGCAGCACCAGCCACTGGTTGCCGAGCCCCGGCAGGGCATGACGCCACATCTGCGGCATCACCAGACGGAAAAAGATGGCGGATTTCGACAACCCTAACGCCTGACCCGACTCCCATTGTCCCTACGGCACGGCTTTCAGCGCACCGCGCAGGGTTTGCGACGCGTACGCGGAGTAGAGCAGGGAGAGGGCAATCACGCCGCACAGGAACGGGCTGACGTCGAAGTTTTCAATCTGCATCTGCACAGGGATCTGCGCAAAGCCAAGATTGATCGTGAAGCCGTCAGACAGCGTCAGCAGCAGCTGTGAGGAGCCGAAATAGATAAACAGGACCACCAGAATTTCCGGTAGCCCACGCAGCACGGTGACCAGCGCGGAGCCTGTCCAGGCGACGGGGAACCATTTCGCGGATTCCCACACCGCAAAGAACATCGCTAGCACGAGGCCGATAATCAGTGCGCAAACGGCAAGGCCGACGGTCATCCCGGCGGCGCTTGCTAAAGGAAAAATTTCATTCATCAGGAATTACTTCTGGAACCATTTTTTGTAGATGGTTTCGTAGGTGCCGTCTTTCTTCACTTTTTCCAGCGCAGCGTTGAATTTCTGCTGCAGCTCAGTGTTGCCCTGACGAACGGCAATCCCCAGACCGGTACCGAAGTAATCCTTATCGGTCACTTTGTCGCCCACTGGCGCCAGCTTGTCGTTGGCTTTCAGCCACTCGGTCACCACCGCGGTATCACCAAATACGCCGTCGATACGGCCATTTTGCAGATCCAGCTTCGCGTTCTGGTAGCTGTCATACGGAACGGTGGTGATTTCCGGATGCTTATCCATGATGAATTTCTGGTGCGTGGTGCCGTTCTGCACGCCCACTTTCTTGCCTTTCAGCTGATCGACAGAGGTGAATTTACCTTTCTGACCAATGAACAGGGCGGAGTTGTCGTAGTAAGGGGTGGTGAACAGCACCTGCTTTTCACGCTCGGGGGTGATGTCCATACCGGCCATCACGGCGTCGATACGGCGGAACTTCAGGCTTGGGATCAGGCTGTCGAACGCCTGGTTGCTGAAGGTACAGGTTGCATCGATCTCTTTACACAGGGCGTTAGCCAGGTCCACGTCGAAGCCCACAATTTTGTTGTTCGCATCAATGGACTCAAACGGAGGGTAAGAGGCTTCCGTCGCGAAACGAATGGTCTGGGCTGCGGTAGCGGAAAGGGTAACGCCAGCAAGCAGCACGGCAAGTAATACTTTTTTCATTATATTTCCCCTGACACAATCAATGAGATAAATAGTTTTTGAAGGCATCGGTTTGCGGGTTAGCGAAGCAGCTCGCATCACCTTGCTCAACGATATACCCATTTTCCATGTAGACCACACGGCTGGCGGTTTTGCGCGCCACTTCCACTTCGTGGGTGACGATAACCTGCGTAATATTGGTTTCCGCCAGCTCGCGAATGATGCTCACGATCTGGGCGGTGATTTCCGGATCCAGCGCCGCCGTCGGTTCATCAAACAGCAGCACCGCAGGCTCCATCATCAGCGCACGGGCAATGGCCACGCGCTGTTGCTGACCACCGGACAGGTGCAGCGGGTAGCGGTCGCTGTAGGGCTTAAGGCGCAGACGCTCCAGCAGCTTTTCGGCACGCGCAATCGCCTGATCCTTGCTTAACCCCAGCACGCGGCACGGGGCTTCAATCAGGTTCTGCAGCACGGTCAGGTGCGGCCAGAGATTGTATTGCTGGAAGACCATGCCGACGTTTTGACGCAGTTCGCGAATCGCCTTATCAGACGGCGTCTTAGCGAAATCAAAATGGTTACCGGCAATCGCGAGCGTACCTGAACGGGGCATCTCAAGCAGATTAAGAACACGCAGAAGGGAGCTTTTACCTGCACCGCTTGGGCCAAGCAAAACCAGCGTTTCGCCTTCCGGGCAGTTTAGCGTGATGTCAAACAGCGCCTGGTGTGCGCCGTAGAAGCAGTTAATGCCGTTTAGTTTAATACTCATCGGGGCAGTCTTTACTCATCCAGGCAATCTATAGCAATTGAGGCCGCAGATAGTACCGTTGACAGAATAGTTATGCAATATTTCTGCGTTAAAAGTTAAATATAACCCGTATTTCCTCTTAAACATAGCACAAAATAGCGAACGGCAAGGTCGGCGAGTATAAATGTCGGCATTCCGCAAGAAATGCCGGACATTTTACGGGGGTAACATTTTTATCATTGATGAATCAGCGGTTCTCAATCGACTGGCGAAGCGTGCCTGCCGGGGCATGAACGCTGCCGCCCACGTAGCGTACGTCGTCCACCGCCCAACACTGTCCTTCACGGATCATCAGCACTTCGTCCTGCCAGGTTTGGGTGCCCTGCGTCAGCTTCACGCGCAGTGGAATATTACGGGCATCCGTGTTCGGGATGGTTGACGCGCTGGCCACTTCTGCGCTGTCCGGTAGCGTGGTGCGGCTGGAGAACGGATCGGATTTCAGCAGCGCGTTGTGCTGCGGATCGCGGGTGGCATCGTTAAGCAGTTTTGCCAGGCCATCGCTCAGATACGGGCGCAGGCCGGTAAGATCGTTGCTGCGGTGCTGGATGCGATAATCATAGAACTGCTGCGCCACGGTGTCCGGGCCGCCCTCAATGCAGGGGCCGCTGCGGGTACCAATATCCTTAAAGGCAGGCGTGACCGTGGTGGTACAGGCGCTGAGCACCAGCGCGCAGGGCACCAAAAGTGTTAAAGCTGAATAGCGCATGTTGATTTCCTTATTTATTAACTATCCTTTCAATCATAGCGTAACGAACCGATAATGCTGTGCCTAAGGCATTGAACGCTAAAGAAGGAGAGAAACCATGCAGTTTTCAACAACGCCAACCCTGGAAGGGCAGACAATTACCGAGTACTGCGGCGTGGTCACCGGCGAAGCGATTCTCGGCGCCAATATCTTCCGTGACTTTTTTGCCGGTATCCGCGATATCGTGGGTGGCCGCTCGGGTGCATACGAAAAAGAGCTGCGCAAAGCCCGCGAAATCGCCTTCAAAGAGCTCGGCGAGCAGGCGGAAGCCCTCGGCGCGGATGCGGTCGTGGGGATTGATATCGACTACGAAACGGTCGGTAAAGATGCCAGCATGCTGATGGTGAGCGTGAGCGGTACGGCGGTGAAAACCCTGCGATGACGCGTTTGTTTACCCCCCTCCTGCTGGCGCTGCTGCTGGCAGGATGCGTCACGGAAAAGGGGATCGTTGATAAAGGCGCCTACGAGCTGGATATGCGTCATCAGGCGCAGGCGGCTTACCCGCGCATTAAGGTGCTGGTGATCCACTACACCGCGGATGATTTTGACAGCTCGCTGGCCACGCTGACGGATAAAAACGTCAGCTCTCACTATTTGATCCCTGCCAGCCCCCCGGCGCCAGACGGCAAGCCGCGCATCTGGCAGTTGGTTCCCGAGAGCGAGCTGGCCTGGCATGCGGGCATCAGCTTCTGGCGCGGTACAAACCGCATCAACGATACCTCTGTCGGCATTGAGCTCGAGAACCGCGGCTGGCAAATGCGCGACGGCGTGAAAACGTTTACTCCGTTTGCGCCTGCGCAGATTGCGGCGCTGGTGCCGCTCGCCAAAGACATTATTACCCGCTACAACATCAGACCTGAAAATGTGGTGGCCCATTCGGACATCGCCCCGCAGCGTAAAGACGATCCCGGTCCGCTGTTTCCGTGGCAGCAACTGGCTCAGCAGGGGATAGGTGCCTGGCCCGATCCTGCCCGCGTGGCGTTCTATATCAATGGACGGCCGCGCTATCAGGAGGTCGAACGAGGGGCGCTGCTCGATGTGCTGAAGCGCTATGGCTACGAGGTGCCGGACAACGCCACGGAACAGCAGCAGAAGAGGGTGATCTGCGCGTTTCAGATGCACTTCCGCCCCGCGCTGTGGAACGGTGTGGCTGACGTAGAAACCCTGGCCATCGCCGAGGCGCTTTTAGAGAAATACGGGCAGGGGTAGTCCTTCAGGACTGCCCCCTGACCAGGTCATATTACCTTATTTTCTATGAGATTAATCTTAAGTACATTCTCAATTCATTTTTAGTTAATTGACTTAAAAATACCCTCATTTAAGATAGACGTATAGCTTGCTAAGTAATAACAAAAAATAACACCTGCTTATTGCTCTTATTTCACTTCTTCCAGAAGTTTTTATCAGGATTATACGAATAGTTCGGTGGTTCCACCGTGGCCCCTTTTTATCTAAAATTAACATCTTAATTCGGGTATAACAATGTTAAGCATTTACGGCAGAAAATTGCGTCCGCATCATGAAATGGAAAACATTATTTCCGCAACAGAAGGATATGAAGAAAAAACGTTAAAGAAATGGCAAAAAATTACCACCGTCGACAATGAATTTATTCATGTTATCGTCAGCGGTGAAGTGGAATTTCGCCGCGAATCCGACGAGCTCTGCATGTTCACCCTGCAGGGGCAGTGCGTGTTTGGACTCTCTTCCATTTTTTATCATTCATCCCATATGTATGGCCTGGTCCGCTCGAATACCGTAGTGCGTTCGATTCCTAAAGACGCCTTTTCTCAGCTTATGACGGAGAAAGGCTTATGGCCTGAGCTTACCAAAATGCTGGCCTGGTATATCTGCATGCTGAGCAAGCGTGATGACGTGCTGGTCGCCCGCAGCGCCTATTCTGTTGTGCGCGAGTTTTTGCTGGAGATTAATGAACTGATTGTCCATCATCAACGCGATATTAACGTTTATGATTATATTCAGGAATACACCAACCTGGCACGCAGCACCATTATCAAAATTCTTTCTGACCTGAAAAAAGGTCAATATATTGTGGTGGAAAAGGGTCGACTCCTTAACATCACCAACCTGCCTGAAAAATATTAACTATTCCAGCCGGTCTCCTTTTTCACTTAACGGAGACCGGGAACTTTCTTTATGTAATGTGCTGGCCTGAGCATTATCCTGCGTTTCGTCAACCGGCGGCGCGGGTATTTTTCCTTGCGAATAATCCTGCTCCTGTTCTTTTAACGCCTGCTTAAACAGCTCGGTTAATGAACCGTCATCACCGTCCGTGCGGGCGGGGGCTGCATCGTCGTGCGCTTGCGTGCCGGGGAGGGTATCCCGCGAGGTATCATGCGGCACCGTGCCGTCCGGCGCCTGCTGCCAGTCGGCGTCGTCGCTGTTAATCGGCAGATCCTGCATGGCAGGGACGTCGGCCTGCACCGGCGCGGGTTTCGGGTGCGGATGCGGGAACGGCTTACTCACATACACGTAGTGCATGTCGGAAAGCTGCGTTTCAGGCTTCGCCACGTGCACTTTTTTTACCGGCTCCGGCGCAGGGTGGCGCAGTTGCCAGTAAACCTGGGCGTACAGCCCCGCTATCAGCATGACGCAGAGGCTTACTATTCCTAACAAGGCGTTAGAAACGATCTTTCTCAGGCTGGGCATGCGGTACGAAAACCAGACCGCTTCCCCGGAAACGTAGCTGCGCTGAGCCGCAAGACAGATGGTAGACATTAGGAATGCTTCTCCTGCGTTTTCGCGTCCGGCGCGGCGTGGGTGGTCTGAAGCAGCACGCTCGGCGTGGTGTTGGTGTCACGCATTAACTGCATCAGCGTATCTTCCCCGGGAATGCCGTCGACGCGCAGATGCATTTTTTGCTGGAACTCGCGGGTGCGTTTCATCATCTCCGCCGTCCAGGTTTGCGCGTGGGTTACCGGTTCGGCAAGGGCCTGGCTCAGCTGCTGATCAAGCCAGGCCAGCTCTTTACCGTCGCTGGCGGCGCTGATGGCGTCTTTGCCTTCCGGCGTCAGGCGGTGGAGCTGGGTATAGTTGCCGGTGGCATGCTGGTTAAACCAGTGACGGCTTACCTGCCAGGTACGGTTGTTCATCAGCAGGTCGAGTGAGTTATCCCCGACGCGGGCGACCACGGCATAGTTAAGGTGGTTGCCGGTTTTCAGTTCACTCACCCACGGATACCCTTCCTGTGCCAGCGCATCCGGGGAAGCATTCCCCTGCTTACACATCAGGTTCACCTTCGCGGCGTTCTGGCACAGGGCATCCTCCGCCGACGCGTCATACCCCCACATCAAATAGAGCTGATGCATCGCATCCGGCTGGTTAACCACCTCGTTGTCGATAACCGGCACCACCGGCGCCTGAACTTTTGGCGTCTGCTGTTTCCAGCTGGCAGGCACCGGCAGTTGAATCGGAAGTCTTGCACCGATCGAAGAGGTCAAATACCAGCCGCAGGCGGCGAACAGCACGGAGGCGAATAAACCCACGGTAGCCAGGTGCTTACCGTGTTTTTTCGCAGGCAGGATCTCACCTGCCGCCAGGCGCAAATGACGCGGGCTGACCTGGGCTGCACGTTCGGTCCAGGCGGCAAGCATCGACAGGTGCGCCAGCTCGTTCAGCTTACTGATATTCCCTTTAGTCAGGGCATGCATTTTACGTACCCGCGCCGGGGTTAACGGCGCGTGCTCACCCCCGTGCGCTTCACACTGCGCCTGAACGTAGCTGAGAAACTCCCGGCAGGTAAGGGGACGCAGGGTGTGACAGGTATGCGCATATTCACGCAGTTCAGGCTGCTGCATCAGCGCGGTATCCCGATCCGCTGGCCCCATCAGCACGACGGACAGGCGAAACTCCAGCTCCTGCGCACGCGTCAGCAGCAGAGCCAGCACCTCCCGACAGGTCTCTTTCATGGCATCGGTATGGCTAATCACCAGCACTTTCGTCCTGCTTTTCCCTCCCTGCCACTGGTGCAGGATGGTATCCACCGCCTGAAGCCGGTTTTTGCTCTCTTTCGTTCCCGGGTTGAGCTTATACAGCAGGCTACTGGCACTCAGTTTTGGAAACGCATTGATAGCAATAACGGCAGGGGAAGTGGATTTCAGGGCGTCGCTGAACTGGCCCAGCAGCGGGGCATCGTCAGCAAAGAGTCCAATAATCCCCGCCTGTTGGGTTTTCTCTTTCAGCAGGTTGAAAATATCCTGATGATACGGCACGAAGAAATCGCCCGAGGCGCGGGTGATTTTTCGAAAAGGCGGGTGATTAAATTTAAAATGACTCTGATACATAGCGACTTACCGTCTCTGGACATGAATAGCAATGGTCCGGAAAAGTACGGCAAGGCTGCATCATGGTCAATTTACGGACAGGGTAAAAATAACCTGTTGGCTACCTCTAACACCGCTCTTTTTGACGGTCAATCTTTTTCTTTATCAAAGTTAACGGCGAAGCAGGTGGTCGATTATCTGGCCGCTAATTACTATTTATGCCACATATTGGCGCAGCATGATGCTGCTTATTTTCGCTTTGCTAAAGGCCAGATGAATAATGAGGTTCTCACTTCTTTCACGGTGGATAACGCCCTGTATTATGTTTGTATTGCTGATTTTTTGCGGTCAGCAAGGCTACGTCATTTTTAAAGATTATAAAAAAGTGACGAATAAGCTGGCGAACGCAGCGGCGAAACCGCAAAAAAGACGTCAGGAAGAAAAGGCTTTTTCACTTTTCACCGCCGCCGTGCGTCAGGATAGCCTGCCTGCGGCCGCGAAAGCCCCGCTCGCCGCCGAAATTGAGGGGATCGTCCGCAGCGACGATGCCTGGCTCTCCTTCGCCGTGATCAAAACGCCGGGGGGACAGAAGAGCTATCGCGAAGGCGAGGCGCTGACCGGTTTTAACGATGCCTTTATTCAGGAAATTAACAAAGACAATGTGGTGGTTAATTACGAAGGTGCTACGCAGGTACTGGCGTTAAATAAACCTGATTATTTTAAGGGCGGCGTAGACAGCGGTCCGGTAACCAAATCGACGAAAGATGCAGGTGCGGAAAGCGTGCATCTGGATGATTATCTGGTGTTAAAACCACTTATCGAAAAGGGCCAACTGGAAGGCTACAACATTAATCCAAGGAATGCCTCTGCCTTCTACAGCCATTCCGGGCTGGAAAAAGGCGATGTGGCGGTAAAAGTCAATTCTGTCGATATGACCGATGCAGCAAAGGCAAAAAATATTATTGCCAACTGGTCGAAAATGAAAGAAGCGGAGGTCGTCGTCAGACGTCACGCTCACCTTGAAAATATTCGGGTCAATGTTCTAAACAATTAACAAGTGTACAGACATGAAGAAATTTCCTTGGGCGTGCGTGGCGCTGACCGCATTGTCGTTATATTCCAGTTCGCTGCTTGCAGCTAACTTTAGCGCCAGCTTTAAAAATACCGATATCCGCGAGTTTATTGATACGGTAGGCCGCAATCTGAACAAAACCATTCTGGTCGATCCGTCCGTTCAGGGCACGGTGTCGGTCAGAACCTATAACGTGCTGACGGAAGATGAGTATTACCAGTTCTTCCTGAGCGTGCTGGACCTGTACGGCCTGTCGGTGATCCCGATGGATAACGGTATGGTCAAGGTGGTGCGCTCAAGCATTGCCCGCACCGCCGGTGCGCCGCTGGCCGACGGTAAAAATCCGGGCAAAGGCGACGAGATCATCACCCGCGTCGTGCGCATGGAAAACGTGCCGGTGCGCGAGCTGGCCCCGCTGCTGCGCCAGCTCAACGATGCCACCGGCATCGGGAACGTGGTGCACTTCGAGCCGTCCAACGTGCTGCTGTTGACCGGTAAAGCCTCGGTGGTCAATCGCCTGGTGGATCTGGTTCAGCGCGTGGACAAAGACGGTATTCAGCGCCGCGAGATTGTGCCGCTGCGCTTTGCGTCCGCTAAAGAGCTCTCCGACATGTTGAACAACCTCAACAATGAAGAGCAGAAGGGGCAGAACGCGCCGCAGTTGGCCACCAAAGTGGTGGCTGATGACGAAAACAACAGCCTGGTGATCAGCGGCTCGGAAGACGCGCGCATGCGTACCCGCTCCCTGATCCATCAGCTGGATCGCGAGCAGAATAACGAGGGGAATACCCGCGTCTTCTATCTCAAGTATGCCAGCGCCACCAAGGTGGTTCCGGTCCTGACCGGCATTGGCGAGCAGCTGAAGGATAAGGCGGGCGCGCCGAAGTCGAAAGCCGCGCCTGCGTCCAGCGATCTGAACATTACCGCCGACGAGGCAACCAACTCGCTGGTGATTACCGCCCAGCCTAACGTGATGAACTCTCTGGAGAAGGTGATCGACAAGCTCGACATCCGTCGTCCACAGGTGCTGGTGGAAGCCATCATCGCGGAAGTGCAGGACGGTAACGGCCTGGATCTCGGCGTGCAGTGGACCAGCAAGCACGGCGGCGTACAGTTCGGCTCAACCGGTCTGCCTATCAGCCAGATTAAAAACGGCACCATGAAGGGGGCGAGCTTCACTGGCCTGGCGACCGGCTTCTTTAACGGCGATTTCGGTGCCCTGATGACCGCGCTCTCCACCGACGGCAAGAACGACATTCTCTCCACCCCAAGCGTGGTCACGCTGGATAACAAAGAAGCGTCGTTCAACGTCGGGCAGGATGTGCCGGTGCTCTCCGGCTCGCAGACCACCAGCGGCGACAACGTCTTTAACTCCGTTGAGCGTAAGACGGTCGGTACCAAGCTGAAAATTGTGCCGCAGATCAACGATGGCGACATGATCCACCTGAAGATTGAGCAGGAAGTCTCCAGCGTCGACAACAGCGCGACGGAGGACGCCAGCCTCGGCCCAACCTTCAACACCCGCACCATCAACAACGAAGTGATGGTACACAGCGGCCAGACGGTGGTGCTTGGCGGCCTGATGGAAAACGTCACCAAGCAGTCGGTTTCCAAAGTGCCGCTGCTCGGCGATATCCCGCTGGTCGGCCAGCTGTTCCGCTACACCTCGCAGGATACCTCGAAGCGCAATCTGATGGTGTTTATCCATACCACCGTCCTGCGCGACGACGATAACTTCAGCGCGGCGTCGAAAGAGAAATATGACCAGATCCGCGCCCGCCAGCAGCAGCGCGTGGAGGAGAAGAAGCTCGGTATTATTGAACCGTCCGACAGCGCGGTGCTGCCAGCCTTCCCGTCGGCCAGCGCCGCGCCGGCCGCAACCCGCGCCAGCACGTCGCGCAATCCGTTTAAAAACTAAGGCGGAGGGCGCAACGTGGATGAACTGAGTAAAACGCTCTGCAGCAGCAGTTACGCAAAGGATAACGGCGTCCTGTTTTACAACAACGACGTCTACATTCGCGAGGATGCTCCCGCGTTTGCCCTGCTGGAGATGCGCCGTGTACTGGGACGCCCCTTCGAGCCGACGATCCTCGCCCCTGAGGCCTTTGAGGAGATGCTGGCCAAAATCTGGCAGCAGAGCAGCGGCGTCTCCCAGCAGCTGGTGGATGATATGGACGCGGATATCGACCTGATGGCGTTAACCGAGGAGATCCCGGATAACGAAGATCTGCTCGATAACGACGAAAACTCGCCGGTGATCCGCCTGATCAACGCCATTCTCGGCGAGGCGGTGAAGGACGGCGCGTCGGATATCCACATTGAAACATTCGAACGGACGCTGAGCATTCGCTTTCGCGTTGACGGCGTCCTGCGCCCGGTTCTCCAGCCCGCGCGCAAGCTCGCGCCGCTGCTGGTGTCGCGCATCAAGGTCATGTCAAAACTCGACATCGCCGAAAAACGTCTGCCGCAGGATGGCCGTATCTCCCTGCGCATTGGCCGCAAGGCGATCGACGTGCGCGTCTCGACCATTCCGTCCCAGTACGGCGAGCGCGTGGTGATGCGCCTGCTCGATAAAAGTAACCTCAAGCCCGACATCAACAAGCTGGGCCTGATTGATGAAGAGCTGGAGAAGTTAAAAGGGCTGATTGACCGCCCGCACGGCATCATCCTGGTCACCGGGCCCACGGGCTCCGGGAAAAGTACCACCCTGTACGCCATTCTCTCGGCGCTGAACGGTCATGAGCGCAATATCCTGACCGTCGAAGATCCGATCGAATACGAGCTGGAAGGGGTGGGGCAGACCCAGGTGAACCCGCGCGTGGACATGACCTTTGCCCGCGGGCTGCGCGCCATCCTGCGCCAGGACCCGGACGTGGTGATGATCGGGGAGATTCGCGACGGCGAAACCGCGCAAATTGCGGTGCAGGCCTCGCTCACCGGTCACCTGGTCATGTCTACGCTGCACACCAACAGCGCCGCCGGGGCTATCACCCGTCTGCGGGATATGGGGCTGGAGTCGTTTTTAATCGGTTCATCGTTGCTCGGTGTCATTGCCCAGCGTCTGGTGCGTCGGCTGTGTACGCACTGCCGCACCACCAGTCCGCTGGACGCCAATGAAAAAGCGCTGTTCAGCTTCATGGCGACGCCGCCGAAAGCCATTTATCGCGCGGTGGGCTGCGAGCATTGCCGCCAGAGCGGCTATCAGGGACGTGCGGGCATTCATGAATTCCTGGTGGTGGACACCGCCATGCGTCGCGCCATCCATGAAGATAAAGATGAGATGTCCATCGAAACGCAGCTCTTTAAGCAGGCCTATAGCCTGCGCGAAAACGGGCTGCTGAAGGTGATTAGCGGCGTCACCTCTCTGGAAGAGGTGATGCGCGTCACCGCCGAGCGTGGGGGGGATGAGTAATGGCCCTCTACGCATGGACGGCAACGGATGCGGCGGGCAAAACCCGGCGCGGCACGCTGCAGGCCGAAGGGCAAAAGCAGGTTCGCCAGACGTTACGTGAGCAAAAGCTGATGCCCGTCAGCATCTCCGAAACGCGCGAGGCGGCGGCGTCCGGGAAAGCGAAAACCGGGGCGAAGCTCTCCACGCCGGTGCTGTCGATGTTTACCCGTCAGCTCTCCACGCTGGTCAACGCCGCTCTGCCGCTGGAGAGCGCGCTGAAGGCGATCTCGAAGCAGACGGAGGACAAAAAGCTGGCGGCGATGGTGGTGGAGATCCGCGAGAAGGTGGTGGAAGGGCATACGCTGTTCGACGCCTTCAGCCAGTTTCCGCGCACCTTCGACAAGCTCTACTGCACGCTGGTGATGGCCGGTGAAAAAACCGGCCACCTCGGCGACGTGCTGGAGAAGCTGGCGGAGTACAACGAACAGCGCCAGAAGATGAAGAGCAAGCTGACGCAGGCGATGGTCTACCCGATCACCCTGACGGTGGTGGCCATCGCGGTCATTAGCATTCTGCTGGTGGCGGTGGTGCCGCAGGTGATCGAACAGTTCACCCACATGAAGCAGCAGCTGCCGATCACCACCCGCACGCTGATTGCGGTGAGCGATTTTCTGCAGGCGTACGGCATCTATATTGTCGGGATCCTGGCCGGTGGGGTTATCGGCTTTAAGGCCTGGCTCAGAAACGCTAAAAACCGCTTTCGCTGGCACAGCTGGCTGGTGAACGGCTCGCCGATTAAAAAGCTGGTGTGCGCCATCAACAGCGCCCGCTATATCCGCACGCTCAGCATCCTGCAGGCGAGCAGCGTGCCGCTGCTCGAAGGGATGTATATCGCGATGGACGGTATCGAAAATCTCTACGCCCGGCAGGTGCTGGAGCAGGCGGCGGATACCGTGCGCCAGGGGGCATCGCTCTATGCCGCGCTGGAGCAGGCGAAATTATTCCCGCCCACCATGCTATACATGATTGCCTCCGGTGAAGAGAGCGGCGAATTAGGCAACTTAATGGACCGCGCGGCGGAAAACCAGGAGTCGGCGCTACAGCATCGTATTACGTTAACGCTGTCGGTATTTGAACCGGCGCTGGTGGTCTCCATGGCGACGATTGTTTTATTCATCGTGCTGTCAATATTACAGCCGCTTCTGCAACTTAATAATATGGTAGGTTAAATCATGGCTATAAAAACAAAACGTCTGGCTCGCCAGGCGGGGTTCACTCTGCTCGAATTAATGGTGGTGATCGTTATTCTCGGCGTTTTAGCGAGTATGGTGGTGCCAAATTTAATGGGTAATAAAGAAAAAGCGGACGCGCAAAAGGCGACCAGCGATATTGTTGCGCTCGAAGGCTCGCTGGATATGTATAAGCTCGATAACCACCGCTACCCGACCACCGAGCAGGGCCTTCAGGCGCTGGTGACCAAACCTGAGATCGCGCCTATTCCCAGCGGCTACCGCGCCGACGGCTATATTCGCCGCCTGCCGCAGGACCCGTGGGGCAACGATTATCTGCTCGTCAGCCCGGGTGAACACGGCGCCGTAGACGTCTTCTCTGCCGGTCCTGATGGCGAAGCCAATACCGCAGACGATATTACGAACTGGTCTCTGGATAAGAAAGAGAAATAATGAAGCGTCAACGCGGCTTTACGTTGCTGGAAATTATTCTGGCGCTGGTGATATTTGCCAGCTGCGCCATGATGGTTGTATCAACAATACCCTCACGCAGCGGTGCGGATATATTTGGCCAGCAATTAAAAGCCCTCGTTGATTATGGTTCAGACCGCGCGGTAATGGACGGAAATATTGTCGGGCTGGTCATCACTACCGATAACTATCAGCTGGTCACGCTCGACGATAAAAACGGCGAACGTCGCTGGGTGCCATTATCCGCAGGCCGTATTACCACGAAGGGCAATTTCCCGGAAGAGATGCACGTATCGCTTTCGCCTCAGCGTCTGGCGGCGACCGTCGAGGCCGACCCCCAGATCCTCTTTCTGCCGGACGGCGAGATTGGCCGTTTTACGCTGACGCTGCAAAGTTACGACAAACAGCATCACTTCCGCGTGGTGTCGCAGGGCGCTGCCCCGGTATCGGTAGAAAACGATGACTAAAGGCAAGGTTAAGCAAAAGGGGATGACGCTCCTGGAGGTGATGGTGGCGCTGGTCATTTTCTCCACCGCCGCGCTGGCGCTGATGAATTCCGTCTCCCTGAACGTGCGCTTCACCCACGGGCTGGCCGACACGCTGCAGGCCAGCTGGGTTGCGGAAAATCAGCTGGCAGAAGCCCAGCTTGGTAAAGCCGATTTTCCCGATGCCGAGGAGCAGGGGACGGAAATTATGGGGGGACGCAGCTGGTAATGGCACAAGCAGCGGGTGAAAACCGCCAATAGCGGCTGGGCCAATGCCATCCGCGTTTACGCCGAAGGCGATGAAAGCCAGCCGGTCATTTCGCTTCAGATTATCGGGCCGGGAGAAGAGAGCAAGTGAAGACGATCCGACGCCAGCGCGGTTTTACCCTGCTGGAGATCATGATTGCGCTGACCATCTTCGCGGTCATCAGCACCCTGGCCTGGCAAATTCTGGACGGCGCGATGCGCACCAGTTCAGCCACGGATGCCAGTGCGGCAAAGCTCAACCAGCTTCAGCGTGCCTGGAGCCTGATGGAGCGCGATTTTTTCCAGCTGCAGGCGCGGGCGCCGCGCAACGAGCCGGATCTGTTTTTGCAGGATGGCGATGCGGTTGAATTCACCACGCTGAACGGCGTGAGCGGCACGGTCCAGCTGGAGCGCGTGCGCTGGCGGCTGGAAGAGGGGCGCCTGTATCGCGACGTCTGGCCGGTCATTGACAGCCCGGCAGACGTCAAACCCGATGAAGTGCCGATTGTCAGCGAGGTGAAATCGATGCAGTGGCGGTTTTATCGCAAGGGCTGGCAAAAAAGCTGGGGTGAGTCCGCCCATCTGCCAGACGGCGTGGAGCTCACGCTGACTATGGAAAATGGCGAGACCTGGCGCTGGGTGTTTACCACGCCGGGAGATATGCCGGAAGCGGCGGCACCGCAGCCGGGTACCGAAACGGCGGCACCGGCGGCGGAAAATACGCCCGCCCCGCAACCTGCGCCGGACGTGAAGCCATGAGCCGGATACATCAACAACGCGGCGTTGCCCTGCTGGTTGTGTTGATCCTGTTGGTCATGATGTCGGCCCTGGCGGCCAAAATCAGCCAGCAGTTCTGCCGTAATTTGCAGAAAACCCACTATCAGGTGAGCCAGCAGCAACTGCGCTGGGCAATGCAGGCGCAGGAAAAGGTGGTGAAAGATCGCTTGCAGAGCGACGCCAGCGGCGAGAGCAAACCGCTCGACCCGGAGGGCGACTGGCACCAGCCGCTGGAGACGCAGGGCGAAGACTATACGGTGGTCAGTCAGGTCGAGGACGCGCAGGACTGCTTCAACGTCAATAACCTGCTGGCCGCAGACAAAGTGGCTCAGGATCAAACGGCGTCAGCCGTGCCGGAAAAACCGCGAAAAGAGAAGATTGTCGAGCAGATCCTGACGGACGGCGGCGTCAGCCAGACGACGGCGGAAGAGGTTTATCAGCAGCTGGTGGATTATCTCGACGGCGACACCACAACGGTGAAAGAGGGCGCGGAGACGGACGCCTGGGCTGGCGTGGTGCCGGCGCGTCAGCCAGCGAATCAGATGATGCGCACCCTTGCCGAGATAAAGCTGCTGCCGGCGTTTCCTGCTGCGGCGTACCCGAAGGTGAGCAAGCTGTTATGCGCGCTGCCGGACTCCGCCAGCAAGGTGGATGTCAATACCCTGACGCCGGAGCAGGCTCCCTTACTGGCAGCCCTGTTCCCGGGAAAACTGACCGCGGACGATGCCGTTCGCCTGATTGCGTCGCGGCCGGAGCCCGGCTGGGAAAGCATGGAAGTCTTCAGCAAAGCGCTGGAACAGGCCTTCCCGCAGCTTAAGGACGATCTCCCGCAGGTGGCTGAGGTTCTCTCCATCAACAGCCGGTATTTCCGCGTCAACTATACCGGCAATACCGATGAGTTAACGCTTCGCGTGGTGAGCCAGCTTCAGGTGAATAACGAAGCCGGTGAAATTGTGACGTGGCAACGTCGTTACCGAATGATTGAATAAGAAAAGTAGAACGCTATGAAACAGGTCCTTTTTGTTCGTCCCGACAGCCGTGAGGACGGGAAAATCATGTGGTGTGAGTCGGGAAGCGAACAGGTTACAACCCTGGACGCCCCGCAGGCGCTGCATACCCTTGCCGATCATCCGCTGGCCGCGCGCGTCTGTCTGCTGCTGCCCGCCAGCGAGATGATCTTCCGCCACTTTACGCTGCCGAAGAAAGTCGCGTCGCAGGCGACAGCCTTCTCGTGGATGGCGGAGGAGACCCTGATCGGCGAGGTGGACGATCTCCACTGGACGGTGCTGAACAAAAAAGGCGCCGAGGTGGACGCGGTGGCGATAGATACCGCCCGCCTGCAGCAGTGGCTGACCCGCTTTCACGAGGCGGGCCTGAAGGTGATTCAGGCCCTACCGGACGCCTGGCTGCTGCCGGTGACGGCGGGCGGAAGCACGCTGGTCGCGCAGGAGGAGAACTACTGGCTGCGCTTATCCCCGCATACCGCCTGTAACGTTGAGGCGGGCCTCTTGCCGCTGCTGATGCAAAAAGCCGGAGACGGCGAGGTGCGTTGCTACGGGGAGATCCCGCCAGGCGTTGAGGTTGACGACCAGCTGGCGGGCGAACATCCGCTGGTGCTGATCCAGCCCCAGTGGCAGGCGTGCCGCGTCAACCTGCTGCACGGTGCGTTCAGCGCGAAGGCGACCAGCGCGAGGGCGGCGAAAGGGATGAAGGCCGCCGTCGCGGCGATGGGGCTTCTCTCTCTGGGCCTGCTGCTCGGCCCCCGCATCGCCCTTGCGTGGATGCTGGTCGATCAGGAAAATCAGGTCCAGCAGGAGATGGTCCAGCTCTATCAGCACCATTTTCCTAGCATGCGCCAGCAGACCAACATCAAGTACCACTTCGGGCAGAACATCAAGAAGCAGCCTAAGGGCATTTTTTTGCAGATGGACGAGCTGGAAAAAATCCGTCAGTCCGTTCCGTCAATGGAAATTACGCTGCTTGAATATGACGACACGCAGGGGGGCCTGACGTTAAGCGTGAGTGCGCAAAACGAGCAGGCGTTACAGGACTTCATTCATCAGGCCAGCGCGAATTTTGATTTTACGTTACAGCCTATTTCAAAGGACGCGCCGTATACGGCCATGATTACAGGGAAATATAAATGAAAGGGCGAATTGCACAGCTTAAATCTCGTTATCAACAATACAGCGTCAGAGAACAACGCATTTTAAAAATAGCGGCGGGAGCCTTATTCGGCGCCGTCATCTATTACGCGGGGGTAATACCCCTGGATAACATGATAAAAAATAGCCAGGCGACGCTGGCGCGACAAACTGAAACGGTAAACTGGATGAAAACAGAAATTGATAAAAACCATCTGCCGGTGCTACAGGTGAAAACTGATAATCCACGCAGTGTGGTGGAGAATAGCGCGCATGAAATTAACCTGACCTTGACCGATATTCGCCAGGACGGTCAGACCCTGGCCTTTGTGGTGAACCGGGTCAACGTCTATGAATTAAAAAACTGGCTGCGTGAGATGAACCTCGCCTCCGGCGTCAGGCTGGAGAAAATAAACCTCACGCCGGTGGATCACCTGAGCGACGTGAAGGCCGAAATCCAGCTGACCTGGAAAAAAGTGGCATGAACGGGCTGATGCTCGTCCGGGAGAGTTATCCCGTCGGGTTTGCCGCGATGAGCGGCGTGCTCGGCGCGATCCTGGGGAGCTTTCTCGGCGTCGTGGTGGACCGCGTGCCGGGGATGGTGATGGAGGAGGCGTGCCGCAGCAACCTGCTTTTCCCGGCATCGCACTGTCCCGTCTGCCAGCATGCGCTGCGCGCCTGGGAGAATATCCCGCTGTTGAGCTGGCTGGCGCTGCGGGGACGCTGCCGCTGCTGTCAGTCGGCGATTCCGCTGCGGTTATTTTTACTCGAACTGGTGATGGCGCTGTTCTTTGGCGTCACCGCCTGGTGGATACCGGGCTTAGCATCCCTTTTCTCGCTGTGGGTGCTGGCGGCCTTTCTGCTGCCGCTGGCGATGATTGATAGACAGCACCAGCTGCTGCCCGACTGCCTGACGCAGCCGCTGCTGTGGGCCGGGCTGCTGTTCCACGCCTTCAGCCACGGACTGCCCCTGCGCGATGCGCTGCTGGGCGCGGTGGCGGGCTATCTTTCGCTCTGGTTGGTGTACTGGGCGTTTCGTCTACTCACCCGCCGGGAAGGGCTGGGCTACGGCGATTTTAAACTGCTGGCGGCGCTGGGCGCCTGGTGCGGCTGGCAGGCGCTGCCTGAGATTGAATTAATTGCCGCATTAAGCGGCATCGTGGGGTATTTGCTTTTAAATAAATTAAATAAAAATAACCTCACCATCGCTTTCGGACCTTATCTGGCTTTTGCTGGAATAGCACTCTATACCAGCCGGTTATTTGTGCTCACATATTAAATAACCGGGTCAAGTTTTTTTATAAATTTTTTCGACGGGGAAAGAGAAGGACGACCTTTTATCCTCAGTGTATCGTAAAAGGCATAAGCTACACGGAGTTTTAGCTTGTATCTTTTAATGGAGGAATACAACGCGTCTTTAAGGTTTGGGTAACGGCTGTCTGCGTATTTAAAAAAACGCACTATGTGAATAATATTCCATGTTTTAAAGGAAGACATGGGTCAATTACGTTTACGAATAAATTTATCAGGAAATAAAAATGAAATTTATTAAGCCTAAATATCTGGCGCTCTTTATTGCAGCGGCAACCGGTTCTGCATTCGCAGCTGCGCCAGGTGCACCGACCATCGGCTACGGCAATGACAAATTTGCGCTGGTGGAAGTGGATCAGGCCGCGCAGGATTACAACAGCCTCGTCAAAGTGCATAACGACGGCGTGGATGTGAAAGTCGAGTGGAACGTGTGGAGCGGCGACGCGCCAACCTCTGCAAAAGTGCTGCTCGATGGTCAAACCGTGTGGACCGGTGCAGCCGGTGCAAGCGGCTCAGCCACCTTTAAGGTGAAAAAAGGCGGACGTTATCAGGAACAGGTGGAAGCCTGTAACGCCAGCGGCTGTACCAAAAGCGCCAGCAAGCTGATCATCGTGGCGGACACCGACGGCAGCCATCTGCTGCCGCTGAACGCACCGCTGCAGGAGAACAACAAAACGTTCGCCAAACATCCTGATAAAGTGGTTGCGGCGTACTTCCCTGAATGGGGCGTTTACGATCGTAACTTCCCGGTTGATAAAATCCCGGCTGCAAACCTTAACCACATCCTCTATGGCTTCATTCCAATCTGTGGCGGCGACGGCATTAACGACGGCCTGAAAACCGTTGAGGGCGGCAACAGCTTCTCCGTGCTGCAGCGCGACTGCGCCGGACGTCCGGACTTTACCGTGGCCATCCATGACCCGTGGGCTGCTCTGCAAAAACCGCAGGCGGGCGTCGCCGACTGGGACGACCCGTACAAAGGGAACTTTGGCCAGCTGATGGCGCTGAAAAAAGCGCATCCTGACCTGAAAGTGCTGCCATCCATCGGCGGCTGGACCCTGTCCGACCCGTTCTACCACATGGGCGACCCGGCAATCCGCTCTCGCTTCGTGGCCTCCGTGAAGGAGTTCCTGCAGACCTGGAAATTCTTTGACGGCGTGGACATCGACTGGGAATTCCCGGGCGGCGGCGGCGTGACTGAAACCAAAGGCAACCCGCAGCAGGATAAAGCCACCTACACGGCGCTGATTCACGATCTGCGTACCATGCTGAACGAGCTCTCCGCGCAGACGGGTCGTACCTATGAGCTGACCAGCGCCGTGGGTGCAGGCCGCGACAAGATCGAAGACGTGGATTACACCACCGCTCAGCGCGATCTCGACCATATCTTCCTGATGAGCTACGACTTCTACGGCGGCTGGAGCAACACCGAGCTGGGCCACCAGGCCGCGCTGCGCGCGCCGTCATGGCGTCCGGACACGAACTACACCACCGAGAACGGCGTAGACGCGCTGCTTGCTCAGGGCGTACAGCCAGGCAAGATCGTGGTGGGTGCGGGCATGTATGGCCGCGGCTGGACTGGCGTGCATGGCTACACCGGCGACAATCCGTTCACCGGTACCGCAACCGGCATGGTGAAAGGCACCTGGGAACCGGGCGTAGTGGACTATCGTCAGATTATGAACGAGTACAAAGGCAAGCCAGGCTGGGAATCCGGCTACGATGCGACTGCCGAAGCGCCGTACGTCTTCAATAAGGCAACGGGGGATCTGATCTCCTATGAAGATGCACGCTCTACCACGGCAAAAGGGAAGTACGTGCTGTCGAAAAACCTGGGCGGCCTCTTCGCCTGGTCTATCGACTCCGATACCGGCGACATCCTGAACGCGATGAACGAAAGCCTGATGGGCGGCTCTGCGCCAGTTGATCCGGTCGTGACCAACCATGCGCCGGTTGCCACCGCGGTTGACCAGACGGTAACAGGTCCGGCTACCGTGACCCTGGACGGTTCGGCTTCAACCGATCCAGACGGTGATGCCATTACCTACAAATGGACCCAGATCTCTGGCCCATCGGTGACCCTCACCAACAGCACCAAAGCGAAGGCTTCCTTCAACGTGGCGGCCGTCACCAGCAACCAGACGCTGGCGTTCCGACTGACCGTGACTGACGCGAAGGGGCTGAGCAACTCCGCTGATGTTCAGGTCGTTAACAAAGCGCCAAAAGCGAACCAGGCGCCGGTGATTAACCCAATGCAGAACGTCACCCTGCAGGCAGGCGAAACTTATGCCCTGCACGCGCAGGCGGCGGATCCAGACGGTGATGCGCTGACCTACGCCTGGAGCGTACCGGCTGATATGCACGCGACCGGTACCGATAGCGCGAACGTGAACATCACCGCGCCTGAGGTGAGCTCTGAGTCGTCCTATACCCTGAGCGTGGTGGTGAGCGATGGCAAGACCAGCGTTCAGTCCAACGTCCAGGTCGTGGTCACGCCAAAACCGGCTGACGAAGTGACGCCTCCGGCAGAAGACGTCACCCCGCCTGCGGATGAAGTGACGCCACCGTCAGACGAGGTGACTCCGCCATCTGATGAAGGTACGGCGACCGGCAGCTGCGATAAGCCTGTTGACGCCAACGCCAGCAAATATCCGGCGTGGGAATCCAGCAAAATCTACAACACGGGCGATACCGTCAGCTTCGACCATCTGGTGTGGAAAGCGAAATACTGGACGCAGGGCAACCAGCCTGACTTCGGTGTGGACGCATGGGAAATGGTAAGCAACGTGAAGATGAACTGGCGCTCTGACCTGGCATACAACGGCGGCGAAACCACGACCTACCAGGGCAATGTTTACCGTGCGAAATGGTGGACGCAGGGTGATAACCCGGCCAACAGCGACGTATGGGTGAAAGAAGGCGCATCAACCGATTGCAAATAACCTTCTGAACCGTGAATTGCGGGAATGATATCAACCCGCAATGGTTGGTCACACCCCACTTCGGGTGTGACCAACACTTCAGAATGATCGCTAATTATGAGCAGGAAGAGGTTCAGTATTTAAGAGCAGGTGCTCATGAAACGCGTGATTTTATTTTTACTGCTGTTTAGTCAAAGCGTATTTGCGAACTGTTGGGATAACGCCGGACATTATTATCACGTCGATCCGTGGCTGTTATATGCGATTGCCAAAGTGGAATCCGGAATGAATCCCTACGCGGTAGGCTGGAACCACGACGGCACGCGTGACGTCGGGTTGATGCAGATTAACAGCTCGCACTTCAGCGAGTTAGAGCGTCAGGGGATTGATGAGAACCAGCTTATGACGGAGCCCTGTACCTCCATTATGGTCGGCGCGTCCATCCTGTCCGGGATGATAAAAGTGTATGGCTATAACTGGGAAGCGGTAGGTGCCTATAACGCCGGGTTGAAAAAAGAAAATTATCCGCAGCGCATGCGTTATGCCCATAAAGTGTGGGCGAAGTATCAGCAAATAAAGTCGGGTAAATAACGATGGCGTCATTTTTGTTTTTTGAAGAATTCCTTTTGGTGTTCTTCAGAAAATGAAAAAGAACCACACTCTCAGGCTTATTTATTAAGGGAGTAATACATAAGCCGGGAATGTACTCACCCTAGTTGCTTAAATACAGGATTATTTGAAATGACGAAAAGGACATTACTGAGCGTTCTCGTGGCGGGAGCATGCATTGCACCCTTTATGGCGCAGGCTGCATCACTGCAGGCGGCCAGCAGCGAGCCGTACACCATGAAAGCCAGCGATCTGGCGAAAAAGGAAAAAGAGCTGACCAATTTCCCGCTGATGGTTTCGGTGAAAGACACCATTGCGACTCTGGACAACAGCCTCGTTGAGCAAATTGAGCCAGGTCGTGCGTCGAACCCTGACAACGTCAAGCGCGTTGAAGGGATCGTGAAGGCCAGCGACTGGGAATATCTCTTCCCGCTGCGCGCTCAGTCTTACACCTACAGTAACTTCCTGAAGGCTGTTGGTAAATTCCCGGCACTGTGTAAGACCTATAACGATGGTCGCGACAGCGACGCCATCTGCCGCAAAGAGCTGGCGACCATGTTTGCCCACTTTGCGCAGGAAACCGGCGGTCATGAAAGCTGGCGTCCGGAAGCCGAATGGCGTCAGGCCCTGGTTCACGTTCGTGAAATGGGCTGGACTGAAGGCCAGAAAGGCGGCTATAACGGCGAATGTAACCCTGACATCTGGCAGGGACAGACCTGGCCATGCGGTAAGGACAAAGACGGCGACTTCGTAAGCTACTTTGGCCGCGGCGCAAAGCAGCTGTCTTACAACTACAACTACGGTCCGTTCTCGGAAGCGATGTTTGGCACCGTCCGCACCCTGCTCGACAAACCTGAGCTGGTGGCGGATACCTGGCTGAACCTGGCGAGTGCGATCTTCTTCTTCGCCTATCCGCAGCCGCCAAAACCAAGCATGCTGCAGGTTATCGATGGCACCTGGCAGCCAAACGATCACGATAAAGCCAACGGCCTGGTTCCTGGCTTCGGCGTGACCACCCAGATCATCAACGGTGGCGTAGAGTGCGGCGGTCCGACCGAGATTGCCCAGTCTGAAAACCGCATCAAGTACTACAAAGAGTTCGCGAACTACCTGAAAGTGCCAGTTCCGGCGAATGAAGTGCTGGGCTGCGCCAACATGAAGCAGTTCGATGAAGGCGGCTCCGGCGCGCTGAAGATCTACTGGGAGCAGGACTGGGGATGGAGTCCGGATACGCCGGACGGTAAGACCTACTCTTGCCAGCTGGTGGGTTACCAGACGCCGTTCAGCGCGTTCAAAGAGGGTGACTACACCAACTGCGTTAAGAAGTTCTATAACGTGAACATTATTAACGATGATGGCTCGGCAGTGACCCCAGGCGAAGACAAAACTCCGGCAGACACCACGCCGCCAGCGGATACCACGCCAGCGGAAGATACCACCCCTGTTGAACCGGCAACCGTGAATCACGCCCCTGTGGCGCAGATTGCGGGCCCAATCGGGGCAGTTGAAGCGGGTGCGCAGGTTTCCCTGAGCGCGGAAGGCTCCACAGACGCCGACGGTAACAAGCTGACCTACACCTGGCGTTCCCAGGATGGCCAGACCGTGACCGGTCAGGACAAGGCGGTGGTGACCTTTAAGGCACCAGAGTCTGCAACGGCTCAGCAGTACGAAATCGGCCTGACCGTCAGCGATGGCGAACTGACCAGCACCACGTCCTACCTGCTGAACGTGAAAGCGAAAGCCACGTCTAAGGACGAAGGCACTTCCGGCTCTTACGCCGCGTGGAGCGCGAACAGCAAGTACAACGCAGGTGATATCGTGAACAACCACGGTAAACTGTTCCAGTGCAAACCGTTCCCGTACAGCGGCTGGTGTAACAACTCTCCGGCATACTACGAACCAGGCGCTGGCCTGGCGTGGGCAGATGCCTGGACAGCTCTGTAAAAGCAAACGGCAACCCTCGGGTTGCCGTTTTCGTACATGAGGCTAATGGGGCGAGGGGGCAGTACGGAGCAGTTGTAGGCCCGGTAAGGCGAAGCCGCCACCGGGCAAAAAGGCTAGCGATGAAGCTTCCCGTGATCCCGTAACCACGCCGCCGTGCGCATAATCCCTTCATCCAGCGTTACAACCGGTTTATACCCCAGCTCATTCTCCGCCCGCGAAATATCCAGCGTGAAGTCAAAGTTGAGTTTAGAGACACCGTAATGCGTCAGCGCAGGCTCTTTGGCTGTTTTACTGCCAAAGCGCTCCATGCTGCGGGCAATCATATCCAGCATGGGATAGGGAACAGAACGGATACGGCAGTCGATCTGCAGCTCGTCGATGAGCCGCTGCACAATGCTGCGCAGCGTGCACGGTTCGCCATTAGTGATGTTATAGGCGCGACCGGAGATCAGCTTATCGCAGTCCGGCTGGCTGGCCAGCCACATGGCGTGAACGGCATTTTCGTAATAGGTCATATCCACCAGCGCATCGCCGCCGCGCGGCAGCAGCACGCTGCCGTAGTGGTGCATCATCTGCGCCAGACGGGGAATAAATACCTTGTCGTGCGGCCCGAACAGGCTCTGCGGACGCAGGACCGTAAAGCGGGTATGCGGGTTTGACTGCGCCAGCAGGTCAATGACCTCTTCGCTGGCCGCCTTGCTGCGGGCAAATTCACAGGCAAAGCGGGCAGGGCGGAAATCTTCCTGCACGTCGCGATGGTGGTGATAGTCGAAATAGAGTGACGGTGACGAGATATGAATAAAGTTACGCACGCCCCAGGCAACGGCCCATTCACCCAGACGGCGGGTGGCCCGCACGTTGGCGAGATCGAAGGCTTCCTGGGTCCCCCACGGGGAGGTAAAACTGGAACAGTGCCATAGCGTGTCGATACCGGCGAGCATCACCTTCGCCTGCGAGGAGACGAGCTCCGTCAGGTCGGCATGGACGAACTCTGCGCCCATTTTTTGCAGCAGTTTACCCATCGCTTCGTTGCGACCGGTAGCCCTGACGCTGATGCCTTTATTGCGCAGAAATTCGACCGCATTTCGGCCTAAGCCGCTGGTCGCCCCGGTAACCAGTACCTTCATAGCTATCCACTGTGTTGAAAAGAATTTCGTGCGCATTCTTTCGTGAATTACGGCGCTATGCAATGGGAAAGGTGAAAGAAAGAGAGTTTTATTTAGATCTTTTCCGTCTTTTGTTCTGCCCGTTGCGCAATGCGTTTCGCCATGCCCCGGAAGATAAACAGGTGAGCAGGGATCATCAACAGCCAGTAGAACAGACCCGGCATTCCGTGCGGATGCCACCATGCGCGGACGTCCAGTTCACGATGATCGCCTTTGTCTTTCAGGGTAAAGCAGAGTCGGCCCAGCCCCGGGGCTTTCATGCCGAACAGCAGCGCCAGCTGTTTTTCCGGCTCGACGATGATCACCTTCCAGCTGTCGACCGCGTCGCCCACCTCAAGATACGGGCGTGCCGGGCGGCCTTTTGCCAGCCGGTGGCCCACCAGCAGGTCCATTGCCCCGCGCGTTTGCCAGAGGAGATTACCGAAGAAATACCGTTCTCTGCCGCCAATCTGGTTCACCACCTCCCACAACGCGGCCAGGCTGGCGCGGGTTTTCACCGTACAGCCCGCCTGTTTCGGGTAATAACCATACTCCGGCCGCCAGCGGGCAAAGGCCTGGGCGTCGTAACCCCAGTCGCTGGAGTTCACCAGCTTTTCTTCTTCCTTGAGCGTGTTGCGCACGGCATCGTCAAAGCGGATCAGGTCCTGGGGAATTAAGGCGCGCAGCGCGCGATCGTCGGCCAGTAAATCATGCTTCAGCCCCTGAATAAGCGCTTTGGCGGTCGTCGGCGGCACCGAGGTGATGACATTCAAAAACCACACCGAAATCCAGCGGGTCGGGAAGGGAATGGGGATCAGCCAGCGGCGGCGTCCGCTGACGCGCATGAAATGTTCGAACTGCTCCTGATAGCTCAGCACGTCCGGGCCTGCCGCCTCGAGCACGCGGTGTTGCTCCGCCGGATGATCCAGCAGGGCCACCAGATAATGCAGCAGGTTCTCCAGCGCAATCGGCGTGGTGCGCGAACGGACCCAGCGCGGCGGCGTGAGCACCGGCAGGTTGTAGACCATATCGCGCATCACTTCGAAGGCGGCAGAGCCTGCGCCGACGATGATCCCGGCGCGCAGTTCGGTGACGGGGATATTTGCCCCCCGCAGGATGTCCGCCGTCAGCTGGCGGGCGCGCAGGTGATCGGACTGCTCGTGTTCAGGCGCCTGGAGTGAACTGAGAAAAATCACCTGCTTCACTGGGGTTTGCAGCAGGGCATCGCGGACATTCATCGCCACCTGACGCTCGTGGGCGATAAAATCCCCGCCTTCGCCCATGCTGTGCACCAGGTAGTAAAGGGTGTCGACCCCGTCCAGTAGCGTGGGAAGTGACTTCGGCCAGTTGAGGTCAACGTTGTGACAGGTAACGCCCGCTAAACTGAGTTTTTGCAGGCGTTCGGTGTTGCGTGCCGCAGCCAGCACCTGGTGCCCCTGCTGGCTTAACGCCGCGGTGAGATGCTGACCGATATACCCGCTGGCGCCGAGCACCAGAATGCGTTGCGGCACGTGATGCTCCTTATCGCTGTAAAAACGCCTGCCAGTGTTTCACCACGTCGGTCAGCTGCTCGCGGCTGACGTCGAGATGCGTGACCAGACGCACGACAGGCGAGGCGTTGATCAGCACGCCACGTGCTTTCATAAATTCACCCAGCGCAGCGGCGTGGTCATCGCCCACGCGAACGAACAGCATGTTAGTGTCGTGGCGCATCACGTCGGCGCCAATTTCACGCAGCTGCGCCGCCATCCACGCGGCGTTGTCGTGATCGTCCTTCAGGCGCGCCACGTTATTTTTCAGGGCATACAGCCCCGCAGCTGCCAGAATACCCGCCTGACGCATACCGCCGCCGGTCATTTTGCGCCAGCGGTTGGCACGCTTGATGTAGTCCGCATTGCCGACGAGTAGCGAACCCACTGGGGTGCCCAGCCCTTTAGAGAGGCAGATGGTGAACGAGTCGCAGTATTGTGTAATCTCTTTCAGCTCGCAGCCGTACGCCACCACGGCGTTGAAGATGCGCGCGCCGTCCACGTGCAGGCCCAGCCTGCGTTCGCGGGTAAACTCCCATGCGGCTTTCAGGTATTCGCGCGGCAGCACTTTGCCGTTGTGGGTGTTTTCAAGGCTGAGCAGCCTGGTGCGGGCAAAGTGAATATCGTCGGCTTTGATTTTCGCCGCGACCTTATCAAGGGGCAGGGTGCCGTCCGGCGCGGCGTCAATCGGCTGCGGCTGAATGCTGCCGAGCACCGCGGCACCGCCGGCTTCGTAGAGGTAGTTATGCGCGCCCTGGCCGACAATGTACTCTTCACCGCGCTCGCAGTGGCTGAGCAGCGCCACCAGGTTGGCCTGCGTGCCGGTGGGCAGGAACAGGGCGGCCTCTTTTCCGCTCAGCTCTGCGGCATAGCGCTGCAGTTCGTTTACCGTCGGGTCGTCGCCGTAGACGTCGTCCCCGACCGGGGCGGCCATCATCTCTTCGAGCATGGCGCGACTCGGGCGGGTAACGGTATCACTGCGTAAATCAATCATGGCATGTCCTTATATTTAAAAAGGCGATGCCAGATGTTTTACCTGAGCCAGTTGGTTTTTGCCAGTTCGATCACCTCGTCACCGCGACCGCTGATGATGGCGCGCAGCATGTACAGGCTAAAGCCTTTGGCCTGCTCAAGCTTGATCTGCGGCGGGATCGCCAGCTCCTCTTTGGCGACGACCACATCCACCAGTACCGGGCCGTCGATGGAGAAGGCGCGCTGCAGGGCTTCATCCACCTCGGAGGCTTTCTCCACGCGGATGCCGGTGATGCCGCAGGCCTCGGCGATGCGGGCAAAGTTGGTGTCGTGTAGCTCGGTGCCGTCCGTCAGATAGCCGCCGGCCTTCATCTCCATCGCCACGAAGCCCAGCACGCTGTTGTTGAAGACCACGATTTTCAGCGGAAGCTTCATCTGCACCACCGACAGGAAATCGCCCATCAGCATGCTGAACCCGCCGTCGCCGCACATCGCCACCACCTGGCGCTCCGGCGCTGTCGCTTTTGCGCCCAGTGCCTGCGGCATGGCGTTGGCCATCGAGCCGTGGTTGAACGAGCCGAGCAGACGGCGCTTGCCGTTCATTTTCAGGTAGCGTGCCGCCCAGACGGTTGGCGTGCCTACGTCGCAGGTGAAAATGGCATCGTCGTCCGCGAAATGGCTGATCTGCTGCGCCAGATACTGCGGGTGAATGGCTTTGTCGCTCGGTTTGGCGAGATCGTCCAGACCCTTGCGGGCATCGCGATAGTCGCTTAGCGCTTTATCGAGGAACTTGCGATCGGTTTTCTCTTCCAGCAGCGGCAGCAGGGCGGCAAGGGTGGATTTGATGTCGCCCACCAGCGCCATATCGACCTTGCTGTGCGCGCCGATGCTGGCCGGGTTGATATCAATCTGAATGATTTTGGCATCCGTCGGGTAGAACGCGCGATACGGGAACTGGGTGCCGAGCAGGATCAGCGTGTCGGCGTTCATCATGGTGTGGAAGCCGGAAGAAAAACCGATCAGTCCGGTCATGCCCACGTCGTACGGGTTATCGTATTCGACGTGCTCTTTGCCGCGCAGGGCGTGGACGATCGGCGCTTTCAGCTTACCGGCAAATTCCAGCAGCTCCTTGTGCGCGCCCGCGCAGCCGCTGCCGCACATCAGGGCGATATTGCTGGCGTAACGCAGCAGTTGCGCCAGCTTTTTCAGCTCCTCCTCGGCTGGCGTCACCACCGGCTGCGGCGCGTGATACCAGTGGGTGCTGGCCCCTTCTGGCGCAGCCTTGAGGGCCACGTCGCCCGGAATAACGACCACCGAAACGCCGCGATTTAGCACGGCCTTGCGCATGGCGATCGCCAGAACCTGCGGGATCTGCTCCGGGGATGAAACCAGTTCGCAATAGTGGCTGCATTCACGGAACAGCTCCTGCGGATGCGTCTCCTGAAAATAGCCGCTGCCGATTTCGGACGAGGGGATGTGGGCGGCAATCGCCAGCACCGGCACGTGATTGCGGTGGCAGTCGAAGAGACCGTTGATCAGGTGCAGGTTACCTGGCCCGCAGGATCCGGCGCAGACGGCCAGTTCACCGGTAAGCTGCGCTTCAGCACCTGCGGCGAACGCGGCAACCTCTTCATGGCGGGTCGGCATCCATTCGATGGTCTTCATCTTGTTAAGGCTGTCGCTGAGTCCGTTCAGGGAATCGCCGGTGACGCCCCAGATACGTTTTACGCCAGCCTGTTCGAGCGTTTTCGCTATATATGCAGCCACGGTTTGTTTCATGGTTGTCCGTCTCCTTTTTGTGATAACGCTTACAAGCTTAGAAGAAAGTCTCCGTATTGCCCGTCAAATCCCCCCAATTAAAAGGCGCTTTTCACGCGCAATTATTCGGCATAATCTGGTGATACCTCAGTGAAAACAGGAATCATTTCAAATGGTTAAATCATTGTTAATTGCTGTTAATGAAAAGCTATCGTGCGACGATCTTGGCAAACTCTTGTTACGACTTGCCGTCGGCGGGCTGATGCTCTTTCACGGTTTGCATAAGCTGTTTGGTGGGGTGGGCTTTATCAGCGGCATGCTGGTGGAGAAAGGGCTGCCGGGGTTTATTGCCTACGGCGTGTTGATTGGCGAAGTGGTGGCGCCGATCCTGATTATTGTCGGGCTCTTTACGCGCCCGGCCGCGCTGGTGTTGGCGTTTACGATGATCGTGGCATGGCTGATGGTGGGAATGGGGGAAACGCTCGCCCTTGATAAGGTTGGCGCATGGGCGATTGAAAGCCTGGTGTACTTCTTTATCGGCTCGCTGGCGGTGGCGTTTTTAGGCGCAGGGCGGTTTGCGCTGGGGAAAGCACCTGCGTGGCGGTAGGCCGGTTGTAGGCCGGGTAAACGTAGTGCCACCCGGCAAAAAGCCCGGTGGCGCTGACGCTTACCGGGCCTACGATCGAAAGCATAACCTTTATGCGAGGACGAGATCACCCTGCGGATGGCACGAGCAAGCCAGCACGTAACCCTCGGCAATTTCCGCGTCGGACAACGTCATGGTGCTGGTGACGGTGTACTCCCCGGAAACCACCTTCGTTTTACAGCAGCCGCACACCCCGGCGCGGCAGGCCGCCGTCACCGGCACGTGGTTGCTTTCCAGCGCCTCCAGCAGCGTGGTCCCCACGCGGCCAAAGAAGGTCTGCGCAGGCTGCAGTTTGGTAAACGTAATCCCGCTGGTTGCTGCTTCTGCCACCGGCGTGAAAAACTGCTCCTTGAAGAAGCGGGTCACGCCGAGCGCTTTCACATCTTCTTCCACGATAGCCATGTACGGCGCCGGGCCGCAGGTCATCACGGTGCGGTTCGCGATATCCGGCACGCTTTGCAGCAGCTCGCGGCTCAGGCGACCGGGCACAAAACCGTGCGTCGCGTTGTGCTCAGCCACCAGCGTCACCGGATAATCACGCCACTCCTCGGCAAAAATCACATCCTCCGGAGAGCGCACGCTGAAGATCACCTGCACGTCGGCCTGCGGGCGGTGTTTGGCCAGCCAGCGGCGCATTGACATAATCGGCGTTACGCCACAGCCCGCCGCCAGCAGCAGGAATTTCTCTTCCGCTTTGTCGTCACAGGTGAATTCACCCTGCGCATCGGACAGCCAGATATAATCCCCGCGTTTCACGTCCCGGGTCAGCCATTCTGAACCGGCTCCGCCTTCAATGCGACGGACGGTAAGCGTGATGTACTCGCTCACGCCCGGCGTGGAAGAAAGGGTGTAGGCGCGCAGGGTGTCTGCCGAATGGCGAACGCTAACCAGCGCATACTGACCCGCACGGTACGGATAGTAGTCGTGGCACAGCAGCGACAGCGTCCACACATCCGGCGTCTCCTGATGAATGTGATGAACCTGCATGCGCCACGGGCAGTGTGAGGTTGGCATGGTCATGAGTTACTCCTTACGCGCTCAGCAGTTGCTTCATATCGTCTTCAACGTTGGTCACGGAGCGCAGACCGAATTTTTCATTGAGCACCGCCAGCAGGTCCGGCGTCAGGAAGCCTGGCGCGGTCGGGCCAGTCACGATGTTAGTCACGCCCAGAGAGAGCAGGGTCAGCAGGATGACAATCGCTTTCTGCTCAAACCACGAGAGCACCAGCGACAGCGGCAGGTCGTTCACGCCGCAGCCCAGTTTCTCTGCCAGGGTAACGGCCAGAATGATGGCCGAATAAGCATCGTTGCACTGGCCCGCATCGATCAGGCGCGGCAGACCTTCGATGTCGCCGAATTCCAGCTTGTTGAAACGGTATTTGCCGCACGCCAGGGTCAGGATCAGGCAGTCTTCCGGCACGCGGGTGGCGAAATCGGTAAAGTAGTTACGCTCGCCGCGCGCGCCGTCGCAGCCGCCGACGAGGAAGATGTGGCGCAGCTTTTCACGGCTGACGAGATCGATCAGCGAGTCAGCGGCACCGAGCAGGGTTTCACGACCGAAGCCGACGGTGATCAGATGCGGGATCTCGCTGTACGGGAAGCCTGCCATCTGCTGCGCTTGCGCTATCACCGGACCGAAATCGTCACCTTCAAGATGGCTCACGCCCGGCCAGCCGACGATGCTGCGGGTCCAGATGCGGTCGTCATACGCGCCCACGGTCGGGTCGATGATGCAGTTAGAGGTCATCACGATAGGGCCAGGGAAGCGGGCAAATTCCACCTGCTGGTTCTGCCAGCCGCTGCCGTAGTTACCGATCAGGTGCTTAAACTTACGCAGCTCCGGATAGCCGTGCGCCGGCAGCATTTCACCGTGGGTATAGACGTTAACGCCGGTGCCTTCGGTCTGCTTCAGCAGGTTGTAGAGATCTTTCAGGTCATGACCGGAGATCAGGATACATTTACCCTCGGTCGCTTTGACGTTGACCTGCGTTGGGGTCGGATGGCCGTAGGTGCTGGTTTCACCGGCGTCCAGAATGCTCATCACCCTGAAGTTCATCTGCCCGATTTCCATCGAGCATGCCAGCAGCGCGTTCATATCGGCAGGCCAGGTGCCCAGCCACGCCATGATTTTATGGTATTGCGCGTAAATGTCGTTGTCGTATTGACCGAGCACATGCGCGTGCTCCATATAGGCTGCCGCGCCTTTCAGGCCGTACAGGCACAGCAGGCGAAGGCCGAGAATGTTCTCGCCAATCGCCGCTTTGTCTTTATTCGGCGTGAATTCTGCCGCCTGACGCTGCAGCTCGCCCAGATCGTCACTCACCAGCTGAAGGTCTGACATCGGGTTTTCCACGCGGGCGCAGGCATCCGCCTTCAGACACTGCGCTTTCAGCGCTTCACGCAGGGCAATGGCTTCGCGGGCATAGCCAACAATGCGCGGAGAGTCGAAGTTAACGTTGGTTAGCGTGGAGAAGAAGGCGCGCGGGGCGAAGCTGTCGACGTAGTGGTCGATGATGCCATATTCGCGGGCTTTAAACGCCCATGCGGAAAGGCCTTGCAGGGCCGCAATCAGCAGGTCCTGAAGGTCAGATGTTTCTGCGGTTTTGCCGCACATACCCTGTGCATAAGAGCAGCCATTGCCTGCCGGGGTACGGATGGTTTGTTCACATTGCACACAAAACATAATCACACCTGTTAAAGTTATATTTAATATACATGTTTAAGGTTATGCCTGTGCCAGAACGGTGAAAAGGGCTTTTTACTACAAAATAGAGGGAGATTGATTTAGCGCAATTTTGGCGGCAGGAACCCTACCGCCAAAGAAGTATCAGGCCGAGAAGACGGCCATCAGAACCGGAACCAGCAGGCTTAAAATAAAGCCGTGAACGATGGCGGCGGGCACCATCTCCAGCCCGCCAGAGCGTTGTAACACTGGCAGGGTAAAGTCCATCGACGTCGCGCCGCACAGGCCCAGCGCGGTAGAGCGGCTGCGGCGAACCAGTCCTGGGATCAGCATAATGGCGAGCAGTTCACGCGCCAGATCGTTAAAGAAGGCGGCGCTGCCAATCACCGGACCGAATGATTCGGTCAGCAAAATACCGGAGAGGGAATACCAGCCAAAACCTGACGCCATCGCGAGGCCGGTTTTCAGCGGCAGGTCGAGAATAAAAGCGTTAATCACGCCCGCCACCATGGAACTGGCGATAACAATGACCGCGACCATCATTCCCCGACGGTTCAGAACAATTTGCTTCAGCGTCATGCCATTATTTCGCAGCTGGATACCGATCAGGAACAGCAGGAAGATCAGCGTATATTCACTGGCCTCTGTTGCGTGCTGTAAAAACGCCCAGCCGGTCAGCCCAAGCAGAAAACCGAGCACCACGACGCCGCACAGTTTTAATGATTCCAGCGCCATCGCAATTCGGGAAGGCAGCTTTTCCTGATGATGATGGTTTTTCCACGGAACGGTGCGCTCAAGCCAGAATAATGCGGCGATATTACACAGCAAAATAACCACCACGGTGACCACCGAATAATGCAGGATGGAAAGCAAATTCGTCGCCAGATTATCCAGGAAGGCCAGGCTTATCCCCATAAAGAAAAGAATGACGTAAACAATCCAGCTGAGAAAACGGTTGATGAGCCGTAATGCGGATTCTCTGTGCAGCGGAATAAGGTAGCCCACAATCAGGGGCAGCAGAATAATGAGGAGTCCTGAAAACATGAACAGCCGGTCCTTTTGAGTATCTGTTGAGCGCCAGAGACACTACCCAATAAAGGCTGTCAGGTAAAGGAGCAATAAAAAAGCCGGGTGGCGGCTGCGCCTTACCCGGCCTACAAGTGCACTTTCACGTAGGTCGGGTAAGCGTTAGCGCCGCCCGACACCGCGCGCAATTAATCGCGTTTTTCCAGCAGGGTGCGGTACAGCACGCCACCCAGGATACCGCCGATAATCGGCATGACCCAGAACAGCCACAGCTGCTCAAGCGCCCAGCCCCCCTGGAAGATGGCGACGGCGGTACTGCGCGCCGGGTTAACGGAGGTGTTGGTGACCGGAATCGAAATCAGGTGAATAAGGGTCAGCGCCAGACCAATCGCAATAGGGGCAAAGCCTGCTGGCGCGTGTTTATCGGTTGCGCCGTGGATCACCAGCAGGAAGCCTGCGGTCAGCACAATTTCAATCACGATGGCTGACAGCATGGAATAACCGCCCGGAGAATGCTCGCCGAAGCCGTTAGAGGCGAAGCCGCTGGCCGCCGCGTCGAACCCGGCTTTACCGCTGGCAATCACGTACAGAACGCCCGCTGCGATAATACCGCCAACCACCTGGGCGACAATATAACCAATCACTTCTTTCGCCGGAAAACGACCGCCGGCCCATAAACCTAACGTTACTGCCGGGTTAAAATGACCGCCGGAAATATGCCCCACGGCAAAGGCCATGGTTAATACGGTCAAACCAAATGCCAGCGCGACGCCGACAAAACCGATACCTAATTCCGGGAATGCTGCTGCCAGAACGGCGCTACCGCAGCCACCAAATACCAGCCAGAATGTACCAAAGCATTCTGCAGCCAATTTTCTAAACATAACCACCTCAAATAATTTTCCGCACGCTTTCCCGCGCGCGGGATATATCGCCATAAAGGGATGACGACTCAAAGAGTCCGTATTTTAAAAACCAACAACACCCCTTCGCCACTTAAATAAATTCGATTAATTTGATTTAAGGCAATGTGATGTCAATCCTTGTTCAAATCAGCGGTAAATAGAGCATAGACCAATTCTCGCCACGGTGAATGTTGTGCTGTCGTGACAGGGCGCCTCCCGCTATACTGCTGATAACTTAAAGGAAAAAGTGATCATTGCGCGGGGGATTTATGCTTCTCGAACGTGTGGAAATTGTCGGGTTTCGCGGTATTAACCGCCTGTCGCTGCAGCTGGAACAGAACAACGTCCTGATCGGCGAGAACGCGTGGGGTAAGTCCAGCCTGCTGGATGCGCTGACGTTACTGCTTTCGCCCGAAGACGATCTGTATCACTTCGTTCGCGACGACTTCTGGTTCCCGCCCGGCGACGTGACGGGGCGCGAGAAGCACCTGCATATCATCCTGACGTTCCGCGAATCCGAGCCCGGACGGCATCGGGTGCGTCGCTTCCGCCCGCTGTCACCCTGCTGGGTGCCGTGCGATGACGGCTTCCACCGGATTTTCTATCGGCTGGAGGGTGAAATGGCGGAAAACGAGGGCGTGTTGACCCTGCGTGATTTTCTTGATGAAAAAGCCAGTCCGATCCCGCTGGACAATATCGACGATTTGGCCCGCCACCTGATCCGCCTGACGCCGGTGTTGCGCCTGCGCGATGCGCGTTTTATGCGGCGCATACGTAACGGTACCGTCCCGAATATGCCGGAAGTGGAAGTTACCGCCCGCGAGCTGGATTTTCTGGCAAGAGAGCTGGTGTCGCGTCCGCAAAATCTGACCGATGGTCAAATTCGTCAGGGGCTGTCTGCCATGGTACAGCTTCTGGAGCACTATTTTTCCGAGCAGGGGACGTCGGAGTCGCGCCATCGCCTGATGCGCCGCCGCTCTCATGACGAGCAGCGCAGCTGGCGCTACCTCGATATCATTAACCGGATGATCGACCGGCCCGGCGGTCGTACCCATCGGGTGATTTTGCTGGGGCTGTTTTCAACGCTACTGCAGGCCAAAGGCACTGTTCGTCTTGACCGGGACGCCCGGCCGCTGCTGCTGGTGGAAGACCCGGAAACGCGCCTGCATCCCATCATGCTCTCCGTGGCATGGCATCTGCTGAACCTGCTGCCGCTCCAGCGCATTACGACCACCAATTCCGGTGAATTATTATCGCTAACGCCGGTAGAGCACGTCTGTCGTCTGGTGCGTGAATCTTCCCGCGTCTCCGCCTTCCGCTTAGGGCCGGGGGGATTGAACGCGGAAGACGGGCGGCGCATCGCGTTTCATATTCGCTTTAACCGCGCGTCGTCGCTCTTTGCCCGCTGCTGGCTGCTGGTGGAGGGAGAGACGGAAACCTGGGTCATCAACGAACTGGCGCGCCAGTGCGGCCACCATTTTGATGCGGAAGGCATTAAGGTGATTGAATTCGCCCAGTCGGGACTCAAGCCGCTGATCAAATTTGCCCGCCGGATGGGGATCGAGTGGCACGTTCTGGTCGACGGTGATGAGGCGGGCAAAAAATATGCCTCGACCGTACGCAGCCTGCTGAATAACGAGCGAGAAGAAGAGCGCGACCATTTAACCATGCTGCCCGCCATGGACATGGAGCACTTTATGTATCGTCAGGGGTTCGACGACGTATTCCACCGAATTGCCATGGTGCCGGTCGATGTCCCGATGAACATGCGGCGCGTGATCGCCAAAGCTATTCATCGTTCTTCAAAACCGGATTTAGCCATTGAAGTGGCAACGGAAGCGGGGAGACGGGGCGTGGAGGCGGTGCCGACCCTGCTGCGGAAGATGTTTTCCCGCGTGCTGTGGCTGGCACGCGGGAGAGCGGATTAACGTTGAGTCGCCTGGTTCACCTGCTGAATCAGGCTATCCAGCAGCGCGTAGCGGCGGCGATATTCGGAACGCTTTTTACTCGCGATCTCTTCCATCGGTTTGCGCGGCATGACGAGGGGCAGCATAAAGTTGCCGCTATCCTGCTTTTCACCGCCGATGGAGATCCAGAAACTGTCGTAATCGGCCAACAGTTTCCCCTCTTTTTTCTTGCGGTAGCGCCAGCTGCGATAAATATGGGTGTCGTTACTGACGGCGACAATCTGTTCTACAGGGAAGGCGGTGCCGAGCGTCATGGCGGCTTCGACCAGCAGACGTTTCGGGAACAGACCATGGCAGGCCTTCGTCGCGCCCTGGATCAGCTCATGGGGTACGTGGGCTTTTGCGCCCTGCAGGCCGCCGATAAACAGCGTCGATTTTCCCTCAAACTGGCACAGGGTGAAGGTCATCTCGGCCAGCACCGTATTCTGATGGTCGCAGAAGGCGAGGGTGGCTTCCCCTTCTTTATCCAGAAACGCATCGGCGCACAGGCGGACGGTAAATTGCTCTTCATCTTTACCGGTTAAGGTGAGCAGCGTGAAGCCCTTTTTCGACAGATAGCCCGAGAGCAGCGATGCCGGCATATGGCGGCTCATCGTTTGATAGTGCCAGTTAAGGGACTCAAGGGCCTGCTGGCGATTCATATTCACCGTCAGCCAGGGGCGATGCAGACGGCACGGCAGTCCTGGCTGTACCTGCAGCATTTGCATCAGGCTCGGCTGTTTTGCAAGGCTCGTCAACAGGCGAGCGGTACTTACAGGCGTCGCCAGCGAACGGAGCATGAATTTACGTCGATAGGCGGGGTTTTGCCACGCCAGCCCTGGCGTGAGCTTACCGGAAGCCAGATGACTGAAGAGCTGCCAACCCGATGCAGGCTGTGGCAGGTTTGAAAAAGGTGTATCGACGATGGAAGACATGTTAGATCCTGCTTCTTGATGAAGATTTCCATTTCAGCAGGCGAACGTTCAACGTCTCGTAAACAAATTGTGACGATTTCGGAGAACAGGGGTTTCGTTGAGGAATCGTTTAGATAGAATCAGCATTTATCATTGCCAGAACATTTATTTGGAATATTTATGAACCTCAAGGGAAAACGCAGAACGCTGTTTCTGCTGCTGGCGGTCGTGGTGTTAGCCGGTGGGTACTGGCTATGGCAGGTGCTGAATGCGCCGGTGCCGCAGTATCAGACGCTGATTGTTCGCCCGGGCGAACTGCAGCAAAACGTCCTCGCGACGGGTAAGCTTGATGCCCTGCGCAAGGTTGACGTCGGCGCGCAGGTCAGCGGTCAGCTGAAAACGCTGTCGGTTGAGATTGGCGATAAGGTGAAAAAAGGCCAACTGCTCGGCGTGATCGATCCTGAACAGGCTGAGAACCAGATCCGCGAGGTGGAAGCCACCCTGATGGAGCTGCGCGCGCAGCGTGCGCAGGCGCAGGCAGAGCGTAACCTGGCCCAGGTGACGCTGACCCGTCAGCAGGCGCTGGCCAAAACCCAGGCGATCTCGAAGCAGGATTTAGACACGGCCACCACGGAACTGGCGGTGAAGCAGGCGCAGATTGGCACGATTGACGCACAAATCAAACGCAACCAGGCCTCGCTGGATACGGCAAAAACCAACCTCGACTACACCCAGATCGTGGCGCCGATGGCCGGTGAAGTCACTCAGATCACCACGCTGCAGGGGCAGACGGTGATTGCCGCGCAGCAGGCGCCAAACATTCTGACGCTGGCGGACATGAGCACCATGCTGGTCAAAGCCCAGGTCTCCGAGGCGGATGTGATCCATCTGAAGCCGGGGCAGAACGCCTGGTTTACGGTGCTGGGCGACCCGCAGACGCGCTACGAAGGCGTGCTGAAGGACATTCTGCCGACGCCGGAAAAAGTGAACGACGCAATCTTCTACTATGCCCGTTTTGAAGTGCCGAACCCGAAGGGCGTGCTGCGTCTCGACATGACCGCGCAGGTGCATATTCAGCTGACCGGTCTGAAGAACGTGCTGACCATTCCGCTCTCTGCGCTGGGTGAATCCGCCGGGGAGAGCCGCTATAAAGTGAAAGTGCTGCGCAACGGCGAAACGCGCGAGCGTGAAGTGGTGATTGGCGCGCGCAATGACACCGATGTGGTGGTGGTGAAAGGGCTGGAAGAGGGCGAGGAGGTTGTTGTCAGTGAAAGCCTGCCCGGAGCCGCGAAATGACGGCATTGCTTGAGCTGAAGGACATTCGCCGCAGCTATCCGTCGGGCGATGGCCCGGTGGAGGTGCTGAAGGGCATCTCCCTGCGCGTGGAAGCGGGCGAGATGGTGGCGATTGTCGGGGCATCGGGCTCCGGTAAATCGACGCTGATGAACATTCTCGGCTGTCTGGATAAGCCGACCAGCGGGACCTATCGCGTGGCCGGAACGGATATCTCCACGCTGGATGGCGACGCGCTGGCGAAGCTGCGCCGGGAGCACTTCGGTTTTATCTTCCAGCGTTACCATCTGCTTTCTCATCTCAATGCCGCGCAGAACGTGGAAGTTCCGGCGGTCTATGCGGGCGTCGAGCGGAAAAAACGGCTCGAGCGCGCGCAGATGCTGCTGACGCGTCTGGGGCTGGCGGAGCGGGTGGAGTACCAGCCCTCGCAGCTGTCCGGCGGCCAGCAGCAGCGCGTGAGTATTGCCCGCGCCCTGATGAACGGCGGGCAGGTGATCCTCGCGGATGAGCCAACCGGCGCACTCGACAGCCATTCCGGCGAAGAGGTGATGGCGATCCTGCACCAGCTACGCGATCAGGGGCATACGGTTATTATCGTGACCCACGATCCGCAGGTGGCGGCGCAGGCGGAGCGAATCATTGAGATCCATGACGGCGAGCTGGTCAGCAACCCGCCGCCGCGTGAGTCCAGGGCGGCGGCGCCGAAAGAAGTGCTTCCGGCATCAACCGGCTGGGGACAATTTTCCAGCGGCTTCCGTGAAGCGCTGACCATGGCCTGGCTGGCGATGGCGGCCAATAAAATGCGTACCCTGCTGACCATGCTCGGCATCATCATCGGTATTGCCTCGGTGGTGTCGATTGTGGTGGTGGGCGACGCGGCCAAGCAACTGGTGCTGGCCGATATCCGCGCAATCGGCACCAATACCATTGACGTCTATCCCGGCAAAGACTTCGGGGACGACGAGCCGCAGTATCAGCAGGCGCTGAAATACGACGATCTGGCGGCCATTCAGAAGCAGCCGTGGGTCAACTCCGCCACGCCTGCGGTGTCGCAGAACCTGCGCCTGCGGGTGGGCAATGTTGACGTGGCAGCCAGCGCGAACGGCGTCAGCGGGGATTATTTCAACGTCTACGGCATGACCTTCAGCGAAGGCGCCACCTTTAACGCCGAACAGCTGGCGGGCAGGGCGCAGGTGGTGGTGCTGGACGCGAACTCGCGCAGACAGCTCTTCCCCAATAAAGCCAACGTGGTGGGCGAAGTGATCCTGGTCGGCAACATGCCTGCCACGGTCATCGGCGTGGCGGAAGAGAAACAGTCGATGTTTGGCAGCAGCAAGATCCTGCGCGTCTGGCTGCCCTATACCACCATCTCCGGGCGGATTATGGGGCAGTCCTGGCTCAACTCCATCACCGTGCGCGTGAAGGAGGGCTACGACAGCGCGCTGGCCGAGCAGCAGCTGGAGCGGCTGTTAACCCTGCGCCACGGGAAGAAGGATTTCTTCACCTGGAATATGGACGGCCTCTTGAAAACGGCGGAAAAGACCACACGTACTCTTCAGCTGTTCCTCACGCTGGTGGCGGTAATTTCGCTGGTCGTCGGTGGTATCGGGGTGATGAACATCATGCTGGTGTCGGTAACCGAACGTACACGGGAGATTGGCATCCGCATGGCGGTCGGGGCCAGAGCCAGCGACGTGCTGCAGCAGTTTTTGATTGAAGCCGTGCTGGTGTGTCTGGTCGGCGGTGCGATGGGGATTGCGCTCTCGATGATGATCGCCTTCGCGCTCCAGCTCTTTTTACCCGGCTGGGAGATTGGCTTCTCGCCGGTGGCCATTATTACCGCATTCTTGTGTTCGACCTTTACCGGCATTTTGTTTGGCTGGTTGCCCGCCCGCAACGCGGCGCGGCTGGACCCGGTGGATGCGCTGGCTCGGGAATAACCCGAAAATAAAAATGCCAGCCGATCGGGCTGGCATTTTGACTGCGGGATGTACACAATAAAACAGAGAGCTATGCAACCGTCTCTGCTTCAATGGGGACGATAAGGCTTGCATGATTGCCTTTTGGTCCCTGGTGGACATCGAACCGGACGGACTGCCCGGCTTTGAGCGTTCTGTAACCATCCATCTGAATGGTGGAATAGTGAGCGAAGATATCCTCGCCGCCGCCTTCGGGGCAGATGAAGCCAAACCCTTTGGCGTTGTTGAACCACTTAACAGTACCCATTTCCATGCTTCGACATCCTTCGTAAATCTTATAAGTTAAGATGGAATGAACCGGTGGTGGAGTGGGGGCTGTTCAAAACCTCGCCATCTCACGCTTGTACAATTTAGAGAAACGAAAGAAGTCGTCAAGCGTTTGGCGCTGGAGATGGGACAATAATCAACCAAAGTTTGAAGCAGTTAACGCTATTGCAACAGTTTGTGACAGACATCGCGGATGACAGTAATAGATGATTGTTATCTAACATCTGAGGTAGATTCAAAGTGGTTATGCAAAATGGGTAAGACCAACGACTGGCTGGATTTTGACCAGCTGGCGGAAGACAAAGTGCGTGACGCGCTAAAACCGCCATCTATGTATAAAGTTATGTTAATGAACGATGATTACACGCCGATGGAATTTGTTATTGACGTGCTACAAAAGTTCTTTTCTTATGATGTAGAACGTGCAACGCAACTGATGCTTACCGTTCATTATCGTGGCAAAGCTATCTGCGGCATCTTCACTGCCGAAGTGGCGGAAACCAAAGTGGCGATGGTGAACGACTATGCGAGGGAGAACGAGCATCCGTTGCTGTGTACGCTGGAAAAGGCCTGATAAGGCATAAAATTGGGGGAGGTGCCTATGCTCAATCAAGAACTGGAACTCAGTTTAAACATGGCTTTCGCCAGAGCGCGTGAGCACCGACATGAGTTTATGACCGTCGAGCATTTACTGCTCGCACTGCTTAGCAACCCATCTGCCCGCGAAGCGCTGGAAGCCTGCTCCGTGGATCTGGTGGCGCTACGTCAGGAACTCGAAGCCTTCATCGAACAAACCACACCGGTGCTGCCAGCCAGTGAAGAGGAGCGCGACACGCAGCCGACGCTCAGCTTCCAGCGTGTGCTGCAGCGCGCGGTATTCCACGTCCAGTCTTCCGGACGTAGCGAAGTGACTGGCGCAAACGTCTTAGTCGCCATCTTCAGCGAGCAGGAGTCACAGGCTGCCTATCTGCTGCGCAAACACGAAGTCAGCCGCCTCGATGTGGTTAACTTTATCTCTCACGGAACGCGCAAAGACGAGCCTAACCAGGCCTCGGATTCCAGCAATCAGGTCAATAACAATGAAGAGCAAGCAGGCGGGGAGGATCGTATGGAAAACTTCACCACCAACCTTAATCAGCTTGCTCGCGTTGGCGGTATCGACCCGCTGATTGGTCGCGATAAAGAGCTGGAGCGCGCGATCCAGGTGCTGTGCCGTCGCCGCAAGAACAACCCGCTGCTGGTGGGGGAATCTGGCGTGGGTAAAACCGCGATTGCCGAAGGGCTTGCCTGGCGCATTGTGCAGGGCGACGTGCCGGAAGTGATTGCCGACTGCACCATCTACTCGCTGGATATCGGCTCGCTGCTGGCGGGCACGAAATACCGCGGTGATTTTGAAAAACGCTTCAAGGCACTGTTAAAACAGCTGGAGCAGGACACCAACAGCATCCTGTTTATCGATGAGATCCACACCATCATCGGCGCGGGTGCGGCCTCCGGTGGCCAGGTGGATGCGGCTAACCTGATCAAACCGCTGCTCTCCAGCGGCAAGATCCGCGTGATTGGGTCTACCACCTACCAGGAGTTCAGTAACATCTTTGAGAAAGACCGTGCGCTGGCGCGCCGCTTCCAGAAAATCGACGTGACCGAACCGTCCGTCGAGGAAACGGTGCAGATCATCAACGGACTGAAGCCGAAGTACGAAGCGCACCACGACGTGCGTTACACCGCGAAAGCGGTACGTGCGGCGGTGGAGCTGGCGGTGAAATACATCAACGACCGTCATCTGCCGGATAAGGCGATTGACGTGATTGATGAGGCAGGGGCGCGTGCGCGCCTGATGCCGGCCAGCAAGCGTAAGAAAACCGTTAACGTGGCGGATATTGAGTCCGTGGTGGCCCGCATCGCGCGTATCCCTGAGAAAAGCGTCTCTCAGAGCGACCGCGACACGCTGCGCACCCTCGGCAATCGCCTGAAAATGCTGGTCTTTGGTCAGGATAAAGCCATTGAGGCCTTAACCGAAGCCATTAAGATGGCCCGTGCCGGGCTGGGGCATGAGCACAAGCCTGTCGGCTCCTTCCTGTTTGCCGGTCCGACCGGCGTGGGGAAAACCGAGGTAACGGTTCAGCTCTCCAAAGCGCTGGGCATTGAGCTGCTGCGCTTTGATATGTCCGAGTATATGGAGCGTCACACCGTCAGCCGTTTGATTGGTGCGCCTCCGGGATACGTGGGCTTTGACCAGGGCGGCCTGCTCACCGACGCGGTGATCAAGCATCCGCACGCGGTACTGCTGCTCGATGAAATCGAGAAAGCGCACCCGGACGTGTTCAACATCCTGCTTCAGGTGATGGACAACGGGACGCTGACCGACAACAACGGGCGCAAGGCGGACTTCCGTAACGTGGTGCTGGTGATGACCACCAACGCCGGGGTACGTGAAACCGAGCGTAAATCCATCGGCCTGATCCACCAGGATAACAGCACCGATGCGATGGAGGAGATCAAGAAGATCTTCACGCCGGAGTTCCGTAACCGTCTGGACAACATTATCTGGTTCGATCACCTGTCTACCGAGGTGATCCATCAGGTCGTGGACAAGTTCATCGTCGAGCTGCAGGTTCAGCTGGATCAGAAAGGCGTGTCGCTGGAAGTAAGCCAGGAGGCCCGCAACTGGCTGGCCGAGAAAGGCTACGACCGTGCGATGGGTGCCCGTCCGATGGCGCGTGTGATTCAGGACAACCTGAAGAAACCGCTGGCGAACGAGCTGCTGTTTGGCTCGCTGGTGGACGGCGGCCAGGTGACCGTGGCGCTGGACCAGGCGAAGAACGAACTGACGTACGATTTCCAGAGTGCAGCGAAGCACAAGCCGGAAGCGGCTCACTGAGTGAGTTGAACGTTAATGTTAAAAACCGGGCGAATGCCCGGTTTTTTTATGCCTGCTTTTCTCCCACTCCCTGTGGGAGAGGGTTGGGGTGAGGGCAACAGACCGCAGAGGAATTTTGCGAGGCGCTTTCCAGTTTCTTTCGAAGTCAGTTGCTGGATAAATCCACAGTAATAAAATGGCGGCGCACCTGCAAAATCAGGTACTGGGATTGGCGTCCTGATTACACACGAGAAATGATGTTGATACGTCAACTATCATCAGGTTCGTTCACACTTTTGAAAGCTAGCGATATAATCCGCAGACTCAATTATGGTGGGCTGAACCGGGGCTTCTTTTGAAGCGCCGATTTTCCCGTGTGGGTCGGTACGCCAAACCGGTTCAGTCTGCCACCTGAGTTGGCGTTCGGGTGGAGATCTCATCATTTCACACGGAGTCATAACCAAATGGAACATAACAATTTTTCACAGCTCTACACCGAACTCTCCCTCAACCCCGATCTTCCAACCCTTGCCGAGCGCTGCAAACTGCTCACCGAAATCCTTCTCGACTGCAAATCACTCCCCCAAACGCAGCCCGTTTGCCGTTGCCTCGGAGCTTACCTGGAAGAGGTGAAATCCGGCCTCACAGAATCCATGCGTGATTTTCAGGTGGTGGAATTTGAGGACGAAGCGGAACAACCGCGACAAAAAGAGTGGTTGCTGGAAGATACCGAAACGAAATGTGACTACAGCCGGGCGTTAAACCATGTGCTGCTGGTGTCGCATTTTGACCGCGATATGTTGCCGCACCTCACAGGGCTTCTTCATGACATTGCGCATTCGATGGTCGCAGATGTCGTTGCGCCTCAAAGTGCAGAAACGGTAATTCACATTATTTCCTGAGTGCTATCCGAGGCGTCGGGAGGGCCTCTGACGCCATTGGTTTAAACCCTTTTTTCTGATGCTTACGTAACATATTGATTTATATGGTGTGGATTTGCGTTCCAGAAAAAAGGGTTTTATGCGTACAAGTTGATTATTTTGTTTGCTAACAATAAGATGGCGTTGTTTCCTTTCGTTCACTGCCGTACAGGCAGCTTAGAAAACGGTCACCCGGTAGCGAATATCCCCTTTGGAGTTCACTGCCGTACAGGCAGCTTAGAAAATCGATAGAGTCATAATGTTCACTCCGTGAATGTTCACTGCCGTACAGGCAGCTTAGAAAACGTCCACCCATCGACTCAACTGCTGCCAAATGTTCACTGCCGTACAGGCAGCTTAGAAAGTCGAAGTCCAGCAACTACTGAGAAAGGGGAAGTTCACTGCCGTACAGGCAGCTTAGAAAAGCACGCCCAGGAACTTTGCTGGCAGCTCGCAGTTCACTGCCGTACAGGCAGCTTAGAAATTACCCCTGTAGCCGGATCGCCATTCGTCCAGCGTTCACTGCCGTACAGGCAGCTTAGAAATGGATTCGCCAGGGGGGATGCCGGTGTTCGAATGTTCACTGCCGTACAGGCAGCTTAGAAATGCCAGCCCGCATATCCGTCGATAACCGCTGCGTTCACTGCCGTACAGGCAGCTTAGAAAAACGGACGGGTTTTAGACCGGAGTTTTTAAAAGTTCACTGCCGTACAGGCAGCTTAGAAACATTTGGGGTGATAAAGGTGAAGTATGCAAAATGTTCACTGCCGTACAGGCAGCTTAGAAATTCAACATCTTGACCACCTTGAACAAACTTACGTTCACTGCCGTACAGGCAGCTTAGAAAACGAATTCGCTTTGGTATAGCGCAGGCTGGGGGTTCACTGCCGTACAGGCAGCTTAGAAAGAATGATTGTACGGGGCAAATGGGGGTTAAACGTTCACTGCCGTACAGGCAGCTTAGAAATTTCAGCAAGGAATGTGTTGATCGCTCTGTATGGTTCACTGCCGTACAGGCAGCTTAGAAATAAAAGGTCATCGAGGCCGCCGCCGTCAATACGTTCACTGCCGTACAGGCAGCTTAGAAATGAATGGACCGAGCAGCAAAAAAGGCAGGTTAGTTCACTGCCGTACAGGCAGCTTAGAAAGAAAGAGGGGGCAATTGAACGACTGGAGGACGGTTCACTGCCGTACTGGCAGCTTAGAAAAATGAGCAACATCGACAAACGCGCACCACATGATTCACTGCCGTACAGGCAGCACACCTAAAACCAACCCTATGAAACATTCACTCTACCTATTTAAACCTTAATGACATCAAACCTGCACTCTTTATTTTTCACAATAAATAAAAAATTCATTCACGCACTAATTATATTCTAGCCAATATATTATCTGTAAAAATAATGCATTAAATGGAATAGTGATCTTCAGTTTTATTATCACGATAATTACTATTCATTTGATACCCGTCACATTTGTTTTCATCTTATCTCCGATAACATACCAGCATTCAACACCTTGAAATAAAAGCCGTTGCTATGCCTGCAAACAGCATTACCCCAACAGATTTAAAAACTATCCTGCATTCGAAACGCGCCAACATTTATTATCTGGAGAAATGTCGCATCCAGGTAAATGGTGGGCGAGTTGAATATGTCACCCAGGAAGGTAAAGAGTCGTTTTACTGGAATATTCCCATCGCGAATACCACGGCAGTGATGCTGGGAATGGGAACATCCGTTACGCAAATGGCAATGCGGGAGTTTGCCCGGGCTGGCGTGATGGTCGGTTTCTGTGGAACGGATGGCACGCCGCTTTATTCTGCGAACGAGGTGGACATTGACGTCTCATGGCTCAGTCCGCAAAGCGAATACCGTCCGACGGCGTATTTACAAAACTGGGTCTCATTCTGGTTTGATGAAGAAAAACGTCTGCAGGCGGCAAAGCATTTTCAGTTTGTCCGTTTACAGCAAATTGAAAAACAGTGGGAGAGGCTGCGGATGCATCGGGAAACACCTTTTCAGCCTGATAAGGTCGCGCTGGAGACTATTCTGGATCGGGCCAGAACGGGCATGGAAAACGCACAGGATCACACCTCACTGATGCTCCAGGAAGCGCAGCTCACAAAATCGCTCTACAAACTGACCAGTCAGACGGTGGGTTATGGCAGCTTTACCCGCGCCAAACGCGGTGGTGGGGCGGATATGGCCAACCGTTTTCTCGATCAGGGTAACTATCTGGCCTACGGGATGGCGGCCGTCGCGGCCTGGGTAACGGGCATTCCTCACGGTCTGGCGGTCATGCACGGTAAAACTCGGCGCGGCGGGCTGGTTTTTGATATTGCCGATCTAATCAAAGACGCCCTCATTATGCCGCAGGCGTTTATTGCGGCTATGGAGGGTGAGGATAGTCAACAGTTTCGTCAGCGCTGCATCAACGCGTTTCAACAGTCTGATGCGCTGGATGTGATGATCACCACCTTGCAGGACACCTCGCAATTACTGGCTGGCGTCGCAAAATGAATGTGCTGATTATCTCCCGGTGCACCAAACGCGCGCGCGAGCAAAGCTGTCAGATTATCGATCAGTTTGCTGAACGTACTGGGGATGCCGCGTGGCAGACGACGATAACGATGGAAGGCGTTAACACGCTGCGCAAGCTGCTGCGTAAAACGGCACGCCGTAATACCGCTGTGGCCTGCCACTGGCTGAAAAAAAACGGCCAAAGCGAGCTGTTGTGGATAGTCGGGAATTTGCGTCGCTTTAACGCGCAAGGGCGCGTGCCTACGAATCGCACGACGCTGCAAATTATCCGCAACGACGGGGAGCATCGCTGGCAAAGTGCGGAAAGCATCGCCTTGCTGGCGGCGATCGCCGGTCTGTTTCATGATTTTGGCAAAGCGGGGATGTGCTTCCAGCAAACGCTTAAGGGGGAAAGCCAGCACGTTTGCCAGCCGTACCGCCACGAGTGGATCTCGGTTCGTCTGTTCGAGGCGTTTGTGGGAGAGCAAACGGATGCGCAGTGGCTGGCATCGTTGACACAGCTTAAAGCCGCTGATGAAAAGTGCATGCTGAAAGTGTTGAAGATGGACAGGGTAGAGTGGAGCAATAGCCCACTCGAAAAATTGCCCCCTGTCGCCAGGGTGGTGGCGTGGCTAATACTATCGCACCATCGTTTACCTCAACCGTACCCGGCAAAATCCTCGTTACTGTACAGCGAAGGCTGGCTTGAGCGGCAGCTAAATGCAGACTGGAACGCGCTTAATCATAAATCCAATGAAAAACATCAGTGGAAAGAGCGTGATTTTAAAAATGTCTGGAAATTCCCCCACGGCACACCGCTAAGAAGTCAAACCTGGCGCGAGAAGGCCCGCCAGATTGGTAAACGCATCCGGAACCTGCCCGCGCTACTTCAGGCGGGATCGCTGGATAATCTTTTTACCCTCCATCTCGCCCGCCTGTCGCTGATGCTGGCCGATCACGTTTACTCCTCGCAACCCGCTTATTCCGGCTGGCAGGACGATGCCGTCCCGTGCTGGGCCAACAGCGACCGCCAGTCCGGGCAGCTTAAGCAAAAACTGGATGAGCACAATGTCGGTGTCGCCCATCAGGCGCTGTTGATGGGACGTTCTCTTCCGGCGTTGCGCCGTTTATTGCCCGCCATCGCCCGGCATAAAACGTTTCGGGAGAGGGCGAAAGATCCGCGTTTTCACTGGCAAAACAAGGCGTGGGACGTGGCGTCTTCTCTGCGCGAGAAGAGTGCCGGGCAGGGCTTCTTCGGCGTCAATATGGCCTCGACCGGATGCGGTAAAACCTTTGCCAATGCCCGAATTATGTACGCTCTGGCGGATGAGCAGGAAGGGTGCCGTTTCAGCGTCGCGCTGGGGTTACGCACGCTGACGCTGCAGACGGGTCAGGCTCTGCAGTCGCGCCTGGGGCTGGATGACGACACGCTGGCCGTGGTGACCGGTGCTGCGGCAGTGAAGGAACTGTATCAGGGCAATGATGCTGAAGATACCAACAGCGCCAGCGACGAAACATTCTTCGCCAGCCACCATTACGTGCATTACGAAGGTGCCACCAGTAGCGGTATCGCGCAGCAGTGGCTGGCGAAAGAACCGATGCTTAATCGTCTGGTCAGTGCCCCGGTGCTGGTGACAACTATCGATCATCTGATGCCGGCAACGGAAGGCGTGCGCGGCGGCAGGCAGATCCCTGCCATGCTGCGCCTGCTGACCAGCGATCTGGTGCTTGATGAGCCTGATGATTTTGACGTTGATGATTTGCACGCCCTTTGTAGGCTGGTGAACTGGGCGGGAATGCTCGGCTCGCGCGTGCTGCTTTCCTCTGCAACATTACCCCCCGCCTTAACGGAAGCGCTGTTTGAAGCCTATCGGGAAGGGCGCAAAGCCTGGCAGACGGCGTCCGGCCAGTCGGACAGACTGACGAGTATCTGCTGCGCCTGGTTTGATGAGTATGGCGCGCAGTCGCAGGATGTGGCCGACGATGCTCAATTTCGTCAGGCGCATGACGATTTTGTCAGGCAGCGGATTAAACGTCTGCCAGACCAACCCCGGCTTCGTCTGGGTAAGTTGGCCGCAGTAATACCGCAGTCTTGCCGTAATGCCGATGTTGTCTCTGCGCTGGCACAGACGTTGCACCAGCAAATGATCGCGCTGCACGGCGATCATCGCAGCACGCACAAAAGCGGCAAAACCGTGTCGTTTGGTCTGGTGAGGATGGCCAATATCAACCCGCTGGTTGCCGTCGCGCAGGCGCTGATGGCATTACCATCCCCGGACAACCATCGCATTCATTATTGCGTGTACCACAGCCAGCACCCGCTGGCTGTGCGGGCAGCCATTGAAAAACGTCTCGACGCGGCGTTCACGCGACACGAACCGGAGCAGGTCTGGAAGTTGCCTGACGTTAAGCAGGCGCTGATGTCACCGGAACAACATCACCTCTTTGTCGTGCTGGGAACTTCAGTTCTGGAGGTCGGGCGCGATTTTGATGCCGACTGGGGGATTATTGAGCCGAGTTCAATGCGTTCGCTTATTCAGTTTGCGGGGCGTATTCAGCGCCATCGTCAGATCGTTCCTGACAACGAAAATCTGGTGATTCTGGAACGTAACGTTCGCGCGCTTCGCGGAGAAAAGATCGCCTACTGCCGACCCGGTTTTGAAACCGAGCATCACCTTCTGCCTCACCACGATCTCCGGGAACTGCTCAGCGAAGAGAGCTATCGCACGCTGAATGCGATCCCGCGCATCGTTGAAAATTTTCCCGGCAATGCGCTGGCGGCGCTGGAGCATGCTCGCTTGCGCGCCGCGTTGTTGGGCGCAGAGTTGGGCACAGATGCAGTTGCCGCCTCGTGGTGGCGGCTGCCGCTGACGTGGAACGGCGAGCTTCAGAGACGTACACCGTTTCGCCGCTCGTCGCCGCAGGACACTTTCTTTTTGAGTATGGAAGAGGAAGGTGATCAACCTGAGTTTTGCCTGATGCAGGAAAACGGAGTGTTAAAGCCTGCGGGACGGTTTTGCGAGAAGACCTTATCGATGGCTCGTGGCATAGAACCGTGGATGGCGATTGAGTATGGCGAGGTATTACAGGCGCTGGCCGAGGCAAGACAGATGGAGCTGGCCGCGGTATCGCGACGGTATGGCGAAATCACATTGAGAATCAGCAGGCAGGAGGAGACAGAGCAATGGCTGTATCACCCGGTGTTGGGTGTGTTCAGGGAATATCGATAAAGAGCCAGGAGCGAGTATGTCAGTTGAAGCACTAAGCGCTTTCATCGCTGAGTACATTGCCGGACGACGGCAAACAAAGCTGGAAGCATTTGATAAAGAGGCCGCAAAGCGTAGCGCTGAAGAGAGCGCGACGATTGCGGCAGAACGGCGGGATCTGGAGCTTCGCTATGAACCGAAAGCCTGGCTGACGGATGCCGCGAAGCGAGCCGGACAAATTAACCTCGTGACGCATGCGGCGAAATTTACCCACGGGGATTCAAAAAGTAGCAGTATTTACAGCGAGGCAGTGGCGCAGGAAGGATATCTCTGCACCGCTGCGTTGTCAGGTCTGGAACCGGATGCCGTGGGAAACGCTGCTGCGCTGGACGTGGCGAAATTACTGCAAACACGGGTTAACGGTGGTGATTCTCTACTGGCGTGCCTGAAACGTGGGCATCACGCTGCGCTGGCCGCTTTTACCGATGACGCGAACCAACTGAGTGAATGGATTGCGGGTTTTTCCCGTGCGTTAACGCCCGGCGAACCCGCTTCGCACAAGTTGGCTAAACAGGGGTATTTCCCGGCAGGTGAAAATTACCATCTGTTGAGCCCGTTATTTGCCACCTCGCTTGTTCACGCCATGCATCAGAAAATGATTGCCTTCCGTTTTGGCGACGATGTTAAAGCTATCTGGAAAGCACGCCGGGAAAAAACCTGGCATCCCATTCCGCTGACGCTTTTCCCGGATTCAGCGGAAATACACTTTGGTGGCACCAAACCGCAAAACATTTCCTATCTCAACAGCGTGCGCGGGGGGCGTAGCTGGCTGCTTTCCTGTCAGCCTCCGCAGTGGAAAAAAACAGAAAAGCCGCCGACGACGTTACGTTCTATTTTCACTTCAGGTGGTCAGTTTGATCGGCGTGCAAACAGCACTGTTCAATTGCTTGTGTCTTTATTGACCAGAACCGGTGATTACACCAACGTCCGTATTCGCGAAGCGCGTGATGAATACATTGATGCGTTTATCGATCTGCTCTTTGTGGTCGCATCGGAACTACAGCGTGATACGTGGCAAAACTGGACGCTCTCGTGCGAACGACTAGTCAGTCATCAACAACTCTGGCTCGATCCCTGGCGCACCAAAACCGATGAGGCTTTTCGTCTCGAGCGGGATAAAGACGACTGGCAGGTAAGCGTCGCGACAGATTTTGCCCTGTGGCTTAACGGGCGCCTGAGCAAGGCATTGAAGGATGTGGGGTATGTGGAACAGCGTGAATGGCAAACCCGTGAACGTTTACGCAGCAACTTACGTGAGATGGAAAAAATTATCCGGGAGGCGCTGAAATGAGTTCCTTGATCCTGCTTCACCATATCAGCGTCGAAAACGCCAACGCAATTGCTGGCCTGACTTACGGTTTCCCCGCCATTACCCATTTCCTGGGATTTACCCATGTGCTGTCCCGCAGGTTGAAGGAAACGCACGGGCTGCGCATTGATGGCTGTGCTGTCGTCAGTCACGAACACCAGATCCACGCGCATACCTCTGGCCGCGATTATCAATTTGCCCTGACCCGCAACCCGCTCACACGGGAAGCGAAAACGGCCTCCTTTAACGAAGAGGGGCGCATGCACATGACGGTTTCACTGCTGCTGGAGTGTCACGGGGAAATTCCAAATGGCGAATACGGTCAGCGCGACCTTGCCGAGCATCTCAGGCAGGTATGTCCGACGCTCCGACTGGCGGGGGGAATCATCGTCAATATCCAGGACATTTCGGTTATGGCGATGCCTGCCAGCGGTCAGGAGATGGGCCGATTAAAGTGGCAACTGATGCCGGGCTTTGCCTTGCGGGATCGCAGCAACTGGCTGGGCGAGCATCATAAGACTCTGCTTGAACATAACCCGGATGCAACGCTTCTCGACGCCTGGCTGGATTTTGCCGCGCTAAAAATACAGGCAGAAACGCCAGAGGATAGCAATATCCAGGAAGGCGAACCGGCCAACTGGCACGTTGTTCCCAAACCTAACCCCGGTTATCTGGTGCCGTTGATGACGGGCTATCAGCGCATCTCTGAACTCTACGCGCCGGGCATCGTGGCAAACGCACGCGATGCAGAAACGCCCTTTGCATTTACCGAAGCGGTGTATGGCGTGGGCGAGTGGTGCGGTCTGCACCGGATTCGGTCACTGGAAGAGATTTTCTGGCGTTATCGCACGACAGAAACAGGCTACTACTGTCAGGGCGCGGGCGCGCCGGTGACAACTGAACATCTTAATTAAAAAGGACTTATCTATGGCAAAGGCTCCAACTGCCGTTAAAACGGCATCCGTACTGGCATTTGAACGTAAGCTGGCAACCTCGGATGCGGTGATGTATTCCGGAAGCTGGGAGGGCAAGCAGTGGCAACCGATCCGCATCCAGGAAAAAGCGGTGCGTGGCACCATTTCTAACCGTCTGAAAAACGCGCTAACCAACGATCCGGCAAAACTGGATGCTGAGATCCAGAAAGCGAACCTGCAGCGTGTAGATGTGGCGGCGCTGCCTGCCGATGCAGATACCCTGAAGGTGAAATTTACCCTGCGCGTGCTGGGAAACCTGTCGACGCCTTCTGTGTGTAATGACCGCGCGTATCAGGATGAACTTCAGCAGGTTATCGATGGCTACATCAATGAACACGGTTTTGCCGAACTGGCGCGCCGCTACGCAACTAATCTGGCGAACGGCCGTTTTTTATGGCGCAACCGCGTCGGTGCTGAAAAAATCATCGTGAACGTGACGGGCAGTAAGTCGTGGACGTTTGATGCATACAATTATGCGCTGCGAGATTTTACAGCCAGCGACGAGAGCCTAAACGCGCTGGCGCAGGAAATCGAAAAAGGACTTAGCGGTGAAGGTTTTGTGCTGTTGAACGTCGAAGCGCAGGTGCTGCTCGGTGCCGGGCAGGAGATCTTCCCGTCGCAGGAACTGGTCCTGGACAGCAACAGCAGCAAGAGCCGTCTGTTGTATCAGGTAGACAGTGTTGCGGGCATGCATTCGCAGAAAATCGGGAATGCCATTCGAACTATCGATACCTGGCATCCTCAGGTAGATGCGCTGGGCGCTATCGCCGTTGAGCCGTACGGCTCAGTCACCAGTCGCGGTGTGGCTTGTCGTCAACCGAAAGAGAAAATGGACTTCTACACCTTACTGGATAACTGGGTGACGAAAGGACTGAAACCTGAGGTTGAGCAGCAGCATTACGTCATGGCTGTTCTGATCCGCGGTGGCGTTTTCGGTGAGAAGGGCGACTAAGGAGTGGCTATGGATCACTATCTTGAGATCCGCGTCCTGCCCGATCCGGAGTTTAGCGAGGAGATGCTGATGGCTGCGCTGGTGGCCAAGCTGCACCGCGCGCTGGGACAACGAGGGCAGGGGGATATTGGGATCAGCTTCCCGGCATATGGCCTTAAGCCTGGCCCCGTATTACGCGTACACGGTCATCATCAGGCATTAAGCGATCTTGAAGCATTGTCCTGGCGAAAAGGATTAAGTGACTACTGCTTGTCCTCGGGAATACAGCCTGTACCTGCCGTCAATCAATGGCGTTGCGTGAGTCGCGTTCAGGTTAAAAGCAGCGCGCATCGGCTTATGCGACGTTCGGTGAAAAAAGGATGGTTGACAGAGGAGGAGGCGCAACAACGTCTTCTGACGATGCAGGAGGCGAGGACGGATTTACCCTGGCTAAACTTGCGCAGCCTTTCTACGGGCCAGACGTTTAAGCTCTTTATTTGTCATGGCGAATTGCTCTCCTCGCCTGTCGCGGGGACGTTTACGACCTACGGTCTTAGCGCGACGGCGACGGTTCCCTGGTTCTGATATGCATCACCGCATCCGCGTTCAGGGTGCGGTTTTTTCTGTCAGGCGGGTATCAAAAACAAAGGGGAGTTGCTGAACTGAATTTAGCGCCGGGTGGAACGCCGGATGTAAGGGGTTGAGGATGGCATTGTTTTCATACGGGATGATACTGGAGGGTAAGATGAGCGCGAGGGCACTGTTAGCCTGCAACCAACCGGTTCCCAGATCCATTGTCGATACCGGCGCCGGATTTTCCTGCCAGTCCTCAGGGAGCCACGCTTTATCCAGGTAATCTATCTGGTCATCCGGGATATCAATGCTGAAAAGCTGGTACTGATTCAGCACGGTATCTTTTCTGACATGTACCAAAATCTCCAGTGAGGCCAGCGAGATAGAGGTGGAGACATACACAGCTGGATGGCCTTTATGATTCCACCGTCCGCCATACTGATTTGCGCCACTTCCACTCCACGCTTCGCTGGCATAGCGGCCTGTCACCAGACGATAAAAAATCATGCGAACACTCCGTGTTCCAGGCGGCCAATTAAATCGGTGACTTCCAGCGCACCGGTTTCCGTCGCTATTAAGTCGACGGGCGCCACGTTCCCCAGTCCGCGCACCGGTGCCTGCAGCCAGGTCCATGCTTCTTCTTTACTGCCAAAATAGTCAACGGCAGCATCCAGCACCCGAACGAAACGGGCCACGCGTTCGCTCTCGTCGGGCGTTAACGTCCGTCCCGCGCTTTTGCGGCGGGCCACGTTACGTTCGTTGATACCCGTGACACGCAAAATGTCCGCTTTCGACATGGACGTCCACTCGTGGATGTTGTCGAGCACGCTGACGGGCAATCCCTGATTGAGAAATTCAATCAACCGCATACCTCGGTTGGCAGGTAAACCGGCGTAACGCCAAAGTGCGTTATCAGCAGGTTTCTGTGCGGGGATCCATGTTCTCATGTTACCTCCTGAGTAATGTCATTTGTCATAGACAAGTATAGTCATTTGTCAGAGGGAGTGGAATGGGCGTTTTTTGTGCGGGTGGTTAATGCGAAGAAAAGTGTTTTGACCCTAATTTTTAGTGGTTGTGTAATAGATTGATTTTAAATGATTATTTGGGTGGGTGAAAAAGAGGGTGAGAGAAGGGTTTTTAGCTTTTTTTGTATGCAAATCATAAGGGTGTGGAGATATTATTTCAGTGCACTGCCGTACAGGCAGCTTAGAAACAGCACCCCAAGCGATTAACCGCGGGGCCAGGGTGCACTGCCGTACAGGCAGCTTAGAAATCGTGACGGAAGTATTGAAGTGTTGGGGTTCGGTGCACTGCCGTACAGGCAGCTTAGAAACGGCAGCGGCGGAGCTGGTGGCGAGGTCTGAGGTGCACTGCCGTACAGGCAGCTTAGAAATGCACTCGGTACCCCAACGTTGCAGTCCTCTGGTGCACTGCCGTACAGGCAGCTTAGAAAAGTATCCACCGGCGATTTTACTGACGGCATCGGTGCACTGCCGTACAGGCAGCTTAGAAATGGAACACGTTGAACAGCAGAGCGTTACGCCTGTGCACTGCCGTACAGGCAGCTTAGAAAAGCTCGCAAAGGAGGGGTATGACCCGATATCAGTGCACTGCCGTACAGGCAGCTTAGAAATGGGGCTAATTGTGGCGGTGGGCGCTTATGCGGTGCACTGCCGTACAGGCAGCTTAGAAAAGCAGCAGCATTGAAGAATATGACGACTCTTAGTGCACTGCCGTACAGGCAGCTTAGAAACCCCGCGCGGGCTGGAGATTTTGCGCGAACATGTGCACTGCCGTACAGGCAGCTTAGAAAGACGGAAGTAAAGCCGGCGGCGGGTGCAAATGGTGCACTGCCGTACAGGCAGCTTAGAAAAGGGAAATATCTGCGGCAGGACTGTTAAGCACGTGCACTGCCGTACAGGCAGCTTAGAAATCATAAAGTAAAAAGGGGCGTATTACCCCTTTTGTGCACTGCCGTACAGGCAGCTTAGAAAACTATACGCGCGTATAGTGGGAAATTGTGGTAGTGCACTGCCGTACAGGCAGCTTAGAAAGGTTAACGTGGAGAAGTCCTCCCAGTCGTATTGTGCACTGCCGTACAGGCAGCTTAGAAAACGCCAGCGCATCTATTACCGTAAAGCACATAAGTGCACTGCCGTACAGGCAGCTTAGAAAAGCGTATCCCCGCTGGAGCAGTCAGGCTCAACAGTGCACTGCCGTACAGGCAGCTTAGAAAGGTAACGAGATGGATAAAGGCGCGGTAGTCGGGTGCACTGCCGTACAGGCAGCTTAGAAATGCGTATCCCCGCTGGAGCAGTCAGGCTCAACAGTGCACTGCCGTACAGGCAGCTTAGAAAGGTAACGAGATGGATAAAGGCGCGGTAGTCGGGTGCACTGCCGTACAGGCAGCTTAGAAATGCAGAGCGTTTCAACTTAACAACGCGTGTTGGTGCACTGCCGTACAGGCAGCTTAGAAAATTCCTGCAGCTCGTTAGCGTAAAGCGGGTATGTGCACTGCCGTACAGGCAGCTTAGAAACTGCCGATTCGTACGCTTGCAGAAGCGCGAGTTGTGCACTGCCGTACAGGCAGCTTAGAAAAGTAGCCCCCGGGGTTTCGCATTCAACCGGTGGTGCACTGCCGTACAGGCAGCTTAGAAAATTCACAGCTAAATCAAACGACACCGAAGATTGTGCACTGCCGTACAGGCAGCTTAGAAATGAAGGTGGAACCCTTGTACGCAAACATCTTAGTGCACTGCCGTACAGGCAGCTTAGAAAAGTAGAAATCATATCGAGTCTGGCGCGAGAACGTGCACTGCCGTACAGGCAGCTTAGAAAGCCCCGCGCCGTTGCTCTTATGTTGCTGTTTTGTGCACTGCCGTACAGGCAGCTTAGAAACACGGAATATCCAAATTTCCAGCAGGACTGTAAAGTGCACTGCCGTACAGGCAGCTTAGAAATCGTTTAGTCATGCGACGTCTACGCATAATAAGTGCACTGCCGTACAGGCAGCTTAGAAAATCCTGTGCAAGAGCAAGCTGAAAATCCTTCCGTGCACTGCCGTACAGGCAGCTTAGAAATTACGCTAATTTCTTATACACGCGAGGCTCATGTGCACTGCCGTACAGGCAGCTTAGAAAAGAACGCGGGCTTCGAGTTGGCGCTTAGCTTTGGTGCACTGCCGTACAGGCAGCTTAGAAAGCAATCCAGCTCTGATGGTCATATAAATCGCGGTGCACTGCCGTACAGGCAGCTTAGAAAATGTTCATGGGCTCGCGCTGATACGGCGCATTAGTGCACTGCCGTACAGGCAGCTTAGAAAGGCAGATACAGAATGGGGGAGTGGCACTGATTGTGCACTGCCGTACAGGCAGCTTAGAAAACGTCCAGATCCCCTAATTTGCCCGACCGCAAGTGCACTGCCGTACAGGCAGCTTAGAAATTAGCGTGAAATTATGGTTTGAAAGTTAATCTGTGCACTGCCGTACAGGCAGCTTAGAAAAGCGAGGTGAGCACTTGATTAATCTCTTCGAGGTGCACTGCCGTACAGGCAGCTTAGAAAAGCGAGGTGAGCACTTGATTAATCTCTTCGAGGTGCACTGCCGTACAGGCAGCTTAGAAATAGCGCATCTGTTCGTATTCGGTAACCCGCCCGTGCACTGCCGTACAGACAGCTTAGAAAGGCAACAGCCAGCTCACGCGTAGGGAAAGAAGGTGCACTGCCGTACACGCAGTTTAGCAAAATAGAAAATAAGGTCTCCCTTTACTCTCTACACTGTCGAACAGACAGCCCTGAAGCTGGAACGAACGGCTAAATAATTGTTCAAATAATCAACTGCACCACAAAAAAATAAGGCCGGGGAAAACCCCGGCCTTATTTAATATTCATCTGCCATTACAGGCGAAAACAATTAGCGACTACGGAAGACAATGCGGCCTTTGCTCAGGTCGTACGGGGTCAGTTCAACAGTCACTTTGTCGCCCGTCAAAATGCGGATGTAGTTTTTGCGCATTTTACCGGAGATGTGCGCAGTTACCACGTGACCGTTTTCCAGCTCTACGCGAAACATGGTATTAGGCAACGTATCAAGTACGGTACCCTGCATTTCAATATTGTCTTCTTTGGCCATCTAATCCTCTGGGGTATCACTACCAAGTTTTGAACCGGCAAGATAATGCCGAAATTCATCAATTAAGTAAAGAATTGCGCGATTAAAACGCAGCAAAACAGTTTCGGCGCATTGCCCAAGCGTCACGGTACAACCGAACAGGAAGCGCATTCGTAAAGGGGAGACAACAGGATAAACGTCAGGACGTTATCTGAAGCGAGGGTCCCAAACGGCGGCGGGGCAACAGGCAGAAGCTACTCTGCGGCATAATTATAACACCCTCACAAAAAATATGCGGAAAACATTTAGACATTGGGCATAAAGAGCGTTCTCGGTATCCAGAAGTCGCGGGGGAGCTTCTCCTGACGGCTGGCATCCAGATGCTCGATGTACTGACGGCGCGGGATCTCAACGGCGCCGAGGGAAGCCGTATGCTCATTGAGCACCTGACAATCGATCAGGCGTCCACCGCGCTGGGCAAATGCCTGGCTGAAGACCAGCAGCGCCGTTTTCGAGGCATTCACCGCGCGGGAGAACATCGATTCGCCGCAAAACAGCGTCCCCTGCGCCACGCCATACATGCCGCCGACGAGTGCTCCACCGTCCCAAACTTCGATGGAGTGAGCGTAGCCAAGCTCATGAAGCTGGTGGTAGGCGGTAATGATATCGCGGGTTATCCATGTTCCCTCAAAGCGGTCTTCGGCACAGCCTTCAATGACCTGTCCAAAGGCGTGGTTCAGGGTGACGCGGTAGGGGGATTTCGCATGGAAACGCTTCATGCTGCGGCTCAGGTGAAACTGCTCTGGCCACAGCACGGCACGCGGATCGGGAGACCACCATAAAATGGGGTCGCCGGGAGAAAACCAGGGGAAGATACCGCGCTGGTACGCCATCAATAGCCGCGCAGGGCTGAGGTCACCGCCAAGGGCCAGCAGCCCATTGGGCTCACGCAGCGCCCCTTCCGGAGAAGGGAACGCGATATTATGACGAGAAAGCTGGACCAGGCGCATGACAGCAAAACTCCAGTACGCGAGTGAGGACGCTACAAATATAGTCTACAGACGCTGTTTAAACTGGTAGTAGCGACCCTGTTTCGCCAACAGCTCTGCGTGACTACCTTGCTCAATAATGTGTCCGTTGTCCATCACAATTATCCGATCAAAACTCGCCAGTCCGCGCAGGCGGTGCGTGACCATCAGGACGGTTTTACCGGTCATGACATTGGCCAGCAAATCAAGGATTTGGCTCTCGGTCGTGGCATCCAGCCCTTCGGTGGGCTCGTCAAGCAGCATCAGCGGCGCATCGTGCAGTAGCGCGCGCGCAATGGCCAGACGGCGCAGTTCACCGCCGGAGAGTTGACGGCCACCTTCGCCCAGCCAGCTGTTCAATCCCTCGTCCTCAAGCAGCTTATGCAGACCGACCTGTTCCAGCATGGCGCGAAGCGCATCATCCGTGGCCTCTGGGGCTGCCAGCAGCAGGTTATCGCGCAGGGTGGCGCTGAACAGATGCACGCGCTGCGGAACGACGCTGACCGTTTTGCGCAGGGCCTGCTCGCTGAAATCAGTCAGCGATGTGTTATTAAAACGAATCTGGCCGCGCTGCGGATCCCAGGCGCGGGTCAGCAGCTGAAGCAGCGTCGATTTACCGCAGCCGGTACGGCCGAGGATCGCAATCCGCTGACCGGCATTAACAGAAAGGGTAATACCGTCCAGCGCGTTCTGCGCCTGTTTGTCGTAGCTGAAGGTGACATCTTCAAGCGTCAGCGCAACCTGCTCTGGTACCACGGTCTGCCCGGCACTGAACGTGACTTCAGGTTTCTGCTCGGCAATCTGCGTGATGCGCAGGGCAGAAGCGATGACCTGTCCCAGATGCTGGAAGGCGCCCGTCACCGGGGCCAGCGCTTCAAACGCGGCCAGCGCACAGAAGACGAAAAGGGCAATAAGCGGACCCGGCTGTGTATTTCCCCCGATATCGCCGGATGCCAGCCACAGCATGGCTATCACCGCCACGCCGCCGATCAGCATCATCAGCGCCTGAGAGAAGGCCGTCAGTTCCGACTGGCGGCGCTGGGCTTCATGCCAGTTCAGCTCCGTACTTTCCATGCGGGCGCGGTAGCGCTTGCTGGCACCAAAAATGGTCAGCTCCGCCTGCCCCTGAAGCCAGGCGGTCAGCTGCTGACGGTAGTCCCCGCGCAGACGCGTCAGGTTCTCCCCGGTGGATTTCCCGGCGCGGTAAAACAGCGGCGGCAGAATGATAAGCGTCAGCAGCATGATCCCACCCAGCGTCAGCGCAACGGGGACATCCAGAACAGACAGCCCCAGCGTGACCACCACAATCACCACAAACGCGCCCACGATCGGGGAAATCACCCGCAGGTAAAGGTGATCCAGCGTGTCGACATCCGCCACCACGCGGTTAAGCAATTCTCCCTGACGAAAACGCGCCAGCCCGGCAGGGGAGAGGGGCAGCAGTTTGCTAAAGGTATAGATACGCAGGTGCTGCAGTACGCGGAAAGTGGCGTCGTGGCTGACCAGGCGTTCGAAATAGCGTCCGGCAGTACGGGTGATGGCGGTACCGCGAACCCCGGCAGCCGGAAGCATGTAGTTGAAGCTGTATAATCCGGCGAACCCCGCGACGGCCGAGGCCGACAGGAACCAGCCGGAAAGCGTGAGCAGGCCGATGCTGGCGAGCAGCGTGACAATAGCCAGCACAATCCCCAGCGTCAGCATCCATTTGTGGCGCTTATAGAGCGCCAGGTAAGGCAGCAGAGCGCGCATCAGATATCCTCCTGACGGTTCGCCAGCAGGGTAGCAAATGGCCCCTGGGCGGCAACGAGAGAGGCGTAATCGCCTTGCTCAACAATACGGCCGTTTTCCATGACCCAGATCTGGTCCCAGTCGGCAATCCCTTCCAACTGGTGGGTGACCATCAGTGTGGTTTGCTGCAGGGAGGCGGCGTTAAGCGCTTCCATTACGCGCTGCTCGCTGTGTGCGTCAAGGCTGGCAGCAGGCTCGTCCAGCAGCATCAACTGGCATGGGTTGAGCAGCGCGCGGGCAACGGCTACACGCTGCGCCTGCCCGACCGACAGCCCGGCGGACTGGTCGCCGACAACAGTATCCACCCCTTGCGGCAGCAGCGGCAGAAACTCGCTGACCCAGGCGCGGTCGAGAACCGACTGCAGTTCATCTTCACGCGCGTCCGGTCGCGCCAGAAGCACATTTTCGCGCAGCGTAGCGGCGGGAAGCTGTGGGTTTTGGCCTACCCAGCTGAGCTGTTTACGCCAGGCGTCAGGGTCGAGATTGCGCAGTTCGGTTTTGTTGATCCGCAGTGAACCGGTGTAGGCCATAAAACCGGACAACGCGTTCAGCAGAGAACTTTTCCCGGAACCGCTGATGCCGACAAGGACCACGCGTTGTCTGGCAGGTAAGGTAAAGTTCAGCGGACCGGCGAGCACTTTGCCTTCGGGCGACAGAATGGAAAAGTCCTGCGCTTCAATGGTCACCGGATCTTTCGCATTCAGCGTCACGTCACCGCGCTCCGGGTGGGCCAGCGGCGTTTCCAGGAACGTTTTAAGGCTATCGGCGGCGCCAACCGCCTGAGCTTTGGCGTGATAGAAAGTTCCCAGATCGCGAAGCGGCTGGAAAAACTCCGGCGCCAGGATCAGCGCCAGGAAACCGGCGGAAAGGGTCACCGCCGTGCCGTAGTGGCCGAAATCCAGCGCGCCGAGGTAGGAGAAGCCGAAGTAGACCGCCACAAGGGCAATCGACAGCGAGGTGAAGAATTCCAGAACGCCTGAAGACAGGAAGGCGAGGCGTAGTACTTCCATGGTGCGCTGACGGAAGTCCTGTGACGCCAGGCGAATATTTTCGGTTTCCGCTTCACCGCGGCCAAAAATGCGCAATGTCTCCATACCACGCAGACGATCGAGGAAATGACCGCTTAAGCGACCCAGTGCGAGGAAGTTACGGCGGTTGGCATCCGCAGCCCCCATGCCGACCAGCGCCATAAACAGCGGGATCAGCGGGGCGGTGCCCATCAGAATCAGCGCCGCCATCCAGTTCACCGGGAAGATGGCGATCACGATCAGCAGCGGAACGAAGACGGCAAGGGCCATCTGCGGCAGATAGCGCGCGTAGTAGTCATGCATATCGTCAATCTGCTCAAGGATCAGCGTCGCCCAGCTACCGGCCGGTTTACCCTGGATCCACGCGGGCCCGGCTTCCTGAAGCCTGTCGAGCACCTGACGGCGGATCTCGTAGCGGATGTGCTGTCCGGCGTGAAAACCGACACGCTCACGTAGCCACACCACCCAGGCGCGCAGGATAAAAATCAGGATCAGGACAATAAAGGGCAGCAGGAGCGCTTCGCGTGGAATGTTCTCCATGATCATGTGATTAAGAATGCGGGCCAGCAGCCATGCCTGGGCAACAATCAACAGACCGCTGACGAAACCCAAAAGACGGGAAATCATAAGCCAGCGGCGGGAAAGAACGCTTTGCTGTTTCAGCCAGCGTGTTAACTCTTGTTGACGGGTTTTTTCCATTGCGTACTTTGCAGGTGACGTTATTAGAAGTTGGGCAGCGCAATGTTACAACGGGGAGACAATAAAGGCGACTTATCGCCGCCTTTATTTACGTTTGTTACTGACTTGTAAAGATTATTTACCTTGTTCAGCCAGTCCATCGAGGTAGCGTTCAGCGTCCAGCGCGGCCATACAGCCGGTGCCCGCAGAGGTGATCGCCTGACGATAAATATGGTCCATCACGTCGCCAGCCGCGAATACGCCCGGGATGCTGGTTTGAGTCGCATTACCGTGAATGCCGGACTGCACTTTGATGTAGCCGTTTTCCAGCTCAAGCTGACCGTCGAAGATTGCGGTGTTCGGGCTGTGACCGATGGCCACAAACAGACCCGCCACTTCCAGCGTTTCGACATTATCGGTGTTCTGAGTATCACGAATACGCAGACCGGCAACACCCATCTGGTCGCCCGTCACCTCTTCCAGCGTACGGTTGGTGTGCAGCACGATGTTGCCGCTTGCCACTTTGTCCATGAGACGTTTGATCAGGATCTTCTCCGCGCGGAAGGTCTCGCGGCGGTGGATCAGGTGCACTTCAGAGGCAATGTTCGCCAGATACAGCGCTTCTTCCACGGCAGTGTTGCCGCCGCCGATGACCGCGACCTTCTGATTGCGATAGAAGAAACCGTCGCAGGTGGCGCAGGCAGAAACCCCGCGGCCTTTAAACGCTTCTTCGGACGGCAGACCGAGATAGCGGGCAGAGGCACCGGTTGCAATGATCAGCGCGTCACAGGTGTATTCACCGCTGTCACCCGTCAGGCGGAACGGACGGTTCTGCAGGTCGACCTTATTGATGTGATCGAACAGAATTTCGGTTTCGAATTTAGCGGCATGCTCGTGCATACGCTCCATCAGCAGCGGCCCAGTCAGGTCGTTCGGGTCGCCTGGCCAGTTTTCCACTTCGGTGGTGGTGGTCAGCTGACCGCCTTTTTCCATGCCGGTGATTAATACCGGGTGCAGGTTAGCGCGTGCAGCATAGACCGCCGCGGTATATCCCGCAGGTCCAGAACCAAGGATTAGCAGCTTACTGTGTTTGGCCGTGCCCATGAGATCCCCATTGTTGTTGGCAGACATTTGGCTGGATTGTAGGGAATTTGTTGCCGTAAAAAAAGAGCGCAGCAATTTTGATATCAATCTGTGTAATAGCCATGGACGATGAATCGCGCGCGATAACATCACGCTTTCTCCAGAAAAGCGGTCGTTTGTAAGGCAATAAAATGAGGATTAATACCCTGCCGCAATGAATATCCGGCATGTTGTACTAAAAAACGATGTTTTGCTTTGACAATCCCCTGCGCTTTTGCGAAAACATTCAAGGAAGAAAAAAAACCGCGTTAACCGTATGCCGCATAGGCATGCACGTAAATGCCATTTTTACCGGGTCAGTGAAATCTACGCATGGCGTGGACAGACGCCATACGTGATGTCGGTGACTGCCTTCGGGCAACGGTCTTCTTACCAACAGAACCCGAATCCGCATCGCGTCTATTACATAATCAGGCGATGTGATGACTAACGGGTACAGGCTCTGAACAGTGATGTGCACAGGGTCCAGGCAGGAGTAGGGAAGGAATACAGAGAGACAATAATAATGGTAGATAGCAAGAAGCGCCCTGGCAAAGATCTCGACCGTATCGATCGTAACATTCTTAATGAATTGCAAAAGGATGGGCGTATTTCCAACGTCGAGCTTTCAAAACGTGTGGGACTTTCCCCGACGCCGTGCCTTGAGCGTGTGCGCCGACTGGAAAGACAGGGTTTTATTCAGGGCTATACGGCTCTGCTGAACCCGCATTATCTGGATGCCTCACTTCTGGTATTTGTTGAGATTACTCTGAATCGTGGTGCGCCGGATGTGTTTGAGCAATTTAACGCCGCTGTACAAAAACTTGAAGAAATTCAAGAGTGTCATCTGGTGTCCGGTGATTTCGACTACCTGTTGAAAACCCGTGTGCCTGATATGTCCGCCTACCGTAAGCTGCTGGGGGAAACCCTGTTGCGTCTGCCGGGCGTGAACGACACCCGTACGTACGTGGTGATGGAAGAGGTCAAACAGAGCAATCGTCTGGTTATTAAGACGCGCTAACACGGAACAGGTGCAAAATCAGCGTAGTTTGATTACACTCCTGTTAATCCATACAGCAACAGTGCCGGGGAGTCCCGGCGCTGTTGTCCGTTTTAGCAAACAGGCAGGATATGCCTGATACCTGGAGAGCCTTTCTTGAGCCAGGAATACACTGAAGACAAAGAAGTCACACTATCGAAGCTAAGCAGCGGACGTCGTCTCCTCGAGGCTTTGCTGATTGTTATTGCCCTTTTTGCCGTCTGGCTGATGGCAGCCTTACTCAGTTTCAACCCCTCGGATCCCAGCTGGTCACAAACTGCATGGCATGAGCCTATCCATAATTTAGGCGGTGTCCCCGGTGCCTGGCTTGCGGACACGCTGTTCTTCATTTTCGGTGTGATGGCCTACACCATTCCCGTCATTATCATTGGCGGATGCTGGTTTGCGTGGCGTCATCGTCAGAACGATGATTACATCGACTATTTCGCCGTCTCGCTGCGCCTGATTGGCGCGCTGGCGCTGATCCTCACCTCCTGCGGGCTGGCGGCGATTAACGCCGATGATATCTGGTACTTCGCCTCTGGCGGGGTGATCGGCAGCTTATTAAGTTCTGCGCTCCAGCCGATGCTGCACAGCAGCGGCGGCACGCTGGCGCTGCTGTGCATCTGGGCCGCCGGGCTGACGCTGTTTACGGGCTGGTCCTGGGTGAGCATTGCCGAGAAAATTGGCAGCTTTATCCTCACCATTCTGACTTTTGCCAGCAATCGTACCCGCCGTGACGATACGTGGGTGGATGAAGACGAATACGAAGATGAAGAGGAAGATGACGCGCCTGTGCAGCGTCGTGAGTCTCGTCGTGCCCGAATTCTGCGCGGCGCGCTGGCGCGTCGCCAGCGTGTGGCTGAGAAATTTGCCAACCCGCTGGGCCGTAAAACCGATGCGGCGCTCTTCTCCGGTAAACGCATGGATGAAGACGAGCAGGTGGCGTATCGTGCTGCGGGTGTCGCCGTCGATCCTGACGATGTGCTCTTCTCCGGCAGCCGGGCCACGCCCGGGGACTTTGACGAATACGACCCGCTGTTAAACGGCCACTCGGTCACCGAACCGGTAGCAGCAGCCGCCGCCGCGACGACCGCTGCACAGGCGTATGCCGCGCCTGTCGACGCCGTGATGCCATCCGCGCCGGTCCCGCCACCGGAATCCGTTATTCAGCAGCCTCAGGTTGAGTGGCAGACTGCGCCGGGTGTTCACACGCCAGAGCCCGTCATTGCGCCTGAACCTGAAAGCTACATCCCCATGCAACAGGAACAGTGGCAGCAGCCTTATCAGCCGCCGCAGCCTGAGTATGAACCGCAGCAATATCACCAGCCAATGGCTCAACCGTATCAGGAGTATGTGCCTGAATCGGTTGAACCTGTGCAGCCTTACGTTGCACCGCAGCCTGAACCTGAGCCTGAAATCGTGGAAGAGGTGAAGCCTGCCCGTCCACCGCTGTACTATTTTGAAGAAGTCGAGGAGCGCCGCGCGCGTGAACGCGAACAGCTGGCCGCCTGGTATCAGCCTGTGCCTGAACCGGTGCAGGAGCCGGTTACGAAAGCGCCTTCTGTTTCGGTTCCACCTGTCGATCCGACGCCTGCTGTTGCACCCGTAGCGGAAAGCGTGAAGCAGGCTACCGCGGCGGCGGCCGTGGCTGCACCCGTCTTTAGCCTGGCAACCGGTGGGGCACCTCGTCCTCAGGTGAAAGAGGGGATTGGTCCGCAGCTGCCTCGTCCTAACCGCGTCCGCGTGCCCACCCGCCGTGAGCTTGCTTCTTATGGCATCAAGCTGCCTTCCCAGCGTATGGCTGAAGAAAAAGCGCGCGAGTCTGAGTACGACGATGATGCTGATGAAATGCAGCAGGACGAGCTGGCCCGCCAGTTCGCTGCCCAGCAGAATCAGCGCTACGGTGAAGAGTATCAGCACGATGAACCGGCGCTGGAAGACGACGATGACGCCGCAGAAGCGGAACTGGCGCGTCAGTTTGCCGCCACCCAGCAGCAGCGCTATTCTGGTGAACAACCGGCTGGTGCAAATCCGTTCTCGCTGTCGGACTTTGAATTCTCGCCGATGAAAGATCTGGTGGATGATGGCCCAAGCGAGCCTTTATTTACCCCGAGCGTGATGCCGGAAGCTGAGCCTGTGCGCCAGCCACCGGCACCGCAGGCCTACGCGCAGCCGCAACAGCCCGTTCAGCAGCCGTATACACAGCCGCAGCCACCACAGCCGCCGCAGTTCCAGCAGCCTGCGCCTCAGCCTCAGGAGAGCCTGATTCACCCGCTGCTGATGCGTAACGGTGACAGCCGTCCGCTGCAGCGTCCAAGTACGCCGCTGCCGTCTCTGGATCTGTTAACGCCGCCGCCGTCAGAAGTTGAACCGGTTGATACCTTCGCGCTGGAGCAGATGGCGCGTCTGGTGGAGGCCCGTCTGGCTGACTTCCGTATCAAGGCGGACGTGGTGAACTACTCACCGGGTCCTGTGATCACCCGTTTTGAACTGAACCTGGCGCCGGGCGTAAAAGCCGCGCGTATTTCCAACCTGTCCCGCGACCTGGCGCGTTCGCTGTCGACCGTGGCGGTGCGCGTGGTGGAAGTGATACCGGGTAAACCTTACGTTGGTCTTGAGCTGCCGAACAAGAAACGCCAGACCGTTTACCTGCGTGAAGTGCTGGATAACACAAAGTTCCGCGATAACCCCTCCCCGCTGACCGTGGTGCTGGGCAAAGATATCGCGGGCGAGCCGGTGGTGGCAGACCTCGCAAAAATGCCTCACCTGCTGGTCGCGGGGACTACCGGTTCCGGTAAATCCGTCGGTGTGAACGCCATGATCCTCAGCATGCTCTATAAAGCGCAGCCGGAAGATGTACGTTTCATCATGATTGACCCGAAAATGCTCGAACTGTCGGTCTATGAAGGTATTCCTCATCTGCTGACCGAAGTGGTCACCGACATGAAAGACGCCGCCAACGCTTTGCGCTGGAGCGTGAATGAGATGGAGCGTCGCTACAAGCTGATGTCTGCGTTGGGCGTACGTAACCTGGCCGGATATAACGAGAAAATCGCCGAAGCGGCACGTATGGGACGTCCGATTCCGGATCCGTACTGGAAGCCGGGTGACAGCATGGATGCCCAGCATCCGGTGCTGGAAAAACTGCCTTATATCGTGGTGCTGGTCGATGAATTCGCTGACCTGATGATGACCGTCGGTAAGAAAGTGGAAGAGCTGATTGCCCGCCTGGCGCAGAAAGCGCGTGCGGCCGGTATTCACCTTGTGCTGGCGACCCAGCGTCCTTCCGTGGACGTCATCACCGGTCTGATTAAAGCGAACATTCCGACGCGTATCGCCTTTACCGTATCCAGTAAAATTGACTCGCGTACTATTCTTGACCAGGGCGGTGCAGAGTCGCTGCTGGGTATGGGTGACATGCTCTATTCCGGTCCGAACTCTACCTCTCCGGTGCGTGTTCACGGCGCGTTCGTGCGCGACCAGGAAGTGCACGCGGTTGTGCAGGACTGGAAAGCGCGCGGTCGTCCGCAATACGTCGATGGCATCACCAGCGACACGGAAAGTGAAGGTGGCGGCGGTGGCTTTGACGGCGGTGAAGAGCTGGATCCGTTATTCGATCAGGCGGTTAACTTCGTTACCGAAAAACGTAAAGCGTCTATCTCCGGCGTACAGCGTCAGTTCCGCATCGGCTATAACCGCGCTGCGCGCATCATCGAGCAGATGGAAGCGCAGGGCATTGTGAGCGAGCAGGGGCATAACGGTAACCGCGAGGTGCTGGCACCTCCACCGTTTGATTAACCTTCCGCAATTGCAAAGAAGGGTAAATCAGCCAAAATTAAGCATTTTCTTCTGTCGCCTGCCTTCGGGCAGGTCCAGAATAGAAGACGGAAACCCCCTATCGGGAAGACGTATTTTAAGGAATAACAATGAAAAAAATCGCCATCGCATGTGCATTACTCACCAGTTTTGTCGCCAGCAGCGTCTGGGCTGATGCAGCCAGCGACCTTAAAAGCCGACTGGATAAAGTAAGCAGCTTCCACGCCAGCTTCACCCAAAAAGTGACGGACGGCAGCGGCAACGCGGTGCAGGAAGGTCAGGGAGATTTGTGGGTTAAACGCCCCAATCTGTTTAACTGGCACATGACCCAGCCGGATGAGAGCATTCTGGTCTCTGACGGTAAAACCTTATGGTTCTTCAACCCGTTCGTTGAGCAGGCCACGGCGACCTGGCTGAAGGATGCGACCAGCAATACGCCGTTTATGCTGATTGCCCGTAACCAGGCCAGCGACTGGCAGCAGTACAATATTAAACAGACAGGTGACGAATTTGTCCTGACCCCGAAAGGCAGCAACGGCAACCTGAAGCAGTTCACCATCAATGTCAGCACCAACGGTACCATTAATCAGTTCGGCGCGGTTGAGCAGGACGATCAGCGCAGCAGCTATCAGCTCAAGTCTCAGCAGAACGGCGCCGTTGATGCATCGAAATTCACCTTTACCCCGCCGAAGGGCGTAACGGTGGACGACCAACGCAATAAGTAAGAGGCGTGAGTGGGCAATCTGTCGCTCGATTTTTCAGATAACGCGTTTCAACCTCTGGCCGCACGTATGCGGCCAGAAAATTTAGCGCAGTACATCGGCCAGCAGCACCTGCTGGCTGCCGGTAAGCCCTTGCCGCGCGCCATTGAGGCGGGGCATTTGCACTCCATGATCCTCTGGGGGCCACCCGGCACCGGTAAAACGACCCTCGCTGAAGTGATTGCCCGCTATGCCAACGCAGACGTCGAACGTATCTCGGCGGTGACGTCCGGCGTGAAGGAGATCCGCGAAGCGATCGAGCGTGCGCGGCAGAACCGCAATGCCGGGCGGCGCACCATTCTCTTTGTGGACGAAGTCCACCGCTTCAACAAGAGCCAGCAGGATGCTTTCCTGCCGCACATTGAAGACGGCACGATCTTCTTCATTGGGGCGACCACCGAAAACCCGTCGTTTGAGCTGAACTCGGCGCTGCTTTCCCGCGCGCGCGTTTACCTGCTCAAATCGCTGACGACCGAGGATATCGAAAAGGTTCTTACTCAGGCGATGGACGACAAATCGCGCGGCTACGGGGGGCAGGATATCGTTCTGCCTGACGAGACGCGTCGTGCGATTGCGGAACTGGTTAACGGCGATGCGCGTCGGGCGCTGAACACGCTGGAGATGATGGCCGATATGGCCGAGGTCGACGATGCTGGCAAGCGGGTACTAAAACCGGAACTGCTCACCGAAATTGCCGGGGAACGCAGCGCGCGTTTCGATAATAAAGGTGACCGTTTTTACGATCTCATTTCGGCCCTGCATAAGTCCGTGCGCGGCAGCGCGCCGGATGCAGCGCTGTACTGGTACGCGCGTATTATCACTGCGGGCGGCGATCCGTTATACGTCGCGCGCCGCTGTCTGGCAATTGCCTCAGAAGACGTCGGCAATGCCGATCCTCGCGCCATGCAGGTCGCGCTGTCGGCATGGGACTGTTTCACCCGGGTTGGACCTGCGGAAGGCGAGCGTGCCATTGCGCAGGCGATTGTCTATCTGGCCTGTGCGCCGAAAAGCAATGCGGTTTATACCGCCTTCAAGGCAGCGATGTCTGATGCGCGTGAGCGTCCGGACTACGATGTACCGGTTCATCTGCGTAATGCGCCGACCAAACTGATGAAAGAGATGGGGTATGGGCAGGAATACCGCTACGCTCATGATGAACCCAATGCCTACGCTGCCGGGGAGGAATATTTCCCGCAGGAGATGGCACAAACGCGCTATTATCACCCCACAAACAGAGGTCTTGAAGGCAAGATTGGTGAAAAGCTCACCTGGCTCGCCGGACAGGATCAAAATAGCCCTATAAAACGCTACCGTTAGTTCAGTCGTTGCGGTAATGTTGGCAATTGTATCCTTGTGACCGCAGGCTGTGGTCACATTTCCTATTTTAATTCGATAAGCACAGGATAAGCATGCTCGATCCCAATCTGCTGCGTAATGAGCCAGACGCAGTCGCTGAAAAACTGGCACGCCGGGGCTTTAAGCTGGATGTAGATAAGCTGCGCGCTCTTGAAGAGCGTCGTAAAGTTCTGCAGGTACAAACTGAAAATCTGCAGGCAGAGCGTAACTCTCGATCGAAATCCATCGGCCAGGCGAAAGCGCGCGGGGAAGATATTGAGCCATTACGCCTGGAAGTGAACAAGCTGGGTGAAGAACTGGATCAGGCGAAAGCGGAGCTGGATGTTCTTCAGGCCGAAATTCGTGATATTGCCCTGGCTATCCCGAATATTCCTGACGACAGCGTGCCTGTCGGCAAAGATGAAAACGACAACGTTGAAGTGAAACGCTGGGGTACGCCTCGTGAGTTTGACTTCGAGGTGCGCGATCACGTGACGCTGGGCGAAATGCACGCGGGCCTGGATTTTGCGGCTGCTGTTAAGCTGACCGGCTCTCGCTTCGTGGTAATGAAAGGCCAGATTGCCCATCTGCACCGTGCGCTGGCGCAGTTCATGCTGGATCTGCACACCGAGCAGCATGGCTACAGCGAAACCTACGTGCCGTATCTGGTCAACCACGATACGCTGTACGGTACGGGCCAGCTGCCGAAATTTGCCGGCGATCTGTTCCATACCCGTCCGCTGGACGAAGAAGCAGACAGCAGCAACTACGCGCTGATCCCAACCGCGGAAGTGCCGCTGACTAACCTCGTGCGTGATGAGATCATCGACGAAGACGATCTGCCGATCAAACTGACGGCGCACTCTCCGTGCTTCCGTTCTGAAGCCGGTTCTTACGGTCGCGACACGCGTGGTCTGATCCGTATGCACCAGTTCGACAAGGTTGAGATGGTGCAGATCGTTCGTCCTGAAGAGTCCATGGACGCGCTGGAAGAGATGACCGGCCACGCGGAGAAAGTGCTGGAGCTGCTGGGGCTGCCATACCGTCGTATGGCGCTGTGCACCGGTGATATGGGCTTTGGCGCCTGCAAAACCTTCGATCTGGAAGTGTGGGTGCCTGCGCAGAACACCTACCGTGAAATCTCCTCCTGCTCTAACGTCTGGGATTTCCAGGCGCGCCGCATGCAGGCACGCTGCCGCAGCAAATCTGACAAGAAAACCCGTCTGGTGCATACCCTGAACGGTTCTGGTCTGGCTGTGGGCCGTACCCTGGTTGCCGTGCTGGAAAACTACCAGCAGGCAGACGGTCGTATCGAGATCCCTGAAGTGCTGCGTCCATACATGAAAGGCCAGCAGTACATCGGTTAATATTTGCCTTAAAACAAAAAAGCGCCTCAGGGCGCTTTTTTTATACCTTTGATTTGATACGACGCAATAACCCCTCCCTCTAAAGTAGTAATACTCCTACGAATGAAAGTCAGCATAAAACGCTGATAACGAAAAAATTCGTTATATATAAAACTACATAGCGGTTTGCGCCGCCTCTCTTTTCTTTGTGAGCAACCAAAGTGAGTCTCTATGAAAATCAACGCGCCTGAAGCATTAATGGCTGCCGAGGTCACTCGCCGTGGGTTGATGAAAACCACGGCCATAGGCGGCCTGGCCGTAGCCAGCAGTGCCTTCTCGCTCCCCTTTACCCGACTGGCGTCGGCGGCAGAAGCTCTGTCTCCGGCCACTTCGCCGGAAAAAGTGGTGTGGAGTGCCTGTACCGTCAACTGCGGTAGCCGTTGTCCGCTGCGTATGCATGTGGTGGACGGTGAAATTAAATATGTCGAAACCGACAATACCGGTGACGATAACTACGAAGGGTTACATCAGGTCCGTGCCTGCCTGCGTGGTCGTTCCATGCGTCGTCGCGTCTATAATCCGGACCGCCTGAAATACCCGATGAAGCGCGTCGGTAAGCGTGGGGAAGGGAAATTCGAGCGGATTAGCTGGGACGAAGCCTACGACATCATCGCCACCAACATGCAGCGTTTGATTAAAGAGTACGGTAACGAATCTATCTACCTGAACTACGGTACCGGGACGCTTGGCGGCACGCTGACCCGCTCCTGGCCACCGGGAAAAACGCTGGTGGCGCGCCTGATGAACTGCTGCGGCGGTTATCTCAATCACTATGGCGACTACTCCTCTGCGCAGATCGCGGCAGGACTGAACTACACCTACGGCGGCTGGGCTGACGGCAACAGCCCGTCCGATATCGAAAACAGTAAGCTGGTCGTGCTGTTCGGTAACAACCCGGGTGAAACCCGCATGAGCGGTGGCGGAGTAACCTACTACCTCGAACAGGCTCGCGCTAAATCCAATGCCCGCATGATCATCATCGATCCGCGCTATACCGACACCGGTGCCGGACGTGAAGACGAGTGGATCCCAATCCGTCCGGGTACCGATGCCGCGCTGGTCTCCGCGCTCGCGTGGGTGATGATCACCGAAAACCTTGTTGATCAGCCTTTCCTGGATAAATACTGCGTCGGCTATGACGAGAAAACGCTGCCCGCCAGAGCGCCGGCAAACGGTCACTACAAGGCGTATATTCTCGGACAGGGCAGTGACGGCGTGGCGAAAACGCCGGAGTGGGCCTCCACCATCACCGGCATCCCGGCAGAGCGTATCGTTCAGCTGGCGCGTGAGATTGGCTCAGCCAAACCGGCCTATATCAGCCAGGGCTGGGGTCCGCAGCGTCATGCGAACGGCGAAATCGCGACCCGTGCCATCTCCATGCTCTCCATTCTGACCGGCAACGTCGGCATTCACGGCGGTAACACCGGCGCGCGTGAAGGTTCATATGAAGTGCCCTTCGAACGTATGCCGACGCTGGATAACCCGGTTCAGACCAGCATCTCCATGTTTATGTGGACCGATGCGATTGAACGCGGCCCGGAAATGACCGCCCTGCGTGACGGCGTGCGCGGTAAGGACAAGCTGGACGTGCCGATCAAGATGATCTGGAACTACGCCGGCAACTGTCTCATCAACCAGCACTCTGAAATCAACCGCACCCATGAAATCCTGCAGGACGACAAGAAGTGCGAGATGATTGTGGTGATCGACTGCCACATGACCTCCTCAGCGAAATATGCCGATATCCTGCTGCCGGACTGCACCGCCTCTGAGCAGATGGATTTCGCGCTGGACGCCTCCTGCGGCAACATGTCCTACGTGATCTTTACCGACCAGGCGATTAAACCGCGCTTTGAGTGCAAAACCATTTATGAGATGACCTCTGAGCTGGCGAAACGTCTTGGCGTTGAGCAGCAGTTTACCGAGGGACGTACTCAGGAAGGGTGGATGCGCCATCTGCATGAACTCTCCCGCAAGGCGATCCCGGACCTCCCTGACTTTGATACCTTCCGCAAGCAGGGGATGTACAAACAGCGCGATCCGGAAGGGCACCACGTGGCGTACAAAGCGTTCCGTGAAGATCCGCAGGCGAACCCGCTGACCACGCCGTCGGGCAAAATCGAAATCTACTCCGAAGCGCTGGCAAACATTGCGTCAACCTGGGAGCTGCCGGAAGGGGACGTCATCGATCCACTGCCGATCTACACGCCGGGCTTTGAAAACTATAACGATCCGCTGACGGCGAAATTCCCGCTGCAGCTGACCGGCTTCCACTATAAAGCGCGTGTTCACTCTACCTACGGTAACGTCGACGTGCTGAAGGCCGCCTGCCGCCAGGAGATGTGGATCAACCCGATGGACGCGAAAGCGCGCGGCATCAGCAATGGCGATCGCGTGCGTATCTTCAACGGTCGCGGCGAGGTGCATATTGAAGCCAAAGTCACCCCGCGCATGATGCCCGGCGTGGTGGCGTTAGGGGAAGGGGCCTGGTACAGCCCGGATGCCAACCGCATCGACCAGGCAGGCAGTATTAACGTACTGACCACACAGCGTCCGTCGCCGCTGGCGAAGGGTAACCCATCCCACACAAACCTTGTCCAGGTTGAAAAGGTTTAAGGAGTAACCGATGACAACTCAGTATGGATTTTTTATTGATTCCAGCCGTTGTACCGGGTGCAAAACCTGCGAGCTGGCCTGTAAAGATTACAAAGACCTGACGCCGGACGTGAGCTTCCGCCGCATCTACGAATACGCCGGGGGCGACTGGCAGGAAGATAACGGCGTCTGGCATCAGAACGTCTTTGCGTATTACCTGTCGATTGCCTGTAACCACTGTGAAGATCCTGCCTGCACCAAGGTCTGCCCGAGCGGGGCGATGCACAAGCGTGAAGACGGCTTTGTGGTGGTGGATGAAGATGTCTGCATCGGCTGTCGCTACTGCCACATGGCGTGCCCGTACGGCGCGCCGCAGTACAACGCCGCCAAAGGTCACATGACCAAATGCGACGGTTGCCACACCCGCGTAGCGGATGGCAAAAAGCCGATTTGCGTCGAGTCCTGCCCGCTACGCGCGCTGGACTTCGGTCCCATTGAAGAGCTGCGTCAGAAACACGGTCAGCTCGCCGCCGTGGCACCGCTGCCGTCTGCGCACTTCACGAAGCCGAGTATTGTGATTAAACCTAACGCCAACAGCCGTCCTACAGGTGACACCACCGGCTACCTGGCAAACCCGAAGGAGGTGTGAGATGGGAAGTGGATGGCATGAATGGCCGCTGATGATCTTCACGGTCTTTGGTCAGTGTGTGGCGGGCGGCTTCATTGTGCTCGCGCTGGCGTTGTTGAAAGGTCAGCTCAATGCTGAACAGCAGCAGCGTTTAGTGTTGAGCATGTTTGGCCTGTGGGTGCTGATGGGGATTGGCTTTATCGCCTCAACGCTGCACCTGGGCTCGCCGATGCGCGCGTTTAACTCTCTGAACCGCGTGGGAGCCTCATCACTGAGTAACGAGATTGCCAGTGGCGCAATTTTCTTTGCCGTCGGTGGGCTAGGCTGGCTGCTGGCCGCTATGAAGAAGTTGCCTGCGGGTCTGCGCAGCCTGTGGCTGATCCTGACCATGGTGCTGGGCGTGGTGTTCGTATGGATGATGGTGCGTGTCTATAACACCATTGATACCGTCCCCACCTGGTACAGCGTCTGGACGCCAATGAGCTTCTTCCTGACGATGTTTATCGGCGGGCCGCTGCTGGGCTACTTGCTGCTGCGCGTGGCGGGTGTCGACGGATGGGCTATGCGTTTGCTGCCCGCTGTTTCGCTTCTGGCGCTGGTAGTGAGTGCGATGGTCGCCCTGATGCAGGGTTCTGAACTGGCAACCATTCACAGCTCTATCCAGCAGGCCTCTGCCCTGGTGCCGGACTACGGTGCGCTGATGGCCTGGCGTATCGTCCTGCTGGTCGCTGCGCTGGTATTCTGGATTGCTCCTCAGCTCAAAGGCTATCAGCCTGCGCTGCCGCTGTTGTCACTCGCTTTTGTGCTGGTACTGGCGGGTGAACTGATTGGTCGCGGCGTGTTCTACGGGTTGCATATGACTGTAGGTATGGCTATCGCCAGTTAACGTTGTATTTGGTTATATCAAGCCGGGCCTGAGTGCCCGGCTTTTTCTTTTTTCGATCATGAAATTTTTCGACTGTCGTGTTGTTTTAATTTTGCCCATTAATAAATGAAAACAGAGACATAATTAATATCTATAGCAGGCGTGGCATTAGCAGGATAAGTTTTTTAAATCGACAGGGAACATATTGTGCGAGGCGGCTAAATCAGTGGATTGACTTTGTTTTTGCCAGTGGCATGATGCGCACGAAATCTGAACTTCCTCACGGCTTTTTAATCCATGACCACCTATACCCGGCCAGTGCTGCTGTTGCTCTGTGGCCTGCTTCTGTTGACCCTGGCGATCGCAGTGTTAAATACGCTCGTCCCGCTGTGGCTCGCCCATGAAAACTTACCGACCTGGCAGGTGGGTATGGTCAGCTCATCCTTTTTTACCGGGAACCTGCTGGGTACGCTGGTGACCGGGAGCCTGATCAAGCGCTTTGGCTTTAACCGCAGCTATTATCTGGCCTCGCTGATTTTCGCTGCCGGGTGTGCGGGGCTGGGCCTGATGGTCGGCTTCTGGAGCTGGATGGCATGGCGCTTTATCGCCGGTGTCGGCTGCGCGATGATTTGGGTGGTCGTTGAAAGTGCGCTGATGTGCAGCGGCACCTCCCGCAACCGCGGACGCCTGCTGGCTGCCTACATGATGGTTTATTACGTCGGCACCGTGCTGGGACAACTGATGGTAAGCAAGCTGCCAACCGACCTGATGAGCGTTCTGCCGTGGGTGACCGGTATGGTGCTGGCCGCGATCCTGCCGCTGCTCTTTACGCGCATTGTGAACCAGAATAGCGAACACCAGGAAGCAACCCACGTCTGGCCAATGCTGAGGCTGCGTCAGGCGCGTCTGGGCGTTAACGGCTGCATTATCTCGGGGATTGTCCTCGGCTCGCTCTATGGCCTGATGCCACTCTATCTTAACCATCAGGGCGTCAGCGACTCCGGGATTGGTTTCTGGATGGCGGTGATGGTGAGTGCGGGTATTGTGGGGCAGTGGCCAATTGGCCGCCTGGCGGACCGCTTTGGACGTCTGCTGGTGCTGCGCGTTCAGGTCTTCGTGGTGATCATGGGCTGTCTTGCTATGCTCAGCAACGCCGCGATGGCGCCTGCGCTGTTCATTCTCGGGGCTGCTGGCTTTACGCTCTATCCCGTCGCGATGGCCTGGGCCTGTGAGAAAGTTGAGCATCACCAGCTGGTGGCAATGAACCAGGCGCTGTTACTGAGCTATACCATCGGCAGCCTGTTAGGGCCGACGTTTACCGCGATGCTGATGCAGAATTACTCCGACAATTTACTGTTTATCATGATCGCCAGCGTGTCGTTTATTTATCTGTTAATGCTGCTGCGTAAAGCGGGCGAACATCCAACGCCGGTGGCACATGCCTGATGAATTAAAAGCCTGTCGATGACAGGCTTTTTTGTCCCCATCACAACTCAGAGTTTTACTTATTGTTTGTTTAATGCGCCGGACGATAATTCAGGTGAGTCCTACCACAATAAGGCAGTAATCATGTCTATACGTCGTTTTTCCACTACCGCACTGGCCGTAGTGTTGTCTTTAACGTTTGCAACGGCTCCGGTCATGGCTAATCCTGGCAACGGGAATGGCAATGGTCACGGAAACGGAGGCGGACAGGGTAACAGCGGCAATCATGGTAACGGGAATTCTGGTAACGCCGGTAACCATGGTAATAAGCAAAATAACGGTCAGGATAACCCTGGTAAATCGGATAAGAACTTCAAAAACAGCAAAGATGTCGGTAATGACGTTGATGCTCGCGTGAGCTTCGATCATGCCCGCCATCTGGCCGTGAATTACGGCTTAACGGGCTATAAGTCTCTGCCTCCGGGGATCGCAAAAAACCTGGCGCGCGGTAAACCACTGCCTCCGGGTATTGCGAAGAAGGCCGTGCCGGCCTCAATGCTGGACCAGCTTCCTTCCTATCCCGGCTATGAATGGCGCGTAGTGGGTGACGACCTGGTATTAATTGCGCTGAGTACTGCCATTGTGACGTCCGTTATTAACGGCGTCTTTAAATAGAATAAAAAAGGCCCGGTTCTCACCGGGCCTTTTCTTTAATACATCACTTTGTGACCGTACTGTTCAAGAATACCTTTGACGCGTTCCATCGTCTCTTTTTTCGGCGGCTTCACGCCATCGAGCTTGTACTCTTCACCCATGGCCACCCATTTATGTTTACCCAGCTCGTGATAGGGCAGAAGCTCGATTTTCTCGACGTTGCCCATGTCGCGGGTGAATTCCCCCAGGCGGTGCGCGGAGTCGTCGTCATCTGACCAGCCTGGTACCACCACGTAGCGGATCCAGGTTTTGATGCCTTTATCGGCAATGTATTTGGCAAACTCCAGCGTGCGGTGGTTGGAGACGCCCACCAGGTTCTGGTGGATCTCATCGTTCATCTGTTTGAGATCGAGCATCACCAGATCGGTCACCTCGAGCAGTTCATCAATTACCGGATCGTAGCGACGTACAAAGCCATTGGTATCCAGGCAGGTATGAATGCCTTCTTTGTGGCAGGCGCGGAACCAGTCGCGGACAAATTCAGCCTGAAGAATGGCTTCACCGCCGGATGCGGTCACACCGCCACCGGAGGCGTTCATAAAGTGGCGATAGGTCACCACCTCTTTCATCAGATCGTCGACGGTGACTTCTTTACCGCCGTGCGTATCCCAGGTGTCGCGGTTATGGCAGTACAGGCAGCGCATCAGGCAGCCCTGGAAAAAGGTGATAAAGCGGATACCCGGGCCATCGACGGTGCCACAGGATTCAAAGGAGTGAATACGACCAATAGTTGACATTGCGGTGATATCTCCATCATCGGCCCGTCCCGGGCCTGTGTATGCACAGCTCAAAGCCGGCTGTGTTAAGTCTGTTTTGGCTGTTATCCATTCAGTATAGATAGCGGACAAAAGAGACTGAGGTGGAGAGGGTGCTAAAAAGGCCCCACTGACGTGGAGCCTTTATTGTACGCTTGTTAACGCGTGATTTCAGTCAATTCCACTTACATGGACTGAGTGAAAGTACGGGTGATAACGTCCTGCTGCTGTTCTTTAGTCAGGGAGTTAAAACGTACTGCATAGCCAGATACGCGGATGGTCAGCTGAGGATATTTCTCAGGGTGTTCCATCGCGTCGAGCAGCATTTCACGGTTCATGACGTTCACGTTCAGGTGCTGACCACCTTCGATGGACGCTTCGTGGTGGAAGTAACCATCCATCAGACCCGCGAGGTTAGTTTTACGCACTTCGTCGTCTTTACCCAGCGCGTTTGGCACGATAGAGAAGGTGTAAGAGATACCATCTTTCGCGTAAGCAAACGGCAGTTTAGCAACGGAAGTCAGAGAGGCAACCGCACCTTTCTGGTCACGACCGTGCATTGGGTTCGCACCTGGGCCGAATGGCGCGCCAGCACGACGACCGTCTGGGGTGTTACCGGTTTTCTTACCATACACAACGTTAGAGGTGATGGTCAGAACAGACTGAGTCGGGATAGCGTTACGGTAGGTAGTCAGTTTCTGAATTTTCTTCATGAAACGTTCTACCAGGTCAACCGCCATGTCATCAACGCGAGAATCGTTGTTACCAAACTGCGGATATTCGCCTTCGATTTCGAAGTCGATAGCCAGACCGTCTTCGTCACGAATTGGTTTAACTTTCGCATATTTGATTGCAGACAGGGAGTCAGCAGCAACGGACAGACCTGCGATACCACACGCCATGGTGCGGATAACGTCACGGTCGTGCAGCGCCATCAGAGAAGCTTCGTAGCTGTACTTGTCGTGCATGTAGTGGATAACGTTCAGCGCAGTGACGTACTGTTTCGCCAGCCAGTCCATGAAGTGATCCATGCGGTCCATCACTTCGTCGAAGTTCAGAACGTCGCCTTTGATCGGCTCAGACTTAGGACCAACCTGCATTTTCAGTTTTTCATCAACGCCGCCGTTGATAGCGTACAGCATGGTTTTCGCCAGGTTTGCACGCGCACCGAAGAACTGCATTTGTTTACCAACAACCATTGGGCTTACGCAGCAAGCGATAGCGTAATCGTCGTTGTTGAAGTCCGGACGCATCAGGTCATCGTTCTCGTACTGCAGAGAAGAAGTGTCGATGGACACTTTAGCGGCGAATTTCTTGAAGTTCAGAGGCAGTTTTTCAGACCACAGAACGGTGATGTTCGGCTCCGGAGAAGGACCCATGGTGTACAGGGTGTTCAGGAAGCGGAAGCTGTTTTTGGTCACCAGAGTACGGCCGTCAACGCCCATACCGCCGATGGATTCAGTTGCCCAGATTGGGTCACCGGAGAACAGCTCATCGTATTCAGGCGTACGCAGGAAGCGAACCATACGCAGTTTCATGACCAGGTGGTCAATCATTTCCTGAGCGTCTTGCTCGGTGATTTTGCCTGCTTTCAGGTCACGTTCGATGTAAGCATCCAGGAAGGTGGATACGCGACCGAAGGACATCGCTGCACCGTTCTGAGACTTAACTGCGGCCAGGTAGCCGAAGTAGGTCCACTGGATAGCTTCCTGAGCGTTGGTAGCAGGACCAGAGATATCGCAGCCGTATTTAGCCGCCATCTCTTTGATCTGACCCAGCGCGCGGTGCTGTTCAGCGATCTCTTCACGCAGACGGATAGTCGCTTCCAGGTTTACGCCGTTTTCCAGATCGGACTGCAGGGAAACAAACTGCGCGTACTTGTCTTTCATCAGGAAGTCGATACCGTACAGCGCAACGCGACGGTAGTCACCGATGATACGGCCACGGCCATACGCATCTGGCAGACCAGTCAGAACGCCAGATTTACGGCAGTTCAGAATGTCTTTGGTGTAAACATCGAATACGCCCTGGTTGTGGGTTTTGCGGTATTCGGTGAAGATTTTTTTCAGCATTGGGTCCAGCTCGCGGTTATACGCTTTGCATGAACCTTCAACCATTTTAATACCACCGAACGGGATGATTGCGCGTTTCAGTGGTGCTTCAGTCTGCAGACCAACGATTTTCTCAAGGGCTTTGTTGATATAGCCAGCATCGTGAGAAGTGATGGTGGAAGCAACGGAGGTGTCAAAATCAACTGGCGCGTGAGTGCGGTTTTCCAGTTTAACGCCTTCCATTACGCTGTCCCACAGCTTGGTGGTCGCGTCAGTTGCGCCAGCCAGGAAGGATTCGTCACCTTCATACGGGGTATAGTTTTTCTGAATGAAGTCACGTACGTTTACTTCATTCTGCCAGTCACCTTTCGCAAAACCTTCCCAGGCTGTGGCTAACTTTTCATTAAGCTCGGACATGTAACACCTACCTTCTTAAGTGGATTTTTTATTTACTGCCTGAGAAAACCATCAATGATGATCGTCGCCACGCAGGTAAATGACCCAGTATGTCAACCCAACTAACAGACCCCCACCGATAATGTTCCCGATAGTGACAGGGATCAGGTTATCAGTAATGAAATTCATAATAGTCAGGTGAGAGAAACTTTCCGGGGATGAACCAACTGCGGTCCAGAACTCCGGGCTCGCAAAGTCGCGGATAACAATGCCCATTGGGATCATGAACATATTCGCGATACTGTGCTCAAAGCCGCTGGCAACAAACATCGCAACCGGCAGAACCATAATTAAGGCTTTGTCCATCAGGCTACGACCCGAGTAGCTCATCCATACAGCCAGGCAGACCATCAGGTTAGCGAGGATGCCGAGAGCAACGGCTTCGATAAATGTGTGGTGCATTTTGTGGTCGGCGGTTTGCAGGACGTTAAGGCCCCAGCCACCGTTGGCGGTCATGTACTCGCCAGAAAGCCACATCAACAAAACAAAGAGCAGACAGCCAACCAGGTTACCCACGTAAACATTAAGCCAGTTACGTGCCAGCTGACCCCAGGTAATTCTTCCGCTGGCCTTTGCCACGACAATCAGCACCGTTGAGGTGAAGAGGTCGGCGCCGCAAATGACGCAAAGAATCAGACCCAGTGAGAAACAAATGCCGCCAATCAGTTTGGCCATGCCGAAAGGCATTCCGGCAGTACCGGTGGTGGCGGTGATGTAGAAGACGAAAGCGATAGAGATGAACACACCAGCCGTGATCGCCAGATAGAACGTCTTCATCGGGTGTTTCGTTGCTTTATAGACACCTGCTTCTTCGGCAACTTTGGCCATCGCAGCAGGGAGTAAAAGATCAAAAGGGTTGTCAGCTTTCACACTAACTCTCTCTTTATTAAGTCGGCGACGAGATACTAACAAAGCATTATAGAAGAGAAATTGATATAGATCATATCTCGCCTGGCTTATAGGCCCGCAGTGTGTATGGATTTACAGCAAATGCGGAGTAAGTATTTGATTATCCGTATAAAAATAAATTTTAAAAGTTATGAAAAGAGTTGAATTTTTTCGTTCGGCCACCTCTTTATCAGTTAATTAATATGGAGTATTAACCATAAAAAGTAACAGTAAAGCCCAGATCAATATTATTATATTTACCCGTGTTTAACTTTATTATTACAATCAACAATCATTGCCGAAGAAAATAAAAAACGGGGCAATGAAATTGCCCCGTAATATAGCCCAGACGATTGAATACGCCTACTGCTGGTAATGTTATGTGCGCTTATTTTGACCAGTAAGCAGCTTTTGCTTTCTGCAGCTTTTCGTAGGCCTTCAGCAGTGACTGATGCGCCGGGAAGGCTTTCAGATCGCTATCAACAGCCTGCAGTCCATAGAACGGCGCTTCGCCGCTCAGGGCCGCGCTGGCTGCTTCAACGGCCTCAGCCCCGTACATACGCACGAAAGCATTCAGGTATTGCAGCGGTTCGCGATCCTCTTCCTGTGCAAGCAGCAGCAGGGTTTGCAGGCAACGGTAATAGTTGGTGCGCTCGGCAGAGAAGACCGACTGGTTGAACTCCATGGTCCACTCGGTCCAGGCCAGGGCCTGATCCAGATCGCCACCCGCCAGAGCCAGCATTGCTTTCAGTTCACCGATACGCAGGGTATACCAGCCGTTATCTTTACCGGTCGCCAGACCCAGGAGTTCGCGTACGCGGGTGAAGTCATCGTGGCCTTCTTCGTCCAGTTGGGCGATCAGGTTCAGGTAATCTTCTTTCTCCCATTCACTGCCCGGCAGAGCCAGCAGCGTTTCGCGCAGATGGGCGCCCATGCTGTTGTTCGCCAGCCACAGGTCTTCCGCTGGATAGATATCAGACATGCCAGGCACGATGATGCGGCACGCGTAAACGCCCAGGTGCTCGTAATCGGCAATGTACACTTCCTGGTCTTCCGCGTTGAAGATCGCCATCAGCGTGGCGAACTCTTCTTCCGTAGTACCGGCGAAGCTCCAGTCCACGAACGGATAGTCCGCGTCCTGCTTGAACATATCCCAGGAAATTAAGCCGCTGGAATCGATGAAGTGGGTTTCGAGGTTGGTATGCTCGGCCACTTCTTCATCGTCAAACGTTGGCGGCGTAAACACGTCGAGATCTTTCAGGCTACGGCCCTGCAGCAGCTCGGTGACGGTACGCTCCAGCGCCACGCCGAAGTCCGGGTGCGCGCCGAAAGAGGCGAAGCAGGTACCGTTGGTCGGGTTAAACAGCACGACGCAGATCACCGGATACTTGCCGCCCAGCGAGCCGTCATACGCGAAGATTGGGAAACCTTCTGCTTCCAGTTTGGCGATGGATTCCACCACGCCCGGGTAGCGCGCCAGCACGTCTGCCGGAATTTCAGGCAGGCTGATGGATTCGGCAATAATGCGGTTTTTGATGTGACGCTCGAAGACTTCAGACAGACCCTGCACGCGCGCTTCATTGCGGGTGTTACCGGCGGACATGCCGTTAGACACATACAGGTTGCCGACGATGTTCATCGGGATATAGACGGTCTGCTCGTCAGACTGACGGGTAAAGGGCAGGGCGCAAATACCGCGATCGTCGTTTCCGGACTGCAGATCGATCAGCATGCTGGCGGTCAGTTCGTTTTCCGGATCGTAGAAAGCACGCAGACGCGCGTCGAGAATACCTTCCGGCAGTTCGTCGTCTTCCGTCAGTGGGAACCATTTTTCGTTCGGATAGTGAACGAACGGGCCGTTGGCGATGGTTTCGCCCAGCCAGAAGTCAGCGAAGAAATAGTTGGTGGACAGACGCTCAAAATACTCACCCAGCGCGGAGGCCAGTGCCGCTTTTTTCGTCGCGCCTTTACCGTTGGTAAAGCACAGGGCACAGTCTTTATCGCGAATATGCACGGACCAGACATGAGGCACCGGATTGAGCCAGGAGGCTTCTTCGATGTTAAAACCCAGGTCGGTCAGTTTCTGCTGGAAGCGAGCGATGGAATCTTCCAGAGCGGCGTCTTTGCCGGGGATAAACGTTTGAGTCATGGCGTTCACTTTTATCGTACGTAAAGCGCGCAATGATACGGGTTTTGCGTGACGGGTGCTATCTTCGGCGAAAATAAATGCCTGAGCTATGCTTACAGTCAGTAACCTACTGTTAAGGCATAGAAAAATGAAAGCGTTTGATCTCCAGCGGATGGCGTTTGATAAAGTCCCTCCAGAGTTTTTAGGCGAAGTCGCGCTTCGCAGCCTGTATACCTTCGTTCTCGTTTTCCTGTTTCTCAAAATTACGGGCCGCCGTGGCGTAAGGCAGATGTCGCTCTTTGAAGTGTTGATTATCCTGACGCTGGGTTCCGCGGCGGGGGATGTCGCATTCTATGATGATGTGCCGATGGTGCCGGTCTTCATCGTTTTTGTCTCCCTGGCGCTGCTTTACCGGCTTGTCATGTGGCTGATGTCGAAAAGTGAAAAGCTGGAAGATCTGCTTGAAGGGAAGCCGGTCGTTATCGTCGAGGACGGTCAGTTGGCCTGGGAAAACGTTCAGAGCGCCAATATGACCGAGTTTGAGTTCTTTATGGAGCTACGCCTCAACAGCGTGGAACAGCTCGGGCAGGTGCGTCTGGCGATCATGGAAACCAACGGGCAGATTAGCGTCTATTACTATTCTGACGATGAGGTGAGGCCGGGACTGTGCATCCTGCCGGATATGCTGATCGAGCGTTTCAGAACCGTACCTGAGTCAGGCGAGTACGCCTGCGTGAGATGTAGCCATGTCGTCGCGATGCAGCCGGGGGATCGTCAATTATGCCCCCGCTGTGCAAATCCGGAATGGACGAAGGTTAGCCGGGCTAAACGCATCACCTGACAGCCATTTTGTCGGTTTTGTCCTGGCGAGGCGGCAGATTGTTTTGTGTGACGTGGGGCACATTTCACGGGTCATAAGTTTTAGACATTGCGGCGCGTGTCACTGAATGATAAAACCGATATCCACAGTTATAACTTATGGCTTTTAGCGTGGTGAGGGGAAATGGCTCAAGTCTTTAATTTCAGTTCAGGTCCGGCAATGTTACCGGCAGACGTGCTTAAACAGGCTCAACAGGAACTTTGTGACTGGAACGGTCTGGGAACGTCGGTGATGGAAATCAGCCACCGGGGTAAAGAGTTTATTCAGGTGGCGGAAGAGGCAGAAAAGGATTTTCGCGATCTGCTGAATATTCCCTCGAACTACAAAGTATTGTTCTGTCACGGCGGCGGGCGCGGCCAGTTTGCGGGCGTACCGCTGAACATCCTGGGCGATAAAACGACGGCAGACTACGTTGACGCAGGCTACTGGGCGGCCAGTGCGGTGAAAGAAGCGCACAAATACTGCACGCCGAATGTGATCGACGCCAAAGTGACTGTTGACGGCCTGCGCGCGGTGAAGCCAATGAGCGAGTGGCAGCTTTCTGATAACGCCGCGTATCTGCACTACTGCCCGAACGAAACCATTGACGGCATTGCCATCGACGAGACGCCAAACTTCGGCAGCGATGTCGTGGTTGCCGCTGACTTCTCCTCCACCATTCTGTCTGCGCCAATTGACGTCAGCCGTTATGGCGTGATCTACGCGGGCGCACAGAAAAATATCGGCCCTGCAGGCCTGACGATTGTTATCGTGCGTGAAGATCTGCTGGGTAAAGCGCATACATCCTGCCCGTCGATTCTTGATTACACCGTGCTGAACGACAACGATTCTATGTTCAACACCCCACCGACGTTTGCCTGGTACCTTTCCGGCCTGGTCTTCAAATGGCTGAAGCAAAACGGCGGCGTGGCGCAGATGGACAAAGTGAATCAGCAGAAAGCTGAACTGCTGTATGGCGTGATCGACAAGAGCGATTTCTACCGCAACGATGTGGCGAAAGCTAACCGTTCCCGCATGAACGTGCCGTTCCAGCTGGCGGACAGCAACCTGGATAAAGTGTTCCTGGAAGAGTCCTTCGCGGCAGGCCTGCACGCGCTCAAAGGTCACCGTGTCGTGGGCGGCATGCGTGCCTCCATCTATAACGCGATGCCGCTGGAAGGCGTTAAAGCTCTGACCGATTTCATGATCGACTTCGAACGTCGCCACGGTTAATTGCGCTGTTTTCACCCCCGTAGCCCTGCTGCGGGGTTTTTATTATGTTGAGTTGAGAGTTAAGTTTTCATGGAATCCCTGACGTTACAACCTATCGCGCGGGTAGATGGCACCATTAATCTGCCTGGTTCAAAAAGTGTCTCGAACCGCGCTCTGCTGCTGGCAGCACTGGCAAACGGCACCACCGTCCTTACAAACCTGCTGGACAGCGATGACGTGCGCCATATGCTCAATGCGCTGAAAGCGTTGGGCGTTCATTACACTCTCTCCGACGATCGCACCCGCTGCGAAGTGACCGGCAACGGCGGCGCGCTGCAGACGGGTGAAGAGCTTGAGCTGTTTCTGGGCAACGCGGGTACCGCGATGCGTCCGCTGGCGGCGGCTCTGTGTCTTGGGCGCAACAACATTGTGCTGACCGGTGAGCCGCGCATGAAAGAGCGTCCGATTGGTCATCTGGTGGATGCCCTGCGCCAGGGGGGCGCGCAGATTGAGTATCTGGAGCAGGAAAATTATCCGCCACTGCGTCTGCGCGGGGGCTTTACCGGCGGTCACGTCCAGGTTGACGGCAGCGTTTCCAGCCAGTTCCTGACCGCGCTGCTGATGACCGCGCCGCTGGCACCGCAGGATACGGTAATTACGATTAAAGGTGAGCTGGTCTCCAAACCGTATATCGATATCACGCTGCACCTGATGAAAACCTTCGGCGTCGAGGTGGAAAACCAGTCTTATCAGCGCTTCGTAGTACGTGGGGCGCAGCAGTACCAGTCGCCGGGCAGCTATCTGGTTGAAGGCGACGCCTCGTCGGCTTCTTACTTCCTGGCGGCGGGCGCGATCAAAGGCGGTACCGTGAAGGTAACCGGTATTGGCCGCAACAGCGTGCAGGGCGATATCCGTTTTGCGGACGTGCTGGAGAAAATGGGCGCGGTTGTGACCTGGGGCGATGACTTCATCTCCTGTACCCGTGGCGAGCTGAAGGCCATCGACATGGACATGAACCATATTCCGGATGCGGCGATGACCATTGCCACAGCGGCGCTGTTTGCAAAAGGCACCACCACGCTGCGTAATATCTACAACTGGCGCGTAAAAGAAACCGACCGACTGTTCGCGATGGCGACTGAGCTGCGTAAGGTCGGCGCTGAGGTGGAAGAGGGCGAAGACTACATTCGCGTCACGCCTCCTGCAAAACTGCAGGTTGCCGAGATCGGAACCTACAACGATCACCGTATGGCGATGTGCTTCTCGCTGGTGGCGTTGTCAGACACGCCTGTCACCATTCTTGATCCAAAATGTACGGCGAAAACGTTCCCGGACTACTTCGAACAGCTGGCACGCATTAGCACGCTGGCCTGATAACGCCTGCCGCATCACCCGATGCGGCATTTCCTTACGCTTCCTGACGAACACATCCGTTCATTTCTTCTACACTCTGCTTCAATCAATCCGTAATTTGCACGCAAAGGTAACAGTTGCGCACGTTGACGCGTATAATGCGCGGCGTTCATGTAAACGGTATGCCTTATTTAAGGAGAAAAAGATGACGGCAATTGCCCCGGTAATCACCATTGATGGGCCGAGTGGCGCAGGGAAAGGGACTCTGTGCAAAGCGATGGCGGAAGCGTTGCAATGGCATCTTTTAGATTCGGGAGCAATCTATCGCGTGCTGGCTCTGGCTGCGCTGCATCATCATGTGGACGTGGCGTCTGAAGAAGCGCTGGTTCCGCTGGCTGCGCATCTTGATGTGCGTTTCGTGTCGACCGATGGCAACCTGGAAGTCATCCTTGAAGGGGAAGACGTGAGCGGGGAAATTCGTACTCAGGAAGTGGCGAATGCGGCCTCCCAGGTAGCAGCCTTCCCGCGCGTTCGTGAGGCGCTGTTACGTCGTCAGCGCGCGTTTCGTGAAGCACCGGGCTTGATCGCAGACGGACGCGATATGGGAACCGTGGTATTCCCTGATGCACCTGTGAAAATTTTCCTTGACGCCTCTTCGGAAGAACGTGCTCAACGCCGCATGCTTCAGTTGCAGGAAAAGGGGTTTAGTGTTAACTTTGATCGCCTTTTATCCGAGATAAAAGAGCGCGATGACCGCGATCGTAACCGCGCCGTCGCCCCACTTGTTCCAGCAGAAGATGCATTAGTTCTGGATTCAACCAGTTTAACTATTGAGCAAGTGATTGAAAAAGCGCTACAATATGCGCGCCAAAAACTGGCACTCGCGTAATCGCGACCGATTTAGCAGTACCCCCGCTGCAAAGGATTGACGGCGGGTATGTGAAACAACCCCATCCGGCACGGAGCCAGGTGGACGTTAATATTAACCTGAAGATTAAACATGACTGAATCTTTTGCTCAACTGTTTGAAGAATCCTTAAAAGAAATCGAAACCCGCCCGGGTTCCATCGTTCGCGGTGTTGTTGTTGCTATCGACAAAGACGTAGTACTGGTTGACGCCGGTCTGAAATCTGAGTCCGCCATTCCGGCAGAGCAGTTCAAAAACGCCCAGGGCGAGCTGGAAATCCAGGTTGGCGACGAAGTTGACGTTGCTCTGGACGCAGTAGAAGACGGCTTCGGTGAAACCCTGCTTTCTCGTGAGAAAGCGAAACGTCACGAAGCATGGATCACGCTGGAAAAAGCTTACGAAGAAGCTGAAACTGTGGTCGGTGTTATCAACGGCAAAGTTAAAGGTGGCTTCACTGTTGAGCTGAATGGTATTCGTGCGTTCCTGCCAGGTTCTCTGGTAGACGTTCGTCCAGTTCGTGACACTCTGCACCTGGAAGGCAAAGAGCTTGAGTTCAAAGTAATCAAGCTGGACCAGAAGCGTAACAACGTTGTTGTTTCCCGTCGTGCCGTTATCGAATCCGAAAACAGCGCAGAACGCGATCAGCTGCTGGAAAACCTGCAGGAAGGCATGGAAGTCAAAGGTATCGTTAAGAACCTCACTGACTACGGCGCATTCGTTGACCTGGGCGGCGTTGATGGCCTGCTGCACATCACCGACATGGCGTGGAAACGCGTTAAGCACCCAAGCGAAATCGTGAACGTGGGCGACGAAATCACTGTTAAAGTGCTGAAGTTCGACCGCGAGCGTACTCGTGTATCCCTCGGCCTGAAACAGCTGGGCGAAGATCCATGGGTAGCTATCGCTAAGCGTTACCCAGAAGGTACTAAACTGACTGGTCGCGTAACCAACCTGACTGACTACGGCTGCTTCGTTGAAATCGAAGAAGGCGTTGAAGGTCTGGTGCACGTTTCCGAAATGGACTGGACCAACAAAAACATCCACCCATCCAAAGTTGTTAACGTTGGTGATGTAGTGGAAGTGATGGTTCTGGATATCGACGAAGAACGTCGTCGTATCTCCCTGGGCCTGAAGCAGTGCAAAAACAACCCATGGCAGCAGTTCGCGGAAACCCACAACAAGGGTGACCGTGTTGAAGGTAAAATCAAGTCTATCACTGACTTCGGTATCTTCATCGGCCTGGACGGCGGCATCGATGGCCTGGTTCACCTGTCTGACATCTCCTGGAACGTTGCAGGCGAAGAAGCAGTTCGTGAATACAAAAAAGGCGACGAAATCGCTGCAGTTGTTCTGCAGGTTGACGCAGAGCGTGAGCGTATCTCCCTGGGCGTTAAACAGCTCGCAGAAGATCCGTTCAACAACTGGGTTGCACTGAACAAGAAAGGCGCAATCGTAAACGGTAAAGTGACTGCAGTTGACGCTAAAGGCGCAACCGTAGAACTGGCTGACGGCGTTGAAGGTTACCTGCGCGCTTCTGAAGCTTCCCGTGACCGCGTTGAAGATGCCACTCTGGTTCTGAACGTAGGCGACGACGTTGAAGCTAAGTTCACCGGTGTTGACCGTAAGAACCGTGCAATCAGCCTGTCTGTTCGTGCTAAAGACGAAGCTGATGAGAAAGATGCAATCGCAACTGTTAACAAACAGGAAGATGCAAACTTCTCTAACAACGCAATGGCTGAAGCTTTCAAAGCAGCTAAAGGCGAGTAATATCAGGTTCTCAGCATCATGTGCGCTGTAATGCATTTACAGCGTGAAGGATGAGGAGCAAACTTGACAGATTACAGGATTCGTCCTGTAATCAATAACAAAGGGCGGCTACGGCCGCCCTTGTTTAATGAGCTGTTCAGCTAATTGGTTTGAAAGGAACCGGAGGAATCATGACCAAGTCAGAATTGATTGAAAGACTTGCCAGTCAGCAACCGCATATCCCTGCCAAAGCAGTGGAAGATGCCGTAAAAGAGATGCTGGAGCATATGGCCTCCACTCTTGCCCAGGGCGAGCGCATTGAAATCCGCGGTTTCGGTAGTTTTTCTCTGCACTATCGTGCTCCACGTACCGGGCGTAACCCGAAAACTGGCGATAAAGTCGAGCTGGAAGGTAAGTACGTTCCACACTTTAAGCCGGGTAAAGAACTGCGCGATCGCGCCAATATTTACGGCAACTGAGTTTAGCCAGCCGGTTAAACTGGGTTCGAAAGAAAGCACCTGCGGGTGCTTTTTTTGTACCCGTCGCTTTCTTTCTGAAGGTGCCCCGCATTTTCCGTTTCGTTTTCTGCAACCCGTAAAATACCTTGCTGCGCTTGCTGTAAATCGCATCCTTCACACCTGACGACCCGCTCAACCTGCTTGCATACTGCCACCCTGAAACAGGGAGGTAGCAATGGGAATTCCCGCGCTTAGTGTCTGCGCCATGCTGGCGATAGTTCCGTTACTCTGGTTACCTGAATTGCCGTCACCTTACGCCGTGTGGGTCATGGTGGCTGGCGGGATAGTGCTTGCTGCATGGCAAAACCGTCGAGTGAAGTATGCTGGTATCACGCTGTTATTTTGTGCGTGGGGCATTCTGGCCGCGCAAGAGAGCGTCTGGCCGATGCAGCATTTAACAACGGGGGCCGTGCAGGCTGAGGTAGAGCTCACCGCGACCGACGGCACCACTCTGCATCAGGGAAACATTCGCAGCGTCGATGGCAAGCGCTGGTGGGCCTCCACCGGCGTAACGCTGTATGGCAATTATCTGCCGCAGAAAGCCTGTGCCGGTCAGCGCTGGACCATGACGCTCAGGCTCAGGCCTGCACACGGCGAACTGAACGACGGCGGTTATGATGCTCAGCGCAGCGCTTTTGCCCGACATCAAACATTGAGCGGGCGCTTCACCCGTGCGGAACTCGTCGACGGGCGCTGCAGCCTGCGAGCGCAATATCTGCTGTCGTTGCAAAACCGACTTTCAGCTTATCCATGGGGAGCGGTTATCCTGGGCCTTGGGATGGGGGAACGCCTGGATGTACCGCGGGAAATAAAAGATCTTATGCGGGAAACCGGCACGCTGCATTTGATGGCGATTTCGGGTCTGCATATCGCGCTGGCAGCCTCTCTCGTCTGGTTACTTGCACGTGGACTCCAGTTTTTATTACCCAGTAATCGGGTCCACTGGCAAATGCCTCTCCTTGCCGGGTTAATCTTTGCTGCTTTCTACGCCTGGCTTACCGGCCTGCAACCGCCTGCGCTGCGGACGGTCATCGCACTTGCTGTGCTTGCTATGTTGCGGATCGCTGGCCGTCAATGGTCTCCCTGGCAGGTATGGGGGTGCTGTATCGCGGCGATACTGTTAAACGATCCGTTAGCCGTACTTTCGCAGAGTCTGGCTTTGTCAGCCTTTGCCGTCGCCGCGCTGATTTTCTGGTTTCAGTGGCTGCCGCTTCCTGACTGGCAGCGGACAAGACGTATACGGCCGCTAGTGAACCTGATTTATCTGCAGGTCGGCATGTTGCTTCTGCTCATGCCGTTACAGGTTCTGATTTTCCATGGCTTCAGCCTCTCATCCCTGGTCGCGAATCTCTTTGCCGTGCCCCTGGTAACGTTTGTCTCCGTCCCGCTGATCCTGCTCGGTATGCTGCTCCATCTGCTACCGCTGGCAGCGGTTGAAAGTGCCATCTGGTTTGCTGCCGATAAGTCGCTTGCGGGACTCTTCTGGCTACTGATGCGCCTGCCTGATGGCTGGCAGAATGTCGATCAACGCTGGCAAACCATGGCATTACTGCCGTGGTTGATCATCATTGCCTGGCGTTTTCGTGCCTGGAAAACCGTTCCTGCCGTTTGTCTTGCAGGCAGCGTCTTACTGACGTTTCCCGTCTGGCGAGCGGCAAAAAGCGAGAGCTGGGCGCTGCATATGCTGGACGTGGGGCAGGGGCTGGCCATGGTTATTGAAAGGCAGGGAAAAGCCATTCTTTATGATACCGGGCTCGCCTGGCCGGACGGAGACAGCGCGCAGCGGTTAATTATTCCCTGGCTTCGCTGGCATCACCTGCGGCCAGACGGGGTGATTCTCAGTCATGAACATCTTGACCATGCAGGAGGTCTCGTTTCTTTGCAAAAAGCATGGCCGGATATATGGATAAGAAGCCCGTTGCGCAGGACGGGACACCGTCCCTGTTTTCGTGGGCAGAAATGGGAATGGCAGGGGTTAACCTTCACCGTCCACTGGCCCCCTGAAAATTACCCGGCCCAGGGGAATAACCGTTCCTGCGTGGTAAAGGTGGACGACGGGGAGCAAAGTGTTCTGTTAACAGGAGATATTGAAGCGCAAGCGGAACAGGCTATGCTTAGCCATTACTGGCGCTATATGACGTCCACGTTGATACAGGTGCCCCATCATGGCAGCAATACCTCGTCTTCATTGCCGCTGGTACAGCGGGTGGGAGGACAGATTGCCCTGGATTCCGCGGCCCGCTATAACGCATGGCATTTCCCGTCGCCAAAAGTTGTCCGACGCTATCGAAAAGAGGGGTATATCTGGCACGATACCCCTCACTCAGGACAAATATCGGTGACATTCTCGCAACATCACTGGCAAATCCGGCGCTTGCGAGAGCAAATTTTACCACGTTGGTATCATCAGTGGTTTGGCGCGCCCGTCGATAACGGGTAGAATATGCGGCTATTTCAACAATGCTGGTTTTTTGAATGCATAACGACAAAGATCTCTCCACGTGGCAAACGTTCCGCCGACTCTGGCCGATGATTGCCCCTTTTAAAGCAGGCTTGATCGTGGCGGGTGTAGCGTTAATCCTCAACGCAGCCAGCGATACTTTTATGCTATCGCTTCTTAAACCGTTACTGGATGACGGTTTTGGTAAAACGGATCGCTCAGTGCTGCTATGGATGCCTCTGGTGGTTATCGGACTGATGATCTTACGCGGTATCACCAGCTATATCTCAAGCTACTGCATTTCCTGGGTATCCGGGAAAGTGGTGATGACCATGCGCCGTCGACTGTTCAGTCACATGATGGGCATGCCGGTTGCGTTCTTTGACAAGCAGTCAACCGGGACGCTGCTGTCGCGTATTACCTACGACTCCGAGCAGGTTGCTTCTTCCTCTTCCAGCGCGCTGATTACCGTTGTGCGCGAGGGCGCGTCGATCATCGGCCTGTTCGTGATGATGTTCTACTACAGCTGGCAGCTGTCGCTTATCCTTATCGTTCTGGCACCGGTGGTTTCCATTGCTATCCGCGTCGTGTCAAAGCGCTTCCGCAATATCAGTAAGAATATGCAGAACACGATGGGGCAGGTGACCACCAGCGCAGAGCAGATGCTGAAAGGGCATAAAGAAGTGCTGATTTTTGGTGGTCAGGACGTCGAAACCAAACGCTTTGATAAAGTCAGCAACAAAATGCGTCTGCAGGGGATGAAAATGGTCTCGGCCTCTTCCATCTCTGACCCGATTATTCAGCTGATTGCCTCGCTGGCACTGGCGTTCGTCCTGTATGCAGCAAGCTTCCCGAGCGTCATGGAGACGCTGACGGCGGGTACCATTACCGTGGTCTTCTCCTCAATGATTGCCCTGATGCGTCCGCTGAAGTCACTGACGAACGTGAATGCCCAGTTCCAGCGTGGGATGGCCGCCTGCCAGACCCTGTTTAGCATTCTGGATTCCGAGCAGGAAAAAGATGAAGGCAAACGCGTCATTGAGCGTGCGAACGGCGACGTTGAGTTCCGCAATGTGACCTTTACCTATCCTGGCCGCGAAACACCGGCTCTGCGCAATATCAACCTGACCATTCCGGCGGGGAAAACCGTTGCGCTGGTAGGCCGTTCTGGCTCGGGGAAATCGACCATTGCCAGCCTGATCACCCGTTTCTACGACATTGACGAAGGTGAAATTCTGTTAGACGGCCACGACCTGCGGGAGTATACCCTGCAGTCGCTGCGTAATCAGGTAGCGCTGGTCTCTCAGAACGTGCACCTGTTCAACGATACCGTGGCAAACAATATTGCCTATGCGCGTACTGAAGAGTACAGCCGCGAGCAGATTGAGAACGCCGCGCGTATGGCTTACGCGATGGACTTTATCAACAAGATGGATAACGGTCTGGATACCATCATCGGTGAGAACGGCGTACTGCTCTCCGGTGGGCAGCGTCAGCGTATCGCCATTGCCCGTGCGCTGTTGCGCGACAGCCCGATCCTGATCCTGGACGAAGCGACCTCTGCGCTGGATACGGAATCTGAACGCGCGATTCAGTCCGCGCTGGATGAGCTGCAAAAGAACCGTACCTCGCTGGTGATTGCGCACCGTCTGTCGACTATCGAGCAGGCTGATGAAATCGTCGTGGTTGAGGACGGTATCATTGTTGAGCGTGGAAGCCATGCTGACCTGCTGGAACACCGCGGCGTTTACGCTCAGCTTCATAAGATGCAGTTCGGCGAATGATTGCACGCATCTGGTCCGGTGAATCCCCGCTGTGGCTGCTGCTTTTGCCGCTCTCCTGGCTCTACGGCCTGGTGAGCGGCATCATCCGCCTGCTTTATCGTCTGGGGGTGAAGCGGGCCTGGCGCGCGCCGGTGCCGGTTGTGGTTGTCGGTAATCTTACGGCGGGCGGCAACGGCAAAACGCCGGTGGTGATCTGGCTGGTAGAGCAGTTACAAAAACGCGGTATACGCCCGGGCGTGGTATCGCGCGGATATGGTGGTCAAGCTGCGCATTACCCGCTGTTGCTGACGGCGGAAACCACGACGGCTGAAGCGGGTGATGAACCGGTATTGATTTTCCAGCGTACCGGCGTACCGGTCGCGGTTTCCCCGGTGCGCAGCGATGCCGTACAGGCACTGCTTACCGAACACGCGGTACAAATCATCATCACTGACGATGGTCTGCAGCATTACGCCCTGGCGCGTGATAAAGAGATTGTGGTCATCGACGGCGTTCGCCGTTTTGGTAACGGCTGGTGGTTACCTGCCGGGCCCATGCGCGAACGCGCTTCACGTCTGAAGTCTGTGGATGCGGTGATCGTGAACGGGGGTGAGGCGAAAACGGGTGAAATCCCGATGCACCTGCAGCCGGGCCTGGCGATCAACCTGGTGACGGGGGAACGCCGGTCGGTTTCAGAGTTGCCTTCACTGGTAGCGATGGCGGGCATTGGTCATCCGCCGCGCTTCTTCGCGACGCTGGAACAGTGTGGTGCCCGGCTGGAAAAACGCGTTCCGCTGGCCGACCATCAGGCGCTGGTGGAAGGGCAGGTAGACGCCTTGACCGCACCCGGGCAGTCGCTGATCATGACCGAAAAAGATGCGGTGAAATGCCGCGCCTTTGCGAAAGATAACTGGTGGTATCTGCCGGTTGACGCCGAACTCAGCGGTGAGCAGCCGGAACATTTGCTCAAGGAACTGATTGCGTTGGTGCACTAAAGGCTTACGCGGTTCTGGTGACGCTTTGACTGACAGGAAAACGCATGTCTCTACCGCAACTCTCGCTTTCAGCCGCACGTAATCTCCACCTGGCCGCGCAGGGGCTGCTCAAAAAGCCCCGCCGCCGCGCGCAGCCTGCCGATATTCTCTCTACCGTACAGCGCATGTCGCTACTCCAGATCGACACCATTAATATTGTGGCACGTAGCCCTTACCTGGTGCTGTTCAGCCGCCTGGGGAGTTATCCTTCCCAGTGGCTGGATGAGGCGCTCAGCAAGGGGGAGTTGATGGAGTATTGGGCGCATGAAGCCTGCTTCCTTCCTCGCAGCGATTTTGCCCTGGTGCGTCACCGTATGCTTGCGCCGGAAAAGATGGGCTGGAAATACCGACAGGCCTGGATGCAGGAACATGCGGCTGAAATAGAGCAGCTCATCGCGCATATTCAGGAAAACGGCCCTGTACGCTCTGCCGATTTTGAACACCCGCGCAAGGGGACAAGCGGCTGGTGGGAGTGGAAACCGCACAAACGTCATCTCGAAGGGTTATTTACCTCTGGGAAAGTCATGGTGATTGAGCGGCGTAACTTTCAGCGCGTCTACGATCTGACGCATCGCGTGATGCCGCACTGGGACGACGAGCGCGACCTGCTTACCCAGGAGGCGGCCGAGGCCATTATGCTGGAGAACAGCGCCCGCAGTCTGGGGATTTTTCGCGCGCAGTGGCTGGCAGATTATTATCGCCTGCGCCAGCCTGTGCTGAAACCGCTGCTGGACATGTGGCAACACGAGCAGCGCGTTATTCCCGTTACCGTGGAAACACTGGGCGAAATGTGGCTGCATGCGGATCTCCTTCCGCTATTGCCGCAGGCCCTGGAGGGGAAACTTCAGGCAACCCACAGCGCGGTATTGTCGCCTTTCGACCCGGTCGTCTGGGACAGAAAACGCGCCGAGCAGCTCTTTGATTTCAGCTACCGGCTGGAATGTTATACCCCGGCCCCAAAGCGCCAGTATGGCTACTTTGTTTTACCGCTCCTGCATAAGGGGCAACTGGTCGGGCGCATGGATGCCAAAATGCACCGCAAGACCGGAACGCTTGAAATCATTGCGCTTTATCTGCAAGAGGGCGTCAGGGTGACGGCGAGCCTGGAAAAAGGATTAACGTCCGCCATTAGCGAATTCGCGCGCTGGCAGGGTGCCGACGACGTGACGCTGGGCAGGGTACCTGATGGATTGTTTACATCCTGTCGAAGTGGCTGGGAAACAGGCACGCCCTGAAAAGGGAATGTGTTAAGCTTTAGCGATTACCCATACGGAGGAACTATGGATCACCGTTTACTTGAAATTATTGCCTGCCCGGTATGCAACGGCAAACTTTACTACAGCCAGGACAAACAAGAGCTCATTTGCAAGCTGGACAGTCTGGCTTTCCCGCTGCGTGACGGTATTCCGGTATTGCTGGAAAATGAAGCCCGTTCCCTGGTGGCAGAAGAGAGCAAGCCATGAGTTTTGTCGTCATTATTCCTGCGCGTTATGCCTCAACGCGTCTGCCGGGTAAACCGCTGGTGGATATTAACGGCAAGCCGATGATTGTGCATGTCCTCGAGCGCGCGCGTGAATCGGGTGCTGACCGCGTGATTGTTGCCACCGACCATCCGGATGTCGCTCGTGCGGTTGAGGCCGCAGGCGGAGAGGTGTGCATGACTCGCGCCGATCACCAGTCCGGCACCGAACGTCTGGCGGAAGTGGTTGAGAAATGCGGTTTCAGTGATGATACGGTCATCGTAAACGTGCAGGGTGACGAGCCGATGATCCCCGCGGTCATTATCCGTCAGGTGGCCGAAAACCTGGCGCAGCGTCAGGTCGGAATGGCGACGCTGGCGGTACCCATTCATCATGCAGAAGAAGCTTTCAACCCGAATGCGGTGAAGGTCGTCATGGATGCGGAAGGCTATGCGCTCTATTTCTCCCGCGCCACGATCCCGTGGGATCGCGATCGCTTTGCGCTCTCTAAAGAGACCATCGGTGATACCTTCCTGCGTCATATTGGGATCTACGGTTATCGCGCTGGCTTTATTCGCCGCTATGTGGCCTGGGCGCCGAGCCCGCTGGAGCATATCGAAATGCTGGAGCAGCTTCGCGTGCTCTGGTACGGCGAGAAAATTCACGTTGCCGTTGCTGAGGAAGTCCCCGGCACGGGCGTAGACACCCCTGAAGATCTTGAGCGCGTTCGCGCCGAATTGCGTTAATCTTACCGGCATCTCTCCGCAGGGAGGGATGCACTCTCCGCTTTATTTTTCACTTTCTTTTTCCTGATTGATCTCTTCCGGGTGACATCTTCATTAAGGACGCTCATTATAAAAGCAGTAGTCTTAATGGGGGTAATCTCATATGGAACAGCTGCGTGCCGAACTTAGCCATCTGCTGGGTGAGAAGTTAAGCCGGGTCGAATGCGTGAGTGAAAAAGCCGATACCGCGCTCTGGTCGCTTTACGACAGTCAGGGTAACCCGATGCCGCTAATGGCAAGAAGTTTCACGTCACCCGGTGTTGCCAGGCAGCTTGCATGGAAAATGTCGATGCTGGCGCGGGAGGGAACCGTGCGTATGCCGACGGTGTATGGTGTGATGACCCATGAGGAACACCCCGGCCCGGACGTACTGCTGATTGAACGTTTACGCGGTGTGCCCGTTGAAGCGCCCGCGCGAACGCCGGAACGCTGGGAGCAGCTGAAAGACCAGATTGTCGAGGCGCTGCTGGCCTGGCACCGTCAGGATAGCCGTGGACTTGTCGGACCGGTTGACAGCACCCAGGAAAACCTCTGGCCGCTGTGGTACCGCCAGCGGGTTGAGGTGCTGTGGGGAACGCTTAACCAGTTCAACAATACCGGTTTAACCATGCAGGACAAACGTATCCTGTTTCGCACCCGGGAGTGCTTACCGGCCTTGTTCGACGGTTTTAATGACAACTGCGTGCTGATCCACGGCAATTTTACCCTGCGCAGCATGCTCAAAGACGCCCGCAGCGATCAGCTTCTGGCAATGGTGGGGCCGGGCATCATGCTCTGGGCACCGCGCGAATATGAGCTGTTCAGGCTCAGCGACAGCGGGGCGGCGGAAGGCTTACTGTGGCATTACCTTCAACGCGCCCCCGTTGCGGAAGCGTTTCTCTGGCGACGCTGGCTATACCTGCTCTGGGACGAAGTCGCGCAGTTGGTGAACACCGGACGATTTAATCGCGCAAACTTCGATCTGGCAACAAAATCACTCTTGCCCTGGCTCGCCTGAGGATCCTTTCAGCCACTGCCAGAGACGTCCGAGCGTCTCGTAGCCGACGCGGTCGCTGTGCATCAGCCACACCGGGGAGGGGATCGCCCGTTCCCACGGGTTGAGCGGTGCGTCGATGGCCATCTGGTTAGCCGGTGCGGGAAGCGGGTGCAGGCCTTGCTTCTCAAAGAAAATTATCGCGCGCGGCAGGTGCGAGGCGGAAGTCACCAGCAAGAACGGGGCATCGCCAATCGCCTGCTTCACTGCAGCAGCCTCTTCTTCAGTATCTTTCGGGCTGTCCAGCGTGATGATTGAGGAACGCGGCACGCCGAGAGATTCCGCGACCCTGGCGCCTGCTTCAGCCGTACTCACCGGGTTCGTTTTGGCCGCCGCGCCGGTGAAGATCATTTTTGATCCCGGATTCGCCAGCCACAGGCGAATACCTTCGTTCAGCCGTGGCAGGCTGTTGTTGATCAGGTTTGAGCTCGGGGCCCAATCAGGATCCCAGGTATATCCACCGCCCAGCACCACGATGTACGACACTTTCTGATTTCCCTGCCATGTTGGGTACCTGTTTTCGATGGGGCGTAACAGGCCATCCGCGACCGGTTGCAGGCTCAACAGCAGCAAGACCAGCCAGCCGAGCGTGATAAGCGTTTTGCCACTCTTCTGAAAGCGACTGAACCACACCAGCGCCAGCCCCAGCGCGATGATGATGAGCAGCAGCGGAAGGGGAAGCATCATCCCTCCAATGTATTTCTTAAGGGTAAAAAGCATCCTTTTTGGTTCCTTTTTTGACCATATAGCAGGTGATTGCCGGTGATATTACACCAGAGAGGTTCATTCTCCGCGCGGGTGTGACAAAATAGCGGTTTTGCAGTTAGCGAGTGGAACTCTCCCAATGCGGGATCGCAATTTTGATGACATCGCGGAAAAATTTTCGCGCAACATTTATGGCACCACGAAGGGGCAGCTTCGTCAGACGATCCTCTGGCAGGATCTGGACACCATTCTGGCTACGTTCGGTGGCCAAACGTTGCGCGTGCTGGACGCCGGTGGTGGTGAAGGGCAGACGGCCATAAAAATGGCTGAACGCGGTCATCACGTCACGCTTTGCGATCTTTCTGCTGAAATGGTCGCCCGCGCGACGCGTGCGGCAGAAGAGAAAGGTGTGAGCGACAACATGCATTTTATACAATGCGCCGCTCAGGACATCGCACAGCATTTGGAAACCCAGGTTGATCTGATATTGTTTCATGCGGTGCTGGAGTGGGTTGCCGATCCGCAAAGCGTGTTACAAACCCTGTGGTCTATGTTGCGCCCGGGCGGCACGCTGTCGCTGATGTTCTACAATGCTAACGGCTTCCTGATGCACAACATGGTTGCGGGAAACTTCGACTATGTTCAGGTCGGGATGCCTAAAAAGAAAAAGCGCACGCTTTCCCCGGACTATCCGCGCGATCCACAGCAGGTTTATGGCTGGCTGGAAGCGATTGGCTGGCAGATTGTCGGGAAGACGGGCGTCAGGGTGTTTCATGATTATCTGCGTGAAAAACACAAACAGCGTGACTGTTTTGACACCTTAACAGAATTGGAAACGCGGTATTGCCGTCAGGAGCCTTTTGTCAGCCTTGGCCGCTATATTCACGTCACCGCGCACAAGCCGCAGATGCAAGGATAACCTATGAGTGAATTTTCCCAGACAGTCCCCGAACTGGTTGCCTGGGCCAGGAAAAACGATTTCTCCATCTCGCTGCCGGTAGACAGACTCTCTTTCCTGCTGGCGGTCGCCACGCTGAACGGCGAGCGGCTGGATGGTGAAATGAGCGAGGGTGAACTGGTGGATGCGTTCCGCCACGTCAGTGATGCGTTTGAGCAAACCAGCGAAACCATTAGCGTCCGTGCCAACAACGCGATCAACGATATGGTGCGTCAACGTCTGCTGAACCGCTTTACCAGCGAGCAGGCGGAAGGAAACGCCATCTATCGCCTGACGCCACTGGGCATCGGCATCACCGATTATTATATCCGCCAGCGTGAATTTTCCACGCTGCGTCTTTCCATGCAGCTGTCGATCGTGGCGGGTGAGCTTAAGCGCGCCGCCGATGCGGCAGATGAAGACGGTGACGAATTCCACTGGCACCGAAACGTCTATGCACCGCTGAAATATTCGGTGGCGGAAATCTTCGACAGTATCGATCTGACCCAGCGCCTGATGGACGAACAGCAGCAGCAGGTGAAAGACGATATCGCACAGCTGCTGAATAAAGACTGGCGAGCGGCCATCTCCAGCTGTGAACTTCTGCTGTCAGAAACCTCCGGTACGCTGCGTGAGCTGCAGGATACGCTGGAAGCCGCAGGGGATAAGCTGCAGGCGAACCTGCTGCGTATCCAGGACGCGACGCTGGCGCACGACGATCTGCACTTTATCGACCGTCTGGTGTTCGACCTGCAGAGCAAACTGGACCGTATTATCAGCTGGGGCCAGCAGTCGATCGACCTGTGGATTGGCTATGACCGACACGTGCATAAATTTATCCGTACCGCGATCGATATGGATAAAAACCGCGTCTTTGCCCAGCGTCTGCGCCAGTCGGTGCAGACCTATTTCGATGCGCCGTGGGCGCTGACCTACGCCAATGCCGATCGTCTGCTGGATATGCGCGACGAAGAGATGGCGCTGCGCGATGAAGAGGTGACCGGTGAACTGCCGCCGGATCTCGAATACGAAGAATTTAACGAAATTCGCGAGCAGCTTGCGGCGATGATCGAAGAACAGCTCGCGGTCTATAAAACCAGACAAGCTCCGCTGGATCTTGGACTCGTGGTGCGCGACTATCTGGCGCAATATCCGCGCGCGCGCCACTTCGACGTTGCCCGCATTGTGGTAGACCAGGCGGTTCGCCTGGGTATCGCGCAAGCAGACTTCACCGGACTGCCGCCGAAGTGGCAGCCAATTAACGATTACGGAGCCAAGGTACAGGCGCATGTCATTGACAAATATTGAACAAGTGATGCCGGTTAAGCTGGCACAGGCGCTGGCGAATCCGTTATTTCCGGCGCTGGACAGCCAGCTGCGTGCCGGTCGTCACATTGGCTTAGACGAGCTGGATAATCACGCCTTTTTGATGGACTTCCAGGAGTACCTGGAAGAGTTTTACGCACGCTACAACGTGGAGCTTATCCGCGCGCCGGAAGGGTTTTTCTACCTGCGCCCGCGCTCCACGACGCTGATTCCGCGTTCCGTGCTCTCCGAGCTGGATATGATGGTCGGCAAAATTCTTTGCTACCTCTATCTCAGCCCGGAACGTCTGGCGAATGAAGGGATCTTCACCCAGCAGGAGCTTTACGACGAGCTGTTGACGCTGGCAGATGAGAGCAAGCTGCTCAAGCTGGTGAACAACCGCTCCACGGGGTCGGATCTTGACCGTCAGAAATTACAGGAAAAGGTTCGCTCTTCCCTGAACCGTCTGCGTCGTCTGGGGATGGTCTGGTTTATGGGTCACGACAGCAGCAAATTCCGCATTACGGAATCTGTCTTCCGCTTCGGCGCCGACGTGCGTGCGGGCGATGACGCGCGTGAAGCGCAGCTTCGCATGATCCGCGACGGTGAAGCGATGCCGGTGGAAAACCATTTGCAGCTCAATGATGAGCATGAAGAGAATCTGCCGGATAGCGGGGAGGAAGAGTAATGATTGAACGCGGTAAATTTCGCTCACTGACGCTGATTAACTGGAACGGCTTCTTTGCCCGAACGTTCGATCTGGATGAGCTGGTCACGACGCTCTCCGGCGGTAACGGGGCGGGTAAATCCACCACCATGGCGGCCTTTGTCACGGCGCTGATCCCTGACCTGACGCTGCTTCACTTCCGTAACACCACCGAAGCGGGGGCCACAAGCGGCTCCCGTGATAAAGGTCTGCACGGGAAGCTGAAGGCCGGCGTCTGTTATTCGGTTCTGGACGTCATTAACTCCCGCCATCAGCGCGTGGTGGTGGGCGTACGCCTGCAGCAGGTTGCCGGTCGCGATCGTAAAGTCGATATTAAACCGTTCGCCATCCAGGGGCTTCCAACGTCCATGCAGCCAACGGCGCTGCTGACGGAAACCCTGAACGAACGCCAGGCGCGCGTGCTGACGCTCCAGGAGCTGAAAGATAAGCTCGAAGCGATCGAAGGCGTGCAGTTCAAGCAGTTCAACTCGATTACCGACTACCACTCGTTAATGTTCGATCTGGGCGTGGTGGCGCGTCGTCTGCGCACGGCATCAGACCGCAGCAAATACTATCGCCTGATTGAAGCGTCTCTGTACGGCGGTATCTCCAGCGCGATTACCCGCTCCCTGCGCGACTACCTGCTGCCGGAAAACAGCGGCGTGCGTAAGGCCTTCCAGGATATGGAAGCGGCGCTGCGTGAAAACCGCATGACGCTGGAAGCGATTCGCGTTACCCAGTCTGACCGTGACCTGTTTAAACACCTGATCAGCGAAGCCACCAACTACGTGGCGGCGGACTACATGCGCCACGCCAACGAGCGCCGCGTCCACCTCGATCAGGCATTAGAATATCGCCGCGAGCTGTTTACCTCCCGTAAACAGCTGGTGGCCGAGCAGTACAAGCACGTCGAAATGGCGCGCGAGCTCGGTGAGCACAACGGTGCCGAGGGCGACCTGGAAGCCGACTACCAGGCCGCCAGCGATCACCTGAACCTGGTGCAAACTGCGCTCCGTCAGCAGGAAAAAATCGAGCGCTATGAAGCGGACCTCGACGAGCTGCAGATCCGTCTCGAAGAGCAAAATGAAGTGGTGGCCGAAGCCGCCGAGATGCAGGAAGAGAACGAAGCCCGCGCCGAAGCGGCCGAGCTGGAAGTGGATGAGCTGAAAAGCCAGCTTGCCGATTACCAGCAGGCGCTGGACGTGCAGCAGACGCGTGCGATCCAGTACACCCAGGCACTGCAGGCATTACAGCGCGCGAAAGAGCTGTGCCATCTGCCTGACCTGACGCCGGAAAGCGCCGACGAGTGGCTGGATACCTTCCAGGCCAAAGAGCAGGAAGCCACTGAGAAACTGCTGTCCCTCGAACAGAAAATGAGCGTTGCGCAAACGGCACACAGCCAGTTTGAGCAGGCTTATCAGCTAGTTGTGGCGATTAACGGCCCGCTGGCGCGTAACGAAGCCTGGGACGTTGCCCGTGAACTGCTGCGCGACGGTGTTAACCAGCGCCATCTGGCCGAGCAGGTTCAGCCGCTGCGTATGCGTCTGAACGAGCTGGAACAGCGCCTGCGCGAGCAGCAGGAAGCCGAGCGTCTGCTGGCGGAATTCTGCAAACGTCAGGGCAAAAATTACGATTTTGACGAGCTTGAGGCCCTGCATCAGGAACTCGAGGCGCGTATCGCTGCGCTTTCAGACACGGTCTCCAGCGCCAGCGAACAGCGTATGACCCTGCGTCAGGAGCTGGAACAGCTGCAGTCCCGTTCGCAAGCGCTTCTGCAGCGTGCACCGGTCTGGCTGGCGGCCCAGAGCAGCCTTAACCAGCTCAGCGAACAGTGCGGCGAGCAGTTTGAATCCAGTCAGGAAGTGACCGAATACCTGCAGCAGTTGCTGGAGCGTGAGCGCGAAGCCATTGTTGAGCGTGATGAAGTCGGCACGCGCAAGCGTGAAGTCGACGAAGAAATTGAACGCTTAAGCCAGCCGGGCGGTGCGGAAGACCCGCGTCTCAATGCCCTGGCGGAACGTTTTGGCGGCGTGCTGCTGTCCGAGATTTACGACGATGTCGGTCTGGACGATGCGCCATACTTCTCCGCGCTGTACGGTCCATCCCGTAATGCGATTGTGGTGCCGGATCTGTCGCTGATTTCTGAGCAGCTTGCCGGCCTGGAAGATTGTCCGGAAGATCTTTACCTGATCGAAGGGGATCCGCAGTCGTTCGATGACAGCGTATTCAGCGTCGACGAGCTGGAAAAAGCGGTGGTGGTGAAAATCGCTGACCGTCAGTGGCGCTATTCCCGCTTCCCGGAACTGCCGCTGTTTGGCCGCGCCGCGCGCGAAAGCCGCATCGAAAGCCTGCACGCCGAGCGTGAAACGCTGTCTGAACGTTTTGCGACGCTGTCGTTTGACGTGCAGAAAACCCAGCGCCTGCATCAGGCGTTTAGCCGCTTTATCGGCAGCCATCTGGCCGTGGCCTTTGAAGCTGATCCGGAAGCGGAAATTCGCAAGCTCAATACCCGTCGCGGCGAGCTGGAGCGGGCGATTGCCAGTCATGAAAGCGACAACCAGCAGAGCCGCGTCCAGTTCGAGCAGGCGAAAGAGGGCGTCGCGGCCCTTAACCGTATTCTGCCGCGCCTGAATCTGCTGGCGGATGACACGCTGGCCGATCGCGTGGACGAGATCCAGGAGCGCCTGGATGAAGCGCAGGAAGCCGCGCGCTTCGTGCAGCAGCACGGCAATCAGCTGGCGAAGCTGGAGCCGGTCGTGTCTGTCCTGCAGAGCGACCCGGAACAGTTTGAGCAGTTGAAAGAAGACTATGCCTGGTCGCAGCAGGTGCAGCGCGAGGCGCGTCAGCAGGCGTTCGCCCTGACGGAGGTGGTGCAGCGTCGCGCCCACTTCGGCTACTCCGATTCGGCAGAAATGCTGAGCGGTAACAGCGATCTGAATGAAAAGCTGCGTCAGCGCCTTGAGCAGGCGGAAGCGGAACGTACCCGCGCCCGCGAGGCGATGCGCAGCCATTCCGCTCAGCTGAACCAGTACAACCAGGTGCTGGCCTCGCTGAAAAGCTCCTTCGATACCAAGAAAGAGCTGTTGAACGACCTGCAGAAAGAGCTTCAGGACATCGGTGTTCGTGCCGACAGCGGGGCAGAGGAGCGCGCGCGCATTCGTCGTGACGAGCTGCATGCTCAGCTGAGCAACAACCGTGCGCGTCGCAATCAGCTGGAAAAAGCGCTGACCTTCTGCGAAGCAGAAATGGATAACCTGACCCGTCGCCTGCGCAAGCTGGAGCGCGACTACTTTGAAATGCGCGAGCAGGTCGTGACCGCAAAGGCGGGCTGGTGCGCGGTGATGCGCATGGTGAAAGACAATAACGTTGAGCGTCGCCTGCACCGTCGCGAGCTGGCATATCTTTCTGCCGATGAGCTGCGTTCCATGTCGGATAAGGCGTTGGGTGCCCTGCGTCTGGCGGTGGCGGATAACGAACACCTGCGCGATGTTCTGCGCATGTCCGAAGATCCGAAACGTCCTGAACGTAAAATCCAGTTCTTCGTGGCGGTTTACCAGCACCTGCGCGAACGTATTCGTCAGGACATCATTCGTACTGACGATCCGGTCGAGGCTATCGAACAGATGGAAATCGAGCTGGGTCGTCTGACGGAAGAGCTGACCTCCCGCGAGCAGAAGCTGGCGATCAGCTCCCGCAGCGTGGCGAACATCATCCGTAAAACCATTCAGCGCGAGCAGAACCGTATCCGCCAGCTCAACCAGGGTCTGCAGAGCGTGTCGTTTGGCCAGGTGAACAGCGTGCGCCTCAACGTTAACGTGCGCGAAGCGCATGCCACCTTGCTGGAAGTGCTGTCTGAGCAGCACGAACAGCATCAGGATCTGTTCAACAGTAACCGTCTGACCTTCTCTGAAGCGCTGGCGAAACTGTATCAGCGCCTGAACCCGCAGATTGATATGGGCCAGCGTACGCCGCAAACCATCGGTGAAGAGCTGCTGGATTACCGTAATTACCTGGAAATGGAGGTAGAGGTAAACCGTGGTTCAGACGGCTGGCTGCGTGCGGAGTCCGGAGCACTCTCAACCGGTGAAGCGATCGGTACCGGTATGTCAATTCTGGTGATGGTGGTACAGAGCTGGGAAGACGAAGCGCGCCGCCTGCGCGGCAAAGACATCTCCCCATGCCGACTGCTGTTCCTGGATGAGGCGGCGCGTCTTGATGCGCGCTCCATTGCTACGCTGTTTGAGCTTTGCGAACGTCTCGATATGCAGCTCATCATTGCGGCACCGGAGAACATCAGTCCTGAAAAAGGGACAACCTACAAGCTGGTGCGTAAAGTGTTCCAGAACAGCGAACACGTGCATGTTGTGGGGCTGCGTGGCTTTGCGCCGCAGCCGCCAGAGTCACTGCCAGAAACCACGGCGGACGCTTCCTGACGCGTTTTCCGATCCGAAGCGGCGCCCTGGCGCCGCTTTTTTTTTAAACTTAACTTGTGCTTAGGGCTGCGTTATCTTTAAACTTCTTTACATAAGGTAAGGCAACAGCTTAGCCGTCTACCTATAATGAAAGAAAGCCCCAACGTGATGGGCATGTCGTGAAAACAGGGGGCAAGGGATGTTGCTTAAGAAAGAATGTGGTCGTCAGCTGTCGGCGCTTAGTTTATGCCTGGCAGTGATGTTTGCTCCACTGTTAACCGCCCAGGCCGACGAGCCTGAAATTGTGCCGACTGACAGCTCGGCAACGACAGGCGCGCAGCCTACGTCGTTGTCCCAGCCGCTGGAACAGTCTCCGGTGACGGCTATCATGGCCGGTATTAAGCCGCTGCCGGAAGGCATCGATGCCGAATCGCTCAGCCAGCAGCTGCAGTCAGGGCTGCCGTCAGGCTACACGCCGGTCTATCTCAATCAGCTCACGCTCCTCTATGCTGCCCGCGATATGAAACCGATGTGGGAAAACCGCGATGCCGTGCGCGCCTTCCAGCAGCAGCTGGCGGAGGTCGCGATTGCAGGGTTTCAGCCACAGTTTACAAAGTGGGTTGAGCTGTTAACCGATCCTGCCGTGTCCGGTCAGGCACGGGACGTCGTGCTTTCCGATGCCATGATGGGCTATCTGCAGTTCGTGGCGGGTATTCCGGTCAATGGCAACCGCTGGCTGTACAGCGACAAGCCGTATAAGCTGGCGACGCCGGCGCTGTCGGTGATTAACCAGTGGCAGTTAGCCCTGGATAACGGCGAACTGCCGCGCTTTATTGCCAGCCTCGCACCGGCGCATCCACAATATGCCACTCTGCACGAGTCGCTTCTCGCGCTGGTGGGCGACTCGCGTCCATGGCCGCAGATGCGCGGCACCGCGACGCTGCGTCCGGGGCAGTGGAGCAGCGATGTGCCTGCTCTGCGTGAGATCCTGACGCGCTCCGGTCTTCTTGATGGCGGGCCACATATCGCTCTGCCTGGTGACGATCCACAAAATGCGGCGGTCAGCCCGTCAGCGCCCGTGAAAGAGAAAAAAGCGATTGCCGTCAGCAATAAACCCGCAGCATACGATCGCGAGCTGGTTGCGGCAGTGAAGCAATTCCAGGCCGCTCAGGGACTGGGAGCCGATGGCGTCATTGGCCAGACGACACGAGACTGGCTGAACGTATCGCCTGCGCAGCGGGCTGGGGTGCTGGCGCTCAATATCCAGCGTTTGCGCCTGCTGCCTGGAACTCTCTCTACCGGGATTATGGTTAACATTCCGGCGTATTCACTGGTCTATTACCAGGACGGTAGCGAAAAACTGGCGTCACGCGTGATTGTCGGGCGTCCGGATCGCAAAACGCCGATGATGAGCAGCGCGCTGAATAACGTGGTGGTTAACCCGCCGTGGAACGTGCCACCGACGCTGGCGCGTAAAGACATTCTGCCGAAGGTCTGGAACGATCCGGGTTATCTGGAACGTCATGGTTATACGGTGATGCGTGGCTGGAACAGTAAAGAGGCCATCGATCCTTATATGGTCGACTGGTCGACAATCACGGCTTCTAACTTGCCGTTCCGTTTCCAGCAGGCTCCGGGGGCGCATAACTCTTTAGGGCGTTACAAATTCAATATGCCGAGTTCTGACGCTATCTATCTGCACGATACGCCGAACCACAATCTGTTCCAGAAAGATACGCGCGCGCTGAGTTCTGGCTGCGTGCGCGTGAACAAAGCCTCGGAGCTGGCCAATATGCTGCTGCAGGATGCGGGCTGGAACGATACGCGCATTTCGGATGCCCTGAAGCAGGGGGATACGCGTTACGTTAATATTCGACACAATATTCCGGTCAATCTTTACTATCTGACGGCGTTTGTTGGCGAAGACGGGCGTACTCAGTACCGCACAGATATTTACAATTATGATCTCACCGCGCGATCTGGCGCACAAATTTTGCCAAAAGCGGAACAATTAATCAGGTAAATGAAGCAGTTCGGGAAAAATGATTGTCGTAAGTTAGGGTGAATAAGGGGCTATATCGCTGCAAGCCGCGTATTCACTGGGGTTGGGCGCCTTGACGTACCCGGTTTTGCCAGTTAAGGTGCCCTTCGTGCGCTAAGCATATTACGATTTCTTTTACCTGTAGACCTGATTATCATGGACAAATTTGACGCTAATCGCCGCAAACTGCTGGCGTTAGGTGGTGTTGCGCTTGGCGCAGCGGCCATCTTGCCGACGCCAGCATTTGCCACCCTCTCGACACCTCGTCCGCGAGTTTTAACGCTCAACAATCTTCATACCGGTGAGTCGTTAAAAGCGGAGTTCTTCGATGGCAGAGGCTATATTCAGGATGAATTAGCAAGACTTAACCATTTTTTCCGTGATTTCCGCGCGAATAAAATTAAAGCCATCGACCCAGGACTGTTTGATCAGCTTTTCCGCCTTCAGGGCCTGCTGGGTACCAGCAAGCCGGTGCAGCTTATTTCTGGTTATCGCTCGGTTGATACCAATAATGAACTGCGCGCCCACAGTCGCGGGGTAGCGAAAAAAAGCTATCACACGAAGGGCCAGGCAATGGATTTCCATATTGAGGGCGTTTCGTTAGCCAATATTCGCAAAGCTGCGTTATCTATGCGCGCAGGTGGTGTAGGATATTACCCCAGCAGCAACTTTGTGCATATTGATACCGGTCCGGTTCGGCACTGGTAATAACGAAACACAGGAGCAGTATGAACTATCGTATTATTCCGGTTACCGCGTTCTCCCAGAATTGTTCACTCATCTGGTGCGAACAAACTAAACTGGCCGCGCTTGTCGATCCCGGCGGTGACGCTGAGAAGATCAAGCAGGAAGTCGCCGACAGCGGCGTGACGCTCATGCAGATTTTACTGACGCATGGTCATCTCGACCATGTGGGCGCAGCGGCTGAACTGGCTGAACACTACGGCGTGCCGATTGTCGGTCCGGAAAAAGAAGATGAGTTCTGGCTGCAGGGGTTACCTGCCCAAAGCCGCATGTTTGGCCTTGATGAGTGTCAGCCTCTGACGCCCGATCGCTGGCTGGATGAAGGAGAGCGCGTTAGCATAGGGAATGTGACTTTACAGGTGTTGCATTGTCCTGGGCATACGCCAGGCCATATCGTCTTCTTTGATGACCAGTCCCGTCTGCTGATCTCCGGCGATGTGATTTTCAAAGGTGGCCTAGGACGCAGCGATTTTCCGCGCGGCGATCACGGACAGCTGATTCAGTCGATTAAACAGAAGTTATTGCCGCTGGGTGATGATGTGACGTTTATCCCTGGGCACGGTCCGATGTCGACGCTGGGCTATGAACGGCTCCATAATCCGTTCCTTCAGGATGAAATGCCTGTCTGGTAACCCGCATAAAAAAGCCTGCATAATGCAGGCTTTTTTATAGGCGCAAATTACAGTACGGCGACAATCGCTTCGCACAGCGGCGCCATGTTGTCAGGCGTCATGCCTGCAACGTTCACGCGGCCAGACGCCACGGCGTACACGCCGAACTCTTCACGCAGACGCAGAACCTGCTCTTTGGTCAGGCCGCTGAAAGAGAACATGCCGTTCTGTTTGATGATAAAGCTGAAGTCGCGGTCCGCGCCTTTCTCCGCCAGGGTGTTCACAAACAGCAGGCGCATGCGCTGAATACGCTGACGCATATCGTTCAGCTCTTGTTCCCAGATAGCGCGCAGCGCATCGTTGCTCAGGATAGTCGCAACAACAGATGCACCGTGTGCCGGTGGGTTAGAGTAGTTAGCGCGGATAACGGATTTCATCTGACTGAACGCGCGATCGACGGTCTCATCGTTAGCCGCAACAAGCGTACAGGCACCTACACGCTCATTGTACAGACCAAAGTTCTTGGAATAGGAACTGGCAACGATCAGCTCCTGATGCACGGCGGCGAACGCGCGCAGGCCTTCAGCATCTTCTTCCAGACCACGGGCGAAGCCCTGGTAGGCAAAGTCAAACAGCGGCAGCCAGCCTTTCTCTACAGACAGCTTCGCCAGGTGTTCCCACTGCTCAAGCGTTGGATCGATACCGGTTGGGTTGTGGCAGCAGCCGTGGAACAGCACCACGTCACCCGCTTGCGCTTCGTTCAGGCTTGCCAGCAGGCCGTCAAAGTCCAGAGAGTGGTTTGCTGCGTCGTAGTAGGCGTATTCACGCACTTCCAGACCCGCAGAGTTAAACACGCTCTTGTGGTTCGGCCAGCTTGGATTGCTTACCCAGACACGCTTCACAGAGGTGTTTTTCGCAAGGAAATCCGCCGCCACGCGCAGCGCGCCGGTACCGCCCGGGGTCTGAGCTGTACGGGCACGTTTGTCACTCACAATTGCGCTGCCTTTACCGAACAGCAGCTCCTGGGTGCAGCGACCAAATTCAGGGATACCATCAATACCGAGGTAGTTTTTGGTGGTTTCGTTTTCCAGCAGATACTGCTCAGCTTTCTTAACGCTGGTCAGTACCGGAGTTTTGCCGGTTTCATCTTTATATACACCAATACCCAGGTTGATTTTGCCAGGGCGGTCGTCGGCACGAAACAGATCGGCCAGGCCCAGAATCGGGTCGGCAGGAGCGGCGGTAATGTTCTCAAACATGACGAAGTTCCATTGTGATTACAGAAGTGAAATCCGCTATCAGGTTAACGGTAGATTTACAAAATGCCAACCGTTTGCGACGAAAAGCGTGCGGCTTTTCAAAAGTCGCCATTATTTTCTGTCACGCATAAAAAAACAGGGCCGTAGCCCTGTTCATTAAGCATATAACAAAGTGGTGTACTGATTAGAACTGGTAAACGAGACCCAGTGCTACGATGTCATCGTTGCTGAGACCCAGTTTGTTGTCATCTTTCAGCTGGTTGATCTGGTAGTCAACATAGGTGGACATGTTTTTGTTGAAGTAGTAAGTCGCGCCAATGTCGATGTAGTTGATGAAATCTTCATCACCAATGCCTTCAACGTCTTTCGCTTTAGATTTGTAGTAAGCGATGGATGGACGCAGACCGAAGTCGAACTGATACTGAGCGACAACAGAGAAGTCCTGAGATTTGTTAGCGAAACCGCTGCTGCCCAAACGTGCGGCGTTGTGCATTTCGCCGTACAGCGCTGCCAGATAAATGTTGTTTGCGTCATACTTCAGGCCAGTTGCCCACTGCTCAGCTTTATCGCCTTTACCCCAGGCCAGAGTCTGCTGGTTGTTGGTACGGTCAGCTGCGCCGTACGCACCTACAACGCCAAAGCCTTCGAAATCATAGCTGACTGAAGTTGCCCAGCCGTCACCGTTAGAACGTACTGCATCAGCACGGTCATTTTTGCCCAGGTACTGAACGCCAAAGTTCAGACCGTCAACCAGGCCGAAGAAGCCGCTGTTACGGTAAGTCGCCAGACCACCATTACGGCTGGAGAAGAAGTTATCGCTCTTGCCAGTGTCGCCACCGAACTCTGGCAGCATATCGGTGATGCCGATTGCATCATACACCAGGCCATAGTTACGACCGTAGTCGAAGGAGCCTGCATCACCGAATTTCAGACCTGCGAACGCCAGACGGGTTTTGTTACCGGTCTGAGCATCGGCGCCTTCAGAGTTGTTACCCTGGAAGTTGTATTCCCACTGGCCATAACCGGTCAGCTAGTCGTTAATTTTTGTTTCGCCTTTGAAGCCCAGACGAGCATAGGTCTGGTCGCCATCGTTGCTGTCATCATCAGAGAAGTAATGCAGACCAACTGCTTTCCCGTAAAGATCCAGTTTATTAGCGTCTTTGTTATAAATTTCTGCAGCGTTCGCTGCACCGGCTACCAGCAGGGCAGGGATTACCACTGCCAGAATATTGCGCTTCATCATTATTTATTACCCTCATTGGTTTTTTTATGACACTCGCCACTGCCGTCAATAAATTCTGTCAATAAATATTTCCGGAACTATTGATGAGAGTTTGGTGTCTTTATGTATCTGACAGGCATCTTTCCATTCGCCGAAGCGTTTCGCTAGCCTGAAAGTGCTACAATTCTCAAGATTAGGTAACCAAAAGAAAATATGTGTAACTAAATGTGTATTTTTGGGAACTTTGTGAACCACCTCAAACTTCAGAGCGTCCTGGCGAATTAAGCGACAGGACATATCCTATATATATGAATTCCTTATGATTAATTTGGATAAAGGCATTTCATATAAACAGACGCTAAACGACTCGTTTTTTCTTATGGCGCCGAAAAGCCTTCTGGATGGCTGTAAAGCTGGTTGAAATTTGTGCTATCGCTTGAGAATGTAATAATCGCAATAAGAATGGGGTTTATTTTTTGTGGCTGGATATTTCGTGGAAATAAAACGTAACAACCAGGGATTGTGACGGGGTGATGGTTTAAAGAAGCTGACTTTGCGCTGACGAAAACTGACAATGCAGAATAAAATAATGGCCAGCACAAGCTGGCCATTTTAGTCTTTTACCGATTAGAAGCTGGCGTTACGTGGTGTACGTGGGAACGGAATCACGTCACGAACGTTCTGCACACCGGTCACGTAGGCGATCAGACGCTCGAAGCCCAGACCAAAACCAGCGTGCGGTACGGTACCGTAACGACGCAGATCGCGGTACCAGCTGTAGTCCGCAGGGTTGAGACCCATCTCTTCCATACGCGCGTCCAGCACGTCAAGACGCTCTTCACGCTGTGAACCACCGATGATTTCACCGATGCCCGGCGCCAGGACGTCCATCGCCGCCACGGTTTTACCGTCTTCGTTAAGGCGCATATAGAAAGCCTTAATGTCTTTCGGGTAGTTTTTAACGACAACCGGCGCTTTGAAATGCTTTTCGGCCAGATAGCGCTCGTGCTCAGACGCCAGGTCTACGCCCCAGTAAACCGGGTTCTCGAACTTCTCACCGCATTTCTCGAGGATCGCCACCGCGTCGGTGTAGTCCACCTGCGCAAAATCGGCAGAGACGAAGCGCTCCAGACGGGCTACTGCGTCGCTGTCTACGCGCTCGGCGAAGAATTTCATGTCGTCCGGACGCTCTTCCAGCACCGCTTTGAAGACGTACTTCAGCATCGCTTCCGCCAGACCCGCAACATCGTCCAGGTTGGCGAACGCCACTTCAGGCTCCAGCATCCAGAATTCCGCCAGGTGACGGCTGGTGTTGGAGTTTTCGGCACGGAAGGTAGGGCCAAAGGTGTAGATTTTAGACAGCGCGCAGGCGTACGTTTCGCCGTTGAGCTGACCGGATACGGTCAGGAAGGCCTCTTTACCAAAGAAGTCTTTGTCATAGTCCACTTTACCTTCCGGGGTGCGCGGCAGGTTTTCGAGATCCAGCGTTGAGACGCGGAACATCTCACCGGCGCCTTCCGTATCGGACGCGGTGATCAGCGGGGTAGACACCCAGAAATAACCCTGCTCATCGAAGAAACGATGCAGCGCCTGCGCCAGCGTATGACGTACGCGAGCAACCGCACCAATCAGGTTGGTACGTGGACGCAGGTGCGCCACTTCACGCAGATACTCAATGCTGTGACGTTTAGCCGCCATCGGATAGGTATCCGGATCTTCAACCCAGCCGGTGACTTCAATGGCAGAAGCCTGAATTTCGAAACTCTGACCCTGACCCGGGGATGCCACGACCACGCCGGTGACAATAACGGAACAGCCCGTCGTCAGGTGCAGAACGTCATCATTGTAATTGGGCAGAGAATTATTAATGACGGCCTGTACAGGATCAAAGCAGGAACCGTCATAGACGGCAAGGAAGGAGATGCCAGCTTTAGAATCTCGGCGGGTACGCACCCATCCGCGCACGGTGACTTCCTGGTCAACGGCGACACGGCCCTGGAGTACGTCGGCTACAGGCACAACGCTCATAATATTCTCTCTGTTAATAGTCGGAAAAAATAAACACTTGTCCACCCTTATGGGGGGATATCTATGTTACCTGCCATCCGCTATCAGACAAGTAAATTTCGCAGTCAAAAGAGAAGAATTGAGAAATAAATAAGAAGAGGGGAGCCATGACGGCTCCCTTAAGCGCTTAACTGGCTTTTTTGATCTGGGGAAGATCGAAGGCTTTGCGCAATGCGCGGACAAACGCCTTGTCATGGCAGATGGTTTTGCCTGGGCTGTCGGAGAGTTTCGCCACCGGCTTGCCGTTACATTCCACCAGCTTTATCACGATATTCAGAGGTTTTACCTGAGGAATATCGCAGGTTAACCGGGTACCAATCCCAAAGCTCAGGTTCACTCTGGCGTTGAAATGGCGATAGAGTTCGACGGCTTTCGCCAGATCGAGGTTATCGGAGAAGACCAGCACCTTGCTCATCGGGTCAATGCCCAGTTTCTCGTAATGGGCAATGGCCTTCTCGCCCCACTCAATCGGATCCCCTGAATCGTGGCGTAGTCCCTGATAACGCTCCGCAAATTCAGGTCCAAAGTCGCGCAGGAAGGCATCCATCGTAATACAGTCGGTGAGGGCGATCCCGAGTTGATTCGGGTACTCCTCAAGCCATGCGGCCAGTGCCGCGCGCTGGCTGTTTGCCAGGTCAGGGCTGATCTGCTGATGCGCCTGGAACCACTCGTGTGCCTGGGTACCCATTGGCGTCAGGTTGAGGCGACGGGCCAGATCGTAGTTACTGGTGCCCACGAACCATGGCTCCTGTTGCAGACGTTTAACGATGGCCTCCTGAACGTCGCGCGAAAAACGGCGACGGGTGCCAAAGTCCATCAGACGGAAGCGGGACATGTCCAGCCCTGCGGTCAGCGTGGAGAAGTCAGCGAGCTTGTTTTCCAGCGAGGCGACCGCCTGCGCTACGCCCGTTTCCGGTGAGCGATAGCGGTGAGCCAGTTCGCTGATCATCGCCAGAAGCGGCACTTCCCACATGATCACTTCCCGCCACGGACCTTCAAGGCGAATATCCAGCTTGCCGTTATCGTTAACCACGGTGACCTGCTCCGGTCTATAGCGGAAATCGCGCAGCCAGTTCAGGTAGTCGGCTTTGAAGAAAGGCAGGCCAGAAAGCCACTGATATTCCTCGTCCTGCAGCGTCAGATGCTGCATAGCATTGACCTGTTCACGAATGGCGTCTGCGTAGATACCGAGCAAGTCGTCGCCACGGCAGCGGAATTCCGCCGCGACATGAACGTCATAGTAATGGTGGAAAACGGCTTGCTGCATATGCAGTTTATACGCGTCGGTATCCAGCAACGTATGCAGAACTGGAGAAGCGAATTGAGTCATAGGTGCGCAGTAGCATCCTCTCACAGGAGCGTTTAGTACAATAAACAACTCCGGAGTATACCTTGTTTAGTGATTTATTGAACCCCGATCACAACATAAGCGCGTTTTATGGTCGAGGGCATTTTGTGCCCCGTGTTATACAAATGTAGCAAAAAAAGGTGTTGACCCTGAAAAGATGAACATTCTGCATAGCGCGTTTTGCGCAACAGGAATATATTGAAACGTTACTCGACAAACGATGCATAAGGTTTTCTATGACACAACAGCCACAAGCCAAATACCGCCACGACTACCGTGCGCCGGATTATCTGATTAGCGAAATCGATCTGACTTTTGACCTGGATGCCACTAAAACCGTTGTCACGGCGGTGAGTCAGGTGACGCGCCACAGCGCAACTGCCGTGCCGCTGCGTCTGGATGGCGAAGACCTGACGCTGGTCTCCCTGCATATTAATGATGAAGCCTGGTCGGACTATAAAGAAGAAAACAACCAGCTGGTCATCGACAACCTGCCGGATCAGTTTACGCTGCGCATCGTGAATGAAATCAGCCCGGCCGCCAATACCGCGCTGGAAGGGCTGTACCAGTCTGGCGTGGCGCTGTGTACCCAGTGTGAAGCGGAAGGGTTCCGCCATATTACCTGGTATCTCGACCGTCCGGATGTCCTGGCGCGCTTCACCACCAAGATCATCGCCGATAAAACCCTGTATCCCTTCCTGCTCTCCAACGGCAACCGCGTAGGTGAAGGCGAGCTGGAGAATGGCCGTCACTGGGTTCAGTGGCAGGATCCCTTCCCGAAACCGTGCTACCTGTTTGCGCTGGTGGCGGGCGATTTCGACGTGCTGCGCGACACCTTCAAAACGCGCTCAGGCCGCGAGGTGGCGCTGGAGCTGTTTGTTGACCGTGGTAACCTGGACCGCGCGCCGTGGGCGATGACCTCGCTCATCAACTCCATGAAGTGGGACGAAGAGCGCTTCGGCCTCGAATATGACCTCGACATCTATATGATCGTCGCCGTTGATTTCTTCAACATGGGCGCAATGGAAAACAAAGGCCTGAACGTCTTTAACTCCAAATACGTGCTGGCGCGCACCGATACCGCCACCGATAAAGATTATCTCGATATCGAACGCGTCATCGGCCACGAATATTTCCACAACTGGACCGGTAACCGCGTCACCTGCCGCGACTGGTTCCAGCTGAGCCTGAAAGAGGGCCTGACCGTCTTCCGTGACCAGGAGTTCAGCTCCGATCTGGGGTCACGCGCGGTGAACCGCATCAACAACGTGCGTACCATGCGCGGCCTGCAGTTTGCGGAAGATGCCAGCCCAATGGCGCATCCGATCCGTCCGGATAAAGTCATCGAAATGAACAACTTCTACACCCTGACGGTGTATGAGAAAGGCGCTGAAATTATCCGCATGATCCACACTCTGCTGGGTGAAGAGAACTTCCAGAAAGGGATGCAGCTCTACTTCGAGCGTCATGACGGCAGCGCGGCCACCTGCGACGATTTTGTGCAGGCAATGGAAGATGCCTCTAATGTCGATCTTTCCCACTTCCGCCGCTGGTACAGCCAGGCCGGTACGCCGATTGTTACCGTCAAAGACGATTACAATCCAGAAACCGAGCAGTACACCCTGACCATCAGCCAGCGCACGCCGCCGACGGCAGAGCAGGAAGAGAAATACCCGCTGCATATTCCGTTCAGCATTGAGCTGTACGATAACGAAGGCAAAGTCATTCCACTGCAGAAGGGCGGTCACCCGGTACACCACGTGCTGAACGTGACCCAGGCCGAGCAGACCTTTATCTTCGATAACGTCTATTTCCAGCCGGTGCCTGCGCTGCTGTGTGAATTCTCCGCGCCGGTGAAGCTGGAGTACAAGTGGAGCGATCAGCAACTGACGTTCCTGATGCGTCACGCGCGTAACGACTTCTCCCGCTGGGATGCCGCACAAAGCCTGCTAGCGACCTACATCAAGCTCAACGTAAACCGTCATCAGCAGGGCCAGCCGCTGTCGCTGCCCGTTCACGTCGCTGACGCGTTCCGCGCGGTCCTGCTGGATGAGAAGATTGACCCGGCGCTCGCCGCTGAAATTCTGACTCTGCCATCAGCAACGGAAATCGCGGAGTTGTTCGAGATTATCGATCCGATCGCGATCGTGGCGGTGCGTGAAGCGCTGACCCGTACGCTGGCTGCTGAGCTGGCGGACGAGTTCCTCGCCATTTATAACGCCAACAAGCTTGACGCTTATCGCGTTGAGCACGCGGACATCGGTAAACGTTCTCTGCGCAACACCTGCCTGCGCTATCTGGCGTTTGGTGAAACCGAGCTGGCGAACACCCTGGTGAGCAAGCAGTATCACGAAGCGGATAACATGACCGACGCGCTGGCCGCGCTGGGCGCAAGCGTTGCCGCCGAACTGCCATGCCGCGATGCGCTGATGCAGGAGTACGACGACAAGTGGCATCAGGATGGCTTGGTGATGGACAAGTGGTTCATCCTGCAGGCGACCAGCCCGGCGGCCGATGCGCTCAGCAACGTGCGCAGCCTGCTGAAGCATCGCTCCTTTACCCTGAGCAACCCAAACCGCGTGCGTTCGCTGATTGGCGCGTTTGCCAGCAGCAACCCGGCCGCGTTCCACGCCGAAGACGGCAGCGGTTATCAGTTCATGGTGGAAATGCTGACCGAGCTGAACAGCCGTAACCCGCAGGTGGCGTCGCGTCTGATTGAGCCGCTGATTCGTCTGAAACGCTACGATGCGAAGCGTCAGGCGAAGATGCGTGCCGCGCTTGAGCAGCTGAAAGGGCTGGAAAACCTGTCTGGCGATCTGTACGAGAAGATTGCTAAAGCCTTAGCGTGATGTAGAAAAAAAGCCCGGTGGGCAGGTAAACGCAAAACGGCAACCTCGGTTGCCGTTTTTAGTGTTTTCTCCCTCTCCCCGTGGGAGAGGGCCGGAGTGAGGGGATCAGACATTAGCCTTAACTCGCCGCAACTCCGTTTCCCCCCGCTTCATCACCCGATCCAATACCTCAGCCTCCAGCTCCGCCAGTCTTGCCGAACCCACGCGACGAGGCCGCGGAAGATCCACCGTCAGATCCAGACCGATTTTCCCGTCCTCTATTAACAGCACCCGGTCGGCCATTGCGACGGCTTCACTCACGTCATGCGTCACCAGCAGTACCGTAAAGCCGTGCGCCTGCCAGAGGGATCCAATCAAATCCTGCATTTCGATTCGCGTCAGGGCGTCGAGCGCGCCCAGCGGTTCATCGAGCAACAGCAGGCCCGGACGGTGAATTAACGCCCGCGCCAGCGCCACGCGCTGCTTCTGTCCACCCGAAAGGGCAGCAGGCCACTCATCGGCTCGATTTTCCAGCCCAACGGCGGCCAGCGCCTGGCGGGCTTCATCCCGCCAGCTACCCTTAAGGCCGAGCCCGACATTGTCGATAACCGTTTTCCACGGCAGCAGCCGCGCGTCCTGGAACATCATGCGGGTATCGTCCTGGATATTCGCAAGCGGCGTTGTCCCTGCCAGAATGTCGCCACCATTGGGGGCTTCCAGTCCGGCCAGCAGCCGTAGCAGCGTACTCTTGCCGCCGCCGCTGCGCCCGACAACGGCCACAAACTGTCCGGCGGGAATATGCAGATCCAGCCCGTTAAGAATGGTGTTTTCGCCGTAGCGTTTGGTGACGCCGTTCAGCAGTAACGGGGTCCCCTGATTCAGTCGTGCCGTATTCATGCTTTCGCCTCCTGAAGGGTATAGGCCGGGTTCCAGCGCAGCCAGCTGCGCTCCAGCCACTGGGCGCTGACGTCAGCGAGTTTGCCGAGCAGGGCATAAATAATAATGGCAACCACCACCACGTCCGTTTGCAGGAATTCACGGGCGTTCATCGCCAGGTAGCCAATCCCGGAGTTAGCTGAGATGGTTTCCGCCACAATCAGCGTCAGCCACATCAGGCCGAGCGCAAAACGCACGCCGACCATAATGGAGGGCAGGGCACCCGGCAGAATCACATGAATAAAGAGGGAAAAACCCGATAAGCCATAGCTGCGCGCCATCTCCACCAGACCGCGATCGATATTGCGGATGCCGTGCCAGGTATTGATGTAAATCGGGAACAGCGTGCCCAGCGCCACAAGGAAGATCTTGGCACTCTCATCAATTCCAAACCACAAAATGACCAGCGGGATCAGCGCCAGATGCGGCACATTACGCAGCATCTGGATGGAGGTATCCAGCAGCCGTTCACCCCAGCGTGAAAGGCCGCTGATCAGGCCCAGGACCAGCCCGATGCTGCCGCCGATGGAAAACCCGATCACGGCGCGCCAGGAGCTGATCGCCAGGTGCTGCCACAGTTCTCCGCTAACGCTCAGCGACCAGAACGCTTCTACAACGCCCTCCGGAGAGGGCAGAATGCGGCTCGACAGCCAGCCGGTAGACGATGCAAGCTGCCAGAGCGCCACAATGCCGACGGGTAAAAACCACGGCGCGGCGCGCAGCAGCCATTTTTGTGAGGTGGCAGACATGGTCACTCCTTAGCTCTGTGCGGCTTTGCGTGGAATGAATTCGTTCGCCACGGCTTCGCCCTGAAGCTGGAGCCGCTGCGGCTGCGGCACCTCCGGAATGGCGACATCCAGGTGCGGGAACAGCAGTTCGCCCACCTTGTACGCCTCTTCCAGATGCGGATAACCGGAGAGAATAAAGCTGTCGATGCCCAGTTCGGCGTATTCATTGATACGCGCGGCCACGGTCGGGCCGTCGCCGACCAGTGCTGTGCCTGCACCGCCGCGCACCAGACCGACGCCCGCCCACAGGTTCGGGCTGATCTCCAGGTTCTCGCGCTTGCCGTTGTGCAGGGACGCCATCCGGTGCTGCCCGACGGAGTCGGTTTTGGCAAATGCGGCCTGGGCTCTGGCGATCGTTTCATCATCCAGATGGGAGATCAGGCGGTCCGCCGCCTGCCAGGCTTCTTCATTGGTCTCGCGCACAATCACATGCAGACGGATACCGAAGCGCACCTTGCGGCCATGGGCGGCCGCCTTCGCGCGAACCTGGGCAATTTTTTCTTTTACCAGTTCAGGCGGTTCGCCCCAGGTCAGATAGAGATCGACCTGCTCTGCGGCCAGATCCTGCGCCACATCCGACGACCCACCAAAATAGAGCGGCGGGCGCGGCTGCTGAACCGGTGGGAAGTAGAGCTTCGCGTCGCGAACGTGAATATGCTTGCCTTCAAAGGTAACGGTTTCCCCTTCCAGCAGGCGTCGCCAGACGCGGGTGAACTCGGCGGAGGCTTCGTAGCGTTCGGTATGGTCGAGGAACACGCCGTCGCCCGCCAGCTCCTGCGGATCGCTGCCCGTCACCAGGTTAAACAGGGCGCGGCCGTTGGACAGTCGGTCCAGCGTTGCCGCCTGACGTGCCGCCACGGTAGGGGAGACGACGCTCGGGCGTAACGCGACCAGGAACTTCAGACGCTGGGTGACTGGGATCATCGACGCGGCGACCAGCCACGCATCTTCACATGACCGTCCGGTCGGGATCAGCACCCCGGTGAAACCGATTCGGTCCGCCGCCTGTGCAATCTGCTGCAGGTAGCCATGGTCAACCGGGCGTGAACCCTCTTCTGTGCCAAGATAGTGTCCATCACCGTGGGTGGGTAAAAACCAGAAAAGATTCAGACTCATGATTTAGCTCCTTCTTTGCCTGCGGGTTGCCAGATGCGTTCGCGAATAGTGACCTGTTTTGGAACCAGGTGGTTTTGATAGAAGAGGTCGGCTGTTTGCTGCTGAAGCGCGGCGACGTGCGCGTCAACGGGCGTAATGGTGGTCGGCGGACGGTGGTTGAGATAGCTCGCGATCACCGGCTCAGGTAAGCCCATGGTTTTCGCCAGCAGGGCAATGCTCTCCTGACGCTGGCTCTGAGTCAGGGCATCGGCCTGGGTAAAGGTATCCAGCACGCCCTGAATAAATGCGCCGTTCTTTTCCGCATAAGGGCGCGCGGCCAGATAGAACGAGCCGGTTTGCTTCAGCGTGGTACCGTCTTTCAGCACGCGAACGCCGCCCTGCAGCAATGCGGCGGAGTAGTACGGATCCCAGATGGCCCAGGCATCAACGTTCTTCTGCTGGAACGCGGCGCGCGCGTCGGCAGGCGTCAGGTAAACGGGCTGAATGTCAGTGAACTTGAGCCCGGCCTCTTGCAGGGCACGCAGCAACAGGTTGTGTGAGCTGGAACCTTTCTGGAATGCGACCTTATGGCCTTTGAGATCGGCGACGGTTTTAATATCGCTGTTTTCAGGCACCAGGATCACCTCGGCCTTCGGCTTGGGCGGCTCAACGCCTACATAGACGAGGTCCGCTCCCGCTGCCTGGGCAAATATCGGTGGAATATCGCCCGTGCTGCCGAGATCGATACTGCCTACGTTAAGGGCCTCCAGCATCTGCGGGCCGGCAGGGAACTCCACCCAGGAGAATTTGGTGTCCGGGAAGCGCTTTTCCAGAAGCTGGTGGCTTTTTGCCAGCACCATGCTGACGCTGCCTTTCTGATAGCCGATACGTAAGCTTTCCGGAGCTGTTTCTGCGGCATGGGCCAGCGAGGTAAATGCCATCAAACCGGCCAGTCCGATGCGGGTTAAGGTTTTAAACATGGGCGACTCCTTGAGGCTGACCAAACGCCGGGGCCTGGATATCCCGGCGATGCAGGGCATGCCAGAAGGTTTCCAGAGCGTTATCGAGGCGGGTTTGCAGGTTGGGCGTAAAGTGGGGTTTATGCTGATAGTCGATAACCTGTGAGTCATCGGCGAAAACGCCGTGGAGGATCTCCTGCGCTTTCAGCGCGTTCAGCACCGGCTTCAGGGCATAATCCACGGCCAGTAAATGGGCAACCGTACCGCCCGTTGCCAGCGGCAGCACCACCTTCCCGTCCAGCGCGCGTTCCGGAAGCAGATCGAGCAGGGTTTTTAGCGCCCCGGAAAAAGAGGCTTTATAAATGGGCGTTGCCACGATCAGGCCGTCCGCGCCGTTAAGTTGCTCAATAAGAGTTTTCAGGGCTGGGCTGTCGAAACGGGCGTAGAGCAAATCTTCAGGTTCGAAGTTATGCAGGTTCCAGTGGCACACTTCCACATCCAGAGCATTCAGTTTTTCACGGGTATATTCCAGCAGGGCGCTGGAGCGCGACGGGAATCGTGGACTTCCGGCCAGGGTAATGACGCGCATACTTCCTCCTTATAACTAATTGTTTGCTTTTATCTAACATTCATAACAATTTTAAGGAGTGTGACACCGCGCGTTTATTCCACTAAATGATTTATCTGCAATTAAAATGCGAAAAAGTGCATAAGAAATAGACGGGAAGGTAAACGATTGCGTTTTACGCTGATTTTTTGCCGCAGGTCAATTCCCTTTCGCGCCGGGATCGCCCATAATCCCCTCCCGGTTTGCACACCGGGAATCCAGGAGAGTTCATGTACTACCCCTTCGTTCGTAAAGCCCTTTTCCAGCTCGACCCTGAGCGCGCTCATGAATTGACATTCCAGCAATTACGTCGTATTACCGGAACGCCTCTGGCCGCGCTGGTGCGCCAGCATGTGCCGGTAAAACCTGTGCAGTGCATGGGGCTGACCTTTAAAAATCCGCTGGGTCTGGCGGCCGGTCTGGACAAAAACGGCGAGTGCATTGATGCCCTGGGCGCGATGGGCTTTGGCTCCATTGAAATCGGCACCGTTACTCCGCGCCCGCAGCCGGGAAATGACAAGCCGCGCCTGTTCCGACTGGTGGAAGCCGAAGGGCTGATCAACCGCATGGGCTTCAATAACCACGGTGTTGATCATCTCGTTGAGAACGTTAAAAAAGCCCACTTTGACGGAATTCTGGGCATCAATATCGGCAAAAATAAAGACACGCCAGTCGAGCAGGGTAAAGATGACTATCTGATTTGTATGGAAAAAGTCTACGCCTATGCCGGTTATATTGCGGTGAATATTTCTTCCCCCAATACCCCGGGGCTGCGATCCTTACAATATGGTGAGGCGCTGGACGATCTTCTGAGTGCCATTAAAAATAAACAAAATGAACTCCAGTCGATCCACCATAAATATGTTCCGGTCGCGGTTAAGATCGCGCCGGATCTTTCTGCCGAAGAATTGATCCAGGTTGCCGACAGTTTAGTTCGTCATAATATTGATGGTGTAATTGCGACCAATACCACTCTCGATCGCTCCCTCGTGCAGGGAATGAAAAACTGTGACGAAGCGGGTGGGTTAAGCGGCCGTCCTGTGCAATTAAAAAGCACCGAAATTATTCGTGCTCTGTCTGCGGAATTAAATGGCCGTCTGCCGATTATTGGCGTCGGTGGCATTGACTCGGTGATTGCTGCGCGCGAGAAGATGGCAGCGGGTGCGTCACTGGTGCAAATCTATTCCGGCTTTATTTTTAAAGGGCCGCCGCTGATTAAAGAAATCGTTACGTATATCTGATCTTTTCTCCTAATCAGACAACCAGGGCTTTATTTCCAGCCCTGGTTGTTTTATATTCCGTCACTGTTGCTTATTTAGACATTATAGTCTTTTATTAATGGTGTTATAAACGAAGCGGCGATCAGGACATTTTTAGTACAGGACGTTTCGGGGACGGGAGAGAAACATGCGAATTAAACCTGACGATAACTGGCGCTGGTATTTTTGCGACGAGCATGACCGAATGATGCTCGACTTAGCCAATGGCATGTTGTTTCGCTCTCGTTTTGCCCGCCGAATGTTAACCCCGGACGCCTTTTCCCCGTCAGGCTTTTGCGTTGATGACGCTGCGCTGTATTTCTCCTTTGAGGAAAAATGTCGCGATCTGGTGCTCTCGAAAGAGCAGCGTGCCGAGCTGGTATTAAATGCGCTGGTGGCTATCCGTTTCCTGAAACCGCAAATGCCAAAGAGCTGGCATTTCCTGCCGCACGGCATGAACTGGACCCCAGCAACGGGTGATGCGGCCAGCGTCAATCTGAGCGATACCGCAGAAGAGGTGAGCCTGCTGGTGGTGGAGCCCGGCGAAAATGCCGCGCTCTGTTTGCTGGCCCAGCCCGGCGTGACGATTGCCGGGCGGACAATGCAGCTTGGGGATGCCATTAAGGTTATGAACGACAGGCTGAAGCCCCAGCTTCGCGTGGATGCCTTCAGCCTCGAGCAGGCGGTTTAAGCTTCCAGCTGTACGGACGTTTTCGGGACGCAGCTACAGCACATAATTGTGCCGTCATTTCCAATTGCCGATTTTTTCAACGCACTCACTTCGCCATCCACCAGCCTGATGCGGCAGCATCCGCAAATTCCTGCGCGACAGGAATAGGGGATGCGGATCCCTGCTTGTTCCAGCTGCTCAAGCAATACCTGCTGGTTATTACCCCGGATCACGTTGCCCTGCCAGTGAATCTCTACCGCAGCGGCGACGTTTGTCTCAACGTCGACAAACTCCTCTTCCTGACCCGAGCCGTACACCCTTGCTGGCCCACGGGCGAGCACTTCTACCTCATCACCGACGCGGATCGCCCCGCTGGAGCGCGGGATCAGGTTCTGGCCGAAATCGACATCACCGTTATCCTGCGCGGTGCGGAATGACTGCAGCGTCTTCAACGGTTCGCCGGAAGGGTGCTTCTGGCCTTTCTCCGGGCTGACCGTCGTGAAAATGCAGCGGCTGCACGGCTTCACCACGTCAAAAATGACGCTGCCAATGCGGATCACTTTCCAGGTATCTTCGTCCCAGGCCTCTGCACCCGTCACCACCAGGTTCGGACGGAACTGTTCCATCTGAACGCTGGTTTTGCAGCGGCCTTGTAAATCACGCAGCGAGGCTTCGTTGGTCAGCAGGAACGGGAAGCCATCGGCGAAGGAGAGAGGAACGGCGTCGTGGCGCTTCACGCGACGCGTCAGTTCAGGCCCAACCCAGCGCAGCTGCACGTCCCGGGAAAAGAAGCCGCTCAGCCAGCGGTTAATCTCATCCGGGGCGATGCGCGCGGTAAAATGGTTACCCCACACTTCCGTTGGCGCATCGACGGGCGCAAAATCAGCAAAGCGAATCACCGCGCTGGAACCGTCCGGCGCGGTAAGGTGCAAACCGTCGTGAAGCGGGGAAGGGGTAAAGCGAACCATCTGAGGGAACTGGCGTGCGGTAATGAACGTACCGTCAGGCTCGGTGACCATAAAAATACGATCGAAGGCAAATCCGCTCATGTCGGCCAGCGCGTGAGAGACGCCGATGCCGCGCATGGATTTCACCGGATGAATAAAAAGCCTGGATAACGTCGCCACTGCACACTCCCTCGAATGAAAATAAGCCTTCAACTTTATGACATACACGCCATATTAGCTATAATGCGCGACAATTTTCTAAGAGTAAAAGTGACGATATGAATTCTCTGTTTGCCAGTACGGCCCGTGGGCTGGAAGAGCTGTTAAAAACTGAACTGGAAAGCCTGGGCGCGCAAGAGTGCCAGGTGGTTCAGGGTGGTGTCCATTTTGAGGGCGACACGCGGCTTATTTACCAGAGCCTGATGTGGAGCCGCCTGGCGTCGCGCATCATGCTGCCGATGAAGGAGTGCAAGGTCTATAGCGACCTTGATCTCTATACCGGCGTACAGATGATCGACTGGACAGAGATCTTCACCCCGAATGCCACCTTTGCGGTGCATTTCAACGGCGTGAACGATGAGATCCGCAACAGCCAGTACGGTGCCCTGCGCGTAAAAGACGCCATTGTGGACTGCTTCACGCGTAAAAATAAGGAACGTCCCAACGTCGATCGTGAAAACCCCGATCTGCGTATTAACGTCTGGCTGAACGGCGACACGGCGAGTATCTCCCTCGATCTGAGCGGCGCGGGCCTGCACCTGCGCGGCTACCGCGATCGTACCGGTATGGCACCCATCAAAGAGACCCTGGCGGCCGCGATTGTGATGCGCTCCGGCTGGCAGCCGGGCACGCCGCTGCTCGACCCGATGTGTGGTTCCGGTACCCTGCTGATTGAAGCGGCCATGCTGGCCACCGACCGCGCGCCGGGACTGCACCGCGGCCAGTGGGGCTTCAAGGGCTGGGCGCAGCACGATGAAGCGCTCTGGAAAGAGGTCAAAGACGACGCGCAGACCCGCGCGCGGAAGGGGCTGGCGGAATATACCTCTCATTTCTACGGCTCCGATAGCGACCCTCGCGTCATTGAGCGTGCGCGCAGCAACGCCCGCCGTGCCGGTATCGGCGAGCTGGTCACCTTTGAAGTGAAAGACGTGGCGAACCTGACCAACCCGCTGCCAAAAGGCCCGTACGGTACCGTCATCAGCAACCCGCCATACGGCGAACGTCTCGATAGCGAACCGGCGCTGATTGCCCTGCACAGCCTGCTGGGCCGCAATATGAAGGACCACTTCGGCGGCTGGAACCTGTCTCTGTTCAGCGCCTCGCCGGAACTGCTGAGCTGCCTGCAGCTGCGCGCCGATCGCCAGTTTAAAGCGAAAAACGGCCCGCTGGACTGCGTGCAGAAAAACTACCATCTGGCGGAGAAGGCGGCCGACAGCAAGCCGTCCGGCGTGGCGGAAGATTACGCCAACCGCCTGCGCAAGAACCTGAAGAAATTTGAGAAGTGGGCGAAGCAGGAGGGCATTGAATGCTATCGCCTGTACGATGCCGACCTGCCGGAGTACAACGTGGCGGTTGACCGCTACGCGGACTGGGTGGTGATTCAGGAATATGCGCCGCCGAAAACTATTGATGCGCAAAAAGCGCGTCAGCGCATGCTGGACGTCATTGCCGCCACCATCGCCGTGCTGGGTATTGCGCCAAACAAGCTGGTGCTGAAAACGCGTGAACGTCAGAAAGGCAAAAATCAGTACCAGAAGATGGGCGAGAAGGGCGACTTTATCGAAGTGGGCGAATACAACGCGCGCCTGTGGGTCAACCTGACCGACTATCTGGATACCGGTCTGTTCCTCGACCACCGTATCGCCCGACGCATGCTGGGCCAGATGAGTAAAGGCAAGGACTTCCTGAATCTCTTCTCCTATACCGGCAGCGCCAGCGTGCATGCCGGTCTGGGCGGCGCGCGCAGCACCACCACGGTGGATATGTCCCGTACCTATCTGGAGTGGGCGGAGCGCAACCTGCGTCTTAACGGCTTAACCGGACGTCAGCATCGCCTGATGCAGGCTGACGTGCTGGGCTGGCTGCGTGACACCGACGAGCAGTTTGACCTGATCTTTATCGATCCGCCGACCTTCTCCAACTCCAAGCGTATGGAAGATAGCTTTGATGTACAACGCGATCACCTGCGCTTGATGACCGACCTGAAGCGCCTGCTGCGCAAAGGCGGCACCATTATGTTCTCGAACAACAAACGCGGCTTCCGTATGGATCATGACGGCTTAGCAGCCCTGGGACTGAAAGCACAAGAAATCAGCCAAAAAACGCTGTCTCAGGACTTTGCCCGTAACCGTCAAATCCATAACTGCTGGTTGATTACCGCGGTCTGAAAGGAAAAATAAATGTCTTTAATTAGTATGCACGGCGCGTGGCTCTCCTTCAGCGACTCACCGCTTCTCGACAATGCAGAACTGCACATCGAAGATAACGAGCGCGTCTGTCTGGTGGGCCGTAACGGCGCGGGTAAATCCACGCTGATGAAAATCCTTAACCGTGAACAGGGGCTGGATGACGGGCGTATTGTTTACGAGCAGGATCTGATTGTCTCCCGCCTGCAGCAGGATCCACCGCGTCACGTGACCGGCAGCGTTTACGATTTCGTGGCGGAAGGGATCTCCGAGCAGGCTGAATACCTGAAGCGCTATCACGAGATATCGCATCTGGTGATGACCGATCCGAGCGACAAAAACCTCAACGAACTGGCGAAAGTGCAGGAGATGCTCGATCACCACGGTCTGTGGCAGCTTGAAAACCGCATTAATGAAGTACTGGCCCAGCTCGGCCTGGAACCCGATATGGAGCTGTCGGCGCTCTCCGGCGGCTGGCTGCGTAAAGCGGCCCTGGGTCGCGCGCTGGTCAGCGGGCCGAAGGTGCTGCTGCTGGACGAACCGACCAACCACCTGGATATCGAAGCGATCGACTGGCTGGAAGGTTTCCTGAAAACCTTCAGCGGCACCATCATCTTTATCTCGCATGACCGTTCGTTTATTCGCAATATGGCGACGCGCATTGTCGACCTCGACCGCGGCAAGCTGGTGACCTATCCCGGCGATTACGATACGTATCTGCTGGAAAAAGAAGAAAACCTGCGCGTGGAAGAGCTGCAGAATGCCGAGTTTGACCGCAAGCTGGCGCAGGAAGAGGTCTGGATCCGCCAGGGCATCAAAGCCCGCCGTACCCGTAACGAAGGCCGCGTGCGTGCCCTGAAGGCGATGCGTCGCGAGCGCAGCGAACGCCGTGAAGTGATGGGCAGCGCCAAAATGCAGGTGGAAGAGGCGTCCCGTTCCGGCAAGATTGTCTTTGAAATGGAAAACGTCAACTATCAGGTTGACGGTAAAGTGCTGGTGAATGATTTCTCCGCGCAGGTCCAGCGCGGCGACAAAATCGCCCTGATTGGCCCGAACGGCTGCGGTAAAACCACGCTGCTGAAGCTGATGTTGGGCCAGCTGCAGGCCGACAGCGGACGTATTCACTGCGGAACCAAGCTGGAGGTCGCCTACTTCGACCAGCACCGCGCGGAGCTGGATCCGGACCGTACGGTGATGGACAACCTCGCCGAAGGTAAGCAGGAAGTGATGGTGAACGGCAAGCCTCGCCACGTGCTGGGCTACCTGCAGGACTTCCTGTTCCATCCGAAACGCGCCATGACGCCGGTGCGCGCGCTGTCCGGCGGTGAGCGAAACCGCCTTCTGCTGGCGCGCCTGTTCCTGAAGCCAAGCAACCTGCTGATCCTCGATGAACCGACTAACGACCTGGATGTCGAAACGCTGGAATTACTCGAAGAGCTGATTGACGGCTATCAGGGCACCGTGATGCTGGTCAGCCACGATCGTCAGTTCGTTGATAACACCGTGACCGAGTGCTGGATCTTCGAAGGTGAAGGGCGAATTGGTCAATATGTCGGCGGTTATCACGATGCAAAAGGGCAACAGGCACAGTCGCTGGCGACGAAGCAGTCAAAGTCCAAAATAAGTTCTGAACCTGCTGTAACAAAAGCAGAAACTGTCAAGAAAACCTCGGCTAAACTAAGCTATAACCTGCAGCGCGAACTGGAGGGGCTACCGCAGCGTCTTGAAGAGCTGGAGGCCGCGCTTGAGGATCTGCAAACACAGGTTGCTGATGCGTCATTCTTTACTCAATCGCATGACTATACTCAGAAAGTACTGTCAGAACTGTCCGCGGCTGAAAAAGCCCTGGAAGAAGCATTTGAGCGCTGGGAGTACCTTGAGTCTCTGAAAAACGGCGCATAAACAGGGATAACATATGTGTGACCAGCACCATGCCGACAGGCATATTTTATGCTCGCAATGCGATATGCTCGTGGCGTTGCCAGAGCTTGGTCACGGACATAAAGCCCTGTGTCCACGTTGCGGTGCGACGTTGACAACCGAGTGGGACGCGCCGCGGCAGCGTCCCACTGCTTACGCTCTGGCAGCCTTGTTTATGCTGCTGCTCTCCAATCTCTTCCCCTTCATCTATATGAAGGTGGGAGGGATCACCAGCCAGGTGGATTTGCTTGAAATCCCGGGCGTGATGTTCTCGGAAGATTACGCCAGCCTGGGGACCTTTTTTCTCCTGTTTGTCCAGATAGTCCCGGCTTTTTGCCTGGTCGTCATCCTTTTGCTGGTGAACCGCGTCAGGATGCCGGCACCGCTGAAAATCCGACTGGCGCGTACCCTTTTTCAGCTCAAAAGCTGGGGGATGGCCGAGATTTTTCTGGCGGGGATTCTGGTCAGCTTCGTGAAGCTGATGGCATACGGCGACGTGGGGATTGGCAGCAGCTTTATTCCCTGGTGTCTGTACTGCGTCCTGCAGCTGCGCGCCTTCCAGTGTGTGGACAGGCGCTGGGCGTGGGACGATATCGCGCCAGCGCCGACGCTTTCACAGACGGTGAAGGTCGGGGTGCCCGGCATTCGCCAGGGGCTTCGCTCGTGCCCGTGCTGTACCGCCGTGCTGCCCGCCGATCTCGACGTCTGTCCGCGCTGCGAAACAAAGGGGCACGTACGCCGTAAAAATAGCCTGCAGTGGACGATGGCGCTGCTGGTCACGTCCGTCATGCTGTATCTGCCAGCCAATATTCTGCCAATCATGATCACCGATTTGCTCGGTGACAAAATGCCCTCGACGATCCTCGCCGGGGTGATACTGCTCTGGGGCGAAGGTTCCTATCCGGTCGCTGGCGTCATCTTTATCGCCAGTATTATGGTGCCCACCTTAAAAATGATCGCCATCGCCTGGCTCTGTTGGGATGCGAAAGGTCATGGGAAACGCGATAGCGAACGCATGCACCTGATTTATGAAGTGGTCGAGTTTGTCGGACGCTGGTCAATGATTGACGTGTTTGTCATCGCCGTTCTCTCTGCGCTGGTGCGGATGGGCGGTTTGATGAGTATTTATCCTGCGATGGGGGCTTTAATGTTTGCACTGGTCGTGATCATGACCATGTTTGCGGCCATGACCTTCGACCCTCGTTTATCGTGGGATCGTGAGCCTGAATCAAGCCATGAGGAAGAGTAAGAGCATGGAAAATAAGAGTGGAGAGGCGAAAGTGCAGAAGGTCAAAAACTGGTCTCCGGTGTGGATTTTTCCCATCGTGACTGCGCTGATCGGTGCCTGGATCCTGTTTTATCATTACAGTCATCAGGGACCGGAAGTGACGCTGATAACCACCAATGCCGAGGGGATTGAGGGCGGTAAAACGACCATCAAAAGCCGTAGCGTGGATGTGGGCGTGGTCGAAAGCGCAACCCTGACGGACGATTTAACCCATGTGGAGATTAAGGCACGCCTTAATGCCGGCATGGAAAAACTACTGCACGGCGATTCCGTTTTCTGGGTCGTTAAGCCGCAGGTGGGGCGTGAAGGGATCAGCGGCTTAGGGACGCTGCTTTCGGGCGCCTACATTGAGCTGCAGCCCGGTGCTAAGGGTAACCAGCCAGCCAAATACCAACTCCTGGACTCACCGCCGCTTGCGCCGCCTGACGCCAAGGGTATCCGCGTGATCCTCGACAGTAAAAAAGCAGGTCAGCTCACGGCGGGCGACCCGGTTCTGTTCCGCGGCTACCGGGTCGGGTCGGTTGAGAAAAGCACATTTGATCCGCAGAAACGCGCGATCAGCTATCAGCTCTTCATTAATGCGCCAAACGATCGCCTGGTCACCAGCAACGTCCGCTTCTGGAAAGACAGCGGGATCGCGGTGGATCTGACTTCGGCAGGTATGCGCGTTGAAATGGGTTCGCTGACTACGCTGTTTGGCGGCGGCGTGAGTTTTGATGTGCCGGAGGGCCTGGATTTGGGCCAGCCGGTTGCAGAGAACACCGCTTTCCGTCTCTTTGACGATCAAAAAAGCATTCAGGATGCGCTCTATACCGATCACGTTGACTTCCTGATGTTCTTTAAAGACTCCGTTCGCGGCCTGCAGCCGGGGGCGCCCGTTGAGTTCCGCGGTATTCGCCTCGGTACGGTTGGGCAAGTGCCGTTCTTCGTCCCGGGTCTGAGCCAGATGCTGGATGATGACTATCGCATTCCGGTGCTGATCCGCATTGAGCCGGAGCGTCTGCTAAACCAGATTGGCGAAAATCAGGATATTGCAGCCCATATCTCTCAGCTGATGGAACGCGGTTTGCGCGGGTCGCTGAAAACCGGCAACCTGGTCACCGGTGCGCTGTATGTGGATATGGACTTCTACCCGAAAGCACCGCCAATTACCGGTATCCGTGAATTCGGTGGCTATAAGATCATCCCAACGGTGAGCAGCGGCCTGGCGCAGATCCAGCAGCGTCTGATGGAGACGCTGGATAAGATCAACAATCTGCCACTGAATCCGATGATTGAAGCGGCGACCGGGTCGTTACATCAGAGTCAGGAGACAATGCAGCGCCTGCAAACCACGCTGGATAACATCAACAAGATCACGGCGAGCCAGAGCATGCAGCAGCTGCCGCAGGACATGCAGAAAACGCTGCGTGAGCTGAACCGCAGTATGCAGGGCTTCCAGCCGGGTTCAGCAGCCTATAACAAGATGGTGGCAGATATGCAGCGTCTTGATCAGGTCCTGCGTGAACTGCAGCCTGTTCTGAAAACGCTCAACGAGAAGAGCAACGCGCTGGTGTTCGAAGCGAAAGATAAAAAGGATCCTGAGCCGAAGAGGGCAAAAGAATGAAAAAGTGGCTATTGATGGTTGGCGCTCTGCTGTTAACGGCGTGCAGTTCAGGGGTAGAGAATAAAAGCTACTATCAGCTGCCTGTGGCGACTCACAGCGGCGGGCAAAGCACGGCGAGTCAGGGAAACCGCCAGCTGTGGGTTGAGCAGGTTGCCGTGCCGGATTATCTGGCAGGAAACGGCGTGGTCTATCAGACCAGCGACGTTAAATATGTGATTGCGACCAACAACCTGTGGGCCAGCCCGCTGGATCAGCAACTGCGCAACACGCTGGTGGCCAATCTGGGTAGCCAGCTTCCGGGCTGGGTTGTCGCGTCGCAGCCGCTGGGTAACGATCAGGATACGCTGAACGTCACCGTAACGGGCTTCCACGGCCGCTATGATGGTGCAGTGGTGATCAGCGGGGAGTGGTTGCTGAATCATCAGGGGCAGCTGATTAAGCGTCCTTTCCATCTGGAGCTGAAGCAGCAGAAGGATGGCTATGACGAAATGGTGAAAGTCCTGGCTCAGGGTTGGGCGCAGGAGTCGGCCAGTATCGCGAGAGAGATTTCCCGGCTGCCATAAGTAAAATTCATCATCAAAAACCGCAATCGGTCTATCGCTGATTGCGGTTTTTTTTCGTTTTCACTTCAGGTTGTTACTTGTGCCACGTCACAATTTTTGTACAAATGATCTTCCAGGTAGCTCACAAATATGACACCCGTATGAATTTTGAACATTGACGATGCGACTAATTCGGGGTATTCGTTATCTGTGCCTGTGCAGATAGTGCAGACACTGTTTTCTTTCCACCAGACAAAAGAATGAGGGAAACGAGGCATGAAGAGACAGAAACGAGATCGCCTGGAACGGGCTCATCAACGTGGTTATCAGGCCGGCATCGCTGGACGTTCTAAAGAAATGTGTCCTTATCAGACGATAAATCAAAGGTCACAATGGCTTGGAGGCTGGCGAGAAGCCATCGGCGACAGGGCACTCATAGCCTGATAACGTCTCTTTTAAAAAAGAAACCTCCGCAATGCGGAGGTTTCGCCTTTCCGGGGGTGCAAAAAGCACGATCAGAACGCGGACGTGTCCTGGAACAGGCCAACCTTCAGGTCGCTTGCGCTATAGATCAGACGACCGTCGACCAGCACTTCGCCATCAGCCAGGCCCATAATCAGGCGGCGGTTAACGATGCGCTTGAAGTGAATACGATAGGTCACTTTCTTCGCTGTAGGCAGAACCTGGCCGGTGAATTTTACTTCGCCTACGCCCAGCGCGCGGCCTTTACCTTCACCACCCAGCCAGCCCAGATAGAAGCCAACCAGCTGCCACATCGCATCCAGACCCAGACAGCCAGGCATTACCGGATCGCCGATAAAGTGGCAACCGAAGAACCACAGGTCCGGGTTGATATCGAGTTCTGCTTCTACGTAACCCTTATCGAAGTTGCCGCCGGTTTCGGTCATTTTCACGACACGGTCCATCATCAGCATGTTCGGGGCCGGTAACTGTGGGCCTTTCGCGCCAAACAGTTCACCGCGACCAGAGGCAAGAAGATCTTCTTTTGTATAGGATTCGCGTTTATCTACCATGTTCTCAGTAAGCCTTATTTTAGTGAAGGACGCAGGATAGCTAACACGTGTACGCTGAACAAGTCCGATCAGTTCGAACTAAACCAGCCCAGCCAGCGTAACGGCCATGGATAACGATGACGAGCATCCTGCTGTGTCGCCTGAGCAATACGCTCCTGGATAGTCTGCATCAGGGTGGTTTGCCCTTCGCCATCCCATACCAGGTTTGTCAGTAAGGGTAGTGCATCCTCAATCCCTTCGATGGCCCAGATAGCGAACTGCTCTTGTTCAACCGCATCCAGGATCTCCTGACTGAGGCTTAAATGGCGTGCGTTGGGAGCCGGAATAATCACACCCTGCTTGCCGTTTAAACCGCGCTGCTGACAGATTGAGAAGAAGCCTTCAATTTTCTCGTTGAGGCCACCCACAGGCTGCGCACGACCAAATTGATCCACCGAACCGGTGATCGCAATATTCTGATTGATAGGCACTTCCGCCAGGGCGCTGATTAAGGCGCACAGTTCAGCCATAGAGGCGCTATCGCCATCCACTTCGCTGTAGGACTGCTCAAACGTCAGCGAGGCGGAGAAGGGGATCTGTTGCTCAAGCTGCAGTTCAGACATCAAAAACGCCTGCATGATCATCATGCCTTTGGCGTGAATGTTTCCGCCCAGCTCGGCTTTGCGTTCGATATCGGTAAATTCACCATCGCCAATATGCACAACGCAGCTGATACGAGACGGCTCCCCGAACGCGCGCGGATGGCCAGGAAATTCAATCACCGACAGGGCGTTAATCTGCCCGACGCGTTCGCCTTCGGTTTCCACCAGAATTTGTTCCAGCAGAATTTCATCTTGCATGCGGTCAGCAAGATAGCCTTCTCGCCACTCTCGTTGAGCCAGCATCTGGGTGAGTTGTTCTCCGGTGAACGCACCGTTACCGCTAATCACACCCACTTCACGCAGCTGCTTGCCGATCCAGAGCGGGCAGAGTGGCAGCGTTTCCTGGTCACCGGTATAGCGCACCGCTTCGCGGATCAGGCCTGGCCACGCGTCAGCCGCAGGCGTTGGCAGCGCAAAACGTTCGGCAACGGCCATCACCCACTGACACCACTGCGCCATATCGTCGGCATCGGCAATCTGGATATTGTCTTCGTATTCGCTATATACCGCCTGCTCAGCCAGTTCCGGCTCCATTTCCTGGAAATCCGCCAGCGATTCACGGTCGCCCGTCAGCACGACGGTTAACGACAGCGGCATAGACGGAACAGAGACGGGCAGAGGACGGGACTCATCGTAGCCGACCCAGTCGAAACGCTGCTGGTGCACGATGGTTTTCAGACGCATCCACAGCAGCGGCTGCGAGAGCAGGGTACGCAGTGAGATAATCAGAACACCGCCATTTGCGCGATGTACCAGCCCCGGCTGCAGCGAAAGCTCGCCGTTAAACTGGCGCAGACAACCAAAGAGTTGTTCTGCCTCGACCCAGTTCGCGGTAATCACCTCGCCCTTGGCGGCAAAACGGCCGTCGGCCTGTGCCGCCGGTTCGAAAGTGACATCATGTCCCGTAATACGATACTGGCCGCCAAAAACGGCATTCGCTTCCGGCTTTAACTGACGCACGGCATCCCCGAACAACGTCAGGTATTCCGCTTCTTCCGGGGCTTTGAGCAGCATGAAAGGCGCAGTTGCCCATGGGCTTAATGCCTGCTCCAGCGCGTAATGCAAACGGGGCTGCGTATCGCTAAGGATGAATTCGTGTTCTTTTGCGAGATCTGGCTGTGCAAACAGTTCCTGATAACTTTCGGTATCCGGAACAAGGTCACGCCATGCAAGTTTCGTAATGGTCAAAGTTGATGTTTTTTAGTCAGATGTAAAAGCGTGGAGTATACCGTAAGCGGGGGGCTGTACCCAAGCAGGATTGGGGATTTCGACAGGGTGATTGGCTGCATTCACTCACAGGATATGATTTCTTTTCAGCAGATTGCTAAAAAACTGATATTCTGAACAGAGTTACGTGGTAACACTGAGATCGCAATGAAATATCAACAACTGGAAAATCTCGAAAGCGGCTGGAAATGGAAGTACCTGGTCAAAAAGCACCGTGAAGGGGAGCTGATCACCTGCTACATCGAAGCCAGCGCTGCACAAGAAGCCGTGGATATTTTGCTGACCCTCGAAAATGAACCGGTACAGGTTAACGGCTGGATTGAGAAACACATCAATCCAGCCTTGTTAAACCGGATGAAGCAAACTATCCGTGCGCGACGCAAACGGCATTTTAATGCTGAGCATCAGCACACACGCAAAAAATCAATCGACCTGGAATTTGTTGTCTGGCAGCGCCTGGCCGGGCTGGCACAACGACGGGGCAAAACGCTGTCGGAAACCATCGTGCAGCTGATTGAGGATGCAGAACATAAAGAGAAATACGCCAACCAGATGTCGACACTGAAGAACGACCTTCAGGCGCTGTTGGGTAAAAAGTAGATTTTTTTACTTTTCTTCAGACAATAAAAAACCCCGCATTGCGGGGTTTTTTTATAAGACGATAACTTATGCCGCTGGCTGAGTTACAACGTCTTTGATGCCTTTAACTTCGATCTCTACGCGACGATCTGGAGCCAGGCAGTCGATCAGTGCAGCGCGAGCTTTCACGTTGTCACAGGTGTTACCAGTAACTGGGTTAGATTCGCCCATACCACGTGGGGAGATCTTGTTAGCTGGGATACCTTTAGAGATCAGGTAATCAACAACAGACTGAGCACGTTTCTCAGACAGTTTCTGGTTGTAAGCGTCAGAACCGATACGGTCGGTGAAGCCCAGAACCACTACAGAACCGTCTTTAGGATCCAGGTTGCTCAGCTGGGTGTACAGCTGATCCAGTGCCTGCTGGCCTTCTGGTTTCAGAGTCGCTTTGTTGAAGTTGAACAGAACGTCAGACTTCAGAGTGAAGTGCTTGGTCTGTACTTCTGGAGCTGGAGCCGGCGCTGGAGCAACAACTGGTGCTGCTTCTTCCTGCTGGCCGAAACGGTAGGAAACACCTACGCTCAGCATGCCGTTGTCTGGACGAACACCAACGGTGTTGCCGTCGCCGATGTTGTTAACCCACTGGTATTCCAGACGGGTAGCGATGTCACGGGTCATAGCCCACTCAACGCCACCAGCGAATACTGGGGAAACACCGGTGTCATGGTCGTCGCCAGCGATGCTGTTGCTGGAGTCAGCGCGCCATACCATGCCGCCCAGACGGGTGTACACGTCCAGATCGTCAGTTACTGGGTAACCCAGTTTAGCGGTCAGCTGCACGCCCTGTGCTTTGAAAGCGCCGTTTACGGTGTCGCCTTTGTATGGCATACGACCTAACCAGTCGTAACCCATTTCAAAACCAACATACGGGTTAACCTGATAGCCACCGAACGCACCTGCACCAAGCTGGCTCTCGTGAGTTGGGCCATCATTGTTCAGGCTGCTGTTGTACCAGCCAGTGTCGTGGAACTGAGACCAGCCCAGTTTACCACCTGCATACCAGGTATTATCTTTCGGAGCGGCCTGCGCTACGGTAGCGAAGCCAGCCAGTGCCACTGCAATCGCGATAGCTGTCTTTTTCATTTTTTGCGCCTCGTTATCATCCAAAATTCGCCATGAAAGTCTCAAGAGAGAATCACGGTTAAATCCTTCACCGGGGGCGTGGTCAAATATAAATCTACCGATATCTTCGGCTTAGGCCGAGCACCCCTGGCGATGTAAAGTCTACAACGTAGCTGAAAACTTACAAGTGTGAAGTCCGTCAGGCATATGAAAAAAAAAGTTCCGTATACCGATTATTTAACATTTTTCGAACGAATTTTGTGCAATAAAATTAAGGAGAACCGCACCAGACAAGCCTTGCCGCAATTTTGAGGTCGGGAACTAAAACCTCATCTTGCGGTCAAAAAAAATTCCAGGAAAAATCTTAATTTCACTCAATGATACAAATTTGAGTGAATTTTTAGCCCAGAAAGTTGTCCTCTGCGGTAAGAATCCGATCGAACCGGACGCATAATGAACCCGATCGCATTCCCTTCTTCAGCAGCTTCAGTCAGGCGGAAATGTTCCTCTTCCGTCAACTCTTCCGGTAACCAGCCAATCACCACGCTGTAATTCCCTGTGCGTAACGCGCGGATCATCGACTCAACGGTATCGCAAGGCGAGAGCTGATTAATCTGCATGACCTTGGTCAGCGGCAGGCCAGCGGACTGAACCCACTCGCGGCTCAGCTTTTGCTGTGGCGTGAGCCAAAGCTGCCAGCGCGATTGCTGACCGAGCTGTTGTAATAACGGCAGTAGCAGAAGTTGAGTTAACAAGGGCTGGTCTTCACGATAAACCACTTCACTGATAAGCCCTGTGGAAACACGCTCGACGGAATTCTGCGCGACATTGCCTGCGGCAGAAGAGAGAGAGATTGCGCGATTTGCATAGCCTGAAGTGTGCATATTCATTCCAGCCCTGTAGTTACTGTATGGATATACAGTAACCCCTGTATGCCCAAAGATCAACCTCATTTTCGGAAAGCGACTCGCAAAATTCATTCAATCTTGATGCCCCTCGAAAAATCATCTTGCTCAACGACGATAAGTTGCCTATTTTCCTGCTAACGGATCCGCTAGTAAGAAATTTTGTCGTTAGTCTATGATTCTGAAGGGAAATATCATGAAAAAGATATCTTATGAACGGATTTATAAATCCCAGGAATACCTGTCCCCGTTGGGCGAGATTCATCATCGCGCGCTGTTTGGCGGCTACACCCTGGCGGTGGATGATGCGGTCTTTGCCATGGTGTCCGATGGCGAACTTTATCTTCGTGCGTGTGAGGAGAGTGCAAAATACTGTGTAAAAAACGCCTCCTCCTTTTTGACGTTGATGAAGCGAGGCCGCCCGGTGCTGCTCAACTATTATCGTGTGGATGACGGATTATGGCAGGACAGGGAGAGGTTGCTTCAGCTCTCCTCGTTTGCGCTCAGTGCGGCAAGGAAAGAGCGCTACCAGCGTCATCAACGAAACCGTCTTAAGGATCTGCCGAACCTGACCTTTCAGCTTGAAGTCTTGCTCTTTGAAGCCGGTATCACCAATGAAGAAACGCTGCGGGCGCTGGGTGCCAGAGCGAGCTGGCTGAAGATGCGGGCAAAGAATAAAGCGCTCAGTATTAAAGTTCTCTTTGCGCTGGAAGGGGCTATCGAAGGGCTGCATGAGGCGGCACTCCCGGCAGGCATCCGCCGGGAGCTGACGGAGTGGTTTAATGCGCTGCCTGAGCCACAGGAGAGTCGTTCCTCCAGGTAGCGATGTGCTGTTGCAGCCGACAAATTTCAGGCAGCAGAGCGATAAGCAGGCCTATCTGCTGAAGAACCAGCGGCGCTTTGCTGTCGTTTCCCGGGTCAAGGTGCGCAATGCGTTGAGCCAGTTCATCCAGAGCCTGTTGCACACGCGGTTCATCGGCTGGGCGGTGATGCAGTGCATCATCGACATAGCAGACGGCGTCATCAAGGAGGTTGAGAATTCCCGGGTTGGTGAGCTTCTCACGGTGGGCCCCCAGCGTCGAAATATAGCTGGTGAACGTATGGTTAAGGCAAAGCAGGCGAAACGCGGTTTCACGAATCTCTGCCGTGGCGCGCGGCTCCGTTGACATATTAGAGACAACGGAAGCCAGTTCAGCATCACTGTTATGCGCGTCGCGACGTGCTATCCGGTAAGCCAGACGGTTATCGCGGCCCTGGTGATACTGCTCCAGAATAGCGTCAAGGTAACGACAGTTGGCATTCATCGCCCTGTCTACCACGCGCGGCAAATTGCGAAAACGCCAGTCCGGCCAGATAAAGCTGACCGCGGCCCAGGCGATCGCGCAGCCAATCAGCGTATCAATCACGCGGGGCAGGGCGACTTCAAACCCTTCACCCAACAGATTAAAGCAGAGCAGCACCAGCAGCGTGATGAACATGGTGGCATGGGCGTACTGCACGTTGCGAAACGCGAAAAACAGCACGCCGGTGATCACGATCAGAATCAGTTGCCCTTCGACGGAAGGCACGAAATAGAGCACCGGCAGGCCGATTGCGACGCCGACCAGCGTGCCGATAATGCGCAGCGCAAGACGGTGTCGGGTGGCGTTATAGTTCGGCTGACAGACGAACAGGCTGGTCAGCAGGATCCAGTAGCCATGATGCAGCCCGGTTATCTGGATAAAGGCATACCCCACGCACAGCACCAGCGACATTCTCACCGCGTGGCGGAAGAGAGCCGACTCCGGGGTAAAGTTGCGGCTCAGGCGAAGCCACATATCGCTAAAACCGTGCACGCTGTCATCAGCAAGCTGATTGTCCACTTCACTGCCCGGAAGCGCCATCGCCTGCTCGGACTCAATGGTCGCCAGCTGCGCGTCAATCGCCCGCAGGTTGTTCAGCAGAAAGCCCAGCGCTTTAATGTGTTCCGGTGACGTTCCGCTGGCCTGAACGCGGTCGAGCGCCGCGTCAAGATGACTGAAGACGCGTTCAAAACGTGGGTCATGCTGATAGGGCGTGCGCAGCAGAATGGAGCGCGAGAGCTGCTGGCACGCCTGGGACTGCATGGACAGCAGGCGCTGGAAGCGGAACATCACGTCGCTATAGCGGAACTTCTCGCGCAGGGCGGCATACTGCACGTGCGAGGAGCTGGCACGTTCATGAATGTCCTGGGCGGCAAAATAGTAGTGTAAGGTTCTTCGCGTTCCGCGCTGACCGCGATCGCCACGCAGACGGGTCAGCAGAGAGGCTTTTGTCTGGTTGAGGGTGGCAACCAGCTGGCCATTAGCCAGCGCCAGATCGTAGAGCGGCGCCTGGCTTTCTTCCTCGATATCCGGGTCGAACAGCCGGGATTTCAGTTCCAGATAGTGGGCTAGCTGCTCAAAGCTGCGGGCAAGGTTGTCCTGCAGAGGGCGAACCGGGAAGAGCAGATGACCGGTTAAGGTCAGCAGGTTATACCAGATGGCACCGAGCAACAGCAGAACCGGCTGCTGGTACCACTGGTCGTAGAGGGACGCGCCCAGCATGGTGTAGATGGCGATCAGCAGGGCGCCAAACGCGATAGTGGCATAGCGCTGCCCAAGGCCGCCCAGCAAAATAAACCCGCTGGTTGAGAGCGTCAGACCCAGGGCAAACAGCCAGGGCCAGGGGAAAAGTAACTCAACGGACGCTGATGCAATAAAAAAGCAGACGAGCGTGATGACCAGGTTACGTAAACGCCCGGCCAGACGATCGTCCAGGTCCGCCAGCGCCCCGGCCACAACGCCCAGCGTGAGTGGGATGGTGAGCTTGACATCATTCAGCCACCAGGGCAGGGCAACCGTGCCGCAAAGCGCGATAAATATCCTGACGTTATAAAGCCAGGTGCTGTTCCAGGTATAACGGCGAAGCAGTGGGCTTAGCATAAACGCGGCCAGTCCTTAGTTACTGAAAACGACGACGCGCATTGGCTTCACGCGCCGCCTGGGCCACTTCGACCGGAACAACCCTGCGCCCGACGGGCCAAAGGGCGATAGCGGCGATCTTAAAGTTCGCGATCCCCACCGGAATTCCAATAATCGTGATGCACTGCGCAATCCCCGCAAAAATATGCATGATGCAGAGCCACCAGCCGAAGAAAACCAGCCACAGAATGTTCAGCAGGGTTCCACCCGTATTCATCAGGGCGTTTTTGTTCTCCGGATTCAGCTCGTCAACGTGGATGGCTTCATTCCCGTAGGGGACGAAGGAGAGTTTTGTGATTTCCCAGCAGGAGCGGGTCAGGGGGAGCGTAAAAATCAGGACGATGCTCACCAGCGTGGCAAAAAGCCAGGAAAGGGTGGTGGCAAAACCGCCCAGCACAAAATTCAACACATTCAGAACGGTACGCATAAACCCTCACTTCCTTTCGATAAAATTAACGCCCAATGATTGTAACGTTTTTTTAGGCTGGAGCACCTTAAAACTGGCAGTTACACTGTCAGGTAAATTATCTCTTCGTGGATTTGGCGGAACATGGAACTGAAAGCAACGTCGTTAGGCAAACGTCTGGCGCAACACCCATACGACCGGGTGGTTCTCCTTAATGCCGGGGTGAAAGTCTCCGGGGAACGCCACGAATACCTTATTCCGTTTAATCAGCTTCTGGCTATCCACTGCAAACGCGGGCTGGTGTGGGGCGAACTGGAGTTCGTACTGCCTGACGATAAAGTCGTGCGTCTTCACGGCACCGAGTGGGCAGAAACCCAGCGTTTTCATCATCACCTGAACGCGCTCTGGCAGCGGTGGAGTCAGGATATGAGCGTGATTGCCGCCGGGGTGCTTCAGAAGGTGCTGGACGATATCGCGCAAAGCAACGCGCAGCATTCGTGGCTCACCCGTCAGCAGACCGCCGGGCTACAGCAAAAAATCCGGCAGGCACTCTCGGCGCTGCCGATCTCCGTGACGCGTCTGGAGGAGTTTGACAACTGTCGCGACGCCTGGCGCCAGTGCCAGGCCTGGTTGAATGATAAGGATAAAAGTCGGCTCGCCCATAATCAGGCCTGGACGGACGCCATGCTCACCCAATACGCCGACTTTTTCAGTACGGTGGAGTCTTCTCCGCTCAACCCGGCCCAGGCGCGCGCGGTGGTTAACGGCGAGCAGTCGCTGCTGGTGCTGGCGGGGGCCGGTAGCGGTAAAACGTCGGTGCTGGTAGCCCGTGCCGGCTGGCTGCTGACGACCGGGGAAGCGGTCGCCGATCAAATTCTGCTTCTGGCCTTTGGTCGCAAGGCGGCCCAGGAGATGGACGAACGGATCCAGGAACGTCTGCATACCCGGGATATCACGGCCAGAACCTTCCATGCCCTTGCCCTGCATATTATTCAGCAGGGCAGTAAAAAAGTGCCTGCTATCAGTAAGCTGGAAAACGACGCGCAGGCGCGTCAGGCGCTGTTTATCAAAACGTGGCGCCAGCAGTGCAGTGAGAAAAAGGCGCAGGCGAAAGGATGGCGTCAGTGGCTCGAGGAGGAGCTCAACTGGGACGTGCCGGAAGGCAGCTTCTGGCAGGATGACAAACTGGCGCGTCGGCTGGGTTCACGGCTTGACCGCTGGGTCAGCCTGATGCGAATGCACGGCGGAACGCAGGCAGAAATGATTGAAAGCGCGCCGGAGGCGATCCGCGATCTGTTTTCGAAGCGGGTCAAGCTGATGGCGCCGCTGCTGAAGGCCTGGAAAACCGCGCTGAAAGCGGAAAATGCCGTCGATTTTTCCGGCCTGATCCATCAGGCCATCATCATTCTTGAGAAGGGGCGTTTTGTCAGCCCGTGGAAGCATATTCTGGTGGATGAGTTCCAGGACATCTCTCCGCAGCGCGCAGCATTGCTCTCAGCGCTGCGGGCGCAAAATAAGCATACCTCGCTGTTTGCGGTGGGGGATGACTGGCAGGCCATCTATCGCTTCAGCGGGGCACAGCTTTCGCTGACGACCGCATTCCACCACTATTTTGGCGAAGGCGATCGCAGCGATCTGGACACGACCTACCGCTTCAATTCACGGATTGGTGAAATCGCCAACCGCTTTATCCAGCAGAACCCGCATCAGCTGGCAAAACCGCTCAATAGCCTGCGGCCAGGGGATAAAAAAGCCGTGACCCTGCTGGCGGACGATCAGCTGGAACCGCTGCTGGACAAGCTCAGCGGTTACGCGAAGCCCGATGAGCGTATCCTGGTGCTGGCGCGTTACCATCACCTCAAACCCGAGGCGCTGGAAAAGGCGGCCACCCGCTGGCCGAAGCTGCAGCTTGAATTTATGACGATTCACGCCAGCAAAGGGCAGCAGGCCGACTATGTGATTGTCATGGGGCTGAAAGAGGGCAGCGACGGTTTCCCGGCTCCGGCCCGCGAGTCGGTCATGGAGCAGGCCTTGCTGCCGGTGCCGGAAGACTTCCCGGATGCCGAAGAGCGGCGTTTGCTGTATGTGGCCATGACCCGCGCGCGCCATCGCGTGTGGCTGCTGTTCAATAAAGAGGAGCCATCCGTGTTTGTCGATATTTTGAAGAGTATTGATGTGCCGGTGGCGCGGAAGCCTTAACGAAGACGGGCAAGGATGGGTAGGCCGGGTAAGGCGTAGCCGCCACCCGGCAAAAAAAGCTACTTCAATCTCTCTGAAAGATAACGCTGATAGTCCGGAATAAGGATATCTACCGGTGAGTTAAACTGCGGCGATTCGATGATGAAATCCGCCGTCGAGAGGTTTGTCGCCACCGGAATATTCCACACCGTCGCCAGACGCAGCAGGGCTTTGACATCCGGGTCGTGCGGAACCGCGTTTAGCGGATCCCAGAAGAAGATCAGCACATCAATCTTCCCTTCGGAGATCTGCGCGCCGACCTGCTGATCGCCACCCATCGGGCCGCTCAGCATGGCGTTCACCTCCAGACCCGTTTCGCGCTGGATCAGGTTACCGGTAGTGCCGGTTGCCGACAGGGCGTGCTTTTCCAGCAAAGACTGATGGCGGCGAACCCAGTTAAGCAGCATTTGTTTACAGTGATCGTGCGCCACCAGAGCAATGTGTTTGCGTTCCGGGAGCGTGCGTGTTGTCAGTTCCATAATCATATCCATCAGGTTAACTGCCTACACGATGACGGGAACCGTTTGACGCTGCAAGAGAAAGGCGTAAAAAATGTGGCTTATGATGAAGGTTGTTGTTTTGCCCACTGTAAAAACCGGGCCCGCGTGTCGGCATCGGCCTGCTGGAACCAGAATTTAAGGCGTTGTTCCGTCAGGGTCTGGGACTGGGGAGGAATGACGTCCAGTTCTGAGACGCCGGAAAGCAGCGTACTGTCGTCAGCCATCATGGTGGCAAACTGAGGAAGCGACGCGCGTTTACCCGCTTTGTTATAGGTCTGGGTCGCGGCCTCGTAGTCCGGACCTTTCGGTGAGGTCGTCAGCGCCAGAATATCCAGCTTCACCGGAATCGGCATCGCATCCCCGTCCAGCAGTTCAATGCGGGGTGAAGCGTCGAAGGCCGCCGATTCCTTCTCGGTTTCAAGACGAGGCAGTGTAATGTTCACCTGACTGATTTGCCGGGTATTAAAGCTGACAATCAGCGGCGGGGAGATATACATCCTTTGCTCGTGATTCGCCAGACCGATCGATTTTTCCACCCGGAATACCAGCTGATGCGGCCCGTTATCCAATTCGATGCTGTCCGCACCGCGCAATAAGGAACTGGAGACCTTTTTTCCGTCCAGTACCAGGAGATCAATATCGGTAGAGAGCCGGAGCGTGGTAGCAAAAACGCAGACCGGCATCACTAACGCAATCAGAGCAGTGGCAATACCGGTTTTCATAGAAGGCTCCCGTCAGAAATCCTGTCGCCGCATTAATGTATCTAAATTTTTCGAGAATCATGTTTACTAACATATAGACATATTTCGCCGTTTTGCCCTCATGCGTCGGTATGGGATGGATGGTTGAGATGTGCGGTTTGGCGTACACTTTTAAAAAAGCCAGGAGAAAAACCATGAAAGAGAACGATATTGCCGAGATTCTGACATCCACGCGTACCATTGCGCTGGTGGGCGCGAGCGATAAACCCGATCGTCCAAGCTATCGGGTGATGAAATACCTTCTCGATCAGGGCTACCACGTCATCCCGGTCTCGCCAAAAGTGGCGGGGAAAACCTTACTGGGCCAGCAGGGTTATGCCACGCTCGCTGACGTGCCGGAAAAAATTGATATGGTTGATGTCTTCCGAAACTCCGAGGCGGCGTGGGAAGTGGCGCAGGACGCTATTGCCGTCGGGGCGAAAACGCTGTGGATGCAGTTGGGCGTGATTAACGAGCAGGCTGCGGTGCTGGCGCGGGATGCGGGGTTAAACGTCGTCATGGATCGCTGTCCGGCGATCGACATCCCCCGTCTGGGGCTGGCGAAATAATAAAAAAAAGCCCGTTCATCGGGCTTTTTTTACACGCTTAGTTCCGCAGGCGCGGAGCCTGTAACTGTTTGCGGATAGTCTGAGCAAGTTCATCCATAGTGGGTTGCTCCGGATGCTCTTCCTGCAGCTCGCTGCTTAGCTGCGCTTCAGCAAGATAGGTGTGAACGGGTTGTCCATCATCCCCCTCCATCACCACATGGTACCAGGGCGCGGCGCGAAGCTCTGCGTTCACCGCCAGTTCGTCTGCTGACGGTTCATCAAGGGAATACTCCGGGTCGATATCCACGACCACACCCAAATACCCGAGCAAAGTGTGGCGGACCTGCTGGCCGATACCGAATTTGCTGGCAATCATAGTCACCTCCCGGGAAATACGACTTACACGTTATGTGCGGGCAATATTTCTCTTTTCAAGTTACATGACGCGACAGGCAAACCCTTTCAGATACAGTCCTTCCGGGTAGGTAGCAATCACGGGGTGATCGGCTGCCTGACGGAACTGCTCTATAAATTGTACATCACGGCCAGCATCTATTGCGGCATCGGCGATGATTTTCTGAAATAAATCTGTGGTCATCAGGCCGGAGCAGGAGAAGGTGAGCAGAACTCCGCCCGGGTTCAGCAGCTGGATGGCCAGCATGTTGATATCTTTATACCCACGGCAGGCGCCCATCAGCTGGCTTTTGTTCTCCACAAACTTTGGCGGATCCATCACGATGACGTCGAACTTCTCGCCCTGGTCGCGGTATTTACGCAGCAGCTTGAAGACGTCGTCGCGTATAAATTCGGCTTTGCTCAGATCCAGTTTGTTCAGCTCGACGTTTTGTTTTGCCACGTCCAGCGCTTCCTGCGAGGTATCCACGCTGACCACCTGGGCACAGCCGCCCATCAGCGCCGAAACGGCGAAACCACCGGTGTAGGAGAAGCAGTTGAGCACGCGTTTGTCGGCAACGTACTGACGCGTAGCCAGGCGGCTGTCGCGCTGGTCAAGGTAGTAACCCGTTTTATGCCCGCCCTGAATATCTACCAGCAGCTTCATGCCGTGTTCTTCAATCGGCAGCAGGGCAGGCGGCAGCTCACCCGTGACCGGCCCCTGCGTCAGCTCCATGCCCTCTTTTTTGCGCACCGCCACGTCGCTGCGGTCGTAAATAGCACATTCCGGGAACAGGGTTTGCAGGGCGCTAATCAGCGCGGCACGCTGGTATTCCGCCCCGGCGCTCAGGAGCTGTAGCACCAGGAAGTTACCGAAGCGATCGATGGTCACGCCCGGCAGACCGTCGGACTCACCGGCAATCAGGCGGTAGCTGTCCAGCCCGTCGCGTTTTGCCAGCCACTCACGCCACTGCTGCGCCTGCTGCAGACGACGCACGAAGAAGTCGATGTCGATGGTTTCGTCTTTATCGAAGGTCCAGACGCGGGCACGGATCTGGGACGCTGGCGAGTAGGCGCCTCGCGCTAACCATTTCCCCTGGTGGTCCACGATATCAATGGTTTCACCGAGGCTGGCTTTGCCCTCCATACGGGCAACCGCGCCGGAAAAGACCCAGGGATGACGGCGCAGTAATGATTTCTCGCGCCCTTTGGCTAACACTAAACGTACACTCATAATTTGCTGTTCTGTCGATTTCAGGGAAATGGCGCGTAGATTACCACATTCAGCAAGGCGCAATCATCTGCGGATGCCGTTGAGCGTTTCGGCACAAAATCAAATCGCTTAGGCACATTGGGGCATTGTTGCGTGCTTTATCTTAGGGTTTCCGGTTCAGCAAAGGAAATACCCATGAAAAAGCGCAGTGTCATCACAATAGCCGCTCTGACGGCCATGAGTTTTCAGGTTTTCGCCGCAACGTCTTTCAGCGTGACCAGCCGGGATATTTCCGGCGACCGGCGGTTAGCGCCACAGCAGGTGTTTGAGGGATTCGGCTGCCACGGTGGTAACCAGTCCCCGCAGCTTGCGTGGACAAATCCGCCAGCCGGTACGAAAAGTTTTGCCATTACGGTCTATGACCCGGATGCGCCTACCGGCAGCGGCTGGTGGCACTGGACCATAGCCAACATTCCCGCGAAGACAATGACGCTGCCCGCTGGTGCCGGTAACCCAAATGGCGAAAAATTACCTGCTGGCGCTGTGCAGGGGCGTAATGATTTCGGTTATGCTGGATTCGGCGGCGCATGCCCCCCTGCCGGGGACAAGCCTCATCGCTATCAGATTACCGTCTGGGCGCTGGACGTGGATAAACTGCCCGTCGACAAAAATGCCAGCGGCGCGCTGGTCGGTTTTATGCTCAATAGTCACGTTCTGGCAAAGGCTCAGTTAACAGCAACCTACAGCAGATAAGGATGGCGGGGTGCAGGAGTTCCATTTTCGACATAAACATCTCACGGCGGGTGAAGTGAGTGCCAGCAAAATGCATCGCCTGCACCAGGTTAAGCTCTTTTTTCCGGCGATTTGCCATATCACTCACGGCAGTAAGGTGATTGTGCAGGACAATAACCGCCTGGTGGCAACCCGGGATGAGCTCATCATTATTCCTGCCAATACGGCGATGGAAATCATTAATCAGCCTGCAAACGGTCTGTTTCACTCGGACTTGCTGATGTTATCGCCGGAAATTGTTGCCGAGTTTAAAGCGCATTACCTGAAATCCTGGCCGCGCATGACGCTGCATTCGCTCTGCGCTCCGCTGAGCGAAGGGCTGGCATTTATGTGGGATAACCTGCTGCACGCCGTGCGTCAGGATTTACCGGAGGCGTTGCAAAAACATCAGGCCTTCGGTCTGTTGCTGGCATTGCTGCATGACGGCGTGGCAGGCCCGCTGCTTATTGAGCGAAACAATAACCTGACCGAGCAGGTGCGACAGTTCATCATGCTGTCGCCCGCCAGAGCCTGGACCGCGCAGGATGTCGCCAGCCGTCTCGCATTAAGCGTGCCGACGCTGCGCAGGCGGTTACGCGAGGAGTCACAGAGTTTTCGCCAGATTGTGGAGGAGGTGAGGATGGGCATTGCGCTGTCACAGTTACAGTCAACCCGATTACCGATCGGCGAAATCGCATTACAATGTGGGTATCTGTCCAGCTCTCGTTTCACCGCCCGTTTTCGGCAACACTACGGCTGTTTGCCGAAAACGCTACGTTAAGGAGAAGAAGAATGTCAAAAGTCTGCACTATTGCCTGGGTTCACGGCGTCGTTCAGGGCGTCGGGTTCCGCTACAGCACCCAGCGCGAGGCCGTTCAGCTTGGGCTAACGGGATACGCGCGCAACATGGATGACGGCAGCGTTGAGGTGGTCGCCTGCGGCGAAGCGGAGCAGGTCGACAAGCTGGTGGCGTGGCTAAAGGCGGGCGGGCCGCGCAGCGCGCGGGTTGATAAGGTACTAACGGAACCGCATCAACCCGGTCGGGAGTACGTTAACTTCGGTATTCGCTACTAAATGCACTTCACCGGTTTAGGCAGGCCGGCAATTTTGGTGGCCTGTTTTGCCGGGCCTTTCGGGAACAGACGATAGAGATAGCGGCTGTTGCCTTTCTCTTCACCGAACTTATTGGCCATCGCCTTGACCAGCATGCGGATGGCCGGAGAGGTGTTGAATTCAAGGTAGAACTCGCGGACAAAACGCACCACTTCCCAGTGTTCGGGGGAGAGGGTAATGCCTTCGTTTTCCGCAATTTTCTCCGCCAGCGGTTCGCTCCAGAGCGTCGTATCTTTCAGATAGCCTTCGCTATCGGTCTCAATTTCCTGGCCTGCAAAAATGAACATAATCTTCTGTCGTAGGTGAAAAATCGGCGACAGTGTAGCAAAAAAGCGGGCTCAGGATAAACCGTGACCTACAGGAGCAGCTGAAGCAGGTTGTTGGCATTGAGCTTCTTCAGCGCGTTGCATTTATGGGTTGAAACCTGCTTCTCCGACATGTGCGTCACGATGGCAATGTGGCGGACCGGCAACCCGGTCAGCATCAGATCGAGCACGTTGAATTCAGGAACGGTCAGGCAGCAGTCCAGGCTTCGAACGCGACGCGGCTCTTTTGCCAGCAAATACGCCGCATCGGCAACGGCGATCCGGTCGTCGATGATATAAAGCGTTAGCGTACTGAAACGCTTGCGTAAATGCGTCGCCAGCGCCCACCCCTTTTCGTTGCAGACCAGATAAAGAGTGCCTTTCCAGCGGGCGGCTTCCAGCCTGAGCAAAATATTGATCAGCGCCTGATGCGTCGCCGCCACGGAAAAACGGCAGCGGACGACAATCACGCGGCGGGTAAGCAGCGTTGGCTGCCATTGTACGGTATCGCTCTGGACTTCTAACTGAACGCCCCGACGCAGCAGCGCATAGCGCAACCCTTCGGCGTAAAATCGATTATTGTCGAGAATGGCGTAACTCACGGTGACCTCGTTATAACGTGCTGGGCGTATAGATGACGCGCAGCGTGCCGGTATAGTCGCCCGCGTTTTTACTGCTGGCGGCGAACGCGGGGGTTTTCAGGATAATTGGCGCAGGAATGCACAGTACGCTCTCGCGTCCGCCGGGCAGCACGACCTGACGCAGATACTGCGGATCGTTAGTGCCCTGCCAGACCAGGGTTTTACCGTTCGCGACCGTTTCGGTTGCGCCTGTGATGGGATTAGTGACGGAGACCCGATAATCGAGTCGATCCCGCGCGTCGGTCTGGCTTCCACCGCGCCGCCGGATAGAAAACGCCCCTTCGGCACGCCCCTCTGAGGGAAGCCCGTCATCTTCAAAGCGCAGATAGGCGCGGGTGCTGGTGCTGTTTTTGCCGTCGTACAGGCACATATCCAGCGTGTTTTCCCCCTGGATCTCGCTCCCCCCTGGTCGCCCCGGGAAGTTGGTCAGGTTGAGGTTAACGATGGGCGTGGAGTGCGGAAAGGCCGGCAGATAAATCTGCTGGTTTCCTGGGTCGACCACCTCAATGCGAATATTGGCCTGCCATTTGGCGATGGTGAGATAGCCAGGACAGCCGACATTCACGTCATTGAAGTTCCCGCCGCAGTCGGCGCTTCCCCACTGGCGCAGGTTCTGCTTCAGCGTGGCGGTCCAGATCCCTGGTAGGGCGAGCTTATCCAGTTCACTTTTTACGATATAGAAATCGAAGTAGGGCTCTCTGTTCCACGCCGGGAGGTCGACCGTTCCTCCGGTCACGAAGCTGGCGAAAATAAACACTCTGTTGTTGATAAACATGTAGTGATCGCCATACACCTTGATATCCACCGTTTTGCTGGTGAGGGCATGCGTAAAACGCAAGTTGATGGCATAAGGCGCGGCTGGGTTCGCCGAGAACCAGACCGGGGCATTCATGCAGGCGCCGTTCGTGGTGTCAGTCCGGGACTCACAGGTCAGGGTGTTACGTCCCCACTTTTGCGGATCGGCGGGGTCATAACCACCCGATTCATGAAACCAGATGTCAAAACGCGCAGGCGGTGCCATACGATCGAAGCTGATCCCAACGCTGGAGTTTCGTCCCGCGGGAGCGCCCGCCAGCGTCTGGCCGGCCCACAGGCTTAACAGCAGTAAAATAAAGAGGCACTTAATCACATCATTTCCCTTTAGTGAGGCTATCGGTATTCATGGCTGTCGGGCCAGCAGGGACCGACCGTCCGGCCAGCATCAGCTGCGCCTGCTGCTGGACAGCATCCGGCAGGGCGGAGAAGGTTAATTCCTTACAGGGAATCGAACCGACGTAACGCACGACGTCACGCATACTCTTCACGTTCAGCGCGCACTGATAAAATTGCTGCTGACGCACCAGGTAGAGGTTATGCAGCAGGGCGTCGCTTTGCGCGCTAAACCCGCCGTTGCCAAGGTCACTCCAGCCGTTCACGTTCAGCGGCACGCCGCCGATAAACGGCGAATGGTGCTCGTCGGTTAACTGGCCAAGCCAGGTGTAGCTTGCGGTCGTTTGCACGTCCCGGCGCAGCAGTTTGCCTGGCACCATAAACAGCGTTCTGCTGCCTGACCCTTGCGTGATTTCACTGCTGGCTCCCCGGGAGACGTCCAGCGATTCGTTAATCGTCAACGTCGTCTGCTGATAGCCCGGTACCGCGAAGAGGGCGCGGCTATTGCCCGGAATGTCTGCGCTCCCGCTGTTATCCAGCGACACGGCGACGCGCGGATCCTGAGCATCTTCCGGCGTCGCCACGTTCACCGCGACGGCGGAAGCAGGGCGACCGTCGCTCCAGCGGCCCAGCCACAGGCCAGAACGGGAAAGCGCGAGCGTTGAGCTGTAGTTGCCGCTGCTGCTCAGCGTATGGCGGCGGTCCTGACGATCCCAGGCGTCGCTGACCGTCAGGCTTCCGTTGCCATATCGTCCGCCCTGGCGCGTATAGGCTGATGTATTCAGCGAGTCGCTGTTAATGCCCGACGCGCTGAGGCCATACTCATTTTCACCGCGGGCATCGGCATACCAGTTATGCGCCACGCTGTAGCTCAGCTGGTTTTTTTCACGCTGCTGGTGCTGCCATGTCGCGCCCAGAGAGGTGTAGCTTGAGGCATCACCCTGACGGTTATGCGCCATGGACAGGCTCACGCTCAGGTAGCCACCTTTATCCCTGCCTTCGCGGGCGTCATCGTTACGCATAAACAGGTTAATGCTGCTGTTAATGTTCAGGCCATGGGTGCTGAAGGCATTGCTCAGGCCAGCCTGCCAGGCCCGCGTGCGCGAGCGGGTCATATAGACAGATTCCCACGGCAGACCCGCATCGTGGCGATCGTCACTGTCCGGCAGCTCCCGGCGTGAAACGTACCGGCCTTCGTTGCGGTTATCCGAATACCCCAGGCTCGCATACCAGGCGCCGACCGGGACGGAGAACATCACCGAGAGGGTGCGATAACAGCCATTCACGGCGTCAAATCCCGCGCTTTGGGTGTTGCAGTTTTCAGCGGATAACGCGTTGCGATAGACGCTCAAAGAAAAACCGTCGTTGTAGCTGATTTGCTGAATATTGCCGCGCTGACCTTCGCTGCCGTAGAGGTAGCTAAACCGGGTACTCAGCACGCCATCGATCGGGCCCGCGTTGAAGCCCCGGCTCCAGTCGAGCGCGTTCTCCAGGAAACGCTGGTTTTTCTTGAACGTTGCACCGCTGGTCAGCGCCAGCGTCGGGGTCACGGGCAGACGAACGCCCGCCTGCGCAACCGCGCGGCGTTCTTCGTTTTGATCGCTGTTGTCGGTTTCGCCCGCCTGCAGGAACCACTCGACGCGGTCAAATGGCGTAATGCCGGTTCGGGTAAACGGCACCTGCTCGGTGCGCGTCAGCCGGTTATTTTCATAGATGGAGAGCGTCACGGTGTAGCTCCCGTCCGGGAACGAACGCGTGTCCAGGGTTTGCGCCCCGGCATTCAGATAGAAGCTCGCCAGCAACTGATTTCCCCGGCGGGCATCGATACGCGCGTCATGGGAAAGCAGCACGGTAACAGGGGTTCCCTTCGACTGCTGAACCGGGTTCATCCATGCCCGTGTTGAACCCGTGCGCAGGCCGCGAATTTTGCCCAGCGGCAGCTGGCTGAGGTTGATATTTCCGCCAGCGTTACTGAACAGATCGCGGGTATCCATCTCACCTAACTGGACATAGTACTGACGCAGGATATCCTGGCGGAACCAGGCGTTGTTGACGGTGACCTCCTGCTGCTGCTGGTGCCGTGAACGCTGCCCCAGCCAGGTCCAGTCGAGATTTACGTAGCCGTCCTGGGTGAGCGCCAGCGCGCCGTTGCCCTGCACGGTTGCCGACTGATAATCCCTGTCGGCCACGAAGTTAATGTTCTGCTGATGGATCAGCGCATTTTCGGTGCCCTGAGTGGGCTGATACCATTGATTCTCTGCCGTCTGCTTAGGCAGAAATTTCTTGTCCAGGAACAGGTTAATGCGGGCGTTATTCTCGTCATAAATAATGGCCGCGCGGTCGGTATTGATGTAATCACAGCCCGTTGCGGAGCCGTTGCTGCTGCAGGCCAGGTTGCCGTTACGGGCAAGCGGAACGGCCAGCGCGGCAGACACGGTGGCAACGAGGGATGGGTCGTCATTAAACCGGCGTTTGATGGCCGCTACCACGGTTTCAGGTGCGACAAAGCTGACCGTTTCAAGCGTGATATCCGTTTCAAAAAGGCCAAGCGCCTCGCCGTAGAGGTTCACCTCTGTCCACAGGCGCTGCGTCTTCGCCAGGTCTTCAAAACCTGGCGGGACGGCCATCCCTGCGCAGGCGAGTTGGATGGAAGCGGGTAACAAAGCAACAAAGAGGAGGGTATTTCTGTGAAACGCCATGAACGAGCCTCGACATCATCCTGACGTCAGAGGGTGAGCACCCTCTGACGTTATTCCTTAGGTGCTGTGGTGTTACGCACCGCCTTCCGTGGTCGTCGCCTGCGTCAGCATCAGGCTGACAACGCCGCTGTACTGACCGGTTTTCAGAATGCCTTTGGTGGTCTGGGAAATGGTCAGTGGCAGTACCGCTGAACCGTTTTCAATGCTCCCCGGGAACAGTTCGGCGCCTGTATATTCCACATCTGCGGTAGAGAGGGTTTTATCACCCAGAATCACCGTCATTGGGATGGTCTCAGCACCGTCGGCATTCGCCAGCTTCGCGGCGCTTACCAGACGGACTTTTACGTTGCTGGTCGCGGAGTTAGACCACACCTTGGTATTCAGGCGGTAGCTTTCCAGGCCACGGCCAGGCAGGTACTGCATATCGATGCTTGCCGGCAGCGGCGTGTTATCGGCCTGGGTCATATCCAGCTGTGAATCAACGCTGGCGTTGACGGTAATATCTTTTTGAATCGCCAGCGCGTTAACGGACGTGGTCATCGCGGCAACAATCATCAGAGGTTTAAAATACTTACGCATTGATATCTCCATATTTACAAATGAGCACCCTGGCTCTTTAAACAAACCCTTTGGGGTCTTTACGGTAACGTCGTGTTATTGCACGACGGGTAAATCAGCTTCTTCAGCGGTTTTATTCAGCCAGTTGAAGTAGCGGAATTTATATTTCTGGCCTTGCGCCTTCGCGAGCGTTTTTAATTTCCGTTCAGTATCCGGATAAATCGTCGCGTCTTCTTTAATCCATCTGCACGACGAATCCGCATCACAAATACCGATCTCTCTCAGCGGCACGCGCAACGTGCCGTTGTTTTTTAACGTTCCCCTCTGAGGGTCAATCGACAGCGAAACCACGCTTTTTTCCGGTGCGAGATGGATCAGAGCGCCCCAGATTACATTGACGCCCAGTCTTGCCGTCGCAGCAGGGCGTTCTGCCTTGCCCGGAATAATGCTGTCAGGCTGCTTGACCCCTTCAAAATAGACGCGCCAGGTCGTCTCTTTTTCCGGGGGCGTAAGCGATACCAGGCGAACCACGCGCATTGCGCCTGCCGCAAGGGCGAATTTTTCCGGCGTGACAACAACGCCACCCTCTTTCCACGACGCCACATCAATCTCTTTTTCCAGGGCCGTGCCGGGATTAAGAATTTTCTTTTGCCTCACCCGAATGAACTGAATATCATCCGTTTTTGACGCCACCTTAATTTGCGCCGCACCGGACTTATCCACGTTAAGTTCCATGGGATACACGCTCATATTGGCCAGTGCCATTTCCGGGAAAAATGGCAATGACAGCGCGGCGACATAAAAGGCGGTTGTGACGCTCACTCTTTTTTTCTGTTTCACGATCAAGTCTGCCTGCTCTGAGTTTAAAGGCGGCGCGTTAACACCAGGACACCGTCTGCTTTCGTATCGCTTCAGGGCAGGGAAACTTTAACCAGAACAGCGGTTTGTGAAAATTTGTATTAATTAACTCGTTATATACAGTTTTTTATCCTGATTTTCTGGCTTTAAGGTTGTATAGTTAAGCGAAAATACCGCGACCAGGGATGGAGAGAAAATTCCTTCTGATGGAAAAATAAGCAAGTCAGGAGGGGGTTTTCATGTCGATGTACCAGGGATTAAAAAGCATGCGGTAACAGCCGAGAATAAAAGATGTTTTTTATATGCAATAATTCGTTGTTATTTGATCCTGAAGCACATGCAATAAGTCTTGTTGGGCAACCGGAATCTGTATTAACGCTTTCGGCCCCCGCCGTTCGTCTTTTACAGGAATTTATTAAGCACAAAGGGCACGACCTGAGTCGGGAGGAATTGATTACCCGCGTGTGGGAGGAGTTTGGCTTTACGCCATCGGGAAATAATCTCAATAAAGCGGTGAGCGAATTACGTAAAAGCTTCCAGGCACTGGGAGAGGGGTACGAATTTATCGTAACCGTACCCCGTTATGGGTTTCGTTTTGAGGCCGATGTGATTTTTCAGCCCGGAGAGCGTATTCAACCCGCCGAACCGCAGCCTCAGTCTGCAGCGAAAGTGGAAAAGCCACAACGCGCTTCCCTGAAACGATGGGGGATGACGGCCGTATTGATTATTGCTGCATTGGGGGCGAGCTTCTACTTTAGCCGGCAGCAGGGGATATTCGTTCCGGCGAAACTCATGCCGGTTAAGGAGAAAATCGCGCATTGTCGTCTCTGGATTATCAACGATCACGGAAGACCGCTGGTGTTATCGAAATTAGCGGCGCAGCTGGCGGCCAATAACGTGGCGTGCGAACGAGAGGAGTACGACATTTATTATTTCAGTGCCCGTTTTTCTATTGCCGCCGCAGATGAGGTGTTCATTGGCGCCTGCCCGGTCAGTCAATCCAGCCTGTGCAAAACCATCCGTTATAAAAGCGGGGCACAAAAATGAAAATAAAACTTCTTTTTGGGCTGGGTGGTGCATTGGTCGGCAGTGCCCTGGCGCTGTTTTACTATTCCGGCTGTGTGTTTAAAAAGGATGTACTGGCCTGCAGCACCGAATTTAACTTTACGCGCAATGAGGGAAAAGCCAGCGAAGTGAAGGTCAATACCGTTGCCCAGTTCTATTTTCATCGGGACGGTACCGGAGTGACCACCTATAAAGGCGCGGCAAGGGCTGACGGGCAAAATCTGATCGTTGACAGGGACGTGGATTTTACCTGGCAGCAGCGGGACGATGATAACGTCATTGTGTTGAGCTACACCGAAACCTGGCGTCGACACAACGACAATACGCCCGACGCCCAGTGGGGGAGCTTTGCCAGTCCGACCGCACGCTACTATCTCACCATCTCTGAACTCTCGCCTTCCGTGTGGCTGATTCAGGACCGGCGCTATCCGACCTATATTTGCCGGGGTGAGTAGGGCATAAAAAAAAGGAGAATGCCGGGGCATTCTCCTTTTTCATATCCGTTGTGCTTAATCGCGGCTGGCGAAGCCCAGGATGCTCAGCAGGCTGACGAAGATGTTGTACAGCGATACATACAGGCTCACGGTGGCGCGAATATAGTTCGTTTCACCGCCGCGAATGATGTTGCTGGTTTCAAACAGGATCGCGCCGGAAGAAATCAGAATAAACACGGCGCTGATCGCCAGATGCAGGGCAGGCAGCTGCAGGAAGATGTTGGCCACCATACCCACCAGCACCACCACAACACCCGCCATCAGCATGCCGCCGAGGAAGGACATGTCCTTACGGGTGGTCAGCACGTAGGCCGAGCAGCAGAAGAACACCAGTGCGGTACCGCCCAGCGCCATGCCGATAAGGTCACCCATACCGGCAGACAGATACGCGTTCAGCATCGGTCCCAGGATGTAGCCCAGGAAGCCGGTGAAGGCGAATGCGGACAGAATTCCGACCGGTTTGTCAGCGGTTTTGTAGGTCAGGAACATCAGGCCATACATGCCCACCAGGGTCAGGATCAGCCCCGGAGACGGCAGCATCAGCACGGTGCTGGCGGTGGCGGTGATCGCCGAAAACGCCAGCGTCAGGCTGAGCATGAAATAGGTATTGCGCAGCACCTTGTGGGTGCTGAGTAGCGATGTGCGGTCGCGTGAGGAAGTAATTATACGATCCATGAGTCACTCTCTTATGACAGATGTAATTAACGGAAAGAATAGGAAACGGCGCGTCACTCTCAAAGTGGTTTTACCCATCTTTACTCAGCAGGTTAGCGCGGGAGCTGGTTGTTTCTTCTGCATAAATACGTTTCACCAGTATGAATAGCGGTTTGACGCGATTAATCAGATCAACCTCTTATAGGTTACTGAAAATTATTGCGTTATTACCATAAGGCCGCTAAGAGTTATTTCCGGATCGTCACAAAAACAGACAATAAGGCGAAGGAAATGAAACCACAAACACGCACGCGCTTTACGCTCTCTTTGTTAACCGCCGGGATCCTGTGCGCCAGCACGGCAACCTGGGCGGCTAACGTGCCGGCAGGAACGCAGCTGGCCGATAAGCAGGAACTGGTCAGGAACAACGGTAATGAGCCCGCTTCGCTCGACCCGCATAAAGTCGAAAGCGACGTCGAATTCAATATTATCAGTGATTTATTCGACGGGCTGGTCAGCGTTTCCCCGTCGGGTAAAGTCCAGCCACGGCTGGCGGAAAAATGGGAGAACAAGGACAACACCGTCTGGACGTTCCATTTGCGTCCAGGCATCACCTGGAGCGACGGCACTGCCATTACCGCGGAAGATGTGGTCTGGAGCTGGCAGCGTCTGGTTGATCCTAAAACCGCTTCACCGTATGCCAGCTATCCAGGCAACATGCACATCGTAAATGGTGCGGATATCGCCCAAGGGAAAAAAGCGCCCGAAACGCTGGGCGTGAAAGCCATTAACGACACCACGCTGGAAGTGACATTGACGCAGCCTAATGCGGCATTCCTGGCAATGCTGGCGCACCCGTCGCTGGTGCCGGTGGATAAAGTGCTGATTGGCCGCTTTGGCGACAAGTGGACCAAGCCTGAACATATCGTCACCAGTGGGGCCTATAAACTGTCCCAGTGGGTGGTCAACGAACGCATCGTGGCGGAGCGCAACCCGCGCTACTGGGATAATGACCATACCGTGATTAATAAGGTCACCTATCTGCCTATCACCTCCGAGGCCGCGGATGTGAACCGCTATAAAGCGGGTGAAATTGATATTGTCTACACGGTGCCGATCAACCAGTTCGCTCAGCTCAAGAAAACCCTGGGCAGCCAGCTCGATGTCTCCCCGCAGCTGGCGACCTATTACTACGAATTCAATACCACCCGGCCGCCGTTCAACGACGCCCGCGTGCGTAAGGCGCTGAACATGGCGCTCGATAAAGACATCATTGCCGGGAAAGTCTTAGGGCAGGGGCAGCGCCCGGCGTGGCTCATCAGCCAGCCGGATATCGGCGGCGTTAAGCTTCAGAACCCGGACTACGCCAGTTGGCCGCAGGACAAACGCATCGCTGAGGCGAAAAAGCTGCTCAACGAGGCCGGGTACAACGAAAGCCACCCTCTGAGCTTTAACCTGCTCTATAACACTTCTGAATCGCACCAGCGTATCGCGATTGCGGCCAGCTCTATGTGGAAGAAAAACCTCGGCGTGGAAGCGAAGCTGCAAAATCAGGAGTGGAAAACCATGCTGGATACCATGCACACCCACAACTTTGACGCGGTGCGTTACGCCTGGATTGCCGACTACGACGACGCGGCGACCTTCCTTAACAACTTCCGCACCGGCGACAGCGAAAACACCAGCCAGTACAGCAATCCGGAATATGACCAGGCGCTGGTGAATGCCGCAAAAGCCAAAACAACGGAAGAGCGGGGTAAGTTCTACCAGCAGGCGGAAGATCTCCTGGGACGCGATGTGCCCGCCATTCCGGTTTATCACTACGTCCGTACGCACCTGGTTAAACCGTGGGTGGGCGGATTTACGCCGGATAAGCTGGGGTACTATTACACGAAAGACATGTACATCAAAAAACACTAGGCCTGTGCTGATAAAATCGTCGATGTGTTGTCAGTTCAACCGATTAAACACGTTTTGCCTATTTTTACAGCGAACGATTGCTGGCACTCTTTACAGCACGCGGTGAGGTGTTTATAGTTCGCCTCACTCAGGAAGTGTGGCCGAGCGGTTGAAGGCACCGGTCTTGAAAACCGGCGACCCGAAAGGGTTCCAGAGTTCGAATCTCTGCGCTTCCGCCAGATATAAACCCCAGGTTACTTGTTAACCTGGGGTTTTTCTTTTGGATTGAATGATTCAGGTCACACTTTTCAGGTTCCGATATTTCCCTGTAAAAAACAGGTGTTATCATTCACCCCGTAAATACCTTTTCATCGCTTACCGAGGCATTGATGCTGGAGAATGTTTTCATCAGATAATCAGCTTCCCGCCCTTTTCAGGACGGACTGGTTATCGCTGCGCTTAAACCTTACGCACGCACCTGCGGGTGTGGGCTCGTTTTTACGCATGATGATTACACAGGTTTTCCAGTATGAATTTATCCCGTCAGGAACAACGTACCTTACACGTTCTCGCCAAAGGTGGACGTATTGTGCACGTCCGCGACAGTTCTGGCCGCGTCACGTCCGTTGAGTGCTATACCCGTGAAGGGCTGGTGCTGAGCGACTGCACGCTCAGCGTCTTCAAAAAACTCCGCACCAAAAAGCTGATCCGATCCGTGGACGGGCAGCCTTATCGGATCAACACCACCGGGCTGAACAACGTTCGCGCCCAGCTGGATAATCGCTAAGCAGAATAAACAACGCCACCCTCGGGTGGCGTTCATGCATTGAATGGAATATCGTAGCGGAATGTAGGCCGGGTAAGCGCAGCGCCACCCGGCAAGAAACGCAGCGTTATGAGCGAATAAAAGCCAGAATGTCCGCGTTGATAGTATCCGCATGGGTGGTATGCATCCCGTGCGGGAAGCCCGGATAAATTTTCAGCACGCTGTTCGCCAGCAGCTTGTCCTGGAGAAGGGCGGCATTTTTATACGGTACAACCTGATCGTCATCGCCCTGCAACACCAGAACGGGAACCGTGATGGTTTTCAAATCTTCCGTCTGGTCGGTCTCTGAAAACGCCTTAATCCCCTCATAGTGGGCTTTGGCGCTTCCAATCATACCCTGTCGCCACCAGTTCTGGATCGTACCCTGCGAAACCTCGGCGCCATCGCGATTAAAACCGTAGAAAGGACCGCTGGCAACGTCGAGATAAAACTGGGCGCGGTTAGCCGCCAGCGCTTTGCGGAAACCGTCGAAGACCTCGATGGGCGTTCCGCCGGGATTCGTCTCCGTTTTGACCATCAGAGGCGGGACGGCGCTGACGAGCACCGCTTTCGCGACGCGCCCCTGCGGTTGTCCATACCGCGCAACATAGCGGGCGACCTGGCCGCCGCCGGTGGAGTGACCGACGTGCACGGCATTGTGCAGATCCAGGCTTTCAACCACGGCTGATGCATCGGCCGCATAATGATCCATATCGTGGCCTTCACTCACCTGGTCCGATCGTCCATGTCCGCGGCGATCGATAGCGATAACGCGATAGCCTTCTGCAAGGAAGAAGAGCATCTGGTTATCCCAGTCATCGGCACTCAACGGCCAGCCGTGGTGGAAGACAATGGGCTGGGCCTCTTTTGGGCCCCAGTCTTTGTAGTAAATATTGACGCCGTCTTTCGTGGTTACGAATGCCATACCGCAGACTCCTCTGTTAAGAACAACACGACCCCTAAAGTGTAGGAGAAATCACAAAAGCGGTTGGTTTAATTCCGGTGATGGATATTCATTTTGCGTCTGGGCTCTGGCGCGATGCGCCAGAGCCTTCAGGACAGGATTAACAGCAGAGGCGTTTAGCGGTTTTCTTCAATATAGCGGGCCAGGTCCGCCGGGGTTTTCAGCACCGTCGCCACGTCTGTCGGCGGGATCATGCAGCCGTAAACGTCCTGTACTTCCAGGACCATATCGACCGCCAGGATGGAGTCGAGAATGTCGGATTCAATCAGTTCATCGTGAAAGCCCACCTTACGGGATAACACTTTTTCGAACAGGGCGAGAATTTCTTGTTCCATAATTTTTCCTGGGGTCATTAATTTGTGCGGGCGTAAGCGTCCAGCAACTTGCGGTCAATTTTGCCGTTAGGATTCAGCGGCAAAGCGTCTTTTACGATAATTTGTGAAGGCACCATATAGTGGGGAACCACCTTCGACAGCGAGGTTTTAATGGTATCCGGCGCCAGCTCCGTCACGCAGAACGCGGCAATGCGCAGCACGCTGCCGCAGGATTTCATCAGCGGCAGAACCACCGCTTCGTTGATGCCGGACATCGCCAGCAGGCGGTTTTCGATCTCGTTAATTTCAATACGGTAGCCATTCAGTTTGACCTGGCTGTCGTTGCGGCCCTGACAGTAGATGAGCCCCGCTTCATAACCCAGATCGCCGGTCCGGTAGCCGCGAAACGCCTCGTTTTCCCGATGAAGTAATTTCGCCGCGTTCTCCTGCGGCAGGCCGAGATAGCCGCGCATGACGTTTTTTCCCCAGATGATCAGCTCGCCTTCAGCGGAAATTTCCATTCTGCTCTCAGGCATCATGACCCCCACCGGCAGCACGGCGCTGTCGCTGTTGAGGATCGCATCCGTGATCTCGACGACGGTTGTTGCGATGGTCGCTTCCGTTGGGCCATAGGAGTTAATAATTTTGGCCTGCGGGAAACGGCGGCGCAGTTGTTTGACCAGCGCTTTATTCAACACTTCACCAATGAAGATAAAGACGCTCAGCGCAGGCAAATACTCGCTGTTGAACTGTGGGGAAAGTAGCTGCTGATACGCAAAAGAGGGGGTGGAAACCCAGGCGGAGACGGCGTTGCTTTTCAGTCGCTCCAGCCAGTTCTCTTTCTGAATATCATCTTTGGCGTTCAGCACGATGTGTCCACCCATCGCCAGATTCGCCAGCAAAGGGATCAGGGAGAGGTCAAAACTGAACACCGCGTGGTTCATCAGGACCGGTTTTTCCGGCAGCGAAAAGTCCTGGCTGACCCATTTCATGAAGTGCCATACGCTTTCACGCCCAATCTGCACCCCTTTAGGTTTGCCGGTGCTGCCTGAGGTAAACATGATATAGGCCAGATCCTGCTCCTCCAGCACCTTGCCCGGTTCACCCGTGGCGATGAACTGCCGGGTCGCGACGTCGTAATAGTAAGGGGCGCTGGCCAGATGGCAGATCTCCCGCAGGCGCTCCTGCGGGTAAATGCAGTCCACCGGAATGTACGGAATGTTGTGTAGCAGGCAGCTATAAATCGCCACGGCGAACTCGGCCTGCTGGTGTCCGTACAAGACGACCGGCGTACCGGCAACAGGCTGGCAACCCTGATAGCGCTGTGCCCAGTCCGTCACGGCAGCGGAAAGCTGCAGCCAGCTTAAGGCTTCGTCGCTGCCGCTGATGGCCAGCTGCTGCGGGGAGGCGGGATCGTATAATGCCGCACGCAAGAAATTCTGCAGTTCCTGAAGATCGGAGTGATTTTTCATAGAGGTGACATTCCACTAAAGATGTAAAGGGAGCCCGCGGCGCTTCCCAGCGTCAGAATGCGTCCCAAAAACGCAACAGCCGGATACTGCAACCCGCGGTGTAACGCCGGGCTGCGTTTGGCTGACCACAGCAGCATGTTGTGAGCGACAGAGATGGCGCCAAACAGCGCGCCGCTGATGACGTAATGGCGTTCCAGGCCATTCCATGCCCCCATGCAAAACAGGGTGCAAAAAATACCGATATTTTGCGCCAGCGTTTTGTTCTGACGGAAAAAGTTGAACTTCATCAGGTTCATATAAACGGGAATAAAGACCACATCGCGCAGCCATTCAGACAGGCTAATGTGGAAGCGGCGCCAGAAGTCCTGCGGATTCTTTGCCAGAAGCGGCATATTGAAGTTTGCCGGAATATTCAACCCAAACATGCGGCCCGCACCGATGGTCATATTGCTGTAGCCCGCAAAATCAAAGTAGAGGTAGGCGCTATAGGCAATCGACATCACCACGCCCACGGTCAGCGTAAACGGCTTATGGCTCCAGGGCTGCACGACAAGTGAATCAACCAGCATGGCAAACAGGAACTTCTGGACAATGCCGGTAATGATTTGCTCCAGCGCCACTAAAAACTGTTCGCGGTTAAGGGCAAAGACGGGCTTGCTGACGTCGCTCATCCATGTCCGCCAGCGATACATTGGGCCCGCCAGAATAATAAAGGGCATAAACAGATAGCAGAAATAATGCAGGAAATTCTGCCCTTCTTTTTTACTGCGATAGAGCAGCACGTCCACCGCGCGGAACGTCATAAAAGAGAGGCCGATCATGCCGAGATGATGATTAAGGTGCAATTTCACCAAAAATAAAGGCAGCAGCGTTAACACAATCGCCTGCCATGTTTTTAACCATCCTTTTTCTTTTAACGTGGCGACAAGGTAAAAACTGAAAAAAACGACCGCGGGAACACGGTAATCACCCTGAAAAATATAGCCCCAGCCTAATGCGGCGAGGACGGATAACGCCGATAAATACGTCAGGCGATGACGTAATACGCGATTGACCAGCGCAAACGCCAGGGCGGATGAAAATAAATAGACAAAAAACATCCCTGAGCTATACATCATTCGGCCTCAGAACTTTTGATATTCAAAATGCAGCTGCATACTCATGCTGTCATCGACAGAGGTCCACGCGACGATGGTGATCGCCAGCAGGAGATAAAGGAAAAAAAGACGGATCGCGATTTTCATTATTTAAAGCTCTGTGCAATAAAGCGAATCATAGGAACCCAGGCCAGCTCGGAAGGGTGCAAACGATCCCAGTTCCAGCCATTCTGATAAGGCATGGCGTACATATCTAAATAGGGGATCTGGTTCGCTTCCAGAATGGTTTGAATTTGCTTATCAACCGGGCAGAAGGTATCGGTATTGTAAAGCGCCCAGGGGTTAACCGGGTCGACGATAGCAATCACCTGCACGTGCCGGTCTTTCAGCAGCTGGACGGTTTTTCTGAACGCGGCGATTTGCGCAGGTACGACCGGCGTGTCATCCCACTGCTGTCGCGTACCGTCCTCCTCGTAAATTGTTTTGTCCATCCACAGGGTGGCCGCGCTCTGCTGGCGTTTTTTATTTAACTCGCGGGCATTCGCCAGCTCTTTATCCCAGTCTGGGGCTATATGGGTGGTTGGCTGCGGCGGCCACGGCTGTACCGTCCGGGGCGTGACGTGAAGCAGCGCCAGCCAGTCGTTTTTTATCATGGTGCAGACGTTGGCAAACTGGAAACTCACCTCGTCCCATATCAGATCGGGGTGCCAGCCAAAGACACGCATTTGACCAAAGGTTAAATGGCTTATTTCTTTACTATCAATATGTTTTAAATAATTGACTAATATTGGGCGCGCCTGCGGATCCTTCATCAAAGGATTAAAAACAGAGCCCGGGAAATTATCGGCATAGATAGCAGGTGGTAGACCTTTTGAGTAAAAGCTGTCGGGTGCCAGAAGCAAAACAACTTTACTGTTTGCGTTAAGGCTATTTTTAAAACGTGAGAACAGTAAAAACTGCGTTTCGTCATCAACAAACGCATCGCCATACGCCACGACGGGTTTGTGTAATTGCTTATTAAAATAATTATAGACAGCGTAATGTTCATCTTCTGAGGTCGCTACCTCAGACGCACCAATGAAGAATATCGCATTCCCTTCTAAAGCATGAGAAATAGTGGCAATTTTTTCCGCTTGTTCTTTAGGCGTGCCCGCCATTGATTTAATCAGCGGCTGGAAGGCGAGCGGTGGATCGAAGCTCGTCACCAGCGGGTGAATACAAAGGAACAAAATGGCCAGGGTTGCCATCAGGATATGTAAGCAAAGCGTATTCTTGATTTTCATCATCAACCCGTAACACTGCATGGCAGTAATGTCTAAAATCTGCGGGAATTCAGATTTATAACAATTACACTACAAATGACCGTCTATTTTTGTGGCATTCTATACCAGAGCGATTTAAAAGGATGAGCGTTGCTATGTTACGGTATGTACAAGGTCGTGGAGAGTGACGTGAGGTCAGCGTGCGGGTGACTTTTTGCGCAGTCAAACGCGTGTGGGGAAAAATAGAAAAATTCCTGCTTTACAAGGCGCTAATAGATGTTTATAGTGCGCCTCACTTTGGAAGCGTGGCCGAGCGGTTGAAGGCACCGGTCTTGAAAACCGGCGACCCGAAAGGGTTCTAGAGTTCGAATCTCTACGCTTCCGCCAAATTCGAAACCCAGGTCGTTATGCGACCTGGGTTTTTTTGTGCATAAAATCCCCGGCCAGGCTGGAGGTTCAGCAAACCTGTCCAAAATCGCCCTGAGAGGGAATCCTGGTGCAGCGGATACTGCGCCGATACTGCAGTGGCGTCTGACGCATCATCTTTTTAAAGCAGGTAATGAAATAGGTCACCTCGCTAAACCCGACTGCCAGGGCAATAGCGTCAACAGGCTCATCGCTGTACCGTAACAGCTCGCAGCTGCTTTTTATTCGCCGGGTCAGCAAATATTCGTGGATGGTACCGCCGGTCTGCTGGCGGAAAATTCGTGAGGTATAGCTGCGTGAAAGCCCCAGGTCGTGGGCTAACTGGTCGAGCGAAAACTTGCTGGCATAGTGGGCTTCGACCCAGCTCATAATCCGCGAGGCGACGGTCTGCTGGCGCGGCGGGTAGGGCTGCGGCTGCTCGGGCAGAAACGTCATGAGCTGCATCATCAGAAAGGCCACCTCGCAGGCCTCTGTCTGCTCGTTGCCCTCCAGGCGCTGAAATTGTTCAAGGATCCTCTCGATAAACGCCGCGTGATTGCTGAGATCGTAAATCTGTGCTGGCAGATTGCTGGCGGCCAGCGCGGCGAACCGGGCCTGATGGCGCGGGAAGGCGCCGAGCGCACTTTCGACGACCGATTGCTCAATGTGCATCGTCGTGCGGTGATAGGGGTTCTTATCGCTATGATCGACCTGCACTTTGTGCAAACGGAAGGGCGGGAAGATAAAGAGTCGCCCCGGACGGGCGGTGTAGTGCTGGTTATCCACCACCACGATGCCGTAGCCGCTGGAGATATAGAGCAATTCAACGCATTGATGCCAGTGGTAGTAAATCGCGCTGGTGGTGTACATGCGGTTAAAAGAAATGGCCTGCCGATCGAGCGTAATGCGTTCCAGTAGTTGCGTTTCACCCATATTACCTCCAGAACAACAGATTTAAATTTTTAGGCCATCATTTGTAATTTATCCCCCTCGCGTTCGACAAAATCCAGAAAAAATGAAATGGCGGTTTAATTTTGTGAGTCTGCTCACTCAGCGCCAGGAATAAAAGCAGTTACTCTTCATTCAGACGTCGCACTCGTGGCTTTAAAAAAGCCTAATAACAATAACTTATCTCTACCCTCGTGTAATGCGGGAGGACCCTGTGCAACCTGAAAATATTCATCTGGATAATCCACTGACAAGCCGGGAAGAGGTGCTACGGCTGGTCAACGACATGCTGAACGCGGTGGCGCCCTGGTTTAAAAAAGACGCCAGCCGCATTGATTTAGCGAACTTTACCGCTCACTACGGTCAGCAGGTGGCGAGCATGGAAACGTTTTCCCGCCTGCTGTGGGGCGTGACGCCGCTGTTGGCTGGCGGCAGCGAGCCGCAGCACTTCGCATTCTATTTACAGGCGATAAAAAACGGCACCGATCCGCAGCATGCTGATTACTGGGGCGATGTCGGGCCTTACGATCAGCGAATCGTCGAGATGGCGGCCTACGGGCTGCTGCTGGCGCTGGCGGGTGAAACCGTACTGGCACACTTCACTGAGACGGAGAAAGAGCATTTATGGCGCTGGCTAAAGCAGTGCGAGACCCAGGACATCCCCGATAACAACTGGCACTTCTTCCCGATTCTGGTGCAGGTCGGCTTCCATTATTGCGGTATGCCGACCAACCCGCAGGCGCTGGAAGATCATTTTGCTGCCATGGAGCACTACTACCTCGGCGATGGCTGGTATTCCGATGGTCCGGGACGGCCGCGCGACTATTACATCTCGATGGGCTTCCATTTCTATGGCCTGATTTACACGAAGCTCATGGCCGGGGTCGATCCGAAGCGCTGTGCAACGCTGCGCGATCGGGCCGCGCGTTTCTCCTCTGACTTCATCCATTTCTTTGCTGAAGACGGCGCGGCGATCCCGTTTGGCCGTAGCCTGACCTACCGCTTTGCCGAGGCGGCGTTCTGGAGTGCGGCGGCCTTCGCCGGGCTGGAAGTCTTTTCGCCGGGCGTGATGAAGGGCATCGTCCTGCGTCATCTGCGCTGGTGGCTGAAGCAGCCGATATTCGACCGCGACGGCGTACTGAGCGTCGGTTACAGCTATCCGAACCTGGCGATGGCGGAAGACTACAACGCGCCGGGGTCGCCGTACTGGGGCCTGAAGACCCTGCTGGTGCTGGCATTAGATGAGGGCGATGCCTTCTGGCAGGCGGCTGAGCTGCCGCTGCCGCCGTTGCCCGCGCAGCACACGATAGCCCACGCGGATCAGGTGGTGGTACATCAGGCCGACCACCTGTGGATGCTGACGTCCGGCCAGCTGGAGCTGAACAACTTCGTGAACACCGAAGCGAAATACTGCAAATTTGCCTATTCCACCCGCTTTGGCTTCACCATCGAACGCGGCCGCTACGGCCTGAACCATGCCGCGCCCGATTCGATGCTGCTGCTGGCCGAAAAGGACAACTACTGGCGTGGCCGTCGCGAATGTCAGCACGTGGTCACCGCTGACGGCACTATTTATAGCCGCTGGCTGCCGTGGCACGACGTGGTGATTGATAGCTGGCTGTTGGCGCTGGGCGACTGGCAACTGCGCGTTCATCGTATCAATACCCGGCGCGCGCTGGACTGCGCGGAAGGCGGCTTTAGCCTGGCAAACCGCCCGCAGCCGCAGGTACACGAAAGTGATGGTGCCTGCTGGCTACGCAATGCCCGGGATGTCTCAGCCATTTTCTGTTTACATCCGCACGCTCGCCGCGGCGAGACGGTGTTGACGCCGCCAAACAGTAATCTGCTGTTCGCCGAGCGCGCGGCGGTGCCGGTGCTGCGCGGCGAGCTCGACCCCGGTACGCATGTGTTAATCAGCGCGGTGTGGGCGGGAAATGCCGCCGACTTCGATCCGCAACGCTGCCCGCAGGCCTTCATTAGCGATGACGCGGTACGCTTCGTGACGGCACGACAAGAAACGACGCTCCTTCTGGCTCCGGAGGCATCGCTATGAGCACATCATCGTCCGTACGCGCCGCGCAGTACAAAATGAGTACCTTTATTTTCCTTTACTTCTTCACGTGGTCATCCAGCTTTGGCCTGTACGCCCTGTGGCTGAGCCAGAAAGTGGGCCTCGATAGCGTCACCATCGGCAGCGTGTTCGCTATAAATGGCGTCTTCGCGGTGGTCCTGAAGCCGGTGTACGGCTACATCATGGACAAAATCGGCATGAGCAAGTGGCTGCTCTATTTCGTCTGTGCCATTTCTGCGCTGATGGCGCCGTTTTTTGCGCTGGTTTACCAGCCGCTGCTGCAAAGCCATGCGATGGCGGGGATTATCATCGGCGCGCTGTATCTAAGCCTGGGCTGGTACGCCGGTGTGGCGGCGTCTGAATCTTACGCCGACCGCTTTAGCCGCCTGTACGGGCTGGAGTTTGGCCGCATCAGAATGTGGGGTTCACTGGGCTGGGCGATGGCGGCGTCGGTCTCCGGGCTGTTGTTTAACGTCACGCCGCTGGCCAACTTTCTCCTCAGCAGCGGTACCTCGGTACTGATGCTGCTGGTGCTGATTAGCCTCAAAATCGGCGATGAGCAGCTGCGCAATAACAGTGTCATTTCCGCTAATAAGATCGTCTTCGCCGATGTGCTGATGCTCCTGAAAAACCGCAAATTCTGGATGTTTAGCCTCTATGTCGCCGGGGTGGCGTGGATGATGTTTATCGCCGAACAGCAGTTCCCGCGCTACTTCGTCTCGTTCTTCGCCACCAAAGAGCAGGGGAATGCCTGGTACGGCTACCTGAGTACCGTCCAGTCGGGGATGGAGTTCGTGATGATGATGTTTATCCCGTGGCTGGTGAACCACTACGGCGCTAAGCGCGGCCTGCTGTTCTGCGGCTGCGTGGTCGGGGCACGGCTGATCGCCTCCGGGCTGACCAGTGACCCGATTGTTATCTCCATCATCAAACCGTTTTATGGCGTCGAGATCGCGCTGCTGCTCATCTCCGTCTTCAAATACATTGCCGAACATTTCCATCGTCGGGTTAACGCCACGATGTACCTGCTGGGCTACCAGGCGATGATTTACGTGGGTTCGATTGTGGTCGCCCCACCTGCCGGCTATCTGTACGACAAGATTGGCTTTGAGCATACCTATCTGCTGATGGGCAGCTGCGCCCTGGTATTTACGCTGATTTCCGCCTTTACGCTGTCGCGCTGCCAGTCGACGCGCGATGACTCACGATCCTTTACTCCGGCTTTAGATACCGCCCCGGTTGAACCGGCCAAACATTAATTCAGGAGTTGTTATGACCAAATCTGTTATCACCGAAGCGCTGCGGCCGATCGAACTGCATCAGGTCGATCGCCTGGCACTGAGCCAGAAGCTGGAAGCGGCGTTAGCCCGCGTCACGCGCAAGCTCGACAACAATATTGTCGCCTTCGGCGATAAGTTCCCCGGTGAGGCCTGTGAGAAGGGGGTCTGGCCGCGCACCGATAACGTGGAATGGACCACCAGCTTTTGGCCTGGCCAGCTGTGGCTGGCGTGGGAGATGACTGGCAAAGCGCATTATCGCGAAGCCGCCGAACGCTATTTACCGTCGTTCGCCCGGCGTATTGAGCAGCGCATCGATACCGCAACGCACGATCTCGGGTTCCTCTATTCGCTCTCCTGCATCAGCGCATGGCGCCTCACCGGCAACGAGGCCGCTCGCCAGTCGGCGCTTCTGGCAGCCGAGCGCCTGATGGAGCGTTTTAACCCGACGGCCAACATTATTCAGGCGTGGGGTGATTTAAACGACCCGGAGCAGCAGGGGAGAATGATCATCGACTGCAATATGAACCTGCCGCTGCTGTACTGGGCCAGCGAACAGACCGGGGATCCGCGCTATGCGCAGGCGGCGACGGCTCATGCCGGACAGGCCGCGAACTATATCGTGCGTGAAGATGCCTCGACTTATCACACTTACTATATGGATGTGCAGACGGGTGAGCCGCGCTTTGGCAACACCCATCAGGGCTACAGCGATACCTCGTGCTGGTCGCGAGGCCAGGCATGGGGCATTTACGGCTTCCTGCTCAGCTATCAGCACACCGGCGATAAGCAGATGGTTGAGCTGTCCCGCAGCCTGGCGCATTACTTCCTCAACCGTCTGCCGGAAGATGATGTTTGCCACTGGGATTTGGCGCTGCTCGGTACCGACGCCGTGCGCGACAGTTCAGCGGCGGCGATTGCCGCCTGTGGCCTGCTGGAGCTGGTCAAGGCGCTGCCGACGCTCGACGCAAACCGTGCATATTATGAAGAGATGGCGCTGCGTATTGCGCTGTCGCTGACCGATAACTACCTTGCTCACGACGACGATCCGACCGAAGGGCTGCTGCAGCACTCGGTTTATCATATGGGCAGCGGTAAGGGCGTCGATCAGTGCTGTAGCTGGGGAGACTATTTCTATCTTGAACTGCTGGCGCGGCTGCGACAGATTTGGCACCCGTACTGGTAACCCTTAAGCAATGGAGAGCAAAATGAAAAGCGTAGCCGTGCTATTAGCCCCTGGTTTTGAAGAAGGGGAAGCGATTGTCACTATCGATATCCTGCGCCGCCTGAATATTACGGTGCAGACGATTGCCTGCGGCGAGAGTCGCGAAGTGGTGAGCTATCACGCCATCCCTATGGTGGCGGACAGTACTCTGCAGGCCAGTCTCGACCGGACCTTTGACGCCGTGGTGTTACCGGGCGGCCCGCAAGGCAGCGTTAACCTGGCGAAAAGCGCGGAGGTCATTGCCTTCGTCCGCCGCCACGATGAAGCGGGCAAATACATCTGCCCGATTTGTTCCGCCGCCGCCCGCGTGCTGGGCGGCAATGGACTGCTGAAGGGGCGTCGCTATGTCTGTTCCGGCGATCTGTGGAAAACAGTCAGCGATGGCATCTACGTTGATGCCGACGTGGTGGAAGACGGCAATCTGCTGAGCGGCCGTGGGCTGGGTAAAGTGTTTGATTTCGCCTTTACCCTGGCGGCGCGATTACAGGGCGATGACGCGTTGGCACGCGAGCAGGCCAGCCATATTGATTATGCGTGGCAGGATAGCGAGCCCGTTTACGGTCTGGCAAAGTGTGATTTGTAAGTTTCGCCCGGCGGCGCTACGCTTGCACGGGCCTACAATGAATAGTGCAATATATTGATATTGTTACGGATTGTAGGCCGGGTAAGCGCAGCGCCACCCGGCAAGAAAGCGAGTGCAGACGGTTTACAGCCCAATCACCAGCTCCCCGGAATGGCTCCGCGAGCAGCACAGCGCCACCTGCTGGTCCGTTGCGCTTTTTTCTGCCTCCGACTGCACGCTATCCCGGTGATCCACCACGCCGTCAATCACCCGCGTCAGGCAGGCTCCGCAGATCCCCATCTCACAGGAAAGCGGGACTGCCACGCCATTTTCCTGCAGCACCTGGGCGATGGTTTTATCCGCAGGCACCGGCCAGCGCTCCCCGGTGGAGGCCAGCTTGACCGTGAAGATCTCCCCGGTTTCACCGCCTGCGGCGGGCGCAACGGGCTGAAACGCCTCGCTGTGAAGATGGGCGTCAGCCCATCCCTTTGCCGTGGCGACCTCACGCACTTTTTCCATAAAACCTGCCGGACCACAGACCCAGGCGTGAAGGCCCGATTCGGCCGCCGGGAGATGTTCCGCCAGCGCGGTGCGCGGGCTGGCGGTATGAATGAGGCACTCATCGCACTGAGAGAGTTCGCGCGCAAACGCCGCGCTTTCCCGGTTTCTGACGTAGTAGTGCAGCGTGAACGGCGTTCCGGTCGCCTTCAGCTGCAGGGCCATCGCATACAGCGGCGTAATGCCAATTCCCGCAGCCAGGAGCAAAACCCGCTCTGCCTGCTGAAGCGGAAACAGGTTGCGCGGGGCCGATATCATCAGCTTCTGCCCGGGACGCAGCGTCTCGTGAACGTAGCGCGACCCGCCACGCGAGGCGGTTTCCCGCCCCACGCAGATCAGGTAGCTTTCCCCGCCACACGCTCCGGTCAGGGAATACTGGCGAACCACGCCGCAGGGCAGGTGAACATCAATATGTGCGCCGGGCTGCCAGGGTGGCAGCGCTTCGCCGTCTTCCGCCACCAGCCTGACGGCGAGGCTTTTGTCGCCCTCTCGCCACAGCCCGTCAACAATCACGCTCAGCATATCGGCCTCCGTCATACCAGGAAAAACTCGCCAAAGCCCATCTTCTTCAGTCCCCGACGGTAGGCAATCGAGCTTTTATCTGCGGGGATATGCGCTTCCAGAGTCAGGTCCAGCGGCAGGCTTTCCGGACGCTGGGTTTCCACCATCAGACGGTCCTCTTCAAAAATCCGCAGATTGAAGGCATGCACATCTTCCACCGGAATATGCAGGTCAAAATTGCGGGCGATAGGGGCGAACATGCGGGTCACGCGCGATGACACCGGCGATGCGGCGTTCATAATGACCAGTCTCGATTCACCCGGAAAATGAATCGTCAGAGTGGCGGTGAACGGCAGGTGCATCTCAAAATGGCGCAACCACTGGAACCCTTCCGGAGCCTGCACGGGGGAACTGGCGGGATAGTTGCTCACGGAGCTCCAGTAATCTGCCACGAAGCCAAACGGCGTCTCCTGCGGCTGATAGTGGGGCACCAGCGGGTTATTCGGGTCCGCAAAAGTATCAGTGTGGATCCAGGCAAAGTGCGCCACGTCCAGAAAACCCTCTACCTGACGTCCGGCAAAGCCGTTGACCTCAAACGCCGGGCAGTTAATCTGCTGAAATCCGTCGTCATCCCAGTGCGGCATGGTGGGCAGCGGCGCGGGGTTTTCCGGATCAAACCCCAGGCAGGTCCAGATGAGCCCGAACCGCTCCTCCACGGCGTAGTTAATCAGGTTCAGCTTCGCCGGAACGGGCTGGTCGGGGCTGGAGGGAATACGGTTGCAGCGTCCGTCCTCCCCAAAGCGTAAGCCATGATAGGGGCAGATAATCCCGTGCTCGTCGTGAAAGCCGAGCGTCAGCGGCACGCCGCGGTGCGGGCAAACGTCACGGGCGACCACGACCTGGTCGTTAATGCGGTAAATCACCAGCTGTTCATCCAGTAGCGTCGCTTTGACCGGCGCCGGACCGACGTCGCAGGCACGCGCGACCGGATGCCAGCATTTCGCCAGACGCAGCCAGTCCTCTGGCTCAAACGTACAGTGGGCGGGTGGAGTCGGTTCTCTTTTCATCATTATCCCTCTTACGTTCAGCCTAACGGGCCGCCCTGAATGGTCTCGCACAGACCGTTGATGATGCGCTCTCCGGTCTCCTCGCGAAGCTCCTGATACCACGCCTGCGTCAACGCCATGTCTTTGCCGTGGGTGACGTCGCAGCGCTTACGCGCCTTCAGCACCAGGTCGCGCACCCGGTCACAGCGCAGCGCCTCGTACTGCCGAAGCGCCAGCGTGATGTTGTGATTTTCACGCAGGCATTCCCCCAGCACCACGGCGTCTTCCATCGCTGCGCAGCCGCCCTGGCCGATATCCGGCGTGGTGCTGTGCCCGGCATCGCCCAGCAGCGCGACGTTGCCGCGTACCAGGCTGTCGAACGGCTCAATGTCGTGGATTTCAATGCGGTTGGTGGTTTCAGGATCCAGCGCCGCGATAAGCGTCTGCACCGGCGGCGCCCAGCCGCGGAAGTAGCCCGTGAGATCGGCGCGCAGGGTAGTGCGATCCTCCGCCAGACCCGCAGGGAGCGGCACGTCAAAGAAGAAGTAGAAGCGTCCACCGGAGACGGGCATCAGCGACACGCGTTTGCCTTCGCCAACGAAGGTGGTCCACTGGTGCGCCGGGGCGATCTCCTCGTCAATCTTCACCAGCCCGTTCCAGTTCACGTAGCCCGCGTAGCGGCGCTCCGGCGTGTACCCCAGCACGTACGGGCGAACCGCCGAGTGGCTGCCGTCGGCGGCAATCAGGAAATCCCCGGCAGCTGAGCTGCCATCGGTGAAGGTGACGCTCACGCCAGCCTCGTCTTCATGAACGCGTTCGACGCGCTTGCCGAACTGCACCTTGTCGCGCCCCCAGAAGTCCAGCATTTCGCGCTGAAGCTCAGCGCGCGAGACGGGGCAGGGACGCCCGCCGGTACGCTCAACCAGCGGGGCAAGGCTAAAGCGGGTCAGGGTATCGCCGCGACGGTAATCCTTATAGGCCATAAAACGCATCGGTCCGCCGTAGGTCTCGATGATGTCGCCCATGCCGAGGTGCTGCATGCATTTCACGCCGTTCGGCCAGATGGAGATGGCCGCCCCGACGGGCCTGATCTCCTTTACGGCTTCAAACACGGTACAGTCGATGCCCGCTTTCTTCAGCGCGACGGCGGCGCTCAGGCCGCCAATACCCGCACCAATAACGATTGCTCTCATGCTTCTCTCCTTTTGCAGGGTGTAAAGACATTCAGCAATTTGCGTACCAGGCTGCAGAGTGGTGAAAACGGCGTTGTGAGGGAGATGTTTGCACTGCTAAGGTGCGCAAACGCGGTGAGCGTGCCTTTTTATGAATCAAAAATTTCCTGGTCAGCCATCCGGAATCGACTGTTTCACGTTTGTCTCAAGAGTGGCGTGGTTTGTGCACTGACCTGAAGGAGGATAATCAAGGAGAACCTATGATCGCACTGCACGACTTCAATCAGCTGCCTGAGAAAGACGCTTTTACGCTGCTTCAGCCCTGCGTGGCGATACCCGGCTGGGCCGACGCGCTGGTGAGTGGGCGGCCTTATTCGAGCCGGGACGCGTTGTTCATTGCGGCGCAGGCCCTGACGCAACGCTGGGATGAAGCGGCCTTAACGCAAGCCCTGAGCGCCCATCCGCGCATCGGGGAAAAGCCCGCGGGTTCAGCGACGGAGGCGGCACTGTCGCGCCAGGAGCAGGGCGCGGTGAACGATCGCGATACCGCCCTTGCCCAGGCGCTGCGTGAAGGCAATGCCCGCTACGAAGCCCGCTATGGGCGCGTCTTTCTGATCCGCGCGAAGGGACGCAGCGGCGAGGAGATATTACAGGCTCTGCACGCGCGGCTGGAGAACAGCGACGCGCAGGAAATCCGTGCCGCGCTGGAACAGCTGCGGGAAATTACGCTGCTGCGACTGGAAGGAGTCATTCACGAATGAGCACACTCAGCACCCATATCCTCGATATTTCGACGGGCAAGCCCGCAGAGGGCGTGACGGTTCATCTGCAACAGGACGGGAAGACGCTGGCCACGGGCGTGACCAACGTTCAGGGACGCATCGCCGCGTTCGTTCCCTCTCTGCCCGCGGGCCGCTATCGGCTGGTGGCGGAGATTGGGGCGTGGTTTAGCGATACCGGCCGGGAGACCATCTATCCCTGCGCGCAGATTGAGTTTGTGACGGGAGAAACGGCAGACGAGCATTTCCATCTGCCGTTTGTGATTGCCCCCGGCGGATGGTCAACCTATCGGGGCAGTTGACCACACCCGCTCGCCGTTGACCCAGGTCTCACTGATGTTGCGCTCGTCGCCCAGGGTCATCAGCACGAAAAGCTGCTCGTAGATATCCTGGCAGCGGCGATTGCGCAGGCGCTGCAGCGGCGTCACGTCGGGGTCGATAACCACGAAATCCGCCTCTTTGCCTGCCGCGAAGTTGCCAATCTTATCGTCCAGCCGGAGGGCGTGCGCACCGCCCAGCGTGGCGTGATAAAACGCCTCGCTGGCGCGCAGGCGGTAGCTCTGAAGCTGGCCCACCTTGTAGGCCTCCCCCAGCGTGCGCAGCATGCTGAAGGTGGTGCCCGCCCCGACGTCGGTGCCGATGCCCATCCGCACCCTGTGCTGCCAGCAGGCGGGCAGGCGAAACAGCCCGCTGCCGAGAAACAGGTTCGAGGTGGGGCAAAACGCCACCGCCGAGCCGGTGTCATGCAGACACTGCCACTCGCTGTGGTGCAGATGGATCGCGTGGGCAAACACGCTGCGCTCGCCGGTCAGGCCGTAGTGGTGGTACACGTCCAGATAGCGCTCATGCTCCGGCCAGAGATCGCTCACCCAGGCCACTTCGTTGGGGTTCTCGCTCAGGTGGGTCTGCAGCCAGGTGTCCGGGAACTCCTCTCTAAGCAGGCTGACCGCCGCAAGCAGCTCGGGTGATGACGTCGGCGCAAAGCGCGGCGTAATCGCATAGCCCAGCCGTCCACGGTGATGCCAGCGCTGGATCAGCGCCCGGGTCTGCCGGTAGCTCTGCTTCGCGTCTTCGCTCAGGTAGTCCGGCGCGTGCCTGTCCATCATCACCTTTCCGGCGATAAGGCGCATGTTCAGGCGCAGGGCCTCGGTAAACAGTGCCTCGACCGATTCCGGATGCAGCGTGCAAAACACCAGCGCGGTGGTGGTGCCGTTGCTCACCAACTGGTTAATGAAAAATTCGGCGATCTCTTTTGCATAGGCCTCATCGGCGAACTGGCTCTCCACCGGGAAGGTGTAGGTGGTCAGCCACTCCAGCAGCTGTTCGCCAAAGGCGCCAATCATCTCCGTTTGCGGATAATGAACGTGGGTATCGACAAAACCGGGTAGCAGCAGCCTGCCGCGCAGGTCGGTATAGCCTTTGTGCGGGTCAAGATACTGCTCGCCCTCCTGCCACGGCATCTGTGCCAGAATTTTTCCGTGCTGGATAAACAGCAGGCCGTCCTCAAGGTAGCGCGCGTGCTGGGCAATGGCGTCTGCGCTGTCGCAGACCCGGGCAATATCAAAAAAAGCACCGCGTATCGCAGTCTGGTATTCCATCATGGTTCCTGCCTTCGTGTGTGCGTAGCGGGGGTGAGAAGGCTCAGCAAGAACGGTGCCAGAATGAACGGGCCGCAGAGATGCTGCGGCCGGAGGGAGGGAATTACTCTTTTTGCGTCGCCACGCGGGAGCCAAACGACGTCGCACCTGCCGTCTCGCGCTCTTCCCGCGCCAGCCAGCGGTAGGTGACGCTGCCGAGGAAGACGCCAATAAACCAGCTGAAGTTTGCCACCTCATGCAGGGCCGGGATAAAGCTAATGACCAGGCCCACGGCAACGGACGGGATCAGCGCCCCAATGGCTTTCGGGTTAAAGCCGTTGCGGTACCAGTATTTGCCCTTTGGCGTGTCGTCGAACAGATCGTCAACCGACACCTTGCCGCGTTTAATCAGGTAGAAATCGGCGATCAGGATGCCGAACAGCGGGCCGATAAACGCCCCGAGCACGTCCAGGGTGTAGTGGATAAGCTCCGGCGAGTTGAACAGGTTCCACGGGGTGAGCAGGATCGAGCCGACGGCGGCAATCATGCCTCCGGTGCGGAAGCTGATTTTCTGCGGCGAGCAGTTAGAGAAATCAAACGCCGGTGAGACGAAGTTCGCCACGATGTTGATACCGATGGTAGCGGTGATCATCGTCAGCAGGCCAATCGCCACGGCCAGATCGTTACCCACGCGGCTGACGGTCTCAATCGGGTCGGTGATCATGCGGCCAAACAGCGACTGGGTGCCGGAGACAATCACCACGGTAACGATGGAGAACAGCAGGAAGTTAAACGGCAGCCCCCAGCGGTTGCCGCGGCGGATCTCACCCATGCTTTTGCCGTAGCGGGAGAAATCGCCAAAGTTGAGCAGCGGACCGGAGAAGTAGGAGACCACCAGCGCCGTGGCGGTGATCATCTGCCAGGTCTGTTCGCCCGCGCTCAGGGATTTACTGGCGAGGGTAAAGGAAATGCCGTCAAAACCGGTCTTGTATACAATCCAGCCGGCGAGGGCCAGCATCACCACATAGACCGCCGGACCGGCGATATCAATAAAGCGCTTGATGGCGCTCATGCCGTGCCAGAAGACCATCGCCTGCAGGACCCACATAATGGCAAAGCAGATCCAGCCCAGATGCGACAGGCCCAGGAATGCGCCGGTAGTGAGTGAAGAGAGCGTCGGCCAGAACTTCAGCGCCACCAGCATCAGGGCGTTGGCGGCGAGATAGGTCTGAATACCGTACCACGCAAAGGCAATCAGCCCGCGGATCACCGCCGGAATATTGGCCCCGAACACGCCAAACGCCTGACGGCTGATCACCGCGTAGGGCACGCCCGCCATCTGGCTCGGTTTGGCCACCAGGTTGGCGCACAACTGCACGATGCAAATCCCCACCAGCAGGCAGAGCAGCACCTGCCAGCTTGCCAGCCCGAGCGTAAAGAAGCTCGCGGCGACAACATAACCCCCCATGCTGTGAACGTCCGACATCCAGAACGAAAAGATGTTGTACCAGCTCCAGTTCTGGTCACGCGTCGGTGCCAGATCCTCATTGCAAAGACGTGGGCTGTAAACCGCACCGGAATCAGCGGCCGTACCTTGCTGTGCTTTTTGACTGTTTGGCATGAAACCTGCTCCTGTGAATGAAAACCCGTTGAGTGGGAGTGCAAACGGTGTTGCAGGATCCAGGCCAAAATAATAAATCTTGTATGCAATATTTTATTTTTATGTATACGATTCGATAACGAAAAGTAAAATTCGGAGTGGTGAATGAACAACATAAACGCCCTGCAGACCGCGCCAGACCTGCATGATAAAGACGAATCCATCTTCCAGGCGCTGATGACCGCGATTGTCGAACACCAGCTGCTGCCGGGGAGCAAATTGCCGGAAGAGGCGCTGGCCGAGGTCTTTGGCGTGAGCCGCACGGGCATCCGCAAGGTGCTTCAACGACTCGCCGCTGTGCAAATGGTCACCCTGACGCCCAAGCGTGGTGCACACGTCGCCAGCCCGACGGTGGAAGAGGCGCGGCACATCTTCCGCACCCGCGCCCTGCTGGAGGTCGCTAACCTGCCGGATGTGCTGGCGCACTGCCAGCCGCCGCACCTTGCCGCGCTGGAGGCCATTATTCGTCAGGAGCAGCAGGCGCACGAGGCCTATGACGGCCCGGCGGCGATCCGCCACTCCGCCAATTTCCACATTCAGCTGCAGGCCATCTCCGGCAACCAGGTGCTCACTGAGATGGTGACCAGCCTGAGCCAGCGTTCTTCGCTGGTGATTGCCACCTGGGGCGCGCCGTGGCGTCAGGGCTGCCGTTGCAACGATCACGAGCAGCTGGTGGATCTGCTGCGCCAGAAGGCGCTCCAGCCGCTAAGCGATGCATTAATGCACCATTTTGAACATATCGTCGCCAGCCTCTGCTTCGAGCGGGCGGGCGAGTGCCTGCCTGATTTTGCCCGGCTGTTTGCCGGCCACAAGGAGTCGTAATGTCTGTCTGTATACAAGTGATCAACCCCAACACCAGCCTCGCCATGACGGAAACCATCGGCGCGGCAGCCCGCGCGGTGGCGGCACCGGGAACGGAGATCCTCGCGGTCTGCCCGAGCGCGGGTGTGCCGTCTATAGAAGGCCACTTTGATGAGGCCATCGCCGCCGTCGGTGTCCTGGATCAGATCAAAAAAGGCAGGGAGCAGGGCGTGGACGGTCACGTGATCGCCTGCTTTGGCGATCCGGGCCTGCTGGCGGCGCGCGAGCTGGCGCAGGGGCCGGTAATCGGCATCGCCGAAGCCGCCATGCATATGGCGACGCTGGTCGCGACGCGCTTTTCGGTGGTCACCACGCTTCCGCGCACGCTGATCATTGCCCGTCATCTGCTGCACCAGTATGGCTTTCAGGACCATTGTGCGGCGCTGCACGCCATCGACCTTCCGGTGCTGGCGCTGGAAGACGGCAGCGGTCTGGCGCAGGAGAAAGTACGCGCGCGCTGTATACAGGCGCTGAAAGAGGATGGCTGTGGCGCCATCGTGCTGGGCTGCGGCGGCATGGCGACGCTGGCGCAAGAGTTGACCCGCGAGCTGCGCGTGCCGGTGATCGACGGCGTCAGCGCGGCGGTGAAGATGGTGGAATCGCTGGTGGCGCTGGGGCTGTCGACCAGCAAGCACGGCGATCTGGCGTTCCCGGAGAACAAAGCGTTAAGCGGGCATTTTCAGGCATTGAATCCATTTTAATTTTTTGGGGGTGGCAATGGGGCTTTTTGAACAGGATTATCCGCGTGATCTGCGCGGTTACGCGGGCAACCCGCCGCACGCGCGGTGGCCGAATCAGGCGCGCATCGCCGTGCAGTTTGTGCTCAATTACGAAGAAGGGGCAGAAAACCACGTTCTGCACGGCGATGCCGGATCCGAGCAGTTCCTGTCGGACATCATTGGCGCGGCCAGCTACCCGGACAAACACATGTCGATGGACTCTCTCTACGAATACGGCAGTCGCGCCGGGTTCTGGCGGATCCACAATGAATTTCAGAAACGCGGCCTGCCGTTGACGGTCTTCGGCGTGGCGATGGCGCTGGCGCGTCACCCGGAGATCGTTGAGGCGATCAAAGCCGCGGATTACGACGTGGTTAGCCACGGCTGGCGCTGGATCCACTATCAGAATATGGATATCAGCCAGGAGCGCGAACACCTGCACAAGGCGGTGCACGTTCTGACCGACCTGTTTGGTAAGCCGCCAACGGGCTGGTACACCGGGCGCGACAGCCCCAACACCCGCCAACTGGTGGTGGAGCACGGTGGTTTTGACTACGACAGCGACTACTACGGCGACGATTTGCCCTTCTGGACGGAAGTGGCCTGCAGCGACGGCTCCCGTAAACCGCACCTGATAGTGCCGTATACGCTGGATGCGAACGACATGCGCTTTGCGACCGCGCAGGGGTTTAACACCGCCGAGCAGTTTTATACGTATCTGAAGGACAGTTTTGACGTGCTGTACGAAGAGGGGGAAAGCGCGCCGAAGATGATGTCCATCGGCATGCACTGTCGCCTGCTGGGGCGACCGGGTCGTTTTCGCGCGCTGCAGCGGTTCCTGGATTATGTGCAGCAGCACGAGCGGGTGTGGGTCTGTACCCGCCAGCAGATTGCCGACCACTGGCGGGAGGTACATCCGTTTCAGAAGTAAGTGTGCGATGTTTTGCCGGGTGGCGGCTGCGCCTTACCCGGCCTACAGGGCCCACAGGGCATACGGGACATCGTAGGCCCGGTAAGCGCAGCGCCACCGGGCAGGTTTTTCAGCGTTACACCATCAAACTCACCTGCGCCGCCACGATGCGCCACCCGTAGGCAAACCGCACCCACGTCTGCTGCTGGCGGCCAATGCGTTCTGTGCTCTCCCGGGTAAACTCGGTGCTGCACACGGCATAATCCTCCCCGAAGGTGGTGATGACGGTGTGGCGCAGCGTCCGCTGCAGCCCGGCGGCGGGGCGCGCCGCGCGAAAGGCGCGGATTTCATCAATTCCGTACAGGTTTTCCCCCGCCCCCAGCCGCACCGTGTTTTTGTCGTGCCAGAACAGCTCGTCCAGCACCGCAACGTTGTTGCTCACCAGCGCGTCCTCATAGCGGTAAAACGCGGCCGTCACCTCGGCAACCACCCACGGGAGGTTAATGTCATCGTGATTCATCATGCTGCTATCTCCGCCGGACGGGCATCGGTGATGCCGCTCTCCTCCAGAACCCGCGCGACGCGCAGGCAGGCCTGCTCGTTAAACGGCGCGGCAATCAGCTGCAGGCCGATGGGCGCGCCCTGCGCGGTGCGCAGCGGAACGGTGGTCACGGGCAGGCCCAAAAACGAAATTGGCTGGGTCAGCATCCCCATGCTGGCGCGAATGGGCAGCGGCTGACCGTTAATTTCCATGGTTTGCTCGCCCGCCAGCGTCGCGCTGCGCGGGGTGGCCGGGGCGATCAGCACGTCGGCCTGCGCGAATAAGGTTTTGAATGCCTGCCGGGCGTGAGCGCGAAACCGCTGGGCCTGAATGTACCAGGCGGAGGGGATCATCGCCCCGGCCAGCAGGCGTTCGCGGGAGTGCGGTTCAAAACGCGCCGGCTCCTGGCGAAGCGCGGGCAGGTACTGATTTCCCCCTTCGGCGGCGCTGATGATAAACGCCGCCGAACGCGCCAGCTCGGCGTCCGGGAACTGTAGTTCATCCTGCACGTCGAGCGCCTTCGCCACCCGCGCCACGGCGTCTCTGGCGTCCGCGTCGCACCAGGTGGTGAAGTAGCCGCCGAGTACCGTGCAGCGCAGGCCGTCAAGCCCGCGATCGAGCAGGGGGCGCGTCTGTTCCCGGGAGCTCTCTGCCTGAAAACCGTCGCTGGTGTCCCGTCCCTGCAGGGCGTCATATACGGACGCCAGGTCACACACGCGGCGGGCGAAGGGGCCGATATGATCCAGACTCGGGACAAACGGATGGCTTCCTGCGCGCGACAGGCGGCCAAAGGTGGGCTTCAGGCCGTAGATGCCGCACAGGGAGGCCGGAACGCGAATCGACCCGTTGGTGTCGGTGCCGAGTGAAAAGTGCACCAGCCCGGCAGCCACCGCGGCCGCTGACCCGCCGGACGACCCGCCCGCAATGCGCGCCAGGTCGTGCGGGTTACGCGTCGTGCCGTAGTGGCTGTTCTCGGTGGTAAAGCCGTAGGCGTAGGCGTCCATATTGACCATCCCGGTCAGCAGCCCGCCCGCGCTGCGCAGCTGGCGTACCGCAAAGCCGTCAGCCGCGGCGGCAGGGCGCTGGCTGAACAGCTCGGCCCCGGCGAGGGTGGTGTGACCGGCAACGTCGAACAGGTTTTTCACCGCATAAGGCACACCTGCCAGCGGCGGCAGGGGACGCTTTTCCCGTCGCAGGGTATCAATATTATCGGCTTCGGCGAGCATGCGTGCTTCCGTCACGGTGGTCCAGGCGTTGATCTGCGGATTTACGCGCGCAATCGCCTCCAGCGTCTGTCGGGCGATCTCGTGGGCGCTCAGCTCCCCCGCGCTCAGCGCCTGCTGGATCGCGCTGATACTCATCTCGTGTAGCGTCATGCTTTATACACTCCTGCAATCTCCAGACGGTCGTCGAGCGGCAGCGCCATCAGCGGGGCGGCCATGCTGGCAATGCGGCTGAACTGCAGCTGCAGCTCGGCGCGGCGGGCGTCATCCAGCTCAACGCCGAGTACGGTTTCCATTTGCGCCAGGTACGCCTGCCAGTCGGGTTGGTGTGTCGTCATTATTTTCTCCTCAGAATCCGGCGGCTGTGCCGTTGCTGCGCGGGTCAAATGCCCCTTCGAACAGCCCGTTGGGGTGGCGGACAATCGCGCCCGCGTGACCCATGGCTTCACTAAAGTCAGGGAAAAGCTCCACCTCGTGGCCGAGTGCCTGCAGGCGCGCGACCGTCTCGGGTGAAAAACGCCCTTCAAGCTTTAAGGTGTCCGAGGTTTGTCCCCAGGTGCGCCCCAGCAGCCAGCGCGGGCGGGTAATGCTCTCCTGCAGGGGGACGCCCTGAACAACGTAGCGGGTAAAGAGCGCTGCCTGGGTTTGCGGCTGTCCGTCGCCACCCATCGATCCGTAGACCATCACGCGACCGTCCTTCAGACGTGCCGCCGCCGGGTTCAGGGTGTGGAACGGCTGTTTGCCCGGCGCGAGGGCCAGAAGATGGGCGGGATCGAGGCTGAAGGATGCGCCGCGGTTCTGCCAGACGATGCCGGTATCGGGCAGCACCACGCCGCTGCCGAACTCGTGATAAAGGCTCTGGATAAACGACACGGCAAGCCCGCTGCTGTCCATCACCCCCATCCACACCGTATCGCCGGGACCTTTTCCGGTTCCCCACGGCGCCGCGCGACTGTCGTCAATCCTGTCGGCAAGCGCCTGCAGGGCGGCGGGATCCAGCAGTTGCTGAACATCGGTGTTCAGCGCGCGCGGGTCGGTGATGTGGGCATCCCGCAGGCCAAAGGCCAGCTTGGTGGCTTCCACGATGCGGTGCAGGGTGTCGGCGTCGTGGGCCTCCGCCATGTTCAGGCGATCGGTAATGCCGAGTATCGCCAGCGAGACCAGCCCCTGCGTCGGCGGGGCATGGTTAAAGATCTCTCCCTGCTGATGCTTGAGCTTCAGCGGCACGGTGCGTCGGGCGGCGTGCGCGTTGAGATCGGCCAGCGTCACGGGGAGATCCAGCGTCTCCATGCCGCGCGCCAGGACTTCCGCCAGCGGGCCGCGATAAAAGCTGTCCAGGCCGTCCTGCACCAGGTGCGTCAGAGTCGTGGCCATGGCGGGCTGGTAAAAGCGGCTTCCGACCTGCGGCGGCTTGCCGTCCACCAGCCAGGTTTCCGCGAAGCCGGGAACGTCCTTCAGCTCGTCGAATTTACTGGCCGTGGCGTGAGCCTGAGAGGCCGTGACCGGCGTGCCGTTTTGCGCATAGTCAATAGCGTCGGCCAGCAGGCGGGCCAGCGGCAGCGCCTTGCCGGTCATCTCGCGCGAGACCTTCAGCGCCTCGTCCCAGCCGCTGACGGTTCCGGCGACGGTCAGCGCCGCACGGGGGCCACGATGGGGGATCTGCGTGAGCCCGTCGTAGGCGGCCAGCGTCGCGCGCGATCCCGCCGCGCCGCTGGCATCGATGGCGATGGGATCGCCTTCCGGGGGCACGATAAGCCAGAAGCCATCGCCGCCCAGCCCGTTCATATGCGGATAGACCACGGCGATGGTGGCCGCCGCCGCGACCATCGCTTCGATGGCGCTGCCGCCTTCGCGCAGCACCGCCAGCGCGCTCTGGCTGGCGAGGTGGTGGGGCGCAACCGCCATACCGTGTGTGGAGACATTACTTTGCATGAAGAGTCCTCGTAACCCTGAAAGTCACAAGGTGCTGCAAAAGCTGTTCCAGTTCTGAATAAAAAGTTTCATGCCAGTTGCCGCAGAAGCTGGCATGCTTAATGAATAATGAGCATGAGATGAAACAAACGTTACAGAGGCGTTATGGAACAGCTTGATGAACGACTGAAAGCACAATACGCGTCATTGTCGCCGCAGGAGCAGCGGGTGGCAGATTTTATTTTCGATCATTTTGACGACCTCATTAGCTACAACAGCGCCGAGCTGGCGCAGCTGAGCGGGGTATCGAAAGCCACGGTGAGCCGTCTGTTTAAGCGTCTGGGCTATGAGAAATATAAGGACATGCGCGAAGAGCTGCGCACCCTGCGCCAGAGCGGGATGCCGCTCACCGACAATCGCGATGCGGTGCAGGGCAATACGCTGCTGGCGCGCCACTATAAGCAGGAGATGGCAAACCTGACCCAGTGGGTCAATGCCCTCGACGCGCAGCAGTTTGCCGACGCCATGGCCTGCATGGTCAGGGCGCGCCGTATCGTCATTATCGGCATGCGTAACGCCTATCCGGCGGCGCTGCACCTGCGCCAGCAGCTGCTGCAGGCGCGCGGCCAGGTGCTGGTGCTGCCGCAGCCGGGGCAGAGCCTGAGCGAGGAGCTGGTGGACTTAACGCCGGACGATCTGGTGGTGATGATGGCCTTCCGCCGTCGCCCGCGCATCATTCGCCCGCTGATGCAGCAGCTTCAGAGCAGCGGTATTCCGGTGCTGCTGATGTGCGAGCCGCAGGCCCACAGCCTGTTCCCGCTGGCGAGCTGGCAGCTCTGCACCCCGCTGGACAGCGTCTCCGCCTATGACAGCTATTCGTCGGTCAACAGTCTGATCAACCTGCTGGCGAACGCCTTCCTGCATGACATTCTCGATAAAGGCCGCCCGCGCATTCACGAGATTGCCTCCCTCTACCAGCAGCTGGACGAGCTGGAACAGCGATAATGGGGCATCAGGCTGGTGCTTTGCATTAAAACAGTGCAATCAGATGGGGCGTAAAAGAGCGCCCCCTTTTCGCCATTCCCCGCTTTATCAGGCTTTATGACAATATCCCCCGTTTCGCCTGACCTGGCACATTAGTTGCAAAATCACATTCAAAGAATCTTTTGTTTCATGTTAACGTTACGGGGAAGCACCATGAAAAAATTGTTGATTGCACTGGCCGGGGCAGCATGCCTCTTCACACAGCTGCCGGCAAAGGCTGACCAGCTTCAGGATATTGAGAAGCGCGGCACCATCCGCATTGCCGTTCCGCAGGACTTCCCGCCGTTTGGCTCGGTGGGAACCGATCTGCAGCCGCAGGGCTATGACATCGACATGGCGCGCTATCTGGCTAAACAGATGAAGCTCAAGCTGCAGCTGGTGCCGGTGACCAGCGCCAACCGCGTGCCGTACCTGCAAACCGACAAGGTGGACCTGGTCATTTCCAGCCTGGGTAAAAACCCGGAGCGCGAGAAGGTAATCGACTTCAGCCGCGCCTACGCGCCGTTTTTCCTCGGCGTGTTTGGTCCGAAAGGGGCTGAACTGAAGGATGCCGCCGCGCTCAGCGGAAAAACCATCGGCGTGACGCGCGGGGCGGTGGAGGACATGGTGCTGACCGGCCTGGCGCCGAAAGACGCGGACGTGAAGCGCTACGAAGACAACAACACTACGCTGTCGGCATATCTGTCCGGCCAGGTGCAGTACGTGGCGACCGGCAATCTCGTGGTGGCGGCCATTTCGCGCCAGAACGCGGCGAAAGCCCCGGTGCCGAGCTTTATGCTGAAAGACTCGCCGTGCTTCATTGGCCTGAAGAAAAACGAACCGGCCCTGAAGGCAAAAGTGGACGCGCTGATCGAGCAGGGCATTAAGGACGGCACGCTGAACGGTCTGTCTGAGCAATGGCTGAAGGCCCCGCTGCCGGCAAACCTTGGCGCCTGAGCCGATGACTGAGCAACTTGATTTTTCCGCCCTCTGGCCGCACTGGCCGGAGCTGCTGGCCGGGCTGTGGGTCACTATTCAGCTGACGGTGATGGCCACCGTCGGCGGGCTGGCAACAGGGATTGTCGGCGCGGCGATCCGCAGCGGACGCACCACCTGGTACAGCCGGATCTGGGGCGGGTATGTGGAGATCATCCGCAACACGCCGTTTGTGGTGCAGCTGTTTTTCATCGTCTTCGGCCTGCCGAACCTTGGGCTGAAGATGACGGCGGGGGAAGCGGCGCTGCTGGCCATGGTGGTCAACCTGGGCGCCTACAGCACCGAGATTATTCGCGCGGGCATTCAGGTCACGCCGAAAGGGCAGTGGGAGGCCGGTCGCGTGCTGGGGCTGACCCGCCTGCAGACCTTTATCCGCGTGGTGCTGCCGCCTGCGCTGCAGCGCATTTACCCGGCGCTGGTGAGCCAGTGCATCATCGTGATGCTCGGCTCGTCGGTGGTGTCGCAGGTCTCCTATGAAGAGCTGACCTTCGCCGCCAACCTGATCCAGTCCAGAACGTTTTTAAGCTTTGAGGTCTATCTGGTGACCACCGGGATTTACTTAGCGCTGTCGATTACCCTGCGCCAGCTGATGATGGCGGCAGGACGGAAATGGCTGGGGGTGCAGGCATGATGACCACCTTTACCGACTGGGACATTATTCGCAACCTGCTGCTGGCCGGACGCTGGACGGTGCTGCTGTCGCTGGTGGCGTTCGTCGGCGGCGCGGTGGTAACGCTGCCGCTCCTGCTGCTGCGCCTGACGGGCGGACGCACGGTGAAGCGCATTATCCGCGGCTATATTGAGCTGTTTCAGGGCACGCCGCTGCTGATGCAGCTGTTCCTGGCCTTCTTCGGCGTGGCGCTGTTCGGCATCGACGTTTCGCCGTGGACCGCCGCCTCGCTGGCGCTGACGTTCTACACCAGCGCGTTTCTGCTCGATATCTGGTACGGCAGCATTCGTGCTTTACCGAAGGGGCAGTGGGAAGCCTCGCGCTGCCTGGGGCTGACCTTCGGCCAGACCCTGTTTCGCGTGGTCGCCCCGCAGGCGCTGCGCATCGGCATTGCGCCGACGGTCGGCTTTGCCGTGCAGGTGATCAAAGGCACCGCGCTGGCATCGATTATCGGTTTTGTCGAGTTGACCAAGGCCGGGACCATGCTGACCAACGTGACCTATCAGCCGTTTAAGGTCTTTGCGCTGGTGGCGCTCGGCTACTTTATTCTGTGTTATCCGCTGTCGCGCTACAGCCGCTATCTGGAGACGAAATTCAATGCCTCTCATCACCATTAATCAGGTGCAGAAGTACTACGGCGATAACCACGTGCTCAAGGGCGTCGATCTGGATATCGACATGGGCCAGGTGATCTCCATCATCGGGCGCAGCGGATCGGGCAAAAGCACGCTGCTGCGCTGCATTAACGGCCTGGAAGGCTATCAGGACGGCAGTATCAAGCTGGGGGGCATGACCATTACCGACCGGGATTCCCAGGCGCGTGAAATCAGCCGCTCTGTGGGGATGGTGTTCCAGAGCTTCAACCTGTTCCCGCACATGACGGCGCTGGAGAACGTGATGCTCGCCCCGCGTCGGGTGCTGAAAAAAAGCGCCGCCGAATGCCGGGCGCTGGCGCAGCAGATGCTGGAGAAGGTTGGCCTTGGCGATCGTCTGGATTACTACCCGTCGAGTCTCTCCGGCGGCCAGCAGCAGCGCGTGGCGATAGCCCGCGCGCTGGCGATGTCGCCGAAAGTGTTACTCTGCGACGAGATCACCTCCGCGCTGGATCCGGAGCTGGTGGGTGAAGTGCTCAAAGTGCTGGAGCAACTGGCGGCCGAGGGGATGACGCTCATACTGGTTACCCATGAAATGAATTTTGCCCGCGAAGTGGGCGACCGCGTGGTGTTTATGCACCAGGGGAAAGTCTGGGAGCAGGGCGACAGCAAAACGCTGTTCGCCAACCCGCAGACCACGGAACTGAAGCAGTTCATCTCCTCCGTGCGCGGCCTCAACTGATAAGGACTGAACAATGGATATCGCACACTTTCCGCAAATCAACCCGCCGCAGCGCCTGCTGATGGGCCCGGGCCCGATCAACGCCGACCCGCGCGTGCTGCGCGCCATGTCGAGCCAGCTGATCGGCCAGTACGATCCGGCCATGACCCACTACATGAACGAGGTGATGGCGCTCTATCGCGGCGTATTCCGCACCGAAAACCGCTGGACGATGCTGGTGGACGGCACCTCCCGCGCGGGAATTGAAGCCATTCTGGTTTCCGCCATTCGACCGGGAGATAAGGTGCTGGTGCCGGTCTTTGGCCGCTTTGGCCACCTGCTGTGCGAAATTGCCCGCCGCTGCCGTGCAGAGGTGCATACCATCGAGGTGCCGTGGGGCGAGGTGTTTACCCCGGACCAGGTCGAGGATGCGATAAAACGTATTCGTCCGCGCTTGCTGCTGACCGTGCAGGGCGACACCTCCACCACCATGCTGCAGCCGCTCGCGGAGCTGGGCGCGATCTGCCGCCGCTACGACGTGCTGTTTTACACCGACGCCACCGCGTCGCTCGGCGGTAACGCGCTGGAGACCGACGCCTGGGGGCTGGATGCCGTCTCGGCCGGGATGCAGAAATGCCTCGGCGGCCCGTCGGGCACGTCGCCGATCACCCTGAGCGCGCGGATGGAAGAGGCGATCCGCCGCCGCAAGTGCGTGGAGGAGGGCATTCGCACCGACGCCCACCGCGACGGCGACGAGGAGATGATCTACTCCAACTACTTCGATCTCGGCATGGTGATGGACTACTGGGGGCCGGAGCGGCTGAACCACCACACCGAAGCCACCACCGCGCTGTTTGGCGCCCGCGAATGCGCGCGGCTGATCCTGCAGGAAGGGCTGGATAACGGCATCGCGCGTCATAAGCTGCACGGCGATGCGCTGCTTAAGGGGATTCAGGCGATGGGGCTGGAGACCTTCGGCGACCTGAAGCACAAGATGAACAACGTGCTGGGCGTGGTGATACCGCAGGGCGTCAACGGTGACCAGGTGCGTAAGCTGATGCTGGAAGATTTCGGGATTGAAATCGGCACCTCGTTTGGCCCGCTGCACGGCAAAGTGTGGCGCATTGGCACCATGGGCTATAACGCGCGCAAGGACTGTGTGATGACCACCCTGAGTGCGCTGGAGTCGGTGCTGAACTACCTCAAATTTACCACCACGCAGGGGGCCGCCATGCAGGCCGCGTGGGACCACTATCGCCGCGAGACGCCGCAATGAGCCCGGCGGCAGAACGGGTGATGGTGCGCGCCGACGCGCTGGCCACCATCAGCGAAACCCCGGATGCGCTGACAAGGGTGTATCTCTCCACGCAGCATCTGCAGGCCAACCAGCTGGTCGGGGAGTGGATGCGCCAGGCGGGCATGACCGTCTGGCAGGACAGCGTGGGCAATATCTGTGGACGCTACGAAGGCGCGCAGGAGGGAGCCCAGGCGGTGCTGCTTGGCTCGCATCTGGACACCGTACGCAACGCCGGGCGCTACGACGGCATGCTCGGGGTGCTTACCGCCATCGAAGTGGTGGATAGCCTGCACCAGCAGGGTGTGCATCTGGCGCAGGCCATAGAGATTGTCGGCTTTGGTGACGAAGAGGGAACCCGTTTTGGGATCACCCTGCTAGGCAGCCGGGGGCTGACGGGCACCTGGCCGCAGGGCTGGCTGGAGACGTGTGATGCTCAGGGCATCAGCGTGGCGCAGGCGATGGTGCTGGCGGGGCTCGATTCTGCCCGCGTGGCGCTCGCGGCACGTCATCAGGACGATTTTAGCGCCTGCCTGGAACTGCATATCGAACAGGGACCGTGTCTGGAGCAGGAAGGGCTGGCGCTGGGCGTGGTGGAAGCCATTAACGGCGCGCGCCGCCTCAACTGCCGCTTCACCGGCGAGGCCGGGCATGCGGGTACCGTGCCGATGCATCACCGTAAGGATGCCCTGGCCGCCGCCGCCGAATGGATGGTGCTGATTGAAAACACCACCCGACAGCAGGGCGGCAACCGGGTGGCGACGGTCGGTGAGCTGCGCTGCCTGCCCGGTGCGGTCAATGTCATCCCCGGCGAGGTTGCGCTCTCGCTGGATATTCGCGGCCCGCAGGATGCCCCGCTTGACGCGCTGCTCGCTGAACTGCTGGCGCAGGCGCAGTCGATTGCCGCTCGTCGCGGGCTGAGCTTCAGCGCCGAGGAGTTTTACCGGATCGCCGCCACGCCGTGCGATGCACGTTTGCAGCACCTGCTGGGCGACGCCGTGGAATCGGTGCAGGGGCGCTCGTTATCCCTGCCCAGCGGCGCCGGGCATGACACCATCGCCCTGGCGGAACGCTGGCCTGTGGGGATGCTGTTTGTGCGCTGCAGGGGCGGGGTCAGCCACCATCCGGCGGAATCGGTGATGGCTGAGGATGTCGCTCTGGCAATTGAGGCGTTTGGGCGAGCGGTAAAAAAACTGGCAGGCGATGAAACGGCTTAAGCGTTCGGGTGTGCCGCCGTTTCCGGTAGGCGCAGCGGTACCGTCATCAGGCTGGCGGCGAAATAGAGTACGGCTATCACCCACAATGTCCCTTCCACACCCAATGGCGCGACGCACACGGTGACGATGAAGGGGCCGGCGAAATTGCTTAGCCCCGAACCAAGGTTGAGACAGGAGATCGCCGCCCCTTTGTTTTCCGGCAGCAGCGAGGGGATCAGGGCGCTCAGCGGGCCAAACGCCCCCAGGCCGATAGCGTAAAGAGCGAGCGCCAGAAACAGGGCGAGGGTGCTGTGGCCAAACAGCACGGGGGCATAACACACCGCGATGGAGGCTACGCCGCATAGCGTACCAGAAAACCACATCACCGTTTTTCGCCAGCCCAGGCAATCGCCCAGCCAGCCAAACAGATAGCTGGCGAAAATATTCACAATATTGACCAGGCCCCAGACTGTTAGCCACTCGGCAATGCTAAAGCCAAATTGCGGTAAATAGACCGGCATCAGGATCACCAGCGAAAATTTACCGATGTCATTGATGGTTTTCACCACGACCGCCAGACGCATTTTCGGCTCTCGCACCAGGACGATAATCCCCTCCAGAAGCGCTGTTCTCAGCGGATAACCGTCCCTGAAAACGGGCCGGTCATGGTTGAGGACCAGTGCACAAAACCCGCCGCAAAGAACAAACGCGAAGCCGCTCAACAGCGTGCCCGTTTCGCCTATGCGGGCCAGCATCATGCTGGAGTACCACGGGCCAACAATTGTCATTCCGACACCGAAGGCTATCCAGAACCAGGAGACCGCACGGCCTAAAATACGGCTTTCGCAGCGCTGGTTTATCCATACCAGAAACGAGTAGGCAAACAGCGGGTAAGCCACCCCGCGTAGCGCGTAGGTTGCCACCATGAGCGGATAGTTATTCTGGGGGAGGGCAACAAAAATAAAGGGCACCGAGCCGATAAAATAGACCACCGTCGCGATCCACATCAGCCGGCGCACCCCCAGCACGCCTGCTCCGATACCGGAAAACCAGGAGACAACGGCAACGCACAGGCCGAAGATGGATGAAAGCAGGCTAATTTCAACAGGATCAAAGCCCCGCTGCTGCAAAAGTGAAGCCAGCCAGCTTTGTTCGATGGTCGCTCCGGTTATAAATAAAAAAACACCGATGAATCCCCAGCTAAGCTCCCGGGGTAATCCTATCCGCGCCCATATCCCTTGTTGCATCACCAGGTTATGTTCAGTCATGTTGTTCTCTTCTTCCTGCCGGGCGGGCACGGTTACCCGCCCGGAACATCAGGCATTTTTCAGTTGTACGGTCGAACGGGATTTCATCTGGCTACGATTGACGTGGCCCACCGTGTTCTGCCCCCAGCACTGCTCGTAAGGTAAGCCGGTCAGACTTTCAATCACGGCTCTGTTTTCAGCGCTGACAGCGTCTTTCTTTTCGCCACGTTTGAGGCGTGCAACCTCGTCGTTAAGGATGGCATGAGTACGGCTGTTCACCTTGAACTGGAAGGCCGACCATATCCCCCAGAGCGTGAGCACAACGGGGAGCGCAATCATGATAATCACGATCATTGTGATGGCCGTTCCCGGCTGGTGGCTCTGCCCTGAAACGAAGCCGGAGAGTTGCAACGCAACGCCGACCAGGAAGATTGACAGCGCCTGGGAGGCTTTACGCAACAGACTCATAAAGCCAGCAAAGATCCCTTCGCGGCGGCTGCAGGTGAGGATTTCATCCACGTCCGCCACAAAGGTATAGTTGTTCCACGGGATCGCGTAGATCCCCCCGCGCGCCAGACCCGCAATCCCTGCCGTCAGATAGAGCAGGGCCATACTGGTAGAGCCGTTTACCCATGCCGCGCCGAAAAGGAGAAAAGCCAGAAGGGCAAGTGTTGCCTGGGTGGCGAACGCGCGTGAGGGTGAGAAACGCAGCGTGAGCCAGGTTGCTACACCGACGCCAAAGAACTGCATGCCGTTGATGGTCGCCAGGAGGTTAGAGGCCATGACCGGTGTGGTCATCAGGGCGAAGACGACGAAGTAGGTAAATACCGAATTGAAGATATCCTGGGCAACGGAGCCGCCCAGATACATCCCCAGGTGCGAGCGGAAGGTTTTTATTTTCAGCGTGGACAGGAAGTCGTAGCAGATGGCGTGAACGCGGGCGAGGAGCGGCTGCTTTTCCCCCTCGTCAACGTGACGCTCGCATTGCTCTATCTCATCAAGCGAGCGTTCCCAGGTACCGAAGTAGACAAAGAACAGGACGACCATAAATGAGAGCGTGAAGATCGCGCCGGCATAAAAGAACGAATCTGCGGAGTCTGAACCAAAATAAGCCACCAGCCGTCCCGGCAGAAAGGCGGCGGCAAATCCCGCCAGTTGGGCGATATACATACGGGCGCTGGTCAGCTTCGAACGCTTGCCAAAATCGGAGGTCATTTCTGCTGAGAGCGTATCGTAAGGGATAATAATCATCGAATAGACGATTTCGAACAGAATATAGACCAGCAGATAGATCCAGTAGTTAAACCCCTCTACCCACAGCAGGCTGTAGACCGACACCAGTGGAATACTGACCAACAAGAAGAAGCGGCGACGACCAAAACGACGGCCCAGCCGGGTTTTATGGAAGTTATCGGAGACATAGCCCATCAGCGGACACATGATGACGTCGACAATGCGCGCCACGGCAAACAGCGAGCCTGCTTCAATCGGCGTTAAGCCGCAGAAGGTGGTCAGGAAGAAGAGTAACCATGCGCTCACCAGCGTGAACGCGCCAGAGCCTATTACATCAGCAAGACCATAACAAACGTAGTTATGCAGCTTTATTTCACGTACTTTTTTTATCATTTTTATCCCCAGTGACGAAGTCGTCCAAAGGTTCCACCTTTATGCACAGGCGGAGTCGGTGACGAGGTTCTGAACGTTAAGCAGGACGGTTTTTTCCGCGTTCCAGCCTGCAGGCAAGGGCACCGGTCGGCAGAGGTGCGTGGCGCAGAGCCGCAGCCCGCTTACGCCGTTGGCGTAAAAAATGGGCATACCGCCAGGGTAGGGCTCTACCCCATGCGCACGGCCGGTAGACGGATTGATGTTGTAGGCGTTGTCCAGCCCCATTCCGGTGGGACGCGCGGGGTTGCACGGCGGACGAATATCGTAGAAGCCTTGTTCCTGCGAGTCGCTGAGGCATTGTTCAACGCAGAGGCCATTAAACATGACGTCGCGAATGTTGCCCGGCGTGTCGCTGTGCAGGTTAATCGCGCCTTCAGCGTGGCCTGCAAGGTTACTGAAAATGACGTTTTCGATGGTGCCAGGCTGAACCTCTGGTGCACGGTGGCGTACCGAAATATAGATCGGATCGGCTTTTCCCCAGTGACAGGGATGGCCGTGACGGCAGTCAAACAGAATATTGCTGAACACCAGCCGTTGAAAACGCCCCCCATCACGTGAAACCAGCCCAATACCCCGGTTGGACTCAAAAATCGTGCAGTTGCTGACGGTGATGTTCTCAATATCGGCAAAGGTTTCCGTACCGATTTTGATGGCGCAGCTTTTGGAACGCACAATACAGTTGTTCACCGTTACGTTACGAATGGGCTGCTGTAGCGGCGCGGGTTTCCGGGTGGTTTTCAGGCAAATCCCGTCGTCGGCGGCGCTGAAGTAGCTGTCGCTGATATGGACGTGCTGGCAACTGTCGATATCGAGCGCATCGGTGTTGGCGAGCGCCAGGTCATTATCAATGGTGATGTTCCGGACAAAAACGTGGTTGCAGCTCACCAGGTGAGCGGTCCACATCGGCGAGTTATGCAGGGTAATATCCTGCAGGCGTACCTGTTCGCAGCCTTCAAACACCACCAGTCGCGGGCGCTGTGATTTAGGCTGGCGATAGCCCTGGTCATCCGCATCTGATGAAAACCAGCTTGCGGCGTCTCCATCAATTTTTCCTTCTCCACTCAGGGTGATGTGCTGCTCGCCACGGGCGTAAAGGAGCGCCATGTTTGACATTTCTGCGAGCGTCACCGTCTCCGAATGCTGGTAATCGGCAGGGTTTGCGCTGGCGCGCAGGCAGGCACCGGCTTCCAGATGCAGGGTAAAATGAGAGGGTAAAACCAGCGTACCGGTGAGCCAGATGCCGGGCGTCACGACCAGCGTTCCGCCCCCGGCGGAGGCTATCTCATCGATAAGCTGTTGCAGTTGCGCCGTCAGTACCGTATTGCCACTGCGATCGAGTGGCGCATTGTCTAAAGAAATTTTCATCGTCATTCCTGTTCATCAACATGATGACCAGGATTTAACGCGTTTTTACCGTCGCCGGAGTGCGCAGAAACGGTGCTTCTTGACGTAACGGTGAAGCACTTCACGTTTGATTTCTGAAGGACAATTAATTATTGAAAATTGTCACATTTCGCGTTTTTTCAGACCGAAAGGGTGTTGCAAAAAAGAGAAATCGTGGTTGCCAGGTACGCGGGTGAGGGGTTATGAACGCCCTCTCAGCGACGTTAATTCATGGCTCAGACTGTCAGCCAGCGCACGTACCCGCGAGGCATCAAATAACACATGCAAACCGGGTGAGGCGTCAGCGTGTTTCTGGCAGTAATCCTCCATTTCACAGGCGCATCGATAAAGCTCCTGAATATTGATATGGCTAATCTCCTGCATACTCCAGCTGTTCTCGACCTCACGGGCATAGCGCAGCGTGAAGAACGCCTTTTGCGCATGTAAAAAGAGACGACAATAGAGGGTCAAGCCCTGCCACTCTTCATACCAGCGACGTTCAAGCGAGCGGGGAAACGCGGCGCGTTTTACGAAATGCAGTGCCGCTTCCTGGAGCGCGGCGGCAGCGTTGTCCGCCTCGTCTTTCTCCCTTGCGATACGTGACAGGCAAGCGGCGGACGTTTCTGGATCGTTGCGATCGAAGGTGATTGTCCGTTCTGAGCCGGGCAGCCAGTAATTGCGGTTTAGCTGGCCGTAAAGGCTCCACACCGCCTGGCCATAGCTTTCGGGTACCTGGCTGTGACGATGGAAAACGTGCTTGCGGACATAAATAGCGCTGTATAACACCTGCCCCGCTTGCTCAAGCAGGGAACAAAATGTCTCAAAGGTCTGCTCGTCGGGTTGCCAGCCATAGCTTTCGTGTAGCCAGTCGGTCATCAGCTGCGCTTTCGTCAGCGTTGTCCCCTCGTTGCTTAGCATTCTGCTGCAGGCCACCAGATTACATTCGCTGAGCGTCCCCATGATCCAATGGTTATCCAGACTTTCCCAGCTCACTTTGCATACCGCGCCAGTGATGGCCGGGTTACTGCGACACCAGAGCAACCGCCCCTGGAGTTCATCAATACGCGGGAATAGAAAGATGCCCCAGCCAACCTCTTCCCCGACCAGGTCGATCTCTGTCCAGACCTCGCGCTCCCGAACCTCCAGCAGTGCGGGGTTATTAGGAAAGGATGGCCAGAAACGTTCGGGTGTGAGCTTGATCGAGACGCTGACGCTCGCCGGTAAGGGACGGATGGCCTCCAGCACGTTGCCAAGATCGTGGTTATCCGCCGGAAATACACGCAGCACCAGATGTTTATTTTCCTGCTGCATCACGCGGGAGAGGGCAGTGAAGCAGCAGTTATAAATCATGAAGCTGCGATCGTCGCGTTGTAACGGGGCGGATTTTTCCGTTGATGACTGCTCCCAACTCGGGCGTGAGACTGGCAGCAATCCGTCGGTATTAGAAATCGCAATCATCAGGCCGCTGAGAGACGGAATGCGCTGGCAGATCTGCGAAATCTTATCCGCAAGGTAACTGCACCAGAAGTCGACGTCGAAGCGTACACCCTGGTTGGGATCAAACAGGTGCGGATGGGAAAGCAAGAGATCGGTTGGAAAGTTGAGCTCTTTGGCCTGAAGGTAAAATCGCAGCCCCTGACGTCGGCACAGCTGGCCCAGGCGGTTGAGATAAACGCAGCGCGCCCGCTGCTGGCTGGATAAGCGGTCATTGTAGTGATGTGGCGTATACCCTTTCGGTGTGGCAAGCAGATTAAAGAGGTCAGCCTGCCCGACAATAAGGGTATTGAAGCCATGGGCTACAGCCCACTCCACCAGTTCACCGGTTTTATTCCAGTCCCAGTAAGCCTGGGTATTCAGTTCTACCGCTCGCGTCTGCCACATATCCCTATCCATTCGTCCGACGAAAACAGGGTTACTATCTCGCTTTATTTATGCTTTTCGCAAGCAGAGCAATACGTTCCGGAATATATAAAGACGAACTGACCGCTCAGTTCGTCAGTAAGGTGTGTTCAACCTCCAGTGGGAGGTTGAGGCGCGCGATCGTTCACTCCAGCCCCAGCGTATATTGCGCGATCTTAAAGTAGATAATCAGCCCGGTACCGTCGATCAGCGTCGCGATAAACGGCGCGGAGACGACCGCCGGGTCAATGCCGCAGCGCTTGAGCACCATTGGAATGACGGACGAGACAATGGCGCTCCACAGCGTAATGCAGACCAGCGTCAGGCTGACGATGAGCGTTATTTCCAGCCCTATTCCCATCATCCAGGCGCGGATGCACCCGGCAAGACCCAGCGTGGCGGCAATCATCAGCGAGGTGGTCATCTCTTTACGCAGCACGCGGCCCACGTCGCGCAGACGCACTTCTCCCAGCGCCATGGCGCGCACCAGGGTGGAGGTGATCTGCGTCCCGCTGTTGCCGCCCGTGCCGATCAGCAGCGGAATGAAGAACGCCAGCGCGATGGCGGACTCCAGCGCCTCTTCAAAATGCTGAATAACCGAGCTGGTGTAGGCTTCGGCGACAAACAGCAGCAGCAGCCAGACGGAGCGTTTTTTCCACAGGCTATACGGGCTGGTCTCCAGATAGGGCTTCTCCAGGGGGAGCGTCGCCCCCTGAAGCTGGGCATCTTCGGTGACGTCATCTTCCAGCAGATGGGCGATTTCGCGCTCGGTCAGGCAGCCGACGAGCTTGCCGTGGGTGACCACGGGCACCACATCCGCGCCGCCGTGCGCCAGCAGTCCGGCAACATCGGCACGTTCATCCTCCGGTTTGACCTGCAAAAACTGCGAAATCATCAGCGACTTCACCGGCTGCACCGTATCGGTGGTCTGCAGCAATTTGCGCACGGCAACCATCCCCGCCAGGCGGCCATGGTCTTCGATAAAAATATGCGACGGAATATCATCGTCTTTTAATTTTTCGAAGAATTGCTCGCGCGCCAGCGCCACGCATAATGCCATATCGAGGACGATAAAATCGGTATTCATATATTGCGCGATCGCGCTGTCATTGAATGCCAGGTTTTGGTTGTGAATAGCGTAAGACATAGTGAATTCCCTTTGAATAATAAAATCTCTCAGGGGCGAGCAAGACAGGGCATGTCGAAGAGGAGATCCCCACGTCCTGGGTTCAGCACTGTACACCGTATCCCGCGAGGGAAGTTATACTGACAAAGCCTTGATTCGACAGTGCCTGTTTTACCCTGTGTCGATTCTCTCGAACCTACCAGAGCGATAACGTGTATTTGTACAGGAGCCTCGCCATAACGAGATCGTTGTAAAACGAGAGGAATAATACGCTTATTTAACGTTGCCGCTCAGGAATTTAAAAAATGTTTAAGAACGGTTTAGGAGAATATTATTAATGGAATGTTGAGGGTTTATTTAAGGTTATTCATTTTAAATGGAGAATTAAATAATTAACGGGGGAGGGGAAAATGGCGTGGCTTGATAATCTGCTGAATCATTTTGCGCTGTATCCGGCACATCTGTTCGCGCTGTTATTTATGATGGCGCTGAGCAAGTCGACGGTGCTGATCTCCTCCGTGCTGCCGCCCGCCTCGGTCATGCTGCTGGCGGGCATTACCGTCAGCCAGGCAAGCATGCATCCTGCCCTGGCGTGGCTGGCCGTGGTGATGGGGGCAACGGCGGGCTCGGCGCTGAACTACCACTTAGGGCAGCGGATGGGGCACACGCGCTGGATGACCCGCTTCACGGCAAAACACGCCGGTAAATTTCTGCGGGTGCAGCATCAGCTACAAAAAAACGGGGTGCTGGTGCTGTTCACCGCGCGCTTCCTGGCGGTACTGCGCTACATCGTGCCGCTGGCGGCAGGCATGCTCAGGCTGAACGTGGTGAAAGTTTACGGCGTGAGCCTGGCCTCTGCCGGCGTATGGGCGGCGCTGTATGTCGGCATCGTCACCGGCATCAGCGCCTTTTGAGTTACAGGCTCCCCATTCCGCCGTCCACCAGCAGTTCTGTTCCTACAGTGTAGCTCGACTCGTCGGAGGCAAGATAGAGCGCGGCTTTTGCCAGCTCCGTCGTCGAGCCCATTCTGCCCAGCGGCACCAGCGTGATGATCTCCGCCATCATTGCGTTAAGCGCCTCTTCGCTTAAGCCTGTTTTCGTAAAGGCCGGGGTTTCCACCGGACCGGGGCTCAGGCCGTTGACGCGGATCCCGCGCGGCAGCAACTCCGCCGACAGCGTTCGCGCCAGCGACAGCAGGGCGGCCTTGCTCGCGGCATACACGCTGCTGGTGGGCAGGCCGATGCGCGCGCTCACGGAGCCGCAGAGGATCACCGACGACGGGTTATTCAGCAGCGGCAGCAGCGCCTGGATTAAAAAGAACGGTCCCTTCAGGTTGATGTTCATCAGACGGTCCCAGGCCTCTTCCTGCCAGGCTTCCAGCGGCGCGTGCGTCACGTCGCCGGCGTTGAGAAAGACCGCGTCCAGGCGTGGCCAGCGGGCGGCGAGGGTTGCCGCCAGCGCTTTTTGCGACGCGATATCGCCCGCATCGGTTGGGATCACCCAGGCCTTATCGCCCAGAATGCGCTCTGCTTCGGCGAGGGTGTCCGGGTTGCGTCCGGTCACGGCGACGCGCGCCCCTTCGGCGATAAATGCCTGCGCGGTGGCGAGACCGATACCGCTGGTGCCGCCGGTAATCAACGTATACTTATCGGTTAAACGACCCATGTTCTTCTCCTGAAATGTCACTGGAGAAAGTACTATAGAAACGTTAGTATCGAAAGGAAACCAGGTACCAAATGGATACTAAAGAGGCAAGAGGTGTGCTATGGCAGAAATGCTGGAGGAGTGCTGTGAAAAAAAATCTGAGGCCTATACCTGCCCGATGACGCAGTTTGTAAACCTGATTTCCGGCAAATGGGCAATCCCGATCCTCTATCGTCTTATTGTGATTAACACGCCTGTCCGCTTTGGCGACCTGCTGCGGGCGGCTGCCCCCATCACCCAGAAAGAGCTGACGAAGCAGTTGCGTCTGTTTGAACAGCGCGGGCTGGTGACGCGGACGGTTTATCCGGAGATCCCGCCGCGCGTGGAGTATCAGATTACCGGGCTGGGGTTAACCCTGCAGGATGCGCTCTCGCCGCTGGCCGCCTGGATGAGCGAGTACGGCGACCAGCTTCAGCGTTAGGCTACTGTTTTACGTAGCGCGGGGCCGGGATGCCGGTGCGCGCGCTGCTAAACAGCTCAAGGCGCGCCGCTTCGTAGCGGTCCCACAGGCCTGCATCATGCATCGGTGGGATGGTGATCGGTTCGCCCTGATCCAGACCCGCCAGCGACGCATCCACCAGATCGTCGGTGGTCATTACCGATCCTTCCGGCAGATCGTCCACCGTGACGCCTGAATGGCTCCAGATCTCCGTCGCGGTGGCGGCGGGCAGCACGGCCTGAATGCGCACGCTGCTGTCGGCAAATTCTTCCTGTAACCCACGGGTAAAGCTCAATACCCACGCCTTCGTGGCGCTGTAGAGCGCGCTGCCCGCCCGGACGTGCAGCGCCAGCACGGACGCGATATTGATCAGCGTGCCGCGATTGTTCTGTGCCAGGCGCGGCAGGATGGCGTAGGTCAGACGCATCAGCGCCGTGGTGTTCAGGGTGTTAATGGCCTGATGCTGCGCCACCTCGCCCGCGAGGAACGGTGCCATCTGCGCGGTGCCCGCGTTGTTAATCAGCGTATCAATGGCGGTATTGCTGCGCAGTTCGTCTTCCACCGCGCGGATCCCGGCTTCATCGGTGAGATCGGCCACCAGAATATCGACGGCCACGCCATAGCGTGCGCGCAGGTCGGCGGCGAGGGCTTTCAGGCGATCCTCGCGGCGGGCGACCAGGACCAGGTTAGCACCGCGCGCGGCAAGGCGATCGGCATAGACGGCACCGATCCCGGAAGAGGCACCCGTAATCAGGGCGGTGGTGATTTGCGTAGTCATCGTGCATTACCTCAGGCAAAGTGGGTTATTTGGTTTCAATATGAAACTGAATTAACTCTCGGCTATTTGGTTTTATAATGCAACCATATTGGCGATCATTTTGTGCTTTTGCCGTCGGGAACGGTCAGGAGGGGAGTTTAGCCACGATCTCTTCAGGCGTCAGTTCGCGGCCATCGTCGGCGATAAGCGCCAGTTTACGCAGGGGTTTGCGCTGTTCGCTATCGACCAGCACGGTGCCGCATTCGTTTTCCGCGAACAAAAATTCATTGCCCCACTGGGACAGGGCAACCAGCACGGTTTGCAGGGCGCGTCCCTTGTCGGTCAGGACGTATTCCTGCCAGGCGCTGCCGTCGGAGGCGGGCTGAAGCCGGAGAATGCCTTCGTCTACCAGCAGCTTGAGCCGCGTGGTCAGCATGTTTTTCGCGATACCGAGGCTTTTCTGAAACTCGCCGAAGCGTTTAATCCCGCGGAGCGCGTCGCGGACGATCAGCAGCGACCACCAGTCGCCGATGATATCCAGCGAACGGGCGACGGGGCAGGTGCTCTCTTCAAGGCGGGTACGTTTCACAGCGAATTCTCCGGTGGGGTATGGTTTTATTATAAAACTAATCCATACACACCGTAAGCACGTTAATCATCAGTTTGAGAAATGCTTCCCGGAAAATTGTGACGAATCTGTCACACTGAGCGCGACATTTTAAAACGAGTGAGGAATTAGGGATGAGAAAAGCACTACTCGCGCTGGCAGTCGCCGGTTCCATTTCAGCAACGTTTGGCGTGCAGGCGCAAGAGACGCCGGAAGGGTATCAGCTGGAGCAAGTTTTAATCATGAGTCGCCATAACCTGCGCGCGCCGCTGGCTAACAACGGCAGCGTGCTGGAGCAGTCCACGCCGAAGCAGTGGCCGGAGTGGGAGGTGCCGGGCGGCCAGCTCACAACCAAAGGGGGCGTGCTGGAGGTCTATATGGGCCATTACATGCGCGAGTGGCTGGCGCAGCAGGGGATGGTGAAGACGGGAGAATGTCCACCGGCGGAGAGCGTTTACGCCTATGCTAACAGCCTGCAGCGCACCGTCGCCACCGCGCAATTCTTTATCACCGGCGCGTTCCCGGGCTGTGATGTGCCCGTGCACCATCAGGAAAAAATGGGCACCATGGATCCGACATTTAATCCGGTGATCACCGATAATTCGCCGGAATTCCGCGAAAAAGCGCTCAAGGCGATGGAGGCGGAACGGCAGAAAATGCAGCTAGGCGAAAGCTATAAGCTGCTGGAGCAGATGACGAACTACGCCGACTCGCCGTCCTGCAAAGAGAAAAAGGTCTGCTCGCTGGCGGACGCGAAAGATACCTTCAGCGCCGACTATGAAAAAGAGCCTGGCGTATCCGGGCCGCTGAAGGTGGGCAACTCGCTGGTGGATGCGTTCACGCTGCAGTATTACGAAGGCTTCCCGGCCGACCAGGTCGCCTGGGGAGAAATCAAAACCGACCAGCAGTGGCGCGTGCTGTCGAAGCTGAAGAACGGCTATCAGGACTCGCTGTTTACCTCCACCGAGGTGGCGCAAAACGTGGCGAAACCGCTGGTGAAATATATCGATAAAACGCTGGTTACCGACCAGGCGAAAGCGCCGAAAATCACCCTGCTGGTGGGGCATGATTCGAACATTGCTTCCCTGCTCACCGCCCTCGATTTCAAACCGTATCAGCTGCACGATCAGCAGGAACGTACCCCGATCGGCGGCAAGATTGTCTTCCAGCGCTGGCATGACAAAAATGCCAACCAGGAGCTGATGAAAATTGAGTATGTCTACCAGAGTTCAGAGCAGTTGCGCAACGCCAGCGTGCTGTCGCTGCAGTCTCCGGCACAGCGCGTGACGCTGGAGCTGAAGGGCTGCCCGGTGGATGCGAACGGCTTCTGTCCTGTTGATAAATTCAATGCGGTGATGAATAACGCGGCGAAGTAAGAGAGAACCCCCCGCTGCGGCGGGGGGAAACGCTTAGACGTTTTTACGTTCGATGGTTTGCTCACCCCAGAAGAGCGAGTCTTTGTCCGTTTTTTCGAAGGCGCGCACCAGCACCTCATCGTTACCTTCCTCCCAAATCTGCTCGGCCAGCTTTTCATCGTATTTCGCGACTTCAAAGATAGCTTCGGCAATCTCCGGAGAGGTGTTGCGTAAACTTGCCCATTCGCCCACGTGGTGAGCTTTGGATTCTTGAGTTGGCATGCTTGTCCTCCTGTTGGGTGTTAGCCGTTCAGTTTTTTGGCCAGACCCGCGACGTATTCACCCTGATAGCGGGCGATAGACAGTTCTTCATTGCTTGGCTGACGTGAGCCATCCCCACCGGCAATGGTGGTTGCGCCGTACGGCGTACCGCCGCGCACCTGGGAAACGTCAAACAGCTCCTGCGCGCCGTAGCCAATCGGCACAATCACCATCCCGTGATGAGCAAGGGTAGTCCAGGTTGAGGTAATCGTCTGCTCCTGACCGCCGCCGGTCCCGGTAGAGCTGAATACGCTGGCGAGTTTGCCGTAGAGCGCCCCGGATGCCCAAAGTCCGCCGGTTTGATCGAGGAAGGTGCGCATCTGGCCTGACATGTTGCCGAAGCGGGTCGGGGTGCCGAAGATAATGGCATCATAATCCGCCAGCTCCTGCGGGGTGGCGACCGGGGCGTTTTGCGTTTTTCCCCCGGCTTTCGCGAAGGCTTCCGCCTGCATGGTTTCCGGTACGCGTTTCACCACAACCTCTACGCCATCAACCCTGTTTGCACCTTCTGCTACCGCGTGAGCCATGGTTTCAATGTGTCCATACATGGAATAATAGAGCACCAGAACTTTTGCCATTTTGCTTCACTCCTCGTTGGTTTCTCTGACAGCGGATCGCTGCGCTCTTTTAAAGATATGTCATCACAGCCAGACTGCAAAAATGAACGCCATTTATTTGATTTATAACAACATGAGGAGAAAAATGGCTTTGTAGCAAAATGATACAACTTTCCCGGTGCGGATTTTTAAAATGATAAGAAAGGCTTATGGATTGCCGCCGCGTCATCTCACCCGAAAGACTGAGATCATGTTGCAGGATATTACCTTCGGCTTGCCGGATGACCTCATTCCACTAGGCTTAGTTTCACGCGGCACAGATAAAGGCGTTGTCCTTGAGCCGCGAGGTGAAAGAATCCTCTTTTACTGAATGCAATATGATGTCTAATGTTTCACATTCTGGAGGTTAGAGATGGCAAACCATCGTGGTGGTTCAGGTAATTTCGCAGAAGACCGTGAAAGAGCATCAGAAGCAGGCCGTAAAGGTGGCCAGCATAGCGGGGGTAACTTCAAGAATGACCCGCAACGCGCATCTGAAGCTGGCAAGAAAGGGGGGAAAAACAGCCACGGCAGCAGTAAGTAACACGCCGGGTTGAACCCCTGCCGCCGGGATATCCCGGCGGTTTTTTTATTTCTGCAACATTGAACTGTAACCAAAGGCAACGCACACTACAGAATTGTTCTCACTTGCTGGTGCCGCATGTCTGTCTCACGCTTTAAATTCTCCGTAAAACCGCAGGAAGCCATCCTCATTCTCATCACCATGTTCTGGGGCGGGACGTTTCTGGCCGTTCAGTACGCGGTGACCCTTAGCGATCCGTTCTTTTTTGTTGGTCTGCGCTTTGCAACGGCGGCGATAGCCGTGGGGCTAATATCCCTTAAAACGCTGCGGGGTCTGACGCTGAAAGAGCTTAAGGCGGGCGTGGCGATTGGGGTGGCGATCGCGATGGGCTACAGCCTGCAGACATGGGGATTGCAGACTATCTCCAGCAGCAAATCCGCGTTTATCACTGCTATGTATGTGCCGCTGGTGCCGCTACTACAATGGCTGTGCCTGGGGCGGCTGCCGGGTCTGATGTCCTGTATTGGCATCGTGCTGGCGTTTATCGGTCTGATTTTGCTTGCCGGGCCGGAAAACAATCTTCTGGCGCTGGGACAGGGTGAAATCATCACCCTGATTGGGGCCATTGCCATTGCGGCGGAGATTATTCTGATCAGCGCCTGGGCGGGCAAGGTGGACGTCAAACGGGTGACGGTGGTGCAGCTCGCCACGGCCTCGCTGGTGGCCTTTGCGACCATGGTGCCGGCAGGGGAGTCCGTGCCGCCGATGTCCACCGGCCTGGTCGTGGTGGCGCTGGGGCTGGGGATTTTCAGCGCCATTATCCAGGTCACCATGAACTGGGCGCAGCGCAGCGTATCGCCAACACGGGCAACGGTCATCTACACCGGCGAGCCGGTCTGGGCGGGCATTTTCGGGCGACTGGCCGGGGAACGTCTGCCGCTGCTGGCCCTGGTGGGCGCGGCGTTTATTGTCGCCGGGGTGCTGGTGAGCGAGTTGAAGTTAAAAAAACGACGTAAGGCGATTGCCGGGTTGGGCGCAGAACAAGGGGCAGATCGCTAGCAGCGTGCTGCCCGTTTTGCCCGGCGGCGCTTCGCTTGCGCGGGCCTACAACAGGCATGTAGGCCGGGTAAGCGTAGCGTCACCCGGCAAGAAAGCGACATTTATTTCAGGTGGAGGGACTGATGGCTTCTCCTTGCGTTTCATCCCCTTTCCGGCGGCTCAGCAGGGCGTTAAGCAGGATAGCGCCGAAGGTCGCCGTGCCAATCCCGCCGATCGTAAACCCGCCCAGCGTCAGGGCAAAATCGCCCGCGCCCAGCACCAGCGTAACGGCCACCATAATCAGGTTGCCGTTCTGGCTCAGATCGACCCGATGCTGCACCCAGATCCGCGCGCCAGCCACGGCGATCAGCCCAAACACCACGATTGAGGCTCCGCCGATCACCGGTGACGGAATGGTGTGGATCAGCGCGCCGAATTTCGGCGAGAAGCCGAGCAGCATCGCCATCACCGCCGCCGCGACAAAGACCAGCGTCGAATAGACTTTGGTCACCGCCATCACGCCGATATTCTCGGCATAGGTGGTGACGCCGCTGCCGCCGACTGAGCCCGAAAGCAGGGTCGCCAGCCCGTCGCCGACGAACGCGCGGCCCATGTACGGGTCCATACTGCGTCCGGTCATCCCCGCGACCGCCTTCAGGTGACCCAGGTTTTCCGCCACCAGGATAACGGCGACGGGGGCGATAAGCATCATCGCCTGGGTGTTAAAGGTGGGCGAGGTCACTTTCGGCAGGCCGAACCAGGCGGCCTGATGCAGCAGGGTAAAATCAACCGGCTTGCCGAGACCAAAAACGTTCGCCAGCAGGGCATACACCAGACAGGCAACAATCAGCCCGACCAGGATCAGCAGCCGCTGGATCATCCCTCGCGTGAACACCGCTACCAGGCCGATGCACAGCACGGTCACGACGGCCATCCAGCTTTCAAACGGCGAGCCGGAGACGCTCCTGACCGCGATCGGCGCAAGGTTAAGGCCGATCGCCATCACCACCGCGCCGGTGACCACCGGAGGCATCATTCGCTCTATCCAGCGCGTACCGATTTTCATCACCACCAGACCAATCAGGGTATACACCAGACCGCAGGCGATGATGCCGCCGAGGGCCACGCTCAGGTTGGGGTTGATTCCCTGGCCGTTAAATCCGGTGGTGGCGATCACCACGCCGACAAAGGCGGCGCTGGATCCCAGATAGCTGGGCACGCGCCCGCCGGTGACAAAAAAGAACAGCAGGGTGCCGATACCGGACATCAGAATCGAGAGGTTGGGATCGAGTCCCATCAGCATCGGCATCAGCACCGTGGCGCCAAACATGGCGACCGCGTGCTGGACGCCCATCACCATCGTCTGCCCGAGCGGGAGTCGTTCATCCGGCGCGACCACGCCAGCGTCTGTGGAGGTCGATTTCAACTGCCAGTGGGGAAATCCGAACATGGTCTGTCTCCTTAGAGCGCCTTAACAGGCGGGTCGCATCAGCGCGTGGTAGCCGCGGTCAAACCACACCAGGCCCTGCGGCGCGGGGTGGCGAATTATCGAAACGATGTCGCAAAACAGAATGTCATGGGTACCGACGCTCACCACCTGGCTGATGCGGCAGTCAAACGAGGCCAGCGCATCCTCCAGACGCGGGCAGCCGGTGTCGCCCGTTTGCCAGCGGGCGGCGGCAAAGCGCTCTTCCATCGGCGTTTTGCCGCCAAACAGGTTTGAGAGCGGCTCCTGTCCGGCGCTGAGGGTATTGACGCACAGCGTGCGGTTCTGGCTGAACGTCGGCCAGACGGACGCGCCGCGGTTCAGGCACACCAGCAGGGTGGGCGGTGAATCCGTGACGCTGCACACCGCGCTGGCGGTGAAGCCTGCCATCCCCGCCGGACCGTCGGTGGTGATGATATTCACCGCCGCGCCGACGCAGGCCATGGCATCGCGAAAGGTTTGTTTATCCGGTGTCGTCATCATCGCTCCTTACGCCAGCCCGCAGGCATCGTCGAAGGTCAGGCGCGGCAGGCGGCCGTAAAGTTTGCCCGGGTCGCCGTAGCCGATGTTGATCAGCAGATTGCTTTTAAGCGTCGTGCCGGTGAAAAAGGCCTCGTCGATCTTTTGGCGGTCAAAGCCCGACATCGGGCCGGTGTCCAGCCCCAGCGCGCGACAGGCGAAAATCATGTAGGCGGCCTGCAGCGAGCTGTTGCGAAAGGCGGTCTCTTCCGCCAGCGCGGGGCTTGCGGTAAACCAGCTTCTGGCATCGCCGTGCGGGAACAGTTCAGGCAGGCGCTCGTAGAATTCACTGTCCCAGGCCACAATCGCCGTGACCGGGGCGGTGAGCGTTTTCTCCAGGTTGCCGCTGGAGAGCGCAGGGCGCAGCTTCTCTTTTCCCTCCGCGCTTCGCACAAACACAATGCGCGCCGGGGAGCAGTTGGCGGAGGTTGGACCCCATTTCATCAGGTCGTAGATTTCGCGCAGCGTCTCGTCGCTGACGGCAATATCCTGCCAGCCGTTATGGGTGCGGGCGCCGGTGAACAGCGTTTCCAGCGCGGTGGGATTAATGGCTTCGCTCATTACAGCTCCTTATAAAGCGGGTTCATGACTGTGCAGCAGGCTGGCCAGCCCGTTAAGCAGCAGGGTGTTAAAGGTGTCCGGCTCGGTGACGTTGCAGGCATGGCCGCCCTGACGCATCACCGCGCTGTGGCTGTGCGGGATCGCTGCCTGCAGCTCAGACGAGCAGACAGAGGGCACCAGCATGTCGTCGGCGGAACAGATGATCTGTACCGGGCAGCGAATGCGCGACGCATGGCGGCTGAAGTCAGCTTTTTTCAGGGCGCTGAGCCGGTGCAGCAGGTTGGCTTTGCCCTGGAAATGGGCCAGCGCCAGCGCTTCTTCGGCCTCCAGACGGGGGGCGCGAGCGGCCATCCAGTCTGCCGGGTAGAGAAACAGCGGCTGCGCCTCAACCCACGCCTGCGGGCCACCGTAATGCAGCAGGCGCTCGCGGATCTGAAAGCAGCGGCGGGTATGCGCGTTGAGGGTCAACCAGCCGTTGACGCACACCAGCGCGGTGAGGGCGTCGGGCCTGTCGAGGGCCAGCTGCAGGCCGACCAGTGCCCCCAGCGCATGGCCCACAACGCTGTAGCGTGCGATCCCGGCCTCAGCCAGCGCCTGGGCCAGTTCGTCCGCCATCTGTGCCAGGCTGTAGCCTTCCGGAAGGGCGTCGGGGTTAGTGCCCGTTCCACGTTGGTCATAGCACACCACCTGATACTCCGGTTCCAGCGCGGCCAGTTGGGGCAACCAGTAGCTGCCGCTGCCGCCGAGACCGGCAATAAGGACCACCACGGGCGCACCCTCATACGGGGGCGGTGAGACGGAGAGTTTCATGGCCGCCTCACTTCGCGATGTGGGCAACGGTGGCGATCTCAACCAGTGCGTCTGGCTTCACCAGCCCGCACTGAATGCAGAACCGGGCCGGTTTATCGCCGGGGAAGAACTCCGCGTAGATTTCATTAATCGCGGCGTAGTTTTTCCAGTCGGTGATAAAGATGCTGTTGAAGGTCACATCCTCCATCGTGCCACCCGCCGTTTCGATCACGGTTTTGATCGTCTCCAGCACGTGGCGGGTTTGCGCCTTTGGGTCGTTGATAAACACCACGTTGTTGTCTTTATCAAACGGCAACGTGCCGGAGACATACACCACGCCGTCGGCAAGGGTGCCGGGGACAAACGGGGCGATGGGCGTGCTGGTGCCCGGCGGGATGATTACGGATTTCGGCATTGTGCGTCTCCTCAGGCGATACGGGCGAGCGGGGGATTCAGGGCGTCGCAGAAATCCGCAACGTTACTGACCCAGCCAAAAAAGGTTTCGATATTGAACAGGGCCGCCTTCTGGGCGAAATCCGGCCCGGCCTGATGGGTCGCGTCTTCCAGCACCACGCCGAAATACTCGAGGAAAAAGCCGTCGCGCAGGGTCGACTCCACGCAGACGTTGGTGGCAATGCCGGTGAAGACCAGGTGGCGAATGCCCCGGCTGCGCAGCAGGCTGTCGAGCGGCGTGTTGAAAAAGCCGCTGTAGCGCGGTTTCGGCAGGACAATATCACCCGCCTGCGGGACCAGCTCATCCACCAGCTGATAATCCCAGCCGCCCTTCGCCAGCAGCTTGCCCTGCAGTTCGGGCCGCTTGCGCATGGTTTTCAGGGCGTTCGACTTGTGGAAGTTCGGTGAACCGGGGCCACCGGCCTCAACGTACTGGTCATCCCAGCCGTTCTGGAACCATATGATAAGCATGCCCGCTGCGCGCGCGGCGGCGACGGCAGTTTTGATGTTCGCTATCACAGGCTGCGTAGCGGAGACGTCGAAGCCCGCCAGATCAAGATAACCACCGGGGCTGGCGTAGGCGTTTTGCATGTCCACCACGATCAGCGCGCTCTGCTGGGGCGTGAAGGTAATGGCTTCCGGGCGTGCGTTAAGGGTTGTCATTACGCCACCTCCTTCGTGACGGCAGGGATGTGGGCGCGGCACTGCATCAGCGGCTGGATGCGCTCGCCGAAGGTCTCCACGCCGGTGAGGAAGTCATCGAAGGTCAGCAGGACGCCTTCCGCACCGGGAACGGCCGCCACTTCATCGAGCATTCTGGCAACGCTGGCGTACGAGCCGACCAGCGTGCCCATGTTGATATTGACGGCAGAGGTCGGGTCGGCCATCTGACGAACGTTGGTATCCGCCCCGGAGCGGGTGTCCTTCTGGCTCTGCTCGGTGAGCCAGCTCAGGGCTTCCTCGTCGGCTCCGTCCTTATAGCGCTCCCATTTTGCGCGCGCGGCGTCGTCGGTTTCGTCGGCAATCACCATAAAAAGCACGTAGGAGCCCACGTCGCGCCCGGTTTTGTCGGCGGCTTCTTTCATGCGCGCGGCGGTCGGGGCGAAGGCGGCAGGCGTGTTAACGCCTTTACCGAAGCAGAAGTTAAAGTCGGCGTATTTCGCCGAGAACTCCATTCCCGCGTCGCTCTGCCCGGCGCAAATCACCTTCATCGGCACCGACGGCTGCGGGCTGACGCGGCAGTCGTTCATGGTGAAGAAGTCACCCTTGAAATCGCTTTTGCCGGTACCCCACAGATCGCGCAGGACCTGCACGTACTCGGTCAGGTAGTCGTAGCGACGCGAGAAGTAATCGTCACCCGGCCAGAGCCCCATCTGCTCGTACTCGGGTTTTTGCCAGCCGGTCACCAGGTTGACGCCAAAGCGTCCGCCGGAGATGGAGTCGATGGTGGAGGCCATGCGCGCCACGATCGCCGGGGGCAGGGTGAGGGTGGCAGCGGTGGCGTAGATCTGGATCCGCGAGGTGACCGCGGCCAGCCCGGCCATCAGGGTGAAGGACTCCAGGTTGTGATCCCAGAATTCGGTTTTGCCGCCGAAGCCGCGCAGCTTGATCATCGAAAGCGCAAAGTCGAAATGGTAGTGCTCCGCTTTCTGCACGATGGCTTTATTGAGCTCAAAGGTCGGCATGTATTGCGGTGCAGTGGTCGAGATAAGCCAGCCGTTGTTGCCGATGGGTACAAATACGCCAATTTTCATCACGAACCTCTCTTCATTACGTCGCAGGTGTAACGGTGTTTTTGCAAAGGCAGTGCCAGTTTTAAAAATGGCAGTGTTATTAATGTGTTAATCAGAGGTTGGAGGTTTGATGCGATTAAATGTGGACTAACTGGTCAAAAACATTGCACAGAAAACAGGCATTCATGCGCGATCGGAGTGCAGGATGTCGTGGCGAGACGGGGGTTTTGCTATGCTGAGGGCAACGCAGAATAAGGAGAGCGGGAATGACACAAGGCGCAGTGAAAACACCAGGTAAACGTTCGCAGGCGGTGAGCGCCAAGAAGCAGGCGATCCTCAGCGCGGCGCTGGAGACCTTTTCGCAGTTTGGCATTCACGGCACGCGTCTGGAGCAGGTGGCGGAGCAGTCCGGGGTATCCAAAACCAATCTGCTCTACTATTACCCGTCGAAAGAGGCGCTGTATGTTGCGGTGATGCAGCAGATCCTTGATATCTGGCTGGCCCCGCTGAAAGCGTTCCGCGAAGAGCTGGCCCCGCTGGTGGCGATCAAAGAGTACATTCGCCTGAAGCTGGAGGTGTCGCGCGATTACCCGCAGGCATCACGGCTGTTCTGCCTTGAGATGCTGCAGGGAGCGCCGCTGTTGCAGGCGGAGCTGACCGGAGATTTGAAACAGCTGGTGGACGATAAGTCGGCCATTATCGCCGGATGGGTGGCCAGCGGAAAACTGGCCCCGGTCGATCCGCATCATCTGATCTTTATGATTTGGGCCTCCACCCAGCATTACGCTGACTTTGCGGCCCAGATCGAGGCGGTGACCGGAAAAACGCTCCAGGACGAAGCGTTTTTCCACAGCACCCTGGAAAACGTGCAGCGGATGATTATCGAAGGGATCCGCTTGCGCTAGTTCCCCGGTGGGAGAGGGCAGCTTAAGTCGCCCTCTTCACACTGCATCAGCGAGGCCAGAAACGCTTCGCGCTCCACGGTTTTCTCCGCCAGGCACTGATTCACGATCATCGGCTGAACGCTGCCGCCTTCCGTTCCTGAACCGATAAACGCACAGTCCGCGTCGCGCAGGGCAATCCAGGCCTGCTGCGCCTTTTTCAGCAGCTCGCGCTGGGGAGCTTCCGCGCGCTTGACGGCGGCCTGATAGGTCTGGTTGAGTTTTTTATCGGCAGCCTGGTATTGCTGCGCGCTACAGGTATTCAGTTCAAGCTGAGTGGTCGCTTTGTCGCACTCGTCGGCCAGCGCGCTGGCGCTCAGCAGCAGTGCTGCGCCTGCGAGAAATACTCTTTTCATCTTTCCCTCAGTGTAAAAAAGCCGGATGCGCTGCGCTTATCCGGCCTACGGTTGTTTTGTGGCCCCGGTAAGCATAGCGCCACCGGGGAGAGTTTACACGATTAACCGATGGTCATCAGGCTGGCGTTACCGCCCGCTGCCGCGGTGTTGACGCTGAGCGAGCGCTCCACGTACAGACGCTCCAGCAGCAGGTTGGTTTCCCCGCGCGCGAAGCCCTGCACCGAAACAATTGCCCCGCTGCGGGCCGCAACCTGCTCGCAGAGCTCGCGCAGCTGATCGGAATCACCGTGATAAATGACGGCATCGAACGGCTGCGTCAGCAGCGCATCGGCTTTCGCGAAGTGAATACGGGCCGAGACCGCTTTCGGCAGCTGTTTGGCGAGATCGCGATGCAGCGCATCTTCCGGCCACAGCACTTCACACCCGGTGGCCATCGCGGCGGCCAGCTGTACCAGCGCGTCCTGCTCGTTATCCGCCACGCACAGAACGCGCTCGCGCGGCATCAGCGTCCAGGTATTGCGCTCGCCGGTCGGCCCCGGCAGCAGACGCTGCGTACCGGCCTGTGCCAGCTCGCCGTACTGCTGCGCCACGGCACGCAGTTCAGGACGTTTTTCCGCCCAGGCGATCAGCGCTTCCAGCGGCTGGGTCAGCACGGTTTTCAGCTGCGCATCCACCGGATACTCCGCATCCTGACGTGCCAGGGTGACGCCCAGCGCGTTCTCAGGACGGTTCGCCAGCAGACGGTACAGGTAGAGCGGACCGCCCGCTTTCGGGCCGGTGCCGGAGAGGCCTTCACCGCCGAACGGCTGCACGCCCACGACCGCGCCAACCATGTTGCGGTTAACGTACAGGTTGCCCACTTTGGCGCTACCGGTTACCTGCGCGATGGTCTCGTCGATACGGGTATGTACGCCGAGCGTCAGGCCATAGCCGGAGGCGTTGATCTGCTCAACCAGCTCGTTGAGGTTGTTACGGTTGTAGCGCACCACGTGCAGCACCGGACCGAAGACCTCTTTTTTCAGCTCGTCGAAGCTTGCCAGCTCGATAAGCGTAGGCGGCACAAAGGTGCCGGAACGCCACTCGCGGGCGTCTTCGCTGTTGTCTCGCACCGCCTGGAACACCGGACGGCCTTTCGCGCGCATGGCCTGAATGTGGTTTTCAATATTGGCTTTGGCTTCCGCGTCGATCACCGGCCCGATGTCGGTGGTGAGACGGCCCGGGTTGCCCATGCGACATTCGGCCATCGCGCCGCGCAGCATTTTCAGCGTGTGGTCTGCGACGTCATCCTGCAGGCACAGCACGCGCAGGGCGGAGCAGCGCTGACCGGCGCTGTCGAAGGCGGAGGCCAGCACGTCAACCACCACCTGCTCGGTGAGGGCGGAGGAGTCAACGATCATGGCGTTCATGCCGCCGGTTTCCGCGATAAGCGGAGTAGGACGACCCTGCGCATCCAGACGCGTGGCAATATTGCGCTGCAGCAGCGAGGCCACTTCGGTCGAACCAGTAAACATCACGCCGCGCACGCGGTTATCGGAGGTCAGTTTGGTGCCCACGGTTTCACCGCGGCCCGGCAGCAGCTGGACCACGCCCGCCGGTACGCCTGCTTCCAGAAGAATGTTGATGCCCTGCGCGGCAATCAGCGGGGTCTGCTCTGCCGGTTTTGCCAGCACGCTGTTGCCAGCGGCCAGGGCGGCGGCAATCTGGCCGGTGAAGATCGCCAGCGGGAAGTTCCACGGGCTGATACAGACGACCGGGCCGAGCGGACGGTGGGTTTCGTTGTCGAAATCATCGCGCACCTGACCGGCGTAGTAGTGCAGGAAGTCGACCGCCTCGCGCACTTCGGCGATGGCGTTGCTGAAGGTTTTACCCGCTTCGCGCACCAGAATGCCGATGAGTGACTGCATCTGGTCTTCCATCAGCACCGCCGCGCGCTCCAGAATGGCGGCACGTTCCTGCGGCGGGGTGGCGAACCAGATAGGGGCGTTATTCACCGCGCTGTCCAGCGCCTGATCCACTTCCGCATCGGTGGCTTCACGCACGTAGCCGACGATGTCTTTTGGCTCCGCTGGGTTGATGACTGGCTGCATGTCGCCGTCAGCAACGGGCTGCTCCAGCATCGGTTTGGCCTGCCACTTCTGCAGCGCGCTGTTGAGCAGGGCAGAAGAGAGGGATGCCAGACGGTGTTCGTTGGCGAGATCCAGCCCCGCCGAGTTGACGCGGCCCTTGCCGTACAGCTCGCGCGGCAGGGCAATCTTCGGATGCGGCAGACCAATCTGGCCTTCCTGCGCCGCCATCTTCTCAACGGCCTGCACCGGATCGGCGACCAGCTCGTCGAGCGGCAGCGTGGTGTCGGCGATGCGGTTAACGAAGGAGGTGTTCGCGCCGTTTTCCAGCAGGCGACGCACCAGGTAGGCCAGCAGGGTTTCGTGGGTACCTACCGGGGCATAGATGCGGCACGGACGGTTCAGCTTGCCGTCGGCCACTTTACCGGTCACCTGCTCGTACAGCGGTTCACCCATGCCGTGCAGGCACTGGAATTCGTACTGGCCCGGGTAGTAGTTCTGACCCGCCAGGCTGTAGATCGCCGCCAGGGTGTGGGCGTTGTGGGTGGCGAACTGCGGATAAATCAGGTTCGGCACGCCAAGCAGCTTTTTCGCGCAGGCGAGGTAAGAGACGTCGGTGTAGACCTTGCGGGTATAGACCGGATAGCCTTCCAGCCCTTCCATCTGGGCGCGTTTGATTTCGCTGTCCCAGTAGGCCCCTTTAACCAGGCGGATCATCAGGCGACGGCGGCTGCGGCTGGCCAGGTCAATCAGGTAATCAATGACGAACGGGCAGCGTTTCTGGTAGGCCTGGATAACGAAACCAATCCCGTTCCAGCCCGCCAGCTCCGGCTCGAAGCACAGTTTTTCCAGCAGATCGAGGGAGATCTCCAGACGGTCGGCCTCTTCGGCGTCGATGTTGATGCCGATGTCATACTGGCGCGCCAGCAGGGTCAGGGACTTCAGGCGCGGGTAGAGCTCTTCCATCACCCGGTCGTACTGCGCGCGGCTGTAACGCGGGTGCAGGGCGGAGAGCTTAATCGAGATGCCCGGGCCTTCATAAATACCGCGACCGTTGGACGCTTTACCGATGGCGTGGATCGCCTGCTGGTAAGAGACCATGTAGGCCTGCGCGTCGGCGGCGGTCAGCGCCGCTTCGCCGAGCATGTCGTACGAATAGCGGAAACCTTTATCTTCCAGCTTGCGGGCGTTCGCCAGCGCTTCGGCAATGGTTTCTCCGGTCACAAACTGTTCGCCCATCAGACGCATCGCCATGTCCACACCTTTGCGGATCAGCGGCTCGCCGCTCTTACCGATAATGCGGTTCAGGGAGCGAGACAGGTTGGCTTCGTTATGGGTGGAGACCAGTTTGCCAGTAAACAGCAGGCCCCAGGTGGCGGCGTTGACGAACAGCGACGGGCTGCGGCCGATGTGCGAATGCCAGTTACCGTTGCTGATTTTGTCGCGGATCAGCGCGTCGCGGGTGGCTTTATCCGGAATACGCAGCAGCGCTTCCGCCAGGCACATCAGCGCCACGCCCTCCTGCGAGGAGAGGGAGAACTCCTGAAGCAGGCCCTGAACCATCCCGGCGCGGCCGGTGGCGGTCTTCTGGTTGCGCAGTTTGTCAGCTAACTGGTACGCCAGGCTGTGCGCCTGGGCGGCAACGGCTTCCGGCAGACGAGCCTGCTCCAGCAGCATCGGTACGGCGTCGGTTTCGGCGCGACGGTACGCGCCGGTAATGGCGGCGCGGCTGACGGACTGCGGCAGGATCTGCTCGGCGAATTCGAGGAACGGCTGATGGCTCTCGTCGCCAGCGGCCGGCGCTTCCTCGCTTTCATTGGCGGCGCCGACGAGCAGGGCAGGCAGCTCCGGCAGGCCCTCGTCGCTCTCGAGTCTTTCGAGATAGTTAAAAATCGCCTGCTTAATTAACCAGTGCGGCGTGCGGTCAATGCGGGTTGCTGCGGTCTTAATCCGTTCGCGGGTTGCGTCATCCAGCTTAACCCCCATGGTGGTCATACCCATGCCAAAGCTCCTGTTGTGCTTTCATCGTGTTTGGTCGTTAGCGTGAAATATCCACCATGTTGCAACTTTGTGCAACCGTGTTAAATGTGACCTGGTTTGCAACCCGGGAAATGAATGAATTGTTAACGGATAGTTAGCTGGAAAAACGTGCTGCCTTTGTCCCGGGAAGCCTGTTTTTATGCGGGAGTTAACACTTTTAAAAGGTGCAACCCGTAAAAGCGTGAGCGAGTGCAACCTATAGGAAACTCGTATCAAACCGGGGATGAAATTGATGTAAATGCAGTGTTAAATCGTTTGTCAGCGGAGGGCGCATACGGCAGGATAGCGCGCCTCACCGAAACACAAGATACCGTCACCTCGTTCCGGTGATCATATAACAAGGCAACCCGGACGGTTGTCGCTCGACACTTTTGGAGAATTTGAATGGCAATTAGCACACCGATGCTGGTGACATTTCTCGTTTATATTTTTGGCATGATCCTGATAGGGTTTTTGGCGTGGCGATCAACGAAAAACTTTGACGACTACATCCTGGGCGGACGCAGTTTAGGCCCGATGGTGACCGCACTCTCTGCGGGCGCATCGGACATGAGCGGCTGGCTGCTGATGGGGCTGCCCGGTGCGATTTTTATCTCTGGTATTTCGGAAAGCTGGATTGCCATCGGTCTGACCGTGGGTGCATGGATCAACTGGAAGCTGGTGGCAGGCCGTCTGCGCGTGCACACCGAGGCCAACAATAACGCCCTGACGCTGCCGGACTACTTCACCGGACGCTTTGAGGATAACAGCCGCGTGCTGCGTATTATCTCGGCGGTGGTGATCCTGGTGTTCTTCACCATCTACTGTGCCTCCGGCATCGTGGCCGGTGCGCGTCTGTTCGAAAGCACCTTCGGCATGAGCTACGAAACCGCCCTGTGGGCCGGTGCGGCGGCAACCATCCTCTATACCTTCGTGGGCGGCTTCCTGGCCGTCAGCTGGACCGACACCGTGCAGGCGAGCCTGATGATCTTCGCGCTGATCCTGACCCCGGTGATTGTGATTTTCACGGTTGGCGGCTTTGGCGATTCGCTGGAAGTGATCAAGCAGAAGAGCATCGAAAACGTCGACATGCTGAAAGGGCTCAACTTTGTCGCCATCGTCTCCCTGATGGGCTGGGGTCTGGGCTACTTCGGTCAGCCGCACATTCTGGCGCGCTTTATGGCGGCGGATTCTCACCACACCATCGTCCATGCGCGCCGCATCAGTATGACGTGGATGATTCTGTGTCTGGCGGGCGCGTGTGCGGTCGGCTTCTTCGGGATCGCCTACTTCAGCAATAACCCGGCGCAGGCGGGCGCGGTGAACCAGAACGCCGAACGCGTGTTTATCGAGCTGGCGCAGATTCTGTTTAACCCGTGGATTGCCGGTATTCTGCTCTCCGCGATCCTGGCCGCGGTGATGTCCACCCTGAGCTGTCAGCTGCTGGTCTGCTCCAGTGCCATCACCGAAGACCTCTATAAGGCCTTCCTGCGCAAGGGCGCGAGCCAGAAAGAGCTGGTATGGGTAGGGCGCTTTATGGTGCTGCTGGTGGCGCTGATTGCGATTGCGCTGGCGGCCAACCCGGAAAACCGCGTGCTGGGTCTCGTGAGCTACGCGTGGGCAGGCTTTGGTGCGGCATTTGGTCCGGTAGTCCTGTTCTCCGTCATGTGGTCCCGTATGACCCGTAACGGCGCGCTGGCGGGGATGATTATCGGTGCGGTGACCGTTATCGTCTGGAAACAGTTCGCCTGGCTGGGCCTGTACGAAATCATTCCGGGCTTCATCTTCGGCAGCATCGGTATCGTGGTCTTCAGCCTGTTGGGTAAAGCGCCGTCTGCCTCCATGCAGAAACGCTTTGCGGAAGCCGACGCGCATTACCACTCCGCGCCGCCGTCTAAGCTGCAGCCAGAATAATTTTCTCACGCAGTACCGTAGTACCGTAGGCCGGGTAAGCGCAAGCGCACTCGGCTTTTTTCTTGCCAAAATCCGTCTTTTCCTGTGATATCCCTGTGCTTATAACAATGAGGATAGCGAAGCATGACAATCAAAACAGGGTTAATGGCGGCGGCATTATTGATGCTGGCGGGCTGCAACGCGCCATCGCAACACGCGGCGGTGGAAACCTGCAAAGCGGATAACCAGATGCAGCAAACCACGCTCTATTTCGGCTTAAACCGTCCTGCCGGGGCGCAGATTACCCCCAACGAGTGGCAGCAGTTTGTTGACCAGGACGTGACGCCGCGCTTTCGCGATGGCTTAACGGTATTTGATGCCCGCGGGCAGTGGCTGGGGAACGACGGAAAAGTGGCGCGTGAACCGAGCAAGGCGCTGATGCTGATCCACGGTAAAGATGCGCAGAGTGAGAAGAACATCGAAGCGTTACGCGGGATTTATAAGTCACGCTTCGCGCAGGAGTCGGTGATGCGTGTCGATCAGCCGGTGTGCGTGCAGTTTTAATGAAAACGGCGGGAATTCCCGCCGTTGTTGTTTTGCAGGCCGGGATCGCTGCGCGCCACCCGGCATTGCATCAGAGCACCAACCCCGCAAAGCTCGCCGACAGCAAACTCACCAGCGTCGCGCCGTAGACCAGACGCAGCCCGAAACGCGATACCACGTTACCCTGCTGCTCGTTCAGGCCCTTAATCGCCCCGGCCACGATGCCGATGGAGGCGAAGTTCGCGAACGAGACGAGGAAGACGGATAAAATCCCCAGCCCGCGCGGGGACATCTGGTGTGCTATTTTCTGCAACTCAATCATCGCCACAAATTCATTCGCCACCAGCTTGGTCGCCATAATGCTGCCCGCGTTTAAGGCATCGCTCAGCGGAATACCCACCAGCCATGCCAAGGGATAAAATACATAGCCCAGGATCTGCTGGAAGCTCATGCCAAATACGCTGGAGAAGAGGGCGTTAACGGCGCTAATAAGGGCGATAAAGCCAATCAGCATCGCCAGAATAATCATCGCCACCTTAAAACCGGCCAGAATATACTCGCCGAGCATCTCGAAGAAGCTCTGCGATTCATGCAGTTTTTCAAGCTTGATATCCGGCTCCGCTTCCGGGCGCGCCGGATTGATGACGGAGAGAATAATAAAGGTGCTGAACATGTTCAGAATCAGCGCCGCGACGACAAATTTGGCATCGAGCATGGTCATATACGCCCCGACAATCGACAGGGAGACCGTCGACATGGCCGTGGCCGCCATGGTGAACAGACGACGCGAGGAGAGATCGCCCAGCACGCCTTTGTAGGCAATGAAGTTTTCCGACTGGCCGAGGATCAGCGAGCTCACCGCATTAAAGGATTCCAGCTTGCCCATGCCGTTCAGTTTGGACAGCAGCGTACCGATCACCCGAATAAAAATCGGCAGGATCCGCCAGTGCTGAAGAATACCAATCAGCGCGGAAATAAAAATAATCGGGCAAAGTACGCCGAGGAAAATGAACGCCAGCCCTTTTTCTCCCATACCGCCAAAGACGAAATTAGTCCCTTCGCCAGCAAATTTGAGCAGTGACTCAAAAAATCCCGAGACGTATTTAATCAGGAATAACCCGCTTTCGGCGTGCAGGAAAAAGAACGCCAGGGCAATTTCAATGACAATCAGCTGTAAAACAAAACGAATGCGAATTTTTCGGCGGTCGAAACTCGTAAGCCAGGCAAGCGCGAGAATAATGACCAGCGCCAGCAGGAAATGGACAATTTTAAACATAATTTATTTTCACCAGGTGTTTGAGGCGGATATTTAGCCACAGCCCTGAATCAGCGTAAATGGGCATTTTTGTTATAACTTATAAACTTGACCGTTACGTATGTAACTATTATCAGGCTCTGCGTTTACAACTCGTCATCAAAACACCGCACATTTCGCTTGTGTTTCTTTCTGCCGTAATGATAATCACTATCACAAGAATTTACCTTTCTTTGCATCAGTTGACCGCGATAAACATTTAAGGTGTCGGCATGTTTGTTCCATTTCTCATTATGTTACGTGAAGGGCTCGAAGCCGCCCTTATCGTGAGCCTCATCGCCAGTTATCTGAAGCGAACCCAGCGCGGGCGCTGGATTGGCGTCATGTGGATCGGGGTCTTCCTTGCCGCGGCGCTCTGCCTGGGCTTAGGTGTCCTCATCAACGAAACCACCGGCGAGTTTCCGCAGAAAGAGCAGGAGCTGTTTGAAGGTATCGTCGCCGTGATTGCGGTGGTGATCCTCACCTGGATGGTGTTCTGGATGCGTAAAGTCTCCCGTAACGTGAAGGTGCAGCTGGAGCAGGCGGTGGATAACGCCCTACAGAAGGGGAACAACCACGGCTGGGCGCTCATTATGATGGTCTTTTTCGCCGTGGCGCGCGAAGGGCTGGAGTCTGTTTTCTTCCTGCTTGCGGCGTTTCAGCAGGATGTGGGGATCTGGCCGCCGCTGGGGGCCATGCTGGGCCTTGCCACGGCCGTGGTGCTCGGTTTCCTGCTCTACTGGGGCGGTATTCGCCTGAACCTGGGCGCCTTCTTCAAGTGGACCAGCCTGTTTATTCTGCTGGTAGCCGCGGGTCTGGCGGCAGGGGCGATTCGCGCCTTCCATGAAGCAGGCCTGTGGAACCATTTCCAGGACGTGGCGTTCGACCTCAGCAACGTTCTCTCCACGCACTCTCTGACCGGCACCCTGCTCGAAGGTATCTTCGGCTATCAGGAAACGCCGAGCGTCAGCGAAGTGGCGATGTACTTTATCTATCTGGTTCCGGCGCTGGTGCTGTTCGCAATGCCGCCGCGTACCGGCACGCAGGCGTCGCGCGTTGCGCCGTAATCTTTGATTGAGTAACAACATACTTTTAAAGGGAAGAGTCATGGCAATTCAGTTCCGTCGTAGTGCGTTATGCGCAGGCATTGCCGCGCTGTTCGCTTCTGCATTTTCCGCCTGGGGCGCGGATGTTCCACAGGTTAAGGTCACCGTCAACGACAAGCAGTGTGAGCCGATGACCCTCACGGTGAACAGCGGAAAAACCCAGTTTATTATTCAGAACCACAGCCAGAAGGCGCTGGAGTGGGAGATCCTGAAAGGCGTTCTGGTGGTGGAAGAGCGTGAAAATATCGCCCCTGGCTTCAGCCAGAAGATGACCGCCAACCTGCAGCCGGGCGAGTATGAGATGACCTGCGGTCTGCTGACCAACCCGAAAGGGAAGCTCATCGTCAAAGGTGAAGCGACGGCCGATGCGGCGAAAGGCGCTGCGGTACTGAGCCTGGGCGATGCGATTACCGCGTATAAAGCGTACGTCACGAAAGAGACGGCGGATCTGGCTGCGGCAACCAAAGCCTTTACCGATGCAGTGAAGGCCGGTGATATCGAAAAAGCGAAATCCCTCTACGCGCCAACCCGTCAGCATTACGAGCGTATCGAGCCGATCGCCGAGCTGTTCTCTGACCTTGATGGCAGCATTGACGCCCGTGAAGATGATTTCGAGCAGAAAGCGGCCGATCCGAAATTCACCGGTTTCCACCGTCTGGAGAAAGCCCTGTTTGGCGATAATTCTGCCAAAGGGATGGAGAAGTATGCCGACCAGCTGAACAGCGACGTGCTGGAGCTGCAAAAGCGCATCAGCGAGCTGGCCTTCCCGCCATCAAAAGTGGTGGGCGGTGCGGCCGGGCTGATTGAAGAAGTGGCCGCGAGCAAAATCAGCGGCGAAGAAGATCGCTACAGCCATACCGACCTGTGGGACTTCCAGGCTAACGTCGACGGCGCGCAGAAAATTGTTAACCTGCTGCGTCCTCAGCTGCAGAAAGAGAACGGCGAGCTGCTGGCCAAAGTGGATGCCAACTTCAAAAAAGTCGACACCATCCTGGCGAAGTACCGCACCAAAGACGGGTTTGAGACCTACGACAAGCTGACCGATGCCGACCGTAATGCGCTGAAAGGCCCGATTACCGCCCTGGCGGAAGATCTCTCCCTGCTGCGTGGCGTACTGGGTCTGGACTAAGCACGATGAATAAGCATAACGAGAGCGACGTGGCTGAGCCTTCCCGTCGCCGGTTGTTAAAAGGGGTAGGGGCGCTGGGGGGCGCGCTTGCTCTGGCTGGCGGGTGTCCGGTGGCGCACGCGGCGAAACCGCAAAGCGCGCCCGGTACGCTGTCACCCAATGCCCGCATGGAGACGCAGCCGTTTTATGGCGAGCATCAGGCCGGTATCCTGACGCCACAGCAGGCGTCGATGATGCTGGTGGCCTTTGATTCGCTGGCCAGTGATAAAGCCGATCTGGAACGTCTGTTCCGCCTGCTGACGACGCGCATCGCGTTTCTTACCGCCGGTGGACCGGCGCCCGATACGCCGAACCCGCGTCTGCCGCCAATGGACTCCGGCATTCTGGGGCCATTCATTGCCCCGGATAACCTGACCATAACCGTTTCGCTGGGAGAATCGCTGTTTGACGCGCGCTACGGGCTGGCAAAACAGAAGCCGAAAGCGCTGCAAAAAATGACGCGCTTCCCGAATGATTCCCTGGATGCCGCCCTTTGTCACGGCGACCTGCTCCTGCAGATCTGCGCCAACACCCAGGACACGGTGATCCACGCCCTGCGCGACATCATCAAGCACACGCCGGATCTGCTGAGCGTGCGCTGGAAGCGGGAAGGGTTTATCTCTGATCACGCCGCCCGCAGCAAGGGCAAAGAGACCCCGGTGAACCTGCTGGGCTTCAAGGACGGCACGGCCAACCCGGACAGCCACGATAGCGCGCTCATGAAGGAGGTGGTGTGGGTCACTGCCGAGCAGAATGAACCGGCATGGGCGGTGGGCGGCAGCTATCAGGCGGTGCGGATTATTCAGTTCCACGTGGAGTTCTGGGACCGCACGCCGCTGAAAGAGCAGCAGACGATCTTCGGTCGCGATAAGCAAAGCGGGGCTCCGCTCGGCATGAAGAACGAGCATGATGTGCCCGACTACGCCAGCGATCCGAATGGCGATGTAATTGCGCTGGACAGCCATATTCGTCTGGCCAATCCGCGCACCAAAGAGACGCAGTCGAGCCTGATGATGCGTCGGGGATACAGCTACTCGCTCGGCGTCACCAATTCCGGTCAGCTCGATATGGGGCTGCTGTTCGTCTGCTATCAGCACGATCTGGAAAAAGGCTTCCTGACCGTGCAGAAGCGGCTCAACGGCGAAGCGCTGGAAGAGTACATTAAACCCATCGGCGGCGGCTATTTCTTTGCCCTGCCAGGCGTGCGCGACAGCAACGCGTATCTCGCTCAAGGTCTTATTGAAGCCTGATAATTGTCCCTGCGACGATTCGCAGGGACATTATTTTTTCATATGACTATCCTGCTGTTATATTTCTGTAATATTTCTATATGAGACTGATTTCAACTGTAGGGACAGTCTTAAAAGTTGCATTCAGGTAAAATAAATGTTGCATTTATGATAACTCCTGATGTACTTAAGATAAGACAGCGGTAGTTCCCGGCAGTGATGCTGAATCACTATGGAGATCGCGAATGGTTGCGTCCTGTACTGGACAAGGTAAACATAACAACCGCAGCACCCGGCGCGGAGGCTCAGACTCCGGCAGCGATTTCCTCACCACTAAATTTTCCCCCCTCCCTCAAGAATCTGATTCGACCGACGTGCAGAACGGTGCGCGTAGCTGTTCCGTATCGTCATCCGATAGTGCAAGCAATGGCTTACAAGGAAGCCAACCCTCTGATGTTCGTGCGCATAATCGTGCCGACACTGGCGCGTGTGATGAATACCAACAACTCAAGGTGCTATCCATGGGAAGACAAAAAGCAGTGATCAAAGCTCGTCGCGAAGCAAAACGTGTGCTGAGACGGGATTCACGTAGCCATAAACAGCGTGAAGAAGAATCGGTCACCTCGCTTGTGCAGATGAGTGGCGTAGAAGCAATTGGCATGGCCCGTGACAGCCGTGATAATTCTCCAATTGTGGCGCGCAATGAGGCTCAGGCGCACTACCTGAATGCTATCGAGAGTAAACAGCTCATCTTTGCAACCGGTGAAGCCGGATGCGGGAAAACCTGGATCAGTGCAGCCAAAGCGGCGGAAGCGCTGATCCATAAGGACGTGGAGAGAATCATTGTTACCCGTCCGGTACTGCAGGCTGATGAAGATCTCGGCTTCTTGCCCGGTGATATTTCGGAGAAGTTTGCCCCGTACTTCAGGCCCGTCTATGACGTGCTGGTGAAGCGGCTGGGTGCATCCTTCATGCAGTACTGCCTGCGGCCAGAGATTGGCAAGGTGGAAATCGCGCCGTTCGCCTATATGCGCGGACGTACATTTGAAAATGCGGTCGTCATTCTTGACGAGGCTCAGAACGTGACCGCTGCGCAAATGAAGATGTTTTTAACGCGCCTCGGGGAGAACGTGACGGTTATCGTTAACGGCGATATTACCCAGTGTGACCTGCCGTCCGGCGTGAAATCCGGACTGAGCGACGCCATGTCACGTTTTGAGGAAGATGAGATGATTGGGGTGGTACGCTTCACCAAAGAGGACTGCGTGCGCTCGGCGCTCTGCCAGCGCACGCTGCAAGCGTATTACTGAGTTTGCTGTTGCGTTCAAGGCCCGGGAAACCGGGCTTTGTTTTTTGTGCGGGCATGTCGTCGGGTGGCGCTGCGCTTACCCGACCTACAATACTGCGTGCTTGCAATATGCGAAAAAAAAAGCCCGCATTTTCATGCGAGCTCTTCTTTAAATATGGCGGTGAGGGGGGGATTCGAACCCCCGATACGTTGCCGTATACACACTTTCCAGGCGTGCTCCTTCAGCCACTCGGACACCTCACCATATTGTTTTGCTGCCTGACCGCTTGGGGGGCAACGGGGCGCTACTATAGGGAGTTGCGCTGACACGGTCAAGCAGATTTTCAGCTTTAGTGCCTGTTCGGTTAAGCAATAATCAGCTCCACGGTTTTTACGCCGTGGAGCAAGGGATTAACGCTGTGAATCGAGCACTTCGCTGTTTTTAACCACTTCCTGCGCTTTGCTGTAGCTTTCGATCAGTAGCTGATAAGCCGGGAAGATGTGGGTGTACACTTCCGCCCACTCCGCGGCATCATCACGGTTCCATGTACGCTGGATCTCAGAGGCCACCGCCGCCGTATCCATCGGGACCACACCGGCCTGCACCACGCGCGCCAGCGTGATCTCCTGCGCCATTTTGCTGTAGGTGCCGGAGGCATCAATCACCGCAAACACTTTATACCCATCCGCCACCGCGCTGATTGACGGGAAGGCCATGCAGACGCTGGTGATGGTGCCCGCAATGATCAACGTCTTACGCCCGGTGGCTTTTACCGCCGCCACGAACTCCGGGTTATCCCAGGCGTTGATTTCGCCTTTACGGGCAACATATTGCGCATGCGGCGCGTTGGCGTGGATCTCCGGGATAAGCGGTCCGTTTGGTCCTTGTGGGACGGACGCGGTGGTGATCACCGGGATCTTCGCCAGGGTTGCGATTTTTGCCAGCGCTGCCGCACGGGCACGCAGTTCCGGCATTGGCATATCCCCAACGGTCTGGAACAGACCGCTCTGGTGATCGATAAGCAACATCACCGCATCGTTTACATCGATGGCCGGACGGGTTCCGTTAAAATTCGCAGGTGTAGACATCTTCTTCTCCTTTATTACGTTCAGATCTGACCGAAGCGGCCGGAATTGAAATCACGAATGGCTTCGTTGATTTCGGTTTTACTGTTCATCACAAACGGGCCATAGCCCACGATCGGTTCATTCAGCGGCTCACCGGCCATCAGCAGCACTTTTGCATCGCTGTTCGCTTCCAGGTGCAGTTTGTCGCCTTCCTGACTTAACACGACCAGCTGGGCTTCACCCGCCTGAGCGGTACCGTTTACCGTGATGCTGCCTTCAAGCACGACCAGCGCCGTGCTCCAGCCTTCCGGCTGATTGAGCGTCAGATGGCTTCCCTGGTTCAGCGCGATGTCCCAGACGTTGAGCGGCGAGAAGGTGTGCGCCGGGCCGGTCACCGTGTCGTAGCGACCGGCAATAACCCGCAGCGTTCCACCACTGTCAGGCAGCGTCACCACCGGGATGTCGGCTTTCGTGATGCTCTGGTAGCCCGGTGCGGCCATCTTGTCTTTCGCCGGCAGGTTGACCCAAAGCTGCATCATTTTGAGTTCCCCGCCTTTCTGCGAGAACGCGCTGGAGTGGAACTCCTCGTGCAAAATGCCTGCGCCTGCGGTCATCCACTGCACGTCGCCGGGCCCAATCACACCGCCTTTCCCCGTGGAGTCGCGATGCTCCACTTCACCGGAATAGACGATAGTGACCGTCTCAAAACCCCGGTGAGGGTGCTGGCCGACGCCGCGTTTCGCACCATCTGCCGGAAAGGTGTATGGACCCGCGTAGTCCAGCAGCAGGAACGGGCTGAGCGGCTCGCCGTGGGTTTGATAAGAGAACATTGAACGGACCGGGAAACCATCGCCCACCCAGTGCTGACGTGGAGCGGTATAAACGCCAGTGATGTTTTTCATGATTAACTCCTGATGTTCTGTTGATGTAATTAGCTTATATTCAGGGTTAATATCCCGGTAGATAGTGAAAGTGGCTTTCACTGTTCTTAAAATAGAACGATGAGGATGTATGCAGGATCTCAATGACTTCGTCTGGTTTGTGAAGGTGGTGGAGTACGGGGGGTTTGCGGCGGCGGGAAGGGCGCTTGACCAACCCAAGTCCAAACTGAGCCGCAGGATCGCGCAGTTGGAGGAGCGACTTGGCGTACGGTTGATACAGCGCACGACGCGGCAGTTTACGGTGACGGAAGTGGGGCACACTTTCTATCAGCACTGTAAGGCTATGCTGATAGAAGCAGAAGCGGCAGAGGAGGCCGTTGCTGCGCTGCAGGCTGAGCCGCGCGGCGTCGTCAGGATCACCTGTCCCGTCACGTTACTGCACGTCCACGTGGGACCGATGCTGGCGCGGTTTATGGCGCGCTACCCCGGGATTAATCTCCAGCTTGAGGCCACCAATCGTCGGGTCGATCTTGTTGGCGAAGGTATTGATGTGGCTATCCGCGTGCGTCCGCGTCCGTTTGATGACAGCGATCTGGTGTTAAGGGTGCTGGCTGACAGGGGGCATTGCCTGGTGGCAAGTCCGCAGTTGATTGAACGTATGGGTAAACCGCGAATGCCTTCCGAGCTCAGTGAATGGCCTGGATTAAGTATGGGGGCCGGTAAACAGGTGCATAAATGGGAGCTCAGTGGTCCAGAAGGGGCGAAAGCGGAGATCCACTACGCACCGCGCTTTATTACCACCGACATGCTGGCACTGCGGGAAGCAGCGATGGCGGGCGTGGGCGTTGTACAGTTGCCGATATTGATGGTGAAGGATCAGCTTGCGTCAGGGGAACTGGTACGGGTGCTGGACGCGTGGGAACCCCGACGGGAAGTGATTCACGCGGTTTATCCTTCGCGGCGCGGCATGCTGCCGTCGGTCAGGACGCTGGTGGATTTTCTGACCGAAGAGTATGCGAAGATGGTGGAGGAGTAGCTTTTGTAGGTCGGGTAAGCGCAGAGCCACCCGACATAAAGAGCGCAGGGAGTTTCAAGGTTCGAATCCCCCCAGCATGCGTGCAATATGCGAAAAAAAAGCCCGCATTTTCATGCGAGCTCTTCTTTAAATATGGCGGTGAGGGGGGGATTCGAACCCCCGATACGTTGCCGTATACACACTTTCCAGGCGTGCTCCTTCAGCCACTCGGACACCTCACCATATTGTCATCCCGTTGTTGACGGGACGGGCGCTAATGTAAGGAAAAGCCGAACTGCCGTCAACTCACTTTTTCAGTAATTTAGCGCGTTTAGACAAACTTCAGACAACATGATTCTTAAATGTGCTGAAAGCGTCTTTTTTATCAACAACACAGCCGTGCAATAAATTTGTTATGCTGACAACCTCGTTAAAAAACAAAATAAATCAGCGCAATAAAAGGCAGGAATGACTATGGATATACTTTTCTATCACCCCACGTTTGATACGGCCTACTGGATCGAGGCGCTCACGGCGGCACTACCCGGCGCACGCGTTCGCGAGTGGAAGCGTGGAGATAACGAACATGCTGACTATGCGCTGGTCTGGCATCCGCCGGTAGAAATGCTCCAGGGTCGCAAGCTAAAGGCCGTTTTTGCCCTAGGAGCCGGTGTGGATTCCATTCTGAGCAAGCTGAAGGCGCACCCTGACATGTTGCCGGAAGCGATTCCCCTGTTCCGCCTGGAAGATACCGGAATGGGGCAGCAGATGCAGGAATATGCGGTCAGCCAGGTGCTGCACTGGTTCCGCCGCTTCGATGACTATCAGGCATTTAAACAGCAGGCCCACTGGGAGCCGCTGCCGGATTACCGTCGTGAAGACTTTACCATCGGCATCCTCGGTGCGGGCGTGCTGGGCTCAAAGGTGGCTGAAGCCCTCGCACCGTGGGGCTTTCCGCTGCGCTGCTGGAGCCGCAGCCGCAAAGATTATCCGGGCGTCGAGAGCTTTGCCGGCACGGATGAACTCCCGGCCTTTCTGAACGGCACGCGCGTGCTGATCAACCTGCTGCCCAATACGGCGGAAACGGTCGGTATCATCAATGAAGACTTGCTCAACCAGTTAGCCGATCAGAGCTACCTCATGAACCTGGCGCGCGGGGTGCATCTGGTCGAGACCGATCTGCTGAAGGCGCTGGACAGCGGAAAGCTAAAAGGCGCCATGCTGGATGTCTATAGCCGTGAGCCGCTGCCTGTGGAAAGCCCGCTGTGGGCACATCCGCGCGTGGCGATGACCCCGCACGTGGCCGCCGTGACGCGTCCGGCAGAAGCGGTGGCGTACATATCCCATACCATCAGCGAAATGGAGAAGGGTAACGCGGTCACCGGCCAGGTCGACAGACAGCGCGGCTACTGAGAGAAACCCGGCGTTCGCCGGGTTTTTGCTAATATTCGCCGCTGATAACTGCTATCCTTTGGAAAAACCGCAGAGGAGAGAGAGATGTATCCCGTTGACCTGCATATGCACACCGTCGCCAGTACCCACGCGTATAGCAACCTCCATGATTATATCGCCCAGGCGAAGCTTAAGGGGATTAAGCTGTTCGCGATCACCGATCATGGCCCGGACATGGCGGATGCGCCGCACTACTGGCATTTTGTGAATATGCGGATCTGGCCACGTCTGGTGGACGGCATTGGGATACTGCGCGGCATTGAGGCGAACATCAAAAATACCGACGGTGAGATCGACTGCACCGGCCCGATGCTGACGTCGCTGGACCTCATCCTCGCCGGTTTCCACGAGCCGGTTTTTGCACCTCAGGATAAAGAGACCAACACCGCGGCGATGATTGCCACCATTGCCAGCGGCAATGTGCATATTATCAGCCACCCCGGCAACCCGAAGTACCCGATTGATATTCAGGCTGTCGCGCAGGCGGCAGCGAAGCACCGCGTGGCGCTGGAGATTAACAACTCCTCCTTTGTTCACTCGCGTAAGGGCAGTGAAGCCAACTGCCGCGAAGTGGCGGCCGCCGTCCGCGATGCGGGCGGCATGGTGGCGCTGGGTTCGGATTCCCATACCGCCTTCACGCTGGGCGATTTCAGCGAGTGCCTGAAGGTGCTGAATGACGTTAACTTCCCGGTAGCGCAAATCCTGAACGTCACCCCGCGCCGCATGCTCGATTTCCTCGAATCGCGCGGCATGGAGCCGATTGCCGAATTTGCCGATCTTTAATTGTGTAATGGAATAATAAAAATGAACGAGTTTTCCATCCTTTGCCGCGTGCTGGGTACGCTCTATTATCGCCAGCCGCAAGACCCGCTGTTGGTTCCGCTTTTTACGTTAATTCGTGAAGGTAAACTGGCGGAGAACTGGCCGCTGGAACAGGATGATTTACTGGCGCGTCTGCAAAAAAGCTGCGACATGCAGCAGATTGCGACCGATTACAATGCGCTGTTCGTCGGTGAAGAGTGCCGCGTTTCGCCATACCGTTCTGCCTGGCAGGAAGGGGCGACGGAAGCGGAAGTCCGTGCTTTCCTCTCCACCCGCGGTATGCCGCTAAGCGATACGCCAGCCGATCATATCGGTACGCTGCTGCTTGCTGCCTCCTGGATCGAAGACAACGCCGGGGATGATGAAAACGAAGCCATCGAAACCCTCTTCGAAACGTATCTGCTGCCGTGGGTCGGCACATTCCTGGGTAAAGTCGAAGCCCATGCCACCTCGCCATTCTGGAGAACGCTGGCACCGCTGACCCGCGACGCGATCGCGGCGATGTGGGATGAGCTGGAAGAAGAGAATGAAGAGTGATTTAGATCACATAAATCCTGCAACTCCGCATTTCAATTTGCACATAATGTGCTTCTGATCGCATTTCTGTGGTGCGCTTCTGCTAAGATGCGCGCCATGAACATATTACTTTCTATCGCAATAACGACGGGCATTCTCTCCGGACTCTGGGGATGGGTGGCCGTGTCTCTCGGATTGCTCAGCTGGGCCGGATTCCTTGGCTGTACGGCCTATTTCGCCTGCCCGCAGGGGGGCGTCAAAGGGCTCTTTATCTCTGGCTGCACGCTGATGAGCGGTGTTATCTGGGCGCTGGTGATCATGAAAGGCAGCGCGCTGGCGCCGCATCTGGAGATACTGGGGTACGTAATGACGGGCGTGGTTGCCTTCCTGATGTGCGTTCAGGCTAAGCATCTGCTGCTTTCGTTTGTGCCGGGAACCTTTATGGGAGCGTGCGCGACCTTTGCAGGGCAGGGTGACTGGAAGCTGGTGGTGCCTTCCCTGGCGCTGGGGTTGCTGTTTGGCTATGCCATGAAAAACAGCGGTCTTTGGCTGGCGTCGCGGCGGGAAAAAGCACAAAACATCACGGCGGTGAGCGAATAAAAAAAGGCGAGATAATCATCTCGCCTTTTTTATGCGCTTCCTGTCAGGATTCCGGAGGGACTGACATATCGCGGTATTTCACCAGTATCGGGTTCTGCACGTCTGCTTTGTTTTGCAGATCCCACAGCCCGCGGTCAATACCGTCGTTGATTAAGAAGATCACGCCGGTTTCAATGGCTGACATCAGACACATCATGACCGGCTCGTTAGAGGTGTAACCAATTTCACCCTCAAGCAAACGCTGGTAATCGATGAAGCGGAATACCCCTGCCTGAACTTCATAGGACAGTATGGTTTTGCTGGTGGTCACCGAAGAGAGCACTTCGCCTGTACTGACGTTGACCACACGCAGGTTAACGGCGATTTGGTCGAGCTGGTACTGGGTATCCGCACCGATACCGAAGTACCGCGCGCCCGCACCACCCGATTTAACGTTACTTTCGTAACCAATAATCGATCCTTCAATCATCACGTTTGCTGCCGCCAGAGATTCCAGAGGCGTGCGGTTATTGGCCGCGACGGTACCATTCTCCTGTGCGGCACGAATGATTTTCCGTTCATTCAACAGGTTCTGAAGACCCTGACGTTCCAGCGGAATAAACCAGTGCGAATCCTTGAGTGCGGTAACCAGCATCGCGGTGGCGCTTTGCGGCACGGCCGTGGAGAAGTTACTTGCCGGGTAAGGTTTGAATTGCCCGGTTTCGTCCTGAATGTTGTATACGGAGACAAATATTTTCCCCGTTGGAGCAGGTAAATGCGTTAAATCACGATAACTCTGGGCCCGAGGCATTAATGTTGGTTTTGCAGCTTCTTTAGGTGGAGCAGTTAAACAACCGCTCAATAAGCACACTGCAACAAATATCAGGAAGCGCTGCATGATCGTTGTCCTTATTTAGCTATTGTTTAAAAGTCAGTTGAATTACTTTGAAGACCGGAAACCTGAATGGTGGATATTCTTCCGGTTTTACGATCGGTCACGTTCAGCTGAAGCTGTCCATCAGTGTTGGCGATATCAACGATAAAGTCGTTGGTCACCATCCGGCCGGGTTTACCGGTATTAATGTTGGTCAATAACCCGCCTAAAATCTGCGACTGGATAGCCTGAGTGAAGTTGTCCAGGGCGGATGGGGTATCAATGCTAAAATCCTTTAAGCTTGGGTCCTTATAGGAGTTTTGCGCCTGAGCCTCATTCAGCAGAAACGCACCGTTGTTAGGGTTACCGCCAAAGTTAGGGTTACGGAACTGAAACGTCATGTTTCCGGCCCAGCTTATGGGGGTGATCAGCATTATCGAAACAACTGCATATGCAATACGCATGACAGCCTCCGCATATCGGTTCGCTAGAACTCGTCTTTTGCTAAATCGCTGGTGCTTAATAGGGCTTTATCTATTTGCAGGCGATTAATAGCGTCTTCTGATTGTGCCAGTGCTAAGGCTACGTTTTTATCGAAGTCCATTTTTGTGGGGAATAAAAACGTTTGATAAATAACGTACTGATTGGCCGTTATTGTTATCCAACTTCCCCATCGTGCACTGGGCCGCTCGTTGATTGTTATATTTCCGGTATAAGTACTGTCCCATTTGTCACTGAAGGCCCGGTAAAAACTGTGCCCGACCGATGAGACAGTGTGGTCTGTTAACAATCCGGGAACTTCGACCTCGACGGCCTTCAGATTCCCTGCAGCGAGCAGGAAACTCGCTGCGGCGATCCAACTCAAAGTGCGTTTCATGTGATTAACGCCTGAGGTTATCGTTAGCCCACGAAACCGCCTGAGTTCGGTTTTTCACAGCTATCTTCTTGAAAAGATTATAAAGGTGCGTCTTTACCGTATTTTCGCTGATAAATAACGAACGGGCGATTTCAATATTTGAAGCACCAATGCGTAACTTATTCAGGATCTCTTTCTCACGGTGCGTGAGCAGTGCTGACTCTGAGCTGTTATAGCGATAATTTCCGGAGTGCGTAATGAGATAGCTTGCAAGCTTTTGCGAAAAATAACACTCGCCGCGCAATATACCTTGCAGGCCCTCAACCACCCGGTCTTCTTCTTCCGTGACGTAGAACACGCCATTGATATGCGGCCAGCTTTCAATATCTCTGAAGGGATATTCGTCAGGTGTATTCAACAATAGCACGCGGATATTATTGTTTTTCCTGCTTAAAATATCCTGCCAGTAATGGATAAGCTTTTTATCAGCTTCCATCATATCGAACAGAATGATGCTGCCAGGGGCAATATCATCAAAAGAACGTTGAATATTATGCAATTTCCCGTTCAGTGATAAAGATTGCTTTAAATGTTGTAATAACGCTGTCGCTTGCAAAGAAGGTTTTGTGATCAACAGTAATGTATGACCATGTAAACTATGGACTTCATTATACATGATGAAACCCCACTTTTTTTGGCACCTGGCAGCTGCCCTCCTGTTTATTAGAGGACACCAGAAGTACTGACAGATGTTGCACTGCTGTGTGTAGAATCAGACCATAACCTCCACAGGGAGGTAAATATAAAACCAATTTCGTACATCTAATTTCAATCTAGCTTTTACGAAGTTTAAAGCAAGTGTTAAACATGTAACTGAATGTAAAAATCAATATTAATTTGTGAAATTATCTTGTAATGAATGGCGAGAAATGATGAGAAAGTTGTACATATTAATAGAGGTGCACAGATTTTAAAAATCATACAAATATTTATAATTATTTGATTTATAGGGTTATTTGTTATTTTGATGAAACGATAATTAAGTATGAGTTACAGGTTGGTTCTAAGTCCAGGAATGAGCAGTGGTCTGGCTTAAGAAAACAGGTGTCGTGTCACGCACTGAGAAAAAATGTTCTTCAGCCGTTACGTTTAAACACCCCGGGAAGACCCGTGGACAGCCTTCGCCTCGCTGTACAACCCTTTCGCAAAACACCTGTAATAAAAAATATAAGCTGGCCTGAATAAAGTGTTTTTTGATGTAAATTACGACTTTGTGGTGATCTGAAAAATAAAAATAAGCCGCGCGGGTGAGATATTTAAAATGTTTCAGCGGACATACTCTTCACCGTAACGACGCGTTAACACAATACGAATCGTTTTTACAATTAACACGGTTATACGGTTATGGCGTGATTCAATAACCAGGTCCAGGGTGACAACATGAAATACACATCGTTATTTATGGTGTTTACATTACTGGGTGCGCCTGGATTTGTAACCGCAGCGAATTCAGATTTAGCCAATCCTGAATATAACTTTGCGGTTAACGAATTAAGTCTTTCATCACCCAATCAGGCAGCCATTATTGGTCAACAGGGTGTTTTCAATGACGCTCAGGTTCGCCAGGAGGGTTCAAAACTCTTGTCCATTGTTTCCCAGGACGGGGCAGGTAACAGAGCGAGAGTTGATCAATCAGGGGGTTACAATATTGCCTGGATCGATCAGAGCGGTAACGCGAATGATGCAGGTATTACGCAAGATGGATACGGTAATAGCGCGAAAATTATCCAGAAAGGGTCGGGTAATAGAGCAAATATTACGCAGTACGGTACGCAGAAAACCGCAGTTGTAGTGCAGAAACAGTCGCAAATGGCGATTAACGTTATTCAACATTAGCGCCTTCGCGACGACTTTAATCAATCCGATGGGGGTTTACCATGAAATTTCTCAAAGTGGCAGCGCTTGCAGCAATCGTAGTTTCTGGTAGTGCTATGGCGGGTTCTATTAATCAGGGCGGCTGGGGTCATGGACATGGTCATGGCGGATACAGTGGCCCAAATTCAACCCTGAATATTTATCAGGACGGTGGCGGTAACTCCGCGGTTGCTCTGCAGACAGACGCCAGAAATTCTGTGCTGAATATTACCCAGAAAGGTGGCGGTAACGGCGCTGACGTTGGTCAGGGTTCTGATGACAGTAAAATCAACCTGACCCAGAAAGGATTTGGCAACAGTGCAACACTTGATCAGTGGAACAGTAAAAAATCTGTTATGAACGTTAGCCAGTCCGGCGGCTTTAACGGTGCCCTCGTAGACCAGACTGCTTCTAACTCGACTGTCAACGTTACCCAGATCGGCTTCGGTAACCACGCGACAGCTCATCAGTACTGATGCTGAAATCTGTGCTACAAAAAAACAGGGCTGATGCCCTGTTTTTTTTCGGGAGTTCATCATGAATACCTTAATTCTCCTTGCCGCGCTTTCCAGCCAGATAACCTTCAAAACGTCGCAGCAGGAAAATATGACCACCATTATTCCGCAGGTCACTCTGGCGCAGCCGTGTGATTGTCAGGTTCAGATTGTTTCCGTTCGGGAAGGGCAGGGGGGACAAAGTTCGTCCCGACAGCAAAATACCCTTTTTATACCCGCTAATCAGACGATTGATTTAATGCGCCTGAGTTTAAATATTAACGCAGGAGACACGGTAAAAATCGTTGTCACCGTCTCAGATGGAAAATCGCTTCATTTATCACAACAGTGGTCGCCAGCGGGAAGTGCGATCTAAACATTCATGGAATCAATGGCTTGTGAATGTGGCGGGTCTGTACCGTTGAGCTATGCTGATATCAGGGACCAGGTCATTATGTTCCTTAACGTGAGACTTCGTTTGTCATAATGAAGTGCGTTTACCCCTCAAGGACGATTTTCATTGAGGAGTACCTATAATGAACCACTCTTTCGCTCGACTCGTGACGGGTCTGGGCCTGATCGTTTCTGTTTTTAGCCTCCCGGTTTATTCCGCTACCATTGTGAACGGTGGCGTCATTCATTTTCGCGGTGCCATTGTTGCCGACCCCTGTGAAGTTTCGCCGCAGCAGAGACAGTTTGCCATGTCTTGCCCGGATAATAATCGTATGCAAACGCGCATGGTCAGCTATGAAGAGGCGCTTAATGGCCACGTGTCCGATTCGAACCTGGCATCGCTGCGCATGAAATACCTCAACCCTGAAAAAACGCTCGCGGTTGTCGAAATACAGTATCGATAACGCTCTCTCTTCCGCTTTGTGCGGAAGAGGATTTTTTCTGATAGTTTTTTCTCCCGGGCAGCCCTGCGATACACTTAAGAAAAAGGCGGGTTGCAGAGGGGCTTTATGAAACCGCAAATTGAAGTGATTCATGGCGATATTACGACCATGCACGTCGACGTCATCGTCAATGCGGCCAATCCCTCCCTGATGGGGGGAGGCGGTGTGGACGGGGCTATCCACCGGGCTGCCGGACCGCAGCTGCTGGAAGCCTGCAAAACCGTGCGGCAACAGCAGGGTGAATGTCCTCCCGGCCATGCAGTGATTACGCTTGCGGGGGATCTGCCCGCCAGAGCGGTCATTCACGCAGTAGGGCCTGTCTGGCACGGTGGCGATCGGCATGAGGCGAGTATTCTGGAAGAGGCGTACCGGAACTGTCTGCGGCTGGCTGCCGACAACGGCTATAAAACAATGGCGTTTCCGGCCATCAGTACCGGTGTGTATGGCTATCCTAAGGCGGCTGCCGCGACGATCGCCGTCGAAACCGTTTACCGCTACCTGTCGCTAAAACCGATGCCTGAGAAGGTTATCTTTGTCTGTTTCGACGAACAAACTACCCACCTTTATCAACGGTTGCTGACCCAGCGCGGGCAGGAACTGGACACCTGAAGAAAGCGCGGCGCACTTAGTGCGCCGCGGTTGTTTATGAGGCTTTTACCTGTGGTTTTCCTGAAAAGAGGAAACGCAGGAGCGGGATCCGCAGATGGATTTCATAGAGCACGATCGCAATCCCCACGACAAACACCAGACCGGTAAAGAACCCCAGTGTGTTGGAGGCGATATGCGGGGTGATATAAGCCCCGAAGAAAAGCGTTAACGGGTGATGCACCAGATAAATAAACAGCGAAGCATTGACGAAGTAGGTCACGCGGCTGGACTTAAAGTTCAGCAGGCGGTGGCCGAGCGCGAATACCACGTTCACCATCCACAAACCCAGCAGCATGGTGATCACGCTTTCCGTTTCGTACATCCAGGCGTCGCCGCTGCCGTAGCGCTGATTCAGCAGATAGGCTGCGAACGCGAAGGCCGCACCTATCGCGCACCACGGTGACGGAGTGGTAAACAGTGCTTTCAGCTTCGGATAAATAAACGCCAGCGCGCCGATTAAAAAGAACGGAATGTAGAACAGCGACTGCATCACCACGAAATTAAAGAGCCCGTCGCTTAAAATCGGCGAATAGACGATAAGCAGGGTCCGTCGCACGGCGGCATAAGCGATCCCCAACAGCAAGAAGAGCACTGACAGTTTGCCCATCGTAACGTTGGCGAAAAAGGCGTCGGCTGTCGAACTCAGGTGGTGGCGCAGGCGGCTAAAAATGAACAGACTCACCGTGGTGAGCACCACCAGGACCAAGAGGAACCACAGGTGAGACACCAGCTCCCAGACCAGCGTATTGTACTTTTCATACAGCGACAGATTCGGCCAGTTTTCCGCTTTGCCTTTGACGTATTGCAGCATAATGAACTGAGGCAGCGTCAGCAGCGGAATCGCGGTCAGCATGGGGATCCCCACGCGCTCGACGCGCACCTTCCACCAGCGTTTAAGCGGGTATCGCAGAAACAGCATGTATGAGAAATAGCCGGAGATGACAAAAAACACCTGCATACGGAAGGCGTGAATAAAGTCATTAAACAGCGTCAGCCACCAGGACGGCATCTGGCTATTCACATGCCAGGTGTGGCTGGAGTAAATCAGTGATATGTGAAAAGGGATCCCCAATAGCATCAGCCATGCCCGGATCGAGTCGAGGAAATATTCACGTTCTGTTGGTGTTGTGCTCATATAACGTTGTGCATTCTCAGACTTTTCGTCTTATCCCTAAGACTCATAATGGTTACATTCGAAAGCAACCCTACACCAAGACCGACACCCTGTCTCCAGGATAAGCACGCAAAGTGAATAATGGGTTCTTTCATTTGCTTAATCCATGAGCCAGCAGCTGAACAAAGCAGTGATAATGTTGTCGGATTGCCTGAGTTTCCATTAAAATGGATCGGATCGATATAAGCACACAAAGGGGGAAGTGCTTACTTATTATGAAACATAAACCACAGATGATGAAAATGCGTTGGTTAGGTGCTGCAGTGGTGTTATCACTGTATACCTCATCGGCACTGGCCTTTAACATCGACGATGTCGCAAAACAGGCAAAATCGATGGCGGGCAAGAGCTACGAAGCGCCGAAAAGTAACTTGCCCTCCGTTTTCCGCGATATGAAATATGCGGACTATCAGCAGATCCAGTTCAATCACGACAAAGCCTACTGGAGCAACATCAAGACCCCGTTCAAGCTTGAGTTTTATCATCAGGGTATGTATTTCGACACGCCTGTTGCCATCAATGAAGTGACGGCCACAGCGGTACGTAAGATTAAATACAGCCCGGATTACTTCAATTTTGGCAATGTGCAACACGACAAAGATACGGTGAAAGACCTGGGCTTCGCTGGCTTTAAGGTGCTTTACCCGATCAACAGCAAAGATAAAAACGACGAAATCGTCAGCATGCTTGGTGCCAGCTATTTCCGCGTGATTGGCGCGGGGCAGGTATACGGGCTTTCTGCGCGCGGACTGGCTATTGATACCGCGCTGCCATCAGGTGAAGAATTCCCACGTTTCCGTGAGTTCTGGATTGAACGTCCAAAACCAACGGACAAACGTCTGACTATCTATGCGCTGCTGGATTCTCCGCGTGCGACCGGTGCCTATCGCTTTGTGATCATGCCGGGTCGTGACACGGTGGTTGACGTGCAGTCTAAGGTTTACCTGCGTGATAAAGTGGGCAAGCTGGGCGTTGCGCCGCTGACCAGTATGTTCCTGTTTGGGCCGAACCAGCCGTCACCGGCAACCAACTTCCGCCCGGAACTGCATGACTCCAACGGTCTGTCTATTCACGCCGGTAACGGCGAGTGGATCTGGCGTCCGCTGAACAACCCGAAACATCTGGCGGTAAGCAGCTTCGCAATGGAAAACCCACAAGGTTTTGGCCTGCTGCAGCGTGGTCGTCAGTTCTCCCGCTTTGAAGATCTGGACGACCGCTATGACCAGCGCCCAAGCGCCTGGGTCACGCCAAACGGTGACTGGGGTAAAGGTAAGGTTGAGCTGGTCGAAATTCCAACCAACGACGAAACCAACGATAACATCGTGGCTTACTGGACGCCGGATCAACTGCCGGAAGCCGGTAAAGAGATGAACTTCAAGTACACCATCACCTTCAGCCGCGACGAAGATAAGCTGCATGCGCCGGATAACGCGTATGTTATGCAGACTCGCCGCTCAACGGGTGATGTGAAGCAGTCTAATCTTATCCGTCAGCCTGACGGTACCGTGGCCTTTGTCGTGGACTTCACAGGCCAGGATATGAAGAAACTGTCACCGGACACTGCCGTTGCCGCTCAGGCCAGCATCGGTGATAACGGTGAAATCGTTGAGAATACCGTGCGTTACAACCCGGTAACCAAAGGCTGGCGTCTGACCCTGCGCGTGAAAGTGAAAGATCCGAAACAGACCACTGAAATGCGTGCAGCGCTGGTCAGTAACGATCAGCCGCTGAGTGAAACCTGGAGCTATCAGCTACCTGCCAATGAATAATACATCTGAATATATTGATGCCATGCCGCTGACGGATATCGAAAAAGCGGCACTGCCTAAGAGCGACATCCGCGCGGTTCACACCGCGCTGGATGGTGAACATCGTCAGTTTTCCCGTGATGATGATACGCCGCTGGGGTCAGTAAAGGCACGTCTGGAGCAGGCCTGGCCGGACTCGCTGGCAGAAGGGCAGTTGATTAAAGACGACGAAGGGCGCGATCAGCTTCAGGCGATGCCGAAGGCCACGCGTTCCTCAATGTTCCCCGACCCATGGCGCACCAACCCGGTGGGCCGCTTCTGGGATCGCCTGCGCGGGCGTGATGTGACGCCCCGCTATCTGTCACGCCTGACGAAAGAAGAGCAGGCTTCCGAACAGAAATGGCGTACCGTGGGGACCATCCGTCGCTACATCCTGCTGCTGCTGACGCTGGCGCAGACGGTCGTCGCGACCTGGTATATGAAAACCATCCTGCCTTATCAGGGCTGGGCGTTTATCAATCCGACGGACATGATGGGCCAGGATCTCTGGGTCTCCTTCATGCAGCTGCTGCCGTACATCCTGCAGAGCGGCATCCTTCTGCTGTTCGCGGTTCTCTTCTGCTGGGTCTCGGCTGGTTTCTGGACCGCGCTGATGGGCTTCCTGCAGCTGCTGATGGGGCGTGACAAATACAGCATTTCGGCGTCAACGGTCGGGGATGAACCCCTCAATCCTGAGCACCGTACCGCGCTGATTATGCCTATCTGTAACGAAGACGTTGACCGCGTGTTTGCGGGCCTGCGTGCCACCTGGGAGTCCGTAAAGGCGACTGGCAACGCGGAGCATTTCGACGTTTACATCCTGAGCGACAGTTACAACCCGGATATCTGCGTGGCGGAACAAAAAGCGTGGATGGAACTGATTGCAGAAGTGCAGGGCGAAGGGCAGATCTTCTACCGTCGCCGCCGCCGTCGTGTGAAGCGTAAAAGCGGTAACATCGATGACTTCTGCCGTCGCTGGGGTAATCAGTACAGCTATATGGTCGTGCTGGATGCGGACTCCGTCATGAGCGGTGACTGCCTGAGCGGTCTGGTGCGTCTGATGGAAGCCAACCCGAACGCGGGTATCATTCAGTCTTCGCCAAAAGCCTCGGGTATGGACACGCTCTATGCGCGCTGCCAGCAGTTCGCCACCCGTGTTTACGGGCCGCTGTTTACGGCGGGTCTGCACTTCTGGCAACTGGGTGAATCGCACTACTGGGGTCACAACGCGATTATCCGCGTGAAGCCGTTCATTGAACACTGTGCGCTGGCGCCGCTGCCGGGCGAGGGTTCGTTTGCCGGTTCTATTCTGTCGCATGACTTCGTGGAAGCGGCGCTGATGCGTCGTGCTGGCTGGGGCGTCTGGATTGCCTACGACCTGCCGGGATCGTACGAAGAGCTGCCGCCGAACCTGCTGGACGAACTCAAGCGTGACCGCCGCTGGTGTCACGGTAACCTGATGAACTTCCGCCTGTTCCTGGTGAAAGGGATGCACCCGGTTCACCGTGCAGTGTTCCTGACGGGCGTGATGTCTTATCTCTCCGCACCGCTGTGGTTTATGTTCCTTGCGCTCTCTACTGCGCTGCAGGTCGTGCATGCCCTGACGGAGCCGCAATACTTCCTGCAACCGCGGCAGCTGTTCCCGGTGTGGCCACAGTGGCGCCCGGAACTGGCGATTGCGCTGTTTGCCTCCACCATGGTGCTGCTGTTCCTGCCTAAGCTGCTCAGCATCATCCTGATCTGGTGCAAAGGCTCGAAAGAGTACGGCGGTTTCTTCCGCGTGACCCTTTCACTGCTGCTGGAAGTGCTGTTCTCCGTGCTGCTGGCACCGGTGCGTATGCTGTTCCACACCGTGTTCGTGGTCAGTGCGTTCCTGGGCTGGGAAGTGGTCTGGAACTCACCGCAGCGTGATGACGACTCCACGCCGTGGAGCGAAGCCTTTATGCGCCACGGTTCTCAGCTGCTGCTGGGTCTGGTGTGGGCGGCCGGAATGGCGTGGCTGGATCTGCGCTTCCTGTTCTGGCTGGCGCCGATTGTCTTCTCGCTGATCCTGTCGCCGTTTGTCTCCGTGATCTCCAGCCGTTCGACGGTGGGGCTGCGGACCAAACGCTGGAAGCTGTTCCTGATCCCGGAAGAGTATTCCCCGCCTCAGGTGCTGGTGGACACCGATCGTTATCTCGAGCAGAACCGCAATCGCACGCTGGATGACGGCTTTATGCACGCCGTGTTTAACCCGTCATTCAACGCCCTGGCAACGGCGATGGCCACCGCGCGCCACCGTGCCAGCCAGGTGCTGGAGATTGCCCGCGATCGTCACGTTGAGCAGGCGCTGAACGAGACCCCGGAAAAACTCAACCGTGACCGTCGTCTGGTCCTGTTGAGCGACCCGGTCACGATGGCGCGTCTTCACTACCGTGTGTGGTCCGCGCCGGAGAGATACTCTTCGTGGGTAAACTACTATAAAGTACTGAAGCTGAACCCGCTGGCGTTGAAGGCGAAGTAAGTGGTTAAGTAGAGCGGGTAAGCGAAGCGCCACCCGCCAGATAAAATACCGGCTTAATCGCCGGTATTTTTTTAGAGGTTACTCATGAGAATAATCATCGTCGTTCTGATGGCATGCCTGCTCAGCGGCTGCGGCAGCATCATCAGCCGCACCATTCCAGGGCAAGGCCACGGGAATCAGTATTACCCGGGCGTGAAATGGGATCTCCGTGACTCCGCATGGCGCTACCTCACCGTGCTGGATCTGCCATTCTCGCTAATTTTCGACACGCTGCTGCTGCCGATCGATGCCAGCCACGGCCCTTACGAGTAGCGTAAATTAACGCTCGTCCCACTCATCGGCTGCGGTTTGACCTTCTTCCGTATCGAGTGGTGGCTCGAGCTGAAATTCGCCCTCATCCCACTCGTGCAGGGTGTTTTCTTCCAGCCATTCCTGCCGCAGTTCGATTTCATCATAGTCACCGTCAAAGACGGCCTGCGCACCTTCACCGCTCAGGACCGGCAGGCATTCCCCTTCTTCACCCTCATCGGCAAAGAATTCGGCCTGCCACATAATATCCCCATCCTGCAGAACGTATTTTTGGATATTAAGTTGTTGCACGTCAGCATCTTCTTCTTCAACGCCGGGGTTATCGGCGAGGAACTCTTCACGAGCGGCATCAATAGCTTCTTCCAGCGTGGCGTACATGGTCATTGGTGTCTCCCTGTTTTCCAGAAGGTTTCAGGGAAAGAATAGCTGAATATCTGATTCTGCAAGTATGAATATGAAAATAAGCTTCAGGCGTTCGTCTTATTCCGCCACTGGCCGTAACGCGCGGGATAAACTGAACCACGAATAGATCGCATTAAACAGCACTACGCCTGCCGTCACGATAAAGACGGCGCGAAAACCAAAGCTGGCGGAAATACCAGCCCCGAGGAGCGGCCCGGTGACATTACCGATGTCGCGAAACGACTGGTTATAGCTGAAAATACGCCCGGCAATCTGGTTTGTTGAGTTGTAGACCAGCAGGGTCTGGACGGCGGGCAGTAACGCGCCGTCGGCGGCGCCCAGTAAAAAGCGCAGAACACCAAGCTGCCAGGGCGAGTGCACCATCGACATGGGGATCAGCAGCAGGACAGAGATCACCAGCGCACAGATCAGAATTTTTTCCGGGCCGACGCGGTCTCCCAGTTTCCCCAGCCTCGGGGCGCTGAGCAATGCCGCCACGCCGGGCACGGATGCGATCAGCCCGCTAATAAATGCAATATTGCTGACGTTGCCCGCCAGATCGCGAACGTACAGCGTGAGGATAGGAGCAATCGATCCGGTTGCAACCTGAATAATCAGGGTCGTCACGAACAGGCTGAGTACCAGTCTGGGATTTTTGAGCGAGGTCAGCACCTCCCTGGCGTGGAGCATCTCTTTCTTCGCAACGGGTGTGAAGTTTTCCCGAATACAGAGCAGGGTGACGATAAAGCACAGGAACAGCACGCTGGCGGTGATGAAGAATACCGGGCGCAGGCCATAGCTGTCGGCCAGGAGTCCGCCGGCCAGGGGCCCCAGCAGGGCACCGCTCACGCCGCCGGTTGAGAGCGTGCCCAGCGCCCAGCCGCTCTTATGGCGAGGAATTTGTGTGGCAATCAGGGCATTGGCATTCGGAATAAAGCCTCCCAGTAGGCCCAGCAACGCGCGCAAAATCAGGAACTGCCAGACGTTTTGCGCCACGCCCATCAGCGCCATGATGATGGCCATCCCCAGCGCCGAGCGGAGCAGCATAATTTTTCGCCCCTTGCGGTCGGCAAGGCCACCCCAGAAGGGCGAGGCTATCGCGGAAAACAGGAACGTGATGCTGAATACCAGGCCGGACCACATATTGAGCGCGCTGTGGCCCGTCACGCCCAGCTGTTCGACGTAAAGCGGCAGGAAAGGCATGACCAGGCTAAACGCTGCACCGGTGAGAAAACAGCCAAGCCACGCAACCGTGAGGTTACGCTTCCAGTTTATGGGGGCATCTGAGGGTGACATAACAATCCGCATAATGAGGTGCTGAGCACCTGAAGCATGAAGTAATAAGCCTGCTAATTATGCGCCTGGGTTATGATTGCCGCAATGAGGGGGAGCTTTTAAAGCTAAAACAGCATGCGGCCCTGAGGGCCGCACGTTGAAAATCAATAGCGGGACGGCGTGCCTTTTGGCCGGGTTTTAAAGCGACGGTGCAGCCACATATACTGCTCCGGGGCGAGCATGATGCACTTCTCCACAACGCTGTTCATCCAGCGTGCGGTGGTTTCTGCATCGTCAAGCGGCGGTGCGAGTTCCGGCTCCAGCATCATCAGCTCGTAGCCCGAACCGTCAGGCTTGCGGCGGGGAACAAAAGGCACGATGGCGGCTTTGGACATCCGCGCCAGCATCCAGGTACCGGTGGTTGTCGCGGCCTCTTCAACGGCGAAGAAGGGGACAAAAACGCTGGCCTGTGGGCCATAGTCGTGGTCGGGGGCATACCAGACCACTTCACCGGATTTCAGCGCGCGGATCATTCCCTTCAGATCTTTACGGTCGATCATGCTTTTGTTAGAGCGCATGCGGCCGTTGGTCTGGATTAAATCGATGACCGGGTTATCGTTAGGGCGATAAACGCCAATGCCGGGCGCCTGCATGCCGAACATACGCGCCCCGATTTCCAGCGTCAGAAAATGGACGCCGATCAGCAGAACGCCCGTCTGGTTGGCCTGAAGCGTATGCACCGGATCCATGCCGGTTCCCGTCACCTCACTCCAGCGAGCCATGCGTTTGTCCGGCCAGAACCACGCCATGCCGGTTTCCATAAGCCCCATCCCGACGGATTCAAAATTCTTCGCGACCATGTCGTGACGCTCTGATTCGCTCATCTGCGGAAAACACAGCTCAAGGTTGCGGTACGCGATTCTGGCGCGACGCTTCATAAACAGCTGTGCGAAACGGCCCAGAAATTTACCCAACCGAAAAATAACAGGGTAGGGAAGCTGTACCAGAAGCCATAAAAAGCCGATGCCAAGCCAGGTCAACCAATAACGGGGATGCAAAAGGGCGGCAGTAAATGTTGGTAACTGGGTCATGTCTTTCCTGTGTTCAAACGTCCTGTTTTGCTAGTGTCTCATTTTTTGAGGCGTAGCCAAAATATCTGCTTTCGAAGCGTGCACGAATACAGCAATTGTTAAGCCTGATTAATCAGGGTGTGTGAAATGTAGCGTAAATTGTGTGGATGTAAATTGGTTTTGTTTGCTATATGATGCCGACCGAATTTTCATTCTCTCTAACGATTCCAGGACTGTACACCATGCCAGTGTTACACAACCGCGTGTCGAATGAGATGTTAAAAGCGCGTATGTTGGCTGAAACCGAACCGCGCACCACCATCTCATTCTATAAATACTTCACGATCGACGATCCGCAGGCGACCCGCGATGCGCTTTATCAGGCGTTCACAGCGCTGAACGTCTTCGGCCGCGTCTACCTTGCCCGTGAAGGCATTAACGCGCAGATTAGCGTACCGGAAAGCAAAGTCAGCGCCTTCCGTGACGTACTTTATCAGTTTGACCCGGCCCTTAACGGCTTACGCCTGAACATTGCCCTGGATGATGACGGGAAATCCTTCTGGGTGCTGCGCATGAAGGTGCGTGAACGCATCGTGGCGGACGGTATCGACGATCCTGAGTTTAACCCGGCGGACGTCGGTGAATACCTGAAGGCGGCGGAAGTGAATGCGATGCTGGACGATCCGGATGCCGTGTTTATTGATATGCGTAACCACTATGAGTATGAGGTGGGGCATTTCGAGAACGCGATGGAGATCCCGGCCGATACCTTCCGCGAGCAGCTGCCGAAAGCGGTTGAGATGATGCAGGAGCATAAAGATAAAAAGATCGTTATGTACTGCACCGGCGGTATCCGCTGTGAGAAAGCCAGCGCGTGGATGAAGCACAACGGCTTTAATAAGGTCTGGCACATTGAAGGCGGGATTATCGAGTACGCTCGCCGCGCCCGTGAGCAGGGGCTGCCGGTACGCTTTATCGGGAAAAACTTTGTCTTTGACGAGCGTATGGGCGAACGTATTTCGGACGACGTCATTGCCCAGTGCCACCAGTGCGGCGCGCCGTGCGATACCCACACCAACTGCAAAAATGACGGTTGCCATCTGCTGTTCATTCAGTGCCCGGCCTGTGCCGAGAAGTTTAACGGTTGCTGTAGCGAGCTGTGCAGCGAAGAGAGCATCCTGCCGGAAGAAGAGCAGCGTCGCCGTCGCGCAGGACGTGAAAACGGCAACAAGATTTTCAATAAATCACGCGGTCGCCTGAATACCAAACTGGGTATCCCTGACCCGGAATGATAATAACGCCCGGCACGGTGAAAGCCTGCCGGGCGACGTTATTACGATTTCTGCTGTACACCTTCAACGGAAATAATCAGCTCCACGTCCTGAGACGCCGGGCCTAAATCCGTTGTGATATTAAAATCTTTCAGGTGAATTTTCCCTGCCGCTTCAAAACCTGCGCGTTTACCTCCCCACGGGTCATCACCCTGACCCAGTAATTTCGCATCAAGCGTGACCGGTTTGGTTACGCCGTTAAGCGTCAGGTTGCCGGTAATATTCAGCTTATCGCCGTCTTTCTTCACCTCAGTAGAAGTGAAGGTCGCCTGCGGGAATTTCGCGACGTTGAGGAACTCCCCACTGCGCAGGTGTTTATCGCGCTCTGCGTGGTTTGTGTCGACGCTGTTCGTATTAATCGTCACATTGACTTTATCGGCCGCGGGATTTTTTTCGTCAAAGGTGAACGTGCCGTCAAAATCCTTAAAGGTGCCGTACAGCCAGCTATATCCCAGGTGCTGAATACGGAAATTGACGAAAGCGTGCTGGCCCTCTTTATCAATTTTATAATCCGCCGCCACGGCGGAACCGGCGGTGAATAACAGAGAACCCAGTGCGATACCCAGCAGGTGTTTTTTCATTTTATGCTCCAGAGTCAACTGACGAGCGGCCAAGCATGCGCTTTAGCGTATCGTCTTTATCAATAAAATGGTGTTTGAGGGCGGCAAGCCCGTGAAGTACGGACAGGATCACCACGCTCCAGGCAAGCCAGAGGTGAATGACCCCCGCCGTGTCGGCCTGCGCCCCGGCATCGCTCAGTGTTGCCGGAACGTCGAACAGGCCAAAGACGTTAATCGGCTTACCGTCAGCCGTCGAAATGAGATAGCCGCTAATCAGGATGCCAAACAGCAGTGCATAGAGGGCAATATGCGCGGCGACGGCACTGAGGCGGGTAAATTTACTGTGGGTCTTTGGCGCAGCGGGCGGCGGGGAAATATGTCGCCAGATCACGCGGAAAACCAGCCCCAGCATCAGCAGGACACCAATGCTTTTATGCAACTCCGGCGCCTGGTGATACCAGCCATCGTAATAGCTGAGCGTGACCATCCAGAGCCCAAGTCCAAACATACCGTAGACGGCAAGAGCAAATATCCAGTGCAAACCTATGGATATTATTCCGTAGCGCCGGGAGGAGTTACGCAATTGCATCAGAATGTCCATTTTCAAATTAACCGGAAAGTAATAATGAACGGGAAGGCGGGATATTGCAACTGAAATAATTGGCTATTGATTTTTATTTTATTTATTTCAGCAATTTTGAAAAGGATCGGTAGCGCTAATTCAATCTCTTCGTGCAAGCGAAATGGTGAGTTTCAATAAAGATAAATTAACGTCAATTATTGTCAGTAAGGCTTTTCAGTAAAATACAATGTAAACAAAATCAATAATGGCCAACAGCGCCCACAATAAGAGATAGAGCATAAAATGCTCGCGAATATTATTCATCAGAAAGCTAACGATCCTGCGCATAACGCCCCGTAATGCAGTGTGAATGAAACGGGCCCCGGGACGTCCGGCGCCCGTGGCGAATTATCTGTTAAAACGCGAGAGGGAGAAGGGCGTCAGATCAAACTGCGGTGCAATACCCTGGGCAAACTGCGCGGCGATTTCACCCAGCACGGAAGCAAACTTAAAGCCGTGGCCGCTCAGTCCGGTGATGAGCAGCGTGTTGTCATGCCCCGGCAGCGTATCAATGATAAAGTCTTCATCCGGCGTGTTGTCGTAGGTACAGGCCGCGCCATACAGCAAGCCGCCGACGCCTGGAAGAATAGTGCGCAGGAACGAGAAGGCTTCCGAACCATCCTGAGGAAAGGCGCCGAAAGGCTTACGCTCTTCAGGGGAGGAGATAGCCTGGCCCCCGTTGTGTTTACCGATTTTCAGCGCGTCTTTTTCTGACGGGAAGCCGTAGAACTGGTCGCCGTTGGGTAATTCGCCAGTGAAGGCCGGGAATTTATTCTGGACGCTGTAACGACCATCCGACTGGAACCAGGAGAAGACCTTGCGCACCGGCTGGATCGGCAGATCGGGCAGCAGGCGGGTAACCCAGGTTCCCGCGCTGACCAGCAGGCGATCCGCGGAATATTCACCGTCAAGGGTCGTTACCGTGACGCCATTACCGTCATGGGTGATGGCGTCTACCGGACAGTTGAACAGCTGCGCGCAGCCTGCCTTCTCGGCAAGCTCGATCCAGGTCTTGATCGCCGTTTCACAATGCAGCACACCAGAGTGGGCTTCAAAGAGGCCAATATAATCGTCCGGGACGCTAATTTCGGGCCAGCGCGCGCTAATGCCCGTCGCGTCCAGTTTCTCAACGTCCAGATTAAACGCTTTCGCGCTGCGTTCGACGCCGGCGAGAAATTCAGAATGGGCCGGGCCCAGGTTGATAACGCCGGTACGTTCGAAAATGCGGTCTTCAGTCTGTTTCGCCAGTTCGTCCCACAGCGTCTGGGCGCGAAGCACCAGCGGAACATAGCGCTCGCCTTCGCCATACGCATGGCGGATGAGGCGGGTATCGCCATGATGGCTGCCCTCCGCATGAGGCGGAAGATGGCTATCGATCATCAGGACCTTCAGGCCCGCCTGCGTCGCGTAATAACCGGCGGCAGAACCCACGGATCCGCTGCCAATAATGATTAAGTCGTATCTCATATGCATCTCGTAAACTGATGTTTTGTTAGCAGAGTAATTAACAACGCGGGGTTAGACAAGGGAGAAATAAATAAGGCACCGCGAGGGTGCCTGTTGAGTGAAAAGTGGGCATAAGCTTAGTGCCGTTTATACTCATTTTCCTGATAGTCGCCAGATTCTATTTTTGCAATACCTGCCTCTAAAATAGAAATAAACTGACGGGCGACGTCTGTTGTTAGCCACAGCGTCTGTCCAACTTCCGCTTCTTCACGGTTGAGTTGATTTGGGGTCTGGTAGTGCAAACGCAGCATCAGCGCATCGTAGCTATCTACGGTACTGATATCCCAGCCAACGAGTGGGTGGGTCTGGATGACTTCACTATTCTTTTCCATTATAACCCCCTTAATGCGTGTTAGAAGACAACGGCTTTGAGGTTCAATGCATGTTTTTCTGAAAGCAACTTCAGTATACCAAGTAATAAGGGTTCCGAAGGGAAAAATAAACAGGTGGCAACACATTTTTCTGCTTTTTAGGATTGTTCGAACAATAAAACACCATCTCGTTCACGATTTTTAAAGAAGATGCCGAATTAATTTGAACTTACGGGATTTTAGGCAAAAAAAAGCCGGGGCGACCCGGCAAAAAACACAATGAGGGAGCAGTGTTAATCCGTGATGAACCAGTCGTCAGCGCTTTCCCACGTTTCCTGCAGGATTTCGCTGATGCGATCTTTATCTTCTTTTGCGGCACCAATAACGGAAAGGTTGTTTGCCGCGGCGTAACGCACCGTGACGGCACCTGCGTTGTCAGGAAAGGTATTGTTAATACGACGGGATAATTCGCCTGCCAGTGCATCAAGCGCGCCGGCAGGCAGAACGGTAGTTTTGGCTATGGTGACTTCAATACGCATAAATGCCCCCTGTGTAATATACTGTTTATTTATACAGGTATATTATCAGTTTGACAACAAGGGGCATTGATTTTTTAACGTTTTACCGTCCAGCTTACGGTTTCACCCGCCAGGAATGGGATCAGCGTGTCATCCGTCAGGGCAATGGATTCCTCTACGTGGCTCGCTTTACGCTCCAGTTCGATGAAGGTGTCATTGACTGGCAGGCCGTAGAAGCGTGGGCCGTTAAGAGAGCAGAATGCTTCGAAATGTTCCAGCGCGTTCATCTCTTCAAATACAGTTGCGTAGCTGGCAAGCGCCGTTGGGGCGTTGAAGCAGCCTGCACAGCCGCAGCTTGCCTCTTTACGATGGCGGGCGTGAGGCGCGGAATCGGTACCGAGGAACGCGCGGGAGAACCCGCTGGCGACCAGCTCACGCAGCGCCTGCTGGTGGATGTTGCGCTTGAGGATAGGCAGACAGTAGAGGTGAGGGCGCACCCCGCCCACCAGCATGTGGTTACGGTTAAACATCAGGTGCTGTGGCGTAATGGTGGCGGCGATGAGATTGTTGCCGTCACGCACGTACTCTGCCGCGTCTTTGGTGGTGATATGCTCAAAGACCACCTTCAGCGCGGGCAGGCGCTGGCGCAGAGGCTCCATCACGGTCTCGATAAAACGGGCTTCACGGTCGAAGATGTCAATGTCAGCATGCGTCACTTCACCGTGAACCAGCAGCGGCATACCCAGTTTCTGCATGCGTTCCAGAACCGGCATAATGGCATCAATGCTGGTGACGCCGTGGCTGGAGTTGGTGGTGGCATTCGCCGGGTAGAGTTTCGCTGCCGTAAACACGCCTTCGTTAAAGCCGCGCTCCACTTCGTTCGGATCCAGTGAATCGGTCAGGTAGCAGGTCATCAACGGGGTAAAATCGTGTCCCGCAGGAACGGCATCGAGGATGCGCTGACGATAGGCTATCGCGGCATCGACGGTGGTGACTGGTGGCACCAGGTTAGGCATGACAATCGCGCGGCCATAAATTTCGCTGGTATAAGGCACGACGGTTTTCAGCATATCACCATCACGCAGATGAATATGCCAGTCGTCAGGGCGGCGGATTTTAAGAACCTGGGGTTGTGCAGTCATGGAAGCTCCGGCTTGTCAGGAATCAGTCATTAGGATGGCTGTTTTTGCCGGACACAAATCATAAGCGGAAACGTTTTCGTTTGCACACTTTTCCGTAAAAAAAAGGGCGCCGCAGCGCCCTTCAGGTTAATCGGTGAAAGGAATGATAATTTCACCCGGCTTAACCTCTATCCCTTTTGCGTATTTTTTCGCCAGGGCTTCACCCTTGCTTTTGTCTTCACTTAAGACGTACGCGGGCTGCTGGTTAAAGTAATTCCGCAGCGACTGATTCAGATAGGGCATCAGGGTTTGCAGTACCGGCGCCATTTTGTCCGGAGACACCTGCGCATCGACGACTTCCATCTCCTGCAGGAAAATTGCCCCTTTCTCTTTGTTGAAAACAGGGAGTGCCTTCAGCTTGAGCTTGATGTTGGCTTTCTGGTTACCAAAGAGGGAGGACATATCAAGGTCCGCATCACCGGCCAGGGTGACTTTGTTTGGCTCTTCACGTCCGATCTGGCTGGTGAGATTTGTGAGCACGATATGCGCATCGGCAAGACCCGGTACGCCAATGTCTTTCGAGAAATTGTTATGTTTTTCCAGCGCCTGATTAATTTCCTGTTCACTGACGGTATATTGTGTGAGCTGGTTACAGCCAACCAGCAGACCGCTGACAACCAATGCCGCGGCTAAAACAATTTTCTTCATAGTGTTCCTCAACGAAAAATCGGCGCTTCTGTCCTGTTACGCCAGTATGTCAGCGTGAATGGGTAGAAACCAGCAGAAAAAACTGAGAAGTGGGGCGGGAGCCGCCCTGGCACGTTCACCGGTCATGTCGTTAAAGAGTAGCAAGAAATATAAAGTGAACGGAATGACCACCACAGTCGTATGTTCCCCTCACCCTAACCCTCTCCCCAAAGGGGCGAGGGGATTGTTCTCTGCCCACATTAATCCGTGGGGATACCTCAGGAAAGGCTACGCGCCTGGCTCGAGCATGCCGCTCGCGCTGCGTTTCTGGCTGAACTGCCACCACAGGGCGAGTAGCGTCATAAAGCCCACCGCGCCAAGCATCATCCACGGGAGTTCAGGTTGATTTAACGCTTTGCCGGCATCAAACAACCAGCCGCCCCCGGCGTAACCTAATGCCCCGCCGAGTGCCAGCCCCAGGCGGCTGAACCCCATATAGCTGCCGCGCGCACGCGCATCCGCAAGCGAGGCGCTCAGCGTTTCGCGGGCAGGCTCGGCGATGATCGAGCCAATATAGAATGTGCAAATCAGCGTAAACAGCTGCTGGAGCGTGTTCACCAGGCCGATCGGCATCATGCTCAGCGTCATCAGGAACAGTCCGGCCATCAGACGATGTTCCAGACGAAAACGTCGCTCGCTCCAGCGGGCAATCGGATAGAGCAGCGTTAACGACAGGCAGGCTTCGATGGCGTACATCCATTTCACCGCCGCAGGGGTACCTGCAATGTCGTTAACCATGATCGGCAGCATCAGCATGACCTGCACGGCCAGCATGTAATATCCCGTCAGGGTCAACACATAGGTGACAAAGCGCTTGTCATGCAGGACGCGACCAAGCCCTTCCCGGACCGGCGCTTTCACCGTCGACAGTTTCCACGCCGGCAGGAACAGGCCATTAAACAGCGCGCACAGAATAAAGAGTACCGCCCCAGCCGCACAGACCAGACGGAAGTCATACTGCAGCAGCCAGCTTCCCAGCAGGGCGCCGACAACCGCCCCGGCACTGTCCTGCATCATGAGAATCGAGAAGAAGCGGCCGCGGTGCTGCGGGCGAATTAGCTTTACCACCAGCGCGGTGCGGGGCGGATCGAACAGCGTGCCCCCGATACCGGAGAGGAAACAGGAGAACCAGAGCAGCCACGGCTCCTGAGCGACCGCCATCGTGGCAAAGCCTGCCGCGCGAAGCAGCATACCGGTGACGATCATCGGTTTAGCACCAAAGCGGTCGGCGATGGCCCCGCCAAAGACGCCCAGGCCCTGCTGGACAAACTGGCGTAGCCCCAGGGCAATGCCGACCATTAATGCCGCCCAGCCCATCTGATCGACAAAGCGGATCGAAATAAGCGGAAAAACGACAAAAAAGCCGAGCACGACCAGCATGTTATCGACGAGCAGGAAATATTTACCCAGGCTCCTGGCCTGTGATACGCGGGACATTTTCCCTCCAGGGAAAATAAGATGGTGAGCACGCTAACATTCTGCGGTGTCGCCGCGTTTTTTCCCACCCCTGAACGCGACAATATTTTTTTATCAAAAGGGTGCTTTGATAGAGAGTTCTCATCGAAAAGTGTGAAAAGAGGTGAAAATGGTATGTCACTGTTTTCACAGACGGCGCAGGCGCAGGTATAGTAAAGCTAATGGGTAAGCTGAAGTGACGGGAAGGAGTGGTATCGATGTTTGGCTATCGCAGTAATGTGCCAAAAGTGCGTCTGACAACGGACAGGCTGGTCGTTCGTCTGGTGCATGAGCGTGATGCCTGGCGTCTGGCGGATTATTACGCCGAGAATCGCCAGTTTTTAAAGCCCTGGGAACCCGTTCGTGATGAGAGCCATTGTTACCCTTCCGGCTGGCAGGCGCGCCTCAGCATGATTACGGAATTTCACAAGCAGGGCAGCGCGTTTTACTTCGCGCTGCTGGATCCTGAAGAGAAAGAGATTATCGGGATCGCCAATTTTTCAAACGTGGTGCGGGGATCGTTTCACGCCTGCTACCTTGGCTACTCCATCGGCCAGAAGTGGCAGGGGCAGGGGCTGATGTATGAGGCGCTGACGGTAGCGATCCGCTATATGCAACGCACGCAGCACATTCATCGCATTATGGCGAACTATATGCCGCATAACCAGCGCAGCGGAAATCTGCTGGCGCGTTTAGGGTTCGAGAAAGAGGGTTACGCCAAAGACTATCTTCTGATAGACGGAGAGTGGCGCGACCACGTTCTGACGGCATTAACCACCCGGGACTGGACTGCAGGTCGTTAAGGAGAAAAGATGAAGTATCAGCTAAACGGTACAGAAGCGCGCGTGATTGGGTGCTTACTCGAAAAACAGGTCACCACGCCGGAGCAGTATCCGCTCTCCGTCAACGCCGTGACCATGGCCTGCAACCAGAAAACCAACCGCGAGCCGGTGATGAACCTCAGCGAACATGACGTTCAGGACGTCCTGGACGCCCTGGTAAAACGCCACTATCTGCGCACCGTCAGCGGATTCGGCAACCGCGTGACCAAATACGAACAGCGCTTTTGTAACTCCGAATTTGGCGACCTGAAGCTGAGCAGTGCGGAAGTGGCGGTCATCACCACGCTGTTGCTGCGTGGGGCACAGACGCCGGGGGAACTGCGCACCCGCGCTTCCCGCATGCATGAGTTCAGCGACATGCAGGAGGTTGAGCAGACCCTGGAAGGGCTGGCTTCTCGCGAAGACGGCCCATACGTGGTGCGTCTGGCGCGCGAGCCGGGCAAGCGTGAAAGCCGCTATATGCATCTGTTCAGCGGTGACGTTGATATTTCAGTTAAATCCAGCGCAACCGATATGAATGCTGGAGATGACGATTTGGTTGCCCGCGTAGAGGCGCTGGAAGACGAGGTCGCCGGGCTGAAACAGCGTCTGGATGCCTTGCTGGCACATTTGGGAGACTGACGGTGAAAAAATTACGCGTAGGCGTGGTGGGGCTGGGCGGTATTGCACAAAAAGCCTGGCTGCCTGTTTTAGGTGCGGCGACGGACTGGACCCTGCAAGCGGCATGGTCACCCACCCGAGAAAAGGCAGAACGTATCTGCGAAACCTGGCGCATGCCGTATGCTGCCTCATTGCAGGATCTGGCCCGCGAGTGCGATGCGGTCTTTGTCCATACCTCAACGGCAACCCATTATCAGGTGGTGAGCGAACTGCTCAATTTGGGGGTTCACGTCTGCGTGGACAAACCGCTGGCGGAAAATGTTCAGGATGCCGAGCGGCTGATTGAACTGGCCGCGCGCAAAAAACTGACGCTGATGGTCGGTTTCAACCGCCGCTTCGCACCGCTTTATCAGCAGTTGAAGGCACAGTCGGACACGCTTTCCTCGCTGCGGATGGATAAACACCGCACAGACAGCATCGGGCCGAACGATCTGCGCTTCACGCTGCTGGATGACTATCTGCACGTTGTGGATACGGCGCTGTGGCTCGCCAGCGGCAGTGCGCAGTTGCAAAGTGGCACGCTACTGACGAACGAGCAGGGTGAAATGGTCTACGCCGAACATCATTTCTCGATTGACCATCTGCAGGTAACCACCAGTATGCATCGTCGTGCGGGCAGCCAGCGAGAATGCGTCCAGGCCGTCACCGACGGCGCGTTGTACGACATTACCGACATGCGTGAATGGCGTGAGGAGAAGGGCAGCGGCGTGGTGACGCTACCTGCCCCTGGCTGGCAGAGCACGCTTGAACAGCGCGGTTTTGCCGGTTGTGCCCGTCACTTTATCTCCTGCGTGCAAAATCAGACGGTTCCTGAAACGTCCGGCGAGCAGGCCATCATGGCGCAGCGCGTTGTGGAAAGGCTCTGGCGCGAGGCCATGAGTGAATAACTCGCTGTAACATCTGCGGATAGTAATTCGTTGAAATCCGGGTAGACTAAGCGCCGCTTGTAGGCTTTGCCGGGTGGCGCTTACGCTTGCCCGTCCTGGAAATCCGTATGGTTCTGGAAATTCACGTTAATGAACTTATTAAAATCGCTGGCGGCCGTCAGCTCGATGACCATGTTTTCCCGCGTGCTGGGTTTTGCGCGCGACGCCATTGTGGCAAGGGTATTTGGTGCAGGGATGGCCACGGACGCCTTTTTCGTCGCGTTCAAATTACCGAACCTGCTGCGTCGTATTTTTGCGGAAGGGGCGTTTTCTCAGGCATTCGTCCCCATCCTGGCGGAATATAAAAGCAAGCAGGGCGAGGACGCAACGCGCGTCTTTGTGTCTTATGTCTCCGGCCTGCTGACGCTGGCGCTGGCGGTAGTGACCGTCCTCGGGATGCTGGCTGCGCCCTGGGTGATTATGGTGACCGCGCCCGGCTTTGCCGATACGGCCGACAAGTTTGCCCTGACCTCGCAGCTTTTGCGCATCACCTTCCCTTATATTCTGCTGATCTCGCTGGCCTCGCTGGTGGGGGCGATCCTCAACACCTGGAACCGCTTTTCTGTTCCTGCGTTTGCGCCGACGTTCCTTAACGTCAGCATGATCGGCTTTGCCCTGTTCGCCGCGCCGCACTTCAACCCGCCGGTACTGGCGCTGGCCTGGGCGGTCACCGTGGGCGGCGTGCTGCAGCTGGCGTATCAGCTGCCGCATCTCAAAAAAATCGGCATGCTGGTGCTGCCGCGCATCAACCTCAAAGATGCCGGGGCGATGCGCGTCATCAAGCAGATGGGGCCCGCCATTCTCGGCGTCTCCGTCAGCCAGATCTCGCTGATTATCAACACCATCTTTGCCTCGTTCCTGGTGTCCGGCTCGGTTTCCTGGATGTACTATGCCGACCGCCTGATGGAGTTCCCGTCCGGGGTGCTGGGCGTGGCGCTGGGGACCATCCTGCTGCCGTCGCTGTCGAAAAGCTTTGCCAGCGGTAATCATGATGAGTATTGCCGCCTGATGGACTGGGGCCTGCGTCTCTGCTTCCTGCTGGCCCTGCCAAGCGCGGTGGCGCTGGGTATTCTGGCCAAACCGCTGACGGTGTCGCTCTTCCAGTATGGGAAATTCACCGCCTTCGATGCCGCCATGATCCAGCGCGCGCTGATTGCCTACTCGGTGGGACTGATGGGGCTGATCGTGGTGAAAGTGCTGGCGCCGGGCTTTTATTCGCGTCAGGACATCAAAACGCCGGTAAAAATTGCCATCGTGACGCTGATTATGACGCAGCTGATGAACCTGGCGTTTATTGGTCCGCTGAAGCATGCGGGCCTGTCATTATCGATTGGTCTGGCGGCCTGTCTGAATGCCGGGCTGCTGTACTGGCAGCTGCGCAAGCAGGATATTTTCACGCCGCAGCCGGGCTGGGGAAGTTTCCTGGTGCGTCTGATCGTTGCGGTACTGGTGATGTCTGCCGCGCTGCTTGGCATGATGTACGTGATGCCGGAATGGTCCCTGGGTACCATGCCTTATCGTCTGATGCGGCTGATGGCCGTAGTAGGCGTCGGGGTGGTGGCGTACTTTGCCACGCTCGCGGTGCTGGGTTTCAAAGTCAAAGAGTTTGCCCGCCGGACGGCATAAACACCAAAAGGGGAGTTCACCTTAGGGTGCTCCCCACTGCATAATTTGTCGCTTTAGCGTCAAATCGAAATCTTTTTCACACCCGCAATACGTGCAGTCGCTGTCTGACCATCCGCACCATACAGTCCGGTTTCTTTATGCGGTTTCAACACCTCAAGCGCCTGCTGATTACGCTCAATCTGACCTTCCAGTAGCCAGCCGTTATGCTGGTTAAGATCGCGCAGGTGCTGGGTTTTTTCGGTAATGGTCTGCCAGCGCTCAATAATATCGTCATTGGCGCTGCGCTTAGGATCCTGCTCAGCGCGTCGCTGCTGCTCCAGATAATCCAGCGTTGCCAGAAGCGAACTTTTGTCTTCAGTAATACGCTGCAGCGCGCTGCCGTTGATGTGACCGGAAGAGAGATGCTGCTGTTCAGCGTCCATTACCGTTTTCAGGTCGTTCAGGACAACCGTCATTTGATCCAGTATTTCTGACAGTCGACTCATACGGTTAGTTACTCTGTAAGAAACTCTGTGCTTCCTGAATCAGGGCGTCAGCGATTTTGCTGGTGTCCATTTTCAGCTCACCGTTACGAATAGCTGTTTTCAGCGCTTCAACACGTTCCATATTGATATCGTTGCTGCCCGGCTGCATCAGTTTTGCCTGCGCGTCGCTCAGGGTCACGCTGGTGCTGTTGGACGTTGACGGTTTTTCCAGACGCGTTTTCTGCGCCGTAGCGTCATTCGTTTCGCGAGGTTGTACAGCGCTTACCGGCTTCAGGGCTGATGTACGATCAATGCTCATAGTGTTGTCCTCATCGAGGGTTCGCGGCGTTTGCGCCTGACATCATCATTAGTGGAATATTTATCGGCACGCGCCGCGAAATCTTTAAAAAGATTATAGGTTAATCAGAATATTCCCATCAGCATCGACGGTTCCGCTCACCACCTGGCCTGAGGACATTCTGACGCGGGCGTTTTGCGCCACCGCGGCATTGTTCAACGCTTTCCCTTCACTGTTGATGCTAAAGCCATCTCCGTTGGCCACCACCATCACCTGCTGGCCTGCTTTTACCCGCCATGCCTGACGCAGCATGGAGATCTGTATCGGCTGGCCTGGCGCGACGTCGCGCAGGCTGACGGCGTCCTGTGCCTGGTTAATATCCAGCATGGTGCGTGGCGGCAGCTGATCCAGACGGCCGCGCTTCAGCGTCACGCTGTTTGTCTGCAGCACGCTGCCGCGCGCAATGGGCACGGCAGCGACAACATAATTGCCCGTCGCCTGAACGGCAACCTGTAAATAGCGTTTTTCGTTGGCGCAGCGTGCCAGCACGTTCACATTCCCCCAAAGCTTTGTGAACCCTACCACGCTGAAGGACGGCTGGTCACACGTCGGGTACAGATTCGGTGGCGTGCGCACGGTAACGGTCACGTCATCGCTAAAGCCTGCCAGTTTTTCAGCAAAAAAAGCCGTTAGCCGATCCTGTAACCCTTCAGCCTGCGCCAGAGGGCTTAACAGCAAGAGAGCCGCCACCAGACCACGTTTTAACGTTTGCATCGCAAGTTCCACCGTTTCCAGAGTTGAACGAATTCTACCTGCAGTGGTTTTGCATCAACGGAATAAATAGCGACGCATTTTGCGCTTATTCCGTCGATAGGGGAGACCGGGTGAGATTTAAGCTGTGAACTGAAATTTTGCCATCAGCGGAGGAGACATGCTCGATAAACTCGACGCCGCGTTACGTTTTCAGCAGGAAGCGCTCAACTTACGCGCCCAGCGGCAGGAGATTTTAGCCGCCAATATCGCTAACGCCGATACCCCGGGGTATCAGGCGCGCGATATTGATTTTTCCAGTGAACTCAAAAAGGTGATGGAGCGTGGACGTGCCGAAGGAACGGGTGTTGCACTTGCCATGACATCCTCTCGCCATATTCCTGCTCAGGCGATGACCGCGCCAGCGACCGATTTACTTTATCGCATTCCCGATCAGCCCTCACTCGACGGTAACACCGTGGATATGGACCGGGAGCGTACCCAGTTTGCCGACAACAGCCTGAAATACCAGACGGGCCTGACCGTACTTGGCGGACAAATCAAAGGCATGATGAACGTCCTGCAGGGGGGGAACTGATAGATGGCCTTGCTGAATATTTTTGATATCGCCGGTTCGGCGTTAACCGCACAGTCCAAACGCCTGAACGTGGCCGCCAGTAACCTGGCGAACGCCGACAGCGTCACCGGACCCGACGGCCAGCCCTATCGTGCCAAACAGGTTGTCTTTCAGGTCGATGCTGCGCCAGGCGCGGCGACGGGCGGCGTGAAGGTCTCTGATGTGGTAGAGAGCCAGGCGCCGGACAGGCTGGTGTATGAGCCGGGTAACCCGCTTGCGGATGCCAGCGGATACGTGAAGATGCCAAACGTGGATGTGGTGGGTGAGATGGTGAACTCCATGTCGGCTTCCCGTAGCTACCAGGCCAACGTCGAAGTGCTTAATACCGTGAAGAGCATGATGCTCAAAACACTCACTCTCGGCCAGTAAAGGAGACATGCATGTCCATCGCCGTAAATGTGAATGATCCTACGAACTCGGGTGTTAACAACACAAAGAGTACGACAGGTTCTAACTCCCTGACGGGGAGTAACGCCGCCGACCTTCAGGGCAGCTTTCTGACGCTGCTGGTGGCGCAGCTTAAGAACCAGGATCCCACCAACCCAATGCAGAACAACGAACTGACCACGCAGCTTGCGCAGATCAGTACCGTGAGCGGCATTGAGAAACTGAACACCACCCTCGGTTCCGTCTCTGGGCAGATTAACAGCGCCCAGTCTCTGCAGGCGGCAAGCCTGATTGGCCACGGGGTGATGATCCCGGGAACCACGATTCTGGCAGGCACCAGCACCACCGACGGCAATACCACCACGACGACCACGCCGTTTGGCGTTGAGCTCCAGCAGCCAGCTGAGAAGGTGACGGCAACGATCACGGATGCCAATAACGTGGTGGTTCGCACCATTGATATCGGCGAGCTGAAGGCGGGCGTTCACACCTTTACCTGGGATGGCAGCCTGACCGACGGCACCAAAGCACCAAACGGATCCTACAAAGTGGCAATCAGCGCCAGCAACGGGACGACCCAGCTGGTAGCGCAGCCGCTGCAGTTCGCGCTGGTCCAGGGCGTGATTAAAGGAAGCGACGGCAACAAACTGGATTTGGGAACCTCTGGTTCCACCACACTCGACGAAGTTCGGCAGATTATCTAAGCCTTAACACTTATCAGGAGTAAGTCATGGCCTTTTCTCAAGCGGTCAGCGGCCTGAATGCTGCGGCCACCAACCTGGACGTCATTGGCAACAACATCGCCAACTCCGCGACCTATGGTTTTAAATCCGGTTCTGCTTCCTTTGCAGACATGTTTGCCGGTTCCAAAGTCGGCCTGGGCGTGAAAGTTGCGGGCATCACTCAGGACTTTAGCGACGGCACCACCACCAACACCGGTCGCGGTCTGGACGTTGCCATCAGCCAGAACGGTTTCTTCCGTATGGTCGATTCCAACGGCTCTGTGTTCTACAGCCGTAACGGCCAGTTCAAGCTGGATGAAAACCGTACGCTGGTGAACATGCAGGGCATGCAGCTGACGGGCTACCCGGTAGCGGGAACGCCGCCTACCGTTCAGACCGGTGCGAACCCTCAGGCAATTACCATCCCGAATACCCTGATGGCGGCGAAATCGACCACCACCGCGACGCAGCAGATCAACCTGAACTCAACCGATCCTGTTCAAACCGCTCCCTTCGATGCGACTAACCCGGATACCTACAACAAAAAAGGGACCGTGACCGTATTCGACAGTCAGGGTAACGCCCATAACATGTACGTCTACTACGTTAAGACGGCTGACAATAAATGGGATCTTTACACTCAGGACGGCAGCGTAGCGGGTTCTGCAGCGACGAAAGCGGCGCAGATGAACTTTGATGCGAACGGCAACCTGGCTGGTGTGTATAACTACGACGCAGCGGGTGTGCTGAGCGCAGCGCCAAACGCCACGCCGGCCATTAACATCACCACGGGCTCCGTCAGCGGTGCAACGGCGGCGACTTTCTCCCTGAGCTTCCAGAACTCCATGCAGCAGAATACCGGCGCGAACAGCGTGGTGGCTACCAATCAGAACGGCTACAAGCCAGGCGATCTAGTGAGCTACCAGATCAACGACGATGGCACCGTGGTGGGAAGCTACTCTAACGAACAGTCTCAGGTTCTGGGTCAGATCGTGCTGGCAAACTTCGCCAACAACGAAGGTCTGAAATCGGAAGGCGATAACGTCTGGTCTGCCACCCAGTCCTCTGGCGTGGCGCTGCTGGGTACCGCAGGCACCGGTAACTTTGGCAAGCTGACCAACGGCGCGCTGGAAGCTTCCAACGTGGATATGAGTAAAGAACTGGTGAACATGATCGTCGCGCAGCGTAACTATCAGTCGAACGCGCAGACCATCAAAACCCAGGACCAGATCCTCAACACGCTGGTTAACCTGCGTTAAGCGGCTAACAGGAAAGCGCAATGGATCACGCAATATATACCGCGATGGGCGCGGCAAGTCAGACGCTCAATCAGCAGGCCGTTACCGCCAGCAACCTGGCAAACGCCTCAACGCCGGGCTTTCGCGCGCAGCTTAATGCGCTGCGCGCGGTGCCGGTAGAAGGGCTTTCCCTGCCGACCCGAACGCTGGTGACCGCATCGACCCCAGGCGCCGATATGACGCCAGGGCAGATGGATTACACCTCACGCCCGCTGGACGTGGCTCTGCAGCAGGACGGCTGGCTGGCGGTGCAAACGGCGGACGGCAGTGAAGGCTATACCCGTAACGGGAACATTCAGGTGAGCGCGACGGGCCAACTGACGATTCAGGGGCATCCGGTGATGGGGGAAGCGGGTCCGCTGACCGTACCGGAAGGCTCTGAGCTGACTATCGCTGCGGACGGCACCATTTCGGCGCTCAACCCGGGCGACCCGGCCAATACCGTTGCGCCCGTCGGTCGTCTGAAGCTGGTTAAGGCGGAAGGCAAAGAGGTGCAGCGTGGCGACGACGGCATGTTCCGTCTGACTCAGGCGGCGCAGGCGACGCGGGGTGCCACCTTACAGGCCGATCCGAGCATCCGCGTGATGTCCGGCGTTCTGGAAGGCAGTAACGTCAAGCCGGTCGAAGCCATGACCGACATGATCGCCAGCGCCCGCCGCTTTGAAATGCAGATGAAGATCATCAGCAGCGTTGATGAAAACGCGGGCAAGGCTAACCAACTTCTGGCTATGAGCTAACAGGATTCCTTATGATCAGTTCTTTATGGATCGCGAAAACTGGCCTGGACGCCCAGCAAACCAATATGGACGTGATTGCCAACAACCTGGCAAACGTCAGCACCAATGGTTTCAAGCGTCAGCGCGCCGTTTTCGAAGATTTGCTTTATCAAACCATCCGCCAGCCGGGGGCGCAGTCTTCTGAACAGACGACGTTGCCATCGGGTCTGCAGATCGGTACCGGTGTTCGTCCGGTGGCCACCGAGCGTCTGCACAGTCAGGGCAACCTGTCTCAGACCAACAACAGCAAAGACGTGGCGATCAAAGGCCAGGGCTTCTTCCAGGTGCAGCTGCCTGACGGGACTTCCGCCTACACCCGCGACGGCTCGTTCCAGGTCGATCAGAACGGCCAGCTGGTGACGGCGGGCGGTTTCCAGGTCCAGCCTGCGATTACCATCCCGGCGAACGCCCTGAGCATCACCATCGGTCGTGACGGTGTGGTCAGCGTAACCCAGCAGGGGCAGGCCGCGCCGGTTCAGGTTGGGCAGCTTAACCTGACCACCTTCATGAACGATACCGGTCTGGAAAGCATTGGTGAGAACCTCTACACCGAGACGCAATCCTCCGGTACGCCAAATGAAAGTACCCCGGGCCTGAACGGCGCGGGCCTGCTGTATCAGGGCTATGTTGAAACCTCCAACGTGAACGTGGCGGAAGAGCTGGTGAATATGATCCAGGTCCAGCGCGCGTATGAAATTAACAGTAAAGCAGTGTCGACGACCGACCAGATGCTGCAGAAACTGACGCAACTCTAAGGTGTAGCCCGGTGCGGTAAACGCCGCGCCGGCTCCCTGTTTTCGAAGATGAAGGCAATGCAAAAAAACGCGGCGTTTCGTTATCCGATACTGACTGTTCTGGCCGTCACCCTCAGCGGGTGTGCCTGGATCCCGTCTAAACCTTTGGTCCAGGGTGCGACGACTGCCCAACCCGTTCCTGGCCCTGCGCCAGTGGTAAACGGCTCCATTTTCCAGACCGCGCAGCCGATTAATTACGGCTATCAGCCGCTGTTTGAAGATCGCCGCCCGCGTAACGTCGGCGATACATTGACCATTGTGCTGCAGGAAAACGTCAGCGCGAGCAAGAGCTCGTCGGCGAACGCCAGCCGCGATGGCAAAACGAATTTTGGCTTCGACACCGTGCCACGCTATCTCGAAGGGCTGTTCGGCAACGCGCGTGCTGATGTGAACGCGTCCGGCGGCAATACCTTTAACGGTAAAGGCGGCGCGAATGCCAGCAACACCTTCAGCGGTACGCTGACGGTGACGGTTGACCAGGTACTGGTTAACGGCAACCTACACGTTGTGGGTGAAAAACAGATCGCCATCAACCAGGGCACTGAATTCATTCGCTTCTCGGGCGTGGTTAACCCTCGCACCATCAGCGGCACCAACACCGTTCCGTCCACTCAGGTGGCGGATGCGCGCATTGAGTACGTCGGGAACGGCTATATCAATGAAGCGCAAAATATGGGTTGGCTGCAGCGCTTCTTCCTTAATTTATCGCCGATGTAAGCGAGGTGACCCATGTTTAAATCGATCTTCGCCGTGGCGCTCGCGCTGGTGGCTACCTTTGCCCAGGCTGACCGTATTCGCGATCTCACCAGCGTTCAGGGCGTGCGCGAAAACTCGCTGATTGGCTACGGCCTGGTGGTGGGGCTGGACGGTACCGGTGACCAGACGACCCAGACTCCTTTTACCACCCAAAGCCTGAACAACATGCTTTCCCAGCTCGGCATTACCGTGCCAGCGGGAACTAATATGCAGCTGAAAAACGTGGCGGCAGTAATGGTCACCGCGTCCTACCCGGCGTTTGCGCGCCAGGGACAGACCATTGACGTGGTGGTCTCCTCAATGGGTAACGCCAAAAGCCTGCGCGGCGGTACGCTGCTGATGACCCCGCTGAAAGGCGTCGACAGCCAGGTTTATGCGCTGGCGCAGGGGAACATTCTGGTCGGCGGTGCGGGAGCATCCGCAGGCGGAAGCAGCGTGCAGGTGAACCAGCTCAACGGCGGACGGATTACCAACGGGGCGATCATTGAGCGTGAACTGCCGACCCAGTTTGGCGCGGGCAACACCATCAACCTGCAGCTCAATAATGAAGACTTCACGATGGCGCAGCAGATTGCCGATACCATCAACCGCAGCCGCGGCTACGGTAATGCAACGGCACTCGATGCGCGCACCGTGCAGATCCGCACCTCCACCGGCAGCAGCAACCAGGTGCGCATGCTGGCCGATATCCAGAATATGGAAGTGAACGTTCCGGTCCAGGATGCGAAGGTGATCATCAACTCCCGTACCGGCTCGGTGGTCATGAACCGGGAAGTGTCGCTCGACAGCTGCGCCGTGGCGCAGGGGAACCTCTCCGTGACGGTAAACCGCTCCGCGAACGTGAGCCAGCCGAATACGCCATTTGGTGGCGGTCAGACGGTGGTGACGCCGCAAACGCAGATTGATATGCGTCAGAGCGGCGGGTCACTGCAAAGCGTGCGCTCCAGCGCCAACCTGAACAGCGTGGTACGTGCCCTGAATGCCCTGGGGGCAACGCCGATGGATCTGATGTCCATCCTGCAATCGATGCAAAGCGCGGGCTGCCTGCGCGCCAAACTGGAAATCATCTAATGCTGACCGATAGCAAACTGTTGACCAGTGCAGCCTGGGATGCCCAGTCGCTCAACGAACTGAAAACCAAAGCAGGAAAAGACCCGGCGGCGAATATCCGCCCGGTCGCCCGCCAGGTGGAAGGGATGTTTGTACAGATGATGCTGAAAAGCATGCGCGAAACCCTGCCGAAAGACGGGATGTTCAGCAGTGATTCAACGCGTCTCTACACCAGCATGTATGACCAGCAGATTGCGCAGCAGATGACCGCCGGGAAAGGCCTCGGACTGGCTGACATGATTGTCAAGCAGACCGAAGCCGCGCAGGGCATTCAGCCTCAGGATCAGCCGCAGCAGGTACCGATGAAGTTCGACCTGGAAACGGTGACCAGCTATCAGAACCAGGCTCTGACGCAAATGGTGCGTAAAGCCATGCCGAAAGCTACGGGCAGCGGCGATGAGCCGCTCTCCGGTGACAGCAAAGACTTCCTGGCGCAGCTTTCTCTGCCTGCGCGCCTTGCCAGCGAACAGAGCGGCGTGCCGCATCACCTGATTCTGGCGCAGGCCGCGCTGGAGTCGGGCTGGGGTCAGCGCCAGATCCGCAAGGAAAACGGCGAGCCGAGCTTCAACATCTTCGGCGTGAAGGCTACCTCCAGCTGGAAGGGGCCAACCACGGAGATCACGACCACCGAATACGAGAACGGTGCGGCGGTGAAGGTGAAAGCCAAATTCCGCGTCTACAGCTCGTATCTGGAAGCCTTGTCCGATTATGTTGGCCTGCTGAGCCGAAATCCGCGCTATACCGCCGTGACGCAGGCGGCGACGGCGGAGCAGGGCGCTCAGGCGCTGCAAAACGCGGGCTACGCGACCGACCCGAACTATGCGCGTAAGCTCACCAGCATGATCCAGCAGCTGAAATCAATGGGCGAGAAGGTCAGCAAAGCCTATAGCACAGATATTGAAAATCTGTTCTGAAAGTTCTCAAGTCCCGGTGGAGGTTGCCGATAACCTTCATCAGGACTCGTGTCTGAACGTATAAAAGGAACCCCCATGTCCAGTTTGATTAACAGCGCCATGAGTGGCCTCAGTGCTGCGCAGTCGGCACTCAATACCGTCAGTAATAATATTTCAAGCTATAACGTGGCAGGCTATACCCGCCAGACCACGGTGCTGGGCGCATCTAACAGCACGCTGACCGGCGGTGGCTGGGTGGGTAACGGGGTGTATGTCTCCGGTGTCCAGCGTGAGTATGACGCCTTCATCACCAACCAGCTGCGCGCCGCGCAGACGCAGAGCAGCGGCCTGACGACGCGCTACCAGCAGATGTCAAAAATCGACGACGTGCTCTCCGATACCACCAACTCGCTCTCCACCACGCTGCAGGACTTCTTCAAGAGTCTGCAAACGCTGGTGAGCAACGCGGAAGACCCGGCGGCACGTCAGACGGTGCTGGGTAAAGCGGGCGGTCTGGTCAATCAGTTTAAAACCAACGATCAGTATCTTCGCGACCAGGATACGCAGGTCAATACCGCGATTAGCACCAGCGTTTCTCAGATCAACAACTATGCCAAACAGATTGCCAATCTGAACGATCAGATTTCCCGTCTGACCGGCGTCGGCGCGGGCGCATCGCCTAACGATCTGCTTGATCAGCGCGATCAGCTCGTCAATGAGCTGAACAAAATCGTCGGCGTGGAAGTCTCTGTCCAGGATAGCGGCACGTTTAACATCTCTTTCGGCAATGGTTACAGCCTGGTACAGGGCAGCAAAGCCAACCAGCTGGCTGCCGTGAAGTCGAGTGCCGATCCGGCCCGTACTACCGTGGCCTATGTCGATGACGTGGCCGGGAACGTCGAGATCCCGGAAAAAATGATCACCACCGGTTCATTAGGCGGTTTACTGACTTTCCGTACGGAAGATCTGGATAAAGCCTGTAATACCCTGAACCAGATGGCGCTGGCCTTTGCCGATTCGATGAACACGCAGCATGAAGCCGGTTTTGACGCTAACGGTGATGCGGGAGGTAAGCTGTTCAACTTTGGTTCTCCGGCGGTGCTGTCCAACAGCAAGAACGGCGGATCGGCGGTTGTTACGGCCTCTGTGACGGACAGCAAACAGGTCCAGACGACAGACTATAAGCTGCAGTTCAATGGCACTGACTGGACGATCACCCGTACATCAGACAAAACCAGCTTTACGATGAGCCCGGATGCCAGCGGCAATCTGTCGTTTGATGGCCTTAACGTCAACGTGAGCGGCACGGCAAATACCAAAGACAGCTTTACCGTGAAGCCGGTTTCCGACGTCATCATGAACATGGATCTGGCGATCAGCGACGAGTCCAAACTGGCGATGGCGTCAGTGCAGAACGGCGGCGAAAGTGATAACCGTAACGGCCAGAAACTGCTCGATCTGCAAAACGCGAAAGTCGTGGGGGGCAACAAAACCTTCAACGATGCGTATGCCTCTCTCGTCAGTACCGTGGGTAGCTCAACGGCGTCACTGAAGGTGAGCAGCCAGACGAAAGCCAACGTGGAGACGCAGTTAATCAAGCAGCAGCAGACCATCTCTGGGGTAAACCTCGACGAAGAGTATGGCAATTTGCAGCGTTATCAGCAGTATTACCTGGCGAACGCCCAGGTTCTCCAGACTGCCAGTACGCTCTTCGATGCAATTATCAACATTCGTTAAGGTTGAGGTGAACAATGCGTATTAGCACCCAGATGATGTATGAGCAGAACATGCGTGGGATCACCGATTCCCAGAGCAGATGGCTGAGCTACGGTGAGCAGATGTCCACCGGCAAGCGCGTCAACCGTCCGTCGGACGATCCTATCGCCGCGTCGCAGGCCATCGTTCTGTCACAATCGCAGTCGCAAAACAGCCAGTTCGCGCTTGCGCGTACCTTCGCCACGCAAAAAGTCTCGCTGGAAGATAACGTGTTAACTCAGGTGAACACCGCGATCTCAAGCGTGCGCGAGAAGCTCGTTTACGCCTCGAACGGCACATTAAGCGATGACGACCGTCTTTCTCTGGCGACCGATATTCAGGGGATCCGCGATCAGCTTATGAACCTGGCTAACACAACGGATGGTAATGGTCGCTTTATCTTTGCGGGATACAAAACCGAGAGCGCACCGTTTGATGCCGCGACCGGGGATTATAACGGCGGCACTGAGGCCATCACGCAGCAGGTCGATACGGCGCGTAATATGGCCATTAGCCATACCGGGCAGCAAATTTTCGAAAGCATTACCAGTAATGCGGAACAGCTGCCGGGCGGTGGATATGGCGAGACGAACATGTTCAAAATCCTGGATTCTGCGATTGCGTCGCTGAAGACGCCGATTGAGAACGATCCGGCTGCCGCAACGGCGCAAAGCCAGGTGATTGCCAATGCGCAAATCGGCATCAAAAACGCCCAGAACAATATTCTGACGGTCGTTGCGGATGTGGGCACCAAGATGAACGAGCTGGAAAAACTCGATACGCTTGGCGATGACCGCGCGCTGGGTCAGACCAAGCAGATGAGCGACCTGGTTGATGTCGACTGGAACGAAGCGATTTCCTCTTACACCATGCAGCAGGCGGCCTTGCAGGCGTCTTATAAAGCGTTTAGCGATATGCAGGGCATGTCTCTGTTCCAGCTGAACAAATAACATCTTGACCTCTTGGAACATGTCTTGAAACTGGGCATGTTTTACTGCCCAATCCGTCTGGATTGGGCATTTTTTTTATGCGGCTTCCGCCGGTACGGAGGCGACACGCGCGCTTTCTATCAGACGGATGACCAGCGCAATGACGCCACAGACGGTGGCCAGTGCGACCACACCCGTCCAGCCAGCCAGCGAGTAGATATTGCTGCCTAACGCGGACCCCAGCGCCATTCCGATAAAGACCACCGTAAAGAGCAGGGCGTTGAGACGACCACGCGCCTGCGGTTCAAGGCTGTACACCAGGTTCTGGTGGGCGACCAGGCTGGATTGCAGGCCCAGGTCGAACCCGACGGCAGAGATGGCGATCAGCATCAGCTGTCCATGAACGCCCAATGCGGGCATCAGGAACATCAGGGCGAAAGAGACGGTCACAAGAACGGCACCAAGCTGCGTGACTTTTCCGGCCCCCAGTTTGTCCGCCAGACCTCCCGCCAGTGGGGCAGCTAACGCACCCGCGGCACCGGCAATACCAAAACCACCTGCGACGGCACTACCCAGATGGTAGCGTTCCAGCAGCATGACCGCCAGCGTTGACCAGAAGGCGCTAAAGGCAATCGACAGGAAACCCTGAGCCAGCGCCGCGCGGCGCAGTGCCGGATAACGACGCCACAGGTGCTCCATCGAACGCATCAGCGCGGGGTAGCTCAGCGTGGAGTGAATGGCAAAACGGGGAAGCACAAACCACATCATCACCCCGATGAACGCGATGCTCGCCGCCGCCAGCTGGTACATGACGCGCCAGCCGAACGCTTCGCCCACCACGCCGCTTACGGTTCTGGATAATAAGATACCCATCAGCAGGCCGGTCATTACCGTGCCCACGGTTTTCCCCTGTTTACCTTCCGGTGCGAGAATGGCCGCGGCGGGGACGATATCCTGCGCCATGGTGGCGGCCATGCCGATGAGCAGGCTTGCCAGCAGAAGAGAATGGATCTGCCCGGTCAGGCTACAGCTGAGAAGAAATAGCGCCAGCGCCGCGCTTTTGAGCAGAATTAACGTCCTGCGGTCGTGGCGATCGCCCAGAGGAAGCAGGAACAGGATGCCGAGCGCGTAGCCTGCCTGCGTTAATGTTGGCACCAGGCCCATACCTTCAATGCTCAGATGCAGGTCAGCACCCATCAGCGGCAGCAGGGGCTGCGCGTAATAGATTGATGCCACGCTGAAGCCAGCCCCCAGAGCCAGCATAAAGATCACCCAGCGGCTTACAGCATGGGGAGTTGTTGTTGTGTTCATAAGTTGTTCCTCATTCGTCGTGTGCGGCTATTTTTTATCAGTACGCCTTGCGACGGTAGCGGGCCCGGTGGTAAAACGCTTATACGTTAAACGTATAACTGAAAATGCTATGAAAAGAGCTGAGCGTATAGACAGGGTAGAGCTAATGCGGACGTTTGTGCGCATTGTCGAGGCGGGTTCGCTTTCTGCGGCGGCACGGCAGCTGGCGACAACCCAGGCCACGGTAAGCCGACGGTTGCAGTCGCTTGAAACCATGCTGGGCGTGCGCCTGATGTTGCGCACCACCCACACGACGCGGCTAACGGATGACGGCGAGCGCTGCTATCAGCACGCCCGTCGGGTGATCGACAGCTGGCTGGCGCTGGAAGATGAGGTGGGGCAGACGGAAGATGAGCCGGTAGGCGTGCTGCGGGTGCGCGCTCCCCACGCGTTTGGTCAGGACCAGCTTCTGAAACCCGTAACCGAATTTTTGCAACGCTATCCCCAGCTTTCGATTGAGTGGATGCTCAACGATCGGTCGGCAGATTTTCTCGGCGACAATCTTGACTGCGCTATTCGGGTGGGTGTGGAGGTCGATCCGGCGACCGTATCCGTGCTGCTGGCGGAAGTGCCTCGCTCGGTGGTGGCCGCGCCAGCGCTGCTGGCCCGCTTCCCGGCGGTGAATACGCCGGAAGATTTGCAGCAGTTTCCCTGGATAGCCATCAGCTCTTTCTACCAGCGCCACGTGGAGCTATTTCACGATGCTTCGCCCGCCACCGCGCGGATTGCTATTACGCCACGCCTCAGCACCGACAGCCTGTACGTTGCACGCAATACGGCACTGACCGGGCTCGGTGTGGCGGTCGTATCAAGCTGGACGGTACAGGATGATATTCGGGAAGGGCGGCTGGTGCATTTGCTGCCGGAGTGGCAGCCAGCGGCGCTACCGGTGCATCTGGTCTATCCCTGGTCCCGTTATTATCCGGCACGCTTGCGGCGTTTTCTTGAGCTGATGCGGCAGGTCATGCCGGAGGTGACCGGAATGAGGAAGCCCGTACAGCAGCCATAAAAAAAGCCGACCTTAAGGTCGGCTTTTTACTTTCAGCGTTGTTTGTCGTTATTCGACAGACTGTGGACGCGTCGCGGGTGCAGTCGCCTGATGCGTTGCACTGTGACCGCCTGCAGCGCCTTTACCGTCGAAGCTGAATGCCGGGCGAACCCAGTCGCTGTGACGCGGTGCTTCAGGCACGTAATCCGGCGCCGGAGCGCGGGTCATCGGTGCTGTCGCCACGTGGGCAGCGGCTGGTGCAGAGACAACCGGCTCAGGTTTCACTTCAGGCGCTTTCGGTTCTTCAACAACCGGTTCAACCTCAATCTCAACGTCCTGAACGATTTCTTCAGTGGTCGTTTCGACGATGGCTTCAGCGGTGTCTTCCACGGCGGCTACAGGTTCAGCTTCTTCAGCGATTTCCTCAGCCACCACCACATCTTCTTCAGCAATAAGCTGCGGTGCGGCATCAACCGGCGCGGCAATCACTTCCGGATGCGTGGTTTCGACCTCAGCTGCCTGAGGTGCTTCCGCTTCAACAACCTGAGGTTCAACCACGGTTGCCGCTTCAGTCACAACGTCTTCTACCGCTGCCGCAGGTGCAATGATCTCTTCCGCAACTGGCTGTCCTTCAACAACCTGCTCCGGACGCGCTACCGGGTAGCGGATCCAGACTTTGCCGGAAGCCATTTCTGGCGAAGCACAGGCAATGGTCAGTGGCATTGGCGACTGAGTCGGGTAACGCTCGTCACGATAGCGGCGACGGCGCTGACCGCTGACGCGCAGATGACGTGGAGAACGACGTGAACGGCGCGGCATGCCGGCGTTATCACGGTTTTCACCGTTTTCATCCTGCTCAACGTTGTTATCAACGATCGCTGGCAGGTCAACTTTTGCCAGCTGCGTGCCGGTTGCGCTCTCGCGGGTTTCAACCGCGACGATTGCTGACTCTTCGGTTGCTTCGGAGGCGAAGCGGACTTTCTGAGCAAGCTGGCGCTGCTTACGACGCGGCATGACCTGAGTACGTTCTTCCTGCTCGCCGTCCTGCTGTTCAACAGGTTCTTCGCGGTTCAGGTTTTTGACTTCCTGCTGTGCCTGACGCTTCTCGTCGTTACGGCGACGGTTGCGTTCACGGCGCGGCTGCTGGTCGTCACGCTGTTTGCTCTTCTCAGACTCATCGCCCGCCTGCTGGCGAATTTCACGATCTTCAACATTCTGCTGCTGTTTCTCGCGACGGTTGCGACGATTGTCTTCGCGTTGCTCACGGCCTTCATTGTTCTCAGAGCGGTTGTCACGGTTGTCACGACGCTCGCTGCGGTCATTACGATCGCTACGGTCATTACGGTCGCGGCGGTTGTTCTGACGCTTACGGCGGTCCTGCTGACGTTCAGGCTTGGCCGCTTTTGGCTCTTCTTTCGGCTGCTCTGGCTGAACTTCCTCACCGGCAAACATTTTCTTCAGCGCGCCGAAGAAGCGGCTCAGCAGACCCGGCTGCGCCGGCTGGGCTTTCGCTGCCGTTGCTTCTGGTTTCTGCGCCGCAGGTTTGGCCGCTGGTTTTTCCAGGGCTGCTTCCGGTGGGGCTTCTGGCATGATGAAGGTAGCTAACGCAGGCTGCTCTGGCAGTTTACGCTCTGCTGGCTCTTCATCTGAAGGCAGGGCCATCTCTTCTTCGTGCAGCTTCGGCAGCAGGTAGCTGAGCGTTGACGTCTCTTCGCCTTTACGGACACGCAGCACGTGATAGTGCGGGGTTTCCATCTGATCGTTTGGCACGATGATGCAGCGAACGCCACCCTGACGCGCTTCAATGGCACTGACCGCTGCACGTTTTTCGTTCAGCAGGTAAGAGGCAATTGGCACAGGGACAATCGCGTGCACCTCTTTGGTATTCTCTTTCAGCGCTTCTTCTTCAATCAGACGCAGAATCGAGAGGGACAGCGATTCGTTATCACGCACGGTACCGGTGCCGGAGCAGCGCGGACAAACGTGATGGCTGGACTCACCCAGCGACGGGCTCAGACGCTGACGGGACATCTCCAGCAGGCCGAAGCGTGAGATATGGCTAATCTGGATACGCGCACGATCCTGACGCACCGCTTCGCGCAGACGGTTTTCTACCGCACGCTGGTGGCGAACAGGAGTCATGTCGATGAAGTCGATAACAATCAGACCGCCCAGGTCGCGCAGGCGGAGCTGGCGGGCGATTTCATCAGCGGCTTCAAGGTTGGTGTTGAAGGCGGTCTCTTCGATATCGCCACCGCGCGTTGCGCGAGCGGAGTTGATGTCGATAGCGGTCAGCGCTTCAGTGGTATCGATAACGATAGAACCGCCGGACGGCAGGCGCACTTCACGCTGGAAGGCGGATTCAATCTGGGATTCGATCTGATAGTGGCTGAACAGCGGGATTTCACCGGTGTACAGTTTAATTTTGCTGGTGAAATCCGGACGACCCAGCGCGGCGATGTGCTGGCGGGCCAGCTCAAGCACTTTCGGGTTATCGATCAGAATCTCACCGATGTCCTGACGCAGGTAGTCACGGAAGGCACGCACGATCACGTTGCTTTCCTGGTGGATCAGGAACGGAGCAGGGCGGCTTTCCGCTGCTTTCTGGATGGCTTCCCAGTGCTTCAGACGGAAGCTCAGGTCCCACTGCAGCGCTTCGGCGGATTTGCCGACGCCCGCGGTACGCACGATAAGCCCCATGCCATCAGGCAGTTCAAGGCTTGCCAGAGCTTCTTTCAGCTCGGTACGGTCATCACCTTCGATACGGCGAGAGATGCCACCCGCACGCGGGTTGTTAGGCATCAGCACCAGATAGCTCCCTGCCAGGCTGATAAAGGTAGTCAGTGCGGCACCTTTGTTGCCACGCTCTTCTTTATCAATCTGAACGATAACTTCCTGACCTTCACGCAGAACATCTTTGATGTTTGGTCGGCCATGGGCGTTGTAGTTTGCAGGGAAATATTCGCGGGCGATTTCTTTCAGAGGGAGGAAACCATGACGCTCAGCACCGTAATCGACAAATGCAGCTTCAAGGCTTGGTTCAATGCGGGTGATTTTACCTTTGTAAATGTTCGCTTTTTTCTGTTCGTGTCCAGGACTTTCGATATCCAGATCGTACAGGCGCTGCCCATCCACAAGGGCGACACGCAACTCTTCTTGCTGAGTTGCGTTGATTAACATTCTTTTCATCGTAACTTACTCGTTATTCTTACATTGACGACAAAGCTGCGGGCAAGGTGACGCTTTCCGGGGTATGAACCGATGGCCTCGTGTCTGTTCACGTCGCCAACCTCACGGTTGTCGCTCGCTTAAGAGGCGCAGAGTGTCGGTTGCCTGTATTTCATACGGAAACACAGCGCAATTATCAGGGGAATTGCCTGGGTAGAACTCTCCAGAGAACAATCCTTATACCGGGAAGTACTGCAACCCGCAGCCCGCTAACTGCCTGAAAGATCAATACGTCTTACGCCATTGCTGCGTGGATGATCGGTCAGACAAAATTGGTCATTCCGTCAACATCCTTACTTAACCAGGATTTAACACGGAAAACAGCCTCATTATTCCACTGCTCGCCGGGTTATAGCAAGATGACTTTTACCAATTATCACCCGGTTACTCACAGTTTCTTCACTTCAGAATGGCGATTGGTTTAATAACCACCAAATCGGTTGCGCGAAACGGGGGACAGGCCGGATAAAAGTAAATATAAGCATAGAAAAATGAGTGGCGCTAATGGCTGTCGATATTTAGAATCGCCAACCATGAAAACAGAGACTCCAGCCGTAAAAATGGTTGCCATCGCCGACGATGAAGCGGGGCAACGTATCGATAACTTTTTGCGTACCCAGCTGAAAGGGGTGCCAAAGAGCATGATTTATCGCATCCTGCGTAAGGGCGAGGTGCGGGTTAACAAAAAACGCGTGAAGCCTGAGTATAAGCTCGAAGCCGGTGACGAAGTCCGTATTCCGCCGGTGCGCGTGGCAGAGCGTGAAGAAGAGACCGTTTCACCGAAGCTGCAGAAAGTGGCGGCCCTGAGCGATGTCATCCTTTACGAAGACGACCATATTCTGGTGTTGAATAAACCGTCAGGAACGGCAGTCCATGGCGGTAGCGGTCTGAGCTTCGGCGTGATTGAAGGGCTGCGTGCCCTGCGCCCGGAAGCGCGCTTCCTTGAGCTGGTGCACCGTCTTGACCGCGACACTTCAGGCGTCCTGCTGGTGGCGAAAAAGCGTTCCGCGCTGCGTTCCCTGCATGAACAACTGCGTGAAAAAGGGATGCAGAAAGACTATCTGGCGCTGGTGCGCGGCCAGTGGCAGTCCCATGTAAAAGTGGTGCAGGCGCCGCTGCTGAAGAACATTCTGCAAAGCGGTGAGCGTATTGTCCGCGTGAGCCAGGAAGGGAAACCGTCTGAGACGCGCTTTAAGGTTGAAGAGCGCTATGAGTTTGCCACGCTGGTGCGCTGCAGTCCGGTGACCGGTCGTACCCACCAGATCCGTGTGCATACGCAGTTTGCAGGGCACCCCATCGCCTTTGATGACCGCTATGGCGACCGCGAGTTTGATAAGCAGCTGGCGGGGACGGGACTGTCGCGTCTGTTCCTGCATGCGGCAGCGCTGAAGTTTACCCATCCGAATACCGGTGAAGTGATCCGTATTGAAGCGCCGCTGGATGAGCAGCTGAAACGCTGTCTTAAGGTTTTGCGCGGCTGATTTTGTGCCGGGTGGCGCTGCGCTTACCCGGCCTACAAAACCCGTAGGCCCATGCAAGCGAAGCGCCGCTGGGCAAAAGTCACATGATCAGCGGATTACACTCTTCTCGCCGTAACATCTGACACAAGGCAATCAGCGGTAACCCCACCAGGGTGTTGGGATCGCGACCGTCCAGCTTGTCGAACAGCGCAATCCCTAATCCTTCACTTTTAAAGCTCCCCGCGCAGTTCAGCGGTCGCTCACGGCGCACATAATCCATAATCTCTTGCTCGCTGAGATGACGGAAGTGTACGTCGAACGGCTCACACTCGGTTTGCAGATGGCCTGACGCGGAGTTATAGAGGGCCAGGCCCGTATAGAAGGTCACGATAGTACCGCGCGCACGCAGAAGCTGCTGGCAGGCATTTTCCTCAGTATGGGGCTTGCCGGTGATTTCGCCGTCCAGCACGCAAACCTGATCGGAGCCTATAATCAAATGCGAAGGATAGCGTGTGGCCAGCGATTGCGCCTTCTCCTTAGCAAGACGCGTCACCAGATGGCGCGGTGACTCGCCCGGCTGTGGCGTCTCATCCACCTCTGGCGCGGCGCATTCAAACGGGATCCCGAGCTTTTCCAGCAGCATTCGGCGGTAGGGAGACGTGGAAGCAAGGACGAGATTTGGCATATTTTTATCACCAGATATAGCGTATCGATGCCAGCCATTTTAAACTACAGGCCGCAATGTGTGCGAATAATTGGCAAAAGGCAGCTCTGGTTGCCTTTTTCTTTGACTCTATGACGTTACAAAGTTAATATGCGCGCCCTATGCAAAAGGTAAAATTACCCCTGACTCTTGATCCGGTTCGTACGGCTCAAAAACGCCTCGATTACGAAGGTATCTATACTTCCGATCAGGCTGAGCGTATTGCCGAATCCGTAGTCAGTGTGGACAGTGATGTAGAATGCTCCATGTCGTTCGCTATCGACAACCAGCGTCTCGCCGTTTTAACCGGTGATGCAAAGGTGACGGTAACGCTCGAGTGTCAGCGTTGCGGGAAACCGTTTGTACAGCATGTTCACACAACGTATTGTTTCAGTCCGGTTCGTTCTGACGAACAGGCTGAAGCACTCCCGGAAGCGTATGAGCCGATTGAGGTTAACGAATTCGGTGAAATCGATCTTCTGGCTCTGGTTGAAGATGAAATCATCCTCACCTTGCCAGTGGTTCCGGTGCATGATTCTGAACACTGTGAAGTGTCCGAGGCGGACATGGTCTTTGGGGAACTGCCTGATGAAGCGCAAAAACCAAACCCATTTGCCGTATTAGCCAGCTTAAAGCGTAAGTAATTGAGGAGTAAGGTCCATGGCCGTACAACAGAATAAACCAACCCGTTCCAAACGTGGCATGCGTCGTTCCCATGACGCGCTGACTGCAGTTACCAGCCTGTCTGTAGACAAGACTTCTGGTGAGAAACACCTGCGTCACCACATCACCGCTGACGGTTTCTACCGCGGCCGCAAGGTTATCACTAAGTAATCACGCGTCAGCGTGATTAGGCTTAGTGAGGAGCTCCCCGTGCAAACGGGGAACTTACCGAACCAGGCTGCGACGATACCTTGACACGTCTAACCCTGGCGTTAGATGTCATGGGGGGAGATTTTGGCCCTTCCGTGACAGTGCCTGCAGCATTGCAGGCACTGAATTCTAATTCGCAACTCACTCTTCTTTTAGTCGGCAATCCCGACACAATCACGCCATTACTTGCAAAAGCTGACTTTGAACAACGTTCACGTCTGCAGATTATTCCTGCGCAGTCAGTTATTGCCAGTGATGCCCGACCCTCGCAGGCGATTCGTAATAGCCGCGGCAGCTCGATGCGGATAGCGCTGGAGCTGGTGAAAGAAGGTCGAGCCCAGGCTTGCGTTAGCGCGGGAAATACCGGCGCGCTGATGGGGCTGTCGAAATTATTGCTCAAACCGATTGACGGTATTGAGCGTCCGGCGCTGGTGACGGTTTTGCCGCATCAGCAGAAGGGCAAGACGGTAGTGCTCGATTTGGGCGCGAACGTCGATTGTGATAGTACAATGCTGGCTCAGTTTGCCGTCATGGGATCGGTGCTGGCAGAAGAGGTGGTCGGGATCAACACTCCCCGTGTTGCGTTACTGAACATTGGTGAAGAAGAGACCAAAGGCCTGGACAGCATTCGCGAAGCAGCTGAATTGCTCAAACAGGTTCCCTCCATCAACTATATTGGTTATCTCGAAGCCAATGAGTTGTTGACGGGTAAAACGGATGTTCTGGTGTGCGATGGCTTCACCGGGAACGTGACGTTGAAAACCATGGAAGGGGTCGTGCGGATGTTTCTTTCTCTGCTGAAATCACAGGGAGAGGGCAAAAAAAGCGCCTGGTGGCTGATTTTATTGAAGCGTTGGTTACAAAAGAGCCTGACGCGGCGATTCAGTCACCTCAACCCCGACCAGTATAATGGCGCCTGTCTGTTAGGATTGCGCGGCATCGTGATTAAGAGTCATGGTGCCGCCAATCCGCGAGCATTTGCTGTCGCGATTGAACAGGCAGTGCAGGCGGTGCAGCGACAAGTCCCTCAGCGGATTGCCGCTCGCCTGGGATCTGTATTAGCTAAAAGTGACTGAGCGTACATGTATACGAAGATTTTAGGTACCGGCAGCTACCTGCCAAAACAGGTGCGTACCAACGCCGATCTGGAAAAAATGGTAGATACGTCTGACGAGTGGATTGTCACGCGCACAGGTATCCGTGAACGTCGTATTGCCGCGCCAGACGAAACCGTGTCGACCATGGGTTACGAAGCCGCACAGCGTGCTATCGAAATGGCGGGCATTGATAAAGAACAGATCGGTTTGATCGTGGTGGCCACGACGTCTGCCACGCATGCTTTCCCAAGCGCGGCGTGCCAGGTGCAAAACATGCTCGGTATTAAGGGCTGCCCGGCGTTTGACGTCGCTGCCGCATGCGCAGGTTTTACCTATGCGCTGAGCGTAGCCGATCAGTACGTGAAGTCCGGTGCCGTTAAATATGCGCTGGTGATCGGTGCTGACGTGCTGGCGCGTACCTGCGATCCGACCGATCGCGGAACGATCATTATTTTTGGTGATGGTGCGGGTGCGGTGCTGCTGGGGCAGTCCGAAGAGCCGGGTATCATCTCTACGCATCTGCATGCTGACGGCAGCTATGGCGAACTGTTGACCCTGCCTAACGCCGATCGCGTAAATCCGGACAACTCGATTTACCTGACGATGGCAGGGAACGAGGTGTTCAAGGTGGCGGTGACTGAGCTTGCGCACATCGTTGATGAAACGCTGGAAGCGAATAACCTTGAACGCTCCGCACTCGACTGGCTGGTGCCGCATCAGGCGAACCTGCGTATCATCAGCGCAACCGCGAAAAAGCTGGGCATGTCGATGGATAACGTTGTGGTGACGCTGGATCGTCACGGCAACACCTCTGCGGCGTCAGTACCGTGCGCATTTGATGAAGCGGTACGCGACGGGCGAATCAAACGGGGCCAGCTGGTCTTGCTTGAAGCCTTCGGTGGCGGGTTCACCTGGGGTTCCGCGCTGGTTCGTTTCTAGGATAAGGAATAAAAAATGACGCAATTTGCTTTTGTGTTCCCGGGGCAGGGCTCTCAAACCGTTGGGATGTTGTCTGAAATGGCAGCAACCTATCCGGTCATTGAAGAGACTTTCCGTGAAGCTTCTGATGCACTGGGTTATGATTTATGGGCGCTGACCCAGCAGGGTCCTGCCGAAGAGCTGAACAAAACCTGGCAGACCCAGCCCGCGCTGCTGACCGCGTCCGTTGCGCTGTGGCGTGTCTGGCAGCAGCAGGGCGGTAAAGCGCCCGCACTGCTCGCAGGACATAGCCTGGGTGAATACTCAGCGCTGGTTTGTGCCGGTGTGATCGCGTTTGCTGACGCGGTTCGTCTGGTGGAGCTGCGCGGTAAATTCATGCAGGAAGCAGTGCCAGAAGGCACGGGTGGCATGTCAGCCATCATCGGTCTGGATGATGCCGCGATTGCAAAAGCGTGTGAAGAGTCTGCTGAAGGTCAGGTTGTCTCTCCGGTTAACTTCAACTCGCCGGGCCAGGTGGTTATCGCCGGTCATAAAGAAGCGGTTGAGCGTGCCGGTGCAGCCTGTAAAGCGGCGGGGGCGAAACGTGCGCTGCCGCTGCCGGTCAGCGTGCCGTCTCACTGTGCGCTGATGAAGCCCGCTGCCGAGAAACTGGCGGTTGAGCTGGAAAAAATTACGTTTAACGCACCGACAATTTCCGTTGTGAACAACGTCGATGTGAAATGCGAAACCGCGCCGGAAGCTATCCGCGACGCGCTGGTTCGCCAGCTCTACAGCCCGGTACAGTGGACCAAAACCGTTGAGTTTATGGCCTCTCAGGGCGTTGAGCATCTGTATGAAGTCGGCCCAGGGAAAGTCCTCACCGGTCTGACAAAACGTATTGTTGACACCCTGACAGCCTCGGCGATTAACGAGCCGGAAGCGATGTCAGCGGCACTCTCGCAATAAAAGAGGAATACCATGAGTTTTGAAGGAAAAATTGCCCTGGTCACTGGCGCAAGCCGCGGTATCGGGCGTGCAATTGCTGAAACACTGGTTGCGCGCGGCGCGAAGGTGATTGGGACAGCAACCAGCGAGAATGGCGCTCAGGCTATCAGTGAATATCTGGGTGCAAACGGTAAAGGTCTGGTACTGAATGTGACCGAACCTGCATCTATCGAATCTGTTCTGGAAAATATTCGCGCAGAGTTTGGCGAAGTGGATATTCTGGTAAACAACGCCGGGATCACTCGCGATAACCTGTTAATGCGAATGAAAGACGACGAGTGGAACGATATTATCGAAACCAACCTGTCATCTGTATTCCGTCTGTCAAAAGCGGTAATGCGCGCTATGATGAAAAAGCGTCATGGTCGTATTATCACTGTCGGTTCTGTGGTTGGTACCATGGGAAATGCTGGTCAGGCTAACTACGCTGCGGCGAAAGCCGGTCTGATTGGTTTCAGTAAGTCGCTGGCGCGTGAAGTCGCGTCCCGCGGTATTACGGTAAACGTTGTTGCTCCGGGCTTTATTGAAACGGACATGACGCGTGCGCTGACTGATGAGCAGCGTGCGGGTACGCTGGCGGCAGTTCCGGCGGGTCGTCTTGGCGACCCTAAAGAAATCGCCAGTGCGGTTGCATTTTTAGCCTCTGACGAAGCGGGTTACATCACTGGTGAGACCCTCCACGTCAACGGCGGGATGTATATGGTTTAACCACGATGAAAAATATTTGCGTTATTAGGGCGAATGGCCTCAAAATAACGTAAAATCGTGGTAAGAACTGCCGGGATTTAGTTGCAAATTTTTCAACATTTTATACACTACGAAAACCATCGCGAAAGCGAGTTTTGATAGGAAATTTAAGAGTATGAGCACTATCGAAGAACGCGTTAAGAAAATTATCGGCGAACAGCTGGGCGTTAAGCAGGAAGAAGTTGTGAACTCCGCTTCCTTCGTTGAAGACCTGGGCGCAGATTCTCTTGACACCGTTGAGCTGGTAATGGCTCTGGAAGAAGAGTTTGATACTGAGATTCCGGACGAAGAAGCTGAGAAGATCACCACCGTTCAGGCTGCCATTGATTACATCAACGGTCACCAGGCGTAAGTGAACATCTCCAGGCGGTCATTCGACCGCCTGAGTTTTATCTTTTTTAGTCCCACGAATCTCTTTTTTTATCCCTCCCTGGAGGACAAACGTGTCTAAGCGTCGTGTAGTTGTGACCGGACTTGGCATGTTGTCTCCTGTCGGCAATACCGTAGAGTCCACCTGGAAAGCTCTCCTTGCCGGTCAGAGCGGCATCAGCCTAATCGACCATTTCGATACTAGCGCCTATGCAACGAAATTTGCTGGCTTAGTAAAGGATTTTAACTGTGAAGAGATCATCTCGCGCAAAGAGCAGCGCAAGATGGATGCCTTCATTCAATATGGAATTGTCGCTGGCGTTCAGGCCATGCAGGATTCTGGCCTTGTGATTACGGAAGAGAACGCAACCCGTATCGGCGCCGCTATCGGCTCCGGGATTGGCGGTCTTGGCCTGATCGAGGAAAACCATACATCCCTGATGAATGGCGGCCCGCGTAAGATCAGTCCGTTCTTCGTTCCGTCCACGATTGTTAATATGGTGGCAGGTCACCTGACCATCATGTTCGGCCTGCGTGGGCCAAGCATTTCTATCGCCACCGCCTGTACGTCTGGCGTACATAACATCGGCCAGGCCGCGCGCATTATTGCGTACGGCGATGCAGATGCTATGGTTGCCGGCGGTGCTGAAAAAGCCAGTACCCCACTGGGTGTTGGCGGTTTCGGCGCGGCCCGTGCGCTCTCTACCCGCAACGATAATCCACAGGCGGCAAGCCGTCCGTGGGATAAAGACCGTGATGGCTTCGTGTTGGGCGACGGTGCGGGCATGATCGTACTGGAAGAGTACGAACACGCGAAAAAACGCGGTGCGAAAATTTATGCTGAAGTCGTTGGCTTTGGTATGAGCAGCGATGCGTATCACATGACGTCTCCTCCGGAGAACGGTGCAGGTGCTGCGCTGGCGATGGAAAACGCGATCCGTGATGCGGGTATTACCCCGGCTCAGATTGTCTACGTCAACGCCCACGGCACATCTACACCTGCAGGCGATAAAGCGGAAGCTCAGGCGGTTAAGTCTATCTTCGGCGAATCTGCCAGCCGCGTACTGGTGAGCTCCACGAAATCCATGACCGGTCACCTGTTGGGTGCGGCGGGTGCAGTAGAGTCAATCTACTCCATCCTTGCGCTGCGCGATCAGGCTGTTCCACCAACCATCAACCTGGATAACCCGGATGAAGGTTGCGATCTGGACTTCGTTCCTCACGAAGCGCGCCAGGTTAGCGGAATGGAGTATACCCTGTGTAACTCCTTCGGCTTTGGCGGTACCAACGGTTCTCTGATCTTCAAGCGTGTCTAGCAGATCCTGAAGCCAAAAAAACGGAGCGCATTGCGCTCCGTTTTTTTTATGCACTTGATCACTGGTACGTAAAGGTGAGCTGAACGACCGTCCTGAACTCGCCTGCTGTTACCATCCCCGTCGGGGTATACATTCGTGCTGAAAGCGGGAATACCGCACGGCGACTGGTACCGTCGATATTCACTGCCAGCTTGCCCGCGGGCGGGATCTCCTTGAGATGATCGCGGGTCATAATCTGGAGCGCCATACCCGTTGCACTGCCTTGTGCGTTGGCAAATTTCGTGCCGTCATCTTGATCGGCATTGCCGCTGAACAGTGCGGTCACCTGCGTGGTTGAGAGTGGGCAGCCTGTAAGCGTGAGTTCAAAGTCCTGCCACTCGCTGGTATTGCCAACCTTCGTGTAGTCAACGGCGCGAGCCTGATCAAATGTGACGGTCTGTTCTTTGGTGCCCGTATCTACCGTACAGGCGGAAGCGACGACGGTTCCGCTTAAATTGATATCGGCAGCGTACACTACATGCGTTCCACTGACTGCCAACAGACAAGCAAGAGCAAGAAGCCGTTTAGTTTTTTGTTGCGCCATTGTCCTGTCCCGACTTACTGGTAGGTAAAGGTTGCCTGCACCTGGCCAACGATAGTCCCGGGCAGTACGTTGCCGGTTGATACGGCGCGAGCGCGCATGGCAAGGTCATAGCTGTGAGACGCGGGAATCGCAACGTTTTGCAATGTTGCCCCATTCTTGTAGGCGTTATTACTGGTGCTGTCCGTCAGCTCCAGTTTCAGGTTGGTGGCCGTTCCCGTGTTTTTGTAATAATTCCCGTCGGTATCAGCGGTACCGGCAAAGGCGACGCTGAAAGAGGTGGTCGAGGCGGGGCAACCGGTGAGTCGAAGCGTGACGTCAGTCCAGGCCGTGGCGCTGCCGCTGGTTGCCAGCGAATCTGCCTGAATATTATCGCCTAAGTTAACGGCCATAGAATCGTTGTTGCCATTCACGACGCAGGGAGAAGCAACCACTTTACCCGTAATATCAATATTGACCGCATGGCTGGCCGCAGAGAACAATCCGCTACAGGCCAGTAAACCGATAATCATCTTCTTTCCGTATATGATGTGCATAAATAATCCTTATTAGTTGTAGATCATTTTGAGTTCAATCGCTGATTTGACGTTTCCAGCCGTAACGTTTTCGGCATCGTTAACGTAATAAGCGACTTTGAAGTCGGGGATTTTATAATCACCAGAACCGGTATATCCGTTTAGCGGTACCGCTGTATTTACCGCATGCGGCGTTCCGTCGGCATTCTGCACCTGGATATAGACATTCTGTGCATATCCGTCGCCACTGACGGTTTTCATCACGCCATTTGCCGCATCCTGGGTTCCGTATACGGCAGAGAAGTTGTAGGAGATACCGTCAACTGCACCGGGGCAATTTGTCAGAGAGATGGATGGAGAGGCGGTCGCGAACTGCGCCCCGTTTTGCAGAACATTACCGTACAGCGTAGGCAGTGCGATCTCTGTTGGAGCATTAACCGTGCATGCACCCGCCGTAGGCTGCGTGCTTATTCCGGACATGATAACGCCTGACATCGCTGCGGTACCTTCGCCGTCCGGGTTATAGACATTGAGGGTCACCGTCGGCATCTGGGTAATACGGCCCGCTGGCACCTTATCTAGCAGTCTGACGAGTCGGTATTTCAAATGGTAATAGGAGGTTTTCCACGTACCGCTGGTAACGGCAGTGAGATTGAGCCGATAGTTAGGTGCCGTTGTGGTTTCAGCAGGTGTAAAACCGCTTAAACCCGGTACAACGTAAAACTGGATACCAATCCCGGGGTTGCTTGTTAGCCATGAGACGCCATCACCGCTCAGCGTGCCATTGACCGAGAGTTCCATATAGGATTGGTTACCTTCACTGCTGTTGATTTCATATTTGATAGAACCCGAGTCGTGCCAGCTGCTGCTGGTTTCACCCACTGCAGCGGGAACGGTGAAATCATCAAGGTCATAAGTCATCACATGGAAGTTAACGACCGAAAAATAGTCAGCATGGGCGGGGATTATGGCGAAAAAGGTGCTCATAATCATCGCGGTGAATATAGATAGCTTCTTCATTGCTTGAGTCTCTCTATTGGCAGGTGGCATTGAGTTCAATCACGCCGCTTGCCGGGGGCTCTTCCGAAAGACGGTAGCTGACGCTGCACTGTTCTTTTGAAGCATTACCCCATTTCAGCAGCAAGGAGCCTTTCTGCGGCATGCCGGTTAAATAAACCTGCCCGCTGTCGCCAACAATGTTCCCTGACGCATTGTCGGAAGCGGTCACCATCGCCCCAAACGGTACGGGTTCGCCATTGCTTCGAATCAGCGTCATCAGTACGCGTTTACCGACACGCGTATCAAAATGCGCACGGACGATTGCACCGCGGGTAGGGGTGATCTTCTGGCTGGATAGCTCTACGTCAGCACTCTCTGGCAGAGTGGCGGTATCCAGCGACAGCGTGGATTCCCGGTACGGCGTCACATAAGGGACGACCGTGTAACCACGAAAGTCGGTTCTGACCCCCGTCTGGTTACTCACCGAGACGCCGTTCGCGCCAGGGGCTTCCACCAGCGCGGCTGTTTCACCCAGTGCCTGGCTCAGCGTCACACCATGGGCATGGGCAACAATGCCGCCCTCAATGCCGTAGTTAACACGCTTCTGGTCGTGATCGTAGCTGTAGGCGCTATTCACCCGGGCATAGGTGCCCTGATAGTCCAGGCTGGCATAGCCACCGTTGCCTTCACCGTGGTTGGTTTGACTCTCCTGAACGTTCCAGTTGAGGTTGCGATCCTCGAGCAGCGACCCGTTCAACCCGACGTTATGGCTGGTATCGCCGCGCTTGCTGGTATTCAGGCTGTAAGTGGCGTAGCTGTTGCTCAACCAGCTATCGAGCGGTACGGTAATACTTAACGAGAAAATCTGGTCCTCGTCGTAAATTTTGTCGTTCTCCGAATCGGTCGTGTTGCGGTTATAGCTGTAGCTAAGGTTGTAGGTGATGCCTGACCAGCTGTTGCTATAGCCAACGCCGATCGAACGCATTTTCCGATCGCTGTTCCAGTAGTCCTCGCTCATCGTCGTTAATGACAGTGAGCCAAATTTCTCACCAATATTCTGGTTCAGGAGAAACTCGGCGCGGTTACGTCGGCGATCGTTATTTGTGCGCCACGCGTCGTCACGCCAGGTATCCAGCACTTCAGACAGGGTATAATAGCCTGAGGTGGAATAGCGGTATCCGGCGATAGAGATGTTTGTCCCCGTTTCCAGAATGTTTTTACTGTAGCGAACGCGCCATGACTGGCCGCTCTCTTTATCCTGATCCTTCTGGCTGGACCATGCCTGTGTGCCATCAATGGATACCGCGCCAATCGTACCGAAGTTCTTACCAACACCGCTGAGCAAAGACTGATAGTGCTGCGAGAACTGACCGCCGCCATATACCGTAAACCCGGCCGGCAGACCGTAAATGGCAGTAGCCTGGGTAAACATCTCTTTGTCGATATCGCCATCATAGGGTCGATACTGACCGCTGGTCAGACTGAACTTAACGCGTCCTTCGCGCTGCAGGACGGGTAATGAGGCGAATGCAACGGTCTGATGCTGTTCGCTGCCGTCAGCCTCTTTGATCGTGACATCAAGATCGCCGCTGCTTCCTGTCGGGTACATATCGGTGATTTCAAAGGCACCGGGCGAGACGTAGCTCTGGTAAATGGTGTAGCCGTTTTGCTTAATAATCACCTGAGCGTTCGTGCGGGCGATGCCACGCACGACCGGCGCGTAGCCGCGCAGGCTGTCCGGCAGCATGTCATCATCAGATGCGAGCTGTGCGCCGCGAAACGGCACGCTGTCGAACATGTCCGACGGCGCGTTGCTGTCCCCGACGGTCAGCTGGCTTTTTAGGGAAATAATGTTGCGCTGTGCGTAGGTGTAGATGGAATCCCAGCTTTCCTGCGTGTCGCTGCCGTTAGTGCTGCGGTTCCAGGTACTGTAGTTACGGATACGCCACGGCCCAACGTTGAGTCCCGGACGCAGGCTCAGGTAGTAGTTATCAGAGTCAGGTATTTCACTGCGTCGGCCTTGCGTATTATCGCCGCTGAAGTTGTAGTTAAGCAGCAGGGCATTAATACCTTCATCAAGCTGTTCGGGTGGTACATAGCCTCGCGCCTGCGCGTTGATAGCCGCCTGTGGAAAAGAAAGCTGCAGCTGCTGGCGTTCGAAAATAAATTTGGCGCTAGCCTGAGGAATGACGCTTAAATCGGCGCAACTGCCCGTAAGGGCAGGAAACTGTTCGAGGCGTACACCCAACTCACGTAATATTTCTGTGCTGAGACACGGCTGGAGTGAACTGTTGCCAGCGGCGTCTTTTTTTAGTGCGAATTCGATGTCGCGTGTGCCGAATACGGTGTTATTGAGAACCACGTCAACACGGTAGGTGCCTGGCATCTGGCCAACGCCTTCCTCAAAGGCAGACAGGTCGGTCAGGTCTTTGCCCGGGCCGTCAATTCCCAGAAGTGCCGGATCAAAGTATTCACGGGCCATTGCGCTATTACATAGCGGCAGGGCGCACTGCAAGGCGATAAAGCAGGCAAGTTGACTCAATGTCATTGTTTTTTTGTATGCGTCTGCATGCATCCCGATATCCTTTCGGTAATGGTGTTAGAGGCGCGCGCGATGCTCGTCGCCAACGGAACCAAAATCATCAATCAATGTCCAGGTCACATCCCCGCTGGCATTAATGGGAAGGGTGAAGCTGGCTGAGCTCATCGGTGCAACATAGGTAGCGTCCGTTACCACGCCGGTCCCGACCTTGAGCTTGCTAAAGTTCATGTAATACGCCGTGGGATTGGTCACCGTGAGTGTGTTTCCACTGCGCTGCCAGCGGAGCTTGCCGGTGAGCGCTTCCGGTTGCTGCGTTAAGAATGTCGGGCGGTAGATCAACTTGATTCGCGTTTTAACCGCAATTTGCAGGGTGTTGGCGTTGTCCTGCTTTTCGGTGGCCGGAATGGATTTAATATTCATCCAGTAAAGCGATTCGCGATCTTCCGGCAGGTTGCCACCCGTACGTATGATGCGCAGCGTGTTTTCCTGGCCAGATCCAAGGCGAAAGAGGGGCGGAGTCACCATGAAGGGGGATTTATCCGCGCTGTTTTCACCCGCATCACTCCATGACTGAATGAGATAGGATGATTTATCAGGGTTTTTAACGCTAAGAGAGATCTCTTTTTTATCGCCGTTATAAATAACGCGCGTTCCACCGACAATAACGCCAGCCTGCGCTGACGCCGTAACGGTAAGCACGGTTGCGGCAATAAAGGGGATGTATTTATTCATGGCATTACCTTAAAAATAAAGCCGGAGCACTTCCGGCTTTATGCGTTTCATATTACGGACAAACCGTTTTTAGCAATTAGTTATAGGTCAGCGTAAAGTTGACGGAACCATTCGCGCTCCCGCCAGTGACTGCCGCTTTGGTTGCAATATAGCGAGCGAAGAAATCGAGTTTGGTTGACTCAGGTGCAGTTGTGCTGCCTTTAATGTTGATGGCTTTAGACGCGGTACCGAGCGGCAGTGCCGTGCTGTCAGCGTTCAATAACTGAATTGCAACGCCGTCGGCAACCCCGGTAGTGCCATAGCCCGTGAGCTGCAGATAGTCATTGTTGAGGGTATCAGGTGTACCGTCATACTTAACGGAGACCGGTTTGCCCAGCAGGTCTGCCGGGCAGCCACTTAACACCAGTGAAAATTTGGTGGTGGCTGCGGTGTCACCGGCGGCAGCGAATGCCGTTTTTGCCACTTCACCCATTTTCACAGACTGTGGGTTGGTGACGCTGCTGTCGACCTGGCAGCCTGCCTCAATAATTTTACCCGTGAAGTTGACGGTACCGTCCTGTGCCATCGCTGACGATGCCATACCCATGGCGGTAAGCAGTGCCGCAGCAGCCAATTTTCCTTTCATTTCAGAAGTTCCTTTCTTGGTTTATTTTCTTTGCGAATATTAAGCAAGCTCACCCGAGGGTAAACTTGCTTAATACATAATGACGTGTTATTTCATCTGCAAAGTCTTGTTGCATCCGTTAATTATTTGTCAGGAGTATATTTATTTGTGTCTTTGTTAACTATAAACTTAATTTAAAAAACAATTTTAATTTTTCTAAATTCATTTCTGACATAAATAATAGGGGTGTATTTTATCTGTTGTTTTTATTTCGGAATAAAATATTTTTCCCTTCACGGTGACGTTTAAACGGCGTCACTTGCAATAAAAAAATATTAATATTCAGAAACATCTATTCGATTCCTGCATGCAAAAAGCTTGCGATGCTGTCCTTCACCTGACACTCTGGTACGCCTGTGTACGGAGGGCCCCATGTTTCTGATTAATGGTGAAGTGATTGATAAACTGGCAGCAAACGATCGTGGAGTTCAGTTTGGTGACGGCTGTTTCACCACTGCACGTATTGATGCCGGAAATGTTGTGATGTTAGCGCGCCATCTGGCTCGCCTTCAGGACGCCTGTACCCGACTGGCTATCCCGTTTCAGGACTGGGAGTTACTCAGTGACGAAATGCGTCGCCTGGCACAGCCTTATGCGGAGGGCGTCCTGAAAGTGACGATCACCCGCGGGGCGGGGGGGCGAGGTTACAGTACGGCAGGGTGTCAGCATCCAACGCGCATCCTTCATGTTTCCCCTTATCCTTCTCACTATGTCCGCTGGAAAGCAGACGGCGTGACGCTGGCGCCCAGCCCGGTATCACTCGGGCGTAATCCTTATCTGGCGGGTCTCAAGCATCTGAATCGCCTTGAACAGGTCTTAATTCGTACTCATCTTGAACAGACGGACGCTGATGAGGCGTTGGTCCTTGACAGCGAAGGGTTCGTTACGGAATGCTGTGCGGCTAATTTGTTCTGGCGACAGGGCAGGAGCGTGTTCACCCCCGCTCTGGATCAGGCTGGCGTGAACGGCATAATGCGCCAATTTTGTTTGCAGCAGCTGGCACACTCTGACTTTCACGTTGTCGAAGTTAACGCAAAGGAAGAGGTGCTACAGACTGCTGATGAAGTCATTATTTGTAACGCGCTGATGCCTGTTGTGCCCGTTCGCGCCTGCGGCCAGCTACGCTGGTCGTCGCGCGAGCTGTTTCAGTTTTTAGCCCCGATATGTGAGCAAACCAGATAGTCATGAAAAAAATGTTGCGCTTTGTCCTTCTCCTCATTGTTGCGCTGGGCGTTGCTGGCGGAGCAGGCGTATGGAAAGTTCGCCAGCTGGCGGACAGCAAGATCCTGGTTAATGACGAAACGATCTTTACCCTGAAAGCGGGAACCGGCCGCCAGGCGCTTGGGGAACAGCTCTACGGTGATAAAATTATCAATCGTCCACGGGTATTCCAGTGGTTATTGCGTGTGGAGCCTGAACTGTCACATTTCAAAGCCGGTACCTATCGCTTTACGCCGGGAATGACCGTCAGAGAGATGCTGCAGCTGCTGGAAAGCGGCAAAGAAGCCCAGTTCCCTCTGCGATTTGTGGAAGGGATGCGCCTGAGTGATTACCTCAAACAGCTGCGCGATGCGCCGTATATCAAACATACTCTAAAGGATGACAGCTACCAGACGGTGGCCGATGTGCTCAAGTTTGAGCATCCCGAATGGGTGGAAGGCTGGTTCTGGCCAGATACCTGGATGTACACCGCCGGTACGACCGATGTGGCGATCCTGAAGCGGGCGCACAAAAAAATGGTCGCCGCCGTGGATGCGGCCTGGGAAGGGCGAATGGAGGGGTTACCCTATAAAGATCAAAACCAGTTTGTCACCATGGCCTCGATCATCGAGAAAGAGACCGCCGTTGCCGCCGAGCGCGATCGGGTGGCGTCAGTATTTATCAACCGTCTGCGCATTGGTATGCGCCTGCAAACCGACCCTACCGTCATCTACGGCATGGGCGAGAGCTACACGGGCAAGATTTCCAGAAAAGATCTGGAGACGCCAACGGCGTATAATACCTACGTGATTAGCGGTTTACCGCCTGGCCCGATTGCCACGCCGAGCGAGGCTTCTCTCAAAGCCGCCGCGCATCCGGCGAAAACACCGTATCTCTATTTTGTGGCTGATGGAAAAGGGGGACACACCTTTAACACCAACCTTGCCAGCCACAATCGCTCTGTTCAGGACTATCTGAAGGCACTTAAGGAAAAAAATGCGCAGTAAATACATTGTCATTGAGGGACTCGAAGGGGCGGGTAAAACCACCGCCCGCAACGTGGTGGTGGATACGCTGAAATCGCTTGGCGTCGCCGACATGGTCTTCACCCGCGAGCCGGGCGGTACGCAACTTGCGGAGAAACTGCGCAGCCTGGTGCTGGATATTAAATCCGTTGGCGACGAAGTTATCACTGACAAAGCCGAAGTATTAATGTTCTACGCGGCGCGCGTACAGCTGGTTGAGACGGTGATCAAACCCGCCCTGGCCGATGGCAAGTGGGTAATCGGCGATCGTCACGATCTGTCGACTCAGGCTTATCAGGGCGGTGGACGCGGTATTGACCAGACCATGCTGGCAACGCTGCGCAATGCCGTACTGGGGGATTTTCGCCCCGACCTGACGCTCTATCTGGATGTGACCCCGGAAGTGGGTCTTAAACGCGCCCGCGCGCGCGGCGAGCTCGACCGCATTGAACAAGAGTCGTTTGATTTCTTTAACCGCACCCGTGCGCGCTATCTTGAGCTGGCCGCACAGGACAGCTCCATTCGTACCATCGATGCAACGCAATCCCTGGATGAGGTGACGCGTGACATTCAGCAAACCGTGACGCAGTGGGTGCAGGAGCAGCAGGCATGAAATGGTATCCATGGTTGCGCCCGCACTTTGAACAGCTGATCGGCAGCTATCAGGCGGGGCGGGGGCATCATGCGTTACTGATTCAGGCATTGCCGGGAATGGGCGATGATGCATTGATTTATGCCATCACCCGTTTTCTGATGTGCCAGCAGCCTGAAGGGCATAAAAGCTGCGGCAAATGCCGTGGCTGTCAGCTGATGCAGGCGGGCACACATCCTGACTACTACACGCTTGAGCCTGAGAAGGGGAAAAGCGCGCTCGGTATCGATGCCGTGCGGGAAGTCAGTGAAAAATTGTACGAACACGCGCGGCTGGGCGGCGCTAAAGTGGTCTGGCTTAAAGACGCCACGCAGCTGACCGAGGCGGCAGCTAACGCCCTGCTGAAAACTCTGGAAGAGCCGCCGGTAAAAACGTGGTTTTTCCTCTCGTGCCGTGACCCGGGACGCTTGCTGGCGACGCTGCGCAGCCGCTGTCGTCTTCATCACCTTGCTGTGCCTCAGGAATCGTGGGCGCTGAGCTGGCTGGAGCGAGAGGTGACAACGTCACCTGAGAGTGCGTTGTCCGCCTTGCGCCTGAGCAGCGGCGCGCCCGCAGCGGCGCTGGCATTGCTGCAGCCTGACGTCTGGTCACAGCGAGAAACGCTTTGCCGGGCCGTCGAAATGGCACTGAATAACCACGACTGGCTAAGCGTATTGCCTGCGCTTAACAGCGATCAGGCCGTTGAGCGTCTGCACTGGCTGGCCTCGTTGCTGCTGGATGCCCTCAAACTTCAGCAAGGGGCAACGCTGCTGACCAACCCGGACGCGTGGACACTGGTGAATACGCTGGCGAACCGCCTCTCAGGGACGATTCTTCATGCGATGCTTCATGAAATTTGCCAGAGTCGAGAACAGCTTTTAACCGTGACGGGTCTTAATCGCGAGCTTTTACTGACCGACCAGTTACTGCGTATTGAACACTACCTGCAACCCGGCACCACACCGCCGGTTTCCCATCTCTGAGAGAGACATTATGTTTTTAGTCGACTCACACTGCCATCTTGATGGCCTGGATTATCAATCCCTGCATAAAAACGTGGATGACGTGCTGGAAAAAGCCGCCGCCCGCGATGTGAAATTCTGTCTTGCGGTAGCGACGACGCTGCCGGGCTATCGCACGATGCGCGAGCTGGTGGGCGTTCGCGATAACGTGGTGTTTTCCTGCGGCGTACACCCCCTGAACCAGGATGAAGAATATGACGTTGACGATTTGCGTCGTCTGGCGTCGGAAGAGGGCGTGGTGGCAATGGGCGAGACCGGGCTGGACTATTTCTACACGCCGGAAACCAAACCGCGCCAGCAGGCGTCCTTCCGCAACCATATTCGCATTGGCCGCGAACTGAACAAGCCGGTTATCGTCCACACCCGCGATGCGCGTGCGGATACCCTGGCGATCCTACGGGAAGAAAACGTGACGGATTGCGGTGGCGTACTACACTGTTTCACAGAAGACAGAGAAACGGCGGGTAAACTGCTTGATTTGGGGTTTTATATCTCGTTTTCCGGGATTGTGACGTTCCGTAACGCTGAGCAGCTGCGTGATGCTGCACGTTATGTTCCGCTCGATCGCATTCTGGTAGAGACCGATTCTCCCTATCTGGCACCGGTTCCGCATCGCGGTAAAGAGAACCAGCCCGCGATGACGCGAGATGTGGCTGAGTACATGGCCGTCCTGAAGGGCGTCAGCATCGAAGAGCTGGCCCGCGTGACGACAGAAAACTTCTCCACGCTGTTCCATATTGACCCTGCCCGCCTGCAATCTGTCTGATACACCTGTTTTTTTTAGGCTCGTAATTAATAAATAAACCGAGTAAAGTTCACCGCCTCATTTGGGGCGGTGATGCTGTTTTTAGACACATCCGGACATGCTTTTTGTAAATAACTGAAAGTTTTTCGACCGTCTTAAGCTGAAACGTGATAGCCGTCAAACAAACTCAGAGGGAATTATTTTACTCTGTGTAATAAATAAAGGGCGCTTAGATGTCCTGTCCACGGCACGGTACTCCCCCCGGGCCAATGCGTGAAAGCGTAAAAAAAGCACAAATACTCAGGAGCACTCTCAATTATGTTTAAGAATGCATTTGCTAACCTGCAAAAGGTCGGTAAATCGCTGATGCTGCCAGTATCCGTACTGCCTATCGCAGGTATCCTGCTGGGTGTCGGTTCTGCTAACTTCAGCTGGCTGCCAGCCGTAGTGTCCCATGTGATGGCCGAAGCAGGCGGTTCTGTCTTTGCTAACATGCCACTGATCTTCGCGATCGGTGTGGCTCTGGGCTTCACCAATAACGACGGCGTATCTGCGCTGGCTGCAGTGGTTGCTTACGGCATCATGGTGAAAACCATGGCTGTGGTTGCGCCGCTGGTTCTGCATTTACCGGCAGAAGAGATCGCTGCGAAACACCTGGCAGACACCGGTGTTCTCGGCGGTATCATCTCCGGTGCGATTGCAGCGTATATGTTCAACCGCTTCTATCGCATCAAGCTGCCTGAGTACCTGGGCTTCTTCGCGGGCAAGCGTTTCGTTCCGATCATCTCTGGTCTGGCAGCGATTTTCACTGGCGTGATCCTGTCCTTCATCTGGCCACCAATCGGTTCCGCTATCCAGACCTTCTCTCAGTGGGCTGCTTACCAGAACCCGGTTGTGGCGTTTGGTATCTACGGCTTCATCGAGCGTTGCCTGGTGCCATTTGGTCTGCACCACATCTGGAACGTTCCATTCCAGATGCAGATTGGTGAATTCACCAACGCAGCAGGTCAGGTATTCCACGGCGATATCCCACGTTACATGGCGGGCGACCCAACTGCAGGTAAACTGTCTGGTGGCTTCCTGTTCAAAATGTACGGTCTGCCAGCAGCGGCGATTGCTATCTGGCACTCTGCGAAGCCAGAGAACCGTGCAAAAGTGGGCGGTATCATGATCTCCGCAGCGCTGACCTCGTTCCTGACCGGTATCACCGAGCCGATCGAGTTCTCCTTCATGTTCGTTGCGCCGATCCTGTACGTTATCCATGCTATTCTGGCGGGTCTGGCGTTCCCAATCTGTATTCTGCTGGGTATGCGTGACGGTACGTCCTTCTCTCACGGCCTGATCGACTTCATCGTTCTGTCCGGTAACAGCAGCAAACTGTGGCTGTTCCCAATCGTCGGTGCGTGCTATGCCGTTGTTTACTACACCATCTTCCGCGTGCTGATTAAAGCACTGGACCTGAAAACCCCAGGCCGTGAAGATGCGACAGAAGACAGCAAAGCGGGCGCGACCAGCGAAATGGCTCCTGCACTGGTTGCCGCGTTCGGTGGTAAAGAGAACATCACTAACCTGGACGCGTGTATCACTCGTCTGCGTGTGAGCGTTGCTGACGTCGCGAAAGTAGACCAGCCGGGTCTGAAAAAACTGGGTGCAGCTGGCGTAGTTGTTGCAGGTTCGGGTGTACAGGCAATCTTCGGTACTAAATCCGATAACCTGAAAACCGAAATGGATGAGTACATCCGCAACAACTAAGTTGTGACCCTGGGGAGACTAAGGCAGCCGAATGGCTGCCTTTTTTATTTGTGCTGTTTGTCATCCCCGGCGGCGCTGCGCTTACCGGGCCTACGAAATGCAAATGTAGGCCGGGTAAGGCGTAGCCGCCACCCGGCTTAACACTCAGAAGTCGTAGCTCGCGCTCACCGAGACGTTCAGCGGCGCACCATAAACCACATAAGAGCCGACGTAATCGTAATACTCTTTGTCGAACAGGTTGTTGACGTTCGCCTGAACAGCAAAATCTTTGGTGATCTGATAACGGCTGAACAGGTTAACCAGCCCGTAGCTGCCTTGCTCCGCGCGGGTACGGCCAGCCGGCGCGCCATCCACATCCGTCCACACCTTGTTTTGCCAGTTCACGCCTCCGCCCACGGTCAGTTCCGGCAGCATTGGCAGTTGATAACGGGTGAACAGCTTCATGGTTGTACGCGGCTGATCGGAGCTGACGGCGTTGCCATTCTTATCTTCCGCAATGTAGCGGGTCGCGCCGAAGGTCAGCTGCCAGTTATCGGTCAACGCGCCGTTCAGCTCGAACTCGATCCCTTTGCTCACTACGCCGTCCAGCGATTGGTAAATCGACTCACCGCTCGGCATATAGGTATAGGTATTGCTTGCTACGTTATCCTGCTCAATGCGGAAAATCGCCAGCGAGGTGGTAAGACGGGTATTGAACCAGTCTGCTTTCACACCGGCTTCGTAGCTTTTGCCCGTAGTGGGGTCGAGATAGCGTCCGCTGGCGTCCCGCTTGTCCTGGGGCTGGAAGATAGAGGTATAGCTGACGTAGGTCGACCAGTCTTCATTGATGTCGTAGACCAGGCCCGCGTAGGGCGTCACGTCATCTTTGGTACTTTCCAGACGGGTGTCCGGGGAGCCCGCAGGGTTATAGCGGATGTTATAGTTGGTATAACGTGCGCCGAGGATCAGATGCAGCGGATCGGCCAGCGAGAAGCGGGCGGAGGTATACGCTGAGGACTGGCGAATGTCGTCCTGGCTGTAGAGTTTCCACGGCGTCCACTGCGGGTCGGCAATGTTACCGTTCCAGTTCTTAAAGTTACCCACATCAACCATGCCGTAAACCGCGTCAGGCATTGAGTTGTCGTAATGGTTACGCTGACGACTGAAGCTGCCGCCGAACATCATCTCGTGCTGACGGCCGAAGAGATCGAAATCGCCGCGCAGGAAAGCGTCCACGGCATCCTGTTTCCGTTCGCCACGGTTCCAGCCGCCGTAGCCAACCATGCCTGCACCGGTCTCTTTATCCGGATAGCCGGAAATATACATCAGCTTAGAGTCGAAGTTGGTTTCAGCATGCATGCCGTTAATGTGTGCTTCCCAGCCATTATCGAAACGCTGCGTCAGATTAGCGAAGATGCGGGTGCTGTCTTTATCAGACCTGGCCCAGTCAGGCGCGACGGTCTGGCTGCGATCGTAATGGGTTTTACTCCCGTCACTGTACCAGGTCGGGAGTCCGCCCCAGGTTGGGTCGGCGGTATGGCTTTCCTGATATTCGTATCCCACCGAGAGGGTGGTGCTGTCGGTGACGTCCGCATCCATCACGCCATAGAGGAATTTCTTTCGGTAGTGATAGTTATCCACGAAGCTGTCGTTGTCCTGATAACCTGCGATCATCCGGCCCCGTAGCTTACCTGACTCCACCAGCGGCGCCTGCAGATCCAGCACGTAGCGCTGTTTATCCCAGCTGCCGTAGCTCGCCGAAACATTGCCTTTGAATTCATTGCTGTCCGCATGCTTACGCACCATGTTGACGTACGCTGCCGGGTTGCCCGTACCGGACATCAGGCCGGTTGCACCGCGGACCACTTCTATGCGGTCATAAATCGCCGTATCGGCGGCAGTATCGCCAAAGTTCCACACTTCGCTGATGGAGGTTGGCAGGTCGTCATAGGCGTAATTACTGACGAAAAATCCGCGCGAGTAAAACACGGTACGGTCGCTGTCCTGCACCTGCGCCGTTACGCCCGTGGTGTTGGTTAACACCTGGCCAATGGACTGCAGGTTCTGATCGGCCATGCGCTGCTGGCTAATCACGCTGACGGACTGCGGGATATCGCGGGGAACCAGCAACAGCTTCGTGCCGGTGGTGGTGGTTTTGACGCTGTAATCCCGCTCCTGACTTGCGGAAGGATCCTGCGTTTGGTCAAATCCGCCGTCAACAATAACGGTATCTTCGGCTGTTGATGCAGCGAAAGCGGCGGCTGGCGTCAGTGCCACAGCAATGCAGACTGCCAGCAACGAAGGCGTTGCGACAGCCTGACGTTGCCCATCCCTGGTGTGATGAATGAAAGACATGATTAAACCCTTATGAACGATGAAGAGGGTATGCGTCAGTCCCGCGGACGCGGGCTGGCGTCGTTTTCTATGTTAAAAATGCGCATGAAAATGCAAATGCGAAATATACGCATTGCTATTAATGCTGTAAACAGATGTGTCGACCGGAACTGAAATAATGTTTCAGCCCATTAAGGCCCGCGAGCGGTCACTCTTCACTCAGCTGATGAACATTCGGGAAAGAAATCGAGGGAGGAGGTTGAAAGGACAGGAGAAACTCGCTCATACTCTTGAATTGTGTCACACCCTCATCCAGAGCGTGTGTTAACAGCGGACGCATCGCGCCTGATTAATCAAAAAAGGAATAGGTCATGGCTGAAGAAACGATTTTCAGTAAAATTATCCGTCGCGAAATTCCGTCGGATATCGTCTATCAGGATGAACTGGTAACGGCTTTTCGGGACATTTCACCTCAGGCTCCGACGCACGTCCTTATCATTCCCAATATTCTGATTCCGACCGTAAACGACGTAAAAACCGAGCATGAAGTGGCATTAGGTCGTATGCTGACGGTGGCCGCGAAAATCGCCGAACAGGAAGGGATTGCAGAAGACGGTTACCGTCTGATCATGAACTGCAACCGTCATGGCGGCCAGGAAGTTTATCATATTCACATGCATCTGCTGGGTGGACGTCCTCTGGGGCCGATGCTGGCACATAAAGGTCTTTGACATGCGTAAAGGGCGTATTGCAGCGCTGGTAATGACGATGATGATTGTGGGGTGCAGTTCGCGCCCGGCGATCCCCGTGAACGATGAACAGACGCTGGTGATGGAATCCTCCGTGCTTGCCGCGGGCATCACGGCGCAACAACCCGCGCTGACCATCAGTGAAATCAATTCATCTGCCTCCTCTACGCTCTTTAATGAAAGACACGAACCCGTGACGGTCCACTACCGTTTTTTCTGGTATGACGTAAGAGGTCTCGAAATGCATCCGCTGGAGGCGCCGCGCAGCGTCACCATTCCGGCCAGATCGTCGGTAACGCTCTATGGCAGCGCCAACTATCTGGGTGCGCATAAGGTGAGACTTTATCTTTATCTCTAAGGGGTGAACCTTGATTAAAAACTTGAGCCGCTATGCGCTCGTGACAGCTTTCGCGCTGTTCCTGGCGGGGTGTGTGACCCGAACTGAACAGCCAGCGCCTGTGGAAGAGGCGAAACCGGGCACTGAACAGCCGACACAGCCAACGCAGCCGCAGCCAACCGTGCCGTCCGTACCGTCTATACCGGCACAGCCAGGTCCGATCGAGCATCCGGACCAGACGTCGCAGCCCACGCCGCGCGTGCGCCATTACGACTGGAACGGCGCAATGCAGCCCATGGTCGGCAAAATGCTGCAGGCACAGGGCGTGACGGCAGGTAGCGTGTTGCTGGTTGATAGCGTGAACAACCGTACCAACGGTTCACTGAACGCGGGCGAAGCGACTGAAACGCTGCGCAACGCCCTGGCAAACAACGGTAAGTTTACGCTGGTCTCGGCTCAGCAGCTCGCGGTAGCCAAACAGCAGCTGGGCCTGTCGCCGCAGGATAGCCTCGGCACACGCAGCAAGGCGATCGGCATTGCCCGTAACGTTGGCGCACAGTATGTGCTGTACTCTAGCGCCACCGGTAACGTGAATACACCGGCCCTGCAGATGCAGCTGATGCTGGTTCAGACAGGCGAAATTATCTGGTCAGGTAAAGGTGCGGTTACGCAACAATGACAGCACGCGTGAAGAGATTCTGACGCGCTATTTTCCTCAGTACCGCCTTATCGCGCCGCAGGCCCACTCCGGGCTTGGCGGCGCGAGTTGCATTATAGCGCAGGGCGAACGACGTCTGGTCTTGCGGCAACATCACGACCCCTATGCGCCTGCCTCCCATTTCCGTCGTCAGTTTCGCGCCCTGAGGCGTCTTCCGTCAGATCTCGTGCCTGCCCCCCGTTTTTTCAGAGAGAGCTGGATGGCCGTCGACTATCTGGACGGTGACGTGAAAAGCGCGCTGCCGGACACGCCGGCGCTCGCGGCGATGCTGTATCATCTGCACCGGCAGCCACGTCTGGGATGGCGAATCACGTTATACCCGCTGCTGGAACGCTACTGGCAGCAGGCCGCGCCTGACAGACGCACCCCAGTGTGGCTGGCGCATCTCAAGCGGTTGCGTAAAACGGGCGAGCCGCAGCCGATTCGGCTCTCGCCGCTGCACATGGATGTTCATGCCGGAAATATTGTGCATACGTCAGCGGGCATCAGGCTCATCGACTGGGAATATGCCGGAGATGGCGATGTAGCGCTGGAGCTGACGGCAGTCTGGACGGAGAGTGACGCTGCGCGGCAGGCGCTGATCAGGGACTACGCCGAGGCGGCACATATCAACGCCGACGCGCTGAGGCGTCAGGTTAAACGCTGGCGGCCCTGGGTCGTCATGTTAATGGCTGGCTGGTTTGAAATGCGCTATCAGCAGTCCAGAGACAAACACTTTATTGCGCTGGCAGACGATGCCTGGCGTCAGTTACAAACGAAAGGATAAGAGAGGTGGATGTGGGTCCAGTCATGTTGGATGTAGAAGGGTTTGAACTGGATGCGGAGGAGCGTGAAATTCTGGCGCACCCGCTGGTGGGGGGTCTGATCCTGTTTACCCGCAACTATCACGATCCGGCGCAGCTGCGTGAGCTGGTGCGTCAGATCCGCGCCGCGTCGCGCAATCATCTGGTGGTCGCCGTCGATCAGGAAGGCGGCCGCGTGCAGCGTTTTCGCGAAGGGTTTACCCGCCTGCCGGCGGCCCAGTCTTTTGCCGCGCTGCTCGGCACGGAAGAGGGCGGGAAACTGGCGCAGGAGGCCGGCTGGCTGATGGCCAGCGAAATGATTGCCATGGATATCGACATCAGTTTTGCCCCGGTTCTGGACGTGGGGCATATCAGCGCCGCCATTGGCGAGCGCTCGTACCATGACGATCCGCGCATTGCGCTGGCCATGGCGACCCGGTTCATTGACGGCATGCACGATGCCGGGATGAAAACCACCGGCAAACACTTCCCGGGCCACGGGGCGGTGACGGCGGACTCACACAAAGAGACCCCGCGCGATCCGCGCCCGGAAGCGGAAATTCGCGCCAAAGATATGTCGGTGTTCAGGTCGCTTATCACTGACAACAAGCTGGATGCCATCATGCCTGCGCACGTGATTTACAGCGACGTTGACCCGCGCCCTGCCAGCGGCTCTCCGCACTGGCTGAAAACCGTTCTGCGTCAGGAACTGGGCTTCAATGGCGTGATCTTCTCTGACGATCTGTCGATGGAAGGGGCGGCGATTATGGGCAGCTACGCTGAACGCGGTCAGGCGTCGCTGGATGCAGGTTGCGATATGATCCTGGTCTGCAATAATCGTAAAGGTGCCGTGAGCGTGCTGGATAACCTGTCGCCGATCAATGCAGAGCGTGTTACACAATTGTATCATAAAGGTTCATTTAGCCGTCAGGAGCTGATGGATTCGGCGCGCTGGAAGACGGTCAACGCCCGGCTTGAAGACCTGAATGAGCGCTGGCAGGCACATAAAGCCAGCCTGTAAACCCTCCCGGAAGGCGTAGCGTGGTGAGAAGACGATGATCATCTATTTACACGGTTTTGACTCAAACAGTCCTGGTAATCATGAGAAGGTGCTGCAACTGCAGTTTATCGATCCGGATGTACGGTTGATCAGCTACAGCACGCGCCATCCGAAGCATGATATGCAGCATCTGCTCAAAGAGATGGACAAGATGTTGCAGCTCAACGTCGACGATCGCCCATTGATTTGCGGCGTGGGGTTGGGCGGCTACTGGGCAGAGCGGATTGGCTTCCTGTGTGACATCCGTCAGGTGGTATTCAATCCCAACCTTTTCCCGAACGAAAACATGGAAGGCAAAATCGACCGCCCGGAAGAGTATGTCGATATTGCGACCAAGTGCGTCAGCAATTTTCGTGAGAAAAACCGTGACCGCTGTCTGGTGATCCTGTCGCGTAACGATGAGGCGCTCAACAGCCACCGGGCTGCAGAACTTCTGCATCATTACTATGAAATCGTCTGGGACGAAGAACAGACCCACAAGTTCAAAAACATCTCCCCACACCTGCAGCGTATCAAAGCGTTTAAAACGCTGGGTTAATTCCTTGCCTGCAGGCGTCGAAGCCCGGCCGCGAAAGCGTGCCGGGCTTTCTTTTTGACCAGAATTGTCTACTTTTAAGCCATCAAAACTTGATGCATATCAATTTTGGTATGACCAATGCGCCTGACGTGGTATTCTCAATGCACCTGAATGGTTTCAGTGCTGTAACCTGTTGTTAATTAAGGGTTATTTTTATAACTTTTAATTAACAATTGGTTAATAATTTGAGGGGGTCACGTTGACTACGCCATTGAAAAAGATAGTGATTGTAGGCGGTGGTGCTGGCGGGCTGGAGCTGGCGACACAGTTGGGTAAGAAGCTGGGCCGCGGTAAAAAAGCCAAAATCACGCTGGTGGATCGTAACCACAGCCACCTGTGGAAACCGCTGCTGCATGAAGTGGCGACCGGCTCTCTGGACGAGGGCGTGGACGCGCTCAGCTATCTGGCACACGCGCGCAACCACCATTTCCAGTTTCAGCTGGGCTCGGTGGTGGACATCAACCGTGAAAGCAAAACCATCACTCTGGCAGAACTGCGTGATGAAAAAGGGGAGCTGTTGGTTCCTGAGCGCAAGCTGCCGTATGACACGCTGGTCATGGCGCTCGGCAGTACCTCCAACGACTTCAACACGCCGGGCGTGAAAGAGCACTGTATCTTCCTCGATAACCCGCACCAGGCGCGTCGTTTCCATCAGGAAATGCTGAACCTGTTCCTGAAGTACACCAGCAATATGGGTGCGAACGGTAAGGTAAATATCGCCATTGTCGGCGGCGGTGCGACGGGCGTTGAGCTGTCTGCGGAGCTGCACAATGCGGTGAAACAGCTGCACAGCTACGGTTACAAAGGGTTAACGAATGAAGCGCTGAACGTCACGCTGGTCGAAGCCGGTGAACGCATTCTGCCTGCGCTGCCTCCGCGTATTTCCGGTGCGGCGCACAATGAACTCACCAAGCTGGGCGTGCGGGTGCTGACGCAGACCATGGTGACCAGCGCCGACGAAGGCGGCCTGCACACCAAAGACGGCGAGTATATCAAAGCGGATCTGATGGTCTGGGCGGCCGGTATCAAAGCGCCTGACTTTATGAAAGATATCGGCGGCCTGGAAACCAACCGCATTAACCAGCTGGTCACGGAGCCAACGCTGCAAACCACGCGTGACCCTGAAATCTTTGCTATCGGTGACTGCGCCTCCTGCGCCCGTCCTGAAGGTGGATTCGTGCCGCCGCGTGCGCAGGCCGCACACCAGATGGCAAGCCTGGTCCTGCACAACATTCTGGCGCAGTACAAAGGCAAGCCAATGAAGGCCTATGTCTACAAAGACCATGGTTCTCTGGTGTCTCTGTCAAACTTCTCTACTGTCGGCAGCCTGATGGGTAACCTGATGCGCGGCTCGATGATGGTAGAAGGGCGCATTGCCCGCTTCGTGTATATCTCCCTCTACCGTATGCACCAGATTGCGCTGCACGGCTACTTCAAAACCGGGCTGATGATGCTGGTGGGCAGAATCAACCGCGTGATCCGTCCGCGTCTGAAGCTGCACTAATCTTTCACTCCCTCCGGGCTCTCCGGAGGGAGTTTTTAGCATTTCATGCTGTAGATCACAGATTGAGTGCTTAAGAGTTCTCCTAAATACAATATATCTCCTCTGAACGTCCCTTTTTTGATCCTTTATCTGATTGGCGAAGCCGTGCCTCCATTGCAAAATTGTTACCAATAGCAACAAAGGAGGAAGTCCCGTGAATAAATCAATGTTGGCGGGTATAGGGATTGGCGTCGCGGCTGCGTTAGGTGTGGCTGCCGTTGCCAGTCTCAACGTATTAGATCGCGGCCCGCAGTATGCGCAGGTGGTTTCTGCTACACCGATTAAAGAAACGGTAAAAACGCCTCGTCAGGAGTGCCGTAACGTCTCCGTGACGCATCGTCGTCCGGTGCAGGATGAAAACCGTATCGCCGGTTCTGTTCTGGGCGCGGTAGCGGGTGGCGTGATTGGTCACCAGTTCGGCGGCGGCCGGGGTAAAGATGTGGCGACCGTGGTCGGCGCGCTGGGTGGCGGCTATGCCGGTAACCAGGTGCAGGGCGCGATGCAGGATAACGATACCTACACCACGACTCAGCAACGCTGCAAAACCGTCTATGACAAGTCGGAAAAAATGCTGGGCTATGACGTGACGTACAAAATTGGCGATCAGCAGGGCAAAATCCGCATGGACAAAGACCCTGGCACGCAAATTCCACTGGATGGAAATGGTCAGCTGGTTCTGAATAACAAAGTGTAAAAAAGATGTTCTCTGAATTTAGCTCCTCATGCGCTCAGGCTGAGGAGCTTTTTTTTGTTTTAGATTTTGAGGAGCTCAGGCCACAGCCGCAGCGTGGTTTCGCTAATATTCTGCAGTTTTTCCAGCGTTGCCCCTTCACGGGCGCTGATCGACATCCCCTGCAAAATACAGCTCAGGTATTGTGCCAGCAGTTGGGGGTTGCACTGCGCAGGGATTTCACCGCGCTGCTGGCGCTGTGCCAGAAAGGCGCTCAGCGTCTCCTCCTGCATCGCATGACGCGATTTCACCGTATTGGCAATCTCTTTCGAGGACGCCGCCAGGGTGGCAGAGGTGTTAATCATAAAGCAGCCCGCAGGCGTATCTTTACTGGTGAAGCAGGTCGCGACGGCGGTGAAGTAATCCCGAAGCGCCTGTTCGACGCTTTTCTCTTCACAAAATAGCTGGGCTTCATGTTTCGCTGCAAAACGCGAAATGTATCTGTCCAGCACCGCCCTGAACAGCCCCTCTTTATTGGTAAATTCGGCATACAGCGTCGGCGCTTTGGCTCCGGTAGCTTCTACCAGATCGGAAAGCGAGGTTGCTTCATACCCATGTTGCCAGAAGAGAGTCATGGCCTTATCAAGCGCTGCATCCCTGTCAAACACTTTTGGTCGGCCACGGCTTTTCTTCGCACAACTCGTGACGTCGGTTGTCATGTGCCGTTGGTCCTCTGTTGGTTTGGTGAATAACCATTATAAAAATAAACGCAACCCACCACCAGTGCTGAATGCTTAAAAATATATTAATCATATCTATATGAAAAATAACGACTTTAAAATTAAGTTAATGGTCGTTATAAAATTATGTTGACGCGTGACCTGGATCACATTTATGATTTACCTATCGATCGTTAACTAAATAGATAACGACCTCCAAATTCATCTGCTAAAGGTAAACATCATGAAAAACGTAAAAACCCTCATCGCTGCTGCTGTTCTGAGTTCACTCTCTTTCGCAAGCTTTGCGGCTGTACAAGTACAGTCCACCCCGGTCGATCAGCATAAAGTCGGGACGATCTCTGCGTCTGCCGGTACTAACCTGGGTTCACTGGAAGATCAGCTGGCACAAAAAGCGGAAGAGATGGGTGCTAAATCTTACCGTATCACCTCTGTGACCGGTCCTAACACCCTGCACGGCACCGCCGTCATCTACAAATAAGCCGGGCATAAACCCTCATTTATGCCACTGCAATAAAAAACGCCCTGCTGAGCAGGGCGTTTTTTTATTTATGATTTACATCGATTAGCTGGATTACATCATGATGCCGGGTGACATCGGTCGGCATGCCTGAGCGGGCCTCCATTGCGCGCTCCATCACCACGCTGTTGGTATTCGCATTCGTTTTGAAGCTTACCATTGCGGCATTCAGGTTAATGGGCAGCGTCTGCGGATCGTCGCCAATGTTTTTCGATAGCGGCTGGTGAATTTCGACCAGCCGTACGCCGCCCGGCTCCTCAGAAACCTTAATCGGCGTATTGATGATATTCACTTTGGTACCCGGCGTAACAACGTTAAACAGCGTTTTGATATCGTCATCGCGAAGACGAATACAGCCGGAGCTGACTCGCATGCCGATGCCAAAGTCCGCGTTCGTTCCGTGCAGCAGGTAAACGCCACCGTAGGCCGCCAGGCGGATCGCGTGGTGACCCATCGGGTTATCCGGGCCTGCCGGCACCACGGCCGGAAGATCGATGCCCTGAGCTTTATAACGGGCACGAATATTGGCCGTCGGGGTCCAGGTTGGATTCGCGCGTTTATCCGAGACGGTGGTGACCATCGTCGGCGTCAGGGTGTCGCCGCCCAGCTGACCAATACCAATCGGGTAGACGGTCACCTCATTTTTACCCGGCGGGTAATAGTACAGACGTAGCTCCGCCAGGTTTATCACGATCCCCTCGCGCGGGGCGTCCGGCAGGATCGTCTGTAACGGGATAGTCAACACGCTGCCCGCGCGCGGAACGTACGGGTCGACGCCGGGGTTCGCCTGCAGCAGAGCCAGAAAACCGACGTTATATTTTTTGGCAATGGCTTCCAGCGAACCGCCATTATTTTCAACCACATGAAAGCGGTTTTCACCCACCACCTTGCTGCCGGGCGGAGGAAGGGGCCAGGTATTTGCGCGAGCAGGAAGCGCCACCGCGACGGTGGCTGCCAGCGCAAACAGGGTTAACCAGCGAGTAAAACGCGAAAAGGTCATCATCACCATAATCCATGCAAATTATAAGGTTATTGTTTTATAAGGCGTTAATGATAATTATGGCGAATGGGTGTGTCGGGAAGATCGGGTGAAGTGCAAAGAGTTTGTAAATTGTCCCCCGTTAGCGCTGGGCTAACGGGGGGAAAGGGAGGTCAGGCGATCGCGTTCTCTTCCAGCTGGCGCATAAAGTTACGCACCCAGTCCATGCGGGTTTTGCGCTCCGTCAGCTCTTGGGTAAATTTCAGACGCGTTGGGCCATCCAGACGGAAATGCTGCGGCTGTTTTTGCAGCAGGCCGATGAGCCACATCGGGTTGACGTTGTTTTTCTCCGCGAACTCAATCACGCCGCCTTTTTCGTTGCCTTCAAGCTTGCGAATGCCCAGCTTCTGCGCCTGCTGGCGCAGGCGAGCGATATCCAGCAGATTTCGCGCCGCATCGGGCAGCAGACCAAAGCGGTCGATCAGCTCAACCTTAATCTCTTCCAGCTCGTTTTCCGTCTTCGCACTGGCGATGCGCTTGTAGAACGAGAGTCGGGTATTCACGTCCGGAATAAAATCGTCCGGCAGCAGAGAAGGCATACGCAACTCGACCTCGGTCTGCTGGCTGGTGAGATCTTCCAGCGACGGCTCGCGCCCGGCCTTCAGGGCATCAACCGCGTTTTCCAGCAGTTCCATATAGAGCGAGAAGCCGATGGTCTCCATCGAGCCGCTCTGGTCCTCACCCAGCAGTTCACCGGCACCGCGGATCTCGAGATCGTGCGTGGCCAGTGCGAAGCCTGCACCGAGGTCTTCCAGAGAGGCGATGGCTTCCAGACGCTTTTGCGCGTCGGTGGTCATCGCTTTTGGATGCGGCGTCAGTAGCCAGGCGTAAGCCTGATGGTGCGAACGCCCGACGCGGCCGCGCAGTTGGTGAAGCTGCGCCAGGCCAAAGTGATCCGCACGTTCAATGATGATGGTGTTCGCGGTCGGAATGTCGATCCCGGTTTCGATGATGGTGGTGCACACCAGCACGTTAAAGCGCTGGTGGTGGAAGTCGTTCATCACCCGTTCCAGCTCGCGCTCGCGCATCTGCCCGTGACCGATAGCGATGCGCGCTTCCGGCACCAGCTCCGCCAGCCTGTCGGCCGCTTTCTGGATGTTTTCCACGTCGTTGTACAGGTAATAGACCTGACCCCCGCGCAGCACTTCACGCAGAATGGCCTCACGCACCACCAGATTATCGTACTCGCGGACGAAGGTTTTCACCGCCAGACGGCGCGCCGGCGGCGTGGCGATAATCGACAGATCGCGCATGCCGCTCATCGCCATGTTCAGGGTTCGCGGTATCGGCGTTGCGGTCAGGGTCAGGATATCGACGTCGGCACGCATCGCTTTGATGCGCTCTTTATGACGCACCCCGAAGCGGTGCTCTTCGTCGACGATCAGCAGCCCCAAATCTTTCCACTTCACGTCGCTTTGCAGCAGCTTATGGGTGCCGATCAGAATATCGATCTTGCCTTCGCTGGCCTGCTCCAGGATTTGCGTCTGCTCTTTGGTGCTGCGAAAACGTGACAACATCTCGATGCGTACCGGCCAGTTGGCGAAGCGGTCGCGGAAGTTGTCGAAGTGCTGCTGAGCGAGCAGGGTGGTCGGCACCAGTACCGCCACCTGCTTGTTGTTTTCCACCGCAAGGAAGGCGGCGCGCATCGCCACTTCGGTTTTACCGAAGCCAACGTCGCCGCAGACTAAGCGGTCCATTGCCAGCGGCTGGCACATGTCGCTCAGCACGGCGTTAATAGCCTGAGCCTGATCCGGCGTGGTTTCAAACGGGAAGCTGTCGCAGAACAGCTGATACTGTTCCTTATCATGCTTAAAGGCGAAGCCCTCTTTGGCCGCGCGCTGGGCGTAGATATCCAGCAGCTCGGCGGCCACGTCGCGCACTTTTTCCGCGGCCTTCTGGCGCGCGCGCGCCCAGGCATCGCCGCCCAGCTTGTGCAGCGGCGCGTTCTCTTCGGCCCCGCCCGCGTAGCGGCTGATCAGATGCAGGGACGACACCGGGACATACAGTTTGGCGTCGTTGGCGTAGGTCAGCATCAGGTATTCACCTTTAATGCCGCCCGCCTCCAGCGTGGTCATCCCCTGATAGCGTCCAACGCCATGCTCCAGATGAACAATCGGCTGGCCCGGATGCAGCTCGGCCAGGTTGCGGATCAGCGTGTCCGGGTTGATGGTTCGACGGCTGTCCTGACGACGGCGCGCGACGCGCTCACCCAGCAGGTCGCTTTCGCAAATCAGCGCCAGGTTGTTGAGCGTGTCGATGAACCCATGCTCGGCGGCGCCAATCATCAGGTAACGACCGTTTCCGGTCGCTTCGCTCAGGCGCAGGATGCGCTTCGGCGCCACCTTAATGCGTCCCAGCAGCTCACCTAACGCTTCGCGGCGGCCTTCACTCTCAACGGAGAACACCACCGGGCCGGTAAACGACACCAGGAACTTGCGCAGATTATCCAGCGGGAATTTCTGCTGCGCCTGGACGGCCAGGTCCGGCAGCGTCCGGAAGGCGAGGTTGGTGTTGGCGGCCTTATCGGCAAGCGAATCGGTTTTCAGCTGCATGCGCGGCCAGCGCTTCAGCTCGGCGTTGAGCTCGTCGGTACGCAGCCACAGCGCTTCCGGCGGCAGCAGCGGACGCATCGGGTCAACGCCCCGGTTTTCGAAGCGAGCGCGGGTTTCGCTTTCAAAGCGGCTGGCGCTGGCGTCGATATCCCCGGTGTTAACAATCAGGGTATTCGCCGGGAAGTAGCTGAACAGGGCAGGGAGCGGCTCGCTGAAGAACAGCGGCTGCCAGTATTCGATCCCGGCAGGCAGCGTGCCTTTGCTGACCTGCTGATAAATATGTTCCGCGTCGCGCTTCACCTCGAACTTATCGCGCCACTGGCTGCGGAACAGTTCGATAGCGGTTTTGTCCGTCGGGAACTCATGTGCGGGCAGTAAATTGATGGACTCCACTTCCTCCAGCGTGCGCTGCGTGTCGGCGTCAAAGACGCGCAGGCTGTCGATTTCATCATCGAAAAAGTCCAGACGATACGGCTGGTCGCTGCCCATCGGGTAAAGGTCGAGCAGCGCGCCGCGGGTCGCGTATTCCCCGTGCTCCATGACCTGGTCGACGTGGCGATAGCCGGCACCGTCAAGCTGCGCCCGCAGGGCATCACGGGACAGGCGCTGGCCTTTTTTCATCACCAGCGCGTGACCGTGCAGGTAGCTGTGAGGACAGACGCGCTGCATCAGGGTATTCACCGGCACAATCAGCACGCCGCGCTGCATGGTCGGGAGTTGATAGAGCGTCGACAGGCGCGAGGAGATGATCTCCTGGTGTGGAGAGAAGCTGTCATAGGGCAGCGTTTCCCAGTCGGCCAGGCTGAACACCAGATTATCGGTGAACTGGCGAATTTCATCGTGCAGGCGCAGGGCGTTTTGCATGTCCGGGGCAACCAGGATCACCGGGCCAGGATGACGCTCGGCGATTTCCGCTACCAGCGTGGCGCACGCTGCGCCCGTGAGTTCACCCAGCTGGCGCTGGTCGCCCGCTTTGACAGGCAAGGAATAACGATAGTGTTCAGGCATGGCTATGTCAGAGTCTCTTATGGATATACCAACAGTATTGGGGCATATCACTGATACGCAATGTCTTTATTATCCTCGATCGTTTTACATAAGCAAATCGTAACCGCACGGCGGGATTATACGCCCCCGAAAGGGGGCGGTGAGGGCATTAACGGGTGGTGGGTGACAGCGTGAGCGGTGAAGGCGGAGAGAAGAAAATGTCCCCAAACAGCGCGGTGGAGATCTTACGCACCCCGAGTCCGGCAAGGGTACAGATCAGCAGGCTGGCAAACGGGTAGACCAGAATTAAGGTGAGTTCAGCCCAGACCGGCCAGTAAGCGGCATTCATCTCGCCAATCAGGAACAGGCTGAAGGCCTCAATGAGGATGCGGTGAGTGGTATAAATCGCAATGGTATTGGAGCCAATCACGTTCAGCAGGTTGTCAGGGTGAACGGCATAGCGCTGCTCAAAGCTGTAGAACAGCTTCATGATCAGCACAATCGACAGCAATGAGAGCAGCAGCGGAACGTTAGCAAACCACAGCACCACGGAGACGGCGGCGAAAGCGCCGGTTGTCAGCCAGCTGCGGCGCAGGCTGAGGTTTTTCATCCACGTCATCAGCGCTGCGCCATACCACGCCCCGAGGCTGTAGTAGATCATGTTGCGTACCACGCTGTTCATTCCCCACCACGGCAGCGGCAGGAAGTTGATCGCGATGCTTGCCAGCGCCAGCAGCCCCAGCATCGGCAGCTTCCAGCGGCTCAGCAGTTTACACAGCGTGAAGTACACAACCAGGGCATACAGATACCACAGACTGGTGCTGGCGGTGAGCATGCCTCGCACAAATCCCGGGAGCGAGTCGGCGTAGGCCGCGTTCGACGAGGTGGCAAGCTCGCGATCGGGCGCCAGCCAGGCATTCAGGTGGGTCAGCGCCTGCCATTGTAGAATCCCCCACAGCGCCAGGACCCAGACAATGCTCCAGATCCGTTTGTCGAGACTGGTTCGCCAGTCCACCTCATCAATATAACGACGGATCAGATAGCCGGAGATAAAGAAAAAGACCGGCATACGGAAGGGGGCAAGATAGAGATTAAAATAGACCCAGCATTTGGCGAGAAGGCCGGAGAGCGGGTGTTGCAGCCCGATCAGGTGCGGATAAAACGTGATAACCGAATGATAGATAACCACCAGGCAGATACACAGCCCTTTTATCTGGTTAATCCATAATGCTTTTTGCTTCATTGTTCGCAACTACCTTATTGCCATAGACGAACGAACAATTGTTGTTAAACGAAACCGGGCTGTAATGGGTAACAGTCTGTATCAGGAGGTTTTTCGGAAAAAGTGGAGGTTGCGAGGGGCGGTTTCAGACATTAGTACCCTGATTTATCTGAATTTTTCGGAAAAATGATTACCAAACCTTACGGTTTCAGTCATTTACGCTTAACGGATTCGCTTATATACTCGTGGGTCTGCTATCAGCAAACAGACGGACTTCATGTATCAACCTGTCGCACTCTTCATAGGCTTACGCTACATGCGTGGGCGCGCCGCGGACCGCTTCGGTCGCTTTGTCTCCTGGCTTTCGACTATTGGCATCACGCTTGGCGTGATGGCTCTGGTGACGGTGCTTTCCGTCATGAATGGCTTTGAGCGCGAGCTGCAAAACAATATCCTGGGGCTGATGCCGCAGGCCGTTCTCTCATCGACTAACGGCTCGGTTAACCCACAGCAGCTGCCGGAAAGCGCGGCGAAGTTACAGGGCGTCACGCGCGTTGCGCCGTTGACCACCGGTGACGTGGTGCTGCAGAGCGCCCGCAGCGTGGCGGTCGGCGTGATGCTGGGTATCGACCCGGCGCAAAAAGATCCGCTGACGCCGTATCTCGTTAACGTGAAGCAGACCGACCTGGAAGCCGGGAAATACAACGTGATTCTGGGTGAGCAGCTTGCCGGCCAGCTTGGCGTCAACCGTGGCGACCAGCTGCGCGTGATGGTGCCTTCCGCCAGCCAGTTTACGCCGATGGGGCGCCTGCCAAGCCAGCGCCTGTTCAACGTAATTGGTACCTTTGCCGCCAACAGTGAAGTCGATGGCTACCAGATGCTGGTTAACATCCAGGACGCGTCACGCCTGATGCGCTACCCGGCCGGAAATATCACCGGCTGGCGCCTGTGGCTTGACGCGCCGCTGAAGGTGGATACCCTCAGCCAGCAAAAACTGCCGGACGGCACCAAATGGCAGGACTGGCGCGAGCGCAAAGGCGAGCTGTTCCAGGCCGTGCGGATGGAGAAAAACATGATGGGGCTGCTGCTGAGCCTGATCGTCGCCGTGGCGGCATTTAACATCATCACCTCGCTGGGGCTGATGGTGATGGAGAAGCAGGGCGAGGTCGCTATCCTGCAAACCCAGGGGCTGACGCCGCGCCAGATCATGGCCGTGTTTATGGTGCAGGGCGCTAGCGCTGGTATCATCGGTGCGTTGCTCGGTGCCGTGCTGGGGGCACTGCTTGCCAGCCAGCTCAACAACTTAATGCCGATTATCGGCGCGCTGCTCGACGGCGCGGCGCTGCCGGTGGCTATCGAGCCGCTGCAGGTGGTCGGTATTGCGCTGGCCGCGATGGCCATTGCGCTGCTTTCAACGCTTTATCCTTCCTGGCGCGCCGCCGCCACTCAACCCGCTGAGGCTTTACGTTATGAATAAGATCCTGTTGCAATGCGACAACCTGTCCAAACGCTATCAGGAAGGCACTGTGCAAACCGACGTGCTGCACAATGTGAGCTTTAGCGTGGGCGAAGGCGAGATGATGGCGATTGTCGGCAGCTCCGGCTCCGGTAAAAGTACCTTATTACATCTGCTGGGCGGGCTGGATACCCCAACCAACGGCGACGTGATTTTCTCCGGCCAGCCGATGAGCAAAATGTCCTCGGCGGCGAAGGCCGAGCTGCGCAACCGCGAGCTGGGCTTTATCTACCAGTTCCACCACCTGCTGCCGGATTTCACGGCGCTGGAAAACGTGGCGATGCCGCTGCTGATTGGCAAAAAGAAACCCGCAGAAATTAACGCCCGGGCCAGCGACATGCTGAAAGCGGTAGGGCTGGGCCATCGCGGTAACCACCGTCCGTCGGAGCTGTCCGGCGGCGAACGCCAGCGCGTGGCGATTGCCCGTGCGCTGGTCAACAACCCGCGTCTGGTGCTGGCGGATGAGCCCACCGGTAACCTGGACGCCCGCAATGCGGACAGTATTTTCCAGCTTCTGGGCGAGCTGAACGCCTCACAGGGTACCGCGTTTCTGGTGGTGACCCACGATCTGCAGCTGGCAAAACGCATGGGGCGCCAGCTTGAGATGCGCGACGGTCATCTGAACGCGGAACTGACCCTGATGGGAGCAGAGTAATGGCGTCACCGTTATCGTTACTCATCGGTTTACGTTTTAGCCGCGGCCGCCGTCGCGGCGGCATGGTGTCGCTGATCTCCGTCATCTCGACCATCGGTATTGCGCTGGGTGTGGCGGTGCTGATTGTCGGCCTGAGCGCCATGAACGGTTTCGAGCGCGAGCTGAATAACCGCATTCTGGCGGTGGTGCCGCACGGGGAGATCGAACCGGTTAACCAGCCGTGGACGAACTGGAGCGATGCGCTCACCAAAGTTGAAAAAGTGCCGGGCATCGCCGCGGCCGCGCCCTACATTAACTTTACCGGGCTGGTGGAGAGCGGGGTAAACCTGCGCGCCATTCAGGTGAAAGGGGTGAACCCGGCGCAGGAAGCGCGTCTCAGCGCGCTGCCGAACTATGTGCAAAACGGCGCGTGGGCCAACTTCAGGGCGGGCGAGCAGCAGATCATCATGGGTAAAGGCGTTGCTGATGCCCTGAAGGTGAAGCAGGGCGACTGGGTGTCAATCATGATCCCCAACGCCAGCGCCGATCACAAACTGCAGCAGCCAAAACGCGTGCGCCTGCACGTTACCGGTATTCTTCAGCTGAGCGGCCAGCTTGACCACAGCTTTGCGATGGTGCCGATGGAGGATGCGCGCCAGTATCTCGACATGGGCGACAGCGTGACGGGCATTGCGATTAAGGTGAACGACGTCTTTAACGCCAACAAACTGGTGCGCGACGCGGGCAGCGTGACTAATAACTATGTCTACATCAAAAGCTGGATCGGCACTTACGGGTATATGTACCGTGATATCCAGATGATCCGCGCCATTATGTATCTGGCGATGGTGCTGGTGATTGGCGTCGCGTGCTTTAATATCGTCTCGACGCTGGTCATGGCGGTCAAGGACAAGAGCGGCGACATCGCCGTGCTGCGTACCCTCGGCGCAAAAGACGGTCTTATTCGCGCCATCTTCGTCTGGTACGGTTTGCTGGCGGGTCTGTTCGGCAGCCTGTGCGGCGTGGTGATTGGCGTGGTGGTTTCCCTGCAGCTGACGCCGATTATCAACGGGATTGAAAAGCTTATTGGTCACCAGTTCCTGTCGGGTGATATCTATTTTATTGACTTCCTGCCGTCTGAACTGCACTGGCTGGATGTTTTTTATGTGCTGCTTACAGCACTTTTACTGAGTCTGCTGGCAAGCTGGTATCCGGCGCGTCGCGCAAGCCGAATTGATCCGGCGAGGGTATTAAGTGGCCAGTAATTACGTCATGATCTAGCGGCTTTCGGGTCGCCAGATCGAAAGAGGAATGCGTTATGTATTATGGATTTGATATTGGCGGCACCAAGATTGCGCTCGGCGTATTTGATAAAGACCTCAAACTGCAGTGGGAAACCCGCGTTCCCACGCCGCGCGACAGCTACGACGAATTTTTAAACGCCATTGCCGCGCTGGTGGCACAGGCCGATGAACGCTTTGGCGTGAAAGGCAGCGTCGGCATTGGTATTCCGGGCATGCCGGAAACCGACGACGGTACGCTTTACGCGGCCAACGTGCCTGCCGCCAGCGGTAAACCGCTGCGCGCCGATCTCTCTGCTCTCCTTGAACGCGACGTGCGTTTAGATAACGATGCCAACTGCTTCGCGCTCTCTGAAGCCTGGGATGATGAATTCCGTCGCTACCCGCTGGTGATGGGGCTGATCCTCGGTACCGGCGTCGGCGGCGGAATCGTCATCAACGGTAAGCCCATCACCGGCCGCAGCTACATCACCGGCGAGTTTGGTCATATTCGCCTGCCGGTGGATGCCCTCGAGGTGGTGGGACGTGATTTTCCGCTAACCCGCTGCGGCTGTGGCCAGCACGGCTGTATTGAGAACTACCTTTCCGGCCGCGGGTTTGCATGGCTTTACGAACACTTCTATCATCAGAAACTTGAGGCCCCTCAAATCATTACCCTGTGGGAGCAAGGGGATGCGCAGGCGCGTGAGCACGTCGAGCGCTATCTGGATCTGCTGGCGGTATGTCTGGGCAATATTCTCACTATCGTCGACCCGGATCTGCTGGTGATCGGGGGAGGGCTCTCAAACTTTACCGCGATTACGGAACGGTTGTCCGGGCGTTTGCCCCGACACTTATTGCCGGTTGCCCGCGTGCCGCGTATTGAACGCGCGCGACACGGGGACGCAGGAGGCATGCGCGGAGCCGCATTCCTTCATCTCACCGATTAGTTTACGAGGTTACTATGCTGTCGCGTCGCCAGGGTCGACTCAGCCGTTTTCGCAAAAACAAACGCCGCTTGCGTGAGCGTCTGCGCCAGCGGATCTTTTTCAGAGACAGAATGATGCCAGAAGCGATGGATAAACCCAGAGTGGTGGTGCTGACCGGGGCGGGGATCTCCGCCGAGTCAGGAATTCGAACCTTCCGCGCGGCGGACGGGTTGTGGGAAGAGCACCGCGTGGAGGATGTCGCCACGCCGGAAGGCTTTGCCCGCGACCCGGATCTCGTGCAGGCGTTTTACAACGCCCGCCGTCGTCAGCTTCAGCAGCCTGACGTCGCGCCGAATGCCGCGCATCTGGCGCTGGCGAAGCTGGAAGAGGCGCTGGGCGATCGTTTTCTGCTGGTAACGCAGAATATCGACAACCTTCACGAGCGGGCCGGTAACAAGAATATCATCCATATGCACGGCGAGCTGCTCAAGGTTCGCTGCGCCTGGAGCGGTCAGGTGCTGGACTGGAAAGAGGACGTGCTGCCGGAGGATAAGTGCCACTGCTGCCAGTTCCCGTCGCGCCTGCGTCCGCACGTGGTCTGGTTCGGCGAAATGCCGCTGGGAATGGATGAGATCTACAGCGCGCTGGCGATGGCCGACGTGTTTATCGCCATCGGCACATCCGGCCATGTTTATCCGGCGGCGGGGTTTGTCCACGAAGCGCGACTGCACGGCGCACATACGGTTGAACTCAATCTTGAGCCAAGCCAGGTGGGCAGCGAGTTTGAAGAGAAACACTACGGTCTGGCAAGCACGGTTGTTCCGGAATTTGTCGACAAGCTGCTGAAAGGGCTGTAACGCGAATCGCGTGAAAAGGCACCCGCTGGACGGGTGCCTTTTTATTTAAGAATGAAAGAACGCCAGCGTCTTCTCCAGCGATTTAGCCTGCTCGTCCAGCGAGAGCGCCGCCGCTGAGATCTGCTGAACCAGTGAAGCATTCTGCTGGGTGGTGCTGTCCATCTGGTTAACGGCGGTACTGACCTGGCTAATCCCCCGATTCTGTTCGTCCAGCGCCTGAACAATGTCGTTGATGACCAGATGCACGTGCGACACCGCCTCAATCACCTGTTTCATCATTACGCCGGTCTCATTGACCAGCTCAACGCCTTTGCTGACGCGGCCTGAGGACTCGGCAATCAGCTGGGAAATTTCTTTAGCCGCGTTAGCGCTTCGCTGGGCAAGATTGCGCACTTCACCTGCGACAACTGCGAAACCGCGTCCCTGTTCGCCTGCGCGCGCCGCTTCAACGGCCGCATTCAGCGCCAGAATATTGGTCTGGAAGGCGATGCCGTCGACGATGCTGTTAATCTCACCGATCTTACGTGCGCTCTCGTAAATCTCCCCGATCACCATTACCACGTCGTTTACCAGCGTTTCGCCATGCCCGGCGAGACTCGCGGCGCGATCGGTCAGCGTGGTGGCCTTGTGGGCGTTGTCGGCGTTATTCTTCACCGTGACCGAAATCTCTTCCATGCTGGCAGCCGTTTCAACAATCGCCGCCGCCTGTTCTTCGGTACGCGAGGCGAGGTCAAGGTTGCCCGCCGAAATTTCGCTGGTCCCGCCGTGCACCGAATGGCTGGCTTCGCTGATGTTGCCGACGATGCGCTTGAGCTGCGTCTGCATGGTGTGCAGAGCATAAAAAATGCTGTGGGTATCCCCGGAACGCACCGGGATGGTGTTGTTCAGATCTCCCCGGGCGACGGCCAAGGCAATACCGGCGGCCTCGGAAGGTTCTCCCCCCACCGGACGGTCAACCTTGCGGGTAAAGATCTGGGCCATCACCAGGCTGACCGCAACGATGCTTAACACCATCAGGACGATGGCTTTCAGTAAAAATGCGCGCGCTTCGGCCATCACTTCGCTGACCGGGGTGATAATAGCCAGTTTCCACGGCGTCTGGCTGTTGCCGACGGCGATGTCCTGCCAGGTGATAAACACCTCTTCCTTCAGCAGCGGATCGTTTACTCGGGTGACGTCATGACCGGCAATCTGACCCGCGTAAGGCTTGCCTGCAGCCCGTTTGTCCGGGCTGGACACCACGTTATTGCCTGCAGACAGGAGGAGGGCGTAGCCTGTGCCGTTCCACGGTTTAATTGCGCCGATCGTGGACTGCAGCGTGGCGAGCGAGAAGTCAGAGGTAACCGAGCCCAGAAACTGACCGTCACGCATGATGGGGGCGGCAATCGAGGTGAGCATCACGTCCACGCCGTTGTAGGGGTAAATATAGGGTTCGATGATCACATCTTTATGCCGCTGTTTCGGCAGCAGATAATAATCACCGCTGCCGGGCGTTTCGATGTCCGTCAGCAGGTGCAACGCCGGTTTGCCGGTGGCATCGCGGTCGACGTAGCGGGCGTAGCGCCCGGCAGGATCTTCACCGCTCTGACCGGCAAAGGCGGCATCTTTATCGTCAAACGCGTTGGGCTCAAAGGCCATCGACATGGAGAGAAACGATGGGTGAGCCGAGAGGTAGTGGATGAGCAGCTGGTTCAGGCTCTGGCGATCGGATACGCCCGCCTCACGCAGCGCCAGAGCGCTGTTGCCCATATCCCGGGCGGCAGTCAGGGCGGAATCCAGCTGTTTGCTGACCTGTAAAGCCTGTACCTCGGCTATCTGGCGGATATGTTTTTTGGCCAGCACTTCTTGCTGAGCCATCCACTGCCACATCATAAACCCGATCGTTGCCGTAAAGCCCACCGTCACGGTGAGGAAAATGGACAATAGCATCAACGTCTTGACTCTTATTTTTTGTTTTCGGACCATGGCGTCTTTCATTCTCATCTCCCGTAATGTCGTGCATGTCGGGCAGGCACACAGTACTTATCGGATATTTCGTTCTCTTTCTGTAGAGCGCCGGATATATTTAATTTAAATTCCAGAATATTAAATCCCGTTAATTAGTGTGGATGCTTTTATTTTGTGCATTCAATCAAAATAGCGCTCGATAATGCTCGTTATCATCGTGTAGAAAGAGGATGCTAATAAATATTAAGTGGTAGAGGAGGATGGGATATGTACGGATTTATCGCGCGACAACCCATTTTTAACCCAGAGATGAATACCGTGGCCTATGAGCTGCTTTTCAGAGACGGGATGACAAATCGTTTTCCGGATGTGTCGGCGGAATATGCTACGTCCAGAATGATATCCGATCAGTTTTTATGTGTGCCGTCCCAGCGCATCGCCGGGGCACATACGTCGTTTATTAATTTCCCTTCAAGGATGGTCATTGACCGCAGTGGCGAAGCGCTTGATAAAGAGAGCGTGGTGATTGAGATCCTTGAAGATGCTGTGCCGGGGGCCGAACTGCTGCAGGCTGTCAGGGAGATGAATGCGCATGGCTACCAGTTTGCGCTTGATGATTTCACCCTTGCGCCAGAATGGGATGCTTTTTTACCCTATATTTCGATCCTGAAATTCGACGTCAGAAATTATACTTTAGCGCAAATTAAAGCGTATCTGAAAGCACGTAAACATCTGACCGGTCATATTAAATATCTCGCTGAAAAAGTTGAGACTAAAGAGGAATTCAACCAATACAGGGACGAGGGGTTCTCGCTGTTTCAGGGCTATTTTTTCTGCCGCCCGGAGGTCATTAAATATAAACGGCTGTCGCAAAATCAGCTGGCGATTTTCCGGCTGCAAATGGAGGTCGGACGCAATAAACCTGATTTTCGAATCATCGAGTCGTTGATAAAAACGGATCTGACGCTCTCTTATAAAATCATGCGCTATATGAAGCATACGGCGTTTAAACATGTCGGCGCCTGTAATTTCAGCAAGTTAACCCTGAGCGAGGTGCTCAGGTATCTTGGCGAAAATCAGCTCCGACGGTTTGTTGCCGTCGTGGTCCTCGCCAGTGCGGGTAATGACACCGTCAGCGAGCTTTACCCGCTAAGCATGATGCGCGGCAAGTTCTGCGAACTGATTGCAGAGACGATGAAAGACCCGATTCTGGCTGAAAATGCGTTCATGTGCGGCCTGTTTTCTTTGCTCGATACCCTTCTTGAGTTGCCGATGGCCGAGTTGATGAAGCAAATTGCGGTACCGCAGAGCGTGAGCAACGCGCTGTGCCATCAGGAGGGGCAGTTAGCCGACATGATCAACCTCTGTCGTTATTATGAACAGCAGCGCTGGGACGAGGCAACCCGGGTTCGTCAGGCGCTGGGTCTGTCTGATGAGGAGGTGGTGGAGGCGATGCGAAAGGCGACGATCTGGGCAGGAGAGAATGCGGTCAGTTAATTCCCCCTCACGCCTCGCAGGCGGCGTGAGGAAGAACGCGATACCGGTTAGCGGCCCGCTTTTAACTTCTGGTAATACTCTTCGTAGAGGCGGCTGGCGTCGCCGACATCGTTCTGCCATTCACCTTTGCTGATGGTTTCGGCGTCCGGGTAGAGCGACTTATCGTTAGCCACGTCTGGCTTCAGCAGCTTGCGTGCGGCCAGGTTGGGCGTCGGGTAGCCAATCGTCTCGGCAACCTGTTTCGCCACGTCAGGGCGCAACAGGAAGTCAATCAGCTTATGCGCCCCGTCCACGTTTTTCGCGTTGGCCGGGATTGAAAGACTGTCCATCCAGAAAATTCCACCCTCTTTTGGCCAGACAACCTCAAGCGGCGTACCGGCCTGGCGGGCGACATACGCGGAGCCGTTCCACACCATCCCCAGGTTCACTTCACCTTCCATATACGGGTTTGCCGGGTTATCGGAGTTGAATGCCGCCACGTTAGGCATCAGCTTTTTCAACTCGGTATACGCCGCTTCTATCTCTTTTGGATCCGTCGTATTGCCCGAGTAGCCCAGCTTGCGCAGCGCGATCTGGAACACTTCACGCGCGTCGTCGGTCAATAACAGGCTGCCTTTGTACTCCGGTTTCCACAGGTCGGCCCAGCTTGTCACCGATTTCGGATCGACGGCCTCGCTGTTAACGCCAATCGCGGTTGCCCCCCAGATATACGGAATGGAGTAGTCGTTATTCGGGTCAAACGGCTTGTTGAGCATCTCCGGATCGAGGTTTGAAAAATGGGTTAGCTTCGTTTTATCGATCTTCTGGATCATGCCCTCTTTGCGCATTTTGTCGACAAAGTAGGTGGAAGGAACCACCAGATCGTATGCGCCGTCTTTGTAGGTTTTGAGCTTGGCATACATGGTTTCATTCGACTCGTAGGTCGAGTAGATCACCTTGATGCCCGTCTCTTTGGTGAACTGTTCCAGCAGTCCCGGCGGCACATACTCGGTCCAGTTGTAGAAGTAGAGCGTTTTGCTGTCATCAGCGTGCGCGGCACCCATGCCAAGCACCAGCGCCGCAGCGGCGAGCATTTTTTTCATTTCATTGTCCCCTGAGATTTTGTTTTATCACGAGCAATAACCTGGCTGGCGATCACCAGAACCAGCGAAAACACCAGCAGAATGGTCGCCAGCGCGTTCACCTCAGGTGAAACGCCGACTTTCACCATCGAATAGATTTTCAACGGCAGAATTTCATAGCTCGGCCCGGTCACGAAGGAGGAGACCACCACGTCATCCATCGACAGGGTAAAGCTCAGCAGCCATCCTGCCGCCACGGCGGGCATCGCCAGCGGCAGGATGATTTTGCGCAGGATGGTCATCTCGCTGGCGCCCAGATCTTTCGCCGCCTCCAGCATGCGCACGTCGAACCCTTTCAGGCGCGCAAAGACGGTCACCACCACAAACGGCAGGCAGAAGGTGATATGGGAAAACAGCAGCGACCAGAAGCCAAGCTGAACGCCCAGCAGCATAAACAGCACCAGCAGCGAAATCGCCATCACGATGTCCGGCGACATCATCACCACAAACAGCATGCCGCTGACAAACGGCTTACCGCGAAAGCGATAGCGATAGAGCGCCACGGCGGTCAGGGAGCCAATCAGCGTGGCGAAGGTGGCGGAGAAGATCGCCATCGTCAGCGAGTGCTGAGCGGCCTGCAGCAGGCTGTCATTGTTCATCAGCAGGCTGTACCAGTCGGTGGTAAAGCCCTGCCAGTTAATCCCAAAGCGCGAGCTGTTAAACGAGTTCACGATCAAAATAATGATCGGGATATACAGGTAAGCGTAAATGGCGGTCATAAAACCGCCGCGAAGCAGTCGACCGATCATTCGAGTTCCACCTTCTTGTTCAGCAGCCGTGAGGCACGCCAGTAGACCAGCAGCATCAGACCCATCACCACCGTCAGCGTAATGCTGGTGGCGGACCCGAACGGCCAGTCGCGGATGTTGAGGAACTGGCTCTTGATCACATTCCCAATCAGCAGGTTTTTCGCCCCGCCCATCAGGTCAGAAACGTAGAACAAGCCCATCGCCGGGAGCATCACCAGCAGACAGCCCGCGATAATGCCGGGCATGGTCAGCGGGATGATAATGTGGATAAAGGTCTGGAACCTGTTGGCACCCAGATCTTTTGCCGCTTCCAGCAGCGGTTTATCCAGCTTCTCAATGCTGGAGTAGAGCGGCATCACCATAAACGGCAGCAGGATATAGACCAGACCGATAATCACCGCGCTCGGGGTGAACATGATGCGGATCGGCGTATCGATCACTCCTAGCCACAGCAGAAATTCATTGAGGTAGCCTTTGGTGCTGAGGAAGATTTTCAGCCCGTAGATGCGAATCAGCGAGTTGGTCCAGAACGGCACAATCAGTAAAAACAGCAGCAAGGGCCGCACCTTTTGCGGCAGGCCCGCGAGGAACCACGCGAAGGGATATCCCAGCACCAGACAGGCAATCGTGGCAATCAGCGCCATATTCAGCGAGTGCAGCAGCACGTCAAAATAGAGCGGATCGAGCAGGCGCGCGTAGTTGTCCAGCGTAAAGACAAGCGAAACGAAATGGGTATCATCGCGGGTCAGGAAGCTGGTGGCGATAATCATCAGGTTGGGTAGAAAGACAAACAACACAAGCCAACCGACGATCGTGGCAATCACCACATTCTGGAACTTACTTGTGTTCTTCATCAGCCAGTACAACCTCCCAGCTTTCTACCCAGTTGATAACCATTTTCTGGTCGAGAGAGTGGTCGAAGTCAGGGTCGTCCTCGTTAAAGAACTCGCTGACCATCACCATTTTGCCGTTCTCCAGCTCGACGACAGACTCCAGCGTCATCCCTTTGTAGTTGCGCTCGCGGATATAGCCGATTAACCCTTCGGCCTCGGCATTGCCGTGGATTTCATCGACGCGCAGATCTTCCGGGCGCAGCAGAACGTTGAGCTTTTGTCCCTTTTCGACGGGGAAATTCACCGTGATGGCGCACTCCCGTCCTTCGACGCGGGCCCGGACGCGCTGGTCGTCCAGACGTTCGATCACCGTGGCGTCAAAGATATTGATTTCACCAATGAAGCTGGCGACAAACAGGTTCTTCGGCTCTTCGTAGATTTCACGCGGCGTGCCGTCCTGCTCGATTTTACCGTCACGCATCACCACGATGCGGTCGGACATGGTCAGGGCCTCTTCCTGGTCGTGGGTGACGAAGACAAAGGTAATGCCGAGCTTGCGCTGCAGAGCCTTGAGTTCGTTCTGCATCTGCTTGCGCAGCTTGTAGTCCAGCGCGGAGAGGGATTCATCCAGCAGGAGCAGACGCGGCTTGTTGACTACGGCGCGGGCGATGGCCACGCGCTGCTGCTGGCCGCCGGAAAGCTGATGCGGTTTTCGCTGGGCGAACGTCTCAAGCTGCACCATGCGCAGGGCTTCGGTGACGCGCGGTTCGATTTCATTCGCCGGGGTTTTTTGCATCCGCAGGCCAAACGCCACGTTTTCAAACACGGTCATGTGCGGGAAGAGGGCATAGCTCTGAAAGACAGTATTGACGTGGCGGTCTTCGGCGGGAACCTGGGTGATGTCCTGGTTTTCAAGATGGATATGGCCGTTATCGACGCTTTCCAGCCCGGCGATAAGGCGCAGTACGGTTGTTTTGCCGCAGCCGGAGGGGCCAAGCAGCGTCAGAAACTCACCGTCATTGATGGTGAGAGTGAGGTCGGAAATGACGTCCTTGCCATCAAAACTTTTACGAATTCGTTCCAGTTTCACCAGCGGTGAACGGGTTTGTGTATTCAATTTTTGCGCTGTCCCATATAGACGCCTCAGGCAGCAGACTGAAGCGGGGTTTGTGTGTAACCACCTTGGTGACTCGTAATGAGGGCGGACATTCTACGGCAATCCCCTGCAATCGCCAATCCTTGTCACTGATTCATAAGCTACATTTACTAACGCATAACGATATAAACGGAAAATATTCTCGTTTGCGGGATAAAAGTGACCTGACGCAATATTTGCGTTTTGATGCTTATTGATAATGTTGTCACAAAAAGTGAGGGTGACTGCATGGATAAATTACTTGAGCGTTTTTTACAGTACGTTTCGCTGGATACCCAATCTAAACCGGGTGTTCGCCAGGTGCCGAGCACCGAAGGCCAGTGGAAGTTATTAAACCTGCTTAAAGAGCAGCTTGACGCCATGGGGCTGGTCAACGTCACGTTAAGCGAGAAAGGCACTGTGATGGGAACGCTGCCGGCGAATGTCCCGGGTGACATTCCGGCGATTGGCTTTATCTCCCATGTCGACACCTCTCCGGATTTTAGCGGTAAACATGTGAACCCGCAGATTGTTGAAAACTACCGCGGCGGCGACATTGCGCTGGGCATAGGCGACGAAGTGCTCTCGCCCGTCATGTTCCCGGTGCTGCACCAGCTGCTGGGCCAGACGCTGATCACCACCGACGGAAAAACGCTACTGGGGGCGGATGATAAAGCGGGGATCGCGGAGATCATGACGGCGCTGGCGGTGTTGAAGGGCAAAGATATCCCGCACGGCGATATCCGCGTGGCCTTTACGCCGGATGAAGAGGTCGGCAAGGGCGCGAAGCACTTCGACGTGGACGCCTTTAACGCGCAGTGGGCCTATACCGTTGACGGTGGCGGCGTCGGTGAGCTGGAGTATGAAAACTTCAACGCTGCCTCGGTGACGATCAAAATTGTCGGCAACAACGTTCACCCCGGTTCGGCGAAAGGCGTCATGGTGAACGCGCTGTCGCTGGCGTCGCGAATTCATGCGGAAGTCCCGGCGGAAGAGAGCCCCGAACAGACCGAAGGGTATGAAGGGTTCTATCACCTGACCAGCATCAAAGGCACCGTGGACAGCGCGCAGATGCACTACATCATCCGCGATTTCGACCGTAAAGCCTTTGAGGCGCGCAAGCGTAAGATGATGGAGATCGCCAAGAAGGTGGGCAAGGGCCTGCATCCTGACTGCTATATCGAGCTCATCATCGAAGACAGCTATTACAATATGCGCGAGAAGGTGATGGCGCATCCGCATATTCTCGATATCGCCCAGCAGGCGATGCGCGACTGCGATATTGAACCGCAGCTGAAGCCGATTCGCGGCGGCACCGATGGTTCTCAGCTGTCATTCATGGGGCTACCGTGCCCGAATCTGTTTACCGGTGGCTATAACTACCATGGCAAACATGAGTTTGTGACGCTTGAAGGAATGGAAAAGGCGGTGCAGGTGATTGTGCGGATCGCGGAGTTGACCGCTAAACGCTAAAAAAACGCCCGGTGGCGCTTCGCTTACCGGGCCTACGATCCGAATGTAGGCTGGGTAAGGCGAAGCCGCCACCCGGCATTGAGGCAAGGAGTGCCCATGTCAAACTATCGCCGCCATTACGTCCCCGGTGGAACCTGGTTCTTCACCGTCAACCTGCAAAATCGTCAGAGCGATTTGCTTACCCGTCATATCGATAGCCTGCGTTCCGCCGTCTCAACGGTTAAGCGTGCGAAGCCCTTCACCATCAACGCGTGGGTTATTCTGCCTGAACACATGCACTGTATCTGGACCCTACCGGAAGGAGACAGTGATTTTTCTGCTCGCTGGCGGGATATCAAAAAGACGTTCAGCCGCAACGTCGACATGCGTCATATCTGGCAACCACGATTCTGGGAACACACTATCCGCAACGAAGAGGACTACCGGCGGCATGTGGATTACATTTACGTCAATCCGCTGAAGCACGGCTTTGTGGGTAAAGTCAGCGACTGGCCGTTTTCAACGTTTCATCGGGACGTGCAGGAGGGATTGTATCCGGTGGATTGGGCCGGCGAGATCGAGGATTTTGCGGCGGGTGAGCGGCGATAAAAACGCCCGGTGGCGCTACGCTTACCGGGCCTACGATCCGAATGTAGGCCGGGTAAGGCGAAGCCGCCACCCGGCAAATATCACGACTCAGTCCTCAAAGAACCAGTACCCGCTGTTGACCAGTGCGGCCAGCATCGCGAGGAAGGATGGGTCTTCCAGCGCATCGCCAAAGGTATCGGCAGTCAGCACCAGATGGCTGGCAATCGCTTCCAGCGCCGGACGGTGTGGAGAGTCCAGCTTCTCGCCGTTGACGAACACGTCCTCACCAATACGCAGCACGCGTAGTCCGCCCAGGCGCGTCAGCTTGTCGCCCTGCTGAAGTGCATCATAAATCTCGTCAGCTTGATAAGGCGGCTCCGGTGGTGCAACGTCCAGCTCGTGGCGGGACTGGCTGATAAACTCGCCAAACCACTGTTTGAAGTGCTCCGGCTCGTTAATCAGATCCAGCATCATGCCGCGCAGCTTATCCAGCTCTGCGGGCAGGATATCGGCCGGATGCTCGCGTGCAGGCACATCAGGGTCGCTGTAACGATAGCTGCCCAGCTCGCGCTGCAGAACATAGTCGGCAAATCCGCTGATCATCTCGCGGCCGCTTGGCGCGCGGAACCCGACGGAGTAGTTGAGGGAATTCTCCAGGGAGTAACCTTCGTGCGGGAATCCCGGTGGAATGTAGAGAATGTCACCCGGCTCCAGCTCTTCGTCGATAATCCCGTCAAACGGGTCAACCTGAAGCAGGTCCGGATGCGGGCAGTGCTGCTTCATGGGGACTTTTTCGCCCACGCGCCAGCGGCGGCGGCCCGTACCCTGAATAATAAACACGTCGTACTGGTCCAGATGCGGACCGACGCCACCGCCAGGAACGGAGAAGGAGATCATCAGATCGTCCATGCGCCAGTCGGGCAGGGCGCGGAACGGACGCATTAAGGCGGCCGTTGGCTCGTGCCAGTGGTTGACCGCCTGCACCAGCAGCGACCAGTTGTTTTCACCAAGGTGATCGTAGCTTTCGAAAGGACCGTGGCTAACCTGCCATTTCCCGTCCTGGTGGCTGACCAGACGGCTGTCGACTTCGTTTTCCATGGCCAGACCGGCCAGCTCGTCAGGCGAGATGGGGTCGACAAAATTGCTGAACCCGCGTTTCAGAACGACCGGGCGTTTTTGCCAGTAACGTTCAATAAACTCGGGCCAGTTAAGCGTTAAGTGATAATCCATATTTTTTTATTCCGCAGGCTCTTACTGACTCGGATTATAACGGAAGCTCAGCCCCCCGGCTGCGAGATCCTCGCAATTTTCACATAACGGGTTAACTATCGTTCGATGTGGGCTGTTGGCGACCAAAAATGACCTCCATTCGCGCGCCGCCCAGCAAACTTTCACTGGTTTCGATTTTCCCGTCGTACTGATCGACAATCTCACGCGCGACGGCTAATCCAACGCCCTGGCCAGGACGTAGCGTATCGGCGCGTTGACCGCGATCGAACACCACATCACGTTTATTGCGCGGGATCCCCGGGCCATCATCCTCAACGATGATATGCAGTTCGTTATCCGTCTGCCGCGCCGACACTTCCACGAACTCCAGACAGTATTTGCAGGCGTTATCCAGCAGGTTACCCATCACTTCCATGAAGTCATTTTTTTCACCCACAAAGCTTATCTCTGGCGAGATATCAAGGCTGATGTTCACCCCTTTACGCTGATACACCTTGTTGAGGGCAGACGTGAGGTTATCCAGAAGCGGGGCGACCGGATGCAGCTCGCGGCTCAGCAGGGCGCTGCCGGAACGCATGCTGGCGCGGTGGAGGTAATAGCCAATTTGCTGGGAAATACGGCTGATCTGCTCCAGCATCACCGGCTCGGCATCGTCAACGCTCAGCTTCGAACTGCGCATGGAACGCAGGGTGCTTTGCATGACCGCGAGCGGGGTTTTCAGGCTGTGGGTCAGGTCGGTAAGCGTCGTACGGTATTTATCATAGCGTTCGCGTTCACTTTTCAACAGGCGGTTAAGGTTTCGCACCAGGCTGGTGAGCTCGCGGGTGGTTTCCGGATTAAGCTTTTCGCGATGATGTTCTTCCAGCTCGCGAACCTCTTTCGCCAGTGATTCAATGGGGCGCAAGCTCCACCATGCCGCCACCCACAGCAGCGGGATCACCAGCAGCAGATTTGCCGCCAGAACGTAGATGAACCAGCTCCAGACCATATAAGAACGCTTTAGCTCGACCGGAATGGTGTCGATCACCACGATGGTCAACTGCGGCATGTTTAGCGTCGCCGGATAGAGGTTAATTGCGACGGAGTGCGTCATCTCCGTTTCGGCATCGTCGGCGCGGATCTCGTTCAGCTTTTGCTGCAGGGAGCGATCTTCACGGATCAGCGAGCTGGTGGTGTTGAGATCGGCTTCAATTTCATGAAACCCGTTGGTTTTAAGCCAGTCCGGACGAATGCTTTTGACCAGCCACGGAATGTCCCGCTGTGCCCACAGTAGCTTCCCCTTTTCGTCATAAATCAGGGCCAGCGTGGGACTCTGCTGATTGAGGTTTTCCGGCATTTCGACGGTGATTTTATTGTCTTCCCACTTCGCCAGGGTATAAAACAGATTGCTTTCGCCACGCAGCAGGCGAAAGGTGGTTTTATCAAAGCTGACGCTGTAGCCCACCAGGGCGACCATGCCGTAGGAGAGCGACAGCACCAGCACGACGGCTGCCGTTGCCAGTAAAAAGCGCACCCGCAGCGAGAGGGGCAAAATATGGCGCAAGATCCGTCTCATTTAGCGTAATTCGAACAGGTAGCCCTGGCCACGGACGGTGGTAATCACATCCTGTGGATATTGCGCCTGAATTTTCTTACGTAAACGTCCCATCAGCACGTCAATGGTATGGCTCTCACGCAGTTCAGCATCAGGATAGAGCTGGAGCATCAAGGAGTCTTTGCTCACGACCTTACCGTTGTTGCGGATCAGCGTCTCCATGATGGTGTATTCGAAGGCGGTGAGCTTGATCACTTCATCATTGATGGATAATTCCCGGCGGGAGAGATCGACCTGGAAAGGCGGGATGGAGATAACCTGAGACGCCAGCCCGCTGTTGCGACGAAGCAGCGCCTGCATGCGGGCCGCCACCTCTTCAATATGGAATGGCTTGGTGACGTAATCATCTGCACCCGCGCTCAGCACTTCGACCTTATCCTGCCAGCCTTCACGGGCGGTCAGCACCAGAACCGGCAGAGAAACATCGTGGCTGCGCCAGCGACGAATCAACGACAGACCGTCTTCATCAGGCAACCCTAAATCGACAATGGCGATATCCGGCAGGTGTTCATTGAGATAATAATCGGCTTCTTTTGCATCTTCAGCATCGTCCACCTGATGTCCCATCTCCTGAAGCTGAACCTTCAGGTGATGACGTAGCAATGCGTTATCCTCAACAACCAGTACGCGCATCATCTTTTCTCCCAGAATAAATAGTATGAATAGTTTAACGCTGATTATGTTGCTGTGGGGATAAACATTGAGTAAACCGGGGAAAAGCAACCCCCTTTCCGGGCGGAAAGGGGGAGAGGAGATTACTTCAGCTCGTCAACCATGGTGATGGCGCGGCCAATGTAATTCGCCGGAGTCATCGCCTTCAGGCGGGTTTTCTCTTCTTCCGGCAGCGCCAGGCCGTCGATAAACTGCTTCATACCCTCGGCATCAACGCGTTTGCCGCGAGTCAGCTCTTTCAGTTTTTCGTACGGTTTTTCGATGCCATAACGACGCATCACGGTCTGAATTGGCTCCGCCAGCACTTCCCAGTTGTGATCCAGTTCGTCCAGCAGACGATCGCGGTTCACTTCCAGCTTGCTCACGCCTTTCAGTGTGGACTGGTACGCAATCAGCGCGTAGCCGATGCCCACGCCCAGGTTACGCAGCACGGTGGAGTCGGTCAGGTCGCGCTGCCAGCGGGATACCGGCAGTTTGCTTGCCATATGCTGCAGCACGGCATTCGCCAGACCCAGGTTGCCTTCGGAGTTTTCGAAGTCGATCGGGTTCACTTTGTGCGGCATGGTGGAAGAGCCAATTTCACCCGCGATGGTTTTCTGTTTGAAGTGGTTCAGGGCGATGTAGCCCCACACGTCACGATCGAAGTCGATCAGGATGGTGTTGAAGCGCGCGATGCAGTCAAACAGTTCGGCGATATAGTCGTGCGGCTCAATCTGGGTAGTGTACGGGTTCCACTGAATGCCCAGAGAGGTCACGAACTCTTCGCTGAACTGGTGCCAGTCCACTTCCGGATACGCGGCGATGTGGGCGTTATAGTTACCGACCGCGCCGTTGATTTTGCCCAGAATTTCAACCTGTTCCAGCTGACGATACTGGCGCTCCATACGGTACGCGACGTTCGCCATCTCTTTACCCATCGTGGATGGGGTGGCTGGCTGGCCGTGGGTACGGGAGAGCAGCGGAATGTCGCGGTATTCCACGGACAGCGCTTTCACCGCGTCGATGATTTTACGCCAGTAAGGCAGCACCACCTCTTTGCGCGCGGTAGAAAGCATCAGGGCGTGCGACAGGTTGTTGATGTCTTCAGACGTACAGGCGAAGTGGATGAACTCAGACACGGCGTGCAGCGCAGGAACGCTTTCCACTTTCTCCTTCAGGAAGTACTCGACCGCCTTCACGTCGTGGTTGGTGGTGCGCTCAATGGTTTTAATGCGCGCGGCATCTTCTTCATTGAAGTCGGCAACGATTTTATCAAGGTAATCGTTTGCCTTTTCATCAAAAGCAGGAACTTCCTTGATTGCTGCCTGGGCGGCCAGCTTTTGCAGCCAGCGTACTTCAACCTGAACACGGAACTTCAGCAAACCATATTCGCTGAAGATCCCGCGCAGCGCGCTGACTTTATCGCCGTAGCGTCCATCGACAGGGGATACGGCGGTCAGTGAGGATAATTCCATAATTCGCAACTCCGGGAGGTTAACAATGAGCAAGAATTTGTTTTGCCTGAGTGGTCAGGCGATTACGAGAAAACATTAGCTGCAGGCGGCCACCGCCAACCTGGTGCCACAGCACGGCAGCGCGGATCCCAGCCAGCAGGGACGCGCGCACTTTTGCCTGTACCTGCGGACTTTGCAGCACGGCAGGGGAGCCGGTGACCTGTATACGCGGTCCCAGCGGGCTGATGACGTCAACATAAATGCCGGCCATGGCGCTCAGCAGTGTGTCGGACTGCAGGTCAAAATGATCGAGCTGACGCTGTAGCCCGGCAATGCGATCGCCCAGGGTATTAAGCGCGCCTTTTGCTGCGCTCAGCTTACGCTCCAGCACCATCAGGCTCAACGTGTAGCGGGTCAGCTCTGCGTTTAACCCCTGACGGCTGCTGGCGTTAAGCACGCCAAGCAGGGTTTCAAGACCGAGACGAAGATTGGTTTCACTGCCACCGAACACGCCCAGGGTTGAACCGGGGTTGAGGTCGATAACGCTGTTGAGTGAAACGTGCAGGGCGTCAGCGTCGCAATGACCCTGATGCGCCAGCTGTTGCACCAGACGGGCTGACTGGCAAATTCCCGCCAGCGCCAGGGTGATGTCATAGTAGTTCTTCGCCACACGGTCTCCTTTATGTGTGCAATCGCTGTTAAACAGCGGGCAGCGGCAGGCGCTGTTCAATGATCCCGCCGCCCAGGCAGATTTCGCCGCTGTAGAAGACAGCAGACTGGCCCGGGGTGACGGCGGCGACCGGCTCGTCGAAGCGCACGTCAATGCGATCGTCATCGAGCGCGGTAACGGTGCAAGGAATATCGGTCTGACGGTAGCGTGTTTTCACCGTGCAGCGCAGCGTGCCTTTTAGCGGCTCACGATCGACCCAGTGCAGCTGTTGCGCGATCAGGCCAACGGACATCAGACGCGGATGGTCGTGACCCTGAGCAACAACCAGAATATTGTTTTCGACATCTTTGTCGACCACGTACCACGGATCTTCGCTACCTTCTTTCGTCCCGCCGATACCCAGGCCTTTACGCTGGCCTAAGGTGTGGTACATCAGCCCCTGATGCTGGCCAATCTCTTCCCCGTCGACGGTGACAATTTTTCCCGGCTGTGCGGGCAGGTAACGTCCGAGGAAATCGCGGAATTTGCGCTCGCCGATGAAGCAGATACCGGTAGAGTCTTTTTTCTTCGCGGTGATCAGGTCCAGCTCTTCGGCGATTTTACGCACCTGCGGCTTTTCCAGCTCGCCGACAGGGAACAGGCTCTGGGCGATTTGCTCGTGGCTCAGCGTATAGAGGAAATAGCTTTGATCTTTATTGCCGTCCAGACCGCGCAGCAGCTGGCTTTTGCCATTCACGTCTGCGCGACGCACGTAGTGACCGGTCGCAATGTAGTCTGCGCCCAGATCTTCCGCGGCGAATTCCAGGAAGGCTTTAAATTTGATCTCTTTATTGCACAGAATATCCGGGTTCGGCGTGCGGCCCGCTTTGTACTCTTCGAGGAACAGTTCAAACACGTTGTCCCAGTATTCTGCGGCAAAGTTAACGGTGTGCAGTTCAATGCCGAGCTTATCGCATACGGCCTGCGCATCGGCGAGATCCGCAGCGGCAGTGCAGTATTCCTCGCCATCATCTTCCTCCCAGTTCTTCATGAACAGGCCCTCCACCTTATAGCCCTGTTGCTGTAACAGGTAGGCGGAAACGGAGGAATCGACACCGCCGGACATGCCGACGATCACTTTTTTTTGGCTATTATCTGACATGGAATACTCACGACATTGAACTTCAAGGCGGCGTATTCTATCACGCCCCCCCACCATTGGCACCCTCTGTAAACGGCCAGTTAAAAGCGCCGATGACATCCAGCGGCAGGCGTGCGCCTGACTGCCAGCAGCGAATGCTTTCCGCAACCAGCGGCGAGCGCAGGTTTCGCGCGTTCAGGATCTCGTCGGCGGTGACCCACAGACAGCGGTCGATATCGTCATCCTGCGGCTCAGTGGCGCACGTTTCGCTAAGCTCAACGGCAAATAAAAAACGCAGGAAAGGGGTGCTATCGGGTGCAATCCACTGGTGCATACGGATGAAGTGCTGGGGGTCAGCGTGAATGCCGGTCTCTTCCCATAGCTCGCGTTTTGCGGCCTGAAGAAGGGTCTCATTGGCTTCAAGGTGTCCGGCTGGCTGGTTCCACAGTGCTTTGCCGTTAATGCTCTCTTCGACAACCAGGAATTTACCCCGGGCGTGGACCACGCAGGCAACCGTGACATGAGGTTTAAACATAGTGACTCCTTAAAAGGTAACGTCTCGCCATTCACCGTTTGCCAGCGTTTCCAGGGTGTAGTTACCCATAGCGTAGCGAATCAGACGCAGGGTAGGGAAGCCGACGTGCGCGGTCATCCGTCGAACCTGACGGTTGCGGCCTTCATAAAGGGTGATTTTGAGCCAGCTGGTCGGAATGGATTTGCGTTCGCGGATCGGCGGATTGCGCGGCCACAGCCACTCCGGTTCATTCACGCGTTCAATACCTGCCGGCAGGGTGGGACCGTCGTTTAGCGTGACGCCTTTGCGCAATTTATCCAGCGTTTCTTCGTCCGGCTCGCCTTCGACCTGGACGAAGTAAATTTTGCCGGTGCGTTTTCCCGGCTGCGTGAGCTTCGCCTGCAGCGCGCCGTCGTTGGTTAAGACCAGCAGGCCTTCGCTGTCCCGGTCCAGACGCCCGGCCGCGTAGACTCCCTGAACAGGGATGTAGTCCTTTAGCGTGCTGCGTCCGGCTTCGTCGGTGAACTGCGGCAAAACATCGTAAGGTTTATTGAACAGAATCACCCGCTTTGGCTGGGTTTCTTGCGGTCGTCTGGCGGCTTGTCGGGAGCTGAATCGCTCAACCCGGTGTTTTGTAAAAGAAGTTTTCTTCATGGTATTTTCAGGCGTTATCAATTGCCGCATTATAGCCTAATAACGAAGACCTTTCATGGCGTCGGACAATCAGGTACTATCGAAGGGCTCATTACAATTTATTAACATAAGATCAGTAACAACCAGAAGCGCTCGAAGGAGAGGTTAATGGAAAGCAAAGTAGTTGTTCCGGCGGAAGGTAAAAAGATCACCCTGCAAAACGGCAAGATTAACGTTCCTCACAATCCGATTATTCCGTTCATCGAAGGCGACGGTATCGGTGTAGACGTTACCCCGGCAATGCTGAAAGTGGTTGATGCCGCTGTTGAGAAAGCCTACAAAGGCGAGCGTAAAATTTCCTGGATGGAAATTTACACCGGTGAGAAATCGACGCAAGTTTATGGCCAGGACGTCTGGCTGCCAGCAGAAACGCTGGACCTGATCCGCGACTACCGTGTTGCTATTAAAGGCCCACTGACGACGCCAGTCGGCGGCGGTATCCGTTCTCTGAACGTAGCTCTGCGTCAGGAGCTGGACCTGTACGTCTGTCTGCGTCCGGTTCGTTACTATCAGGGCACCCCAAGCCCGGTGAAGCACCCGGAACTGACCGACATGGTTATCTTCCGCGAAAACTCAGAAGACATCTACGCGGGTATCGAATGGAAAGCGGACTCTGCTGACGCAGAAAAAGTGATTAAATTCCTGCGCGAAGAGATGGGCGTGAAGAAAATTCGCTTCCCTGAGCATTGCGGTATCGGCATTAAGCCGTGCTCCGAAGAAGGAACCAAGCGTCTGGTGCGCGCGGCCATCGAATATGCGATCACCAACGACCGCGACTCTGTGACCCTGGTTCACAAAGGCAACATCATGAAGTTCACCGAAGGCGCGTTCAAAGACTGGGGCTACCAGTTGGCGAAAGAAGAGTTCGGCGGTGAGCTGATCGACGGCGGCCCATGGCAGAAGATCAAAAACCCGAACACCGGCAAAGAGATCATCATTAAAGATGTGATCGCCGATGCGTTCCTGCAGCAGATCCTGCTGCGTCCTGCAGAATACGACGTGATTGCCTGTATGAACCTGAACGGTGACTACATCTCTGACGCCCTGGCAGCGCAGGTTGGCGGTATCGGTATCGCCCCTGGCGCGAACATCGGTGACGAGTGCGCCCTGTTCGAAGCGACCCACGGTACTGCACCTAAATACGCAGGTCAGGACAAAGTGAACCCAGGCTCTATCATCCTGTCCGCAGAGATGATGCTGCGTCATATGGAATGGTTCGAAGCCGCAGACCTGATCGTTAAAGGTATGGAAGGCGCGATCAACGCGAAAACCGTAACTTACGATTTCGAACGTCTGATGGAAGGCGCTAAGCTGCTGAAATGTTCAGAGTTTGGCGACGCGATTATCGCGAACATGTAATCCAGATTCTGGGTTAAACAAGAGCGGGGGCCTGAGGGTTCCCGTTTTTTTTGCCCCTGCCTGCGGGAGACAACTCGATGTTAGCCACTGTCCTTATCGCTGTCGTTGCACTCATCCATCTCTACATTCTTGTGCTGGAAATGTTCCTGTGGAATACCAAAACAGGGCACAAGGCCTTTAATCTGCGTCCTGATTTTGCGCGCGACACCCGCGTGCTGGCCGCGAATCAGGGGCTGTATAACGGTTTTCTGGCAGCCGGTCTGCTCTGGAGCCTCTGGCTCGGCGAAAAGGGGATTCAGGTAGCCATCTTCTTCCTGACCTGTGTACTGATCGCCGGACTTTTTGGCGCAGCCACCGCCAGCCGTAAAATTTTGTATGTGCAGGCCATACCCGCGCTCGCAGCGCTGCTTGCGTTACTCCTCTGAAGCAATGCTTTGGTTGAGATAACGCCTCCGATATACTCGTGACGTTACCTTTATTGACCTGAGACGAGACTGTTATGCACAACGACATCCCACTGAAATATTATGACATTGCCGACGAGTACGCGACGGAAGCCGCAGAGCCAGTTGCGGAGTCAGAGCGCGACGCGCTGGCACACTATTTCCAGCTGCTGCTCACCCGCTTAGCGAATAATGAGGAGATCAGCGAGGAAGCCCAGCAGGAGATGGCCACTGAAGCCGGGATCCGTGCGGGTCGCATTGATGATGTTGCGAACTTCCTCAATCAGTGGGGAAATGAATAGCCTGCCTTAGAAACCGTTATGCTGATGCTTTGCGATACAGCTCAGCATCACGCTATCGGACCACATGCATTTTTTCCGCAGAATAGGCGAAGCGGGTTTATCAATAAACAGCGCGAAAATAACGATCAGAAAGAACAGTACCACTGGAAAAAGTAAGGATAATTTCACGTTTTTAACCAAAATAAGAGTGTGCTTCAGGGTAATCTACCGTCTGAATATGACGACTATATGTTTTGGCGGAAAAAATGGAAACGCCTGAGCGTAAAAAAACGTGCATGGCAGGCTTCTGATTACGGGGCGACGCCGGTGAGTCGCTTCGCCAGTTCGCTCCGGGTGAGTGCTTTTGAAAAATACCATCCCTGGATCAAGGCATCGGGATATCTGTCCGCAATGAAGCGATACTGAATTTCATTTTCCACGCCCTCGAAAACAAGGGTTTTATTTAACTTCGCAAGGGCATCGCTGAAGATAACAAAGATATTTTGCTTATAATGCTCGCTGACGCCATCCACCAGCGACTTATCAATTTTAATTTCATCATATTCAAGCTGCGACAGCCGAGCCAGATTTGAATTTTGCACGCCAAAATCATCGATTGAAATTTTAACGCCAAGCGACTTCAGTTCCTGACAGAACTCCTCGAGGATACCCGCCGCGGAAACGGCTTTCTCGGAAAGCTCGACCTTCATCAGGGAAAGGGGGAGGCGATTGGCTAAGCACTCGCGACGCAAAATGTTAATAAACTGTCCATCTTCAATTTCTTTTCGCCCAACGTTGATTGAAACGATCAGCTGATGCTTAATCGCCAGCGGGGCAATTTCTGAAAGGGACTTCGCGATAATATTGCTGTAATATTTTTTATACAGACCGATTTTTTTAATTAATGGGATGAACAGCTCCGGCGAGACGTCTCCGTGCTTTTGATCGCGCCATCGCGACAGAACTTCGACACCCACGATTTTTTGATCGCGAATACGAATAATGGGCTGATAATTAACGCTGAAGGTATTCGTTATTACGGCTTTGATCAGCGTGCGTTCCAGCGAATAACGGTCTTCATAGAGACGGAAGATAAATAACGTTATCGCGACCCAGATAAAAAAGAGTATGACCGCGAGAAACGTAAAGATAAACGGGGGGAGCGAGGCCAGTCCCGCATCGTGGTGTTTTACTATCACGCATAGATCCCACAAGGCGCTGCACTGTGTAATGGTCAGGGTGAACAATGTCGCATGCAGCCAGCTCCGCGGCTTCAGCTCAGGGGCGGCTGAAAAAAAGATCCGGCCAAAGTCCTTCGTGGTGGCGCTCAGAGAATAGCTTGCGGTTACCGGGGTAAATTTATCGTAAGCATAGCGGGAGGTGAAGATAATAATATTATTATAAATAGCCGCATTGCCGGTGAAAAAGTCTTTTCTGGAAAACTGCGCCAGGAGAAAACCTCTCGGCGTTTTATGCAGTTCCGCAGGAAGTGGAACGGGCGTCGCGAGTTTACCCCAAAAAGCGGTACAGACAATTTTTCCCTTTTCGATAAAACCGATATCGCTGAAATAGAGGTTATTAAGCTTTATTTGCCTGTAGCTATCAAGGCTGGCTTTATCACATCCCTGCGTCGTTATGCTTTTGAGGCCCAGCGCCACGCTTTGGGACAGATCTTCTGAATAATGTAAAAGGGTTTGGGATATTTCAAGCTGTTTGGTTTTTTGCTGACCGATGATAACCACGTTGACCGCATAAAGAGACAGGATGACCAGAAGCGTTGAAACGATCGCAACGGCAATGCGCTTTTTCATTTTCCAGTTATCCTGTCCGCTCCCTGATTTCACAAAGCTTAACACAGCCAGGGCAAGGCACAAGCCTGATAGTCACGTCGGGTGAGCAAATTTGGGCGGGTGAACTCATACGAAAGCATCAGTTTTTTAAGATAATTCTCAGCTAAGCTATTTTCATTGTGATAAGCAACGCCGGGTAAACCACGGGTTCTTCTTTCCGATCCTCCATGCTTGTTTATTCTATTAAGGAAAACATCGTGCGTAACGTGATGATCCCTGTTCTCAGTGCCTTGTTTCTTTTTCTGATCGGCATACTGATTATTAACTGGCAGTTATGGCAGATGGCGAAAATGAATAATGTTCATACCGCCACGGTAAGCACTCAGAAAATAGAAAACATTCTGTCGGAAGCCGTCAGTGCGGCCAGCACGGCGAAGCGCGTTGCGGAGCAGGGCTGTAGCAGCAGCGGACAGCTGGCGCTGGGGACAGAAGCCGCGTTAAAACCGCATCTGCGCGCCATCATGATCCAGCAGCAGGGAAAAATCATCTGTACTTCCCTTCCCGGGAATGGCGTTTTGATTGTGCATCCGGAGACGTTACCTGAACAAAAATTAATGCTGCTACCCGGTAACCGACTGGTGAACGGCATCCCGGTGCTTGTCTTCCAGATGCCCATTGCGGGAGGGCGCGTCATCGTCAGCGTCAGTGATGCGCATTTGCAGGACGTCATCGCGAACGCATCAAACAGCGTTAACCTGGGGTTGGTTGTCGGCGACAGGATGTTTACGCGCAACGGTGAGGTGACCGGCTGGAAAGCGGCCTCGTGGGCGGGGTCACTGACGACCTCTTCGCACTTCCCCTTCAGTCTGGCCTGGCAACCGCCTGCCTTTTTTAGCCTGACGCGGCTACTGCAACAGGGATGGAGCCTGATTCTGCTGATTCTCGCGCTATCCATGGCGGTGGGCATTTTGATCCGCCGCTACAAGGGGAAAAGCACTACCTTCGAAGACGATTTGCGTAAGGCCATTTTGCAGGGAGAGATCGTGCCTTATTACCAGCCGATCGTGAACGGCGATACCGGCGGGTTATACGGTGTTGAAGTCCTGGCAAGGTGGAAGCATCCTAAGTCAGGCTTTATCCCGCCGGACGTCTTTATCCCGATAGCTGAACGTAGCGGGTTGATTATTCCACTGACCAAAGGCTTGATGGCGAAAGTGGTCACACAGCTTAAGCCGCTCCTGCCTAAGCTGCCGGACGGGTTCCATATCGGGGTGAACATCAGCGCCAGACACATCAATGCCCCTTCTTTCATCGGTGACTGCCGAATCTTCGGCAAGGGGTTTCAGGGTAAAGCCGTGAAGCTGGTGCTTGAGGTGACCGAACGTGAACCGTTGATCGATAATCCTCATCTGGTGGAAAACCTCAACGCGCTGCATAACGCCGGTTTTGTCATAGCACTGGATGATTTTGGTACAGGGTATTCCGGGCTGTCATGTCTCAATGCGCTTGCCATAGATTATATTAAAATTGATAAAAGCTTTGTTAACCGGGTATCAGAGGAGAAGGATTCAACGATCCTGCTGGACTGCGTTATTGACCTGGCGAAAAAACTTTCATTGCGGATCGTGGCCGAAGGCGTAGAAACGAAAGAGCAGCTGGAGTATCTCAACCGTAATGAGATTACCCTGCTGCAGGGTTATTATTTTGGTAAGCCCGTCTCCTATATCGATTTTATTAAAGTCATTTTATCTAAGCCCAGGGAGACCGTGACGGTGTAAAACGCGGGCGTTGCTGAGCGTCAGGAATAGCGCCGGTTACCAGGCGGTGAAAAACAAAATAAAGACGAGCTTCTGTTGTATGCTTAAGTGCAATTCATTTTCCTCTTATCCTGAGCTTTGTTACAGTGACAAGAGTTGTCAGCCAGGGATATCAGGCGTGATAAGGTGGAAAAGCTCGTGCATGTGAAAAATACTTTTTACACAACAACCATTACCGTCATCATTGTCTCATTGATCATCTCGCTGGCGCTTGCTGTCCAAATTGCCACGTCCAGACAGCAGTCAATCCAGCAAATTAATACCAGCGTCGCTAACCTGAGCCATACCCTTGATGTCTATACTGAAGGGATCATGCGCCAGAGTGAAATGTTAATTACTACCGTTTCCGACATAATCGAAATTTATGGCATGACCCCGCAGCAGGCGACCAATATTCAGCACATGATCAATAATCAGGATAACCTTCTTACCCAGATTAATAATGTGGTTGTTTACAATGCTCAGGGCGATATCTTTACCGCGCTGCATGAAAGTTTTACGGGGCCACGCAAAGGCTCGGACAGAGAGTTTTTTATCTATCACAAAGAAAATAAAAATCAGGCGATTTTTATTGGGGAGCCGGTGGTAAGCAGAACCAATGGCAAATGGGTTATCACCATCAGCCGGCGCCTTGAAACCCAGACCGGGGCATTTAACGGTGTGGTGGTGGTGACGCTGGGTATCGAAAATTTTCTGGCGCTCTACGGGCAGATTAATATCGGTCACTCGGGCGTCATCGGCTTAACGACGCAATCAGGCGTGCTGCTGGTCCGGTATCCCTTTAAAAATACCTATATCGGCACGATTGTTTCTGATTCACCGCTCTTCAGGAAATATCTCAAGGTACAAAATACGGGGATAGCCAGCTCCATCTCACGGTTTGATAAAATCGAGCGCATTTATGCCTATGAGAAAAACAGACGCTACGGACTGGTCACTACCGTGGCGGTTAGCATTGATGAAGCTCTTGCCCCCTGGCGCAAGCAGGCGATTCAGCTGGCGGTACTCATTTTCGTGTTCACGGCGATACTCATCGTCGCGTCATACTTCCTCTATTCCGACCTGTCCCGTAAAACACGGGATAACAAAGCGCTGAAGATTATTGCCTCAGAAGATGCGTTGACCGGGCTGTACAATCGCCGCGTCTTTGATGAAAAAATCCTCTCGGACATCGCTCTGTGTGCCGCGCATGACGCCCCGATTTCGATACTGATCGTGGACGTGGACTACTTCAAAAAATACAACGATAACTACGGCCATCCGGAAGGGGATCGGTGTCTGGCTATGCTTGGAAACAGCCTCAGGGAGAGCCTTACCCGTGATAATCAGCTTGTGGCGCGATACGGCGGAGAGGAGTTTGCGCTGATATTGCCGGATACGGATATTCAGGAGGCGCTTCGTCTGGCCCAGACGATTATTCGCAATGTGTTCTCGCTGCAAATCGCCCATGCCTTTAGCCCCTTCGGCCGGGTGACGGTAAGCGTCGGAATTTCTACCGCCCGTGCCGTCGACATCGCGGGCAGCCAGCAAAATATCATTATTGCCGCAGACCAGGCCCTCTATCAGGCGAAACGCGCGGGACGTAACCGGTACGCGTTTGTTGGGGGATGAGCTAAAAAAAAAGCCCACTCAGGAGTGGGCAAAAAATACTGGAAGCAATGTGAGCAATGTCGTACTGAATACCTGAGTGTTTCTCTCAACTATTCAGTGTTGAGAAAGATAATCTTTCTCAATAAAAGATGCAACCCCACAGTTCATGTGGCCCGTTCTTTTTGTTGATGAAGAATGACGCACTCTCTCACTGTGATGCTTATCACAAATTTCCTTTCTGGAATCCTGTGCTATTCTTTTTTGTGTCGTTGATTTAATGACAAAAACCATACAGAGAGGAAAGTTATGGGAATTTTATCCTGGATTATCTTTGGGCTTATTGCGGGTATTCTGGCGAAGTGGATCATGCCGGGCAAAGATGGCGGTGGGTTTATCGTCACCGTAATACTGGGTATTGTCGGCGCGGTAGTCGGCGGCTGGATCAGTACGCTGTTCGGGTTTGGCAAGGTCGATGGCTTTAACTTCGGCAGTTTCGCCGTCGCGGTGATCGGTGCGCTGGTTGTGCTGTTTATCTACAGAAAGATCAAAAGCTAAGTTCTGAAAGCGTTGAAAAAGGCTGCCAGATGGCGGCCTTTTTACGTATTGGGTTTACCACCAGCCAAGCTGCGTGCCGGCAAACGCTGCAATGGCAACGATCAGCATAATGACGGTTGTCTTCCGCATTTATGCCCCCGGCGCCGCGTAGCCGCCAACAAAAAACCACGCTAAAAAAACCACCGCCGTTATAAATATAACGACCGGGAAGAGGATCCCTATTCTCATACCATCACCTGTTTCGGTTTCTGTAACGCCGTAGAGTGTACGGGGTTAATCCATAGTGAGAAAGCGTGTTTTGCTTTTTCCTTTCTTATCCTGATACATCGCTACATCCGCAGCGCGTAACGCGCTGTCAGGATCGGTTGCGGCAGGGTCCACTTCGATCACACCGAAGCTGGCGCCCGGATAAATAATATGAACGCTGCCGAGCCAGTATTCGCCGGCGATGCAGGCGCTGAGGCGCGTTTTGAGCAGCGTAAGCTGCGCGTTATCCCCGTCCTGGTGGGGTTGGCTCAGCGACGCGACCAGAAATTCATCCCCGCCCAGACGACCAATAATATCGTCCTGCTGTTTCTCTTCGGTCAAACGCTTGCCCACTTCTATCAGGAACTGGTCGCCAGCCTCGTGGCCGTAACGATCGTTAATCAGCTTGAAATCATCCAGATCGATAAACGCGATGATGGCGTTACGCTTCAGGTGCCGGGCCAGAGAAAAGAGGGTAGTCAGATCTTCAAAAATGGCGCGACGGTTGGGTAAACCGGTAAGGGCATCCGTATAAGAGTGCGCGATGAGGGCCGCATTGGCTTCGCGAAGCTGGGTCACCAGCGACTCTTTCTGAATGGACTGGGCAATCAGCCCGGCGAAGAGCTTCAGCACCTGTTCAGCGCGCTCGCTCAGCGGCTTTCTGGCCGTGCTGGTGGCGCAGAGCGTTCCGTAAAGTGAACCATCCGCAAGATGGACAGGAATACTCATGTAGGTGGTAATGCCAAGCGCTTTTGCAGCTTCACACTCGGGCCAACGTTCGGGCACGTCATTGCTGAACATCGTGTCACTATCCAGCGCGCGTTTGCACAGCGTCTCATCCCATGGGACGCTCAGCCCCTCCGGGATCGTCATCTGTTTGCTGTTGCGGGCGTAGAGGATGTGCTGCAGCCGCGCCTCGATATCCACCTTCGTCAGGTAAGTCGACTCCATGTCGGTGACAATTTCCAGCATCTCCAGCAGCTGGCGAACGAGGCTTTCAAGGGATTGCTCGGTGGCAAGGGTTTCTGAAACGCGAGCGAGGATAAGGTCCGACATGACGTAGAATGACTCCCAGGCAGAAGACGTCTGCATCTGCATGTTATGCTGAGTTTTTAGGCTTCAGGCATAGTAAAACATGAATACAGAAAATTTAATATATGCAGGAAGCGGGGAGCAGGCGAGAAAAAAAGCCCCGTTGTTGAGACCGGGGCAAAGACATCTTGATTACGGAATGATGTTCTCTGGTCATATCGAGAACATGCCACACTATAGTGCTGAAAAGTGCAGTTAAAATGGAGAAATCATGGAGAACGCGGCGATGACCCGTTACCCTTAGGGTGTAATGACGTCAAAAGGATCAATGAGATGAGATTTCTGCTTCTGACGCTGGCGCTTCCCCTGGCCGCCTGCACCGCAAAAACCACGCCACCCGATGCGCCGAAACCGCCGCACGTTATCGGTATGGCGAACCCGGCCTCCGTCTACTGCCTGGAGAAAGGTGGGGAACAGATCCCGGTTCAAAGCCCGCAGGGCGTTCGCACCGAGTGCAAATTACCGGGCGGGGAAGTGATCGATGAATGGACGCTCTATCGTCGCGATCATCCGCAACCCACCAGGTGACAGACGGATACCGCCTGCGATACACTTCTCTTTAGGATTAATCTTAGCCAGTTTCTGGCGTTCGTTTCCGCGAGAGAAGTATGTTTCAGCTAAAACCGGGCAGCATGGCGATGATCGTGGGTGCCCGCACGGCGTCAGGCCGTCGCAATATTGGTAAATCTGTTGAGCTGTTTGGCCTTTGCCAGCCAGGCCTGCGTTTCGTTAACCCGGTCAACGGCGTGATGACGCAATTACCGACCACCGCAGATCGCGCGCTTTGGCTGGTGACGGGTGATGTCTACGCCTTCGATAATCAGCACGGCTTTGCGTTTGTCCGCGCCGAACATCTGATGCCGCTCACCCCGGATGAAGCGCCGCAAATTCTGGATGAACTAACGATCGGCTGATCACAGATGGCGCAGCCAGTCGGCTAAGACCAGGGCGTGATTTTGCTCCGTGTTTTTGGCAGCAAAGAGCAGGGTGATGGTCTGCCTGCGCGCCAGCGTCGCCAGACGCGCGCCCTCGTCAGCCTGCTGCGCCAGCTCTTCCCGATAGGCCTGGCTGAAGGCGGTGAAATCAATCGTTTCGCTATGAAAGGCCTTGCGTAGTTCCGTTGAGGGCGCGAGCGCTTTACACCATTCGTCATACACGAGGTCCGTTTTCTTAACGCCGCGCGGCCACAGCCTGTCCACCAGTATCCGATAGCCGTCATCAGAGCCTGCCTGTTCGTAGACCCGTTTGCACTGAATCATGATTTCACCCTCCCAATTTAAGGTATTGTGATAATTGCAAAAGATCGGTAGTCTGAGGTTCCTTATGTTATCTAATAATACTCTGGCATAAGGAACCTTTCATGGAACACCTCCCGGTTAAAACGACGCTGCGCATTGCGCTGGTTGGCGATTACAATCCCAATGTTATTGCGCATCAGGCGATCCCGCTGGCCATTGACGACGCCGCCGCAGTGCTTGACCTCACCGCCGATTACGACTGGCTGGCCACGACGGAGCTGACAAGCTCTGAAGATCTGGTGGGCTACGATGCCATCTGGCTGGTTCCTGCCAGCCCCTACAAAAACACCGAGGCCGCTTTTATCGCCGCGCGCTACGCCCGTGAAAACAGCATCCCGTTCTTGGGCACCTGCGGCGGGTTCCAGCATGCGCTGATTGAGTATGCCCGAAACGTGCTGGGCTGGGCTGATGCGGCACACGCTGAGACGGATACCGAAGGCACCATGGTGATAGCGCCGCTGACCTGCTCGCTGGTGGAAAAAACCGATGCGATTGAACTGCGCAGGAATACGCTGATCGCCAAAGCGTACGGCAAGCCGGAAATTGAAGAGGGGTATCACTGTAACTATGGCGTGTCTCCAGCGTTTGCACAGGCGCTGGAAAACGGAGATATGCATGTGACGGGCTGGGACGATCAGGGTGAAATCCGTGCCGCGGAACTGGTCACGCACCCGTTCTTCGTGATCACCTTATTCCAGCACGAGCGTGCTGCGCTGGAAGGACGTCCGGTCGTGCTGGTACAGGCGATGCTGCGCGCGGCGCGCGGATAAAAAAGGCAGACCCGAGGGTCTGCCACACTGTTTAACGGGGCGCGATCTCCCGGTCTCGCCCGGCTAAGATGCCGCAGAGGGCCATTATCACGGCGGCCAGCGCGCAGCCCAGAAGCGGGATCCGCCAGTCTCCCGCGCTATCGTGTATTTTCCCCATTAGCGGAGGGCCGCAGGCGGCGAGCAGATAGCCAATCGACTGCGCCATGCCGGACAACGCCGCCGCCTGGTGTGCAGTGCTGGCGCGCAGACCAATAAACGTCAGGCCGAGGATCATCGTTGCCCCTGTGCCAAAGCCAAACACCAGCGTCCACATCACCGCCATGCCCGGCATAAACCATAATCCCGCCGCGCTTATCGCGCACATCAGCGCCACCGCGCCTGCGATCGCCCGCTGGTCTTTCAGACGGTGGAGGATCAGCGGAACGGCAAGTCCCGGCACGGCCGTGGCCAGCTGCAACAGACCGTGCACCGAGCCAGCCTGCGCTTCGCTGTAGCCGTGGCTCAGCAGTATCGCCGGCAGCCAGCCGATGATGACGTAGTAAATCAGCGAGTTAATCCCCAAAAAGAGCGTGACCTGCCAGGCGAGGGCCGAGCGCCAGATCGCGCGGTTATGCAGCGCGCCTGCGCCCGTTACCGTTGCGACGTGTTTCTGTCGCCACTGCGGCAGCCAGAGCAGCAATGCGACCAGCGGAAACGCCATCAGCATCAGCAGCGCGCCATGCCAGCCCGCACTCCCCTGTGCAAGGGGAACGATCATCGCTGAGCCAAACGCCGCCGAGACGCCCATCGTCAGGGAATAGGCGCCGGTGAGCTTCGCCACCTGGCCTGGAAAATCACGCTTAATTAATCCGGGTAACAGCACGTTCCCGAGCGCAATACCGCAGCCGACGATCGCCGTTCCGGTGAAAAGCAAAGCGGCGGAGGGCAGTGAGCGAACGGCAATCCCGGCGCAAATCAGCAGCAGGGCGATAAACAGGCTGCGCTCCATGCCGATACGCCGGGCAACGCCTGCGGCGAGCGGCGAGACGAGGGCGAAAGCCAGCAGGGGCAGGGTGGTCAGCAGACCGGTTTGCGCCGTGCTTAAGCCATAATCAAGACGAATGGTATCAAGCAGCGGCGCTGCGCCGGTGAAGGTGACGCGAAGCGTAGTGGCAATCATCAGGATGCCTGCAATCAACAGCGCGCCGTGTTTTCCTGAGGTGCGAATAGCAGTAGTCATTATGTTCTCATACGTTCAAGCCAGCGCACACAATACCGATTTTCTCAGCGGTTGAAATCAGGCTAAAATGATAGTTTATCGCTAATATCGGACAAACTGATGATTGGTCTGGGACTGGAAGGCTACGATCCAGATAGCCAGCACGATGCGGCAGTCGCATTTCGCATTCAGGTGGTGGCGGAGGAACAGTATATTCCCCGGCATCATCACCGTAAGGGGCAGCTGATTCTGGCTCTCGGCGGCGCAATTACCTGCGAAGTGGAAAATGCGATGCTGATGGTGCCGCCTCAGTATGCCGTCTGGATCCCCGGCCAGATGCCGCACAGCAACAGGGCCACGCCGGGCGCGCAGCTCTGCTTTTTGTTTATTGAGCCGGGGGCCGTCAGCCTGCCCGAGCGCTGCTGTACCCTGAAAATCTCCCCTCTGGTGCGGGAGCTGATTTTATCGCTGGCGGAAAAATCGCGTGAGCAGCTCTCTCTTGCGACCACGTCGCGCCTGGTGGACGTGCTGTTTGACGAGCTACCGCTCCAGCGTCAGGAGCATCTGCAGCTCCCCGTGTCGCCCCATCCCAAAATCAGGCTGATGAGCGAGAATATGGCGGAAGAGCCCGCCGCCTGGCAGACGCTAACGCAGTGGGCGAGCCACTTCGCCATGAGCGAGCGCAATCTGGCGCGGCTGGTGGTGAAAGAGACCGGCTTAAGCTTTCGCCGCTGGCGCCACCAGCTGCAGCTGATTGTGGCATTACAGCACCTGATCGGCGGGAAATCGGTACAGCAGGTGGCCCAGTCACTGGGCTATGACTCGACCACCGCGTTTATCACCATGTTCAGGAAGGGGCTGGGCCAGACGCCGGCGCGTTATATGGCCAGCCTGACTACGACTTCCCAATAAACAGCGAGACAAGGCCAGCCGCAATCAGCGGGCCGACCGGCACGCCGCGAAAGAGCGCCACGCCCAGCACGGTGCCCACCAGCAGACCCGCCACCAGCGAGGGCTGGCTGCTCATCAGCGTGACGCCGCGACCGCCCAGCCACGACACAAAAATCCCCACCGCGATCGCCACCAGCGATTTCCAGTTTACAAACGAGTGCAGCAGCGTTGAGGCGGGAAGGGTACCGCTGGCAATCGGCGCCATCACCCCAATGGTTAAGATGATAATCCCGATGGTGAGGCCTTGTTTTTCTATCCACGGGAAAAAGGTATTTAACGGGGTCACGCGCACAATAATCAGCACCAGAATCGAGATGGCGACGGTAGTGTTATGGCTGATAAAGCCGAGCGCGGCGAGTGCCAGAAGAATGAGCAGAGTAGGGTCAAACATAGGGAATCCTTGCCAGAAAAATTGTTCTGTTTACTGTACGCGCAAACGCGGCAGAGAACAGGGTTAAAAAGATTTTGTCGTTGTCATAACCTTGTCATTTACGCGGATTAAAACGAAAGCAGATATCGCAAAAGGGGTCGCCATCATGAACGATCACATGTTTGTGGAAACGCTGATTATCTCCTCATCGTTTTTCGCTATTGCCGTTATTCTCGTTGCCTCCGTGCTGTTTCTGGAACGAAAAGGCTGACAGGGCGTCAGCCATCGCAGTTACGCTTTATGGAAGGTGACGAGCTCAGGACGGGCGATGCGCAGATAATCCTGGGTATCCATAATCACGGATTTCTCCAGCAGGCCGGCGTTAAACGCGATTTCGTCAAAGCGCTCGAACAGCAGCGGGTCGGCAACCAGTGCCAGGTCAGGATGAAAGCTAAAGGGCGGGATAGCGCCGAAAACGCAAGCGGTCAGGGCATCGACTTCGGCCGGGCTGGCGAGGGAGGCCTTTAGCCCGCCAAAATGGCTGGCAAGCTGGCTCAGGTCAGCCTGCAGGTCGGCGGCCAGAATCGCCAGAACGTGTTTTTTTACGCCGTTTCCCTTCACCTTGCAGACCAGGGCCTTGGCGCCTTGCCGCAGATCGGTTCCGCGAATTTCACTTACCGCTTCACATTTCCCGACCGCCTCGTGCTCCATGACGCGAAAACGCGCGCCCTGCTCGGTAAGTAAGGTAATGAGCTGCTGGTGGGTTCCTGTTCCTATAACGTCGTCAGTCATAACGATTTTCCCGGTGATAATCCAGTATGCAGCCTTCTACATTAGCACGGGATGAACAGGGTCGAAAGAAAACAGCCAGCGGGTTCGCTGGCTGTTGGTTTATGCGTTGCTGGTAGCAGACTGCTTGTGGAACAGCTCCCTGAACACCGGATAAATGTCATCCTGGTCACGGATATGCTGCATGGCGAAATTATCGAACATCGCCTGCAGATGCTCATACTCCCGCCACAGGGTCTGGTGCGCGCGACGGGTGATTTCGATATAGCTGTAGTAACGCACGACCGGCAGAATTTTCTTCGCCAGGATCTCGTGACACAGCGGCGAGTCGTCGGCCCAGTTATCGCCATCCGACGCCTGCGCGGCATAAATATTCCACTGCGCCGGGTCGTAGCGCTCTTTGACCACTTCATCCATCAGCTTCAGCGCGCTCGAGACGATGGTGCCCCCGGTCTCCTGCGAGTAGAAGAACTCATGTTCATCCACCTCTTTTGCCTGGGTGTGGTGGCGGATATAGACCACCTCCACGTTCTTATAGGTTCTGCTCAGGAACAAATAGAGCAGGATATAAAAACGCTTCGCCATATCTTTGGTGGCCTGATCCATCGAGCCGGACACGTCCATGAGACAGAACATCACCGCCTGGCTGGAGGGCTCAGGGCGTTTTTCGTAGTTCTTGTAGCGCAGGTCGAAGGTGTCGATAAACGGTACCCGTTCGATCTTCGCCCTCAGCTCTGCAATCTCTTTACGCAGGCGCTCCTCTTCCAGCAGTTGCGCCGGTTCCGTGTTTTCCACCACCTTCAGGCTACTCTCCAGCTCGCGCAGTTCGCGACGTTTGCCTGCCGTCATGGCCGTACGTCGCGCCAGCGAATTCTGCAACGAACGCACGACGCTGATGTTGGCGGGCACGCCGTTGGCGGTATAGCCCGCGCGGTGGGTTTTATATTCATTAAGTTGACGATGCTGATTCTTTTTCAGATTCGGCAGCGCCAGGTCTTCGAACAGCAGGTCGAGATATTCATCTTTCGAAATCTGGAAGACAAATTCGTCCTGGCCTTCACCGTCCTGGCTGGCCTGTCCCTGACCGCTTCCTGAACCACCGCCGCCGCCCTGAGGGCGCTCAATTCTGTCGTTCTGAACGAAGTGGTCATTACCTGGGTGTACGCGATGGCGCAGGCCGCCTCGCCCCTGATGAAACATCGGTTCGCTGATGTCATCGGTGGGGATGGAGACAGACTCGCCGCTGTCGACGTCGGTCACCGAGCGTTTGTTGATGGCCTCGGAGATAGACTGTTTAATTTGCGCTTTATAACGACGCAAGAAGCGCTGGCGGTTTACCGTGCTCTTGTTTTTGCCGTTAAGACGCCGGTCAATAAACCAGGTCATATACCCCCCGTACTGCATTTGCCAACTTGCATTTTGTAGGCCCGGCAGGCGCTAACCGCCGCCGGGCACTTGTTTTAAGACGATTTACGCACGCGCAGGTACCATTCGCAGAGCAGGCGGACCTGTTTGCGGGTGTAGCCTTTTTCCATCATACGGTCGACAAAATCGTCGTGTTTTTTCTGTTCATCGGTTGAGGTTTTGGCGTTAAACGAGATCACCGGCAGCAGCTCTTCGGTATTGGAGAACATTTTCTTCTCAATGACCGTGCGCAGTTTCTCGTAGCTGGTCCAGTTTGGATTGCGCCCGTTGTTATGCGCTCTGGCGCGCAGGACGAAGTTCACAATCTCATTACGGAAGTCTTTCGGGTTGCTGATCCCGGCAGGCTTCTCGATTTTTTCCAGCTCCGCGTTCAGGGATTCACGGTCAAACAGCTGGCCGGTATCCGGGTCGCGGTACTCCTGATCCTGAATCCAGAAGTCAGCGTAAGTGACATAACGGTCGAAAATGTTCTGCCCGTACTCTGAATAGGATTCCAGGTAGGCCGTCTGGATCTCTTTGCCAATGAACTCGGCGTATTTCGGGATCAGGTAACCTTTCAGGAACTCAAGGTAGCGTTCAGCCTGCTCCTGCGGGAACTGTTCGCGTTCAATTTGCTGCTCCAGCACATAGAACAGATGAACCGGGTTGGCCGCCACTTCCGCATGGTCGAAGTTAAAGACGCGGGAGAGGATCTTAAACGCGAAGCGCGTGGACAGACCGTTCATCCCTTCATCAACCCCGGCGTAGTCGCGGTATTCCTGATACGATTTCGCTTTCGGATCGGTATCCTTCAGGCTCTCACCGTCATACACGCGCATTTTCGAGTAGATACTGGAGTTTTCCGGCTCTTTCAGGCGCGAAAGGATGGAGAAGCGTGACAGCGTTTCCAGGGTGCCCGGTGCGCACGGCGCATGCACCAGCTCACTGTGGTTAAGCAGTTTCTCGTAAATTTTGATCTCTTCGGAGATCCGCAGGCAGTAAGGCACCTTGACGATGTACACGCGGTCAAGGAAGGCCTCATTGTTTTTGTTATTACGGAAGGTCACCCATTCAGATTCGTTCGAGTGGGCAAGAATGATCCCGTTAAACGGCAGGGCAGAGATACCTTCCGTCCCGTTGTAGTTTCCTTCCTGAGTCGCCGTCAGCAGCGGATGCAACACCTTGATGGGCGCTTTAAACATCTCGACGAATTCCATAATCCCCTGGTTAGCCCGGCACAGCGCGCCCGAGTAGCCGTAGGCATCCGGGTCGTTTTGCGCGAAGTTTTCCAGCTTGCGGATGTCGACCTTACCAACCAGCGCCGAAATATCCTGGTTGTTCTCATCACCGGGTTCCGTTTTGGCGATGGCGATCTGTTCCAGGATCGACGGCCAGACTTTCACCACGCGGAATTTGGTGATGTCGCCACCAAATTCGTGCAGGCGTTTGGCCGCCCACGGGGACATGATGGTGCCGAGGTAGCGACGCGGGATGCCGTACTCTTTATCCAGAATCTGCGCATCTTCCTGCGGATTGAACAAGCACAGCGGATGGTCATTCACCGGGCTGCGCTCGCCGTTGGCGCTCAGCACATAGATAGGCACGCGCTGCATCAGCGACTTCAGGCGTTCCGCCAGCGAGGATTTACCGCCGCCCACGGGGCCGAGTAAATAGAGGATCTGTTTCTTCTCTTCCAGACCCTGAGCGGCATGCTTCAGGTAGGAGACAATCTGTTCGATGGCATCTTCCATACCATAGAACTCTTCAAACGCCGGGTATCGGGCGACCACCCGATTCGAAAAGAGACGGGAAAGCCGGGGTTCCAGGGCAGTGTCAACCATGTTTGGCTCACCAATAGCCATTAATAGCCGTTCTGCCGCATTGGCATAGGCACTGCGATCTTGCCGACAGATGGTAAGAAACTCCTGCAGTGTGAACTCTTCGTCCTTGGCAGCTTCATAGCGCTGGCGATAGTGATCGAATATATTCATGGCATGCCGTCCTTTCGTTTTTTAGCACAGGATAAGAGCCGTTCGTATGAGTAGTGGAGGCTCCCGGAAGAGAATCTCTCGCACCTCACTGCCAGAGCAGCAACCTGTGTGCCAGGTCAGACGCTAAGAACCGCAGGGTGTTCAGGAAAACTCTTCTTAAATTAAAGCGTAGATGGCATTTGCAAAACTTGCATGCCCATAAAATCTACTTTCAATGACATATCAATAACTCATCCAAAAATTTCCACTCTGGTAATAAGGCAAAAGCACATTTTTCATTCAGCGGTCATGTAAATGAAAGCCGGTTGTCATCTGATAAGTTAAAAATAATGGGTTAATCGGACTGATTAGCAGGCAAAAAATTTTGGGATGTATGGGAATGGCGGTTACACTTCACCCGCTGATTATTTGACTACAGGAAAGAATGGATTGTGACCAAACTCAAACTTCTGGCATTAGGCATCCTTGCCGCGACCGCAGTAAGCACCGCACAGGCGGAAAGTCAGTGGACGGTTGGCGCGGGTGTTGGCGTCATTAACAGCCCGTACAAACAGTATGACCGTGATGTTTACCCTGTTCCCGTTATCACCTATGAAGGGGATAACGTCTGGTTCCGTGGGCTCGGTGGCGGCTACTATCTGTGGAACGATACGGCCGATAAGCTCTCCATCATGGCTTACTATGATCCGACGCACTTCAAGCCGGGTGATAGCGACAGCCACGCGCTTCGCCAGCTCGACAAGCGTAAAAGCTCAATGATGGCTGGCCTCTCTTATGTGCATAACACCCAGTATGGCTTCCTGCGTACGGCCCTGGCAGGCGATACGCTGGATAACAGCAACGGTTTTATCTGGGACCTGGCGTGGTTGTACCGCTATACCAACGGTGCTTTGACTTTGACCCCGGGGATTGGTGTGCAGTACAACAGCGAGAACTACAACGACTACTATTATGGCGTCTCTAAAAACGAGTCCCGTCGTAGCGGTCTGAAGAGTTACAGCGCAGATGACGGCTGGGATCCGTACCTGGAGCTGACCGCGAGCTATAACTTCCTCGGCGACTGGAGCGTGTACGGTACTGGCCGTTATGAGCGTCTGAGCGATGAAGTGAAGGATAGCCCGATGGTCGACAAGTCCTGGGCAGGCATCTTCTCTGTCGGTGTGACCTACAAGTTCTGATTGTGCACTCATAGTGTGCAATTGATGCATTAAAACGGGGCGCATGCGCCCCGTTTGCTTTAGTGTGGTGCAGCGAGATTATCGCTTAACAATGCGGATCGTCTGCCCTAAACGAGATGGCTTTTCTTCACTCGCTTTCTGCGGGGTGGTCACGCAGGCGGTTTCCACGCAGACGAACGTTTTATAACCGTCGTCAGGCACGTCGGCCATGCTGACAGACAGCGCCGGACCCGGGTTCCAGCCCACCACGTTGCTATGGTGGTGATGTACCACCTCGATGCCGCGGTTCAGGGCACCGTCGTGGATCATGCTGCATGCTTCCGGATGCAGATAGACGCGGTCGGTACGGTCAGGAAACGCCTGAACGCCGTCACTCAGCTTCCCTTCTTTGGCGTTATCGACTTTGTCGATAAAGGTATCGCCAAGGCCGCTCACCTTCACTGCGCTGATGTCACCCACGTTGAAATAGGTGTGCAGGGCGGAGGTGGTTTCGAACTCGCCATGGGCTTCCAGTTCGATTTCACAGGTTTTACCCAGCTTAAAGCGGGCGTACAGGGTGAAATCGTGCGGCCAGAGCGCGCGGGTTTCGTCATTAGCCTGCAGCTCAAAGGTCAGCACGGCGCCGTTGTCGTCTTCGTTATGCGCTTTCAGGGTCCACTGCTGGTTACGGGCAAAACCGTGAGAAGGCAAACCTGGCTGTGCGGACGGGCCGAACCACGGCCAGCAGATCGGTACGCCGCCGCGAATCGCCGCCCCTTTTTTGAAAGAGGTCGCATCGCTCAGCCACAATCCCTCTGCTTCACCTTCGGGTTTCCAGGAGAGCAGGTGGGCGCCGTTCAGCGCCACGGAGGCCTTAACGCGTGGATGGTCAACGACGATAACGTCAGCACCGTCAATCTGGCGGCGGGAGAGCACAGGGGTAAGTTGTTCGACTACCGGAAGTGCAAAAATTTTATTAATCATTAAGCAATCCTCTGTCTTATAAATAAAAAAGGCGACCGAAGTCGCCTTTTTGGATCAAACACTCATCTCAACTTATTTGGAGATGTGAGCGATCAGGTCCAGTACTTTGTTAGAGTAGCCGGTTTCGTTGTCGTACCAGGATACCAGTTTAACGAAGTTGTCGTTCAGTGCGATACCTGCTTTAGCATCGAACACGGAAGTGCACACTTCGCCGTTGAAATCGGTAGAAACAACGTCGTCTTCGGTGTAGCCCAGAACGCCTTTCATTGCGCCTTCGGAAGCAGCTTTGATTGCTTTCTTAATTTCTTCATAAGAAGCAGCTTTTTCCAGACGAACGGTCAGGTCAACAACGGATACGTTAGGAGTTGGAACGCGGAACGCCATACCAGTCAGTTTGCCATTCAGTTCTGGCAGTACTTTACCTACAGCTTTAGCCGCACCGGTAGAGGATGGGATGATGTTCTGAGCCGCGCCACGGCCGCCGCGCCAGTCTTTGTGAGACGGGCCATCAACGGTTTTCTGAGTAGCGGTGGTTGCGTGAACGGTAGTCATCAGACCTTCGATGATGCCGAAGTTGTCGTTGATAACTTTAGCCAGCGGTGCCAGGCAGTTGGTGGTGCAGGATGCGTTAGACACGATATCCTGGCCAGCGTAAGTTTCGAAGTTTGCACCACGAACGAACATTGGGGTGTTGTCTTTGGAAGGACCAGTCAGAACAACTTTCTTCGCACCAGCAGTGATGTGTTTACGTGCAGTTTCGTCGGTCAGGAAGATACCGGTTGCTTCAGCAACAACGTCAACACCAATTTCGTTCCATTTCAGGTTAGCTGGGTCTTTCTCAGCAGTAACGCGGATGGTTTTGCCATTTACAACCAGGTGGCCGTCTTTCACTTCAACGGTGCCGTCGAAACGACCGTGAGTTGAGTCGTACTTCAGCATGTACGCCATGTATTCAGCGTCCAGGAGATCGTTGATACCAACGATTTCGATGTCAGAACGTTTCTGAGCAGCACGGAAAACAATACGGCCGATACGGCCAAAACCGTTGATACCTACTTTGATAGTCATATATTCCACCAGCTATTTGTTAGTGAATAAAAGGTTGCCTGTAAAATTACAAAAACCTTACGCAGCGTCAAGCGGAATCGTGTCAATCATTGCGACAAATCAATCCTGTGACTAACGTTTGTGCGACTGACTCGCCTCACTTTCCCTTTGAGCTTGCAACCACATGGGGGCTGCGCCCGGAATTTTAAAGTCCTCGCAGGATAAAAATGTGAATGTGATCACAATTGCCTGACCGCCTTTTCGCGACACATAAGTTTAGATCAAAAGTGCACGCAAGGGTGTTAATGTTTTGTTAGAATGCGGGGTAAAAGATGTCTGTTTCTACAGCGAGATGTAAGCATATGTCGAACCAACGTAACCCTGACGATTTGAAAAAAAACCTCACAGAAATGCAGTTTTACGTGACGCAGAACCACGGAACGGAACCCCCGTTCACCGGGCGTTTACTGCACAACAAGCGGGACGGTGTCTACCACTGCCTGGTCTGTGATGCCCCGCTGTTTAATTCACAAACGAAATTTGATTCGGGCTGCGGATGGCCGAGCTTTTACGAGCCGGTGAGCGATGAGGCTATCCGCTATCTGACCGACTCGTCGCACGGTATGGTGCGCACCGAAATTCGCTGCGGCAACTGCGATGCGCACCTTGGCCACGTCTTCCCGGATGGCCCTCAGCCAACGGGCGAGCGTTTCTGCGTGAATTCAGCCTCAATGAGCTTCACTGACGACGAAAACGGCGACCAGATCAAGGGTTGAAAAAACGATTCAGCAAATTATTCCTTCGAAAGGGCGGGATTGTGAATATTGAAGACATGATTAGCGGGATGACGCCGGAAATTTATCAGCGTCTGGTCACCGCCGTAGAGCTGGGAAAATGGCCCGATGGCGTCGCGCTGACCCCGGAGCAGAAAGAGAACAGCCTGCAGCTGGTGATGCTGTGGCAGGCGCGCAACAACACTGACGCGCAGCACATGACGATCGACACCCGTGGTCAGATGGTGATGAAGAGCAAGCGTGAGCTGAAAGAGGACTTCGGTATCACGCCGAAGCCGATTGCGACTTTCAAATAAGGCTCTCCCTGTAGGCCGGGTAAGCGCTAGCGCCACCCGGCACACTACACCTTAGTGTGGGATCCCGAGCGACGCCGCCAGCTGCTTCGCTAACTGGTTTTCGTCATCCGCGCCGTACTCCCAGAACATCGCTCCGGCGAGCCCTTTCTCTTTGATGTAGTCCGCTTTGATCGCCACGGATCGCGGGTTCTCATACGAAATCGCAAACAGCGCGCTGCCATCGGCACCTTTCACCGAGAGCCACGGCACCTTTGCCTGGTCGTCCCAGTGTTCAGTAAAGCGTTTCTGCGGATCGTTCAGCAGCTTTTTGACGATATCGTTGTACTTCACGTAGGTATCTTTGGTCAGGTCATAGCCGAGTGACTTGAACAACCCAATCTCCTGCGGCCCGAAGTAGGGCTGAGTGGCCGGATTTTTTTGCGCATCGGGTTTCGTCCAGTCAATGCCCGGCTCTACGGCGCGTTTCGGTACGCGGCCATAGAAACCAATCCCGAGATTCATCTGCTGCGGCTTCAGCCCGGCGGCCAGATAGTTGTTCACCACAAAATCGACGCTGTATTTGTCTGCGGCGGCCACCGTCGGCCAGGCGCTGGAGTCATACAGGTTGGCATTGAAGTACTGCGTGCCGTACGCCATGTCGTAGGTCATCAGGTTGATGTAGTCGAGCAGAGGCGCAATGGCTTTCACATCCACCCAGCTTTTCGGACTTTCCGCATTCGCGCCTACCGCAATGGTCACCAGCTTTTTGTGCCCGAACGCGTCGCGCATCTCCTTCAGCAGGGCGGTAAAGTTATCCCGGTCGGCGGGCTGGCTTGCCACCAGCCCCCAGGCACCGTTGACCGGATACTCCCAGTCGAGATCGATCCCGTCCAGATCATATTTTTCGACAATCTCCTGTGCGGAGCGGATGAACACCGCGCGGCTCTCTTGGGTTGCCGCTGCGCCAGAGAAGCCACGCGCGCCCCAGCCGCCGACGGAGAGCAGGACCTTAAGATTTGGGTTTTGCTTACGCAGAGTGGGGATTAAGGCCAGATCGGACGCCACTTTTGGCGATAGCCAGATTTGATGCAACTTCGCCGGATCTTTCAGCGCGGCGTTGGTTTCGTCTTTTTCGTCATTATAGACCAGACCAAACGAGTAGTTCAGGTGGGTGATCTGGCGAACGTCCAGTTTATTGATATCGCCACCCGGTCCGGCGGTGACATCGCCGCCCCCGTTAAAGTAGCCCACGGACATCAGGGAACTGGCGGAGGCAACTGACGCGCAAAGCAAGGGTAATGCTGCCAGCAAGGGCAAACGTTTCATACAAGTTCCTCTTTGACTTAATAAAATTAACCACGCCACGGAAAAGGCGTGGCGAAAAAACAGCCTAAAGAGAATAGCATTGCCGCTTCGCTGAGGTTGCGAGGGAGTTCACTTTATGGGAGATCGGAGGGGGTTTGCCGGGTGGCGCTGACGCTTACCCGGCCTACAAAACCAAAGAAGTAGGCCAGGTAAGGCGCAGCCGCCACCCGGCTTAAAAGGCCTAAGCCTGCGTTTCCAGCCAGTCTTCGAGCGTATACAGCGTCGCGCCTTCCGCTGCCATATCCATAAACGCCTGGGCGCTGTCCTGCGGGTGAATGTTCACCCCGCGGCAGCCGTCGGTGATGACGCTGACGGTGTAGCCTAACTGAAGCGCGTCCAGCACGGTGAACTTCACGCAGTAGTCCGTTGCCAGCCCCAGCACAATCAGCTCCGTGATTTCGTGGTGACGTAACCACGCATCGAGAGCGGTTTTCCGACGATGCCCGTTATCAAAAAACGCGCTATAGCTGTCGATAGCCGGGTTTTCGCCTTTGTGGAACACCGCATCGATGGCCTTTTGATTCAGGAGCGGATGCAGCGCCGCGCCTTCCGTCTGCTGTACGCAGTGATCCGGCCAGAAGGTTTGCGCCAGCCCGTCGAGTTCACCCTGGGTGAACGGCTCGACGTTGTGCTGGCTGGCAAAGCTGCCGTGATTTGCCGGGTGCCAGTCCTGGCTTGCGACAACCGCTTCACCGCGGGCTTTGCACCAGTCAATCAGCGTGTTGGCCACGTCAACGGTGCTGTCACCTTCGGCGACGGCCAGCGCACCGCCCGCGCAGAAATCATTTTGCAAATCGACCAGGAGCAGGGCGCGTTGCTTCATGAGACCTCCTTATTCGTCAGGCGTCAGTTCGCCGCGCAGGTTTTGCATCATCGCGCTGCGAATGGACTGAATGTCCAGATCCTGACTCAGTAAATAGTGAAGTTTAGTCAGCGTTGCCTCAACGGTCATATCGAAACCGCTGATCACCCCCGCATGCGCCAGCGCGTTGCCGGTGGCATAGCCGCCCATATTCACTTTACCGGACATACACTGGGTCAGGTTCACCACCACAATTCCACGCTCGCTGGCTTCCTGAAGCTCTTTCAGGAATTCACCGTTCTGCGGCGCATTGCCCACGCCGTAGGAGCGCAGGATCAGCGCCTTCACCGGCTGGCGCAGGAAGTTACGCACCACGTCCGCAGAGATACCCGGATAGATGGTGACCACGCCAATCGGTTGCGGAGTAATCGGATGAACAATCAGCTCGCCCGCGGTGTTCGGCGCAGGAGGGGTTCCCAGACGACGGATATGAATACCGGCCTCCAGCAGCGGCTGCAGGTTAGGTGAGGCAAAGGCGTCAAAGCCGTCGGCGTGGGCTTTGGTGGTGCGGTTACCGCGATAAAGACGATTGTTAAAGAACAACGACACTTCGTTAATCGGGTAATTCGCCGCCACGTACAGGGAGTTCAGCAGGTTGATCTGCCCGTCGGAGCGCAGTTCCGCCAGCGGAATTTGCGACCCGGTGACGATAACCGGCTTGCTCAGGTTCTCCAGCATGAAGGAGAGCGCCGAGGCGGTAAACGCCATGGTGTCGGTACCGTGCAGGATCACGAAGCCGTCGTACTGGTCGTAATGGGCTTTAATGTCATCCGCGATGTGCTGCCAGTCTTCCGGCGTCATGTCGGAGGAGTCCATCAGCGGCTCGTATTCATGGATAGTAAAGTCAGGCATTTCCGGACGGTGGAATTCGGGCATCAGCGCAAGCTGACGCTGAAGGTGGCCGGAGACGGGGATGTAGCCGTTTTCGGAGCGCTGCATACCGATGGTACCGCCAGTGTAGGCTACATAAATCGATTTCTTCTGCATGGTAGTGAGTTCTTGTTCTTCAAAAGAAAAAAATCCCCTCTTCGCGGGAAGAGGGGACGGTTTTTAACGGACGTTCGCGCAGGTCAGACAAAACGCGTAACGACTCTGTGGATCGTTAAAGGCCGCAAGCTTATCGCTTTCCGCCTTCATCGCTTTTGCCGCCGTGGCGACCGGCGCAGGCAGGTAAGCCTGCAGCGCCTCCGGCAGCATGGCGCGTACCGAGCCGGACATGCTGTCCATGACCATATCGAAGAACGACGGTTCGTCCTGGTAATACTCGATATGCCACTGCTTCAGCTTCGCCAGTTCGGCGGCTTTCTTCACCGCGTCATCGAAGTCACCCAGGCTGTCCACCAGTCCGTTGCTCTTCGCATCCTGACCGGTCCAGACGTGGCCCTGTGCAATCTGGTCGATCTGCTCAGGCGTCTTTTTACGCGAGTCTGCGACCAGGGTGATAAAGCGTTTATAGCCGTTCTCAATGCTGAGCTGCATCATCTCAGAGACTTCCGGCGGCAGGGATTTGGTCACCGAGACATCCGCCAGCGGAGAAGTCGCTACGCCGTCGGTATGCACGCCCAGAGAATCCAGGCTGTTCTCTACGGTGTTGATCACCCCGAAGATACCAATCGAGCCGGTCAGCGTGCTTGGGTTAGCCACGATGTAGTTGGCTGGCGTGGAGATCCAGTAACCTCCGGAGGCGGCCATTCCGCCCATTGAGACGACGACCGGCTTACCGGCGGCGCGCGCCGCGGCCAGTTCAGCGCGGATGACTTCGGAGGCGCTGACGCTACCGCCAGGGCTGTTGACCCGCAGGACAATCGCCTTCACTTTCGGATCCAGGCGCGCATCGCGGATTTGTGACGCGGTGGTATCGCCGCCCACGTTCCCCGGGGTCTCCTGACCGTCCATGATCGCACCGTTAGCAAAGACCACCGCGACGCTGTCACCGTTCTCATCCGGTTTCTTCGTCGAGTAATCATACATGCTGATGGCGCTGTAATTTTTGTCCTCTTTGCTCCAGCCAAACTGTTTGCTCAGGGATTTTTCAATCTCGGCGCTGGTGCCCAGGGCATCAACCAGTTTGTTATCGAGCGCATATTTCGCGGTATCGCCGTCAACCTTACGCAGGCCTGCCAGCACGCCCTGCGCGCCAGGGAACACCTGCTCAGGCGTAATCTGACGGTTCGCGGCAACGGTGCCCAGATAGTTCTGCCACAGCTCGCCAATCCAGCGGCTGTCCGCTTCGCGGGCGGCAGGGGACATATCGTCGCGGATAAACGGCTCCACGGCAGATTTGTACGTACCGACGCGGAAGACGTGGGTGGTGACCTTCAGCTTATCGAGCAGCGATTTGTAGTACAGGCCGTTGGTGGCAAAGCCGTGCAGATCGACCGTACCCTGTGGGGAGAGCCAGATCTTATTGGCGAAGCTCGCCAGATAATATTGTCCCTGGCTGTAGCTGTCGCCCACGGCAATGACCGGCTTGCCGCTGTCGCGGAATTCGCGCAGCGCTTTACCGATGTACTGCATAGACGGCTGATCGCCGCCGGCAAAATCTTTCAGATCCAGCACGATGCCGGTGATGTTGCGGTCATCTTTGGCCTGACGGATGGCATCGACGATATCGAACAGGGAATTTTCCTGCAGACGGTCTGACGTGGCGCCAAACAGTTGACGGCTGATTACGCCCAGACGGTTGCTGGCTGACGGTTTATCAACGATTACGCCGGTGATATCAAGTAACAAGGCCCCGCGAGTCGAATGCTGCGCCTGATTCGCGTTGCTGATGTGCATCCAGATACCCGCGCAAACCAGGACCAGGAGGATGAAGAAGATGTTCATCACCAGGTTGCGGACGAAGTTGAGCAGTCGCCACGTCCATTTAAAGAAACCGGCAATAATTCGCCAAAGGGTTCGCATGTATTCTCCCTAACCAGAAAATGACTGTTTCCGTCGCCACTGGACGGTAATGTTGGGTTATCGTAATGACCCAACCGCCACTTGTCAGCAGGAATCGCCTGCCAGGCTGTAACAAAATCTGCCGTCGTGTTAATTTTGTGAGTAAATTTCAAGAAAGGAGTTAACCAATGGACGCACTCGAACTGCTTGTTAACCGCCGTAGCGCTTCCCGTCTGGCCGAACCTGCCCCGGCAGGCGAGCAGCTGGAGAACATTCTGCGTGCCGGCATGCGTGCCCCCGATCATGGCACACTGCAGCCGTGGCACTTCTTTGTAATTGAAGGCGAAGGACGCGATCGTTTCAGCCAACTGCTGGAACAGGGGGCGGTGGCCGCAGGGCAGGATGAGAAGGGGATCGACAAGGCGCGCAATGCCCCGTTCCGCGCCCCGATGATCATCGCTGTCGTGGCAAAATGCCAGGCGGGCCATAAAGTCCCGGTCTGGGAACAGGAAATGTCTGCGGGCTGTGCGGTGATGGCGATGCAAATGGCCGCCGTCGCGCAAGGCTTCAACGGTATCTGGCGCACCGGTGCGCTGACCGAAAGCCCGGCGGTCCGTGACGGTTTTGGCTGCGGTGAGCATGACAAAATTGTCGGTTTCCTCTACCTCGGCACCCCGCAGCTTAAAGCCTCCAGCACCATCAGCGTGCCGGACACCACGCCTTTCGTCAGCCGCTTCTGATAACGCACGCTAAACTGTCTGGATTCTGAGCATCTGCCGCAGAATTCAGACAGTCATACTTACCTCTTTATGGAATGAGCGCTACCATAGCGCGATTGAGATGACAGGAGACGTCCATGAGCGAGCAAACCATTCGTTTAACGCAGTACAGCCACGGAGCCGGTTGCGGTTGTAAAATTTCCCCGAAGGTGCTGGAGACCATCCTGCACAGTGAACAGGCGAAGTTTGTCGACCCGAACCTGCTTGTCGGCAATGAAACGCGCGACGATGCTGCAGTTTATGACTTAGGTAACGGCACCAGCATTATCAGTACCACCGACTTCTTTATGCCGATTGTCGACAATCCGTTCGATTTCGGGCGCATTGCGGCCACCAACGCCATCAGCGATATCTTTGCCATGGGCGGTAAGCCGATTATGGCGATCGCCATTCTGGGCTGGCCGATCAACACCATCCCGCCGGAAGTGGCCCGTGAAGTGATTGATGGCGGCCGTTTCGCCTGCCAGCAGGCAGGAATTGCGCTGGCCGGTGGTCACTCTATCGATGCGCCGGAGCCTATCTTCGGCCTGGCCGTCACCGGTGTGGTGCCGACCGAACGCGTGAAGCGCAACAGCACCGCACAGGCGGGCTGCAAGCTGTTCCTCACCAAGCCGCTGGGTATTGGCGTGCTGACCACCGCCGAGAAAAAGTCCCTGCTGAAACCGGAGCACAAAGGGCTGGCAACCGAAGTCATGTGCCAGATGAACCTCGCCGGTGCGGCGTTCGCCAATATCGACGGCGTGAAGGCGATGACCGACGTGACTGGTTTTGGTCTGCTGGGGCACCTCTCCGAAGTGTGTCAGGGCGCGGGCGTGCAGGCGCAGGTCTGGTATCAGGACGTGCCGAAGCTGCCGGGCGTGGAAGAGTACATTGCTCAGGGCGCGGTCCCGGGCGGTACCCAGCGTAACTTCGCCAGCTACGGTCACCTGATGGGCGAAATGCCAGAAGAATGGCGCAACCTGCTGTGCGATCCACAAACCTCCGGCGGCCTGCTGCTGGCGGTGACGCCGGAGTCCGAAGCCGAGGTCCAGGCCACGGCCGCCGAGTTAGGCATTACCCTGACGGCGATTGGCGAGCTGGTAACCGCGCGCGGTGGCCGACCGATGATTGAGATCCGTTAATTCGATGCGGTTGTTTATTGCCGAAAAGCCGAGCCTGGCCCGTGCCATTGCCGATGTGCTGCCCAAGCCGCATCGCAAGGGCGACGGCTTTATCGAATGCGGTAACGGGCAGGTGGTCACCTGGTGTATCGGTCACCTGCTTGAGCAGGCGCAGCCGGATGTCTACGACAGCCGCTACGCCCGCTGGAATTTGAACGATCTGCCCATCGTGCCTGAAAAATGGCGCCTGCAGCCCCGGCCTTCAGTCACCAAACAGCTCAACGTGATCAAACGCTTCCTGCATGAAGCCGAAGAAATCGTGCACGCGGGTGACCCGGACAGGGAAGGACAGCTGCTGGTGGATGAGGTGCTGGACTATCTTGAACTGGCGCCGGAAAAGCGCCAGCAGGTGCAGCGCTGCCTGATCAACGACCTCAACCCGCAGGCGGTGGAGCGAGCCATTTCGCGCCTGCGCGCCAACAGCGAGTTTATTCCGCTGTGCGTCTCGGCGCTCGCGCGTGCCCGCGCCGACTGGCTGTACGGTATCAACATGACCCGCGCCTACACCATCCTCGGGCGCAACGCGGGCTATCAGGGCGTGCTCTCCGTGGGGCGCGTGCAGACGCCGGTGCTGGGGCTGGTCGTGCGTCGTGACGAAGAGATTGAGAACTTCGTCGCTAAAGATTTCTTTGAGGTGAAAGCCCATATCGTCACGCCTAAAGACGAGCGCTTCACCGCCGTCTGGCAGCCGAGCGATGCCTGCGAATCGTATCAGGATGAAGAGGGGCGTTTGCTGCACCGCCCGCTGGCGGATCATGTGGTTAATCGCATTACCGGACAGCCGGCTATCGTTACCAGCTATAACGATAAACGGGAATCAGAACCCGCGCCGCTGCCGTTCTCGCTGTCGGCCCTGCAGATTGAGGCCGCGAAGCGCTTTGGCCTCAGCGCGCAGAACGTGCTGGACATCTGCCAGAAGCTCTATGAAACCCACAAGCTCATCACCTATCCGCGTTCAGATAGCCGCTATCTGCCGGAAGAGCATTTTGCCGGTCGTCATTCGGTGATGAACGCCATTAGCGTGCATGCGCCGGATCTGCTGCCGCAGCCGGTGGTGAACCCGGACACCCATAACCGCTGCTGGGACGACAAAAAGGTGGACGCCCACCACGCGATTATCCCGACGGCGCGCGCCAGCAACGTCAACCTGACCGACAACGAAGCAAAGGTCTATAACCTGATCGCCCGCCAGTACCTGATGCAGTTCTGCCCGGACGCGGTGTTCCGCAAATGCGTGATCGAACTGGAAATCGCGAAAGGGAAATTCATTGCGAAAGCCCGTTTCCTTGCTGAAGCAGGCTGGCGCACGCTGCTGGGGAACAAAGAGCGTGACGAGGAGAACGACGGCACGCCGCTGCCTGTGGTTGCTAAAGATGACGAACTGCTGTGCGAGAAGGGCGAAGTGGTTGAGCGTCAGACTCAGCCGCCGCGCCATTTCACCGATGCGACGCTGCTGTCCGCGATGACCGGCATCGCCCGGTTCGTGCATGATAAAGATCTGAAGAAGATCCTGCGCGCCACCGACGGTCTGGGCACGGAGGCGACCCGCGCGGGGATCATCGAGCTGCTCTTTAAGCGCGGTTTTCTTGAGAAAAAGGGGCGCTACATCCATTCGACCGAGCCGGGCCGCGCGCTGATTCACTCCCTGCCTGAGCTTGCCGCCAGGCCTGACATGACCGCGCACTGGGAGTCGGTGCTGACGCAGATTAGCGAGAAGCAGTGCCGCTATCAGGACTTTATGCAGCCGCTGGTGGGGACGCTTTACCAGCTGATCGATCAGGCGCGCAGCACGCCGGTGAAGCGCTTCAGAGGGATGGTTGCACCAGGCGCGGGTGCGAAGAAACCGTTTAAAAAGAAGAAGAGCGCGGCCGCCTCTTAACCCGTAGGCCGGGTAAGGCAAAGCCGCCACCCGGCGAAAGACAGCTCTGCGGCTTGAAAAAAGCCCGGTGGCGGCTACGCCTTACCGGGCCTACAGGGCGAGAACGCAGCGAAAACTTAAATCACACCCTGCCCAATCATCGCATCCGCTACCTTCACGAACCCGGCGATATTCGCCCCGCGCACGTAATTGGTTTGCGATGCTTCACCGCCGTACTCCACGCACGCATGGTGAATATCCAGCATGATATGGTGCAGGCGCGCGTCCACTTTTTCCGCCTTCCAGCCGAGACGCGCGGCGTTTTGCGCCATCTCGAGGCCGGAGGTCGCCACGCCGCCCGCGTTAGCGGCCTTGCCCGGTGCAAACAGCACGCCCGCTTCCAGGAACAGGTCCGTCGCATCGATCGTGGTCGGCATGTTCGCCCCTTCGGCCACCGCTTTTACGCCATTGCTAATCAACGTGCGCGCGGCTTCAGCATCCAGCTCGTTCTGCGTGGCGCACGGCAGGGCGATATCCACCGGCACGCCCCACGGCTGTTTCCCTTCCAGGTAGGTCAGGCCAAACTCCCGGGCGTAATCCGCCACGCGTCCATCGCGGCTGGCTTTGATTTCACACAGGCGCGCCAGCTTCTCTGCCGTGAAGCCCGCTTCATCCACCACCGTTCCGCTGGAATCAGAGGCGGTCACTACGCGAGCGCCAAACTGCATCGCTTTCTCAATTGCGTACTGCGCCACGTTACCGGAGCCGGACACCGCGACGCGCATACCTTCGAAGCCCAGGCCGTGACGCTTGAGCATGGCTTCGGTGAAGTAAACCAGACCGTACCCGGTCGCTTCCGGGCGGATCAGGCTCCCGCCAAACGACAACCCTTTGCCGGTAAAGACGCAGGCGCTATTGTTGGAGAGCTTTTTCATCATCCCGGCCATAAAGCCTACTTCACGCCCGCCCACGCCGATATCACCGGCAGGCACGTCGGTGTCAGGACCAAGATGGCGATAGAGTTCGGTCATCAGCGCCTGGCAGAAACGCATCACTTCGCCTTCGCTTTTGCCTTTCGGGTCGAAATCGCTGCCGCCTTTCCCGCCGCCCATGGGCAGCGTGGTCAGCGCGTTTTTAAAGGTCTGCTCGAAGCCGAGGAATTTCAGAATCGACAGGTTCACGGACGGATGGAAACGCATGCCGCCCTTAAACGGACCGATGGCCGAGTTAAACTGTACGCGCCACGCGCGGTTAACCTGCACCTGGTTGCGATCGTCCACCCACGTCACGCGGAACTGGATCACGCGCTCTGGCTCGACAAGGCGTTCAAGCAAAGACATCTGGCGATAGCGCGGGTTTTGTTCAAGGAAGGGCCACAGGGTGGTCATCACTTCACGCACGGCCTGGGCGAACTCGCTTTGGTGCGGGTCGCGCTGCTGAACATGGGCAAGGAAACTTTCCAGAGAGCGTGTCTGATCCATAGATATAAGAACCTCTTATAATAATGTTTGTATATGACTTATGCGTTTTGTGTTGTTTTTTTGACTATACCACCCGTACTGCTTTGTCTGGCAAGCAGAAATTCAGGGCGAAAGGGAAATTAATGAAATGCGCTGCGTCATAACCAAAAGCGATGACGAGATATATTAAAGGTTCCGCGCTGGTTTACCGTTATAGTCATTATCAAGGGAACAACAGGAAGATGTGTCTATGAACCGTTATCTACTGACCGCATTATGTGTGATCTTTACCGCAGGTGCGCAGGCTGACCGCATTCGCCCGGACGTGGAAGTGAATGTGCCGCCGGAAGTGTTTAGCTCCAGCGGCCAGAATCAAACGGTGCAGCCCTGTAATCAGTGCTGCATCTATCAGAATCAGAACTACTCGGAAGGGGCCGTGGTGAAAGCGGAGGGCGTTCTGCTGCAGTGCCAGCGCGACGAGCGCGTTATTGGCACGAACCCGCTGGTCTGGCGTCGCGTAAAACAATAAACGCTTCCAGAAGGGGAATATCCGCAGGGGCTAAGGCGTAGCCAAACGCCTCTTCCGGCGTACACCACGCCAGCGCGCTGTGGTAGTGCGCCGTGAGCGCACCGCTAAACGCAGGAACGTGCCAGGCGTGCAGGTTGATTAACCGCTGCGAGACTACACGCTGGTGGCTGGCCACGTATTGCGCAGGGCGTGCTTCAATACCTAACTCTTCACGCAGCTCGCGGATAAGCGCCTCGGGCTGGGTTTCTCCCGCCTCGACTTTGCCGCCTGCAAATTCCCACATGCCCGGCTGGTCGGCGTGGGCAGGGCGCTGTGCCAGTAAAATTTTGTCGTCTTTTTCGATGATGGCGGCAACGACATCGAGTGTTTTCAGCATGGTCGTCAATAATTGATAGCGAAAAAAGACATATTATCGTGCCCTTTCTCAGAGTCCAGCTATCAGGAGAATCAGGTGAAAGAGACTACCGCCTGGGTTGCCCCTATCGAATCCCTTCCCGCCAGCCTTAAACCCATTGCCGTGATGCAGAAAAAGCATTTTGGCGCCGTGCTGAATCCCACGCGCTGGTGGGGGCGCATGCCGCGTCTGTTCTGGCTGGTGGCGCTGTTCGTCGGTTTTCTGGAGCGTCGTCGCGCGCGCCTGACGCCCGTGCTTCGTTCGCTGCTCATGACGCGGGTGTCCCAGCTCTGCCACTGCGCTTTCTGTATTGATGCCAACAGCCTGCGGCTGGCCGAGCGCTGCGGGGCGCTGGATAAGGTGCAGGCCGTGAGCGACTGGCAGGGTTCCGCCTTGTTCACGGAGCAGGAGCGCGCGGCGCTGGCCTACGCCGAGGCGGTGACCGCCACGCCGCCCCGGGCGGATGAGGCCATCAGAGCGGCGCTGAAGCGCCATTTTACGGATGACGCTATCACCGAGATGACGGCGCTCATTGCCTTTCAGAATCTCTCTGCCCGCTTTAACGCCGCGCTGGATATTCCGGCGCAGGGGCTGTGCGCCACCTTTAACGAGACGCCTCATGCTTGATCGCCACCTTCATCCGCAGATAAAACCGGCTCTGAATCGTCTGGTCTCTGTGCTGGACCGACCGGGAATAACGCCCGACGGATTAACCCTGACCGGGTTTGCCATCGGCGTGCTGGCGCTGCCGTTTCTGGCCCTTGGCTGGTATCCGGCGGCGCTGGTCATCATCGTGCTGAACCGCCTGCTGGACGGTCTGGATGGGGCGCTGGCGCGCCGCAGAGGGCTGACCGATGCGGGGGGATTTCTCGATATTGCGCTCGATTTTCTGTTCTACGCCCTGGTGCCGTTTGGCTTTGCGCTGGCAGCACCCGTTGAGAATGCGCTGGCCGCGGCCTGGCTGCTGTTTGCGTTTATCGGGACCGGCAGCAGTTTTCTGGCGTTTGCGGCGCTGGCCGCGAAGCACGACATCGACAACCCCGGCTATGCGCACAAGTCGTTTTATTACATCGGCGGGTTAACGGAAGGAACGGAGACCCTCGCGCTGTTTGTGCTGTGCTGCCTCTTTCCGGCGCACTTTACGCTCTTCGCGTGGGTATTTGGCGCGCTGTGCTGGCTGACCACCACAACGCGCATCTGGAGCGGCTACGTGACGCTGAAGTCACTCAACCCTTAGCGCGCGCTTTCAGGCCCGCGCTCACCGGTCGTCACCGGGTTCTGCGGGTGACTGCTCCATTCGTACCAGCCGCCGTCATAGACGGCGATATTCTTCCAGCCCATCGCCCGGGCGTACATAAAGGTTTCGGAGGCCCGCCAGCCGGTGCCGCAGTAAAACGCGACGTGCTGTTCCGGCAGAATATTCCAGCGCTTCCACTGTGCGGCGATGTCGTCTGCGCTGCGCATGGTGCCATCCGGGTTATGGAAATCCTCCATGTGGGTAGCATCGCTGCCCGCGTGGCCCCAGCGGGCACCGGCAATTTCACCTTTTGGCTTGATGTAGCTGTAGCCGCTGGTTTCGCCGATGAACTCCGGCCACGAGCGAATGCTGACCAGTGAGGCATCCTGACGGTGCAGCATGCCGCGCGCCTGTTCCATATCCACCATCAGCTGCGGCTGACCGGGGATCGGCGCGCCAAAATCGGGGGCTGGCATTACTTTACCGGGCGTGCCGCGCTCAACCGGCAGGCCTGCATCTGACCACGCCTTCCAGCCGCCGTCGAGAATACGCACATCCTTCACGCCCGCATACAGCATAATCTGCGCCACGCGCGCGGCGGCGTAGACGTCGCGGCCATACAAGATGACAGTGGTGTCGTGACGGATCCCGTGCTTCGCCAGCATCGCTTTCAGCTTGTCGTCGGAGACTTTATTCCACAACGGTTCGCTTTCCACCTCGTTGGTGTCGATATAGCCCGCACCGGGAATGTGGTTCAGCAGGTAAAACTTCGGTGCACCCCAGGCGGCTTCGATCACTTTCCAGTCGCCCGCCGGTGCGGCAGTCACGGGTTTACCCTGCTGGAGCCGGTGGATCCACTGCGGGTAAACCAGCTGTTCAAAATGGGGCAGACGCTGAAGGCGGTCTGGGATCTGCAGTGCATCGCTGAGCAGCGAAACGTGGCGGTATCCGGCTTTCTCCAGGCGGGCTTTCACCGCCTGGTTATCGTTCTCGTCGCCGTACAGGGCGATGGTCGTCGCAGGGGTAAGCTGATGCTGTTTGGCCCACAGCGCAATCTGCTCGTCGCTCATGGCGCTAAGCCAGGCGGCAGCAAGGTTGAGTGCGGCGGGTTCATGCCCGGAGGGGCCGCTGAGCGTCTGCGGCCAGCCGTTATAGAAGGCGCTGGCGCGTGTGTCGACAGGCGTGCCGTGCTGTGCCTGAAGCTGAGACAGCGTGGTGGCGTTGGGCATCTCAGCCGCCAGTGAGGAAAAAGAAGCGAGGCCGCAGAGCAGGGCCAGCGCGGTCAGTTGAGAAACACGTTTCATCGAATAACCTGACGTCAGTAAAAGAGGGGGGCATTGTCGTCTCTCCCGAATCGGAAAACATTGCGTTAGCACATTATTGCCAGCGAGAAATCTCAATCAGCTCGCCGCCGGGCGGAATATCGTCCTCATCGTGCGTGACCAGCACTACCGGAATATTGCGCGCGCGGACGGCGTCAAACACCCATGCCCGAAATGAGGCGCGTAACGCTTTATCGAGGCGGCTGAACGGTTCATCCAGCAGCAGCGCCTGCGGCTCCGCGAGCAGGGCCCGCAGCAGGCTGACCCGTGAGCGCTCCCCGCCGGAAAGGGTGGCCGGATCGCTGTCGTAATGGCCGCTCAGCCCGGCGGAATCCAGCGCCTGCGCGACCGCTTCCCGCCGCGCGCTGCCAGCGATCCGCTCAGGCAGCGCCAGCAGCAAATTTTGCCCGACGCTGAACTGATCGAACAGCAGCGCGTCCTGAAAGAGAATACCCAGCCCGCGGGACTCCACGGGAAGAGCATCGCAGCGACGCGCGTCGAGCCACAGTTCACCCCGCGCCTGGAAATCGTCTGACAGCGCGCCGACCATCCAGGCAAAAAGGGTCGATTTGCCGCTACCGGACGGCCCCATCAGGGTGACGATCTCCCCCCGGGGCACGCAAAAACTGACCTCGCGGAAAAGCGGTTCGATGGTAAGATCTTTTACCTTCAGCATTAACGTAACCCTTGTCGGTAGCGGCCCAAGAGCCGGGATAGCAGGGCGGCAAGACCAAACACCGTGCCCGTGACCAGCAGTAATCCCAGCGCCCGGTTAGCAAGAATCTGGATGCTGCCCCCGCTGCTCAGCGCCACGGTTTCGGTGGTCAGCGTGGCGAAACGCCCCGCGCCCAGCCACAGCGTCGGCATGTATTGCGCCATGCTAACGGAAAAGCCGGTGGCAAAGGCCAGTAGCGCAGGGCGCACCAGCAGGGGGCATTTCACCAGGCAGAAGACTTTGGCCCGTCGCCAGCCGAGGGTTCTGGCGGTGAGGAGCAGACGGGGATCGATCTTGCGCCAGGCGGGTTGCAGCACCAGCAGCGTCCACGGCAATACCCACAGGAGGTGGCTCCAGAGCACGGCGACGTAGTGCCCGTCGACGCCCAGGTGCAATGCAATCGCATACTGGCCGGTGACGAGCGGGAGGGCCGGAAGGGCGAGCGGTAACCATACCCACAGCGCGCCGCGCTGCGGACCCCATTCCAGCCAGAGTAAGCCGACGACCAGGGCGATCAGGGCTGAAAGCAGACCGAAGGACAGGCTGGTCCCCACCGGGCCAACGTCTTCCCGTTGCGCCAGCATCAGCAGCACCGCGGCGCACAGCACGCCGCACGTGGGCAGGAACCCGCTCAGTGCCCGCTCAGGCAGGGCGAGCCGAGACCGGGGACGCGTTCCGGTGAAATCCGCAAACGTGCGAACCCATGCCTTCCAGAGTCCGTATCCCAGAGCGGCAAGCGCGGCCAGCAGCAGAAGGAGAAGCAGGCACAGCAGCGTCCCTTTTGCCTGCTGCTGCGCGTCGCCCTGGCTCAGCCACTGCCAGGCCAGCACGGCCAGGGTAGGCGGGTTGCCCGGCCCGAGAACGATCGCCACATCGACGACCGACAGCGACCACGCCAGCACCGCCAGCATCACCGCGCCGAGAACGGGCGCGATAGCCGGCAGGATGAGCCAGCTGAGCGTCTGAAAACGGCCGTAGCCGAATGTCTGCAGGACGATTTTCTGCTGCGCGAGCCGTTTTTCCGGCAGCACGGCGTAAATCGCCCACAGGACAAAGGCGCTCTCTTTGACCGCGAGCGTCAGCCCCAGCCCGGCGCCGTAGCGGTCAAACGGTGGGGAACAGACGGTGCAGACCTGATAAAACAGACCGCCCTCGGCAAACAGCAGTAGCGCGCCGGTGGCGAACGCCACATGGGGGATCGCCAGCAGCCACGGCAGGCGGGTTGTGAGACGTCGCCAGCGTTTCCCGGGCCAGACAAGGCTGACGAGGAGAAGGGCAATCAGCAACGCCCCCAGCGTGGCGATGAGCGTTGAGACCAGCGTGGCAATGGTTGCCTGAGGCAGCTGCGGATCGTTCAGCAGCCGCTGCCAGTTTGTCACCGAAAACGCCGGGGCAAGCAGCATGGCGCCGGCGGGCAGAAGCGGCAGATAAATCACCGCCATGGCCAGCCAGACAAGCCCGCTCAGCGGGTGCCGTAACGACGCAGCCATTCCTGCTCCAGCGCATTTACCCAGGCGGACTGGGGCTCTGCAAGCACCTTCGGCAGCTCCTGCGGCGTGTGGGCCAGCAGCTGTCTGGCTTCACCTTCAGGCAGCGTTTTGGCATCCAGCACGCTCGGATCGCCCCAGATGGCCGGGTCAGCTTTGCGGATCTGCGCCTGCGGTGAAAGCAGAAAATTGGCGACCACTTTCGCCCCTGCGCTGGCATTGGCATTGGCCGGAATCGCCACAAAATGGACATTGCCAATCGTTCCGCCGTGGAAACCAAAGCTGTAGCTGTCGGCGGGAAGTTCGCCGCTCGCCACTTTTTGTTGCGCATGTGCGGGGTTAAAGGTCAGGGACAGGTTCAGGCTGCCGCTGGCAAGCAGGGCATCCATCCGTGCAGGAGAAGGGGGGAAATCTTTCCCTTCGCGCCACAGCAGCGGGTGGAGTTTGTCCAGATAATCCCAGAGCGGCGCCGTCACCTTGGCAAAGGTGCTATCGGGGACCTTTTGCAGCGCGTCCGGGTGAGCGGTCAGCGTCAGCAGCAGCTGCTCAAGAAATGCCGTGCCGGTAAAATCGGGCGGGCGAGGATAGCTGATCTTGCCGGGGTGCTGCTGCGCGTAAGCCAGCAGCGCCTGAGGATCCACAGGCGGCGTCGGCATGCTGGCCTTGCGAGCGATAAAGGTCAGCTGCGCGCCGCCCCACGGCGATTCCGCGCCGTCTGTGGGGATAGCAAAATCCTCCGTGACGGGCTTGCGGGTATCAACATAGCGCCAGTTGGGCAACGTCTGCGCCCATCCGGTCTGCAGCAGGTTTGCCTCTTTCAGCGTGCGGAAGTTCTCGCCGTTAACCCACAGCAGGTCGACGGAGCCGTTGGTCTTACGCCCCGCGGCGGCTTCGGTCTGAATGCGTTTTACCGCGTCGGCAGCATCCGCCAGCGGGACAATTTTAAGGGTAATGGCATAGTGCGTTTGCATCTCACCGCTGACCCACTCCAGATAGCGGTTGACCGCCGGATCGCCGCCCCAGGCGTTAAACCAGACGGTCTGGCCTTTAGCCTGTTGCTGAATGGCCTGCCAGCCGTCGGCGGCAAATAGGGGGGCTGCCAGCAGCAGACCGGTCAGAAACGTGCAAAAACGCACACGGCGCATAATGCCTCACTTTTTAGCAGACGGGAGAAAACGGGAAAACAGCCGGCGGGTGACCAGCGGTAATAACCCCAGTAGTGTAAAGGCGAATACCATGCCCGGCGACAAAATATCGCGCAGCGAGGTCACTTTTCCCAGCTCGCGCCCGGCGTTCAGAAAGATAATCGTGGCGGGCAGCATGGCGACCTGGCTGACCCACCAGTAGCGAAATACCCCAATCCGGGTCAGCCCCATCAGCAAATTCACCAGAAAAAACGGGAACAGCGGCATCAGGCGCAGGGCAAAAAGAAAGTTCGCGCCGTCGCGTGCCATGCCGGTATTCACCGTACTCATCTGCCGGGCAAACCGCCGTTGCACCCAGTCGCGCAAAAAATAGCGGCTGGCGAGCATCGCTAGCGTGGCCCCGAGCGTGGAGGCAAAGGAGACCAGCACGGTGCCTTCCCACAGGCTAAACAATGCCCCGCCCAGCAGGGTCAGGACCGCCGCGCCGGGTATCGAGAGGGCGGAGACCGCCACATAGACCGCAAAAAAGATCAGCGCGCTGCGCAGCGGCGCGTGGTCGACATAGGCGAGTAACGCCTGGTGGTGCGTTTTAATCCCTTCCAGGGAGAGGGTTCCCGGGGGAAGCATGACAAACGTCAACATAAATTCGCCCAGAAGGGCGCACAGGAAGAGTGTTTTTGGAATGTTCACGCGTCATTACAGCTTGAATTTAGCCCACACTGGCGCGTGGTCAGATGGTTTTTCCATGCTGCGGATGTCGTAGTCGATCCCGGTTTCGATGCAGCGCTCGGCCAGCGGTGTACTGGCGAGCAGAAGATCGATACGCAGGCCGCGGTTGTCGTCAAAGCCTTTAGAGCGATAGTCAAACCAGGAGAAGCGATCCTGCGTTTCCGGATTGGCATTGCGGAAGGTATCCACCAGGCCCCAGCCCAGCAGGCGCTCCATCCACTCACGCTCTTCCGGCAGGAAGGAGCATTTTCCGGTGCGCAGCCAGCGTTTGCGGTTCTCTTCGCCAATACCGATATCGAGATCCGTCGGGCTGATATTCATGTCGCCCATGATCAGCACCGGATTCTCTTTTTTGAGTTCGGTGGTCAGGTAGTCCTGCAGATCCTGATAAAACTTCGCTTTCGCCGGGAATTTGGTTTCATGGTCACGGCTTTCACCCTGCGGGAAATAGCCGTTGATGACCGTGATATTCCCGATCGCAGAAGGGACTTCCGCCATGATAATACGACGCTGCGCTTCTTCACCGTCGCCCGGGAAGCCGCGACGCACGGAAACCGGCGGCGCTTTGGTGAGCAGCGCGACGCCATAGTGACCTTTCTGGCCGTGATAAAAGACGTTGTAGCCGAGTTTCGCCACCTCTTCGAGGGGGAACATGTCGTCGTGAACCTTTGTCTCCTGCAGGCCGATCACATCTGGCTGATGTTGCTCAACGATAGCTTCAAGCTGATGAGGGCGGGCACGCAGGCCGTTGATATTAAAAGAGACAAATTTCATAGTCGCTGCCAGTGCAAGGTGAATAGTGCAAGGATGGTAGCAGAATTTGCGTCAACTGTTACCGGCTTCGACCAATAACTGCAACAGATAATGCCGGTGGTGCAATATTTGCACCATTCTGACGCGCTTCGCCCCCAAACAGGGCGTAAATGGCCGATAAATTTCGCGAGCGATCACAATTCCAGAATTATATTTGGCCTGTGCATACTCTTTCTGATTTTCATGCGGCAAAGCGCCGCTTGTCGTAAAAATATTCACTTTTTATGCACTAATAGTGAATAACTCCATATTGTAACTCATTGATATTCTGTTACCTCAACCCGTTTATGCATTTTTATCGCTGGCTGGCACGAAGGCTGCAATCTACATTCACAGTGCAAACACTCAATTATTTAACATTCAAATAACCTTTTATTTACCGGATGAGGTCGCTATGTCTCTGTCAATTACGCGTGAAAATTTCGATGAATGGATGATGCCGGTTTACGCTCCGGCGGCTTTTATTCCGGTTCGTGGGGAAGGCTCGCGCCTGTGGGATCAGCAGGGTAAAGAGTATATCGACTTTGCAGGTGGGATTGCGGTGAACGCGTTGGGTCATGCGCACCCGGCGCTGCGTCAGGCGCTGAACGATCAGGCGGCGAAGTTCTGGCATACCGGCAACGGCTTTACCAACGAGCCTGCGCTGCGCCTGGCCAAAAAACTGATCGACGCGACGTTTGCCGAAAAAGTCTTTTTCTGTAACTCGGGGGCGGAAGCCAACGAGGCGGCGCTGAAGCTGGCGCGCAAATATGCGCACGATAAATTTGGAACCCACAAGAGCGGTATCGTGGCGTTCAAAAATGCCTTCCACGGACGCACGCTCTTTACCGTCAGCGCAGGCGGGCAGCCTTCCTACTCGCAGGATTTCGCGCCGCTGCCGCCGGATATTCGTCACGGTATTTATAACGATCTGCAGTCCGCCAGCGAGCTGATTAACGATACCACCTGCGCGGTGATCGTCGAGCCGATGCAGGGCGAGGGTGGCGTACTTCCGGCGCAAAAAGCGTTCCTGCAGGGGCTGCGCGAGCTGTGCGACCGTCACAACGCAGTGCTGATTTTCGACGAAGTGCAGACCGGCGTGGGCCGCACCGGCGAGCTGTATGCCTATATGCACTACGGCGTGACGCCGGACGTGCTGTCGACCGCCAAAGCGCTGGGCGGCGGCTTCCCGATTGGCGCGACGCTGACCACCGATAAATTCGCCAGCGTGATGACCGTCGGCACCCACGGCACCACCTACGGCGGCAACCCGCTGGCCACCGCCGTCGCCGGACAGGTGCTCGACATCATTAACACCCCTGAGTTGCTGAAGGGCGTTAAGCAGCGCCACGACTGGTTTGTTGAGCGCCTGAATGCCATCAACAGCAAGGTTGGCCTGTTTAAAGAAATTCGCGGCCTGGGGCTGTTAATTGGCTGCGAGCTCACCGCTGAGTTTGCCGGAAAAGCTAAACTTATTTCACAGGAAGCGGCAAAAGTAGGCGTGATGGTGCTGATTGCCGGTGCTAATGTCGTGCGTTTTGCTCCTGCGCTGATTGTCAGCGAGGAAGAGGTGCAAACCGGTCTGGACCGCTTTGCGCTGGCGTGTGAAAAAGTGAAATCCGGGGTGTCATCATGATGGTCATCCGTCCCGTTGAGCGCGGCGATCTCGCCGGGCTCATGCAGCTTGCCGGTAAGACGGGAGGCGGGCTGACCTCGCTTCCTGCCGATGAAAAAACGCTGTCGGCGCGCATTGAGCGCGCCCTGCAAACCTGGCAGGGGACGTTGCCAAAAAGCGAACAGGGGTATGTGTTCGTGCTGGAAGACACCGACACGGGAACTGTGGCTGGGATCTGCGCCATTGAAGTGGCCGTCGGGCTGAACGACCCGTGGTACAACTACCGCGTGGGTACCATGGTGCACGCCTCGAAAGAGCTGAACGTCTATAACGCGCTGCCCACGCTGTTTCTCTGCAATGACCACACGGGCGCCAGCGAGCTTTGCACGCTGTTCCTCGATCCGGCGTGGCGCAAAGAGGGCAACGGCTATCTGCTCTCCAAATCGCGCTTTATGTTTATGGCCGCCTTCCGCGATCGCTTTAACGAAAAAGTGGTCGCGGAGATGCGCGGCGTGATCGACGACACCGGCTATTCACCCTTCTGGGAGAGCCTGGGCGAGCGCTTCTTCTCGATGGAGTTCAGCCGGGCAGACTATCTCTGCGGCACCGGCCAGAAAGCCTTTATTGCCGAACTGATGCCGAAGCATCCTATCTATACCCATTTCCTCAGCCCGGAAGCACAGGCGGTGATCGGCGAAGTGCATCCGCAAACCGCACCCGCCCGCGCGGTGCTGGAGAAAGAAGGCTTCCGCTACCGCAACTATGTCGACATCTTTGATGGTGGGCCTACGCTTGAGTGTGATATCGACCGCGTGCGCGCGATCCGTAAGAGCCGGCTGGTTGAGGTCTCTGAAGGCCAGCCCGCGCCGGGCGACTGGCCGGCGTGCCTGGTGGCGAACGAAAATTATGCCAACTTCCGCGCCATGCTGGTGCGGACCAACCCGAAATGTGAACGTCTGGTGCTGACGGCTGCAGAACTGGATGCCCTGAAATGTAACGCCGGCGATAAGGTTCGCCTGGTGCGTCTCTGCCCTGAGGAGAAAACAGCATGACATTATGGATTAACGGTGACTGGGTCACGGGCGAAGGCGAACAGCGCGTAAAGACCAATCCGGTGGGAAAAGAGGCGCTCTGGAAGGGGAATGACGCCAGCGCTGCACAGGTGGAACAAGCCTGCCATGCCGCTCGCCGCGCGTTTCCGGCGTGGGCAAAACAGCCTTTCGCCGTGCGCCAGGAAATTATTGAAAAGTTTGCCGGGCTGCTGGAGGCAAACAAGGCCGAGCTGACGCGCATCATCGCGTCAGAAACCAGTAAACCGCGCTGGGAAGCGGCAACCGAAGTGACGGCGATGATCAACAAAATCGCCATTTCGGTGAAGGCATACCACACCCGTACCGGCGAACAGCACACCGAGATGCCGGACGGCGCGGCCACGCTGCGCCACCGTCCGCACGGCGTGCTGGCGGTGTTTGGGCCGTACAACTTCCCGGGGCATCTGCCGAATGGCCACATTGTGCCCGCGCTGCTGGCGGGCAATACCGTCATCTTTAAACCGAGCGAGCTCACGCCCTTCACCGGCGAGGCGGTGGTTAAGCTGTGGGAAAAGGCTGGCCTGCCGCCGGGCGTGCTGAACCTGGTGCAGGGCGGACGTGAAACCGGCCAGGCGCTGAGCGCGCTGAGCGATATCGACGGCCTGCTGTTTACCGGCAGCGCCGGGACGGGCTATCAGTTGCATCGCCAGCTGGCGGGGCAGCCGGAAAAAATTCTGGCGCTGGAGATGGGGGGCAACAACCCGCTGATTGTGGAAGACCCGGATGATATTGACGCCGCGGTGCACCTGACGATTCAGTCCGCCTTTATTACCGCCGGACAGCGCTGCACCTGCGCCCGCCGCCTGCTGGTGAAAAGAGGCGCACAGGGTGATGCTTTCCTGAAGCGTCTGGTAGAGGTAAGCGCGCGCCTGGTGCCAGCCGCGTGGGATGCCGATCCGCAGCCGTTTATCGGCGGGCTGATTTCCGAACAGGCCGCGCTGAACGTGCTGAAGGCCTGGCAGGACCACGTCGCGCGCGGCGCGAAAACCTTGCTCGAACCGAAGCAGGTTCAGCCGGGTACCTCGTTGCTGACGCCGGGCATCGTTGAGATGAGCGGCGCGAGCAACGTGCCGGATGAAGAGGTCTTTGGCCCGCTGCTGTGCGTCTGGCGCTACGACGATTTTGATGCGGCGATTGCGATGGCCAATAACACCCGCTACGGCCTGTCGAGCGGTCTGATTTCACCGCATCGCGAGAAATTTGAACAACTGCTGCTGGAAGCGCGCGCCGGGATTGTTAACTGGAATAAACCGCTGACCGGGGCCGCAAGCACCGCGCCGTTTGGCGGCGTGGGCGCATCGGGCAACCATCGCGCCAGCGCGTGGTATGCCGCCGATTACTGTGCCTGGCCGATGGCGAGCCTGGAAACCCCGGCGCTGACGCTGCCGGAGACGCTTAATCCGGGGCTGGACTTTACCGGAGGGGATCGTCATGAAAGCGCGTGAAGTCAACTTTGACGGGCTGGTGGGGCTGACCCACCACTACGCCGGTCTCTCTTTTGGTAATGAAGCCTCCACGAAGCACCGTTTTCAGGTTTCCAACCCGAAGCTGGCGGCGAAGCAGGGGCTGCTTAAGATGAAAGCGCTGGCGGATGCCGGTTTCCCGCAGGCGGTGATCCCGCCGCAGGAGCGTCCGAACGTGCCGGTGCTGCGTCAGCTCGGCTTTAGCGGTACCGATGAGCAGGTGGTCGAAAAAGCGGGGACGCAGACGCCGCACCTGCTCTCGGCGGCAAGCTCCGCCTCTTCGATGTGGGTCGCCAACGCGGCAACCGTCGCGCCGTCCGCCGATACGCTGGATGGCAAAGTCCACCTGACGGTGGCGAACCTGAATAACAAGTTTCACCGCGCCACCGAAGCGGAAACCACCGAGCGCGTGCTGCGCGCTATTTTCAACCAGGACGCCCATTTCACGGTACATCAGGCCCTGCCGCAGGTGGCGATGTTTGGCGACGAAGGCGCGGCCAACCATAACCGCCTGGGGGGCGATTACGGCGAGCCGGGTCTGCAGCTGTTTATTTACGGGCGCGAAGAGGGGGGCCACGCCGCGCCAACCCGTTATCCTGCACGTCAGACGCTGGCGGCGAGCCAGGCCGTTGCCCGCCTGAACCAGGTCAATCCTTCCCAGGTGATTTTCGCCCAGCAGAACCCGCATGTGATCGACCAGGGCGTGTTCCACAACGACGTGATTGCCGTTTCCAACCGCCAGGTGCTGTTCTGTCACGAGCAGGCGTTCGCCCATCAGGAAAAGCTGCTCGCCACGCTGCATGAGCGCGTACGCGGCTTTACGCCCATTCAGGTGCCAACGGCGGCGGTAAGCGTGCAGGACGCGGTCGAAACGTATCTGTTCAATAGCCAGCTGCTGAGCCGCGATGACGGCAGCATGATGCTGGTTCTGCCGCAGGAGTCCCGGGATCATCAGGGCGTGTGGCGCTACCTGACCGAGCTGGTTAAGGCCGATAACCCGATTGACGAACTGCGCGTGTTTGACCTGCGTGAAAGTATGGCCAACGGCGGTGGTCCAGCCTGTTTACGTCTGCGCGTGGTCTTGACTCAGGACGAAATGCAGGCGGTTAATCCGGCGGTCATGATGAACGATACGCTTTTTACACGCCTGAATGACTGGGTCGATCGCTACTATCGCGACCGGCTAACGCAGGCCGATCTGGTTGACCCGCAGCTTCTGCGTGAAGGACGCGAGGCGCTGGACGCGTTGTCGACAATCCTGCAACTGGGATCGGTTTATCCGTTCCAGCGCTAAAGGAGTGGATATGGAAAATTTACTGGCGCTGACCCTGGCCGATGAAACGCCGGAACAGAAAGAGGGGGACGGTCCCTCATTTCGCTGGCGATGGCTGGGGCGCGGGGTGCTTGAGCTGACGCCGACAGCAAAAAGCGATCTGTCGCTGCTGCTTTCAACGGGCATTCACGGGAATGAAACGGCACCGGTTGAGATTGTCGATCTGCTGCTGCGCGCGCTGTATCGCAATGAGATTGCCCTGACGTGCCGCGTGCTGGTGGTGCTCGGCAATCCGCCTGCGCTGGCGGAAAACAAACGGTATCTGGTGAGCGACATTAACCGCATGTTCGGCGGCCGCTGGTCGCAGTTTCCGCAGAGTGACGAAACGGCGCGGGCAGCGTGGCTGGAAAACGTCGTGACCGCGTTTTTTGCCGCTGAGGGACCGGCGCGCTGGCATCTGGATCTCCATACGGCCATCCGCGCATCCTACCATGTTCGCTTCGGCGTGCTGCCGCAGCGCAATCAGCCGTGGGATGAAGCGTTTCTGAGCTGGCTGGGAGACGCCGGGCTGGAGGCGCTGGTGTTTCACCAGTCGCCGGGCGGAACCTTTACGCACTTCACCTGTGAGCACTTTGGTGCGTTGTCCTGTACGCTGGAGCTGGGGAAAGCGCTGCCGTTTGGGCAAAACGATCTCTCTCGCTTTGCACCCACGCATCTCGCCCTGCGGGCGCTGCTGGGAGGAAAGGCTCCCGAGCCTACGCATCAGCCCGTCGAGCGGTACCGGGTCGTCCAGCAGATCACGCGCCGCAGCGATGCCTTCCTGCTCCATATGGCCGCGCATACCCTGAACTTCACGCCGTTCCGCAAAGGGGCGCTGCTGGCCGAGGATGGCGAGGAGCGTTATGAGGTGCAGAAAGCCACCGAGTATGTTTTATTTCCTAATCCCACCGTGGCGTTTGGCCTGCGTGCCGGACTGATGCTGGAAAAAATATCCTGAACCTTTCCCCTCTCTTCATCCGGGAGGGGAAGTAAAATACCCTTTCTTAGCAATTAAAGCGCCTGTCCGTGTTTTGCAGAATATTCCTGGTGAATTGCTTTATTATTCACCTTCACTCCGTTATACTTTTGCTAAATCGCTTTAAAATCATTGTATTGAATATTTTTTGTTGCAACTTTCCACGCTTTATCCTTATTTCCTCCACATTTGGCGAAAATTTGTTTTTTACACTTTCATTGTTTTACCGTTGCTCTGACTAATTGACGATAAACCCCGTAAAGTTAATCTCGTCAACACGGCATAGCGCCGAAGAATAACTGAAAGAAAGGAAATAAATTATGCGTAAGTTTACTGCACTGTTTGTTGCTTCTACCCTGGCTCTGGGCGCTACCAGCATGGCGTTCGCCGCAGATACTGCGACCACAACCGCTGCCGCGCCTGCTGAAGGCAAAATGATGATGCATCATAAAGGCCCAGGTATGCACAACGAGATGATGATGTTTAAGGATCTCAACCTGACGGATGCGCAGAAACAGCAGATCCGCGATATCCGGAAAAGCGAACGCGACCAGATGAAACGTCCGCCGCTGGAAGAGCGTCGTGCCATGCATGACATCATCGCCAGCGACAGCTTCGACAAGGCAAAAGCCGAAGCGCAGATCGACAAAATGGCCGAGCAGCACAAAGCCCGCATGCTGGCTCACCTGGAAACCCAGAATAAGATCTACAACATTCTGACCCCGGAACAGAAAAAACAATTTAATGCGAATTTTGAGAAGCGTCTGACAGAACGTCCGGCGATGGAAGGTAAAATGCCAGCACCAACCGAATAATCGGTTCACTCTCTTAAGACCGCCGGGATCCTGTCCACAAAAGCGAAAACGCTGTGGACAGGACCGGCGGTTTTTCTTTCCTGCCCTCTTGTCTGCCGCCGCCAGCGCGGTATGCTCCTGTAGTCGCATCAGAGAATGTTTGTAGAGTCATGGCGTTAGCATTTTTATTAACGTTCCGCTAAGGCCTGCCCGCTCTGCTGCCGATACTGTGTCTGTGAATACCTAACGATAACAAACAAGACAGCAACGATAGCAATATCCTTGCCCTGGCACGGGTTGTGCCATTCAGGAGTGGTGATGGAGTTCTTTGATATCCGTAAAATGCCGGTCAGCCTGTGGCGCAATGGTGCGGGTGAAACGCGTGAGATTTGTTGTTTCCCTCCCGCGACGCGTGATTTTCACTGGCGTGCCAGTATCGCGACTATCGCCAGCAACGGCGAATTCTCCTCTTTTCCCGGCGTCGATCGGGTGATTACCTTGCTGGAAGGCGGGGAGGTGACGCTGGATGCCGGTCAGGCGTTCTTCCATACCCTGAAGCACCATCAGCCCTATAGCTTTGCCGGCGACCTGCCGGTGAAAGCGCTGCTGTCCGATGGGCGGATGGCGATGGACTTCAACATCATGACCCGTCGCGACTGCTGCCGGGCGAAGGTGCGCGTGGCTGACCGTACCTTTACCACCTTTGGTACACGCGGGGGCGTGGTGTTTGTGTTAAGCGGGGCGTGGCAGCTGGGTGATAAATTGCTGACGGCCGATCAGGGCGCCAGCTGGGAGGAGGGTACCCATACGCTGCGTCTGCTGGAGGCTCAGGGTACCTTATTGTTCAGCGAAATCACGTGGCTGCCAGGCCATTGAGTTCAATGATCTCAAACTTACCGGACAGCACAGGTTTACAGAGAATTTTGTAGCCATCGTGGTCAAATCCGGCGGGCGTGCGCAGCAGGGTTGCCGCGTCGTTGATATCGTCTACAGCGCCCAGCCAGAGCCAGTTATTGACGATGTGATACTGGGTCATCGCGTCACCCACTTCTTTGAGCGCAACGGCGCTTTCCCAGGGCCAGCACTTCACGCTGATGGCCCCCAGACCGGAGAGGAGCCGTGCGTGGTGCGCCTCAACGCTCTCTTTCCCACAGCAGGCACCGGCACAGCGCTTCAGCGCGGATCGAAAACAGGCGCGTCCGCGCGTGGTTGCCTCAAGGCCCAAAAGGCTGTAGCAAAGCTGGAGCTCGTCCGCCAGCGTCTGCAGCGCCTGAAGTGCGGCACGTTTATTGGCGAACAGTCCGTAGAGATTCGTGGCATGAGAAAAATCGACGTCGCGCGCGTAGACGACCTGTGGCTTGCCTTCGTTGATCTGCAGGGAGCAGAGCTGACGGTTGCGGCGCAGGCGCTTGTTGAAAAGCGGCTGTTGTTCTTTTATCAACCGCGCCTCCAGCAACAGCGCGCCCATTTCTCCCGCCGTCTGGAACCAGGTGATGCGTCGCGACTGGCGCAGCATGGCGGCCTCGTCCGGCGTACGCAGATGGGATAATACCCGACTGCGAATGTTAACGCTCTTGCCGATGTAGAGCGGCAGGGTGTCGCTTTCGCCGTGAAAGATGTACACGCCCGGCTGTTTAGGCAATGCTTCAAGCCAGGGGCGAAGGTGCTCGGGATATTCGTAGATAGCCGCCGCTTCAAACTCAAGACGCGGGGCGGATTGACGCCTGCTCACATACTGCTCCATATACTGTTCAGGTATACAGTGTAGCAGGAGTGTGGTGGTTAAAAAAGAGCCGGGTGGCGGCGATGCCTTACCCGGCCTACAAAACGGGGTTACCGTTTTGCATTTATTTCCAGAAGTCGTCAAACACCGTAATCGGTGGGCGACGCTTGTGCTCGGTTTTCAAATACCAGCCTTCGATGATCTTCGCGGTGCCTTCATCCAGCTTTTTGCCTTCCAGATAATCGTCAATGTTGTCGTAGGTGACGCCAAGGGCCGCTTCATCCGGCAGGGAAGGGCGATCGTCTTCAAGGTCAGCTGTCGGCGCTTTCTTATACAGATGCTCAGGACAGCCCAGCGCGGCAAGCAGCTGCTTGCCCTGACGTTTGTTCAGGCGGAAGATCGGGTTAATGTCGGTGCCGCCGTCGCCATATTTGGTGAAGAAGCCGGTGATCGCTTCGGCCGCATGGTCGGTGCCGACCACGACGCCTTTGGTCATCCCGGCGATGCTGTACTGCGCTTTCATGCGCTCGCGTGCCTTTTCATTGCCGCGAACGAAATCGCTCAGCTCAATGCCCGCTTCGCGTAACGCCTGCTCGCTTGCCAGCACCGAGCCTTTAATATTCACGGTCAGCACGCGGTCAGGCTGAATGAAGGCAATGGCATCCTGGCAATCCTGCTCGTCTGCCTGTACGCCGTAAGGAAGGCGCACAGCGATAAACTGCAGCGTCTCATCGCCCGTCTCTTCGCGAAGCTCTGAAATGGCCATCTGGCAGAGCTTGCCGGTCAGCGTTGAATCCTGGCCGCCGCTGATGCCCAGCACCAGAGATTTCAGGAAAGAGTTCTTCTTTAAATACGCTTTTAAAAAATCCACGCTGCGGCGGATCTCTTCATTTGCATCTACCGCAGGCTTCGCGCCCAGCGCCTGGATAATCTCTTGTTGCAGAGTCATCACGCTCTCCATAAACAGAATGTGTTAACTGTTAAAACTAACCCTTTGGGCGAGAAACGACAAGGATCACAGTTTCGAGTGCGCTATTTTGCGCCGATTTAGCAGCTTATCGTTGTTTTATTAGAATTTTCCGAAATTCGTCTGGCGTAACGCACAAAGTTGAACAATAGTACTTTTTATCCCATGCTTAGATAACACGCTGATAAACAAGAGGACGGAATATGAACAAGAACGTAGCAGGAATTCTTAGCGCAGCGGCGGTACTGACTATGCTGGCAGGGTGTACGGCTTACGATCGCACCAAGGATCAGTTTACGCAGCCCGTAGTAAAAGACGTTAAAAAGGGGATGACCCGTTCGCAGGTGGCTGCGATTGCCGGTAAACCTTCTTCTGAAGTCACCATGATTCATGCGAAAGGGACCTGCCAGACCTATATCCTGGGTCAACGTGATGGTAAGGCAGAAACCTACTTTGTCGCCCTGGATGATACCGGTCATGTGATCAACTCCGGCTATCAGACCTGTGCTGAATACGACACCGATCCGCAGGCACCTAAGGCGTAGTCACCCTGCTTGCCTGAGGATGTTAACAAACCGGCCCCGGGGCCGGTTTTTTTATGCATCAGAAAATCTTATTTCTTTTCGCGAATTATTTGCCCAAAATGTGAGGGTAGTCAACAAGCCAGGTCAATGAGAGACAATTCTAGTCTATCCAGAATTATCCCCTGTCTGTACCATTGCGTATACTCACTCCAACGATAAACAACAGTACGCAAACTACCTGTCTGCCGGGACAGCGAGTCGAGTGATAGCGCGATGGCAGGTAGTCATACAAGAGGGAAATCACGATGGAAAAGAAACATATCTACCTGTTCTGCTCAGCGGGCATGTCAACCTCGCTTCTGGTCTCAAAGATGCGTGCGCAGGCTGAAAAGTATGAAGTCCCTGTGGTGATCGAAGCGTTCCCCGAGACGCTGGCGGGCGAAAAAGGTCAGACAGCCGATGTTGTTTTACTGGGACCGCAAATTGCCTATATGTTGCCCGAAATTCAACGACTGTTACCTAATAAACCGGTCGAAGTAATCGATTCGGGGCTGTACGGCAAGATTGATGGTTTAGGTGTTCTTAAAGCTGCTGTGGCAGCCATTAAAAAAGCTGCTAATTAATTTTTATTTTTCCCGTCAAAGAGTTATTTCACACACAATACGCCGTAACATGCGTTACGGCATTTAAGGGTATTTTCCTATGAGTAAAGTCATCGCTTCACTTGAAAAGGTACTCCTTCCTTTTGCTGTTAAAATAGGAAAGCAGCCTCACGTTAATGCCATCAAAAACGGCTTTATTAAATTAATGCCGTTGACGCTGGCCGGGGCCATGTTCGTTTTAATTAACAACGTTTTTCTGAGCTTTGGTGAAGGTTCCTTCTTTTATTCATTAGGAATTCGGTTAGACGCTTCCACTATTGAAACCCTTAATGGTTTTAAAGCCATCGGCGGCAACGTCTATAACGGTACGTTGGGGATTATGTCGCTGATGGCGCCTTTCTTTATTGGGATGGCGCTGGCAGAAGAGCGTAAGGTCGATCCGCTGGCCGCCGGGTTATTATCCGTCGCCGCCTTTATGACCGTCACGCCTTACAGCGTGGGTGAAGCCTATGCCGTTGGCGCCAACTGGCTGGGTGGGGCTAACATCATCTCCGGTATTGTTATCGGCCTGGTGGTGGCAGAGATGTTCACCTTTATCATCCGTCGAAACTGGGTGATTCGCCTGCCGGATAGCGTACCGGCTTCTGTATCCCGTTCATTTTCCGCGTTGATTCCAGGCTTCATTATTCTCTCCATCATGGGGATTATTGCCTGGGCGCTCTCTCACTGGGGCACAAACTTCCACCAGATCATCATGGACTCTATCTCTACGCCGCTGGCGTCGATGGGGGGCGTGGTCGGTTGGGCGTATGTGATTTTCACCTCTCTGCTGTGGTTCTTTGGCGTGCATGGTTCACTGGCACTGGCTGCGCTGGACAGCGGAATTATGACCCCATGGGCACTGGAAAACGTTGCACTTTATCAGCAGTACGGCTCCGTTGACGCGGCGCTGGCAGCGGGTAAAACCTTCCATGTGTGGGCGAAGCCGATGCTTGACTCCTATATCTTCCTGGGCGGTACCGGGGCGACCTTGGGTCTGATCATCGCGGTCTTTATTGTCTCTCGTCGTGCTGACTATCGTCAGGTGGCGAAGCTGGCGCTGCCATCAGGCATCTTCCAGATTAACGAACCGATCCTGTTCGGTCTGCCAATCATCATGAACCCGGTCATGTTCATTCCGTTCATCCTGATTCAGCCGCTGCTGGCCGCTATCACCCTGACGGCGTACTACATGGGCATCATTCCACCGGTTACCAACATTGCACCGTGGACCATGCCGGCGGGTCTGGGCGCCTTCTTCAACACCAACGGCAGCGTCGCGGCCTTCCTGCTGGCGATATTCAACCTCGGGATTGCCACCCTGCTGTACATGCCATTCGTGGCGATTGCGAACAAAGCCGCCACCATCATTGATGAAGAAGAGAGCGAAGAGGATATTGCCCTCTCACTGAAATTCTAAGATTGACGGCGCGGGGAAACCCGCGCCAGCCACAAGGAGCTTAAACATGTTAGATTTGGATAGTATTGTCGCAGACGACGCCGCCGAGAACGATCTGGAAGAAGTGGTGATGGGGCTTATCATCAACTCCGGGCAGGCCCGCAGCCTGGCCTATGCCGCACTGAAGCAGGCCAAGCAGGGGGATTTCGCCGCGGCGAAAACCATGATGGAACAGTCCCGCACGGCGCTGAACGAAGCGCACCTGGTGCAGACAAAGCTGATTGAAAGCGATCAGGGCGAAGGGAAGATGAAGGTCAGCCTGGTGCTGGTTCACGCGCAGGATCACCTGATGACCTCGATGCTGGCACGTGAGCTGGTGGCGGAGCTCATTGAGCTTCACGAGAAGATGCAGTAAGTCAGACTGAGTAGCAGGAGGTCAGCACGATGGAAATTAAAACCGCACTTGAACAGCAGCTGTTTAATGGCAAAAATTTTCACGTGGTTATCTACAACAAGACGGAGAGCGCCAGTGGTCTGCACCAGCATGACTACTACGAATTCACGATTGTTCTGACCGGTCGCTACTATCAGGAGATCAACGGTAAGCGCGTCCTGCTTGAACGAGGGGATTTCGTCTTCCTGCCGATGGGGTCTTATCACCAGAGCTTTTACGAATTTGGTGCCACCCGCATTCTGAATGTGGGCGTCAGCAGACGTTTCTTCGAGAAGCACTATCTGCCGCTGGTGCCGTTCTGCTTTGTGGCCTCTCAGGTCTATCGGGTCAAAAACGAGTTCATGACCTGGATTGAAACGGTGATCGCCTCGCTTAACTTCCGCGACAATGAATTTGATGAGTTTATTGAAACGGTGACCTTCTACGTGATGAACCGGCTGCGTCATCATCGTGAAGAGCAGCAGGTGACGGATGATATTCCGCAATGGCTACGCAGCACCGTTGAGCTGATGCACGACAAAGGCCAGTTCAGCGAAAATGCGCTGGAAAATATGGTCTCTCTGTCGGGCAAATCCCAGGAATATCTGACCCGTGCGACGCAGCGTTATTATCGTAAAACGCCCGTGCAAATTATTAATGAAATCCGCATTAATTTTGCTAAAAAACAGCTGGAAATTACCAACTATTCTGTCACCGATATTGCTTACGAGTCAGGATACAGCAGTCCCAGCCTGTTTATTAAAACCTTTAAGAAATTGACGTCATTCACACCGAACAGTTACCGGAAAAATTTGACGGTAATTAATTAACTTTCGGCGGATTACCCGCCACGAATATTGCTTTAATGGCTTGCCCAAATAGCGGGAAGAGCACGCTATACCTTGCAGGCGATTAACCTGATACGCTAAGGGAGATATTATGCAGAAGAAATTAAAAGTCGTAACCATTGGTGGCGGCAGCAGCTATACCCCGGAATTACTTGAAGGTTTCCTGAAACGTTATCATGAATTACCGGTCAGCGAATTATGGCTGGTGGACGTTGAGGAAGGTCAGGAGAAGCTGAATATTATTTTCGATCTGTGCAAGCGCATGGTGGAAAAAGCGGGCGTGCCTCTGACCGTGCATAAAACCCTCGATCGTCGTCTGGCGCTGAAAGATGCGGATTTCGTCACCACCCAGCTGCGCGTCGGCCAGCTGAAGGCACGTGAGCTGGACGAGCGTATTCCGCTGAGCCACGGGTATCTGGGGCAGGAGACTAACGGCGCAGGCGGCCTGTTTAAAGGCCTGCGTACTATCCCGGTCATTTTCGACATCGTCAAAGACGTACAGGAGATCTGCCCGAACGCGTGGGTCATTAACTTCACCAACCCGGCCGGCATGGTCACTGAAGCGGTCTATCGTCATACCGGCTTCAAACGTTTTATCGGCGTCTGCAACATTCCGATCGGCATGAAGATGTTTATCCGCGACGTGCTGGCGCTGACCGACAGCGACGATCTCTCCATCGATCTGTTCGGCCTGAACCACATGGTGTTTATTAAAGATGTCATCGTGAACGGAAAATCGCGCTTTGCCGAGCTCCTCGACGGCGTGGCCTCCGGTCGTCTGACGGCGGCATCGGTGAAAAACATCTTTGACCTGCCGTTCAGCGAAGGGCTGATCCGCTCGCTGAATCTGCTGCCTTGCTCGTACCTGCTTTACTACTTCAAGCAGAAAGAGATGCTGGCCATCGAAATGGGCGAGTATTATAAGGGCGGCGCGCGTGCGCAGATCGTTCAGAAGGTTGAGAAGCAACTGTTCGATTTGTATAAAGACCCGAACCTGAACGTCAAACCGAAAGAGCTGGAGCAGCGCGGCGGGGCCTACTACTCCGATGCGGCATGTGAAGTGATCAACGCCATCTACAACGACAAGCAGGCGGAGCACTATGTCAACGTGCCGCACCACGGCCATATCGACAATATTCCGGCTGACTGGGCCGTCGAAATGACCTGCATCCTGGGACGCGAGGGCGCTAAACCGCATCCACGCATCACCCACTTCGATGACAAGGTCATGGGGCTGATCCACACCATCAAAGGCTTTGAAGTGGCGGCAAGCAACGCGGCGCTGAGCGGTGAGCTCAATGACGTGCTGCTGGCCCTGAACCTCAGCCCGCTGGTGCATTCTGACCGCGACGCGGAGCAACTGGCCAGCGAGATGATCCTGGCGCATGAAAAATGGTTGCCGAACTTTGCCGCCACGATCGAGAAGCTGAAGTTCAAACAGCAATAAGAGGACGCACAATGGAAAACCTGCTGATCGTTAATGCTGATGATTTTGGCCTCTCGAAAGGCCAGAACTACGGCATTATTGAAGCCTGTCGCCGGGGGGTTGTGACCTCTACAACGGCGCTGGTTAATGGTGAGGCGGTTGAACACGCGGCGCAGCTGAGCCGCGAGGTGCCGGAGCTGGGCGTCGGCATGCATTTTGTGCTGACGCTCGGGATGCCGCTTTCGCCAATGCCGGGCCTGACGCGCGATGGCCAACTGGGTAAATGGATTTGGGAGCTGGCGGAGCAGGGGGCTCTGCCGCTCGAAGAGATTGACCGCGAGCTGGAGTGTCAGTTCAACCGCTTCGTTGATGTGTTTGGTCAGGCGCCGACGCATATCGACAGCCATCACCACGTGCATATGATCCCGGCGATTTTCCCGCTTGTCGCCGGGTTTGCACAGCGCAAAGGCGTGGCGATGCGCGTGGATCGCGAGGTGCAGGGATTGCCGGACTGCACCGTTACATCCACTGAGGGGTTCAGCAGCGCGTTTTACGGCGACGAGATTGACGACGCACTGTTCCTGAAGGTGTTGGATGATTCCGCCGCGCGGGGTGAACGGTCGCTGGAGGTCATGGCACATCCTGCCTTTGTCGATAACACCGTGCGTAAAAGCGCCTACTGCTGGCCGCGTCTGGCGGAGCTGGATGTGCTGACGTCGCCGTCGTTGAAATACGCCATTGCCGAGCGCGGGTATCGGTTGGGGACGTTTGGGGATCTTTGAGATTAAGCCCGGTGGCTGCTTCGCCTTACCGGGCCTACAAAAGCAATCGACATGTAAGCCGGGTAAGCGCAAGCGCCACCCGGCTTTTTTACGCCGGAATCTGATCGATCTTGCTGCTTCGCGACCAGACACGGTGCGCGGCGAGCAAATCAAACAGCTTCGTCATAAAGGCATCGTCAACGTTATCTCCCTCGACAATCCCGTCCTCACCCTGATCGGCCACCTTCAGCTGCGCTTTGAACTGTCGCGCGTCGCCGGACAGCGCGATCGGCTTCAGGTGCTTATAGGCTTCCAGCAGATAATAGACGGCGTCGCCGTTGGTCAGCAGGCTGGCAATATCCCCGCACGGCACGATCACCGCATCGACGGTCAGCGATGGCGCACCGGCAAAGGTCGCCGCGACCGGCAGCACAGAACCATCGTCGGCCGTCACTTCACCCATGCGGGAATAGAGCAGTTTGGCATGCACGCCCTGGGTTTTCAGCGCCTGCATAATCCCCAGCACGTCGCTGGCGCGGGTTTTGTCGTTCAGCAGAATGGCGACCACGCGGCCTTTAATCGAGCCGCCCGGCACCGCATACAGGCTCAGCGACGGATCTTTCTTCACGCCGTTAACCTCTTTCGGCGGAGCAAGGTTAAGTTGCTCATCGGTCAACGTAATGCCCAGGTTATCCGCGACGCTCTGGGCAAGCTGAATATCAATATGCGCCAGCTGATCGACCACGCGCTCGCGGATGTAGGTGCGCACCACTTTACTCAGCTCGAAGCTGAAACCGCCGATGATGTGCTGTTGCTCAATCGGCGTCTGGCTGTTCCAGAACAGGCGAGGGTGGGCGTAATACTCACCGAACGAGGGGCTGCGCTCGCGAATTTTATTGCCATCGATACGCTCCTGATACGATTCGAATCCACCGCGTTTCGGTCCGGGAGGCGTTTCACGCGGCCAGTTATCGTTGATGGAGTTCGGCTCATAGTTTGCCGGGTTGGTATCAATATCCTGACGGTGCATCCCGTCGCGCTGGAAGTTGTGATACGGGCAGGTTGGGCGGTTAATCGGAATTTCGTGGAAGTTCGGCCCGCCGAGTCGGCTAATCTGCGTATCGGTATAGGAGAACAGGCGTCCCTGCAGGAGCGGATCGTTGGTGAAGTCCAGCCCCGGCACGATATGCCCCGGGTGGAACGCGGCCTGCTCGTTTTCGGCAAAGAAGTTATCCGGGTTACGGTTAAGCACCATTTTACCCACCAGCTGCACCGGCACCAGCTCTTCCGGGATCAGCTTCGTCGGGTCCAGAAGGTCGAAATCGAACTTAAATTCGTCCTCTTCCGGTATGAGCTGCAGGCCAAGCTCGTATTCCGGGAAGTCGCCCGCTTCAATGGATTCCCACAGCTCACGGCGATGGAAGTCCGGATCGCGCCCGGTCAGCTTCTGCGCCTCGTCCCACACCAGCGAGGCTTTACCCGCGACAGGCTTCCAGTGGAAGCGGACAAATGTGGCTTTCCCCTCGGCATTGATCAGACGGAAGGTATGGATACCAAACCCTTCCATGGTGCGGTAGCTGCGCGGAATGCCGCGGTCTGACATCGCCCACATCACGTTGTGTAAGGTTTCAGGCTGCAGGGAAACATAGTCCCAGAAGGTGTCGTGCGCACTTTGTCCCTGCGGTATGGCCCAGTGGGGCTCCGGTTTTACCGCATGGACAAAGTCAGGAAATTTATGCGCGTCCTGAATGAAAAACACCGGCGTGTTATTGCCGACCAGATCGAAAATACCCTCTTCGGTATAAAACTTGGTGGCAAAGCCGCGGATATCCCGGACGGTATCTGCTGACCCCGCGCCGCCCTGCACGGTGGAGAAACGCACAAACACCGGGGTGATTTTATCCGGGTCGGAGAGGAAATCCGCTTTGGTGATCGCTTTCAGGCTCTTGTAGGGCTGGAAGTAGCCGTGCGCCGCGGAACCGCGCGCGTGGACGATGCGTTCCGGTATCCGCTCGTGGTCAAAATGGGTGATTTTTTCCCGCAGGATAAAGTCTTCCAGCAGGGTCGGCCCGCGCGTGCCTGCGCGAAGGGAGTTTTGATCGTCAGCAATGCGTACGCCCTGATTGGTCGTGAGCGCGAAACCTTCACCGCCTTTTCGGTGTGGTTCAAGAGATTTCAGCTTCTCGTTTCCCGTGTCCGGCGATTTCATGCTTCCCGGTGCGGTAGGCTGTTCGCCCGGTGCGGAGGGACCAGGGGAGGGGCGGTGAGAGCCGTCAGCAGGGGCGAGAGAGTCCATACCCGGTTGAGATTCTTCAGTGCCATGAATGGGTGATTGATGTGTTTTATCTTTGTTCGACATTGCACGCTTCTCCTTTATCCATTGCTAAAAACCCTATTAAGGATAGAACAATGTCGCGACATGGTTCGCGAACTAAGAGTTTTCATATGCTGTGATTAGCGAAAGGAGCCATCTCACCCACTCGGAGCGCGACGGAAGGCAGCAGGATCGGCTATCATAGAATTTTCCTGCTTCAAGAATTTGCTTTAGTGAATCCGTTGCTTATGAAACCTCTTCGTCAACAAAACCGCCAGGTTATTAGCTATGTGCCCCGCGTTGAGCCCGCGCCGCCAGACCATGCCCTGAAAGTGGAGGGCTTTCGCGATGTGTGGCAGTTACGGGGGAAATACGTGGCCTTTGTGCTGGTCGGCGAGCATTTCCGTCGCTCTCCCACCTTTACGGTGCCGGAGTCCGCACAGCGGTGGGCGATGCAGATCCGCCAGGATGAAGAGGTTGAAGAATAACAGCCATAAAAAAACCGCCATCAGGCGGTTTTTTTATTTCTAACGTGTTTAGCGGTGCGCCAGCTCGGCGTCGTCTTCACTTTCCAGAATCGCTTTGTCGGTCTGCTTCAGCCACTGGCTGGTCAGCGTACCGGCGGTCATGGAGCCGCTCACGTTCAGCGCGGTACGACCCATGTCGATCAGCGGCTCAACGGAGATCAGCAGGGCGACCAGCGTCACGGGCAGACCCAGCGCAGGCAGCACAATCAGCGCGGCGAAGGTTGCGCCTCCGCCAACACCCGCAACGCCTGCGGAGCTTACGGTGACAATCCCGACCAGCGTGGCGATCCAGACCGGATCCAGCGGGTTGATGCCGACTGTAGGAGCAACCATTACCGCCAGCATCGCCGGGTACAGACCCGCACAGCCGTTCTGACCAATGGTGGCACCAAAGGAGGCAGAGAAGCTGGCGATAGATTCAGGCACGCCCAGACGACGGGTTTGCGCTTCCACGTTCAGCGGAATAGATGCGGCGCTGGAACGGCTGGTGAAGGCAAAGGTCAGTACCGGCCAGACCTTACGGAAGTACTTCAGCGGGCTGACGCCGTTCACGCCCAGCAGGATGCCGTGCACCACGAACATAATGCCCAGGCCGAGATACGAGGCGACAACGAAGCTGCCCAGCTTAATGATGTCCTGCAGGTTAGAGCCGGCAACCACTTTGGTCATCAGCGCCAGCACGCCGTAAGGGGTGAGTTGCATGACCAGACGGACCAGCTTCATCACCCAGCTTTGCAGGGTGTCAATTGCGGTCAGCACGCGTTCGCCTTTTGGCGCATCGTCTTTCAGCAACTTCAGCGCCGCTACGCCCAGGAACGCGGCGAAAATAACCACGCTGATGATCGAGGTTGGGCTCGCACCGGTCAGGTCAGCAAACGGGTTCTTCGGAATGAAGGACAGCACCATCTGCGGCACGGTCAGGTCAGCCACTTTCCCAACGTAGTTGGTCTGAATCGCGTTCAGACGCGCCGTTTCAGCGGTACCCTGAACCAGACCTTCTGCAGTCAGGCCAAACAGGTTAGTGACCAGCACACCCACCAGCGCGGCAATCAGCGTGGTGAACAGCAGCGTGCCGATGGTCAGGAAACTGATTTTTCCCAACTGGGTCGCGTTATGCAGGCGGGCAACGGCGCTCAGAATAGAGGCGAAGACCAGCGGCATAACGATCATCTGCAGCAGCTGGACATAGCCGTTACCGACAATGTTGAACCACTGAATGGAATCTTTCAGAACTGGATTATCGGAGCCATAAATTGCCTGTAATGCCAGACCAAATACGACACCCATGGCCAGACCAACCAGCACCTTTTTCGCCAGGCTCCACTGTTTGTGGCGCGCCTGCGCGAGAAGCAATAGCAATACAGCGAACACAACGACGTTCGCGATGAGTGGAAAATTCATCCCCGTTCTCCTGATTTATTATCGGGTCGGTTTTTACCGATCCTGTTGGCGGAAGGTTAGCAGAAGTGTGATGTAGCGCTTATATCCAAATGGAATGGGTTATGACAAATGGGATAATTTTGTTGGTTTACTGTTCAATCTGGTGATGAATAAAGCGATTGAACTGAAATTGCAGCGAATTAATCATCTGGGAAGACCAGCGGACTGCACTGTTTTCGGGCAACGTTTGCGGCATCCAGACGGCGTAAGCAAACAGCGCCATGCACAAGACGCGCTCCAGCTGGTTCCCTTTCTGCGGTGCGAGAATGGGAAAACGGAAGCGCCAGCGGCAGGGCCACAGCAGCGGTACGCCCGCGGGCGTCAGCATATCGGCCAGAATATGGCTTAAATATCCCAGCACCATCCCCTGAATGGCATCACCGGGGACGATCCAGCTTTCGGGCACTTTTAAATAGAAAAGCGTCAGCAGGCCAAACACGGCCAGCAGGCTGTGCGTAAACCCCCGGTGGCCAAACGCGCGGGCGATGGGTTTCGATACCCACTTCAGGCGCTGTCCGAGGAAGGACTTGGGGTGGTCGATGTCGGGCAGCAGACAGGTCAATACGGCGGAAGGGACGATATGCCACCAGTCCCCCTGTGCCAGCACGGGGGTGAGTTCAGCGTTTTTGGCAAATACTGCGCACGCGATAGAAAAAAGCAGGTGGCCTTCCGCCGTCATGATAAAACCCACAAAACTGTCAATTCATACAGTATAGGGTTTTTATACAGTAGGCGGAAGAGGTGACGGTGTAACTGTTTGTCACAAACCGGAGGAGGGCGTTAACCGCCCTGCAGATGGCGCGCCGTCAGTTCTGCCAGTGAATGTAGCTTCACATCGGCAAGCGCGAACCGGGGATCGTGGCGGCCTTCTTCCGCAGGCACCACAATGGAACGCATCCGCGCGGCTTTAGAGGCCACCATGCCGTTAACGGAATCTTCCAGCGCAACGCAGTTGAGGGGATCCAGACCGAGCTTAGCGGCACAGTCCAGATAGACCTGCGGGTGCGGCTTGCTGTAAGGCAATTTCTCAGCGGAGGCAAGCGCGTCGAAACTGTCGCGCAGTTCAAACATGATGAGCACTTTTTCCAGCATATGCAGCGGTGAAGCCGAGGCCAGGCCGACCTTCAGTCCCTGGGCTTTACACAGCGCGACTGCCTCACGTACGCCTGGCAGCAGCGGCTTGCTCTCTTCTACCAGCGAAATGGCGCGGCTGATAATGCGCGCGGTCACTTCATCACGACCTGGTCCAGCCCACGGCTGTTGGGCATACCACAGGTCAACCACCATATCGATGCGCAGGCCCAGCGTATCGGGAAGTTCATTACGGCGGCTGATATCCACGCCCAGGCTGGCCATGACGTCCAGTTCAGCGCGATCCCACAACGGTTCGGAATCGATCAGTAATCCATCCATGTCAAAAATTGCGGCAAGAATTTGGCGCGGTGTCGACATCACAACGTCTCCTTATCCAGGGTGTTCGACAGACGATAAGTGCTAAGCACACTCTGCAATTTAGCATATTGCTTTTAAAGAGCGGGCGAAATTGATGACCAGCAGGTAGACTTAGGCACAAATAACGCGTCTTTATGAAGAGGAACTGATGACGTATCAACAAGCTGGACGCATTGCGGTCTTAAAACGTATTGCTGGCTGGGTGATTTTTATTCCTGCCGTCATTTCTACGCTGATTTCTGTACTCAAATTTATGTACGATCACAGCGAAAAACAGCCGGGTATCAATGCGGTTATGCTTGATTTTGCGCATGTGATGATTGAGATGATGCGTTTTAATACGCCATTCTTGAATGTCTTCTGGTTTAACTCACCCACCCCGGATTTTCACCATCAGCTGAATATCGGCTTTTGGGTGATATACGCCCTGATCTTTGTTGCGCTGGCGCTGCAGGCCTCTGGCGCGCGAATGAGCCGTCAGACGCGCTTTTTACGCGAGGGTGTTGAGGACCAGCTCATTCTGGAGCAGGCCAAAGGCCCGGAAGGCATGAGCCGGGAGCAGATTGAATCCCGCATTGTTGTGCCGCGTCACACCATTTTCCTGCAGATCTTCCCGCTCTATATCCTTCCCGTGATTATCATTGTGGCAGGATACTTCTTCTTCTCACTGCTCGGTTTTCTGTAACCGATACGGGTGGCGGCAAGGCCACCCGTTCGCGTCTCAGGCGGCAAGCATGCGCTCAAGCGCACGCTGTGCGTTAACCAGGTGTTCCCCACCAAAAAGTATGGCGCGGTTCATCAGCGTATAAAGCTGGTACACCGGTTGACGGTCGAGGAAGCCGGGCGGCAGGGGCGAAACCGACTGATACCCGTCGTATATCTGCGGCGGTTGTTCAGGGTGCAGCGGCAGCATGGCAAGGTCACACTCTCGGTCACCCCAGTAGCAGGCCGGGTCGAAGATATAGGGGCCGTTGGGGCCCAGCGCGCAGTTATCGGACCACAAATCACCGTGGAGCAGAGACGCCTGAGGCTGGTGGGAGGCCAGACGCTGCTGCACGTGCTCGACGATGGCGTCTATATTGCCAAATTCCAGCCCTTTCTCGGCGGCAAGCTCGAGCTGCCAGCCAATACGCTGCTCGGCAAAAAAGGTCGACCAGCGGCGCTGCCAGGCATTGGGCTGTGGCGTGGTGGAGAGGTCATTGTCAAAATCGAGACCAAACTGCGGCTGGTCGCTCCACTGATGGAGACGTGCTAGCTGCTGGCCAAGAATGAAAGCGTTATGGGCATCCAGCGGACGGGCGGGGAGATATTCCATGACCAGAAAACTGTAATCGCGGTCGCTACCGACGGCCAGCACCTGCGGGACCGTCACCGTTTTACTGCGCGACAACAGTTCAAGCTGATCGGCTTCGGCGGTAAATATCGGAAGCAGCTCACGTTCATCGCATTTTACGAAGAGATCGCGCCCTGCGTAGCGTAAATGCCACGCGGCGTGGATCTCTCCGCCTGGCAGTTCGTTACGCAGTTCAATTTCACCTTCACCCAGCTGCTCACTTAAAAGATGACTGATAGCCTGCCACATGTTGACTCTCCCATGTTGTCTGCCAGATCATAAAGTTAGCGCATTATTGCGGTAAAAAAATACGAACTAACGCACACCTGAGCGGTTTAATTTCATACAGGGCACTTATTGTTCTTTTTTCTGCCAGCTTTCCCAGGTGTCGACGTCAATTTCGGCTGGCTTGTCGGTCACACTTTCCACCAGACTGGCGGCCAGCGCATGAACCTCTTCTTTATTCAGGGCACCTATCAGACCAAATGCCAGGGTGCCTAAATCATGAATATTGCCCTCGTCATCCGTGAGCGTGAGGAGAAAATTAGCCCGGGTGAAGGCGTTGTTGAGCTCATTCAGCTCGGTCAGCGATGCTTCATGAAGGTTGACGGTTACGACGTAGCGGGTGATGTCACCACTGCTCATAATTCACCTCATTGTTATCATGGAAGTTTTCTTAGCATAGTCGATAGTTTGCGTTTGGCGACTCGGTGATGACATTCCCCTCCATAAGGATGAAGGGGAACAGGGGTTAATTTCGGGACAGATAATCGACAATTTTTTGCGTATCGGCCAGCGAACAGAGACGCGTGCCCTGGTTGATGGTAGCGGCGCTACCCGCCGCCACTCCGTAGCGCGTCATCTCCTGCAGTGACGCGCCCTGCGCCAGCTTAAGCGTCATCGCGCCTACCATGCTGTCACCCGCGCCAACCGTGCTCTGGCTCTTCATTGGCGGAGGAACAACCTGAACGGACGACGTTTCATCGACGGCCAGTGCCCCCTGCGGACCAAGGGAAACCACCACGCGCCGCGCTTTGCCGCTGCGCACCAGCTCCTGCGCGGCGGTGCGCACATCGTCAGGCTGCGTCAAGTCGCGGTTGACCAGCGCGCTTAACTCTTTCTGGTTGGGTTTGACCAGTTCAAGATTGCCCGGCACTAAGGCCGCCTGCAGGGCCTCGCCGCTGCTGTCAACGATGCAGCGGATACCGCGTTGCTGCGCCGCCTGAATAAGCGCGGTTAATTTTTCCGTGCTGACGCCGGGGGGCAGGCTGCCGCTGACCACCAGCAGCGCGCCGCTTTCAATGGTCAGTACTTTCTCTTCAAGCTGACGAAACTCGTCATCGGTGAGTTTCGCGCCCGGCATGACAAACCGGTACTGCTCGCCGCTGGATTCAACGTGGACATGCAGGTTTTGCCGCGTCCAGTCTTTCGCCTCGACGGTCTCTACGGCAACCTGTTCATCTGCCAGCAGAGAGACCAGGTGTTCGCCGGTGGCACCGCCTGCGGGAAAAATGGCCGTGGCCTTGCCGCCGAGGTGGGTAATGGCGCGCGCCACGTTGATACCGCCACCGCCGGGCTCAAAGACCGGGGCGCTACAGCGCAATTTACCTTCCGGGTAAATCTGCGGCGTCAGGGTGGCGGAATCAAGGGAAGGGGAGAGCGTCAGGGTGTAGATAGAAACCATCATTACCTCCTTTTAGCATGGGTTCCTTTTAGTCTGGCACCATTTGTCAGGAAGGCAACGTAAATAACAGTATGATTTTAAATATGAATACTGAATAAAAGTAAGACCGGAGATATATAAAATAAAACGCTTTTTGGGATCGTTCTTATTCAAAAAATGAAATAAGAAAACATTGCTATGTTATTTGCGGCTTTTTATAATTTGTTACCTTTCTCTGGACGCCTTGTCATTGATCCTCAAGAAAGATTCCGGGACCGTGTGGTCTCTTTTTTTGTTGTACGGACTCCTTAATAAAATGAAGCTTTTAAAGACAGTTCCCGCTGCACTGATGCTGGCGGGTGGCGTGTTTGCGGCTATGAACGCGACCGCCGATGATTCCGTTTTTACTGTCATGGACGATCCCTCCACCGCGAAAAAACCGTTTGAAGGTAACCTGAACGCTGGGTACCTGGCACAATCCGGTAACACGAAAAGCTCTTCTCTGACGGCGGACAGTACGCTTACCTGGTACGGTAATACCACCGCCTGGTCTCTGTGGGGTAATGCCAGCAATACGTCCGCTAATGACGAACGTTCTTCCGAGAAATATGCGGTTGGCGGACGTAGCCGTTACAACATGACCGACTATGATTACCTGTTTGGTCAGGCAAGCTGGTTAACCGACCGTTACAATGGTTATCGCCAGCGTGACGTGTTCACCGCAGGTTATGGTCGTCAGTTCCTGAACGGTCCGGTACACAGCCTCCGTTTTGAATTCGGTCCGGGTGTGCGTTATGACGAGTACACCAATGGCGATACCAAAACCCAACCGCTCGGTTACGCTTCCGGCACCTATGCCTGGCAGATGACTGACAACACCAAATTTACCCAGGGTGTTTCTGTATTTGGTGCCGACGATACGACGCTGAACTCTGAGACGGCGCTGAACGTGGCCATTAACGAACACTTTGGTCTGAAAGTCGCCTACAACGTGACCTGGAACTCTTCACCACCCGAATCTGCACCGGATCATACCGACCGCAGAACCACGGTTTCACTGGGTTATAGAATGTAATGAAGACGGGCCGATGATCATGTCGGCCCGTTTATTCTGTCTGGTCTTGTGATGTCCCTTCTGATGAGCTGTATTCGCCCCTAACCCCAAATCATTGCCGCCCAACGGAGTAACAGCATTGCGCCGCAGATGGCGATCAGCACCAGCACCATTTTCCAGTGTTTTACGGCAAATCGTTTTGTTGGCATAACCTAATCCTTGTTCGTTGATACCCACAGTCTACCAAACAGGGCCGAAATATGCCCCTACTCAGGAACGATTGGGTTATGCCAGCGCAGGGTTCGGCTCAGAACCAGTGGAATCGTTCGGCGAGAATCAACAATAAACCTGTGGCGGAAAGGATGTTTAAAATCACAACCGTTCTACTGGATACGTTCATAGTATGCACCTTTGGGTTTAAAGACCTGTTCAAGATTAGCCCAGCATCTTTGAAATGCGAGCACCGGGATCATGCGACCTGCAAATTCATGCGAAAGTGCCAGCACATCAATCTGCCAGCAGAGGGTGCAATCTCCCTTTTGTTAGTGTTAACATTGCAAGGCTTGCCGTATATCCGGCGTTGTCTGATTTTCCGGCAGGTGAATGATGACGAACCAATTTGACGATTGTTGGTCAGATGGTGTCGTAATCTATTGTCAAATCACGATTATTTTCTTTGTATATGCTCTTATGTGTGGGGCATCACTGCAAATAAGGATATAAAATGCCTGTAATTACTCTTCCTGATGGCAGCCAACGCCATTTCGACCATGCTGTTAGCCCAATGGATGTTGCCCTGGACATCGGTCCTGGTCTCGCGAAAGCGACTATCGCCGGCCGCGTTAACGGTGAGCTGGTAGATGCCTCCGATCTGATCGAAAACGATGCGACGCTTGCGATCATCACCGCAAAAGATGAAGAAGGTCTGGAGATCATTCGTCACTCCTGCGCGCACCTGTTAGGCCATGCCATCAAACAGCTGTGGCCAAACACCAAAATGGCGATCGGTCCGGTTATCGATAATGGTTTCTACTACGACGTTGACCTTGACCACACCCTGACTCAGGAAGATATCGACGCGCTCGAAAAACGTATGCACGAGCTCGCCGAAACAAACTATGACGTCATCAAGAAGAAAGTCAGCTGGCACGAAGCGCGTGAAACCTTCGTGAAGCGTGGCGAGAGCTATAAAGTCTCGATTCTTGACGAAAACATTTCGCATGATGACAAGCCTGGCTTGTACCATCACGAAGAATACGTCGACATGTGCCGTGGACCGCACGTGCCGAACATGCGCTTCTGTCATCACTTTAAGCTGATGAAGATCGCCGGCGCCTACTGGCGTGGCGACAGCAACAACAAGATGTTGCAGCGTATCTATGGTACCGCGTGGGCCGATAAAAAAGCCCTGAACGCCTACCTGCTGCGCCTGGAAGAGGCGGCGAAGCGTGACCACCGTAAAATCGGTAAGCAGCTTGACCTGTACCACATGCAGGAAGAAGCGCCGGGTATGGTGTTCTGGCATAACGACGGCTGGACCATCTTCCGTGAACTGGAAACTTTCGTACGCTCCAAGCTGAAAGAGTACCAGTATCAGGAAGTGAAAGGCCCGTTCATGATGGACCGTGTGCTGTGGGAAAAAACCGGCCACTGGGACAACTACAAAGATGCGATGTTCACCACCTCGTCTGAGAACCGTGAATACTGCATCAAGCCAATGAACTGCCCGGGACACGTTCAGATCTTCAACCAGGGTCTGAAATCCTACCGTGACCTGCCGCTGCGTATGGCGGAGTTCGGTAGCTGCCACCGTAACGAGCCATCAGGTGCGCTGCACGGTCTGATGCGCGTGCGTGGCTTTACGCAGGATGATGCGCATATCTTCTGTACCGAAGATCAGGTTCGTGACGAAGTTAACGCCTGTATCCGTATGGTCTACGATATGTACAGCACCTTTGGCTTCGAGAAGATCGTGGTCAAACTCTCAACGCGTCCGGAAAAACGTATCGGTAGCGATGAGACCTGGGATCGCGCAGAAGCGGATCTCGCCGTGGCGCTGGAAGAGAACGGCATTCCGTTCGAATACCAGCTGGGCGAGGGCGCATTCTACGGTCCGAAAATTGAATTTACCCTGTATGACTGCCTCGATCGCGCATGGCAGTGCGGTACTGTACAGCTGGACTTCTCCCTGCCGCAGCGTTTAAGCGCCTCTTATGTTGGCGAAGACAACGAGCGTCAGGTGCCGGTAATGATTCACCGTGCCATTCTCGGTTCTCTGGAGCGCTTCATCGGCATCCTGACCGAAGAGTTCGCCGGCTTCTTCCCAACCTGGCTTGCGCCGGTGCAGGTGGTGGTGATGAACATTACCGATTCTCAGGCAGATTACGTTAAAGAATTGACGCAGAAACTACAAAATGCGGGCATTCGCGTAAAAGCAGACTTGAGAAATGAGAAGATTGGCTTTAAAATCCGCGAGCACACTTTACGTCGTGTCCCGTATATGTTGGTCTGTGGTGATAAAGAGGTGGAAGCAGGCAAAGTTGCCGTTCGCACCCGCCGTGGTAAAGACCTGGGCAGCCTGGACGTAAGTGAAGTGATTGAGAAGCTGCAACAAGAGATTCGCAGCCGCAGTCTTCAACAACTGGAGGAATAAGGTATTAAAGGCGGAAAACGAGTTCAAACGGCACGTCCGAATCGTATCAATGGCGAGATTCGCGCCCAGGAAGTTCGCTTAACAGGTCTGGAAGGCGAGCAGCTGGGGATTGTGAGTCTGAGAGAAGCAATCGAAAAGGCTGAAGAAGCTGGAGTAGATTTAGTTGAAATCAGCCCTAACGCCGAACCGCCAGTTTGTCGTATCATGGACTACGGCAAGTTCCTTTATGAAAAGAGTAAGTCTTCTAAGGAACAGAAGAAGAAGCAAAAAGTTATCCAGGTTAAGGAAATCAAATTCCGTCCTGGTACCGACGATGGCGATTATCAGGTAAAACTCCGCAGCCTGATTCGCTTTCTGGAAGATGGCGATAAGGCCAAGATCACACTGCGTTTCCGCGGTCGTGAGATGGCCCACCAACAGATTGGTATGGAAGTGCTTAACCGCGTCCGTGACGATCTGAGTGAACTGGCAGTAGTCGAATCCTTCCCTACGAAGATCGAAGGCCGCCAGATGATCATGGTGCTCGCTCCTAAGAAGAAACAGTAAGGCCTTCAAGCAGCAAAATCTGTGGAGCCTTCGGGTTTCATAGGTTTTGTTCGCCTATGTTTCGTTTATTTAACAATGCGAAGTGGAAGTTATTAAAATGCCAAAAATTAAGACCGTACGCGGTGCTGCTAAGCGCTTCAAAAAAACCGGTAAAGGTGGTTTTAAGCACAAGCACGCTAACCTGCGTCACATTCTGACTAAGAAAGCTACCAAGCGTAAACGTCACCTGCGTCCAAAAGCCATGGTTTCTAAAGGCGATCTGGGCCTGGTCATCGCGTGCCTGCCGTACGCATAAGTCGTTTCGTTTAACTTTTTTAACTTAGAATAGATACAGGAGAGCACACATGGCTCGCGTAAAACGTGGTGTAATTGCACGTGCACGTCACAAGAAAATTTTGAAACAAGCTAAAGGCTACTACGGTGCGCGTTCACGCGTATACCGCGTTGCCTTCCAGGCTGTTATCAAAGCAGGTCAGTACGCTTACCGTGACCGTCGTCAGCGTAAGCGTCAGTTCCGTCAACTGTGGATTGCGCGTATCAACGCAGCAGCACGTCAGAACGGTATTTCTTACAGCAAATTCATCAACGGCCTGAAAAAAGCCTCTGTTGAAATCGACCGTAAGATCCTGGCTGACATCGCAGTATTCGACAAAGTAGCGTTCACCGCTCTGGTCGAAAAAGCGAAAGCAGCACTGGCATAAGCCAGTTGAGAGAGGGGGCCTGGCTCCCTCTTTTCATATAACCCTGTAAGAAGATTGACATTTACCCGTGCAGGCTTTTCAATAAGGTCTCAACGGTTTTTACCCAACAAGGTAACGCAAGCATGAATGCTGCTATTTTCCGCTTCTTCTTTTACTTTAGCACCTGACTTCAGGAGGCTAGCGCGTGAAAGATGAAACGAAAAACAGCGCCAGATAAGCCTCCCGATGGAGGCTTTTTTTGTGCCTGAATTTGAGAGAATAACTCCACCAAATCGGTGTCTGCACCGACATAATGAGGAAAATCATGTCACATCTCGCAGAGCTGGTTGCCAGTGCAACAGCCGCCATTAATCAGGCCTCAGATGTTGCCGCGTTAGACAATGTCCGCGTCGAATATCTTGGGAAGAAAGGGCACTTGACCCTTCAAATGACAACCCTGCGTGAGCTGCCGCCAGAAGAGCGCCCGGCAGCGGGGGCGGTGATTAACGAAGCCAAAGAACAGGTACAGCAGGCGCTGAACGCACGTAAAGCCGAGCTGGAAAGCGCGGTACTGAATGCGCGTCTGGCCGCAGAGACGATCGACGTCTCTCTGCCGGGTCGCCGCATCGAGAACGGCGGTCTGCACCCGGTTACCCGTACCATCGATCGCATTGAAAGTTTCTTCGGTGAGCTCGGCTTTACCGTGGCGACTGGCCCGGAAATCGAAGATGATTACCACAACTTCGATGCCCTGAACATTCCTGGCCATCATCCGGCACGCGCTGACCACGACACTTTCTGGTTCGACGCGACGCGTCTGCTGCGTACCCAGACCTCCGGCGTTCAGATTCGTACCATGAAGGATCAGGCACCGCCAATCCGTATTATCGCGCCGGGCCGCGTCTATCGTAACGACTACGATCAGACCCACACCCCAATGTTCCACCAGATGGAAGGCCTGATTGTTGATAAAAACATCAGCTTCACCAACCTGAAGGGCACGCTGCACGATTTCCTGAACAACTTCTTTGAGGAAGATCTGCAGGTTCGTTTCCGTCCGTCCTACTTCCCGTTCACCGAGCCGTCTGCGGAAGTTGACGTCATGGGCAAAAACGGCAAATGGCTGGAAGTGCTGGGCTGCGGCATGGTGCATCCAAACGTACTGCGTAACGTGGGTATCGATCCGGAAGTTTACTCCGGCTTTGCCTTTGGTATGGGCATGGAGCGTCTGACCATGCTGCGCTACGGCGTGACCGACTTACGTGCATTCTTCGAAAACGATCTGCGTTTCCTCAAACAGTTTAAATAAGGGCAGGACAGAACAATGAAATTCAGTGAACTGTGGTTACGCGAGTGGGTAAACACCACGCTGGACAGCGACGCGCTTTCTAACCAGATCACCATGGCAGGTCTGGAAGTGGACGGCGTTGAGCCGGTTTCCGGCGCATTCAACGGCGTGGTCGTCGGCGAAGTGGTGGACTGCGGCCAGCATCCTAACGCGGACAAACTGCGCGTAACAAAAGTAAACGTAGGCGGTGACCGTCTGCTGGATATCGTCTGCGGTGCGCCAAACTGCCGTCAGGGGCTGAAAGTGGCCGTGGCGACCGTCGGTGCGGTACTGCCGGGCGATTTCAAAATCAAAGCGGCTAAGCTGCGCGGCGAGCCGTCTGAAGGCATGCTGTGCTCCTTCTCCGAGCTGGGTATTTCCGACGATCACAACGGCATCATTGAGCTGCCGCTGGATGCGCCAATCGGCACCGATATCCGTGAGTACCTGAAGCTTGATGACAACACCATCGAAATCAGCGTCACGCCAAACCGTGCCGACTGCTTAGGGATCATCGGCGTGGCGCGCGACGTTGCTGTGCTGAACCAGACCGAACTGAACGCGCCAGACATTGCGCCGGTTGAAGCGACCATCAGTGACGTGCTGCCTATTCAGGTTGACGCTGCGGATGCCTGCCCGCGCTATCTCGGTCGCGTGGTGAAAGGCATCAACGTTAAGGCGCCAACCCCGCTGTGGATGAAAGAGAAGCTGCGCCGCTGCGGTATCCGCTCTATCGACGCCGTGGTTGACGTGACCAACTACGTTCTGCTGGAGCTGGGCCAGCCAATGCACGCGTTCGATAAAGATCGTATCGAAGGCGGCATTGTGGTGCGCATGGCGAAAGAGGGTGAAACCCTGGTTCTGCTGGACGGCAGCGAAGCGAAACTGAACGCCGACACCCTGGTGATTGCTGACCACAGCAAAGCGCTGGCAATGGGCGGTATCTTCGGTGGCGAGCATTCGGGCGTCAACGACGAAACCCAAAACGTGCTGCTGGAGTGCGCGTTCTTCAGCCCGCTCTCTATCACCGGTCGCGCACGCCGTCACGGTCTGCATACCGATGCGTCTCATCGCTACGAACGTGGCGTTGACCCGGCGCTGCAGTACAAAGCAATGGAGCGTGCCACCCGCCTGCTGATCGACATCTGCGGCGGCAAAGCGGGCCCGGTGATCGACGTCACCAACGAAGCGACGCTGCCGAAGCGTGCGACCATCACCCTGCGCCGCAGCAAGCTGGATCGTCTGATTGGGCACCATGTTGCCGATGCGCAGGTGACCGATATCCTGAAGCGTCTGGGTTGCGACGTGACCGAAGGTCAGGGCGAGTGGAAAGCCGTTGCGCCGTCATGGCGTTTCGACATGGAAATTGAAGAAGATCTGGTGGAAGAAGTGGCCCGTGTTTATGGCTACAACAACATCCCTGACGAGCCTGTCCAGGCCGGTCTGGTGATGGGCACCCACCGTGAAGCCGACCTGTCCCTGAAGCGTGTGAAAACCATGCTGAACGACAAAGGCTACCAGGAAGTGATCACCTACAGCTTTGTTGATCCAAAACTGCAGCAGCTGATCCACCCGGGTCAGGAAGCGCTGATCCTGCCAAGCCCAATCTCCAGCGAAATGTCCGCGATGCGACTGTCCCTGTGGACGGGCCTGCTGGGCACTATCGTTTATAACCAGAATCGCCAGCAAAACCGCGTGCGAATTTTCGAAAGCGGTTTGCGCTTTGTACCGGATAATCAGGCAAATTTAGGCATCCGTCAGGATCTCATGCTGGCTGGCGCCATCAGCGGTAACCGCTATGAAGAACACTGGGACCTGGCAAAAGGCACGGTTGATTTCTACGATATGAAGGGCGATCTGGAAGCGATTCTGGATCTGACCGGTAAATTATCTGAAATTGAATTCCGCGCAGAAGCCATCCCGGCCCTGCATCCAGGCCAGAGTGCTGCCCTCTATTTAGACGGCAAACGCATTGGTTTTATTGGGGTTGTTCACCCTGAGCTGGAGCGTAAACTGGACCTGAACGGCCGTACCATCGTGTTCGAGCTGGAATGGAACCTGGTGGCAGACCGCGTGATTCCTCAGGCTCAGGACGTCTCCCGCTTCCCGGCAAACCGCCGTGATATCGCGGTTGTGGTCGCGGAAAATGTGCCCGCAGCAGATATTTTGGCCGAATGTAAGAAAGTTGGCGTAAATCAGGTAGTTGGCGTAAACTTATTTGACGTGTACCGCGGCAAGGGCGTAGCAGAGGGCTTTAAGAGCCTGGCTATCAGCCTGATCCTTCAGGATACCAGCCGTACACTCGAAGAAGAGGAGATTGCCGCTACCGTCGCCAAATGTGTAGAGGCATTAAAAGAGCGATTCCAGGCATCATTGAGGGATTGAACCTATGGCGCTTACAAAAGCTGAAATGTCAGAATATCTGTTTGATAAGCTTGGGCTTAGCAAACGGGATGCCAAAGAGCTGGTAGAGCTGTTTTTCGAAGAGATCCGTCGTGCTCTGGAAAATGGTGAGCAGGTAAAACTCTCCGGTTTTGGCAATTTTGATTTGCGCGACAAAAACCAACGTCCGGGCCGCAACCCGAAGACGGGGGAAGATATTCCCATTACAGCCCGCCGCGTGGTGACCTTCAGACCCGGCCAGAAGTTAAAAAGCCGTGTCGAAAACGCAACGCCCAAAGCAGAGTAATATGAACTAACTAAAAAGGCCGCCCACGCGGCCTTTTTTCTTTGCGCTCTTTGGTAAACCCGCCGTAAAATCAATTACATCTCACGCTACTAAAACCGTACACATGCTTGATTATGCCCATCACCAGCACCGTTCCGATCGGCGTCGCCTGCTTTTGCTGGTGCTGCTGCTCATTGTTGCCGCAGGCGTTAGCCTCTGCGCCGGTGACCGATGGATAGGGCCCGAAAGCTGGTGGGGGCCTGACGGACAGCTCTTCGTCTGGCAAATTCGTCTGCCGCGTACCGTCGCGGTGATGCTGGTGGGCGCCGCGCTGGCGCTGTGCGGCACTATAATGCAGGCATTGTTTGAGAATCCCCTGGCGGAGCCCGGGCTGCTCGGCGTGTCCAACGGTGCGGGCGTGGGGCTGATTGCGGCGGTAATGCTGGGCGGAGGCGAACTCTCCGGATGGCGTATTAGCCTGAGCGCGATCCTTGGCGCATTACTGATAACGCTCATCCTGCTTCGTTTTGCCAGACGGCATTTATCGACCAGCCGTCTGCTGCTTGCCGGCGTTGCGCTGGGGATCATCTGCAGCGCGCTGATGACCTGGGCGGTCTACTTCTCGACCTCCTTTGACCTGCGGCAGCTCATGTACTGGATGATGGGCGGCTTTGGCGGCGTCGACTGGCAGCAGGGCTGGCTGATGGCGCTGCTGGTGCCGGTCATCGTGTGGGCTGCCCTGCAGGCGCAGCCGCTGAATATGCTCGCGCTGGGTGAAACCTCAGCCCGCCAGCTGGGCATGCCGATTGGGTTCTGGCGTAATGCGCTGGTGATCGCCATTGGCTGGCTGGTCGGCGTCAGCGTGGCCCTGGCGGGCGCGATTGGCTTTATTGGCCTGGTGATCCCGCACATGCTCCGTCTGTGCGGCCTCACGGACCATCGAACCTTGCTTCCGGCCTCGGCGGTTGCCGGGGCCGTCACGCTGCTGGTGGCTGACATCATCGCCCGGCTTGCCCTGACGGCTGCAGAGCTGCCCATCGGCGTGGTGACCGCCACGCTGGGCGCGCCGGTCTTTATCTGGCTACTATTAAAAGCTGGACGTTAAATCGACAACCTGAGGAAATGCTATGCAGTCAGATATCCTGAATACTGAAGTGACCACCATTGATGGCGATAAAACCACGCTGGAAGGCTACAAAGGCAACGTGTTGCTGATCGTCAACGTGGCATCCAAATGCGGCCTGACGCCGCAGTACGAGCAACTGGAAAACATTCAGAAAGCCTGGGAAAAAGACGGTTTCACCGTGCTGGGCTTCCCCTGCAACCAGTTCCTGGGCCAGGAGCCGGGCAGCGAAGAGGAGATTAAAACCTTCTGCAGCACCACTTACGGGGTGACGTTCCCGCTGTTCAGCAAAATCGATGTCAACGGTGAAGGCCGCCATCCGCTGTATGCGAAGCTGATCGCTGCCGCACCGAAAGCCGTTGCGCCGGAAGGCAGCGGTTTTTATGAACGCATGGCCAGCAAAGGCCGCGCGCCGCTTTACCCGGACGATATACTCTGGAACTTCGAAAAATTCCTGATTGGTCGCGACGGCCAGGTCGTTCAGCGTTTTTCACCGGATATGACCCCTGAAGATCCGATCGTCATGGAATCTATCAAGCTGGCGCTGGCGAAATAATGTCGCTGCTGATGCAGCTCACGGACGTTGCCGAGAAGGGACGTCTGGAGCCGATAACCGGCACCGTCAATGCGGGAGAAATCCTGCATCTTGTCGGGCCAAACGGCGCCGGAAAGAGCACGCTGCTGGCAAGGATGGCGGGCATGACTGCCGGAGAAGGGCAGATAACGTTGCTGGAGCATACGCTGGCCGACTGGTCGCCGGTCTCACTGGCGCATCGGCGCAGCTATCTCGTGCAGCAGCAGGTGCCGCCCTTTGCGATGCCGGTCTGGCAGTATCTGATGCTGCATTTGCACGACAAACACCGTACGGCGCTGCTGGCGGACGTGGCCGCGGCGCTGGGGCTGGAAGATAAACTCTCCCGGCATGTCAGCCAGCTATCCGGCGGCGAATGGCAGCGGGTACGTCTGGCGGCTGTCATCGTCCAGATCCACCCGGCCGGTAACCCGCATGGGAGGATGCTGCTTCTCGATGAACCGATGAGCGGTCTGGATGTGGCGCAGCAGGCGGCCCTGGATACGCTGCTAAGCGCGCTGAGCCGAAAAGGCATCGCCGTGGTGATGAGCAGTCATGACCTCAACCACACTTTGCGACATGCCCATCGGGTGTGGCTGCTGGCGAAGGGGAAGATGATAGCCAGCGGTACGCGGGATCAGGTTCTGACGCCGCCCAATCTTGCCCGCGCGTACAACATGTCGTTCCGCAGGCTGGATATCGAGGGCCATAAGATGCTGATTTCGACCGGGCAGGAGTAAGCGTTTCTTGCCTGTGAGTGCAGTTGCACGCTAAATTACGAAAAGAACAAAAAAAGCAGAGGATTCGTCTGAAAATGCGATTCTGGTTTCTCCTGATGGCCGCACTTTTTCTTGCGGGATGCAGTAGCCATCGTGCACCGCCGCCTAACCCACGGCTTTCAGATTCGATCACCGTCATCGCCAGCCTCAACGATCAGCTGAGCAACTGGCGCGGCACGCCTTATCGCTACGGCGGTATGAGCCGTGGCGGTGTGGACTGCTCCGGCTTCGTTCTGATGACCTTCCGCGACAAGTTTGATTTACAGCTGCCGCGCGAAACGCGCAAACAGGCAGAAATCGGCACGGAAATTGATAAAGACGATCTTCTGCCCGGGGACCTGGTTTTCTTCAAAACCGGATCGGGGGAAAGCGGTCTTCATGTGGGCATTTATGACACTGACAACCAGTTCATTCACGCGTCAACCAGCCGCGGCGTGATGCGCTCTTCCCTGGATAATGTCTACTGGCGTAAAAATTTCTGGCAGGCACGACGTATATAGTCTTCGTCGTATACCTCTCTTATGACGGCATGGAAACGAATAAAACATGCCGTTTTTTTCTCAAATAAGATGATTAAAGTTAAATTTATCTAAAATTAACGAATCCCGCATGTGTCTGTTTTATCTAAAACTGGCTATTATTCTGCAACCAGGATAAGATTATTTTAGATTCAGGGATAAATCTGAAAATTAATACGGAACTAATGAAATTAATCTTATTAAAATCAAGACAGTGGAATTGTGTCGGCAATTGCTCCAGGATGTCCTCTCTCATCTTTAATGCGGGGCGAGTGCAATGATAATTACGCTAGATAATGCTTACCAGTCTGAACTGCTGCTTCTGCCTGCCCGTAATAGCGCAGGGGAGCTTAAAGGTTTAGAAATTCTGGTTAACTTTACTGGCGTCGGCAGCGATGTGCGGATCCCCACTGAGCTTGTTATCCCACGACTTTCAGCGGCTGAAGAGTTAACGCTGTTTAACGAAAAACTGCAATTGCTTGATACCTGTAAACTGTTTTTTATTCAGCATCAGTTAATTGCATGGATCAATATTACACCTGCAATAGTTGAATTTTTATTAAGTAATGGAAACGCTGTTTCAATTCTTGAGCGTTATCCGTTTCTTGAGTTTACTGTTAATGAGAATTATCCAGGTTTAAATAACGGAAAGGACGATCTTCAGCTGGCGAGAATGGCGATCCATTTTCCGTTGGTGCTGGCAAACTTTGGCGCAGGCGCGGCATCGCTCAAGGCGGTCTACGATGGATTATTTAAACGGGTCATTCTCGATAAAGGCTTCATTCAGCAGCGTGCGGCGGAACTCTCTTTTGAGCCCTTTATGCGCGCCATCCTCTGGCAAATCACGCCACACTGCCAGTCTGTGATTGTCTCAGGCATTGATGACCACGGCCTCTTACAGCGCGTGCTGTCCTTTAATTTTGGCGCCATGCAGGGGACACTCTGGCCTGCCGTCTCGGCGGAACACGTCACTACGCTGGTTCAGCAGCGATAACCCTTGCTTTCGCCCGTGTTTAAGTCCGGGTAAACCCTCTACACTAAAAGCAGGAGGACTTATGACCCTGTCTTTTACTGCTCGCTGGCATGACGAGTTGCCGGGATTTTATACCGCACTCAAACCCACACCATTACAAAATTCACGTCTTATCTGGCATAACGATCGGCTGGCAGAAGAGTTGGCCATTCCGCCTGAGCTGTTTCAGCGTTCAGAGAGCGCTGGCGTCTGGGGAGGCGAAACGCTTCTCGCCGGTATGCAACCTCTGGCTCAGGTCTACAGCGGACATCAGTTTGGCGTCTGGGCAGGACAGCTGGGCGACGGCAGGGGGATCCTGCTCGGTGAACAACAGCTTCCCAACGGGGAGACGGTTGACTGGCACCTGAAAGGCGCGGGCCTGACGCCGTATTCGCGGATGGGCGACGGGCGTGCGGTTCTGCGTTCAACGATCCGCGAGTGCCTGGGCTCCGAAGCGATGCATGCCCTGGGTATCCCCACCACCCGAGCGTTGTCGATCGTGACCAGCGACACGCCGGTTGTGCGCGAAACCGTGGAAAAGGGCGCCATGCTGATGCGTATCGCGCAAAGCCATCTGCGCTTCGGCCATTTTGAGCACTTTTACTATCGTCGCGAGCCGGAAAAGGTGCGCCAGCTGGCAGACTTTGCCATTCGTCACCACTGGGCGCACTGGCAGGATGAGGCGGATAAATACGTTCTCTGGTTCCGGGACGTGGTGTCCCGTACCGCCACCCTGATTGCCCGCTGGCAAACGGTAGGCTTTGCCCATGGCGTCATGAATACCGACAACATGTCGCTTCTCGGGTTGACCTTTGACTACGGCCCGTTTGGTTTCCTGGATGATTATCAGCCAGGGTATATCTGCAACCACTCCGACTATCAGGGGCGCTACAGTTTTGACAATCAGCCCGCGGTGGGCCTGTGGAACCTGCAGCGGCTTGCGCAAACCCTGTCGCCGTTTATCGACGTTGATGCCCTGAATGATGCGCTCGAAAGCTATCAGGAGATCTTACTGCGGGAATATGGCACGCTGATGCGCAATAAGCTGGGGCTGGTGACGCAGGAGAAGGGCGATAACGACATCCTCAATGGCCTGTTTGCCCTGATGGCGCGCGAGGGCAGCGATTACACGCGCACCTTCCGGATGCTGGGGCAGACGGAGCAGTACAGCGCCGCCTCGCCGCTGCGCGATGAGTTTATTGACAGACAGGCGTTTGACGACTGGTTTGCATCCTACCGCGCGCGGCTGCAGCAGGAGCAGGTGGATGACGCGACCCGTCAGACGCAGATGAACGCCACGAACCCGGCGATGGTGTTGCGCAACTGGCTGGCGCAGCGGGCGATTGAGCAGGCAGAGCAGGGCGAGTACGACGAATTACACCGTCTGCACGTGGCGTTGCGCACGCCGTTTGCCGACCGGGATGATGATTACGTCAGCCGCCCGCCTGACTGGGGCAAGCGGCTGGAGGTCAGCTGCTCAAGCTAGTCTTTTGGCCGGGGGGCGGATTCGCTTTACCCGGCCTGAACATCACTGCGCGACCCAGCCGCCGTCCATATTCCACGCGGCGCCGCGAACGTTAACGGCGCTGTCGCTGCACAAAAACAGCGCCAGTTCACCCAGCTGCTCCGGAGTAACAAACTCGCCCGAAGGCTGTTTTTCCGCCAGAAGCCGTTCGCGCGCGTGCTCCGGCGGTACGCCGTCAGCGATCCGTTTGTCGATTTGCTGCTGCACCAGCGGGGTCAGCACCCAGCCGGGACAGATCGTATTGGCGGTAATGCCGGTGCGCGCGGTTTCCAGCGCCAGCGATTTCGTAAAGCCCACCACGCCGTGCTTGGCTGCCACGTAGGCCGACTTCTCTTTTGACGCGACCAGCCCGTGAACGGAGGCGATATTAATGATGCGCCCCCAGTTTTTCTCGCGCATGGCAGGGAGCGCCAGCCGGCTGGTGTGAAACACCGACGAGAGGTTAATGGCGATAATGTCGTTCCATTTCTCCACCGGAAACGCGTCAACCGGCGCCACGTGCTGTATGCCAGCGTTGTTGACGAGAATGTCCACGCCGCCAAACTGCGATTCGGCGTAGCGCATCAGGGCCTCTATTTGCAGGACGTCACGCAGGTCCGCATCGTGATAGCCCGGCTTTTTGCCCAGTTGCGCAATCTCAACAATTGCTGATTCGCTGTCGCCGAAACCGTTGAGGATCAGCTGCGCCCCGGCCTTCGCCAGCACGCGGGCGATCCCAAGGCCAATGCCGCTGGTCGAGCCGGTGACCAGGGCGGTTTTACCGTTCAGATTCATCTTTCTCTCCTTACACAATGCCGGTCAGATAGAACACGGCAATGACAAAAAGCACTGCCAGACTTTTAATAATCGTGATAGCAAAAATGCCGCCGTAGGCCTGGCGATGGCTCAGGCCAGTGATAGCCAGCAGGGTAATCACCGCCCCGTTATGGGGTAGGGTATCCATTCCCCCGCTCGCCATTGACGCCACGCGGTGCAGCACCTCAAGGGGGATATTGGCGGCGTGCGCGGCGGCGACAAACGTGTCGGACATGGCGGCGAGCGCAATACTCATCCCGCCGGACGCCGAGCCGGTGATCCCCGCGAGAACGGTCACGCTGATGGCTTCATTCAGCAGCGGATTCGGAATGGCCGCCAGCGCGTGGGATAACACCAGAAAACCGGGCAGGGCGGCGATAACCGCGCCGAAACCGTACTCCGAGGCGGTATTCATCGCCGCCAGAATGGCACCGCTCACCGCCGTCCGGCTGCCTTCTGCCAGGCGTCCCCGGATGTTGCGGAAGCCAAAAATCAGCACCAGCACGATACCGGCGATCAACGCCGCCTCCACGGCCCAGATGGCGGTGATCTTGCTCACCTCGGTCACGATCGGTTTCGCCAGACCGGGCAGGGTCAGCTCGTGGCTCGTGCCGTACCAGCCGGGGATCCATCGGGTAAACAGCAGGTTCAGTATGCCCACCATCAGCAGCGGGGCGATGGCAATCAGCGGATGCGGAAGGTTAATGTTGTCCGGCGTCTCCGGTTCATTTTTCAGATCCGTGCCGTAACCTTCGTTGTTGCTGAGCGCCTTACGCCGCTGGCGTTCCAGCCAGAGCAGGCCAAAGACGATAATGAACAGAGAGCCGATAAGCCCCAGCCACGGTGCGGCCCAGGCGTTGGTACCAAAGAAGCTGGTGGGAATGATGTTCTGGATCTGCGGTGTGCCGGGCAGGGCATCCATGGTAAACGAGAATGCCCCCAGCGCCACCGTGGCCGGGATCAGTCGTTTAGGAATACCGCTCTGGCGGAACAGTTCCGCGGCGAACGGGTAAACTGCAAACGCCACCACGAACAGCGACACGCCGCCGTAGGTTAACAGCGCGCACACCAGGACAATCACCGGAATGGCGTGGCGACGGCCGAGGATCTGAATCGCGGCGGCGACGATGGAACGCGAGAAGCCGGAAAGCTCAATCAGTTTGCCAAACACCGCCCCCAGCAGGAACACCGGGAAGTAGAGCTTGACGAAGCCCACCATTTTTTCCATGAACAGACCGGTAAACGTCGGGCCAACGGCGCCCGGATCGGTCAGCAGTACCGCACCGAGCGCCGCAATCGGCGCAAACAAAATCACGCTATATCCGCGATAGGCCGCCAGCATCAGCAGCGCCAGCGCCGCCAGGGCAATTAATACACTCATCACGACTCCTCACTGTCATTATTATTCGGGTACCAACGAGATGTTTAACGCTCGACGGTGAGGGCAATGCCTTGCCCGCCGCCTACGCACAGGGTGACGAGCCCCTTTTTGACGTCACGGCGCTGCATTTCGTACAGCAGCGTCACGAGGATGCGGCAGCCGGAGGCGCCAATCGGATGACCGAGGGCGATCGCGCCGCCGTTAACGTTCACCCTGCGTTCATCCCAGCCGAGTTGCTGGCCGACCGCCAGCGCCTGGGCGGCAAAGGCTTCATTGGCTTCAATGAGGTCCACGTCATCGAGCGTCCAGCCCGCCCGCGCGAGTGCGGTCTGACAGGCGCTGACCGGCCCGATGCCCATCACCGACGGGTCAACGCCCGTCACGGCATAGCTCACGATGCGCCCCAGAATCGGCAAACCGCTCTCCCGCGCCTTTTCGCCGCTCATCAGCAGCACCGCCGCGGCGCCGTCGTTGAGCGTGGAGGCATTTCCCGCCGTGACCGTGCCTTCCTCCTGCAAAAAGGCGGGGCGCAGCTGCGCAAGCTGCTCGGCGGTGGTGCCTGGCCGGGGCTGCTCGTCACGGCTGACAATAAGTGGCGGCTTTTTACCCTGCCTCACCGTCACCGGGGCTATCTCGGCATCAAACCGGCCCGCTTCGGCGGCGGAGGCCGCTTTTTGCTGCGACCGGGCGGCGAAGGCGTCCTGCTGCTCGCGGGAAATGCCGTACTGCCGGGCGACGTTTTCAGCGGTGATCCCCATGTGGTAATCGTTGAACGCGTCCCACAGACCGTCCGTGATCATGCTGTCCTGCAGGCCCGTATGGCCAAAACGCAGCCCTGAACGCGCGCCATCCAGCAGATAGGGGGCGTTACTCATGCTCTCTTGTCCGCCGGCAATCACTACCTCAGCGTCGCCGCAGCGGATCGCCTGCGCGGCGAGCTGCACCGCTTTTAATCCCGCGCCGCACACCAGGTTGACCGTTGTCGCTGGCGTGCTGACGGGTAACCCGGCGGCGATGGCCGTCTGACGCGCAGGGTTTTGTCCGCATCCCGCCGTCAGCACCTGGCCGAAAATCACCTCATCTATCGTCTCAGCAGGAAGACCGCTGTTTTCAAGCAGACGATGAACCGCGACGGCCCCCAGCTCAGCCGCAGAGAGGGGCGCGAGCGATCCGCGAAAACTGCCAATGGGGGTCCGCGTTGCCCCGACAATCATGACCTCTTTCATCCTGAGTCCTCAGCTAAAGCGCATCTCGCGAACGTCGTCCGCCACAATCATTTTTCCGGCCGTCTTGGCCGCTATTTCGTCGATACTGACGCCGGGGGCGTATTCCCGCAGGATGAACGCGCCGTCCGCGATCTCGAGCAGCGCGAGGTCGGTTAAGACCCGGCGGATGCAGCCCGCGCCCGTAAGCGGCAGCGTGCAGCGCGACAGCAGCTTTGACTCACCGCTTTTTGACGCGTGGGTCATCACCACGATAATGTTCTGCGCCCCGGCGACGAGATCCATCGCGCCGCCCATCCCCTTGACCATCTTTCCGGGGATCATCCACGAGGCGATATTGCCTTCGACGTCCACCTCAAACGCGCCCAGCACCGTCAGGTCAACATGGCCGCCGCGGATCATGGCAAACGACTGGGCCGAGTCGAAAATGGCCGCGCCCGTCCGTGCGGTCACGGTCTGTTTACCGGCGTTGATCATGTCGGCGTCGAGGCTCTGCTCGTCAGGGAACGCGCCCATCCCCAGCAGTCCGTTTTCCGACTGAAGCATCACGTCCATTCCTTCCGGAATGTAGTTCGCCACCAGGGTAGGAATGCCGATCCCCAGGTTGACGTAATATCCGTCGCGCAGCTCGCGGGCGACGCGCATGGCCATCTGTTCACGGGTTAACATCGTCACACTCCTTCCGCGCGCAGCGTGCGCTGTTCAATGCGTTTTTCAAACTGGCCAACAATCAGCCTGTCGACGTAAATGCCAGGGGTATGAATGGCCGACGGGGGAAGCTCACCCGGCGCAACAATCTCTTCCACCTCGACGACCGTTATCCGGCCCGCCGTTGCCATCAGCGGATTAAAGTTTTGCGCGGTATGCCGGTAGACGACGTTGCCGTACCAGTCCGCTTTCCAGCCCTTGATCAGCGCGAAATCCCCCGTAATGGCTTCTTCGAGGATGTAATGCTTACCGGCAAACTGGCGCACGTCTTTGCCTGCAGCCACGGGCGTGCCGTAGCCGGTGGCCGTATAAAATGCCGGAATACCCGCACCGCCCGCGCGCACCTTTTCCGCCAGCGTGCCCTGAGGCGTGAGTTCAATCTCCAGTTCACCGCTCAGTACCTGCTGCTCGAACAGCGCGTTTTCGCCGACGTAAGAAGCCACTACCTTACGAACCTGCCGCGTCTCAAGCAGGAGCCCGAGACCGAAGCTGTCCACGCCGCAGTTGTTTGATACCACCGTCAGATCTTTCACCTGACGGCGTCTGACCTCTGCAATCAGGTTCTCCGGAATACCGCACAGGCCGAAGCCGCCCGCCAGCAAAGTCATCCCGTCCGTCAGCCCATCCAGCGCCTGCGCATAGCTGTCGACGCGCTTATCCAGTCCCGCCATCGTCATTCCTCCTCTTAACCGTGGCGGTATCATTAGGGGCGGCAACTCATTTGTTAATTTTGAATTTGTGACCCACTCATTTGGTTTTTTTATTAATTTTCTGTTAACTAAATTCTTTCAATTAGTTAACGGGATGAAAAATGAGAATGAGTGTCAAACAGTTACGCGCGTTTTTAGCGGTAGCTCACACTCTGAATTTCGCCCACGCCAGCGAACGGCTGAATCTCTCCCAGCCAGCTCTGAGCCTGACGATTAAAGCCCTGGAGGACGCGCTCGGCGGACCGCTGCTGCAGCGGAGCACGCGCAAGGTCGCGCTGACGCAGGAGGGCGAGACGTTTTTGCCGATGGCGCGGCAGCTGCTTGCCGACTGGGATAATGTCGAAGAGGCGATGCACCAGTGCTTTACCCTGCAGCGCGGTAAAATCTCGGTCGCGGCGATGCCGTCGTTTGCCGCGAATGTCCTGCCCGAGGTGCTGAAAGCATTTCGCGATCGCCATGCCGGGATCAACGTCACCGTGCATGACGTGATTAACGAGCAGGTGATTGAGATGGTGCGGGAAGGGCGGGTCGAGATGGGCATCGCCTTTGAGCCCGCGCCCACGCATAACCTGCTGTTTACCCCGCTGGGTCTCGACCGCTTTGTTGCTATTGTGCCGAAAGATTCCCCGCTGGCGGGCAAAAAACGCCTGACATGGGAAGCGCTGCTGACGCTGGATTTCATCACCCTGCAGCGCCCGTCGGCGGTGCGTCTGATGATGGAAGAGGAGCTGGCGCGAAGCGGCAGAAAGCTGGACGTCGCGCTTGAAAGTCATCAGCTGGTGACGGTCGGGCGGATGGTCGCAAGCGGGCTGGGCGGCAGCGCCGTACCGGCGCTCTGCAAGACGCAGATGGCGTCGCTGGGCGCGGTCTGTATTCCGCTGGACAGCCCGCCCATTGAAAAGTGTATTGGGGTGATCCATCCCGGGCACACGCAGCTTTCAAAAGCGGCGCATGCCCTGCTGGAAACGCTGAAGGATTTTTACCAGCCCGATTAAGGGGCAAGAAACACCTGCGGCGCGGCGTGAGCCGGGTGCCTGCCGACGTGAACCTGTGCGCCGTACCAGTGCGCCAGCGCATCGGCCTGCAAAACGGTTTCCGGCGCTCCCTGGGACACGATCCTGCCGCTGTGCAGGAGAAGGAGGCGATCCGCCCACAGCGCTGCCAGGTTGAGGTCGTGCAGCACCGCGCAAACGTGCAGATGTCCCCGGCTGGTCAGGGATTTCAACAGGCGCAGCAGATGCTGCTGGTGATAGAGATCCAGCGCAGACGTGGGTTCATCAAGAAACAGCCAGCCGCGCGGCGTACCGTCGCACCAGAGCTGAGCCAGCGCGCGGGCGAGCTGAACGCGCTGCTGCTCGCCGCCGGAGAGCGCGGCAAACTGCCTGCCCGCCAGCGGTAAACAGCCGGTGATGGCCATGACCGCCTCGATCACCGACGCTTCTGGCGTGCGGGTCCAGGGCGCTCGGCCCATACCGACGACCGCCTCAACCGGCCAGTCAAATCCGAGCTGCGTGTTCTGGCGCATCACCGCCCGGTAGCGGGAGAGCTTGTCCGGCTGCCAGGCCGCAAGGGGTGTGCCCGCCAGGCTGCACCGTCCGCCCGCAGGTTTAAGGTAGCCGGTAAGCAGCCGCAACAGCGTCGATTTCCCGGCGCCGTTGGGGCCAATCAGCGCGACCAGCTCGCCCTGAGATAAGGTCAGCGACACGTCGTGAATCAGCATGCGTTGCCCGGCGCGAAAAACAAGGTTTTCTGCACAATAGCGTTCAGCCATGCGCACCTCCGCGACGAAAGATAAGCCACAGGAACCACGGCGCGCCGAGAAGGCTGGTCAATAAGCCGACCGGCATTTCCGCCGGGGCGACCAGGCTGCGTGTCAGCGTATCGGCCACCAGCAGGAGCAGCGCACCGGCCAGCACCGAGCCGGGGAGCGCGGCCCGGTGGTCGGCTCCCAGCCACATGCGCACCAGGTGCGGCACCACCAGGCCGACAAAACCGATCACGCCGCTGACCGCAACGGCGGCAGCCACCAGCAGGGCACTGCACAACAGCAGGATGCGCTGCACGGCGGCAACCTCCACGCCGAGATAGTGCGCCTCTTCATCGCCCAACTGCAGCAGGTTGAGGGGCCCTGCCAGACGCCAGATCGTCAGCAGGGTGGGGATCATCAGCGACGCGACGGCCAGCAGCGTCGACCACTGCGCCTGGCCGAGGCTGCCCATTCCCCAGAGGGAAAGCTGGCGAAGCTGGGCATCATTGCTGAGCCATGACAGCACGCCAACGGCGGCACCGCACAGGGCGTTGATGGCAATGCCCACCAGCAGCAGGCGCGACAGGGAAGCGTCACGCTGTCGGCTGAGCAGGAAAATCACGACGGTGGCGGCCAGCGCGCCGAGAAACGCCGCCAGCATCGGGGCATACAGCATCACCAGCCCTGGCAGCGAGAGCGGAAGCACCACCCACAGGGCGACGGCAAGCGCCGCGCCGCTGCTGATGCCGAGTAGTCCCGGATCCGCCAGCGGGTTGCGAAACAGCCCCTGCATCACGCAGCCCGCCAGTGCCAGCGAACCGCCGATCGCCAGCGCCAGCAGCACGCGAGGCAGGCGGATCGTCAGCCAGATTTGACGCAGGGCCTCGTCGGTGCCGTTCCACAGCAGGCTGACCGGCAGGCGCAGCGCGCCAATACCGCTGGCCGTCAGCGTCGTGACGACCAGCAGCGCGGCCAGCATCCATAATGACAGGGCGGCTCGCCGGGACATCAGGGCAGTTGCTCCGCTTTGGCACGCAACTCCCGGATGGCTTCCGGCGTTCGCACGCTGAAGCCCAGAAGCGCCATGTCATCAATCGCCAGCACCTGCCTGTTGCGTCCTGCCGGGGTTTGCGCCAGGCCGGGCAGCGTCCACAGATTCGCTTCCCCACCCAGGGCGTTGATGCCGTCCTGCGAAATCACCACCAGATCGGGTCGGCTGGCAATCGTGCCTTCCTGAGACAGCGGCTGATAGCGGGTGAACCCTTGCATCGCGTTCTGCAGCCCCGCCGCACGAATGGCCGCGTCCGCGCCGGTCTGTTGTCCGGCAGCCATGGCGGTCATTCCGCCGTGGTTGAGAATAAACAGCACCCGCTTATTGAGCGGCGACGCGGGAAGCGTCGACAGCGCCTGACGCAGCGTCTTGCGCAAGGCTCGCCCCTCGGCCTCGCGGTGCGTCGCTTCAGCGACGATCCGTACCTTTTCGTCAATGACGCTCAGATCGTTAGCGGCTGGAACCGTGATCACCCTGACGTGGCTTTGCTCAACCTGCTTGAGCGCCAGAGACGGCTGCGCCTGGGCGCTGGCCAGCACCAGCGTAGGGCGCATGGATAAGATCCCTTCCGCGTTAAGCTGGCGCAGATAGCCCACGTCCGGCAGCGCGGTTGCCGCCTGCGGCCACTGGCTGGTGCTGTCGCGGGCCACCAGGGAAGAAGCCGCGCCGAGGGCGTAGACAATCTCGGTGACGTCGCCGCCGAGCGTGATGATTTTCTCCTGCGGCGCAGCAAACGCCAGCAGGGGCAGGGCGCTGAACAGGGCAAGCCACCGTTTCATGCGGCCAGCCCTTTCGCCGTTAAGGCGTCAATCTGGCTGCGCCACTGGCTCTGCTCCGGCTCCCCTTCGGTGCGCTGGCCGTACAGCTGGGCGATTTGCGTCCCATCGGCGGCAAACAGCTCCAGGCTGGTGACATGCCCGTCCGCGGTCGGTTTGCGCGTGACCCACGTCTCGGCAATCGCGTCTTCAAGCAGGTGCAGGGTAAAGGTTGGGTTGAAGATGTTCAGCCAGCCTTTCATCGGCGCCAGCTTTTCCACCACGCCGGTGAAAATCTGCACGCAGCCGCGGTTGCCGACGAAGACCATGATTTCATTGCCGTCCCGACGCGCCGTCTCCAGCAGCTGCGCCAGCGCGCTGTTCTCTACCCGACAGGCCAGATCGTCCCCCACCAGGCGAAACGCCTGCTGGCGGCTGAGGTTATGACGTTTCAGCAGGCTGAAGAACTGGTGCACGTCGGTCATGGCGCGCCACTCTTTGTCCACGAGGGCGGCTTGCGGACTTTCCGCGTGAGCAGGCGCGTCGGGCGCCTTTAACGCCAGCGCTGGATTATCGGCAAAGATAAAACGGGTCAGCACGTCGCCCCAGGCGGAACGGTCGGTGTTGTACGTGGCGTAGACCTTCAGCAGGGCATCGCCCTGATGGTCGAAGAACTGAATGCTTTGCCGCTCGCCGCGGGTGGTGGCTTCGCTGATGTGAAACGCGCTTGCCCACTGATTGAGGAACAGGCGCAGATCCAGCGCGCGCGGGTTCAGTACCAGCCCGGCATGGCCGTTCAGGTGCTGGTTGGTGAAGTTCCCGACCTGCTCGTGAACGGCGTAGTCGTTGCGGCAGATACATTTGGTTTCGCCCACCGCCTCCAGCGCGCCCAGGATCTCGCGGACTTCACCGTGCAGTCGCCAGGCGTCGTGGCCCACGCGGGCAAAGGTCAGCTCCGCTTCACTGATGTTCATTAGCCCTGCAAGGTCGCGCGCGTACTTACCCGGATTTTCTTCTTTTAGCTCAAGCCAGCGTGTGTAGTGATTCATTGTCTCTTCCTTTCAAAGCAATGCCCCGGTCAGCCGGGGCGAAGGGATTACCATTGATAACTGACGAAAATCTTCCCGTTACGGCCGTCCTGCGGAATGCCCTGAGGTGACCAGTACGCTTTGTCGAAGGCGTTGCCGAGTACCAGTGTCGTGGTCACGCCTTTGAGCCGTTCCTGGCCCTTATAGCTGACATAGAAGTCATTGACCGCATAGCCCGGCTGCTCGCTGTAGCTGCTGCTGATATGCGTTGAGCGATCGACAAAGGTCCCAATCCAGCCGACGGAAAAACCGCTCTGCGCCACCGGAATGTCCAGCTTGCTGGTAACGGTATCCGGGTTGATGCTGGAGATGTACTCGCCCGTATCGGTATCTTTCCCGCGCGTGCGGTTGTAGGCCAGGTCGAGGTTGAAGAGGTCGGCAGAGTATTTTGCCATCATGTCCCAGCCCCAGATTTTGGCGTTCGGGACGTTATACGACATGGTGGTTGCCGCCGCGAAATTGACGGTGGTGGAGATATAATCTTTGGCTTTGGTATCGAAATAGCTGGCTTTAAACTCCAGTGCATCGTTGGCAAGCAGCAGATCGTCAAAGCGCAGACCGAAACCAAACTCCTGCGTTTCGTTGGTTTCCGGGCGCAGGTTCGGGTTCGGCACCCAGTAGTTGGTATAGAAGCGGCCAATAGAGAAGTGTTTGGCGTCGTTGTACATCTCACCCATGGTGGGGGCGCGGAACGCCTGCGCGTAAGAGCCAAACAGCATCAGCCAGTCGGTCGGGCTGACGGTTAACCCGGCTCGGGATGACCACTTGTCGGCATCGACATCGTCGTAGCCATTGCTGCTGCCGCGGTAGTTGTCATACCGCGTGCCGCCCAGCAGGGTGACCGGCAGATCGCGCAGGGTAATTTCGTCCTGCAGCCAGCCTGAGCTGAAGTCGATTTTCGCCTCCGGGAAGCCGGTGGTTGCCCCGCCCGGATGTTGCTCCTGACGATAATATTCCCCGCCGTAGGTCAGGAGGTGTGATGCTAAGGTGTCGCTGAACAGGCGGGTGCGGTTTTCCACCTTGCCGCCTTTGGTGGTCTGCTTGCGGAACTCACCGCTGTTGTCGATATTCTGGGCATTAATGCGCGCTTCGGACCAGTAGACCTTCGCGTCGGCGTTCAGCCAGTCGTTACCTTCCGGGGCGATGTGATAGCCCACCTGCGCGTCACGCTGAATGGTGGAGCGATCGGTCATCGGGTTGCTGCTGTCCGCCCCGGGGGTTTGCGGGTTTTTCGGTTCCTGAGCGTCGTTATTGTAGTAGCGCAGGGAGCCGCTCAGGGTCTGGGCCGGGTCGATTTTCCAGCTGCCTTTCGCCAGCATGTTATTGATGGATTCGTCGTTAGGGGCGGTTGCTCCGTCGCTCTGGCGAATATCACCGCGATCCCGGCTGGACCAGGCCACCAGACCGTCCAGGGTGTCGGTGCGGCCGTAGGCGCTGGCCCCCATGCCGAGACTGTGATCGCCCGTCGCGCCCGTCCCAAACACGCGGTAGCCGCTGTTTTTACCCGGCTCCAGCAGATCTTTCGCATCGGCGGTATCATAGGAAATCACGCCGCCCAGCGCGCCGCTGCCGTAAAGCAGGGCCGACGGGCCGCGAACCACTTCGATACGTTTAATCAGCGCCGGATCGAGGAACGTGCTGTTCAGGTGACCGGTGTCGGTACCCTGGCGAACGCCGTCAACCAGCACCAGCACGCCGCGACGGTCATAGCCGCGCAGGTTCACGTCCTGCCCGTTGGTGCGCCCGGTGCCGTCCAGCGTCAGTCCGGGGACGCTACGCAGCAGGTCGGCCGCCGAGCTGGCGGTTTGCTTCTCCGGCGCGCTGGCGTCAATCACGCTCACCATCATGGGGGCTTCAAAGGCGCTGCGGGCGTTGCCCGTGGCGGTGACGGTAATGTCATCTGTGGCAGCAAACGCCGCGGTCGGCAGGGCGCTGACAATTGCCAGCGTCAGAAGTGACGGGCGTAAAGACGCGGAAGGCAGGTGTGGCATAGCAACTCTCCATTAGAATTGAAAAGCGCTGGCTGCCTGGGGTTTACCTGGGTGGCTGGCGTAGTTTTTTGTGTTGTTTATTTTGTGAGGATCAGTTTTCCGGCATGGGTCTGGCGCAGCAGATAGCGCTGGCCGTCATGCTCGATAATGACCCGGCCCTCATCACCGAGCAGGGTTTTGCTGTCAATCCGACGCTCGATAGGGGCTGGTGCTGTGTCTGTTTTTGCTGGCGTTGCCGCGCTGTTATCCGTACGTGACATAATGTTTATAAATAACAATCAATGTAACAATGATAATCATTATCAATAAACTGCAAATTCACGGCAAGCGTTTTTGTGAAAAAAGGGCGAGAGGATCAATATTGTGCAATGAAAAGCCCGGTGGCGGCTTCGCCTTACCGGGCCTACAACGGCAAGAATCGTAGGCCGGGTAAGCGCAGCGCCACCCGGCAGGATGTTAAAAGCGTGTGTCCACGGCTGCTGCGAGTTTCTCCAGCAGCAGCTCGCTATCTTCCCAGCTCAGGCACGGGTCGGTGATCGACTGGCCGTACACCATCTGCTGGCCAGCAACGATTTTCTGCGTGCCTTCTTTGATAAAGCTCTCCGCCATAATCCCTGCTACGGCGGTTGAACCGCTGCGGATCTGCTGGCAGATCTCATCGCAAACGTCCAGCTGGCGGCGATGCTGCTTCTGGCAGTTGCCGTGGCTGAAGTCCACCACCAGATGTTCCGGCAGGTCGAACTCGGCCAGGGTTTCACAGGCCGCCGCAATATCTTGTGCATGGTAATTAGGTTTTTTGCCGCCGCGCATAATGATATGCCCGTACGGGTTACCGCTGGTCTGGTAGATGGTCATATGACCGCTCTTGTCCGGCGACAGGAACATGTGGCTGGCACGGGCAGCGCGGATGGCATCAACCGCAATACGGGTATTGCCATCGGTCCCGTTTTTAAAGCCGACCGGACAGGAGAGGGCGGAGGCCATCTCGCGGTGGATTTGGCTTTCGGTGGTGCGTGCGCCAATCGCGCCCCAGCTGATCAGATCGGCGATAAACTGCCCGGTCACCATATCAAGAAACTCGGTGGCGGTCGGCACGCCCAGCTCGTTGACCTGCAAAAGCAGCTTACGTGCCAGCTCAATGCCGTGGTTCACGCGATAGCTGCCGTTCAGGTCAGGGTCGGAAATCAGCCCTTTCCAGCCCACCACGGTCCGCGGTTTTTCAAAGTAGGTTCGCATCACAATCTCAAGGCGGTGCTGATACTTATCCCGCAGGCCCTGAAGCCGTTTTGCATAATCCATCGCGGCATCCAGATCGTGGATGGAGCAGGGACCAATCACCACCAGAAGACGCTTGTCTTCACCATTAAGTATTTTTTCAATGCGGCGGCGGGAGGCCGTCACGTGTTCCGCAACGGTAGCGGAAACAGGATGCCGCTGGGCCAGTTCAGCCGGCGTGACCAGGCTGTCAATGCGCGCAGTGCGGAGTTCATCGGTTTTATTCATGGAATGTCTCAGAAAATTTTTGCTTCATCGGCAGACTACCGGGAAGTGATGGGCATCACCTTAAACCAATCCCTGCTGATTTCAAGTTCGGGGCGACACCGCCCCGTGGTTGCCGATGATGATACCTGAATCCGAGCCAATGTACTAGCATATTAGTACATGCGGCGGTTAAGTCCCATGATGTCGAGAATTTTGGTGGCAATTTCTTCCACAGAGTAGTTGGTGCTGTTCAGCCACGGGATCTGATTTTTGCGGTACAGGGCTTCCACTTCGGAGACCTCCATCCGGCACTGGCGCATGGAGGCGTAACGGCTGTTCTCGCGGCGCTCTTCGCGGATGGCGGCAAGGCGTTCCGGATTTATGGTCAGCCCGAACAGCTTGTGCTGCAGCGGCTTAAGGGCGGCGGGCAGCACCAGGTTATCCATGTCGTCAGCAATAAACGGGTAGTTGGCGGCGCGAATGCCGAACTGCATCGCCAGGTAGAGGCTGGTCGGCGTTTTGCCGCAGCGCGACACGCCAAGCAGGATCACCTGCGCCTGGTCGAGATTACGCAGAGAGATACCGTCGTCGTGCGCGAGGGTATAGTCAATGGCGGCGATACGGGCATCGTACTTGGTCAGGTTGCCGGGGTTCAGCCCGTGGGTACGGTGGGCGATAGGCGTCGGGTCGAGCTTTAGCTCGCTTTGCAGCGGAGCCACCAGCGCCTGCACGATATCCTGGCAGAAGCCTTCGCTCTGCAGAATGATGGCGCGAATCTCGGGGATCACGATGGAGTAGAACACCAGCGGGCGAACGCCGGTCTGCTGGTAAATGGCGTCGATCTGGTCCTTCACCGCTTTGGCGCGGCTCTCATTTTCGACAAACGGCAGCGTAATGCTGTTGATCGATACGGGAAACTGCGACATCACCGCGTGGCCCAGCACTTCGGCGGTGATCGCCGTACCATCAGAAATATAAAAAACGTGACGATCGACAGCACTATCCATTTTACCCACCCTGAATATCAGACGTAATTGTCTGAAAGCATAAATTAAAAAAGTAATTTACACAGCAAAGAACTTATCCTAATTATGAATGAAACGCTGTTTTTGATTTTCCTGAAAAGTGGATTTCATTTTTCAAATAGCGACTTTATTTTTGGGGTTTCTGGCTGAATATAGAGGAATCATCGGGTTAATCGTTGATGGGAAAGTATCCGAAAAGTTGAAATTTTAAATTGCTTACACGATTCACCGTTTTTTTAGCGGAAATAAATATGCCAGTATAAATACGTAGTCAGGTGTTACTTACTCCGATCAAATATCACAAAAGGATTGTTTCGATGTCCAACAATGGCTCGTCACCGCTGGTGCTTTGGTATAACCAACTCGGCATGAATGATGTAGACAGAGTTGGGGGCAAAAATGCCTCCCTGGGTGAAATGATTACAAACCTGTCGGGTATGGGTGTCTCCGTACCGAACGGGTTTGCCACCACCGCCGATGCCTTTAACCTGTTTTTAGACCAGAGCGGTGTTAACCAGCGCATTTACGACCTGCTGGATAAAACGGATATTGATGACGTCACCGAGCTTGCCAAAGCCGGGGCGCAGATCCGCCAGTGGATCATCGACACACCTTTCCAGCCGGAACTGGAAAAAGCCATTCACGACGCATACAACCAGCTCTCTGCTGACGATGCGCAGGCCTCCTTTGCCGTGCGTTCCTCTGCGACCGCGGAAGACATGCCGGACGCCTCGTTTGCCGGGCAGCAGGAAACCTTCCTGAACGTCCAGGGTTACGATGCGGTGCTGGTGGCCGTGAAGCACGTGTTTGCTTCCCTGTTTAACGACCGTGCCATCTCCTATCGCGTGCACCAGGGCTACGACCATCGCGGCGTGGCGCTTTCCGCTGGCGTGCAGCGCATGGTGCGCTCGGACGTAGGCTCATCCGGCGTGATGTTCTCCATTGATACCGAATCCGGCTTCGACCAGGTGGTGTTTATCACCTCCGCGTGGGGTCTGGGTGAGATGGTTGTGCAGGGTGCGGTAAACCCTGACGAATTCTACGTTCACAAGCCTACGCTGGCCGCTGGCCGTCCGGCGGTGGTGCGCCGCACCATGGGCTCGAAAAAAATCCGCATGATCTATGCCCCGACCCAGGAGCATGGCAAGCAGGTTAAAATTGAAGACGTACCGCAGGAACAGCGCGACCGCTTCTCCCTGACCGACGCCGAAGTGCAGGAGCTGGCGAAGCAGGCGGTGCAGATTGAAAAACACTACGGCCGCCCGATGGATATCGAATGGGCGAAAGACGGGAACACCGGCAAGCTGTTTATCGTGCAGGCGCGCCCGGAAACCGTCCGCTCTCGCGGCCAGGTGATGGAGCGTTATACGCTGCACGCCCAGGGCAAAATCGTGGCGGAAGGCCGTGCTATCGGTCACCGCATCGGTGCTGGCCCGGTGAAAGTGATCCACGACATCAGCGAGATGAACCGTATTGAGCCCGGCGACGTGCTGGTGACCGACATGACCGACCCGGACTGGGAACCGATCATGAAGAAAGCGGCGGCTATCGTCACCAACCGCGGCGGCCGTACCTGTCACGCGGCGATCATTGCACGCGAACTGGGTATTCCTGCGGTTGTCGGCTGCGGTGATGCTACCGAGCGCATGAAGGACGGACAGAACGTGACCGTCTCCTGTGCCGAAGGCGATACCGGCTACGTGTATGCCGATATCCTCGACTTCAGCGTGAAGAGCTCCAGCGTGGATACCATGCCGGACCTGCCGCTGAAGATCATGATGAACGTCGGTAACCCGGACCGCGCGTTCGACTTCGCCTGCCTGCCAAACGAAGGCGTAGGCCTGGCGCGCCTGGAATTTATCATCAACCGTATGATCGGCGTTCACCCGCGTGCGCTGCTGGAGTTTGACGACCAGGAGCCGAAGCTGCAGAACGAAATCCGCGAGATGATGAAAGGCTACGACTCGCCGAAAGAGTTCTACGTCGGCCGTCTGACCGAAGGGATCGCGACGCTGGGTGCCGCTTTCTATCCGAAACGCGTGATTGTGCGTCTGTCTGACTTTAAGTCTAACGAATACGCCAACCTGGTCGGCGGCGAACGCTACGAGCCGGAAGAAGAGAACCCGATGCTGGGCTTCCGCGGGGCCGGACGCTACGTGTCCGACAGCTTCCGCGACTGCTTCGCGCTGGAGTGTGAGGCGGTGAAGCGCGTGCGCAACGACATGGGACTGACCAACGTGGAGATCATGATCCCGTTCGTACGTACCGTGGATCAGGCGAAAGCGGTTGTGGACGAGCTGGCGCGTCAGGGGCTGAAGCGCGGCGAGAACGGGCTGAAGATCATCATGATGTGTGAAATTCCGTCCAACGCCCTGCTGGCCGAGCAGTTCCTCGAGCACTTCGACGGTTTCTCTATCGGTTCGAACGACATGACGCAGCTGACGCTGGGTCTGGACCGCGACTCCGGCGTGGTCTCCGAGCTGTTCGATGAACGTAACGAGGCGGTGAAGGCGTTGCTCTCCCTGTCCATCCGCGCGGCGAAGAAGCAGGGTAAATACGTCGGGATTTGTGGTCAGGGTCCATCCGACCATGAAGACTTCGCTGCCTGGCTGATGGAAGAGGGGATTGATAGCCTGTCCCTGAACCCGGATACGGTGGTGCAAACCTGGCTGAGCCTGGCGGAACTGAACAAGTAACCGCTTAAAAACGGATAAAGGCGAGGAGATATCTCCTCGCCTTTTTTATTTTCCCTCTTATTTGCTCCCCATCACAAATAAAGTAAAAAACCAAATATCATAATTTGTCTGTCAATTTAGACAATTGTTAGCGCGCAACGTGTTGCTAATACTTGAGCCTTACTGCGCATTTCCCTTTCAGTGATGCGCAACTGGTTGAAATACGTTTTAACCTGATAAAAAGGCAAATAACAATGACACTCTCCTCTGTATTGCGTACCAAAGATAAAATAGGTTATGGCTTAGGTGATATGGCCAGCGCGCTGGTCTGGCAAACGGCAACCTTATTTCTCGCTTATTTCTATACGGACGTTTTTGGGCTACCCGCCGCAATCATGGGCACCATGTTTTTAGTGGTGCGCGTGGTTGATGCGTTTGTCGACCCGTGCATTGGCGCCCTGGTGGATCGCACCCAGACGCGTCACGGTCGTTTCCGTCCCTGGCTGCTGTGGTTCGCCATTCCGTTTGGCGTAAGCTGCCTCATCACTTTCTATGTACCGGACGTGGGGCCGACGGCGAAAATCGTTTATGCCTGTGTGACCTACGCGATCTTAAGCCTGATTTACTCCGCCATTAACGTACCTTACTGCGCCATGCCCGGCGCGCTGACGCTGGATCCGCGCGAGCGTCACTCCCTGCAGTCGTGGCGCTTTGGCCTGTCGTTTATCGGCGGGTTGATTGTGACGGTGATTGCCCTGCCGCTGGTCTCACTGTTAGGCCAGGGCAACGTGCAGAAAGGCTATTTCTATGCCATGAGCCTGATGGGGCTGCTGGGCATTGTGCTCTTTTTCTGCTGTTTCCTCATGACCCGCGAGCGCTATTCGCCGCGCAATGATACCTCCGGCTCGATGCTCACCGATTTAAAACTGCTGGCCGGAAACAGCCAGTGGCGCATTGTTTTCCTGTTTAATATTTTGCTGTTAACGGCGGTGGTAACGCGCGGTTCCGCCACGATGTATTACGTGAACTACGTGCTGTTGCGCCCGGAGCTGGTTTTTGCCTTTATTGTTTCCGGAATGGTTGCCTCCTTAAGCGGCGCATTATTATCTGAACGGCTGCTGGGGAAATTTGACCGCGTGCGCGCCTACCAGTGGACCATTATTTCCTTCGTTATTTTCGGCGCGCTGATTTTCTTCCTGCCGCCTTCGCAGGTGTGGCTGATTTTTGGCCTCAACATCGTCTTTAGCTTTGTGCAAAACCTGACCACGCCGCTGCAGTGGACCATGTTCTCCGATGTGGTCGACTACGAAGAGCATCGCAGCGGCCGCCGCCTGGACGGGCTGGTCTTTTCCACCGCACTGTTTGCCATCAAATTCGGCCTGGCGCTGGGTGGCGCGGTGGTCGGCTGGGTGCTGGGCATGGTGGATTACGCCCCGGGGCAGGCAACTCAGGCACCCCACGTACTCTCTACGATTAACGCGCTGTTCACCCTTATCCCTTGCGCGCTGTTCCTTTGCATGGTCGCGCTGCTTGCTATCTACAAGCTCAACAGTCGGCTGGTGGATTCCATCGCCCGGGAGTTGACCAGCAAGCGTGAGGTGAGACCCGACGCGGGGCAGCTCAGCCCAACAATCCCTTCCGCACTACAGGAGTAAAACATGACAGCTATCTATAAGGACGCGGGACGTCCCGTGCACGAGCGCGTCGCCGATTTACTGGCGCGTATGACCCCGGAAGAGAAGTTCGCCCAGATGCATGCGTACTGGCTGATCCTCGATGAAAACGGCAACCATCGCGAACGCAGTGACCTCAGCGATGAATTCGCCGGCGTGAGCGAGCAGGCAGCGCTGAGTGAACGGCTAAAGCTGGGCGTCGGGCAGATCACCCGTCCGCTGGGTACCCATATCGTTGACGCGAAAACCGGGGTGCGCGCCGCTAACCGCCTGCAGCGCATGATGATGGAAGAGACGCGTCTCGGCATTCCGGCATTGTTCCATGAAGAGTGTCTGGTGGGGCTGCTGTGCAAAGACGCCACCCTGTTCCCGTCGTCGCTGAACTACGGCTCTACCTGGGATCCTGAACTGGTACAGCGCGCGGCAGAGCAGATCGGTAAAGAGGCGCGATCCGTCGGCTGTCAGCAGGGGCTGGCGCCGGTGCTGGACGTTTCCCGCGACGTGCGCTGGGGGCGAACCGAAGAGACCTTCGGGGAAGATCCCTGGCTGGTGGGGGTGATGGCAACCGCCTACGTGAAAGGGGTGCAGGGCGAGAGGCGCGATCTGCTGGCGACGCTCAAGCACTACGTGGGCCACTCGTTCAGCGAAGGGGCGCGCAACCATGCGCCGGTACATCTGGGCTTTAGCGAACTGAACGACACCTTCCTGCTTCCGTTTGAAATGGCGGTGAAGCTGGCCAATGCCGGGTCGGTGATGCCGGCCTACCACGATATCGACAATCAGCCGGGGCACAGCGACAGCTTCCTGCTGACCACCGTCCTGCGCGAACAGTGGGGGTTCGACGGCATTATTGTCGCGGATTACGGCGGCGTCAGCCTGCTGCACCAGCATCATGGTGTGTCCCACGATGCGGCCGAATCCGCCGCGCTGGCCTTTAACGCCGGGCTGGACGTCGAGTTGCCGAAAGATGACTGCGCGCGCCATCTGGCGGACGCCGTTGAGCGCGGGCTAATTTCTATGACCAGGGTGGATGAGATCGTGGCGCGCGTGCTGACCGAAAAATTCCGCCTGGGCCTGTTTGAAAACCCGTACGCGGATGAAAATGGTATCGATCTGCAAAATGACACCACCCGACAGGTTGCGCGGGAGGTGGCGACGAAATCGGTCACACTGCTGGAAAACAACGGTATTTTACCGCTCTGCGGTAAGCCCCGCGTGGCGGTGGTGGGGCCGACGGCAGACGATCCGCTGGCGTTGCTCAGCGGCTACAGCTTCCCGGTACATCTGATCATCAGCGATATGGTGGAAGAGACCTCGCAGGTAACGACCCCGCGCGCGGCGCTGGAACATTACCTCGGCGCGTCGCAGGTCCGTTACGCCAAAGGGTGTCACATCATCGAGAAACGGATGGCGGGTGCGCCGGTCTTCCCGGGCGACAGCGGCGGTAAGCCGATGCAGCAGTCGCCGGTCTCGCAAAGCACCGCGCTGATCCCCGAGGCCGTGAACGCGGCGCAGGAGAGTGACGTGGTGGTGGCCTGCGTGGGCGATCTCGCCGGGCTGTTCCAGAGCGGAACCGTGGGGGAAGGTTCCGACACCGACTCCCTGAATCTGCCGGGCGTGCAGCAACAGCTGCTGGAGGCGCTGGTGGCGACGGGCAAACCGGTGATTGTCGTGATGACCGGCGGGCGCCCGTACAACCTGCAGGGGCTGGAGGATAAGATCGCGGCGCTGCTGGTGGCGTGGGCGCCCGGGCAGGAAGGGGGCTGGGCGATCGCGGACGTGCTAACGGGACGCGCAGAGCCGCAGGGACGTCTGGTGGTGAGCGTGCCGAAAAGCGCCGGGGCAATGCCGTATTACTACAATCACAAGCTCAAAAGCGGCGGCACGCCGTTTGCGTTCCACTTCGGTTCACGTTATCCGTTTGGCTTCGGCCTTGGCTGGACGACGTTTAGCTGGGGGGCTGCCCGCGTAGCTGAAAGCAGCGTGCCGGTCGACGGCGAGGTGACGCTGAGCGTGGATATCACCAATGCCGGTGAACGCAGCGGCAGCGAGGTGGTGCAGGTTTACGTCAGGGATAAGGTCGCCACCCAGGTACGGCCGCTACAGGAGCTGAAGGCGTTCCAGCGCGTCACGCTCTCGCCGGGCGAAACCACCACGGTCAGCTTTACGCTACCGGTTGAGATGTTCAACTTTACCCGCCGGGACGGGAAACGCATCGTTGAGCCGGGCGAGTTTGAACTGCAGGTTGGCGCATCGTCGGCGGATATCCGCGCGGCGGTGACGATTAATGTGACAGGGGAAACGCGGGTGCTGCCTGCTGAGTGGCGAATGCTCAGTACCTGTGAGGTTAAGCGCGCGTAGTCAGGATAAAAAAAAAGCCCATCGTGGGAGATGGGCAAAGACTACACACAGCAATTCGTTGTTTCACTCAGGGGATTTAAGTCATTGATTGATTTGTGGGTATGCGGTTTTTCGGCATAACCAAAATTAAGCAAGGCTTGAAAATGGACACACAAATTGCACACATATCGCACACAAATAAAAAGGGGTATGTATGGCGCAAGCGTTATGAAAAACACACGATTGAAATCATCCTGCGCACCCGTGATAAATCAATTGCCATAAAAAGAACGGCATCTATAACAATCAGGTATATGGAGCTAAAATCCCTTGAAGCTCCATTTACCTCAATGCGGGAAATGCTGAAAAAGTTTCGTGATGGCCTCGTCGCCTCTGACGAGATTGAGCGATTGAGGCATCTTGCGACAGCTTCACAGGAAGCGCCACACGCTGTTGCTACCACTTCGCCAATGCAATCCCTTACCTTAAGTACTAAACGGCCTCAGAAGGTCGCACAGGGGCATTCCTTAGCTGTCGCCAAAAAAGCGTACTTTGACGCTAACACTGAATGGAAAGAGAAAACTATTAAGGCATATTCTGGTTGCATAGATAGATTTATTGTTTGGTGTACATCGAAAAATATTGAGACTGTGGAAGAAATAACGAAAGAGCATGTTATTTCATTTAAATCTTGCATGGATGAAGAAAAATTAGCCTCCATGACTAAACAGAAAATTATTACCGCATTGGGTAGCATGTTTGCGTTTGTGTTGGACGTTAAAGAATGGATTGATAAAAATCCATTTAGGGGGATGAATTATAAAAAGGTCAGTGTTGAAAAACCTAAGCTGGAAGTTACACTATCTCAATTCAAAGAAATGATTAAGCAACCAACAGTAACTGAAGACCTTCAAAATTATTGGGCTAATGTACTTATGTATTATACAGGGATGCGGGTTAGCGAGTTACGGCAAATCACAAAGGATGATTACATTGAAGTGGAAGGGATTAAATGCATTAGTATCAATACGCATGAAGAAGGGAAAACAACTAAAACAGAATCAAGTAAACGAAATATACCAATTTGCGATGCACTTTTGGCTCTTAACGTATGGAAAGAAAAGCCAGTGATGAAGAATGGATTAAACAGCATTATGGATAAAATCAGTAAGGCGTATAAATCTATTGGCTTAAAACGCTCAAGCCATTGCTACCGCCACAGTATGTCTAACAGATTACGTGATACAGATGCTGATGATAGTACACGAGCATTTATTTTGGGTCATGCAGCGCATGGAATTACGGATAGAGTTTATATAACGCGCCTGCCATTACAAAAAATGTTAAAGGCGCTGAATGATGCTAATTAATTAAGTTCACTTCGTTCACGCGCTCCGCGCTGGTGGGTGAAGAAAAGGACGTTTTGAAACCACATTCTTTCCACCCACCAGCGCGGAGCGCAGCCCCGAAAGGGGCTAACATTTAATGATGCTCATAAACTAATTTACCCCCTGAAATAATTAAGGCATTACATGCCATTGATGGCACTATTTTGAAAAATTCAGACGAGCCAGCAAATTTTAAATCAAACGGCGATATATTGAATTGTTTAAACATGGAATGGGCGAACCGTTCTGAATCCCATGCTTCACGTCTTGAGTTGTAAGAGCATACATTATGCAATAAACACGGTCGGCCTAAATCAAATGATAATTCACTCATTCGCGCAAAGACGTTAGCAGACCTGCCAATTTTGATAATGTTCTCCGATTGCATTACATAGTTATAATAAATTCGCTGCTTACTGCGTTGGCATGTGGGGCATTCATCGCCGTAAATATGATAAATGCCGATACGTTCAAATTGACCATGTAAAGGGCAGGTGATGGTGACTTTGGAAAATAAATCAGCGTAGTCAGAATATGTGTATTTATGTTTATATAGATGGCTTGCTGTTTTTAAGTACCCTTTGAAATTCATCACGCACTGCAAATTTTCCGCGCTGAAAAACATCGCACCAATCCTCACCAACATTAACGGGCATTGCCCACCAGCAGTTATTTACTTGCTCCATTGTTTTTATAGTGGCTTTTAAGCCAGCGTTATCTTTATTACTGTCATTATCAGTAAGAATGCAAATATTAGCATTTGGATAACATCGCCTTGCTTCTATCGTGACGTTGTTTAAATTAGTATCATTGCCAGCAGTTAAGAACAAGGATGCCGGATATAAATCACTTATTGAATATTGAAATGCGGTAACGGTTCCAAACCCTTCGCCAATGAATATGGTTTCAATATTCCCCGCCTGATTCCTCTCACAGTGAAAAGCACCCGTTTTCTGACTATTAGAGATAAATAATTTACTTGCCCCATCATTAGAAATTCGTTGCATTGCACAAAATGCTCCGTCAGCGCGATAATAATCCAGTAGTGTCTGACCATGACCGCCAATCCACATCATTTTGCTAATTCCTTTGGTTAGCAGGTACGGAGATTCGCGCCATGTAGCATTTTTAGATTCATTGCTTACATTCTGCGAAAACAAATCCAGTTTGTTGTAATCTAACTCGGCTATTTTGTGCTCATGCGTATAAATGATTTTCTTTGGCGCATTCCTCATTATAAGATGATTGGGATTGTGCCATTTCTTGGTTTTATTAAAACCTAAATGCGCACCAATATCAGAAAGAGAAAATTTAGTTATCGCTTGTATGATGGTTAGTGGTTGCAATACATTACCGCCGTGACTGTCGCCTGACCTGCAATAACCCGTATTTGCATACTTGCCTGTACTTCTCCAATTAAAACGATTTTCACCCCCACATATAGGGCAGGGGATTTGCGTATTTGGTTCGATTTCAATTCCAAATTCGCGCATGTAATCAAGCGGTTTTTGTTTAATGTAATTGTTTAAATCGGTAAAGAAATTAGCCATTATATTTACTCCCATATCGACGCGCTGGGTATTTTGAAAAGAAATCAACAATGTCTTGTTTTCGATACCAGATGTAACCCTCGTGTTCTTGATAAATCGCTTGTGGAAATTCTTTAGGGTTAAATCGTTTTGCCGCATAAAACATTGGCTTACTTACACCAGACAAAGCTATAGCATCATCACCACACACCAGTCCGGTAAGTTGTACCTTCTGGGATTGCTCGCTGATTTGTGCAGCAATTAGTTTTTTATTTTCCTTAACGTATTTTTCAATAGCCATAGAACGCATTTTTCCAATAAGATAATTTGTATCGGTCATTTCGAGTTCTCTTCATATAAGATGATTAGTGGTAGTTATAACTGGTAATTCAAACTAAGTGGCATTTATTAACTTATGCATCCTGTTCAATCCTGCATTTTCAATCTTATATGCTGGTTTCTTATTCGCATCAGCCACAGATAAATAATCTGACGAAACAAGCTTGTTCATGAAACGCTCTACTGTCATTTTAAATTGGTTTAACTTGCTCCTTATTTTCTTACCGTTAAATAACTTGTCTCGCAAGACGCTTAGATAACAATATCCATGTTGGTTTTTATTTTTATCAATAGTGATATAAATTTTCGCTTCAACTTCCATTTCAAATTCGTATTGCTCAGATTCGCCGCCCGTTTCGCACAGACTAATAATCGCATTCAGACTATCAAGGACGATTTTCAAAGCGGCTTTAGCTTGTGCTAATGTGATTTTTAAATCAAAATTCCCGACTGCTAGCAGGGATGCAATTCTGCATGTGTTTTCGTATACCCTTCGGTACAATGCCCCATAATCAATGTTTTGAAGAAATTCATCTGCATCGTATTTAAACATTACATCATCTAAAAAAAGCCTGGCTTCATCAGTTGCTGTAACTTCACCTTTTATCGTAGAGATATATTCGATGTATCGTAATAATGCCTCTTTTTCAATTTCATTTGCATGTGGAGTTTTTAATTTATTAATGCTCTCACCCCATCCCATAATGACACGTCCCAGAAAACCATTTTGAATCGAGCGCTTGTTAATGTGTGGGCGCATTTCCCTTGGAGTGGATGAACCAAAAAGATTAACCCTTACTCCATCAATTCTTTTCGTTTCCTTCATTCTCCTGATGGCTTCTTTTTTATACTCAATGGTACTATTGATTTTGTCGGAGATGGATTTGGCCTTGTCGATATCAATTCTGTTGCCATCATCATCAATATTTTCTTTGTAATGTGCTAATCGTTTTTTGTCATGGTCAATTTCAGACTTGATAGATGCAATCATTTCTTTTAGATAAGTAGGTGACAGTTTCGCATACTGTTTTGTTGATAGTTTTAAAAAGGTACCTTCCATCCCGCTTGAATGTTCAGATTTCTTTGCACCAATACCACGCATACTGTTAAGCATTTCATGTGCTTCATCCACAAGAAAAGCGGCGCGTCCCTTACCATGGAAAATGTCCATGTAAATACTTTTAGTTGATGTTGGCGCATCTGCTGCTGCCATGCCAGCAGAAACTGCGATTTCATCAAAAATTTCCTGTGGTTTTTCTTTGCCAGCACCAGATTCACAAACAGTAAAGGTTAATAAGCCCATAGTAATATTGTTATAACCTTTAATGTTTGGTGATATAGCAGAAAGAGCCTGTAATGCCGCCATTTTAGCCGCTGGCTTTAACTCACGGCGGGCTGCATTATTCATGTATTCATAGATGTACTGGCCTATACCGCATAATTCATCATTTTCATTGTTTTTATCTTTTCCCAGAGCTTCCAGCACAGGCTTTTTAGGTTCGTAAAGTGACTTTGCTGTTGCATCAATATGCAAAGTTGCTTTTGCAGTGTCATTTGAAGGTTTCTGCACTGGCGGGAAATTATTAATTACTGGCTGTTGAATGGCAGGAGCCATAATTTCAATTTCATCGTAATCTGGACGCGCAGACCAATCAATAAACATTTCTGGTGCGCCGAAGTCTGGTTTTGCGTTGTAATCAATATATAATTCAGGAGTTTCATAAATAGGTGTTGCGGTTTTATCAATAAATATAAATCCAAATTTTGAGCATTCATGAGGACTCATGTAAAAAACATCAATGAATATTTCTTTGTGCTGATAATTCATTTTGTTTACCTGATTTTAGCGGCTACCAGAATTGGTTTGCATTGAGTACCTTTTGGTTTGTATCCATAACGCCCGAAAAATTCAATCACTTCCTTTTTTGAATAAAAAATTGACTGACCACAGCGTACACCTTTTGGGAAATCCTCTGGTCGCCATTTTCTTGCAGAGCTAAATTCTTGATGCTTGATATTCAGTAAAACAAGTATTTCTTTATTAGAAATTTTATCTTCTGGCAATTGATGTGCGTTACCCGCGCATGAATTAAGCGTAATCATTTTATTTACTCCATATTATTTATATTCTGGAAAACTTAACTGGCTGCAGGAAGTATGTTTCTCTGATATGGACAATGTTACTCATGCAAGAATGCTCAGTCAAATCACTCCATGCCGTAACCTATTGATTTACAGCGTGTCAACACTATAACAAGAAGCCGCATGGCGTCGGGGAATACAAGACTGGCATGACCTTTGTTTTTATAAAGAATCACAAACAAAACAATAAATTAAAAAAGTTTAAATTATTTTGCTTTGAGCGTTTTGTGTACAGAGTCATACAGGAGTGATTGGAGGCGGGCATATTTCCAGTTTTTCCAGATTTGCTTCCAGAATCCAATCCCTTGCCATCCCCGACGCCATGCGGTTTTTCCAGATTTCCGAGATTTCCACTATAGGGTTAAAGCCTCTTATAGAACCCTTAATACATACCATACCCTCTACAGGTGAATGAACTACCCCTAACCCCTTGGAGTATGGTCAAGAACATACACATTTGATGCTTATGAGGTCGGAAATATAGGAAATTGGGGAAAACTCAGGTATGGCGCAGGTTACAGGAGATGCAGAACAGGAAACAATTCTGGAAAATTAGGAATTAATCAATGGAAACCGCATGGCGTCGGGCTTTGCGTTAATGTGGGTATGTGATAGATTCTGCATGCCAGCGTGAAAAAGGCGCTGGTGGGGATTTGCAGCCCCAACTAATGACGCGCTGTTCATGCAAATGAACGGTTCGACCTTGCTCATCTGTATTTTTCAATGGTGGGTCGGGGCGTGGGAGTCGAAAGGCTCGCCAGATGTCATTAGCTGGTACTGCAAACCATGTCTCGATTCACCACCAAGGAATGAGAAAATGGTTGAGCAGGATTGGCATCCGGCAGATATTCTTGCCGCTTTAAAGAAAAAGAAAATCAGCATGGCGGGATTATCCCGTGAACATGGTTTATCAAGCAGCACATTGCAAAATGCTCTAAATAAAGAATGGCCTAGAGGCGAATTAATTATTGCTAATGCAATTGGCGTGTCACCTCAAGAAATTTGGCCTTCTAGGTATTTTGAAAAAGATGGCTCTCCAAAAAATCGTGTAATTCGAAAACCTGTTTAGATAAATCAATGCGTCTCTAATTTAAGGGGCGCATTTTTGTTTTTGCTAACACATCGCATAGTGGGGCATGTTGCGCGCGTGCGTGTGATAGTTATTAATTGTATTTCTGTACTAGTTAACAAATACGAATTTTGACGGGTATCTAATTTTGATTTTAGCTGCGGCTTCGCCTTGCTGCGCTCCGCGCTGGTGGGTGGAAAGAATGTGGTTTCAAAACGTCCTTTTCTTCACCCACCAGCCCCGTAGGGGCGTGAGCGTAGCGAACTGAGTTTATATGATTTTGATACATATTGATTCTATCATTTAGATTAAATTCGTTTTAAAATCATAAAAATATATAGGATTTGATAAAGGTGAGAAATTTATGAATGATGCCGCAATTAAAAAGCTCACAGGAAATATTAAAACAATAATTTCTGACCCGTTGGTTGGTTATGGCTTCTCAGGCATAAAATGCGATATGACTCCTTTTGAATCTATCGCAAAAGAATTAAACAAGAGAGATAAAGACTTTCAACTTGATAAATATTCTTGTAAGTTAATATATCTTGATGCTGCCAGGGAGTTCAAAAAGAAAAACGGTGACCAGCAATCTTTAAGTGAATTGTCAATAGCACAAAAGGATGAGCTGGCAAGTTATATACTTGGTCACTATTTAGCAACCCCATTAAAGTATGATGTAATTGTTCCATTAGAATGGCTAAAACCATTAGGTTACCACAAGGTTGGGACTGCTGTAACAATTTCTGAAGGCAAACGTCTTATCTTCTCTTTATTACCTGATAATTATGAATCATTTGTAGAAATAAAAATTTCAATGTGGGGTTTCTTTTCATATGACACTGAAAAGTTATTTTTAAAAGAAACATTGCAAACATTAAGTATTTTGATGTTCATGCTAAAGCAAAATGGAGTCATATATAGCTCAAGAGCATATGATAAAATCCCTTCAGCATTAGAGATTTTATCGGATAAACATAAAAAATTCCTTTCTGTTGATGCGAGGCTTTTATGTGAAAAGTATGATTATTTTAATAGTTATCTTTCCTTTCCTATTTCAGTTAGCAAATATATAAATGAATTGGCATTAACTGAAGATTTTAGTTTGCTAAAAACTGATGCTGCAATTGATATGGTAAGGGTTGCGCTAACCGTCGCCACTGAACTTTTAGATAATAATTCAGATGAAGCAACTAGAGTTAAATCAGCTATAGGTTGGTTTATTCAGGCGGAAATTAATGAAGATGATACTATGTCATTTATTCAAGTGTGCATGGGGCTTGAGTCAATTTTTGGTGATAATGAATCTGAAGGGGGATTAACTAACAGTCTCGCCGATAGATGTGCTTACTTGATTGGAAGAAATATAAGTGAGCGAAAACAAATAAAAGATGAATTTAAAAAAATGTACCGAGTGCGTTCGAAAATAGTACACGGTGTTAAAAATCATTTAACTCAGAATGAAGAGCATGTAAGAAATAGAGCTTTTTATTACCTAAGGAAGTCAATTTTAAAAGAAATAAGAAATTTACGCGATTTGCCAGAACGCAAACTTTAAGTGAGAGGCTGGGTGCATCAGTGCTTCATCATAGCCTTTACAACCATCAGGTAAGGCGATTGTATGTCTTTGAGCCTAAACGCCTCCTGATGCTTCCTGTGAAGCCGTCGATCACTAAATGATCACGCTGGTTGTTGCTTGCGGGTGGTATGGATGTAACAGAACCATGCCGTGCAAGGTGGCGAGATTGCGCCGGAATCGTATCGCCAGTAAGCGTTGAGGGTAAGAAAGTATGATTGGATGATCTGAATAGGGAATGCCGCATAGAGGCACGCAGATTGCCTTATGCGGTCGTTTAGTTCAGCACTGGTAGAAGTTGGCGAGGTGAGGAATCTGGCTAGTAGTGGTTTCGAAAGCCTTGAATCGTCCATATTTATCTTTTTCCAAATAAAGCATTTTTAATGCTGGTGGAAATATTGAATCCATAATTCCATAAACGCTTATATTTTGATTTTCCTCTTTTAGTATTCCCCAATATTGATAACCATTTAATGCACTGTCATCAATTCCCGTCCCGACGCGCTTAACGTGGGCTAGATATCGGCCTTTTATTGTAAAGCTAAATGACTCATCATGTTCGTTTGTGCAGGTGTAAAATCCATCATCGCTTTCATTTATAAATTCAGGTGCATCTCGATTTAATGAGTGCTTATCTAAGTTTTTTATGATTTCGCTTCGCTGTGCACATCCGGTGATGCTTAGAATGCTAAAAATTAGCATAGAAGCGGCAACGTATTTTTTCATTTTGATTATCCATTTCAAAGCAGGGCGTTTAGATTAAATCACCCTGACAACATAGTAATTAGCGGTTCCATTAATAGATCGCAGGTTATTTGTTAATTTGTTTTTTAGTGTGTGAGATAAAATTTCTAAGCAAATGTTTTTCAATCACAATTTCACATTTTATATTTGGATTCCCGACCGCATCAATTCGTTCCAGCCAAAACATCAATTCTTGTTGTGCATCGCATTTTCGTTTGAATTTAATTGCCCCGCCGAATTTTTCATTTAAAGAATCATCGTCGCATAAAAAATAAATTTTATTATTGATTGTTATTTGGATTAAATATGTTTTTCTGGTCAGGTAATCTAACCTTTCCTCTGCTTTCAATAGGTTAGATGCGGCTTGATTGACTAATGAGAGTGCTTCTTCTTTGCTTATAGGCGATGTGTTGACAGACTTGATCATAATTTGATCCTTTAGATGGAGTGTAGATGGAATATAGGTGTAATACCCTTGTTGATACTATACCTATATAATAGAATGAACTCATCGCCACAACAAGAGGATGATTCATGCCTAACTGCAAGAATAAGGTTGCTGTATATCTGTCAGATGATGAAATAGAGATAATTGAAAGTTATAAAAATAAATATCACAAAGAAAATGGGATTCCTCTAAGCAGAAATGCAATTATTAAGATGCTTATCAGTCGCTTATCAAAAGAAATTTCAATTTAAAATAATAATACGATAAATACAATTTAAACTTCACAAAATCAAAGAGGAAACTCTATGCACACTCTTTTATCTAAATTTAAAAATAGGAAAATTAAAATGTATCAGCAAAAATATAAAAACCGAATGATTGATGATAATGAATATAGTCAGGTGCTGCAATCGAGAATGCAAAATCTTCTAAATCAATATAATAATGAGGTTTCAAACTTAAACCGTATTGGAGTTACAAATTTGGGGTTTGGACATTGGGATAATGGTGAAAACAAGATTAATAGTCACGTTAATAAAGTAAGTGAGACTTTGGAAAAGATGCAATCAACGCAAGCCCTGATTGATGCTCTTACAATCGAACGTGCACAATCTAATTAATTAAATAATTGAAGGAGGTGTGGCATGACAATTGCTATCATGGTTGTAATGTTTTGGGCTTTCCTGATTCTTAAAGAGGAAATCAAAAATGGCTGATAAAAAATATGGCGTCTTTTTTTGGCGTAAAGGTGAAAGGGTTGAAGATGTTCCATCAGACCAAAATGTAGCAAATAAAGGTGTTAAACCTAAACGTATTTTCACGGATTATATTGAAGGTATGCGCTACTCTGGGAAAATGAACGCAACAATTCCCGCAGCGCAGAAAGATAAATATGAATATGTTCTGTGTGAAATCGTCGCACCTGATTTGAATAATACAAAAGAATTGTTTAAGTCAGGGAATCTAACAGAAGCCCTTAAACAACGCCGCGCTATGAATCAGCGAAATGATATAGCAAATATGGTTAAACAGGGCGTGCATGATTATCTTAACGTTACATTGGGTAATAAACAATGATTATAGATGAGCGATTTATTAAATGGTCTATGGTGCTGGTGGAGGCCGGAAAAACTTCACCCAGCCTTGCGCAGCTTTATAAAGGAAGCACAAAAGGATTAATCTTTTATAAAACGCGTGAACTAGCAGCAAATGCAGCGGCTAAACGTAATGAGCAATTAGCCGGAAATAAATCAACCAGCCGATTTAAAATCATTAAGCTGCATGATGCAGAAGCGCAGCAGAAGCACGATTTTCAGCAAAAACAGGAACGCCAGCGCCGCGATGCACATCATATGCGCCGATGCGGATTCTAGATTTAACTCAGTAATTAAATGAATGGTGATGGTGCAAGAAAAACTTCCTTTTCTTCACCCACCAGCCCCGTAGGGGCGTGAGCGTAGCGAACAAAGTAACATTAATATTAAATCAGAGGTGAATAAAATGGCAGGTGACAATGCTGAACTAGGTTTTTCGGTTGATACATCACAAGTAGAAACAGCAACAACACGGCTTGATGAATTAGCTAAGGCTGCAACGGGGGTGACGGAAAGCGCGAATGGTTTATCTGATGCCGTCAATAAAATCACTGGTGCTAACGGAATGATGCGCGGAAAAATGGGTAATATTGTTCGTGATTTTAGCTCTATACAAAATGAAATTACGAATGAGGTTATTAATTCGGGTGAAAGCGCTGGTAAGGGATGGTGGTCTAAATTTGTTAGTGGCATTAAAGAAAATCACAATGCACAACGCGAATTAGGCGTAATGTCACATGAAATTATGTCTGGGCGATGGGCTAATTTGCGAGGTTCTGCGTCAATCTTCTTAGGCGCGGCTGGTATGGGGGGGGGGCTGGTACTGGCGTTATCATGGGGCTTACAGCAGCCGTTGAGGGCATCGAGGCACTAACGGAAAGCATTCAGGAGGCCGCACAAGCGCAGAAGGATTTGCAGCAATCCGCTATTTTATCCGGTAATGCTGGCGCTTTGTTTTCCGGCAAAATTGATGAAGTTGTTAATGGCCTTGAAACCGTTAAAGACGCATCAAAAGAACTCAAAGAGGAATTTGTTTCTAACGCTCTCAACTCTGGATTAAGCTCTGACTTTATTAAACAACATGGCTCCATCCTTTTGCAATATCAGCAGGAATTTGGTGATAAGCAAACAGAAGCATTAGAAAAAATCCTTGCAGAAACACAAACCGATGCAACAAAAGGTTATGCCGCTCTTTATAAAATGGGTGATGGCCTGCTAGATAAAGTAAATAAAGATATTCAAAGCGGTAATTATAAAGCTGCTGGCGCTGATATGATTAGTCAGTTGTTGCAGGGTGCGCAAAATCAGGCGCGTGAAGCACAAAAAGAACAACATGAATTGGATGGTGAAAGCTGGTGGCAAAAGTCACTGGATTTTATGGCGCTGGGACAAATTGGCGCAGGTGGAGGCGATACGCTTGATTATCAACATCGAATTGATGTGCATGTTAATAAAATTAAATCAGCAAACGAACAAGCGAAAGATGCAATAAAAGCATCTATGGATTCCATTAAATCACCAGATTTAAGCCATACGAAAGCCTATCATGATTTTACCGCTTTTCTGCATCCATCATACCGGACTCACTCAGGAAAAACGGAAGCGGAAAAATCAGCGGAACGTGCAGCGCGTGCTTTAAGCCAGTTGAAAAACTCAATTTATGGTATTGATGAACAATCGCAATCAATAATTAATTCTATCAATAAGCGATGGGATGCAAAAAATCAGCCATTTAGTAACCTAACTAAAGATGCGTATGATTTCCAGCAAGGGCAAGACCAGATTAATCAGCAGTTTGATAAAATGATTGATAGGGTTAACGAATTACGCCGTCGTCAGGGTAAGGATGCAAATAATTCTGCATTTGATTCAGAGATTGCAAAAATCACACAGCAGCGCAATGCTGCATTGAAAGCCAGTGAAAGCGGATTTGAAGATTATGAAAAAAATCTTCATTCAGCTATAGCGGGGATGAAAGCTGGCTGGAAAGAATATGATGAAAGGTTCGATAATGTCGCGGCGCAGCAAGAAAAAATCTGGTCTAAATCACTTGATTTAATGACGGATGATTTAACTGATTTCTTGACAACCGGAACATTGGATTTTGAAAAATTCTTTAAAGATATCGCCGTTATGGAAGAAAAATATATGGTTGGTAATTGGTTGGTAAAACCATTTAATGACTATGTTGGCGGTTTAATGGGGTTTAGTTCGGGTGGTGGCGCTTCCGGCGCACCTGTGGCGGCTACTAATACTTTTGCGGTTCCTGATATCCCTAAATTGGGCGCAAGTCGTTTAGGTGGTGGTTTGGGTTCAACAGCGCCAGTAATCAACATTACTATCAACGATAACGGCAATAAGGGCGGGGTAGATAGCAAAAACAGTGCAACAACTGGTGATGCGCAAAAACTTGCTAATGCGCTTGATAAATTCCTGTCGGACTACGTCAAAAATCAAAACGTAAAATCCAACCGTCAGGGCGGGTTAAACAAAACCATGGGGAACTGGTCAACACGCTAAATATTTTAATGAAATCAACCATGCTCTAAAGTGCCCTTTTGCAGGGCACTGAATTATATAAAAGAGAAAATGTTGTTTTTCATACTACCTAGTCATTTTCATCATAATCATTTCTCCAGTCTGGTTCAATCTCACCAAATCTTGCCTCGCTGATAGTTTCAAGGACTTCAATTTCAGAAACCTCGATATCATCAAATCCCTGACTAAAATCACCTGCAAGGGTTAATAAAATGTCTGTATGATATGACTCTGTTGTAGTGCATACATTTCCACCCATGTTTACGTAATCTCTATCAATTGAATCTTTTATGGAAAAACTGAAGCTCGCTTCCACTTCAACCTCAACGGTTGCACCAACTTTTAGAACTATTGATTCATCATCTATTCGTACCACACGGATTTTAACCAATCCTTCTTTATCATCATCCAAAGTATGTGCCACATAAGAAACATTGACATCATCCCACTCATAATACATGAATGAATCTGCTTCGATTGAAATATATTCACCATCTAAGCTATCAATGATGGCATCTTCAATTTCTTTAAGCACATGATTCTCTGTGTCTAACAATGAATCTTCTCTAATATGAGCGATTATGCTTGCTACTTTATTATGCGGCTGGAATTTTTCTAAGGCTTCTGCTAATGATGATACTACTGTGATTCGGTTTGAATTTTCAGAAAACTCTTTCCATCCGTTATCCTGACTTACGGCAATAATATTTAGATCGTTAGATTCTGCCCAACCCTCAACAGATAACAGTGCGATTGCATCTGGAAACTCATTCTTTTTGTCTTTGCCCGTTTCGAAAGGGGGTTCGGTGGAGAAGTACATGTCCATTAGGACGGATAAATTGGCATGCTCTGAAGAATCTAATTTTTCAGCACCAATAAATGTATAATAATTATCTAACTGTTGCTCTGCAATTTCTTCCTCGCTACCTTCTACAGATAATATTTCTCTAGCTTTGTCAATATCATCATTTTTAATCTTAAGTTGCTTATTCGCTGATCTTAACGCTTGCTCAATTGTTGATCTTGCTCTAGATAGTTCTTGACTGATATGATTTATTGCTTCGTTATGAACTATGTCTGTTTGGATAACCTTAACGGGGCTATCTTTAAATTGACTCATTTGGGCAAGCATTCCTTCATAAAACTTATAACCCTCACTTTTGAGAATGGAGTTATCAAGAGTGATTGCACCATAATCCAATTCAATTTCATTCATGGTTAATTTCAATCCCTTAATTTAGCTAACAGAAAGATTCATGATGGGAAAATATTACATCGTACATTATACTTAAAGAAACCCCATCAGTATGAATTTTATTTAATTATTGCAACTAACTTCTAAGTATATGATATTACGATAGGTGGATAGTCTTAAGTTAGGCAAGTAAGATTTTGCTTTGTTTCGCATCAGATGAGAGCAACTGAACTTTCTACCCATCTGATTAGTTCTCTAACGGTTTTTTGATATTGGGGCTTGAATGCGCCACTCCATATACCAATACTGAAAATTGTTGTAACACTCGCCTGATTTACGCCTGTAGCACACAAATGGTACACAAACGGCACACAGGTAATCGCATACCCTCAACGTGCTAAATCCTTGAAATGCCGTCATTGCTGGCCTGATGCCTGAAATCAGGACAAAAAAAAAGCCCATCGTGGGAGATGGGCAAAGACTACACACAGCAATTCGTTGTTTCACTCAGGGGATTTCCATGCTTATAAATCAAGGTGTTGATCTATAACCGTGTCCTAATAGTAGGCATGTCATCTTTTAGCGTCGATCGGATTCGTCTCAATAGTTAAAGAGACGTAAAGATTTTTTAAGGTGAATAGCGGACTTAGAGCAAAAAAGGCGGGTCTGACCAGTGAGCAACGAATAAATACTTTAGCAGCGTTAAAGTATTGTGAGGGGGAATGTAGGCCGGGTAAGCGTTAGCGCCACCCGGCAAAAAAACTTAATGCGTGTTCTTCTCTTCCAGCTCTTCCAGTTCGCTCAAAATCACGTCCGGGTCTGTTCCCGGAGGCGGAATTTCATGTACCCAGGCGGAGAACAGACGCCAGGTGACGGCGAGCAGTACCGGGCCAATAAACAGGCCTATCATGCCAAAGGCAATCAGTCCGCCAATGACCCCGGAGAGGATCAGGATCAACGGCAGGTCAGCACCCATGCGGATGAGTATCGGACGAATGACGTTATCCATGGTGCCGACCACGCAGCTCCAGACCAGCAGCACCGTTCCCCACGTGGTATCACCCGTCCAGTACAGCCAGATAATACTAGGGACCAGCACCAGCAGCGGTCCCAGTTGCGCAAGACAGGTCATCAGCATGACCACGGTGAACACGGTGGCGTACGGTACGCCGGAAATCGCCAGACCGATACCGCCCAGCACCGCCTGCACCAGCGCGGTCACCACCACGCCCAGCGCCACCGCGCGCACGGCCTGCGCAGCCAGTAAAACCGCCGCGTCACCCCGTTTGCCCGCCAGGCGGGTGGCAAAGTGACGAACGCCTAAAGCCACCTGCTCGCCGCGCCAGTAGAGCAAGGCGCTGAAGAGCAGCATCAGGGTACAGTGCATCATAAACCGGCCGATATGCGCCGCCTGACCCACAAACCAGGTCGTGGTCGTGCCAATGTACGGGCGGACTTTTGCCATCAGCGCGCTGCCGCCCATCTCCAGCAGGCTATGCCAGCCGCTGTAGAGCTTGGCGCCCACCACCGGAATGCTGTTCAGCCAGGCGAGATCCGGCAGCGTCAGGTCACCGCTGCTAATAGCGCGAATAACGGGGCCACTGGAATCCACCAGGCTATTCACCAGCAGGGCAATCGGAATAATAAACAGCAGGAACAGCAGGAGCGTCATGACCAGCACCGCTAACCCGCGGCGGCCGAACAGCAGCTTCTGTAAACGCAGCAGCAGAGGCCACGTGGCAACGACAACGGTCGCGGCCCAGGCGAAGCCGAGAATAAAGGGTTGAACAATCCACAGACACGCAATAATCATGAGGGCCAGGAACAGCACCGACAGCAAAATTTGCGCAACATCCCTGGGCTGGCGAAGATTGACCATAAATGAAACTTTCCTTAAAAGAACGCCAGCGTGGCTGGCGGGAACGGAAAACCGCGTCTCTCTAATCATTGATGATCTCAGCGGTTTTTGACAGGCGGATTTTGCCTGTAATTCGGCAGAGATTATAAGAAAAAAATGTGATAAAACTTTCCAGACACAACGCAAACGATTTTATACACAAAATCATTCGAGTTGCATCGAGGCGGCAAGTCTGAGAATCCCCAGGAGCTTACTGAAGTAAGTGACTGGGGTGAGCAGACGCAGCCAACGCAGAGGCAGCTCGAAGGATGACGTGTATATACAACTCTAATTAGGGTCGACAGTCATGATCCCACAGATTTCTCAGGCACCTGGCGTCGTTCAGCTGGTGCTTAATTTTTTGCAAGCACTGGAGCAACAGGGTTTTACAGGTGATACCGCCACGAACTATGCCGACAGGCTGACGATGGCGACCGATAACAGTATTTACCAGCTTCTTCCCGATGCCGTCGTTTTCCCTCGTTCAACGGCTGACGTGGCGCTGATTGCCCGGCTGGCCACACAGGAGCGCTTTGCCTCTCTGGTCTTTACGCCGCGCGGCGGCGGCACCGGGACCAATGGTCAGGCGCTGAACCAGGGCATCATTGTTGATATGTCGCGCTATATGAACCGCATCATTGAGATCAACCCGGAAGAGGGGTGGGTGCGGGTCGAAGCGGGCGTCATCAAAGATCAGCTTAACCAGTACCTCAAGCCTTACGGTTACTTTTTTGCTCCGGAGCTTTCCACCAGTAACCGCGCGACCCTCGGCGGGATGATCAACACTGATGCTTCCGGTCAGGGCTCGCTGGTCTACGGCAAAACCTCCGATCACGTGCTGGGCGTGCGTGCCGTTCTGCTGGGCGGCGATATTCTCGATACGCAGCCGATGCCGGTCGAACTGGCGGAAACACTGGGCAAAGATAACACGGCCAGCGGACGCATCTATCGTACCGTGCTGGAGCGCTGCCGCGACAACCGCCAGCTTATTCTCGATAAGTTCCCCAAACTGAACCGCTTCCTGACCGGGTACGACCTGCGTCACGTCTTTAACGACGACCTGACCCAGTTTGATTTAACCCGCGTGCTCACCGGCTCTGAAGGGACGCTGGCGTTTATCACCGAGGCGCGGCTGGATATCACCCGCCTGCCGAAGGTGCGTCGTCTGGTGAACGTCAAATATGACTCCTTCGATTCCGCGCTGCGCAATGCGCCGTTTATGGTGGAAGCGAAAGCGCTGTCGGTGGAAACGGTTGACTCCAAAGTGCTTAACCTGGCCCGGGAAGATATTGTCTGGCACTCCGTCAGCGATCTCATTACCGACGTGCCGGATAAAGAGATGCTCGGTCTTAACATCGTGGAATTTGCCGGCGACGATGCGGCGCTGATTGAGAGCCAGGTCACCACGCTCTGCCAGCGGCTGGATGAGCTGATTGCGCAGGGCGAAGGCGGCGTGATCGGCTGGCAGCTCTGTAACGATCTGGCCGGGATTGAGCGTATCTATGCGATGCGTAAAAAAGCCGTGGGCCTGCTCGGCAATGCGAAAGGGGCGGCGAAGCCGATTCCCTTTGCCGAAGATACCTGCGTGCCGCCTGAGCATCTGGCGGATTATATCGTCGAGTTTCGCGCCCTGCTGGACAGCCACGGCCTGAGCTACGGCATGTTCGGCCACGTCGATGCCGGGGTACTGCACGTGCGTCCGGCGCTGGATATGTGCGACCCGCAGCAGGAGATCCTGATGAAGCAGATCTCCGACGATGTAGTGGCCTTAACTGCCAAATATGGCGGTCTGCTCTGGGGAGAGCACGGGAAAGGATTCCGCGCGGAATACAGCCCCGCATTCTTCGGCGAACAGCTCTATGCGGAGCTGCGCAAGGTGAAGGCGGCTTTCGACCCGCATAACCGCCTCAACCCGGGCAAAATCTGCCCGCCTGAAGGCGTGGACGCGCCAATGATGCAGGTGGATGCCGTCAAGCGCGGCACATACGACAGACAGATCCCGATTGCGGTGCGCTCCTCCTGGCGCGGCGCGATGGAGTGTAACGGCAACGGCCTGTGCTTTAACTTTGATGTGAAAAGCCCGATGTGTCCGTCAATGAAAATCACCAGCAACCGTATCCACTCGCCAAAGGGGCGGGCGACGCTGGTGCGTGAATGGCTGCGTCTGCTGGCCGATCGCGGGGTTGACCCGCTCAGGCTGGAGCAGCAGCTTCCGGAAAAACGGGCCAGCCTGCGCTCGCTGATTGAACGCACCCGCAACAGCTGGCATGCCAACAAGGGCGAGTATGATTTCTCCCATGAGGTGAAAGAGGCGATGTCCGGCTGTCTGGCCTGTAAAGCCTGCTCAACCCAATGCCCGATTAAAATCGATGTGCCGGAATTCCGCTCGCGCTTCCTGCAGCTGTATCACACCCGCTACCTCCGCCCGGTTCGCGACCATCTGGTGGCGACGGTGGAAAGCTACGCGCCGCTGATGGCGCGCGCGCCGAAGACCTTCAACTTCTTTATCAACCAGCCGCTGGTGCGCAAGCTCTCCGAAAAACATATCGGCATGGTCGATCTGCCGCTGCTGTCGGTGCCGTCTCTGCAGCGCCAGCTCGTCGGGCATCGCTCGGCGAACATGACCCTGGAGCAGCTGGAGGCACTCACGCCTGAGCAAAAAGCGAAGGTGGTGCTGGTGGTGCAGGATCCGTTTACCAGCTACTACGATGCCCAGGTCGTGGCGGATTTCATCCGCCTGACCGAAAAGCTGGGGTATCAGCCGGTGGTCCTGCCGTTCTCACCCAACGGTAAGGCGCAGCACATTAAAGGCTTCCTGACGCGCTTTGCGAAGACCGCGCAGAAAACCGCTGACTTCTTAAACCGCGTGGCGCAACTCGCGATACCGATGGTCGGCGTCGACCCGGCGCTGGTGCTGTGCTATCGCGATGAATACAAGCAGACGCTGGGCGACAAGCGCGGTGATTTCCACGTCATGCTGGTGCACGAGTGGCTGCCGATGGCCCTGGAAGGCAAAGCTGTACAGGATGTCAGCGGCGAGCCGTGGTATCTGTTCGGACACTGCACGGAAGTCACCGCGCTGCCGGGTGCCCCCGCGCAGTGGGCCTCCGTTTTTGCCCGCTTCGGCGCGAAGCTGGAAAGCGTCAGCGTGGGCTGCTGCGGCATGGCCGGCACCTACGGGCACGAAGTGAAAAACCACGCCAACTCGCTCGGTATCTATGAGCTGTCCTGGCATCAGGCGATGCAGCGTTTGCCGCGAAACCGCTGTCTGGCGACGGGCTACTCCTGTCGAAGCCAGGTGAAACGGGTAGAGGGTAACGGTGTACGTCACCCATTGCAGGCTTTACTGGAGATAATTGGATGATCTGGAAACGTGCCGTGACGCTGCAGGCGCTGAACGCCATGGGCGAGGGGAATATGGTGGGGCTGCTGGATATCCAGTTCACCCGCATTGGCGACGATGATATCGAGGCCACCATGCCCGTCGATCGTCGCACGCATCAGCCGTTTGGTTTATTGCACGGCGGGGCGTCCGTCGTGCTGGCCGAAACCCTGGGCTCGGTGGCGGGATATCTCTGTACCGAAGGGGAGCAGAAGGTGGTCGGACTCGAGGTGAATGCTAACCATATCCGCTCGGTACGCAGCGGGCGCGTGCGCGGAGTTTGCCGCGCGCTGCACGCCGGTAGCCGCCATCAGGTATGGCAGATTGACATTCTCGACGAGCAGGATCGCCTGTGCTGCTCGTCGCGGCTGACGACGGCGGTCGTGTAAAGTTTTCAGATGTTTTGCCTTTGGTCAAAAACTAGTCAGTGGGTTGTGATATACTGGTCAGGTTTTGTACATAAGCGAGGACATCATGGATACTGAAATAACCCCAACACAGCTGGCAATTGAATATTTACGTCGCGATAAGAGCAATCTGTCCCCGGCGCAGTACCTGAAAAAGCTGAAACAGCTTGAGCTGGAATTTACAGATTTGCTGGCGCTCTCTTCGAATGAGCTGAAAGAAGAGATCTACTTTGCCTGGCGGTTGGGCGTTCACGTCCATTGAGAGAGTAATGTTGAAAAGGCCGCAAGAGCGGCCTTTTTTGTGTCTGACGTTCAGTATTTAGCGGGGAGCTTGTTGATTTTAATAAGCCTGCCTTCTTCCATTTCGATAAATCCGCCGGTTTTTAAATCCGCCAGAATGCGCATCACGCCGCTGCGGGAGAGCTGGGTTTTCTCCCTGATATACCTTTCCGCCGTCACGCTGCCGCGATAGCTCTCATCTTCATCCATCAGTTTTATGAGCTGCTGGCGAATCATCTCATACGCCGTGGGCGCGCCCTGCGGCATCACGTTGTTATAAAGACGGCTATAGACATACACGAGCTGTTGAGAGAGCAGCCCCCAAAGCGCCTTCTCTTTAATAATGGCATTCACCCGTTCGGTGGTGAGCGTCCCGATCAGACACGGGCTGACGGTCTTAAGATAATCATTAAAATAGATATCGGTGAGGTTCGCGAGGCCGAAGACGGCAGGGCTGCGAGCCGTAGACAGCATCCTGTCATCGTTTTTTCTGTAGATGGCGACGGTTCCCTCAAGAATTAAATAGCACATGCCCTGACCGTTGACCTGCAGGTCCAGCCGCTCGCCGCGGGCGATATGTCGCGTTGTGCAATCAGGTAACAGGTGTGAAATAAGTTCTTGCGCGTAGGGGGAACCCCGTTGAGACTTTTCTGGAAGGGACATGGTTGCCGACAGCCTTAAAAATAACCTGGCTAATTATAGCGCTTCTCCTGGTTTCAGGCACGCTGGCTGTCAATATTTGCGGGGCAGATGGTGAATGTCAAGCAGTACCCCACGCTCCATGGTGATGTACTTCCCGGTCCGCAGTTCTGCAAGAATGCGCATAATTCCGCTACGCGAAAGATAGGTACGGCTTTTGATATACGCGGCCGCCGTTGTATTTTGCCGTATGGCATCGGGTTCCTGCATTAGCTCAACAAGCTGGAAACGAATGATGTCGTAAGCAGACATTTGCGATATTTGCGCGCAGTGCTCATACACCCGCGAGGCCGTATAAATCAGCAGCTTTGAAAAGTGCTCCCATAAATCCTGCTGCCCAACGATCTGATTAAACGTCTCCAGCGGCACTCGGGCTATTTCTGCCGTCTCAAGGGCCCTGACATACAGATGTTCCGAAGAAAACTGGCTGCTGACGCCAAGAATAAAAGGCGCAGATTCAGAGTTTAAAACAATACCATCACCGCGACGATGAAGCGCCACACTCCCCTGGAGAAGTAAAAAGCACTGGCGAATCTCATCTTTATAATAATGTACGGTTTCCCCTCGGCTGATAATTATTCTGTCCGCCGCAGGTACCACTGATTTAATCAGGGCGTCTATATGGCTAAGCGGTTTTAAACCCAGAACAGTTGATTCCTGGTGATTCAGTGGAGGGGTTAAACGCGTATTCATAAGATACCTCACGGCGACTACGGGTCCGATCGTTTTTTGAACTGTGGGAAGAATTATCTTAAAAATGAAGGGGTCAGGGAATGTTTCGACGAGGTCTAAAAGTAGACCATTGAGTCGTTGTAATCTAACAGACTGAATATAAACAAAAAGATTTCATAGTCTATTAATAGACCAGGACAGCATGGCTTAAGTATTTCCTGAAAGGAATGTTGTTTTTTCGTTAAATCAAAGTCTACAGCTAGACCATCTAAACGTTGTATTCACCCGTATGATTATATAAATTTTAACCAGCCAGTCAGAAAGAGCTTATGGCTTTAATAAAAAACAAATGAATTCACATTGATGTATTCATCAGCTTTCTGCTGCATGAGTGTTAATAATAAATAAAGTTATTCCCTAAATCAGGATAATAAAGATTATGAAAAAGAACGTTATTTTAGCGATGGCTGCGACGGGGGCCGCCTTAATGATGGGCAACGCTTTCGCTGCTGCAGGAACCGTCAATTTTAATGGTAACATCCTGGACTCTGCCTGCGATGTTGCGGTTTCCTCTCAAAATCAGGTGGTGGTATTGGGCGATTACAATAAATCAGAATTTACGGCGACGGGTTCCCGAACGGCGGCAGCGAAATTCGATATTGTCCTGAAGAACTGCCCGTCCACGGTCACCAGTGCCAAAGTGCGTTTTGACGGTACCCCCGATCTGACCAACGCCGATCTGCTGGCTATTGATACCTCCGTCGCCGGTGCGGCAACGGGTGTTGCCATCAATTTGATGACCGCAGATAAAGCGGATCTGCCTTTACACGGCAGCAACAGCTATAGCTATACGCTCAGCAGTACCGCAGATAATACGCTGAATTTCTACGCGCAGTATATTTCAACCGCGTCATCGGTGACGGCCGGCCCTGCCAACTCCGTAGCTAATTTCTCCGTTGTTTATAACTAGTCATTAAGCAGAACCTGAACCAGTTCAACGCGGTTCTGCGTGGGGGCATTCACTGCCCCCGTGTTTCACGAGGTGTAACATGCATTTTATTAGCAAGACCCTGCTCATCGCGGTCATCCTCTCTGCATCGTTTTCGCATGCTTATGCCGGGGTCATTATTGGCGGGACCCGCGTCATTTTTGATGGCGGGAAAAAAGAGGCATCAATCAGCATTAACAATGCAGACAGCGTGCCTTATTTAATTCAGTCCTGGGTTGAGATGCCGGAGGGTAATGCTAATAAAGCACCTTTTATTGTTACGCCTCCGTTATATCGACTGGATGGGGGGCAGCAAAACATTGAGCGCATTTTGTTCTCGGGTTCGTTACCTCAGGATAAAGAGAGTCTTTTCTGGCTGAATATTAAAGCGATACCGTCTGCCTCGAAGCAGACAAACTCACTGCAAATTGCCGTCAAAACGCGCATTAAGCTTATTTATCGCCCGACAGGTCTGAAGACATCCACACCGGAAGAGCAAGCGAATAAATTAACCTGGTCGCGTAGCGGGGATAAACTTCTGGTCACCAATCCAACGCCCTATGTCATCAATTTTAATGAAATAAGCATCGGCGATAAAAAGCTGGATGAGGTCTCCTGGGTGGTGCCCGGCGCAATGGCGGCATTTACCTTACCCGCAGGAGCCAGTGGCAGTCATATTTCATTCAAAGTTATTAATGATTACGGCAGCCCCGGAATAATACATCAGGCCAGCTTTTAATTTATTAAAAGCGGTGCTCCTCGTTTCGAGTCAGGTTCATGATGATGGCAACGAAAACTAAAAAAATGCAGCCTGCGCGTCTGGCGATCTGTATCGCCTTCGCGCTGGTCAATACAATGCAGACTGTTGATGCCCGTGAGTCGTTCAACGCTGAACTGGTTGAGTTGGACAATCCGGGCGCAGATAAAGCTGATTTAACTGCTTTTGAATCAGGTTCGCAGGCACCAGGGAAATACCATGTTGACATCATTCTTGACGACCAGCTCATCGAGACCAGCGATATTGACTTCATCTCCGTAAACGGCGGACAGGAGGGCGATAGCCTTAAGCCCTGTCTGAGTCTTGAACAGCTAAATAAATGGGGCGTCAAAACCGCGCTTTTTCCCGACTTAGCGAACCAGGGCACGTCCTGCGTCAACCTGCAGGCTATCCCTCATGCCAGCACGGATTTTCAGTTCGCCGCGCAGCGACTGATTATCAGCATTCCTCAGGCCGCCATTGACCTGCCTGCACGTGGGTATGTTTCGCCAGCGCTCTGGGATGAAGGGATCGCCGCCGTCATGTTGAACTACAGCCTGAGTGGTGCAAGCAGCCGGGCGAAACAAAACGAGAGTAAAAACAGCGACAGTCAATATGCCAACCTGCGCCCGGGTCTGAACGTTGGGCCGTGGCGAGTGCGGAATTACACCACCTGGTCCGGGGATGAGACCGGGCAGGACAAATGGGATACCGTCTACACCTACGCGCAGCGGGCCATTATTCCGCTCAACGCGCAGCTCACCCTGGGGGATAGCTCGGCACCAGCAGACGTGTTCGACAGTATGCCGTTTCGCGGCGGACAGCTGGCTTCGGATGATGACATGCTCCCGGATTCGCTGAAAGGCTATGCACCCGTGGTGCGGGGTATCGCGCGCACCAATGCCCAGGTGGTGGTGCGGCAAAATGGCTATCAGATTTATCAGACCTACGTGGCGCCTGGGGCATTTGAAATTACCGATATGTACCCGACGGGAGGCGCCGGGGATCTGGACGTCACCGTTAAAGAGGCCGATGGCAGCGAGCAACATTTTACCCTGCCGTACGCGTCATTACCGGTTTTGCAGCGTGAAGGGCGCCTGAAATATGCGGTGACCGGAGGGCAGTATCGTTCTTATAACGGCAGCGTTGAGAAGACACCCTTCGGGCAAATCACCGGGATCTATGGTCTGCCGTATGGACTCACGATTTATGGCGGGCTGCAGGCGTCGAACAAATACCAGTCTTTCGCACTGGGCGTCGGGAAGAATATGGGGGATTTCGGTGCCATTTCTGCGGACATGACCCAGGCCTGGTCCACCCCGCAGGGCAGTGATAAATCCAACGGTCAATCCTGGCGCGCGCGGTACAGCAAAAGCGTGATCGGAACGGGGACGCAATTTTCGATTGCGGGCTACCGCTATTCCACGTCCGGCTACTACGGCATGCAGGAGGTACTGGATTCGTACGGTGACAGCAGTGCGCTTCAGGACCGGCGTCGCAACCGGGCCGAGCTGACGATGAGCCAGACGCTGGGCGGTAATCTTGGTTCGCTGACGCTGAGCGCGGCCCGTGAAGACTACTGGAATTCGGGTCAGACGATGGCGTCCTACACCCTGGGTTACAACAACGCCTGGCATAACATCAGTTACGGACTCACCTGGACCTACAGTAAAAACGGCAGTGCGGGTGATAAGCGATACGACAGCGATCGGCTGCTGGCTTTTAACGTCAGTATTCCTCTCGACAAATTTTTACCGCAGACCTGGACGAACTATGGCGTGAGCGCCAGCAAGAATAACGGCACCACGCACAACCTCGGGTTGAACGGCGTGGCGCTGGAAAACCACGCGCTGAACTGGAACGTGCAGCAAGGCTACGGGTCGGATGGCGTCGGCTATACGGGTAATGTGAACGGTGATTATAAGGGAACCTACGGCGAAGTTACCGCGGGCTATAGCTACGACAGGAACAGCGAGCGGCTTAATTATGGCCTGCAGGGCGGCATTATTGCCCACAGAGAAGGGATCACGCTTTCGCAGCCCCTGGGCGAGACTAATGCTCTGATTCGCGCACCGGGCGCGCACGGCGTGGATATTCGCAATCAGCCGGGAGTCAGAACGGATTACCGGGGATATACGGTGGTCAGTAACCTCGCCGTTTATCGTAAAAATGACATCACCCTTGCCCCGGAAAGCCTGCCGGATGAGGTTGAGCTGGATATCAATACCCGGACGGTGACGCCGACGCGAGGGGCAATGGTGATGGCCGACTATAAGGCAAAAGTGGGGCGACGTGCGTTGTTCAATGTTATGCACAACGGCCATGGCGTTCCCTTTGGCGCGATTGCGAGCCTGAAAGGCGTCGAGAGAAGCAGCTTCATTGTGGGTGATAAAGGCCAGGTTTATCTCACCGGGCTGGATACACAGGGCACCGTCTTTGTTACGTGGGGAGCGGAACGCGATCGGCAATGCCGCGCCCCGTACGTGCTTACACCGCCGTCGCCTTCCGGCGGAATAACAGAAATCAACGTCAATTGCCTTTAGGATTTTAAAATGCGCTTAATGAACATGCTATTCCTTCTGAGCATTGCCGCAGGCTGGAATAGTGCCCATGCAGGAACCTGCACGACGATCACGCCACAGGACTCAACCTTGTCTGTCGGTACAATTACGGTGCAACGCGACGTCGCCGTTGGGACCGTCCTGTTTTCGCGTAATGCAACGCTAACCGGTTCCTATTTAACGGGATGTACCAATCCGTTAATGCTGGGTTTTAGCATGCGCTACCTTAATGCCACGCCGAGTACCTACGGTAATCATGTCTAAGACACTAACGTCAGCGGTATTGGAATACGTTTTTCATCGGGTAATTATTTTGAAAACCCGGCTAATACCTTTTCCTATACTGCGCAGGCAAGTTATGTCGAGTGGTGGGGCGGTAAAGTAGAACTTATCGTCACCGGACCGGTTGCGTCCGGTTCGCTGACGCCGGGGGTACTGGGTGTGGTGACGCTGCAGGGGAGCGATGGTGTATATCGTGATGGTTTGACGACGACCCTGCTGGGCGGAACGATTAACGTGCTTGCCTGCACGATTACGACGCCGCAACTGACGTTTCCGATAGGGGATATTTCTGCCGCGGCGTTTGGCGCAACGGTGGGCACCACGCCGGTGGGCGCCCAGAATACCCAGAATCTCGGGCTTAACTGCGATGCGGGGGCTAACGTCAACGTGTCAATCAGCGGTATTCAGAATCCCGACATTGCGGCGACGAGCGTGCTGGCGCTTACTGGGCAAGGGAATACCGGCACGGCGAAAGGCGTCGGCGTTCAGCTGCTCTATAACGGTACGCCTCTCACGCTCAATACGCGTCTGCCGTTAAAGCCCGCGGCGGGTGGCCTGGAAGCGTTCCCCTTAACGGCGCGTTATTATCAGACGCAAACGACGGTAGAACCCGGCACAGCAAATGCGTCAGCAACCTTAAATTTGACATACCAGTAAAGGGAATGACGATGAATATTTTGCGCACGGCAGCGTTCACCGCGGCATTAATCAGCGGCAATCTCATTGCAGCGGATACCATTAACGTCAGCGTCACCGGTAATATTGTTGCCTCTCCCTGTGTATTTAATGGGGGAAATAACAATCTGGATGTTAATCTCGGCAATATTCAGGCATCCAATATGGCAACCCCGGGATCGTCTTCCGAACCTGTGCCTTTTAACCTGATGTTTACCCAGTGCCCTGCGGGTACGCGCAGCGTGACGGTCTTATTTACCGGAAACCCCGATCCCATCGCAGGGGCGGGTTACTATATGAACAGCGGTTCGGCCACTCACGTCGCAATAGCGATGAACGATGCCGCTACCGGTGCTTTAAAGGGAACCGGGACTCAGATTACGCAGGCCATCTCAGCAGACAGAACCGCGACGATAGCCCTGCTGGCATCGGTCAACTCTGTTACCGGGAGCGCGACGCCGGGGAGCATCAGTGCCGTCGTGGTCATGACGATGCAATACAACTGATCGGCTCGTGCGTGTGTTATCCTTTTATTTGCAGATGTCGGTAACCGCTATGTTGAATATTCTGATTAAAGAACCGGATTCTTTTTTAAAAAATGGCCTGCAATATTTTCTTGTCGATTTCTTCCTGCATAATTTTAGATATCAGGTTAATTTTGGCATTGAGTTTACTTTTGACAGCGTCAATAGCGCCGATATTGTTATCCTCTCTTTATGCCCGGGTGAAGCGCTGACCTGTATTCCTGAATTAAAAGCGAGAAAAAAAGGGATCTTAATTGGGATGGTCGATGACGAACGGCGCTTCACTGAATTTTCATCCTGTTTTCAGGATATGATTTTCATCTCCCGCCGGGCCCCGCTGGATCGGGTAAGCGAGAGACTCTTTCTTGCATGGTACCGTACGCAACTGCCGGATTATCGCTGGAAACATAAAGACTGCTTCCACTGCCCGCATAAAATATTATCGACGCAGCAGATTCGTCTTTCGGTGAATTTATACAAAGGGTTATCGATAGCACAGATTGCGAATAGGCTCAGGACGAGTAACAAAACGATATTCACGCATAAGTATTTACTGATGCAAAAATTCGATCTGCGTAATGATTTCGAACTTATGGTGCTGATTCACCGAATGGTTGAAAAGAACGCCCACCCGAACAAATTGCGTGACCATTTAGCGGGGCAGGATGTGTAACAGGGAGAAAAGGGCGCAGGCGCTGTTTTGTCGCCGGGTGACGGTTACGGCACCCGGCATTTTCCTCAGACGTTCGCCGCACTCATCAGCCGCGACTTCATGGACTGATATGTCGACGCGGCAAAATCTTCCGCCCAGCGCTGGTCCTCAATCGCCTCCAGCTGCACCGCGCAGTACTTCGTTTCCGGGGTTTTGGAGATGGGATCGAGGTTGTCCTGGGTCAGCTCGTTGCAGGCGCCAATCCACCACTGATAGGTCATATAGACGGCCCCGGCGTTGATACGCTCGCTGATGCTGGCGCGGGTAATCACTTTCCCGCGACGTGAACGTACCCAGACCAGCTGCCCGTCAGTAATGCCCAGCTTTTCTGCATCGGCAGGGTTCATTTGCACCCGACCCGGCTCGTCGGCCAGGCTTTGAAGCGCGGCGCAGTTCCCGGTCATGGAGCGGCAGGAGTAGTGTCCCACCTCGCGTACCGTACACAGCACCAGCGGGAAATCCGCATCCGGGGTTTCCGCCGGCGCGCGCCACGGTGCGGCAAAGAGTTGCCCTTTACCGCTCGGCGTGTCGAACTGATTGTCTTTGTACAGGTACGGCGTACCGGGGTGATCCAGCGTCGGGCAGGGCCACTGCACGTGGCCCATCTCGCCCATTTTTTCATACGTCACGCCGAAGAAGAGCGGGCACAGTGCGCGCATCTCATCCCAGATCTGCTGGTTGGAGTCATAATGCATCGGATAGCCCATCTCGGTGGCGAGCAGGCTGATGATCTCCCAGTCACGCTTCACGTTGCCGCTGGCGTCGATGGCTTTGCCAAAACGCTGGAAGCCGCGATCGGCACAGGTAAAGACGCCGCCGTGTTCACCCCAGGACGTGGCCGGGAGCAGAACGTCCGCCACCTCTGCCGTTTTGGTCATAAAGATGTCCTGAACCACGACAAAATCGAGCGCCTCAAAACCGCTGCGCACCAGGCCAAGATCGGCTTCGGTCTGAAGCGGATCTTCTCCCATGATGTAATAGGCCTTAACCTTGCCTTCCAGCGCAAGGTGCGGCACTTCGGTAATGCGCGTCCCGACGCGATCGTCCATCTCATTGACGTCAATTCCCCAGGCGTCGGCGAACTTCTGCCTGACCGCGGGATCGGTCACATCTTGATAGCCGGGGAACATATTCGGCAGAACGCCCATATCGCAGGCACCCTGGACGTTGTTTTGACCGCGCACCGGCCCGACGCCAACGGCAGGGCGACCGAGATTCCCGGTCAGCAGCGCCAGGCTGGACAGCCCTTTGACCACATCCACAGCCTGTCCAAACTGGGTCACGCCCATCCCCCACATCACGGTGGCGGAAGGGGCCGCCGCGAAGGTGCGCATTGCCTGGCGAACGTCACGGGCGGGGATGCCGGTAAGATGTTCGACCTGCTCCGGCGCATAGTCTTTTACCGTTTGGCGGTAGGCCTCAAGCCCCTCCGTAAAACGCGCCACGTAGCTTTTATCGTACAGCTCCTCTTCCAGCAGCACATAGCCAAAGGCGTTCACCAGCGCCATGTTGCTGCCATTTTTCAGCTGCAGATGTTGGTCGGCAATACGCGCCGTTTCAATATGCCGCGGATCGCAGACGATAATTTTTGCGCCGTTTTCACGTGCTTTGAGCACGCGGCGGGCGACGATAGGGTGGGAGTCCGCGCAGTTATAGCCAAAGACCAGCAGGCATTTTGAGTTTTCAATATCGCTAATGGAGTTGCTCATCGCGCCGTTACCGAGCGTTTCCTGTAAACCGGCGACGGACGGGCCATGACAGACGCGCGCACAGCAGTCCACGTTGTTGGTGTTCAGCACCGCGCGGGCAAACTTTTGCATCACATAGTTGGTTTCATTGCCGGTTCCGCGCGAGGAGCCGGTGGTCATGATCGACCGCGGCCCGTGCTGCGCTTTAATACTGCTGAGCCTGTGGGCGGTGTAGCGGATCGCCTCTTCCCAGGTAACGGGGGTGAAGGCTTCGCCTTTGCGGTAGCGGATCATGGGCTGGGTGAGGCGAGGGGTGAGCAGACGGGTATCGTTAAGGAAGTCCCAGCCGTAAAATCCTTTCAGACATAAAGTGCCCTGGTTTGTGACTCCCGCTGCCGCTTCGGCACGGATGATACGGTTATTTTCAACGACAAGGTTCAATTTACAGCCTGCACCGCAGTACGGGCAGACGCTGGCGATCTTTTTCATCAATAACAGACCTGTTAAGAAATGAAGCAAAGTTGACTGGAAACCCAGTCCCGTATACGGAGGTAAGCAGGAACCGTGCCAGGTTGGTTTTGCGTGGATTACAGGGCGTTATGCGGGGAGGGCGCGTGTCATCGTCAGGCCGATCGTCAGTTTTGACGATGACACGTTAGGGGGCGTGGCGAGCAGGAACTCAGAGATCGTCCATCGTGTAACCCACCACGATTTCCAGCGTCTTGCGAATCACATCCGCCTGAACCACGTCGTTGGTGGCTTCCAGCGTCTGAATGAGCCAGAGGATGATCGCCTTGTTGGACAAATGCCCTTCGGAGGCCAGAACACAGCGTACTGCAGTAGAAAAAATAGCGGACTCTTCAGCAAAACGATCGCCTGCATGGCGGAAATACTCCGCCAGCGCACTGTCTAAAAAAGCAGAGTGGTATTCGGGTTGAAGCTGAATATTTTGTCTCATTTGTTCTCACCGTAGCTGTTAAATTGCAGTCAATGTATTTTTTTGGGATCGGACGGTTTTCCACTTCCAAATAACGGCACAACATTGTCTCGGGTATCGTTGAGAGATCCCTCTCTTTTCGTTCGTCCTTGCGCGGTTCTGCGACGTGTAAAGGCGGTGCTGTTTGAGCCGATCTCGGCAATCACCACCGCAAGTGTCTCCCGCCGCTGGGGATCCTTTTCATGTTCTTTCATGACCCGCAGACGCTGTAGCAAGCCTTCAGTTGTCACCGGTCCCCGCTCTTTCAGAAGAGAGAGAACGGCTTCACCGATAAGCTGGTCTATCAGTCGGTCTGCGTTACTGCTATTCATATCCTTACCGTTCGAAGAGCAGACCAAGCAGCATGTGGTAATGCTCTTCCTCTTCCGGGCCGTCGGCCTTTTCGAGGCGACTCAGCAATTTTGTACAAAGCGATTTGCGATTAAGGTTTCGCCCGTCGCTGAGAATTTCAACAACCACCTGGCCCAGCGTTTCCTGCTGGGTAGGAAGCGCGGCCTTTTCGAAGTACTGTGCGATTGCTGCTGCGGAATCTGCGACGTAACCTTTCTGCTGCATGTTTCGCTCCTGTAAAATTTTGTAATCAGTAACGTTACATTTAAGGTATACATAATTTTCAAATCTGTACATCTAAAATGTACAATTTTTTAGATTTTTTACGATATATCTTATAAATCATTTATTTTTCATTGTGTTGGGTTGGCGTTGTGATGGGGTGGGAGTGCAGGATATATTGTACAAAAAGCGCAGGTGCTGGTAAGTTGTACAGCCGAGTCAAAAGGTCTCATTAACTGCCGTAAATGGTTGAGATGTAAATTATTTGTCAGGCAATTAATGTGCTATAAATGAACATTACCCACGTCTTTCGTGGCCAAAACCTTAACCCCCAGGAATAGCATGCTCACAACCATCATTTACCGCAGTCATATCTGCGAGGACGTTCCAGTGAAAGCGCTGGAAGCAATGGTCGCTGCTGCAAATCGTAAAAATCGGCAATCCAATGTCACGGGGATCTTGCTGTTTAACGGCACACATTTTTTTCAACTGCTGGAAGGGCCGGTTGAGCACGTTTCGGCTATCTATGAGCAGATCTGCAACGACCCGCGCCACCATAACGTGGTCGAGTTAATGCGCGATCACGGGCCTGTCCGGCGTTTTGGCAACGTGGGTATGGAGCTTTTTGATTTGCGCCACTTCGACAGGGACGAGGTACTGCAGCAGGTGCTCAATAAGGGGACGACACGCTACCAGCTGACGTATAACGACCGCCCTCTGCAGTTTTTCCGCACCTTTGTCGAGGCCACGGAAAAAGCGAACTACTTTGAACTGCCGCCTGCGGACTCATGGGAATTCGTTCGCGAAGAAACGCGCTTGTCCGCGCAGCCTGAGGTGGTCGCGAAGGGGGCGGATTGCAGCTTCGCGTTCCAGCCGATAGTCGATCCGTTTATGCAGCAGGTTGTCTCCTGGGAGGCGCTTCTCCGCACCCCGTCCGGCGACTCGCCGGGAGCTTATTTCGCCAGCCTTCCGCATGAGGAAGTGTACGCGTCTGATTTGCAAAGCAAGCAGGTGGCGCTCTCCATGGCCAGCGCGCTGGGGTTACAGGACCAGACGTTATCCCTTAACCTGCTGCCTATGACGCTGGTTAACATTCCCAATGCCGTGGATTTTCTGCTCACCGCGATCGAAGCAAACGGTTTTGTACCTGAACAAATCGTGGTGGAGTTCACCGAGAGCGAAGCCATTTCCCGCTTTGATGAGTTCACGGATTCGGTCAGGCAGTTAAAAAGCGCGGGTATCAGCGTGACGATCGATCACTTTGGTGCCGGTTTTGCCGGGCTGCAGCTACTGGCCCACTTCCAGCCTGACAGAATTAAGATTAATCGTGATTTGGTCGCGAACGTGCACAAAAGTGGCCCCCGACAGGCCATTATTCAGGCCATCATCAAATGCTGTTCCTCGCTTGAAATCCAGTTCTGCGCGGTTGGAGTAGAGAAGGCGGAAGAGTGGATGTGGCTGGAATCTGCGGGGATTTCCCAGTTCCAGGGGCATCTTTTTGCCAGCCCCCGGCACGGCGGGATTCCAGCCATTGCGTGGCCGGAGAAAAAGTTCGAATTGTGATAAAGCTGTACACAATCGGACAGACGTAACTGTACGAACGGTAAATTTTATACAACAATGTATTAACAGGTGAATGGCGTCGTAAGCCATTCACCCGTTCAAAATGCGGTCTTAGTTATACAAATAGTGTGTACAATCTGATAAGGTTGGTGCAGTTAGGTATGGAAGTTCTGAGCGTGAGGGAGTTAATGGCCTATTACAGTATCGGCGAAGTGGCCGAACGATGCGGTATCAACCCCGTTACGCTGCGTGCCTGGCAGCGTCGTTATGGATTGTTGAAGCCGCAGCGCAGCGAAGGGGGTCATCGTCAGTTTGACGATGAAGATATCCTGCGTATCGAAGAGATCAAACGCCTGATGAAGAGCGGCGTTTCGGTCGGGAAAGTAAAAGCCTTGCTGGAAAACAAGGAAGTTGTGACTCAGGGTAACTGGGTCTCGTTCCAGGAAGAGATGATGACCGTTCTGCGCTATGCCAGCCCGGCAAAGCTGCGCGCCAAAGTCGGTGAATTCCGCCGCGATCACCCGATAGACGCCTTGATTGACAATATTATTTCTCCCGTCCGTCAGCGGATGAACCAGGACCAAAATACCGTGCGTCACATGGCGAGCCTGTTTGACGGGGTCCTGATCGAATTCGCGATCGCAAGCCTGGCGGAGTCTCGCAAAAAAGCCGGTAAAGATGCGCTCCTGATTGGGTGGGAGTGTGATGACCGCACCCATCTGTGGCTTGAAGCCGCGCGCTTATCGCAGAAGGGCTGGCACATTGATGTCCTGGCAGAACCGATTGATTCGCCGCGTCCCGAGCTTTTCCCGGGGCAAAAAATCTTCGTCTGGACGGGGAAATCGCCAACGCCTCGACAGCAGGAACAGCTCGACCACTGGCGTGAGCAGGGTTTTGCTGTCTCATTCCATCATTGAGTGTAAGAGGCCTTGAGGGCCTTTTTTTGTTTTTGTCACTTTCCATGCAAAGACTATCTCAAAAATAGGCATTTCCGATGCATATTTTACTTTTCACCTCTCCGCCATAAATCCCACGACGAAATGCATTATTAATCAATGCATTGAACAATTAAATCCATCCTGCCTGCATCCTGCCATAGGGTCTATGCTTAATAAAAGTAGGCAAAAAGGGCGGTTTAGCCGAATGCCCCTGCTGACAGAGGGTTGAAGTGATAATCGTTATCACTAACATGGTGTTATGCCCTGATGGCTTATCAGATGAGGTGGACCTATGGAACTGCATTCAGAAACCTTTAATCCTGCCGATTTCGCCTGGCGCGGGTTAACGCTCACGCCAGCGGCGGCGGCACATATTCACGAGCTGGTGGCGAAAAAGCCCGAGATCCTTGGTGTGCGTTTAGGTGTCAAACAGACCGGCTGCGCAGGTTTCGGTTACGTGCTTGATACCGTCACCGAACCCGAGAAAGATGACCTGGTGTTCGAGACCGACGGCGCAAAATTGTACGTCGCGCTGCAGGCCATGCCCTTTATCGATGGCACCGAAGTGGACTACGTCCGTGAAGGCTTAAATCAGTTATTCAAATTTCATAACCCGAAAGCCCAGAACGAATGCGGCTGCGGCGAAAGCTTTGGGGTATAGGCGGAACTATGTCTCGTAATACTGAAGCAACGAGTGAAGTAAATACCTGGAGCGGCGGGCACCTCAACTATAAAGAGGGGTTCTTCACCCAGCTGCAGACCGATGAGCTGGCAAAAGGCATCAACGAGGATGTCGTGCGGGCGATTTCGGCGAAACGTAACGAGCCCGAGTGGATGCTGGAGTTTCGCCTGAGTGCCTACCGCGCCTGGCTGGAGATGGAAGAGCCGCACTGGCTGAAAGCGCATTATGACAAGCTGAACTACCAGGATTACAGCTACTACTCCGCGCCGTCCTGCGGCAGCTGTGATGACACCTGCGCCTCGCAGCCCGGCGCGGTGCAGCAAACCGGCGCGGAGAACAGTTTCCTCAGCAAAGAGGTAGAAGAAGCCTTTAACCAGCTGGGCGTACCGGTGCGCGAAGGGAAAGAGGTGGCGGTGGACGCTATCTTTGACTCGGTCTCGGTGGCCACCACCTACCGCGAGAAGCTGGCAGAGCAGGGGATCATTTTCTGCTCCTTCGGCGAAGCGATTCACGATCATCCGGAACTGGTGAAAAAGTACATCGGGACCGTTGTGCCTTCAAACGATAACTTCTTTGCGGCGCTTAACGCGGCTGTGGCCTCGGACGGTACCTTTATTTACGTGCCGAAAGGCGTGCGCTGTCCGATGGAGCTTTCCACCTATTTCCGTATTAATGCCGAAAAAACCGGCCAGTTCGAACGTACCATTCTGGTGGCCGATGAGGGGAGCTACGTCAGCTACATCGAAGGGTGCTCCGCCCCGGTCCGCGACAGCTATCAGCTGCACGCGGCGGTGGTGGAGGTCATCATCCATAAAGACGCCGAGGTGAAATACTCAACGGTGCAAAACTGGTTCCCGGGCGACGGCAATACTGGCGGTATCCTGAACTTCGTGACCAAGCGTGCGCTGTGCGAAGGGGAAAATAGCAAGATGTCGTGGACCCAGTCCGAAACCGGTTCGGCCATCACCTGGAAATACCCGAGCTGCATCCTGCGCGGGGATAACTCCATCGGCGAGTTTTACTCGGTGGCGCTCACCAGCGGTCATCAGCAGGCCGATACCGGCACCAAGATGATCCACATTGGTAAAAACACCAAATCGACCATTATCTCGAAAGGTATCTCCGCCGGACACAGCCAGAACAGCTATCGCGGGCTGGTGAAAATCATGCCGACGGCCACCAATGCGCGAAACTTTACCCAGTGTGACTCGATGCTGATTGGCGCAGACTGCGGCGCACATACCTTCCCGTACGTCGAATGCCGTAATAACACGGCCCAGCTGGAGCACGAGGCGACCACGTCACGGATTGGGGAAGATCAGCTCTTCTACTGCCTGCAGCGCGGGATCAGCGAAGAAGATGCCATCTCGATGATTGTCAACGGCTTCTGTAAGGACGTGTTCTCTGAACTGCCGCTGGAATTTGCCGTTGAAGCCCAGAAACTCCTCGCCATCAGTCTTGAACACAGCGTCGGTTAAGGAAAGCACATGTTAAGCATTAAAGATTTACAGGTCAGCGTAGAAGATAAAGCCATCCTGCGTGGCCTCAATTTTGACGTTAAGCCGGGCGAAGTCCACGCCATCATGGGGCCGAACGGTTCCGGGAAAAGTACGCTTTCTGCGACGCTGGCCGGGCGCGAAGATTATGAAGTAACCCACGGCTCGGTCGAGTTTAACGGCAAAGATCTGCTGGAGATGTCGCCGGAAGATCGTGCGGGAGAGGGCATTTTTATGGCCTTCCAGTACCCGGTCGAAATTCCTGGCGTCAGCAATCAGTTCTTCCTGCAGACGGCGCTGAATGCGGTGCGCAAATACCGTGGGCTGGAGGCGCTGGACCGCTTCGACTTCCAGGATCTGATGGAGGAGAAGATCAGGCTGCTGAAAATGCCGGAAGATCTGCTCACCCGCTCGGTGAACGTCGGTTTTTCCGGCGGCGAGAAAAAGCGTAACGACATTCTGCAGATGGCGGTGCTGGAGCCCGAGCTGTGCATTCTGGATGAGACCGATTCCGGTCTGGATATCGACGCCCTGAAGATTGTCGCTGACGGCGTCAATGCCCTGCGCGACGGCAATCGCTCGTTTATTATCGTCACCCACTACCAGCGCATTCTGGACTACATCAAGCCGGATTACGTCCACGTGCTTTACCAGGGGCGTATTGTGAAATCCGGTGATTTTACGCTGGTTAAACAACTGGAGGAGCAGGGTTATGGCTGGCTTACCGAACAGCAGTAATGCGCTCCAGCAGTGGCACCGGCTGTTTGAAGCCCAGGGCGGCACGCGCTCGGCGCAGGCGCAGCAGCATCTGCAGCAGATGCTGCGTCTTGGCCTGCCGACGCGTAAGCATGAGAACTGGAAATATACCCCGCTCGATGGCCTGCTGAACGCCGAGTTTGTTACCCGTCTGGCGGATCTCACCCCAGCGCAGCGCGACGCGCTGGCCTTGCGTGTCGATGCCGTGCGCCTGGTGTTTGTCGATGGCCAGTTCCGTCCGGAACTGAGCGACACGGTCCAGGAGAGCGGCTTTGAGATTGAGATAAACGACGATCGCCAGCGCCTGAGCGCCCCGGTTCAGCCCGAGGTTTTCCTGCACCTGACCGAGAGCCTGGCCCGCAGCGTGACGCATATCGACGTGAAGCGTAACCAGCGCCCGACAAAGCCGCTGTTGCTGATGCATATCACTCAGGGTCTGAACGGCGATGAAATCAATACCGCGCACTATCGTCACCATCTTGAGCTGGCGGAGGGCGCGGAGGCCACGGTCATCGAACATTACGTCAGCCTTAATGAGACGCGTCACTTTACCGGGTCGCGTCTGACGATGAACGTGGCGGCCAATGCCCAGCTACACCACATCAAACTGGCGTTTGAGAATGCCCAGAGCCACCACTTTGCCCATAACGACATTGTCCTGGGCCAGGATGCCGCCGCGTACAGCCACAGCTTCCTGCTCGGCGGGGCGGTGCTGCGCCACAACACCAGCACGCAGCTTAACGGGGAAAACACCACGCTGCGCATCAACAGCCTGGCGATGCCGGTTAAATCGGAAGTGTGTGACACGCGCACGTGGCTGGAGCATAACAAAGGCTACTGCAACAGCCGCCAGCTGCACAAAACCATCGTCAGTGATAAAGGGCGCGCGGTGTTTAACGGCCTGATTAACGTGGCGCAGCACGCCATTAAAACCGACGGGCAGATGACCAACAACAATCTGCTGTTAGGGCGACTGGCGGAGGTGGACACCAAACCTCAGCTGGAAATCTACGCGGACGATGTCAAATGCAGCCATGGTGCGACGGTCGGGCGAATCGATGACGAGCAGATGTTCTACCTGCGCTCCCGCGGCATCGGCAAGCAGGCGGCGCAGAAAATGATTATCTACGCGTTTGCCGCCGAACTGACGGAAGCGCTGCACGATGGTCAGTTAAAACTGCAGGTGCTGGATCGGATCGGTCAGCGCCTGCCTGGAGGCGAAGCATGAGTTTTCCCGTCGAGAAAGTACGGGCAGATTTCCCGGTTCTGACCCGTGAAGTAAACGGTCTGCCGCTGGCCTACCTGGACAGCGCGGCCAGCGCGCAGAAGCCGAATCAGGTGGTGGATGCCGAAGCCGAGTTCTATCGCCACGGCTATGCTGCCGTGCATCGCGGTATTCATACCCTGAGCGCCGAGGCGACCCAGCGGATGGAAAACGTGCGCACGCAGCTTGCCGCCTTCCTTAATGCCCGCTCGCCGGAAGAACTGGTCTTTGTTCGCGGGACCACCGAAGGGATTAACCTCGTCGCTAACAGCTGGGGCAATGCTCAGGTTCACGCGGGCGATAACATCATCATCACCCAGATGGAGCACCACGCCAATATCGTGCCGTGGCAGATGCTTTGCGAGCGCGTGGGCGCCCAGCTGCGGGTGATCCCGTTAAATGCGGACGGGACGCTTCAGCTTGAGCAGCTTGACGTCTTGCTGGATGATCGTACGCGGCTGGTGGCGGTTACCCAGGTCTCCAACGTGCTGGGGACAGAAAACCCGGTGGCAGAGATCGTCGAAAAGGCCCATCAGGCGGGGGCAAAGGTCCTGATTGACGGGGCCCAGGCGGTGATGCACCACGCGGTTGACGTCCAGGCGCTGGACTGTGATTTCTACGTCTTTTCAGGCCACAAGCTCTATGGGCCGACCGGGATCGGCGTGCTGTATGTGAAAGAAGACATCCTGCAGGCGATGCCGCCGTGGGAAGGGGGCGGGTCGATGATCGCCACCGTCAGCCTGACGGAAGGCACGACCTACGCGCGCGCGCCGTGGCGTTTTGAGGCGGGCACGCCCAACACCGGGGGTATTATCGGGCTGGGGGCTGCGGTCTCTTACGTCTCTGCCATCGGCCTTGACGCCATTCAGGAGTACGAACAGCTGCTGATGCACTACGCGCTGGCGGAACTTGCCAGCGTGCCGGATTTGACCCTCTACGGGCCTGCCGATCGGCAAGGGGTGATTGCGTTTAATCTCGGTAAACACCACGCCTATGACGTGGGCAGTTTTCTCGATAACTACGGCGTTGCGGTCCGTACCGGGCACCACTGCGCCATGCCGCTGATGGCGTTTTACCAGGTACCGGCAATGTGCCGCGCGTCGCTGGTGATGTACAACACGACGGAAGAGGTCGACAGGCTGGTGGCAGGGCTTAAGCGCATTCACCAGCTGCTGGGCTAACGGAGAGGCGAAAGATGGCAGAGCTGCCGGACAAAGATAAATTACTGCGCAACTTCTCGCGTTGCGCAAACTGGGAAGAGAAGTATCTCTATATCATTGAGCTGGGACAACGCTTACCGCCGCTCGGTGAAGAGGCGCACCGCGCAGAGAACACTATTCAGGGCTGTCAGAGCCAGGTGTGGATTGTGATGGCGCAGTCTGATGACGGCACGATCGAATTGCGCGGCGACAGCGATGCCGCCATTGTAAAAGGGCTTATTGCCGTCGTCTTTAGCCTTTACCAGCAGATGTCGGCGCAGGATATTGTGGCGTTTGATGTCCGTCCGTGGTTTGAAAAAATGGCCTTAACCCAACACCTCACCCCGTCCCGTTCTCAGGGACTGGAAGCGATGATTCGCGCCATCCGCGCCAAAGCTGCAATCCTTAGCTAGACTTACAGAACTGCATTCATTCTGTTTCGCGAGGTGGTTCCCGCCTCGCTGGTTTTTCAGCTTTCTGGCGTTCTGTCAGTGAATAAGGAATCTCAGCATGAAGCGCGCGTCTCTCATTACTCTATTACTCCTCAGTTCGCTCGGTGCCCTTAATTCGGCCCGTGCGATGGACTATCCGTTGCCGCCCGCAGGCAGTCGTCTGATTGGGCAAAATCAAACCTACACGATACAGGAAGGGGATAATAAGCTGCAGACCATTGCCCGTCGGTTTAATACGGCGGCGCAGGTGATCCTGGAAACCAACAATACCATTGCGCCGGTAAACCCTGCGCCGGGAACCGTGATAACCATTCCGTCGCAAATGCTGTTGCCGGATACGCCCCGCGAGGGAATAGTGGTAAATCTCGCTGAGCTTCGGCTCTACTACTTCCCGCCGGGGCAAAACATTGTTCAGGTTTTCCCCCTGGGCATTGGTCAGTTGGGGCTGGAAACACCGGTGACGACCACGCGGGTAAGCCAGAAAATCCCTAATCCGACCTGGACACCCACGCCGGGCATCAGAGCACGCTCTCTGGAGCAGGGCATTAAACTGCCTCCGGTGGTTCCTGCCGGGCCAAATAACCCCCTGGGACGCTTCGCGCTGCGTTTAGGCGTGGGGAATGGGGAATATCTTATCCACGGTACCAGCGCGCCGGACAGCGTCGGCCTGCGGGTCAGCTCTGGCTGTATGCGGATGAACGCCCCGGACATTAAGGCCCTGTTCGAACAGGTGCGGGTGGGCACGCGGGTGCAGATTATTAATGAACCCGTGAAGTTTTCCGTTGAGCCGGATGGTAAACGCTATATTGAGGTCCACCGTCCGCTGGCGCAGGTAGAAGGGGAAAATCCACAGGTCTCGCCCATTACCCATTCCGCCGAGTTTGCGACCTTTGTTTCCCAGGCGGGAAGCGATAAGGCGCTAATTGATAAAGCCCTGTCACGTCGCGCCGGGATCCCGGTTATCGTGTCGGCCGGTAGCGGCCCGTCAGCCAGCAATAGCGTGTTGTCGGTGCAGAACAGCCGGGTATCTGCTGCGGTAGCGGAAGATGAAGGGGAGAAGGTGACGCAGTAGCCATTTGACGCAGGCAAAAAAAATGGCGCACAATGTGCGCCATTTTATTAACAGGTACTATTACTTACGGTATTTAGTAGCCTGGTTGTCCAGACGCTGGTTAGCGCGAGCTGCGTCGTCTTTAGCAGCCTGAACGTCGGAACGGATTGCGTTCACGTCGTTGCTCAGCTGGTCAACTTTAGCGTTCAGAGTCTGAACGTCAGAAGACAGCTGATCGATTTTAGCGTTGCTGGAGCAACCAGCCAGCAGAGTAGAACCCAGGATTACCGCGCCCAGTACCAGTTTAGTACGATTCATTATTAATACCCTCTAGATTGAGTTAATCTCCATGTAGCGTTACAAGTATTACACAAAGTTTTTTGGGTTGAGAATATTTTTTTGATGGGAATACACCTATTTTTGATCGTTCGCTCAAAGAAGCATCGAATCAGCCGGTTTCGGGTAAAAATCTAAGGAAAAAAAGGCATTTATCATCGGATTCATCTTAGATAATTCGCAATTAAATAGAAAAACCCGATTTGCATTTTGAATGACTTTGGCTAATGCCAGGAATAAAAAAAGCGCCCGACGGGCGCTTTTTATCCAAATTAATTCGTTCGGGAATTATTACAGCACGTGAACAGATGCGGTATTGGTGGTGCCGCTTGGTACCAGCGCGCCAGAAACCATGACCACAACGTCACCTTTCTGTGCCAGACCGCTTTCCAGAGCCAGTGCTTTACCCTGAATGTAGAAATCGTCAGTAGAGGCGATCTCTTTAACCAGATGCGCAACGACGCCTTTGCTCAGCACCAACTGACGAGCGGTGGTTTCGTTGGTGGTCAGGGCCAGGATGGTCGCATCCGGGAAGTATTTACGCACGGCGCGCGCAGATTTACCGCCCTGAGTGGCAACCACGATCAGTGGGGCTTCCAGTTTCTCAGCGGTTTCTACTGCACCGCGGCATACTGCTTCGGTGATACGCAGCTTGCGGCTGTCGTTATTGAAGTCCAGACGGCTGGTCATCACGCGGTCAGTACGTTCACAGATGGTCGCCATGATGCCGACCGCTTCCAGCGGGTATTTACCTTTCGCGGATTCGCCGGACAGCATAACCGCATCAGTACCGTCGAGGATGGCGTTTGCCACGTCGCCTGCTTCAGCGCGGGTTGGGCGTGGGTTTTTGATCATGGAGTCCAGCATCTGCGTTGCGGTGATAACCACTTTACGCGCGCGCACACACTTCTCGATCATCATCTTCTGCGCGAAGATCACTTCTTCAACCGGGATTTCAACGCCCAGGTCGCCACGTGCAACCATGATGCCGTCAGACGCTTCGAGGATTTCGTCGAAGTTGTTCAGGCCTTCCTGGTTTTCGATTTTGGAGATGATCTGGATCTTCTCGCCGCCGTGCGCTTTCAGGTGCTCACGGATTTCAACCACGTCGGAACGCTTACGGATGAAGGAGGCCGCGACGAAGTCAACGCCTTGCTCGCAGCCGAAGATCAGGTCCTGTTTGTCTTTTTCAGCCAGGGCTGGCAGCGCGATGGAGACGCCCGGCAGGTTAACGCCTTTGTTTTCGCCCAGGTCGCCGTTGTTCAGCACTTTACAGATAACTTTGTTGCCTTCGATAGCGGTGACTTCCATACCGATCAGACCATCGTCGACCAGCACGGTGTTACCGACGGACAGATCGCTGGTGAAGCCTTCGTAGGTCACTGCAACGATTTCGCTGTTGCCGACGACGGATTTGTCGGTGGTGAAGGTGAAGGTCTGGCCCGCTTTCAGAGAGACGTCGTTACCGCCTTCCAGTTTGATGGTACGGATTTCTGGACCTTTGGTATCCAGCAGGATGGCCGCTTTTTTACCGGTCTTGCTCATCACGTTGCGCAAGTTCTGGATGCGCTGGCCGTGCTCTGCGTAGTCACCGTGGGAGAAGTTCAGACGCATCACGTTCATGCCGGCGTCCAGCATTTTGCTCAGCATCTCTTCAGATTCGGTTTTCGGGCCGATAGTACAAACAATTTTCGTCTTTTTCATGACAGTCTTAGTCTTTAAGTTGGGAAGGATATGGAAATCTCGCTCCGGGGGCGCACCGCCGCGGAGTCAAACCTGTGTTGCAAAAGAGTATATGACACGCACTAAGGATAGGAGACATCAAATGAGCGTGCAGAAGAAAGTGTGCCTGAGTGACAGCCCAACGAAGGAGAGAAGAAGTTGTACGTTGTTTTTTGTATTCCAAGCGCTGAAACCATTCACCAGGGATTTGGCGCGCATTATACGCTGATTTTAAGATAAAAGGAAAATGGAAACGGTGTTTCAGAAATAATCAATGCTGTTTCACATAATATTGTTATCAAGGCGTTAAGCCATGATGACAACTTGTGGCGGCAGGTGAGTAACCTGCCGCCGTTTGCTTATTTTTGCAGCGCCTGGCTGAGGTCAGCAATCAGGTCTTTTGGATCTTCAATTCCCACCGACAGGCGGATCAGTTGCGGCACAATGCCGTTCGCCAGCCGTTGTTCCAGCGGAATCGAGGCGTGCGTCATGCTGTAAGGCTGGCTTACCAGGCTCTCCACGCCGCCCAGGCTTTCCGCAAGGGTGAACAACTTCAGGTTGCGAATCACCTCGGTGGCGCGTTGCGCATCGCCTTTTACCACGACGGAAATCATGCCACCGGGCAGCGCCATCTGCGTGCGGGCGAGCTGGTACTGTGGATGTGATTCCAGACCAGGATAGAATACCTTTTCGACCAGAGGATGCTGATCGAGCCATTGCGCAATCGCCAGCGCGTTGGTGCTGTGCTTTTCGACCCTCAGCGCAAGCGTGCGAATACCGCGCAGCGTCAGGAAGCTGCTGAACGGATCCAGGACGCCGCCCACCGCGTTTTGCAGATAGCCCAGCTTGTCCGCCAGTTCCTTGTTGTCCCCGACAATCGCCAGCCCGGCCACCACGTCAGAGTGGCCGTTAAGGTATTTGGTGGCAGAGTGCACCACGATATCGAAACCGGACTCCAGCGGACGGTGGATTACCGGCGACGCGAAGGTGTTATCCGCCACGCTGATGACGTTATGACGACGGGCAATGGCCGCGATAGCCGCCAGATCGGCCAGCTTCAGCAGCGGGTTGGTCGGCGTCTCGACCCACACCATACGCGTCTGTGGGCGAATGGCGGCCTCGAGCCCGGCCAGGTCGTCCGGTTTAACCCAACTGACCTGCAGCCCGGTGCTGCGCTTGCGCACATTTTCGATCAGGCGGTACGTCCCACCGTAAACGTCATCAATGGCGACAATATGGCTGTCTTTATCCAGCAGTTCGAGCACCGTGGAGATAGCCGCCAGACCGGAGGCAAAAGCGTAGCCGCGCGTGCCGCCTTCCAGTTCGGCAATCGCCGTTTCCAGCGCATGGCGGGTAGGGTTGCCGCTGCGGGAGTACTCATAACCGGTATGCTCCCCGGGCGCGGGTTGCGCAAACGTCGAGGTGGCGTAAATCGGCGGCATGACGGCGCCGTGCTGGTCGTTGAATTCGCCGCTGTGTACGCTGAGGGTGGCCAGATTTTTCATCATTGATTCCTTTATTGCTGTAGACGGTTGCGCCAGGCGGTCAGAACGTCGCTGCGCGTAATCAGACCGAGAAAACGGTCGTTGTCATTAATGACGGCCACCAGGCCGCGGTCGAAGATGGCGTTCAGGGCGCTTTCCGGCGCGTGTTTATCAAGGAACTCGACCTGACGCGTCATGGCTGCCGTCACCGGCAGCGAGAAGCGATCGCCGTCGCCGCCGATATGCCGCAGGAGATCCCACTCGTCGATAATGCCCACCACCTTGCCGTTCTCCAGCACCGGCAGCTGGGAGATGTCATACAGACGCATGCGCGCCAGGACAGTGGAGAGCGTGTCGTCCGGGGCAGCGGTGACGGTAGCGCCTTCATCGTGGCGCAGGGCGATGTAGTCAGAGAGATCGCCGGCCTGAGGACGCGTGATGAGCCCCTGCTGTCGCATCCAGTCGTCGTTGAACATCTTCGAGAGATATTTATTGCCGCTGTCGCAGGCGAAGGTCACCACCCGCTTCGGCGTGGTTTGCGCCTGGCAATACTTCAGCGCGGCCGCCAGCAGCGTGCCGCTGGAGGAGCCCGCCAGAATGCCCTCCGTTTTCAGCAGCTCGCGCGCGGTGGTGAAGGCCTCGCGGTCGGTGATGCGCCAGGCGCGATTCACCCCTTCAATGTGGGCCAGCGGAGGAATAAAGTCTTCGCCAATTCCCTCAACCAGCCAGGAGCCCGCGTCGTGGTAGCGTCCGGTTTCCACCTGGTCGGCGAGAACGGATCCAGCCGGGTCAGCCAGGACAAACTCCGTGTGCGGAGAGTGCTCGGCGAACCACGCCTGCAGGCCGCCCAGCGTGCCGCCTGAGCCGACGCCCACCACGATGGCGTCGATTTTGCCGTCAAGCTGCTCATACAGTTCCGGCGCCGTGGTGGTGCGGTGCGCCAGCGGGTTGGCTTCGTTGTTGAACTGGTCGATGTAAAACGCGCCAGGCAGTTCGTTCGCCAGACGCTGGGCGTAATCCTGGTAATAGGCAGGATGGCCTTTGTTGACGTCGGAGCGGGTCAGCACCACCTGGGCACCCAGCGCGCGCAGGTGGAAAATCTTCTCGCGGCTCATTTTGTCCGGCACCACCAGGATCAGCGAGTAGCCTTTCTGGGCGGCGATCAGGGCCAGGCCGAGACCGGTATTGCCCGCCGTGGCCTCAATAATCGTGCCGCCTGGCTGCAGCTGGCCGGTACGTTCCGCTTCGTTAATCATCGACAGCGCAACGCGATCCTTAATCGACCCGCCCGGATTTTGGTTTTCCAGCTTCAGGAACAGCGAGCAGGGACCGGTATCAAGCTTATGCAGCTGGATCAGCGGGGTACGACCAATCAGTTCGGTGACGGAGTGATAAATCGTCATGATGTTTTCCTTTCTGGATGTCATGACGGGATGATAGGGCGGTGAAATTTTCTCAATAAAGAACCATTCACTGCCGTTTAGAACAGAAAGGAATATAAATGCCATTTCTGGATGGAAGGACAGCAAGACGTAAAGTTGTCTGGATGTGAGGAAGGCTATATCGGGATAAAATGCTGCAAAAATGAGCGTTTTTTGCGCCCGTCCGCCAGCAGATATGCATCCGGCAGATAATCATTGCTGAAATTGGTCTAAATGCTTCCCACCCGGTAAATCCGCTGTTTATTGCCGAAAGTTATAACACATTCTTTTTTGTTCATTTAAAAGCTGATAACGCCTGTTTACTATCGTTTGGACATCCATACTGCTAAACCGCCACGGGCGGCACGGATAACGAATAAGAATGATTGTACTGAGCAATATTTCGAAGGTTTTTGACAACGGAAAGGTGGCACTCACAGCCGTTGATAATGTCAATTTGACGATAGCACAGGGACAAATATACGGGATCATTGGTTACAGCGGCGCAGGTAAAAGTACGCTTATCCGCCTGCTGAATGGTCTGGAAAAACCGAGCAGCGGCAGCGTAACCATCAACGGGCAGAACATTTCTGCCGCAAAAGGTGAAGCGCTGCGCCAGGCGCGTCTGAAGATCAGCATGGTGTTTCAGCACTTCAACCTGCTGTGGTCGCGCACGGTCAGCGAGAATATTGCGTTCTCGATGCAAATTGCTGGCGTACCGAAAGCCGAAATAAAGGCCCGCGTGGCCGAGCTTATTGAACTCGTTGGCCTGAAAGGTCGCGAGCATGCTTATCCGTCACAGCTTAGCGGTGGGCAAAAGCAGCGCGTGGGCATTGCGCGTGCGCTGGCTAATCGCCCGGATGTGCTGCTCTGCGATGAAGCCACCTCCGCGCTTGACCCGCAGACCACCGATCAGATCCTCGATCTGCTGCTGGATATTAACCGTCGGTTCAAGCTGACCATCGTGCTGATCACGCACGAGATGCACGTGGTGCGCAAAATCTGCGACCGCGTGGCGGTGATGGAGAACGGTAAAGTGGTGGAAGAGGGCGACGTGTTGAGCGTCTTTACCCATCCGCAGCAGCCGATTACGCAGCAGTTTGTCCGTCAGGTGAGCCAGTACGCTGAAGAAGAAACGTTCAATACCGAACTGGCAAACGATCTGGAAGGTACGGTCATCAGGCTGACTTTTACCGGGCACAGCACGCACAAACCGATTGTGGGCGAACTGACGCTGCGCTACGGCCTGCCGTTTAACATCCTGCACGGAAAAATGACCCAAACCGCTCACGGCGTGTTTGGTCAACTCTGGGTGCACGTCGTGGCATCTGATGAACAACTGAACAATATCCTCGCCGACCTGCAGCACAGCGATATTGAAGGCGAGGTGATTAAACATGGCTGAGAATCTCTTTCCGCATCTCAAGTGGGATCAGCTCTGGGCGGCGACGCTGGAGACGCTGTACATGACCGCGCTTTCCGGCGTGGCGACCTTTGTATTAGGCATCGTGCTGGGTCTGGCGCTGTTTTTAACCGCGCGCGGCGGATTGTTCCACAACCGCACGGTGTATAGCGTCATTTCGATTGTGGTGAACGTGTTCCGCTCGATTCCGTTCATCATTTTGATTGTGCTGCTGATCCCGTTCACCAAGACCGTTGTCGGCACCATTCTTGGCGCCAACGCGGCGCTGCCGGCCCTGATTGTGGGTGCCGCACCGTTCTACGCACGCCTGGTGGAAATCGCCCTGCGTGAAGTGGATAAAGGCGTGATTGAAGCGACGCGTTCGATGGGCGCACGACTGAGCACGCTCGTATTTCGGGTTTTACTGCCGGAATCATCACCTGCACTGGTATCGGGTATTACGGTAACGCTGATTGCGCTGGTGAGCTACAGCGCAATGGCGGGGGTGATTGGCGCCGGTGGTTTGGGAAATCTGGCTTATCTGGAAGGATTCCAGCGCAACCATGGTGACGTCACGCTGGTGGCAACGGTGACCATTCTGATCATCGTTTTCATTATCCAGTTCTGCGGCGATGTCATTACTTCACTGTTAGATAAACGCTAATAAATACACACAGGAACCACATCATGAAAAAGACACTGACACTGATCGCCGCTGCAACCCTGAGCGCCCTGAGCTTCGCCTCCTGGGCCGACACCCTGACCGTGGGGGCATCCAACACGCCGCATGCGGAAATTCTGGAGCAGGCAAAGCCGATTCTGGCGAAGCAGGGTATCGACCTCGAGATTAAACCGTTCCAGGACTACATTCTGCCGAACACCGCGCTGGCGGGCCATGACATCGATGCGAACTATTTCCAGCACATTCCTTACCTGAACAGCGTGCTGAAAGATCATGCGGGCGATAAGGACTACGATTTTGTCAGTGCGGGCGCGATCCACATTGAGCCAATCGGCATCTACTCCAAAAAATACAAGTCGCTGAAAGACCTGCCGGAAGGTGGCAAGATCATCATGCGTGACGCGGTTTCTGAAGAGGGCCGTATTCTTTCTATCTTCGAGAAAGAGGGCGTGATCAAGCTCAAGCCGAGCATCGATAAAGTGACCGCGCGCATCAGCGACATCGTCGAGAACCCGAAAAAGCTGAAGTTCACGCCTAACGTTGAAGCGTCTCTGCTGCCGCAGATGTACAACAACAACGAAGGCGATGCGGTGGTGATTAACGCCAACTACGCGATTGACGCCGGTCTGGATCCGGTTCACGACCCGATTGCGGTTGAGAGCGGTGAAAACAACCCGTATGCCAACATCATCACCGTGCATCGCGGTGACGAGAAGAAGAAAGACATCGTCGCGCTGGTGAACGTGCTGCACTCGAAAGAGATTCAGGACTGGATCCGCACCAAGTACAAAGGCGCGGTCATTCCAGTAAACAACTAATTAGCTGATTTTACAGATGAAGCCCGGCGAGTTCTTCGCCGGGCTTCTTTTTTGTATCCGGCAGGAGAATCATTTAAGCTCAACGTTTAACAGGCAATGGAGTGATGACGATGGGTAACGTGACCAAAGATGAAGCGCTGTATCAGGAGATGTGCCGGGTGGTCGGGAAGGTCGTGCTTGAGATGCGTGATTTAGGGCAGGAGCCAAAGCATATTGTCATTGCCGGGGTACTGCGTACCGCGCTGGCGAACCAGCGCGTGAAACGCAGTGCATTGACAACCGAGGCAATGGAAACGGTGGTTAAAGCGCTGGCCGGGTAAGGCGCCAGCGTTTCGCAAGCTGCTCGAGCGAGCAGCAGAGCAGGTAGTAGACCACGCCCGTAAAGATAAAAATGGCCGCCGGATAGATTTGCACCCGGTTGTTGACCTGTCCCGCAACCGTGGTCAGCTCCGGGACGTTCACGATAAACGCCAGCGACGTATCCTTCAGCAGGCTGATAAAAATCCCCACCAGCGACGGCAGAATATTCCTCAGCGCCTGCGGCAGCAGCACGCGCCACAGGGTTTGCTGCGTGCTGAATCCCTGTGACAGCGCGGCTTCGAACTGCCCGGTCGGCAGCGCGCTCAGTCCGGCCAGCACTGAGTGCATCACGGTGGCCGCTGTAAACCAGGCCAGCGCCAGCGTGACGGTCAGCGCCCCGGGCAGATCGCCCCCGGTCATGAGCGGCAGGAGATACCACATCCAGAAAATCACGAAGATGAGCGGGATCCCGCGAATCAGCTCTGCCCATAAAAAGAGGACTTTTCGCACAAGCCCGGTAAAGCGCCAGGCCAGGCACGCGAGCAGTATCCCTCCGGGCAGAGCGATAACCGCAGCGCCTGCTGCCATCATTAACGAAAGCAGTACGCCTCCCGGTTCACCGGCTGCCGCGCGTCCCCACAGCAGATAATCGAGGTTATCGGTGATGACATTAAGTCCGGCAATCATGTTTTTCACTCCCTGTGGTGGCGACGATCGGGCGTTTACGTTTCGCCTGCGGCCCAAGGCGGACCAGCACCATTCCCATGACCAGACCGGTCAGCAGATAGAGTGCAGTACCGAGGGTAAATGCCTCCAGCGCGTGTGCGTTAAAGCTTTCGATCTGCCTGACCTGGTAGGTGAGCTCGGCGAAGCCAATCCCGCTGGCGAGCGAGGAGAGCTTCATCAGGTTGAGATACTGGCCCACAACGGGCTGCCAGGCGTTAGCCAGCCCCTGCGGCAGCAGGATGTAGCGAAACACGCGCCATGCTGAGAATCCCTGGGCCAGCGCCGCCTCCCGTTGCCCGACTGGCACAGAACGCAACCCGGCTTCCACTTCTTCGATTAAAAACGCCGAAGTAAAAACGCCCAGCCCCCAGGCAGAACATAAAAATTCGGGCGTAAACCACCAGACGTCGCCGGGCAGAATGGACCAGCTGTGATCGGCGTTGACCACGTCGCGAAACGCCTGCGGCAGCCCGTTCCAGGCGGCAAAATACCAGAACAGCAGCTGCACCAGCAGCGGCGTATTGCGAAACAGCGATACCCAGCCGCTGACGATCGCTTTCCCGACGCGTCCACCGGACAGGCGCAGGAGCATAAAGAGCAGTGCGAGCAGGCTGGCCAGCGCGATCCCCGCCAGCGTCACCCACAAGGTGGTGAGAAATCCGGAAAGTATCCACTGCAGAGGCTGTCCGGTCAGTACCCCCTGCCAGTCGAGCGCGGGCATTACAGATGCTCCTGATGCAGCGGATCCAGCACCTTTTGCAGGAAACGCTGCGCGCGCGGATGCGCTGGCTGGCTGAAAAACTGCGCTGGCGGCGCGGTTTCCAGAATTTGCCCGCCGTCGATAAAGACAATCCGGTCGGCGATTTCCCGGGCAAACTGCATCTCATGGGTCACCACGATCATCGTGATCCCGCTGTGGGCGAGGGCTTTCATCACGAACAGCACTTCACCAATCATCTCCGGATCCAGCGCGGAGGTGGGTTCATCGAAAAGAATGATTTGCGGTGAAGAGGCGAGGGCGCGGGCTATCGCCACGCGCTGCTGCTGTCCGCCGGATAGCTCTGCCGGGAAATGGTGGGCCTTTTCCAGCATCCCGACTTTCTCCAGCAGGGCCAGCGCGCGCGCCTGGGCTGGCTGTGGCTTCCAGCCGTGAACGTGCTCCAGTGCCAGGGTAATGTTCTGGCTGGCGGTGAGATGGGCATAAAGATTGAACTGCTGGAATACAAACCCCACGCGGCTTCGCAGCTGGCGCAACCCGCTACCGGAGAGCTTTCCGGTAGGCTTGTTGTCGACCAGGATCTCTCCGCCGCTCAGGGGTTCAAGCTGGTTGATAAGACGAATCAGGGTGGATTTACCGGAACCCGACGGGCCGAGGATAGCAACCACTTCACCGGGCGTGATGGTGAGGTTGATGTCGTTCAAAACCTGATGGTCACCGTAGCGTTTGTCCACATGACGAAACTCGACGCTGGCCTGTTCCAGATGTGAAAAATCCGCGGCACCGGCCGCGGAGTGTGAAAATAAACCTGAGAGCATAATTACCTGGCTTCTATTTTAAAGCCGCGAGGCTGTGGAGCAGGGGTGCCAGGACCAAACCAGACATCATAGATTTTTGCCGCCTGACCGGTCTTCTCGAGATTCACCAGCTCGTCGTTGACGGCTTTCAGCAGTGCCGTTTCACCTTTCTTCACCCCCACGCCAATCTCTTCTTTACTGAGCAGATCGGGCAGGATTTTGAAGTTGGCTTTGTCCGGCGCCTGCGCCAGCAGACCGGCCAGAATGGTGCTGTCCTGAGTGATGGCCTGTACGTTGCCGTTGCGCAGTGTGGTCAGCGCCAGGGGAATGTCGTCATAAGAGAGGACGCGGGACTGCGGGAAACGCTGATGCAGCGCCTGCTCGCCTGTTGTGCCTTTGACTGCGCCAATGCGCGCCCGGCTATAGTCATCGAGCTTGTCCGGTGATTTCGCCGGAACCAGGAACTGCTGGCCAGTGACGAAGTAAGGCGTCGAGAAATCAATGACCTGTGCGCGTTCCGGGGTGATAGTAATATCCGCCACGATCAGGTCGGCTTTGCCGGACTGCAGCAGCGGAATGCGGTTGGCCGGATTGGTGGCAACCAGTTCAAGCTTCACGCCGAGCGATTTTGCCAGCGCTTTGGCGAAGTCCACGTCGTAACCCACGATCTCATGCGTTTTGGCATCAATCGAGCCAAACGGCGGGTTGGCATCAAACGTGGCCACTTTCACCACCCCTGCTGCCTTGATATCCGCCAGCTGATCGGCCTGCGCCTGCGCTGAAAACAGGCCCCAGGCTGCCACTACGCCCAGAGCCAGCGTCCGTTTTTTAAACCCTTTCATTTTTGCTGCCATAGTCATTCGCCATCCCGTTGTTTTTGTTTTACCCCGTTACGCTCCCATAAGGGAAAGCTATCGCCAAATAAGAAATCGTTCTTTGCTATGAGCAAAAAAGCATTAGTGAACAAGGTGTTAATGAAGAGTGAAAAGGACGAGGGTGCTATTTGCAGATCCTGCACATCGACAGTGGATTTTGGTATTTCCCCTGCACGGGATTGGGGTGCTTAACTGAAGGCAGATACGGCGAGAGAGGGTAAGACGATGAAAAAATGGATCAGCACGTTACGGCGGTTTTTTGCGGCCCGGCCAGCGAATGCGGAGAACAGCGCGCAACGTGTTCTTGAGTCGATACTGCCTGTCGCCAGCCTGTATGGCGTAGACGTTGCCAACATTGACCCGGAGTGGTTCCATGATAAAACGCCACGCTGAACTGCGCCGCACGCGCGAAACGTACTGGAACGAAGTGTGCGTGACGTTTAACGAGTGAAATAAAAAAGCACCGGTTTCCCGGTGCTTTTTTATTAGATCTTGCAGGCGTCGCCGCAGTCGTCGTCGGCGACAATCGCCTGCGCTTTTTTATCCGCATCGTCCAGACGTTCCGCATTACGCTCTTCTGCTTCATCCAGACCGTTAAACACTAAGTTATCGAGATCAATTTCCATGTTGCACCTGCTCTGTTCAGTTTTCGATACTGGCACAGTATAGGGCAAAAAAAGCCAGCAATGTACCTCGCAGCACATAAGGATAATCCCTGCCATACTCAGTGCTTTATCGCTGAGGAGAGCACATGATTACACTCTGTAAAACCTGTGGAACCGCCTACGATACGCAGCCGGACAGATGCCCAATTTGTGAGGATGAACGCCAGTATGTGCCCATCACGGGGCAGGCGTGGACCGATCACGATACCGTCAACGCGACGCACAGCAACAAATGGCAGCAGCTGGAGCCGGGATTGTTCGGTATCAAAACCGTTCCGGCGTTTGCTATCAACCAGCGGGCGCTGCTTCTGCAAACGCCGCACGGCAACATTCTCTGGGACTGTATCGCCAACCTCGATGCCGCAACCCAAACCCTCATCGCCTCGCTCGGCGGCATCAGCGCAATTGCGATTTCACACCCGCACTATTACACCACGATGCAGGAGTGGGCTGCGGCGTTTGATGCACCGGTGTACCTGCACGCCAGCGACAGAGAGTGGGTGATGCGCGACAGCCCAGCCATTCATTTCTGGGAAGGCGATGCGCTGGAGATTTTCCCGTCTGTTACCCTGCTGCGTCTGGGCGGGCATTTTGCCGGGGGAACGGTGCTGCACTGGCAGGAGGGGAACGGGGTGCTGCTGGTGGGCGATATTCTGCAGGTCACGCCGGGTAAAGACGCCGTCTCGTTTATGTGGAGCTATCCGAACTATCTTCCGCTGCCTGCCCGCACCGTGGCGTCCGTCGTGAGTCATCTGGAAGGCAGAACGTTTGAACGTCTGTACGGCGCGTTCGAAGGGCAGAACATCCTCGCTAACGCGGACGAAATTGTGCAGCGGTCGGGCCAGAAATATATTGCTTGTCTGAAGTAAACCACGATGGGTAAACTTTACGAGTGTGATCTCGATCATACCTAAACTAAAACAGATAAAAGAGACATTGCTATGCAACATATCATTGAAGGTTTTCTCAGCTTTCAAAAAGAGATTTTCCCGCAACGTAAAGAACTCTTCCGCAGTTTAGCGTCCAGCCAGAATCCCAAAGCGCTGTTCATCTCATGCTCCGACAGCCGTCTGGTCCCGGAACTGGTCACCCAGCAAGAGCCAGGACAACTCTTTGTCATTCGTAATGCTGGCAACATTGTGCCGCCGTTCGGACCGGAGCCAGGCGGTGTGTCCGCTACCATCGAATACGCCGTCGTGGCGCTGGGCGTCACGGATATCGTGATTTGCGGTCACTCCAACTGCGGCGCGATGAAGGCGATTGCCGATAACGCGAACCTGGAGCCGATGCCTGCCGTGTCACACTGGCTGCGCTATTCCGACGCGGCAAAAGCGGTGGTTGAGAAGAAAACCTGGGATAAGCCGATCGATAAAGTTAACGCGATGGTGCAGGAGAATGTGTTTGCGCAGCTGAGCAACATTAAGACCCACCCGTCCGTTGCGGTGGGCCTGCGTAATAACTCCATCCGACTGCACGGCTGGGTGTACGACATTGAAAGCGGCGAAATCCTCGCGCTGGATAAAGCGACGAAAAGCTTCGTCTCGCTGTCGGAAAACCCGGAAGTCTTCTTCGAGTAACCCGCAACAGCAGGGCACGGATGCCCTGTCAGTATTCAAAATAGGGTAATCTCCGCCGCACGCGTGACGCGGGTTTTTCCGCCGCTTTCGCCATCGCCTCTGCAATCTCTGCACACTCCACCAGCCCCTGAACGAAGGGACGATCGTGCATCAGCCACGGTATCGCACCGAAGGCGATGCGCCCGCGAACGGTGTCAGGCGCTTTTAAGGTGTAATCCTCGCCGATATCGGGTATCTCATCGCCGGTCGCTTCCAGCTGTTTTCGCAGCGTCGGGAAGGACAGATCTTTCGTTTTGAGCGGCTTTTGTCCGCGAGCGTCAATAAATACGTCGAAACGATAGACGGTCTCTTGTGTGGTTATTACCGTTCGATCGCTGCCAACGTTGAGCGTGTAGTCGTCACCGAGCGCGGCCACGCTGATGATGCCGGCTTCGCGAAGCGCGAGCAGCCTGCGGATAGACTGCGGAGGAATGGCGGCATAGTTGTCGATAAATACCCGAGCCAGGCCCTGCTTAAAGCGTTTTCTGTCCTGCTCGCTGAGATGGGGAACGATCTCCTGAACGACCTCATGCAGCCGCAGCACGGTATAGCGCCAGGCCACGGTACGGCGTTCCCGTTTGTTGCGTTCAACCTCGTTGAGATTCTCTTCCGCCCAGGTAAAGGGGCCGTGGCGTTGACGATCCTCAAACCAGGCCTCACGAACAGTGTCCGCATTCAGCGTATGCAGAGACATCTTCTCGCACCACGCCGGATCGGCAAGCTGAAGCTCTTTGACCATCAGGGCAAAAATGCGGTCAAGCAGGCCATCCGGTCCTTTGGCTATCTCGCTTTCCACCACGAATTCGGTCAATACCGACAGCGGCTCGTAAGGAATAGGGCAGTAAAAATCGGCTTCCGGCAGAATGCCCGTCCGGGACATCAGCGTAATGTGTAACCCTTCGCTGCTTTTGTCGAGGATGAATTTACCGTCACGAAACGCACCGTGCTGCATCACCACCGCCATAGCCGCGTCCAGGCCGCTCAACGAGGTGCCCATAATGCCCACGCGGCAAGGGGGAATGCGGGCGTCCATCAGACCGGACCACGGGCTTGGGAAGAACGTGCGCGTGGCTTCATCCTCCTCTGGCCAGACGTGGCCGGTGGCAATAACCGCCAGGTCGAATTGATCCGGTAAGGTGCGGTCGTTGACCGAAATCGTCACGCCGGTTGTCGAAGGGATGATGTCGGTGACCTTCGCGGATTCATGGACCTTAACCTCGAACCCCAGCTTTTTCGCCTCTTTTACGATTGAACGAAAACTGTCGCGAAAGTACTCTCCCAACAGAAGCCTGGGCAGGAACTGTCGGTCATGCAGGCTGGCTTTATCCACCTTAAAGCGTGCCAGATGGGCGTCGCTCTGTTCCTTAAGCCAGTCGAGGTAGGTCATAAAAATGGGCGGGATTTCAATGCTCGCAATGTTCGCCAGCATCAGTCGGGAATTATCGTCGTCGTTATAGGGCATGCCCACGCCGGCTTCATCAGCCTGTTCGAAAACGGAAACAGAGAGCGGCGTGCTGTTTTGAAGCAGGTGATAAAAGGTGTAAATCCCTGTGGGGCCGGAGCCGATAATCGCGATCTTCTTCATCGACACGTTTCCTGTGTTTTTTTCCATAGGAAAAGCGTAGCAGGAGAATAATGATGAAAATAAAGGATTAAGAAAATTCAGACTATCAGAGGAGAATTTGCACCATTTCAGGACTGAAATGGTGCGTCCGAGTGGACTCGAACCACCGACCCCCACCATGTCAAGGTGGTGCTCTAACCAACTGAGCTACGGACGCAGAATGGTGCGTTCAATTGGACTCGAACCAACGACCCCCACCATGTCAAGGTGGTGCTCTAACCAACTGAGCTATGAACGCAACGTGTTGTCGGTGACAACGGGGACGAATATTAGCGGCACAGCACCGAGGTGGCAAGAGGGAAAATGCAATTTTCTCTCTGATTTCACGCGATTGCTGTATTACCGCGCAAAGTGAAGAGAAAGTAGCCGCCGGGTGGCGGCTACTGCGTATTTAACGTGCAGCGCGTTGCAAAATGATCGTGGATGGCTGGCGCTGCAGGAAGCGCATGCGCATCATCATCATAATCGCCGCCGACGTCAGGCCGATGATAAAGCCCATCCAGAACCCCGCCGGTCCCATGCGGTCCACCACCAGGTCGGTCAGGGCCAGAATATACCCACACGGCAGACCCAGCACCCAGTAGGCGATGAAGGTGATAAAGAAAATGGAGCGCGTGTCTTTATAGCCGCGCAGCACGCCGCTGCCAATCACCTGAATGGAGTCCGAAATCTGGTAAATCGCGGCCAGCAGCATCAGGTGCGATGCCAGCGCGACGACTTCCGGATTGTCGTTATAGAGCAGGGCAATCTGCTCGCGCAGCGCAACGGTAAAAAGCGCCGTGCAAATGGCCATGCAGACGCCGACGCCCAGTCCGGTGCGCGCGGCGGTTTGCGCGTCGAGCGTCGAGCCTTGCCCCAGGCGGAAGCCCACGCGGATCGTCACTGCCGCGGCCAGCGACATCGGCAGGACAAACATCAGGGAGCTGAAGTTCAGCGCAATCTGGTGCCCGGCGACGTTCACAATGCCCAGCGGGGAGACCAGCAGGGCGACCACGGCAAACAGGGTCACCTCAAAGAACAACGCAAGGGCAATCGGCAACCCTAGCTGCACCAGACGCGTCATGATGCTCCAGTCCGGCGTGCTGAATCTGTTCTCGTTACGAATATCGCGCATGGAGCGGGCGCGCTTCACGAAGGTAAGCATCGAGAAGAACATGACCCAGTAAACGGCTGCCGTTGCCACGCCGCAGCCGACGCCGCCCAACTCCTGCATCCCGAAATGACCGTAAATAAAGACATAGTTAACCGGGATGTTGACCAGCAGCCCGATAAAACCCATCACCATGCCGGGCTTGGTTTTCGCCAGGCCTTCACACTGGTTACGCGCCACCTGGAAAAAGAGGTAGCCCGGCGCGCCCCAGAGCAGCGCGCGCAGATAGCCCACGGCTTTGTCCGCCAGCGCCGGGTCAATATTATGCATAGCGCGAATGATATGGCCCGCGTTCCAGAGCACCACCATGATCAGCACGGAGACAAACCCTGCCAGCCAGAAACCCTGGCGAACCTGATGGGCGATGCGCTCGCGACGGCCTGAGCCATTGAGCTGAGCGATAACAGGCGTGAGCGCGAGCAGTAGACCGTGACCGAACAGGATGGCCGGAAGCCAGATTGACGTGCCGATAGCCACGGCTGCCATGTCGGTGGCGCTGTAGCCACCTGCCATTACCGTATCCACAAATCCCATTGCGGTCTGGGCCACTTGCGCGACGATCACTGGTATAGCCAGTGCCAATAACTGGCGCGCTTCATTCATGTACTTCTGCACGTGAACACCTTTATTTTGTAGTTATTTGAGAGACTAAAAAAGCCGCCGAAACGGGCAGCAAGAAGAAAATGCAGGGGGGTGCCAGCTATTGTAGCGGGCTTTAGCTATTTATCTAGTGAAAAAATCGCCAGAAAATGCGCTCCGCTGGCAACCTGTTTTTCCAACTGTTATTGTGGAGGGATTAAACGGTGTCATCACCGTTCGGAAAAAACAGGAGTTGTAAGCATGTTTACTGGTATTGTGCAGGGCACTGCCAAAGTGGTGTCCATTGATGAAAAACCTAATTTCCGTACTCATGTTGTTGAGCTGCCGGAATATATGCTTGAGGGTATCGAAACCGGCGCCTCGATTGCCCATAACGGCTGCTGCCTGACCGTGACCGAAATTAACGGCAACCAGATTAGCTTTGATTTAATGAAAGAGACGCTGCGGATCACTAACCTGGGCGAGCTGGTGGTAGGCGATACCGTCAACGTTGAGCGCGCGGCGAAGTTCAGCGATGAGATTGGCGGTCACCTGATGTCCGGGCACATCATGACCACTGCCGAAGTGGCGAAAATCGTGACCTCGGAAAATAACCGTCAAATCTGGTTTAAAATGCAGGACCCGTCATTAATGAAATACATCCTCTATAAAGGATTTATTGGCATTGACGGGATTAGCCTGACCGTGGGAGAAGTGACGCCAACGCGTTTTTGCGTGCATTTAATTCCTGAAACGCTGCAGCGCACTACGCTGGGCGCCAAAAAACTGGGGCATCGCGTGAATATCGAAATCGATCCGCAAACCCAGGCGGTGGTGGATACGGTTGAACGCGTGCTGGCAGCTAAAGAAGCCGCAATAATAAAGACCGCAGAAGAAGAATAAAAAATAACCCCGGCTATCCGGGGTTATTTTTTTAGCGTGCGACACGCAGTCCGTGTTCAATCCCCCGGCTGAATACCACCTGCCAGAGCTGAATATCCCGTGCGCGAAACGCCCCCGCGCAGGCATTCAGATAATAGCTAAACATCCGTTTGAATCGTTCTGAATAGTTGTCCGCAATCTCGGGCCAGGCTTTCTGGAAACGTTCATGCCACGCCATTAAGGTGGTGTCGTAGTCCGCGCCAAAGTTATGCCAGTCTTCCATCACGAAATGGGATTCACTGGCGTTGGCGATCTGGCGAACGGACGGTAAACAGCCATTCGGAAAGATGTATTTATTGATCCACGGGTCAACGTTATTGTCGGTCCGCTTAGAGCCGATGGTGTGCAGCAGGAAGAGCCCGTCCGGTTTCAGATTACGATCCACCACCTCAAAGTAGGTATCGTAGTTTTTTGGCCCCACGTGCTCGAACATGCCGACGGAAACGATCCGGTCGAACTGCTCGTTCAGGTCGCGGTAGTCCTGCAGCCGGATATCCACATCGAGACCCTGGCAGCGCTCTCGCGCCATTTTTTGCTGTTCCGCTGAGATCGTCACGCCGACCACGCTGACGCCATAGTGCTTCGCCATAAAATACGCCAGCCCGCCCCAGCCGCAGCCGATATCCAGCAAGCGCATGCCGGGCTGTAGCTGCAGCTTTTCACTGATCAGACGCAGTTTGGCCTGCTGTGCTTCCTCAAGCGTCGACGCGTCTTTCCAGTAGGCGCAGGAGTATTGCATGAAAGGGTCCAGCATGCGGCTGAACAGGTCATTGCCGAGATCGTAATGCTCTTTGCCGACGATCCAGGCGCGTTTTTTACTTTGCAAGTTAAACAGTCGGGCAGAGGCGACACGCAGAGTGTCTTTCAGATTGCGGGGGAGTTGATTTTCCAGACCGGCACGCAACACGCTGGCAAAAAAGATATCCAGCCGTTCACATTCCCACCAGCCATCCATATAACTTTCTCCCAGGCCTAGCGACCCTTCCCGCAACACGCGTTTAAAAAAGTCGGGATGTTTAACCTGGGGATCGGATGGCGAAGATCCGTTGATAGTGATGCCTGCTCGACCTAACAGTTCACTGACGATCCGGGACCAGTTGTCGTCCGGAACGCTGACTTCTTCTATACACGATGAACTCATAGCTTCTCCATCACCCTGATGTGATCAGAACCTTCAAACAGCGTAGACGCTTTTTTTGGTTTGTGAGAAATCTCACGGTAAATACCGCGAGGCTAGTATCCGACGTAGAACAGAGGAAGGGAGATAACCCTTGCCGAAATGCCTTCCATGGTAAAACGGGAGCACTCCGGCTCCCGTTAACACTTAATATTTATCGTATTTAATCGAACCAAATTTAGTATAGGCCTCAAAATTTGGTGATTCAATAGAAAATTGTTAGCAACCTAATCACTGAAATGTAACATGATTTCTGGCGCAATCAGGCATGCGAGGTTTCCACCTGCGCACCGCTATCCTGCTCACGCTTCGCGGACGCCTGCATGCGGTAACCCAATACCGCCAGCGCAACGGTGACCAGCATCACGCTGGTGGTGGTCAAAAGCGGCGTCGCAATCAGCGCCGAGACCACCAGGCTTGCCAGGAAGCACAGACCCAGCTGCAGGGTATTTTGCAGCGCGGCGGCTCGGCCTGTCGCCTGCGGGAACGGACGTAACGCCTGTGCCACCACGATCGGGTAAATCGCCCCGTTCGCCACGGCCATCACGCAGAAGGGAATCAAAATTTCAGCCAGGCCCGCGCCCGGAATAAACCCGACGGCCCAGGTACCGATGACGCTCAGCGCATAGAGCACCAGCAGCCATGGCAGCATTTGCTGGCCTTCCCATTTTTGCAGCGCCGCGCGGCAGCCGTACCCGCCCACCAGGAACGCGATGGTCTGCGGAACATAGCTCAGACCGATGGCCGCCGGGCTGTAGCCCATATCGTGCAGAATAAACGGCGAGCCGGTGAGCCACGCGAAGAAGCTGGCCGAACAGGCGGCATAAATCAGGACATTCCCGCGATACGCTTTGGCGCTCAGCAGGGAGGTAAAGGTAATCGGCTTCGCGTCGGCATGCGCCTCTTTTTTATGCGCGGGTTTAAGGGCAAACGCCGGCAGCATCAGCACCAGCGTGATGGCAAACAGCGTGGCAAAAATGGCCTGCCAGTCAAAGTGCGCGAGGATCCAGCTACCCAGCAGCGGAGCCAGGGCAGGGGAAAGACCCACCAGCGGCATAATAGTGGCGAAAATACGGTTTGTGCGGTTAGCCGGGTAGTAGTCGGTGACCAGCGCCTGCCAGGTCACCGCCGCAGCACAGACGCCCACGGCCTGAACGAAGCGCAGCACCAGCAGCCAGGTGGCATCGCGCACCCACAGCATCCCCAGGCAGCCCACGGCAAAAATGGCCAGACCCAGCAGCAGTACCGGTTTACGGCCGAAGCGATCCGAGAGCGGTCCCCAGAGCAGCTGGGCGAAAGCAAAACCGGCAAGGAACAGGCTCAGGCTGGCGCTGATGGCCGCCGCAGGGGTTTGCAGGTCTTCCTGCATCGCGGCAAACGCGGGCAGGTACATGTCGGTGGCCAAAAAGCCCAGCACGCTTAAGCCGCCGAGCCAGACTAAAAATCCTTTCCTGGGTTGCATTCTTTTATTCTCCTGAGGAGGCAGGTGTACGTTGGCGCAGAGTGTAGGGAGTGCAAAGCGGCTTGTGAAACGCTAATATTTGGCGGGTGCATTCAAATTTTTTGCAGGCAGAAAATGTGGTCAGATTATTCTCTTGAAGTGGTCGATGCTGTTGCGCGTAACGGCAGCTTTAGCGGTGCAGCGCAGGAGTTGCACCGCGTCCCCTCGGCCATCAGCTACACGGTGCGTCAGCTTGAGGAGTGGCTGGCGGTTCCGCTGTTTGAACGGCGGCATCGCGACGTGGAATTAACGCCCGCAGGCGCGTGGTTTTTGAAGGAAGGGCGTTCTGTTATCAAAAAAATGCAGATCACCCGCGAACAGTGCCAGCAGATCGCCAACGGCTGGCGGGGACATCTCTCCATCGCGGTGGATAACATCGTGAAGCCGGAACGCACCCGGCAGATGATCGTGGATTTCTATCGTCATTTCTCTGACGTTGAGCTGCGGGTCTCGCAGGAGGTGTTCAACGGGGTGTGGGATGCGCTGGCGGACGGCAGGGCGGAGATGGCGATTGGCGCTACGCAGGCGATCCCGGTTGGGGGACGTTACGCCTTTCGCGACATGGGGATGCTGAGCTGGAAATGCGTGGTGGCACGCGATCATCCCCTGGCGGCGATGGACGGGCCGCTGAGCGACGATACGCTGCGTAACTGGCCGTCGCTGGTGCTGGAGGATACGTCCCGCTCATTGCCCAAGCGTATCACCTGGCTTCTGGACAACCAGCGGCGGGTGGTGGCTCCTGACTGGGAATCGTCGGCGACGTGCCTCAGCGCCGGGCTGTGCGTCGCGATGGTGCCCGTTCATTTTGCGCGTCCGCGCATCGATACCGGAGAATGGGTTGAACTGACGCTGGAGAATCCGTTCCCGGACGCGGCCTGCTGCCTGACCTGGCAACAAAATGATGTCTCGCCCGCCATGGCCTGGCTGCTGGATTATCTGGGAGACAGCGAAACGCTAAACCGGGAATGGTTACGGGAGCCAGCGTAGCTGGCCCCGTCAAGGGATTAACGACGGTAGTCGCGGAACGGACCATCCGCAACGGAACGGCGTTCAATCAGGCGTGGGTGAACTTCAATGGACTGCGACTCTTCGCGTTTGTTGACGATTCTGTCCAACAGCATATTGAAGGCCGTTTCGCCCAGTGAATCTTTTGGCTGGTGAATGGTTGTCAGCGCCGGGGTGAAGAAGCGCGCGTTACGCACGTTGTCATACCCGATCACGGAAATATCCTGCGGTACGCGCAGACCCAGCTCATCGGCGGCGCAGAGCGCACCCATGGCCATGATGTCACCCCCGCAGAAAACGGCGGTCGGGCGGTGCGGCTGGGAAACGATCTGCTGCATTGCGCGGTAGCCTGATTCCGGCTCAAAGTCGCCCTGCACGATCCAGTTTTCCGGCACGGTGATCAGCGCTTCTTCCATCGCTTTCATAAAACCGGCCAGACGGCCCGCGCCGGTGTTACGCTCCAGCGGACCCGGGATCACGCCAATCTCGCGGTGACCGCGTTCGATCAGGTAACGACCCGCCATGTAACCGCCTTCAAAGGCGTTGTCGATAACGGAGTCGGTGAAGTCCGCGCGCGCTTCACCCCAGTCCATGACCACCATGGGGATATGGCGATACTCTTCGAGCATCGACAGCACGGATTCCGGGTACTCGGAACACATCACCAGCAGGCCATCCACGCGCTTTTGCGCCATCATCGACAGGTAGGCACGCTGTTTTTCTATGCTGTTCCATGCGTTGCCCAGAATCAGGGTATAGCCTTTCTGGAAACAGTTCTTCTCTACCGCTTCAATGATTTCGGCAAAATAGGCCGCTTCACTGCTGGTGGCCAGCAATCCAATGGATTTGGTGTGATTAACCTTGAGGCTGCGCGCAACCGCACTTGGCGAATAGTGCAGCTCTTTGATCGCTGCCCAGACGGCGTTGCGCGTCTCTTCCGCCACGAAGCGGGTTTTGTTAATTACATGTGATACGGTTGTAGTGGAAACGTTTGCGCGTTTTGCTACGTCTTTAATTGTTGCCATTAAATGTCACTCCAGACCATATCCTAAACTCCTGAAAAACTTGAAGGTAAACGTTTGCCTTCTCTCACCCTTATCACGCAATCTTGAATTGCGGCACGCCGGGAAAACGACACGGGACGTCAGGAGGGGGTCAATGGCCGGTACGCTAATAAATTTAGCGTGGAATTTTGTCCTATCTTGATGAAAAGGGGAAGAGGTAAAGTGTTTATCAGCCTAAATCCAGGAAGATTTTTGACGTAAATTATGCAAAAATGAGCAGGCTCACTTTTCGTGGGGGGATTAAAAGGAGAAAAATTGATGAGTTCCGATCTGAAGTTTTCGCTGTTCACCACCGTTGTTGTGCTGGCTCTGATTGTCGCGGCGGGTCTGACGGCCGCACTGCACTGATTTACGCGGAGGGAGAGCCTTCTCCCTCCCGCTCACCACGATTGTTACTCCCATGGCAAAAATCTTTTGCCATTTTGTTAACTTCTCATTTTTTGTGATTGATGTCATGCTTTCCGCTTCTTTGTTCTGTGTCACCACATGACACGGCATCCGGAGTTGACGCATGAAAATCAATTTTCCCCTGCTGGCCCTGGCGATTGGCGCTTTTGGGATTGGCACCACTGAATTCTCCCCGATGGGGTTACTGCCCGTCATCGCCCGCGGCGTGGACGTCTCGATCCCTGCGGCAGGCATGTTAATCAGCGCCTACGCTATCGGCGTGATGGTGGGGGCGCCGCTGATGACGCTTCTCCTTTCGCACCGCGCGCGCCGCAATGCGCTGATTTTCCTGATGGCGATTTTCACCCTCGGTAACGTGCTTTCGGCCATTTCGCCGGACTACACCACGCTGATGCTGTCGCGTATTCTGACCAGCCTCAACCACGGCGCGTTCTTTGGACTCGGGTCGGTTGTGGCGGCAAGCGTGGTGCCAAAACATAAGCAGGCCAGCGCCGTGGCCACCATGTTTATGGGCCTGACCATTGCTAACATCGGCGGCGTTCCTGCGGCAACCTGGCTGGGCGAGGTCATTGGCTGGAGGATGTCCTTCCTGGCGACGGCCGGACTGGGCGTGGTCGCGATGGTGGCGTTGTTCTTCTCCCTGCCAAAAGGCAGCGCGGGTGAACGCCCTGACGTACGCAGAGAGCTATCGGTGCTGGTGCGCCCGCAGGTGCTCTCTGCGCTGCTGACCACCGTGCTGGGGGCAGGGGCGATGTTTACCCTCTACACCTATATTTCACCTGTGCTGCATGACATCACCCACGCAACGCCTCTCTTTGTGACTGCGATGCTGGTGCTAATTGGCGTGGGCTTCTCGATTGGCAACTATCTCGGCGGGAAATTTGCCGACCGTTCGGTGAGCGGAACGCTGAAGGGCTTCTTAACGCTGCTGATTGTTATCATGATCGCCATTCCGTGGCTGGCGCGTAACGAGTTTGGCGCCGCGGTGGCGATGGTCGTCTGGGGGGCTGCAACGTTCGCTGTGGTGCCACCGCTGCAGATGCGCGTGATGCGCGTCGCGCATGAAGCGCCGGGCCTCTCATCCTCGGTCAATATTGGTGCCTTCAACCTGGGCAATGCGCTCGGTGCGGCGGCCGGTGGGGCCGTGATTTCAGGGGGGCTGGGGTACAGTTTTGTGCCGGTGATGGGGGCGATTATTGCCGCGCTCGGCCTGCTGCTGGTGATGATGTCGGGTCGTAAACAGCCAGAAGCAGCCTGCGCTGCGGAATAAACCAAAAACGCAGAAGGGCGAACCCTTCTGCGTGTCTCTTACGCAGCGAAGTTCTTCGCCACAAAGTCCCAGTTAACCAGTGCCCAGAAGTGCTCCAGGTAGTTAGGGCGCGCGTTACGGTAATCGATGTAGTAAGCGTGTTCCCATACGTCCACGGTCATCAGCGGCTTCGCGCTGGTGGTCAGCGGGGTGCCCGCGTTAGAGGTGGACACGATAGCCAGTTTGCCATCCGCCTCTTTGACCAGCCACGTCCAGCCCGAACCGAAGTTCTTGATGGCGGCATCGGTGAACTTCGCTTTGAAATCCGCGAAGCTGCCAAAGGCGGCATTGATGGCGGTAGCCAGTTCACCGGCAGGTTCGCCACCGGCGTTTGGCGCCAGGCAGTGCCAGTAGAAGGTGTGGTTCCACACCTGAGCGGCGTTGTTGAATACGCCACCCTCAGAACTGCGCACGATCTCTTCCAGCGTTTTGCCTTCAAAATCGGTGCCCTTGATCAGGTTGTTCAGGTTGGTGACGTACGTCTGGTGATGCTTGCCGTAGTGATATTCCAGGGTTTCCGCAGAAATGTGCGGGGCCAGGGCGTCTTTTGCATACGGTAGTGCAGGTAATTCGAACGACATTGCTTCTCTCCTTATTGTATTTTGTGTTGTCAATAACCACACAGACAACAAGGACAGGATAGCAAATTGAAAGGGTATGCAAAAGAGGAACTTACCCTGCCACGGGTGTGGCAGGGCAGGGGTTAGCGAATGGTTTTCGGCGTCATCACGCGGCGTGCGCCGACGTAATGGCGTACCCAGTAGTCTTCACTGAGAGAGGTGATCTGAATATCCTGGCCGCTACGCGGTGACTGGATGAATTTTCCGTTGCCGACATAGACGCCAACGTGGTCAGCTGTCCCGCGGCCCTGCGTGCGGAAGAAGACCAGATCGCCGTTCTCCAGCTCTCCACGGTTGACCGGGGACGCGTCGCGCAGGTGGTACATTTCGTTGGCGGTGCGCGGAATGCGGAACTTGACCAGATCTTTATAGGCGTAATAGACGAGGCCGCTGCAGTCAAAACCGGTACGCGGCGAAGTCCCGCCCCAATGATAAGGTTTGCCAATCTGCCCCATCAGCTTGTTCATTGCGGTTTTTTGCGCTTTCTGGACGCGCACTTTATGCACTTCCGCTATTTTGGTGACCTTCGTGCATTTCGCCTTATGGCCTTTACGCGCGATGCATTTTTCAGTCACGAGGTTAGCGGCGGTTTGCGAAGCTTTACTTTTGGCGGTGTGGGCAGTGCGGGAAGAAGTGGTTTTCGTCTTGCTGGAAGCGGTTTTTTTAGTCTGTGTGTTTGTCTTTTTCTTGTCGTTCTTAGCGGTGGTTTTTTTCTTACGTTCTGTGGCTTTCACCAGATGGTTTTTTTGTACAGCAGAATGCCGCGCCTGCTGAGAGGCGTTTGCCACTGGCGTGAAAGTGAGTGAAGTAAACAGTAAAGCACAGAGCGTGATCGAGATTTTATTTATCCGCGCCACTGGGCAGTCCCCTGATAAATGCAGGTCATCAATAATACCCGCGTGTGATTTACAAAGCCCGTCGATTCTAATCCATAAAAAGCCAGAAAGTTAATACCATTTTTCAATCTCCAATCCTGTTTCGTTAGCAAGTGCAAAAAAATTCATCGTTCTGTCGTACATTTGCCCATTCCCTAAGCAAAACCCTGGCCGTCGCAGGGGTAAACACCATTTGCAATGCAACTTTTCGTGACTCGGAGTAGAATGTCAATACGTGACAAAAATGTTATTTTCCGATGCCAGTCTGAACCGCTACAATGTCAGACGAATGCCGTAACAGAAGTTAAAGGAAGCAAGACATGAGCACCACTATTGAAAAAATCCAGCGCCAGATCGCTGAAAACCCGATTCTGCTGTATATGAAAGGTTCTCCAAAGCTGCCAAGCTGCGGCTTCTCCGCGCAAGCGGTTCAGGCGCTGTCTGCCTGTGGTGAGCGTTTTGCTTACGTTGATATCCTGCAGAACCCGGACATCCGCGCTGAGCTGCCGAAGTACGCGAACTGGCCGACGTTCCCACAGCTGTGGGTAGACGGTGAACTGGTTGGCGGTTGCGATATTCTGATTGAAATGTATCAGCGCGGTGAACTGCAGCAGCTGATCAAAGAAACCGCGGCGAAGTACAAAACGGAAGAGCCGGACGCAGAGTAATTTTCTGCGGAAATAAAAAAGCGACCTGCTATGTGGTCGCTTTTTTTTTGTCGGATGGCGCTGCGCTTACCCGACCTACGATTGGCGCTCGGCCTCATCGCCCATCGGCAGCGGCCAGCCGCCCAGACGCTTCCAGCGGTTGACGATCTCACAGAACAGCTCTGCGGTACGCTCCGTGTCATACAGCGCGGAGTGCGCCTGCGTGCCGTCGAACGGAATGCCAGCCGTAATACAGGCCTTTGATAACACCGTTTGTCCCAGCGCCAGGCCGCTCAGCGCGGCGGTGTCGAAGGTGACAAAAGGGTGGAAGGGGTTGCGTTTGAGCGCGGCGCGCTCGGCTGCGGCCATGGTAAAGCTGTGATCGAAGGTGGCGTTATGGGCCACCATAATGGCGCGGCTGCAGTTGCTCTCTTTCATGCCTTTACGCACCATTTTAAAAATGGCGTGCAGCGCGTCATATTCACTGACGGCACCGCGCAGCGGGTTATGCGGATCGATACCGTTAAACGCCAGCGCTTCCGGCTGTAAGTTTGCCCCTTCGAAAGGTTCAACGTGGAAATGCAGCGTGGTGTCCGGTGTAAGCCAGCCCTGTTCATCCATCTTCAGCGTGATGGCGGCAATTTCGAGCAGCGCATCGGTTTTAGCGTTAAATCCGGCTGTTTCTACATCAATCACAACGGGATAAAAACCACGAAAACGGTCGCACAGACCGCTAAATTGAGCGTTATCGGACATCAGGGTCTCTTACATGGGAAAAAGCAGAGCGCATTATGGCAAATTTTGCGGGGTGATGCAGTAAAACTACGGGCGCACGTTGCGCCCTGAGGGATCAGTTGCCCAGACCGCGACCGGCGTCTTTGGCTTCAATCAGCTCGATTTTGTAACCGTCCGGATCTTCCACAAACGCAATCACGGTGGTGCCGCCTTTTACCGGGCCCGCTTCGCGCGTGACGTTACCGCCATTTTTGCGAATGCGTTCGCACGCGTCGGCCGCGTTATCCACTTCCAGCGCGATATGGCCGTAGGCCGTGCCCAGCTCATAGCTGTCAACGCCCCAGTTGTAGGTCAGCTCTATCACCGCTTCATCCGTTTCCGGGCCGTAACCCACGAACGCCAGCGAGTATTTGTATTCCGGGTTTTCGCTGGTGCGCAGCAGCTTCATGCCCAGGACGTTAGTGTAGAAATCGATAGAACGTTGCAGGTCGCCAACGCGCAGCATGGTGTGAAGTAGGCGCATAATTTCCTCATTAACCAATGGAATAAAAAAGCTTTTGGATCAGAAACGATGTTTTAGTATAGCGGCGAACTGTCGCCGCTATCAATGAACAATGGCGAGATTACAGTGAAGGGTAGTCGGTGTAGCCTTCCGCGCCGCCGCCGTAGAAGCTTTCCGGACGCTGCGGGTTGAGCGCCGCTTTTTTCTGCAGGCGAGCAACCAGATCCGGGTTGGCGATGTAGTCGCGGCCAAACGCGACGGCATCGATCAGCCCTTTATTAATCAGATCTTCGGCTTTCTCAGGCGTATAGGCACCTGCACCGATGATCACCCCGTGGAAGCGCTCGCGCACTTTCTGGCGGAAGGCTTCAGTGTAAGGCTTACCGCCAGCCCAGTCAGGCTCGGACATGTGCAGATAGGCAATACCGCGTTTGGCCAGCTCTTCAATCAGATAAAGCGCATCCGCTTCCTCGTTCGGGCCGTTGTCGACGTTCTGGAAAGACCCGATTGGGGAGACGCGGATCCCGATACGGTCCGGACTCCACTCCTTGCATACCGCATCCACCACTTCCAGCACCAGACGGGCGCGGTTTTCGACGTTGCCGCCGTACTGGTCGGTGCGATGGTTAGACGACGGTGACAGGAACTGGTGCAGAAGATAGCCATGCGCGGAGTGCAGCTCAATCAGGTCAAAACCGGCTTCACGCGCGTTGGCCACGGCCTGACGGAAGTCGTTAACAATCCCCGGGATTTCGTCCAGCTCCAGCGCGCGAGGCATAGAGGTATCCACGCGGATCGCGTTGCCGTTTTCATCGCGCAGGGAAGTACGGGTATTGGCGCTCAGGGCTGACGCGGAGACCGGTGCCTGACCGCCAGGCTGGATGCTGCTGTGTGAGATACGACCGGTATGCCACAGCTGGACCGCAATACGACCCTCTTCAGCGTGAACGCCCGCGGTGATTTTCTGCCATGCCGCGATCTGTTCCGGGCTGTGAAGGCCCGGCGCACCGGCGTAGCCCTTCGCCTGCGCAGAGATCTGCGTGGCTTCGGTGATAATCAGGCCAGAGCTTGCGCGTTGACGATAGTATTCGCCCATCAGCGGGGTTGGGATGTCACCCGGCTCAATGCTGCGCAGACGGGTCAGCGGAGCCATGAACACGCGGTTTGGCGCCGTGACGGCACCCACTTTCAATGGGGTAAACAGTTTTTCAGCTGACATAAAGACTCCTGAGTAGACCAGTCGACTAGTAATAAGGTAAATAAAAAGCGCCCGTTATACGCCAGGCGCAGTAATGCTGTTTTTCACATGTGCCAGCGCGCTTTCCAGCGGCACGGCACTGCGCGAAATTTTTGCCTGCAGATTGGCCCCTAACCACAGGGAATAGAGCACCTGAGACTGCATTAAGGGGTCGCCGGTAAAGGCCAGCGTTTTTTCGTCGCGGCCTTTTTCCAGCGCCTGGGCCAGCAGGGCGATCACGCCGCGGGCACCCTTATCCATCGCCGATCGCATGTCTTCGGAAAGATCGCACACCTCGGCAGACAGCTTGACCGTCAGGCATCCGCTGATAATGCCCTGCTGACAGAACTGGTTCAGCGTTTCCTGATAGTAGTTAAGAACACGATCCCGATAGTTTCCTTCACCCGACGCAAAGTGTGTCGCCAGACGCTGGTGGTAGCCCGCGTAATGACGCTCCAGCATTGCCACGCCAAAGGCCTCTTTGGACCGGAAGTAGTGATAAAACGACCCCTTCGGTACCTCAGCGGTTTTTAATAACTCGCTCAACCCCATACCGGTAAACCCGCGATGCATGCAAAGACGCTCGCCGGTTGCCAGTAGATGTTCGCGGGTATCGTGTTCAGTATTTCTGCTCATGGCCGCACTCTAATAGACCGTTCGGTCTAATGCAAGCGAGTTTATTGACGACATGCGTTCAGAATATCCAGCTGCTGTTGATAAACCGTTGATTTAACGTCCATCATACCCAATACGGTTGAGAATAAATTGTCCTGGGAGACCGCATTTTTTGCTGCATGGTCGCGTAAACACTGTTCATTGATGCCAAAGTTTTTCGCGTAGTCCGGTGACAGCCAGAACATAAACGGAATGTGCGTTTGCTGCTCCGGCGCCAGCATGTACGGCGTCCCGTGCAGATAAATGCCGCTTTCACCCAGTGACTCACCGTGATCCGAGAGATAAATCAGCGCGGTATTCATGCTTGCCTGGCGAGCTTTCAGCGCATCAATGGTTTTGCTGACCATGCTGTCGGTATACAGAATGGTGTTGTCATAGGTATTCATCAGCGCCTGATGATCGCAATCCTGAATCTCGTTGGTGTCGCAGGTTGGGGTGAATTTCCGGAAAGTGTCCGGGTAACGGCGATAGTACGCCGGACCGTGGCTCCCCATCAGGTGGATAACCAGCACCGTGTCCTGCTTCAGACCATCCAGCACATTGTCCAGACGGTAGAAATTCACATCATCAATACAGGATTTGTCTTTGCAGAACTGATCCAGATTCCACTGCGTCATATCGGTATGCGGCACGCGATCGCAGGCGCCTTTACAGCCGCCGTCGTTGTCGCGCCACAGCAAGTTGATACCCGCATGCTTCAGCACATCGAGCAGACCTTCCTGATGGTGCGCCAGGTCGGCATCGTATTTGCTACGCGTCATGCCGGAGAACATGCACGGAACGGAAACGGCGGTTTCAGTGCCGCATGAGGAGGCCTGCGGGAAGTTAATCACATCCTGCTTTTTCAGCTCCGGGTTCGTTTCACGATCGTAACCATTCAGGGAGTAGTTCGCCGCGCGAGAGGCTTCCCCAACGACCAGTACCAGAACGGTTTTCTTTTGTTGACCTGAAATCAACGGTCCTTTATGGGCATCTTCGCCAATCCGTACCAGCGTTTGATCGCCGGCAAACCAGCGCATTTTGCTGTACTTCACCACGGCGCTGACATAGTTGGCCGGGGTCACCATTTTGACGATGCTTTTGTTGTTGCGAAACAGCGAGGCGTAATCTTTATAAAACACGGCGGCAATCAGGATAATTACCAGCAGGGCGCCAAGCATCGCGGCAACGCGCGTCAGCAGGGCATACCACCATTTCCCGGTACGAATGCGGGTCAGCGCCAGCACCACGGAAGGCACGAGGCCAGCAATAACAATCCACAGAATCATCTGCGGCGTCACCAGGGCTGTCGCTTCCTGAGAGTTGGTTTCGAACACGTTCACAATCATGTTCTGATCGATCACCGCGCCGTAGGTGTACATAAAGTAGGTTGCCGCGGCGCATCCGACCGTTAAGACGATCAGCAGCGGCTTGCGGATATAGGGGATATTCAGCAGGCTAAACACAATCACCCAGCCGCAAAACAGCACCAGCGGTACGGACGCGGCAAAGAGGATGTCGTGCAGGTGCGCAGGGGCAATAATGGCCCAGCTGCGCTGGATAAACAGCCCGTTGATTAGCGTAAAGAAGAGTGCACAGCCCAGAGTAAATTTAATGTCGTTACATTGTAACTTTTTGATTAACCACATCGATCGGTAAACCTGTCATTGTCATGATGGGCCGAGTATAAAGAGGGAAGATTAGTGAAACCTTAATGCCACAAATCTGTGGTATGGGCCTTGCACGTGGCGCGTTTAGCGTCTTCACTGTAGGTGAGAGTGGTTATCCGGAGGTGAGTGTGGCAGAGCAGCTGGAGTTTTTCCCCATCCAGAGCCCGTGCCGGGGGATTTGTCAGGTGGATGAACGTGGATATTGCCGCGGGTGCATGCGTACCCGCGACGAGCGTTTCAACTGGCAAAACTTTAGCGACACGCAAAAGCAGGAGGTGCTACGCCTCTGCCGACAGCGTCTTCTGCGCAAAATACGCGCAAACAAAGCCGGTGAGACCGAAGAACCCCAGCAACCTTCACTTTTTTAACACGGTAATTGCGTATACTCATGACATCACGTCCTTGAGGAAAATGTTATGGTTCAGCGAATTACCCTTGCCCCCCAGGGGCCAGAATTCTCCCGTTTTGTGATGGGCTACTGGCGTCTGATGGACTGGAATATGTCCCCCCTCCAGCTGGCGAGCTTTATTGAAGAGCATATCGATCTGGGCGTTACCACGGTCGACCATGCGGACATTTACGGTGGTTATCAGTGTGAAGCCGCATTCGGCGAGGCGCTCAAGCTGGTTCCGGCACTCCGCGACCGCATGGAGATCGTCACGAAGTGCGGGATTGCCACCACGGCAAAACCGGAACACGCCCTAGGGCATTACATTACCGACAGCGCGCATATCATCAAGAGCGCTGAGCAGTCGCTGGTCAATCTGGCGACCGACCGTATCGACCTGCTGTTAATCCACCGTCCGGATCCGCTCATGGATGCCGATGAGGTGGCAGAAGCCTTCCTGAACCTGCATCAGAGCGGCAAAGTGCGTCACTTTGGCGTTTCCAACTTTACCCCGGCGCAGTTTGCACTGCTTCAGTCTCGTCTGCCGTTTACCCTGGCCACCAATCAGGTGGAGATCTCCCCGGTACACCAGCCGCTGCTGCTGGACGGTACCCTCGACCAGCTGCAACAGCTGCGTATTCGCCCGATGGCTTGGTCCTGCCTGGGAGGCGGACGCCTGTTTAATGATGATGAATTCCAGCCGCAGCGCAACGAGCTGGACACTATCGCCCGCGAGCTGAACGCGGAGAGCATCGAACAGGTGGTTTATGCCTGGATCCTGCGTCTGCCGTCAAAACCGCTGCCCATTATTGGTTTTGGCAAAATAGAACGCGTGCGTTCTGCACTGGCCGCTGAAGAGCTGCAGATGACCCGCCAGCAGTGGTTCCGCATCCGCAAAGCCGCGCTGGGTTACGACGTGCCATAAACCGCCAGAAGGTGACTTTCCGGTGAAATCTTTGCCCCTGGTATACACTTAAGGGGCAAAAAATAACCAGCGGAGGTCATATGAAGCGTTTTGCTCTGGCAATGGTCGCGCTGGTTGTTTGCGCAGGGGCGCAGGCAGCCAGCGACGAAGTGGAAATGAATCTCGTCACCTCTCAGGGTGTGGGTCAGTCCATCGGTACGGTGAAAATCACGGAAACCGACAAAGGGCTGGAGTTCGCTCCCAACCTCAAAGCACTCCCTCCCGGTGAGCATGGTTTCCATGTTCACGCCAAAGGAAGCTGTCAGCCCGCATTAAAAGAGGGTAAAGCGTCAGCGGCGGAAGCGGCAGGGGGGCATCTGGATCCCCAGCATACCGGCAAGCATGAGGGCCCGGATGGAATGGGACACCTGGGCGGTCTGCCCGTGCTGGTGGTCAATAACGACGGTAAAGCCACCGATCCCGTTGTCGCGCCGCGTCTGAAAAAGCTGGATGAGGTAAAAGGTAAAGCGCTAATGATTCATGTCGGCGGCGACAATATGTCCGATCAGCCTAAACCGCTTGGCGGCGGCGGGGCGCGTTATGCCTGCGGCGTGATCTGATCCCCAATGGTACCAGGCGGTGGTGCTTGCTCCAGCTGTGACAGCGAGCAGTGCAGCCGCCAGATTATCGAGGCCAAATCACGGGCGGCGGGGAGATGATGTCGTGCAAGCGTATCGCAGATCCGCTGCAGTTCATTCAGCGTGGTTGCCAGCGGTCGCTGCTGGACACCGCGTTCGCTCATCACATCGCGAAGCAGAGAGATGCACACATCGCGAACCTGCGACAGCGGGTCGGAACGTGTTTCCCACCCGCGAAGCTGCCAGACCACATGCGAACAGTTCAACAGCACCACGCCCCAGCGCAGCAGCCAGCGCCGGGAAAGCGCGTCCTGGCTGTTATTGAGCTGGCTCACGTGATGATAAACCAGCGATTCATACTCGTTTTCACGAAGATGCGGTTTACGGCTGAGCTGGTCCACAAATCCCCGGCGTAACTCCCGGATATGCCTGCGGCTTTTGCGGGCATCGGAGCCGGGGCGCAACACCGCGAAAGCCAGCCACGCCAGCCCCACGCCAAGGATTTTCGCCAGATTGTCATTAAGAAAATCGGCGTAATCATAAACCGGCGGATTGGTCACGGAGATAAACGAGCCCATAAAGACAATCAGTTGCCCCCACAGGCCCGCCTGTTTTGGCATTTGCAGCTTGAGTAGCTGCATGGTGGTCAACAGCGGAAACAGAAACAGCAGGAACTGCCACAGATCGCTTATCTGCACCATCAGGCCAAACTTCACCACAAAACTGAACAAAGACAGCAGCACCAGGGTGCGTAGCAGGAGCGTCAGCGAGTTGAACGGCGAGGCCGCGACGGAGTAAAGCACGCAGCTGATGGCAGCAAGCGTCAGGGCCGCCGTACCGGACTCCCACTGCGTGGTGATGCTCCACGCCCCCACCAGCATCAGCGCGCAGAAGGTGCGAAAACCGCTCCACAGCGCTTCCAGGTAGTCGGTATGGCGGGCGAGAGCCGGACTCCCGGGCACGTTGAACTCCGTGACCGGCGTGGCATTCTCAACCGCGTTAATCCAGCGGCTGCTGCGCAGGTAGAGTCGGCAAAAGTAATTCAGACGCTGCCAGAAGGCGCGATGGCGATAGTCGTACTCATCAACCGGGGCGAGCGGGGCGATGATCTTCGCAACGGTGTAGATGTCCGCATCCGGGCGCGCAAGAGCCGCGAGCAGCGTTTCGATGACGGCACGGGTGTTTTCCGGCGGCGTCGGCCAGTTGAGCAGCATTCTGCGCAGGCTGGAGATGGCGCTGGTCATACGCAGCTGCTGGTGCAATAAATAATTAAGCAGGGTGTTCTGACGCCGAAAGCGATAGTGGCTCCAGAACGCCTGAATACGCAACAGATTCATCGTCAGGATCTGTCCGATCACCTTTTCATGCGCGAGGCGGATCTCATCGCTGGTATCCGGTTGCCACAGCAGGCTCGCGTGCTCAAGCAGCCGGGTATGCATGGTCTTGAGGGCGGTGATAAGCGCGGTGCCGTCGGAGGTGCTGGGGAGGATCATCATCATGAAGCCACCGCTGAGGATCCCGACAATGACTTCACAGACGCGCGCCTGCGCGATATCCCACAGTTCGGTGGTGTCGAGCACGTTCACCACCGGGAAGGCGATAATGGCGGCGGTATAGCCCGCCAGCTGGAAAGCGTAGGCGACGTTATTGGTAAAATGGGCGCAGGCCCAGGTACAGCACCCCAGCCACGCCGCCATGCTCAGCAGGAACATCCACGGATCGTTCAGCGTATGGCCGGCAATAATTAACGCCGCCGTGGCCCCCAACAGGCTGCCGGCGATGCGCCCAAGGCTCTTACTGATCACCCCGCCGACCGTAGGAAAACTCACCACCGCGGCAGAGGTCATCGCCCAGTAGGGTTCATCCAGGTTCAGGTAATAGGCGACGGTCAGCGCCAGACACATGGCAATGCCGTTACGCAGCGCGTAGCGCCACTGAGGGCGCGTCGCTTTGATCCACGGCGTGTTTTGCCAGGAGAGTGCCGGCAGCTTCATCACCGGTTTCCGATGGAGACAGTACAGGTGGTGCCGGAGACCAGCGTGATGTCCTGCGGTAAATGGTCAAACTCCACGCGAACCGGCACGCGCTGAGCGAGACGCACCCAGGGCACGTTCGGCTTGATGTCCGGCACCAGGCCGGAATCCGTTTCGACGCTTTGATCATAAATAGCGCGGCCAATGCTGGATACGTGACCCTGTAACTTCTGCGAGCCACTGTAAAGCGTAATGGCGGCGGGCGATCCCTCGCGAATATGGCGAAGCTTGGTCTCTTCAAAATAGCCCACCACGTAGAAGGAGTGGCTGTCGACGAGGGCAAAAACGGGTTGTCCCGTGGTGGCATAATTCCCCACGCGAGCGGAAAGGTTGGTGACCCACCCGTCAACCGGCGCGGTAATCACCGTTTGGGTCAGCTCCCACTGGGCCTGCTTCAGCGTGGCTTCGGCCACGTTGACGTTCGCCTGCATGGCCTTCACGTTGATGTTGGCAGTGTCTAAATCTTCCGCTGAGATGTAATTTTGCGATAGATGCCGGCGGCGGTTGGCCTCGTTATTCGCTTTCGCTAAGTCTGACTGGGCTTTCGCCAGCTGCGCCTCGGCGTTCAGAATCGCGATGTGGTACGGGGTATCGTCGATCCGGAAGAGTACCTCACCCTTTTTAACGTACTGGTTATCCTTAACGAGCAGCGTCGTGATGCTTCCCGACACCTGCGGGGTGATGCTGACCTGTTCAGCGCGAATTTTGCCGTCACGGGTCCAGGGGGACTGCATATAAAAATTCCACATCCACCAGCCTGCAACCAGCGCGAGGGCGAGAACAAAGAGGGTGGAAAAGTACTTCAGCGTTTTCAGAGGCATAGTCACCACACCATCAAGACAGCAAGGCCCAGACATACGGAGAGGGCAAACAGGGAAAGATCCATCAGCATGGGATGCCAGATTTCGCCGGAGTACATCCAGTCGCGAAGCAGACGATGCGCGATGAGCCAGAGAATAAAGCCCACCAGCACGGCTTTAAACAGGGGAGGAAAGTAGACTGACGCACCGAAGATCAGATCCTGAAGGGGTAACCCCTCTGAGCGATGAAAAAACGTCACGGGCAGAAATCCTTTGCAGTGAACAGAATGCCGCGTTGGCTTGTCTTAGTATGATGAAGCATCACAATTCAGTGTAAGTCATACTTTTAAGTTCGATGAATGCAGTATTGCATTTGTTTTGGCAATACAAATGCTGCACACTATTCTAAAATCAGTATAATAACTTAGCAAGCTAATTATAAGGAGATGAAATTGGAATCGCCATTAGGTTCTGATCTGGCAAGGTTGGTACGCGTCTGGCGTGCTCTGATTGACCATCGCCTGAAACCTCTGGAATTAACACAGACGCATTGGGTCACGCTGCACAACATTCATCAACTGCCGCCCGATCAGTCACAAATTCAGCTGGCAAAAGCGATAGGCATTGAGCAACCGTCGCTGGTGCGCACGCTTGATCAGCTGGAAGAGAAGGGGTTGATCTCCCGACAAACCTGCGCCAGCGATCGTCGTGCTAAGCGGATTAAACTCACTGAGAAAGCGGCGCCTATCATCACCGAAATGGAAGCCGTCATCACCAAAACGCGCGGTGAAATCCTCTCAGGCGTTTCACCGGCGGAGCTGGAAATGCTCATCAGCCTCATTGCTCGCCTTGAGCAAAATATCCATGAGCTGCAGTCTCGCGACTGATAAACACGAAGGCCTTGCACCAGCAAGGCCTTTTTTTACTTAAAGACGACCACACGATTACGACCCGTCTCTTTCGCTTCATACATCGCCTTGTCGGCACTTTCCACGCACGCTTCTGCAGTTATCGTTGATGACGTTGCCGTAAACACCCCCATACTGATGGTGATGGGCTCCGGCAACTGACCGCCGCTGCTGGTTTTATCAAAGCTGCTTAGCTTCAGACGTATGCGCTCGGCCACCTGGTACGCGGAGTCTGACGACGTGTTGGCCAGCATCAGCACAAACTCCTCGCCGCCGATACGGGCCGCGATGTCCTGCGGGCGCACGGAATCCATCAGCAGGTTGGCGACAAACTGCAGGACTTTATCGCCCTGAAGATGCCCGTAGGTGTCGTTAATGCGCTTGAAGCGATCGAGATCGCTGACAATGACGGAAACGGGGCGGTTGGGTCTGGCGATATCCAGCGCCTGGTTTAACGATTCATAAAAATAGCTGCGGTTATAAAGGCGCGTGAGCGGATCGCGAATCGAGTTCTGATAGGACTGCTGATATTTTACGTGCGAGTCGCGATACAGTCTGAAGACATCGTAAAGCAGAACAAAAATAATCAGCAGCGTGGCGACAGTTTCAAATAACCGGGCGCGGTACCAGGAGATATCTTCGGCATGTCCACCCGCTAACAGCATTGAAAGCGTAACGATATAGCAAACGCACAGAAAATTTCCGCCTACCCAGAATAAATTGCGCACGCGCGTGACAAACATCAGCGCTACTAATGTTATCACCCAGAAAACAATTAAAGAGATATTAATGCAATGGCTCCAGAGGACCATAAACTGCCGGGTTTCATTATCAACCAGGTCAATCGATAACAAGGGCGAGTGGCTGGAATATATCCAGGCCAGTCCCACTGCACAGGCGGTAAAAAGAGATGCCCCGCTCACAATTGAGATATGCGCCAGCCGTGAAAGAGGGTAATTGCGCATGGGATAGAGTATTGCCGCCACGATGAACAGCACCGCCATTAAAAAGTGGCGGAACATATAGTAAATCATCGCATCGTTGTAGTTCACGACGTTGAACTGATAGAGATCCAGCCAGGCGGGGAAGCTGGTCAGCGTTCCGACCATCAGCAATGCGGATCCGGCAAAGGCAAAGGCGATGGCGACCAGATACAGTCGTCTTTTGTCACACCCGTATTTCATCGCCATAAAACAGGCAATAAACAGGTGAAACACCAGAAGAAAAATGGTGAGCGTAGGGAATAAAAGCGGTGAAAAGGACGGAACCCATTCAACGAGTTTTAAAAACAGCGCGTGTAATATCCCGATAACAACAAGGCAACCGAGACAGAACGCGATATAACGGCTCGGTAGAGCACGACGATTCGCAAGCATAGGATTTTTACAAATTATAATGAATAAAGAGAAGGTGATTGCGAAGAGTCTAATCAATTAATGCAGTAAATACTTTGCGCAGAAACAATATAAGGAGTGATTAATAATGGATGGGGTGAATGAATTTTGTAATTATATTTGTGAGAGTGATATATATTGTAAATGGATGTGGCCCGAAGACCACATCCACTTTTAATTAACGTGGAGAAACGGTCACCTGGCTTCCGTTGCTCGCCAGTACAACGCGCTGGCCTGCAGAGAAGCGGGTGCTGCCCTGTTTCTGAACAACCATGATTGTGCTGCCGTCGTCTTTACGAATTTCCAGCTCTACACCCTGAGTTTTGTTCATCGCACCCTGAACGCCCTGGCCGGCTACGCCACCCGCAACGGCACCTGCGGCTGTCGCCAGAGAGCGTCCCGTACCACCGCCGACGGTATTACCCAGGAAACCACCCAGAACGGCACCGCCGATTGCGCCCATCACGTTGTTTTCATCACCCCCCTGAATCTGTACAGGGCGTGCGTTAACAACGGTACCGTAAGTCACGTTCTGAACCTGTTTCGCTTCAGAAGCGCTGTAAACGTCGCCAGAAAGTGAACTGTCATTCACACAGCCAGCCAGAGTTAAACCAATCAGCGAAACGCCCAGTACACGTAAAATCATTTGAATCTCCTGTTCACCAAAAACGCCCGATTGGGGGCATCCGTTATGGCTAAATTATATGGCATAAGGAGCCATAGTTCATATCTTTGCACTAACAATAGGAAAATTGTACTTGAATTTGACTTAACGAGACATAAACAGGATCCGCCCGCGCTACCCGTCTGACATTGTTAAAAAATATTATTGCCGGATGGCAAAGCGACGCCGTTTATGGTTGAGTGGATATCCTTAGCCCACGCAACGTAAGGAAAGCGCATGAAATCGGGTCGCTACATTGGTGTGATGTCAGGCACCAGTCTGGATGGGGTAGATGTCGTTCTGGCCGCCATTGATGAAAACATGGTGGCACAGCAGGCGAGCCTGACCTGGCCAATCCCCATTTCACTGAAAGAGGATATTCTCAGTATCTGTCAGGGGCAGCAGCTGACCCTCTCCCAGCTTGGACAGCTGGATGTCCGCCTCGGGGCGCTGTTTGCGGATGCGGTGCAGGCTTTGATGCAAAAAGAACATCTTCGCCCGCAGGATGTGGTCGCCATCGGGTGTCACGGACAAACGGTCTGGCATGAGCCCATCGGAGAGGCCCCGCATACTCTGCAAATCGGCGATAACAACCAGATTGTGGCGAAGACGGGCGTCACGGTGGTCGGCGATTTCCGTCGTCGCGATATTGCCCTTGGCGGACAGGGCGCACCGCTGGTGCCCGCGTTTCATCAGGCGCTGCTGGCGCACCCTTCAGAACGGCGTATGGTGCTCAACATTGGTGGGATCGCCAATCTGTCGATGCTTATCCCCGGGCAGCCGGTCCGCGGCTACGATACCGGCCCGGGCAATATGTTAATGGATGCCTGGATCTGGCGACAGTGCGGTCAACCGTACGATAAAAACGCGGAGTGGGCGAGCGAGGGTAAGGTGATTATCCCGCTGTTGCAGTCCATGCTGAGCGATCCTTATTTTGCCTTACCGGCACCGAAAAGCACGGGGCGTGAATACTTCAACTTTGGCTGGCTTGAGCGCCAGCTGGCGTCATTCCCGGCGCTCGCGCCGCAGGATGTTCAGGCGACGCTTGCCGAGCTCACGGCCGTGTCGATTTCCGAACAGGTGCTCCTCAGTGGCGGATGTGAACGCCTGCTGGTGTGCGGCGGGGGAAGCCGTAACCCGCTGGTGATGGCGCGTCTTGCCGGGCTGCTGCCGGGCACCGAAGTGTCGACGACCGACGAGGCCGGCATCAGCGGTGATGATATGGAGGCGCTGGCCTTCGCCTGGCTTGCCTGGCGCACCATTGCCGGGCTGCCGGGCAACTTACCGTCGGTAACCGGCGCGCGCGAGGCGAGCGTCCTTGGGGCGATTTTCCCGGCAAATCCGCGTCATAATCAGAGTTAACTGAAATTCAGCGCGGCGCGTCGTCGTTAAAATGGAACGAAACAGGGGGGCAGCCATGCCCTCCAGGACCAGGAAAGTCTTCGGAATACGCCCATGAAAAAACTTCTTCTTATTGCCGCCCCTTTTTTGCTGTCAGGATGCAGCGTCTACAACCAGCTCCTTGAGCGCATGCAGACCGATACGCTTGAGTATCGCTGCGACGAAAAACCGCTGACCGTGAAGCTGAACAATCCACGCCAGGAAGCCAGTTTTGTTTATGACAATAAACTGCTGACGCTGAAGCAGGGCATTTCAGCCTCAGGCGCGCGTTACACCGACGGTATCTATGTCTTCTGGTCGAAAGGCGACAGCGCCACGGTCTACAAACGTGACCGTATTGTGCTGAACAAGTGCCAGCTCGAAAATCCGAAGCGTTGAGATTTTTACAGGGGCGGCGCACAATAGCGCCACCCACTCTCAATGTCAGCTAACGCCATGTCAGATAACGACGAACTGCAGCAAATTGCGCATCTGCGCCGTGAATACACCAAAGGCGGCCTGCGTCGCCAGGATCTTCCCGCTGAACCCCTCGTGCTTTTTGAACGCTGGCTGAAACAGGCCTGCGAAGCGAAACTGGCCGACCCCACGGCCATGGTCGTCGCGACGGTGGATGAAAACGGTCAACCGTATCAGCGCATCGTATTGCTCAAGCATTATGACGAGAAAGGACTGGTGTTCTACACCAACCTCGGCAGCCGCAAAGCACACCATCTGGAAAACAATCCGCGTATCAGCCTGCTGTTCCCCTGGCACATGCTGGAACGTCAGGTCATGGTCACCGGCAAAGCGGAACGTCTCTCGACGCTGGAAGTGGTGAAGTATTTCCACAGCCGCCCGCGTGACAGCCAGATTGGTGCCTGGGTATCAAAACAGTCCAGCCGCATTTCCGCCCGCGGCGTGCTGGAAAGTAAATTCCTCGAGCTGAAGCAGAAGTTCCAGCAGGGTGAAATCCCGCTGCCGAGCTTCTGGGGTGGTTTCCGCATCCCGATTGAGCAAATCGAGTTCTGGCAGGGGGGCGAACATCGCCTGCACGACCGCTTTTTATACCAGCGCGAGAATGGCGGCTGGAAAATCGACAGACTGGCGCCGTAATCCCCGAAATTTGTTGATTTAAGCGCTAGCGCACACCGCGCTTGCGCTTTATTCTATGGTCCTTTCGCATCAGGCGAAAAGTCGTGTACCGGCAAAGGTGCAGTCGTTTATACATGGAGAATTTGATGGCAAGCAGTAACTTGATTAAACAATTGCAAGAGCGGGGCCTCGTGGCCCAGGTGACGGACGAGGAAGCGTTAGCAGAGCGACTGGCGCAAGGCCCGATCGCGCTCTATTGCGGCTTCGATCCCACCGCTGACAGCTTGCATTTGGGGCATCTTGTTCCATTGTTATGCCTGAAACGCTTCCAGATGGCGGGCCATAAGCCTGTTGCCCTGGTGGGCGGCGCGACCGGTCTGATTGGTGACCCAAGCTTCAAAGCCGCTGAGCGTAAACTGAACACCGAAGATACCGTGCAGGAGTGGGTCGATAAGATCCGCAAACAGGTTGCACCGTTCCTCGACTTCAACTGTGGCGATAACGCCGCGATTGCCGCGAACAACTACGACTGGTTTGGCAGCATGAACGTGCTGACCTTCCTGCGTGACATCGGCAAGCACTTCTCTGTTAACCAGATGATTAACAAAGAGGCCGTGAAGCAGCGTCTGAACCGTGACGACCAGGGTATCTCCTTTACCGAGTTCTCCTACAACCTGCTGCAGGGGTATGACTTTGCCTGCCTGAACAAACTGCACGGTGTTTCCCTGCAGATTGGCGGTTCTGACCAGTGGGGTAACATCACTTCCGGTATCGACCTGACCCGTCGCCTGCACCAGAATCAGGTGTTTGGTCTGACCGTTCCGCTGATTACCAAAGCAGACGGTACCAAATTTGGTAAAACCGAAGGCGGCGCGGTATGGCTTGATCCGAAGAAAACCAGCCCGTACAAATTCTACCAGTTCTGGATCAACACGGCGGACGCCGATGTTTACCGCTTCCTGAAGTTCTTCACCTTTATGGACATTGAAGCCATCAACGCGCTGGAAGAAGAAGACAAGAACAGCGGTAAAGCGCCGCGCGCGCAGTACGTGCTGGCGGATGAAGTGACCAAACTGGTTCACGGTGAAGAAGGTCTGGCCGCGGCAAAACGCATTACCGCTAGCCTGTTTAACGGCACCCTGAGCGACCTGAGCGAAGCGGACTTCGAACAACTGGCGCAGGACGGCGTGCCAATGGTTGAGATGGAGAAAGGGGCTGACCTGATGCAGGCGCTGGTGGATTCTGAACTCCAGCCTTCCCGCGGTCAGGCGCGTAAAACCATCGCGTCCAATGCCATCACCATCAACGGTGAAAAGCAGGCCGACCCGGAATACACCTTCGTTGACGGCGACCGTCTGTATGGCCGCTACACCCTGCTGCGTCGCGGTAAGAAAAACTACTGCCTTGTCTGCTGGAAATAAGTCACAGTCTCCAGGGGCGTGGGAAACCACGCCCCTTTTGTTTTTTCAGGGTTGGGTAAGCATAAAATGAAGAACATCCTCGCCATTCAGTCCCACGTTGTTTTTGGACATGCTGGCAACAGCGCAGCGGAATTCCCGATGCGCCGCCTCGGCGCCAACGTCTGGCCCCTCAATACCGTTCAGTTTTCCAACCACACGCAGTACGGCAAATGGACCGGCTGCGTAATGCCGCCTTCACACCTCACCGAGGTGGTGCAGGGCATTGCCGATATCGGCCAGCTCAAGCGCTGTGACGCCGTACTGAGCGGTTATCTTGGTTCCGCGGAGCAGGGGGAGCATATTCTCGGCATCGTACGGCAGGTGAAGGCCGCTAACCCGTCGGCAAAATATTTCTGCGACCCCGTCATGGGCCATCCGGAGAAAGGCTGCATCGTGGCGCCGGGTGTAGCGGAGTTCCACGTCCGCCACGCGCTGCCCGCCAGCGATATCATTGCGCCAAACCTGGTTGAACTGGAAATTCTCTGCGAGCATCCGGTTAACAGCGTAGAAGAGGCCGTAAGCGCGTCACGCGAGCTGATCGCGCAGGGGCCTGAGGTTGTGCTGGTAAAACACCTCGCGCGCGCAGGGCTAAGTCAGGATCGCTTTGAGATGCTGCTGGTGACGAAAGAGGATGCCTGGCACATCAGCCGTCCGCTGGTGGATTTTGGCCTGCGCCAGCCGGTGGGCGTGGGGGATGTGACCAGCGGCCTGCTGCTGGTCAAATTACTGCAAGGGGCAACGCTGCGCGATGCGCTGGAGCATGTTACTGCGGCAGTGTACGAAATTATGACGGCGACGAAAGAGATGCAGGAATATGAGCTGCAGGTGGTCGCAGCACAGGATCGAATCGCGAAGCCGGAGCACTATTTCAGCGCAACCCAGCTTTAAACACCGCCCGGCGGCGCTGCGCTTGCACGGGCCTACGGAATTCGTAGGCCGGGTAAGCGTCAGCGCCACCCGGCAACACAGTCTGCTCGGTTAATTCAACCCTTCCGCTTTCAGCGCCGCAGCCACTGCAGGACGCTCTGCCACACGCTTCATATACGATGCAATGTGGTCTAACCCTTCCAGATTCAGCTTAACCGCGCGCGCCCAGCGCAGCACGGTGAACAGGTACGCATCGGCAATCGTGAAGCGCGACCCGCCAATCCACTGCTCGTCTTTCAGCGATTCGTTAACGTACTGCAGCTTTTTCTCCAGCAGGGCGCGCAGGGTAGGTTTAAACTCTTCCGGCGTATCCGGGCGGAACAGGGGGGTAAAGCCTTTGTGCAGCTCGGTGGCAATGTAGTTCAGCCACTCCAGCGTTTTATAGCGAGAAATGGTGCTGACCGGGGCCAGCAGCTGGCGATCGGGCACGCTATCGGCCAGGAACTGCATAATCGCCACGCCTTCGGTCAGCAGAGTACCGTCATCCAGCAGGAGCGCCGGAACTTGTCCTTTCGGGTTAATGGCAAGAAAATCATCGCCGTTTTCCAGACGTTTTTTCATCAGATCAACGCCATCCAGCGTGAAATCTTTGCCGCTCTCGCGCAGGGTGATATGGGAAGCAAGAGAGCACGCGCCCGGTTTGTAGAACAGTTTCATCGGTAACTCCTTTTCGCTGAGGTTTCAGCTATGTTAGTGCGCAAACGGATAAAAAAAAAGCCGCTAATAGATTAGCGGCTTCTGGTCAGTCGTTTCTCACGGATATCACGCGGTAGCGGTTTTGGTCGCCTTAGCGGTCTTGTCGTCGTCCTGAGTCATTCGATTCAGTTTCGGTGCAGTCAGCAGCATCAGAGCGGCAATAACGGCAGTCGCGATACCAATCTGCATGAACACGGTACCGTAGACGTTCAGAGAAACCAGTGGGTCAGTGACGTTTTCCGGTACGGCCATCAGGTTCGCAATCTTGCCTGCGATAATGGCTGCACCCGCAGTCGTCAGGAACCAGCTACCCATAATGAAGCCCATCAGACGCTGTGGCACCAGCTGTGCAACCATCGCCAGACCCAGACCAGAGATCATCAGTTCGCCGATAGACTGCAGCGCGTAGCTCAGGATCAGCCAGTTAACGGATACGATACCGGCGTCGGTAGCAAATTTGGTACCCAGCGGCAGCACCAGGAACGCGCCGGAGCACAGCACCATACCGATAGCGAACTTGTGCGGCATTGGCAGACGGTCGCCCATTTTGTTGTAGATCGCGGCCAGAATCGGGCTACCAATCATGATCCAGAACGGGTTCAGCGCCTGATACTGCTCCGGTTCGAACGCAATACCCAGGATGGAGTGCTCAACGTTACGAATGGCGAAGAAGTTCAGAGAGGTTGGCATCTGGCTGTACAGTACGAAGAAGATAATCGCTTCCAGCATCAGAATGAACGCCACGATCATCTTACGACGGGCAGCACCCTGCATGGCGAATGCTTCTTTCGCAAAGATGACCACGATACCCAGCGCGACCACGCCCAGAACGGCACGTGCGATGCCCTGGTTGTGCAGCAGCCAGGTGGCGATCGCCGCCAGGGCAACAACGCCCACAATGGTCGCCAGCAGTTTGCCCATATGCACAGGCTCGAAGTCCGGTTTTGAACCGTAGTTTTTAACCCAGCTGCGGCAGAACAGGAAGTTCACCACGGTGATCAGCATACCGACGAAGCTCAGCGCAAACGCCACGCTCCAGCCGAATTTTGCTGCAAGCCATGGGGTGGCCAGCATTGAGAAGAACGAACCGATGTTGATGGACATGTAGTACATGGTAAATGCACCGTCCAGACGCGGATCGTCTTTGCTGTAGCAGGTAGAGAGCAGGGAGGACGGGTTCGCTTTGAACAGACCGTTACCGACGGCAATCGTCGCCATACCCATATACACGACAGCGGCATCGTGCCCTGACCATGCAACCAGACCATAGCCAATTGCCAGGACAATGGCGCCCAGCATGATGACACGTTTAGTGCCGAGGACTTTATCGCCCAGCCAGCCGCCAATCGCGACCAGACCGTACACCAGAGCACTGAAGGAGGAGAACAGCGTGATGGAATCGGCTTCGGACATACCCAGCTGTTTCACCAGGTAAACTGCCATGATCCCTTGCAGGCCGTAATAACCAAAACGCTCCCATAACTCGATAGAGAAGATGAGATAGAACGCTTTTGGTTGTTTAAAAGCGTTAAGACTCACGCTTTCATCTGTTGGTTTATTGTTTGCAGTAGACACATATACCTCTTTTTTTACATCCCATATTAACGGGGGTGTTCATAGCGTGATGGCCGTAGTCCATACGCCTTATAGTTATATTGGGAGGAGAAACGGCGGGTAATGTTCACTATCCTGCCCCATCTGGCAATACGTTTGTAATAATCTGTTACATATATCTGGGGTGGTATAATCGTCGGTTCATACAAATGTTATTCAGCGTTAAATTTTATACGATGTGTAAAGGTAGTTTTTTCGACTGGCAGAGACCCGTCAGGACCGGTGTTTGGCGATATGTTCTGCTATTTGCCGTCTCTGGCAGTGATATAGCCCAAATTCTGAAAAATAGCTGGTCTTATCGTCGGTAAAAAAAGAAGAGTGTCTTGTCAGACAAAGGCTTTAGCTCGATTTTGACAACAAAAAAACAACATGAAGTTATCAGGGTGATCGCGATCACAGATGTATAGAAATTTTCGGCTATGAAAAAAGTATTAACCTGTTTGAGCGTTAAAGCACCGAACAAGTGACAGCCTGGGGGAGACGAAAGGCGAACAAATAACGGCCAAAAGAAGCGCGCACCATCACCCTTCTTTTGGTGTGGGCTTGTGTGGCTCAGGGATACACTTTTTCTTTGTATTCGCAGAGATCTTCAATAATGCAGGAGCCGCAGCGAGGCTTACGGGCAATACACGTGTAACGACCGTGCAGAATCAGCCAGTGATGGCAATCAACCTTAAATTCCGCCGGAACCACTTTGAGCAGCTTCTCTTCGACCTGCTCGACATTTTTTCCCGGCGCAAAGTTGGTCCGGTTAGACACGCGAAATATATGCGTATCGACGGCGATAGTGGGCCAGCCAAACGCGGTATTGAGCACCACGTTCGCGGTTTTACGACCTACGCCCGGTAAGGCTTCCAGCGCAGCACGGTCTTCCGGCACTTCGCCTCCGTGCTGTTCCAGCAGGATCCGGCAGGTCTTAATGACGTTCTCGGCTTTGCTGTTAAACAGGCCGATGGTTTTGATATACGACTTCACGCCTTCCACGCCCAGCTCCAGCATGGCCTTCGGCGTATTGGCGACCGGATAGAGCAGGGCGGTGGCTTTATTGACGCTCACGTCGGTCGCCTGTGCAGAGAGCAACACCGCGATCAGCAGCTCAAACGGGGAGGTAAAATTCAGCTCCGTCGTCGGGTGCGGGTTCTCGTCCCGCAGACGGGTCAGGATCGCAATGCGCTTTTCTTTATTCATGAGGCCTTCTCGGGTGTCCCTTCCAGAACGCTGCGCTCAGCCGCGCGGCGCTTACGTTTCTCATCAATCAGGTATTTTATCGCCAGCATCATTCCAAGGCCAATAAACGCACCGGGCGGCAGCATCGCCAGCAGGAATGGCGTATCGGTGTGGAACACTTCAATGCGCAGCGCTTTGGCCCAGCCGCCCAGCAGCGCATCTGCGCCGTCAAACAGCGTACCGTTGCCGAGGATTTCACGCAGGGATCCCAGCACGAACATGGCGCACGTGGCGCCCATGCCAATGGAAAATCCATCCAGCGCCGACATGGCCGGACTGTTTTTCACCGCGAAGGCTTCCGCACGCCCGACCACGATACAGTTGGTGACGATAAGGGGAATGAAGATCCCGAGCGACTGGTACAGACCGAACGCGTAGGCGTTAATCAGCATCTGAACAATACTGACTACCGACGCAATGATCATGACGTAAATCGGAATACGAATTTCCGACGGCGTCCAGCGGCGCAGGGCAGAGATGGAGAGGTTGGTCAGGGTCAATACCAGCGTGGTTGCCAGACCCAGACCGAGCGCGTTGGTGGCGGTGGATGTCACCGCCAGCAGTGGGCACATGCCCAGAAGCTGAACCAGCGCGGAGTTGTTTTTCCACAACCCCTGGACAATGACCTCTTTAACCTGGCTCATGATTACTCCTCACAGGCCGGAAGATTGTTGATTTGCGCGGGCAGCGTTTCAGCATACAGCCCGGCTCGTTTTACGGCATTCACCACCGCACGTGGGGTGATGGTCGCACCGGTGAATTGGTCAAACTCGCCGCCATCTTTCTTCACCGCAAACGCGGTGTCATCTTCACCATGGATCACTTTACCGGCAAAGTGCAAAATCCAGTCGCTCAGACGGGTTTCAATTTTATCGCCAAGACCCGGCGTTTCATGGTGTTCCGTCACGCGGGTGCCCAGTATGGTGCCGGAGAAATCGCTGCCCACAAGCAGCTGAATGGCACCGGAATAGCCGTCAGGCGCCGTCGCTTCCATCACTGCGCCGACCGGTTTATCTCCTTTGCGGGCAATGAAGAGGCGGTGCGGGCCTTTCCCAAGCTGCGGCGCGTCTACCACAAAGCAGCTTTTTTGCAGGTCGTTATCGTAGAAGTCGGACGGGATCACCTGATCGAACAGCGCCTTTTGCTGCTTCGAGGCCTGCTCTTCGATGGTCGTTTTGGTCAGCGCGTTAACCAGCGCCGTTAGCCCTGTCAGGACCGCGGCGAAGACAGCCAGCGTGACGCCGTGTTTTTGCATCGTTTTTAACATGGCGAAACCCTTAGCGATGACCGTACACGCGTGGACGCGTGTAATAGTCGATGAGCGGAACGGTTATATTGGCGAGCAGGACGGCAAAAGCCACGCCGTCCGGGTAGCCGCCGAAGCTGCGAATGAGCCAGACCAGCAGGCCTGCCAGCGCGCCGAAGATCAGGCGTCCGCGGTTAGTCGTTGAGGCCGTTACCGGATCCGTCAGGATAAAGAAGGCACCCAACATGGTCGCGCCGGAGAGCAGGTGCATCTGCGGGCTGGCCAGTGATTCAGGAGAGAATACCCAGCCCAGCGTGGCGCAGACCGCCAGCGTCACGAGGAAGCTGACCGGAATATGCCAGCGGATGGCTTTCTGCTGCAGCAGGAACAGGCCACCCAGCAGATACGCCAGGTTGACCCACTGCCAGCCGGCACCCGCCAGCACGCCGCTGTAGATCGCCGATTTCATGATCTGCTCGACGCTGTGCCCGGCATGCAGGGACGTTTTAAAGGTATCAAGCGGCGTTGCCTGGCTGATACCGTCCACGCCCATACGCAGCGCGTTCATATCGGCACCGAGTGCCGTATGGCCGGTAAAGATCACGTGCAGAGCATCCATGAAGCCCGGAACCGTGGCCGCAATCTCGTGCGGTGGCAGCCAGCTGGTCATCTGTACCGGGAAGGAGATCAGCAGCACCACGTAGCCAATCATCGCCGGGTTAAACGGGTTATGGCCCAGTCCACCATACAGCTGTTTGGCAATGATCACCGCAAACACGGTGCCGAGGATCACCATCCACCACGGGGCAAACGGCGGGATACTGATAGCCAGCAGCAGGCCGGTCAGCAACGCGGAGTTATCGGCAAGAATGCGGGAGACCGCTGCCTTGCGCAGCTTAAGCACAAGCGCTTCCGCCGCCAGGGCGCTGGCGCAGCCCAGGATTATCTGGAACAGGGTTCCCCAGCCGAAAAACCAGCACTGAACGGCAATGCCCGGCAGCGCCGCCAGGCAGACCAGCATCATGATGCGCGATGTCTGGCGCTGATTGTGGGTGTAAGGGGAGCTTGCGATTCTGAAAACCATTTAATCCTCGTTAACTGCTTGCTGTGCGGCTTTCTTTGCCTGAACGCGCGCAATGGCGGCGGCGACGGCGGCTTTGCGCGGGTCATCGTTGGCGGCCTGCGGTTGTTCATCCTGCTGCGCCGCTTTGCGCGCTTTAGCGCGGGCAATCGCCGCTTCGACGGCGGCTTTACGCGGGTCGACCGGCGCTTCGGGTTCTGCGGTTTGCGTCTGCTGTGCCGCCTTGCGCGCTTTGGCACGGGCAATCGCCGCCTCAACGGCCGCTTTGCGAGGGTCGACAGCGTCCTGCTCGACCACCACATTCTGCTCACCGGCTTTGCGTGCTTTGGCGCGGGCTATTGCCGCTTCAACGGCGGCTTTGCGTGGGTCAACCTCAGCATCCGCCTGGGTCGTTTGCGCTTTTTCTGCCTGACGGGCGCGGGCCTGAGCTTTACGCGCTTCACGCGCAGCAATCGCTTCGCTGTTGTCCGGCTTCTCGCCGGCCGGGATCACCACGGGCTGCGCCGCAGTGGCTTTTTTCTCGCGAACGCGCGCCAGTGCGGCGTTAATCGCATCCTGATCTTTCTCGCCAGGCTGAACGGCGGCCTGCTTATGGCGCTCCTGACGGGCAATTTTTTCGCGTTCCAGTCGCGCCTGACGTGCTTCAAAGCGCGCTTTGGCTTCTGCTGCGCGTTTTTCTTCCATGGAAATGGCATAAATTTCCGCCTTCTCCTGGCGGAAATACTGCACCAGAGGAATGTTGCTAGGGCAGACCCAGGCGCAGGCGCCGCATTCGATACAGTCGGCCAGGTTATGGGCTTTCGCCTTGTCGTGCAGTTGGCCTTTGCTGTACCAGTACAGCTGCTGCGGAAGCAAATCCGCCGGGCAGGCGTCGGCACAGGCGCTGCAGCGAATACAGCCTTTTTCTTCCTGCTCTTCACCCATCTCGGTCGGGGAAGGGGCGAGCAGGCAGTTGGTGATTTTGACCACCGGCACATCGAGCCACGGCAGGGTAAAGCCCATCAAGGGGCCGCCCATGATCACCATCTGGTCGCTTGACGGGCAAAACTCAGCCTGCTCCAGCAGGTGACGCACCGGCGTACCCAGACGCGCCCAGACGTTGCCCGGACGAGAGACTGCTTCCCCGGTCAGCGTTACCACGCGCTCGGTCAGCGGCTCGCCGTCGATTACCGCGCGCTTCACGGCGTATGCGGTCCCGACGTTCTGCATCAGCACGCCAATATCCGAAGAGCGTCCGCCGTGCGGAACCTGCTTACCGGTGAGAATTTGCGTCAGCTGTTTAGCACCACCAGAGGGGTACTTGGTCGGGATAACGCGCAGGCTAATATCGTGACTGCCCGCCAGCACGGCGCGCAGCATAGAGATAGCCTGCGGTTTATTGTCTTCGATACCGATCAGCACTTCCCGCGGCTGCAGAATGTGCGCGAGGATGCGGATGCCTTCCACCACCTGGGCGGCGCAGTCCTGCATCAGACGATCGTCGGCGGTGATGTACGGTTCGCATTCGGCGGCGTTGATAATCAGCGTCTGAATATTATCGCCACCGCCGCGCAGTTTGACGCCGGTCGGGAAGCCTGCGCCGCCGAGGCCGGCAACGCCGAACTGATGAATGCGCTCGATGAGCGCTTCGCGGCTATGGGAGCGGTAGTCGCTCCAGCCGTCACGGTCGATCCAGCGGTCTTCGCCGTCGGCTTCAATCATCACGCTCAGCTCTGAGAGCGCTGACGGATGGGCCACCGTATGGGGTGCGATGGCGACCACCTTACCGGAAGTGGGGGCGTGCACCGGCAGCATACGTCCGCGACCAAAGGTCAGCGGCTGACCGCGAAGTACGGTATCGCCTTCTTTCACGCACAGCTCACCCTCCGCGCCGATGTGCTGCTTGAGCGGTATAACGAAACGGGTCGCCAGCGGAATTTGACGCAGCGGCGTGCCGTTAGACTGGGTTTTCATCTCCGGTGGGTGAATACCCCCGTCAAAGTCCCAAATCTTCTCTTTTCTGAAAGCAGAAAATAACTTAAGCATGTTGTTCCACAGGAATATTGCGAACCGGAATGGTTTGAAGATCCCACTTCCAGCTTTCGGTAGTCGTTTCAACCGGGCGCAGCTCGATACATTGCGTCGGGCAGGGTGCTACGCAGAGGTTACAGCCGGTGCACAGGTCCGCCACCACGGTGTGCATGGCGCGCGTTGCGCCAACAATGGCGTCGACCGGGCAGGCCTGAATACATTTGGTGCAGCCGATGCAGTTCGCTTCGTCGATCACGGCCAGCGCGCGGACCGGCTCCTGCACATCCGCATCGCCGTCAACAGGCTGCGGATCAACGTTAAGCAGGGCCGCAATTTTCAACATCACCGCTTCGCCACCAGGCGCACAGCGGTTAATTTTTTCACCCTGAACCCCTACCGCTTCGGCATAGGGGCGGCAGCCCGGGTAGCCACACTGCCCGCACTGGCTTTGCGGCAGAAGCTCATCAATTTTCTCTACAACGGGATCGTCCTCTACCGCGAAACGGCGGGAGGCGTAACCCAGGATAAGGCCAAACACCAACCCCAGGACGCTGATAGAGGCGATGGCAATCCAGATAGCACTCATTACAACTTCACCAGACCACTAAAGCCCATAAAGGCCAGAGACATTAAACCGGCGGTCACCAGCGCAATCGCGTTACCGCGGAAGGGCGCAGGAATATCCGCTGCTGCCAGGCGCTCGCGAATAGAGGCAAACAGCACCATGACCAGCGAGAAACCGACGGCCGCAGAAAAACCATACAGCGCCGACTGCATAAAGTTATGGCCAAGGTTGATGTTTAGCAGCGCCACGCCGAGAACGGCGCAGTTGGTGGTGATCAGCGGCAGGAAGATACCCAGCAGGCGATAGAGCGCCGGGCTGGTTTTGCGCACCACCATTTCGGTAAATTGCACCACCACCGCGATAACCAGGATAAAGGCCAGCGTACGGAGATAGGTTAACCCCAGCGGAATGAGGATCCAGGTATCAATCCACCACGCGCAGATGGACGCCAGCGTCATGACGAAGGTCGTCGCCAGCCCCATGCCCATTGCCGTTTCCAGCTTTTTGGAAACACCCATAAACGGACACAGGCCAAGGAACTTCACCAGAACGAAGTTGTTAACCAGCACGGTGCCGACAAAGAGCAGTAAGTAATCGGTCATTATTTAGCCTGAAATAAAAAAGCCGCCTATTATCGGACAAACACACGCAGGCGACAACAGGTTATCTGTAGGGTTATTACGGGTTCACGAAGGTGTTTTTCACCCGTGTCGAACGCTTAAAGTAGGGCACCAGCAGCGCCGCGGCCAGCAACGGGAAAAGCAGCTGACGAACGGCCAGCGCGTCTGAAACGGGCGAAAAAGCAAAAGCCTTCACCGCCAGCAGGACCGAAACCAGCAGCCAGATAATGTAGTGCTTAGGCACATTCTTACGGCGCTTAAAGAAGGCAATGGTCAGCCACAGCGTGTAGTACCACATCCCGATCGCGAAAACGAACGACACAAACCACAACGCAATATTAAGCACGCTTTGCGACATCAGGGTCTGGATGGCGTGGGGGGTAATCAGTGCGGTGGTATAAAGCAGCAGCGCAAGTGATGCGCTTAATAAGGCAACCAGCAGCCATGCCAGTGGGGCGATTAACCAGCCTCCAATGCGTTCTCCAGGCGTTGCGGTCATGAACTCTCCCATAATCTGCGCGAAATGTTGTACAGCCAGTTGGCAGGGCGGAGAGTATATAACATTTCGCGCGGATGGCTACTTTCTTATAAAACGTAACGCCATACGGACTTAGGCACTTCGCCGACGTTGAACAAACGACCACCGGAGACCAGCTCCGCACGGCGATGGTCAGCGGCGCGATACATATTAATGATGTCCTGATTATCCGACAGGGTGTAGTTCAGATGGTCAAACAGTTTTTCCAGGCTCTCAAGCGAATTGATCTTGCGAAATTTTAATAAATAGTCCTGAACTGTCATATTAATAAGTTTCCATATAAAAGTGAGTAATACCAGTTAAGGTAATTCGTTCGAATAATAAACGGATTAATAAAGACGTAAACAGCCCACTCAGGTAACGCGACGAAATTAGGAGTTTTCTTTGCTGAAATTCAGGCATCAGACGATGCCTGGAAGAGAAGGTTAACCGTGTTCACCAGGGCTGGCAATAAGTAACTGACATATTATGTCACTCTTTATTGCAGTAACCGGTTACTTAGGTTGAGCGACGGTGACAGGCTCCGGCGGCTGGTAGTTATCGATATGGCTGGCAACGCCCAGCAAAATGACCGAAACCCCAAGGACAATCCATCCCGCTAATTCAATGATTCGATTAATAATTGACGTCATGATACGTAATTGTACTTTATCCATAAAGACAGGGCGCAAATGTTACAGCGACGTTTCCCTGACGGCAAGGGCTTTGGGAACGGTTCCCTTAAACAAAATCAGTAGGTTAATACTATGTAACAAAAACAATCCGTATAACCTGCTATTTTACGTCATAGGGCACATTATTAATCCGTGGTAATGCCAGGCTAGCCAGTGTGAAATAAGAACGTCATAACAGAGGATGGCACTATGAGTGATAATATCCGCGTTGGGCTTATCGGTTACGGGTACGCGAGCAAAACGTTTCATGCGCCTCTGATAGCCGGTACGCCGGGCATGGCGCTGGCGGCGGTATCCAGCAGCGACGCTGCAAAAGTCCATGCCGACTGGCCTTCCGTGCCGGTTGTCTCAGAGCCGAAACATCTTTTCAACGATCCCAATATTGATTTAATCGTCATCCCCACGCCGAACGATACCCACTTTCCGCTGGCAAAGGCCGCGCTGGAAGCCGGGAAACATGTGGTTGTCGATAAACCCTTCACCGTGACGCTGTCACAGGCACGCGAGCTGGATGCGCTGGCAAAGAGTCTGGGCAGGCTGCTGTCGGTGTTTCATAACCGCCGCTGGGACAGCGATTTTCTGACGGTAAAACGGCTTCTCAGTGAAGGCACGTTAGGGGAGATCCTCTTTTTTGAATCCCACTTTGACCGTTTTCGTCCGCAGGTACGAAACCGCTGGCGCGAGCAGGCCGGCCCTGGCAGCGGCATCTGGTATGATTTAGCCCCGCATCTGCTGGATCAGGCCGTCAATCTTTTTGGCCTGCCGGTGAGCATGACGGTCGATCTGGCCCAGCTCAGACCCGGGGCGCAGACAACCGATTACTTCCACGCGGTGCTCAGTTACCCGCAGCGGCGGATTGTGCTGCACGGTACGATGGTCGCGGCTGCAGAATCTGGCCGCTATATTATTCACGGCACGCGCGGCAGCTACGTGAAGTTTGGTCTCGACCCGCAGGAAGACAGGCTGAAAAACGGTGAGCGTCTGCCGCAGGAAGACTGGGGCTATGATATGCGCGACGGCGTCGTCACGCGGGTGGAAGGCGAGGAGCTGGTCGAAGAGACCTTGCTGACGATACCGGGTAACTATCCGGAGTATTATGCCGCTATCCGCGATGCGCTAAACGGCACGGGGGAGAACCCGGTTCCGGCCAGCCAGGCGATACAGATTATGGAGCTGATTGAGCTGGGCATCGAATCTGCCAAACATCGCGCCACGCTCTGTCTGGCATAAGTTTTTGACGTTGTTGTAGGCCGGGTAAGGCGTAGCCGCCACCCGGCAAAGGGTTTACGCGGTTGCCACTTTATCCCGCAGCGCCTGCTTCTCAGCAGGCGTCAGGAAGGCAATTTCCAGCCCGTTAATCTGCGCCTGACGGATCTGCTCGCGGCTCAACCCCGCCTGCGGAGCTGCGATGTTGTACTCGTGGATGATATCCACGCCCTGAACCGCCGGATCGTCCGTATTCAGAGAGGCCAGCACGCCGTGTTCAAGGAACGTTTTCAGCGGGTGCTGCGACAGCGATGCTACGGTGCTGGTCTGAATGTTAGACGTCAGGCACGACTCAATACCGATACGCTGCTCCGCAAGGAAATCCATCAGCGCGCGATCTTCGACCGCCTTCACGCCGTGACCAATACGCTCTGCGCCCAGCTCGCGGATGGCCTGCCAGATGCTTTCCGGGCCAGCCGCTTCACCCGCATGTACGGTAATGTGCCAGCCGGCATCGCGCGCGCGGTTGAAGTGGGAGAGGAACAGGCTACCCGGGAAGCCCAGCTCGTCACCGGCGAGGTCGACGGCGGTGATGGCATCACGATGGGCCAGCAGCGCCTCCAGCTCCTGCAGGCAGGCGGCTTCACCGAACGTACGGCTCATAATGCCGATCAGGCGGGCCTGAACGTCGAAGGTTTTACACCCTTCGCGGACGCCTTCAATGACGGCTTCCACCACGCCTGCAACGGGCAGGTTGTGGGTCATCGCCATATAGCCCGGCGAGAAGCGCAACTCGACGTAGTGCAGGCCGTTGCGGGCGGCATCTTCGATGTTCTCAAACGCCACGCGGCGGCAGGCATCCAGCGACGCCAGCATCTTCACGCCCCAGTCAAGTTTGCTCAGGAAGCTGACCAGGTCTGGTTCATTAGAGGTCACCTGTACGTGAGGGATCAAGGACTCAAGGGTCTGAGCAGGAAGCGTTAAATTGAACTGGCGGCCAAGATCGAGGATGGTTTGGGCACGAATGTTACCGTCAAGGTGACGATGAATATCAGTTAAAGGCAGGCGTGTATCAATCATGGTCGCACTCTTTTCTGGTTAAAGTGCGCCATATTATAAAAACAAAACGGGGTAAAAAGCTATTTGCGCAAGGGAATATTCCGTTGCGCAAGTTAATTACAGGAGCGTGTTAATCCCGGCGATGAAGCGCTGAACCCCTTGCTCCAGCTTGCTGCGCGGGCAGCCCGCATTTAAGCGCACGAAGCCATTTCCCTCTTTCCCGTAGGTATATCCCGGCATGATGGCGACTTTTTGCTGCTCGATCAGCACGTTTTGCAGCGCCCGATCGTCAATGTTCAGTGGGCGCAGATCGATCCAGGCCAGATAGGTCGCGTCCGGTGCCTGCCAGTTCAGTTTCGGAAAAGCGCGGTTTACTTCCTGCGCAATATACGACAAATTCCCTTCGAGATAACCCCGCAGTGCATCCAGCCACGGCTCCCCCTGCTGGTAGGCGGCGATATGCGCCGTCAGCGCCAGCACGGAAGGGGAAGAGAGCCCGTCCCGTCCTTTTAGCGCGCTGAGATAGCCGTTACGGCTCTCTACATCGCCGATCAGGCCGTAAGCCCCCGTCAGCGCCGGAATGTTAAAGCTTTTCGAGCCGGAGGTCAGAAGCGCCCATTTGCCCCGAGCCACGGCGTTCCACGGCGTGTGACGATGTTCTCCCCACACCATGTCCATATGGATTTCATCGCTGATAACCGCCACGTCATAGCGTGCGCACAGTTCCGCCATGTGCGTCAGCTCATCCCGCGTCCAGACCTTGCCGGTCGGGTTCTGCGGGCTGCACAGCAACAAAATTTTGTTTTCCGGTTTCGCCAGCGCCGCTTCGAGGGCCGCCATATTGCCCTGCCAGCCTGCAGCCTGCTTTTCCATCTCAACCGCCACAACACGACGCGCGTTACCCTCTATGGCTTTATAAAACGCATCGTAAGCCGGGGTGTGCACCACCACGCCGTCGCCGGGGGTTGACCAGAGGCGTATCAGTTCAGAGACCATGTAGATGACTGACGGACCATAAACCACGCTTTCAGTATCAATCCGGCTGTTAAAACGCTGCTGGAACCAGTGCGCGACGGCGGCGAGAAACTCGTCGTTTTTCCAGCGACTATAGCCAAACACGCCGTGATGAATGCGCTGCTGCAGCGCGTCGATTATGCAGGGGGCGGTGGCGAAATCCATATCCGAGATGGTGAAGGGCAGCAGATCGTCCGCGCCAAAACGGTCGGCGACGTAGTCCCACTGCGTACACCAGGTGCCGTGTCGATCCACGACGGTGGAGAAATCAAACATGCTTAAATCCTTAACGTAAAACCCCCTCATGGTGAGGGGGTGGAGGCATCAGGCTTCTACTGTTCGCATCAGGGTTGCCAGCTCATCTTTCACTGACTGTACCTGCGGGCCGATAACCACCTGCAAATTGTGCTGATTTAACTGTACCACGCCGATGGCCCGGTTGGCTTTCAGGGCGTTGGTATCCACTTTTGACATATCCGCCACCGACAAACGCAGGCGGGTAATGCAGTTATCCAGTGAGGTAATGTTCTCCGCACCGCCCAGCGCCGCCAGAATGGCAGGGGTGTTGTAGCCGGATTTACCCACGGTACCGGCAACCGCCTGTTCCACGCTGGTGGCCGTATCGGTATCGCGGCCTGGCGTTTTCAGGTTAAAGCGGGTGATGGCGAAGCGGAAGATCCCGTAGTACACCACGAACCAGATTGCCGCCACGACCGGGACCAGATACCACTTGGTGGAGAGGCCGTGCAGGATCCCGAAGACCACGAAGTCAATCACGTTGCCGTCGGTGTTGCCGATGGTGACGCCCAGCACCGCCATCACGGTAAAGCCCAGACCGGTCAGCACAGCGTGAATCAGATACAGCACCGGCGCAACGAACAGGAACAGGAACTCGATAGGCTCGGTGGTCCCACCCACGACGCAGGCGATCACGCCGGAAATCAGCAGGCCTTTAATTTTATGACGGTTTTCCGGACGTGCGCAGTGGTACATCGCCAGCGCGGCACCCGGCAGGCCGCCGAGGAAGGCCGGCATTTTACCCTGAGACAGGAAGCGGGTGGCGCTTTCGGAGAAGCCGTGGGTGGTCGGGCAGCTCAGCTGCGCCTGGAAGATGGTCAGCGCACCGCTCACATCGTGACCGCACACCTCCATCGTCCCGCCCGCTTCGGTGAAGCGAATCAGGGCCACCAGGATATGCTGCAGGCCAAACGGCAGCAGCAGACGCTCGCCGGTACCGAAGATCATCGGACCGAAATCTCCCGCGCCGTTGATGATGCGGCCAATGCCGTTGATGCCCATCGCGAAGACCGGCCAGATCAGCGGAATGATCAGACCAAAGAGGCCCATCACCACCAGGGTGATAATCGGTACAAAGCGGGTACCGCCGAAGAAGGCCAGGGCATCCGGCAGACGGATATTGTGGAAGCGCTCGTGCAGCATCCAGATAATCACCCCGGCGATCACCGCCCCGAGGATCCCGGTATCAATAGACTGGATACCAATCACACTCTGAATGTTGTTAGCTTTCAGCACGGCAGCGTCGGTGGTCGGCAGAATGCCTTTCGCGGTCAGCCAGAAGTTAACCGCGAGGTTCATCACCGCGTAACCCACAAAACCGGCAAACGCCGCGACGCCTTTGTTCTCGCGGGCCAGGCCCAGCGGGATAGCAATACAGAACATCACGGGCAGGAAACTAAACGCGAAGGAGCCGACTTTACTCATCCAGATAAAGATCGCCTGCAGCACGGGGGTGCCGAGGAACGGGATCAGCGTGATGACGTCTTTACTGCTGAGGGAGCTGCCGATACCCAGCATGATCCCGCAGAACGAGAGGAGTGCCACGGGCAGCATAAAGGTTTTACCCAGTTGCTGGAAAAATTCCCACAGCGATATTTTTTGTGCTGCTTTCGCCGTCATAAAACGACTCCTTTATTGTTAAAATCAATTTGTCTGCTTCAATGCTGCGAGAAGATAAAACGTTTTATCAAAGTTTAGTGCGCGCTAAATCACATTCTCAGGCTTTGACTGGTAGTATAAAGATAACGTATTGATAAAACGTTTTACCGATCTCATTTTTCAGGGAGTCACTCCAGGACATGGCTGTAGCGAAGAAAGTCACCATCAACGATGTCGCGCTGGCGGCGGGGGTTTCCGTCAGCACCGTTTCTCTGGTACTGAGCGGAAAAGGGCGCATCTCTCCCGCGACCGGTCAGCGGGTGAACGAGGCGGTTGAACAGTTGGGCTTTGTGCGTAACCGCCAGGCGTCGGCGCTGCGCGGTGGGCAAAGCGGGGTGATTGGCCTGATTGTTCGTGACCTGACGTCACCGTTCTATGCGGAGTTAACTGCCGGGTTAACCGAAGCGCTTGAAGCGCAGGGGCGGATGGTCTTTCTGCTGCACGGCGGGCGCGAGGCCGATCAGCTGCTTTCCCGGCTCGATATGCTGCTGAACCAGGGGGTGGACGGGGTGATCGTCGCCGGAGCATCGGGCGTGGGCAGTGAACTGTGCGAGCGCGCCGCCGAAAAAGGCGTGCCGCTGGTGTTTGCATCGCGCGCCAGCTACCTCGACGAAGCCGATACGTTGCGCCCGGATAACATGCAGGCCGCGCAAATGCTGACCGAGCATCTTATTCGTCGTGGGCATCAGCGCATTGCCTGGCTGGGCGGTAAAAGCTCGTCCCTTACCCGCGCCGAGCGGGTCGGCGGCTATTGTGCGACGCTGATTAAATACGGACTGCCGTTCCACAGCGAGTGGGTCGTGGAGTGTGAATCCAGCCAGAAGATGGCGGCGGAAGCGATAGGCGCGCTGCTGCGAAGCAGCCCGACCATCAGCGCTGTCATTTGTTATAACGATGTGATCGCCATGGGCGCCTGGTTTGGCCTGATCCGCGCCGGGCGCCAGAGCGGCGAGGGCGGGGTGGAAACCTTCTTCGGCCACCAGGTGGCGCTGGGGGCGTTCGCCGACGTTGGTGAAAACGCCCTCGACGACCTGCCGATCGTCTGGGCCACTACCCCCGCGCGGGAGATGGGTTACACCCTGGCGGACAGAATCATGCAGCGTATCGACAATACGGATGTACAGGCCGGGCACCAGATTGTGGCGGCGCGGTTAGTGACGGTGAAATAATATCGCCCGGCGGCGCTGCGCTGGCTCTGAATCGTAGGCCGGGTAAGCGTCAGCGCCACCCGGCAATAAAAAACCCCTCATGCGAGGGGTTTTGACGTTTACTGCTGAGGCGCCGCCGGTTCGGCTGGCGCTGCCGGTTCAGCCGGTTCCGGCATCCCCAGAGCAGGCATACCAAACATGCCGACGAAGTCTTCCAGCGGCATTTTGTCGCCGTTGAGCGTGACCTGGCCGTTGGCGTACTGCAGGCTGGTGGAAATCGTGTTGTTGTCCACCTTCGTGATGCGGAACATCTGGCCCATTGCCGCCAGACCTTTCACCTGCTGGTTCGCCAGCTTGCCGGCATCTTCATCGCCGTAGCCTTCCAGTTTCGCAATCTGGGTCATAAACTCGGTCGCCATATCCATCGGGATGGTCAGCTTGCTGTCGAGCGACTTCACGCTGCGATCCACTTCCTGCGCCAGCGTCTGCGGTTCACCCGTTGCGGTGGCCGGATCTTTCAGGAACAGAGACAGGTTGAAGCTGGTTTCGCCTTTGCTGTTTTTCCAGCTCAGCGGCGCAACGGTGATCACCGGCTCGCCTTTCAGCAGGATCGGCAGGTTGTTGAACAGTACCGCCATCGCCTGCTGCTGGTACACTTCCGGATTCTGCTGCAGCGCGGTATCGGTCAGCAGCGCCTGGTTCTCTTTGCTGTATTTCTGGCTAAATTCGTGCCACGCCTGGCCGTCGATATTGCCGATCTTCAGCGACAGTTTGCCGGTGCCCAGATCCTGATTCTGTACTTTCAGGCTCTTCAGCGTGTAATCCAGCTGGGTATTGATGCTCTTACCGTCTTTGGACACGTCGGATTTTCCGTTCACGTCCATGCCTTCCAGCACGGCCATCTCTTTCCCTTCAACCGCAATGGCAACTTTATCGAGAGACAGTTTCTGATCGCCGATACGCTCTTTGAAATCGGTCATGCGGCTGTTGCCGTCGGCTTTCAGGTTGTTGAAGGTGAGCTGAACTTTTTGATTGTATTCGTTCACGGCATTGACCAGGCCGCTTTCCGCTTCACCCGTCAGGGAGAACACGTTCCCGTCGCGGTCCGCGTCAAGTTTGAAGTGACCGCCGCTAAAAGCGACTTTCTCATTCTCTTTCTCGTAGTTCAGCGCTTTCAAGGCAATATCAGAACTCGTGTCACCGGCATAGCTGATGCGGGTGTCGATCTCGAAAGGTGAGGTATTTTTGGCCAGGTCGAACAGCGGTTTGGTGACGTCGTTATTCACCAGGACCGTGTGAACGGACGCCATCGACGGGATCAGATTAAAGGACTTCAGCTGCGCCAGCGGGAATGGACCGTGGCTTACCACTTCATCCAGCACCACGCTCTGGCCCGGTTTCAGCCAGCCGTTCTCCGTACCGGCAACCGGCTTCACCACAACCTGCATACGGCTGGTAAACACACCGCGCTCATAGTTCTGGTAGCTCAGCTCAAGGCCCGCTTCCGGCGCGCTACGCTTAATCTCTCCGTTAGCCTGCGCCACCATCTCAGCCAGACGGCCTTCCAGCTGTTTCCCGGTAAACCAGGAGGCACCCGTCCAGACCACGCCTAACGCTACAATCACTCCTACCGCTACGACCGATTTTTTCATTGCGACTATCCCTAAAATGAAACCAGGCGGTAAAAACCGCCTGGAGATATTAAGCCTGCAACTAGCTTAGCAAGAGTTGTTAAAAAAATCAGTAAGTCCCTAATACCCGTCATACTTCAAGTTGCCTGTGCGTTGGCTTTCCTCGCTCACCCCAGTCACGTACTTATGTACGCTCCTGGGGATTCGCTGCGTCGCCGCCTTCATGCAACTCGAATTATTTAGGGTATAGCTTATTGAAAACGCGCGCCAGGCGACCAGTGCCGCTTACGCTAACCGGAGACTCATTGGCTGCAACGAATGCTGACTCACCGGGCTTAAGCACCAGACGCTGTTCGCCTTTGCGCAGCGTCGCTTCGCCCTCGACGCAGAACAGGATCGCCGCGCTCTCCTGAGCGACCGACGTTTCGGCGCTGCTCAGGTCGTGCAGGGAGAAGGCAAAATCGTCCACCGGAATCGGGAAATCCAGCTCTGCGCCGTTTTTCACCGGCTGAGTCAGCAGCTCTGCGGCTGGTTTCGCCACAAACTTCACGTTGGCAACCAGCTCGGGGATGTCGATGTATTTTGGCGTCAGGCCCGCGCGCAGCACGTTATCGGAGTTGGCCATCACCTCCAGCGCCACGCCCTGAAGGTAGGCGTGCGGGGTTTCAGCGAACAGGAACATTGCTTCACCCGGATTCAGCTTCACCACGTTCAGCAGCAGAGGGGAGAACAGGCCGCTGTCGTCCGGATAGAATTCGGAAATCAGACGGATGGTCTCCCACGGTTCACCTTGCTGGCTGTCCAGGGCGGCTTTCAGTACCGCCAGCGCGTGGGACTTCTCTTCACCCTGCATATTCAGCAGGCTGGCAAACAGCTGGCTCAGCGCGTCGGCGTTCGGGTTTTCAAGGAAATGCGCGATAGCGTTATGGGCACCCGCGACCGGCTGCAGCAGGGAGATAATTTCGGAAAACTCGCGGAACGCGTTCATCGCCAGGAACGGCGTCAGCGCGAACACCAGTTCCGGCTTGTGGTTAGGATCTTTGTAGTTACGCTCGGCGGCGTCTAACGGAATACCTGCCGCGTTCTCTTTCGCAAAGCCGATTTCAGACGCTTGCTTGTTCGGGTGAACCTGGATGGAGAGCGGCTGGTCTGCGCACAGCACTTTAAACAGGAACGGCAGTTCGCCAAAGCGCTGAGCCACCTTGTCGCCCAGCAGCGCGGCTTTATCGATCTCGATTACGTCACGCAGGCTGCGTACCTGACCGCTGGCGTCTTCAATTTTTGAGCTGCTCTTCGGGTGCGCCCCCATCCACAGTTCTGCCATCGGCAGGTTGTTCGGGTTCGCGATACCGTAGAGATCCGTTAACGCAGTTTTACTTCCCCAGGCGTAGTTCTGCACTGAGTTAATGAGTTTTTGCATTATCAAGCCCTGATTCAATGATGGAATTAACTTCGGGTATTAAAGCAATAAACCACATGGAAGTAACCTGTGGATGTAAAAAGTCGTACTAGTCTCAGTTTTTGTTAAAAAATTGTGTAGGATAAGCTGACTCGCTTTTAAGCCGGGCAGCGGAACATCTGCCCTGAATAAACAGACCGAAGCAGTAAGTGAGAGAACAATGTCGAATAAACCCTTCCATTATCAGGATCCTTTTCCCCTCAGTAAGGATCAGACCGAGTATTACCTGTTAACCCGCGATCACGTCTCCGTCTCTGAGTTTGAAGGACAAGAGATCCTCAAGGTGGATCCACAGGCGCTGACGCTGCTGGCGCAGCACGCCTTCCACGACGCCTCGTTTATGCTCCGTCCTGCCCATCAGCAGCAGGTGGCCGATATTCTGAGTGACCCGGAAGCCAGCGAAAACGATAAGTACGTTGCCCTGCAGTTCCTGCGTAACTCCGATATCGCGGCGAAAGGCATTCTGCCAACCTGTCAGGATACCGGTACGGCGATCATCGTCGGTAAAAAAGGCCAGCGCGTCTGGACCGGCGGCGGTGATGAAGCCGCGCTGGCGCACGGCGTTTATAACACCTACACCGAAGACAACCTGCGCTATTCGCAAAACGCCGCGCTGGACATGTACAAAGAGGTCAACACCGGCACCAACCTGCCAGCACAGATTGACCTCTACAGCGTCGACGGTGATGAGTACAAATTCCTCTGTATCGCCAAAGGCGGCGGTTCGGCCAACAAAACCTATCTCTATCAGGAAACCAAAGCGCTGCTTACCCCGGGCAAGCTGAAGAACTACCTGGTTGAGAAGATGCGCACCCTCGGCACCGCGGCGTGCCCGCCGTACCATATCGCGTTTGTCATTGGCGGTACCTCGGCGGAAAGCACGCTGAAAACCGTGAAGCTGGCCTCAACCAAATACTACGACGGCCTGCCTACCGAAGGTAACGAACATGGTCAGGCGTTCCGCGACGTGCAGCTTGAGCAGGAGCTGCTGGAAGAAGCGCGTAACCTGGGCCTCGGCGCGCAGTTTGGCGGCAAATACTTCGCTCACGACGTGCGCGTGATCCGTCTTCCGCGTCACGGCGCTTCCTGTCCGGTCGGGATGGGCGTCTCCTGCTCTGCGGATCGCAACATCAAAGCGAAGATCAACCGCGAAGGCGTGTGGATCGAAAAACTGGAAAACAACCCGGGTAAATACATTCCGGAAGAGCTGCGTAAAGCGGGCGAGGGGGAAGCGGTTCGCGTTGACCTGAACCGTCCGATGAAAGAGATTCTGGCGCAGCTGTCTCAGTATCCGGTTTCGACCCGTCTCTCCCTCAACGGCACGATTATCGTGGGCCGCGATATCGCGCACGCGAAGCTGAAAGAGCGCCTGGACAACGGCGAAGGGCTGCCGCAGTACATTAAAGATCACCCGATCTACTACGCGGGCCCGGCGAAAACGCCTGAAGGCTACGCCTCTGGCTCGTTAGGCCCGACTACGGCAGGCCGTATGGACTCGTACGTCGACCAGCTGCAGGCTAATGGCGGCAGCATGATCATGCTCGCGAAAGGCAACCGTAGCCAGCAGGTGACGGACGCCTGCCACAAGCACGGCGGCTTCTACCTCGGCAGCATCGGCGGCCCGGCTGCGGTTCTGGCGCAGGGCAGCATCAAGAGCCTGGAGTGCGTGGAATACCCGGAACTGGGTATGGAAGCGATCTGGAAAATTGAAGTGGAAGATTTCCCGGCGTTTATCCTCGTGGATGACAAAGGCAACGACTTCTTCAAGCAGATCCAGTCGTCCCAGTGTTCGGCGTGTGTGAAGTAATTCTGTAAATTGCCGGGTGGCGCTGACGCTTACCCGGCCTGGATTCTCGTAGGTCGGGTAAGGCGCAGCCGCCACCCGACACCCGACACCAAAAAGAGCGCACAAAGCGCCATAACGTTTCTCAGAAGTCATCAATACTTATCCCTTAAGCATGTGAGCAATCCCGACAGTGTTATCAAGGAGAAAGTAATGACAACGGTACGCCATGAGAAAGACTCGATGGGCGCCATCGACGTCCCGGCCGACAAGCTATGGGGCGCGCAAACCCAGCGTTCGCTGGAGCATTTCCGTATCTCGACTGAAAAAATGCCCGTCTCGCTGATTCAGGCGCTGGCCCTCACCAAACGCGCGGCCGCAAAAGTGAACCAGGATTTAGGCCTGCTGGCGGCAGACAAGACCACCGCCATCATAAATGCCGCCGACGAAGTGCTGGCGGGCAAGCATCCCGACGAATTCCCTCTCGCCATCTGGCAGACCGGTTCCGGCACCCAAAGCAACATGAACATGAACGAAGTGCTGGCGAACCGGGCAAGCGAACTGCTGGGCGGCGTGCGCGGCATGGAGCGTAAGGTTCATCCGAACGATGACGTCAACAAGAGCCAGAGTTCTAACGACGTCTTCCCCACGGCCATGCACGTGGCGGCGGTGATTGCGATTCGCGAACAGCTTATCCCACAGCTTAACGTCCTGAAATCTACGCTCAACGAGAAGGCGCAGGCCTTCCGCGACATCGTCAAAATCGGCCGTACGCACCTGCAGGACGCCACGCCGCTGACGCTCGGCCAGGAGATTTCCGGCTGGGTGGCGATGCTGGAACACAACCTGAAGCACATTGAGAACAGCCTGCCGCACCTGGCGGAGCTGGCGCTCGGCGGGACGGCGGTTGGGACCGGGTTAAACACCCATCCGGAGTATGCGGTGCGCGTGGCGGAGGAGCTTGCGGCCATTACCGGACAGCCGTTCGTCACGGCGCCCAACAAGTTCGAAGCGCTGGCGACCTGCGACGCGCTGGTCCACACCCACGGCGCGCTGAAAGGGCTGGCGGCGTCGCTGATGAAAATCGCCAACGACGTGCGCTGGCTGGCCTCGGGCCCGCGCTGCGGTATCGGTGAAATCAGCATTCCGGAAAACGAGCCGGGCAGCTCCATCATGCCGGGTAAAGTCAACCCGACGCAGTGCGAAGCCATGACCATGCTCTGCTGTCAGGTACTGGGCAACGACGTGGCCGTTAACCTGGGCGGTGCATCCGGCAACTTTGAGCTGAACGTCTATCGCCCGATGGTGATCCACAACGTTCTGCAATCGATTCGTCTGCTGGCGGACGGCATGGAGAGCTTTAACGAACACTGCGCGGTGGGGATCGAGCCAAACCGCGAGCGCATCAGCCAGCTGTTAAATGAGTCGCTGATGCTGGTGACCGCGCTCAATACCCACATTGGCTACGACAAAGCCGCCGAGATCGCCAAAAAGGCGCATAAGGAGGGGCTGACGCTGAAAGCCTCCGCCCTGGCGCTGGGCTATCTGACGGAGGCGGAGTTTGATGCCTGGGTACGCCCCGAGGCGATGGTCGGCAGTCTGAAATAATCAACTCGCCACGTACAGGTGCAGCCGCGGAATAATCAGCTGTAGCGGCTGCGCCTGGGGTCGGTAACGGTGCTGGACATTTTCAGCATCGTAATTCAGCAACTCACCAATATCCGGCACGATAGCCCCCTGATCGGCATCATAGAGCGCAATCAGCGGCGTTGGACAGGCATACTGCACCTGTTTTTGCTGGCCGGAATACCAGACGCGGGCGATAGGCTGAACCTTCACCGGGCGCTTAATTTTGAGGCGCGTATCCGCCGGTAGCGAGGCGATGCTGTGGTACTCCTGCTCCAGGCGCTCAATCCACTGCTCACGCGACCACGGCGCGACGGTGCGTGGCGCCTTGAGGCTTTTTTCCAGCTGCGCCAGGATCTCATCCCGGGTGAAGTTTTTAATGATGTGCTTATTCGCCCAGCCGAAGCGCAGCGTGGCGGGGTGGCGCAGTACCGTCAGCGTACGATAGGCATTCAGCGTAATTAACCCCGGAAGCTGACGGTGGACCCATTCAAACCGGGCGGCAGGGGCCAGGCCCGACTCCTCGGTAACGATCTTCTCAAATGCCGCTTTCAGGCTGTTGATATGGGCAATCTGGCTTTCCAGCGCCTCGCGCGATACTGCATCGGTTTGCAGACAGATCACGCCCGGCAGCCGCACGGCTGCCTTGCTGCTGCGCTGTTCAGACTGCTGCTGGATAAAAAGATGTCGATAGTGTTTCATCGCCAGTTCCAGCGCGGCCTTGCCGATGTGCTGCTTCACGTCGATGGTGTCCAGCGGATCGTGCTCGGCCCCTTTGACCACCTCGGGCAGGGTAAAGACGCGCGCGGCCAGCAGGCGGCAGGTCTGCAAACGTTCTGTCAGGGTCAGCAGCTCGTGTTCTATTTCCCGAAACGTGCTGTTAAGCCGTTCGATAAGATCGTAGGTCGCCATAAGCCCCTCTCATTAGTTACAACATACTTATCATATAGCACAGCACGCCGGGTCAGGCCAGCGTGCGGTTGAGGTCAGGCAGGAACGGGAAGGGCGATGTTATGGTACACCGGCCAGCTAAAGCAGAAGCGCGCGCCGCCGAGCTCGCTCTCCTCGCAATGTACCGTGCCGCCCATGGCCTGCGCGATAGAGTAGACAATGGCCAGCCCCAGACCACAGCCTCCGGTGGCGCGATCGCGGCTGGGATCGAGGCGGACAAACGGTTCAAACACGGTTTCGCGCGCCTCCGGCGCAATCCCCGGCCCGTCATCCTCTACCGTCAGGCTGGCCTGATTACCCTGCAAATCCAGCCCAATCTGTAGCGTACTTTCGCTGTAGCGCATGGCGTTGTTCATCAGATTGTCCAGCACGCGTTCCATCAGGCGCATATCGAGTGCTCCGTAGTCACCCGGCGTAACGCGCGTCAACAGCGTACGCTGCGGGTTCACGCTCTGAACGTCGTCAATGTGGGTTTGCAGCCACGCGGGCAGATCCGGCGTGCTGAGATTCAGTTCGTTTTGCGGACGATCGAGGCGCGCGTAGGTCAGCAGCTCCTCAATCAGCGCCTCAAGCTGGCCAATGTCGCGGTTAAGCGCCTGAGACTCTGCTTCCGTCAGATTCTCACTCATCTCCAGACGATAGCGCAGGCGCACCAGCGGCGTGCGCAGCTCGTGCGCAATCCCGTCGATGAGCTGTTTCTTACTGGCGATAAGGGCATTGATGTTATCGGCCATCTGGTTAAAGGCCACGCCCAGACGTTCAAAGCTGGAACCGCTGTCGAAGTGGATGCGCTCGGTAAAGTGTCCCTCACCAAAACGCTGCGCGGCGGATTCCAGCTTCAGCATGTCCTGCCAGTGCGGGCGCATCCAGATAAAAACCGGAAACGCCAGCGAAATGGCGATAAAGGCCATCAGCGCCATGTCCAACAGGCGCATCTGATGCAGATAATAGAGATAGGGCACCGGCCCGACGGCCAGCACGTAATGGCTGCGCGGAATACGCTGAATAAAGGTGTATTTCTCATCCAGCGCGACGATATCCCCGTCGCGCAGACGCTGCATGGCGGGCGGGTCCAGATCGAAATCTTTCAACGGCTCGATGCGTAAATCGAATGACAGGTTGAGATCCAGCTCTTTCAGGGTTTTCGCCCAGTCGTGTGGCGGGATCTCTCTCAGCTCGCTGCGCATCAAATACAGCGAGCTTTTCATCAGGTCGTCCAGAGACTGCCTGCCCGCACGTTCGGCGGTAAATTTATAGACCAGCCCGACCAGCATGGTCATTACCAGGAAGCAGACAAACAGTAAAAGATAAAACTGCACAAACAGCTTTTTCATTGGATCTCACCGAAAAAACGCTATATGCAGAATATACATGAAAACCCTTCGAGTTTTTCACGTCTGTCGAGCGTGTTACATGGCTTTCGCGCTGTTTTTTACCTTGGCGATGAATTTTTCCGTCACGGCCAGGCCTTCCGCAATGTGCGTATCAATCACATCCGTTCCGTATTCGCTGATGAGGTCCAGCAGTATTTCGTAAGACTGAATGAGTTCCAGCAGGTCAAAGAGCGCTTTTTGATCGGTTCGTGAGGGGGAGGCGTGGTTCAGGGTTGCCTGATTAACAATCCACTCAAGATTGGTTTTTATCGCTTCTACCTGACCGTAGCTATACATAATTCATGAGCTTAAATCCTCATTTCAAGATTTATTGGAGAGATGTCGTGAAAGCTTCACGGCGAAAATGAGTAAAACAATCGCAAGAGCGGGGCGAGCTGAAGAAAGGAGAGTCGAGAAGGTAATTATGGAATAGTTCGCGTGCTTAGCAAGTTAATTGTTGCGCAAACGTAAAAATAAACGCCCGAAAAGAAGGCATCGTCGCGCAATGGCTTCATTTTGCGCAGGTTATTTTATCCGGCGATCAGGTTTCCCACGCATGTGGGGCAAACAGATAGCCCTTGTTACGCACGGTTTTAATGCGGTAGGGCTCGGTGGCGTTATCCTGCAGTTTTTTGCGCAGACGCGAAATCGCCACGTCAACACTGCGGTCCATTCCGTCGTAGCTTACGCCACGCAGGTTTTTCAACAGTGCGTCACGGTCCATGATCTGCCCGGCATGCGTTGCCAGCTCCCACAGCAGGTCAAAATCTGCGGTGGAAAGGGCGATAAGCTCGCCAGAGAGCAGCACCTGACGGTTAATCGGATCAATAGACAGCGTACCGAAGCGCATCGCTTTGTGCGGCGTCAGAGACGGCGCCGGTGCTTCGCGTTCGATGCTGGCGTGCTGGCGTAAATGGAGGCGCAGGCGAGCGAGCAGGACGGCAGGCGGCGTGGTTTTCAGAATGTAATCATTGGCACCCATCTCCAGCGACAAAATATGGTTCATATCGCTGTCCAGTGAGGTGAGCAGGACGATAGGGCCCTCCCAACGGGCGCGCAGGTCCCGGCAGAGCGTCATGCCGTCTTTGCCTGGCAACATAATATCCAGCAATACGAGATCCGGGTTTTCACGGACGACCACCTCTTCGGCACGATCGCCGCGAGGTTCAACAATGACGTCCATATCATGTTTACCCAGATAGGCGGCGATCAGCTGCCCGACTTCGGGTTCGTCTTCAACATAAACAATCTTATTCATACAGCGTCTGTTTTCGTGAAAAAAGCCAACATACACCGCGAAACCTTAACCTTCCATTAATCTTTCAAAATTAACGCCGGTTCCGTTATTCTGGCTGATATTGTGAGTTGATTATTATAGGGAAAACGATGGGGCTGGTGATCAAAGCCGGGCTGGGCGCGCTGGTGGTGTTGCTGATTGGCATGCTGGCGAAAACGAAAAACTACTATATTGCCGGGCTGATCCCTCTCTTCCCGACCTTTGCGCTCATTGCCCACTATATCGTGGCATCTGAACGCGGTACGGAAGCGTTACGCACGACCATCGTGTTTGGCATGTGGTCAATCATTCCGTATTTTCTCTACCTGCTTTCGCTGTGGTATTTCACCGGTTTTCTGCGTCTCCCACTGGCGCTGAGCGGAGCGGTGGTCTGCTGGGGGCTCAGCGCCTGGCTGTTAATTTTCTTCTGGAGCCGCTTTCACTAACGCAGCGGTCGGCCGCCGTCCACGGCAAAGGTTCTGCCGGTGACGTAGCAACTGGTGAGCAGGTAATCCACGAGGTCGATGACCTCTTTCTCGCCCGGGGCAATTTTCATGAGCGACTTATTCAGCGCCTGCTGGCGATACTCCGCATCATCGTTTTCGTTGAATAAAATCATCGCCGGGGCAATGGCGTTCACCTTCACCTCGGGGGCGAGCTTGCGGGCAAACGAGCGGGTCATGTTATCCAGCGCGGCTTTACTGGCCGCGTAGGCGATGTGCTTGTCGCTGCCGCGCTCCACTACATAATCAGTGAAGTGAATGATGTCGCCCGCAGCATGCCCGTGGCCGCGGAGCAGATCCTGCAGAGCATGGTTCAGCAGATAAGGGGTATTAACATGGATCTGCAACATGACGGCAAGCGTTTCGCTGAGCGAGGTACCGGATTTCTCGGCCTGCCATGCGCTGGCGTTATGGATCACGGCGCGCAGCCCCGCAGTGGTGGATTTCACCTTTTCCGCAAAGGCCAGAATGCCTTCATCGGTTGAAAAATCAGCCTGAATGCAGACCGCCCCGGCTTTGCGTAACCCTTCAATCGACGGGTATTCCGTACGGTAGCTCACAATGACCGGATGGCGAAGGTTGAGAAAGTGATGGGCGAGAGCGAGGCCGATACGGCGGCCTCCACCGGTGATCAGTATGGGGCGAAGCGGTGCATTTCCCATCGTATTCTCCTTTACAGTTCAACAATGGGAAAGGCGATGCTATCCCACTAACATCCAGGTTGCCGGCACGGCAGCAACCAGTAAGAGTCCAATTAATGCCATTTCGCGGCGTTTCAGCGCGTTCTCCAGCTGATGCGTGCGGCGGGCGTAGATAAACACCAGCAGACCCGGTGCATACAGCACCACCGACAGCAGCAGATGCATAGGTCCGGAAGCATACAACAACCACAGGCCGTAAATACAGGCTCCGACACCCACGACATAATGCGCGGGGCGAGTGGCAATTTTTAACAAATACGCACCCACTAAGAAATAGGGTACCAGAATCATCTCCGAGGCGATGGTCAGCAGCGTGTTATAGTCTGAACCTGTGAGCCAGATCAGCACCAGGCAGATCTGAACGCTGATGTTGGTCAGCCAGAGTGAGGCAGACGGCGCGCTGTTTTTGTTTTGACGCGCAAACAGCCGTGGGAAGGCCTTGTGCGTAGAGGCCAGGAAGGGCACTTCAGCCGCCATGATGGTCCAGCTCAGGTAGGCTCCGCAGACGGAGATAATAAGACCCGCCGCAATCACCACGTCGCCCCAGGGGCCGAGCATTTTCACCATCAGGCCTGCCATTGACGGGTTACGCATTTCAGCCAGTTCAGGACGCGCCACCACGCCCAGCGACAGCAGCGTGACCAGCAGATAGACCCCGAGCGCAGCCAGCACGGCCAGCAGCGTGGCGCGGCCTACATCACGTTTATTTCGGGCCCGGGCAGAAACCACAACCGCACCCTCAACGCCGATGAATACCCACAGGGTAATCAGCATCGTGTTTTTCACCTGCTCCCAGACGGGGACGCCCAGCGCAACGCCGCTGAAATCGAGCTTAAACACGTCGAGACGGAACGCAATGAAGGCCAGAACGATAAACAGGCCGAGCGGAACCAGCTTCGCGAGCGTCGCCACCAGGTTAATGCTGGCGGCCGTTTGTACGCCACGCAGCACCAGCCAGTGGACGAACCACAGCAGCACCGAGGCACCCACGATCGACTGCCAGGTATTCCCGTCGCCAAAGAGGCGCAATTCAGGCGTATCGGTAAAGAAACTGAGCGCCGAGAAGACAATCACCAGATAGGAGACGTTGGCGATAACCGCACACAGCCAGTATCCCCATGCGGAACAGAAGCCAATCAGCTCGCCGAAGCCTTCACGGGCATAGGTGAAAATGCCGCCGTCCAGGTCCGGGCGAATGCGGGTCAGCAGCAGCATGGCGAAGGCCAGCAACAATATTCCGACTCCCGTAATGCCCCAGCCAATGATGAGCGCAGACGGGCTGGCGACGGCCGCCATATTTTGCGGCAAACTGAATACGCCCGCACCCAGCATTGAGCTTAAAACGAGTGCAGTCAGAGCACTCAGGCCAAGTTTCTTTTCCATTGGCTTCCTGTTATGAAAGGTCAAAATCCAGAATAATTATTTCGCTCAGGCGCATAAAAATGGTGGATCACACTAAGGCGCGGGATTTTACGGAGTGTAACGAAAGCATGCAATGACGTGTGGCAGAAATTCAAAAAAAGTAACAAAAAAGGCGGCATTGCGCCGCCTTTCTTAAACGATTTTGTTACTTGTACAGATCGGCGCTGATGGTCACGTTGTTACCACGTTCCTGCCACTGGCGGGTGATGTGGTAGAACTTCGCCCCTTTCTTCGCCGCACGCTTCGCGACCTGGTAAGAGACTTCCGTCATGTTGCCGTAGTTGCCGGTAAATTTGATGCTGTCGAACGGCACCATCTGCGCGGCAGTGGCGTTGTTCAGCTCTTCAACTTTGGTACCGTCTGGCAGCGTAACCGAATAACGGCCACCTTTCGTGGACTGCGTTTCAAAGAAACGGCCCACTTCAGCGCTTGGCGCAGCCGTCGTTGCGACGCCTGGGATTTCCACTTTCTTCGCTTCTTCGCCGCCTTTCGCTATCGCCGCGCGACCGGCTTCTGAGTTCGCCGGAATCGCATCCGGGCTCTGCAGAACACGTTTCTTCGCATCTTCTTTATAGATGAACGCGGTAATACGCTGGTTGCCGCCCTGGTTAGCATCGACCTGACGCACGATGTAGAACGAGTAGGCCCCTTTCTCTTTCGCGGCTTTGGTGATGGCATCGTTCACTTCAGGCTGGCTGCGGTAGAAGCCCTGAACGGTGACGGTGTCGTACGGTTCCAGCGCAATTGCCTGATCTTTCGGCAGTTCAACAACACCGTTGATCACGCGGTTTTTCGGTGCGTCAGCTTTTGGCGCGTTGTCTTTATACAGCGCAATAGTCACGCGCTGGTTACCGCTGTTGCCGTTATCAGACTGGTCAACAACATAAAACGATGCTGCCCCGTTTTTATCAGCGGCCTTTGATGCAGCGGCGACGGCGTCGCCAATAGAATTATAACGACCCACAATGACCTTATGGTCAAAAGGTTTTAACGCTGCCGCTTGCTCCGGCGTTAACTCTGTTGCGGCATTCGCAGACAGGGCGGTCGCGGAGAGAAGTGCGGACGCCAGGAGTGTGTTCTTAAGCTTCATAAAAATGATCCTTCGCCTTGCGCAAACCATGTACTGGTATTGTTGTTAATTTGAGACGGTCCCGATTATGGCATTTAAAACCCGTCGCTGTCTGCGCCATTTTTCACAGCCAGTGCTCACTGAATCACCTTATTCGATAACATTTAGTGATATGTTGAAAAAACACGCGTTTGACAAGTAAAACTGATAAAGCTTATGACTTTTACAAGTTAATTTAATGTTAATAAGTTGTTCTCTTATGGCGCTATATCATGTTTTTACCGCTTCGCTTGCGCGAATTATCGGTTCTGGCGATGAATTTAAGGTAAATATCACTGTCAGTGACGCCGATCGCTTATTTTTCACAGATAAAGTAAGAAATAGTGTTTTCTGGCGGTAGATCACGGCCGGTATTTTCAGTAGGTTATAGACAGTTTGTTACTGTTTTATTTTCCGGGGTGAATTGTGTCTCATTGCTTGTGTGATGGCGAAAAATGATACAAACCGCGGGCATTTATCGATAAACCATCATCAAAAACCGATGGAAGGGAAAACTATGCGTATTGGGGTACCAAAAGAACGGTTAGCCAATGAAACCCGCGTAGCGGCAACACCGAAAACGGTGGAGCAACTGCTTAAGCTGGGTTTTACCGTCGCGGTTGAAAGCGGCGCAGGCAAACTGGCGAGTTTCGATGACGAGGCCTTTATCCAGGCTGGCGCGGAAGTGGTGGACGGTGCCGACGTATGGCAGTCGCCAGTGATTCTGAAGGTCAATGCACCGGAAGAGAGTGAGATAGCGCTGCTGAATCCGGGCACCACGCTGGTGAGCTTTATCTGGCCTGCGCAAAATCCTGAGCTGATGGAAAAGCTGGCCGCGCGCGGCGTCACCGTCATGGCGATGGACTCCGTGCCGCGTATTTCGCGCGCCCAGTCGCTGGACGCCTTAAGTTCGATGGCAAACATTGCGGGCTACCGCGCCATCGTTGAAGCGGCCCACGAATTTGGTCGCTTCTTTACCGGTCAGATCACCGCGGCGGGTAAAGTCCCTCCGGCGAAGGTGATGGTGATTGGCGCGGGCGTGGCGGGACTTGCCGCCATCGGTGCGGCAAACAGCCTGGGCGCTATCGTGCGCGCGTTCGATACCCGTCCTGAAGTGAAGGAACAGGTCCAGAGTATGGGTGCCGAATTCCTTGAGCTGGACTTCAAGGAGGAAGCGGGCAGCGGTGATGGTTACGCGAAGGTGATGTCCGAAGCCTTTATCAAAGCCGAAATGGAACTTTTCGCCGCGCAGGCGAAAGATGTCGACATCATTGTCACCACCGCGCTTATCCCGGGTAAACCGGCGCCGAAGCTGATTACCCGTGAGATGGTTGACTCCATGAAGCCGGGCAGCGTGATTGTCGACCTGGCTGCGCAAAACGGCGGCAACTGTGAATATACCGTAGCGAATCAGGTGACCACGACCGCGAACGGCGTGAAGGTGATCGGCTATACCGATCTGCCGGGTCGCCTGCCGACCCAGTCTTCTCAGCTGTACGGCACTAACCTCGTCAACCTGCTGAAGCTGCTTTGCAAAGAGAAAGATGGCAACATCACCGTCGATTTTGACGATGTGGTGGTGCGCGGTGTGACCGTGGTGCGTGAAGGTGAAATTACCTGGCCTGCGCCGCCGATTCAGGTTTCGGCCCAGCCTCAGGCAGCACCTAAAGCGGCGCCTGAGCCAAAAGAACCTGCCAAACCGGCTTCCCCGTGGCGCAAATACGCGATCATGGCGCTGGTGATTATTCTCTTCGGCTGGCTGGCTGACGTCGCGCCGAAAGAGTTCCTCGGCCACTTTACCGTCTTCGCGCTCTCCTGCGTTGTGGGCTACTACGTGGTGTGGAACGTCTCCCATGCGCTGCATACACCGCTGATGTCGGTAACCAACGCCATCTCCGGGATCATCGTGGTGGGGGCGTTACTGCAGATTGGCCACGGCGGCTGGATCAGCTTCCTGAGCTTTATCGCGGTGCTGATCGCCAGTATCAATATTTTCGGTGGTTTCACCGTGACTCAGCGCATGCTGAAAATGTTTCGTAAAGGCTAAGGGGTAGCATATGTCTGGAGGATTAGTGACAGCCGCATACATTGTTGCTGCAATCCTGTTTATTTTCAGTCTGGCGGGGCTTTCCAAACACGAAACGTCTCAGCAGGGGAATAACTTTGGTATCGCCGGGATGGCGATTGCGCTGATTGCCACCATCTTCGGGCCGGATACTGGCAACGTAGCGTGGATCCTGGTGGCGATGATCATCGGCGGTGCGATTGGTATTCGCCTGGCGAAACGCGTTGAAATGACCGAGATGCCGGAGCTGGTGGCGATTCTGCACAGCTTTGTGGGTCTGGCCGCGGTGCTGGTGGGCTTCAACAGCTACCTGTACCACACGCCGGGTCTGGAACCGATTCTGGTGAATATTCACCTGACGGAAGTGTTCCTCGGTATCTTCATCGGTGCGGTCACCTTCACCGGCTCCATTGTCGCGTTCGGTAAGCTGCGCGGGAAGATTTCCTCTAAGCCGCTGATGCTGCCAAATCGCCATAAGCTGAACCTGGCGGCGCTGGTGGTGTCGTTTGTGCTGCTGGTGGTCTTCGTGCGTACCGAAAGCGTCGGTCTGCAGGTGCTGGCGTTGCTGGTGATGACCATTATCGCGCTGGCCTTCGGCTGGCATCTGGTGGCGTCGATCGGTGGTGCGGATATGCCAGTGGTGGTCTCCATGCTGAACTCCTACTCCGGTTGGGCGGCGGCGGCGGCGGGCTTTATGCTGAGCAACGACCTGCTGATTGTTACCGGTGCGCTGGTGGGTTCTTCGGGTGCGATCCTGTCTTACATCATGTGTAAGGCGATGAACCGCTCGTTCATCAGCGTCATTGCCGGTGGCTTTGGTTCTGACGGCTCGTCTACCGGTTCCGATGAGGAAGTGGGTGAGCACCGTGAGATCAGCGCGGAAGATACCGCTGAGATGCTCAAAAACTCGCACTCGGTCATTATCACCCCGGGCTACGGCATGGCGGTGGCACAGGCGCAGTATCCGGTGGCGGAAATCACCGAGAAGCTGCGCGCGCGCGGTATCAAGGTGCGCTTTGGTATTCACCCGGTGGCGGGGCGTCTGCCAGGCCACATGAACGTGCTGCTGGCGGAGGCGAAAGTGCCTTACGACATCGTGCTGGAGATGGACGAGATCAACGATGATTTCGCCGACACCGACACCGTGCTGGTCATTGGCGCTAACGACACCGTTAACCCGGCGGCGCAGGACGATCCGCGTAGCCCAATCGCCGGGATGCCGGTTCTGGAAGTGTGGAAGGCGCAGAACGTGATCGTGTTTAAACGTTCAATGAATACCGGCTATGCCGGTGTGCAGAACCCGCTGTTCTTCAAAGAGAACACCCATATGCTGTTTGGCGATGCCAAAGCCAGCGTGGATGCGATTCTCAAAGCACTGTAAGTTGCGTTGAAACGAAAAAACCGCCGAATCCGGCGGTTTTTTTATTGCCGGGTGGCGCTCACGCTTACCCGGCCTACGGTTTTGTAGGCCCGGCAAGCTTGCGCCGCCGGGCGTTAGGGGTCAATCGTCTTCCGGATCGTCAAGCTCAACCGGCGTCTGGTACTCATCCGGCTTGATAACCAGCAGGTCGCAGCGCAGATGGTCGATCACCTGCTCGGCGGTATTGCCGAGGAAGGCGGCAGAAATACCGGTACGGCCAATAGTACCGAGCACCACAATCCCCGCCTGCAGGTGTTCAGCCAGGTCCGGGATCACCTCTTCAGGCAGCCCTTTTTCCACGTGGGTCATTTTCTCATCGATGCTGAATTTCTGGCGCAGCGCTTTCATGGCCAGCAGATGCTGCCCGCGGATCGCGTCGTTGTACACGCTCGGGTCAAATTCCGGCAGTTCAATGGCAATGTTAATCGGGGTGACCGGATAGGCGCCAACCAGATGCACTTCGGTATGATTGACCTGATCGGCAAGCTGGATAGTCTCCTTCACCAGCTTCTCGTTCAGCGAATTGTGGTAATCCTCTTCGCTGGCGAGGTTTACCGCCACAACGGCTTTCCCGCCTTCAGGCCACGGCTGGTCTTTCACCATCCAGACCGGGCAAGGGCATTTACGCAGCAAATGCCAGTCTGTCGGGGTGAAGATTACGGATTCCAGCTTGTCGTGCTGGTGCGCCATCTTCAGCAGCAGATCGTGCCCACCGGCAACGACTTCCTGAATGATGGCTTCGAAAGGTCGGTTGTGCCAGACCACTTTGATATCAATGGGCACGCCCGCTTCCAGGTAATACTTCGCCTGTTCGCGGATCCACGCGGTACGCTGGCTGATGACGCCCTGACGCATAGCGGTGCGCTCGTCAGGCGACAGAAGGGTGGTCATCTCATACGAGAAGTCATAGATCGGCAAAAACGCTTTGATTTTGCCACCAATCCGTTGATGTAAATACACAGCACGTCGTAATGCCGGCTGATCGTCCTGATTCGGATCGATTGCTACCAGCATGTTTTGATACTTGGCCATACAGGTCTCCTTACTACTGTCACCACAGTCTGTAATTAAAAGAGTAACCTATATATCCTGAATGAAACAGAGGGGAGGTTTTGCCAGATCAATAATTCATGAAAATTTATCAGAGGAAAAGCACCGTGGTCGTTACCGCAACAAACGCAATAAACAGCAGCACCATCACCGCTATCGCAAAGGTCGTGGAATCCTGAACGTAGGTTTTTTCCTCCCCCTTCATTGGGCCGACAAGCATGATCCAGATGAAGATAAAGGTCACGGAGGCAATCACGACTGAAACGAAAAACAAACTTTCTCTCAATTCATAACCTCAACGAGAACCTTTTGGGTGCTGTGTGGGGACGTGCTACGGTGAAAAGGTCAGATAAAGGACGGGGTGACAGGCCAGACCGCTAAATCAGGAAAATTTATCGGTCTGGCTGTATACGTATGGCGTTTACGCCACGTTGCGGGCGTGCCCGGCAAGAACGGCCAGCGCTTCACCGTTTTCGATAGTGATGTATTTACCCTTAACGGCCAGCATCCCGCTTTTCTGGAAACGACCCAGCAGACGGCTGATGGTTTCCACGGTCAGACCCAGGTAGTTACCGATATCGCCACGCGTCATGGTCAGACGGAATTCACGCGGCGAGAAGCCACGCTCGGCGAAGCGGCGGGAGAGGTTGTAGATAAACGCGGCCAGGCGCTCTTCTGCATTCTTTTTAGAAAGAAGCAGAATCATGTCCTGATCGCCTTTGATCTCACCGCTCATCAGACGCATCATCTGCTGACGCAGGTTAGGCATCTTGCCGGACAGATCGTCCAGGGTTTCAAACGGAATTTCGCAAACCATCGAGGTTTCGAGTGCCTGAGCAAAGCTCGGGTGATGGCCCGTACCGATGGCATCAAAGCCTACCAGGTCACCTGCCAGATGGAAGCCGGTGATCTGCTCATCGCCCTGTTCAGTGATGGTGTAGCTCTTGATGGTGCCAGAACGGATAGCATAGAGCGATTTCAGTTCGTCTCCCGCTTTAAACAGCGTCTGCCCTTTCTGAATAGGCTTTTTACGCTCGATGATATTATCAAGCTGATCGAGTTCATGCTCATTCAGGGTAAACGGGATACAGAGCTGGCTGATGCTGCAATCCTGGCAATGGATAGCACAACCGCCAGACTGAATGCGTCGTATAATTCGCTTTTCCGGGATCATAGGTTTGCTCAAGCCTTAATTGATATTGGTCAATTTTAACATCTTTTTGGTAAGTACGTAAGCCTGACAAACCCTCAATAAGGACAAGAGACGACAATGCGTCGCCATCTTCTTGAAATTCCACAGCTTGATTATGGATTTTTAGCCTAACCGGTAGAAAATTAAGCACAAAAAGCCTGGGAACTAGAGCAAAAGATACCCTTCGTGACGCAGTAACCACTCTTTTCGCTGCACGCCACCGGCATAGCCGGTCAGGGTACCGTTGCGGCCAATAACGCGATGGCAGGGCACCACGATGCTGACCGGATTAGAGCCGTTCGCGGCGCCTACGGCGCGTGCGGCCCCTGCGCGACCTAACTGCTCCGCGAGCTGGCCGTAATGCATCACCTGTCCGCAGGGAATGGCCCGCAGCGCCTGCCACACTTCGCGCTGAAAAGGGGTGCCTGCCGTGGCGGTGGGCAGCGTGTCGATGATGCTGAGATCGCCTTCGAAGTACGCCGCAAGCTTGTCGCTCAGTCCACCCGGATTGGTGGCGCGGATACGTTCATACCCCTGTGAGCGGTAGTGAATCGCAAGCAGTTCTTCCATGCGGTCGCTGTGCTCTTCCCACTCAACGGCGCGCAGACAAAAATGCTCGTCCGCGATCACCCACAGCGGGCCAAGCGGCGTCGCAATCTTGTCTTCGAGTAATCTCAGCATCCTCATTCCTTTAGTTCAGCCTCGGGTAAATCCCCGGTCCAATCGGCAGGCCGACAAGATACCATGCCACCAGCATCACCAGCCATACCCCTAAAAAGATAAGCGGGTAGGGTAAAACCAGCGAATAGTAGGTACCCAGTTTGGCCTCGGGTTTATAGCGCTGCAGGAAGCCTAAAAACAGCGGAACAAACGGCGAAACCGGCGCCAGCGGGATAACTGAGGAGTCCGCGATGCGGAACAGGATTTGCGCGAAAGCCGGGTGGAACCCCAGCATCATAAACATCGGCACGAAGATCGGGGCCAGAATCGACCAGATGGCGGAGCCGCTCGCGATAAACATGCACAGCAGGGATGACAGCAGCGCCAGACCGACAAACGCCGGTACGCCGCTTAGCCCGGCAGCCTCCAGCGCGTCGGTGAGGCCCACGGCCATAAACTTGCCCATGTTGCTCCAGTTAAACATCGCCACAAACTGGGCCAGCGGGAACACCATCACGATAAAGCCCGCCATCTCTTTCATCGGCTCGATCATCAGCTGCGGCAGATCGCCCTGGCGGCGGATTTTACCGGTGGCGATACCGTAGGCGAGCGAGACGACGAAGAAAAACAGAATAATCAGCGGCACGATGCCCTGGATAAACGGCGAAGGCAGGACGGTATGTTTAACCGGATCGCGCAATATGCCGTTTTCCGGCACCACCATCAGCGCCACCGCGGCAATAAACGCCAGCGAGACAATCCCCGCCACGCGCAGGCCGAAGCGCTGCTCTTTGCTCAGGGTTTCCAGCTTTTCATCACTGCGCCCTTCCCATTTACCCAGCCGCGGCTCGACGATCTTATCGGTAATCAGCCCGCCGACAATCGTCAGGACAATCACCGAGCTTGCCATAAAGTACCAGTTGTCGATCACGCTGACGTGCATGGCCGCATCAATGGTTTTCGCCGCCTCCGTACTGATGCCCGAGAGCAACACGTCGGTGGTCACGATCAGCAGGTTAGCAGTAAAGCCGCAGCCCACGCCCGCAATCGCGGACAGCAGACCCGCCACGGGATGGCGCCCGACGGCGAGGAAGATCAGCGCCCCCATCGGCGGCATGATTACCAGCGCGGCGTCGGAGGAGATATGGCTGAAGAAGGCGATAAACAGCACCATGTAGCTCGCGTAGCGCGCGCTGACGTGAGAAGCCATCTTCACCATCAATGCGGGCAACAGGCCGACGCGTTCAGCCAGACCGGCGCCCAGCACCAGCGCCAGAATGGCGCCGAGCGGGGCGAATCCGCTGAAGTTTTTAATCACGTTGGGTAAAAACCAGTGCAGCCCTTCAATGCTCAGCAGGTTTTTCACCGCCACCAGGCTGCCGTCGGCCGGGCTGCGCACGCTGACGTCAAAGGCGGAGAGCACGGCGGTGGCGACCATCAAAATCACAATCAAATAGATAAAAAGCAGGAAAGGGTGCGGCACTTTATTGCCGATCCTTTCAACCCAGCCATAGAGCTTACCGGATGGGGAATGCGAAGGTATGGATGACATACTCATGGGCGTTCCTCGGGACTGTTGTGTTGTTGTGTTGTGTTTTTTTATTTTAAAGGTGACGGTGTCACGCCTCGTGGGATCGGACACTCGTACGGTTTTTCTTCTATTTGTTGTTCGAACTCTTCACGGCATTTTTTCAGCAGCGCGACGTCCTGCAGCAGATTGAGCGCGGTCGCGCCCATCACTTTCCCGGCCAGCAGCATGCCTTTGTGGGCAATAGAGGTTCGCCCCTGAGATACCAGTTGCCAGGTGTGCAGCGGCGTGCCGACGGTAAAGCAGGGGCTGAAGCACTGAGCGACCGGCATTTTCCAGCTGACGTCACCCACGTCGGTTGAACCTGCCAGCACGTTGTCGGTGACGGCATAAGGCGCGACTTCATCCACCAGCAGCGTCGCCTGATGACGACGGGCAAAGGCTTTACCCGCTTCACCACCCGTGGCGGCAATATTTTTCAGGCTGTTTTGCAAATCGTTGGGCGTCAGCGTGGCGCGGATCTCGCGGGCAAACTCTCGCTCCTCGTCTGTCCATTCCGGCGTGCCGTAGTGCTGCAGGGCGCGATACATCGCCGCCTCAAGCGTGCGGTTCGGCAGGTAGCTGGAGCAGGCTTTATCAAAGCGGCATTCGACGGTGGTTTCGGTCATCATCGCCGCGCCCTGGGCAATTTTCTCGATGCGCTCGTAGATTTGCTGCGCATCCGCCATCTCCGGGGCGCGGATCAGGTACAGCACCTCGGCCTGCGCCTGCACCACGTTGGGCGAAATCCCGCCGGTATCGGTAATGGCGTAATGGACGCGCGCTTTCTCGATGATGTGTTCGTTAAGGAAGTTGGTGCCGGTGGTCATCAGCGTCACGGCGTCCAGCGCGCTGCGTCCCAGGTGAGGGGAGTTGGCCGCGTGCGCCGCCACGCCGTGAAAACGCCAGGCGGCCTGAATATTCGCCAGCGTGCTGACGTTAAACATCCCGGCAAAGGCTTCCGGGTGCCAGGTGACGGCAGCATCGACGTCATCAAACAGCCCTTCGCGCACCATAAAGGTTTTCCCGGAGCCGCCTTCTTCACCGGGACAGCCGTAAAAACGCACCGTTCCGCTGCCGCCGTGCTGCTCCAGCCAGCTTTTCACCGCCACCGCGCCCGCAAGCGCCGCGGTGCCTAAGAGGTTATGTCCGCAGCCGTGGCCGTTAGCCCCCGGCGTGGCGGTTTGCGCGGTCGCGCAGTGTGCCTGCTGGCTTAACCCGGCCAGCGCGTCGTACTCGCCCAGCAGGGCGATAACCGGTTTTCCGCTGCCGAAGCTGGCGATAAAGGCATTTGGAATACCGCCTGCCTCGCGGGTCAGCGTGAAGCCTTCGGCTTCCAGCTCGCTGGCCAGCCGTTCGGCGGACCAGACCTCTTCAAAGCGGGTTTCGGGGCGATCCCAGATCGCGTCGGCAATATCGGTTAACGTCCGACATCGCGTATCGATCGCATCGGCAATAAAAGCGTAGTTCTCCTGCATTACACACCTCGCGTCCACGGGAAATTCAGCGCAGTTCGCGCCAGCGTTTCGATAGCGACAGGCATCACCTGCTCATCGAAGTCGAATTTTTCGTTGTGATGTCCGGCGCTCAAATCCGTGCCAAACACCATATAGGACGCCATGCCGCCGTTCTGCTGCACGCGGGCCATCATCAGCGTGGCGTCTTCGGATCCGGCCGGGGCTTTTACCTTATCGATGGCGTGAACAACCCCGGAAACCTGGCTCGCCTGTTCGCGCAGATAATCCACCCAGGCCGGCGTCGGCGCGCTGGAGGTGGCTGCCCCCATCAGGCGCATCTCCGCGCTCACGCCGTAGAGCGCCGCTGCGCCGGTAATCACCGCCTGCGCGCGTTCAAAGACATACTGATTAATCGCTTCGCTTTCACCGCGGGTTTCAACCTTCATCAGCGCATTCGCGGGCACCACGTTGCGTCCGCTGCCCGCCTGCATCACGCCGACGTTCACCCGGGATGCGCCGTCGCTGTGCGGGGCGATGCTGTGCAGGGCGAGGGCGGCCTGCGCGGCGGCGAGCAGGGCGTTACGGCCGTCCTCCGGTTTACCGCCCGCGTGTGCGGCCACGCCGGTAAAGCTCACGTCGAACTTGGTGGTGGCCATAAAGTTATCGCTGCCGCAGATTACCGTCCCGGCAGGCACGCCAGTACCAATATGAATGGCCGTGAAATAGTCCACGTCATCCAGCGCCCCGGCGGCAACCATGGCGCGCGCGCCGCGCGTTCCTTCTTCGGCAGGCTGGAAGATCAGCTTGATGGTGCCGTTCAGCCGGGCTTCATTCTGCTTAAGCACCTGTGCCAGCCCCAGACCAATGGTGGTGTGGCCGTCGTGTGCGCAGGCGTGCATCATTCCCGGATTGCAGGAGGCAAACCCGTCGCGGAACGGGCGATGGCTGTCGTCGAGCGCTTCGCTTAAATCAAGGGCGTCCATGTCCACGCGAAACGCCAGGGTTGGGCCAGGGCGGCCGGTATTCAGGGTGGCAACAATGCCGGTAAAGCCGCCTTCAAACGGCGCCAGCCATTTCTCAGGCGCGCCTTGCGCGCGCGCGCGGGCAAATTCTCGCGCCAGGGTCGCGTCATCGGGCAGCCCCATCCGGCTTTCGGCATCGACGACGTCGCGCCCCATCGCCAGCGCGTAACCCATCGAGTCCAGGGTCTCCGCGACTTTCGCGGCGGTACGAAACTCTACCCAGCCGGATTCCGCATAATGGTGAAAATCGCGACGCCACGCGCTCAGCTGCGGGGTTAACGTCTGGATGTACTGCGCCAGTGTGTCCATATCTGTTCCTGTCATCATTAAAATATGTGAACTGCTTCACGCTGTGATAGTTTTTACTTATCACTAACCGATATTTCACAGTTTTAACCGTTCAGGAATTACCCTCGCACATCCCTTTCCAGTAAAGTAGATGACAGTTTCTTTACTCTGATAAACAACGGTTATCGGTCGGGCTATGTCATTTCAGGTTAAATTCCATCATCTCCGGGCGTTTGTTGAAGTTGCTCGTCAGGGCAGCATTCGCGGTGCCAGCAGGACGCTGAATCTTTCCCAGCCGGCATTGACCAAATCCATCAAAGAGCTGGAGGAGGGCATGGCGGCGCAGCTTTTCGTGCGCAGGAGTAAGGGCGTCGCGTTGACCGAATGCGGCGAGGGTTTTTACCAGCGTGCCCGGCTAATTCTGGAAGAGCTGCGCGCGGCGCAGGATGACATTCGTCAGCGGCAGGGGGAACAGGCCGGGCAGATCAACATCGGGATGGGGGCCAGCGTTTCGCGCAGCCTGATGCCCGCCGTTATCACCCGCTTTCATGCCCAACATCCGCAGGTCAAAGTGCGGATAATGGAAGGACAGCTGGTGTCGATGATTAACGAATTACGGCAGGGCGAACTGGACTTCACCATCAACACCTATTATCAGGGACCTTACGACCAGGAATTTACGTTTGAAAAACTCTTCGAGAAGCCGTTTGCGGTATTTTGTCGAGAAGGGCATCCGGCAACAGGAGCAACGTCGATTAATGAACTTCTGCATTATAACTGGACAATGCCGACGCCGCGGGGAAGTTATTATAAGCAGTTAGAAGAGGTATTTAGCCATCGCTCGCAAATACCGCGAATTGGTGTGGTCTGCGAAACCTTTTCCTCCTGTATTAGCCTGGTCGCGCAAAGTGATTTTCTAAGCATATTGCCGCAGGAGCTAGGGTGTGACCCGCTGCTGGCGCACCGCCTGGTCATGCTGCCGGTTGTCGAATCGCTTCCAAAAGCAGCATATTATTTAATTCAGCGCCGCGATTCACGTCAGACGCCCCTGGCTGAATCATTAATTACGCAGTTCAGGCGGGAGGCGAGAAAAATAATCGTGGCGTGAAAGTGATATAATAAAAAAACAGGATCTGCCCGACATCAGACAGATCCTCCAGTACACACAGCAGTGCGTCCTTTCGCCAATCCTGAGTATTATATCCATGAAGCAGGTATATTTAGGTATAACACCTTTCCCGCAAAATGAAAGGATATTGAGTGTTTGATTTTACGAAAATTTAACACAAATCACTTATTTCATCTTTGCTGAAATTTTACTTAAGTCATATTTAACTTTATTTTATAAATACTATATATATTCATCAGGTTAATATTTGTTGCGCACGACGGCCTGTAACGGTGATTGAGGCCTGTCTCGGGCGCAGGTATAGTACCGTCCTCAGTTGTAGCCGGAGGATATCCATGAACCCTGACGACAAATCCTTTTTTCTTGACGCCATGGAAGATGTCCAGCCGCTGAAGCGTGGCCCGGATATTCACTGGCAGCCCAGCCGCAATACGCGGACGCGCCAGGAGGTGGATAGTGAACAGCTGGATAACTTCCTGACGCTGGATTTTCTTGACCTTCTTCCCCTGGAAGAACCGCTGGCGTTCCAGCGCGAAGGGGTGCAGCAGGGCGTTATCGATAAGCTGCGCTCGGGTAAATATGCCCGCCAGGCCAGCTTAAACCTCCTGCGTCAACCTGCCGAACGCTGCCGTCAGATGCTCTATTCTTTTATCTGCCAGGCCAGACGTGACGGGTTACGTAACCTGATTATCATTCACGGGAAAGGGCGGGAGCAGAACTCACATCCTAATGTGGTGCGCAGCTATCTGGCGCGCTGGTTAACCGAGTTCGAGGATGTACAGGCCTTCTGCGTGGCGCTGCCGCATCACGGCGGCAGCGGGGCATGCTACGTTTCACTGCGTAAATCCGATGAAGCAAAACAGGAGAACTGGGAGCGGCACGCCAAGCGCAGCCGCTAGCGGGCGATATTCTCGCCCGCCTGATACTCAGAAGGTTTCCCAGTTGCTTTCGGTGGCGGCGTTTGCGGTTGCCGGGCGCAACAGCTGGGGCGTCTTCACGCTGGCCGGGCGCGGGGTGACCGCTTTTTCTTTTCCGTTCAGACGGAACGCGGCTACCGCCTGGCGCAGTTGTTCGGACTGATCTTCCAGCGCCGCTGCCGCCGTGGCGGACTCCTGCACCAGCGCGGCGTTTTGCTGCGTCACGCTGTCCATCTGCGAAACGGCCAGGCTCACCTGCTCAATGCCGCGGCTCTGCTCGTCAGAGGCAGAGGAAATCTCGCCCATGATATCGGTCACGCGGGTAACGGCGGCGACGATTTCCTTCATGGTGGTGCCGGCCTCGCTAACCTGCTCAGAACCGGTATTCACCCGGCTGACGGAGTTTTCGATAAGCCCTTTGATCTCTTTCGCCGCCTGCGCGCTGCGGCTCGCCAGCGTACGGACCTCGCCTGCGACAACCGCAAAGCCACGCCCCTGTTCCCCGGCGCGTGCCGCTTCCACCGCAGCGTTAAGCGCCAGAATGTTCGTCTGGAACGCGATGCTGTCGATCACGCTGGTAATATGCGCAATTTGCTGCGAACTGTCGGCGATTTCGTTCATGGTGCGAACCACGTTATCCACGACGTGACCGCCGCGCGCGGCCGTTTCAGAGGCGTTTTTCGCCAGCAGCGTGGCCTGACGGGCGTTATCGGAGTTCTGTTTAACCGTCGCGGTCAGCTCTTCCATGCTGGCGGCGGTCTCTTCGAGCGAGGCGGCCTGCTGCTCGGTGCGGGCGGAAAGATCGTTACTTCCTGCGGCAATTTCGCCTGCGCCGGTGTAGATGGAATCGGTGCTTCCGCGCACGGCGCTGACGGTGGTTACCAGCGACTGCTGCATCTCATGCAGGCCCGCGGCCAGTTGACCCATCTCATTGCGGCCCGAGATAGCGATATCCTGCGTCAGGTCGCCCCCTGCAATGGCGCGAATATGGTTCATAATGGAGTGGAGTGGTTTTAACAGCAGGTGCTGTAAACCCTGCCAGATGACCACCAGTACCGCGATAACGGCCAGCAGAATTGCCGCCAGCGTCCACTGCATCTGCGTAAAGCTGCTCTGGTTCTCTTCGGTTGCGGCCTTAAGCAGGGTGTTGTTTTCGGCGCGCCAGCGGTTATAGACCGCTTCCATATCGTCCTGCGCCTGCTGCGCGTCCAGATCGCCATAGGCCTGATAGTTATCGGCGCGCAGATACTCAATCGATAAACGCATGACTTCGTGCATCTGGTTCCATGATTTCTGCATCTCGTCGGTCAATGCCGCCTCCTGGCCCTTAACCTGCGGCAGTTTCTGCCACTCTTTGTTATAGGCTTCGGCTTTTGCCAGCGAGTCGCTTGCGGTGCCCAGCAGTTTATTGATCGCCTCAAGGGAAGCCGGGTCACGCTGGTTTTTCAGGTAGCGGATCGCCACGCGGGTGACGGTGACGCGCGTTTTCACCAGCGTGTTCACGCTGTCGCTCAGGCTTTCCTGCTGGGCGTTGAGCACGCCGGAGTTCTGGAAGTTATGGCGATCGTTGCTGACGGCAGAGTAGAACAACCCTCCCGTGACAACTTGCAGCAGACAGAATATGGTGAGGGCAAAGATAATACCGGTAATCACGTGCAGATTTTTCAGCATAGCGGTCGTCCGTTAGAGAAGATGCAGGGTTACTTCATTACTATCGTCGTAGAGAATGTAAACTTTAATTAACTCGCGCTTAACTAAAGGCTCCCAGAGGGAACCTGTTGTAAATCCGGATCATTTTTATGAGGAAGGTCAACATGAGCAGCATTGATAAAAGCGGGACATACGCGCTTGGGACGCGGACGGTGAAACGGTTGGGCTACGGCGCGATGCAGCTGGCCGGGCCGGGCGTCTTTGGGCCGCCGAAGGATAAGCAGGCCGCGCTGGACGTGTTACGCGAGGCCGTGGCGGCGGGGGTGAACCACATTGATACCAGTGATTTTTATGGCCCTCATGTCACCAACCAGCTGATCCGAGAGGCACTTCATCCTTATCGGGACGATCTGACGATCGTCACCAAGATTGGTGCCCGTCGCAACGACAAAGGCGCCTGGCTGCCGGCCTTTTCCGCGCAGGAGCTGACGCAGGCGGTGCATGACAACCTGCGTAATCTGCAGCTGGACGTGCTGGACGTGGTGAACCTGCGGATCATGTTTAGCGCGCACGGGCCAGCGGAAGGGTCGATTGCTGAACCGCTCTCCACCCTGGCAGAATTACAGCAGCAGGGGCTGGTGCGGCATATTGGCCTGAGCAACGTCACGGCCACCCAGGTCGCGGAAGCGCAGAAGATGGTGCCGGTGGTGTGCGTGCAGAACATGTACAACATTGTGAACCGGGGTGATGATGCGCTGGTGGATCTGCTTGCGCAGCAGGGGATCGCGTATGTGCCGTTCTTCCCACTGGGCGGCTTTACGCCGCTGCAATCGTCCGGGCTGAAGGCTGTCGCGGATTCACTGGGCGTCACGGCAATGCAGGTTGCGCTGGCATGGCTGCTGCAGCGTTCTCCGAATATCCTGCTGATCCCGGGCACCTCTTCCGTGGCGCATCTGCGGCAAAACCTCGCGGCGGGGGAACTGCAGCTGCCGCCTGACGCACTGGAAACATTGAATACGCTGATGGACTGATTGTCACAGGCGCAAAGCCCGACATGCACTTCCGGGCTTTGCGCGTTTTAAATCTTCTGACACTTCAACGCGTTTAGGTTCGCTTCCTGAAATGACCTTGATCCCTGGCCATAATCCGTAATACTGTATTTATATACAGTATCTGGCGAGAAAGGCATTATGGACACTCTCTTTTCTTATCATCCAAACCAATCTATTGAATTACCGTTGTTTGCAGAGCGTGTAGCCTGTGGTTTCCCCAGTCCGGCTCAAGATTATGTGGAGGATCGTCTCGATCTTAACCGGCTGGCAGTAAGACATCCCAGTGCGACCTATTTTATCAAGGTGAGTGGAGACTCCATGATTGGGGCGGGGATCGGCGACGGCGATCTGCTGGTGGTCGATCGTTCGTTAAATGCCGAACATGGGGATATCGTTGTGGCGTCGGTCGCCGGTGAGTTTACGGTGAAGGAGCTACAGACTCGCCCGGCTCTGAGACTTCTGCCGCATAATGCCCGCTATCAGCCGATTACCTTTCATTCCGAAGAGGAACTGCAGATCTTCGGCGTCGTCACCCACACGCTTAAAACGCATAAACATGTTCGCGCTGGTTGATGTGAACAGCTTCTATGCCTCCTGCGAGAAGGTATTCCGCCCCGATCTGGAGGGGAAGCCCATCGTGGTGGTGTCCAACAACGACGGCTGTATTATTTCACTCTCGCGGGAGGCAAAGCAGTTCGGCATAAAAATGGGTGAGCCCTATTTTAAATTCAAAGAAAAACGGTTTCCGGAACGGGTTTACGTCTTCAGTTCAAACTATGCGCTGTATGCCGACCTCAGCAGTCGGGTGATGCAGACGCTGACCGATCTCGCTCCGGCCATAGAAATTTACTCGATCGACGAGGCGTTCGTGAACGTTTCAGGGATCGGTAACTGCCTTGCACTGGAAGCGTTCGGACACCAGATGCGCACGCAGGTCTTTAAAAATACGGGCTTAACCGTTGGCGTCGGCATTGCCCCGACAAAAACGCTGGCGAAGCTGGCCAACTATGCGGCGAAACGGTGGGCCAGTACCGGCGGCGTGGTCGATCTGTCGGGCCGCGAGCGGCAGCGTAAACTGCTGGCAAAGGTTCCGGTAGAGGAGGTATGGGGCGTAGGGCGGCGCATAACGAAAAAACTGAACGCGATGGGGATTACCACGGCGCTGGAGCTGGCGGAGGCCTCCTCGTGGGTCATTCGCAAACATTTTAACGTGGTGCTGGAGCGTACGGCGCGCGAGCTTCGCGGCGAGCCCTGTCTTGACCTGGAAGAGTACACCCCCACGAAGCAGCAAATCATCTGTAGCCGTTCGTTTGGTCATCGCATTACGCAATATGAAGAGATGCACCAGGCGATTTGCGCCTACGCGGAACGCGCCGCAGAGAAACTGCGCGGCGAGCATCAATACTGTCGTTTTATCAGCGTGTTTGTGCGCACCAGCCCGCATGCGGACAACGAAATTTATTACGGTAATCAGGCTTCGGTCACCCTGATGACGCCCACCAATGACTCGCGGGATATCATCCGTGCCGCCACTGAAGCGCTGGGGCGGATATGGCTCGACGGGTATCGCTATATGAAGGCCGGGGTCATGCTGGCGGACTTTTTCAGCAGCGGTGTCGCTCAGCTTAATCTGTTTGACGACAATCGCCTGCGCGCCAACAGCGCGGCGCTGATGGAGATGATCGACAGCGTCAATCACTCCGGCAAAGGGAAGATATGGTTCGCCGGGCAAGGGATTGAGAAACCGTGGGCGATGAAGCGGGAAATGTTGTCACCGGCCTATACGACGCGATACGCGGATTTACCGGTGGCGAGGTAAAAGGCGGTTATTTTGTGGCGTTGTGGGTCGCGATCTCAGGCAGTAATTGCTCAATCACGCTGACGACCTTTCTGACGCGCTGCGGAATAAAGCGGGCATCAGGATAAACGGCATAGAGGAAGCGATCGGGTAACCGCCAGTCGGGCAGCACCGGTACCAGCGTGCCCGACTGCAGAGCCCTGGCCACGAGCGGTCGCTGCATGCCGCCGATACCGATGCCGGATTCCAGCGCCTGCAGCAGCGCCTCACTGGTGTTGGCACGGAAAACGGTATTCACGTTGACCTCGACCATTTCCTCGTCAGACATCAGGCGCAGGGGAGCATCCGGCGGAATGCCGCTGAACCGTACGTGTGGCAGCGTCGCCAGTTCGCTGACTGCGTGTACCGCCTGAAAACCGGGAGCGGCAAACAGTGCAGCTTCAATCCGTCCCAGCACGCGAGCCGCGTGCGCCTGCGGAGGCTCGCTGCTCAGCCGTATCGCGACATCCACGCCCTCCGCCACCAGATCGGCAAGGCGGTCATCCAGGGAAAGCATCAGCTGCAGCTCGGGATGCAGGCGCTGTAACGCCAGCAGATGCGGCAAAATGATCTGCCCCAGGCCGCTCGGCAACTGGACATGGACGCGTCCCTGAACGCTATGATCGACAGGATGTAAACGCCTCTCCGCTTCCCCCATGGCGTCCAGCACGAGCTGCATATCACGCCGGTAGCGTTCCCCTTGTTCGGTCAGCTTCATCGTACGCGTCGTACGGTGCAGCAGTACCACACCCAGCGATTCCTCAAGCGCCGCGATCTGTTGACTGACGGCGGACTGCTTAATACCGGTCTGACGGGCAGCCGCTGAAAACGAGCCCGCTTCAGCGACGCGTAAAAAGGTAGAAATGGCGGTGAGCTTATTATTCATTTAATGATTTTGCTTATAAGTGCCATCGGTTTCAGGGAATATCTGCGGAAAAAATAATATATCACACTGTGGCTGTCACCCTTTCCGGAGAAATACCATGAATAATAGGCAGCAACACAACGTCGCCCTGGTCGCGGGCGCCAGCGGCATTGTCGGCAGACAGATGGTCAACACGCTCCTGCACCATCAGTGGCAGGTGATCGGCCTTAGCCGCCATGCCGGGTCGCATCCTGACGGCATTCCGATGGTCAAGATCGATTTACTGGATGAAAAGGACAGCGCCCGGGCGCTGCGCTCCCTGGACGGTACCACCCATCTCTTTTACAGCGCCTGGGCGAACGCGGCGAACTGGGAAGACATGGTTGAGCCGAACGTCACCATGCTGCGTAATCTGGTCAGCATCCTCGAAAAAACGGCACCTTTGCAGACGGTAAGCCTGATGCAGGGGTACAAGGTCTACGGCGCGCATCTGGGACCGTTTAAAACCCCGGCGCGCGAAAGCGATCCCGGCGTACCGGGTGCCGAATTTAACGCCGCGCAGCTTGCGTGGCTCAGCCAGTTTCAGCGGGGAAAGCGCTGGCACTGGAATGCCATCAGGCCGGGCGTGGTAGGGAGTGCGGTACCGGGCAATGCCATGAACCTTGCGCTGAGCATTGCCCTGTACGCCTCCCTGTGCAAGGCGCTGGGTTTACCGTTGCGTTTTCCCGGTTCGGAACAGACCTGGCACAGTATCGTTGACCATACCGACGCCGGGCTGCTGGCCGACGCCACTCTGTGGGCCGCCGCGTCACCTGCGGCACAGAATCAGTCGTTCAACGTGAATAATGGCGATATCTGGCGCTGGAGCGAGCTCTGGCCGCGCATCGCACGCTGGTTTGACCTGGACTCTGCACCGCCGGTGAGGCTGTCATTTCATCAGTTGTTTACGGACTATCGCGGCGTATGGCGCGAGCTTGCCGGAGAGCGGCTGGTGGAAGCGGATATTCTGCAGCTGAGCGACGGGCGGTTTGCCGATTTTGTCTTTAGCTGGAACTACGACATGTTTGGTGACGGGAGCAAGCTGCGCAGGGCGGGCTTTACGCAAATGCAGGCGACGGATGAGATGTTTTTCCACCTGTTCGCGCAGTTGAGAGCCGCGCGGATTATTCCCTGACCGTAAGGGTTGTTGTCATCAACGATCGGCGCGTTATACTCACGCGTTAAAATGAATGTATTGTGGGGCAGGGATATGCACGAAAGTCTAAAAATGATATCAGTTGCTCTGCCCCTCATTGCGCTTCTCATTCTGTTAAGCTTTTTGGTCAGACGCATTCGCCAGGCAAAACGCATCATTACAGACCGTAACGGGATGAAAAAGATCTCTGCCAGTCCCTCAATATTTGGCGGGAATGGAGGTAAAACCTGGTTTTATGATGACCAGTTTTTATATGAAGTTAAAAACAACGCCACCCGTAAAATTGCGCTGGCTAATATCATTAAAATCGGGCCGGGGAATACCGAGATAAACAGCAGACGGGTCTGGATTGTTATTTACCGTGATGGTGCAAATGAAAAGCAGGTGCAGTTTTATAACAATCTTACCCTCTGGAATCATAACTTCACGGCTTTTCTGGTAGCGGTAAAACGTGCCAATCCTGACGCTGTGGTTAAAGAACGCGCAATCCTCAATGTGTGAAAAAGAACCGCAGACGGTTTGCGGACGCTGCTCCTGTGCAGCGCCCATAGCATCAGGGTTAAGGGCTTACTCAACCGTTAACGCATCGACAACCTCGGCCACGCTTTTCACGCTGTGGATATTCCCGATCCCCGTGCCGAGCGCGATATACCCTTCATCGGTATTATTTTCCAGCATGCCCAGGCGCAGGCCCCGTAATCCGCCCATCGCCTTGCCCAGCGCTTCGTTGCTTGCGCCCGCTTTATCCATCGCCGCCAGTTTTTCCGCCAGCTTGCCGGGAAGAGAACGATAGTAGTGGGGGATGGTACGGAAAAGCAGCAGGTCCAGGCCGTTGGCGGCAACAATTTTCTCTTTGACCCCCTGCGGCACGCGGCTTTCTTCGGTACTGATAAACACCGAACCGGCAAACACGCCTTCCGCACCCAATGCATGCGCCGCTCTGGCGGTGCGATTATCGGTAATACCGCCCGCGGCCATCACCGGGACGTGCTTCACGGCGTCGGCAATCAGCGGCACGATGGAAAAGGTCCCCAGCGCCGTCGCGGGTAGCGTCCCACCCTCGTCAAAACCGGTGGCGACGATGATGTCTGCCCCCATCTCTTCAGCCAGAAGGGTGTTTTCCGGCGTGGGATTGATGTCGCGGTAGATAATGGCAATGCCCGCCTCTTTTAACTCACTAAACAGCGCGGGAATAATGCTGCCTTCCCCGTAGCCCGTATACACCACGGCCCTGACGCCTTCCTCTTTTACCACCTTAAGAATTGGCCCGGTCCAGACGTCATTAACGGCGGTGGGGATCAGGTTAACGCCGAAGGGTTTTTCGGTCAGCCGTTTGGTTTTACGAATTTCTTCCCGCATTTTTTCGGCGGTTGCTTCCGGCGTGGAGACCGCGGTATCGGCGGTTAACCCTGCGTTGGGACCCAGCACGCCGAGCCCTCCGGCATTGCTGACCGCGGCCACTAAACGGGCATCAGTAAGCCAGGATAACGGTCCCTGAATAACGGGCTTTTCGATACCCAGGATCTGACAGATACGGTTATTTTTCATAGCAGACTCTCCCTTACGTTTGAATGAAGGAGAGTGTAAAGAGTAAGATTGTTAGGAAAAATAGCCAGAAAGATTCATCACTGTTATAAAATCAATAACAATCATTTTCTCCCGCTCGCGGCAAGACATCCCTTATGCAAATAAACCTCTTTGAATCTATTCGGATTTTTATTGAAATTGTCGACTCGGGGAGCCTTACCCAGGCGGCAGAGAATCTGCAGGTCCATCGACCGGCAGTGACCAAAGCGCTGCAGCTTCTGGAACAACACAGCGGCACGCGGCTCCTTCAGCGTACAACGCGTCGGATTAGCCTGACGCCGGATGGGGAAGCGTTTTATCGCCGCAGTAAACCCCTGCTGGCGCAGGCGGATGAATTACTGGAGTCGTTTGGTACGGACCGTGCAATACACGGCCAGCTGCGAGTCGATATGCCTGTCTCTTTTGCAACGCTGCGGGTGATACCCAATCTGCCTGATTTTTATCGTCAGCATCCCGAGATCGAGATCATTCTGAGCAGCTCTGACCGCCGTCGGGATATGCTGCGGGACGGCCTGGACTGCGTGCTGCGGGTGGGCGAGCTGGACGACGGCGACTATATCGCGCGTAAAGTCGGGAACATTAAAATCACGACCTGTGCCAGCCCGGCCTGGCTGGCAAAACACGGTACGCCAGAAACGCTGGAGGATTTACGCAAGCATCAGGCCATCAACTGGATTAACAACAGCAGCAGGCACATTCAGCCGTGGACGTTTACCACGCCAGAGGGCGTCGCGGAGATCGCGCTACCCGGTAAGCTGGTGGTGGATAACTCCGAGGCCTACATCGCGGCAGGCCTGGCCGGGCTTGGGGTAATGCAGGGGATGAATCTCTTTCTCCAGCCTTACATTGACCGCGGCCTGCTGGTTGAGGTCTTGCCAGCCTGTCGCTCGCCGGACCGCAAACTGTCACTGCTCTACCCACACCGTCATCTCTCCCGCAAGGTGCGGGTATTTACCGAGTGGCTGGAGAGTCTGGTGTGAAAGCGGCCAGCTCATGGCATAGCGCACCAATCTGCTCCACGGCATTGAGCAGGCGGGGCGTCGGTTCGTTTGCACAGTTTAGCCGCAGAAAGTGCGAGAGTTCTGCGCCAGGAGAAAACAGGGGACCGGGGCTGACGCCAATACCCCGCGCCAGCGCGCGACGATGCACCTCCAGCGCGTTGACCTGCGGAGGAAGTTCGACCCACAACAGAAAGCCAGCTGCGGGGACGTTTACGCGGGTACCGGGGGGAAAACTGGCCCTGACCTGCGCCACGACGGCGTCTATTCCCTCTGCGATCCGCCGCTTTAGCCGCCGCAGGTGACGGTCGTAGTCGCCGCTTGCCAGCATCTCGCTCGTCGCGGCTTCCAGCAGCGGCGCACCTGCCCACTCTCCGGCCATGCGGGCCTGCAAGACCTGCGTGTAATAGCGTCCGGCGGCAATCCAGCCGATTCGCCACCCCGGCGCAAGCGTTTTTGACAGGGAGCTGCAGTAAATCACATTCCCGCTCTGGTCGAAGGCTTTGCAGGCCGGAGGACGTTGCCCGTCACCGACCAGGTCACCGTAAACGTCGTCCTCAATCAGAGGAATACCGGCCTCTTCAAGCAGAGCAACCAGTTCCTGCTTGCGCGCGACGGGCATGCTGGCACCCAATGGGTTTTGCACGGTGGGCGAGGCCAGAACGGCCGCAGGACGGTGGCAGCGGATGGCGTCAGCCAGCGGTTCCAGTAACAGGCCTTCAGCAGGATCGGTGGGGATTTCTAAGGCCTTCAGGCCTAAATCCTCCAGCAGCAGGAGCGTGCCGAAGTAGGCGGGCTGCTCAATCGCCACCACATCACCTGGCTGACACACGGCCCGCAGGGCCAGGCGCAGCGCCTGCGTCGCGCCCGCGGTGATAATAAGATCGTCCGCGCCGAAACGGGCTCCCCACTGCGCAGCGCGCGCGGCAATCTTACTTCGCAAGTCTGCTCTTCCCGGAGGCAGGCTGTAGCTCTGCCCATGCGCGTCCAGACGACGACCCGCGGAGTGCAACGCCCGCTGCAGCGCCTCCCCGGGCAGCCACGCGGGATCGGGCAGGGCGGCGCCCAGCGGGACCAGACGGGTTTCTGCACTGCTGAACAGTGACCGGGCCACGGCGGACAGGGTGACGGGGACCGGGCCTGCCGGGGAACGCGCGGGCTCCGCACGCTGAGGCTGGCTGATCTGGCGAATGTAATAACCCGAACGCGGACGCGCAACGATCAGCCCCTCCGCCTCAAGGCAGCGAAGGGCCTCCAGCGCCGTCGGAAGGCTAACGTGCTCGCGCTCGGCCAGTTTTCGCGCAGAGATCATCCGGTCACCGGCTCGCAATGCTCCTGAAGAGAGCGTGAGGCGTAGACTCTCAGCAATCCGGCGATAGTGTGGTGAGGAGGTGGACGGGGCAGACATGCGTATCTGTTCAGGCTAATTTTCGATAAAACTGACTATACAGCCAATGATGCGCGCCATCTATAGTGTCCGGCATGTTCAGGACAAGGAGGCATTATGCACAGCGATAATTTCGACATTTCCTCGTATTTCAAACGCATAAACTACACCGGACCGGCGGCGGCCGACACGTCCACCCTGCATGCGCTGATGCGTCATCAGCTCTTTTCCGTTCCCTTTGAAAATCTGGACGTGCAGGCGGGTAAAATTGTCTCGCTGGCGCCAGACGACATTGCCGATAAGGTGTTAAAGAAAGGGCGCGGCGGCTACTGCTATGAGGTGAACGGGCTTTTCGCCATGGCGCTGGAGGCACTCGGTATTCCTTACCGTTTCGTGGCGGCGCGTCCGATGTTCTACCCGGCGCGGCGGCCAAAAACCCATATGGCGTTAATCGCTGAAGTGGAGAGCAGGCAGTGGCTTTGCGATCTCGGGTTCGGCAGCTACGGCATCCGCGCCCCGATGGCGCTGGACACGCTTGACGTGGATGTCCCCCAGGATTTTGACACGTTTCGCCTGAGCCGCAGCGCAGAGGGTGAGTATCTGCTCGAGGCGAAGGTGGAAGGCGAATGGGCCCGACAATACGGCTTCGATCTCACGCCTCAGGAGTGGATTGATTTCGTCCCGGCCAACTACCTGAACTCCACGCACCCGGATGCGATCTTTGTGCAGAAGCGGGTGGTGGTGCAGCACAGCCCGGAAGGACGCCAGATTTTACTGGGCGATATGCTGAAAACCATCACGGCGAACGGCACTGAAACGCGGCAGCTGGCGGAGGATGAAATCCGCCATGTCCTGACAGACCGTTTTGCGCTCACCGCCGCGTAATCGGAGAAAAATGGAGACTCAGCCCGGCCCGTCGGCTGTGGCTTTGCGCTGAGCCCCCCACTGTAACAGCAGGCTAAACGACGCGGGTAACACGGTCAGCGTCACCAGCGTCGCAGCCAGCAGCCCGCCGATGATGGCATAGGCCATTGGGCCCCAGAAGACCTGGTGAGAGATGGGGATCATCCCCAGAATGGCGGCACAGGCAGTCAGACAGATGGGTCTGGCCCTGTGCTCCGCGGCCGCCATAATCGCGGCATCATTTGCCATCCCCTGAGCAAGATTGCTGTCAACCTCGCTAATCAATATTACCGCGTTACGCACGATCATCCCCGCCAGGGCGATGACGCCCAGCAGCGCGACAAACCCCATCGGCGTTCCGCCAGGCAGCATAGCCAGCACGATCCCCGGTAAACCAAACGGGGCCATCAGGAGCGCCAGCAGCATCCGGGAATATCGCCGCAGCTGAAGCATCAGCAGCAACAGCATGATGACCAGCGTTACCGGAAGAACGGTAAAGACGGAGCTGTTCCCCTTATCCGATTCGGCAACCGCGCCGCCTTCTTCAATGCTGTAACCTGCGGGCAGGTTCGCGCGCAGTTTATCCACCGTCGGACGCAGCGCGGCGGATACCGCTTCAGCCCTCAGCCCCGGGGCGAGGTCGGTTTGCACCGTGATAAAGGGCACACGCTGCCGACGCCAGATGACCGGATCGTCCACGCCCCAAACCGGCGTTGCGACGGCGCTGAGCGGAATTTTTTTACCGTCATTCCCCTGAATCGTGAGTGAGGAGAGGGTGGCGGTGCTCTGGCGCGCGCTGTCCTTGGCCCTGAGCACCACGTCGACAAGGCGGTCATTATCTCTGATGGACGTGACAACGCTGCCGGACCAGACGGTATTCAGCGTGCGGGCGAGGCTTTCTGACGATATTCCCGCCGCTCTGGCCGCCGTCTGATTTACCTCAAGGGTAATGACTCTCTCCGGCTCTCCGGCCGTCTGGTTAACGTCGCGTGAGAACGGGGAGCGGCCAATCGCGTCCGTGAGACGGTTCGCAAACGCCCGGACCTGCAGATAATCCGGCCCGCTCACCCGGTATTTGATGGGCCAGCCGACGGGAGGCCCCAACTCAAGGGGCGACACGCGCGTGATGATGTCGCTAAATTGCGTCGCCAGGATCGTGTTGAGCTGTGCGTGCAGACGATCCCGCGCCGCAAGATCCTTCGCGACCACAACCATCTGGGCGATATTTTCATTTTCCAGCAGCACGTCCATCGGCAGGTAAAAACGGATGGCGCCTGAGCCAACGTACGTCGAAAAGCGATCGATATTGCTATTGTCGGCCAGCGCTTTTTCCAGCTTTTCCACCTCTCTGAGCGTTTCCGGCTGCGACGCGTTGGCCGGAAGCGTCAGGCTGACCAGCAGCTCGGGCCGGTCCGAGGCGGGGAAAAACTCGCCCTGCATAAACGTCGTGCCGTACGCTGACAGCCCCAGCGCGGCAAGCGCAATCAGTACGGTAGCGAGCCGGTGGCGGAGCGCCAGGCGTAAAAGCCGTCCATACCCGCGCGCGATCCTTCCCGGTCCTGCCGCGTGATGTCTGACTTTTTCCGGCAGCAGCCACGTGCCCGTTAGCGGCGAAAACAGGATCGCGACGGCCCAGGAGCAGAGCAGGGCGATGAGCACCACCGCAAACAGGGAGAAGCAGTATTCACCGGCGCTGGAGGCCGCAAAACCAACGGGAATAAAGCCGGCAATCATGACCAGAGTACCGGTGAGCATCGGGAAGGCCGTCGTTTTGAATGCATAGGTGGCCGCGTGTCGACGGGAATCCCCGGCTTCCAGCCGGGAGACCATCGTTTCGACGGCGATCATGGCGTCATCCACCAGCAGGCCCAGGGCAATGATCAGCGCCCCGAGCGAGATACGCTGAAGGCCAATACCGGCGAGCATCATGCCGACAAACGTCATGGCAAGCACCAGCGGAATGGCCGTCGCCACCACCAGTCCGGCCCGCAAACCCAGCGAGACAAATGAAACCGCCAGCACGATAACAACGGCTTCGATAAGTACCCGGATAAACCCGCTTACCGCGTCACTGACCACCGCTGACTGATCGGCGACTTTCACCATCTCGATACCGTGCGGCAGCCCGGCGCTGAGGGTCGCCATTTTTGCGTTCAGCGCAGCACCGAAACGCAGCATGTTGCCTGTCGGCGCCATCGACACCGCCAGCCCGATAGCCGGTTTGCCGTTCACCCGGTAGGCCGGGGCCGGTGGCTCAGCGATTTCCCGGGTGACGGTGGCAATGTCGGTCAGCGGAATATAGCGATTGTTAACGTGCAGCGTGACGGCGCGTAAACTCTCTTCGGTGGTGAGCGCCCCGCTGACCTTTATCGCCATGTTCTCCTGCCCGGTACGCATCGTTCCTGCCGGGACAACGGCGTTTTGCGCCCGGAGGGCGTCGGTAACCTCCTGAATATCCAGCCCCATACCGGCCAGGCGCGCCGGAGAAAAGGCGAGAACCCACTGCTCCTGCTGTTCCCCCAGCAGGGTGGTTTTACCCATATCCGGCAGAGACATGAGCTCGCGCCGTATTGTCTCTGCGCGATCTCGCACCTCCCGCAACGTGAAGCCTTCGGGAATAAAGGCGTAAATTGTGCCGAACGTGTCGTCAAACTCGTCATCCACGGCAGGACCCTGCACCCCTTCGGGCAGGGACGGCGCGATGTCCTGCATTTTTTTGCGAACCTGATACCAGATATCGGGCACGTTTTGCGGGGGCGTATCATCACGGAGGTTGACGTGAATAACGGTGCGTCCGGCACGGGTTTCACTTTCGAGATAGTCCAGCCAGGGCGTTTCCTGCAGCTTTTTTTCAAGCGTATCGGTCAGCAGGCGGGTGGTATCCGTCACGGAGGCTCCTGGCCACTGCGCGGAGACGACGGCCGTTTTAATGGTGAATGCCGGATCTTCATTACGCGGCAGCTTTTCATAGCAGAACACGCCCATCGCAATTACCAGCAGCATGAAAAAGCTGACCATCTGCTGGTTCTTCAGCGCCCAGGCAGAGAGGTTAAATTTAGTTTCCGATCCTGTGTTCATGGCTGAACCTCTCCGGCCATCACCGGCTCGCCGGATCGTAATGTGCTCACGCCCGCCGTAATCACCCTGTCGCCGGGCTCAAGGCCGGAGGCAATCATGACGGATGAGGCCGTATAGCCGACGGGCACCACCACGCGCAGCTGCGCCTGCGAACGCGGGGTAATGACGAAAACGGCCGGTTTGTCGCCGACGCGGGTCAGCGCCGACGCGGGAAGCGCGTACCCGTGCGGGGCGGCGGAAGGCAACGTCACGGTGACGCTGGCGCCCAGCGCCATGGCCGCCGGCGGGTTTTGCAGGGTAGCTCTGACGCGCCACGTGCGGGTCTGAGGATCGGCCTGCGGGGTGATATCCCGCAGTACGGCAGACGCCTGCACCGACGGGTCGCTGAGGAGGGAAACCTGCAAAACCGCTTTATCCAGAGACGGGATCGCATCGGGCGCGGCAATGTCAAACGCCACGTCGCGGGCTTCCCCGGTCGCCAGCGTCAGCACGGACTGGCCGTCGCTGACAACCTGTCCCGCAGAGGCGCTCACGGCCGTGATGACGCCCGCTTGCGGCGCGATCAGGTGCGTCCAGCCGAGACTTTCGCGGGCATTTCGCCATGCGGCCTCGCTGCTTTTTAAGCGCGCGCGGGCGACAAGCCAGTCAGCCCGGGCGCTGTCGAGCTGCGTGCGGGCTATCGCGCCTGTTGGCATAAGCTTTTGCATGCGACTGACGTTAAGCGCGGCGACCTGGGCAGAGGCTTTGGCGCCTTCATAGTCGGCCGCGGCGCTGTCCAGCTGGTTTTGCCCGGTCGTATTATCAAGCGTGGCCAGCAGCTGTCCGGCAGTGACCCGGTCGCCAATATCAACGCTACGCGTCAGTATCCGGCCTCCGGTGCGAAAGCTCAGGGTCGTTTCATCGTGGGCATGGATCTCACCGGTTCTTTCCAGCGCGGGAAGGGAGTGAGCGGTGCCAACGACGACGTAGCGTACCTTACGCACTGGGTCAGGTTTGTTTTCGTGTTTATCACCGCAGCCGGTCAGCGGAAAAATCGCCAGCGCAAGCAGGGCCAGGGGAAGAAAATGCAGCCAGGAAAGGGTACGCGCCACGCCGTACAAATGATGCAGGCAGTGGCGGAGGGAGAGAATAAATTCGTCTGACATAACGCCGCTCCATAAAGGGAATGGCGTTATTAAATGCGCGCTACGTCGAGAAAGATTCGATGTTCTGTCAAGGCTTTATCAAGAGTGAAGATTTTCATTATCGGACGGATGCCAGGGCAACAAAATGCACACCGCGAGGCCGCCGGTTTCCGGTAATGACGCGCTAATCTCTCCCCCATGCGCCTGGCAAATCGCCCGGGCGATGGACAAACCAAGGCCGCTGCCGCCGGAATGCCGCGCGCGGGACTGCTCCTCGCGGCTAAAGCGTTTAAACATTTCCGGTAGGAACTGAGGCGACACGCCCGGCCCGTCATCGGTGAATTCGAGGATGTAATGCCCGCTGGCGTAATGCAGAGCCACCTCAAGGTGGCCGCCTTCGCGTCCGTAACGTAGCGCATTTTCCATGAGGATGGTAACGACCTGTCCCATACGGAACGCATCGCCCCGGAAGGGGCTGGTGTGCGGGTTACGCAGCGTTATCCTGAAATGATGCGCATCCGCCTGGGGCATGATCCAGGCAGCCCGCTCCTGAATCAGCTCATCCAGACAGAACGGCTGGTCCTCCAGCACAAGGTTACCCGCGTCTGCCAAAGAGAGAAGGTGGAGTTCATCGGTGAGGCGGTTGAGGTGCTGGAGCTGTTTCATCACCATGCCCAGCTGCGCCGGGCTGGCATCAAACACGCCGTCTAGCATGCCCTGCAGACGCCCGATGGCGGCCGTCAGGGGCGAGCGCAGCTCGTGCGCCATCGCGACGTGCGAGGCGCGGAGCTCTTTCTCATAGCGGGCAAGTTGTCCCGTCATAGAGTTAAAGTCGGTCGCAAAGCTGACCATTTCTGCCGGTGCATCTTTGATCAGCTCTGCCTGACGGCCAAACTGACCTTCGGCGACATCCTTTGCCGCATCGCGAAGTCGGCTGAACTGCAGTGCCAGCGGGCGGGCGTGTTTGAGCCCCATCACCACAATAAACGGGATCATCACCAGCACCAGCAGGGCCACCGTGACCCAGTCCGCTGAGGCGATGGACGGCGTGGAATAGCTCAGGCCCCACCAGGTGTCCACAATCGAGTGGAAGCGGGCCGGGTTGGCCTGCGGGTTCTGGCTGAGCGTCAGAAACTCCTGCCGGACCGCTGGCGGCATCCTGCCCATGATCCAGTAGTTCTGGACCGCATAGCGCAGCCACATGCAGGTGGCAATGACGATCACGCTGCCGATGGCCAGCGCTAAAATGCGTGCGCAAATCCAGCGCCACAGAGAGGCATGTCGGTTTTTTATCATGGCTGTCTGAACCTGTAACCCACGCCGCGCACGTTGATCAACACGCCGGAAATACCCACCGCTTCGAGTTTTTTACGCAGGTTATAAATATGGGTGTCCACCACGCGCTCCAGCGCCTCGCTTTCCGGCAAACAGTGTTCCAGTAAATACTGGCGGGAGAACGGGTGCGCAGGCGAGCGCAGCAGCGTTGCCAGAAGCGAGAATTCCGTTGGCGTAAGATCGAGCATCACAGGCGTGTCGTCGCCGTTGTCCACGCACGCCACAATGGCGGCGACATCCACCGCCAGCGTTTGCCAGCGAAGGATCTTTTCCTCTGTCTCTTTTTTACTGCTGCGCCGCAGCACCGCCTGCACCCGCGCCACCACTTCGCCCGGATGATATGGCTTCACAACGTAATCATCGGCACCGTAACGCAGGGCGCCAATGCGATCGGGAGTATCTCCCATGGCCGTGACCATGATCACCGGCACATCGCTTTTACGACGCAGGCCCGCCAGCACCTCGGTGCCGTTAAGTCCCGGCAGCATTACGTCCAGCAGGATGAGGTCGGGCTTCCACCGCTGCGCCATATCCAGCCCGGAAAGACCGTCTCCGGTAATGGTCACGTCGTAATTTTCACGCCGTAAATAGGCTTCGAGCACGCCAGCTGCGTCGGCGTCATCTTCAATAATCAGCACTCTTCTGGATAACATCCGTTCACCTTGACCATTTCTTAACACTATCCCGACGATTCATTGATTCAGCCAAATCATACTGCGCCAACATTGTATGGCTGTCCCTGTCTCAGGAGACGCCAGCGTCTGTAAGGAGAGCAGTATGATAGCGATAAAAAAAGTCCTGTATATGTCCGTCCCGCTTCTGATGGTCGTGGCATCCGCCGCGCAAGCGGATGATGGCACCGCGTCCGATTCCTTAACCGTCGGGCTGGGAGGGCAATATGCCCCGCGTTACTCAGGCTCAGACAAGCAGGTGTGGCAGGTGGTTCCTGTGCTGCAGGGACGCAAAGGCGCTTTCTTTGTTGATGCACAAAAAGGGGTGGGATATGACCTGCAAAACGACAGCGGTTGGTATTTCGAACATACGCTGGGCTACGACCCCGGAAGGGCTGATAAAAATTCTGGCTGGCGTGAGGGTGCAAACAACCTGAAAGGGATGGGGGACATTAATGCCACCCTGAATACCGGCCTTGCCGTCGGCTGGCAGGCCGCGCCATGGTTGAGCATGGAAGGCAAAACGACGCTGCCGTTAACCGACAGTCAGGGGGCAAGCTATCAGGCCTCCATTACGCTGATCCCGGTACAAAATAACCAGGACACGATAGCCTTTCAGTCTGCGGCCCTGTTTGGCGACAGCCGTTACCTGAATACCTGGTATGGCGTCAGTGAGCAGCAGAGCCGCCGCACCGGCTATCGCCGCTATTCAGCGCCGGGTGGATTTTATGGCGTCGATACCAGCCTGACCTGGAGCCATCAGTTCGATGCTCACTGGGGAACTGTCCTCAGCGCGGACTATACCTGGCTTGGCGACCATGCCAATGAAAGCCCGATCGTGATGCGGCGCAATGAGGGGTCTGCAACCGCCGCTATCACCTGGACATTTTAAATTCGCAGAGCACGATGTGAGCGAGGGGGCGAGAGGATTACTTCTTCTTATCCATCATCGCCTTTAAATCGGCAAACGGGTTAAACGTGGCAACGCCCACGTCTTTTTGCGCATCTTCCCCGGCCACCACGGTGGTGCCGTACTGATCTGCTTCGGTGTATTTCGAATGCTCGTGATCGTGGCAAAACAGGCACAACAGCTCCCAGTTGCTGCCATCTTCCGGGTTGTTGGTATGGTCGTGATCGATATGGTGAACCGTGAGTTCACGCAGATTGGAATAGACAAACTCGCGCGAGCAGCGTCCACACACCCATGGATAGATTTTTAATGCTTTTTCGCGATAGCCGCTTTCCAGCCGCGCGTAGTTTTTGGGGATCAAAGCCATTGCCGGTTTTACCTGTCATAAAAATAGTGAGCCAATATATCTCATCAGGCACTGTAAATGTATATACGCTTCCTCCGTTAGAGTGAGAATGTGCCTTCAAGCGTAATGACGCATTTTCCGCCGACGCGAACCACCGCCTTTCCTGAGGTGGCATCGTATCCCGTGAACAGTACGCTTGCTCGTCCCATATCGACCCCCTGACTGACTGTCAGGTCAAGCGTCGTTTTATCGCGGTGTAATGCCAGTAGCGCCGTAACAGCGGCGGTCGCGCTGCCTGTTGCAGGATCTTCCGTCATTCGGGGCGTAAACATGCGTGCTTGCACATCGCAGGGCGCATCGGAATCTGAATCCAGGGTATAGGCATAGAGTGAAACTGCACCGTCCAGCGGTAACGTCGCACGAAAACCCTGTAAATTGGGCACACATCGACGGAGCGCCTCGCGAGAGGCCAGCTCGGCTATCAGGAAGGGCAGACCCACCGACGCGACGACGGGCATATGTACCTCGGTACGGATATCTTCTGCGTTCAGGGACAAGCAGGCAGCCACGTTTTCCGGGCTAACTTCAGAGCGGCAGGAGAGTGCCTCTGGTACCAGGAGTTCTGCACCCGTCACCGTATCGTTGTCACGCAGCAGGCGCACGGGCACCAGGCCAGCGATTTCCTCGAAGTGCAGTGTATCAGGCAGGTGCTGATGATTCATCGCAGTGTGATGAGCGAGCACGTAGGCGGTACCCACATTCGGGTGCCCGGCGAAGGGGATCTCGCGCGAGGGCGTAAAAATTCGGACGCGTGCTGTATTGGATGGGTTGTCTGGCGGCAGCACAAACGTCGTTTCGCTGTAACCAAACTCAACGGCGACCTGCTGCATTTGTGCTTTACTCATGCCCTCCGCATCGAGTACGACGGCAACAGGATTACCCAGAAACGGCGTGTCAGTAAAAACATCCGCCACAACATAGCGTCTTTTCATTTTTTATCCAGTGTGAAAGGTCCCGACCTATAGTAGTAGCGTTAATTCAAACGGATAACCAACGGGTTTTTACCTGAGGGACATGAAACTATTTCAATCAATTTATTTGAATCATTCCGTTAAATAAACGGCATTTATTCTTACCGGGTAATGCGTAAAGTGGACAGAACGCAATGCATTATCAGGACACAGGGTTATGAAAAAGATCGGGTTTTTATCGTTTGGTCACTGGACGCCTTCGCCGCAGTCCGGCACGCGCTCGGCGGCTGACACGCTGCTGCAGTCCATCGATTTAGCCGTGGCGGCTGAAGAGCTGGGGGCAGACGGCGCCTATTTCCGCGTGCATCACTTCGCGCGACAGCTTAGCTCGCCGTTCCCTCTGCTGGCCGCCATTGGCGCAAAAACGAAGACCATCGAAATCGGCACCGGCGTGATTGATATGCGCTATGAAAATCCGATGTACATGGCTGAAGATGCGGGCGCGGCGGACCTGATTTCCGGTGGTCGCCTGCAGTTGGGCATCAGCCGTGGCTCCCCGGAGCAGGTTATTGATGGCTGGCGTCATTTCGGCTATGTCCCGCAGGAAGGGGAAAACGAGTCGGATATGGCGCGTCGTCATACCGAGGTGCTGCTTGAGGTGCTGCGTGGGGAAGGGTTTGCCAAACCGAACCCGCAGCCCATGTTCCCGAATCCGCCGGGGCTGCTGCGCCTGGAGCCTTATTCAGAAGGGCTGCGCGAGCGTATCTGGTGGGGGGCGGGTTCCAATGCGACGGCCGTATGGGCCGCAAAACTGGGCATGAACCTGCAAAGCTCAACGCTGAAGGACGATGAAACCGGTGAGCCGTTCCATATTCAGCAGGCAAAACAGATCCGCGCGTACCGTCAGGCCTGGAAAGAGGCGGGGCATACGCGTGAGCCGCGGGTGTCGGTCAGCCGCAGTATTTTTGCGCTGATGGACGACCGTGACCGGATGTATTTCGGGGCCAGCCGCAACGACAGCGATAGCGTGGGTTATCTTGATGAGAAAACGCGCGCCATCTTCGGGCGCAGCTATGCCGCGGAGCCGGAAAAGCTGGTTCAACAGCTGAAAAAGGACGAGGCGATTGCCGAGGCGGACACGCTCTTACTGACCGTGCCGAACCAGCTGGGTGTGGATTATAATGCGCACGTGATTGAGTCTATTCTCAAACATGTCGCACCGGCAATGGGCTGGCGCGAGTAGTTCCGCTATCAGCCTTGAGATCGTAATGGAAAATCTGTCCCTCTGGTATCGCCGGTTTGGCGAGCCAGAATCTGTTCTGCAACCTGAAACCGCGCCGCCGGGCGCGCTTGCGCCGGGACAGCTCCGCGTGCGAATGCTGTTTTCTCCGGTCAACGCGTCCGATCTTATCCCCATCACCGGTGCCTATCGCCACAGAACCCCGTTACCGGCGGTCGCGGGGTATGAAGGTGTCGGTGTTGTCACCGAGGCGCCCGCCTCGTTTAAGCATCTGGTGGGCAAGCGCGTCCTGCCGCTGCGCGGTCAGGGCACCTGGCAGCGCTATGTGGATTGCTCGGCAGAGTATGCGATACCCGTTCCGGACACCGTCGACGCACATCTGGCCGCGCGGGCCTATATTAACCCGCTGGCGGCGCAGATGATGCTGACCCGCTACCCGCCGCGTGGAAAGCGAGTCTTGCTCACGGCTGCCGGATCGGATTGCGCCATTCTGCTGGGGCAGTGGGCGCGTCAGGCGGGGGCGGAAGCGGTGTATGGCATTCACCGTTCTGCCGTGCATGCTGAACGGCTGGAGGCGATGGGCATCACGCCTGTCGCACAGCATGACGCAAACAGAATCGGTACCGTCGCTGCCCGTAGCGATATCGTCTACGATGCCACCGGCGGGCCGCTTGCGGAAACGATCCTCAGCGTGATGCCCGAGCAGGGCATGTTTGTCTGCTACGGGCTGCTCTCCGGGCAAACCTTCACACAACGGCGGCCTGCGCCGCGCGTGGTGTGGTTCCATATCCGAAACGGTCTGGATGCGCTCAGCGTTGAGGCGTGGCGCGCGGAGTTCGAGCGCATCTGGCTGAGGTTGCCCGACAGTGAGTACAGCGACGTTACGGTGTACCCGCTGGCAGAGTGGCGAAGGGCGCTCAGCGCTTATCGTGAAGGTGGAAGGACCCGCAAGCCCCTCCTGTCGATGGCGGAATGACGGCTAGTGATGGCTCATATCGCTCAGCAGCACGGCGATACTTTGCCCGCCCGCCGTCTGCTCCAGACCAATCTTGACGATGATGGTGAGCGGAACGGAGAGCAGCATCCCAACGGGCCCGAGCAGCCAGCCCCAGAATATCAGGGACAAAAAGACCACCAGCGTGGACAGCCCCAGGCCCCGGCCCATCATGCGGGGTTCCAGTATGTTACCGAACACCAGATTGATGACCAGGTATCCGGCCAGCAGGATCAGCGCGTCATAAAGCCCGCTGAAAACCAGCACCTGAAGAATAGGGGGGATCGCCGCCAGCACGGAGCCGATGTTGGGAATGTAGTTAAGCGCAAACGCCAGTAACCCCCAGACGAACGCAAAGCGGACGTCCAGCGCCAGAAGCATCACCCAGACGACAACGCCTGTCACCAGGCTAATGGCCGTTTTCAGCACCAGATAGCGGGAGACACTGTCCAGCGCGCGTTGAATCGCCCCCATTCCTTCGACCGGACGGACCATTATCTGCTGCAGCTTTGCAGGAAGCTGCGGCACCTCCAGCAGCATAAACACCACCGTTAAAAACAGCAGGAAAATGGAGGTCATGGCATTGGAAAGCTGAGCCAGCAGGCTGGTGACGATCGTCATCGCCGCATTGGGGTCGATATATTTCAGCAGTTCTTCAACTGAGACTTCGATACCCGCGCGTTGCAGCCAGGGCTCCAGCTGCAGCAGCGGTATTGCCAGCGAAGAGCGGTATTTCGGCAGCGTTCGCGCCAGTTCATTGAGCGAGGTCCCCAGATAAGCCACCAGCAGTACCATCGCCACAATAATGATGCTGATAAGCAGCGTGATGGCCAGCACGCGTGGGATGCGTAGCCGCGTCATGCGCTGCACCAGCGGGTTGAGGATCACCGCAATAAACAGGGCCAGAATAAAGGGCACAATAATGTCGGCGGCAAAGCGCACGCCTGTCAATATGATCACCAGCATGCCCAGCATGATGACAATTTTTAACCCGTTCAGGGTAATGATGGGTTTAGCCATGGTGACTCCGAAATTTTCTTTATATTTATAATAAAGGTGAAAGGCATTGCAATAAACTAACCAAAATCAAACGGAGTGGGTAAAGAATTGCAAAGACTTTGAGTAAAATCCTGGCTTATGGTACAAATTCGGTGTGTTTAACTACCGAGGACAATTTTCATCCGCAAAGACGAGAAGCAACAACGCGGATAATTGTAATTTTATGGACAATATGTTCAGGACGTACTCTTCAAACAATACTGCTGTATACTCCACCTCTTTCTGCCTGCTTTCTGGTGAGCAACACTGGCGCACCGCACTATAGTCATTTCTTCTGCCTGAGCTGGCGCTAAGCGCTTAGCTGACTGATTTCAATTCGTATTTTTGGGTTTGCTGCACGCAGCGGGCCATGATGGATTATATTCTCAAGCAGGAGAAAAACATGTTTTACTGGATTTTATTAGCCCTGGCTATTATCGCTGAAATTACCGGCACGCTGTCGATGAAGTGGGCTAGCGTCAGCGATGGCAACACCGGTTTTATTTTGATGCTGGTGATGATTTCGCTTTCGTATATTTTCCTCTCGTTCGCGGTGAAAAAAATTGCGCTGGGCGTCGCGTATGCCCTGTGGGAAGGGATCGGTATTTTGTTGATTACGCTGTTCAGCGTGCTGATATTTGACGAAACATTAACAACAATGAAGGTCGCCGGGTTAACGACGCTGGTCGCGGGTATTGTGCTGATTAAATCAGGTACCCGTAAGCCGTCTAAAGTGCAGAAGGAGCAGAACCATGCAACAGTTTGAGTGGGTTCATGCGGCCTGGCTGGGGTTCGCCATCGTGCTGGAAATTCTGGCGAACGTTCTGCTGAAATTCTCCGATGGTTTTCGCCGTAAATTCTACGGCCTGATGTCGATTGCCGCGGTTCTGGGGGCGTTCAGCGCGCTGTCCCAGGCGGTAAAAGGAATCGATCTTTCGGTCGCCTATGCGTTGTGGGGCGGTTTTGGTATCGCCGCGACGCTGGCTGCAGGCTGGGTGCTTTTCGGTCAGCGTTTAAATAACAAGGGCTGGATGGGACTCATCTTGCTGCTTGCAGGTATGATTATGATAAAACTTGCCTGACGTTCATAAAGCCATCCTTTACAGGCAGCGAAATTCGCTGCCTGTATTACGCTTAGAAAAGCAAAACCTTAAAGAGGATGGCTGATGTATCGCACATTAAGCTGGCGCAATATTCCCACCGCGAGAACGTTGTTTGCCATGGTCTTTATGGCGGGCATCGGCTTAATCATCTCCGTCGTCGCACTCCTCTATCTTTCCCTGCATCTTATCAGCACCAAAACCAATGAAATTGATGAACACCGCACGGCGCTTTCCGTGCAGGGGGCCATTCAGACATCGGTTAACCGCGTCTCCTCGCTGGTGCTGGATAACGCCGTCTGGGACGATGCGGTGCGGGAGGCCTACCGTCCCACGCTCGATACCGACTGGCTGTATAACACCTGGGGCGCCGGCTTTAAAATCAACAACCTCTATGACGGCACCTTCGTGCTTGATGAGCATTTCAATGTCATCTGGGGATCGTTTCAAAGTCAGCCTTTTCAGGAGACGAATCTCGATTTTTTCGGTAAGGGGCTGAAAGCCCTGATTGCTCAGCACGCGCGCGCCTTATCAAGCGACAAAAATATCTATGCCGGGATCAGCAAAACGCGAAGCGGCGTCGCCTTTGTGGGCATTGGGCTGATTCGCCCGATGGTCGGAAGATTACAGGTGACCGACGAAACGCGCCGCTATCTGGTGATCACCCGTCATCTGAACGCCAGAATCTTAGCCGACCTGGGGGCGACCTTTCAGATCGATAACCTGCACTTTACGCCGGAAAAAATTAACGAAATGAGTATGCCGCTGCGCAGTTCGGCAGGGGAGCTGCTGGGCTATCTTAACTGGCAGGCACGGCTTCCGGGGGCGCAGGCCGCCCGGGCGGCATCCTCTGATATCACGCAAATTGTTGTGCTGGCATCGGCCCTGATCCTGCTCTTTATTCTGGTGAGCAGCGTGGGGCTGTACAAGCTTGCGCGAGGAGAAAGCCAGGCGCGTCTGGTGGCGAGAACGGACTGGCTAAGCCATCTGCCGAACCGACGAGCGCTCATCGAAGCGCTGGATCGGGTGAGTCTACGCGGGGATATCGACGTCAAAAGCGTGGTGTTTATCGATCTGGATGGTTTTAAAGACGTGAATGACATCTACGGCCACAGCGTGGGAGACGATCTCATTGTGGCGATTGCGAAAACGCTGAGTGAACGCGTGCCGCCAGGGGGAATGCTGGCGCGTATGGGCGGGGATGAGTTTGCCATGACCATCGGCGGTGATGAGGCAGAAACACAGGCCACCGCCTTTGCCGTTTCGGTGCTGGATTTTCTCACCACCCCGATTCAGCTGGGGGAACGCACGATCCATATCGGGGCCAGTATCGGTATCGCCAGCGGAACCCTGATTGAATGCACCAGCTCCGAGCTGTTTCGCCGCGCCGATATTGCCATGTACCATGCCAAAATGAGCGGGAAAGGGCGTATCACCCACTACGACGCCGAGCTGAACAGCGCCCGGGAGCGCAAGCTGGCGATTGAAAATCAGATCCGTAACGGTCTGGAGCGCGATGAGTTTGAGGTCTGGTATCAGCCGATTATTGACGCCCGCAGCCAGAAAATGAGCAGTGTCGAAGCGCTGGTCCGCTGGCCACGTCGCCCGGACGGGCCGTTGGGCCCGGATACCTTCATCGCCATTGCGGAGACCAGCGGTCTGATTTACAAGCTGGGCCAGTTTGTGCTGCAGCGCGCCTGCCAGGATCTCCAGCCGTACGGTGACTTAACGCTTTCCGTTAACATTTCTCCCGCGCAATTCCGCGATCCCGCCTTCGAAGACAAAGTGGCCAGCGTGCTGGAGACCACTCATTTCCCTGCTAACCGACTGCAACTGGAGGTCACGGAGTCCTATGTGCTGGAAAACCCGGAGCGCGCCCGCATGGCGATAGCCAATCTTAAAGCGCTGGGCACCGCGGTGGCGCTGGATGACTTTGGCACCGGCTATTCCAGCATTGGCTATTTGCGGCGTTTTAACTTCGACACGATCAAGATTGATAAATCGCTGGCCGGGCTGGTGGACAACGATGAACAGGCGGCCGCGCTGGTAAGCGGCACGGTGCGGATCGCCAACGCGCTGGGGATGGCGGTGGTCGCCGAAGGAGTCGAGACCGAAAGACAAATGAAACTGCTGCGGCTGGCTGGCTGCGATCAACTGCAGGGTTTTTGGTTCAGCCAGCCGATGCCGATTGAGTCAATCAGGGCATTACATCAGGTCAGACGATGCTGATTTACTGCTGTGCCAGCGCTTCCAGCTTGTCGCGAAAACCGGTCACGGACAAGGCCCGGTTATCTGCGCGCCAGCGATCTTTCGCCGCCGGTGCAGAGCTCTGCACACCGATCAACTGCCAGCCGTTATCTGTTTTCAGCATCAGCGGTGAGCCACTGTCACCCGGCAACGTATCGCACTGGTGCGAGAGTACGCTGGTTTGCGCCCAGCCCGTCACAATACAGTCGGAGTGCGTGTAAAGCGTATCCAGATGGTCGACAGGATAGCCGGACTGCGTCACTTTCCGGTCGACGGCTTTCAGCGCGGCGGTGAGGGCGTCTTTGTCGCCGTCAAATAACGGCAGCGGTGTAATGCCGGAAGGGGGATAGCGTAAAACGATGAGGCCAAAGTCCCATGAGGCGGCCGCCGGTGGCACGATCCAGCCGTCACCATCCGGTTTCAGGCGTTTGCCGAGAGACGGATCGACCCGGCCTTCAATGCCGTGGATTTCATAGCGCCAGGTGCCTTTTTGCGACACAAACCGCAAGGCAACCGCTTTATCCGGCTTGCCGTTTGGCGGCGTTAACAGACAATGGCCTGCCGTCAGGGCAAGCTGTGGGGTAATTAGCGTCGCAGTACATAAGTTACCGCTGGCGGTTTCCAGTTGACCTATAGCATCCCAGGGCGCCTGGGTGGGATCGGCGACGCGCGTGCGATCGTCATGACCGAAAAAAAGCGTCTTTAGCTCTTTCGCGCTAATGGTGTCATCACCGCCATCATCCGCATGTGAGAATCCAGAAAAAAGACCAAACGTTCCCAGTAACAACACAACAGATTTACGCATATCACACTCTGGTGGGGGTAATTATGATTATTAAAAGTGAACCCTATGAAAATACTATAGACGGGACAGCGCTAAAGTGGGAGTAAAATCAGCGTGCTACAATCAGGAAAGATAAAAGTGGCTGGCGATGAGCGCGCATAAAATAAGCAGGATCAGAATCAGCTCAAACCGATAGCGTCGCAGCATACGCCCTCCGGATAAAAAAAACGGCGCGGAACCTGTTCCGGTTCGGCGCCGGTTTACCAACGTGCCCCGAAGGGCACGGTTTAGCTTGTACTCTTACGCAGCTGGCTGTGCAGTTGGTTTAGCAGCTTCGTGTTTTACTGCTTTTTTGTGATGCTTTTTAGCAGCCTGAGCTTTCTGTTCTACAGCCGGTTTAGCGGCTTTTTTGTGGTGGTGCTTTTTAGCAGCCTGCGCTTTCTGCTCTACAGCGGGTTTAGCGGCTTTTTTGTGGTGGTGCTTTTTAGCGGCCTGCGCTTTCTGCTCTACAGCGGGTTTAGCGGCTTTTTTGTGGTGCTTTTTGGCAGCCTGCGCTTTCTGCTCGGTTGGCGCTGCGGTTGCCGGTGCAGCGGCTTCTTTTTTCGCTGCAGCTTTGTGGTGTTTCTTATGATGAACCGCTTTTGCTGGGGCAGCGGTGGTGGTTGCAGCAGGTGCGGCAGCCGGTGCAGCAGTTGCGGTAGTGTCAGCAGCAAATGCAGCAGAAGACAGACCCATAGCAGCGGCAACAACCAGAGCTAATACTTTATTCATTCTCATACCCTCGAATTTGGTTTTTCATTTAACCCCACTGCGGGGCCGTTGAAATAACTATATCCCTGTAAACTCGGGGTTTCCGTGAGTGATTGGTATCGGCGTGTAACCATATGTACATTGCCGGGGGGCTAGCACAGACGGCCCACTCTCCATTGAGGGAGAGGGTTGGGGTGAGGGGGAACATACGGCTCTTTTACCTGAGATCCCTCACCCCCGGCCAAACAGATTACAAATAGCGGGAGGTCAGATGTTCGCGGAAGTAACGAATGTTCAGATCCTCGCCCGTCGCCTGGGTGATTAACTGCGACGTGCTGAAACGACTGCCGTGCTGCCAGATGTTCTGACGCAGCCAGTCAAAGAGTGCGGAAAAATCGCCCTCAGCGATGGAGGCCTGCAGACCCGGAAGCGCCGTTTTCGCGGCATGGAACAGCTGCGCGGCATACATGGCCCCCAGCGTATAGGATGGGAAGTAGCCAAAACCGCCGTCGGTCCAGTGAATATCCTGCATACAGCCGTTGCGGTAGTTGTCTTTGGTGGATAACCCGAGCCAGGCCTGCATTTTCTCGTCCCACAGGGCAGGGATATCGTCCACTTCGATCTCGCCGTTGATCAGCGACCGCTCAATCTCATAGCGCAGCACCACGTGCGCCGGGTAGCTCACTTCGTCCGCATCGACGCGGATATAGCCCGGCTTCACGCGCTGGTTCCAGGCGATAAAGTTCTCTTCGCTGAACGCCGCCTGGCTGCCAAAGCGGGCATGCACCGCAGGGAGAAGATGCTTGAGAAAGGCTTCACTGCGTCCCAGTTGCATCTCGAAGAACAGGCTCTGGGATTCGTGGATCGCGGTTGAGCGGGCCAGCGCAATCGGCTGTCCTGCCCACGCGCGCGGCAGGTTTTGTTCGTAGCGCGCGTGTCCGGTTTCGTGGATCACGCCAAACAGCGCGCTGAGCAGCTCATCCTCGTCATAGCGCGTGGTGATGCGCACGTCCTCCGGTACGCCGCCGCAGAACGGGTGCGCGCTTACGTCGAGGCGACCGCCGTTAAAATCGAAGCCGAGCATTTTCATGGCTTCCAGGCCCAGTTCACGCTGTGTTGCCGTCGGGAAAGGCCCCTGAGGAGGAACAAACGATCGCTGAGCCTGTTTTTCCACGACGTTTGCCAGCAGGTCCGGCAGCCAGGACTTCATGTCGCCGAACAGCACGTCCAGACGGGCGCTGGTCATGTCGGGTTCAAAAATATCCAGCAGCGCATCGTACGGCGTACAGCCTTTGGCTTCCGCCCGCAGGCGCGCCTCTTCACGGCTGAGTTTGACCACCTCTTTCAGGTTGGCGGAAAAATCCTGCCAGTCGTTGGCGGGACGTTGTGTGCGCCAGGCGTGTTCACACCTGCTGCCCGCCAGGGATTTTGCTTCCACCAGCGTTTCCGGCAGCAGCGAGGCCTGCTGATAGTGGCGCGTCATTTCCCGCAGGTTGGCCTGTTCGACGTCATTCAGATCTTCCCCTGCCGCCGCGGCTAACAGGTCGCCGACTTTTTTATCGGTCAGGAGCTGGTGCTGCAGGACGCTCATTTCCGCCAGCGCCTCGCCGCGCGCGGCGCTGCCGCCGGGCGGCATCATGGTGAACATGTCCCAGCTGGCGATGGAGGAGAGGTGCGAGAAGCGGGAGAGGCGCTGGAAGGTTTTCACAAGTGACTGATAGGCTGATGTTTTTTCCAATTCTTATTTCCTCATGCCGGGGATGTGTTTCAGGGAGCATACAATGAAACAGACCAAATTCCCCAACATTTCCCACGCGGAGGAAATCTGTGCAGATCTCCTCCGTTGAAACCGTCCCCGGCATTCCGGGAGACGGTTTTCGGTGGGCACTCAGGACTTATCGCGCATAACCTGTTGCAGGATCGCCAGCGCCTGGTTGAACTGGGCATCCGGAATGGTCAGCGGATAAAGGAAGCGGATCACGTTGCCGTACTGGCCGCAGATCAATAACAGCAGGCCCTGAGCGAGCGCCTTTTGCTGGATCGCCTGCGCGATGGCGGCTGAAGGTTCACGGCTCTCGGGATCAAAAAACTCCGCCGCAATCATCGATCCTCTTCCCCTTATCGCCACGAGCGCAGGGAAGGTGCCCTGAATCTCCTCCAGCGTGGCTTTCAGCCGATCGCCCAGCTGACGGGCGCGCGCGCACAGCGACTCGTTGTCGATAATCTTCAGCACCGCGTGCGCGGCGGCCACCGCAAGCGGGTTGCCGGCATAGGTTCCCCCCAGGCCGCCGGGAGCCGGAGCGTCCATGATGTCGGCGCGACCCACCACGCCGGACAGCGGCATTCCGCCTGCCAGGCTTTTAGCCATCGTCATCAGGTCGGGTTTGTCCGCGTAGTGTTCCATGGCAAACAGCTTACCCGTACGGGCGAAGCCGCTCTGCACTTCGTCGGCGATCATCACGATCCCGTGCTCATCACAGATGCGGCGGATGGCGGCCACCAGCTCTGGCGGGGCGACGTTGAATCCGCCTTCACCCTGAATGGGTTCAAAAATAATCGCCGCCACCTGTTTCGCCTCAATATCTGCTTTGAACAGGCGTTCTATCGCCGTGATGGCATCCTGCGTCGTGATGCCGTGCAGCTCGGAGGGATACGGCACGTGATAAACCGACCCCGGGAAGGGACCAAATCCGAGCTTGTAAGGCGCGACCTTGCCGGTTAACGCCATGGTCATATAGGTTCGGCCGTGAAAACCTCCCCCGAAGGCAATCACACCCGGTCTGCCGGTGTGGGCCCGGGCGATTTTAATGGCATTTTCCACCGCTTCTGCGCCCGTGGTGAAGAACGCCGTTTTGGCCGGACTCTGCACCGGGGCCAGCTCGTTAAGTTTTTCGGCCAATGAAACGTAGCTTTCATACGGCACAATCTGGTAGGCCGTGTGGGTGAACTGGTGAAGCTGTTTTTCCACCGCGGCCACCAGTTCAGGATGACGATGGCCGGTATTCAGTACCGCGATCCCGGCGGCGAAATCAATATAGTCGTTGCCTTCCACGTCGGTAAGCGTGGCATTCTCCGCCGAGCGGGCAAAGAAATCACACATTACGCCAACGCCGCGCGGGGTGGCAGAAAGTCTGCGCTGATGAAATTCCTGGTTACTCATATCAGATACCCTTTTGTCGAAAACGATCATACGCCAAGACGATCGCGCAGGCTGTAATACGCCGCACCCATCGCCGTGAATGGAATCCGCAGGCTGCGACCGCCCGGGAAGGGGTAGTGCGGAAGATTAGCAAACGCATCAAAGCGCTCAGCGTCACCGCGCAACAGTTCCGAGATCAGCCGTCCGGCCAGGTGGGTGCAGGTCACGCCGTGGCCGCTGTAGCCCTGCATGTAATAGATGTTTTTATCCAGACGACCAAACTGCGGCATACGCGACAGGGTCAGCAGGAAGTTGCCCGTCCAGCGGTAGTCGATTTTGACGCCTGCCAGCTGAGGGAAGGTTTTGAGCAGCTTTGGCATCACCAGGCGCTCGACATCGTCCGGATCGCGCGCGCCATAGACGACGCCACCACCGTACAGCAGGCGGTTGTCGGCGGTGAGACGGTAGTAATCCAGCAGGTAGTTACAATCTTCCACGCAGTAGTTATTCGGGATCAGCGTGCGGACGACCTCTTCCGGCAGCGGGGCGGTGGTCACCACCTGGGTGCTGCAGGGCATGCTGCGTTTTGCCAGTTCCGGTTCGATCTTATCGCCCAGATAGGCATTCCCGGCGACGATCACGTAGCGGGCCGTCACCTGGCCATGCTGCGTGCTCACCACGGCCGGGCTGGTGTGCTGAATGGCGGTCACCGGGGACTGCTCATATACCCGCCCGCCGTTCAGGCGAATGGCGTCCGCTTCGCCGATCGCCAGGTTCAGCGGGTGAATATGTCCCCCGCTGCGGTCCAGCAGCGCGCCGGTATAGCGTTCGCTGTCGACCTCCCGGCGGATGGCGCTGGCGTCCAGCAACTCGAGTTGCGTGTTGCCGTAGCGTTCCCAGTTGGCTTTTTGCTCCTCCAGCGTCTCCAGTTGCTTGTGATTTAGCGCCACAAACAGCCCGCCAGGACGATAGTCGCACTGGATCTGATAGCGCTGGATTCGCTCCCGAATGATTTCCCCGCCTTCAAACATCATGCTCCCGAGCATTCTGGCGGCATCGGGTCCGTAGTTTTTCTCGATCACGTCGATATCGCGGCTGTAGGAGTTAACCAGCTGGCCGCCGTTGCGTCCGCTGGCGCCGAAGCCGATGCGCGCCCCTTCAAGGAGCACCACGTCATAGCCCATTTCGGCGAGATGCAGCGCGGAGGAGAGGCCGGTATAGCCGCCGCCTACCACGCACACGTCACAGCTGATCGACTCGTTAAGCGTCGGGAAAGGTTCGTAAGCGTTCGCGCTGGCCGCGTAGTAGCTGGTGGTATGTTCGGTCATGATTGAGGCTCCAGGGCAATCCAGATGGTTTTCAGTTCAGTAAATTTTTCCAGCGCGTGCAGGGACTTATCGCGACCGTTGCCGCTCTGCTTATAGCCGCCAAAGGGAACGGTCATATCACCGTCGTTATAGTTATTGACGAAGACCGAGCCTGCCTTCAGGCGGCGGCTCATGCGGTGCGCCCGGGAGAGATCGCGGGTCCATACCGCCGCGCCAAGCCCGTATTCACTGTCGTTGGCCAGCGTTAAGGCGTCCTCTTCGGTTTTAAATCGGGTGACGACCAGCACCGGCCCGAAAATCTCTTCCCGGCACAGCGGGGAGTCGGGCTCGAGGTCGACAAAAATGGTTGGACCGACTGCGGAAGGCCATGATTGTTCCCGCCCGTCCAGCAGCAGCGAGCCTTTCCGGGTTCCCTCGCGAATAAACGTGTGGACGGTATCGGCGTGCGCAGCGTCGATGAGCATGCCCATCGTGCTGTCAGGATCGAGCGGATCGCCCGGCTGCCAGTGACGGGCCTGCGCTTTCAGCTTTGTCAGGAATTCATCGGCGATGCTCTCTTCGAGCAGCAGGCGGGTACCGGCGATACAGACTTGCCCCTGGTTGTAAAAAATCCCGGCGGCGGTCGCGCTCACTGCCTTGTCCAGGTCCGGACAGTCGGCAAAGATAATATTGGCGCTTTTGCCGCCTGCCTCCAGCCAGACGCGCTTCATGTTGCTTTCTCCCGCGTCCTTCAACAGCTGCTTGCCGGTACGGGTAGAGCCGGTAAACGTCAGCACCTCGACCTCCGGATGACGTGCCAGCGCCTGGCCCGCTTCGTGGCCGTAGCCGCTTATCACATTCAGCACGCCGTCCGGCAGGCCCGCTTCTTTCGCCAGCCCGGCCAGCCGCAGGGCGGTGAGCGGTGATTTCTCCGACGGTTTCAATACCACGCTATTGCCCGCGATCAGCGCCGGGCCCAGCTTCCAGCAGGCCAGCAGCAGCGGGAAGTTCCAGGGGACGATGGCCGCAACAACCCCGATGGGCTCGCGCACGATCATCGCCAGCTCGCCCGGACCCGTAGGCGCCACTTCGCCGTAGACTTTATCCGCCGCTTCGGCGTACCAGCGAATGGCGCGCGCCGCGCCGGGAATATCGTCGCGCAGGCTGTGGCGGATGGGTTTACCGGTGTCCAGCGTTTCCAGTAAGGCCAGCTCTTCGCTATGGCGTTCCATCAAATCGGCGAGCTTATTTAGCACGGCCTTGCGCTGCGCCGGAGACGCCTGCGACCAGTCACCGCGCTCAAATACCTCACGCGCGGCCTGAACCGCGCGGTCCACGTCCGCCTGCTTGCCCCGGGCGACGTTCGCCAGCGTCTGCTGGGTCGCGGGATTGACGGTTTCAAACGTGGTGTTATCGGCGGCGTCACAATAGACGCCGTTAATAAATAACCGGGTCTCAATGGCGCTGTTTTTTGCTTTATCCTGCCAGTAAGTCAGGTGCTGAAAATGCATATTCACTCCTTTCTTTCGCAATCAGATAAATAAAGGCATGGCCGTTTCAGGCAATACGAAGCCGTGGGGCGTCCCGGGAATTAACCCGTTAAATGCCGACAGCGATCGTTTTTATATTTCCCGGCGTAAGCGCGCTTACGCCGGGACTGAGTGGTAATTAGAACGTGGTAGGGGTGTGGGCACTGATAATGCGGCAGATGCCTGCCGAGGTGTTGCTGAAGCTGTGTGGTATGCCGGTATTGATGGCATAGCTCTGCCCCGCAACCAGGTGATATTGCTGGCCATTAATGGTTAACAATATTTCACCTTCCAGTATCGTACCGATCTCCTCACCCTGGTGTTTGATCCTCTCTCCGGTCGTGGTTCCAGGCTGGTAAGTTTCAAAAATCATCGCCAGCGTACGGTTCGGATTTCCGTTATGAACCAGCTTCATCGAAACCCCCTGACTGCCTATTTCGATAAGGTCTTCCTGATTAATAACCACCTGCGGTTCATCAGGTTTTTCCGGTTCCGAAAAGAATTCCGAGAGCGACAGCCCATAAACTTTCAGCAGCTTCTGTAGCGTACTGATGGCAGGACTGACTTTATCCTGCTCAATGGTGCTGATGGCACTGTGTGTTAACCCAGACAGTTCGGCGGCACGCCGCTGCGAGAGACCCAGCTGTTGGCGGATCTCAGACAGACGTTTCCCTGGCGCCAGTCCGTCATCGCTCATAGTTGCATTTCCTTTACGGTAGTGGTCAAAGCCGCTGCTTCTCAGCAATGTGGCTTTGACAGGCGGTGATAAAACCTTCAAACAACATACGTGACAGGGCGTACTCGCTGCTGTTCCATTCGGGGTGCCATTGCACACCGAGGGCAAAAGGGTGGTCATGAACGCTGACCGCTTCGACCAGCCCGTCCGTCGAGCGGGCCTCCACGCGAAGCCGTGGTCCTAACGTCCGTGCACCTTGCCCGTGTAACGAGTTTACCCAAAATGTGTTACAGCCTGGTATTAATTGAGACAGCAGTCCTCCCTCCTGAACCTGAACTTCATGAGACGGGGCGTATTGTAGCTCAACCGGCAGTTCAGGATCTTCCCGGTGCTCGAGCAGGTCGTTCTGCTCGAACAGGCGGCGATACAGCGTCCCTCCCGTTGCAACAACCAGTTCCTGCAGCCCCCGGCAGATGGCGAAAATGGGGATGCGCCTTTCGAGCGCGGCGGCAATCAGCGCCATACTCAGAAGATCTCGCCCGGGATCGGCGTTAGGCTCATCGCCGTTTTCACCATAAAGGTGCGGCTGCACATTACTTGGGCTGCCCGGCAGGTAAATCCCGTCGAGGGTTGGGAGCAGAGCGGTAAGGAGCTCTGGCTCTGCCAGCGCATGCGGTAAAGCAATCGGTAAGCCTCCCGCGTTAATAATGGCATTCAGGTACTTTTCTTGCAGGGTCTGGGTCTCATGACCCTTAAGCCTGTTTCTACACATCACCACGCCAATAACTGGCTTGTTCATTATATTTTCCATGATCGCCCTCACAAAGTGGACTAAATTTAGGCCATTATCGCCTGCAAAACGGCCTTTTCGTTCAATATTTTCTCAATCTAGCAACGCGATCTGCCTTTTGCAAACTTAATTTAACATTTGACAAACAATTTATTTGCATACAGATTCCATAGGGTGGACATTATATTTGACAGTCCAGAGCAGCGAACGCAAATCCAAAAACGGTGGTAAATCATGGAAACCAATATCGTAGAAGTTGAGAACTTTGTGCAGCACACGGATGAGAGGCGGGGCAGCGCCTTTACGCAGGAAGTGAAGCGCTATTTAGAAAAGTATCCTGACACCCAGTTTATTGATGTCCTCCTGACCGACCTGAACGGCTGTTTTCGCGGCAAACGCATCCCGGTTGCCGGACTGAGCAAGCTTGAAAAAGGCTGCTATTTCCCGGCATCGGTTTTCGCCATGGACATTTTAGGTAACGTCGTGGAAGAGGCGGGCCTGGGGCAGGAGCTCGGCGAGCCGGACTGCATCTGCGTGCCGGTACCGGGTACCCTGACGCCGTCCGCCGCCGACCCGGAATACATTGGTCAGGTGCAACTCACCATGGTCGATGAAGATGGCGCTCCCTTTGACGTTGAGCCGCGGAACGTACTCAACCGACTCTGGCAGCAGCTGCGCCAGCGCGGTCTGTTCCCCGTGGTAGCGGTAGAGCTGGAGTTCTATTTACTTGACCGTAAACGCGATGCCGACGGCTACCTGCAGCCACCCTGTGCGCCGGGCACCGACGTGCGCAACACGCAGAGTCAGGTCTACTCGGTTGATAATCTTAACCATTTTGCTGACGTGCTGAATGACATTGACGAACTGGCGCAGCTGCAGCTGATCCCCGCCGACGGGGCTGTGGCTGAGGCCTCTCCGGGCCAGTTTGAGATTAACCTGCACCATACGGAAAACGTGCTTGATGCCTGCGACGATGCGCTGGCGCTAAAACGTCTCGTCAGGCAGATGGCGGAAAAACATAAGATGCACGCCACGTTTATGGCAAAGCCGTATGAAGAGCATGCGGGCAGCGGGATGCATATCCACATCAGCATGCAAAACAACCGAGGCGAAAACGTGCTCGCGGACGCCAACGGCGAGGATTCCGCGCTGCTGAAACGCGCGCTGGCCGGGATGATCGATCTGATGCCTGCATCCATGGCGCTGCTGGCACCGAACGTTAACTCCTACCGCCGTTTCCAGCCGGGAATGTACGTGCCGACGCAGGCGTCATGGGGACACAATAATCGCACCGTTGCTCTGCGTATCCCCTGCGGCGATCGCCATAACCATCGGGTCGAGTACCGGGTGGCGGGCGCTGACGCGAATCCGTATCTGGTGATGGCGGCGATTTTTGCCGGTATTTTACATGGGCTGGATAACGATTTGCCCCTGCAGGAAGAAGTGGAAGGCAATGGTCTGGAGCAGGACGGACTGCCGTTCCCGATTCGTCAGAGCGATGCGCTGTGGGAATTTATGCAAAACGATAGCCTTCGCGAGCGGCTGGGCGAACGTTTCTGCCACGTCTATCACGCCTGCAAAAATGATGAATTACTGCAGTTTGAACGCCTGATTACCGAAACTGAAATTGAGTGGATGCTCAAAAACGCCTGATGACGTGCCCCGGTAAGGGGCCGCTTTGTTCCATCTCATACGTATCACCAAACGGCCTGCGCGGAGCCTGGCCTAACTGTTTGCTGGCACGCCAGCTATCTCCCGGGAGTCGCGTTATGGAGCGCAGGCGGCACAGGGATTTTCTTAACGACACTGTGTGACGAGGTAGGAAATGATGCAGATGTTCAACTATCCGCAGGGCGAAGGGGGCCAGTCAGGCACCTGCTGTGAGTGCGAGCCAGAGACGGTGCGCTGGTACGATCGCGTGTGTTCTTTACAACTTCCCCCTTTGCTAAGCAGGTTTGCGTTAAGGACAGCGCGATTGCAAACCACGGTAAGCATGGGGGGGATGGTTTATGGCGACTAACACCTCTCTTGACTCGCCGCGCATGGCCGGAAGAACCCGGCTGCGCAGTTCCCTCAAGCTCTGGCAGGTGGTCATGATGGGGCTGGCTTACCTCACCCCCATGACCGTGTTTGATACCTTCGGCATTGTGTCCGGTATCAGTGATCTGCGCCCCAGATCTTGGACAACTTATGCAGCCTGACTCAATCGATATTGTACCGGACTAAGACCGCCAAGTTTTTCCTTTATCCTCAATTGGTTATAATAATCAATGTAATCGATAATGTCTCGCTTTAAGTCATCCACATTTTTATATTCATTGAGGTAATAACATTCTGATTTCAATGTTCCAAAAAAACTCTCTATCACTGCATTATCAAGGCAATTTCCCCGACGAGACATACTCTGGGCGATGCCACTATCTTTTAACCATCGTTGCCAGCGTGACATCTGATATTGCCAGCCTTGATCGCTGTGCAATATTGGGTGTTCGTCTTTCGGCAACTGTTTCAGCGCATCCGTGAGCATAGTCTGCACCATTGAAGGTAGAGGGCGGTTAGCGAGGTTATAAGCAATGATTTCGCCATTATAAAGATCCATGATGGGCGACAAATACAGCTTTTTGCCATTCACTTTAAACTCAGTGACATCTGTGACCCACTTCTCGTTGGGGCGTTCTGCGTCAAACTGGCGTTTCAGGAGATTATCGCAAATTCGTCCTTGTTCTCCTTTATATGAACGGTACTTTTTGACGCGAATCAGGCTGCTAATACCCAGTTCCTTCATGAGTTTTCTAACGGTTTTGCCATTAAGTAAAACCCCCTCGTTACGACATGCCAGCCTGATGCGTCTGTAACCATAGCGACCTTTGTGCTGGTGATAAATTTTCAGCACAAGCGCTCTGGCAGACTGGTATCGGTCCGGAGCCGCAAGACGTTTTACATGATAGTAAAATGTACTCCGGGGCAGCCCAGCAACGATTAACAATCGGGACAATGGCCATTCCTGCCTTAGTTCACTTACAATGCTCACTTTTTCCTGGGCGCTGAGCATGTTTTCTGCTGAACCAAGGCCTTCAGCTTTTTTAAGTAGGCATTCTCGACCCTGAGTTGTTCAAGTTCCTCTCGCTCAACATCGGTTAATGCTGGCTGTGGTGGGACTGGCGTGATGCTTTTATCTGGCACTGGGATGATCTTTTGATTTTTTCGGGTGAAAGCATCCTCGCCATGTTTTCTATATTTTTCAAGCCAGGTACATACAGTACCAAAGGCTGGTATCCCATGTTTTACCGCAGTTTCACGAACAGAGAAGCCATCATCCACAACTTCTTTTACTACCATAAGTTTGAAATCAGCAGAGTAGCGTCCCTTTTTACCCGTAAGCACACCGATCCCATGCTCCCGGTAGGCATAAGCCCATTTTCTTACCGTGCAAGGGCTTATGTCGTACATCCTGGCTACAGATTTCAGACTCAACTCATCTTCCAGATACTTCTCTGACACTTCCTTTTTGAATTCCAATGAAAATTTTGCCATGCGCCCTCAGTTTTTGATCTGGTGTCTAACTTTTGGGGCGCACTACATCAGCAACGGCCACGTGCCCGCCTCGTATCTCCTGGCGCTGGCTGGCGTCATGTTTACCGCCATTAGCTACGGCAAACTGGTACGGCAGTTCCCGGAAGCGGGCTCCGCATATACCTACACGCAGAAATCGATCGGCCCCCACTTAGGCTTTATGGTCGGCTGGTCATCGCTGCTGGACTATCTCTTCCTGCCGATGATTAACGTGCTGCTGGCGAAGATCTACCTTTCCGCGTTGTTCCCTGAAGTTCCGCCGTGGGTCTGGGTGGTGGGGTTTGTGACGATCCTGACGCTGGCGAACCTGAAGAGCGTGAATCTGGTCGCCAACTTCAACACCCTGTTTGTGCTGGTGCAGATCGCCATCATGGTGGTATTTATCATCCTCGTGGTACACGGCCTGCACAAGGGGGAGGGCGTCGGCACCGTCTGGTCGCTCCAGCCGTTTATCAGCGAGAACGCGCACCTGATCCCGATTATTACCGGCGCGACTATCGTCTGCTTCTCTTTCCTCGGCTTTGACGCGGTCACCACGCTGTCGGAAGAGACGCCAAATGCGGCGCGGGTGATCCCAAAAGCCATTTTCCTCACCGCTTTGTATGGCGGGCTGATATTCATTGTTGCCTCGTTTTTCATGCAGCTCTTTTTCCCGACGATCGCCCGCTTCAAGAACCCGGACGCCGCGCTGCCGGAAATCGCGCTGTACGTGGGCGGCAAGCTCTTCCAGTCGGTGTTTCTGTGTACCACGTTTGTGAATACGCTCGCTTCAGGCCTGGCCTCGCACGCCAGCGTCTCGCGCTTACTGTATGTGATGGGACGTGACAACGTCTTTCCGGAACGGGTGTTTGGCTACGTGCATCCGAAATGGCGTACGCCGGCCCTGAACGTCATTATGGTTGGGATAGTGGCGCTGTCGGCCCTGTACTTTGATCTCGTGACCGCAACGGCGCTGATCAACTTTGGCGCGCTGGTGGCGTTTACGTTTGTTAATCTCTCGGTGTACAACCATTTCTGGCGGCGTAAGGGGCTGAACAAAACGTGGAAAGATCGGTTCCACTATCTCCTGCTGCCGCTCATTGGTGCCGTCACGGTCGGCGTACTGTGGATAAACCTCGAAGCGACGTCCCTGACGCTTGGCCTCATTTGGGCGGCACTGGGGATCCTTTACCTGACATGGCTCACGCGCCGTTTCCGAAAACCGCCTCCGCAGTTTGAAGCCGGTAAGATAGAACAGGCCTGGGATTCCTGAACGAAAAACGGCACCAGTACGCTGGTGCCGTTTTTCGGGAAACGGACATCCGCCCGCAAGCATATTATTTCAGACGTTTATGAAGACTTGCGCCCACCAGCAGTGCGGCACAGAGCATCAGCGCGATAAACCCGCCCACGCCGTTCCAGCCGTAGTTATGCCAGAACACGCCGCCGAGCGTCCCGGCGATGCTGGACCCCAGGTAATAGCTAAACAGATAAAGAGACGATGCCTGACCTTTGGCGCGACGCGCGCGCGGGCCAATCCAGCTGCTGGCGACCGAGTGGGCGGCGAAGAACCCCGCGGAAAAGAGCAGCATGCCGGCAAAAATCAGCCACAGGGAGGAGAAGAGCGTCAGCAGCAGGCCGACCAGCATCACCGCCGTGAAGAACAGCATGACCGGGCCGCGTCCATAGCGTGCGGTCATCGCCCCGGCCTTCGGTGAACTCCACGTACCGGTCAAATAAGCCACCGAGAGTAAACCGACAATAGCCTGGTTCAGATGCCACGGTGAGAGCATCAGGCGATAGCCAATATAGTTAAACAGCGTGACGAAGGCGCCCATCAGCAGGAAGCCGGTCAGGAACAGGCGCGGCAGCCCCTTGTCGCGCCAGTGCAGACGGAAGTTGATAAACAGCGTTTTCGGGCGCAGCGATGTCGGGCGGAAATGACGCGATTCCGGCAGAATTTTCCAGAACATAAGGGCAGATGCCAGCGCGAAACAGCCGATGACCGCCAGCGCAATCCGCCAGCTAAAGAAGTCAGTGAATACCCCGCTCAGCAGACGTCCGCTCATCCCGCCAATCGAGTTCCCGCTGATGTATAGCCCCATAGAGAAGGCAACAAAGCTCGGGTGGATCTCCTCGCTGAGGTAGGTCATCCCGACCGCCGCCACGCCGCTGAGCGAGAGTCCGATCAGCGCGCGCATCACCAGAATGCCGTGCCAGCTGGTCATCATGGTCGAGAGTAGCGTACAGACCGAAGCCAGCATCAGCGCGGTTACCATCACCGGTTTACGCCCAATGGCGTCGGAAAGAGGGCCGGTAAAGAGCAGGCCAATCGCCAGCATCCCGGTAGAAATGGAGAGTGAAACGCTGCTGCTGGCAGGCGATACGCCAAACTCATGGGAGAGCACGGGCAGGATCGGCTGAACGCAATAGAGCAGGGCGAAGGTGGCCAGACCGGCGGAAAAGAGCGCCAGCGTGACGCGCATAAATTGGGGGGTACCACGTTTAATGAACTGAACCGGCTGCGATGTTGCAGGTAAATCATTGATGTCGCTTGCCGGATCGATATCAATGGTAGTTGTACGACTCACACAGTTTCCTTGCTTAAACATCCCCGTGATTTCTGGTGACGGGTATGACCACCTCTTCAGGGTAGGAAAATGTAAATATTCTGTCTAATATATTAATAATCTCAAATGATACTTTAGAAATATGAATATCGAGCTGCGTCATCTTCGCTATTTTGTCGCCGTCGCCGAAGAGCTGCATTTTGGCCGCGCGGCAGCACGGCTGAATATCTCTCAACCGCCGTTAAGCCAGCAGATTCAGATCCTGGAGCAGCAGGTCGGCGCGCGCCTGCTGGCCCGCACCAACCGCAGCGTGAGCCTGACGGCGGCGGGCAAGCAATTTCTCATCGACAGCCGACAAATTCTGAGCATGGTTGAGGACGCCGCCGCTCGGGCAGAACGGCTGTATCTCGGGGAGGCCGGAGAGCTGCGCATCGGGTTTACCTCGTCAGCGCCGTTTATCAGTGCCGTCTCGGAAACGCTGTCGTCATTCCGCCGCCATTTCCCGGATGTTCATATTCAGACGCGCGAGATCAATACCCGCGAGCAGATTGCGCCGCTAAATGAAGGTTCGCTGGATTTGGGCCTGATGCGTAATACCCAACTGCCGGACTCGCTGGCGTGGGAGGTGATCCTGCGCGAGCCGCTGATGGCCATGATCCCACACGATCACCCGCTGGCGTCGCGTCCGACGGTGTCGCTGGCAGAGCTGGCAAAAGAGCCGTTTGTCTTTTTTGATCCGCAGGTCGGAACGGGTCTGTATGACGATATCCTGGGGCTGATGCGCCGCTACGATCTTGCCCCGGTCATTACCCAGGAAGTCGGGGAGGCGATGACCATTATCGGGCTGGTCGCCGCCGGGCTGGGCGTCTCTATTCTTCCAGCCTCCTTTAAACGGGTACAATTGCGCGAAATGCGCTGGGTGACCATCGCCGAAGGGGATGCCGTTTCAGAGATGTGGCTGGTCTGGGCAAAACATCGCGAACAGAGCCATGCCGCACAGCGCTTCAAACAGCAGTTGATGAACGCCTCCGCCGGGGGCTATTTTCAGGGAAAAGTGGTCAAAAATGTGCAGTAAATCACATGGCTAAGTAAATATTTGACGGCAGCCATGCAAGTGCTTCACCATAGCCAACAGTTTATTTCGAAGCTCGAAAATAAGGGAGTACGAGGTGGTCGCTGATAGTCAGCCTGGGCACATTGATCAGATTAAGCAGACCAACGCTGGCGCGGTATATCGCCTGATCGATCAGCTTGGTCCGGTTTCGCGTATCGATCTTTCGCGCCTGGCACAGCTGGCACCCGCCAGTATCACCAAGATTGTCCGCGAGATGCTGGAAGCGCACCTGGTTCAGGAGACGGAAATTCAGGAGCCGGGCAGCCGTGGCCGTCCGGCAGTTGGGCTGGTGGTGGAGACGGAAGCCTGGCACTACCTGTCGCTGCGCATCAGCCGCGGCGAGATCTTCCTTGCGCTGCGCGATCTGAGCAGCAAGCTGGTGGTAGAGGACCGTCTTGAACTGCCGCTCAACGCCGAGGAATCGCTCCTCGAGGCGATTGTCTCGCACATCGATCGCTTCTTTATCCGCCATCAGCAGAAGCTTGAACGCTTAACGGCGATTGCCATCACCATGCCGGGCATTATTGATACCGAAAATGGTATTGTCCACCGCATGCCGTTTTATGACGATGTCAAAGAGATGCCGCTGGGAGAGGTGCTGAAAAACCATACCGGCGTGCCGGTCTACATTCAGCATGACATCAGCGCCTGGACGATGGCGGAGGCGCTCTTCGGCGCGTCCCGCGGCGCGCGGGATGTGATTCAGGTGGTTATCGATCATAACGTCGGGGCGGGGGTGATCACCGACGGACGTCTTCTCCACGCCGGAAGCAGCAGCCTGGTGGAAATTGGCCACACCCAGGTCGACCCGTACGGCAAGCGCTGCTACTGCGGCAACCACGGCTGTCTGGAGACCATTGCCAGCGTGGAAAGCGTGCTGGAGCTGGCGCAGGTCAGGCTCAGCCAGTCCATGAGCTCCTCGCTGCACGGACAACCCTTAACGGTGGATTCTCTTTGCGCCGCCGCGCGTCAGGGCGATCTGCTGGCGAAGGACATTATTACCGGGGTGGGGAATAACGTTGGCCGCATTCTGGCAATTATGGTGAACCTCTTCAACCCGCAAAAAATCCTCATTGGCTCACCGCTCAGCCAGGCGGCGGAGATCCTTTTCCCGGCGATTACCGCCTGTATTCAGCAGCAGTCGCTTCCCGCCTACAGCCGGAACATTGCGGTAGAAAGCACCCAGTTTTCCAATCAGGGCACGATGGCCGGCGCGGCGCTGGTCAAAGATGCCATGTATAACGGTTCGCTGTTGATCCGCCTGTTACAGGGCTAACTCTTTTCCGCAGATGTAAGAAAAATTGCGCTATCTCAAGCCGGGTAGCGCACGCATCCCGTAGACTTCCTCCACTGAATTATTTACCTGGTTTATATTTTCGAAGCATACCCAAGAGGTGGAGTGAGTCATGCTTAAGCGTTTCTTTGTTACTGGTACTGATACCTCTGTCGGCAAGACCGTCGTATCCCGCGCATTGCTGCAGGCGCTGGCAGCAAGCGGTAAACGCGTGGCAGGGTACAAACCGGTCGCAAAAGGGAGTAAAGAGACGCCAGAGGGATTGCGTAATAAAGACGCCCTGGTGCTGCAAAGCGTCTCGTCACTGGAGTTGCCTTATCATGCGGTCAATCCCATCGCGTTAAGCGAAGAGGAGAGCAGCGTGGCGCACAGCGGCCTGATTAACTATCCCCTGTTGTCCGACGGCCTGGCGAACCTGAGCGAGAAGGTGGATCACGTGGTGGTCGAAGGGACGGGCGGCTGGCGCAGCCTGATGAACGACCTGCGCCCGCTGTCGGAATGGGTGGTGCAGGAACAGCTTCCGGTGGTGATGGTGGTGGGGATCCAGGAAGGGTGCATCAACCACGCGCTGCTGACGGCGCAGGCGATTGCCAATGACGGCCTGCCGCTGATGGGCTGGGTGGCCAACCGCATCAACCCGGGCCTCGCGCACTATGCGGAGATCATCGACGTGCTGAGCGCTAAACTGCCCGGACCGCTGGTGGGTGAACTGCCTTATCTGCCTCGTGCCGAGCAGCGCGACCTAGCGCAGTACATCGATCTCTCTGCCCTCGGTGGCGTGTTGACCGTAGACAGAGTCGTGGCGTAACGTCCGCGACAGCACGGACGCCAGCACGCAGGCGACCAGCAAACCGGGCAGTAAAAAATACTGTCCGGTCATTTCACAGACCATCAGCGCCGACATAATGGGCGCGTGCGTGGTCGCGGCGAGTAGCGTTGCCATCCCTGCCAGCCCCAGCAAAATTGCCGTCTCAGAACCCGGCAGCCACAGCGCGAAAAGCTGTGCAAACAGCATGCCTGTCGCCATGCCAACAAACAGCGTCGGCGTGAACACGCCGCCCGGCGAGCCCGACCCGCTGCTCGCCAGTACTGCCAGCAATTTACAGATGAACACCCCGGCAATCACCGACAGCAGCGGCGGCGCGAGCAGAAAAGCCTGCACCACGCTGTAGCCGTTCCCCCACACCTTCGGCGTCAGAAGAGATAGCAGCCCGACGATCGCACCGCCGAGCGCCAGCTGCCACGGCGGCGAAAGTTTGAGGCGCAGGAAAAGACCGTGGCTGAACGCCATCAGCCACATCAGCAGTGGCCCGCAGAGACCCGCCACCAGCCCCATCGCGACCAGCAGGGCATAATCGGCCGCGGTGAGGATGCCGCTCAGGTGGACCGCGTAGAGCGTGCCGGCACCCGGTGCCAGGAGCTGCGTGGTGAGAAGCACCACCACCGCCGCGATAACCACGGGCCCGAGCGAGGCCAGCATCAGGGTGCCAAACAGAATCTCCGCAATGAAAAGGCTTCCGGCTAACGGAGCGTGGTAGGCGCTGGCCATCCCGGCCGCGGCGCCGCAGGCGATCCATAACTTCCATTCGGATTTGGGCGTAAAGCGCCGGGCAAAAAAGGAGGCGGCGAGGGCAGCAAGCAGGATCATCGCCCCTTCACGCCCGATGGCGCTTCCGCTGGCCACGACCAGCAGCGAGGCAAGGGATTTCACCAGGCTGGCGCCGTAATCAAACTGGCCGTCGCCGGTCTCCAGCGCTTCCATATAATCGGTGGGGGCATGAGGCCGCTGGGCGGTCAGCCGTTGCCATCCCCAGAGCAACAGTCCGGCAGCCAGCCCGCCCAGCGCGGGCGTCAGCGCGCGCCGCCAGGGTGAGAGCGAGGCGGCGGCATTCACCAGGCTGCCGCTGTCGTTGCTGAGAAGCAGCCACTCCAGCAGGTACATGCTGTGGCGGAATACTGCAACGGCCAGCGCGGCCAGCACGCCGGTGACGGTGGCAATCAGCAGTCGACGAAACATCGCGCGGATGTCGGGGTACGTATGAAGACGTTGCATGGGTCGCGAATAAACGGGGACGATACAATATTGTGGCGGGAAATCGCGGGGTTAGCAAAAGGTATGCGTGCGAAAAGCCGGGCGATGCCCGGCCAGAAAGGTTAGCTGTCGCTATGAATATTCAGCGCCCGGCGCGTACGCCCTGAACTGAGATACTCGGCAATATAGTCCTGAGAAATCTCGCCGTTGTAGCGACCGTCCTCATCCACGATCGGCATCCAGCTGGTGTTGCTCTCATACAGGCGTGACAGGACCACACGCAGGTTGTCTTCCGCTTTGCCGGTCATGCGGAACGGATGCAGGATGTCGGCGCAGGTTCCGCTGGCGTTACGCGCTTCGCGACGCTTCACAAAGCCCAGTGGTTTGCCGTGTTCGTCAACTACGGTGATCGCGCGAATATCGTTATCATCCATGGTCGCAAAGGCTTCAGGGAGCGGAGTAGAGCCCCGCACCGTAATGGTCGGCTGCTGGTCGGTGACGTCGCCCGCCGAGACCAGCAGCAGGCGCTTCAGGGTGCGGTCCTGACCGACAAACGAGCCGACAAACTCGTTCGCCGGTTTCGCCAGCAGTTCGTCCGGGCTGGCGCACTGCACGATTTTCCCCTGACGGAACACCGCAATACGGTCGCCGAGCTTCAGGGCTTCGTCGATATCGTGGCTCACCAGCATGACGGTTTTTTTCAGCTTGCGCTGCATCTCCAGGAACTGGTTCTGGATCACCTCGCGGTTAATCGGGTCCACCGCGCCGAAGGGTTCATCCATCAGCAGTACCGGAGGATCCGCCGCCAGGGCGCGGATCACGCCGATGCGCTGCTGCTGACCGCCGGACATCTCACGCGGATAGCGATTGAGGAACTTATGCGGATCCAGCGCCACCATATCCATCAGCTCTTCGGCGCGGGTTTTACAGCGTGCTTTATCCCAGCCCAGCATGCGCGGTACGACGGTGATGTTCTCTTCAATAGTCATGTTCGGGAACAGGCCAATCTGCTGGATCACGTAGCCGATGTTGCGGCGCAGGGTGACGGTGTCCATCCCGCTGGTGTCTTCACCGTTAATCAGGATCGTCCCGCTGCTTGGGGTAATGAGGCGGTTGATCATCTTCAGGGTTGTGGTCTTCCCGCAGCCGGACGGGCCGAGCAGGACGCACATTTCCCCTTCGGGTACGTTCAGGTTGACGTTGTCGACGGCCTTAAAGGTCTGGCCGTGCTTCTGTGAAAAGTGTTTGGTGAGATTTTCCAGTTTTATCATTATCGAATCCCCTTTGGAGTCAGAACCACCTGCAGACGGTGCAGCAGCCAGTCGAGCACAATCGCTAAAAGACAAATCATCAGCGCGCCCGCGATCAACATGCGGATATCACTTCCGCCGATGCCGTTGAGCAGCAGCAGGCCCAGGCCGCCCGCGCCGATCACCGCGGCAATCGCCATCACGCCGATGTTCATCACCACGGCGGTGCGGATCCCGCCGAAAATCACCGGCAGCGCCATCGGGATTTCGACCCAGCGCAGGCGCTGCCAGAAGGTCATGCCGATGCCGCGTCCGGCTTCACGCAGGCCAGGCGGCAGGCTGTCGAGCGCCGTATGGGTGTTACGCACAATCGGTAGCAGCGAGTAGAGAAACACCGCCGTGATCGCGGGCAGGGCACCAATCCCCTGACCGATCAGCGAAAACAGCGGGATCATCAGGCCAAACAGCGCAATGGACGGAATGGTCAGCACGATGGTGGCAATCCCCAGCACCGGCGTTGCCAGCCACTTGTGGCGAACAATCAGAATGCCGAGCGGTACGCCGATGAGAATGGCTAAGCCCACGGCCAGCGCCACCAGCCACAGATGCTGCAGCGTCAGGGTTAACAGGTAGTCCCAGTTGTCCAGAATGTAGTGAATCGTCTCCATAGCGCCTCCTACAGCAGCTGTTTGCTACGCAGGAAATCACGGGCGACCTGCTGCGGTGACTGATGGTCGATATCAACCTTCTTGTTCAGTTCGGTGATAACGTCGTTATTGAGCTGGGCAGAGAGGGTGTTCAGCGCCTCTTCCAGGCCCGGATTGGCCTCCAGCGTGTCCTTGCGGACCACCGGGGTGACCGCATAGCTCGGGAAGAAGCCTTTATCATCCTCCAGCACCTTGAGGTCGAAGCCCTTCACGCGCCCGTCGGTGGTATAAATCAGCCCGGCGTCGACGAAGCCGTCGCGCACCGCGTTATAGACCAGGCCGGGGTCCATCTGACGAATCTGCGGACGGTCCAGGTCCATCTTATAGGCGGCCTGAAGCGGCTTCATGCCGTCGCTGCGCCCGGCAAATTCAAGGTCTAAGCCCAGCAGCCAGTTTTTGTCCGGGTTGGTTTTACGGATCTGCTCAATCTTTGCCACCATCTCCGACATGGTGTTGATATGTTCCGCCTCGGCGCGCTTGCGCTGCATGGCGAACGCATAGGTGTTGTTCATGTCGGCGGGCTTGAGCCAGACCAGACCGTGCTTCGCGTCCAGGCGTTTCACCGTCTCGTAAGATTCCTCTGGCGACATGCGCTTGTTGATGTGGTTAAAGATGATTAATGACGTGCCGGTGTACTCCCAGGTCATGTCAATCTGCTTGTTGATCATCGCGTTACGGGAAATCACCGTGGCGATATTGGTTTGCGGCTGAACCTGGAATCCTTTCTTTTGCAGGTACTGCACGGTCATCGCCGAGAGAATATGCTGCTCGGTAAAGCTCTTGGTTGCCAGAATCAGCGGGGCCGCCATCGCCTGGCTGGTGAACAGCGCCGCGGCACACAGCGCCGTCAGGCCGGAAAACAGTCTCATAAAAGCTCCTTGTTATTGTTATCGAGCGAGATGGGGACTCATCACGCGACCCAGCGCCGCCAGCAGGGTATCGAGGATCAGGGCGAACAGAGCAGTGGCCGCCGCGCCGAGGATCAGGGTCGGGAAATCGTTCAGATAAATGCCGGGGAAAATCAGCTCGCCGTAGCTGCTGGCACCAATCAGGAACGCCAGCGGTGCGGTACCGACGTTAATGGCGGTGGCGATGCGGATCCCTGAGAGCATAACCGGCCAGGCGGCAGGCAGCTCAACCTGGCGCAGACGCTGCCATTTGGTCATCCCGATGCCGTTTGCCGCTTCCAGCAGCGACGGCGGGACCGAGCACAGCCCGGCATAGGTATTACGCACGATCGGCAACAGCGAGGCGAGGAACAGGGCGATGATGGCGGGCGTATCGCCGATGCCGATCACCACCATCGCCAGGGCCAGCACGGCCAGGGGCGGCAGCGTATTGCCGACGTTGAAGATTTGCATCACATATTCAGCGATACCCCGCGCGGCCGGGCGGCTCAGCAGAATACCCGCCGGAATACCCACCAGCAGGGCAAAGAACATCGATGAGAAAACCAGAATCATATGCTGTTGCCCGAGATAGATCAGGTCAACCCGACGCGCTTTGATGGTCTCCAGCCCGATCCCCCAGACGAGGAGGGCGAGGACCACGATAATAGCGCCGACAAACAGCAGCGAACGTTTGAGTAATGGGTGCATTGCGGTGTGTCTCCCTGTGCGCATGCGTTATAGCAACCACTGGTTGCCTGTTGTTATGCCATGTTTCGGCAGGGGTAGATGACCTATAGCAAGCGTTTGGGAAGGGTTCCAGCGAAGGGGGAAAATCAGTAACCCTATGAAACTAGTGGCAACCTCAGGTCAGGCCTTATGGCGTAAGGCCTGATTGTGGGGCGGGCAGAATAGTCCTAAAGAAGAGATTTGAATGTGACGTTGTCACGAATAATACACCGCATTCCCGGTGACGCGGCGCCGTAATTACGCTGCACCGGGCTCTTTTGATTTCCACTCTTGCCAGATGTTCTCGAGTCCCTTCCGGTATGACGTAACGGTGAACGCAGGGAAATGCTCTTTAAACTTCGTCGAATCAAACAGGTTGTCAGCCTCGTACCGGGGCAACAGCTCGCGCATTTCGCGCGCGCCTTGCGAAAACAGCGCCGTCGCGGCGAAGGCCAACTTGCCGAGGACGGAGTAGTCCGTTGGCTGTCCAAAGACCTCACAGGCGAGAGTGACGAACTGCTGGTACGTCAGCCTTTCATCGCAGCAGGGCAAGTGCCACGTCTGCCCGTAGGCCTCAGGGGTATTGCCCAGCAGAGCGAGCGCGCGACTGGCATCCGGCGTCCAGATGAGGGTGCGAAGCGTGTCGTCACGTACCGGAACGCGCGGACGCTTATGCTGCTTCAGCCTGTCGATAATGAGCGTATTGGTGAAGCTCTGCGTTTTCTCAGGCCCGTAAAACTCCGGGGCCCGACCGATGAGGACGGGAATGTCGCCCCGTTGCATTTCGTCAAGCACCCGGTTTGCCATCAGGGCGCGCACGTGGCCTTTCCGCCCCCGGGGCGCAAAGCGCGTCTCTTCGGTTTGCGGCACGTTATTCTGGGGGTACATATAGGTGTTGTCGAAATAGACGAATTTTGCCCCCGCCTTACGCGTGGCCTCCAGGGCATTGTCCAGCATGGTCGGAAAATGACGCTCCCACAGCGTGGAATCAGGTGGCAGACCGGCGGTAAAATAGACCGTATCGCTACCGTTAATCGCCACCTGCGTCTGCTGCGCATCCAGGAGATCGGCTGCAACCGTGCTATCGCTGGCGTTGACTTTCTGCGGATGTCGGCTGACCAGCCTGATCTCGTCGGTATATTCGCGTTTAAGCTCGCGGGCAAGTTCACGGGCAATTTGCCCGCTGGCGCCCAGAATAGTGTGCATTTTAGCTCCTGATGAGATGACGATCCGGTTGACCGCATAAAAAGTTTAAGCTTAAAGTTAACTTTAAGGTCAATATGCCAGAGCGGACGAAATGAAAATTGGCGAGCTGTCGAAAATGACGGGAATTACCCCGTCGCGCATTCGGTTTTATGAGGCGGAAGGCTTACTGCCGCGACCCGTCAGGCAGGGGAACGGGTACCGTACCTATTCCGCTGATGCGGTTGCGCTGCTGAACATTATCGACAATGCGCAACGGACCGGGTTCACCCTTGAGCAAATACGGCGCTTCTTGCCGCAGCCGCAACAGCGCTGGGATCATGAGGGACTGATCCAGTCCCTGAAGACACGCATTGCTGAAATAGAGGCGATGCAGAAGCAGCTGGAGGAAAACCGAAGGGAGCTGCTGGACCTGGTCACGAGTATCACCCACAGGCCGGAGGGCATCACCTGTGATGACAACATGCAGCGCCTGCTGGGGCAGTTGCAACCCTCAGACGCCAGCGCGAACCCGTCGAACCCGCGACGAGACGGTGATAATTGAGACGGTGGCGACAACCGCGAGCATCAACCCCAGCGCCAGCATGGCGTTGAAGCCAATCCATCTGAACAGCAGCAGCCCCGCAATACCGCCCGTAATGAACGAAAACAGGGTGGTTAAGTGGGTTTTTAGCTGACTTTTTTGCGCCGCCGTATCTTTGGAGTAATCCCGGCGCAGCATCGCCACCATTACGGAGGCCAGGGAAATCCCCGCGTCCGTTAGCGTGCCGGTAATGTGCGTCGATCTTACCCGTCCGCCGGAAAGCTGTGTGGAGGTGGAATTATGAATGCCCATCAGAAAGCAGAGAAAAAGAATAATCTCGCGATTGCTGGTGAGCGCATGGAAATACATTTCGTAGAAAGAAACGCCGGTCAGTAATATCCCCTCGACAAAAAGGATCTGGCAAAAAACCAGCCTGATGTTATGGATAATTCCCCATATCACAATCGTGCGCGCAATAATGGCGCCAGCCACAAAAGAGAGAATTATCGAGCCGAAGAAAATAATATCGCTCAGATCGGTAGAAGAAACTTCACTGGATAATTGTGAGGTGTTGCCGGTCATGTGTGAGGGGAAAAAGCCAAATGCCCCGAGGGCGATGGCGTTCAGCAAACCTGCTGAGGTCGCCAGCCAGAGAGCAAGCCGGCGATCCTCCTGATGCGTTCGTTCTTTCTTGAGTTTAATCAGCAAGAATACCTCCGGGTTGAGCTTTGCCTGACTATTCAGGCTAGCAAAGCGGTGCAACGGGCTGTCCAGGATATGGCTTAATTATTATTCCGTCTGACGACAATCAGGGTTTCGTAATTAAAAAAAACAGCCTCGTTGCGGTATTCATTCAGTCATTAAGATTTACACCATGCCGTTATTGCCGTGACGCAAAAATGCCGGACGCTGGTTAAGGCGCTCGAACCAGGCCTCAATGGCGGGCACGTCTGGCTTATCAAACGGCGTCATTTTCCAGCGATTCACCGACAGCCCAAGCACCACGTCCGCGAGGGTAAACGTCTTGCCCGCCGCAAAGGCCCCGGTGCGCTGTAACTGGTTTTCCAAGATGGTGATGCAATGGTTCCACTCTTTGATTCCTGCCGCAATGCGCTCGGGGTCGTTAAAGTCCGGGTTTTTACGCCCCAGCGCCGGGAAGACATAGCGCCAGGCGTTGTTAAATTCAGTGGCCTGCCAGTCCATCCAGCGCTCAACGTTGGCACAGGCCTGCGGTTCTGCGGGCAGCAGATCGTGACGTTCGGCCTTGCGCGCCAGATAACGGCAGATGGAATTGGACTCCCACAGCACGAAATCACCGTCAATCAGCACCGGCACCATGGCGTTGGGGTTCAGGGCGCGGAAGGCATCCGTTTCCGTCGAGGCGAAACCGCTGCCGTAATCTTCCTGTTGATACGCGATGCCCGCTTCTTCGCAGGTCCAGAGTACTTTACGAACGTTGATGGAGGTGGTTTTGCCGAGGATGCTGATCATTGCGCAGGTGTCCTTTAAGGGATGTTATTGTTTAAAAACAATACACGAACGGTGAAGAAAAGCGTCAAAAAATCATCCGGTGCGTTATTTGTGAAGACGCGAAAGCAGAAACGTTAGCGCTGCCGCACAGATGAGCACGATGCCACTCAGGGCAAACGTGCTCTGCCAGCTATAACGATCGAACGCTATACCGCCCGCCGTTGAACCGAGCGCAATGGCGAGCTGGATCACCGCGACCATCAGTCCACCGCCGGCTTCAGCATCCTTCGGCAGCGTTCGCGCAATCCACGTCCACCACCCCGTCGGCGCTGATGTTGCCAGCATCCCCCATAGGCCTGACAGCAGGGCCACAATCCACACGTTATGCCCGGCGAGAATCAACGCGACTGCGATGGCCGCCATCAGTAGAGGGATCGCGATCAGCGTTATGTAAAACGCGGCATTAAGCACCAGGGCAACGAAAAGGGTGCCCACAAAACCCGCAACGCCTATGGTGAGCAAAATCAGCGACAGCCCGGCTCCGCTCACCCGGGTGACGGTTTCAAGGAACGGGCGCAGATAGGTAAACAGCACAAACTGCCCCATAAAGAACAGGCCGCAGGCCAGCAGACCAACGGAAACGGCAGGCTGGCGGAATAACCGAAAAACACTTCCTCGTGATGTACCGTTTTTACGCGCGTTCATGTCAGGCAGGCTTAAACACTGCCAGATGAACGCGACTATCGCCACGGGCACCAGACAAAGAAATGCGCCGCGCCAGCCAATAGTGGCCCCAAGATAGCTGCCAAGCGGGGCGGCCACCACCGTTGCCAGCGCGTTACCGCCGTTGAAAATGGCCAGCGCGCGCGCAACCTCATGCGGCGGAACAAGGCGAATGGCCGTTGCGGCAGACATGGACCAGAACCCGCCTATAGCGATACCGATCAGCGCGCGGCCTGTCATGTAAACCAGATAGTTTGGGGCGAAAGCGATAATCATCCCCGAGAGCGCCATCAGGAGCGTCATGCCCAGAAGAAGGTGTTTGCGGTTTATATTCCCGGCAAGCCGGGAAAGGAAGAGGCTGGTCAGCACCGCCAGCGCGCCGGAAATCGCGATCCCCTGGCCAGCGAGACCCTCCGTAACGCCCAAATCTCTGGCAAGGGGGGTAAGCAGGCTGACGGGCATAAATTCCGAGGCAATCAGGACAAATACGCACAGGGTCATGGCAAAAACGCCACTCCAGTGTGCATGCTCTGTGTTCTGTGATGTGGTGCGGCTCAGTGTAGACATAGTCAGATTTCACAAAGAGCCACCCGTATAGGGCAGGTGGCGTAGAGGTTTATTTCAGGTTGGTTTTGAAGAACTGCTCAAACTGGCCGAAGGGGATCTTCCCGGCAGCATTATCGTAGAGATCGACATGGTTTGCGCCCGGAACAATCACCAGTTCCTTCTGCTTGCTGCCGACCGCTTTAAACGCATCTTCAGCAAAGTAGCGGGAGTGTGCCTTTTCACCGGTTACGATAAGCGTTGGGATAGTAATTTCCCCGGCGTAGCTCAGCAGCGGCATATTCATAAATGATAATGGCGTGGTCGCGGTCCACGCGCCGGTGGAGTTGACGGAGCGCGCATGGAAGCCGCGCGGCATACGGTAGTAGTCAAAGAACTCTTTGAGTACCGGATTCGGGTTGTCAGGTAACGCCTCCGGCAGAATACGTTCAGCTGCCGTCACCTTGCCGTTCTCATCGACATAAATGTCATGGCCGCCGTGCGCGAAGGTACCGTTCTCAGCATCTTTCCAGCGCTGTGCGTTCAGATACTGCAGAACGGCACGGCGGTCAGACGTTGAATAGCGATCTTTCCCGTCGCCCACGCCGTGGCCCATCGCCCGGCTCATGTCATACATCACGCTGGTGGCGACCGCCTTCACGCGGGTGTCCATGGATGCTGCGTTGAGCGCCATACCGCCCCAGCCGCAGATGCCGAGAATACCAATGCGGTTACGATCAACCTCTTTCTGCAACCCGAGGAAGTCCACCGCCGCACTAAAGTCTTCGGTGTTGATATCCGGAGACGCTACGTTGCGCGGCTGGCCACCGCTTTCGCCCGTATAGGACGGATCGAACGCCAGGGTCACAAACCCATTTTCTGCCAGGGTTTGCGCATACAGGCCGCTGGACTGCTCTTTGACCGCGCCAAATGGCCCGCTGACCGCAATCGCCGCCAGCTTGCGGTCGCCGCGGTTTTTGGGAAGATACAGATCGCCTACCAAAGTGATCCCGTATCGGTTCTGGAAGGACACTTTACGGTGATCGACTTTGTCACTTTCGGCGAAGGTTTTATCCCATGTGCTCACCATCGAAACAGGCGCGTTTGGGTTGGTGGTTTCTGCATAACTCATTGTTGTCACTCCACTTAATGATGCACATAGCAGCATCGCAACGGACAGTTTTTGGGTAAATGTTTTCATAGAAATGAACCCTGGGTTGTTGTGTTGCGGTCATTATAGTTAGCAGAAATAGTGCTGATTAGAGGGCGAAAGCTGCTAGAATTCATATCATATTGTTATAAATTGGTGGGGATGATGGCGAAACGTGAAAACTATAATGAGCTGTACCTGTTCATGCAGGTGGTACGGGAGGGGAGCTTCACGGCGGCTGCGCAGCGGCTTGGACTGGCGCAATCCGGGATCAGCCGCTCGGTCCGCGAGCTGGAAGAGCGATTGGGCGTTCAACTTCTGGTCCGCACCACGCGCAAGCTCTCGCTCACCCATGCCGGGGAACAGCTTTATCAGACCGCCGAGTCTGCATTCGATACGCTCGATACGGGTCTGGCGACCCTGGCACACTATCGTCAGACGCCGTCCGGCACGGTGCGTATTAATGCCAGCCAGCACGCTATCGATAAATGTCTTCTGCCAAAGCTCGCCATTTTTAAACAGCGTTACCCGGACATCAGGCTGGAACTGATGAATGAAAGCCGCTTCGTCGACATTATCGCCGAGCGGTTCGATGCGGGTGTCAGACTGGGGCCGGAAGTGGGGCAGGGAATGATTGCCGTGCGTATCACGCCTGATATGGAAATGGCCGCAGTGGCTGCCCCGGAACACTTCAGACGCTACGGTTTTCCCCTGACGCCTGCGGATTTAGTGGCGCATCCGTGCATTGCCTACCAGTTTGCCGACGGTAGTGACTATCAGTGGGAACTGGTGCAGGACGGGAAAAAAATCACCCATCGGCCAGAGGGGCAATGGGCGCTGTCTGACAGCTACATGGAAGCCGAGGCCGCCCGGCTGGGGCTTGGGCTGGCCTATGTCCCGGTGGAGCTGGTGGCTGACGATCTGGAGCGTGGAACGCTTATCCGGGTGTTGCAGCGCTATAGCCTGCGCATGGACGGGCTGTATCTCTATTATCCGCACCGCAACGTGTCGCCTGCCCTGAGGGCTGTGATCGATACGCTGAAAATTTAGGGCTGCATAACATCACGAGAGCGGACATTCAAACTGCTCGCCGGTGAGCTATGACTAAAAATAAATCAGGACCGCTGTGGTGAGGCAAATTTTGCAGCAATCATTTCAGATGTGGGCTGTATTCCCCCAAGACTCCACTGTTCCGGTTCATGCTCGTCAATACGGATCCATACTGAACGCCGGAATTCAGGATCGCCGTTTCCCTCAATTTCAACAATAAGGTCAGTCATACGACGTAGCAGTTCTTTTTTTTGCTCCGAATTCATAATTCCTTTAATGGTTTGCACATTTACGAAGGGCATTGTATTCTCCTTAAATAACTGAGTCTTTAAATCATACTCAGGTTACGAGGCAAACGAAGAGATGTCAAAAAATAAATCATTACCGTACTTATTACCTGAGCTTTGTGGGTTAGCGGCGGCCGCTGAGCTTCTTGGCGATCAATGGGTTTTGTTGATTCTGAGAGAGGCGTTTTATGGGGTAACACGCTTTGAAACAATACGTGATCATACAAAAATCACCAGGCAGACGCTGGCGAACCGGTTAAAAAAAATGACTGAACTCGGCCTGCTTTGCAAAATCCCTTATCAGGAAGAAGGGGCGCGTGAACGGTATGAGTATGTTCTCACCGCCAAAAGCCGCAGCCTTGCGCCGATTCTTTTCTCTTTGATGGAGTGGGGTCATAAAAACATACTGCACGACGCACCGCATATTGCGTTAACAGACAAAGAAAGTGGAGAAGTGGTGAATTGCGCCTATGTTACCGCCGACGGTAAGTTCGTTGACCCTAAAAACGTTCGGTTAACGTTTCACGACAGCCAATACTTAGCCGCCATGCCCCAGGCGCCTGACCATACTGACGCTTAAAGCTGCGGTTGAAGGACTGCCGGGAGTCAAAGCCCAGCGAGAGCGGTGATTGATACCCTTAAAATTTAGGGCAGCGTTGTCATTCTGGAAGGCGCATCGCAAACCGCAAAGTAACCTTATGAAATTCAGCGTTATGTCTTTTCCTCTACGGGGCGCGGTCGTAAAGTGCCTGCGTTGCGGCACATCCGCAACCGGGCGTAGGAACCCGCATATACAGAGCGATATTTATATGTCGCGACAGCGCCGATCTCGTTAAAATTGCGGTGGCGCTGACGGAGCAGCCGCAAGGCTGGCCGTTTTCTCTGTGGGCGGTATTCCTACCTCTGTCAGCGCTACCCCCTCGAGCGTAGGAACTCATCGGGTGGTTCACCCAATTTATACACTGAGGATGCCTTACGATGGCGACTATCCCAACCCTGACTTACCTTCCATCTGACGAAAACGTCATTCTGCAACTTTTCTCCCGGCCGCTTCCGGCCGATGCCGATCTCTTTGACGTCGCCGACAACTGCGCCGCGCTGGTGAGCGTGCTGGTCGAAACCGATGATGTCGCGAGCCGTACTGCGCTGTGCGAGCGTCTCCTTCAGGCTCTGCGCAGGCTGCGTGAACTCTGTGATGTCGATCTTCCGCCATACCTGATTGAACAGTTGATCATGGGTGAGAAAATCAACTCCTGCGTGCCCGACTGCTGGCAGGACACCTTAACGCAGGTGGACTATGTTCTGGCGCTGACGCAAGCCGTTATGGGGGGAACGCTACCCGCTCAGGTAGCGAAAGAGCTGACGGGCCTGCTGCACGATATGGTGTGGCTGCTGGCTGAGTTTGTGAAGGAGCCGCGCATTACTGCGCATTAAGGGGCTGGCGTGGAGGGGCTGCAGCGCCCCTTTGAAGCCGTGATTAACGCGATCGGTTCCCGGTATCCAGAAGCGACGTACCGTAGGAGTTGTCGATAGTACAAAGCCAGCGACCGTCGCTTTCCAGCCGAAAAACATAGGTCGCGCGGCGCGACATTTGCGTTATTCCACCCTGACCATCAGGAAAACGCAGAACGGTTTCCATGATAACGAGGGCATTGTCACCGCCTTCGATCACCTGCTATTCCATCAGGGCGTCATAGTTTTTGGTGGTGATGGCGTGGTCACAGGATTCGATGATCTGGCGTAGCGGATGTGGGGTCGTGCGCGTTTCCTCGTTGTAGTGGGTAACGCGTATTAACATAACAGTCTGGTGTGTTTGTATAGCTACCAGGTTTTATGGCGGGGTGTTGTGGGAAAGTTGAGGGGGGAGATAACGTTAGGTCTGCTGTGAACGAACAGCGGACATCATTTCCGATGGTTGATAACGCAAAGCAGCCTGCTGTAACTTCCACCAGGCTGCGTTGAACAACGGCGCCAATAAGCTGGTTGCGCCAGTATTATCATAAAACCCAGACGATATGTCAGACAGGCTTATCGTCACAGTGGCTGGTATAGAAACTCACGCCATTGCCATCAGGGTCCTGCATTGAGAAGTAATAATGTCCATACAGCGAACCTTCTGCAATTTCCAAAGGGGAATACCCTTTTTCAATCAATCCGGTTCGATAAGTCTCAAGATCTGATTTGGAATGACCCGCGATCATCAGATCAATTTTTTCGGAAATAAAATCAGAGCGCTGGCCGACACGGCTGTCGTGAAGCGTATCGGTCATTGGATCGTCTTTTGCCGCTAACAATAAATGTGTGCCGCCGCGTAGTTCGATGATTGCCATTCCGGGAAATTTGTCGAATCCGCGAAGACCTAACCCCTGATAAAAATCGTAACTCGACTCAATATTTTTCACTTTCATGACAAAGTGTGCGATGGCTGCAGATGGGAAACACTCTTCCATTTCATTGCCTTATATGTGTTTAGTGGTGGAAAGTTACAGGAGCGATCTTGTCGTACCAGGATCGCAGTGCTAATCTGACTGGCCAGTCGAAAACATTATGCGACTGATCAGTCGAAAAAGACAAGGGGAAGTTGTGACACGTAAAAAAGAGATCGACAGAGAGCACGTTTTAGATGCTGCTGAAAGCATCATCCTTGAGTCTGGAGGGCGGATATTTACGCTGGATGCCGTCGCGGAGCGTGCTGGCATCAGTAAAGGCGGCCTTGTGTATACCTTTTCATCAAAGGATGGCCTGATATACGCCGTGCTTGAGCGCGAAGTGACGCGTTTCCAGCAGGCAGTCAGCCAGCGTCTTAAAGATACCGCCGCAGGACCACGAGAATTAATTCTTGCGCACATCGAGGAAGCGCTGGAGGAGGAGGATGCTGTAACACAGATGGCGGCGTTTCTTATCACGGCTCTCGTGCATGCGCCAGGTATGCTGGAACCCGTTCGCAACCTGTATCGCTCACTCCTCGAACCACTACGCGAGGCTGGAGAGGAGACGGCCGATGTCAGGCACGCGTTTCTCGCTGTAGAAGGCATATTCCTGCTACGCGGACTGGGGCTCGCTGATATCCCGGCAGACGAAATAAAATCGGTATTGCGTCACGCGCGTGAAATGATTTTGGCGGCGTTGGCACGAACCCGCTGAGACAATACAATAAAAGCACCTGTTCAGTAGATGCTTTTATTCAGAAAATATGTCTTAGATTTTGCCCAGCAGAATATTCAACATGCGGCGCAAGGGCTCCGCCGCGCCCCACAATAGCTGATCGCCAACCGTCAGAACCGAATATATTGGATCGTTGTTGAGTGACATTTTCTTGTAACGGCCAATACCAACCTGAAGCGAACCGCTGATATAAGCCGGGGTCAATTTACTGACGCTTTCAACTTTGTTATTGGGCACATAGTTAACCCAGGGATGAGAATGCGTCACTAACGCTGCGAATTCTTCTTCGCTGACGTCACGCCTGAGTTTCAGGGTGATTGCGGCGCTGTGGCAGCGTATCACGCCAACACGAATACACAATCCATTTACCGGGATCGCACCAGGAGACAAACCAAGAATTTTGTTTGTTTCGGCTTCACCTTTCCACTCTTCACGGCTATTCCCATCCCCCAAATCGCTGTCAATCCACGGTATAATGCTGCCCATTAAAGGTGCGCCGAAATTCTGTATCGGCATGTCAGCGCTGTTAATTAACATACTGACTTTATTGACTAAAGGCAGCACTGAACCTGATGATGCCAGTTCATCAGAGGACAAATGCTTACTGATCCAGGCACTTTGAACAATTAATTCCCTGACATATTGCGCCCCCGCACCTGATGCAGACTGATAGGTCATAACGCTCATCCATTCGATCAGGTCAGCCTTAATCAACCCTGCCAGCCCCATGAGACTCAGCGTGATGGAACAGTTGCCACCGACAAAAAGTTTAATTCCCTCTTTAACGGCACGATCAATAGTCGGGCGATTGACGGGGTCGAGAATAATGCAGGCTTTCTCATCCATCCGTAGCGCTGAGGCCGCGTCAATCCAGTAGCCTTGCCAGCCACGATTAATCAAAGCAGGATAGATTGCTTTTGTGTAATCACCGCCCTGACAGGTAATGATGATATCCATTTCGGCCAGATCACTGATGGAATTAGCATCTTTGAGTGTGTAGCTGACGCCGCCAATGACTGGACCGGCGGCCCCGGGGCTTGAAGTACTGTAAAAATGCGCTGAGATATCGTCGAAGTCGTTCTCTTCGACCATTCTCTGTAATAAAACAGAACCGACCATTCCTCGCCAACCAACAATACCAACCTGCTTCATTTGTTTAGCCTTATCAACGTTACAAGAATGTTAATTTCAGCAGCAGGTTATATCTCATCCCAGGATGAAGATCACTACGGACTGCAGCTAATTCCTTCATTATTAAAATGTTTCATAAGACATCAGCGATATTTATACCTGATAAAACCATCAGTTTAAAAACGATCGCAGGCATGACGTGCAATGACTGTCATTGAAGAATGAAAGAGCAATTATTAAGTAGGGAATCTCTGGCAAAGGGGGAGCCCGGAATTGGCTGCCGGGCCTGGTGAAGAGTTCAAAATGAGTGATGATTGTTCTGGCAATCAGGCCGCTTTCACAGCCCTGATTTTTTTTGCGTCAGCCGCGTCGGATTCTGTTTTATCCGCTACAGCTGGAGCAGTGAGATCGGGAAGCTTGCTGGTACGCAGAATATGCTGCACGGTCTCTTTCTGCTCGGCGAGATACAGGCCAAGATTTTCAGCCTGCGTTTCATCCATCTGCATTCCGCTTTGCAACAGCCAGTCGGTGAACGCGTCGGCCATATCGAGCAGCTTGTCGTGAGCGTCAGCCTCTTTCTTACTGGCAAATGTCATTTTCTCTTCACCTTTTCTTACGACAACAAATTTTGTTTCAACAGCCATCGTGCACCTCGCTATACTGTATTTATATACAGTATAGCAGCAACAGATCGATGTTGCAGCAAAATATGCATTACTGGCGAAGCTGCTGTGTTTCCGGGCCACCCATACTGCGTCGCCATGCCCCAGGCGCCTGACCATACTGACGCTTGAAGCTGCGGTTGAAGGATTGCTGGGAGTCAAAGCCCAGCGCGATCGCCACGTTCAGAATCGGTTCATCGCTGCGGGATAACCGCTCAACCGATTTTTGCAGCTTTTGCGCGCGAATATACCCGGCGAGGGGATAGCCCGTATGCTCTTTGAACAGGCGCTGGAGGTGCCATTTCGAGTAGCCGGAACGCCTGGCGACGGTCTCAATGTCCAGTCGGCTGTCCAGGTTGTTGTCGATCCAGTCGAGTAAATCATGCATAAATGCGCCAGTGTTCATCTGGTTACCCCCACGCAGCGGATGAAAAAGTATCTTTGTCTGTTGCATTTAAAGGTGGCGCGTTTTTGCAGTAATTGCAAGTTTTATTGTTGCATTTAAATCCCTGACCGAAACGGGTCTTTTCACATCCACTCAAATAGCACATAAAGTGCAACAATTATTCTTGCACTTAGTTAAGCGCCTTCCTACAATCGCCGCGAATAGTGTATTCGCAACTGTTACAGTTTTGTGGCGATGAACGACACAAATGGCCTTAAGACAGCCCCCGGACAAAGGAAGTGGCGCGGTGCCTCCTGCTGCGTCTTGCCCGGTGGCGACAATTATCGGAATAAAAATAATGAGCCTGCAAAAAACCTGGGGTAATTCTCATCTGAGCGCGCTGGGGGCAATGTTGCTCTCCGTGCTGCTCGTCGGATGCGATAACAGCGTCGCGCAAAATGCCGCGCCACCTGCGCCTGCCGTGAGTGCCGCTGACGTGGTGGTGAAATCGATTAGCCAGTGGGATAGCTTTAACGGCCGGATTGAAGCGGTGGAGAGCGTTCAGCTGCGCCCGCGCGTGTCCGGCTACATTGACAAGGTGAATTACACCGACGGCCAGGAAGTGAAGAAGGGCGAGGTGCTGTTCACCATTGATGATCGTACCTATCGCACCGCGCTGGAACAGGCGCAGGCGAACCTGGCGAGAGCCAAAACGCAGGCCAGCCTCGCGCAAAGTGAGGCTAACCGTACCGATAAGCTGATCAATACCCATCTGGTCTCACGGGAAGAGTGGGAGCAGCGACGTTCGGCTGCCGTTCAGGCGCAGGCCGACATTCGCGCCGCGCAGGCGGCGGTTGACGCAGCCCAGCTCAACCTGGACTTCACCAAAGTGACCGCGCCTATCGATGGTCGCGCCAGCCGGGCGCTGATCACCAGCGGGAACCTGGTGACTGCGGGCGACACTGCCAGCGTCCTCACCACGCTGGTCTCGCAGAAGACGGTGTACGTCTACTTTGACGTGGACGAGTCAACCTATCTTCACTATCAAAACCTGGCCCGCAGCGGGCAGGGGGCGTCCAGCAATCACACGGCGCTGCCGGTTGAGATTGGCCTGACGGGCGAGGAGGGCTATCCCCACCAGGGCAAAGTGGATTTCCTGGATAACCAGCTCACGCCGAGCACCGGGACCATCCGCATGCGCGCGCTGCTGGATAACTCACAGCGTCAGTTCACGCCGGGACTGTTTGCCCGCGTACGCCTGCCGGGCAGCGCGGAGTTCAAAGCCACGCTTATCGACGACAAGGCGGTGCTGACCGATCAGGATCGTAAATACGTCTATATCGTGGATAAAGAGGGGAAAGCGCAGCGTCGCGACATTACGCCGGGACGTCTGGCAGACGGTTTACGCATTGTGCGGCAGGGGCTGAACCCTGGCGACAAAGTCATCGTCGAGGGTTTACAGAAAGTGTTTATGCCGGGTATGCCGGTTAACGCCAAAACCGTTGCCATGACCGCCACCAGCGCCCTCAACTGATCCCTTGACCTGAGAATCCAACCCATGGACTTTTCCCGCTTTTTCATCGACAGGCCGATCTTTGCTGCCGTCCTGTCGATTCTGATTTTTATCACAGGGTTAATCGCCATCCCGCTGCTGCCGGTGAGCGAATACCCTGACGTCGTGCCGCCAAGCGTGCAGGTGCGCGCGGAGTACCCGGGCGCCAACCCGAAAGTGATTGCCGAGACCGTGGCGACGCCGCTGGAAGAGGCGATCAACGGCGTTGAGAACATGATGTACATGAAATCCGTCGCGGGTTCGGACGGCGTGCTGGTGACTACCGTGACCTTCCGTCCGGGAACTGACCCCGATCAGGCGCAGGTTCAGGTGCAGAACCGCGTCGCGCAGGCCGAGGCGCGTCTGCCGGAGGACGTGCGGCGTCTGGGCATTACCACCCAGAAACAGTCCCCGACGCTGACGCTGGTGGTGCATCTGTTTTCGCCCAACGGTAAGTACGACTCGCTGTATATGCGCAACTACGCCACGCTGAAGGTGAAAGATGAGCTGGCGCGCCTGCCCGGCGTCGGCCAGATCCAGATTTTCGGCTCCGGCGAATACGCGATGCGCGTCTGGCTGGACCCAAATAAAGTGGCGGCGCGCGGGCTGACCGCCTCGGACGTGGTCACGGCGATGCAGGAGCAAAACGTACAGGTCTCCGCCGGTCAGCTTGGCGCCGAGCCGCTGCCGAAAGAGAGTGATTTCCTCATCTCCATTAACGCCCAGGGCCGCCTGCATACCGAAGAAGAGTTTGGCAATATTGTCCTGAAAACAACGCAGGATGGTACGGTCGTCCGCCTGCGCGACGTGGCGCGGATTGAAATGGGCTCCGGGAGCTATGCGCTGCGTTCCCAGCTGAACAATAAAGACGCGGTCGGGATTGGTATCTTCCAGTCGCCGGGGGCGAACGCCATCGATCTGTCTAACGCGGTGCGCGCGAAAATGGACGAACTGTCCACGCGCTTCCCGGCAGACATGAAGTGGGCGGCACCTTACGATCCGACGGTCTTCGTGCGTGATTCGATCCGTGCGGTGGTACAGACGCTGCTGGAAGCCGTGGTGCTGGTCGTGCTGGTGGTCATTCTGTTCCTGCAAACCTGGCGCGCGTCGATCATTCCGTTGATCGCGGTGCCGGTGTCGGTGGTGGGTACTTTCAGCATTCTCTACCTGCTGGGCTTCTCGCTGAATACCCTCAGCCTGTTCGGGCTGGTGCTGGCCATCGGTATCGTGGTGGACGACGCCATCGTGGTGGTGGAAAACGTCGAGCGAAATATCGAAGAGGGGCTTGCGCCGCTTGCGGCTGCGCACCAGGCGATGCGTGAAGTGTCCGGGCCGATTATCGCGATTGCGCTGGTACTGTGCGCGGTGTTTGTGCCGATGGCGTTTCTGTCGGGCGTTACCGGCCAGTTCTACAAGCAGTTTGCGGTGACGATCGCGATATCTACGGTGATTTCAGCGATTAACTCGCTGACGCTCTCTCCGGCGCTGGCGGCACTGCTGTTAAAGCCGCACGGCGCGCCGAAAGATTTCCCGACCCGGCTTATCGATCGTCTGTTCGGCTGGATTTTCCGTCCGTTTAACCGCTTTTTCCTCCGTAGCTCAAACGGCTATCAGGGGCTGGTGGGCAAAACGCTGGGACGACGCGGCGCGGTATTCGTGGTTTATCTGCTGCTGCTTTGTGCCGCAGGCGTCATGTTTAAAGCGGTGCCCGGCGGGTTTATTCCGACGCAGGACAAGCTTTACCTGATCGGCGGTGTGAAAATGCCGGAAGGCTCTTCGCTGGCCCGCACCGATGCGGTGATCCGCAAAATGAGCGAAATCGGGATGAATACCGAAGGCGTGGACTATGCGGTCGCGTTTCCGGGGCTGAATGCGCTGCAGTTCACCAATACGCCGAATACCGGGACGGTCTTCTTCGGCCTGAAGCCGTTCGACCAGCGTAAACATTCCGCGGCGGAAATTAATGCGGAGATTAACGCGAAAATCGCGCAAATCCAGCAGGGCTTTGGCTTCTCCATCCTGCCGCCGCCGATTTTAGGGCTGGGTCAGGGGTCGGGCTATTCCCTGTACATCCAGGACCGCGGTGGTCTGGGCTATGGCGCGCTGCAAAATGCGGTGAACACCATGTCCGGTGCGATTATGCAGACGCCGGGGATGCATTTCCCGATCTCAACCTACCAGGCTAACGTGCCACAGCTGGACGTGCAGGTTGACCGCGATAAGGCGAAAGCGCAGGGCGTGTCGCTGACCGATCTCTTCGGGACGCTGCAAACCTATCTGGGCTCGTCGTACGTCAATGACTTCAACCAGTTCGGACGTACCTGGCGCGTGATGGCGCAGGCCGACGGGCAGTTCCGCGACAGCGTGGAAGATATTGCGAATCTGCGCACCCGTAACAGCCAGGGCGAAATGGTACCGATTGGCAGTATGGTAAACATCACGACCACCTACGGGCCGGATCCGGTGATCCGCTACAACGGCTACCCGGCGGCGGACCTGATTGGCGATGCCGACCCGCGCGTGCTCTCATCTGCGCAGGCGATGACGCAGCTGGACGCGATGTCTAAACAGATCCTGCCGAACGGGATGAACATTGAATGGACGGATCTGAGCTTCCAGCAAGCCACCCAGGGCAACACGGCGCTGATCGTCTTCCCGGTCGCGGTGCTGCTGGCATTCCTGGTCCTGGCGGCGCTGTATGAAAGCTGGACGCTGCCGCTGGCGGTGATCCTCATCGTGCCGATGACCATGCTCTCCGCGCTGTTTGGCGTCTGGCTGACCGGGGGCGATAACAACGTCTTCGTGCAGGTGGGGCTGGTGGTGCTGATGGGGCTGGCCTGTAAAAACGCCATTCTTATCGTGGAGTTTGCCCGCGAGCTGGAAATTCAGGGTAAAGGCATCATGGAGGCCGCGCTGGAGGCGTGCCGCCTGCGTTTACGCCCTATTGTGATGACCTCCATCGCCTTTATTGCCGGGACCATTCCGCTGATCCTCGGCCACGGCGCGGGCGCAGAAGTACGTGGCGTCACCGGGATCACGGTATTCTCCGGTATGCTGGGGGTGACGCTGTTTGGTCTGTTCCTGACGCCGGTGTTCTACGTGACGCTGCGTAAGTTCGTCACGCGTGGGAAGAAAGAGGAAAGGGACGTGCTGCCCGCTTAAGGACGTTGCTGATAATAAAAAACCGCCTTCACAGTGAAGGCGGTTTTTTTTCGCATCAGGTAAAACGTTACGATGTTTTTTGATACTGGGCGATGAGGTCGGGGAGCGGATCCCAGCCGCTGCTGTCGGCGTTTTTCACCGCTTCCAGGGCACTTGCTACGGTATGGCGGGCCAGTACCGCTAACGACGCCTGCTCGGCCTCTTCGGAAATTGATTTAAAGTACCAGCATGCGTTAGCGCTGACCACGCAGCGGGCCGGTACGTCAGGGCGCGACGCCCACAGCTTTTTATCTTCGATGACCGACAGGTAGATGTCGCGCAGGGTGATCTCTTCCGGCGGGCGACCAAGATGAATGGAGCCGTTACGGCCAAGCGTTGAGACGATAATGCCGTCTCGCGTCAGCGGAACCATCAATTTGCGGATGAAGCTCGGGTTCGCTTCCAGGCCATAGGCCAGAATCGCACTCGTTGAACGTTCACCCAATTGCTCCGCCATCGCTACGCTGAGAACCATCTGCAAAGCTGTCGGGAAGCGGTAATCTAACATTTCTCTGTCCTGGGTTGCGGTGAATCTTGTTCTTTTTGGCACCGCAGAGGTGAATAAGCAATAAACAACAATATAACAAATACGGTAATTATTTTGAAGCAATCTGCGGCATTTGCGATCAAACCCCCTGTTCTGCTTTAGCTAAACGTGCGGTTCGGGAAGTCAACCGTGACCAGAAGGCCACCTTCTGCAGATGAACCCAGATTTACGCTGCTGTTGTGTTGCTGCGCCACCGCTTTGACGATGGCAAGCCCCAGCCCGCTGCCGCTTTGCACCTGATTGGGATCGCGGAAAAAGCGGTCGAACACGCGCTCCTGCAGCTCGACCGGAATACCGGGGCCCGCATCGGAGACGCGAAGCTGAACGACGCGATCGCCTGCACACACGTCGACCTGAATCCGCCCGCCCTCGGGGCTGTACTTCACGGCATTCTCAATGAGATTATCAATCAGCGACACCAGGCGTTCCCTGACGCCTGAGATCCACACTTCATCCTCCGCAAAGAATTCCAGCTCGATCCTCCGCGCAGACGCTAAGGGCTCCAGCTCGGCCATGCGCGCCTGGATGAGCGTCGTCAGCGGCACGGGCTCCATGGCCGTATCAATACGCGCTTCGCTGTGCATCATCAGCAGCAGCTGGTTGACGAGACGCGCGGCGCGGCTGTTGCTGCGGATCACGCCGGCAAGCAGCTCCTGCTGGCTTTCGCTGATGACCCAGGACTGCAGCGCCTCCACGTTGATGCGCATCGCCGCGAGGGGCGTACGCAGCTCGTGCGCGGCATCCGCGATGAAAACCCGCTCCCTTTCCGCGCTTTCACGCACCCTGGCAAGAAAGTCATTGATCGCGTCCACCATCTGGCGAAGCTCTCTGTGCTTCGGTACGGCTTTTAACGGGGAGAGATCGTCCGGCGTGCGTAACGTAATCTCATTGACCACCTTATTCCAGGGACGCATCGCAATGCGTATTGACAGCCACGCGGGAAACAGCAGAAAAGGGAAGCAGACCAGCAGCGGCAGGATGTAGTACCCGCGTGAGTTCAGGTAAATAAAGAAGTTCCAGCCGCTGGCCGGGGTGAAAAGGGTAACCTCCACGTCGGAGTGCGGAGATTTGAGGGTGCGGCTGGTCCAGGTACGATCTCCACGCTGAACATGCTCCAGTTCGCCGAACCGGGTATTTGTTATCCCTGCGGGCGCACCGTCGGAGGCAAAAATAACGGTATTATTTTTGCGAACGATGAGGTTAATCGACAGCACGGGATCTTCCCCTCCGCCGTAACCTTCACGCAGCGCCTTGCTGAAGGCCTCCAGCACGGCGGTACGATCCTGCGGGCGTCCGTCCATACGCTCAGCCAGGGTAAAAACGGTTTCGTACGTTTTACTGCCCGTGAGGATAGGGGGGCTGCGCAGGTCCTCCCAAAGAATGAAAGTTACAAAAAGACACCACAGCAGGGTAAGCAGCAGCATCTGGGCGATGATAATTCGCCGTACCAGCGTCGGACGCCTCAGGTGATACCAGACGTTTTGCATTAACCGGTCACCTTTTGTATTGAGACGGTATCAATAACGTACCCGACGCCCCGGACCGTTCGCACATAGCCATCGCCGATTTTTCGCCGTAAATTTCCCATATGCACGTCGAGCGCGTTGCTGAGGTTCTCTTTGTTGCCGAATATCCTTTCTTCCAGAAACCGCCGGGTCAGCACGCGGTCCGCGCGCAGCATCAACGTTTCCAGCAGCGCGTATTCACTGGCCGTTAAATCGATATGCCGCGCACTCACCGTCACGCGGCGCGTCGGAACATGAAGGGATAGCCCGCGAATTTCTATCGCCTCATTTTCAAAACCGTAGCTGCGCCGTGCAAGGGCTCGCACTCTCGCCAGCAGCTCGGCGAGAATAAAGGGTTTGACGAGATAGTCGTCCGCGCCGGCATCCAGCCCGCACAGGCGATCCTGCAGCGTCCCTCGCGCCGTCAGGATGATGACGGGGATCCCCTTGAGTTGCTGACGCAAACGCGTCATCAGGCTCATGCCATCGCCGTCGGGCAACCCCAGGTCGAGCAAAATAAGTTCCGGCACGCAGACGTCAAGCTGATGCAGCGCATCCTCTTTACGGCGAACCCATATGACGTCAAATCCTTGATCTGATAGGGCGATACGTACGCCATTGCCGAGATCCAGGTCGTCTTCGATAAGTAGAATTTTCACATTGGTAACGGTATCAACCGTGAATGAAGAATAACTTAAGAAAAAAACGGTAGCAGGAAATCTGTCCGGATGACAGCACCTGGCCGCGCTTCAGTGTTTCTTCATTTTCGGCTCATAAGAACCTTAGGGTCACTCTTCAAAATGGGCGTTCCGGCGTTTAACCGCCTGCATCGTCATCATTTGAATCCATAAGGACTTCCTTAATGAGAAATATTGAACTGCGTCATACGTTCCCTCATTTACTTTCGGACCGCTGCCTGAAAACCCTCGTGCCGGGCGTCGTTCTGGCGTTACTGGCTACGCCTGTACTGGCGGAAGAACAGCGTCAGGGTAACGTCTTAACCCTGGGGGGCGGCGTGGATGTGGGGCCGCGCTACTCGGGTTCAGATAAAACCCGCGTCTCAGCGGCTCAGGTAGTGGATTATTCCATGGCAAATGGCTTCTTTATCGGCACCACGCGAGGGATCGGTTACGGTAACAACGTTGGCAACCTGGATTACAGCGCAGCGCTGAGCTATCGAGTTGGCCGTAAAGATAAAGACGTGAGCAGCGATTCGATCAGCTCCGGTAGCGACGAGCTGCGAGGGATGGGAGAGATTAAAGGCTCGGCAATCATCGTGCCCGGGCTGGGGTACAGGGTGGCCGACTGGCTGAATCTGCAGCTGCAGGCTGAGGTTCCGGTGTCTGAGAGAGACAACGGAGAGGCGGTGCATTTCGGCTTGAGCAGCCCGCTCTATACTTCACCAACAAATGCGGTGACGCTGGCGCTGACCGGCAGTTGGGGATCCGACAAGTATATGCAGACGTATTACGGGGTCAACGCCGTCCAGTCGGCCGCATCGGGCTTTGCCCGACATGACGCCGGGGCCGGGGTTTATGCCTGGTCGATGAACCTTGACTGGACCCACAAGCTCACCTCTCGCTGGAGCGTGCTTGCCTCTGCGGGCGTGACGCAACTGACGGGGGAAGCGGGTGATAGTCCCATTGTGCAACGCAAAACGTCGCCTACGGGGAGTTTGAAGGTGACGTACAGTTTTTAATAGTGGGTTACGGCGGCTGGTGGTCTTGAGCCGTATATAAGCCGCTCCGGTTTAGATGGCGGGGCGGAACCTCTTGCTGACAGTTACAGCACATGTGGTTGACGGATTTATCTAAAGCTCCATTGGGCTGTGATGACAAACACGGAAGGGATGATAATACCCACATCCATGCCAAAATAAGACGTAAAATTATACTGGAATCCGTGATATATGTAGGGAGAAAATCCTATCCCGGTTACTTTTTTAAAATCATGGTATGAACCATGATCACCACAATCATCGAATGTATCAAAGAAAAATTCGCCTACATATCCATAGATTCCCTTAAAAACCCAACCGTTATTCCACCCAGCCCAGTCTCTTCTTACGCCGGCAGCCAGACATCTGTCATTAAAGCTGTTTTTCATTGTGCCTAGCACAACACTATATTTCGATGTGTCCGAAAATTTCCTCTCCACGGATATAAACTTGTTTTCAAAGTTCTCCGTGTATTGTCCGTGATTATTTGTCAGATGATAAACGTATGAGCCCGTGTTTATAGAATACAAATTTATTTCATCTGCAGAGCAATTCCATGTAACCAGACAAAAACTTCCGCACCACAGCCATGCGGGGTATCTCTTACGGGCTGTCTGCTTATGTGGAATATTATCCATATCCGCTCACTTTGGCTAACGTACTGAATTTATAAGAACTAATTTTTGGCCTGCAGCTGTACAAATTTTAGCATACATACGGAAAGTTGAGATCTTGCGTCACGGGAACGGGACAATGTTCGCTTTCGGTGCAGACAACGCGGACCTTGTCAGACAGTTCCATGCGAGTCATCTCAATTCAGTACACGGCTGGCACAGTCCCCCTCTGGTTCGATGCGGACGATCTGACTGAGCTTAAGGTTCGCAGTGAGCGAAAAACGGTCCTTTAATCCATTCTGTATCAGATGCAGGACTAACACTAGCATGTGATAATCTACCGGGGTAGGTCATCGCATCTGGTCAGGTAGTGGCGATGTGATTCTACGGTGTAAGAAATGAACAAAGATATTTGGTGTTAAAAAATGACGAAAATGGACGATGACTTTTTAGAATATGATCTGGACTGGTTTTTATCCAGCCAGGAAGGGTACTTAGCGCATTTTGCAACAGCAGGTCAGGGGCCGATTCCTGAAAGGATCAAGTCATCTGTCGAGGACTATAATTTTATTCTTGATTATATTTACTCATTGGAACCCTTGTCAGAGGTCTATGTGATAGAAGGCAATCTGCCTGCTTTTTCAAATGAAAATCAACGTTCTTGCTATCTGCGCTCATTTGTTGAGATGTCAAGTAAAGGATTGTTCAGCTACAACTATGAACAAGGTGGGTATAAATTAATTTCGCAACCAAAAACACCATTGAAATATGAAACATTGCCAAATGAAGTGAAAGGTGTGATTTATGTTGCAGATAGAGAAATTGACTTATAGATATGATATGCTGATGCGGCATGCGCTCAATTTTTTGACACGCAATAGCCATAGAAAGATCCGATCGTGTCACGGCGCGGATCGACTCGAAGATCGATATCCGCTCTGAGCGAAGAGCGGAAATTGTATTTATGAATGACTTTTACATTGCCAAATAAATTATTATTTGCCGCTTTTTTCTGGTTAATCACGAACACCATCATAATCATTAAGTATTTGCATTAATATTATTCTTGGTATGTCTTTTGTGGATATTCTGAAACTGGTGCTCAGGCGCGAGGCAATCATGGCGGAAGTAATTTTATTATCATCGTAGGTGACGGTCATATGCTTTCCGATATTCTGTCGGGTCATGTCCGACAACCTTTTGCCACATTCATCGGAGAATCTAAAGACTAAATTCTCCGCTCCTGTCTCATCCTTCTCTACATAATCAATTGACTTTACACATCCAGAGTCAAACGAAGTTTTCTCATTACCGACCGAAAAAACAAAACTCCCTTTTGCTGCAGTCGATGTCAATGGCACAAGCACCACGAGTAACAACACCCCAAACTTGATTTGCATCTTCTTCTCCTTTTATGTGTTGACCTGATCCCCATAAATTAACATATCTCAACGTTATCAACGTCTGCTTTTGGCTTGCAACGGACCGCCTGAAGCGCCGCGAAATATGCTATGAGGGCCGGCTAAAAGTAACAAATGCGATGGCCGAAAAATAAGCTCATCAGCATGTATGGTGGATTTAACCAAAAACATGCATAGTTTCCAATTGCTCTTTTTTTATTGCATTACAAGAGGATAAAAAATTATCTTTAAAATCTGATGGGGGAGTTTTTAGTTGCTGCACTGCCGCTTTATTTACTTCTAACTCCCGTAATTGTGCGATTGTGCTTCTACGAATCGAGGAAAGAAAAAAGTCCCCTGCATTTTCTTTATGAATTTCCAAATAATTAGTTAGTATTTGAGAAGATACTTGAATTGCTTTTTCCTCAGAAAAACCCAAAGTAAAGCGAGAGTAGATAACATTGTATTGGTATAGACATGCTGCTTCAGCCATTTGTTTAGCTTGCTCCCCAGGGGAGGATTGATTTGCCCACGATTGGGAAGTGACGAGCAATATAAGCAGTAACAATTGTTTTTTCATGTGTAGAGTCCCTACCATTATGAATGCAATATTTAAAACTTTGAAGCCTGGCATTGACAACAACCGCTGACCTGCTCCCCGTTGACCAACTAAGACTCTTGTTCTTAATGTCCGCCCCTGGCACAAAACTGACATTGCAGAAATAGTAGGTCAGTTTGGATCGAGGAGCGGAAGTTTGCAATCGCTCTCATAGCTGGTGTCAGCGGCACTCATGTCAGCCCAGGAAATGTTGTCAGTTACTCTATCCAGGGGACAGGTTCACCAATATAGGTGTGTGTGCAGCAGCGGCAAGTTACTTTCACGTCCTTTCCCGAAATTGAAGGATTTACCTGTTGAAGAATTCCATTCTCATCAACAAACAGACCCGGATAAAAACTACTTTCACCAATGCAGACTAAATCTCTTCGCTGATGCTCATGTCGTGCGACTAACCAGAATACAGGCTCGGTAGTATCAAGACGCCCACATACTTCACTGAATATTTCATCCCATGGTTTGCCATTGTGTTTGATCAGGAAATAAAACAAGGGTGTGTAATCTCGGCCACGCTTCTGTCTGCCATGCATTGTCCCGCGCTTTGCCATTAGCTCATTTCCGACTTTTTTACCGTTGCGTTCCCAGCGATACTCAGCACCAGGATTATTAGATTGGTGTCGTGTAGTGGTGTTGACGCTGCGATACAGCTTACGGGACTTATTCTGTTGATGAGTACGCATAGCTCGATCTCGTGCATCCTTTCTTTTGTGGGGCGGTAGCGCCTGCCGGAGCTAGATTCAGTAGTGTGTGGCTGTATTAAAAACAACCATGCTTACAGACAGTCGCATTATGCTGAAATACCGTCCTACTGAAACTACCCAAAAATCCGCTCATGACAAAGAGAACATGGCCTGAAGCAGCATGGCGGAGTTTAGCAAAGCGCGCCATTCAAGACATAATCTTGAAGCTAACCGCGCATGTCGAAGCCTGATTTTTGAAAATCTCTATAAACTTCCGGATTGCTGAAGGCCGGGAATTTGGCTTTATGGGCGGCTGATTTTATCGCTTCGCAATAGGCGCTATTGCCGTTACTGGTTGAGATGCTTAAAGGTGTGCCATCCTGAGCAAATTCAATATGCAACCTGCATTGTTTCCCTTTCCAGTGTTGCGGCTCTTCAATTTCGGCGTTTATTGCCGCCCTGATTGCCCGCGCCTGCGCGCCCCATTCATCCTGATCGTCCCAGCGTCCTGAACCGCAATTACCCGTTGCCGTGGTCTTATGGCAGCCGGAAGGGTGTAGCGGCGCGCATCCGGCGGCCAGGTTCACCACTATAGCCACCACAGCGATTTTCTTTACTGCTTGAGACATTCCCATCTCTTACCCCGCAATCCATTTTAGCTTCAGTAATGTTTAAATATTCTTCCGCACTTCCTGGCCTCTTTTCAACTACCAATAACGGGTTACAACGTCGGCGACCATGCTACCGGTTCCATCTCCGACTAACCGTTCGTTTTTGAACTATGTTTAACACCAGTCAGAATAATAAAATGATTAAGTATTTACAGGACCTGAGCGGCGGGGCCTCCCTCCGGAGCATTTGAAAGCCAGAACCTCACTTAAAAGTGTGGCAACATTTCGTGGGTAATATTCATGTCCGGAGAATAACGTGTTCGGAAAGCTATTGTTGAACTACATGCCAGGGCTACAAAATTTGTTGGCCTACGATAAAAGCTGGCTAAAACATGATGTTAAAGCGGGATTATCCGTTGCGGCTGTCGCGCTCCCTGTTGCGATTGCTTACGCTGAGCTGGCGGGTGTGGGGGCAATTGTAGGGCTCTATTCCTGCGTTTTACCAATGATAGCTTACGCACTGTTCGGCTCTTCTCGCCAGCTTATTGTGGGCCCTGATGCCACAACCTGTGCGGTGATTGCGGCCGTCGTATTTCCGCTTTCTGCAGGTAATCCCGAACTGCACTGGCAACTGACGATCATCATGACATTGATGATGGGCGGGTGGTGCCTCCTTGCCAGTAAATTTCGCCTGGGCGCGCTTGCCGATCTGCTTTCTCATCCCATTCTTACCGGTTTACTTAATGGCGTAGCCGTGACGATTATCGTCGGGCAATTAGGCAAGGTATTGGGGATCAAGCTTGATGAGGCGCAGGTTATTGAAAAAATAATCGCCTTGCCAGGTCGACTTTCAGATAGCCATTTATTAACCGTAGGAATATCCCTTTTTACGTTAATTATTTTAATGGTGATCAAAACGTATCGCAGCCAGTGGCCAGCACCTTTAATCGCCATTGTAATAACAACGGCACTGGTATGGGTGACCTCTGCGCAACAGTACGGTATTGCCACGATAGGGGGAGATGGCTTCCAGCCTGGTTTACCGGTCGTTCACTGGGGGGTGTTCCAGCCGGGGCCGATGCGTGATTTGGTGATCCCGGCGCTGAACCTGGCGTTGGTCAGTTTTGTCAGTCTGATGCTGACCGCCCGCAGTTTTGCCGCGAAAAATGGCTACGAAATTAATGCGGATGCAGAGTTCCGTGCGCTGGGTATTGCGAACATTATGTCGGGGTTATCTCAGGGGTTTGCTATCAGTGGCGCCGATTCCCGGACCGCGGTGAATGATTCGGTTGGGGGGAAAAGCCAGCTGGTTTCCGTGGTCGCCGCCTTGATCATCGGTATTGTCGTGGTGTTTTTCACACAGCCATTACAATACATTCCGGTATCTGCGTTAGGTATTGTTCTAATGTATGCATCGTGGTCATTGATTGATTTACGTGGACTATGGAACCTGAGACGCAGAAATAAACAGGCATTTCGCCTGGCCTTCTTCACGTTTGGCTGTGTTTTAATTATCGGCGTTATCCAGGGGATTGGCCTTGCGGTGTTGCTTGGGTTGTTACAATTCCTTCGTACAGTATTTCGTCCCTCTGAGCACCTGCTGGGCACTGACGAAGATGGAATGATTCATTCGTTAGGGAATACCACCGATATTAAAATGGTCCCGGGCGTGCTGATGTATCGATTTAACTCACCGTTGACCTATTTTAATGTGGCTTATTTTAAACGTCGGGTATTGAACCTGGTTGATGGGGCAGCCATACAACCTAAATGGGTGGTCATTGATGCCGTTGCCTGCTTCACCTATTCAGACATCAGCGTCCTGGCAACCATTAATGAGTTAAAGCGTGACCTGAAAGGCCGACAGATTAAATTAATCCTTGCGGGCAGGAAAACGGAATTAACACGCTGGTTTAAAGACAGTCGGCCAACAATGAATGATGATGACATGATTCTGGCGCCAGACCTCTACCTGGCACTTCGGTTCATTCAAAGTAAAGAGAGTGCGAGTGAGGGGGAATCAGTCGGTGATACATAACCAAATACTGGTTAAAGGCTTGTAACGCATGCTATTGGCAGACAGGGAACCCTCACACTTTCTACCACCGAGGCGCAACTACAGTTGGCCTGGACAGTGAGATGTTCCTTGCCTGTCTTACCTTCTTCTGCCATCTATCTCAGTAAAAACTGAATCAGCTGAACAAAGATATACACTGCCGCCGCCACTCGTATTGCCTGCCAACCCCATCTGAGATAGCGCCATTCATAGCGTTCTCTGGCATTAGCCTCTGCTATAGCGGAGTCATAACGCTTTTTTTTCTTTCTCCTGCCTATGTCTATTACCCACAGGATGAGAATAAAGATAATGATGGTTTTCAGAAATATGGGATTATCCACTAAAAATGACTCCGGCTTGCTCGCTGAAAAAGCAGAATAGATGAACAGTCGTCACGTATCCACCACTAAATGTGGGGGTCTGAATGAAATTTACCCTGATTCGATTTTGAGATGACCCTGCCCATAGTCGGTTTCTCCGCTGTGAATGCGCAATCTGTGGTGCGACGTATCAGGCTGACGGCTATAAGCAAGGAGCGGACATTGAGCGCCATTCATATTCACCGGAACAAAAATAGATAGGGTAGTGCCTACAAATAAATAAACTCATAATTCACAATATAACTTCCAATATTATTCACACGAGCCGTTACCCATACCCCAGTCATTCCCTGCTTACGGTGGCTGTGCAGATATTCTTTGTTTGTACAAAGCTGAATCCATCTGTTGGTGTTCTGATCTTTTAACCAGAGACCCGCTTCACAATGGCCATGCTTACCTCTCGAAGGCCCCGGAAAGACAACCTCATATTCAGATTCATAGCCAATTATTTTGTCCGGGAAGAGATAGACATAAATATCATAACAATTTAAGCTCAATACAAACCCAAGGCAAAAGCCGCATAAGAAAGTATTGGCAAAGTATTTTAAAGTTTGGTTAAAGGCGTGCACAAAAAAAGAACGTATAACCAAAAGCGCGCCAATCACGACTCCAACAGAAATATACGTGGTCAATTCAGGAATCGATTTTTGCAAAATGGTATAATTGGAGATGCTTGTTGTCCATGACATATACCAGATCCATGCACCTAAAATGGTAAATGTTATGGCTGTTATAAGTAGCCTTTTAAACTTATTTTCGGAAGGGTGTTTTCCAGTCATTTTTTATTTTGTATGTATCAACAGATAGCATCATTTTTTTAGGAAAGGCCATTATATATCATCAATCTTAACATGACTCATGTTTCGATATGAATTTTTAAACGCTATCTTCTGAGTGCAGCTTGCCCGCTACCCGCGAGCAAGCCACACCCCTTAGCGATACAGCGTCTTTTCCGCAACCGGAATAAGGAGCCCGGATCGCCATTCCGCGAGCGTCAGCTGCGCAAGCTTACCCAGCGCGGTATAAAACGGATGCCCGGCGTTGTCGACAAACACGGACAGGAAGCGGGTGCTCCACGGCAGCAGGTGCCACGCCAGAAGTTGAGCGTACTCCGCATCGCGGCCATTCTCGGCCAGCCATGCCGCCAGCAGCAGCAACGTCCCGAAGTGATCTTCCGGTTCATTCTGCTGCATTTCAAATGCGATAGCGTTCTCCCGCATCCACTGGCGCAGCGCGAGGGTCGAGTCGCCGAACAGTACGGATTCGCGATCAAGCCAGACGGAGCCCCACGGTGGCGCGGGTAGGGTGTAAGGGCCAACAAACAGCCGTTGCCAGGCGTCCTTCAGCGGCTCATCGGCAGACGCGGCAAAGGTGTCAGCTACAGGCTGCAGCGTTTCCGGGGGCAGGGGCCAGTCCTGAACCCAATCCCCTGCAGTGAGGGCCTGCACCAGCGGCGCGGCCTGCTCGCTGTCTGGCGCGAAATAAAACAGCGCGCCCAGCACCCGGGCGCTGAATGCGAACGATTCACGATGTGAGACATCTTTCATTACATCTTCCTTGTTCGCGCGGAGGGTGTCCGCGCGACTGTGTTAACCGATAATACAAACCATAGAATAAACCACGACCACGCCATTCACCCGCTACACCTTCTCGATCTGCACCAGATTGGTGTGTTGCGGGTTGCCTTTTGCCAGTGGTTAAGGGCGGTGTGTGGTCAGGGTGTTGATGCATGAGCCGTGGTCGATGCGATCGCCACTCATATTGGCGTCGTGCCAGGCACCCTGGCCCATAGCGCTCACGCCGGGCATGATGCGCGGCGTCACTTTTGCTTCAATTCGCACCTCGCCGCGTTCGTTAAAGACGCGCACCGTATCGCCGTTCTTAATGCCGCGTTTTTCGGCATCGACAGGATTAAGCCAGACCTCCTGGCGACAGGCGGCTTTCAGCACGTCTACATTACCGTAGCTCGAGTGGGTACGGGCCTTAAAGTGGAAACCAAACAGCTGCAGCGGGAACTGCGCGCGCTCGGGCGCATCCCAGCCGTCGAAGGTTGATGCGTAGACGGGCAGCGGACTGATGGTCTCATCTTTTTCCAGCTCCCAGGTGGCCGCAATCTCCGCCAGCTTGCTGGAGTATATTTCAATCTTACCCGATGGCGTTTTCAGCGGGTTGGCTTCCGGGTTTTCGCGGAATTTTTTATAGGCCACAAAATGGCCGTTCGGATCTTTACGCTTGTAAATACCCATTTTTTTCAGCTCGTCATAGGACGGCAGTTGAGGGTCTTTTTCGAGCATTTTGGCATACAGATACTGCAGCCACTGTTCCTGCGTCCGTCCTTCGGTGAATTTCTGATGGATATCCGGCCCGAGGCGTTTCGCCACTTCGCTCATGATCCAGTAGATGGGCTTGCGTTCAAATTTCGGCGCGGTCACGGGTTGAAGGAATATCAGGTAGCCCATGTTACCCGCATAATCGTTAGGAATGATGTCTTCCTGTTCGACGGTCATCAGGTCTGGCAACACGATATCGGCATACTTCGCTGACGACGTCATGAAGTTATCGATGACCACAATCATCTCGCACTTGCTTTCATCCTGCAGGATATCGTGGGTTTTATTGATATCGGAGTGCTGGTTGATGAGGGTATTGCCCGCGTAGTTCCAGATGAACTTAATCGGCACGTCCAGCTTATCCTTGCCGCGCACGCCGTCGCGCAGGGCGGTCATCTCCGGACCGCGGGTGATAGCGTCCGTCCAGCTGAAGCAGGAAATTTGCGTTTTGACCGGGTTATCCGGCAGCGGCATACGTTCGATGGTGATGGTGTAGGTGGACTCACGCGCGCCGCTGTTCCCGCCGTTGATCCCCACGTTCCCAGTCAGAATAGGCAGCATGGCGATGGCGCGGGAGGTCAGCTCGCCGTTTGCCTGGCGCTGTGGTCCCCAGCCCTGACAGATGTAGGCCGGCTTCGCGGAGCCGATTTCGCGGGCAAGCTTAACGATGCGATCCGCCGGAATGCCGGTGATGCGTGAGGCCCACTCCGGCGTTTTCGCCGTGTGGTCATCACCCTGGCCGAGAATATACGCTTTGTAGTGAGCGTTAGCGGGCGCGCCTTCCGGCAGCGTTTTTTCGTCATAGCCGACGCAGTATTTGTCGAGGAACGGCTGGTCGACCAGGTTTTCGTCGATTAATACCCAGGCAATACCCGCTACCAGCGCGGCATCGGTACCCGGACGGATTGGGATCCACTCATCTTCACGTCCGGCTGCCGTGTCGGTGTAGCGCGGATCGATAACAATCATGCGCGCGTTGGACCGCTCGCGAGCCTTTTCCAGATAGTACGTAATCCCGCCGCCGCTCATGCGCGTTTCTGCCGGGTTATTGCCGAACATGACTACCAGTTTGGTGTTTTCGATGTCCGAGGTGCTGTTGCCGTCGTTGCTGCCGTAGGTGTAGGGCATCGCGCAGGCAATTTGCGCCGTGCTGTATGTGCCGTAGTGGCTCAGGAAACCGCCGTAGCAGTTCATCAGACGCGCCACCAGCGAAGCGTAAGGGGAGGAGCGGGTGATATTGCCCCCGACAATCCCGGAGGAGTAGTTGATATACACCGCTTCGTTGCCGTAGTCGGCCACCACGTCTTTCAGGCTGGCGGCGATCGTGTCGAGCGCTTCATCCCAGGTGATGCGTTCGAACTTACCTTCGCCGCGTTTGCCCACGCGCTTCATCGGGTAGTTCAGACGGTCAGGGTGATTGATTCGGCGGCGAATTGAACGTCCGCGCAGGCAGGCGCGCACCTGGTGATCGCCATACACATCCTCACCAGTGTTGTCCGTTTCGACCCAGTACACTTCGTTGTCACGCACGTGCAGACGCAGCGCACAGCGGCTGCCGCAGTTGACCGAGCAGGCGCCCCACACCACGGTATCTTCAGGCGGCTGGACGGCGTGCTTCACCGCCGCGGCGGCGCTTTTTAAACCAAAAGGCAGCGAGATCCCACCAGCGGCAAGCGCCAGAGAACCTATCGCCGTAGATTTCACGAGAGTTCGACGGCTAATTCCGCCGTGATGTTCAATATCGGACATGGCTCACCCCATCATTATAATTGCGTATTATTTTTCCCGAAATGATATCCGGGCTAATGATGGGGTGAGTGTTACTTATTTGGGGGTATTAAATCTTAATCCTCATCAAATCAAAGGGGATTGAGGGGCAATTACTGAGGTTCAGCTGCCGCACCACTGCCTGTGCGGGTGTATAAAATTTTGAAGGTGTCGTTGGCGCAGTGGCCTACCACCTGCGTGCCCGCCTGGTCGGCCTGGTCGTTCGGCACAATGCTCAGCGTAAACCCTGATTCAGGCACGCCGTTGTTGATAATCTTCTGCTGAATGTCGCTTTTCACGCGCTCGCAGGAATCCGGTGCCGCCAGCGCGACCGTTGAGGCACTCATTAACAGCAGGGCGGTAATCCAGGGTAACCGTTTCATCTGTAGCTCCTTTTCTCTGTGTAGAGATTAATTTTAGCAGGCTTCGTGTAAACAACTGTATTTGCTAATATGATTGGGAATAATCTCCCTCTACGGTAATAAATGTGAAGAAATACGCAGCGATAACGCTACTGGCAGCAACACTGATGGGGTGCGACAACAGCTCCGCGCCGCTGTCGTTTACGCCCGAGATGGCGAGTTTTTCAAACGAGTTTGATTTTGATCCGCTGCGCGGACCGGTCAAAGACTTTACCCAGACGCTGTTCAACGAGAAGGGCGAAGTGTCCAAACGGGTCACCGGCACCGTCTCGACGGAAGGGTGTTTCGATACGCTGGAGCTGCACGACCTGGAGGCCAACACCGGCGTGGCGCTGGTGCTGGATGCCAATTACTATCTTGACGCAGAAACCCAGCAGCGCAAAGTGAAGCTGCAGGGGAAATGCCAGCTGGCCGAACTGCCGTCAGCCGGGGTGACGTGGGATACCGACGACAACGGTTTTGTGGTGGCGGCGCACGGCAAAGAGATGGAAGTGAAGTATCGCTACGACGCGGATGGCTACCCGCTGGGCAAAACCACCGTCTCCGGGGATCAGCATCTGTCCGTCCAGTCGACGCCGTCTAAAGATCTTCGCAAAAGAATGGATTACTCGGCAGTGAGCATGTTGAATGATAAGCCGCTGGGCAACGTGAAGCAGAGCTGCGATTACGACCGCCACAATAACCCGGTGAGTTGCGATCTGACGATCACGGACGACAGCGTCAAACCTGCCGTTGAGCGCAAGTACACCATCAAGAACACGATTGAATATTACTGAGAGTAACGTGCATTTTGTACGTTTCGCCCGGCGGCGCTACGCTTGCACGGGCCTACAATGAAGCACCTTGTAGGCCGGGTAAGCACAGCGCCACCCGGCAAGAAAGACAGCGCAATGGTTCATGACAAGGTTTGTCATCAATCTCACTGCGCGGTAGGTTTCAGCAGGCTGGCGCCTGACGGTTTGTGTCCGGCCAGGTGCTGATGCTGGAAAATGCACATGCGGATGGTATTGCGGTATTCACCGTTAATAAAGAACTCGTGAATCAGCTCGCCTTCCACCATGAAGCCCAGCTTACGGTAGATATGGATCGCTTTCTCGTTCTCTTTGTCCACAATCAGGTAAAGCTTGTAGAGATTCAGAACGTTGAATCCGTAATCCATTGCCAGCTTAGCCGCCCGTGACGCAAGGCCTTTTCCCTGATGCTCAGGGGAGATGATGATCTGAAACTCCGCCCGGCGGTGAACGTGGTTGATCTCAACCAGCTCCACAAGACCCGCTTTTTCACCTTCACACTCCACCACAAACCGACGTTCACTCTGATCGTGAATGTGCTTATCGTAGAGATCGGACAGCTCGACAAACGCCTCGTAAGGCTCTTCGAACCAGTAGCGCATCACACTGGCATTATTGTCGAGCTGGTGGACAAAGCGCAGGTCCTCACGCTCCAGCGGACGGAGTTTAACGTCGCAGGACACCGACATTATGGGGCTACCGTGCGGCCAGTGCGGCGATCCAGGCAGCGCAGGGTGTTTGGCTCCCAGTAGGCATTGACGTTTGCACTTTGCTGACACTTATCGCGCGCGTCAAAAGCGACATCTTCTTTGTCCCACTCTTTTTCAGCACGTTTGTTGACCTTCTGACGAAGGTTACGGGTGTCATTCCATTGTTCTTTGTCCATGGCGGCGTTCTGACGGCTTTGCGCGCTGTCACCAGACTCAATAATGAGCTTGCTGGTTTCCGCTGTCGCAGAGGCGGCAAAGGCGAACGATGACAGCGCCAGCAGGGCTGTCAGACAAAGGCGTTTGCTTAATGTGGTCATAGCGTTTCCTTTTAAATGGGTGCAGATAATCAAGTTACCCCGTACAGATTCTACACTAAAGCGAAATGACGGCATACCCGCGGAGCAAGTATGGAAAAGTAAAGGGCATCATCAGGTATGATGGTTAAATAAATCCTCACCTGACGTGAAAAATGCTTAAAACGACGCTGCTTTTTTTTGCCACTGCGCTATGCGAAATCATCGGTTGCTTCCTCCCCTGGCTCTGGCTGAAGAAGGGAGGATCCGTACTGTTGCTCATCCCGGCAAGCGTCGCGCTGGCCCTGTTTGTCTGGCTGTTAACGCTGCATCCGGCGGCCAGTGGGCGCGTTTACGCGGCCTACGGTGGCGTCTATGTCTGCACGGCGCTGCTGTGGTTACGCGTAGTGGACGGCGTCAAACTCAGCGCATACGACTGGGCCGGGGCGCTGATTGCCCTGTGCGGTATGCTGATTATTGTGGCGGGATGGGGGCGCGCATGAGCCCCCTGGTTTTGTGATCGTTAGCTGATTTTATGATCATTATACTTGTATGGTAGTAGGGTTGATGGGTAAATTTCCAGCATCACAACGAACGATGTAAGGAAAGGAATTATGAAGATTGTCGCGGCTGACGTGTTTGTTACCTGCCCGGGGCGGAACTTTGTCACCCTTAAAATCACCACCGATGAGGGGATTGTCGGTCTCGGTGACGCTACGCTAAACGGACGCGAGCTCTCCGTGGCCTCTTACCTGAAGGATCACCTTTGCCCCCAGCTGATTGGCCGCGATGCGCACCGCATCGAAGACATCTGGCAGTTCTTTTATAAAGGCGCCTACTGGCGTCGCGGTCCGGTTACCATGTCGGCCATCTCCGCCGTGGATATGGCGCTGTGGGATATCAAAGCCAAAGCGGCCAACATGCCGCTCTACCAGCTGCTGGGCGGCGCCTCCCGGGAAGGGGTGATGGTCTACTGCCATACTACCGGCCACACCATTGACGACGTGCTGGAAGATTACGCCCGTCATAAAGAGATGGGCTTCAAGGCGATCCGCGTGCAGTGCGGCGTGCCGGGCATGAAAACCACCTACGGCATGGCCAAAGGGAAGGGGCTAGCCTATGAGCCTGCGACCAAAGGCGACTGGCCGGAAGAGCAGCTCTGGTCTACCGAAAAATACCTCGATTTCACGCCGAAGCTGTTCGACGCGGTGCGCAGTAAATTTGGCTTCAATGAGCACCTCCTGCACGACATGCACCACCGCCTGACGCCAATTGAAGCGGCGCGCTTCGGCAAGAGCATCGAAGCATTCCGCATGTTCTGGATGGAGGATCCAACGCCTGCGGAAAACCAGGCCTGCTTCCGCCTGATCCGCCAGCACACCGTCACCCCCATTGCGGTAGGCGAAGTGTTTAACAGCATCTGGGACTGCAAGCAGCTTATCGAAGAGCAGCTTATCGACTATATCCGCACCACCATTACCCACGCGGGCGGCATTACCGGGATGCGTCGCATCGCCGACTTTGCTTCGCTCTATCAGGTGCGTACCGGTTCACACGGTCCGTCGGATCTGTCGCCCGTTTGCCATGCCGCCGCGCTGCATTTCGACCTGTGGGTACCTAACTTTGGCGTGCAGGAATACATGGGCTACTCCGAACAGATGCTGGAGGTCTTCCCGCACAGCTGGCGCTTTGATAACGGCTATATGCATCCGGGCGATAAGCCGGGGCTGGGCATTGAGTTTGATGAAAAGCTGGCGGCGAAATACCCCTACGATCCGGCCTATCTGCCGGTGGCCCGCCTTGAAGACGGCACGCTGTGGAACTGGTAAGCGAGGAGCGAACGATGAAAAGCGTAGTGATTCAGCAGCCAAACCAACTGGTGATTGAAGAGCGGCCACGCCCGGAACCAGGCGCAGGCGAAGTCCGCGTGAAAATCACGCTGGCGGGTATCTGCGGGTCGGACAGCCACATCTATCGCGGCCATAATCCTTTTGCGAAATATCCACGCACGATTGGCCACGAGTTCTTTGGCGTGATTGACGCCACAGGCGAAGGGGTTGACGCTGCCCGCCTGGGCCAGCGCCTCGCGGTTGACCCGGTGATCAGCTGCGGGCACTGCTACCCGTGCTCCGTGGGAAAACCGAACGTCTGCACCTCGCTGGTGGTGCTGGGGGTGCACCGTGACGGCGGCTTCAGTGAATATGCGGCAGTGCCCGCTCAAAATGCCTGGGCCATTCCGGATGACATTCCCGATCGACACGCCGTCATGGTTGAGCCCTTTACCATTGCCGCCAACGTAACCGGGCAGGCGAAACCGACGGAACAGGACGTCGCGCTGATTTACGGCGCTGGCCCGATGGGGCTGGTCACCGTGCAGGCGCTGAAAGGCGTCTATCAGGTGAAGCAGGTTATCGTGGTTGACCGCATAGACGAGCGCCTGGCGATGGCGCGGCGCAGCGGCGCGGATTGGGTCTTTAATAACGGCGAGCAGTCGCTGCAGGCCGCGCTGGAGGAAAAAGGCATCAAACCGACGTTAATCATTGATGCCGCCTGCCATCCATCTATTTTGCAGGAAGCGATAACCCTGGCCTCGCCAGCGGCGCGCATCGTGCTGATGGGCTTTTCCAGCGAGCCGAGCCAGATTGTTCAGCAGGGCATTACCGGCAAAGAGTTGGCGATCTTCTCCTCGCGCCTGAATACCAACAAATTCCCGGTCGTCATCGACTGGCTGAAGAGGGGGCTGATCGATCCGGAAAAACTGATCACCCATACTTTTGACTATCACTACGTAACAGACGCCATCGAACTGTTTGAGAAAGATCAGCGGCAGTGCTGCAAAGTCTTACTCACGTTCGGCCAATAATCATTTACGCGATTAAGAGCCTGCGCAGACAGGCTCTATGTGGTTCGCATCTTACCTTTCAGAGATAGCCATCATGACACAAGTACAACCGCAACGATCCACCGCCGATCTGGTGAAAGCCGCCGTTTCCGGCTGGCTTGGCACCGCTCTGGAGTTCATGGACTTTCAGCTTTACTCGCTGGGGGCCGCCCTGGTCTTTCATGAGATCTTCTTCCCCGAACAGTCTGCCGCGATGGCGCTGATCCTGGCGATGGGGACCTACGGCGCAGGCTATATTGCGCGCATCGTCGGGGCCTTTATCTTTGGCAGAATGGGCGACAGCATTGGTCGTAAGAAGGTGCTGTTTATCACTATCACTATGATGGGGATCTGCACCACGCTGATTGGCGTCCTGCCGACCTACGCGCAGATCGGGATTTTTGCCCCGGTTTTGCTGGTGACGCTGCGCATCATTCAGGGCCTGGGCGCTGGGGCTGAGATCTCGGGGGCGGGGACCATGCTGGCGGAGTACGCGCCGAAAGGAAAACGCGGCATCATCTCCTCGCTGGTGGCGATGGGCACGAACTGCGGGACGCTGAGCGCAACGGCGATCTGGGCCATCATGTTCTTTGCCCTTGACCGTGAACAGCTGCTCGCCTGGGGCTGGCGCGTACCGTTCCTCGCCAGCGTCGTGGTGATGATCTTTGCCATCTGGCTGCGTATGAATCTCAAGGAGAGCCCGGTCTTTGAGAAAGTGAACGATGCACAAACCGTGCAGCCGGACACGTCGCTCGGTTCCATGGTGAAAAGCAAATCCTTCTGGCTGGCGACAGGTCTGCGTTTCGGCCAGGCGGGCAACTCGGGGCTGATCCAGACCTTCCTTGCGGGCTATCTGGTCCAGACGCTGCTGTTCGATAAAGCCATCCCTACCGATGCGCTGATGATAAGCTCCATTCTCGGGTTTATCTCCATCCCGCTGCTGGGCTGGCTTTCCGATAAAGTGGGGCGCCGTCTGCCGTACATTATTCTCAATATCTCCGCCATTCTGCTCGCGTACCCGATGCTGTCGATCATCGTCGATAAGAGCTATGCGCCGGGGACGATCATGCTCTCTATCATCGTTATCCATAACTTCGCCGTTCTGGGGCTCTTCGCGCTGGAAAATATCACCATGGCGGAGATGTTTGGCTCGCGAAATCGCTTTACACGTATGGCCATCTCCAAAGAGGCGGGCGGTCTGGTGGCGGTGGGTTTTGGTCCGGTGCTGGCAGGGATTTTCTGCAATATGACCGGTTCCTGGTGGCCGATTGTTGCCATGCTGGTGGCCTATTCCGTGATTGGACTGGTCTCGGCGATCCTGATGCCGGAAGTGCGCGATCGTGATTTGAGCGCGGCGCATGACGCAGCTGAGTCTGCGCCAAAAGAGACGGTCGGTTACGGCGCTGTCTCCTCGCGACGCTAGTGGTTTATAGCTTGCGTGACTTATCACACAACTTTGTTTTTATGTCACACCACATGACCAAAAGTTAATATAAATCAAAATCTCAAACGGCAGTATCAGTATGGTTGATGGCAGTAATTTTTTACCCCAACTGCCATTCTAGTTGGTGTAGTCAGCAGGCGCTGCCGCTTCAGAAAGAGCGGCAGCGATCCACAGCTTTCTAATTAACGAGTCTTAATCATGGAAAATACCTTATTACAGGCCAATGCGACGCTGCCTCAGTACGATCGCGACAGCCTTAAAGCTCGCATCGTTCATTTAGGCTTTGGCGCATTTCACCGGGCGCATCAGGCAGTGTATGCCGATATCCTCGCCGCTGAGCACGGCAGCGACTGGGGCTACTGGGAGGTTAACCTGATTGGCGGTGAGCAGCAGATTGCCGATCTGAACGCGCAGGATAACCTCTATACCGTGGCGGAAATGTCTGCCGATGCGTGGACCTCCCGCGTAGTTGGCGTGGTCAAAAAGGCCCTTCATGCGCAGGTTGACGGGCTGGAGACGGTGCTGGCGGCGATGTGTGACCCGCAGGTTGCGATTGTCTCTCTGACCATCACCGAGAAAGGGTACTGCCACTCGCCGGCGACCGGGCAACTGATGCTCGATCATCCGTTTATCGTCGCCGACCTGCAAAACCCGCACCAGCCAAAATCTGCGCCGGGTGTCGTCGTGGAAGCGCTGGCGCGTCGCAAAGCGGCGGGTCTGCCGGCGTTTAGCTTGATGTCCTGCGACAACATGCCGGAGAACGGTCACGTGATGCGCAATGTCACCTGCGCGTACGCCCGTGCGGTAGACGGTGAGCTGGCGGACTGGATCGAATCCCACGTCACCTTCCCGTCAACCATGGTGGATCGCATCGTGCCTGCGGTCACCCCCGACACGCTGGATAAAATTGAACGGCTGACCGGCGTGCGCGATCCGGCGGCGGTGGCCTGTGAACCGTTCCGCCAGTGGGTGATCGAAGATAACTTTGTGGCAGGGCGTCCTGCGTGGGAAAAAGCCGGGGCCGAACTGGTGTCGGACGTGATCCCGTTTGAAGAGATGAAGCTGCGCATGCTCAACGGCAGCCACTCGTTCCTGGCGTATCTGGGCTATCTGGCCGGTTACCAGCATATCAACGACTGTATGGAAGATGAGAACTACCGCCTCGCCGCGCACGCGCTGATGCTTGACGAGCAGGCGCCTACGCTGAAGGTCAAAGGCGTTGATTTAGGTCGTTATGCCGATCTCCTGATTGCCCGCTACAGCAACCCGGCCCTGCGCCATCGGACATGGCAAATTGCGATGGACGGCAGCCAGAAGCTTCCGCAGCGCATGCTGGATTCCGTGCGCTGGCACCTGGTGCATCAGAAGCCTTTCCCGCTGCTGGCGCTGGGCGTGGCAGGGTGGATGCGCTATGTCGGCGGCGTGGACGAGCAGGGTAATGCGATTGACGTGAGTGATCCGCAGCTGGCAGTGATTCAGGCGGCGGTTAAAGGCAGTACGGAAGGGGAAAACCGGGTCAAGGCGCTGCTCGGCATCGAGGCCATCTTCGGCAAGGAATTACCGCGTGAAGCCGTCTTTGTTGATGCGGTGATGAAGGCGTACCAGACGCTGCTGCAAAAGGGTGCGAAAGCGACCGTGGCACAGTACGTGTCTCAACAGTAATTCAGCACATGCCGCCGCTCGCGGCGGCATGTCTGCGCACCGTTTAGTGCATACCCAGGCGAATCAGCTCAATCGGTTCGAACTTACCTTCGCATCCTTCCACTTCAACCGTTTTGCTGCGGCGCACCTGCGCGGCATCCAGCCCGTCGCTGTGGATCGCTTTAATCACGCCAGTTTTGCCCGTGCCGCTAATCATGACGCGGCTGCCGGTGGTGATTGCATTGCGGTTACGGTCGTATGTCATCATGGTATTTTCTCCTCTCTAACCTGTTCGTTACGGCGTTATTTCAGGGTTGCCGTTCACGGAGCATATAAATACGCCTGTCTGCATCACATGTTTTTGTTTTTGATCAAACTCACACTTTTTTCTTTATTGTGCCGGGCGCTGACGGTTCACGACAGCAATTGACAAAGCAGACCGTTATTTTCATTTATTGATAGTTTCAGAAGGGAAGCGTTGAGGGTTGGTTTATATTCCCGGTGCCATTCTGGGTACAGGAAATAACCCTTTCATCGGAATAAGGAGTCAGGCTTATGTATAAGAAGATTTTGATGCCTGTTGATGTGTTTGAAATGGATTTGAGCGACAAAGCGGTTCGCCACGCGGCAAACCTTGCGAAGGCAGAGCGCGCCTCGATTACCCTGGTCAATATTCTGCCGGCCAGCAGCCGATCCCTGCTGCGCGGATTTAATGCCGATATTAAAAAGTTCGAAGAGTATATGACCGAGGAATCCGGTAAGAAAATGAACGCGTTAAAAAGACTGTTCGATATCTCGCCGGAGAAAATTGACAGCCTGGTGCGCTTTGGCAACGTCCGCGATGAAATCATCAGGCTGAGCAAGGAGGGGGAATATGACGTGATTGTCATCGGGTCGAAAAATCCGGGCATCACCACCCATCTGCTGGGATCAAATGCGGAATCTATCCTGCGCTACGCCACAATTCCGGTGTTAGTCGTTCGCTAAACCTATCGCCGCGTCCGAAAGGGGGCGGCGTAATATTACTCTTCGCTAAACCACTCGCTATTTTCCTGACGAATCAGCTGCACGGATTCGCTAATTTCCTGCAGATGCAGCGTCATCGCTTTTTCCACGCCGTCCGGGTCGCGTTTTTCCAGCGCGCTGAAAATATCGTGATGCTGTCGGAGCAGCATTTCCGGCGGGGAGACGTGATCGAGACTCATATAACGCACGCGGTCGATGGTGGCCTTGATGTTTTCGATGGTGTCCCAGGCCAGCTGGCAATCCGCAATCTGCGCCAGTTTCTGGTGGAATTCATCATCAAGCTGGAAGAAATCATTCAGCTGCTTACGGTCAATCGCAATCCGCTGCTGATGCAGGTTTTGCTCCAGCAGGTAACACTGCTTGTCGTTGATGAGCGTTGCGGCACGGCGCGCCACCGCGCATTCAATGGCCTGGCGAACAAAACAGCCGTTGCGCACCTGAGAGAGTGAAATTTTGTTCACGTAGCTGCCGCGCTGCGGGCGGATCTGAATCAGACCGTTTTCCGCAAGCTTAATAAACGCTTCACGCACCGGCTGACGGGAAACGTCAAAACGCACGGACACCTCTTTTTCAGAAAGCGGCGTTCCCGGTGGGATCAGGCAATGGACAATATCACGTCGCAAAATGCGATAGATTTGTTGGTTTACGGGCTGGGTGGGATTGAGTTGCGATTCTGCGGCCATGAGTTGTCATTTCTCAGAGAGTTAGCCTGAACATACTACCATTCTTTTATAACCCGAAACAGACCCGGCCCGCAGGCCGGGAAGGGCAGCGTTAGCCACGATGGACGCTAAGTCCGGCAAAACTCTGGCTGACCGGCATCATTTCTACGGTATTGATGTTGACGTGTTTTGGCAGCGTCGCCACCCACCAGACCGTTTCGGTGACATCTTCCGGCGTCAGGGCGTTGGCGTTTTCATAGGTTTTGTCTGCTTTCGCGTCATCGCCTTTGAAACGCACGTTGGAAAACTCGGTGCCGCCCACCAGGCCCGGCTCGATGTCGGTGACGCGAATGGCGGTGCCGTGCAGATCGGTCCGCAGGTTAAGGCTGAACTGGCGCACAAACGCTTTTGTCGCCCCGTAGACGTTACCGCCTGCATAGGGCCAGCTTCCGGCGGTGGAGCCGATATTGATAATGTGGCCACGATTGCGCTCGACCATGCCCGGCAGCACCGCGCGGGTCATATAGACCAGCCCTTTGTTGTTGGTGTCGATCATGTTTTCCCAGTCTTCCACGCTGGCTTTGTGGGCAGGCTCCATGCCCAGCGCCAGACCGGCATTGTTGACCAGCACGTCGATGGCGCGCCATTCTGCTGGCAGATTCGCAATCATCTCTTCGATCGCCGCGCGATTACGCACGTCCAGCTGCGCGGTCAGAATGCTGTCGCCTAGTTCGTCCTTCAGCTCCTGCAGACGTTCCTGACGGCGGCCGGTCGCGATAACCTTGTGCCCGTTGGCGACGAAGCGACGCGTGATGCTTTCACCAAAACCTGCCGTTGCCCCGGTAACTAAAATAATCATCTCACTGTTCCTCAACGCTTTTTGTGTTGTACTAACATAGCACGGCCGTAGAGGGTGCGTTAAGGCAACATTTGTATGACAGCGTTGCAGGGGAAGGCGGCCTGGCCTACTCTGGGAGGATACCCGTACTCAGGAGCGAAAGATGACGGCCACGAATCCTTTTTTTAACATCAGCCTGCTGCCTTACCAGGCCCCCCATTTTGATGAGATCAACGACAGTCACTATCGTCCGGCCTTCGATGAAGCCCTTCGCCAGAAGCGGGTGGACATTGACGCGATTGTCGCTCAGGCCGCTGCGCCTGACTTTGCTAACACCGTGCTGGCGCTGGAGAAAAGCGGCGCTTTGCTCGCGCGCGTCAGCAGCGTGTTCTTCGCCATGACTTCCGCGCACACCAATCCGTATTTACAGGAGCTGGAGGAACAGTTCTCCACCGAGCTTGCCGCGCTGGCAAACGATATCTGGCTGAATGACGTGCTGTTTGCCCGCGTGGAGAGCGTCTGGCAGGACCGTGCCGCGCTTGACGCCGAATCCCGCCGTCTGGTCGAAGAGACGTATCAGCGGTTTATTCTGGCCGGCGCGCGTCTGAATGAGACAGAAAAGGCCGAGCTAAAGGCGTTGAATACCGAGGCGGCCTCCCTGACCAGCCAGTTTAACCAGCGTCTGCTGGCGGCCGATAAAACGGGTGGGCTGGTGGTGGACTATGCGCACCAGCTTGACGGGCTAAGCGCCGGTGAGATTACTGATGCGGCTCAGGCTGCCGCGGAGCGAGGGCTAAACGATCGCTGGCTGATCCCGCTTTTGAACACCACCCAGCAGCCCGCGCTTTCCGCGCTGCGCAATCGTCAGACGCGCGAAAACCTCTTCAACGCAGGCTGGACGCGTACCCAGAAAGGGGATGAAAACGATACTTGCGCGCTGATCCTGCGTCTGACGGCGCTACGTGCGCGACAGGCCCGTCTGCTGGGCTTTGAGGATTACGCCAGCTGGAGCATCGCCGATCAGATGGCGAAAACCCCGGTCGCCGCGCTGGAATTTATGCGCGGCATTGTGCCTGCCGCTCGCGCCCGCGCGGAACGCGAGCAGGCCGACATTCAGAACGTTATCAATGATGAGCAGGGCGGTTTCACCGTGGAGGCCTGGGACTGGGCCTTTTATGCGGAGCGCGTGCGCCAGGCAAAATATGCCCTTGATGAGTCGCAGATCAGGCCCTACTTTGCGCTCAATACCGTGCTGCAGGATGGCGTATTCTGGGCAGCCAGCCAGCTGTTTGGCATTCGCTTCGTCGAACGATTCGATATCCCGGTATATCACCCGGACGTCCGCGTATGGGAAATTTTCGACCACACAGGTGAGGGCATGGCGCTGTTTTACGGTGACTTCTTTGCCCGTGATTCCAAACAGGGCGGGGCATGGATGGGGAATTTCGTCGAGCAATCCTTCGAGTTTGCTGCCCGTCCGGTGATCTACAACGTCTGTAACTATCAAAAACCGGCGAATGGCGGTGTCGCGCTTCTCTCTTGGGATGACGTGATAACCCTGTTCCACGAGTTTGGCCATACGCTGCACGGTCTCTTTGCCAGCCAGCGGTTCGCCACGCTTTCCGGCACCAATACGCCGCGTGATTTTGTTGAGTTCCCGTCGCAAATCAACGAGCACTGGGCCAGCCATCCACAGGTGTTTACCCATTATGCGCGCCATTACGAAACCGGTGAGCCGATGCCGGACGCGCTGCGGGAAAGCATGCTCAACGCGACCCATTTCAACAAGGGTTATGACATGACTGAACTGCTGGCTGCCGCGCTGCTGGACATGAACTGGCATGGCATCGGCGAGGCCGTTTCGAGCGTGGAGGATTTTGAAGCGGCTGCGTTGAAAAAAGAGGGGCTGGATCTGCCAGCCGTGCCGCCGCGCTACCGCAGCAGCTATTTTGCCCATATTTTTGGCGGCGGCTACGCGGCGGGGTATTACGCCTACCTGTGGACGCAGATGCTGGCGGACGATGGCTACCAGTGGTTTGTTGAGCACGGCGGCCTGACCCGTGAAAATGGGCAGACATTCCGCGAGGCGATTTTGTCCCGTGGTAACAGCACGGATTTAGCCGAACTGTATCGCAACTGGCGCGGGCACGATCCGCAGATTGAGCCGATGCTGGAGAATCGCGGGCTGAGCGAATAGAGTCAGTCTCGTCAGAAAACAGAACCGGGCTTATGCCCGGTTTTTTATACGTTTCATCGTTCCTGTGACCACGATAACAAAAATAGCCTTAATATCCATTCTGAGGAAATACAACCGCTGAGGTTAACAGTTACTTTTACCGGTATATTTAATTAACCGGGTTTGGGCTGTAAAAGAATTAATGATTAATAATTAGATCTTGACTGTAAAAATTACATGTTCTTTAGCTTCATGCTTTTAGCTATAAAATTTTATTATTTTTTGCCGATAAATGAAGGTGGCATAAGAATTGTCGTAATAGTTGTTAAGAAGGCGAAAGATGACTCTACCTCTGAACACTCCGGGCTTCACGGATACCGAGCCTTCTAAAGGCCTGATAAATAAAACCTTTACCTATATAGTAACGCTGTTGATTAGTATTTTCATCGCAGCAATAATATCTCTGCTAATAATAAAAAATAATGTTAATGAAATCAGCGACAAACATGATGAATTTTTGTTAAGGAAAGCGCTGGATGCCCGTCAGGAAAGCATGCGAAGTCATTTGAAAGACAATGCAGAGTGGGGAGATGCCTACAAACATCTTCATCTGAACACTGACGTTCACTGGGCATGGGATAAGCAAAACCTGGGTAAGTCCCTTTATGACAACTTTGGTTACGAAGGGGTGTTTGTTCTGTCCCCGGCAGGCACCACGCGATACAGCGTGGTTGACGGGAAACTGAAGCTTCAGGATCCTGAGCGCTGGTTAGATAAATCAACCAAAGACCGTTTACTCCATGATGTGAGCATAAGAAATGGATTGCCGGTTTCTATGCTCGTGCTCATCGACTCCGTTCCGGCCATTGTTTCTGCAGAATGGATAACGACGGGCGATGATACGAGCGTGCAACCCTTACCGGGGAAACCTTCGACAATGGTGTTTATCGACAAATTAACGGCTGAAAAACTCCTTACGATTGGGCAGGATGCCGGAATCAAAAATGTTCGTACTTCACCCTCAATAATCAGTTCTACAATAAACAATCAGACAGCATTTACCTTAAGGACTCAGAATGGCGATGTACAAATTATCTGGGACAGCGAAAACCCCGGCCAGGCGTTGATTGTTTATTTTTTACCATTACTCATCCTTTCAGTCATTCTGACGGTATCAATGACGGTTATTCTCATGCGTCATATTATGCAGAAGGCAAGAATGCTTGATGAAAATACCTTTCTCCTCGATCAGGCGCGGTTGAATCTTATCACCAGTGAAAAACGATTCCGGGACGTCAGTGAAACAACCAGCGACTGGTTCTGGGAAACAGATTTATCGTTAAAGATTACCTGGCTTTCAGGTCGTTTTTCTACAGTGACGGGATATGAAAATAGCGAATGGATAGGCCGTAAGTTAGATGACCTTTTTTCCTCGACAAGCGCATTATTACATGGCTGTGTCAGCCGCCGCGAGTTAACTGAACGATTTGAATTTAAGAACTGTCCTTATACACACGCGCAACATTCCACGTCCTATTGCACGCTTCTGGCAAAGTTTTCGACTCAACCTGATGGAACGGTGGTTTTGCGAGGCGCGGCAACCGACGTCTCTCAGGAAGTTGAAGCAACAAAACGTGTGGAGTTCCTTTCACGCCATGATGAATTAACCGGTCTGCCGAACCGGTATCATATTAAGGAATTTCTTGCAGGCCAGTTCGCTAAAGAAGGCGTCAGTCATTACCCCTTTGCCATGATTTGCCTCGATTTAGACAAGTTTAAACCCGTTAATGATATTTTTGGGCATTCCGCGGGCGATGCTCTGCTTGGCGAGGTCGCTTTACGTCTAAAAAATTGTGTTCGTCGAGGTGATTTTGTCGCAAGGCAGGGGGGAGATGAATTTATGCTGCTCCTCGGCAACAGCAGCCAAAAAGCGCAAATTGAGGAGGTCTGTCACCGTATCGTGCAAGAACTTAACCGTCCTTTCTCCATTGAGGGCAATGATGTGGCGATAGGCGTAAGCATGGGTATTGCGCTGGCTCCCCAGGATAGCCTCAGCGCTAACGATCTTTTACGCTATGCAGATATCGCGCTTTACCAGGCGAAACAATCCGGTAGAAACAGATGGGTCTATTATCGTCCGGATATGTCGGAAAAGTTGACCGAACGGAGAAAACTGGAATTAGAACTGAAGACTGCAATTCGTGAAGAGCAGCTCTACCTGGTATACCAGCCGCGTTATAACCTCCGATACTCGAAAATAGATGCCGTCGAAGCGCTGGTACGTTGGAAGCACCCGCAGCGAGGGATGATGATGCCCGATCAGTTCATCACTCTGGCGGAAGAAACAGGCCTGATTATTAACCTCAGCAACTGGGTTATACGCACAGCCTGTGCGGAGACAAAAGAGAAATTGCCGGGGTTATCGGTATCCGTAAATATTTCGGCCATCGAATTTCAGGCAAGCGATCTTGCCGAAAGGATAAAAGAGATACTGCACGAAACAGGGCTTGAACCTAACCGTCTGGAAATAGAAGTGACTGAAAATGTCACGCTTTCCGATCCTGAAAAAACCTTGCAGACAATGAAGGCTCTCAAAAAAATGGGCATCCGCATCCTGATTGACGACTTCGGTACCGGCTATGCATCCCTGAGCTATCTGCGGAAGTTTCAGTTTGACGGGCTCAAGCTCGACAAGAGTTTTATTTTTACCCTGGGCGATTCGCCCCAGAACCAGTCAGTCGTAGAGAAAATTATCGATCTGGGTAAAGCCTATTCGATGGCGGTAACCGCAGAAGGGGTGGAGACCGTCGAACAGCTCTCTTTTCTTAAAAAAAATAAATGTGATGAAGTACAGGGCTACTTGCTGGGAAAACCAGCCGCTATTACGGACCTAAATTTAAATGCAAACAGCGTAAATCTCTAAAGCGTGCTTTCATTCAGGGAAGCGTAAATGAAAAACCGGGCGTTACGCCCGGTTTTTTTATCTTACCACCAGCACAGGGCATTTCGCATGCCGAACCACTGCCGCAGCGTTTGAGCCCAACAGATAGGTCGAGATGCCCGGCTTATGGGAGGCAATGATGATCAGGTCGGCGCCGATCGTATCTGCGAGCTTAAGGATCTGATCCTTCGGAGACCCCGTCACGGCATGCGTCTGTATCTTGTCTGAAGGAATTTTGAATTGCTTAACTATTTCATCCAGTTTTACCAAGGCCGCGTGCTGGAATTCTTTCATCTTCGGCATTTCTACGGGGTAGGCCAAACCTAACGATGAATAATAGGGAAGCGAAGGAATAACGGTAAGAAAGTGGACTTTGGCCGTGTTAAGTGCGGTATGTGCCTGAACGAAAGGGATAACCATGTGCGTCAGGCTATCCTCGGAGATATCAATGGGAACCAAAATTGAATTGTACATGTGTCCCTCCTGAGTATTTTTTGCACAACTCAGGGTAAACCGTTATTTCCAGCAAAACAGAGAGCAGGTTGTCATAACGGGGACAAATTTCGGTTCTGTGATTTAGGTACAGTTGAACCTGCCTGTCATTCCGTCGTGACAATGAACATTCTTGCTTCCTGGGCGAGCTGGCGTTCAGCCTTAATCGGCGCATATTTTTCCGAATGATAGAAGGCAAGGGCCTGATCTAACGTCGGGAATTCAAAAATGCCCGCATAGGGTAACGGCTCTTCATCACCTTCCAGTACCTGTGCGACAGCACCAAAATGAACAATTTTACCGCCTGCTTCCTCTAATGCTGACGTGAAGCGGGGGGCAAGGCTGGCCTGTCTGGCTGGGTCAATAACGCGTAAGTTGATATGAACAAAGGCTGGCATAACCGATCCTCAAACATGCTTAATAGTGTATATACAGTATTAAATTTAACATTGAATGTCGAGATGAAATGATGAGCAACATTGATGTGACGTTGTTGAAGGCCATTCCGGAAGTCTGCCCGGCGTTTCAGGCGCGCGCTACTGCTCGGGCTATTACGCGCTATTACAACGCCTGCTTCAGACCGTTTGATCTGACCGCTGAGCAGTTCAGTCTGATAGTTGGCATCGGGGGTTCTCCTAATGAAACCGTTGCGGAACTCGCCGCCAGAGCAGGGGTGGATGCGACAACACTGAGTCGTAATATCCGTAGTCTGGAGTCCCGAGGCATTATTGGCTCTACTGGAGGGCGTGGACGTTCAGGAAAACGACTCATGTTGACGGGGGAAGGCTGGCGTCTGCTTGAACAGGTCATTCCGGTATGGCAATCCGCTAAGCAGGAATTGTCCCAACTTATGGGCAGCGAGCAGCTTAGCCTTACGACGAAGATGATGAAAAGTCTGGCCAGAATCAGCGCTTCTGTATGATTCTCTCCGCGTCACTGCCCATTTCTGCAAAACAGCAAAGCCTCAACCGGGCGCAATGCCCGGTATCGTATTCATATTGCGTGACAGCTTACGGATGCCATAATTTTATTCCCGCCAATATTACCCATAATTAGCTCGAGTAATTTCCGGTATTCCTCACGAGTCATCACCTCGGCCCGTATTTCGGTTTTACCTTCTGCTTGCGCCGTATCGCAATAAATGGCTTTCAGACTTAACGTCAATTCTTTCGCCATGTTGACAATATTCTGCCGCACCGCATCTTCATGCTCGTCATTACAGGTGATTTTAAGGACATAGCATTTTTCGCCTTCATGGAGCGCGGGCAGTTGATTAATCCGCTGCGCAGCTTCGCGAAGCAGAATGTTGGCGCACAGAATAATCACGCTGGCCATACCGGCATTCCAGAATTGACCTAATCCGCATAGCACGCCAATTCCGGCCGAACACCACAGCGTTGCGGCGGTATTGAGACCCCGGATATTCATTCCCTCACGCATAATAACGCCTGCGCCAAGAAAACCTATGCCGGAGACGATCTGCGCTGCGATGCGCCCCGGGCTATCGGGTGAGGTCGAGAGGGAACTTAAAATAAACACGGCCGCACCCGTTGCAACCAGAGCATTGGTACGAAGCCCGGCCATACGCTGGCGCCACTGTCTTTCCGCGCCAATAATTGCGCCCAGCAGCATCGCTGCGAGCAGATGAGAGATATAAGGGAACATCAGCCTGTCGCCTGTTAACATGATTAAACGATAAGCGTCAGCGCTTCACAAAGCACAGTAGGACGCCGTTAAAACGCAAAGCATGTCAGCGCGAGGGCGGTGGAAAGAGTGAATGATGAAACATGAACATCGCGATGCCCCAAAAATTTGGTCGTTCTTATGTATTGGGATGCAATCACGTCAAGAGGATTGCTGCCCACCCTTAAGGTAAGCAGCGAGAAAATCGCGTCAGCTTACCTTCGTATCGACGATAAAATAACTTTCCAACGAAGGACTCCTGTGAAAATTTATTGCCAGTATAGTCAGGGCCGATTATGAGTAAAGTGAAAAAACATCGTCCGTTATGAATTGTTTAAGTTCGGAAGGCATGTTTTTTAAGACGTCATCTGATTTTCAAAAATACCCGGTATACTACATTTTCTTTTTTTCAGGCGATAACAGGCAAGGCAGGAAGTATGTCTCTTCGTTCGCTGCGGGCGCTATGCCTGACAAGTTTTTTCATTGCAGATGTCCGCGATGGCCTGGGGCCTTTTCTCGGTATTTTTCTGACCGAACGCCACTGGACCCCGGATGATATCGGCATCCTGATGACGGCCGGCGGGCTGGCGGGGTTACTGGCCACGCTGCCGGCGGGGTTCATCACCGACACCTCCCGCAACAAGCGTGCTGTACTCGCGCTGCTGTGCATTCTGATCACACTAAGCACGCTTCTGCTCTGGTTTAGCCAGCAGAGCGGCGTTGTCGCCGTGTCGCAAATCGTCACCGGTATCTGTGCGGCATTTGTCGGGCCATTGATCGCCGGGATTACGCTGGGGTTGACCGGGCAGAGCGGCTTCAGCGCGCAGATGGGCAGAAACGAGGCGTTCAATCACGGCGGAAATTTTGTCACCGCGCTGATTGCGGGTGGCATTGCGTGGTACTGGGGCGTGGGCGGGATTTTCCTGCTGATGACCAGCACCACGCTGCTAACGCTGTGTGCGCTGCTTGCCATTCGCAACAGCGATATCGATAACGACGCGGCGCGCGGGCTGTCCTCTTCAGCGAGCCTGCCGGTCCCCGGTTTTGCCGTGCTAATAAAAAACCGGGCGCTGTTTGTGACCGGACTGACGCTGCTGCTGTTCCACCTGGCGAACGCCGCGCTGCTGCCGATGCTAAGCATGAGGGTTGCTGCGGCACCTGCCGCGATCAACCCCGGTTTGTATGCGGCCGGTACCGTCATCATCTCTCAGGCCGTGATGATCCCCGTCGCCATCTGGGCCTCGCGCCGGATCGAACACTATGGTTACTGGCGCTTGATTATGCTGGCGCTGCTGGTTATGCCGGTGCGCGCGGCGCTGGCGGCATCCACGGACGCGCCGTTAATGATGATCCCGGTACAAATTCTCGACGGCCTGGCTGCTGGGATCCTGGGAGTCGTCGTACCGTCGTTTATTGTGGTGCTGCTGCGTGGAAGCGGGCACGTCAATGCCGGGCAGAGTGTGGTGATGTTGATGCAGGGAGTAGGGGCATCCATGAGCCCGGCGTTAACCGGGACGATCGCCGGACATTACTCGTTTGCGACGGCATTCAGTGTCCTGAGCGCCATTGCCCTGGCCGCCGTTCTGCTCTGGTGGCGCGTTGCGCACCGGAGTTGGGAAACAAACGCGCCGGGTGAGGCTTAACCCCACCCGGTGTAGCTCTTAAGCCAGCTCGTTAGGGCACGGTTCACCCTTTTCTAACTGCTGAAGGTTGCCCAGCGTGGTTTCCGAAATGCTGATCAGCGCTTCGGCAGTCAGAAACGCCTGATGTCCGGTAAACAGCACGTTATGGCAGGCAGAGAGGCGACGGAACACGTCGTCCTGGATGACATCATTAGACTTGTCTTCAAAGAACAGGTCGCGTTCGTTCTCATAGACGTCCATCCCCAGCGCGCCAATTTTCTGGGTCTTCAGCGCTTCGATAGCGGCCTGGGAGTCAACCAGTCCGCCGCGGCTGGTGTTGATGATCATCACGCCATCTTTCATCTGGTCAAATGCCGCCTGGTTAAGCAGGTGGTAGTTTTCCGGCGTCAGCGGGCAGTGCAGGGAGATCACGTCGGACTGCGAGAACAGCGTTGGCAGGTCGACGTACTCCACGCCCAGATCCAGCGCTGCGGCGCTTGGGTACGGATCGAATGCCAGCAGACGCATGCCGAAGCCTTTCAGGATGCGCAGGGCAGCCACGCCAATTTTACCGGTCCCGATCACGCCAGCGGTTTTGCCGTACATGGTAAAGCCGGTCAGCCCTTCCAGCGAGAAGTTGGCGTCACGGGTGCGCTGATAAGCACGGTGAATACGACGATTGAGCGACATCATCATGCCAATCGCATGTTCCGCCACCGCTTCCGGGGAGTACGCCGGAACGCGCACCACCTTCAGACCCAGCTCTTTTGCCGCGTCGAGATCCACGTTGTTAAAGCCCGCGCAGCGCAGGGCAATGTACTTCACCCCCTGTTTTTTCAACTCTTCCAACACCGGACGACTGCCATCATCGTTTACGAAAATGCAGACGCCTTCACAGCCGTGCGCCGTTTTAGCGGTTTTTTCGGACAGCAGAAAGTCGAAAAATTCAAGCTCAAACCCGTAAGCCTCGTTAACATGTTGCAGATACTTTTTGTCGTACTGCTTTGTGCTGTATACCGCGAGTTTCATAAGACTTTCTCCAGTGATTTTGCATTCACGTTAGCATGATTAAAATTATCTTACAATTTCTAAAATATTATTGAATTCAATAAGTTCTATCAATTATTCTAGAGCATATGTCCACCCTAACTCCATGATATTCTTGCTACGAGGAATCTTTGGCGTGAATCTGTTCAGGGCGTGTAGAGAAAAATACAGTGGGTTGAGGATGCGAAAAAAGCCTGTCTGAATTACGTTAAAGAATGGCAAGAGGGTGTGAAAACTGCAATCCTTCTGGATGTGATGGGACGATATCAGGAACCGGGTGAGTTTCTGATAAAGAGGGAGAATGATGCATGTCGCAACAACTGGGGTTGTCCTTATCTCCGCCAATGCTGCCCGCTTTGTACTATTTCATTGTATCTATAGTAGTTTTTTTCTTGTTATATATCGGGAAACAGAAGGTTAACCGGCTACGAAAATACCCACTGTTCATTGCCTATACGCTGTTTGTGATAGCCATTGCAGCCATCCAGATTAACGTTTTTGCCAACGGCTATGATTTTGTTCGCGGTTTTTTACATATCGATTTTGATCCCTGGCGGTACGACTCGGTGTACTGGGGGTCATTGATATTCGCAATGCTTTACCTGCTGGCAATGCCTAGGAACAGGTATTAATTACGCAGTTATTCCGGCGTCTTCGCCTGAAATTATGCGTAACCCACTGAATCTAAATTGTGTTCTTTAGGTTACGCATAGCAAAAAAGTTACCTCATACTATTTACAGCATCTATCCTTAATCTTGGCGTTAACTTCAACTCAACCGCTAAACATGCGACAATGATCGGCACTGCTGGCTTAATTCTTTCGCTAAATCAGGATATTAACTGCCCATGAAGGGTAAATACAAAGCCGCTCTTGCGCTTTTACTGCTGTTCATACTGTTGCCGCTGACGCTGCTGATGACGCTCGCCCAGTGGGTGCCGACGCTCGCTGGGATCTGGCTTCCCGTCGGGACGCGCATCGCTTTCGAAGAGAGCCCGAAACTGACTCGCCACGCGCTGGTAATCCCCGACCTTCGCTATCTGGTGGAAGACTGCGAAATTGCCCGCATCGATAACGTGACGCTGTCACATCCCAGCCGCTGGAAGCTGGATATCGGCGCACTGGATCTTAACTCCGTCTGCCTGAGCAAAATTCCCCAGTCAGCGCCTTCAACGGTCGCCCCGAAAACGCTGGCGGAATGGCAGGCGGTATTGCCCAATACCTGGCTTACGGTTCACCGCCTGACGCTGTCGCCCTGGCAGCAGTGGCAGGGTGAGCTTCACGCGTCCCTGACCCCGTCCAGCCAGGAGATCGCCTATAAAGGCGAGCAGGTCAGCATTAAAGGCACGCTTCGCGGTCAGACGCTCTCGGTCAGCCAGTTCGATGTTCAGCTCCCTGACCAGCCGCAGCCTGTTAAGCTGGTGGGCGAGTTTACCCTGCCGCTGGTGCCGGACGGCGTGCCGGTGAAAGGCCACGCGGTGGCGACCTTTAACGTGCCACAGTTAACGTCTCTGGTCGATGCCGATCTCGACTGGGAAGACAATCAGGGACAGCTGGTGGTGATGGCGAGAGACAACCCCGATCCGCTTCTCGACCTGCCGTGGCAGATCACGGCGGAACAGCTGAACATCAGCGACGGACGCTGGAACTGGGATCTCTCGGGTATGCCGCTGAGCGGGCGGGTGTCCCTTCGCGCCGACAACTGGCAGCAGGGGCTGGAGAAAGCCACCCTGACCGGACGACTGAACGTGTTGACGCAAGGCGATGCGGGGAAAGGCAACGCGGTACTGAATATCGGGCCCGGCAGGCTCAGCATGGAAAACAGCGACATGCCGCTGCATCTGAGCGGCGAGGCGAAGCAAAACGATCTCATTCTTTACGCCAAATTGCCCGCCACGCTGACCGGCAGCCTGTATGAACCGCAGCTGGCCTTTGAGCCGGGCGCGCTGCTTCGCTCGCGCGGACGCATCATTAACTCACTCGATATCGATGAAATCCGCTGGCCACTGGCGGGCGTGAAGCTCACCCAGAAGGGCGTGGACGGTCGTTTACAGGCGATTCTGCGCGCTCATGAAAACGAGATGGGCGATTTTGAACTCCACCTGGACGGTCAGGCCAACGACTTTTTACCTGATAACGGCCTGTGGCAGTGGCGATACTGGGGGAAAGGCGGCTTTACGCCGATGCATGCCCGCTGGGATGTCGCCGGGAAAGGCGAGTGGCGCGACAACCTTATTGAGCTGACGGCGCTCTCCACCGGTTTTGACAAGCTTCAGTACGGCACGATGGAGGTCAGCAAGCCGCGTCTGGTGCTGGATCAGCCTGTACGCTGGTTGCGCGATGCCGAAAAACCGGCCTTCAGCGGCGCGCTGTCGCTGAAAGCCGGGCAAACCCGGTTCTCCGGCGGCAGCGTGTTGCCTCCCTCGGTTCTGACCTTCAGCGTCGACGGCACCGACCCGACAATTTTTCAGTTTAAGGGCGACCTCCATGCGGACAACATCGGCCCGGTACAGGTCAACGGAAGGTGGGATGGCGTGCGCCTTCGCGGGCAGGCCTGGTGGCCGAAACAGTCCCTCACCGTATTCCAGCCGCTTATTCCGCCGGACTGGAAAATGACGCTGCGCGACGGTGAGCTTTATGCGCAGGTTGCCTTCTCGGCGGCGGCCGATCAGGGCTTTGAAGCGGGTGGTCACGGGGTACTGAAATCCGGCAGCGCCTGGATGCCGGACAACCAGATTAATGGCGTCGATTTTGTGCTGCCGTTCCGCTTCAGCGAGGGAACCTGGTCTCTGGGCAAGCGCGGACCGGTCACGTTGCGCATTGGCGAAGTGGTAAACCTGGTGACCGCGCGCAACATTACCGCGGATTTACAGGGCGATTATCCCTGGACGGAGGACAATCCGCTGCTGCTCACCAACGTGAAGGTGGAAACCCTCGGCGGGAAGATCACCATGCAGCAGCTGCGGATGCCGCAGCACGATCCGGCCCTGCTGCGGGTGGACAATATCTCTTCGAGCGAGCTGATTAGCGCCGTCAATCCAAAACAGTTTGCCATGTCGGGTCCCGTCAGCGGGGCGCTGCCGTTCTGGCTGGACAACGAAAAATGGATCATTAAGGATGGCTGGCTGACTAACCCGGGCCCAATGACGCTGCGCATCGACAAAGATACGGCCGACGCCATCGTCAAAGACAATATGGTCGCGGGCGCCGCGATTAACTGGCTCCGCTACATGGAAATTTCGCGTTCGTGGACGAGAATCAATTTAGATAACCTGGGTGAATTAACCATGCAGGCGACCATCAAGGGGACCAGCCGGGTCGATGGCAAGAGCAGCTCCGTTAACCTGAACTATACCCATGACGAGAATGTCTTTACCCTCTGGCGCAGCCTGCGTTTTGGAGACAATCTGCAAACCTGGTTTGAGCAACACGCGGCGATACCCGGTCTCCGCAGTTCGACTGGCAAGGAAAGTGAGGAACAACAATGAAAAAGATGGCTGGTGCGCTCACCGTTGCCGTTGCCGCGCTACTGTCCGGCTGTACGCCGCGCATTGAAGTCGCTGCACCAAAGGAGCCGATTACCATCAATATGAATGTCAAAATCGAACATGAGATCCACATTAAGGTCGATAAAGACGTTGAAACTTTGCTGAAAACGCGCAGCGATCTGTTCTGAGGACGCCATGAAACGAGTAGCTCTGATTTTACTGGCGCTGGGGATGAACGTGCAGGCGGCTACGCTCACCCTAAATGACGCCCGGGCACAGGGGCGCGTGGGGGAAACCCTCAGCGGTTATCTCGCCCCGATTCAACAGGACGCCGAAACGCTGGCGCTGGTTAATCGCATCAACGCGGCACGCACGGAAAGCTACCAGAAGCTGGCTGACAGCAATAATTTGCCGGTCGATGAAGTGGCCAAAATGGCAGGGCAGAAACTGGTTGCCCGCGCGCAGCCGGGCGAGTACGTGAAGGGCATTAACGGAAAGTGGCTCAAAAAATAGCTAGCGGTAGCGCTTGCGGTATTCACCCGGCGAAACGCCAAAGCGCTGCTTAAACGCCGTTGAAAAATGGCTATGGTCGGTGAACCCCCAGCTGTAGCCAATGCCCGCCAGCTTTTCGTCATCACCGGCAGCGCGCAGCACCTCTGCGCAGCGATCCAGACGGCGGTTTTTAATGTACTGTGCAACCACCAGCCCCTTCTCGGCAAACATGCGGTAAAGGCTGCGCACGGACATACCGCTCTCGGCGGCAATCCATTCCGGGCGCAGCGATTCAGACTGAATGTGGTCGTCAATCAGCGCCACCACATGCTGGAACTGGCGTTCCTTACGCGGCTGAATGATTTCGCGCTGCTGGAAAGCGGGGCGCAGCAGGCAGATCATCGCTTCGAGCGCCGCTTCGCTCTCCCGGTCACTCAGGCTGGTATTGCTCATACTCTCCATCAACAGGCGATGGCTCAGCTGGACCGTGGGCAGCGTGCGGGAAAGAGCGGTGGCGCAGCTTATCTCCTGAAAGCGGCACTGCTGCTCAATAATCTGACGGGGAACCAGGAGCGAAATCTGGCGGGATTTTTCCTGCCAGTTGATCGAGCAGGGGCGTGAGGCATCAATCAGCGTAATATCACCGGTTCTGAGTACCGCGCGGCGGTCATCCTGCTCAATTTCCGCACTCCCTTCGAGCTGGAACACGGTATAGAACCAGGCATCGTTACTCTGTTTGATCTCCTGACGGGAGCGGAACAGGTTCACGCCGCCGGCGGTGACGGTGCTGAGCTTCAGGCTGCGCGCATAGCTGGTCTCCAGCTCGCCGTAGAATTTTCCCTCGGTGGGCTGTGCGTTAAAACGCCCGCAAACCTGATTAATTTGCGCCAGCCACTGCTGATACTGTTCCTGCTCGCTTGCACACGCCATCGTTTCTCTCACTGCACCGTCAACGTTTTCGCATTGTTGCATTTGTGTTGCATTTTGTCAGAGCTATGAGGCTGACTATAGGAAAGAACACTCACCGGTAACAGCGATATAAGCGGCAATTATCGCGATTTGCGGAGCCTGTCACAGGTGGCAAAGCGAATGTCACAGAGACAAAAGCGAGAATGCAAAACCCCACTTAGACTGGATGAACACCCTGCGAAGAATAACGAAGGAGTATCCTATGTCTGAATCACTGGTAGCTATTCAGCCTGCCGTGCAACAATTTTTAGACCGACAGCATGGCCTGTGGATTGAAGGGCGTCAGGCCGCATCGGACAGTGAAAAGCGGCTGAATGTCTACAACCCGGCCACGGGCGAGGTCATCGCCTCGACTGCCGACGCCAGCGTCGACGACGTTGATCGTGCCGTCATGTCCGGCTGGCGCGCCTTTGTGGCCCGTACCTGGGCCGGAAAACTCCCGGCGGAGCGCGAGCGGATCCTGCTCCATTTCGCCGATCTGGTGGAACAGCACAGCGAGGAGCTGGCCCAGCTTGAAACGCTGGAACAGGGCAAATCCATCAACATCTCCCGTATGTTTGAAGTCAGCTGCACCCTGAACTGGATGCGCTATACCGCCGGGCTGACCACCAAAATTACGGGTAAGACCCTCGACCTCTCCATCCCGTTACCGCAGGGCGCCCGCTATCAGGCGTGGACGCGAAAAGAGCCGGTTGGCGTGGTGGCCGGGATTGTGCCCTGGAACTTCCCGCTGATGATCGGGATGTGGAAAGTGATGCCAGCGCTGGCCGCGGGCTGCTCTATTGTCATCAAGCCGTCTGAAACCACGCCGCTGACCATGCTGCGCGTGGCGGAACTGGCCAGTGAAGCGGGCATCCCGGACGGGGTGTTCAACGTGGTGACCGGCAGCGGCGCGGTGTGTGGCGCAGCGCTGACCTCGCATCCGCATATTGCAAAGGTGAGCTTCACCGGCTCAACGGCGACGGGTAAGCAAATCGCCCGCGCGGCGGCGGACACGCTCACCGGCGTGACCCTGGAGCTCGGCGGGAAAAACCCGGCAATTGTGCTCAAGGATGCGGACCCGGCGTGGGTAATCGAAGGCCTGATGACCGGCAGCTTCCTGAACCAGGGGCAGGTGTGTGCGGCAAGTTCCCGCATCTATATTGAAGCGCCGCTGTTCGACACGCTGGTCAGCGGGTTTGAACAGGCGGTGAAATCCCTCAGCGTCGGGCCGGGCATGTCGCCGGAGGCGTTTATCAACCCGCTGGTGTCGCGTGCGCACTGTGACAAGGTGCAGAGCTTCCTCGATGAGGCGAAGTCGCGCAACGCGGAGCTGATTGTCGGTAACCGTGGGCCGGAAGGCAAAGGCTATTACGTTTCGCCTACGCTGGTGGTGAACCCGGATGCCTCGCTGCGCCTGACCCGCGAAGAGGTGTTTGGCCCGGTGGTCAACGTGGTGCGCGTCGCCGACGGGGAAGATGCGCTGCAGCTGGCAAACGACAGCGACTATGGCCTGACGGCGAGCGTCTGGACGCAGAATATCAGCAAGGCGCTGGAATATACCGACCGGCTGCAGGCGGGCACCGTCTGGGTCAACAGCCATACGCTGATCGACGCCAACCTGCCGTTCGGCGGCATGAAGCAGTCCGGGACAGGGCGCGACTTTGGTCCGGACTGGCTGGACGGCTGGTGTGAAACCAAGTCGGTTTGCGTACGGTATTAAAAAGCAAGCCGGGTGGCGGCTACGCCTTACCCGGCCTACAACACCTCGAACCGTAGACCGGGTAAGCGCAGCGTTACCCGGCTTTTATTTAGAGCGACCACCGATCCCGTCCGGCCTCTTTCGCGCGATAAAGCGCCGCATCGGCGCGAGCGATGATCTCGGTGCCGGCCAGCCCCTCCGCCATGCTCGCAATCCCCATGCTTACGGTGACATGGTCGCTGACCGTGGAGGCGTCGTGCGGTATGGCTTCCGTACGCAGGCCGTCCTGAATACGCAGGGCAACCTTTTCCGCGATGTTTGCCGGGCAATTGAAGAGGATGACCACGAACTCCTCACCTCCGTAGCGTGACACCACATCATCAGGTGTGCGCACCGACTGCTTTAGCACGCGCGCCACGCGGGTCAGACAGTCGTCGCCTGCCTGGTGCCCGTAGGTATCGTTGTAGCGCTTGAAGTAGTCGATATCCAGCATGATCACCGAGAAGGTTTTTTTCTGCTCAACTGCGTTCTCCAGCACCACCTCCATTTTCCGGCGATTGGCGGTCTTGGTTAACGGGTCCTGGTGCGCCAGCGCGTCCAGCCGTGATATCAGCAGCTGATTTTGCTGGTTACGTCGCCAGGCTTCGTCAAACCAGCTCAGCAGAATGAAACGCCCGCAGACCAGGATCAGCGTAAACACGCTCCAGATGATGATGAAGTGCAGGTTTAGGCCATCATTGCGTACCCAGCTTGCAACCGGCAGGGTGATCCAGAGCGGGAGCACAAAGGCGAGCAGCCCCTCAGGGTAAAAATAGAGCGCCGTTAACCCGGCGAGTAACAGAATGACGCACAGCGGCCAGACGTGGGGCAGCAGCAATTGCGTGATGAACCAGAAACAGGAGACCGACCAGATGGCGCTACAGATAAATAACACCACGCTGATTCCGGCGATACGCCGCCAGGCCATCAGGATCAGCGCAGCAGAGAGAATAATAATGCCGAGCATGGAGGCATCGACCATTCTCGTCAGCTGCGGCGAGTGGGGATAAAGGGGATCGCTGGCCTTAAGCAGGATGTGTCGCAGCAGGATCATCACCGCGAAACTGACGTTGACGAAGGCCAGCCACGGCAGGTTCATCGCCAGCCCATGCATGACCATGGCATGGCGCGTGGACCAGGTTGCCCATTCCAGCGTCGGTTGTTTTCTTTTTTCCATAAAGGCCTTTCCCGTCCGGGGGATAAATCATGCAGGTGAGATATCAGTAACTATAAGCAAGCCAGGGCGATCCTCAAACTTCAGGGCAAAAAAAACCGGGCAATTGCCCGGTGGATGGTTATTTTTCGTCTTTTTTCTTTCCGAGCGTTGGCGTCTCGTCGAAGAAGTTCCACGGTTTAAGAAGGGTATGCACCCATTCCGTTGGCATGATCGGCCACTCTTCCGCACGTGCCACGTGGGTGGTGCCGGTGGTCATCCAGACCACGTCATCCTGATCGTTGAGCGACTCGTTATCCTTGCTGTACTGCCCCAGGCCGGTGTCGTGCACGGAGCGGTTAGGGAATTTTCCTTCCGGGTAGAGCTCATCAGGATGGTAGCGGGTCACCCACAGCTGTTTGTCCATAAAGCTCAGGCGATGGTAAATCCACTCGTCCGGGGCAAATTTCGCGCCGGTTGCCACCGGGTGCGTGCCGCCCGCGTAAGGGATGATCTGGTACGATACCGGGTTGCCCATGCGGTTCTCTTTACGGGTGTTGCTCAGCAGGCGAATCGTGCCCGGGTCGAACTTCTGCGCTGCTTGCTGCTCGGTATCAATATCGTACTGATTGATCTGCATGGTGCTGGTGCGCGGGCCACCGGCGGTATTCGGCTTCACTTCCGGATCCATGGCCACCAGCTTGTTGTTGATACCATCCACGTCCATATCAAGACGGAAGTTGTAGATGTGCTGGTGCGTGGTGCCCACGATGTTGTGGTCGATCAGCGTACCGTATTTTGTATCGTCTTTGGCGGTGGCATCGTGCATGGTTTTCGCCTGCACGCCTTTCACCGCTTCGATACCCGTCGCACCGGCGTCAATGCCGATGGTGCCATTTTCATGGAACACCCAGTCGAAGATGTAATCGTAATTGCCCACGGTACTCACCCAGCGCACCACCAGTTCGCGGCGCTCGGTGCTGACGTTAGGCTGGCCCATCTCCTGATGCTTATATTCCGGGCCTGCGTAGCGTTCGAAAATGGCGATTGCGCGCGGGATCTCCATCGGCGCGCCGGTGTAGTCCGGGATGGTTTCATTGAGCATCACCGCGTTGGACGGCACGTCTTTACCGCGCACCAGCGGCGAGGTCAGGGTGCCCATGCCGTAGTCGCCGGAATCAAGATAGGCCTTAAAGTACCAGCCCACGTCCGGATCGCCGTAAGGAACGATCATGCCGCCGAGCGACCCCTGATACATAATCTGGCGTTTTTTGCCGTTGTCGTTATAGGTGACGGTTGAAATCATCGGGCCGACGCGGGAGTCCAGGCTCAGGTGGAAGTCCCAGTTCTGCCAGTGCACCATATCGCCGGTAATGGTGTAGTTCTTGCCTTCCGGCTCAATGATGTCGAGCGGTTTTTTCGGCGTCTCTATACGGTCGCGGCCATCGTAGGGGCGCGGCGTCATCGGAACCGGAACAACGGCGCCTTCCTCAATCTTCTGGATTTTCTTCTGCTCAAGATCGACCACGGCCACCAGGTTTTCAATCGGGTGCGCCCAGTAGTTGCCGTCGCCGACATCCAGATAGCTCACCACTTTCAGCAGGCGATCTTCCTGCTTCAGGCCATCTTTACCGTCGAAATAGCCGACGGTCAGCGGCGTGGTAATCACTTTTTTCGGGTCGGTGATGCCGTGTTTTTTAAGCACCTCGGCAAACTCCGTGCTGTCGTTGATGATCTGCTGTACCGCGGTGAAATCATCCAGCAGCACCATGCCGTGCGCATCTTTCACCGGCTCCCAGCGCAGGATTTTTTTATCCTTCAGATCCACCAGGCTTTCGATAACGTGCTTTCCATCGAGCATCACAATCTTTGCCTGACGCGGGGCATCCACCGCCGTACCGTTAAGCACAAAGTCCCACACTTTGGCTTTCTCTGGCTCAGCAAGGGCAATCTGGGTAAAGCGGGTATTCGGTTTAAAATCCGCTGAGGCTTTGACAATCTCAACGGCTTGCTTAATTTCGTCTGCCGTCAGCGCGTTTAGCGGGTGAGGGCGTTTTTCAACCTGGAAAGTCTGGTCAAGACCGGACTGGAAAACATCGTTGATGAAGCTGTCAGAGATAAAGGCTTTTTTGCCTTTCATCACCACCGGCACCTCGAGCTTGAGGGTTTTCCCGTTGACGATGGCGGTTTTAGCGCCCGGTTTGACCTTCACAAAGGCGCCGTCTTTCGCAATGGTGAACATCTGTGCGTAATCATCCCACTGAACGTCGGCGCCAAAGTCCTGCAGCGTTTTGTCCATCGGGACCATATGCGCCTCACTGCCGTGGGCGAAAACAGGGGATTGCCAGGCGCAACACAGCGCAACGGCCATAGCCAGCGCCGTTCTACGGGCAGAAAAAGAAGAATTGCTTCCCATCGTAGACCTCATCTTGTTGTGTTTATTGTGTTGTGACAGCCTTATCCTGACAGGCGCCTGAGAAAAGCGTTTGCCTGCATCTGCCAGATTATTTGCCAGTCTTGCCTGGTTAAAAAAAGAGCGGGGCGATGTCACACCCCGGCTGGTCGTCGTAGGCCGGGTAAGCATCGCGCCACCCGGCAGGAAAGGCGGTGAAGGGAAGGTGTCAGAAATCCCCCTGCTGGCGCGCCACCAGCGTCAGGATGGAGTAGAGCGCCACGGCCTGCTGGTGCTGGTTGAAGATCTCAACCGCCCATTCCACCACGCCGGTTGGTTTTTCCTCGGCGGTACGCTGTTTCTTCAGCGTTTTACGCTTGCAGGTCAGACGCACCTGAATGGTATCGCCCGGTTTAACCGGCTCGATAAAGCGCAGGTTTTCCATGCCGTAGTTGGCGATCACCGGCCCGACGCCCGCATCAACAAACAGCCCTGCTGCGGCGGAAATCAGGAAGTAGCCGTGCACTACGCGCTCGCCAAAGATCGACTCTGCCGCGCCAATCTTGTCCATATGGGCGTAGAAGTGGTCGCCGCTCAGGCAGGCAAAGTTCACGATGTCCGCTTCCGTCAGGGTGCGGCGCGGCGTCAGCAGGCTGTCGCCCGGCTGCAGCTCCTCAAAGTATTTGCGGAACGGATGCACACGATCTTCCTGCACCGCTGCGCCACGCACCCACTGCTTGCCAATGGCCGCCAGCATGGTCGGACTGCCCTGAATGGCGGTGCGCTGCAGGTAGTGCTTCACCGCGCGCAGGCCACCCAGCTCTTCGCCGCCGCCCGCGCGCCCCGGGCCACCGTGCACCAGCTGTGGCAGCGGGGAACCGTGGCCGGTGGACTCTTTCGAGGCTTCCTCGTTGAGGATCTGAATACGCCCGTGGGCGCGCGCTGCACCGGTAATAAACTGGCGGGCAATGTCCGGGTCTGCGGTGACCAGCGTACCCGCCAGGCTGCCGCCGCCCGCGCGGGCAAGCTCCATTGCGTGGCGCGCGTTGCGATACGGCATCAGCGTCGCAACCGGGCCAAAGGCTTCGGTTGAGTGCACTGCCGGAGTTTCATCCGGCTGCGGGCAGAACAGCAGGGTCGGCGGGTAGAACGCGCCAGCGGCCTGCAAATCCGCTTTGCCACCCAGGCGGACCTGGCAGCCTGCGGCGATCAGTTGCTCCACTTTCTCCTGCACGTCCGCACGCTGTTCGGCGTTGACCAGCGCGCCCATCTTTACCCCTTCCTGCGCCGGATCGCCCACCACGACCTTTTCCAGCCGGGCAACCAGCGCCTGGCTCACGGCGTCAATCTGGCTCTGCGGGACGATAATGCGGCGAATGGCCGTACATTTTTGCCCGGCTTTGGCGGTCATCTCGCGCACCACTTCCCGAATGAACAGGGCAAATTCTGGCTGCTCCGGCGTGACGTCTTCCCCCAGCACGCAGCAGTTCAGGGAGTCGGCTTCCATCGTGAACGGAATGGCATTCGCCACAATATTCGGGTGCACGCGCAGGCTTTGCCCGGTGCTGGCGGAGCCGGTAAAGGTCACCACGTCCTGACTGTCGAGCTGGTCGAGCAGATCCCCCGCGCCGCCGCAGATCAGGCTGATGGCGCCGTCCGGCACCAGCCCGCTGTCGACGATGGATTTCACCATCGCCTGCGTCACCTGTGCGGTGGCGGTGGCGGGTTTGATGATGGCGGGCATGCCGGCAAGCCAGGTCGGGGCCAGTTTTTCCAGCATTCCCCAGCAGGGGAAGTTAAAGGCGTTGATGTGCACCGCCACCCCGGATTTGGAGGTCAGGACGTGACGCGCGGCAAAGCCGCCTTCTTTTGACAGCGGGATCAGCTCGTCTTCCGGCCACACGGTGTCATCCGGCAGCTCGCGGCTGCCCAGGCTTGCGTAAGTGAAGAGGGTGCCGATCCCACCTTCGATATCGACCCAGCTGTCTGATTTTGTCGCCCCGGTCTGGGCGGATAAGGCATAAAACGTCTCTTTCTCGCTAAGCAGGTGCTTTGCCACCGCCTTCAGCATGGCCGCGCGTTCGATAAAGGTCATCTCGTGAAGCGCTTCGCCGCCGCGCTCAATCGCATAGCGACGGGCGGCCGCCATGTCCAGCCCTTCGCTGGTCACGCTCCACAGCGCTTCGCCACTGATGGCGTGATGAATAGTGCGTTCGCGGCCCCGGCCAGACTGCCAGGTACCGGATAAGAAGCTGGCTAACTGCTGCATCGCTTATCTCCAAATGTTACGTAATTTACCCATTAATAGTTTGATCATGAATCATAAAAATCAAGCTGAGTTTTAATGAATTGTTAACATTGTGATCCGCTCTGATGAAACGCGGCGCGCCAGGACGCTCTTCAGCGTGCCTGTAGTAAAAGCCTTGCGAGCAACGTCACATAATCAGGAAACAATTCTTGGGGTTATATTTAACCTTTGTGTAACTTTTAAAAAACAAAGTGATTCAACATTACGCTTTGATTTGCAAACTAACGAATCATAAAGGTGATGACGTGACGCAAGAACAACGGTTTGAGCAGCGCATAGCGCAGGAGACGGCGATTGAGCCTCAGGACTGGATGCCTGACGCCTACCGTAAGACGTTGATCCGCCAGATTGGCCAGCATGCGCACTCCGAAATTGTCGGCATGCTGCCGGAAGGGAACTGGATCACCCGCGCCCCGACGCTGCGCCGTAAGGCAATCCTGCTGGCGAAGGTGCAGGACGAAGCCGGACACGGGCTTTACCTCTACAGCGCGGCGGAAACGCTGGGCTGCGCACGGGAAGACATCTACCAGAAGATGCTCGACGGCAAGATGAAATACTCCTCCATCTTCAACTATCCGACCCTGAGCTGGGCCGATATCGGCGTAATCGGCTGGCTGGTGGACGGCGCGGCCATCGTCAACCAGGTGGCGCTGTGCCGAACCTCCTACGGTCCGTATGCCCGCGCGATGGTGAAAATCTGTAAAGAAGAGAGCTTCCACCAGCGTCAGGGCTTTGAAGCCTGCATTGCGCTGGCGCAGGGCAGTGAAGCCCAGCGCCAGATGCTGCAGGACGCCATCAACCGCTTCTGGTGGCCGGCGCTGATGATGTTCGGGCCGAACGACGACAACTCGCCGAACAGCGCCCGCAGCCTGGCGTGGAAAATCAAACGCTTCGGCAACGACGAGCTGCGCCAGCGCTTTGTCGACAACACGGTGCCGCAGGTGGAGATGCTGGGCATGACGGTGCCCGATCCCGACCTGCGTTTTGATGAAGAGAGCGGTCATTATCGCTTCGGCGAGATCGACTGGCACGAGTTTGACGAGGTCATTAACGGGCGCGGCATCTGCAACCACGAACGCCTGGCCGCCAAACGTAAAGCCTGGGAAGAGGGGGCGTGGGTGCGGGAAGCCGCACTGGCGCACGCGGAAAAACAACACGCCCGCAAAGTGGCTTAAGAGGAATCACGATGAGCAATGTCTACTGGCCGCTGTACGAAGTGTTCGTACGCAGCAAACAAGGGTTATCCCACCGTCACGTGGGCAGTCTGCATGCCGCCGACGATCGCATGGCGCTGGAAAATGCACGTGATGCCTACACCCGCCGCAGCGAAGGCTGTTCTATCTGGGTGGTTAAGGCGAGCGAGATTGTCGCCTCCCAGCCGGAAGAGCGCGGCGAATTCTTCGACCCGGCGGAAAGCAAGGTTTACCGCCATCCGACGTTCTACACCATCCCTGACGGCATCGAGCACATGTGAGGCAAAGAATGAATTCAGTCACTGCCTATGCCCTGCGTCTGGGCGATAACGGTCTGGTCCTCTCCCAGCGTCTCGGCGCCTGGTGCGGCCACGCGCCGGAGCTGGAGATCGATCTCGCGCTCGCCAATATCGGCCTCGACCTGCTGGGACAGGCGCGCAATTTCCTGACCTATGCCGCGGAGCGGGAAGGCCAGGGCGATGAAGACACGCTGGCGTTTGGCCGCGATGAGCGCCAGTTCCGCAATGTCCTGCTGGTGGAGCAGCCGAACGGCAGCTTCGCCGACACGATTGCCCGCCAGTACCTGATGGATGCCTGGAACGTGGCGCTGTATGAACGCCTGATCCAAAGCCGCGACGGCCAGCTTGCCGCCATTGCCGCCAAAGCGATTAAAGAGGCGCGCTACCACCTGCGCTTCAGCCGCGGCTGGCTGGTGCGTCTGGGCGACGGGACCGAAACGTCTGCGCAAAAAATGCAGCAGGCCATCGACAACCTGTGGCGTTTTACGGCCGAGTTGTTTGAGGCCGACGAGGTCGAGCGGGAGCTGATTGAGTCCGGCGTGGCGGTTGACCCGCGCCTCCTGCGTCAGCCGTGGGAAAGCGAAGTGTATGCCGGTCTGAATGAAGCCTGCCTGCAGGTGCCCGCCGAGGTGGCGTACCGCACCGGGGGCAAGCAGGGGCTGCATACCGAACATCTGGGTCCGATGCTGGCGGAAATGCAGTATCTCCAGCGCGCGTATCCCGGTCAGCAGTGGTAAAGGAGAACGCTATGCAACGCCTCGTCGACATCGCGCCCGCGCAAATCCCGCAGATCTGGGCGCTGCTCAGCCAGATCCCGGACCCGGAAGTGCCGGTGTTAACCATCACCGATTTAGGCATGGTGCGCAGCGTGAAGGCGCAGGGGGAAGGCTGGGTCATTGGCTTCACACCAACCTACTCGGGCTGTCCGGCGACGGAACATCTGCTGGGGGCTATCCGCGAGGCGATGACCGCGCACGGCTTTACTCCGGTGCACATTGTGCTCCAGCTTGAACCCGCCTGGACCACCGACTGGATGACCCCCGACGCGCGTGGGCGCCTGCGGGCGTACGGCATCAGTCCGCCGGTGGGGCATAGCTGTCACGCGCACACGCCGGTGGAGGTGAGCTGTCCGCGCTGCGCCAGCACCGACACCTCGCTTATCAGTGAATTTGGCTCGACGGCCTGCAAAGCGCTCTACCGCTGCAATTCCTGCCGTGAGCCCTTCGACTATTTCAAATGTATTTGAGGCTGCCATGACAACGTTTCATTCATTAACAGTGGCAAAAGTGGAACCCGAAACCCGCGACGCGGTGACCATTACCTTTGCGGTGCCGCAGGCGCTGCAGGAGGCCTACCGCTTCCGTCCCGGCCAGCACCTGACGTTAAAAACGACGCTTGGCGGAGACGAGCTGCGCCGCTGCTACTCCATCTGCCGGAGTACCGCTCCGGGCGAAATCAGCGTGGCGGTCAAAGCCATCGACGGCGGGCGCTTTTCCCGCTATGCCCGGGATGAGATCAAAGCGGGCATGGCGCTGGAGGTGATGGTTCCTCAGGGGCAGTTTGGCTACCAGCCACAGGCCGAACGCGAAGGCCACTACCTGGCAATTGCGGCAGGCTCCGGGATCACCCCGATGCTGGCGATTATCTCCGCGACGCTTGCGACCGAACCCAACAGCCATTTCACCTTGATCTACGGCAACCGCAGCAGCCAGAGCATGATGTTCCGCCAGGCGCTGGCGGACCTGAAAGACAAATACCCGCAGCGGCTGCAGCTGGTCTCCATCTTCAGCCAGGAGCGGCTGGACAGCGATCTGCTCTATGGCCGCATCGATGGGGAAAAACTGCAGGCACTGGCGAAAACCCTGATCAACTTCCGCCAGTATGACGAGGCCTTTATCTGCGGCCCGTCCGCAATGATGGATGACGCGGAAGCCACGCTGAAGGCGCTGGGGATGCCGGACAAATCCATTCACCTTGAGCGCTTTAACACCTCCGGAATCACCGTTAAGCGCGCGGTACACGTGCAGGCGGGCGGACAGAAAGTGACCGTTCGCCAGGACGGGCGCGACCGTGAAATTACCCTGACGGCGGACGACGAAAGCATTCTTGATGCCGCCCTGCGTCAGGGGGCAGATCTGCCGTATGCCTGCAAGGGCGGCGTCTGCGCCACCTGCAAATGCAAAGTGCTGCGCGGGAAGGTGGACATGGCGACCAACTACAGCCTGGAGCCGGACGAGCTGGCCGCCGGGTATGTGCTGAGCTGCCAGTCTTTACCGTTAACCGCCGACGTGATCGTCGACTTCGACGCGAAGGGGATGGCATGAGCGAGCTGACTGTTACCCGTCATGGCCGCGTGCTGCAGCTGACGCTAAACCGTCCGGCGGCGCGCAACGCCCTCAACAACGCGCTGTTGACCCAGCTTGCGGAACAGCTTGAGGCCGCCGCTGTGGATGCCGACATCGCCGTCTGCGTGATTTACGGCAGCGAGCGCTGCTTTGCCGCCGGGGCCGATCTCAATGAGATGGCGGAGAAAGACCTGCCTGCCACCCTGAACGATATTCGCCCGCAGCTGTGGGCGCGTATCAACGCTTTTCCTAAACCGCTGATCGCCGCCGTAAACGGCTTCGCGCTGGGCGCGGGCTGCGAGCTGGCGCTGCTGTGCGACGTGGTGATTGCCGGTGACAACGCCCGTTTCGGCCTGCCGGAAATCACGCTCGGCATCATGCCCGGCGCGGGCGGCACCCAGCGCCTTATCCGCAGCGTCGGGAAATCGCTGGCCAGCAAAATGGTGCTGACCGGCGAGAGCATTTCCGCCGAGCAGGCGCTGAACGCCGGGCTGGTGAGCGATGTTTTCCCGGCGGCGCTGACGCTGGAGTATGCCCTGAAGCAGGCGGCCCTGATGGCGCGCCACTCGCCGCTGGCGCTGCAGGCGGCCAAACAGGCGCTGCGGCAGTCACAGGAGGTGCCGCTCCAGGCCGGTCTGGCCCAGGAGCGCCAGCTGTTTACGCTGCTTTCCGCCACTGAAGACCGCCGGGAAGGCATCGACGCCTTCTTACAAAAACGCACCCCCGACTTTAAAGGACGCTAATTGTGGAATTTATTCTCAGTCATGTAGAACAGGGCGTGATGACCATTACGCTGAACCGTCCGGAGCGTCTGAACAGCTTTAACGACGTGATGCATCAGCAGCTGGCCGAGTGCCTGAAACAGGCCGAGCGCGATGACACCGTTCGCTGTCTGCTGCTCACCGGCGCAGGACGCGGCTTTTGCGCCGGTCAGGACCTGAATGACCGCAACGTCGACCCCAACGGCCCGGCGCCCGATCTGGGCATGTCCGTTGAAACCTTCTACAACCCGCTGGTGCGCCGTCTGGCAAAGCTGCCGAAGCCGGTCATCTGTGCCGTTAACGGCGTGGCGGCGGGCGCGGGCGCCACGCTGGCGCTCGGGTGCGACATGGTGATTGCCGCCCGTTCGGCCAACTTCGTGATGGCATTCAGCAAGCTCGGCCTGGTGCCAGACTGCGGCGGCACCTGGCTGCTGCCGCGCGTGGCCGGACGCGCCCGCGCTATGGGGCTGGCGCTGCTCGGGGACAAACTCAGCGCTGAACAGGCGCAGGCGTGGGGCATGATCTGGCAGGTGGTGGATGACGAGCAGCTCTCCACCACGGCACAGCAGATGGCCCTGCATTTTGCGTCGCAGCCGACCTTCGGCCTGGGGCTGATCAAGCAGGCGATCAACGCTGCGGAAACCAATACTCTGGACGCTCAGCTCGATCTCGAGCGCGACTATCAGCGCCTGGCCGGGCGCAGCGACGACTACCGCGAGGGCGTCAGCGCCTTCCTCGCGAAGCGCGCGCCGAACTTTACGGGGAAATAAGATGCTGAACATACGGACTGTCGCCGTGATCGGCAGCGGCACGATGGGCGCAGGGATTGCCGAAGTCGCCGCCAGCCATGGTCATCCGGTGCTGATCTACGACATCTCCAGCGATGCGATATCACGTGCCATCGACGGGATCCGCCAGCGTCTGGACTCCCGTGTAACGCGCGGAAAGCTCTCCGCCGATGCCGGGAGCCAAATCCTTGCCCGGCTGGTTCCCGTCACCGATATCGACGCGCTTTCCGCGGTCGATCTGGTGATTGAAGCGGCCTCGGAGCGGCTGGAGGTGAAAAAGGCGCTGTTTGCCCAGCTGGCGGAGATCTGCCCGCCGCAGACGGTGCTGACCAGCAATACCTCTTCCATCTCCGTCACGGCGATTGCGGCGGACGTCCACCACCCGGAACGCGTCGCAGGCCTGCATTTCTTTAACCCGGCGCCGGTCATGAAGCTGGTGGAGGTGGTCAGCGGGCTGGCGACCTCCCCGGAAGTGGCCGACGCGCTGTGCGAGCTGGCGCTGAACTGGGGCAAACAGCCCGTTCGCTGCCAGTCAACGCCGGGGTTCATCGTCAACCGCGTCGCGCGTCCGTTCTATTCCGAAGCCTGGCGCGCGCTGGAAGAACAGGTCGCTCCGCCGGAGGTGATTGACGCCGCCCTGCGTGAAGGTGGCGGCTTCCCGATGGGGCCGCTGGAGCTGACCGACATGATTGGTCAGGACGTCAACTTTGCGGTGACCTGCTCGGTATTTAACGCCTTCTGGCAGGAGCGTCGTTTTCTGCCTTCGCTGGTTCAGCAGGAACTGGTGCTGGCAGGAAGGCTGGGCAAAAAGAGCGGGAAGGGCGTGTACGACTGGCAGGGTGAAAAACCTGACGTGCAGTGGGTTGAGTCGGTGAACGACAGCTATAGCCCGATGCGCGTGGAAAAAAGACGTGACGGTGTCACGGAAATAGATGATGTCTATTTGGTTGAAACGCAGGGCGAGACTGCGCAGGCGCTGACGCTGCGGCTCAACGGCCCGGTGGTGGTGGTCGACCGGATTGAGCGTGACGTGGCGGTCATTGCCGCCGCTGCCAGCAACCCGCATTCCGCGACGCAAAAAGTCATCCGCTACCTGCAGCAGCAGGGGCATCGGGTGGTGCAAATTGCCGATTATCCCGGCCTGTTGATCTGGCGGACGCTGGCGATGATTGCCAACGAGGCGCTGGATGCCCTGCAAAAAGGGGTCGCCAGCGAGAAGGACATCGACACGGCCATGCGCCTGGGCGTGAACTACCCGAGCGGGCCGATCGCCTGGGGCGAGCGTCTGGGCTGGCAGCGCCTGCTGACGCTGCTGGAGAACCTGCAGCGTCATTACGGCGAAGAGCGCTATCGCCCCTGTTCACTGCTGCGCCAGCGCGCGCTTCTGGAGAGTAGCTATGAGTCATAACGCCTGGCATAACGCCCGCGCCATGTACGAACGGGACGCCTGTGCGCAGGCGATGGGAATGGACATTGTCGAGATGGACGAGGGCTACGCGGTGGTGACCATGACCATCACCCCGCAGATGCTGAACGGCCACAAGACCTGCCACGGCGGCCAGCTGTTTTCGCTGGCGGATACCGCCTTTGCCTACGCCTGCAACAGTCAGGGGCTGGCGGCGGTAGCCTCCGGCTGCTCGATTGACTTTCTGCGTCCGGGCTTCGCCGGGGACACGCTCACCGCCACCGCGCGGGTGAAGCATCAGGGCAAGCTGACCGGCGTGTATGACATTGAAATCCATAACCAACAACAGAAAACCGTCGCCCTTTTTCGCGGAAAATCTCACCGCATCGGCGGCAGCGTGACAGGAGAGGCCTGATGCGTGACGCATTTATTTGTGATGGCGTTCGAACCCCGGTGGGCCGTTACGGCGGCGCGCTTTCCGCTGTTCGAACTGACGATCTCGGTGCTGTGCCGCTGCGCGCGCTGCTGGCCCGCTACCCGCAGCTCGACCTGGAGCGGATTGACGACGTGATTTTCGGCTGCGCCAACCAGGCGGGGGAAGATAACCGCAACGTGGCGCGCATGTCGTCGCTGCTGGCCGGTGTGCCGCAGACGGTCTCCGGCACGACGATCAACCGCCTGTGCGGTTCCGGGCTGGACGCGATTGGTTTTGCCGCGCGCACCATTAAGGCGGGCGACGGCGACCTGCTGATCGCGGGCGGCGTGGAGTCGATGTCCCGCGCGCCGTTTGTGATGGGCAAAGCTACCGCGGCGTTTCAGCGACAGGCGGAGATGTTCGATACCACCATCGGCTGGCGATTTGTGAATCCGCTCATGCATCAGCAATTCGGAACTGACAGTATGCCGGAAACGGCAGAGAATGTAGCTGAATTGTTAAATATCAGCCGTGCCGATCAGGACGCCTTCGCGCTGCGCAGCCAGCAGCGTACCGCGCAGGCGCAGCAGAACGGCGTTCTGGCGCAGGAGATTGTCTCGGTGCCGGTGCCGGGTAAAAAAGGGGCGATCACTGAGTTCAGCGTGGATGAACATCCGCGCGCGGACACCACGCTCGAACAGCTTGCCGGGCTGAAAACGCCGTTCCGTAAAAACGGGGTGGTCACGGCCGGAAATGCCTCCGGGGTTAACGACGGCGCGGCGGCGCTGATCGTCGCCAGCGAGAAGATGGCGCTGGCGCAGGGGGTAGTTCCTCGCACGCGGATCGTGGCGATGGCGACGGCGGGCGTGGAGCCACGTCTGATGGGGCTCGGCCCGGTGCCGGCCACCCGCAGGGTGCTGGAGCGCGCCGGACTCAGTATTCACGATATGGACGTCATTGAGCTTAACGAAGCTTTCGCCGCGCAGGCGTTGGGCGTGCTGCGTCAACTGGGCCTGCCGGATGACGCCGCGCACGTCAACCCGAACGGTGGCGCGATTGCGCTGGGCCACCCGCTGGGCATGAGCGGCGCCAGGCTGGCGCTGGCCGCGAGTAACGAACTGCACCGACGCGGCGGGCGCTACGCGCTGTGTACGATGTGCATCGGTGTGGGTCAGGGCATTGCCATGATCCTTGAGCGTGTTTGAGCATAAAAACAATGTGAGTACCCTACAATGACAAATACAACAAAGCTTGATCCGATTGAAACGGCCTCCCTTGACGAGTTACAGGCGCTGCAGACCACGCGTCTGAAATGGACGCTGCATCACGCCTATAACAACGTGCCGATGTACAAACGCAAGTTTGATGCTGCGGGCGTTCATCCTGACGATTTCAAAGAGCTGGCGGATATCCGTAAGTTCCCGTGCACCACCAAGCAGGATCTGCGGGATAACTATCCGTTCGATACCTTCGCCGTGCCGATGGAGCAGGTGGTGCGCATTCACGCATCATCCGGCACCACCGGCAAACCGACGGTGGTCGGCTACACCCAGGGCGACATCGACAACTGGGCCAACCTGGTGGCGCGCTCCCTGCGCGCCGCGGGCGGCAGTGCGAAGGATAAAATTCACGTGGCGTATGGCTATGGCCTGTTTACCGGCGGGCTGGGGGCGCACTACGGGGCCGAGCGTTTAGGCGCGACGGTGATCCCGATGTCCGGCGGCCAGACGGAGAAACAGGCGCAGCTGATCCGCGATTTCCAGCCGGACATGATCATGGTGACGCCATCCTACTGCCTCAACCTGATTGAGGAGCTGGAACGTCAGATGGGCGGCGATGCCAGCACCTGTTCCCTGCGCGTGGGCGTCTTCGGCGCCGAGCCGTGGACGCAGGCCATGCGCCGTGAAATTGAAAAACGCTTAGGCATTACGGCCCTGGACATCTATGGCCTCTCCGAAGTGATGGGGCCGGGCGTGGCGATGGAGTGTATCGAAACCGTCGACGGCCCGACCATCTGGGAAGATCACTTCTACCCGGAGATCGTCAACCCGAACGACGGCACGCCGCTGGATGACGGTCAGCAGGGCGAACTGCTGTTCACTACGCTGACCAAAGAGGCGCTGCCGGTGATCCGCTACCGCACCCGCGACCTGACGCGTCTGCTCCCGGCAACCGCGCGCAGCATGCGCCGTATGGATCGGATCAGCGGCCGCAGCGACGATATGCTGATCATTCGCGGCGTCAACGTCTTCCCGTCGCAGCTGGAAGAGGAGATTGTGAAGTTCGAACACCTTTCTCCGCACTACCAGCTTGAGGTGAACCGTCGCGGACATCTTGATTCACTTTCTGTGAAGGTGGAGCTGAAAGAGAGCAGCCTGATGCTGACGCACGAGCAGCGTTGCCAGGTGTGCCACCAGCTGCGCCACCGTATTAAGTCGATGGTGGGGATTTCCACCGACGTGACAATCGTGAACTGCGGCAGCATCCCGCGCTCGGAGGGCAAAGCCTGCCGGGTGTTTGACCTGCGTAAAGTTGCGGCCAACGGTTAAAACAACACCCCCCTCATCCTGGCCTTCCCCCCGAAGGGGAGAAGGGACGGTACGGTGCGGTCTTTTGCCTCCTCAGAAAGGGCGAAGGGACTGCTCGGTGTGGCATTTTCCCCTCTCCCCTCTGGGGAGAGGGTCAGGGTGAGGGTCCTATGCTATGATTCATCCAGGACAAAAATAACAACAGAATGAATCACATGAATAAACTCGACGCCTTTATCCAGCACGCGGTCAGCTCCGTTCCCGTCAGCGGGACCTCGCTTATCTCCTCGTTATACGGTGACGCGCTTTCCCATCGCGGCGGTGAGATTTGGCTCGGCAGCCTGGCTGCCTTACTGGAAGGCATGGGGTTTGGCGAACGGTTCGTGCGTACCGCGCTGTTTCGCCTCAACAAAGAGGGCTGGCTGGACGTTTCGCGCATCGGGCGACGCAGCTTTTACCGCCTGAGCGATAAGGGGCTGCGCCTGACGCGTCGCGCGGAGAATAAGATCTACCGCGCGGAACTGCCCGCCTGGGACGGTAAATGGTTATTGCTGCTCTCCGAGGGGCTGGATAAAACCACCCTGGCCGACGTTAAAAAGCAGCTGATCTGGCAGGGGTTTGGCACGCTGGCGCCGAGCCTGATGGCCTCGCCGTCACAGCATCTGGCGGACGTGCAGTCCCTGCTTCACGATGCCGGCGTAGCGGAAAACGTGATTTTCTTTGAAGCCCACTCGCCGCTGGCGCTCTCGCGCGCCGCGCTGCGTTCACGCGTAGAAGAGTGCTGGCAGTTAACCGAGCAAAACGCGATGTACGAGTCGTTTATCAGCTCGTTCCGGCCGCTGCTGCCGCTGCTGAAAGAGGCCGCGCCGGAGGAGCTGACGCCGGAACGCTGCTTCCAGATCCAGCTGCTGCTGATTCACTTTTATCGTCGCGTGGTGCTGAAGGACCCGCTGCTGCCGGAAGAGTTACTGCCTGCGCACTGGGCAGGACAAAGCGCCCGACAGCTCTGCATTAATATCTATCAGCGTGTCGCGCCGGGGGCGCTGGCGTTTGTCAGCGAGAAGGGCGAAACCTCTGTCGGCGAACTGCCCGTGCCCGGCACGCTCTACTATCAACGCTTTGGTGGTCTTACAAGCGCATAAGGAGGGAAGATGCCTGTTTATCAAATTGACGGCCTGACGCCGGTCGTGCCTGACGAGAGCTATGTTCACCCCACAGCGGTGCTCATTGGCGACGTGATTCTGGGCAAAGGCGTTTACGTCGGTCCCAATGCCAGCCTGCGCGGTGATTTTGGCCGTATCGTGGTGAAAGACGGGGCGAACATTCAGGATAACTGCGTGATGCACGGTTTCCCGGAGCAGGACACGGTGGTGGAAGAGGACGGGCACATCGGCCACAGCGCCATTCTTCACGGCTGCGTGATCCGCCGCAATGCGCTGGTGGGCATGAACGCGGTGGTGATGGACGGGGCGGTCATTGGTGAAAACAGCATCGTCGGCGCGGCGGCGTTCGTGAAGGCCAAAGCGGAGATGCCTGCCAACCATTTGATCATCGGCAGCCCGGCAAAGGCGATCCGTGAGCTGAGCGAGCAGGAGCTGGCCTGGAAGCAGCAGGGCACGCGGGAATATCAGGTACTGGTGGAGCGCTGCAAGCTGACGATGCATCAGGTAGAGCCACTGCGCGAGGTTGAGCCTGAACGCAAGAGGCTGACGTTTGACGAGAATTTACGGCCGAAGTCGGCGGTGTAGGACGGGAAGTTCGCGCCACGGCACTAACGGGAAGATGTTACCCCGCCCCGTCATGCTATAAATCCTCCGACACAGACTCATCACGATAAAGGACGCAGAGTTATGCTGAGAGGAAAACGCGCTGTTATCACGGGTGGCGGCGGGGGATTTGGTCAGGCGCTGTGCGTCTGGCTGGCGCGAGAGGGCGTTGACGTGGATTTTAGCGCCCGTCGGGTCGAGGATATAGAAAAAACCTGCGCCCTCATCGCGGCTGAAGGGGGTGTGGCAAGAGGGTATCTTTGCGATTTAGCCCAGCCGGAATCCGTTTCTCAGTTCTCTTCGCAGGTCTTACATGCAGACAGGCCAATTGATATTTTACTACTGAATGCTGCTCAGTGGCTGTCAGGGACTCTAGACGAACAATCGAGCACAGAAATCGTCAATACCGTCAGTTCAGGCCTGACAGGTTCAATCCTGCTCACCCAGGCTTTGCTTTCAGGATTGCGACGTTCAGACGGCGCAGACATCATTGCGATTATATCCGCATGCAGTATTCCGAACTTTACAGATTCCATTGCCCATCCCGCTTTTTTTGCCAGCAAACATGGAATGAGCGGCTTTATCACCAAACTGTCAAAACAATTGTCCCGGGAAAATATAAGGGTGACCGGCTTGTATCCACCCGATTTTGAACTTACCGGGTTAGACGCGCTTGTCGACGATCGCTCACGAATGGGGGAGCGCTTAATGAATGGACGATCTGTCTGGGAAACGGTGCGTTTTGTGCTGACTCAGCCCCGTAGCTGCCATATTGGTACCGTCTACTTTCAGGGGCCCACTCGCGAAGATCTGGAATGTCAGTCCTGAACCTCGTATTTTTGTATCCACCTCTCGATTTAGCAGAACAGGTACCACACAGATGACGCGCTTTTACGAATTTACCGCTACCAGCCTTGATGGCCGACCGATCTCTATGGCCGACTATGCGGGTAGGGTGGTTCTGGTTGTTAATACGGCCAGCCAGTGCGGCTTTACGCCCCAGTATGCGGGTCTTGAAGTGCTGTACAAAAAATACGCCGATCAAGGGCTGGTGGTGCTTGGCTTCCCCTGCAACCAGTTCGGTAAGCAGGAGCCTGGCGGAGCCGACGACATCTCAAAGACCTGTTACATTAACTACGGCGTCAGCTTTCCCATGTTCGAGAAAGTCGAGGTTAACGGTGCCGCAGCACATCCGATGTTTCGTTATCTGAAAGACGAATTGTCCGGCGTGCTGGGTGGGCGGATTAAGTGGAACTTTACCAAGTTCCTTGTCGGGCGTGACGGTAAACCCCTCAAGCGCTTTGCACCAATGACTACGCCAGAGAAAATGGAGGGGGCAATTGTTGCGGCACTGGGAAGGTGAGTATTTTGTCGCCAGAGCCATCCGTTTGTTGGGGATATGTTGCTGTCATGACCTCAGCTTGTAAAGTAGTATGAATACTTCTGCATTATACACTCGGAATACTCCATGACATTACAAGCGACTTATCTTGAACAGGCCACGCCCGGCGATGAAACGGAAGGTGTTTCGATAATAGACGTCAATCCTTTTGGCTCTAAGGGAGAAAAAGATCGGCGGTTGCTAATGAGTAACGACGGCGAGCCCCTTCTGATTTTACAGTTATATATACGTGCAGATGAGGATGGCTGGCTTATTTCCAGCGCCTTTTCTGAGTTTCTTCTGAATGAATCTCACGTGGCTATTATTTGTGGCGACCATTTTCATGTTTTTGACATGGCCACACACATGTTCAAAAGCCATCCACTAGATGATTACGTTGGACATATTTATTCAGTTCCTGACATCCATGCAGACAAGCTACATGACCGGGTTCTGGTCGCCACTTACTGCCACGTTTTCCTCGTGGATATTGCTGCGGGCGTTATCTGGAAATCCAGGCAGTGTGCCATTGATGGTGTAATCATAACATCAATAGAGAATGATACAGTGCTTGGACAGGGAGAGTGGGACCCGCCAGGAGGCTGGGAACCTTTTAAGCTTGACCTTAAAACGGGTATCCTGATTTGAAGAAGTAATTATCCCACAGTAATTGGCAGAAGCAGATTTTGCTAACATTGTAACATCTTAATTATGGATGAATTTCTCTCAATGCTTAAAAATATCAATTGTGAGCAAGTGCTGATATTTTTTCAATAGATTTAATTGATTGGCTGTCAAAATTATGCTTATCCAACTGACTCAAATAGGTGCTAATCCGCTTCAAAATCGCCATTATCGAAGGGGGCTGTGCTTCAGTCAGCATCGAAATATCGTAAAGAAGTTGCCCGTCATAATCTCCAGCTAAAGGATCTTCGTATAAAAAAACCTCAGCTCTTGGTAAAACATACTCCAAAAAGACATCTTGTCTGATTGATCTGGATATGTCAAAAATACTGAGCTCATCGATTGGTATATCCAAAATAGAATAAAACCACTCATCCAAAGATGAACGATTAGTAGGTTTATAGTCAATGTGGTGGGCTTTTAAAATAGCACCGAACGTGGTCATTAACAGTCTCTTTTTGTAGTGTATATGGATGAGCATATAATACCCATCACATACGTTCAATTCGAAAACTAAAGATCCGATTCTTGCTCACCGCTGACCTTTAGCTCAGTTAGCATGTCCGCTCAGTGCCAGTGACGTACATTGGTTTTTTTCTGAACACCGCAGAATGATTCTTTTATTTAAATGATGTAGAGTAAGTACTCTCACATTGATTGTCTTAACCATTCACTATGCGTGAGAGAGAAAAGCAGGCTCGGCGGCGCGTCTTTCACATCATAAATCTCTTTTATGTATTTCAACCCAGCTTTTTGAAGAACTTTCTGCGATGCCACGTGGTTACCTCTAACTACGGCAGAGATCTCGGTCAGCTTTAACTCACAAAAACCATATCTGACAGAGTTTTTCGAGAACTCTGTCGCCAGACCTTTTCCCCATGCCTCTGTGGCGAAACGATATCCTAAGTTATTAATTATTATATCAGCATAACTGCTGATACTCAGACCGCCAAAACCAATGATTCTATCAGGGCTATCCTTCAAAGAGATTGCCCAGTTTCCGAAACCGTGGGTTTCCCAGTGGTTGACCCAACGAGTTAAAACAGTTTTTTTCATGCTGTATGTCAGGATAGGGCCCAACTGGGTTAAAGGTGTTCGTACCCCGGTCACATCGGGCTTTATTCTGAATTTTTCGAAAGTGGTACATCCGCATTACCTCTTAAAAATATTAAGGGTTTAACCTTGCGCTTATTTGACCAAGGGATTAAGCAATGGGCGCATTAGGTGAACAGGGCGGGACATACAATTATCACGGTAACGAGAACTTAACCCAGCATGAGCTCTTCATGCTAATCTTCGCTGAATGTCTGGCAGACCATACGGGAATATCCGTGGAGACAGCTGCTACGATTCTCGCAGGACAGCCTATTATTCCCAAGCGTAAGGTGCTGGGGGCGTCAGGCTCCCGCACAAGCATTGCCTCCAAAGTAGCTCGTCGTATTTTGAAGGGCGTACGCTTCTCTTCTGGGGTGAGGGTGGAGACCATTATCGGTGTGGGTAAAGTACGATACACGAACAGCGTAGGGGCGGTAGTAGGAAGAGCCGTTCCGTATATTGGTTATGCTCAGGCAGTGATTGTCTTTGCCATTGTGGCCAGAGAAACCCGGAACAAGTACAACCTCATAGCACGACCGGAACATCGGATCGCCTGGACATATTTCTAATGTTGTTGCCTGATGAGCAAGAGTTTTTAGATTACATCACTGAGAACTACAGTGAGCGTAAGCAACCCGCCAGGAAGGATTGGACCTTTCAGGAGCACTTCAACCTCGTCCCTGAAGATCTGGAGGACATGCTACTCGACCTTTTCACCCGGTATGGAATAGAGCACAGCAACTTTGTCCTGGATAACTACTTTGAGCCTGAGCTGTTTTGGTTCCAGTTTGGGCTTAGAAAGAAGTTTCGTGATCGGCAGTACAAGCCGCTAACGCTTGAAATGATTATTGAGTCCGCCAAAGCGGGGCGCTGGCTGTATGATTAAGGGGCTTAGCGCCCCTTACGTTCTCTACGCAGACTGGCGTTCGTTCCAGGCATCGCTGAAGATGATGTTCCCGTCGTTATGCTTCCAGGTGATCTTCTCGTAACGCAGCTCCACCGTCTCCATGTGGTTTTCGTTCGGGTTATCGCCTGGTGCCATTGCAGGGGAGATAGAAACAATCCGTACCCCCTCAAGCAGCATGTTGAAGTACTCTTCCTCCTGCCCGTGGTAGTTGATCCGGTACCATTTTATTTCAGCTGACACCAGACTTTGACCGGTGGCCACAGCCTTATAGAGATATGGGCTTGAGCAGTCGAATTCTTTGATGATCAGCATAGGCGAGTGCATGCGGGTGCCGGTTATTTTGCCGGTGGCGTTATCTGTTGGGATCATGAGGTTGTGGTGGAACCCTTTCACCTCGATACTGCAATCTCTGTCCTGGACATCAACCCCGCCTTTGATTAATGCGCCGCCGTCGTCCTTAAGCCATAAGTAAGCTGGTATAGCCATTTCCCTATTTCCTTATCTCGTTCAATAACGTGATTGTCAGGAGATATATACCCGTCGTAATGAGAAGAATGTTCAACATTCCGATATAAGTATAGATCTCGTATAAACTGTCCTGGCCTATCTCGTCGGGCCCATACAACACCTCGCCAATACGGTTAGCCCAGATATAGCTAAACCACCCGTCAGCGGGGCCCAGCGCGCGTCCTACAGGGAGGGATAACGCGATAAAGCAGACCGTCTTCACCGCTCTACGGACAAGTGCCTGCATTACCACCGTCAACCACCTCTATCCATACTCGGGCCAAGCTTACTGGCATCTCATCTCACCGATGGACTGGATGTTAGGCATGGCCTGCACCTTCTCGACTGGGTTCGAACATTCGTAAGAGCGTATTGGTCTCATTTTGTCGTACAGCGTCACCTTTATCTTCTCGCACTTCAGCTCAATCGAGTGATCTTTCGCTGCATTCCCTGCTACCGGCACCAGCAGCGCCAGTGCCATTACCGCGCTTGAAATCTTCATTCATATTCCATGCATTCAATGAGATTATTGAAGGCAAGCCTATGCCTGTAACAGTCATCGAAGTACTAACCAGATCATGTTTATGACCAGAATTGTCATTTTCAGATAATGACCTGATATTTTTTAATCAAAATTAAGAAGTTAGCTTATGAAGGTTCCTGAAAGTTTTCGTATTTCCAGCGGCCCATTGGGCACGTCTGCAGCTGATGGTAACAATGGCCTTTTCGTCATTCCGCGCGGGAACGGCTCGAAGCAAAACCTCACTGTTATCGCCAGCGAAGGGGAAGGCTGGGAGCACGTTTCGGTGCCGGGGAATGCTCAGGATGCTTTTTCATGTACTGTCATGATAAATACCAGCGGGTTCTCCCCCTGGTTTTCATAGAAATGAGGAACGTCCGTTCTGGCGGTTGCCGAACAGCCAGTATTTACCCGATACACGTGTTCCTGTACGCCGAGTGTGAGCGTGCCCGACTGCACATAAAACAGTTCAAGCGTACCTTCCGTGTGGCCGGGGGACGCAAATTTTTCCCCCGGCTGCATTTCCCACATCCAGAGCTCGGTCATATCAGGGCCACCTGACCCTGCGAGCAATCTTGCTCTCCCGCCTTTTTCACCTTCCCACAATTCAGGGATCTCATCTTCAGCGATGAGATGCACGGTCGGTTTTGAACTGACATCCACAAAATCAGCCACCGAAACCCCCATTGCGGCAGCCAGGCGGCATAACAGAGCAATGCTGGGATTCGCCCGGCATCCCTCTATCTCAACCAGCGCTCCCTTGCTGACGCCTGCCCGACGCGAGAGTTCATCAAGGGAGATTTTCTTTTGCTTACGATACAGTTTTATTCGCTGCGATACGGCTTCATTCACGGAACTGGCGATCGAAATTGCATCGGTCATTAAATTGACTTTTTTGGTCATTGGTCATTATCATGGAATAAAGTGGTCATTACAGGATTATCACGTGCTAACAGTATCGCCGTCAATTGCCCCTGAAATTTATCGTATTGCTCCCGGTTTTCGGGCACTCAGCATCTGCGTAAAAGCTGCGCCAGTGCTTAATCCCGACACTGGAGAAATGGCGCTGCGTGAAGCCTGTGAAGCCGTTCTGGCCGGTGAACCAGAGTGGGCGGACTCTCATCTGGCGGCATGGGCCGACGTTTTTCAAAAGTTTGGTGCTAAACCTAAACGCACTCCTTGCTCAGCGGATGCGTTACGCAAGCGCGTGTTACGTGACGGAACGATGCCAGCGCTCGATCCTATCGTTGATCTTTATAATGCCGTTAGTCTCCGCTATGCCGTTCCGGTTGGTGGAGAGAATCTCTCTGCCTATCAGGGGGCGCCGCGTCTGACTGTGGCAAAAGGAACAGAGCCTTTTGATACCGTCAAAGAGGGAGAGGCCACCGTTGAGTATCCTTCACAAGGCGAGGTTATCTGGTGTGATGATATCGGCGTGACCTGCCGTCGCTGGAACTGGCGACAGGGGATCAGAACCCGCTTAGGCTTGGAAGCTCAGCAAATGTGGTTTATTCTGGAGAGTCTCCCGCAGATGCCGCTGGATAGACTTCACGAAGCCGGGAAGATGCTGACCGACGGCCTGGAAAAAATGATGCCCGGTCTGTGGTTTGAAGTTGCTCTCATCGAAGAACAACAGCAGTAATACCCTTCAGGAGAAACAGTTATGTTTACCGGTTTGTCGGCGTTTCCATTAACCCCAGTCACTGCCAGCGGCGTGGATGAAAAGGGTTTCAGCCATATTCTTTCCCGTCTTACAGACGCTCGGGTTGATTCTATGGGCATCCTGGGGTCAACCGGAAGCTACGCCTATCTGACCCGGGAGCAGCGCAAGCGCGTAGCAACGCTGGCAAAACAGCATGCAGGGAACATCCCCGTTATGGTGTGTGTGGGAGCGGTCAGTACCGATGCCATTCTGCATCTGGCAGATGATGCACAGGCAGCTGGTGCGAATGCGCTGTTACTCCCGGCGGTCAGTTACCAGCCACTCCGTGACGAAGAAGTCTTCTCACTCTTTGAGACCGTTACCCGGCACGTTTCTGTACCGGTGTGTATCTATGATAATCCGGGCACTACGCATTTTACCTTTACGGATGAACTCCACGGTCGTCTCTCCTCACTTGAGGGGGTTCGCTCGGTCAAGATCCCTGGCGTCCCGGATAGCCCCGCTGCAGCGATTGAGCGGGTGAATACGTTACGTCAACATTTGCGCCCTGGCGTAACAATCGGTATTAGTGGCGACGCTTATGCGGGGCTGGGATTAAACGCCGGTTGTGAAGTGTGGTATTCCGTGTGTGGCGGTCTGTTCCCTGAGATGGCGAAACAAATCACCGAAGCTGCGGCGGCAAACGATCATCAACGCGTTACAGCCCTGACAACCCGCCTCGAGCCGTTGTGGTCGCTCTTCCGGAAACATGGGGGAAGTATTCGCGTTATTGCCGCTGCTGCTGGTGTGCTTGGGCTTACCGACATGGATTGCCTGCCTCGACCTCTGCAACCATTGTCAGCTGGTGATATCGCGGATATTGCCCATGTGATAAGCATGCTGGAGCTGAAGTGATCTCTCCGCAGGACGGGGTGTCTACCGGTCCTTTTGAAACCTGGTGGGGGATCAATCATCAGATGTTTGACACAAGTTCTTTAGGTCCGCCCTTCGCTAAAAGCGGACCATACTTTAAAACTTTATTAGTGACGTGACTCTTCCTCTCCTGAGAGCGTATCTGCATCAGGTGAATAATTCCGGTAAACGCATGCCAGTTTATGCCCGTCAGGATCGCGCAGATAGGCAACATAAAAATCGGGGCCGTAGGCGGTTCGTGTACCGGGCACGCCTTCATCCTTTCCTCCCGCACGGAGGCCCGCTGCATGGAAGCGTCTGACAATTTCCGCGTTATCGGCTCTGAATGCGAACATTGTCCCGTTTCCCGCCGTCGCGGGTTGCTGGTCAAAAGGAGGACAAATGCAGAAGCTAAATTCGTCATCCGGATGATTTTCGTTTCCCCACATCGCCCAGCTATCAGTCCAGGCGGGCAGACGTGAATAGCCCAGTACGTTAAAAATAGCGTCATAAAAGTTCACGGCGCGCTGAAAGTCATTTGTCCCTATCGTGATATAAGCCAGCACCTTATAACATCCTCTATCCACGCAGCCACGGCGTAATCGTCAGACCGGTCAGCAAACCTTCCGGGCTGAGCAGGCGAGTGACTGTCTGCCCCCACGGTTCTGTGCGGTTGGCGACCAATAACCGATAGCCTTTTTCACTCAGAACACGGGTAGCGGAATCGAGATCCTGCACCTCGTATTCAATCCATCCCTGCGGTATCGGATGCTCCACGGGCCACTGCGCTTCACCAAAACAGGACGTTGCCGCCTGTGACAGCGGCCAGACGGCAAAATGCTTCACGCCCGGTAAGTGTCCCTCTTCAGTGAGCAGATAATCGGCATTGCCCTCCATCGGCTTCAGCGGCAGTCCGAGAGTCTGGATATAAAACGCGGTGCTGGACGCTGTATCCTGTGAAATGGGCCCGAACCCGGCGACGAACATGACATCAATTCCCGGTAACGTCTGCGACATATCCACTCCTTAATAGCCTGAAATGATGGAATTTAGCGTAGAGCCGTCTGAAATACGACTCTCAATTATGGTATCGCATTCACCGCGCCTGCACGTTCACGGTGGGTTTGAAAGTGAACGCGATAACGATCAACAGCACGACTCCTGCACTCATCACCAGCCAGGCGCTGGTCAGCGAGACCGAACTGTCGCGAACGATCCCTGCAACTAGCGGCATGAGCGCGGCGATCATATATCCTCCTCCCTGAACTTTAGACAGTAACTTCCCGGCCTGCGCGGGCGTTCGCGCATGATCGAACGTGACGATAAGCGACAGCGGGAAGAGGGCGCCGATACCGATGCCAAGCAGCAAGGTTGATAAGACCGGCGTGGTGCCCGGCGCAAAGACCAGACACAGTAATCCCGCCAGCAGCAGTAACAGTACTGTTATCAGCGGAACACGGCGGTCGGGGAATTTACCGATCAGCGCGGAGACGGCAAACCCGGCGGCCACCTCGGTTAAGGTCAGCCAGGCCAGCATATAGCCGCTGCTGCGTGCGGACCATCCTGCCTGAATATAGAGCGGGGGCAGCCAGGCTAAGACCAGCGTGTAGGCACCCGTCCCCACGCCAAAAAAGAGCAGAAGGAGTCCAGTCCGGGAGGAAGAGAGCGTAACGGATTCATGTGCTGCTTGTTCCCCTTGAGGCTGCTTAACCAGGGGTAACCACAGCATCAGCGCCAGCAGCGCAAGCACGCCTGCCATAGCCAGCGCGGGTTTGAGCGTGAGCCATGAAAACAGCGGCTCGGCGCTGGCGGCGGCGACTGCCGCACCGGCCATAATGCCCGTGCTGAATAGCGACATGATCGTGCTGGCCGTTTGCGTATACGCCTTTTTTATCAGGGCAGGCATTAACGCCTGGATCGTGCCGATGCTGGCCCCACCCAGTAACGCGGTACCCATCAAACCCGTCAGCGAGGTGCTAAAACCGCGTAATGAACAGGCTACCAGCAGGATGAACAGCCCGAGCATAATTCCCCTGACGGCACCGACCCTGGCTAAAAGCCAGGGACCACACAGGGCAGCCAGTCCCATCATCGCCACCGGCAGGGTAGTCAGCAGGCTGAATTGCGTCGCGGTCAGCCCCGCTTCGCGCTGCAGCACGGAGAAAAGAGGGCCGACCGAGGCCAGAATGGGGCGCAGGTTCAGCCCGACGATAAAAGCGATAACGGCGAAGAGTAACGGTGATGTGCGTTTCAACATGGCATCCTTTTCGGTTGTGAATGGCCCAGGCAAATTGCCGCGAGCATTTATCTTAACGTTAAGATAAAATCTGTTTTTGTGTAAGATGTACCGCACAACTCGATAAATTCCCACGCTATCCGGGGTGAAGATGAAAGACCATGTAGACTTCGTTGTCGGCCAGTGGAGCAGCGCCATGCCTGAGCTGGACGCCTCGTCGATGAAAATTTTTGGCCGAATGCTCAGGCTGATGAAGCACCTGGGAAAAGAACGCGCGCAGGCCATGGCGCCGTTTGGCTTTCGCGAGGGCGAGTTTGACGTCCTCGCCACGCTGCGTCGCGCCGGGGAGCCGTACTGCCTTTCGCCCACGCAGCTGTATACATCCCTGTTGATCACCTCAGGGGCGATGACGAACCGGCTCAACCATCTCGAACAGCAAGGCCTTATCAGGCGGATCGCCGATCCTGATGACAAGCGCAGCTCGCTCGTCAGCCTGACGCCGCACGGGCAGGCTCGTATCGAACAGGCGCTACTCGTGCACACGGAAACGCAAAATGCGCTGCTGAGAAACCTCTCTGAGGCGCAGCGCGCGCAGCTTGAATCTCTGCTCAGAGGGCTGCTGCTAACGTTTCCGGCTGAGGAATGGGGTGAAACGTCACCGAGTGCCGATAATACAAAAACTGCATGATTACACCTGACAAAAAGGGAACGTATGTCTTTACCGCCACTGTATGCGCTGCGCGCGTTTGAAGTTGCCGCACGGCTGAACTCCTTTAGCAAAGCGGCTGAAGCCCTGAACATCACGCCGGGGGCGGTCAGCAGGCATGTCCGGACGCTTGAGATGTGGTTTGACTGCGAGCTGTTTAAGCGGCAGGGTCCGAGAGTGGAGGTCAGCGACGCCGGGCGCATGCTGGCCGGGCAGCTTAGCGAAAGCTTCTCGAATATTGAGTGGGCCTGTCGCGCATTCAAAAGTGAAAACCACCTTCTGCGCCTCAAAGCCCCCAGCACCCTGACGATGCGATGGCTCCTCAATGTGCTTAAATCCTTTCGCGAGAACCACGCGAAGCCGAAAATCGAAATCGCCAGCGTCTGGATGGACTTCGACACCGTTGACTTCAGCCGCGAGCCCTACGATTGTGCGATCCTCCTCGGTAACGGTTATTTCGGCGAGTCAACTGAGAGTCGACTGCTGTTCAGCGAATGGCTTATTCCGGTTTGTACGCCGTCTTTACTGGAGCCTGCCCGGCATCAGCTTCCAGAATGCGATCTTATTCATCCGTCACCGGACAGACGGGACTGGAAGCGCTGGCTGAAAAGGACGGGCTTATTCCCCGGCCTCGACATGAGCGGTGGGATCGTGTTCGACACCCTGGAGCAGGCAAGCCTTGCGGCCATGCACGGACACGGCGTGGCGATGGCCGATCTCCGGCTCACGCTCGACGCGTTGAAAAGCGGCCTTCTCGCGCTGCCCTTCAGGGAGGCGATAGCAACAGGAGATGGTTACTACCTTGTCTGGCCGAAAAATTCGCTCAGAGGACAGAGTATTGAACGGTTGCTGACCTGGCTTAACCTTAATGCACCAGTGGTGCCCTCTTTGGATATTGTCTGTCTTGATTTCAATGAAAAGCGGATTTAATAAATAGCGGAATATTAACAGGGAGATATTCCGCATAGTGAACGTATTTATGCGTAGGGAATATTTGCCATCTTTTTATATCTTTCCGGCAGGGCGCTGTTCAGATTGAGTAATTTATCCAGTATATAAAGAGCGGGCGTTCCCTTTGCGCGTTCAGCTTCGATCAGCGCAGAACGTAACAGATTGGTAGCCGATGTCATTTCACGGAAGTACTCCTCAGATTCAGGCGTCTGAACTTCGCCTGAAGCGGCGTAGCGCACCCGGGGCCAGTCCGCGAAGTCCAGAAGCGGAAGGAGCCCATCTTCTTTGGGCAAATGTGCTGAGAGCAACTCTTCGGCGTTACCCGGATTGCTTTGGGCGAAAGACAGAAGATGCAGGCGATGAATAAAGGGTGAAAGCAGCTCAGTGCTATCGTCTTCTGACGAAAGTAACGTTATTAACGCATGTATATTTTCACCCGCGATGTTTTTTTCAGGTGAGATCATTTTCATTAGATGAAATAAAACATCGAGTGTCATACGTACTCCATATGCATGCAGGTGTATTTATTTTTTGAATTTCGCTCTCTGTTCCAGGTCAGGAAGAGATTGGGAATGAAGGGATGGTATTTCAATGCGATCGGGTTTGAAAAACGAGAAATAGTGGGAATCAATGTGAGTTTTACTCAACGTCAAATGTTGAACAACCACACTATACTTACGCCCTGAAACCGAACGCGTGGCATGAGGATGGTATGACCGCCGAGAATTTATCCAGAATGGGCGCTGCAAAAGTCCGCCAGGTGATGGATCAACATGACAATACGTTGATAGAAAAATACCCTGTTAGCGATGTTGAATACGGCTTTTATGAGCGTGCTGCGGACCCGCTACGTCGCGTTGTTGAATCCCCGCGACTGTTGCACGCCGACCCGCATCGACGCTGCCTGAGGATCGAATATGTTCCTCATAAGCTCTCTCAGGATGAGATTTCCGGGGATGAGATATTGAGACGCCTTGTCCGCCTTCATGATTATCCTGCCGATCCTGCATGGATTTATCACACCCATACCTGGTCTGAGTCAGCGCTTGAAAAATCCTTGTCTCTTTTGAAATTACCCATGCGTGCTGAGCAGCAGATGCGATGTTTTCAACAAGCGGCCTGCGTTTTGTTTAGTCAGGAATGTTTAATTTCTGGTGATACCAATGCGGGTAACTGGGGCAGAAGAGAAAACGGCGATGTGATCCTTTTCGACTGGGAAAGATTCGGTACTGGCAGTCCGGCTATCGACCTTGCTCCGCTGGTTCAGGGGATGGGCTCAAAACAAAGCATTTTACAACTTGCCGAGCGCTACTGTTTTTTTGCCACGCATTCTGATGCATATCAACTAGCCAGGGAAATCACTATCGCCAAAGCATGGATTGTCACAGAAGTGGTGTTATTACTGCACGAAAGGAAAAAGCCTGATTTGAATCTATACCTTAACTGGTACAGAAAACACCTCCCTGATTGGCTTGAAGAGTCCGTCTCATCTCTTTAATGCCTTATATCAGCCTTCGGGGCGATAACGCAGGCAGCGATTTGTTTCACAAATCCCATCGCTCCTCGACCGTTCAGGATGGTATAACGTCTTGCGGCAATCGGGTTGCCGTAGACAGCCCACATTCCTAAAGGTGTATATGAAACAAATTACTTTCAGTGACCTGCAGCAGCAAAGCGAGCAGGCCGCACATTCTCCTCGCTTACGCGCCCATCGTAATTTACACCCTGAACTGAGCGACCCGGTGCAGCGCCTGGCCATTGCAATGGAACCTGGTACCTATGTTCGCCCCCATCGCCATCCTCACACCTTTGAACTGCTGACGGCGCTGAGCGGTCGCTTTCTGGTGCTGAATTTTGACGACAGCGGCAACGTGACCCGGCGTGTGGTGTTAGGTGAAGAGTGTAAAGTGCTGGAGATGGATGCCGGAACCTGGCATGCCGTGCTGTCGCTGGATAAAGGTGGCGTCATTTTTGAGGTTAAACACGGGGGGTATCAGCCCGTGCCCGAGCATGATACCGCCCCTTGGTCACCGGCAGAAAACGAGCCTGGCACCGAGAAGCTGATGCAATGGTACGCTCAGGCACAGGTGGGTGACGGTGGTTTTACCCTGTAATTATTCTCTTATGTGCCCGGCGCGCGGAAAGGCGAGCCGGGTAAAGAGATAAGCGCTCACGCGAGTCAACTCACCGTATTAAAAAGCCAGTCACGAGCAGTCGACAGCGTCACAAACGGGCCTGCCAGTGTGTTGTTGTGATGGGCAATAATGTCGCTGGCGGATAAATAGTCATTATCCATTGTTGTATGCGCATCTGAAATTAATACCGTCCTGAAACCCAGCTCCGGTGCGGCCCGGCAGGTCGTATCGACGCAAAACTCTGTTTTCATCCCGGCAATGACCAGCTGTTTAATACCTCGCTGATTAAGTTCTCGCAGCAATACCGTATCCCGAAAACAGCTGGGATAGCGCTTGGTGAAAACAACGTCCTGCTCCTTCACGTCCAGTTCAGGTATCAGCTGTGTTAACGGCCCCTTTTCTGAGAAGGGGGAGTCGTCAGGCCCAATATGGCGGGCAAAAAAGACGGGCACCTGCGCGTCTCGGGCGTTGGCGATTAACAAGCGGATATTGGCCAGAACGGCATCGGCGGAGCGAGGGGAAACCGGGCCCCGAAAGAGGCCCTGCTGCATGTCGATAATCAAGAGAGCATTGTCAGATGAAACCATTTTCTTTCTCCATTCAGAGGGTGGTGAACGGAGAGAGATTTCCCCGTCCATGTCGGCGGGGATTGAGGTTCTGTTTGTCAGTCGTTCACTACAGATACGCTCTCACCGCCGAAGGGTCCGGTGGTGGTGAGGGTGGTTGTTGGCTGAACTGACGTAAACATGTTATGACCTTCGCTGATATATCTTTTAAATCATATCCGGACGAGCCGTTAAACTTTAAAAATTTGCTGCCGATAGTTCTTTTCAATACCATCAATATGCATGTAAAGATGAACAAAATCATATCAGCATATTTGGTAGTTGCGTATTTGTCGGCTCGACTTATTGCACAATCCAACTGTGCGAGAGACTGGATAAAAACCGTAGTGTTTCGATAAAAAATCACAAAAAGGATGTGCGAATGTTGAAAAGATTAGTCGCGGGACAGATGAGCTTACCGATGACTTTCTGGGGATGGGGAATTTGCGGTAATTTTCTACTGGGTCTCATTGGGCTTGCTGGAGTGCAGACCGGTCATCCGGCCATGATGCCGCTTTCCTATATACTTAAAGCCATTCTGTTCAGTGCTGTACTTTCGGGCATAACTTTCATTCTGCGTCGAAAAATCACGGTATTAGGTGGGATCGCTTTTTTTATTATTTTGATTCAGGTGATTATGAGTGTAGTGATGACGATAGGCCTTTTCTCGTTATTTTTTGAATAATCACAAGAAAGAGAGTTCCGGTTTGCCAGCAGGATCCCTGACGGTTAGTAACATCGAGAACTCGTGCCTCCTTATGGCGAAGGAGGCACGCCGTTGCTGGATGGATAGCCGATATTATTTTAGGTTGCCGATCTCGCTCAGAAATTCGTCAACCTGCTCGGGCGTCGCCGTGTCTGCCTGGTAAAGGATATCGAGCTTAACGTTCTTCAACCCGCAGAAGCCAAATACCCCTTCGATTATCTGTGTCTGAATCGCCGTCGAATAGCCGTGTTTATCAAATCCGGTGAGATCGCTACCACCAGTGGCAATCAGGCGGACGGGAACATCCCGTAAGTTGCCCACAATCCGGCCGTCGTCAGCCACCTTATACGCCCAGTTCAGGGTTAACACGCGATCGAACCAGCCTTTCAACAGCGCGGGAACCGACCACCAGTACACCGGGAAGACAAACACCAGCATATCCGCACGCTCGACGCGCTGCTGCTCGCGCAGAATATCGTCGGGGAGGGCGCTCGGATCCCCGTGATACAAGTCAAGATCGGCGCGAGACATGGCCGGATTAAACCCTTCAGCATGCAGATCGGCGAACTCAACCTGCATACCTTCCTCGCGTAATTTTCCGGCAATGCGGGTGGCCAGTGAATGGGACAAGGACGTGTCGATAGGGTGAGCCGTCACGATCAGCGCGTTACTCATGGCGTTTGTAGCAGACATAGCAACCTCAAAATGGGGGAGAAGAGATGCCTATGTTACTATTGGTAACTTAAGTGTCAATCCACCCCCGGCGATCATTTTGTGCTATTCGCGTAGGTCGCAAGCACGCCGGTCATGGCGCCGCTGAGCGTATCTTCTGCCACATTTCGGGCGAGCACGCCGTTGCCCGCCGCGGTGCTGAGCGCCTCCGCCGCGCCAATGATGGCCGTCAGTACCGCTTCTCCCTGAACGCCTTTTAAGACGATAAAAGGCGAAAGCGCGGTGCGCAGGCAGTCGGCACATTCGGCCACGCATGCTTCCCGGAACGTCTGCAGCGCACGAGAACCGGACAGCGCCGCGGCGATTGGCCCGGTTTCAGGCCCGGCGGCAATGGCACAGTCGATATAGGCCGCGCTGAAAAAGCGGATCGTCTTCTCCAGCGTTTTGCTGTCAACCGCCAGCGTCTCGCGGAATTTCGCCAGTTGCCGATCGCTATAGTCCTGATACAGTGCCATCAGCAGCCCTTCGCGATCGCCAAAGTGGTCGTAGGGGATGGGCTTGGTCACGTTGGCCCGTTCTGCCAGATAGCCAAGGGTCAACGCCTCGGTGCCTTGCTGACGCACGATTCCACGCGCAACCTCCAGCAGCTGCACGCGGCGGTCCTCTTTTCTTAAGCGCTTAACAACCATGCTTTCCTCAGATTAGTTATCTACCAATGGTAGTTTACACGTTTTCCGTGCCGTGCTGAACGCGTTGTTCAACCGGGCGGATCCGGAACCAGATCGCATACATCGCGGGCAGGAAGACGAGGGTAATGATCGTCCCGCCCAGCGTACCGCCGATCAGCGTCCAGGCCAGCGTTCCCCAGAACACCGAATGCGTCAGGGGAATGAACGCCAGCACGGCCGCCATGGCGGTGAGTAAGACCGGTCGCGCTCGCTGGACCGTCGCCTCGACCACCGCCTGGAACGGATCGAGGCCGTCCTTCTGGTTATGATCGATTTGACCGATCAGAATCAGTGTATTGCGCATCAGAATGCCGGAGAGGGCGATCAAACCGACCAGCGCGTTGATGCCAAACGGTTGATTAAATATCAGCAGGGTCGGCACGACGCCAATCAGCCCCAGCGGCGCGGTTAAGAACACCATGACCATCGCGGAGAGTGAGCGCACCTGCAAAATGATGATCAGTAGCGTCAGGGCAATCATGATCGGGAACAGTGGTAACATGGCCTGCGTGGCTTTACCCGATTCCTCAATCGAACCCGCCATGTCGATACGGTAGCCGGCCGGTAGCGCATCGGCGATCGGCTGGAGCTGCTTCATGATGGCGACCGACACGTCCGGCGGCTGAAGATTGTCGGCGATATCGCCCCGTACGGTAATCGTGGGGGTGCGATCGCGGCGGCGCAGGATCGGGTCTTCCATGCCGATCTCAATCCTGCCGATTTGAGACAGCGGCACGCGCTGTCCCGCATTGCCGACCAGGGTAAAGCCTTCGATTTTTGCCGGGTCAAGGCGGATATCACCCGCCGCGCGGGCAACGACGTCTACCGATCGAATATCTTCCCGCACGGAGGTGACAGGTACGCCTGATAACAGGAACTGAAGCTGCTCGGCAACGGCGCTGGAGGTTAAGCCGGTCGCCTGCAGACGGTTCTGATCGAGAGTGAAATGCAATACCGGAACGCGTGACCCCCAGTCAGTGTTGACGGTTCGCATCATCGGGCTTGCCTGAAGCACGGCTTTCACCCGTTCGGCGATGTCCTGTACCTGTTTGACGTCCGGCCCCGACACGCGCCAGGCAACCGGGAAGGGCGAGTAGGGGCCAAACACCAGCTGTGTTACCCGCACGCGGGCTTCGGGCGCAAGACCGCTGGCGACGGCCTCCCTGAGCCTGAATTTAAGCGCCTCGCGTGACGTCTCGCTGTCCGTCAGGATCACGATTTTCGCAAAAGAGGGATCGGGCAGCTCGGGAGCCATTGCCAGATAGAAACGGGGCGAGCCCTGACCAATATAGGCCGTGACGATTTTGGCTTCCGGCTGCTGGCCCAGCCATGCTTCTATTTTTGCGGTTGCGGCGCTGGTTTGCGCAATCGAGGTGCCATAAGGCATCTGTACTTCAACCAGCACTTCCGGGCGATCGGAGGTCGGGAAGAACTGTTTTTTTACCAGCCCCATGCCAAGCACGGCCAGAATGAAAATGGCGACCACGGACCCGGCCACGCGCCATTTTCTGGCGATAACGCGGCCAAGCAGCTGGCGAAAACGGTTATAGCGAGGCGTGTTATAGATGGCGGCATGACCCCCTTCCACTTTGGGGATCGCTGGCAGGATCTTCACCCCAAGATACGGTGTGAACACCACCGCCACAAACCATGAGGCTATCAGGGCGAGGCCGACAATCCAGAACATATTGCTGGTGTATTCCCCGGCGGTCGACTGGGCAAAACCATTCGGCATAAAGCCAATGGCCGTCACCAGGGTACCGGCCAGCATCGGCGCGGCGGTGTGGCTCCAGGCGTAGGCCGAGGCTTTGATTCTGTCGTAACCTTCCTCCATCTTCACCACCATCATTTCGATGGCGATAATGGCATCGTCAACCAGCAGACCGAGGGCGAGGATCAGGGAGCCCAGCGTGACGCGGTCAAAGTTTATTCCCGCGGCTTCCATCACCACGAAAACGACCGCCAGCGTCAGCGGTACCGCCGCGGCAACCACCACCCCCACTCGCCAGCCCATGCTGACAAAACAGACCACCATGACCACAAGCAGGGCGACGAAGAATTTGATCATAAACTCATCGACAGACGAGCGGATATTCACGGACTGGTCGGTGACTTTGGTCAGGGTCATGCCAAGCGGCAGGCTATCGTTGATTTTCGCCGTTTCCGCATCCAGCGCTTTACCCAGCGCCAGGCCGTTCCAGCCCTCACGCATGACAATGCCCAGCAGCAGGGCGGGTTCATGCTGATTGCGTATCAGCATCGTCGGGGGATCTTCATAGCCTCGTTCAACCGTTGCCACATCAGACAGCGTGAGCGTTTTGCCCTGGGCGACTAAAGGCGTATCGCGGATTTTCTGCAGTTCATCGAACGCGCCGTCCAGGCGGATAAAAATCTGTGCGCCCCGGGTTTCAATGGCACCCGCCGCGGCCAGGACGTTCTGGCTGTTGAGGGCATTGAAAATATCCTGCGGTGAGAGGCCCAATGTGGCCAGACGGTCATGGGAGAAGGCGATATATATCCGCTCGGCCTGTTCGCCGATAATGTTCACTTTTTTCACCCCGGGAACGTGCAGAAGCTGCTGTCGCAGGCCTTCGGCATCGCGTACCAGTTGCCGCTGCGGTTCGCCTTTTGCTTTCAGGGCAAAGAGGGCAAAGGTGACATCCGAGAATTCATCATTGATCATCGGGCCAATGACGCCCGCCGGAAGACGCAGGGATTCATCACCAAGCTTCTTACGCGCCTGATAGAACTCCTCCTGCACTTCAGAAGGCGGGGTTTTGTCCTGCAGTGACAAGGTGATATACGCCATGCCGGGGCGGGTGTAGGTTTCCGTACGGTCATACCACTTGAGTTCCTGCAGGCGCTTTTCCAGCGGTTCGGCCACCTGATCCTGGATCTCCTGTGCGGTTGCGCCCGGCCAGACGGCGATCGCCGTCATCTGCTTCACGGTGAAGGGCGGATCTTCCGCGCGTCCCAGTCCAAAAAAAGCGTAAATACCGGCAATCGTCACCAGAACGATCAGAAAGAGCGTGACGGAACGCTCGCGGACGGCCAGCGCTGACAGGTTGAAGCGACGTTGGCTCATGGCGCGTTCTCCGCCGGAGCGGCATGGCGCTGTTCTGCAAGCCTGACAACTTCACCTTCGTGCAGAAGATGGGCCCCTAACGCAACGATCTTCTCCCCGGGCTTCACGCCGCCCGTGACCTGGACCGCATCTTCGCCCACGCTCAGCACCTTAACCGGCGTCCATGTGACCTTTTCTGGCTGGGCGGAAATGCGCCAGACGCCGGGCCCTTTACCCGCATCGTAGAGTGAGGCCAGCGGGACCTGCATCGCCTGACCTTCCGTTTTCGCGTCTTCAATGCTGAGCGTGACGGTCGCCCCCAGCGGCGCGTTCGCCAGCTGACCATCCAGCACGTAGCGGGCTTCATACGTGCGGGTTGTGGCATCCGCGGAGTCAGACAGCAGGCGCAACGTCGCGGTGACCGGGTGTTGTTCACTGCCATAAAGCGTGGCCTGCGCTTCGCTGCCGACGGCAGGGCGCAGCGTCTCCGGAAGCTGGACGAGCGCTTCGCGCTGTCCCGCTCTGGCAAGGCGGATGACGACCTGCCCGGCACTAACGACCTGACCGGGTTCGGCGAGCGTCTCCATCACCACGCCGTCTGAATCCGCCAGCAGTACGGCATAGCCCGTGGCGTTTTGCGCCACGTTGGCCTGCGCGCGGGCAGCGCTGAGATCCGCCCGGGCCGTATCGGCCGCCGCTTTAATCTGATCGTACTCCGAGGCGGACACCGCGCCGGACGCCACCAGGCCGCGATAACGCGACTCGTCGCTGGTGGCTTTTCTCGCCCGCGCCTGGGCAGCATCCACCGCGCGCTGCTGCGCCTGGGCCTGTAATTTCAGGTCAACAGGATCGAGACGCAGCAAAGGCTGTCCCTGTCTGACGGTCTGCCCGGTATCCACCAGGCGTTCGAGGATTTTTCCCTGAACCCTGAAGCCCAGGTCGCTTTGCGTTCTTGCCACCACCACGCCCGTGAAGGCGCGGGCGGCAGGGTTCGCCATCTCGACGGAGGCGGATCTGACAAGCGGTGGCTTAGTGCGCGGATCGTCACTCGCGGAATTATCGCCGCACGCCCCAAGGGCAAACGGCAGAAGACATACGGCAACGCGGGCTGAAGTGAGCCTGAGCATGGGAAACCTTATTGAAGTAACAGGACGGTATCCGCATTCTCTGACTAGTGACCAATAATGTCAATGGTCACAAATTAGGGGGCCAGGCTTCTTAATATCAGTGAGGAGAGAAGCACCGCGGCAGCGGGGGCCATTTCAAGGTTGTACTGCAGCTGAACGGGGTTGATAAAAGGACACATCACCATGTGGATGGCCTGAGTGACCTCATCCAGCGGCGTTTTTCTTTCAAACTCTCCGGCCTGCCTGCCTTCAATAATGATGCTCTCAATCAGCTTCATCAGGCTTTCAGCATACCGTTCTGTCGACGGCCACTGCTCGCGCGCGGCGACGGCGGCGATGTCGTAAAGCTTGCGATCGTGGAAAAACAGCTCGCTTCCTGCCTCGGTAAGCGCTTTGAAGAGCCGGCGTAATTTTTCGCTTGCTGACGGTGCACCCTCAAGGGCGGAAAGCACTGCCGCCATGATCAGCTCCAGGCGGTTAGCGCAGATCACCTCGCCGATAGCCTGCTTGGAATCGAAGAACTTATAAATGTAGGACTTTGAAAAACCGATCGATTTCGCCAGCTCGGCGACGGTGGTTTTTTCATAGCCGTAGTGACCGAAGTGCTCAAAAGCCGCTTCGACGATTTGCTCTCTGACAGAATGGTCAAGTGGACCACGTATTGATGGGGCGTTCATAGTTTTAGTCATTATGTAAGCTTAGCGTGACAGGCGACGATTAACAACGAGTGACCATTTCGTGCTTTGGTTACCGTCATTGATCATGAGCCCTTCAGATGGGACGATCAACCCGGTGGGGTAAGTGTATCACTGTTTTTCACGCACGAAGGCATCTATCTGCCGACGATAAGCGAGGGTTTCAGCGCAGTTCCCTTGCGCTGAACAAAGACGTTTTTTGCTTAAGCCGAGAGTGGACGCAATATGATCAGAATGTCCGAGGAAACCGTGTTTTGATCGGCGGGTGAGAGGAGGCCGCAGAACCGATGCGGCCTTATATTTCAGGCAGCCAGTTCAGGCATCTGTTCCTTTACGAAATCCAATACCTTCCTCGCGTCCAGAGAGGCATAGGGAAGACTCTCAACGATGGCGAGTGAACGCGTATTACCCACCGTTTCTTTTATTTCATCGAGTTTGTACTGAATGTGCGGTGCGATGAGAAACCCATCGAAGGCGGGAGCGACGCTGGCGAAGTTATCCAGCCCTACAGCGCTAATCATCAGCGGATAGCCTTCGCGTTCTGCCAGAGACTGCATCTTTTTGGCGAGGGAGTTTGCGGTATTACCAAACAAACAACATATCAGAAGCTTTTTCATGTTTTGTTCCTCCTGAAAACCGCTCTCAGGGTAGTCCTGAGGGGGGCACCGAAATGGGCGCTGTCTCTTATTTTGGCGACAAATTAATTTTCTTTTAGCCAGTCGAGAAAAAACTGGCTGAACGCTGTAACCTGAAGCGGCTGCAGCTTGCGCTGCGGATAAACAAACTGCAGCCCGACATCTTTGCGATCGTATCGGCTAAAGCCGGTGAAGCTGTCGGCAAACAGCACCGTGAGTCTTCCGGCCTCAACGTCGTCTTTGACGTCCCACCACGATTTCCCCGCGATGCCGGCCCCGCTGAGCGCCCACTGACGAAGCACTGCCCCGTCGTCGCACACCATGGCGGGCTCGACGCGCACAATGTTTTCCTCTCCCTCTTTTTCAAAACGCCATTCGTTCATCACCACGCCCTGAGACTCCAGCGCCAGGCACCGGTGTCGGGCTAAATCTGCAAACGTGGCGGGGATGCCGTGGTCGTTAAGATACGCCCCGGAGGCAACCAGCACCCGATGGTTCGGGCGGATGTTTCTGACGACAAGGCTGCTGTCCGGCAGGTTACCGAAACGCACGCTCATATCCAGCCGGTTAGCAACCAGATCCTCAACGTGTTCTTTTAGCGAGATGTAAAATTTTACGGCAGGATGGCGTCGGGAAAATTCAATCACGGCAGGGCTGAGATACTGTCTGCCAAAGTCCGAGGGAGAGGAAAGGCGAATGTTGCCGCTGAGCACGCCCTCTTTTTGCGTCAGCAGCGACTCGGCGTGATGCACCTCTTCCAGCACGCGCAGCGCGGCGTGGTAAAACTCTTCGCCTGCGCGGGTCAGGGTGAGGGATCGCGTGGAGCGATGAAACAGCCGCGTCTGGTAACGCTCCTCAATCGCCTTCAGCCTGGCCGTCATGGTGGCAGGGGAAAGCGACAGGCGTCGTCCGGCGGCGGAAAGACTTCCGGCCCTGGCGACTTCCACCAGTAAGGCCATGTCTTCGAGTTTACCCATTATTCATTTTTTCCGAAAAGTGCATCTATTTTTAGCGTAATTATCAAAATCAGATGCCGACTGTAAAGTGATTTCATCCAAACCATAAGGGATGAAAACATGAAACCTACCTCACTCTTTGAACGTTACAGGCTGGGTCAGTTAGAGCTGAAAAATCGTATCGTCATGGCACCGATGACCCGCGCGCGCTCCCTTCAGCCGGGCAACATTCCCTCCGCGCTGATGGCCGAGTATTACCGGCAGCGGGCCAGCGCGGGGTTAATCATCACCGAAGCCACGCAGATCTCGCCTCAGGGTCAGGGATACTCCTGGACGCCCGGCATCCATTCGCCGGAGCAGGTTTCAGGATGGCAGCTCACGACGGGGGCCGTGCATCAGGCGGGCGGCGTCATTTTTTCTCAGCTCTGGCACGTTGGGCGAATGTCGCACGCCAGTTTTCACCCGGACGGTCAGCCCGTCGCCCCGTCTGCCCTTGCGCCAGACGCGCAGGTGTGGGTGGTGAATGAGCGTGGGGAAGGCCAGATGGTTGACTGCCCGCAGCCGAGAACGCTCTCACGCAAGGACATTCAGAACATCGTCGCGGACTATCGCCAGGCCGCTTTGAATGCCGTCCAGGCCGGGTTTGATGGCGTGGAGATCCACGGCGGAAACGGCTATCTGATTGACCAGTTCCTGCGCCAAACCTCCAACAAACGCACGGACGAGTACGGCGGTACGGTGGCTAACCGGATCCGCTTCGCCCAGGAAGTGTTAAGCGCGATTGCCGAGGCGATTGGTCACGAACGTACGGGCATCCGTCTTTCGCCGTTTATTACCCAGCGCGGGATGAACGACCCGCAGGTCTCTGAAGCCATACTCGCGCTTGCGGCCTGGTGCGAACAAAAGGGGATTGCGTTCATCCACCTGGCGGAAGCCGACTGGGACGACGCGCCGCAGATACCCGAGCGTTTCCGTCAATCCCTTCGCGAGACCTTCAGCGGAACGCTGATCGTCGCGGGCAACTATGACCTTGCCAAAGCCGAAGAAATTCTGGCGGCGGGCTATGCCGATTTGATTGCCTTCGGACGACCGTTTATTGCCAACCCGGATTTGCCTCACCGGCTGGCGCACCGCTTGCCGCTGGCCCAGGTGCGCGACCCCGCCACGCTGTTTGGCGGGACCGCCACGGGATATACCGATTACCCAACGTACACCCTGGAGGAGGAAACGTTATGACCCGTAAAACCTTAATTATCGGCGGCGCTTCCGGCATCGGTTTCGCCGTGGGCACCCTGCTTGCCGGGCGCGGCGAGGAGATTATTCTTGCGGGACGCGACAGCGCGAAACTGGACGCTGCACGTCAACGACTGAGCGCTCATGCCGCGTCTGTTAGCACTCTCGTGCTCGATATCAGCCGTGAGGCAGAGCTTGTTGCGCTCAGTGAAACGCTGGGCGAGGTCAATAATATTGTCGTCACGGCGGGTTCAAAGGCGCCGGGCGGGCTGCTTTCCGGACTGGATCTCCGTGCGGCAAGACATGCCTTTGATACAAAATTCTGGGGAAGCCTCAATGTCGCCCGCTATCTCAGCGGGAACATCGCTCCCCGCGGTACGCTGACCTTCACCAGCGGCTTTGTGGCGCGCCGCACCGTGGCGGGCGCCATCGTAAAAACCACGATGAATGCCGCCATTGAGGCCGCGACAAAAGTGCTGGCGAAGGAGCTTTCCCCGCTGCGCGTCAACGTCGTGAGTCCGGGGCTGACCGACACGGAAGCGTATGCGGGGATGGACGCCGCCGCGCGGGAAAAAATGCTCGCCGGCGCGGCGGAAACCCTGCCAGCCAAAGCCTGGGGAAGGGCGGAGGACATCGCGCAAGGATATCTTTTCGCCATGGACAATCCCTTTGTCACGGGGTCGGTCATTGATATTGAGGGCGGGGCGTTAATTAACTGAACCCCCACCGGTTTGAACCGCAGGAAATCGTCTGCGGGTAACGTAATACTCTGTTGAGAGACATCATGAAATATACGACGTGTTTTCGTCCCGCTATCGCGGCGCTTATTCTTGCCGGTCTGTCCGGCACCACATTTTCGGCGCAGCTGGAATGGCTTCAGCCGAAACAGCTTATTGTTGATAAGAGCTTGCCCCAGGCGCAATTAAGGGCGAATGAAGCCGTTGCCAGAGAATATGCAACGTTCTGGAATACGGGAGAAGAATCCCTGGCGCGTGATGCGCTGGCGGTGAATTTCATCGATAAAACGCCCCCGGAAGGTCGTAAGCAGGGGCCTGAAGGCGCTATTTTAGCCTCGCGTGCGTTTCGCACGGCCGTGCCCGATTTGCGCTGCGACGTTGAGCAGATGATTATTTCAGGCACTCGCGTGGTTTCGCATTTGCATTTTTACGGCACATTCACCGGGACATTCGGCAAGCTGAAAGGAAAAGGGCAGAAAATAGATTTCATCGCTACGGATATTTATGAAGTCCGCGACGGTAAAATTGCGGCAAACTGGCATATTGAGGACAACCTGACGCTGATGAAACAGCTGGGCGCACTCTAAACCCATCACTCCGGGGCGCCCCGGAGTGATGCAAAAATCCTATAAGCCCAGATCGCTTAGCGACGGGTGATCGTCCGGACGTCTGCCCAGCGGCCAGTGGAACAGTCGCTCGGATTCTTTTATCGGCATATCGTTTACGCAGGCAAAACGACGCTTCATCAAGCCGTCCGGGGCGAATTCCCAGTTTTCGTTGCCGTACGAGCGGAACCAGTTGCCTGAATCATCATGCCATTCATAGGCATAGCGGACCGCGATGCGGTTATCCGTAAAGGCCCACAGCTCTTTAATCAGACGATAATCCAGCTCTTTTTTCCATTTCCGCTCCAGAAACGCCCGGGCCTCTTCACGGTTGGTGGCGAACTCTGCGCGGTTGCGCCATTGGGTATCCAGCGTATAGGCCAGCGCGACTTTCGCCGGGTCGCGACTGTTCCAGCCATCTTCTGCCAGCCTGACTTTTTCGATGGCGCTTTCACGGGTGAAGGGCGGTAAAGGAGGACGTGTGTTCATGGCGGTTACCTCAGTGTGATTTTATGTAGACAGGTCTGTCTACTTGGGGTAATCTATGCCTGAAAAATAACGCTGTCAACACCCTTTTTGAGGCTGTCGAAAAAATGAAAACCGAACACGCAGGCAACGAAACAAAAATTAGCGTCCGGGATAAAATATTACTCACGGCGCACGATCTGTTTTATTCCACGGGCTTCAGGGCGACGGGGGTTGATACGCTGATTAAAGAGGCGAAAGTGACGAAGGTGACGTTTTATCGCCATTTTCCGAGCAAAAGTTTACTTATTCTCGCCTATTTGCACTATCGGCATGAAATATGGATTAACTGGTTTGAATCCACGCTGCGCCGACATCTCGATGAAGGCGAAATACCTGCTGATGCGATTTCTGCAACGCTCTGTGAATGGTTTATTTCGCCGGAGTTCCACGGCTGCGCGTTTATTAATGCCAGCGCCGAAGCCAAATCCGAAGATATTGAAAGTGAAATAAAAGCGATATGCCGCGATCATAAAATCGAAACAAAGAATATTATTGCGTCGCTGACGACCATCGCGGATGAGCGCGTCGTCAATGAAATCATGCTGCTCATTGACGGCGCCATTATTCATGCGCAGATGGGCATGGAGACGGATGAGGTCATCACGTCGTTGAAGAGGGCATTAGAAGCAGCGTTTTTAGGAAGCAAATAATATTTACACCTGCGACGACTGACAAACGCCAGCAACACAACAACACTAAGCGTTGAATAACCTTCACACCGGAATAAGCAAATGGCCTATAACCGTACTTTCGCTCTCGATATAAGCTGGAAAACGCTGCTGAAAGACGCGGGGCTTGAGCCAGAACGCATTCTCCGCAGGGCAGGATTACCTGACGATCTCTTTTTACAAAAAGCGCGGGGACTCGATACGAATGAATACATTCGCTTCTGGAACGCGCTGGAGGCTGAAACGAACGATCCTGCCTTTCCCGTCCCGCTCATTGAGTTGATCTCTGCGGATGTGTTTGATCCGCCCCTTTTTGCCGCACTGTGTAGCAGCAATATGATGCAGGCTGTCCAGCGTCTGGCCAGATATAAACAGCTTATTGCTCCCATGGTTCTGGAGACAACGGTCGACCAAAACGGCAACCTTACCGTCTCACCGCGCTGGCTTTTTGCGACAACTATTCCGCCGTTTCTCCAGGTGGCAGAGTTGGGCTTCCTGCTCAAGCTTCTGCGACTGGGAACGCGCGAACCGGTTAACCCCTTACGGATCTGCGTTTCTGCGCTACCGTCATCGGTTCAGAACAGCCACTTTTCGCGTTTCTTTGGTACTGACGTGCAATACGGAGAACAGCCCGCCATCAGCTTTTCCGCAGCCGATGCGCTTCGACCCTTTTTAACGGTCAATGAGGGAATGTGGCAGGTATTTGAACCGGAACTGCAGCGTCGTCTCGGTCAGTTAAATGAACGGGCTTCAACCGCCGAGCGCGTACGAGCGGTACTCCTGGAGCTAGTTCCCGGTAACGAAGCGACTATTGAAAAAGCGGCTGAGCGTCTGGGGATGAGCAAACGCACGCTGCAGCGAAGGCTTGAGCAGGAAGGGGAAAACTTTCGCAACCTTGTCAACGCGTGTCGAGAACACCTGGCCCGTCATTATTTTCGCAATACGCGTCTTTCCGGGTATGAGATCGCGTTTTTGCTGGGTTTCGAAGATCCTAACTCATTCTATCGCGCATTTATGACCTGGACGGGCCAGACTCCTGAAGCGGCCAGGACAGCCATGCGTCTTGAGTAAACACGTGCGTATTTATCGCTCTGATGGCGCAGTTTGCGAGTCAAATGGCGCGATACGCTAGTTAACATGAGGTCAAAGGAGAGCAAACTAGCCACAGTCTACTCACCGAGGTATCTATGTTTACTCAGGACAAAAAAACTGCGCTGGTCACCGGTGCATCGTCAGGTATGGGCAAAGCCATCGCCCGTCGTCTTATTCAGGATGGCTATCAGGTTTACGCTGCTGCCCGTAGCGTTGAGAAAATGCACGATCTCGCCCAGCTTGGCGCGTACCCTCTGCGGATGGATATCTCACGTGATGAAGACATTGTGGTTGCCGTGAATACCATCATGTCGCAGACAGGTGGGGTTGACGTGCTGGTCAACAACGCGGGTTTTGGGCTCTATGGACCGGTAGAAGAGATCGGTATTGATGAAGCTCGCTATCAGTTTGAGGTTAACGTGTTTGGTGCGGCCCGCCTTACGCAACTGCTGATCCCGGCCATGCGCGCCAGACGCAGCGGTTACATTATTAATATCACCTCTATGGGGGGTAAGATTTACACCCTTCTGGGAGCCTGGTATCACGCAACGAAACATGCGCTTGAGGGATGGTCTGACTGTCTGCGTCTTGAAGTGGCAGAATTTGGCATTAAGGTTGTGATTGTTGAACCGGGTTTAATCGAGACAGGCTTTGGTGATGTGGTCAGCGGCAATATAGTTAAACGCTCAGCAAATGGCCCTTACGCTCGCCTCGTGGAGAAGGTGGCTAAATCGGTCAAAAATGCATACGGGAATGGCAGAGGCAGCGACCCGAAGGTGATTGCGGACGTGGTTGCCAGCGCCGTTAAAAGCCCTCATCCGCGTACACGTTATGCAGCCGGCAAGAATGCAAAGATGCTCATCCGCATGCGTCTCTGGTTGGGAGACCGTCTGTTCGATCGCGTTATCCTTGGCCAGACGCTATGACCCAAGCGCCGAGGATGAAAAAATCCTCGGTGTCAGTATGTGCCCTTACACAAGGCTGTAAACCCCCGCGCCCCAGTAACCGGTTACCGGGGAAGTCTGTTCTTTCCAGCCTGATGCGATCAGTTCCTTCGCAATAAACCGATTGATCATTCCGTGCCCCATGAGCAAGACGGGGCCGTCAGAGTCCTTCGCGACATTCACCAGGATTTCTGCCGCCTTAACGGCACGTTCTTTTGCGGCGCTTACGCGCTCTGACTCGCCAGACAGGCCGCAGAGCCAAAGAACGCGAAACAGCGCTGTCCAGTAAAAAGGCGATAGCCGTAACCCCGGAATACGGAACACCGGCAGCTCTGCTTCCCGAAAAACCTCATCGATTAAGCCCGGTTCACACCCCAGCGATTTCAATGATGAAAGGGCTCGCGGGAGAGGGCTGCTGAGAAACGTCAGCGCGCGGCACGCGAGGATTTGAGCCATCTCCGAAGGTCTGTCGCGGCCCGTTGAAGAGCGGTTATAGCTGTCGATCCATCCCACCATTTCCCTGTACGACACCTTTCCCGCGCCCCTGTATTCGGGTTCGCCGTGGCGCATCAAAATAATTTCCATATGTCTTCATCGCTCACCATCCATTCACCAGAGGCAGACTAGCGCGTTCTCACACTGATTTTCACCCACCCGTTTTGGTGTGTCAGGGCGTTGATCGCACTTATCAGACTTGTCGGTCTTTTAATTAATAAGTAGACTCACCAGTCTTTTAAATGATCAAAGAGATAATTCAGTGTCAAAAATCACGTCATCTATCACAACACTCTGTCTTTCAAGAATTTTACTGACCTTTTTCTTCTGGATGGCAGGCTTTTACGGGTTGTTCAACTTTGGAGAGATTGTGCTGGAAATGGTGGACGTGGGTCTCTCCTGGCCCGTCTTATTCGCGACAGGCACCATTCTCTGTCAGCTTGTAGGCTCTGCTCTGGTGATTTCGAATTTTGCGGGCTACGGATGGATTGGATCGGCAATGCTGATTGTGTTTACATTACTCACCATTCCGGTGGGGCATCCATTCTGGAAATTTAGCGAGCCCCAGCGCACCCAGGAGTTTCATATCGCGCTTGAACACATAACCGTTATCGGGGGGCTCATGATGAGCATGCTTTTGTCAGGTCGTAAACGATGAGAGAAAAGGTTCGGCAGAAAGGCCGCCCAAAAGATCCGTCAAAGGAGCAGGCGATACTGCAGGCCGCAAGAAGCCTGTTTCTCGAGAAAGGCCTCGATGTCACGACGGAAGAAATTGCCCGCGTTGCCGGGGTGGCAAAAGCCACGCTTTATGCCAATTTCGCGGATAAAGATCTGCTTGTTGAGGCCGTACTCCGTAAGGAATCGGATCTGACCATCAGTGACAGTGATTTTTCCGAGCGGCATCATCTGTCGTTGACCGAGGTCTTAACCGCGTTTGGCAACCGTTTTGTCCGCTTCATCAACCAGCGCGAGCTGACGGGCTGGGACCGCTTAATTGCCTCCGCCGCTATTCGTCATCCGGAGTTACCCGCGCGTTTTTATGCGGCAGGTCCCGGCAGGGCGCAGCAGATGCTGGAGACAATTATCGGTGAAGCCGTTGAAAAGGGCTTACTGATCGCGTGCTCCCCGCGCGAAGCAGCTGACGACCTGGCCGGGTTGTGGCTCGGGATGACAAGCCTTGAGATAAAGCTTGGCGCCAGAAAAAGCTTATCTGATGAAGAAATTGCTCGTCGGGTTACGCATGCGATCGCTGTTTTTATGTGCGCGTATTCAGTGGAAAAGCGCTGAGCATAACCATTTAGAGTAAAGGTAACGGAAATGAGAACACAGAAACGATGCCTCGGCTGCGTGGCTATTGTGGTTGATGACTACGATCGTGCCATTGAATACTACACCGACAAGCTGGGGTTTACCCTTGTAGAGGATACGCCCCAACCGGGAAAACGCTGGGTAGTCGTCTCGCCCAACCCGGAAAGCGACTGCAATATTTTGCTGGCTCGTGCGTCTAACGAGAGGCAGGAAGGTTTTATCGGTAATCAATGCGGTGGCCGAGTTTTCCTGTTCCTTCAGACGGATGATTTTTGGCGCGATTACCATGCCATGAAAGCAAAAAGCGTTCATTTTTGTGAAGAACCTCGTGAGGAAGAGTACGGTATGGTGGTGGTGTTTGAAGATATTTACGGCAACCGCTGGGACCTCTATCAACATGCCCAACGCGGGTGATGACCAGGGATACCTTCCATGACTCTTCGAATTCGACAGGCCAGCGGGGCCGATTCTGCGCTCTTAAGTGAACTTGGATACCGCATATACCCCGCCCATTTTCAGCATCTGTGGGTATCCGACGCCGAGATGAAGGCCTTTCTGGACGGCGAGTACGCCGTTTCGGTACTTGAACAGAGCCTGAAAGATAACGCTGTTTCCTGGTATGTTGCAGAGACCGATCGGCCAGTGGGATTCATGAAAGTGACCTGGGACGCCATGCTTCCAGAAACGGACAAGAGGGGCGTTCTCCTCAACAAGCTCTACCTCGATCCTGCCGAGACCGGCAAGAACTATGGTCAGGACATGTTCAATAAAATTATCGACATGGCCCGGAGCAGGGGAAAGGACTATCTCTGGCTGGAAGTGCTTGAGCAGAACGGAGGAGCGTACCGGTTCTACCAGAAGCAGGGCATGCTCTGCATTAAGAACGTCCTTTTTGAAACAGCCTCACAGCAGAGCATACTCAGAATTATGGGGATGTCTCTTTAGGGCCAGGGCTCTCATCCCGCTGTGCCAGCGACAGCGCGCTGGCGCTGGCGGGATCGAACAGCGAGATGCTCTCAATTTGATTGAGTAAAATCACCTTGCGGAATGACATGGCGCTGCGGGGTTCCGAGTCGAGCGTAATGTCATGCTCGGCGTACCACCGGCTGTAATTATTCTCGATGCGCAGGTTCATCGTCTTCTCGTCCCGGTACCCGCTCAACATCGGGATCAGCACGATATTGGCCGTTTTTTCATATTCCAGCGTCGCGGTGTGGATCATACCCACGTATATCCGCCTCGAGCGGAGCGTGACCTGCGCCAGCTCGCCTTGCTCCATACATTGATAGAGCAGTTGCTCGATCCCGCTCGCCTGCGCAAGCCGTTTGTAGAGCTTTTTCCGACTCTCGCCATCCAGCCTGGCGCTGCCTGCCCAGTTAGACCGGTAGAGACAAAACAGGATGGCAAACGCCAGCATTACCACCACCGGCGCCTGAATGCCTAAAAAACTCCAGTTCATAAAGTCGATTTGCCAGTCGGTGTATTTCGGTGAGGCAAAATGGAAAGCGTTGTTGGCGGCGGAAAGGCTAAGCAGCAGCAGCCAGAGCAACCCCGTGGCAATCACCCCCTGCAGAACGAAAATACAGCCGTAAAGCGCAACGAGAAAATAGACATCCCAGCCGAAGGAACGCTTGATTTTAAAGCGGGTCGACAGGTCGCGGCTGGTGTACCAGTACCCGCAGACCATCAGCACCATAAATATCGCCGTTCCCATATCAGGCCCTCTTCAGCGCGTTAACGTGACGCAGAAAGTCCTGCCGCACCTCGTTGCTCTTGTAGTTCACCGAGGCGTTCCCGTCCTGGTCGATGATGATGCGGTCGCCATCTTCCACGGCTTCAATAATTTCCTGCTGACTCATCACCTGCAGTAAGGATTCCGGGCTTGAGAATAGGGAGAGAAAGAAACGTTTCATGTCAGGCATCCTTATGAATAAAAAGGATAAGCCTGGAAGATGACCGCTGAATTTGCCTTAAGGATAACCTGAAAGTGAGTGAAAGCCGGGTGGCGGCTATGCCTTACCCGGCCTACAAAACCTTCAAATGAATGAGCTTTCAACCTATTGATATTTTTGAGTAATAAAAAATAAATTCGCACAAACTTGGACAAATAACGTTAATTGTGTAAGTTTTAATTATGCGATTACGCCACGTTGTTTACAGCCAGGATGTGACCCATGAGCACTTTGCCCTCTGTCGTGAGTCGGTTTGTCGAGTACTACGCCGCACTGGATAGCCAGCCGCCGTCCGCGCTGGCGGGGCTTTATCATTCGAATGCCACGCTTATCGACCCCTTCGGTGAGCACAACGGTATTTTTGCGCTTCAGCGCTATTTCACCCATCTGCTGGCCAACGTCGAGAACTGCCGTTTTTCTATCGATCCGCCGCTGTGCAGCGGGAACCGATTTGTTGTCACCTGGGTGATGCACTGGTCGCATCCGCGCATTGCCGGAGGCGAACCGCTCGATCTGCCGGGGTGCTCGGTGGTGGAGACGGAAAACGATCTCATCACGCGCCAGCGGGACTACTACGATGCGGGAGAGATGATCTACGAACATCTTCCTCTGCTGGGCTGGGCGGTTCGCGGCGTGAAGCGGAGGGTGAAATCATGAAGACGGTGTTGATTACCGGCGCAAGCTCGGGGATTGGCGCCGGGCTGGCGAAATCCTTCTCTGCTGACGGCTACCATGTGATTGCCTGCGGGCGCGATCCGGCGCGTCTGGAAGCGCTGCATCAGATCTGCCCCAATCTCACCGTGCGCCTGTTCGATATGACGGACAGGAACGCCTGTCGCCAGGCGCTGACCGGCAGCTACGCCGACCTGATTATTCTCTGCGCGGGTACCTGCGAATACCTCGACGGTGGCGTGGTGGATGCGGCGCTGGTGGAGCGGGTCATGAACACCAATTTCCTCGGGCCGGTGAACTGCCTTGAGGCGCTACAATCGCAGCTGGTTGCCGGTAACCGTGTGGTGCTGGTGAGCTCAATGGCCCACTGGCTGCCTTTCCCCCGCGCAGAGGCCTACGGCGCGTCCAAAGCGGCGCTGAGCTGGTTTGCCGAGAGTTTGCGCCTGGACTGGGAGCCAAAAGGGATTGCCATCACGGTTGTCTCTCCGGGCTTTGTCGATACGCCCCTGACGCAAAAAAACGATTTTGCCATGCCGGGCAGGGTGACCGTCGACGAGGCGGTCAAGGCGATCCGTATCGGACTGGCGGCAGGGAAAATGCACATCGCGTTTCCGTCCGGGTTTGGCTTCATTTTGCGGCTGCTCTCCGGGCTGCCTGCGTTTCTTCAGCGCACGCTGCTGCGCAGGATGGTGCGTTCATGAACATTGCGATTATCGGCAGCGGCATTGCCGGGCTGACCTGCGCCTGGCGGCTGGCCGGACACCATCAGGTGACCCTGTTTGAAGCGGGATCCACGCCGGGCGGCCACACCGCAACGGTTGACGTGACGACGCCACAGGGTACATACGCGATCGATACCGGGTTTATCGTCTACAACGACCGTACCTACCCGCGCTTTATGGGTCTGCTCAGCGAGCTGGGCATCAGCGGGCAAAAAACGCAGATGAGCTTTTCGGTGCACGACCCCGCGACGGGGTTTGAGTACAACGGCCACACGCTGACATCGCTGTTTGCCCAGCGTCGAAACCTGGTGAATCCGGCATTCTGGCGGCTGCTGGGCGAGATTGTACGCTTTAACCGCCTGGCAAAACAGGCGCTGGACGAGGAAGTGGATCCGAACGCCACGCTGCAGACGTTTCTGGACCAGCACGGCTTCACGCCGTTTTTTGCGCGCCACTACATTCTGCCGATGGGGGCCGCCATCTGGTCATCGTCGCTGCAGGAGATGACGCGCTTCCCGCTGCCGCTCTTTTTACGTTTCTTCCAAAACCACGGTCTGCTGGATATCACCCATCGCCCGCAGTGGTACGTGGTGCCGGGCGGCTCGCGGGAGTATATCCGCGCGATGCTGGACAAATTGGGCGATCGGCTGACGCTGCATCTCAATACGCCGGTTCAGCGGGTGAGCCGCCACGAGCGCGGGGTCACGCTCCAGCTCGAAAACGGCAGCCATACCTTCGATCAGGTGATATTTGCTAGCCACTCCGCTCAGGCGCTGGCCATGCTTGACGACCCGACCACCGCAGAGCGCGAGGTGCTGGGCGATATCGGCTGGCAGCGCAACGAGGTTGTGTTGCACAGCGACCCGCGCTGGCTGCCGGTGCGGCCGCGCGCCTGGGCCAGCTGGAACTACCGCCTGAGCGAGCAGGCGCAGGCCAGCGCCTGTGTCACCTACAACATGAATATCCTGCAGGGGCTGCCTGCGGGCAGCCCGCTGTTCTGCGTCACCCTGAACCCGGACGCGGCGGTGGATGAGCGCTTCGTTCTGCAACGCTTCGTTTATGAGCATCCGCTGTTTAACCCGCAAAGCTGGCGGGCGCAGGCGCGGCGCGGCGAGATCAACGGCCACCGGCGGAGCTGGTTCTGCGGAGCCTACTGGTACAACGGTTTTCATGAGGACGGGGTGCGCAGCGCGCTGGACGTGGTCAATGCGATAGCGGCCGGGGAGAGGAACTGAGATGAACAGCTGCCTTTACCACGGCGTATTACGCCACCGCCGCCTGCAGCCGAAAACCCATGAATTTCGCTACAGCGTGTTTATGGCTTGGCTGGATCTCGATGAGCTGCCGCAGCTCGCGTCCGTCGGCGTGCGGCGCAATCGCTTTGCTGCCGCCTCTTTCCATGACGCGGACTATCCGCTCGGCACGCCGCTTAAAGAGAACGTGCTAAGCAGGCTGGAGAGCCTGACCGGGGAACGTCCGGACGGGCGGGTGATGCTCCTGACGCAGCTGCGCTATTTCGGGTTCCATTTCAATCCGGTCAACTTTTACTACTGCTATGACGGAAAGGGTACCCTGCGCTGGCTGCTGGCGGAGGTCCGCAACACGCCGTGGAACGAGCGGCATTATTACGCGGTCGACGGGCAACATGCCCAGCCGACGGAAAAAGCGTTTCACGTTTCCCCCTTCAACCCGATGGACATGATCTACCACTGGCGCTTCAACGACCCGGATAACACGCTGCATATGCACATTGAAAATCATCAGGAGGCGAAGGTGTTCGACGCCACGCTGGCGCTGCGCCGGGAGCCTCTGACGCGCCCCGCGCTGCGTTCGCTTTTGGTGCGCATCCCGCTCATGACCCTGAAAACTGTTTTCGCCATTTACTGGCAGGCGCTGCGCCTGTGGCTCAAGCGCGTGCCGCTGTATAACCATCCCGTCAGCAGGAGTGAACGCTCATGACCGATCCCGTCTTTGCGTTAGAACCCGATATCCCGCGCAACGTGCGCCTTGCGCGCTGGCTGCTTTTTCGTCTGTTAAGCGGTATCCGCGGTGGCTCGCTCACGCTGCGAGAGGGGGCGCAGACCTTTCATTTTGGTGAGTCAGCCTCCGCGCTGCATGCCGACGTACAGATCCTGACGCCCGGCGTCTACTGGCGCGTCTTAACGGGCGGGAGCCTTGCCGCGGCAGAAGCCTGGATGGACGGCGAATGGGAAACTACGCACCTTACGCCGCTACTGGAACTTCTGGCGCTCAACGGCGAGGTGCTTGGCCGTCTGGAAAACGGGTTCCGTCTGTTCGGCAGGCCGCTGGAGCGGCTACGCCACTGGACGCGACGAAACTCCCGCGCGCAGGCGCGTGAAAATATTGCCGCCCATTACGATCTGGGTAACACCTTCTATGCCCATTTTCTGGATAAGGAGCTGCTCTATTCCAGCGCCTTGTTTACAGAGGACGAGCAGGATCTCACGGCGGCCCAGCAGGCCAAAATGGCGCGTCTGTGCGAACAGCTGGCGCTGAAACCGGGCGATCATCTGCTGGAAATTGGCACTGGCTGGGGAGCGATGGCGGAATACGCGGCCCGTCATTATGGCTGTCGGGTGACCACCACCACACTATCGCAGGAGCAATACGTCTGGGCGACCGAACGAATTGCCCGCGCCGGACTGCAGGAGCGGGTCGAGGTGCTGCTCTGCGACTATCGCGACCTCACCGGGCAGTATGACAAGCTGGTCTCGATAGAGATGATTGAAGCTGTCGGGCAGCGCTATCTGCCCACGTTCTTCCGTACCTGCCAGGCGCGGCTGCGCCCGGGAGGACGCATGGCGATTCAGGCCATCACCATTCAGGACCAGCGCTATCGCGACTACAGCAAAAGCGTCGATTTTATCCAGCGCTACATTTTCCCCGGCGGTTTTCTGCCGAGCATCACCGCGATGAACGATCTGATGACGCGCCACACCGATTTCGTGGTGCGCAATCTGTTCGACATGGGGCCGGACTACGCCCGCACGCTGGCGCACTGGCGACAGCGCTTTGTCCACGCCTGGCAGGAGATTGAAAAGCTCGGCTTTGATGAGCGGTTTCGTCGCATGTGGCTGTACTACTTTGGCTACTGCGAAGCCGGGTTTAACGCCCGCACCATCAGTGTGGTGCAGCTGACCGCCGAGCGCGTATGAAACGATATCTTCAGGTCTTTCTGCTGGCCGTCGCGTTCGATCTTTACTGGGCGCTGGTGGTGCTCTTTCGCGAAAAGGGCCTGATTATCTGGCTCGCGCTGGCGATCCTGGCGTGCCTGCTCTTGCCGTCTGTATACCGTTTTTACGCCATCGGGCTGGCCGCGGCAGGCAGTTTGCTGGATACGCTCTGGGCGCTGACGGGACTGATAGCCTTCACGGGCGACTCCCTGATGCCGCTATGGATGGTGGCATTGTGGCTGATGTTCGCCACCGTCTGGACGCAGCTTACGCGCACCACCACGTTGCCCGGCTGGCTGCTGACCCTGCTGGCCGCCGTGGGTGGCCCGGTGGCGTATCTGATTGGCGAGCGGCTGGATGCCATCACATTTCTGGAGCCGACTTTTATCGTCGTCAGCTGGATGGCGCCGGGTTGGCTGGTGTTGATGCTGTTTTTCCACCTGATGATGGGGAGACAAAAATGAGAGCTGCGATTTTGCTGCTTTGGCTGATCGCGATGCCTGCGGCCCAGGCCGCCGACTGGCTGGCGTGGCGTAAGGTGGGCGATGCCACGCTCACCTGGGGGCCGTTCACCGTCTACACCTCCCAGCTGCGTACGCCGGACGGGCGTTACGGTCGGGAGAACCAGGATCAGGCGCTGATAATTACCTATGCGCGCGACATCGATCGCGATGAGCTGGTCGAGGCGACCCGCGACCAGTGGCAGGCGCAGGGGATCCTGGCGCAGGAACCGCAAAGCGAAGCCTGGCTGCGGATGCTCCGGTCGCTGTGGCCCGATGTTCGACCGGGCTCACAGCTGGCGTTTGTCCTTAATGACCAGCAGGGGCAGTTCTGGTACCGCGATCCGACCCTTCAGAAAACCTTTATTCCCCTGGGACCACGCCAGTCAGAAGCGTTCAGTACCCGTTTTCTGGCCATCTGGCTGGCTCCCCGTACGCAATATCCTGAGCTGCGTCAGCAGTTAATCGGAGGCCAAAAATGAAACGTTTCCTGATGATGGTGCTGGCATTAACGATGCTGCTGGCGGGCTGTAGCACGGAGGTGACCGAATACCGCCACCAGCAGCCGCGGCTGGATATCTTCCACTTCTTCCAGGGCAAAACCGAAGCGTGGGGGATGGTGCAGGATCGCAGCGGCAAGCAGATCCGACGTTTTCACGTTGAGATTACCGGGGACGTTATCGGCGATACGCTGACCCTGAACGAGCACTTCGTTTACGACGACGGCGAGAAGCAACAGCGAGTCTGGCATATCCGGCGCCTGGGGAACGATCGCTACGAGGGCACGGCGGGGGATATCGAAGGGGTTGCGACTGGGCAGGCCGCAGGCAACGCCTTCAACTGGCATTACAGCATGAACGTGAAGGCCAACGGCTGTACCTGGCTACTGAACTTTGACGACTGGATGTACCTGCAGGATGAGAACCATCTGTTTAATAAAACCGAGATGAAGAAACTGGGCGTCACCGTCGCCACGGTGACGCTGTTCTTTACCCGTAAAGAGTGATGATACGAGCAGTGAACAATCCCCTCGCCCCTATGGGGAGAGGGTTAGGGTGAGGGGAACATACGGCTAAGGTGGTATTTCCGTTCACTTTATGTTCCTTGCTACTCTGTAACGACATGACCGGTGAACGTGCCAGGGTGGCTCAGTCGCCACCACCCTGGCGACCCGGGCTCCCGGCGGTAAATCGCCGCTTCGCGGTACCCTCAGCTTATTCCTTCAGGCTATCGGGTCGGGCATGAGCCTGCATCCCTGCAGGCCACGCCCTCTCGGCGCATCCCTGCGCCTCGCCCCGGCCTTACGGAAACGCTTCGGCGATTTACAGCCGGACCAGGGCATGGCTGCAAGTAATTGCTTCACTTTAAAAAAACTTAATCGCTTTCGGTAAAAATTTTCTGGGGAGCCCTCAGTCCGAAAGATGCGATCTCATGTCCTGTCGGTGCGGGTTTTACTACCCGAGTAAATAAAGACAAGCGCAATCCCCAGGCAGACTACCGCCCCCAGACGACTCGGCGAGAACGAAATGGCGGGATTACCCAGCCAGCCAAAGTGATCAATCAACATGCTCATGGCGAGCTGGCCAAAGATCACCGCCACCGTGGCGACGGCGGTACCGATGCGCTGCACCGCCACGACCATAATCACAATATAAGGCACGCCAAACATTGCCCCGAGAAGCTGCCATTTCGGCACGTCCAGCAGGCTGACGGCCTGCTTAGGCTCAAAGAAGAAAATCAGCAGGGCGGTCACCAGCGCGCCGACGGAGAAGGTCAGAAACGCGCTTTTAAATACCCCCACGCTGCTGCCGAGCTGGCCGTTAATGGCGGCCTGAATGCTTAGCGTTGCGCCGCCGCAGACGGCCAGAAGAATCATAATCAGTGTCATACGCTACCCCTGTGCGACCAGAACCAGTGCCGCAATAATGAACCCCAGTGCAATAATGCGCTTTGCGTTTATCTTCCTGTGCGGCGAACCCAGCAGACCATAATGATCAATGATCAGGCTTTTAAAGACCTGGCCGGCCAGAATGCCAATCATGGTCATGGCGATGCCGATGGTGGGTGTCGCCACGGTCAGGATGACCACGTATACCGGACCGAGCACGCCGCCGAGCAGCTGCCAGCCGGGCTGTGCGAAAAACGACGGGCTGTTGCGCGGGCTGAAAAACAGCATCAGCAGAAATGTTAGCGCGGCGCCGACGCCAAAAATGCTGAACGTCGCCCATAAATCCCCGACCTTTCCCCCCAGTGGTCCCAGCAGTCCCGCCTCGACGGAGAGGCCCATCCCGCCAGCAATCACCAGTAAAATCAAAACAAACTGCATTCTTCTTCCTCCGTTTTCAGGCGAAGAAGATTACGTGGGTTGTTCAATGAGAAAAATGCCATAATGCAGTAAACACCTTTGCGGGAAATGCATTAATGGTTGACGCCAGCAACATCAACATCCGCGCGCTTCTGATCTTTATCGACGTGTATGAAGCGCAGAACTTCTCCGTCGTGGCGCGGCGGCAGGGGATATCGGCCTCGCAGATATCGCGCGTGATCCACCAGCTTGAGGATGCGCTCGGGCAGCAGCTTTTCTATCGCAATACGCGGGCCGTCATTCCCACGGAAAGCGGTCATCTGTTTATCCGTTACGCCCGGTCAATGGCGGAAAACCTGGAAGAGGCGCGCCGGGAGCTGGACGCGCGTGCGCTGGAACCGTCCGGTGCGATCCGCATTAACGGACCGGTGTTTTTCGGCCAGAAGCATATAGCTCCAGGACTTCCCGGCCTGTCGGAACGCTATCCCCGCCTGAACGTAGAGCTGACGTTGACCGATGATTTTATTGACCCCCACCGGGATGCGGCAGACCTTATCTTCCGCATTGGCGTACTGACGGACTCCTCGTTTCGGGCGCGGGTGTTCGGGCAGCAGGTGTATCATCTGGCCGCGTCGCCAGATTACGTGCGTAGACACGGTGCACCTGAAGGGCCGGACGATCTGAATCGCCATCACTGTCTTGTCTATCGCGGATCGTCAGGGCCTAATCGCTGGCTGTTGCGCAGGGCGGGCGAGGCGTGGATACACTATCCCGTGACGCCATTGATGACCTCGAATAATGCGGAAGCGCTGCTGGCTGCGGCGCGGGGCGGGATGGGGATTGTGCTGTTTCCGGACTGGCTGGTGAGCGAGCCGCTCCAGCGCGGTGAGCTGATTCCGCTCCTGCCCGCGCTGGAGTGTGCCATCAATACGGAACAGCAGGCGATCGCGGCGATCTACCCCGATGCCCGACATCCGCCCCTGAACGTCAGGGCGGTCATTGATTATTACGTCGAGCGTTTTGGTACGCCGCTTTACTGGCAAAGGTAAGGGGATTACGCGCCAAGCTCTTTGCGGATAATCTCAGCGCCCGCGCTTAAGGCTCTCAGCTTGCCGTTGGCCACCTGACGGGAGAGGGGAGCCATGCCGCAGTTGGTTGACGGATACAGCTTGTCTGCGTCAACAAACTGCAGCGCTTTACGCAGCGTATCGGCCACTTCCTCCGGCGTTTCAACCGTGTTGGTTGCTACGTCAATCGCGCCAACCATCACTTTTTTGCCGCGGATCAGCTCAAGCAGATCCATCGGCACGCGAGAGTTGTGGCACTCCAGGGAGATGATGTCGATGTTAGAGGTCTGCAGCTTAGGGAAGGCCTCTTCGTACTGGCGCCACTCGGATCCGAGCGTCTTTTTCCAGTCGGTATTGGCCTTGATGCCGTAGCCGTAGCAGATGTGGACCGCGGTCTCGCACTTAAGCCCTTCAATGGCGCGCTCCAGCGCGGCGATGCCCCAGTCGTTGACCTCATCAAAAAAGACGTTAAACGCCGGTTCATCGAACTGGATAATATCCACGCCTGCGGCCTCTAGCTCTCGCGCTTCCTGATTGAGGATTTTGGCGAATTCCCAGGCCAGCTTTTCTCGGCTTTTATAGTGCGCGTCGTACAGGGTGTCGATCATGGTCATTGGCCCCGGCAGAGCCCATTTGATCGGCTTGTCCGTGAGCTGGCGCAGGTACTTTGCATCGTCGACGAAGACCGGTTTCTGGCGCGCGACGGCGGAGACCACGGTTGGCACGCTCGCGTCATAGCGGTTACGAATGCGCACCGTCTGGCGGTTCTCAAAATCGACGCCGCTCAGGTGTTCAATAAAGGTGGTGACGAAATGCTGGCGGGTCTGTTCCCCGTCGCTGACGATATCGATTCCCGCGCGGATCTGCTCATCCAGAGACAGGCGCAGCGCATCCTGCTTGCCTGCCAGCAGTTCCTGATCCTGCAATTTCCAGGGTGACCAGAGCGTTTCAGGTTGCGCAAGCCAGGTCGGCTTAGGCAGGCTGCCAGCCGTTGAAGTCGGGAGCAATGTTTTCATAATAAAAGACCTTTTTTGATGTATTAAAGCGTGTAGTTATCAGACCACTGCTCAAGAATGTGTTTGTAAGGCTTAATGAAGTACTCTTCGGTAAATCGACCCTGTTCAATCGCCAGACGGCTTCGCTCTTCCCGGTCATACACAATTTTGGTTAAGGAGTGATCCTGTTGGTTCAGATCCGGTCGGTAGCACAGTCCGGCCGCCGAGTTGGCGTTATAAATTTCCGGGCGATAGATCTTCTGGAACGTCTCCATCGTGCTGATGGTGGCGATCAGTTCGAGATCGGTGTAGTCGCTCAGTAAATCCCCGGTAAAGAAGAACGCGAACGGCGCCACGCTGTGTTCCGGCATGAAGTAGCGCACGCTCAGGCCCATCTTCGCGAAGTACTGCTCCGTAAGCGATTCGCCATCCGGCTGGTACTCAACGCCCAGCACGGGGTGCTGGTTACCGGTGCGGCGATAGATATCTTTGCTGGAGACGCTCAGGCAAATCACCGGTCCTTTTGTGAAGTTCTCTTTGTATTCCGGTGAACTCACAAAATGGCGGAAGATATTGCCGTGCAGTTCGCCAAATTTTTCCGGAATGCTGAAGTGCTGCTGGTTCTTGTTGTGCTCCAGCAGCAGGACGCTGAAATCATAATCCCGCACGTAAGACGAGAAGTTATTCCCGACAATGCCAGGGATACGCTGGTTGTTTTTCTTGTCGACAATGGTGGTTTGCAGTATCTCAATGGCCGGGAACGGCTTTTCCGCGCCAATATTCAAATCGACAGAGATGATCTCAAGCTCAACCGCATAGCGATCGGCGTTTGGGTTATCCCAGCGCGCTAAAGCGTTAAAGCGGTTGTTGATCATCACCAGGGTATTGCGCAGGTTCTCCTGACGCTTTTCCCCGCGGGCCAGGTTGGCGAAGTTGGTGGTCGTACGCGTATTTTCTGACGGGTTGTAATTCTCATCGAAGCAACTGCGCTTAAGGGTATATGTGAAAGCTTTGCTCATTGTGGTTATGCATCCTAAGTTCATGTTGCTAAGAAGTTACCAATGCATAATTTATGCCTGAGCCCGCGGCGCAGGGGAAGTGACTTAATTTCAATGCAACATGAGGGAAGTTCATGAACGGACTGCGATGGTTATCTGCTTCGTGATTGTTCGGGCGGCGCTGGGAAGAAATAGGCTGGTTGCAATTACAACCAGCAATGGATGTTGCGGATTTCAGTTCATTGTATCAATCAGCGCGGACAACAATTCGCTGAAGTTAACATGTGATTCAATGGCAAATTCGGTAGATGCCTTATCACGGATCTCGAAACAGTCATCTTTGAAGTTGTAGGCAAACACGGACATAGCATCTTCACCAATGAGTACCTTGTCAGTAAGGTTTGGATCAACATAGATGTCGTTGTCACGTATTTCAACGTTTCGAATGTAGATATTCGACCATACGGGTTCACCGTTTTTCGCCTGCACCAGGCTGTACAGCGTCAAACCGTTATACTCAAACCCATCCATGATTGCGAACATACCAGAGTAGTCCCGCCGGTTAATCATCAGGCGTTGGATATCCTCGTAAACTCTTCTCTTCTGAGCATCCCATTCAGCAGGGGCGGCGTTGCGCATCAAATCTGCTATTACGTCTGGATCTACTGGGTTCGCTACGGGGAAATTATTGTCAACCAGCAATGTTTTAAGGATATTTGGGGTGAAATAACTCTTCAACTGAGCGGGAAGCAAAGCAGGCATTGCTATTGTTCTTCCTTCTTCGTCGCAAAACTCGACAAGATAGGCCAGCGTCGGGGTATTGAACACCATAACAATCGTACCAATAGTCCCCTTTACCAGCCCTTCATTCGGTAAATCCTCTCCTAAAACCACAACGTCTAATTCGGCTCTTTTCATTTGTATTTTCTCATTTAACGAATAGGGTTGTCAGGCGAGGAACTAACGCGTCTGTTTCATACATCCAGCCAGTACGCACGATCGCTGTTTCACCGTTGACACCTAAAATGGGCATTTCGACAGCCATTGTTTGACCGTAACTATTTGCCTGTAACACTTTTGCTGGGGCCAATAATATGCCTTCCTGAATTCTTGCGGCTAAAACATCTGCATTAGTTGGGTTGTATCCCAGCGCTGACTCAAACACTCGGGCTTTGTGTCCTCCAGTAGGATGTGTTGAATCTAAAGCATAAGCCGCGAGTTTTTTCGGGTCGACAACCGCGTGTTCAGCATTTACTAGTGTGCCGCTCTGAGAGGTGAAACCTTTTACATATGGGCTCTCAAGTGCTGGTATTTTACTGAACCCCGATATTTCATCTATTTCGCTTAAAGGATTTAACCTGCCCATTGTTAATCCTGCTGCAACGGAGGCGCTCGCAATGATTAACCCTTTGTTGTTCATGACTTGCTCATAACCTGCTGGAGCATCTCCGCCAAGCTGCAGCGCGGTTTCATGAAACCCTGTAATATTGCCGTTATAAATACCACCCGCGGCGAGCAGACGACCAACAGCTTTATTGTTCAGCGTTTTCTCCGACGGTGCAGTGGTTGGCGCGTAATAATCATAATGCATCCGTTGAGTAGGAGCAGGCTTCCTGCCTTGCCGATCGGCAATAACGTGCCGGTAGGCACTCAGGATTTCGTCCTTATACCATGCATGCCACGATGAGGAAGTAGGGGTAAAAATTAGCTCGCCGTTATTGTCGATATAAAATGGGTTCCGGTCGCTGCTCCAGCGCCTGGAGGTATCCACACCAACAAGCCAACCAATTTTCAGCTCGTGTTTTACTTCGTCATAAATGGGATCTGCGTCGCTGCGATACCTGCGTTCATACGGTCTTTGATGTGGGGATACGCTATATTTTTTCTTGGGGAGACCAAAAGTAAGACTGTGACCGTTCGCTTCATAAGAGAGATCGTAATAAATACATGCCTCTCTCAGCGAGCCCGCAGGCGTCAGAATATATTGAAAATCTTCAGGGTCTAATCGCCGTGTTAATTCATGTGACCTGTAGAGTCGAAACATATGAAATCCTTATCCTTTATTTTTGTGTGGATTCTCCGCCTCGACAGTTTAAAAATCAACCGATGAACACAGTGAATATTCAACAATTCAGTGCTGATCATGAATAGAAGCAGACAAAAAATGTAAATTACAGTCTCCTGAAATGCGCTATGAATATGCCAACGCCTGTAGTGGGTACAGATATAAACCTCACATCATATTTATGAACGGCTCATTTTTTAAGAAAATGACCTGGTGATTTTTAACCACTATTCACGCATTACCATTCGTAGAAGCTGCATGAAGAATGAACCAGACTCCGGCAGCAAAACGCCATGCCTACTGCTCTGGCACACGCTCTGCAATTCCCGCTATAATCCCCAAAATTTCCAACCGGTTTAGAAACAATCATGACAAAACTCACCTTACAAGAGCAGATGCTGAAAGCGGGCCTCGTCAGCAGCAAGAAAGCGGCGAAAGTGCAGCGTACGGCAAAGAAATCACGCGTTCAGGCGCGTGAGGCTCGGGAAGCGGTAGAAGAGAACAAGAAGGCGCAGATCGAGCGTGATAAGCTGCTGAGCGAGCAGCAGAAGCAGGCCGTGCTGGCGAAAGAGTTTAAGGCGCAGGTGAAGCAGCTGATTGAGATGAACCGCATCACCGTGGCGAAAGGCAACATCAGCTTTAACTTTACCGACGGTACGCTGATTAAAAAGATTGAAGTCGATAAGCAAACGCAGACCCAGCTGATCAACGGCCGTCTGGCGATTGCTCGCCTGGTGCTCAATGCTAACGGTGACTGCGACTACGCGATCATTCCGGCAGTGGTGGCCGATAAAATTGCCCAGCGCGATGCCGACAGCATCGTGTTAAATAGCGCGCTCAGCCAGGAAGAGCAGGACGAAGACGATCCGTACGCGGACTTCAAAATCCCTGACGATTTGATGTGGTAAACCGCGTTCAGAACGGGGCGGCGTGACGGGCGTTAACCGGCTCGCCGCTCACGGGATGAATAAAATTCAGCTCGCAGGCATGCAGCATCAGCCGGGGCGCTTCCTCAGCACCCGGCACGTCAAGACCGCCATACAGATCGCACCCCAGAATCGAGTGCCCCAGTTGCTGGCAGTGAATACGCAGCTGATGGGTTCGCCCGGTCTCCGGGATCAGTTTCACCCGTGTTAACGGTAATCCCGCCCCCTGATAAAACCGTTCCACAACCTGGTAGCGGGAGCGGGCGGGTTTCCCGGTAATGGCGCAGATCGACATCAGCGGGAACAGCGCCGGGTCTTTGGCAATCGGCGCATCAATGACCCCTTCATCATTTTCCACGTGGCCGCAAAGCAGGGCGCAGTAGACTTTCTCCACGTTGCGCTGGCTAAACTGCTGGCACAGTGCCGCGTTGATGGCCTTATTGCGCGCAACCACCATCAGCCCGGACGTACCAAAATCCAGACGGTGCACCAGCGTGCAGCCCGGGAACGTCTGGACCAGACGATAATGGACGGAATCAAGGTTTTGCGGATTTTTGCCCGAGAGGCTGAGCAGGCCGGAAGGCTTGTCGATCAGCAGCAGATGTTCATCCTGCCAGAGGATCTGAATGTCATCGTGACACGGTGGGGCAATAAAAGAATCAATAATCGCAGACATCAGGCCGCCCGGCTGGAGAGTGGGAGCGGATGATAACGAAATGCGGGGAAAAGAAAAACCCTCCCACCGGGCGGTGAGAGGGTGAAGTCTTACGCTGCAACCAGGCTGTCGATGGCGGCTTTCGCGTCGGTCTGCGCTTTGGTCGCCACTTCAGGACCGTAAGCGATACCTTCCGCGAACACGAAGTTCACGTCAGTGATGCCGATGAAGCCCAGGAACAGGCTCAGGTACGGTGCAACCAGGTCGGTTGGGGTGTCTTTATGGATACCGCCACGGCTGGTCAGTACGATCGCACGCTTGCCTTTCACCAGACCTTCCGGGCCGTTCTCGGTGTAACGGAAGGTTACGCCAGCGCGCGCCACCAGGTCGAAGTAGTTCTTCAGCTGGGTTGGGATGTTGAAGTTGTACATTGGGGCGTTGATGACGATAACGTCATGCGCCTGCAGCTCAGCAATCAGCTCGTCGGACAGGGCCAGGGCTTCCTGCTGGCGTGGAGACAGCGGTGCATCGCTTGGGCGCAGCGCGCCAACCAGCTCGCCATCCAGCACAGGAATTGGGTTTGCAGCCAGGTCACGCACGGTGATTTCGTCCGCAGAATGCTGTTCACGCCACTGTTCAACGAAGTAATCAGACAGCTGACCAGACTGAGAGTACCCTGCCAGAATACTGGATTTCAAAACTAATACTTTGCTCATGGGTGATTCCTGTTGTTGCATTTGATTGAAGGGGGTTGCCCCGTTGCTTGTTGACACTCTATTCACAATCCTGCCACAGAGATAGCGCAATATATCGAAGCCTATGTTCGAATTTTTTGAATAAGGCGCAAAAGGCGTCAGTGTGGTACTCTATAGCAATCATTAAAAAGAGAGTTTATCAGGGCGTGTACGGCCCTTTAACGCTATGACAGAACAACAAAAATTCACCTTCCCGATGCTCCTGCAACAGCTCGATTCTCTGACGCTGCGCGACAAACAGCGCTTCGCCCGCCGTCTGCACGGCGTCAAGAAGGTTAAAAATCCTGATGCACAACAGGCCATTTACCAGGAGATGGCGAAAGAGATTGAACAGGCAGCAGGGAAGGTTGTGCTGCGCGAAGCTGCGCGCCCGGCGATTACCTACCCGGAAAACCTGCCCGTCAGCCAGAAGAAACAGGACATTCTTGAGGCCGTCCGCGACCACCAGGTGGTGATTGTCGCGGGTGAAACCGGTTCGGGGAAAACCACCCAGCTGCCGAAAATCTGTATGGAGCTGGGCCGCGGGATCAAAGGCCTGATTGGCCACACCCAGCCGCGTCGTCTGGCGGCGCGCACCGTTGCCAACCGTATCGCCGAAGAGCTGCAGACGGAGCCGGGCGGCTGCATCGGCTACAAGGTACGTTTCAGCGATCACGTTAGCGACAACACCATGGTCAAACTGATGACCGACGGTATTCTGCTGGCGGAAATTCAGCAGGATCGCCTGCTGATGCAGTATGACACCATCATCATTGACGAAGCGCACGAGCGCAGCCTGAACATCGACTTCCTGCTCGGCTACCTGAAAGAACTGCTGCCGCGTCGCCCGGATCTGAAAGTGATCATCACCTCCGCGACCATCGACCCGGAGCGCTTCTCGAAGCACTTCAACAATGCGCCGATTATCGAGGTGTCAGGTCGCACGTATCCCGTGGAAGTGCGCTATCGCCCGATTGTGGAAGAGGCGGATGATACCGAGCGCGACCAGCTGCAGGCCATTTTTGATGCCGTTGACGAGCTGGGTAACGAAAGCGCAGGTGACATTCTGATCTTCATGAGCGGCGAACGCGAAATTCGCGATACCGCCGATGCGCTCAGCAAGCGCGACCTGCGCCACACCGAGATCCTGCCGCTGTATGCCCGCCTGTCCAACAGCGAACAGAACCGCGTCTTCCAGCCGCACAGCGGACGCCGCATCGTCCTGGCGACCAACGTGGCGGAAACCTCGCTCACCGTGCCGGGCATTAAATACGTGATCGATCCGGGTACGGCGCGCATCAGCCGCTACAGCTACCGTACCAAGGTTCAGCGGCTGCCGATTGAGCCCGTTTCGCAGGCGTCTGCTAACCAGCGTAAGGGCCGCTGTGGCCGCGTGTCGGAAGGGATCTGTATTCGTCTCTATTCCGAAGACGATTTCCTGTCGCGTCCGGAATTTACCGACCCGGAAATTCTGCGCACCAACCTGGCGTCCGTTATCCTGCAGATGACCGCCCTGGGGCTGGGCGACATCGCGGCGTTTCCGTTCGTCGAAGCGCCGGATAAACGCAACATCCAGGACGGCGTGCGTCTGCTGGAAGAGCTCGGGGCGATCACCACCGACGAGCAGGCGACGGTCTACAAGCTGACGCCGCTGGGTCGCCAGCTCAGCCAGCTGCCGGTCGACCCGCGTCTGGCACGCATGGTGCTGGAAGCGCAAAAGCACGGCTGCGTGCGCGAGGCGATGATCATTACCTCGGCGCTCTCCATTCAGGATCCGCGCGAGCGTCCGATGGACAAACAGCAGGCGTCGGACGAAAAGCACCGCCGCTTCCACGATAAAGAGTCCGATTTCCTCGCCTTTGTGAACCTGTGGAACTACCTCGGCGAGCAGCAGAAGGCGCTCTCCTCGAATCAGTTCCGCCGTCAGTGCCGCGTAGATTTCCTCAACTACCTGCGCGTGCGCGAGTGGCAGGATATCTACACCCAGCTGCGCCAGGTGGTGAAAGAGCTGGGCATTCCGGTCAACAGTGAACCGGCGGAGTACCGCGAAGTTCATATCGCGCTGCTGACCGGCCTGCTGTCCCACATTGGGATGAAGGACGCCGAGAAGCAGGAGTATACCGGTGCGCGTAACGCCCGTTTCGCCATCTTCCCCGGTTCCGGACTGTTCAAGAAGCCGCCAAAGTGGACCATGGTCGCGGAGCTGGTGGAAACCAGCCGCCTGTGGGGACGCATTGCCGCACGTATCGATCCGGAATGGGTGGAGCCGGTGGCGCAGCATCTGCTCAAGCGCTCGTACAGTGAACCGCACTGGGAGCGCGCGCAGGGCGCGGTGATGGCGACCGAAAAAGTGACCGTTTACGGCCTGCCGGTGGTCGCCGCGCGTAAGGTCAACTACAGTCAGATCGATCCGGCCCTGTGCCGCGAGCTGTTTATCCGCCACGCGCTGGTGGAGGGCGACTGGCAGACGCGCCACGCCTTCTTCCGTGAAAACCTGAAGCTGCGTGCTGAAGTGGAAGAGCTGGAGCATAAATCGCGCCGCCGCGACATTCTGGTGGATGATGAAGCGCTGTTCGAGTTTTATGACCAGCGCATCAGCCACGACGTCATCTCCGCTCGCCATTTCGACAGCTGGTGGAAGAAGGCCAGCAAAGAGACGCCGGACCTGCTCAACTTTGAAAAGAGCATGCTGATTAAAGAGGGCGCGGAGTCGGTCAGCAAACTCGACTACCCGAACTTCTGGCATCAGGGCAACCTCAAGCTGCGTCTGACCTATCAGTTTGAGCCGGGGGCAGACGCGGACGGCGTGACCGTCCACATTCCGCTGCCGCTGTTAAACCAGGTGGATGAGAGCGGGTTCGAGTGGCAAATCCCCGGCCTGCGTCGCGAGCTGGTGATTGCGCTGATCAAATCCCTGCCGAAACCGGTTCGCCGCAACTTTGTGCCTGCGCCAAACTACGCGGAAGCGTTTTTGGGCCGCGTCACACCGCTGGAGCTGCCGCTGCTGGACGCGCTGGAGCGTGAGTTCCGCCGCATGACCGGAACGACCATCGACCGCGACGACTGGAACTGGGATCAGGTGCCCGATCACCTGAAAATCAGCTTCCGCGTGGTGGACGATAAAAATAAAAAGCTGCTGGAAGGGCGTTCCCTGAGCGAGCTGAAAGAGGCGCTGAAAGGCAAAGTCCAGGAGACGCTCTCTGCGGTGGCCGACGACGGCATCGAGCAGAGCGGGCTGCACATCTGGAGCTTTGGCCAACTTCCGGAAAGCTACGAGCAGAAGCGCGGCAACTATAAGGTGAAAGCCTGGCCTGCGCTGGTGGACGAGCGCGACAGCGTGGCGATCAAACTGTTTGATAACCCGCAGGAACAGCAGCAGATGATGTGGCGCGGGCTGCGTCGCCTGCTGCTGCTCAACATCCCGTCGCCGATCAAGTATCTGCATGAGAAGCTGCCGAACAAGGCCAAGCTGGGGCTCTACTTTAACCCGTACGGCAAAGTGCTGGATCTGATTGACGACTGCATCTCCTGCGGCGTGGACAAACTGATCCACGAGGCGGGCGGCCCGGTCTGGACGGAAGAGGGCTTTGCCCAGCTGCATGAAAAGGTGCGCGCGGAGCTGAACGACACCGTGGTGGAGATTGCCAAACAGGTCGAGCAGATCCTCACCACCGTGTTCAATATCAACAAGCGTCTGAAAGGGCGCGTGGATATGACCATGGCGCTGGGGCTGTCTGACGTGAAGGCGCAGATGGCGGGGCTGGTTTACCGCGGCTTTGTCACCGGCAACGGATTCAATCGTCTTGGCGATACGCTGCGCTATCTGCAGGCGATTGAAAAACGGCTGGAGAAAATGGCTATCGACCCGCACCGCGACCGTGCGCAGATGCTGAAAGTGGAGAGCGTGCAGCAGGCGTGGCAGCAGTGGCTGAACAAGCTGCCGCCAGCGCGCCGCGACGATGAAGACGTGCAGGCGATCCGCTGGATGATCGAGGAGCTGCGCGTCAGCTTCTTTGCCCAGCAGCTCGGTACGCCGTATCCGATTTCGGATAAGCGTATCCTGCAGGCGATGGAGCAGATTTCCGGTTAAACCCTTGCCCGGTGTCGCTGCGCTTACCGGGCCTACGGGAGAACGGGTAGGCCGGGTAAGGCGTAGCCGCCACCCGGCTGGTTATCGTTCTACAATCGCCAGCGTAAACCCATCCCAACCCTTAATCCCCACCGTTTGCAGCGCGGTGGCGGTTAAGCGCGGGTTATCCCCCATCATCTCAATAAAACGCCGCACGCCCAGCACGCGCGCGTCGTCGCTTTCCCCGTTGATTACCTCGCCGTCACGCACCACGTTATCGCCGATAATTACCGTGCCGGGGCGGGAGTAGTGCAGCGCCCATTCCAGATAGCCGGGATTGTTTGGCTTATCGGCATCAATAAAGATCAGGTCGAACGGCGGAACCTCACCGAAATTCTCCAGCGAGCTCAGGGCCGGGCCTTCAATTAATTCAATACGTTCGTCTAGCCCCGCGAGGTGAATATTCTGGCGGGCAACCCCGGCATGCGTCGGATCGGCCTCAAGCGTAATCAGCTTACCGTCCGGCGGCAGCGCACGCGCCATCCAGATTGAGCTGTAGGCACCCAGCGTCCCAATCTCAAGAATGCGTCTTGCCTGCGTCATGCGCACGAACAGCGCCAGCAGCTGCCCCTGATTGGCCGCGACATCGTGTTCGGGTAGTCCGGCGCGTTTGTTGTTTTCCAGCACCTGATGCAGTACGTCATCGTCAGGAATCAGCGAAGAAATCATGAAATTATCAACTGCAGACCACTGTTGTTGCATAGATTGTCTCCTGAGGGGGAATCGCCGGGTGGCGGCTGCGCCTTACCCGGCCTACGTGACGAAATCCAGGCCCGTTAAGCGCCTTCAGACATTGACCCAGCCGCCGCCCAGCGCTTTATACAAATCAATCTGCGCCAGCAGCAGGTTATTTTTCACCTGCACGACGCTGGTCTGGACCGAGAACAGCGTGCGCTGCGCGTCCAGCACGTCAAGATAGGAGGAATAACCGTTGCGATAGCGATTCTGCGCAATGCGCAGCGTCTCCTGCGCCACATCCTGCTGGGCAAGCAGCTCCGTCAGCTGTTCCTGATAGCGACTTATCGCATCAAGGCTGTTGTTCACTTCGGCAAACGCGTTACGCACGGTTTTTTCATAGGCGTACAACGCCTGGTTACGCTGGGACTGGGAAATGTCCACCTGCGCATTCAGCGCCTGGCGGTTCAGCAGCGGGGCGAGAATACTGCCCCCGACGCTCCAGAGCTGAAGCGGGTTGTCCAGCAGGCCGGATAGGGTGCGATCCTGAACCGATCCGCTGGCGGTCAGGTTGATCGACGGCAGCAGGCTGGCGCGCGACGCCGCGAGCGAGGCATCCGCCGCCACCAGCTGGCGTTCGGCCTGGACGATATCCGGGCGGCGGTTCAGGAGCGCAGAAGGCAGCTGCGACGGCAGCGTCAGCGGCGTCAGTGCCGCGAAGCTTGCGCTGCGCGCCACGTCGCCGGGGTTGCTTCCCAGCAGCAGGCTCAGGGCATTCTCCTGCTGTGCAATCTGGTGCTGCAGCACGGGCACCTGCGCCCGTGTTGAGCGAAGCTCGGAATCCGACTGCATCAGCTCCAGGCGCGAGCTGTAGCCCGTCTCAAACTGACGCTTCGCAAGATTAAACGCCTCTTCGCGCGATTTCAGCGTGGATTCGGTCACGCGCAGCTGTTCGTCAAGCGAGAGCAGGGTGACGTAGCCGGATGCAACGGACGAGGCAACGGTCAAATCCGCGGCCGCGGCGGCGGCTTTTTGCGCTGCCAGCGAGGCTTCGGCAGCGCGAGAGGTGCTGCGGTTGACGCCCCAGATATCCACGTCATAGCTCGCCGTCAGGCTCCCTCTGTACAGCGTGCCGTAAACCGGCAGCCCGGTCGCGGCGGATTGTGAACGGGCGCGCGTCCCGGTTACGCCTGCATCAAGCGAGGGAAACAGGCTGCCGTCGGCCGCATAGACCCGCGCCTGATACTCGTTAATTCGTTCGCGGGCGATCAGCACGTCGCTGTTATGCTGTAGCGCCTGGTCCACATAGCGGTTCAGGTGGTTGTCATGGAAATTACGCCACCAGAGCTGCTCCGTCGGGCTGGCAGGGCCGGAGACGGTGCGCCACTGGGTGGGGATGTGCAGCGTCGGCTGCGCTGGCTTGACGTCAACGGACTGGCATCCGGCCAGCATGACCGCCGCCACCAGCACGGCTATCGGGCGAAGGATCATTACTTCGCCTCCCGCGTATCAATGGTCACCTGTACCGACATACCCGGACGCAGCAGCGCGGAGTCTTCTGGCTTACCGAGCACCTCAATGCGCACCGGAATACGCTGGGCTATTTTGACAAAGTTGCCTGTGGCGTTGTCCGGCGTGATGGCGCTGAACTCCACGCCGGTTGCCGGGGAGATGCTCTCCACGCGTCCCTGATACGCTTTGTTGTTCAGGGCATCAACGGTGAATTTCACCGGCTGACCGACGCGCAGCTCCGCGAGCTGGGTTTCTTTAATGTTGGCGATGACCCAGTGCTGCGGCGGCACCAGGGTGGTGAGGTGCGTCCCGGCGGTCACGTAGGCCCCGAGACGCACGGCGATCTGGCCGAGCTGACCGTCACGCGGCGCCACAATGCGGGTGTTTTGCAGGTCAATCTGCGCCAGCTCCAGCGCCGCTTTGGCGTTTTCGACATCCGCCTCCAGCGCACCGCGGTTCACAATCACCGTCTGCAGATCCTGACGCGACATCTCAAGGGCAGCTTTCGCCTGGTCGATGTCGGCGCTACCCTGAGCGGCACTGGCCAGCGCCGCGTCGCGCTCGCGAATGGAAAGCGAGCCGTCAGACGTCAGCTCTTTCACCCGCTTTAAATCCGCCTGGCTTTTCAGGCTCTGCGCGCGGGCATTTTTCAGCGCCGCGTCATTTTTTGCGATCGTTGCTTCGGCGCTTTTACGCTGCTGCAGGTTGTTATTCAGGGCGGCAATTTTCATCGCCAGCTGCGCCTCGGCCTGGTGCACGCGCTGACGGTAGATACGGTCATCAATCTGCAGCAGCAGGTCACCTTTTTTGACCTGCACAAAGTCCTGAACCTTCACCTCGGTGATATAGCCGTTCACCTGCGGGCTGATAAACGTCGTCTGGCCGCGCACGTAGGCGTTATCGGTAAACTGCGCGTGACGGGTGAACGGCGGCAGTTGCCACGCATAAAGGATCACCAGTACGCCGACGATACCGATGGCTGCGGCGGTGAAAACGGAAACAATGCGCACATTTTTGCGGGTGTTGGCCTGCTCTTTGGCGGCATCCTGCTGACTCATAAACTCTCCAGAACTCTTTCAATTATTTGTTGCCGGTGGCGTTCTTCAGCGCCAGACGGGCAGTGATGCGCAGGCGCAGCAAGCGCCATAAAATCCAGACCAGCGTGGCGGCAGCGATGCTCGCCGTCAGCAGATAAGTATCGTTGTAAGCCAGAATATTCGCCTCCAGCGCGGTGACCGTTTGTAGCTGCGTTATCGCCTGGGTACCCAGCAGCGCGCTGTCGCCAATCAGGCTTTTGTACATTTGGGTATAAAGCTGAATTCGCTCGTTGACCAGCGGGTTGAGCGTGGTGAGCTGGTCCGCCAACAGGCTGGAGTGGTACTTCTCGCGCCAGGTCTGGAAGGTGCCGAGGATCGCGGAGCCCAGCAGGCCACCGAGGTTCTGGCTCATGCCAAACATTACCGAGAAGCTGACCAGGTTACGCGGGTCGGCGATCACCCCGCCAATGGCGGCCAGCATAGCGGGCGCCAGGAAGAAGGCGCTGCCGAAGCCCAGCAGGAACTGGCTTACCATCAGCTGATCCGGACGGGTCAGGTTGTTGGACTGGCTGTCCAGCAGCGAGGCAACAATCATCAGCGCCAGAGACGTGATGATTGGCCACGCCAGTTTCGTTGGCTTGATGGTGAGACAGCTGGTGACGATCCCACAGACGATCCCGGCGAAAATAGACCACGCCAGGTGCGTCATCTGCTCGTTCTGTAAGCCCACATACTGCAGCCAGCCGATGACGCCGGTGTTCTGCTCGGCCAGCACGATTCGGATCAGCAGCATAATTAGCCCCAGGCGGACGATGCTGCCGCTCGACAGCCAGCGGGTGTTCAGCAGCGGGTTGCTGCGGTTATGTTCAAAGACGATGGCTGCGACAATCAGTACCAGCGATAGCGCCAGCGACCAGCCGATCCACGGCGCTTCGAACCACCAGTCCAGACGGCCTAAAGAGAGCACGGCGCAGAGGAGGGCCATCCCGGGAGCCATTAAAAAGAAGGTGATAAAGTCTTTTTTCTCGAAGACCTTGCGCCGGTCGCCCGGCGGCAGTTTTAAGGCTATCACGCAGGCCAGGGAGATCAGCGCCAGCCCCAGCTCGAAGAAATAGAGCCCGCGCCACTCGTCCAGCTGCAGCAGCTCGGTCGAAAACAGGCGGGCCAGCGGGATGGCGAGCGACGATCCGGTGATGCCGATGGTCAGCGCCTTCAGGCGGTGCTTCGCAGGCCAGGCCTGGATTTGATAGTAAATCTCCAGCGAGCTGAGCGCGGCGGCCACCATGCCGTGCGCGGCGCGAACCATCAGCGCCGAGCTGAGATCGTTTACGAAAAGATGGAAGAAGGTGACCAGTACGTACAGCACCAGAAAACCTTCCGTAAAGGCGCGCAAACCGTACTGCTGGCGGAATTTCACCAGCAGCAGGTTGATGGAGATGTTGGTCATCACATAGACCGCGGGCAGCCAGGCGATTTCGGTGGACCAGGCCCCGAAAGTCCCCTGCAAATTTTGCAGGTTGGCGGTCACCACCGCATTCCCCAGCGCCCCCGTCAGGCAGACCAGCAGGCCCACGACGCCGTAGGCAATGCGTTTTGGCGTACTGTGTTCGGGCGTGGAGGGCGAACCCAACAGGGCGGGTTTCTCATGTGGCTGCCACTCGCGAGGAGCATAAGGGTCGCGTTCGGGCAGGCGCATAACGTCGTTTACCTTAGAAATGATTGAATAATTAGCGGGCTAGCGATTCTACGACTCCCGCAAATGATAATTCAAGTGAATATGATTTACGCATGTTAATCAAATGGTGAAGGGAAATTTAAGGAAAAAGAGCGGCCCGCAGGACGGGCCGGGAAGGGTCAGAGACGTTCGGGCTGCGCCTGGATGAGAGTGGCGCGCTTAACGCGGCTGGCGCAGAAAATCGCGATTAAAGAAATGGTCACCGTGACGGCAAGATACCAGGCCACCGGCACCCAGTCGCCGTCGTATTTTGCCAGCAGTCCGGTGGCAATCAACGGCGCGGTACCGCCAGCCAGCGCGGCACCCAATTGATAGCCGAGCGTAATGCCGGTGTAGCGCACGTTTGCACTAAAGATTTCAGAGCACAGCGTGCCGAGTACCGCGGTGACAGGTGCCCACAGCACGCCAAAGGCGATGACCGTCGCGAGCACGATACCCCATGTGGTGCCGGTATTGAGCAGCATAAACCACGGTACGATAAACAGGCCCAGCACGAAGACGCTGATCGCGTACATGCGCTGACGGCCTACCTTATCGGAGAGCAGCCCCATTAGCGGGATCATAATGGTCGCCACTAGCGCACCCAGCGTCACGGCTTCCAGCGCCTGCGATTTCTGATACGTCAGCGTGCTGGTGGCATAGCTCACCACGAAGGTCGAGAAAATATAGAACGGCGCGGTTTCAACCACCTTCAAACCGGCGGCAATCAGCACTTCACGCCAGTGATGTTTCAGCGTATCGCGCAGCGGAGCCTTAGCCACCTGACCGGACGCTTTGACTCGCTGAAAATCGGGCGTTTCATCAATATCTTTACGGATCCACAGGCCGAGCAACACCAGAACCGAGCTCAGCAGGAACGGGATGCGCCAGCCCCAGGAGAGGAAATCCGCCTCGCTGAACAGGGTCATCAGCGAAACGATAAAGGTTGCCATCAGCATGCCGATGGTGACGCCCGCCTGAGGAATACTGCCGAAGAAGCCTTTACGTTTTTCTGGCGCGTATTCATAGGCCAGCAGCAGCGCGCCGCCCCATTCACCGCCGATGCCCATCCCCTGAATGATGCGCATCAGGATCAGCAGCGCAGGCGCCCAGAGGCCAATCATCTCATACGTGGGCAGCAGGCCAATCATAACGGTTGCACCTCCCATCAAAGAGAGGGTCAGCACGAGGGTTTTTTTACGTCCGATGCGGTCGCCGATGTGGGCGAAAAGTACCCCACCAATGGGGCGAATAAAGAAGGTTAATGAGAAAGAGAGATAAGAGAGGATGAGTCCGATCACCGGATCGACCATCGGGAAAAAGATCTTATTGAAGACCAGCGCGGCCGCCGTACCGTAGAGAAAATAGTCAAACCATTCAATGGCGCTCCCGGTAAGGCTGGCGATTAACACCTTTTTATTTTTACGTAACACCGTCGTCGTACTTTCATGTTCTGTCATGACCTGAAACCCCGCCACGTTGATGATGAGAGAGGTGTCACCTGGCGCGCTTCAGGTGCAACCTGTGTTGATAAAAAAGGTTGTGAAATTGTTAAGCAACTTAGGGTTGGATGTTGTCTTTGGCAAGCGCAGGGGGGATAAAACTGGTCAGATCACGGCGAAATAAGCAGCGTTGGGTGCTTTTTCATGACGCCTGCACAATACAATGTTTTGTAGGGCTGGAAATCAAAAGCATAATAGGCAGGTGCAACCCGATGATTTTTGGATGTTTCTGGTTATTTCAGAAAAATGATAAATTCGGCGCTTCAACAACGTGAGGAGTTCACCATGGTTCAGCCCCATTTTCCCGTTCTGGCGGATGCCACGCTGGCGGCTTTCAATACTGTCGGTGAATGGCTGGCGCAGGACGACCTGAGCGCGACGCGTCCGCTCCCGGAAGTCGATGCGGTGATTCTGGCCGGAAACGCGGTGATCCCCACCATTGACGCGGCCTGCCGTATTGCCGCCCAGAGAGATGTACCGCTTCTGATCAGCGGCGGCATCGGCCATTCGACCCCCTTTTTATATACCGCCATTGGCAATCATCCGCGTTACCACACCGTACCGGTCACCGGGCGGGCCGAAGCGAGCATTCTTGCCGACATTGCGCGGGCGTTCTGGCAGATCCCCGAGGCGCGTCTGTGGGTTGAGGATCGCTCCACCAACTGCGGTGAAAACGCGCGCTTTAGCTGGAACATGCTGAAACAGCATCATCGAACGACCGGGCGGGTGCTGGTGGTGCAGGATCCGACGATGCAGCGCCGCACGATGGCGACGTTTGCCCGCGTGTGTCGTGATGAGCCCGATTCACCGCAGTGGATAAGCCATCCCGGGTTTACGCCGACGCTGCAAAACGGTAACGAGGGCGTGGAATTCAGCGAGGGCCACACCGGACTGTGGCCCGTTGACCGTTACCTTTCACTGGTTATGGGGGAGCTGCCGCGCCTGTATGATGACGCCAACGGCTATGGCCCGGCCGGGCGGGATTATATTGCTCACGTTGAATTCCCCGAGGCCGTCACCGCCGCGTGGAAACAGCTACAGCAGGATCCTGTCCTGAAGGGCGCACGTAAAATAATTTAGGCACGGAACAATCCCCTCGCCCCATTGGGGAGAGGGTGAGGGGGAAAAATCACAGCGCCGCAAACTTATCCAGCGTCCGCACCAGTTGCGTCACAAACCCATACTCGTTGTCATACCAGGCAACGGCTTTCACCAGCTGAAGGTCTCCCGCTTCTGACACCTCCGTCTGCGTGGCGTCAAACACCGAACCATAATGCGAGCCAATCACATCTGACGACACAATCTCTTCATCGGTATACCCGAACGATTTATTGCCCTGAGTGGCCTTTTTCAGCGCGGCGTTAATCTCCTCAACGGTCACTTTCTTGCCCAGAATCGCCACCAGTTCGGTCACGGAGCCCGTTTTAACCGGCACACGCTGGGCGTGGCCTTTCAGTTTGCCGCTGAGCGCAGGGATCACCAGACCAATGGCTTTGGCGGCGCCGGTGGTGTGCGGAATGATATTCTCTGCCGCCGCCCGGGAGGCGCGAAGATCTTTCCCGCGCGGGCCATCCACCAGCGCCTGGGTACCGGTATAGGCATGAATGGTGGTCATGGTGCCCACCTTAATTTCAAACGCGTCGTTCAGGGCTTTTGCTAGCGGGGCGAGGCAGTTGGTGGTGCAGGAGGCGACGGAAATAATGGTATCACTGGCGTCAATGGTCTCGTCGTTCACGCTGTAGACGATGGTTTTCATGTCCCCCGCGGGCGCAGAGATCAGCACCTTCTTCGCGCCCGCGTCCAGGTGCGCCCGTGATTTCTCTTCAGACGTATAAAAGCCGGTGCACTCCACAACGATATCCACGCCCGCGGCTTTCCACGGAATGTGCTTTGCCTCTTTTTCGGCATACACCGCGATGGTTTTACCGTCAACGATCAGCGCATCCTCGGTGAAATCCACGCTCCACGGGAAGCCACCGTAGTTGGAATCGTGCCTGAGCAGGTAGGCCAGCACTTTGGGAGAGGTGAGGTCGTTGATGGCGACGACGGTATTACTGTCCTGGGTTTCAAGAAGGCGGCGCAGAACAAGACGTCCGATGCGTCCAAATCCGTTAATGCCAATTTTACTCATGGTGTTCTCCTGTAAACGTGTCGATGTGACAGTTTGAACTCATCCAGGCTTAGACCATCACGGGCAGGGCGGCAATTGAAGATGCTTCATGCGGGAGGATGTATTTGAAAAACCATACAGAAAAGTTAATGAATTTTTAAGGAAAGGAGATTATGTTGGCGCGGTAACTGTTTTTAATCGAGAAATCACATGCGCACTAAATATACAAGCCTGCAAATTGGCATCCACTGGCTGGTGTTTCTGTTAATCATCGTCGCCTACTGCGCCATGGAGTTCAGAGGTTTCTTCCCGCGCACCGCGCGCCCGACGATCAACATGATCCACGTCTCATGTGGGATCAGTATCCTGGTGCTGATGGTGACGCGTCTGCTGGTTCGCCTGAAATTCCGTGCACCACCGATTCAACCGAAGCCAAAAGCGATGGTGACGGGGATGTCTCATCTGGGGCATCTGGTGGTGTATCTGCTGTTTATTGCGCTGCCGCTGATTGGCATTGTGATGATGTATAACCGGGGCAGCGACTGGTTTGCTTTTGGCCTGGCGATGCCGCATGCGGCGGAGTCCAATTTTGACCTGGTAGATATGCTGAAAGAGTGGCACGAGACGCTGGCAAATCTGGGCTATTTTGTGATTGGCCTGCACGCCGCGGCGGCGCTGATGCACCACTATTTCTGGAAAGATAATACCCTGCTGCGCATGATGCCGAAAAAGCGTTCGTAGTCTTTAACGCTTGCCGGGTGGCGGCTATGCCTTACCCGGCCTACGATGCAATTCCAGAATCGTAGGCCGGGAGCGCTACGCGTCACCCGGCTTGTTTTTTAACCCAACAGAGCACGCTCTTCAGCCGTTAACGCCAGCGTCTGCGTTGACCCCGTTTCCGACGACGTCACCGCCGCTTCCAGCACGGCCATCACCGCTAATGCCTCAACAGGGTGGACAGGATTGGCGATTTCCCCGCGTAGCGCATCACGCACGTTGATGTAGTACTGACGCTGATCGCCTTTCGGGGTAGGGATCGTCTGCGATGCACCGTCAGCGCCAAAGAACACCATGCTGTCGCTGTCTTCGCCCCAGGCCTCACTGCCGGGGATCACCCCAGAGAGCAGCTGTGCTTCCTGCTGATCGATTCTGGCCTTCACCACGCTGCCCTTGTCCCCGTGGACGGCAAAGCGCGCCGTACCGCCTGCCACCAGCATGCTGGCGTGCAGAATCACCTTATGCTCCGGGTAGTTTAAGACCACGTGCGCCCAGTCGTTAATTTCTGCACCGTCGCGCAGCGTCGCGATATTCCCCTGAACCGACTGCGGAAGGCCAAAGAGCTGCAGCGTCTGGTCGATAAGATGAGGACCCAGGTCAAACCATAAGCCACTTCCGGGGACGTTCTGCTCCCGCCAGCGCACGCGCACTTCCGGGCGGAAGCGGTCAATATGTGACTCCAGATGTTTAATCTTGCCGAGCGTGCCCTGCTCAATAACCTGCTTAATGCCGAGGAAATCGCTGTCCCAGCGGCGGTTGTGGAAGACGGAGAGCAGACGCTGCTTTTCCTCCGCCAGCGCAATCAGGTCGCGGGCTTCCTGCATGTCGAGGGTGAAAGGCTTATCCACCACGACATGCTTGCCGGCGTTCAGAGCCAGCGTCGCCAGCGGGGCGTGCGTGGCGTTGGGGGAGGCAATCACCACCAGGTCAACATCAGGATGCTGAATAGCCTCTTCAGGGGTGGCGACCACCTCTACATGCGGCAGATCGCGTTTAACCTTCTCTTCATCACGAGAAGAGACCACGGCCAGCTTAAGCCCGTCCACAGACTGGATTAACGGGGCATGGAAGGTTTTGCCCACAAATCCATACCCGATCAGCGCAATGTTAATTGTTCGAACTGTACTCATGAACTTCTCCACGTTAATTCGCGCACACCGTGACCTGCAATGCGCCAGGGTCCCCAAGCTCAGGCCAGGGACGATCTAAAAAGAGTTGTTGAATGTTGGATAACCCGGAAACCAGATACGGCTCGCAGCGGTTGACTTTCAGGTGGTCGGCAACAATCCAGTGCGCATGGCTTGCGTCCAGCATCGCGCGTTTAACCTCGGCATCCGCTTCTTTACCGGCGCTCAAACCGAGTTCAGCATGAATGGCGCACGCCCCGAGGATGGCAATATCTGCCCGATAGCGGGACAGCAAGGACAAGGTGGCGCTTCCGGCAAACAGGCGCTGCTTATGGTCCCATTTACCGCCGAATCGCTGAACGGCAGCACGGGCCATAGCCAGACCACCGATTCCAGCGGGTCGCTGAAGAATTCAGCCGCGTGGGGGCTGAGCCTGACGCAGCTGATATATGACTTTGGCAAGACCAATAACAGCATCAGCCAGTCTTCCGCCCAGCGCGATAGCTACCGCTACCAGCTGATGAGCACGCTCTCTGACGTGGCGGAAAAAACGGCGCTGAGCTATGTCGAGGTCAAACGCTATGCCGATCTGCTGCAGGCGGCAAAGGAGAACGTTCAGGCGCTAAAAAATGTTGAGCAGCTGGCAAAGCTGCGCGCCGACGCGGGCGTGAGCTCGACCTCCGATGAGCTCCAGACCCGCACGCGTATTGCCGGCATGCAGGCGACGGTCGCGCAGTATCACGCCGCCTTAAACAGCGCCCGTGCAAGGCTCGCGGTATTAACCGGAATGCAGGCCGATAACTTTTCGCCTGTACCCGCAAATCTCGCTGTTGAGCCTGATTCGCTCAACCGCATTGATTATTCGCTGATACCGGCGGTCATGGCCGCGCAAAACATGGAGCGCTCAGCCCAGTATGGCGTGGAAACGGCGAAGTCCCAGCACTGGCCGACCTTAAGCCTGAAGGGCGGACGTACCCGTTACGAGTCGGACAACCGTTCGTACTGGGACGACCAGATCCAGCTCAACATTGACGCACCGCTTTATCAGGGCGGCGCGGTCTCTGCACGCGTGCGGCAGGCTGAAGGAGCACGGGCGATGGCTTCCTCTCAGGTCGATCAGGCGCGTTTCGATGTCCTGCAAAAAGCCTCCGTCGCGCAGGCGGACTGGACCGGTGCACGGGGAAGAATGGAGGCCGGGAAACAGCAGCTGGAAAATGCCCTGCGCGCCCGTGATGTCTATAAAAATGAGTACACCCTGAGCAAGCGGAGCATTAACGATCTGCTCAGCGTTGAGCAGGATGTCTGGCAGGCCACCTCGGCGAAAATAATCGCTGAGTATGATGGCTGGAGTTCGGCAATTAATTATGCTTCCGCGGTTGATAATTTAATGCCGCTTATTGGAATAGAGAAAAACGCTGCCGCAAAACTACCCGATTTGAGTTAAAAAAAGACGCGTATTGTCGCGAAAAATAAGTCTGAAAATAATGGGTGTTTTTTCCCAGGGATAGCTACATCCGTCTGGTGGACATATCCACAGGAATCCGTACACCTGCAAGGAGAGAAATATGAGTAACATAAAGGTTGTTGATGTCATCATTCGCAAAACGGCGGAGAAAACGAAATTAACCGGCGAAGGGAATTTGTCGGTCTCTATTTCATCCCCGAGCGTGATTGAAATCCAGGGTTCTGCTCAGGATGTGGCGCGTTATGTCCGTCAGGGGAAAGACCTCCTCATTTATATGAAAGATGGCAGCGTGATTCGCTGCAATAACTATTTTGTTGAAGATCCTGAAACGCATACTCAGTCAGAGCTGGTATTCAACGATCGTCAGGAACTGACGCATATTTCTTTTGCCGATGCCGGGGAAGCATCAGGCGTGGCGGTGACCGAGTTAACCGCGCAGGCCACACCGATTAGCAGCATTCAACCTTTCCTGGAGCAGGAAAGCGTCTTAAGCGATGCGCCGTGGGGCTGGATTGCGGGAGCTGCATTAGGCGGCGGTGCCATCGGGGCGCTGCTGGCAAACGGCGGCGACGGCGATACTAAAACAAAAGTTATTGATAATACGAAAGAGGTGGAAAGCGCCACGCCAACCTTCCTGCTGTCGGATAAAGCGGGCGACAAGCAGGGCGTGCTGACAGCAAACGCGATCACGGATGACAACACGCCAACCTTTAGCGGTACCGGTCAGCCGGGCGCGACGATCCAGATTAAAGACAGCAGCGGCAGCACCATCGCCAGCGCCATGGTGAGTAAAGAGGGCACCTGGACGGTAAAATTACCGACCCAGACGGACGGGGAACACACCTGGTCGGTGGTGCAGATCGACGGCAGTAAGACTACCGATGCGGGCAATATCACCGTAACGGTCTCGACCGCCGAGGCCGCCATTACGCTGGCCACCACGGCGGGCGATAACGTGCTTAACGCCAGCGAGCAATCCGCAGGCTTTACGCTCTCCGGCGCCAGCAAGAATCTGGCGCAGGGCACCGAACTTACCGTGACGCTGAACGGTAAAACCTACGGGGCCGTGGTGGGCGCTGACGGGACGTGGAGCGTTAACGTACCCGCGGCCGACGCGCAGGCGCTGGGCGATGGCACCTGGACGGTCAACGTCAGCGGCAAAGACGCGGCGGGTAACACCGTGAGCGGCAGCCAGACAATCGGCGTGGATACCGTCGCGCCAACCCTCTCTGTCGATACCCTCGCGCAGGACAACATCATTAATGCCGCCGAGCACAGCCAGCCGCTGACGCTGACCGGCAAAACGAATGCGGAAGCTGGTCAGATCGTCACAGTCACGCTGAACGGTAAAAACTACAACGCCACGGTGGGCAGCGACGGCACCTGGTCCGTCACGCTTGCCGCGAACGACGTGCAGGCGCTCAGCGAGGGCAATCACACCCTGACGGTGAACGTCAGCGACAAAGCGGGTAACGGCTCGTCTGTCACCGCCGATTTTGCGGTGGATACCACCGCGCCGGTCGTCACCATCGATACCGTGGCGGGCGACGATATTCTCAATATCAGCGAGCAGGGTCAGGCGCAGATTATCTCCGGGCAGGCAAACGGCGCCGCCGCGGGGGATGTGGTCACCGTGACCGTTGGCGGCCAGTCCTTCACCGGCGTGGTGCTGGCGGACGGCAGCTGGAGCGTAGGCGTTCCGGCGTCCGTGCTGGGCGCGCTGGGGGAAGGTAACCATACGATTTCAGTTTCCGTGACCGACGCGGCAGGCAACACCGGCAGCGCCACACACGGCATTACGCTGAGCGGCAACCCGCCAGAATTTACGATTGATACCATCAGCCAGGACAACGTGTTGAATGCTCAGGAGGCAATGCAGCCGCTGAGCCTGACCGGCACCAGCAACCTGCCTGACGGCAGCGCCATCACCGTGACGTTGAACAACGTCAGCTATCAGGCCACCGTTGAAAACGGCATCTGGGCGGTCCAGGTGCCGGTTTCCGACGTCCTGAATCTGGCGAACACCCTTTACACCGTCAGCGTCAGCGGTACTGACAGCGTGGGTAACAGCGGCTCTGCCGCGGCGACGCTGCTGGTGGATACCGTGCTGCCGCAGGTGATCATCAACACCTTTGCGGGGGACAACCTGGTCAATAACGCCGAAGCGGGTGTGGATCAAACGCTCAGCGGTCGCGTCACCGGCGCGGCGGCGGGCGATACCGTTTCTGTCACCGTGGGCGGCAAGAGCTACACCGCCACGGTGGGCAGCGATCTGACCTGGAGCGTGAAAATCCCGTCAGCGGATCTTAAGGCGTTCGGCGACGGCGATTTAACCTTCACCGCGTCGGTGACCAATTCGCACGGCAATACCGGCACCGGCGAACGCGATATCAACATCAACGCGCAGTTGCCGGGTCTGCGCGTGAACACCATTTCCGGCGATGACGTGGTCAACGCCATTGAGCAGCAGCAGGATCTGACCGTCACCGGCTCCAGCACCCATCTGGCTGCCGGCACGCAGATTACCGTCACCATCAATAACGTTGAGTACGTTACCGCGGTGAACGCCAGCGGCCACTGGCAGATCGGCGTCCCGGCCGCGGACCTGCAGGCCTGGACGGCGGGAGAGGTGACGGTAAGCGTCAGCGCTGAAGATGCCTGGGGCAATACCGTTGCGGCTGAACACCCGATTGAACTCGATCTGAACGCCGTGGCGGTCACCATTGATACCGTCTCCGGCGACGACCTGCTGAATGCGGCAGAAAAAGGCGCCGATTTAACCCTTTCCGGCCAGACGCAGGGCGTGGAGGCGGGGCAGACCGTGGTGGTGAAATTCGCCGACCAGACCTTTACCGCACAGGTGCAGCAGGACGGCTCCTGGAGCCTGACCGTGCCTGCCAGCGCCATGGAAACCCTGATCGACGGGCGCGCGCAGGTGAGCGTCAGCGTCACGAACGTCAACGGCAACAGTGCCGACGCGTCGCGCGTGGTCACGGTGGATACGCTGCCGCCAGCGATTACGCTCGATAATCTGACCGCCGACAACATCATCAACGCGGCTGAGGCGCAGCAGGATTTAGCCTTGAGCGGCACCAGCAGTGCGGAAGCAGGCCAGACGGTCACCGTGACGCTGAACGGCAAAACGTACCAGACCACGGTCCAGACGGACGGTACCTGGCAGCTGATCGTACCGGCGGCTGATGTCGGCGCCCTCAACGATGGCATCGTGACCGTGACGGCCACCGTGAGCGACGTGGCGGGCAACAGCAGCAGTGCGGACCGCGTGGGTCTGGTGGACGCGACCGTGCCGCAGGTGACCATTAACGACTTTGTCACCGACACTAACACCGTTAACCAGCTCGCCCATTCACAGGCGCAGATCCTGAGCGGCTCCGTCGCCGGTGCGGCAGCGGGCGACCTTGTGACCATTACCATTAACAGCGTCGATTACACCACCGTGGTGGATGCAGCGGGCAACTGGAGCCTTGGCCTGCCGGCGTCTGTCGTACAGGGGCTGACGGACGGCACCTGGACCATCGACGTCTCTGTGACCGACAGGTCCGGTAATACCGGAAGCACTTCGCTGGATGTGGTGGTGAATACCGTGACGCCTGTCATCGGTATCAACACGCTGGCGGCAGACGACGTGATTAACGCGGCTGAGAAAGGCGAAGCTCTGCAGATTTCCGGCACCAGCAACCAGCCGGAAGGCACGACCATTACGGTGACCCTGAACGGCATTCACTATACGGCCACCGCTGACGCCAGCGGCAACTGGAGCCTGACCGTTCCGGCAGCAAACGTCTCGGCGCTGGGCGAAGCGAATTACACCGTGACGGCGAGCGTCACCGATAGCGTAGGCAACAGCGCCTCAGCCACACACGATGTGCTGGTGGACAGCTCGCTGCCGGTGGTGACGATCAACACGCTGGCGGGCGACAATATCGTTAACGCGGCGGAAGTGGCGGCAGGGCAAACCCTGTCCGGTAAGGTGACGAACGCGACGGCAGGTGACACTGTCACGATTATCCTCGGCGGTCAGACATACACGGCTACCGTGCAGGACGATCTCACGTGGAGCCTGCCGTTAACGGAGAGTCAGTTCACCGCGCTCGGCAATGGCGATCTCACCGTATCGGCCAGCGTGACCAACGGCCACGGCAATACCGGTTCTTCTTCTCTCGACTTCACCATCGACGCCCAGCTTCCGGGGCTGCGTATTGATACGGTCGCAGGCGACGACGTGATTAACGTGATTGAACACGCGCAGAACCTGATTGTGTCCGGCACCAGCACCGATCTGGCGGCGGGCAGCGCCGTGACCGTGACCATCAACGGCAAAGCGTATTCCGCAACGGTGCTGGCGGACGGTACCTGGCAGGCGGCGGTACCGGCGGCGGACGTGTCCCAGTGGGCAGATGGCTCGCTGGATATCAAGGCAAGCGCGCAAGATGCCTCCGGCAACCCGGTAACCATCGGGACCGTCGTGGACGTCGATCTCGCGCCGGTCGCCATCACCATCAGCAGCGTGACCGACGACAACGTGCTTAACGCGGCGGAAAAAGGCCAGGATCTGGTGCTGTCCGGTACGACATCCAACGTTGAAGCGGGCCAGACCGTCACCATCACCTTCGCAGGGAAAACGTATACCACGACGGTGGATAGCAACGGTGACTGGACCTGGACCGTTCCGGCTGCCGATCTGAGCGGCCTGAAAGAGGGTGACGCCAGCGTGCAGGTCAGCGTCACCAACGTGAACGGCAATACGGCATCTTCGGCGCAGGCATTCAGCGTTGACACCACCGCGCCGACGGTGACCATCAACACCATCAGCGGCGATAATATGCTGAATGCGGCTGAGGCGGCGCAGGATCTGACCCTGAGCGGGACGTCTACGGCCGAAGCAGGCCAGACGGTCACCGTGACCTTCAACGGCAATCAGTACACCGCGCAGGTGCAGGCGGACGGCAGCTGGACGCTCGACGTGCCTGCGGCGGATCTGGCAGGCATTACCGACGGCAACGCGGCGGTCACGGCGACCGTGTCCGATAAAGCAGGTAACCCGGCCAGCGCAGGATCCTCGGTGTTGGTGGACACCACCGTGCCGCAGATCACCTTCAACATCGTTGCCGGCGACGACATCGTGAATATTGCCGAGCACGGCCAGGCGCTGATCGTCTCCGGTAAGGTGACGGGCGCGCAGGCGGGCGACGTGATTACCGTGACCCTGAACGGTAAAGACTACACCGCCATGCTGGACGCGTCCGGCAGCTGGAGCGTGGGCGTTCCGGCGGCGGACGTGGGCGCGCTGGCCAATGGTGACCAGACGATCTCCGCGACCCTCACCGACAAAGCCGGTAACAGCGCCAGCGCGACGCACGAATTTGACGTCTCCCTGACCGCGCCGGTCATTGCCATCAATACCCTGGCGGTTGACGACGTGATCAACGCGACCGAGAAAGGCCAGGATCTGCAGGTATCCGGCACCAGTAACCAGCCGGACGGAACGACCATTACGGTGACCCTGAACGGAATCAGCTATACGGCCACCACCGACGCCAGCGGGAACTGGAGCGTGACCGTTCCGGCGGCAAACGTCTCGGCGCTGGGCGAAGCGAGCTACGTCGTGACGGCGAGCGTGACTGACGCCGCGGGCAACAGCGCGAGCACCGGCCACAGCGTGCTGGTCGACAGCGCGCTGCCACAGGTCACCATCAACCCGATCGCCACGGACGATGTCATTAACGCCGCGGAAGTGGCTGCGGGACAGACCCTGAGCGGGAAAGTGAGCGGTGCGGCGAGCGGTGACACTGTCACCATTTCCATTGGCGGCAATACCTATACCGCGACGGTTCAGGACGATCTGAGCTGGTCGGTCAACGTGCCGTCCTCGGTCTTAACCGCCATCGGTAACGGCGATCTGACAGTGTCAGCCAGCGTCACCAACGGCCACGGCAACACCGGCACCGGCGAGCGCGACATCAGCATCGACGCAAACCTGCCGGGCCTGCGCGTCGATACCGTGGCAGGCGACGATGTGATCAATAGCATCGAACACGCTCAAAACCTGATTATCACCGGCACCAGCGACGGTCTGGCAACGGGCGCGGCGCTGACCGTCACCGTCAACGGCAAAACCTACGCGGCCACCGTACTGGCGGACGGCACCTGGACGGCGGCCATTCCGGCGGCAGACGTCAGCGCGCTGGCTGCGGGCACGGTCACCGTGACCGTGGAGGGGCAAAGCACCGCGGGGAATCCGGTGACCATCAGCCATGACGTGAAGGTGGATCTGGCGGCAGTCGCCATCAGCATTAACCCGATTGCCTCTGACGACGTGATTAACGCGGCAGAGAAAGGCGCGGACCTGGTGCTGTCCGGCTCCGCCACCAACGTGGAAGAAAACCAGATCGTTACCATCACCTTCGGCGGCAAGTCGTACACCGCGACGGTCGATGCCGACGGCAACTGGACGGCTACCGTACCGTCTGCCGACGTGGGCAGCCTGAAGGACGGCGACGCCAGCGTGCAGGTGAGCGTGACCAACGTGAACGGCAACAGCGCGTCGGCGGGCCGCGAGTACAGCGTGGACGCGACCGCGCCGACGGTGTCTATTGAAATCATCAGCGACAACAACATCATCAATGCGGCTGAAGCGCAGCAGGATCTGGTGATTAACGGCGTCACCAACGCCGAAGCGGGCCAGACCGTCACCGTGACCCTGAACGGTGTGGACTATACCACCACCGTGCAGGCTAACGGCAGCTGGAGCGTGACCGTGCCGTCCGCGGATCTGAGCGGTATTACCGACGGGAACTACACCGTCAGCGCCGCCGTATCGGACAAAGCGGGCAACCCGGCCTCCGCGGATCGCGACGTGCTGGTGGATACCACCGTTCCACAGTTGACCATTCACACCGTGTCCGACGACGACGTGATCAACAGCGCCGAGCATGCGCAGGCCCTGATTGTCACCGGTTCCGTGACGGGCGCGGCGGCGGGCGACGTGGTCACGGTCACCCTCAACGGCAAATCGTACACCGCCACCCTGGACGCCTCCGGCAACTGGAGCGTGGGCGTGCCTGCGGCGGACGTCACCGCGCTGGCCGCCGGGGATTACACCATTACCGCGGCGCTGACCGATAAAGCGGGCAACAGCAACAGCGCCACGCACGGCGTGGCGGTGAACCTGACCGCGCCGGGGCTGACCATTGACACCGTTTCCGGTGACGATGTGATCAACAGCACCGAGAAAACCCAGGACCTGACCCTCTCCGGTACGGCTTCCGGCCTGGCGGCAGGCGCGGTGGTGACCGTGATGCTGAACGGCAAAGCGTACAGTGCGCAGGTGGACGATAACGGAAAATGGACCACCACCGTTCCGGCGAGCGAAGTCGGTCAGCTGGGCGAGGCGCTTTACACCGTCACCGCCTCGGCGACGGACAGCGTCGGTAACAGCACCAGCGCGTCGCACACCGTAAACGTGGAGTCCGTTCTGCCGGGCGTGATCGTCAACACCATTGCGGGCGACGACGTGATTAACGCCGCCGAGCTGGCTGCCGGCCAGACCATCAGCGGTAAGGTGGTGAATGCCGAAGCGGGCAACACCGTGACCGTGACCATTGGCGGCAACAGCTACACCGCAACGGTGCAGAGCGATCTCACCTGGTCCGTTAACGTGCCGTCGGACGTGCTGACTGCGCTGGGTAACGGCGATTTGACGGTGTCGGCCAGCGTGACCAACGGCGTCGGCAACAGCGGATCCGCTGAGCGCGATATCACTATCGACGCTAACCTGCCGGGCCTGCGCGTGGATACCGTGGCGGGTGACGACGTGATCAACAGCATCGAACACGGGCAGAACCTGATTATCACCGGCACCAGCGACGGGCTGGCGGCGGGCGCGGCGCTGACCGTGACCGTCAACGGCAAAACCTATCCGGCGACCGTGCTGGCGGACGGCACCTGGCGCGCGGCGATCCCGGCTGCGGACGTGGGTGCGCTGAATGCAGGCACGGTCACCGTGACCGTGGCAGGCCAGAGCAGCGCCGGTAATCCGGTCTCCATCAGCCATGATGTGACGGTGGACCTGGCGACCGTTGCCATCAGCATCGATGCGATTGCCGCAGACGACGTGATTAACGCCGCCGAGAAGGGCGCGGATCTGGTGCTCTCCGGGGCGACCTCAAACGTTGAGGAAAACCAGACCGTTACCATCACTTTCGGCGGCAAGAGCTACACCGCGACCGTAGGCGCCGACGGCAAATGGACGACCACGGTGCCAGCCGCCGACCTGGCGGGTCTGAAAGACGGCGACGCCAGCGTGCAGGTGAGCGTCACCAACGTGAACGGCAACAGCGCCTCGGCGGGCCGCGAGTACAGCGTGGATGCGACCGCGCCGAGCGTGACCATTAACACCCTGGCGACGGACGACATCCTTAATGCCGCCGAAGCGAAGAGCGATCTGACCGTGTCCGGTACCAGTACCACCGAAGCGGGCCAGACGGTCACCGTGTCGCTGAACGGCAAAGACTACACCACAACCGTCAGCGCGGATGGCAGCTGGACGCTGAACGTTCCGGCGGCCGATGTTGCGGCCCTGACGGACGGCAGCGTCACCGTGACCGCAAGCGTCAGCGACAAGGCGGGTAACCCGGCGTCCGTGGACCACAACCTGACGGTGGATGTGACCGTGCCTGCGGTGACCATCAATACCGTGGCGGGCGACGATGTCATTAACATCGCAGAACACGGCCAGGCGCAAATCATCAGCGGCACCGCCACCGGTGCGGCAGCGGGCGATAAGGTGACCGTCACCATCGGCGGCCAGACGTACACCACCGTGCTGGACGCAGCGGGGAACTGGAGCGTGGGCGTACCGGCAAGCGTCATTTCCGGCCTCAGCGACGGCACCGTGACCGTCACGGCGTCGCTCACCGACGCGGCGGGCAACACCGGCACCGGCAGCCATAACGTGACCGTCGATACCGGTCTGCCTTCGGTCAGCTTCAACGCCATCAGCGACGATAACGTGCTGAACGCGGTGGAGAAGGGTCAGGATCTGAGTGTCAGCGGCACCAGCGCCAACCTGGCGGAAGGCACCGTGGTGACCGTGACCCTGAACGGCAAAAACTACACGGCGACAACCGCGGCAGACGGCACCTGGAGCCTGACGGTTCCGGCGGCGGATCTGGCCGGTCTGGGTCAGGCCAACTACACCCTGAATGCGACCGCCACCAACGGGGTGGGCAACAGCGTCAGCAACACCGCGAACCTGCTGGTAGACACCGCGCTGCCAACGGTCACCATCAACACCGTGGCGGGCGATAACGTCATTAATGCGGCGGAAGTGGCCGCAGGCCAGACCCTGAGCGGCACCGTGGCGAATGCCGAAGCGGGCAACACCGTGACCGTGACCATTGGCGGCAACAGCTACACCGCAACGGTGCAGAACGACCTGACCTGGTCCGTCAACGTGCCGTCTGACGTGCTGACCGCGCTGGGCAACGGCAGCCTGAGCGTGACGGCGACCGTTACCAACGGCCACGGCAACACCGGCACCGGCGAGCGCGAGATCGCGATCGACGCTAACCTGCCGGGCCTGCGCGTTGATACCGTGGCGGGCGACAACGTGGTCAACAGCATTGAGCATGCGCAGAACCTCATTGTTACCGGCTCCAGCGACGGGCTGGCACCGGGCACGGCGCTGACCGTCACCATCAACGGCAAAGACTATGCGGCCACGGTACTGGCGGACGGCAGCTGGAGCGCGGCTGTGCCGTCTACCGACGTGAGCGCGTGGCCGGAAGGCACCGTCAAAATCAGCGTCACTGGCGACAGCGCTGCGGGCAATCCGATTACCATCAGCCACGATGTGACGGTAGATCTGGCGACCGTTGCCATCAGCATCAATGCGATTGCCACCGACGACGTGATTAACGCGGCGGAGAAGGGCGCGGATCTGGTGCTGTCCGGTGCGGTCATCAACGTGGAAGCCGGGCAGACCGTGACCATCAGCCTGAACGGCAAAATCTATAGTGCGACAGTGGACGACAGCGGCAACTGGACCTGTACCGTACCGTCTGCGGATCTGGCTGGCCTGAAGGACGGCGATGCCAGCGTGCAGGTGAGCGTCACCAACGTGAACGGCAACAGCGCCTCGGCGGGCCGCGAGTACAGCGTATATGCGACCGCGCCGAGCGTGACCATCAACACCCTGGCGACGGACGACATTCTCAATGCCGCCGAAGCGAATAGCGAACTGACCGTGTCCGGCAGCAGCTCTGCCGAAGCGGGCCAGACGGTGACCGTGTCGCTGAATGGCAAAGACTACACCACCACCGTCAGCGCGGACGGCAGCTGGACGCTGAACGTTCCGGCGGCCGATGTTGCGGCCCTGACGGACGGCAGTGTAACCGTGACCGCATCGGTAAGCGACAAGGCGGGCAACCCGGCGTCCGTTGATCACAACCTGACGGTGGACGTCACCGTTCCGGCGGTGACCATCAGCAGCGTGGCGGGTGACGATGTGATTAACCTTGTTGAGCATGGCCAGGCGCACATCATCAGCGGTACCGCCACCGGCGCGGCCGCGGGCGATAAGGTGACCGTCACCATCGGCGGCCAGACGTACACCACCGTGCTGGACGCGGCGGGGAACTGGAGTGTGGGCGTTCCGGCGAGCGTCATTTCCGGCCTCAGCGACGGCACCGTGACCGTGACTGCGTCCGTCACCGACGCGGCGGGCAACACCGGCATCGGCACGCATAACGTGACCGTCGATACCGGTCTGCCATCGGTCAGCTTCAACGCCATCAGCGGTGACAACGTGCTGAATGCGGTGGAAAAAGGTCAGGATCTGAGCGTGAGCGGCACCAGCGCCAACCTGGCGGAAGGCACCGTGGTGACCGTGACCCTGAACGGCAAAAACTACACGGCGACGACCGCGGCAGACGGCACCTGGAGCCTGACGGTCCCGGCGGCGGATCTGGCGAGCCTGGGCGAAGCCAACTACACCCTGAGCGCGGCCGCCACCAACGGCGTGGGCAACAGCGTGAGCAACACCGCGAACCTGCTGGTAGACACCGCGCTGCCGGGCGTCACCATCAACACCGTGGCGGGCGATAACGTCATTAACGCGGCGGAAGTGGCCGCGGGCCAGACCCTCAGCGGCAAGGTAACGAACGCGGAAGCGGGCAATACCGTCACCGTGACCATTGGCGGTAACACCTACACCGCGACGGTGCAGAGCGATCTGACCTGGTCCGTGAACGTGCCGGAGTCCGTCCTGACGGCGCTGGGCAATGGCGATTTGACCGTGTCAGCAACCGTCACCAACGGCCATGGCAACACCGGGACCGGCGAGCGCGACATCGCGATCGACGCTAACCTGCCGGGCCTGCGCGTTGATACCGTGGCGGGCGACGATGTGATCAACAGCATCGAACATACTCAAAACCTGATCGTCTCCGGCACCAGCGACGGGCTGGCGGCAGGCACAACGCTCACCGTGACCGTCAATGGCAAAACTTATGCGGCCTCCGTGCTGGCAGACGGTTCCTGGAGCGCGGCGATCCCGGCGGCAGACGTCGCGGCCTTCGCAGCAGGTACGGTCACCGTGACCGTTGCAGGCCAGAGCGCGGCGGGCAACCCGGTGACCATCAGCCATGACGTGACCGTCGATCTGGCGGCGGTGGCTATCAGCATCGATGCGATTGCCACCGACGACGTGATTAACGCGGCGGAGAAAGGTGCGGATCTGGTGCTCTCCGGCAGCACCTCGAACGTGGAGGAAAACCAGACCGTTACGGTTACCTTCGGCGGCAAGACGTACACCGCGAAGGTGGATGCTGACGGTAACTGGACGGCCACCGTGCCGTCCGCGGATCTCGCGGGCCTGAAAGACGGTGACGCCAGCGTGCAGGTGAGCGTCACCAACGCGCACGGCAACAGCGCCACGGCGGGCCGGGAGTACAGCGTGGACGCGACTGCGCCAACCGTGACCATTGATACGGTCGCAGGCGATAACGTGATTAACGGCAGCGAAGCGGCTGCGGGCGTTGCTATCTCCGGCACCACCACGGCGGAAGCCGGGCAGACGGTCACCGTGATGCTGGGCGGTAAGAGCTATACCGCGCAGGTGCAGCAGGGCGGCGTCTGGAGCGTGAACGTTCCGGGCAGCGATCTGGCCGCACTGGCGGATAGCGGCTACACCGTGCAGGTGAGCGTGAGCGACGCGGCGGGGAACCCGGGCAGCGCGGGTAAGACGATTACGCTTGATACCACGCCGCCGACCGTCAGCTTTAACGTGGTGGCGGGCGATGACGTGATTAACAGCGTGGAGCACGGCCAGGCGCAGATCGTCAGCGGGTCGGCAACCGGCGCGAACGTCGGGGATAAAGTGGTTATCACCCTCGGTTCGCACCAGTACACCACTACCGTTGACGCCAGCGGCAACTGGAGCGTGGGCGTTCCGGCCAGCGTGATTTCCGCGCTGACCGACGGCACCGTGACCCTCAGCGCGACCATTACCGACAGCGCGGGTAACAGCAGCACCCAGACCCATGACGTGGTGGTCAACACCGCCTCCGTGGCGCTGACGGTGAACACCGTTAGCGGTGACGACGTCATCAACGCGGCTGAAGCCGGTTCGTCACTGGTGATTAACGGCTCCAGCGCGCAGTTCGCCAGCGGGACCCAGGTCACCGTGACCCTGAACGGCAAGACCTATACCGCCACGATACAGAACGACGGCACCTGGACGACAACCGTACCGGCCGCCGACGTGGGCGCCCTGGCCGATGGTGCACGCTATCAGGTGTCCGTATCGGCACAGGACAGCGCGGGCAACAGCGCGTCGGCAACGCACGGCATCAGCGTGGATACTACTGCGCCGGTGGTGAGCATTGGGACGCTGTCGGTTGACGACATGCTGAACGCCGCGGAAGCGCAGCAGCCGCTGACCGTGCACGGATCTTCCAGCGCGGAGGCGGGTCAGACCGTTACCGTGACGCTGGGCGGCAAAACCTACACTGCGCTTGTCGGCAGCGACGGCACCTGGACGCTCGACGTGCCGGCAGCCGACCTGGCCGCCCTGAGCCAGGGCGCGCTGACGGTCACTGCCTCGGTCAACGATAAAGCGGGTAATAACGGCCAGACCACGCACACCTTAACGGTGGATACCGTTGCGCCAACCGTAACCATCAGCACTGTGGCCGATGACGATATCGTCAACAACGCGGAGCAGCAGGCGGGCCAGACCATCCGCGGCACCACCACGGCGGAACAGGGCCAGACGGTGACCGTCTCCTTCAACGGGCACAGCTACCAGGCGACCGTCGGGGCAGACGGATCGTGGTCGGTCTTCGTGCCGGGCCGTGATTTCCTCGGCCTGAGCGACGGGGAGTACACCATCACCGCTTCGGTGAACGATAAGGCGGGCAACCCGGGCAGCGCAACGCACGACGTGACGCTGAATGGCGATGTCCCAACCATCACCATTAACACCTTTGCGCAGGACGACATCGTCAACGCCGCCGAGCATGGCACGCCGCTGGTCATCAGTGGCACCACCGACGCGCCGGCAGGCCAGACGGTGACCATCACGCTGAACGGTAAAACCTATGCGGCTACCGTCCAGAATGACGGTACCTGGAGCTACACGGTGGGAAGCGCTGACGTGACCGCGCTGGCAGACGGCGGCTCGTACGTGATTAACGCGCAGGTCAGCAATACCATCGGCAACAGCGCCAGCGATAACCATACCGTCACGGTCGATCTGACTGCGCCGTCGATGGGTATCGCTATTGATTCGCTGCAAAACGACACCGGCCTGAGCGCAACGGATTTCATCACCAACGACAGCCAGGTCGTCGTCAACGGCTCGCTGACCGCGCAGCTCGGCAATAACGAGAAGGCGCAGATCAGCCTCGACGGCGGCGTCACCTGGATTGACCTGACCGTGACCGGCACCACGTGGCGCTACGCCGATGGCCGCACCCTGACGGACGGTACGTATCAGTACCAGGTCCGCGTGATTGATAACGCGGGCAACGTGGGGGCCACGGACAGCCAGGACGTGGTGATTGACCTGACGAAGCCTGCGGCAACCACCATTACCGTGGATTCCATTACGCAGGATACCGGCCTGTCCGGCAGCGACTTTATCACCAGCGACAACCAGATCAGCCTGAAAGGGACGCTGGGCGCGGCGCTGGGCAGCGGCGACCACGCGCAGATCAGCCTTGACGGGGGCGTCACCTGGACCGACGTCAGCGTCAGCGGTCTGAGCTGGACGTATGTCGATGGCCGTACGCTGGCCGACGGGGATTACAACTACCAGCTGCGCGTGATTGACGATGCGGGCAACATCAGCGCCACCGCCTCTCAGGTGGTGACCATTGATACCGTTGCGCCGGACGCCAGCAAAACGATCGCCATCGACAGCATCAGCGACGATACTGGCCTGAGCAACAGCGACTTTATCACTCGCGACACGTCCCTGACGTTGCACGGCTCGCTCGGCGCGACGCTGGCCGACGGCGAATACGCCCAGATCAGCATCGACGGCGGCGTCACCTGGCAGAACGTGATCGTCACCGGCAACACCTGGTACTACGTCGATAGCCGCACGCTGGGTAACCAGACCTATGACTACTACGTCCGCGTGGTGGATGCCGCCGGTAACGTGGGGGCCAGCGCCCATCAGCAGGTGACTGTCGATACGGTCGCCCCGGATGCGGCGATTACGGTGACCGTGGATAACATTACCGTGGATACCGGCTTCGATAATAACGACTTCCTGACCAGTTCGACCTCGTACACGCTGCACGGAACGCTCGGCGCAGAACTCGGCGCGGGTGAATTCGTGCAGGTGAGCATGGACGGCGGCACGACCTGGGTATACGCCACCGTAAGCGGTACGCAGTGGAGCTACAGCGACACGCGTACCCTGACCGACGGCAGCCATAACTACCAGGTGCGGGTCGTTGATCTGGCGGGTAACGTTGGGGCCACCACCTCGCAGGCGGTGACGGTGGATACGCAGGCGCCGCAGTATGGCGTCACCATCGACAGCATCAGCGAAGATACCGGCCAGTCCGGCAGTGATTTCATCACCATGGACACCACGCTGACCATCAACGGTTCGCTGGGCAGCGCGCTGGCCAGCGACGAGCGCGTACAGATCAGCCTCGACGGCGGGAATACCTGGCTTGATACCACGGTCACCAACCAGCGCTGGAGCTACACCGATACTCGCGATCTGCCTGACGGGGACTACACCTACCAGGTGCGGATTATCGACCAGGCGGGCAACGTGGGTTCCACCGCGTCTCAGGTCGTCACGGTAGACACCACGCCGCCGACCACGGTTGGCACGGTCGTGAGCTACACCGACGGCGAAGGCGAGCGTCAGGGCACCTTTGGCAGCGCGGTGGCAACGGACGATAACTCGCCGCTGATCAACGGGACGCTTAACCGCGCCCCGGATGACGGCGAGATCGTGCAGCTTTACCGTGACGGGGTTCTGCTCGGCCAGGTGACCATGAACGGCAGCGCAAGCTGGTCCTTCCAGGACAACGGCCTGAGCGACGGGAATCACACCTACATCGTGCGCGTCACCGACAGGGCCGGAAACTACACGGAATCCGACGGCTTCGTGCTGAACGTTGATACCAGCATCCCGACCACCACGGCGGCGATTACCGCGCAGACCACGTCTGATACCACGCCGATCGTCACCGGTACCGTCTCCGCTGACCTGGTGAACGGTGAATATCTGGTGGTGACGGTGAACGGCAAAACCTACACCTCCCAGACGGGCGGTGCGGTGGTGGTCGACCCGGATCACAACACCTGGTATCTGCAGATCCCGGACGGCGATGTGCTGAGCGTGGCGAGCTACAGCGTGACCGCGCAGGTGAAGAGCAGCGCGGGTAACGGCAATACCACGGGTACGGCGACCGGTAGCCTGGTGATTGATACCACCTCGGTGAACACCGACTGGGCAACCACGGCGGGGAACAGCAACAACTCCACCATGACCCTCGGCATGAACAGCAGCGGTCTGTGGAATATCATCGCTAACGGCCAGTCTTACTCCAGCAGCGATAGCTCGACCTATGCCGGCAATACGCTGACTAACACCCGTAACTACTACGTGGTGAGCCAGACCGCCGCCGACTTTGACCGTAACGGCACGCAGGACATTTTCGCCACGGAGACCACCTACTCAGGATCCACGCAGGTGATGTGGACCTACGATGGCAGCACCTATAACGCCAGTCAGCTGGCAATGGGGACCACCATCTGGTACGGCGGCGTGATTGCGTACGATAAAACCGGGGATGGGTATCTGGATCTGGCGTACGGTGACTCCGGCGCGGACTCCATTACCTATCTGATCAACAACAACGGGGTACTCTCGCCTGACGGCACCTACGGCGGCGCGGGGTTCTGGGGACAGTTCACCACCATGCGTGAAATCTCCGGCGTCGATATTAACAATGACGGCACCGTGGATGTGGTTCAGCACACCAACCGCAGCGGCGCGTACTCGTTAACCGTGATCAACAACAACGGCAACGGGACGTTATCCATCGGTCAGAACCTGACGAACGTGTTTGTGGCTAACGCCTCGAATACCACCACGGCGGCGTCCATGACGTGGGCAGACTTCAACGGCGATGGCTACATGGATCTGTACCTGGGCAGCAGCTACAACAACAACGGCGGGGTGATCTACTACAACGACGGCACCGGGAAGCTCTCGGCCACCAAGAGCGCGGTCGAGGCCTCTAACGCCTCGGCGGGCTATCTGTCGGTGGCGGTGGACTGGAACGGTGACGGGCAGATGGACATCGTCAAGCTCAGCACCTACGGCGGCTCGCAGACGGCGACCCTGTTCACCAACAACGGCTACGGCTCTACCTGGACCTCAAGCCAGCTGGCGTCCGGCATTGCTTACGCCACCGGCGTGGCGGCAGTGGACTACAACTGGGACGGCGCGCAGGATCTGCTGGTCTCTCAGCAGAACGGCAAGGTGGTGCTGGTGCAAAACAGCAAAACCATTGCTGATGGCACCGCGATGCATCTGCACATTGTCGACAGCGAGGGCATCAACGCCTACTACGGCAATACGGTCAACCTGTACAACGCCGCGGGTGTGCTGGTGGCCTCGCAGATCATTAACGCCCAGTCCGGTATTGGGTCGAACGACACCTCCGCGCTGGTGAGTTTCTACGGGCTGGATCCGAATGAAATCTATTCGGCCGAGATCCTGAAGATCACCAACGGCGTGTCGGATAACGTCACCTGGAGCGGCCTGGAGGCGGGCAACGGCAAGGAGGGCTACGTCCTGACGGCCGAAGCGGCCACCGGCGGCCACAGCGGCACCATTACCGGGACCGGGTATAACGACACCTTTATCGCAGAGCAGGGTACCTATACCTACAACGGTTCCGGCGGCTGGACTACCCATTCCGACCATGACACCTGGAGCAACACCGGTGGGATGGACGTGGTGGATTACCGCAACGCGACCTCTGGCGTGACCGTGGATCTGCGCCTCTCAACCGCGCAGAACACCGGCTTCGGCACCACGCGTCTGCTGAACATTGAAGGGATTAACGGCTCGGATTACGACGACGTCATCACCGGCAACAGTGGTGATAACCGGTTCGAAGGCCGCGGCGGAAATGACACCTTCAACATCGGCAGCGGCGGTCACGATACGCTGCTCTACAAGCTGATCAACGCCTCGGATGCCACGGGCGGTAACGGTCACGACGTGGTGAACGGCTTTACGGTCGGCACCTGGGAAGGGACGGCGGACACGGATCGTATTGACCTGCGCGATCTGCTTTCCGGCAGCGGCTATACCGGCACGGGCTCGGCGAGCTACGTGAACGGCGTGGCCACGCTGGACAGCAGCGCGGGCAATATCAGCGACTACATCCGCGTGGTGCAGAACGGCAGCAATACCGAGATCCAGGTTGACCTGGACGGTACCGGCGGTCAGTTCTCGCCAACCACCCTGGTGACGCTGAACGGCGTGCAGACGGATCTGGCGACGCTGCTGGCGAACCATCAACTGTTAATTGCGTAAAACAACGCCGCGGGGAGCGATCCCCGCGGCCTTTTGGCGTTTCTTTACACGAATTGCGTTAACCCGGAGATTATGAAGACACATCCACAGTACGAACCCTGGCTGCAGGGCATGCTCATCATCGCGAAGCACTACCGGCTGGACTTTTCGGTGGAGCACGTTCGGGTCACGATTAACCATGAAAGCCAGTCGCCTCGCCAGCTGGTGCTGGAGGAGATGGCGCGCCAGCTTGGGCTGGGGATGCGTGTGGTGGCGGCGGAAGCGGTCTCCCTCGATCCGTGGCGTCTGCCGCTGCTGGCGGAATTCACTGGCGGGCAGATTGCGGTGATCAACCGCATGGACAACGAAGGCAACGTCAGCCTGCAGTTCAGCGGCGACGGCGGCCTTGAGACGACGCTGACGCGCGAGGCGCTCGGGTCGCGATTAAAGGGCCTGATGGTGCTGCGCCCGCTCGAGTCCACGCCGGATGCCCGCGTGGATGACTACATCAAACCGTATGAGAAAAACTGGTTCTGGCAGCTGGCGCTGAAGGACTGGCGACGCTACAGCGACATTATGCTGGTGGCGCTGGTCGCCAACGTGCTGGCGCTTTCCGGCATGGTCTTCTCCATGCAGGTCTACGACAGGGTGGTACCGTCGCAGTCAGAAGCCACGCTGTGGGTGCTGTTTGGCGGCGTGATGATTGCCATCGTGTTCGAATTCATCATGCGCATGCTGCGCGTACACATTTCTGACGTGGTGGGGAAGCGCGCCGATCTGCGCATCTCTGAACGCGTCTTTGCCCACGCGCTGCGGATTAAAAACGGCGCACGCTCGAAATCCACCGGATCGTTTATCGCGCAGATCCGCGAGCTGGAGTCGGTGCGCGAGCTGATCACCTCGACGACCATTGCGGCCCTCTCCGATCTGCCGTTCTTCCTGCTGTTCGTCTTCATTCTGTGGATGATTGGTGGTCCGCTGGTGCTGGTGGTCCTGCTCGCCGTGCCGCTGCTGCTTATTCCGGGCCTGCTGGTGCAGCGCCCGCTGGGGAAACTCTCCAGCGAAGGGATGCGTGAATCCGCCATTCGTAACGCCACGCTGGTGGAAGCGGTGCAGGGCATTGAAGACATCAAGCTGATGCGCGCCGAGCAGCGTTTCCAGAATCAGTGGAATAACACCAACGACGTTGCCGCCAGCGTCGGCATGAAGCAGCGCTGGCTGACGGGCCTGCTGCTTACCTGGACCCAGGAGGTGCAGTCGATTGTTTACGCGGTGGTGCTGCTGGTGGGCTGCTATCTGGTCATCAGCGGCGACATGACCACCGGTGCGCTGGTGGGGACCTCGATTCTGGCGTCGCGGACCATTGCGCCGCTGTCACAGATCTCAGGCGTGCTCTCGCGCTGGCAGTCGGCAAAAGTGGCCCGCAAGGGGCTGGACGACCTGATGCAGCGGCCGATTGACGATCCGCAGCACGGCAAGAAGGTGCACAAAGCCCACCTGCGCGGCGACTATGCCCTTGAGGACATCGGGTTTTACTACGACGAGGAAGAGAAACTCACCGTGCTCAACATCAGCAAACTGCAGATCCGCGCTGGAGAACGCGTGGCGGTGCTCGGGCGCAATGGCTCCGGCAAAAGCACGCTGTTACAGCTTCTGGCGGGCATGCAGGAGCCGCAGCAGGGCAGCATTCTGCTGGACGATATTGCCCTCAATCACCTTGATCCGGCCGACGTGCGTCGCGACATGCAGCTGCTGAGCCAGCAGGCCCGTTTGTTCTTTGGCTCCGTGCGGGACAACATCCTGATGGGGAACCCGCTGGCGACCGACGATGAGATTCACCAGGCGCTGGTCAACAGTGGCGCGCTGGAGTTTGTGCGCAAACAGAAAATGGGGCTGAACACTATCATCAACGAGGGCGGAACGGGACTCTCGGGCGGACAGCGTCAGGCGCTGCTGCTGGCGCGCGCCCTGATCACCTCGCCGACTATTCTGCTGCTGGACGAGCCTACCGCCTGGCTGGACGAAATGAGCGAGAAGCAGTTTATTCAGCATCTTCACACATGGCTGGGTAAGCGCCGGACGCTGGTGGTGGCGACGCATCGCCTGCCGATTCTGGACCTGGTCGACCGCATCATCGTGCTGGAAAACGGCAAGGTGGTGATGGACGGCCCGCGCGACGCCATCCTGCACCAGCATGGTATGGCGCCGCAAAAGACAGCACAGCGCACCGTGACCATGAAACCGGCGGCGGTTGCAGAGGAGGGGGCGGCATGAATGATTTCTCCCGTTTTAATAGCCGACTGAAGGAGCCTCGCCTTCCGCGCTCTACCCTGGTGGCATGGTCCCTGTTCGCCCTGCTGGTGGTGTTTATCGCCTGGGCGAGCCTGTTCCATCTTGATGAGGTGACGACAGGCAGCGGCAAGGTGATACCGTCTTCGCATGAGCAGGTCATCCAGTCCCTGGAAGGCGGCATTATCCACAGCCTGATGGTGCGCGAAGGCGACATCGTCGAGCGCGGCCAGCAGCTCGCGCAGCTTGATCGGACAAAAACCGAGTCGAGCGTGCTGGAGAGCGAGTCGCGTCTGAATGCGGCGCTGGCCACGGCGGCACGCCTGAAGGCCGAAGTTAACGACACGGAGCTGACGTTTCCCGAGGAGCTGGATGACGACGTTGAGCTGGTTAAGCAGGAAACGGCGCTCTATCAGTCCCGTCGCGAGAGCCTTGAAAAAGGGCTGGCGGGTTTACGTCAGGGTGCCGAGCTGGTGCAGCGCGAGCTGTCGTTGACCCGTCCGCTGGTGACCCAGGGGGCGGCCAGCAAGGTGGAGGTGCTGCGTCTTGAGCGTCAAAAAAATGAGCTTGAGAATAAAATCACCGAGATGAAAAACCAGTATTACGTCCGCGCCCGCGAAGAGCTGGCGAAAGCCAATGCGGAGATTGAAGCCCAGCGTTCGGTGATGAAGGGTCGGGAAGACTCCCTGACCCGACTGACCTTCAATGCGCCGGTTCGCGGGATCGTGAAGGATATTGACGTCACGACCGTGGGCGGCGTCATCCCGCCGAACGGCAAGCTGATGAGTCTGGTTCCGCTTGACGATCAGATGGTGGTAGAAGCGAAAATTTCGCCGCGCGATGTGGCGTTTATCCATCCCGGCCAGAAGGCGCTGGTGAAAGTGACGGCCTATGACTACTCCATTTACGGTGGGCTGGAAGGGGAAGTGACCATGATTTCGCCGGACACCCTGCAGGATGAGGTGAAAAGAGATGTTTATTACTATCGCGTCTATATTCGTACCGACAGTAACCATCTGACCAATAAGCAAGGTCAGGAATTTCCGGTCTTTCCGGGCATGATTGCCACCGTTGATATTAAAACCGGCAGCAAAACCATTCTGGATTATCTGTTGAAACCGCTGAACAAGGCAAAAGAGGCGCTGCGGGAAAGATAAGTGAAAGGCGTTCGGGATACCGAACGCCTGGTGGATTATACAGTTGACGTCACGTTGTGAGCGTGGCGTCGCTCTTTAGGAACAACGTTGATGTAATGCGTAACATACGCAAAATATAACCCGGCATAATTTTCGACGAGTTCGATAAACGCCGGATAGACCGATAGCCGACCATCACCCCGATCTTTCAGATAGCCTGCCTCCTGAGCCGATTTGATAATCCGGTTGACGTGGATACGCGATACAAAAAATTCTTTTGCGAGCGTGCTGGCTGAATAGTCGATGACGGCACCATGGGCAGATTTATTTTTCATAGCCTGCAGGTAAAGATAAAGCATAATCATACGTCCACCATCTTTATCGATAAATAATCCCACTTCAGGCAACACCTTTCTGAACGTTAATCCCCGAAAAAGATATTCTGCCGCGCGGCGGAAAAAGTTATTTCTCAAAATATCATTATCCAGCAGGTTCACGTTAATATTGAATGTCGGGTAAAGAATACTGACGGGCAAAAAAGCGCCGGACATATATCGCTTAAGTTCATTCAGACCTTTTTCGGTTGGCGCGATTCTCGTTTTGCGTCTGTCTTCCGTACAGCGCCAGGTCCTGATGCGCCCGGTAGTTCTGAGTATCGTGATGATCGCAATAACACTGTTGGGGCTGGCTATCTTATAGCGAGAACATAACTCTTTAATTTCAGAAACTGACTCGGCCTGATTTCCAAAAATAAAACAACACATGGAGAGGATAATGTTGAACCGGGATTCCTGCAGCATTGTCTTGTAGAACAAAGGTTGTTTTTTGTAGATGGTGTCATTAATTGTGTAGTGCTCTAATATTGCCTCACCGAATCGTGGATTGCTCTTTATGACATCCCTTCGATGTAGCAAGGCCCTGGATGAGATATGATTATCCATAGCATTTTTCTCGTATTTGAATGAGCCGATAGATGAAGTATCCAGTCTTCTTTTTCGGAATTTTCATTATACCCTGAGAATAAAACATTTGCCGTGGTTATTTGAAAAGAAAAGTATATTTAAACGCGGGTGATTAACGCAAAGATGTTCCGGTGAATTAGGCTGATAACAGTTTCTTAACCCTGAGTGCTACTGTAAAATTATACTTCGCAACAGATGCAATAAATTTTACGCATACTCAAATGGAAATGGCGCTTTGGTGCCCAGGAGCAGGTTATGACCCACAAAATTTCTCTCAGAAATGGGGCGTGCGATGAACATAAGTTTGTCATCTCAGCCTGCGGTTTCACATTCCAGGGATATTGTTCGATCCTTAATAAATACGGAATCCATGCTACCCGGATCCACTTTAACGGAGATGAGGCATCTCAACAGGATATTGAAAATATCCTTAAAAATCAGGATGCGCATATCGTGGTGTTTCTCGGGAAAGGCGTGGTCAACCTCCTGGAAAGCCTGAAGCGACTGGCATCCATACTCAATGCACTGCCCGTCATTCGGCACGTCACCCTGTATGGTGATATTCCCGATGGCTGGCTGTACCGCACGCTGGGCAGTCTTTTAAATAACCGCTATCAACTATCATTGATTCGCGTAGCCAGCGTTTCTGATGTAATCGCCTGCTTTCATACCCATTACAAAAGTTTTAAGGATCGCTCTCGCGCATTACGCGAACGCTACATTGATATTTCCTCGCAAGAAAATCTCAAGTGGTTAACACGAAGAGAAATTGACGTATTATTAAGTTTCTACCGCGGCATGTCCGTAAAAGAAATGTGCGATAGAATGGGTTTGTCGAATAAAACGGTGTATACCCACCGTAAGGAAGGTGTGCTTAAATTACACTTAATTAAGCGTTGGCTACACGATCCGCATAATTTTAAAGCAGAAATGCCTGCTAAACACCCACGTCAAAAAACGGGGCTTACGGAGAAGGAAACCGACATTTTTAATGCTCTACGAAATCGCGAAATATTTCCGGCATATCAGATCATTACCGATCGGGATAAAAAAGGTGTTGGGTTTGAAATACTGATTCGCTGGAATAAAAACGGTAAAATTGTCAAGCCTGCCAGTTTTTTAACGGATATTACCAATCATGAAATATGGTTGCAAATAACGGCGTTGGTCATCCATGCTGCCGTTTCAGGGATTAATAAGTATAACGGGAAATATTATTTTTCTGTGAATATCCCGCCTCGTCTGGCATCCGGAAATGCCTTGCCTGATATGGCACGAAAGGCCATCGATATGCTGCTCAAACCGCAGTGGGCGGAAAAGCTGGTCTTTGAATTTGCAGAGGATATTGACGTGACGAAGGATAAAAGGATCCCTGAAACCATGCGGCATTTACGCAAAACGGGGTGTCGTTTATTTCTGGATGACTGCTTTTCTAACCATCAAACTATGTTCCCGGTACGCCAGGTCCATTTCGATGGACTCAAGCTGGATCGGGACATCGTCGATCACTTTGTGGCAAATGACAATGACTACAATCTAATAAAAGCGATTCAGATTTATAGCGACATGACCGGCACTGACTGTATTGCAGAAGGGGTTGATAGCGAAGAAAAGTTCGAGAAACTCGTCGCGCTGGGCGTTAAAAACTTTCAGGGATATTATCTTTCACGTGCCGTGAAAGAGGATGAGTTAGACCGCATGGTACGGTTATTTAGCTGATGAGAAAAATAAAGCCCCGAAGGGCTCTGATTTATTTTCGACCCAGCAACAGGCCGAGAACAATACCGACAGCACCCGCGGCGATGAGGCCGGTGAGGGGATTATTTCTGACCGCTTCTGTGACGTCGGAAACGGCATCGCTGGCCTGAGCGGCGTATTTTTTCGCGGCACCTTTAACCTGATGTTTTGGTGAATCGACGAATTCACCAAACTGCTGCTGCGCTGAACCTGCAAGTTCATCAAATTTATTTTTTGCCTTGTCTTCAGCAAACTGGGTGTTTTTATCAGTACCGATATCAGACATTTTTGCCTCCTTTTGTTGATAGTTAAAGGATAGCCGCTCTTTGCGGATGTGGGAGACGCAAGGCTAAATTCGGCACCTGACAGGGCGGTTTTCGGATATATCTCTATACCGGGAACCCGTTATTTCTCATTGTCATCCTGACCGTAATACAGTTTCCCGATGCGGATCAGCGGGCGACCCTGAGACTTACGGTGCAGGTTACTGTCCCTCAGCGAATAAACGCACCCGCAATATTCCTGCTGGTAAAACTGTTCCCGCTTGCTGATCTCAATCATGCGTGAGGAGCCGCCCTGTTTGCGCCAGTTATAGTCCCAGTAAACCATACCCGGATAGCGCGCGGCCGCACGCTGGCCGCAGTCGTTTATTTGCTGCATGTTCTTCCAGCGGGAGATCCCCAGCGAGCTGCTGATAACTCTGAATCCATTTTCTGCCGCATAGAGCGCCGTGCGCTCGAAACGCATATCGAAGCACATGGTGCAGCGGACGCCGCGCTCGGGTTCCCATTCCATGCCTTTCGCACGCTCAAACCAGTTATCGGTGTCGTAATCGGCATCAACAAACGGCACGCCGTGCTTTTCCGCAAAGCGAATATTTTCCTCCTTACGAATGAGGTATTCCTTTTGCGGATGGATATTGGGGTTATAGAAGAAAATGGTGTACTCAATGCCCGACGCCTGGATAGCCTCCATCACTTCACCCGAGCAGGGGGCGCAGCAGGAGTGAAGCAGCAGCTTGTCAGCGCCGTTGGGCAGGGTGAGTTGAGGGCGGATAAAAGGGGCTGTCGTCATGGCGTTCTGCACTATGTTGATGAAATTTATGGAAGGGTAGCATAAATTCAGAAACTGTTGAGACGGGAGCGATGCAGGAAAGCGCGATCCCGCGGGGCGGGATCTTCTCGGGTAGCGCGTGCCGCTATTCGGCAAATTTGAGCAACGCTTCTCCGTCAAGACGGTAGCGCACCCATTCGGACTGCGGCAGCGCGCCAATGCTCAGGTAAAAGTCGATGGCGGGCTGGTTCCAGTCCAGCACACTCCATTCAAGGCGACCGCACTGCCGTTGTACGGCGAGCTGGGCGATATGTTTCAGCAGTGCTTTTCCCGCCCCCAGGCCGCGATACGCCGGAGAAACGTACATGTCTTCCATATAAATCCCGTTGCGGCCAAGCCAGGTTGAATAGCTGGTGAAGAACACGGCATAGCCCGCGATCTTGCCTTCACACTCCGCGATCAATGCCTCGGTTTTAGTACCTGCGCCAAAGAGCGTTTCCCGGATCTCCTCCGGCGTGGTAACCACTTCTTCCGGGGCTTTTTCATACACCGCCAGCTCGTAAATCATGGCGTAAATGGCCGCCGCATCTTCGGGGCGGGCCTGGCGAAGGGTGATACTCATTGTTTTACCTGCTTTTAGCGTGTGTCCTGATTGATGGCATTAAGCATACGGCGTATTGTCTGAAGAATTAAGTGCAATGAAATCAACAAATGATGAATATTATGCATCCGGTACTGAGGCGTCTTGATTTAAACCTGCTGCCCGTTTTCGACGCGATATACCGCCACCGTTCCGTTCGGCTGGCCGCTGACGAGCTGGCGATGAGCACATCCGCGCTCAGCCATGCGCTGTCGCGCCTGCGCGCCACCCTGAATGACCCGCTGTTTTTTCGTGAAGGGCATCGCATGTCCCCCAGCGTGTATGCCTCTCAGCTCGCGCCTTCGATTGCTTCTGCACTATCGTTCCTGAATCATGAGCTGACCCCGCAGCCGGAGTTTGATGCAGCCAGCAGTACGGAGAGCCTGCAGATTGCGATAACGGACTTTACCGCGCTTTGCATTTTTCCGGCTCCGATGCACAGGCTGCAGCTTACAGCCCCGGGTTTACGCTTTGAATTGCGCTATCTGCCGCACAGCCCGGCGCTGACGGAACTGCTGGCGGGCGAAGTGGATCTGGCGCTGGGCTTCAGCACGCCGGAGGATATCCGTCATCCGGAACTGGAAGAGATCGGCTGGTTTGAAGATGAGTATGTGGTCATCAGCAACGCAAGCCGGACCCGGCTGACGCTGGAGGATTATCTCGCGGCACGGCACCTGGTGGTGACGCCGTGGAATGAGAAGCAGGGCGTTCTGGATGTGCGGCTTGAACAATTGGGCTTTACCCGACAAATCGCGATCAAAACGCCGTCGATGCTAAGCGCACCGTTTATCGTAGCGGAAAGTGACCTGCTGATGGCGATCCCCCGCTATGCCGCGGAGAAGCTGATTAGGACAGCGGATCTCAGGATTTTTGCGTTACCGTTTCCGATACGCACGTTTGAAGTGAAAATTTACTCGCATAAACGCAGCGGCCAGCGGGGCGCGACCCGCTGGCTGAAGGAGGAACTGCAGATGCTGGCGCAGGCTGTAGGGGACGGTAGGCCGGGTAAGCGCAGTGCCACCCGGCAGAAAGGACGGTCTGTAACGGATCGTCAATTTAACGGCAGGTAGATATCCGTTTGCAGCGCGTGTTCCGGCACCTCGTGAATAAAGTTGGATTAGCGAAGCAATTAAATAATGCTAATCTTGGTCAGACAAAATTAGGGAAAACAACTTTTGTGAAAAAAGGCGAGCGAGGGGCAAGAGGTTAAAACATGAACTTCACCATAAAAAATCAATACAAGATGGTGGCGAGGTATATGATATTGATAATTTAAGGGTGTTAACACCTAAGCGCCATGTTGAAATTCATAAAAAGGAGTGAGGTACCTGGTATGGACCATAAAAAAAGAATCACTGATTATTCTGAAGCTGAGTTTTTAGAGTTTGTTCGCGGAATTTTTAATCCAGCAAATTCCTCTGAAAGTAAAGACGTTGAGAATGTGCTTTATTTTGAAGAGATAACAGAACATCCAGATGGTTCTGACCTTATTTTTTACCCTTCAAAAACTCGTGAAGATACCCCTGAGGGGGTTGTAAAAGAAATCAAAGAATGGCGAGCAGTAAATGGTAAACCCGGGTTTAGACCGGAGTAATAGCTAACTCATAATTTACAATAATTCCTCAGGCGCAATGTATATGCATTGCACAGAGGTAAGCGCATCCATGAAAAAGGAGCTATTTTATGGCTTTGACAAGAAATTCATTAGCTATGCTGTTGTAGGGGCTGTCACGCCGTTTTCGACGCCTGAGGATGCTTTTTTTGTCCGCTTTTCCCAAAGCCTTTCGACCGGCGCGGATACCCTGATGCTGACCAAAGGTACCAGTAAACCTTCTGTGTATATGGGTTACGGTTGGCGTGGCTGTTATAGTCGGGATCTGAAATCCCACCAACAGACTGTTGAACTGTTCAACAGAAACTTCCCGGGGGGCCAATCTGGTTAATCGTGACCAGGTACTGATGGGGTATGCCCTGTCAACGAATGGCTCAGTGACAAGCAACGCCAGCTATTTTGTGACGGACTTTATCCAAGTAGCTCCCCTAACAACGTATATCTGCAATAAAGCCAGTAATGTGGTCTGTTGCTACGATGTGAACCTGAAGAACATTGATGTTCTTAGCATTCACACCAACACGCCATTCACCACGCCAGCGAGTGCGGCCTTCATTCGGATGCATGCCACACCGCTGAACACTGCTGATGTGCTTATGGTGCTGCATGGCAATGAAATGCCTTCAGACTATGTACCATTTGGTGCGCCAAACAAGCAGGATATAGAATATGTACAAGCAATCAAAGACGTCTGCTCATTATTCTCCGTACCGGTCTGTGATCTGTTTAATGAAAGCGGGGTTAATCTGTATAACCTGTCAGTCTTTACGCTGGATAATCTGCATCCTAATGACGTGGGGGCAGAGCGGATATCACACAATCTGGTCCAGCAATTTAATACTGTATTGTGAACCATAACATAGAGATGCAGAGCCTACGCTCTGCGTCTCTGCCTCACCTGTATTAATCTAATAACGGTATGCGATTATCTTTCGCTGGCTCTGGCTTGAGTTTTTCAACGGGAATACTGCACATGCTTTCCGCTATTGTCCCAAAAAGAGAGTCTTTCGGATAACTTTCCCATTGTCCCACATCCTGTGTCACATGTACGACATCGCCTTCCGCGAACGGTTTCGAAAAATAGGTTCGCGCCATAACGGCACGCTGGTTTTTGTCGCAGTTAATCACGTCGATTGCCCGTGAGCTCGCTATGTAGACGGGAGGATTTTTTATAATGAGTGTCTGCTCGGCGTAGTTATTGATGAAATAAAAGCGGCGTAAGTGATCGTTACCCTGATAAGTTGAAATCACCCGAAAATCGATATACGAAGCAATTCTTTTATCTTCAAGGATTTTTATGACGCCTGCCGGTGGCTTGGGGGTAGACTGGGGCTGGGGTTTACTTGTCCCGGTACAACCTGTCAGCATAAGTAATACCAGCCATGTTAGCTTTTTCATTTCGCATCCCCTGCGGATAAATCAGGCCGTAATGTCGTCAGCATGTCAGGCGTTACATTTCCCTGAACGGTACAGAGCAATAATGTCCCGTCTTTGCTTTTGCTGAGCATTAACAGCTTTTCGGTACTTTCTTTTGCCGGAGCAATACCTGTCACCGCCTGCGCGTTATCTTCCCACTCACTGTTTGGGTTGATTTTAATCATCGTCTGAGAAACATAATCGTCTCCCGCCTTTTTCCAGGACAAATGATCAAGTCTGGACATCACTTCTTCTTGTGACTCTTTGAAAATGAGTCCCCAGTAATAGTACTTACCGTAATTGATTTCATCGAGATTGCTGGTTTGCAGGTAATATCCCGATACCGTCAGATTTAATTCATGCAGCGGTTGAGCAAACCAGATGGTGCGATTGCCGTCTTCAGGGGCTTTGAACCAGGCCTGCGAATGCTTGTTTAGCGTTAAGGGGGCTACGTGGCTGAGTTTGGCTCGCTGATGATAAATCTCGTTGAAAAAGGTTGAGTCGCAGCGGGTCAACGTTTGTGTCAACGTGCTGGCGTGAACCGCGGGTGTGGCTACAGCCATACCTGCTATGAGCCCAATGGAGGAGATGAGTTTACGCATGTAATATCCCTATATTAAAAAAAGACCCTATTTTTATCGGCTTATCAGGATGAGACTTTACGCTTTTTTATTTTGCTTCGTTATCTGGCGTATTCAATGCCTCCCCCGAGTTTTGTACAAAACCTCAACCCTCTAATCTTTAGGTTTACACAGCGGTAACAAAATAGGTACCATACCCCCCTATAGTATCAGGAGGGCGTATGCCGCATTCACCCGAAGATAAAAAACGTATTCTTACCCGCGTCCGTCGCATTCGGGGCCAGGTTGATGCCCTTGAACGCGCGCTGGAGTCGGGCGACCCCTGCCTGGCCATCCTGCAGCAAATTGCCGCCGTGCGCGGGGCTGCCAATGGCCTGATGGGCGAAATGGTTGAAATTCACCTCAAAGATGAGCTGGTAGCGGGGGACACCACGCCGGATCAGCGAGCCGTACGCATGGCGGAAGTCGGCCATTTACTGCGCTCTTATCTAAAATAAATCCACATACCTGACAAAAAAGGGAAGGCATATGAAATCTCGCGCTGCAGTTGCATTTGGCCCCGGCCAGCCGCTCAAAATCGTTGAAATTGACGTGGCACCGCCGAAGAAAGGCGAAGTGCTGATCAAAATCACCCATACCGGCGTGTGCCATACCGATGCGTTTACGCTCTCGGGCGATGACCCGGAAGGCGTCTTCCCGGCAGTGCTCGGTCATGAAGGCGGCGGGATTGTGGTGGAAGTGGGCGAAGGCGTGACCAGCCTGAAGCCGGGCGATCACGTGATCCCGCTGTACACCGCGGAATGCGGCGAATGCAAGTTCTGTAAATCCGGCAAAACTAACCTCTGCCAGGCGGTTCGAGCCACCCAGGGGAAAGGGCTGATGCCGGACGGGACGACCCGTTTCTCTTACAACGGCGAGCCGGTTTATCACTACATGGGCACCAGCACCTTCAGCGAATACACCGTTTGCGCGGAGATCTCGCTGGCGAAGGTGAACCCGCAGGCGCCGCTGGACAAAGTCTGCCTGCTGGGCTGCGGCGTGACCACCGGTATTGGCGCGGTGCATAACACGGCAAAAGTCAAAGAGGGCGATACCGTGGCGGTGTTCGGTCTCGGCGGCATTGGTCTGGCGGTGATTCAGGGCGCGGTGCAGGCGAAGGCCGGTCGTATCATCGCGGTCGACACTAACCCGGAGTAATTCAGGCTGGCGGGTGAAATGGGCGCGACCGATTTCGTGAACCCGAAAGATCACGAGAAGCCGATTCAGGACGTTATTGTTGAGATGACCGACGGCGGCGTGGACTTCAGCTTTGAGTGTATCGGCAACGTGAACGTGATGCGTTCCGCACTGGAGTGCTGCCACAAAGGCTGGGGCGAGAGCATCATCATTGGCGTGGCCGGAGCGGGTCAGGAGATTAAAACCCGTCCATTCCAGCTGGTCACCGGGCGCGTATGGCGCGGTTCCGCGTTTGGCGGGGTGAAGGGGCGTACCCAGCTTCCGGGTATGGTTGAAGATGCCATGGTCGGCAAGATTCAGCTCGATCCGTTCATTACCCATCGCTTACCGCTGGAGCAGATCAACGAGGCGTTTGATCTGATGCACGAAGGAAAATCCATCCGTACCGTTATCCATTTCGGCGACAAGTAACTCTTCTGCCAGCGGTTTTTCGCCGCTGGCATTTCTTTAATAATCTTCTCTAAAGTGTGACCAGTGCGGCGTTTTTAGCCGTAATCTAAATCTCTGCCGTGCCGATGACTATTTAACAGGCGTGTTTTTACGCATCTTACCTACAAGAGAGTCGACGGTCATGGACAACACTACTTCGATGCTGGCGCAGCGCAAGCTGGGCTTCTTGCATCACATCAGGCTGGTTCCGCTGTTTTCCTCCATTCTCGGTGGCATTATTCTTCTGTTTGCCTTGAGCTCGGGTCTTGCGGGTTATTTCCTGCTGCAGGCCGATAACGATCAGCAGGATGTCACAGCTGAAATTCAGGTGCGGATGGGGCTGTCGAACAGCTCAAACCATCTGCGAACCGCGCGTATCAATCTGATCCACGCCGGTGCGGCAAGCCGTATCGCGGAGATGGACGCCATGAAGCAGAACATCAGCGAGGCGGAAACACGCATTAAGCAGTCCCAGGAGAGCTTTACCGCCTACATGAATCGTGCCGTGCGCACCGCCGAGGGCGCAGCGCTGGACGCGGATCTCAAGGCGCGTTACGACGCCTATATCGCTGGCATGCAGCCGATGGTCAAATTCGCCAAAAACGGCATGTTCGAAGCGATCATCAATCACGAAAACGAAACGGCGCGTCCGCTGGATGACGCTTATAACGCCGTACTGCTGAAGGCGATTAAGATCCGTACCGACCGTGCCAATGCGCTGACGGCGCAGGCGCACAGCCGCACGCAGCTGGGCCTGATGTTTATGGTGGGCGCGTTTGCGCTGGCGCTGGTGCTGACGGCGATGACCTTTGTCGTGCTGCGCCGCACGGTAATCAATCCGCTGCAGCGGGCAGCGAAACGTATCGAGAATATCGCTAAGGGCGACCTGACGATGCCGGACGACGTGGCGGGGCGCAGCGAAATTGGTCGCCTGACGCGCGATCTGCAAACCATGCAGCACTCGCTTGAAAACACCGTGGGCACCGTACGTCAGGGGGCGGAGGAAATCTACCGTGGCACCAGCGAAATTTCTGCCGGTAACACCGATCTCTCGTCCCGCACCGAGCAGCAGGCTGCCGCCATCGAGCAAACCGCCGCGAGCATGGAACAGCTGACCGCGACGGTGAAGCAGAACGCCGATAACGCCCATCATGCCAGCAAGCTGGCGGAAGATGCTTCCGGCAAAGCGACCCGCGGCGGCCAGATGGTCTCCGGCGTGGTGAAAACCATGGGCAATATCTCCAGCAGCTCGAAGAAGATCTCTGAAATCACCGCCGTGATTAACAGCATTGCCTTCCAGACCAATATCCTGGCGCTTAACGCGGCGGTAGAAGCGGCCCGTGCGGGTGAACAGGGGCGCGGATTTGCCGTGGTGGCAAGTGAAGTGCGCACTCTGGCAAGCCGCAGTGCGAATGCCGCAAAAGAGATCGAAAGCCTGATCAACGAATCGGTATCGCTGATCGACCAGGGCTCCGGCGAGGTTGTGGCCGCCGGTAACACCATGAATGAGATTGTCGACGCGGTGAAACGCGTTACCGACATCATGCTGGAGATCGCCGCGGCGTCCGATGAGCAGAGCCGCGGTATTGTGCAGGTGAGCCAGGCGATTTCTGAGATGGATAAAGTGACCCAGCAGAACGCCTCGCTGGTGGAAGAAGCTTCCGCGGCGGCGGCGTCTCTGGAAGAACAGGGCGCGCGTCTGACCGAGGCGGTTGGCGCGTTTCGGTTGAATAGCGCAAAGCAGGGCCGCGTGGTGACGGCTGCGCCGGTGCCGCAGAACGTACCTTTACGCCCGGCGGCGACGGTTTCCGGGGATAACTGGGAGACGTTCTGAGTGGCGTGTTGCGTCGGGTGGCGCTTCGCTTACCCGACCTACAAAAACTGACCTACAAAAAAGGGACCTTTCGGTCCCTTTTTCACATCTTATTTCTTATCAGGTAATGCGTACGCGATAACGTAATCACCGCGGTCCGGCGACTGGCGGGCGCCCCCGGCGTTAATGATGATGTACTGCTTACCGGTTTTCGGGGACACGTAGGTCATCGGGCCGGATTGGCTGCCAACCGGCAGGCGGTCTTTCCAGATCTCTTTCCCGGTGGCGGTATCAAACGCGCGCAGGTAGAAATCCTGGGTACCGGCAAAGAACAGCAGACCGGACTGGGTAGAGAGCGACGCGCCAAGGGTCGGCATACCGATTGGGATTGGCATGTGCATGCGAATGCCCAGCGGGCCGGTATCTTCCACCGTGCCGACAGGAACCTGCCACACCAGCTTGCCGGTTTTCAGGTCGACGGCTGACATGGTGCCAAACGGCGGCTTCTGGCACGGAATACCCAGCGGTGACAGGAAGCGTTCACGCATCGCGCCGAACGGCGTGCCGTCCATTGGAACAATCCCCATCTCGATGCCGCTGGCATTTTTCGCCACGTTCGCGCGCGGCACCATATAGTTCGCCAGCCCCAGGCGCATATCGTTGACGAACATCAGGCTGTTGTTCGGGTCAACCGAGACGCTGCCCCAGTTCATCCCGCCGAGTGAGCCAGGGAACTGCAGGGAACGGTCGAGACCAGGCGGGGTAAAGACGCCCTGATGACGCATCTCTTTAAACTGAATACGGCACAGCAGCAGGTCAACAGGCGTGGCGCCCCACATGTCGGACTCGGTCAGCGTCTGGTTGCCAATCATCGGCATGCCAACGGAGTACGGCTGGGTTGGGGAGTAGCGTTCACCTTCAACGTTGCCCGCCGGGACAGGGCGTTCCTCTACCTTCGCCACCGGCTTACCGGTTTCGCGGTTAAGCATGAAGATCATGCCCTGCTTGCTGGTCTGCACCAGCACCGGCGTGGTGCCGCCCTTACCGTCAGGCAGGTCGTACAGCAGCGGCTGGGAAGGCAGGTCGAAGTCCCACAGGTCGTGGTGGGTGGTCTGGAAATGCCAGCGGACCTGGCCGGTGGCCGCGTCGACGGCGACGATGGAGGAACTGTACTTATCGTCCAGCGCGGTACGCTCGCCCGCCCAGAAGTCTGGCGTGGCGTTGCCGGTTGGCAGGTAGATCAGGTTCAGTTTGGCGTCGTAAGACATCGCAGACCAGACGTTCGGCGTACCGCGGGTGTAGGTCTGGCCTTCTGGCGGCAGGCCGGTCAGGTTCGGATTACCCGGATCCCACGCCCAGGCCAGTTTACCGGTGTGAACGTCGTAGGCGCGCACCACGCCCGGCGGTTCACCGGTAGAGTAGTTATCCGCGACGCGACCGCCGACGACGACAACGTTCCCGGCAACCAGCGGCGTGGAGGTTTGCTGATAATATCCGGGCTTGATCTCGCCCATGCCGACGCTCAGATCCACGATGCCATGGTCGCCAAAGTCGTCGCAGACCTTGCCGTTATCCGCGTTGATGGCAATCAGACGGGCATCGGTGGTGGGCAGGAACAGGCGGCGAGGGCATGCCGCTGGCGATGTTCCGGTCTGTGACGCCGTCACGTTTGCATGATCTTCAAAGTAGCCCAGGCCGCGGCAGCGCTGCCAGTTCGGCGCGGTGGCTTTCGAATCATAACGCCATTTTTCTTTACCGGAATCCACATCCAGCGCCAGCACTTTACTGTACGGCGTACAGACATACAGCGTGTCGCCAATCTGCAGAGGGGTGTTCTGATCTTCCGCACCCGAGCCGTTGCTCTGCGGAATATCGCCGGTGTGCGCAACCCACGCGACTTTCAGCGAGTTGACGTTTTGCTTGTTAATCTGGTCCAGCGCGGCGAAACGGTCGCCGTGGGTGGTGTTGCCCCAGTGTTCCCAGTTCTTTTGCTGCTCGCCGGGTGCAACGGGTTTCACCGGAACGGGCTCGTTCGCTGCAACGAGGGTTTGCGGCTTAAACATCCAGCCCAGGCTGACCAGCATGGCCACCGCCAGCAGGGCCGCGACGCCAAAGGCGGGCGCCTTGTTCGGGGCAGTGTGGTTTGCTGCGCGCAGGAAGGGCCAGACGATGGCGCACAGGAACGCCAGCACGGCAAAGGTAAACAGGCGGGAGAAGAGCGGCCAGAAATCCCAGCCTGCATCGCTTACCGCCCAGAACAGCGAGGCAATAAACGCGATGCCGTAAAGCAGGATCCCGCTGGTGCGGTTGAGGAAAATCAGGATCGCGGCAATCACCATTACCACGCCCATTATCAGGAAGTAACTACTTCCGCCCACGGTGGCGAGCTTTAAGCCCAACCCGCCGACGGCCAGACCGATGAGCATCATCAGTCCGGCAAGAAGCCACTGCAGAATACGAGGTATCCCGCGCGGCGCGCTGCCAAATGCCATTTCTGTCTCCTTAGATCCCCCGCCGTGTCGGGTATGTACCAGTTGGGTAATAAATGCGGTGGGATTGATGGTTAATACCGGTGAATTCGTTTCTGTCAAATAATTAGCGAACCATTTGGTGAATTCGCCGCTATGATAAAACTGTTAAATTGTTTTACGCAATTGTTAATGATTTATTCCGCATTATTTGATTAACGCACAGGACAGCCCCCTCGACCCTGAGGGGAGAGGGTTAGGGGGAGGGCAAAAAGGTTTTAGACCGGCATCGATTTGCGGATGGCGCTCAGCAGCGTCTGCGCGCCTGTGGAAAGTGGAGTATCTACCCGGGTCAAAATACCAATAGGTTCACCGGCGCCGGGGGCCGTTACCGGGAGAGCGGTCAGCGTGCCCTGGCGCAAATCATCTTTCACCGCCCCGGAGGGAACGAACCAGACGTAGTCATAGTCGAGCGTGAGCTGGCGTGAAAGCGAGGCCGACAGCGTTTCGATGCACCCTGAGGGCAGCGTACACCCCTGCATTTGCAGCAAGGTTTCGGCGGTCTGACGTGGGACGGTCCCTTTCGGGCACACCACCACCGGCCACTCCATCACGCGGCTTAACGTCACCGTGTCCTGCAGCAGAGGGTGATCGGGACGAACCACCAGCTTCAGGGATTCCAGGAACAGCAGTTCGTAATTGAGACCCCCCATCAGTTCAGGGTCGGACATGCGGCCGATACCGATATCCAGCTCGCCCGATTTCAGCCCCGCGAGCAGCATGGTGTTATTCATGGTGGCAACCTGGATCGTGGTATGCCGTTGCTGCTTGTGGAACTGGCCAATCACCGGCGGAAGAATGCCGAGCGCGGCGGTAGGCAGGGCCCCGACGCGGACGACCTCGCTGCTGTGCTCTTCTTTTCGATGCAGGGACTGGCCTGCGGTATTGAGCGCATCCAGCACCTTAACGGCGTGCGTCAGGAACTGTTCGCCCACGATGGTAAGCTGCGCGCCCAGCCGACCGCGGTCAAAAAGACGGGCGCCGGTCAGCTGTTCCAGCTCGTTGAGGGTTTTCGAGAGCGCAGGCTGGCTCAGGTTAAGAGTTTCAGCCGCACGCCCCAGCGTTCCCTGTTGAGCGACGGCCACAAATGTATGCAAATGGCGCAAGCGTATGCGCTGACTGAACAGACCATTTTTTTCCATAGGCGATGTTAAAAACAGAGCGATGCGGGTGACAAGTTAAGTTGTTTAATTTTGATAACCTGATAGCAAAATATTTTTAACATTTGATCTGTTTGAGTTACAACATGTTTTTCGGCAGGGGAATAAGAGCGAACATCCTTGTTCATTTATTGCTCATTGCTGAGGGGAAAGGGTTATGCGGTTAGATTACCCCGTCACCGCCGTCAGAACACCACACCTGGCCGGACGTAAATGAACATTCATCCGAGGCCAGCGTGACGTACAGCGGGGCAATCTCGACGGGCTGACCCGGACGTCCCAGCGGCGTATCTCCGCCAAACTCCTTCACTTTTTCCATCGGCTGGCCGCCGCTGGACTGCAGCACCGTCCAGTAGGGACCGGGAGCGACCGCGTTGACGCGAATGCCTTTCGGACCCAGCTGCTTGGCTAAGGATTTGGTAAATACCGCCAGACAGGCTTTCGTCTGAGCGTAGTCCAGCAGCACCGGGCTGGGCTTCACCGCCTGAACAGAGGAGGTATTAATGATCACGGACGAGGCTTTCAGGTGGCGCAGAGCCGCCTTCGTGATCCAGAAAGGCGCGTACACGTTAGTTTTAAACGTCGCGTCAAAATCTTCGGTGGTCAGCTCTTCAAGCGATTCACGGAACTGCTGGCGACCGGCGTTGTTAATCAGAATATCCAGCCCGCCCAGCTTCGAGACGGCTTCTTCGACCAGGTCCTGGCAGAAGGTTTCGTCCCGGACGTCCCCCGGCAGCGCGACGGCGTTCCGCCCTTCGGCTTTGATCAGGTCGATAACCTCGGCGGCGTCTTTTTCCTCTTCAGGCAGGTAGTTAATGGCCACGTCCGCGCCTTCACGGGCATAGGCGATGGCTACAGCGCGACCGATACCCGAGTCACCGCCGGTGATCAGCGCTTTTTTGCCCGCCAGGCGGCCATGCCCTTTATAGCTGGTTTCCCCGTGGTCGGGTACGGGTTGCATTTCGGATGCCAGTCCCGGTGGCGTTTGTGGCTGTTCCGGGAACGGGGGCTGCGGGTAAGCGTTCGTACGTTGTTTAGTATCACTCATAGCTGACTCCTTAAGCCAAGGGGTGAGATTTGATGGATAACTGCAGCGTTAACGCTTCGCTGAATTATTTCTGCAAACGATCAACACGGACGACGGCAGGGGATGATTTTTTATCAAGCGAACCGTTGATACTGATCATCTGGTCGGGTTTTACCGTTCTGCCGTCGAAGACTGCCTGGGGAATAATAACGTCGATTTTTCCGGTTTTATCCTGAAATACAAACTTATCGCCGCTACCATCAATAAGATTACCGCGTAATGAAATGGTCGCACCGTCGTGCAGTTGTTTTGCCTGATCGATGGTCATAATACGCGCATCATCGGTTCCGCGATATCCGCTATCCAGCGCATGGGGTGGCGGCGGAGCTTCACCTTTTTGTAACCCGCCGTTATTATCTGCGAAGGCGGCCGGAACCAGAAATATCATAAAAGCGGAAATAAGCGATAATTTCATCGGATATCCTTCATTTTGGGTGTCTTGACTTATTAAGTATTGTTGCTATTTCTTTATGTGGCAAATGTGATAAGTCCTAAAAACATTCGCGTGAAAAATCAAACTTATCGGATAATAAGCGAAACGGTGACGATGACCATGAAGCGTGAAAATGAAAAGTTGCCCGGGATAGATGAGAGTTATCGCTTGCTGACGTTTGAATACGCGTTTCGTCAGGTGGGTTTTATTGTTCTGCTGGCTATTATCATCGCCGCTATCGCCGGTCTGTTTTCAAGCGGGTGGGTCAGCGATACGGTTAAAACCAATTCCGCTAAATCACTGACCATAAGCTATGAACGGTTTGGCCGCCGGGAGACGGAGACGCGAATGGAGCTGTCGTTCCCGGTGCGAACAGAGGGAAAGTATGTTCTCAGCATGGCCAGCGAGAGCAGCGATGTTTACGAGCCTGGCAGCGTCTGGCCGCAGCCGGACAGCATGTTCAGCCGTGGCAAGACCCTCTATTTTGTCTATAACAACCTGAAAAAGTCAGACCGCTTCGCGGTGTTACTTTTCACCACGCCTTCGAGAGCCGGTAAATGGAACACGACCGTTCGTGTAAACAACGAACCGGAGATAACCCTCTGGCAATTTATTTACCCCTAGGAGGCTGATATGGATATGGTCTTTCGTGCGCTGGCGATTTATCTGTTCCTCGTGGTGGTATTTAAAGTGGCCGGGCGGCGTGCGCTGCTACAGATGACCAGCTTCGATCTCATTCTGCTCCTGATAATTAGTGAAGCTACGCAGCAGGCGCTTCTCGGACAAGATTTTTCCGTCACCGGTGCGATGATTACGATTACCACTCTGGTGGTGGTGGATATTATTTTTGGCCTTATGAAGAAGTATTTTTCCCCGGTGGAGAATATTCTGGACGGCACTCCCGTGATTCTGGTGGAAAACGGCGTACCCCTGGCGGATAAACTCAAAAAGGTCGATGTCTCTTGCGATGATATTCTGGTGTCAGCGCGTCAAAATAATGGTATTACCGAAATAAGCCAAATTAAATATGCCATACTTGAGCGCAATGGACATATTTCAATCATTCCTTTCGAGAAATAAGAGGCGAAAAGATGAGCAATCTTTTTCACGACAACAATTATACCGTGGGTGAACTGACGAAAAAACTGGCGAGCAAATTAACCGATCTCGGGCTTCGCTTAACCACGGCGGAATCCTGCACCGGCGGAAAGCTCTCGGTAGCACTTTGCGCCGAAGAGAACACGGCCGATTTTTATGATGTTGGCCTGGTCGTATTCAGCGACGAAGCCAAAGCGCGGATCCTCGGCGTTCGTCCTGAGACGCTCGCGCGCTATACCGCCGTCAGTGAGCAGACGGTGACCGAGATGGCCGCCAGCATCCGCGACATCGCCAAGGCGGATATCAGTATCGCCATCAGCGGCTATGCTGGCCCGGAAGGGGGCGACGATGGCACGGCGGCGGGGACCGTCTGCTTTGCGTGGAACATCCAGGGCGAGACGCAAACCCGCACCGTACTTTTCTCCGGCGACTGTCAGGACGTGGTGGAAAAAGCGGTGCATTTTTCGCTAGCCGAGCTGGTGACAGCATTGTCGGACGGGCATAACGGTTGATTTCACGTGGAGGTTCTATGGCTGTCATAGTAATTACCGGTGGGACGGCGGGCGTGGGAAAAGCCACGGCGCTGCACTTTGCAAAAGCAGGTTACGATGTCGGCCTCATCGCCCGCGATGAGGCAAGCCTGCACTCCACCCAGGAAGAGTTGCGCCGCTTCGGCGTAAATGCACACGCCGTGCAGGCTGACGTCGCCGACAGTCAGGCGGTGGTGGACGCGGCTAACGACATTGAGTATCGCCTCGGTGCGATTGATGTCTGGGTTAACAATGCCATGGGGGCTGTGCTGGCGCCGTTTCGCACCCTTACGCCGGACGAGTTTCGTCGCGTGACTGAGGTGACGTACCTCGGCTACGTGAACGGTACCCGCGCGGCGCTCGAGCTTATGGTTCCGCGCGACAGGGGGGTGATTATCCAGGTAGGGTCCGCGCTGGCCTACCGTTCCATTCCCCTGCAGTCCGCCTACTGCGGGGCCAAAGCGGCGATCCGCGGGTTTACCGACGCGGTACGTACCGAGTTGATGCATGAGAACAGCCGGGTTCAGCTTTCGATGGTGCAGATGCCGGGGCTTAACACGCCGCAGTTTGAATGGGCAAGGAACAAGTTCGCGTGGGCGATGCGTCCGGTACCGCCGGTGTTCGAGCCTGAAGTCGCCGCCAGCGCCATCTTCAGGGTGGCGCAAAAGCCGGTGCGTGAGCTGTGGGTAGGCAGCAGCACCATCCAGTCGATTGTCGGGCAGTTCCTCTTCCCGGGGTTTCTGGACCGGCTGATGGTGAAGAAAGCTTGGGAAGGTCAGATGACGGACGATCTGAACGCGCCGGACCGCCGGGATTATCTCGACCAGCCGGTTAACGACCTGCACAGAATCCATGGCCGTTTCACTGACGAAGCGAAAACCCGCGCGACGTCCGTGACCTCCGGTATGCCGGGCAAAGTGGCGTTAGGAGGGCTGGCGTTGGCGGGGATTGTATTAACGCGTTTGCTCACCCGCCGGAAACCGTAATCAGCGCAGCGCGCTGCGGTGCGTCCAGAACCAGCGATAGCCGTAGCCGCCAAGGCTGAGCTCGACGGTTTTACCGCAAACCAGCGCGTCATCGTAGCGTTTGTCCGCAAGACAGGCGGTCCAGGTGGCGTTGCGGATCCCCTTGACGGTGAACCGTACCGGCTGGTCGCTGAAGTTAACAAAGGTCAGGATGCTGCGTTCTTCGGTCTCGTAATAGATCCCCAGCACCGCGTCACTATCGATCGTGAGGAGCCGAAAGGGCGCAACGGCGATTTCGGGGAACTCCGAGCGGGTATTGGTGATATCAATGATCCGGTGCAGAAGCGAGTTGCGGTGGAGCAGCGAATCGGCGACGTTGATTTTCTGATAGCGATAAGGGCCGCGGTCGATAATCGGCGCGATAAATTTTTCCGGGTCGGCTGCCGAAAAACCGCCGCCTTGCGATCCCGCCCACTGCATCGGCGTGCGGACGGCGTAGCGCTCCTCCAGATCGAGGTCATCCCCCATGCCGATCTCATCGCCATAGCGCATCACCGGAACGCCAGGCAGGGAAAAGAGTACCGCGTGGCAGAACGCCAGCCGCTTCAGATCGCCGTTGAGCATCGGGGACAGGCGACGGCGGATCCCGCGCTGGTAGACGTTCATCTCGTCGTCAGGGGCGAAGGTATCGAGGACAAACTGTTTGTCTTTCTGGCTGATGCCCTCCAGATCCAGTTCGTCGTGATTGCGCAGCCAGTTGGCAAAACAGCATGAATCGGGCGGGACGATCATCTTCTTCACCGCGTTGCGCAGCGGACGGGCGCTTTTGCGGGCCAGGCTGACGTAAAAATACTTGTTGAGCCAGAAATTGAGCACCAGATTCAGGCGGTCATTATTGCCAAAGTAGTCCTGATAGGCCTCCACCTCGACGTCCACTTCACCCAGCAGGATCGCCTCCGGATTATGCTCCTCAATAAGACGGCGCATATGCTCGAGGATCCACAGACCCTTTTTTTCATTACCGTTTCCCGCCTGCGTGGTCAGGTGGGAGGCGGCATCCAGGCGGAACCCCGATACGCCCAGCTTGAGCCAGAAGAGGATGATGTTCTCAATCTCTTTCAGCACCGCGGGTGAGGTCAGGTTCAGGTCCGGTTCATGGCGATAGAACATGTGCCGGTAGTATTGTCCCGCCTCGTCGTCCCAGCTCCAGATGCTCTCCTCCACGCCGGGAAACATCGGGGGCGTATCGTCCTCGTCAGTATCTGACCAGAGGTAGTAATCCCGGTAGGGTGACGCCGGGTTACGGCGGGCCTGCTGGAACCAGGGGTGCGCGTCGGAGGTGTGCTGGATCAGCAGCTCAATAATGACCTGCATGCCCAGCTCGCGGGCCTGTTCGATAAGGGCGATGATATCGGCCAGCTTTCCGAAGCGGGGGTCCACCTGAAGATGGTCGCTGACGTCATAGCCTTCATCGAGAAAGGGGGTGAGATAAAACGGGGTGATCCAGATAACCGTCGCCCCCATCCGGCGAATGTAGCGCAGCTTGGCCGCTATCCCGGCGATGTCCCCGCAGCCATCGCCGTTCAAATCATAAAAGAGTGCGGTATCAATCTGGTAAATAATGGCCCGTGTATGCCAGTCCGTCATAGCGTTCCTCAGTGATAGCCTTCAGTATCCGAGACCTTGCCCCGGAAAACGTAGTAGCTCCAGGCGGTGTACACCAGGATCACCGGAATAATCAGTAACGTCCCAACCAGCATAAACAGCTGGCTGGCAGGCGGGGCTGCGGCCTCCCACAGGGTGATGCGCGGCGGAATAATATTTGGCCAGAGGCTGATGCCTAGCCCGCTAAACCCGAGGAAAATCAGCCCCAGCGTCAGCAGGAAAGGGCGAGAGTGGCTGTCCGGATTGCGGGTCAGGCGCCAGATCAGCACGCTGAAGATACCGACCAGCAGAGGAACCGGCAGGAACCAGAAGAAGTTGGGCAGGGTAAACCAGCGGTCGGCGACGTACTGCCAGCCGAGCGGCGTCCAGACGCTGACTACCGCGATAACCACCATCAGGGCCAGCAGCACGTGGCGGGTCAGCTCGCGCATGCGTTGTTGCAGCGCGCCTTCGCTTTTCATAATGAGCCAGGTGGTGCCCAGCAGCGTGTAAGCGACGACCAGACCGATGCCGCAGAAGAGGTTGAAAGGCGTGAGCCAGTCCAGCGCCGAGCCGACAAAACGTCGGCCCTCCACGTCAAAGCCGTTGATCACCGCCCCCACCACCACGCCCTGGCTAAAGGTGGCGAGCAGGGAGCCGCCGGCAAAGGAGTAGTCCCAGAACCGGCGGTGTGAGGGGGTGGCTTTGAAGCGGAACTCAAAGGCGACGCCGCGAAAAATGAGACCGATCAGCATTGCGGTGAGGGGGATCGTCAGCGCATCAATAATCACCGCGTAGGCCAGCGGAAACGCGCCGAACAGCCCCGCACCGCCGAGCACCAGCCAGGTCTCGTTGCCGTCCCAGACGGGCGCTACGCTGTTGACCATCACATCGCGCTCTTTCGCATCGCCCACAAAGTTAAACAGCAGGCCAATGCCCAGATCGAAGCCATCCATAATGATGTACATCAGCGTGGCAAACACGATAATGGCAAACCAAATCACTGAGATATCGACGCCCATCAGATTCTCTCCTCTTCCGGAACAGACTCCGCGGCAGACAGCGGACGGGCAGGCGTGCCCGAGGTGTTTGACGTCAGCGTCTCGACGGGCTGAGGTCCTTTCTTAATCAGCCGGATGAGATAAACATAGCCCACGCCAAATACGGATGAGTAGACAACGAAGAACGCCAGCAGGCTGATGCTCATCTGCAGGGTGCTATGCAGCGATACCGCGTCGATGGTGCGTAGGTAGCCATAGACGACCCACGGCTGACGCCCCACTTCGGTGGTCACCCATCCGGCGAGCAGCGCCAGCAGCCCGGCCGGCCCCATGCAGAGGGCAAACCACTGGAACGGACGCGACTGGTAAAGTCGATGGCGATAGCGTAGCCAGAGGCTGACAAGACCGAGAGTAATCATCAGCAGTCCCATCCCGACCATCACGCGGAACGACCAGAAAACGATGGTCGAGTTTGGGCGATCCTCTTTCGGGAAGTCTTTCAGCGCCGGGACCTGCTTGTCCAGACTGTGCGTCAGGATCAGGCTGCCGAGCGCGGGGATCTCCAGGCCGTATTTGGTGCGCTCTTCCTCCATATCCGGCAGACCAAACAGCAGCAGCGGGGTGGCCTCACCGGGGGGATTTTCCCAGTGGCCCTCAATGGCGGCAATTTTTGCTGGCTGATGTTCAAGCGTGTTCAGGCCGTGCATATCGCCCACCACCGCCTGAATGGGCGCGACCAGCAGCGCCATCCACATCGCCATCGAAAACATGGTGCGAACGGCGGGCGTATCGTTACCGCGCAGCAGATGCCATGCCCCCGATGCTCCGACAAACAGCGCGCTGCTCAGAAACGCGGCGATAGCCATATGAATAAGACGGTAAGGGAAGGAAGGGTTAAAGACGATGGCCAGCCAGTCCTGCGGGATCACCTGGCCGTTCTCGATAGTAAAACCCTGTGGCGTGTGCATCCAGCTGTTGGAGGCGAGGATCCAGAAGGTCGACATCAGCGTGCCGAGCGCCACCATGCAGGTCGAAAAGAAGTGCAGCCCCGGGCCGACCTTGTTCCAGCCGAACATCATGACGCCGAGGAATCCGGCCTCCAGGAAGAAGGCGGTTAACACCTCATAGGTCAGAAGCGGGCCGGTAATGCTGCCCGCGAACTGGGAGAACCCGCTCCAGTTGGTGCCAAACTGATACGCCATCACCAGCCCGGAAACGACGCCCATGCCGAAGTTAACGGCAAATATCTTGAGCCAGAAGTGGTACAACGATCGCCAGACGTCGTTTTTGGTGCGCAGCCACATGCCCTCCAGCACCACCAGGTAGCTGGCGAGACCGATGGTGATCGCGGGAAACAGGATGTGGAACGAGACGGTAAAAGCGAACTGAATTCTGGCCAGATGAAACGCATCGAGTTCGAACATGGTCCGTACCTCTGAGACGATGGGGCACGCGAATTGCCGGGCAGTTCAGGCCTGCCCGGCAAACCGATTACGGTTTAGTCTTTCCGGCACCCAGCTCGGCACCGGTCAGCGGGTCGGAATGTGGATCGGATTTCGTGCGGGCAGACATCGCCTTGACCAGGGTTGCCTGCTCGGTTGTGAGCGTGACGCTGGCACTGCCATCGCCGCCATCCACCGCAGGCTGGGGGGACTCAACGTAATCGAAGTGTTTATCGCTGTTCCAGCTTCCGCGAACCTCTCCACCTTCAGACATATTGTAGTACTTGTTGGTGAATTCCTCGATTGGCGGCAGTTTTCCCGGCGGGAAATTATTACGGATGGACTGCAGCGCCTTCTCAAAGGAGAGCTGATGCGCCGCCTCACGCGTCATCAGAAACGCCAGGGCATCTTTAACGCCGGGATCGTCAGTCACGTTGATCAGCCGTTCATAGATGATTTTGGCTCTGGCCTCGGCCGCCACGTTTGAGCGCAGGTCCGCCGTCGGCTCGCCAATGGTGTCGACGTAGGCCGCCGTCCACGGCACGCCCGCCGAGTTGGTGAGCGGGGTACCGCCGCCGTAGAGCAGGGAGGTGATGTGGCTGTCATTGCCGTTTTCGGTCATGGAGCGATACAGCTCGGCCTCATTTTCCACCCCTTCCGCCAGCGCGCCCTTGGCACCTTTATTCAGCATACCGACCAGGGTACCGATGATTTCGAGATGGCTTAACTCCTCGGTCGCGATATCCATCAGCATATCCTTGCGGCCCGGATCGTCATCGCTCAACCCTTGCGTAAAGTAGCGGCAGGCGGCGGCCAGTTCACCCTGCGGTCCGCCAAATTGTTCCAGTAAAAGGTTGGCCAGGCCGGGATTCGGTTCGGCGACGCGAACCGTGTATTGCAGCTGTTTGACGTGTCGAAACATAGGCACTCTCCTGTGGATTATTTTTTCGCTTCGACACCCGATGCGTCTGAGCGCAGCAGGAACTGTTCCGTCGTTTGCGGGATATGGCGAATCAGCCAGTCGGCCATTTCGCGCTCTTCTGCGAGGATCGTCTCAATAGCGGGTATCGAAGCGGTGTCCCCGGCTTTTTTGGCCGCTGCCAGCAGGGAGGTATAGCAGGCGATTTCAAACTGTTCGAAAACATATCCGCTGATCGAGCCCTTCACGATTTCGTCTGAAGGGAACATGCCGCCGATGGATTGCCCCAGCGCCGCCATTTTGCTCATCGAGTCTTTTAAGACCGAACGAGAAATATCATTACGGTCGAGGATTTCCTCCAGCAATGTGATTTGCCGTTTTGTCTCATTAATATGCTGTTCAATTCTGGCGCGAACATCAGGATAATTATCGATACGGCTGGCCATGGATTCCAGCATAGATTCGGCTTGCTTTTCCATCGCATGGGCATCGCGTAGCCAGTCATGGTAATGTTCTACGTGATTCATCATTGTATCCTCATTAGGGGTTCGCTTATTTGGTCTCACTTTCAGCAGCCTGATCGGCACGTGCAGCACTGTAGCCAGATAAATGGCCGACAATATTGGCATAGATACTGATGATAATGACCCATAGCACGCTGTTCTTCCACCATATTACGGAAGGGATAGCGAGTATGAACCATATTATAGCTGCCGTTAAATGGCACCGTTTAATTGTCCTGGGACTGATGCTCATTTTATTTAACCTGTGTTATTGCGTCATTTCTGCGCTTTTTGGTTAATATTTCCAACGGCCAGGTCGGTGAGTTTAAGGTCGGTCTCTTTTTCTTCTTCCAGCGTTTCGGCAAGAAGTTTAACGGCTTTTTTATAGCCCAGTTGTTCTGCTAATGTGGCAAGGGTACCGTAGCTGGCTATTTCGTAATGCTCAACTTTTTGTGCAGCAGCAATTAACGCGGCATCACGCACTTCATTTTTTTCCGTGCTTTCGATGACTTCGTTGGCTTCTTCAATTAAGCCTTCCATCGCCACGCATTTCATGCGTTTGATCTTAATACCGTCTTCCTGCTCGACGATCTGGTCGATACGCTCAATCTGACCCTGCGTTTCTTCAAGGTGTGCGGTAAAGGCGGCACTCAGCTTCTCGCTGGAGGCGGCACGAGCAAGTTTACTTAACGCTCGGGTAAGCTGCTTTTCTGCGCTGTAGGTATCCGATAGAAGATGAATAAATACATCCTCAACACTTTTCATATTCATAATAATTACGCTCCGGTAAAATAATGAAAGGGTACTGCGAGCTTTTCAGCCCGCAGCATGCTCTCTGGTTTTATTAAAAGAGTACTAAATAAGATCAGGAGTTATCAGACTTACGGCCTCCGCCGTGACTGTTCTGTCCCCCTTTCTTACCCGCTTCAGATGCGCGTTGCGGATCGTTTTTAAAATTACCACCGCTGTGCTGGCCACCTTTACGTCCAGCTTCTGATGCTTTTTCACGGTCTTCAGCGAAATTACCGGAACCACCACGATGCTCTGCCATATTAAACCTCATAGTCATATATTGGTTATGTCAGTACGATACGAAAATATTCCGTATCACTCGTCGTTCGAGTAATAACTCTAGTCGCTGTGCGTCATCCGTCAAATGCGTTTTGCTATTTGCGGCTGCGTTATTTTTAAATATTTGTAAATTTACGCTTCGCTTGAAATGGAAATATGGATAGGCAGGAAGGACTTGTAAACAACCATTCAGATTAATCCTAACTTAGAGCTAAAAATTTGAAAGGTGAGGATAAAAATAATGGCGAACTCAAATTGGTTGATTTGTAGTCAGGGGAAAATAAAAAATACTCCTTTATAGCTAGAAAGCGAAACCCTAAATAATTATAAGGAAAATCCTGGATAAAAGCGTTCAGGTCGAAAGGGCGGTTTCGTTCGGACCTGTTCAGGGGCTAGTAGCACACGGTTTGACCACTGTCGTCTTAAGATCACAAATCAGAAATTCTTCCCCCCGGAAGGAACGGGTTTCTCTACACTCCAGGTAATATTCACTGGAGGCATGACATCATGGCGAACACCATCACGGCTGATGACATTCGGGAACACTTTTCGCAGGCTATGTCGGCGATGTACCAGCAGGAAGTTCCGCAGTACGGCACCTTGCTCGAACTGGTTGCGGACGTAAACCTGGCGGTGCTGGAAAATAACCCACTATTACATGAACAACTGGCAAACGCCGATGAGCTTGCGCGCCTGAACGTGGAGCGTCACGGGGCGATCCGCGTTGGCACAGCACATGAACTTTCAACCCTGCGTCGTATGTTTGCCATTATGGGGATGTACCCGGTCAGCTATTACGATCTCTCCCAGGCGGGGGTGCCGGTCCACTCAACGGCGTTTCGCCCGATCGATGATGCGGCGCTGTGCCGTAATCCGTTCCGTATCTTTACGTCGCTGCTGCGCCTTGAGCTGATTGACAACGTCGCGCTGCGCGAACGGGCGGCGGAAATCCTCTCTCACCGGAACATCTTTACCCCGCGCTGCCTGGCGCTGCTCGATCTGTATGAATCTGAGGGGCAGTTTACTGACGAACAGGCGCACGAATTTGTGCAGGAAGCGCTGGAAACCTTCCGCTGGCACCGTCATGCGACGGTCGATCAGGAAACCAATCAGGCGCTGCATAACGAGCATCGCCTGATTGCCGACGTGGTCTGCTTCCCGGGCTGCCATATTAACCACCTCACGCCGCGCACGCTGGATATTGACCGGGTGCAGGAGCTGATGCCGAAGTACGGTATCGAGCCGAAAATTTTGATTGAAGGCCCGCCGCGTCGCGAGGTGCCCGTCCTGCTGCGTCAAACCAGCTTTAAAGCCCTGGAAGAGCCGGTGCTGTTTGCCGGGGAACATAAGGGCACCCACACTGCGCGCTTCGGTGAGATTGAGCAGCGCGGCGTGGCGCTGACCCCGAAAGGGCGTGAACTGTACGATAGCCTGCTTTCCCAGGCCGGTACCGGCAAAGATAACCTGACGCATCAGCTGCATCTGCGGGAGATCTTTAGCGCCTTCCCGGACAGTGAACTGCTAATGCGCCGTCAGGAGCTGGCGTATTTCCGCTACCGTCTGACGCCAGCGGGTGAAGCGCATCGCCATGCGTTCCGGCCGGGAGACGATCCGCAGCCGCTAATAGAGCGCGGATGGGTGGTCGCCCAGCCGATCACCTACGAAGATTTCCTCCCGGTCAGCGCCGCGGGGATTTTCCAGTCCAATCTCGGGAATGAAACCCAGGCCCGTAGCCACGGCAACGCCAGCCGCGATGCGTTTGAAGACGCGCTGGGCTGCCCGGTGTATGACGAGTTCACGCTCTACCAGGAGGCAGAAACCCGCAGCAAACAGCGTTGCGGTTTGCTCTGAAATCGTTACTCTGCTGGGGTGTGATGGAAAAAATAAGGTCGTTATGCAAAATCCTTCCGCCCCTGTGGTTGAAACGCGCCAGGGCGCACTGTCTGGTTTAACCGATGAAAATGTCCACGTCTGGTGCGGCATTCCCTACGCCGCACCGCCCGTGGGCGAGTGGCGCTGGCGCTCCCCGCGGCCCCCTGAGCCGTGGGATGGCGTTCGCCAGGCTACTACCTTTTCGGCCTCAAGCTGGCAAAGCAGCGAATATTGTCAGGAGCTGGGCGGGGGCGATCCCGGTCAGTTCTCGGAAGACTGTCTTTATCTGAACGTCTGGTCCCCCAAAGAGCGCGCCGGGACGCTTCCGGTTATGGTCTGGCTGCACGGGGGCGGGTTTACGATTGGTGCAGGCGGCCTGCCGCCTTATAACGGCAAAGCGCTGGCGACACGCGGGGTGGTTGTGGTCACGATCAACTACCGTCTCGGCCATCTCGGCTTTTTCGCTCATCCCGCGCTGGAAGGCGAGGAAGATCGCGTGGTGCATAATTTTGCCCTGCTGGATCAGATCGCGGCCCTCGAATGGGTTAGGGACAATATCGCCGCATTTGGTGGCGACCCTGCTAACGTGACCCTGTTTGGCGAATCCGCCGGTGCGCGCAGCGTGCTCTCTCTGCTGGCATCACCCCTGGCGGCTGGCTTGTTCCACAAGGCGATTGTGCAAAGCGGGTATACCTTGCCGGACACGCCGCGTGAACAGGCGCAGCAAAAAGGGGAGGCGCTGGCCGCCCATTTTGGCCTGGAGAAGGAGACTGCTGAGCAGCTGCGCGCCATTCCGCCGGACGCGTTCTGGCCGTTAACCGCGCCGCTGAACGTCGCCCCGGCGCCCATCGTCGGGGACTGCGTTCTGCCCGAAGCGATGCTGGACGTCTTTTTCGCTGCCCGCCAGCATCCCGTACCGGTGATGATTGGGTCGAACAGCGATGAGGCCAGCGTGATGGCGGTGTTTGGCATCGATCTCGCCGGGCAAATCCAGAAGCTCCGCCGGGAGCGACGCTTCGGGCTGGGGCTGATTAAGCTGCTCTATCCGGGCGTCAAAGGCGATGAGGAGTTGGGCAGGCAGGTGTGCCGCGACATGGCGTTCACCACGATGGGCTACGTCGTGATGCAGGCGCAGCAGCGCGTCTGCGGACTGTGCTGGCGATACTGGTTTGACTATGTCGCGGAAGCGGAACATGCCACCTATATCAACGGCACCTGGCACGGCAATGAGGTGCCCTACGTCTTCGATACCCTCGGCCAGGTGGAGCCTTCACGCCAGTATGTCAACGAACGGGATTTACAGTTTGCTGCCCACGTGGCCGATTACTGGGTGAGCTTTGCGCGAGACGCAGGGCCTCGTGAGATCCTGCCAGGGCCGACGCACTGGCCCGCATGCCGAAAAGGGCGGGATGTTTTGTTACGCATTGGCGTGAATAAACATGCAGGTTTCCGGCTTGAAAACCGCTTTATGCGCGCCCGCATGAGCCTCTTCAAACGGGTAATGAAGCACCACGTCAGCCTCGATTAAGCAAACAGGCGCGAAACGCCGCCAGTCCATTTTCCTCCCCTGGCGTTTCGCGCAGCACCAGCCGGTAGCTCGCGCCGGTTTTTATGCTGGTTTCATAAGGCCTCATCAGTCTTCCCGCGCGGACATCTTCGGCCACCAGCGTTTCGTCGGCAATGGCCACGCCCAGCCCCTGAATGGCGGCCGTGATGGCGAGATCCATCGTGTCGAAGTGTTGATTTTTGTGCATGGCAAAGCCCGGACCTTCCTGTTTCGTCAGCCACAGCGACCAGTCTGTCTTATCCCTTGTTGGGTGCAGGAACGTCAGCGATCCCAGCGCTGCACCCGCCCGTACCGGGCTTATCACCGGGGTGAGCGCCTCTTCGAACAGCAGGTCGCCTGCGCTCATGTGCGTACCGAACACGATGGCCGCGTCGTAAGATTCGGTTTTGAAGTTGACGTTGTGATCGGTGGTGGTGGTCAGGGCGATCTGCAGATCCGGCTGCTCACGCTCCACCTCCAGCAGGCGCGGCACCAGCCAGCGCATGGCACAGGTGGGCGCCTTGAGCCGGATCACGGTCTGCTGGCTGCGGGCCTGGTCGGCCACGGTCAGCAAGTGTTCGAAAGCAGACTGCAGTTCCGGGAGCAGGGCGCTGCCCTGCGAGGAGAGACGCAGGCCGCGCGCGTGGCGTTCAAAAAGCGGAAAGCCAAACCACGCTTCGAGGGAGGCTATCTTGCGGCTCACGGCCCCCTGCGTCAGGCAAAGTTCTGCGGCAGCATGGGTCAGATTCAGGTGACGCGCGGTGACTAAAAATGCGTCGATGGCATTAAGCGGGAGCGAACGGCGCGACATGGAAACACCTCAGCTATGCATTTTTCTCATGGCTATTATGACAACAATTCGATTGTCCCGACAACAGAGATGTTGTTTGAATAGTTATGCAATGTCCATGAGAAGGGAAAGAGGATGACTTTACGAACGCCAGTTCAAACGCGCTCTAAACTGCCCGATGTGGGCACCACCATTTTTACCGTTATCGGCCAGCTCTCGGCGCAGCATAACGCGATTAACCTTTCTCAGGGCGCACCGAATTTTTCCTGCGACCCAAAGCTTGTTGCGGGCGTTACCCGCGCAATGGAGGCGGGGCATAACCAGTATGCGTCGATGACCGGTCTGCAGCCGCTCAAAGAGCGCATTGCCGATAAAATTGCCACCCTATACGGCACGCGCTATGACCCGGCCAGCGAGGTGCTGGTGACCGCCAGCGCCAGCGAAGGGCTCTATTCGGCAATCAGCGGGCTGGTGCACCCGGGTGATGAGGTGATCTACTTCGAGCCGTCATTTGACAGCTACGCGCCGATTGTCCGTCTGCAGGGGGCAACGCCGATTGCCATCAAGCTCACCGTGCCGGATTTTGCCGTCAACTGGGACGAAGTCCGGGCTGCCATCTCCCCGCGCACGCGCATGATCATCATCAATACGCCGCACAACCCGAGCGGCCAGGTTTTTTCAGCCAACGACCTGCAGCAGCTGGCGGCGCTGACGCGCAATACCGACATCATTATTTTGTCTGACGAAGTGTATGAACACGTGGTGTTTGACGGTGAGCCGCACCACGGGATGGCCACGCACCCGCAGCTGGCGGAGCGTAGCGTGATTATTTCTTCTTTCGGAAAAACCTATCACGTCACCGGCTGGCGCGTGGGTTACTGTGTTGCACCGGCGGTGCTGATGGACGAGATTTGTAAAGTCCATCAATTTTTAATGTTTTCTGCCGATACGCCAATGCAGCACGCGTTTGCTGAACATATGGTCGACCCGCAAACCTGGCTGTCGCTGTCGGCGTTTTACCAGCGCAAGCGCGATCTGCTGCAGAGTCTGCTGGCCGATTCGCCGTTCACGCTGCTGCCCAGCGCCGGATCGTTCTTCATGCTGGCGGACTACAGCCAATTCAGCAACGAGAGCGACAGCGAGCTGGTGAAACGGCTTATCGTTGAGTACGGTGTAGCTACCATTCCGCTGTCGGCGTTTTATGCGGACGGTACGGATAATAAATTGATTCGTCTCTCTTTTGCGAAAGATGAGGCGACGTTACGGGCAGGTGCCCAAGCCCTGTGTCGGGTTAAACCACGCTGAGATAGGCTCTGAGGAGTTTGAGATGAAAATACGCGCGCTAGTTGTCGGCATGGGATTGCTGTGTACCTTTTCCTCCTTCGCGGCGTCCGAGCTGCGTTACGGTCTGGAAGCCGAATATCCGCCGTTTGAAAGCCGCAATGCGGCAGGCGAACTGGAAGGGTTTGACGTTGAGCTGGGGAATGCCATCTGCAAAGCGGCAGCGCTGAAGTGCAGCTGGGTGGAAACCTCGTTTGATGCGCTGATCCCGGGCCTGGTGGCGAAGAAATTCGACGCCATCAACTCGGCGATGAATATCACCGAGCAGCGCCGCAAGAGCATTGATTTTACCCAGCCGATTTACCGTATTCCGTCGCAGCTGGTCGGCAAGGCCGGCACGGCGGTTGAGGCAACCCCAGAAGGGCTGAAGGGGAAAACCATTGGCGTGCTGCAGGGCTCCATTCAGGAAACCTATGCCAAAGAGCACTGGGAAAAGCAGGGTGTCACCGTGGTGTCGTATAAAGATCAGAATATGGCCTGGGGCGATCTGCTGAATGGCCGTATCGACGCCTCGCTGGTCATGTCCGCGGCCGGACAGGCAGGTTTCCTCAGCAAGCCGCAGGGGAAAGGGTTTGGCTTCATCGGCAAGCCGGTGTCTGACGACACTATACTCGGCAGTGGGATCGGCTTTGGGTTGCGTAAAGGTGACGAGGCCACCAAAAAGCAGCTTGATGCCGCAATTGATAAAGTACGTGCCGACGGCACGATCGCCAAACTCGCTGATAAGTACTTCCCGGGTATCGATGTCAGCGTAAAATAACCGCCTCATTCGCCCCGTCAGCTGATGTCCTGACGGGGCATTTTTATACACATTTTCCAGGCTTTCTTTACACCACTTTCGGGCCGTTCTGGTCGACAGAAAATATTTCTCACTTTGTTCAGATAATCACCGGCCAACAATTGGATTCTTAACCATTTTTGTTTAGGCTGTGCGTTCTTTCTTGCCGTCATTTCGCCGAGCGCGAAACACATTCACACGACCATAAGGACGTTTTTCCAGGCATGAATCGCAGACGTTTTCTAAAAGGCTCGCTGGCAGTGGCAGCCCTGAGCGGCACATCCGGCCTTGCTTCCCTGTTTTCCAAAGCGGCATACGCTGCTGACTCTGACATTGCTGACGGCCAGAGCCGTCGTTTTGACTTCTCCGTCCTGCAATCCATGGCGCATGACCTGGCGAAAACCCCGTGGGGTGGCGCGCCGCGCCCGCTGCCGGAGACGCTGGCCACGATGACGCCGCAGGCGTACAACGCCATCCGCTACGATGAAAAGCAGTCACTGTGGAACAACATTGAAGGGCGTCAGCTGGACGTGCAGTTCTTCCATATGGGAATGGGGTTCCGCCGTCGCGTGCGGATGTTCTCACTGGACCAGTCCACCGCTATGGCGCGCGAGATCCACTTCCGTCCGGAGCTGTTCAGCTACGGTGAAACGGGGGTGGATACCAAACAGCTGGAAGGGCAAAGCGATCTCGGCTTTGCGGGCTTCCGCGCGTTTAAGGCGCCGGAGCTGGCGCGTCGCGATATCGTCTCTTTCCTGGGCGCGAGCTATTTCCGCGCAGTGGATGACACTTACCAGTACGGCCTTTCCGCCCGCGGCCTGGCGGTAGATACCTTTACCGACACGCCGGAAGAGTTCCCGGACTTTACCTCCTTCTGGTTTGAGACCGTCAAGCCCGGCGACACGACCTTTACCGTCTATACGCTGCTGGATAGCCCGAGCATCACCGGTGCCTATAAATTCGTGATCCACTGCGAGAAGAGCCAGGTGATCATGGAGGTGGAAAACCACCTCTACGCGCGTAAGGACATCAAGCAGCTCGGCATTGCGCCGATGACCAGCATGTTCAGCTGCGGTAATAACGAACGCCGCATGTGTGACACTATTCACCCGCAAATCCATGACTCCGACCGCCTGGCGATGTGGCGCGGCAACGGGGAGTGGATCTGCCGTCCGCTGAACAACCCGCAGAAGCTGCAGTTCAATGCCTATATGGACAAAAACCCGAAAGGGTTCGGTCTGCTGCAGCTCGATCGCGATTTCTCGCACTATCAGGACGTGATGGGCTGGTACAACAAGCGTCCAAGCCTGTGGGTGGAACCGCGTAACGACTGGGGTAAAGGCGCGGTTTGCCTGATGGAGATCCCGACCACCGGTGAAACGCTGGATAACGTGGTCTGCTTCTGGCAGCCGGAAAAAGCCGTCAAAGCGGGCGACGAGCTGGACTTCAAATATCGCCTCTACTGGAGCGCGATGCCGCCGGTGCGCTCCCCGCTGGCCAACGTCTACGCCACCCGCACCGGCATGGGCGGCTTCCCGGAAGGCTGGGCGCCGGGCGAAAACTACCCGAAAGTGTGGGCCCGTCGCTTTGCCATCGACTTCGTCGGCGGCGACCTGAAGGCTGCTGCGCCAAAAGGCATCGAGCCGGTGATTACGCTCTCCAGCGGTGAAGCGAAGCAGGTGGAGATCCTCTACGTTGAGCCGTTTGACGGATATCGCATTCTGTTTGACTGGTACCCAACGTCGGATTCGACGGAACCGGTGGATATGCGCCTGTTCCTGCGCTGCCAGGGCGACGCCATCAGTGAAACCTGGCTGTACCAGTATTTCCCACCGGCGCCGGATAAACGTCAGTATGTTGACGACCGGGTAATGCGTTAACTTTTGTGGGATTGTGCCGGGTGGCGGCTTCGCCTTACCCGGCCTGTGTTTCGATACTGTAGGCCGGGTAAGCGCTAGCGCCACCCGGCAATTGAGAGGCACCATGTCTTCAGAAATCATCCCCGTCACCCAGGATATCGAGCTTCGCGCTGTCGAAGAGCGCTACACCGCCGACCTGCACAATCTCGTCGTCAAAAACAGAGCCTTTCTGCAAACCGCCTTTGACTGGGCACAGCACGTGGGCAGCGAAGAGGATACCCGCCGCAACGTGCAGAGCAACCAGATGCTGCACCAGCGCGGCTACGCCAAAATGTTTCTGATCTTCAAGGATGATGCGCTGGTTGGCGTCCTGTCGTTCAACACCATTGAACCGACCAACAAAGCCGGCTACATCGGCTACTGGCTGGATGAAGCTCACCAGGGTCAGGGCATTCTCTCTCAGTCACTGCAGGCGTTTATGCGCTACTACGCTGAACGCGGTGAGATCCGTCGTTTTGTGATCAAGTGTCGGGTGGCGAATCAGCACAGCAACAGCGTTGCCGTGCGCAACGGTTTTACGCTGGAAGGGTGCCTGCGGGAAGCGGAATACCTGAATGGCCGCTTTGACGATGTGAATATCTACGGCCGGATCTATACCCTATAACGCGCCCAGCAGCGGCGTGCGGGTGATGCGCTGGTCGCCGTTAATCACTTTTTCGCCGCGCAGGTGAATGCTCTCGCCGGCAAACGCTTCAATGACCGCATCGTCGGTGATTTCAACCCGGTGTTCGATAAGCACATCTCCGCTGATGCGCGCGCGCCCCTGGATCACCACTTTATCATCCAGCATGATTGGCCCGCCGCGCAGCCAGGCCTGCCCGCCAATCAGGACGTGATGCTTAATGACGCAGTTGCCTTCGACCACGGCATTCTCCGCAATCTGAGAGCTATAGCGCACCGTGGGGATGGCATCGTCGTCAAACCCGGCTATCACGCGGGCGTTACCATAGACTTTTGCGCAGTCGCACACCCAGACGTTGTTGAGTTCGTTACCTTCCAGGATCGCGTTGTCAAAGACCTCGGCCCGGTGTTCAACAAAGGCAAAATTGACCATCGCCTCGCCGTAGATTTGCGCCTGGTGCACAATCCGCGACTGGCTCACCGTCGCCTTGTCGTAGATTTGCAGGATCTGTTCATGGTCCGGCGTCAGCCCTTTGGCGGCAATGACCACACTGTGATGCAGCACGCGCGCGTCGCCGGAGATATGACACTCGCCCCGTACGCAGGATTGCTGAATGGTGACGTTGTCACTTATTCGCGCCCCGTGGCTGACCTCTGCGCCGTCCAGCCAGCAGCTGTCGCCGATATGCGCGTTATGGCTAATGATGCACGGCAGGGTAAGACGCGCGTTGCCGGAGACGACTGCACCCGCGAACACCACGCTGTTTTCATCGTAGATCCAGCAGTCGCCGTCCTGCGCGAGGGCGCGCTCATCGTCAATCCAGCCGCCTCTCGTGCCGACTGTCACGTCGTTAAAGTCCGCCGTGGCGATAATCTGCCGCAGCGTGGTGGCGTGGGTGGTTTCGCCGTTTTTCCATTGCCAGAGGCGTGTCTCGTCGCTAAGGCGATATTTGTTCATCTTCATGTCTCTGATAAGCGTCTTCACTAAACGTAGCAAAGTTTTCGCATTTCGAGCGGCTTGGCAACCAGACGGTAAACGCCTTAAAATGGCATGTAAAATGCACTTTCACTTTATGCGAACGCAGGAAAAACAATGACCGTCGATGAGAATTACTTCACAGAGAAATATGGCTTAACCCGTACCCATTCAGAGGTGCTATACAGCGCGGAGATTGTGAAACCCGGTAAAACGCTGGATCTGGGCTGCGGCAACGGCCGTAACAGCCTGTACCTTGCGGCCAACGGGTACGATGTGACCGCGTGGGACAAGAACCCGATGAGCATCGACAATATCGAGCGCATCAAGGCGGAAGAAGGGATCGCCAATCTGCATACGGCGATTAAGGATCTGAACAACCTGAGTTTTGACGGCCAGTACGATTTTATTCTCTCTACCGTGGTGATGATGTTCCTGGAGGCAAAAACCATCCCGGGCCTTATCGCCAATATGCAGCGCTGCACGACGCCGGGCGGTTACAATCTGATCGTTGCCGCCATGGATACGGCAGACTACCCCTGCACGGTCGGCTTCCCGTTTGCCTTCAGGAGCGGTGAGCTGAGCAACTACTACGAAGGCTGGGAGTTGCTCAAATACAACGAGGACGTTGGCGAACTGCACCGCACTGATGAAAACGGCAATCGCATCAAGCTGCGCTTTGCCACGATGCTGGCACGAAAGCCCGCTTAACGGGCGGCCAGCAGGCAGATCTGCAGGGCAGTCTTATAAGACGCCTCAAACGACGACAGCGGCAGGAATTCAAACTTCGAGTGGAAGTTATGCGCCCCGGTGAAGAAGTTCGGGGTGAGTAGCCCTTTAGCCGAGAGCGCCGCGCCGTCGGTGCCGCCGCGCATCGGCGTCGGTTTCGGCGTGATGCCGAGCGATTCCATTGCCTCGAACATCAGATCGATGGCGCGCCGGTCTTCGCCAATCGCATTGCTGATATTGCTGTAGGTATCTTCAATGCGATAGTCCACGCTGGCCGTCGGATATTGGGCGGCAATCAGCGCGGCTACGTCGGCAATCTGCTGCTTGCGCGCGGCAAAGCTCTCCTTATCAAAGTCGCGTATATTGGCCTTAAGAACGGCCTCGTTCTGTCCGGCCTGAATGCCGTTAAACCAGATATAGCCTTCACGTCCCTCGGTGCACTCTGGCGTTTGCTGGCGGTCAAAATGGCTGATGTAATCAGTCGCCATCAGTAGGGGATTCACCAGCACGCCTTTGGCGGACATCGGGTGCGCCGTCACGCCGGTAAAACGGATTTCCGCGGCTGCCGCATTAAAGTTCTCGTAGACAATCTCACCCAGCTCGCAGCAGTCAATGGTCCAGGCAAAATCGACGTCGAAGCGCTTAAGATCCAGCGCCTTGGCACCGTTCAGGCCGATCTCTTCGTCAGGCACAAACGCCACGACGATATCCCCATGCTGATGTTCCGCCGTCAGGTTTTCCAGCACCGTCATGACCACCGTGACCGCCGATTTATTATCGGCGCCCAATACGCTGGTTCCGTCGCTGAAAATAATCTCCTCGTTCGGATAAGCCAGAATTTCGGGATGCTCGTTTACCCGTAGCCAGATGTCTTTCTCTTTATTCAGACAGAGATCTTCACCGGTAAACGTTAATATTTGTGGATGAATATCCGGTGAAAGTCCCACGTCGACGGTATCAATATGGGTAATAAAGCCGATGCGCGGCGCACCGGGCACGTTGCCTTTTTTAACCGCCGTCACCGTGGCGAATTCATCTATCACAATGTCGTCTAACCCCAGCTGTGCCAGCTCCTGCGCCAGCTCGCGCGCCATGTCATGCTGGCCCGGCGTTGAGGGCAGGGTTTTGACTCTGGGATCGCTCTGGCTGGTGATCGCGAGATAGCGGAAAAAACGGTGCGTTAATTGTCTGGAAAGCGGCGAGCCCATAGTGATTTATTCCTTATTTATTTTTCAGGTGTTTGCCACATCACTTTAATGTTATTTATGAAATGGCAAAAGAATTAATTAGCCGTCGAATTAAAAAGACAGGAATAAATGATGACAAGCAAACTCACAACTTTCACATTGGCGCTCGCGGCACTCACGGTCAGTTCCGCTGTCGCTGCGAAAACGCTGGTGTATTGCTCCGAAGGATCGCCGGAAAACTTTAACCCTCAGCTTTACACTTCGGGAACCAGCGTCGACGCCAGCGCCGTGCCGGTCTATAACCGTCTGGTCGATTTCAAACCCGGCACCACGGAGCTGGTGCCGAGCCTGGCGGAACGCTGGGAGGTGAGCGACGACGGCAAGGTTTACACCTTCCATCTGCGCAAGGGCGTGAAGTTCCAGAGCAATAAATCCTTCACGCCGACCCGTGACTTTAACGCCGACGACGTGATCTTCTCGTTTATGCGGCAAAAAGACGTCAATCATCCCTACCACAACGTCTCTAACGGCAGCTATTCCAACTTCGAAAGCCTGGAGTTCGGCAGCCTGATTACCGCCATTGATAAAGTCGATGACCACACCGTGCGCTTTACCCTGGCGCACCCGGAAGCGCCGTTTGTCGCCGATCTGGCCTGGTATTTTGCCTCGATCCTTTCAGCGGAGTATGCCGACGCGATGCTGAAAGCGGGCACGCCGGAGAAGGTGGATATGGAGCCCATCGGCACCGGGCCGTTTAAGCTGGCGCAGTATCAGAAGGATTCCCGGATCCTGTTCACGGCGTTTGCCGACTACTGGCAGGGGAAATCGAAGCTGGACAGGCTGGTGTTCAGCATCACCCCGGATGCCTCCGTGCGTTTTGCCAAAATTGAGAAGAACGAATGTCAGGTGATGCCGTTCCCGAACCCGGCCGATCTGCCGCGCATGAAGGCCAACAAAGATATCAACCTGATGAGCAAAGCCGGACTGAATACCGGCTTTCTGGCGTTCAACACGCAGAAGCCGCCGCTGGATAACGTGAAGGTCCGTCAGGCGCTGGCGATGGCCATCAACAAACCGGCCATTATTGATGCGGTGTTCCACGGTACCGGCACCGTGGCGAAGAATCTGCTGCCGCCGGGCGTCTGGAGTGCCGACAGCGAGCTTAAGGATTACGACTACGATCCTGAAAAAGCCAAAGCGCTGCTGAAAGAGGCCGGCTTTGCCAGCGGCGTCAGCATCGATTTATGGGCGATGCCGGTCCAGCGTCCCTATAACCCGAATGCGAAACGCATGGCGGAGATGATTCAGGCGGACTGGGCGAAAATTGGCGTACAGACCAAAATCGTTACCTACGAATGGGGCGAGTATCTGAAACGCGTGAAGGGCGGAGAGCATCAGGCCGCGCTGATGGGCTGGACGACGGCCACCGGCGATCCGGATAACTTCTTCGGCCCGCTCTTTACCTGCACCTCGGCGAACGGCGGGTCAAACTCGGCGAAATGGTGCTACAAGCCCTTCGATAACCTCATTGCCGAGGCGAAATCGATAACCGATCATGATAAGCGCGTGGCGTTGTATAAAGAGGCGCAGCAGATGATGCATGATCAGATGCCTGCGGTGATGATTGCGCATTCAACGATTTTCGAACCGGTACGCAAGGAGGTGAAGGGCTATGAAATCGACCCGTTTGGCAAACATCTGTTCTGGCAAGTGGATATAAATCAGTAATTTTTCACTGCCCGGCATGCGTCCGGGCAATCTTTTTGCAATTTGTGCTCACCGCATCATTTTTTGTCACAACAAACCCGCCAGTCTTTTGCTATAACTTCAAATGCATACTTGCAGATAACATGGAAAACTATCATGCGTACTCAAACTTTTTTTAAAGTTGCAGTGCTTACTGGTCTGTTGGCGTTGGCGGGCTGTTCTTCAAAAGTCGCCGCTCCAGAACAATACTCCGGCTTTTTAAGAGACTACTCAGGCTTGCAGCAGACAACGTCTGCGACGGGTAAACCAACGCTGCGTTGGGTTGATCCTTCTTATAATGAGGCTAACTACGACAGTATTCTCTGGACGCCGATTACCTATTACCCAACGCCAAAACCGACCACGCAAATTGGTCAAAAAACGCTTGATGAGTTGTTGAATTACACCAATAACAAAATGAAAACGGCGATTGGTACGCGTAAGCCGGTTGTGACCACGCCGGGTAAACATAGCCTGATTTTCCGCGGCGCGATTACCGGGGTGAGTTCGCAGAAAGAGGGGCTGCAGTTCTATGAAGTGGTGCCTGTTGCGCTGGTGGTTGCCGGTACGCAGATGGCAACCGGACACCGCACCATGGATACGCATCTCTTCTTTGAAGGCGAGCTGATCGATGCGGCCACCAATAAACCGGTCATGAAGGTGGTACGTAAAGGCGAAGGTAAAGAGCTGAATAACGAAAACACACCAATGACCTTTGCGACGCTGAAGCAGGTTGTTGATGATATGGCGACGGATGCCACCATGTTTGATGTGAAAAAGACCGCAAAATAAAATAAAACGGCCTGCGTAATGCAGGCCTTTTTATTTACGCCATCCGTAAGCGTCTGAACCAGGTTTCCGGTTTGGTAAACATCACCATATTTCCTCCCAGGATCAGCACTAATCCCACGATACCGTTGACATGCCAGACGTAGCCTTCATAGACCGTGGAGATGGAGAGCGCCACCAGCGGAAAGAGCAGCGTGCTGTAGGCCGCTTTGCCTGGGCCAATACGTCCAACCAGCGTGAAGTAGGCGCCAAAGGCAATCACCGAGCCAAACAGGGCCAGATACACCAGCGCGCCGAGATAGCTCACCGTCCATTCCGGCACAAAGCTATCGCCTCTGAACAGCGCAATGCAGCCCATCACCAGCGTGCCATAGAGCATCGCCCAGGCGTTGGTGGTCATGGTTTCCAGGCCTCTGCGCTGATGGCGCATGCTGATCATATTGCCCAGCGAGAAGCCGTAGGTTCCGAGCGCGGAAAGCCCAATACCGGTCAGGAGTGACGCGCTCCAGCCACTGGCCAGCAGATCGTCCCAGAAGAGGGTGACAATCCCAACCAGCCCCAGTGCCGCCGCCGTCCAGAAACGCGCGGGCGGGCGCTGTCCGAAGAAAATAAAGCTGTTAATGGCGTTATAGAGCACCGCCATGGAGAAGATCACCGACTCCAGTCCGGTATTGATATGTGCCGCTGCCGTGTAAAAACACCAGAAGTTAAAGCAGAAAACGCAGCATCCCTGAAGCAGGCAAAAAAGATGATCCCGAAGCGCCAGCGTGCGCAGGCGACGCAGGGCGAGTAACACCACCATCATGGTGAGGCTGGCGACGGCGAAGCGCCAGAAAATCGACACCGGCGCCGCGACGGGGCCCTGCTGCAGGAAAATCGCAATCCAGGTGGTTCCCCAGATAATGACCACGAGTCCATATAATAATGCGTTCATAGTTGTCTCTTCTCAAACCGCGGAAGCCCGCAGTATGGCGCTGAGCTGCGTAACGGGCTTTCACCTGCTTGCGGGTGACTTGCAAAATCTTGCGCTTTTTTCTTCCCTGGGGTCTGGCAACGGGGGACAACTCTTTTTAGACTGATATTCCGATCATTCATGCGCTAACGGTTATGTCTCACGCTTACGATACCTTTGAAACGCTTTGCCAACAGAATGCAGTCCTGCGGGAAACCGTCTCGCTGAATTCGGGTATTCAGCTGGCTGCGTGGTACAACAAGCACGACACGATAACCGTTAAAAGCAACCATCATACCCTCAGCCTGTACGTGGCGGACGGCTACGAAAGCTATCAAAAAACGCCGGGCGGCTGGAAGAACGGTGGGGGGCCGGACCGTTTCTGCCTGATGCCCAAAGAGAGCGAATCGACGTGGGATATCCGTGATGACCTGTCGTTTGTGCATCTCTACTGCACCGATGAACACCTGCGCGATGTGGGGGAGAAAATCTGGGACAAGCGACCGCTTTCGCTGACCCTGGACGAGCGCATTTTTGGCAGCGATCCGAAGATCACCACGCTGTATCGCCAGTTTTTACTGGGCTGTGACTGGCAGCAGCACGCCAACCAGCTGACCCTGAGCACGGCCTCCACGTTGCTGCTGACCCATCTGCTGCAAAACTACTCAAACGTGCAGTGGAAGCTGCCGGTTGTCACGGGAGGGTTGTCGCCGTTTGTGCTGCGCAACGTCCTCGCCTTTATCGAAGAGAATCTCGGGCAGCCCTTGACGCTCGCCGAACTGGCGGCGCAGGCTGCCCTCAGCGAATACCATTTTGCCCGCATGTTCCGCCAGTCGACGGGGCTGGCGCCGCATCAGTATGTGATGCAGAGGCGAATGGAGAAAGCGAAAGCCCTTGTCCAGCATACGACGACGCCGCTAACGGAGATCGCGCTTGCCTGTGGGTTTAACTCCGCCAGCCACTTCAGCAACCGCTTTCGCAGCGCGACGGGCATGACGCCTTCGCAGCTACGCGCGGCGAGCGCGTGAAAACAGGGCGTAGCATACTCCGCCCAGCACCAGCCCCCAGAATGCCGAACCGATGCCCAGGATTGTCACGCCGCTTGCGGTCATCAGAAATGTGACGATAGCCGCGTCGCGCTCCGCTTCGTGACTCAGCGCCTGATATAAACTCCCGCTGATGGTGCCCAGCAGTGACAGACCGGCCAGCGTCTGGATCCAGCTGAGCGGCAGCGCGGCCATCAGCCCGGTAATGGATCCACCGAAAATTCCCGCCAGCAGATAAAACCCTCCCGCAGCGATGGCCGCCAGCCAGCGTTTACCCGCATCCGGGTGTGCATCCGGGCTTTGGCAAATGGCGGCGGTAATGGCCGCAATGCAGATTGAAAAGACGCCAAACGGAGAAAACAGCAGCGCCATTCCCCCCGTAACGATAATGAGCGGTGAGACCGCCAGCGGGTAACCAGAGGCTTTCATCGTGGCGAACCCCGGCGCGTTTTGTGAGGCCATGGTGACCAGGAAGAAGGGTAAGCCAATACTCACCAGGCTGGTGAAGGTGAAGGCGGGCGCAATAAATTCGGGCATCACCAGTGAAAGCGTGAGCTTATCCGTGACAACGTCACCACCGACCCATGCCACCATACCGCCCACCAGGAGCGTGACCACGATGGCATAGCGCGGCGACAGCGCTTTGGCGATCAGCCACGCCGCAATCATGCTGCCGCACAGCAGAAAGTGCCCCTCAAGATGCGCAAACGCGTGGAGGCCAAACTGCAGCAATACCCCGGCCAGCATGGCGGCAGCAAGCGAATGGGGGATCAGCTTCATCAGACGGGCGAAAAGCCCCGTAACGCCGCAGAGCAAAATAAGCGCGTTCGCAAAGATGAACACGCCAATGGTCTCCGCCAGCGTGACGCCGTGCAGGCTGGTGGCGAGCAGCGCCGCGCCGGGCGTCGACCAGGCGGTCAGTACAGGCGCTTTGTACCACCAGGAGAGCGCCAGCGTGCTGACGCCCATCCCAATCCCCAGCGCGGTCATCCAGCCCGCAATCTGCTGCGCGCTGGCGCCTGCCGCGGCGGCGGCCTGCCAGATGATGGCTGCCGAGCTGGCGTAACCGACCAGCACGGCGACAAATCCAGCCAGTGCGACTGGAATAAGATGAGAGGAAGGGCGCATGAAAACTCCGTTGTGCGTTATAACGTCCGAAGTAAGGTAGCACTGTGCGCTATAGCGTACAAGTGGTATGCTGAATGTCACCAGGAGGGAACATGGACATCACACGACATCTTGCAACCACATTGAAAACGCTGCGCCAGGCACGCGGCTGGAGTTTGTCGAAGCTCGCGGACGAGACCGGCGTGTCAAAGGCCATGCTCGGGCAAATCGAGCGAAATGAATCCAGCCCCACGGTGTCGACGCTGTGGAAAATTGCCACAGGACTGAACGTGCCGTTTTCCGCCTTCATCACGCCTGAGGCGGACCGGCAGGCGGTGTTTGACCCGCAGCAGCAGGCGATGGTCGTCAAGCCGCTCTTTCCGTGGGACGAGGCGCTCCGGTTTGATTATTTCTCCATTACCCTGGCCCCCGGCGCCCTGAGTGAATCCACGCCGCATGAGGCAGGGGTGATTGAACATGTGGTGGTGGTCAGCGGCGAGCTGGAGATGAAGCTCGAGGGCAAGTGGCAGACGATTTCTGCCGATTCGGGCGTCCGCTTCGCCGGCGATAAACCGCATGCCTACCGCAACAGCAGTGACCGGACGGTGCATTTTCACTCCCTGATTCATTATCCCCGCTGAGGCTACGCAAAACTGTTTCGCTGACGCAGACTTCTGACTACAATAGCCGCCATTTTGACCATAACGGATAACGACGAAGTATGCGCCTGCAATCCCATCATCTTGAACTTTTAAGCCCGGCCCGTGACGCCGCCATTGCCCGTGAAGCGATCCTTCATGGCGCAGATGCCGTCTACATTGGTGGTCCTGGCTTCGGTGCCCGCCATAACGCCAGCAACAGCCTGAGCGATATTGCTGAACTGGTGCCGTTCGCCCACCGTTTCGGGGCGAAAGTGTTCGTGACCCTGAACACCATTCTTCATGATGATGAGCTGGAGCCTGCGCAACGTCTGATTACCGATCTCTATCAGGCCGGGGTGGATGCCCTGATTGTTCAGGATATGGGCGTGCTGGAGCTGGATATTCCGCCCATTGAACTGCACGCCAGTACCCAGTGTGATATCCGCACGGTAGAGAAGGCGAAGTTTCTCTCTGACGTCGGCTTTTCGCAGATCGTCCTGGCCCGCGAGCTGAACCTGAATCAAATCCGCGATATTCACCAGGCGACAGACGCGACGATTGAATTCTTTATCCACGGCGCGCTGTGCGTCGCCTATTCCGGTCAGTGCAACATTTCCCACGCGCAAACGGGGCGCAGCGCCAACCGCGGCGACTGTTCACAGGCCTGCCGTCTGCCGTATACCCTGAAAGACGATCAGGGCCGCGTCGTGGCATTTGAAAAACACCTGCTCTCGATGAAGGATAACGATCAGACCGCCAACCTGGGCGCGCTGATCGACGCGGGCGTGCGTTCCTTCAAGATTGAAGGGCGCTATAAAGATATGAGCTACGTGAAGAACATCACCGCGCACTATCGCCAGATGCTGGATGCCATTATTGAGGATCGCGGTGATCTGGCGCGCGCGTCGGCCGGTCGTACCGAGCATTTCTTTATTCCGTCGACGGACAAAACGTTCCACCGCGGCAGCACGGACTATTTTGTGAATGCCCGTAAAGGGGATATCGGCGCGTTTGACTCACCGAAGTTTATCGGCTTACCGGTTGGCGAAGTGCTGAAAGTGGCGAAAGATCACCTTGATGTTGTGGTGACGGAGCCGCTGGCGAACGGCGATGGCCTTAACGTGATGATTAAGCGTGAAGTGGTGGGCTTCCGCGCCAACACAGTCGAAAAAACCGGCGAGAACCGCTACCGCGTGTGGCCGAATGAAATGCCGGCCGATCTCTACAAGGCGCGACCGAACGCGGCGCTTAACCGTAACCTCGATCATAACTGGCAGCAGGCGCTGCTGAAAACCTCCAGCGAACGTCGTATCGCGGTGGATATTGAACTGGGCGGCTGGGAAGAGCAGCTGATTCTGACCATGACCTGTGAAGACGGCATCAGCGTAACGCATACGCTTGATGGCCTGTTCGAGGTGGCAAACAACGCGGAGAAAGCGCTCAACAGCCTGAAGGATGGCGTGGCGAAGCTGGGCCAGACGATTTACTACGCCCGCAACGTTGAGGTCAACCTGCCGGATGCCCTGTTTGTACCGAACAGTTTGCTCAACCAGTTCCGCCGTGAAACCGCCGAGATGCTGGATGACGCGCGCCTGGCGAACTACCCACGCGCTAGCCGTAAAGCGGAAGCCGTTCCTGCGCCCGTCTACCCGGATACGCATCTATCCTTCCTGGCCAACGTCTATAACCATAAAGCGCGTGAATTCTATCATCGCCACGGCGTGCAGCTGATCGACGCGGCCTATGAAGCGCATGAGGAGAAGGGCGATGTGCCGGTGATGATCACCAAGCACTGCCTCCGCTTCGCGTTTAACCTGTGTCCTAAGCAGGCGAAAGGCAACATCAAGAGCTGGAAGGCTACCCCTATGCAGCTCGTAAACGGTGACGAAGTGCTGACCCTTAAATTTGACTGCCGTCCTTGCGAAATGCATGTGATTGGCAAGATGAAAAACCACATCTTCAAAATGCCGCAGCCCGGCAGTATTGTGGCGTCCATCAGTCCGGACGATCTGATGAAAACGCTGCCAAAACGCAAGGGCAGCTAATTATCGAACGTGCGTGTCCGGTTTGCGCGATTTCTGCCACAGGTGGTGTTCGCGCAAACCTTCCGCCGACTCCTCCGCCGCACTTCGCAATTCATCGCTGTCGGCTTCATGACGCAGCTGATGCTCCACATTCTTTACCCACAGATATTCATGTCCTTTGTGCCCGGCTATAAGCTGGCCTGAAAAGAGGGCACAGATCAGCATCACGAGAGATAAACCTTTTTTAACCATGAAGTCACCGCTTAAGAACAACGCGGGATAATCATGCCGATTATTTCTTAGTGTTATTATTCAAAAGTTCAAACTCGTGCAAAGAGAATGTCAAATACTGTGGGTTCGTAATGGTGTTTAAGATTTATCCTAAAATACTTGTACGTTTTGTAAACCCACCATTTCTGGACTAAAGATGGATTATTGCATTAAAGATAAATCCTATATGATAATGAATCTCTGGCTAAGGAACAGGTCATTAATAAATGAAAAAAATAATTGCGCTTGCGCTTCTGGCTGTTGCGGTTGGTGCCGTGGCAGGAATTCGTTATGCAGGCAATGACGAACCAGAATATATTCAATCAGCAGAAATTCGCGTTGGTTCCTATTTAACCAGCGACTATGGTGGTGTTGCATGTGCCAGCAAAAAAGTGAACGATCAGCGCTGGGAATTAGATTGCACTCATCAAGCGAGAGGAAAAATATTCCAGTTTGCGGTATTTCCCTCTGAAACGGCGCCTTATAGCGTTGCGCGATCCTTTTATCTTGAAGCCATTAATGATGATGCAAAACAGAGCGCTGAACAGGGGCTTATGCGTTATTTGCAGATCAACACCCATGCAGGTTAATAAGGCTGTTTAACCTTCGTTAAGACAACGGGTGTTAGCTTGTATAGGATCCGCAGCCCGGCCATGTCGTGTCGGGACGTAGAGACCAAAATACAAATCTATCCATGCAAGCATTTACCGCCATTTTTGGCGGTTTTTTTTTGCGCAGTATTTATCGTGGTTTTACGGCATCAGTCGGTAGTGCGACTGCACCAGACCCGAAGGGAAGCTGCGGCTGGAGACCAGCGTCAAATCGATATCCCCGGGCAGGGCGCCAAACAGTGATTTACCCGAGCCGAGCAGGACAGGAACGGTCGTGATCACCATATCGGCGACCAATCCTTCCCGCAGAAACGACTGTATCACCTGCCCACCATCAAGATAGACGCGATGGACGTTCTGCATCGCCAGATCGTCGAGCACCTCCTTTGGCGTGCGGCCTGAAAACTGTACTTTGCCCCTCAATGCGTCGGGCACCGGCGTGTCGGCCAGCCGTCGGGAGAGGACCAGCACGGGCCGATCATACGGCCAGGTGTCAAAAGTCAGCACCTTCTCATAGCTCCCCCGGCCCATCACGATCCACTCTTTGTCCGCGATGAACGCCGCATAGCCATGATCCTCAGTCGGGTCATCGCGCTGCAGCAGCCACTCGATATCGTCATTGTGTCTGGCGATGTAGCCATCAAGACTGGTTGCGATAAAAACGTGTGTGGTGACCATCAGGTGCTCCGTATTAACCATAAAACTAACGCCTCAGCGCGCAGTACCGGAATGAGAAAATTGTTTACGGTACTGGGCCGGGGAAATCGCGAACTGCTGGCGGAAATGATGACGCAGCGTCGATGCCTGACCAAACCCGGTCTGTTCCGCGATGCTGTCGATGCTTAAACGGCTGCTTTCAAGATAATCTTTCGCCCGCAGCAGGCGTTCATTGAGTAGCCAGCGGGCAGGCGTCGTTCCCGTTGCCGCTTCGAAGCGACGAAGAAACGTGCGCTGACTCATACCGACGCGGCGCGCCAGCGAGTCGACGCTGTGCGGCTCGGTAAGATGCGTGTGCAGAAAATCAAACAGCTGACCAAGGCGCTGGCTTTCGCGCAGCTGCGCCACCGGGCGACTCAGCTGTTGCGGCTGAGAGCCATCCCGATGAGGGGGAATGACCAGCCGACGCGCCACGCTGTTGGCGGTTTCCATCCCATAATCTCTTCGTACAACGTGAAGGCAGAGATCGATCCCCGCCGCGCTGCCTGCGGAAGTCAGTATATCGCCTTCGTCCTGGTAGAGCACATCCTCGACCACGTCGATGTCAGGGAAGCGGGTTTTTAGCGTCTCAATGTAGCGCCAGTGCGTCGTGGCTTTACGTCCGTTCAGCAGCCCCGAGGCGGCCAGCACAAATACGCCCGAGCAGATGGAGAGCAGCTGACAGCCTCGCGCGCTGGCCTGACGTAATGCGTTGCGGAGCGCGTCCGGCACCGGCGAGTCCAGCCCACGCCAGCCCGGCACCACGATCAGATCGGCAGACTCAAGCAGGGAGAGATCGCCATCGGTAATGATACGGATCCCGCCTGTCGCCCGAAGCTCACCACTGTCAACGCTTGCCACGGCAAAACGATACCAGTCGTCGCCCAACTCGGGGCGCGGCAGGCCGAAGATTTCCACCGCCACCCCAAACTCAAAGGTACACAGACCGTCATACGCCAGCACCACCACCTTCGGGCGGGCAATCTGTCTTAACGTTGTCATCTTTTTGCTGTTTTCTGGCATAAGCGAGCGCATTCACGGGCTGAATTTGTGGATAGAGTAGTGTTAACACAAACGCCAAAGATGAGGAAGGATCATGAGCTATGTTACTGAATTTCCAGCTGCCGAGCCGCAGGAAGCCGTTACCCATTTCCTGCGCCGCCTGAGCGTCGAAACCGACTGCGCCGATGTGCATCATGCCATCACGCATAATGAGCAGGACTTTGTTTTACTGCACGTTGTGGGAAGCCCGGAGCAGTTTGCCCGTCGCCATGTGCCGGGCGCTCTGCATATGCCGTGGAGCCAGATGACTGCTGAGCGCATGGCCCAATGGCCTGAAGGGACGCTGTTCGTCGTCTACTGCGCAGGGCCGCACTGTAACGGCGCGGACAGAGCCGCGCTGAAGCTGGCGCGTCTCGGGCTGCCGGTCAAAATCATGCTCGGTGGGATCACCGGCTGGGAAGATGAACGCTACGCGTTTGCCAGCGAGGCGTCCGTCGCCGCGCTGTGAAGATGAATTTTTTTCAACACCCGTGAAATTTTCTCGTTTGCCGGCACCGGTGAGGTATGACATTGTTTTTGGACATTTAGACATCCAGAAGTCTAAAGCTTCAAATGATGAATTATCACTGCGGGCAATTATTGCCGGCAGGCTGAGGAGATTTCCATGCAACGACACCACGCCCCGTTCCGCGCCGATGTAGTCGGCAGTTTTTTACGCCCGGATGCCATCAAGCAGGCTCGCCTGAAATTTGCCAGCGGTGAGATTGATGCCGGGCAGCTTCGCGCGGTGGAGGACGAGGCCATTCGCCACGTCGTCGAGCAGCAGTGTGCGTGCGGCCTGCATGTGGTGACCGACGGAGAATTTCGTCGTGCCTGGTGGCACTTCGACTTCTTCGATGGTCTACAGGGCGTTGAGCGTTACGATTCGCAGCAGGGCATCCAGTTTAACGGCGTGCAAACCAAAGCCCACGGCGTACGCGTCACCGGCAAGCTGGGCTTTGGCGAGCATCCGATGCTGGAAGACTTTCGCTATCTGAAAAGCATCAGCGGGAACGCCCAGCCGAAAATGACCATTCCCAGCCCGAGCGTGCTGCATTTCCGCGGCGGTCGCAAAGACATTGACGCGACCGTCTACCCGGACCTGAACGTCTATTTTGATGACCTGGCCACCACCTGGCGCGACGCCATTCGGGCCTTCTACGATGCGGGCTGCCGTTATCTGCAGCTGGATGACACCGTCTGGGCCTATCTCTGCTCGGACGATCAGCGCCGTCAGATCCGCGAGCGCGGCGACGACGCCGATGAGCTGGCGCGCATCTATGCCCGCGTGCTGAACAAGGCGCTGGAGGGCAAGCCGGACGACCTGACCATCGGGTTGCACGTCTGTCGCGGCAATTTCCGCTCCACCTGGATTTCCGAGGGCGGCTACGAGCCGGTAGCGGAAGTGCTGTTCGGAACCGTCAACGTTGACGCCTTCTTCCTCGAATATGATAACGACCGCAGCGGGGATTTTGCGCCATTGCGCTTTGTCCGCCCGGGCAAGCAGCAGGTGGTGCTGGGTCTTATTACCACGAAAAACGGCGAGCTGGAGAACCCGGAGGGGATTAAAGCCCGTCTGGAAGAGGCGGCGAAATACGTGGCGAAAGAGCAAATTTGCCTTAGCCCGCAGTGCGGCTTTGCCTCTACCGAAGAGGGCAACAGCCTGAGCGAATCCCAGCAGTGGGACAAAGTCCGTCTGGTCACGCAGATCGCCAGCGAAGTCTGGTAAAACCTTCCTCCTCAGCGCTGCATTATAAAAGTGCAGCGCTGTGCCATTGTGAGACGTTCTCTTTACATCCGGCGTTCCCCTCCCAGAAATAGCGCTATCTCCATTCTGGCATTCTTTTTGCTCCTGCTTCGCTGACACATTTTTTCCGCGTCCACGCCGTAACGGACGTTTTCGCACAGCGTTCTTTTTCAGGAGTGAAAATATGCACCGTCGTACTTTACTAAAAGCCTTCGCGTTGTCAGCGTCCGTCGTGGCGATGGGGATGAGTTTTGGCGCGCAGGCGGCCGATACCATCAAAGTGGGGATCATGCATTCTCTTTCCGGCACGATGGCTATCTCCGAGACCCCGCTGAAAGATGTTGCCCTGATGACCATCGACGAGATCAACGCCAAAGGCGGCGTGCTGGGTAAGAAACTGGAGCCGGTGGTGGTGGATCCGGCCTCAAACTGGCCGCTGTTTGCCGAAAAGGCCCGTCAGCTGCTGAGCCAGGATAAAGTGGCAGTGGTATTCGGCTGCTGGACGTCGGTGTCGCGCAAATCCGTACTGCCGGTCTTTGAGGAGCTGAACGGCCTGCTGTTCTATCCGGTGCAGTATGAGGGCGAGGAAATGTCGCCAAACGTCTTCTATACCGGCGCGGCGCCGAACCAGCAGGCTATCCCGGCGGTGGAATACCTGATGAGTGAAGACGGCGGCGCGGCGAAGCGCTTCTTCCTGCTGGGCACCGATTACGTTTACCCGCGCACCACCAACAAGATCCTGCGCGCGTTCCTGCATTCGAAAGGGGTGGAGGATAAGGATATTGAAGAGGTGTATACCCCATTTGGTCATAGCGACTACCAGACCATCGTCGCCAACATCAAAAAATTCTCTGCGGGCGGCAAAACCGCCGTGGTGTCGACCATCAACGGCGACTCCAACGTGCCGTTCTACAAAGAGCTGGCTAACCAGGGGCTGAAAGCGACCGACGTGCCGGTAGTGGCATTCTCCGTCGGTGAAGAAGAGCTGCGCGGGATCGACACCAAACCGCTGGTGGGTAACCTGGCGGCGTGGAACTACTTTGAGTCCGTCGATAATCCGACTAACCAGGCGTTCGTGGCGGATTACAAAGCCTATGCGAAGGCGCACAAGCTGCCGAACGCCGACACCGTGGTGACCAACGACCCGATGGAAGCGACTTACGTGGGGATTCATATGTGGGCGCAGGCGGTGGAAAAAGCAGGCACAACCGATGTGGACAAAGTGCGTGCGGCGATGGCCGGTCAGTCCTTTAAGGCGCCTTCAGGCTTTACGCTCACCATGGATGCCACCAACCATCATCTGCATAAGCCGGTCATGATCGGTGAAATCGAAGGCAACGGTCAGTTTAACGTGGTGTGGCAGACCGAACAGCCGGTACGCGCCCAGCCGTGGAGTCCGTTCATCGCCGGGAATGACAAAAAGCCCGACCAGCCGATGAAAACCGCCAGCAACTAAGCCATCACCGCAGGGAGAAACGTCATGAACGCCATGCGCCTGTTCATCGCTCTTGTATGGCTTTCCGGACTGCTGCCAGGGATGGTGCAGGCATCGGATGCCGATCGTTTTGTTGCCGCCAGCCGCAGCCAGCAGGCGGATTTGTTGACGCAGTGGGCCGCCGCGCCGGATGCGTCAAGACTGCCGCTCCTTGAGGCGCTGCAGAAAGAAAATCTCTACGTCGATACGCAAAAGCACGCCTTTGCACAACGCAATGGCAACGTCATCCCGCTGGGGGAAAGTCAGATGGCAGAGGGCCCAACCAAAGCCGTTCGTCTGACGAACCGGCTGCGCGTGCTGGCTGCGACCGCCATCGCCACGCATCAGCTGGTGAGTGACAGTGTCACCGAAAGGCGGGCGGCGGCGCGTCAGCTGCAGCGCGATGCCCGGCCCGACATGCTCGCTTTTCTGGAAAAGCGAGTGAGCGATGAAACGGATGCCGTGGCGCGTCAGGCGCTGCTGCTGGCGGTCGCGAATCTCCAGCTGGCAAGCCCGCAGGCCGAGGTGCGCCGCAAGGCCGTGGCGTTGTTAGGCCAGTCCGACGATCCGGACGTGCAGTCCAGACTCACCCCGTTTACCCAGCCACAGACGGAGCCGGATAGCGGCGTTCGCGCGGCCGCAGAAGAGAGTCTTAGCCAGATCCAGCACCGACTGATGTGGGGCGATCTGCTGGGCCAGGCGTTTATGGGGCTGTCCCTCGGATCGGTACTGCTGCTGGCCGCGCTGGGGCTGGCTATCACCTACGGCCTGCTGGGCGTGATTAACATGGCCCACGGCGAGATGCTGATGCTGGGGGCATATGCCACCTGGATGGTGCAGCAGGCGATGGCCGGGCTTGCACCCCAGTGGCTGGCGCTCTATCCCGTTATCGCCTTGCCGGTCGCGTTCTGCCTGACGGCGGGCATTGGAATGGTGCTGGAGCGCACGGTGATCCGTCATTTGTACGGTCGTCCGCTGGAGACGCTGCTGGCGACGTGGGGCATCAGCCTGATGCTTATCCAGCTGGTGCGCATGACCTTTGGCGCCCAGAACCTCGAGGTGGCGAACCCGGCATGGCTCTCCGGCGGGGTGCAGGTTTTTGCCAACCTGACGCTGCCGTGGAACCGCATTGTGGTGCTGGGCTTCGTGCTGCTGGTGCTGTTCTTCACCTGGCTCATTCTCAATAAAACCCGTCTGGGGCTCAATGTGCGGGCGGTGACGCAAAACCGCAGCATGGCCGCCTGCTGCGGGGTACCGACAGGGCGCGTCGATATGCTGGCGTTCGGGCTTGGCTCCGGCATTGCGGGGTTAGGCGGCGTGGCGTTATCGCAACTCGGTAACGTCGGGCCGGAGCTGGGACAAGGCTATATTATCGACTCCTTCCTTGTGGTGGTGCTCGGAGGCGTAGGCCAGCTGGCAGGCAGCGTGGCCGCGGCGTTTGGTCTGGGGATCTTTAATAAAATCCTTGAACCACAGATGGGGGCGGTGCTGGGCAAAATCGTGATTCTGGTGGCGATCGTGCTGTTTATTCAGAAACGCCCCCAGGGGTTGTTTGCGCTGAAAGGGAGGGTGATTGACTGATGAGCCAGCCGCTGACCTTAACGCTGGCGCGTAAAGCGCCACGCACCACGCAGATAGCAGGTAGCCTGCTGGTGGTGTGTTTGCTGATATTACCGTTTTTCGCCTTACTGCCTGCGACGCATCCGCTGGCGCTGTCGACCTGGATGCTGACGCTGATTGGCAAGATCCTCTGCTATGCCATCGTTGCGGTGGCGCTGGATCTGGTGTGGGGCTATGCCGGTATGCTGTCGCTTGGGCACGGGATCTTCTTCGCGCTGGGCGGCTACGCGATGGGCATGTACTTGATGCGCCAGGCTGCAGGTGACGGTCTGCCTGCGTTTATGTCGTTTCTCTCCTGGAGCGAACTGCCGTGGTTCTGGTGGGGCACCCAGCATTTTGCCTGGGCGCTGGTGCTGATTGTGCTGGTGCCGGGGCTGCTGGCGCTGGTATTTGGCTGGTTTGCCTTCCGCTCGAAGATCAAAGGGGTCTATTTCTCGATTATGACCCAGGCGCTGACCTATGCCGGGATGCTGCTGTTCTTTCGCAACGAAACCGGCTTTGGCGGCAATAACGGCTTTACCGGCTTCACCACGCTGCTCGGGTTTTCAGTAACGGAAACGACGACCCGTATCGCGCTGTTTCTGGCCACCGTGCTGTTGCTGCTCCTGGCCCTGGGCACCGGGTTTGCGCTGGCGAAGAGCAAGTTTGGCCGCATTCTGACCGCCGTTCGCGACGCCGAAAACCGGCTAACGTTTTGCGGCTACGATCCGCGCGGGTTCAAGCTGCTGGTGTGGACGCTCTCTGCCGTGCTGTGCGGTCTGGCGGGGGCGCTCTATGTGCCGCAGGTGGGCATTATCAACCCGGGGGAAATGTCGCCGACAAACTCGATAGAGGCCGCCATCTGGGTGGCGCTGGGTGGGCGCGGCACGCTGGTGGGGCCGGTGATTGGCGCGGCGCTGGTGAACGGGGCGAAAAGTTTCTTCACCGTTGCGATGCCGGAATACTGGCAGCTGTTTCTGGGGCTGATTTTTATCGCCGTTACGCTGTTTTTACCGCGCGGCGTCTACGGACTGTTTCGTAAGGGAGAAAAATAATGCAGCCAGCCGAAGGATTATTCACCCGCCAGTTACCCGGCGATCGCTACCGCGATCAGACCGACCCGGTCCTGCAGCTTGAGGCGATTAACGTCAATTTTGATGGCTTTCAGGCCCTGACCGATCTCTCGCTGAATATCGGCGTGGGCGAGCTGCGCTGCGTGATCGGTCCCAACGGGGCGGGTAAAACCACGCTGATGGACGTCATCACCGGCAAAACGCGGCCAAAGAGCGGCAGGGCGATTTACGATCAGTCCATCGACCTGACCGCGCTGGAGCCTGCGGCCATCGCCCGCCAGGGCATCGGGCGTAAATTCCAGAAACCCACGGTCTTTGAGGCGCTGACGGTGTGGGAAAATCTGGAGATCGCGATGAAAACCGATAAGTCCGTCTGGGCGAGCCTGCGGGCAAAACTCAACGGCGAGCAGCGCGATCGGATCGACGAGATGCTGGTTTTACTGCGGCTGACCGGCGAGCGCGACCGCCGCGCCGGGCTGCTTTCCCACGGACAAAAGCAGTTTCTGGAGATCGGCATGCTGCTGGTGCAGGACCCGCATTTGCTGCTGCTGGATGAACCCGCCGCCGGAATGACCGACGCAGAAACGGAATACACCGCAGAGCTGTTCAAAACGCTGGCGGGCAAACACTCCCTGATGGTGGTGGAGCACGATATGGGCTTTGTTGAAACCATCGCCGACCATGTGACCGTGCTGCATCAGGGGCGGGTGCTGGCGGAAGGGTCGCTTCGCGAGGTGCAGGCCAACGAGCAGGTGATTGAGGTCTATCTGGGACGTTAAGGAGAGGGAATGTTACAGGTCAACGAACTGAATCAGTATTACGGCGGCAGCCATATCCTGCGCGGCGTGAGCTTTGAGGCCGTCACCGGTGAAGTCACCTGTCTGCTGGGTCGCAACGGCGTGGGGAAAACCACGCTGTTGAAGTGTCTGATGGGGCTGATCCCGGCGAAAACCGGGGAGGTCATCTGGCAGGGAAAAACGATCACCCACAGTAAACCGCACCAGCGGGTACAGTCTGGTGTGGCGTATGTCCCGCAGGGACGGGAGATTTTCCCGCGCCTGACCGTGGAGGAGAACCTCCAGATGGGACTGTCGCGATTTTCCGCCCGCGAGGCGAAGCAGGTGCCGGAGGAGATCTGGCACCTGTTCCCGGTGCTCAAAGAGATGAAGCATCGTCGCGGGGGAGATCTCTCCGGCGGGCAACAGCAGCAGCTGGCGATTGGGCGCGCGCTGGCGAGCCGTCCGCAGCTGCTGATCCTGGATGAACCGACCGAAGGCATACAGCCTTCCGTTATTAAAGAGATCGGCCACGTGATCCGCACCCTGGCAAACAGAGGTGACATGGCGATCCTGCTGGTGGAGCAGTTTTACGACTTTGCCGCCGAGCTGGCCGACAGCTATCTGCTGATGTCCCGCGGCACCATTATTCAGCGCGGGCGGGGCGAAAACATGGAGCAGGAGGGCGTGCGCGGCCTGGTTGCGATCTGAAATGTTATAATATAACATTCTCATTCTTATAAAACGGAATGAGGGCGTTACTTTGGCTGCACATATTGGAAAATTTGCCATGACTCTGGGGGCGCTGCTGGTCAGCGGCCAGCTGTTTGCTCACTCGCACGGCCATCAGATGACCGAAGCGGAACAGAAGGCGGCGAACGGCGTGTTTGAGGATAAAGACGTGAAGGACAGAGCGCTGTCTGACTGGGACGGGACCTGGCAGTCGGTCTATCCGTTCCTGCTCGATGGTTCGCTGGATCCGGTCTTTAAACAGAAAGCGCAGAAGGATAAAAGCAAATCCTTTGATGAGGTGAAAGCCTACTACCGCACGGGATATGTGACGGATGTGGATGCCATCGGCATCGAAAATAACGTGATGGAATTCCATCAGGGCAAAGCGGTCAGCCGGTGTCAGTATGATTACAGCGGCTACAAAATTCTGACCTACGCGTCAGGTAAGAAAGGTGTTCGCTATCTGTTTGAGTGTAAGGATGCCGCTAGCAAGGCGCCGAAGTTCGTGCAGTTTAGCGACCATACCATCGGACCGAAGGCCTCGTCTCACTTCCATATCTTCATGGGCAACACTTCTCAGGAGGCGCTGCTGAAAGAGATGGATAACTGGCCGACCTATTACCCGAACGAGATGTATAAAGAGCAGGTGGTGGAGGAGATGTTGCACCACTAGGTTTTTGCTTTTGCCGGGTGGCGGCTTCGCCTTACCCGGCCTACGATTAGGGTTTTGTAGGTCGGGTAAGCGCAGCGCCACCCGACACGCTATCTTCACTTTTCACGCTCATCCCGCGCAAAATCATCAGCCAGGCCATGGCGATGGCGACCATCATGATCACAAACAAGGACCAGTGCGGCAGGTTGGTCAGGATGATACCGGTGATCATCGGGTTTGCCGCCGCGCCGAGCCAGCCCAGCGCCTGCGCGGAGAAATAGCTCGCCTTCATTCCCGGTGGCGCAATGTTGTCGATCAGCATGTATTCACCCGGCGCATAGATAATCTCACCCAGCGTGAAAATGGCGGCAGCGATGCCCCAGTAAACCAGGTTTTCCCCGGAGAGCATAAAGCCGCCCAGTCCCACGATAAAAAACAGGGTGGCAAGGGTCATCAGCGGGCGGATATTGCTGGCTGAGATTTTGCGGCCCAGCGCATATTGCAGCGTCACCACCACGGCAGCGTTGACCGGGAGCACCACGGCCACCACCTTTTCGGCGAAATCACTGTCCGCATGCGCGGCCAGAACGTATTGCGAAATACAGCTCGCGAACGACCCACCCACGTAGGACGCCAGCAGGCCAGAGAGCGTGTACCAGAACAGCGCGCGGTCTTTCAGCAAGACCGACGGCTGCCAGGGCGTTTTCTCCTCTGCGGTATCTAACGCCACGCTTTTTTGCACAAAGAAATGGATAAAGCCCAGCGGCAGGGCGGCGCAGAAGGCTGCCAGCCAGAACGGCAGCTGCAGGCTGTACATCACCAACAGGGTGCCAATCGGCGGGCCGACCGTCCAGCCAATGTTCAGGAAGCTGTAGTTCAGCGAGAAGACCCGCGCCTTCTGGCTGGAGGTCAGTACGTCGGAGAACCAGGCTTTCAGCACCGTCGAAAATACGGAGTAGGCGCAGTTGATCAGCGCAAAGAACAGCACCACCAGCGTGACGTTATTGACCAGCGGGATCGCCACAAAGCCGGCGATAAACGCCACAATCGCGATCAGCATGTAGCGTTTTTTATCAAACTTATCGGCCAGAATGCCAAATCCCAGGCTGAATACCACGCCAATGGTCAGCGCCACGGTCAGTGCATAACCAATATTCTCGACGCTCATGCTGTAGACGCGCGTGAGATAGATGGTCATGAACGGCAGCGTTGCCCCTCTACCGATGGTTAACAACAATGACGATGCCAGCAGCGCTGCGGTTGAGCGCCTGAGAGATGGTTTCATATTCCTGCCCGACAGTTGCTTATGCTTTTATTAGATGTGTGTTAACAGGATTACCATGACATAAGGGGCTTGTATAGCACCTGATTTATCCCTAAGTGCTTCAGCTGCCTGCCAGAAATAATGATCTTCTCGTGATGTACTTTTTTCTGTTACCTTGAAGTGTTAACAAATTATTAATAATTCAGGGGCGGGATATGACGCGGAAAGACGGGCTGCTGGCATTGCTGGTGGTCGTAGTATGGGGGCTCAACTTTGTGGTCATTAAGCTGGGGCTGCATAACATGCCGCCGCTGATGCTGGCCGGTTTACGCTTTATGCTGGTCGCTTTCCCGGCCATCTTTTTTGTGGCGCGTCCAAAGATCCCCTTTAAACTGCTGCTGGGCTACGGTCTGACCATTAGCTTTGGCCAGTTCGCGTTTCTCTTTTGCGCCATCAAGTTCGGTATGCCGGCGGGTCTTGCCTCGCTGGTGTTACAGGCGCAGGCGTTCTTTACCATTATTCTCGGGGCGTTCGTGTTTGGCGAGCGTCTGCAGGGCAAACAGCTGGCGGGGATCACCCTGGCGGTGTTCGGCGTGCTGGTGCTGATCGAGGCCAGCCTGAATGGTCAGCATGTGGCGCTGCTCGGGTTTATGTTGACGCTGGCGGCGGGGCTGAGCTGGGCCTGCGGGAATATCTTCAACAAGCTGATTATGCAGCACGAGGCGCGCCCGGCGGTGATGTCGCTGGTGGTGTGGAGCGCACTGATCCCGGTTATTCCGTTTCTGCTGGCGTCGAGTATTCTGGACGGTCCGGCGGTGATGCTGAACAGTCTGGTCGACATCGATATGACCACGATCCTGTCTCTCGTCTATCTGGCCTTTGTCGCCACCATTGTGGGCTACGGGATCTGGGGATCGCTGCTGGGGCGGTATGAGACCTGGCGCGTCGCGCCGTTATCCCTGCTGGTACCGGTGGTAGGACTTGCCAGTGCGGCGATATTGCTGGATGAAACGCTGAGCGCGCTGCAGCTGTTGGGCGCCGTGCTGATCATGGCCGGGCTGTACATTAACGTGTTTGGTCTGCGGGTTCGTCGGACGACGCGGGTAAGCGAAAAGGCATAAAAAAAGCCCCGCATCTGCGGGGCAAAAACGAATCAGAAGCCGTGCTGATTATAATAAGGCACGCCTAATTCGTCGGATTTGTCGCTACCAGCACCCATGTGGTTGAAATCATAAGGCGACTGGTCATGTGCTGACGGCAAAATCATCGTATCAGGATTATTTTGCTGCGTTGCACGAGGGGTTTGCTCCGCGAAGGTCTGGCTGGAGAACAGCACCAGCAAGGCGAGGGCGGCGGAGGCGATAACTTTCATGATTTCCTCGGTTACGTCTGTTACAGGCGATGATTAACTACAGTGTTTTAACGGATACAGGTATCGGGATTCGCCCGGCACGCTGGTGATTCGGTACTTATGAGGCGGCACGTCAAAATAGTTCTTGAACGTACGCGTCAGGGTTTGCTGTGATTCAAATCCGTAACGCTCCGCCAGATAAAGGATCGGCTCATTGCTTTCTTTCAGTTTCTGGGCAATTTCCGTCAGCTTGCGGCTGCGAATATATTGACCTAATGAATGACCGGTCTCTTTTTTGAACATCCGTTGCAGGTGCCATTTGGAGTAACCCGAACGCTCTGACACTTTTTCAAGGGAGAGCGGCGATTCCAGGTTATCCTCGATCCAGTCCAAAATGCTATGAATGGTGATAGCGTCAGTATTGCGTCTGGACATCGTCATACCTCTTTTTTTCTGTTTACGGCAGGATTTTCTTCAGCAGAAGCTCAAGGGTTGCCACTTCATCTGCCGTTAAGTTTTTTGTTAGTTCCTGATGCAGTGTTTGTCCTACTAATTGATGACATTGCTCGCACATGGCCGCGCCATCGCTGGTTAGCTTCACCAGTACGCCGCGTTTGTCATTCGGGTTAGGGCTTCGTTCTATCCATCCTTTGCAGACGAGACGATCGAGCATGCGGGTTAACGCACCCAGATCGACAGAGAGCACCTTTTTCAGCTCAACCGGCGTGATACACACTTCGCAGCGAATGGAACACAGCACTTTGAACTGTGTTGCGGTGATATCCAGCGGTGACAGGTAGTCATTGAGCAGGCGATCTTTTTTCTGATTGACCATATGAATAAGACGACCCAGCGGAACAACGTCGTTAAAGATATCACTGGTGCTTTTCACAATGGTTGCCCTGGCAAGTAGTTAGTCACGGCAGATATTATTGCTCAGGCAAGTATAAGTCAACTGAATGAATCAGCCGATGCCACGAATTGCTAAAACGTTTCATGAACTTTTTTTGAGGTCTTTCAAATCATAGAGATAACTGACAGTTATCTTTTCTGAAGGAAAATAATCGTTACGTTGCCCCCATGGCTGAATGTCACACTTTCCCCCTATAATTGCTGTGTTAAATATGGATAAGGACGACAACGCACTATGTTGGATTTAATTAAAGCAATCAGCCTTGGGCTGGTGGTCTTGCTGCCGTTGGCTAACCCGTTAACGACGGTGGCGCTTTTCCTCGGGTTGGCAGGGAACATGAACAGCGCAGAGCGCAACCATCAGTCGATGATGGCCTCGGTGTATGTGTTTGCCATCATGATGGTGGCTTATTACGCCGGACAGGTGGTGATGAATACCTTCGGGATTTCCATCCCTGGTCTGCGTATCGCCGGGGGGCTGATTGTGGCCTTTATTGGTTTCCGCATGTTGTTCCCGGCGCAAAAAGCGCATGAGTCGCCGGAAGCGACCAGCAAATCGGAAGAGCTGGAAACCGAACCGAGTGCGAATATCGCCTTTGTGCCGATTGCCATGCCGAGCACGGCGGGGCCGGGGACTATCGCGATGATCATCAGCTCCGCGTCAACGGTGCGTGACAGCGCAACTTTCCCGGACTGGGTACTTACGGTTGCGCCACCGCTGATTTTTGCGATTATCGGTCTTATCGTGTGGGTGTCGCTGCGCAGCTCCGGCGCCATTATGCGCTGGGTAGGTAAGGGCGGTATCGAGGCAATTTCCCGTCTGATGGGCTTCTTACTGGTCTGTATGGGCGTGCAGTTTATTATTAACGGCGTGCTGGAGATTATTAAGACCTATCATTGATGTCTTGCCCGGCGGCGCTTCGCTTGCACGGGCCTACGGGTTTTGTAGGCCGGGTAAGCGCAGCGCCACCCGGCACCAACAACCCTCACCCGTGCTGCCCCTGTTCCTCCAGCGCCACCGGCCACTTACGGAAGATGAGTACCGACCAGATCAGCGCCACCAGGGCCGGAATAGCCCCCAGATAGCCAATCGCCGACATCGACACGTGCAGGATGACCTGATTTCCCACCAGCGCCCCCGCGCCAATGCCCAGATTGAAAATCCCCGAGAACAGCGACATGGCGACGTCCGTCGCATCCGGCGCCAGGGCCAGCACCTTCACCTGCATACCCAGGCCAATAATCATGATCGCCACGCCCCAGAACAGGCTGAGGATCGCCAGATGGCTTTCACTGCCCGCGGCGGGCATCAATAACAGCAGACAGCCCAGCAGCAGGCCGATGGCGCTGCTCACCAGCAGGGAGGCGTGCCGGTTACCCAGCTTGCCAAACAGCACGCTGCCAATAATGCCCGCGCCGCCGAGGATCAGCAGTAAGACGGTGGCAAAGTTGGCGCTAAAGCCCGCCACCACCTGTACAAACGGTTCAATGTAGCTGTACGCCGTGTAGTGTGCCGTCACGACGATGGCGGTCAGCAGGTAGATGCTCAGCAGTGCAGGGCGACGCATCAGCAGCGGCAGGCTTTTCAGCGAGCCGGAATGTTCGCTCGGCAGCGTGGGCAGTAGTTTAATCAGGCATACCAGTGTCACCAGCGCGCCCATCCCAATGGCGAAGAAGGTCGTGCGCCAGCCGAAGTATTGCCCCACGATGCGGCCAATCGGCAGACCCAGCACCATCGCCAGTGCGGTACCGGTAGCAATCAGGCTCAGCGCCTGGGCGCGTTTACCTGCCGGCGCCAGGCGAATCGCCAGCGACGCGGTAATCGACCAGAACACCGCATGGGCAAAGGCGATGCCGATTCGGCTCATGACCAGCACCGTAAAATTCCACGCCATAAACGACAGCACATGGCTCGCAATGAACAAGACAAACAGACCGATCAGCAGCTTGCGCCGCTCCATCTGGCTGGTCAGCAGCATAAACGGCAAAGACATCAGCGCCACCACCCAGGCGTAGATGGTCAACATAATGCCCACCTGCGCCGTTTCCATCTGGAAACTGTCAGCGATGTCAGACAACAGCCCAACCGGCACAAATTCTGTGGTATTAAAAATAAACGCGGCAACTGCCAGCGTGACCACGCGTAGCCACGCGACCCTGCGGGAAACTGTGTTCGTTGTCATAGGGATGTCTGAGATTCGTTGCTGAAAAGAAGAGGAGACGATCTTAAAACGTCGAACGGCGAAAACTCAACCATTATGTGACGCAGATCTCAATATTTACCTTATGAAAGCGGTAGCCGGGGACGCTGTTTTCATTGAATATAAAAGAACAACACAATAAAAACAGGCGGTAAGACAATGCAGGAGATTGATTTTTATCTGGTCGATGCGTTCAGCGATACCACGTTTGGCGGTAATCCGGCCGCCGTGTGCCCGCTGAAAGCATGGTTACCCGATGAGATCTTGTTGAAGATGGCGCAGCAGCATAATCAGTCGGAAACGGCGTATTTCGTCTGCAGCAAAGGGGGCATTGAGCTACGCTGGTTTACCACGCTTAGCGAAGTCAATCTCTGCGGTCACGCTACGCTTGCGGCGGCGCACGTACTGTTTACCGAGCTGGATTACCCGGACGCGCGGATCCACTTTGATACCGCCTCTGGCCGCCTGACGGTCACCCGGGAGGGGGACTGGATGACGCTGGACTTCCCGGCATGTCCAACCCATGAAGAGACGCCCCCGCCGGAAATGCTTTCGGCGCTGGGTATCAGCCGCTACGTTGAAGCCCGTAAAGGGCGCGCCTGGCTGATCGTGCTGGAAAATCGCCAGCAGGTCGAGGCCCTCGCGCCACACTTTTCGGCGATGACGCCAGGCGAGCATAAGGTGAGCGTGACGGCGCGCGGTGAGGGGGAATACGATTTTGTCAGCCGCTTTTTCTCCCCCGGCGTTTCCTTACCGGAAGATCCGGTCACCGGCTCCGCGCACACCATGCTAATTCCCTGGTGGAGCGAAAAATTGGGGAAAACAGCCATGCTTGCCCGTCAGGTTTCCGCGCGCGGCGGCGACGTGCGCTGTGAACTGAAAGGCTCGCGTGTGCTGATGAGCGGACAGGCTTCACTTTATCTGAAAGGCACAGTTTTTCTGCGCTAAATACCCATAACAAGAGAGGAAGAGACAATGCAGGAAATTGATTTTTATCTGGTGGATGCCTTCAGCGACAAAACCTTTGGCGGCAACGCGGCAGCGGTATGTCCTCTGGAAGAGTGGCTGCCGGACGAGACGCTGCTCAAAATGGCGCAGCAGCATAACCAGTCTGAGACCGCCTTTTTCGTCCGTACCGACGGTGGGTTTGAGCTGCGCTGGTTTACCACGCTGGATGAAATTAACCTGTGCGGCCATGCCACGCTTGCCGCATCGCATGTTATTTTCGAATACCTTGACTATCCGCACACTGAAATCACCTTCACCACGCGCTTCGTGGGCGAGCTGACGGTTAAACGCAGCGGCGACTGGCTGACGCTGAACTTCCCCGCGTGGTCAACGGAGGTGGTCGAGAACCCACCTGCGCTGTTGTTTAGCGGCCTGGGCATCACAGCGGCAAAAGAGGTGCGCGTTGGTCGTGATTACCTGGTGGTGCTGGAGAGCCAGCAGCAGGTAGAAGCGTTAACGCCGGATATTGGGGCAATGCTTCCGCTGGATAAAATGATCTGCGTGACGGCGCCGGGCGATAAATATGACTTCGTCAGCCGCTTTTTCTGCCCGGGCGAAGGGGTGCCCGAAGATCCGGTTACCGGATCTGCCCACAGCATGCTGATCCCTTACTGGAGCGAAAAGCTGGGTAAAACGTCACTTTATGCCCACCAGGGGGCGCACCGTGGCGGGGATCTGCGCTGCGAGCTGAAGGGCGACCGCGTACTGATCGGCGGTCAGGCCACCCTGTATCTGAAAGGGCGTGTTTTTTTGCGCTAACAGGGCGGAGCGATAAGTTAATACTATGAAGCACCCTGGCAGGCCTGCGCTATGTTGAAATTTAGCCTCATAAAAAAGCAAGGAGCCTGCCATGTATTCCATTACCTCTGAATCTGCACGTCACCCGGACATTCTTAGCCTGATCGCGGCGCTTGACCGCTATCAGAGCGAACTCTATCCCGCTGAAAGTAATCATCTGCTCGATCTGGCTGCGCTGCCGGAAGCCTCGCTGATCCTGATGATCATTCGCGACCAGCAGCTTCAGGCCGTTGGCTGTGGCGCTATCGTGCTCAACGGCGACGGTACGGGCGAGATGAAGCGGGTCTATATTGATCCGGCCCATCGTGGCCAGCATCTGGGAGAGATGCTGCTGGCCGCCCTGGAAGATGAAGCTCTGAGCCGTCATTGCCATACGGTACGGCTGGAGACGGGCATCAAGCAGCATGCCGCGGTGCGTCTTTATGAACAGTGCGGATACGATTTGCGTCCGGCGTTTGCCCCGTACGTTGACGATCCGCTCAGCCTGTTTATGGAGAAGGCGCTGGTTGAAGACGTTCGTTTAGCAGCGCTATAAAGGCCTCCAGCTGGCGGGTCATCGCCCCGCGTCGCCACACCAGCCAGGTGGTGAGCCAGCGCCAGTTTTCTGCCAGCGGCCAGGCTTCCACCTGATGATGCCCAGGCATACTCTCCAGCATCGAGCGCGGCATCAGCGCGATGCCCGCGCCCGCAATAACGCAGGCGAGCATGCCGTGATAGGACTCCATCTCATGAATGCGGCCGGGCGCGGCGCGGTCAGCGTGAAACCAGCTCTCCAGGTGTCGGCGATACGAGCAGTTGGCGCGAAAGGCATACACGTCGCTGCCGCTGACCTGCGCGGCGCGCGTCACCTCCACATGCCCGGCAGGCGTGACCAGCATCATCTCTTCCCGGTAGACCGGTATTCCTTCCAGCTCCGGGTGCGACAGCGGCCCGTCGACGAAGGCGGCGCTCAGGGTTCCCTCCAGTACGCCATCAATCATCGTCCCGGATGGCCCGGTCGAAAGGGCAAACTGAATGCGCGGATAGCGCTGGTTAAACTGTGCCAGCGTTTCCGGAATGCGCACGGCGGCGGTACTTTCCAGCGCGCCGAGGGCAAATAACCCCTGCGGCTCATCCCCCGCGACAACCATGCGCGCTTCATCTACCAGCGCGAGGATCTGCTTGCTGTAGCGCAGGAAGTTATGCCCGGCCGGGGATAAACGCAAACGCTGGTTCTCACGAATAAACAGCTCAACGCCCAGATCGGCTTCCAGCTGGCGGATGCGGGTCGTCAGGTTAGACGGCACGCGATGCACCTTTTGCGCCGCCTGGGTGATACTGCCCGTCAGCGCGACGGCGTTAAACATCTCAAGCTGGGTTAGATCCATAATGTTCTCGTTTCGTGAATAAGGTGGTCAGTATTATTCATTTTTAAGAAATAGCAGAGTGGGCCACAATTAATCAACCGAAAACGTGGAGAACACCATGACTTATTCCTCTGCAACACATGCCTTCTCTGTCAACCCGGCCACGGGTGAAACCCTCGCCGCGTATCCGTGGGCGACGCCGGAACAGGTTGAACGCGCGATTTCTCAGTCCGACGCAGGCTATCGCCAGTGGCGTCGCGAAAGCGTCTCCCACCGGGCGCAAAAGCTGCGCGATCTTGGTGCCGCGCTGCGTCATCGCGCTGAAGAGATGGCGCAGACGATCTCCCGTGAAATGGGCAAACCCATTCAGCAGGCGCGGGCGGAAGTGGCGAAATCCGCTGGCCTGTGCGACTGGTACGCCGAGCACGGCCCGGCGATGCTGCGTGCGGAACCCACGCAGGTGGAAAACCAGAACGCGGTTATTGAATACCGTCCGCTGGGGCCGATCCTCGCGGTAATGCCGTGGAACTTCCCGCTCTGGCAGGTGCTGCGCGGCGCGGTGCCGATTATGTTGGCAGGGAACAGCTATCTGCTCAAACACGCGCCCAACGTGCTCGGCTCGGCGGATCTTATCGCGCAGATTTTTGCGGATGCGGGTTTCCCTGAAGGCGTGTTCGGCTGGGTGAACGCCACCAACGACGGCGTCAGCCAGGCGATTAACGATCGTCGTATTGCGGCGGTGACCGTCACCGGCAGCGTGCGTGCCGGGGCAGCCATTGGTGCTCAGGCGGGGGCCGCGCTGAAGAAATGCGTTCTTGAACTGGGCGGCTCAGACCCGTTCATCGTTCTCAACGATGCCGACCTGGATCTTGCCGTGAAGGCGGCGGTAGCAGGCCGCTACCAGAATACCGGACAGGTGTGCGCGGCGGCCAAACGCTTCATTGTGGAAGAAGGTATTGCGGGCACCTTTACCCAACGCTTTGTCGATGCGGTTGCGGCCCTGAAGCTGGGTGCGCCGGACCAGGAAGAAAACTATCTGGGCCCGATGGCGCGTTTTGATCTGCGCGATGAACTGCATCAGCAGGTGCAGGCGACGCTGGCAGAAGGGGCAACGTTGCTGCTGGGCGGTGAGAAAATCAGCGGCGAGGGGAATTATTATGCGCCAACCGTGCTGGCGAATGTCACCCCGTCGATGACGGCGTTCCGTCAGGAGCTGTTTGGACCGGTCGCGGCCATTACGGTCGCGAAAGATGCGGAGCACGCCCTGATGCTGGCCAACGACAGCGATTTTGGTCTGTCAGCCACGGTCTTTACCGCCAGTGATGCGCTGGCAGAGACCTTCTCCCGCGAGCTGGAGTGCGGTGGGGTGTTTATCAACGGCTTTAGCGCCAGCGATGCGCGCGTAGCCTTTGGCGGCGTGAAGAAAAGCGGCTTTGGCCGCGAGCTTTCCCACTTTGGCTTGCACGAGTTCTGTAATGCGCAGACGGTGTGGAAGGATCGCGTGTAATCTTGAATTTCGGCCCTCATCGCGAGGGCCGTTGTCACTATTCTGCAATGGTTCTGTCATTTTCATTTCGTAGACTCGCTCGCGTCTAACGCCTTGTAAATGAAGCTAATTATGAACCTAACGCAAATTTTCCGCCGTATTGCGCAGCGTCTCACCCCCCGTCACTTTGGCCTGCTGACGGGTATCTTTTGCATCATTGGCCTTTTCTCCGCGCTGCAGCTCTCCTCGTCACTCCTGCTTAATGCCTCCCTGAACGAAGCCCAGCGCAACGAGCAGCACAACCTGCTGGCCTGGCAGCAGCAGAGCAAGCTGGATTTGGCTCGCGTCTCTCTGCTGGCCGCAAGCGATCTCCTCAACCGCTCCGGCGTCTGGTTTATGCAGGATAAAGAGACCGGCTCCGACGGAAGCTGGCATAGCCTGATGGATGACGCGCAAAAGGCGCTGACGGTTTCGCAGCAGGCATGGAAGGCCTGGCTGGCGCTGAATCCGCCGAAAGACGACGCGCTGGTGAACAGCTATCAACTTTTCTACGGTGCGATCAAAGAGCAGGCGGAAGGTCTGGTTAAAACCAACACCATCGACGCTTTTTTTGCCGTCCCGGCGCAGGCGTTTCAGACGGATTTTAACGACAACTATGCGCGCTATCAGCAGGCAAGCGAGAAGCAGGCGATGCAGGGGCGTCAGAGCCTCATGGCGCAGCTCTCCGACCTGCAAACGTTATTCCTGTTTGCGCCGGTGCTGTTAGTCGCCATCGCCGCTGTCGTCTGGTTCGGTATGTCCCGATGGGTGATTACACCGCTGCGTCGGCTCATCGCGCATATCAACCGGCTGGCAGCAGGGGATCTCTCCGGCACGCCGCCGAACGTTATGCGTTTCAATCGCGAGATTGGGCAGCTTAGTGACAGTATTGCCACGATGCAGCTTGGCCTGCAGCAACTGGTGACGCAGGTCAGCCATGCCACGGCGACCATGGTGGAGAACATTGATGCCCTGGCACAGGGTAACCAGAAGCTGTATCAGCAGTCGGCACGTCAGGCGAAAGAGCTTGAGGATGTGACGGCGCATATCGCGGCGCTGGAAAGCCACGTTGAAGGCAATACCGGGTATGCCAGACTCGCCAGCGCCCGGGCCGATGAAGCGCGCCAGGCAGCCGTGGGGGGAGACCAGATGATGTCGACCGTAAACGCGTCGATGCAGGCGATCGTCGAGCGATCGTCCGAGATGCGCGGGATCGTGGCGATGATCGACAGCGTGGCGTTTCAGACGAACATCCTGGCGCTGAATGCCGCTATTGAGGCGGCCCATGCCGGAAATCAGGGGCGCGGATTTGCCGTCGTTGCCCGGGAGGTTGGGCTGCTGGCCAGAAAGAGCAGCCACTCGACGCAGACCATTCAGGAGCTGATCAACCGCTCGGTGCAGGGGATTGAAGACGGTTCTCGTGCCGTCACCCTGATGGAAGAGAATCTGCAGCAGGTCACCGGTCTGGTGGGCAATTTAAGCAGTTTGCTTAATGAGATCTCCACCGCCACGCTCAGTCAGGGAGACAGTATTCACCAGATGACGCGTCAGCTTCAGGCGCTGAACCAGGTCTCCCGTCAGACGGATTTGCTGGTCTCTGACGCCTCGGATGCTTCTGAACGTCTGCAAAAGCAATCCGATCTTTTATTGCAGGCCGTTTCGCGTTTTCGTCTTAGCGCCTGACGCAATACATAAGCCTCTGTTATACTCGCAGCCCGTTTTAGCCTGAGGGCAAGGAGCAAAGTGTGGCTGCGGTCATCCATAATGAGATGTTGGACGAGATTCTGGCGCAGGTTCGTCCGTTAATTGGAAAGGGGAAGGTTGCCGACTATATTCCGGCCCTTGCCTCGGTCAGCGGGAATAAGCTGGGCATTGCTATCTGTACCATCGACGGACAGCGATACCAGGCAGGGGATGCAACAGAACGTTTTTCCATTCAGTCCATTTCGAAAGTGCTCAGTCTGGTTGCGGCGATGCGCCAGTATGAAGAAGACGAGATCTGGCAGCGGGTGGGCAAAGATCCGTCCGGCCAGCCTTTTAACTCGCTGCTTCAGCTCGAGATAGAACAGGGTAAACCGCGAAATCCCTTTATCAACGCCGGGGCGCTGGTGGTCTGCGATATGCTGCAAAGCCGCCTCAGCGCGCCGCGTCAGCGTATGCTGGAGATCGTGCGCCAGCTTTCGGGCGTCGACGACATTGCCTACGATCCGGTGGTGGCCCGCTCGGAATTCGAACATTCCGCCCGTAACGCGGCCATCGCGTGGCTGATGAAATCCTTCGGCAATTTCCATAACGACGTGGCGACCGTCCTGCAAAACTACTTCCATTACTGCGCCCTGAAGATGAGCTGCGTTGAGCTGGCTCAGACGTTCCTGTTCCTGGCGCATCAGGGGCACGCGCCGCATCTCGATCAGGAGGTGGTTTCACCTCTGCAGGCACGCCAGGTTAACGCGCTGATGGCGACCAGCGGGATGTATCAAAACGCCGGCGAGTTTGCCTGGCGCGTTGGTCTCCCGGCTAAATCAGGCGTCGGTGGCGGAGTCGTGGCGATTGTGCCGCATGAAATGGCGATTGCGGTCTGGAGCCCGGAGCTGGATGAAACCGGAAATTCGCTTGCCGGTGTGGCGGTTCTGGAGAAACTGACCCAGCGTATGGGACGTTCAGTCTACTGATGTCTGACCTGGATCCTCTTTTTTCCCGTCTGGCGCGATCGACGTTTCGCTCGCGCTTTCGCTTAGGCGATAAGGAACGGCAGTACTGCTGGGACAAAGGCCCGGATACCATTGACCAGCATGCCGCGGATTTTGTCGAAAAGCGTCTTGCCCCTGCACAACCTGCAAACGACGGGAAACAGACGCCCATGCGCGGTCACCCGGTGTTTATCGCCCAGCATGCTACCGCCACCTGTTGTCGGGGCTGCCTGGCAAAATGGCATAATATTCCACACGGTGTTCAGCTCACCGCGCAGCAGCAGCAGTATATCGTCAGCGTTATTCACCACTGGCTGGTACTGCAGATGAACGCCTAAATTTGACGAGTTATGATCCCGCTGTATTTGTGTTATAGATGCATCTTAAGTGAGCTTCGATCGTGCTGACGACCGCAATAATTGCCATAAGCTTTCATATGGAATGATATTTAATGCGTTCTGCTCTTACCGCTTTCAGACCTTTCCAGCCTGACACGCCGCTGCGAAATGCATCGACGATCTTTATCCTCACCACCTTGTTCTATTTTGTGGGCGCGGAATTACGTCTCGTGGAGGCCTTGTCGCTGTTCTGGCCACTCAATGGCGTGATGGCAGGGATCTTTGCCCGTTATGTTTTCCTGAATCGCCTGCATTACTATGCGGTATCCTATGTCGCGATGCTGTTGTACGACGCGGTCACGACCAGCTGGGGGATGGCCTCCGTGGTGATCAACCTGTCTAACATGGTCTTTATCGTCGTTGTGGCCGTGCTGGTTCAGCGTGATAAGCGGCTGATGAAGAAAACCCCCGATCCGCTCAACGCATTACGCCTGTTCAACTACTGTCTGATCGCCGCGCTGCTGTGCGCGTTGCTCGGCGCGGTAGGTTCGGTCGGAATTGACAGTCATACGTTCTGGCCGTTGTTCGCCGACTGGTTTAGCGAGCAGTTCTCAACCGGCGTGCTTGTTGTGCCGTGTATGCTTACGCTGGGCATGCCCGTGCGCGAATTCAGGTTGCCTCTGGAGCAACTGTTACCGGTTATTGCGCTGATTGTCTCGGTGGTCGCGTCGGTGGTGATCGGCGGAGCGGGGAGCCTCTCTTTTCCTCTGCCTGCGCTTATCTGGTGTGCGGTACGCTACCCATTGCCTGTGACCTGCTTGCTGACGTTTGTCACGGGCGCCATTGAAATTATTCTGGTCGCCAACTCGGTGATTAATATTGCCGTGGCGACGCCGTTTACCACCCCAATGATGTTTTCTGCCCGGCTGGGTATTGCCACGATGGCGATCTGTCCGGTGATGGTCTCCGTCAGCATGGCTGCCATTAATTCCCTGATCCGTCAGGTTTCTCTGCGGGCGGATTATGACTTCTTAACGCATGTTTACTCGCGTTCCGGGCTTTATGAGGCGTTAAAACACGAAGAGACGCACCGGCACTCGCGTTTTCTGACCGTCATGCTGCTGGATATCGATTACTTTAAAAGCATTAATGATAACTATGGTCACGAGTGTGGTGACCGCGTGCTGGCGTCATTTGCCCGGCAGGTTCAACAGGTTGTCGGCGAAGACGGCATGGTTGCGCGAATGGGCGGGGAAGAGTTCGCGGTGGTGGTAAACTCTGGTAATGCGCAAAACGGTTATGAACTGGCGGAGCGTATCAGAACCACCGTCGCCAGCCATCCTTTCACGTGGCGCCACCAGACGCTCTACCTGACGGTCAGTATTGGCCTCGGAAGCGGAAAGTCTGAGTCATGGCAGTTGACCGAGGTCTTCAACACGTTGATGGCCGAAGCGGACGATCATCTTTATCGTTCAAAAAAAGCGGGTCGAAATCGTACCAGTGCCCGGATGTCGGACGAGCAGCTTGCCGCGACCTCCGGGAGTGAAATATAGCTGCGTTAATCGTCATAAGGCATTGACGTGAATAGCAAGCGGCTTAACAGGATGTTCGAACACTGACAATGTCTCTGTTTAAGCTACGCTTTTAGTAACGCTTTACGTCAGGAGACATTATGAAAGCACCTGCAACCCCTGAAAATGAAACAGACAGACTGAACTCGCTGCGCGAATCCGGTTTGCTTGAGATAGACAGCTCCCCGGCGTTTGACCGGTTAACACGTCTGGCAAAGCGCTTCTTCCAGGTGCCGCTGGCGATGGTCAATCTGATTGATGAGCATTCACTTATTGTGAAGTCGGCCGACGGGCAGGCACCCAATTCCGTACCGCGTAACATTTCGTTTTGTGGCCATACGATCCTCACCGAAGCACCACTGGTGGTGGGAGACATGCTGCAGGACGATCGTTTTGCGGATAATCCGCTGGTGGCCGGTGAACCTCGCGTGCGTTTTTACGCGGGCTTCCCGCTGCGCCTGCGTGATGGCGCGAGCGTGGGCTCGCTCTGCCTGATTGACTACGCGCCCAGGGAGTTTTCAGCGGCCGATCTCGCCGTGCTGGGGGATCTTGGCGCGCTGGCTGAAGATGAGTTTGCCGCTATCAGCGCGGCGACAACGGATGAATTAACGGGTCTATTCAACCGTCGGGGCTTTAATCAGCTGGTGCGGTTCACGCTTTCCGTTGCCCGACGCCGGGCTGAGCCGCTCACGCTCGGCTGGCTGGATCTGGATCGCTTTAAGGAAATCAACGATCGCTACGGGCATGAAGAGGGCGATAAGGCGCTGAAAGCCATGGCGCAACTGATGCGTGCTTCTTTCCGTGAAGCGGATCTGCTGGTGCGTTTTGGCGGGGATGAGTTCGCGGTGCTGTTCGCGGATACCGACGAGCAGGGTGCCTGGATTGCCATGCAGTATCTCGCTGAGCAGGTGGAACACTATAACGCCCGCAAGCTGCATCCCTGGTCGCTTCATTTCTCATGGGGGCTTAGCGAATTCGATCATAACGGCAACGACCTGCAGCAGTGGTTAAAAGATGCCGATGAAAAGATGTACGCCATGAAACAGCAGCGCCAGCGCGCCCGGTGACATAACAAAAGCCTATGTCCGATCTGCTTGCGTTAATAAGTTGTTAAATACAAAGTGAGTGTATTCAACGTAAGGAAAAACAATGAATACCTCACTGCAAATCAAAAATCTCACCCGGGAAGAGATCCTCACCCATCTTGATGCGCTGGCCGGGATCCTCGAAAACTGCGTAAACGGCGGGGCATCCGTCAGCTTTATGCTTCCTTATGGCCTGGATAAGGCCCGTATTTTCTGGCGCGGTATTGCCGAAAGCGTCGCGCGTGGCGAGCGGCTGGTGCTTGCCTGCGTCGATGCGCAGGACGGCGTCATCGGAACGGTGCAGCTGATCACAGATCAGCCGGAAAACCAGCCGCATCGCGCCGATGTGGCGAAGCTGCTGGTTCACGAGAAAGCGCGCCGGAAAGGGGCCGCGATGGCATTGATGGAAGCGCTGGAAGCTGAGGCCAGAGCCAGAGAGATTTCGGTGCTGGTGCTCGATACCTCCACCGGCAGCGGGGCCGAGACTTTCTACCAGCGTGCCGGCTGGCAAAAGGTTGGTGAAATCCCGCGCTATGCCCTGATGCCGGACGGTGCCATGACATCCACGTCCGTGTTTTATAAGTTCTTATAATTTTTCTGCACAACTACGCGACGTATTGATCAAAACAGGGTTTCTGGTCGTTAAGTTTTGATAAGTTATCGTACCAATCTTATCAGGCTGTATGACTAATCATAAAAGGAACCTCTTGTGAACACGCTCAACCGTCGCGATTTTCCCGGTGCTCTGTATCCCGAACGCATCATTCAGTTTGGTGAAGGCAACTTCCTGCGCGCGTTTGTCGACTGGCAAATTGACCTGTTAAACGAACATACCGATCTTAACGCCGGCGTAGTTATCGTCCGTCCGATTCAGAGCGACTTCCCGCCGTCACTGAATACGCAGGACGGTCTCTATACCACGCTCATTCGTGGTCTGAATGAGAAGGGTGAGGCGGTTACCGCGAGCCGGCTTATCCGCTCCGTTAACCGGGAAATCGACGTCTACAATCAGTATGATGCGTTCCTGAAGCTGGCACACAATCCGTATATGCGCTTTGTTTTCTCGAATACCACCGAAGCGGGTATCAGCTACCACGAGGGTGACCGGTTCGACGATGCCCCTGCGGTGAGCTATCCGGCGAAGCTGACGCGTCTGCTGTTTGAGCGCTTTAGCCACTTCAACGGTGCGGCTGACAAGGGCTGGATCATCATTCCCTGCGAGTTGATTGACTACAACGGTGACGCACTGCGTGAACTCGTCTTGCGCTATGCGCAGGAGTGGGCGCTGCCCGCCGCCTTTATTCAGTGGCTCAATGACGCCAACAGCTTCTGCTCGACGCTGGTTGACCGTATCGTGACGGGTTATCCACGTGACGAAGCGGCTGCGCTTGAAGCTGAGCTGGGTTATCACGATGGGTTCCTGGACACGGCCGAACACTTCTATCTGTTTGTTATTCAGGGACCTGCATCCCTTGCCCGCGAACTTCGTCTGGATAAGTACCCGCTAAATGTACGGATTGTCGACGACATCAGGCCCTACAAAGAACGCAAGGTTGCCATTCTGAACGGGGCGCATACGGCGCTGGTGCCGGTCGCCTTCCAGGCCGGGCTGGATACGGTAGGCGAGGCGATGAATGATGCGGAGATCTGCGCGTTCGTCGAAAAAGCAATTTATCAGGAGATCATTCCGGTCCTCGATTTGCCGCGTAACGAGCTGGAATCTTTCGCCAGTGCGGTGACTGGGCGTTTTCGTAACCCTTACATCAGACACCAGCTGCTATCCATTGCGCTTAACGGTATGACCAAATACCGTACCCGCATCCTGCCGCAGCTGCTGGCAGGGCAGAAGGCAACGGGGCAATTACCGGCACGTCTGACGTTTGCCTTAGCCGCGTTGATCGCGTTCTACCGCGCGGAGCGTGACGGGGAGAGCTATCCGGTGCAGGATGATGCGTGCTGGCTGGAACGCTATCAGCAGCTCTGGGCACAGCACCGCGATCGGCAGTTGAGCTCCCGTGAGCTGGTACAGTCCGTACTCAGCGCACGCGAACACTGGGAGCAGGACTTGACGCAGGTGAGTGGGCTTGTCGACCAGGTCACGCTGGACCTGGATGCCATTCTGCTGAAGGGCATGCGCGCTGCGGTTAAACCGCTTTGCTAATGCGTTCACCCGGCTTCGGCCGGGTTTGAATACGATCTATTTAGTTACAACATACTATTGGCTTTGTTTTAAAAAGCACATGCAGCACTGTGCGGATTTCGCTAATCAGGGGAGAAAATGCAATGTCCCGTTAACAAGCTTGCAACGGTGACGGGGATCTCGTTTAATAGCCTCGCTCTTTTCTTTCCTGAAACTCACTATGATCGTTCGTCCTAAACAGCACTGGCTACAACTGATTTTTGTCTGGCACGGTTCGGTACTGCCTAAGATCTATACCCGATTGCTGCTCAATTTCCTGCTTTCTATTGCCGTTATCCTGATGTTGCCGTGGTATACCTCGCTGGGCATCAAATTTACCGTGGCGCCATTCAGCATTCTCGGCGTGGCGATCGCTATCTTTTTGGGTTTCCGAAACAACGCCTGTTATTCGCGCTACGTTGAGGCTCGCCTGCTCTGGGGGCAGTTGATGATAGCGGCACGCTCGCTGTTTCGCGAGGTAAAAAACACCTTGCCTGACGATAAGCACCTCGGCGAATTCGTGCGACTGCAGATTGCTTTTGCCAACTGCCTGCGGATGACCCTGCGCCGGGAGCTGAACGCAGAGCAACTCTCTCGCTATCTTTCTCCGGATGATTTACGTCAGGTGATGAAGGCCAGTGCGCCCGCGAACCGTATTTTACTGATCATGGGAGAGTGGCTGGCCGTGCGGCGACGTAACGGGCAACTCTCGGACATCCTGTTTCACAGCCTGAACAACCGTCTGAACGATATGTCCATCGTCCTGTCCGGCTGCGAGCGCATTGCGACCACGCCAGTACCGTTTGCCTACACGCTGATTTTGCACCGTACGGTCTATCTGTTCTGCATCATGCTGCCGTTTGCGCTGGTTGTGGATCTGCACTACATGACGCCCTTTGTCTCGGCGCTGATTTCATACACCTTTATCTCGCTGGACACCCTGGCGGAAGAGCTGGAAGACCCGTTTGGCACCGAAGATAACGACCTGCCGCTGGACGCCATCTGCAACATGATGGAACGCGATCTGCTGCAGATGAACGACGAAGAGAATATTCCGGAAAGGCTGGTGCCGGATAAGCACTATCAGCTGACCTGACGGGCGTTCCACTCGTCGCGAGTGATCTCCCACAGCTCGGAGTCCAGCATCCCGCTGACGTAGGCTTTCTTCTCCGTCCTGATAAGCCGCATGCCGCTACTGTCCGAAATACGACGGGAGCGGCTGTTAGCAGCGGCCTTCGGGGCCCGCAAAACGGATTTGTTTAGCGTGTTGAACCAGTAATCCGTCGCGGCAATGCTGGCTTCGCGCATAAATCCCTGACCCTGGAACTCCGGCGCGAGCCAGAACCCGCGGTTGTTATCCTCGACGTCGTACAGGCAAATAATGCCCATCAATTCATCCGGCACCTCACGTCGCCGGATGCTCCAGAACCAGGCAATCCCTTTCGCCATATCCGGCAGCGCCACGTTGTTGACATAGTTTTCCGCGCCGTTATCCGGATAGGGCCAGGGCACGGAAGAGACCATATAGCGGACAATCTCCCAGCGCGGATACAGCGTTTGTATCTGGACGGCATCTTCCGCAACCAGCGGTTTCAGCAGTAAACGTTCTGTCGTGAGCGTCGGTATCGTCATGCGCGGATCTCCCTATTTAGGCGTTATGCTTTTGTTTGCGTTCTGGTATTTTCATCTCAATAGCACTCTATCTCAGCAAGCTCACTTTTCCATCCTACTATCATTTGCAGAGGTCACTATGGCATTGAGACGAGCCCACCCGCAGGAAGCCGAAGTACTCTGGGACATTCGTAACCAGGCGATTCGTCACGGCTGTAAAACCAGTTACGACGCAGAGGTCATTGCGCGCTGGACGCCTGATCTGATGCCCGAACGCTATCGGCAGATGGTCATTGAATACCCTTTTTACGTGGTTGAAGATGAAAAGGGCGATGTTGCGGCAAGCGGCTATCTCGATCTGGATACCCATTGCCTGGAGGCGATTTTCACCTTGCCTGCAGCCTTCGGTAAAGGCATGGCGACCCGGATTATTGAGGCACTCAAACATGAGGCCCGCAGCCGGGGGATAACCCGCCTGACGCTCGATGCGACGCCTAACGCCCAGTCGTTTTATCAGAAGCTTGGGTTTGTTACGCTGAGAGAACATAATCATCATTCGCGTATGGCGGGGGCTGATTTACGCTGTTTTGAAATGGCAATTGACCTGTAATGTGAGGAAAACATGGCAGTTACGGTAAGACCTTTACGCGCAGAGGATTATTCCCAATGGCGACCGCTGTGGGATGGTTACACCCATTTTTATGATTGCTTCCTCGAGGAATCCGTCACCGCAGCGACGTGGGAAAGGGCGCTCTCAGCGCATTCATCGATGTTCTGCCGGGTCGTGGAGAAGGACGAAAAGGTCATCGGTTTCGCAATGTGTGTTCTGCATGAAGGCACCTGGTCAACCGCGCCCATCTGCTACCTGGAAGATCTGTTTGTTGATGCTGCCGAACGCGGGGCGGGAGCCGGTAAGGCGCTCATTGACGCGCTGATTGACGAAGGCAAGCGCGAAGGGTGGTCGAAACTGTACTGGGTCACCCGGGAAAACAACCCGGCGCGTAAACTCTATGACAAATATGGTGAAGCTGACGATTACGTCCGCTATCGTCTCTCCCTCTAAAACTTCAGCAACTTCAGCGCCTGTGTTTGTATCACACTGTATCAGCGTCCCGGATACATACACAGGCTTGCAATAAACCCGCTTTCGCACATATCCGCTATACATTGAGGTGTTGTGATATCCCCGTGAATTGTACTCAACCGGAGATACCAACATGTTCAGCAAACTTGCTTACTCAACCCTCGCACTGACCGTTTCGCTTGGCACCGTGATGTCCTGTCAGGCCGAAGTCACCGGCACAAACGTCGCCGCAGCCTTTGATCATCCTCAGCAAATTAATGCCGGCGATCTGAATGTCGGTTATGTCGACATTGGCCCGAAAGACGGTCAGCCGGTTATTTTACTGCATGGCTGGCCCTACGATATTCACAGCTATGCCGAGGTTGCACCCGCACTGGCGGCAAAAGGGTACCGGGTCATTGTGCCGTCTCTGCGCGGCTACGGTACCACGCGTTTCCTGTCAGCAAACACACCGCGCAACGGCCAGCCCTCGGCGATGGCGAAAGATATCGTTAATCTGATGGATGCCCTGAATATCAGGCAGGCGGTATTTGCCGGATATGACTGGGGCGCCCGGACGGCGGATATCGTCGCGGCGCTGTGGCCTGAGCGCGTAAAATCACTGGTGTCGGTGAGCGGGTATCTCATCAGCAGCCAGCAGATTGGCAAACAGCCGCTGCCGCCAAAAGCAGAGCAGCAGTGGTGGTATCAGTTCTATTTCGCCACCGCGCGCGGTGCTGAAGGCTATGCCAAAAACACGCATGACTTTGCACGCTTAATCTGGTCGCAGGCCTCGCCTGACTGGAAATTTAGCGATGCGGTCTTTAACGCCAGCGCCAAATCCCTCGATAATCCGGACCACGTCGCGGTGACGCTCAGTAATTATCGCTGGCGTTTAGGGCTGGAAAAAGGCGAGCGTAAATACGACCGCTACGAGCAAAAACTGGCCACGCTGCCGAATATCACCGTCCCAACGATCACCATCGAAGGCGGCAACAACGGCGCGCCGCATCCGGCACCGCAGGCCTATGCAGCTAAATTTACCGGCAAATATGAGCACCGCACCTTCGGCGCAGCCGTGGGGCATAACCCGCCTCAGGAAGATCCACAGGATTTCGTCAAGGCAGTTATCGACGCGGATAAGCTGTGAAATGTGCTATTTTCAGTACGTTACCCTTCGGTCTGGAGAGTTCGGTGGAACATATTGACCACATCCTTGTTGTCGATGACGACAGGGATATTCGTGAACTGATTGTCGATTATCTCGTTAAGTCTGGTTATCGCGCGACGGGCGCGGCCAACGGCAAAGAGATGCGTAGCGTACTGGATAAACAGCATATCGACCTGGTGGTGCTGGACGTCATGATGCCTGGCGATGACGGTCTCACGCTATGCCGGCAGCTACGCAGCGGCAAACATAAAGATCTGCCCATCCTGATGCTGACGGCGCGCAATGAGGAGACGGACAGGATCCTGGGTCTGGAGATGGGGGCGGATGACTACGTGGTGAAGCCGTTTGTCGCCCGTGAGCTTCTGGCACGCATCAAAGCGATTTTACGGCGTTTTCGCACAATGCCGCCCAATCTACAGGTGACAGAAGCAGGGCGGCTGGTGATGTTCGGTGAATGGCAGCTCGATACCGTTGCTCGCCACTTAATCGACCCGGAAGGGGTGATTGTGGCACTCAGTGGGGCGGAGTATCGTCTGCTGCGCGTTTTCCTGGACCATCCGCAGCGCGTGCTGACCCGTGACCAATTGCTCAATCTGACGCAGGGGCGTGACGCCGAACTGTTTGAACGTTCTGTCGATCTGCTGGTAAGCCGGGTTCGCCAGCGTCTCAATGAAGATGCCCGCACGCCCGCCTATATCAAAACCGTGCGAAGCGAAGGTTACGTCTTTACGATGCCGGTGACCATCAAAGAGGTTAACGAATGACGCTCTGGCCACGCTCTCTGTTGGCCCGTTTGCTGATCGTCGTACTGTCCGGTTTGCTGCTGGCTAACGCCCTGAGCCTGACGCTGGTCATGACTGAACGCATGCACAGCGCGCGCACGGTGATGCTAGGTAATCTGGAAAACGATGTCGCAACCAGCGTCGCCATTTTAGACCGCTTACCGGCCAGCGAACGCGCCGCCTGGCTGCCTCGACTTGAACGAGGTAACTATCGTTATATTCTGGGCACAGGAGAACCCGGCGCAGCGCCGACGGATAAGCGTTCGCAAGATGCTATCCGAACCTTAAAAGCGACGCTTGCCGCGCATTACCCGCTTAGCTTTACCGCGGTTCCCGGTGCCATTTCGCATATTCAGGCCCATCTTACATTACGCGATGGCGCGCCGCTGACCATTGACCTGATCCCGCGCATGCCGCCCGTCGCCAGCTGGCTCCCGATCGTTCTCGTTTTGCAACTGCTGGTTCTGGCCGTCTGCGCCTGGATCGCCGTGCGGCAGGTGGTACGGCCTTTTTCACACTTTACCCGCGCGGTGGACGCGCTGGATCCGGCGGCCAGCACGCCAATGACGGAAAAGGGACCGCTTGAGGTGCAGCGGGCAGCGCATGCCTTCAACGCCATGCAGGCGCGCATTCAGTCTTATCTCCGGGAACGCGCGCAGATCCTGGCCTCGATTTCCCACGATCTCCAGACGCCCATTACTCGCATGAAGCTGCGTGTCGAAATGGCCCGGGAACCGGAACTACGCGACAAGCTCCTCAATGATCTTGATAGCATGTCTCGTCTGGTGCGGGAGGGTATCGCGTATGCCCGGTCATCAGAATCACTGGAAGAAACGTCGCTGAAGCTGGAGCTGAACGCCTGGGTCAACAGCATCGCCAGCGACTATCAGGACATTGGTAAAAACGTGCAGTTTCAGGCAAGCGAAACCCGCTTGCCCATCGTCACGCGTCCACAGGCGCTTCGTAGAGTGATGACTAACCTGCTGGATAATGCGCTTAAGTTCGGCGGCGGTGCCGTCATTGCCATTGATATTTCGTCTGCCGAAGAGGTGGTGATTCACATTGTGGACGACGGGCCGGGAATACCCGAAGCCGAACTGGAGGCGGTTCTGCAGCCGTTTTATCGGGTTGAAACCTCGCGTAATCGCGATACCGGCGGGACAGGACTCGGCCTGGCGATTGCCGCGCAACTGACCGCACAGTTGGACGGCAAACTCAGGCTGGCGAACCGCGCCGGAGGCGGACTGGATGTCGCCATTACGCTACCGCGTCGTTCGTAAAATTGTACGGCTTTGTATCTCCTGGCCTGGGTGATACAGAGCCAGACAAAAACCGCGCGTTTACACATATCCTGAACACATCAGGACGATGAAATAACCTCACTGCAGTGTCGCAGGACGAGTAATGTGAGGTCATTATGTTTCTGTTAATCGCTTTTCTGGGCGGGATGATAAGCCTGCTCAGCCCATGTACGCTCCCGGTTATTCCACTCCTTTTTGCCGGTTTTCAGGGGCAGCGACGACATATTCTGGCCCTGCTCGCAGGGATGGTCGTGATGTTCACCCTGGTGGCGATGGTCGTCACCGTCGCCAGCGAGTGGATAACAGAGGCGACCATTGTCGGGCGCTGGATCGCGCTCGTCATTCTGGCCACCGCCGCGCTGGCCTTAATTTTCCCGTCTTTCGCCCAGCGTATTGCCGGTCCGGCCGTCAGCGCGGGAAATGTCCTCAACACCCGAAGCGGGCAAACGCGCGGAATGGCATCGGCTTTTCTGGCCGGGCTTGCGGTAGGACTGCTCTGGTCTCCCTGCGCGGGCCCCATCCTGGGAGCGATCTTCAGCATTAACATTGCGGGGCATTCCGCCATTACCACCGGCGCACTGCTGGCTGCCTATGGCAGCGGATGCGCGCTGATGCTGGGATTACTCGTCACTGGAGGCCGCACGCTAATGACCCCGCTGAGAGCAAAATCGGCACTCATGGCGAAGCTGCGTCAGGGGGCGGGGGTGGCGATGTTAGCGGCAGTCGTCCTGAATGCGACGGGGATGACCTCGTTGCTGAAAGGCGTTAACGGCGTCGCAGACCGTCTTGAGACCGCGCTCTTAAACCTGGCAAAACCCACAACCGCGACGGTGAAGCTCCAGCCGGTGGCGATCGCTGAGCCCAGCAGCCAGCTGCCTTCGCTAAGTGGTGGAACAGGATGGATTAACGGTGACCCTGTCACGTCTGAATCCTTGCGAGGGAAGGTTGTTCTGATTGATTTCTGGACCTGGGACTGCATTAATTGCCAGCATACGCTCCCACATGTGCGGGAGTGGGCTACAAAGTATCAATCGCAGGGTCTGGTGGTGATTGGGGTTCACACCCCGGAATACCCCTGGGAAAAACCGCTTTCGTCGGTTAAAAATGCGGTGAAAAAGTGGCAACTGCCGTATCGGGTCGTGACGGATAACAACTATCAAATCTGGAATGCGTTCGGCAACCAGTACTGGCCAGCGCATTACTACTTTGATGCCAAAGGGCAGCTGCGCTATACCGCCTTTGGCGAGGGGGATTATGCGCAGCAGGAAAAGGTTATCCAGCAGTTGCTCAAAGAAGCCCGCCTGTAATCGGATCAGGGCTGGCGTTGAGCCACGATAAACAATCGAGGAAAAGCCAGCAGTATCTGCCCGTTTTCCTGGAGCGGATACTGCTCTTCCAGCAGTTCATGGTAGCGTTTCAGGAAACGTTTCTGTTCGCTCTCATTCAGTTCCTGGAGCCAGGGCCGCAGGCCGGTGGCGCTTACCCAGTCAATAATGGCCTGATGAGAGCTCATTTTGTGATAATAGGTTGTCCGCCAGATATCCACCTCACAGCCAGCCTCCGACAGAATATCGTAATAAGCATGTACGCCCGGCAGAGGTTCGCGGCCCCGGTCTGGGTACTCTTGCTCCAGCGCCACTTCACGCATCGCCACATGAGTGGGTTCCAGCCAGTTGTCGGGCATCTGGATCGCCAGCACGCCATTTAACTTAAGCAGGGAGACAAGATGCGGCAGGAGATCGTAATGGTCCGGAACCCATTGCAGTGACGCGTTGGCATAAATCAGGCTCAGCGGCTGACCAGGCTTGTACTGCCGGATATCGGCCTCAACAAAGTGGCAGTCAGGTAAGGCGGCGCGTGCTTCCTCGAGCATAGCAGGGGAGTTATCAACCCCGGTGATGTGCGCAGAAGGCCAGCGATGCTTCAACAGCGCCGTGCTGTTGCCCGGACCGCAGCCCAGATCGGCGATAGTCGCAGCCTCATCCAGAGGAATTCTGGCGAGCAATTCGGCGGCTGGACGCGTTCTTTCTGCGCCAAATTGCAGGTAAAGAGAAGGGTTCCAGTCGGCCATCATCAATTCTCCGTCTTACATGATTCAGCAAGAATAGCACAGGCAGATGTCTGTAAAGCGGTACCGACGAGGGTTTTGGGCAGATGAAATCAGCAGAGTCAGTAAAACGAAGGGAAGGTAGAAAAAATAAGCAAACAGAAATATTACCCCTTAAAAGATTAAGGGGCAATGTTTTTATTGTAATTATTTTGTGATTATTGTTTTTTAATATTTTATCGGCAAAGTGCTTCTTATGCTCTGTACCCGAAACTTTAAATATTAGATAATCATCGATGGGTATATCCCTGGTGTTTCGTAGGTCTTTGACCTCCTGACCGCTTAGTTTTGCGAGAACTTCGTGGTCAGGTACTTTTTAAGTATAGGGAATATGCGGCACAATGAAAGCTGTCCTTAAAGACAGGTGATAATAGTTTCAGGTGTTATTATCAGGAACAAGAGCATGAATTCTGTCATTGAATTTTTTTTACACGACTACGATGATTTACCACCAGCATTAGCACACGAACTCTACCGACTCAGAAGAAAAACTTTTCGGGACCGACTCGACTGGAAAGTGGAATGCATCGAAGGTATGGAAAAGGATCAGTTTGATTCCCATAACACGACATACTTGCTGGGGATGTATGATGGACAGCTGTTATGCGGCGCGCGATTTATTAACGCAACGCAGCCGACAATGATAAGCGAGATCTTTCACAACTATTTCGATAATCCCATTGTTTTTCCAGCAGATGTTCCCTGTTGTGAAGTGAGTCGCTTATTTTTAGATAAAGAAACACGAGACTCTGCAAGTCTGCAGGGCGTGCCCGCCAGTAAAGCATTGTTTCTTGCAATGAATATTTATTGCCTAAAGAAAAAATATCACGGGATGTACGCAGTAGCCAGTCGTGGTATGTATGCCATATTTCGCCATGCAAACTGGAAAGTTGAAGTAATACAGCGCGGTGTCTCTGAAAAAGGGGAGGTTATTTATTATATTTATATGCCTGCCAGCCCCAGCATTATTGAAGACATTATTAGCAAAGATAAATCCAGTCACTGGCTTCGCGAAATGCTCGAGCATTTACGCCATTTATAACCAGTGGCTGAGGCTCAGTCCTCCAGTAACCGGAGTTCCGTTCCAAGTTTTATTGCGTGTCTGGCATTATTTACACCGAGTTTTTTCATTATATTGCCCATGTGAAATTTAACGGTGCGCTCAGCAATAGACAAAATAACCGCAATTTCTGCGTACGTTTTCCCGGCGCTGACCCATTTAAGGATTTGGCGCTCGCGTGGCGATAAGAAAACATTCTTCTTCTGCTGATGCTGACTATAAAGATTGAGTGTCTTCTGATGTAACTGAACAAGGAAGCGTAGAAATTGCGGTCGATATTTCTCTATGTCAATGCCAGAATGCTTAGGACTGATGACGGATAAGACCACAAGATTATTCAGATAGTCATGCAGAGGAAAGGTCTGTCCCTGGTAAATATCATACTGGACACTTTCGTCGAAAATGCGTGTCAGGTTGTAACCATCCGACAGGACGACGTCACTTTCCCAGAAAAAATCTTCAACACAGCGCAAAGCCCGAATAATGACAGGGTCAATGAACTGATATTTTCTTTCAAGGTAGATATTAAACCACTCGGGGCTATTATTGAGTATCCTCATCTGTGAAGGATCTTTCTTGTTCATAATAGCGTAGGCGAAGACGATCCCTTTGAAATCCTCAAAAAACGCGTCCAGCTCACTCTGAATTTGCGTGTTGATCGTTATGTCGTTGTAATATGTATCCTTCACGTGAGTTGCTGCCTCCTGTTCGAGTGGAGGACCAAGTATAATATGCTTCGTTATCTGTAGCGAGTCGCATTTTAATCCAGACAACCGATAAGACAGGCTACCTCAGCAGGCAGCCTCGTGAACGTTTGGCATTTTTGAATGATAAATGCAGGTGACTCAGGGAATAGTTGATGATTTTATCGAATTTCTAAATCGTTCACTAAATATAGTAGGCTGCAAAATTTAGGAGGTTTTCCGCTTTTCATCCGGGTAGCGCACAAGCGTACCGATTTCATGCGCCTTCAAATCAGGATGTAAACCAGTAGGTTACAGAATACCTTTCAGGGCAACATGATAAAGCAGCATGATGGTTTTACCGTCGACAATCTTGCCCGTTTCAATGCTGCGTAATGCCTCTTCAAACGTCATTTCCAGCACGTCGATATCTTCCCCCTCAGCCTTGATCCCACCGCCTGCGCCGGTTCTGTCATCTGGCTGGTACTCGGCAAGATAAAAATAGAGTTTTTCCGTGACGGAGCCTGGGCTCATATAGGCTTCAAAGATTTTCTGCACGCGAGAAACGTGAAAGCCGGTCTCTTCTTCCGCTTCTGCTTTTATGCGGCTTTCGGGATCCATGTTGTCCAGCAATCCCGCGGCAGCTTCAATTAAATCGTCCTGGTGGCCGTTGATAAAGACAGGGAAGCGGAACTGGCGCGTCAGGATCACCGTCTTTTTCTCACGGTTATAGAGAAGAATCGTCGCGCCGTTGCCACGGTCATAGACTTCCCGATGCTGCCGTTGCCATTCGCCATCACGTCGCTGGAGATCAAAGGTATATTTTTTAAGGATGTACCAGTTGTCTGAGAGAGTTTCACTGTCGATGATGCGCACATCTGCACGTTTTGATTGCACGATTGTTCCTCCTTACGTAGAGTAATGATCATAAACAGCAATATCATGCATGTTCAAGATAAAACATGCAACATCAGGAATTCATGATGCTCACCAGTCAGCGAAAACAATTGATCCTTGAAAAGCTGGGTGCCGAAGGCCAGGTCCAGTCAAAAGCGCTCAGCATTCTCTTTGACGTCTCTGAAGACACCATCCGGCGCGATCTGCGCGAGCTGGCGGCAGAAGGGCGTTTGCAGCGTGTTCATGGCGGCGCGCTGCCGTCATCTTCCGCTATAGCTCCGTTTGCAGAACGGCAATCCGTGAAGATGGATGCAAAAAAAAGGGTGGCCCGGAAAGGAGCACAGCTGATTTCATCAGGCCAGGTGGTGATTGTCGACGGTGGCACGACTACCTCGGAGCTGATTACATTTTTCCCTCCTGACTTACGCATCACCGTGGTGACGCACAGCCCAAGTATTGCTCTGGGGCTCGTTGATCATCCTTCCATTGAGGTGATTTTAATCGGTGGACGCTTGTATAAACACTCGATTGTTGCGGTCGGTGCTGCGGCCATCGAAGGCATAGAGAATATACATGCAGACCTGTTCTTTATGGGAGTGACCGGTATTCATCCCGATGCGGGGCTGACAACCGGTGATTTCGAAGAGGCATGCATCAAACGTGCATTTTCCGGCAGAGCCGCGGAAACGGTCGTTCTGGCGTCTCCGGAAAAGATCAACACCGCGTCGTCGTTTGTGATTGGCGATGTATCTTCAGTGAATACCATCGTCGTTGAAGACGGTACGGATAAGGATTGGATCCGCGCGGTATCGGAAAAGGGGGTATCCGTCGTGCTGACCTCAGATCGTGACCGCCTCTGACAACCAGCCTTTAACGTCAGGCTGGCTGGCGTCCAGGCTTACGCTTCTGGAATGTTCTCAAGCGCGGTATACACGCTGAGACCATATTTTCTGGCTACTTCAATGTCCATATCGGCACCTTTAGACGCACCGGCAATACGATAAATCGCATCGCATTTTGCGATGAGCCGGTGAGCAACGGGGTACAGCATCGCTTCGCTGATTTCATCACCCACCGTTTTTGAGCCAGCGGCTTTTGCCAGCGGCAAAGCAAGCCATTCACCAATGACCGGGATGTGGCCACGCTGGTAAACGGCTAATGCTGCGTTTTCGAGACGCGCCAGATTCTCGTCAATTCGCGCCTGAACACCATCGGTTCCGCTGCGATAGGGACCGGCAATTAAAATCAACTGTTGTGTCATTAATACCTCTGTCAGCGTTATTGCATGAAACTGCACATTTACAGAGGATACCTTACGCCATTACCGGCCTGAAATACAACACTTCGTGCAATATCGTGCACAAAGTCGCATGAGCATTTTGACAAAGGCGTTGTGCTACCGGCTCTCCGGTGCATGGCACACGGTCTCGATGTTATGACCATCAGGTGAGATGACAAAAGCGGCATAATAATTTTCACCGTACGGACGTAATCCCGGCCCGCCGTTATCACGTCCGCCAACGCGCAGCGCGGCGTGGTAAAAATCATCAACCTGCTGACGTGTAGTAGCCACAAACGCCAGGTGCAGAGGCGCAGGTTTATCATTTGTCTGGAAAAGGCAAAGTGAAACGTCGCCAGCGCTCATTTCAACACCGTAATCTGGCGCGCCTTCATCAATGAGTTCCACACCAAGCGGGCGAAGCGCCTCAAGGAAGAAGGTTTTACTTTTTTCATAATCGCTGACGCCGAATTTAACATGGTCAAACATTATCGACTCCTCAAAAGAGATAGAGAAATGAAGAGTATAGAAGGTGAGAGGAGTCGAATATGATCAAGGGCGTGCCTATGTGACAGATGTCTCGCTACAGAGCAGACCGTTTCCGCCCAACAAATGTCCAGCGCAGGTAGTCGTAGAGCCAGTTAAACAGCATCGTGTACGGCAGGAAAAACAGTACAAGACCGATCTCTACAAAAAAAGCCTCCGTCACCGTTAAATTCAGCATCACCATTGCCACAGGAATTAACGTTATGATAAGGCCAACTTCAAAACAGGCCGCATGGAGCGCGCGGACCAGAAATGTTCTTTCAAATCGGTATGTTTTCTGAAGAGAGTCAAAGAGTTTGTTAAACACAAAATTCCAGGCCGTGGCGGTTAGCGCGGATATCACGGACAGCGAGCCTGACTGGAGTACCGACACGTTCATCAGCCAGGCAAGCGACAGCGCGATGATAACGTTAGCCGTCACTTCAAAAATGACCGCGTGGAAAATCCTTTCTCTGACACTTTTATCTAATTCAATTTCCATAAGTTTACGGCAGCAGTGGTCAAAGGCTGAAGTATATCAAACGTCTTTCAACCATGTGTAAACGCAGATGTTGGGTTGTGTGGGTATCATGTCAGCATGAACGCGTGAAAAGGCGACTGCACGAGCTCGGAATGGTCCAGGACAATTACGACCGAATACATCCAGATTTTGAGGAATCATACATTGGTGCGCATAATGTACGACTCGTTATGTTGAAAAGGCCGCTGCGAAAATCGAATCCCGCAGCGGCCTCTTTAGCATAACGTCATTATGCGAACCAATTATAGTTTATTCGTAACCAGCATTTTTTCAGTCGCTATACCACCATGGATAAATCCATATTGGAGCAACCATTTTTGTAATGCGTTCACATCTTGGAATAACGCTTCAACACCACTAGGCTTTGATAGATAAGCAGCAAGATTTCTCTCTGTGCTTTCAAATGGGTCATCAACTTCCATATTAGGATTATTATTGATAAATACGTACTCACCACTTTCATTTTTTTGTATTGATGCGCTATCAATTATAAGGCTAATGTGTTCATTTATTGCATTAAGCGCTTCAAATTGAATCGTATATGGAAAGTTTCTTAAATAGTGGCTTCTGATTATGTCATATATTCCTTGACGGCTATAAAGTTGATTTTTCATCCTTACTCCTCTACTTGTTTTGCTTCGATATAAAGTGTATTTAAATCAATATGTTATGTGTAAAACAATTTCATTATCATCCTTGAAATCGTCATCCCACATTAGTCTTACAGTAAATTTCCTTGCTCGACCTAACTCTCCTGACGCAATGAGATCGACTGGTTGATCTGTCGCGAGATACTCAAGCGGAAATTTGCTTTTAACGTCACTCATTGATACTGGTGAATTATTATCGGGAAATTCTATTCTTACATTTTTCGCAGAAACCTTCCCTTTATTAATAACTCTTAGTTTATATTCTCTATTTCCTACAGAGACCATGCTTGCACTAATATCAGCTTTCTTTGAACTTTCCAACTCATTTTTTTCTTTAGTAAGTTGGAGGTTCGTTAACCTTTCTTGCGCTTCTATTAACGCTTTTTGTCTTTCATTGAACTTTACGGTTTTAATTGTTGCATAGATTGAGAGAAAAAACGCCAAACCACCAAACACATCGCCAAGAGATACTGTCATTATTTAACCCTTATATGTTTTGACTTACTCTCTATAGTTGATTGCTATTTAACCGCTTGCGGTTCGGGGTTCAGTGACACCCGAACTTTACCGTGGTTTCCCGCGGCGGAGTTACCAGTAATATGACTTTCTTCTGTGCCACCAATAAAGTAGGCCGTATCCGACGATAAGAATCCCGAAGAACATCAGCGACATTCCCCAGCCAGTTCCGTACCACGAAACCATATCATCGAAAACTAACCCGCCCATTTCACGAACTCCGGCTGCTTCCTTAAGAATTGGTTTGAATACCGGAATCAGAAGGGCGATCGCAAGTGGAGCACCCCAGCGAACAAGACCAGTTTCCATTTTGATCCCGAAAAAGATCCCCGCACCGACAACAAGCAACCAGACTATCAGGCCAGGCGCAGTTTCTAGTGCTGTTTGCCATTCAACATCGAAAGTTTTCATTAGCCAGGCAACAACTGCCAGACAGAAAGCAAATACGCCCACGACAACCAGTTCAACGCCGCTTGTTTCGTTATTTCTACTCATCCTTTTGATCCTTTTTCGCTATTCAAAACTCGCACAATAAAGAACGTGCAGTGTTGGTAATACTGCACGTTTGTCTCATTCCTGAGACTGTTAATCCTTTTACTCTTCTCCAGACACCGCTTTTTTCATAAACATTTTAGTACTGTAAGTGTATGAACTTAAGGCAGAAACTTGCCTTGCGAGTGCCAGAATATCTTGTTTTTCCAGTGTCCTGATGTTCCACACGATGAAATTATGTGCGTTAGTGGTTTCTTCATCAGTATATCCATCCGCAGAAGTGATTAGCTTCCGCTCGGTAGCTTCTTCTTTAACATCAAGAGCATAGCCATAAGCTAAGGTGTTTAAGTCTGCACCCGTAATTTTAGCTATCTGAATGATGTCACTGAATTTAGGTTCAGTTTTGCCGGACGCTATCCTGACCAGCGTACTCACGCTAATGCCAGTCTTCTCGGCCAGTTCTTCATAAGTCGAGTGTTCCAGAATTACCTTTTTGATACGTTCTGCTCTCTGTTTGTCCGCCATAACTTCATGCTCATTGTTGCCCATCTCCTTGGCTCCATCTTAACAGTGGTTTTTCAATAGTTAGATTTGATGCTCATTTCTGACAATTTAAACATTGCAAATGTATTGACTGTCAGATCTGAGCATATTACATTGTGACCATTCAATCTGCTCACAAATGACTATTGACACATATTTTGATGGGTGTGACTACTTATGATCGACTGGTTTACCGGAATCCTGCCTTGCACACACCGACCGTTACCGGCTGGTAGTGTCGTCAGCGTCGATGCTGACGGTGCAGTGGAGTGGGAAACAGTAAAACGGTTGACCGTTCGCGGTTCGCATGAGTCCACAATGAAAGTAAGGTCTGTTGGATCTGATGGTGAAGGTCGGGCAACACATCTCTACATTGACGGTAATCCATCAAAGTTTTTGCAAGGTCACTCTGTTATCGGTTCCGACGATTTGCAAGGGTTGGTGTTAACAGCTTACGCCAGAATATTGGCATTACTGCATATTCCTCATGATCTACCATCCTATCGGCAGGTCATGAAAGGGCAATTTAAGATCTCGCGCATCGATATCAATTACATGTATTCATTGTCAACATTAGAAAATGTCCGCGCATGGTTATATGCCGCAGAATTTAAAGCTAAAACTCGCCACGGTCGCGCCTGTAGTAAAGGTGGCACTGTTTACTTAGGGAAAAACTCCCGTCGTTGGAGCCTGAAATTTTATTCAAAATATGATGAGCATACATCTGGCAAAAAAGGGCACCAGATGGCAGACGAATTCGTTAAAGCTGGTTTACTGGACTGGTCAAAAGATAAATTACGCATTGAATTAACATTAAGAACAACTGAATTAATTGACTTGAATCTTACGCTTGGTAATAGCTGGAATATTGAGACGCCCAATAAATTATTCTCTGACTATGTAGGGAGAATAGAAATGAATCAAAATACTATATTAACTGATGAAAAAATAATTAATCTCCCAAGAAAAATACAGTCTACATATTTATTGTGGAAGCAGGGCGCGAACATGAAAGAGATGTTACCGAAACCTACATTCTACCGACACCGTAAAGAATTACTTTCTTTCGGAATAGATATTAACTTTTATTGTGAGTCACCGGATTCTAATAACGTTGTTCCGTTGGTTCGTACTCTTGAAGCCAAACCAGCCAAAATTCCATCATGGGTTTATGAGAAAGGTTTAATTTTCGATTATAACCGTATTTCACATGCCAGTAACTGGCATTAAAGGAGAGTGATATGTCTAATTATGGTCTTTTTGTAAAAGGTAAAATGCTTGGTGCTCGCCAGCGTAATAAGGTCAATGGTCAGGGATACTATAGTGAAATTGGTGTTGGCTTAGAGATTCCTGATGGTTTTGGCGGCACTAAGCAAGACCAGATTATTATTCGTGTATCTCAGGCTCTTGTTAATGCCGGTGTAATGAATCAGGCAAATAATTTTATCGGTAAGTTAGTCCAGATACCTGTATATGTTCGCGTCTGGTCAATGGAGGGGAGGGAAGGAGTAACTTATAACATTTCATCAGATGGCGGCATTACTGAAATAAAAGGCTGATTATGGATACATCAGGTTTCGATATTCAGTTTGATAATCATATTCCTGAAAATGGTTACCGTATTGAAGGTTATTTATGTAATGCGAACAATGCAAAAGAATGTCAGGCAATAATGGTACGTTCTGAACCATTTCATCAAATTGATTATTCTGCAATGGGAAATTACTGGACATTAGGTTTTGGCTCTGTCCTGCTGCTCTGGCTTTTTTCTGTAGGTGTGGGACAGGTAATAAAGATGGTTCGTACTGCTTGAATGCGAACCTTTAAAATGTAATGGAGATAGAGTTATGTTTAAAAAAATCGTTAGTTTTCTGGCTGTACCTGCATTAATGGCTGTTTCTGGCGCGACTTTCGCTGCAGAAGGAGCGGCATCAAGTGGTGTTGATTTATCGCCGCTGACGAACAGCATTGATTTCAGTACAGTTCTGGTTGCGATTATGGCCGTTGCTGCTTCACTGGTAACACTTTATGCCGGTGTCGCTGGCGTTCGCTGGGTATTGCGTACCGTTAAATCCGCATAAATTCATTATTCATGGGCGATGCAATATCGCCCGTTTTACTTGAGGTTATTATGGAGATTGAATTATGGAAATTGGGTTCCCTTTTATGGGGGATCGTCTCAGCTTATGTCGTTATTCTTGGGCTAAGAGGCTGACGGTTTATTCCTTTATTTTTTCCTTTCTCTGGGTTTCCTTTCCCCGATATTCATATTCATTTGTACCAGCAATTGCAGCAGTGGCTGCGCGGGCTGTTATTCCTAAAGTCGTTGGCCGGGTGCTTGTTCGTCGCTTTGCTGCCAATGATGCGATTTATACGGCATCACAGCTTACAGCAACCCGTGTTTTTGTTGGCCGCGCTGCGGCTAATGCTGCCGAATACTTGCCTGCTGCCTCATCATACAAAATGAGCGGTGTTGCAACGTGGGCGGGTATTGCTGCTGCTGTATCATCTTTTGTTCCGTCTTCTTTGAGTTCATCTGACGGCTCGGTAATGGTAATGACTAACGGTAAAAAGATTTCCGATAATTTATATGAAGTAACGTACAGTGGTCAAAGTGGTGAAAGTAAGACGATAACCGTTAATTTTGAACCACAGGAATTAAGTCCGGTAATCCTTCATGTTAGTCGTAATAATGTGGATGCGGGTTCTCCAGTTGTAGGTGTTGAAACAGGATATTCCACGCCAGATAATGCACTTTATTATTATCAGGATTCGAAAGAGCTAATTTATTACTATGGTGATAATCCAACTGAAATTGCCAGAAATTATCTTAATGACTATAACTCGCGTACTTATACTGAAACACTAACGAATTTTGAACGCACTGTGACGAATAAAGTTGTCAACAGTAATGGAGATGTATCCTTTACTAAACAGAATTATAAGTTTACTTATCCTTCCTCATTTTATGAAATTCCTGAGATTACACACTTGTATAGCAACCCGGCCGCATCTTCATTTCCCGCAGGTATTCCCATGTATGAAAATGTAGCAGGGCTTCCCATGTATTACAGCGTTGCTTATTTAACAGCAGGAAAGCAATATCAGTATCACAACACGCCTTGTAAAACGACTAATCAGTCAAATGGTGGATATTCGACGATTTGCGCCGTTCCTGAAAAAGAGGATTACACCGCAAAAGATATTGATGAAAAGAGTGAGCTTACTATCTGGACCAATACCAAATATAAAGCCATGACGGAAGTACTGGAGGCCGGAAATATTGAGTCCATGATTGATTATCTGGAGTATCTTGATAGTGTTAGTGTATCGCCAGCACTTCTTGCCGACATGATTAACGAGCTGTGGTCTGAAGCTGCCGTTAATGCCGATTATAACGGCTTACCGTTTAAAGAGGTTTCACCGGCTGAAGTAACTTCTGCGATGTCGGAACTTAGGCTATCTCCAACGTTATTAGATATGCTTTCACCTGTATCTGACAGTGCAGGGGCTGACGTCAATATTGATATTACCATTAATAACAACTCAGGATCTGACACTGGAAATAATGGCAATATAGATTTGGGAGAAGATCCCGGTGTAAAAGAGCCTGAGCTTGAAGAAACGCCAACGGCAAGAGATATTTTAACGCCAATTATTAACTTGTTGCCTTTTACAAACGAATTTAACATCGGCTCTCGTTCAGCATCCTGCCCCGTTGTTGAATTCAGCGTGTTTAATCACCAGTACAGAATTGACTCCCATTGTCCGTTAATTGAGCAGAACAGAAGCGCCGTAGAAACCATATTTCTGATTATATGGGGATTTGTTGCGCTCCGTATTATTCTGAGTGCCTAAAGGAGTGCAACTATGTTTGGGATTCTGATTAGTGCATTAAATACTTTGTTAGGTTTTGTATTCCGGTCATTGATTATTAAATTCGTCGTATTCTTTGCGCTGTATTTTGTAGTCCAGGGCTTCGTTGAAATCCTTGTTGAGTTACTGCCAGATTCAAGCAATCTCTCATCGCTGTTTGCCAATTTATCAGACGGATTCTGGTACTTCATTAACCTGAGTAAATTACCACAGGGGATTAGTATGATTATCTCCGCAATGGCTACTCGTTTTATTATTCGACGTATTCCTGTTATAGGGTGAGTTATGGCTATTTCTGCATATATTGGCATACCCGGCTCAGGAAAAAGTTATGAAGCCGTTTGCAATGTCATTATTCCGGCATTTACCAGCGGCCGGAGAGTTGTGACGAACATTTATGGTTTACAAAAAGATAAAATCACCGAACGTTATCCTGATGCAACGGGAGAAATTATTGTTGTGGATAATGATGATGTGCTTAAAGCAGATTTCTTTCCTTTTAAAGGTGGGGAAGGGAGCTTTTGCCAGTTTGGTGATTTAATTGTTATTGATGAAGCATGGCGAATCTTCGGTAGCGATAAGGATATGACGGCTGAGAAGAAATCATTTATTGCTGAACATCGTCATTTTACGCACCCTGAAACGGGTATTAGCTGTGATTTGGTTATTGTAAATCAGTCACTTTCTAATATTGCTCGCTTTCTGAAAGACAAAATAGAAACAACTTACCGGATGCGCAAGCTGAAAGCGTTGGGCCTGAATAATCATTACTGCATTGACGTATATTCAGGCCACAAAATCTATAAAAGCAACCTCGTCACCAGTTATCGCAATAAATATAACCCTGATATTTTTGAACTTTACAAAAGCTATGAAGGAAATAACGGTAATGAAAAGCAGACAGATAAACGCCAGAGCATCTGGAATTCTGGCAAAGTCAGGTTCTTTCTTGTGCTTTTTCCATTGATGTTTATCGGGTCAGGCTGGCTGATTTACTCATTTTTCAGCACGTTTGGCCGAAGCGATCCCTCGCCAGATTTGACTACAACAGATGTACGTGATGCGGCCATGTTTCGTTCTTCCGCTGCTACTCCAGCACCAGATACTCCCTCAGAACCAGCTGAACCGCCACTTTCAACCGAGTGGCGTATATCAGGGAGAATGACCAGTGAAGGCAGGGCGTTTGTGATTCTTGTTAACGGTGCCGGTGTTTTGCGTGCCGTTCCTGCATCCAGTTTTAATTATAAAGGGATGTTGATGAGCGGAATTATTGATGGTGAGCGTGTGACGCTTTATACGGGGAAAAAATAATGAAAAAGATTTTACTCGCATTAACGCTACTATTTTCTTCATGTGCTTTCGCAGGGTCAGAGCTTGAATTAAATAAAGTCAAGCTACCGGAGGCTATTTCTCTTATTTACAGTGAGGTGCTTAAAGTCCCGTATATGCTAGATCCACAGCTTGTTAATGATGAACGAATGATTACATTCAGGTTAACATCTGATATTGATGAACGGGAATTTGTAACCCGTTATCTTGGCAATATGAACATTCGAATATGGACGAAAAAGGGTGTTGATTTTATCGCGCCCTATACGCCGAAAGAGCCGGTTAAGCCACGTTATACATGGACTTATACGCCTCAGTACCGTTCTGTTGCCTACCTGTCTGATATTCTTGGCGGCTACGTTTCAGGCTCCTTCAATAACAGTGGAGCCGTGATTTCTGACGATTCGCTAAAAGGTTCATCAGGGGCAAGCAACTACATCAATCGAACCGGTGATATTCTGGTTTATTATGGTACGAAAGAGGATATCGCCATCCTGAAAACACTGGTCACTTCGCTGGATACGATGAGTGATGAAGTGGTTGTTTCTGGTTATGTTTTTGAGGTTCAGACCTCGCAGTCTGACGGCTCCGGCATTCTTTTAGCGGCTAAAATTCTGTCTGATAAATTCAATATTTCAGTTGGTGCTGCCGGACTGGATAATTTTATCAATATTCGAACCGGCTCCATTGATGCCATTTTCAATCTGCTGAAAACCGACAGTCGTTTTACTGTTGTCAGTGCGCCACGACTGCGGGTAAAAAATAATGCATCAGCGTCTTTTTCAGTCGGCTCTGATGTGCCAGTACTGGGCAGTGTTACGGTGAATAACAATACGACAACGCAATCCGTTGAATATCGTTCCAGCGGTGTTTTGTTTAACGTGACGCCATCAATCAAAAGTCGGACAATGGATCTCAAGATTCAGCAGCAGCTTTCCAACTTTGTGACCACTGAAACCGGCGTCAATAACTCGCCAACCCTTATCAAGCGTGATGTAACAACCGAAGTCAGCCTTGCAGATGGTGATATTATTTTACTTGGTGGCCTTGCTGAACAGAAAGACAGTAAGGCCAGTTCCGGCTGGAGCTTCTTCGGTTCCCGTACCAGTGAAAGCAACAAGACTGATATTATGGTGATGCTTCAGGTCAGAAAGGTTGACCGGAGCAGGGCGACGCCCCGCAGCGCCGCGAGGAGCGGTGAACTGTTCCGGGACAACCTGAACTGATTGTATGGATTTTTATTATGGCGTTAACTTTTATGGGGTATGAACAGTACGACATCTTCTAGGTATTCAGTTACTTAGAGGATTTATTATGTCTGTAAAAAATAAGGCGCGTGACCGACTTCCCGGTGGCCGCCTTAAGTCTTATCGTCGTGTAGGTTCACATTTTGCCAGTTGTGCCAGATGGTTTGATAAATCGCCGTCCTGGTATCGCAATATGATGATGACCAGGCCTGAGCGCCTTGAAGTCAGAAGGCTTCTCAATCAGGTAATGCGTGGTCATGATGCTGACGGCATTGCTTTTCCGGTCAGTCATCGTCCGTTTGTTTATTGGTGGTGAATTTCGTACGCACGAAATTTCACGCATAAACACCAGACAAAAAATCGTTAACTGTCTGTTTTGAAAGATAACGCCGGTCAGTGACAAAACTTGTTTTGTTGCTGTCCGGGGTTGGCCAAGCCGTACAGTTTCCATTTTCAGCGTTATGGCTGATTCGGCGCGGCAGCATTCATCGGGCCTTATCATGGAAAAATTCATGACACATCAGGAGCATGGTGATGGCACTGAAGAAGTGGTGTTTGATTCTCGTGTATCAGGTACAGATTTACCAACTAACTGGATGAACAGGCCTGATTGGTGAGGTCAGGCCGTTCACTTACTGCTGACAGACATTTGATTCTGATTCGTTTGGAGAAACGGATGATTTTGAATCACTGTCGATAGTAGCCAGTTGACGGCCAGTGTCAACGATTCCCGCCAGATTCTGCCATCCTTACCATTGGTGCGCATAATGTACGACTCGTTATGTTGAAAAGGCCGCTGCGAAAATCGAATCCCGCAGCGGCCTCTTTAGCATAACGTCATTATGCGAACCAATTATAGTTTATTCGTAACCAGCATTTTTTCAGTCGCTATACCACCATGGATAAATCCATATTGGAGCAACCATTTTTGTAATGCGTTCACATCTTGGAATAACGCTTCAACACCACTAGGCTTTGATAGATAAGCAGCAAGATTTCTCTCTGTGCTTTCAAATGGGTCATCAACTTCCATATTAGGATTATTATTGATAAATACGTACTCACCACTTTCATTTTTTTGTATTGATGCGCTATCAATTATAAGGCTAATGTGTTCATTTATTGCATTAAGCGCTTCAAATTGAATCGTATATGGAAAGTTTCTTAAATAGTGGCTTCTGATTATGTCATATATTCCTTGACGGCTATAAAGTTGATTTTTCATCCTTACTCCTCTACTTGTTTTGCTTCGATATAAAGTGTATTTAAATCAATATGTTATGTGTAAAACAATTTCATTATCATCCTTGAAATCGTCATCCCACATTAGTCTTACAGTAAATTTCCTTGCTCGACCTAACTCTCCTGACGCAATGAGATCGACTGGTTGATCTGTCGCGAGATACTCAAGCGGAAATTTGCTTTTAACGTCACTCATTGATACTGGTGAATTATTATCGGGAAATTCTATTCTTACATTTTTCGCAGAAACCTTCCCTTTATTAATAACTCTTAGTTTATATTCTCTATTTCCTACAGAGACCATGCTTGCACTAATATCAGCTTTCTTTGAACTTTCCAACTCATTTTTTTCTTTAGTAAGTTGGAGGTTCGTTAACCTTTCTTGCGCTTCTATTAACGCTTTTTGTCTTTCATTGAACTTTACGGTTTTAATTGTTGCATAGATTGAGAGAAAAAACGCCAAACCACCAAACACATCGCCAAGAGATACTGTCATTATTTAACCCTTATATGTTTTGACTTACTCTCTATAGTTGATTGCTATTTAACCGCTTGCGGTTCGGGGTTCAGTGACACCCGAACTTTACCGTGGTTTCCCGCGGCGGAGTTACCAGTAATATGACTTTCTTCTGTGCCACCAATAAAGTAGGCCGTATCCGACGATAAGAATCCCGAAGAACATCAGCGACATTCCCCAGCCAGTTCCGTACCACGAAACCATATCATCGAAAACTAACCCGCCCATTTCACGAACTCCGGCTGCTTCCTTAAGAATTGGTTTGAATACCGGAATCAGAAGGGCGATCGCAAGTGGAGCACCCCAGCGAACAAGACCAGTTTCCATTTTGATCCCGAAAAAGATCCCCGCACCGACAACAAGCAACCAGACTATCAGGCCAGGCGCAGTTTCTAGTGCTGTTTGCCATTCAACATCGAAAGTTTTCATTAGCCAGGCAACAACTGCCAGACAGAAAGCAAATACGCCCACGACAACCAGTTCAACGCCGCTTGTTTCGTTATTTCTACTCATCCTTTTGATCCTTTTTCGCTATTCAAAACTCGCACAATAAAGAACGTGCAGTGTTGGTAATACTGCACGTTTGTCTCATTCCTGAGACTGTTAATCCTTTTACTCTTCTCCAGACACCGCTTTTTTCATAAACATTTTAGTACTGTAAGTGTATGAACTTAAGGCAGAAACTTGCCTTGCGAGTGCCAGAATATCTTGTTTTTCCAGTGTCCTGATGTTCCACACGATGAAATTATGTGCGTTAGTGGTTTCTTCATCAGTATATCCATCCGCAGAAGTGATTAGCTTCCGCTCGGTAGCTTCTTCTTTAACATCAAGAGCATAGCCATAAGCTAAGGTGTTTAAGTCTGCACCCGTAATTTTAGCTATCTGAATGATGTCACTGAATTTAGGTTCAGTTTTGCCGGACGCTATCCTGACCAGCGTACTCACGCTAATGCCAGTCTTCTCGGCCAGTTCTTCATAAGTCGAGTGTTCCAGAATTACCTTTTTGATACGTTCTGCTCTCTGTTTGTCCGCCATAACTTCATGCTCATTGTTGCCCATCTCCTTGGCTCCATCTTAACAGTGGTTTTTCAATAGTTAGATTTGATGCTCATTTCTGACAATTTAAACATTGCAAATGTATTGACTGTCAGATCTGAGCATATTACATTGTGACCATTCAATCTGCTCACAAATGACTATTGACACATATTTTGATGGGTGTGACTACTTATGATCGACTGGTTTACCGGAATCCTGCCTTGCACACACCGACCGTTACCGGCTGGTAGTGTCGTCAGCGTCGATGCTGACGGTGCAGTGGAGTGGGAAACAGTAAAACGGTTGACCGTTCGCGGTTCGCATGAGTCCACAATGAAAGTAAGGTCTGTTGGATCTGATGGTGAAGGTCGGGCAACACATCTCTACATTGACGGTAATCCATCAAAGTTTTTGCAAGGTCACTCTGTTATCGGTTCCGACGATTTGCAAGGGTTGGTGTTAACAGCTTACGCCAGAATATTGGCATTACTGCATATTCCTCATGATCTACCATCCTATCGGCAGGTCATGAAAGGGCAATTTAAGATCTCGCGCATCGATATCAATTACATGTATTCATTGTCAACATTAGAAAATGTCCGCGCATGGTTATATGCCGCAGAATTTAAAGCTAAAACTCGCCACGGTCGCGCCTGTAGTAAAGGTGGCACTGTTTACTTAGGGAAAAACTCCCGTCGTTGGAGCCTGAAATTTTATTCAAAATATGATGAGCATACATCTGGCAAAAAAGGGCACCAGATGGCAGACGAATTCGTTAAAGCTGGTTTACTGGACTGGTCAAAAGATAAATTACGCATTGAATTAACATTAAGAACAACTGAATTAATTGACTTGAATCTTACGCTTGGTAATAGCTGGAATATTGAGACGCCCAATAAATTATTCTCTGACTATGTAGGGAGAATAGAAATGAATCAAAATACTATATTAACTGATGAAAAAATAATTAATCTCCCAAGAAAAATACAGTCTACATATTTATTGTGGAAGCAGGGCGCGAACATGAAAGAGATGTTACCGAAACCTACATTCTACCGACACCGTAAAGAATTACTTTCTTTCGGAATAGATATTAACTTTTATTGTGAGTCACCGGATTCTAATAACGTTGTTCCGTTGGTTCGTACTCTTGAAGCCAAACCAGCCAAAATTCCATCATGGGTTTATGAGAAAGGTTTAATTTTCGATTATAACCGTATTTCACATGCCAGTAACTGGCATTAAAGGAGAGTGATATGTCTAATTATGGTCTTTTTGTAAAAGGTAAAATGCTTGGTGCTCGCCAGCGTAATAAGGTCAATGGTCAGGGATACTATAGTGAAATTGGTGTTGGCTTAGAGATTCCTGATGGTTTTGGCGGCACTAAGCAAGACCAGATTATTATTCGTGTATCTCAGGCTCTTGTTAATGCCGGTGTAATGAATCAGGCAAATAATTTTATCGGTAAGTTAGTCCAGATACCTGTATATGTTCGCGTCTGGTCAATGGAGGGGAGGGAAGGAGTAACTTATAACATTTCATCAGATGGCGGCATTACTGAAATAAAAGGCTGATTATGGATACATCAGGTTTCGATATTCAGTTTGATAATCATATTCCTGAAAATGGTTACCGTATTGAAGGTTATTTATGTAATGCGAACAATGCAAAAGAATGTCAGGCAATAATGGTACGTTCTGAACCATTTCATCAAATTGATTATTCTGCAATGGGAAATTACTGGACATTAGGTTTTGGCTCTGTCCTGCTGCTCTGGCTTTTTTCTGTAGGTGTGGGACAGGTAATAAAGATGGTTCGTACTGCTTGAATGCGAACCTTTAAAATGTAATGGAGATAGAGTTATGTTTAAAAAAATCGTTAGTTTTCTGGCTGTACCTGCATTAATGGCTGTTTCTGGCGCGACTTTCGCTGCAGAAGGAGCGGCATCAAGTGGTGTTGATTTATCGCCGCTGACGAACAGCATTGATTTCAGTACAGTTCTGGTTGCGATTATGGCCGTTGCTGCTTCACTGGTAACACTTTATGCCGGTGTCGCTGGCGTTCGCTGGGTATTGCGTACCGTTAAATCCGCATAAATTCATTATTCATGGGCGATGCAATATCGCCCGTTTTACTTGAGGTTATTATGGAGATTGAATTATGGAAATTGGGTTCCCTTTTATGGGGGATCGTCTCAGCTTATGTCGTTATTCTTGGGCTAAGAGGCTGACGGTTTATTCCTTTATTTTTTCCTTTCTCTGGGTTTCCTTTCCCCGATATTCATATTCATTTGTACCAGCAATTGCAGCAGTGGCTGCGCGGGCTGTTATTCCTAAAGTCGTTGGCCGGGTGCTTGTTCGTCGCTTTGCTGCCAATGATGCGATTTATACGGCATCACAGCTTACAGCAACCCGTGTTTTTGTTGGCCGCGCTGCGGCTAATGCTGCCGAATACTTGCCTGCTGCCTCATCATACAAAATGAGCGGTGTTGCAACGTGGGCGGGTATTGCTGCTGCTGTATCATCTTTTGTTCCGTCTTCTTTGAGTTCATCTGACGGCTCGGTAATGGTAATGACTAACGGTAAAAAGATTTCCGATAATTTATATGAAGTAACGTACAGTGGTCAAAGTGGTGAAAGTAAGACGATAACCGTTAATTTTGAACCACAGGAATTAAGTCCGGTAATCCTTCATGTTAGTCGTAATAATGTGGATGCGGGTTCTCCAGTTGTAGGTGTTGAAACAGGATATTCCACGCCAGATAATGCACTTTATTATTATCAGGATTCGAAAGAGCTAATTTATTACTATGGTGATAATCCAACTGAAATTGCCAGAAATTATCTTAATGACTATAACTCGCGTACTTATACTGAAACACTAACGAATTTTGAACGCACTGTGACGAATAAAGTTGTCAACAGTAATGGAGATGTATCCTTTACTAAACAGAATTATAAGTTTACTTATCCTTCCTCATTTTATGAAATTCCTGAGATTACACACTTGTATAGCAACCCGGCCGCATCTTCATTTCCCGCAGGTATTCCCATGTATGAAAATGTAGCAGGGCTTCCCATGTATTACAGCGTTGCTTATTTAACAGCAGGAAAGCAATATCAGTATCACAACACGCCTTGTAAAACGACTAATCAGTCAAATGGTGGATATTCGACGATTTGCGCCGTTCCTGAAAAAGAGGATTACACCGCAAAAGATATTGATGAAAAGAGTGAGCTTACTATCTGGACCAATACCAAATATAAAGCCATGACGGAAGTACTGGAGGCCGGAAATATTGAGTCCATGATTGATTATCTGGAGTATCTTGATAGTGTTAGTGTATCGCCAGCACTTCTTGCCGACATGATTAACGAGCTGTGGTCTGAAGCTGCCGTTAATGCCGATTATAACGGCTTACCGTTTAAAGAGGTTTCACCGGCTGAAGTAACTTCTGCGATGTCGGAACTTAGGCTATCTCCAACGTTATTAGATATGCTTTCACCTGTATCTGACAGTGCAGGGGCTGACGTCAATATTGATATTACCATTAATAACAACTCAGGATCTGACACTGGAAATAATGGCAATATAGATTTGGGAGAAGATCCCGGTGTAAAAGAGCCTGAGCTTGAAGAAACGCCAACGGCAAGAGATATTTTAACGCCAATTATTAACTTGTTGCCTTTTACAAACGAATTTAACATCGGCTCTCGTTCAGCATCCTGCCCCGTTGTTGAATTCAGCGTGTTTAATCACCAGTACAGAATTGACTCCCATTGTCCGTTAATTGAGCAGAACAGAAGCGCCGTAGAAACCATATTTCTGATTATATGGGGATTTGTTGCGCTCCGTATTATTCTGAGTGCCTAAAGGAGTGCAACTATGTTTGGGATTCTGATTAGTGCATTAAATACTTTGTTAGGTTTTGTATTCCGGTCATTGATTATTAAATTCGTCGTATTCTTTGCGCTGTATTTTGTAGTCCAGGGCTTCGTTGAAATCCTTGTTGAGTTACTGCCAGATTCAAGCAATCTCTCATCGCTGTTTGCCAATTTATCAGACGGATTCTGGTACTTCATTAACCTGAGTAAATTACCACAGGGGATTAGTATGATTATCTCCGCAATGGCTACTCGTTTTATTATTCGACGTATTCCTGTTATAGGGTGAGTTATGGCTATTTCTGCATATATTGGCATACCCGGCTCAGGAAAAAGTTATGAAGCCGTTTGCAATGTCATTATTCCGGCATTTACCAGCGGCCGGAGAGTTGTGACGAACATTTATGGTTTACAAAAAGATAAAATCACCGAACGTTATCCTGATGCAACGGGAGAAATTATTGTTGTGGATAATGATGATGTGCTTAAAGCAGATTTCTTTCCTTTTAAAGGTGGGGAAGGGAGCTTTTGCCAGTTTGGTGATTTAATTGTTATTGATGAAGCATGGCGAATCTTCGGTAGCGATAAGGATATGACGGCTGAGAAGAAATCATTTATTGCTGAACATCGTCATTTTACGCACCCTGAAACGGGTATTAGCTGTGATTTGGTTATTGTAAATCAGTCACTTTCTAATATTGCTCGCTTTCTGAAAGACAAAATAGAAACAACTTACCGGATGCGCAAGCTGAAAGCGTTGGGCCTGAATAATCATTACTGCATTGACGTATATTCAGGCCACAAAATCTATAAAAGCAACCTCGTCACCAGTTATCGCAATAAATATAACCCTGATATTTTTGAACTTTACAAAAGCTATGAAGGAAATAACGGTAATGAAAAGCAGACAGATAAACGCCAGAGCATCTGGAATTCTGGCAAAGTCAGGTTCTTTCTTGTGCTTTTTCCATTGATGTTTATCGGGTCAGGCTGGCTGATTTACTCATTTTTCAGCACGTTTGGCCGAAGCGATCCCTCGCCAGATTTGACTACAACAGATGTACGTGATGCGGCCATGTTTCGTTCTTCCGCTGCTACTCCAGCACCAGATACTCCCTCAGAACCAGCTGAACCGCCACTTTCAACCGAGTGGCGTATATCAGGGAGAATGACCAGTGAAGGCAGGGCGTTTGTGATTCTTGTTAACGGTGCCGGTGTTTTGCGTGCCGTTCCTGCATCCAGTTTTAATTATAAAGGGATGTTGATGAGCGGAATTATTGATGGTGAGCGTGTGACGCTTTATACGGGGAAAAAATAATGAAAAAGATTTTACTCGCATTAACGCTACTATTTTCTTCATGTGCTTTCGCAGGGTCAGAGCTTGAATTAAATAAAGTCAAGCTACCGGAGGCTATTTCTCTTATTTACAGTGAGGTGCTTAAAGTCCCGTATATGCTAGATCCACAGCTTGTTAATGATGAACGAATGATTACATTCAGGTTAACATCTGATATTGATGAACGGGAATTTGTAACCCGTTATCTTGGCAATATGAACATTCGAATATGGACGAAAAAGGGTGTTGATTTTATCGCGCCCTATACGCCGAAAGAGCCGGTTAAGCCACGTTATACATGGACTTATACGCCTCAGTACCGTTCTGTTGCCTACCTGTCTGATATTCTTGGCGGCTACGTTTCAGGCTCCTTCAATAACAGTGGAGCCGTGATTTCTGACGATTCGCTAAAAGGTTCATCAGGGGCAAGCAACTACATCAATCGAACCGGTGATATTCTGGTTTATTATGGTACGAAAGAGGATATCGCCATCCTGAAAACACTGGTCACTTCGCTGGATACGATGAGTGATGAAGTGGTTGTTTCTGGTTATGTTTTTGAGGTTCAGACCTCGCAGTCTGACGGCTCCGGCATTCTTTTAGCGGCTAAAATTCTGTCTGATAAATTCAATATTTCAGTTGGTGCTGCCGGACTGGATAATTTTATCAATATTCGAACCGGCTCCATTGATGCCATTTTCAATCTGCTGAAAACCGACAGTCGTTTTACTGTTGTCAGTGCGCCACGACTGCGGGTAAAAAATAATGCATCAGCGTCTTTTTCAGTCGGCTCTGATGTGCCAGTACTGGGCAGTGTTACGGTGAATAACAATACGACAACGCAATCCGTTGAATATCGTTCCAGCGGTGTTTTGTTTAACGTGACGCCATCAATCAAAAGTCGGACAATGGATCTCAAGATTCAGCAGCAGCTTTCCAACTTTGTGACCACTGAAACCGGCGTCAATAACTCGCCAACCCTTATCAAGCGTGATGTAACAACCGAAGTCAGCCTTGCAGATGGTGATATTATTTTACTTGGTGGCCTTGCTGAACAGAAAGACAGTAAGGCCAGTTCCGGCTGGAGCTTCTTCGGTTCCCGTACCAGTGAAAGCAACAAGACTGATATTATGGTGATGCTTCAGGTCAGAAAGGTTGACCGGAGCAGGGCGACGCCCCGCAGCGCCGCGAGGAGCGGTGAACTGTTCCGGGACAACCTGAACTGATTGTATGGATTTTTATTATGGCGTTAACTTTTATGGGGTATGAACAGTACGACATCTTCTAGGTATTCAGTTACTTAGAGGATTTATTATGTCTGTAAAAAATAAGGCGCGTGACCGACTTCCCGGTGGCCGCCTTAAGTCTTATCGTCGTGTAGGTTCACATTTTGCCAGTTGTGCCAGATGGTTTGATAAATCGCCGTCCTGGTATCGCAATATGATGATGACCAGGCCTGAGCGCCTTGAAGTCAGAAGGCTTCTCAATCAGGTAATGCGTGGTCATGATGCTGACGGCATTGCTTTTCCGGTCAGTCATCGTCCGTTTGTTTATTGGTGGTGAATTTCGTACGCACGAAATTTCACGCATAAACACCAGACAAAAAATCGTTAACTGTCTGTTTTGAAAGATAACGCCGGTCAGTGACAAAACTTGTTTTGTTGCTGTCCGGGGTTGGCCAAGCCGTACAGTTTCCATTTTCAGCGTTATGGCTGATTCGGCGCGGCAGCATTCATCGGGCCTTATCATGGAAAAATTCATGACACATCAGGAGCATGGTGATGGCACTGAAGAAGTGGTGTTTGATTCTCGTGTATCAGGTACAGATTTACCAACTAACTGGATGAACAGGCCTGATTGGTGAGGTCAGGCCGTTCACTTACTGCTGACAGACATTTGATTCTGATTCGTTTGGAGAAACGGATGATTTTGAATCACTGTCGATAGTAGCCAGTTGACGGCCAGTGTCAACGATTCCCGCCAGATTCTGCCATCCTTACCATTGGTGCGCATAATGTACGACTCGTTATGTTGAAAAGGCCGCTGCGAAAATCGAATCCCGCAGCGGCCTCTTTAGCATAACGTCATTATGCGAACCAATTATAGTTTATTCGTAACCAGCATTTTTTCAGTCGCTATACCACCATGGATAAATCCATATTGGAGCAACCATTTTTGTAATGCGTTCACATCTTGGAATAACGCTTCAACACCACTAGGCTTTGATAGATAAGCAGCAAGATTTCTCTCTGTGCTTTCAAATGGGTCATCAACTTCCATATTAGGATTATTATTGATAAATACGTACTCACCACTTTCATTTTTTTGTATTGATGCGCTATCAATTATAAGGCTAATGTGTTCATTTATTGCATTAAGCGCTTCAAATTGAATCGTATATGGAAAGTTTCTTAAATAGTGGCTTCTGATTATGTCATATATTCCTTGACGGCTATAAAGTTGATTTTTCATCCTTACTCCTCTACTTGTTTTGCTTCGATATAAAGTGTATTTAAATCAATATGTTATGTGTAAAACAATTTCATTATCATCCTTGAAATCGTCATCCCACATTAGTCTTACAGTAAATTTCCTTGCTCGACCTAACTCTCCTGACGCAATGAGATCGACTGGTTGATCTGTCGCGAGATACTCAAGCGGAAATTTGCTTTTAACGTCACTCATTGATACTGGTGAATTATTATCGGGAAATTCTATTCTTACATTTTTCGCAGAAACCTTCCCTTTATTAATAACTCTTAGTTTATATTCTCTATTTCCTACAGAGACCATGCTTGCACTAATATCAGCTTTCTTTGAACTTTCCAACTCATTTTTTTCTTTAGTAAGTTGGAGGTTCGTTAACCTTTCTTGCGCTTCTATTAACGCTTTTTGTCTTTCATTGAACTTTACGGTTTTAATTGTTGCATAGATTGAGAGAAAAAACGCCAAACCACCAAACACATCGCCAAGAGATACTGTCATTATTTAACCCTTATATGTTTTGACTTACTCTCTATAGTTGATTGCTATTTAACCGCTTGCGGTTCGGGGTTCAGTGACACCCGAACTTTACCGTGGTTTCCCGCGGCGGAGTTACCAGTAATATGACTTTCTTCTGTGCCACCAATAAAGTAGGCCGTATCCGACGATAAGAATCCCGAAGAACATCAGCGACATTCCCCAGCCAGTTCCGTACCACGAAACCATATCATCGAAAACTAACCCGCCCATTTCACGAACTCCGGCTGCTTCCTTAAGAATTGGTTTGAATACCGGAATCAGAAGGGCGATCGCAAGTGGAGCACCCCAGCGAACAAGACCAGTTTCCATTTTGATCCCGAAAAAGATCCCCGCACCGACAACAAGCAACCAGACTATCAGGCCAGGCGCAGTTTCTAGTGCTGTTTGCCATTCAACATCGAAAGTTTTCATTAGCCAGGCAACAACTGCCAGACAGAAAGCAAATACGCCCACGACAACCAGTTCAACGCCGCTTGTTTCGTTATTTCTACTCATCCTTTTGATCCTTTTTCGCTATTCAAAACTCGCACAATAAAGAACGTGCAGTGTTGGTAATACTGCACGTTTGTCTCATTCCTGAGACTGTTAATCCTTTTACTCTTCTCCAGACACCGCTTTTTTCATAAACATTTTAGTACTGTAAGTGTATGAACTTAAGGCAGAAACTTGCCTTGCGAGTGCCAGAATATCTTGTTTTTCCAGTGTCCTGATGTTCCACACGATGAAATTATGTGCGTTAGTGGTTTCTTCATCAGTATATCCATCCGCAGAAGTGATTAGCTTCCGCTCGGTAGCTTCTTCTTTAACATCAAGAGCATAGCCATAAGCTAAGGTGTTTAAGTCTGCACCCGTAATTTTAGCTATCTGAATGATGTCACTGAATTTAGGTTCAGTTTTGCCGGACGCTATCCTGACCAGCGTACTCACGCTAATGCCAGTCTTCTCGGCCAGTTCTTCATAAGTCGAGTGTTCCAGAATTACCTTTTTGATACGTTCTGCTCTCTGTTTGTCCGCCATAACTTCATGCTCATTGTTGCCCATCTCCTTGGCTCCATCTTAACAGTGGTTTTTCAATAGTTAGATTTGATGCTCATTTCTGACAATTTAAACATTGCAAATGTATTGACTGTCAGATCTGAGCATATTACATTGTGACCATTCAATCTGCTCACAAATGACTATTGACACATATTTTGATGGGTGTGACTACTTATGATCGACTGGTTTACCGGAATCCTGCCTTGCACACACCGACCGTTACCGGCTGGTAGTGTCGTCAGCGTCGATGCTGACGGTGCAGTGGAGTGGGAAACAGTAAAACGGTTGACCGTTCGCGGTTCGCATGAGTCCACAATGAAAGTAAGGTCTGTTGGATCTGATGGTGAAGGTCGGGCAACACATCTCTACATTGACGGTAATCCATCAAAGTTTTTGCAAGGTCACTCTGTTATCGGTTCCGACGATTTGCAAGGGTTGGTGTTAACAGCTTACGCCAGAATATTGGCATTACTGCATATTCCTCATGATCTACCATCCTATCGGCAGGTCATGAAAGGGCAATTTAAGATCTCGCGCATCGATATCAATTACATGTATTCATTGTCAACATTAGAAAATGTCCGCGCATGGTTATATGCCGCAGAATTTAAAGCTAAAACTCGCCACGGTCGCGCCTGTAGTAAAGGTGGCACTGTTTACTTAGGGAAAAACTCCCGTCGTTGGAGCCTGAAATTTTATTCAAAATATGATGAGCATACATCTGGCAAAAAAGGGCACCAGATGGCAGACGAATTCGTTAAAGCTGGTTTACTGGACTGGTCAAAAGATAAATTACGCATTGAATTAACATTAAGAACAACTGAATTAATTGACTTGAATCTTACGCTTGGTAATAGCTGGAATATTGAGACGCCCAATAAATTATTCTCTGACTATGTAGGGAGAATAGAAATGAATCAAAATACTATATTAACTGATGAAAAAATAATTAATCTCCCAAGAAAAATACAGTCTACATATTTATTGTGGAAGCAGGGCGCGAACATGAAAGAGATGTTACCGAAACCTACATTCTACCGACACCGTAAAGAATTACTTTCTTTCGGAATAGATATTAACTTTTATTGTGAGTCACCGGATTCTAATAACGTTGTTCCGTTGGTTCGTACTCTTGAAGCCAAACCAGCCAAAATTCCATCATGGGTTTATGAGAAAGGTTTAATTTTCGATTATAACCGTATTTCACATGCCAGTAACTGGCATTAAAGGAGAGTGATATGTCTAATTATGGTCTTTTTGTAAAAGGTAAAATGCTTGGTGCTCGCCAGCGTAATAAGGTCAATGGTCAGGGATACTATAGTGAAATTGGTGTTGGCTTAGAGATTCCTGATGGTTTTGGCGGCACTAAGCAAGACCAGATTATTATTCGTGTATCTCAGGCTCTTGTTAATGCCGGTGTAATGAATCAGGCAAATAATTTTATCGGTAAGTTAGTCCAGATACCTGTATATGTTCGCGTCTGGTCAATGGAGGGGAGGGAAGGAGTAACTTATAACATTTCATCAGATGGCGGCATTACTGAAATAAAAGGCTGATTATGGATACATCAGGTTTCGATATTCAGTTTGATAATCATATTCCTGAAAATGGTTACCGTATTGAAGGTTATTTATGTAATGCGAACAATGCAAAAGAATGTCAGGCAATAATGGTACGTTCTGAACCATTTCATCAAATTGATTATTCTGCAATGGGAAATTACTGGACATTAGGTTTTGGCTCTGTCCTGCTGCTCTGGCTTTTTTCTGTAGGTGTGGGACAGGTAATAAAGATGGTTCGTACTGCTTGAATGCGAACCTTTAAAATGTAATGGAGATAGAGTTATGTTTAAAAAAATCGTTAGTTTTCTGGCTGTACCTGCATTAATGGCTGTTTCTGGCGCGACTTTCGCTGCAGAAGGAGCGGCATCAAGTGGTGTTGATTTATCGCCGCTGACGAACAGCATTGATTTCAGTACAGTTCTGGTTGCGATTATGGCCGTTGCTGCTTCACTGGTAACACTTTATGCCGGTGTCGCTGGCGTTCGCTGGGTATTGCGTACCGTTAAATCCGCATAAATTCATTATTCATGGGCGATGCAATATCGCCCGTTTTACTTGAGGTTATTATGGAGATTGAATTATGGAAATTGGGTTCCCTTTTATGGGGGATCGTCTCAGCTTATGTCGTTATTCTTGGGCTAAGAGGCTGACGGTTTATTCCTTTATTTTTTCCTTTCTCTGGGTTTCCTTTCCCCGATATTCATATTCATTTGTACCAGCAATTGCAGCAGTGGCTGCGCGGGCTGTTATTCCTAAAGTCGTTGGCCGGGTGCTTGTTCGTCGCTTTGCTGCCAATGATGCGATTTATACGGCATCACAGCTTACAGCAACCCGTGTTTTTGTTGGCCGCGCTGCGGCTAATGCTGCCGAATACTTGCCTGCTGCCTCATCATACAAAATGAGCGGTGTTGCAACGTGGGCGGGTATTGCTGCTGCTGTATCATCTTTTGTTCCGTCTTCTTTGAGTTCATCTGACGGCTCGGTAATGGTAATGACTAACGGTAAAAAGATTTCCGATAATTTATATGAAGTAACGTACAGTGGTCAAAGTGGTGAAAGTAAGACGATAACCGTTAATTTTGAACCACAGGAATTAAGTCCGGTAATCCTTCATGTTAGTCGTAATAATGTGGATGCGGGTTCTCCAGTTGTAGGTGTTGAAACAGGATATTCCACGCCAGATAATGCACTTTATTATTATCAGGATTCGAAAGAGCTAATTTATTACTATGGTGATAATCCAACTGAAATTGCCAGAAATTATCTTAATGACTATAACTCGCGTACTTATACTGAAACACTAACGAATTTTGAACGCACTGTGACGAATAAAGTTGTCAACAGTAATGGAGATGTATCCTTTACTAAACAGAATTATAAGTTTACTTATCCTTCCTCATTTTATGAAATTCCTGAGATTACACACTTGTATAGCAACCCGGCCGCATCTTCATTTCCCGCAGGTATTCCCATGTATGAAAATGTAGCAGGGCTTCCCATGTATTACAGCGTTGCTTATTTAACAGCAGGAAAGCAATATCAGTATCACAACACGCCTTGTAAAACGACTAATCAGTCAAATGGTGGATATTCGACGATTTGCGCCGTTCCTGAAAAAGAGGATTACACCGCAAAAGATATTGATGAAAAGAGTGAGCTTACTATCTGGACCAATACCAAATATAAAGCCATGACGGAAGTACTGGAGGCCGGAAATATTGAGTCCATGATTGATTATCTGGAGTATCTTGATAGTGTTAGTGTATCGCCAGCACTTCTTGCCGACATGATTAACGAGCTGTGGTCTGAAGCTGCCGTTAATGCCGATTATAACGGCTTACCGTTTAAAGAGGTTTCACCGGCTGAAGTAACTTCTGCGATGTCGGAACTTAGGCTATCTCCAACGTTATTAGATATGCTTTCACCTGTATCTGACAGTGCAGGGGCTGACGTCAATATTGATATTACCATTAATAACAACTCAGGATCTGACACTGGAAATAATGGCAATATAGATTTGGGAGAAGATCCCGGTGTAAAAGAGCCTGAGCTTGAAGAAACGCCAACGGCAAGAGATATTTTAACGCCAATTATTAACTTGTTGCCTTTTACAAACGAATTTAACATCGGCTCTCGTTCAGCATCCTGCCCCGTTGTTGAATTCAGCGTGTTTAATCACCAGTACAGAATTGACTCCCATTGTCCGTTAATTGAGCAGAACAGAAGCGCCGTAGAAACCATATTTCTGATTATATGGGGATTTGTTGCGCTCCGTATTATTCTGAGTGCCTAAAGGAGTGCAACTATGTTTGGGATTCTGATTAGTGCATTAAATACTTTGTTAGGTTTTGTATTCCGGTCATTGATTATTAAATTCGTCGTATTCTTTGCGCTGTATTTTGTAGTCCAGGGCTTCGTTGAAATCCTTGTTGAGTTACTGCCAGATTCAAGCAATCTCTCATCGCTGTTTGCCAATTTATCAGACGGATTCTGGTACTTCATTAACCTGAGTAAATTACCACAGGGGATTAGTATGATTATCTCCGCAATGGCTACTCGTTTTATTATTCGACGTATTCCTGTTATAGGGTGAGTTATGGCTATTTCTGCATATATTGGCATACCCGGCTCAGGAAAAAGTTATGAAGCCGTTTGCAATGTCATTATTCCGGCATTTACCAGCGGCCGGAGAGTTGTGACGAACATTTATGGTTTACAAAAAGATAAAATCACCGAACGTTATCCTGATGCAACGGGAGAAATTATTGTTGTGGATAATGATGATGTGCTTAAAGCAGATTTCTTTCCTTTTAAAGGTGGGGAAGGGAGCTTTTGCCAGTTTGGTGATTTAATTGTTATTGATGAAGCATGGCGAATCTTCGGTAGCGATAAGGATATGACGGCTGAGAAGAAATCATTTATTGCTGAACATCGTCATTTTACGCACCCTGAAACGGGTATTAGCTGTGATTTGGTTATTGTAAATCAGTCACTTTCTAATATTGCTCGCTTTCTGAAAGACAAAATAGAAACAACTTACCGGATGCGCAAGCTGAAAGCGTTGGGCCTGAATAATCATTACTGCATTGACGTATATTCAGGCCACAAAATCTATAAAAGCAACCTCGTCACCAGTTATCGCAATAAATATAACCCTGATATTTTTGAACTTTACAAAAGCTATGAAGGAAATAACGGTAATGAAAAGCAGACAGATAAACGCCAGAGCATCTGGAATTCTGGCAAAGTCAGGTTCTTTCTTGTGCTTTTTCCATTGATGTTTATCGGGTCAGGCTGGCTGATTTACTCATTTTTCAGCACGTTTGGCCGAAGCGATCCCTCGCCAGATTTGACTACAACAGATGTACGTGATGCGGCCATGTTTCGTTCTTCCGCTGCTACTCCAGCACCAGATACTCCCTCAGAACCAGCTGAACCGCCACTTTCAACCGAGTGGCGTATATCAGGGAGAATGACCAGTGAAGGCAGGGCGTTTGTGATTCTTGTTAACGGTGCCGGTGTTTTGCGTGCCGTTCCTGCATCCAGTTTTAATTATAAAGGGATGTTGATGAGCGGAATTATTGATGGTGAGCGTGTGACGCTTTATACGGGGAAAAAATAATGAAAAAGATTTTACTCGCATTAACGCTACTATTTTCTTCATGTGCTTTCGCAGGGTCAGAGCTTGAATTAAATAAAGTCAAGCTACCGGAGGCTATTTCTCTTATTTACAGTGAGGTGCTTAAAGTCCCGTATATGCTAGATCCACAGCTTGTTAATGATGAACGAATGATTACATTCAGGTTAACATCTGATATTGATGAACGGGAATTTGTAACCCGTTATCTTGGCAATATGAACATTCGAATATGGACGAAAAAGGGTGTTGATTTTATCGCGCCCTATACGCCGAAAGAGCCGGTTAAGCCACGTTATACATGGACTTATACGCCTCAGTACCGTTCTGTTGCCTACCTGTCTGATATTCTTGGCGGCTACGTTTCAGGCTCCTTCAATAACAGTGGAGCCGTGATTTCTGACGATTCGCTAAAAGGTTCATCAGGGGCAAGCAACTACATCAATCGAACCGGTGATATTCTGGTTTATTATGGTACGAAAGAGGATATCGCCATCCTGAAAACACTGGTCACTTCGCTGGATACGATGAGTGATGAAGTGGTTGTTTCTGGTTATGTTTTTGAGGTTCAGACCTCGCAGTCTGACGGCTCCGGCATTCTTTTAGCGGCTAAAATTCTGTCTGATAAATTCAATATTTCAGTTGGTGCTGCCGGACTGGATAATTTTATCAATATTCGAACCGGCTCCATTGATGCCATTTTCAATCTGCTGAAAACCGACAGTCGTTTTACTGTTGTCAGTGCGCCACGACTGCGGGTAAAAAATAATGCATCAGCGTCTTTTTCAGTCGGCTCTGATGTGCCAGTACTGGGCAGTGTTACGGTGAATAACAATACGACAACGCAATCCGTTGAATATCGTTCCAGCGGTGTTTTGTTTAACGTGACGCCATCAATCAAAAGTCGGACAATGGATCTCAAGATTCAGCAGCAGCTTTCCAACTTTGTGACCACTGAAACCGGCGTCAATAACTCGCCAACCCTTATCAAGCGTGATGTAACAACCGAAGTCAGCCTTGCAGATGGTGATATTATTTTACTTGGTGGCCTTGCTGAACAGAAAGACAGTAAGGCCAGTTCCGGCTGGAGCTTCTTCGGTTCCCGTACCAGTGAAAGCAACAAGACTGATATTATGGTGATGCTTCAGGTCAGAAAGGTTGACCGGAGCAGGGCGACGCCCCGCAGCGCCGCGAGGAGCGGTGAACTGTTCCGGGACAACCTGAACTGATTGTATGGATTTTTATTATGGCGTTAACTTTTATGGGGTATGAACAGTACGACATCTTCTAGGTATTCAGTTACTTAGAGGATTTATTATGTCTGTAAAAAATAAGGCGCGTGACCGACTTCCCGGTGGCCGCCTTAAGTCTTATCGTCGTGTAGGTTCACATTTTGCCAGTTGTGCCAGATGGTTTGATAAATCGCCGTCCTGGTATCGCAATATGATGATGACCAGGCCTGAGCGCCTTGAAGTCAGAAGGCTTCTCAATCAGGTAATGCGTGGTCATGATGCTGACGGCATTGCTTTTCCGGTCAGTCATCGTCCGTTTGTTTATTGGTGGTGAATTTCGTACGCACGAAATTTCACGCATAAACACCAGACAAAAAATCGTTAACTGTCTGTTTTGAAAGATAACGCCGGTCAGTGACAAAACTTGTTTTGTTGCTGTCCGGGGTTGGCCAAGCCGTACAGTTTCCATTTTCAGCGTTATGGCTGATTCGGCGCGGCAGCATTCATCGGGCCTTATCATGGAAAAATTCATGACACATCAGGAGCATGGTGATGGCACTGAAGAAGTGGTGTTTGATTCTCGTGTATCAGGTACAGATTTACCAACTAACTGGATGAACAGGCCTGATTGGTGAGGTCAGGCCGTTCACTTACTGCTGACAGACATTTGATTCTGATTCGTTTGGAGAAACGGATGATTTTGAATCACTGTCGATAGTAGCCAGTTGACGGCCAGTGTCAACGATTCCCGCCAGATTCTGCCATCCTTACCATTGGTGCGCATAATGTATATTATGTTAAATTGCATTTATAGGTCTATTCTCCATGGTGCTCTCATGCAGCTCCAGAAATTAGTACGTTGGTGTCCTCCCTTCTCGATAAAATCCACCGTCGATAACAAACCATTTGTGAGAAAAACTCACAGCACCATTCGATAGCACATGCTGGTCCCCTTCATACCAGTGCAATAACCTGTCGCATACAGAATTGCTGGTAATAAAAGAAGGAACACCGAATGAAGTATGTGAATCTGGGTCGTAGCGGTTTGAAAGTCTCCCGTCTTTGTCTCGGTTGTATGAGCTATGGTGACCCCGAACGTTTGCCTCAACCCTGGTCCCTGGATGAAAAAGCGTCACGTCCGCTCATTCGTCAGGCGCTTGAAGCTGGCATTAATTTTTTTGATACCGCAAATATCTACTCGGGCGGAAGTTCTGAAGAGATCACAGGAAAAGCGCTGAGAGAAATGGCCAGACGCGACGAGATCGTTGTGGCGACAAAGACCTTCTTTCCGTGGCGCAACTCACCCAATACCGGGTTTCTTTCCCGCAAGGCCATTTTTCAGTCTATTGACGATAGCCTGATGCGCTTAGGTATGGATTATGTGGATCTCTTTCAGATTCACCGCTTTGACCACTCCACGCCTGTTGAAGAGACCATGGAGGCTCTGCATGACCTCGTTAAATCAGGAAAAGTACGTTACATCGGCGCATCATCTATGGAAGCCTGGCGCTTTGCAAAAATGCAGCATACTGCAGAGCGTAACGGCTGGTCCCGATTTATTACGATGCAACCGCAATACAACCTGCTTTACCGGGAAGAAGAGCGCGAGATGCTGCCCCTGTGTGAAGACCAGGGCGTTGGTGTGATCCCCTGGAGTCCGATGGCACGCGGCAGGCTCACGCGCGACTGGAGTGTCACGTCCCGACGAACGCAAAACGATGCCTTTGCGTTAAAAATGTATGAGAACGCAGCCCTGCTGGATAAGCCCGTTGTTGATGTTGTTGCCAGAATTGCTGAAAAGCACGATGTGCCAAGAGCCCATGTTGCAATTGCCTGGTTGCTATCAAAAACGGTCATCACAGCACCGATCATCGGCGCGACGAAACCAGAACATCTTTCCACGGCTATCAGCGCGCTGGACTTTTCACTTAGCGATGCAGAAATCACGGAACTCGAGGCACACTATCTGCCGCACCCCGTCGACGGGATCATTCCCCCACTTCCGGAGACGCCACCTTCACTCACGCCGCCTTCAGCAATACAGGACTGTTAATGCCCTACCCTGGCCCGGCGTTGCCGGGTCTCCCAGTAAAGGTTTAACTTTTATCAAACTGACTTTCGGTTAACGGATCTGCGCGACCACCCTACATACGGTGATTACCAGGCATAAGCCTGGGGCGCTTCTCCCCCGGGTCCGGGCCAGATTTCATCGAGACAGCTCATGGTGTGGTCTGATAGCGTGATTGTCGTTGCGTGAACCGCCTGCTGGAGTTGTTCGACCGTACGAGGCCCGATAAGAGGAGCAGTAACGACAGGATTCTGCAGGAGCCACGCAAGCGCCACATCGGAAGGGGTTTCGCCGAGGTCCTCACATAATCCTTCGTAGGCTTCCAGCTGAGGACGGTGTTGTTCAATTAGACGGGCAAACGCGGGCCTTGCACGGCGCCCGCTTGCCATCTTTTTCAGTGCGCCCCCAAGCAACCCTCCGGCAAGTGGGCTCCAGGGGATCAATCCCAGGCCAAAATGGCGGCATGCGGGAATGACCTCCAGCTCAACAGTTCGGGCAGTCAGATTGTAGAGACTTTGCTCGGCGACAAGGCCAAGGGAATGACGGGCCGTAGCAACTGACTGCGCAGTCGCAATGTCCCAGCCTGCGAAATTGCTGCTACCGATATAAAGCACTTTTCCCTGCTGAACAAGGAGTTCCATGGCCTGCCAGATCTCTTCCCATGGCGTATAGCGATCGATGTGATGCATCTGATAGACGTCAATATGGTCGGTCTTAAGCCGTCGCAAACTGTCCTCGCAGGCCTTGCGAATATGGTAAGCAGAAAGACGGCGATCATTCGGACCTGGCCCCATTGGCTGATAGACTTTCGTCGCCAGAACGATACGGTCACGGCGTCCACCCTGCTGGATCCAGCGACCAATAATCTCTTCGGACAGCCCCGAGCCTTGCTGGATATCGGGTGATTGTTCGGTGCCATACACGTCTGCTGTATCAATGAAATTTATACCTGCCTCAAGCGCTTCATCCAGAATGCGGGCGCTGGTTTTCTCGTCGGTGACGTCACCAAAATTCATGGTTCCGAGACAAAGGCGGCTGACTTTCAGGCCGGTGCGGCCAAGATGCGTATAGTTCATACACGGCTCCGTTAGGTGAATATTCCGCCCTGACCGACGGCCAGAGCGCATAATTTTCAAGAATAACGAAGCACAACGTGTTCAGTGAGAGGCGATGAGTGGATGGACTTGTGAAATAAATTCAGCAACGGATTAGCGCTAATCGGTCTATGGTGTATATCATTTCCGTATCAATACATTCGGGCCTTAACGCACAAGGAAAACGATTCTGTATGCAAATAAGCAGAGCGGATGTCGCCGATCTCATTTATTTCATGGCTATTGCACGTCATCGCAGTTTCAGCCGTGCGGCGATTGAATTAGGTGTGAGTGCATCAGCGCTTAGTCATGCCCTGAAGGGGCTGGAAACCCGGCTCGGTGTTCGCCTCCTTAATCGCACGACGAAGAGCGTTACACCTACGGCTGCAGGTGAAGAACTGGTTCAGTCTGTCCTTCAGCCTTTCGACAAGATAGAAGGCGCGCTTGAATCGCTTAACCGGTATCGTAATACCCCTACCGGACGTATCCGCATCAATGCTGCCGTTGAAGCGGCCAATCTTTTGCTTGCGCCAGTTATGCCCGCGTTTATGGATCGCTATCCCGATATTGAAATCGATATTGTGGCCAGCAACCGTATGGTTGACGTCACTGATGCGGGCTTCGATGCCGGTATCCGCTATGGTGGCACCGTCCCGGAAGACATGGTTGCCCGGCGTTTATCTGCCGATATTCGCTGGGTTATCGCAGCATCCCCCGACTACCTTGAACGCTGCGGAACGCCTGAACATCCGGATGATTTATTACACCATCGCTGTATAAGCAATCGTCTCGGCGACGATCGGATTTATCGCTGGGAACTTGAGCGAGACGGCGAAACGTACCAAATCAGTGTGCCTGGCTCTGTGACGGTCAATCAGGCTGAAACGGGCCTTGTGGCCGTATTAGGCGGAGCCGGCCTGATGTATTTTCCGGAGCCTCTTGTTGCATCCTATGTGAAGGATGGACGGCTCCGCCTGGTGCTGACGGAATGGTCCCCGCTGGAGGAAGGTTTTCATATCTATTATTCAAGCCGCCGGCAACTGCCGACCGGGCTTCGCCTTCTGATAGAGTTCATACAGGAGGCCAGGCCGCTGGGGTTGTGAAATAGTGCTTCCATACGGGACGATACGGGAACAGTTGTAGGAATCATTTGATCACCGAGTTAACGCTGCTATTATCAAAGTATTAATCTTCGAATCATAAATTATTTCAATATATTACCCTGCTAATTAATAGTCCTCACGGAATGAAGGAGCTTCCTCGATGAACTTACCCGGTCAGCAGTCGCCTGACAGCACCCTTCCCTCTTATGATCTCTCGCGAAGCCTTGGCCTACAGGCCGGTGCAGATATCGATTTTAAAAAGCTGGCCGCACAGCTCGACTGCACGCGTAATTTTTACAATGTCGGCATCATTTTTGATGATGGCAAGCAACGCTGGCTGGTTCGCCCGTCTCGACGCATTGCTGATGTGAATCAGAGCACCGTCAGCCATGTAGTCATCAGTAAAATTCCGGATGCTAAGGAAATCAGTGCAGAAAAAGCTGTGGTTGCGACGCTAACTACTCCGTCACTTGCTACGGAAATTACCTCGACCGGTTTTGCCTGTGGCGCGATGATTGTTACGCTTGTCATGGCGTTTGGTGCCGGTGCGGCAGTACCGTTTACCGCTGGCGGGTCTGGTGTGATTGCGGCGATTAGTCTGTCCGGTACACTGGCGACGGGAGCGCAATGCATGATTGGCGCGGGCCGTCTACTGGCTATCCATAACGACCATGGTTCCGATGTTGCATGGCTTGACAGCCAGGACTGGTACGTTGCCACCACGACAGTTCTGGATGTCATTTCGCTTGCTGCGGCAGGAACCGCGCTAAGAGGTACTTTAGAAACGTACAAGCTGATGAAAGCGGCGTCTTCAAGTAAAGTTACCGCCTGGTTCCAGAGCCTGAGCCGTGCCGAACGTAAGCGCATCACGGAAGAGATCATTAAAGCGCAGAATCCAGGTATCTCCAGTGCCGGGGTAAAGGCCGCGATCCGCGCAGGTGTTTATCCGAAACGTTTCCCAAGCGAATCGTTACAAAAATCACTGCAGCGCGAGCTGATGAGTGCGGTCAACAACGCATCGGCCTTTGTGGGGAGCTCACTGGGACTATTCGCAATCCACAAAATACCGTCCAGTCAGGACGCTATGTAGTAGGTGTGCTGCAATCATTTTTACCTAACTGAACGCTGAGTATTCAAATGTTTAAAGTTTTAACCCGTCGCCTGCAACACTGTAACGAGGTGGCTACCAGCATAAGCAATACCTCCCCGACACAGCTGCAACAGCTAAAGACTCAGTTGGCTGAAGAAATGGGCAAACCTGTGGGTCTACACACCATGGGTATTCCGGCGGCAATCAGCACTCTCGGGGTAATTGTCAGCTTCGCGATTCCTCAGCTGTGGTTGGGCTATGGCGTACTCGCCGCACTCGGCCAGCCAGCCGAACGCGTATTCGTGTGGGTTGTGCTGATCGCCCTCCTGTTCGCAAGCATCAACGGCGTGACGATGTTTATGATTGGCAAAGGCAGCATGCGCGCCGTGCGGTTACATCTTACGCTGGCGGTGATGAGTCTGGTATTAACGGCAGCCTATCTGCTGGCCGCGCTGAGCGGTAGCGCTGCTCCGGGCGTCAGTCTGACCGCTGCGATGGTGAGTACTGTCATGCTGGGGCTTAGCGGCAGCTGCATCTTCTCTACCGCTTTCTATAAGATGCTGCTATTTACTCTGCATAACAGAGCCTGGCGCAAACTGATCAGCAAGGAGCGCTAAGCATTCATCACGTAAAAACCCGCCGCTACCGGCGGGTTTTTTTATGGCTTTTTATGTCTGCGCAACCAAATTAACTTATACGCCGCAGGAATAATAAACAGCGATAGCAGCGGTGCTGTAATCATCCCGCCGATCATGGGGGCCGCTATCCGGCTCATAACTTCTGACCCTGCGCCGGTCCCCCAGAGAATGGGCAGCAGACCCGCGATGATCACCGCGACGGTCATTGCCTTTGGCCGCACGCGCAACACGGCACCATGATAAAGCGCCTCATCAAGCCCTCGTTCAGTGAACGTTTCCTGGCGGGACAACGCCGGATGTGCTTCAACGGCATGACGCAAATACATCAGCATGACCACCCCAAATTCTGCCGCCACCCCGGCCAGGGCGATAAACCCGGTGCCGGTTGCAACTGACATATGAAAACCCTGCCAGTAGAGGAACCATATCCCGCCGACCAGCGCGAACGGCAGGCTCATCAGGATCAGCAACGCTTCATCCACGCGACGGAACGCCAGATAGAGCAGAATGAAAATGATCATCACCGTCATCGGCACCATCAGCTTCAGTTTCTTGTTGGCGTGTTCAAGCAGTTCAAACTGTCCGGAGAATGACACGCTGGTACCCGGCCTCAGCTTCACGTTCTGGCTGATGGCCGTTTTAATGTCGTTCACTACGGACACCATATCCCTGCCGCGGGCATCGATATAAATCCAGCTTGCAGGTCGGGCATTCTCCGTTTTTAGCATCGTGGGGCCGGAAACCACGTTGATATCCGCCACATCACCCAGCGTGATCTGCTGTTTAATCGGCGTCAGGATCGGCATCTGCCTCAACGCGTTCGGGCTGTTCCGGTAGTCCTGAGGATAACGAATATTAATCGGGTAGCGGGCCACGCCTTCCACCGTTTCCCCCACCGTCGCGCCGCCGATGGCCGAGGAGACGAACAGCTGCACGTCGCCCACCGTCATTCCATAGCGGGAGGCTTTCTCCCGGTTGATATCAACATCGATGTAGCGCCCGCCTTCCAGACGTTCAGCGAGGGCAGACACCACGCCTGGCACCGTTTTGGCGACGGCCTCTATGCGCTGCGCCGTGGCGTCGATATCAGCCAGAACGGTACCTGAAACCTTGATACCAATGGGGCTTTTAATCCCGGTTGAAAGCATATCGATGCGGTTGCGGATGGGCGGAACCCAGAGATTCGCCAGGCCAGGCAAACGAACGGTCTTATCGAGCTCGTCAACGATCTTGTCAATCGTCATGCCGGGTCGCCACTGATCCTCAGGCTTAAGCTGAATGGTGGTTTCGACCATTTCGAGCGGCGCGGAATCCGTGGCCGTTTCGGCTTTACCGGTTTTACCGAACACCGACGCTACCTCAGGCACGGTTTTGATGAGTTTGTCCGTAGTCTGCAGGAGCGCCGCCGCTTCTGCCGGAGACACGCCTGGCAATGTCGAGGGCATATACAGCAGATCGCCTTCGTTGATCTTCGGTAAAAACTCGCCACCCACCTGGCTCAGGGGCCAGATCACCGTGAAGATGGATAATGCCGCAACCAGCAGGGTTGTTTTAGGCCAGTGGAGCACCCGAATCAGAAGCGGATGATAGGCGTTAATCAACAGTCTGTTCAGCGGGTTACGGGTCTCGGCGGGAATTTTACCCCGGATCCAGAATCCCATCAGAATGGGTATCACGATGATGGCCAGCGCGGCCGCGCCCGCCATGGCGTACGTTTTCGTGAAGGCCAGTGGACCAAACAGCCGCCCTTCCTGACCCTCGAGGGTAAAGATGGGAATGAACGACAAGGTGATGATCAGCAGGCTGATAAACAGGGCTGGCCCCACTTCAACAGAGGCACTGGTGATCACCTGCCACCGGGTGGCGTTGTCAATCTGTTCCCCCGGATGCTGGTGATCCCACTCTTCCAGCCGTTTATGCGCATTTTCAATCATCACGATGGCGGCATCCACCATTGCACCGACGGCAATGGCAATACCTCCGAGCGACATAATATTGGCGTTCAGCCCCTGGAAATGCATGACGATGAAGGCAATACACAGGCCAAGCGGCAGAGAGATAATCGCCACCAGCGCTGAGCGAATGTGCCAGAGGAACAGTGCACAGACGATGGCCACCACGATAAACTCTTCGAGAAGCTTGCCGCTCAGGTTATCAATGGCCCGGTCGATGAGCTGGCTGCGATCGTAGGTGGTCACAATCTCAACGCCTTCCGGCAGGCTGGCCTTCAGCGTCTCCAGCTTATCTTTCACCGCCGTGATGACCTCGCGCGCATTTTTACCCGAACGCAGGATCACCACGCCGCCCGCCACTTCACCCTGCCCGTTCAGCTCGGCAATACCGCGGCGCATTTCCGGCCCTGTTTGTACGCGGGCAACGTCACGCAGATAGATCGGTACGCCGTTCTCGCCGGTTTTCAGGACAATGTGATTGAAATCATCGATGGTCTGCAGATAGCCGCTGGCCCGAACCATATATTCCGCTTCCGCGATTTCTACGGACGATCCCCCTGCTTCCTGGTTAGACGACTCAAGGGCCTGCTTAACCTCCGGCAGGCTGACGCCATACTGTGCCAGCTTTAACGGGTCAACCTGAATCTGATACTGCTTCACCACGCCGCCGACGGAGGCCGCTTCGGCCACGTTCGGGATCGTTTTCAGCTCAAACTTCAGGAACCAGTCCTGCAATGAGCGCAGCTCGGCGAGATCGTGTTTTCCGCTGCGATCCACCAGCGCATATTCAAATATCCAGCCCACGCCGGTGGCATCCGGGCCGATCTCGGAACTCACGCCAGCAGGGAGTTTGCCCTGAACCTGGTTCAGGTACTCCAGCACGCGCGAACGGGCCCAGTACAAATCAGTGCCATCTTCAAAAATGACATAGACATACGAATCACCAAACTGCGAAAAGCCGCGCACGGTCTTCGCGCCGGGAACCGACAGCATGGTGGTGGTGAGTGGATAGGTCACCTGGTTTTCAACAATCTGCGGGGCCTGGCCGGGATAGCTGGTTTTGATAATCACCTGAACGTCAGACAGATCGGGCAAGGCATCAACCGGGGTGTTGATGATGGTCCATGTTCCCCAGACGCTGAGAAACAGCGCCCCCATCATAACCAGGAAACGATTAGCCACTGACCGCCGGATAATCCATTCAATCATCATCGTCTCCTTAATGGCCAGAATGGGCGTCGTCAGGGGTTTCAGCGTGGCGCATGCGCTCCAGCGCACCGGTAATATTGGCCTCCGAGTCAATCAGGAACAGACCGCTGACGACGACTGACTCCCCCTCTTCCAGCCCGCTACCAATGCCGGACTGCTGCTGAGATTCATGCAGAACGTGGATCCTTTTCGGTACAAAATTCCCGTTAGCGTCAACGGTAATAACGCGCTGCTCTTTGCCGGTATCGATAACGGCCTGAGACGGAATCAGCAGCATTTCCTGACTTTGGGTATTCAGCTTCAGGTAGGCATTCATGCCCGGTTTCAGCAGCTCATCCTTGTTGGAGACCTGCAGGCGCACCTGCAGCGTACGGGTGGTTTGATCCACACTTGGCAGAAGACTCCACTTTTCAACCGGGAAGGATTTATCCGGCCAGGCCGGTACCGAAACAGCAAACTGCGAGGTATCTTTCAGCAGATACGCAATCGATTCTGGGACCGCCGCGCCGATCCAGACCGGATCCATTCCCTGAATTTGCGCCACGACCTTATCTTTCGAAATATTCATCCCGGTGCGCAGGTCAAATGCCGTGATCACCCCGTCGATGGGCGCCCTGATGGTAAAACGGGTCTGGATAGTGCGGGTCGCACGCAGCCGCTGAATATCCTCATCCGGCATACCCGCCAGCCTAAGCCGTTCCAGAACCCCTTTAATCTGCGTGGGCGTTCCACCGGTGCCGGAGAGCAGCAGGAACTCGCTCTGCGCTTCGACCCAGTCCGGAATGGTAATATCAATCAGCGGCGTGCCTTTCTTCACCTTATCGCCGATCGTCAGCGGGTAGACTTTCTCAACGAACCCATCCGCACGCGCCTGCACAATGACAAACTGATAGTCGTTATAGCTGACGTTGGCCGGGATCGTCTGGGCATAATTCAGCGTTCCGCGCGTCACTTTTTGCGTTTTTAATCCTAAATTCTGGACCTGCGTCGGATCGATACGGATACCACCGCCGCTTTTATCGTCATTTTCGTCCGCATATTTCGGGACCAGATCCATATCCATAAACGGTGATTTACCGGGCTTGTCGAATTTCACGTCAGGCTTCATCGGGTCATACCAGAAAAGGACCTTTCTTTCCGCAACGCTATTTGCTGTTTTTTCAGATGAATAAAGTGTCTGCCATGCCGTCACGGATATCAGCCCTCCGGCAATAAGGCTGCTGACTATCATGGCAGCGTATTTTATTTTTAATGAGGCCATGCCGTTTCTCGCTATTTAATGCTCTTTAGTAATGAGATATTGCCCTGCTGAACAAATGAAAAATCAACGTGACTGCCGACCTTTAAGGCGTTGATGCTCTCATCGGCCTCAATAAAGGTGAAACGCATGGTCATCGCGGGCCAGCCAATCGCCGGGATGGCCTCATGAGAAATCGTGACTTTTTTATTCGTGAGATCAATGTCTTTCACGATACCGGTCCCGGTAATAACCTGCTCTGCGGCCCCTTCACGGGCGGCGCTCATCGCCTCGTGCTGATGAACCTCAGCCTGAAGGCCGGCAGAAAACGTCACGGCGATTGCACCGAATACCACGGCTTTAAGTGAATTACGCATTTTAGTTTCCTCTTTAAGTACAGTTATTCGACCCAACCGCCGCCCAGGGCGGTGAAGAGCGTTATTTCATTAACCTGTCGGGCATAAATAAGGTCGAGAAGGGTCTGGCGGGTGGAGAAAAGAGAACGTTCCGCGTCCAGCACGTTGATATAACTGACCGCACCACTGGCATATAATCCTCTGGCACGCTGGAGCGTAATCTGGAGCGAATCAAGATAACGACGCTGTGCGTCAATTTGCTGGTTAATGCTGTCCCGCAGCGCGAGCGCATCGGCGACCTGTTTGAAGGCGGCCTGTATTTTTTGTTCGTAATTCACGACCGACTGCTGCTGACGAATTTCAGCCAGCTTCAGGTTAGACTTATTCCTGCCCGCATTAAAAATGGGAATATCGATTTTAGGGATAAAATTCCACATCCCACTGCCCGCGGTGAACAGGCTGGATAATTCCGTGCTGCCTGTGGAAAGCCCGCTGGTCAGGGAAATCGACGGGAAAAAGGCGGCACGCGCGGAGCCGATATTCGCATCAGCCGCGTTAAGCTGATACTCCGCCTCCATAATATCCGGGCGCTGCAGCAGTATCGCTGAGGATAGATGAGGCGGGAGTTTTACCGGCGCAATATCGCTGGCGTTCATTCCACTGTCGCCCGGCAGCGCACGGTACGTCCCGAGGAGCAGCTGCAGGGCATGATTGGCCTGCGCCAGCTCCCCCTCACGTTTGGCAATCTCTGCCTGCGTGCTTTCGATCTGTCCCCGGGCCTGTTCCAGCGCGAGTACGTTAGTGCTGCCCGTCACCAGCTGTTGCTCAACGAACGCATAAGACTGCCGGTAATTTTCCAGCGTTTCCCGCGCGATACGCAGCTGTTTATACGCCAGCTGCTGGTTGAAATAGCTCTGCGACACGTTAGAGACGAGCAAGATATGCACGGCGCGACGGGCCTCTTCCTGGGCATAATAGTTTTGTCGATCAGCCTCACTCATGTTCTTCAGCTTGCCGAAAAAGTCGAATTCGTAACTGAGCGCAAGACCCGCGTCGTACTGCTGCGAAGTCGGTTTGTCACTTTTCAGTCCCCCGCTGTACGTGATACCCGCGGATCCGTTCAACTGCGGGTAACGGTCCGCCTCCGTCACGTTGAACTGCGCCCGCGCCTCTTCAACCTTCAGGACGGCCATTTTTATATCGCGATTATTGTTCAGGGCTTCCGTAATCAACCCGGCTACCTGCGGATCGACAAAAAAGGTGCGCCAGCCGGTGTCCTGATACCCCGCCACCGCGGGCGTCAGGCCGTTACGCGAAAGCGAAAACTGCTGGGGGACCGGTGACGCCGGGCGCTGATAGTCGGGGGCCAGCGAGACGCAGCCTGCCAGGATAAATACCGTACTGATGCTAAGTCGTTTTATCAGGAACATAACGGTTCAAATGAAGTCCAGAGTATTTTTAGGGCTACTCTACTGAACGCTTCCTGTTTGACGGGTGACGGGATAATGACAATGTTGTCATTTTTAACGTAAGTCATTGTGAACGGTGGCGGGCGCCATAGAATGTCATCAGCAGCCAGTCAGGGGAGCAAGATGAAAATACTGATCGTTGAAGACGAAATGAAAACCGGTGAGTACCTCAGCAAGGGACTCACTGAAGCAGGGTTTGTCGTGGACCACGCTGATAATGGCCTGAACGGTTACCATCTCGCCATGACCGCTGAATACGATCTGCTGATTCTCGACATCATGCTGCCCGATGTGAACGGCTGGGATATTGTCCGCATGCTCCGCTCTGCCGGAAAAGGGATGCCCATACTGCTTCTGACGGCTCTCGGTACGATTGAACATCGTGTTAAAGGGCTTGAGCTGGGCGCAGATGATTATCTGATCAAGCCGTTCGCCTTTGCCGAGCTGCTCGCCCGGGTAAGGACGCTGTTAAGACGCGGAAATACGGTGATCGCAGAAAGCCAGCTTCAGGTAGCAGACCTGACGGTTGACCTCGTGTCGAGAAAAGTCAGCCGGACAGGAAGTCGGATTGTGCTCACCAGCAAGGAGTTCAGCCTGCTGGAGTTTTTCATGCGCCATCAGGGGGAAGTGCTGCCCCGCTCCCTGATTGCCTCCCAGGTATGGGACATGAACTTTGACAGCGACACGAACGCGATTGATGTGGCGGTAAAGCGGCTGCGCGCAAAGATCGATAATGACTTTGAACCGAAGCTGATCCAGACGGTGCGCGGCGTGGGCTATATGCTGGAGGTGCCGGATGCGCGTTAAGCCCCTCCGACGCCCGTTCTCTCTTGCGCTGCGACTGACCTTTTTTATCAGCCTCTCCACCATACTGGCCTTCTTCGCCTTTACCTGGTTCATGCTGCACTCCGTTGAGAAGCACTTTGCCGAGCAGGATATCAGCGACCTTCAGCAGATCAGCACCGCGATGCACCGCATTCTGCACTCACCGGCAGATCCCGACCAAAAGAAAATCAGTAAGATCAAAGAGTCGATCGCCAGTTACCGCAACGTGGCCGTCCTGCTTCTGGATCCGCAGGGCAATACCCTGTTCAGCTCGACGCAAGGGGCGGCATTGCGCCCGGCAATGAAGACAGCGGACTTTAGCGAACACCGTCGTGCACAGGATGTGTTTCTCTGGACGGTAGAAGACCCGGCCAACCCGATGCATGCCGGGTCCGACATGAAAATGGAAACGTACCGGATTATCGCCTCCTCAGGCACGGCGACGCTGCAGGGCAAAACCCAGGACTACGTCATGCTGATCGGGCTCTCCATTAATTTTCATCTCCACTATCTTGAGGCGCTGAAAAAAAACCTTCTGGCGATTGCCGCGGTTATCAGCCTGCTGATTATTCTTGTCATCCGCATCGCAGTGCGTCAGGGACATTTGCCCCTGCGTAACGTCAGCAACGCCATTAAAAACATCACCTCCGAAAACCTGGATGCACGACTGGAGCCGTCCCGCGTCCCCGTTGAGCTGGAACAGCTGGTCATCTCCTTTAACCAGATGATCGAGAAGATAGAAGATGTCTTTACCCGTCAGGCTAACTTTTCCGCCGATATCGCGCACGAAATCAGAACCCCTATCACCAACCTGGTGACGCAAACCGAAATCGCGCTGAGTCAGAACCGTTCTCCGAAGGAGCTGGAGGATGTGTTGTACTCCAGCCTTGAAGAGTACAACCGGATGACCCGCATGGTCAGCGACATGCTGTTCCTTGCACAGGCCGATAATAATCAGCTCATCCCGGATCGGGTGATGTTTGATTTAAGCGCCGAGGTCATGAAGGTGTTTGATTTCTTCGAAGCCTGGGCGGAAGAACGCCACATCGCGCTGACATTCAATGGGATGCCCTGCCTGATAGAAGGCGATCCGCAGATGTTCAGAAGGGCAATCAATAATCTGTTATCTAACGCCCTGCGCTATACGCCAGCGGGCAAAACGGTGACGGTCTCACTGCGAAAACAGGATAATGACGTTGAGCTGGTGACAGAAAACCCCGGTACGCCGATCCCGCCGGCGCATTTGCCGAAGCTGTTTGACCGTTTTTATCGCGTCGATCCGTCCAGGCAGCGTAAAGGCGAAGGCAGCGGCATTGGGCTTGCCATCGTGAAGTCCATCGTCACGGCACACCACGGAAAAGTCCGCGTGGAATCGGATGCGGTGTCGACGCGCTTCATCCTCACCGTGCCGGGGAAAGTGCTCTGAGCGTCAGCAAACCGCGCGGCACACTTCAAGGACCTTTTCCCTGAGCCAGCGATGCGCCGGGTCCCGTTCCATGCGCGGATGCCACATCTGGGATACCGTAATAGTGCGGGTCTTAAAGGGCAGTTCAAAAACGTGCACGCGCTCGGTCATCGCCTGATTGAGCAGGTATAACGCCGGCACCATGGCAATCAGATCGGAGGCCAGCGCCACGGATAACGCCGTCGGAAAACCGGGCACCACGCTGGCGACCTTGCGCTTCATCCCGCGCTCCGCCAGCGCCTCATCGACAAACCCGTGCAGCGATCCGTCCGGCGAGGCCACCACATGCCCCCAGGCGACATAGTCACTCAGGCTGACCTCCGGCTGCTCTGACAGCGGATGCCCCTTGCGCACCGTGCCAACAAACCGATCCTGGAAAAGCCTTTGCAGCCGTATTTCAGGCCCCATGTTGCCCTGCACGCCGATCTCCAGATCGACAAGTCCCTCCCGCAAGTAGCGCGACGTTTTTTCCGGTTTCGGTGAGAAGCGGATGCACACCCCGGGCGCAACGCTCGCAACCGCAGCAATGAGCAGAGGCCCAAACGCCACCACAAAACCGTCGTTGGCCCGGATGGTGAACAGCCGTTCGAGGCTTTCCACCTTCAGCGCGTCGGTGGAGGGCTGCAGCACCGCCCTCGCCTCGTGCACAGCGCTTCTGGCGCGGTCCCGGGTAGCTTCGGCCCAGGGCGTCAGCACCATGTGACGACCGGCCCGTACCAGGATCGGATCGCCGGTCACCTCCCGCAGCCGGCTCAGGGTGCGGCTCATGGCGGAGGTGCTCAGGTTCAAACGTCGCGCCGCGCCCGCCACGCTGGCTTCTGCCAGCAAAACGTCGAGCGCAACCAGAAGGTTAAAATCAGGATCGGACACGATGGCTCCTCAGATATGGCGTTACGTGCAATGATTAAGTGCAAATGCTGCGTCTTCCGCCCTGTATACCGCATGATTATAGTTTCGTCATCACGATTCTTATTCGGAGTAACGACGATGACGCTCTTTTCAAACCAGCCCGGCGATGAAGGTTTACCCGGACATGAACGTGCCAGGGTGATGGCCGCCGTTATGACCACCACGCTGATGGGCGTTTTTGACGGTACCATGATCAACATCGCGCTCCCCTCCATGGCAAGCGCGATGCAGGTCCCCGCGAACGTTGCGGTCTGGTTCGCCAACGGTTATCTGCTGTCAGCGGCGATGACGTTGGCCATCTTCGCGGCGCTGGCGGCCCGCGTGGGCTATCGCCCAATCTTTCTGGCCGGGCTTGCCACCTTTACGCTCACCTCGCTGGGCTGCGCGCTGGCAACAACGCCGGAAATGTTAACCGGGATGCGAATTCTGCAGGGCATCGGCGGCGCGGCGACCCTGAGCATCGCCCCGGCGATCCTGCGGTCCGTTTTTCCGGGCCGACTGTTGGGCCGTATTCTGGGGCTGCACGCCTTGCTTATCGCCTCCAGCACGGCGATAGCCCCTGTACTCGGCGGAACAATACTGGACGCCCTGAGCTGGCAATGGCTGTTCGCCATTAACCTTATTCCGGGCAGCATCGCCCTGCTGCTGGCATGGCGGGCCTTGCCGCGGGAATCGGCCGTTGACCGCACTCCCTTTGACGCGCCAGGCGCCGTGCTCTCCGCCGTCCTGTTAGGTTCCGCAATCATGATGGCCGACAGCCTTCAGCACGTGACGCAACACATTAACCGGCAGGCCGTCTGCTGGGGCGTTCTCGCGCTGGTCAGCGCCTTCGCCTTTACCTGGCGTATCCGGCGCGCGCAACATCCGTTACTGCCACCGGTGATGTTCAGCAACGGGCGCTTCACCCTCGCCGCGCTGACCTCGCTGGCCTCGTTTGTGAGCCAGGGGATCACGTTTGTCGCGCTGCCGTTCCTGTTTCAGAGTGTGTATGGCTACAGCCCGGTGGTGTCGGCGCTGCTGTTTACCCCGTGGCCGATTGGCATCGTGCTGATCGCGCCGCACGCGGGTCGCTGGGCGGATACGATCTCCGCGCCGCTGATCTCGACCCTCGGGCTTATCGTCTTTGTCGGTGGGTTGGTCCTGCTGGCCACGTTGCCGGAGAATCCTTCCGTGTGGAATATCTGCCTGCGCAGCCTGGTATGCGGTATTGGTTTTGGCTGCTTCCAGAGCCCCAATAACCGGGAAATGCTCGCTAACGTCGCGCGGGAATATGCCAGCTATGCCTCCGGCGTGTTGTCGATCGTCAGAACATTCGGCCAGTGTCTCGGCGCCGCCGTGGTGGGGGTGCTGCTGGGAGCAGCGGCAGGATGGGACCATCAACATGCTATCCAGGTTGCACTGTGGCTAGCCGTCATCGCCTCGACGGGTTCGGTGGTATTTAGCCTGAGCAGGCTGCGCCCTGCGCGGTCTACAGGCAAGCGTTGCACAATGTAGGCCGGGTAAGCGCAGCGCCACCCGGCAAGTAAAGACGGCGCGTTTGTTTACTCCAGCGCCAGTAGCGCAAAGCTCGCCAGCCAGTGCCCGCCGCTATAGTGGCTGCCGACCACATGCCCGACACTTGCGGCAAGATGTTTCGTCACCGCCTCGCGCAATGCCGGTTGCGCCGGGTGGCTGGCAGGAAGCGCTTTCGCAATGTGCTTCATACACCACGCGCGGCTGAGGTTTAACCCGTCCAGATGGGCAATTTTCGGGTCGGTACGATCGCTCACTTCCGCCGGGTTCATCAGTGCCGTAATGGCGCCCACCTCCGGCAGAAACGCGTCAAACCAGGCCGGGAAGTCTTCAGCCACCTTGCTCATCAGCAGCGCCTCCGTCAGCGCGCCGGAAATATACTCGTCTCCGCCGGGCTCATAATGAGCCGGATAGCGCGTGTCGGCGAGATAAAACCGCTCCGTCGCTGCCACAATCGCCTGTTCAAGCGCCTTGTCTCCGACTGCGCGACCGTAATCGAGCGCCAGCGCGAGGGCAAACGCGGTGTTGTAGTGCGTCCCGACGCGGATCGGATAGGTGAGCTTACCGAGGTAATCCACCAGCCGGTTGCGAATATCCTGGGTGAGCGGCGCCAGCGTCTGGTACCAGCCCGCGGCCTGCGGCAGCGACGACTGCTTCAGCTCCTGGGCCAGCGCCAGCAGCCAGCCGTAGCCATACGGACGCTCAAACGAGGCGCGGAACGGCGCGGTAAAATAGGCCAGCTCCTTCGCCACGTTCTCTTCGGTCATGTGCTCGTCAAAAAGCGCGACGATCGCGTCCCGACACGGTAATTCTGGATAGAGGCGCACGCAGCGCAGCAGCAGCCAGTAACCGTGCACCGCCGAATGCCAGTCAAAACAGCCGTAGAAAATGGGATGCAGTTCACGCGGCGGCAGAACGTCACCATCATCATTAAGCAGGTGCATGATGTGGTTCGGGTATTCCTGGCGCAAATAGGTCAAAGGCATGCGGGCAAACGCGTCGGCCTGATGTTGCGTTAATTCCATGACAGCTCCTTAGCGAAACACGAGGAAATACATTAAGAACACGTTCACCACCAGCAGGGTTAACGCGGTCGGGATCTGGATCTTGATCACCTGATATTTGTCTTTCAGCTCCAGCAGCGCGGCGGGAACGATATTGAAGTTCGCGGCCATCGGCGTCATCAGCGTGCCGCAGTAGCCTGCATACATGCCAATCGCCAGCAGCGGCGCAGGGTTGCCGTGATGCACGTTGATCAAAAACGGCAAGGCGATACCGGCACTTAATACCGGGAAGGCCGCAAAGGCATTACCCATAATCATGGTAAACAGCGCCATACCCACGCAGTAAATCACCACCAGCATAAAGCGGCTATCCGGGTTCACAAACAGACTCACCACCTTCTGTACCGAGTCGCCCGTGTTGGCCACCACGAACACGCCGCCGAGCATGGCCAGCATCTGCGGCAGGATCACCGCCCAGCCGATGGTATCAACAAGACGACGGGACTGACGAACGGCATGCAGCGGCGTGCCTTTGGTCAGCCACCAGCCGGTGAGGATCGCCGCGACGCAGGCCACGCACAGCGCCGCCAGGGTGAGCTGCTTCTGATCGAGCAGAAACACGCCGCCGACCGAAACGCCCTTCAGGAATAACGTGCCCAGCACCGTCACCACCGGGATCATCAGCGCGGGCAGGAACAGCCAGTTTTTAAGCCGGTTTGACGACGCGACGCGCTCCTCCTCGGTCGACATTTTATAGTGCCCTTTCCCGACGAGGCCAAACCCCGCCAGCAGCGCGATGGCGATAACGCCGCCGCCGATAATCCGGTACGCCAGCGATTTGCCGAGTTCCTGAACCATCAGATCGCCAAACAGGAAGATCCCGCCAAACAAGAACCAGAACAGCGCGGTGGTAAAGCGCTTCGGATTGGCGCGATCGCGCAGGGTCATCACAACCAGCAGCATCACGACAAAGCCAATCAGGTAGTACACGCGGTTAATGGTGATAAGCGTCATCATTGCGCGGCCTCCTGCGTACCCTGCTCTGCACGCCAGACCATCACGTCGCGACGGATACTTGCATCGAGGCGCAGCAGGCGCGTCATATGAATAATCAATGCCGCAATCGCGGTTGGAATGGCCCACAGGCCAATATGCAGCGGTTCAATGCCCTGAATACCATTCTCTTTCAGGAACGCGTCGATCAGCAGCACCGCCCCAAAGGCAATAAAGATATCTTCCCCAAAGAAAACCGCGATGTTGTCACACGCGGCGGCATGGGCTTTGATTTTGTCGCGAATGTGCTGCGGCAGCTCGCCATATTCGTTCAGCGCCGCCCCTTCGGCCATCGGCGCCAGCAGCGGGCGCACCGTCTGCGCGTGACCGCCCAGCGACATCAGGCCCAGCGCGGCGGTGCCTTCCCGCGCGACAAAATAGAGCATCAGAATACGCGCTGAGGTGGCACTGGCGATCTTCGCCACCCAAGCCTGGGCGCGCTCTTTTAGCCCGTAATATTCCAGCAGACCAATCACCGGCAGGATCAGGATGAAGGTGGCCAGCGATCGGCTATTGACGAACTTCTCGCCAAAGGTCTCCAGCAGCATGCCGAAATCCATGCCGACCAGCAGACCCGTCGCCAGCCCCGCCACCACGACCACCAGCAGCGGGTTGAAGCGCAGTGCAAAACCAATAACCACGATCGGTATCCCGATCAGCGGCAACAGCGTAGTACCGTCCATAACGTTTACCCTATCGAAAGTGAGCGTTGCGCGCCGACGGCTATTTTTTTAATTTGCGGCGAGCGATGTTGTGTTTTGTTGGCAGGCTTCGCAAAACCTGCGCTAAAAAGCTATATCTGAACCTCAAAAACATGTAAACAAATTATCAATAAAATGTTCTTATTTTATCGATGAGTTTACATTTCTGGCTAAGGAACGTTATGACCTCAGAAAAGAGTGCTTCACCCGATCGCGACGATATCAACGATGGCCGGATCGTCTCTTCCCGCCATCTGGTATCCGAGCGCTGCGCGGAGTTATCAGAGCTGGAATATGCGCTGATCATGACCAGCAACGCGTTCAACAAATGGATGGTGCGCTGCATGACGGCTGCCGGCGAGCCCGATATGGGCGCCTTTGACGTTTCGCTGCTGCATCACGTGAACCACCGCGACCGCAAGAAAAAGCTGGCCGATATCTGCTTCGTCCTCAACGTGGAAGATACCCACGTGGTGACCTATGCCCTGAAAAAGCTGGTCAAGGCAGGCTACGTGACGAGCGAGAAAGCGGGTAAAGAGCTTTTTTTCTCCACCACGGAGGAAGGGAAAGCGCTGTGCATGAAATACCGGGACGTGCGGGAAGCGTGTCTGATTGCGATCCACGCGGAGAGCGGCGTTGCCGGGAAGTCGATTGGCGAGACCGCGCAGCTGTTACGCACGATCTCCTCCCTGTATGACACCGCCGCCCGGGCGGCGGCGTCACTGTAACTAAGGACGGCGGAACAGCGTAATGCTGCGCCCGGCCAGTTCGTACTCAACGGTTTCGGTGATCGCTGTCCCGGTGGCAGCGTCATCCGCCGTAGACAGCTCCAGCACCCATCCCCCTTCGCCAAATTGCGGGATCTGGAACGGCACGGTGCCTTCAAACGGGTTGAACAGCATCAGCACATCGTGCCAGATACCGTCCTCCTGCCGCAGATCCGGTCTGCTGATGGAGACCCCAAGCGTCGAGCCTTCATCCCACTGCTCGGCCTGCTGTGGACCGCCTCCGGCATTGAACCAGCGGATCTCCAGCCCGTCGCGCCAGCTTTCACGGCGCAGCAGCGGCTGTTGCGCGCGAAGGGCAATGAGACGACGGGTAAACTCACGCAGCGCAGCGTCGTTTTCGGAGAGTCCCTTCCAGTCGATCCACGAGATCTCACTGTCCTGGCAGTATCCATTGTTATTCCCCTTCTGCGTACGGCCAAACTCATCCCCCGCCAGCAGCATCGGCGTGCCGTGGGAGAACAGCAGCGTGGTCAGGAAATTACGTTTCTGCCGTTCGCGGGTAGCAATAATATCCGGATTCTCGGTTGGCCCTTCCTCGCCGTAGTTGTACGAGCGGTTATCGTTATGCCCGTCATTATTGTCCTCACCGTTGTCGGCGTTGTGCTTTTCGTTGTACGACACCAGGTCATTCAGCGTAAAGCCGTCATGGGCGGTGATGAAATTGACGCTGGCCCAAGGACGGCGTCCGCGCAGATCGTACAGATCGCCGGAACCGAGCAGACGCGCGGTAAAGTCCGTGGAGACGTTGTCCCCCTTCCAGTACTCGCGAACGGTGTCGCGGTATTTGTCGTTCCACTCCCCCCAGCCTGGCGGGAATCCGCCTACCTGATAGCCGCCGGGACCGATATCCCAGGGTTCACCAATCAGCTTCAGTCGGGATAAGACCGGATCCTGAGTCATGGCGTCAAAAAAACCGCCGCGCGGGTCAAACCCTTCGGGCTCGCGGCCCAGGATCGTCCCGAGGTCGAAACGAAAACCGTCAATGTGCATCGATTCCGCCCAGTAGCGCAGGGAATCCATCACCATCTGTAGCACGCGCGGATGCGAGGTGTTGACCGTATTTCCCGTCCCGGTGTCGTTGATGTAGTACCGGTGCTGGTCCGGGAGCGTGCGGTAATAGCTGTAGTTATCAATCCCCTTAAACGAGAGCGTCGGGCCAAGCTCGTTCCCTTCCGCCGTGTGGTTGTACACCACGTCCAGAATCACCTCGATGCCCGCGTCATGATAGGCGCGCACCATATCGCGAAAGCCCTGGATCCCCGCCGGACCGTAGTAGCGCGACGCCGGAGCAAAAAAGCCCAGCGTGTTATAGCCCCAGAAGTTCTTCAGGCCGCGGTCGAGCAGATGCTGGTCATCCGGGAACCAGTGAACCGGCAGCAGCTCCACCGAGGTAATGCCCAGGCTTTTGATATAATCGACCGAGGCTTTATGTCCCATGCCTTCAAACGTGCCGCGCAGCTCGGGCGGTATGGCCGGGTTCATCTGGGTAAAGCCTTTCACGTGGCTCTCATAGACAACGGTATGCGGCCAGGGCACGTTCGGCCGGTTGTTGTCCTGCCAGTCAAAGGCGTCCGGGTCAATGACCCTGCATTTCGGCGTAAACGGCGCGCTGTCCCGCGTGTCAAAGCTCAAATCCAGCTCGTCATGCCCCAGCTCATAGCCGAAATGGGCATCGTTCCAGTCGATGTCACCCACTAGTTCGCGGGCGTAGGGGTCGATAAGCAGCTTATGCGGGTTGAAGCGATGACCGTTTTCCGGGTCGTAGGGGCCGTAGACGCGATAGCCATACAGTGTCCCCGGCTTCAGGTCAGGCACATAGCCGTGCCAGACCTCATGGGTATACTCGGGCAGCTCCAGCCGGGCGATTTCCGTTTTCCCGGACGGGTCAAACAGACAGAGCTCCACCCGTTCAGCGTGAGCGGAGAACAGCGCGAAGTTAACGCCCTTCCCGTCATAATTCGCCCCCAACTGCTGGCCATGACCGGCCCGAATTTCAAACTTTGTATCCTTTGCCATTTTCGTTCTCCACGATTATTCGCAGGTAAGCAGAACCAGTACACATCCCTTTTCTGACGTTAACGCCAGCGTTTCTTGCAGCATGCGGCTTTCGCCGCTGAACAGATCCCGATAGCGCTTCCCGGCCAGCTCGTCGGGTAACGCGACCGTGGTATTGACCCACAGCTGATGATTATCGGTGACGTCAAAAACCAGACGCGGCACGGCGACAATCAGCGCCTCGTCGTCCTTAACGCGCGCATAGACAATCAGGTTCTCCTCGCGCTCGCCGCTGACCTTTAGCGGTAGCCAGTCGCCGTAGCGGAAAAGCGCGTCGTAGTGCGGTCGAAGCCGCAGCAGCGTGGCGGTAACAAACTGCTTCACCCTGCCGTCCCGCCAGCATGCCGGGTTGTCAAACACCCCGACATCCGCCGCGCTGAGGCTCTGCACCAGGGCCGGAAAGTCCGGCTCGCGTCGGTTATCCGGGTCGACAAGGCTGAAGTTAAGCGCCTCGCTGCCCTGATAAATATCCGGCACGCCGGGCGCCGTCAGCTTGATCACCGTCTGGCTGAGGCTGTTCATCAGCCCGGCGCGGATAAAGGGCTGCATCGCCTCGCTGAAATCATGCAGGAACAGGCTATTGTCCGGTGAAAGCAGGTGCCGCGCGTAGCTCAACACCACGCTCTCATAGCTCTCGTTACTGTCAATCCAGTCGGTGCGCTGTTTCGCCTCGCGCAGCGCTTTTTCGAGGAAGCCGAGAAAACGTTCTTCCAGTGATGCCAGCCCGTCAGCGTCGTCCGGTGTCAGCGTGGCAGGCCAGACGCCCGCCAGCGCCTGGTAGATCATCCACGTATCGGCGGCGTTCGGCGCGGTACCGTCATTGAGAAAACGCACCTGGGCCTGGTTCATCTGCCGCCAGCGGGCCAGATTTTCCCCCCAGCGTTCCGGGGCTTCCGTCAGGGTGTAAAGGCGCGCCCGGGCATCTTCCCCGCGCTTGGTATCGTGCGTGGAGGTGCCCAGCAGCGCGTCGGGCTGACGGGCCAGACGAATGCGCATCTCCTGGTGGAAGCGGGATAAGGAAAACGCACGCGGGGTCGGGTCGGCACCGACTTCATTGAGCGCAAGCTCGAGGTTGTGGCGAAAGAAAAGCGTGTCTTCAACGGACTTCGCCATCAGCGGCCCGGTGAGCTGCTGGAAGCGGGTCCTGAACAGCGCGGCGCTCTCGCGGCAATCTTCCGGCAGGTCGCCGGTAAGAATGCGCACGATCAGGCTGAGCGCGGCTTCCGACGTCTCCACGCTGGCAACCACGCGGTTGAGCAGTGCCACGTCCGGCGGGGTTAATCCTTCCCGGGTGCCATAGGTGCGGTAGACCGGAAACGCAATAAGCAGTTCGCGCAGCGCGTGGCGGATTTCCTCGCGCGGCAGCGCAACCTCATTGCGGCGTGCCAGATCCTCAGCAAGGTTTAGCAGCGTGGTGAATTCACCCTCAAAATTACGATCGGCCATCAGGCCTTTGGCATCGCGCAGTTCCGCGTGGCGATCGACCGTGATGCCCAGCGTCTCGTCATGGATTTTCTCAAGACGCCCCAGGCTATCGTCGTCGACCAGCACTTCCGCCAGCGAGGCGATAAACTCGTAGCCGGTGGTACCGGATACCGGCCAGTCAGCGGGGAGCTGTTCCCCTTTGGCGAGAATCTTTTCGACCGTAATGTAGCAGTCGGGCCCGGTGGCCTGCCGCAGGCGCTGCAGATAGCCCAGCGGATCCGCCAGGCCGTCGACATGGTCAATGCGCAGACCATCCACCACGCCCGCGTGGACCAGCTCAAGGATCAGCCGGTGCGTGTCGTCGAAGACCGCATCATCTTCAACCCGAACGCCGACCAGCCCGGTGATCTCAAAGAATCGCCGCCACGAGAGCTGCTTCGGCGCCTCCCGCCAGGACATCAGCCGCCAGCTTTGCGCGTTGTGCAGTTCTGCAATGCTCTTCTCCTCGCTGTATGTTTCGGGGTTGAGCGGATACTCGGCATCGTAGTAGACCAGCGCGGCCTTTTTCGTGACAGGGTCACGTTTTAGCGTGATAGCTCTCTTCTCCAGCTCCGCCTCAAAGGTGTCGCCAAGAAACGGCAGCGTTAGCGGTCGCGACCCGTCGATATCGAAGTAGCGGAAATAGCGGCTCTGCTGGCCATATTCAATCACATCCCGCCACCATGCGTTTTCCAGCGAGGTGGACATGTGATTGGGGACAATGTCCAGAATCAACCCCATACCGGCCTGTTTGAGCGCGGCGGCCATACGGTCAAACCCGTCTCGCCCGCCGATGGCAGGGTCGATTTCATTCGGGTTGGTCACGTCATAGCCGTGGGTAGACCCCGTCGTGGCAGTGAACACGGGCGACGCGTAAAGGTGGCTGATGCCGAGGTCCTTCATATACGGCACCAGCGCCACAACGCGGTCGAAGGTCATGCCGTTACGGAACTGAATTCGGTACGTGGCGGAAGGGATCATAACGATGCTTCTCCATCAGCAAAGCGAACGACAATACCGTTCGGGGGTAAAACGTCGGTAACTTCTGGCGAGGCAAAACGTGTCTCTCCCGCCAGAGCGGGCAGCGCGACGGGCTTAATGCCGATATTAAGCGCCAGTGAGAGCGTCCCCGACGGAAAGCGCCAGCACACCGCCACCATGCCGGGCGCGGTCTTGAGCACATGCCCCTCAACGGCGCCGCCCGGATGCAGAAGCGGAACGATATAGCGATGGCGCAGCGTCAACAGATGGCGCGTATAGCGCAGCCATGTCTTGCCCTCGTCGGTGGCGACTTTATGCCAGTCGAGCTTTGAGCGGATAAACGTGTTCACGTCGTTCGGGTCCGGGACGGTTTCATCGTGCCCGGCATGGCCAGTAAACTCTTTCGCGCGCCCTTCCCGCACTGCCTTTGCCAGTTCGCCGTGAAAGTCGGTGAAGAACAGGAACGGATGCGTTTCCCCAAACTCCTCGCCCATAAACAGCAGCGGGATATGCGGGGAGAGCAGCAGCGCGGCAAGCAGCACCCGCGTCTTGTCGGCACCCGCGAGGGAGATAAGACGCTCGCCCTGGGCGCGATTGCCGGTCTGATCGTGGTTTTGAATAAAATCGACGAAGAACTGCGGCGGCTGCGTGCGGCACTCCACCCCGCGGGATTCTCCGGTTTGCAGAGACACCTCGCCCTGGTAGACAAACCCTTCCGCCAGCGCCCGGGCGAACTTTTTCTCCGGCTCAAAGGCAAAATCCTGGTAGTAGGCGTGCGTCTCACCGGTGGCAAACACGTGGGCGGCGTTGTGGAAGTCATCGTTCCACTCGCCGGTAAACAACGGCGCGTTGCCCTGTTCATCGCGCGGATGCAGGAAAATCACGTTGCGGCTGTCTTCCGTGGTCAGGTGAACGTGACGGTGCGGAATGGCCTCGCGAATTTTTGCGGCAATCTCCTCGAGAATATGCGTGTCCGAGCCGTCTTTAATCTGGTCGATGGCATCAAACCGCAGACCGTCCAGCCGGTATTCCGTCAGCCAGAAGAGCGGCGCGTCGGTCATGTACTGTCTCACCGGCTCGCGATCGTAGGCGATGCCGTTGCCCCACGGCGTCATCCGCTGAGCATCGAAAAACGCGGGCGACAGCAAAGGCAGATAGTTCCCCTCCGGGCCGAAGTGGTTGAGCACGATATCCAGTACCACGGAAAGCCCCAGCCCGTGCGCGGCGTCGATAAACGCGTGGAAATCCTCCGGCGTACCGTAAGCAGAGTGAGGGGCATACAGCAGCACGCCGTCGTACCCCCAGCCGCTAGAACCGCCAAACTGAGAGACGGGCATCACTTCAAGCTGAGTAATCCCGAGTTCTGCCAGATACGGCAGCTTGTCGATGGCCGCCCGGAAGGTGCCCTCCGGGGTAAAGGTGCCGATGTGCAGTTCATAAATTACCGTCTCTTCCCACGGACGCCCTGCCCAGTCGCGGTTGACCGGCTGGTAACGTCGGGGATCGATCACCACCGAGGGTCCATTAACGTCGCCCTTTTGCGCCCGCGAGGCGGGATCGGGCACCGCCATACCGTCCTGAAGAACAAACTGATATTCTGCGCCGTGCGTGACGCCAGGGACGTCTGCCTGGAACCAGCCGCCGCCTGTTGCCGTCATCGGCACATCGGTGGCGGCAAGACGTAGCGTAAGTTCTTTCTGTCCTTCTGCCCAGACGCGAAAACGTACAACGTCATCGGAAATAAACTCAGCACCCCACTGCTTTTGAAATGTCCTGAATTCCATTCATTGTCCTCGAATGACCCACATTTTACGCGGAACGAAGTACAAGCTTAGTTCAGGATTAAAAGTGCGTGAGCTCAGCGGATTTAACCGCTTCGTCTATTCTTTATGAAATAACTCACTATCGGGAATACTATGCAGATTCGAAAAGGATTAAATACGGACCTCGTCCGTCTTGAATGTTGTGACTTTTCTTTCACCATTAGCCACATTGCGCGAGAGCCCTTTATCCATTGTAATTTGCATATTGAAGCCGTCGCCGAGCCGTGGATAAAAACCTACGAACTTGACATTCAAACGCTTGAAAACCATTGCGTTAATCCGGACGCCATATTTCTTGTGGCGGAAACGGATGACGGTGAATTAGCCGGATTTATTACCGCGTCAATCGGCTGGAATAAGTTTATTTCAGTGGATTATATTGCCGTTGATCGCACCAGACGCAGAACCGGCGCCGCGCAAAAATTAATGGCCGCCGCCCACGTCTGGGCCCGTAGCGTAAATGCGCCCGGATTACGGCTTGAAACACAAAATGTGAACGTCTCCGCCTGCCTGTTTTACCGTCACTACGGATTTACTCTGGGCGGGTACGACCGTTATCTCTACAACGCCTTGCCGGAAAAAGACGAGGTCGCCCTGTTCTGGTATTACATGCTGGTCTAGCGGAAACACATTGCCACATCGCGGTCATATTTCTGTCACTGAATTTCATTACGCTTTCGGGATTTTAACCAGGGTGTTGAGGAAAAAAGCGTGAATTCAATGGCTAAGGCATTACTGCTGGCATTACCTGTTATGAGTGCAGCGGCAACCGCGACGGCTGCCGGGCGCGACCTGTGTGAACCGAAAGCGTACGAAATGGCGTTGCGCTATCAGCAGAAATCGGCAGAGATTATGGCCCTTCAGCTGCAAACCTATCGGTTTGCCACCGAGCGTTTCAACGAGAAGTTAAAAGATCTGAAAACGCCCGAAAACTACGCCGTGGTGATGGACCTCGACGAAACGGTGCTGGATAACACCCCTCTGCTGGTGCGCGACGCGGAGCAGTGTCACGACTATACACAATGGGATACCTGGAGCGACTGGGAGAAGCAGGGAAAACCCGGCTTAATCCCTGGTGCGAAAGCGTTTCTTGACCAGGTGAATCAGAGCAAGGTCCGGATCTACTATGTCTCGGATCGTATGCAGGAAAATAAAGCCGACACGCTGAAAACGTTAAACGCTCTCGGCCTGCCGCAGGTGTCTGACGAAAGCGTGCTGCTGGATACGGTCAGTAAGGAAGAGCGCCGCCAGAGCATCCTCAAAAAGCAGCAGATCGTGATGCTGTTCGGCGACAGCCTGCCGGACTTCGCCGTGCAGTTTAAAAACAAAAAGCCGAGCGAGCAGCAGCGTGAGCTGGTTGAAGCCAGCGCCGAACATTTCGGCAACGACTGGATTGTGCTGCCTAATGCCGCTTATGGCGCCTGGTCCAAAGCCACGCTCGATAGCTGGAACGCACCGCTGAAAAAATAAGGTCTTACGGGCCGGTAAAGGCATTGCCCGCCTTCCCGGCCCTTCGGTTGACTATCCATCCCGTTTATAGGTCCTATCATTTCTGGGCAGGTTCTTATAATTTTACGGAGCAGTAAGATGAGCACTTTCAAAGGAGACTCGTATGCTTACCGTGAAAAAACTTGCTCTTTCCACGCTGATTTCCAGTTCACTGCTTTTCTACCCTGCGCTCCAGGCCTCGGCAGAGACGCCCCAGCACGTCGTTAAACAACCGGCGGGCGGATACAGCGTTCAGGTTGGGGACGTCCTGGTCACCTCGTTTACCGACGGAACCGTCGCGCAGGATCTGCACAAGCTGCTGCGCCGGACTACGCCGCAAAACATTGATGCGCTGCTCGCGAAAAACGTCCAGACCAACCCGGCTGAGGTCTCCATCAACGCGTTCCTGATTGCGATACCCGGACATAAAATCCTGGTGGATACCGGCTCTGGCCAGCTCTTTGGTCCTGATACCGGCGGACGTCTGGTTGAAAGCCTCGCCACGCAGGGGATAAAACCCGAGGACATCACTGAAGTCCTGCTGACTCACGCTCACTCCGATCATGCCGGTGGCCTGGTGAAAGATGGCAAGGTGGTGTTCAGCAACGCGCGCGTTTTCGTTGGCAAACCGGATATCGACTTTTTCTTTAACGACGACAATCAGAAGAAAACCGGCTACGGCAAGAACTACTTTGACGTCGCGCAGAAGACCTTGAAGCCCTATCTTGACGCGGGGAAAGTGGTGCCGTTTAGCGGCACATCGGAAATTCTCCCGGGTCTGACCGGCACGGTTCATCCCGGCCATACGCCGGGTTCAGCCTTCTACACGCTAACGAGTAAAGGCGAGAAGATCACCTTTGTCGGCGACATCATTCATGCCGCGGCGGTTCAGTTCCCGCAGCCTGCGGTGACCATCACCTACGATGAAGATCAGAACAAAGCGGCAAGCGTACGCGAGCATGCGTTCGCTGACTTTGTGAAAAACAAGGACCTGGTTGCCGCCCCGCACCTGCCTTTCCCGGTCATCGGCTATGTGACGAAAGGCGAGAAAGGCGGTTATGCCTGGGTCCCTGTCACCTATACCAACCGGGACGCCAGCGGCGCGAAATAGAGCGATGACGCGGATATCTGACATGGACATAGCCCTGCTCCTGACGCTGGACGCCCTGCTTCAGGACAGGAACATCACCCATGCGGCCGCTCGGCTGGGCATCAGCCAACCCGCGCTGTCTGCCCGTCTCGCCCGTCTGCGCACGCTGTTTGGCGAACCGCTGTTCATTCCCTCCCCGCATGGACGCGGGGTGCTTCCCACGCCGCGAGCGGAAGCGCTCAAGCCGCAGGTGGCGAACGTACTGCGCGGCATCAGCGCGATGTTTGCCCCCACGGCATTTGATGCGCAAACCAGCAGCCGGACCTTTGTTATCGCGCTGCATGAGAACCCGGCGCTGATGCTCGGCACCGGGCTGCTTAACCAGGTGAGAACCGACGCCCCCGGCATCCGCCTGCGCTTCGCCCTGCCGGAGATGGCTGACCTGCCGCAGCAGCTGGAAAACGGGGATGTGGACATCTACATCGGCGTGAGCGCGGGCGCCCATGACGGCTGGGTGAGGCGCAAACTCCTCGACGACGCGTTTGCCACCGCCCAACGTAAAGGCCATCCGCGCGGAACAGGTCCGTTAGATCTGGAAAGCTACTGCGCGCTTTCCCATCTGGTGGTGTCGTCGGCGGGAGATCCGTTTACCGGCTTTGTCGACCAAACTCTTGCCGGGCTGGGCTATCAGCGACACGTCGCCATGTCCACCCAGAGCTACGCCATGGCGCCGCCGCTGGTTGCCGGTACCGACCTGGTCTGTACCCTGCCGGAACGGATGCTGCGACGGTTCGCCAGCACGCTGGATATTTTTCCACCGCCGCTGCCGCTCCAGCCGATTACCATCAACATGTACTGGCACCCGAAAAACAGCCAGGATCCGGCGAATGCCTGGCTGCGCGAGCAACTCCTGCGGGCCGCCGGACGTCAGGTGTGATCGAGGGTAACCAGAAACTTTTTTAGCACTTCTGAGCGTATAATCCGGTGGCAAACCAGGGTGAGTTCGCTCTCCCGCAGCCGGTCGAGGATGTCCACGTAGATGACGTTCTCGACGCTCACCGCCTTTGCCGACGCGGGCAGCAGCGCCAGACCAAACCCTGCCGAAACCAGGCTTATCACCGTGGGCACGTCGGTCGCGTTTTGCACCACGTCCGGCTGAAAGCCCGCCCCGCTGCAGGCGTCATAGAAGTACTGCTCCAGCCCCATTCCCTCCGGGTCGCGCAGGGAGATCCATTTTTCGTCTTTCACCGAAGAAAGCGTCAGCGCGGCGGACCCGGCCAGCGGATGCTGACGATACAGCGCCAGCACCGTTTTCTCCGAGGCGAACGGCCGGCTTTGCAGATCGTCCGGCAGCGACGGTAGCGGCGCGCGGATGATGGCCACATCCAGCTGGTTGCTCTGCACGGCGGCATAGAGCGTCTGCACGTTTCCCGTCATCAGCGACATGGTAATGGCCGGCCAGCGGCTATGCATCTGGCGCAGCGCGGCGGGTAGCCTGCCGTCGAACATCGCGCTCGACACGCACCCGAGGTTTAACACGCCCTGCTCGCCCCTTGCCGTCTGTCTGGCGTCCAGCACTGCCTGCTCGGTTAACGAGATGGCAAGCCTGGCTTTTACCAGGAACGCTTCGCCCGCGGGCGTCAGGGTTAAGCGGCGATTCGCCCGGCTGAAAAGCGTGACGCCTAAACGTTCTTCCAGCGCCTTTATCTGCTGGCTCAGCGCCGGTTGCGCCATGTTCAGACGCTCGGCGGCCCGGTGCATATGGAGCTCTTCGGCCACGACGATGAAGTGGCGCATCTGACGAAACTGCACGAGACGACTTCCTGAATTGATATGAATTTACTTATCAATTTAACAGTAATGATGCGATTGATGCTATTGGTCATTGCCATAAAAATGGAGGTATTCAACCGAGGGAGGAAAATATGGAACACAAGATTAACGATCTCCGCAGCGCCATCGCCTTACTGCAGCGCCACGAAGGGCAGTATATCGAAACCGATCATCCGGTCGATCCCAATGCGGAGCTGGCGGGCGTCTATCGCCATATCGGCGCGGGTGGCACGGTCAAACGTCCAACCCGTACGGGCCCGGCCATGATGTTCAACAGCATTAAGGGCTATCCGCACTCCCGCATCCTGGTGGGCATGCACGCCAGCCGCGAGCGCGCGGCGCTCCTTCTGGGCTGCGAGCCCTCTGAACTGGCAAAACACGTCGGCCAGGCAGTCAAAAAGCCGGTTGCGCCGGTTGTCGTCCCGGCCTCGCAGGCTCCCTGTCAGGAGCAGGTTTTCTACGCTGACGATCCTGACTTCGACCTTCGCAAGCTGCTTCCGGCCCCAACCAACACGCCGATTGATGCGGGTCCGTTCTTCTGTCTGGGGCTGGTGCTGGCAAGCGATCCGGAAGACAGCTCGCTGACGGATGTCACCATCCACCGCCTCTGCGTTCAGGAGCGCGACGAGCTTTCCATGTTCCTTGCCGCCGGGCGCCACATCGAAGTGTTCCGCAAAAAGGCGGAAGATGCCGGAAAGCCGCTGCCGGTGACGATCAACATGGGGCTCGATCCCGCCATCTATATCGGCGCGTGCTTTGAGGCCCCGACCACGCCGTTTGGCTATAACGAGCTGGGCGTCGCCGGGGCGCTGCGCCAGCAGCCGGTTGAGCTGGTGCAGGGCGTGGCGATCAAAGAGAAAGCCATCGCGCGGGCGGAGATCATCATCGAGGGCGAACTGCTTCCGGGCGTGCGCGTGAGAGAGGATCAGCATACCAACACCGGCCACGCGATGCCGGAGTTCCCAGGCTACTGCGGCGAGGCGAATCCCTCCCTGCCGGTAATCAAAGTGAAAGCCGTGACCATGCGAAACCACGCCATCCTGCAAACACTGGTGGGGCCGGGGGAAGAACATACCACGCTGGCCGGATTGCCGACCGAGGCCAGCATCCGTAATGCCGTTGAAGAGGCAATTCCGGGCTTCCTGCAAAACGTCTATGCCCATACTGCGGGCGGCGGTAAGTTCCTCGGGATATTGCAGGTGAAAAAACGCCAGCCGTCAGACGAAGGACGCCAGGGCCAGGCGGCACTCATCGCCTTAGCCACCTATTCGGAGCTGAAGAACATTATTCTGGTCGACGAAGACGTGAATATTTTCGACAGCGACGACATCCTGTGGGCGATGACGACGCGCATGCAGGGTGATGTCAGCATCACCAATATTCCGGGGATCCGCGGCCACCAGCTCGATCCGTCCCAGTCGCCGGATTACAGCACCTCGATTCGCGGCAACGGCATTTCCTGCAAGACGATCTTCGACTGCACGGTGCCGTGGGCGCTGAAGGACCGCTTCGAGCGCGCGCCGTTTATGGAGGTGGATCCACGTCCATGGGCGCCGGAGCTGTTTGCTGACAACACGAAATAAAATCACGCGCGTATGACCTGCGGGTCATACGCTGATTTTCTTCTCAAGCGTGGCGATATTTTCACCCGCCACGCGTTCCACAGTGAAACGATCGACGCTCAGCAAAATGAGCATCAGCCCCCTGCCGCTCTCCAGCAGCGGCGACATTTCGCAGAAGCGGTCTCGCCTGGCGGCCTCAAGCCGCTCGTGCGGGAACGCGTCACCCGCGTCGCTAAAAACAACGCAGACGTCATTGCCACGGACATCGAACTGGACGCGAAAGAGGCGCGAGTTATCCTCGTGAAGCGCGTAGCGGATGATGTTCGTCGCCACTTCACAGGCGGCGAGATCGAAGGCGAAACGCCACTCATCATCGACGGGAAGCGCGCTCAACCTGTCGCCAAGCCAGCCGGACAGCGGCGTCAGGGACGCGATCACCGCCGGAAACTCAGCCTGCTCCGGCCTCTGCATCTACTGCCCCAGCTGCGCAAGCGCGCTATGTTTATCCGGATAGATGCGGAAGATGCGATCCATTCGGGTCAGGGTGAACATGTTCATGATCCCGGGGTTCAGGGAGCACAGCGCCATTTCGCCTTTTCCGTTCATCAGCTTGAACAACGACACCAGCATCCCCAGCCCGCTGCTGTCGATAAAATCCACTTTGCTAAAGTCGACGATTAAGGCTTTACGATCGCTGCCAATTTCCTCCGTCACGGACGCTTTAAACGTCGCGGCAACGGAGGCATCCAGCCGCCGGACCGCGGGCGTGAGAATGTTGGCATGCGGTAGTCGCTCGGTGTTAATAATCATTCTGTTCTCCCTGACGTTCAATCACGAGCAGTGACACGTCGTCGGTTAAGGCGATCGGTTCATCACGATTTGCATTGCGCCAGCCAGTCAGGTGGTCACCAAACCGCGGCAGGAGCTGGTCAACCGGGAGCCGGGCATGCTCATGAAGCCAGCGTTCGAGACGCTGCGGGCCAAACTGCTCGCCGCTGACGTTCTCGCATTCCGTAATACCGTCACTGAATAAGCATAAGCGATCCCCCGGATTGAGGGTAAACGCGACATCCTCCCAGCTCAGGTCTGGGATCAGCCCGACCGGCGGGCCGCCATCGCCCACGGACGTGACGGCGCTGTCTGCGTTCACAATGACGGGAGTAGGATGCCCTGCCTGGCACAACAACCCCTGCCCGCTTTCTGGATCGATCACGCCGTAAATGAGCGTGAAATAACTGGTGATGTCGCTCTCTTCACTGCAAAAGCGGCTGTTCAACATCCTGACAACCTCCGCGGGTGACTGAATGCCGCCCTCATCGGTAAACAGGAAGCGGTCCACCACCCGGCCATGTAAAAACTGGCGAGCCACCGCGAGGGACATCATCGCGGCCCCCACGCCGTGACCCGAGACATCAACGCAATAGAATCCCAGATGGGAATCCAGCGGAAAGATATTGAACACATCGCCCGAGACCCAGGCTGACGGTAAGAAAAGCCAGTCGGAGAAGTAGTCGCCGTAGCGTAAGCGGTGTGAAGGCAGCACCGAGTGCTGAACGCGTGCCGCCAGTTCAAGATCTTTTTCAATCTGATGCAAGGCTTCACTCAGGCGTTTGTTGTGCGCCGCGAGGGTCGCTTCCAGCGTCAAAATACGAACCCCGGCGTGAAGCCGCGCCCGGAGTTCAGCCTGTTCAACGGGCTTACTCAAAAAATCATCCGCCCCGGCATCAAAACCCTGCGTCACGTCCCCGGCATTCTCGCGGGCCGTCAACAGGATGATATACACGTAGCGGCCAAACTGACGGTTGCGGATGGTCTGACACAGCGTCAGCCCGTCCATTTCCGGCATTTCCCAGTCGCTTATCACCATGCTGACCGGCTGGCTGGACAAGATTTCCAGCGCAGCAACACCATTTTCCGCCTCGCTCACGAGATACCCCCACTGGGTGAGCATCCGGGAGAGTAACCGACGATAAATCAGCGAATCTTCAACGATTAACACGTGCAGCGCCGACATGTATCCCTCCTATAGCGGTAAGAACCAGATGAGGCTCACGGTCCCTTCCCTGAATTTTGCGTTACCGTTGCCGTGCCCCGGATAGCGCGTCCCCGCATAGTTTGCGTACTGGACAGAGAACGATCCCGGCGTATAGCCCGCGTAGCCAAAGCTGTAGCTGTAATCGCCGTTCCAGGGCTGCTGCTGGCTGCTGTCCGGGAACCAGAATGCTGTCGCACGAACGAAGAAATGTTGTTTAAAGGTGTAGCCGCAGCCGCCAAGCATGACGTTTTTATTTTTGCGGATGTCATCGCTGCTGAGGTCGTAGTAGCGCGGCACCCAGCTGTACCCGACCTGGCAAATGATGGAATCCCCTTTATTAATCAGGAGCGTGTTTTCGACCGGTTTCGGTAGTGAAAACTTATAGGCAAGCGTAAAGGCGCCCTGTTCGAAATAGGTATGTCTCCGGCTGCCAGACGTCCAGAAGTGGTTTTCACCGTAGTTGCCGTATACCAGGCTGAACGTATTGGCATGCCAGTCGTCATAGCCGAAGCTGTAGCGAAAATCGGCGGTATAGCGGGTGGTATCTCTGACCGGCAACCGGGAGGTAATGTTGGCAAACCAGAAGCTGTACGGGGAATACTGCAGACTAAGGTTGAGCGTCTGGTTAATTTTTTTCTCCTGCGCGGCGCTGTCAGAGCTATTAGGCACGCTCACCAGCTGCTCTTTCAGCCCCGAACTGAAGCTCAGAGCCCCAGAAAATTTCTTGTCATTTCCCGAGAACAAACGCCCCCACCGGCTGGTGAAAACGCCTGCCTGAACGGGTTCACCGTTCTTATCGCGCAGGGTTTCTTTATCACTATTTTGTGCCGCCTCTGCGGCGGGGATCGCAGCGAGCAGCACGCCCGCCAGAAGCCATTTTTCGCGCATAACCGCCATCCTTAGTTAGGTATCCAGCGTGCGCCGACGTCGTATTTTGCCATCAGCCACAAAATACCCAGTGCCGCCGCATGCACTAACGTGTTCTCTATCCAGGCGTGACGCCATAAGTCGAAGGTGATGAACTGGCTCACCAGCAGCACCACGTACACATGCAAAATAAAGGTATAGAGCGAGTGCTGGCCTAGCGGGATCAGGAACCATCCCAGCAGGCGGTTGAGCGGCCTCCAGCAATACGTCAGCACCAGGTAGACGGTAACCATCAGAGCGATATCGTTTAGCACCCTCACCGGGCCCAGCCCATTCTTCGCCGCCCAGGTGTGATAAAACGTATTGAAGCTGTCAGGCGGGATGACGTGCATAAGTAGCGCGGGCGGCATAAACGGGTTGGTATGGTTCTGGGCGACAAATCCCAGCACCAGCGACACCATGACCAGCGCCACTACCACCCCTTTCCCCGGAGGCGTCCGGGCGAAAGAGAGCAGTTCGGCTTTATACCAGCCGCTGGCCATCCCCAGCACAAAGATGAACTGCCAGGCCAGCAGCGGGAAGGCAAACTCGAACTCCGACGGCGTCAGCCGAAGCGGCCACCGCTGCCACAGGCTGTACACCAGCAGCGACAGCCCCAGCAGCCACCAGACTTTCCCTTTCTGCAGCATCCCCAAAAATAGCGGGCTGAGTAGCAGCAAGAAGATATACAGCCCCAGAATCTGCGTCTGATGGGGGCCGATCTGCAAATAGAGAATAATGTTGAACCAGGTCTCTTTAATTTGCGGCGTAACAGGATAAAGCGACCAGCTTTGACCCGAAAAACGGTCGGTAAAATGGGTGACCTCGAACACATTAATATGTGGGATATAGGCCAGGAGAATAAATGACACTATGATAATGATATTTACGCGATATATTTTCCACGCCCTGAGATAAAGCCCCCAGGAAACCGTGAGTAAAACCACTTTTTGCAGACGCGCGCGATTCAGCATGCCAAGCATAAACCCCGAGAGAATGACAAAGCCTTCTGCACCGGTTGTTAGCCCAAAACGCTCCCAGGAGAATATATTAAATACCGACATGACCTCCGTATGCGCCACGACCATCATGACGAGGGCTATGCCGCGCATAAAGTCAATTCTCAGATCCCTGGCACCTGCTACGGCATAACGCCATGCTGTTGATTTAGCGTCATCTTCTTGCGCTACCGACGGCGCAACATGGCTCATAGGGTGTCCTTTGCCTGAAAACGAAAATTAAGGTCTAAATAAAGTAGATAGTCTAAAGGAATAGTAACTGCAATTTATCACCGGCAGATGAAACGTATTAAGCAGAATTAAATCCAAATTAACCACTGCTACATATTAATAAAAACGACGCTGGACACTTTTATTCGGCGTTCTACACTTATCTTAAATCTTGTTTAATCGCTATTTTCTTTCGCTTTTGGGCAACTGTCTGCGCAGCAGAATGGGTCTGCATTTTCACGGAATCAGGAACGCCGGAACTATGGATTTTTATTTTTCCCGTTTTGAACATCGTCGTCCTCCGGAGCCGTTAACAACACCGCGTTGGGTAATGATGACCTGGCAGGTGTTAGCGGTCGCGGCGCTTATTCTGGGTGCCAATTATATTTACTGGCGCTGGACCGCCTCATTGAATACTGACGCATTATGGTATGCCATTCCGCTGGTCCTCGCCGAAACCCTGGCGTGGATTGGCACCGTGCTGTTTACCATCAATTTGTGGAAAGAACAGGATCCTCCTCAGAGTCCGCCGCCCGGCGAAATTAACGAATGTCTGTCGCCTGAGGAGGCCGTAGAACCTCGTCCTGTAAAAGTGGATTTGTTCATTGCCACCTACTCGGAAGACACCGAGCTGGTCAGGCTATCCATTCGCGATGCCCTGAAGATGGCGTACCCGTTCCCGATTGACTACCGCATCCACGTGCTTGATGACGGTCGCCGCCCGGAGATGAAAGCCGTCTGTGAAGAGGAAGGCGTTAACTATATTACTCGCCAGACCAACATCGGCTTTAAGGCCGGCAACCTGCGCAACGGCCTTGAGCAAACCGACGGCGATTTTATTGTTATCTGCGACGCCGATACCCGCGTATTTCCCACCCTGCTCAGCCATACGCTGGGCTACTTCCGCGACCCGGACGTGGCCTGGGTGCAGACGCCGCAGTGGTTCTTCGACCTTCCGGAAGGAGAAAACCTGTCGCGCTGGGGCCAGCGAAAAGCCGGAAAAGTGGGCTACGGTCTGGGCTGGCTGATTCAAAAGTGTGTTGGCCCGGTCACGATAGGCCGCGACCCGTTTTTTAACGATCCGCGCATGTTCTATGACGTAATCCTGCGGCGGCGCAACTGGGCGAACGCGGCTTTCTGCTGCGGCGCGGCGTCCATTCACCGTCGTGAGGCAGTCATGCAGGCCGCGCTGAGAAGCTATGTCTGGTCCGTCGAAGAGGAGATCCATCGCCATACCCGCGACATCCGCGATGACGAAACCCGGGACGCGCTGCAGAATGCAATGCGTCCGCACGTGGCGTTTGACACCGAGCTTACCCCCTACAAATTCCACGTCTCGGAAGATATTTACACCTCGGTGCTGCTGCACGGTGACGCCGCACGACGCTGGCGCTCGGTTATGCATCCGCGGGTTGAGTCGAAGATGCTCTCTCCGCAGGATATGCTGACCTGGATGATCCAGCGTTTTAAGTACGCCGCCGGCTCGCTGGATATTTTGTTCCATGACAACATCTTCAGCCGTCGCCGCTTCAGGCTTTCCCTCCCCCAGACGCTGATGTATGCCACCACCTTCTGGTCGTACATGGCCTGCGTGTGGAACACGGTATTTTTGATTTCGCCCATTATCTATCTGTTTACCGGCATTCCGCCGGTGTCCGCCTGGTCGACGCCGTTCTATCTGCATTTTCTTCCGTTTTTTATTTTCTCCGAACTGGCCTTTATGTTTGGCACCTGGGGGATCTCGGCCTGGGACGGCAGGGCCTCTTACCTCTCCTTCTTTTCCATGAACCTGCGCGCGCTCAATACGGTGCTGCGGGGCGAGCAGATCAAATTTCACGTCACGCCAAAAGAGCGGCAGACGGGCCGTTTTCTCTACCTGGTGAAGCCGCAGATTGCCATCGTGGTACTGACCCTCGCAGGGCTTATCTGGGGCGGTATCCAGGTGGCGCGAGGACAGGTGGACGACCCCTCCGGCTACGTCATCAATATTTTCTGGGGAGGGGTGAACATCGCCGCCATGCTGCCGCTGATTTTCGCGGCCATGTGGACGCCCGCTGAAGAGGACGAGGTCACCCAATGAGGATACGTGATGCCCTGCTGCCCGCGCGCAGCTACCTCACCATTTTGCTCGGCTTCCTGATCGGCTTTGCCATTGTGGTCTGGGTGGAGAAACAGATGCCCACGCGCGTGGAAAGCAGCGGCGGCATCGCGCTCAGTAAAGACTTCCCGCCGCTGCCGGCGAAACGCGCGCTGTCCTATGACGAAGCCATCTGGGCGCGGGTCGCCTGGCAATACTACGTGAATAATACCCAGCCAAACGGTCTGGCGAACGCCAGCGACGGCGAACCGTGGCTGAGTCTCTGGAGCGTAGGGAGCTACCTGTTTGCGACCGCTGCCGCAGAACAGCTCAACATTATTTCCGCCGATGAATTCGACGAGAGGGTCGGCACGGCCCTGTTCACGCTGGGGCAGTTACCGCTCAACAAGCAAGGCCTCCCTGCCGCGTATTACCATGCTGACACCCTGAAGATCCTCGGCAAACCCGACGCCTCGGCAATTGGGCTGAGCCGCCTGCTGACGGCGCTTCAGACCCTCCTGTGGCGCTATCCTCAGCACGCGGCGGCTATCCACGATCTGTTTAGCCTCTGGAACACCGGCGCACTGATTGAAAATAACGTTCAAAGTCAGGCGGCCGTTCCGCTCCATCACTGGACGCTGACTGATGACGAACAGCGGGACAGCTTTGGCTACCGTCTCTATGCCAGCCATACGCTGCGCCTGATTGACAGCGCGGCAGGCCTCGCCGTGACCAACCCGCCTGAAGGGCAAAAGATGATCGATCTGGATGGCGTGATGGTGCCGGATGAAGGGCTACGCACGCCATGGGGCAAGCAAACCTCCCTGATCAGTCTCCCCTATCTGTTAACCGGTCTTGAGCTGGGCTTTGATGCGCAGAGCGCTGAAATTGCGTGGCGGATTATGCAGATCCAGCAGCGGCGCCATAGCCTGCGCAGCCCAAAACCGCCGGTCAGCACGGATTATGCCGAACCGGCGCCGGATTACGTCAACGATCTGCCGGACAGGCAGCCGGTTCAGGCGCGTAACCTGCGCGACGAGGTGCCGGAGAAAGTGGCGATTACCTCCACCCGCACCGCGTTTGCCTGGTACGCCCTGTTCCGCAACAGCTGGAGCGAAGCGCTGCGCCAGCAGGTTCTGGCCCTTCAGGTGCCGGGTAAAGGCTGGCAGCGCGGGTTAAATCTCAACAACAGCGTCAATGCCGTCGTAGACGCCGATACCAATGCCATTGTGCTGGAAAGTCTGTCTTACATCGCGCATGGCCAGATGCTCTGTCTGGCCTGCCTCTACACTTCCCCCTCAGCAGGAGCAACGCCATGAAGCCACGATCCCCGATCCTTTTTCACCTGCTCACGGGAATAACGATCTGCTGGCTGGCCTTATCGACCGTGCGTGCGGATACCGAGCTGCCTGCATCAGGTTACTCCCCGCGCAGCGGCGAGCTGACCGCCCGGGAGATGACCATCGCGAAAAACGCCTGGCAGTATTTCGTCTCCAACTATCAGCCCACGACGGGCCTGGTGAATGCGGTCAACAAATATCCCTCCACCACCATGTGGGACAGCGCCTCCTATCTGGCCGCCCTGACGGCGGCACGCGAGCTGGGGATCATTGATAAAGCGGAATTTGACCGCCGGATGCTGAAATTCCTCGCCACGTTAAACACCCTGGTACTGTTCCGCAACGAGCTGCCCAACAAAGCCTATAACACCATCAGCGGTCAGAAAGTGGACTACACCAACAAGCCCGGCGAAATTGGCTTCTCGGCGCTGGATATCGGGCGAATGCTGGTCTGGCTGAAAATCATCAAAGAGCGTTATCCGGAATACGGCAACAGCATTGATAACGTGGTGCTCGGCTGGGATTTCAGCCACGCGATCGACCCCTGCGGCACGCTGTACGGGGCCTATCTGGAGAACGGCCAGCCGAAATATGTTCAGGAAGGTCGGCTGGGCTATGAAGAGTACGGCGCGGCCGGGTTCCAGCTGTGGGGGTTTAATACCTGTAAAGCCAGCCGTCCGCAGCCTTACGAGCTGGCCGAAATCTACTGCGTGCTGGTCCCGTACGATACACGCGACCCGCGCAACACGTCACAGCATAACTACGTGGTGACGGAATCCTACCTGCTCTACGGGCTGGAGTTCGGCTTTGATAAACCGACCGACCGGGATAACGCCCCGCGCGACTACTCCCTGACGTGGATGAAAAACTTTGCTGACCGCGTTTATCAGGCTCAGGAGAACCGCTATACCATTACCGGCGTCCTGACCGCGCGCTCCGAGCACCAGCTCGATAAGGCGCCTTACTTCGTCTATGACACCGTCTTCAGCGACGGATACAACTGGAACACCATTACCGATAAGGGCCAGTTTGTCCCTAACGCTGCCGCGATTTCGCTGAAGGCGGCGCTGGGCATGTGGGTGCTGTGGAACTCCCCTTATACCGACCGCCTGCTGAATACCATTGAGAATGCCAACGAAGAGGGAAAAGGCTACTACGAAGGGCTGTATGAAAACGGTGACGGCCCGATCAAAGAGTTCACCGCGAACAATAACGGCATCATGCTGGAGGCCCTGTTGTTCAAAAAAGAGGGAAAACTGCTGGCCTTCAACACCGACAACCCGAAGAGCAAGGATTTTGCGCCGTCGCTGTGGGATCAAAAGCTGCTCGATCAGTTTGAAGAGAACAACGCGCTGCGCAGTCGCCCGTTCCTGACCAGTACACCGGCCGTAAAAAGCTGGTGCGACCGGACCGGCGTCACGCAGCGTACCAAACCCGCCTGTCAGGCCTGTCAGTGCGCGTCATGCAGCGCGGACGAGCCCGTTAAACTGCCTCCGGTGACTGCGCAATGCTTAAAACCTTAGCCAGAGGGCTCGCGGGATTACTCCTCGCAGGCGCGATCATCTTTGCCCTGTTTGGCCATCAGGGCGCAGGCTGGCGCTGGCTCATCCATGGCGGGTGGCACTCCAGCGCGCGTATTGCCGCCCTGACGCCGGAGGAGCAGACGTGGGCGGCGATCGCCTGGCGCTATTTCGTCAATAATACCCAGCCGCAAACGGGCCTGGTCAACGGGAGCGACAAACAGCCTCGCGTCACGCTCTGGCAAATGGGCGATACGCTTATCGCCCTGCTGGCGGCAAAAGAGCTGGGGCTAATTGATGATGCCGAGTATGACGCTCGCTTAACCCGTATCATGGGCACCCTTAACCGCCTGATGCTGACCGATGCCCGGACGCCGGGCCGACTCTATTCCAGCCAGACGGCGACGCCCGTCGATTTTAGCGGCAAGCCCAGCAAAAACGGCTGGTCTGCGCGCGATATGGCGCGTCTGATGCTCGCCCTGCGCCTCACCGCAGAACGGGAGCCGCAGTACAGCGAATACCTCGATAAAATCATCCTGCGCTGGAATTTCTGCCCGGTCATCGACGGCGAAGGCGAACTGTGGTCATCTTCCCTGCAAAACGGCCAGCCGGTGGTGCGCGAGGAGCTGCGCCTGGGCGAGAGCGAATATGCCGCGACGGCGTTTCAGCTGTGGGGGTTTTCCCCGGAGAAAGCGTTTACGCCTCCGGCGCACCACGTCATCATCGCCCAGCGGCGTCTGGCCGTTGATGCCCGGGATCCGCGCACCACGTGGCAGCCCTCCCTGATTACCACCCTTCCCTATATGCTGCCGGGTCTGGAGTTTGGCTGGGAGCCCGAAGGCGTTGCGGCCGATCGGCAAAAGCACCTGCGCAAGCAGGCCGAAAACGTCTGGCTGAGCCAGAAGAGCCGCTGGGAGACCGATAAAATCCTGACGGCCAGGGCAGATTTCTCGCTCTCTCAGGCACCCTGGCATATCCAGGATACGGTCTGGGGAAATGGCTATGCCTGGAACTCTGTCGGCGACGATGGCCGGGACTACACCCGTTTCGCACAGGTATCGACCAAGGCGGTTTTTGCCCTGTGGGCTCTTTGGGACACTCCGTACACCGACGTGCTGATGACGGTCACAAAACACCTTAACGATCCGCAGAAAGGCTGGTACGAAGGCCGTCAGGAAGCCACGGGCGATACCAACGCTGCCTTAACCCTCTCAACCAATGCCACGGTTCTGGAAGCCCTTTTCTTTAAACACAACGCCGGGCCGCTGTTTGATGTGCGTCGGTCGAAGAAAGAGAGCTATTTTTCACGCCGTCTGGCAGAGGAATACACGCCTGTCGGCCACTGTCTGCCGGGCGAAAGCACCATAAGGAGGACGCCGTGAAGTTTTATCGCGATCTGTTTGAATCCAGCCTGAACCGCGTCTTTCCGAATAATGAAAAAACCGCGTTTTTTCAGACGTTCTATGACGCCTTCGTCCATATGTCACCCGAAACGGAAGCGCATTTTTCTCGTCTTCCGGATCGTGAAGGTCAGCAGACCCTGTTTAAAAGTTTCTTCGCCATGCTTGCGGTAGACGGCGCGTTAATCGTGCCTGATTTTCTCGAGCGCCTGGCGCGGGAGCAAAGCGACGACGGCCTCCACCTCCCCCCGCGATTCTTTGCCCTGTGGCGCGAAGCGATGTTGAACGCGGTGAGCGAGCGCGATCCGCAGTGCGACGATGAGATCCTGACGGCCTGGGCCATGGCGATCGCGCCCGGGCTGGAATACCTGCGCCGACAGGCAGAACTGCACTACCGCGCGTAGGGAGGATCACGATGAGTTCGTTCACGTACGATCTTAACGCACTGCCGGCCGCCGTCATGATTTATGACCGCGAGGAACGCCTTCAGGCCTGGAATCACAACGTGGCCCTGTTTTATCCGGTCATAACCCCGTGGCTGAAGGTGGGGACGACACTTGAGGCGCTGGCGGAACGCTTTATCGATGCCGTTTACAACGTCGACCCCGGCCTGCGCCAGACGCTGCGCGAGTCGATCGTGCGCAACTGTCGGCAGGATAAACATTGCGAAGTGCGGCAGGCGGGCCAGCGGCGGATCTTCGTCCAGCACCAGCGGCTTGCGGACGGCGGCATTGTCAGCCTGCACAGCGATATCACGGAGCTGGATGAAGCGCAGCGCGCGCGCCATCAGCTGCATGACGACTTTCTGCTGACGGCGGAATCCATCCATATCGGGATCTGGGACTGGCAGGTTTCTGGCGACACGCTCCAGGTGAATGACACCCTGCTTGCCATGCTGGGCCAGTCGCGCACACAGTGGCGATATCCGGTACGTTTTCTCCTCAATCAGGTCCACGAGGACGATCGCGCAGCGCTACGCAAGGCGCTGCACGCTTCGAAGCAGGATCACCGTCCGGTCTTTGAATGTGAAATTCGCGTGCATCACCCTACCGAAGGACTGCGCTGGATGCTGCTCTCCGGCCAGGTGGTCACCCTCTCCATTGAGGGAAACGCCGAGCGCGTGATTGGCACGCTGCAGGATATTACGCGGCGCAAAGAGGCTGAAATTCAGGCGTTCGCCTCGGCCATTGAGGCACAAAAAGCCAATGAGGCGAAAAGCGCGTTCCTGGCGAATATGAGCCATGAAATTCGTACCCCGATGAACGGCATTATTGGCATGACCCAGCTGTGCCTGGATACGTCTCTCAGTGCCGATCAGCGCGATTATCTGACCCTGGTGATGAGCTCTGCCCAGTCTCTGCTGCATATCATCAACGACATTCTCGATTTTTCCCGAATTGAAGCCGGCAAAGTGGAGCTGGAGGCGGACCCCGTGCCTGTGCGCACCTTTATTCAGTCGCTTATTCGCCCACACATGCCGGGGGCGAGCGAAAAAGGCATTGAGCTGCTGGTTGATATTGCGCCCGGCGTCCCCGACGTGCTGCTGGTCGACGGCGCGCGTCTGCGCCAGATCCTGACCAATCTGCTGGGTAACGCGCTGAAGTTTACCCATCAGGGAGAAGTGATCCTGATTGTTGAGCCCGACGATAGCGCGGACAGATGGCGTTTTCGCGTGCGCGACAGCGGCATTGGCATACCGGCAGATAAGCAGAAGGCTATTTTTGAAGCCTTCAGCCAGGCGGACAACTCAACCACCCGCCGCTATGGCGGTACGGGGCTCGGGCTAACCATCTCTGCGAGACTGGTTGCTGCGATGGGGGGCGAATTAACGGTCTCCAGCGAGCCGGGAAAAGGCAGCGAATTTTCGTTCTCGCTGCCGCTGGCGGCGCAGACCCTTGCGCCCGGAGAGCGCCCACATAGCCAGCGCTTTAACGGGGAACCCGTGCTGGTGGTTGATGATAACGCGACCAACCTGCGGCTGCTCGCAGCGATGCTCAGCCAGATGGGGCTGAAACCCACCTGTGTTAACAACGCCAGCGAGGCCATCAACCGGGTTAAAACGGGAACGGCTTGGCCGCTGATCCTGCTGGACGCGCAGATGCCGGATATGGACGGCGTGTCGCTGGCCCTTGAGCTTTCGGTTCTGCCGCAGGTTGCTGAGAGCCATATCATTATGCTGAGCTCCATGAGCCGACATTTTGATATCAATATGCTGAAGCGGATCGGGATCAAGACCTATCTGCATAAGCCTATCGCCCAGGATGAATTACATCAGGCGATTGCCGCCGCGTTTGAACGTTCGCCGGCGCCCGTGGGTGAAAGCACCCCCGCGCCTGTCGCCTCGCCAGGAGCTACGGGACTGCGGATCCTGCTGGCTGAAGATAATCTGGTCAACCAGAAGGTCGCCGCGCGCCTGCTCGAGCGGCTCGGCCACACCTGTCAGATCGTCGATAATGGCGTCGCGCTGCTGGAACGCTGGCGCGAGGATACGTGGGACGTTTTGCTGATCGACCTTCAGATGCCAGAGATGGACGGTGAAACCGCCATTCGTCTGCTGCGTGAAGAAGAACGGTCCCGCCCCGGCCCGTCTCAGCCCACCGTCGCCATGACCGCACACGCCATGCAAGGGGACAAAGAGCGCTGTCTTAACATGGGTTTCGACGGCTACATTGCCAAACCCATCAGCCAGGAGCGTCTCGCTGAGGAGATTGCTCGCGTACTCCAGCGCCATGAAGATTTCTCCGACTTTCCGGATGAAGCACGCCTGCTGAAGCAGTGCGCTGACGATCCCGCCCTGGTGCAGGAGCTGCTGGCCCTGTTTGGCGAAGGGCTAAATGAAGCAATCAAGACCATTACCCAGGCGATCGACAGCAACGACCGCGAGGCGCTGCGCCGCGCGGCCCACAAGCTGCGCGGAGAGGCCGTCACCCTGGACTTCAGCACGCTCGCACAGCAGCTTCAGGTGCTGGAAAGCGACGCGCATGCGCTGGATGGGCAACAGCTTGCGGCCCTGAATGACAACCTTCGCCAGGAATCGCTGCGCCTGATGGCGTGGCTCACCGCACGCGGGGTAAACGCATGATGACTCGCAACTGCGCGCTGCTCTTTGCCCTGTTGACCACCCACACGGTGGCGAACTCCGTGCCGGTCAGCTGGTCACTGGCAGGAGAATGGCAGGTTCAGGATGCCAATGACAGCGCACATCCTGCCGCATCAGGCTGGCGCCCGCTTCAGGTTCCTGCCAACTGGTACAGCGCCGGATACGATCACCAGGGCGCGCTGTGGTATAAGCACGCGTTTTCCCTGCCCGTGCAGCCCCCCGACGTAATGAGTACTCTGGTGTTTGACGGCGTCGATTATCTTGCAGAGGTGACGCTGAACGGCCAGCCGCTGGGCAAGCATGAGGGCTATTTTCAGCGCTTTTCGCTGGATGCCCGTTCGGCGTTACAACGTCACAACCAACTCGTGGTCAGGGTCGACAGCCCTTACGAAGATCCCACTAAGGTCTGGCCGCTGCATAAAACGCTCATGAAAGGGATCCTTAACCAGCATGACACCCGTCCCGGTGGGGCCTGGTCGCCGCAAGGACAGGACGCTAACTCAGGCGGCATCTGGGCACCGGTCAGGCTGCATCTTAGCCGGGGCGCTACCCTTGATGAGACCATCCTGCGGCCCGACTGGACGCAGGGGCTGACTCGCCCGGCGTTAAAGGCGGAGATTCGCTATCGCGCGCTCGATCCGGGCCCGGCGACCCTGCGGCTCACCGCCACGCCCGCCAATTTCAGCGGCAAGCGCTATCAGGCTGATTTTCCGGTTACCCTCGAAAGCGGCGCCCATTCCGTGCAGGTGACGCTGCCCATGCCGAAGGCAAAACTGTGGTGGCCCGTCGGCACGGGGAAACCGCACCTGTATACCATTCGCGTGGCATTACGCGATGAAAACGGCCTGATGGATACGGCGGTCACCCGCACCGGGCTGCGTAAGATCGTCGAGCAGCCCGACAATAAGGGCTGGCTCATTAACGACAAACGCCTTTTCATTAAGGGCAGTAATTACATCGGTTCCCCGTGGCTCAGCACCATGACGCGAGAAAAATACCGTCGCGATCTTCGTCTGGTGGAGGCCATGAACGCCAACGCCATACGCGTGCACGGACACGTTGCCGGACGTGCATTGTATGACGTGGCCGATGAGATGGGGATGATGATCTGGCAGGACGTCCCGCTGCAGTGGGGCTACGACAGCCGTGACGCCTTTACGAAAAATGCGGTTCGCCAGACGCGGGAGATGATCAAACAGTTTGGCAATTCGCCCGCCATCATCGTCTGGGGCGGGCATAACGAACCGCCGTGGAACTCGCCGTGGATGGAAAAACGCTTCCCGGACTGGAATAAAGATCTGAATCGCGATCTCACGCAGCAGGTAGCGGATACGCTTGCCGAAGATACTTCGCGCATCGTGCATCGCTTTTCCGCCGTTGAAGAGCATTACTGGGCGGGCTGGTACTTCGGCACCGTGCGCGACCTGCTTGCACCGGCTAAAACGGGGATCATTACCGAGTTCGGCGCGCAGGCGCTTCCCCGCTTATCGACACTAAAAACCATCATCCCGGCGGCCTCGCTCTGGCCAAAAACGACCGCCGCTGACGATCCCGGCTGGACCGTCTGGAAATACCATAATTTTCAGCCCTTCCAGACCTTTAAGTTTGCCGGTATTCCGCGCGGGAAGAACATTCAGGCGATGATTCGCAATACTCAGGCGTACCAGTCTCAGCTGGTGGCCACGGCGGCAGAAAGCTATCGCCGACAGCGCTACCAGCCGGTGACGGCCCTGTTCCACTTCATGTTCGTGGAAACCTGGCCCTCCATCAACTGGGGCGTGGTGGACTACCTGCGTAAACCTAAGGCCGGGTTTTACGCGCTACAACGTGCGTACCAGCCTGTTCTGCCATCCATTGAACCGGTCACCGCGCAGTGGCAATCCGGGGCGGCGGCGACCGTGCGTCTGTGGGTCATCAACGACACCTGGAAACCGTGCCGCGAATGCCGTCTGACCTGGCGCATCACCCAGCGCGATAAGGTGCTGGCAAAAGGCACGACGACGATGACGATCGCAGCAGACTCGGGAACGATGGTAAAAGCGGTCACGGCTACGCCCGCGGGCCAGGATGGCGTGTCGATTCGGTTTACGATAAAAAACAGTGCGGGAAAAATTGTCGGCGAAAATCAGCGCACGGAGTCCGTCATAAAGTGAGCGAGGGGAAAAGGAAAATTGCCGCTTCCCCTGCTTTCTTGTACCCTTTCAGCGTTTACCCCAATCCCCTAAAAATCGAGACATCCGGACGCCTATGACTGCACATATTTCCAAAGATCCTTTGCATGGCGTAACGCTGGAGATGATGGTCAACGCCCTGGTGGCGAAATATGGCTGGAGTGAGTTGGGCGACCGCATCAAAATTAACTGTTTCAGAAAAGACCCCAGCGTTAAATCGAGCCTGAAATTTCTGCGCCGCACCCCATGGGCGCGCGCGGAAGTGGAAGCCCTGTATCTGGACTCTCTCAACGATGAGGGAAATAAAGCGCAGGCGGCGCCCGCCTTTAATCCCTGGGCCAACAGTCGGATTATCAAGAGCTAATACGCAAATGACGCGACACGTAAAACGGAACGGTGCGCTGGCTGCCTGCGCGCTTTTACTTGTGAGTTGCTCCTCAAAACCACCGAAATCGCTGGTTACCCCTCTCCCCACCGTCAGCAAACCGACGCCGCAGGCAAACCAGCCGATGCGCGGCATCTGGCTGGCGACCGTCTCGCGTCTCGACTGGCCCCCGGTGGCCTCGGTGAATGGCCGCAGCGCGGACCAGCGCATCGCGATGCAAAAGCAAGCGCTGATCGCAAAGCTCGACAACCTTAAGCACCTCGGCATCAACACGGTCTTTTTCCAGGTGAAGCCGGACAGCACGGCGCTCTGGTCATCCAAAATTTTACCGTGGTCAGATATGCTGACCGGCAACATCGGTGAGTATCCGGGGTACGATCCGCTGCAGTTTATGCTTGATGAAGCGCACAAGCGCGGCATGAAGGTCCATGCCTGGTTTAACCCCTATCGCGTGTCGACCAACACCAAACCGTCCACCATCGCCGCCCTGAACCGGACGTCATACCAGACGCCGTCCAGCGTTTATGTCCAGCATCCGGAGTGGGTGCGCATCTCAGGCGACCGCTTTGTGCTTGATCCGGGCATTCCCGAGGTGCGGGACTGGATAACCAAAGTGGTGACCGAAGTGGTGGCGAACTACCCGGTAGACGGCGTGCAGTTTGATGATTACTTCTATGCCGAATCGCCGGGCTCCGCGCTGAATGATTCGCAGACCTGGCGGCAGTACGGCCAGGGTTTTGCCTCAAAAGCCGACTGGCGAAGGCACAACACGCAGCAGCTGATCGTCCAGGTCTCCCGCGCAATCAAGCAGACAAAGCCCGACGTTGAGTTTGGCGTCAGCCCGGCGGGGGTATGGCGTAACCGCTCCTTTGACCCGGCAGGCTCCGACACACGGGGCGCCGCAGCCTATGATGAATCCTTCGCCGATACGCGTCAGTGGGTGCAGCAGGGCCTGCTGGACTACATCGCGCCGCAGATTTACTGGCCCTTCGCGCGTGATGCCGCGCGCTACGACGTGCTGACCAGATGGTGGGCCGACGTCGTGAAGCCGACCCACACGCGCCTGTATATCGGCATTGCGTTCTACAAGGTGGGCGAACCGTCGAAAAACGAGCCGGACTGGACGGTTCAGGGCGGCGTGCCGGAGTTGAAAAAGCAGCTCGATCTCAACGATTCGCTGCCCAACGTCAACGGCACCATCCTGTTCCGGGAAGATTACCTGAACCAGCCGCAGACCCAGCAGGCGGTAAACTACCTCCGTGGACGCTGGGGTAGCTAAGTAACGATCAGGCAGAAACGCCCGTTTCTGCCTGTTTTTTTACGGCTTCGGCCCGAACATCGCCTCGAGCTGCTGCGCATCCGGCATCCCCACCACCTGCTGCAGCTCGTTTTCCGCATTCAGATAATAAATAGCCGGCGTGGCGTTAGCGCCCAGGCTGTCCATCAGCGCCTGATGTTTCTGTAGGATCTCTACCGTTTCGCGGGAAGCCTCGCCTTCAGGCTTGGGCAATTTTTTGCCGCCGGAGAGCTCGTATTCGCGCCAGGCCGCAACCGGATCTTTCGCATTCAGAATGGCGGCGGCGTTGCGTCCGCTGTTGGGGTTGAGGAACGCCACCAGCAGCGTATTGAGCTGCACCTTACCGGCCTTCACCCACGGCTGCGCCTCGGACCAGAACTGCTTGCAGTACGGACAGAACGGATCGGCAAAGACAAAGACCTTACGCGGGGCGCTATCCGCCCCTTCCTTCAGGGGATGCGCCGCGTTGAGGTTTTTCCACATCTCGCGTCCCATCGGGGCGTAGATCTCTTTCTGGAAATAGCCCTCGCTGAGGTTCTTCCCTTTTTCATCATAAAGATATCCCGAGATCACGTGCTTGCCGTCCGGCGTGAGAAAGAGCGTCACGCCCATATCCTGATACTGCCCCAGCCAGGCTGGCGCCCCGCCCGGCGCATCCAGCTTCTTGATGATTTTGATGTTTTGCTGCTCGCTGAAGTGCTTCACCACATCCGGTATGGCTTCAGCCGCCTGTACCAGCCCTGACGTCGCCAGCGCCGAAAGTAACAGTAATTTTTTCATTTCCCTCTCCGGTTTGTCGGGGGCTTTTCGCCCCCTTCAGGTTAGCGGTTTTTCAGTGCTTCACTGACCATTTCGTCGAATTGTTCGAACGGTACCCAGCCGGGAAGCAGCCCCTCGCCGATAAGCGTGGCGGGCGTGCCCTGGATCCCCATTTTTTCCGCCACAATGAGGCTGCGCCTGATCGTCAGAAAACTCTCCTCGTCCGGCGTCGTCACGCTCACGCCCGCCCGCTTTTGTGCCTCCTGAATGCTGGCGTCATCGTGGTACCCCTTTTTCGCCATCAGGGTGTGGTTCAGCTTCATAAACTGCTCAGGATGCGCACGCCAGACGGTTAACGCGTCTCGTGCGGCGGTCAGCGAACTTTCCGAGCGGAAAGGTAAAAACTTAAAGACCACCGCCACGTCCGGATGTTTTTCGACAATCTTCTCCAGGTACGGATCGAATTTTTTACAGTACGGGCAGTTGTAGTCGGTAAACACCACCAGGGTGAGCTTTGGGTTTTTCGCGCCGATGCGCGGGGAGTTTGGATCGTTAAACAGGAAATCAGCGATCATCTTCTGCGCGCGCTGCTCCTGGTCCGGCGTCAGCGGCTGGGCAGCAAACACCTGAACCGGGGCCAGCAGGAGCAGCAGCGTAATAAGGAATTTTTTCATGACACAGTTAGCCTTTTGCGTTGTTCAGGGTGGTGACCAGGGTGCGCTTGTCCAGCAGCGGCGAGAGGATCTCGCCATCAGGCAGGCCGGGGCCATACACTGCGTTAAACGGAATGGCGTAGCGGTTTCGCTTCGCCAGAAAATCCGCGATAAACGCGGACGGCTGGCTCCAGTCTCCGCGCAGGGCCACCACGTCCGGCTGGCGCAGCGCGGCAATCACGTCCGGCTGACTGAGTACGCGGTGCTCGTTAACTTTGCAGGTCACGCACCAGTCCGCCGAGATATCCACAAACACTCGCTTCCCCTGCGCCAGCGCCTGCTCAATGGCCTCTTCACTGAGCGGCTGCCACGGGACGGTTTGCGCAACGCTTTGTGCCGGAGCATCAGACGGCGCGTTAAGCAGACCGCGCACTTGATACCCGCCGAACGCCGACAGCGCGATGACCACCAGCCAGAACAGCGGCGAAGATTTTTGCCCCTTCAGTGCGAACAGCACCAGCGCAGAGGCAGTCAGCGCCAGCATCACGATCTGGCTGACCGCCTCGCCCAGATGCACGCTCAACAGCGTCGCCAGCCAGAGGCTGGAGGCCAGCATCATCATGCCGAGGATGACCTTGAGCGTGTTCATCCAGCGGCCGGGTTTCGGCAGCAGCATGGCCGTTTTCGGTACCAGGGCAACGAACAGCCACGGCAGACTCATGCCCACGCCGAGCATCAGGAAGATCAGCCACAGGGCGTGCAGCGGCGCGCCAAGGGCAAAGGCGACCGCGGTACCGAGGAACGGTGCGGAGCACGGCGTCGCCAGCAGGGTGGCGAACATCCCTTCGCAGAAGCTGCCTCCGATCCCCGATCCCCCTGCCGTCGCCAGCCGTCCGGCGGCGGCAGAAGGCAGCAGCATCTCAAACGTTCCAAACAGGTTCAGCGCAAACAGGAAGGTCACGGCAACCATCAGGCCGATAAACCACGGGTTCTGGAACTGAATGCCCCACCCCAGCGACGCTCCGGCCAGCTTCAGCGCGGTGACCATCCCGGCCAGCAGCATAAAAGAGGTGAGGATCCCGGCGCTGGTGGCCAGAAAGCGCAGCCTGATGGCGCGGCTGTTCGATCCCGCCAGCAAGATGCTGTTAAGCTTCATGCCCATCACCGGCAGCACGCAGGGCATCAGGTTCAGGATCAGCCCGCCCAGCAGGGCAAAGAGCACCATTTTTCCCGTCCCGTCCGGCACGGAGGTCTCTTCGGGCGTTGTCCCAACGGTCATGGTGGTTTGCTGCGCCCGATCGCCGTTGGTCAGCACAAACGACAGCCTTTTGCCTTCCAGCGAAGCGGGTTTATCGCCCCATTCGTCGGTCACGGGTACCGTCACCCGAAGCGCAGTGCCGTCATGTTTAATGACCGGCTCGCCGGGCAGAATGTCACCCTCCAGCGGGTCAAAGTAGATCCCCGGATTGTCCCACTTCCCGTCCGTCGTGCCGGTAATCACCAGCTTGTCGCCAGAGAGCCAGGCAGAGAGATCCGTGGATACGCCAGACGTGCCCGGAACGGCGCGCATCGCTTGCCCGAAGGCGCTACGGAAGCCCTCATCCACCGGCTGGGTAAAATCGAGGTGCAGCGGGTAGTCCGTCAGCAGGCAGACGTTGCTGCACGTAGAGAGCGTCAGCGTCCCGTCGAGCGTGTCGCCCTTCGCTCCATCGAGCGTAATCGGGATCGTCACCTTATCGTGATAGCCCTGCGTGGTCATGCCGGAGATATCGAAGCGCGACGGTACCGGCCAGGACCAGCTGTCCGTTACGCCGTCCGGCCAGCTGATTTTCGGGGCCACGCCGCCCTCGCCCGGCGATCGCCAGTAGGTTTTCCAGCCGGGCTTTAGCTCGACGGTGAGCAGGCCCTTAATGTGCGTTTGTTCCCTCTCCGCCTGAAAGCGGATGCGGGCGTGATCGTTTTGTGGGGAGACCAGCCAGCCGGTGTCCGCCGCATGGACAATGCCGATGCAGGACAGCCACAGGAAGACGAATCCCCTGAAGAGGTTAACCATGTTGTACTCCGTGAACAGTGAAAAATTATCGTGTGGTGACGATGTTTTTCATTCACGGAAAACGCAGTTTTTAAGGTGTATTCGGGGAGGTGGTGCCTGAACGGGCTGTTCCGCCGGAGCCATTGCCCGCCCTTGCGTCAACAGCTGCAGCAGCGCGAAGAAGATAATAATGGCCGGTAACGCACCGTCGAAGAACAGCGGCTGCGCGCAAAGCAGCGAGTGTGCGCCGAGCTGACACGGCGACGGGCCGGGTTGTTCAGTGTTGCTGGATTGAGCCGGGGCATCTGCACTCAGTGAAATCTGCGGATCCAGTCCCTGTAAAAAATGGTTGAGCATCACCGCACGCTGCACGAGGCAAAGCGCCATCGCGAGACAGGTGATAATCAAAAGCCATTTTCCGAGGAGCTGACGGTTGCGCATAACATTCCAGAGTGACAAGACGCCCCGATCATAAACGATAGTGATGAATCTACAAGTGCCGGAAGTGTAAGGTTTTGTCTGTCGCCGCTATTCGCCCGTCAGCTCGTCATAGACGTCCCGCAGCCGCGTGCGCAGAAACAGCACCGCCTTGTGCTTGCGGGATAACAGCGCCTGTTCGCTGGCGCCGGTCTCCTCTGCCAGCATTTTAATGCTGTAGCCGTGGAGCTCGGTCTTTTCAAACGCCTCCCGCTGCGGCGGCGGAAGTTCAGACAGTGCCTGCCCCAGCTCTTCCCACAGCAGCGTTTTGAGATACTCCTCTTCCGGCGTGTGCGGCACGCCGAACAGGGTTTCGGCCAGCTCGTCCTCCGGGAAACCCTCCTCGTCTTCGCCCGTAAAATAGCCGGAGAGCGAAACCTCGCGCTTTTTACGCGCCCGGTCGGTCATCTCGTTACGCGCCGCGCGGAACAGCCAGGCGGCGACGTTTTCGACCGGCTGCTCCACTTTCATCAGCTGATACGTCACTTCCTGCAAAATGTCGTCGGCATCATCGCGCACGGAGGTCCGTCCGCGAATGAAGGCTTTCAGCCGGGCGCGGCAGGCGTTGAGCGCCGACATCAGCATGGATCCGCCCGCCTCCCCGGCTTTCATCTCGCTCACTCTGCTTCCGGCGCTTTTGGCGTGGCTTCACCGCGCTTATCGTCACGATGGCCATGCCAGCCGCAGTGGCCGCGACCATGGCGACCGAACCCTTCACGGCGCTGCTGAATAAACGCCTCACGCTGTTCGGGCGTCATGTTCATCCAGCGCTCGTGCATCCGGCGGTGCGCGCCAAACATCCCGGGGCGGAAACCCAGCCCGCCAAACAGAATGCGGCTCAGCACCAGGATCCCCAGCGCCTGCCAGAATCCGATGGCCTTCACGCCGAGGATCGCCGGGAGCAAGGCGTTCCACAGGGACATCACCAGCAGGCCGAGCACGATGAAAATCACCGCGCCGATGACTAAGCCCTTGCCCATACGGTGGCGACCAAATCCGCGCCCGTGGCCTCTGCCGTGCATTTCAAAATCTCTCATGGTGTTTACCTCGTTTACAGTAACTGATTATGGCTTGTGATGAGGTAGACGGATGAGGGAGTGAAATATTGCTGGGGGGAATGAATAATTTTGCGGGGAGCGTATTTTCACACGCCCCGTGAAAGCCATTACAGGCGCTTGTTCATGGTTTAAGGCCGGTTAAGCGCAATCTTATTCCTTATTTCCAGGATTTTATCTGCACACTCTTCCGCTGATAACAAAGCGGTGTCCAAGATGAGATGTTCTCTCTCCCAGGGTTCATACTCACGTTTTTTTACGCGTTCCCAGTCAGGAGGCGTGAGTCCCGGGATATCAGATATTCTGTTCTCTACGCGATAACGATGTTCTTTTTCGTCTGAGCAGACAATTTCAACTTCCAGGAAAGGGACATTCAACGACAGAGCAATATTGCGGAAAGCATCTCGCACAAGGTGAATATCATTAACGGAATCGGTCACAACGGTGGAGCCCAGCTTAAGATTTTCACTCGCTAAACCATAGAGGGCAAAATAGCCCTCCGGACCCGTTTTCTGACCGGGTTCAGAAACTGAACGAATGGCCTGCTCAACGGTATCAACCCGCAGGTAGACCGCTCCCAGCCTTTGAGCAACTATTTTTGCAACGGTGCTTTTACCGCTGCCGGGTAGCCCACTAAAAATAATTAACATAATTTCCCCTGGTGAGAGTTATATTAGATTTGTGCTGCCTGTAGAGACCTTCTGAATTATACAGTTACGGTTACGCCAGGTACAAAAAAGGCTCCTTGCGGAGCCTCCCCTCATAAAATCAAGCCTGCACCGGCAAACTAAAACTCGAAATACTCCGTGAAAGCTGCTGCGCCTGCTCTTCCAGCGAAGCCGCTGCCGCCGCGGACTGCTGCACCAGCGCGGCGTTCTGCTGGGTCACGCCGTCCATCTCGGTCACCGCCTGCCCAACCTGGCTGATCCCGCGGCTCTGCTCTTCAGAGGCGACGGAGATCTGCTCCATCAGCGTATTCACTTTATTCACCGACGAAATGATCGAATCAATCACCTCGCCCGAGCGGCTGACCAGCTCCGCACCGTTTTTCACGCTGGAAACCGACTGCGCGATCAGGCTTTCGATGTCTTTCGCCGCCACCGCGCTTTTCTGCGCCAGGGTGCGCACTTCGCTGGCCACGACCGCAAAACCGCGTCCCTGCGTACCGGCGCGCGCCGCTTCAACCGCCGCGTTCAGCGCCAGGATGTTGGTCTGGAAGGCGATGCTGTTAATCATGCTGGTGATGTCTTCAATGCGCTTCGAGTTCGCCGCAATGGTATTCATCGTGTCGATGACTTCACGGGTTACCGCTTCACCGGTGTGGGCATTTTTCACCGCGTCCTGCACCAGTTTTCCGGCCTGATATACATTATCGGTATTGTTCGCCACCGTCGCACTCAGCTCTTCCATGCTGGCCGCCGTCTGGGTTAACGCCGAAGCCTGCTGCTCGGTGCGTGACGCCAGGTCGATATTCCCGGAGGCAATCTCCTGGGCTGCGTGCGTTACGGTATGGCTCGCATCGCGCACCTGGGCGATGGTCGCCAGCAGCGCCTGACGCATCTGCTCCATCGAGCCCATCAGATGGTCGATTTCGTTGCCTGTACTCCCCTTCACCGGCACCGGAATGTCCAGCTTGCCTGCCGCAATCTGGCTGCAGTGCTCGCGCGCCAGGTTAACTGGCGCAAAGACAAAGCGCTTCATCAGCAGGCTGACGGCGACAATCACCACCACAAACAGGCTGGCGATAGCGGCAATGATCGCCAGGCCAGAGACGAAGTTACTGCTCGCATCCTCGTTCAGGCTTTTGGCGTATTTCTGGTGGACGGAAAGCACCTGGTCGAGAACGATCTCGTACTGGCGGTCGAGGCGGGAGACTTCCGGGATCAGCGCGTTGAATTTGGCAACATCGTGCGCCTCGGCGGCGTCGATCAGCGGCGCCAGCCCCTGGTTGCGGTAGTTTTGCCAGGCATCCTGATAGGCAGTGACCAGCGGCGCTTCATCGCTCAGGCGCGGCGACGCCATAAAGGCCGCAAAGGCGTGATCCGCTTTGGTCAGCGCCTCTTTCACGGCGGTAAGCTTTGCAGCGCCGTCCGCCGCGTTGCCCGCTTCCACCATCTTCACATACTCCATCACCCGCACGCGCAGCGTACGGCTGTGGTTAATAGGGTCAATAATGGACAGCACAACCTGGATCTCTTTGTTGACGTTATCCAGCGAATTATTACTTTTAATGATGAGGCCAACGCTGGTGACGGTGCTGACAACAAAGAAGAAAAGCAGCGAGAACAGGACAATCAGGGACGACTTTTTCAACGACATAAACCAATACCTCAAGGAGAATTATTCCTTATGGTTATCGGCCATTCCAAAACTTAAATTAATTAAAGTTATTGAAGTATCGAACCGGGCTATTTCGCTGACTTATAGCGTCGCTGCAGGGTGGCATTGAGCTTGCGCTGCAACGGCTGCGGCGTCTCCCCCTCGATTAATTTGCTAATCAAATCAAAGCAGTGCCACGCCAGTTGGCGGTTATCCTGACGAATGGTATCCACCGGGATCGTCAGCGAATCGTAGAGATAGTGATCGTCAAAACTGGCTAACCTGATATCGCTTTGCAGCAGGTTATGCTGGCCCATATAGCGCAGCACCCCTTCCAGCAGCCCGCAGGCGGCGGCGAAGAGCGCTTTCGGCGGACGCCCCAGGCGGGCGCAGAGTTCAGCAAACATCTCGTATCCGGAGCTCGGATGATAGTTGCCATGAATGATCCACTCGGGGCGCAGCGCCACACCGGCCTCACGCAGCCCTTGCTTAAAGCCTTCCAGGCGGTCGCGCGTGGGCGACAGACGGGGCTGCCCGCCGAGAAAGTAGAACTCATCAGGATGCTGGCGCGCAATGTCCGCCACCAGTTCGGTCGTCGGGGTAATGGAATCGGTGATCACCAGCGGCAGCGCGCTGTCGTTGATGTGGCGGTCAAACAGAACCACCGGCAGCTGCTCGCTCAGCTTATGGTAGTCCGCGTCGTTGAGCATACTGGAGGCCACAATCAGCCCGTCCACCTGACGCGCCACCATGTTGTTCACCACCACCGTCTCCTGCCCCGGGTTTTCATCGCTGCAGGAGATCAGCAGCTGAACGCCCGCCTCGCGGCACAGCGTTTCCAGCTCGTGAGAAAAGACGGCAAAACCGTAGTTGGTGATCTCAGGAACCACCAGACCAATGGTGTGGCTGCGGTTATCGCGCAACGAGCGGGCGTGAATGCTGGGCTGATAGTGGTGCTCTTTTGCAATTGCCAGCACGCGCTCGCGCGTCTCTTCCGCCACGCGTAGCTCTTTGCTGCGACCGTTCAGGACCAGGCTGGCGGTGGCTTTTGACACACCCGCCAGCTCCGCAATGTCTTTAATGGTGACGCGTTTTGTTTTTCTCACAACGACTTAGATCCGGCTGCCAAAACCCTCATTCTATCATGCAGGCGCGCAGCGACCAGTAGCGTAATGTGATATCGGACGCACCTTCGAATCGCACCCGGGCCGGATGGTCAGGAAAATAGCGGCTGCTCATCACCCCTTCGCCCTGGTTAATGAAGATTTCGACGCTGGATCGGTCGCACAGAACGCGTAAGTGACGGACGTCACCCTGCCAGTAGCGGGTCAGTGTTTCACCGGTTTTCAGGCTCGCGCGTTCCAGGCGCACGCCCTGCTCATCGACCTTGAGACGCAGCGCGCCGGCAAAATCGACGTTCAACTGCGATGCGTCCAGCTCAAACTCCAGACGCATCGCGTCCAGTTCGGGCGCGTCGCTGGCGCGCCCCTGCCAGTGCTGCTCATCTTCACGCAGCGCCGCCAGCTCGCGCGCCGGGGTCTGCCAGAGCCTGCCGTCGCGGAAGCGCAATTCTCGCGGGCAGGTCATCTGGTGCATCCAGCCGTGCGCCCGCGTGGGCTGAAGCATCTCTTCCCCGTCCGGTACGCCCATCCAGCCAATCAGGATGCGGCGTCCATCTTCCGCCAGCGTGGTTTGCGGGGCGTAAAACTCAAACCCCGCGTCCAGCTCGTGAAGCTCGCCGTGATCGAATGCGGCGCTGGCGTAATCAAAAGCCCCGCTCATCCAGGTGGCCGGATAGGTATTGAGGTAGCGATGCGGCTCGCGCGCCAGCCCCTGCGGGCAGCAGATCAGGACATGTGTCCCGTCGAGGGCGAACAGGTCCGGACACTCCCACATATAACCCGCGTCCGTCAGGCCGTTAACCCCGTGACCGGCGATCTCCCCGCAGGATGTCCAGGCGTGCAAATCGGCTGATGTAAACAGCAGCACCTTGCCGCGCTTCTGCACATCCTGAGCGCCGAGCACCATGTACCACATCCCCTCGTGCTGCCACACCTTCGGGTCGCGCACGTGGCCGGTGTAGCCTTCCGGCAGCGCCAGCACCGGCCCCAGCTTCCTGAAGGTCCCGTCCGGCTGCTCCACGGCCAGGCACTGCCATGCGGTACGGCTGCCGTCATCGAACTTAACGTTGCCGGTGTAGCACAGGGTCAAAATGCCCTCGTTATCGATGGCGCTACCGGAGTAGCAGCCGTTGCGGTCATACGCTTCGTCGGGCATCAGCGCCAGGGGCTCATGCCGCCAGTGCACCAGGTCCGGAGAGCTCCAGTGCCCCCAGCACTTAAAGCGATGCTCGCAGTCCAGCGGGTTCCACTGATAGAACAGGTGATAGCGGCCAGCGAACCAGATAAACCCGTTCGGGTCGTTCATCAGCCCCGTCACCGGCGCGGCGTGCCATTGCGGATAATGGCTGTCCGCCAGCGCCCGCGGCTGACCTGTCATAACGGCCTGCAGGATCGCAGGCCAGCGGGAAGGTAACGTCATTATTCAGAATCCGTTTTATATTTCAGCAGCAGTGAGACGGTAAACGCCACACCGAAGGCAATCACCATGCCGATAATATAGTTCAGCAGCGAGCTGGCCTGCACGATGGCCATGCCCGGAATGGCGGTCAGCCCGACGGCGGTCATGTACACATGCACGGAGACCACCCATGCCCCGCCCACCGCGCCGCCAATCAGCGCAGCGATAAACGGCTTAACGAAGCGCAGGTTGATACCAAAAATGGCCGCTTCGGTGATGCCCAGCATTGCAGAGAACGCCGACGGCAGGGTAATGGCTTTGATTTTGGCGTCTTTGGTTTTAAACCACACCGCCAGGCAGGCACCGCCCTGCGCCACGTTCGCCATGGCCCAGATCGGCAGCAGGAAGTTAACGCCAATCGACGGGTTGCCCAGCAGCCCGGCTTCAATCGCGTGGAAGCTGTGGTGAATACCGGTGATCACAATCACCGAATACAGTCCGCCGAACAGCAGCCCGGCGAGCCAGCCCGCGTGGGCGATCAGCGTGCTCAGAATAAAGGAGATACCGTCGCCCAGAGCGCGCCCCGCCGGGCCGATAATCAGCAAGGCGATAAAGCCGGAGATGACGACGGTGAGGAACGGCGTCAGGATCAGGTCTAACGCATCCGGGATCGCGCGGCGCAGGTTTTTCTCCACGATGCTCATAAACCAGACGGCCAGCAGCACCGGGAATACCGTGCCCTGATAGCCAATCATCGCGATCTCAAGGCCGAAGAAGTTCATGGTGTGGAAGCCCGACGCCACGCCCCAGGCGTTGGTCAGCGCCGGGTGGGTCAGAATGCCGCCCAGCGTCGCGCCGAGGTACGGGTTACCGCCAAATTCGCGCGCAGCGGTAAAGCCAATCAGAATAGGCAGAATGATAAACGCCGCCGAGCTGCACATGTCCAGCATGATGTAGATGGCGTTATCCGCATTGACCCAGCCGTAGGTTTTCACCATGCCGAGCAGGCCCATCAGCAGACCGGACGCCACAATCGCGGGAATGATCGGCACAAAGATGTTGGAGAGCAGACGGGCAATGCGCTGGAACGGGTTCAGCTTGCGCGCCGCCAGATCCGCAGCCTCAGATTTACTGGATTCGCTAATCCCCGCCGCCTGAATAAAGGCGGCGTACACCTTGTTGACCACGCCCGTGCCAAAAATCACCTGCATCTGCCCGGCGTTACGGAAGCAGCCTTTCACGCCGTCAACCTTGCCGATAGCCTGCTGATCCGCCAGCGCGTCATCGACCAGCACCAGACGAAGACGCGTTGCGCAGTGCGCCGCGCTGGCGATATTTTCCTTGCCACCGAGCAGCGGAATAAGCTCGCGGGCGATTTGATTAAAATCCATAGATACCTCTGCCTGACTTCTTTTTATGATGTGCGAAACGCTCCCGCCAGGCGGGAGCGTGATGGGTTAAAACCAGGTTTCCATCTGGACCCCAAAGTTCCATTCCCCGCCGGCGTTGAAGCCGCTGCTGCCAAAGGCATCATCGCTGGCGTAATGATCCAGTTTGCTGCTCCAGTCCATCCAGGTGGCAAACAGGCGCAGTTCGGGACGGCTGAAGAAATCGCCGATTTTGCTCGCTTTTAAGGTTGGCGCAAAGGTCAGCTTGTAGAAACTGCCGTTCACGGCGTTGCGATCCTTATAGCCTTCCGGGTTTAAATCCATGTACTGATAGCTGCCCTCAAACGCCAGCGCGAAATTCTGGGTGACCTCTTTGATCAGGCGGGTGTTGAGCGTTACCCACTCATAGCTATCGCCCTTGACGTAGCGATCTTTACTGCTCTGTGCCAGAACGGCGGGCGCAACGCTCCAGCCACCGCCGATCGGCGTGACACCGTAACTTGCGAAGCGCCAGGTATCCGCCTCTGACAGCAAGGCGCCATCGGAGCCGATGCTTTTCACCTCCGCACCCAGCCCGTGACCATACAGCAGCGCCGTTTTGGCGGTCCCTTCGCGCAGGCCGTAGAAGCTGTCATTATGCAAGCCCACCAGAGCATGAACGCCGTGATTGGCGGCATCCGTTTTGATGAGATCGCCGTTAGTGTCTTTACGGTCGTCGTTATCCTTCGCCCGCAGGCCGCTCACCATCAGCTGGAACGGGCCGGCGAAGTGGTTCATGCTGAGGATATAGTTCTGAACGTTGTTGTCGGTCTGCTCCACGCTGCCGAAGTTGCGGCCATAAATGGAGAAGTTGCTGCGCAGCGAATCGTTCCATTTCACGTCATAAACGCCGCCGCCGGTACCGGCCAGGAACACCACATCGGAATCCAGCCAGTGAATGTCAAAGTTGTCGCGGTCGAAGCGTTTACCCGCCCAGAAGGTGCTGCCCTTCAGCGCGCCGGTAAAATCAGGCAGATTGCCCAGCTCTGCGAAGGCCTGGCGAATATTGAGGTCGCTGGTATCAGCTGACCAGTCGTTATAGGTTCTCTGACCGTCGGCCAGCATCGCCTTGAAGCGCGTGGTTGCCCCGTTATCCAGGGTTTGCTTGTGCTCCAGGTTCAGCTCGACGTAGGTGTCGGCTTCGTTACCCAAACGCCCCACCGCACCGCCGGTTTCACCGGCTGGCGTCAGGTAAGGGCCGCTTTTGCTGCTGGAGGCCGCATCGTTCATCAGCAGGCCAGAGCGGGCATAGCCGTGGAACTCAAACCCGCCGGTCTGATCCGCCTTTTTCTCCAGCGCGGTGGTGCGCTGCGCCACCTCCTGGGTCGTCGTTTGCGCCTGCTGCTGAGCGGCAACCAGCTGCTGCGTTTTTTGTTCTGCTGCCGCGGCGCGTTTCTCAGCCACCTGCGCGCGCGTCTCCGCGTCCTGAAGGCGCTGCTCCATCGCGGCAAGGCGCGCTTCAATACTGGACATATCCGTCTGGGCAAAAACAGAGGTACTTCCGGCCAGCATGCCTATCATCACGGCAAGTCTGCGTTTTTTATACATTTTGTCGCATCCCTAAAAGAAGTCATTAAACGTGCTAAATTGCTAAACCGGTTTAGGTTGCTGATACTAAACCTGTGAATTTTGGATCGGCAATCTTTTTTGCTAAACCGATTTAGTAAGTGTGATCGAGGCGACAATTCAGGCCGCCGGATGGCGGCCAGGAGAGGAGAAATTACAGGTCATGCTGCCAGGGCAACGCGGTCATCGCCCCTTTGGCCGTGGTGGCCAGCGCGCCGCAGCGCTGGGCGAGCGCGATAACCGGCGTCAGGTCCTGTCCGGCGGCCAGCCCGTAGAGCAGCCCCGCCACAAAGGCATCGCCCGCACCGGTCGTATCGACGCACTGCACAGGCGTTGCCGGGTAGTGTTTTACGGTACCTTCATGCCACGCGGTTACGCCCGCTTTTCCCTGGGTAACCAGCACCAGACGCGCCGGGCAGCGCTGCATCAGCACCTCCAGACCAACGTTTACCGCCGCGCTGCCGGTGAAAAAGGCCAACTCTTCTACCGAGAGTTTCACCACGTCAGCGCTTTGCAGCGCCTGTTCAAGACAGCGGTGAAGTGCGTTCTCATCCGGCCAGAGATCCGGGCGAATATTGGGATCGAAACTGACGTAACCGCCCGCCTCCCGGATGGCGGCCATCGCCTGAAATGTCGCAGTACGGCTCGGCTCGGCGCTTAAGGCGATGGAGCAGACGTGCAGCCACTCCCCGGCGCTGAACGACGGCAGGTCGGCGGGTTCGAGAAACAGATCGGCGCTCGGGCGCACCATGAAGGTAAACGATCGCTCGCCGTGGTCGTCCAAATCGACCACCACCGTTGAGGTGCGGTGCGCCGGGTCAAGGCGCATCCACGTCACGTCAACCCGCTCGTCAGCGAGCGTTTTCGCCATAAAGCGCCCGAAAGGATCGTCGCCAACCCTGCCGATAAAGGCGCTCTGGCCGCCCAGTCGGGCAATACCGACCGCGACGTTCGCCGGCGCGCCGCCAGGACACTGCAGTAATCGACCTTCTCCATCGGGCAGCAAATCCACTACCGCATCGCCAAGTACCCAGATTTTCTTCATGTGATCCTCGTAGCTAAACTATGTTAAACCGTTTTAGCTATTTAAGCACAGGCCGGGCAAAGGGGAAATAACGGGAGGGAAATTTGACTTAACGCGCCAGATGCGGCCAGTGGATATCGCCGACGCCATTCAGCTGCGGCCGGGCAAACAGGAATCCCTGAAAGCGTCGGATCCCGGCAGATTCGAGCCAGCACCACTCCTCAATTTTCTCGATACCTTCCGCCACCAGGGTGATTTCAAGATCGGAGCAGCAGCTGATGATGGAGCGCACAATCGCCTGTTTCGGGCCGCTCAGGTGGATATTGCTGACAATTTCCCGGTCGATTTTAATTTTATCCGGCTGGAACCGGGTCAGCAGCGAAAGTCCGGCATAGCCCGAGCCAAAATCATCGATCGCCAGGCCAATCCCCTCACCGCGAAGCTGCTTGATGGCACTGTTAAACTGGTTGAACCCGGAGATCATCTCGTTTTCAGTGACTTCAATGACCACCTGCTCGGGCTGAAGGCCATGTTTTTTAATCTGATCGACCAGAAATTCCACTGCGCCAGGGACATTCACCAGCGACATGGGCAGCAGGTTTACCGCGATTTTATGGCTGCCAATGCCCAGCTTTTCCGCCAGCGCAAAGGCATAGGCTTTTGTCTGGAGATCGACTTCGTAGATGTTGTCCGGGTCGACGGTGCTGAAGAAATGCTCCGGGCTGCCGCCGTCGTTGCCGCGGATAAGCGCCTCAAGGGAGCTGATCTTCCCTTCCGAGGGCTCGACAATAGGCTGCAGCGCAAACTGGCAGGTTTGCCCGGCAATCAGGCCCAGGTGTGCGCCAAAGGGTAGCGTTTCGGTCGAGAGCGTCCATTTGTCCGCGGTGTAGCGTGCCCCCGACGGGACCGGACGTTTACCAGTTATAAAGGTCTGAATAAATTTGAACACCCGATCGTCGGAGGTCAGATAGCTGTCCAGCTTGCTGTAGCGCAGCACCGACTGCAGCACCTCTTTCGGCGACTGCGTTTGCAGATCAAACAGCAGCATGCCGACGTTTTCGAAGCGTCTGCGCGGACCATAGTCCCGCAGCAGTTCTACCACCCCGCTGTGCCGCTTGTCCTCACGGATGGTATGGAAAAGTTTGACCACACTCTCTTCCGACCCTTCGAGGATCTGCAGAACCTCATTCCCATTAGCCAGGAGTACGCCGGTAATAGCCAGTTTTGTGTTGCGGCCCCTGGCGCGCTCCACCAGCTCCCGCAGTTCGGTGGACGGGCGGGATAAATTCAACTGGCTTCGGTAGATCAGAGTCGTCAGCACAAAAAGGGGTTCCAATGAGAAAGAGAGGTGCCTTGAAGCTACTATTTAACATACTTAATCAATGCGACCTAACATATTCACGCTACAGGGGAACGTTACTTTTTCTCGTCCCCAATCCGGCTGTTAATCCTCTCCTGCATAAAGTCGTAAAACGGATTCGAGGTGACCCGCATCAGCGCCTCTTTTCCGACGCTTAATACGGACGTTTCTCCCCAGAGCGCAATCGTCCCCAGGCTGATACCGTAGCGATTTTTCACCCCAGGTTCGCGACCATAGAGATCGTCATCCGGCGGGAACGGCACCGCAACGTGCGACAGGGAATAGACATCCTGCGGCCAGGACTGGGCAAGCGGCACCACCGTCTCCTGCGTTCTGCCTGCCGGGGTTATTTTCGCCACCGTCGAGAAACTGTGCTCGCTGGCATTGGTGATAATCGTGACACCGTAACGTCTCTGCGCGACCGGCAGCAGCGCCGTGGTGGCCGTCCAGGACGACGGTTTGAAGAGCGGACGGAAGCTCGCCGCCTGGTTGATATCGAACATCACCAGTTCGCTGCCGTTTGCCGGAAGCTGGTCAAACAGGCCGCTGACCACCGCGCGGGTACTGACCGTAGAGTCCATCACCGACTGGAACGCCAGCACCGGCGGCAAATTTGCCAGCCTGTTTTCCCGCGCCGCGCGGCCAATCTGCTCCTGCAGGGCCTTCGTCAGCAGCCACGACTGGCGGGCGGCGTTCACCGGGAACGAATTGTATTTATACGGATTATATTCCGGGGAGATATTCAGCCAGGCCGCTTTGGCAAACGGCGGCAGCAGCGCCGGTAGCCCGGCGAAACCGGCGAACCGCGCAAAGGCCGTCACGCCAATCATCGGTGAGAGCAGGATCACCTGCTGCGGTTTACGCAGCGCAGGCGCGTCCAGCGCATCGAGGGCATATTTCATCGCCAGCGCCCCGCCGTTGGAGTAGCCCACCAGATGCAGAGGCACAGCATCACCCGCCAGGCGCGTGGCTTCCCGTACGGCAAGGCGCGTGGCCGCCAGCCACATTTCCCAGTCCACGTCCGTCAGCGCACCGGGCGCGGTGCCGTGTCCGGGAAGACGCGGGACCACGGCCACAAAGCCGTGCTGCTGATAGTTCACGGCAAGGCGCCTGACGCTGTATGGCGAATCCGTCAGCCCGTGCAGCAGCACCACCGCGCCGCGGGGCTTGCCGGCTGGCATCAGCACAAAGGAGCGGTTGGCATCGGGAGCAAACTGACCGGGCCACACCAGGCTCTGGCGGTAATAGCGGTTTAACGGGGTTTGTTCCTCCCCCGCTGTTTTCGCCGTCACCGCGTTATCCAGATCGGCGAAAATCGCCTTTTCCCGGGCGAGGTACCCGGCAAAATCGGCGTTATCCAGCTCGCGAACGGACATCTCATCTGCCCGCCAGGTGTGCCACAGGTGCAGTTCCGGCCCCTGCTGCGAGAGATACACCCGCACCGCCAGCAGGACGACCAGGACGATCCCCACGACCATTCCTGTTTTCTTTGCAAGCGCGATCAGGCGCGCGCTGACTCGCCAGGGCAAATTCGCCATAAGGGATCCCTTTTATGTTCTCAGTGCTTCTATCTTATCAAAAATGTGAACAGGCTGACGTATTCACCAAATTCATACCTGTCAGGTCAGCCAGTGCACCAAAAGTGAACTACGCTGCACAAATGTTGATCATTGGTTAACCAAATATTGCATGAAGTTTACTGCGCAGCGGGTTTTCGCCCGCCTGTGAACATGGCACGCGTCATGCATTGTTAATCAGGTAACACAATTTCGGCCATTGACAGCCTGTTAACAGCGAGGCGGTATGACGACGAAACCTGAGATGTTGAGCCGTATCGAAGCGACGTTCAGCCAGCTGACCCCCAGCGAGAAGCGGGTCGGGAGCTGGCTGCTGGCGCACGCCGCGCAAATCCCGTTTGAAACGGCGGAGAGCGTCGGGCTGGCGAGCGGGACCAGCGGGATCACCGTCGGACGCTTTCTGCGCAAGCTGGGGTATCGCAACCTGGAGGATGCCAAAAAGAGCCTGCGCGATCCGTATCAGCCCTGGGGCATGAACGAGCGCCTCGACTCCTGGCAGCAGCAGCGCCCCCTGCCCAACCGCCTTCAGCACGCCCTGTCGCTGGAAGTGGACGCCATTACGCAGGTGTATCAGCTGGCGCAAACGGACGCTTTTCGTCAGGTGGTGCACCATCTGGCCCACGCGGACGCGGTCTTTGTGCTGGGGATCCAGTCCACGCGCGGGATCGCCAACGCCTTCTTCAGCCACCTTGAATACCTCCGCCCGCGGGTGAGCTACTCCGAAGGGGCATCCGGCAGCTGGGTGGAATCCCTGAACTCCGGGTTTGCGCACCCTTATGTCGTGCTGACCGATACGCGTACCTACTCCACGATGGCCCGACAGTACTGCCGCGTCGCGAGCGAGAAAGGCATTCCGCTGGCCTTAATCACCGATATCTGGTGCCCGTGGGCGCGGGATTATCCGATTGATTTACTGCAGGTGAAAACCGATACCGGTCATTTCTGGGATTCACTTGCCCCCGTGAGCTGTCTGTTCAACCTGCTGCTGTCGGGTGTGGTGGAAGCGCTGGGTGATGCGCTCCCGGCGCGCCTGGCAGTAAACCGACAATTACAACAAGAGTTTGGTCAATTCGAACGCTAAAGGAGCGGAGCTATGCCCGTAGAGAGTGAACTGATTGATGTGGCGAAGACGTTCCCCACGCTGCATATCGATCTGAAGTACGCCACCGCCGACAATATTACCGGCCGCCCGATTTACCAGGAGGCGCTGTGCCTGCTGCATACCGACGCGGCCACCGCGCTGGCAAAAGCCATCAGCATTGCCACGCTGGCCGGACTGAAGCTGGTGGTTTACGACGCCTATCGGCCACAGCAGGCGCAGGCCCAGCTGTGGGAGGCCTGCCCGAACCCGGAATATGTTGTCGACGTGGCGATTGGCTCCAACCACAGTCGCGGCACGGCCATCGACGTCACCCTGATGGACGAACATAACGCCGTGCTGGATATGGGCGCCGGTTTTGACGAAATGCATGACCGCTCGCATCCGTATCACCCTTCCGTGCCGCCCCACGCCCAGCGCAACCGTCTGCTGTTGAACGCCATCATGTTCGGCGGCGGTTTTGTCGGGATCGGCAGCGAATGGTGGCACTTCGAACTGCCGAACGCCGCCAGCTACCCGCTGCTTGATGACCGTTTTGCCTGTTTTCCCCTGACGCACACCCCTCTTTAAACCTGGAGCACTGCCATGAAAACATCGCTTCTCTCGACCGTCATTGCCGCCACGCTGGCCCTGAGTGCACCGCTGGCGCTGGCTGCCGTCCCGAAAGACATGCTGGTCATCGGGAAAGCCGCCGATCCGCAAACGCTCGATCCGGCCATCACCATTGATAACAACGACTGGACCGTCACCTATCCGTCCTACCAGCGTCTGGTCAAGTACAAGCCAGGCTCAACCGAGGTGGAAGGCGATCTGTCGACGGGCTGGAAAGCCTCCGACGACCAGAAAGAGTGGACCTTCACCCTGGCGGATAACGCCAAATTCTCCGACGGCACGCCGGTCACCGCCGAGGCGGTCAAACTCTCCTTTGAACGCCTGCTGAAGCTCAGCCAGGGGCCGTCTGAAGCCTTCCCAAAAGATCTGAAAATTGATGCCGTTGATGACCATACGGTGAAATTCACCCTCAGCCAGCCGTTCGCGCCTTTCCTCTACACGCTGGCGAACGACGGCGCCTCCATCATTAACCCGGCGGTGCTGAAGGCCAATGCCGCGGACGACGCGCGCGGCTATTTGGCGCAAAACACTGCCGGCTCCGGGCCGTTTATGCTGAAGAGCTGGCAGAAAGGCCAGCAGCTGGTGCTGGTGCCAAACCCGCACTGGTCGGGCGACAAGCCGCACTTCAAGCGCGTCTCGGTGAAAATTATCGGTGAGAGCGCGTCGCGCCGTCTGCAGCTTTCCCGCGGTGACCTGGACATTGCCGACTCCCTGCCGGTCGATCAGCTCTCGGCCCTGAAGCAGGAAGGGAAAGTCGCCGTCGCCGAATACCCGTCCCTGCGCGTGACCTATCTCTACCTCAACAACAGCAAAGCGCCGCTCAATCAGGTCGATTTACGCCGCGCGGTCTCCTGGGCGACGGACTATCAGGGGATGGTGAAAGGCATTCTGAGCGGCAACGGCAAGCAGATGCGCGGCCCGATCCCGGAAGGCATGTGGGGATTTGATGACACGGCAATGCAGTACAGCCTCGACGAGGCCAAAGCCAAAGCGGCCCTGGAGAAGGTTAAAGACAAGCCCGCCAGCCTGACCTTCCTCTACTCTGACAACGATCCGAACTGGGAGCCTATCGCGCTCTCAACGCAGGCCAGCCTTGGCAAGATCGGCATTAACGTCAAGCTGGAAAAACTGGCCAACGCCACCATGCGTGACCGCGTCGGCAAAGGCGATTACGACATTGCCATCGGCAACTGGAGTCCGGATTTTGCCGACCCGTACATGTTCATGAACTACTGGTTCGAATCGGACAAGAAAGGGCTGCCGGGCAACCGCTCGTTCTATGAGAACAAAGAGGTCGATTCCCTGCTGCAGGCCGCGCTGAAAACCACCGACCAGGCGGAACGCACCAAAGATTACCAGCAGGCGCAAAAGGTAGTCATCGACGAGGCGGCCTACGTTTATCTGTTCCAGAAGAACTACCAACTGGCGATGAACAAAGAGGTCAAAGGCTTCACCTTTAATCCGATGCTCGAGCAGGTGTTCAACATCGCCACTATGAGTAAATAACGGTTCTCGCCGGGGGAAAGGGTATGACGTTCTGGAGCATCGTGCGCCAGCGCTGCTGGGGGTTACTCCTGGTGGTGGCCGGTGTCTGTATTATCACTTTTATTATTTCGCACCTGATCCCCGGCGATCCGGCCCGTCTCCTGGCCGGGGACCGCGCCAGCGACGACATCGTGCAGAACATCCGCCAGCAGCTGGGGCTGGATCAGCCGCTGTACGTTCAGTTTGGCCGCTACGTGGACGCCCTGGCCCACGGTGATTTAGGCACCTCCATCCGGACCGGACGTCCTGTTGCGGAAGACCTGAAGGCTTTTTTCCCCGCCACGCTGGAGCTGGCCTTTTGTTCCTTGCTGCTGGCGCTGGTCATCGGCGTGCCGCTGGGAATTTTGTCAGCGGTGTACCGCAACCGCTGGCTGGATCACCTGGTGCGTTTAATGGCGATGACCGGGATCTCAACCCCGGCCTTCTGGCTTGGGCTGGGCGTCATTGTGCTGTTCTATGGGCACCTGCAGATCCTGCCGGGCGGCGGCAGGCTGGACGACTGGCTCGACCCACCTGCCCACGTCACCGGCTTTTATCTGCTGGATGCCCTGCTGGAAGGTAACGGAGAGGTCTTTTTCAATGCGCTGCAGCACCTGATTTTGCCCTCGCTGACGCTGGCGTTTGTTCACCTGGGCATCGTGGCGCGTCAGGTCAGGTCCGCGATGCTGGAGCAGCTTAGCGAAGATTACATTCGCACCGCCCGCGCCAGCGGCCTGCCCGGCTGGTATATCGTCCTGCGCTACGCCCTGCCGAATGCGATGATCCCATCGATTACCGTGCTCGGGCTGGCGCTGGGCGATCTGCTGTACGGCGCCGTGCTGACCGAAACCGTCTTTGCCTGGCCGGGCATGGGGGCCTGGGTGGTGACATCCATTCAGGCGCTCGATTTCCCTGCCGTGATGGGCTTTGCCGTCGTTGTTTCGCTGGCCTACGTGCTGGTTAATCTGGTGGTCGATCTGCTTTACCTGTGGATTGACCCGCGAATTGGGCGCGGAGGTGCCGAATGATGTTAACGCAGGAAACGCCCGTCCCGGTTAAACCCGTCAGACAACGCATCAACTGGGCAAAGCTGTTCTGGATGCTGCGTCAAAGCCCGCTCACGATCGTTGGTGGCGTCATTATGCTTGTGATGCTTTTCATTATGGTGGCCGCACCGTGGATCGTGCCGCACGACCCGAACGCGCTGGATCTGACCGCGCGCCTGCAGGCGCCGTCTGCGCAGCACTGGTTTGGTACCGACGAGGTGGGCCGCGATCTGTTCAGCCGCGTGCTGGCGGGCAGCCAGCAGTCCATTACCGCCGGACTGGCGGTGGTGGTGATCGCGGGCGGCATCGGTTCGCTGCTGGGCTGTCTGTCCGGCGTGCTGGGCGGGCGCGGCGACGCCGTCATCATGCGGGTGATGGACATTATGCTCTCGATACCTTCCCTGGTGCTGACCATGGCGCTGGCCGCCGCGCTCGGGCCGAGCCTGTTTAACGCCATGCTGGCGATTGCGATTGTCCGCATTCCGTTTTACGTCCGCCTGGCACGCGGCCAAACCCTGGTGGTACGCCAGTTTACCTACGTGCAGGCCGCCCGCACCTTTGGCGCCTCCCGCTGGCATTTGATCCGCTGGCACATCCTGCGCAACGCCCTGCCGCCGCTGATCGTGCAGGCGTCGCTGGACATCGGCAGCGCCATCCTGATGGCCGCCACGCTGGGGTTTATTGGCCTGGGGGCGCAGCAGCCGACCGCCGAATGGGGCGCGATGGTGGCCGTCGGCCGTAACTACGTTCTGGACCAGTGGTGGTACTGCGCGTTTCCCGGTGCGGCGATTTTGATAACCGCCGTGGGCTTTAACCTGTTTGGCGACGGTATCCGCGATCTGCTGGATCCGAAATCGGGAGGTAAACAGTGATGACCGATCCGGTACTCAAGATTGAAGACCTGCATCTGAGCTTCCCGATTTTCCGCGGCGAGGTCCACGCGCTGAACCACGTCTCGCTGGAGATCGGCAGGGGTGAAATTGTCGGCGTGGTGGGCGAATCCGGTTCGGGTAAATCGGTGACCGCCATGCTCGCCATGCGGCTGCTGCCGGAAGGCAGCTACCGTATTCATCATGGTCAGGTGAAATTACTCGGGGAAAATGTCCTGACGGCGTCCGAGAAACAGCTTCGCCAGTGGCGCGGCGCAAAGGTCGCGATGATTTTTCAGGAGCCCATGACCGCCCTCAACCCGACGCGGCGAATTGGCAAACAGATGGTCGAGGTGATCCGCCAGCATCAGCCGCTTTCCCGGCATGAGGCGCAGCAGAAGGCGATTACCCTGCTGGAAGAGATGCAAATCCCGGATGCGAAAGCGGTCATGGCGCGCTATCCGTTTGAGCTGTCCGGCGGGATGCGCCAGCGGGTGATGATCGCCCTTGCCTTCTCCTGCGAGCCGGAGCTGATTATCGCCGACGAACCGACCACCGCGCTGGACGTCACCGTCCAGCTGCAGGTGCTGCGCCTGCTGAAGCACAAGGCGCGGGCCAGCGGCACTTCGGTGCTGTTTATCAGCCACGATATGGCTGTGGTGTCCCAGCTCTGCGACAGAATGTACGTGATGTATGCGGGCAGCGTGATCGAGAGCGGTGCCACGCAAACGCTGATCCACCAGCCTGTACATCCCTATTCCATTGGCCTGCTGCAGTGCGCGCCGGAAAACGGCCAGCCGCGCGCCCCGCTTCCCGCCATCCCCGGCACGGTCCCCAACCTCAGCCAGCTTCCGCAGGGATGCGCGTTCCGCGAGCGCTGCTTTGCCGCCGGGACGAAATGCAGCGAAACACCGCGCTTACAGCCCCATGGCGCAGAAGGCCAACAGGCTGCCTGCTGGTATCCACAACGGGAGAAAGCCCATGTCTGATGTACTGCTGGAACTGGATAGCGTGCACGTGAATTTTGCGGCACGTAAAAACTGGCTGGGCCGCGTGACGGAACAGGTCCACGCGCTCAACGGGCTCGACCTTAAAATCCGTCGGGGAGAGACGCTTGGCATTGTCGGGGAGTCCGGCTGCGGGAAAAGCACGCTGGCCCAACTGCTGATGGGCATGCTTAAACCCAGCATCGGCACCTGCCAGCGGGCGCACCATGCGGGCGGCATGCAGATGGTGTTTCAGGATCCGCTCTCTTCGCTCGACCCGCGCCTGCCGGTCTGGCGCATTATCACCGAGCCGGTGTGGGTACAAAAGCGCAGCAGCGAGCGCGAACGCCGTCAGCTGGCTGAAAACCTGGCGCTACAGGTGGGCATTCGCCCGGAGTATCTCGACCGGCTTCCGCACGCCTTCTCCGGCGGGCAGCGCCAGCGCATTGCCATCGCCCGGGCGCTCTCGTCCGATCCGGATATCATCGTGCTCGATGAACCCACCAGCGCACTGGATATCTCCGTGCAGGCGCAGATCCTCAACCTGCTGGTGACCCTGCAACAGCAGCGAAATCTTACCTACGTGTTGATCTCACATAACGTCTCGGTGGTCAGGCACATGAGCGACCGCGTGGCGGTGATGTACCTTGGGCAGATTGTGGAGCTGGGCAGCGCCGCTCAGGTGCTAGGGGAGCCGCGCCATCCTTACACTCCTCTGCTGCTCGATTCGGTTCCCCGCACCGGTGAACCGCTGGATGAGACGCTGGCCTTACGCAAAACGGAGCTTCCCGGCAACCGTCATCTGCCCGAAGGCTGTTTTTTCCGTGACCGATGCCCGATGGCCGCGCAGGGGTGCGAACGTCCTCAGCCGTTACAGCCCTCTCGCGAGGGCCGTGATGTCCGCTGCTGGCGCAGTCTGGGTTAAATTTGCGCCATCCCACCGTCCACGAACAGCTCGGTGGCGTTAATAAAGCTGGCCGCGTCGGAGGCCAGAAACGCCACCGCTTTACCCACCTCACCCGGCGCGCCTAAACGGCCGAGCGGCACCTGTGCGGCCAGCGCGTCGTACAGCCCCTGACGATGTTCTTCCGGCACCAGATCGCCGAGGCCAGGGGTTTTGATCGGCCCCGGGCTTACCACGTTGACGCGGATCCCACGGCCCTGCAAATCCAGCGCCCAGGAGCGGGCAAAGTTGCGCACGGCGGCCTTGCTGGCGCTGTAGACGCTAAAGTTTGCCGTCCCTTTAATGGACACCGTCGAGCCGGTCAGAATAATCGAGGATCCGGCGGACAGCAGCGGCAGCGCCTTCTGTACCGTAAACAGCACCCCGCGGACGTTGGTGCCGAAAATCCGGTCAAATTGCTCTTCGGTTATCGCGCCCAGCGGCAGCATATCGCCGCCACCCGCATTGGCGAACAGAATATCGAGGCGGCCTTCTTCTTTGGCTATCCGGGCATAGACCTCGTCCAGGTCCGCCAGTTTTGACACGTCAGCGCGAATGCCCACTGCCGTTGAAGCGATTTCAGCCACCGCCGCGTCCAGCTCGGCCTGACGTCGTCCGGTGACGTACACCTTCGCGCCCTGTGCAGCAAGCTCCTGCGCCGTGGCAAGACCGATGCCGGTGCTGCCGCCGGTGACCAGTGCGATTTTTCCTGAGAGAGTCGTGTTCATGTCATTTACCTTTTGTTGGGTTTGCGTTGGACAAACTTTAGCCCTTGCCGGATTAGTGAAAAACCGGCAAAAATGAAAATGACTATTCACACACAGAAATAATCAGGGGAGCCGAATGGACCAGCTAATGGCGATGCGCGCTTTTACCCGGGTGGTGGAAACCGGCAGCTTTACCCGCGCGGCGGACTCGCTGAACATGCCCATTGCCACCCTGAGCAAGCTGGTGAAAGCGCTTGAGTCGCATCTTGAGATACGTCTCCTGCACCGGACGACTCGCCGGGTGGTCGCGACGCCGGAAGGGGCGGATTACTATGAAAAAGCGCTCAGGGTCTTGATAGATATCGAAGATATCGACACCGCGTTTCGCGTTTCCCGCGCGACGCCCAAAGGGCATTTGCGGGTTGACGTGGGCGGCTCCACCGCTCGGGACGTGCTTATTCCCCTGCTGCCGGATTTTATGCAGCGTTATCCGGAAATCCGCATCGACCTTGGGGTAGCCGATCGTCCGGTGGATCTTATCAGCGGTAACGTAGACTGCGTCATCCGCGGCGGCCCGCTGAACGACTCGACCCTCATCGCCCGCCATATTGGCAACGCCGAAATGGTCACCTGCGCGACGCCGGGTTACCTGAAACACCATGGCGTTCCGGCCTATCCGCAGGAGCTGTGCAACGGCCACAAGCTCATTAGCTACCTCTCGCCCGTCACCGGGCGGGCATTTCCGTTTCGCTTCAGAGAGAACGGCGAGACGCTGGAAATCAATATTCCGCATTTTCTCGGCGTAAACGAAAGTAATGCCCATCTGGCGGCTGCCGCAGCGGGATTGGGGATCGTTCAGACGTTTGAGTATTCGGCAAATGCGTATTTACAGGCGGGTACGCTGACGGCGATCCTGAGCGACTGGCGCCCTGCCGCCTATCCGTTTCATGTGGTTTACCCTCAGAACCGGCATCTGACGCACCGTCTTAAGGTGTTTATTGCGTGGCTGGCGGAGGTGTTTCCCGCCGCACTGAAGGGATAGCCGGGCGCAAACCCGGCAGGGAGTTAATTTAGCGTGTAGTCCAGGGTAATCTCGGCTTTCAGAAGCTGCGAAACCGGGCATCCCGCTTTCGCTTTCTGAATGATACCGTCGAACTGCTGTGGGGCGATGCCCGGGACGGTCACCTTGCTTTTCAGGGCAACCTTCGTAATCGCAAAGCCGCCGTCGGTTTTATCCAGAGAGACGTCCGCGGTGGTATCAATAGCGTCAGCGGTATAGCCCGCTTCCCCGAGCATCAGCGACAGCGCCATCGAAAAACAGGCCGCATGTGCCGCGCCGATCAGTTCTTCCGGGTTGGTCCCCTTTTCACCCTCAAAGCGGGTATTGAAACCATAAGGCTGCTGATTGAGAACGCCGCTCTCGGTGGAAACCGTCCCTTTACCGCGCTTAATGTCGCCAGACCAGTGTGCCGAACCGTGCTTATGAATAGTCATTCTTGCTCTCCTTTTGGCTTACAAAGGGTTAAGTATAGAAGGCTGTCCGGATTTTGCGGGCAAGACAGACGAGTCTTAGTCACTGAGTAAATGGTGCGCCAGCGCGTCGAGGAACACGCGCAGCGCGGCAGGCTGGTATTCCCGTGACTGATAAATGCCATGGATGGCAAGCGGTTTCGGCTCCAGCGCCTCCAGTATCGGTACCAGGAATCCCTGATCCAGCGCGGCACGCGCCTCGCGCTCCGGCAGCATGGCAATACCACAGTGCTTAATAGCCGCGTCCATCAACAGCGAAGAGATGCTGGCGCTCAGGTTGCCGCTGACGGCCACGCTCAGGCTTTCACCTTCCGGCGTCAGGAAGTGCCAGGACTGCCCGGCAAAAAAGCTGTAGTGCAGGCAGTTATGCCGGGCTAGTTCTTCGGGAAAGACGGGAATACCGTGCTGTGCCAGATACTCCGGCGAGGCGCAAAGCACCGAGCGGCACTCCCCCAGCCGGCGGGCAATCATGCCGGGTTCAGGGTTATCGGTAATACGTACGGCGACATCAATGCGCTCTCCCACCAGGCTGACCGGGTGGTTGTTCACGTCCAGCTCAATGCGCAGCTGCGGGTAGCGCGAGAGCAGACCGGGCAGCACCGGCGCAATCAGGTGCATCGCGGTAAAGTGCGCGCAGGCCACCCGCAGGGTGCCGGACGGCAGATCTTTTTCAGACTGGCCTTCAATTTCCTGAGAGATCTGCGAGAGCGTCCGCGTTTTTTGCAGCACCTTTTCCCCTGCCGCAGTCAGCGTCAGCTTGCGCGTGGAGCGGTTTACCAGACGCGTCCCCGCCCACTTTTCCATCTGTTCAAGGTAGCGGCTCACCATCGGTCGGGAAATACCCAGCGCGCGGGCCGCCGCGCTCAAACTTCCCAGCTCGCATATCCGGTTGTAAACCTGGGCGGCAATAACGCGATCCATATCAACTCCATCTGCTCGATTTATGAAACTAAGCATGTCCTGTTTCAGGAATTCTGGCAAATGCGAATATCCGTACAATAGAGACATTCCTGAACAACAGAGACAACAGCATGAAATTCACCCACATAGCCCTGCTTTCCACGCTTTTCACTCCGGCTGTTTTTGCCGCACCGTTGAGCATTGATACCTATAACCCTCAGGAGAAAGGCATTTTCGCGGTCTCCTCCACGCTGGTTTCCGGCCCGAAAGAAGCGGTGCTGTTTGACGCGCAGTTTAGCGTGAAGGATGGCGAAGCGCTGGTAGAGAAAATTCGTCAAAGCGGTAAAACCCTGAACAAGATTGTGATCACCTCCGGCGATCCGGATTTCTATTTTGGCCTGCAGCCGCTGGTCAAAGCCTTCCCGAACGCCAAAGTGGTGGCCACGCAGCATGTGGTTGACCACATCAAGGCTACCAAAGACGCCAAGCTCGCCTTCTGGGGTCCGCAGATGAAAGACGGCGCGCCAACCGAGCTGGTCGTCCCGCAGGTGCTCGCCTCCACCACGTTTATGGTGGACGGAGAAAAGATCGATATCGAACAGCCTGACAGCTACGCGGCCTATGTGTGGATCCCGTCAGCGAAAACCATCCTCGGCGGCACCGGGGTAGCCTGGGGAATTCACGTCTGGACGGCAGACACCCAGACAGCGGAAAGCCGTAAGCAGTGGCAGGAAACGCTGGTGAATATGGCGGCGCACAAACCCGAGCGCGTCATCCCGGGTCACTATCTGGGCACCCCACCAGCCGGGACGGGGGCGATTGATTTTACCCGTGACTATCTCCAGCGCTTTGAAAAGGCCTTATCCGTTCATAAAGATTCTGCAGGCGTCATCAGCACCCTGAAAAAACAGTATCCGAACCTGGCTGAAGAGAGCTCGCTGGAATTAAGCGCTAAGGTGAATACCGGCGAAATGAAGTGGTAATGTAAACTCTGCTCCTGCTATATTTTCGTGATAGCAGGAGCACCGTCATAATATTCTCTCAACGCCACGTCGATTTACCCCCACATTTCAAAACCACACAAAAGCATACACTTATGTCATTTTTATTTCTAAGATGAATCTGAGCCACAACCGGGAAAATATTTGCCATTCTGTTTATGAATTAATTTTTTTGCGAGCCGTACCATTAAACAGACAACGACACGGAGGCAGCATGTTTACTTATTACCCGGCAAATACCGCAGCAGCACAACCTGAACTCGTTAACGCGATTGCACAGGGTCTTCACGCCGAGCACGGTGCTGTGACTGAAGATGACATTTTGATGGAACTGACCAAGTGGGTGGAATCCACAGATAATGACATCCTCAGTGACATCTACCAGCAGACCATTAACTACGTCGTCAGCGGGCAAAACGCACCCTTGTAAAAACCTGCTAAGCTGGATCTGCAACCTAAGGGGTTACATTTCGTTTGCGTAAGCAAACTGGTCCTTAAAACTATCAACAGGATTGAGGAGTTAATATGAAATCGAACCGTCAGGCACGCCATATTCTGGGACTGAATTACAAGCTTTCTAATCAGCGCAAAGTGGTGATTGAAGGCGACCACGAAACGCAAGTCACTCACGCCACCGGCAGAAAACGCCACGCGGGCAAGTAAGTTCCAGACTGAGATCCAGAACACCATCGGCAATCCCGATGGTGTTTTTGTTTATGTGTTGCGGTAATTAATATTTAGCTCCTTTATAATACCGCCGGACCGCACCCCATCGCACAGGCCAGAAAGATGACAAACAGCAGTGTCAGGGACGGATCTTCATAAAAAGAGTGAGTGACATGGACAACAAACTGAAAAAACATCGTTCCTTATACATCCCATATGCCGGACCGGTTTTACTCGAATTCCCCCTGCTCAACAAAGGCAGCGCCTTCAGCATGGAAGAGCGCAGCAGCTTTAACCTGCTGGGTTTACTGCCTGAAGTGGTTGAAACCATTGAAGAACAGGCAGAGCGCGCGTGGATCCAGTACCAGGGTTTCAAAACTGAAATCGACAAACACATCTACCTGCGCAACATTCAGGACACCAACGAAACCCTCTTCTATCGCCTGGTACAAAACCATCTTGAAGAGATGATGCCGGTGATCTACACCCCGACGGTGGGTGCCGCCTGCGAGCGTTTCTCAGAGATCTACCGTCGCTCCCGCGGGGTATTCATCTCTTATCAGAACCGTCACAACATGGACGATATTCTGCAGAACGTGCCTAACCACAATATCAAAGTGATTGTGGTGACTGACGGCGAACGTATTCTCGGCCTCGGCGACCAGGGCATTGGCGGGATGGGGATCCCAATCGGTAAGCTCTCACTCTACACCGCCTGCGGCGGCATCAGCCCGGCGTATACCCTGCCGGTAGTGCTGGACGTCGGCACCAACAACCAGCAGCTGCTCAACGACCCGCTCTATATGGGCTGGCGTCATCCGCGTATTACCGACGACGAGTACTATCAGTTTGTCGACGACTTCATCCAGGCCGTGAAGCACCGCTGGCCGGACGTGCTGCTGCAGTTTGAAGACTTTGCGCAGAAAAACGCGATGCCGCTGCTGAACCGCTATCGCGATGAGATCTGCTCCTTTAACGACGATATCCAGGGCACCGCAGCCGTCACGGTGGGTACGCTTATCGCCGCCAGCCGTGCAGCGGGAAGCCAGCTGAGCTACCAGAAAATCGTCTTCCTTGGCGCAGGCTCCGCAGGCTGCGGTATTGCCGAGCAGATTATCGCCCAGACGCAGCGCGAAGGCTTAAGCGAAGAGCTGGCCCGCTCCCGCGTCTTTATGGTGGACCGTTTCGGCCTGCTGACCGACGGCATGCCGAACCTTCTGCCATTCCAGACGAAGCTGGTGCAGAAACGCGAAAACCTGAAAAACTGGGATACCGACAACGAAGTCCTTTCCCTGCTGGACGTCGTGCGCAACGTGAAGCCGGATATTCTGATCGGCGTTTCCGGGCAAACCGGTCTCTTCACTGAAGAGATTATTCGCGAGATGCACAAGCACTGCGAGCGCCCTATCGTGATGCCGCTGTCTAACCCGACTTCCCGCGTGGAGGCGACGCCGCAGGACATCATCGCCTGGACCGAAGGTAACGCGCTGGTTGCGACCGGCAGCCCGTTCGATCCGGTGGTGTGGAAGGATAAAACCTATCCGATTGCCCAGTGCAACAACTCCTATATCTTCCCGGGCATTGGTCTGGGGGTGATTGCCTCCGGCGCGTCCCGAATCACCGACGAAATGCTGATGTCGGCGAGCGAAACCCTGGCGGGCCACTCGCCGCTGGTCAACGACGGCGAAGGTCTGGTTCTGCCTGAGCTGAAGGATATTCACAAGGTGTCGCGCGCTATCGCGTTTGCGGTGGGTAAAATGGCGCAGCAGCAGGGCGTGGCGGTGAAAACCTCTGCCGACGCGCTGCAGCAGGCCATCGACGACAACTTCTGGAAGCCTGAATACCGCAGCTATCGCCGTACGTCGATTTAATCCGCTCCGCCCGGTGGCGCTTCGCTTACCGGGCCTACGGGCTGGCTGTTTTCCCTCTCCCTGTGGGAGAGGGTCAGGGTGAGGGCAACAAACCGCACCATCGAATACCCACTAGCCAAACCCCTTTTCCCCCGCTACACTCCTTTCATCCATTAACCCACTGAATATATAAGGAGGCCAATTATGCTGTATCGTGAAATTTTCAATGTTTCACATACATTTGGTGATCGCACCAGCTCAAGCGTTATCGGTATCGTGCTGCGATAACTTCTGCTTGAGCGAAGACACCAACCCCTGAAATCCCTTCTCTCGGGCTTACTGAGTTATCGTCAGCGATGTTTGACGAGGCATAAACATGCCTGTAACTCTTGGGTAAGCAACAATGAGCACTTTACTCACTGCACAATCTTTACGCGTTGATACGGCGTTTAGCACGCTCTTCGACTCACTCTCCTTTACGCTGAAAAAAGGCGATCGCATTGGCCTGCTGGGCGACAACGGCTGCGGTAAAAGTACGCTGCTGAAGGTGCTGGACGGCACTGACTCCCCCGCCGCCGGAACGGTCTCGCTGGCCGGGCACTGCCTGATGGCACGCGTGGAGCAACATCTCCCGGGCGCTATTTTTCCGCTGACCATGCTGGATGCCGTCCTGGCCCAGTTGCCCTCAACTGAACGGGAAAGCCTGCGCTGGAAAGCCGAAACGCTGCTGGCAAGCATGGGCTTCACGCCGCAGGATACGATGCTGCAATCCGCCACGCTGAGCGGCGGACAGCACACCCGCCTGCTGCTGGCCCGGGCACTGATTCACGAGCCGGACCTGCTCCTGCTGGATGAACCCAGCAACCACCTGGACCTGCCGACCATGCTCTGGCTGGAACACTTCCTACAGAACTGGTCGGGCAGCTTTGTGCTGGTCTCGCATGACAGACAGCTACTGGATGCCGTCACCAACGGCAGCTGGATCCTGCGCGATAAAACGCTGCACTACTTTGCCCTTCCCTGTACGGCAGCACGCAAGGCGCTTGAAGCAAAAGATGAGAGCGATGCGCAGCGCCACAAGGCGGAGCAAAAGGAGATCGACCGCGTGACCGCCAGCGCGAAGCGGCTGGCGACCTGGGGCAAGGTTTACGACAACGAAGACCTGGCCCGAAAAGCCAAACAGATGGAAAAGCAGGTCGAACGGCTCAGGGAGAGCCAGACGGAACTCACGGCAGGTAGCCCGTGGACGCTAACCCTTCGCGGCGACGCGCTGCGGGCCGACCGTTTACTGGAGATGGAAAACCTTGACGTGCCCCCTGCTCCGGGCCTGCCTGCGTTGTTCAGCGTCGACGTTGCGCGGTTAAAAAGCGGCGATCGCGTGGCGATTGTCGGTCGTAACGGCTGCGGTAAATCGTCGCTGATGAAGCTTATCTGGCGACAGTTTACCGATGAACTGACCCACGACGGGTTGAAGCTGCACCCGCGCGTGTCGCCGGGCTATTACGACCAGACGCTGAATCAGCTGCCCGACAACGCCACGCTGCTCGACGCGCTGGAGCCTTTCGCTCCGGATCCGCAGAACCGCAAAATGGCCCTGATAAGCGCCGGTTTCCCGTGGGCGCGTCACGGACAAACGGTCAGCACGCTCAGCGGAGGCGAACGCTCGCGCCTGCTGTTCGTTGGCCTGACGCTTGCCCGCTATAGCCTGCTGATGCTGGATGAGCCTACCAACCACCTGGACATGGAAGGCAAAGAGGCGCTGGCGCACACCCTTCAGCAGTTCGAAGGCGGCGTCCTGCTGGTCAGCCATGACCGTCAGTTAATTAGCCAAAGCTGCAACCGTTTCTGGCTGATTGAAGAGGGAAAACTGAGCGAGTGGCACGATGCAGAAGCGGTGTTTGAGCGGCTGCGTGAACGCGCGGGGCTGGTCACATCCACTGCGCCTGACATCGCGGCGCCGACGGATCGCCCCTCGCCGTATGACGATCTGCTTGAACGCCTGGTCGCGCTGGAAACGCTGCTGGAAAACGATCTGGCGCGTAAGCCGAAGCATCAAAAGCCGCAGCTGCAGGCGCAATGGCGTAAAGAGATAGAGGAGATAGAAGCCCAGCTGTAAGTCTGCGCCCGGCGAGCGCCTCGCCGGGCCAGAATTTTCCCCCTTAATTATTAGAGGAACGCCGTATTCTTAATCTGAAATCGAATCAAATGATGACATTATGTTGCTGCAGCCTTGCATTACCAGGCTAATGTATTAATCCTTAAGAGGTACTACACCTGCTATGCAGATTCTTATCATGAACAAGGAGATACACATGAAGGCTGCTGTTGTCACTCAGGATCACCAGGTCAACGTTACCGAAAAAACCTTACGCCCGCTAAAGCATGGGGAAGCCCTGCTGAAGATGGAGTGCTGTGGCGTATGCCATACCGACCTCCACGTGAAGAACGGTGATTTCGGCGATAAAACCGGGGTCATCCTGGGCCATGAAGGGATTGGTATCGTTAAAGAAGTCGGCCCTGGCGTGAAGTCGCTGAAAGTCGGCGACCGCGCAAGCGTGGCCTGGTTCTTTGAAGGCTGCGGGCACTGCGAATACTGTAATTCCGGCAACGAAACCCTGTGCCGTGACGTGAAAAACGCCGGTTACTCCGTTGACGGCGGCATGGCGGAAGAGTGCATCGTCACCGCGGATTACGCGGTAAAAGTGCCGGACGGTCTGGATTCGGCGGCGGCCAGCAGCATTACCTGCGCGGGTGTCACCACCTACAAAGCAGTGAAGGTATCGGGTATTAAACCGGGCCAGTGGATTGCGATTTACGGTCTCGGCGGGTTGGGTAACCTCGCGCTGCAGTACGCCAAAAACGTCTTTAACGCCAAAGTCATCGCCCTTGACGTTAACGACGAACAGCTGAAGCTGGCGGCCAGCATGGGTGCGGATCTCACCATCAACTCCCGCAGCGAAGATGCCGCTAAAATTGTGCAGGAAAAAACCGGCGGCGCGCATGCCGCAGTCGTCACTGCCGTCGCAAAAGCCGCCTTCAACTCGGCGGTGGATGCCGTGCGTGCCGGTGGCCGCGTGGTCGCCGTTGGTCTGCCGCCGGAAGCGATGAGCCTCGACATTCCTCGCCTGGTGCTGGACGGCATTCAGGTGGTGGGTTCGCTGGTCGGTACCCGTCAGGATCTGCAGGAAGCGTTCCAGTTCGCCGCTGAAGGTAAAGTCGTGCCGAAAGTCACGATGCGCCCGATCGAGGACATCAACGCCATCTTCAAAGAGATGGAACAGGGCCAGATCCGTGGCCGTATGGTGATTGACCTGCGTTCATAATCACCCACCGTTCAATTACCGCTCCTGACAGGGGCGGTTTTTTTATAGCCATTTTCCGGCAATCCTTATCTTAATTCCTTTGTTCCCTTGTTTTCCCCTGCGCCCGATGATGAATCCGACGCTAACAAGAAGATAACAAAGGAATTCACCATGCAAACCCCATTTCGTCTGCCGCTGTTGACGGCGCTGATTCTGACGACCACCGCCGCCTGGTCCGCGGATGCGCCTGTTAAAGGCGGCACGCTGATTTATCTGGAGCAACAGGCGCACACCAACCTCTATCCGCCTGCCGGCGGCTTCTACCCGAACGGGGGCATTCTGAACCAGATTACCGACAAACTGACGTGGCAGAACCCAAAGACGCTGCAGGTCGAACCGTGGGTGGCCGAAAGCTGGACCACCAACGCCGATAAAACCGAATACACCTTCAAAATTCGCCCGGGGATCACCTTCTCCGACGGCACGCCGCTGGATGCTAACGCCGTGGCGAAAAACTTTGATACCTACGGTTTGGGCAACAAGGCGCAGCGCCTGCCGGTGTCAGAAGTGATCAATAACTACGATCGCAGCGAAGTGGTCGACCCGCTGACCGTGAAGTTCTACTTCAAAAAACCGTCACCGGGATTCCTGCAGGGCACCGCCACCATCGGGTCGGGCCTGGTCTCGCTCAGCACGCTCGAGCGCAATTTTGAAGAGCTGGGTGACGCCCGGCATATCATTGGCTCAGGCCCGTTTGTGGTGAAGGACGAGAAGCTGGGTCGCGAAGTGACGCTGGAAGCACGTAAGGACTACCAGTGGGGGCCCAAAAATCTGGCGCAACAGGGGCCAGCCAATCTTGATGGCATCAAGTTTATCGTGACTCAGGAAGACAGCGTGCGCGTCGGCGCCCTGCTGGCTGGTCAGGCCGACTTTATTCGCCAGGTGCAGGCGTATGACGAAAAGCAGGCGACCGATCAGGGCTATAAAATCTACGCCGCCCCGACCCGCGGGGTGAACGACAGCATTAGCTTCCGTCCGGATAACCCGCTGGTCTCCGATATTCGCGTGCGCCAGGCGCTGCTGCATGCCACCAATGCAAAACAGGTGGTTGAGACCCTCTTCTCGGCTAACTATCCGCAGGCGAAGTCGGTAATTGCCGATTCCGCCGCTGGCTTTGTCGATCTCAGCGACAAATTGTCCTTTGACCCGGCAAAAGCCAACCAGCTGCTGGACGAGGCAGGCTGGAAAGCAGGCAGCGACGGGATCCGCACCAAGGATGGACAGCGGCTGGCGCTGACGGTGTATGAATCCCTGCCGCAGCCACAAAATAAAGAGGTGCTGCAGCTGGTTGCCCAGCAGTGGCGTCAGGTGGGCGTGGCGCTGAACGTGAAAGCCGGCGACGCAGGCAGCCGCACGCTGGATAACCTTGATCCGCTGAAAACCCCGTTAACCGTCTCCGAAGTGGGCCGCGCCGATCCGGACGTGGTGAAAAGCATGTTCTACCCCGCTAACCGCGACGCCCTGCTGCAAAAAGGCGGCTCCAGCGACAAGGTCAAAAGCTTCCGTGACGACAAGCTGAATGCGCTGCTGGTGAATATCTCCTCAGAGGTTGATCCACAAAAACGCCTGCAGCTGACCGGCGATGCCCAGCGTTACCTGCTGGATAACGCCTACGTCATTCCGATTTTCGAAGAGCCGCAGGTCTTTGCCGGTGCGCCGTGGCTGAAAGGCGTCAATTTTGAAGCAGTCGGCCGCCCGTCGTTCTACGGCGCGTGGATAGAGAAACACTGAGGAGCTGACGATGCGCCACGCACTTCTTCAACGTTTTGGGCACGGGCTGCTGGTCTTGTGGACCGCCTTTACCCTCTCGTTCGTGTTGCTCCAGGTGCTGCCGGGCGACGCGGTGCTGATTAAATTTCAGAACCCGGACCTGGGCTTAAGCCCGGCGCAAATCGAGGAGATGCGCGTGGCCTACGGCGCGGACAGCCCGCTTTGGCAGCAATACGGCCACACGCTGCTGGCGATGCTGCGCGGGGATTTCGGCTACTCGTTACAGGCCGGGGTGCCGGTCAGCGAGCTGATTGCCAGCAATCTGCCGGATACCCTGAGCCTCGCCCTGCCCGCTTTTTTACTCGCGGTCCTGCTGGCGTTTGCGCTGGCCTTTGCGTCGCGCCTGCCGGGTCTGCGCTGGCTAAGTAATACCCTCCAGTCTCTGCCGGTCCTGTTTATCTCCTTACCGACGTTCTGGCTGGGGATTGCCCTCATCCAGCTCTTTTCTTTCCAGCTGCGGCTGATCCCGGTGATTAACCCGACGCCGCTGCAGGGGCTGATCCTGCCGATCGTGACCGTCGCGATCCCGATCTCCGCCCCGCTGGCACAAATCCTGATGCGCAGCCTCGACCAGGTGGCGACGCAGCCGTTTGTCGCCGTGGCCAGGGCTAAAGGGCTGAGTGAAACCGCTGTGCTGTGGCGTCACGTCACCGGCAACGCCCTGCTGCCGGTCCTGAACATTGCCGGGCTGCTGCTGGGCGAGCTGATTGCCGGGGCGCTGATCACCGAAACCGTTTTTGGCCGCAGCGGGCTCGGGCAGCTGACCCAGCAGGCGGTGAACAACCAGGACATCGCCGTGCTTCAGGCGGTGGTCATGATATCCGCCCTCGGTTTTGTCCTGATCAATCTGCTGGTGGATCTGCTGATGCCGCTGCTGGATCCCCGTCTGCAAACCGTTACCGGAGGTGCATCATGAGCCTGGTTGATTACGCTGCCGCTGCGCGAAAACGCGTTCCGGGCTGGCAGGGCGTCGCGTGGCAGCCCGGACTGTGGCTGGCATGGGCGGTCATTATTATTGCGCTTTTTGCCGCCGTGGCGCCCGGCCTGTTAACCCACTACAGCCCGATTGAGGGCATCGCCGGAGCGCAACGTCTGGCGCCGCAGGCGGGCCACTGGCTCGGCACCGATCAGCTTGGCCGCGATGTTTACACCCGTATTGTGTATGGTGCGTCCCACTCCCTGAGCGCGGCGCTCGCTGCCGTCACGATGGGGCTGGTGGCAGGCACCGGCCTGGGGGTCATCGCCGGGGCGTTCGCCGGACGCGTCGAGTCTTTCCTGATGCGTTTTGTCGACGTGCTGTTGTCCATTCCGTCTCTGCTGCTCTCGCTGACGGTCATTATTCTGCTCGGGTTTGGCACCGTTAACGCCGCGATTGCCGTCGGCGTGGCCTCCATTGCCAGCTTCGCCCGCCTCGCGCGCGGTGAAGTGGTGCGCATCCGCCATACGGATTATGTCGAGGCAGCGTTCGGCAGCGGCGGGACGTTCCTGGCGGTGCTGTGGCGACACATACTGCCCAATGCCTTAACCGCCGTCCTCGCCTTTGCTACGCTGCAGTTTGGTCAGGCCATTCTGGCCCTCTCCACGCTGAGCTTTCTCGGCTACGGCACCCCGCCGCCCGTACCGGAATGGGGTTTATTGATCGCCGAAGGCCGTAACTATCTCTCTACCGCATGGTGGCTAACCACCTTCCCCGGCGTGGTCGTCATCGCCGTGGTGCTTGCCACCAACCGTATCAGCCAGCAGTTCAGCGGAGGCCTGAAATGACCGTACTCTCGGTAGAAAACCTGACCATCAGCTACCGTACCGCGCGCCAGTGGCGCGAGGTGGTACATAACGTCAGCTTTACCCTCAGGCGAGGGGAAATGCTGGCCTTTGTCGGCGAATCCGGATCCGGCAAAACGACCACGGCACAGGCAATCATTGGCCTGCTGGCGGATAACGCCCGGCGCGATGCGGGAAAAATCGTGCTCAACGGCGAGGAGATTAGCCGGTGGTCAGCGAAGCGTCTCGATACCCTTCGCGGGGCGCGAATCAGCCTGGTTCCGCAGGATCCGGGTAATTCCCTCAACCCGGTCAAGACGATCGGCGTGCAGGTCGGGGAAATTATTCAGTTGCACCAAAAGGTAACGGCTCTCCAGCGTGACGAGCAGGTGCTCGCCCTGCTGAGAAAGGTCGGCCTGAGCCACCCCGAACAGCGCATGACGCAGTATCCGCATCAGCTCTCTGGCGGGATGAAACAGCGCGTGCTGATTGCCATCGCCATTGCCCTGCGCCCGGACGTGATCATTGCCGATGAGCCCACCAGCGCGCTGGACGTGACGGTGCAAAAACGCATTCTCGATCTGCTGGATATCCTGCGTCGGGAATCGGGTACTGCGGTTCTGTTTGTGACCCACGATCTGGCCCTGGCTGCCCAGCGCGCGGACAGGCTGCTGGTGTTTCGCAACGGTGAGGTTCAGGAGCACGGCGACACCGCCGACATTGTCCGCACGCCGCAGCACGCCTATACCCGTCAGCTACTGAGCGATCTCCAGGGCCAGCGCCTGACCATCGCCCCGGTATCAGGTCTTCCGCTCTCGTCACCGGCCATTCGCGCCCGGGCCATCAGCAAACGGTTCTCGCTGGGTAAAGGTCATCAGCTTCAAGCGTTGGATCGGGTGACGTTTGACGTCAGACGCGGCAGCACCCATGCGCTGGTCGGTGAGTCCGGCTCCGGGAAGACCACCCTCGCCCGTATTTTGCTGGGTTTTGAACAGGCGGATAACGGACAGGTCATTATTGATGACATTGATGCCACCGCGCTCAGCCGCGAGGCCCGTCGTCAGCTGCGCCAGAAGATCCAGTTTGTCTACCAGAACCCGTTCGCCTCTCTCGACCCGCGTCAGACGCTGTTTGACATCATCGAAGAGCCCCTGAAGAACTTTTCTCGACTCGCTAAGGCGGAGCGAAAGGCCCGGGTGGAGACCGTGGCGCAGCGGGTTGCCCTGCCCGTCGAACTCCTGACCCGTACAGCCAGAGAGCTTTCAGGCGGGCAGCGCCAGCGCGTGGCCATCGCCCGGGCGCTGATCCTGAAGCCGACTATTCTGGTGCTGGACGAAGCCACCTCCGCGCTGGACGTCACCGTACAGGCGCAAATTCTGGCTCTGCTTCAGCAGCTGCAGCAACAGCTGGGATTAACCTATCTGTTCATCACGCACGATCTCTCCACCGTTCGCCGGATCGCCCACAGCGTCACGGTGCTGCGCAGCGGTCAGGTGGTCGAACACGGTGACGTCGAAACCTTATTCACGTCGCCACAGAACGACTATACCCGCGAACTGATTGCCGCCATTCCCCATTTTTCACCCGCTACGGAGGAGTTCGCATGACGCGAAAACGCCTGGGATTTTTCACCCGCCTGCTTGACGATGCCACGCCAAAAGAGCGCTATCGACTGGCTACAGAACAGATCCGCCACGCCGAACGCCACGGTTTTGACAGCGCCTGGATTGCGCAGCACCACTTCCATGAGAATGAAGGCGGCCTGCCGTCACCGCTGCTGTTTCTGGCCCACGTTGCGGCGCATACCGAAACCATTCGGCTGGGTACGGCCATCATTACCCTGCCGATGGAAAACCCGCTGCGTGTGGCGGAAGATGCCGCCGTGCTGGATTTACTCGCTGATGGCCGTCTCGAAGTCGGTTTTGGTTCGGGCGGCACACCGACCTCTTTCCTGCCGTTCGGACTGACGTTTGAACAGCGCGGCGCGGCCTTTGCCGATCATCTACATGTGATCCAGAGCGCCTGGCGCGGGGATTCGCTCACCCATCCGGATAACCACCTTTACCCGCCAGCGCCACAGCTGGCTGACCGGATCTGGATTGCCACCTTTTCCGTCGACGGTGCCGTTCGCGCCGCGCGGGCCGGACACGGTTTAATGCTCTCCCGCACGCAGCCGCGCCCGGCAGACCAGTTGGATTTAACGCTTGACGCGATCCAGAACCCAATTGTGGATGCCTACCTTGAGGCGCTGCCCGCCGGTACCGCACCGCGCATTCTGGCTTCTCGTACGGCATTCGTCGCCGACAGCGATGACTATGCGCTGAAAGTTGCAACGCCGGGTCTCACGAAACAGGCCCAGCAGCATCGCGCTGCCGGACACGTGGTTAAAGGTGACACTGTCACAGATTTTCGTCGCCAGTTCGACGCCCATATCGGTTCGCCTGAGACGGTGCTGCGTTCGCTGCAGGTCGATTCCGTTCTCAGGCGCGCCACTGACATCTCATTCCAGGTCCATTCGGTCGAGCCCACCCATCGCGACACGCTGCGCTCCATCGAACTGATCGCCGAACATATTGCCCCCCATATCCATTGAGGAGATACCTATGTCATTAAGTCACGACATTCTCGCCGAGCTGGCGGAAATTAAACCCGGTTCCCCTCTGGCAGAGGCGCGCGCCACGCGGGACGCCGCCACGCGCCACGCACAGGGCAGCTACGAAATCTTATTCACTCAGCAGAATAGCGATTTTGCGCTGGACGAGCGCTTCGCCGTCGCGGCAAAAGTTGCGAGGTGGCACAACGCGGAGGCGCTGGCCGCGCACTATGCGGGGTTTGGCCTGGCAGACCCGACCTCAGACCGTCTGACCCCGGCGCTCAATTTCGCGCGCCTGCTGACCTTCTCCCCCGTCGAAGCCACGCCGACATCGTTAAGGGCGCTGACCCAGGCGGGATGGAGCAAGGAAGGCATCGTGACTCTGGCGCAGCTTATCGCCTTTGTCAGCTTCCAGAGCCGACTGATTGCCGGGCTGCGGCTGCTGAACGACAGGCCTGTCGCCACAAGCGATGCGCCGGTGGCGGCAGGCGTCTGGCACACGACCGCCACCACGGCCACCGGAAAGGCGGCTCCCGTCGCCTTCACCCAGCAGGAACTGGGCTGGGAGCCGTGGATCGCCGCCAAACCGCTGGCGGATTTTCGTGATGACGAGGTTGCTGTACTGGCGAAGTTTGGCCACACCGATTCCGACTACTTCCGCCTGCTGGGACGCAACCTGCCGGTGCTTGAACAGCGCACGCTAACGGATAAAGGGATTTTTTATACGCCGGGGGGATTGCCGCGCGCCGAGCGCGAGCTGGCCGCAACGGTCGCCAGTAAAATTAACGGCTGCATCTACTGCGCATCTGTCCATGCGCGGAAAGCCAGCCAGCTGTCAAAGGATGACGCGGCGGTAGAGGCCCTGCTGGCCGTGCGTCCGGGACAATCCCTGAGCGAGGGGCAATCTGCGCGCTGGCAGGCGGAGATTAATTTTGCGGCAGCGCTGTCGGTAACCCCGCCTGCCGCCACGCCGCTGCACCTTGCCGCGCTGGAAAAAGAGGGGCTGGACACCTTAGCCCAGCTTGATCTGGTGCAGTCCGCCGCGTTCTTCGCCTGGGCCAACCGCCTGATGCTGACTCTGGGCGAGCCCTGGATTGCCTGACTTCAATCAGGCTAGCGCGCGAGCGTTAGCCTGAGCCTGTCTGGCCCGCAGATAACCGTAGATCACTAATGCACTCATGGCCGAGAACGAGAGTAACGCCGCAGGCAGCGTGACGTAGCGCCAGCTAAAGCCGAGGGTAATCATCATCCCGCCAAAGTACGCCCCGATCGCACTGCCGAGATTAAACGCCATCTGCCCGCCCGCAGCCCCCAGCATCTCGCCGCCCTTCGCATTTTGCAGAAGGAGGATCTGCAGCGGCGCAGAGAGCGCGAACAGCCCGGCACAGCAGATAAAGCCCATCACCAGCGAGGCCGTTTTCAGTTCGCCACAGACAAAAAGCAGCAGCAGCGAGGCGACAATCACCATGTCGGTGGTCGCCGCAATGCGCAGCGGGCTAAAACGTCCCGAAAGCTTACCGCTCAACATATTGCCCAACACCATGCCAAGGCCCATCAGCATCATAATGATGGTCATCATGCCTTCGGAGAAGCCAGAAACGTTGACCATAAACGGTTTAACGAAGCTGAACCACGCGAACACGCCAGCATTACCAAACATCGTGGCGGCAAAAATCAGCCAGGGCTCCGGTTTCTTCAGGAACTGGAACTGCTCGGTCAGTTTAATTTCTGATTTGTCATGGATGTTCGGCACCCAGATCAGCACCGAGAGGATCACCAGCGCATCGAACAGGGCGATCAGGAAAAAGGTATAACGCCAGTTGAACTGGTGTCCCAGCCAGGTGCCGAGCGGGACGCCCACCAGGTTAGCCACGGTCATCCCGGCGATCATCCCGGCCACCGCGACCGTCACCTTCCCCGGCGGCGCAATTTTAGACAGAATAATCGCCCCGACGCCGAAAATCGCGCCGTGAGGAAAACCAGAAATCAGGCGCCCGGTCGCCAGCCAGAAATATGACGTAGAAAACGTAAACAGAGCGTTCCCGACCGCGCACAGGGCAACCAGAAACAGCAGCGTGGTTTTTAACGAGAACTTGCCTGAGAACAGCGCCACAATCGGGGCGCCAATCACCACGCCGAAGGCATAAAACGAGATCATATTCCCGGCGGAGGGTATCGAAATACCGGTGTCATGCGCCAGCTCGGTTAACACGCCCATAATGCCAAATTCAGCCATGCCCAGGCCAAATGTGCCAAGCGCCAACGAAAATATTGTCTTTTTCATACCTCAACCACGGGTTAATCACTCGCAACGGGCATTATTGAATAATCTTGTATGGTGAGCCAGTTCAAATCAGCTGGCTGACAGGTTAATCCATTGATTCAGGAGTTTTCTCCAACTGCTACGCGGTGGGAGTGGCAAACAAAAAGCCCCGGCAGGTGTCAGGGCTGGAAAGGGTTCAAGGTCTAGTTTTACAGTGCGCTCTCTGCCGCTGCTTTAGCGCGTGTAATAGCACCAGCATTGAAAATAGGATGCTCATGATTGTTCGTTATGTCACGAACGCGGTAGACTTTCCATGCATCATCTTCACGACGAAGAAATACCTCAAGATGGATGCTTCTCCCGTTACCCGCCCCTTCAATGACCTGGACTACTTCACCGTTTAAAAATGACCTGGCGTTTTCCACTCGTAACGCAGGTATCCATTCACGAGAATAATCTTGAGTATACGTAAAATAGTCAGACTCAATTAACTCTTGTTCAGAAATTTCCTGAATGGTATTAATGCGAGCAATCGTATCAGCAGAAACATATTTACGCAGTTCGTCGGCAGGATAAGGCCTGGTTTCATCGCTGCCGAATACGGAAAGATAGGATTTATAAAATGATTCGGTAGCGTCTTGCGCGCTATGATGTTGATTGGTAGCCGAACTGCATCCCACCAGCAACATAACGAATGATAAAAATATTCTTTTCATCAGTGCATCCTTAGCACATTCACTATGAGAGCACCCCAGAGCGTGTGAACGGAGATAAGAAACCGCAGCGTCTTTATTCCAACTCATTCTTAGTTCCTTTAAGTAAATAAGAATGAAATTATCACATTAACCACATACAGAGCATGGGATTAAATGTGCTGATTTTATTGCATCTGCATAGGGAAACAGGTGCTAAGCACCTTCGTTAATACCTCTGTATCTGCTTAAAAAAGTGTCGTGACATTAATTACCTAAAAACAATACGCATAATATCAGGTGGATTACACTTCATAGTGCGGCCTCGCTTTTTCCGCACCGGACAACCTGAGGATGACAATCATGGGAAGCAAAAAGAAAACCCCTGTCGCTGTTGATGTCGTAACGAATGCACCGCTTAAGACCAAAGAGTATGAGAAAGAGCTCCGCCACCTGCACGTCGAACTGGTTAAGCTCCAGCAATGGGTCGTCGCCAAAGGGTTAAAAGTGTGTATTGTTTTTGAAGGACGCGACGGTGCCGGCAAAGGCGGCACCATTAAAGCGATCACCGAGCGCGTCAGCCCGCGCGTGTTTCGCGTTGTTGCGCTCCCTGCCCCGACGGAAAAAGAAAAAAGCCAGCTCTACTTCCAGCGCTATGTGCCCCACCTGCCTTCGGCTGGCGAAATCGTGATCTTCGATCGCAGCTGGTATAACCGTGCGGGCGTTGAGCGAGTGATGGGGTTCTGCACGGAGGAACAGGCGGAGAAATTTTTAGACGGCGCGCCGGTTATGGAAAAAGCGATGGTCGATGCCGGCATTATCCTGCTGAAGTACTGGCTGGAGGTGACGCCGAAAGAGCAGGAGCGCCGCCTGCGCGACCGTATTAACGATGGGCGTAAGATCTGGAAGCTGTCGCCGATGGATATTAAATCCTTTAACCTCTGGGACGAGTACACCCGCGCCCGCGACGCCATGTTTGAAGCCACCGACACCGCCTGGGCGCCGTGGTTTGTGGCGCGTTCAGAGGATAAAAAACGCGTGCGCCTGAATATTATTTCGCATCTGCTTTCGCAGATCCCGTATAAAGAAATTCACGTCGACAAGGTGGATTTACCGAAGCGCAAAATCGGCAAAGTCAAACCCACAAAATATCCGTTCCGGTATGTGGAGGAGCGGTTCTGATTTGAAGAGTAGGCCCGCGCAAGCGCAGCGCCGCCGGGCAAAGCCGACGGCGCTGCTCTTACTTAATCCCTTCCGTACTTTCCTGTTTTGCTTCCAGTCGCTCCACATCACGGTACCAGCGCGGGTGGTGTTTCTGCGCCCAGCGGCGGCTCACCTTCCCTTCAATCATCCCTTTGATTGATCCTTTCACCCAGAACGCCATATACATATGGATCAGGATGGCATGAATCAGGATGATGGCCGATGTCGCGTGGATAAGCAGCGCGTAACGCACCACCTGAATCGGGAAATAATGCGCAAAATACGGACGCCAGATCATCACGCCGGTCACCAGCAGCACAAAAATCATGCTCATGATGGTCCAGAACATCATCTTCTGCCCGGCGTTGTATTTCCCCACCTTCGCGACTTTGTGCTCGTTACCCTTCAGGACTTCGACAATCCCTTTCACCCACGGTATATCCTGCTTGTCAGGAATATTGTGATGGACGAACCGCACGAACATAAACATCAGCACCACGAAAATCAGCACGCCGAAGAACGGGTGCAGAATGCGCCCCATCTGCGGCGTACCGAAGGTTTCGGTCAGCCACTGCAGCGTCGGGAAGAAGAACGAAATTCCCGATACCGCCACCAGGAAGAAGCAGATCACCACCGTCCAGTGACAGGCGCGATCGACAAATTTGGTGCGCACTATCATTTTCGACTTACTCATGATGCTCCTCCTCGTCGTCATCCACCTCTTTGTTTGGCCCGATACCGATATAGTGATAGATCAGCCCGGCAAAGGTGGCGATAAAGCCCGCCGCGGAGAGCGGTTTAAGCGCCCCTTTCCACAGGTTGATGGAGGTATCGATCGCCGGATCCTTCGGCAGGTTGTGGTACAGCTCCGGCTGGTCGCTATGGTGCAGGACATACATCACGTGCGTACCGCCCACGCCCTGCGGGTTGTAAATGCCCGCTTTGTTGTAGCCCCGCGCTTTGAGCTTATCGACACGCTGCTGCGCCACGTCCAGCATCTCTTTTTTGGTGCCGAAGTGGATCGCCCCGGTGGGACAGGTCTTCACGCAGGCTGGTTCCTGACCGACGCTGACGCGGTCCACGCACAGGGTACATTTGTATACCCGGTTATCCTCTTTATTGAGGCGCGGAATATTAAACGGACAGCCCGCGATGCAGTAGCCGCAGCCGATGCAGTTGTCCTGCTGGAAATCAACGATCCCGTTGGCATACTGGATAATTGCCCCAGCAGACGGGCACGCTTTCAGACAGCCCGGATCTTCACAGTGCATGCAGCCGTCTTTGCGGATCAGCCACTCCAGCTTGCCGTTCTGGTCGGTTTCGCTAAAACGCATCACCGTCCAGGATTTGGCGCTCAGATCCGCCGGATTATCGTAAACCCCTACGCAGTGCCCCACCTCGTCGCGGATGTCGTTCCACTCCGAGCAGGCCACCTGGCAGGCCTTACAGCCCACGCAGGAGGAGACGTCGATAAGCTTGGCGACTTCTGCCTTGTAGTCCCGCGCGCGAGGCGCGGGGGTAATCGGGTTCGTCGCGGAGCGTTTAATAATGTCTTGTGTTTCCATCGCCATTTAATCGCTCCTTACGCTTTCTCAATGTTGACCAGAAACGCTTTGTACTCCGGCGTTTGCGAGTTGGAATCGCCGACGTTTGGCGTCAGGGTATTAGCGATGTAGCCTTTCTGCGCCACCCCTTCAAAGCCCCAGTGCAGCGGGATGCCGACGGTTTCCACCTGCTGGCCGTGCACGTTCAGCGACTGCAGGCGGCGGGTGACCACCGCCACCGCGCGAATAAAGCCGCGCTTGCTGCTCACCTTCACGCGATCGCCGTTGGCAATGCCTTTCGCCTTCGCCAGCGTTTCGCTTATCTCCACAAACTGTTCCGGCTGCGCGATGGCGTTAAGCCGCGCGTGCTTGGTCCAGGTATGGAAATGCTCGGTCAGGCGGTAGGTCGTCCCCACGTACGGGAATTTGTCCTTTTTGCCCAGACGCAGCGCGTCGTCTTCGTAGATACGCACCACCGGACTGGAGACCACGTTCGGGTGCAGCGGATTTGTCCCCAGCGGCGTTTCCATCGGCTCGTAGTGCTCCGGGAATGGCCCTTCCGCCAGCTTGTTGAGCGCAAACAAACGCCCCAGCCCTTCCGGTTGCATGATAAACGGCCCGGTGTTGCTGCCCGGTGCGGCGGTGCTGTAGTCCGGGATATCGTTCCCCGTCCATTTCGCCCCGTTCCACTGGATCAGCATGCGCTTCGGATCCCACGGCTTGCCGTTGATGTCCGCCGACGCGCGGTTGTACAGCACGCGACGGTTCAGCGGCCACGCCCATGCCCAGCCCAGGGTATTGCCCAGACCTGACGGATCGGCGTTATCGCGGTTGGCCATCTGGTTACCCTGCTCGGTCCAGCTACCGGTGTAGATCCAGCAGGACGAGGCCGTGGTGCCGTCGTCGCGCAGCAGCGCGAAGCTGTTCAGCAGTTGACCTTTCTTCGCCACCAGATTGCCGCTCGCGTCATACAGATCCGCCAGCGCCACGCCGTTATTCTCTTTCGCGACTTCTTCAGACTCGGGACGATCCGGCTGCTTGTAGCGCCAGCTCATCTTCAGCAGCGGCTCAGCGCCTTTGCCGCCTTCGGTGCGGTACATTTCGCGCAGGCGGTGGTAAATCCCGGCCAGGATCTCGCCGTCGTTACGCGCTTCACCCGGTGCGTCCTGGCCTTTCCAGTGCCACTGCAGCCAGCGGCCGGAGTTAGCAATGGAGCCATCCTCTTCCGCAAAGCAGGTGGACGGCAGGCGGAACACTTCGGTCTGAATCGAGGCCGGATCGACATCGTTTGATTCCCCGTGGTTCTGCCAGAAGTTGGAGGTCTCGGTCACCAGCGGATCGATAACGACCATGTACTTCAGCTTGCTCAGGCTGCGAACGACTTTGTTCTTGTCCGGGAAGGAGGCCACCGGGTTGAAGCCCTGGCAGATATATCCCGTGACGTTGCCCTTATCCATCATGTTGAAATACTTGATGACGTCATAAGCCTGATCCCACTTCGGCAGCCACTCAAAGCCCCAGTCGTTCTCTTTCTGCGCCGCATCGCCGTAGAAGGATTTCATCAGGCTGACGTAGAACTTCGGATAGTTGCTCCAGTAGTTCACCTGGTCCGGCAGCGTCGCTTTTGGCGTGTTCTCCGCCAGATAGCTTTGCAGATCCGTCTGCTTTTCAGACGGCAGCGTCAGGTAGCCCGGCAGGCTGGTCGAGAGCAGTCCGAGGTCGGTCAGCCCCTGAATGTTGGAGTGACCCCGCAGCGCGTTCACGCCGCCCCCGGCCATGCCCATGTTGCCGAGCAGCAACTGGATCATCGCCATGGTGCGGATGTTCTGCGCGCCGACGGTGTGCTGCGTCCAGCCCAGCGCGTACAGGAACGTGGTGGTTCTGTCGGCAGCGCTGGTGGAGGCCAGCACCTCACACACCTTCAGGAAGTCCGCTTTCGGCGTGCCGCAGATGTTTTCCACGACGTCCGGCGTATAGCGGGAAACATGCTGTTTCAGCAGGTTCCACACGCAGCGCGGATGCGTCAGGGTTTCATCCCGCATCGCATAGCCGTTTTCATCGAACTGATAGTTCCAGGACGTTTTATCGTACTGGCGTTTTTCGGCGTCATAGCCGCTAAACAGTCCGTCATCGAAGGCAAAGTCATCCCGCACCAGCAGGTTCGCGTTGGTGTAGTGCTTAACGTATTCCGCGTTAATTTTGTTGTTTTCGATCAGGTACAGCAGCACACCGGACAGGAACGTGATGTCCGTACCGGAGCGGATTGGCGCATAGATATCGGCCACCGATGCCGTACGCGTAAAGCGCGGATCGACGACGATAAGCGTCGCATCATTGTTGTTTTTCGCTTCCATCGCCCAGCGGAACCCCACCGGATGGGCTTCAGCGGCGTTACCACCCATCACCACCACGACGTTCGCGTTTTTGATATCAACCCAGTGGTTGGTCATCGCACCGCGACCAAATGTTGGAGCAAGACTTGCTACCGTTGGTCCGTGTCAGACGCGCGCCTGGTTGTCTACCGCCAGCATGCCGAGAGAGCGCACAAATTTTTGCGTCAGCATACCGGTTTCATTACTGGCCGCAGAGGCACATAACATGCCGGTGGTCAGCCAGCGGTTGACCGTCACGCCCTGCGCGTTCTTTTCAATAAAGTTGGCGTCGCGGTCGGCTTTCATTAATTTTGCAATACGGGAGAAGGCCTCATCCCAGGAGATACGCTGCCATTTATCAGAACCCGGCGCGCGATATTCCGGGTAGCGCAGGCGGTTTTCGCTGTGAACGTAGTCCAGCAGCCCCGCCCCTTTCGGGCAAAGCGCCCCGCGGCTCACCGGATGATCCGGATCCCCTTCAATGTGGTAAATCGCTTCTCTGGCGTTCTTCGCGCCATCGCCCAGGCTATACATTAAAAGCCCACAACCCACGGAGCAGTATGTGCAGGTGTTACGGATCTCTTTCGCGCGCAGCAGCTTATAGTTGCGTGCCTGAGCCAGCGCCATTTTGGGAGCAAATCCCAGCATTGCGGCTGTTGTTCCGGCCATACCGCCCGCGCAGATTTTAAAAAATTGTCTGCGGCTGACGTCCATTGTTGTCCTCGTTATCTGAAAAGACTTCGCGCCGCAAACTAACAGCAAAGCCCCTGATTTTTTTGCGTCAAATCAAGGTCATCTGTCTTCCCCCCCTTAATAGTCACCCCCGCAATATTTCATTACCCCTTTTTGATTAACGGCTTAAGAGAATAATTCACGACAGCGACAGTCGTAATGCGATACATTTTTCCTTTGATTTTTATTGCGATGGCGAAGTAATGGACAGAAAGAGAGCAACGCTTATTGGGCTGGCGGCGATATTGTTATGGAGCACCATGGTCGGCCTTATTCGCAGCGTGAGTGAGGGACTGGGCCCGGTAGGCGGTGCAGCAATGATCTACACCCTCAGCGGATTGCTGTGCCTGGTGACGGTAGGATTTCCTGATATCAGACGGTTCTCGCCGCGGTATCTTATTGCGGGCAGCGTTTTATTTGTCAGCTACGAAATATGCCTGGCGCTGTCGCTGGGCTATGCCGCCACGCGCGCGCAGGCGATTGAAGTCGGTATGGTGAATTACCTCTGGCCGAGCCTGACGATCGTATTTGCGATTTTGTTTAACGGGCAAAAATCGACCCTGTGGGTGATCCCAGGCCTGGTCATTTCGCTGCTGGGCGTCTGCTGGGTATTGGGTGGCGAAGAGGGATTACACCTTGAAGAAATAACCCGCAATGTCGTTTCCAGCCCTCTCAGCTATGCGCTGGCGTTTGCCGGGGCCTTTATCTGGGCCGCCTACTGCACGGTCACCAGCAAATTTGCGAAAGGACAAAACGGCATCACCCTGTTTGTCTTGCTGACCGCGCTAAGTCTGTGGGTGAAATATGCCCTGAGCGATCAGCCCGACATGGTGTTTACCCTCCCGGTGGTGGTGAAGCTCGTTATGTGCGGCATTGCGCTTGGGTTTGGTTACGCCGCATGGAATATTGGTATCCTGCACGGTAACGTCACGGTGCTGGCTGCCGTGTCCTATTTTACCCCCGTACTCTCTGCTGCGCTTGCTGCCGCAGTGTTAAGCTCCCCCCTTTCATTCTCGTTCTGGCAAGGCGCGCTGATGGTCTGCGCCGGGTCGTTGCTCTGCTGGTACGCAACGCGAAAATAAGGTTTTCTCCCGTGGCCGGGGGAATATCAACCCGGCAACATAATTAACATAAATTTAAAATGTGATCGCACTTCAGAATATTTATTCTGATAACAGACAGTCTGTTTAAATTCGGTTTATATTTGCTGTTATCTGTAAAGCCCCCTGAAAGGAATTGACATAAACTGACAACGACATGAAATTAGTCAACCATCAATATTAACGCCATGGATAGCCATGACTGCAATAATTCAGATCTGACACATTTATTGAAATATGCGGAATAGCCGTCGAATATTCAGACCAACCCACTAATTTTAAAGAAAAAAAGTAATAGAACCCGCCTCAACCCCTCGAACATACCGAAATCTAACGCACGATACTAAAACCTTCAGAAATTATAGCGACAGCAATAATCCCACGCATTAAATACATATTAATCGTATAAATTCCGCTCATATTGTTTGAATATCACCCTTCCCACACGATCGAGATCACACTAATTGAAATTATCTCTAATATTTTGAAACTTATTATTGAAATAAGACTACGAGATTTTTAAGAATAGCATGCCATTGACGAACAGCCTCGTTTAGAAATCGTTCAAAGTGGTTCAGGAAATACCCAAAAAAATTATAAGGAACATTTAAGATGAAACTTAAATTAGTTGCAGTGGCAGTCACTTCCATGCTGGCAGCAGGCGTTGTTAACGCTGCCGAAATTTACAACAAAGACGGTAACAAGCTGGATCTGTACGGTAAAGTGACAGGTCTGCACTATTTCTCAGATGATACAAACAACGACGGCGACAAAACTTACGTTCGTCTGGGCTTCAAAGGCGAAACGCAGATTAACGACCAGATGACCGGTTACGGCCAGTGGGAATATGAGTTCAAGGGCAACCGCTCCGAAGCTCAGGGTTCTGACGGTAACAAAACGCGTCTGGCGTTTGCAGGTCTGAAATTCAACGAATTCGGTTCTTTCGACTATGGTCGTAACTACGGTGTTGCTTACGACGTCGGCGCATGGACTGACGTTCTGCCAGAGTTCGGCGGCGATACCTGGACCCAGACCGATGGCTTTATGACTGGCCGTACCACTGGCGTTGCAACCTACCGTAACACCGACTTCTTTGGCCTGGTTGATGGTCTGAACTTTGCAGCACAGTACCAGGGTAAAAACGACCGTACCGATATCACCGAATCCAACGGTGACGGCTGGGGTCTGTCTTCCAGCTATGAGTTTGATGGATTTGCTGCAAGTGCAGCCTACGCGAAATCTGACCGTACTGACCGTCAGGTTCGTGCTGCAAGCAACCTGAATGCAGGTGGTGAGAACGCAGAAGTATGGGCTGCAGGTCTGAAGTACGATGCCAACAACATCTACCTGGCAACCACTTACTCTGAAACCCGCAACATGACGGCATTCGGTAACGGTCACGTGGCGAACAAAGCACAGAACTTCGAAGTTGTGGCTCAGTACCAGTTCGACTTCGGTCTGCGTCCATCCATCGCTTATCTGAAATCCAAAGGTAAAGACATCGGTTCTTACGGCGACCAGGATCTGGTTGAATACGTTGACGTTGGCGCGAGCTACTACTTCAACAAAAACATGTCTACCTACGTTGATTACAAAATCAACCTTGTTGATGACAGCAAGTTCACCAAAGATGCTAAAGTGGCTACCGACAACATCGTTGCTGTAGGTCTGACCTACCAGTTCTAAGATGTTTCAGGACAAAAGGCCGGCGATTATCGCTGGCCTTTTTTCTATTCAGGGCGCTTATTCATGGCCCGCCGCCCGACGCAGCCAGGTTTGCAGCAGCTTGCCGTCCTCGGTCATCTCTGAATCTGAACGCACGCAGAGGTAATAATCGCGTCCGTCATCAATCGGTAGGTCAAAGATCTTCACCAGCTCGCCGCTCTCAAGATACGGCGCAATCAGCGGCTCACGCATTAGCGCACAGCCCAGACCAGCCTGTACGCCCGCCAGCGTCAACAGTCCGTCTTCAAACAGCGGGCCGCTGCGCCGGAGAGGACGTTTTACCCCCTGCAACAAAAACCACTGCGTCCAGCTCGTGCGCTCTTCATCGTGCAGGAGCGGCATTTGCAGCAACTGCTCAGGCGTATCGATATGGCCATGAATGCGTAAAAACGCACGGCTGCACACCGGCACCATCTGACCGGAAATCAGCTTTTCACTCTGATAGCCCGCCCACTGCCCGTTGCCAAAACGAATCGACATATCCGACGCGTCGCTCAGATAGTTACGGTGGTTGGCATACACCACGTTGATCTCGGTTTGGGGATTGGCGCGCATAAACGCAGGCAAACGTGGGATAAACCACCCCATACCAAAAAGCGGGATCAGGCTGATGGTGACCTGACGCGTTTGCGCCTGCTCCGCCAGGTGCTCCGTCGCCTGGCGCAGCACGTTAAAGGCCGCACGGATCGAGCGGTAATATTCCCGCCCGTGCTGGCTCAGCACCAGCCTGCGCCCCTGACGTTCCGTGAGCGGCATTTGCAGGTATCCTTCGAGCACCTTGAGCTGATGGCTGACGGCCGACGGAGAGATATTCAGCTCCTGTGCGGCCAGCGTGACGCTGCCCAGCCGGGCGATGGCCTCAAAGGCACGTACGGCCCGAAGCGGCGGATCGTTTGCCAGGCGGCTTTCTGCATACGCCGCCAGATTCGCCAATTGTTCTGTTTTATTCATATGTTGATTTCTTTAGGCTTTTCACCCAAAAGCAGGCATAAACTATTTTCATATAAATCATAAAGATAAAACAATATTTATTTATCATAAGAAATAATAGATGCGTATTTTACAATTTAATTCATTTATTGGATGGTAGCCGCAGAACGAGCACTTTGCGGGTACAGACGTTGGATACACTCATACAACAACTGATCAACGGTGTGATGCTGGGAAGCATCTACGCGCTGATCGCGCTGGGCTATACCATGGTGTATGGCATTTTGCGCATTATTAACTTTGCTCACGGCGATATTCTGATGGTCGGCGCGCTCAGCACGCTCTCCGCCATGAACGCTCTGAACACCACCTTCCCGCATATGCCGCTGCTGTTGCAGCTTGGCATTGCCCTGATGATTGCCATGGCCGTTTGCGCCGTGCTGGCGATGGCCGTGGAACGCTTAGCCTATCGTCGACTGCGCAACGCCCCGCGGCTCGCGCCGCTGATCTCGGGTATCGGCGTCTCCGTCCTGCTGCAAACCGTGGCGATGATTATCTGGACGCGCAACCCGCTGATGTTCCCGCAGATCCTGCCTATGGATCCGATTGCCGTGACGTCTGGAAGTGAAACGCACCCGCCCGCCATCGTGACCGTTACCGGCATTGTCACCGTGGCGCTGGCGCTGGCTGTGATGACCGGGCTCTGGCTGCTGGTGGAATACACCCGTCTGGGGCGCGGCATGCGCGCCGTGGCGGAAAACCCACGCGTGGCCACGCTGATGGGGGTTAACCCAAACGCCATCATCACCCTGACGTTTGCCATTGGCGGGGCGTTTGCCGCGCTGGCAGGCGTGATGATGGCCAGCAATTACGGTAACGCCAGCTTCTCGATGGGCTTTTTGCCTGGGATCAAGGCCTTTACCGCCGCCGTGCTGGGGGGCATTGGTAACATTCGTGGCGCCATGATTGGCGGCATCCTGCTCGGCATTATCGAAGCGCTGGGCGCAGGTTACCTGGGTGAACTGACCCATGGCGTATTTGGCAGCAACTATCAGGATGTCTTTGCCTTTATGGTGCTAATCCTGGTGTTGGTCTTCCGTCCGGCTGGCCTGCTGGGCGAGCGCGTGGCGCACAGGGCGTAAGGAATACCATGACAACACTTCAACTCCAGACCCCGGTGACGACACGCAAATTCTGGTCAGGCATGAGCCTGTTCTGCCTTGCGCTGCTGATTGCTCCCGTGATGGCCACGCAGCTTGGCGGCAACTACTGGGTGCGCGTCATCGACTTCGCCCTGCTCTACATCATGCTGGCGCTCGGGCTTAATATTGTGGTCGGCTATACCGGCCTGCTGGACATGGGCTTTATCGCCTTTTACGCGGTCGGCGCCTACCTCGCGGCACTGATGGCCTCCCCACACCTGCTGGAGGTGTTTCCGATCCTCGGCGTCTGGTTCCCGGACGGGCTACACACCTCGTATCTGCTCATTATTCCGCTGGCCGCCCTCGTCGCGGCAGTCTGCGGGATTTTACTCGGTGCTCCTACGCTCAAGCTGCGCGGGGACTACCTGGCGATAGTGACCCTCGGCTTTGGCGAAATTATCCGCATCCTGATGCGTAACCTCGACCGTCCGGTAAACATTACCAACGGCGCAAAGGGCATTACCGGGGTGGATACGTTGAACCTGTTCGGCCTGAAGTTCAGCGGCGTATACCACTGGTTTGGTTTCAAAGTGCCTGCCCTGTGGCTGTGGTACTACCTGCTGATGCTGGTCATTGTGGCGATTATTTTTGTCTGCCTGCGCCTGCAGCATTCCCGCATTGGTCGCGCCTGGCACGCCATCCGCGAGGATGAAGATGTGGCGCGCGCGATGGGCATCAACGTGCGTAACTATAAGCTGCTCGCCTTTGCGATGGGCGCCTCCTTTGGCGGCGTGGCGGGTGCGCTTTTCGGCGCGTTTCAGGGCTTTGTCTCCCCGGAATCCTTCACGTTACAGGAATCGATTGCCGTACTGGCGATGGTGGTGCTGGGCGGCATGGGGCACATTCCGGGCGTGATCCTGGGCGCGGTACTGCTTACCGCCCTGCCGGAACTGCTTCGCAGCCAGGCAGCGCCGGTTCAGCAGGCGCTGTTCGGTACGGTGCTGATTGACCCGGAAGTGCTGCGCCAGCTGTTTTACGGTCTGGCACTGGTGCTGGTCATGCTGGTACGCCCGTCCGGAATCTGGCCGGTACGCCACAAGGAGGCGAAGGTATGAGCCTGTTAACCGTACGCAACATGACAAAACGCTTCGGCGGGCTGACTGCTGTAGATGATGTTTCCTTAACCGTGAACAGAGGCGAGATCTACGGGCTGATCGGTCCCAACGGCGCGGGAAAAACCACCTGCTTTAACCTCATCACCGGCCTTTATCCGGCGGACAGCGGCGAGTTTTCGATAGCGGATAAGCCCTATTTCCCAAAACACATAGAGAAAGTGACCGCCGCCGGGATTGCGCGCACCTTCCAGAACGTGCGCCTCTTCAACGACATGTCGGTACTGGAAAACGTGATGGTGGGCCGCCACGTGCGCACCCGTAACGGCCTGTGGGCCGCGCTGAGCCGCCACAAACGCGCCCGTGAGGAAGAGAAACAGACCCGCGAACTGGCCTGGCACTGGCTGGACTATACCGGCATTGCGCAGTTCGCCCACTATCGCGCCTGCGATCTGGCCTATGGCCATCAGCGTCGCCTGGAAATCGCCCGCGCGCTGGCAACAGATCCGTTGCTGCTGGCGCTGGACGAACCCGCCGCCGGGATGAACGCGGCGGAAAAAGTGGCGCTCGGCGAGCTGCTCATCCGCATCCGCGATGACGGCAAAACCCTGCTGATGATTGAACATGACGTCAAGCTGGTGATGGGCATCTGCGACCGCCTGACGGTCCTTGATTACGGCAAAACGCTTGCCAGCGGCACGCCGGAAAACGTGCGGCGCGATCCGGCAGTGATCGCCGCCTGGCTTGGAGGCAACGCCCATGTCTGAATTACTGAAGGTAGAACGTCTGGACGTGCATTACGGCGGCATTCAGGCCGTACGCGACGTCTCCTTTACCCTGCGCGAGGGCGAACAGGCTACGCTGATCGGCGCGAACGGCGCGGGGAAAAGCTCCACCGTACGCGCCATTACCGGGCTGGAAAGCTTTAGCGGCAGTATTGAATTCAGCGGTAAAGCGGTGCGTAAACAGAGCCCAGAGACCCTGCTTCGCGACGGACTGGTGATGGTCCCGGAGGGGCGCGGGATCTTCTCCCGCATGACGGTACTGGAAAACCTGCAGATGGGCGCCTGGCTAAGGCGTGACACTGTCACCGTTAAGCGCGAGATGAACGAGATATTCGAGCGCTTCCCGCGTCTGGGCGAACGCCAGCATCAGCTTGCCGGGCTGTTGTCCGGTGGTGAGCAACAGCTGCTGGCCCTTAACCGCGCCCTGCTCAGCCGCCCGCGTCTGCTGATCCTCGACGAACCTTCGATGGGCCTTGCCCCGAAGATGGTCGAGAACATTTTTGACGTGATCGCCGGGCTGCGTGAGCGCGGTGTCGCCCTGCTGCTTATTGAACAAAACGCCCGGCTCGCGCTGGAAGTGACCGACAGCGCGTGGGTGATGGACAGCGGCAGCATTGTTCATCATGGCGAATCGACTGCGCTGCTTAACGACGACCAGATTGCACAGATTTATTTGGGCGAAATGCCCGTTTAACCACACCAGCCAACATCAGGGAAATACAATGAAAACAGTAAAAATCAGTGCGCTCAGCGCCGCTATTCTGCTCAGTAGTGTTGCCTCTACTGGAGTCTGGGCTGCCGACGGTGAAACCGTGGTCATCGGTCTGGCAGGCCCGCTGACCGGCCCATCTGCCCGTATCGGGAAAGATCTGGAGAACGGCGCGCAGCTGGCCATTGACGACATTAATAAGCAGCACCCGACTATCGGCGGCAAAGCGGTCACCTTCAAACTGCAGTCCGAAGACGATCAGTCCGACCCGCGCACCGCCGTGGCCGTCGCGCAGCGTCTGGTGGACAGCGATGTGGCGGGCGTGGTCGGCCACTGGAACACCGGCACCAGCATTCCTGCGGCCCGCATTTATCACGATGCAGGCATCGCCCAGGTGGCACCGGTCGCGACCGGTCACGCCTATACGCAACAAGGTTTTGATACCAGCTTCCGCGTGATGGGACACGACGATGACGGCGGCCAGCTCGCCGGTCAGTATGCGGTCAATACCCTGAAAGCCAAACGCATTGCGGTGATCGACGACCGCACCGCATTTGGTCAGGGGCTTGCAGACCAGTTTATTAAATCGCTGGAAGCCCAGGGCGTGAAAATTGTCGATCGTCAGTACGTGGATGACAAAACGGTCGATTTCAGCGCCGTGCTGACCGCCATCCGCAGTAAAAACGCCGATCTAATCTTCTTCGGCGGCGTCGACAGCCAGGCCGCACCGCTGGCTCGCCGCATCAAACAGCTGGGCATGAATGCCACGCTGATGGGCGCAGGCGGATTCGTCAGCCAGACGTTCCTGAAGCTGGCGCAAAAAGAAGGCGAAGGCGTTGTGGCGCTGGAGCCGGGTCTGCCCGTTGACCAGATGCCGGGTGGAAAGGCATTCGAACAGGCCTATCAGTCCCGCTACCACACCCATATCGAACTGCACGCCCCGTTCGCCTATGACGCCACCCGCGTGCTGGTTGCGGCGATGGAAAAAGCAGACTCCGTTGAGCCTTCCGAGTATCTGCCTGCCCTGCGCGCCATCAGCTATTCCGGCGTCACCGGGCAGATCGCGTTTGATAAAGAGGGCAACCTGAAATCGCCGTCGTTCACGGTCTACAAGGTTGTCGACGGCAAATGGCAGCCGCAGACCGTGCTGGGCGGCGCAAAAGCGAAGTAACGCAGCGAGGCAATGTGATGAGTGATAATAACGAGCTGGGCATTCTCGCCCGCCGCAAAATTGAAGCCGAAATTATTAAGCCAATTTATGAAATCCTGGTGCGCGAGATAGGGAAAGCCCGCGCCCAGGCGGTGATTGGCGAGGCCATTGAGCAGGCCGCGATTGACGCTGGCAAAGCGTTTGCCAGCAAAGAACCCAACGGCGCGAACATCAAGAGCTTTATCGCCCTGCAGTATCTGTGGGAGAAAGATAACGCCCTGGACGTGAAGGTGATCGACGCCGACGACCAGCAGTACAACTACAACGTGACCCGCTGTCGCTACGCCGAGATGTATCACGAGATGGGGCTGGGCGAGATTGGCCACCTGCTCTCCTGCGCGCGCGATGAAAAATTCATCGTTGGCTATGCGCCGGACGTTGAGCTAACTCGCACCACTACCATTATGCAAGGCGGTGCGTGCTGTGATTTCCGCTACCGCAGCAGCAAGGACAAGCCATGATTCGCGTCAACGCCGAACGGCTGTGGTCAACGCTTGAGATGATGGCGCAGATCGGCGGCACGCCCGCCGGTGGCGTCACCCGTCTGGCATTAAGCGAGGAAGATCGTATTGCGCGTGACCTGCTGCGCGACTGGGCGCTGGACGCAGGTTTTACCTGTGACGTCGACAGCATGGGCAATATGTTTATCCGCCGCGCGGGAAAAAACCCGCAGCTTGCCCCGGTCATGACCGGTTCACACGTGGATACCCAGCCGCTGGGGGGGAACTACGACGGGGTTTACGGCGTGCTGGCCGGGCTGGAGCTGCTGCGTACCCTCAATGACCATCACGTTGAGACGGAGCGTGACATCGTGCTGGTGAACTGGACCAACGAAGAAGGCGCGCGCTTCGCGCCAGCCATGCTCGCTTCAGGGGTCTGGACGGGGCAGTTTAGCGAAGCGTACGCCCATGCCCGCGCCGATCACGATGGTATCACTGTGGGTGAAGCGCTGGATAGCATTGGCTACCGGGGTGAAGCCCCTGCCCGCGCGTTTCCGGTTCACGCCTGCTACGAGCTGCACATCGAACAGGGACCGATTCTGGAAGACGAAGCCCTGGATATCGGGCTCGTCCGCGCGGCAATGGGCCAGCGCTGGTTTACCCTGACGCTGGACGGATTTGCCGCCCACGCGGGCACCACGCCGATGCACAGCCGCCGCGACGCGCTGACCGCCTTCGCGGAGCTGGCGCTGAAGGTGGAAGAGATTGGCTATCGGCATGCGCCGGACGGACGCGCGACGATCGGTATGGCGCAGGTTACGCCAAACTCGCGCAACGTCGTGCCGTCTCGCGTGGTATGCAGCGTGGAGTTTCGCCATCCGGCGCAGGCGGCACTGGAAGCCATGGAGGCAGCGCTGCATAAGGTAGCTGAAAGCCTGAGCCTGCGCGGCGTGTCGGCTCTCGTTGAGCGCATTTTTGACTACGCGCCCATCGCGTTTGATGCAAAATGTCTGGCTCGAACGGAGAAGGCGGTGGCAGAACTGGGCTATTCGTCAAAACCGATGGTCTCGGGTGCGGGACATGACACCTGCTATGTCAGCAACATTGCCCCTGCCAGCATGATCTTTATCCCCTGCGTGAAAGGCATCAGCCATAACGAAGCGGAAAGGATCCTCCCTGAGTGGTCCGAGAAAGGGGCGAACGTGCTGTTGCACAGCGTCCTGTCCGCGGCCCAGGAGAGCTAGAACGGCGCGAAAGCAGCCCCTGCTTTCGCGCGACGCTAGACGGCAACGCGGCGGCTGATTTCAACCACCCGATCGCTGGGAAGGTGGTAGTGGTTGATGACGTGCGTGCAGTTTCGCTTCATGAAGGCAAAAATGTGTCGTTGCCAGGCCGCCATACCGGCCCCGCCTTCGCCTGCCACAATGGTTTCATGCCCGACATACCAGGTGGCGTCGTCCGTGGCAAAAATTGCGTTAATCTCGCTGACGCCCTGCAACAAACGCGGGATGTCCGGGTGTTCCATAAAGCCATATTGCGCTACGCCGTGCCAGTAGCCCGGCGCGCGCTGCTCCACCCTGATACGCTGCTCTTCTCCGACGTAGGGCACGTTAAGAATATCAATGGTCAGCGACAACACGTCCTGCTGTAGCGCCCGGTTTCGCGCGACATGCCAGCGCATTACCGGTGGGATATTGTTCTGCGTGCGGGTCAAAAAGACGGCAGAGCCCGTCACTCTGGGCACCGTTTTTTGCTGAAGCTGGGCAAAGAACGCATCCACGCTGACGCCCTTCTCGCCCACCGACGCGGATACCGCCTGCACGCCGCGATGCCAGATCAGCATCACCGTACAAATGGCGGCGGCCATCAGCAGCGGGATGTAGCCGCCCTCAAGGACCTTAATCAGATTGGCAAATAAGAAGGTGGCATCGATCGTCAGGAAACAGAGGGCGATGATCCCGCTGCTGAACAGGCTCCAGCGCCATACTTCCCGCATAGCGACAAACAGCAGTCCTGTCGTCATCAGCATGGTTAACGACACGGCAATGCCGTACGCCGCGGCAAGCTTGTCGGAGGATTTAAAGAACACCACCAGCCCTATCGTCACCACCATCAGCAGCCAGTTTATTATCCCGATATAGATCTGACCGTAGCTTTCTGCCGCCGTCTGTTTGATGCGTAGCCGGGGTAACCAGCCGAGCTGAATCGCCTGACGCGTCATGGAAAAAGCGCCGGTAATAATCGCCTGACTGGCAATGATCGTCGCCAGTGCGGCAAGAATGATGAGCGGCACCTGCAGCGCTGGTGGACAGAGCGTATAGAATAGATTTTGTTTGCTGTCGGCACCGGCCAGAATCAATGCTGACTGACCAGCATAGTTGAGCAGCAGCGAAGGGAAGACGACGCCGTACCAGGCAAACCAGATGGGCTTTTTACCGAAATGCCCCATATCGGCGTACAGCGCCTCGGCACCCGTCACGCAGAGAAATACGCCCCCCAGGACCAGGAAGCTGGTGTACCCGTTCGAAAACAAAAACGCGATGCCGTAAGCAGGATTAAGGGCCAACAGTACCGAGGGGTGCTGAACGATCCCCCGCACGCCCAGGGCCGCAATCGCCAGGAACCACAGCGCCATCACCGGGCCAAATATCTTCCCTATGCGGGCGGTACCAAAAGGCTGGATCAGGAACAGCGCCAGCAACACCGCAACCGTGAGGGGTAAGATGTACGGCTGGGACTCCGGAATGACCATCTCCAGCCCTTCCAGGGCGGAAAGCACGGAGATGGCCGGGGTAATCGCGCCGTCACCGTATATCAACGCGGCGCCAATTAGGGCGGCAAAAATGACCCAGCGACCGCCTTTGCCTTTTTCCACCAGAAGCGACATCAGAGCCATAATGCCCCCCTCGCCATGATTATCAATTCGCATGGCGAAGGCGGCATACTTAATGGAGGTCACCAGGATGAGCGTCCAGGTAATCAGGGAGAGCAGGCCCAGGATGACGTCAGGCGTCGGGTCATGCTCAGAGAGCGAAAGCACCGTCCGGAAGGTATAAAGCGGGCTGGTGCCGATATCACCAAAAACAACACCCAGCGCGCCCCCTGCAAGCAGGGTTAACCGGGAGAGAGGTTGGGACGGTTCACTGCTGTGGCGCGGGCTCATATTTTTCAGCAAGAGTCAGATAATCCTTTAAAAAACATAGCTCATCTGCCCCGCCCGCGCCAACCGCTGCCTCTGTTTTACCGCGCGGTTTACTGCGGATTGACCTTCGCCAGGCTAAACCAGATCCCCACTGCCAACAACAGCAGCATGCCGCCCGCACTGCCCAGCGCCACGCTGTGGGAGGTAATAAACGCACTTTTCGCCGCCTCAATCAACGGCTCCGCCAGGGACGGCGTCAGATCCTGCGCCACCTTCATCGCTTCCCCAATCGATGACGAGGCTTTATCGATGAGCGAGGCATTCAGCCCCTGCGGCAGGTCAATCGACGCCGAGAAGCTGCGGGTCAACAGCAGACCAAAAATGGCGATCCCCAGCCCGGCCCCCAGCTCATAGGACATGGTTTCAATCGCCCCTGCAGCGGCGGCTTTCTCCTTCGGCGCGGCAGCCATAATGGCGGAAGTCGAGGCCAGCAGCGCGCTGGCGGCACTGAAGCCGAGCAGCACCATCAGCCCCCACGCCTGCCACTGCTGCGTGCTGAAGTCGAGCGTCGACAGGCCGATAAAGCTGACGGCGCTGAGCCCCATGCCCCCCGCCGCGACAATGCGTAGCCCCAGACGGCCCACCAGCACACCGGCAATCGGTCCGCTGAACCCGCTAGCCACCATTACCGGGAGCATAAACATGCCCGCCTCGAACGGCGTAAAACCATGGACAAACTGCAGCTCCTGGGCCATCAGCAACTCAAACCCGACCAGGGCAATCATGGCGGTCATCGCCATCACCACGCCGCTCAGAATAATGCGATGGCAGAAGAGACGCATATCGATCATCGGTACGCGGGCACGAAGCTGAATACGCACAAAGATAAACAACAGCAGCGAGCCGGTAACCAGCGCGGCGACCACCAGCCACGGCGACAGTACGCCCTTAAGCGCGGTTTTGGCGCTGTAGACCAGCAGCAAAATCGCCACAATCAGCATGATGGCATGGCTGATATTCAGCGGCTGCTCCGGGCGGCCCTGCTGACGGGGCACAAAACGCGCGGCCAGCGACACCACCACCAGCACGATCGGCACGTTGATTAAAAACACCGATCCCCAGTAAAAATGCTCCAGCAGCATACCGCCAATCAGCGGGCCAAACGCCGCCCCGCCGGAACCGACCGCCGCCCAGACGCCGAGCGCGATGTTGCGATCTTTCGCGTCGGTAAAAAGCGTGCGGATCCCTGCCAGGGTGGCCGGAATAATCATCGCCGCTCCGATCGCCAGCGAGGCGCGCGCCGAGACCAGCCATCCTGCTGAGGGGGCAAACGCAGCCGCCAGCGATGACAGGCCAAACAGCGTACTGCCGATCATCAACAGCCGTTTAAAACCGATGCGGTCACCCAGGGCGCCCATCGGCAGCACCATCCCCGCCATCACCAGCGAGTAGATATCGATGATCCACAATAATTCGTTACCGCTGGCGCCCAGCGTCATGCTCAATGTTGGCGCCGCCACGTGCAGCACCGTCGCGTCAATCGCGACCGGGATATACACCAGCACGATAATCACTAACGCTAACCACTGACGAAACATAAATTTCCTTTTCATTTTAAACCTGGACACATGTCCAGATTGCGATCCTACGTAAAGTTGAACGCGTGTCCAGCTTTTTGTTACACTCGTTTCGTTCCCATTGAGAGTGAGTAACGATGCGATATCTGAGCAAGGATGAACGGCGCGAAGCCATCTTACAGGCAGCCATGCGCGTGGCGCTGGCCGAAGGACTGGCGGCAATGACGGTACGCCGCGTTGCGGCTGAAGCCGGCGTCGCGACCGGACAGGTTCACCATCATTTTACCTCCGGCGGGGAGTTAAAATCGCTGGCCTTCGTACGGTTAATCCGCGAACTGCTGGATGCGGATGTTGCGGGTGAACAGGCCGGATGGCGGGAACAGCTTCATGCCATGCTCGGCAGCGATGACGGCAGGTTCGAGCCTTATATTCGTCTCTGGCGTGAAGCGCAGATCCTGGCCAGCCGTGATGCCGACATTAAGGGTGCCTATGTGATGACCATGGAGATGTGGCATCAGGAAACGGTGGCGCTGATTAACGCGGGAACGGAGGCCGGGGTATTTCGTCCCGGCGATCGGGCGGAAAATATCGCCTGGCGCTTGATTGGTCTGGTGTGTGGTCTTGACGGGATGTATATCTTAAACATGCCCGAAATGGATGAGGTCGCGTTTAACAATCATCTGGATAAGTTAATCACGCTCGAATTGTTTACTACCCCGTCTCAGCAGTGATGGTGCCGGGTGGCGGCTTCGCCTTACCCGGCCTACAGCCCACCTCTTTGCGCATTATTTCCCGGCCTGAGGGTGCGTATCAAAGCCCGCCATCACCGCCGTCAATTCTGCGAGTGAAAAACCGTGCTTAGGGTCGTCAACGCCCAGCCCAAAGCGTTTCTGCATCAACTGGTAAAGCGCCTCAGCATCCGGTAAGTGAACCTGCTCCTCCACGTGACCGTTCTGCCAGTGGGTAAAGTTGAAGTTGGTCAGCGTCAGCTTGCCGCCGTCCGGCAGATGGCGGCACATCAGCAGATGATGGCGGAAGTGCGACTGCGGCCAGTGCGCCGACCAGAAATTCCCCATCACGTAATCACTGAAATACTGTGTCGTCAGGTCGAAATGGTACATCGACTGCCAGTGCTCGTGGTGACGGAACTGCAGCACCCAGTCGTTACCCTCGCTCAGCAGACGATACAGGCCGTGCGGCGTTTCCTGTTCCTCACTGGCGAGCAGACGAATTGGCGCCGTCAGCGTCTGGCCGCCAAACCCCACGTCCGCAATCCAGCGCTCGCCGTTAAGCTCAACCAGCAGCAGGCGGTGCGTGCGCGGCGGCATTTGCGGCGGGCTCGCTAATACCACGCGTCCCAGCACGCTGCGTACCGTGAAGCCGACTTCACGCAATACCCGCTCAAACAGGCCGTTTTGCTCAAAGCAATATCCTCCGCGACGGGCGGTGACCAGCTTGTCGACCAGACACCGATCGTCAAGCTGGATTTCGCGCGGCAGCACAACGTCAATATTCTCAAAAGGGATCGCACAGTTATGGTGTAAATGCAGCGCGCGCAGGGTATCGATATCCACCCGTGTCGGTTGCGTCCAGCCGATGCGAGCGAAGTAGTCGGTCAGGAATGGGGACATACATCAGTTTCCTTTGATTGTGATGTTCTGTTTATAAACTAATTTTACGCACTCACTTTGATTTACGTGCTTTTTCGTCATACTCATCGTTACAGATGAGGAGATCCTATGAGCCACTTTCGCCCTGTTGAATTACGTCATGCCAGCCGTCTGCTGAACCACGGCCCTACCGTGCTGATCACCAGCCGCGATGAAAGCCTGGACAGACGTAACGTTATGGCTGCCGCATGGTCAATGCCCGTTGAGTTTGAACCGCCGCGCATCGCAATCGTGGTGGACAAAAGTACCTGGTCACGCGAGCTGATCGAACGCAGCGGGAAATTTGGCATCGTTATCCCCGGCGTGGCGGCCGCCAACTGGACTTACGCGGTCGGCAGCGTCAGCGGGCGCGATGAGGACAAATTCAACTGCTATGGGATCCCGGTGGTGAATGGCCCGGCGCTCGGCCTGCCGGTCATTGAAGAGAAATGCCTGGCGTGGATGGAATGCCGGTTATTACCCGTGACCTCCGCGGCAGAGAAATACGACACGCTGTTTGGCGAAGTGGTTTCAGCGGCAGCGGATGAACGGGCGTTTATCGCCGGACGCTGGCAGTTTGACGGGGATAAGCTCAATACTCTGCATCATCTTGGGGCCGGGACGTTTGTGGCGAGCGGGAAGATGGTGAAGGCGCTGGATTGATTGTTTAAATCATATATGGCTGAATTATATTAAATTTCTATGGCATTTTATGTTTACTCTTGCGTTGTAAAACGGAGGATATTTCCGGAGTTGCTGCATTAGCACTCTCCCGTTAAGGAAATATCAATGTCATGGAATAAAGATGGCGCAATCTCCTATGCCAAATCACACGCCCAACCGAAGAGCACCGGCTATTGTGCTCGCTACGTCACCGAAGCGATCAGAACAGGGGGAAGATTAAAAATTCCCAATACGCGTCTGGCAAAAGATATGGGGCGTACATTGGTCAACGCTGGATTCCGCCTGGTATACGATCAACCTCATGCTGGAGACGTAGCCGTTATCCAAAATATAGTGGGTCACGATAGCGGGCACGTTTGCATTTATGATGGTCAGCAGTGGATAAGCGATTTTGTACAACGCACCCTGTATCCGGGACAGGCTTACCGAAACATACAGCCTCATTACGAACTGTTCAGGCACGACTAATGAAAATACTCTGCTTTTTCCTTTTTGCCCTGTCTCCCTTCGCGGTCGCAGATAGCCTATCTTCACCAGGCCAGGCTGCGCTTAAATTCAATCAATGGTATATCGCTCAGCTGAATCAGGACAAACCGCCAGTGCTGAATCCAGACATTATGAATGAATACGTTGCCTCCGGGACAATTGATGCAATTAAGGAGATGTACTCAGGAGACAGTAACGAAAAAGACATGCCCGATGCTGATATGTTCATTAAAGCGCAGGACTGGGATGAGGACTGGGATCAGATAACCGTTCTGCATTCTGATTTTGATGCCGTTTGCACAAACGTTTATATCGCATTTGGTAAGAAACAAGATCACGTTGTAGCAGATTGTCTCGTTCAGGAAAAAGGGAAATGGAAAATTCGATCGGCCACGCTGATCAAGTAATAAACGTCTATGAAAGCCCTCTGCTACAGCGGCAAAAGCACATGGTAGCCCAGCGACTACCATGTGCAATTCATTAACTACTTCGCACGCCGTGAAATAATCTCATCCGCAACATTCCGCGGGGCTTCCGCAAAATGATGGAACTCCATCGTATACGTCGCGCGTCCCTGGGACATCGAACGCAATGTCGTGGCATAACCAAACATCTCTGCCAGCGGTACGTCGGCGCGGATAATCTGGCTACCGTACTGCTCTGCCATCCCCTGCACCATGCCGCGTCGGGAAGAGAGATCGCCCATGATGTTACCGGCGTACTCTTCCGGTGTTTCCACCTCCACGTGCATGATCGGCTCAAGAATCACCGGATCCGCCCTGCGGGCCCCCTCTTTAAAGCCGAGGATCGCCGCCATGCGGAACGCCATCTCCGAGGAGTCGACGTCGTGATACGAGCCAAACGTCAGCGTCGCTTTAACATCGACGACCGGATAGCCCGCCAGCACGCCGCTGTTCATCGCTTCCCGCAGCCCTTTCTCAACGGACGGAATATACTCACGCGGCACCACGCCGCCCTTAGTGGCATCGTCAAATTTAAAGCCACTTCCAGGCTCCAGCGGCTCCAGGCTCAGCACCACATGACCGTACTGGCCTTTACCGCCGGACTGTCGGACAAATTTGCCTTCGATATCCTTCACCGTTTTACGCAGGGTTTCACGGTAGGTCACCTGCGGACGACCGATATTTGCTTCGACGCCAAACTCACGCTTCATGCGGTCGACGATAATCTCGAGGTGTAACTCACCCATCCCGGAGATAATGGTCTGACCGGACTCCTCGTCAGTGTGCAGGCGGAAAGACGGGTCTTCCGCCGCCAGGCGCTGCAGCGCAATGCCCATTTTCTCCTGATCGCCTTTGGTTTTCGGCTCAATCGCCAGCGAAATCACCGGATCCGGGAACTCCATGCGCTCAAGCGTAATGACGGCGTTCGGATCGGTGAGCGTGTCACCGGTGGTCACGTCTTTCAACCCGACGCAGGCCGCGATATCCCCGGCGCGCAGTTCGTCCACCTCGTGGCGATCGTTGGCATGCATCAGCACGATACGCCCGATGCGCTCTTTCTTCCCTTTCACCGGGTTATACACCGCGTCGCCTTTGCGCAGCACGCCAGAGTACACGCGGATAAAGGTCAGTTGTCCGACGTACGGGTCGCTCATCAACTTGAACGCCAGAGCCGAGAACGGCTCATCATCACTCGGGTGACGCTCCGCGTGCTGCCCTTTTTCATCCACGCCATCAATGGCCGGCACGTCCAGCGGCGACGGCATAAGCTCAATCACCGCATCGAGCATGCGCTGTACACCTTTGTTTTTGAACGCGCTGCCGCACAGCATCGGCTGGATTTCGCCCGAAATGGTGCGAATACGCAGCCCTTTGATAATTTCCGCTTCCGTCAGGTCGCCGGTTTCCAGGTATTTGTCCATCAGTTCATCGCTGGCTTCCGCCGCCGCAGAGACCATTTTTTCCCGCCACTCCTGGGCGGTACTGACCAAATCGTCCGGCACGGGCGCATAAGTAAACACCATGCCCTGCGTGGCGTCGTCCCACAGAATGGTGCGCATCTTGATCAAATCCACCACGCCGGTGAAGTGATCTTCGGCCCCCACCGGGATGACAATCGGCACCGGATTAGCCTTCAGGCGTTCCTGCATCATCCGCACGACGCGGAAGAAATCGGCGCCCGGACGGTCCATTTTGTTGACGAAGGCCAGACGCGGAACGTGATATTTATTGGCCTGACGCCAGACGGTTTCCGACTGCGGCTGCACGCCGCCCACGGAGTCATACACCATCACGGCACCGTCGAGTACGCGCATGGAACGCTCCACCTCAATGGTGAAGTCCACGTGCCCCGGGGTGTCGATGATGTTGATCCGGTGCGGTTCATAGCCTCTGTCCATGCCTGGCCAGAAGCAGCTAACCGCCGCGGACGTAATGGTGATCCCGCGCTCTTGCTCCTGCGCCATCCAGTCAGTGGTTGCCGCGCCATCGTGTACTTCACCCAGCTTGTGGCTCATCCCGGTATAAAACAGGATGCGCTCGGTGGTGGTGGTTTTACCGGCATCGATATGCGCGGAGATACCGATGTTGCGATAACGTTCGAGAGGGATGGGTCGGGGCATGATATTTCCTTAGTCACTATGACATGTTTGTGACGACCAGGATGGTCGTGCATTCGTTCGTTTGCTATAATAGTCCTATTGTACGAGTATTATCGAACTATTTTTTAAGGGTTGACCTATTGTTGATATAGCTCAATCTGATGCCATACGCAGGAAAACGATGATCCCTAACCACCCTGAAACAGAACAAATACTGCTGGAAAATGTGCTCTTTGCCCTCGGCAACCCGCTCCGGCTATCGATTATTCGCCGGCTCGCCGATGGCAGCGAACTGAGCTGCAACGCGCTGCGCCCGGAGGATGTGGTGAAGTCCACGATGACCCATCACTGGCGCGTATTGCGCGACAGCGGTGTCATCTGGCAGCGTCCGCAGGGACGCGAAAACATGATTTCATTGCGACGAGACGATCTGGATACCCGCTTTCCGGGGTTGATGGCGATCCTGCTGCAGGTTAAGTAACTTCTGTCCCTTCCAGGCGATAGACCGGGACCTGCCGGGTTGTTTTGGTAAGCGTATCGAACACCTCGGCGTTGGACGTCACGATCCGCATCCCTGTTTTGCGTAACCGTTGTACATCAGCCGCGATGCGCTGAATGCCAAACCAGAAAAGCCCGTCGAGCGCGGTCACAGACAGCCCGTTTTCCAGCGCCAGTTTGAGGCGCTCCTTTGGCGCTTTCACCTGCTGGGCAATTTGCCGGTAAGACGCTTCCGTCGCACCCGTGGCGTCACTGCGCTGGATCCGCGTCTTCAGATGATAGGTAAACTCGTCAGGTATACCGTCCAGATCCCGTTTAAGGCTGTAGACGCAGCCAAAGCGCTTGCCATTGAACAGAACATTTTTCTGACTGAGCTGAAGCTCTTTTCTGACAGCATCAATCAACTGGGGCGCACGGGTGAGAAGCAGCCTGAAGGGCAGCTCGAAGCTGGTGACGTAGTCCACATTAAGCAACGCGAGACGCAGACGATCCTCCGCACCGGACTGTTGCTCACGGCACTCCTCCAGCACCTCCGCCCACTGGCGCGTCAGGCGCTCCGGTTCGGCGGCTTCGGTCAGGAGATATTTTTCAATCTGATAATCAACTCTTCCGGTCATCGTGTGGTATCCCGTCGCTGTGGCTGCGGTAATTCTATACAGCGCGGTGAGTTTTATAAAGGACTGAACCGCAGCGACACGCTGTAAATGTCGTTGCGATTCAGTATCCTGAGGTTTCGAATCAGTGCGCCATAACCCAGCCCATCAGCAGCGTGGCGAAAATGACCGTCGAGGCACCGCCGATACGTGTCGCAATCTGCGCGAACGGCATGAGCGACATGCGGTTGGAGGCGGACAGAATGGCCACATCTCCCGTACCGCCCAGCCCACTGTGGCAGCAGGTAACAATCGCCGCTTCCACCGGATACATATTCAGACGCGACGCAATCACGTAGCCGCTCAGCGCCATCGCAATCACCACCGATCCGCATACCACTACATAGCCCACCGAGAAGACCGACACCACGCTCTCAAGCGGCACGTATAGCATCCCGAGGCCGATCATCAGGGGCCAGACCAGCGCAGCCGAAACGAATTTATAGCAGCTGTGCGCGCCCTGCTCCATTGAGGCCGGGATCACCCTGAAGTATTTACACAGGACGGCAATCAGGATCATCAGCACCGGGCCGGGAATGTGGACCAGTTTTTCAAACAAGCCTCCGACGATGAAAAACGCGCACACCATCAGCAATCCGCCGCCCATCAGATGAAAATCCGTCTGCTGTGCGCTTTGCGCCCCAGCAAACAGGCTGGCGTCGTCTTTACTCCGCGTGAGCATGCCATTTCCCGAAAGCGCAGGACGTTTCGTCCCGAGACGCGCCAGCGAGCCCGCACAAATAATGGCGAAAATATTTCCGACGACCGCAGCGGGAGCCAGCTGCGCCACGTAGACGTCCGGCGTCTGCCCCAGTATGGCCGAATAGGCCAGAGACAGGGGCAAAATCCCCTCGCCAATTCCGCCGCCAATGATAGGGACAATGATAAAGAAGAACGTATGGTAAGGCGTAAACCCAAACAGCGTTCCCACAATAAGCCCGCTCAGCACGGCCATCAATGTCCCCGCCACCAGCGGAACAAACATGCGCATCATGCCCTGGATCAGCAGCACCCGGTTCATCCCCAGAATACTGCCGACTACCAGGCAGGCGATGACGAAATAGAGCAGATTCGCCTCCTTCATCAGCAGATACACCGTATCAAGGGTTTGTTTCCCGAATGCGCCAAAATAGACCAGCACGGAAGGCACCATCAGACACAGGATCGCCGGGCCGCCGATGTCCTTCAGCACGGGGATTTGACGCCCCACTTTGGCAAACGCAAAGCCAAGGGTCATGATGACCGCCAGTCCGCCTATCATATTTTTCGGCAACAGCCCTGCCCAAGCGGACGTCGCCACAATCGCGGCAATCCCCACGAACAGCATCAACGGGACTGCGCCAACCTCGGTATTGTTGAGCCCAAAGGCGAAACGCGAGGTCGACAGCTCAGAAGTCGGTACAGGATTATCTTTCATATAATCACCTGAAATTTGTGTTCGGATATGCAGAGAACGGAATAAACGAAAAACTATTCCTGATTCAAATAAATGTTCTTAAATAGAAAATAAAAACTTTGGTGGCCTTTTCTAAAAACAGGCTCAGCGTGAAATTAACATACCCCCCCAAAGAGAAATGTGAACACAATAGCCCTTTCCTTTTAAATAATTTAATTCATTATTATGTAACTAAAGTTATTCATGACATTCAATGCAATTCTTTTGAAATTAATAAAACCAGAAAGAATGTGAACCTTGTCACTCCTGATCCGTTAGCTAAGCGCTAAATTAGCTCCCCAACAAAACACAGAAAACTCCGTGCCTTTATCATCCTTAAAGTCACTGTTTCTACTCGTCTTATTTCTGTTTCGTTTAAATATTCAGGAGTTGACCATGTCTCGTAAAGACGTTCTGTACACGCCCTATAATGGCGCCGTACTGCTGGAAAATCCGTTATTAAATAAAGGCCTCGCCTTTATTAAAGAAGAACGGGATAATTTTAATCTGCATGGATTATTGCCGCATAACGTTGAAACCATTGAAGAGCAAACCGAGCGCGCCTGGGTGCAGTTCTGCCATTTTAAAAGCGATATTTCCCGTCATGTTTATTTGCGCAATATTCAGGACACCAATGAAACTCTCTTTTACAACCTCTTGCGTTCGCATCTGAAAGAGACGTTACCGATTATCTATACCCCGACGGTGGGTGAAGCCTGCGAGCATTTCTCCACGATTTATCGCCGCGCGCGCGGCTTGTTTATTTCATGGCCTAACCGCCATCGTATTGATGAGATGCTGCAAAGTTTCTCGCGCAACGACGTTCGGGTGATTGTGGTAACGGACGGAGAGCGCATTTTAGGGCTCGGCGACCAGGGTATCGGCGGTATGGGCATTCCGATTGGCAAGCTGTCGCTCTATACCGCCTGCGGAGGGATCCATCCGGCCTCCACCCTCCCGATTATGCTGGATGTCGGCACAAATAATCAGCAACACCTCGACGACCCGATGTACATGGGCTGGCGTCATCCGCGCATCAGCGACGACCAGTATGCTGAGTTTATGGATATGTTTATCAGCACGGTTAAGGCGCGCTGGCCCAACGTTCTCCTGCAATTTGAAGACTTTGCACAGAAAAATGCCACACGACTACTCCAGCGCTACCGCGATCAGCTGTGCTGCTTCAATGATGATATCCAGGGCACGGCAGCCGTCACCGCGGGGACGCTGATCGCAGCGGCCCACGCGGCGGGCACGCGCATTCGCGATCAGCGCGTGGTCTTCCTCGGCAGCGGCTCTGCGGGATGCGGGATCGCTGAAAAAATTGTGGCGCTGATGGTCGATGACGGCCTGAGCGAGTCGGAAGCCCGCAGCAGGATCTTCATGGTCGATCGCTTCGGCCTGCTGACCGACGACATGACCAACCTGCTCGATTTCCAGAAAAACCTGCTTACCGCGCGCGACGCCGTAAGCCGCTGGCAGGTAGACGCGAAGAATATTTCCCTGCTGGACGTGGTGAAGAACGCACATCCAACGGTGATGATCGGCGTTTCAGGTCAGCCGGGGCTGTTCAGTGAAGAGATCGTCAAAGAGATGCATCGCCACTGCCCGCGCCCGATTATCATGCCGCTCTCGAACCCAACGTCGCGGGCGGAGGCCCAGCCGCAGGATCTCATCGCCTGGACCCAGGGGGCCGCGCTGGTGGCCACCGGCAGCCCGTTCGCGCCGGTATTCTGGGAGAACGCGCACTACGAGATTGCCCAGTGTAACAACGCCTATATCTTCCCGGGCCTGGGACTGGGCGTGCTGGCCTGTAACGCGCGCCGGGTGACGGAAGAGATGCTGATGGCAGCAAGCCACAGCCTGGCCGCCCAGTCTCCGCTCGTAACCACAGAAAGAGGAGGATTGCTGCCGCCGGTAGATCAGATTGAAACGGTCTCGCGCCAGATTGCCGTTGCCGTCGCCCGGGCCGCGATTGAACAAGGCATAGCGCCATCGTTAGATGATGAAACCCTGCTGGCGCGCATTGAGAAGACCTGGTGGCAGGCGGACTATGCGCCGTACCGCCGATCCGCGTTGTAGCGCCGGTCATGCCCTCACCGCAGGGTGAGGGCATCGCTGTGGTGTCAGTGCTGTATGCCTGAGCGGTCAGAAAAATCGCTGGCGGAGAGATTATCACCCCGAGTTGCCGCCTGTTTCAGACGGGCATACCGATCAGGTACCCCTTCAGGACGCGTTTTGAAGCGACGGTGCAGCCACATATACTGCTCTGGGGCCATGCGTACGGCCTGCTCAATTGCCCTGTTCATCTGCGTCGCCACGGCTTCTTTATCGCCGCCCTGCAACGCCTCACTGATATCCTCCAGAATAATCAGCTCGTAACCGGTGCCATCCGCCCTGCGACGCGGCACAAAGGGGATGACGGCAGGCTTAGCGCTTTTGACCAGCATATAGCTGCCCGCCGTCGTTGCGGCATCCGGCACCGCAAAGAACGGCACAAACACGCTGTTGGTTTTGCCATAGTCGTGGTCCGGGGCGTACCACAAAATTTCATTCTGCTTCAGCGAGCGGATCATGCCCTTTAAATCATGGCGATCGAGCATGGTTTTGTTGGAACGCAGACGTCCGCGCGTTTGAAGCCAGTCCAGCAGAGCATTGTTATTAGGGCGATACACCCCGATACCGGGGTTGAGCATGCCAAATATCCGCGCGCCCAGCTCAAGCGTCAGAAAATGCATCCCCACCAGCACCACGCCTTTTCCCTGCGCCCTCGCCTTTTCCATGTGCTCATACCCCTGCACGGTAAAGCATTTCTTCACCCGCCACGCAGGCCAGAACCATGCCATCCCGGTTTCAATCACCCCCATTCCTACCGATTCAAAATTACGCTGCAGCAATGACTCGCGTTCATCCTTTTTCATCTCCGGGAAACAAAGTTCCAGGTTGCGGCGGGCAATCTCGACGCGGCGAGGAAGTAAGCGCATCGCCAGTCGCCCCAGGCCATGACCGATTCTGAACAGAAGCGGATAAGGGAGCAGCATGATGAGCCACAGAGCCGCAATGCCGGCCCAGCTTAGCCAGTAACGGGGATGAAGAAAGGCGAATGAAAAACGGGGTAATTTTGTCATCAGAAAATTATCCTTTAACGTGTCTGTCCTTAATTGATTCTGTTGAAGATCTTTCCTAAGGATGAATAAAAAGTCAGCCAGAAACGTTAAGTGTAGCGGATAAGACAAAACGCATTTTTATCGATTTTTGCGAAAACGGGAAAACAAGCCGGGGAGGATTTATTCGCTCCCCGGCAGAAGATCTTACATCGAATACCCGGGCTTCTTAATAAGCTCCTCCAGCTTCGGTCCAATTTCGGTATCCCAGACCTGCGCCTTCCAGTCTTCAGGCGCGATCTGCTTCAACGCCACCGACACGGAACTGTCTTTGCTGTTGAAATGGCGAATAATCACGTCGGCAATATCTGCCGCCAGGGCAGCTTTTTGTTCGTCGTTCAAATCACGGGGAAAACATTTGATATCTACGTGTGGCATGTACAGGCTTCCGGTTGTGAATGAGGGTTCCACGTTATCAGATAATATTGTTTGCCTTTAACACCTTGTGCAGTTCCGGTCGCTGACATACGGCGTCCGCAATCGCCGTGAATTTAGGGGTATTTTCGGCAAACCAGGCGTGACGGGGCCCCCAGGTGCGCGCTACCGCAATATACACATCCAGCAGCGTCAGCCGTTCCCCCAGCGCAAACGGGGCAGCCTTAAGCTGGCTTTCGAACCACAAATAAAGAGATTTCCGGTATTCGATGCAGTTTTTCTGCAGCTGTTCCGGCGCATCCGGCACCCAGCGTTCGGGATAGTCTGCATAGGTAAACGTGGGATAGACGTTGGCTACGAACCAGATGAGCAAACGCTGAAACTGCTGACGTTCAGCCTGCCCCACGGGCGGGGCGAGCTCGGGACACCGGTCGAGCACCATCAGGGCAATCGCCGCCGTTTCGGTCATGATGGCGCCATTTTCCAGCTCCAGCGTCGGCACCTGGCACAGCGGATTGAGCTTGTGCAGCAATTCACGCTGCGGACCGGGCTGGTCAAACCCGTCCACGTTGATAAATTGATAAGGGATATCAGCCAGGGTCAGCATCACCTCACTGATTGCCGAGCCCCAGCCGGGTACGCCATAAAGTTTAATCATGTTGCCCCCTCAGGAGTGAAATCCTAAGTGTAGAGCACCATTAGTATGTTATCCCAGGCGGGTTGACCTCCGATTGCGCCACCGCTTCGCCCTGCTCGCCCCAGCGCGCCAGCACCTTCTGGTACTCTCCGCGCTCAATCGCACCGTTCAGCGCGGCCTGCAAGGCATAAACCAGTTGATTGCCTTTTTTGGTCGTGGTGGCGACATAAGCTTTCTTCGGCCCTAAACCGACCACGCGGGTTTTGCCGGTGAGCGCCGCTTTGTAAGCTGAAACCGACTGAGGACCAAAGAACACATCCGCCCTGCCGGACTGGATATAGAGATTGCCCGAGGCATCGTCGTGAAGATAGACCGGCAGCGCAGGCGCCCGCCCCGCCTTTTTATTCTCTTCGTTCCAGCCCAGCAGGATGCGCTCCTGATTGGTACCCGAGCCGACAATCACCCTTTTCCCGGCCAGATCTTCCGCGCTTTTGATTGACTGAATCTCGCTGGTGGATTTCACCGAAAACGCCAGCGAATCGACGCGGTAGGTCGCAAAATCAAACTTCTCTTTACGCTGTTCGGTCACAGCAATGTTCACCAGCGCCACGTCGTAGCGCCCGGAAGCGATTCCCAGCGGCCAGTCTTCCCACGCCGTCGGCACCAGCTTTAGCTTCAGCCCCAGGCTGCCCGCCAGCAGGCGGGCAATATCCGGGTCGCTGCCGATCCGCGTGCGGTTATCGCTGGCCAGCAGCGCCAGCGGCGGGGAGTTCAGCATCGAGACGGCGACCGTCAGCGTACCCGGCTCAACGAATTTATAACCGGCGGGGATCTTCGCCACGGCCTGCCGATCCACCGTCACCGGCAGCGGCTGCTCGTTGGCTTTCAGATCGATGCTGGCGTGGCTCGCCGTCGTAAAAAGCAGTCCTGCCAGAAGTCCATATTTCATCTGCGCTCCTTACAGCACTTTTGACAGGAACTGGCGCGTTCGCGCGTGCGACGGGCGGTTCAATACCGCGTCGCTGCTGCCCTGTTCCACGATTTTTCCGTCGACCATAAACACCACCTGATCCGCCACTTCCCGGGCAAAGCCGATCTCGTGAGTGACCACCACCAGCGTAGTGCCGGACCGGGCCAGTTTTTTGATTACGTCCAGCACTTCCCCTACCAGCTCCGGATCCAGCGCCGAGGTGGGTTCATCAAACAGCATCACGCGGGGACGTAACGCCAGCGCGCGGGCAATCGCAATGCGTTGCTGCTGGCCGCCGGAGAGATGGCGGGACCAGGCATCGGCTTTGTCCCGCAGCCCGACCACGTCCAGCAGGCTGTACGCTCTTTCCACCGCCTCTCTTTTGCTGAGCTTTTTATGCGCGATGGGCGCTTCAATCAGGTTTTCCAGCACCGTGAGATGGGGAAAGAGATTGAAGTTCTGAAACACATAGCCCACGTTGACGCGCTGTTTGAGGATCTCTTTCTCCTTCAGCTCGTAGAGCTTGTCGCCCTGACGACGGTAGCCAATGTAGTCCCCGTCGATCTGAATAAAGCCTTCGTCGACGCGCTCCAGGTGGTTAATGGTACGCAGCAGCGTCGATTTTCCCGACCCGGACGGCCCGAGGATGACCGTCACGGATCCCGGCGGGATCTCAAACGACACGTTGTCGAGCGCCTTATGGCGTCCAAAATATTTGCTGACGCCGGTAATCGAGATATGTCCTTCAGGAGAGGCTTGCATGGATAGGCTCCTGTGCTGGCGTGGTGGTGACAGAACGGGTACGACGGGCGGCACGGTTCTGATTAACCGCTGAGCGGCGTTCGCTGCGGGCAAGTGCGCGTTCAACACCGTACTGGATAGCGGACAGGACGGTGGTGATCGCCAGGTACCAGGCGGCACCGACCATCAGCAGCGGGATCACCTCCTGCGTGCGGTTGTAGATCATCTGGATGGTATAAAACAGCTCCGGCATCGCCAGGACGTACACCATCGCTGTGCCCTTGGCGAGGCTGATGATTTCATTGAACCCCGACGGCAGAATGGTACGCAGCGCCTGAGGCAAAATGATGCGCACCGTGCGGCGCCAGGCCGGCAGACCGAGCGCGGCGGCGGCCTCATACTGCCCGTGATCGACCCCGAGGAAACCACCGCGAATGATCTCGGCGGTATAGGCGCTCTGCACCAGCGTTAGCCCCACCACGGCGGTAGAGAACTGCCCCAGCACGTTGATGGTTTCAAAACTGCCCCAGGTAATACCGGTAAACGGCACGCCGAGCGAGAGCGTGTCGTAGAGATAGGAAAAGTTGTACAGGATAATCAGCACGACGATCAGCGGCAGCGACCGAAACAGCCAGATGTACGCCCACGCCAGGCTGCTCAGCAGCCAGGATGACGAGAGTCTCGCCAGGGCCAGCATGCCGCCAAACACCACGCTCAGCGCGGTACCGATCAGCGTCAGCAGCAGGGTCTGCCCGACACCTTCGAGGATCACCGGGTCGAAGAACCAGCGGGCGAACACCGTCCACTCCCAGCGCGGGTTAAAGGCTACGGACTGAATCACGACCGCCAGGACAAACAGCGCCACCGCGGCGCCGACGGCCCGCAGCGGATAACGCGCCGGGACCACCTTAATGGTTTCAACGTTGCTCATCGTCGTTCCTCATGCGGTTTTACTGAACGCTTCACGTACCAGCGTTTTGGTGAAACGCAGCCGACCGTCAAACGGCGGCTGGCTATACTCTTCCGGATCGCGGTTCAGATCGAACTGCGGCTGATAGCCCTGGCTAAGATAGAGCCTGACCGCTTCCGGCTGACGAAAGCCGGTTGTCAGGTAGATTTGGCTATAGCCTGCCAGCACCGCCCTGCGCTCCAGCTCTTGCACCACGCGCCCGGCAAGCCCCTGCTGACGCAGGGTTTTGTCCGTCCAGATACGTTTGATTTCCGCGGTGCGTTCGTCGAACGGTTTGTACGCGCCGGTAGCAATAATCTTCCCGTCGCGCTCCAGGACGATAAACAGCCCCTGCGGCGCCAGATACCACTCGGTGAGCTCCACTTCCGCGTCTTTAGAGAAGTAGTCCCCGTAGCGGGCCGCATATTCACCGAACAGCCCCTCGATAATGGGCTGAAGTTCGGCATCTTCCGGTGATACATCACGAAATCGTTCGCTCATTACGCCTCCTTAATCGCCCAGGCCAGCCGGGTTCACTTCGGACTGAGGAATGCGCTCAACCCCTTCTCCCCAGCGGTTCAGCACTTTGTCGTAATCGCCGTTTTTGATGACACCGTTCAGCGCGGTTTGCACCGGCTCAACCAGTCCGCTGCCTTTTTTCAGCGTCACCGCGATGTGTGCCGCCTTCGGCCAGCCGCCGTCGACGCTGCCCACCAGTTTGGTTTTCCCGTTCAGCGCCGCTTTCCATGCGCCAATCACGTTCGGGCCAAAGTAGGCATCCGCGCGTCCGGACTGCAGCGCCAGGGTTTGGGCCGCATCGTCTTTGGTGTAGATCGGGGTAAAGGGCTTCAGCCCCTTCTTCAGGTTTTCGGCATTCCATGCCAGCAGGATGGCCTCCTGGTTGGTGCCGGAGCCGACGATAATCTTCAGCCCGGCGATGTCTTCCGCCTTCTGCAGCGACGTAATCGGGCTGGTGGATTTCACGTAAAAGCCGAGGGAATCCTTACGATAGGTAGCAAAATCAAACTTCTGTTTGCGCTCTTTAGTGACGGTGATGTTGCTGATGGCGGCATCGTATTTCCCGGACGCCACGCCCAGCGGCCAGTCCTCCCAGGAGGTGGGCACCACATTGAGCTCCAGCCCGAGGCTGTCGGCGACCAGACGCGCGACGTCAACTTCGCTTCCCAGCAGCGTTTTGTTGTCGTCGGAGAAGACCGTCAGCGGCGGCTGGTTGAGTCCCGCCACCGCAACGGTAAATTTCCCCGGCACGGCAAAGCGATAGTCTTTCGGCAGCTGCGCTACCGCCTCGCTATTTTTCGTGGTGTTAATCGGGGTTTTATTGGCCTCGATGCTCACGCCGGTGCCGTTAATATTGACGTTCTCTGCCCAGACGGCAGGGGTAAAGGCCAGCGCGAGCGCCAGAATAAGCGATGATTTCTGCATAGCGGGGTTCTCTTTTATTGTTGTGTGTACTGGTTTTTCGGTTGGTCTAAGCCAAGGCTTTCACGCAGCGTGGTGCCCGGGTAGTCGGTACGGAACAGGCCGCGGGCCTGAAGAATGGGCACCACCTGGTCAACAAAGCGCGGGAAGGTGTCCGGCGTGCCGCCCTGAATAATGAAGCCGTCTGCGGCATAGCCTTCAAACCAGGCCTGAAGACCGTCTGCCACCTCCTCCGGCGTGCCGGAAAAGCGCGGGCGCGGCGAAGCGGCCTCCAGCGCCACCTGACGCAGGGTTAAGTTGCGTTCACGGGCGTTACGCTTGATTTCATCGGTGGTGCTGCGGAAGCTGTTTTTGCCTAAGTCGCCGATATCCGGGAACGGCTCGTCGAGCGGATACTGGCTGAAATCGTGATGTTCAAAATAACGCCCGAGGTAATTGAGGGCGTCATTAATCGACACCAGCGCCGCCGTGGTCTGGTACTGATTTTCCACATCATCGGCATCTTTCCCCACAATCACGCTGACGCCCTGGAAAATATGGAGATCCGACGCGCGGCGGCCGTTTGTTTCCAGCTGCTGTTTTACGTCGCGGTAAAAGGCTTTTGCCTCATCGAGCGTCTCGTGGTGGGTGAAAATGGCGTCGGCATGTTTCGCCGCCAGCTTTTTCCCGTCGTCCGACGCCCCGGCCTGAAAGACAATCGGGCGACCTTGCGGCGTGCGGCCAATATTCAGCGGACCGGCGACCTGGAAGAAGTCACCGTGGTGATCGAGCGTATGCAGTTTCGCCGGGTCAAAAAACTGGCCGCTCTCTTTGTTACGAATAAACGCGTCCCCTTCCCAGGAATCCCACAGCCCTTTCACCACGTCGAGATACTCATCCGCAATCCGGTAGCGCAGCGCATGCTCGGGGTGTTTTTCGCGGGAAAAGTTCTTGGCCGACCCTTCCAGCGGCGAGGTCACCACGTTCCAGCCCGCCCGGCCGTTGCTCAGGTGATCGAGGCTGGCAAACTGGCGCGCCGTGGTGAAGGGCTCGCTGTAGGAGGTGGATAAGGTTCCCACCAGCCCAAGACGCGAGGTGATGCTGGCCAGTGCGGAAAGCACGGTTAACGGTTCAAAACGATTCAGAAAATGGGGGATCGATTTCTCGTTAATATAGAGGCCATCGGCCACGAAGAGAAAATCGAGCTTCCCTTCCTCGGCCTTTAACGCCGTCGCTTTCACAAAGTCGAAATTAATACTGGCGTCGGCGATCGCTGCAGGATGGCGCCAGGCGGACATATTCCCGGATGCACCATGCAGAATGGTGCCCAGCCGCAGTTGTCGGGTTGCAGACATATTTACCTCTCCTGAATTAAACGTGTTGCAGGGCTTTTTCCGCAAGCTGTGCAAAATAGCGGGCGGCGGGCTCAATCAGTGCTTCATCCGGGTTAAAGGCCGGGTGATGTAAACCAAACGGACTGTTGCTGCCAATGCTGACAAACGCGCCGGGAACAGACTGCAAATAGACCGCAAAATCTTCCCCGCCCATATGCAGTTCCGCGTGCCGGGTTTCATATCCGGCCTCACGCGCGACCGAGGTGGCAAAATCAGCCCAGCGCTCGTCATTCACCAGCGCGGTAGGCCCGGCATACCAGGTGATATCAATCTGCGCGCTGAAGGCGCTGGCAAAACCGGCGGCGATTTCGCCCACGCGGGCTTTCACATTCTGCTGCACTTCCGTGCGATGGGTTCGCAGCGTGCCTTCCAGCTCGACGCTTTCCGGCAGCACGTTCCAGGTGTTGCCGCCCGCAATGCGGGTCACGCTCAGCACCACCGAATCCAGCGTGTTGACGTTGCGACTGGCGACGCTTTGCAGCGCCGTTACCAACTGGCTCGCCAGCACAATCGCGTCGTTGCCTTCATGAGGACGTGCGGCGTGCGCGCCTTTGCCGGTAATGCGAATCACAAAGCGGTCAACGTTGGCGTAGAACGGCCCGCCGCGGGTGGCGAACTCACCGACCGGCAGGCCGGGCTCGTTGTGCATACCGAAAATCGCGCTGACATCGCGCAGGGCACCGGCGCGCACCATGCTCTTCGCACCGCCAAAGTTCTCTTCAGCAGGCTGAAACAGGATACGCACCCGGCCGTTAAGCGAGGCCTCCCGCTCTTTCAGCTTTAACGCGGCGCCGAGGATGACGCTGGTGTGAATATCGTGTCCGCAGGCGTGCATCACCCCTGCATGCTGTGAGCTAAACGGCACGCCGCTGCGCTCCTCGATCGGCAGCGCGTCAATATCGGCACGCAGCGCAACCAGCCTGCTGCCCGTTCCGATTTCCGCCACCAGCCCGGTCGACAGGTCGTAAGGCTGTGGGGTGATCCCGGCGTTGGTCAGCCACTGGCGCAGGCGCGCGGTAGTTTCGACTTCCTGGCCGGACAGCTCCGGGTTCTGGTGCAGTTCGCGGCGCCAGGCAATCAGTTGTTCGCCAAAGCTCATACGGTGACCTCCTTGTTAAGACGCGCCCCGGCCAGCAGGCGCAGCGACGCGACGCGCGTAGCCCCCTCCGCCACCGGCGTGTCGATGATAAATTCGTCAATGCCCCACTGCTGGTGCAGCGCGTTGAGCTGTTCCACTACCGACTCAGCGGTACCCGCCAGCAGCGACTGCGCGCGACGTGCAATGCGCACCGGCTCACTGCCCGCCTGGCGTGCAAACGCGTAGGCCTGTTCTTCGCTGGCCACGGTGACACGCTGCCCGTTTGCCAGCTCAACGCCCCACACTTCGACCTTCTGCGCCAGCGCGTCTGCCTCAGCCTGCGTCGGCGCGACAATCGCCTGCACCGCCACTATCACGTCACGCGCGCTGTTCTCGCGCCAGGTCGATACCACCTCGCGCAGCAGTTCCGGGTCACCGTTCAGGTGTGCGGCAAACACAAAGTGCCAGTCGAGCCTGGCGGCCAGCAGCGCGCTTTCGGTACTCGCGCCCAGCAGAAAACCCTCAGCAGGCAACGGCGGCAGCGGCGTGGCGCGGACGGCCTCTTCATTAGCGTGATGCTCAGGACGGATCCAGCGGTCGAGCTGGGCCAGTTGTTCGGCAAAGCTGCCCTTTTCCTGTTGATTCAGGCCCTGCTGCAGCGCGCGGGTTGAGAGCGGTAATCCGCCGGGGGCTTTCCCGACGCCGAGATCGACGCGGCCAGGCGCCAGCGCGGCCAGCACGTTGAAGTTCTCGGCGACTTTATAGGGGCTGTAGTGCTGAAGCATTACGCCGCCTGACCCGACGCGAATGCGCGTGGTTTGCCCGAGGATCCAGGCAATCAGCAGCTCCGGCGAAGGACTGGCAAGCTGTGGGGTGTTGTGGTGTTCGGCAATCCAGAAGCGGTGATAGCCCAGATTTTCTGCCTGCTGCGCCAGCGCAAGGGTACGCGCCAGTGCATCGGCAGCCGTTTCGTTTTCAGCGATGGGGCTTTTATCCAGAATGCTGATTCGCCATGACATGTTGCGTTCTCGTTTGACTTAACATGTCGACATTATTAAAGGCGCATTTCACCACTGAGAAACAATTAATTTACATTTAGTTTGCCGGAAAACAGATATATAAAACCCTGCTAAGAATAAGACTTTAAGGAGGCAATCAGCGATTCCACCTGCTCCCGACGGGTAATGCGGACGAAGCGAATATGGCTATATTGCGGGTTTTGCAGATCGGCTTCATAGCGCGTACGGTTGTTACGCCAGGTTTTCATCGTCCAGATGATAATGGATTCTCTGCTGAAGAACGCGCGCCGGAAACTCTCTTTATTCCCCGTTCCCGGCCAGAGCTCGTACTTATGCCAGGCCCGCTTCAATGCTCGCGTGACGGCCTGCCAGAGGGTGCGGGTAAACCCGTAATCCACCCACACCACCACATCGACATCGCGCCATTTCACAGGCCGCGTGCGGTTGTAGTTACCGTCAAGTACCCAGTCTGGCGAAGCCTGTAGCGCCTGCGCCAGCTTTGCCTGAAATTCGTCGTCCGGCGTGCCCTGCCAGTCAGAGCGCCAGTAGAGTCTGTCCATCTCGATACAGGGAATAGCCAGTTCGGTCGCAATCTGCTTCGCCAGCGTGCTTTTTCCACTTCCGCTGGTTCCTATGACGTTAATTTTCACCTCAGCCTCCCTGTATTCACGAAAATGAGACCAAATCATAGCGTTTTCATTCTGTTAACGAAACGCTATTTCAGCATGACAATTTTTCCAGGGAGGCGATCTCCCTCTTGCAGTTTGGCTTATGTCATTTATTTAAATCGATTCAAAATAACACCCACTAAAATATTTTCAATTTTATTACATTCGACAACATTAACATATTAAAAATAATGGATGCCGGGTATTTCGGAGGTTCTCAATTTCAGCGAGAATATGCACAGACCGTTATTAAAATAATCACTTTTATCTTGCCGGAGCGCTTTCCGGATTTTTATTCTTGCACAACATCATGGAGTTACTCATGAGGCGTAACACCCCCGTTACACAAAACGAGTATTTACTTAACGCTGGTTCGACGTTAATGTCCACCACCGATACAAAAAGTCATATAACTTATGCCAACTCCGCTTTTATAGAAGCCAGCGGATATAAAGAAGAGCATCTTCTGGGTGAGCCGCATAACCTCATCCGCCATCCCGACATGCCTGCCGAAGCGTTTGGCGACATGTGGTTTACCCTCCAGCAGGGTGAGACCTGGACAGGGCTGGTGAAGAATCGTCGTCATAATGGCGATCACTACTGGGTGCGTGCCAACGTGACGCCGGTCTGGCAGGGGGAATCCCTGACCGGCTATATTTCGGTGCGCAATATCCCCTCACGGGAGGAGATCGCGGCCAGTGAAAATCTGTATGCAAAAGTACGTAATAATGAATTAAAACAGTACCGTTTTTATAAAGGACTGTTCGTTCGGCGCGGTTTATTTTCCTTTTTATCGCTCTTTAAATGTCTCAGTACCGGAAAACGAATTCAGCTTGGTATTACTGCGACAGCGTTACTTTCCTTCCTGGCGGTATATTTATTCCGCGATCGTCTCGTTCAGGCCACCACTCTGGTGCTGCTTTTTTCTGCGCTGTCCTGTTATCTTCATGCGCAGATCGCCCGGCCGGTAAAATCCATTGTTCAACAGATGCAGCGCGTGGTTTCAGGACGTAAAACGGACTATTACCATTTTGACAGGATCGATGATATCGGGCTGATGATGCGCCTGGTGAATCAGTCTGGTTTAAACCTGAATTCGCTGGTTGACGATGTCGGGGCGCAAATCAGCGGTATTGGCACCATCAGCCAGCAGGTCGCGAAAGAAGGTGCGGCGCTGCAGACGCGCTCTGAAGAAACCGCAGATTTCTTGCAGCAAACCGCTTCTGCGGTGGAAGAGATCGCCAGCGCCGTGAAGCAGACGGCCGAAACCGCGAACGAGGCGATTCAGATGGCGGATCGCACCCGCGAGAGCGCCCACTGCGGCGAAGCGATGATGAAAGAGACCATCGGTATGATGCAGTCCGTGTCGCAGGATAACGGCCAGATCGTCGATATTATCAGCGTTATCGATCGTATTGCCTTCCAGACCAATATTCTTGCGCTGAATGCCGCCGTGGAAGCGGCGCGCGCGGGTGAAGCCGGCCGCGGCTTTGCTGTGGTCGCGGCTGAGGTGCGCAATCTTGCACAGCACTCCGCGACGGCGGCGAAAGAGATCAAAGCGCTGATCGAGAAAAACGTCGCCAGCGTCAACGCTGGCGTGGAGAAGGTGGTACAAACCGAATCACAGCTGACGGTCATGATCGACCATGTTCTGCAGGTTTCCACCTTGATTAAAGAGATTGGCCTCGCCACGCAGGAGCAAACTCAGGCGCTGACGCTGATTAACGCCTCCCTCTCCCGTATCGGCACAATGACCCAGAGCAATACGGGGATGGTGGATAACGTCACTCACGCCGCGAATCACCTGACGCAGCGGACGACGCGCCTGCAGCAGGCGATCGCCGTTTTTGGCGGTTAGCCGTTCGGGTACTGCTCGTCGGTCACTTTTTCCAGCCATGTTACCGGGCTGCCGTTTACCGCTTCGGCGATGGCAAGATGCGTCATCGCCGTTTGCGCACTTGCGCCGTGCCAGTGCTTCACGCCGGGTGGGATCCAGGCGATATCGCCCTGATTCAGGATTTCCGCCTCTTTGCCCCACTCCTGTAACCAGCCGCGCCCCTGCGTCACAATCAGCGTTTGTCCCAGGGGATGCGTATGCCAGGCCGTGCGCGCGCCCGGCTCAAAGGTTACGGTTGCCCCACCGACGCTGGCAGGTTCGGTCGCCTGAAAGGGCGCGTCAATCCGAACAGCCCCGGTAAACCAGGCTTCCGGTCCTCGTACTGACGGTAATGAACCGCTGCGGATAATTTTCATCTTTTGCTCCTCGTTGACTGTTGCGTTAACAGTAGCGCAAAGCGCTCGGGAGCATTAGGGTGCATAATCAGATAGGACACATGACTGAAACTCATAAATAGAACCTCGATGCTAAAAGATAATTTCAACGATCTGCTCTCCTTTATGGTGGTGGCCCGCGAGCGCAGCTTTACGCGCGCAGCGGCGCAGCTGGGCGTCTCGCAATCGGCACTGAGCCATGCGATGCGCAAGCTTGAGGCGCGATTAGACGTTCGTCTGTTAACCCGCACAACCCGCAGCGTGGTTCCGACACCCGCGGGTGAGCAGCTTTTTTCGCGCCTCAGCCCGCATCTGCTGGAGATCGAACAGGAACTCACGGCGCTTCGCAGCACCCGCGACAAACCCGCAGGCGCTATCCGCATCGTCGCCGGCGAGCACGCGATGGACGCCGTGCTCTGGCCGGTACTGAAGCCTTTTATGCTGCAGTATCCTGACATTAACGTTGAAGTGACGATCGACAATGGCCTGACAGATATCGTAGATGGCCGCTTCGACGCGGGGGTTCGCCTGGGTGAACAGGTGGCAAAAGACATGATTGCGGTGCGGATTGCGCCGGACATGCGCATGGCGGTCGTCGGCTCCCCGGATTACCTGGCTCGTTTTGGCGTGCCGCTCGTGCCGGAGCAACTGGGTGAACACCGCTGTATCAATCTCCGCCTGCCCACCCGAGGGGGATTGTATGACTGGGAATTTGAGCGTGACGGGCGCGAGCTTCGCGTGCGGGTTGACGGACAGCTTACGCTGAATAACCTATCGCAGCGCATCGACGCCGCGGAGAATGGTCTCGGATTAGCCTACGTGCCCGAGTCCTCGGTTCTGGACGCTCTGAATCAGGGAAGGCTGGTCAGGGTCCTTGAATCGTGGTGCCCCACGTTTGAAGGATATCACCTCTATTATCCGAGCCGTCGGCAGCACACAACCGCGTTCAGGTTACTTCTCGATGCCCTGCAGCAGCAAAAATTTATACCATCTGGTAATAATTAAGATAATCTGATGATTAAATAATCAACCCCGCCATTGTTTTGACTAAAAACTCATCACGTTTCAGCGTGTTGTGATCCCCGTCTGCTCTGACCACACGATTTCCTTCGACGTGCATCACTTTCGGCACGGTTATATTTTGCGTCGCTTATGAATTGCAGGTAGGATGCCTCGCCATGTTTCGCCTTATCCATACGCAGAATGACTGGGGAGGCGACATGTGTTTGCGCAGAAGCAATCGTTTGTATTGCGCTCTGCCAGGCAGGACTATCACGATAATGGTTCAGACAGGCAAACAGGTAACTCAATGAAAACAAGCAATAAAAGCGCAGCCGATCATCATGCTGCTAAACGTCGCTGGTTGAACTCCCACGAAGAGGGCTACCACAAAGCGATGGGCAACCGTCAGGTTCAAATGATCGCCATCGGCGGCGCTATCGGAACGGGTCTGTTTTTAGGTGCTGGTGCACGCCTGCAGATGGCTGGCCCGGCTCTCGCCCTGGTCTATCTGGTGTGCGGGATCTTCTCTTTCTTCATTCTTCGTGCACTGGGCGAACTGGTACTGCATCGCCCTTCCAGCGGCAGCTTCGTCTCTTACGCCCGTGAATTCCTCGGTGAAAAAGCCGCTTACGTCGCGGGCTGGATGTACTTCGTCAACTGGGCGATGACCGGTATCGTCGATATCACCGCCGTTGCGCTGTATATGCACTACTGGGGCGCGTTTGGCGATGTGCCGCAGTGGGTCTTTGCGCTTGGCGCGCTGGCGATTGTCGGCACCATGAACATGATCGGCGTGAAGTGGTTCGCGGAGATGGAGTTCTGGTTTGCGCTGGTTAAAGTGCTGGCCATCGTGGTGTTCCTGGTCGTGGGTACCGTCTTCCTCGGCAGCGGTAAGCCGCTGGATGGCAATGCCACCGGCTTCCACCTGATAACCGATAACGGCGGATTCTTCCCGCACGGTCTGCTGCCTGCGCTGGTTCTGGTTCAGGGCGTCGTGTTCGCCTTCGCCTCCATCGAGCTGGTGGGTACCGCAGCAGGTGAATGTAAAGATCCGCAGACGATGGTGCCAAAAGCCATCAACAGCGTGATCTGGCGTATCGGTCTCTTCTACGTCGGTTCCGTGGTGCTGCTGGTGCTGCTGCTGCCGTGGAACGCCTACCAGGCGGGCCAGAGTCCGTTCGTGACCTTCTTCTCTAAGCTGGGCGTGCCTTACGTGGGTAGCATCATGAACATCGTGGTGCTGACGGCGGCGCTCTCCAGCCTGAACTCCGGCCTCTACTCGACCGGTCGTATCCTGCGCTCCATGTCGATGGGCGGTTCTGCACCGAAGTTCATGTCGAAGATGAGCAAGCAGCACGTGCCGTACGCCGGTATTCTGGCGACGCTGGTGGTCTATGTCTTCGGCGTGTTCCTGAACTACCTCGTTCCGTCTCAGGTGTTCGAAATCGTTCTGAACGTGGCTGCACTCGGGATTATCGCATCCTGGGGCTTTATCGTGGTCTGCCAGATGCGTCTGCGCAAGGCGATTAAAGAAGGCAAAGCCGCTGACGTCAGCTTCAAGCTGCCTGGCGCGCCGGTAACGTCCTGGCTCACCCTGCTCTTCCTGTTCAGCGTGCTGGTGCTGATGGCGTTCGACTACCCGAACGGCACCTACACCATCGCGACCATTCCGCTGCTGGCCGTGCTGCTGATTGCGGGCTGGTTCGGCGTGCGTAAACGCGTTCACGAAATTCACAGCACCGCGCCGGTTCATCCCGATGATGAAAAACACGACGCGCCGCTGGTGGAAGAAACCTCGCGTTAATAAAAAAGCCGGGTGGCGGCTTCGCCTTACCCGGCCTACATTTCATTATTTTGTAGGCCCGGTAAGCGCAGCGCCACCGGGCAATTCCCATCTTACAGCGCGATACGAATGACATCGTCAGGCTGGGTGGCTTCCTGCTGGCGGGTGGATTTTTGTTTCACCGTCACGTACAGGGTTTTGCCATCCGCAGAGAGCGCCAGGCTGTTCGGGTAGACCGGCGTGTCGAACGTTTTAGTCACCTTATACGTTTTCCCATCAATCACGCTCACCTTGCCGGCTTCACGGTGCGTCACGTAGGCTTCATTACGGGCCGGGTTAAACAGGACCGCCAGGGATTCCGGCGCGGCGATTTTCGCGATCACGCTGCCGTCTTTCAGGCTCACCACCAGCACTTCCGGCTGTTTTGAATCGGTCAGGAACGCGCGCTGACCGGCTGTATCGAGGCTCAGGTTCAGGTAGAAGTGCTCTTTCCCGTCATCCTGCACTTTTTTACGGCTCAGGATTTTGTTCGTTGCCGTATCAATGGTTAACAGCTCGCCGTCTGCATTCGTGGTGTACAGACGTTTCGCCTGCGCATCCAGCGCCAGGCCGGTGCTGTAAGTGCCGGTATTGGCAATGGTCTCTTTCAGCTTCAGCGTGGCGCCATCCACCACCCAAATCACGCTCTCTTTACCGACACCGGTGATGTAAATCGTGTTGCTTGCGTCATCCGCCACCAGCTGGCGCGGCTGCAGCGGTTTGACGGTTTCGCTGCGTTGACGCCCGTCCAGTACCAGTCGCCCTTTTACGTCACCCGTTTTTGCATCAATCGCGGTTACCGCGCCGTTGATCGTATTACCGAACCACAGCGTTTGGGTCGCGTTGTCAAAGGTGGCACCAAAGGGTTTGAGATCGCTATGGATCGCCTGCGTCACGTCCAGCGTGACCGGATCAAGACGGTAAACAATCCCGCCCTTGTCGGTTTTACGGCTTTGCGAGGTCGCCACCCACAGCGCATTCTCCTGCTGGCTCACGGCCATTTCATACGCCCCTTTGCCCACCGCTTTACGCAGCACCTCTTCGGCGGCATGCACCTGGAACGTCCCGGCAAGCAGTAAAGTGGCAGACAGCAGTGACAGGCTCAGACGCGGCGAGCACAGATGACGTAAAAACATAACAATTCCTTTTCTGAAAAGTGGGGTTTGGGCTGACATCACTTCCGGCAGACAACGTCATGGCATTGCCTTTTGATAATGAGAATAGTAATCATTAATCAGATGAATGTGGAGTTTTTCTTTCCCCTCTCGCCTTTCATTAACGCAATGTGCGGTTATAGTTTTCAAAACATTTACAAAACCTTTAACATGTATGGACATGTTCCATTTGGTTCGTTTACATACCACAACCGGTTTTATTCATGAAAATCATTTCTGCCCGTAAGGCTTCTCTCCCGCTGCTGCTGGTTCCTGTTATTTTTGCGCCGCTCACCGCCATGAGCGCAGAGGAACAGACCATGATCGTCAGCGCCACGCCGCAAACCGTATCGGAACTCGATACCCCGGCAGCGGTCAGCGTCGTCAATGGCGATGATATGCGCCAGGCTGCCCCCCGCATCAACCTGTCTGAATCCCTTGGCAGCGTACCCGGGCTGCAAATTCAGAACCGTCAGAACTACGCCCAGGATCTCCAGCTGTCGATGCGCGGATTTGGCGCTCGCTCAACCTTCGGGGTGCGCGGTATCCGTATGTACGTCGACGGTATTCCAGCCACCATGCCGGACGGACAGGGCCAGACCTCCAACATCGATCTTTCCAGCGTGGAGAGCGTTGAAGTGCTGCGCGGTCCCTTCTCAGCTCTGTACGGCAACGCCTCCGGCGGCGTGATTAACATCAACACCCAGACCGGTCAGCAGCCGCCGACTATTGAAGCGAGCAGCTATTACGGCAGCTACGGTACCTGGCGCTACGGTATGAAAGCCACCGGCGCGATGGGTGATGGCACCCACGCGGGCGATGTGGATTACACCGTTTCCACCACCCGTTTCACCACCCAGGGCTACCGCGACCACAGCGGCGCGCGGAAGAATCTTGCCAACGCGAAGCTGGGCGTGCGTATTGATGACGTCAGCAAGCTGACGCTGATCTTCAACAGCGTGGACATGAAGGCCAACGATCCGGGTGGACTGAATTATCAGGAGTGGCGGGACAACCCGCGCCAGTCGCCGCGCGGCGATCAGTACAACACCCGCAAGACCATCAAGCAGACCCAGGCCGGTCTGCGCTACGATCGCCAGCTCAGCACCCAGGACGACCTGAGCGTGATGATGTACGCTGGCGAGCGTGAAATGACGCAGTACCAGTCGATTCCGTATCAGCCGCAGCTAAAAGCCACTCACTCCGGCGGGGTGATTGATATGCAACGCCACTATCAGGGCGTGGATACCCGCTGGACGCACCGCGGCGAGCTGCTGGTGCCGGTGACCTTTACCACCGGTCTGAACTACGAAAACCTGAGTGAAGATCGTCGCGGCTACGAGAACTTCGTGATGAGCAATGGGGTGCCGGATTACGGCGTCAAAGGCGATAAACGTCGCGACGAACGCAACCTGATGTGGAACGTCGATCCTTATCTGCAGAGCAGCTGGCAGCTGACGCAGAAACTCTCTGTCGATGCGGGTGTTCGCTACAGTTCGGTCTGGTTTGATTCCAATGACCATTACGTTACGCCGGGCAACGGCGATGACAGCGGTGACGCGAGCTATCACAAATGGCTCCCGGCGGGCGCCGTGAAGTATGCGGTGACTGACGGGTGGAACCTCTACGCTGCCGCAGGGCGTGGGTTTGAAACGCCAACCATCAACGAACTCTCCTATCGTGCCGATAATCAGGGCGGTCTGAATATTGGCCTGAAGCCATCCACGAACAACACGTATGAAGTGGGCAGCAAAACCCGAATCGGCAACGGTCTGCTGACGGCGGCGTTGTTCCGCACCGATACGGATGATGAGATCGTGGTGGACTCCAGTTCCGGCGGCCGCACAACCTATAAAAATGCCGGTAAAACCCGCCGTCAGGGTGTGGAAGTTTCCCTGGATCAGCAGTTCGCGGAGAACTGGAAGCTTAAGATGGCGTGGACGTATCTGGATGCCACCTACCGGACTAACGTCTGCAGCGACGCAGACTGTAACGGTAACCGTATGCCGGGGATTGCGCGCAACATGGGCTTCGCTTCGTTTGGCTGGCAGCCGGAGGAAGGCTGGTGCGGGCACGGACGTGCGTTACATGAGCGATATCATGGCCGACGACGAAAACACCGCGAAAGCGCCGTCTTATACGGTAGTCGGGCTGAATACCGGGTATAAGTTTAACTACGGCAACTGGGGAATGGACGTCTTTGGCCGCGTCGATAACCTGTTCGATAAAGAGTACGCGGGATCGGTTATTGTCAACGAGTCCAACGGTCGTTATTACGAGCCTGCACCAGGCCGTAACTATGGCGTCGGGCTGTCGGTCTCTTATCGCTTCGAGTAAGCAAAAAAGAAAAGTTTATTTTATAAATGAAATAACCCTCCTGATGGCAATAAGCCATCAGGAGTTATTCACCAGATAAATAATTAGCGGCGGTATATAGTCGCTCTGATAAATAATCTCTCAGTTAAAATATTGTCGCTGTAAAAGAGAATCCGCTTCATCAATCAACTTATCAATCGCCTTTTGGCTGGCCTCCACATCTCTCCGCTCAAGGGCTGAAAGAAGCTCGTCATAGTGATATGTTGCCGTTTTGATGTCGCTAAGCTCCTGGTGCAGATAGTTCATACAGGGGCCGATGCGGACCCATAGCTGTTCAATTAAGGCATTAAGCGTCGGCATTTCAGCATACTGATAAAGCGTAAACCTGAAGACACGATTCGCATGCAAGGCCTGCTGAACGTTTCCATTGCGCATGGCCTCATGGAAGGCCTCTGACATTTTGCGCAACGCCTCCAGCTTGCCGTCTGACATATTCTGGCATGCTGCGGCAACCGCCATTGGCTCAAGTTGTTTTCGGATAGCGTTAATCTCGTTATAACGCTCCAGCGTCACCTCAGGGACCAGAAAAGCCTGCGCTGGCGTGGCGTGAAGCGCGCCTGAGGAGACCAGGCGCAGTAGCGCTTCGCGGACCGGCGTAATACTGGTGCCTAATTTATCAGCAATCTCTTTCGTAATCAGTCGTGCTCCTGGTTTGAGGGAGCCTGTAATTAACGCCCCTTTCAAACTGTGTTCAACCTGCATAGTAAGGCTAACCCTTTGGGCTTTTTCTAAGTGATCCAAATCAAGCATGTGGAATTCCTGTAGCTAAAACTTAATGCTATTTTTAAACGCCAGTTTTAATAAAACGGCGCCGGTACGATATATCCTGTATCGTCATGCCTGGTGGTGGGAAGTACGTAAAACAGCAAAAAAAAAGCAAACATCATTTTTTTTATCGTTTTCGGGCTCATCCGGGATGATGGCGCGAAAAACCGTGTCCAGTAATTAAAGACAATATATCGTATCTTCACAAATAAATATGGCGGGAAACCCCGCCATTGTGCGCTTTATTTATTGTCACTCGCGACGCGAATCACGACTTTGCCGAAGTTTCGTCCTTCCAGCAGGCCAATCAGCGCCTCGGGAGCGTTTTCCAGCCCGTCCGTCACCTGTTCGCGATAGTGGATTTTTCCCTCCTGCACCCAGCGCCCCATCTCTTCCTGGAACTCATGAATGCGGTGTCCATAATCCTGGCCGATAATAAAGCCCTGCATACGAATGCGTTTCTTGAGAAGGGTCGCCATCAGGAGCGGCAGGCGGTCCGGCCCGTCAGGCAGGCCCGTCGCGTTATAGCCGCTCACCAGGCCACACACCGGCACGCGCGCGGAGGTGTTCAGCAGGGGCAGCACGGCATCAAACACTTTCCCGCCGACGTTTTCATAATAGACATCAATACCGTTCGGACAGGCGTGTTTCAGCTGGTCGGCAAAATCCGCCGCATGGTGATCCAGACACAGGTCAAAGCCGAGAACCTCAACGGCATGGCGGCATTTCTCTGGGCCACCAGCTACGCCGACCACCCGGCAACCTTTGATTTTGCCGATCTGCCCTACTGTCGCGCCAACCGGGCCGGTCGCCGCAGCCACCACCAGCGTTTCACCCGCTTTCGGTTGCCCGATATCCAGCAGCCCCATATAGGCGGTAAAGCCCGGCATGCCCAGTACGCCCAGCGACCAGGAAGGATGAGACGGATTTTCGCCCAGCTTCACCAGGCCGCTGCCGTCCGAAAGTTCATACTCCTGCCAGCCGCTGTAGCCCAGCACCCATTCACCGGCTTTGAAGTCGGGATGGTTTGACTGCTCAACGCGGCTGACCGTTCCCCCAACCATCACCGCACCGATCTCAACCGGCGGTGAATAGGATGGCGCGTCGCTCATGCGACCCCGCATGTAAGGATCCAGCGACAGCCAGACGGTACGAAGCAAAAGCTGCCCCGCACCCGGTTCCGGAACAGGCTGCGTTTCCAGACGAAAATTTTCCGCGACCGGTGCGCCCTGTGGACGAGAGGCCAGCACCCAGCGGCGGTTATGCGAAACAGAGTGATTCATCAGGATCTCCTTCTGGTACAAATGTCATTACAGCCTGGCTCACGTTCAGCGTTATCGCATTAGCATTACGAGCCAGACTGGTTGAGGCGTACAACCAGATAGATGCAGGTTTCATTCGTCTCGTTGATGAACCGGCAGTCATTAGGCGGCCCCAGCTCAAGACAGTCTCCGGCGTGCATCTCGTGGCGGGTGTCGCCCTCCTGAAACACCAGCTCACCGGACTGCAGCCAGATAAGCTGACGCGCCAGCGCGTAAGAAGAGGCCGGCATCGGAACGTCGCTTCCCGCAGGCAGTTCCACCTGAACAAGGTCGATGGGCAGATCGGTACGGGGAGAAACATGGCGGCGGAGGTAGTGCGTCTGCGGATCGCGCCAGACGGGCTGGTTTGCCAGGCGCAGCAGCTTACCCTCCTGCATTTCGGCCCGGGCAATTAGCGTTGACATGCTGATGCCAAACGCGCCCGACAAGCGGGCAAGCAAGGTGGCTGTCGGGCTACTGTCCCCGCGCTCTATCTTATGGATCATGGCGCGGGAGACCCCTGCCCGGTCCGCCAGCTCGCTCAGGGACCATCCGCGAGACTCGCGTTCAAGGCGAATTCTTGCGCTAATCCGTTGATTCATCGTGTCTGTTATGGTGTTCATGACGTCATACTATAGTGTATGAACGGCAATTCAATGGGCTTTTGATAACAAAAAAATATGGCTTATGCCATAGCGATCGGGCGATACAGTTGTGTAATATCGTAGTGATAACGTAATACTATAGTGAACAACACACAGAGGCTTCATCATGATCGTTCGTCATGCCTGCAAAGAAGACTGCGCTGCGATAGGCGAGATTTACAACCACGCGGTGCTGCACACTGCCGCGATCTGGAACGATAAAACCGTCGATACCGATAACCGAATCGCATGGTTTGAGGCGCGCTCGCTTGCGGGCTACCCGGTTCTGGTAAGTGAAGAGGACGGCGTAATCACCGGCTACGCCTCTTTCGGCGACTGGCGCGCCTTTGACGGCTTCCGTCATACGGTTGAGCACTCGGTCTATGTCCACCCGGCCCATCAGGGCAAAGGGATTGGCCGCACGCTGATGAAGGCGCTGATTAACGAGGCCCGCGCCATTGGGAAACACGTGATGGTGGCCGGCATTGAAGCGCAAAACCATGCCTCGATTCATCTCCATGAAACGCTCGGCTTTGTGACGACGGGACAAATGCCGCAGGTGGGAACCAAGTTTGGCCGCTGGCTGGACTTAACCTTTATGCAGCTGCAGCTGGACGAGCGCAGCGATCCGGACGCGATCCCATGAATCAGTCACTGACGCTGGCGTTTCTGGTCGCGGCGGGCATCGGTCTGGTGGTGCAAAACACTTTGATGGTGCGTATCACCCAGTCCTCCTCCACCATTCTCATCGCGATGCTGCTGAATTCGCTGGTCGGCATCGTGCTATTTGTCGGTATTCTGCTGCTGAAACAGGGCGTGGCCGGGTTCAGCGAGCTGGCCGCGACGGTGCGCTGGTGGACGCTTATCCCGGGGCTGCTGGGGTCGTTTTTCGTGTTTGCCAGCATCAGCGGCTATCAGAATGTTGGCGCGGCGACGACCATCGCCGTGCTGGTCGCAAGCCAGCTGATTGGCGGGCTGGTGCTGGACGTGCTGAGGAGCCATGGCATCCCGCTGCGCGCCCTGATCGGCCCGGTGTGCGGCGCGGTGATGCTGGTGGTCGGGGCCTGGCTGGTGGCGCGACGCCAGTTTTGATGGTTACAGTATGGTGCCGCCTTTCGTCAGCTGTTCCTCACGCGCGTCCATCTCCTCTTTATGCTGCTTGCCGTGGTGCGAAATCGCGGTGCGCAGACGCTGCTGCTGAGTGTAGCGATCTTCACGGCTCAGCTCCGCATCATCGCTTAATTCAATCAGCAGTTCGTTCATGTGGGTAATCACGCTCTCTTCGATAGCGGCATCGACGCGGGCGATAACTTCGTTTAAATGTGACATTGTCACTCCTCGTTATGTGCCCGGTGGCGCTACGCTTACCGGGCCTACAGGTGCCAAATGTAGGCCGGGTAAGGCGGAGCCGCCACCCGGCTAAAAAGGCTTAGTTCAGCTTCGCTTTTGAGAAATCGCTGCCCATCAGGCTTACGCTGTACCCGGTCACGTTGCTGCGGGTCGCGTAGAACGTTTTCCCGTTTGCGAGCGCAATCCACGGCGCCTGCTGGTAGAAAATCTCCTGCGCCTGGCCATAGAGCTTCGCGCGCTCGGCCGGGCTGCTGGTCAGCTTCGCTTTTTGTACCAGGGCATCATACCCCTTATCGCACCAGCGCGCGGCGTTTGAGCCGGTTTTAATGCTGTTGCAGCCGAGCAGTACATCGGCAAAGTTGTCCGGGTCGCCGTTGTCGGACATCCAGCCAAACAGCGCGGAGTCATGCTCGCCTTTACGCATTCCGGAGAGATATTCGCCCCACTCGTAAGAGACAATTTTGGCTTTAACGCCGACTTTCGCCCAGTCGCTCTGGATCATCTCCGCGATACGACGCGAATTCGGGTTATACGGACGCTGCACCGGCATTGACCACAGCGTGACTTCCGCGCCCTTCTCCAGACCCGCCTGCTTCAGCAGGGCTTTCGCTTTTTCAGGATCGTAGCTGTAGTCCTTCAGGTCTTTATTGAAGCCCAGCATATTTGGCGGGATCGGCGATTTTGCCACCGTGCCCGATCCCATAAAGACCGCATTAACGATGGCCTTCTTGTCGGTCGCGTAGTTGAGCGCCTGACGCACCAGCACGTTATCAAACGGTTTTTTCTCGGTGTTAAACGCCAGATAACCGACGTTCAGCGCATCGACGGCGTGCAGCGTCAGGTCTTTGTTGTTCTTGATGGCGTCAAACTGAACCGGGGATGGCGCAGGAATGATCTGGCACTCGTTGGTCTGCAGCTTCGCCAGGCGGGTTTCCACGTTTGGCGTAATTGAGAAGATGAGATGCTTCGTCGGCACCTCGCCCTCCCAGTAGTTCGGGTTCGCGACGTAGCGGATCAGCGAATCCACTTTATACTGCTGCAGCACGTATGGCCCGGTACCAATCGGCCAGGTATCCACGTTTTCAGGCGTGCCTTTTTTCAGCATCGCGTCGGCGTATTCCGCGGAGAGAATCGAGGCGAAATCCATCCCCCAGTCGGCCAGAAATGCGGCGTTGGGTTCGCTGAGGGTGAACTGGACGTGATAATCATCGACCTTTTTAACGTCCTGGATCAGCTTATCGAGACCGACATCATTAAAGTACTCGTAGTTGCCCTGCGACACGTTGTGGTACGGGTGTTTAGGGTCTTTCTGACGCATGACCGAGAAAATAACGTCATCGGCATTAAAGTCGCGCGTCGGTTTGAAGTATTTGTTGCTGTTGAACTTCACCCCTTTACGCAGGGCAAAGGTATAGGTCTTGCCGTCCGGCGAAATCGTCCAGGACTCCGCCAGCGACGGCACCGGGGTGTTTTTCACCGGGTCGAAATTGATCAGACGGTTATACAGCACCTGAGAGCTGGCCACAAAAGACGGGCCAGAGCTGGCGATTTGCGGGTTGAAGGACTCGGGGGAGGCTTCTGAACAGTAAATAAGGGTGTCGTTATTTGCCGCCCATGCGGCACCGGCTGGTAACAGCGCGCTCAGCGCAAGGGCGAGCAGTGTTTTCCCTGTAGACATGGTTATAACCCTGACAGTTTTATTATATAGGACAGTAATAACAGCACAGGCGTTTTGACCTGGCAAATAACGAAACACTATCAGGTTATTCTAAAGCCGCGTTTTTTGCTGTTTTAACCGCCAGCGCTCAAAAAGATGATTTGCCTTAAGTGCCATTATTCGTCAAGCACAACCGTCACTTTCTATGCCGCAAGAAATCGGCGCTTTTAGCGTCTCTTCCTCCGTTTGTTTGCTTCCTCGTTTCGTTAAAGTAATGGTGTGAAGAAGTATATGGGATCAAATCGTGGCAAAAACTCTTTTACGCAGCGGTAATCTGGATGATTTTCAGGCCGTTGGCGGCGGCGGACAAGCCGTTTTCGAATCAGCGTTGCAAATCCGGGAAGCGCTCCGTTTGCGCAAACAACAGGCCATCGTCGACTGTCTGGCGATTCCTCAGGTCAACGACAGCGGCGACCGCGTGGACTGGTATTCCCCGGTTGAAGGGAGCGTAATCAGTTGGAAAGCGGCCGATGAAGATGATCGCTATCGCGCCCTGCGCTATCTGGAAAACACGCTCGCCAGCGTCGAGTCATTAAGCAAGAAATGCCTGCAGTCGCCTAAAACCGCGCAACAGCTTTTTGGCTCTCTGCTGTCAAAGGCGTTTCAGTTTCCGGGCGAAAACTTCCTCTTCCTGGTGGACGGAAAGCCGGTCATTAGCTTCTGGGGGTTTGTAAACCTGAACGAGAACGCGCGCGACGATGTCCTCGACTGCCTGCGTGAATCGCTGATCCCTGAGCCAGCCCCCGTTGTGATTGACGATCCTGAACCCGAGCCTGAGCCAGAGCCGGTGATGACCTTTGAGCATGCTGACGAGCCGCTGATCGCCCCTTCCACGGTGGTGCGTATTACGCCGGGGGAGCTGTATGAGCCCGAACCGGCCCCCGCCGTTGCACAACCTGTTCAGGCGCCTGCTCCGGCGAACGTCGTGAAAAAGCGCCGCGTTCCCCTGTGGACCCTGCCGGTTGCCGCCGTGATCGTCGCCGCCATTGCCGCCCCGCTGCTGTGGCCAAAACAGGCACCTTCCGCTGAGCCCGCCCCGGCTCCCACACCTGAACCTGTGGAGATTGCGCCAAAACCGATCAAAGCGGTTGAGCCGCTGGCGATGAAGCTACCGCTGCATCAGGCGGAGGTCGTGGCCAGCAAAGAAAAAGACGCAGCTCCGGCCGCTCCTGCGCCACAGCCCGCTCCGGTGGTGATTGTCGCCATCCCGAAAGACGCCATGGTGATGGAAGCGAATCAGGTAAAAGCGGGATCGACGCGTTTCCTGAACGGCAACTGGCGCGCCATCCTCGATGTGAAAGATCCGGTTACCGGCAAGCCGCCGTCGCTGCGCTATCAGATCCAGAACAATAAAGGTTTCGCCCGCGTTGTCCATGGCGACAACATTGTCTGCCGCGCGGAGGTCTTCTCCGGGCTGCACAGCAATGGCGAGCTGATGATTAAGAGTCGCGGCACTGCCCGCTGCACCGACGGTTCCCGCTACCCGATGCCGGAAATTGCCTGTAAAGCAGGCACCAGCGATATCGCAGAATGTCGCGCCCGTTATGATGCCAACACCGTCGTCCCACTGACGTTCAAGAAAGCAGGTGCCTGATCCTATGCTGGTAAATCTTTGCGACTATAAACAAAGCGTCACGCTTATTGCCAACAGCGGCGTGCAGTTCCTCGATTTCGGTCTGACGCCGCAGGACTCCGCCAGCAACGGGCGCTTCGTACGTAAAACCGCGAACGGCCCGCTATTGCGCCTCGATTTCGACCTGGTCAACGGTCGCTATACCCTGCCCGGCATGAACGGCGGGCAGCCTGAAGTGGTCAAACCGGAAACCACCATTCCGCTGCATCAATCGCTGACGGTACTGGATGGCGTCTGGCTTCCGGTTCCGTTCCTGCGCTTCAACCCGCCGCGGACCTTTGTTGAAGGGCCGGATAACTGGGCGCGCGTTCAGGTGCGCAAGCTTGACACCCCGGACACGGCAGGCAATACACACCGCGTCACCCTCGCGCTTGACAGCCAGATTGCCGATCATGCCACGTCCGCGCTCTCTCCGGTGGAAAACGATATTCTGAACGGGACCCGCTTCGCGCTGGCGTGGCGCGATAACGAGGTAGACAGTTTCCTCGATCAGACCTGGATTGACGGCTGGCTGCGCGAGGCGTTTACCCAGTATGCCGACGGCGTTGAGAACCGCTCTGAACGCGACCTGCAGCAGGCGATGCGCAGTTTTGAATATCAGGCCCACTGGCTTAACCTGCTGACCATGCTCGGTGAACAGCTCACCGTACCGGAAGTGAAATTTGTCACCCATACGCTCAGCACGCCAGCCATTCCGGTCGACCTGATCCTTGACGTGGGTAACACCCACACCTGTGGCGTCATTATTGAAGACCACGGCGATGCGAACGATGGGCTGCGTCAGACCGCCGAGCTGCAGGTTCGCTCGCTCAGCGAGCCGCAGTTCCTGAACGAGCCGCTGTTCACCAGCCGTCTCGAGTTTTCAGAAGCGCGCTTTGGCAAGCAGCACTTCTCGGTGGAAAGCGGTCGCGAAGACGCCTTTGTCTGGCCGTCGATTGTCCGCGTCGGCGATGAGGCCCGCAAGCTGGCGATGCAGCGTCTGGGAACCGAAGGCAACAGCGGTATCTCCAGCCCGCGTCGCTACCTGTGGGATGAAACCCCGGTCGTGCAGGACTGGCGCTTTAGCCAGATGAACAGCAAGACCCAGCGTGAACCGCTTGCCACCGCGTTCCCGCTGATGAACCTGATGAACGATGACGGCGAACCGCTCTTCACGCTGCCGCAGGACGAGCGCCTGCCGGTCTTCTCGCCGCAATACAGCCGCAGCACCCTGATGACCCATATGCTGTGCGAGCTGCTGGCACAGGCGCTGGGGCAGATCAACAGCGTCGCCACGCGCCTGCGCCTGGGCTTCCCTGCCTCGCCGCGCCAGCTGCGCACGCTGATCCTGACGCTGCCCTCCGCCATGCCAAAGCAGGAGCGCGAGATCTTCCGTCGCCGCATGTTTGAAGCCATCGCGATTGTCTGGAAAGCGATGGGATGGCACCCGCAGGATGAGGATTTTGTCACCCGCAAACAGCAGGAAAAAAGCGTGGTGCCGGTACCTGAAATCCAGATGGAGTGGGATGAAGCCAGCTGCGGTCAGCTGGTCTGGCTGTATAACGAAGCCATCTCCCGCTTTGGCGGCCAGACCGAAGCCTTCTTCGCCTCCCTTGCCCGTCCGGACCGTGAGCCTGAGCCGGGTAGCCAGCCGGGACGCGCGTTGCGCGTCGCGTCCATCGACATCGGCGGCGGCACAACGGATATGGCGATCACTCATTACCAACTGGACGACGGTTCCGGCAATAACGTCAAAATCACCCCGCAGCTGCTGTTCCGCGAAGGGTTTAAGGTCGCGGGCGACGATACGCTTCTGGACGTGATTCAGCGCTACGTGTTGCCCGCTCTGCAAACGCAGCTGCAGAAATCCGGTATCGCGGATGCCTCGCTGCTGATGGCCTCGCTGTTCGGTGACTCCGGACGCATTGATACCCAGGCCGTGCTGCGCCAGCAAACGGCGCTGCAGCTCTTTATGCCGATTGGCCATGCCATTCTTGCCGGATGGGAATCCAGCGACGTTGACGATCCGCTGGCCGGTCTGCATGCCACCTTTGGCGATCTGCTGCCGCAGAAGCCGACCCGCAACGTGATGAACTATCTGCAGCAGGCGATCGATCATGCCCTGCCTGCGGGTTCAGACGCTTTCGATCTTTTCGCCGTGCCGCTGCATGTGAACTTCCGCGAAATGCAGGATGCGATGCTGGCCGGGCAGTTTACGCTGGCCTCCCCGCTCCATGCGGTGTGTGAGGCGATTTCCCATTACAGCTGCGACATTCTGCTGATCACCGGACGCCCGGGCTGCCTGCCTGGGGTTCAGGCGCTCATTCGTCACCTGCAGCCGGTACCGGTCAATCGCATCGTCTGGCTGGATAAATACCAGGTACATGAGTGGTATCCGTTCAGTCAGCAAGGGCGCATTGGCAACCCGAAATCGACCGCTGCCGTGGGGGCCATGCTCTGCAGCCTGGCGCTTGACTTGCGTCTGCCGCGCTTCAACTTTAAAGCCGCGGACATTGGCGCGTATTCCACCGTGCGCTATCTGGGCGTGCTGGATAACACCGTCAATACCCTGCGCGAGGAAAACGTCTGGTATCAGGATATCGATCTTGATAAACCCGGCGCGAAGCTTGATGCGCGTCTGCACTTCCCGCTGCGCGGTAACGTGACTCTCGGCTTCCGTCAACTGGCAAACGCGCGCTGGCCGGCCACGCCACTCTACACGCTCAGCATTAACTCGGCCGAACTGGCAAAAGCGATTGCCGGCGACGGCGTGCTGAACGTGCGGCTCAAGCTCTGCGGCGGCAGCAAGCAGGAAGGTCCGGAGGCCTTCGAGCTGAGCGATGCCTGGCTGCAGGACGGCACGCCGGTGGCACCTGACGCATTAACTTTCAAACTGAATACCCTGGCCGATCGCCGACACAGCGGTAGCCACTACTGGATCGACAGCGGGAGCGTATACCTGAAATGACAGCGACCACGAACACCACTCAGGCCTTAATCGGGTGGATTAACGAGACGCGCCTGACCGCCCCTGTGCTGGATAACGATGCCGACGCCCTGCTTGCTCGCATCAACGCGGTGCAGGCGCGGGAGCAGGCCATTGAACGCGCCATGACCCGCCAGAGCAACATTGGGCTTTACGGCCATTCGCAGAGCGCGAAAGCGCACCTGCTCTTATCGCTGTGCGGCAGCGGCAATGGTCGCCTGAACGTGACGCCAGGCCAGCGCACTTTTGACTATTTTTCACATATCAATCCAGGACATGCCCTGACCAATATGGCCGTCCGCTTCACCCGGGAAATCCCGGAAGCGCTTGACGAGGCGTTTCCGCTGCGCCTGAGCCTGGTCACCGAGGCCGAGCTGGTACAGCTGTTTATTGCCCGCACGACGCAGCACCCGCAGATGCGCGCGGTGGATAAGGCGGTCATCGAGACACGTCTGGAAAAATGGCGCGGCCTGCGCCAGCCGCAGAGCGTGCCCGGCATCACCGCTCAGGAAGTGGGGGCAATTGCCCGCTTCTGGCAGAGCACGGTACCCGCAGCGAAACAGCAAATTGATGATGCCCTGTGGCATGAGTTTGCCCAACTGGTGCCTTCACTCGATCTCAGCACGCGAGCCAGCGTCTGGTCGCTGCTCTGGGGCGAACAGCAGGAACTGACCCAGCAGTGGTTAAACCTGGCCCATGTGCTGCACCAGACCAGCCATGCCAGCGAGCTTGCGGCCCCCCTTAGCCTGCTGGTGGACAGCTTTGGGCTGCCGGGTGAAGGGTTCCTGACGCACGACGGCTCGATAGCGCTTCAGCATGCACAGGAGACGCTTCTCCATCCGCTGAACAACGGTGAAATGCTTAACGCCATCAGCCTCCCGGTCGATGTGCTGGCCTTCCTGACCCGCGAAGTGGTGCTGCCCGTTGAGAGCGGCGCGCTGGATAATGTTGATATCATTGATATCCCGGTGTTTGAAGAGCACCATGCCGATCCGCTACGCCAGGCGAAATCCCAGTGGCTGCTTGAGCACTATCGCCAACAGCTTCAACCTGATGTGCTGGTGATTTGTAACGCGACGGCGCAGCACGAACAGACGGCCAAAAAAGCAAAAGTGTTAATGAACTGGGTCAGGGAGACGCAGCCTGCCGAAGAATCAGCCCTGCCGGGGCTGGTGTGGGCGATCACCCCGCATGACGCCCGCTTTACCACCCGGCAGAACCTCGACGAAGCCGTACAGCATCTGCTCGGAAAGCCGGGCTTGCGCTGGGGCACCCTCCAGGCCCTGGACAGCCACAGCATGCAGCGCGTCATTGAGTGGCTGTCTCAGGCCACGTTGCCCGCGCAGCGACAGAAACGTCTCGGCACGCTGAAAAATGCGCTGCATCAGGAGCTCTCGGCGCTGATGCAAAGCTACCTGGCACCGCTGATTGAGGAACCGGGTACCCGACGCGCTCAGGCAGAAAACATGGTGCGCATGCTGCAAAGCAGTGCCGCCCGCCACGGCGAGCTGCTTGAAGGCCTGCTGCCCCCGCTGAAGGCCTTTGAAACGCTGCTGGCCGTTCAGCAGCCGCGCGAGGAGCAGGTTAACGGGCTGTTTACGGATACCATTGACCTGTTTGCTGATAATGCCCAGGAAAGCGCAGGCCTGTTCCAGACCAAAGACAAAGCGCGTCTGGCGCACAGAGTATGGATAAATCATCTGCGCCAGTGGAGCCGCAACGAGGCGACCGCCGCCCGTCTTGGGCTGGATCCTGAGGTGTTACAGCAAATCGCGGATGTGCTGGTCGTCACTAGCTACCGGCTGAATCTGCCTCAACAGCTGCAGCGAATTGTCGAAGCAGATAAAAGTAGCGCTGCGCAACTGCATGCCGTGATGGGCAATTTCGTTGGCTGGCTGGGTTACGACCAGACGCCCGTGGCGACGCGTCCGGCAAGCCGCATCCGCAAGGGCCAGGCCATCTTCGTCACGCCGGTGGTCAGCAGCGCCGAACCTCGCCTGACGCGCCTGGGAGAACAGCCGGTCCATGCGGCTACCGCGTACGTTTACGACTGGCTGGTCGCACTCTATAGCCGCGCGATAGAGAACATTGATTACCAGCACCCGCATGATGTTCAGCCTGACGCACGTCAGGCACTACGGGCTTTAATAAAGTAGCCGCCCTTCTTGCCGGGTGGCGCTGCGCTTACCCGGCCTACATTTCGCAACGATGATACATTGCACAATAATCACTCCGTCATACATTCGGCTAAGGCCCGCGCCAGCGCAGAGGGGTTTTCCCAGGACATTGAGTGCCCCGCCGCAGGAATAATTTTCACCTCAACGCCCTTCTGCTGGAGATTTTCCACATCGTCATCCGGCAGAGAGAGCTCGCCAAAAATCAACGTTACCGGGCAAGGGAGTGACAGGAACTGCGCTTCCCATTCCGGTTCAACGCCCGCCACCAGGCCAGATGCACCGCGCCAGACGGCATAAGCGGCATTGCTCTGCAGGCATCCCGCCCACGCTGTTTTTTCTGCGCTGAGCATGGCGTCATATCCGTGCTCCAGAAACTGTTGCTCGGATTGCGCCGCTATAGACCGGCTGAACATGCCCCCACCCGCATGAAAATTGGGCTCTGACACCATCAGTCCCTTCACGCGCGTTGCCAGCAGCCCCGCCGTTTCGATAGCAATACTGCCGCCCATGCTGTGGCCATATAACCAGAAGGAATCCAGCTCAAGATGGTCAATCAGTTCCGCGACAACGTGCGCCTGGTCAGTGGTTTTATAGCTGTAGTGCTCAGGCTTATCGCTGTAGCCGCTGCCGGGCAAGTCGATGAGAATCGCTCTGCGCGCGTCAAAAAGCGGGTCACAAACGACGCGGGGATATTCATAGGAAGAGGCGCAGCCCAGCCCGTGAATGAACACCACGGGATCGCCGGTACCAGGCAAGTCGTGCCAGCGCACGGTGCAACCGGCCTGCTGCGAGTAAAAACTGTTCATAAGCACTCCTTTTATGATGCACTGTGTATTTATACAGTCATCACATCAGGAATGCTATGTTCATCTTTTAAAACTGGAAGCGTGCTTCAGAAAAGCGAGACCAGCAGCGCAACGGGAAAGCTCATTGGCCAGGTTGACCCCACCAGGAAAGCGCTGAGCAGGCGGATACGTTTGCGGTCTTTAGAGAGGAACCAGGTGATTAATGCGCAGATGGAAGCCATGATTGCGTAAAAAACCAACATCTTTTGATACAACGTCATTCTGTATACCAGAGCCGAAAAAATAACCGCACGCAATATGCGTCATATGTTGACACAGATCAAGTTTTTTCGTTACAGAATAACCACTTAAAAATTACGGCTAATAACAATTGAGTATCTTACGTAACACGTGTGGCGGGCAAGGAGAACGCCTGGCCGCGCAAGCGGCCAGGCTGAGCGGATCAGTGTTTGATCATCACATGCCTGACGACCGTATAATCCTCAAGCCCGTAGACCGACATATCTTTCCCGTAGCCCGATAATTTCATGCCGCCGTGTGGCATTTCGCTCACCAGCATAAAATGGGTATTCACCCAGGTGCAGCCGTACTGCAGGCGTGCGCTCAGGCGATGGGCGCGCCCCACGTCTTTGGTCCAGACCGATGACGCCAGGCCGTATTGCGAATCGTTCGCCCAGGCCAGCACCTGCGCCTCGTCATCAAATTCGGTGACGCTCACCACCGGGCCAAACACCTCGCGCTGAACGATGGCGTCGTCCTGTTTTGCTCCCGCCAGAAGCGTTGGCTGGAAGTAGTAGCCCGCCCCCTCTTTTTTGCTCCCGCCGGTGACAACCTGGATATGACCGAGCGCTTTCGCCTCATCGACGGCCTGGCAGACGCGTGAAAGATGGGCGGCCGAGCTGAGCGGTCCCAGTTCGGTCGAGGTGTCTTCCGGAGCACCCATTTTAAGACTGGCAACCGCGGCACCCAGCTTTTCCACCAGTTGGGCATAAATTCCCTTCTGGGCATAAATGCGGCAGGCCGCCGTACAGTCCTGCCCGGCATTGTAGAAGCCAAACGTTCGCACGCCTTCAACCACCGCATCCAGGTCGGCATCATCAAACACGATCACCGGCGCTTTGCCACCCAGCTCCATATGGGTGCGTTTAATCGAGGACGCCGTATGGCCGATGATATGTTCCCCGGTCGCAATCGAACCGGTCAGCGAGACCATACGGACCTTCTCGTGCCCGGTGAGCGGGTCGCCGACCGTTTTCCCACGACCAAACAGCACGTTCAGAACGCCCGCCGGGAAGATATCTTTTGCCAGCTCTGCCAGCTTCAGCGCGGTCAGGGGCGTGATCTCTGAGGGCTTAATCACCACGCAGTTCCCTGCTGCCAGCGCGGGGGCCAGCTTCCAGGCTGCCATCATCAGCGGGTAGTTCCACGGCGCGATAGAGGCCACCACGCCTACCGGATCGCGGCGAATCATTGACGTGTGGCCGTCAAGGTACTCGCCAGCGGCGAGGCCGTTCAGGCAGCGGGCGGCCCCGGCAAAGAAACGGAAAACATCGACCACCGCCGGAATTTCATCCCCCAGCGCGCAGTGTAGCGGCTTACCGCAGTTAAGGGACTCGAGCCGGGCTAACGCCTCGCCGTGCGCTTCAATCGCATCCGCCAGCCTCAGCAGGCACTCGGCGCGGGTTTTCGGTGTCGTTTGTCCCCACGCCGCAAAAGCACGATCAGCAGCCAGCACCGCCGCGTCGACCTGGGCCGCTGACGCCTCAGCAATTTCCAGCAGTACCTCTCCGGTGGCCGGGTTATAAACCGGCTGTTTTTCACCTTCTCCGGCAACCAGCTCACCGTTTATCAGCAGATGTTTTTGCATAGCATTTTCCTGTTGAATTCACTGTTATTTCCCGCTGCCGGCAATGTTTTCGCCGTCGCGGGTTAGCCACCAGGCTCCCAGAATGGGGATAGTTGTCACCAGCATCACCAGCAGAGCAACAACGTTGGTGACGGGCACGTCGCGCGGACGCCCGAGCTGGTTGAGCAACCACAGCGGTAACGTGCGCTCGTGTCCCGCCGTAAATGTTGTGACGATTATCTCGTCAAACGACAGGGCAAACGCCAGCATTCCCCCGGCCAGCAGCGCGGAACCCAGATTGGGCAGCACCACGTAGCGAAAGGTTTGCCACCCGTCAGCCCCGAGATCCATCGACGCTTCCACCAGGCTCCAGGAGGTGCGTCTGAACCGGGCAATCACGTTGTTAAACACCACCACCACGCAGAAGGTGGCGTGTCCGACGACGATGGTGAAAAACCCCGGCTCAAGATTGATCGTTTTGAAAGCCGTCAGCAGCGCCAGGCCGGTGATGATCCCCGGTAACGCAATCGGTAACAGCAGCAGCAGAGAGATCGCATTCTTGCCAAAAAACGCGCTTCGCCAAAGCGCTGCTGCAGCAAGCGTGCCAAGCACAAGGGCAATGGCGGTGGAAAGCGCGGCAATTTGAAGTGACAACGTCACGGATTCGATAATGTCGCCGCGCCCCGCCGCCACGCTAAACCACTTCAGCGTCAGCCCCTGCGGCGGAAAGCTGAAAGCGGCGTCTTCGGTGTTGAAGGCATAGGTCGCGATGATCAGCAGCGGGAAGTGCAGGAAGATGACGCCTCCCCACGCTGCCACTTTCAGGAACAGCGGTGCGCGTTCAGAGTGCATCGAATGCTCCCAGACGTTTCACGAACGCCAGATAAAGAGAAATCAGTACGATAGGTACCAGCGTGAACGCGGCGGCCATTGGCATATTGCCGATAGCGCCCTGCTGCGAGTAGACCATGTTACCGATGAAATAGCCCGGCGGGCCGACCAGCTGAGGAACAATGAAGTCCCCCAACGTCAGGGAAAACGTGAAAATGGACCCCGCCGCAATGCCCGGTATGGCCAGCGGCAGAACGACATAGCGGAACGTCTGACGGGGACGCGCGCCGAGGTCGGCTGAGGCCTGCAGTAGCGAGGCCGGCAGGCGCTCCAGCGCCGCCTGGACGGGCAGGATCATAAACGGCAGCCAGATATAGACGAACACCAGAAACCGTCCCAGCCCGGAGGTGGACAAGGTGTTACCGCCCACTGCCGGGAGCGTCAGGATTGAGGTCAGAATCGGCTCCAGTCCGAGATGGCTGAGAAACCACTGGGCCACGCCGTCCTTCGCCAGCAGCAGCGTCCAGGCGTAGGCTTTGACGATATAGCTCGCCCACATTGGCAGCATCACGGCGATATAGAAGAAAGCCTTCCACTTGCCGCTGGTGTATCGCGCCATGTACCAGGCCATCGGGAATGCGAGGATGGCGCTGGCAATGGTCACCGCAATCGCCATCGTTAACGTGCGCAGGATGATGTCGTAGTTTGCCGGGTTGAAGAGCGCCTGAATATTCGCCAGCGTCAGATCCGGCGTGACCGCCATGGTGAAATCGTCAAAGGTGTAAAACCCCTGCCACAGCAGCGTCAGCAGCGATCCTAAATAGACGATGCCAAACCACATCAATGGCGCAAGCAGAAGCAGGAACAGGCCGAGCGACGGTTTACGCCAGAACAGTGCGGTCATGCGGCTTAAGCGGCCGCGCGGGGCGGGAGGATGCGCGACACTCATATCCATTTCACCTCTCCTCGTGAAGGCGGATCATCGCGTCGCGTGACCATGACGCCATGACCGCCTGCCCCGGCGCAATGCCGCTCAGCGGCGAGACGTCACTGAAGTTAGCCTGACTCACCAGCAGTTTGGCGCCATCGGCGAGCTTCAGCTCCAGACGCGTGGCAGCCCCCTGATACTGAACGGCCTGCACGACGCCCTGAACCTGCACGTCACCCTGTTCATTGAGGCGAATATGTTCCGGGCGCAGGGAAAAGGTGCCCTCCATCCCGCAAAGTGTCTGCGCAAGGCCCGCATCAAAAACGTTAGAGGTGCCAACAAAACCGGCGACAAACGGCGTGCGCGGACGCATGTAAAGATCGCGCGGGGTATCCACCTGCTCGATGCGCCCGTTATTGAACACCGCCACCCGGTCCGACATGGAAAGAGCCTCGCCCTGATCGTGGGTGACAAAAATAAAGGTGATGCCGAGTTCCTGCTGAAGCTTCTTCAGTTCGAACTGCATCTGTTCCCGCAGCTTGAGATCGAGCGCCCCTAAAGGCTCATCCAGCAGCAGGACGCGCGGTTCATTCACCAGCGCGCGGGCAATGGCGACACGCTGACGCTGGCCGCCGGAAAGTTGTGAAGGTTTGCGGGCGATGGCAAAGCTCAGGCCCACTTTTTCCAGGGCATCACGGGCCTGGGCATGGCGTTTTTTCTTGTCGACGCCTTTGACCATCAGCCCGTAGGCAACATTGTCGAGGATCGACATATGCGGGAACAGCGCGTAGTCCTGAAACACGGTGTTCACATCCCGCTCCCAGGGGGGCAGTTCGCTCGCCTCTTTGCCGAAGATAGAGATCGTGCCACCTGACAGCTGTTCAAAACCGGCGATCAGACGCAGGCAGGTGGTTTTGCCGGAGCCCGAAGGCCCCAGCATGGAGAAAAACTCTCCGTCACGAATCGCAATGGTGACCCCATCCACCGCCCGGACGTCGCCGTACAGGCGGGAAACATTGTTAAACTCGACTGCATACGTCATGTTCTGCTCCCGGGCAATTAACGACCGCCCATGATGGCGATGTAATCCTGCGTCCAGCGGCTGTAAGGGACAAATTTGCCGCCTTCTGCGATGGGGGTTTTCCAGAACATGATTTTGTCGAACTCGTTATAACCGTTTGTTTCGCAGCCTTTATCGCCCAGCAGCGTGCTGGCTTTACACCCTTCCGGAACCACAGGCAGGGAACCAAACCATGCAGCCAGATCGCCCTGCACTTTCGGCGTTAGCGACCAGTTCATCCATTTGTAGGCGCACATCGGGTGTTTAGCTTGTGCGTGGAGCATGGTGGTGTCCGCCCAGCCTGTCACCCCCTCTTTCGGGAAGACGGTGGCAATGGGCTGGTTCTCGGCCTTCAGCGCATTCGCCTGATACGGCCAGGCGCTGGAGGCCACGACGCCTTCGTTTTTGAAGTCGCTCATCTGGACGGTGGTGTCGTGCCAGTAGCGGTGGATCAGGGCATGCTGGTCGCGAAGCACCTTAAGCACGGCGGCATACTGTGCTTCGGTGAGCTGGTACGGGTCTTTAATACCCAGCTGCGGCTGCGTGGCTTTGACGAACAGCGCGGCATCGGCGATGTAAATCGGGCCGTCATACGCCTGCACGCGTCCCTGATTGGTTTTACCGTCCGGCAGATCCTGTTTAGTAAAGACCACGCTCCAGCTGTCCGGCGGCGTCGGGAAGGTTTTGGTGTTGTACATCAGCAGGTTTGGCCCCCACTGGTATGGTGTGCCGTAGACCTTGCCCCCGACGTTAAACCATTCCCCTTTCACAATCCGTTCGTCGAGGGTTTTCCAGTTGGGGATAAGATCCGGGTTAATCGGCTGGACGCGTTTGCCCATGATCAGCCGCAGGGAGGCATCACCTGAGGCGGTCACCAGATCGTATCCCCCTTTCGCCATCAGGCTGACCATTTCATCCGACGTGGCTGCCGTTTTGACGTTGACCGCACACCCGGTCTCTTTTTCAAACTGGGTGACCCAGTCGTAGTTTTTATCCGTCTGCCCCCGCTCGATGTATCCCGGCCAGGCGATAATATCCAGTCGACCTTCCCCGTCGCCAATGGCCTTGGGGGGTTCTGCGGCTTGCGCTGTCATGATGGTCATGCCGAGCGCACACAGGCTGCTGCGGGCAAAATTTTTGCTCATAAGAGTTACTCCTGTCGCAATGAAATTTAGCGGCAGCCGTGCCGTAAAAATATCTCCCTTATTAAACGTAGACCGCGCAAATGCGCCGCACCGTACGGCTTCAGGAAATTTCATCAAGGTGTGACCGAGGGCGCATTCCCCGTTAACTGGATTATAGACAAGGAGTTAGGCGCGAGAGACGGTATGCAGATTTCCTATGACAGGTCACCACGAAATATTCGCAGTGCCGTCATCAGGATAAGAATTGATTATTTAAATAACGGAGAAAGGATTATTCCAGCATCGTGCTAATTAATTTTCCTAACTGAATGACCGCCTGCTCTTCCCGCTCTCCCCAGGCCCAGGAAGTATTAAAACGAAAGAACGGCGTCCACGCGTCAGAGGTGGAAAACATCTTTCCCGGGGCAATGCTGATGTGGTGCGTTAAGGCCTTTTCGCTCAGCAGCCCCGCATCCAGCGGTGCCGGCAGTTCAAGCCATAAAAAGTAGCCGCTGTCGTTATGGTGAATTTTGACACCGGCAGGCATATGGCGCAGAAGTGACTGCCAGGCCTGCTGCTTGCGCTCGGCCAGCGTACGCCGCAGGCGGCGCAGGTGGGCGTCGTAGCGTTTGGTCGCCAGGTAATCCACCAGCGCCAGCTGCATGGGAGAACTGGTTGAGAGCGTGCTCATCAGCTGCAGCTGCTGAATGCGACGCGCGTGTTTTCCTGCCGCCACCCAGCCGATGCGAAAACCGGCCACCAGACATTTTGAAAAGGACGAGCAGTGAAGCGTCATGTCCTGACGATCCCACGCTTTCGCCGGGAGCGGCTTTTCGCGGCCAAAATAGAGCTCGCTGTAAACGTCATCTTCAATCAGCGGGACGTTGTGCTGTGTTAACAGCGCGACAAGCTGCGCTTTTTTCTCCGCGCTTAGCGTGAAGCCGAGCGGGTTTTGGCTGTTGGTCATGATCCAGCAGGCTTTAACCGGGTACTCATTCAGCGCCTGTTCAAGGGCGTTGAGATCGATCCCCTCGCGGACGTCTGTCGCAATCGACAACGCTTTAAGCTTCAGGCGTTCCAGTGCCTGCAGCGCGCCGTAGAAACAGGGGTTTTCGACAATCACCCAGTCACCCGGCTCGGTCACCGCCTGCAGGCTAAGATTCAGCGCCTCGAGCGCGCCTGCGGTGATCACGATCTCTTCCGGGGAGATGTTCATCCCCTGCTGCGCGTAACGACGGGCAATGGCGTGGCGGAGATCGACGTTACCCGGCGGCAGGTTCTCAATCACGCTCATCGCCGTCGCGGTTTTACTGACGTTAGCCAGCGAGCGGTTGAGCTGCTGAAGCGGGAAAAGCCGGGGATCGGGAAACGCGGAAGCAAAGGGAACTACGGAGGGGTCGCGGCTGGCCTGTAAGACATCGAAGATATAGGTATTGATATCCACCGCTTCGTCACGCATCACCTGAGCGGGTGGCGCAGGCTGTTGTGCGGTCGGGCGCGAGGCAACGTAATAGCCCGACTGCGGTCTGGCGACGATGCGCCCCTGACTTTCCAGCATCTGATACGCGTGGCCAACGGTCATAAAACTCATGCCGCTGCTCGCCACCTGCTCTCGCAGGGAAGGCAGCTTATCGCCCGGCAGCCATACGCCAAGCTCAATCTGCGAGATAATTTGTTGCGCCAGACGCTGGTATTTTTTCATCAGATTCTCCTTACGACCGATAGTGTATATCAGCAGGAGAAAAAGAGAAGATTTAGCTAACTGTTATAGTCTGGAAGATGAATTACTTACGGTATTCGGTCACATGGCTCTGAGCGGAATGCGCGGCGGCCAGGTGGTCGAGCGTGATCATCGGCGATTTGCAAAAAATGCATTTCGCGCCAAACGGGTTTTTCTCAGACACATCAAAGGCTGAGGTACGGTACTGCGAACCATGGCAGCATGGGCAGCGAAAATGGATATAAGAAGTCATAGGATTCTCCTGAAACGTTAAAACGTAAATTACTAATGGGCCGATTGGGCATAATGGTTTTAAACAAAACGAATCGGAATGTAGATAAAGACCCAAGAGAGGCTGCGGATAGGCACAACGTGATGAGAACTGCTTTAAAAACTACGTCAGATATTTATTTGGACTCAAAACCAGAAGACCATTAACGCACGGCGCTGACGACAAAGCAAGCGGTTTAATGCGGAAAATTCATAAAAAGAATGTTTTTATTCCACAGCCTCAAGGTATATCAGATGGCTAAAGCGTGAAATTTACGCCAACTGTTATGGTTAAAATTCGCTTTTCTGCGTCTGCTCGTCCGATCTCCGCCCCTATACCATAACAGCACACCGTTTGACATTGAGGCTGTGCATGTTTGGTTTAGATGCTTTTCACCTTGCGCGGATACAGTTTGCCTTTACCGTATCCTTTCACATTATTTTCCCGGCCATCACCATTGGTCTCGCAAGCTACCTTGCCGTGCTCGAAGGGCTGTGGCTGAAAACAAAAAATCCGGTCTGGCGCTCGCTGTACCATTTCTGGTCGAAGATTTTTGCCGTCAACTTTGGCATGGGCGTGGTCTCCGGGCTGGTGATGGCCTACCAGTTTGGCACCAACTGGAGCGGCTTTTCACAGTTTGCGGGCAGTATTACCGGCCCGCTTCTGACCTACGAAGTGCTTACCGCCTTCTTCCTCGAAGCCGGATTCCTCGGCGTAATGCTGTTCGGCTGGAACAAAGTGGGGCCTGGGCTGCACTTCTTCGCTACCTGCATGGTCGCGCTGGGGACCATCATCTCTACCTTCTGGATCCTCTCTTCAAACAGCTGGATGCAGACCCCGCAGGGCTATGAGATCGTCAACGGTCAGGTGGTACCGGTAGACTGGTTCGCGGTGGTGTTTAACCCCTCCTTCCCTTACCGCCTGCTGCACATGTCGATAGCCGCGTTCCTGAGCAGCGCCCTGTTTGTTGGCGCATCCGCGGCATGGCATCTGCTGCGCGGGAATAATACCCCCGCCATCCGGGCAATGTTCTCGATGGCGCTGTGGATGACGCTGATTGTCGCCCCCATCCAGGCCCTGGTTGGCGATATGCACGGGTTGAACACCTTAAAGCACCAGCCCGCCAAGATCGCCGCCATTGAGGGCCACTGGGAAAACCCGCCGGGTGAGCCGACCCCGCTGCTGCTGTTTGGCTGGCCGGATATGGAGCAGGAGCGCACCCGCTTTGGACTGGAGATCCCCGCGCTCGGCAGTCTTATTCTGACGCACAGTCTGGATAAACAGGTTCCGGCGCTGAAAGAGTTTCCAAAGGAAGACCGCCCGAATTCCACCATCGTCTTCTGGTCGTTCCGCATTATGGCGGGCCTGGGCATGCTGATGCTGCTGCTTGGGGTAACGGCACTCTGGCTGCGCTATAAAAAGCGCGTTTATTCATCGCGCCCTTTCCTGTGGTTTGCGCTGCTGATGGGGCCATCCGGGCTGATTGCCATTCTGGCCGGGTGGATCACCACTGAAGTGGGCCGCCAGCCGTGGGTGGTCTATGGGCTTCAGAGAACGAAGGATGCGGTTTCTGCCCATAGTGATTTGCATATGAGCGTGAGCCTGCTGGCCTTCTTCATCGTTTACACATCGGTATTCGGCGTGGGTTACAGCTATATGGTGCGCCTCATCCGAAAAGGCCCGCAGCCGCATGAGTCTTTCGCCACCGAGTCCGATGGACGTCCGGCGCGCCCGCTTTCTGCCGTCACAACTGAACATAAGGAGCAGCCATAATGGGTATCGATCTTTCCATTATCTGGTTTGTGATCATCGTCTTTGCCACGCTGATGTATATCGTGATGGACGGTTTTGATCTGGGGATCGGCATTCTGTTCCCGGCCACGCAAAACGCCGACGATCGCGACGTGATGGTCAACAGCGTCGCGCCGGTCTGGGACGGGAATGAAACCTGGCTGGTGCTGGGCGGTGCCGCCCTGTTCGGCGCATTCCCGCTGGCCTATGCGGTCATCGTTGATGCCCTGACCATTCCGCTGACATTAATGCTGATCGGACTTATTTTCCGCGGGGTGGCATTTGAGTTTCGCTTTAAAGCCACGCCGGCGCACCGTCCGTTCTGGGATAAGGCGTTTATAGGTGGTTCCATTCTGGCGACGTTTACCCAGGGCGTGACGGTGGGCGCCGTCATTAACGGCTTTACCGTCACCGGCCGGGCCTATACCGGCGGCCCCTTTGACTGGTTTACCGCGTTTAACCTGTTTTGCGGCGCGGGCCTGGTGGTGGCCTACGCGCTGTTAGGCTCGACCTGGCTGGTGATGAAAAGCGAAAACGCGTTGCAACAGCGGATGCGTGAAGTATCGAAAACACTGTTAATCGTGCTGCTGGCGTTTATTGCCGCCATTAGCCTCTGGACGCCGCTGGCGCAACCGGCCATCGCCGCGCGCTGGTTTACGCTGCCGAACCTGTTTTATCTGCTGCCCGTCCCTGCTCTGGTGGTGATTTTTAGCCTGTACCAGTGGCGCTGCCTGAATAATCAAGCCAGCCATAGCCGTCCGTTTATCCTGACGCTGGGGCTGATATTCCTCGGCTTTAGCGGGCTGGGGATCAGCATCTGGCCGCATATTATTCCACCGTCGATCACCCTGTGGCAGGCCGCCGCACCGACGCAAAGCCAGGGCTTTATGCTGGTCGGCGCGCTGTTGATCATTCCCGTAATTCTGGTCTACACCTTCTGGAGTTACTACGTTTTCCGCGGCAAAGTTCAGCATGGGGAGGGTTATCACTGATGCAACAACCGGTCTGGAAAAGATTGCTGTGGCTGGCCATTATCTGGGGCGGCAGCGTACTGGCGCTGGCTGCGGTCAGTATGCTCTTCCGTATGCTGATGACGGCAGCAGGGTTTAAATCGCATTAACTTCATCCCGGGCAACCGCAGCGTTGCCCGTCTCCTTCCCCCCGCACTTTCAGATAAACCCCATTAACGCACGGCAGAGTATCGTTACACTGGAAAAAGATTCACAGTATTTATAGTTTGAGAAGAAAAATGAAAAAGCTCATTGCGTTAAGTGTTATCAGTCTTGCCCTTACCGGGTGCGTTAATCCGGGTAAAGCCTCCGTTCAGCCGGAGCAACTTCAGAACCACCGCTTTGTGCTGGAAAACGTGAACGGTAAGGCGGTTAAGACCGCGACAACGCAACCTGAGATCAGTTTTAGTGCCCTGCCTGATATCAGCCTTGTGAATAACATCAGCGTTTCTGGCCAGATGTGTAACCGCTTCAACGGACAGGGGAAATTGTCCGAAGGCGAGCTTAAAGTGAAAACGCTGGCCATGACGCGCAAGCTCTGTACTGAACCGCAGCTGAATGAGCTGGATCAGGCCATCGGCGACATGCTGCGCAAAGGGGCGCAGGTCGACCTGACGGAAGACCAGTTAACGCTGGCGACAGCCGATAAAACGCTGATGTTTAAGCGTGTAGAATAATCAGTAGTTACCGCAGCTTCCAACGGCAAGCGACTGTTCACTACAGCGTTTGCCGTTTGGCAAGGCGCACATCCCAATCGCAGAACCATCAAGCTGGCGGGCAACCGACAGCGAGCCGCCAATCATCGCGCAGTTAGCCTGACCCGAGCTGGACATCGCCGCTTTCATTCCCGGCGCCACGTGGGCTGCCGTTGCCTGCTGAACGGGTTCACTGCTACATGCCGACAACAATAATGCGGCACACCCTACCCAAAATGCTGAGCGCATGCTCTCTCCCCCATGAATAATGCGAAACCTATGCATAATAGGCATCCCATCCCGTGTCGTCGAGAGCGGAAGTGCGTATTTATGCGCTTCAGAAACAATTTCTCGCAATTTTTTCGCCAAAAGTTTGATCTACTCATTGATGGCGAGAATACCGAGGACACAAAAGCGAAAATCGTAAAATCCCCCGTTTGCTAGAATACACAGATAATATTCAGGGTTTGTCGTCGTAATACAGACCCCTATTTTTTGCGCAATGTAAGGGTATTGTCCTATGCAAACTATTGACGGTAATGGTGCAGTTGCCTCAGTCGCGTTTCGCACCAGTGAAGTTATCGCCATCTACCCGATTACGCCAAGTTCGACCATGGCTGAGCAGGCAGACGCCTGGGCGGGTAACGGGTTAAAAAACGTCTGGGGCGATGTCCCGAGAGTGGTTGAGATGCAGTCTGAAGCCGGTGCGATTGCCACGGTGCACGGCGCGCTTCAGACCGGCGCGCTTTCCACGTCTTTCACCTCTTCTCAGGGATTGTTGTTAATGATCCCGACGCTCTACAAACTCGCCGGGCAACTGACCCCCTTCGTTCTGCACGTCGCGGCGCGGACCGTTGCCACCCACGCGCTCTCTATCTTTGGCGATCACTCAGACGTGATGGCCGTGCGCCAGACCGGCTGCGCGATGCTGTGCGCCAGCAGCGTTCAGGAAGCCCAGGACTTTGCCTTAATTTCGCATATCGCCACGCTCAAAAGCCGGGTGCCGTTTATTCATTTCTTTGATGGTTTCCGCACCTCTCACGAAATTAACAAAATCGTCCCGCTGGCTGACGAGACAATCCTGAATCTCCTCCCGCAGGCGGATATCGACGCGCATCGCGCCCGCGCCCTGAATCCGGAACACCCGGTGATTCGCGGCACGTCGGCGAACCCGGATACCTATTTCCAGTCCCGTGAGGCCACGAACCCGTGGTACAACGCGGTTTACGACCATGTTGAACAGGCGATGAATGACTTTGCCGCCGCGACCGGTCGGGAATACAAACCCTTTGAGTATTATGGCCATCCGCAGGCGGAACGGGTCATTGTGTTGATGGGCTCTGCCATTGGCACCTGCGAGGAAGTTGTTGACGAGCTGCTGACGCGCGGCGAAAAGGTTGGCGTGCTTAAAGTGCGTCTCTATCGGCCGTTCTCGGCGAAACATCTACTTTCGGCACTGCCGGAGAGCGCGCGTACCGTTGCGGTGCTCGATCGCACCAAAGAGCCGGGCGCCCAGGCGGAGCCGCTGTATCTGGATGTGATGACGGCCCTGGCCGAAGCCTTTAATCAAGGCGAACGTGAAACGCTGCCGCGCGTGATCGGAGGGCGGTATGGTTTGTCCTCCAAAGAGTTCGGACCGGACTGCGTGCTGGCGGTATTCAACGAGCTCAGCGAAGCGAAGCCCAAGCCGCGCTTTACCGTCGGCATTTATGATGATGTGACCAATCTGTCCCTGTCGTTGCCGGAAAACACCCTGCCCTCAACCGCAAAACTCGAGGCGCTGTTCTATGGTCTGGGCAGTGACGGCAGCGTCTCTGCGACCAAAAACAACATCAAAATCATCGGGAACTCCACGCCGTGGTACGCCCAGGGATACTTCGTCTATGACTCCAAGAAAGCCGGCGGTCTGACCGTTTCCCACCTGCGGGTGAGCGAACAGCCCATCCGCTCTGCGTATCTTATTTCTCAGGCTGATTTTGTTGGCTGTCACCAGCTGCAGTTTATCGATAAATACCAGATGGCCGAGCGCCTGAAGCCTGGCGGTATTTTCCTCCTGAATACGCCATACAGCGCAGATGAGGTCTGGTCGCGCCTGCCGCAGGAAGTGCAGGCGGTGCTGAACCAGAAAAAAGCCCGTTTCTTCGTGGTGAACGCGGCGAAAATTGCCCGCGAATGTGGCCTTGCCGCGCGTATCAATACCGTTATGCAGATGGCCTTCTTCCATCTGACGAATATCCTGCCGGGCGACAGCGCGCTGGCGGAACTGCAGGGCGCGATTGCCAAAAGTTATAGCAGCAAGGGCCAGGAGCTGGTCGAACGTAACTGGCAGGCGCTGGCGCTGGCGCGCGAGTCGCTGTTCGAGGTGCCGCTGCAGCCGGTCAATGCCGCAAGCCCGAACCGCCCTCCAGTCGTGTCCGATGCGGCGCCTGATTTCGTGAAGACCGTGACGGCGGCGATGCTGGCCGGGCTGGGTGATGCCCTGCCCGTCTCTGCGCTGCCGCCAGATGGCACCTGGCCGATGGGCACCACCCGCTGGGAAAAACGAAACATCGCCGAAGCGATCCCCATCTGGAAGGAAGAGCTGTGTACCCAGTGCAACCACTGCGTGGCAGCCTGCCCGCACTCTGCCATTCGCGCCAAAGTGGTGTCACCGGAAGAGATGGAGGCCGCGCCGGCCAGCCTGCACTCTCTGGATGTGAAATCACGCGATATGCGCGGACAGAAATACGTTCTGCAGGTCGCACCGGAAGATTGCACCGGCTGTAATCTGTGCGTCGAGGTCTGTCCGGCGAAAGACAGGCAGAACCCGGAGATCAAAGCCATCAATATGATGTCGCGTCTGGAGCATGTTGAAGAGGAGAAGGTTAATTATGACTTCTTCCTGAATCTGCCGGAAATCGATCGCAGCAAACTGGAACGCATTGATATTCGCACTTCACAGCTGATCACGCCGCTGTTTGAATACTCCGGCGCCTGCTCAGGCTGCGGTGAAACGCCGTATATCAAGCTGCTTACCCAGCTGTACGGCGACAGGATGCTGATTGCCAACGCTACCGGCTGTTCGTCTATCTATGGCGGTAACCTGCCCTCCACGCCGTACACCACTGACGCCAACGGTCGCGGTCCCGCGTGGGCAAACTCGCTATTCGAGGACAACGCCGAATTTGGCCTGGGCTTCCGCCTGACCGTTGACCAGCACCGCGCACGCGTGATGCGCCTGCTGGAACAGTTTGCCGGGCAGATCCCCGCCGGGCTCAATGACGCGCTTCACGCGGACGCGACGCCAGAGGTACGTCGTGAGCAGGTTGCTGAGCTACGTCAGGCGCTTCAGGGCGTGGCGGGCGCTGAACAGCTGCTGACCGACGCGGACGCGCTGGTTGAAAAATCAATCTGGCTGATTGGCGGTGACGGCTGGGCTTACGATATCGGCTTCGGTGGACTGGATCACGTGTTGAGCCTGACCGAAAACGTCAATATTCTGGTTCTGGATACGCAGTGTTATTCCAACACCGGTGGTCAAGCGTCGAAAGCGACGCCGCTTGGCGCAGTCACGAAATTCGGTGAACACGGCAAACGCAAGGCCCGTAAAGATCTCGGCGTGAGCATGATGATGTACGGCCATGTTTACGTCGCACAAATCTCGCTGGGTGCCCAGCTTAACCAGACGGTGAAGGCTATCCAGGAAGCGGAAGCGTATCCAGGCCCGTCGCTGATCATTGCCTACAGCCCGTGTGAAGAGCATGGCTACGACCTGGCACTCAGCCACGATCAAATGCGACAGCTGACCGCGACCGGCTTCTGGCCGCTGTACCGGTTCGACCCGCGCCGTGCGGACGAAGGTAAGTTACCGCTGGCGCTGGACTCTCGTCCGCCGTCAGATGCCCTGGCCGAGACGTTGATGCAGGAACAGCGCTTCCGTCGCCTTAACGCGCAGCAGCCGGAAGTGGCCGAACAGCTATGGAAAGACGCCGCGGCCGATCTGCAAAAACGGTATGACTTCCTGGCGCAGTTGGCGGGTAAAGCCGAAAAATCGACCAGCGACTAGTTTCTCAGCCCGGCGTGTCCGGGCTTTTTTTGCCATAAAAAAACCCGGTGTATTCACACCGGGCGAATCCAGATAATCATTAAATATCTATTTAGTCTCCTAAATAATATTCACGCGGATTATGGATAAATAATCTTAAAGGCATATAACACCGCCAAGAATAGCTTACTTAACGCCTGATTAATAATTTTAATTTTATATGCTTTGCATTAAGACATTCATCAAACCAATGACTATTACCGTTGATTTATTCGGTTTAGATTTTACTTAGTTCGTAACAATTATAATTTATTACTCTTACTCAGGAGTGATTTAGCATGAGACAACTTTCTCATTCAGGAAGTTCAACAGGTAATTAAATAAAAACAACCGCAAAGGAATATCATAATGCAAAGAAAAGTACTGGCCCTGATGATTCCGGCTCTGTTAATGGCTGGCGCAACTCATGCAGCAGAGATTTATAATAAAGACGGTAACAAATTAGATCTGTACGGAAAAGTAGATGGTCTGCACTATTTCTCCGACGATAAAGGCGCTGACGGGGATCAAACCTACATGCGTCTGGGCTTCAAAGGCGAAACCCAGATCAACGACATGATGACCGGCTACGCGCAGTGGGAGTACAACATTCAGGCTAATAACACCGAAGGGTCTGATAACCAGTCCTGGACGCGTCTGGCCTTCGCCGGTATCAAAGTGGGTGATTATGGCTCGTTTGATTATGGTCGTAACTACGGTGTTCTGTACGACGTGGAAGGCTGGACCGATATGCTGCCTGAGTTCGGCGGGGACTCCTACACCAAAGCCGATAACTTCATGACCGGCCGTGCCAACGGCGTGGCCACCTACCGTAACACCGACTTCTATGGTCTGGTGCAGGGTCTGAACTTCGCGCTGCAGTATCAGGGCAAAAATGAAGATGCCAGCAACAATCAGGAAGGCACCAACAACGGTCGCGACACGCGTCACGAGAACGGTGACGGCTTCGGTATCTCTACCACCTATGACTTCGGCATGGGGATTACCGCAGGGGCAGCCTATACCTCTTCTGACCGTACCAACGAGCAGGTAATGAATACCACTGCGGGCGGCGATAAAGCGGATGCATGGACTGCGGGCCTGAAATATGACGCCAATAACATCTATCTGGCAGCCATGTACTCTGAAACCCGCAATATGACGCCTTACGGTGATAATACCGACGCCGTGGCCAACAAAACCCAGAACTTCGAAGTGACCGCACAGTACCAGTTCGACTTCGGCCTGCGTCCGTCTCTTTCCTACCTGCAGTCTAAAGGTAAGGACCTCGGCAACGGCCAGGGAGACCAGGATCTGGTTAAATACGCTGACATCGGCGCGACCTACTACTTCAACAAAAACATGTCCACCTACGTTGATTACAAAATCAACCTGCTGGATGAAGATGACAGCTTCTACAAAAACAACGGCATCGGCACGGATGATGTCGTGGCACTGGGCCTGGTTTACCAGTTCTGATTGCCAGAGCCCGCATGATGTTGCGGGCTCCCCCCTTTTTGAAGCTCGTCACAAAAAACAGGTTCAGGAATCGTGTGGTTGAGGGTAAGTTGAGGGAAAGCTGGTTAAACTCAGGTGATAACCTTTTCATCACCAGGGATAACAGCGTTGTTTGGTCGTGTATCCGTTGCCGTACTTACTCTTTTAGCGCTTATCTGGATAGCGTTAATTTTTGATTTTGCTGATATTGTCGGTCATCTGGGCGCGGTGTTGAACCACCTCGATGGCGTTTAATATTGCTCCCGCGGAAATAAAAAGCCACCAGCAGTGCCGGTGGCGGGTAAACGCGCAGTTCGCGTTATTTTTTCACGGGTTGAGGCTTTTTATCACCTGATTCAGGGGCCTCACGCGGATCGTCTTTTTCAACACAGAGCATAATTTCTCCTGTTTCAGATAACCACCCTCCACTATAGCCAGGCTGATTACAGAGTGGCCAGGCGGCAATTACGCCTCAACTGCCCCTTTCTTGCGAAAAGAGAGGTAGCCAAACACCCCGCTGTCTCCATCTGCGGGATGGTTTACCCCGTCCATTACCGTCACTTCAGGGAAATCTAACGGTGAGACGTTTTCGAAGCAGGCAACGTTCACGCCGTATTCGTTTGGATTGGAACGCCGCTGATGGAACGTGTAGATCCCGCACACCGAGCAGAAGAAGTGCCGTGCCGTCCCCGTGTTAAAGCGGTACTCCGTGAGCTTATCCTCACCTTTGGTCACGGTAATCCCTGACAGCGGCGCAGAGACGACGACCGCCCCCCGCATGCGACAAAAGGAACAGCTGCAGCGCCGCGCGGTATTCAGGCCATCCGTGAGCGCAACGGTAAAGGCCACCGCACCGCAATGGCACTGCGCATTACGACATTCAGCCATAGGCTATACTCCTTTTCTCACCAGCTCGGCGGCCTTGACGAAAACCTCGTCTTCTACACCATCGCCTTTTTGCCTGCCGAGCCTGACCAGTTCATCGACAATACTGTTGCGATGGATCGGTTTCTGCGCTGAAACCAGCCCAATGACGGCGGCCCCAATCGCCAGCCCCACTAAACCTGTTTGTTCGTCTTTGTTCATCATGCTCATGCTCCTGATACAACAAACAAGCGTAGCAGGAATCCGGTAAAACGGAATGAGGACACTCGCTTTGTGAATATAATTTACGTAATTCAGACAGGTACGACTTCTAAAATCGACAAATACGAACGGGTGTCTATTATATTGTTTAGCTTCAGACTGGTCTTTTCAAACAAGGTCAGATACTCAGACTCCGTTCTTGCCCGCCCTCCATCAAAGCTTGTTAAAAGAAGAAGGTCAATTTCAAATCGTCCCTGTTCATTATTTTCTTTTTTTATAAGTGGTTCAAAAATTAATAATCTGGAATTTTCTTTCATTGCATCTCTACACGATTGAAGTATCTGAATCGCCTTCTCATCAGGCCAGTCCATCAAAATATATTTAAGCAGGTAAATATCCGCTACAGGACAGGCTTCAAAAAAGTCACCCTCAACTGCCTTCCATCGACGATTGTCATTTAACAGGTACAGTCGATTCCGCTCAAGCACGTCTTTTTGATCGAACAGGATCCCTGTTAAGGTCGGATTTCGGCGTAAAACAGCCAGCAATAAATTACCCAGCCCACCGGCAATATCGGCAACGATAGCATTTTGAGGAAACGAATAGCTATCGGCGATGACTTCATTCTCTACGGATGACATAGAGGCCATACCCGCATGAAAAATGTTGCTGTCAGTCATCGTGTCATCATGCTGCCAGTAGTCGTAAAAAGGCTTGCCAAACAAATCATTAAAAACAGGTTTGCCTTGCAATATCTCATCCATTTTAGCCGCTGGCTGCCAGAATGTTGGGTCTGTCAGCATGAGCACCGCCGCACGCAATGAAAATTCATGCTCAGAACACAGGAACTGTGCTGAATGGCTAAGGCTGTATTCAGCTTCGGACAGTTCGTTGAACACTCCACGAGAGGATAATACGCGCATGATCCGATGAAGATAGTCGCCATCGATATTAAGCTCCTCCGCCAGTTGTGTAACGGATTTTTTTCCTTCAACCAGACGATCTGCAACGCCTAATACTGCGACAGCCCGAAGTGCTGCCTGCCAGACAAAACCCATGCTTTGCTCTAACAAACACATTCCTTCTTTACGGCTTAGCAAATCCAGACTATTAGGATGTGACATTTTCTACTCCTTACCAATAAAGATGTGCTGAACAACTAAAACGCCGTTAGCAAGCGTAAGTCTGGTAGCGAGCTTTATCCATAATGTCAGTAAGGATTATTTGTGCGGTTTCGTACCGTTTCGCATACAGTCCATTTCAATACGTAAAAAAACAGGGCCACTTACTCCATATTTTGATTAATAACACCATGACACTATTATTTCATAAATGATTACCATGATAGAAATAATACCTGTCGTGAGACAGACATTTCATCGTCAGAATCTCGGTGCCAGCCCGTATTTTGGCGTTTTGATATTTGCCGCCCAAATTTTGATATCGTTTTGCAGGAGAATAGTGAAATCAGATTTCAAATGCGTCACCATGCCATTGACGCTGTCCGCATCCACAACTGAAAAATGTTCAATTCTGTTCTTCCCTATCTGAACACAAGCATATTTGGCGGGAAGCACTGTACCATTCACATTGAGTGGCAGCTTATTCTCACCACAGCGCCCTTCCGTAATATATGACACCAGCAAATTAGCGGATTTCCTCCCGGGCTGGGATACGCTCACCATGACGGGATAACCTTCCGAGGTCTGCGTCATATCATAAAGCACCGCATTTTTCATATACCAGGTATTATATTCCCGCTCCTGAAAAGCGGACCAGCAAGGCGCAGAAAAAAGCGCCAGCACTGCCAGCGTAATAGAGACTATTTTCATGGAATGTTATCGTCCGTGGTGTTGCACGTATTATTCAGATTGTGCAAAAAACAGCAACAACTTAAGAATAGTCCTACTACTATTGGCAGTGATGGAGGAACAATTAACGACGCGCGACGCGGTCTGTTTCCTGTTGCTAACGTATCTTCGCTTTATTTATTCCGACTGGCCGTTCGGATCGCTTCCAGACCGACGCGCTGTCCGAATGACAGCTCTAACGTGTTGCCATCGGGATCGGCAAAAAAGACATAGTATCCGACGGGATCGCCTACATTCTCAGGCGCCTTCCTTAGCACACCTTCAGCGGTGGCCATCGCGGTTTTTCTGTCAATTTCTTCGCGGGTCGCACAGGCAATTCCCAGATGCCCGAAACTGCCCAGCGGCGTATCGGTCACGGTATCGGCCTGTACAAGAACCAGTGCAAAAGGACGGGTATGGTCGCTGAGCCATGCGACTTTTCTGGCATCAGGCATGTCGGGTTCACGTAAATGAATGACCTCCATACCGGCATAGCGGCGATAGAAGGCAATACTCTTTTCCAGGTCCCTGACCATAAACGCGACATGAGTGAAACCTACATCAATGTCTTTCATTTTAAGATGTTACTCCTTTATCAACGTGGTGCTGACATCTTAAAAGCTCAAGTTAACTTGATGTCAATACGCTCATAAAGAAGAAACAGGCGAGAAATGGTAAACCGCCGCCATCACGGCGATGCTAACGACAATGCTTAAGAAAAAGTAGGTTTTAAAGGGCTGCTTTTGCGTTTTATGGCGAAAGAGTTGCTGGCCCACAATCGCGCCAGGCCAGCCGCCGGTTACGCCAAATACCAGCAGCGTGGCTTCCGGTACCCTGCGCATACCCTTACGCGCTGCCTGTTTATCGGCGCCATACATAGCCATCGTCAGCACATTGATCAGCAGAAACCACATAGCCAAAGGGTTAGAGGCAAAAAGGCTGCCGATTGCAGCAAAGATCAGGAGTAAATAAAAAAAGCGATTGAGGGTCATAGCACCAACCACCGGGTTGTTTAGCAATTACGAAGCCGCATTATACCCTATCTTGCTGACGCATCTTCAAGCCAGGTTAATATGTAAGCATGACTGCATCGTCATTTCGCAGTCAGCATTTTTTTCTTAAAAAATTATACGGAAACGCCTAACGTCCAAAACCCACCGCCAGAGCAGTTGCTTAACAAGTTAAACATGATTGCATCTATTATTCAGCCGTGAAGGCGGTAATATTGACCAGGATCAACTTTAAAATTTTACCTTAGACTCTTCATTCTTTTTTTTAGTATGTAATCTCTACAGCAAAGGTTGAAAACAATTAAATTGACCACAAAGCACTCAGATAACAAAATAGCACCGTAGTTAAAACAATAACGGTCTGCATTTTATTTGGGGGATGATGCCCCCCTTTTTTTCTTTATCGCAATTCCGGGGAAAACGTCACTCCACCCTCACTTTAACCTTTGGCTTCGACAAAAGGATTTTTATCAACTCCTTAAAGGGAACGGGTTTGTAGAAGAAGTAGCCCTGTAAAAACGTGATGTTATTGCGGATGAGATAATCAAGCTGTTGCTGGGTTTCAACCCCTTCCGCCACAATACGGATTGACAGTTTTTTTGCCAGTTCCAGTACCGAATCCAGGATCAGGGTGGAATCCTCATTGGCATTCACTCTGGCAACAAAGCTTTGGTCGATTTTGATGTAATCAATATGCAGGTCCTGCAGGTAGGACAGGCCAGAATAGCCCGTTCCAAAATCATCCAGCGCGATTGCAAATCCATTGTTATGCAGCTCATTCAGGGTCTTAACGAGATGTTCATCTACGTGGAGGGGCTCGCGCTCGGTCACCTCAACGACAAGGTTAAGATCCTGTTGCACAAAGCTGCGCTTGTAATTCAGGCACTCTTCAAAAAAGGTAGAGGCCACGATATGAGATGCACTGAAGTTAATCCCTACATGGAATCCTTCCGGCAGCAGCGAAGAAATTGAATTCATCTGCATTGCAACCTGACGCATTAAGCTTTGGGTTAATGGAATAATTAGCCCTGATTTTTCAGCAAGAGGAATAAACGAAGCGGGAGAAATAAACCCGGATTGCGGATGCTTCCACCTGGCCAGCACCTCTACACCGCGCAAGGTGCCCTCTTTTCCGCTCACGACGGGTTGATAATAGGGAATAATTTCATTTCTGTAGATGGCAGTGCGCAGTGAATCTTCAGGCGATATATCCTTAGAGAGATAGCGTTGCAAAAGATAAGCAGGAAGAGAGGAAATGAGCAGCAGAAATAACAGCACCCCACCGGCCTGGTCGAATAATCTCGTCAGGCTAAAAAGAGGCGGAGCGTTAAATTGAATCGCGAAGGGATAATCAGCGTCTTTTACCGTCAGTACACCTTTGTTTGCATGGGGTGCCGTCAACACATCGCCGGATTGGCCTAAACGACGATTGCCGACTTGCAGTGAATACGCCACGCCACGTAATGGCATATTCAGCGCATCCCGGATATGGCTGTCGCTGATGCTCACCATGATCCGGCTTCCGGCATGGTTTGTCTGGTATAAGAGAACCGGCAGGCCGTTGACCGTACTTTTTGATGGAACAAGTAGCAATGATGCCTGAGGCAGCGCTGAGCCGTTAACCAGCAACACGCGATTTCCCGGTAAAGAGGAGCACCAGACCGCATCTTGTTTCAGAATAACGATCGTTCTCAGATGAGGTTGTAATGCCGCTTCAGTACCGAGCCGATACTGCCCTTCAGCATCACACTCATTCTCAGCAAGCTGCATTGCTATCTGGGCAGCATGACGGGCTTCTTTAAGAATGACGTTCATGTTTCGCAAGACATAGTGCGCCCCTGCAAGGCTGTCAGCCCGTGCAGAATACCAAACCTGTAAATTGATGATAAAAACGCCCAGCATAAAAATTGCCGTGGCTGCAGCTAAGGAGATAGGTGCATGGCGCATTCAGGGTTCTCGACTCGAGTGACGTTGCCGCTTCGGTGATGCTGAAGTGATTGAATTGTCTTCGTCTTAAGCATGGTTGATAAAGAAAGAAATACCATGTCATGCGTCAGAAATTTTCCCGCAAACCAGCCTCCATCGTTGCACCTTCTCAAATGGGGAAATAAAAAGGCCGCCGAACGGCAGCCCTGGTTGATACGTGCTTATTAGTACTGCTTTATTGTCTTGACCGGCGTTCTTTCTGACCAGTCAGGCCGCTCGCCTGCCATGATTGCGCGCTGTTGTGATGGCGTCACAGACTGCGTTATTTCAGGCATCGACTTGTATTCAGGTTGCTGAGGTGGGCTGAGAACCAGATCGGCGCTACAGCCTGACAGTAGCAACGCCACCAGTAGCGATGAATTAAGCTTGAACACGTTAACCCCTTCCAATGGGATAAAAGTTACAGAAAAAGCGTGGTGTCGGTTCTATCCCGGTGACTTTTCTTTGTTATACAACATCACTCGGCTGGCTACCGGCCACAGATTCACCACACAGATAACCCCACAAGGATATATTTACTCGGGCAATAAGCGCAACGCCTTGTTTTCATGCACACCACCAGTGAAAAAAGGTGTCAGGAAATCAGAGTACGCTTCTGGTATCGACGATGTTTATGCTAAAACCGCTGGTATGTTTCTTTTGATAAAAGTTATGAGGGAAGTTGAATGGTGACGGTTGAGGAATTAAAAATGAAATACCCGGGCGCACAGGCCTGGCAAATGGGTGACAGCCCGGCACTTGCAAACGAGCTTGCGAATCTGATTAAAAAAGGACTCAAAACGGCCACCTGCGGCTCTTTTGCCTCGTACTCGCAGGATGTGTCTGCTCCACGGATAGGAAGCTACAACATAATCCTTGATGGTCAGAATGTCCCGGTCTGTGTGATCCGGCTGGTTTCCATGCGACTGGTGCGTTTTTGCGATGTTACTGAGGAATTCGCTCGTAAAGAGGGTGAAGGTGATTTAAGCCTTGAATACTGGCAGACTGAGCATCAGCGATTTTTCTTCCGCGAAGGCCATTTTTCTGAAGATATGGAACTGGTCGCAGAAGAATTTGAATTGGTTGAGGTGCTGTAAGCGGAGATAAAGTGGCAGAGGTGTATCTGTTACTTAGCTACCCTTTATCACGTATCGGCGCCAGATTTCACGCAGCAGTAAAACGTGCTGGCATTCGCCGCCGGAATCCGTACCATACGCGGCATACAATTTTTGCCCCTGCTGGCTCCGAAGGTAGTACTCAATGCAAGAGAATCAAGAGATTAACAAAAAAGAGCAATACAATCTTAACAAACTGCAAAAGCGACTGCGCCGTAACGTGGGCGAAGCCATTGCAGACTTCAACATGATTGAAGAAGGCGACCGCATCATGGTTTGCCTGTCAGGGGGTAAAGACAGCTACACCATGCTGGAGATCCTGCGTAATCTTCAGCAAAGTGCGCCGGTGAAATTCTCCCTGGTGGCGGTCAACCTTGACCAGAAACAGCCGGGTTTCCCGGAACACATTCTGCCGGAATACCTCGAGAAGCTGGGCGTTGAGTACAAAATCGTCGAAGAAAATACCTACGGTATTGTGAAAGAGAAGATCCCGGAAGGGAAAACCACCTGCTCTCTGTGCTCTCGTCTGCGCCGCGGCATTCTGTATCGTACCGCGACGGAGCTGGGCGCGACCAAAATTGCGCTGGGCCATCACCGCGACGATATCCTGCAAACGCTGTTCCTCAACATGTTCTACGGCGGCAAGATGAAAGGTATGCCACCTAAGCTGATGAGTGATGACGGTAAACATATTGTCATCCGCCCGCTTGCCTACTGCCGTGAAAAAGACATTGAGCGTTTCTCTCAGGCGAAAGGGTTCCCGATCATTCCATGTAACCTCTGCGGCTCTCAGCCGAACCTGCAGCGTCAGGTGATTGGCGACATGCTGCGCGACTGGGATAAGCGCTATCCGGGTCGTATCGAAACCATGTTCAGCGCCATGCAGAACGTCGTCCCTTCCCATCTTGCGGATGTGGAACTGTTCGACTTTAAAGGCATCAATCACGAGTCAGAAGTCGTGAACGGCGGAGATCTGGCGTTTGACCGGGAAGAGATCCCGATGCAGCCAGCAGGCTGGCAGCCGGAAGACGATGACAATCAGTTTGAAGAGTTGCGTCTGAACGTGCTTGAAGTGAAGTAAGCGGTTAGCGTCTCAGAAACACCCTCTGAGACGCTTCATGCTTTATTTCAGCAGGCGTACGCGGCAGGTTTTACCCTTAATTTTCCCGTTTTGCAGCTGCTTCCATGCCTTATGGGCAACCGCCTGGCGAACCGCGACGTAGACATGCGCCGGATGGACAGCAATCTTACCGATATCCGCCCCGTCCAGACCCACATCCCCGGTCAGTGCACCTAGAACATCACCAGGACGCATCTTGGCTTTTTTACCGCCATCAATGCACAGGGTCGCCATTTCGGCCTCCAGCGGCACAAGGCTGACGCCGGCTGGGGGATTCATCCAGTTCAGCTTAATTTGCAGCATCTCAGAGAGAATATTGGCGCGCTGCGCCTCTTCTGGTGCGCAGAAGCTGATCGCCAGACCGCTGTTTCCTGCGCGCGCGGTGCGGCCAATACGGTGCACGTGTACTTCCGGATCCCACGCCAGCTCAAAGTTCACCACCAGCTCAAGCGATTTTATATCCAGACCGCGCGCAGCAACGTCGGTCGCAACCAGCACGCGGGCGCTGCCGTTCGCGAAACGGACCAGCGTCTGATCGCGATCGCGCTGTTCCAGATCGCCATGCAGCGACAGCGCGCTCTGCCCGGCGGCATTCAGGGCATCACAAACCGACTGACAGTCTTTTTTGGTATTACAGAACACCACGCAGGAGGCAGGCTGATGCTGGCTCAGCAATTTCTGCAGGAGCGGTATCTTCCCCTGCTGCGAGGTTTCAAAGAACTGCTGTTCGATCGCGGGCAGCGCATCTACGCTGTCAATTTCAATGGTAAGGGGATTTTTCTGCACGCGGCCGCTGATGGCGGCAATGGCTTCCGGCCAGGTTGCGGAGAACAGCAGCGTCTGGCGATCGGCCGGTGCAAAACGGATCACCTCGTCAATGGCATCGCTGAAACCCATGTCCAGCATGCGATCGGCCTCATCCATGACCAGCGTTTGTAGCGCATCCAGCGAGACGGTGCCCTTCTGCAGATGATCGAGAAGACGGCCAGGCGTCGCGACAATAATGTGCGGGGCATGCTGGAGCGAATCACGCTGGGCGCCGAACGGCTGCCCGCCGCAGAGGGTTAAGATCTTGGTATTGGGCAGGAAACGCGCCAGGCGACGCAGTTCACCCGCGACCTGGTCTGCCAGTTCGCGGGTCGGACACAGCACCAGAGACTGGGTCTGAAACAGCGCCACATCGATATGCTGCAACAGGCCAAGGCCAAATGCCGCCGTTTTTCCACTGCCCGTTTTCGCCTGCACGCGCACGTCACGGCCCTCGAGAATGGCAGGTAAGGCGGCCGCCTGAACAGGCGTCATCGTGAGGTATCCCAACTCGTTGAGGTTATCGAGTTGGGCGGCGGGCAGAACATTCAGGGTAGAAAAAGCGGTCACTGTAGTCTCTCGTGGTGATCTTTGCAGTCAGATGGCGCGTATCCTCGCAGATCTCGCGGTTCGATGCGACAATTTAATCGGTTCTTCATCGGGCGGCGGGTCCGGCATCGGCTGCGGACGCGGGATGGGATCGGGCATGGGTACCGGATCGCTGGGGATAGGATCGGACTGACGCGATTGTGGCAGTAGCAGAGCGTTAAGGATGCTCATCATTCCCTCCAGAATTTGCTGTCGTCCCTTTTAGGGTAGACGCTGAGAATCAGGAGGCAAAAAAAAGCCGACTATGAAGTCGGCGTCGTACGAATCAATTGTGCTATGCAGTAATTCAAAAAAGGAAGTAAGACAATATGGAGCGCAACGCCCATCGCTTGACGTTGCATTCACCTGCGGGAGTAATATTGCACCTTACGGGGTAGATGTTTATTGACTTCGCTCAATTAAAAGAGCGTTTTAATCCCGGAAAAAGACGAAAAAAGCGTAAATTTACAGCCATTTACTACGATGCAACCACCATGCAACACCCCCAATCAAAACAACTAACATCACGCAAAAGGCCGTAAAGCCGTAGCGATAAGCGCCCCCGGGAATTCCCCCCAGGTTGACGCCAAACAGCCCGGTCAGAAACGTGCTGGGTAAAAACACCATCGCCATCAGAGACATCGTATAAGTTCTTCGCGCCAGCGACTCCTGCATCACCTGCGCGATTTCGTCCGCCATTACCGCCGTTCTGGCAATACAGGAATCAATTTCATCCAGCCCGCGGCCCAGCCTGTCGGCAATATCCTGCATTCTGCGTCGATGGTCGTCGTTCATCCAGGCGAGCCTTTCGCTGGCCAGCCGCGCATACACGTCGCGCTGCGGCGTCATGTAGCGGCGCATCACAATCAACTGCTTACGCAACAAGGCCAGAAAACCGCGCGGCGGGATCTGCTGATCGAGCAGGTTATCTTCCAGGTCGATGATTTTGTCGTGCAGTTCTTCAATAAACTCACTGGCGTGATCGGTAAGCGCGTCACAGACGTCCACCAGCCAACTGCCGCAGTCGATCGGCCCGGTGCCCTCTTTCAGATCGTTGACGATGTCATCCAGCGCCAGAACCTTACGCTGTCGGGTGGAGACAATCAGCCCATCGTCCATATAGACCCGCATCGCAACCAGCTGATCCGGACGTTCATCCGTGCTGCCGTTAATACAGCGCAGGGTGATCAGCGTCCCATCCCCCATTCGGCTCACGCGGGGGCGCAGGCTTTCACCGGCCAGCGCATCGCGCACATTGTTAGGCAAGAGCGGGGTCGACGCCAGCCAGTCAGCGCTGTCCGGGTGGGTGTAGTTCAGATGCAGCCAGCAGGGATGCGCACTGTCGATCACATCATTGTCTTCCAGCGGCCGGGCACCGCCGCGACCGTCCAGCACCCACGCAAAAACTGCGTCTGGAACGTTTAGTTCAGATCCTTTAATGCTCTCCACAGCTCCTCCGCCTTTTAGCTCTTTCGGTGTCAGTCTAGCTTTCATCAGGGGTTAAGCAACAACTATGTATGCCATCGCGCTGAAATCGTTCATGAAATGTACATGCCATGCGTTTCGCCCGGCGGCACTACGCTTGCACGGGCCTACAGTGAAGGGTGTAATGTATTGATATTGTGGCAGCGTGTAGGCCGGGTAAGCGCAGCGCCACCCGGCAAGAAATACGGCGAAAATGTTGCGGTTTTGTCAGAGAGAGTGCTCTGGCCGCGGGAGGAAGGATGGCGAGCTGCCAGGTAATGAGGACAACGATCCCTGATCCAGTCTGAAATTACGCGTGCGGGCCTGCAGCTCAATCACCTGGTTGCGCAGGACATCTGAGGAGCCGTTGAGTTCCTCCGCCATCGCCACGTTGCTTTGCGTGACCCGCTCCAGCTCCGAAAGCGCCAGCGTGATCTGGGAAATGCCTTTCTCCTGCTCAGAGGTCGACGCGGAAATTTCATCCATCAAGCGGCTGACGTTCCCCGACCCCGTCACGATTTCATGCATATTCTTCTCTGCCTGTGACACCACGGTCGCGCCCTGCGTGACGTTACTGCTGGTGACTTCAATCAGCGCTTTGATATTCTTCGCGGCCTCTGCGCTGCGGTGTGCCAGGTTTCTGACCTCTTCCGCAACGACAGAAAAGCCTTTTCCGTGGTCGCCTGCCCTTGCCGCCTCAACGGCCGCGTTGAGCGCCAGAATATTGGTCTGGAACGCAATGCCGTCAATCAATGAAATAATCTCCGTCATCTGCTGGGCGCATTCGGTAATGGACTGCATATTGTTGGCGACCTGCCCCATCAGCTCCCCGCCCTTGCGCGCCTGCAGCGTCGCCACATTCGCCTGTTCGCTCGCCAGGCGGGTGTTATCGGCATTGTTTTTGGTGCTCGCCGCCATTTGCTCCATGCTGGCTGCGGTTTGCACTAAAGACGCAGACTGCTGTTCGGTTTTCACCGAGAGCTGAGCGCTACGGGCCGAGAGCTGATCCGATAAGGTCATGGCGGTTTGCGACGACGCCCTGATCTCGCGCACCAGCGTCGCAATGTTGCCGGAAAGGCTATTGATCCCGGGAATAAGTCGACCCGCGCAGTTATTGCCAAACTCCGGGATAGAAACCCCAAGGTTGCCTGCTGTCACCTCTTCAATACTTCTCTTTACCGTATTGATCGGCGTCACAAGATAGCGGGTCATGTAGACCCAAAGCAAAAATAGCGCAACGAAATTGATAACGTTAAGGGAAATAAAGAGAGAGGACTTGCTGGAAATTAGAACAACGACACCTGCGTTTACCAAAAATAGCGATAAAAGGAACCCGATAATAAAGGTCCTGACACTAATATCTCTTAGCATGATGATACCCACGTTTTATATTTTGGTCGGCATCTAGACTTATAGCATTGGCTCAGACGTTTTTCCTCGCAAACTTCACGGGATTGTTTTTTCGCCGTTAGCAACCTGGGATTTAGCTTAAGTTAGATAAAAAGAGCGTATTAGTGAAAATGTTCTTCGCAGCGTGCTGTAATACTGGTCTGCCGCCACGTTAAGCGATACCATCCGCTGCGGCGCACTGATACAATCGCCGTTATATTTAAGGAGCTTTGCTACTTTTATTCGCTCTTGTTTAGCAATGCTTAATACGTTAACAATGAGAATATATTTTATATTCTTAATACGTTTTAGAGTATTAATATGACTGGTCATTTTACACGATAAAAAACTAATATTGTTTGAATGCGCATGTTCGTTGCCAGATAAAGATGTGCCCGGCAGGCGAAATCGGTAACCCTCTCAGGCGTGGGATTGCATAATGCTCAATATATCGTGGGACCCTGTGTTAATCGCTATCTCTTATCTGGTGGCGTTTATCGCCTCCTTTGTGGCGCTGGACAGTGCCGGAAAGATTCCCCTTTCCAGCCGAAAGGCTGCCCTGTTCTGGCGTATGGCCGGCGGTATCTCGCTCGGCATCGGCATCTGGTCGATGCACTTTATCGGCATGCTGTCGATGCAAATGCCCATGATGATGCGCTATGACCTCTGGTTAACCCTTACATCGCTGGGCGTCGCGGTTATTGCGTCTACCACGGCCCTTGATATTGCCGTCGCGGGAAAAAAACGGTCTCTCTTTCGCCCCATCGTTGCCACCGCAATCCTGAGCGCAGGCGTGGTATTCATGCACTATATCGGTATGGCGGCCCTGATGCTGGATGGCAGCATCATCTGGGATCGCCGTATTGTGGGGTTGTCCGTGGTCATTGCCGTGGTGGCTTCCGGCACTGCGCTGTGGCTGGCTTTCCGCCTGCGAGACAAAGGGGTTTTTATCGAGCGCCTTCTCGCGGCCCTGGTCATGGCCGCCGCCATTTGTGCGATGCACTATACCGGCATGAGTGCCGCGCATTACCCGGAAATGTCGCATACCCTTCCCGGTGGGATCGGCGAGCTCGGGTTATCCATCTGGGTTTCGGTCACCACGCTCTGCCTGCTTGGCGTGATGTTAATTATTTCTCTTGTCGACTCTCACCGGCGTACCGGCCGGCTGACGGACAATCTTCGGCAGCTCAATCGGCAGCTTGAGCTGCAGGCGCGCTTTGATGCGCTCACCGGACTCGCGAATCGCCATCAGATGGACATCCGCATGCAGGACTGCCTGCGCAGCGCGTTGCTGAGTAACAGGCAATTTGCCGTCATTTTCCTGAACGTCGATCATTTCAAACGCGTCAACGATACCTGGGGTCACAGCGTCGGCGATGAGTTATTGATCACCGTTGCACAGCGCATCACTTCCCGTCTCACGCGTGAGATGACCCTGGCAAGGCTGGGAGGTGACGCCTTTATCCTGCTGGTACCGGAATGTGACGACGACAAACTCAACGCCCTGCTCGCGTCGTTGCTCGAGGATGTACGACGTCCTCTTTCGATCTGTGGTCATACGCTAAGCACGACAATCAGTGCGGGCGTCAGCCTCTATCCTCAGGATGGCGAAACGCTGCATGAGCTAAAGCTCAAGGCGGATGCAGCCCTGCATCACGTCAAAGACGACGGCCGGAACGGCTGGGCGCACTACCGATCCGAGATGTCGACAGCAATCCCGGCAAAACCCGGTTTTCTGCAGGAACTCTCTCAGGCGCTTGAGCGCGATCAGTTTGAACTCTGGTACCAGCCAACCTGGTATGCGCAAGAGAAGACTATCCATGGTTTTGAAGCCCTGCTGCGCTGGCGGCACCCTGAGCAAGGCGTTGTTCTGCCGGGCCTGTTTATCCCCTCGCTGGAACAAACCGGCTTAATTATTCCGGTGGGCAACTGGGCCATTGAAGCGGCATGTCGACAGCTGCATTTCTGGACTGAACAAGGGTTTAGCCAGTGGACGCTGTCGCTCAACTTATCCCCCGTCCAGTTCGAACTGATCTGCGCCCCAGATCTTGGACAACTTATGCAGCCTGACTCAATCGATATTGTACCGGACTAAGACCGCCAAGTTTTTCCTTTATCCTCAATTGGTTATAATAATCAATGTAATCGATAATGTCTCGCTTTAAGTCATCCACATTTTTATATTCATTGAGGTAATAACATTCTGATTTCAATGTTCCAAAAAAACTCTCTATCACTGCATTATCAAGGCAATTTCCCCGACGAGACATACTCTGGGCGATGCCACTATCTTTTAACCATCGTTGCCAGCGTGACATCTGATATTGCCAGCCTTGATCGCTGTGCAATATTGGGTGTTCGTCTTTCGGCAACTGTTTCAGCGCATCCGTGAGCATAGTCTGCACCATTGAAGGTAGAGGGCGGTTAGCGAGGTTATAAGCAATGATTTCGCCATTATAAAGATCCATGATGGGCGACAAATACAGCTTTTTGCCATTCACTTTAAACTCAGTGACATCTGTGACCCACTTCTCGTTGGGGCGTTCTGCGTCAAACTGGCGTTTCAGGAGATTATCGCAAATTCGTCCTTGTTCTCCTTTATATGAACGGTACTTTTTGACGCGAATCAGGCTGCTAATACCCAGTTCCTTCATGAGTTTTCTAACGGTTTTGCCATTAAGTAAAACCCCCTCGTTACGACATGCCAGCCTGATGCGTCTGTAACCATAGCGACCTTTGTGCTGGTGATAAATTTTCAGCACAAGCGCTCTGGCAGACTGGTATCGGTCCGGAGCCGCAAGACGTTTTACATGATAGTAAAATGTACTCCGGGGCAGCCCAGCAACGATTAACAATCGGGACAATGGCCATTCCTGCCTTAGTTCACTTACAATGCTCACTTTTTCCTGGGCGCTGAGCATGTTTTCTGCTGAACCAAGGCCTTCAGCTTTTTTAAGTAGGCATTCTCGACCCTGAGTTGTTCAAGTTCCTCTCGCTCAACATCGGTTAATGCTGGCTGTGGTGGGACTGGCGTGATGCTTTTATCTGGCACTGGGATGATCTTTTGATTTTTTCGGGTGAAAGCATCCTCGCCATGTTTTCTATATTTTTCAAGCCAGGTACATACAGTACCAAAGGCTGGTATCCCATGTTTTACCGCAGTTTCACGAACAGAGAAGCCATCATCCACAACTTCTTTTACTACCATAAGTTTGAAATCAGCAGAGTAGCGTCCCTTTTTACCCGTAAGCACACCGATCCCATGCTCCCGGTAGGCATAAGCCCATTTTCTTACCGTGCAAGGGCTTATGTCGTACATCCTGGCTACAGATTTCAGACTCAACTCATCTTCCAGATACTTCTCTGACACTTCCTTTTTGAATTCCAATGAAAATTTTGCCATGCGCCCTCAGTTTTTGATCTGGTGTCTAACTTTTGGGGCGCACTACACGAACAGCCGGACATTTTCCATATCGTATCGTCGATGCTGGAAAAATATAGCTTGTCCCCGTCCAGGCTGATCCTTGAGGTTACGGAAAGCACCGCGCTGAAAAATCTCGACCGCAGCATTGAGTTACTCAACGCGTTTAATCATGCGGGGATCACCGTCTCGATTGATGATTTCGGTACGGGCTATTCAAACCTGCTGATGCTGAGCGTGCTGCCGGCAAAAGAGCTCAAGATCGACAAAAGCTTTGTGACGTCGATGCTGGAAAATGAAAAAAGCTACAAGCTGGTTGAAACCATCATGAGTATCGCCCGAACCATGGAGATGAACGTGGTGGCTGAAGGGATTGAAACCCAAGAGCAGCAGGAGGTTCTCACCCGTCTCGGCTGCGACTACCTGCAGGGTTATCTTTTCTCCCGCCCCTTACCTGCCGAACAGGTGCCGTGGCTGCTTCTGCAGATAAACTCCGACAGGCAAATTATACCCATTAATAAAATTCAAACGGACCCCGCATTTATTTCACAAAAAAACCATGCCTGACGGGGTTGAGTAGAGTATGTTTCAAAGCAGTAGACACTCGTCACGTCTGTCATGATTGTCAGGCGCATTGAGCCGATGAACAGGAAATGCCTATGTCGCAAAACGGTTTTGAAGCGCTGAACATCATTAAAACACCCGTATGGCTGATTTCCCCCGCTTCGGAAGCGATCGTTTTTGCGAATGTGACCGCAACGCAGCTTATGGGAGAGAAGACCCTGGACCAGCTGCGTAAAGGTCTCTATTCCGCGAATGCACAGCACCTCCTGTCGATGTATGTACCTGAACTGAAAACCGGGCAGGAGATCGTCGAAATCTGGACAATAAACCGGGATGGACAGGATACGCCGCTAAGCTGTCGTCTCTCGCTTGCCCATTATGCCCCCTGGGGAGATGTGATTGTTTTCGAGGGGATCGCCCAGCACATTCTCTCTGGGCTAAAGGCCAGCCGCTCCGCAACCTACCGGCGGAAAAAACAGGGGTTTTACGCCCGTTTTTTTCAGACCAACAGCGCGCCGATGCTGTTAATCGATCCGGCCCGCGATGGCCAGATCGTTGATGCTAACCTGGCCGCGCTCAATTTTTACGGTTACTCACATGATGACATGTGCAGTAAACATACCTGGGAAATCAATACTCTCGGGCGAGACGTGTTGCCCATTATGACTGCGATTGCCGCGCTGCCCGGCGGCCATAAGCCGCTCAACTTTGTTCACCGCCTTGCCGACGGCTCTACCCGCCACGTTCAGACGTATGCCGGCCCCATTGAGATCTACGGTGACAAGCTGATGCTGTGCATCATCCACGATATCACCGAGCAAAAAAGACTGGAGCAAGAGCTGGAACATGCCGCACTACGTGACTCCATGACCGGGTTACTTAACCGTCGCCAGTTCTACGCGATTACCGATCCCAACAACCTGAATCATCTTCCTGCCCAACAGCAGTTTAGCCTGCTGCTGGTGGATACCGATCGCTTCAAAAACATCAACGACCTGTTTGGTCATCTGAAGGGCGATGAGGTGCTTATCGCCCTCTCCCGAACGCTGGAAGCCTGTAGCCGGGAGAATGATCTGGTGTTCCGCTGGGGAGGCGAAGAGTTCGTTATCCTGCTGCCGCATACCCCTCTCGACATCGCCTTGCAGATTGCCGAGTCGATCCGTGCAGCCGTTGCCCGCATTACGATTCCGGGCTTACCGCGGTTTACCGTCAGTATTGGCGTGGCGCGACATAACCAGGGCGAGACGATTGATGAGCTGTTTAAGCGGGTAGACGACGCGCTGTATCGCGCTAAAAATGACGGACGCAATAAAGTCCTTGCAGCATGAAACTGGAGTATACGAGAAAGCCCCGCTACAATGCCTGCCTCGACTCAATTAACTTCAGGTGGGTAAAATCTGCAATGGGAAAAACAGAAATAATACTCACCTTAATTATTTTGCTCCTTATTATATTTGGCTTATGGTTTATTTTTAGCGGTGAGATCTGGTATCTCGTCGAATTTCTCGAAAATAGTCTTTACCCGACCTTCGATGCACCATAACGCACGTTTAATATCGTGTTTCACCTACCGAATTTGTCAGGTATCTGCAAGCCTGACAGCCGCGTAAGATACGCGCCGTTATCCTCCAACTACGTTGATAACGAATCACTTATTCATTTGCTTATGTTGCCCGTGCTCTGACGGGCTTTTTTATTTCCGGCATTTCAGCCACGCCAGGCTATATCTTAATCATCTTTAATGACAAGGGAGAGGAATGATGAGCAAGAAGATCCTGATGCTGGTGGGCGATTATGCCGAAGATTACGAAACCATGGTGCCTTTTCAGGCTTTGCAGATGATTGGCCATCAGGTGGATGCAGTCTGCCCCGACAAACCAAAAGGCGACTACATCATGACGGCAATCCATGATTTCGACGGCGCCCAGACCTATAGCGAAAAACCCGGTCACCGCTTTACCCTCAACGCCGACTTTTCCGCCGTAAAGGAGCAGGACTACGACGCGCTGCTCGTCCCCGGCGGCAGAGCACCCGAGTATCTGCGGCTAAATGAGGATGTGTTAAAGCTGGTACAGGCATTTGACGCCGCGCGCAAACCGATTGCTGCAGTGTGCCATGGCCCGCAGCTGCTCGCTGCCGCGGGCATCCTGAAAGGCCGTACCTGTAGCGCCTACCCGGCTTGTGCACCTGAGGTACGCCTCGCGGGTGGACACTACGCCACGATCGGCATCGATCAGGCCCATGTCGACGGCAACCTGGTAACGGCTCCCGCCTGGCCCGCCCATCCGCAGTGGCTGGCGAAGTTTAGTGCGTTATTAGCACAATAGCGCGCCGGTATCAGCCCGGGTGAATACTGTGCGGGTGGAGCGGAGCCATGTTTTCAGGACTGGCGCGAGAATGCGTCAGTTCTCGTTTTAACCGTTGGCACATCCCGCTTTCTCCCCGAAGAGAGCTGTGATATTAGCCCATCAACACCTGCAGGGCATCCTGCCGATTGGCCCTGATAGAAAAAATACGATCCATCCTGGTCAGCTTAAAGAGAGCGTGTGTATTGCTGTTAAGCGAACACAGCACCAGCTCACCCTTGCCGTTTAAACTCTTGAGTATGGATACCAGCGCGCCGAGACAGCTGCTGTCAATAAAATCTACGTGGCTGAAATCCAGCAATATCTTTTTATTACTTTTTTCAATCACCTCCAGCACCTGCTGCTTAAAGGTCTGCTCGACAGAAGCATCCAGCCTGCGAACCAGCGGAACGACAATCTGTACGTCATTTTCACTCTGTATTTCAAAGTTCATAATCAGCCTCGCATCAGGGGCGTAACGTGTTCCCGAATGATGATCATAGTGCACCGATATCGCTCCCGGAAGGCAACCGGAAGCATGACCATCAGCAATTTATTCCCCAAATATCCCTTGCATAGCCCTGAATGGTTCTGTCACTCGAAAACTCTCCCATTCGGCTAATATTTAGCAACGCTTTTCGATGCCACTGGCGGGGATGTTCAAAATCAGCCATTGCCTGACGTTGGGTTTGACTGTAGCTGTCAAAATCCAGCAGATGACAATAATGATCGGCTGTTGTCAACATATGGTGTAGCGGTGCAAAAATTTCGCGATCGGCGCTAAATTCACCTGAAATAAGCGTATCCACTATACGCATCATTCGAGGATCGCTCTGACGATAGAAACGATTATTATCGCCTTTTGAACGCATTTCATTGACTTCTTCAGCCGTCGCGCCGAAAAGATAGAAGTTTTCTGCCCCAACAGCATTAAGAATTTCAATGTTGGCACCATCATACGTACCCATTGTTAACGCACCGTTGAGCGCGAACTTCATATTACTGGTTCCAGATGCCTCCGTGCCTGCTGTGGATATTTGTTCAGACAGGTCTGTTGCCGGTATTATGCTTTCGGCTAAGGAGACTTTGTAATCCTCAAGAAAAATGACTTTCAGCTGCCCGGCAATACGCGCATCACTGTTGATTTTATTCGCTACAGCATTAATTAACTGAATAATAAGCTTTGCCATTCGATAACCGGGTGCCGCTTTACCTGCAAAAAGATGCACCTTAGGCGCTATGGTTCTCCCATTCTCTTTAATATCAATATAGAGAGAAATGACGTGCAGAATATTCAGAAGCTGGCGCTTGTATTCGTGAATGCGTTTTACCTGGCAATCAAACATTGCCATCGGGTCCAACATAATCCCATAACGTTGTGAAACAATCTGGCTCAACGCGGATTTATTTTTGAATTTAATGCCGCGAATATGATCGATCACCCCCGTATCATCCGCATGCTTCTCCAGCTGTCGAAGCATATGTAAATCCGTCGGCCATCGGGTACCCAATTGCTGATTCAGAAACGCGGCAAGATTTGGGTTAGCCTGCTGCAACCATCTGCGCGGTGTAATGCCGTTGGTCTGATTAATGAATTTATCTGGCGTAATAAAATAAAAATCGGGAACCAGGTGCGTTTTGATAAGCTCGGAATGGAGCATTGCCACCCCATTAACACAGTGACTCCCGACGATGGCCAGATTTGCCATCCTGATGCTTTTCTCGTTGTTCCCCGAAAACAGTGACAAGGAGGTCAATAAGTGCGGTTTGTCTGGCCATCGGGAGGCGACATCCGCAAGAAAACGATGGTTAATTTCAAAAATAATCTGCAAGTGTCGCGGCAACAATTTTTCGAACAACGCCACTGGCCAGGTCTCCAGAGCCTCGGGCATCAACGTATGGTTGGTGTATGCACAGGTTCTTTGGGTGATATCCCAGGCCTGGTGCCAGGGAAGGCTGTACTCGTCGACAAGTATTCGCATCAACTCGACAACAGCCAGCGCGGGATGCGTATCATTTAGCTGGATGGCGACATGCCGCGGAAGTAACGAAATGTCAGTTTCAATCTCAGCGTATTCGCGAAAAATATCTCGCAAGGTACATGCTACAAGAAAATACTCCTGAGTCAGTCGCAGCTCCTTGCCCGAGAGGATCTCATCAGAAGGATAGAGTATTTTTGAAATATTCTCGGAGGCGATTTTTTCACTGACCGCTTTGATGTAATCGCCATGGTTGAAAATATGAATATCAAAAGAGTTAGAGGCTACGGCACTGTATAAACGAAGCTTATTCGTGGTGCTACCTCTGTAGCCAGAAACGAAATAGTCATTTGGGATACCAACGATGGTATTCCACCCCAACCACATTGGATTATAATTCCCGTCAGCATCATCTGCGTGCTCGATATATCCACCAATTGGGATCAGCATTGCCTGGCTATGGTGTTCAACCAGCCAGGGGGAATGCATGGAATGCCAGTCGTCCGGATGTTCGATTTGCTGACCATTCTGAAAAGACTGCCTGAATAAACCATATTCGTATTTAATGCCATGACCTGAGGCAGCAATGTCTAACGTTGCCATTGAGTCAATAAAGCAGGCAGCTAACCGCCCAAGGCCACCATTTCCAAGCGCGGCATCGGGTTCTTCGTCAAGAATACCATCGAAATCAAACCCCAGGTCAGTGACAACCTGACGCATATCATCAAGCAAATTCAGGTTCATCAGGTTATTGCGTAATGACTGCCCAAGCAAAAATTCCATCGAGAGATAATAAACGCGTTTTTTCTTTTCCACGCGTTGCCGGGCCTGACTATCGAGAAAGCGATCTTGCTGAAAATACCGCACTGCCAGCGCCACAGCATTGAATATATCGCCGTTGGTAGCCTTGTTTATGCTAACGCATAACGTATATTTTAATTGTGTTTCGACAAGTTCACGCAACTCTCTGTTAGTGAAAGACATGTTGACCTCACTGGAGTTACTGCATGTTTTTAATATGCAGAACACAAGATATTATTTTGTTCAAGTGTAGACGGCGATATTCAACTCATGCAATTTTTACCCACCATTGCGTATGGTGTTGTTTTTGCATCGCCTGAGAAATATCAGCAGTAAGTATCGTCAGGAAAGTGCGACTTTCTGCTGTGGCGGGAGAGAATCAGAAGGAGCAACTGGCGCTAAGCTCCGCGCCAGTTCTGGATTTGGTAGCAGCGAACCCCTACTCGTCAGTGCTTCTCAATATACATCGTCCGGCTATACGCCACGTCTTCCGGGTTATTAATGGGGTACCCTTTCACCCAGGGTTTAATCAGTCGACCGTTGGTGTACTGGTAAATAGGCGCGATAGGTGCTTTCTCCATAAGGATTTTCTCCGCCATGTTGTAGTCGGTGTTACGCGCTTTCGCCGTGGTTTCGAGCGTCGCCTGGTGGATAATTTTATCGTAAGCCGGGTCATTAAAACGCGAGATATTGCCGCTGTGGGTTGAGGTCAGCAGGGACAGGAAGGTCGAGGGCTCGTTGTAATCCCCCACCCATGACGCGCGGATCACATCAAAATTGCCGGTGTTGCGGCTGTCGATGTAGGTTTTCCACTCCTGGTTTTGCAGCTTAACATCCACACCGAGATTTTTCTTCCACATGGACGCCACCGCAATGGCGATTTTCTGGTGGTTTTCCGACGTGTTGTACAGCAGGTTCAGCTTCAGCGGACGCTGAGGGCCGTAGCCTGCGGCCTGGAGCAAGGTTTTGGCCTGAGCGTTCAGCTCCTGCTGGGACATCTGCTCGAACGGCGAAGGTTCAGGCGTGAAGCCCGCCGTCACGTCAGGGGTAAAATGCCAGGCCGGTTTTTCGCCGGTACCCAGTACCTTTTCCGCCATAATGCGGCGATCGATAGTCATACTCAGGGCAAGACGAACCCGGGCATCGGCCGTCGGCCCCTTTTGCGTATTAAACGCGTAGTAGTAGGTCCCGAGCTGAGGCGGCGTATACACCTGTCCCGGAATGTCCTTCAGGAGCTTCTGATACATGTTTTTCGGGAACGATTCGGTAATATCGATATCCCCTGCCAGATAGCGTTTCGTGGCGGACGATTCCTGGTTAATCGGAATAAAGGTCACTTTTTGCAGGACAGTTTTCGCATTGTCCCAATAGTGGGTGTTAGGCACGACAACCAGTTTTTCATTCACCACGCGGTCGTTCAGGACGTAGGCGCCATTACCGACCAGCGCTCCCGGACGCGTCCACTCTTTCCCGCTTTCAACGTTCGCTTTTTGCACCGGATAGAAGGCGAAGTTTGCCGTCAGGTTGCTAAACCACGGTAGCGGTTTATCCAGCAGGACGCGCAACGTCCTGGCATCCACCGCCGTCACGCCCAGGGTATCAGGCGCTGCCTTACCGTCGATGATAGCCTGCGCATTGTTGATACCTGCCAGCGCTGCAAACCAGGCAAACGGAGAGGTCGTTTTTGGGTCAACCAGACGCTGCCAGCTGTAGACAAAATCCTGCGCGGTGACCGGCGTACCGTCAGACCATTTTGCGTTATCACGCAGGGTGAACGTCCAGGTACGGTTATCGTTACTCTGCCAGCGCGTCGCCACGCCCGGGGTCAGTTCCCCTTTCTCATTCTGATTCACCAGCCCTTCGAAAAGATCGCGAATCACCTGAATCTCTGGCAACCCCACCGCTTTTGCGGGATCGAGCGAAGCCGGTTCATCTTTAATATGTCTGACCAGCTCCTGTTTTTGCGCCAGCACCGTGCCCTGTGGGACATCAGCAGCGTATAAGAGTGTAGAGAGCCCGCACAGGCACAGTGCGGTGAAAAGACGCGAAACAGGATGCTTCATAAGATCCCCTTTAAAAAATTCAGGTAACAAGCAGATGCGTAATTATTTGTTTCGACAATAAGAAATGCAAATAACTTACGCCTGAATAGTGATTTAAGGCAATTCTCAGCCGCTACGGAAACTATTTGATTAACAGCGGTTTTTGCACAACACTGCCAGTAGAGACTTCTTTATCAGGATTTCGTATGGCAACCACCCGACCCCGCGCGGAACGCGGCGCCTTCCCTCCGGGCGCTGAACAATATGGCCGCTCATTTTTAGGCGCATCGCTGATCTGGTTCCCGGCACCCGATGCCGATCGCGAAAGCGGTTTGATTATTGCCGGCACGCACGGTGATGAAAACTCGTCTGTCGTCACGCTCTCGTGCGCGCTGCGGACATTGACCCCTTCATTACGACGTCATCACGTGATTCTTGCCGTCAATCCGGATGGCTGTCAGCTGGGATTGCGAGCGAATGCGCGGGGCGTCGACCTGAACCGTAATTTCCCGGCAGCAAACTGGCGCGCTGGCGAAACGGTTTATCGCTGGAACAGCTCCGCCGAGGAGCGGGACGTGGTGTTGCTGACGGGAGACAACCCTGGCTCAGAGCCGGAAACGCAGGCGCTGTGCCAGCTTATCCATAAGATCCACCCCGCCTGGGTTGTCTCCTTTCACGATCCGCTGGCCTGCATTGAAGATCCGCGCCACTCTGACCTGGGCGCGTGGCTGGCACGGGCGTTCGACCTGCCGCTCGTCACCAGCGTGGGTTATGAAACACCCGGATCATTCGGGAGCTGGTGCGCCGACTTAAGCCTGCCCTGCATTACCGCTGAGTTCCCGGCGATCTCCTCCGACGAAGCCAGCGAAAAATACTTAAAAGCCATGATGGAGCTTCTGCGCTGGCAACCTCAGAGATGAAGCACGCCGCTGGTAAATTTCAGGGCCGGTGAAACGTCAACCGCCAGCCACGTCGGGCCATCCAGATCGGCGAAACGGACCTGATTGACCAGCGGCAGCGCCGCACCGATCGCCCGGGAGGTGCAAAGCATGCATCCCAACATCAGGTCGAACCCCTGCGCCCTGGCGTCCGCCGCCAGAGCCAGGGCTTCAGTCAGTCCGCCTGCCTTGTCGAGCTTGATATTGACCATGTCATAGCGGCCCTTAAGCTCGCTCAAATTCTCGCGTGTGTGGCAGCTTTCATCCGCGCACACAGGCAACGGATGGATAAAATTCTTCAGCGCCGCATCCTCTTCTACCGGCAGAGGCTGCTCCAGCATCGCCACCCCCAGATCGGCCAGCAGCTGGCATCGCGCGGCCAGCCCTTCGGGATGCCACGACTCGTTGGCGTCCACAATCAGCGTGGCTGAGGGCACCGCCGAGCGAATCGCGACCATGCGCTCGCTGATCAGACGATCGTCCAGCTTCACTTTTAACAGCGTGGCTCCGGCGTCATAGAGCGCTTTCGCACTGGCGGCCATCTGCTCCGGCTCACCAATCACGACCGTTTGCGCGGTCACGACGGACTCCGGCACGACCACGCCCAGCAATGACGTCAGCGGTTTTTGCTGCTGAGCGGCTTCAAGGCTCCAGAGCGCACAGTCGATGGCGTTGCGCGCCGCTCCGGCGGGTAAACGCTGCTGTAATGCCTCGCGCGTGAGCCCTTTTTGCAGGTCTGGCACCAGGGTCATGATCTGCGCCATTACAGATGCAAGGCTTTCCCAATAGCGCGGATAAGGCGTACATTCCCCGACGCCTTTCACACCCTCTTCTTCAATTTCAACCACGACCACGCTGGCTTCACTTCGGCTGCCGCGCGAGATCACAAACGGGGTATGCAATGGCCAGGCTTCTTCATAAACCTTAACGCTTCTCATCACTGACTCCTTGCGGCCCGGAAAGGCGAAAAATTTGGTTTGCCGTGTTATCTGCTGATGGCATACACTAGCCACGACGTTAACTATATGTAAACAGGAAGATATCTATGTCACAACTCGTTCATTTCCAGGGCAACCCGGTTGCTGTAGCAGGTTCCATTCCGCAGGCTGGCAGCAAAGCGCAGGCATTTACTCTGGTGGCTAAAGATCTGTCTGACGTCACACTGGCTCAGTTTGCGGGCAAACGCAAAGTACTGAACATTTTCCCAAGCATTGATACCGGTGTTTGTGCCGCATCCGTGCGTAAATTCAACCAGCTGGCGACTGAAATGGACAACACCGTTGTGCTGTGCATTTCCGCTGACCTGCCGTTTGCCCAGTCCCGTTTCTGCGGTGCCGAAGGCCTGAGCAACGTTATCACCCTCTCCACCCTGCGTAGCGCAGATTTCCTCGAGAAATACGGCGTCAGCATTGCGGAAGGCCCACTGAAAGGTCTGGCAGCACGTGCTGTACTGGTTCTGGACGAAAACGACACTGTCGTCTTCAGCGAACTGGTTAACGAAATCACCACCGAGCCGGACTACACTGCCGCGCTGGACGTGCTGAAAGCATAATAAGTCCTTAGCATTCTATACAACTTATTCTCAACCTCGCTTCGGCGGGGTTTTTTATTATTTAAAAGCTGAATCGTTAAAGCTTAAATGCTCGCATGTCACATTAATCCTGCAATAATAAGAGCAATATGTAACATGATCGTGATCAACAACGCATAATAATCGTTAAAATCCCCTATTTTCATCCCGAGTGAAGCTCATCACATTTCCCTTTTTGTCTAAACATTAGATTTGCTTACGAAAGAAAATAATCGTTTCAGCAAAAAGGATAAAATATGAAGATCAAATTCGCTTTTACGCTTCTGGCGGTCCTGGTTTCTGGCCATGCCGCGGCTAAAACCTGGGTGCTGACAAGTGCTGAAAGCAGCGTAGAGAAAGGAAACTGGAAGATTTCCAGTGATGAGCTGAAAGTTAAAGATCAGACGTTCAGCATTGAGCAAAAAATCTTACACGGCGGCAAGCAGGAAGGCAGTAAAGTCATCATTATTAGCAGTAAAGATGGCCTGACGATTACCCTGAGCCCGACACGCGGCATGAACCTTCTGCACGTTGAAGGGTTTGGCACCCGACTGGGATGGAATTCACCCGTCAAAGAGGTCGTCAATCCTGCCTATATCAATCTTGAAAGCCGAAACGGTCTCGGCTGGCTGGATGGTTTCAACGAGATGATGGTGCGCTGTGGCTACGAGTGGACAGGTCATCCGGTCACCGCAGATGGACAAATTTATACCCTTCACGGCAGGGCCGGAAATACACCGGTATCGCAGGTGGAAGTTGAGGTGGCGGATACCGCCCCGCATGAGATCCGCGTTCGGGGTTTGATCAAAGAGAGCACGTTCAAAAAAGCGGATCTGCAAACCATGACCGAACTGCGCTACGTTCCAGGGACCAACCAGTTCAGTCTGCATGATGTTCTGACCAACCATGCCGATTACCCTCATGATTATCAAATCATCTATCACAGCAACTTCGGGACGCCGATCCTCGAAGAAGGCGCACGTTTCCTTGCGCCGGCGGCGAGCGTGAGCCCATTCAATGACTACGCCAAAGCGGGCGTAAACGACTGGCAAACCTACGCCGGGCAGACAAAAGGCTTTGATGAGATGGTCTTTAATATTCAGCCGCTCGCCGACAACAACCACGAAACGCTCGCGGCTGTGGTCAATAAAGCCGGTGATAAAGGCGCGTCAATCCAGTTTGATACGCGCCAGTTGCCCGTGCTGACTTTATGGAAAAACACCGACACGCTGAAGCAGGGTTATGTCACGGGCATTGAACCGGGTACCAGCTACGCCTACCCCGTCACGATTGAACGCGAACAGAAGCGGGTTAAGCAGCTGCAGCCTGGCGCCAGCGCGCAGTTTGATCTGACCTATACCCTGCTCCACAGCCCGCAGCAGGTGAAAGAGGTTGCAAGCAGGATTGCGTCGATTCAGGGCGAGACAAAAACAGACATCGTTAACACGCCGCTGGCGAAGGAATAAACCTAAAGTGAAAAGTAAAAAGCCTCTTTGCAGAGGCTTTTTTGTTATTCGTCACCTTTCTTATGATTCAAACCATATTCACGTAGCTTATTTGCGATCGCGGTGTGCGACACGCCAAGGCGTTTTGCCAGCTTGCGGGTGCTGGGATAGCTGCGGTACAGCTGCGTCAGCACAGAGCGCTCGAAACGGCTGGTGATATCATCCAGCGACCCTTCCATCGCCTCTTCGCCTACGGATACCGTCCCGGCGTCGTAATCCGGCAACAGGATATCCTGCGGACGCAGCTCATACCCTTCAAGCTGGGTCAGCGCACGATAAACGGCGTTTTTAAGCTGACGAATGTTACCCGGCCAGCCGTAGCGCATGAGCACCGTGCCCAGATCGGCAGACAGCTTCGGACGCGGCACACCCTGCTCGTCGGCAAAGCGGGCGACGAACAGCTCCGTAAGCGGCATGATGTCCTGCGGGCAATCGCGCAGCGGCGGAATGTTCAGCGTCAGGACGTTAAGGCGGTAATAGAGATCCTCGCGGAAGATCCCCTTTTGCACCAGTTCCACCAGATTCTTCTGGGTGGCGCAAATGACGCGCACGTCCACATGCACTTCGTGATCCTCACCGACGCGGCGGAACGTGCCGTCATTCAGGAAACGCAGCAGCTTAGCCTGCATACGCGGCGACATTTCGCCGATCTCGTCCAGCAGCACGGAGCCACCGTTAGCCTGCTCGAAGAACCCTTTCTTGCCCTCCGGCGCGTGACCAAACAGCTCACTTTCAACGGCATCTTCCGGGATAGAGGCGCAGTTAAGTGCCAGGTAAGGCTTGGCCGCACGCGGGCTTGCCAGATGCACGGCGTGAGCCAGCAGGTCTTTCCCGGTGCCGGTATCCCCGGTAATCAACAGCGGCGCGGTCAGGCTTGCGAGCTTACGCGCCTGATCAACCACATGACGCATTTTCGGGCTGACGGCAATAATCTGGCTGAATGCGCCAACGTCCTGACTGGAGAGGTTTTGCAGCTGACGACCCATGCGCAGCGTCGAGCGCAGCATGATCACCGCCCCGGTCAACACGCGGGTATTCCCTTCCCCTTTCAGATAGACCGGCGTGATCTCCATCAGGAAATTCTGCCCGTTAATCACCACATGCTCGCTGTGCGTGTTCTGCGGATTGCTGTCCAGCCAGCGCTGGAAGTTAAAACCGGGGATCAGCTGCGCGGCGTGATGATTGCTCAGCTTCTCCTGACTCTGTGCGAAAAGCTGGCAGCTCGCGTGGTTAACGCGCTCAACTTTGCTTTTCAAATCCAGGGAGAGGAACGGTTCAGGCATGGCTTCCAGCAGCGCGCTCAGCGCCAGGTGCTCACGCTCGGACGGCATCCAGGGAATGGTGCGTACATCCGTAACGCCAGCGATACGGCGGATTTCCGCCATCAGGCTACTGAAGGTATTAAATTCAATTTCGGCAAAATTGAGGTAAATTCGCCCGACAGGATCGATCTCAATGCCACGTAAATCAATGCTACGTAAAACAAGAAGATCGAGTAATTCGCGGGTCAGACCGAGACGGTCTTCACAGAAGACTTCAAGACGCATGGGAAATTCACCGTTTTAAGCCAATAACAGTAAAATGATATGTCAGAACACGGTGATCCGGAAGATGGCTGTCAACAAATATTGACAGCCAGCACGATTAGTGAACAAAACCTCACGGCGCAGGTTTTTTATTGAGCGTCTCTTTGAGCTGGCCGATCAGTTCACGCCTGAAATCCCCCAGCCGGGGCTTATCGCCGTCAATCCAGGGCAGCGGACGGCAGACTTCCATCGCTTTAATCCCCAAACGCGCGGTTAATAATCCCGCACCGATGCCCTGAGCCGCACGGGCAGAGAGACGCGCCGCCAGATCCTGCGACATCCAGTCCATTCCCACTTCGCGCACCAACTCACTCGCCCCGGCAAATGCGATATTGAGCAGGACCAGCTTAAACAGTCTGAGCCGACTGTAGTAACCCAGCTCTATACCGTAAAGGTTCGCAATACGGTTGATCAGGCGCAGGTTACGCCAGGCGATAAAGGCCATATCGACCAGCGCCAGCGGGCTGACGGCAATCATCAGGGTGGATTCCGCCGCAGACCGGCTGATTTCGCGCCGCGCCTGAGCATCCAGCACCGGCTGAACCATGTGGGAATAGAGTGTCACCACTTCCCGGTCATTCTGGGTCTCATGGATGGCGGCGTACCAGCGCTGAAGCGCCGGGTGCGACTGATCAATTCCGGCCTGACTGGCCAGCTTTTCACAGAATGCGCGGCCTTTCCCGGTGCCGTGGCTGTGGAGCAGATCCCGCGCTTCATCACGCTCGTGTGCGCGCTGGCGCAGACGCCAGAGTCGACGCCATTCGGTGGCAACCGACCCGACGCCCGCCCCCACAATCAGCGCGCCCGCGGCGCATCCGCCCAGCGCGACCCAGTCCTGAGTTTGCCAGGCATTCATCGTCCACTGCACGCCCTGCCCAACCACGCTTACGCCAAACAGCGCCAGACCGGCGATAACCATCCTGCGCCACAGGCTGCGTTTTGGACGCAGCGCGGCGTCCACGACCGCCTCCGCCGGACCGTCCTCAACAGCGGGCTCGTCCTGCAGCGCCGGGGCAAAGTTATCGGCCTGGGTTCCGCTGAACGTCTGCGCCGTTTTGAACGCCTCCTGGGCGTCCTGCTCAAGCGTTCCGGTAAAGTCAATGCGCGGTTTTAATGGTTCCGTCATCGCAATTTATCTCCAATCAAAAACTCCAGCGCCGCATCCAGACGGATGTGCGGTAATGGCCTGTCGACGCTCATTGTCTGCGGGCGGAAGGCTTCAAACTGGAAGCCCTGATTCTGCCAGAAGGCCTGACCCGGCAGCCGCGCAGGCACTTCGCCCGGATACACGGTAAGCGGTTCACCGTCGCTGAGTCGGTTCCCGCGTAATGCCGGTATTTTCTCGCCGTTAAGGTCAATCAGCCCGCTTTGCGTTGCCTGCACCGACGCGAGCCCAAGGCAATCCATGCTGATCCCTTCGAAGGCGGCGTTTTGCCAGGCGTCCTGCACCAGCTGCTGCAGCAGCGACACCATATTGGCATGCTGGTCGACCGTGACGTGATCGGCTTTTGTGGCCGCAAAGAGCAGTTTGTCGATCACCGGTGAGAAAAGACGGCGGAACAGCGTCCGCTGCCCGTAGTGAAAACTTTGCATCAGCTGCGTCAGGGCAAGGCGCATATCGTTGAATGCCTGTGGCCCGCTGTTGAGCGGCTGCAGACAATCCACCAGCACAATCTGACGGTCAAATCGTAAAAAGTGGTTCTTATAAAACCCCTTAACCACTTTTTCACAGTAGTAATGGTAACGCTCGCGCAGCATCCCGGCGTTAGTGTGCTTATCAGCCTGCGCCAGCGTCGACTCGCCAACCCCGTCCACATCTGGCCAGGGGAAAAACTGAAGCGCAGGCGCGCCTGCTAAATCACCCGGCAGAACAAAGCGCCCCGGCTGAATGAAGTGTAACCCTTCCTGTTTACACTGGTGTAAATACGCCGTCCAGGCGTCGGCAATGGCGGCCAGACGGTTTTCATCTGCTGGGGCAAGCGGATCCAGCCCTTCGCACAGCTGGCGCCATTTGGCTGACCACCCGGCGCGCTGCCCCTGCAGCAATCCCGTCATCTGGCGTGACCAGCTGAGATAATCCTGCGCCAGCATCGGCAGGTCGAGCAGCCATTCGCCGGGGTAATCGACGATTTCAAGGTATAGCGTGGAGGTATCCTTGAAATGGCGCATCAGGGATTCATTCGAGCGGAAACGCAACGCAAGACGTATTTCACTGACCCCTCGCGTCGGCGTCGGCCACGCGGGCGGATCGCCATACAGCTGCGCCAGCCCTTCGTCATAGGTAAAACGGGGAATACCAAAATCGCGCTGAGGGACGCGCTTAACGCCCAGCAAACGCTCTTCCCGCACCGCGCCAAGCAACGGCAGACGCGCCCCTGCGTGCAGGTTCAGGAGCTGGTTCACCATCGCGGTAATAAACGCCGTCTTACCGCTGCGGCTCAATCCTGTCACCGCCAGTCGCAGATGACGGTCAACGCCGCGGTTTACCAGTGAATTGATTTCGTTTTTAAGTCGCTTCATCGCCGTCCTTCGTTGCCTGGAAGCCTTGAATGCATGGCTTCAGAATACAATAAATGGGGGCAGATCGTTGATTATCAATTCTTATTTATTGCTATTGCCGTTTTTTCTCCAGTAAGATGAACGACATTGCTGTCAGTTCTGAGTGAGTAAGGTGTATGTCACCCACCATTTATGATATCGCACGGGTTGCGGGCGTATCGAAATCAACCGTTTCCCGCGTTCTGAATAAACAAACGAATATTTCTCCCGAAGCACGTGACAAAGTGCTGAAGGCGATTGATGAATTAAATTATCAGCCCAACAAACTGGCTCGCGCCCTGACCTCTTCAGGATTCGATGCCATTATGGTTATTTCGACCCGTTCAACCAAAACCACTGCCGGCAACCCTTTTTTCTCCGATGTCCTTCATGCCATTACGGCAAAAGCGGAAGAAGAAGGATTCGATGTTATTTTACAAACCTCAAAAAGCAGTGAAGACGATCTGCTGAAATGCGTGAGTAAAATAAAACAGAAGATGATCAAAGGGATCATCATGCTGAGTTCGCCCGCAAATGAATCCTTTTTCACCACGCTGGATGCGTATGGCGTACCGGTAGTGGTTATCGGTAAAGTGGAAGGTGAGTATCAGAATATTTACTCCGTCGACACGGATAATTTTCATGACAGCGCTACGCTGACGGAAACCTTTATTAAAAACGGACGCAAGAAAATTGCCTGTCTGCATGCGCCGCTTGATTATCACGTTTCGATCGATCGCCTGGCGGGTTATAAAGCCAGTCTGGAAAAGCACCATATTGCGATGAACCCGGACTGGATCATGGACGGCGGTTATACCCATGAGAGTGCGCTTAAAGCGGCTCTGGAATTGCTCTCATCACCCACGCCGCCTGATGCCGTATTTGCTACCGACAGCATGAAATTACTCGGCCTTTATCGCGCGGCGGATGAGTTGAATCTGATGATTCCGGAACAGGTGGTGATAGCCGGATACAGCGACCCGATGCTGTCTCTCATTTTAACGCCCGCACCTGGCGGCTTTGATATCCCCACCCGAAAACTGGGGGAAGAGAGCTGCGATCTTCTCTTCAGGCGTATCGCGGGCCATCCCGCCCCGCAAAAAGTGCTTGTCGATACGCATTTTTTACTGGCGGCCTCGCTGCGCTAAAACCAGGGGCTTGTAGCCCCTGGAAGCCCCTCGGTCAGAACGCGTAATTTACCCCAACGCCCGCATAGTGGAAGCGGTCGTTGTCACCCTCGTCATGGTTTTCCCATTCATAGGCGTATTCAAGCGTCATGGATAAACCGTTGTTGAAGTCATAGGCGTACTGCATACCCAGGCGGTTGAAATTATGCCCTTCACGCTCAGGATCGTCCTGCCAGTCCCAGTTCGACCAACGATCGAGCCCCAGTCGCGTATAAGGCGTTAAGGTCGTCTGGCCCAACGAAATAGGGAGATAGGCGCGAATTTCCTGGGTGGAGAACTCGCCGTTATTACGTGAACCGTCCATATTGAAACCGCGCTCTAAATAGTAATTTACTTTAGCGGCAAAGGTTTCGTTAATGGTCCAGGTAAAGCCCGTTTCGGTTTCGACACGGCTGTCTGAATAGCCGGTTTTTTCCAGATCGTTGGCAAATTGATACATGGCAAACCAGCCGCCAAAACGCCAGTCGTCGGTTAATTTTATATCCCAGTCAGGCTGAATTTTGTAGCGCTGCATATTTGCGCTGCCGTCTCTGGCGCCGTGTTCATCCTTAAAGTGATAACCATAATTACGGAAGCCGCCGGTCAGACCGAACGTAAAATCATCGGTTCCGATAAAGCGATAGCGTAATTCAAATTCCGGGCGATCAAAATAGGTGCCGCGGGTCATGCTGCTATAATCAACCGGCCCTTCCTGATACATTGCCAGCGAAATAGTCCAGGCATCCCAGGTTGCATTAAACCACACGGAAGGTTCATATAATCCGTCTTTATCCTCCCCCTGGCCTTCGACGTTTTCTATTTCATACATCGCGCCAATATTAAATTCCCACTGTTTAGCCGTTTCTGTTGCATGTGCACAGCTAACCCCTGCGCACAGCACGAGCGAAGCACTTTTTAGTAGAGTACTCATCAAATATTCCCTTTATAAGTAACAAACAAAAAAACCGGAAATGGATATTTCCGGCGAACACCTTTCTTATCTAATAGCCGCTTCGGTTTCAGCGTCGAAGAAATGGCACTTATTCATGTCGAACTGGATGCCGATATTATCCCCAGCGGCATAATCATTCGCGGCTCCCGCGCGAACAACCAGTTCATGGCCGCCAACGGTGGCGTAGAGCATGAACTCTGCACCGGTCAGTTCGGCCACGCTGACTTTTGCCGCGATGTTTTCACCGCTACTCTGCTGGGTGAGAATATCTTCCGGGCGGATCCCAAAGACCACGGCTTTACGCTGGTACCCTGCGGCATGCAGTGACGCGAGTTTGTCTTCGGGGATCTCGAGACGCAGCGTTTCCGTGACGAAATAGCGGTCGTCGATGGCGCCACGAACAAAGTTCATGGCTGGCGAGCCAATGAACCCCGCAACAAACATGTTTGCCGGCTCATTGTATACCAGCTTCGGTGCACCAACCTGCTGAATAATGCCGTCTTTTAAGATCACAATCCGGGTCGCCATCGTCATGGCTTCCGTCTGATCGTGGGTCACGTAAATCATCGTGGTATTGAGCTTCTGATGGAGCTTGCTGATTTCAGCCCGCATTTGCACGCGAAGCTTGGCATCGAGGTTGGAGAGCGGTTCATCCATCAGGAAGACGCCCGCTTCCCGAACTATCGCCCTGCCCAACGCCACGCGCTGACGCTGGCCACCGGACAGCGCGCCGGGTTTACGCTTGAGGTACTCCCGTAAGCCGAGGATCTGTGCCGCCCAGTTAACGCGCTCTTCGATAACCGCCGGGGCGATTTTCTGCATCTTCAGGCCAAACGCCATGTTGTCGTAGACCGTCATATGCGGGTAAAGCGCATAGTTCTGGAACACCATGGCGATGTCGCGTGACTTGGCGGGCACGTCGTTCATGCAAACGCCGTCGATGACCAGTTCGCCGGCGGAGATTTCCTCCAGCCCGGCAATCATGCGCAGCGTTGTCGATTTACCGCAGCCAGACGGACCGACAAAAACGATAAACTCCTTGTCCTCGATTTCGAGATTAAAATCCTTCACCACGTGGACCTGGTTATCGTAAATTTTCTGAATATGTTTCAGTGACAGTTGTGCCATTTTTAATTCCTTATCAATACGCCCGGGAGGCCCAGAAATCGGTCAGGCATTTCCAGGTCAGTTCCTGCGTTGAATGAAGCTGTAATCCCGCATGGGTCAGGCCTGAGCCAATCCCGACCGACAGCATGCCCGCCGCGTTGATCGCCGCCACGCCTGCGGGCGCATCTTCGACCCCGATGGCCGCACCAGGGCGGACGTTCAGGCCAGCACAGGCGGCGAGGAAGATCTCCGGATCCGGTTTTGAACAGACAATGCGGGAGGCATCAGCGCAAAAATCAAAGGCGTCATGAATACCCAGGGCATGCAGTATTCCAGGTGCATTGAGGGAAACGGAGGCGAGCCCAATTTTGACCTCTGCCGCCCGAATGTCCGCCAGCACCTCCCGGATACCCGGCAGCAGCGACGCCTCGGTCAATGACGACAGCGATGCGACGTAGAGCGCATTTTTCTTCCGCGCCAGCGCCAGGCACTGTTTATCGTCAAACGCCTCCTCTTTTCCACCGTGTCGCAGGATCCGCTGCAGGGATTCCATGCGGCTAATTCCCTTCAGCTCCTCGTTAAACACCTCATCGATAGTGATGCCGATCTCCTGCGCGACCGAACGCCAGGCGAGAAAGTGCAGATGTGCGGTATCGGTGATAACCCCATCAAGATCGAATACAACGGCTTCAGGCTTCATCGCTGGCCTCCGTGGTAGCGGTCCCATTAAAAGATGTAAGAAATTCCCTACGGGAGAATGCCTGCCGCTCCGATACGCAAACCGTTTTTCCCCACAGCGTTAACGTGACGGGCGCGGAGGTATCGATGGTTAAAACGTTATTTTCAAACGTGAAGCGCAGGCGTGCGTTCTGCCAGCGCAGCGGGAAGGCAAGTTTTCGCCAGTGAGCGGGTAGCTTCGGCGCAAGGTGCAGCTCGCCCTCAACAATCTGCATGCCAGCAAACCCCTGAATGACGCCGGACCAGATGGCACCCGTGGCCGCAGCATGAATGCCGTCATCGCTGCTGTGCGGATCGTCGCCCAGATCGATAGCCACGCCAGCGCGCCAGAAGGCGTAAGCCCCTTCCGTATCGCCACAGCGGGCGGCCACAATGCCGTGAATAGCCTTGCTCAGTGAAGAGTCATGGATCGTCCGCGGCTCGTAAAACGCCAGGTTGGCCGCGCACTGGGCTGGGGTAAATTTCTCCGGCAACAGGTAGTTAAGCATCACCACATCAGCCTGCTTGAGGATTTGCATCTCGTTAACTTCCGCGCGAGAGTAATCCAGCAGGATGGTCTGCTTACCCGCTTTGGCTTTATAGCGGCTTAAATCGATGGCGGGTTTCGCCATGAACGAATCGTCCTGCGGGATCACTCCCCCGGCGTCGGCTTCCGGCAGCCACAAGCGGGCCAGGAAGGTGGTCGCCTTCTCCATGAAGCAGGCCTCTTCACGCTCAAACATCGACATAAACCGGCATGCGCTGGCCACGTTGTGCCAGGCCAGATAGTTGGTGTAGGCGTTGTTATTCACATGCTCGGTGTATTCGTCCGGCCCAATCACATCATGAATTTCCAGGCGCCCGTTGACCTCCGTGGCGCGGCCCATCCAGAACGTTGCCGTCTCCACCAGCAGGGTCAGCCCTTCATTACGCATAAACGCGTCATCGCGCGTGGCCTGCCAGTAGGCCACAACGGCCCAGGCAATGTCCGCCACGATGTGGTGTTCGGCCAGGGCGGAGGCCACTTTCTGCCGCATGCCCGTACGGATGTTGATAGCCGCAAACTCCGGCGTCTCCTCTTTGCCGCTCGCGGCACTCTCCCACGGGAACAGCGCGCCCGGCCAGCCGTTGCGGCGGGCTTTTTCCCGGGCCCCGGCCAGGTTCAGCCAGCGATAGCGCAGCAGACTGCGGGCCACCTGCGGACGAGTGAAAAGATGGAAAGGCAGCAGGAATATTTCGGTGTCCCAGAAGACATGGCCTTTATACCCCTCGCCGGTCAATCCCTTAGCGGCAATGCTGCTCCGCTCATCATGGGCTGGCGTCATGGTGGTCAGATGCCAGACGGCATAGTCCGGCGCCATCTGATCGTCAGGAGATGCAGAAGCCACTTCCACCCTGGCGTCACGCCATACGTCTTCCCATGCGCAGGCTGAACTTTCCAGCAGCGAGGCATAACCCCTTGCTGCACAAACCTTGAGATCCGCCAGCGCGCCGCGCGCGAAAGATTCCTGTGACAGGGCTTTATCGCTGCGATGGACCACCCAGACAAACTTATCCAGCGTGACAGTGTCACCCTTCGGTATCGTCAGGGAATAGTGAGCAGAGAGCCGACGATTTTTAGCGGTAAAGCAGCTTTCGCTGTCGGCTGATAGCTGACAAAAGGCTGAGATGACAACATCAGCGGCCCGGTCCTGCGTTTCATACACACCCTGCATATAGTGCTGGTCGAACACCCTGACGGAAATTTCATCCAGATGTTGCCGGCCCGTATTGGTTTGTGTCGCATCAATGCCGGTTTTCATCACCACCTGCGAGGCATCATCCAGCGGGGTGATCGCAAGCTGCATGGCCACAAGCGGCAGCTGATCCAGAGAGACAAAACGACGACTCTCCAGGCGATAGCGCTTTCCATTGGGCGAACGCCAGACGACGCGGCGATGCAGTTCGCCGTTGGCAAACGCCAGCTCGCGCTGCCACTCAAGAATCTCCCCGGCCAGAAGGGTGTAATTCACCCCGTCCAGCTCAACCTCGATACCGGTGATATCGGGCAAATTGATCAGCTCAGTGGTCTCGTTACGTCCCGCCTGATGATAGAGGCCCGCAAGATACATTCCTCGGGTTTGCTGGGTGTAATCTTCTTCATGCGCAGCGCGAATGCCCATGTAGCCGTTACCGCATGCCATAATGGATGCGTACTTATTCAGACTGTGCGGACAAAAGCCCGGATCGGTTAATACAGACACGCTCAGCATAATGTTACGCTTTCCCCTGTTTCTGCCGATTGATAAAGCGCCGCGACAAGCTGCTGAATCACCAGCCCCTGTTCAGCATCTGCAATCATTACGGGCTCTCCCTGCACGTGGCGGACAAAGGCCTCCATGCTGCGTAAATGGCGCTGGTCGTCAGCCTCTTCACGCTGAACCAGGGTTTGTAACGCCCCGGCGTCATCCTGATAAACGTGGGCCGGGAAAAGCGTCGCCCCCGCCTTTTCACCGCAAAAGGCGACATTCATGATCGACTGCTCGCGGATATTCAGCGCGAACGAGGTGTCCAGACGCAAAATGCCGCCGTTGCAGAATTCGATAGTGCCAAACAGGGCATCTTCCACCGTAAACTGTGCGGGATCCCACGCGCCGAACTGGCCGCTGCTTTTTTGGGTTCCCAGCCTCTGGAAGCCGTGCGCCGTGACTCTTTTGACCGCCGGGAAACCCAGTACGTACATCGCGGCATCCAGCATGTGAATGCCAATGTCAATCAGCGGCCCACCGCCCTGCAGCGCTTTGTTAGTGAAGACGCCCCAGCCCGGCACGCCACAGCGCCGTAGCGCCTGCGCCGAGGTGAAGTAGATTTCGCCCAGCGTTCCGTTCATCACGGCCTCGCGCAGCAGCTGCGTGTCGAGCGCGAAACGGTGATGAAAATCATATGCCAGCACCTTCCCCGCCTTGCGTGCAGCCATCCGCATCTCATCGGCCTCTTGCGGCGTCATGGCGGGCGGTTTTTCGCACATCACATGACAGCCAGCCTCCAGCGCCGCCATCACATGCTCAAAATGAAATCGGTTTGGCGAACAAACGCTCACCACATCCGGCTTAACCGCCTCCAGCATGGCGCACGCGTCCTGCCACGCCGACGGTATGGCATGACGCTCCGCAAAAGCCTGTGCCTGTTCGAGGCGGCTGTCCATGACAGCCACCATCTGAACATCACTGCGCGTGGCGTAATACGAGGCATGCACTTTGTCCGCAACCTGCCCGGCGCCAATGATGGCGACGCGCAGTGGCGACGTTGTTGAAGCACTCATCACGCTCGTCATCCTTAGCATTCACGTAAATAAGTGAGGGAATCCCGATAAGCCTGAGCGGGATCTTCAGCACGTACGCGGCACTCGTAAACCACATAGCCCTGGTAATTATCCGCACGCAGCTGATCGAACAGGCTGGCAAAATCGAGGCTACCGCTTCCCGGCTGGTAACGATGGTTATCAGCGATATGCACATGGCCCAGCAGATCGCGATGCTGATGCAGCGCCTCCGTCAGCGAATCTTCTTCAATGTTCATATGATAGAAATCACCGATGATCTGCACGTGCTTGAGGGCGTTCTCTTCGATATAGCGTCGTGCGTCAGCCAGGGTGTTGATCATGTGATCCTGGTAGCGGTTCAGCGGCTCCAGATAGACGGTGGTTCCGGTGCGCGCTGCCACCTCATCCAGCCAGCGCAGCGAAGCACTTACCGCTTTGCGGTCGCCTTCGAGGCTGCGTGGTGAGGTCATTGGCGGTAAACGGAAGGTGAACATGCCCCAGGCTGCAGGCACGATAATGCCCTTGCCGCCCACTTCGGCCAGCGCTTCCAGAATGCGTTCAATCTGGGCTAAGCCGTTCAGGCGACGCTCTTCGATAAAGTCACCAATCCAGCCATCGTATCCGCCGCAGGCGGTCGTGACCGGCAGGCCGGTGGCCTTAATCGCCGCTTTCACCTCGGCGAGGTTTTCCACCAGCAGCTTGCCGTCAATTTCATAGCCATCAAAACCCATCGCTTTGATGTACTCGAATTTCTCCAGGATATTGCCCGGGAAAAAGGCCTGATTTTGTGTTGCGATTTTCATGAGTTGCTTTCCTTAGCTTAAAAAGTGACGCCCATTTTGATGCTCAGTTCCGGATGCTGATCCACATATTTCATGTAGCTTTCAGCGCTGCTGGTGAAGGTCACAACCGGATCGATCAGATCTTCACAATTCAGATAACCGTTCATCAGCAGTTCCCAGCAGGTCTCTTCAATACGCTTGCGGCTCCAGCGCGGGTAGTCCGGGTTTGGCTCACTGCAGGCGCGGGAGAAGACAATCTTCGCGTTGTTGAAGTGCGCTTCACGCCCCAGATTGAAGCCTGCAGCGAACGGTTTAGCGAACGCAACGTAGGAAATGGTGCCGCCGTAGGCGAGGCCGCGCAGTGCGGACTGCAGCGCATCGGCAAAGCCGCTGGTCTCGATGATCACATCTGCGCCCTGCTTTCCGGTCAGCTTTTTAATTTCCAGACCGACATCTGTGCCGATTGGGTTCAGGCAATGGTCCGCGCCATGACGGCGGGCAATGTCGCAACGGTGTTCGATAGGATCCACGCCGATGACGACTGACGCGCCGGCTTTTTTCGCCAGTTGGATCGCAATCTGCCCAATCGCGCCGAGGCCTACCACCACGACAAAGTCCCCGACCCGCACGTTGGCATCACGCACGCCGCTCATGGCAAACTGTGCCGGATCGTAGCAGACGGCGTTCTTCCAGGAGGCACCCTGCGGCATTTTGCGCAGCTTGTAGTTGTTGACGGCATTCACGATGACCGTCTCCTGGAGCGGCCCGTAACAGCAGACGCGATCGCCCGTCTGGTATTCCGTGACGTCAGCGCCGCATTCGATAATGTCGCCAACAATCATATTGCCCAGCTGGAACTTACCGAATTCTATCCCGCGGGCCGCCCCCTCTTCGCGCGGGGTAAACATCTGCCACTCCGCATTGAACTCTTCATCGATAAACGGACTTGCCGCGCGGAAATCCACCACTTCGGTACCGTGTTTCGGTGCGCCAAAGCAGGCACGAATTTTCACTTCATGTCCCGCAACCGGGCGATCTTCATACTCTACGAGCGCCGCCACGCGTGGCGCTGTCGCAACTAATTTTTTCATGATTGACTCCTTGTTAAAATTGGCCGCCTCAGCCCTTCACGCCACCGGCGGTCAAACCACTTTTAATAAAACGTTCAGACAGGGCGTACATGATGACCACCGGAAGTGCCGTCACCAGCGATGCCGCCATCATGCGACCCCAGATATAATCAGGTGTGCTAAAGAGCGTGTTCAGCCCGACCGGCAAGGTGAAGTTGCTGGCGCTGGACAGGAAAATGGACGCAAACAGATAGTCGTTCCACGCCACCATGAAGCAGTAGACAAACACCGATACGAGCCCGGATATCGCCAGCGGCACGGTAATACGGAAGATGATTTGCAGGCGGTTAAGGCCGTCCATCATTGCGGCTTCTTCTATTTCGTCCGGAATGGTGTCGAAGTAGCTGCGCAGCATGAACACCGCCGTCGGTAACGTCTGCGTCACCATGGTGATAATCAGCGCCAGCTCGGTGTCGTAGATCCCCAGCGCGGTGATGATTTTGAACAACGGCACCACCAGCAAGATGCCGGAGAACATGTAGACGGTGTAAAAACTCGCATTGATCGTCGTGCGGCCCTTAAAACGCAGCTTGGACAAGGCGTAAGCGCCCAGCGTACCGAGAAACACGGCAATCACCGATGAGGTCAGCGACACCACCATGCTGTTTCTGAAGTAATCCACAAACGGGAAGATCAGCGGGTTAAAGATGTCGATGTAATGTTGCAGCGTCCACGCCTGCGGCAGAATGGTCGGATGGAGCGAGATCGCCTCTTTGGCGCTCTTGAATGACGTCATCAGCATCACGAAGAACGGGAAAAGCGTGATGATCAGAAATACCGCCAGCCCCAGATAAAAACCAATACGGCTCAGTACGCGTTTATTTATTGCCATTGAGGTTCACCCTTTTTCTGGTCAGCAGAATCACAGCGAAGATGATCACGAACAGCACCACAGAGATCGCCGCTGCTTTGCCCAAGTCGTTGAAAGCGAATGCGGTTTTGTAGAGATAGACGCCCAAAATATCGACCTTCGTGGTCAGCAGGTAGACGTCAGCAAACATGTAGAACATCCAGATGGTGCGAAGCGTGACCACCGTGGCCAGCACCGGCATAATCGCGGGCAGCGTGACGATACGAAAACGCTGCCAGGCATTTGCGCCGTCCATTTCCGCCGCTTCATACAGGGATTTATCAATGGTCTGTAAAATCGCCAGGAATGAGATAAACGCGTACGGGAAGTAACGCCAGATCGCGAACAGCACCACCAGTACGAAGCTGCTGTTCGGGTTGTCAAACCACAGCGGCGCCTGGTCATACAGATGCAACAGGTCTACGCCCAGATAGTTCACGATGCCGTAGCCGTTGTTGAACATGTATTTCCAGGCAAACACCAGCGAAATAGACGGCGTGACGTAGGACAAAATCACCAGTGAACGTGCCGTTTTGCGCAGGCGAAACTCGCGATTGAAGAAGATGGCGACGGCGAGACCCAGCACCGTGCTGCCAATTACGACCAGCGCCGTGTACCAGAAGGTCATCCACAGCGAGTTCCAGAAAGCGGCATCGCTGAGAATGCGAATGTAATTGTCCAGTCCGACAAACACGGCGCTAATGCGCGGATTGAGCGGCAAGCGTAAAAAACTGATTTCAATATTGGAAATCATTGGCCAGGCCACCAGGCCCCCCAGCAGTATCAGGCTGGGGGCCAACAGCAGCATGGCGAAAGGCATATCTGAACGACCAGAAAACAACGTCTTCATAATTTCCTTCCGCAGAGCGCTCCTATCGTTGTGTAATGAGATCAGTCAGTCGCTTCTGGCTGCTGCTTAACGTTGTGTTAAGGTCCTTCTGCCCCACCGTGACGTTATGCACCATGGAACTGATAATGCCGGAGCCCGTCACGTCGCCCATGCGGGTGAAGTTTTTATCCCCCACGGCGCCAAACACCTGCACGTTCGGGAACTGCGCAATCAGCTCATAAGGCAACTGCCCAAACGCTTTAATCACGTCGTTGTTTTTCCAGGTCTCCGTGCCCACCACCAGTTTGTTTACCGGCAGCGCCGCGCCCGGCGACATCATGACCCAGTCCGTCGCGTTTTGAGCCTGTTCCATCCAGGTAACAAACTTCTCGGCCGCTTTGGTCTCCGCTTCGGTTTGTCCGGTGGTGATCGTGAGCGAGGTGATCATGCCGTACACCGCCGATGACGTTTCAGTCGGGACAACGAAGCCCAAATTAGAAGGGTTTCCATCCTTGTAGACAGCAGGCAGGATGTAGGTGGAGTAAACCGCCATCGGCGCAGACCCGTTCATGAAGGCGTCTTTGATCTCCATGACATCGTTCGAACCCGGCATGGTGGTCGCAGCCAGCGCTTTATAAAACGCCAGCGCTTTTGCCATTTCCGGGGTATCGATATCGACATTGCCTTTTGCATCAAACACGTTCGCGCCACCGGAAAGGGCAAACTGAGAGAATGACTGCTCGGTCATCACGCTTTCCGCCGTCGGCAGCGCGATGCCGTAATGCTTTTTAGCCGGGTCGTTCAGACGCTGGCTGGCTTGCAGAAGCTGTTCCCAGTTATGCGGCTCCTCAATGCCCGCCGCGGCCAGCACATCTTTGTGATACCAGACGCCGGAAAGCCAGGCGCTGACCGGCACGCCCGTCCAGGCTGCGCCATCTTCCGTACGGACTACGCGTAAGATTCCGTCATAGAAGGTGTTTTCCCCCACCGCTTTAACGGCTTCAGCGATAGCGTCACGATCCAGAAGCTGTTCTTTATCCATTACTTTTGCGTAGTCATGGCTGACCTCAATCACTTCAGGCAGCGCGCCGGTTCTTGCCAGCGTAATCACCTTGGTGTTGTAGGCATCCTCTTCCACCGGTACCTGTTTTACCGTGATGTCAGGGTTCTCTTTCTCGAATTTTTCGATCAGTTTCGTAATAACGGCCTGACGCTCCTGCTCTACCGACGAGTGCATAAACTCAATGGTGACAGAGGACGCTTTGTCATCCTTACAGCCTGATAACAGGGCGCACGAAACCAGTGCTGATATCAGCACAATTCTGGGTGTTTTCATGTTTAAGGTCCTTTTTAGTTTTCTTTAATCCACAAAACCTGCCATGGATTTAGGGTCAGAGTCGTATCGGTAATATCTTCTCCGCTAATCAATTCCCTTCCGGCGTGAATGTCAGATTCAACCGTTTGAGGAGCATCACTGAAATTAAATAGCGCTGTTATTTTTTCACCACAATCCGCCACGCGAACAATTTTTAAAACATGCTCACCTGACGTGCTAAAATAAGCCTGACTGTCAGGGTGAAATGCTTTTTCCGCACGACGCAGTACGATTAACTGGCTTAACGCACAATAGACCTGATAACGCAGACTATTTTTATCTTCAAGCGTGCTATCAATTTGTCCTGCGGTATATTTTTCGCGATTTATCGCACGGTTATATCCCAGACGCTCTACCCCGTCATAATCATTACGGGAGCCGAGAATACTCTGGATATAAATCGCAGGCACACCGGGGAAGCTTAACAGGACGGCATGGGCCAGAATAAACCGGGCAATGCGATCGCTATCATGACTTTCTCGCGTACTTAATGCATCCAGATAGGTCACATTAATTTCATAAGGGCTTCGCGTGCCATCCGGGTTATTTTTCCAGTTAACCAACGCGCCTTCGGACTGAAGCTTCTCTACAAGCGAGAGGATCTCCGACTCAGGTAATATTCCGCGTAATGGGTTAAGACCAATGCCATCATGCGAGGCCAGGAAGTTGAACCAGGTGGTTTTGGTAGAAGGCAACGTAAGCGACGCCGCCCACTGACTCAGCGTGCGCACATCCTGACAATGCACCGCATGCAGCACCAGCGGGGGCAACGAGAACTGATAAACCATCTGCGCTTCATTTTCGCCGTTACCGAAGTAAGAGACGTTATCTTTATGCGGAACGTTCGTCTCGGTGATTATCGCCGTGCCGGGGGCAACCGCCTCGGTAATGGCGCGGAAAAGCTGGATGAGCTGGTGAGTTTGCTCAAGGTGAATGCAGCTCGTTCCCGGTATTTTCCACATGAACCCAACGGCATCCAGTCGAATATATCGCGCCCCTTCAATAAGGTAATGCAGCAGCACGTCGACCATCGCAATCAGCACCTGCGGAGAGGCGAAGTTGAGATCAACCTGGTCCTCACTGAAGGTGGTCCACAGGTGTCGTACGCTGCCATCATGAAGCGTGAAAGGGGTAAGAAGCGGTAAGGCACGCGGACGCGTCACCGCGGATAAATCTGTTTCAGGATCGACAGAAATAAAGAAATCATCATACCCTGGCATTTGCTTCAGGTAATTAGCAAACCAGGCACTTTTGGCCGACATATGATTGCAGACGAAATCAAACATCAGGCTGGCTGACTGTTTTAATTCAGCAACATCTCGCCATGTTCCGGTTTCAGGCGCAACTTCATGATAATCAATGACAGAAAAGCCGTCGTCCGAGGACCACGGATAAAAAGGCAAAAGATGGACATGAGAAAAAGAACGCGAAAGCCATTTGTTATAAAAACGTGTAAAAACAGGGAGTGCTTTCTCCCCTTTCGCTGAAAACTGGTCGGCATAGGTTATCAGAACGACATCTTTTTCATCCCAGCCCATTTTACGCTTTTCTGTAATAACAGAGGCGGCCTTTTCAATATTTTCCAGCAACACATGAAGATGTGCTTCAGAAAACGTTTTTCCATAAACAAGATCAATGAGTGCTTTAATTTTTTCGTTCACTTTATTTTCCATGGTAGCGGTCCCACGGAGTGGCAATCTACTCCCATGAAAAATATCTGTCAACGGACCGGGCAGGAGAAAAACACGATTGCAAAGCAGCTCAGCACAATATTGTGAGCTGCCGCAAAGAAAGCAGGGTTAACGAGGAAGTGAGGTTAATCATCGCCAGCCCCCCTCCAGGAAGAGTAAGGGCTAACGCGTGAGGGAATTACTGGGACAAGTAGCGGCGCGACAGCCGTTTTGCCACTTTTTGCAACAGCGGTTCGAGCGCCACGGCCAGAACCATTCTGACCGGCTTGCGGGCAACGGATTTTATCGCCCACCCCGCCACGCCTGCTGGGCCGAAACGTAACGCGGTCAGCAGGACCAGTTTACCTGCGATTTTGAGGCCGGGTTTAACCTTCTGACCGGCCTGTTGCCAGTGTTGTTTCATCTCTTCACTCTCTTAAAGCTGACGAAAACGACTTCTCAGCGTAAAGGTATCCGACGTGACATAGCGTTCCATTTCCCGTAACCGCTTCTCCCCGGCAGCTAGTTGTTCATCAACAGCATTAAGGAGATCGCTGCTGGTGGGTGCGCCTTCCGCCGCCAGTTCTCCTTCCGGCATCGGGTCAAGAACAAACGACAGCACGATGTAAGCGACCAGGGTTATAAATGCCAGACCAAAGAAGATCGACAGCACCGTCACCACGCGTACCAGCTTAACCGGGACGTCAAGATAATGAGCCAGCCCGGCACAGACGCCGCGTACCATGCCCTGCTGTGGAATTCGCCACAGCTTTTTGTTCAGATTCAGTCCAGACATTAACGGTCCCTCCAGTTTGGATGTTCAGCATCCAGGATGGCTTCCAGCGCCTGAATGCGTTCACGCATTTTGTTCGCCTCATCGGAGAGCTGTACCAGACGCTGTTGTTCACTCTGGGAGAGTTCGCCCCGTGTGGAACGGTTGCTGTAGTGCAGCCATAGCCAAATCGGCAAAACGAACAGCACGAAAATAGTCAGGGGAATAGCCAGAAAAAGCGCGCTCATGTGTACTCCTTGTCTTACGATGCGGCACGTTCAGGTGCCGCACGAATTATTATTGGTTATCTTGCTTCATTTTGGCTTTCAGTGCCGCCAGCTGCTCGCTGATTTCATCATCGGCCTTGAGGTCAGCAAACTGCTGATCCAGCGACTTCTGCTTACCGATACCGTGACTTTCGGCTTCCGCTTCCATCTGGTCGATACGACGCTCAAACGACTCAAAACGGGCCATCGCTTCATCCAGCTTACCGCTGTCGAGCTGGCGACGCACGTCGCGGGAAGAGCTTGCCGCCTGGTGACGCAGGGTCAGCGCCTGCTGACGCGCGCGGGTTTCGCTCAGTTTGTTTTCCAGCTCGCCAATCTCTTTCTTCATGCGGGTGAGCGTGTCATCCACCAGCGTCACTTCATGCTCGAGCGTCGCGACCATGTCTGCCAGCTTCTGTTTTTCGATCAGCGCCGCACGGGCCAGATCCTCTTTGTCTTTGCGCAGCGCGAGTTCTGCTTTTTCCTGCCATTCGTTCAGCTGAGCGGTGGCCTGTTCAATACGACGCGTAAGCTGTTTTTTCTCCGCCAGCGCGCGGGCGGAGGTAGAGCGGACTTCAACCAGCGTGTCTTCCATTTCCTGAATCATCAGACGCACCAGCTTCTGCGGATCTTCCGCTTTCTCCAGCAGTGAGTTGATGTTGGCGTTCACGATGTCGGCAAAACGAGAAAAAATACCCATAATTGACTCCTCATAGTTATGTTATCGGGCGATGCCCTGCTGTACAGATAATACAAATCTCATGCCAACTTTTTATCTTATTGATTTAACAGGCCATGGTTGATTTTCATGCAGTGAAGAACTATTCTTGCCTGGTGAATATCGCTAAGGAGTGGTTAATTTCATCATGCCTGGATACAAAGACAATTTACTCGGCGAAGCAAACAGCTTTCTGGAAGTGCTGGAACAGGTTTCTCGCCTGGCGCCGCTCAATAAACCGGTGCTGATTATCGGCGAGCGCGGTACGGGTAAGGAACTCATCGCCAACCGTCTGCACTATTTATCCGGGCGCTGGGACGGCCCCTTCATTTCCCTTAACTGCGCGGCGCTGAATGAAAACCTGCTCGACACCGAACTCTTCGGCCATGAGGCGGGCGCGTTTACCGGCGCCCAGAAACGCCATCCCGGACGCTTTGAGCGCGCCGACGGCGGAACGCTGTTTCTTGATGAGCTGGCCACCGCGCCCATGCTGGTGCAGGAGAAACTGCTACGCGTGATTGAATACGGCGAACTGGAGCGCGTCGGCGGTAGCCAGCCGCTGCAGGTGAACGTGCGCCTGGTGTGCGCCACAAACGCCAACCTGCCGGAGAGGGTGACAGAGGAAAAATTCCGTGCCGATCTGCTCGACCGCCTGGCCTTTGACGTCGTGCAGCTTCCTCCGCTGCGCGAGCGAAGAAGCGACATTATGCTGCTGGCAGACCAGTTTGCGATTCAGATGTGCCGCGAGCTCGGACTGCCGCTGTTCCCCGGCTTCAGCGATTATGCACGGGAGACGCTGCTCGCGTACCACTGGCCGGGCAATATCCGCGAGCTGAAAAACGTCGTGGAGCGTTCCGTCTATCGCCACGGCAGCAGCGAGACGGAGCTGGACAACATCATTATCGATCCTTTTCAGCGCAGCGCCCCGCCCTTGCCCGCACCAGCATCTCCAGGCGACGCCCCTGCTCTTCCCCTTGATTTGCGCCAGTTCCAGCACGACCAGGAGAAACAGCTGCTGGAGCAAAGCCTGAAGATGGCGAAATACAACCAGAAACGGGCGGCTGAACTGCTGGGTCTGACCTACCATCAGTTAAGGGCATTGCTTAAAAAGCATCAAATGCGCTGACAATATCAGCACTTACCATAGACATTTTTACGAAGCAGGCGTAAGTGCGATACACTTTGCAGATCGAACCTAAAAACCTTAAAAATTATGCGTCTGGTTTTATCGTCCTTTTTTGCACTTGGTCTGTTTAGCAGCCAGGCCTTTGCCGCGCCCGGGCAAACGCCGCAGCCTGACATTCGTGACAGCGGCTTCGTCTATTGCGTAAGCGGCCAGGTGGATACCTTCAACCCGCAAAAAGCGGGTAGCGGCCTGATTGTGGATACCCTTGCCGCGCAGCTTTACGATCGTCTGCTTGATGTTGACCCGTACACCTACCGTCTCGTGCCCGAGCTTGCAGAAAGCTGGGAAGTGCTGGATAACGGCGCAACCTACCGTTTTCACCTGCGCGATGATGTCGCGTTTCAGCGTACGCCGTGGTTTACCCCCTCGCGCAAGCTGAACGCGGATGACGTGGTCTTCACCTTCCAGCGTATCTTCAACCGCAACCATCCGTGGCATAACGTTAACGGCAGCAATTTCCCCTATTTCGACAGTCTGCAGTTTGCCGACACCGTGAAAAGCGTACGTAAGCTCGACAACCGCACGGTTGAATTCACGCTGACGCGCCCGGATGCCTCCTTCCTCTGGCACCTGGCAACGCACTATGCATCCGTCATGTCAGCCGAATACGCGGCTCAGCTGACGAAAAAAGATCGTCAGGAACTGCTCGATCGCCAGCCGGTTGGCACCGGTCCGTTCCAGCTGGCCGAATATCGCGCCGGTCAATATATTCGTCTGCAGCGCCATGAACACTTCTGGCGCGGTACGCCGCTGATGCCGCAGGTGGTGGTCGATCTCGGCTCTGGCGGAACGGGGCGGCTCTCGAAACTGCTCACCGGGGAATGTGACGTGCTTGCCTGGCCCGCAGCCAGCCAGCTCACGATTTTGCGCGACGATCCGCGTCTGCGTCTGACGCTACGCCCGGGGATGAACATCGCGTATCTGGCCTTTAACACGGATAAGCCGCCGTTGAATAACCCTGCTGTTCGGCACGCTCTGGCGCTGGCCATTAACAACCAGCGCCTGATGCAGTCGATCTATTACGGCACGGCGGAAACCGCCGCCTCAATTTTACCGCGCGCCTCGTGGGCCTACGACGGTGAGGCTAAAATTACGGAATACAATCCAGCAAAAGCGCGTGAACAGCTGAAAGCGCTGGGGGCAGAAAACCTCACGCTGCAGCTTTGGGTGCCCACCAGCTCCCAGGCGTGGAACCCCAGCCCGCTCAAGACCGCCGAACTGCTGCAGGCGGATATGGCGCAGGTAGGCGTTAAAGTGATCATCGTACCGGTAGAGGGCCGTTTCCAGGAGGCGCGCCTGATGGATATGAATCATGATTTAACCCTCACCGGCTGGGCCACCGACAGCAACGACCCGGACAGCTTCTTCCGGCCTCTGCTGAGCTGTGCGGCGATAAACTCGCAGACCAACTACGCCCACTGGTGTAACCGGGAGTTTGACGCCGTGCTGCAAAAAGCGCTGGCTTCCCAACAGCTGGCCTCGCGCATCGACGCCTATGATGAAGCGCAGAAGATCCTTGCTCAGGAACTGCCGGTGCTGCCGCTGGCCTCTTCCCTGCGCCTTCAGGCATATCGCTATGATATTAAAGGCCTGGTGCTGAGCCCGTTTGGCAACGCCTCGTTCGCCGGCGTGTCGCGTGAAAAAGAACAAGAGGTGAAAAAACCATGATTATTTTTACCTTGCGTCGGCTCCTTTTGCTGCTGGTGACGCTCTTTTTCCTGAACTTTGTCGGCTTTAGTCTGAGCTATTTCACGCCCCACGCCCCGCTCCAGGGATCGTCGCTGTGGGATGCCTGGCTATTCTGGTTTAACGGGCTGCTGCACTGGGATTTCGGCGTATCCAGCATTAACGGGCAGCTTATTTCCGATCAGTTGAAAGAGGTTTTCCCGGCCACGATGGAACTGTGCATTCTGGCCTTCGGTTTTGCCCTGATGGTCGGGATCCCCGTGGGCATGCTGGCCGGGATATATCGCAACAAATGGCAGGATAAGTTTATCAGCGCCCTCGCCCTGCTCGGCTTCTCCATCCCGGTCTTCTGGCTGGCGCTACTGCTGACGCTTTTCTTCTCGCTGACAATGGGCTGGCTACCGGTTTCTGGCCGTTTTGACCTGCTCTACACGGTTAAATCGGTGACGGGCTTTGCCATCATCGATGCGTGGCTGTCTGATTCGGTGTGGCGTCACGAGATGATCGTCAGCGCCCTGCGCCATATGGTATTGCCGGTGCTGACGCTGGCGGTTGCGCCAACAACCGAAGTGATCCGCCTGATGCGCCTGAGCACCATCGAGGTGTTTGACCAGAACTATGTCAAAGCCGCCGCCACGCGCGGACTGTCGCGCCTGACCATCCTGCGCCGCAACGTCCTGCATAACGCGCTGCCGCCGGTTATTCCGCGTCTGGGATTACAGTTTTCCACCATGCTCACGCTGGCCATGATCACCGAGATGGTCTTTAGCTGGCCTGGCCTGGGGCGGTGGCTGATTAACGCTATCCGCCAGCAGGACTACGCCGCGATTTCCGCAGGCGTGATGGTGATTGGTTCGCTGGTGATTATTGTCAACGTGTTGTCCGATATTCTGGGTGCCATGGCCAACCCATTGAAGCATAAGGAATGGTATGCCTTACGATAGCGTATACAGTGAAAAGCGCACGCCCGGTGTGCTGCGTACCGTGTGGCGTAAATTCTATGGCGATACCACGGCAATGATCGGCCTTTATGGCTGTGCCGGTCTGGTGTTGCTGTGCGTCTTTGGCTCCTGGTTTGCGCCGTATGGCATTGACCAGCAGTTCCTTGGCTATCAGCTGCTGCCGCCGTCCTGGTCCCGCTACGGGGAAGTCTCCTTCTTCCTGGGAACGGACGACCTTGGACGTGACGTGTTGAGCCGCCTGCTGAGCGGTGCGGCCCCGACGGTGGGCGGCGCGTTTGTGGTGACGCTCGCGGCCACGATCTGCGGGCTGGCGCTGGGTATTTTTGCGGGATCCACGCATGGCCTGCGTTCAGCGGTGCTTAACCACATTCTGGATACCCTGCTGTCGATTCCGTCTCTGCTGCTGGCGATCATTGTGGTTGCCTTTGCCGGTCCGCACCTGTCGCATGCCATGTTCGCCGTCTGGCTGGCTATCCTGCCCCGCATCGTGCGCTCGGTTTACAGCATGGTGCATGACGAGCTGGAAAAAGAGTATGTCGTCGCTGCGCGTCTGGACGGCGCGACCACCTTCAACATCCTGTGGTTTGCCGTGCTGCCTAACATCGCGTCCGGGCTGGTCACCGAGATCACCCGCGCCCTGTCGATGGCGATTCTGGACATCGCGGCGCTCGGCTTTCTCGACCTCGGCGCGCAGCTGCCGTCGCCTGAATGGGGTGCGATGCTCGGTGACGCGCTGGAGTTAATTTACGTGGCGCCGTGGACGGTTATGCTGCCGGGTGCGGCCATTATGGTGAGCGTGCTGCTGATCAACCTGCTGGGCGACGGTATTCGCCGTGCAATTAACGCGGGGGTGCAATAATGCCGCTTCTTGATATTCGCAACCTCACCATTGAATTCAAAACCGGTGAAGGCTGGGTTAAAGCCGTCGATCGCATCAGTATCACCCTCGCGGAAGGTGAAATCCGCGGGCTGGTGGGGGAATCCGGCTCAGGCAAAAGCCTGATCGCCAAAGCCATCTGCGGCGTGGCGAAAGATAACTGGCGCGTGACCGCCGACCGTATGCGGTTTGATGACATCGACCTGCTGCGCCTCTCTCCCCGCGAGCGGCGTAAGCTGGTCGGGCATAACGTCTCGATGATTTTCCAGGAGCCGCAGTCCTGTCTCGACCCGTCCGAACGCGTGGGCAAACAGTTGATGCAGAACATCCCCGGCTGGACCTATAAAGGCCGCTGGTGGCAGCGCATTGGCTGGCGCAAGCGTCGTGCCATTGAGCTTTTACACCGCGTCGGGATCAAAGATCACAAAGATGCGATGCGCAGCTTCCCGTATGAGCTGACCGACGGTGAATGTCAGAAAGTGATGATTGCCATCGCGCTGGCTAATCAGCCGCGTTTGCTGATTGCTGATGAACCGACGAACGCGATGGAACCCACCACGCAGGCGCAAATCTTCCGCCTGCTGTCGCGTCTCAACCAGAACAACAACACCACCATTTTGCTGATCAGCCATGACCTGCAAATGCTCAGCAAATGGGCGGATAAAATTGACGTGATGTACTGCGGACAAACGGTCGAAACCGCGCCGAGTGAAGACCTGATCACCGCACCGCACCACCCGTATACGCAGGCGCTAATCCGCGCAATTCCCGATTTTGGCAGCGCCATGCCGCATAAGAGCCGCCTGAATACCCTGCCCGGGGCGATTCCGCTGCTGGAATCGTTGCCGATAGGCTGTCGTCTGGGGCCGCGTTGCCCGTATGCTCAGCGTAAATGTATCGAGACGCCACGCCTGACCGGGGCCAAAAATCATCTTTACGCCTGTCATTTCCCGCTGAACATGGAGAGAGAGTGAAATGGTCGAAACCTTGCTTGAAGTCCGCAACCTGAGTAAGACCTTTCGCTACCGCACGGGGCTGTTTCATCGTCAAACTGTCGACGCGGTAAAACCGCTCAGCTTTACCCTGCGTGAAAAACAGACCCTGGCGATCATCGGCGAGAACGGTTCCGGGAAATCGACCCTGGCGAAAATGCTTGCCGGCATGGTTGAACCTACGGCTGGCGAAGTATTGATTGACGATCATCCTCTGACGTTCGGGGATTACTCTTTCCGCAGCCAGCGCATTCGTATGATCTTCCAGGATCCATCGACCTCACTCAATCCGCGCCAGCGCATTTCGCAGATCCTCGATTTTCCGCTGCGTCTGAACACCGACCTGGAACCCGAGGCGCGCCGCAAGCGTATCTTCGAAACCCTGCGCATGGTTGGGCTGTTACCGGATCACGAAAGCTACTACCCACACATGCTGGCCCCCGGCCAGAAACAGCGTCTGGGTCTGGCGCGTGCGTTGATTTTGCGCCCGAAAGTGATTATTGCTGACGAAGCGCTTGCCTCGCTGGATATGTCGATGCGTTCGCAGCTGATTAACCTTATGCTGGAGCTGCAGGAAAAACAGGGCATCTCGTATATCTACGTCACCCAGCATCTGGGGATGATGAAACACATCAGCGATCAGGTGATGGTTATGCACCAGGGTGAAGTGGTCGAGCGCGGCAGCACGGCGGATGTGATGGCCTCCCCGCTTCACGAGCTGACAAAACGGCTGATAGCCGGTCATTTTGGTGAAGCACTGACAGCCGATGCGTGGCGCAAAGACCGGTAAACAAACGTTGCACCGCTTAATAAGGATTAAATAGCCTTAATACGCTGTTTAATCCTTAACTTTTTCATCTCCACAGCTGCTCCATATTTTCAGCAAAATACATCAACAGTTCTTCTCCAGAATATCCGGACATTACGGAGGAGAAGGAATGAACAACGCCACTTACATTCTCAAATATACCGAGTATCTCATCAGAAAATGTCGTTCATTTTTAATGACAGACCTGTACTTTCATACTGTGAGGCTCAAGAAAAAATCGGGGAAGCACCCTGACATTAAATCCCCCACGACATTGAGTGAAAAAATATGTCATCGTCTGGTTTATGACCACAATAACGTCTATACCCTGCTTGCCGATAAACTCGCCGTTCGGGAATACGTAATCTCCAGAACAACGCGAGTCAAAACGGTGCCATTACTCGGCGTCTACAGTAAGGTGTCCCAGATTGATTTTTCGACGCTCCCTGAAAAATTCGTCCTTAAGTGCAACCATGACAGTGGCAGCACAATAATATGTACGAACAAAGCGCAATTTAACGTCAGGGAAGCGTGTAAAAAACTCAGTCTCGCGTTAAAGAAAAATATGTACTACACCACGCGCGAATGGCAATACAAAAACATTACGCCAAAAATACTTTGCGAACCGTTTGTCGATCTCTTCGATGATGCAGACAGGAACACAGCGCCCGAAATGCTGAGGATCCATTGCTTTCATGGCGTTGCCCACTATGTTGAAGCGGATTTTACCGATGACAGCGGCAAAGGTTTCATCAACGTTTACGACAGGTACTGGAACTTACAACCCTTTCAAATGGAATATCCGAATACACCGTTGGCGCCAGGCGAACCGGCCTTGTTCCGACAAGCGTTGCTGGCATCCCAGGAGTTGGCGGATGGCATTGACTACTGCCGCGTTGACCTCATGCTAAAAAAAGATGAAATCTATTTCAGTGAAATAACCTTAAGCCCGAGACGCGGTAAACTGTCGATTACCCCACAGGAATGGGATGCTAAGCTAGGAAAAATATGGCATTTACCGCCGGCAGGCACATTTGACCTGCCGCTGACGCTCACGAGTCGGGCCAGGTGAGTTTAAATATCGAGTGGTTTTGCGTTGATAAGGTATAGGTAACATCGCCACCATGCGCCAGCATGATGGCTTTTACCACCGACAAGCCCAAACCACAGCCTTCCGGGTTCAACTGTCTGGCACCGTTATCGCGCTGAAAGGGCTGAAACAGGAAGTCATGAAACTCCCTGGGAATACCCGGTCCCCCATCCTGAATCAGGATAAAATTGCCTTTATCCGAAACACCATTTTTTACCGTGAGCTTGCGTGAAGTGGAATAGTGTAAGGCATTGTCAAATAAAACGGTCAGACACTGATTGATGCGTAAGGGATCGAATACGCACTGCTGCTCCCTCAGTTCAGTATGGACGGTAAATGCCTTACGGTTGAACTCGGGCATGAAGGTATCGAGCGCGTCCTGTATTGTCCCTTTCAGATCCGTTCTGGCCTGGTATAACGTGTATCCTGCCCCGCCATCCGAACTGATAACCCGGAGATCTTCAATCAGACGGGTTAATCCTTCCGTCTGTTTGAGGAGGTTACTAAACAGCACCGGGTCCGGGGTAAACACCCCGTCAACCAGCCCCTGAAGCCTTCCGCGTAAAATGGTGACCGGGGTTCTGAGTTCATGTGCAATCGCAGCATTCCAGGATTTCCGCTGGATATCCAGCGTTTGCAGCTTTTCTGCCATTTCATTGAAATCCGTAACCAGGTGATTGATCTCTCCCAGCCTGGAACTGGCACAGAATGCCCTGGCGTCCAGATCGCCCTGAGAAATTTTTTTCAGGCTGGACGCGACCGCGTTTAGCGGGGTGAGTATTCGCGATGAAAGTTTGACCGTAAAGAATACGGCAATGATCAGGCTGATCGTTGTCGCGGTCCCAATCCATACCCAGTCCCACATCGTCATCTGCTCGTCATCACCCGCAGCAGGGCCGCCGGGAAGATGATCCAGAATAAAGGAGTAAAAAAACCAGGAGCCCAGTATGGCGATGGCAATTATCGTAAACGTCAGCAACAGCATATACGTTAAGATCTGACGACTCAGGACAGACTCTTTATTCATTTTTTTTCCCCAAGCCGGTAACCCATGCCCCTGATGCTCTCGGGAACGCCATAAAGACCGGCCTGTTCCAGTTTTTTTCGCAGCTTGCTCATATGGCTGTCGACGGTTCTGTCGAGCGTATCGCCTTCCGGCAAACACGCGTTGAGCAACTCTTCACGGGAACAGACCTTGCGCGGATACCGCACCAGGTAAGAAAGCAATTTAAATTCGGTCGTCGTTAAGACCGGGGAGATAACCTCGGGCCCCGCAGTAACCTCCACGTAGAAATCATCCGGATAGACCGTAATGAATGGCGTTCTGAGCGGCAGAGCCCCCGCCTGCTGAAGCGCAGGCTTTGTTCTACGTAGCACCGCCTCAACCCGTGCGACAACTTCCGAAGGGTTGAAGGGTTTGATGACGTAATCATCCGCGCCGAGCCTCAGACCCATAAGTTTATCGACGTCCTGATCGAGAGCGGAAACCATAATGACGGGGACAGCACTTTCATGGCGAAGCGTGGTAAGCACGCTCCAGCCGTCACACACGGGCAGGTGAATGTCCAGCAAGATGAGATCCGGTTTATGGAGGCGATTGAGCGTTATCGCCTGCTCGCCCTGCCTGGCCCTGAGCGTTTTCATTCCCGAACGCTCTAAGTAGCTCATCAGTATATCGGCGATTTCGTCTTCATCTTCAACAACAAGGATCAGCGTATTTTTGTTCATATTATCTCCGCGGGTGAAATCCCTTTAAGCACGCTATCAGATATCTTGAGCACAATAAGACACAGCCTCCGGGAAAAAGTGCCGTAGTCACGAAAATTTCCCGGTTGATTTAAATGCCCGGTTATTTCTCCACACAGCCTACACATTCAGTCAATAAAGACTCGACAATGTCCGTTCAAAATCGCTAATGAGGCATAACGCGTTGTGCATTGCGCGCTGCAAATTACCACTGTTTCTTAAAGATTTTATGAAGTTGGCTGAAATAATGAACATGGAACTTTCTAAATATTTTTCTCCTAAAAAACTGGGTATATATTCCCTGTTTCTGCTGCTGTCATGGGGATTACTTTATACCTGGCTGGTGCTGGTACACAGAATGGATGAGAAAGTCGCCTCGACGCTGCTCTCTTCACCCCTTATCTATGGCTGCATCGCATTGTCAGTGATTTTTCTGGTCATACAAAATAAAGCCGGCGCGTTCATTGAGCTACTTATCATCGCCTTCTGGCTGATGGTGATTTTTGTTTATCTCATTATTACGTTCACCGTGCTGTTAAACGCGATACCCGATATTGAGGATCTGATCTTTTACTATGAATGTTATTTGATCATTTTTTTTGGTGGAGCACCGCTGTACCTCATTATGAGAATGATCTGAGCCATTGCTCCACACGGCCTCCATAAACCGCCCACTTCCGCTAAACAGGTGCGCGGTAGAGTCTCTGCCTCACTCTTTTGCACAATAATAACCCAATGCCTCATTTTTTTATCGAACGTCCCATTTTCGCCTGGGTTGTGGCGCTGTTTATCGTCCTGACGGGTCTCCTGTCTATTCCTCGTTTGCCGGTTGCGCAGTATCCGGCGGTGGCTCCGCCAGGCATCATTATTTCCGTCAGTTACCCGGGGGCCAGCCCCGATATCATGAATACGTCGGTGATTTCGTTAATCGAGCGCGAAATCTCTGGCGTAGATAATTTGCTCTATTTCGAATCATCCAGCGACACAACCGGTTCGGCATCGATTACCGTCACGTTTAAACCCGGCACGGACATCAAGCTGGCACAGATGGATCTGCAGAACCAGATAAAGATCGTCGAGCCTCGTCTTCCTCAGGCGGTAAGACAAAACGGCATTAACGTCGAGGCCGCTAACTCTGGATTTTTAATGATGGTGGGGCTGAAGTCCACCAGCGGTCAATTCGAGGAAGCCGACTTAAGCGACTATTTTGCCCGAAACGTCAGTGACGAGCTTCGTCGCGTGCCCGGCGTAGGGAAAGTTCAGCTGTTTGGCGGCGAAAAAGCGCTGCGTATCTGGCTGGATCCGATGAAGCTCCACAGCTACGGCCTTTCGGTGAGCGATGTGCTTACTGCTGTTGGCCAGCAAAATGCCCTGGTTTCGCCCGGCAAAACGGGAGATGAGCCAGCATCTGCGGGACAAGGCGTAACATATCCCATCACCGTGAAGGGGCAACTCACTTCGGTAGAGGCGTTCAGAAACATTACCCTGAAATCAGATGCATCGGGCGCGAGGCTGAAACTGTCCGACGTCGCGCGCGTTGAGTCCGGCCTGCAAAGTTACGCTTTCGGTATCCGCGAAAATGGCGTGCCCGCAACGGCTGCGGCAATCCAGCTCTCGCCGGGTGCCAACGCAATGAGTACGGCTTCAGGCGTACGCGCGCGCATCGACGAGCTTTCCCGGGTATTACCGGAAGGAATGGCGTTTACGGTTCCCTTCGATACCGCGCCGTTTGTGAAACTGTCTATCATGAAGGTGGTTCAGACCTTTGTAGAAGCGATGGTCCTGGTCTTCCTGGTGATGTTTCTGTTTCTGCATAAGATACGCTGTACGCTTATCCCGGCGATTGTTGCTCCCGTCGCACTTCTTGGCACCTTCACGGTGATGTTATTGAGCGGATACTCCATCAATATTCTGACGATGTTCGGCATGGTGCTGGCGATAGGGATTATCGTTGATGATGCCATTGTGGTTGTGGAGAACGTCGAACGACTGATGGCGGAAAAAAGCCTCTCGCCACGGGACGCTACCCGGCAGGCCATGCAGGAGATCACCCCGGCGATTATCGGGATCACGCTGGTGCTCACTGCCGTCTTTATCCCCATGGGGTTTGCTGAGGGTTCGGTCGGGATTATCTATCGACAATTTTGTATTTCTATGGCGGTCTCCATACTGCTGTCCGCGTTTCTGGCCCTGACGCTAACGCCTGCCCTGTGCGCAACGTTGCTCAAGCCGCACAAGGCAGGAAAGAGCGGAAGTGGAAGGTTCGCGGCCAGGTTTAACGCGCGCTTCCGTTTGCTCACCGTCTGTTACGAAGCCGGGCTGAGTGCCGTTCTGAAGCGAAGCGGACGTATGCTGCTCCTGTACGTTGCGCTTTGCACGGCGCTGTTTGTTGGATTGTCTTCGCTACCGTCGTCCTTTCTGCCGGATGAAGATCAGGGCTACTTTATGTCCTCTATTCAGCTGCCTTCTGATGCCACGATGCAGCGCACCCTCAACGTGGTTAAAAAATTTGAAGCGGAAATTGCGGCCCGGCCGGACATAGAAAGCAACATTACGATCCTGGGGTTTGGCTTTTCAGGTTCAGGACCGAATTCGGCCATGGCCTTCACCACGCTGAAGGACTGGAAAAATCGGCAGGGCTCGACGGCTCAGGATGAAGCCGACCACATACAGGCCAGCATGACGAACGTCACTGATGCCGTCACAATGAGCCTGCTCCCGCCGGCCATTTCGGATATGGGCACCTCCTCGGGCTTCACCTGGTACGTTCAGGACAGAGCGGGAGCGGGCTATGAGGCTCTAAAGAGGGCCGCCGACGCGCTGGTTCTTCAGGCTAATCAACGCCCTGAACTCAGTGATGTCTATATAGACGGTCTGCCGGAAGGAACCAGCCTTGCGCTCCTGGTTGACCGGGAAAAGGCGGAAGCGATGGGCGTCTCATTCGATGAAATCAACCAGACGCTTTCCGTCACCCTGGGCTCAAATTACGTCAACGACTATACGAATAACGGCCGCGTTCAACAGGTGATTATGCAGGCCGATGCCCCCTACCGAATGCAGCCTGAACAGATACTGAAACTATCAGTGAAAAACCGGATGGGTGAGATGGTGCCGGTATCAACGTTTGCGACGATCTCCTGGAACGTTGCGCCGCAGCAGTTGACGCGCTACCAGGGTTATTCTGCTATACGGATTACCGGAAGTGCGGCGTCAGGCGTATCCAGCGGCACCGCAATGAAGATCATGGAGGGTTTGTCCAGGAGCCTGCCTCAGGGCATGGCGGGTGAGTGGGCCGGGAGTTCGTTGCAGGAGAAAAAATCGGAATCGCAGCTTCCGGGCCTGATCGCCCTGTCGATACTGGTCGTGTTTATGGTGCTCGCCGCCCTGTATGAGAGCTGGTCTATTCCTTTTGCGGTCATGCTGGTTGTTCCACTTGGCCTTATCGGCGCGGTGATAGCGGTGTTTGTTGCCGGTATGACCAATGACGTGTTCTTTAAGGTCGGTCTGATTACGCTTATCGGCCTGTCGGCCAAGAACGCCATTCTGATTGTGGAGTTTGCCAGGCAGCTGCATCGCGAAGGGCAACCCCTGCTGGCGGCGACCATTCATGCCGCCAGTCAGCGCCTGCGCCCCATTATGATGACGTCGTTAGCCTTTACCTTAGGGGTTGTTCCTCTGATGCTGGCCAGTGGTGCAAGCGACAGTACGCAGCATGCCATCGGTACCGGCGTATTTGGCGGCATGATTAGCGGTACGCTTCTCGCGATCTTCTTCGTACCGGTTTTCTTTATCGTTATTGCGCGATTCATCGGCAACATCAGGAAAGCGTGAACACCCTTGCGGGATCGCGCCTCCTCGCTGGTTGGATGAGGCGAAGCTGTTGCCGGGTGATATACTGGACGAATGCTGAAATTTCGCGCCCCCGCGTGTCAGCGACGCATTCTTCGGGACATGCGACTTCGGAGAAGTGCGAGAAATATCGTGACACAAGGGGCTGTGAGTGGGCTATAATTTCGAGCTAATTTCGAATGATTTTGAAATACTGCCTGTAACGCTATGAATTACAAGGCAAAATAAGCAATGAATATAAGGATTAAAGCTATGGGTTTTCTTTCCGGTAAGCGCATTCTGGTGACTGGCGTTGCCAGCAAACTGTCCATCGCATACGGCATCGCACAGGCAATGCATCGCGAAGGCGCTGAGCTGGCGTTCACCTACCAGAACGACAAGCTGAAAGGCCGTGTTGAAGAGTTTGCCGCGCAGCTGGGTTCCAGCATTGTTCTGGAATGTGACGTTGCACAAGACGAAAGCATCGACGGCATGTTTGCTGAACTGGCAAAAGCATGGCCGAAATTCGACGGTTTCGTTCACTCCATCGGCTTCGCTCCTGGCGACCAGCTGGACGGCGACTACGTGAACGCGGTAACCCGTGATGGCTTCAAAATCGCGCACGACATCAGCTCCTACAGCTTCGTTGCGATGGCGAAATCCTGCCGCGCGATGCTGAACCCGGGCGCAGCCCTGCTGACCCTGTCCTACCTGGGCGCTGAACGTGCTATCCCTAACTACAACGTTATGGGTCTGGCTAAAGCGTCTCTGGAAGCCAACGTACGCTACATGGCGAACGCAATGGGTCCTGAAGGCGTGCGTGTTAACGCCATCTCTGCGGGTCCTATCCGCACCCTGGCCGCTTCCGGTATTAAAGATTTCCGTAAAATGCTGGCGCACTGCGAAGCGGTTACCCCGATTCGTCGTACTGTTACCATTGAAGATGTGGGTAACTCTGCAGCATTCCTGTGCTCTGACCTTTCCGCAGGTATCTCCGGCGAAGTGGTTCACGTTGACGGCGGCTTCAACATCGCTGCAATGAACGAGCTGGAAATTAAATAAGCTGTGACTCTCTTCCCGCCCGGGAAGAGAGTATTTCCCCCCGCGTCCCCCCTTCGTTATTCCGTTCTGCTATTTGTTATCACCTAACAATATTTTTCCCTTTATCTGCCTTACGCCAGGATATTGATCGCCATTTTGAGATCAAGGAACGCACATGGAACAACGCCGTTTTTCCGGCAAAGGCCACTGGTATCATGAAACCCAGTCAAACCACGCGCAGACGGATGTTCTGCCCCTGGTGCCCGAAGCCGCTAACGTCGACGATCGTTTTTTGCTCGATTTAGCCCTGCCTGATGAGATTGTCGCCGCCTGTTCTGGCTGGCTTACTCCTGCCAGAGCCTTATGCCACCAGCTGTTTCCACTCTCAATTCCCGTGAACCGACTGCATACGCTCAGCGCTTACGATCGGCTCAGTACCGCGTTAACGGTCGCGCAGGCCTGCGGCGTTCAGCGGCTCTGTAACCACTACGCCGCCCTCCTTGCCCCGCTTCCCGGCCCGGACTCCTCGCGCGAAAGCAACCGCCGCCTGGCGCAAATCACCCAGTATGCCCGCCAGCTCGCCAGCTCACCTGATGTCATTGATGATAAAGCCCGGAACCAGCTTGATGAGGTGGGCCTGTCCACGTACGACATCGTGGTGATTAACCAGATTATCGGCTTTATCGGTTTTCAGGCGCGCGTGGTCGCGATTTTTCAGGCCCTGTTGGGACATCCTGTTCGCTGGTTGCCGGGGCACCATATTCAGCCGCACACGCTTCCCGCGAGCCACGATGCGTGGATGCCGCTTTTACCCGTCGTCGAGCTGCGCTACGCGAATGCGCATCAGCTGGAATCCCTGTCCCGCTGGCAGGCCGAACCCGCGCTCGAGGCGTTGACGCCGGTGCTTTGTCATGAGCCGACGCTGCTCGACCTGACCGGAGAAATCCTGTTAAACAGCCGCGCGGAGATCCCGCAGACCTCCCCCGCACTTTCGGCAGCGGTCGAACTGCTGACCCGCTCTCCGGACCGCTTCAGCGCCGCGCAGTTTACCCCGCTCACGGATCAAGGACTCCAGGGCGAATATGCCATCACGCTGCTTACCCAAAGTGCGTTTGATGGCTGGCTCAATCGTCTGAAAGTGGCGTTTGGTAAAGAGGAATAACCACACTCATTACCCAAAGACCGCTTGCTGAGACAGTGAGAATCGCGTAAAACTGTCAGCCGCTCAATGGCTACGAAAATAGAACATTATGTTTCAGGACAACCCGCTGCTAGCGCAGCTTAAACAGCAACTGCATTCCCAGACGCCGCGTGCAGAAGGGGTCGTAAAAGCCACGGAAAAGGGCTTTGGCTTCCTTGAAGTTGACGCGCAGAAAAGCTACTTCATTCCGCCACCGCAGATGAAGAAAGTGATGCATGGCGATCGCGTCATGGCCGTCATTCATACCGAGAAGGATCGCGAGTCCGCCGAACCGGAAGAACTGATCGAACCGTTCCTGACCCGTTTTGTAGGTAAGGTGCAGCGAAAAGACGATCGCCTTTCTATCGTGCCGGATCATCCTCTGCTGAAAGATGCCATTCCCTGCCGCGCCGCCCGTGGTGTTGAGCATGATTTTAAAGAAGGTGACTGGGCCGTAGCAGAAATGCGCCGTCATCCTCTGAAAGGCGATCGCGGTTTCTATGCGGAACTGACCCAGTTCATTACCTTTGGCGCCGATCATTTCGTGCCATGGTGGGTCACGCTGGCACGCCACAATCTTGAAAAAGAAGCGCCGAACGGCGTGGCAACCGAGATGCAGGACGAAGGTCTGACGCGTCGCGATCTTACCGCGCTGGAGTTTGTCACCATCGACAGCGCCAGCACCGAAGATATGGACGATGCGCTGTACGCTGAAGAGAGTGCCGACGGTAAACTGCACCTGACCGTTGCCATTGCCGATCCCACCGCCTGGATTGTTGAAGGCAGCAAGCTTGACGAAACGGCGAAAATCCGTGCGTTCACGAACTACCTGCCGGGCTTCAACATCCCAATGCTGCCGCGCGAATTGTCAGACGATCTCTGCTCGCTGCGTCCGAATGAAGTGCGTCCGGTCCTTGCCTGCCGCATGACCATTGCTGCGGATGGCGCGATTGAAGACGATATCGAGTTCTTTGCCGCCACCATCGAGTCGAAAGCCAAGCTGGCCTACGATAACGTCTCCGACTGGCTGGAAAATACCGGTAGCTGGAAACCTGAATCAGACGCCATTGCCGCGCAGATCCGTCTGCTGCATCGCATCTGTCTGAACCGCGGCGAGTGGCGTCAAACCCATGCGCTGGTGTTCAAAGATCGCCCGGATTATCGCTTTGTTCTGGGTGAGAAAGGCGAAGTGCTGGATATCGTGGCCGAACCGCGACGCATTGCGAACCGCATCGTTGAAGAGGCGATGATCTCCGCCAACATCTGTGCCGCACGCGTGCTGCGCGACAAGCTGGGCTTTGGCATTTACAACGTCCATACCGGCTTTGATCCGGCGAATACCGAAGCGCTGGCAGCCCTGCTGAAGAATCACGACGTGCACGTCGATCCGGAAGAAGTGCTCACGCTGCCGGGCTTCTGCAAGCTTCGCCGCGAACTGGACGCGCAGCCATCGGGCTTCCTGGACAGCCGCATTCGTCGCTTCCAGTCCTTCGCAGAAATTAGCACCGAGCCTGGCCCGCACTTTGGTCTCGGCCTCGAAGCCTACGCGACCTGGACGTCACCGATCCGTAAGTATGGCGATATGGTTAACCACCGTTTGCTGAAAGCGATTATCAAAGGCGAAACCGTTGCCCGTCCTCAGGAGGACACCACGCTGCAGATGGCCGATCGCCGTCGTCTGAACCGCATGGCGGAACGTGATGTTGGCGACTGGCTGTACGCACGCTTCCTGCAGGATAAAGCCGGTACGGATACCCGTTTCGCCGCAGAAATCATCGATATCAGCCGCGGAGGGATGCGCGTCCGTCTGGTCGATAACGGTGCTGTCGCGTTTATTCCTGCGCCATTCCTGCATGCTGTGCGCGATGAAATGGTCTGTAGTCAGGAAAACGGTACGGTGCAAATTAAAGGTGAAACAGTTTACAAAGTCACCGACGTGATTGACGTCACCATTGCTGAAGTCCGTATGGAAACCCGCAGTATTATCGCGCGTCCTGTCGCCTGATAACCTGTTCAATTGTCGGTCATTTCCTTTCCGGAAGGGCCGACAATTTTTCTTTTTACCTCCGCCACAAAAGCATTATTTTTTCTTACTATTTTCAGTCTCCCTTCGCCCAAATTCGCCATAATTATCTACAGTAAAAGAGTGTTGTTATATTCGGTTACGTGAATTTTTATACGCCCAGTATCCTTTTTAACCTGACTCGTTTTATTATCAGAAATCAGGGAAAAACAATAAGTTCACTTCGGTTTTACCGCTGTTTCTCAACGGAAAAGTCGACTGCAAATGAATAATTTGTGCGCTAATGAACAGCTGCGGGAGAAAACATGATGGACGATCTGGAGCAGAATTTGCTGTTTCGCTACATGGGGACTCACAGCCCATGGTGGCGTTTGTCAGCTGACAGCAATGCTCTGCACCTTGCCGCCAGTGAAAATGCCGATGTCACTCAGGTGATTGCGCTGGACGACGATCAGGCCGACCTTATCCGTCACTTAACTGTGATTACCTCCAGCATTTCCATGACGCTCTCGTTATTCGGGGAAGACCTCCCGGTTCACCTTGTTGGGCGGAAAATTACGCGTAACGAGTGGGCCGGTACCGCTTCCGCCTGGCATGATACCCCCTCCGTGGCGCGCGACCTGGCTCAGGGACTCTCTTTCGCGGAACAGGTCGTTTCAGAGGCTAACTCCGTCATTGTGATCCTCGATCAGAACGGCAATATTCAGCGCTTTAACCGACTAAGCGAAGAATATACCGGCCTGAAAGAGCAGGAAGTGATTGGCCAGAACGTGTTTAAGCTGTTTATGAGCCGAAGCGAAGCGGCAGCCTCAAAGCGCAATATTTCCGGTTTCTTCCGCAACGGCAGTTCCTACGAAGTCGAGCGCTGGATCAAAACGCGTAAAGGGCAACGACTGTTTCTGTTCAGAAACAAATTCGTTCACAGCGGCAGCGGTAAAAATGAAATTTTCCTTATCTGTTCCGGTACCGATATTACCGAGGAACGCCGCGCTCAGGAACGGCTGCGCGTGCTGGCCAATACCGATACCATCACTGGCTTGCCAAACCGCAATGCAATCCATGACCTGATTTCTGACGCCATCACTCACCGCGGCGACACGCAGGTTGGCGTGGTATATCTCGATCTGGACAACTTTAAAAAGGTCAACGACGCTTACGGGCATATGTTTGGCGATCAGCTGTTACAGGCTGTCGCGCTCGCCATTTTGAGTTGTCTGGATGAGCAACAGGTGCTGGCACGACTTGGCGGTGATGAGTTTATCGTCATGGCCACCAATACCTCTCAGGGCTCTCTGGAAGCGATGGCGTCGCGCATTTTAACCCGCCTGCGCCAGCCGTTCCGAATCGGTCTGATTGAAATTTACACCGGCTGTTCCCTGGGCATCGCCCTCGCCCCGCAGCATGGCAACGACCGGGAAAGCGTCATTCGTAACGCCGATACCGCCATGTACACCGCCAAAGAGAACGGCCGGGGCAAGTTCTGCGTCTTCTCGCCCGAGATGAACCAACGCGTGTTTGAGTATCTCTGGCTGGATACCAACCTGCGTAAAGCGCTGGATAACGATCAGCTCCTGATCCACTACCAGCCAAAAATCACCTGGCGCGGCGAGGTCAGAAGCCTGGAAGCGCTGGTCCGCTGGCAATCACCCGAACGCGGTTTGATCCCACCGCTGGAGTTTATCTCTTATGCCGAGGAGTCGGGGTTGATCGTGCCGCTGGGCCGCTGGGTGATGCTCGATGTGGTTCGCCAGGTGGCAAAATGGCGCGATAAGGGAATAAACCTGCGCGTGGCCGTGAACGTCTCTGCGCGTCAGCTGGCCGACCAGACTATCTTTAGTGACTTAAAGCAGGCGCTGAAGGATCTTAACTTTGAATACTGCCCGGTGGACGTCGAATTAACCGAAAGCTGTCTTATCGAGAACGAAGAGCTGGCGCTCTCCGTGATCCAGCAGTTCAGCAGGCTGGGGGCGCAAATTCATCTCGACGATTTTGGTACCGGCTACTCCTCCCTTTCGCAGCTGGCCCGCTTCCCTATTGACGCCATAAAACTCGATCAATCGTTTGTCAGGGATATTCATAAGCAGTCCATCTCCCAGTCACTGGTGCGCGCCATCGTCGCGGTGGCGCAGGCGTTAAACCTGCAGGTGATTGCCGAAGGGGTCGAAAATGCAAAAGAAGACGCCTTTCTGACCAAGAACGGCGTCAACGAACGGCAGGGTTTTCTGTTTGCTAAGCCGATGCCCGCTGCCGCATTCGAGCGATGGCTAAAACGCTATCAGGCGCGAAAACAGCATTAACTGGCTTTACGCAAGCCCGCCGCGTGATGGCGGTTTTGCAGCATCACCAGACGCTCCATATAGGCGATATCTTTCGGTTCAAGGCAGAAAGCCGCGTCTACCCAGTCCTCCGTGATGTCCATCAGTTCACTGCGCGGCAATTGCAGAACGCGCGTCCGGGCGCGCAGCATCGCCCTCACGCCATTCAGTTTTGGCCGTAGCGTGTCGATGAAGGTTCGGGTGGAGACATAGCTTTGTCCGGGTTCAAACAGGAGATCCACCAGGCCGTGCTGTTCGTACCATTCCGCCGTATGGGATTCCCCTTTGTAGATGAGCTCCTCTGCCAGCTTCATGCCTGAACGGCGTGCAACCAGGGAATATCCCCCCATGCCCGGAAACAGGTTAAAGGCAATTTCGGGGAAACCTAAACGGGCATCGCGCTGAGCCAGAACGAAATGGTGCGCAAGAGCGGCCTCAAACCCACCTCCTAACGCGCTGCCTTCGACCATGGCCAGTGAGATGGCCCCCGTATCAAATCCCCGTGAGGCCGCATGCACGCAATCAACGCAGGCGCGCGCATAGGCCCGTAATGCTTCACGTCGACCGTGTTGAATGCACTCAACGAAGAACTGCAGGTCACCTCCCGCGTTATACATTTCGGGAACCAGCGATCCGGTCACCCAAAAATCAACCGCAAAACCAGACTGGCGGACGAGCCATGAAAAATTCATGATCTCCTCTATCAACGCATGGTTGAAGCAAGGCCGTGGCTGAGCCCGTAACATCATCCAGACGGTATGTCGCTCCGCCTCGTAATACCCTGACAGCTGGGTGAACCGTTCAGTATCGGTAAACAGTGTACAGGTAGGCTGATTGATAACTGTCATAGTCTACTTCCTCCTATAAAAAAGCGCGTTGCGCGCAGTTTTAGACTAATCCACTCAATAAGCCCGCTGTATGAGGGGGAATAATTTTATCACTTCCGTTTATGTAATTTAGTTATTGCATTTTTTCCCTTCTCTTTTGAACCCAATTTCTGCATCATTGAAAATATTAACTTTTCGCGCCTGGGGTGAGATTATGTCTACGATTGACGCACAAGCTGTAGCACAACGAATTGATACCGTGCTGGATATCCTGGTGGCGGGCGATTATCACTCTGCTATCCGTAATCTTGAGATCCTGAAGTCTGAACTTCTTGCTCAGCATGGTGCTGACGCTGCGCCCGAAAACAGACAGCCAAAAGCGCCGTGGGAAGTTTAACGCCCACCGTTTCCGACCTCGTTTCGCTTTATTAAATGGATGCTATGAATTCCCGACAACAACTCATTTTGCAGATGGTCATCGATCAGGGACGCGTAAGCGTAGTCGATCTCGCGAAAACCACTGGCGTTTCTGAAGTCACCATCCGTCAGGATCTTAATCTGCTGGAAAAACAGAGCTACCTGCGTCGCGCGCACGGCTATGCGGTCCCGCTGGACAGTGATGACGTTGAGACGCGCATGATGAACAACTACGCGCTCAAACGTGAACTGGCGGAATTTGCTGCCTCCCTGGTGAACAACGGTGAGACCGTCTTTATTGAAAACGGCAGCAGTAATGCCCTTCTGGCGCGAACACTTGCCGATCAAAAAGACGTTACCATCATCACCGTCAGTAGCTATATCGCGCATCTGCTTAAAGAGACGCGCTGCGAGGTGATTCTGCTGGGCGGTATTTATCAGAAAAAAAGCGAAAGCATGGTTGGCCCGCTGACCCGTCAGTACGTCCAGCAGGTTCATTTCAGTAAGGCCTTTATCGGGATTGACGGCTGGCAGCCGGAGACAGGTTTTACCGGCCGGGATATGATGCGCTCTGACGTGGTCAATGCCGTACTGGAAAAAGAGTGCGAAGCCATTGTGCTCACCGACAGCTCTAAATTTGGTGCCGTTCATCCTTACACGATGGGTCCCGCTTCACGCTTTAGCCGCGTGATTACCGATGACCGTTTGAGCGAAGCGCATCGCAATAAACTCGAAGAGAGCGGTCTGCTCGTCAATATTATTGAAACCAGCGCCTGATTTCCCTCCGCGCCCGAATTTCGGGCGCGCATGTTCTTTCTCTGAGATGATTCTTAACCCTGCTTTAAGAGTTTTTACCTGTATAACCTGCCCTAAAGTCGTAAAATTACTGTTAGCGATATAACAGGAAGTGACTATCACCTGCGTGATGAAGTAACGCCTGCGCGACCAGCTTTCACGGGGAAAAGAATTAAGTATTCGATTCGTCTATACTTAACGTGTACATCTTTCCGTGAATCGATAATTCAGGAGAAAGTATTATGACCTTAACCAGCAAAAAATTAGCCGCCGCTGTTCTGGCAATCACTGTAGCAATGTCCCTGAGCGCATGCTCTAACTGGTCTAAACGTGACCGTAACACCGCGATTGGTGCCGGTGCCGGTGCTCTCGGTGGTGCAGTATTAACGGATGGTAGTACGCTGGGTACATTAGGTGGCGCTGCTGTCGGTGGTATTATCGGTCACCAGGTTGGCAAATAATTATTATCTAAGCCTTCCTCGATATTGCGATATTTAAACGCATTTCAGGTCTGACATACGCACGTATACAACACGAGCCACGGCATTTGCCGTGGCTCATTTATTTTAGCCGCCTGCCAGTTTAACTTTCATGCCTTTGGCTTCCAGCAGTGATTTTATTAAATCACGTTTATCACCCTGGATTTCAATAATCCCGTCCTTTACGGCACCGCCGCAGCCACATTTCTTTTTCAGCTCGGCAGCCAGCTTAGTCAGTTCTGCATCATCCAGATCAATGCCGGAGATAAGGCAGACCCCTTTCCCCTTACGTCCGCTGGTTTGACGCTGAATCCGAACGATACCGTCTCCCTTTGGACGCTCCACTTTGGCTTTCGGTTCGTCTATCCGCCCGGAATCGGTTGAGTAGACCAGACGGCTGTTGGAATCGGTCATTACGCCCCCTTGTTCAGCGATGCATTGATAGCCTTAAGCGTCTCAGCCGGGTTTGCAGACTGCGTCACCGGACGCCCGATAACCATATAGTCAACGCCCGCTGCCAGCGCCTGCTCAGGCGTCATAATGCGGCGCTGATCGCCCACATCGCTGCCCGCAGGGCGAATCCCTGGCGTGACGAGTTTAAAATCCTGGCCCAGTGCTGATTTGAAACGTACCGCTTCCTGCGCGGAGCAGACAACACCATCCAGGCCGCACTGCTGCGTCAGACGCGCGAGACGTTCAGCATGTTCCGCAGGTGACAACGTCACGCCGAGGTCGCGTAAATCACTTTCGTCCATACTGGTCAGCACGGTGACGGCGATCAGCAACGGCGCGTCCTTACCGAACGGCAGGAGCGCCTCACGGGCGGCGGTCATCATTCTTGCCCCACCCGACGCATGGACGTTGACCATCCATACACCCAGCTCTGCGGCTGCAGCAACGGCGTGGGCCGTGGTATTCGGAATATCATGGAATTTGAGGTCGAGGAAAACGTCAAAGCCGCGCTGTTGCAGATCGCGAACGATTTGCGGTCCAAACAGCGTGAACATCTCTTTGCCAACTTTCAGACGGCAGTCGCGAGGGTCGATACCTTCGACAAACGCCAGTGCAGCGTCACGCTTATTGTAATCAAGCGCAACAACAACAGGAGAATCCGTAATTACGCGGGAAGTGGAGGATGTAACAGACGTCATGACCAGCCCTTTTCGTCTATGGGCGCGCAGCGGCGCGGAACAGATAAACGGCCAGCATTCTACCTGCCGCCGCCGCAAATTGACAGAAGCCATTTATGTCCCTGCCAGGCTGGCAAACCGCACGGTGTTGAGTAAGTGCTAAAAGCTATCAGTATGTTGTAACTAAAATGAAGGCTTTTAAAAAATCACTGCCCGTCAAGGCCGCGGATTGGCTTGATGGTTGACCAGGCCCGGCATGAAGGACAATGCCAGTAGAGGGTATAGGCGGTAAAACCACACTTCTGGCAACGGTAGCGCGGCTTGCTGCGTACCTGTTCACCAACCATGTCGCGCAGCACCATCAGGCTCTCTTTGGCGCGCCCTTCTTCCGCGTCGTTCAGGTGGTAATCCATCAGCTTATGGAAGACCCGCATCGTCGGATGACGCTGAAGCTGTCGGGTGATATAGACCTGCGCGGTGTCGCCCCCCTCATACTGCTCAACAACGTCAGCGAGCATCAGTTCCGCGGTTGCGCCGGTATTCTCTTCCACGCAGCGACGCAGGAACGCCACCCATTCTTCCTGCTTGTCCAGCTGTTGATAGCAGGTTTGCAGCATCTCCAGCGTTTCACTGACCAGCTCTTTGTCCTGGTCGATAACCCGCAGCAGGCTTTCAACGGCTTTGGCGTAGTCGCCATTCGCCATAAAGACGCGCCCCATCATGATAGAGATACGGGCGCTGTTGCGGTCCGCGGCGGCACCTTTCTTCAGCAACGTCATGGCTTTATCCATGTCGTCGTTGCCCATCTGCTGAAGGGCAAGTTCACAGTAGAAATGGGCTATCTCAACGCGCTGCTTATCTTTACCCAGCTTCACCAGACGTTCGGCCGTATCAATGGCTTTTTGCCAGTCGCTGGTGGCCTGATATATCTGCAGGAGCTGCTGCAACGCGCCGATGCGGAAATCTGTTTCATCCACCAGTTGAGCAAACATATCTTCAGCGCGATCGTACAACCCCGCGGCCATGTAATCTCGTCCCAGCTGCTGTACGGCCAGGAGTCGTTGATCGTAGGTCAGCGAGGCGCTTTCCATCAGGGTCTGGTGAATACGAATGGCGCGGTCAACCTCGCCGCGCGAGCGGAACAGGTTACCCAGGGTAAGATGCGCTTCAACGGTCCCCGTATCCTCTTTCAGCATGTCGAGGAACAGGTCCACCGCTTTGTCCTGCTGATTGCTCAGGAGGAAGTTTACCCCCGCAACGTAGTCGCGGGAGAGTCGGTTGGCCTCATCCTGTTTTGTTTGTTGCGCACTTCTGCGGCCCATATACCAGCCATAGGCTGCGGCGACAGGCAAAAGCAGAAACAACAACTCCAGCATCGTCGATTATTCCTTCACGACCGGCACGCCAGAGCTTTCCGGCATGTCGGACGCAGGCGCAATGTGATGTTCGAGTCGTTTGATTTTACGTTCTGCGCGCGCAAGCGAAACACGGACTTTTAACCAGAACAAACCGCAAACCAGCCAGCCAATGGCAAAGCCTGCAGCAAATAAGACCGCGAGCAGGCTCGACACACGGTATTCACCCTGAGCCAGCAGATAGTTAAACGTCACCTGCTGATCGTTTTGTGCACCCAATGTGACTGAAATGACAAAAATCGCCAATACCAGTAAGAAAATGAGTAAATATTTCACATTACTTCCCGTTATGTGGTTCAAGCGAATAAAGTGTGTTCAACTTAACGCAATCAGCCTTATAAACTACCATTTTAGTGACGGGCGCGAAACGGAAAAAGTGACGCGCACGTCATGGATCTATGGGCAAAATGCGGAATATCAACCGTCAGGCGTCCGTTTGGTCCCTTTCGGCTATTTCTTCTTTCTCTTCCGGCGGTGGCGTTAGCGGGCCGCAGAATCGTTCAGCCAGCCAGGTCGCCAGCATTACCAGCAGCCACGAGATGAGCGTGGCAACAACCAGATCCCGTGGCCAGTGCATCCCAAGCAGTAAGCGGCTGCCCATGACCGCCGTCGCCCAGACCAGCAGAATCACGATGGTGACCGTACGGCGTCTTGGCCAAAGCAGCCCAACCCCCAGCAGCGCCCAGCTGGCGGCAAACATGGTATGGCCAGAAGGAAACGCGAACCCGGTCTCTTTCTGCCAGTGTTTTCGCAAGAATTTCGGGATATCCTGCTGTTCCGCAAGCTGTTCTTTGACCAGCGCGCCGCGATCTTTACGCTTTAAAGTGTAGAACTCATCCACCGGAACATGGTGCGTTTTTTCCAGCCAGACGACAAAAGGACGCGGCTCCTGAACGCGATCTTTCACCCAGGATTTTACGCCCTGACCGATAAGGATAGCGCCACCGAGGATCGCAAAGAGCATCAGCGCCGCGCGCAGACGAAAGCGCAGGCACCACAGAAACCAGGCGCAGAGGAGAACGTGGGTAATAATTCCCCAGGGCTGGGTGACCGTTTCCGTAATCCAGTATAACGTTTTCAACCACGTGGCGTTCTGCCCGGGCTGCCACATCCACCCGGAAAGCCATACGGCCAAAGGCATAATCAGTAAAATGGCCGCACCTGCTGCCGTACGTCTGGCGATTGAATGCATGTCTTCTCCTTTTTCGCTAAGCGTCACAATCATAACTGAAATTTATTCACCTGGTGGAGATGTCGGATCGTGCGTTTAACGTTCATATAGCATGGTGCCCATTAGGCGAACATGCTGAGCTTGTGGCAAAATAAACTGATACAGAAAGCAAAACAGGGCACAGGCACGAAACGTGTCAGCCTACTCTGGAGAATCACATGCAGCTTAAACGTGTGGCAGAAGCCAAACTGCCAACCCCATGGGGCGATTTCCTGATGGTGGGTTTTGAAGAACTGGCAACCGGACAGGATCATGTCGCACTGGTGTATGGCGACATTTCAGGGCAGACACCGGTGCTGTCCCGCGTCCATTCAGAGTGTCTCACCGGCGATGCGTTGTTCAGCCTGCGCTGTGATTGCGGTTTCCAGCTGGAAGCAGCCCTTTCTCATATTGCTGAAGAAGGCCGCGGCGTGCTGCTTTATCACCGTCAGGAAGGGCGTAATATTGGTTTGCTGAATAAAATTCGCGCCTACGCGCTTCAGGACCAGGGCTACGATACGGTTGAAGCGAACCATCAGCTCGGTTTTGCCGCTGACGAACGTGATTTCACCTTGTGCGCCGATATGTTCAAGCTGCTGGGCGTGGACGAAGTACGTCTGTTGACCAATAACCCGAAAAAAGTGGAGATCCTGACCGAAGCCGGGATCAACATCGTTGAACGCGTACCGCTGATTGTCGGCCGTAACCCGAAAAACGCCCACTACCTTGATACCAAAGCCGCCAAAATGGGCCATCTGCTGAAAGAGTGATATAAAAAGCCCGGCACGCGTGCCGGGCTCGTTTCATCAATCCAGCATCTTACGAATCACGTAATGTAAAATGCCGTCGTTCTGGTAGTAGGTCAGCTCGGTTGCCGTATCAATACGGCACCGGCAATCCAGCACCTCGGTTTTCCCGTCTGCCCGCGTTAACGTTACCGGCACCGTTTTACCCGGCTGCAGGTTTTGCAGGCCGCTAATGTCAATCTGCTCTTCCCCGGTCAGGCCCAGCGTTTTACGCGTCACGCCCTGCGGGAACTCCAGCGGCAGGATCCCCATGCCAATCAGATTCGAACGGTGAATACGTTCGAACGATTCGGCGATGACCACCCGAACGCCAAGCAGGCGCGGACCTTTCGCCGCCCAGTCGCGGCTGGAGCCGGAACCGTACTCTTTCCCGGCAATCACCGCCAGCGGCGTCCCTTCCTGTTGGTATTTAACGGCCGCATCATAGATCGAAACAACTTCCGTTCCAGGCAGATGACGCGTCATGCCCCCTTCCACACCCGGCACCATTTCGTTACGAATGCGGATGTTGGCAAAGGTCCCGCGCATCATGACTTCATGGTTACCGCGGCGCGAGCCGTAAGAGTTAAAATCGCGGCGTTCGACACCCCGGCTTTGCAGGTAACGGCCTGCCGGGCTATCGGCTTTGATGCTCCCCGCCGGAGAGATATGATCCGTCGTGACGGAATCCCCCAGCATAGCCAGGATACGCGCGCCATGGATATCCTTAAGCGGCGCGGGCTCGGCCTGCATCTCATCAAAGAACGGCGACAGACGAATATAGGTCGAGTCATCCTGCCAGCCATAGGTATCCGAACCTGCAACATTGATGGCTTTCCATTCCGGCGTGCTTTCAAAGACTTCCGCGTACTCTTTGCGGAACATTTCGGTAGAGACCTTCTCAACGGCCAGCGCGATTTCTCGCGAGGATGGCCAGATATCTTTCAGATAGACAGGGTCATTCTTGCGATCGTGACCAATCGGATCGGTCACCAGGTTGATATTCATGTTCCCTGCGAGAGCGTATGCCACCACCAGCGGCGGCGAAGCAAGCCAGTTGGTTTTTACCAGCGGGTGAATGCGCCCTTCAAAGTTTCGGTTACCGGAAAGAACGGCGCCTACCGTCAGGTCACCCTGCTTGATCGCCGTTTCGATGGGTTCAGGCAGTGGCCCGGAGTTACCAATACAGGTCGTACAGCCGTAGCCCACGAGGTTAAAGCCCAGCTCGTCCAGGTACGGCGTCAGTTTGGCCTGAGCCAGGTAATCCGACACCACTTTGGATCCCGGCGCCAGCGAGGCCTTAACCCACGGCTGAGGTTTTAACCCAAGCTCGACCGCCTTTTTAGCCAGCAGACCGGCTGCCATCAATACGCTGGGGTTGGACGTGTTGGTGCAGGAGGTAATGGCGGCAATAACAACCGCGCCATCCGGAAGCTGATACTGATGCCCGTTCAGAACATAGTCGACGGGACGATGGTCTTTCTGCGCCACGTTTACTTCCAGGGCATTGCTGGCGGCAAACGCTTTCGGCACGTCAGACAACGCAACCCGATCCTGCGGACGTTTCGGCCCTGCGAGGCTCGCTTCGACGCTTCCCATATCAAGTTCAAGCGTGCTGGTGAAAACAGGCTCATCGCCCGGATTGCGCCACATGCCCTGCGCTTTGGTATACGCTTCCACCAGCGCGACCTGCTCTTCGCTGCGACCGCTAAGGCGCATGTACTCCAGCGTGACGTCGTCAATGGGGAAAAAGCCGCAGGTGGCACCGTATTCCGGCGCCATATTGGCAATGGTGGCGCGGTCGGCCAGCGGCAGCGAATCCAGACCGTCACCGTAGAATTCAACAAACTTGCCCACCACGCCATGCTTACGCAGCATCTGGGTGACGGTCAGTACCAGATCGGTGGCAGTGATGCCTTCAGAAAGCTTTCCGGTCAGCTTGAAGCCCACCACATCCGGAATAAGCATGGATACCGGCTGACCGAGCATGGCGGCTTCCGCTTCAATACCGCCGACGCCCCAGCCCAGCACGCCCAGACCGTTGATCATGGTGGTATGCGAATCCGTGCCCACCAGGGTGTCTGGATAAGCGACCCACTCTTTATCCTGCAATTCGCTCCAGACGGCTTTACCCAGATATTCAAGGTTCACCTGGTGACAAATGCCGGTGCCTGGCGGGACCACGCTAAACCGGCTGAACGCCTGCTGTCCCCACTTCAGAAATACGTAGCGCTCGTGGTTGCGCTCCATTTCCAGACGCACGTTTTCGCCAAAGGCGTCATCATCACCGAAGTGGTCAACGGTGACGGAGTGGTCAATGACGAGGTCAACCGGGGAAAGCGGGTTAACTTTTGCCGTATCCCCGCCGAGACGCTTAACGGCTTCGCGCATCGCGGCCAAATCAACCACGGCCGGAACACCGGTAAAGTCCTGCATCAGCACCCTTGCCGGGCGGTAGGCGATTTCTCTGTCGGCATGGGCCTTCTCAAGCCACCCTGCCAGCGCCTGGATATCATCGAGCGTGACAGAATCACCGTCCTGCCAGCGCAAGAGGTTTTCCAGTAAAACTTTCAAAGACTTGGGTAAACGCGAAATGTCCCCAAGCGTTCTGGCAGCCAGCGGCAGGCTGTAGTAGTGCCAGGTTTTATTTTCTGCCTGTAATGTGTCCTTACTGGCTTCGCGTAGGGTTAACGACATAAGCTCCTCCTTAATCACAGAGATGCCCTGACAATCATCAGGGCCGTAATTAAAGATAACACAAAGATGTCGTAACGTTTTGATAACAACCCAAATTGATAAATTTAGGATTGGTCCAGCACGGGGAAACAAAAAACCCCGCCGTAGCGAGGTTTTACAATTTAGTGGAGCGCCAGCCAGATGAGCTGACTCCAGAACAGAATCGACACGGTAAAAACGCCGATCCACGACCAGTATTTGTGAGACGTCATGTTATTCATCATAGGGACACCAGGCATTATTTATAAAAATTCCGAGGTCGTTCCTCAGTGCTATATTGCTGATGTGTATTTATTAAAGAGTACAAAAGCGCAGAGTCGATATTCAGACTATTTGCATCATTACGCAATAAACTAAATTATTGTTTTTTGGGTTCGTCTTCTGCGAACACATCAATAAAAGCCTGCTGCTGCGGCGTCAGTTTCCAGGACGCGGGTACAACAGTCGCAGGTGCTTTACGCCCTCTGTGGCCGCTGTCACGATGCTGACACATCTGTTTTACCGAAGCTGTACGTACCGTCACTGACATATTTAACCCCAATATTTCCAGGCCAGGAGAGCAACCACCACCCAAAACAGGGTAGAGACGAGAAAGACCGCCAGCCAGGCTTTACGCTTGAGCGCAGGATCCCTTTGCGGTTCTTCACTTCCTGAAGGCATTGCTAACCTCATACAATCGACATCGCTTATCATTTAGGACCAAACAATTGGTACAATTAATCATCTGTTGAGATAAATCCTAAAGAAACTTTAGCCGAAAAGCCAGTGAATTTACGCACCGGGAGGTATGAAATATTCAATCTTTTGACCAGAAATAAATAATTGAAAAGAAAAATTTGCGAAGGCGTAAATTAGTTTCTACTTTTGTCGCCAATTCACGACATTATAACCTTACGTATTAAATGGATAATGACATTATATGGCAGGGGAATCGCAGATGATGATAATTCTAATTTAGCTTTGAGAGGTTATTTCGGTATCTTTCCCTGGGGGAAAGATACCGGGTGTGATTATTTTTCGGGAAGTTTGATGTCTTTAAACATCTCTTCAATATCTTCATTTGAGCGTAATGCCACGGCGGTATCAACCACATCACGCGTTAAATGAGGGGCAAAGCGCTGAATAAAATCATACATATAGCTGCGCAGGAAGGTGCTGCGGCGGAAACCAATTTTTGTGGTGCTATGGCTGAAAACATCATGCGCATCAAGACGCACCAGGTCAGGGTCTGACACCGGATCCACCGCCATGCTGGCAATGACGCCCACCCCCAATCCAAGCCGGACATAGGTCTTAATCACGTCGGCGTCCGTCGCGGTAAAGACAATGCGCGGCGTTAATCCTGCCCGGTTAAAGGCCGTATCAAGCTCAGAACGCCCGGTAAAGCCAAAGGTATACGTCACCAGAGGATACTGGGCCAGCTCTTCGATAGTGACCGACCCTTTACCCGCCAGGGGGTGATCGGGGGTCACCACAATAGAACGGTTCCAGTGGTAGCACGGGAGCATGACCAGATCGTCATAGAGGTGAAGCGCTTCGGTGGCGATGGCAAAGTCTGCATTCCCCTTGGAGACGGCTTCAGCGATTTGCGTTGGCGAGCCCTGGTGCATATGCAACGAGACGCGAGGATAACGCTCGATAAAGCCTTTGATCACGCCGGGCAGCGCATAGCGCGCCTGCGTATGCGTGGTGGCAATATACAGCGAGCCTTTATCCGGCCAGGTATGCTCCCCCGCCACAGACTTAATCGCATCGACTTTGGAGAGGACTTCCCGCGCAATGCGGATGATTTCCTGCCCCGCAGGCGTCACCTGGGTGAGATGCTTACCGCTGCGGGCGAAGATCTGAATGCCTAACTCATCCTCCAGCATACGAACTTGTTTGCTGATGCCCGGTTGCGAGGTATACAACCCCTCGGCGGTAGAAGAGACGTTAAGGTTATGATTCACCACCTCAACGATATAACGAAGCTGCTGTAATTTCATGCCAGACCATCCGATTTAGCGCATGCGGTCAATCGCTTAAGACGATTTAATAATAAGAAACAGGTTAACTATAACCACTATATCATTTATAGCCTGACTGTATAGTACGGAACAAAAAATAATAACAAGGTAATAAAAAAGGGCCGGAAATCCGGCCCTTTCACAGGTAAGTTACGGTTAGGGAAGATTATTTCTTGCCTTCAACCCATTTGCCATCGACAAAGAAGGCTGACCATCCGGTCGCTTTACCCTCTTTCTCTGCCGCAACGTACTGCTGCTTAGTTTTACGGCTAAACCGCACCACGGTTTTGTTGCCTTCCGGATCCTGCTGTGGCGCATCGGCCAGATAACGCAGTTTCTCCGGCAGACGATCGCGGAAGCGATGCAGCTCTTCCACCAGCGGCGCACGGGTTTCACGCGATTTCGGGAAGGTGTTGGCGGCCAGGAAGACACCTGCCGCGCCGTCACGCAGCACGAAGTACGCGTCGGATTTCTCACACGGCAGCTCTGGTAGCGGAACCGGATCTTCCTTCGGCGGAGCCACTTCACCGTTACGCAGAATTTTGCGCGTGTTTTTACATTCGTCGTTGGTGCAGGCCATGTACTTACCGAAACGCCCCATTTTCAGGTGCATTTCAGAACCACACTTCTCGCACTCCACAATCGGGCCGTCATAGCCTTTAATGCGGAACTCGCCCTCTTCGATCTCATACCCGTCACACGTTGGGTTATTACCACACACGTGCAGCTTACGTTTTGGATCGATCAGGTAGCTGTCCATTGCCGTACCGCATTTTTTGCAGCGGCGCTTGGCACGCAGAGCGTTAGTTTCCGCATCGTCACCTTCCAGCACGTTGAGAACTTCATTCTCCGGCACCAGGTTGATGGTGGTTTTGCAGCGCTCTTTTGGCGACAGCGCATAGCCGGAGCAGCCGAGGAACACACCCGTGGTGGCAGTACGGATCCCCATCTTGCGGCCACAGGTTGGGCAGTCGATGCTGGTCAGTACCATCTGGTTAGGCAGCATGCCGCCCTCTTCAGGGTCTTTCTCCGCTTTTTCAAGCTGGTCGGTGAAATCGCTGAAGAAGCTGTCGAGGACCTTTTTCCATTCCGCCTGGTGGCTGGCAACCTGGTCGAGACTGTCTTCCATTTGCGCGGTGAAATCGTAGTTCATCAGCTCGCGGAAGTTGGCTTCCAGACGATCGGTGACGATCTCACCCATTTTTTCCGCATAGAAACGACGGTTTTCAACACGGACGTAACCGCGATCCTGAATCGTCGAGATAATTGACGCGTAGGTCGACGGACGGCCAATACCGCGTTTTTCCAGCTCTTTTACCAGAGATGCTTCACTGAAGCGTGCAGGTGGCTTGGTGAAGTGCTGAGCCGGGATCAGCTCAACCAGAGACAGTTCATCACCTTTGTTCACCGCAGGCAGCGTTCGATCTTCATCACCTTTACGCAGCGCAGGCATCACTTTCGTCCAGCCGTCGAAACGCAGAATACGACCGCGCGCCTTGAGACGGAAATCACCCGCGCCGACGGTCAGCGTGGTGGAGTCGTACTGGGCCGGGGTCATCTGGCACGCCACGAACTGACGCCAGATCAGCTGATACAGCTTCTGCGCGTCGGCTTCCATATCTTTCAGTGATTCAGCGAGTACAGAGACATCAGAAGGACGAATCGCTTCGTGCGCTTCCTGAGAATTCTCTTTGCTGGCAAACTGGTTAGCGCTTTCCGGCAGGTATTTCTTACCGAAGTTGTCGCTGATGTAGCCACGCACCATGTTGACCGCGTCCTGACTCAGGTTGGTTGAGTCGGTACGCATGTAGGTGATGTAACCCGCTTCATACAAGCGCTGGGCCATCATCATGGTCTTCTTCACGCCGTAACCCAGACGGGTGCTTGCCGCCTGTTGCAGGGTGGAGGTGATAAACGGCGCACCAGGCTTGCTGCTGGTCGGTTTGTCTTCACGTTCCAGTACCTGATAGCGTGCCTTTTCCAGCAGCGCCACGGCGGCCATGGTCTGGTCGCGGTTTTCCGGACGGAAAGGCTTATCGTTCTGATGGCTTACCTGCAGCGGCAGAGCGTCACCGCCCGGCGTGGTCACATTGGCATCAACTTCCCAGAACTCTTCCGGCACGAAGGCTTTAATTTCGCGCTCACGCTCAACGACCAGACGCACGGCGACGGATTGCACGCGACCTGCGGACAGGCCACGGGCAATTTTCTTCCACAGCAGTGGAGAAACCATGTAACCCACGACGCGGTCCATAAAGCGACGCGCCTGCTGGGCGTTGACGCGGTCGATATTCAGCTCGCCCGGCTTCTCAAACGCCTGACGAATCGCATTCTTCGTAATTTCGTTAAACACTACGCGGCTGTAGCGTTTGTCATCACCCCCGATCACTTCCCGCAGGTGCCACGCAATGGCTTCCCCTTCGCGGTCAAGGTCGGTTGCGAGATAGATGTGGTCTGCTTTTTCAGCCAGCTGCTTCAGCTCGTTAACGACTTTTTCTTTCCCTGGAAGCACTTCATATTGTGCATCCCAGTTATGCCATGGGTTAACACCCATGCGGTTGACAAGCGCGCTACGTTCATCCTTTTTAGGCTTTTTAGCCCCTTTGGTGGAGGTAGAGTCTGCGCTCTTTTTGCTGGCTGAGCCACTGGTCGGCAAATCGCGGATATGACCCACGCTGGACTTAACCACGTAGTCATTACCCAGATACTTATTGATCGTTTTGGCTTTTGCCGGGGACTCAACGATGACGAGAGCTTTACCCATATTCACCTTTACCTAATTTAATTCTTCCAGGAATACGCCGCACGTTGATTTCCCTTCCGCTGACGACGAGCCAATGATATTGCGACTGCGTCAGGAGATATCAACCCCTTTGTCTTACCGGGCGTTAAAGAAAAGCCGCCCAGGTGATTGAGTTCTCGGGTATTTTTCTCACATCTCGTGTAATTCGTGACGAATTCCCGGTTGAATGTCAAGCAATTCTGTTGCCAGAATGACGAAAGCGCACACTCTACCTGATAAAATTCGTTACGCAACTTTATTAGCATGCAAAAGCAAATCCTGCCAGCCAGGCCCCTGCAGCTTATCCCCTCACATTACAGGGAAAATTTGCCCCCAAAGCGCCCTCGGCGTAGACTATTGTCACTGTTTAAGGAGTGGATTATGCAGAATACGACCCAACCTATTGACCGAGCCTCTCTGCTTATCGAAGCAAACAAGCTTATTCGTGACCATGAAGATACGCTGGCAGGCATTGAAGCCACCGGCGTAGAGCAGCGAAATGGCGTGCTGGTTTTCAGCGGCGAATACTTCCTTGATGAACAGGGCTTGCCGACCCCGAAAAGCACCGCCGTGTTTAACATGTTTAAATACCTGGCGCACACGCTTTCCGAGAAATATCACCTGGTCGATTAACGCAAAACGCGAGGCATAAGCCTCGCGTTTTTGTTTACAGCAGCGGTTTTTGTCCGCGCTGTAGCCAGCGGAGCAGCAGGCGGTCCGCGCTTTCTGCGGCACTGTCGGTAAAGCGGTCAAGGAGTCGCTTGCGCTGGGCAAAGCGGACGCCTACCAGTTCCCGGCCTTCCATCAGGTTGAGCAGCAGATCGTCACTGGTTCCGACTTCATCCACCAGCCCTTTCTCCTGCGCCTGAACGCCGTACCAGTGCTCACCCGTCGCGACCTGCTCAATGTCCAGCGTCGGGCGCATACGGTGCACAAAGTCTTTAAAGAGATGATGCGTTTCGTTGAGATCCTCACGGAATTTTTGGCGCCCTTCTTCCGTGTTTTCACCCAGCAGCGTCAGGGTGCGTTTGTACTGACCCGCCGTGTGAAGTTCGATATCAATCTCTTTATTTTTCAGGAAGCGGTTAAAGTTCGGGATCTGCGCGACCACGCCGATCGAGCCAATAATAGAAAACGGTGCGGCCACAATTTTGTCCGCCACGCAGGCCATCATGTAGCCACCGCTCGCCGCCACTTTATCTACGGCTACGGTCAGCGGGATCTGTTTTTCACGCAGGCGCTGTAGCTGAGAAGCGGCCAGGCCGTAGCCATGCACGACACCTCCCGGGCTTTCAAGACGAACAACGACCTGATCCTGCGGCGTCGCCACGGCCAGAACGGCCGTCACTTCCTCCCGCAAAGAGGACACTTCATGCGCATCCATGCTGCCTTTAAAATCGAGCACGTAGACGCGGGGCGCGACCTTATCCTGTGGCGTATTGAGCTTCGCCTTTGCTTTTGCCGCTTTGGCTTCCTGTTTATGCTTTTTCTTCTGCGCTTTGAGCCACAGTTTCTGTTGATGACTGTCAAGCAGCGCCAGAGACATCTCTTCCTGCATCTCTTTATACTGCTCGCTCAGGCGGGTGATGCGTAACTCCCCACGCTGACGCTTGCGCTGCGTCAGGTTGACAATCAGAACGGCAACCACCGCAATGGCAATCACCACCGTCGCGATTTTCGCCAAAAACAACCCATATTGAGAAAGTAATTCCACGCGTTCCACCTTGATTTAACCACGAATCTTTCACGGCAGTGTACAACAGCCCTGCCCATGCGTCTCGCTCGTGACATTACCTCTGCGAGCCGCCTTCAGGAATCCCCGGTCTGGCGTTTAAATATTTGCAAATTGTTAATTTTACAGCAATGCGTCCTGTAGACTGATTGAATTATCAGGCGAATTCGGGCATAAAGCCGAAAAGTCACAAAAGAAGGCGTCTTTGAGTCACCGTGCGCCGAGGAGTCACCTTGCATTATCAACCGCAAAAAAATCTGCTGCAGAACCGCATCATTCTTGTCACTGGGGCCAGCGACGGGATTGGCCGTGAAGCGGCGCTGACCTACGCTGAGTATGGCGCGAGCGTCATCCTGACCGGCCGCAACGAAGAAAAACTTAAAGGGGTGGCGCAGGAGATTGAAGCCGCAGGTGGGATTCCCGCTCGCTGGTACACGCTCGATCTACTCACCTGCACGCCCGCGTCATGTCAGGAGCTTGCTCACCGCATCAGCACCCATTACCCGCGGCTGGACGGCGTGCTGCACAATGCCGGCTTGCTTGGCGAAGTTCGCCCGATGGATGAACAGGATCCTGAGATCTGGCAGGAGGTCATGCAGGTCAACGTCAACGGGACGTTTTTCCTGACCCAGGCACTGCTTCCTTTATTACTCAAATCGGATTCGGGTTCACTGGTATTCACCTCCTCCAGCGTAGGCCGTGAGGGGCGTGCAAACTGGGGAGCCTATGCCGTTTCAAAATTCGCGACCGAAGGCATGATGCAGGTGCTGGCAGAGGAGTACCAAAGCCGCCATCTGCGCGTAAACTGCATTAACCCGGGCGGTACGCGCACCAAAATGCGCGCCAGCGCCTTCCCAACGGAAGATCCGCAGAAGCTGAAAACGCCGGCAGACATTATGCCGCTCTATCTCTGGTTAATGGGCGACGACAGCCGCCGCAAAACCGGGATGACCTTTGACGCCCAGCCAGGCCGTAAACCAGGAATATCGCAATGAGTGAAGAACGTCACCAGCAGCGCCAACAGCGTCTGAAGGAACAGGTTGATGCGCGCGTCGCGGCCGCTCAGGATGAGCGCGGGATCGTCATCGTCTTTACCGGCAACGGCAAAGGGAAAACCACGGCCGCATTCGGCACGGCGACACGCGCCGTCGGCCACGGACAGAAGGTCGGCGTTATCCAGTTTATTAAAGGTGAATGGCCTAACGGCGAGCGTAATCTGCTTGAGCCCCACGGCGTTGAGTTCCAGGTGATGGCGACCGGATTTACGTGGGACACCCAGAACCGCGAAACCGATACCGCAGCCTGTCTGGCCGTCTGGGAGCACGCTAAAAGAATGCTGGCCGATCCTTCACTCAATATGGTTCTGCTGGATGAGATCACGTATATGGTCGCCTACGACTATTTGCCGCTGGAAGACGTGCTTAATGCCCTGAAAAACCGTCCCGCCCATCAGACGGTTATCATCACGGGCCGCGGGTGTCATCGGGATATTCTGGAGCTGGCAGATACCGTCAGCGAGCTGCGTCCGGTTAAACATGCGTTTGATGCGGGCATCAAAGCGCAAATAGGGATTGATTACTAAAGAAAAAAGCCCGGTGTCTTCACCGGGCTTTTACATTAACCGTTGTTATTACGGCTGCCAGAGCGGCGGTTGCTGCTCACCTGGCTGTGACGCTTCACCGCACGGCGAATCTGGTTCGCCTTCATGCGGCGACGATCTTTTTCCACCGCCACTTTAGAGGTGGTTTCCGGCGTCAGACCGACCAGCTCGCGCAGGTAGTTGGTCTGGGTCAGATCCAGTTCGGTATATCCCCCACGTGGCAGGCCTTTTGGCAGCAGGATGTCGCCGTAACGGACACGGATCAGGCGGCTAACCTGCACGCCTACCGCTTCCCAGAGACGACGCACCTCGCGGTTGCGGCCTTCGGTCAGGGTCACGTTGTACCACTGGTTGATGCCTTCCCCACCGGTAAATTTGATGGTTTTGAACGCCGCAGGACCGTCTTCCAGCTGAACGCCACGTGACAGGTCGCGCAGTTTATTCTCGTCAACCTGGCCGAACACGCGCACGGCGTATTCACGTTCCACTTCACGGCTTGGGTGCATCAGACGGTTTGCCAGTTCACCATCGGTGGTAAACAGCAGCAGACCGCAGGTATTCACGTCCAGACGACCAACGGCAATCCAGCGAGCGCCACGCAGTTTAGGCAGACGGTCAAACACCGTCGGGCGACCTTCCGGGTCATTGCGGGTACACAGCTCGCCTTCCGGCTTGTAGTAAGCCAGCACGCGGCAGATTTGTTCAGCAGACTCTTTCACGGAGATAAGATGACCGTCGATACGGATCTTCAGCCCCGGTACGATTTCTACGCGGTCACCCAGCGTGGCGATTTTACCGTCCACACTCACGCGGCCCGCTTCAATAATGGCTTCGATTTCACGGCGTGAACCGTGGCCGGCACGCGCCAGCACTTTCTGTAACTTCTCGCTCATTGAGCTTCCTCAGGTGTCGCCTTCACAGGCGTCGAATCAGGTCAAAAGAGGGCTGAGCCCTGCTTTGATGGCCGCGTAGTATATCTGCTTATACCATTACAAGAAAGGCTTTACGTCACCCACGCCTTCTCGAATCACTTCCGGTGCATCTTCGGTTAAGTCGACCACGGTGGTCGGCTGCTGGCCGAGATAACCGCCGTGAATAATCAGCTCGACCACCTTCTCCAGACGATCTTTGATCTCTTCCGGATCGGACTCGGTAAACTCGCTGCCCGGCAGCATCAGCGAGGTAGAGAGCATCGGCTCGCCGAGGGTTTCCAGCAGCGCCTGCGCAATCGGGTTCGACGGCACGCGCATGCCGATAGTCTTACGCTTTTCCTGCAGCAGGCGGCGCGGCACCTCTTTCGTCCCTTTCAGGATGAAGGTGTAGTTCCCCGGCGTGTTGTTCTTGATCAGGCGAAACGCCACGTTATCCACATAAGCATAGGTGGACAGCTCAGAGAGATCGCGGCACATCAGGGTAAAGTTATGGCCGTCCGGCAGCTGGCGAATGCGGCAAATGCGTTCCATCGCTCCTTTATCTTCAATTTTGCAGCCCAGCGCGTAGCCGGAATCGGTCGGGTAGACAATCACGCCGCCTTTACGGACGATCTCCACGGCCTGGTTAATCAGACGTGGCTGCGGGTTGTCCGGATGGATATAGAAAAACTGACTCATACTTCCCTCTCTTCAATTTGCTGCGGCTGTTCCCAGAGCTGCCAGACCGGCTCAACGCCAGCGGGCAGCCAGAGCTTGCGCCCCAGTTCGATCCAGGCGCAGGGCTGATGGAAATCAGAACCCTGTGAGCCAAGCAGGCCGTACTGTCGGGCATAGGTCGCGAGCTGCGCGCGCTCATTGGGCGCCTGCTGACACTGGGCGACTTCCATCGCCTCACCACCGTTTTCGGCAAAGTGCGCCAGCAGCCTTTTCAGCCATTTAGCAGAAAGATTATACCGCCCCGGATGGGCCAGCACGGCCTTACCGCCAGAATGATGAATCACATCAATAGCTTGTTTTATTGTACACCACTGTGGCGGAACGTATCCGGTTTTCCCGCGCGCCAGATACTTTTTAAAGACATCCGCCATCGTCGTGGCCTTACCCGCCTCTACCAGAAAACGGGCGAAATGACCGCGCGTGACCGCCCCGCCGTTCGCCAGCTTTTGGGCACCTTCCAGTGCGCCCGGAATATGCGCCTTTTCCAGACGCTCACCGATCATCTCTGCGCGCTGGTTGCGGCGCGTTTTTTGTTCTTGCAAAAAAGCAGTCAGTGCCGGATGGTCTATATCGATGTTCAGGCCAACGATATGAATCTCATGGTTTTCCCAGACGGTCGAAATTTCGACACCGGAGACCAGATTAAGCGCCAGCCCGCTGCGGGCGATTTCGGCGCGCGCCGCCGGAATGGCATCCGTCGTATCGTGATCGGTTATCGCCAGCGTACCGACGCGCATTTCAACGGCACGATGAACCAAGGCTTCGGGTGTCAGCAGGCCATCAGAGGCCTGAGTATGGCTATGTAAATCATAAATAATAGCGTAGGTGGTATCGCTCAAAGCACTTCCCATAACAGGTTGGAGACATCCGAAACCATCATGATACCGACTTATATCGAAATTCTGAAATCAAGGGTTGACAACACGCCATCGAACTAGTTAACTAGTACGAAAGTTCACACGAGAAAGGTATCTGAAAATGACAGCACATTTCACTCTGCACGGTTGGTGGCGTACTTCCTGATCATCGGGCAGTGTCACGCGTCTGCGAAATGCAAACAGATACCCGCCCGCTACCCAGCGGGCTTTTTTTTGAACAGAATAAATGAGAACACCAACATGCAAACAGCCAAACCTCATCTCAAATTGCTGACCTGCGAGGCGGCCTATCGCCACAACCCCACCGCACTGTTTCATCAGGTGTGCGGGGCACGTCCGGCAACGCTGCTGCTGGAATCTGCAGACATCGACAGCAAAGACGATCTCAAGAGCCTGCTGCTGGTCGACAGCGCGCTGCGCATTACCGCTTTAGGTGACACTGTCACAATCAAGGCCTTATCAGACAACGGCGCCTCGCTGCTGCCACTGCTGGATGCCGCCCTGCCTTCAGGCATCGAAAACGAACGTCATCCAGAAATGCGTATTCTGCATTTCCCGCCGGTTAGCCAGTTGCTGGATGAAGACGCGCGCCTGTGTTCCCTTTCCGTCTTTGATGCCTTCCGCCTGCTGCAGAACCTGGTCACCGTTCCGCACGATGAGCGTGAAGCGATGTTCTTTGGCGGGCTGTTTGCCTACGACCTGGTCGCCGGATTTGAAGATTTACCGGAAACCGAGCAGGGCAATCGCTGCCCGGACTACTGCTTCTATCTGGCCGAAACCCTGCTGGTGATCGACCATCAGAAACAGTACACCCGTATCCAGGCCAGCCTGTTCACGCCTTCGACCGCTGAGAAAAACCGTCTTGAGCACCGTATCGCGCAGCTTCAGCAGCAGATGACGGAAGCGCCACCTGCACTGCCGGTACAGCGCGTGGAAAAAATGACCTGCGATGTGAACCAGACCGACGATCAGTACGGTGCCGTGGTTCGCCAGATGCAAAAAGCGATTCGCGCCGGGGAAATTTTCCAGGTTGTACCGTCCCGTCGCTTCTCTCTGCCCTGCCCGTCTCCGCTGGCCGCTTACGACGTGCTGAAAAAGAGCAACCCCAGCCCGTACATGTTCTTTATGCAGGACAACGACTTCACGCTGCTCGGCGCCTCGCCGGAAAGCTCGCTGAAATATGACGCCACCAGCCGTCAGATTGAGATCTACCCGATCGCCGGAACCCGTCCACGTGGACGTCGCGCAGACGGCTCGCTGGATCGCGATCTCGACAGCCGCATCGAGCTGGAAATGCGCACCGACCATAAAGAGCTCTCCGAGCACCTGATGCTGGTTGACCTGGCGCGTAACGATCTGGCACGTATTTGCACCCCGGGCAGCCGCTACGTGGCGGACCTGACTAAAGTCGACCGCTATTCGTTCGTAATGCACCTGGTCTCTCGCGTGGTCGGTGAGCTGCGCCAGGACCTCGACGTGCTGCACGCCTACCGCGCCTGCATGAACATGGGCACCCTGAGCGGTGCGCCGAAAGTGCGCGCTATGCAGCTGATTGCCGCCGCCGAAGGGCGTCGTCGCGGCAGCTACGGTGGCGCGGTGGGTTACTTCACCGCCCATGGTGACCTCGATACCTGCATCGTGATCCGCTCCGCCTATGTTGAAGACGGTATTGCCACCGTCCAGGCGGGTGCCGGGATTGTTCTTGATTCTGTTCCGCAGTCTGAAGCTGACGAAACGCGCAGTAAAGCCCGTGCGGTCCTTCGCGCCATTGCTACCGCACACCACGCACAGGAGATTTTCTGATGGCTGACATTCTGCTGCTCGATAATATCGACTCCTTTACCTATAACCTGGCAGATCAGCTGCGTGCGAATGGCCATAACGTTGTTATCTATCGCAACCACGTACCGGCGCAGACCCTGATTGACCGTCTGGCCACCATGCAAAACCCGGTGCTGATGCTCTCTCCGGGGCCAGGCGCACCGAGCGAAGCGGGCTGTATGCCGGAGCTGCTGACCCGCATGCGCGGCAAGCTGCCGATTATCGGCATCTGCCTCGGTCATCAGGCGATTGTTGAAGCCTATGGCGGCTACGTTGGCCAGGCAGGTGAAATCCTCCACGGTAAAGCGTCCAGCATTGAACATGACGGCCAGGCGATGTTTGCCGGGCTGCCGAATCCGCTCCCGGTCGCGCGCTACCACTCGCTGGTCGGCAGCAACATTCCCGCCGGGCTGACGATCAACGCCTCGTTTGAAGGGATGGTGATGGCGGTACGTCACGACGCGGATCGCGTCTGCGGGATGCAGTTCCATCCGGAATCCATCCTGACCTCCCACGGTGCCCGCCTGCTGGAGCAGACACTCGACTGGGCGTTACAGAAGCTGGAGCAGACCAACACCCTGCAGCCGATTCTGGAAAAACTGTATCAGGCGCAAACCCTGAGCCAGCAGGAGAGCCACCAGCTCTTCTCCGCCGTGGTTCGCGGTGAGCTGAAGCCGGAACAGCTGGCGGCCGCACTGGTGAGCATGAAGGTCCGCGGTGAAAGCCCGCAGGAGATCGCCGGTGCCGCCACGGCCCTGCTGGAAAATGCCGCCCCGTTCCCGCGTCCGGACTATCCGTTTGCCGATATCGTCGGCACCGGCGGTGACGGCAGCAACAGTATCAATATTTCAACCGCCAGCGCCTTTGTGGCCGCAGCGTGTGGCCTGAAAGTGGCGAAACACGGTAACCGCAGCGTGTCCAGCCGGTCGGGCTCGTCTGATTTGCTCGCGGCATTCGGCATTAATCTCGATATGAACGCCGAACGTTCCCGTGAAGCGCTGGATGACCTCGGCGTCTGCTTCCTGTTTGCGCCGAAGTATCACACCGGTTTCCGCCACGCAATGCCGGTTCGTCAGCAGCTTAAAACCCGCACGCTGTTTAACGTGCTCGGCCCCCTGATCAACCCAGCCCATCCACCGCTGGCGCTGATCGGTGTCTACAGTCCGGAACTGGTCCTGCCGATTGCAGAGACGCTGCGCGTGCTGGGTTACCAGCGTGCCGCCGTGGTGCACAGCGGCGGAATGGATGAAGTGTCACTGCATGCGCCGACGCTGGTAGCCGAACTGCGCGACGGTGAAATCCTGAGCTACCAGCTGGAAGCCGCTGACTTTGGTTTAACCCCGTATCACCAGGAAGCGCTGGCCGGCGGTACGCCGGAAGAAAACCGTGACATTCTGACGCGCTTATTACAAGGTAAGGGAGAGGTTGCCCATGAGGCCGCCGTTGCTGCCAACGTCGCCATGCTGATGCGTTTGCACGGCGAGGAAGACCTGAAGGCCAACGTTCAAAAAGTTCTGGATGTACTGCGCTCCGGTGCAGCTTACGATCGCGTTACCGCACTTGCGGCAAGAGGGTAAAGAATGCAGACCGTTTTAGCGAAAATCGTTGCCGATAAGGCCATCTGGGTGGAAGCCCGCAAGCAACAGCAGCCGCTTGCCAGTTTTCAGAATGACGTCGTCCCGAGCAGCCGTCGTTTCTATGACGCCCTGCAGGGTGCGCGCACCGCGTTTATTCTTGAGTGCAAAAAAGCATCTCCGTCTAAAGGCGTTATCCGTGACGATTTCGACCCGGCGCGTATTGCCGGCATTTATAAGCATCATGCGTCCGCTATCTCCGTGCTGACGGATGAGAAATATTTTCAGGGCAGTTTCGATTTTCTGCCGATCGTCAGCGGCATCGCGCCGCAGCCGATCCTGTGCAAAGACTTTATCATTGATCCGTATCAGATCTGGCTGGCGCGCTTTTACCAGGCTGACGCCTGCCTGCTGATGCTCTCGGTGCTTGACGACGAGCAGTATCGCCAGCTCTCTGCCGTCGCGCACAGCCTGAAAATGGGCGTGCTGACCGAAGTGAGTAATGAAGAGGAGCTGGAGCGCGCGATTGCGCTGGAAGCCAAAGTGGTAGGCATTAATAACCGCGATCTGCGTGACCTGTCCATTGACCTGAACCGCACGCGTCAGCTGGCGCCGCGTCTGGGATCTGGCGTCACGGTGATCAGTGAATCCGGCATTAACAGCTACGCCCAGGTGCGCGAGCTGAGCCACTTCGCCAACGGTTTCCTGATTGGCTCCGCCATGATGGAACATGACGATCTCAATGCGGCAGTACGTCGCGTGCTGCTGGGCGAAAACAAAGTCTGCGGCTTAACCCGCGAACAGGACGCCCAGGCCGCGTATGAAGCCGGAGCGATTTATGGCGGGCTGATTTTTGTGGATTCCTCCCCTCGCGCGGTCAGCGAAGAGCAGGCGCGTAAGGTCATCGCCGCGGCACCACTCAGCTATGTTGGCGTGTTCCGCAATGCAGATATCGCAGAAGTGGTTGAAAAAGCCGACGCGTTATCCCTGAGCGCGGTGCAGCTTCACGGCGATGAAGATCAGGCCTACATCGATGCCCTGCGCGCTACGCTGGCACCGCAGGTACAGATCTGGAAAGCGCAACGCGTTGACGATACATTGCCCCCGCGTAACCTGAACCACGTGGATAAATACGTCCTCGATAACGGCCAGGGCGGAACCGGCCAGCGTTTTGACTGGTCTCTGCTGAACGGCGAAAAGCTGGACAACGTCCTGCTGGCGGGCGGTTTAAGCCCGGACAATTGTGTAGAAGCCGCGAAAACCGGCTGCGCAGGCCTCGATTTCAATTCAGGCGTAGAGTCCCAGCCGGGTATTAAAGATGCCAGCAAACTGGCCTCGGTTTTTAAAACTCTGCGTGCATATTAAGGAAGAGAAGATGACGACATTACTTAACCCGTATTTTGGTGAGTTCGGCGGGATGTACGTCCCGCAAATCCTGATGCCCGCGCTGCGCCAGCTGGAAGAAGCGTTTGTCAGCGCGCAGAAGGATCCGGCGTTTCAGGCCGAATTTACCGACCTGCTGAAAAACTATGCAGGCCGCCCAACGGCCCTGACCAAATGCCGCAATCTGACGGAAGGCACGAAAACCACGCTGTATCTTAAGCGTGAAGACCTGCTGCACGGCGGCGCACACAAGACTAACCAGGTGCTGGGTCAGGCGCTGCTTGCGAAGCGTATGGGCAAAACCGAAATCATCGCCGAAACCGGCGCAGGCCAGCATGGCGTGGCCTCGGCGCTCGCCAGCGCCCTGCTCGGTCTGAAATGCCACATCTATATGGGGGCGAAAGACGTTGAGCGTCAGTCTCCAAACGTTTTCCGTATGCGTCTGATGGGTGCGGAAGTGATCCCGGTGCACAGCGGCTCCGCGACGCTGAAGGATGCCTGTAACGAAGCGCTGCGCGACTGGTCTGGCAGCTACGAAACCGCGCACTATATGCTCGGTACCGCGGCGGGCCCGCACCCGTTCCCGACCATCGTGCGTGAGTTCCAGCGCATGATCGGGGAAGAGACCAAAGCGCAGATCCTCGAAAAAGAGGGTCGTCTGCCGGATGCGGTCATCGCCTGCGTCGGCGGCGGATCTAACGCCATCGGTATGTTCGCAGACTTTATCGACGACACCAGCGTGGGTCTGATTGGCGTCGAGCCTGCGGGTCACGGCATTGAATCGGGTGAACACGGCGCGCCGCTGAAGCATGGCCGCGTGGGGATCTACTTCGGTATGAAATCCCCGATGATGCAGACCGATGAAGGCCAGATTGAAGAGTCTTACTCTATCTCTGCCGGCCTCGACTTCCCGTCCGTCGGTCCGCAGCACGCCTATCTGAACAGCACCGGTCGTGCGGACTATGTCTCCATTACCGATGACGAAGCGCTGGAAGCGTTCAAAACGCTGTGCCGCAGCGAAGGGATCATCCCGGCGCTGGAGTCTTCACACGCTCTGGCCCATGCGCTGAAAATGATGAAAGACAATCCGGAAAAAGAGCAGCTGCTGGTGGTCAACCTTTCCGGACGCGGTGACAAAGATATCTTCACCGTTCACGATATTCTGAAAGCACGAGGGGAAATCTGATGGAACGCTACGATAACGTATTTGCAGAACTGAAATCCCGCCAGGAAGGCGCGTTCGTTCCCTTCGTCACCCTGGGCGATCCGGGCCCTGAACAGTCGTTGAAGATCATCGACACCCTGATTGAAGCCGGTGCCGATGCGCTGGAGCTGGGGATCCCGTTCTCTGACCCGCTGGCGGATGGCCCGACCATCCAGAATGCGACGCTGCGCGCGTTTGCCTCAGGCGTCACGCCGACCCAGTGCTTCGAAATGCTGGCGGCGATCCGTCAGAAGCACCCCACTATCCCGATTGGCCTGCTGATGTACGCCAACCTGGTGTTCAACCGCGGTATCGATGAGTTTTACGCCGAGTGCGCACGCGTGGGCGTCGACTCCGTTCTGGTCGCCGACGTGCCGGTTGAAGAGTCCGCGCCGTTCCGCCAGGCTGCGATGCGTCACAATGTCGCCCCGATTTTCATCTGCCCGCCAAACGCGGACGATGAGCTGCTGCGCCAGATTGCCTCTTACGGGCGCGGTTACACCTACCTGCTCTCCCGCGCAGGCGTGACCGGTGCCGAGAATAAAGCCGCATTGCCGCTGCACCATCTGGTGGAAAAGCTGGCCGAGTACCATGCCGCACCGCCGCTGCAGGGCTTCGGGATCTCCTCTCCGGATCAAGTCACCGCGGCGATTGACGCGAAGGCTGCGGGTGCTATTTCCGGCTCTGCGATTGTGAAGATCATCGAGAAGAACGTGGACAAGCCCGAGCAGATGCTGACCGAGCTGAAGGCGTTTGTAACCGCCATGAAGGCGGCGACGCGTAAAGCCTGACCCCCTCCACCGTCTGGCATCCCTGCCAGACGGTTAGCCTTTATTCCCCGCCATCAACAAAGGATGACGTTAAAATTGATCCTTTCGATATTTTCGGTGTGAATGGCTTTTCAAACCGTCATGTAAGCGTATGATCTGGACTCTTTTTTATCTTTAATCCTTCTGAGTTCAGAGGCTTATTCATGTCATGGCAATCCTTCAAACAGGCTTACCTGGTTAAGTTCTGGTCACCCGTTCCGGCCGTTATCGCGGCAGGCATTCTCTCTACTTATTATTTTGGCATTACCGGTACCTTCTGGGCCGTGACCGGCGAGTTTACCCGCTGGGGTGGACAGCTGCTGCAGCTCGCAGGCGTGCACGCCGAAGAGTGGGGATACTTTAAGCTCATCCACCTCGACGGTACGCCGCTCACCCGTATTGACGGGATGATGATCATCGGCATGTTCGGCGGTTGCTTCGCTGCCGCGCTGTGGGCAAACAACGTTAAGTTGCGTATGCCCAAAAGCCGGATCCGCATTGTGCAGGCGGTTGTCGGCGGCATGATTGCCGGATTCGGCGCGCGTCTGGCGATGGGGTGTAACCTTGCCGCCTTCTTTACCGGGATCCCGCAGTTTTCGCTTCACGCCTGGTTCTTTGCCGTCGCCACGGCCATCGGCTCTTACTTTGGCGCACAATTCACCCTGCTGCAGCTGTTTCGTATTCCAGTGAAAATGACAAAAGTCAGCGCAGCGTCTCCGTTAACCCAGAAGCCCTCTCAGGCCCGCCGCCGTTTTCGCCTCGGAATGCTGGTCTTTTTCGCCATGGTGGCATGGGCGCTCTGCACCGCCATGAACCAGCCTAAGCTCGGTCTGGCGATGCTGTTCGGTGTGGGTTTTGGTCTGCTCATTGAACGCGCGCAGATCTGCTTCACCTCCGCGTTTCGCGATATGTGGATCACCGGGCGCACGATGATGGCGAAGGCGATTATCGCCGGGATGGCGGTCAGCGCCATCGGCATCTTCAGCTATGTTCAACTGGGCGTCGAACCAAAAATCATGTGGGCCGGTCCTAACGCGGTCATTGGCGGCCTGCTGTTCGGCTTCGGGATCGTGCTGGCTGGCGGGTGTGAAACCGGCTGGATGTATCGCGCCGTCGAAGGCCAGGTGCACTACTGGTGGGTGGGTCTGGAAAATGTGATTGGCTCGACAATCCTGGCGTACTACTGGGATGACGTGTCTCCCGTCCTGGCCACCAACTGGGACAAGGTCAACCTGCTGAATACCTTCGGGCCTCTCGGCGGCCTGTTCGTCACCTACGCCCTGCTGTTGGTCGCTTTTTTACTGGTCGTCGCACAGGAGAGACGTTTCTTCCGCCGTGCGAGCGTTAAAACAGAAACGCAGGAGAATGCAGCATGAAAGAGATTGTGCCTGATTATCGTCTGGATATGGTTGGCGAGCCCTGTCCATATCCGGCGGTGGCTACGCTTGAAGCGCTGCCGCAGCTTAAGAAAGGTGAAATTCTGGAGGTGGTCAGCGACTGCCCGCAGTCCATCAACAACATACCGCTGGATGCGAAAAACCACGGTTATACGGTGCTGGATATCCAGCAGGATGGCCCAACCATTCGCTATCTGATTCAAAAATGATCGTTAAGGGCCTCGTCAGGGGCCTTTATCGTATTGAATTATAAGACATCTTGATCCACGGCAAAAACGTGATTTTTGACTTAAGTAAAATCTCATTTCCCTTTTGAAGGAGGTTTTCGCGGTTTGATGTATTTACGAGCTTTACTGGTTTTCGCCTTATTGATTCCCTTCCATGCGCTGTCCCTGAATTTCTCTTCTACCTTCCTGCGCCTGAATTGTCCGCAACGAGGACTTGTCGAGGTTATTCTGCACGTCTATGACCACACTCAGGAACGGTGGCGCGGTCATTTTGAAACCGGCGCGGGACACAAACGTGCGGGTGATACCGAAATTATCCCGTTTGCCAACGGCGATATTCTCTTCCATTCCCTGTCCAGCGACGCTTTCAGCTATTTATATGATGGGGAAACGATCCTGAGGCACTGCGTAAAGCTTGATGAGCGGCCGGTTTATCCGTCGTTTTGATGTGAACAAAGCAAACTGGCCACCCTGTGGCCAGTTTGACAGGGGATCAGAAACGATAACCCGCAGAGAACATAAACACCCACGGATCCAGGCGAGTATTGATACTTTGCTGCTGGCCGCCCGCCTTGAAGCGTACGTCCGTATCAATATCCATATACCAGACCGAGGCGTTGATCAGCCAGTCGCGGTTAATCAGGTAATCCAGACCGACCTGTCCCGCCATGCCCCACGAATCTTTCAGGCTGAGGTCCGTCAGACCCGCCTCTTTACCGGTATCGTTGAATTTCTCATCAAAGAAGGTGGTGTAGTTCACACCGGCGCCAATATAAGGACGCACCTTGCTGCTTGAGTCGCCAAAGTACCATTGCGCCATCAGCGTTGGCGGTAAATGGTGAACCGTGGCGATATCACCGGTTGGTCCTAAACCGACGCGATGACGGAACGGCGTTGCGGCCAGAAGCTCAACGCCCACGTTATCCGTCGCCATCCAGGTAAAGGTTAAACCTAACTGGGTGTTATTACTGACGTTAAAACCGCCCATTCCCAGCACGTTATCCGATCCTTCAGTTGGGCGAACCGTAGCCGAACCAGCACGAATAAAGAATTCGCCTGCTTCATGCGCATACGCGCCGCCAGAGAGACTGCTTAATACAAGGGCTGCCACCGCTAATTTTTTCATATCCGCTCCATCGTTGTGGTTTTAATCGCGGATGAGAATATACTCACAAAAGGGTAATAAGTGATCTGCCACAGATCACATTAAAACCAGTAACTTAACATTCATTGATCTGGATTAATTTTTTGTTACGCATCCAAAACCAATAAGTTGTTTCCATGTCAATTTTTGGCATTTCACGGTTACAAAATTTTCCCTTTTCCCCCTCTTGCTCTTCCTCTGGCGGCTGGATAATTTATCGCTCTCACAAGTTGATTTGATGCGTTCTTCTTTTGCAGGTGTGCCATGAGTGATATTAACCCGTGCATGACGTGCGGAGCCTGTTGTGCGTATTTTCGAGTCTCTTTCTACTGGGCCGAAGCCAGCGATGGCGGCGGTACCGTTCCGGTTCATCTTACCGAGCCGTTAACACCCTTTCTGCGCTGCATGAGCGGCACGAACCAAAAGCAGGCCCGCTGTGTGGCGCTACAGGGTGAGCCTGGGGTCGCGACCCGCTGTTCCATCTATGAGGATCGCCCCAGCCCGTGCCGGGAATTTGCCATGTCGGGGGAAGATGGGCAGGTCAACGAAGCCTGTAACCGCGCCCGCGCCCGCGTTGGATTACCGCCGCTTTACAAAGATATGCTTTTCCATACAAGCCTTGATGCTGCCACAGCAGGTGCATCCGGTGTACAATTGCCGGCTAATTAACACCTGCAATACTCAAGGAGAGTGCATGTCTATCACGGCGAAGTCTGTCTACCGTGACACGGGAAACTTTTTCCGCAATCAGTTCATTACCTTTTTACTGATCGCGTTGCTTTGCGCCTTTATCACGGTGGTGCTGGGTCATGCGTTCTCACCGAGTGAAGAACAGATTGCCAGCCTGAGCCAGGGCGACCATCTTGCGGGTAGCGTGGGGTTGTTTGAGCTGGTGCAAAACATGACGCCGGAGCAGCAGCAAATTCTGCTGCGCGCTTCTGCCGCGTCCACGTTCTCAGGCCTGATTGGTAATGCGGTTCTGGCGGGCGGCGTTTTGCTGATGATTCAGCTGGTATCGGCGGGTCACCGGGTCAGCGCCTTACGGGCGATTGGTGCCAGCGCGCCGGTCTTACCTAAGCTGTTTATCCTGATCTTTTTGACCACCCTGCTGGTGCAGATGGGGATTATGCTGGTCGTGGTGCCGGGGGTATTACTGGCTATCGTGCTCTCATTTGCCCCAGTGATGGTCGTGCAGGATAAGATGGGTATTTTTACCGCGATGCGCAACAGCATCAGACTGGCATGGGCTAATATGCGTCTGGTGGCGCCCGCCGTGATCGGCTGGCTGCTGGCCAAAACGCTGCTGTTATTGTTTGCGCCGAATTTTGCGGTTTTAACGCCTAATGTTGGCGCAGTGGTGGCGAATACGCTGAGCAATCTCATTTCAGCGGTACTGCTCGTCTATCTGTTCCGCCTGTATATGTTAATTCGTCAGTAATCCCGAGGCGGGGGGCATCGCTGTCTCCCGCCCCGCCTAGAAGATGGAATCACAGAATGAAGCAGTTTCTTGATTTTTTACCGCTCGCGGTGTTTTTCGCTGTCTATAAGTTGTACGACATTTTTGCTGCAACAAAAGCATTAATCGTTGTGACCGCCGTTGTGCTGATCTATAGCTGGATTCGCTATCGCAAAGTCGAAAAAATGGCGCTTATTACGTTCATCCTAGTGGCGGTGTTCGGTGGATTGACCATTGCCTTGCATGATGTTGAATTTATTAAGTGGAAGGTGACTGTTATTTATGCATTGTTTGCAGCAGCATTACTGTTCAGCCAATGGTTCATGAAAAAGCCCCTTATCCAGAGCATGTTAGGTAAAGAACTCACGCTGCCGCAGGTAGTCTGGTCGCGTCTGAATACTGCCTGGGCAATCTTCTTTATTCTCTGCGGTCTCGCTAATATCTATATCGCCTTCTGGCTGCCGCAGGATATCTGGGTCAACTTTAAGGTCTTTGGCCTGACTGCGCTGACGCTTATCTTCACGCTGTTAAGCGGTGTATACATCTATCGTCATATGCCGCAGGACGACAACCACTGATTACTGACTGACCAGAACGTCAACGACGGGCGTTCTGGTCTATTCTCTCCGCACGCGAATCATAGTAGCATCCCGCCTGAAGTCTTCCGTTACGAGTTAAAACAATGACAACAACTAACGCCCCTCAGGGCGAACTGGTTTTACGCACACTGGCAATGCCCGCTGACACCAATGCCAATGGCGATATTTTTGGCGGCTGGCTGATGTCGCAGATGGATATGGGCGGCGCAATTCTGGCAAAAGAGATTGCCCACGGGCGCGTGGTCACCGTGAGAGTGGACGGCATGACCTTCCTGCGCCCGGTTGCGGTGGGTGATGTGGTTTGCTGCTACGCGCGCTGCGTGAAACGCGGTAATACCTCCATTTCCATCAACATCGAAGTCTGGGTGAAGAAAGTCTCTTCTGAGCCGATTGGGCAACGTTATAAGGCCACTGAAGCGCTGTTTATTTATGTCGCCGTGGACAGCGAGGGTAAACCTCGTCAACTTCCACAGGCCTGATCGACAGGCAAAAAAAAAGCCTCCTTTCGGAGGCTTTTTTTATTCCATCTGCGCCCCGCCGTTCAGGCGGAAAACAATATTGACGATCAATCCGCTACCCGGCTTGCCTGGCTCATAGCGCCATCTGCGCATGGCAGATTTCACTTCGCGCTCAAACATATTAGAAGGTTGCGCAGATAAGATTTCCACGTTATCCACGCGGCCATCCGCAGTGACATCAAACTTCACCCGTACGCGGCCTTCAATACGCAAGGCCTGAGCTCGCGCCGGATACTGAGGCTGATTGCGGCTTACGGCTCGCGGGCCCGCTGGCGCGGTAACCGTTGGCTTTGACGTCGTTGCCGTATTGTTCATCACCGGACGTGAAGCCGCTGCATTTTCGACCGGCTGGGTCGCGCGCGGTTCAACCGGACGTTCCTCGCGTTTCGGACGCTCCTCAACCTTCTTCACCGGCTTTGGCTTCGGCTTAGGTTTTGGCTTCGGTTCAGGTTTGTGAATCACCACCGGGGCTTCCTTCGGTGGCTCCGGAACGGGTTCGGGTTCTGGCTCCGTTTCAGCCACCGGCTGTGGCGGCGGAGGGGCAACCTGCGGCGGTTCAAGATCCGCTGGCGATACCATCGTCACGGAAATCGGCTGCGCGGGCGCGGGCATTTCAATAACCTGATGAACCGAGGTATACAGCAGCCCCGCCACAACGGCACCGTGAATCACGACAGAAAGCAGCGTCGGCCAGGGAAAGCGGCGAGGTAAATCAAGGGTCATCGAAGTCATATTCATCAACGTTAAAAAACCGAACCCTGATTTTAAATGCAAATAGCAATCATATTCAATAAGACACTTTGTTCTGGCGCAACTTTAGCGCCTGAGAGGCCAAAAAAGGCGCATTCAGATCAGGGTATTAACATTGTTTTTATTTTACATTGCAGTCGTTTGCCCTTTCACATAACGTAACTGACACTTTTACCGGTTAAGGAGCTTCGCCGTGTTTTACGTGATTTACTCTGAAGATGTTGCTGATTCGCTCGAAAAACGTCAGTCTGTGCGCCCTGCGCATCTGGCACGTTTGCAGTTGCTTCAGGATGAAGGCCGATTACTGACCGCTGGCCCCATGCCCGCAGTAGACAGCAACGATCCGGGTGCTGCCGGTTTCGCCGGCTCCACGGTTATTGCTGAATTTGAATCCCAGGAAGCCGCTCAGGCCTGGGCTGACGCAGACCCGTACGTTGCAGCGGGTGTGTATGCAAAAGTGACGGTCAGACCGTACAAGAAAGTGTTCTGATACCAAAGCGGCTCCGAAAGGAGCCTTTTTTATGGCGGCGATTACGCGCCTCTGTACCGGGTAAACTGCTGCTCTGTAATCAGGCTCCCCCACTGGTCGCCTTCCCACTCTTTTACCAGCGTAAACCCAAACGACTCGTACAGACGCCGGGCGGCGGTCAGCTTATTGAATGTCCAGAGGTGCACGGCAGAAAAACCGCCACTGTCGCAGAACCGCATCGCTTCATTCAGCAGTTTTTTCCCCACGCCGTGTCCCCGGCAGCCATCATCAAGAATAAACCAGCGAAGATGGGCTTCACCCGGCGCCAGATCCTCGCCATCGATTGCCACCGAGCCGACAATTTTATCGTTGAGCACTGCCAGCCAAATCTGGTTACAGGGCTTCTCCAGTCTTTCACTGAACTCGGCCAGCCCTGAAGCCACTTTAGCCTCGAAGAAGCGACCAAAGTTATGCTCCCGCGAATAATAGCTGCCATGCATTTCCGCGATACGGCCAATCATGCCGGGGATGTACCCCTGCACTATCCTCAGCTCGTCGGGCTGCATATCGTTGCCCGCCTCGCGGCATGCCAGCAGCGCGTTGGCATAAAGGGAAAGCCCCTCAGAGATGGTCTGCTGCTGGGCAGGAGCAAGACGCTTTATTGCTGTGACCACCCGCTCATTGCTGAAGGCATTAATTTTGCTGACCGTCTCGTGACCTTTCGCGGTCAGCCTGAGGCTCTTTGCTCTCGCATCCTCAACAGAAATGACTTCCTCGAGTTCGCCTGCTGCAATCAGGCGAGCCAGCATCCGGCTGACGCTGGACTTTTCCAGGCCCAGCAGTTGCACCAGCTGGCTCGCCGTCATCTCCTTACGTAGAGCAATTTCGACCAGAGTATGGACGGCCGAAGGCGAGTAATTCGTTGAGGCCAGGGTAGACCCCATAAAACCTAACTCTCGCACCATCAGGCGCGAGGAACGTCGAATAACACTGACTACCGGGGTTTCGCTGTGCATGTTATGTCCTCACTATTTAGTTGCACTATACAACTAAATGGTGAGGGATTGTCAAACAGAATTAAAAAGGCTCCCGCAGGAGCTTTTTTAAGCGCCTCAACACAATGAAATAAAAGGATTTATTTCACGTCATGTCCACAGATTGACCACATCGTTACAAGAAGCCCTGCAATAGCGGGGCTTACTCTTGATGAGCAAATTTCGGTCCTTAGTGAATAGAAATCCATTAATAAAATCGTTTTCGCTAGAGTTAACGAAGTTCATGCTCAGCTATAATAAGAGCTGAAATATGTCGTTGATGGATACTGTCGTTTTTGCAGTCACATTCATTAGCGTTATGCTCACGCTCCCATAAGCCAGAAGGTTGTCTGCGGTAATACCATCCAGGGCATAAACCAGCGTTTGTCATCTCTAATCCAGGATGCATGACCACCAACTCACAAACCTCAAAAAGATCCTGCGCATGATTGATTATACCTATTCCTTTTTGGTATACGACGTTATGGCCCATGCCGGGATGCTTAATAATTTCATCGATTTCGAATGCAAGGTAAGTTTTACCTTCAATCATTTTTTCGATTTTAGGAAATCTCATTGGGGTTTCGGCTGGTGCAGTTCCAAAAATAATTATCCCCGGAGCTGAAACAACCTTTCCCCCTGTCAATTCACCTTTGACCGTATCAATCGACATGAAAATTTCACTAATTTTACCGCCTTGGTAAAATGCTGTATCTGGTGACGCAATTTTTTTAAAACTATCCTGATACTCAGGTATTTCAAGCGAGCGTTTAAATACAGGCACAGGGAACTCCGGATCACGTAGCGACTCTATTTCTCTCCATGGCAAATCTAAAAGTGCTTTGAGAATGGGGTCTTTTGACACAGGCGGGAAAAGAGAATCAGTTTTCGTTAAACCATGTAAGGCTGCATAATCACGAAAAATAGCTCTACTTGCTGTTATTTGAGCAATGAAGCAATTTTTTGGAACGGCCTTTCCCATCGTAGGTCCCAAGAGCCACGCCTTTTGCGCTTCAGTTCGAGGAACTGACCCCTTAATTGTTAAAGTGGCAAGATCTATGAGCCCCACCTCATTAGCAATCGATTTATCAATCACATAAAGGTGACCTTCACCCTCTTCATAGACATAGCTAACGTATTTTTTTCTTTCCCATAGAAAGTTTTCATCACAATCTTCACACATGTCGATGCTGGGTGATTCGGTATACTTATGGCTAGCAAACCATGCACTTACAGCAGGACTAGAAGAGCAGTCAACATAAAATGATCTCCATCCATAATGTTGCAAAAGGGCCTGAACATAACCTATGTCATTGACATGCTCACCAATTAGCACCTCAAGAACCTTGCTCGCATAACGGGACCATTTGATTGTTTCTGTTGGAATACAATCCTGCCGATCAAATGAAGCGATAATGGATGGCTCTCCAGGTTCACCATAGTGAGTAAGTTGCCCTCTAAACAGTACGTCTTGACCAAATTCGTCTATCAACGCTTCCAACTCATTAAGCGTACTTACTTTAATATTTTTCATTTTTATCCATTGGCTAGAGTCAAAAAGTGAACTCAAGAAACCGACATGTGTGACAATAAATTTTCCAATCGGAATCAAGCAAATAATTTCAGTAAAAAACCTTTTGAATACAGGAAGGCAATAGTGAAAAGATATTTACATATTATTCATACTCATTTCAATAAAGCATTGTTTGTATCAATAAGTTATTTGCAATGAGATTATTAGCAATTAATGATGTTTTATCAACTACAAAAAATAGATATCCCCGTATAGACGGGGCTATCTTTTGGTCACATCCAGTGGATCTGTTGCTGGCCTGACGTTGTCGGATGCGGTGCCGCTGGCACTACAACCCCCGGTGATACGATAAAGCGCTCGACCGTTTCGGTGGTAACAAACGTCGCGCTGCAGTTGATGTTTGTGCACTGGTGATACCGCTCTTTGGTCGTGTCAGTAAAATAGCGACTTGTGCGGGCGTGAGCGGCGAAATGGCATTTTGGACAGTGAAACATGGCGAGCACCTCATTTATTTTCCGATGCGCTAATTTTACTCAATTTATCCTTACATAACAAATACATAAAAACAAATCACTGCGTTAACTCTTCGCTTTCGTACTCCACATCCGACACCTTAACCTCAAGCTCTAAGCCCGTCGTGTAGCCGCTCCCGTTGAGATTATGCACCACCCGGCTGACTATCCACGCCTGCTCGTCTATAACGCGCTTAAACCCTTTCACGGCAATTGGCGTTTCAGGAAATAAATCTGCCCGGCCGATCGCCAGCGAGATTGAAAACTCCACAACGCCGCGCTGCAGTTTGTCCCACTTCGCCTGCGCGGCGCGCATGGCCTGCGCCTTAGTCGCATAAATGGTCGTCAGCTCCAGCACGTTGTCAGCCTCACCGGCCATGTACTCACCCTCGCGCGCTTCCTGCTCTTTTTTGGTTTTAGTCTTTGCCGGGGCGTTGGTCGCTTTCGGGTGCTGCAGCGCGCGGAGGTGCTTCTCTTTGGGCTTACGCTTGAGCTTCACCTTTTGCTTTTGCGGCTTCGGGTCTTTGGTGTGCAGCCATTTTGCCGTCACGCCGGTGTAGGCTTCCCGGTCAGCAATGGCAAACTGATGACGATCGCCGTCCCCGCGCTCAAGCGTCATCTGAGGAATGGGCTTTCCGCTGGCCGTCTTACCGCTCCCCGCTTTCAGGAATAACAGTTTTCCCGCTTTTACCGAAACCGCCGCCCCGTTCCGGTCAGCCAGGCGGGACAGAAACACTGCGTCGGATTCCTGCGACTGGTCAATGTGAGGCACTGCGACGGCTTTCAGCCTGTCGGCCACGCTGGCCGTCAGCTTATTCCGTGCCGCAATCGCCTCCACAATTTGCCCGAGCGTGGTGTCGTGCCATGACTGTTCCCGGCGAGAGTTCAGCGTGCCGCGAAAATCGGCGCTGCGCCCCCGGATGGTGAGCGTATCAGGCGCGCCCCTGTGCTCGATTTCGTCGACCGTGAACGTCCCTTTTTTAATCAGCGCGGAACCCTGCCAGCCTAACCACAACGTCAACGTTGCGCCGCGCGGTGGCATTGCTATCTGGCCGTCAGTGTCATCAAGCTCGATATCGAGCTGGTCGGCCTCGAATCCGCGATTGTCGGTCATGGTCAGACTGATAAGACGGTCAGTAAAATCCTGCGTGATATCATCGTTATCCAGCTTGAGCATAAACGCCGGGGCAATCTTCGCCCCGGCCTGAATATCCATTCCTGTAATCATCCTGCCAGCCCTCCCAGCCAGTCACCAGCAGACGTGACCAGATTGTCGGCCTGCGTTTTCAGGTCGCCATAAATGGCCGCCAGCGATCTATCGACCCGCTTAAGAGAAAGGCTAAACTCGATTTTTCTCGCCGCTCCGTCGCTGAATAACTCGGTGTGCGTGTGCGTCACTTTGTCGATGACATACATGCCGTGGATCATGCCCGTTCCGTCAATCAGCGGCCACGCGCGCCCCTCGTCTGCCATCAGCTCGATGGCGGTCAGTGACAAACGTCCGCCGGTAATTTCGGGATAGAGCACGCCCGACAGCGTGCGCGTGGTTTCCCCTTCCCCGAGATACTGGTAGGCCGGTGGCTTGCCGATACGGTCGTTTGACGCCCAGCGGTAATCCTTCGAATACTGCATGGACTGATAGGGCAGCGTACGGCGCTCAAACACAAACAAACCTAAAACCATTAACATGCTTTATCCCCCTCAGTCATGGCGCATACTTGAGCGCTGACGCGCACGGTTTTCACGGTCGAATTTATCGACGGCCTCGCGGAGTTGCCGGTCAAGGTCGCTGCCCGGCGCGATGCCACCATTCAGGTTGATGTTATATTCTGGCTTGCTCTGGTCGACGTAAGTCTTACCCGTGGGTGCCGTTACCGGCTGATATGCCTGATAACCGCCATATGCTGAGGTTGCCGGAATATAAGACCCATTTTGCGAGCCAGTGGCGGTACTGGCTTTAGCGGCCTTCTGGTCAAGGTCGCTTGATTCTTTATTGATAACCCCGAGCTTTTCCAGCAGCCAGTTAACGCCGGTGCGCAATGTATTAAAGCTTTTGAGCGGTAACATCAGCGCTTCAGCCAGCATCTTACCGAACATCACACCCGCATTTTTGCAGCTGTCGAGCGTCTCCTGCGTCGATTTAACCGGTGCAATCAGGTCTTTGAACCACTGCCACGCCGCTTTAAGTTTGTCACCCAGCCAGTCAAAAACCGGCTTTAACGGTTCGAATAATTCCGTTACAGGGGCAAAAGCCTGCTTTAGCCCCTCCATTACACCCGAGAAAAACGCGCTGATTGGCTCCCAGTATTTGCGGATAAGCAGCGCACCGGCGACGATGGCAACGCCAATAGCCACTATCGGCCAGGTAAGCGCCCCGAGCACAGCCATAATGGCACCACCCACCACCGAGAAAATCGTTCCGAGCAGCGATGCACCGGCTATTAACATATTAATGCCGGTAATAACCGGCCAGGCAACGAGACCAATTGCCCCGACGATGCCAATTATTGCCATTGCACCGCCTGCGATGATGCCGATGGTCTGCGCCAGTCCCTGATTTTTCTGGATCCAGCCGTCGAGCTTTAACACATATTTCGTGGCGGTCTGGGTGAGCTTACGCAGTGAGCCCTCCTGCTGGTCAAACAGGTCAGTACCGACGGCCTCATAGGCTGACTGGAATTCTTTGAAGTCGCCGCCGAGGTTGTCCTGCATGATTTTAACCAGCTCAGCGGTTTTCCCTTCCGAGGCTTTAAACGCCGCCGTGAGCTGGTCGAGTTTGCCGCTTGAGGCAGCGGTCATCAGTACCGCCGCCGCCGAGCTGGCTTCCTCACCAAAGATGGTTTTCATGTACTCGCCTTTCTGGCTTGTCCCGAGATTGTTTTTCTCAAAACTGCGCTGCATTTCTTTCAGAATGGCGAATATCGGACGCGTGTTGCCCTTGCTGTCTGACGTTTTAACGCCGAGCTCTTTAATAGCCTCGTATGCCTTACCGGTCGGAGCCTGCAGGCGACTCAGGACGGCACGGCTGCCCGTCCCCGCCATCGAGCCGGTGATTTTGGCATCATGGAGCGCGCCGACCATTGCGGCGGTCTGCTCAATACTGACCCCGGCATTTTTTGCCACCGGCGCAGCATACGTCAGGGCGTCGCTCAGCCCGTCAAAGTCAGCGGCCGTTTTGTTCATCGTCATCGACAGCACGTCGCCGATATGTGCTATCTGGTCGTTAGACATCTGAAACGCGGATTTCATCCCCGTCAGCAGCGCGGCGTTTTCTTCCATCGAGCGCCGGTTAGACAGCGCCATATTCAGCGTGACCGGCGTCGCCGCCTGAATCGCTGCGGCATCCCCGCCGCTTTTCGCAATGATAATCTGCGCGCTCGCCGCATCATCTGCAGACGCAGCGGTATTATCCCCGAGCTGGCGCGCCTGTTTGCGCAGCGCCTCCATTTCGGGTGACTGTTTATCAACGCCGAGCACGGCCTGCAGCTCAGAGTTTTTCTGTGCAAACTCATAACCGGGCGTGAGTAACTTCACTCCGGCCATCGTTCCCGCCGTGGCAATACCGACGCCCGCCGCGCCTGCCGCAGCAGCGCCTCCGGCAAGGGATTTACCGGCCTGATAACGCTCTTTAACGCGACTCAGTCGCGCCTGCTGTTGACTGACCCGCGCCAGTGCCTCGCGCTGCCGGTTTAGCTGCGCGGTCGTTTCACTGATGCTGGTTTTCAGGCGGCGCTCATCCGCCGACAGGGTGCGGGTATTAATACCGGCCTGCGCGAGCTCGGTACGCTGGCGCTGTACCGACTGCCTGAGGCTGTTGTATTTGAGCTGCAGGTCAGCAGCGGATTTCTTTGCCGCCTCCATCGCGCGCGCCTGCGCGGTTGTAGGGTTCTGCGTATTTTTAAACTGAACGGCCAGCGCGGCGGCTTCCTGTTTGGCCTTGTTAAGCGACTGGCCGGTCACGGCAAGCTGTGCGCTCGCTTTCCTGAATCCGTCAATTCGGCCAGCCTGCGCATTCAGATCGCGCAGGCTATTTTGTGAAGTGCGGATATCGCCAGCAAGGGTCTTGCTGGCAGTCTGGATAGCTTTAAGCGGTCGGCTTGCCCGGTCTACTGCGTTCAGCAGTACCTCAAGTCTGACGTTATTGCTCATGGTGGTGTCCGCTTCGCTGCAGCGCCTTTTCGCGCCATGTGATGAGCTCGGTCACGCTCAGGGAATTCAGCTCTGATGGCGGCCAGTGAAATATCACCGCGATATCCGCCATCAGGTCATCGACCGAAAAGTTATCCGGGAAGGTCAGCGAGCCGAAGATGGCGACAAAAAACCGACCACCTTACCGGCGAATAAAATCAGGTCTGACGCTTCCAGACGCATGACCTCGGGCTCGGTCAGCGCCGGGTACGTCATACGCGGCAGCACCTTAATCAGAGCATCGACGTCAGAGTTTGCCAGCGAGGCCAGACTCACGCCGCGCAGAGTACCGGCGTTGGGTTTGGACACGGTGACCTGTTCGATTTTTTGCTCACCGCGCATGATGGGATTATCGAGGATCACAATGTTTGGGTTTTCGGTTTCGGTGGTGGCGGTTTCGTTGATGTTTTCCATGATGTTGCTCTCTTTGAATGTGAGTAAGTGACCGGCCAGCCTGGCTGACCGGTTAACGGGTTACAGGCCAATCGCCCGGCGGTGCTCAGCGAGACGGTCGACGCCGTCGACTTTCATCACCATGTTGACGACGTCAATCTCGATGACCTCTTTGCCGTCGATCGTGAGCTGGTAGTACGAGCACTCGGTCGCGATTTTGGTCGTGCCGCTTTCGCCCTGCTTGTTCTCGCCGCCGTCGTACTCCTTGTGACGGCCACGCATGACCACTTCAACGGCGGAAATAGCGCCGGTATCATCGCGCTGGAAAGAGCCGGTGAAGCGCAGCGGCACGCTGTCGGCACCCGGTGACGCGTACTGTGCCCACAGCTCAACGTCAGGCAGGCCGCCCAGCGTCCACTCAAGCGACAGCGCGTCGTCGTCGAGGCCGAGGTCAATCGACACCGAGCCCGGCATCCCGCCGCCGCGATATTTCTCAAGCTTGCGGGTCAGCTTTGGCAGGGTGACGGATTCAACGACGCCCATGTAGCTGAGACCGTCGTTAAACATATTCAGGTATTTCAGTTTGCGTGGTAACGCCATGCTCTGAGCTCCTTAGCTGTTGATCGAGTCTGACAGGTCTGCCAGATAGGTATCGGTGATGCGCTGGCGCAGGGTCAGGTTTTCCAGCGGCGGGACGGGGGTGTAGTCGTAATCGATATACAGCTTCCCGGCTTTCAGGGTTTCCACGGTGTTTGACTCCGGGTCGTACCAGCAGGAGCCGTCAACGATGTAGCCGTTGTTTTTCAGCTCGCGGAATTTGGCATTGATACCGGCGACAATGTCGCGGATGAGCGTTGCGGAAACGGGCTTATCCATCGCCCACGCGTGCGCCTCCGCCATCGTGTCGGCCAGCACCTGCGCCGTGCGGGTGTAGTTTTCAAAAACGAATAACGGATCGTCCGAGCAGGTGCGGTTACCCCAGAATTTGAAGCCGTCGTTGCGGATGAGCGTTGTCACTCCGGCCTGATTAAGCAGGTTGGCGTCGGTGGCCTGCTCCTGCAAATCCCATGAGACCGAGGCGCTGACGCCGGTGACGCCATTCACGCCGACGTTGGACAGCGTTTTGTGCCAGCCGATTGTCTGGTCGATTTTGGCGCGCAGGCCGAGCGCGCGGGCGGTCGCCCATGCAATATCGGTTTCGTTCGCAGTGGTGTCCCATGCCAGAAAATCAGGGTGAATGACCATCAGCTCGCGCTGGCTGAAGTTCTCACGGTACTTGATGGCGTCGGAAATGGTCTTGCAGCCCCACGCACTCACATAGCCGAACGCACGCAGGCTCTGGCAGGTCGACGCTAGCGCGGTCGCCACTTCCTGCGTATCCAGCCCCGGCACGCCGAGAATGCGCGGCTTAACGCCGGTGACGGTTTTCGCCGTTAACAGCGCTTTCAGCCCGGTGTATTTGCCGTTTTCGTCGGTCGTGCCGATGATGTTGGAAATGGTCTCTTTCTGCGCCGCTTCCGGGTCTTCTGGGTATTCGATACCTTCGGGAACGCGCACCACCACAATGACCGGCTTGCACTGGTCGGCGATGGCCTGCAGGGATTTTGACAGCGTGCCTTTTCTACCTGCTTTACCGATAGCCGTTTGCACGCTGGTAATCAGCACCGGCTCATTAAGGGGAAACGTCTTGTCGTCAGCATCGCTGGCCGTGCAGACCATGCCGATGATGGCCGTCGAGACGGTGGAAATGGTGCGAGTGCCATCGTTAATCTCGATGACCTCGACGCCGTGATGATAGTCGCCCATCTGTTTAACTCCGTGGTTAAGGGGTGCGACTATTTTCTGTTGTGCGTCGCGCAGGCGCGATGCTATGCCGTTGGTGTAGGGATAACACAACATACAAAAAAGCCCTCCGGGTGGAGGGCTTCGTTTATTCTGGTCTTTCCGGCCACTCGATATCCGGCGCCGCAGAGGTGTCGATCGCGTTCAGTGCTTGAATGTATTTCATCCACACAATCAGGCTGGCCTTGTCATCGTCGCTGATGATGCCGAGCTGCAGCTCAGTCTGCCACAGGCTGATAGTGCTTTGTGCCTTATTCAGCAGCGCGGATTTTTTCTGTTCTGCCTCCTTAACCTGGCTGTTTTTCTGCGCGCCCTCATCCGTGACCCATCCGTTACCATCCCAGCGGTCATAAAGCGTCAGCGGTTCGATGGTGGTCACATTATCAGGATAATCACCAAGCCTGTTAATCTCGACAGGCTGGCCGGTTTCGGTGTCAAACACGATCTCGCCCCGGTGGTCGATAACATAATCCCACCCATCAAAGCTGGCCGTGCGGCAAATGGCAAAACCTTCTTTTTCATCGACCGGCGCATCAGTGCACGAGTTGGCAGGAATCCCCACACCCACCGCCAGAAACTCGGTGGAAGTTGACAGGAATTCTCGTGTTTCACCGTCGTAGTTATAAACAGTCATATCCCCAGCTTTTGTGGCAATGCCGTTTTTGTTCAGTGTTGCTTTCGCCATTATGCCGCCCTCACGATGTAGTTAAATGCGATACTGCGCGGTCGTGTTTCAGCGCCGCCGGTATTACCAACTCGGCCTTTTGTATGCAACGTCGGTGAAGCAATCAAAGTTCCGGGCGTTGCCGCGTCAATCCCTCGCCCCTGCACATAGGTCGATTTAGTAATCACCCCAATATCCCATTCAACCGTATCGTCATAACTTTCATTCGAAACAATGGTGTGTCGGTGTTTTTCCAGCATTCCCGCCTGCGCACTCAGTAGCGCACGCCCCGAATCAACCCCGCGTCCGTCATCCCATCCGCGAATAAACTCACCACGTAAATCAGGCAAATAACCCGAAGGAAACACTGCAGCCAGCCACGGATATTTCGCCTTATCAAATGCCGCACCGTTGCATTTCAGCCAGCCTGTCGGCGGCGTTACTGACGGGAAAGGAAGTGGCACACCTACTGGCGTATATTTCGCAATATCTGCAATTAGCAGGTACTGCGGGTGCGGGTTAGCAGCGGCGAGGTGTGCTGCCAGCAGACTATCGGCATAGGCTTTCACCTCGATAACTTTGTCGTCGACATACTGCCGCGTTGCCAGCACCACCGACGGGTCAATTTTCAGGGTGATGGCCGACGTGCTCGACACAATCAGAATCATGCGAATGGTCTGCGTGCGGCCGCTCCCCTCCTGCAGTTGCGGTTTGTAGGTCTCCGGGCAGTTTGCCACGGCAATCAGAATCCCCTCATCGTCGTAGAGACCAATCTCGCGTATCCAGAAACCGCCCTCATTCTCGGGAATAATCTGTTCCGCGATAATCTGGCTGGTATTGGCCGGGTCAACGTTTAGCAGGTTCAGCGGCGCGATGCGCTTCTGGTTAATGAGCTTTGTCTGCGACGGGTCAGGGGTCGGCAGCGTACCATTCGCATCACCGACGGCCATCTGCGTCAGGTTGAGTTTGGTACCGAGTGCCGCCGCGTTCGCCAGCCGCGCCGCGCCCTGATTGGTCAGAATGGCAAAATATTTTGCGGTCATGCGTTCACTCTCAGGTTATCAATCAAATGGATGGCCGAGGCCGGGTAATATTCGCCGCCGACGACAACTTCCTCGGGGGTGTAGGGGTAAACGGTCAGCGCGTCACCGTCGTAACATCCTGCGCCGACATAAATCTCGCCGGTCGCGCTCAGGCTGATAGCCAGCCCCGTCAGGTGACGGCTTGCCGGTTTGGCATCTTCAATCAGGCGCTCGAGCTCCTGATACATTTCGTCAGTGATGCCGCTGTCGAGTACGCCGACAACGAGGCGGAAAGTGCCAGGCTCCTCGTTGAGCTGCCACCACTCGCGCACCTCAATCAGAAAGCCGAGCGGCTCGACCACCCGACGCAATGCGCTGATGGTGCCTTTGTGCTGATGGACGAAAAACGACGACGCGCAGACGCTGCGCTTTGTCGCCTCCGGCCACTTCTCATCCCATCGGTCGACCGACAGCGCCCACGCCAGATACGGCAGCAGGTTTACCGGGCAGGTGCGCCAGTTCCACAGGGTGCGCAACGGTACCGGCACGCGCTGAATGTCAGCGAGCGCGGCAGCGGCGGCGACCTCCAGCGGCGACGAGCCAACGGGTAACAGCCGGTCACTCATCCGAGCCCCCGATAGTTATCTGGTACTCGGTACAGTTCGACGCCTGCGACTTACTCAGCACAATGTCGGCCTGCGGTGATGCCAGCTCGACACGCTGCACCCCCTCAACATGCAGCACCGCATAAATGGCTGACAGGCGGATATCACGCCCGAGGCGGTGCTGCGCGCTGATATAGCTCTGCAGCTTCTGCTCTGATGCCTGCCTGATGGGCTCAGATTCGGGACCGGGGTAAACGTAGAGCGTCGCGTCAATCTGGTACGGCACAATTTCAGCTGACTGGACGGTTACCCGGTCGGCCACCGGGCGCACATCTTCGGCATTCAGCGCCTTATCAACAATTGCCAGTAACTCAGGGCTCGCGGTGCCGTCACCCTCGCGCGATAAAACTGTAATCGTCACGCAGGCGGGCGACGGGCTTTCGACCGAGACGTCAGCGACCCGCCCGTCGGCGCTGCGGCCGTGATACTCATAAGCGCCAACCGGACCTGCCACGCTTAATCCTTCAAAAGCCTGTTGAGTACGCAGACGGAGGTCGGTGTCGGACTCCATAACGGCAGGCGTCGGTGGGATGGTGGTGTCATCCGCCGGGGTAATGGTCAGGCGTTCGGTATTATTGTTTCCGGCCACGACGTCGAGGTCGCGACCGGTTGAATAGGCCAGCGTTACCGCCTGCGCGGCTTCATTCACACGCTGACGCCAGATAACTTCACGGTAGGCGTTTTCCTGCAGCAGCTTCACAATCGGCTCTGACTCAAGTGCCAGCGTCCGGGCGATAGCCTCCTGCTGATTTTCGGGATAAAGCGAAATTAGCGTCGCAATGCGTTCGGCAAGAATGGTTTCATAGTCCAGTTCTTCCACCACATCGGGAACGGGTAACTGATTCAGGTCAACGGTTGCCATAGTGATTAGCTCAGTGGAATGGTGATGGAAAATGGCTGGCCGCCGGTTGAGCGGGTGCCGGTGATGTCGACATACAGCCCGCCGTCGGTCTCCGACCGTTCAAAGGTAATGGTCGAGAGGTCTACGCGTGGCTCCCACTTCTGGATCGCGGAATAGCACGCGGCCATAATCTGCAGGCGCAGCGCCGGGGTCTGCGGCTGGTCAATCATCTGCGACAGGAGCGAGCCGTATTCACGGCGCATGACGCGCGAGCCAACCGGCGTGACCAGAATGTCGCGCACGCTTTGGCGGATATGCTCAACCTCAGAGATACTGAGGCCGGTCTGTCCGTTCATTCCCAGATAACGCACCGTCATTTGATGCCCTCCGTCCAGCTTCCGCCCCGTTCGACGCCGCCGTGGTCGTGGTTATCCACCTGCACGCCGTTTGATTTCAGTGTCCCGCCGGTGTGCACGATGTTCCCGCGCATGGTGCCGCCTTTCTGCACTTCGAGCGTGCCGGTCGTCAGCTTGTTGGTACACACCACCTCCGGCGTATCGAGCGTGATGCGGGTTTCCGCTTTCACCAGCACCAGCGGCACGGTGGCCGTAATGGAATCCGACGCGGTGACGTCAGCGGTTTTGATGCCTGACACGGTGAGCGCACCGCTTTCGGGCTCGTACTCAATAACCGCTCCGTCAGGAAAGGAAACATGAAGCGCATCAGGGGAGGCAGACGGCGCGGGATTGTCATCTGAGAAAATACCGGGCAGCACAAAGGCCGTATCGAGCTCGCCACCGATGGCCAGCAATAACACCTGCTCACCGACCGAGGGAGCCCACCATACGCGCGATCGACCGGCTCGACTGGTAAGCCAGTTCAGCCAGGTGGTTTCCATGCCGCCGGTCTGGACACGACAAAGCCCCTCGTCGTGGTCGACGTCGGTCACGATGCCGGTGCGGATAAGGTTGCGAATCGCGCGTGCGATTTCCTGCAGAGAATTTAGATTATTCATGGGGAAAGGATGCCGCCGGGCGAGGCCTGCGGCAATGGAACGGTGTTTTGTGGGGGATACAACAACATGCCCGATACTTAGTGCGTCTTATGCTTTGAAAATCTTTGATGGAGACCGCATTAAAATTTGAAAAGTAAAAAAAAGTTCTATTTAATCTATAGGAATGGCTCACACATAAGGAATTGAGATGTATTTTTATAAATACCTGCGGGTCGACAACCTTAACCTTTCCATGCTTCGTCATGGGGAGGTTTTTTTTGCTTCACCTAAAGAATTAAATGACATACATGAATGCAAACCACAATTCATATTTAACGCCGACCGCGAGGTATGGACAAGATTTATCGACGAAATCATTCTTAGCATCCGCGTTCAATTGAATGCAAAGCCAAAGTCTCACATAGCAATGGCTTTAACCTCTTTCAAAAAAGACATTCACACAGCCCTTTTAAATAAGAAAAAATCACTATCACTTAATTACGAGGACACAATAAATAGAATTTCATATGAAATCAGCAGAAAGGCCATCACGGAATTAGATTTCGCTGATGCGCGTGAAGTAATAAAAGCACTCAATTCATACACTCAAAATGAGTTAGATACTGAATTAAATGATAAGCTTTACATTACCTCCTTTTCAAAAAGCGCCAGCATTCTAACAATGTGGGGGCACTATGGTAATGCAGAAAAGGGTTTTGCAATTATTTATGAAACAAACGATAGGAATGTTAAATTAGAAAGCAATATAGAAATATTCCCTTCAGCTACAAAAATATCTTCATCAAGTTATTCATTAGGCATGTCAAGATTCAGCAAAGCTGAACTCCTTGAGGTAGCGTACAAGAACAAACCCGTCAGAGCAAATGGTTTCAGGAAACTAATCCCCACTTTCTCTTTTAGTGAGCAGGATGATTTTTACGATTGCCGCGAAATCTTATTGGCAGACCTACCAAAATACAATGAAAATGATATCGGAAGAGTAAAATACACTGACTGGAAGTATGAAAAAGAATTGCGATTACACCTACCAGTCTATGATGAGTTAGCCCCACCACTCAGAAGCATAAAAATATCAAAACAACATATTAAAGGCATCATCTTTGGAACAAACACAAGCGATAACGACAAGGAAAGCATTCTCTCCGCCTGCTATTACTTAAAAAAATCGCATGCAAACGAAAGCGAGCTGTATGTATTTCAAGCAAAGTCCATTCCTAGTCAGTATAAAATAAACATAACTTCCTTAGGCAGAATTTGTGACATTCAAGGTCGATGGTTACCTTTTATAGAGAAAGTAAATCCCAAAAATCCTGAACACACTAAATACCATGAGGAAATATTAAAAATGACAGAAGCAATCAATGCAAGCTAGCATTCGGGCAATCATAAGCCCCTCACCGCTAGGGGCTTTTATTACCTATTACCAAAGTGATTTATAATCAATTTTTCAACCACTTGCTTGCTATTCTCGCTAAACCCTAATAACTGGCGCTGTGGATATTGCACTTCAGGGCTGTGCAGGTTAGGGCGGTCTTTTAGCCCGTACTGGTGAATCTGCGCAATACGCTGCACTTTGCCGGTGAACTCCACCACCGCGCTGTTTTCACGGCCAGTGGCTTTCATGTACCGGCTTGTGCGTAGCTTCAGGAACATCGCCCGTTTAATCCGCCCGGTCTTAGCCCTGAGGCGTTGTCGCTTTCGCGACTTATAGGGTGAGCCGTCCGGGGCTTTTTGCAGTTTGATGCGTTGCTGTTGCGACTTGCGCAGCTCCTTTGCTATCTCCCCGGCCAGCTTCCGGCGCGCTGCCGGTGACAGGGCAGCAATCAGACCGTTAAGTCGATCGTCAAAGGGCTTAAATTCACTCATCCCATTTACTCGCCAGCTCCCCGTCAAGATAGAGCTCTTTTGGTGGGGTTACGGGCTCCGGCAGCGGCGGCTCAGGGGCATAGCTCACGTGCAGCGCGCCGTTTTCCTCTTTGATGATAGTGCGCTCGGTGAGCTGCAGGCTGATACTGATATCGACGCTGTCCCCGTCGTTCAAATCCATCTGGAAACGGTAGCCCTTTTTGCGACCGTCATCGAGCGTGCAGATATCCGGCTGGTTTTCCCTGAGCCATGCGGCCACCGGCACGAAAATCAGGTCAGGGTCGCCCACAAAGTCACACACGATCACATTCAGGGTATAAATTTTCTCATGCGACAGCGAGGCCGCGAGACGCGCATCGATATTCCCCTCATCGGCAAAGATGCGCATCATTTCGGGGTTTGTTTCAAGCTGCGGAACGGCTTTAATCAGCGCTTCGCGCAGGCTGCGTGCTTTCTTCATCGAGTTTATCCTGACAGTCTTTGACGGTTTCAACCTGCAGCGCGCAGGCGGCGAGCGCGTGCTCAAGCCTGCGAATATCGGCGCTCAGGTCGCCATTAGTGGCCGGGTCGCTTCCCGGCATCGGGCAATAGCTCACCCTCGGGCAGGCGCTGTAAACAATGACCGGCTGAGGCACAGGCGGCGCGGGTGTGCAGCCGACGCACAACATCAGGCAGCTCAGCGCTGTACCAGCGGCGTAAGGTTTCATTCTCATTTATTAGCCTCGTAATGGTTTCTTCACGCCGCACGGCCATCGCACCAGCGGCCAGCAGTTCGCCGCGTAAACTGACCTGCGCGGTTTCATTTTGCCTGGCAATGCCCTGCGAAACGGAAAGCTGATTTTTCAGCATTCCGATCGCGGTTTTTTGTTCGGTAGCGACCCTGTTTGCCCGTTCAAACGAGCGCATCAGGTTGCCGTTTTCATGACGCTGCCAGAGCACAGCCGCCATCAGCGCGGCCAGTAAAAACAACATCACTTTCATTGAATCCCCCTGAGGCAGTAGGCACGTTCACGCGCGCGACGATTTTCCAGCCCTTTGTTAATTTCGCCATTCACGTAAACCCAGCGGGGGAGCTGGTCGCACACCTGCCACCATTGATGACGCTTTATATAGGCGACCATCGTCGACCGGCAGGCCGCACCGGTTCCCACGTTGAATGAGAAGCTGACCAGCGCGTCATAAATGTGCTGCGGCATTTCCACCGGCACGCAGACTGCGAGACGCTTCTCGACGTTCAGCACATCCGCGACAAGATTCGCTGCCGCCTGACGTTCGGTGATATCCCCTTTCGGCACGACGCCTGCAGTGTGGCCGATGCCCGACGTCCACACTCCCGCGCTGCACTGGTAAGGCGTCAGGCGACAGCCTTCGAGGTCGGCAATCAGCGCCAGTCCCTCGGGCGAGGTGTTAAGCAGACGAAAGTCAGGCATCAGTGCTGCCAGCGCCAGCACGGCGGCCACACTGCATTTTTTAACGATTGATTTCACGAATAGCCCCTTTATCGAGTCCGAGCGATGTCAGATAGAGGTACGTCTTGCGCTTAAACCAGTAGTTCGTCAGCGCGGTAAAAATGGCGCATCCGCCGCCCACGTAAAGCGCCATCTTTTCGGGGGACATTGCCCCGACATACGCCAGCCCCACGGCCAGCCAGTAGGCGATAAACGTGGTGATTTTTTCCATACTCAGTCCCATAGATTCACCGTTTCGGTTCTGGCTGCGCTCTCGGTCTCGGGCAGCTCAATTGCCGTGCCGTGCGGCAGGATAACGCCGAGCTCGGACAGGCCGGGATTAGCCTCTAAGACGGTTTCGACCACGCCCTCGGTGCGCCCGTAGTGCCGGGCGCAAATCGCGTCGAGGGTGTCGCCCTGCAGCGCATACGCTTTCATCAGATTTGCCCCACAATGCAGCGCGCTTTGTCCTGGATGCGCGCGACAGACCAGCGCATATCCCGCCACATCTCATCGATAGTGCTGTCGATGCTGTCGGCCTTTTTGTCGCCTTTGGCGGTCGCATCAACGCCGCGAAAACGCTCATAAAGCGTGGCCGTCGTCATCGAGCACACGGCGTTGAAGTAGTGGAAAACGCGCACACTTTCGCCGTCGAGTTTGTCGGTCGGGACATCCGCCAGCGTGGCGTAACCGGCATCGAGCTGACTTTCGCGCCAATCGCTCAGCTCCGCGTTAGTCTCCGCGATCGCGGTCTTCATCGCCCGGCGCAGGCGAACGGGGGAAACGGTCTGCTCTAAACGCATTTCCTCGCGCACGCGCTTCGGATCAACGTCAGGAAAAAACGGGGTGTTTTTGATTACCGGCTCGCTCACGCCCGGCACATCCTGCGGCTCTTTTTTTGGCTCAATAATCAGCGTCGTCATGACAACCTCGGGTAATGGGTGGGCGGTGGACGCCGGTCGCAGTCAGGGCAATAAATACCCGCATTGACCGGCGTGCCGCCCGGCTCGGGGAGCGCTCGGTTAACCTGCGGCTTTTGCCGCCTTTGGTGGACGCCCGCGCCGTGCCGCCGGTTTAGCGGCAGTTTTTCGCGTGCGCGGTTGAGTCGTTTTGGTTTTCGGTGCTGGTTCGGGTTTTGGCCTGAGCTGGCGCTCTAGCTGCTCAATATCCTTTTTCACCCCGATAGTGCTTTCTAACTGGATCGCACGCTGCAGGTGCGCCAGCGCCTCGGGCAGTTGCTCCGCATCACGCAGCACGTAGCCGGTGATTTTGTGCAGCTTCGCGCGCACGATGTCGGGCATATCCGCGCGCTCAGTCAGCGCGATGGTGTCGAGCAGGTTCGCCAGATTGACCGGCTGTTTTGCCGTCAGCAGGCGCTGCGCGGTCAGTGCCACTTCTTCGGCCAGCAGGCACGGCGTCGGACGGCGACCGACCGGCATGGTGAGGCCGTAGGTCATGGCGTAACGGGCGATTTCCAGCGCCCCGGCGATATCGTCAGCATCGAGACGCCAGAGCATCACCGTCATGATGATGTCATCCTGTGCGCCTTTACCGTTTGCGAGGACGCCAGCGACCCACGGCAGGTAGAACGGCAGCAGCTCGCGCTTTTTCGCGGCTTTGCGCTCTTTGGAGCTGATTTGTTTGAGCGTGCGGTTGTCTGCGGCCAGCTTAACGAGCATCTGCTCATAGGCAGTTGCATTGCGCAGCGGGACGGCAGCCCGCTGCGCTGTTTCAGAGGCCGAGACCCGCATCATGTGACGCGCTGCGGGACTCGTCATGGCTTACTCTCCGCTTTCCGGTGCTGCAGGTGCGGTGAAGTCACCGAGCTTGATGTTTTCAATCAGGCAACCGGCGGCGTAAGCCTCGACCACGTAGTCAACATTCATTGACTCGTAGTTTTCGATGCGGTCTTTTTTCGGGTTTTCGATGATGCTGCGACGGTGCGCGTCATCCATGAAGTAGACAGACAGGTTGTCGAGACGCGTCACCATCAGCGCATCTGCCGGGAAGTAAGGCACGCGCACGGCTGGCAGGTTGCCGATTCGCTTCTGGCTGATGATGATGTCAGCGGCCAGCGACTCGGTGTTTGCCTGCTCTTTGTTGACGATCGGGAAATATTTATCCGCCATCAGCTTACGGCCGGTGATGACGACGAGCTCCGGGTCATCCTGATAAATCTCGTCAATCAGGTTGCCGGTGGCATCCATGACCAGCGCGTCGAGGTTCGCATAGTCGCCGTTTTTACCCACGCGGATCACTTCAGAAATCACCGTACCTTCTTCGTCGGTGATTTTTGACATCACGCGCGCGGGCGCTTCATTGCGGTACTTCTGCAGCCAGCCGATCGCCACGTCCTGCAGCAGTGGATTTTTTTTACGGTCGGAGGTCGCCGCGCGCTCGATGCCGTTGAAACCGGCCATGATGAAATCGAGGGACTGACGTTTGATGATGGCGTCACGGATACGGGTCTGGAAGTCCTGGAATCGCGCCCACAGGTCGAGCTGTTTGTAGCGGATATGGAAGTCAAAGTTAATCTGGTCGCACTCGTATTTATTGGACTCCAGCGCGGTAAAGTCAGCGGTCTTACGCTCATCATCACCGGCGGTGTCGGCGGTGCTCGCAATCGTACCGTTAACGCCGACGCCGACTTTTTCGCCCTTCAGTTCGTCAACCGGCACGATGTTGATTTTGGTCAGAAACGCGGATGACATCTGCAGGGTGGTCATCAGGGTTTGCGTGACCGACGGCTCGACGGTGAATTTCTTCGCCACGTCATCGGTGGAAATACCGTTCAGCTCCGCGACGCGGGACAGGTAGGCATTAAATTTGAAACGGGTATCTTTACGCATGGTTTTTCCTGTTCGGGTAAAAGGGTTCAGGCCGGGCAACGCGCCCGGCGCGTTATCAGCAGTTGGTCAGCAGCTCGTCGCCCGTACCGCCTTTTGAAAGCTCGCGGCGCGGCTGGCTCTGGCTTTCGGTGTTATCGAGGGAGCTTTTCAGGGAGGTAAACGCCTGCGCGTTTTCATCGACTTTGCTGGTCACGTCCTGCTTAAGCAGCGCAAAAGCGGTCTCCAGCTCGGTGACGCGCTGGTCGGAGGCGTTGAGATTGGTTTGTACCTGCTCGGTAACGGTGGTCACCGCCTCATGCACATCGGCGAAACGGGCGTCATCGCTGGCCTGCTTACGGCCAAAAATGGCTTTAACCTTATCGGTCAGGTTGTTGAACATGGTGTCGGGAACGTCCTCAAACTCCAGCGCAGCCAGCGAGGCCACAGAGAAAACGTCGTCCGGCTGGTCTTTTTTACCGGCGAGCGGGTTCTGCGCGGCGCGGCTGCAGAATTCGAGGTATTCCGTGCCGAGGCTTGCCGGGTCATCGGTGACGGCCAGCCCGATGAGGTAGCACTTGCCGCTGTTCGAGAAGTTCGGGCGGATCTCCATGGAGGTGTAAACCTTCTGCCCGGCACGCACCATGCTGACCAGCTCGTCAAGCGGGGCAATTTTGGCAAACAGCGCCTTTTTGCCGTTGAGGACAGAGTCATCACTGATAATCTCCGCCTTAAGCTCGGTTACATCGCCATAGCGTTTAAACGGACTGTCAGGCATCAGCCCCCGGATATGTTCGAGGTTAATGCGGCAGCCGTAGACGCGGGGGTCGAACGTGTCGGCCATATCCTGAATGTCATCGCCGCTGATGACGCGGCCATCGCAGGTGTCACCCTCGACGCCGATGCGAAACCATTTAGAAACTTTCTTTGCCATTGTTCAGGTGTCCTGATGTTGGGTTTTCGGGTCGGGTTTAGTTTCCCGACTCTGACCCGTATCAGCCACCGCTTACGATCTGATTAGATCTGACACAACAGTCACTTAGCGCGAATAGTTCCCCATTTCCTTAGCCTTGCCACGTCATACCAAAAACGAGGCAAGCATGACCATTTCAACTGACCTTTCTCTGTTAAATGACCCGCGACGACAGGCGCGGCTGTTGTACTGGCAGGGGTTCGCCGTGCCGCAAATCTGCGACATGCTGCAGCTCAAGCGCCCGACCGTGCAGAGCTGGAAACAGCGCGACGGATGGGAAGAAACCGCGCCGATTAACCGCGTTGAATCGACGTTAGAAGCGCGGCTTATCCAGCTCTACGCAAAGCCAGACCTGACCGCGCATGACTTCAAAGTCGCGGATTTTCTGTCGCGTCAGATGGAGCGGCTCGCGCGCGTTAACCGCTACGGCCAGACCGGAAACGAGGTGGATTTAAATCCCAATATCGCCAGCCGTAACAAAGGGGATCGCAAAAAGCCGAAACGAAACTATTTCAGCGAGGAGGCCATAGAAAAACTGGAAGAGATTTTCTTCGATCAGTCGTTTGACTATCAGCTCCGCTGGCATAAAGCGGGATTAGAGCACCGTATCCGCCACATCCTGAAATCCCGCCAGATTGGCGCGACGTTCTACTTTGCGCGCGAGTCACTTCTGCGTGCGCTTAAGACCGGGCAAAACCAGATATTTTTGTCGGCCAGTAAAACGCAGGCTTACGTGTTCCGTAAGTACATCATCGCCTTTGCCCGTCTGGTTGACGTCGACCTGTCAGGCGACCCGATCGTCATCGGCAACAATGGTGCTGAGCTGATTTTTCTCGGGACTAATTCCAACACCGCGCAGAGCCACAACGGCGACCTTTACGTCGACGAAATTTTCTGGATCCCCAATTTTCAGAAGCTGCGCAAAGTCGCCTCGGGCATGGCCTCGCATTCGCACCTGCGCACCACCTATTTTTCGACGCCGTCGACGCTGGCGCACGGCGCGTATCCGTTCTGGTCTGGCGAGCTGTTTAACCGTGGCCGCAGCAACCGCGACGAACGTGTCGACATCGATATCAGTCATCAGGCGCTTGCCGGTGGCGTGCTGTGCGGGGACGGTCAGTGGCGGCAGATTGTCACCATTGAGGACGCGCTGGCCGGTGGCTGCACCCTGTTTAACCTCGACCAGCTTAAGCAGGAAAACAGCGCGGATGACTTCCGTAACCTGTTTATGTGCGAGTTCGTCGACGATAAAGCGTCGGTATTCCCGTTCGAGGAGCTGCAGCGCTGCATGGTCGATGCGATGGAAGAATGGGAGGACTTCGAGCCGTTCGCCGACCGTCCGTTTAACTGGCGTCCTGTCTGGATTGGCTATGACCCGTCACACACCGGCGACAGCGCCGGGTGCGCGGTACTGGCTCCGCCGCTGGTTGCCGGTGGCAAGTTCCGCATCCTTGAGCGTCATCAGTGGAAAGGCATGGACTTTGCCGCACAGGCCGAGGCCATCCGGGCGCTGACCGAGAAATACACCGTCGACTATATCGGCATCGATGCGACCGGCATCGGCCAGGGTGTGTACCAGCTCGTGCGCTCATTCTTCCCGGCGGCGCGCGCCATCCGCTACACGCCGGAAATGAAAACCGCAATGGTGCTGAAAGCAAAAGACACCATCAGGCGCGGATGTCTGGAATATGACGCCGGTGCGACCGACATCACGCAGTCATTTATGGCTATCCGCAAAACCATGACCAGCAGCGGCCGCAGTGCGACCTATGAAGCCAGCCGCAGCGAGGAAGCCAGCCACGCGGATATCGCGTGGGCGACCATGCACGCCCTGTTAAACGAGCCGCTTTCCGCCGGTAGCGGTATGCAATCAAGTTCAATTCTGGATATTAACTAAGATGAAAAAACGCCAAAACAAACAGCCAAAACAGACCAGCATGACCGCCAGCGCGCCGCAGAAAATGGAGGCGTTCACCTTTGGTGAGCCGTCACCCGTTCTGGATCGCCGCGACATCCTCGACTATGTCGAGTGCATCAATAATGGCAAATGGTACGAGCCGCCGGTTAACTTCTCTGGACTGGCAAAAAGTCTGCGCGCCGCCGTACACCACAGCTCCCCGATTTACGTCAAGCGCAACATTCTGACCAGCACCTTTATCCCGCACCCGTTGTTGTCCCGTCAGGACTTCAGCCGCCTTGTGCTCGATTATCTGGTCTTTGCAAACGGCTATCTCGAAAAGCGCATGAGCGTGACCGGCCAGCTCTTTAAACTGGAAACCTCCCCGGCCAAATACACCCGCCGTGGTGTCGAGGATGGCGTTTACTGGTACGTGTCGGACTATACGCACCCGCACCAGTTCGCCCCCGGTTCGGTGTTTCACCTGCTTGAGCCCGATATCAATCAGGAGCTCTACGGGATGCCGGAATACCTGAGCGCGCTCAATTCCGCCTGGCTGAATGAATCCGCCACGCTGTTTCGTCGCAAGTATTACCAGAACGGCGCGCACGCGGGTTACATCATGTACGTGACCGACGCGGCGCAAAGCAGCACCGACGTTGAGGCGCTGCGCTCCGCGATGCGCGACTCGAAAGGGCTCGGGAATTTTAAAAACCTGTTTTTCTATGCCCCGAACGGGAAACCGGACGGCATTAAGATCGTGCCGCTGAGTGAAGTCGCCACGAAGGATGATTTTTTTAACATCAAGAAGGTGAGCGCCGCTGACCTGCTCGATGCGCACCGCGTGCCGTTCCAGCTCATGGGCGGCAAGCCCGAGAATATCGGCTCAATGGGCGATATCGAGAAGGTGGCGCGGGTATTTGTGCGTAACGAGCTGACGCCGCTGCAGGAGCGTTTCAAAGAGATAAACGACTGGCTCGGGATGGAGGTGATCCGCTTTAAGGATTACAGCATCGAGACCGACTAACTCCCGCCCAAAATGCCGCCTTCGGGCGGCATCCCCTCAAAGCATGTCAGACGGTGCACACGCGACGCAACCGCGCCAACACCTCATTAGCCGACCACATCCAACAGCGCACCACCACGACGCGCACAGACGCGTAAAATAAATCCTGTCACCACGTCCGGCGCGCAGTGCTATCCCCGCCTCGCCTGCGCGCTTAAGGGGGCGCTTTTTATGCAGGTGCATATCGCCTTAAACCCACGTTAACGCTGGCGGTGCACAATGATAAAAGGTGGATCTGCCGCATGCAAAATCATGCACCCATTGCATGCGCATCTAACACTTGCAAATTGCGGGATAAAGAATAAAAAAATGGTATTAACTGTGCTGATTAAGATAGCCCCATACCTTCATCACTTGTGACAATACTTCACTGGTGAAGAAGTTAAGGTGAAGAAATATTTACTGCATCTGTACCCTATCAGTTTGAAGAAAGCACAAGCACTATGTCGACACCTAATTTGCAGTGTTAACTTTTAAAGTCAGGACTTTCGATTTGTAGCGCTGGTCAATGACACCCATTGAATGCAGACGACCAAATAGTGTTTTTGCAAACGAAGTTTCTTTCGCTTTTTCCATATCTTTAATCATTTTCCAACATTCAATATCTCTAGCCATCAATCGATGCTGTTCATTCCTAACTTTTAAAGAATCGCCTAGCACAATCACTCCCGTTACCAACTTTGGTTTTTCCTTACCGTACATTTTGGTTTTAGTTGGATGTACTGCATGACCGTGCTTATTAATAATCTTGCCAATCACTGCACAAAACAATCTATTTACGTTAGCACCAGAGAAAGTAAGGTCATCCACATACACAGTCATTTTGACCGTTAATTTCTGGCAAAGCTGATAAATTTCATCAAACATTCTGGAGTTTGCAAAATATGCCAAGGGCATGCTGATTCGACTTCCAGTTGGCAACTGGCCATGGCAAGTGCATATATGAGATAGAAAATCTGCGACGTCAGATGAAGTCTTCATCACCGAGTAGAAAAAGGAAAATACCATCACCCTTGTTGTTGATGGGAAAAAGGATTTAATATCCGTCGTCATCATCTTATCATTATTCAGATGCGCTTTTGCATTCGTCACATTAGAGCAACCTTTCTTACCTGAATGTAAATAGCTAGGCAGAGCAATGCGCGATAATAAGCTTGCAATTCGTGTATGAACTATATCTAACTTATCTAAAGGTTTTTGTATTTTACGCAACTTACCTTTTTTGGATAATTGCTCAAAAATACAATAATTGCCTTCATCTTTTTTCAGGGCCGACAAATCACTGAGACTAACACAAAGTAGCTCCGCAAGTTTCCGTTTGCTTTTGAGTTTGTAAAATGGCGAATCCATCATACCGTAAGATTTATTTTTAGTAGATATTTTAAGCTTTTTCGGTTTTTGCATTTCTATTATTTACCCAATCTAGGATATCAAGAACTTTTTCAGCCAAATTCAAACGCAACCGCTTAGACAGACGGCCTTGCGTGCCTAACGATTCTGAAAAGAATACTAGAGAGGATATGGGCATGTCGAAATGGGATGCATATCGCTGTAAAACATCAATCGACGGCGACCACGCCCCACTTTCAATGTCGACTATTTTGTCTTTTGGAATACCTAAAGATGCAGATAACTCAACTAAGGATTCTTTATGGTATTGCCTTATCAAACGAAGGGCTTTATGTAACATTAGGCAACTCCACGCTATTGAAACTAGGGAGGACGCATTACAAATCACCCCCCTCCAAGTAGTCTACTACGCGTGTGATAACATCAAACAGTCGAACACCCCATTTGAAAGCTTCCCACGCATAACCAGCCCACTTTTTACGGTTTGACTTGCTCTGCGCCTGCTGTTCGTTGGTTACTTTATCATTATGCATGAAATTTTCCTTATGCCCACGGTGTGCAAACGTATGTCTGCTCCAGCACCATGGTTCGCCCTCATAAGGATGAGATTGAACAGCACTAGCCCCCTGCTCCACGGACCCTTGGTCGCCCAAGGGGTCCGAATACCCATACGCGATACCATCTGGACCAGTGGTGACTCTCACGAGCCGCTCAGGCGCACAGAGGCGTTGCGCGGGGTAAATTTTAGAAAGCCGAAGCTTTCCACGGGCAATTAAGGCCCAATTGGTGGCGATATATCTCACTAACTAACCAATGCACGCATCATAACAAGTTATCCGCTTCGCTTGATTAATTGTTTTATATTTTATTGACATTAAAGCATTAAAAAATATGAAAAATAAGAATAACCACAATTGCAAATAGATATCGCTTTATGTTTCAAATCCAGACCAGTCATCAGCAACCGAATATTTGAATTTCTTACCGCCATAAATCACCGTTGCCCCACGCGCCAGCGCGTCTAGCTGCCACCGTTCCGGGGTAATGCCTTCCTGTGCTAAGTCGAAACGAATTTTTGCGATGCGATCCCTTTCGGGCTTTGTCATCCTGGCTGATGGCGCTTGCTCGCTGGTTTTGAGCGGCGCATTGCTTCTTTGCTGCCGATGTTTGCGCGGTGCGCCAGCTTTTAACGCCCCGTTAAGCACCTTCACGACGTCCGGCTCATTCCAGCCGATAACCCCGCGCTCAATCAGATTTAACACCGCTGCGGCTTGCTCAGACGGTGTCGGTGTCATAACTGGATCGCCACAGCCGGTGAGCTTTCCACAGTTATTGACAGGACTCCGAGGCGCGGCAATGCCGCTTTTTAAAGTCAAAGGCTCAACGGCCAAAAGCTTTGGAACAATGCGCCATTCGGCTGTCCGGGTAACACGCACCAGCTCAGAGCCCAAGTGCGGGGCGTAGATGCCCACAACTTTCTCTATATCCTCTTCGTAGGCGTTGACCTCATCAGTCACGTTACGAGCCACACGGACGGTCTGGCTATCGCGTGGAACATTCGCCCCACCCTGCGCTGCGATATACCGGTCAAATTCACCTTCATCAGCTGCAGCTCTGGCCGCCTCGACACGCTCATCGAATTCATCAGCAATACTTACCCCGCGAGGCAGTTTGCGCAGTTCGCGGTATGCGCCCATCGTCGGCAGGCCAATTGATTTGAATTGCGGGATACGCCATGTTGACGCCCATGCGGTTACAGCTGCTGCGGTATCGGTTAGAGGTTTGCCGGTGTCGTGATCGACCTGACCATCGAGCGCGTAACCATCGATATTCTTCGCGATGTATTTTGCAATGTAACCGGCTGCGCCACCTTGATTGAGGTGCTTAGCTTCAAAGCGCTGTGCTGCAGCGCCTTTTTCATCGCCATCTTCTTTTAAGGCATAACGACGCATGATTTCGGTGACCTGTTTGCGTTGCTCTGGTTTGCAAAAAAGCATCATATGCCAGTGCGGAGTCCCGTCATGATGCGGCTCAACAACACGCATCCCGTAGACCTGCAGACCGTTATCCTTAAAAGCTGTACGCATCAGGCTCCAGATACGGCACAAATACCGCTGTCCATCTTTGGGCGTAAAGGCGGTGTCATTCCATCCGTGGTTAAGCTGCACCGTCTTTTTGTCGCCCTTTCCAATCTGACGTGTCGGGTGATACTTCGACGGCGTGGTGATAGTGATAAACATCCCGACGTCACCCTGACCGGCCGCATAGCGTTCAATCCCTGCGATAGTATTCATCAGTTCCATACGACGGATTTCGGGGTTTGAAATACTTCCCATGACTTTGCTGATGAGATCAATGCGCTCACCGGTGACTTTGTTTTCCAAGTCACACGACTTCAAGTATTCGAAATTAGCCTGACGGCGAGAATGTACATCACGGATCGCCGTTTTGCTGGCGTATGGGGAGCGGTCTTTATTCACCTCACCAGCGGCAATCAGCAAAGCCTCGTGCCAGCGCATACGCTGCGCCTTAAACTGGTTAATCCACCATTCATCGTTAATCAGACGAGCGATAGCGGAAAATGCCTGGCGGATAGTGATTTGCCCTTTGCGGTATTTCTTCCAGAACATTGGGGTGATGTTGAATGCACGAGCTGCACCGGCAACGTGACCATATAAGTGCGCCTGCGCTTCATCGGTGAAAAGGGTTTCTTTACCGCCATGAGCATCTGCCCATGCGTCGCTAAGTTCCTCATAAGCAACATAGAGCTGAGAAGCAATACGAGCAGCAAATTTTTTGAGCGCTTTGTCACTCATATCCGCTAATCGTGAATAGCTTTCGCGCTCGCTCAGAAAGAGAAGCGATGCAGTCTCGTTCATTCCATTTAACTGATTAACCCGCTCAAGACGCGGCCCCACCCTTTGCTCAACGGTATTCTTGAGGAAATAGAAACCATGAAGTGGGCTTTTTGTACGACGGATGAAGTCATACCGCGAGTTAAACAACGTTTTTAAGACATATGGGAGGCGATTAACTTTACCTAAAACACCTTGCACCTGACGGTATTCGCCACGTGTAAGGGGTCTGTCGCGGCCTATAGCCTCTTTGTTGACGTTATTCCAGGGATAAGCACCAACGAATGAATCACTGGTGCCCTTCATAAATGGTGGTGGTGGCGAGGGGGCAACACGCCCCCGAGATTCGATGGACATTTTATTTAAAGGCCGCCAGGCATTGCTTCCCTAAGCGTTCCATTCGAGCTTCCAAATCTGAGAAGCCAATAAGATCGCTGGTCAAAAGATCATGCAATATCAGGCCTGAGATAAGCTTAGGGATAGTTGGGTAGTAACCCACAACGTCCAGCCAATCTTTGCCTTTGTTCTTCCCGGATGTTGCGGTCTTCTTCTCCTGCAAAATGAATTGATAGCGGTCACTGGTGATGACGTATTGGTTATTAATCTCGATGCGTATGCTCATTCTGGCTTCCTTTTAAAAGTGGTTAGCCTGCTCAATCGAATATTGAGTTGTGCAAATTTGCCGACTCTTGACCTAATAACTCGATAATCTCGGTACGATTGAGCTCAGACTTGCTGATATGCGCGATAAGCCCGTCAAATCGAGATGAGAATCGTGTCGCCAGGTCGCGCTGTGCTTCGTTTACTGCCTGCTCCAGAAGAGCGGAAAACATGCCACCTGGAGCTGTATTTCGTTTTTGCATTTGTTTATCTCCGGACAAAAGGAGTCCCCACGCAGTAAGGCGCGTAATAAAACGAATCCAGATTAATTAATGTAAATACTGCTCAGGTTTTACCGAGGTTAAAATGGTTGGTGCGTACTCAAAAAGGCTAAACAGCTCTCGCAGCGCGCGGAAAAGTTTGTCGCGCCAATAACAGCCCTCTTCATTCAAACGCCAGTGCGGCATCATAAATTCCTGTTCTGTCAGTCCCGCATGAAGAAACAATGAGCGCCTTTGGCTAACGGTCAGGCGACTGATGAAAGTTGCTTTTGACGAGCCAATCTGGCGGTGCCGGGCAAATGCATTTCTCAATTCATCAAGCGCACAAACAAGACGCTCACGATCTGCTTCGGTCATTTCCTCTAAGCGCATGACCGAGTGACGCTGTTTTAATTGAGCGTGGAAACAAACCGTAAGACGCTCCCGCTCCATCATCTGATTGTAAAAATCACAGGTATCCTGCCAGCGAGGCTGAGCCAAATACTTGCAGACCAGACCGCGAAGCGCTGTTGGTTGGTTCTGGATCACGTCCAGTGTCATTACCGTCATAACCACAGTCCTCTCTTTTTGACCAGGCGACGAAGCTTCTCGATAACGCCCGGCTTTCGGGTTCGGATGATGATGCCCTTACGTCCACGACCGTGAGTGATAGTGAAGTTGGTAGGTTTAGGACTTTCTCTTCGAAGCAACTGTGCAATACAGCGAGGTTCACTATTCATACTGGCTCCCCTAATCCGAGCCACATCAGCCAACCATCACGAATTTCCTTCGGGCGGCTGTCATATGCCATCTTCATACCCTTGTTCCAAGCAGGCAGATAAACCCAATATTCCCCTGCGCGCCCACTCGTTGACTGCGGATCAGTCATCTCGACTACAGGAAGCTTCCCCTTTTCAATCATGCCTTTAACGGCTGCAGGTGTTTTACCAATAAGGCGCGCGAATTCCTGGTATGGAACGGCGTCGCTCACACTATCAATGACCCTATTCATTTGTGAGTATTCCTCGTTAGTGTTTTAATTGCTCCTAATGGCTATTAATTGCCATATTGGAGCCATTAGTTTGCGATAACGAATAGAAGATTACTCCGTTATCGTTTTTCTATCAATAGTGGAGTGTTAATTACGATGATACCCGTAAATGAAAAGCTAGCGATCATGCGTGAGTCAGAACGTATGAATAGGAAAGAATTCAGTGACTTAACAGGCGTTCCATACAGCTCTCTTTCGAGTTACGAGAAGGGTGTAAAAGATATGGGCATACAGGCGGTGATGAAGATTTTGAATCATCCTCAGTTCAAAAAATACACTATGTGGTTCATGACAGAGACGATATCACCTGAAGCTGGGCAGATTGCACCGGCTCTCGCGCACTTTGGGCAGCAGACAACAACGTCATCCCACTCAGACCAGAAAACTGGCTAACTATTTATGGCGCTTATTTGTGCAGTAAATGCACAGTGAGTTTTTGCTATTTAAATCAGGAAATTGAAGTACGCAGTAACATCATCGGGAGGCTTTATGTCTGTTAAAAAGCTCGATGATGGTCGATATGAAGTGGACATTAGACCGACCGGGCGTAACGGAAAACGCATCCGTCGGAAGTTCGACAAGAAAAGCGAGGCGATGGCTTTTGAAAAGCATACTCAATATAACCATCACTCAAAGGAATGGCTTTCAAAACCAACGGACAAACGCCAATTGTCGGAACTGAAAGAGTTATGGTGGAAGCTGAAAGGTAAACATGAGGAGCACGGTCAATCGTATCTCAGGAAAATTGAGCGTTTCGAAACGATGACCGGAAACCCGTGCGCTTTCCAGATCACCAAGAGCCTGATAACGCAATATTGTGCTCAACGTCGGGGTGAAGGTATTAAGCCAACTACCATCAACCGCGACCTGATCACGCTAGGTGGGATGTTCACAACCCTGATTGAGTCAGAACTGTATAACGGTGAGCATCCATTCAGGGGATTCAAAAAACTGAAAGAGCAGACAGCCGAAACGGGCTATCTCACTCTTGAGGAAATTGACGCCTTACTTGCTGCGCTCTCAGGTGATAATCGTAAAATTGCGGTTTTGTGTTTGAGTACCGGAGCAAGATGGGGAGAAGCTGCGCGATTGAAGGCGGAGAATGTGATTCATAACCGGGTGTCTTTCGTTAAGACGAAAACCAACACACCGCGCACGGTCCCGATCTCTGATGACGTTGCGGCTTACGTAGTCGGCAAAACACGAGGTTTTCTGTTTCCTGAGGCCAGTTATGCTGACTTCAGGCGAACCCTCAAAGAGGTTAAGCCCGATTTACCGGCCGGACAAGCAACACATGCGCTACGACACTCTTTCGCGACGCACTTTATGATTAACGGGGGCAACATCATCACACTGCAGAGGATCTTAGGTCATACGAAAATTGCGCAGACAATGGTCTATGCGCACTTCGCTCCTCAGTACCTGCAGGATGCGATTTCGCTTAACCCGTTGAAAGGTGCTAATGGTGGTCAGAGTGTCCACAATGTGTCCACACCCTAGCCGCTTTTTATGGCTTTTGACTGCTAGTAGTAAAACGTGAAGCCTTGTCTGGCGCGGCTTTCAAGTTACGCCAGACATTAAAAAGGCTCCCTCCGGAGCCTTTCATCAATCAATGCAGCGACGCTAACCTCGCCGCAAACCCGACAAACAGCAGCCCTATCAGCCCGTTCCCCAGCTTTGCCAGTTTCTTTTTCGTTTTGAGATAGCGCGTGACAAACGCACCGGAGAAGATCAGGAAGCTCATGTACATGAAGCTTATCAACTCAAGCGTCGTCGCGAGGATAAGGAAAGAGGTACCAGTGTTCTGCGCATTCACGTCGATGAACTGAACAAAGAACGATACGTAGAACAGAATCGCTTTTGGATTCGTCAGGCTCAGCACCAGCGAACGTTTCATGATCGTGCTGGCAGGCTCGGTGCCGCTTTCCTGAGCGTGATTCTGCCGGGTAATGACCGACCAGAGCATTTTGCCGCCCAGCCACAGCAGATAGAAGGCGCCGAGATAGCGCACGATATTAAACAGTACCGGCGTGGTCTGGATTAATGCCGCGACGCCCGCCCAGGCCAGAAACATCAGTACCGCATCGCCGATAAATACACCCGACGCGGCAAGGTACCCTTTTTTAACGCCGTGTCCAATTCCGGTTTTAAGCACAAACAGGGTATTCGGCCCCGGTACGAGCACGATAAAAAACGCGCCAACAACATACGTCCAGAAATTCAGTACGCCAAACTCCGCAAACACTTCTTCTCCCTCCTTTTGCTCAATACAGCAGGAGTAGCGCTGCAAATACGCTACTCCTAAAAATCAGACTCTATAAAATCATTGGGCACCATTACGGTGCCCTCATGGTACTCAGATATCCTGGACTGCGAACAGCAACGCGTTGCGATGCCGGGTCATTCCACATTTTCTGATGGCGTGAATACGCATATTGCGGCGGGATTGTGCTTCCAGCCAACGAGCCTTGCGACGACTCACCTGTCGCAACATGCGCCAGCGCCCTACTTCTGTTCTACTGCGCTTCATGTCTACAACTCTTTCTCTAACAGAGACGACATTATAAACCCATGCGGGCAGCAAACCAGCGCTTTTACCTGGCGTTTTTATTTGCCAGATGAATCCTGATGCGTACACTCATAACAATACGCTTTCAAAAGGATTTTTTTACCTATGACAACCTTCTACACCGTGGTGAGTTGGCTGGTCATTTTAGGATACTGGCTGTTAATCGCGGGTGTGACGTTACGCATCCTGATGAAGCGCAGAGCCGTACCCTCTGCCATGGCCTGGCTTCTGATCATCTACATCCTGCCGCTGGTGGGAATTATTGCCTATCTCTCTTTCGGTGAGCTTCATCTCGGCAAACGCCGCGCCGAGCGTGCCCGCGCCATGTGGCCCTCAACCGCAAAGTGGCTAAACGATCTTAAGGCCTGCAAGCATATCTTTGCCGAGGAGAACAGCAGCGTCGCCTCGTCACTGTTTAAGCTGTGCGAGCGCCGTCAGGGGATTGGTGGTGTTAAAGGCAATCAGCTCCAGCTGCTGACCTCGTCCGACGACGTCATGCAGGCATTAATCCGCGATATCCAGCTGGCGCGTCATAATATCGAGATGGTTTTTTATATCTGGCAGCCTGGCGGGATGGCTGACCAGGTCGCTGAATCGCTGATGGCCGCGGCGCGACGCGGCATTCACTGCCGTCTGATGCTTGACTCCGCAGGCAGCGTGGCATTTTTCCGCAGTCCATGGGCGGGCATGATGCGCAATGCCGGTATCGAAGTGGTTGAAGCGCTGAAGGTTAACCTGATGCGCGTGTTTCTGCGCCGGATGGATCTCCGTCAGCATCGCAAAATGATCATGATCGATAACTATATTGCCTATACCGGCAGCATGAACATGGTTGATCCGCGCTTCTTCAAGCAGGACTCGGGCGTGGGCCAGTGGGTGGATTTGATGGCGCGAATGGAGGGGCCGATTGCCACCTCGATGGGCATCGTTTACTCCTGCGACTGGGAGATAGAAACCGGCAAACGCATTCTGCCGCCACCGCCGGACGGCAATATTATGCCGTTTGAAGAGGCCAGCGGTCACACCATTCATACCATTGCTTCCGGGCCGGGCTTCCCGGAGGATTTGATCCATCAGGCGCTGCTGACGGCGACGTACTCGGCGCGTGAATACCTGATCATGACGACGCCCTACTTTGTTCCCAGCGATGATCTCCTGCACGCGATCTGTACCGCGGCGCAGCGCGGCGTCGATGTGAGCATTATTTTGCCGCGCAAAAATGACTCCCTTCTGGTGGGCTGGGCCAGCCGGGCATTCTTTAGCGAACTGCTGGCTGCAGGGGTGAAGATCTACCAGTTCGAAGGCGGATTGCTCCACACCAAAAGCGTGCTTGTCGACGGCGAGTTAAGCCTGGTGGGGACAGTGAACCTGGATATGCGCAGCCTGTGGCTCAACTTTGAAATCACGCTGGTTATTGATGATGCCGGCTTTGGCGGCGATCTCGCGGCGGTGCAGGATGATTATATCTCCCGCTCGCGGCTGCTGGATGCCAGACTGTGGGTAAAACGTCCGCTGTGGCAGAGAATTGCCGAACGACTGTTTTACTTCTTTAGTCCGTTGCTGTAAAACGTGCCCAACGATGTTAAACAGGTAGTCATCATGGAAATGGATCTGAACAATCGCCTGACCGAAGACGAAACGCTCGAGCAGGCCTATGACATTTTTCTCGAACTGGCGGTTGATAACCTCGATCCCGCAGACGTGATCCTCTTTAATCTGCAGTTCGAAGAGCGCGGCGGTGCCGAACTGTTCGACCCTTCAGAAGACTGGGCTGAGCATGTGGATTTCGATCTGAATCCTGACTTCTTTGCCGAAGTGGTCATCGGACTGGCCGATGAAGACGGTGGCGAGATTAACGATATTTTCGCCCGCGTCCTGCTCTGTCGAGAGAAAGACCACAAGCTGTGCCATATTCTCTGGCGCGAATAATAAAAAAGGCTGCGATTGCAGCCTTTTTTATTTACTCCGGCAACGCACTTCCGCAGCGGTTACAAAACCGCGCGTTAAGGTCATGTTCACCCTGGTGACATGCCGGACATTTGCGCTGCTGCTTGCGGCTCTGAAATGCGCTGCTCATGTGCGTGGTAATAAGCCCGGTCGGAATGGCAATGACCGAATAGCCAATCAAAATCAGCACTGAGGCCACAATGCGGCCCAGCGGCGTATGGGGCGTTATATCACCGTACCCGACGGTCGTCACGGTCACTATCGCCCAATAAACGGACGCATTGAGCGTCGTGAAACCATATTTCGGCCCCTCTATCAGATACATCAGCGCGCCAAAAACGATCATGACGATGGCAATAAACGAGTAGAAGAGAATAAGCTGATGACGGGCGCTGACGATTGCGCTCCAGAACACGCGCAGTGAGGGCATAAAGCGCAGTAATTTCAGAATACGTAATACGCGAATAACGCGCATCGCTCGCCAGGCAAAGACATAGCTCAGGCTGATTTCCGGCCACAGCCACATGACGTAGAGCGGCAGAATGGTAGCTAAATCAATAAATCCCCAGAAGCTGAAAACATATCGGGCCGGGTTGGGCCAGGCAATTACTCTGAGCAGATATTCAGCGGTAAAAACAAGGGTTATCGCCAGCTCAAGCCAGACAAAGACATGCCATTCGTCAAACGTCAGGTGGTATTGCGTCCCGGCGCCTGACTCAATAAAGATGACCACCACGCTGAGGAGCGCAAATAAACCACAAAGACCTTCGAAGCGTCGCCCGGATACCGTTTCAGGATCGAATAAAACATGATAAAGCCGCCGACGGGCTGACGTGAATAAACGCGACACAGTGACCTCGCAAAATATAAGGGCTGACATCATGTCAGCCCTTGCGATTATAACGGGTCTACTTTCAGGCAGGAAACCGCATGTCGGAAACTGCCTTCCAGAACCGGTCGCGTTTTCGCACATTCCGGCCCGGCCATTGGGCAGCGCGTGCGGAAGACACAGCCCGACGGCGGGTTAATCGGTGAAGGCAATTCCCCTTCCAGAAGCTGGATGGTCTTATTCTTTTCCAGATCGGGATCGGGGATCGGCACTGCCGACATCAGCGCTTTGGTGTACGGGTGCAGCGGATTGTGGTACACCTCGTCATAGGTGCCCAGCTCCACGGCGTGCCCCAGATACATCACCAGCACGCGGTCAGAGATGTGTTTCACCACGGCCAGGTCATGCGCGATGAAGATCAGCGACAGCCCCATTTCGCGCTGCAGCTTCTGCAGCAGGTTAACCACCTGCGCCTGAATGGAGACGTCAAGCGCGGAAACCGGCTCATCACAGATAATCAGCTTCGGTTCGAGGATCAGGGCGCGCGCAATACCAATACGCTGACACTGACCACCGGAGAACTCGTGAGGATAGCGGTTGATGAGGTTAGGCAACAGCCCGACTTTCAGCATCATCGCCTTAACGCGATCGCGAACTTCCTGACGGGACATCTTCGGATGATAGGTCCGCAGCGGCTCGGCAATAATCTCACCGATGGTCATACGCGGGTTTAACGACGCCAGCGGATCCTGGAAAATCATCTGGATATCGCTGCGCACGTCGCGCCACTCGTCGGGTTTCATGCCCAGCAGATCTTTACCCAGCCAGGCCACTTTGCCGTCGGTGGCTTTCACCAGACCGATAATGGCGCGCGCAAAGGTCGATTTACCGCAGCCGGACTCGCCCACCACGCCCAGGGTCTCCCCCTCATACAGGCGCAGCGTGACGCCGTCCACCGCTTTCAGGGTCTTCGACGGCTGCCAGAACCACTGTTTGCCGTCTTTGATGTCGAAATGCACCTTAAGGTCAGCAATCTCGAGCAGCACGTTGCGTTTTTCATCTAATGCGTTCATACCAGCTCCTCCTGCGGCTTAAAGCAGGCGCGCAGGCGGCCTGGTGCAAACTCTTCCAGCGGCGGTGCGCTGTTGCAGATTTCCATCGCGTGCGGGCAGCGCGGCTGGAACGGACAGCCTTTCGGCAGGCGCAGCAGGTTTGGCGGGTTGCCCGGAATGGTGAGCAAGGATTCCCCTTCCGCATCGAGACGCGGTACCGCGTTCAGCAGGCCAATCGAGTAAGGATGCGCTGGCTGATAGAATACGTCACGCGCTTTGCCGTATTCCATGGTACGGCCGGCATACATCACCAGCACTTTGTCACAGATGCCCGCCACCACGCCCAGGTCGTGGGTGATCATGATAATCGCCGTGTTGAACTCACGCTTCAGCTCGTTCAGCAGGGTCATGATTTGTGCCTGAACGGTAACGTCCAGCGCGGTGGTCGGTTCGTCGGCAATCAGCAATTTTGGCCGGCACAGCAGCGCCATCGCAATCATCACGCGCTGACGCATACCGCCAGAGAACTCGTGCGGGAACATTCGCATGCGCTTGCGCGCTTCCGGCATTTTCACCGCATCGAGCATTTTGACCGACTCTTCAAAGGCTTCGGCTTTGCCCAGACCTTTATGCAGCATCAGGACTTCCATCAGCTGCTCACCGACGCGCATATACGGGTTCAGCGAGGTCATCGGATCCTGGAAAATCATCGAGATCTGCTCGGCGCGCAGCTTGTTCAGCTCGTGCTCCGGCAGGTTGAGGATTTCACGACCATTGAATTTCGCGGAACCGCCAATCACACCGTTAGCGGCCAGCAGGCCCATTAGCGCAAAGGCGGTCTGGGACTTCCCGGATCCGGATTCACCCACGATGCCGAGCGTTTCGCCCGCGCGCAGGTTGAAGTTGAGATCGTTCACGGCGGTCACATCCCCGTCCGGGGTCTTAAAGGTGACGCGAAGATCTTTTACGTCCAGCAGAAGGTCGCTCCGCTGCTGCGCCTGTGGCGCGGTTGCCGTTTCAATCATTGTCATGACGGCGCTCCTTAACGGTCTTTCGGGTCGAGGGCATCACGCAGGCCATCGCCGATAAAGTTAAAACAAAACAGGGTAACGACCAGGAAACCCGCCGGGTATAACAGCAGCCACGGTGACACTTCCATTGAGTTTGCACCGTCACTCAGCAGCGCGCCCCAGCTGCTCAGCGGCTCTTGCGTACCCAGACCGAGGAAGCTCAGGAAGGATTCAAACAGGATCATGCTTGGCACCAGCAGTGAGGCATAGACCACCACCACGCCCAGCACGTTAGGAACGATATGGCGAACCACGATATTCCCGGTAGAGACACCGCCGACCTGCGCGGCTTCGATAAACTCTTTGCGTTTGAGACTCAGCGTCTGGCCGCGAACAATACGCGCCATATCCAGCCATGACACCATCCCGATGGCCACGAAGATCAACAGGATATTCTGACCGAAGAAGGTCACCAGCAGGATGACGAAGAACATAAACGGGAAGGAGTTCAGGATTTCCAGCAGACGCATCATCACCGAGTCCACTTTACCGCCAAGATAGCCGGACAGTGAGCCGTAGAGCGTCCCCACGATCACCGCCACCAGCGCGGCAGCAATCCCGACCATCAGCGAGATACGCCCACCGATAGCGACACGCACCAGCAGATCGCGTCCGGAAGAGTCCGTGCCGAAATAGTGGCCAGACTCCATATCCGGCGCGCTGGACATCATGCCCCAGTCGGTGTCGAAATAGGTAAATTGCGACAGCATCGGCGCCAGGGTAACAAACAGCGCGATGATCACCAGAACTACCAGACTCGCCACCGCCGCGCGGTTGTGCATAAAGCGACGGCGCGCGTCCTGCCAGAGGCTACGACCTTCCACTTCCAGTTTTTCACTGAAGTTTTCCAGCGCCTCGCTGTTTTTCTTACTCAACATCATGGCGTGCTCCAGTTAGTAACGGATTTTCGGGTCGATGACGGCGTACAGAACATCGACGATTGCGTTAAAGAGAATGGTCAGCGCACCGACGAGAATGGTCAGGCTCAGTACCAGCGAATAGTCGCGGTTGAGCGCGCCATTAACAAACAGCTGACCAATGCCCGGCAGGCCGTAAATGGTTTCGATAACCATCGAGCCGGTGATGATCCCGACGAATGCCGGGCCCATGTAGGAGAGCACGGGCAACAGCGCCGGTTTAAGCGCGTGGCGGAAGATAATCCGACGCATCGGCAGCCCTTTCGCGCGCGCGGTACGAATGAAGTTCGAGTGCAGCACTTCGATCATTGAACCACGGGTGATACGCGCGATACTGGCGATGTACGCCAGAGATAATGCCACCATCGGCAAAATCATGAACTTGAGTGCCCCGCCGTTCCAGCCGCCGCCAGGCAGCCACTTCAGCGTAATGGCAAATATCATCACCAGTAATGGCGCGACAACGAAGCTGGGTATGACTACCCCGGTCATCGCCACCCCCATTACGGCATAATCCCATTTGGTATTTTGTCTGAGCGCGGCGATGACGCCAGCGGTGACCCCGAAAACGATCGCCAGAATGAATGCCGCAGCACCCAATTTCGCCGACACCGGGAAGCTGGACGCCACCAGGTCGTTAACGGAATAGTCTTTATATTTAAATGACGGTCCAAAATCACCGTGCGCCAGCTGCTTCAGGTAGTTGAAGTACTGGGTGGAGATAGGATCGTTTAAGTGGTATTTCGCTTCGATATTCGCCATAACTTCTGGCGGCAACGTACGCTCACCGGTAAATGGACTTCCCGGCGCAAGGCGCATCATGAAGAAGGAAATCGTGATGAGAATAAATAGCGTTGGAATCGCTTCCAGACAGCGACGTAGGATAAATTTCAACATTGCCCGTACCTTCTGGCGTGTGCCTATATAATGTGACGTTGGTTAGACACCGTGGGGCGAGCACGCCCGCCCCACTCATTGCCATTAATGCTTGATAATATACAAGTTTTTAACGTAGATATTATCCATCGGGTCTTTACCGGTATATCCACCTACCCACGGTTTCACCAGACGGGCGTTAACGTAGTAGTAAACCGGAACGATCGCGGAACCTTTATCCAGCTGCTGCTCAGCTTTAGAGTACAGTTCAGTACGCTGTGCTTCGTCAGTGGTTTTCAGCGTGTCGGCGATCAGCTTGTCAAACGCCGGGCTCTTATAGTGCGCGGTGTTGTTTGAGCTGTCACTCAGCATGGTGTTCAGGAAGGAGGTCGGTTCGTTATAGTCCGCACACCAGCCAGCACGCGCCACGTCAAAGGTGCCCTGATGACGGCTGTCGAGGAAGGTCTTCCACTCCTGATTCTCCAGCTTCACGTTCGCGCCCAGGTTCTTTTTCCAGATCGAGGCAACGGCGATAGCCAGTTTTTTGTGCAGATCGGAGGTGTTGTACAGCAGGCTGAAGGTCAGCGGCTTATCGGCGGTATAGCCCGCTTCGGCCAGCAGTTTCTTCGCTTCTGCGTTACGCTGTTCCTGCGTCTGTTTGAACCAGTCTGGCTCGGTCAGTTTTGCGCCATCGGTGTATGGAGGGGTATAGCTGTATGCCGGCAGATCGCCCTGGTTTTTCACTTTGTTCACGATGATATCGCGATCCAGTGCCAGCTTCAGCGCAGTACGAACGCGTACGTCGGTGAACGGTGCTTTCTGGTTGTTGATTTCATAGTAGTAAGTGCACAGGTACGGGTCGACGTGAACTTCTTTAGGGATCTCTTTCTTCAGTTTCTGGAACAGTTCAATCGGCATGTTGTTATAGGTCATGTCGATTTCGCCGCTGCGGTAGCGGTTAACGTCAGTCACTTCGGACGAAATTGGCAGGTAGGTAACCTGATTAATCACGGTTTTCGCGTTGTCCCAGTATTGCGGGTTACGCTCAAGTACCATACGCTCGTTGACCACCCAGTCTTTCAGCTTGTAGGCACCGTTGGTCACGATATTGGCAGGCTGGGTCCATTTTTCACCAAATTTTTCCACGGCGGATTTTGGTACCGGGGAGACGGACGGGTGAACCAGCAGCTTATAGAAGTACGGAACAGGTTCGCTCAACGTGACTTCGAAGGTATTGGCATCGATCGCCTTAACGCCCAGATCGGTGATCGGTTTTTTGCCCGCGATGATGTCATCAATATTGGCAATATGGCCATATTGCAGGTAGCTCGCATACGGAGAGGCGGTCGTTGGATTCGCCAGACGCTGCCAGCTATAAACGAAATCTTCAGCCGTCACCGGCGTACCGTCGGACCATTTCGCATCTTTACGCAGATGGAAGGTCCAGACTTTGAAATCTTTGTTTTCCCATTTTTCTGCCACGCCCGGTGCCGGGTGGCCGTCTACGTCCGTTACCAGCAGACCTTCGAACAGGTCGCGGTTGACGTTAGACTCAGGAACACCTTCAATTTTGTGCGGGTCGAGAGACTGAACTTCCGCACCGTTGTTACGCACCAGCGTCTGCTTCTCCGCCAGCTGAACACCTGCAGGAACGTCCGCAGCCATTGCAGCGTTTCCCGCGATTAGCGCAGTTAAAATCCCCGCCGCTACCAGATTTTTTTTTGTGATGATGGACATTGTGTTGGTACTCCACTCATTATAATGACTGGCCTTCGCCAGCTGTGTAATCCCCTGTTGGGGCCTGTACAGCGCAGGAGTTTTTTTTGCTGCTGTCAGGTTCTTCTTTTACTGCTTGCTATCACCGACTTTTTTATTACTGACCGCTCGTATGGCCGTCTTGCGTCGATTCTTTACAGGCCTCCCCTGTTTGAGGCCTGCGCTGGATATCTGAGAAGAGAACTATATGAAAATAATTCTCATCTGATTGTTTTATGCTGCAAAATATTAGGCCGGAAAGTATCAAATGGCGTAAACGTGCGCCAATACATTTTGCAAATTTGTTAAGCAATTCTCTTTTACGGTGAGTACCGTATCGTTGAGGGCAGCCCTGCCAGACATCGAACATCAGTAAAACAACATGACATTCAACAGGATAGAGAAAATTTTCTCTACAAGCGCGTCGCTGCGCTATCATCGAGTGACTTTGTACAAAAATTTAACAACTGGTTATTATTTAGCACATTCGTCTAGGGGAATGTTGAAATTACTAATATCATTTCGGTTATCTCTCAGCAAGCCCAAGAGTATCATGTGAGTAAAATAACAGAGCGATCGAAGATTTTCTGTGCAGGCGGGTTGAGGCGGAATTAATAACCTATTGAAATACAAGCAATGAACATTATTAGTAGAATTTATTATGATATGTGAGCATTTCAACTTTAGTTATATGATTTGCTGATAATCACGTAAAAAAACGGAGCCGTCGCTCCGTCCTTTCATATGAAGTATTAATGCAATAAACCGGGGAAAATGCTTTTAATACCCGTGACGATGAATTCGATCCCTAACGCCATCAGCAACAGGCCCATGATACGCGTAATGACGTTGATGCCCGTTTGACCCAGCAAGCGTACCAGCCAGGGTGCCATGCGGAACACACCCCAACAGCAGAGCGCAAAAATGGCAATAGCCACTGAAAAGCCAATCAGGTGCATCAGGCTATGGTAACGCGTCCCCCAGACGATAGTTGAACTGATGGCACCCGGACCGGCCATCAGCGGTAAGGCCAGCGGCACTACGCCAATGCTTTCGCGAATAGCGGTTTCTGACTTCTCTTGTTTATTCTGCTTATCCTCGCCCAGCTTACCGCTGATCATGGACATGGCGATGGTCACCACCAGGATCCCGCCGGCAATACGGAAAGAATCAATGGAAATCCCGAACAGCTGAAGAATCGTGTCGCCGAGAAAAAGAGAGGTCAACAATATGATCGCTACCGACAGGTTAGCGGTGAGGTTGGTTTTATTCCTGGCCGCCGCTGTCTGGTAACTCGTCATACTAATGAAGACAGGAATGATCCCCACCGGGTTGACCAGGGCAAACAAACCAATAAAAAATTTAAAATACGTTGGAAAATCAAAGAGCGTTTGGATCACGTTTTGCTCCGCTTATACACATGCCCTGGACTGACAATTTGTCGTGAGAAATCGCGCTGAAGATACCCTTTTTATCAGCATACTTCACTTGAAATCTGTACCAAAACGTTATCATTTCAGGATGTTAAACATATGTATAATCAATGATAGCGCCACTTCCAATACTTACGTAATTATTTAACACTGGAAAAATCAGCACAAAATAACCCTGCTGAAAGGTATCAGCTTGGGGGAAAATTGACACAGATCATGATTTTCGTACTCAGAAGTGAGTAATCTTGGTTACACCCCCAGGGAGGTCACCTGACAAAAAGGGATGATGCTAAGGTAAGGCTCTTTTAGTAAATTAGTGTGCTGACGCAGAAAGTAACTCTTTGTTTTACTTTGTGTTACGCAAGTCGTATCGGCTCTGTCTATACTGTGTGACGTATCGAGCGCTGGTTTACTAAAAGAGTTTAAACATTATCAGGAGAGCATTATGGCTGTTACTAATATCGCTGAACTGAACGCCCTCGTCGAGCGCGTTAAAAAAGCCCAGCGTGAATATGCCAATTTCACCCAAGAACAGGTTGATAAAATCTTCCGCGCGGCCGCACTGGCTGCTGCAGATGCTCGAATCCCTCTCGCTAAAATGGCCGTTGCCGAATCCGGCATGGGTATCGTGGAAGATAAAGTGATTAAAAACCACTTCGCTTCCGAGTATATCTACAACGCCTATAAAGATGAGAAAACCTGTGGCGTGCTGTCCGAAGACGACACCTTCGGTACCATCACCATCGCTGAACCTATCGGCATCATCTGCGGTATTGTTCCGACCACTAACCCAACGTCTACTGCAATCTTCAAATCACTGATTAGCCTGAAGACCCGTAACGCAATCATCTTCTCTCCACACCCACGTGCGAAAGACGCGACTAACAAAGCTGCAGATATCGTCCTGCAAGCGGCTATCGCTGCGGGTGCACCAAAAGACCTGATCGGCTGGATCGACCAACCTTCTGTTGAGCTCTCCAACGCCCTGATGCATCACCCGGACATTAACCTGATTCTGGCGACCGGTGGTCCAGGCATGGTTAAAGCCGCATACAGCTCCGGTAAACCTGCTATCGGCGTGGGCGCGGGTAACACCCCTGTTGTTATCGATGAAACCGCTGATATCAAACGTGCTGTCGCGTCTGTGCTGATGTCTAAAACCTTCGATAACGGCGTGATCTGTGCATCTGAACAGTCTGTTGTGGTCGTGGATTCCGTATATGACGCGGTTCGCGAACGTTTCGCCAGCCACGGCGGCTATCTGCTGCAGGGCAAAGAGCTGAAAGCGGTTCAGGACATCATCCTGAAAAATGGCGCGCTGAACGCCGCTATCGTGGGTCAGCCAGCCTACAAAATTGCTGAACTCGCAGGCTTTACCGTTCCGGCAACAACCAAAATCCTGATCGGTGAAGTGAAAGTTGTTGACGAAAGCGAGCCGTTTGCTCACGAAAAACTGTCTCCTACGCTTGCCATGTACCGTGCGAAAGATTTCGAAGACGCGGTTGAGAAAGCAGAAAAGCTGGTTGCCATGGGCGGTATCGGTCACACCTCTTGTCTGTACACTGACCAGGACAACCAGCCAGAGCGTGTTGCTCACTTCGGTCAGATGATGAAAACTGCACGTATCCTGATCAACACCCCTGCTTCTCAGGGTGGTATCGGTGACCTGTACAACTTTAAACTCGCACCTTCCCTGACTCTGGGTTGTGGTTCCTGGGGTGGTAACTCCATCTCTGAAAACGTTGGTCCAAAACACCTGATCAACAAGAAAACCGTTGCTAAGCGAGCTGAAAACATGTTGTGGCACAAACTTCCGAAATCTATCTACTTCCGCCGTGGCTCTCTGCCAATCGCGCTGGATGAAGTGATTACTGATGGCCACAAACGTGCGCTCATCGTGACTGACCGTTTCCTGTTCAACAACGGCTACGCTGACCAGATCACCTCCGTGCTGAAAGCGGCTGGCGTCGAAACTGAAGTATTCTTCGAAGTTGAAGCTGACCCAACTCTGAGCGTTGTACGTAAAGGTGCTGAACTGGCTAACTCCTTCAAACCAGATGTGATTATCGCACTGGGTGGTGGTTCCCCAATGGACGCCGCGAAAATCATGTGGGTTATGTACGAGCATCCAGAAACGCACTTCGAAGAACTGGCGCTGCGCTTTATGGACATCCGTAAACGTATCTACAAGTTCCCGAAAATGGGCGTAAAAGCGAAAATGATCGCGGTCACCACCACTTCCGGTACCGGTTCAGAAGTTACGCCATTCGCGGTAGTAACCGACGATGCAACAGGTCAGAAATACCCACTGGCTGACTATGCGCTGACGCCAGACATGGCTATCGTTGATGCGAACCTGGTCATGGAGATGCCGAAGTCACTGTGTGCGTTCGGTGGTCTGGATGCGGTGACTCACGCCCTGGAAGCTTACGTTTCTGTGCTGGCGTCCGAGTTCTCAGACGGTCAGGCCCTGCAGGCTCTGAAACTGCTGAAGGAAAACCTGCCAGCGTCTTACAACGAAGGCTCTAAAAACCCTGTAGCACGTGAACGTGTCCACAGTGCAGCAACCATCGCCGGTATCGCGTTTGCCAACGCCTTCCTGGGTGTTTGCCACTCAATGGCGCACAAACTGGGCTCACAGTTCCACATTCCTCACGGTCTGGCGAACGCCCTGTTGATCAGCAACGTTATCCGTTATAACGCTAACGACAACCCAACCAAGCAGACAGCTTTCAGCCAGTACGACCGTCCACAAGCCCATCGTCGCTATGCTGAAATCGCTGACCACCTTGGTCTGAGCGCACCGGGCGACCGCACTGCTGCGAAGATTGAGAAACTGCTCGCATGGCTGGAAAGCCTGAAGGCTGAACTGGGTATTCCTAAATCAATCCGTGAAGCGGGCGTACAGGAAGCTGACTTCCTCGCTCACGTAGACAAGCTGTCTGAAGATGCATTCGATGACCAGTGTACTGGTGCTAACCCGCGCTACCCACTGATCTCCGAGCTGAAACAGATTCTGCTGGATACCTACTACGGTCGTGAGTTCAAAGAAGGTGACGTTGCCGCTGTGAAAACAGAAGCCCCAGTCATCAAAGCTGACAAGAAAGCGAAGAAAAGCGCTTAATTGACAGCCGCAGATGAAAAACCCGCCTTAATGGCGGGTTTTTTTATGTCTGAATAATAAGATTGAGTTATTTTCTGTTGTCGTGCTGAATCGCCGTCAGCGAGCCTACAGACAACGCTTCTTTATAATGCTTACGGCAGACCGAAACATAGCGTTCATTGCCGCCTATCACCACCTGCTCGCCATCTGCATAAGGTTTCCCGGACTGGTCGAGACGAAGCACCATACTCGCTTTACGACCGCAGAAGCAGATCGTTTTCAGTTCGACAAGTTTATCCGACCAGGCGAGCAAATACTGGCTCCCTTCAAAAAGCTCCCCGCGGAAATCCGTACGCAGGCCGTAACAGAGCACGGGGATATCAAGCTCATCGACTACCTCTGACAGGGCATGGACCTGTTCACGCGTCAGAAACTGGCTCTCATCGACCAGTACGCAGTGAATGGGCTGTGCCGCATGTTCTGCACGAATGTCTTCAAACAGATCGGTTTTCGGGTTAAACAGCCTGGCAGGCGACGAGAGCCCTATTCTGGAGCTCACCTTCCCTGCGCCAAAGCGATCGTCAATTTCAGCCGTATAAACAACGGTACGCATCCCGCGTTCCTGGTAATTGTACGAGGATTGCAGCAGCGCGGTGGATTTCCCGGCATTCATTGCCGAATAGTAGAAATAAAGTTGTGCCATTGGCCGTAAAACCCTAATCAATGTGTAATATTCCCGATGAGTCATTGTACCATATTTTGTCCGGTCATCAGCGATGCAGCGCACAGAGGATGCGGTTCAGTGCCGCGTTCAGTACCTTCTGTTTATGAAAATAACCCGTTAAAACATGAAGTAAACCCATTCAGCCACGCCAATATGTTATAAGTTAAGCCAAACATAACACTTCTTTTTATAGTGGAATCCCGGCCCTTTAAAATTCACTATTTATTAACTATTTCAGGCTTAACACCAGGGGTGAGAACTAATACAAAAGGCTGATATTTCTCCGCCGCAACTATAATTCCTGCGGGAAATGTCACAAAAAAAAGACGCAATCGACCGGGTTAAGCAGGTTCCGGTGATAACAACCGAGACAGCTGGGTGGTGGAATTTAAGTTAGCGTAATTAATAATAGCGGCATTATTTAGTATTTTTTGAATTCCTTACATTCCTGGCTATTGCACATCTGAATTTATGGCTCTATTATTAGGTCAACAAACCACCCCCCATTATAAGTTTGAGATTACTACAATGAGCGAAGCACTTAAAATTCTGAACAACATCCGTACTCTTCGTGCGCAGGCAAGAGAATGCACCCTCGAAACGCTTGAAGAAATGCTGGAAAAATTAGAAGTTGTAGTTAATGAACGTCGCGAAGAAGAAAGCGCTGCTGCGGCTGAAATCGAAGAACGTACTCGTAAACTGCAGCAATATCGTGAAATGCTGATTGCTGATGGTATCGATCCAAATGAATTGCTGAACAGCATGGCTGCCGCTAAAACCGGTACTAAAGCTAAGCGTGCTGCCCGTCCTGCTAAATATAGCTACGTTGATGAGAACGGCGAAACTAAAACCTGGACTGGCCAGGGTCGTACTCCTGCTGTTATCAAGAAAGCGATGGATGAGCAGGGTAAACAGCTGGACGACTTCCTGATCAAGGATTAATCGAGCCTCATTCAGAAAAATCCCGCATATTGCGGGATTTTTTTTAACCTAAATTTGTCACAAACATCCTCTTACACTCTGTCATAAAGCATTATTTAGCAATTTCATCGACTGTACTTTCAGACAGGTTTTCGGGAGTGTTATGGGCATAAAAAAACCGGTGGGCAACGCCTCACCGGTTTCGAACATTTACAACCGTGGCTTATTTCTTAATACCTACGCTCTCTTTGAGCCAGGTTTTAAATTCTTCGCCAAGGGTATTGTGACGGATACCATATTCAACAAACGCCTGCATATAACCGAGCTTATTACCGCAGTCATGGCTCTTACCTTTCATATGGTAGGCCTCAACGGTCTCTTTCTCGATCAGCATATCGATGGCATCCGTCAGCTGGATCTCATCACCCGCTCCTGGAGGCGTTTTAGCCAGCAGAGGCCAGATTTCAGCACTCAGGACATAGCGACCTACAACAGCAAGGTTTGAAGGCGCGACATCGGCTTTAGGCTTCTCTACGACGCCCACCATTGGCACACTCTCACCCGGCTCCAGGTTAACGCCTTTGCAGTCAACAACACCGTATGCCGTTACATCTTCAACGGGCTCAACCATAATCTGGCTGCTGCCGGTTTCGTCGAAACGTTTGATCATTTCTGCCAGGTTATCCTGAGAAAGATCGGATTCGTATTCATCCAGAATAACGTCAGGCAGAATTACCGCTACAGGCTCATCACCCACGACAGGGTGCGCGCACATAACAGCGTGGCCCAGACCTTTAGCCAGCCCCTGACGAACCTGCATAATGGTGACGTGTGGAGGGCAAATAGACTGAACTTCTTCTAACAGCTGACGCTTAACACGCTTTTCCAGCATGGCTTCAAGTTCAAAGCTTGTATCGAAATGGTTTTCGATAGAGTTTTTAGATGAATGCGTAACCAGCACAATTTCAGTGATGCCGGCTGCGATACATTCATTCACGACATACTGGATTAATGGCTTATCAACCAGAGGCAGCATCTCTTTAGGAATCGCCTTAGTTGCTGGTAACATCCTGGTCCCCAATCCCGCTACCGGGATAACGGCCTTTCTGACTTTCGAATTTAGGGCAGCCATTCAAATTCTCCTGAGCTGTTCAAGTTTTGAACTTTTATGCAATAAATAACGCGTTGAGTATATCAGTCTCGCCCCGCAGTCCGGGTCTGAAAAGAACGCGTTGCCGATCAATTAGGATAAATACGCATGAAACCGGGCAGCGATAGTAGCACTCCCCGTAAAACACAGGTAAAGCAATCTTAAAATGACGATCCAATTGCTTATTCCGTGGACAACATTAAGCGTAACCGTCCCCCGGCACCCCAAATTTGGCACTGCCACGAGGAACAGCGGTGGCTAATTTGATTAAGATACGCCGTTCCCAACGTCCCAAGCGGTACACCGTTACTCACCTGAATATGGTGTTCACCGGTATTCAGTGATGCATTGAGACCGGCTGAAACGAGGATCAGATTTTTTAAACCGCTATGGTAATAGCCAACCAATAGCGGGAACTGTCCAGGCAGATTGGCCTGACGAAAAAGCTGGTTTACCTGTTTGAGTAAACTGCCTAACTCAGGCAACCGTTGTCCCTGATGGGATAACTGTTCCTGCAACAAACCATTAAATAGCGCACGAAGAAGTAACGCCGCTAATACACCGTTATCCCCCGCCCGGGTGACATCCAGAGAATAAAACGCAAGGTCGGAATCTGACAGTGGCGCAATATCCAGCACCAGTCCTGGCTGGTCAGCGGCCACCAGCTGCCGATAATTTACGCGACAGTGTGAAATTGTTTGCTGGACGGGTGGCTGGAGTTCTTGCAACAGTTTCGCCGCGGCAGGCGGATTACTCACCAGCGCGTCCCAGTCCTGGAAAAGACGCTCCTCTTCCTCTACCCGGGAATTAAACATATTCGGATAAAGGCACGCCAGGACCGTTTCTCGCAGCCGATGCAAATCTTTGACCGGCTTAAGCAGGATATCCTGTACCCCAAGACGTAATGCTTTTGCGATGTCCGCCATGTTCTCGGTGGCAGAGATCACCAGAATCGGCGTCTGATTGCCTTCGTTACGCAGATGTTCAACCAGCTTTAGTCCATTCATGCGCGGCATCGCAATGTCGCAAATCATCAAATCGGGCGTAATGCTGATCATTTTTTCCAGGGCGTCGATGCCATCTTCAGCCAGTGACGTCATTGCGCCTAGCGAGGATAACCACGAATCCAGTAGCGATCGGAAAACGGGCTCGTCTTCAACAATCAAAATGTGTTTTCCGGCCAATGGCTGCGTCATGGTTCCTCCCCTGGCTGACAGTAACTAAATAGTGGCATGCGATCGGCACTATCGCCTGTCAGATTTTGCTGAAGTAGTCAAAAAAAGGTGCTTAACGTGCGGTCTGCACAAAAGGCAACAATTCGTCCATTTTCTTTTCGACGGCTAACGAGCCCGCTGCGATGGCGGCCTCAGCCCGATGGAAATCAAGGGTAGAGATTTGCGGACAGTACGGCTGAATAAGAATATCCGGAGGATCGCCTGCCATACGGTTACGTTTAAGGCGGTTCTCGAGAACCTGAATTGACGTGGTCATGATTTCTATCGCCGTCGGCGCGGCAACCGAACGACGCGCGGCCAGACGCCCGATTCTTCCGCGCAGGCGTTCATGCCAGGCCAGTTTCTCGCCCTCAGCATCTTCGCTCTGGAGATTGACCGGCATGAGATCCTGTTGCATCAGGTGGGCATCGTGCTGCAAGTCGACGGCAATCACAATGTCCGCCCCCATAGCACGCGTCAGAGAGATGGGAACCGGGTTAACGACGCCACCATCGACAAGCCAGTAACCGTTGTGTGGGACAGGCGCCATGAGTCCCGGCATACTGCAGGAGGCACGGACGGCAAGATGGATATCGCCTTCGGTGAGCCAGAGCTCGCGTCCTGTGCTGAGGTTTGTCGCGACGGCGCCGAAAGGCATCTGACAATCAGTGAAGTCTTCGAGAGGCATGACCTGGCGGAACTGGTTAAAGACGCGTTCGCCGCGCAGCAGTCCACCACGCTGCCAGGAGAGGTCCATCAGACGCAGCACGTCCCAGTAGCTGAAGGAGCGCACCCATGTCTCGAGCTCCGGAAGTTTCCCGCACGCGTAAGCGGAGCCGACAAGCGATCCAATTGAACACCCTGCAACAATATCGACAGTAATGCCCATCTGATTCAAGGCATTAATCACGCCGATGTGCGACCATCCCCGGGCGGCACCTGAACCCAGCGCCAGCCCAATTTTAACCTTTCTCATTAGTCCTGTTTTACTTCCCCTGGATTCCTGACATAGCGTCAACGCAACGCCTCAGTTAACATAGTGCTACCCGAAGCGTTTTACGCCTTTATATTTTGTTCCAGGAAGAGAATCGTGTCTCAACTCTGCCCTTGTGGTAGCGCTCTGGAGTATAGCCTATGTTGCCAGCGATATCTTTCTGGCGATCAGGTTGCACCAGACCCGTCACACCTTATGCGTTCACGGTACACTGCTTTTGTGATCAAAGACGCAGACTATCTGATTAAAACCTGGCATCCATCCTGCCGCGCAGCCGATTTCAAACAGGACATCGAAGCCGGGTTTGCGAACACGCAGTGGCTCGGCCTCACCGTCTATGAATCCTCTCCAGGCAGTCATGTGGATGAAGGTTACGTCAGTTTTGTTGCCCGTTTTACCGAGAATAATAAACCGGGTGCCATTATCGAGCGTTCCCGGTTCTTAAAGGAAAGCGGGCAATGGTATTATATTGACGGAACGCGCCCACAGTTTGGTCGTAACGATCCCTGCCCGTGTGGTTCAGGTAAAAAATTTAAAAAGTGTTGCGGGCAGTAATGCCTGACAACCCAGACTTCGCAAATACAAACAGGATTTCCCGGCGATGCAATCATTACAACGTAAAGTTCTGCGCACCATCTGTCCCGATCAAAAAGGGCTGATCGCACGAATTACCAACATTTGCTACAAACATGAACTGAATATCGTGCAGAACAACGAGTTCGTTGACCACCGTACCGGCCGCTTCTTCATGCGTACCGAACTGGAAGGTATTTTCAACGACACCACGCTGCTGGCCGATCTGGACAGCGCGCTTCCGGAAGGTTCCGTACGCGAGCTGACCCCTGCGGGCCGACGCCGCATCGTGATCCTGGTGACCAAAGAAGCACACTGCCTGGGTGACCTGCTGATGAAGGCCAACTACGGCGGTCTGGACGTTGAAATTGCTGCCGTGATTGGCAACCACGAGACGCTGCGTACGTTGGTCGAGCGCTTTGATATTCCGTTCGAGCTGGTCAGCCATGAAGGCCATACCCGCGAAGAGCACGACGATCTGATGGCGCAGGCCATTGAAGCGCATAACCCGGACTATGTGGTGCTGGCGAAATACATGCGCGTGTTAACGCCATCTTTCGTGGCGCGTTTCCCGAACAAGATCATCAACATCCACCACTCGTTCCTGCCGGCCTTTATTGGCGCGCGTCCATACCACCAGGCCTACGAGCGCGGCGTGAAGATCATCGGCGCGACAGCCCATTACGTGAATGACAACCTGGACGAAGGTCCCATCATCATGCAGGACGTGATTCATGTGGATCACACCTACACCGCTGAGGACATGATGCGCGCAGGTCGTGACGTTGAGAAGAATGTGTTAAGCCGCGCGCTGTATCAGGTGCTGGCTCAGCGAGTCTTCGTTTACGGTAACAGAACCATCATTCTTTAATCTTTCGGAAAATGAATTGATTAGCTTTGCGCCTTTACGGATAAAAAGCAGGCAAACAACTTCGTTTCCCTAAAGGAATGCTTTACAGGGGCGTCTCATTTGATATGATGCGCCCCGCTTCCAGCAGGAAGCAGGCTAGTAAAAAGCATTACCCCGTGGTGGGGTTCCCGAGCGGCCAAAGGGAGCAGACTGTAAATCTGCCGTCATCGACTTCGAAGGTTCGAATCCTTCCCCCACCACCATCTCTCAGCACGACCTCAAAATTTGAATTACCCCTGGTGGGGTTCCCGAGCGGCCAAAGGGAGCAGACTGTAAATCTGCCGTCATCGACTTCGAAGGTTCGAATCCTTCCCCCACCACCATCACTTCCCCAACATAAAAAAACCAAGTCCGCCTTTGTAGGCCGGGTAAGGCGCAGCCGTCACCCGGCGAAAAATGGCTACATTGGCGGCAAACGACGCCTGACCGGCGAACTCTTCACAATCGACGTATTACACTGAGCATGCTCTGCCAGACCGTCCAGCAGCGCATCCAGTTGCTCTATCGATCGCACCACCAGCCTAATCACAAAGCAATCTTCCCCGGTCACTTTGTCGCTCTCAATACACTCCGGCATCGCCTGAATGTACTTATCCACCTTATGCAACAGACCCGGTAAGGGGCGAACCCGTACCAGCGCCTGCAGCGTATACCCCAGCGCCGCCAGATTCACCCGCGCACCATAACCCTGGATCACACCGCGCTCTTCCAGCCTCTTCAGGCGTTCTGCCGTGCTGGGGGACGTCAGACCGATGCGTCCGCTGAGCACCTTCAACGACATGCGCGCATCCTCAACCAGACAGGCTAAAATTTGTCGGTCGATATCATCGATAAGGCATTCCATTCTTTTCACCTAATTTTAAAAAGTCATTTACCTTTTCAACCTTATATCACCCCTGTAAAACCCGACAGCGATTTTCGACAATAGCGTCATTAATCAGGAGGTGGATGATGCGTGATTTACATAAAGGCGTCTGGCAAATGAGCCTGGCGATGTTAATTTCCGGCTCTATCGGCGCGTTTGTTTTGCTCTCCGGTCTGCCGGTGACGGAAGTGGTGTTCTGGCGCTGTCTTATCGGGGCTATGGCGCTTTTTATTTTTATCCGGGTCAGTCAAAAGCCCTTTAGTCCCCTCACCCGCACCACGCTGCTGCTGGCTATTCTCGGCGGCGTGGCGCTCGTGGTGAACTGGCTGCTGCTCTTCGCAGCCTATGAGCGGATCTCGATTGGCCTTTCGACCGTGGTCTATAACACCCAGCCGTTTATGCTGGTCTTGATGGGGATGTTTTTAGGGGAACGCGTCAGCCTGGTGAAATGGGGCTGGCTGTTACTCGCCTTTGGCGGCGTGGTGATACTGCTGTCCAGCGAGCTGGCCGGCGCACATGGCGGTGAATGGCTCGCCGGAATCGGTCTGGCCATGGCCGCGGCCTTCTTCTACGCACTAACGGCCATGATTGCCCGCAAGCTGAAGTCCATCGCACCGCAGCATATTGCCTTTATCCAGGTGCTGACAGGCGTCGTGATGCTTTTGCCGTTTGCCAGCCTGCCGTCATTTTCCGGTGATTTCCCCTGGCCGATCCTGCTCACGCTGGGCATTGTCCATACCGGCATTATGTACCAGCTGCTCTACAGCGCGATTCAGAAGCTGCCGACGCCCATTACCGGCTCCCTGTCGTTTATCTATCCGGTGGTAGCAATTGTGGTTGATAATCTGGCGTTCGGACACGCGCTGAACCTGACGCAGCTGGCGGGTGGCGCGCTTATCCTGTTTGCTGCCGCGGGTAACAACCTGGGCTGGGGCGAAAAAAAACCCCGCGAGTGCGGGGTTGGTATCAAAACGGCAAATTAGCGACGGGCGCGTACTATCTGGTATTTGCGCGTCAGGTACTCCACCGGCGCGCTCCAGATATGCACCAGGCGGGAGAACGGGAACAGCACAAACAGCGTCATCCCCAGCACCAGGTGAACACGGAAGATAAACGCTACGCCGTCCAGGTGCGCAGACGCTCCGCCGTGGAAGGTCACTACGGACTGCGCCCAGCCCACCAGCTTCATCATTTCACTGCCGTCCATATGCTGCGCCGAGAAAGGAATGGTCAACAGACCCAGCGCGCACTGCACCATCAGCAGGGAGAGGATCAGGATGTCCGCAGCGGTCGTGGTAGCACGCACGCGTGGGCTGAACAGACGACGTTTCAGCAGCAGCAGACCACCGACTAAGGTCATCACCCCGCAGGCACCGCCGGCGATCATCGCCATCTTCTGCTTCACCTCAATCGGTAGCCACGCTTCATACATCCAGTGCGGCGTCAGCATCCCGAGGAAGTGACCGGCAAAAATGCCCAGAATACCGATGTGGAACAGGTTAGAGCCCACATGCATCCCTTTGCGATCCAGCATCTGGCTGGAGGCGGCACGCCAGGTGTACTGGCCGTAGTCATAACGCAGCCAGCTTCCCACCAGGAACACGGTGCCCGCGATATACGGGTAAATGTCAAAGAAGAACATATTCAGGAAGTGCATTAGTGCCGTCCTCCGTTAGAGATATTCAAATATTGCGGGGCCACGGCACCGGCAAAACGACGCTGATGCGCTGAGATTTCAGATTCCCCGCAGTTCTGGTCAGCGAAGAATTTCACCTGCTCTTCTTCCCATACCGCATCCAGCGCCTGTGGCGTATCGTCACGGGCTTCATCGGCGATTTTCTCCGCCACTTTTTCACTGTCGACCGCGGCGTTGGCCAGCTTCACCAGCAGATCGAACAGCACCGCATAGCGGCTCTCACGCTGCTGAAGGCGCGCGCCGAGCAGCGCCAGGATCGGCGCGATGTCCTGCAGACCACCCAGCGCCTCCTCTTTCGGCAACTGCGCCAGATACTCCAGATAGAGCGGCAGATGGTCCGGCAGCTCGCGGCTGTCGAGCTGCAGGCCGTGCTGTTCGTACTGGGCCATCAGATCCACCATCGCCTGACCGCGGTCGCGGGATTCACCGTGGACGTGTTCAAACAACAGCAGGGACGTTGCACGTCCACGGTCAAACAGCTGGCTGTAGTCCGCCTGCGCGTCCAGAAGGTCGCGCGCTAACAGGTCGCGGAGGAAAACGCCAAGCTTCTGGGCATCCTCTTTATCCAGGTTTTCTGAAGACGCGAGTGCATCAAAGAGTTCCTGCTGATGCTGCGCTAGCGCCGCATCCGGGTACTCAAGCAGTCGAGAAACAATGATAAGTTCAATCATGAGTGCGGCTCCGTTTTACTGGTCACATCCATGGCGTCAATGCGGCGGCTGTTGAACAGGTTGAATTTGCTGTCTGACCCGTGGCAACCATCGCCAAAGCTAAAGCCACAGCCATTTTTCTCCGGGAAGGCTTCGCGGGCCAGCTCACGGTGGCTGCTCGGCACCACGAAACGGTCTTCGTAGTTGGCAATCGCCAGATAGCGGTACATCTCCTGCGCCTGCGCCTCGGTCAGACCAACCTCTTCCAGCGCGCGGGTATCGGTTACGCCGTCCACGGTTTCGGCACGCTTGAAGTGGCGCATCGCCAGCATACGTTTCAGCGCCAGCAGGACCGGTTGGGTATCCCCTGCGGTCAGCAGGTTTGCCAGGTACTGCACCGGAATGCGCAGGCTCTCCACGTCCGGCAGAATGCCGTTACTGCCCAGCTCGCCCGCATCAGCGGCAGACTGAATCGGCGACAGCGGCGGCACGTACCAGACCATCGGCAGCGTGCGGTATTCCGGATGCAGCGGCAGGGCCAGCTTCCAGTCCATCGCCATCTTGTACACCGGCGACTGCTGCGCGGCGTCAATCACGCTCTGCGGAATGCCGTCCTTCAGCGCCTGCTCAATGACCTTCGGATCGTTCGGATCGAGGAACACGTCCAGCTGACGCTGATACAGATCTTTCTCGTTCTCGGTGCTCGCTGCGTTTTCAATCGCGTCCGCGTCGTACAGCAGCACGCCGAGGTAGCGAATACGGCCTACGCAGCTTTCGGAACAGACGGTCGGCATACCGGCTTCGATACGCGGGTAGCAGAAGATGCACTTCTCAGACTTGCCGCTCTTCCAGTTGAAGTAGATCTTTTTGTACGGGCAGCCGGTGATGCACATACGCCAGCCGCGGCACTTGTCCTGGTCGATCAGCACGATGCCATCTTCTTCACGCTTGTAGATGGCGCCGCTTGGGCAGGTCGCCACGCACGCCGGGTTAAGGCAGTGCTCACACAGGCGCGGCAGATACATCATGAAGGTGTTTTCGAACTGGCCGTACATCGCCTTTTGCATGTTCTCGAAGTTCTGGTCTTTGGCGCGTTTCTCGAACTCGCCGCCCAGAATCTCTTCCCAGTTTGGACCGCTGGTAATTTTATCCATGCGCTGACCAGTGATCAGCGAGCGAGGACGGGCGATCGGCTGGTGTTTGCCTTCCGGCGCGTTGTGCAGGTTCTGGTAGTCGTAATCAAACGGCTCGTAGTAATCATCGATGCCCGGCAGATGCGGGTTAGCGAAGATTTTTCCCAGCAACATCGCACGGTTACCCATGCGCGGCTGCAGCTTGCCGTTGATTTTGCGGATCCAGCCGCCCTTCCACTTCTCCTGGTTTTCCCAGTCGGTCGGGAAGCCGGTGCCCGGCTTGCTTTCCACGTTGTTGAACCAGGCGTATTCCATACCTTCACGGCTGGTCCAGACGTTTTTACAGGTGACTGAGCAGGTATGGCAGCCGATGCATTTATCCAGATTCAGCACCATGCCGACTTGTGAACGAATTTTCATTTTACGCTCTCCTGTACCTGGTCATTACCTTCGCCGTCTAACCAGTTAATATTCTTCATCTTACGTACCACCACGAACTCATCGCGGTTCGATCCTACGGTGCCGTAGTAGTTAAAGCCGTAGGCCAGCTGCGCATAGCCACCGATCATGTGGGTCGGCTTCGGCGTAATGCGGGTCACGGAGTTGTGGATCCCGCCGCGCTGCTCGGTGATCTCTGACCCCGGCAGGTTAACGATACGTTCCTGCGCGTGGTACATCATGGTCATCCCGGCCGGTACGCGCTGGCTCACCACAGCACGCGCCGTCAGGGCACCGTTGCTGTTGAACACTTCGATCCAGTCGTTATCTTCAATACCCAGATCTTTGGCATCCGTTTCGCTCATCCAGACAATCGGACCGCCGCGCGACAGGGTCAGCATCAGCAGGTTGTCGCTGTAGGTGGAGTGGATCCCCCACTTCTGGTGCGGCGTCAGGAAGTTCAGCGCCTTCTCCGGGTTACCGTTCGATTTCGCGCCCATCACCGCTTTCACGGAGCGGGTGTCGATTGGCGGACGGTACACCAGCAGGCTTTCACCGAAGTCGCGCATCCACTGGTGATCCTGATACAGCGACTGGCGGCCGGACAGGGTGCGCCATGGGATCAGCTCGTGAACGTTGGTGTAGCCCGCGTTATAGGACACATGCTCGTCTTCCAGACCTGACCAGGTCGGGCTGGAGATAATCTTGCGCGGCTGGGCCTGAATATCGCGGAAGCGGATTTTCTCTTCCTCTTTATTCGTCGCCAGATGCGTATGGTCACGACCGGTGAACTCGCTTAGCGCCGCCCAGGCCTTCACCGCCACGTGGCCGTTGGTTTCCGGCGCCAGGGTCAGGATCATCTCTGCGGCATCAATCGCTGTGTTGAGCATTGGCTGGCCTTTCGCCGGACCGTCCGCTTTGGTGTAGTTGAGCTTGCGCAGCAGGTCCATTTCGCTCTGGGTGTTCCAGGCGATCCCTTTCCCGCCGTTACCGATTTTCTCCATCAGCGGGCCGATAGAGGTAAAGCGCTCGTACGTTGCCGGGTAGTCACGTTCAACCGGAATGATGTGCGGTGCGGTTACGCCCGGGATCAGGTCGCATTCGCCTTTTTTCCAGTCCTTAACGTCCAGCGGCTGCGCCAGTTCGGCGGCGGAGTCGTGCTGGATGGGCAGCGTCACCACGTCGGTCTCTTTGCCGAGGTGCCCCACGCAGACTTCGGAGAATGTCTTCGCGATGTCTTTGTAGATCTCCCAGTCGCTTTTCGATTCCCACGCCGGGTCAACGGCCGCAGACAGCGGATGAATAAACGGATGCATATCCGAGGTATTCATATCGTCTTTTTCGTACCAGGTGGCGGTTGGCAGCACGATGTCGGAGTACAGGCAGGTGCTGGACAGGCGGAAGTCGAGGGTGACCACCAGATCCAGCTTGCCGTCGAGACCGTTGTCTTTCCACTCCACCTCTTCCGGCTTCACGCCGCCCTGCTTGCCGAGATCTTTCCCCTGGATACCGTTTTCAGTACCAAGCAGGTATTTCAGCATGTACTCGTGGCCTTTACCGGACGAGCCCAGCAGGTTGGAGCGCCAGATGAACAGATTACGCGGGTGGTTTTTACCGTTCTCCGGCTGTTCCGCCGCGAAGCGGATTGAGCCATCCTTCAGCGATTTCACGGTGTAATCCACCGGTGACATGCCCGCTTTCTTCGCCGCTTCCGCAATGCGCAGCGGGTTAGTGCCCAGCTGCGGCGCAGACGGCAGCCAGCCCATACGCTCGGCGCGCACGTTGAAGTCAATCAGATGGCCGCTGTAGCGGGATTTATCCGCCATCGGCGACAGCAGCTCCTGCGCGGTGACCGTCTCGTAGCGCCACTGGCTGGAGTGGTTATAGAAGTAAGAGGTGCTGTTCATGTGGCGTGCCGGACGCTGCCAGTCGAGGGCAAACGCCAGCGGCTGCCAGCCGGTCTGCGGACGCAGTTTTTCCTGGCCCACATAGTGCGCCCAGCCGCCGCCGCTCTGACCGACGCAGCCGCAGAAGATCAGCATGTTGATCAGGCCACGGTAGTTCATATCGAGGTGATACCAGTGGTTCAGACCCGCACCGACGATGATCATTGAGCGACCATGGGTTTTGTCGGCATTTTCCGCGAACTCGCGGGCGATACGCACGATCTGCGCGCGTGGAACGCCTGTGATCTGCTCCGCCCATGCCGGGGTATAAGCCTTCACGTCGTCATAGCCGGTTGCGCAGTTTTCATCACCCAGACCGCGTTCCAGGCCGTAGTTCGCCATAGTCAGGTCATAGACGGTGGTGACCAGCGCGGTAGTCCCGTCGGCCAGCTGCAGGCGTTTCACCGGCAGCTTGTGCATCAGTACGTTTTTCAGTTCAACCTTGTTGAAGTGCTCGGAACCTTCACCGCCGAAGTACGGGAAGCCCACCTCGGCGATCTCGTCCTGGCTACCCAGCATGCTCAGGCGCAGCTCCGTCTCTTCACCGGTCGTGCCGTTACGCTGCTCAAGGTTCCACTTGCCCTTCTCGCCCCAGCGGAAGCCGATAGAGCCGTTTGGCGCCACCAGCTCGCCGTTGCTGTTATAGGCAACGGTTTTCCACTCTGGGTTATTTTCCTGGCCCAGCGCGTCCACCAGATCGGCGGCGCGCAGCGTACGGCCTGCTGCGTAGTACCCGTCACGCTCTTCCAGCATCACCAGCATCGGCATGTCGGTGTAGCGACGGACGTAGTCGGTGAAGTACTGGCTTGGTTTATCCAGATGGAACTCGCGCAGCATGACGTGGCCCATTGCCATCGCCATCGCCGCATCGGTACCCTGTTTCGGTGCCAGCCACAGATCGCACAGCTTGGCGATTTCGGCGTAGTCTGGGGTCACCGCCACGGTTTTGGTACCTTTGTAACGGACTTCGGTAAAGAAGTGCGCGTCCGGCGTACGGGTCTGCGGCACGTTAGAGCCCCAGGCAATGATGAAGCTGGAGTTGTACCAGTCCGCGGATTCCGGCACGTCGGTCTGCTCGCCCCAGGTCTGCGGAGACGCCGGCGGCAGGTCGCAGTACCAGTCGTAGAAGCTCAGGCAGGTACCGCCGATTAAGGAGAGATAGCGCGCGCCGGAGGCATAAGAGACCATCGACATCGCCGGGATCGGCGAGAAGCCCGCCACGCGGTCAGGACCGTAGGTTTTCACGGTGTAGACGTTGGAGGCGGCAATCAGCTCGTTCACCTCTTTCCAGGAGGAACGTACAAAGCCGCCGCGGCCGCGAGCCTGCTTGAAGCTTTTCGCTTTATCCGCGTCTTCAATGATAGAGGCCCAGGCATCCACCGGATCGCTGTGTTGCACTTTCGCTTCACGCCACATTTTCATCAGGCGCTTGCGCATCAGGGGGTATTTCAGACGGTTCGCGCTGTAGAGATACCAGGAGTAGCTGGCGCCACGCGGGCAGCCGCGCGGTTCGTGGTTCGGCATATCCGGGCGGGTGCGCGGGTAGTCGGTCTGCTGCATTTCCCAGGTCACCAGACCGTTCTTAACGAAAATCTTCCAGCTACATGAGCCGGTGCAGTTCACGCCGTGGGTCGAACGGACGACTTTGTCATGTTGCCAGCGCTGGCGGTAACCGTCTTCCCAGTCCCGGTTGGTATCCAGAACCTGGCCGTGCCCATCGGCAAACGTTTCGCCCTTCTGCTTGAAGTAGCGAAACCGGTCCAAAAATTTGCTCATCGGGTATCTCCTGTGTGGAGCCTGTGGCTCTCTAAATCGACATTGCTGATTTGCAGCGAAGGTAACGCCCTGAAAGAGGGGGAGAATTGATAACGATCAAGACGACGAGGGACTTTCAGGCGAGGGGTTACACCGAATACCACCAAAGCGGTATCATTTAAAATTTCATATCCATATGAAATATATCGTTATTTTTAATTTATCGTACAAACCGCCAGGCAAAATTCAACCTCGCAGGTATTAAGGGGTAGAGCGCCCTGTAAAGCGATGGCGATCACAGTGCTGCCTGCGGATTTCCTCTGCATGGCAACCAGTATGTTGTAACTATTTTGACGCCAAAAAAAACGCGGCCCGAAGGCCGCGTAAACGGATAATCATACTTACTTATTTTTCTTGGTATTACGGCCATATACCAGCCACGTAATCACGACGCAGGCGATATAGAAGACGAGGAAGACTTTCATGGCACCGGCCGGAGAGCCGGTCAGGTCCAGAGAGATACCGAACGCTTTCGGGATAAAGAAGCCGCCAATCGCGCCGATGGCGGAGATAAAGCCCAGCGCCGCAGCCGTATCCGTCGCCGCTTCGCGCATGGCCTGTTCTTCGCTTCCGCCCTGCGCTTTTACGCGGTCCATGGTCAGCTTACGGAAGATCACGGAGATCATCTGGAAGGTGGACGCGCTCCCCAGCCCGGCCGTCAGGAACAGCACCATAAACACGCCGAAGAAGGCGATGAAGTTACCGCCCTGTCCGTCGGCCGGCAGCGTGAGGAACAGCAACGCACAGAAGACCGCCATCACGACGAAGTTAACCAGCGTCACCCGGGTACCGCCCAGACGGTCAGACACCATGCCACCCAGCGAGCGAGCAAGGGCGCCAATAAATGGGCCGAAGAAGGCGAATTGCAGGATCTGCACGTCCGGGAATTGCGTTTTCGACAGCATCGCGAAGCCCGCCGAGAAGCCGATAAACGAACCGAAGGTCGCCAGATACAGCAGCGCCATCACCCAGAGGTGTCCACGCTTCAGCACCGGCAGCTGTTCGCTCAGCGACGCCTTCGACGCGGACAGGTCATTCATAAAGAACCAGGCTGCGAGGGTGAAGACCACGAGGAACGGCACCCAGATCCAGGCTGCGTTTTGCAGATAGAGGGAAGAACCGTCCGCCTGCTCAACGCCAGCGCCGCCAAAGGCTGCAAAAATCGAGACCGAGATCGCCAGGGGAGCGATCAGCTGCATCACGCTCACGCCCATATTGCCCAGACCGCCGTTAATCCCCAGCGCGCCGCCCTGCTTCGCTTTCGGGAAGAAGAAGCTGATGTTGGCCATACTGGAGGCGAAGTTCGCCCCGGCAAAGCCGCACAGCAGGGAGATAATCACGAACACGCTGAACGGCGTGGAGGTATCCTGCACCGCGAAGCCCAGCCACACGCAGGGGATAATCATGATGCCCGTACTGAATGCCGTCCAGCGACGGCCGCCAAAGACCGGCACCATAAACGCGTAAGGGACGCGCAGCAACGCGCCTGACAGCGACGGCAGCGCGGTCAGCATAAACAGCTGATCGGTCGTGAACGTAAAGCCGACTTTAGGCAGGTTTACTGCCACCGCGCTAAACAACATCCATACGCAAAACGCTAATAACAAACACGGCACGGAAATCCACAGATTTCGGCTTGCTACACGATGGCCGCGCTGTTGCCAGAACGCCGGATCCTCTGGACGCCAGTCAGTAATAACGGCACCATTTTCCCTTTCGGGAACGGATGAGTGACTCATAGACACCTCTGATTCTCGAATGATGCTGCAAACATTAGGGTTTTAGGGCGGCGGTAAGTTGATATAAATCAAAGGAAAAGTGGGAGGATTTGCGGCACAAAAAAAGGTGTTATCCTTAGTGAGTAGGCTAATTCGGTAAAAAAGACGTGGTTTTTCACGGCACTGACGATTCCCTGTAACGCCCACCTCTTGCCCCCTACTCCGTTGGCAATTTAGGGGTAATCCTTTATTGGTATGGGTATACTCCAGGGTATGCACCAGAATAGCGCCATTCCTGCAAGCAGGCCACGTCAGGAGCACGCCCACTCAATGTTAAAAAGATGCTTATCTCCGCTAACGCTCGTGAATCAGCTCGCCCTGATTGTGTTGCTGTCCACCGCCATTGGCGTGACCGGCATGGCGATCTCCGGCTGGCTGGTACAAGGGGTACAGGGTAATGCGCATGCCATCAACGAGGCAGGCTCACTACGCATGCAGAGTTATCGCCTGCTGGCGGCGGTTCCCCTGACGCAGGACGATCGGCCTTTAATCGATGAAATGGAGCGCACGGCGTTCAGCCCCGAGCTGGAAAACGCCGCTATCCGCGCAGGCCAGCAGTCCCAGTTGAAAGCCCTTCAGGGGTACTGGCACACCCAACTGCAGCCCGGCCTGAAACAGGCGCGCAGTACAGAAGCCGTTGCCCAGGACGTGGCGGGGTTTGTCTCCCGCATTGACGCGCTGGTCTCCGCTTTTGACCAGACGACCGAATTACGCATCGACCGGGTGGTGATGGTACACCGGGCCATGGCGTTGTTTATGGGCCTGCTGCTGATCTTCACCATCGTGTGGCTCCGCGCGCGGCTGTTGAATCCCTGGAAACAGCTGCTGGCAATGGCCCGCGCGGTGACCGCGCGCGATTTTACCCAGCGCACGCACATCAGCGGGCGCAATGAGATGGCCATGCTCGGCCAGGCTCTCAATACCATGTCGGCAGAGCTCTCCGAGAGCTACGCGGTGCTGGAACAGCGTGTTCAGGAAAAAACGGCCGGGCTGGAGCAGAAAAACGAGATCCTCTCCTTCCTCTGGCAGGCCAACCGTCGGCTGCACATGCAGGTGCCGTTGTGTGAACGTCTTTCGCCGGTGCTGAACGGCCTGCAAAATCTGACCCTGCTTCGCGACCTGGAGCTGCGGGTCTACGATGTGGAAGACGAAGAGAACCACCAGGAATTTACCTGTCAGTCCGATATGTCCTGCGATGACAAAGGCTGCCATCTTTGCCCTCGCGGCCTGCCGCCGCTGACCTCCGGCGGCACGACCCTGAAGTGGCGCCTGACGGACAGCCACACCCAGTACGGCATTCTGCTGGCCACCCTGCCAACCGGACGCCACCTGAGCCACGACCAGCAGCAGCTGGTGGATACGCTGGTTGAACAGCTGACGGCCACGCTGGCGCTCGACAGGCATCAGGAAAAACAGCAGCAGATTATCGTCATGGAAGAGCGCGCGACCATCGCCCGTGAGCTGCACGACTCCATCGCCCAGTCGCTCTCCTGTATGAAAATGCAGGTGAGCTGCCTGCAGATGCAGGATGCGGAGATGCCCGAAAGCAACAAGCAGCTGCTCAGCCAGATCCGCAACGAGCTAAACACCTCCTGGGTGCAGCTGCGCGAGCTGCTGACCACCTTCCGCCTGCAGCTGACCGAGCCGGGCCTGCGCCCGGCGCTGGAATCAAGCTGTCACGAATTTAGCGCCCGGCTGGGGTTCCCGGTGAAGCTGGATTATCAGCTGCCGCCGCGGTTTGTCCCCTCCCATCAGGCCATCCATCTACTGCAGATCGCCCGCGAAGCGCTGAGCAACGTGCTTAAACACGCTGAAGCAACGGCGGTCACGGTCACCGTCAGCCAGCACGACAATCAGGTGAAACTGACGGTTCACGATAACGGCCGCGGCGTGCCGGAAAATGCCGAACGCACTAACCACTATGGTTTAATCATTATGCGAGACCGCGCTCAAAGCCTGCGCGGTGATTGCCAGGTTCGCCGGAGAGAAACGGGCGGCACGGAAGTTGTCGTCACCTTTATTCCCGAGAAACCGCTCACAACTGCTCAAGGAGAAACCCATGACTAATCAGGAACCGGCATCCATCCTGTTGATCGACGACCATCCGATGCTGCGTACTGGCGTGAAACAGCTGGTCAGCATGGCACCCGATATCACCGTGGTGGGCGAAGCCAGTAACGGTGAACAGGGCATTGAGCTTGCCGAATCCCTCGATCCCGATCTGATCCTGCTCGATCTGAATATGCCGGGCATGAACGGTCTGGAGACCCTCGACAAGCTGCGGGAAAAATCGCTTTCCGGCCGCATCGTCGTCTTTAGCGTGTCTAACCATGAGGAGGACGTGGTCACGGCGCTGAAGCGTGGTGCGGATGGCTATCTGCTGAAAGACATGGAGCCGGAAGATCTGCTTAAGGCGCTGCAGCAGGCGGCGGCGGGCGAGATGGTGCTCAGCGAAGCCTTAACGCCGGTGCTGGCCGCCAGCCTGCGCGCTAACCGCGCCACCTCTGACCGTGACGTCAGCCAGCTCACGCCGCGCGAGCGCGACATTCTCAAACTGATTGCCCAAGGGCTGCCGAACAAAATGATCGCCCGCCGTCTGGATATCACCGAAAGCACGGTCAAAGTGCACGTGAAGCATATGCTGAAGAAAATGAAGTTAAAATCTCGCGTTGAAGCCGCCGTGTGGGTGCATCAGGAACGCATCTTCTAAGGACTACTCCTCCGGCAGCAGCTTCCAGCGCGGATCGTCGTCAGGCAGTGCGACCAGCGGCTGCACCACGGCCAGCGTGATCTCATTGGACGAGACGCGCTGGCCTTTCTCATCTTCTACCACCGCCGACAGGTGCCAGCGGTTTGTCGCCCCTTCCCGATCATCCCAGGCAGGGATAATCACGCTCCAGCCGTCGCTGCTGTTGCTTTTCGCCGGCGACGTCAGGCTCAGTGCCTGCGTATCGCCCTGCCAGTGGATCTGACGGATGCCGTGCGTGCTGCGAACCTGCAGCTTCAGCATCACGGTCTCACCCCCTTTCAGATCCCACGGCGGCGTGGCCAGCCAGACGGATAGCGTTTTACGCTGGCGGAACTCCATCACCGGCAGGCTGGTGCGCTCAGGTGAGTCGTAGCGGCTGCCGCGCAGGGAGCGCGTGGCGGCGACCTCATCGGCGGAAAGCTGCTTAGCCAGCGGCACGCCAAAGCGATAGTTGAGCTTCAGTCCGAGGTTATTCTGGCTCGCGCCGCTTTCGCCCTGCTTGTGCCCGGCGGTCAACGTCACCAGCGGAACGGGGGTATAGTTAAGCCCCAGATTGACCGCAACCGGGTTGTGGTAGCCGGTGCCGCTGTTGAACAGGTCGACGTTATCGCCAAAATATTGCTCAAAGCTGACGCTGGTATTCAGATGATGGAACCACGGCAGCCAGGCTTTAGCGGTCACGTCATATCCCCGCGCCATGCGCTGCTCCTGAACGTCAGATCGCGCACGCCATCCGGCAAAGGGCTGATAATAGTTCGCTGACAGGCGCAGATTTTCCCCCCACGCTTCCGCCCCCAGCCCGGCACGCTGCAGGTTTTCATCCAGAAGATTATCGTAAAAGGTGTTGTAGCCCAGCAGCCACTTCCCGGCGACCCAGCGCTGACCAATTCCGGCATTGCTGACCAGGCCATCCGTCTGCTGCGTCAGGCCAAGCTGGCTCCAGCTCAGGTAGCGGTTAGTATCATTCCACGGGATAAACCAGCTCCCGCTGCTGCCGTTAAATTTGCCGTCGTTATCCACCAGCAGGTTCACGCTGGCGTTTCCCCAGGGCGACAGCCAGGACTCAATCTGCTGGTTCACTTCCCCGCTTACCGCGTCGCGCACCTGACCAAAGGCAAACTGACGCGCCTGCTCGCCGGTCGTCAGCCCGTTGTCGGTCATGCTGGCTTCACCAAAGGCTTTCGCCATTTCGGCCAGGTGTTTTTCCCCTTCGCCGGTGGGCGCCGCCATGCCGAGATCGGGCAGACTATCCCCATTATTATCAAAGGGGTTCTGGGCCTGATGCATAAAGGAATTCGGCGCACCGTGAACGGCTCCGGCCGACAGAAGGGAGAGTAATAGCAGAGAACGAATGCGAGACGATACAGCCATCAACGTCGGGATTTGCGCCTGAGTTTTGTAAAAGACGCTCTTACCTTAACGCTATTAAGAAAGAATTGCAGCCTTACGGGAAATTTCAGGAATATCCTGAAGTTTATTGACGGCTGCAGGCAGCGTAAACTCGGTAAACCTTATATTATTCGTGCCTTTATAAGAACAGGAGTCAACATGCAGAAGATTGTGATCGTCGCCAACGGTGCGGCCTACGGGAGTGAATCGCTTTTTAACAGCCTGCGCCTGGCCATTGCGCTGCGCGAAAAAGAGAGTGACCTCGCGTTACGCCTCTTTTTAATGTCGGACGCGGTCACCGCCGGGCTGAAGGGACAAAAACCGGCCGAGGGCTATAACATTCAGCAGATGCTGGAGATCCTGACCGCGCAAAACGTGCCGGTGAAGCTGTGCAAAACCTGCACCGACGGGCGCGGTATCACCGGGCTGCCGCTGATTGATGGCGTAGAAATTGGTACGCTGGTTGAGCTGGCCGAGTGGACGTTGTCCGCGGATAAAGTATTAACTTTTTAATAATAAACCCGTAAAAATATTATTTTCTTATGGACGCGGTTTCAGCATCAAGTTTACCTGCGGGGTTGCCGATAGGCATGGAAACAACACAGCAGGTATTTCACTTATGTTCAGATCGATTCGTGCACGCATCATCGCGGCGACGGCAGGCTGTCTGGTCGTCGCCCTTCTCCTCAATACCGTTATTAACTTCCAGGTCACACGCCAGGATAACCAGCAGTCACAACGCGATATCCTGACCAGCACCAGCGCCAGCCATAACATGGCGATCGCCGACTGGGTCAAAAGCAAGATGACGGTGATTGCCTCTGCCCAGACCGTTGCGCTGAGTGACGATCCGGTTCCGGTGTTTAAACAGCTTGCGCAGGCGGGTGGATTCACCAACGTTTATGTGGGCTACGCCAGCAAAACGGCGAAATTCTCTGAGCCCGCGGGTGTCCCGGCGGATTATGACCCGACCATTCGCCCGTGGTATCAGCAGGTGGTCAGCACGGATGGCCCGGTCGTCACCGCGCCTTACGTTGATGCGGGTACCGGTAAACTGGTGGTGACTTTCGCCGTGCCGGTGAAAGAGAATGGCGCCCTGAAAGCGGTGGTGGCGGGCGATGTGGCCATGGACAGCGTGGTGGCGAATGTGCGCGGGATCCATCCAACTCCGTCCAGCAGCGGCTTGCTTCTGAACAGTGACGGCAGCGTGATAGCGGCTAACGATCCGGCGCTGACGCTTAAACCGTTTGCTGAGACCATCAAAGGCATCGATTTTACTGCGCTGAAAAGCGGTAACCTTGTCGACGGTACGCTTAACGACGTCGAAAAAACCTTCGTGGCGACAGCCGTGCCGGGTACAAACTGGCTGCTGGTCGTCGCCCTCGACAACGGTGACGCCACCTCCGGTATGCGTTCCCTGCTTAAGGCATCGGCGATTTCGCTGGTGATCCTGGCGCTGCTGAGCGCGGCCATTGTTCATCTCCTGATTGCCCGTCTGCTGAAGCGCCTGTCTGACATTCGCGACGCGATGCACAACATTGCCAACGGGACTAACGATCTGTCGCAGCGTCTGCCGGACAGCGGCGAGGACGAGGTGGCGCAGATTGCCCAGGCCTTTAACGCCTTCAGCGATAAGCTGTCGGTGGTGATGGTGCAGCTCCGCGATGCCAGCGAGTCGGTGAAAAATGCCGCCCAGGAGATTGCGGCGGGTAACCAGGATCTCTCCGGACGTACCGAGCAGGCAGCATCCAGCCTGCGCGAGACGGCCAGCGCCGTGGAGCAGATCACCGCCTCCGTGACCCAGTCGAACGAGTCGGCGGCAGAAGCGAATGACCAGGCGAGCAAGGCCTCTGCGGCCGCTGCGCGCGGCGGCGAAGTGGTATCCCAGGCGATCAGCACCATGCAGTCCATCGAAGTCGCGTCGGCTAAAATTGGCGACATCACCAGCGTGATTGACGGTATCGCGTTCCAGACCAACATTCTGGCGCTGAATGCCTCCGTCGAGGCGGCCCGTGCCGGGGAGCAGGGGCGCGGGTTTGCCGTGGTAGCAGGCGAAGTGCGTAACCTGGCGAGCCGTAGCGCCCAGGCGGCGAAAGAGATCAAATCGCTGATCGATTCCACCACCGACAGCGTGGCCACCGGCTCCCGCTACGTGCATCTGGCCGGGGAAAGCATGGACGAGATCCGCTCCAGCATCGGCAGCGTCTCCGGCATCATGCGCGAAATATCCATCGCCACCAGCGAGCAGATGAAAGGCATTCACGAGATCAACCACGCGGTGACCCATCTCGACCGCATGGTCCAGCAGAACGCCGAGCTGGTGGTGCAATCCGCCGCCGCTGCGGGCGCCCTGCAGAGCCAGGCGGGCGACCTTGCTGAAACCGCCGGCCATTTCCGCATTTAATTTTCTCGCGGCGCGCGTTTAGCGGGTAAAACGCGCGCCAGCGGAAATTCTGAGGAATTTTGTCATTTTTGTTTAATCGTTATGCCATTTTTTGATCAAAATCAGCATCCCACCCCCTCCCCTTTGGTGTTATGCCATGAGTGAATTGTGAACAACATCACGCTCGGATATGGCAGCAGGGAGAGCGTTGTTTAAGACTACGGGGTAAAAAATGGCACAGGTAAAAACAAGTTTGAAGCTGTTTGGCGGGGATACGGTTGTGGTGCGTTGCTCAGAGCGCTGTCGTATTCATCTCATGAGTGCGAAAGCACAAAAACAATCCCAGGCGGATATTCTGACCGTGCAGGACGATAAGGCCTGGCTTACCGTGCCATATACCGGCACGTGGGATGTGCTGATCGACAGCCACAGCCAGTCACTGGAGCATTCTGTCAGTTACGTAGCAGCATAACGTCAAACGCCCGGCAATCCGGGCGTATTTTCAGGCAAAACCCGGTCGCAGCGTGCCGTTGAGCGGGTTCCCTTCCAGCAGTGCCTTCACCTTCGCCACCAGCTCATTCAGACAATCGTCCTGCATGCCGAGGCGGGTCAACTCCTGATCGAGGGAGAAGAGATACTGCGCGTTAGTTCCCAGCGGTCCGCTGGCGGCAGCAATCAACGGGGCAATGACCTGCGTGCGGGTGTCCGCTTCATACAGCGGATGGCGCGGGTCCATGATAAACACCAGCGCATTGACGGTGCGACCGTCGTCCAGCTCCAGCTTGCACCAGCTCGGCATATAGCAGCCGGTGATCATCTCACGCTTCCAGAGCAGCGTAAGCTCCTCTTCCAGCGTGGCATCCGGGAGGCGATACGCCACGCCCGTGGTGCGCCCGCCCTCTTTCAGTGCAAGCATACGTCCGGGTTGGCACGCGCTGCCGCGTCCGGCCGTCAGACGCAGGCAAAATGCGCGGTGCCAGCCAGGCAGCGTTCCCGTTGCCGATTCGACAAATTCCAGAGCCGGGTTCCACATCAGGGAGCCGTAGCCAAAAATCCATACCGGGCCATCATCCGGGCGGCAGGCAAGCGTGGCAGCAAGTGACGCCGCACGCTGTTCAGCTGACCAGAGAAGCGATTCCTCAATAGCACCAAATGCCGTCTTACAATCTGCCTTCATTAAGAAATCACGCGTTAACACTTTCCACCTCCGCCACTGCATGCTTCCTTGCGACATCTGTAATTCGCCTTCCCGGCATTATGTGCTGGTCATTTTGCCAGCAGTTAAATAACGATAAGCAATTAGCGGACCAGTTGCAATACAACGGCAGTTCAACCGCCTGAAAAGTCAAAATGAAGGCAGCGAATTATTTCACGGCTATTTCTTTTTGTGCCATTTATCGTCGTCTCCTTTTTCATATTCATGTTTTACGGCGGCCCAGGCGACTTTGTGTGCCGTCTCTTCACGGCTGGCATCATCCCGGCGATCGTCCTTATCTTTGTACTGATCCCAGGCACTGTTAAACGCCTCTTTGTAGATTTCCTGCGCATGAGCGGGCAGCACGTTTTGCACGTTATCGGGTAATTCGCGTTTCGTTTTATATGGCATCACTCACCTCTCTTTTGCTTAAAGAGATAAGTGTGGACGACGATATGCCAGCGTGCCACCCGGTCTAAATTTATGGATTAACATTATATTTAATTAATTGTTATTTAATAAATATTATGTGAAAACCGTCAATTACAGGAGTCAGGCATTAAATTTATGACAAAGGGTAAAATTAAGTAAAAAGTTAAGGGTATTTAACAGAGATCTGTTAATTTAATGCCCTCAAAAATCTATCTATAATTACAAGCACCTGCATTGATGGAGAAGCACATGACAGCAACACACGAGGCGGTAAAGACCCGCCACAAGGAGACGTCTCTCATTTTCCCGGTTCTGGCACTGGCTGTGCTGCTCTTCTGGGGAAGCAGTCAGTCACTGCCAGTGGTGGTTGGTATCAATATTCTTGCCCTGGTCGGTATTTTAACCAGCGCCTTTAGCGTCGTTCGCCATGCGGACGTACTGGCCCACCGTCTGGGCGAGCCCTACGGATCGTTAATTCTCAGCCTTTCCGTCGTTATTCTCGAAGTCAGCCTGATTTCCGCGCTCATGGCGACCGGCGATGCCGCACCGACGCTTATGCGCGACACGCTTTACTCGATCATTATGATTGTGACGGGCGGCCTGGTGGGCTTCTCTCTGCTGCTGGGCGGGCGTAAATTTGCGACCCAGTATATGAACTTGTTCGGCATTAAACAGTATCTAATTGCCCTCTTCCCGCTGGCGATTATCGTGCTGGTCTTCCCGATGGCGCTGCCGGGTGCAAACTTCTCCACCGGTCAGGCGCTGCTGGTCGCGCTGATTTCCGCAGCCATGTACGGCGTGTTCCTGTTGATTCAGACCAAAACGCACCAGAGCCTGTTTGTGTATGAGCATGAAGACGACAGCGACGATGATGACCCGCACCACGGTAAGCCGTCGGCCCACAGCAGCGCGTGGCATACGGTTTGGCTGATCGTGCATCTGATTGCGGTGATTGCCGTCACCAAGATGAACGCCAACCCGCTGGAAACATTGTTAACCGAGCTGAACGCGCCGGTAGCCTTTACCGGCTTCCTGGTGGCACTGCTGATCCTGTCTCCTGAAGGGCTGGGCGCGCTGAAAGCCGTCTTAAACAATCAGGTACAGCGCGCAATGAACCTGTTCTTCGGCTCCGTGCTGGCGACCATTTCACTCACCGTGCCGGTGGTGACGCTGATTGCCTTTATGACCGGTAACGAGTTGCAGTTTGCGCTGGGCGCGCCGGAGATGATTGTGATGGTAGCCTCGTTGCTGCTGTGCCAGATTTCGTTCTCAACCGGGCGCACCAACGTGCTTAACGGGGCTGCGCATATGGCGCTGTTTGTGGCTTATTTGATGACGATTTTTGCGTAGTCTGTTTGCCCGGCGGCGCTTCGCTTGCAGGGCCTATGGGTCGTAGGCCGGGTAAGCGCAGCGTCACCCGGCAAAATGCCCCATAAAAAAACCCGCCGAAGCGGGTTTTTTATTATTTGCTGGTATCCAGCTCGTCGAAGCTCTTCACCAGATCGTCAATCGCCTTGATCTGTTTCAGGAACGGCTCCAGCTTATCCAGCGGCAGCGCGGATGGGCCGTCGCATTTTGCGTTATCCGGATCCGGGTGCGCTTCAATGAACAGACCTGCCAGACCGGTTGCCATACCGGCACGCGCCAGTTCGGTCACCTGAGCACGACGGCCACCGGACGCGGCGCCAAACGGGTCGCGGCACTGCAGCGCGTGGGTCACGTCGAAAATTACCGGAGACTGGCCGGAGACATTTTTCATCACGCTGAAGCCCAGCATGTCCACCACCAGGTTGTCGTAACCGAAGTTAGCGCCACGGTCGCACAGGATCACCTGATCGTTACCACCTTCGATAAACTTATCGACGATGTTGCCCATCTGACCCGGGCTCACGAACTGTGGTTTTTTCACGTTGATCACGGCACCGGTTTTCGCCATCGCGGCAACCAGGTCGGTCTGGCGAGCCAGGAATGCCGGGAGCTGAATCACGTCAACCACGTCTGCCACCGGCTGCGCCTGAGAGGCTTCATGCACGTCGGTGATCACTTTCACGCCAAAGGTCTGCTTCAGCTCCTGGAAAATCTTCATCCCCTCTTCCAGGCCCGGGCCACGGTAAGAGTTGATGGAGGAGCGGTTGGCTTTGTCAAAAGAGGCTTTAAACACGTACGGGATGCCCAGCTTCTGGGTCACGGTCACGTAGTGCTCGCAGATACGCATGGCGAGGTCGCGAGATTCCAGCACGTTCATGCCGCCAAACAGCACGAAAGGCAGGTCGTTTGCTACCTTGATATCACCAATGCTAACCACTTTTTGTTTCATAGGATCGCCTTATTCAGGTGTGAATCGGAATTAAGATTAATGCAGTGTAATTTGCTTGTGCGAGATCGCGTTGATCTGCGCACGAATCATTTCGCTAATGGGGTCTTCCGGACACTGCTCAACGAAATAGCTCAGATCGTTTAGCGCCACGTGTTCGCAGTCGAGCTGGGCATAGATCAGCCCGCGGTCGCGAATTTCGTACGGGTCTTCCGGATTAAACTGCAGCAGCACTTCGCTGGCGCGCAGGGCCAGCTCCATCTGACGCTCTTCCATTAACGCTGACTTCAGCGTATCGAGCAGCTTGCGGATCACTTCTGCGTTATCCGCCTCGTCGAGATCTTCGTTGAAGAGCTCAGCCACCGGGCTGATGTTGCCTTTCAGCCACACGTCCAGCGTATGTTCATCCAGCGTGTCGCCGTTGAAGGGATTAATGAGCCACATCTCACCGTCCAGCCACTCCGCACGCAGGATCATCTGCGTCGGGAAAATGACCGGCACCAGCGGAATATCCAGGCGGTGCGCGACCCACAGTAAAATAGAGCCCAGCGCAACGGCGCTGCCCTGACGATTTTTTAAGACCTGGTCCAGCCATAATGCGTCAGACAGGCGATACACGCCCCGCGTGTCGCAGAAACCCCATTCGCCGTAGAAAAGCTCAAGCAGCTTCTCTAATTGCCAGTCTTGCGGCCGCGCCTGATTAATCTCTTCACGCGCCAGGCTGACCAGATTCTCCAGCTCATCGTAGACAAACTGCGACGTAAAATCGTCGCGAATCATCTCAGAAATCAGGATCATGCCATCGCAAAGCGGCACTTTATTAAATTCGAAATCGGCTAAGGACCTCATGACTTACCCCAGTAACGACCGAGCGCACAGCGACGCCCGGACGAGATAAAACTCAAAACGATGTAGATGATAACGCCAAACCGCCTTTCAGTCAGCCTTACGCCTTTATCAGTAAATGGCAGATAGCCTGAACTCATAGCCACTGCCCCAGCGTCAGGCGTTCATTGCCGCCGTAGTCGCGGCAGGTTTTGACGTCGGCGTAACCCGCCTGGGTAAACAATGCCCGCACGCTTTCTCCCTGCGTCCAGCCATGCTCCACAAGAAGCCAGCCGCCGGAAAGTAAATGTTGTCGTGACATTGTCACAATGTGATCAAGGTCGGCTAAACCTTCCCTGGCGGCGACCAGCGCCGTCAGCGGTTCGAAGCGCACATCACCCTGCGCAAGGTGCGGGTCATGTTCGTCAATATAGGGCGGGTTACTGACAATGATGCCGAACGTCTGGTTCTCCAGCGCGCTAAACCAGCTGCTTTGCAGCACCGTTACGTTGGTCAGGCCAAGACGTTCCATGTTGCGCTGCGCCAGCGCCACCGCGTCGGGCATCACATCCACCGCCGTCACCGCGCAGTCGGGTCTTTCACTGGCGAGCGCCAGCGCGATGGCCCCGGTGCCCGTACCGAGATCGAGAATGCGGCAGGCCGCCGCCGGTAAACGCGCCAGCGCCTGTTCGACCAGACACTCGGTATCGGGACGCGGGATCAGCGTCGCCGCCGAGACGTAAAGCGGTAACGACCAGAACTCGCGCTCACCGACAAGGTGCGCCACCGGCTCGCCGTGCTTACGGCGGGCAAGCAGCGTGGCGAGCCGTGCTTCCTGCTCAGCGGTCAGTTCGGTTTCACCGAAGGCCAGCAGGTACGTGCGGGCTTTGCCCGTCACATGCTCAAGCAAAATTTCGGCATCGCGTTTCGGGCTTTCGCTTTCGGAAAGCTCAGCGGCAGCCTCACGTAACCAGCGCTGAAAATCCATTATTCCTGCTCGGACAGTGCCGCCAGCTGGTCGGCCTGGTATTCCTGCACGATAGGCTCATTCAGCATATCCAGCTTGCCTTCCATCACTTCATCCAGACGATACAGCGTCAGGTTGATGCGGTGGTCGGTCACGCGCCCCTGCGGGAAATTGTAGGTACGGTTACGGTCGCTGCGATCGCCGCTCCCCAGCAGGTTACGACGCGTTGACGCTTCCGCCTGCTGGCGTTTCGCCATTTCGGCCGCGTGGATGCGCGCACCCAGCACGGACAGCGCTTTGGCCTTGTTTTTATGCTGGGAACGTTCGTCCTGACACTCCACCACGATACCGGTTGGCAGGTGGGTAATACGGATGGCGGAGTCGGTGGTGTTAACGTGCTGACCACCCGCCCCGGAGGAGCGGAAGGTATCAATACGCAGGTCCGCCGGGTTGATGTCCGGCAGCTCCGCTTCCGGCAGCTCCGGCATCACCGCCACCGTACAGGCGGAGGTGTGGATTCGGCCCTGAGATTCGGTGGCCGGAACGCGCTGCACGCGGTGACCGCCGGATTCAAACTTGAGACGACCGTATACGCCGTCGCCGCTGATCTTGGCGATAACCTCTTTGTAGCCACCGTGTTCGCCTTCGTTGGCGCTCATGATCTCCACGCGCCAGCGACGCGACTCGGCGTAGCGGCTGTACATGCGGAACAGATCCCCGGCAAACAGTGCCGCTTCGTCACCGCCGGTCCCGGCGCGGACTTCCACGAACGCGTTACGCTCGTCGTCCGGATCTTTTGGCAGCAGAAGCACCTGAAGCTGCTGCTCCATCTCCTCAGAACGCGCTTTCGCATCCTGCAACTCTTCCTGCGCCATCTCGCGCATTTCAGGATCGTCGAGCATCATCTGCGCGGTTTCAATATCTTCCTGAACCTGTCGCCAGCCGGTAAAGCATTTAGAAACATCACTTAACTGCGCGTATTCACGTGAGAGCGCGCGAAAACGCTCCTGGTCCGCAATGGTCCCGGCATCGCCGAGCAGCGCCTGGACTTCTTCATGGCGCTCGTGCAGAGCTTCCAGTTTAGCGACGATAGAAGGCTTCATAGGCGTAAGTGCACCTTGTCTTAGAAAATGGGTATAGGGCGCTATTCCAGCCCGAGGCTGTTGCGCAGAATAGTCAGGCGTTCATCATCCCCGTCACGGGCAGCCTGCTGAAGAGATTTGGTTGGCGCATGGATCAGGCGGTTGGTCAGTTTCCACGCCAGATCCTGCATAATTGCATGTGCGTCGCCGCCCTGCTCCAGGGCCGCTAACGCTTTGGCTGTCAGGTCGTCACGCACCTGCTCCGCCTGTCCGCGATACTCGCGGATGGTCTCGCTGACGCTTTGCGCGCGCAGCCAGGCCATAAACTCACTGGTTTCCTGCTCAACAATGGTTTCCGCCTGCACCGCCGCCGCTTTACGCTGGGCGAGGTTGTGCGAAATGATGCTTTGCAGGTCATCCACGCTGTAGAGGTAGGCGTTAGGCAGCTTGCCCACTTCCGGCTCAACATCGCGCGGGACGGCAATATCCACCAGCAGCATCGGCTGATTACGACGGGACTTCAGCGCGCGCTCCACCATCCCTTTGCCGATAATCGGCAGCGGACTGGCAGTCGAGCTGATAATAATGTCCGCCTCTTTCAGACGTTCATCGATGTCGCTCAGGGCAACCACCTCTGCGCCCACTTCATCCGCCAGCACCTGCGCGCGTTCGCGGGTGCGGTTAGCGATAATCATCTTTTTCACTTTATGCTCGCGCAGATGGCGCGCCACAAGTTCGATGGTTTCGCCCGCGCCCACCAGCATCACGGTAACGGTAGAGAGGGATTCAAAGATTTGGCGCGCAAGGGTGCAGGCCGCGAAAGCAACGGAAACCGCACTGGCACCAATGTCGGTTTCGGTTCGCACACGCTTCGCCACGGAGAATGACTTCTGGAACATGCGCTCCAGCTCGCTGGCCTTCAGATGCCCTTTTTGCGAATCCGCAAAGGCTTTTTTCACCTGACCCAGAATTTGCGGTTCGCCGAGCACCAGCGAATCCAGCCCGCTGGCCACGCGCATCAGATGGCTGACGGCATCGTTGTCCTGATGCCAGTACAGGCTGTTGCGCAGCTCGTCTTCATTGAGATTGTGGTAGTCGCATAACCAGCGGATCAGCGCTTCGTGCAGGTTATCCTGCTCTTCCACGCTTAAATAGAGCTCGGTACGGTTGCACGTCGAGAGCACCACGCCACCCTGCACCATAGGCTGTGCAAGCAGGCTGTCCAGCGCCAGGTCGAGCGTATCTGGCGAAAACGTTACGCGTTCTCGCAGCGAAACCGGGGCCGTTTTGTGGTTGATGCCGAGTGCTAATAGGGTCATGTTGAGCGGGAGTAGTACCAGCGTTAATAAGGTTAGCAGAACGCATCATACAGGATGCGCGAGATCAATAAAAGAGACAGCCCCCTTTCGGAGTAATAGGTTACACAACGCTTTGAGATAATTTGAACGTAGACGGTAGCCTCCTTCGACGCTAGCATTAACAGTTATAACTGCAACGTATCTCAAGGATTTGTCCTCATTATGACCCGACTGATTCGCCTGCTGCCCCTGGCGGCACTGGTTCTGACCGCCTGTACCGTCACTCAACCAAAAGGCCCGGGCAAAAGCCCTGACTCGCCACAGTGGCGTCAGCACCAGCAGGACGTCCGTAATTTGAACCAGTACCAGACCCGCGGCGCGTTTGCTTATCTTTCGGATGAGCAAAAAGTGTATGCACGCTTCTTCTGGCAACAAACGGGTCAGGACAACTATCGCCTGCTGCTGCTGAACCCGCTGGGCAGCACCGAGCTGGAGCTTATCGCGAAACCGGGCGAAGCGCAGATCACCGATAACAAAGGCCAGCACTACACCGCAACCGATGCCGAAGAGATGATTGGCAAGCTGACCGGAATGCCTATCCCGCTCAACAGCCTGCGCCAGTGGATCCTCGGCCTGCCGGGTGACGCCACCGACTATACCCTGGATGATCAATATCGTCTGAGCCAGGTGAACTACACCCAGAACGGCAAGACCTGGAAAGTGGTGTACAGCGACTATGACAGCAAGAGTAAACCGTCGCTGCCATCGAATATGGAACTGACCCAGGGCAGCCAGCGCATCAAGCTGAAAATGGACAACTGGATCGTTAAATGATGACCCACTGGCCCTCTCCGGCAAAACTGAATCTGTTTTTATACATTACCGGCCAGCGCGCTGACGGCTATCACACCCTGCAGACGCTGTTTCAGTTTATTGACTATGGCGACACGATCTCCATTGAACTGCGTCAGGACGGGCAGATTTGCCTCCTGACGCCGGTCGACGGCGTGGCGCATGAGGACAACCTGATTGTGCGCGCCGCGCGTCTGCTGATGAACGCCGCTGCGGAATCAGGTCGTCTACCTGCGGGAAGCGGTGCGGATATTCGTATCGAGAAACGTCTGCCGATGGGCGGCGGTCTGGGCGGCGGCTCATCTAACGCCGCCACGGTGCTGGTTGCCCTGAACCACCTCTGGGGCTGCGGGCTGTCGCAGGACGAACTGGCCGCCCTGGGCTTAACGCTGGGCGCGGATGTTCCGGTGTTTGTTCGCGGTCATGCGGCCTTTGCCGAGGGCGTGGGGGAAATCCTCTCCCCGGTCAACCCGCCGGAAAAATGGTATCTGGTTGCTCACCCCGGCGTGAGCATTCCGACCCCGGTCATCTTTAAAGATCCTGACCTGAAAAGAAATACTCCGATTCGGTCAATAGAAACGTTATTAAATTGTGAATTCAGCAACGATTGCGAGGATATCGCAAGAAAACGTTTTCGCGAGGTTGATGCGGTGCTTTCCTGGCTGTTAGAATACGCGCCGTCGCGCCTGACTGGTACAGGGGCCTGTGTCTTTGCTGAATTTGACACCGAATCCGCCGCTCGTCAGGTGCTTGAGCAAGCGCCGGTTTGGCTGCATGGTTTTGTAGCGCGTGGGATGAACATTTCCCCCCTACAGCAGGCCATTCTGGCGCAGACTGAGTTTCGGTGACAACGTCACCCTGTTCCAGACGTTGCATCGCGCTCTTTAATACACCGCCTGGATAGCCTTTGCCTGGCCCGCACAGTTTACGGCGAACGCTATCCACCACTGGACGCATGCCTGAGGTTCTTCTCGTGCCTGATATGAAGCTTTTTGCTGGTAACGCCACCCCGGAACTAGCACAACGTATTGCCAACCGCCTGTACACTTCCCTCGGCGACGCCGCCGTAGGTCGCTTTAGCGACGGCGAAGTCAGCGTACAAATCAACGAAAATGTACGCGGTGGTGATATTTTCATCATCCAGTCCACCTGTGCTCCAACGAACGACAACCTGATGGAACTGGTTGTTATGGTCGACGCCCTGCGTCGCGCTTCCGCAGGCCGTATCACTGCTGTAATCCCTTACTTCGGCTATGCCCGCCAGGACCGTCGCGTCCGTTCCGCGCGTGTGCCAATTACCGCGAAAGTTGTCGCTGACTTCCTGTCCAGCGTTGGCGTTGACCGCGTACTGACCGTTGACCTGCACGCAGAGCAGATCCAGGGCTTCTTCGACGTCCCGGTTGATAACGTATTCGGCAGCCCAATCCTGCTGGAAGACATGCTGCAGCTGAACCTGGATAACCCAATCGTGGTTTCTCCGGACATCGGCGGCGTGGTACGTGCCCGTGCTATCGCTAAGCTGCTGAACGATACCGACATGGCGATCATCGACAAACGTCGTCCGCGCGCTAACGTTTCTCAGGTGATGCACATCATCGGTGACGTGGCTGGCCGCGACTGCGTGCTGGTTGACGACATGATCGATACCGGCGGTACGCTGTGTAAAGCGGCTGAAGCGCTGAAAGAGCGTGGTGCCAAGCGCGTATTCGCTTACGCGACCCACCCGATCTTCTCCGGCAATGCCGTAAACAACCTGCGCAACTCCGTGATTGACGAAGTTGTGGTATGCGATACCATCCCACTGAGCGACGAGATCAAGGCACTGCCAAACGTGCGTACCCTGACCCTGTCCGGGATGCTGGCCGAAGCGATTCGTCGTATCAGCAACGAAGAATCCATCTCTGCAATGTTCGAACACTGATCGAGCACGGCCAAAAAACCCGCTGCGGCGGGTTTTTTTGTCTCTGGGTTTTATTTGTATGATTAATGCCTCCTTCACCTGCCATTCATATGACAGATGATGCGCATACGGATGATAGATAATTGTGAAAAACGTAGCCTCCTCACATGTTCTGCCCTTTCGCGCCCTCATCGACGCCTGCTGGAAAGAGAAGTACACCTCCTCACGCTTTGTGCGTGACCTGATTGCCGGGATCACCGTCGGCATTATTGCCATCCCGCTGGCGATGGCGCTGGCGATTGGCAGCGGCGTTGCGCCGCAGTACGGCCTGTACACCTCAGCCGTGGCCGGGATCGTCATCGCTCTGACCGGCGGCTCGCGCTTCAGCGTCTCCGGCCCGACTGCCGCCTTTGTGGTGATCCTCTACCCGGTTTCACAGCAGTTTGGTCTGGCAGGCCTGCTGGTCGCCACCCTGATGTCCGGGGTCTTTTTGATTCTGTTTGGTCTGGCCCGTTTTGGGCGGCTGATTGAGTACATCCCCCTTTCCGTGACGCTGGGGTTCACCTCGGGGATTGGGATCACCATCGGAACCATGCAGATCAAGGATTTCCTCGGCCTGCAAATGGCTCACGTCCCTGAACACTATCTGCAAAAAGTGGGCGCGCTGTTTATGGCGCTACCGACTGCGAACCTCGGCGACGCCGCCATCGGGATGGTGACGCTGGGCACGCTGATCGTCTGGCCTCGTCTGGGCATTCGACTGCCGGGCCATCTGCCCGCGCTGCTGCTGGGCTGCGCGGTGATGGCTATCGTCAATATGTTCGGTGGTCATGTCGCGACTATCGGCTCACAGTTCCACTATGTTCTGGCGGACGGTTCACAGGGCAGCGGCATTCCGCAACTGTTGCCGCAGCTGGTGCTGCCGTGGGATATGCCCGGCTCCAGCTTTACCTTAAGCTGGGACTCCCTGCGCGCCCTGCTTCCCGCCGCGTTCTCGATGGCGATGCTGGGGGCGATTGAATCCCTGCTCTGCGCCGTCGTTCTGGACGGGATGACCGGCACCAAGCACAAAGCTAACAGCGAACTGGTCGGTCAGGGACTGGGGAACCTCGTCGCGCCGTTCTTTGGCGGTATTACCGCAACGGCAGCCATCGCCCGTTCCGCGGCCAACGTGCGTGCGGGGGCAACGTCACCCGTTTCGGCAGTTATCCATTCCGTACTGGTGATCCTCGCCCTGCTGATCCTCGCCCCGCTGCTCTCCTGGCTACCGCTTTCCGCCATGGCCGCCCTGCTGCTGATGGTGGCCTGGAACATGAGTGAGGCGCACAAGGTGGTAAACCTGCTGCGTCGTGCGCCGAAAGACGACATCATTGTGATGCTGATCTGTATGTCGCTGACCGTGCTGTTCGATATGGTCATCGCCATCAGCGTCGGGATCGTGCTGGCGTCCCTGCTGTTTATGCGCCGTATCGCGCAGATGACGCGCCTCTCCCCGGTCAACGTAGAGGTGCCTGACGATGTGCTGGTTCTGCGCGTGATTGGCCCGCTGTTCTTCGCCGCGGCGGAAGGTCTGTTCAGCGATCTGGAATCCCGCATCGCGGGCAAGCGGATTGTGGTGCTGAAATGGGATGCCGTGCCGGTGCTGGATGCGGGCGGACTGGACGCCTTCCAGCGCTTTGTGAAACGTCTGCCGGAAGGCTGCGAGCTGCGGGTGAGTAACCTCGAATTCCAGCCCCTGCGCACCATGGCGCGCGCGGGCGTGCAGCCGATCCCTGGCCGCCTTGCCTTTTATCCTAACCGTGAAGCCGCTTTAGCGGATCTGTGAATTGCCTGATGCAGAGGAACGTCTCTGCATCATCACCCCAATCGCCTGCTGAAGCCACCCAAGCACGGCAGGCGTCATCCATGTTCCCTTCATCAGATGCGGCTCCTGCTGCATGGCCGTGCGAAACTTTTGCTGGGTCTCCGGACGGGTGCCCGCGTACGACTGGAATAACGCCAGCCAGTTTTCAGCCAGCTTTTGCGCCTCCTCCGAGGCAGGATCGATATTCTCCCGCTGCGCGTGATGCAGTTTTGCCACCAGCGGCGGCCACTCCATCATGCGGTCAAAGTAGTGCTTCCGGGTAAAGGCCATCTCCTCGGCGGAAAGATATTTTTCCCAGATAATCAGCTTCGACTCGGCGAACGCCCGCGTAATGTAATCGGTCATTTCCGGCGTGATGCCGGTCTGCACCTGCATCTGTGGCTCCACGCTGTGCATCTCATTCAGCCGGGTGAGAAACTCCGGCTTGCCCGCCGTGTCCTGCTCCAGGCGTTCCATCCAGCGCGTCGCCAGGTCCATCGCCCGCGGGTCCGTGACGGGTATGTGCTGTTTCAACAGCGTGTTTGCTTCCGCAACAAGCCCTGACCAGATAGCCGTCAGCGCATCCTTCTGCACCGCAAACGGCAGCTGCTGTAACTCTTCTTTGCTAAACCAGCGATCGTACATATTCATTAACTCCAGAGTCTGTAGCCAGGATTCCAGATCCAGCGTCGCATCGTTGAGCAGCCCGGTGCGCAGTTCGACCAGCCGGTCGCGCAGCGTATGTATGCTGCGCAGCTGTTTATCCAGCAGCGTGATTTGCGCATCGAGTAACTCGGTTAACGACAGCGACTCCTGTTCCAGGAAATCCCTGATTTCAGCAAGTTCCAGCCCCGCTTTTGCCAGCGCCTGGATCATGTGCAGACGCTGAACATCCGCCAGGTTGTAGAGCCGGTAACCTGCCGCTCTTCTGGCAGAAGGCAGCAACAACCCTGTTTGCTCATAGTGATGCAATGTGCGTACGGTGATCCCGGCCCGTTTCGCCAGCTCACCCACCTGAATCAACATAACTGCTCCTTTTACTTTGCCAGTGCCGCTACTCTGGAGCCTTACGTTACGTGAGGGTCAACCCTTGATGCAAAAAAAACGACTCCCTGAGGAGCCGTTTCGGTATTCTTTAACGTAGCGTCAGCTGTGCTTATGCTGATCGCGACGACAACGTTTGTCGTAGTGGCGCACCCACCAGTATTTGTCACACACTTCCTCATGGCCGCTCACGCGTGCTCCCGCCAGCCACAACACTGCACCAATGAAGATGCTCAATATCGCACCATGCGCAAAGTATTGCGGGAGATCAAGCTGCGGCAACTGGTTTAAAATTGAATAACCCACGCCGGCTACCATCACGAACAGCCCCAACCCCATGAGCACGTTACCGAGTAACGAAGCGTTTTTGCGTTTCATGTGTCACCTCCGGAACTTTGGGTTGTCAGGGGAAAAGCCCCTAATCCTTGTGTGTAAAGTATAGACAACGCCCCTTTTATGAGTTGCGTGAATGATCACAATTACAGATAACTCCCAAACAAAAGTTTACAAATAACACGTTGAACAGCTTGAAATTCTAATTGTTCAGATAAGTAATTATTCTTATTTCGCTGCGACGATCGCAGAATTTTGTCAAGCGGCGCGCCAGACAGTAAACTACGCGCCAGATCTGGAACCCATTAGGAATTGAATCGTGACGATTAAACTGATTGTCGGCCTCGCCAACCCGGGCGCAGAATATGCGGCCACCCGCCACAATGCCGGGGCATGGTACGTCGATCTGCTGGCCGAGCGGTTACGTGCTCCCCTGCGTGAAGAACCTAAATTCTTCGGGTATACCTCACGTATCAACCTTGCTGGCGCGGACGTTCGCTTACTGGTGCCTACCACCTTTATGAACCTGAGCGGTAAAGCCGTAGCGGCGATGGCAACGTTTTATCGCATTAATCCGGATGAAATTCTGGTCGCCCACGATGAGCTGGATCTTCCCCCAGGCGTGGCAAAATTCAAGCTGGGCGGCGGGCACGGCGGCCACAACGGCCTAAAAGACATCATCAGCAAGCTGGGCAATAACCCGAATTTCCACCGTTTGCGCGTGGGAATCGGCCATCCGGGCGATAAAAACAAAGTTGTCGGTTTCGTGCTCGGTAAGCCACCGGTTTCTGAGCAGAAACTGATTGACGAGGCGGTAGACGAAGCGGCACGCTGCACGGAAATCTGGCTGAAAGACGGCTTAACCAAAGCGACAAACCGCTTACATGCTTTCAAAGCGCAATAATCCGCCCGATACGGCTTTTTTACCGCGCGTCATGCGGGTTACGTGTATAATAGGCGTAGTTATTTACTTTTCATCAATCGGTTATCGTTAACGGATTGATTATCAAGATATTAAGGTGATTTAGAAATGGGATTCAAATGCGGTATCGTCGGTCTGCCAAACGTGGGCAAATCCACCCTGTTTAACGCGCTTACCAAAGCGGGTATCGAAGCGGCGAACTTCCCGTTCTGTACCATCGAACCTAACACCGGCGTTGTGCCAATGCCTGATCCGCGTCTGGACCAGCTCGCGGAAATCGTTAAGCCGCAGCGCATTCTGCCAACCACCATGGAATTCGTGGACATCGCGGGCCTGGTAAAAGGCGCATCCAAAGGCGAAGGTCTGGGTAACCAGTTCCTGACCAACATCCGTGAAACCGAAGCGATCGGCCACGTTGTGCGCTGCTTCGAGAACGACAACATCATCCACGTTAACAACAAAGTGGATCCGGCTGACGACATCGACGTTATCAACACCGAGCTGGCGCTCTCTGACCTCGACACCTGCGAACGCGCGATTCACCGCGTGCAGAAGAAAGCTAAAGGCGGCGACAAGGACGCGAAAGCGGAACTGGCTGCGCTGGAAAAATGCCTGCCACAGCTGGAAAACGCCGGCATGCTGCGCGCGCTGAAAAACCTGACTGACGAAGACAAAGCGGCGATCAAATACCTGAGCTTCCTGACCCTGAAGCCAACCATGTACATCGCCAACGTTAACGAAGACGGTTTCGAGAACAACCCGTACCTGGACAAAGTGCGTGAAATCGCCGCGGCGGAAGGTTCTGTGGTTGTGGCGGTTTGCGCGGCCGTTGAATCCGACATCGCCGAGCTGGACGACGCCGACCGTGAAGAGTTCATGGCCGAGCTGGGTCTGGAAGAGCCGGGCCTGAACCGTGTGATCCGCGCAGGCTATGAGCTGCTGAACCTGCAGACCTACTTCACCGCTGGCGTGAAGGAAGTGCGTGCGTGGACCATCCCAGTGGGTGCGACTGCGCCTCAGGCGGCCGGTAAGATCCACACCGACTTCGAGAAAGGCTTTATTCGTGCGCAGACTATCGCGTTTGAAGACTTCATCACCTACAAGGGTGAGCAAGGCGCGAAAGAAGCAGGCAAGATGCGTGCGGAAGGGAAAGATTACATCGTTAAAGATGGCGATGTGATGAACTTCCTGTTTAACGTTTGATTGGTTTTGAATGAAAAAAATCCACGCTTTGGCGTGGATTTTTTTATTCCGGGGTTAAAACACATTTTCCAGGAGTTCTGTTTTCATGCTGGGTTCAAATGGAATGATCTCAACAGTCGCAAGCTTTAACCTCTGAAAAGGATCCTCGCGTAAGCGCTCTTCAAGAGAGGCAAGGCTCTCACATTTCGCGAGAATGACCCCACCATTTCTTGGGATCCGTCTACCGGATGTCAGGAAAATCCCCTCTGCGTACCCCTTTTTAAGCCACTCCACATGAGCAGGTATCGCTTCGTCGATTTCTTCGAGTGGTTTTATATAGGTCAAGATAACAATGTAAACCGTGGTCATCTTTTGCCTCTCAGCTTTTTTTAGTCGTTTGTTGGAATGCTTATGCACTCCTGCTTTTGCCACTGGGTATCGTTATGTTTTTTTTGGTACACATTAGAACTCAATAAGCAGGGCCTGATCGAGACAACTCGTTACGCTTCATATCATAGGAATAAAACCAATCATGCCAACCATTTTGTTTTGCTGTATAGCTACAGACAACGACCACTTCCTTTGACAAATTTAATGTTAAGTAATAGAAAGTTGCACCTTCAGGAGGAGCAGTCCAAAATAATTTTTCGCCCTGAGCATTGAAGATGGTTAAAGCGGTTGGTAATAGCTTTGGTTTACTCAATACAAATATTAATTCACGTATTGAATCGACAATTGCACAGTCTAAAAATGGCACATTAATTAGTAAGATTCTTTCACCGCATATCCATTCGAGCAAGTTATTTTCTTTTATACAATTGAGATTTTCAATCATAGTTAAACCTCAAATTACTTGATAACTATAAACCCTAGATTTACAAAGAAATCAACCCTATAATAATAGTTACCGCACTAAATAAAACGATGACTTTTTTCAAATATGAAAATCTAGAAAAGTTCAAATTTAAATGAAAGAGCATTGTTTCATATTAAATTCATTAACTTGCCGCACACTATAAGAATATATTATTTTTGTGAAAAGCAAGGCTTGTTTTTTCCTTCTCTAGTCTGAGTGGCTATAATAACATCATAAGCATCTCTTTCACTTTTTTGTGCTTTCAATGCTTCTTCTGATGTAATTTTTGATTCCTTTTCAATCATAGCAATAGTTCCATTGTCATATCGGATAAAATATTCACCCTCTCTTTTAATTATGAAAATTCCAAAACCTGTAAAAATAGCCTCATTCATTTTTCATATCTCTATTTATTTGTAATTGATGAAATCAATCCATCACCGACAGGTGTTTAACCTATGACAATTTCAATGATGCCTCCCAACGTCTTACAACCAGGAAACAAAAAATCTTTGCCAGTTGTTGATTTAATATTTTATTGCCATACATTGAACAACTGCTTCCATATTTCCTGTTCCTCAATAGTAGAAACTCTAAAATCCTGAGTCTTTCGTCTATATTCCATAAAACATGAGTCTATAGCTCGAATAGCTACCGTTTGTTCTTTGCGACATTCAGCTAAAATAGACTGCATATCCTGAAAATAATTAGAATCAAGAATATTTTTTTGAAAAAACAGCTCTAAGAAATCCAATACTTCATCATAAGATTGTAAATTTATCATGGTTTCTCTGGAAGAATATCAATCTTGTCGAAATTAATAACTCTATTTTTAGCATGCAGCTGTTGAACATTATCTTGACCGTATTCAGGGTATGTCTTAGTAAACGGTTCAAGTAGCGCTCTTGGTCTATCGCCGAACATTCTCGGGGTTCGCACTTGCGGAACACCATTTACATATAATTGAAGAGTATCAAACTCAGCTCTTAGACGTCCATCACTCCATGATTTATCCAAAGGATCAATTGGGTTTAATTTATCTGCTCCTTTGATCTGGAATGCATAATACCATAACAAATTGTTGTGCAGACCTGACGGGATGTAGTGGTAGCGGGTCAGCCCTTCCACCGTAGTGCAGACGACCGACTGTCCTCTCCCGCTACGGGAGAAGGTATGAATATTAATATCCAGATCTGCGTGACAAACTTGTGGCTATTCTTCTCCAGCATGCATTGTTGCAATATTATTTGGCCAGACACTCATAAAAACTTGTGAATTTATTAAAGCTTTCAATGAGCTGCTGTTGCATGAAAACTAGCTGGGGAAGCCCCTTCCCCTGATGATCAAATATTTATTAGAACATTGTCGACAAGCTCAAAGCCTGAAACTCCCATAGTTGTGTAATTAGGGTATTCAGCAACAGACAAACGCCTGATTTCCTCCTCCCCATCATATAAGCCACCAGCATAATTAAATATTTTTAATTGTTTTTTTTCTTCTGTGAGATCAGCATGACCAATAATTTTCCAAATGCCTTTACTAATATTTTGGTTGCCAGTGAACAGAACCTTCATCTCTTTGCCAAATTTTTCAAACGATAGGGGTGTTAGTGAACTGTTCTCTTTAACCCTCTCCGTATCCTGTATTGATAAAATACAGAAACCTAATGCTTGCTTAAACTTTTGCTTTGGAGCAAAAACAACTTGGCAAAACGCATACTTCCCATTACTCATCGGAATGACAAAGATGTCACCCTCTTTATATTTTACTTTCATCAGCCATTCACTTTCAGAATTGATAACGCATCTTTCAATACTTCCCCCCCAATCACTGCTATGGCCTGCAATATCATATTTGCTAGCGTTTGGGTTATTAGGGCTATATGACCTGATTTTATTGAGGAGATTTGTTAAAGAGTTTGTTGAATTAGCTACACCATTAAGATCCATAATCTTTTGTTCCAAGAATTTAGCTTCCGCTTTGTCAAATTATTATTAAATATGGTCAACTGTTCCAAATGTGATTTACCCGGTGTATTCGCATGGCTATTCAAACGTGCTGGAGCATCCCCACGTCCTACAGAGATAATATTCTTTGCATCGTGTAGCACATACAACCCTTGACCATTTACGGGATCATAATGTTTGCCTGTGCCTCCAGCCCTTCGAGTGGATGGTAACCCCTTACAAGGTATAAGACCTAAAGGATCTGTCCAAACTATAGGATTAGGAGCATAGCTGTAAAGATTTAACCCGCCATTTAACCCTATCGGGTCCTGCTGCGTAAACCGCCCGCAGTCCGGGTCGTAATAACGGAACAGATTGTACTGCAGCCCTGTCTCACGGTCCAGGTATTGCCCCTGCATGCGCAGGTTCCCCTATACAGAAGTTCTCTCTAAAATCATCAAAGGATTTAACTTCCCGGTCTTGTAATTTATCAGCAATAGTGGACGGTAATAAACCTGCATTACCATGCTATTTCCCTGAAAAGTGTTAATTGCTGTCAGTTAATGCAAACCCTAGCAATATAACTTTATATCTAGCAGGCTGACTTTCCCCCTCAGCTAATACGATATGCAAAAAATTGCCATCAAACAAATTAGAAGTGAGTAATATGAGATATGCCGACACGGGTATTCTTCAGGTTATATCCTTACAGGATCAATCACCACCGCCCTAGTAGGAGGTTTAGGGTGACAACGAAAAACCCACGTAAAATGTGGGTTTTTATCAACGTGTTTCGAACTGATTGCTTAATTAAGCGAACTGCCCCATCATTATTAAAATCATGTTCTATATGTGTCATTTTCCCTATAATAATTCACCTCATCGATAAACCATTTATTCCCATGACCTCCACTACTTTTGTTCTTCACAATATAGTTTAAAGAACTGACTAACATCCACCCTTTCAAAGAAAAATTTTCTACTGCTAACGGCATTTCTAAATCCTCTTCATCAAGGTATATTTCGTCATCCTCCAAACTTTGGATATAATCCCAAGGAATATAATAGAACTGAGTATCTTCTGGCCGTGCTTCCCAAGTGTTTATATTAGCATAAATCCATTCCCCAGGCTCTAACTGAGAAAGATTTTCTATTAATTCATCTATAGATGTATATGTATTCATTGTACCCTCACAATTATCTGCATCGAGAACCACCACCCCAAGTTTTTCTTCCACCATATCCTTTCGGGTGATAATCCAGATGCCTTGAGTTATGATCTGGCCCATCAACCAATTGTAACAACCCACCAACTCGCTCATGATGGTGCCAAGTTGTTTCCCAACCAGAACCTGTTGGAGCTGTTCTTGGGAACGCGCCACGCTTACCTGGAGAAACCTTTTCAAATATACCCGGGAATTTTTCCTCTAGGGCAGCTTTATATAATGGGTCATTATTCATTTTATAATATAATTGTCTGTTCGCTTCCTGGAAGTGTTTTCCGTCACTCATTCTAAACATGTCTTTAGGTAAATATGACTCACCATAAACATCATATACACCAGGATTATTTGTGCTCGCGAGCCCTAAAGGATCGACCCAAGTAAGCGCATTCGGCGCATACTGGTAAAGGTTTATTCCCCCCGCCAGCCCTATCGGGTCCTGCTGTGTAAACCGCCCGCAGTCCGGGTCATAATACCGGAACAGATTGTAGTGCAGCCCTGTCTCACGGTCCAGGTATTGCCCCTGCATGCGCAGGTTCTGAGAATATCCTGATATCTGCGTCTCGCTTTCCCGCAGCAGCTTGCCCCAGGCGCTGTTTACCCCTTCCCAGCGCACCTGCCCTTCGATATCCGTCATCCGCTCCGGCGTGCCGTTGGGCTGGCAGTGGAACCAGAAAATCTCCGGAGCATCAACGCCGTCAATACGCGCCAGCGGGTCGTAACTGTTCTGATCGCTGTAAACGTAGGTCAGCGGCACATCCCCGTGCACTTCCTGCAGCAGTCGGAACCCTTCCCAGACAAACCGGGTGGTGACCGGCTTGCCGGTTGGCTGTCCGCCCAGCATCTGGCGGCGCGTTTTGCTGATGCGGCGACCGAGCGGATCGTAGCGGAAGCTGACCTGCGTCTGCGGTTTGTTGCGATCCCGCGGCTGGCTGATGACTTCCGTCAGGCGATGCTCGCCGTCGTAGCGGTAGTGCCAGCGGGTCTGGCCGTTATCCTTCTCCACGGTGCGGCCGTGGATGTCATAACGCCAGCGAATGCCGTTCAGCTGCGTCAGGCGGTTGTGCGTGACCTTCTCAGCAGAACCTTCCAGCGGGTTACCGGCTGCATCCCAGCGCCACTGCTCCTGACCCGGCAGCGTGCCGTCCTGAACGAGCAGGCGTCCGGCGCTGTCGTACTGCCAGCGGTACCAGCTGAACGGGTTATCGTCCCGCTCTTCGCGCACCAGATTATTGCGGTAGTCGTAATCCCAGCGGCGGGACCAGCGGCGCGGCGACGGGCGTTGCGCATTGCCGGTAAAGACGTCCCGGCGGTGCAGTCGGCCGAGGCGGTCGTACTCGCTGCGGGTGGTCAACAGCCCCTGGGTGCGGCTGGTCTCACGGTGGAGTTCGTCGCGAGTAAAATCGGAGACCGACAGCTTATCGAGAGCAATGCTGAGCAAATGCCCGCTGCCGTAGTAGAACTGCTTCAGCTCGCGACCATCGGGCAGCGTGACGGAGGTGCGGTTGCCTAGCGCGTCATACTCCCACGCCAGCTCACCGTGCTCGCCCGCTTCGCGCGTGACGCGACCGAGCGCGTCATACTCAAAGGCAAGCTCCTGCTCTGCCTCGGTGGTCCACGCGTCGGGTGAAAGCGCAGGATGCAGACCAATCCGGCTTAATAGCCCGGACGGCGTGTAATGGTAGCGGGTCTGCCCTTCCGGTGTGGTGCGGGCGACCAACTGGCCGCTCGCGCTCCAGGCGAAGGCGTGGGTGATAGCCTCCGGATGACCGGCGGCAAAGGTGCGCGCAATCGTGCGCCCGCAGGCATCATAGCGATACTGCGAGGCTACGCCATCGAGCCCCACCTCTTCCAGCAGCAGCGAATCTGGCCCCCAGCGGAACTGATACGCTTCGCCGTTCTCGTTTTCCAGGGCAATCAGACGCCCGCGGCTGTCCCAGCGGCGTCGCACTTCTTCACCCTGCGTATTACGGGTGGCGGTTAAGCGCCCCGCCTCGTCGTATCTGAACTCACTTTCTTTCCCGTCGGCGCCCGCATGCTTCACCGGCAGACCGCGTTCGTTCCATTTGAGCGATTCCGTCCAGCCTTCCGGGCGATCGAGCTGCACCGGACGCCCTGCGGCGTCGTAGCGGTAGCGCGTCTCTTCACCGTCGGCACCAGTCTCAGCCACCAGCCAGCCCAGCGGATGATAGCGATAGCGGGTAATACGCCCGGAACAGTCCGTCGAACGGACAATCTGCCCGGCCTCGTTGTACTCCTGGTAGCGGCTGTTGCCAGCGGCATCGACCTCTTCCACGACCTGGCCAAACTCGTCCCGGCGCAGTTGCGTCGTCTGCCCCATCGGGTCCACCACGCGCTTCAGCCCGTGATGTTCGTCGTACCAGAACCGGGTAGCGCTGCCGTCGGCTTCGATAATGGCCGCGGGAAGCGCGCGGTGCTCCAGCCAGGTGGTGGTGCGGGTATTGCCGTCGGCATCGGTCTCCTGCACCCGGTTGCCCATCTCGTCGTAGACGAAGGTGACGGCGTTGCCGAGCGGATCGATGCGACGCGTGAGAAGCTCGTTATCATCCCACTCGTAGCGCCAGTTTTCACCGCGCTCGTCTACGTAGCGGACAATCAGATTTTGCGCGTTCCAGTAGTGGCGGCGCGTCTGACCATCGTAGTGCTCGACGGTCGTCAGCCCGGCGGCTAAATCATAGCTAAAGCGGCAGCCGTCGCCGGTGCTGGTGCGGTTTTCCACCACGCGCCAGTGGTCGAATTTTTGCCAGCGGTATTCGCTCTCCAGCCCGCCCGGCATCAGGTGCCAGACCATCAGGCCGTGGTCGTTGTAACGGTATTCACGCGTCACCACGCCGGAGGCGTCCGTCGCGCTCGCCAGCTGGCCGCGCGCATCGTAGCCCCACTGCATCAGCGGCCAGGTTTGGTTGCCGTCGAAATGGCTGGCAGCGGTCACGCGATGGGGGAATCGTTCATCTTCATAGCGCAGGGTGACGTCTATCGCCCGCGGCTCGTCGTGAAGACCAACCAGCCTGCCGTGCTCGTCCCACGCCGTCAGCAGCGCATTGCCGTATTCGTTGCTGAGCGAGGCCAGACGCAGGATGGAGGGATTCCCGCGGGTCGGTTTATACAGACGCCACACCGCGCCGTCATCGTCGGCAATCGCCACGTCGCCGCTCTCATTGCGGCGGATAATGATGCCTTCGCTGATGCTGTAAAACGCGCGGTCGACAGGCGGCAGTTCAAAGCTCAGCTCGCGCCCGGTTTCATCGAACCAGGTCGCATGGTTATCTTCCAGCGCCAGATAGCTGTCAAAGGTCGTTGCCCAGCCCAGACCAAACAGCCCTTCGCGGGTGGTCAGGCTGTTGTAGCTGCGCTGCCAGCGAAGCGGGAAGCGCCCCGGCAGCGAGAAGTCGAGCTCATCGTCGTCGTTCAGCACCTTCACGCCAGTGGCGGCGTGGACCGGGTGCGAGGAGCCAAACACGGCGTTGACCGCCATATCCGCCAGCATCCCGCCGCCGGCCGCGGCCAGCGCGCAGGGCATGTTTTTCAGGATCTTGCCCGGACGCCCGCGCAGCAGGGAGAGCGCAATCATCCCCAGCGCCAGACCCGGCGTTTTACCGCTTTTGATATCGCGGACCGTGAGCGTGTCCCCGCCGATGATCACGTTCGGGGAGACGTCGTCGGAAACGGTGCCTTCGCAGGTGGTGCGATCTTTCGCACGCACCGCGGGCTGCCCGTTGATAAAGACGCTTTTAGAGCCTTCCGCCAGATACTGCGGCCCGGAGTGCTTTTCACACGCCACCTTGTCCTCTTCCAGCGGCGAGGTCCCCGCGGCGGCAGAGGCCACGCTCGGCTGCCACATTTCGCTGCCGAACTGTCCGGCGGCGGAAAGCAACATGCCCGCGTAATCGGCAAAGCTGCCCGGTGACTGCGGCTCAGGGGACGGTGTATCGGCGGGCGTCAACGTCCCTGCCGCGCGGGCGGCGGGGATTGCGTTGGTCAGTACGTTGTTCGAACCGGTGGTAATTTTACCCGCAGGCGACGGCGGGAAAAGCGCATTGCCTAACCCTTCCGCGGCGTTGCTGATGTCGTCGGTGATCCCCGCCACGTTCGCCAGCACGCCACCGATAATCCCGCTTAACACAGAGCTGGATCCAATCGCCGCCACGCCCGCTGCGGCCGCCCCGGCCCCCAGCAATGGCGCCGCTACGGTTGCTGCTGCGCCCACCGCCGCGCCGATCACCGCGTAGGCGGCACCTTCCGCTACGATGCTGGTGATGTCAGCAAAAATGCTGGAGTGAATAATCTCGTCGCCCTTACGGGCCGCGTTGTTATCGCTCATGCCTTACACATTCCGGTTGTCGTTTAGCGTCAGACTCTGCTTAAGCGCGCTCCAGCGCACCTCGTCCTCTTCGGTAAAGGCTCTTAATGCCGAGAGGGTAAAAATCATCAATACCGGTTTGCCCGGCGTCTGCACGGCCAGCTGTTTTTGCCACAGGCGTTGCCCGTTACGGTCAAAGGTGGTCTCAACTTCCAGCCCGGTGATTTTGCCGTCAGGCCCGGCGTTTACGTTCCGGAATTCGCTCTGGGCGATCTCACCCATCTGAGGACGCAACACATCCCACTGGCGGTGAAACTCTTGTTCGTAGTCGCTGCCATCGGGAATCACGCCGCGGCTGACCACCACGGACAGCCCGCTTTCGTCATCGCGAATGATGTTCATGCTGTTATCCTGCCAGGCAGCAGGAAAAAGGGAAAATGAACCTTCCTGGAGGGTGTATTTCATAAGTGAACTCGGGATGATTAATATTGAGAGAAACAAGAAGGCCAATCCATGTTGGCCCTTTGGCTGGCTGTTTTATTATTTACGCCATTGACCTGATTGTTCGACTAAAACATGGCTGCCTTTACTGACAACCAATTTCACAGGCGCATACGTCACGGTGTAAACGATCTCGCCATTCTTGTACGTTGAGCCGATTATTTTACCTGCGGAGTCGTGTAACGTTTTTCCCTTTAAGGAGATCGTACTGTTATCGCTTTTGCGCACGCCGAGATAAACCATCTGGTCACATTCACCCTCGAAACGCCCGCACTTGTTTATCAGAGAGATAGTGAACTTTTCGGTGTCCAGTTTTCTGGTTTCAGCGTGATGAACCGAAGCGGTTTTACGTAACGTATAACGCAGCGGAGTATAATCATTTCCTTTTTGTGGAGGTGTTACCAGACGCCATTCCATTTCACTCCCCTTTATTTCCAGAACAGCCCTTCCGCCTGCGCCGCCAAACGATGAGTTGAACTCTACGTTCGCACGGTTTCCCGCGATCGTACCGCTAAGATTTCGCTCATCTTCTTCCGGGCAGTCGATGCGATTCCCTCTCTGGGAGATATAGCAATAAGACCCGGTGACACGGTTGCCTGATTCAGCTAACTGCAGGGTTAACGTCGAGTCGTTGCCAACCCCGCCTGCCCAAACCCCGTCAAACGCAGGTCTCGATTGGCTGTTCGTTGCAAACTGCATCGTATGGAATCTGGCGGCCCATTGCTGGATATCAGCATTAATACCCGGGCTATTATCAGAGGATTGGTAATGGATTACGTCCGACTCCGGAACCACCCAGGCCGCAAAGATTTTGCCGTCAGGATTGATAACCAGCGCTGACGCGTTCTCCAGATAAAGATCTTTTAGCCAGCCTTCAACAAACAGTCCTCCACCTGCGGTGGTGTGCGGTTCGCCGAAGACGTCAAAGTTATCAATAAAGGTTTGGTAATGATTTCCTAACAGCGTCCTGAGATTGTCTGTCACTTCACTGTCGTTAAGGATGCGACTTACCGTATCGAGCTTATTGTATTGCGATAATTCAAGTGCCGATGACGTTTCAACGACGCCTGTCAATAAAGCCGTGAACAATACGACTGCCAGATATTTTTTGGTCATAAATTATTCTTGAGAATCATTGTTGTAATTCATCGTTATTTTTATAACGTTCCCGCCTTTTATCTCAAAAGAAAGCACTTTTTTATCCAATTCGTAGGTAATCCACTGCTCCCCCGCATCATTGTCGACCTGACCGGTACCGTATGCGCTGTTCAGTTCCTTTCTCGTTGAACCCACATGGACACCACGCGGCGTTGCGAAGTCTTCGGCAGTCAGCGTAATCTGCGACACGATATAATCATCAACGCTTCGTTCAGCTTTATCCCACCAGAGATTGGAACTGAATATTTCTAACCCAGCCCTTTGATGCTGGTAGAATTTATAGTTCGTTCCGTCAAAAGGAACCTCACCGACAAAGTTGCCTTCCAACGGCACATCAATTTTACCGGCACTATCAGGAGACCATCGGTCGCCCAATGAGACAGGCTGGTCTTTGATCTGCACAGAAAAATCCCGTTTTGTCAGAACGGGAGGCATTACCTGAGCCAAAACCACATTGCTTCCGAGACAGGTAAACATCAGGATGGAACAAAGAAATATCGGCGTGTGTTTTTTCACGTTAATCGTCATTTATTGAATGTGTATTGCAATTATCACCCTGAAGAAACCGCCAGGACATGAGTGCAGTATTTCTTAGTCTGCGCTAATGACGACTGAACCCAGACAGTGAGGATTTTTCACGGTGAAACTGAAGCTCACCTTTTGTCCATTCATATCTTTTCGGGCTGTATGGCTGGTCACTTCGTTCTCCGAGCGGCCTCGTGGATAATCAGTTAACGTCAGCTGCGGATAATGCTTTTTAACGGTATCCAGCGTTATGCATTGACCTGAGGAGGGTGAAAAATTCAGTAAAGGCGCCATGCCGTCGTTATCTTTGCTTAAACGTAACCCAATTGCGGTTATGTTCGTTCCATCAGCGAGTTTGATATCGTCGGCATTGTAGAAATTGATATATTCATTTTGCCTGGTCATCTTAAACGGTAACGGCGCGTTACTAAGGGTTGTAACGGATAACGTCTTAAGCGATGCACTCATCCCGGAAATAAACATCCAGAGATCCTTTTTCTGCGCATCTCCTCCAGCCATTCCCGTCGTTAGTAACGCGATAAGTACCGCACCTGCTTTACTCATCTTTGGCCGTAAATTTCGCCTGCACCGCCGCATCAATATCCCCCTTATGCCCCGATCCCGGTGCCGTCGTGCCCGGCTTGGTTCCCGAGGTATTCAGATGCAGCTTACCGCCCGTGGTGATATACCCATCCCCTTCCACGAAGAAGTTAAACTCTTTGCCGATGAGGTTAATCTTGCCGTTAGCATTCAGCTCAATGGCGCTTTCCCCTGAGACCAGCCGCAGCTTCGTCCCGGAAGCGATAACATACTGCTCCACCGCCGCATCCAGCTTGCCTTTCCCCGTCAGGATCTCGGTGCCACCTTTCACGGCCTGAGTCTGATTCGCTTCCACGCGATGCAGTTCATTTTTCTTCACGTAATGGCTGCGCTCGCCGCCGACGCTGTGCGTTTCATCATTTTTAACGCTGGTGTCCATGTTACGCTCGGCCTGGATCCATACCTGTTCTGCGCCCGCTTTATCCTCAAACCGCAGGGCGTTGGCGTTGTCCACGGAACCGTCTTTCGTGCGGCTCATAAAGCCCATCTGCGTCGCCGCAGCCGGCAGCGCCCACGGCGGCATGCTCGCGTCGTTGTACACGCGACCGGTGATAATCGGACGGTCCGGGTCGCCGTTGATAAAGTCCACCACCACCTCATCGCCGACGCGCGGGATCTGCACCCCGCCGTAGCCCTGGCCCGCCCACGCGCTCGACACGCGCACCCAGCAGGAGCTGGTGTCATCGCCCTTCGCCAGACGGTCCCAGTGGAACTTCACCTTCACCCGGCCGTATTTGTCCGTCCAGATACTCTCGCCCTTCGGCCCCACCACTTTCGCCGTCTGCGGGCCGTAGGTGCGCGGCCACGCCGTGCTCTGCGCCGGACGGTAGGCCACCGACGCAGGAATGACCGTGAAATCGGTCCGGTGAATGGTCTCCCCCTCGCCGCTGGCATAGCGGTTCTCTTCGAGGTGGTAACCCGCCGCCGTCACCAGATACTCACCGTTGTCGCTGAAGAACGGCGCGTTGGTTAAGGTGAAGGTGTGCCCGGGCGCAATCCCCGCCGCCGTCGCGGTGGCCTGAATCTGCTGATGCTCCACCTGCCAGCGCTCCTGACGGATGCGGGCATAGAACTCCCCGTGCCCCTTGTCCACAAAGCGACCCGGCCAGTCGTACACGTCGATGCTGCCCGGCTTCGGCGACGCCGGGTTCTGCTGGGCCTGAAACAGCCATGCGTTCGGCTTGCGGAAGTCATAGTCGTCGAGGCTGTAAATCCCCGGCGTCACGCTGTCCTCCAGCGCCCACTGGCTGATGCCCTCTTCGTCCGTACTGCCGCCCGACGGCGTCTGGTGGTACGGAATGACCTCATAGCCGCTGAAGGGCTGGTACTGCGTGGCGGCGTCGGTGAGCACCAGGGTGTGCTTGTCCGCCTCATGGCGGAAGTGATACGCAATCCCCTCCAGCTCCATCAGGCGGCTGATGAAGTCCAGGCTCGACTCCTGATACTGCACGCAGTAGTCCCACACCCGGTAGCTGCCGGTGAGTTTGTCCTCAACGTTGACCTGATGCTCACCCAGCAGCGTTTTCACAATCTGCGGCACCGTCTGGCCCTGGAAGATACGCAGGTTACGGTCGCGCTTCATCGGCCACAGGTCCGGCTCCACCGTCAGCTGGTACACCGCATAACGGGTGCCCGTCAGCTCAACGGCGCTGACCGCCACGCGGGTAATCTTGCCGTTAATGTAGCGGGACGTCAGCAGGCTCTGCGTCGGGATGGTCACCGTGACCGGCTGGCCCAGCAGCTTACTGCGGTCAATGCGTGCGTCCGTGCCGAGCACGGTCAGCGTCAGCGCGAACGACTCGGACATCGCCTCGCGGCCCGTCAGTTTCCAGAACAGAAGCCCCTCCACCGGGAGCTGAACGGTAATTCGGTTGAGCATAATCTTTATTCCACTATGGACTAATCTCGGTGTTCGTTGAGATATTTTCTAAATCGTGCTTATTTAAGCCATAAACCTGAAAACATAAGGACGCTACCCAGGGAAACTACGCTTTTAGCAACGATAAGTAAGCAAGGCGCAACGACGCGTGTTATAGACGATATTGCTTCATAATTTTCAGCATTGTATTTTTTGTGCCCTCCTGTAATCCCGGAAAAGATCGTGCAGAGCAGCACAACGGTAACTTTTAGTCCCCATACGCACAGGAAAGACATGGAAAAGATAATCGAATATTGTTTCGCCGTTGCGACGGAGAATAATGACATTGACTGAGCGAGCCATTTCAACGTAAAACCAATAACAACCGTAGCCACTAGCACCAGAACGAACATCAACCCAGCAAGGAGCCATTGTTTTTTACTGAATAAGTCTTTTCCATTCCAGATAAGCGCTAGTGTCCAGATCATAAAGAGAATAAAGAAAAGCCATTGAATCATAACGTACCACATTTATACATGTTGTTCTCCAGGCATTGTCGTGTCGTCATCTCACTTCGCATCACACTCCTTTTCCAAACCAAATACCATATAACAACAAGATACAGCTTAACGCGGCGATAGATTTTGCTACCAGGCGAAATATTGGCCCGAACCGCTGATTGACTATATCAGTGACGCCATTAATTCAACCCAACTCAATATAATTTTCTTTATCCACAAACCATGGTCACCACATCTTCTCTTCTCGAAGAATCTGTATTGTCCAATTTTTGACACGCCGGGACGCTTTTAACTAACAAACCATTAGGGACAGACAAAGAAAGAGGCACGGTACAATACCCGTGCCATATGACTAATATAATTATAAGAAATTATCCTCTGGAGCTCTATCGAACAGTTCACCTGCCATTTTGGCGATACGTTCGTGCTGTACGAGTTTGTTTTTCCACTCCTGCGGAATACCGGAATAACCATATAATGCCCCCGCGATTTGTCCCGCCGTCGCTGCAACGCTGTCAGCATCATCGGCAAGGTTAGCTGCCAGTAGAATGGCATCGCGGAAATTATCCGTATTCCATACGGACCACATCGCGGCCTCAAGCGTATCAATAACGTAACCACTTGAACGGATCTGGTCGCGAGTTTTTTGCTTATACTCACCCGCGTTTATGATCATTACACGCGCGCACAGTGGGAAAACATGAGGCGAAAAAGCTTCTTCTTTTTGATAACCGTTGATTAAATAGTGCAATACCAATCCGAGAAATTGGCATGCGTTAATTGATTCTACCGCGCCATGCGTTGCTCGACTCTGAGCCTGTGATTCGAAGTAAATCGCACGCAGCGATTTTCGACGAAAGATAGACACCGGTGCTTGACGAATAACCCCAGCATTACCAGCAGTGTGTTTCTCTGTATTACCATACCAGGAAGGTCCGACACGCATATACTGTTCAAGCGCGAACCGCGTCGTATTCCCGATATCGAAGCACCGACCATTACTGCTATTATCTCCGTCAAGATACCATTTCAGGAGATATTTTCTAAGCACATCGGTGTGCATTCTGTTTTCTGAAAGATAAGTCTCTGCCAGACATAATGCCATGGACGTATCATCTGTCCATTCACCAGGTTTTAATTGAAAAGGCCCGCCACCAATCATATCTGCTACATGTTCACTGTCTCTTTTCTTAAACTCAAGAGTGGTGCCGACGGCGTCCCCAACAGCCAATCCCACAAACGCCCCAAGCGCTTTATCACGTGAAACATCTTCAGTCGTAATTAAAGGTAAAGTTGCATCCCAGGCTTGTGAAGAACTCAAATTATCAATACTGTTGCTCCTTATTGCCTTACGGACATTAACTGGCATGTATGTATGATAGCGATCAGCATAATGATTGATTACTGAGTCTTCGGAATGAAGGTCGATCATGGTATTTCCTTTAATTCTATATTCGTTATCCCAAGTTCATCTGACCTGCTGATAACCTCAAACGATGTATTCGGCTTAAACAGCACTTCAGTCTCTGTTGCATTGAACTCTGAAAGGAAGTCAATTTTCCTACCGGAAAAACCTTCAATACGCATTTGGATAGGACCGCTGAAGCCTCGATTAACATCAGTACTAAGAAAGGCGGGATCGATAACTGTTTTGCCCGGAGTATATCCTTCCAATATGTGCGAAGGTAGGCTGTTCATCCCGCGGTATGTCTCGCCACTAAAAGTAGGAAGCTGGTCTAAGCCATCATTTATATGTTGAGTAAATGCTTCCATTTCTTTAGTCATTGGTTTCATACCTCGTAACGCTGGGTTTACCATTTGGTAGCCTGGATCGGTAGTATAACCATACAATGCACCTACTTGCTCATCACTGAGTAAAGCAGACAGAGCAGGATCTCGATTATCCGCCAATTCTCTGCCACGAGTAATCCATTTTTCGGCTCGTTGTTTCCCCACGGCTTCGCTTAAGCTCATCCTTGGCGAAGCTGAAGCTGTAGCAGGTTCCGCACTAACGCGCGGCATTGATTTACCAGCCCGCCACGCATCAAACCTTGCCCCGCCTTTCATGCCAGCCCCGCCGCCAATAACCGAGCCGATCAGCATCCCCCATTTCTGACCGTCGCTACCTTCGCCACACAGCATTCCACCCGCGTAGCCACCAATAGTCCCACCGCCCATCGCACCGAGGGTACTCAGAAGTGCGATTGCCGGACTGGCCAGCACCGCCATGGCTCCGGCACCAACGGCGAGCATCGTCCAGTTCACCCATTCCGGTATTTCAGGACTTATTTCATCGGTCTGAACCTTGCTTCCACCGATAATAACATTTCGCGATCCCTGGCTAATCTCAGCGCTGCATGTCAGCTTATCGCCAGTGCGAGAGGCGGGAAAGTTGTTGATGTAAACCTTTATCGAACCTTCGGCAACCCGTTGCAGACTACCGCTGTGTTCGTCACACTCTCCGGCTGACAGATGAGCGCGGATAGCCTTTCGGCTGTTGATAAAGACATTGGGTGAACCTTCTTTTAGCGTACCGGTAGTATGGCGTGGAGCCCATGACATACTGCCGAGGAGCTCACCCAACCCACCCGCAGCGCATGCCCCAGCCGCAACGGCAGAAACAGCAACCAGCGCGGTCCCTCCAGTGACGACAACGGCAGCTGCGCCCAGAATGGCCCCGCCCACCAATCCTGCAATCATCCAGCCTTTTGAGGCTGTATGTGCAATCTCATCATCTACGCGAGCAGCCTGACATTCGGACATGGCTATTCGGCTCGCTGTGCCATCAGATACTTACGGATCCGGTCGGCTGTATCAAGCGGGTCAGAACCAGACACCTGGCGGCATGCGGAAAGCTGTGAAAGTAGGTGATGTGATTTGTCTGCGAAAGTCGTCCAGAGCGCGTAACGAAGGGGTTGGCTGTCCGGAACGGGTGCAATACTGAGTGGTTTGCCACGCTTTTCAAAAAGCAAATACTGCCCCTCTTTCGCCCGCTGAAGCGAAAGGTGTCCATACAGTTCCTGAATGTTTTCAAAGACACTGAGTACCTTACTCTCACTATCAAGCGCAAAAAATGGCCCCTGGCTGTCGGCAGCGAGCATTTCTCTAGTTTCAGTCTGAGCCGGTTTGTGGAACTTAATACTGCGGATAATTTCCTGATATTGATTATGATAATAATCGCTAAACTCGCCCGGGCAAGTACCGATATAACACACCATCTTTTGGCCGCCAGGATGGTCACCGAGCAAAATAACGGTCTGCCTCTGGAAAATGATCGCATTATCATTTTTGAATTGATAAAAAAGCTCAACCGCCGGGAGACCATCAACAGAGGTCATCTGCGAGGATTCGAGACGAAAGTCGGGCACCGTAATTTCCAGTTCACGTACCAAACGGGTTGCCGCATCATGGACTTTATCTTCGTTTTTAGCACTCGCACGAGAAACAACAAAAGTAAACTCGCTGGCTCCGTTATCACTCAGGGTAAATAAATTCATGGTTCTGTCTTTAAATACATCGGGTAAGGCAAGGGATGCTTCCTGAAGAATATATTCAGCCATTCGGGTTACTCTTATTTATTGCCATTAATAACAAAAAAACTATCCAATTCCTGCTGGATTTCACCCTGAAGGGATGCGCCAGGCGGATCGATGACATTTTGTCCATCATCAGGGTTCAAGTGTAATTCGCCGGAAAGCGTATTAATTTGCGCATTCTGTTTCGCAGTAAAGTTAAAATTATTACCAATGATATGGACGCTGCCGTCTTTTGATAGCTCGATGGCGCTTTCACCACATTCCAGTCTCAGCGTATTTCCTGCGGAAAGTATAAAATTATTAACGACTTTATCGTTTCGACTGTTCCCCGTCAGGCATACCACATCGCCTTTAATCCCTGATTTCTGATTTTTCGCTACCCGTAAGGTTTCATCTTCGCCAACGAACTGGGTTCGATTTTTTTCAGTAGAATGTGTTTCGTCGTTTTTGACGTTAATATCCAGATTGCGCTCGGCCTGGATCCACACCTGCTCTGCGCCCGCTTTATCCTCAAACCGCAGGGCATTGGCATTGTCCACGGAACCGTCTTTCGTGCGGCTCATAAAGCCCATCTGCGTCGCCGCTGCCGGCAGCGCCCACGGCGGCATGCTTGCGTCGTTGTACACGCGCCCGGTAATGATCGGACGGTCCGGGTCCCCGTTGATAAAGTCCACCACCACCTCATCGCCGACGCGCGGGATCTGCACCCCGCCGTAGCCCTGGCCCGCCCACGCGCTCGACACGCGCACCCAGCAGGAACTGGTGTCATCGCCCTTCGCCAGACGGTCCCAGTGGAACTTCACCTTCACCCGGCCGTATTTGTCCGTCCAGATACTCTCGCCCTTCGGCCCCACCACTTTCGCCGTCTGCGGGCCGTAGGTGCGCGGCCACGCCGTGGTCTGCGCCGGACGGTAGGCCACCGACGCAGGAATGACCGTGAAATCGGTGCGGTGAATGGTCTCCCCTTCGCCGCTGGCATAGCGGTTCTCTTCGAGGTGGTAACCCGCCGCCGTGACCAGATACTCGCCGTTGTCGCTGAAGAACGGCGCGTTGGTTAAGGTGAAGGTGTTCCCGGGCGCAATCCCCGCCGCCGTCGCGGTGGCCTGAATCTGCTGATGCTCCACCTGCCAGCGCTCCTGACGGATGCGGGCATAGAACTCCCCGTGCCCCTTGTCCACAAAGCGACCCGGCCAGTCGTACACGTCGATGCTGCCCGGCTTCGGCGACGCCGGGTTCTGCTGGGCCTGAAACAGCCATGCGTTCGGCTTGCGGAAGTCATAGTCGTCGAGGCTGTAAATCCCCGGCGTCACGCTGTCCTCAAGCGCCCACTGGCTGATGCCCTCTTCATCCGTACTGCCGCCTGACGGCGTCTGGTGGTAAGGAATGACCTCATAGCCGCTGAAGGGCTGGTACTGCGTGGCGGCGTCGGTGAGCACCAGGGTGTGCTTGTCCGCCTCATGGCGGAAGTGATACGCAATCCCCTCCAGCTCCATCAGGCGGCTGATGAAGTCCAGGCTCGACTCCTGATACTGCACGCAGTAGTCCCACACCCGGTAGCTGCCGGTGAGTTTGTCCTCAACGTTGACCTGATGCTCACCCAGCAGCGTTTTCACAATCTGCGGCACCGTCTGGCCCTGGAAGATACGCAGGTTACGGTCGCGCTTCATCGGCCACAGGTCCGGCTCCACCGTCAGCTGGTACACCGCATAACGGGTGCCCGTCAGCTCAACGGCGCTGACCGCCACGCGGGTAATCTTGCCGTTAATATAGCGGGACGTCAGCAGATTCTGCGTCGGGATAGCCACCGTGACCGGCTGGCCCAGCAGCTTACTGCGGTCAATGCGTGCGTCCGTGCCGAGCACGGTCAGCGTCAGCGCGAACGATTCGGACATCGCCTCGCGGCCCGTCAGTTTCCAGAACAGAAGCCCCTCCACCGGGAGCTGAACGGTAATTCGGTTGAGCATAATCTTTATTCCATCTAGCTTATGCGATGCAGAAAAGGGGTTCGCATCTGTGATAAAGCGTCATTCAAGAAAGGGGCTTTTCCCTCTTGATCATCCAAAAAACAAGAGAGTAGATTTTCAGTGACTCTGATGTGACAAATAAACCTACATTCAACCAGATGTTTGAAATATCAAACATACTTACTAAAAGAGGGAACAATGAGACCGAACATCTGAATGAAATCAAGCGAAATAATTCCTGAGCAAGGGCAAATTTAACCGCTCCAATCTTTCGCTTGAAGAATAACCAGGCCGAAGTAAACAAAGAGAGTAATAAAAGTAAGTCAAGCACAAAAAAAAGCATGACCAAAATGCTGAAACCATCACCTGCATAATAATGCAACGAATCACCAAACGCTTTTGCATCAGAAATGAATGGAATTCTGTCGTGGCGAACTGAATTCACGCAATAAAGTAACATTGCGAGAAGATCCATGCTTCCCCAGAAATACCATAGATTGCTATTTAAATGAGCGAGGTTGTTTTGTGTACGCCCGATATTATTATTTACAAAAATGGGGAGGCACATGTTGGCTTCAACTCAACTCTCCAGATTAGGGTTAAATTCAAAACGCATAAACAGGAGAGACAACCTTCTCACATTCCTTTGGATGTGAAGCCTCTGGCTTCGAAGATTGTACACTTCCATAGTATCTCCTGTTTATATTCCTACGGATTCACCAGCCAGGTGCCCGGCTTGGCAATATCCAGCGTCTGGCCACGCGTTCTTCCGTTGCCCTGCAGTTCAATCTTCGCCTCACCGGCTGGCAGCTTGAGCGATGCATAACCGTTGGTTCCCGGGCGCAGCGCTTTTGGCTCGCCGTTCACTTTCAGCGTTTCGCCGTCGAGGATGCGGATATAGACCAACGCAACAGGGCTCGCGGCAGGCGGTGGCGTCTGCTGTTCCGTCGCCGGTTCGCTCACCTTCGCCGTTTCTGGCTTCACGTCTGGGGCGTTCGCGGCGGTTTCGGTTGGACGCGTCTCTGCCGGTGCGTGCGCAGCCTGCTCTGGCGCATCGTTACCACCGCTGAACAGCATCGCGCCAGCGACAACGCCGACCAGCACGCCTGCGGCAACCATGCCCGGGATCCTGTAGCGACGCCAGTCGAGCAGCGACGCCGGTTTTTCGTCTTCCACCGGTACCAGCATCGTGCCGGGCTTTTTCGCCGTCAGCACATCGTTGATACCCGCGACCGGCATTTCAATCAGCGCGGCGAACTCGTCGATGGACTGCGGACGGTCCTCCATGTGCAGCGCCAGCGCGCGGTCAATGGCCTGCAGCAGCGGAATGGAATAGCCCTGCGGCATGATTTCCACCAGCGGTTTGCAGGTATCCTGAATAGAGCGCACCACGCTGACCGGCGGCGGAGAACCCACAATCAGGGTACGCAGCACGGCGCCGAGGGCGTAAATATCAGTCCACGGCCCCTGCTCGCTTTCGTTGTCGTCGGTGTACTGCTCAATCGGCGCAAAGCCCGGACGCAGCATGGTTTCCGTTTCGTCGGAGAGGTTACCAATCGTGCGGCGCGCGGAGCCGAAATCGAGCAGCACCGGCAGGCCGTTATCCTGGATCTGGATGTTATCCAGAGAGATATCGCGGTGCAGATAGCCTTCGTCGTGGATGGTCTTGATCGCACCGAACAGCATCGGCAGCGTGCGGCGGATCCAGGCTTCGTTGATCAGCTCCGGCTTTTCTTCACGCAGGCGTGACAGCGTGGTGCCGCTGTAAAACAGCGTCCCCATATAGGCCGTGTCGTTTTGCACCCAGAAGCGCAGGACGTGCAGCAGGTTCGGGTGGTTAAAGCGCGCCAGCAGACGCGCTTCCTGAATGAAGCTGTTCAGGCCCGCGGAGAACGCTTTGCCAAAGCGCTCGCTGCGGAGCACCAGGGTCATGTCGTCGCCGCGTACGGCGAGCGAGGAAGGCATAAATTCTTTGATAGCGATAGTGCGTTCGAGCTGGTGATCCCACGCGCGATAGACAATGCCAAAACCGCCGCCGCCGATCACCTCTTTGATTTCAAACTCGTTGAAGCGGTACCCGACCGGGAGCGCGTTTGGGACAGTCCGATTGTTATCATTATCCGTCATCTTTTACAGTTCTCTTGATGATTATTACGCGGCAAACTGACAGTGAAACTCGCCCTGCTCGCAGGTGACATGCAGACGTCGGTACTGCTCGTCGCTGCGGCTGGCGGTAAGTAAGATCTGGCTCATCTGGGGCAACAGGGTGTTGGTCAGAATAGCATCCACCATGCGTCCCCCCGACTCCACCTCGGTACAGCGCTGAACAATCTGTTCCACCACGCTGTCGTCAAACTCAGAAATGATGCTGTGATTCTCTTCCAGACGACGCTGAATGCGCCTGAGCTGCAGGCGAACAATCTGCCCCAGCATCTCGTCGCTGAGCGGGTAATACGGCACCACCAGCAGACGGCCCAGCAGCGCGGGCGGGAAGACCTCCAGCAGCGGCTGGCGCAACGCGCCGCTTAAGGCCTCAGGCTCCGGCATGAGGTCCGGATCGGCGCACATGGCGCTAATCAGCTCGGTACCGACGTTGGAGGTCAGAATAATAATGGTGTTGCGAAAATCAATGTGGCGCCCCTCGCCGTCCTCCATCCAGCCTTTATCAAAGACCTGGAAGAAGATCTCGTGGACGTCCGGGTGCGCTTTCTCAATTTCGTCCAGCAGCACCACGCTGTATGGACGGCGGCGGACGGCCTCGGTTAATACCCCGCCTTCACCATACCCTACGTACCCTGGAGGCGCACCTTTTAAGGTGGAGACGGTGTGCGCTTCCTGGAACTCGCTCATGTTGATGGTGATGACGTTCTGCTCGCCGCCGTACAGAGATTCGGCGAGCGCCAGCGCGGTTTCGGTTTTACCAACGCCGGACGGGCCGCACAGCATAAAGACGCCCACCGGCTTGTTCGGGTCGTCCAGCTTCGCCCGCGAGGTTTTCACGCGGCGGGCAATCAGATCCAGACCGTGACGCTGGCCGATAACACGCTGGTTCAGCGTGTCGGCAAGGTTGAGTACCGCGTCGATCTCGTTTTTCACCATCCGGCCCAGCGGGATCCCGGTCCAGTCAGAGACCACCGCAGCAACCACGTTTTCATCCACCGCGGCAAAGAGCAGCGGCTCGTCACCCTGTAAGGCGTTCAGCGCTAGCTGCTGTTCCGCCAGCTGGCCGCGCAGCTCAGCGGTATCTTCCTCGCCCGCCGCGAACAGCGCGGCGCGCAGGCGGATAATCTCCTGCACCAGGCTGCGCTCTTCTTCCCAGCGCCGGGACAGGGCTTCGCGTTTTGTCTCATACGCGTCTCGTTCGGCGCGTAATGCCGTGACGCGATCGGCATCACCGGCCCCCACGCGCGCTTCGCGTTCGGCAATCTCAATTTCCACATCCAGCGCGGCAAGATGGCGCAAGCAGTCTTCCAGCTGCGCAGGCGGTGCGCTCTGGCTGACCGCGACGCGGGCGCAGGCTGTGTCGAGCAGGGCCACGGCTTTGTCCGGCAGCTGACGCGCCGGAATGTAGCGATGAGACAGCTTCACCGCCGCGCTGACCGCTTCGTCGAGCAGCAACACCTGGTGATGCGTCTCCAGCGGCGACACGGTGCTGCGCAGCATCAGAATGGCTTTCGCTTCGTCCGGCTCGTGCACCTGCACCGTCTGGAAACGACGGGTCAGCGCCGGGTCTTTCTCAATGTACTTTTTGTATTCCGCCCAGGTGGTGGCGCCGATGGTGCGCAGCTGGCCGCGCGCCAGAGCTGGCTTCAGCAGGTTCGCCGCATCGCCGGTCCCCTGCTGGCCGCCTGCGCCAATCAGGGTGTGGATCTCATCGATAAACAGAATGATCGGCGTGGCGCTGGACTGGACTTCGTTAATGAGCGCCTGCAGACGGGCTTCAAACTCGCCTTTCATGCCTGCACCGGCTTGCAGCATGCCGATATCCAGCAGCCACAGCTGAATGTTCTGCAGCGGCTCCGGCACGTCGCCGTCGGCGATACGCAGCGCCAGACCTTCCACTACCGCTGTTTTGCCGACCCCGGCTTCCCCGGTCAGCAGCGGGTTGTTCTGACGACGGCGCATCAGGATATCGACCATCTGGCGGATCTCCTCGTCGCGCCCGACAACCGGGTCAATCTTCCCGTCGCGGGCACGGGCGGTCAGGTCCTGGCCGTACTGGGCCAGCGTCCCCTGCGCAGCCGGTACCGCACCCGCCGGTGCATCGACGGCAGCAGCGGCCTGCTGCGTCTCTTTACTGTTGGCGCAGATGGTATCGAACTGCTCAATCAATACCTCGACGTTAAGGCGGGTAAACTGCGCCGAAATGCTTTTCAGCACGTTGGCCAGATTCCAGGTTTTCAGCATGCCGATCAGCAAATGGCCGCCGCGAATGCGGCTGACGCCAAACTTCAGTGAGCCAAAGACCCATGCGCGCTCCACGGCGCTGTCGATATGCTCGGAGAGATCGGAAACGGAACTCGCCCCGCGCGGGAGCACATCTAGCGCGGCAACGATATCGCGCGTCAGCTGCTGTTCATCAAGGGCAAAGTGGCGGATGACCTGCTGCAGATCGCCATCCTGCTGCTGCATCAGCTGATGCAGCCAGTGCACCAGCTCAACATAGGGGTTGCCGCGCAGCTTGCAGAACGCAGTGGCGCTTTCCAGAGAGGTAAATAACAGCGTATCCAGTTTGCCGAAAAGCACGGCACGGCTAATTTCTGACATGTTAGTTTCCATTAACAATGATTCGGTATACGGAAGGATTACCGCTCTGCGCGATACACCAGATCGCCGCGCGGGACAGGCTGCGGCTGAAGGCCCAGCCAGGTGTTATAGCCTAATCGCGCATGACTGCCGAGCGTGGCGCCCTGCACCGCGTCTGCGCGCAGGATCACCCGCGTTTCCCATTCAAACTCCACTCCGGCGTACTGACGCACCCAGTCGCGCAGCTCGGTGACCCACGCTTCACCCGGCAGAAAGCGGTTGTACTCCTCCGCGCTCAGCGGGCCAATCTCGATGCGAAACTTATGCTGAACGTCGCGGACGGCGACGCCGAGAAAGGCGGATTCACCCATGCGCGGCATGCGGCGTCCTGCTCCCAGCTGCGCCTGCTCGCGCGTGGAGAGCGGCATCCACTGCGGCACGTTGCTGACCAGTTTGACCGGCGCCTTAAAATAGCTGCGCAGGATCTTCTCCAGCCCCTCCGGATCCCGCCCATGACGGGTCAGGTGCCCGGCGTGGGTAAAGCGCGCGTGTGAGCTCAGGCTGCCGTTGTCCATCTGACCCGGCTGGCCCATACCAATCAGCGACGCCAGATAGCCCTCAAAGCGCTTGTTATCGGCGCGGTCCAGCGAGACGGTGGGCTGCGCATCCGCCCAGGCGCGGTAAAACAGCAGCGCCAGACGATGGTGGAACAGATCGGCAAACGCGCTCAGGCTGGTGTCCTGATGATGATAAATACGCTCGCGGGCGTACTCGGTCATGTGGACCGGCAGCGGGCCGTTCGGGCCAAACAGGCCGAAGCTGAGGATAGACACCTCATGCAGCCCGCTCTCTTCCCGCTGACGCACCCTGGCCAGCGTCGACGGGGCAAAACTCATCGACGGCTGCTGGCCGATGCGCAGCGGTTCAAATTTTGGCAGCGGCGCGCGGCCCAGCGGGTAGCGCTCGCCGCCCTGGGCATCAATGCGCCTTAACAGCTGAAACAGATCGTAGCGCCAGGGCGTCTCGCGGAGGCCGTGCCAGAACGCATCCGGCAGCTTCGTCAGGCGATGCACGCGCAGCGGTGCAGTGGCAGCGTCACTCATATCAGCGCCCTTTTACCCATGCGCGGCGCCCAGTAGCCAATCTCGCCGCGCTGCTGACTTTTCAGGGAGAACTCGGTGAAGCTGTTGATGGAGACCAGGCGGGCAAAAAGACGCTCCATCACGCTGCCGAAGAGCCACGGACTGGCCCCCGAAAAGGCTCGCTCATCCACCGTCAGGGTAATGCCGATCCCGCGGGCGAACACCACCGGGCCGGGTTCAGGCACGCGGCGGTGAACCGGCTCCAGTACGCAGTGACGAACGCCTTCCACCTGACGCGCAACGGGCGTTTCGGCCAGGTTGGCGTACAGTCCTAACAGCTGGCGCAGCGCGGCAGCCCCCTCCTCATTGTCACTGTCCATCAGGCTGAGGTAATTCATCTGCAACTGGCTGATAAGCCGCCAGGTGCTGAACCCTTCTGCCAGCGCCGGACGCGGTGGCGTCGGGCCTTTACGCAGGGTGAGGGATTTCACCGGCATGGAGTCCGCCATAATGAACTGCCCGAGCTCCTGCTGCAGCATCAGCGGCAGGTCGCGGCTGGTGCAGAGCACCTCGGCAGAGATATAGCGCAGGTTTTCCTGCCAGGGTGCGTGCTGTTCATCCACCAGCGAGACAAAGACCTCCGAGCCGATATAGCCGGTACGGGTGCCGTAGCGCAGGGCATGCTCGGACAGCACGCGCTGTTCACGGCGCAGGGAAAAATAGGCTCCGTAGTTGCCCGCATCGCCGCTCCAGGTACTCCAGAACGGGCGAAACGTCTGGTCATCGCGCTGACCATCCGCGCTGCCATAGATTTTTTTGACCGCGTAAATCTCATAATCCAGCGGACGGATGTTATCGACCACCAGATGGTATTCATGCTGGCCTTCATTCAGCTTCTGACGCGCCGCGACCTTTGGGAACAGGTTGATGACCGGGGTGCAGTGCAGCGCCAGGTGGCTGGCATCGACCACGCGCTCCAGCTGTTCATCCGACTTATCCAGCAGGATGAAGATGTCGAAGGCTTTCTCACCTTCACAGCGCTGGATCAGCGTGCTCAGGCCGCTGAGGCTAATGAACCGGAATCGGGCCGGAAAGGCGAAATACTCCTGCAGCAGACGATAGCCGTCAAAGTTGCGCAGATCGTCCGGAAGCAGCGCCTGGTCAGGCTCAAAGCCCTCCTGACGCAGCGCGTCCGACGCCAGCAGCTGTCGCTGTCGCTGCGGGCTGACCGTCTGACAGACGATCCCGGCGTGGTGCTCCATCACCAGCTCCAGCAGCTTCAGCGCCTCGATATCCGGACCGGCGAGGAAAAATTCCAGACGGTCGAAATCCAGGTGCCCGAGATTTTGCGGGCCGTCGCAGGCGATGCGGATCCGCAGGGCGCTGCCGATCCCCCGCTGACTCAGACCCAGCTGTGCGAGCGGCAAATCGGCGGGGACACCGCCCAGCTCGACCTTGTCGATTTTCAGCGGCAGCAGGTTGACCTCGTGCGCCGTGGTATAGCTGCAGGTCACGCCGGTTTTTTTCAGCGCCAGGCTGTCCATCATGGTACCGCGCGGCACAATGAATCCCTTGCTCAGGTCGCCCCGGCTGCTGTCGGGCTGAATCTCCGCAATCGCCATCGACGGCGTGGGCGCAAGATAGTTCGGCGCAATCATCTCCAGCAGACGCTGGGAGAAGCGCGGAAACTCCGCGTCCATTTTCATCTGCACGCGGGAGGTCAGGAAGGCGAACCCTTCCATCAGGCGTTCGGTATACGGGTCCGCCACATCGATGCCGCGCATGCCCAGCCGTCCGGCGACTTTAGGGTAGCGTTCGGCAAACTCGGCCCCCATTTCGCGCAGGTAGGCCAGCTCACGGTTGTAGTATTCGAGCAGTTTACTTTCCATGATTACCCCGCATCTTTCAGTTCAAAATGGCCGTTTTCCAGATCGACATCGGTACGAAACAGAAACTCCAGCGGGTACGGCACACACCATAAACGCCCTTTTATCTCGATGGAGAGCACGTTGTGCAGATCCAGCGAGGAGGTATCCGACACGCAGCGGACCTGCAGCCCCTGCGGCAAAATGCGTGGTTCAAAATTAATGATGGCCTCGGTGAGCTTGCGCTGAATGTCGTGCCATTCGATGTCCGACATTCTTTTCCCGGCCAGCGGCGCGACGCCGAAGTTAACCACCGAGCGGCTCACGTGCGGTAACGCGCTCAAATCACCGGAGGCATCGTGGTTGATGGTATTAAACAGCCACTGCAGATCCCGCAGCACATTGCGACGCAGGGCGGCGTGGGTGATCAGATTGCTGTTGGCCGACTCGCGCTTTTTTTCCGGATCGTTATCGGTGAGGCGATCGAGCAGCGAGGGCTGCATTTTGTCGCGCGCCCCCACCTTCTCCTGCTTGCTGCGGGCTTGCCAGCCGCTGCGCAGCAGATCGCCTTCGCCAGCGGGATTACTCATCGGCTCCATCCGTCGCGAACGTCACGAGGCTCAAGGACAGCAGCGGGCTTTCGCTTTGCTCGCTCAGCCAGGCCTTCTGGCCCTGGCCTTCATACAGCGTGCCGTCAGTATCGAGCGGGTGCCAGTCGGTGGTGCGCCCCAGTTTGACCGCATCAGAGGCATCGGCTGCAAACGGGTAACGCGCCGGGATCTGACACACCTGCTCCGTTCCGTCGGTCAGGCGCACCAGCGCGTGACGCCAGACCAGATCGGTGACGCTGGCAGGCGCCTGGAAACGGATCTCCGCGATGGCGTTAAACGGCAGCCAGAAATAGCGGCCGTTGACGATGGTTTCGCACAACGGGCCGAGACGGGCATCGCCGTCCATCAGCCACTCAAAGGCCTGCGTCTCCTCGTTTTCAAGGGTGACACTACCAGGGTTTGCCTGCGCCTGTTCAAGGGCTTCCAGACGCAGCGCCTGCGCGCGCTCGCCCTCCTCGCTCAGCGCCGCGGCAAGGGTGGTCAGCCACGGCCACTGGGTTTCAGGCATCGCCGGACGCGCCTGTCCCGCCATCACCTGCGCGCGCTGCAGCTCGCCCTGAATGGACTGCTCCAGCAGCGTGACGGTGGGCTTCGCCTGCGGCTTCAACGCCAGCCAGCTTTTCAGCTGGGTCAGGGCACGCGTCCAGTTGCCGCTAAGGGTTAAAAACTGCACGAACGCGGCGCGGAGGTCGGCATCTGCCGGACGGGCTTTGATTTCTGCTTCCAGACGCGCGAGCGCGTCGTTAAGCGACTCACCCGCCAGGTGTTGATAGAGCGTATTCATTGCCATTCCTTAATTTGCCGCGCGCCATGCGCCGACGGCCGGATCGCGCAGCTGAGGACGCAGGGTGTCAATCAGAACGATATTCAGCGGAGTGCCGGGTGCCACCCAGGCGCTCCAGGTTTTTTTCACCGCCGCGATACGCGCCTGCAGTTTTGCATCATCGCTGGCGGTTTCACGGGAAATCTCCACCGCGACCGTGCCGTTGCTCTTCCAGCTGTTCAGGGCATTGTCGTAAGGCAGGATCATCCAGCTCTGGTCGCTGTTTGGGGTGCTGAATACCATGCGCTCTTTGTTGACGGAGGTGATCAGCGCGTTTTCCGGGTCGGCGCTTTGATTCAGCCCGGTGACCGGGAAGCCATGAATGTATGTTACCGCCATCTCTTTCTGCCCGCCGTTGCGGGACTGCGACACAACGGTGTGTCCGCTCAGCCAGCTGCCGTTCCCGCAGCGGGTGGTGTCAGAATCGGGAATAAAGAGCGCCGGTGCAGAAGCGCCCCCTTCCCAGAAGGTGCGCAGGTGGCAGCCGTCCTGAAGCGTAAACTCCTGCCACGGCGTACGGTCGGCAGCAACGGTGCGGGAAGCCACGTTCTGATCGGGCGGCAGTAGCGCGCCGCTGGCTGGGGTGGCGGTGACGGTCGCGGCAGACGCGGCCTGCTCCTGTTTCACTACCAACGCCCAGTCCTGCGCTTTGCCAGCCGTGCCCTGCGCCAGCGTGGTACCCGCCGGATCGTTGAGCGTCCAGCTGAGTTTATTCACTTTGCTGCACTGGTGTTCCAGCAGTGAGCCAAGACGCGGCACAAAGTTCTCCAGCACGGAGACGTCTTTCTTGCCGTTCGCCACAATACGCAGCGCCACCTCAGGCTTACACCAGCTCTGCGGCGTGTTGTCTTTGATGTTGTCGATCCAGATATCCAGCTTCTGCGCAGGAGACTGCACGATGCGGAAATTTTCAGCCTGCGCGGTGGAGGTCGCCGCCAGAAGTGCCAAACCCGATAGCCAAAGTTTCATATCGTTCCTTGTGTGTCTAATCAGTTCCGCAGGGAAGAAATTGTGCTGCGTCAGAGAGGGTGTGCAGCAAAGTGGTGTCCTGAGGGTTGCCCATCCATACCGCCAGGGCAGTATAGTTATCCTGAGCATTCCCCTCCTGCTCGCCATTCTTTTGAATGATTTGGTTCATTAAGGTCAGCCACTCCTGCGGCGTATTCACCATGTGCAGCGACTGCTTCATTTGCTCTTCGCTGACGCCGTGCCAGAATCCGTCGGTGCAGAGTAAGAATGCATCGCCGTCTTCAACCTGCACCACGTCGCTGTAGCTCGCTTCCGGCCCGCCGTTTTCAATCCCGAGCGCCAGATAGAGCAGATTACTGTTCAGGTTGTCGGTCTGGTGCCCGGCATCTTTCATCTGCTGCACCAGGCTGTGGTCAGTGGTCACATGCCACAGCCATCCGCGGCGGAACAGGTACAGGCGGCTGTCTCCGGCATGCGCCCAGTAGGCGAGCCCGTAATCACGGTCAATGAACAGGCTGACCAGCGTCGTGCCCATCCGGCGATAGTCCTGAACGGCCTGCTGTTCGCTGAGAATGGTGCGATTCGCCGTCTGCACGTAGTCGCGGATGTGCTGCGCATTAAGATGTTTGTCGCCATCGAAGCGGGAGATAATGCTATTGCGGGCCAGCGCTGCGGCCACCTCGCCGCCCGGCAGCCCCGCGATGCCGTCGCAGACGACAAAGCAGGCTGAACGTTCCCCTATGGTTTCTCCCGTCTGATCCTGGTTGCTGGCGCGCGTCCCCTGGCGGGAGAGAGAAGCCGTTGCGATATTCATTTGTCTTCCGATCCGCTCTGTGAGTCTTTGTACTGATTTACCTCCATGTCATAGGCATGAAGGAAGGCCTCGCCGAACAGGGTGTGGAAGTCGTCCTCAATCTCGCCCGCCGTCTCGCCATAGCTGCGAACAAAGTAGTCCCACAGGGCGGCTTTGCGGCTGCCCGGCAGCGCCAGACGCGAGGTCATGCCGTTCTGCTTCGCCTGCTCTTCCAGCTGCTCCGGGTTAAAGGACTGCAGCATCGCGGCAATGATGGCGCGGATGCCGGAGATCATACCCAGCTGGTGCGCCTGCAGATCGATCAGCGCATCGCGCACGGATTTGGTTGGTGGCATAAAGCCCGGCATCGGGGTGCCGAACATTTGGATTAACACGGTTTTGCCGGTCGGCAACAGCTTGAACGGGTTGTTGGCATCGTCCAGCACCATGGTCATGTCGGCTTTTACGCCGCGCTTGAGGATAGAGCGCGAGGAGAGCAGCGCCACGGTCCCCTGAGAGAACATACCGAGGATCTGCCCCAGCTGACGCATATTTTCACGGTCAAACTGCGGAACGGGCTGCATTTCGCTCAGCCCCATCCCCTCTAGCAGCGCCTCCAGCAGCTCGCCCTGCAGCACTTCACCCTTCTCACCGCTGTTTGCCGTGGCGGTTGGGGCGGCAGCGTTATTGACCGGGTCGATGCGCAGGCGGCCCTTCGGGGCCTGCGCGCTGCTGCGCGCAACGGCCTGCGGCGTTGGCATGGTGAAGCCTGCGTAATCCGGTCGCGCGGGTTCTTCTTCAGCACGCGGTTCTTCCTGCGGCTCAGGGGCGAACAGCGGGGAATCGGCCAGGACGTCCTCTTCCTGCTCAGGTTCCGGCACGGGGGCAGGCTTCTCGCTGATAATGTCATCCGGATGGGTTAACGGCGCACCGCCCATCAGCCCGAGCGGGTCGTCATTGCGCGCGGCTGGCGCGCTGGCTTTACCGCCAAACAGGGCCAGCGGATCGAGCTCATCCGTTGCCTCTTCTTCTGGCTTAACGGGGCTCGTCTCGCCCGGCGGCACCAGGGTTGACGGGGTGACGTCGTCAAAAATACTCTCTTTTTTGAACAACGCTTCATCGCTGAACAGCGTATCCGGATCGACATGCTTACGCTCGAGCGTCGGATCGCTGTCGTTGAACATCGCCAGCGGATCTTCGGCGTTACGCTCCGGAGCCGCAGGCTGGGAGAACGGATCGTGCGATGCCGTAGGCTGCGGCTTTGTGCGGTTACTGGAGATGCTGTCGGAGATGGAAAACTCCTGCATCAGGCTATCCCAGATCTCCGTTGGCACGGCGGTCGGCTCGGCTTTCCCACGGGGTGCGGCACTCGCCGGTTTCGGCTGCTGCGCGGGCGCAGGAGCCACCGTCGGACGCGCCTGCTGGTGCAGGCTGGCCGCCATGCGGCTCACGGGCTGGGTATCGTGGATCAGTTCGGTCACTTCGATACGGTAGTCATCAATACCGAGAATGTCGCCATCCTGCAGCTCAACCTGACGCCCTCGCTCCAGCGGAATGTCATTTAATACTACGCGGGTGACGCTGCCACGGTTGGTGACGCGGCATTCGCCCTGAGCGTCAACGTGAACAATGGCCTGCAGACGAGAGATGGTGCGGTCATTGTCCGGCAATACCAGATTGTTATCCGTACCGCGCCCAATGGTGCCGCCCGGGGCGTAAAAATCACAGCTGCTTTGCGGCGGCTGATGACCGGGTTTCGTAGAAATAATCGTGAATCGCATGGCGTATTCCTGCTGGTATGATTAGCGCTCAAACGCTGCCGCTCTCGGGGCGAGAACGGCGGCGTTTGGGGTTAACACATTCTATTCAGTCTGCGTAAGCTTAAACTGGCCTGAGGGACCTTCTTGTAAGGTGAAGCGGGCCGCATAGCGAATAGAATCGTTTTTCCCTGACACCTTCAGAGCAACATCATATTCTCCGGCTTGCCACGCAATCCCCTGCCACTGGTGACACTGTTGGGTCGTTAACGTCACTTCAGGGCTAAACGTTGACGGCGGCGATACCGCTTTCCATTCATTTCCCGCGCGTTTCATTATGGTGGGCGAATAGCTGGTGACAGGCGCGTCTAACCCGGAGTTAGCGGGAATAGCAAAGCAGGGTTCGTTGTTCTTTAGCGTAACCGAAAGCGACTGATATTGTGCAGGATGAGATACGCAGGCACTCACCGTTAATGCGATTGCTACAACACTGAGTAACTGTTTCATAACCATACCCGCCGGTCTTTAGGATTTTGAATAAACAACGATAATACCTGCAGGTATTTATCCTTCAGGTCGGGGCCGATTATTCCCTCAAACCCAGCAATGTTCCGGAAATCACCCAGGCCGTAATTTATCAAATAATAAAAATCTGAAATGATAGAAGCCTGCTGCTCCATACCAAAGTCCGATAGTTTTTTATCGGGGGGCAGAGAATAATTATAACTTGCTGCCCAACTGAATGCACCTCGGGTTCGAACATTCATTCCAATCTGATGCTGCAATACATGCACCATTTCGTGAATAAACCAGTGTTTATATCGCGGAACCTCTATTGAGAAGTCATCCCGATAATGCGGCTCGCGAAAATAGAGCTCACCATTGGGGGTCATCGCGACATCTGTCGACTGCATATTAAACGGCAAATAGCTTTTATTATGGACTTTAACTTCTGAATACTTTATTGCGTCACTAAAAACCGAGCGCGCCAGTGCTATTTCGCCAATGGTGAGAGGACGGGCGCCTCCTTCCTGCAAACTTGCCATGCTATCTTCCTTCCCGGTTGATAATGACCGGGGAAAACTCCCCGGCCACATACGCAATTACGCTTCTTTGTTTTCTTTGATGTTCCAGCCAGCGCTGCTTTCAGCACCCTTACCACCCGACGTGGTCTGCTCCCAGTACTGCTGTTTCACTTTCGCAGCCTGGAATGCATAGGTCACACCAACGGTATCGCCGTTGTCAGCACCGGTATACTGAACAGAGGTCACCAGCACATCTTCCAGCGTGATGCGGGAGTATTCCACCTGCTGGCCGCCCGCTTTACAAACGGACAGCTCAACTTTAGTCAGGTGTTTACCGCTTGCGCAGTGTTTCAGGATAGCGGTGGTGGATTTGTCGATCAGCGCGTTAACGTGCAGGTCGTTAAAGTTAACTTTACCGGCACCGCCGCCACCGCCAACGCTCATATTACCTGGCTGGGAAGCGCCCCAGGAGAAGGAGGTAATATCAGTCCAGCCGGTGTGGTTAGAATCTTTAGATTCGCCCGTAACACCCTCGACCTTCAGAAACATATCAATAGCCATAATATCTACTCTTCGTGGATGAACAATATTGCTTTCGAAAAAGCACTTATATGGCAAACAGGAAAGCATGGGGCTGAATAAAACCGTCCATATTTTACCTCTGCCTCACATCAAATGACCCGTGTCATTTGACAGTCTTACATTCCCCCTGAATGAACGGAAAGAATGTGAAGTCTTTTACTACTGCGGGTTATCCTGAATCCAGGTACGATCAGGATCGCCTATGATGACCTGCGGAACCAGTTTGTTCAGCTCATCGCTATGATAAAGACGTAAACAGTTTAAGGTTACACCTTTGACATCGGGTTTTCGCTCTGAATGAAAACCATTAATTTGATTTTTATATTTTCCGATGAGGGCATCCACTTTATCAGTGCCATTTTCGGCATCAAAAGGTATCCACTCAATGAATGCACTTGCACTGCGGGCCGCATCAGCAGAAAACTGGCTGCCTTTATCTGCCACCTGCGCAAGGCATCGCGCCAGAACTAAATCTTTTAAAACCTGCCGGTATGTTTGCTGATGATAAAAATCAGGATAGTTATTTCCGGCACACACATAAGAGGTCATAAATACGAGGAAAAAACAGAAACGTTTCACCTTAATATCCTTTGCCATAGGATCCGCAGCGCATCAGTCCGCGTAAAATACTAATTTTTCTCTTTCCGTTTTTCTGCGACAACGTATATCCCTATCGCTAATGCATTAAGTCCAGCGCATAGAAATGCATGCATTGCGATTCGCGGGAAATCTGCCGGCCAGTCAAAGATAAACAAATAGTAGCCAGATACCGTCACAAACAGCATGAATGAAATTATTAGCAATGTATAAATGGCTAAATAGCTGATGAATTTTCGTATTAACGCTGTCATAGTCAAATTCATTAGCTATCTCATATTCACCGAAATGTAGCCGGCCCTCCAGGGCCGGCACTCATCATCACGCGTCTTTCGTCTTCAGCGACGGCAGTTTAGATACCAGACGCAGGGAAACGGTCAGACCTTCCAGCTGGTAGTGAGGACGCAGGAAGAACTTCGCGGCGTAGTAGCCTGGGTTGTCCTCAATCTCCTGCACCTGCACTTCCGCAGCTGCCAGCGGTTTACGGGACTTGGTCTCCTGAGAGGAGTTCGCCGGGTCACCGTCGACGTAGTTCATGACCCAGTCGTTCAGCCAGCGTTCCATCTCTTCGCGCTCGCGGAAGGAGCCGATTTTGTCGCGCACGATGCACTTCAGGTAGTGAGCAAAACGGCAGCAGGCGAACAGGTACGGCAGGCGTGATGCCAGGCGCGCGTTAGCTGTCGCATCCGGATCGTGGTACTCCGCCGGTTTCTGCAGGGACTGCGCGCCGATGAAGGCGGCAAAGTCGGAGTTTTTGCGGTGAACCAGCGGCATAAAGCCGTTTTTCGCCAGCTCGGCTTCACGACGATCGCTGATGGCGATCTCGGTCGGGCATTTCATATCCACGCCGCCGTCATCGCTCGGGAAGGTGTGGCACGGCAGGTTTTCCACCGCCCCGCCGGACTCCACGCCGCGAATCGAGGTGCACCAGCCGTACTCTTTGAAGGAGCGGTTGATGTTGGCGGCCATCGCGTACGCGGCGTTCGCCCACGAGTAGCTGTTGTGGTTCGCGCCGTCGGTCTGCTCTTCAAAGTCAAAGCTGTCGACCGGGTTGGTGCGAATGCCATACGGCAGGCGCGACAGGAAGCGCGGCATCACCAGGCCCAGATAGCGGGCATCTTCCGATTCACGCAGTGAACGCCAGGCGGCGTATTCGGTGTTCTGGAAGATCTTGGTCAGGTCGCGCGGGTTGGCCAGCTCCTGCCAGGACTCCATCTGCATCACGCCCGGTGCGGTACCGGTAATGAACGGACAGTGCGCTGCAGAACCGATGCGCGCCATTTCGCCCAGCAGCTCAACGTCCTGCGGGCTGTGGTCGAAGTAGTAGTCGCCGACGATGCAGCCAAACGGCTCGCCGCCGAACTGACCGTACTCCTGCTCGTAGATTTTCTTGAAGATCGGGCTCTGGTCCCAGCCCACGCCCTTGTAGCGCTTCAGGGTGCGGCCCAGCTCCTGCTTGGAGATGCTCATAAAGCGGATCTTCAGCATCTCGTCGGTTTCAGTGTTGTTCACCAGGTAGCTCAGACCGCGCCAGGCGCTCTCCAGCTTCTGAAACTCTTCGTGGTGAATGATCTGGTTCACCTGCTGCGACAGTTGCTCATCGATACCGGCAATCAGGTTCTGAATGGTGCGGTAGGTATCGTTCGAGAAGGTGACGGTATTTTCCAGCGCCTGCTGCGCCAGGGTTTTAACCGCGCTTTCTACGGCGGAGCGGGCCTGGTCGGTTTTCGGGCGGAACTCTTTGTTCAGCAGCGCGCTGAATTCATCCTGGCTGAACGCCTGACCCGCCTGCTGCTCGTGTTGTTGAGTCTGGTTGCTCATCGATTATTCCTCGCTACCTTTCGCACTTTCGTCATTTTTCGGCAACTGGCTCAGGGATTTGAGCAGCGTCGGATCCTGCAGAATTTTTGCGATCAGCTCTTCCGCACCGTTTTTACCGTCCATATAGGTCAGCAGGTTGGAGAGCTGGGTGCGCGCTTCCAGCAGCTTGTTCAGCGGCTCAACCTTGCGGGCTACCGCGTCCGGCAGGAAGTCGTCCATGCTGTCGAAGGTCAGATCCACGTTGAGCTTACCTTCGCCCGTCAGGGTGTTATCCACCTGGAACGCCACACGCGGCTTCAGCGCCTTCATGCGTTCGTCAAAGTTGTCGATGTCAATTTCGAGGAATTTACGCTCGTCGACGGCCGGCAGGTTTTCCACCGGTTTGCCGACCAGATCGGCCATAACGCCCATCACAAACGGCAGCTGAATTTTACGTTCTGCACCGTAGATCTCTACGTCATACTCGATCTGCACGCGGGGGGCACGGTTACGTGCGATGAATTTCTGCCCACTGTTACTCATTGCCATGATGTTCTCCATCAAAGATGCGCGGTGAAGGTGAAACGCCAGGCTCCATGCCTGACGTCATAATGCCTGGACGCGCTATTCGCGGCGCCCAAAGATGTTTTCCAGTTGGTTAACGCCGTCTGGCGCCAGGTCGCGAATAATGTCCATAAAGTTAAGTTCTGACAGCCGCTGCACCCGTTCAATCATCAGCGGCGCGGGGTGACTCGGTTCGTACTGTGCAAAATACTGCTTCGCTTTTTCCAGCATCAGCTGGGCATCGGCGCGGCTGGTGACCTGCACGCTGCGCCAGTCGGTGACCGGCTGAACGGGCTGCGTTGCCGCTGATGGCTGCTCCGCCTGTGGGTCCGCCTGCGCCTCACGGTTCGGCAGCAGCTTGCTGATGTCGGTCACCTGACAGGCGCTGGCCACCAGCCCCACGGTTTTCAGCAACTGCTCCATCTCGGGCACGCCGCTTTCACCGAGATGCCCGGTGAGCAGCTCGCGAATCGCCAGCAGCCGTTCGTTAATGACGATAACCGCTGCGGTTCCCGGCTGGTCGCCGCGGGCCAGCTCGTCAATCAGCCGTGGACGGCCGCCGGGATAGTCGGGACACTCCGTCTTACTGCCGTCCAGCAGGGCCTGGGCATCCCTAAGCGAAATTTCATCGCCGTTTGAACGCAGCAGCGAGGCGTTACGCACGGCGACGGTGAGGTCAGACTTATCGCTCAGCCCTGCCAGGGCGTTAATGCGGTAGAACGGATCGGTTTCGCCATACTCTTCCAGCAGCGGATAGAGCGGCTCCCAGTAACGGGCGATCGCCTCCTGCACCAGCAGCAATCCGTCCGCGTAGCCCGCCAGCCCGCGACGGCGGGTCCAGGCATGGGTTAACGCCAGCAGGACGCGAAGATCTTTGGTGCGGGTCAGCAGGCTGGTGGCGTATTTTTCGACCGTGTTCCAGTCAGCAGGCTCCGCCGGGATAATGGTGTCGCCAAACTGCTGTTCCGCTTTTCCGAGGCTTGCCTGGTTCATCGCCTGGAAGTCAGCGTCGTACTCCAGGTTTTCGCCGCAGGGCTTGTCGTCGCTTATCGGCGCGAGAAATTCTTCGATATTCATGTGATCCCTGCTTATTCAAACATAGGCGGATAGAGACCGTGACGGCCCGGACGGGCCCCCCCTGCCGGATCGAACAGCAGGGTGAAAAGCTGCCCGGTGAAGTTACCGCTGTGAACGTGGGTGTACAGCGGGTAACCATCGCAGCGGTTGGTCCACCAGTAGCTGGTCTGACGCAGCGGATCAAAACACTCTGCCGCCTGCGGCCAGCCCAGCGTGCTCTGACCATCCTCGTCATAGCCAATCACATCCAGGATGTCGGAGCGCTTTTGCGGCTCGACCGGCTGCGGCGCCGGAATGGTCATCAACATCTCATCCAGCTGTGAGGCGGAAAAACTGTTGCGCACCGCGTGCAGCCCCAGGCGCCCAATCTGCTGATACCAGCTTTCGGCCTGGCTGAGCAGGCTGGTCGACCATTCGGACGGCGCGAAGCTCAGCTGAAGGCAAACCGGGTATTGTCGGCCAACGCTGTCGCGGCCGGGCAGCAGACAGCCCATCTGGATCATCTGGCTGCCCAGCATGGGCGGTACCACAAAATTCCAGACTGGCGCTTTCTGAAACGGGCGCTCGCCGCTGCGCTGCTCTTCCTGCTGCCAGGCCAGCAGACCGACCTGGAACCAGTGCGACCACTGGCGCTGTAAGGTGTCAGGAAAGCGACGCTGCAAAAAATCTCCGGCGCTGGGTAACTTGCCATACCAGCTGTAGCGGTTCATCGCAGGGGTATTCGTCATACGGCTGTCCTTGCGGTTATGGGCATGAGAAACGAGGAAGCTGGAACGGGTTACGAATGCTGTTCGGCGCAAACTCCAGCGTGACCTGATGTCCGTCGACGTTGAAGGTGGCCTGACGGCTCAGGCTACCCGTGCCCGGGCTGGTGCTCGCTTTATCGAAAAAGCGGTTCAGCGCCCAGGCGTCGTTGGTGACCAGCGTCGCCGTACTGCCGTTCGCCAGCCCCAGCTGCATACGGACCTGGTTGGTGCCACCCGGCCCCGGCCAGTTCATGATCTGCACGGCCTGCGGGCCGTGGCTGTAGCGCAGCAGCTGACCGTCAACGTCCAGGGTCAGGTTCAGAATGGTGTTATCCATTCGCACGGTGCGAACCGTCACCTTGAAAGACGGCGTGGTTGCGCCGTTAGCAAAGAAGGCGTCGCGAATCGACTGGGCCTGCTGGAACGGTCTCAGCAGCCCTTCACTTCCCGGCAGCGTTTTCCCGTCAATGCCCGGCATAAAGCGCCAGTTGGCCTGCGTGGTATCCACCTTGTTGGTCAGATTGTCGCGGAAGAAGGCGTCCATCAGCCCGGTTCCCGGCGCAAACATGCGCGCGAGATCGTCCGGCGTCACCTCGGTGCTGGCGCTGCGCACCAGCGGGTAGCGACCGGCAATTGCCTGGCGGCAAAATCCGCCCACTTCGACGTTAATTCGCTTACGTACGTTTTCCAGGTCACGGCGCTGGGTGTCGCTGCTGGCGCCTACCGCCATGTTGCTGAACATGGTTTGCAGCCCGCCTGGCAGACGACCGGCGCTGGCCTGCAGACGGCTGATCGCCTCCCCGCCCGGCGCAGGCATGCCGCTGTTGGCCGCATCCTGCACGGCGGTCAGGTAGCGATAGAGTTCATCCACCTGCTTGAGAAAATCATCAAACACGATGGTCTTCCCGCCCTTCTCCAGCGGCTGCGCCAGCTCAATCATCGGCGCATAGTGGTCGGTCACCAGCTGTTCCGGTGCCTGCGTGACCACCGCGGCCTGCGTCGGTGCAGCGTCGTTGTTGCTGAACAGGGCTTCCAGCGTACGGGTGGCGCGGTTGCTTTGATCCTGCGCTTTACCCGCATCTTCCGGCGCTGGCGCATTGCGTGATAGCGTCAGGACCTGGCTCAGGTTCTGCACCAGACGGCGCAGCGGCGAGTTGGCGCCGGAGAGCAGGCGCGCGGTGTTGATGCGCTGGGAAAGGTCGGCGCTGTTATTGAGCTGGATGTCGGCGAGGAAGCGATCCCAGTTGGCGATAAAGTCGCGCATATAGAGCTGGCGCACGGCGTTATCGATCTGCTGTTTATCTTCCTGCGCCGTGGCGGCCCCCAGCACCCAGGCGTCGTCCTCGTGCAGCGCCGTAGTGACGCTGTCAATCTGGCCGTTAAAGCTTTTCCAGTAGCCGTCCGGCGTATAGAGACCCGGTACGCCCTCGCTCACCGGCTTGCCGCTTTTGCGCGAAAACACCAGCTCGCTCTGCGGTCCGCCGAGGTCGGAAAGGGAAACCGGCTTCAGGTTGTCATCATGTTCCAGCAGGCGCTTGAGGCGGCCATAGACGCGCGTGGAAAGCGGCTGCTGGTTAATCATCGCTCTTTCGCGTGCGACCAGGGATTCGTCCTGCGCGTACGGCGAGGCCTGAATTTTCGGTTCCAGCAGCTGCGTCAGATGCCATTCAAGCTGCTGCAGCTGCGCCTTCGTGACGTTCTGCGGCAGGTTACGCTGCAGGTTGAGCATCACCCATGAATGCAGGAATTTGCCGTCATAGTGTTTCGGCTGATACAGCATCTGATAGGCTTTCAGCGCTTCATAGCTGTATTCCACATCGCTGCCGTTGTCGTTGCGCAGCCAGGTGGTGATGTGCATGGCGACGGCAGGGAGCAGCATCTGATCCAGCGCTTTCTGGTACAGGGACTGGGAGGCGTTGCTGACGTCATCCCCGCGATAAAGCCCCATGCGGCGGGAGATCGGCGGATCGTTCACATCAAAGGCGTCGCTTTTCGGCAGATCCACCAGGCTATTCAGCAGTGGCAGCAATTCGAACAGGTCACGCTGAGTCTGGTTCTGTAGGGCTTTGCTCTGCTGGTCGAGCAGCGGAACCTTCGCATCCACTTCTTCCAGATAGGCCTTGTTTTTGGCATAGCTGGTGAGCCACAGCCCGCCCAGGATCGCGAGCAGAGCCAGCAGCGCCGCATAGCCTGACCAGATCACCGCCCGGTTGCGCAGCTCCCACCAGCGGTTTTCCCCGGCGATCCCGGCTTCCTGGAAGATAACGTTTTGCAGCAGGTTCTTGATGAAGAAACTCTGGCCTTTTGCGCCCGGGATTGGCGCTTCTTTGCTGACCGAATCCCAGTTATCGCTCTCTGCCCCTTCCGGCAGCGACAGCGCGCGGTTCAGTTCGCCCATCACGCGGTCGAACGGCATGCCTTCCTGCGTCCCGCTGGCGAAGTAGATCCCGCGCGGGGAGAATTCGGTTTCGAAGTTGGAGCGGGCGAAAACGGTGCTCAGGTAATCCGCCAGCAGCGGACGCAGCGCGGCGAACTCCTGCGGGAAGAGATACGCTTCTGCGCGGGTTTTCGCGTCATGCTCTTTGAGCATGGTTTCCGGCAGCCCGGCGTCGAGGCGCTGCTGCAGCAGCGAAAACTCCTGCTGGAAGTTGCCCATCAGGTCATAATCGGCGTGTTTAGTTTGTTCCCACGGCAGCGTAAAGCCCCAGATCTGGTCGCGCTGCGCTTTGTCGTAGTCGGCAAACCAGGCGCGGAAGCCTTTAAGCAGGTCGGCCTTGGTCACCATCACGTAGACCGGGAAGCGGATACCCAGCTGTTCATGCAGCTCGGACAGACGCTGACGCAGATTCACCGCCTGCTGGCGGGACGCCTCGGCTGACTGGGTGAGCAGGTCAGAAATGCTGATGGTGACGATCACGCCGTTGATCGGCTGGCGGCGGCGATACTTACGCAGTAACCCCATAAACTGCAGCCATTCCCCGGCGTCCTGCACCTGCTCGCTCTCCTGGGTGGTATAGCGACCCGCGGTATCCAGCAGCACGGCCTCGTTGGTGAACCACCAGTCGCAATTACGCGTGCCGCCAATACCCCGCAGGGCGGTCTTACCGAAACGGTCGGCCAGCGGGAACTGCAGCCCGGAGTTGACCAGCGCAGTGGTTTTACCGGATCCCGGCGCGCCGATAATGACGTACCACGGCAGCTGATAGAGGTACTGCGTGCTGAAGCGCTGCGTCCACTGGGCGCCCTGTCCCGCCTTGCTGAAGTGCGCTTTTTTCAGCACCTGCGCAGCTTCATCAAAACGGCTGGCGAGGATCTGCTCCTCGCTGTTCAGTCGCTTCTGCGGATCCGCCGCTTCCGGGCTGGCGGTATTCTCTTTGAGCTTGTCCATCAGCTTACGGTTCAGCCAGGCGTTGTACAGGCGCGGCAGAATATGGCCCTGCGCCCAGAGCAGATAGACCACGGCGATACTGATGATGCGGTTCTGTTCCGATTCAAGCGGTCGGGTGTCCACGATGGACAGCAGCGGTCCAATCATCCAGATCACCGCCGCCAGCGCCGTGACGCCGAGGAAGCTCCACAGAATGCGGTTAGTCAGTATGGAAAGAAGAGTCGTCAGCATTCCTTAGTTTCCTTGCGGCAATCCGTTCAGCTCGGCCTGGGTATTTTCAGGCGACACCAGCAGAGTAATTTCCACACGGCGGTTACGGGCGCGGTTTTCAGGCGTCGTGTTCGGCGCTACCGGGTTAATCTCGCCCCGCCCTTCCGCTTTCACGCGGCCAGGCTGAGAGAGGCTTCCCTGCAGCATTTTCTGTACCGAGCGAGCGCGTTCCAGAGAGAGTTCATAGTTAGAGGCAAAGCGCGCGCTGCGGATCGGCACGTTGTCGCTGTAGCCCACCACCAGAATTTTGCCGCTCACGTTATTCATCGCCTGCGCGATGCGGTGGATGACCGGTTCATAGCGGTCACGCACGACGGTCGAGGCAGAGGCAAACAGCCCGTCGCCTTTCAGGATAACCACGCTGCGATCCGCTTCGTCTTTCACCGCAACGAGGCCAGCCTCGATTTCCGGTTTCAGGAAGCCGCGCAGGTTCAGCACCGCCGGAAGCTGACGCGCCGGCTGCTGAATAGTGGTTTCCGGCAGCTGTGACTGGTAAATCTTCGCCAGCACAGGGTTGGTGCTGTCGCCAAGACGCCAGTTAAGCACGATATAAAACAGGCAGGCAATAAACCCGGCCAGCGCCACACAGGCCCACAGGGGGACCATGGGCCGCCAGAGCTTGCGCAGCACCGGACGATCTTCCGGATGGGGAGAAAGCGGCGGCGGATAGCTGCCGCGCACGCCGCGGATCATCTGCCACAGCCTCTGCTTGATGGTCTCAAGCTGGGTGCGGCCATTGTCCAGCACCCGATAGCGCCCTTCGAAACCGAGCAGCAGACAGTAGTTAATCATCTCCAGCAGCAGAATGTGCTCGCGCGGGTTTTGCGACAGGCGCGCCAGCAGCTGGAAGAACTTCTCGCCGCCCCAGGTTTCGTTATGGAACGTCACCAGCAGGCCATTGCTTGACCAGACCCCGCTGCTGCCCCAGGGGGTGAGCGCGGCAGCCTCATCGAGTGCCGTACACAGGCAGTAGCGTGCCCCGACGATCACTTCGTAGGGCAGCCCCGCCTGCTGGCAACGGACTTCGAAACGGCGAATTTCATCGATCAGGCGCTGGCGTAGCGCCACCTGATCGTCATGCGATACCGAATGACGGATCTGCGGAATCGCATTGAGCAGCGGATTGGCGGCCGCCACCAGCTGATTGTTGCTACTAGCCCCGGTGAACGCGGCATCGCTGCCGGTATCCTGTCGTTCCTGCATATTAAGCGCTCGCTTTATTATTCTGTCGGGCTACGGATGGCCCAAAACTCCATATCCAGCCCCGGGAACTCCCCTGCAAGGTGCAGGGCGAATGCGCCGGACTTATCCATCTCGTGCCACAGCTCGCTGCCCTTCTCGAGCTCGAAGTAGCTGTAGCCGGCATGCCACGGGATCTGCGGCGGTGCGACCGGCATGGCGCGCAGCATAATGCCCGGCAGCTGAAGCTGAACCAGATCGCGGATTTTCGACACCGGTGCGACCTTCATCTGCGCCGGGAAATGGGTTTGCAGGTGTTCGCCCGGCACATTGGCTTTGACCGCCAGCACGAAGCCGAACTCACGCACCATGCTGGTTTCAGGCACCGTGGCGATGTTGAGGCCGTGAGAGCGTTCGTTAAGCGGCAGCTGGATCGCGTGGTCTTCCATCACCAGCGACAGCCCCTGACGCAGCATCAGCATCAGCTTGCTGAAGCAGTTTGCCAGATCGTCATGATCGTAAATCGGCAGCACGCTTTCAGCGGTCCGCTGCGATGTCCAGGTGGCAAGTTCGGTCGCGAACGGCAGCCAGCTGCGCCAGAGCGTTTCCGGGTGCAGCAGCGGAAGGGTTTTTAAATGAGACACCTCGCCAAGGTGACGGTTAACCAGCGACAGCAGCGTGAACTCGATCAGTTCAGAGGTGTTAAAGCGGCCGGGCTGGCGCAAACGGCCGCCAATTTGCTGGCTGCGCTGCACCAGCAAGCCGTGCAGATCGTTGATCATGCTGTAGATCTGCGGGCTGTTATTGGCATTCAGCATCGGCGGGATGTAGCTGTTGTCGAGCCGCACGTGGTTGTCGTTACGCTTCTCGGTCACAAACGCCACGCCGATGGCGGTCCACTCTGCCGTGAGGTCTTTTTCGAGCATCAGGGTCAGACGCAGGCGGCCAAACTGAACGGTGGCATCCCCCACCGACATGGCGTTATCGTCTTCCACCTCTTGCTCAAACGCGATAAAGCGCGCCAGCGAGGCCGGCTCTTCGCTGAAAATCACCTCTTCTCTCTCACCACGACGAACCGGCAGTGCGAGCACCACTTTTTCGTTGGTGAGATTGTCAGGAATTTTCAACGGTACAGGACCGTTGCGCCCGTTACGGACCTGGAAAAAGGTGCCGTCCGGCAGCAGCCCACTGCAGTAGCTCAGGGCTATGCATCCCTGACGAAGCATCGCTTCATCCAGTTCAACGTCGAGAAAGCCCCAGAGATACGATCGCTGCAGCGCGCCCCATTCACGAACATGGTTGAGCAGATAGCTTTCAGTCCGCTGAAAATGGTGTGGACGCAGGAACATGCCTTCGGTCCAGACGACCTTTTCTGCTTTCGTCATGATGATGTGTTTCCTGTTTTGAAGCGCGTTACTGGCTGATGACCCGAATGCCGTTCACGTCGAGAAAAACGTTGGCCTGAAGTTCATCTGCGGACCATTTCCAGAACTGGTAGATATGATTTTCGCCAGGCACGGGCAGAGGGAGTGAAACGCGCCATTTTTTGCCATCCAGCACCTGATACTCCGCCATCACGCCGATGTAGCGAGCCTCCGGCGAGCTTTGCCCGCTGAGGGTTTTTGACAGCAGTCCCGGCATCAGGAAGAACACATCGCTGTTCAGCAGATTCGCGCCAAGCGTAGCTGACGCGTTGTTCTGCAGGGAGTAGAAGTCGCTGGACATGAAATCCGCATCGGATTTCAGCAACAGTACCCGGACCTTAAGCGGCGCAGATTCATTGATTTGTGGATGAGCCTGAAACTGCAGATTGTAGCGGGAGGGGTCGCTGTGTGAAGACGACGTACAACCACTGACCAGCGCGAAAATCATCGCGTAAAAGGGTAACCACAGCTTATGAAAATTTTTATTATTCATAAAAATGCGCTCATGAAAGCCGTTTAGTTCAGGATCCAGGTACCGTTAGCGCTGTCTTTGCAGGCTTTGCTGTTACCGTCGACATCAACACAGGTCGCTTTTTTACGCACCTTTGGACGAATAGCCTGTTTACGCACGGTGGCTTCATACTGATCGGCCTTGATAACGGCGCGCATCGGAACGTAACCAATCAGCTGTTCGTTACCTTCATCGGCAAGCGCCATCCAGTAGTGTTCAACCTGCCCCAGCACCACGTACGTTTTTCCGGTCTCGAGAGTGCGGATAACTTTACCGCCAAAGTCAGGACGGCTCATCAGGGAGGCCGGATACATGGCACGATACGGCTCGTTAACCGGGTTGAACTCCGTCGGCGCCGTCACAGCGTGACGGTGGGTTAAGGTGACGCCGTTGACCTGGCTGGTCTCGATCGTATCGTCGTTGATCACAGGTTTCTGCGGTGCTTTACAGCCCGCCACCGCCATTACAAACAGAAGTGAAAACAGTACGCGCATTTTCATATGCTTTTCCGTAGCGATATTTCGATGATGGAGATAAGGGGATGAAGTTTGACTTAAGTGCTATTGTTAAAATAGCCAGGATATTTTCGGGGCGTTACTACTTTAAGGGCATAGCTACCGCACGAGCCTTTCAGAATAAGGCCCAGTGTCTTCCTGACATATTTTGACAAACGGTAAACAAGTTTACATGAGCTTCGTATCAATTCAATATTTACCGCCGCGCAACTGTTGGTAAATGAAGCAGTCGGAAAATTATAGGATTAATCCTATGATAAAAAACGATATGGCCCACCCTTTCTTATTTCTTCACCACAAAACTACATAACTTTATGTTTTATCTATTAAAAAACACAAAGGAGAACCACTTTCATTAACGCAATCACGCTATTATCGCCACTACCATAATTAGTAGAATTCGCGTTTTTTTGATGTCAAAGGAATATATCTCTGATGAATTATTTGTTGCACTAACAGGGTATCTTTAATATTGAAGACGCTTCATCGCCTGGGTGAGAATATTTCACTTATGCAGCAAGATGTTAATTTCATGCCGCAAAAAAAGCGTATATTTTCGGCCGTAATAATTCCACTGTCAGGTGTACCTTATATCTATTATTCATTAAGCGTGAGTAAACCTTCCTGCCATTCTCTCAATTGAAAAATGCCTCCAGCAGCCCACCAGCCGCGAATCGCGGCGATATCTCCAGCGCATCAGCTTCATTCGAAGTTTTACTGGCGCTACATACTTTCCTGCTCACCGCCATCTATCTCGCCTACCGGACGATAGATAAGATTTATTATTAAAATGATAAAAATTCGTTATAATTTCTTTAAATATTTAAACACCAGACCAGATAAATTACTGTAATAAAAAGAGTTTGCGTTAAGGCACTTTTCCGTTCCGTATGTGCGTTGCCATTCGGTCGTCATTGCTTTCACCTATTGCTCTCGTCAGTGATTTTTTGAGCTCAGGCGTTGTGTGATCGAACAAATCAGGAGTGGGTATGAACAAGAAAAGACGCTCGGTGCCAGGCATCAGACACTATGACGGCCCTGCTGGCGGCTGGGGCGCATTGAAAGCAACGGCCATTGCGGTACGCACCCAAATGGATACCCTTGACGCCCCCGCGACGCTGCTCCGCACCAACCAACCTGACGGCTTCGACTGCCCGGGCTGCGCGTGGCCTGATAAAGAACACAAATCGACGTTCCAGTTCTGCGAGAACGGCGCCAAAGCGGTGACCTGGGAAGCAACCAGCAAACGCGTCACCCCCGCGTTTCTGGCCGAAAACAGCGTCTCCTCGCTGCTGGCAAAATCGGACTTTGAGCTGGAAGGCTACGGTCGACTCACGCACCCCCTGCGCTATGATCGGGCGAGCGACACCTTCCGCCCCGTCGACTGGGACGCGGCGTTTCAACGCATCGGCGAAGTATTGCGCGGGCTCGAGCCGGACCAGGTCGAGTTCTATACCTCCGGACGCGCCTCTAACGAAGCAGCTTATCTGTTCCAGCTGTTTGCTCGCGAATACGGCACCAACAACTTCCCCGACTGCTCGAATATGTGTCACGAGGCCACCAGCGTCGGTTTGCCCCGTTCGATCGGGATTGGGAAAGGGACCGTCTCGCTGGATGACTTTGATAAGACTGAACTGGTGATCTCCATCGGCCATAACCCCGGCACTAACCATCCGCGCATGATGGGGACCCTCCACGAGCTGGCCCGCCGCAACGTGCCGATTATCGTCTTTAACCCGCTGCGCGAGCGCGCCCTGGAACGTTTTGCGGATCCGCAGAGCGTGATTGAAATGGCGACCTACAGCTCCACGGATATCGCCTCGACCTATTTCCAGGTGAAGGCCGGAGGCGATGCCGCCGCGCTGAAAGGGATTGCCAAACACCTGCTGGAAATGGAGGCCGAACGCGGGGACGTGCTCGATCGCACGTTTATTGCCGAACACACCCAGGGCTTTGAGGACTTTGCCGACGATATCGCGCAAACCCGCTGGAACGACATTGAGCGCGAGTCGGGTCTGAGCCAGGCGGCACTCAAACAGGTGGCTGAGGCCTATGCGAAATCGAATGCCACCATCATTACCTACGGGATGGGCATTACCCAGCACAATAAAGGGACGGCCAACGTCCGCCTGATCGCTGACGTGCTGCTGATGCGCGGGAATATCGGCAAGCCCGGCGCGGGAATATGCCCGCTGCGCGGTCACTCAAACGTGCAGGGGAACCGTACCGTCGGGATTAGCGAGAAACCCACGCCGGCCTTCCTGAACAGTCTGAAGGATGTATTCGGCTTTGAGCCACCGTCTCACCACGGCCATGACGCGGTGCAGGCCACGCAGGCGATGATCGACGGCCGCGCAAAAGCGCTCATTTGCCTCGGCGGTAATTTTGCGGTAGCGATGCCCGATCATGAACGCGGCTTTCCGGCCATGGGCTCCCTCGATTTGAGCGTTCACGTCGGGACCAAGTTGAACCGTACCCATTTGCTGGTGGGCAAAGAGACCTTTATTTTCCCGTGTCTTGGCCGTACCGAGCTGGATATTCAGGCCACCGGCCGCCAGTCCATTACCGTCGAAGACTCGATGTCGATGGTGCACGCCTCATCCGGCAAGCTAAAACCCGCCTCGCCGTTGCTTCGGTCAGAACCCGCTATCGTCGCGGGCATGGCAAAAGCCACCCTGCCGGATACCCGCGTGGACTGGCTGACGCTGGTTGAGGATTACGACCGGATCCGCGATCTGATCGAGCAGACCATTCCGGGCTTTGAGAACTACAACGCGCGGATCCGCGTTCCCGGCGGCTTCCGTATGCCGCTGCCGCCAACGCAACGTCTCTGGCCAACGGCGACGGGAAAAGCGATGTTCTCGGTCTTCGACGGCGTACATGAGAACGCCAGCGGTGAAGGAGAGCACGTTCTGCGCCTGATCACGCTGCGCAGCCACGACCAGTACAACACCACCATTTACGCGCTGGATGACCGCTACCGTGGCGTGTTTGGCCGTCGCGACGTGCTGTTTATGAACGAAGACGATATGGCGCAGTCAGGGCTGGAACACGGCGACCGCGTGGATATCGAAACCGCCCTGCCCGGCAACGGACAGCGTCTGGAAGATATTACCGTGGTGGCGTACAACATCGCGCCGGGGACCGTCGGGGCCTATTATCCGGAGGCCAACGTGCTGGTACCGCTTGATTATCTGGATAAGGACAGCGGTACGCCGTCGTATAAATCCGTTCCGGTTCGCATCACCCTGCGCTCAAAAGAGATCCGCATGCTGTAAGGCTGTTCGCGCAGAGAAAAAGATGGATATTAAACAGTTAAAATATTTAATCGCGCTCGACGAGACCCGCCATTTTGGCAAGGCGGCCTCGCAGTGCAACATCACCCAGCCGACCCTCTCCATGCGCATCCGCAGCCTGGAAGAGGAACTGGGGCTGGTGCTGATTGTGCGCGGGCAGCGCTTTGAAGGGTTTACGCCGGAGGGTGAACGCATCCTCGCATGGGCCCGCGCGCTGCTGGCCGCGCATGACGGGCTACAGGCGGAAGCCGCGCTGTGCAAAGGCCAGGTGGTGGGGGAACTCCGTCTGGGGATGGTGCCGCTGGCGAGTGTGGATCCGATGATCTTTATTCGCCTGCTGACGCAAAAATACCCGGAGCTGACCTATAGCCTCTATTCCATGTCCTCCGCGCAGATTGCCGACGGCGTCAGCCGCAATCAGCTTGAGCTGGGGATTTGCTATCTCAACAGCATCGACACCAGCCAGTTCGATATTATCCAGCTTCCCAAAACGAAGATGGGCCTGCTGCACGACGTCCGCCATTTCCAGCTCGGCCAGGAGAAATTGACCTGGCGCGACCTGACGGATTTTCCGCTGGGGTTTCTGACCAAAGGGATGCATTACCGGGCGCATATGGAGGCCAGCTTTCAGTCTGCTGGCATTGAACCGAGGTCCGTTTTCGAGAGCGACTCCACGTTCCAGATCATTCAGGCGGTGCAAAGCGGCGTATGCTGCGCCGTGATGCCGCTGAACAACGGACTGGAAGATCTGAACAGCCATTTCAGGATTGTCCCCATCGCCGATGCGAACATTGAGGCCCCTGTCGGCCTGATTATGCGCAGGCAAAAACCGGTCTCCTCGCTGGCGCTGCGCTGCTTTACCGACGCGCAGGAGATTTATTACGCCAGCAATGAGGCGTAGGCCTGACGCGTCACGACGCTAAACCCCTCAATCAGTACCGCGTCGCAAACGGCCCGGTGTTCCGGCAAACTCACCAGCGCGTGGAGCGCATCGCGAAGGGCGTTCAGGGTGTCAGGCGAAGTGTGGGGCGAGGTAATGAGCGGCAGCCCTGGCGTCAGCGGGGTACGGTCAATGACCGCCAGCCCCGTCAGACTTTCCGGTTCGTGACGCTGCAGCAGTGCCCAGGTGACACAGTCGATGGCCGCGATATCCCCTGCTCCGCGTTTGACATCCTTCAGCGACTGGCGATGGCTGCCGCTAAAGGACGTTTGCGCGAAAAACGGACCGTCCGCCGCCAGAGGCGCTACTTTTTTTCGCAGCGCATTGTAGCCGGACTGCGAGTCCGCAGAGTTACAGACCGCTCGTCGGCCGCGAAAATCCGCCAGCGTGAGATGCCGATCCTCCTCGCGCACCACCAGAAAGCTGCGGTACTGGATCCCTTCGCAGCCCGGGGCCGCGTAGTGAAAACAGCCGACAACCTGCACGTCCGGAAGCTGCGTGACCAGCGGGTAACCGCAGGTCTGGCTGAGGATAAGCCCGGGCTGTTGCCAGTGCGTGAGCAGATCGGACTCCGGCCCGTCGGGGAGATCATCGACGGGCACACCGCGTGCGGCCAGCAGCCCCTTTACCGCCAGCCAGAGCGCACGCGTGTCGGCGCGATCCACCGCATACATGGGAAACGCCAGCAGGTTACTCATACCCTTCTCCCTGTTGCTTTCCGGGGTGAACGGTGACGTCGACGGGACTGAACCAGAACCGGCGCAGCCATTCACCGTAGCCCCTGACCAGAAAACCGCGGTTTCGCTCCCGGTACGCCTCCCGGTTTTGCTGGTAGATCGCCTTCAGTCCGTACCACGGCACCCCCGGTAGATCATGATGTACTGAATGATAGTTGAGATTCAAAAACAGTATCCGCCAGAACAGCCCGGCCTCGTTAATGACGGAGCGCGCCAGCGGATCGTCCGCCGCACGATGTTCGAAAAACGATCGTACCTTGGTCAGCGCCAGCGCCGGATAACTGACCGCCAGCACAAACCAGACGGGTGAAAAACCGACGTATGTCATCCAGGCGAAGAGTGCCGCCAGCAGCGTGATGTGAACCAGCCACATCGTGATCGCCCGCAGGTGAAGATGACGAAACGCCGCCACGCCGCTGCCCAGCGTCTGGACGATATCCAGCAGCGGCGCCAGCAGAAGCCGCCCGGCAAAGGTATTTCGGGCCCGGATCAGGCGCTTCTGCCAGGGAGAAAAGCGCGCCCAGCTCGCCTCGGTAAAATAGTACGACTCCGGGTCATCCACCGGATGGGTCAGGCTATCGTACCGATGGTGGGCCAGATGGGAATCCCGGTACAGGCCGTACGGGTACCAGACCGCCAGCGGGAGCGTGCCGAACAGCTGGTTAAGCCAGGCAAAACGGGTGGGATGCCCGTGGATCAGCTCATGCTGCAACGACATATACCAGGCGGTAAACCCGATGAGCAGCAGCGTGGCGGGCAGCAGGCCGAGCGTTTGCCAGAACGCCAGCGTGGCAAACCAGCCCGCATAAATCGTGAACATTACCAGCCAGGTGGGCAGTTCGCTTCGCCACAAGAAACCCGACGCGAGGCGGTGGATTTGATTGCGTTGTTGTGGATGTAAATAGAGGGAGCTTCGTTTACTCATTCCTTCAGACGCCGTTTCGCCAGAGACAGAGCCCTGAAGATCGGGGATAACGCCTGAAATAACAAAGAACTTAAATCGCTTTGCTTTGCCAGAAACACAGAGCGCACGCGTCGCTTGACTTATTCTGTATTAAAGGTACTTTTCAGGACATGAAGAAGATCCTGATTATCGTTCCCGACGGCGGCATGCTGTTTGAAGCCGCCGGTATCGCCGACATTCTGATGCAGGCCAACCGGCTGCATCCGGAAGGGCTTGCGCAGCCCCGCTACCGGATTATCATCGCCACCACGCAGCCTCACCAGGTGATCCACGGCCAGTCCGGTCTGAACCTGCTGGCGGACTATCGGCTTCCGGAGCTGGATCCGCGCGAACCGCTGGACACCATTATCATCACCGGACGCGGTATGAACGAACAGGAAAGCACCGCCGTAGTCGACTGGCTGCACCTCGCTGCGCCGCACGCCCGACGGATCGCCTCTATCTGCGGCGGCGCGATGCTGCTGGCCCAGACCGGCTTGCTGGACGGTCGTCGCGCCACCACCCACTGGCGGATGCTGGAGACCATGCAAGCCCAGTACCCGTCAATCCAGGTTGAAGGCGGCCCACTCTACATTCAGGACGGCCCCATCTGGACCTCCGGCGGCGTGAGTTCCGGGTTCGACCTGACCCTGGCGCTGGTGGAGGACGACTACGGATTTACCCTCGCCCGCGACGTGGCGCAGGATATGGTGATGTATCTGCGACGTCCCGGCGGACAGCTGCAGTTCAGCCGCTACAGCCTGCAGCAGCCCGGCACAGCAGGGCCGATAGGCGAGGTGCAAAGCTGGATCCTGCAGAACCTCACCGCCGATCTGTGCGTGGAGAACTTGGCCGAGAAAGCGGCGATGAGCCCGCGTAACTTCACCCGCGTGTTTACCCGCGAGGCCGGGGTCTCGCCTGCCCGCTACGTGACCGAAGCGCGTCTGGCCGCCGCCCGCCAACTGCTTGAACAGACCCGCGATCCCCTTGAACGCGTTGCTGAGCAAAGCGGCTTTGGCACCAGCATTAACTTGCGCCGCATCTTTGAGAAACAGCTTCACCTCACGCCCGGAGAATACCGCCAGCGCTTTCATTGCCGCAAGATGGCGTAATCTGATCCTTTTTTGTCGTTTACGCCAACCGGCCCGACGCCTACAGTGACTCCAGACAACAGAAGATAAGGAGTGCACCATGGTTAAGGTCGGTATTAACGGTTTCGGCCGTATCGGACGTAATGTCCTGCGCGCGGCGCTGGGCAACCCGGCGCTTCAGATTGTGGCCATCAACGATCTGACAGACAGTAAAACCCTCGCCCATCTGCTGAAACATGATTCCCTTCTGGGCAAGCTGCCCGCGCCCGTTGAAGCGGCTGACGGCGCGCTGCAGGTAGACGGCCAGCGGATCGCCGTATTTAGCGAACGCGATCCGGCGAATATCCCGTGGCGTGATGCCGGGGTAGACGTGGTGATTGAAGCCACCGGCTTCTTCACTGAACGGGAGAAAGCGGCGGTGCATATCACCCACGGCGGCGCTAAGCGCGTCATCATTTCCGCTCCCGCGAAAAACGACGACCTGACGATTGTGATGGGCGTCAACCATGATCAGTACGATCCCGACCGGCACACGGTGGTAAGCAACGGGAGTTGCACCACGAACGGTCTGGCACCAGCCGCTCAGGTGCTGCACCAGCAGTTCGGGATTGAGCATGGCCTGATGAACACGACGCACGCCTACACCAACAGCCAGGCGCTGCACGATCAGCCGGAAAAAGATCTGCGCGGTGCACGCGCGGCGGCGCTGTCGATTGTGCCCTACTCCAGCGGCGCGGCGAAAGCGCTGGGGAAAGTGATTCCCTCCCTGGACGGCAAGCTGACCGGGTACTCCCTGCGCGTGCCGGTGCCGGTGGTATCGATTGTCGATTTAACCGTGACGCTGAGCCGCAACGTGACCGCCGAAGAGGTGAATGACGCGTTCCGCAACGCGGCCGCCAGCGGCCCCCTGAAAGATATCCTGGGTTATAGCGATGAACCGCTGGTGTCCAGCGATTACCAGGGAGACCCGCGATCGTCAATTATCGACGGGCTTTCCACGCTGGTCATTGGCGGAAACATGGTGAAGATCCTGGCGTGGTATGACAACGAGTGGGGCTTCTCTAACCGCCTGGTGGATCTGGCGGTGCTGATGGATAAGAAAGGGCTGTAAGCCTGAGGCCGGGTGGCGCGAACGCTCACCCGGCAAAAAATCACTCCGCTTTCACTTTCACACCCATAAACACAATCACCATCGCCGTCACCAGCAGGAAACCGCTGCCCGCGAACACGCCGCTGGCGCCATTAAGATCAAACACTGCCCCACCTCCGGCCGCACCGGCGCTTATCGCCAGCTGGATTGAGGCCACCAGCAGCCCCCCTGCACTTTCGGCTTCATCCGGAACGGTGGTCGCAAGCCAGGTGGACCAGCCCACCGGAACCAAGCCAAATGCAAAGCCCCACAGCGCAACCAGCAGCCCGTCCAGCATGGCCAGATGACCAAAGGCGACCATCATGAGCGCGAGAACGCCCATCGCAAACGGCACCAGCGCCAGCGTCAGGCGCAGATTACGTGCCAGCAGATGCCCGGCCACGGAGGTGCCCACAAAGTTGGCGATACCAAAGCCCAGCAGGATCAGTGAAATGGTCTCCACGCTCGCCTGGCCCACCGTCTCCAGGAACGGACGCAGGTAGGTAAAGAAAGCGAAATGGCCGCTGAAGATCAGGATGGTTGCCAGCATGCCGCCGATCATCCCCGGACGGCGCAGCACGCGGAACAGCGTACTCAGGCTACCGCTGCTCTCCGGCTTCATGGACGGCAGCACCCAGAGCTGCCACAGCAGCGCCAGCATGCTCGGCAGAATGCAGAGTACAAAGACGTTGCGCCAGCCGATCAGGCTGCCCAGATAGCTGCCCAGCGGCGCCGCGACTACCGTGGCAATCGATACGCTGGAGAAGATCACCGCCAGCGCTTTCGGCACTTTATCTGCCGGAACCAGACGCATCGTCGTGGCCGTCGACATCGCCCAGAATCCCCCGATCGCTATCCCCAGAAGCAGGCGCCCCATTAGCAGGACGTGCAGGTTGGGCGCAAAGGCCACCAGCAGGCTGGAGATAATTTGCAGCACCGAGAAAAACATCAGAACCCAGCGGCGGTCGATACTCTTGGTTGCCGGGGTGATCAGCAATCCGGTGACCAGCGCCACCAGCGCGGTGGCGGTGACAGCTTGTCCAGCCATCCCCTCGGTAACGCCCAGGCTCGCGGCCATGGGGGTTAACAAGCTGGCGGGCAGAAATTCGGCCGTAATCAAACCAAATACCCCCAGCCCCAGTGAATAGACGGCCCGCCAGGCGGGTTTTGCAGGCGCTACCGCCTCGCTCGCCGCGACACATGAACTCATCTGTTGATCTCCCGTTATAAAAATGTGACTAGTGTCGCAAAAGAATAGAAGGTTCACCCAGGACGATCTATGACATATAATCTCCACTTATTGATTATTCGTCCGGAGTTGCGCCATGACCGTACAGTCACCCGATTTGATCAGCGAACTTTTACGCGGCATGCGCCTGTCAGGCGTGAAATACCGGCGGATTGAAGCCAGTGCGCCATTTGGCGTCGCGTTTCATCAGGCTCCCGGCAGGGCGCAGTTTCATTTTGTGAGCCACGGTAGCGCCCTGTTGCGCATGGAGAGCGGTGCAACGTTCGAACTGAGCGGTGGCGACGCCCTCTTTATTCCCGGCGGAAATTCTCATGCCCTGCTCTCTGACGAACAGGCCACCCTTACCCCTGTCAACGCCTTTCCGAGCGAGCCTATCTGCAGCTCGGTCTGTGCTATCACCTGCGAGCCCTGCCCGGAGAGCGAGAACACCCTTATCTTTAGCGGATGCATGGATTTTGAGCTGGGCGGCATGCAGCCGCTGATCAAGGCGATGCCGGAAGTGATGATGGTCAGCCGGCTGATGTCCACCTGGCCGGAAATTCATCCGCTGCTGGCGGCGATGGAGCGGGAATCCGCGGCGCGTCAGGCCGGGTATGCCGGGATCCTTGCGCGGCTGGCCGATGTGGTGGCGGCGTTAATTGTGCGGGGCTGGGTTGAAGGCGGCTGTGGCAAAGCCACCGGCTGGGTGCAGGTGCTACGCGACCCGCGCCTGAGCCGGGCCATTTACGCTATGCACCAGCAGCCAGGCCTGAACTGGAGCGTCGCCGATCTGGCAAAAGAAGCCGGGACTTCCCGATCCGTTTTCGCGGAACGGTTTCTCGCGGCGACGGGAACGACCCCGGCAAAATATCTCAGCGAGCTGAGAATGCGGCTGGCCATTCAGTATATTCGTCATGAAAACCAGCCGATCGAAACCGTCGCGCTGCGGCTGGGTTACGGATCGCTGGCGGCTTTTAGCCGGGCATTTAAGCGCATCATTGGCCATGCGCCGGGCACGCTGCGGGAAGCCAGCCAGACTCCGGAAGAAGCCTGACTGGCGTACGGCATCAGAAATAGTATTTAAAGCGTACGCGTCCGCCGTAGCGATCGTCGTTTTTATTGTCACCCTCTTTTGGAGAGGCGTTGACCCAGGACGCATACGCGCCCAGATAGATGTTGAAGTTTTTCATCTTCATGACGTTCGGAATGAGGTACGACGTATGGATGGTATGAATGTCGTACTCGCCCGGGTCGCTGATCCAGCAGTCGTTTTCACACTCGGCGTCAAAGGTTGAGGTATTAAACTCGTCGATTTCGTTATGAGCATAAATATAGCCCAGCTCAAAATTACGCCAAAGGGCATTGATGCCTGAGGTAAAGTCGGTTTCGCCCGTCGCGTCCAGGTAAGCCGTGTTGAAGTTCATGACCACCCCGTTTTCCGGATTGGTTTTAAGTCCGTCCCAGGTCATAGTAAACCCGTAGCCGGTCCGGTCTGACTGATCGACCCAGCGCCCGGCATCGTCACGATAGCCGTAAGCGTTGTTTACCAGGTTGGTCTCCATAGCGAACGCGGTTGAAAACGGTCCGCTCTGCCATGAGACAACCGGGCGTACGTAGGCGACGTTTTTATCGTTCTCAAGCTCCGCGCCGTGATAACGCTGATCGACGTACAGATCGCTGCCGTCCTTAAACAGGGTATTCAGTTCGAAATACCAGTTGTCCAGCGTCTTGCTCACCAGGAAGTTACCGCCGCTGTCGGTTCGGCCACGTCCCTCTTTCAGCATATAGATATAGCCGTAGCCGTCGCTGTAAAGGTCGTCTGCCGTATTGCCCGAGTATTCCACAAAGGTATCCTGATTGAGCGGAAACATATCATACGCTTCGAAGCGGCCAACCTTAATTTCCCAGTCTTTTTCAGAGCCGAAGAAAAATACGGCGTCATCCAGATACATTTGCCCAGCAAGATCGCCGAGCGGCTGAACGGAGAATCCGGCATAATTGCCGTTATTCATTTTACGATAACCATCAAAACCCAGCAGAATACGGCCATTAATATCCCAGCGTTCTTTATCCCCGGGTGCCCAGTCGTTATTAGCGCTTTGCTTAACAGACGTCAGGCTACCCGTTTTACTGGCGGCATCCATATTAAGCTCAACGTCACCATAAAATTTAATATCGCCAAAACCTGACAGCGTCAGTTTCGGTGGCGCCTCGTTGTTGACCGGCTCCTCTGACTGCACGGTGACCGTCGCTGCCTGCTGTACCGTCGCCTGTTGCTGCTTAAGCACTTCGATTTGCGCTTCCAGCTGCGCCAGCTTTTCCTCCACGCTTGCTGAGGACTGGGCGGCTAAAAGCGCCCCGGAATAGAGCGCACCTGTCAATATAACCATTTTCTTTAATTTCATAGATTCCGTCCTGATTAAAAAGGAAATACCCAAAGATTGAGTTTCGCCATTTCGTACAAATACAGTCAGGAACGCTATTATGTTTTTTGATAACTGAATTACGAATTTTAACTTGTGTGAACCGGGCAGAATAATTCCTTTATTATTAACGAGAGAAACACAACCCGCCTCACATTATTATTTCATCGACTTGCCCGACGTTAATTATATAAAATACAAATATAATTATTTAAGATAATAATTAGACCGGTTTCATTCCCACAACAAATTATCAAACGTCCTGCAGCCTGCCTGAGAACGCGGTAATTTGTCTGGTTCTGCGCAAAATGGGATATTCAACACGCGAAGCGGGCAATATTCGTCTAAGGTTTTCAGGTGATTGACAACAGCGGTCACGCTGCCCGGTAAAGACAGGAGACGAAAAGATGATAAAACCTCGTACATTGCGCCCCGCTTGTTTACATCTCGCGCTGGGAGGCGCGCTGCTCGGTGTCGCAACGTTTGGCTATGCCAACGAACAGCCTGCGGCTCAGACAACCCCGCCCGATATTTTACTGGGGCCCCTCTTCAATGATGTGCAAAGCGCTAAACTGTTTCCCGATCAAAAAACCTTTGCGGATGCAGTCCCCAAAAGTGACCCGCTGATGATTCTGGCGGATTACAGGATGCAGCACTCGCAGTCCAGCTTTGACCTGCGCCATTTTGTCGAGATGAATTTCACCCTGCCCGAAGAGGGAGAAAAGTATGTTCCACCGGCGGGGCAATCGTTACGTGAGCACATTGACGATCTCTGGCCCGTACTGACGCGCACCACCGATAAAGCCAGCAACAAATGGGATTCCCTCCTGCCGTTACCGAAGCCTTACGTTGTGCCCGGCGGTCGTTTCCGCGAAGTCTACTACTGGGACAGCTATTTCACCATGCTGGGCCTGGCTGAGAGCGATCATTGGGACAAAATCAGCGACATGGTGGATAACTTTGCGTATGAGATCGACACCTTCGGCCACATTCCCAACGGCAACCGCAGCTATTACCTGAGCCGCTCCCAGCCGCCGTTTTTCTCACTGATGGTTGAACTGCTGGCGACCCATGACAGCGACGCGCTGAAGAAATATCGTCCGCAGATGGAGAAAGAGTATGCCTACTGGATGGAAGGCGTCGATGCCCTGCAGCCGGGCCAGGCCAGCAAACGCGTGGTGAAACTGGATGACGGCGCGATCCTCAACCGCTACTGGGACGATCGCGACACCCCGCGCCCGGAGTCCTGGCTTGACGATGTGAATACCGCGAAAAGTAACCCTAACCGACCGGCAACCGAGATCTACCGTGATTTGCGTTCCGCCGCGGCCTCGGGATGGGACTTTAGCTCCCGCTGGATGGACGATCCGCAAAAACTCGGCACCATCCGGACCACCAGCATTGTGCCCGTGGACCTGAATGCTCTGATGTTCAAGATGGAAAAACTGCTGGCCCGGGCAAGCCAGGAAAGCGGCGATGCCGCCAGCGCAAACAAGTATGAGGCGCTGGCCACCGCGCGCCAGAAAGCCATCGAGAGCCACCTGTGGAATGATAAAGAGGGCTGGTACGCCGATTACGATCTGAAGAGTAAGAAGGTACGCAATCAGCTCACGGCTGCGGCCCTGTTCCCGCTTTACGTGAAGGCGGCGGCGCAGGATCGTGCCGATAAAGTCGCTGCGGCAACCTCCTCACGTCTGCTGCAGCCGGGCGGAATAGCGACCACCACCGTCAACAGCGGTCAGCAGTGGGATGCGCCAAACGGCTGGGCCCCGCTGCAATGGGTCGCGGCGGAAGGGTTGCAGAATTACGGGCAAGAGAAGGTCTCGATGGATGTGACCTGGCGCTTCCTGAAAAACGTTCAGCACACTTATGATCGGGAAAAGAAACTGGTCGAGAAGTATGATGTGTCGTCAACCGGTACGGGCGGCGGCGGCGGCGAGTATCCGCTGCAGGACGGCTTCGGCTGGAGCAACGGCGTGACGCTGAAGATGCTGGATCGGGTCTGCCCGAAAGAGAAACCGTGCGACAGCGTGCCGGAGAATCGGCCTGCCGCGAATGATGAGGTGGCGCCGGTGAAGGCGACGGCGCAGTAAGTGAGTATTGCCGGGTGGCGGCTACGCCTTACCCGGCCTACTTTTTAAACTCACAGGGCTTGGCTTAGAAACTGTAACTCGCCCCTAACTGATACGTTCTGTCGCGCCCAATCCAGCAGTTGGTCGCGTCATAGCAGGTCAGCGTCTCTTTGTTGGTGATGTTCTGCGCACTGGCCTTAAGCGTCAGCCCTGCCAGCGAAGGCAGGATTTCGCCCATCCGGTAGGATGCCGACAGATCGTACTGGGTGGTACCGCCCAGCTTACCCGCATCGTTAGCCGGTGAGATTTCCATCGGGCCGGTATAGCGCGCCCCCGCCCCCAGCATCAGCCCTTTCAGCGGCGTGTTCTCAAAGGTGTAATCCCCCCAGAGATTGAAGGCATTCTCCGGCACCTGCGTTGGACGTTTCCCTTTGTACTTATCATCTTCCGTATTGATCGCGTGGGTGTAGGCATAGTTAGCAATCAGCGTCAGGTTGTCCGTCGGGCGGCTGATGGCAGACAGCTCAGCCCCTTTGGATTCCACCTCCCCGGTCTGACGATAGTTCAGGAAGCCCGGATCGGAGGTGACGACATTTTTCTGACGGATGTTGAACACCGAGGCGGTAAAGGTAGTGGCGTAGTCGGCCAGCAGATATTTCACGCCGCCCTCCACCTGCTTGCTGGTGGTCGGTTTGACGTCTTTCGCCGCGAGCGTTCCCTTCGGCGACACCGGTGCAAAGCCTTCGGAATAGCTGATAAACGGTGACAGACCATTATCAAAAGCGTAAAGCGCGCCCAGGCGTTTGGTGACGCGATCCTGAGAGACCCAGTCCTTATCACCGTTTTGCAGATAATTGGTGGTCACGGAGCGATAATCGTCGTAGCGCAGGCTGCCCAGCAGATTTAAGCCCCCCCACTCCACCTGATCCTGCAGGTAGTAGCCGTTCTGCTGATAGCTCAGACGGTTTTTCTGGGCGGTATACAGGCCCAGCGCGCTTTCGCCGATCTGCGAATAGTCAGGATGACGCATATCCATGCCCGGCGTGGCCGACGCGTAACGGTAGTGGAAATGGGAGTTCAGCTTCTGGTAGTCAAACCCGGCCAGCAGATGGTGTTGCCAGTCGCCCAGCGCCACGGTTTTCGTCACCTGGTTATCGATGTTGAAGCTCTGCAGATCTTCATCGGTGGTGTAGGCAAAGCGGTTGAGCTGATAGACCTCGCTTCCCGTGCCCGTCGCATAGACGCTGCGCTGATGCGTATCAACGTCGAAATAGCGCGCCTTCTGGTTAAAGCCCCAGCCGCTGTCGAACGCATGTTCAAAGCTGTAGCCCAGCATCCACTGGCGCTGCTTAAATCCGTTCCACTCATCACCGGCGTAGTCGCGCTTGCCCGCGTATTTCGAGCGCAGGTAGGCGAGCGGCAGCGGGTTCGACGGCGTCAGGCTCGGGGAGTTCTGCGCCAGCGCATCCAGAGTCAGGCGGGTTTTGCTGTCGGGTTGCCAGGTGACGGACGGGGCAACCAGGTAGTTTTCATAACGGGTGGTGTGCGGCTGATCGTCATTTTCCGTCGCTTTACCCAGCAGGCGATAGTTCCAGTCGCTATCGGCGATCTGCCCGGTTGAGTCGAGATAGCCCTCTTTCAGGTTGCGGTTACCGGTGTTAAATCCGAATTCGGTTCGCGCTTCTCGCTGTGGCTTTTTACTCTGGATATTCACCAGCCCGCCCGGCGAGCCGCCGCCGTAGAGAACCGATGAGGGGCCTTTCAGGATATCAACGCTGTCAATCAACAGCGGATCGATGCGGGCTTTGGTATTGCCGGTGACGTTATAGGGCAGCTGCAGCCCGTTGTAGAACTCCTGGTCGACGGTAAAGCCACGAATTTTATATTCGCTCATGTAGGAGGTATTTCCCCGCACCTCGGTTGAGACCCCTGGCGCATAGCGCAGGATTTCATTCACGGAATTCGCATGGCGCTTATCAATTTCCGGCGCAGAGAGGGTCGTGATGACCTGCGGCGTTTTACTTTCAGCAACGGCCGATTTCGTGGCGCTGTTCGTCCAGGCCGGCAGCGCGCTGCCCTGCTCTGCGCCGGTGACGACGATAGTGGATTCTTCGGCGAATGCCGGAACGTGCAGTGCGAGCGAGACGGCGCCTGCCAGGGCGCATAGCGTAAAACGTGAAGGAGTCATAATGTCGTCTTGTTGTTAGATGCAATACGGAACGACAATTATTATCATTTAGATTAAAAAATCAATACGCAGGCAAAAAAACGGCCCTCCGCAGAGAGCCGTTTACGTCATGTTATGCTCGTCGCAGTAACCTGAATATGCCCAGCACCACAATGGCGCCCACGACAGCGACCAGAAAACTGTGCAGGTCAAAACCACTTATGTTGCCTCCGAAGCCAAACATCGTCGCCAGCCAGCCGCCCACAACCGCACCAACGACCCCGAGTACACAGGTCAAAATAAAGCCGCCGCCATCGTTTCCAGGCATGATCAATTTCGCGATAGCGCCAGCAATAAGACCAAAGATAATCCAGGCGATGATACCCATAGCGATGCCCTCTTGCAGGTTTAACGCATGCGCAGAAAACCTTCTGCACAGCTAACATAAGTATAGGTCATCGCCGGAAAATCATTTTCTTCTCACCGACTTATCTTTGCCTAAACAGGCAAAAAAAACTCACCGGTTTGTATTAAGTTTCATCGCAGATTGCCGATAACGCTAAGACAGTCTGTCATCTATCAAGGAGCCATCCGGCGTGAGTCATTACAGTGAGCAGTTCCTCAAGCAAAATCCGCTGGCTGTATTAGGGGTATTACGCGACCTGCAAAAAGGTGAAGTGCCGCTGCGCATCAGCTGGTCGAATAATCAGTTCATCAGCAAGATCCTTGACGCCTCGCAGGAGCGACTGGTGATTGATTTGGGCAGTCAGGAGTATGAAAACCGCGCGGCGCTGAAGGCGGAGAATATCGCCGTGATGGCCGAAACGCAGGGCGCCAAAGTGGAGTTTGTCCTGTCGCGACTGGAACTGAGCGAATATCAGGGGCTTCCGGCCTTTGTGACCCCCCTTCCTGGCAATCTCTGGTTTGTCCAGCGTCGCGAATATTTCCGCATCAACGCCCCGCTTCATCCCGCTTACTTCTGCAAGGCCAAAATGCCGGACAAAAAAGAGATCCGCTTCCGTCTCTTCGATCTGTCGCTGGGCGGTATGGGCGCGCTAATGGATACGCCGAAGCCTGACGGACTGGTAGAGGGCATGCGTTTCACGCAAATTGAACTGGATATGGGGGGCTGGGGGCGCTTTTATTTCGATGCACAGCTGATTGCCATCAGCGACCGCACCGTCGTGGACAGCAAAAATGAAACCATCACCACGCCGCGTCTGAGCTTCCGTTTCCTGAATGTCGGGCCCGGCGCAGAGCGCGAGCTGCAGCGTATTATCTACTCCCTGGAGCGCGAGGCGCGGGAACGCGCAAATAAAGTTCTGTAAGGAACATCGGGCAGCGTGACCGCCGCCCGTCTGCGGCATTACATGGCATCCATCGCTTTCTGTACTTTCCAGATATAACGAGGCGCCTGTGGTGCCGGGTGATTTTTCGCCACATGCTCAAAGAATTCGTCTTTGTCCATGCCGTTAATCTCTTCTATCGCCTCTTTGCGGTCAGAGGAGAAGGTTCTCAGCAACGCGCCGGCACCATTAACGTAAGAGACCACCAGCGCGTACTGCATCACCTCCGGATCCTTAATGCCCTTCAGCACGCCGTGCTCCATGATGCTCAGATAGGCCGTGCCCATTGAAATGTTGCGTTCCGGATTCTTCAGCTCGCTGGTCGACGGCTGACCGCTCCAGCCCATATAGCGGTAAACTTCTTTCCCCGCCGTTGACGCTTTAAGCTGCATCAGCCCCACCGCGTTGGATTTGCTGACAAGCGTGGGATTACCGCCGGACTCCACCGCAATGATCGCCGTGATGAGACGCGGACTGACGCCCCAGGCTTTCCCGGCTTGTTCACTGATCGGCATCCACTGCATCGCGCGCTTCACCGGCACTTCCGGGTTCCAGGGCGGGTTTTGATAATCATGTTTTGAACTACAGCCAGCGAGCAACACAATCAAAAAAGCAAACCATCTCAATTTCACGTCATCTATCCTTATAGCCGGTCATCGCGGTGCGCCGCTCTTGAAGCAGGCGGCGTATAAGCGGCATGATATAGACAATTAGTTTCTCATTCAGCAAGGAATTGCCATGTCTCAGTTTCATCTCATCGCGCCGTCGGGCTACTGCATTAACCAGGACGCGGCGCAGCGGGGCGTTCAGCGTTTGCTGGAGTCGGGCCACCGGGTAGAAAATCAGACGATTATCCCCCGCCGCCAGCAGCGTTTTGCCGGTACCGAAGCGCAGCGGCTGAATGATATCAACAGCCTGGTCAGCCTGAAGGGTGAAAATAGCATAGTGCTGGCGGTGCGCGGCGGATATGGCGCGAGCAGGCTGCTGGAGAGCATTGACTGGCAGGGCCTGGCGCAGCGCCAGCAGCAGGATCCGCTGCTGATATGCGGCCACAGCGATTTCAGCGTCATCCAGCTTGGGCTGCTGGCGCTGCATAACGTTATCACCTTCAGCGGCCCGATGCTGGCCGGTAATTTCGGCGCCCCGGAGCTGAATGCGTTCACCGTGGAACACTTCTGGCGCGCGCTGCGCAATCCCACCTACAGCGTGGAGTGGCAGGGGAATGGACCGCACTGGGAATGTGAAGGCCAGCTCTGGGGCGGCAACCTGGCGATGCTGGTTTCGCTTATCGGCACGCCGTGGATGCCGCACATCGAGGACGGCATTCTGGTGCTGGAAGATATCAACGAACATCCGTTCCGCGTCGAGCGCATGCTGTTGCAGCTCTATCATGCCGGTATTCTTGAGCGCCAGTCCGCGATCGTGCTGGGCAGCTTCAGCGGCTCTGCCCCGAATGACTATGACGCGGGTTACTCCCTGGAAACCATGATTGAGTTCATTCGCTCGCGGCTGGATGTTCCGGTGATCGCCGGTCTGGATTTTGGCCATGAGCAGCGCACCGTGACCCTGGCGCTGGGGGCGCACGCCTCCCTGATCCATAATGATTCCGGCTCCCGGCTGACCATCAGCGGCCATCCTGTCATAAAGGCATAAAAAAGCCGTTATACCCCCTTAATAAAACGCTGTTGCCGTCGTTAATATGTTAGGGTTTTAGTAACAGCGTTAACATTGAGGTGGGAGTAAGAGAACATTGGATGCCGCAGCGATAATCAGCCTTTTCATTCTGGGTTCGGTCCTTGTAACCAGCAGTATTTTATTAAGTTCATTTTCATCGCGTCTCGGCATACCTATTCTTGTTATTTTCCTCGCCATCGGCATGCTGGCCGGCATTGATGGCATTGGCGGTATCCCATTCGATAACTATCCTTTCGCCTACATGGTGAGTAACCTGGCGCTGGCGGTGATCCTGCTGGACGGCGGCATGCGCACCCAGGCGAGCTCCTTCCGCGTGGCCTTAGGGCCCGCGCTGTCGCTCGCGACGGTTGGCGTGTTGATAACCTCCGGCCTCACCGGAATGATGGCCGCGTGGCTCTTCCATCTCAATATCATGGAAGGTTTGCTGATTGGCGCGATTGTCGGCTCAACCGATGCGGCAGCGGTGTTTTCTCTGCTTGGTGGAAAAGGGCTCAACGAACGCGTTGGCTCCACGCTTGAGATTGAATCCGGCAGTAACGACCCGATGGCGGTGTTTCTCACCATTACGCTTATCGAGATGATTCAGCAGCACGAAAGCGGGCTGAGCTGGACGTTTGCGTGGCATATCCTGCAGCAATTTGGCCTGGGGATTGTTATCGGCCTGGCGGGCGGCTATCTGCTTCAGCAGACAATCAACCGCATATCGCTACCGTTGGGGCTTTACCCGTTGCTGGCGCTGAGCGGCGGCATCCTCATTTTTGCCGTTACCACGGCGCTGGACGGCAGCGGCATTCTCGCCGTCTACCTCTGCGGGTTCCTGATGGGCAACCGCCCTATTCGCAACCGGCATGCCATTTTGCAGAACTTCGACGGTCTGGCCTGGCTGGCGCAGATCGGCATGTTCCTGGTGCTGGGGCTTCTGGTCACCCCCTCAGACCTGCTGCCCATCGCGGTTCCAGCGCTGCTGCTGTCCGCGTGGATGATCTTCTTCGCCCGTCCGCTGTCGGTATTTGCAGGCCTGCTGCCGTTTCGCGGCTTCAACCTGCGTGAGCGGATATTCATCAGTTGGGTGGGCCTGCGCGGCGCTGTGCCGATTATCCTTGCCGTCTTCCCGATGATGGCGGGTCTGGATAACGCCCGGCTGTTCTTTAACGTGGCGTTCTTCGTGGTGCTGATTTCGCTGCTGTTCCAGGGAACGTCCCTCGGGTGGGCGGCGAAAAAAGCCAAAGTGGTGGTGCCTCCCGTGGGCTGGCCGGTTTCCCGCGTGGGGCTCGACATCCATCCGGAGAACCCGTGGGAACAGTTCGTTTATCAGCTGAGCGCCGACAAATGGTGCGTGGGGGCTTCGCTGCGCGATTTGCACATGCCGGCCGAAACGCGCATTGCCGCCCTGTTCCGCGACAATGTTCTGCTGCACCCTACCGGCAGCACCCGCCTGCGCGAAGGGGACATTCTCTGCGTGATTGGCCGCGAGCGCGACCTGCCCGCACTGGGCAAGCTGTTCAGCCAGTCGCCTCCGGTGGCGCTGGACCAGCGTTTCTTCGGCGATTTCATTCTGGAAGCCAGCGCCAGGTTTGCCGATGTGGCGCTGATTTACGGCCTGGATGAAGGTGCTGAAGACGGAGATAGCCAGCAAACGCTGGGCGAAATCATCCAGCAGCGGCTTGGCGCTGCCCCGGTCGTGGGCGATCAGGTCGAGTTTGCCGGGATGATCTGGACGGTAGCAGGGAAAGAAGATAACGCTGTGAGGAAAGTCGGTTTGAGGCCGATGGAAGAGGAAGCGGAGTAGCGGTTTTTTTGCCGGGTGGCGCTAACGCTTACCCGGCCTACACTCGAGGGTTTTGTAGGTCGGGTAAGGCGAAGCCGCCACCCGACACAAACATTTGTTACACTGTCACAACCGGCACCCTTGGTGCCAGAGCACACATCAGTTCATACCCTACCGTCCCTGCTGCGGCCGCAACGTCATCAATTTTGATTTCGTTACCCCACAGCTCAACCGGCGAACCGATACCCGCCTGCGGGCAGGGCGTCAGGTCAACGGCCAGCATATCCATTGATACAGTGCCTACCGTTCCCGTGCGGACCCCATCAACCCACACAGGCGTGCCGGTCGGCGCAATGCGTGGGTAGCCGTCGGCATAGCCGCCCGCCGCGATACCAATCCGCTGCTCGCCCTTTGCCCGATAGCGGCTACCGTAGCCCACCGTGTCGCCAGCCTTCAGGGTTTGCACACCAATGATTTCGCTGCGCAGGGTCATTACCGGCTTCAGGCCGCTGTTGGCGATATCCTGCCACTGGCCCGAGGGCGACGCGCCGTACAGAACGATCCCCGGACGCACCCAGTTGTAGTGCGCCTCGGGATGCCAGAGCGTGGCCGCCGAGTTGGACAGCGAGCGCGGACAGTCCAGCCCTTCTGCCGCCTGCTCAATGCGGACCATGGCATCGGCAATGCCGTCCGGTTTTTCCGCGTCGGCAAAATGCGCCATCAGCGTCATTTCACCTACGTTCTTCAGCGCGCGCAGCTGCTGCCAGACCGTATGCACCCGCTCAGGCTGGAAGCCCAGGCGGTTCATGCCGCTGTTCACCTTGAGATAGATATCCAGCGGCGCGTGAAGCTTCGCATCCTGAATCGCTTTGATCTGCCAGTTGCTGTGAACGCTGGTGGTCAGCCGGTACTTATCCAGCAGCGGCAGATCGTCGGCGTGGAAGAAGCCCTCGAGCAGCAGTATGGGCCCTTTCCAGCCGCGCTCGCGCAGCAGAATAGCCTCTTCCAGATTAAGTAACGCAAAGCCATCGGTGGCGCTCAGCGCGCTCCAGATACGGTCAATGCCGTGGCCGTAGGCATTCGCTTTCACGACCGACCACACGCGTGTGCCAGGTGCCGCCCGGCGAACAATCTGCAGGTTATCCTTCAGGGCCTGCAGGTTCAGCTGAGCCAGAACAGGACGGGACATGACAACTCCTTAGTTATGCGCGCCGTGCAGGTGCTGTGGACGCGACGGCGTAAACCCCGATTGATAGCGCGCGGCGCTTAAATCGTCAAACGGAATGGCTGGCGTGCGTCCGGAAATCAGGTCACTCAGCAGTTGGCCGGAGCCACAGGCCATCGTCCAGCCAAGCGTGCCGTGTCCGGTATTGGTCCACAGGTTTTTGAACGGCGTACGCCCCACAATCGGCGTACCGTCCGGCGTCATCGGACGCAGGCCGGTCCAGAACGTCGCCTGCTCGACAAAGCCACCGCGCGGGAAGAGATCCCCTACCACCATCTCCAGCGTTTCACGACGCGGTTTCAGCAGCTCGGTATTGAAGCCAACGATCTCCGCCATGCCGCCTACGCGGATGCGGTTATCGAAGCGGGTAATGGCGATTTTGTAGGTTTCATCCAGAATGGTAGAAACCGGTGCGCCGCTCTCCTCTTTTACCGGAATGGTCAGCGAGTAGCCTTTTAGCGGGTAGACCGGAATATCGAGAATGCCCTTCAGCATGGCGGTGGAGTACGAGCCAAACGCCATGACGTAAGCATCCGCTTTGATCACCTCTTCGCCACACTTCACGCCGTAAATTTTTTCCCCTTCCGACAGCAGCTTGTCGACAGCGGTGTTAAAGCGGAACTTCACCCCCGCCTGCTCGCACATCTGCGCCAGACGCTGCGTAAAGAGCTGGCAGTCGCCGGTTTCGTCATTCGGCAGGCGCAGGCCGCCCGTCAGCTTATGCGCTACTTCCGCCAGCGCCGGTTCAACCTGACCAAGCTGGCTGGCTTCCAGGAGCTGGTACGGTACGCCGGCATCTTCCAGCACGGCGATATCGCGGGTGGCATTTTCGTACTGCTGCGCCGTGCGGAACAGCTGCAGCGTTCCGCCCTGACGGCCTTCGTACTCAATCCCCGTCGACGCGCGCAGCGCTTTCAGGCAGTCGCGGCTGTATTCCGCCAGGCGCACCATGCGCCCTTTATTCTCCATGTAGTGGCGGGTGTCGCAGTTGCGCAGCATCTGCCACATCCACTTCAGCTGAAACTGCGTGCCGTCAAGGCTGATGGCCAGCGGCGTGTGGCGCTGGAACATCCATTTAATCGCTTTCAGCGGAACGCCCGGCGCTGCCCATGGTGCCGCATAGCCGGGAGAGATTTGCCCGGCGTTCGCCGCGCTGGTTTCCAGCGCTGGGCCTGACTCACGATCGATAACGGTGACGTCATGTCCCGCCTGACTTAAATACCAGGCGCTGGTTACCCCAACGACACCACTTCCCAGTATGACAACACGCATAGCCACTCCATTATGTGCAAAAGAACAATCTTCTAATTACAGATTGATAACCTAGTTGAAAATATTATTCAACATACGACTTTTTTATGGTGACTTACCTCACACATCCCCCAGCATCAGGGGATAGTGCTAATTTGGGATCTCCTGCTGCGCGTTATTTTTAACCAGCATAATATGCTGAGGGACGCCCTTTTTTTGCCGTATCAAAAACGCGAAATCGCAAAGAAAAAATTTCTGCCTCAGCACGCTTTTTAACACGTTGATCTATGCTTGAAAGGAGGCTCTCCAGACAGAGAGAGCACCCACAACGAGGGCGCGCTAATGGCTACTATTGATTCCCTGAACAAGGACAACACACGTCTGAGCGATGGACCCGACTGGACCTTCGAGCTGCTGGATGTTTACCTCGCCGAGATCGACCGGGTCGCAAAACTGTATCGCCTGGATACCTACCCCCATCAGATTGAAGTCATTACGTCCGAACAGATGATGGACGCCTACTCCAGCGTCGGGATGCCGATCAACTACCCGCACTGGTCGTTTGGTAAGAAATTTATTGAAACGGAGCGGCTGTATAAGCACGGCCAGCAGGGTCTGGCGTATGAAATCGTCATCAACTCCAATCCGTGTATCGCCTATTTAATGGAAGAGAACACCATTACCATGCAGGCGCTGGTGATGGCGCACGCCTGCTACGGGCATAACTCTTTTTTCAAGAATAACTATCTCTTCCGCAGCTGGACGGATGCCAGCTCCATCGTCGATTACCTGATCTTCGCCCGTAAATACATTACCGACTGCGAAGAGCGCTACGGCGTGGACGAAGTGGAAAAACTGCTCGACTCCTGCCACGCGCTGATGAACTACGGCGTTGATCGCTACAAACGTCCGCAGAAAATCTCCCTGCAGGAGGAGAAAGCACGGCAGAAAAGCCGCGAAGAGTATCTCCAGAGCCAGGTGAACATGCTGTGGCGCACCCTGCCGAAGCGTGAGGAGGAAAAAACGATCGCCGAAGCGCGTCGCTATCCGTCCGAGCCACAGGAAAACCTGCTCTATTTTATGGAGAAGAACGCCCCGCTGCTGGAGCCATGGCAGCGTGAGATCCTGCGTATCGTGCGCAAAGTCAGCCAGTATTTCTATCCGCAAAAGCAGACGCAGGTGATGAACGAAGGCTGGGCGACATTCTGGCACTACACCATTCTCAACCACCTGTATGACGAGGGGAAAGTTACCGAGCGGTTCATGATGGAATTTCTCCACAGCCATACCAACGTGGTGTTCCAGCCGCCTTACAACAGCCCGTGGTACAGCGGCATTAACCCGTACGCGCTTGGCTTTGCCATGTTCCAGGACATCAAGCGTATCTGCCAGTCGCCGACGGAAGAAGACAAGTACTGGTTCCCGGATATCGCCGGGTCTGACTGGCTGGAAACGCTGCACTTTGCGATGCGCGACTTTAAGGATGAGAGCTTCATCAGCCAGTTTATGTCGCCGAAGATCATGCGTGACTTCCGCTTCTTCACCGTGCTGGACGACGACCGCAACAACTATCTGGAGATCTCCGCAATCCACAACGAGGAGGGATACCGTGAGATCCGCTCTCGCCTCTCTTCCCAGTACAACCTGAGCAACCTTGAACCGAATATCCAGGTCTGGAACGTGGATTTACGCGGTGACCGCTCCCTGACGCTGCGCTATATCCCGCACAATCGCGCGCCGCTGGATAAAGGGCGTAAAGAGGTACTGAAGCATGTGCATCGCCTGTGGGGCTTTGACGTGCAGCTGGAGCAGCAGAATGAAGACGGGAGCGTCGAGCTGCTGGAACGCTGCCCGGCGCGGTTGAATACGCTGTAGTGCAGCCTTTTTTGCCCGGTGGCGCTACGCTTACCGGGCCTACAAGACCCGTAGGTCGGGTAAGGCGTAGCCGCCACCCGACGAAAAAAAACCTCTCATACGAGAGGTTTTTTATTTCAGCGGCTCTGAATCGCCAAATCGCCCGGCAGCGTTTTCTGCATACGGTGCCAGATTTCACCGGAATCGTGACCGTAGCGGCGCACCGTCTCATAAACCTGATCGTGCAGGCCTTCAGAGCACAGCTTGCTCAGCTTATGGTAGAAGCCCAGCGCCAGGCTGCGGGCTTCTGGATTGGCAAAGTAGTGGCGGCCAATGCGGGTGTAGAGCCCTTTCATGCCGTTGAGGATCAGACCGTACACCGGGTTGCCGGAGGCAAACGCCAGCCCACGGAAGACGTTGTAATCGAGGGTGGCAAACGCGTCGGCGTGATCTTCCACTTCGTTGGCACTGGCCAGTACCGCAAGCGCATCTTCCGGATGCTGACGGAAAGCCGTACGAATGAAGATCGTCGCGATGTTGGTGCGAACGGAGAGCAGATTATCAATGAGCTGCGGCACGCTTTCATGATCGAGACGCGCCAGCGTTTCAAGAATGTTCAGCCCGGAGGTTTCCCAGAAGTTGTTCACTTTTGTTGGCTTGCCGTGCTGGATCGTCAACCAGCCATCGCGCGCCAGTCGCTGAAGCACTTCACGCAGCGTGGTGCGAGTGACGCCAATCAGTTCAGAGAGTTCGCGTTCAGCCGGAAGGATGGACCCCGCAGGGAAACGATTATTCCAGATGCTTTCAATGATGTACTCTTCCGCGAAACCCGCCGGGCTCTGCGCCTTAATGACCATAGTGAGATTTCCATTACACAGCTTTAGCAAATTGGACTCATCATACCAGAGGCACGCAGTGGCAGGTAGCGCGGCAAAGAGAGAAAAGAGGGATCGCCGTTTCATTTTTGTGAAATTTACACTGCAGCGTTATCCGCCTCCGGCCCGCGATTTTTGCGTATACTGATGTTTTGTCTTACTTGACGGGGAAGGACGTCTGTCGTGGAAATTTCATTTGGGCGCGCGCTGTGGCGCAATTTTTTAGGCCAGTCTCCTGACTGGTACAAACTTATACTTCTGGTGTTCCTGGTCGTAAACCCCCTCCTCTTTAGCGTGAACCCGTTTATGGCCGGGTGGCTGTTGGTGGCGGAATTTATCTTCACCCTGGCGATGGCGCTGAAATGTTATCCCCTTCTGCCGGGCGGACTGCTGGCGTTTGAGGCCGTCGTCATCGGCATGACCCGCGCTGAGCACGTCAAGGCCGAGCTGGCATCCAATCTTGAAGTGCTTCTGCTGCTGATGTTTATGGTGGCGGGCATCTACTTTATGAAACAGCTGCTGCTGTTTATCTTCACGCGTCTGCTGCTCAGCATTCCGTCGAAAATGTTCCTCTCGCTGGCGTTTTGCCTTGCGGCTGCCTTCCTGTCGGCCTTCCTGGACGCGCTGACGGTCGTCGCGGTGGTGATAAGCGTAGCGGTGGGGTTTTACGGTATTTATCACCGCGTGGCCTCCTCTCGTCCGGGCGAGGATTTGCAGGATGACAGCCACGTCGATGCGCATAACCGTGAGGTACTGGAGCAGTTTCGTGCCTTCCTGCGCAGCCTGATGATGCATGCCGGCGTCGGTACCGCTCTGGGGGGCGTGATGACGATGGTGGGCGAGCCGCAAAACCTGATCATTGCCAAAGCGGCGGGCTGGCACTTCGGTGATTTCTTCCTGAGAATGGCGCCGGTGAGCGTGCCGGTGCTGATCTGCGGTCTGGCGACCTGTCTGCTGGTGGAGAAGTTTCGCCTCTTTGGGTACGGAGCACAACTTCCGGAGCCGGTGCGCCAGGAGCTGCATAAATTTGATCTGCAGAGCCGACGCCAGCGGACGCGCCAGGAGACGCTGCGCCTGATTGCACAGGGGATCATCGGCGTCTGGCTGATCGCCGCGCTGGCGCTCCATCTGGCTGAAGTGGGGCTGATTGGCCTGTCGGTCATTATTCTCGCCACCACCTTTACCGGCGTAACGGATGAGCATGCCATCGGCAAAGCCTTTACCGAAGCCCTGCCGTTTACCGCCCTGCTGGCGGTCTTCTTTGTTGTCGTGGCGGTGATTATCGACCAGCATCTGTTCGCGCCGATTATTGCCTTTGTCTTAAAGGCGTCGCCGGATGCTCAACTGTCGCTGTTTTACCTGTTTAATGGCCTGCTCTCGTCGATCTCAGATAACGTCTTTGTCGGGACGGTCTACATCAACGAGGCCAAAGCGGCCATGGAGCAAGGCGTGATTAGCGCCGGACAGTTTGAGCTGCTGGCCGTGGCGATCAACACCGGTACCAACCTGCCGTCGGTGGCGACGCCAAACGGACAGGCCGCCTTCCTGTTCCTGCTGACCTCCGCCCTCGCCCCCCTCATACGTCTTTCTTATGGCCGGATGGTGTGGATGGCGCTGCCCTACACGCTGGTGCTCACGATCGTGGGATTGCTTTGCGTCAAAATTACCCTCATTCCCTGTACGCAATGGTTGATACAAGCGGGTATACTTGCGGCGCAGTAAATACTGCAACTCGGGCAGTTCGCTGCCCGTTTGCCTTTTCGCACGATAAACATCCAATTACGTTTTATTTCGCCAGGTACAGGTGGCGCGAAAAACGAATTCGTTTACACTGCGATTTCTAAGCATGTTCCAGGGAAATGATTATGTTGAGATTTTTAAACCAGTGCTCCCGCGGTCGCGGAGCGTGGTTGTTAATGGCCCTGACCGCCTTTGCGCTGGAAATGGTGGCGCTATGGTTCCAGCACGTGATGGGACTGAAACCTTGCGTACTCTGTATTTACGAACGCTGCGCCCTGTTCGGCATTATGGGTGCGGGCCTGGTGGGCGCGATTGCCCCGAAATCGCCGCTTCGCTACGCCGCTATCGCGATCTGGCTGTACAGCGCCTGGAAAGGCATTGAACTCTCCTGGCAGCACACCATGATGCAGCTGCATCCGTCACCGTTTATGACCTGTGATTTCGCCGCCCGCTTCCCGAGCTGGCTGCCGCTGGATAAATGGCTGCCGCAGGTGTTTGTTGCATCCGGTGACTGCTCCGTTCGCCAGTGGGAATTCCTGACCCTCGAGATGCCGCAGTGGCTGGTGGGCATTTTTGCCGCCTACTTCGTCGTGGCGCTGCTGGTGCTGATCGCCCAGCCGTTCAAACCGAAGAAACGCGATCTATTTGGGCGCTAATTCGCCCGGCGGCGCTTCGCTTGCGCGGGCCTACGGTTTTGTAGGTCGGGTAAGCACAGCGCCACCCGATATAATAAAAAACCCGCCTCGGCGGGTTTTTTAATCTCAGCGGGTCGGGTGGTTCATGATGTGGTCTTCCCAGTCACGCACCTCGGACTCTTTCACCGCAATATGGCGCACGGAGATACGCTCGCCGTGCATCGCCGCTTTTGAACCGGTCAGCAGCGGATGCCAGGCCGGCAGGTCTTTCCCTTCCGCCAGCAGGCGATACGCGCAGGTATGCGGCAGCCATTCGAAGGTGGGCAGATTATCCCGGGTTAACTTGATGCAGTCCGGCTCGAACTCAAAGCGGCGCTCATAGTTGCGGCACTGGCAGGTCTTAATGTTGAGCTGCTTGCAGGCAACGTTGGTGAAGTAGATTTCATCCGTGTCTTCATCCATCAGCTTGTGCAGGCAGCACTGACCGCAGCCGTCGCATAAGGATTCCCATTCCGCGTCCGTCATGTCGTCGAGAGTTTTGCTTTGCCAGAAAGGGATGTCGTTCATCAGTATGTCCACACGTCAAAAGAAAGCGCACCTTATAACGAGTCTGGCACGTCGTTGCAAGTTTTGCCGCCCTTTTCAGGCGGCAAGAGGAAGTTACAGCACGCGGGTTTTCAGCGACAGGCCGTTAAAACCGACCTCCAGTTCATCACCGCTCACGAGCGGACCAACGCCTTCCGGCGTGCCGGTCAGGATCACATCACCCGGCTTCAGGGTAAAGAAGCGGCTCATGTAGGCGATCAGCGGCACAATCTTATGGATCATGTCTGCCGTGGTGCCCTGCTGGCGGATTTCACCGTTAACCTTCAGGCTGAGCGGGGTATCCTGCGGATCGCCGGTAAATTCGCTCACCGGCACAAACGCCGAAATCGGGCAGGAATTATCAAACCCTTTGGCTTTTTCCCACGGCTGTCCGGCTTTCTTCATTTTGCCCTGCACGTCGCGTAGCGTCAGATCCAGCGCCACGCCGTATCCGGCAATCGCTTTCTGAACATGCTCTTCGGAAGCCTGACGCAGCGTCGCACCAATCAGTACGGCGAGTTCAACCTCGTGATGCACCGAGCCGAGCCCCTGCGGCAGGGCCAGCGGCTGGCGGATATCGCAAAGCGCCGTTTCAGGCTTAATAAACAGAACCGGCTCCTCTGGCGTCGCACTGCCCATCTCCTGAATATGTTTTGCATAGTTGCTGCCCACGCAAACCACTTTGCTGACGGGATAATCCAGTAATGCACCTTGCCAGTTATGATGTTGATACATGGTCGACCCCTAAACGGTTGATGTGTTGTGCTCAAAAACAGTTGAGACTATTTTTTTCCGTTCGCCTCAAGATGCTGTTTTAATAAATTCTCCGGTGGCGGCGGTAGCTGTAAATAATAGCCCTGCTCGGCTAATGCCGTTTTCACTTTCTCCAGATCGGCATTCACCAGTTTCTTGCGACCATCAAGCGGCAGCAGCATCGCCATCTGCGGTCGGCCAAAGCTCTTCATTAATTCTTCAGGCACGCGTGAAAAATCGTCTTTCTTTTCGACATAAAGATAGGTCTGGTCACGGGTTGTACTTCTGTAGATCACACAAAACATGTTTTTACTCTGAATTAATGGGTGGTTGCTTGCCTCAATATACTCCTGACTATAACATGCCTGATACTCTTCGGAATATCGCAGCGAGTGGTTGCGGTTAATAGCAAATTGAGTAAGGCCAGGATGTCAAACACGCCCATCGAGCTTAAAGGCAGTAGCTTCACCTTATCAGTGGTACATTTGCATGATGCAAAACCCGAGGTTATTCGTCAGGCGTTAGAAGACAAAATCGCCCAGGCTCCCGCCTTTCTGAAGCACGCCCCTGTTGTGATCAACGTCAGCGGTCTTGAGGCGCCGGTTAACTGGAAACTTCTCCAGCAGGCCGTCTCCTCCACCGGACTGCGTATTGTCGGCATCAGCGGCTGCAAAGATACTGAACTGAAAGCGGAAATCGACCGTGCGGGGCTGCCGCTTCTGAATGAAGGCAAAGAAAAAGCCCCCCGTGCGGCCCCCGTTGCCGTCGAAACGCCCCCTCCTGCGGCGCAAAACGTTACAACCATCACAAAAACGCGAATGATTGATGTGCCGGTTCGTTCCGGTCAGCGCATTTATGCACCAAACTGTGATCTGATTGTTACAAGCCACGTCAGCGCTGGCGCTGAGCTGATTGCAGATGGCAATATTCACGTATACGGTATGATGCGTGGACGTGCGCTCGCGGGTGCAAGTGGCGATCGGGACGCGCAAATATTTTGTACTCACCTGACGGCGGAACTGGTGTCCATCGCAGGTGAATATTGGCTGAGCGACAAGATCCCAGCCGAATTTTATGGCAAAGCGGCTCGCCTGCTTCTGGCAGACGACGCGTTGACCGTTCAACCGTTGAATTGATCCCTTTTTAACAAGGAATTTCTATGGCACGCATTATTGTTGTTACTTCGGGTAAAGGAGGCGTTGGCAAGACCACCTCCAGCGCGGCCATCGCTACTGGTTTGGCCCAGAAGGGAAAGAAAACCGTCGTTATCGACTTCGATATCGGCCTGCGTAACCTCGACCTCATCATGGGATGTGAGCGTCGCGTCGTGTATGACTTCGTGAACGTCATTCAGGGCGATGCCACGCTGAACCAGGCGCTGATTAAAGACAAGCGCACCGAGAACCTCTACATTCTCCCGGCCTCTCAGACGCGTGACAAAGACGCCCTGACCCGTGAAGGGGTAGAAAAGGTGCTCGACGAGCTGAAAAAAATGGAGTTCGACTTCATCGTCTGTGACTCCCCTGCCGGCATCGAAACCGGTGCCCTGATGGCGCTCTACTTCGCTGATGAAGCGATCATCACCACCAACCCTGAAGTTTCATCCGTGCGTGACTCAGACCGTATTCTCGGGATCCTCGCCTCTAAATCCCGTCGTGCGGAAAATGGCGAAGACCCGATTAAAGAACACCTGCTGCTCACCCGCTACAACCCGGGCCGCGTGAATAAAGGTGACATGCTGAGCATGGAAGACGTGCTGGAGATCCTGCGCATTAAGCTGGTGGGCGTTATCCCGGAAGATCAGTCCGTGTTACGCGCCTCTAACCAGGGCGAGCCAGTGATCCTGGATACAATGGCAGATGCAGGTAAAGCTTACGCCGATACCGTTGACCGTCTGCTGGGAGAAGAACGTCCTTTCCGCTTCATTGAAGAAGAGAAGAAAGGTTTCCTCAAACGCCTGTTCGGAGGATAAGTTATGGCATTACTGGACTTTTTTCTCTCGCGGAAAAAGAACACCGCCAACATCGCAAAAGAACGTCTGCAAATTATCGTTGCGGAGCGTCGTCGTAGCGACGCCGAGCCTCACTACCTGCCGCAGCTGCGTAAGGACATCCTGGAAGTGATCTGTAAGTACGTGCAGATTGACCCGGAGATGGTGACGGTGCAGCTGGAACAAAAAGACGGGGATATTTCGATTCTGGAGCTGAACGTGACGCTCCCGGAAGCGGAAGAGTCGCGTCCGTAGGTTTGTGATTTCGTAGCCCCGGTAAGCGCAGCGCCACCGGGGGAATATGCCGGGTTATCCCCCGGCATATTTTTTATCGCGGATAACCTTCCAGCAACGTATTCAGGCGATCGGCCATCAATTCCCCGCGCCATCCCGCCATCATTTCCGGTACGCCATTCTGCGGCTTCAGCTTCCAGTGCCAGTTCAGTAGCTGGTTAATCTGACGGCGTGAGGCAAGCAGTTCCGCGCTCAGCTTGCTTTCCGTTGCCACAGTCTGCACCAGCGCTTTGATATCTTTAAACGCTTTGCGATAGCCCGGCATGTCCATCAGGTTCAGCAGCGGTTCCGGCAGCGCGTCGTCGGGTAATTCTTGCGCTTTTGCGACCAGCGCCAGCAGGGTTTTGCCGTGGAAACGGATCTCACTGCCCGAAAGCCCAATGCTGTCCAGCTCGCCAAGGCTGCCCGGCATATAGCGCGCCACCGCCCAGAGATGCTCTTCGCGGACGACAAAGTTAACGGCCAGATCGCGCTCGCGCGCTTTACGCAAGCGCCAGTCTGCCAGCAGCTGCAGGCATGCCAGCTGACGCGTGCGCAGCTGCCAGGCGTTGCTGATGTCGCGCCAGGCCTCTTTCGGATCCACCACTTCCTGACGACGCTGCTGGGTCATACGGCACTCATCCAGCGCAGCCGGGAGCCATCCGGAGGCTTCCGCCTCTTTCATCAGCTGTCCGGCGATCGGCAGCAGGTAAAACACGTCAGCCGCCGCATACTCCAGCTGGCGGGCGGTAAGCGGACGCGCCAGCCAGTCGGTACGGGATTCGCTTTTATCCAGGGTCAGGCCCGTATACTCCTCCACCATGGCGGCAAAGCCCCATGAGAGCGGGCGACCGCTGAACGCCGCGAGGATCTGCGTATCAATCAGCGGCTGAGGCATGATGCCAAAGGTATTCAGAAAGACTTCCAGATCTTCACTGCCTGCATGCAGGTATTTCGTGACGGCGGTATCGAGCAGCAGGTCGCGCATCGGCGTCCAGTCGGTAATGCCGAGAGGGTCGATCAGCGACACGTTTTTACCGTCGTACATCTGAATCAACCCCAGCTGCGGATAGTACGTCCGGGTACGGACAAACTCGGTATCCAGGGCAATGGCAGGAAAGTCGCGCGTCACTTCGCACAGCGAAGCCAGCTCGTCGTTGGTCGTGATCATCTGGTAATTCAAATCGGATTCTCTTTTGTTTGCGCCCATAAAAAACGCCGGCTTAACCGGCGTCTGGGCGATTAACGTGTAGCTCAGGCCTTATTGTCTACTTTGGCACGGGCTTCGTCACGTAATTCTCGTCGTAATATCTTCCCGACGTTGGATTTCGGCAGCTCATCGCGGAATTCCACCAGCTTCGGCACTTTATAGCCCGTCAGCTGACGACGACAAAACGTTACCAGCGCTTCCTCGGTGAGAGAAGGATCTTTCTTGACCACAAATATCTTCACCGCTTCACCGCTGCTGCCGGAAGGCACGCCGACCGCTGCCACTTCGAGTACGCCGCTGTGCTGCATGACTACGTCTTCGATCTCATTCGGATAGACGTTGAAGCCGGAGACCAGGATCATATCTTTCTTGCGATCGACAATGCGCAGGAAGCCCTCGTCATCCATCACCGCGATGTCACCGGTATGCAGCCAGCCATCTTTGATGATTTCGTCAGTCGCGTCGGGACGCTGCCAGTAGCCCAGCATCACCTGTGGACCTTTGACGCACAGCTCACCCGGCTCACCCGGCGCAACTTCATTATCGTTATCATCGACCAGTTTCGCTTCAGTGGAAGGAACGGGCAGACCAATGCTTCCGCTGTGGTAGTCGATGTCATGCGGGTTAACGCTGACCAGCGGCGCGCATTCCGTCAGGCCATAGCCCTCGAGCAGATACTGGCCGGTGAGCTTCACCCAGCGCTCGGCCACCGCCTGCTGAACCGGCATACCGCCGCCCGCAGAGAGGTGCAGCGTGGAGAAGTCCAGCTGCTGGAACTCTTTGTTATTAAGCAGAGCGTTGAAAAGGGTATTTACCCCGGTCATGGCGGTGAACGGGTATTTTGCCAGCTCTTTGACCAGCCCCGGGATATCACGCGGGTTGGTAATCAGCACGTTTTGACCGCCGAGCTCAATAAACAGCAGGCAGTTCATGGTCAGTGCGAAAATGTGGTACAGCGGCAGCGCCGTGATGACCAGCTCTTTGCCGGGATGCAGCAGCGGCCCGTAGGTTGCGTTGACCTGCTCAAGGTTCGCCAGCATGTTGCGGTGGGTCAGCATTGCGCCTTTCGCCACGCCGGTGGTACCACCGGTATACTGCAGGAAGGCGAGATCTTCTGAGACCACTTCCGGCTTGACGTACTGCATCCGATAGCCCGCATGCAGCGCGCGGCGGAAGGAGATAGCGTCCGGCAGATGGTATTTTGGCACCAGACGTTTGACGTATTTGACGACAAAGTTAACCAGCGTGCCTTTGGCGGTAGAGAGCTGGTCCCCCATGCGCGTCAGGATGACGTGTTTCACCTGGGTTTTGTCGACCACTTTTTCCAGCGTATGGGCAAAGTTGGACACAATGACAATCGCAACCGCGCCGCTGTCGTTCAGCTGATGCTCCAGCTCGCGCGGGGTATACAGCGGGTTGACGTTGACGACGATCATCCCGGCACGCAGGATACCGAACAGCGCCACCGGGTATTGCAGCAGGTTCGGCATCATCAGCGCGACGCGATCCCCTTTTTGCAGCCCCAGCCCTTCCTGCAGATACGCCGCAAACGCCCGGCTGCGCTCCTCCAGCTTACGGAACGTCATCACCTCGCCCATATTCACAAATGCGGGCTGGTCCGCGTAGCGCCTTACCGAGTGTTCAAATAATTCCACCAGGGATTGATAACGGTCAGGATTGATCTCAGCAGGAACATCTGCGGGATAACGGTTAAGCCAAACCTTCTTCAATGCATCACCTCTGAAATGAGTGTTCGTCGTCATCACAACCCCGATAATAAACAGTTTGTTAACATTATATTAACTCAGCGTACCAGTTTATTAATTGTTCAGATTTAAGGTTGCGAAGCGCGTCACTCTTTTTTTTCGTTTTATCCGTAAAAAAACAGAGACAGCGGCTGAGCCGCTGTCTCTTTTCTAACAATAACAGTAAGTTACTCAGTAACGATCGTCTGTACCTGTGCAGGTCCCGGGTTATACCAGCCCCAGCCCGGGTAGCCATAGCGATAAGGATGCGGACCCCACATCCACGGATCGATCGGCTGCGGCGGCATGATCACCTGCTGGGCCAGCCGCCAGCGCTTGTATCCGTTGACCTGCATGGTCATAAATTTATACGGCGTGTTGCCGATTTTGCCCTGCACGGCGCCGGTAATCGGCCCGACGACGGTCACCAGCTGTCCGCGAAAATCGACCGGATCGAGGAACCCGCTGACGTCCGCATAGATACGTCCCCGGGAGGCCTCGCCCAGTACAGGCCGCGCGCCGCTGTCCAGCGGAACGGTGGCGATCTCCAGGCGGGTTTTCCCCTGCTGGTTTTGTACGTCAATCACCTTACCGCCAAAGCGCGCTTCCTGGCCCACGTACAGCTCAGGCGCATTCATCACCCGAACCAGATCCTGCTGTGGCGTCGGGCTGCTGCCCTTAATCGCATCAGGAACGGAAACGCATCCGCTCAGTGCTATGGCAACCGCGCCTGCCATAATAAGGCGTACTACTTTAGTCTGAACCGCCATGATGCGACTCCTTTTTCTCAGTTCCTGTTACTGAGATTCACTCGCGGCCCGGAAGTTTCTTCCACGCGACGGTGTTTCGCAAATAAACCGGTTCCGCCTGTTCAACAGCCACGGTTTTGCCTGCTGCGAGCAACTGGCTGGCAATCGGAAGCATATCTTCCGCAGCCGGCAAAAGCATGTTGCCGTCCACCAGCGTCAACCCGGTGTCGTTCGCCATCTCAGGCCACGCTGGCCAGCCCGTGCCGACGGTCGCCCACTCGCCGGACAGCTGTTTCAGTCGTTCTGTCACCGCTTCTGGCTTAAGCACGGCCTCCGTCTCTTCACCGTGCCACACGCCCTGCTCGTCACGGGTGTATTCGGCCCAGTAGACTTCGCCCATGCGGGCATCAATCGCTGCCAGGACGCGCGTTGCCCCGGTCGTGCGCCATGCGCCCTGCGCCATGGTGGCGAGGGTAGAGACACCGATCATCGGCAGTTCGGCGCCCAGCGCCAGCCCCTGCGCAATGCCAATCCCGATACGTACGCCCGTAAAGCTGCCGGGGCCGCGGCCAAAGGCCAGCGCGTCGAGGTCGGTTAAGGAGGTGTTTCCCTGGGTTAAAATGGCTTTTACCAGGGGCAGAATGCGTTGGGTGTGTTCCCGGGGGCACTCTTCGAAATGGGCAGAAACAGCACCGTCGTTCAACAGGGCAACAGAGCAAGCCTCTGTCGCGGTATCAATAGCCAGAATTCGCATCGGTCGTCGCGCTCTCGCAAGGGTCAGTCACAAAATGGCGCGCATCTTAGCACACTCCGGGGTAAATTACTCCGCCGTTGGGTTTGCCAGGAAACGCACCGCGCGTTTTATGTCCCGCGTCCGCGGCGCGGGCGGAAGGCTTGCAAGGAAAGTCGCACCGTAAGGACGCATCACCAACCGGTTATCGCAGATGACCAGCACGCCGCGGTCTGTGACGTCACGGATTAGGCGCCCTACCCCTTGCTTAAGCGTAATGACCGCATCCGGCAGTTGAACCTCGTCAAACGGATCGCCGCCGCGCAGACGACAGTCTTCCATCCGCGCCTTCAGCAGCGGATCGTCCGGGGAGGTAAACGGTAGCTTATCAATGATCACCAGCGAAAGCGTGTCGCCGCGCACGTCCACCCCCTCCCAGAAGCTGCTGGTTGCGACCAGCAGGGCATTACCGGCACTCACGAACTGCTGCAGAAGCTGGCCTTTGCTGGTTTCGCCCTGCAACAGCACCGGCAACGTCATCGTAGCGCGAAACTGCTCGGCGAGGTCGCGCATCATGGCGTGGGAGGTGCAGAGCATAAAGCAGCGGCCGTTATTGGCCTCGATCATTGGCTTCAGCATCGCCGCCAACAGACGGGCCGCACCCGGCTGGTTGGGAAGCGGCAAATTGCGCGGCACGCAGAGCAGCGCCTGCTTTTCGTAATCGAACGGGCTGGGCAGAAGCAGCGATTCCGCCTGCTCAATGCCGAGGCGCTCGGTGAAGTGGTGCAGATCGTCATTCACCGACAGGGTTGCCGACGTAAAGATCCAGCTGCCCGGCTTCTGCGCCATCACCTCTTTAAATTTATCCGCCACAGTCAGCGGCGTCAGCGCCAGGGTAAAGTGGCGCGAAGTGCACTCGTACCAGTAGCTGTAACCCGGCTGGTTAATCTCTTTCAGCCGTTTGAGCCGCCCGCGATAGAGCGTGGCGCGCTCGAAGGCCGCATCCAGCAGCGCGGAGCGGCCGAGTGACAGTTTTGCCACGTCGTAGCAGAGCTCAAGCGCATCATCGAGCAGCAGCAGCGCGCGCTGGATGTTTTTGTCCGCCAGCAGCTCGCGCAGGTTACCACGATAGCCCGGCTCGCCGAGCTGTAAACGGAAATCCTGCGCGCTCTGCGCCAGACGGTCGGCGCACTTCTGCAGCTGCTGGGTATCTTTGAGTTCGGTCCGGTAAGCAATGGTGAAATCTTTCGCCAGATCCTGCAGCTGACGGCTGGAGAGCGACTGACCAAAGTACTGGCTGGCGATGTCCGGCAGCTGGTGGGCTTCGTCGAAGATCATCACGTCCGCTTCCGGGATCAGCTCGCCGAAACCGCTATCCTTGACGACCATATCCGCGAGGAACAGATGGTGGTTCACCACCACCACATCCGCATCCATCGCCGTTTTGCGCGCTTTCACCACGAAGCAGTCTTTATACAGCGGGCAGTCGCTGCCGAGGCAGTTGTCGTTGGTGCTGGTCACCAGCGGCCAGGCGGGAGAGTCTTCCGGCACGCTCGCGCAGGTGCTGATATCGCCCTCTTCGGTCTGGTTCGCCCAGGCGCGAAGGATAATGACGTCGCTCAGGGTTTGCACCGGCAGGTCGCCGCCCGCCAGCGCCTGCTGCTCAAGGCGTTCCAGGCAGAGATAGTTGGAGCGCCCCTTCAGCAGGGCCAGACGGCCTTTATATTTCAGTGCCTTTGCCACGGTGGGCAAATCACGGCTGTAGAGCTGATCCTGCAGCGCCTTCGAACCGGTGGAAATAATCACCTTCTTTTTCGCCCGCAGAGCCGGCGCCAGGTAAGCATAGGTTTTACCCGTGCCGGTACCGGCTTCGACCACCAGCGGCTGAGCCTTATCGATGGCGCGTGCAACGGCGTGCGCCATCTGTCGCTGAGGCTCACGGGGTTTGAAGCCGGGGATAGCCTGCGCTAATTGACCTTCAGGGGAAAAATCGTCTGCCACGGTGCTCTCTCACTGTATTTTTGCACAGGGATTATGTCAGCCCATCCTCTCATGTGCCACCCCAAATAGTGACGACAGATGAACAATATGGCAGTCTTGCCGCCTGACGACGAAAAATAACGAGGAAACGTTTATGACAATTGTGCGCATTGATGCCGAAGCCCGCTGGTCTGATGTGGTGATCCATAACCAGACGCTCTACTACACCGGCGTCCCGGCTAACCTGGACGCGGATGCGTTCGAGCAGACGGCCAATACCCTGGCGCAGATTGACGCGGTGCTGGAAAAACAGGGCAGCGACAAATCCCGCATTCTGGATGCGACGATTTTCCTGGCAAACAAAGATGACTTCGCGGCAATGAACAAAGCCTGGGACGCGTGGGTGGTGGCGGGTCACGCGCCTGTACGTTGCACCGTACAGGCCACGCTGATGAAGCCGGAATACAAGGTAGAGATTAAGATTATCGCGGCGGTTTAAGCCCGATCACTCTTCATCTTCATCCTCGAAACGCGCCACGATCCGCTCGCCGGTATGCGTGGCGCGCAGTTCTTCCGCCACCTGGGAAATCGCCTGTCCGCTGCTCATCCCCTGGGACATCAGTTCCTGAATTCGCTCAACCGCTTTCTGCTGCTGTTCATGGCTCAGAGAAGGTAAACCTGCAAACATCGTCAACTCCTGCTAAATTATTCGCGCTAATTATTTCACGCTGCCCGGTAGTATGCCACACATGAACATGCGCTTCCCCACTGTTATTACCCTGCCCTGGCGGACAGACGCCGCTGAATACTGGTTTGCCCGCCTGAGCCATCTTCCGTTTGCGATGCTGCTGCACTCCGGCCATGCGGACCATCCCTATAGCCGCTTTGATATTCTGGTCGCCGATCCGCTGAAGACGCTGACAACCGATGTTCTGTCGTTAACGGACGATCCGCTGGCGCAGCTTCAGCACGACATTAACGCGCTGGGCTTATCTGCCACCCCCAACCCGGATCTTCCTTTTCAGGGGGGCGCGCTGGGCCTGTTTGGCTACGATTTGGGTCGCCGTTTCGAAACGCTGCCCGAGCATGCGCAGGCTGATATCCCCCTGCCCGACATGGCCGTGGGGCTGTATGACTGGGCGTTAATTGTCGATCACCAGAAAAAAACGGTTTCCCTGCTGAGCCATCGTGACGTGCAGGCGCGTCTGGCCTGGCTTGAGGCGCAACAGACTGCACCCGCAGAGACGTTCACGCTGACCTCCGGCTGGCGCTCCAACATGAGCGCCGCGGAGTATGGCGAAAAATTCGCGCGCGTTCAGGCGTATCTGCAAAGCGGCGACTGCTATCAGGTTAACCTCGCCCAGCGCTTCGAGGCGACCTATCGGGGAGATGAGTGGCAGGCGTTTACCCGCCTTAATGCCAGCAATAAGGCACCGTTCAGCGCCTTTGTGCGTCTGGAACAGGGGGCGATCCTCAGCCTGTCGCCCGAGCGTTTTATTCATCTGGCCGAGGGCACGATCCAAACCCGCCCGATTAAGGGCACGCTTCCACGCCTTGCCGATCCTGATGCCGATCGCCAGCAGGCGGAAAAACTGGCCGCCTCGCCAAAAGACCGCGCCGAAAACCTGATGATTGTCGATCTGATGCGTAACGACATTGGCCGGGTGGCCTTGCCGGGCAGCGTCCGCGTGCCGGAACTGTTTGTCGTTGAGCCTTTCCCGGCGGTGCATCATCTGGTCAGCACCATTACCGCGCGGCTGCCTGACTCGCGCACGGCCTGCGACCTGCTGCGCGCCGCGTTCCCGGGCGGCTCCATCACCGGCGCGCCGAAGGTGCGGGCAATGGAGATCATTGATGAGCTGGAACCCCACCGCCGTAATGCCTGGTGCGGTAGCATCGGCTATATCAGCCTGTGCGGCACGCTGGATACCAGCATTACCATCCGTACGCTGACCGCCTGCAACGGAAACCTTTACTGTTCGGCCGGGGGCGGCATTGTTGCCGACAGCCAGGTCAATGCGGAATATCAGGAAACCTTTGATAAAGTTAACCGTATCCTGAAACAACTGGAGTAAACACGGGTGGAAAAAGAGAATCTGACGCTGGATGACTTTTTATCTCGCTTTCAGCTACTGAGACCGCAGGTCAACCGCGAAGCGCTGAATCAACGTCAGGCGGCCGTGCTGATCCCGGTCGTGCGTCGCGCGCAGCCGGGCCTGCTGCTCACCCAGCGTTCCGCCCATTTACGCAAGCACGCGGGTCAGGTCGCTTTTCCGGGGGGCGCGGTAGACAGCACCGACGCCTCGCTGATTGCCGCCGCGCTGCGCGAAGCGCAGGAAGAGGTTGCCATTCCGCCGGAGGCCGTTGAGGTCATCGGCGTGCTGCCGCCCGTCGACAGCGTCACCGGTTTTCAGGTCACGCCGGTGGTCGGCATTATCCCACCGGGCCTGCAGTATCACGCCAGCGTCGATGAAGTCTCCGCGGTGTTTGAAATGCCGCTGGATGAAGCCCTCCGACTGAGTCGTTATCACCCGCTGGATATTCAGCGTCGTGGGCATGACCATCGGGTCTGGTTGTCCTGGTATCAGCATTATTTTGTCTGGGGCATGACGGCGGGCATTATTCGTGAGCTGGCGTTGCAAATCGGCCTGAAGCCTTGACTATACTTTACATTCCGCCCTCTTCTGCCAGGTTTGCGATCTGCGTCGCGCTATTAGCAAAACCCATCGTTAACCATTAGTTTAATTCATGTGAATAGTTAAGCCGAGGTCGGTGTTCCCTCTTACACTATGCGCAGTTATAACATCGTTACTGGAACCCCGGTAACCCTGTCAGGAGTGTGAAAGTGATTAGTATATTCGACATGTTCAAAGTGGGAATTGGCCCTTCGTCTTCCCATACTGTTGGCCCGATGAAGGCCGGTAAACAGTTCGTCGATGATCTGGTCGAAAAAGGATTACTGGAAAGCGTTACCCGTGTCGCCGTGGATGTTTACGGCTCGCTGTCATTAACGGGTAAAGGCCACCACACCGATATCGCCATTATTATGGGTCTGGCAGGCAATATGCCAGATACCGTTGATATTGATGCCATCCCGGCATTCATCCGCGACGTGGAAACACGCGGCCGCCTGCTGCTGGCAAACGGCCAGCAGGAAGTCGATTTTCCGCAGGATGACGGCATGCGTTTCCGTAGCGACAACCTGCCGCTGCATGAAAACGGCATGACCATTCACGCTTATAGCGGTGAAAAAGAGATCTACAGCAAAACGTACTACTCCATCGGCGGTGGTTTCATCGTGGATGAAGAGCATTTTGGCAAAGACAGCGTCGGCGACGTCAGCGTACCGTACCCGTTCAAATCGGCGACCGAGATGTTGGGTTACTGCAAACAGACCGGTCTTTCCCTGTCCGGCATGGTGATGCAGAACGAACTGGCGCTGCACAGCAAACAAGAGATTGAAGACTATTTTGCCAACGTCTGGCAAACCATGCGCGCCTGTATCGATCGCGGGATGAACACTGAAGGGGTTCTGCCGGGTCCGCTGCGCGTGCCGCGTCGTGCCTCTGCTCTGCGCCGTATGCTGGTGACCACGGACAAATTCTCCAACGACCCGATGAACGTAGTCGACTGGGTGAATATGTTTGCACTTGCGGTTAACGAAGAGAACGCCGCCGGTGGCCGCGTCGTGACGGCGCCAACCAACGGCGCGTGCGGCATTGTTCCTGCGGTGCTGGCGTATTACGACCACTTTATTGAGCCCGTGACGCCGGACATCTATATCCGTTATTTCCTGGCAGCAGGTGCCATCGGCGCGCTGTACAAGATGAATGCCTCCATTTCCGGTGCGGAAGTGGGCTGTCAGGGTGAAGTCGGCGTGGCTTGCTCCATGGCGGCAGCAGGTCTGGCTGAGCTGTTGGGTGCAAGCCCTGAGCAGGTCTGCGTGGCGGCTGAAATCGGTATGGAACATAACCTCGGTCTGACCTGCGATCCGGTCGCGGGCCAGGTGCAGGTGCCGTGCATTGAGCGTAACGCGATTGCCTCGGTGAAAGCCATCAACGCCTCACGTATGGCGATGCGCCGTACCAGCGAACCTCGCGTATCGCTGGATAAGGTGATTGAAACCATGTACGAAACGGGCAAAGACATGAACGCGAAATACCGCGAGACGTCCCGTGGTGGCCTGGCCATTAAGGTGCAGTGCGACTAATACTGCCTTTCGCCCATCTGCAACGGATGGGCGAATTTCCCTCTTCTTCCTCGTCTCCTTCTGCTTTCCCCACTACACTTTCACTGTTGCGTCCGGCTTTTGTGGCTGGTGGCTTATCAGGCGACCGTTCATGCAAACTGCACAAACGATCATTAAAAACTATCGCCGAAAACGCGTTATCGTCTGTGTGACGGTTGCGCTCCTCACGCTCATCCTGACGCTGGGCATTCGCTTTATTTCCCAGCGCAACGTTAACCAACAGCGGATCCTCGATTTTACCAGCCATACCGTTCGCGCCCTTGATAACGTTTTGCTTTCCCTGGAAAACCACCGCAACGTGCTGCAGCCGCTGGTGGGACAGCCCTGCCCGCAGGTGCAGCTGGCGCTGCGACAGCAGGCAGCCATTTTGCAGACGGTACGTTCTATCGCCCTGATTAAAGACGGAATCCTGTATTGTTCGAGTATTTTCGGCAGCCGCAGCGAGCCTGTCCGTGACTTCCTTCAGGAACTCCCCGCCAGCACGGCGAAGCTGATTTTATCGACCGACCAGTGGCTGCTTAAGGGCAGCCCTATTTTGATCCAGTGGTATCCCGTCTCCCAGGACGGTGAAGAAGGCGTCGTCGAGATTATTAATATCGACCTGATCGCCAGAATGATCCTCGAGCCCCAGCGTCCGCTCATCAATGACGTGGTGCTGACAGTCGGCGATCGTTTTTTACGCTACGGTCAGCGCGTCACCGACAGCCTGACGTTTGATGAGGAGAGCGCCCTTTTCCAGCAATCATCAACCCGAAATCCTTTCACCATTACGGTCAGCGGACCTGGCCCCGGTGAGTTAGCTTTAAAAAGCCTGCCCGCCCAGCTGCCGCTGGGGCTGATGCTCAGCCTGCTGCTGGGCTACCTCGCCTGGCTGGCGACGGCAAACCGGATGAGCTTTACGTGGGAGATTGATATGGGCATTGCGGCGCGGGAATTTGAGCTTTTCTGCCAGCCGCTGGTGAATGCCCGCACCCAGGCGTGCACGGGCGTTGAGATCCTGCTGCGCTGGAATAACCCCCGTCAGGGTTGGATCACCCCGGAGGTGTTTATCCCTCTGGCAGAAGAACATAACCAGATTGTCCCCCTGACCCGCTATGTCATCGCCGAAACGGTGCGCCAGATAGGCTACTTCCCGTCCAGCGCCGGTTTCCACATCGGCATTAACGTTGCCGCCAGCCATTTCCGTCACGCTGTACTGGTACAGGACCTGAACCGTCTCTGGTTCAGCGCCAATCCGCGACAGCAGCTGGTGATTGAACTCACGGAACGGGATGCGCTGCTGGACGCGGATTATCGCATCGTGCGCGAACTGCATCGCAAAGGGGTGAAGCTCGCTATCGACGATTTTGGCACCGGGAACAGCTCCCTCTCCTGGCTTGAAAAGCTGCATCCGGACGTCCTGAAAATTGACCAGTCCTTTACCACCGCCATTGGCACGGATGCCGTGAATTCAACGGTGACGGACATGATCATTGCGCTGGGCCAGCGGCTGAATATCGAGCTGGTTGCGGAAGGGGTCGAAACGGAAGAGCAGGCGCGCTATTTACGCCGTCATGGCGTTCCAGTCCTGCAGGGCTTTTTCTATGCGCGGCCGATGCCGCTACGGGACTTTCCAGACTGGCTGGCGGGAAGTGCTCCCCCGCCAGCGCGTCATAACGGGCACATCGTACCCTTAATGCCGCTGCGTTAAGCAGACTTACTCATCTTCGTCGTGGGCAGATTGTTCTTTAACAATACGAACCATATCAACGCGATAGTCGTTGGCTTCGACAATGGTAATGTGCAGCGGCGGCAGCTCGATCACATCGCCAACACGCGGGATCTGGCCATTTACGGCGATAACCAGACCGGCAACGGTCGCGATGTCTTCTTCATCGTTGACCACGTTTTCCAGCCCCAGCGTGTGCGAGAGCGCGTGCAGGTCGGTGGTACCTTTAACCAGCCAGCCTTCGCCATCGGCAACAATTTCCGGCGTTTCGTCTTCATCCGGGAATTCACCGGCGATCGCTTCCAGCACGTCCAGCGGCGTCACCAGCCCCTGCACCACGCCAAACTCGTTGGTGACAATAACAAAGCTACCGCGAGCGCGGCGCAGCACCCCGAGCAGGTTGATCGGATCCAGCGTTTCCGGCACCACAATCGCAGGCGATGCAGCAGCAACGGCTTCGACGTTAACGCCCTCTTCCAGGGCGACCAGCATCTCTTTCGCCCGCACCACGCCGATGATTTCATCCAGTTCACCACGACATACCGGGAACAGGCTGTGCGGTGAAGAAAGCAGCTGCTGGCGAATTTCATCGACGCTCAGGTTAGCATCGACCCAGCTGATCTCCCCGCGCGGCGTCATGATGCCGCGCAGCGAACGGGAGGCCAGAGAGAGCACGCCGTTAATCATGTAGCGTTCCTGTTCCACAAACGCCCCTTCCGGGACCGGAACCGGGTTGTGGTTTTCGGAATCAGACTGCACGTTCACCTGACGACGGCCGCCCATCAGGCGCAGAATGGCATCTGCGGTACGGGCGCGCAGCGGCTGATTTGACTGCTGCTTGATAAAGTTACGGCGCGCAATCTGGTTGAACAGCTCGATCAGGATCGAGAAGCCAATCGCGGCGTACAGGTAGCCTTTCGGAATATGGAAGCCAAAACCTTCCGCCACCAGGCTCAGACCAATCATCAGCAGGAAGCTCAGACACAGTACCACCACCGTTGGATGCTGGTTCACAAAACGCGTCAGCGGTTTCGACGCCAGCAGCATGACCGTCATCGCAATAACCACCGCTGCCATCATGACCGGCAGATGGTTCACCATGCCGACCGCCGTGATCACCGCATCCAGCGAGAAGACCGCATCCAGCACCACGATCTGCAGCACCACCACCCAGAAACTGGCATAGCCTTTACCGTGCCCATCATCGTGCTGACGGTTTTCCAGCCGCTCATGAAGTTCTGTCGTCGCTTTGAAGAGCAGGAATATCCCCCCGATCAGCATGATTAAATCACGGCCGGAGAAGGTGTAATCCATGACGGAGAACAGCGGTTTGGTCAGCGTGACCATCCACGAGATGACGGAGAGCAGCCCCAGTCGCATGACCAGCGCCAGCGAGAGTCCAATCAGACGCGCTTTATCACGTTGTTTTGGCGGCAGCTTATCCGCAAGGATGGCGATAAACACCAGGTTATCAATGCCGAGAACGATCTCCAGCACGACCAGCGTGAGCAATCCCACCCAGATTGACGGGTCCATTAAGAATTCCATGACAAGCTCCTGCTAAAGGAATGACGAAACGGTGCCCCACTCAATGTGGGCAAAACAGAGGCAGACAGAGTCGATACGTGGCGAGGATCGCCGGTGAAAAAGGCGCGAAATGGCCTGGAAGATGACTGACGTCGGTGACGGTCCATATAGTGGGCTGGAGCCCTATACTCCTGAACAATTAAACGGAGGCTAAACATATCAGAGAGACTGTGTTTTTAGCAAAGATTTACGTTCCTTTGCAAAGTTCTGTAACACAGCGGCTATATGCTACAGATAATTCTGTAACGCGTGGCTAAATTACGGATCTTCATCACATAAATTATTTTTTCACTATCTAAAATAATTCGCGGAAGTCTTAGTTTTTTGAACTCTAACCCTTATCTGAATCGATTCGGTTCGCCAATACGATTCTCAGTACGACTGCCTGGCAGGCGTATTAATGATAATAAAAGGAGGTAGCAAGTGACCATTGCTATTGTCATAGGCACACATGGTTGGGCTGCTGAGCAGCTACTCAAAACGGCAGAGATGCTGTTGGGCGAGCAGGAAAACGTCGGCTGGATCGATTTCGTTCCCGGTGAAAACGCCGAGACGCTGATAGAGAAGTATAACGCTCAGCTCGAGAAGCTGGATACCAGCAAAGGCGTGCTGTTTCTCGTTGATACATGGGGCGGCAGCCCGTTCAATGCTGCCAGCCGCATTGTCGTCGATAAAGAGCACTATGAAGTTGTCGCCGGGGTAAATATTCCCATGCTGGTGGAAACCCTTATGGCACGCGACGACAATCCGTCCTTCGATGAGCTGGTTGCACTGGCCGTTGAAACCGGCCGCGAAGGGGTTAAGGCCCTGAAGGCACAGCCGGTTGAAAAACCTGCCCCTGCGCCTGCAGCGGCACCGAAAGCGGCGGCACCGGCAAAACCGATGGGCCCGAATGATTACATGGTGATCGGCCTTGCGCGTATTGATGACCGCTTAATCCACGGTCAGGTAGCCACGCGCTGGACCAAAGAGACCAACGTTCGACGCATTATCGTGGTCAGCGACGAAGTGGCCGCTGATACCGTACGTAAAACCCTTCTGACTCAGGTTGCTCCTCCTGGCGTTACCGCGCACGTTGTGGATGTCGCCAAGATGATTCGCGTATACAACAACCCGAAATATGCGGGCGAACGCGTGATGCTCCTGTTCACTAACCCGACAGACGTTGAGCGCATTGTTGAAGGCGGCGTGAAAATCACCTCCGTTAACATTGGTGGTATGGCATTCCGTCAGGGCAAAACGCAGGTCAACAACGCCATTTCAGTCGATGCGAAAGATATCGAAGCATTCAACAAGCTGAATGCACGTGGTATTGAGCTGGAAGCCCGTAAGGTTTCCACGGACCAGAAACTGAAAATGATGGATTTGATCGGCAAAGTTGGGAAATAAGCCCGCGCCGGTTTTTCACATAATGCTTATGTAATAGGAGAAGTACAATGGAGATTACCACTCTTCAGATTGTGCTGGTGTTCGTGGTCGCATGTATTGCGGGTATGGAATCCGTACTTGATGAATTTCAGTTCCACCGTCCTCTGGTGGCCTGTACGCTGATTGGGGCCGTTCTGGGTGACATGAAAACCGGTATCATCATCGGTGGTACCCTGGAAATGATCGCCCTGGGCTGGATGAACATCGGTGCGGCGGTTGCGCCCGATGCCGCTCTGGCCTCTATCATTTCTACCGTTCTGGTTATTGCCGGTCACCAGAGTATTGGTGCAGGTATCGCCCTGGCAATCCCGCTGGCAGCCGCAGGCCAGGTTCTGACCATCATCGTTCGTACGATCACCGTTGCCTTCCAGCACGCGGCGGATAAGGCGGCCGACAACGGCAACCTCACGGCCCTGTCATGGATCCACGTTTCATCCCTGTTCCTGCAGGCGATGCGTATCGCAATCCCGGCGGTTATCGTCGCGATCTCTGTGGGTACCAGTGAAGTCCAGAGCATGCTGAACGCCATTCCTGAAGTGGTCACCGGCGGCCTGAACATCGCGGGCGGTATGATCGTGGTCGTTGGTTATGCGATGGTCATCAACATGATGCGCGCAGGCTACCTGATGCCGTTCTTCTACCTCGGCTTCGTGACCGCGGCCTTCACCAACTTCAACCTGGTTGCACTGGGTGTGATCGGTGCGGTGATGGCGATTCTCTACATCCAGCTCAGCCCGAAATATAACCGCGTTGCGGGTGCCCCAGCGCAGGCTGCTGGTAACAACGATCTCGATAACGAACTGGACTAACAGGTGAGCGAAATGGTTGATATGACAAAAACTACCACCGAGAAAAAACTCACTCCGGGTGATATTCGTGGCGTGTTCATCCGTTCTAACCTGTTTCAGGGTTCATGGAACTTCGAACGTATGCAGGCGCTGGGTTTCTGCTTCTCCATGGTACCGGCGATCAAGCGCCTGTACCCGGAAAACAACGAAGCGCGCCGTCAGGCCATCAAGCGTCACCTGGAATTCTTTAACACTCATCCTTACGTTGCGGCCCCCGTTCTGGGCGTAACGCTGGCGATGGAAGAGCAGCGTGCAAACGGCGCAGAGATTGACGATGGTGCCATCAACGGTATCAAAGTCGGTCTGATGGGTCCGCTGGCCGGTGTCGGTGACCCTATCTTCTGGGGTACCGTGCGTCCGGTCTTCGCGGCACTGGGTGCCGGTATCGCGATGAGCGGCAGTCTGCTTGGCCCGCTGCTGTTTTTCATCCTGTTCAACGCCGTGCGTCTGCTGACCCGTTACTACGGCGTGGCCTACGGCTACCGTAAAGGGGTGGACATCGTTAAGGACATGGGTGGCGGCTTCCTGCAGAAACTGACTGAGGGGGCGTCAATCCTCGGCCTGTTTGTCATGGGCGCGCTGGTAAACAAGTGGACGCACGTGAACATCCCGCTGGTGGTATCGACCATCACCGGACAGGATGGTCAGACCCGCGTCACCACCGTGCAGACGATTCTGGATCAGCTGATGCCGGGCCTGGTCCCGCTGCTGTTGACCTTCGCCTGTATGTGGCTGCTGCGTAAGAAAGTGAACCCGCTGTGGATCATCGTTGGCTTCTTCGTCATCGGTATTGCGGGCTACGCCGTCGGCCTGCTGGGTCTGTAAGTATCAATGCTATAGGCCGGGGGCTTGCCCCCGGTTTTTTTATCTGGAGGATGAATGACTGTCACGGACATCGTACTGGTTTTATTTGTTGTTGCCCTTCTGGCTTACGCGATCTATGACGAGTTCATTATGCCCCGCCGTCACGGCGAGACGCTGCTCTCCCTTCCCCTGCTACGACGCGGCCGCGTGGATGCCTTTATCTTCGTGGGTCTCATCGCCATTCTTATTTACAATAACGTCACCAGCCATGGTGCATTATTAACCACATGGTTATTATGTGCGCTGGCATTAATGGCGATTTATCTGTTCTGGATCCGCACGCCAAAAATCATTTTTAAATCCCACGGATTCTTCTTCGCCAATGTATGGATAGAATATAACCGTATTAAAGAGATGAATTTATCCGAAGACGGCGTGCTGGTGATGCAATTAGAACAACGCCGCCTGCTTATTCGGGTGAAGAATATTGATGACCTGGAAAAGATATACAAGTTACTCGTTAAAACTCAATGAGTTAGATATATAGCAACGGCTATATCCTGTGTTTATTTTGCGCAAGAAATATAGCCGAAGCTATATCCCCACCGCTAATTTGAACGCTATTTGTTAACGATATTTTCACGATTAAAGACAAATGAAAATCGTTATCAACAAACATTTTAAATAATGCCTTTCCATTGTTGTTTTATATTCTCAAAATATGTTAAGGTTGCGCCCGTCGTTGGGGAGTAGCCGATTTCCTGTTCACAGGAAATGTACGTGTCAACATACTCGTTGAAAAACGTGGCACGTACGGATCGCTTACCGCACATCTTATGTGCATTGCGATCAGGCGAGACCATAGATACATCAACTGCTGTTTACTGGGGGCAGTGATGTGTCATATGGATATCCCCGGTCTGGACGCTGTTATGAATATCTCCGCTACGATCCTTCTCGCTTTTGGCATGTCCATGGACGCATTCGCTGCTTCCATCGGAAAAGGCGCCACGCTACACAAACCTAAATTCTCAGAAGCCCTGCGTACCGGCCTGATTTTTGGCGCTATCGAAACGCTAACCCCGCTTATCGGCTGGGGACTTGGCATGCTCGCCAGCCAGTTCGTGCTGGAGTGGAACCACTGGATTGCCTTCGTCCTGCTGGTGTTCCTCGGAGGCCGAATGGTCATTGAAGGTTTTCGCGGCGGTGATGATGAACACGAGGAGCCGCAGCATCGCCACGGCTTCTGGCTGCTGGTCACCACCGCAATTGCCACCAGCCTTGATGCGATGGCCGTTGGTGTAGGTCTGGCATTTCTGCAGGTCAATATTATCGCCACCGCGCTGGCTATTGGCTGTGCAACCCTGATTATGTCCACGCTGGGCATGATGGTCGGACGGTTTATCGGCCCGCTGCTGGGTAAACGCGCCGAGATCCTCGGGGGGATTGTGCTGATTGGCATTGGCGCCCAGATCCTCTGGGCACACTTCGCCGGTTAATCTTCGCGCTGCCAGATGTGGATGCTGAAGTCCGTCTGGCAGCGAAATGTTGAATGTGCCGCCAGCGTTTCCCACACCTCCGGTTTTGCCCGCCACGCGAACGGCGTCATCTGCAATAACGCGACGGCCTCTTCCCCTTTGAGCGTCATTTCGTACGCCACTGATTCCGCTTGCTTCAGGGTAAAACCGCCCAGCTGCTCTGAATGCGGGGCATGCAGACGCACTTCGTCGTAGATCAGCCCTTTCAGCTCCATCAGATGACGCGGGCCTGGGGTCACGGTGACCACCCATCCGCCCGGCTTCACCACGCGCGCCAGCTCCTCTGCCTTACACGGCGCGTAGATACGGATAACCGCGTCCATGCTGGCATCGTCAAACGGCAGCCGGTGGCTGGAGGCCACGCAGAACGTCACGTCGGTATAACGCTTTGCCGCCGCGCGTATGGCCACTTTCGACACGTCCAGACCGAATGTCTGCGCACCCTTCTCACGAGCAACCTCCGCAAACCGTGCGGTGTAGTATCCTTCCCCACAGCCGATATCGAGCATGGCGGTGGCTGAAGCAGGCAGAATGTCATTGAGCATCTGCGTGACGGCCTCCCGCAGCGGCAGATAGTGTCCGGCATCGAGAAACGCGCGGCGCGCCCGCATCATCTCAGCACTGTCGCCAGGATCGCGGGAACGCTTATGCTGTACCGGCAGAAGATTCACGTAGCCTTCTTTTGCCCGGTCAAACTGATGCCCCTGCGGGCAGGTATACCGTTTATCTGAGTGCGTCAGGGGGGCGTGGCAAAGGGGACAGCTGAAGGACATGGCAACTCCGGAGCATAATCAAAGGGCGAAGTGTACCGCTATTCGCCCCTGTTATAAACGCCCGGTTAGCGCATGACGATAAGGTGATCGGATCCCGCCGGTAACCCGTCAGGTTTGATATTCTCCAGACGCAGCACGTTACCCATAATCTCACTGAAGACAGGGGCAGAGACGGCCCCGCCGTAGTAAGCTCCGTTTTGCGGATCGTTAATCACCACCACCAGGGCAAAACGCGGATTGCTGGCAGGGGCAACCCCCGCCGTGTAGGCGACGTATTTATCGACATACTTCCCGCTATCATCAATTTTCTTCGCCGTACCGGTTTTCACCGCCACCCGGTAATCACGCACGGCAGCCTTAACGCCTCCGCCGCCCGGCAGCGCAACGCTCTCCATCATGTGCTCCACTTCATGGGCAATCTCTTCCGGCATGACGCGATGCCCGATAACGGGGGGATCGATGCGGGTGATCGAGAGCGGACGCTCAAGCCCGTACCCACCAATCGTGGCGTAGACGTGGGCCAGCTGGAGCGGCGTAACCATCAGCCCGTAGCCGAAGGCAAAGGTCGCGCGATCGAGCTGGCTCCAGTATTTACGCTGTGGCAACAGCCCCGAGCTTTCCCCCGTTAAGCCAAGCCCCGTATTAGTGCCAAAACCAAAGTTTCGATAGGTGTCGATGAGATGCTGGACAGGCATCGCCAGCGAAAGTCGGGAAACGCCGGTGTCGCTCGATTTTTGCAGGATCCCGGTCATCGTCAGCTCAGGGTAAAAGCCCACGTCGCGAATGCGATGTCCGTCAAGGGTATACGGGTGGGTGTCAATCACACTGTCCGGCTGGACCAGCCCCTGCTGCAGGGCCGTCATCAGCACCAGCGGCTTGACGGTCGAACCAGGTTCGAACGTATCGCTGATTGCGCGGTTGCGAAAATCGTTTATCGTCGCCCCTTCACGATTATTGGGGTTAAAATCCGGGTAGCTCGCCATGGCGAGGATTTCCCCGGTTGGGATATTAATGAGCACCGACGCCCCCGACTCGGCCTTGTTCCAGGCCACGGCATTGTCGAGCGCATCTTCGGTGATGGTTTGTAGCCGCTCGTCAATACTTAACTGGATGTTATGCGCCGGTGCGGGCGCAATTTCGGTCAGGTTTTCAACCACACGTCCATAGCGATCTTCCCTTACCTGACGCACACCTGGCTTGCCGGTGAGTTGCGCGTTGAAGCTCTTTTCCACACCTTCGATGCCCTGCCCGTCAATATTGGTGAAGCCAATCAGGTTCGCTGCCACATGGCCAGCAGGATAAAAACGGCGGGACTCATCGCGCAAATTGATGCCGGGCAGATTCAGTTTGTCGATCCACTTTGCCTGCACAGGATCGACCTGACGGGCAAGGTAAATAAAACGGCCCTGTGGGTTGGCGTTGATGCGTGCCGAGAGTGTGCCGAGGGAGAGATGCAGCGCGCTGGCCAGCGCCTGCCAGCGCTCATCAAGCCCAACGCCCCCTTTTGCCAGCACCGTTTTAGGATCGGCCCAAACGGCCTGGACAGGCACACTCACCGCCAGGGGGCGCCCCTCACGATCCATTATCATGCCGCGCGGCGCATCAATCGCCAGTTGACGGAGGGATCGCATATCCTCCTGCTTCACCAGATTGTCAGGCTTGATGATTTGCAGCCAGGCAACGCGGCCCAGCAGAAAAGCCAGACTACAAAAAATAGCTAAACAGAGCAGAGCAAAACGCGCCGGCGTCAAATTTCCAGTTGCTGTTATCAATGTCTTCTTCACCTGAACCCCAGGGCTGTAAAACAACGCCCTGATTTAACGGGAAAAGACGGCGAGAAGGTGGCGAAACAGTGCTACTAACCTCGCAGCTTTGCAACAAGTTACTAACAAGACCGCGGATGGTAATATTTTGAAAGATAAGGGACATAAAAAAGCCCCGCGACAGGCGAGGCTTTATGTCTGAGAGTGAAGTGCCGGGCACTTCAGTCAGCAGCGGTTCGATCAGATAGCAGTTACGTTAACTGCAGCTGGGCCTTTCTGGCCGTCCTGAATTTCGAACTCAACGTTCTGGCCTTCAGCCAGAGTTTTGAAGCCGTTACCCTGGATTGCAGAGAAGTGTACGAACACGTCTTTGCTGCCGTCAGCAGGAGTAATGAAACCAAAACCTTTAGACTCGTTGAACCACTTAACTTGACCTTTAATCTTTGCCATTTTGCAAAATTCCTTAGAGTGTTTTCTTAGCCCGCAGGCATTAACTGAGATAAAACTGAGACATTACTGCATGAGGCACTAATATAAGGTTCGGCAGAGAAGCGGTATTCAACGACAACGTGTTTACTCAGGACTTCTTTACTGAAAATGCCACACATAAACAGAACTGTACCTCGTTTGACCCAAAACGTGTTATCACACACTATGTTTAATATGGCAAGCCATTTTTAAACATGTCTCGATCCGCCGCACAAATTCGAACAGTGCCTGTCAGGTTTTGCACAATTATGCGCATCACGTACAGACAGCCCTGCTGCGTAACAAAGACCCAGCGTTGCTTTCACAACCGCTGTAATCTAAGACTTTTTTAACATAGCTCAATCATTACGAACCGTCCAGCAAACGGGAAAAGAAATCTTACGTCTTGATTGAGTTAGAACAATTTGTGAAAACTTATGCTTAAATCATTGTAACGCGACCAAATTGTTTCAGAGAAAAAACAGTGTTAATAACCCGCGCCCAGCTGTATTAAAATGCAGCAGCGAATAAACAGCGTTATGCACCAAAATAATGAAATTTTTATGACTCTGCATCAAAAGAAGGCAAGCAAAACGTTTCGATAAAAATAAAACATTCCTGCGCGCGTTTACATCAACAATATATGCAACAATTTATCGCTTCGTTTATAAGGATAAATATTCACCAATTTTCAGTATCCTAAAAGAATGGTTAACTGGTGCTAAATTATCGAGTGCGTGAGTTAACTCCTGCACAGGTTCATCTAAGGATTCATCTGCCAGTTCAAACACGCCCCAGTGAATAGGGAACGCCAGAGGTGAGCCCAGTTGCTGCCACAATGCCACCGCAGATTGCGGATCCATATGATGGACAGCCATGAACCATCGTGGGGCATAGGCACCAATCGGTAACGCGGCGGCATCTATCTGGCCCAGGCGTTCAGGAATCAACAGCAGCTCAGGTGAATAACCGGTATCACCGCTGAACCAGAAGCGGTGATGCCGTCCTTCCATCACCCAGCCGCACCATAAGGAACGATTGCGGTTCCATGGCGTGCGCATGCTCCAGTGCTGTGCCGGTACGGCGGTCAGCGTCATCCCCTGCCAGGTGAAACTCTGCCACCAGTCGAGTTCGACCACGCGTTTTGCTCCCCGGCGACGAAACCAGTCGGCGAGGCCCAACGGAACAAAAATACTGACGTCGGGAAAGCGTTTGAGGATTCGGCGAAGGGTTGCGTCATCAAGATGATCGTAATGATTATGGGAAATGACGACCGCATCCAGCTGATGAAGTTGCTCGACAGACAGTACGGGGGGTGTCTTACGCTGGGGTCCAAGGAAAGGAAGCGGAGAAGCGCGTCGAGAAAACACCGGATCGGTAAGGATGATATTGCCGTCCAGCTGCAGCAACACGCTCGCGTGTCCGAGCCACCATACCCCATCTTCCTGAGGTTGCGTAAGCTCAACCGGTTGCCACCACTGGCGGATAAAGTCTTCATAACCCAGCGCGGGCGGCTTCGGTAATCCAGCCTCTTTACGCGCTTTACGCCAACGGTCAAGGTCGCCGGGTTGATGTCCGACAGGATCGGTATTACAAAAACCGTTTGGGGTGTGATGTTTCAGGGAGGGGTCATACCAGGGATTTTTCCAGACCACAGCCACCTCCCAGGACAAAAAGATTAACGCTCAGCCACCAGGCGGATAAAGTCGTCTTCGTCTTTGTTATCTTCCGCGACCGCGTCTTTCGGCGCGTCTTTCTCTTCCGGTTCGTTAGCCTCACACAGACGGCGTAGCAGCGCATTCTGACGTTTTTGCTGATCGAGCAGCGCTTCCAGCAGTTCGATCTGCTCGTTAGTACGGGAACTGGCGCGGTTCACGAAAAACCAGATGACCAGCCCCACAAGTAGAACCACCAAAGAAATCATCAGGGATGCTATATTCAGCAGCCCTGAATTCAGTAACTCACCCATTTCACCACCTCAATAAAAACGTCTATTTTACCACTGGCGCGAAGGAAGGAAATCACGTTGAGAAAAAATGTCTATTACCACGGAATAAACTTGTTTATTGCGCAAACGCCGCTAAAAAACTGTACATCCTGATCGCACATCACATTGATCGTCTGCGTCCATAACACCACGCACGCTATCAGCACGATAATCAGAATTACCCAGCGTATTTTTTTCACTCCACACTCCGTCTAAGGACCTGATGTAACGAGATTATCACGCTTATCTTAAACAAGGACTAACTGTGCCTCCATCGCGTTTTTTTTCAGAATCCTGCACTTGTTTCATCACGTAAACGCTTTACGCTAGCATTACGATAACAACGATAAAAGAGGTAATGATGCGATTCATCATTCGAACAATTATTGCACTGGCCCTTGTCTGGATTGGCCTTCTGTTAACGGGCTATGGCGTGCTCGTGGGGAGCACCGAAAACGCAGCCGGGCTAGGCATTCAGTGTAAATACCTCACAGCACAGGGAATGAGCACTGCCCAGTATCTGCATACTGACAGCGGGATCGTTGGCTTAACCCACTGCCCTGTACTGCGTAAAACATCCGTCGTGATTGATAATGGCTAATCAGCCAGGTGAATGACATACAAAAAACGCCGCATCAGATGCGGCGTTTTTTTCTACCAGCAGGGATTAAAACGGGTAGTCGTGATATCCCATCTGTTCAGAAATTTTCCGTGCCGCAGTGTGCAGAATAGCCACATACTCATGCAGACGCTCTTCGGAGAAGCGTAAGGTTGGGAAGGAGATACTCAAGCCCGCGATCACCACGCCAAAGCGGTCAAATACCGGAACGCCGATGCAGCGCAGCCCCTCTTCCTGCTCTTCGTTATCTTCGCCATATCCCTGCTCGCGCACGCGGTCAAGCACCGTCAGCAGCGCATCCGTGCTGGTAATGGTTCGTGAGGTACTTTGCTTGTATTCCACGCCTTCAAGGATCTGCTTCACTTCCTCGCGATCGCGCCACGCCAGCAGAACTTTACCAATGGCGGTACTGTAGAGCGGGTTGCGTCGACCAATGCGCGAATACATGCGCAGATTGTACATGGAGTCGATTTTATGGATGTAAACGATGCTGTCTTCATCCAGCGCACCGAGATGAATGGTCTCTTTGGTCAGGCGAGAGATTTCACGCATCTGAATGTCAGCGCTGCGGATCAGGTCAACATTTTGTAGCGCACGCGCACCCAATTCAAACAGCTTAAGCGTCAGAGAATACTTTTCAGATTCGCCTTCCTGCGCAACGTAACCCAGGGACTTCATGGTTTGCAAAAAGCGATAAACGGTGCTTTTTGACATCATCACGCGCTGCGACAGCTCTGTAATACCTATTTCACGCTCTTCTCCAAGCGCCTGTAAGATGCCAAACACCTTCAGCACGGAAGAAACAGAATCTGGCTGTTTATCCAAATCCGCAATAGCCATTTACCACCTCATAGCGAGTGTTTTATAAAAATCAGAACCGGTTTTTATTATAAGTTCCCGTCATGTCACCTGCAATCAATCCGCGTTTACTTCGTTACAAATCTGCGACATATCGCGGCTGTAACAATGCTAAAATAGTTACCCTGAGAATAATTTCACGCTGAGCTTTTTACTCCTGATGGAAAAGAATCTTTCTGATGGCCTGCCATTACCCCAGCGGTATGGCGCAATAGCGACCATCATTATCGGTATCTCAATGGCCGTCCTTGACGGCGCGATTGCAAACGTTGCCCTGCCAACCATCGCCAGCGACCTGCATGCCTCACCCGCCAGTTCGATTTGGATTGTTAACGCCTACCAGATTGCGATTGTGGTGTCACTGCTCTCGTTCTCTTTCCTCGGCGATATGTTCTGCTACCGCCGGGTATATCAGTGCGGCCTGGTGGTTTTCACTTTTACCTCCCTGCTCTGTGCCCTTTCAGATTCACTGCATACCCTGACGCTTGCGCGTATTGCGCAGGGTTTTGGCGGCGCGGCGCTCATGAGCGTAAACACGGCGCTGATCCGCTTGATTTATCCGCAGCGTCATCTGGGGCGCGGAATGGGGATAAACTCGTTTATTGTCGCCGTCTCTTCTGCCGCCGGACCAACAATTGCGGCGGCGATCCTCTCCGTTGCGTCATGGCAATGGCTGTTCGCCATTAACGTGCCGCTGGGTATCGTCGCCATCTTTTTTGCTCTGCGCTTTCTTCCCGCTAATGGTCCCAAAAGCAGCATGCCGCGCTTCGACGTGGCAAGTGCGGTGATGAATGCCCTGACCTTCGGCCTGTTGATTACGGCGCTGAGCGGCTTTGCGCAGGGACAATCTCTGGTGCTTACCGCCGCGGAGCTCATCGCCCTGCTGGCGATCGGCTTCTTCTTTGTCCGCCGCCAGCTCACCCTGCCAGTTCCTTTGCTGCCCGTTGACCTGATGCGTATTCCCCTCTTTTCGCTCTCCATCTGCACGTCTGTCTGCTCGTTCTGCGCCCAGATGCTGGCTCTGGTCTCCCTGCCCTTCTTTCTGCAGAGCGTAGTTGGCCGTTCAGAAGTGGAAACCGGGCTGCTGCTCACCCCCTGGCCGCTGGCGACGATGGTGATGGCACCGCTGGCAGGTTATTTAATTGAACGTGTTCATGCCGGTTTATTGGGCGCTTTGGGGCTGGCGGTGATGGTGACAGGCCTTTTCGCGTTAGCATTGTTGCCCTCGTCGCCTTCGGATCTGGACATCATCTGGCGCATGATCCTCTGCGGCGCAGGGTTTGGCCTGTTCCAGTCCCCCAATAATCACACCATTATCACCTCAGCACCACGGCATCGCAGCGGTGGGGCAAGCGGTATGCTGGGAACCGCGCGTCTGCTGGGCCAAAGCAGCGGTGCGGCACTGGTCGCCCTGATGTTTAACCTTGCCGGACAAAACGGTAACCACCTTGCGCTCCTCACAGCAGGCGCCCTTGCCACCCTCGCGGCGGTCGTCAGTGGCCTGCGGGTGACCCAGCCCAGGGTTCAGGCATAAAAAAAGCCGGGCGGAGTGTTCTCCCGCCCGGCTTTTTATGTTTTGTTGCGTTACTTCAGGTATTCCCCACTGCGCAGCGCTTCAATACGTTTATCCAGCGGTGGGTGAGACATAAACAGCTCGCTCAGCGATTTGGATTTACCGTTAATGCAGAAGGCCATCATGCTGTTCGCTTCCTGCGGCTCGTAGGAGGTTTTCAGACGCTGCAGCGCGGCAATCATCTTCTCACGACCAACCAGCTTCGCAGAGCCGGCATCCGCGTGGAATTCACGGTGACGAGAGAACCACATGGTGATGATGCTGGCCAGAATACCGAATACCAGTTCCAGAACCATCGACACAGCAAAATAGATCAGCGGGTTGCCGTTGCTCTCTTCACCTTCGTCGCGGTTGCCGCCCATGAAGCCCGCGGCAATCTGCGCCAGAATACGGGAGATAAAGATCACGAAGGTGTTTACCACGCCCTGAATCAGGGTCATGGTCACCATGTCACCGTTGGCGATATGGCTAATTTCGTGGGCGATAACCGCTTCGGCTTCGTCACGGCTCATGTTCTGCAGCAGTCCGGTGCTGACAGCAACCAGTGACGCATCGCGACGGGCCCCCGTGGCGAACGCGTTGATATCCGGAGCATGGTAAATGGCCACCTGCGGCATGGCGATCCCGGCCTGACGGGACTGCTGAGCCACCGTATTCATCAGCCACTGTTCCATATCGTTACGGGGTTGCTCAATGACCTCACCCCCTACCGATTTCAGTGCCATCCACTTCGACATCAGCAGGGAGATGAACGAGCCACCAAAACCAAACAGCAGCGCCATAATCAACAGACCCTGAACGCTGCTCGACTGTATTCCTGTCAGGCTTAGCACGAGCCCGAAAACCACCATCACCGCCAGGTTGGTGAGCAGGAAGAGCGCGATTCGCATCATAATTTTCTTTTTACCTCAGTTTAACAAAACGCACTATGCGATTACCCACATCGTATGGGTATTGCGGCTATTTTCAAGCATCCGGCGGGCGTAAGTCACCAGAAAGACACAACTTTACACAATTGAAAACCTGACTGACGGAAGGATAAAGTACAAAAAGAAACAGGCACAATGTCTTGTGCCTGTTGGGAGGTTATTTTGCCGGAGCGGGCTGTACGGCAGGTTTCTCTTTTTCCTGATTCGCCAGGTCGAGAGCGATATGTACCGTCTCGTCGAGATACGGATCCGGCTCCTGGTAATCTTTTGGCAGATCGTCCAGTTTCTTGAGCAGAGGCTTGCCTTCACGCTTGAAGCGATCGTTGATACGCGCCAGGCGGGTTGCATCGTCTTCATTGTTCTCTTTTTCACGCTGAGCGTAGTTCAGAGAAACAATATTCCGCTTATCCTTCAGAGCATTGAATCGCGCAATGTCCTTCATGATGTACTGGAACTCCGGATCTTTCGCGATGCGGTCGTTATGCGCCTTCAGCAACTCAGGGCCAAACTGCGTCATATCACCCGCTTTCACGTAGGTCGCGGCATTGATGCTGTCCCACGGCAACGCGTTATCTTCAAACTTCTCGCCGGTTTCCGTCTCCTGGGTGCCAGTCGGCATGATGATGTCCGGCGTGACGCCCTTACGCTGCGTACTGCCGCCGTTTACGCGGTAGAATTTCTGAATGGTGTACTGAACCGAGCCCAGCGCAGGCCATTCCGGACGCAGCATCTGATCGTAAATACGATTCAGAGAGCGGTACTGCTGAACAGTGCCTTTCCCGAAGGTTGGCTCACCGACGATCAGCGCACGGCCGTAGTCCTGCATGGCTGCGGCAAAGATCTCAGACGCGGAAGCGCTGAAGCGGTCAACGAGAACAACCAGCGGACCTTTGTAGTAGACCACACCGTCATTGTCCGCATCTTCGCGCACTTTACCGTTGTTATCGCGCACCTGAACCACCGGGCCAGATGGGATGAACAGGCCAGAGAGAGAAACCGCTTCCGTCAGCGCCCCGCCGCCGTTACTGCGCAGGTCGATGATGATGCTGCTGACGTTCTGCTTTTCAAGCTTCTGCAGCTGAACTTTCACATCGTCAGTCAGCCCGACGTAGAAGCCAGGAATATCCAGGACGCCCACCTTCTCTTTACCCACGGTTTTCACCGACATTTTCACCGCGCGGTCTTCCAGACGGATACGCTCACGGGTCAGGGTAACGATACGGGTTTTGGTGCCTTTTCCGGCTGGCAGAATTTCCAGACGAACCTTGCTGCCTTTCGGACCTTTGATCAGCGCAACCACGTCATCAAGACGCCAGCCGATCACGTCGACCATGTTCTGGCCGGTTTGTCCCACACCCACAATACGATCGCCAACGCTAATCGCTTTGCTTTTAGATGCCGGGCCACCCGCGACCATCGAATTGATCACCGTGTAATCATCGTCCATCTGCAGCACCGCGCCGATACCTTCCAGAGACAGGCTCATTTCGGTATTGAACTGTTCGGTGTTGCGTGGTGAGAGGTAGTTGGTGTGCGGATCGATTTCGTGCGCAAAGGCCGTCATGGCCAGCGAGAAGACATCCTCACTGTTGGTCTGGGCCAGGCGACGAATGGCAAATTTGTAACGACGCGTCAGCGTGTCACGGATCTCTTTTTCGTCTTTGCCGGTGAGCTTAAGGCTCAGTTCGTCGTATTTAACTTTGCCGTCCCACAGCGCATTCAGCTCGGCTTCATCTTTTGGCCAGGGCGCTTTGCTGCGGTCCAGATTGAAGGTGTCGTTGCCGGTGAAGTCCATTGGACGTTCCAGCACTTTCAGCGCGTACTGATAGCGTTCGAAGCGGCGCTTTTGCGACAGGTTGTAGAGATCGTAGAACAGATCCAGCTTGCCTGAACGCAACTCATCACCCACCTCGGATTTTCGCTTAGCGAACTGCTCGACATCGCTGGCGAGCAAAACGTTATGGCTGTAATCCAGCAAGTTCAGATAGCGGTCAAAGATTTTGGCCGAAAAGGCCTGATCGAGATCGAACTGACGATAGTGCGAACGGGTGAAACGTGAGGTCACGCGCTCGCTCACCGTCGCGTGCTGCGTCTCTTCCTTGAGTACCGGAATTTGATCAACACGCGTGATATCGTCCACTGCAAAAGCGTGACCTGTTATAGCAAACAGACCCGCCAGCGCGGTGAGCTTAAAAAAAGTGTTCATGCCAGGCTTGGCCTCCGTTTCAGAACAACAAGTGTTCTGCGCGTACAATCATTGACATACCAGAAGTCAGCTGTACACGAACGCCATCTTTGGTGATTTCCAGTACGGTGGCGTCCATAGCATTGTTACCCGCTTTTACCTTCAGTGCCTGACCGACGCTCAGGGCGTTAATGTCAGAAACCGGAGTATGGCGCGGCTCTTCACGAGGCGCACGTGGGGCTTTTGCTACTGGTTTGTCTGCACGCGGTTTGCGATCGTTATTATCGTGACGACGCGGCGCAGGGCGTGGTTTACGCTCACGACGAGGCGCTTCTTCCTGGCCGTTTGCCGCGGCGGCTTCGCGTTTTTTCGCTTGCTGTTCTGCACGTTGTGCCTGAACGCGTGCTTTGGCTTCTTCCAGCTGCTTGCGCGCATGCTCAACGTGCTGCTCGTCAAGCTCACCGCAAGGGTTGCCGTCGAGATCCACGCGAGTCGCGCCAGGTTTGATACCGTACAGGTAACGCCAGCTCGAAGTATAAAGACGTAAGGCGGAACGCAGCTGAGTTTTGCTGAGGTTCATTTCCCCTTCAACACGTGCCACCAGATCCTGAAAAATACCGACTTTCAGGGGACGAGCTTCGCCTTCCGCGCTGAAGCACTGCGGGAAACGCTCGGCCAGAAATGCGATAACTTCTTTACTGCTATTCAACTTAGGTTGATTTTCCATGAAATTTCCTGATTACAACGGACGTTGCCAACAAGCGCAGGCATGAACAGGCGTCATTATAATGACGCTATCAGTAAATGCTACGTTATCCGTTGATTATCCTGCGACGCTCGCAAAGAATTTTTGATAATCGGTTGCTGCGAGTACGTTTTCCAGATTCGCCACCAGCTCGCGCAGCCCCTGTTCGTCCTCGGTTGTAAAGCGACTGAAGACCGTACTGTCGATGTCCAGAACGCCAATAATCTGATTTTTGACCACCAGCGGCAGAACGATTTCAGAATTACTGGCAGCATCACAGGCAATGTGTCCGTCAAACGCATGAACGTCTTCCACACGCTGGACCTGATTCTCGGCCACCGCCGTGCCGCATACGCCACGCCCAACCGGGATACGCACGCACGCCAGCTTTCCCTGGAACGGACCGAGCACCAGCGTTTCACCTTCCAGAAGGTAAAAGCCCGCCCAGTTTACGTCAGAGAGACGTTCAAACAGCAATGCGCTAGTATTTGCCAGAGTGGCTAAGAAGCTGGTCTCACCCGCCATCAATGCCTTAAAATCGCGGTTCAGATCCGCGTAGAATTCTGTTTTGTTCATTATTCAATCACTTAGTTGTCTTACAAAATTACCGCATAGCCTATTAAAATAAGCATTAAATGCGCTCATGCTCAAGATGAATCCGTTCATGAGTTATTATAACTTTCAACAATACTTATTTGTGCGCAGCTGATGGCCTTAAAAACAACCAAAATTACGCCGACGAGAAAGATAACTGTCCATACGGTAAGCGAAGCTTTGCCTCGTGCACATTATCAGCGTTGCCCCCAGTGCGATACGCTTTTTATGTTGCCGAAGATGAAATCGCACCAAAGTGCCTTCTGTCCCCGCTGCGACGCCAAAATTCGCGATGGCCGCGACTGGTCGTTGACCCGCCTCGCCGCCATGGCCGTCACCATGCTGCTGCTGATGCCCTTCGCCTGGAGCGAACCGCTGCTGAAGCTCTACCTGCTTGGCGTGCGCATTGATGCCAACGTGCTGCAGGGTATCTGGCAGATGACCCGTCAGGGCGATCCGATTACCGCCGCCATGGTGCTGTTCTGCACCGTTGGCGCACCGCTGGTGCTGGTTGCCGCCATTGCCTATCTCTGGTTTGGCAATATTCTTGGCATGAACCTTCGCCCGGTGCTGCTGATGCTGGATAAGCTCAAAGAGTGGGTCATGCTGGATATTTATCTGGTCGGCGTGGGCGTTGCGTCCATAAAAGTCCAGGACTACGCCTTTTTGCAGCCCGGCATTGGACTCTTCGCTTTCATCTGTCTGGTGTTGCTGAGCATCCTGACGCTGATCCACCTGAACGTTGAGCAGCTCTGGGAGCGTTTTTACCCTCAGCGCCCCGCCACGCGCCCCGATGAAAATCTGCGCGTCTGTCTGGGATGCCACTATACCGGGTTGCCCGACCCGCGCGGACGCTGCCCGCGGTGCCACATTCCATTACGGCTGCGGCGCAACAACAGCCTGCAAAAATGCTGGGCCGCGCTGATCGCCTCCCTGGTGTTCCTGATCCCCGCCAATATGCTGCCGATTTCCATCATTTACGTGAATGGCGGACGTCAGGAGGATACTATCCTCTCCGGGATTATCTCCCTTGCGCACAGCAATGTCGGAGTGGCGGCGATCGTCTTTATTGCCAGTATCCTGGTTCCCTTTACCAAAGTGGTGGTGATGATTACCCTGCTCATCAGCATTCACTTAAAGTGTGAACAAGGTTTACGGACACGCATTCTGCTTCTGCGATTCGTCACCTGGATTGGCCGCTGGTCAATGTTAGATTTGTTCGTGATTTCGCTGATGATGTCGCTCATCAATCGCGATCAGTTACTTGCTTTTACAATGGGACCCGCGGCTTTTTATTTCGGCTCTGCGGTGATATTGACTATTCTTGCTGTGGAATGGCTGGATAGCCGCTTACTTTGGGATGCACATGAGTCAGGAAACCCCCGCTTCGCCGACTGAAGCGAGAATTAAAACAAAACGCCGCATTTCGCCATTCTGGTTGCTGCCCGTCATCGCCCTGATGATTGCAGGCTGGCTTATCTGGACAAGCTATGAAGATCGCGGGAGTACGGTCACCATTGATTTCCAGACCGCCGACGGCATCGTCGCCGGACGAACGCCCGTTCGCTTCCAGGGGGTTGAGGTCGGTACGGTTCAGGATATCTCCCTTGGAAAAGGGCTGAATAAGATTCAGGTGCGGGTCAGTATCAAATCTGACATGCAGGATGCCCTGCGCAGCGAAACACAGTTCTGGCTGGTGACGCCAAAAGCCTCTCTGGCCGGTGTCTCCGGGCTGGATGCGCTCGTGGGCGGGAACTATATTGGCATGATGCCGGGCAAAGGCGAGCCGCAGGATCACTTTGTTGCGCTGGATACGCAGCCCAAATACCGTCTTAATAACGGCGATTTGATGATTCATCTCCAGGCGCCGGACCTCGGTTCCCTGAACAGTGGCTCCCTGGTCTATTTCCGTAAGATCCCGGTTGGCCGCGTGTACGATTACTCGATTAACCCGAACAAACAGGGCGTCACTATTGATGTGCTGATCGAGCGTCGCTTCACCAATCTGGTGAAAAAGGGCAGCCGCTTCTGGAACGTGTCCGGCGTGGATGCCGACCTCAGCCTGAGCGGCGCCAAAGTGAAGCTGGAAAGTCTGGCCGCCCTGGTGAACGGCGCCATTGCCTTTGACTCCCCGGAAAACTCGAGCCCTGCCACCGCTGATGACACGTTCGGATTGTACGCCGACCTGGCGCACAGCCAGCGCGGCGTGATCGTCAAACTTGCCCTGCCCGATGCTAAGGGGCTAAAAGCGGGTTCAACGCCGCTGATGTATCAGGGTCTGCAGGTCGGCCAGCTCACCAAAATGACGCTCAACCCGGGCGGGTCGGTCACCGGCGAAATGACGGTCGATCCGAGCGTGGTCGATCTCCTGCGCGAGAAAACGCGCATCGAAATGCGCAGTCCAAAGATCTCGCTGAACGATACCAGCCTCAGCACGCTGCTGACCGGCAATACCTTTGAGCTGATCCCGGGTGAAGGTCAGCCCAGCAACAGCTTCGTGATTGCTCCGGCGGATAAAGCTCTGTTGCAAAAACCGGGCGTGGTGACGGTTACCCTGAATGCGCCTGAAAGCTATGGGATTGAAGCCGGTCAGCCGTTGATTTTACACGGCGTGCAGGTGGGACAGGTGCTGGAGCGCAAGCTCTCCGCGGATGGGGTGCAATTCTCCGTCGCCATCGACCCGCAATACAGAGACCTGGTGCACGGTGACAGTAAATTCGTGGTGAACAGTCGCGTCGACGTGAAAGTGGGTCTGGACGGCGTGGAGTTTCTCGGTGCCAGCGCCAGCGAATGGGTCAACGGCGGTATCCGCATTTTACCGGGGGATAAAGGCCCCGTGCGCGACAGCTACCCGCTGTATGCTAACCTGGAGAAAGCGATTGAAAACAGCCTGAGCGATCTTCCTACCACCACGCTGACGTTAAGCGCCGAGACCCTGCCGGACGTTCAGGCGGGCTCCGTGGTGCTGTATCGCAAGTTTGAAGTCGGGGAAGTGATTACCGTACGCCCGCGTGCCGACGCCTTTGATATCGAACTGCACATCAAGCCGGAGTACCGCAAGCTGCTGACGCCAAACAGCGTCTTCTGGGCCGAAGGCGGCGCGAAAGTTCAGCTTAACGGCAACGGACTGACCGTGCAGGCCTCTCCGCTGTCACGCGCGCTGCGGGGGGCGATTAGCTTCGATAACCTCAGCGGTGCGGGCGCGAATCTGCGCAAGGGCGATAAACGTATTCTCTTCCCGTCCGAGACCGCCGCCCGCGCCGTGGGGGGGCAGATTACCCTCCATGCGTTTGACGCCGGTAAGCTGGCGGAAGGCATGCCCATCCGCTATCTGGGTATTGATATCGGGCAGATCCAGAAGCTGACGCTGATCACCTCGCGTAACGAGGTGCAGGCCACTGCCGTACTTTACCCGGAATATGTACAAACCTTTGCCCGTACGGGTACGCGCTTCTCGGTGGTCACGCCGCAGATCTCGGCCGCAGGCGTTGAGCATCTCGATACCATTTTGCAGCCGTACATCAACGTGGAGCCAGGCCAGGGCAAGGCCCGTCGTGATTTCGAGCTGCAGGAAGCCACGATCACCGACTCGCGCTACCTTGGCGGCCTGAGCATCGTGGTGGAAGTGCCGGAAGCGGGCTCGCTGAGCATCGGCACCCCTGTGCTGTTCCGCGGTATTGAAGTAGGTACGGTCACGGGCCTGACGCTCGGTACGCTCTCCGACCGCGTAATGGTGGCGTTGCGCATCAGTGAACGCTACCAGCACCTGGTACGTAATAACTCGGTATTCTGGCTGGCATCCGGCTATTCGCTGGACTTTGGCCTGACGGGAGGCGTGGTGAAAACCGGCACCTTCAACCAGTTCATTCGCGGTGGCATTGCTTTTGCCACGCCGCCGGGAACGCCGCTGGCACCGAAAGCGCAGCCGGGTAAACACTTCCTGCTGCTCGAAAGCGAACCGAAAGAGTGGCGCGAATGGGGAACCGCCCTGCCACGTTAATCTGCAAGGCTCCGGTGTCAACGCACCGGAGCCTTTATGCTACACTGCGCACCTGAACTTTTCCCTGTGGTGTGCCCGTGGCTCAAAACTCCGTATTTCTTCCTGAACAATTCCTGGCGCAGATGCGCGAGGCGCTTCCTTCTCACCTGTCGTTAGACGATTTTATCGCCGCCTGCCAGCGTCCGTTACGCCGGAGTATTCGCGTCAATACGCTGAAAATCAGCGTCGAAGATTTTCTGGCGCTGGTCGCGCCCTACAGCTGGCAGCTTACGCCGGTACCGTGGTGCGCTGAGGGGTTCTGGATCGAGCGCGATGACGAAGACGCCGTGCCGCTGGGAAGCACCGCTGAACATCTGAGCGGCCTGTTCTATATCCAGGAAGCCAGCTCGATGCTGCCGGTGGCAGCCCTGTTCGCCGATGGCAATTCGCCTGAACGCGTAATGGATGTGGCCGCGGCGCCTGGCTCAAAAACCACGCAGATTGCCGCCCGTATGGGTAATCGGGGCGCGATCCTCGCCAACGAGTTTTCCGCCAGCCGCGTGAAGGTATTGCATGCCAACATCAGCCGCTGCGGTATTCATAATGTTGCCCTGACGCACTTCGACGGGCGCGTGTTTGGCGCCGCCTTGCCGGAAGCCTTCGACGCCATCCTGCTGGACGCCCCCTGCTCCGGCGAAGGGGTGGTGCGTAAAGATCCCGATGCGTTAAAGAACTGGTCCGTGGAAAGCAACCTTGAGATCGCCGCCACGCAGCGGGAGCTGATCGAGAGCGCATTCCATGCCCTGCGCCCTGGCGGCACGCTGGTCTATTCAACGTGCACCTTAAACCGCGATGAAAACGAAGACGTCTGCTTGTGGCTGAAAGCGCAATACCCGGATGCGGTCGAGTTCCTGCCGCTCGACGATCTGTTTGCCTCAGCACAGGAGGCGGCCACCCCTGAGGGTTTCCTTCATGTGTTCCCACAGATTTACGACTGCGAAGGCTTCTTTGTGGCGCGTCTGCGTAAAACACAGGCGGTTGCTCCCCTGCCCGCACCTAAATTCAAGGTCGGCAACTTCCCGTTTGCCCCCCTCAAAGGGCGCGATGCAGCACAGCTTATCGCCGCCGCCGAAAAAGTTGGCCTGGCCTGGGATGAGAGCCTGCACCTCTGGATGCGTGATAAAGAGGTATGGCTATTCCCGGCTGAGATAGAGCCGCTCATCGGAAAGGTCCGTTTTTCCCGAATCGGGGTCCGCCTGGCGGAAGTGCATAATAAAGGCTATCGCTGGCAGCATGAGGCCGTCATCGCCCTTGCCGGACGCGAGAATACCTTTGCCCTGACGCATCAGGAAGCCGAAGAGTGGTATCGTGGTCGCGATGTCTATCCGGACAGCACGCCAACAGGCGATGAAGTGATCGTGACGTATCAGGGATACCCGCTCGGGCTGGCAAAAAAAGTCGGTTCACGACTGAAAAACAGCTACCCGCGCGAGCTGGTTCGCGATGGACGGCTGTTTACCGGTAACGATCGCACGGCCTGAAAAAAAGCGCATTTTTTTACTGGCGATTTTGCTCTCCTTGTCTACGATCAAAAATGGGTGGCCGCACTGGTCATACCAGATTTTGACAACCGACCCGGAGAGCACTATGACGAAAACCAGCGTGCGTATTGGCGCTTTTGAAATCGACGACGCAGAGCTGCGCGGCGAAGCACAAGGCGATCGAACGTTAAGTATTCCCTGCAAATCCGACCCGGATTTGTGCATGCAGCTCGATGCATGGGATGCAGACACCAGCGTCCCGGCAATACTTGATGGCGAACACTCAGTCCTTTACCGTGAGCATTACGATAGTAAAACCGATGCCTGGGTCATGCGTCTTGCCTGACCTAAAGAGAACCCGCCCGAAGGCGGGTTATTTATTACAACAACTCGTTCCGGTACACATTGCTGCGATGAACACGTTTTTTCCCTGTCCTTTCCGTGAGTTACAGCCGCTTTTGCACGCTGTACTTCCGGCACTGCAACTTTTTGCCCCGACGCGCCTTTTTCGCCCGAACACCCTACCGCCCCGGTGAAGATCACCAGGCACAGTAACAGGCTCATCAGACGTGTCAGCTTTTTTGGCATGCAGCATCATAACCCATCTTTGCTGTAATGAGTTATGCCGTTTTGAGATTCTATTCAGGGAGTTAGCGGGATTATACGGGGACAGCCGGGATAAGGCCGGAGAGGCCTCTGCGGGCCTCAGCTCTGGCTGTATTGCCCGGCTATCTTGCGGGAGGTGTGAAGTACTCGCAGGATGCGCACACGAGCGCTTTCTGCCACATACACTACGATGAACGGGAAGTGCGGCACCACCAGTTTACGCTGCTTCTCTGAGCCTCCGGCTTTCACTCCGGCAAGCGGGTTTTCCGCAAGGATAGTGACCATACCCGCCAGACGGTCGTCAGCCGCGATAGCCACCATTGCCCCCGCCTCGCGGTTCAGGTACCGGAAGAGGTTTTCTCTGTCATGCTGTGCGCGTTTTTCCCACTCAACCCTGATGCTCACAGCTTACCCCGCATGGCCTGTTGTTTCAGCGCCTTCATTCGCTTTTCCATTTCATCGTTGCTGATGTACTCGCCTTCACCTGCATCATGGCGGCTGAACGCCTGGGCTATCTGTGTTTCCAGCCAGCCTTCATGCTCGCTGCTCTGATGGCGACGTTCTTCTGCGGCCAGCTCTTCGGCCCGCTGGCGCATCAGCTCTGTAAGGCTCATCTGCTGGCGCTCTGCGGCCTGCATCGCCAGGCGTTTGGTTTCTTCGTCGATTCGGAAGTGGATAGTGCTGCTCATCGCCATAACCTCACGTGGTGTCAGTTGTGTTGTCATTATGATGATTGTCCTCAAGGTTGTCATCCAGGATTCGTGCTTCCCGCTCTGCCGGATGGGTTGAGGCATGAACCGCCTGTAACGCCCGCACCGACACCTGCGTGTATATCTGCGTCGATTCCACGCTGACATGGCCCAGCATCGCCTGTATCCACCGCAGATCTGCGCCGTTTTCCAGCATCTGGGTCGCCATCGCGTGCCGGAACAGGTGACAGCTTCCCTGCGCAACCAGCCCGGAGGCTCTCATATGGTGGCTGACGATGTTAGTGATCCCGTTGGGCGTCAGCCCCTCCACACCATCAAGGGCCACGAACAGCGCCTTACAGTGCGGGTTAACCAGTAACTGTGGCCGGACGTGGTGCAGGTAACGCTGCACCCACCACAGCGCACGCTCGCCCACCGGCACCACCCTGTCCTGCTTTCCCTTGCCCTGAACGATGGTCAGGATGCGGCGGTTTGCATCCACGCTGAACACCTCAAGCCCTGCGGCTTCGCTGCGCCGTATGCCCGTTGACCACAGCACCTCCATCAGCGCACGGTCACGGATGCCGCCGGGCGTGCTCAGGTCAGGCAGCGCCAGCACCTGCTCCACCTCGTCCACGCTCAGGATATAGCGCGGCAGGCGTTTTTCCAGCCTCGGCAGCTCAAGGTCGGCCGCCGGGTTCGCCAGTATCAGGTTCTGCTGCGTCATCCAGCGGAACCACACCTGGATGGGCTGCACCGCCGTGCGCTGGGTCCGGGTGGTCAGCGGCTCGCCGTTGCGCTTGCGGTACTGGTACAGGTGGCGCTGGTAGCGTTCCAGCACCGGACGCGTCACCTCTGCCGGATGGTGCAGCCCGCGCTCTGCCGCCCACTGGACGAACCGGTAGCTGTGGTGCGTCTGCACCTTCAGCGTCGTCTCTGACCAGTTGCGCTCCCGCCGCCACGCCACGAACCGCAGCAGCAGCGCGTACAGGCTCTTCGGGTCTGAGGCCGGGCCGACAGGCTGACGGTACACGTCATCGACCGTCAGCAGACTGCCACGCCGTTTTCGGTTAGCCATGCGTTACCGCCGCTGCGAAGGCGCTGTTGTGGTGATTATCGCTGTGATGATGGGGGGCAGTAGTGTGATGCGGCGCTTGCGGGTTATCACTCTTTACTGCGTTTTCGTTCAGCCCGTCCGGTTGTGGCTCCGGGCCTTGCACCGTGAGGCCTGGAGCTGTCTGCTCTGTACCAGACAACGGGCAGACCTGACCCTGACCTGAACCAGACCTTACGCCATCAGAGGCAGACTTGCGCTCGCTGCCCTCTGTTTTTGAGGCCGCGTTTATCAGCTCGCCCACATCCGGCAGACCGCACAGGTGCGGGGCCTGTGTGTTGTCGCCGTCCCACAGCAGCTCGTAGTGCAGCAGGTGGCCCCGACTCCCGCCGTGCAGCAGCAGGTATTCCATTTCCACCAGGCGCACACAGTGGTTTTTAAGCTGGCTGTCGCTCCACCCGGTACTGGCCCGGATATCACGGCGGGTGAAGCGAACCTCGCCCGGCAGACACTGCTGACGACCCGCCATCTCCCTGACCATCGCCTGTATCAGCAACAGCAGTTTGCGCGTCTGTGGCGGCATTTCATCCAGCGTCCGGCCCAGCACCTCGTGCGCCAGCCGGGTTGCCAGCGCGATATCGGCTTTTGTCACCTCGGTATACTCGATGACCTGCCCGCGATGGGTCGCACGTTTCACCTCCCGCTGGTACTGGTGCAGCAGCGCCACCGCCTGTATCAGCGTCAGGTATTTCATATGGTCGCGCCGGGTGCGGGTTTTGTCGCTGAGGAACGTTAACTGGTGCGCATACGGGTTCACTACTTTCAGCGGCCGCAGCAGCCGCTGGGCGTTCTGATGCAGGGTCGTCAGGTACTGTTTCTCACTCTGCGCCAGCAGACCCTCCAGCGTCTGCCCGTGGCGCTGCATCGCGTGTATCGCCTGCGTCTGCTCCCGGCTCTCGTTCACCGTCAGCACCAGGCAGCGGTTCAGCAGCTCTTCGTCCACGTCGATGGCCGTGGTCGTCAGCATCAGCATCACCGGACCCTGAACGCTGTATTCCCGCGTCACCAGTTCGCCGCTCTGCTCGTTCTTCCCCGTGCTGGCGATGGTCAGCGACCCGTCTGACTGCAGCAGCTTCAGCGCATACGCCGCCTGCCGCACACCTTCTTCCTCGGCGATGGCCAGTATCTTGTGTTGCAGCGAGGTTTCACCCAGGTAGTACAGGCTCTGGCCCGTCATCGCGCTGTACTGCACCCGTTCTTCATCCGGCATCAGCCCCAGCACCGCATCCATCAGCGAAGACTTCCCCGCCGCCGACGAGGACTGGATAAGTACTGCCAGCGGTTTATCCAGCTTGCGCGATACCGCCGCAAGATACCCGGTCAGCAGATTGGTGGACTCACCCACCACACCGCAGGCCGCCAGGTCATCGGTGATACGCGCCGCAAGGTCCGGGGATTTCAGGAGTGCCAGCGCCGCCGCTTCATCGTCAGCGTTCATCGTGATGGCGGTCCTGTTGTCGGTGGCTTCAGACTGTCGCGCCTCGTCCTGTTTCTGCTCCAGCAACAGCAGCAGGCGGCCGCATTCGCGTTTGATAACCGATTGCTCACAGGCCAGCTCTGTTGCCGCCGTGCTGACGTAGTTCTGCCGGCTCCGGGCATGGTACATATCCAGGCTGTCCACATGGACCGCCCCGCTCAGGCTGTCGCGCACCTGCACGTTAACTTTCATCACCTCCGGCTGACGCTGTTTCTGCCAGCCCCGTACCCGCCACGCGCGCGGGCCGCAGGTCAGCAGCAGGTCGCCGGACGCGCTCACCTCGTGCGCCACCGTGTCTGTCGTGGCCGCTGACGGTGCGGGGGCTGAGACGGCTAAGGAAGGGCTGTTGTCCGGTATGCCCGCCGTTACTGACGAAGACGGGGATTCATGGCTGAACACCACGCCGGGGCCATTACCCGTTCCCAGCCACTTCGCCTGCTGCAGGGCCAGACCCAGCGCCGACTCCGGGCTGCCGCTTTTCAGCGCATATTCATTCGCATCCATCCCCGCCGGGAACGGCACCCGCCACGCCTCCAGCCCACATGCCAGCAGTTCAGTTGCCACACGCTCTGCGCCACGGTCGCCCGCCTCGTCACGGTCATACGCGATAAGCACCCGCTTCACGCCGTGGTAGCGCAGGGCCGTCAGGTGGTCGGGGGTGAAGCCGTTCACCCCGTAAGCCGTGGTGACGTTGCGCAGCCCGGCACACCAGAAGGTCATCGCGTCGATCAGGGATTCACACAGGATGATGTCTGAGGAACCCCGCATCGCCGCTTCGTTCCATACGCCACACAGCGGCGACGGCAGATACAGGTGACGCGAAGATCCTTTCTTGATCTGGTTATCGGCCATTGTTCGCCGTCCGTACACTTGCAGCATTCTGCCACGGTGCGCCACGATGGCAGATTCAGACCATCCCTCTACAGGCATTGTCACGCAGCCACGGAAGTGATCCTGTCGGGTCTGCTCACGCAACACACCCAGCGCGGCCAGACGTTCCCGCAGACGACGGCCCTCTTTGCTCGTCGTTGAAGGCAACAGCCCCGTATCGCCGCTGATACCGTGCGTACCCGCGAACCCCAGCCGGAAGTGACTCACCAGTTCGGGATGCGTCAGGCCACGGTGCGCCAGCCATGCCTGCGCTTCCGGGCTGTCCAGCAGATTGCGGTGATAGAAGTCCGTTACCTGACGCAACAGTGCCTGACCGTCCACGTCCAGATCGACGAGCAGCTGACGCGCTGGCGTCGCTTTTGGCTCCACAGACGGGACAGCTAAGGAAGAAGCGTTACCGTCAGTCCCCGCCAGCCGGGCTTTCAGGAACGCCACCGCCTCCCGAAGCCCCTGCCCGGTGGTGCTCATCTGCCAGTCGATAACCGAGCCTTTGGCCCCGCAGCCGAAGCAGTGGTACAGCCCCTTTGCCGGGGTGATCACGCAGGACGGCGTTTTCTCGTCATGGAACGGGCACAGGCAGACGTAGCTGTCTGCCCCATGTTTTTTCAGCTTATGGCCCTGCGACTGGGCCAGTGTGAGCAGCGAGACGTGGCGTTTCAGCTCATCCAGTTCATGCTTCGGGATCCGGGCCATAAGCGTACTCCTTGCAAAAATGCGTCAAGATTCTGTTGTGGTTTATTTTAGTATCCCATATGCTACCAATGTCAAGATGATTATTTTTAGGGGGATATGATGACTGCATTGTTTTCTTATTGGTTAAATTCAATGAGTGTTGCCGATCGTCTGATTCATCTCCGCAAGAGTAAGGGTCTGACTCAGCAGGCACTGGCGGATGCTATAGGCCTGCATGTCACACAGATAAAACGTTATGAGGCTGGAAGCTCCCAGCCTTCGCTGGATGCGATTAAGAAGATTGCACAGACCTTACGCGTCACCACTGATTCGTTGATATTCGAGTCTGATGAGCTGGCTCCGGATGCTGATTTGGCGTTACAGTTTCAGGCCATTTCGCATATGGCCCCGGAGCAGCAACAGGTTATCAAGCAGCTTCTGGAAGGAATGATCATCAAGTACGAAGCAGAACGCTGGTCTTCAAGAGTGAAGTGACCGACGGTTAAAAAAGGCCGTCACACAAGACAGTTAATAAAAAATAACCATGCGCGATCTGTGCATGGTTTGGGGTGCCTTTTTTTATTTTTAATACAGTAATAAAAACAATACTTTTAAACCTTCTGCATCAGTATGATCCTTCCGCTATTTATCCCTCCCCTGCTACATCTGATATCCAATAATAAAAACGACGAACACTGACAGATTTTAATCTGGCGGTGTGAAGCGTTGGACAACGAGCAACGCGAGGCGTCAGGTAATATGTCCAGCATAGCTTATTTACTTACCCGTTGCCCCCGAAATTTATTCGGCAGCTTCCCCTGTTACTTGCAGGTGTGATTAGCACCTTAAGGCACCATGTCGCATGAATTATATTTACACATGTCACACTTACACAAAATAATTTATTTTTGTAGGTGCTTGCTTTTATTTAAAATTTATTTACCTCGTGGAAGTGGTGATTCAGAAACGATTCACACAATTAAATATGGTGATTCACTAACGATTCACAGGCTCCAGAATGACGATTCACATATAACGTAAATGGCGATTCGAATCTGGATTCGAATCGCATTAAGTCACTGATTTAAATGAAGTGAATCACATGTGAATCTAGATTCGAATCGGATACGATTCATGTACGATTCGTAAGCGATTCATAAATTCATCCCAGGTTAAAAAATACCACTTTAAAAGTTTCATAAACCATTTTTTTTAATGACAAATCAGGCAAGATACAATCTTGCGACGGGTGTGGGGATTTTGAGGTGAGAAGCAGGCTATTGTGAAATAGCCTGCCGGGATGGGTTCAGGTATTACCGGGAGAAGGAAATTTTAATTATATTATTCTTTTCATTCACCTACAGGCAAACAGCCTCCAACGGTTCAATATAATGCCAGACATTATGCATAGTTCAGAACAACGAACCACGCATAATTTGCGTTATGTCTGGAACCCTACAGATGCCTGCAACTGTACTGTCTGCGTTATGTCAAAAGTCACTCAGAGTTAGGCGGTGTTTTCTTTGATTTATATCTGGCTATCAATTTAGAAAAAACAATCCCAACCCATGCAGTAAACCCGGTAATAGCACCAAAATAAAAAGCCCTTTTTATTTGATTGATTGGGAATAAAAAACCATCATTTTTGAGAGAAAAAAACAGAGATACAACCAAACCGACTCCAAGTAACGCTATTGTAAAAAACAGGCAGCAGTACAGAAGGAGAGTTAAATAATTCCACAAAATTCTCATTTATTCTCCTTTTTTTCAGGAGTTTGAGGATTATTGAGATCCTTGATAATTCCATTGGTAAACTCAGAGACAGCACCACCGCCAAGCTCATAAATAAAGCCCGGCACAGGGTCACTCCCTAAGATTTTCCCCACGGCTGTGGGGGCATACTTCCCAAATGCCCCACCCAGACCAGCACCAATACCAGCCCCGGCCAGTGACACTGTATTTGGACCATCAGTAAAGAATGCCCCCCCCATTGCGATACCTGTGTTCGCAAGGACACCACGACCGGGAGCCATCATGCCTGTTGTAAATGAGGTCGCGCTTCCCAGATAGTCCCACGACTTATTCGCATTCTGCGGCTGGTTTAAATCATAGACCTGATAACCACTATTGGCCACCAGTCCAAGAAGCCCGCCACCAAGAACTTTACCTGCTGACGCAGCAGGCCCCAGATACCATGCCCCGGCAATCATCACACCATCCTGGTAGCCATCCACGATCACTTTCGTGATATTGGTGCTGTCCGGCATATCTCCTTTCGCTATCTTATCCAGCCCGGCCTGCTTTTGTTCCGGTGTCAGATTATTGTCCACCGCGTACTTGTTCCATGATGTAGCCGCCGCAGCATTGCTTTCAAAACCATCACCAAAGCTGAGCGCGTTATTCTCAACAACAAAAATCATCTATCCGGCTCGTCAGATGTTTTTTTTCTGGCGTTGTACCAATCAATAATTTTGCTTAATAAAGCATACAGCCAGACAGCACAACTTGCGATTAAAGAAAAAACAACCCCTCTCTGAACCTCGGATAAAGGAAAGTTAAAGTATCCATTATTGTAATAAGATAATAGTGCTACCGCCGCTCTGAATAAAAAACCCATCACCATAAAAAAAACAAAGCAGTAGATAAACAAAACAAATGATTTCAATAAGTTACTTAGCATTTTTATCTCCTTTGTTTTCAGATGGCTTTAATGCATCTTTTATTGCACCGCCAGTAAACTCAGATATAAATGAACCACCAATGTCATAAGCAAATCCGGGAAGCTCTTTACCAATCTGTTTATCCACAATAACTGGCGCAAATTTCCCGAATGAACCACCGGCCAGCCCGCCGAGTGCAGCTCCGGCAAGTGACACTGTATTTGGACCATCAGTAAAGAATGCCCCCCCCATTGCGATACCTGTGTTCGCAAGGACACCACGACCGGGAGCCATCATGCCTGTTGTAAATGAGGTCGCGCTTCCCAGATAGTCCCACGACTTATTCGCATTCTGCGGCTGGTTTAAATCATAGACCTGATAACCACTATTGGCCGCCAGTCCAAGAAGCCCGCCACTAAGAACTTTACCTGCTGACGCAGCAGGCCCCAGATACCATGCACCGGCAATCATCACACCATCCTGGTAGCCATCCACGATCACTTTCGTGATATTGGTGCTGTCCGGCATATCACCTTTCGCTATCTTATCCAGCCCGGCCTGCTTTTGTTCCGGTGTCAGATTATTGTCCACCGCGTACTTGTTCCATGATGTAGCCGCCGCAGCATTGCTTTCAAAACCATCACCAAAGCTGAGCGAGTTATTCTCAACTGCAGCTGCGCCAGCGTAAAGTAACCGTCAAATACGGCGCCCGTATCAATGTAGTGAAGATTGTCAAAATCATACCTTCTGTCGACAGGCGTATGTCCGAACCAGAAATGATCCGCACCGCTGATGCCCTGCCCTTTGCCCACCATAAACCCCATCAACCGATCGCGGTCCCATAAAACGCGATGGGCACTGACCGGTTTTTGCCAGCAGTATTCCGCTGCCGGATAATCCGCATGGGCAATCACGTTCAGACCGTTCGCACAGGTTATCTCAATGATATGCGGTAAATCGCGACAGGCCTCGAGCAACGACAGCGCAAGCTGTTGCTGGTCGCGTTCAAGTTGCGCAAACCACATTCCGCCATTCATCATCCAGAGAGAAAAATCGTTATTATCCAGACCGTCGAGCGCCATTTGCTCATGGTTGCCCCGGACGGCACGAAACCATTTTTCATGAATTAACTGCAGGCATTTCACGCTATCAGGCCCACGATCGATCATATCCCCAACGGAAATAAGCAAATCCTCATACGGGTTAAAATGACGGCGTTTAAGCTCCTCCATAAGCCACTGATAACAGCCATGTATATCGCTGACAACCCAGACGTGACGCCACATCCCACCTTCAATTCGCTGATACATAGCCCCTCCTGTTAACAGTATAGCCGCCGCAGAAAATGCAACAGACGGGCGTGGTCCTCACGAAGTGAAACAAACGGTAAACCAAACAGAAATAAAGATCCTCGCGCTATTAATCCCTTTTTCCTGGCTCTTTAGAATAAAGGGAGAAAAAAAGAGGGGTCTTCACGTGTCTAATACGCACCTGCATAACGATGTTTTCTATCCGCATCGCACAAATATTATTTCCGAGCTGGTGAACGGCAAACGCGTCCCGGGACCGATCTGGCGCAAACGCGAATATCGCCTGAAGTTCCTGTTACGTTCGCTGGTGTTCTGGTCTTCTACCCATCGAATGCTGGAGGCGCTTTCTGGTCGCGATGATTTCGACAAACTGCTGGCCTCTCAAATTACATTGCCAAGCAAAACCCACCGGCAGTACCTGATGCGCGGTTTGACGGCTAACGATCGCGCCGACGCGATCGTTAGCCATTATTACTGGATTGATAGCCTGAAAGAGAGCTGCCTCGCCCAGGCCCTGACCAGCCCGCAGGAGCAACCCGTTGCGCAGTTCCATGCAAAAGACGGTGTTATCTATACGGTCAATGCGTCCTCTGCGGGGAAAGCCGAGCGTGAAGGTGAAAGCACGCTGTGGCTTCGCGACAACGAGGATACGCTGCTGGCCAGCCTGACCTTTAGCGTCGCACGCAGCAACGGTCAGCAAGTCATGGTCATTGGCGGGCTTCAGGGTCCCCGTCGCAGCGTAACGCGTGACGTGATTAAACAGGCCACCCGCGCCTGCCACGGCTTGTTCCCAAAGCGCGTGTTGATGGAAGTGCTTTTCCAGCTGGCTGCACAGTCCTCTGTCCGGGCGATTTTTGCCGTCAGCGATGAGGGCCACGTGTTCCGCGCGTTGCGCTATCGCCTCAGCAAAGGCCGCCATTTCCACGCCAGCTATGATGAATTCTGGGCATCTCTGGACGGTAAAAAACTCTCCGCTTTCTGCTGGCAGCTGCCGCTGCAAATGGCACGCAAATCCCTTGAAGAGATCGCCAGTAAAAAACGCGCTGAATACCGCCGTCGCTTTGAGCTGCTTGATGAAATCGAGGCATCGGTTCGGTCTCACTTTTAAGTCATAAATAACGACTGACAACGTAACTGCCCTGAAAGGGCTGTTACGTTCTTCAAATCTGAACACGTTATTATCGTCAGGTTCGTTCTGGCAATAAAAAGGCACATTGTTCGATTTCCGTATCGAATATTAATGTCACAAGTTCGCGCCATGTCGAACCGGGTTCTTTTACCCTCTTCTCAACGACTGGCTTTTTCATCTGAAAATCGAGCGTTGACCTGCGGTTGAAAATGGCCTCTTTCGGGGCATGAATAATATGTCCGCGACTGGTGTTGGTCAGCGGATATTTTGATACCGCACCGCTGTGAGCATTAAACCCCGGAAGACTCATCAAAACGTCCACAGGAACCGTTTCATTTGTTTGTGAATCGCCACGGCGGTAAAGCCGCCGCCACATTTACAGGCAAACTCTTTTAGGCTGAAATGCGGGGATACATGACCCATTTTTACTTATCTCCTGCAGGCCTAACCCTGCCTTGCGTTTAACGAAAAATTTAATGATTCCATTGACCATATGCGCACCCAGTAACGAAATGGCGATTGCAATCGTGCCACGCGGCACCTGCATACTAAAGATTGTCTGCATGACCGGAATGAACGGCTTGATACCGTAGAACATCAGCACTTCAGACAAAGTGTGTTTGTAGGGCATGGGATTTCGCCCATAAAAAAATCCTACTTAACGGCGGGCATCAGGCTGGTTTATTATTTAATTTATTCCCATAAATCATACCGATAGTGGTTAATCGCAAGTCACCATTCCTTACATAAATGCCTAACTTATTGGCGTAATGTTTTTTCCAGTTACTCATTCAATTGACAAGGAAAACATTATGTGGAATGCAAATAGCGCCGTTTCGTATGCTCGCCAGCATGCCGGCGCTCATAGTCAAAAAAGATGTGCCGAATTTGTCTCGAAGGCCATTCGCGCAGGCGGTGCGAATATTCACAACACGCATTACGCTAAGGATATGAAAAGCAATTTGATTGCTGCCGGTTTCCATCTCGTTTACGGGACACCCATTAAAGGTGACGTGGCAGTTATTCAGCCTATCCCCGGACACCCCTGGGGCCATGCGTGCATCTATAGCGGAAGCGGTGTCTGGTATTCTGATTTTGTTCAGTCTTCGATGTACCCAGGAAAGGGGTACAGAGAAATACAACCCGCATACGAAATTTACAGGCATAACTAATATGAGAAAAATTATCCTGACAGCCTTGTTACTTCCCTTGATAGCGTCAGCTGCGGGGAAGTTACCACCAGAAGTGGATGCAGCGTTGCAGTTTAATAAATGGTACATCTCGCAGATTATGAGCGACAAGCAGCCAGAGGCCGATTATGCCGCACTGGGTAAGTACGTAACCCGCGACACCATCCACAAACTCGAAGCCATGGATAAGCTTGATCCCAATGAATACGACGTTCCCGATGTTGATATGTTCATTAAGTCTCAGGATTATTACGATGACTGGGGTGTTGTCAGCGCCGTGGGACTCGATTTCGATGCAGCATGCATGCAGGTTTATATTTCTTTCGGCAAAAAGAAAGATCACACCGTGATTGATTGCATGGTGAAAGAGGATGGAACCTGGAAAATACAGTCCGTTGCAGGCGCGGACGTACCAGACAATTTAAGCACTAAATGATAACGACCATATGACAGGGGTACTGATGCAATGCATCTTCGCAAATTCCCCTGCCGTATCGCCGGAAAGCAGCACCGGGCCTGCGGCTATCTACAGTGAGCGATTGCTGCCGCCTGGTTAGCCGGTGCGATTTTTTGGTAAGCTCAGGGATCCGAAAAAACAGCCATGACGGCAGTATAAATCTGGATAGTCTTACGAAAGGGTTTGTAAAGACGAGGAATTATTCAGGGCTTGAGTTTACAGACAGACCACCGTCATTTCATGAGATCCGAAGCCTGTCGGGGAGGAGGTACGAGAAGGAGTTTGTTCAGCGGCTGTTCGGTCACAAGTCAGAAAAAATGACCACAAAGTACCTGGACAGCAGGAAAAAAGCATTCATGATGATTTGATAAATTTGCGTGTAAATGAATTGTGAATGTTAAAAACGGTATGGTATAACGAGAAATGCCGGATATTGAAGTTCGGACAATTTCAGGACATTTTCGGACGGAGCGCCGTAAGTGACTGAAATAGAATGCAAATAAAAAGAGACCGAATACGATTCCTGTATTCGGTCCAGGGAAATGGCTCTTGGGAGAGAGCCGTGCGCTAAAAGTTGGCATTAATGCAGGCTAAGTCGCCTTGCCTTTTAAGAATAGATGACGACGCCAGGTTTTCCAGTCCACAGCTAAAGCGGTCGGAAAAAAAGCGCCAGAGCATCATAAAATGTGAAAAACCGCAGTGCTTTCGCAAGCATTTGCGGTTTTTTATTGGAAACCTGAACAGTTAGCAGAGCTTGTCGGCGCGCTCGATAAACGGGGCCAGACTCATTTTCTGGCCAGGATTCGCCGGGTCATCGATCTGAATAATGCTAATCGGCTGGCCGCTGCTCTTTCCGCTGGCCACCTGCTGCTCGGCGGTTTCATTTAACGGGTATTGCACCAGCGTGCTCGGGTTGATGGCATACAGCGCATGGCCCGGACGGCAGGTCAGCATCACCTCTTCGCGGTTGAACGCCCATTTATCCTTGCCCACTTCAAAACGGCTGACGGTGATAACCTGCGGTGCGGCTAACGCGCTCCCCGTGCAGGCCAGCAATATGAGAGAAAGTACTGTCTTTTTCATATGATATTTAACCTTGTCAGAAGGGTTCCCAGGTGGCGAACAGACTGACCGTTGCCAGTACCAGCACCCCCAGCACCACTTCTGCCTGTGTCATCCTGATAAAAATCTGTTGTGCTCGCCCGGTCTCCGGACGAAACCGTGGCACCAGAAAATACCGATTTGCCAGCGCAATTACCACCATCAACGCCACCAGCGCACATTTGAACAACAAAAACTGCACGTAGCCAGCCTGCCAGGGAATATGGACGCCCAGTATCATGAGCGCATTGATCGCTCCGCTGAGCAGCACGCCCGCGACGGCATAATGGCCCACGCGCGAGAAGCGCATCATGGTATAGATGGCGGCATTCTGCCAGCGCCCTTTCGCCAGACGCATGCAGAATAGCAGGGGCAGTAATCCGCCAAGCCAGGTAGCAGCACAGATCAGGTGAAAAGCGTGATTAAGGCGCTGCAACGCCCCCATCGGACCGTCGTTCATCGCCGCGTGCCCTACTCCCGCCAGCAGGATAAGCTGGCCCATGGCGAGCAGCAGCAGCCGCGAACCTTTCAGCGGCGCGAGCCATGCTGCAGCGACCGTCATCGCAGCGAGAATCATTTGCCACAGCCAGACGCCGCCAAACTGTGTCCTCATCACGCCGAACCAGACCTGCGGGGCAAACACATCTCCCCAGCCGTTACCCATCAAGCCGCCCTGAAGCATAAACATCAGGAGTGCAGCCGTCAGGCTCACTAAGGCCGCCACTTTCTGCTGCAGCTGGAAACGCCGGGACATCAGCCGCTGGAGAGAGGAAGGCGCAAACCAGACGCTGTAAAGCGCGTTGCCAAAAACCAGCATCAGCGCCCCGAAATGGATAAAGCGCAACCCGATATAACACAGCGCCAGCATGCTATTTCACGCTAAAGTGATAGCTGCCTTTGGTTTTATGACCGTCTACAGAGACGACATGCCAGTCCACCTGGTACGTCCCTGACGTCAGCGTTTGTTCCAGCGGAACCGTGAGTTGCGCCTTGTTCTTTTCGTCTCGCGTAGCGGTACCCGTTTTGATGACCTGCTTTTGTGCGTCCGTCACCACCACACCGCTAAATCCCGGTTCGATGCCTTCTGAAAAATGCAGTGTAAGTGCCTGCGGAGCGCTCACCACGCTGTCCGCTGCCGGGATCGGCTGCTTAAGATGCGCATGCGCCAGCGCGGAGGAGGTCATCATTGTAGAGGTCAGAAAAACCAGTGCGCATACCGCGCGGGAAGCGGAGAAACCCATCGCAATCATTCCTTTTTGTTATGTCTGTATGCTAAAGAATAACGCTGTATAATAAACGAGTCGAGGAACATCCTGCCTCCGCTTGTCATCGTCGTGCAATCGCGGTAACGTTGCCGCCGCAGAAAAAGGAGAAGGTAATGAAGATCAATCTGGCCGCCCTTCCACAGGACGAGATGGATAAAGTGAATGTCGATCTCGCTGCCGCTGGCGTCGCGTTCAAAGAGCGTTACAACATGCCTGTCGTGGCTGAAGTCGTTGAACGGGAACAGCCCGCCCATCTGCGCGACTGGTTTCGCGAAAGACTCATCGCCCACCGTCTCGCCTCGGTTAACCTCTCCCGTTTACCGTACGAACCTAAAGTTAAATAAGCTTAACGAGCCGTTACACTTCCTTACGCTGAATCTGGCAGGATAAGAAAACCCTGATAAATTTAGGTGTATTCTTAAATCTCTGCGACTCAGTGTATAAGGAAGTCACGATGTCAGATTGGAATATAGCGGCAGCCCAGTATGGTGGGCAGCATCAGAGTGTCGATGACCATATCACGCACCACCTGCGCTTCATCGCCGAAGCAGCACGGCAGCGGTGCGATCTGCTGGTGTTCCCTGAACTCTCATTAACAGGCTCGGGTAACACTACGCTACCTCCCCCACCCGATGACGCGCAGCTGGAACCGCTGCTGGACGCGGCGCATTTTTACCGGATTACCGTGATTGCCGGGCTCCCCCTGGAACGGAACGGTCAGCGCCAGAAAGGCCTCGCGCTCTTCACGCCCGCCCGTCACCGCATCCTGCGCTACCCGCAAGGTAGCGGTGCCAGCCTGGTGCCGGGGGAGAAACAGCTCAGCATTATTGATGCGCATGCCGATTCCCCCAATCTCGATCCCAGAGCGTCGCTGTTTACCAGCAGCCAGTCCGTGGAGGATCACCGCTGGCGGCAGTCCATCAGTACCCTGCAGCGCTTCGCGCATAAATATGCCATTGCGGTGCTGATGGCGAACGCCTGCGGCGGTAGCGCGCTGTGGGATGAAAAAGGTCAGTTGATCGTCCGCGCCGATCGGGGCGAGCTGCTGTTGACCGGCTCGCTCGGCGGAGAGGGTTGGCAAGGCGATATCATTCCTTTAGGCTAGGCGTTTTAAGCTCAGGAGTGTTCAATGCTGCGCGTCATCGATACCGAAACTTGCGATCTTCAGGGCGGAATTGTGGAAGTGGCCTCTGTCGACGTGGTTGATGGTAAAATCGTCAACCCTATGAGCCATCTGGTGCGTCCCGATCGCCCCATCAGCCCTCAGGCGATGGCTATCCATCGCATTACCGAATCGATGGTGGCGGACAAGCCGTGGATCGAAGAGATCATTCCCCACTATTACGGTAGCCCCTGGTACGTCGCGCATAACGCCAGTTTTGACCGCCGGGTGCTACCTGAGATGCCGGGGGAATGGATTTGTACCATGAAGCTGGCGCGTCGCCTCTGGCCGGGCATTAAATACAGCAATATGGCGCTGTACAAGTCCCGCAAGCTCAGCGTCCGCACGCCTGAAGGGCTTCACCATCACCGGGCCCTGTATGACTGCTATATCACCGCCGCGCTACTCATCGATATTATGAACACCTCGGGCTGGACGCCGGACGATATGGCGACGATTACCGGACGCCCCGCACTGCTGACCACGTTTACCTTTGGTAAATACCGGGGCAGAGCGGTGTCGGATATTGCGGATAAAGACCCGGGCTATTTACGCTGGCTGTATAACAACCTCGACAAAATGAGCCCGGAACTGCGCCTGACGCTGAAACATTATCTGGGCGAAGCTTAACGCTCCGCACGGCCTGGCAGCGTCTCCTGCGCCAGGCCAATCAGGAAGGCATATTCCAGAGCAACCCCTTCGTAGGATTTAAATCGACCCGATTTCCCGCCGTGACCGGAGTCCATATCGGTACACAGCAGCAGCAGGTTGTCGTCGGTTTTCAGCTCCCGCAGTTTCGCCACCCATTTTGCCGGCTCCCAGTACTGCACCTGAGAATCATGCAGACCGGTGGTGACCAGCATGTGGGGATAGGCTTTCGCTTCCACGTTATCGTACGGGCTGTACGTTTTCATATAGCGGTAGTAAATCTCATCCTGCGGATTGCCCCACTCTTCAAACTCCCCTGTTGTAAGCGGGATGGATTCATCGAGCATGGTCGTCACCACATCGACAAACGGCACCTGCGCGACAATCCCCTTAAAGCGCTCGGGGCGCTGGTTGATCACCGCCCCCATCAGCATGCCTCCCGCGCTGCCGCCCATGCCAAAGCAGAGCTGCGGATCGCCATAGCCCTGCTCAATCAGCGCATCGCAGACGTCGAGGTAGTCATTGAAGGTGTTTTTCTTTTTCAGGAATTTCCCGTCCTCATACCAGTGCTGCCCCAGCTCACCGCCGCCGCGAATATGGGCGATGGCGAAAACAAAGCCGCGATCGAGCAGGCTTAATCGGCTGCTGCTGAAATCGGCATCCATGCTTGAGCCGTAGGAGCCGTAGCCGTACACCAGGATCGGGTTTTTGCCTTTCTGGAAGTGGGCTTTGTGATAGACGAGCGAGACGGGGACCTCGACGCCATCCCGGGCGGTGACCCACAGGTGCTCGCTGCGGTAGTTTTCAGACTCAAACCCTTTGACCTCGGTCTGTTTAATCACCTGGCGCTGCCCCGTATCCATGTCCAGCTCAAACAGGGTGTCCGGTGTGGTCATCGATGAGTAGCCGTAGCGCAGCCGCGAGGATTCAGGTTCCGGGTTGAAACCAATCCACGTCACATAGGCCGGGTCATCGAACGCGATCCCCACCACTTCCCGCGTTTTACGGTTGATTTGCCGGATGCTGGTCAACCCGCGCTGACGCTCCTCCACCACCAGCCAGTCGGTGAACAGGGTGAACCCTTCCAGCATCACCTGATCCCGCGCGGGAATAAGCACCTCCCACTTGCGCTCATCGCGCACTTTGGTTTTATAGAGACCAAAGTTTTTACCCTCGCGATTCGAGCGCAGATAAAAGCTGTGCTGAAAGTGATCCAGGCTGTACTCATGATCCTTCCGGCGCGGCAGGAAACAGAGCGGCTGGGCATCGGGCAGTTCGGCATCCAGCAGCAGGACTTCCGACGTCGTGGCGCTGGCCAGGAAGATAATCACATAATGGCGCGAGGAGGTTTTATGCAGGCTGACATAGAACGTTTCGTCTTTCTCTTCATAGACCAGCTCGTCGTCTGCAGAGTCCGTTCCCACGGTATGTCGCCATACCTGATAGGGCAGCAGCGTAGAGGCATGCTTTTTGACGTAGTAAACCGTCTCGGAATCATTCGCCCAGACAAAATCCGGGGAGACGTTTTCCAGCATTTCAGGATACCAGTTGCCGGTGTCCAGATTGCGAAAACGCAGGCCGTACTGGCGACGCGAGAGATAATCCTCCGCCAGCGCCATTACCGCGTTATCCGGTGAAATGGACATGCCGCCCAGAGTATAAAACTCGCTGTGGGCGGCGCGCTGGTTGGCATCCAGCAGAATATCCCACGCATCCCATTCGGCGCTCAGCACCGACTGACGCTGGTAGATGGGATACTCGTTGCCGGGCTCGTAAATATGGCGGTAGCGATAGCCGTTTTTGGTCCAGGGCGCCGAGATATCGCGCTGAGGAATGCGCTGCACCATCTCATTCAGCAGCTGGTCCTGAAGCGTCTGCTGGCTGGACATGACCTTGCGGCCGTAGTCATTTTCCTCGTGCAGATAGTCGAGCACCTCTGGCCGGGAGCGCGAATCGTCCCGTAGCCAGTAATAGTTGTCTATACGCGTATCGCCATGCGTGGTGATCGCATAAGGTATACGTCGGGCTTTCGGTGGCATGTCATCATTCTTTTTAGTTTTACACCCTATAAGGTTGGCAAAACCCACGCATGATGCAAGCGAAACCGGATCGCAACGGCGAGCACTATCCCTGTAACGCCTGTTTTTGTTCCCGGATATCCCGCTCAATGCCCTCACGCACGTCCTGGGGGATCTTCAGCGCGTCTCCAAGCGCATTCAGGTAGCTGCGTTCCATAAAGTGATCGATATCGATGGCGGCACAGCTGAGGAAATAGAGTTCAAGCGCCTCTTCCTCATTTTTCACGCTTTGCGCCAGACGCTGCGGCTCCAGAGGCTGTTCAATAGCCTGCGCCACCAGCGCTCTGCCCTTCTCTTCAACGCCAGCTTCACGCAGCTGCTGTTCAATCGCCAGTCGTTCCTTATCGTCAATATGCCCGTCACTTTTCGCGGCAAAAACCAGCGCCAGGATCAGCCGTTCAGTACGCAGATCCAGCGGCGAAGTATGCTCGCCATAATGCGGTTCGTCGCTGTGCGCGGTCCGGACCCTGTCCTTGTATTTATTCCACAGGACGGTGCCCGCAATGGCGCCCCCACCGGCCAGCAGCGCGCCTGTCCCGTACTTTGCCAGCAGCTTGCGCGAGGATTTATTCGCGACCAGCAGGCCAGCCAAGCCGCCGAGCGCCCCGGGTACCAGCAGTTTACTGAGGTCCCGCTCGCCGGAAGACGATGTTTTCTGCCCTAACAGTGATTGCAATTGATTTAGCCAGCCAGACATGGTTTCCCTCACTTAACGGTGAATATGTTCCACAGCGTAAGCGAGCAGGCGTCAGGAAATGTCTGGCCGGGCTAAAGAAGCGCAAATTTCTTCCTCTCGCGCTTAGCGGTGCACAAGACAGACGCAAACGTTTTCGTTTATACTGCCCGCAACTTTTTCAGGGGGATTGTTATGATTCGTTTAGGAACCGCGCTGCGACCTGCGGCGACGCGAGTGATGCTGTTGGGATCGGGCGAGCTGGGAAAAGAGGTCGCTATTGAGTGCCAGCGTTTAGGCGTGGAAGTCATCGCCGTAGACCGTTACGCCGATGCGCCCGCCATGCACGTCGCCCATCGTTCTTATGTGATTAACATGCTGGATGGCGATGCCCTTCGCGAGCTGATTACGCGCGAGAAACCCGATTTCGTTGTACCGGAAATTGAAGCCATCGCCACCGATACGCTGATTGCGCTTGAGCAGGAAGGCCAGCGCGTGGTGCCCTGCGCGAAAGCCGCAAAGCTGACCATGAACCGCGAAGGCATTCGTCGCCTGGCGGCGGAAGAGCTGGAATTGCCCACCTCGAGCTATCGTTTTGCTGGCGATAAGGCCGCATTCCTGCAGGCCATAGAGGAGATTGGTTACCCGTGCATCGTTAAGCCGGTGATGAGCTCTTCCGGTAAAGGACAGAGCTTCATTCGCGACAGCAGCACGCTCGATAAGGCGTGGGATTACGCCCAGCAGGGTGGCCGCGCCGGTGCCGGTCGCGTCATCGTCGAAGGCGTGGTGAAATTTGATTTCGAGATCACGCTGCTGACCGTCAGCGCCGTTGACGGCGTCCATTTCTGCGACCCGATTGGCCACCGCCAGGAGGATGGCGATTACCGCGAATCCTGGCAGCCGCAGCAGATGAGCGCTCTGGCACTGGAACGTGCGCAGGCGATCGCCCGTAAAACCGTCCTGGCGCTGGGCGGCTATGGCCTGTTTGGCGTGGAGCTGTTTGTTTGCGGCGATGAGGTGATCTTCAGCGAAGTCTCCCCTCGCCCGCATGACACCGGCATGGTCACGCTCATTTCGCAGGATCTTTCCGAGTTCGCTCTGCACGTGCGCGCCTTCCTCGGCCTGCCCGTCGGCGGTATCCGTCAGTACGGCCCGGCCGCCTCGGCGGTGATCCTGCCGCAGTTAACCAGCCAGAACGTTACGTTTGATAACGTCGACGCGGCGGTGGGTGCCGGGTTGCAGGTACGTTTATTCGGTAAGCCGGAGATCGACGGAACCCGTCGTCTCGGCGTGGCATTAGCCACCGCGGATAACGTTGACGACGCCGTGGCAAGAGCGAAAGCGGCCGCAGCAAGCGTTAAGGTAGAGGGATAAAAAAACGGGCCGAAAGGCCCGTTTTTCATGCGACGAATGACTTACTGCTTCGCGCCTTCCACCGCTTCGCGAGCCAGTTTGGTGATGCGATCCCAGTCGCCCGCTTCCAGCGCATCCGCCGGAACCAGCCATGAGCCACCGATGCACAGCACGCTTTTCAGCGCCAGGTAGTCACGGTAGTTGGCAGGAGAGATACCGCCTGTCGGGCAGAAGCGTACCTGAGAGAATGGACCCGCAATCGCCTGCAGCGCTTTGGTGCCGCCGTTCGCTTCCGCCGGGAAGAATTTAAACTCTTTCAGACCGTAGTCCATGCCCAGCATCAGTTCAGAGACGGTGCTGATACCCGGGATCAGCGGAATAGTGCCTTCGGTCGCGGCCTTCAGCAGCGACTCGGTCAGGCCCGGGCTGATGGCAAACTGTGCGCCCGCTTCGGTCACTTCAGCCAGCTGTTTTGCGTTCGTCACGGTACCCGCACCGATGATGGCATCCGGCACTTCTTTAGCAATGGCGCGAATGGCGTCCATCGCGCAGGCGGTACGCAGGGTCACTTCCAGAACGCGAACGCCGCCCGCAACCAGCGCTTTCGCCATCGGTACAGCGTGCTCCAGCTTGTTTACCACGATAACCGGCACGACAGGGCCCGTGGTCAGGATTGCTTCTGCACTTGTTTTCCAGTTTTTCATCAGAGTTTTCTCTCGCCAGATCGTTAAAATCAAGTCGTCTTAAAACGTAATACAGGTTGCGCCCTGCTCAGCACCGGAGAGTTTCTCACGCAGCGCGCCAAACATTTCGCGTCCTGTTCCCACGCGCGACGCGCTCAGGTCAGGAATATGGGGCTGACGTGCCGCCAGTTCGGCATCATCCACCAGCAGGGTTAACTCGCCTGTCTGACCGTTAACGCGGATCATGTCACCGTCACGCACTTTCGCCAGCAGGCCACCGTCGTACGCTTCCGGCGTCACGTGGATGGCTGAAGGCACTTTACCTGAGGCGCCAGAGAGGCGTCCATCGGTCACCAGTGCAATTTTGAAACGGCGGTCCAATAATACACCAAGTGGTGGCATAAGTTTATGTAATTCTGGCATCCCGTTGGCTTTAGGCCCCTGATGACGCACCACTACCACGCAGTCTTTATCGAGCATACCGGCGTCAAAGGCAGGTAATACGTCGTGCTGGCTTTCAAATACCACCGCCGGCGCTTCGATAATCTGGTTCTCTTCCGGTACGGCAGAGGTCTTCATCACCGCGCGACCGAGGTTACCGCTGAGCACTTTGGTGCCACCGTGAGGAGAGAACGGTTTGTCGATGGTGGCGATAACCTGCGCATCAAGAGACGCGCTCGCCCCATCACGCCAGTCCAGCTCGCCGTTGTTCAGCCATGGCTCCTGGGTGTAGCGCTGCAGGCCAAAGCCCGCCACGGTGTTGACATCTTCGTGCAGCAGACCGCCTTTCAGCAGCTCGCGCATCAGCAGCGGTACGCCGCCCGCGGCCTGGAAGTGGTTAATGTCCGCCGGGCCATTCGGGTACAGGCGCGCCATCAACGGCACCACGGAAGAGATCTCGGAAAAGTCATCCCAGTTAATCAGAATGCCCGCAGCACGCGCCATGGCCACCAGGTGCATGGTGTGGTTGGTTGACCCACCGGTTGCCAGCAGCGCGACAATCCCGTTGACGATGACCTTTTCGTCGACCATTTTGCCCATCGGCATCCATTCGTTGCCGTTGCCGGTCAGACGCGTGACCTGACGGGCCGCAGCCTCGGTCAGCGCTTTGCGCAGCGGCGCGTCCGGCTGGATAAAGGATGAGCCCGGAAGCTGCATCCCCATAAACTCCACCACCATCTGGTTCGTGTTCGCGGTACCGTAGAACGTACAGGTGCCCGGCGCATGGTAGGACGCGGCTTCCGCCTCCAGCAGCGCCTGACGGTCTGCTTTCCCTTCCGCGTACAGCTGGCGGATACGGACTTTTTCTTTGTTCGGCAGTCCGCTTGCCATTGGGCCCGAGGGCACGAAGATCGCAGGCAGATGACCAAACGACAGCGCGGCCATCACCAGGCCCGGAACAATCTTGTCGCACACGCCGAGATAGAGCGCGCCATCAAACATGTTGTGTGACAGGCCCACCGCCGCGGACATGGCAATCACTTCGCGGCTCAGCAGGGAGAGCTCCATACCGTCCTGACCCTGCGTTACGCCGTCGCACATGGCGGGTACCCCACCCGCCACCTGGCCGACCGCATTCACGCTGTGCAGCGCTTTACGGATGATATCCGGATAAACCTCATAGGGCTGGTGCGCAGAGAGCATATCGTTATAGGCGGTAATGATAGCGATATTGTTACGCAACATGCTTTTCAGCGACGCTTTATCGTCAGGCTGGCAGGCGGCGAAGCCGTGCGCCAGGTTACCGCAGGCCAGTTGAGATCGGTGGACGGTGTTACTCTTTGCCTGCTCAATCCGGGCGAGGTAGGCCGAACGGGTCTCTTTCGAGCGCTCAATAACGCGCTTTGTTACGCGTAACAATGTCGGATTCATAAAAGCTCCTCTCATTTATCTGTCCGGGCTCGGGAGTTTACAAAGTCGCTGGCAGTTGTTAACAACGCTGAAACGCTTGCTGTCCGGAGCTCAGGGGCAAAATCACTTCCGGCAGTGTAATAAAAAAAGCTCCGCGGGTGAATCCACGCGGAGCTTAAAAGTTGAAAATTGTGCCACGAGCTGTGTTAGATCATGTTACCGGTAAAATAACACTTTCGGGCTAGCGGATTATCTTACTCAAACTCATTCCAGGAGCGGCCATCGCGGGTGATCATCGCCACCGACGCGACAGGCCCCCAGGTACCCGCCTGATACGGTTTTGGCGCATCCTGATCGGCAGCCCAGGCTTCGGTGATGGAGTCGACCCATTTCCACGCCTCTTCCACTTCATCGCGACGCACGAACAACGCCTGAATACCGCGCATGGTTTCCAGCAGCAGACGCTCGTACGCATCGGCCAGGTGCGTCTGGTTGAAGGTTTCGGAGTAGCTCAGATCCAGCTTGGTGGTCTGCAGGTTGTGTTTATGATCCAGGCCCGGCACTTTGTTCAGGATCTGGATATCCACGCCCTCGTCCGGCTGCAGACGAATGGTCAGCTTGTTCTGCGGCAGCTCCTGCCAGGACTCTTTGAACAGGTTCAGTTCCGGGTTCTTAAAGTAGACAACCACTTCGGAACATTTCGCAGGCAGACGCTTACCGGTGCGCAGGTAGAACGGAACACCCGCCCAGCGCCAGTCGTCGATATCCACGCGGATCGCCACGAACGTCTCGGTGTTGCTGGACTTGTTCGCGCCCTCTTCTTCCAGGTAGCCCGGCACTTTTTTGCCCTGCGCAAACCCGGCGGTGTACTGGCCGCGAACGGTCTTCTCACGCACGTTGGAGCGGTCGATGCGGCGCAGCGATTTCAGCACTTTCACTTTTGCGTCACGGATGCTGTCCGCCGTCAGGTCAGACGGTGGAGACATGGCAATCATGCACAGAATCTGTAGCAGGTGGTTCTGGATCATGTCGCGCATCTGGCCGGCCTGGTCAAAGTAACCCCAGCGGCCTTCAATACCCACCTCTTCTGCCACGGTGATTTCCACGTGGTCGATAGTGCGGTTGTCCCAGTTATTCACAAACAGCGAGTTGGCAAAACGCAGTGCCAGTAGGTTCAGTACCGTCTCTTTACCGAGATAGTGGTCGATACGGTAGACCTGGCACTCTTCAAAGAACTCGCCCACCTGGTCGTTGATTTCACGCGAGGTTGCCAGCGACGTACCCAGCGGCTTCTCCATCACGACGCGCGCCGGTTTGGCGTTCAGTTTGGCTTCGCCCAGGCCTTTGCAGATGGCGCCGAAGGTGCTTGGCGGCATGGCGAAATAGTTAATCGTGACACGGTTTTTCTGATCCAGCATCGCGCCTAAGCGGGTAAACGCGCTGACATCATTAACGTCCAGGTTGCAGAAATCGAGACGTCCACTCAGGGTATCCCACAAACTTTCATCAATTTTTTCCTTCATGAAAGTTTCGAGCGCCTCGCGGACAACTTTGGTATAAGCGTCCTTGTCCCAGTCGGCGCGCCCTACACCCAGAATACGGGTATCCGGATGAATTTGGCCCGCTTTCTCCAGTTGATACAGGGAAGGCAGCAATTTTCGGCGTGCAAGATCGCCTTTCGCGCCGAAAATGACCAGGTCACATGCCTGGGCTGTTTGCGTTACCGCCATGTCATTCTCCTCAGTTGGATCACCTGGTACTTCTGCCAGGTATCGTTGTAATTTTATTACAATGCACTGTACTGCTTTTACGTCATTCCCGAAACCATTAGCGCTTATCGTCGCGTGCGATACCGCGATTTTTCACCCTTCGGATGATTTCGACGGCTTAATGACGCAACAACCGTCGTTTCTTTGCGCAACAGGGTCATAGCAAAACCCGACACCGATCAAGTAATGAAAAAAAACAACAACATTATCTTGTCGATTGTTACCCTTAATGGAAGCCACAAGGGTAATATCGGCTAAATCGAATCACGATTTCATCAATTTATGAAATCGTTTACACCCATGAGCATCCTGTTAACATGAACATGCTGGAAAAAATCCAGTTTCAACTGGAACACCTTAGCAAATCCGAGCGAAAAGTGGCCGAGGTCATTCTCGCCTCTCCCGCTCAGGCGATTCATTCAAGCATCGCCGCTCTGGCACAGGAAGCGGGTGTTAGCGAACCCACGGTCAATCGCTTTTGCCGCAGCCTGGAAACGCGCGGCTTTCCTGATTTTAAACTGCATCTGGCGCAAAGTCTGGCTAACGGCACCCCTTATGTTAATCGTAATGTGGATGAAGACGACAGCGTTGATGCCTATACCGCGAAAATTTTTGAGTCGGCCATGGCTTCACTCGACCACGTCCGTCAGTCACTGGACATGAGCTCCGTGAATCGCGCGGTGGATTTACTCACCCAGGCCAAGCGAATTGCGTTCTTTGGGCTCGGGTCGTCGGCAGCCGTCGCGCATGACGCCATGAACAAATTTTTCCGCTTTAACGTCCCGGTGATTTATTCCGATGACATTGTCCTGCAACGCATGAGCTGTATGAATTGCAGTGAAGATGACGTCGTGGTACTGATTTCGCATACCGGCCGCACCAAGAGTCAGGTAGAGCTGGCGCAGCTGGCCCGTGAAAACGATGCCATGGTGATTGCCCTCACAACGGCAGGCACGCCGCTGGCGCGTGAGGCAACGCTGGCGATCACCCTCGACGTGCCGGAAGACACCGACATTTATATGCCGATGGTCTCCCGCCTGGCCCAGCTCACCGTGATTGACGTGCTCGCGACCGGTTTTACCTTACGTCGGGGGGCAAAATTCCGGGATAACTTGAAGCGGGTCAAGGAAGCGCTGAAGGAATCGCGTTTTGATAAAGAATTGCTTATAAAGAGCGATGTTCCCTGATAGTTGATAACGAAGACGTCACGAATAATGACGATGTAACGATTTACGGCATTCGGTCCCCTCGCCGCTGCCTTGCAGCAGATGAAGGCCGATTCAATGTTCACGCAACACCAAAGTTGTTTCAGTCAACGGAGTATTACATGTCCAGAAGGCTTCGCAGAACCAAGATCGTAACCACCTTAGGCCCGGCCACCGATCGCGATAATAATCTCGAAAAAATTATCGCCGCCGGTGCCAACGTGGTGCGTATGAACTTCTCTCACGGTACGCCAGAAGACCATAAATTACGTGCCGATAAAGTGCGTGAAATCGCAGCTAAACTGGGCCGCCACGTTGCTATCCTCGGCGATTTGCAGGGTCCTAAAATTCGTGTCTCCACCTTTAAAGAGGGGAAAGTTTTCCTCAATATCGGCGACAAATTTCTGCTGGATGCCAACCTGGGCAAAGGCGAAGGCGATAAAGAAAAAGTCGGTATCGACTATAAAGGCCTCCCGGCTGACGTCGTACCTGGCGATATCCTGCTGCTTGATGACGGCCGCGTACAGCTGAAAGTGCTGGAAGTTCAGGGCATGAAAGTGTTCACCGAAGTTACCGTCGGCGGCCCGCTCTCCAACAATAAAGGCATCAACAAACTGGGCGGCGGCCTCTCTGCAGAGGCGCTCACCGATAAAGACAAAGCGGACATCGTGACGGCTGCGCTGATCGGCGTTGATTACCTGGCTGTCTCCTTCCCGCGCTGCGGCGAAGATCTGAACTATGCGCGTCGCCTGGCACGCGATGCAGGCTGCGATGCCAAAATCGTCGCCAAAGTTGAGCGTGCGGAAGCCGTTTGCGATCAGGATGCCATGGACGACGTGATCCTAGCGTCTGACGTGGTGATGGTTGCGCGCGGCGACCTGGGTGTGGAAATCGGCGACCCTGAGCTGGTCGGTATTCAGAAAGCCCTGATTCGTCGCGCACGTCAGCTGAACCGCGCGGTGATCACCGCGACTCAGATGATGGAATCGATGATCACTAACCCGATGCCAACCCGTGCAGAAGTCATGGACGTGGCAAACGCCGTGCTGGACGGAACCGATGCGGTGATGCTCTCCGCAGAAACCGCAGCGGGCCAGTATCCGGCAGAAACCGTGGCCGCCATGGCGCGCGTCTGCCTGGGAGCTGAAAAGATCCCAAGCATCAACGTCTCTAAACACCGTCTGGACGTGCAGTTCGACAACGTGGAAGAAGCGATTGCGATGTCAGCAATGTATGCGGCAAACCATCTGAAGGGCGTTACCGCGATCATCACCATGACCGAATCTGGCCGTACCGCGCTGATGACCTCACGTATCAGCTCAGGTCTGCCGATCTTCGCCATGTCCCGTCACGAACGTACGCTGAACCTGACGGCGCTCTACCGCGGCGTGACGCCGGTTCACTTCGACAGCACCAATGACGGCGTGGCCGCCGCGCACGATGCCGTAAACCTGCTGCGTGACAAAGGCTATCTGGTCTCTGGTGATATCGTCATTGTGACCCAGGGCGATGTGATGAGCACCATCGGCTCAACCAACACCACCCGCGTTATGACCGTCGAGTAATAACGTCTCTGTTAAAAAGCCCTCTCCAGATGGAGAGGGCTTTTTTTATTTCGTTGGATACAGCTCTTTGCGTTTATACGGCTCTGTTTCGCCCGGTTTGCGCGTTTTAAGCAGCTTCAAAATCCACGTGTACTGTTCGGCATGCGGTCCCACCAGAATCTCCACCTCTTCGTTCATCCGACGCGCAATGGTGTGGTCATCGGCGGTGAGCAGATCGTCCATCGGCGGACGAACCTCAATACTCAGGCGATGCGTTTTGCCGTCATAGACCGGGAACAGCGGGATCACCCGGGCACGACAAACTTTCATCAGGCGACCAATCGCGGGGAGCGTCGCTTTATAGGTCGCAAAGAAATCGACAAACTCGCTGTGCTCGGGGCCGTGGTCCTGATCCGGCAGATAGTAGCCCCAGTATCCCTGACGTACCGACTGAATGAAGGGCTTAATGCCATCGTTACGGGCATGCAGGCGCCCGCCAAAACGACGACGCACCGTATTCCAGACAAAATCGAAAATCTTATTGCCCTGATTGTGGAACATTGCCGCCATCTTCTGGCCCTGAGAGGCCATCAGCATCGCCGGAATATCAACGCCCCAGCCGTGTGGGACAAGGAAAATGACTTTCTCGTCATTGCGACGCATCTCCTCGATGATTTCCAGCCCTTTCCAGTCAACGCGATCGACAATTTTATCCGGCCCTTTCAGTGCCAGCTCCGCCATCATCGCCATGGCCTGCGGTGCGGTGGTATACATCTCATCAATGATTGCCTCGCGCTCGGCATCACTCTTTTCCGGAAAACAGTAATAGAGGTTGATCTGCGCGCGACGGCGGGCACTCTTGCCAAAACGCCCGGCCAGACGGCCAATTTTACCCAGGACAGGATCGCGGACGGAAGCCGGCAGCATCGCTATCCCCGCAAAGGCATAAACGCCAAGCCAGGCGCCCCAGTTGCGCGGATGACGAAAGGATTTTTCAAACTCAGGAATGTATTCAATATTGTTTTTTTGGGTTTCCATGCTGGATCCAGGGTCTGATGACGCAAAAAATTATTCAGATAGTGTAGCGAGGCAGTCGTCCGCGCACAAAAGAAAAAGCCGGCGTCAGTGTGCGCCGGCTTTATTAACAAAAACAGAGGGCTTAGTCTAAGCTCAGCTGCGGCAATACCTCTTTCACCTGCGCCAGATAATCAGTACGATCTTTACCTGTCAGGCCTTCGGTGCGCGGCAGTTTCGCCGTCAGCGGGTTCACTGCCTGTTGGTTAATCCACACTTCATAGTGCAGGTGCGGGCCGGTAGAGCGTCCGGTATTACCGGAGATCGCAATACGATCGCCACGTTTCACCTTCTGGCCCGGTTTAACCAGCAGCTTACGCAGGTGCATGTAGCGGGTCGTATACGTACGGCCATGACGTACCGCGACGTAATACCCGGCTGCACCGCTACGTTTGGCCACCACCACTTCACCATCCCCTACCGCCAGAACCGGTGTGCCCTGCGGCATGGCAAAGTCAACGCCACGGTGCGGTGCGACACGCCCGGTTACCGGGTTCAGACGACGCGGGTTAAAGTTCGAGGAGACGCGGAACTGTTTAGCCGTCGGGAAGCGCAGGAAGCCTTTTGCAAGGCCCGTACCGCTGCGGTCGTAGAACTTACCGTCTTCGGCACGGATCGCGTAGTAATCTTTGCCCTCGGAGCGCAGACGCACGCCCAGCAGCTGGCTTTGCTCGCGCTTGCCGTCCAGCATTTCGCGGGACATCAGAACGGAGAACTCATCGCCCTTCTTCAGTTTGCGGAAATCCATCTGCCACTGCATGGCTTTGATCACCGAACTGATTTCAGCGCTGGTCAACCCTGCATCACGCGCGCTGGAAACAAAGCTTGCCCCCACGGTGCCTTTCAGAACGCTGTTAACCCAGTCGCCCTTCTGCATTTCGCTGGTCATTTTAAAGCCCGTCGCCGTGCGATCGTAGGTGCGGGTTTCGCGGCGGGACATTTCCCAGGTCAGACGCTGCAGATCGCCATCGGCCGTTAACGTCCAGGAGAGCTGTTGCCCAATTTTCAGGTTGCGAAGATCTTTATCTGCCGCCGCCAGCTGGCTGATATTCCCCATGTCGATGCCGTACTGGTTCAGCACGCTGCTCAGCGTGTCCCCGGTAGAAACAACATATTCGTGAATACCCGCTTCGTTCTCGGTTTTATCGTCCAGTTCATCCTGTGGAATAGCTTCATCTTCCTGAGCCGACTGGTCGATAGGCTCGCTGGCTTCAGGCAGCAAAGAGCGGATTTCGCTCTTTTCAAGCTCGATGGTTTTGATGATAGGGGCAGAACTCGGGTGGTAAACATAGGGCCGCCAGACGGCGACCGCTAAGGTGAGTACTGTAAGCGACCCCAGCATGACGCGGTGGGGTCGAGGCAGATTGTTAAATGCCAGGGCGACAGAGCGGGCTATCTGTTGCACGTATTCACTTCCTCGTTAATCTCCTTTCAGGCAGCTCGCATACTGGTTCGCCAGTTGGCTGAGGAACTGCGAATAGCTCGCTTTGCTCAACTGGATATTCGTTCCTAGCGGGTCAAGGGTCCCCATGCGCACGGATGTCCCCCTGGCCACGGCTTCTACGACCGCTGGCCTGAACTGTGGCTCAGCAAAAACGCATGTCGCTTTTTGCTCAACCAGCTGTGTTCTGATTTCATGTAAACACTGCGCACCAGGTTGAATTTCAGGGTTGACGGTAAAATGACCCAGCGGGGTCAAACCGTAGTGTTTTTCGTAATAGCCGTAGGCGTCATGAAAAACGAAATACCCTTTTCCTTTCAACGGTGCGAGCTCATTACCAACCTGCTTATCGGTTGCGGCTAATTGTGCCTCAAAATCCTTCAGGTTGGCGTCTAGTTTGGCTCGACTTTGCGGCATAAGTTCCACTAATTTGTCATGGATTGCAACCGCTGAAAGCCGCGCTATCTCTGGGGATAACCAAAGATGCATGTTGTACTCGCCGTGATGGTGATCTCCATCACCTTTTACACCGTCGGCAGCATGATGGTCATGTTCGTCGTCGTCGTCATCCGCCCCTTTCATGAGTAACGGTTTCACGCCGGGGAGGTCGGCAATCGCGACCTGTTTTTCACCCGCCACCTGTTTTGCTGACTTCTGCATAAACGCTTCCATCTCCGGACCGATCCAGACAACTAAGTCCGCGTTTTGTAAGCGTTTTACATCGGAAGGGCGCAGGGAATAATCATGCTCCGATGCACCATCCGGGAGCAGAACCTGGGTTTCTGTTACCCCGTCAGCAATGGCTGACGCGATGAACCCGAGTGGTTTAAGCGAAGCGACAACCGCAGCGTTAACATCTTGTGCGGTTGTACCCCAAAGGGCAGCGGATAATGCTGCGAAAAGAAGCGTATTTTTATGTAACATAATGCGACTAATCATCGTAGTGAATGCGTGGAATGTGATACTATAACATTCGTTGACTTCTTCAAGCTTAAAATGACATGACGACATTGGTTTCCCTTGAAAATATTTCGGTCTCATTTGGCCAGCGCCGCGTCCTCTCTGACGTGTCGCTCGATCTGAAGCCCGGCAAAATTCTGACGCTGCTCGGCCCCAATGGCGCAGGCAAATCCACTCTGGTGCGCGTGGTGCTGGGTCTGGTCGCACCCGATGAAGGCGTGATCACGCGCGAGGAAAAATTGCGCATCGGCTATGTGCCGCAAAAACTGCACCTCGACGCCACACTGCCGCTGACGGTGAGCCGTTTCCTGCGCCTGCGTCCCGGCACGCGTAAAGCCGATATTCTCCCGGCGCTGAAGCGCGTGCAGGCGGGCCATCTTGTCGATGCGCCGCTGCAAAAACTGTCCGGTGGAGAAACGCAGCGCGTTTTACTTGCCCGTGCGTTGCTCAGCAGCCCGCAGCTGCTGGTACTGGATGAGCCAACGCAGGGTGTAGACGTCAACGGCCAGGTCGCGCTATACGACCTCATTGACCAGCTGCGCCGGGAACTGAACTGCGCGGTGCTGATGGTATCCCACGACCTGCATCTGGTGATGGCAAAGACTGATGAAGTGCTATGTCTTAACCACCATATCTGCTGCTCCGGCACGCCTGAAGTGGTCTCCATGCATCCGGAATTTATTTCCATGTTCGGCCCTCGCGGCGCTGAACAGCTCGGCATCTATCGCCATCATCATAATCATCGCCATGATTTGCAGGGACGAATCGTTCTGCGTCGGGGAAATGGACACTCATGATTGAACTGTTACTGCCCGGCTGGCTGGCCGGGATTATGCTTGCCTGCGCCGCGGGCCCGCTCGGCTCGTTTGTGGTGTGGCGCAGAATGTCTTACTTCGGTGATACCCTGGCGCACGCGTCCCTGCTGGGCGTGGCTTTTGGCCTGCTGCTGAACGTCAACCCATTCTACGCGGTGATTGTGGTCACGCTGCTGCTGGCGGCCGGTCTGGTCTGGCTGGAAAAGCGCCCTCACCTCGCCATCGATACCCTGCTTGGCATCATGGCGCACAGTGCCCTGTCGCTGGGCCTGGTGGTCGTCAGCCTGATGTCGAATATCCGCGTGGATCTGATGGCTTACCTGTTCGGTGACCTGCTGGCCGTCACGCCAGACGATCTCATCGCTATCGCGATTGGCGTTGTGGTGGTGCTCGGCATTCTGCTCTGGCAGTGGCGTAACCTGCTGGCGATGACCGTCAGCCCGGACCTGGCGTTTGTCGACGGCGTGAAGCTGCAGCGCGTTAAGCTGCTGCTGATGCTGGTAACAGCGTTAACCATTGGCGTGGCGATGAAGTTTGTCGGCGCGCTGATTATTACGTCACTGCTGATCATCCCTGCGGCTACGGCGCGTCGTTTTGCCCGTACGCCGGAGCAGATGGCCGGTGTGGCCGTGATTGTCGGAATGATTGCGGTAACGGCTGGACTCACCTTCTCGGCGTTCTATGACACGCCTGCCGGGCCGTCCGTGGTGCTGAGTGCGGCGGTGCTGTTTATCTTCAGTATGATGAAGAAGACCGCGCAGTAGTGGACATGTCCCCGGTGGCGCTTCGCTTACCGGGGCTACAAATTATCGCTGCTTACGGCATTGCCGGTGGCGTAATGCCGAAATGATTCCACGCCCGCACCGTCGCCATGCGGCCACGCGGTGTGCGCTGCAGAAAACCCTGCTGGATCAGATACGGTTCAAGCACATCCTCAATGGTTTCACGCTCTTCCCCGATTGCCGCCGCCAGGTTATCCAGCCCGACCGGGCCACCAAAGAACTTGTCCAGCACCGCCAGCAGCAGCTTGCGGTCCATGTAGTCAAAACCTTCGGCATCGACGTTCAGCATATCCAGCGCCTGCGCGGCGATCTCTGCGGAGATCGAACCGTTGTGCTTCACCTCAGCAAAGTCACGCACGCGGCGCAGCAGACGGTTGGCGATACGCGGCGTACCACGGGAACGTTTCGCCACTTCATACGCCCCCTCTTCGCTCATCTCCAGCCCCATATAGCGGGCGCTGCGGCCAACGATGTGCTGGAGGTCGGCCACCTGGTAAAACTCCAGACGCTGCACGATCCCGAAACGGTCGCGCAGTGGAGAGGTCAACGACCCGGCTCGCGTTGTTGCGCCAATCAGGGTAAACGGCGGCAGATCGATTTTGATGGAGCGTGCCGCCGGACCTTCACCAATCATAATATCCAGCTGATAATCTTCCATCGCCGGATAGAGCACTTCTTCCACCACCGGTGACAGACGGTGGATCTCATCGATAAACAGCACGTCATGCGGTTCGAGGTTGGTCAGCATGGCCGCCAAATCGCCCGCCTTCTCCAGCACCGGGCCGGAGGTGGTGCGCAGGTTTACGCCCATTTCATTAGCGACGATATTCGCGAGCGTGGTTTTGCCCAACCCCGGAGGGCCAAAAATCAGCAGGTGATCGAGCGCATCGCCGCGCAGTTTTGCCGCCTGGATAAAAATCTCCATCTGGGAACGAACCTGCGGCTGGCCAATGTACTCATCAAGCAGTTTTGGGCGAATCGCGCGATCCACCACATCCTCTGCCTGAACAGTGCCTGCCGAAACCAGGCGGTCTGCTTCAATCATCCTTTACCTCACAATGCAGCGCGCAGCGCTTCACGAATCAGGGTTTCACTGCTGGCATCCGGTTTGGCAATTTTACTTACCATGCGGCTGGCCTCCTGAGGTTTATAGCCTAGCGCCACCAGCGCGGCAACCGCTTCCTGCTCGGCGTCATCATCCGTCGCAGGCGCGCCTGGGGAGGTCAGCACCAGATCGGCCGCCGGCGTGAAGAGATCGCCATGCAGGCCTTTGAAGCGGTCTTTCATCTCGACAATCAGGCGCTCTGCCGTTTTCTTGCCGATGCCCGGAAGCTTAATCAACGCAGCAGGATCTTCACGCTCAACGGCATTCACAAACTGTGGCGCGGACATGCCGGATAAGATCGCCAGCGCCAACTTTGGCCCGACGCCGTTGGTTTTAATCAGCTCGCGGAACAGCGTGCGTTCCTGTTTGTTGTTGAAGCCGTACAGCAGCTGAGCATCTTCACGCACCACAAACTGAGTAAAGACAATCGCCTCTTTGCCCGCGTCCGGCAGCTCGTAGAAGCAGGTCATCGGCATATGGACTTCATAGCCCACGCCACCCACTTCCAGCAGCACTAACGGGGGTTGTTTTTCAATGATGATGCCTCTGAGTCTGCCTATCACGTGACGCTCCTGCGTTCTGGAAGAAATTAACTGCCGACATAATAAAAAAAGGCTGGATAAACATCCAGCCTGATTTGTCATTATCGTAACCTGCCTCGCGCCAGATTGAGCCGCGACTCGCTCATTTGCATCGCGTTCTGGCTGACGTGACAGTGGGTAATTGCAATCGCCAGCGCATCCGCGGCGTCAGCCTGCGGGTTTGCAGGGAGCTTCAGCAGGGTACGCACCATGTGCTGCACCTGACTTTTCTCCGCGCTACCGATGCCCACCACCGTCTGCTTGACCTGACGTGCCGCGTATTCAAATACCGGCAAATCCTGGTTTACCGCAGCCACGATGGCCACTCCACGCGCCTGACCGAGCTTTAGCGCCGAATCGGCGTTTTTCGCCATAAAGACCTGCTCGATGGCGAAATAGTCCGGCTGAAACTGGGTGATGATCTCCGACACGCCCGCATAAATGAGCTTCAGGCGCGACGGCAGATCGTCCACTTTGGTGCGAATACAGCCGCTGCCGAGGTAGGTTAACTGGCGTCCCACCTGACGGATAACGCCATACCCGGTGACGCGTGAGCCTGGGTCAATCCCGAGAATAATCGACATCACGCGTCTCCTGTAACGGATCTACACGCTCTCATCAGAGAGTCGCTGCAACCTCATCAGAGATTTCACCGTTGTGGTACACTTCCTGTACGTCGTCGCAGTCTTCGAGCATGTCGATCAGACGCAGCAGTTTTGGTGCAGTTTCCGCATCCATGTCCGCTTTGGTGGACGGGATCATGGAGACTTCAGCGTTGTCCGCTTTCAGGCCAGCCGCTTCCAGCGCATCGCGCACGGCACCCATCTCTTCCCACGCGGTGTAAACGTCGATAGCACCGTCGTCAAAGGTCACCACGTCTTCCGCACCGGCTTCGAGCGCCGCTTCCATGATCGCATCTTCGTCGCCTTTCTCGAAGGAGATGACGCCTTTTTTGCTGAACAGGTACGCAACGGAACCGTCAGTGCCCAGGTTGCCACCGGTTTTGGTGAACGCGTGGCGCACTTCCGCAACGGTACGGTTACGGTTGTCGGACAGGCACTCAACCATTACCGCCGTACCGCCAGGACCGTAACCTTCATAGATGATGGTTTCCATGTTCGCGTCTTCATCGCCGCCCACGCCACGTGCGATAGCACGATTCAGGGTGTCACGCGTCATGTTGTTGGACAGCGCTTTATCTACCGCCGCACGCAGACGCGGGTTAGACGCCGGGTCGCCGCCACCCAGACGCGCTGCCGTCACCAGCTCGCGAATGATTTTGGTAAAGATCTTACCGCGCTTGGCATCCTGTGCCGCTTTGCGGTGTTTGGTGTTGGCCCACTTACTATGACCTGCCATAAAAAGTTCTCCAAAAATCGCGCCTTTTCAGGCTGCGTTAATTACAAATTCTTCAATCGCCTGCCGGTTGCTCCACGACTTGGTCAGTGCGGCGGCATCCGCCGCATTCACCCAGCGGTAGGTCAGGTGTTCGGTAAACACGATCTCCCGTTCATGGGGGAGCGCGAGACAGAACCACGATTCCGTATTGCGCTCGGTACCCGGCGCGTAGCGATGACGTAAATGGCTAAAAATTTCAAACTCCACCGTGCGCTGACAGTCCTTCAGGGTCAGTTGCTCGCGGGCAACGTCAATGGCGACCTCTTCCTTTACTTCACGCGCGGCGGCCTGCGGCGCGGTTTCCCCCTCTTCCAGACTGCCGGTAACCGACTGCCAGAATTCAGGGTCATCGCGCCGCTGCAACATCAGCACCCGCTTCGTGTCTTCTGCATAAATGACCACCAGGACCGAAACGGGGAGCTTATATGTCATATCAGTTTTTCTCTTCCTTCTTCACCACCTCAATGCCCAGCTCAGCCAGTGCGGCCGGGTTGGCAAAGCTTGGCGCTTCGGTCATCAGACACGCGGCGGCAGTGGTTTTCGGGAAGGCGATCACATCACGGATGTTATCGGTGCCGGTCAGCAGCATGGTCAGACGGTCAAGACCGAAAGCCAGACCCGCGTGCGGAGGCGTACCGTATTTCAGCGCGTCCAGCAGGAAGCCGAATTTCTCACGCTGCTCCTGCTCGTTGATGCCCAGGATGCCGAACACGGTCTGCTGCATTTCACCGCTGTGAATACGCACGGAACCGCCGCCCACTTCGTAGCCGTTAATGACCATATCGTAGGCGTTGGCGACCGCCTCTTCCGGTGCCGCTTTCAGCTCTGCCGCCGTCATCTCTTTAGGCGAAGTGAACGGGTGGTGCATCGCGGTCAGGCCGCCCTCACCGTCGTCTTCAAACATTGGGAAGTCGATAACCCACAGCGGCGCCCATTTGCTCTCGTCGGTCAGGTTCAGGTCTTTGCCGAGCTTCAGACGCAGCGCGCCCATCGCATCCGCAACGACTTTCTTGTTGTCTGCACCGAAGAAGATCATGTCGCCGTCCTGCGCGCCGGTGCGCTCCAGGATCGCTTCCACGATGTCTGCGTTCAGGAATTTCGCGACCGGGCTGGTGATACCTTCCAGACCTTTCGCACGCTCGGTCACTTTAATATAGGCCAGACCTTTCGCGCCGTAGATCTTGATGAAGTTACCGTAGTCGTCGATCTGCTTACGGCTCAGAGCCGCGCCGCCCGGTACACGCAGCGCTGCTACGCGGCCTTTGGCGTCGTTAGCCGGGCCCGCGAATACCGCGAACTCCACGTTTTTAACCAGATCAGCTACGTCTACCAGCTCCATTGGGTTACGCAGGTCTGGTTTGTCAGAGCCATAGCGACGCTCGGCTTCCGCGAAGGTCATGATTGGGAAATCGCCCAGTTCAACGCCTTTCACGTCATTCCACAGGCTACGCACCAGAGCTTCCATCACTTCACGCACCTGCTCGGCGGTCATGAAGGAGGTTTCCACATCGATCTGGGTAAATTCAGGCTGGCGGTCAGCACGCAGGTCTTCGTCGCGGAAGCATTTCACGATCTGATAGTAGCGATCGAATCCGGACATCATCAGCAGCTGTTTGAACAGCTGTGGAGACTGCGGCAGCGCGTAGAACTTGCCTTTATGAACGCGGGATGGCACCAGGTAATCGCGCGCGCCTTCCGGCGTGGCTTTGGTCAGCATCGGGGTTTCGATATCCAGGAAACCATGGTCATCCATAAAGCGACGCACCAGGCTGGTGATTTTCGCGCGGGTTTTCAGGCGCTGAGCCATTTCCGGGCGACGCAGATCCAGGTAGCGGTATTTCAGACGCGCTTCTTCGGTGTTGACGTGGTTGGAGTCCAGCGGTAGCGCTTCAGCACGGTTGATGATCGTCAGATCGGACGCCAGCACTTCAATGGCACCCGTCGCCATATCGGCGTTAACGTTTTTCTCGTCACGCGCACGTACGGTGCCGGTGACCTGAATGCAGAACTCATTACGCAGCTCAGAGGCCAGCTTCAACGCATCTGCGCGATCCGGATCGAAGAACACCTGAACGATACCTTCGCGGTCGCGCATATCGATGAAGATAAGGCTACCAAGATCACGACGACGATTGACCCAACCACACAGGGTGACCTGCTGTCCGACGTGGGACTGACGCAGCTGCCCGCAATATTCTGTACGCATGAGATATCCCTTAATTAGCCGCAGGCTAAATGTCGCCTGGTATGCAGGCTACTATGTCGCAGCTTTCTGTATGTCACAACTGGATGAAAAAAGGCGGCTATTATACTGGAAATTCCGCCGGACGATAAGAGCGAACCACGGCCTGGCGGTCGTTTGCTGCACTCTTATTGCGCATTCTCACAAAAATTAACAAAATTATGCGACCAATAACAGGCCATCACGTCGTATGGTGTCTGGAAGTGATTAATTTAACGGGAGTAACGATGTTAACCCTTGATGCCAGAAAAACCGCGCTTGTAGTCATTGATTTACAGGAAGGCATTTTGCCCTTCGCCGGTGGCCCGCATACCGCGGACGATGTAGTCAGCCGCGCCGCCCGCCTGGCGGAAAAATGCCGCGCCAGCGGTGCCCCGGTTGTCATGGTGCGCGTCGGCTGGTCTGCGGATTATGCCGAAGCGTTAAAACAGCCCGTTGATGCGCAGGCACCCGCGCGAGCCCTGCCGGAAAACTGGTGGACGTACCCGGTCTCGCTTGGCAAACGCGACAGCGACATTGAAGTCACCAAACGCCAGTGGGGCGCCTTCTACGGCACCGATCTTGAGCTGCAGCTCCGCCGTCGCGGCATTGACACCATTATCCTGTGCGGTATTTCCACCAACATCGGCGTGGAGTCGACTGCCCGCAACGCGTGGGAGCTCGGCTTTAATCTGGTGATCGCCGAAGATGCCTGCAGCGCGGCCTCCGCGGAACAGCACCAGGGCAGCATGACCCATATCTTCCCGCGCATCGGCCGCGTGCGCAGCACGGATGAGATTGTCAGCGCGCTATGATGTATGTCGGTTTACCCCAGTGGTCGCACCCGAAATGGGTGCGCCTTGGCATCACCAGCCTTGAAGAGTATGCCCGACACTTCAACTGCGTCGAGGGTAACACTACCCTTTATGCGCTCCCGAAAGCCGAGATTGTTGCGCGCTGGCGGGAACAAACGACCGACGACTTTCGCTTCTGCTTCAAGTTTCCGGCGACCATTTCTCACCAGGCCGCGCTGCGAAACTGCGGTGAGTTGACCGACGAATTCTTTGCCCGGATGGCGCCTCTGGCAAACCGCATTGGCCAGTACTGGCTGCAGCTTCCGGCCGTCTTTGGCCCCCGCGACCTGCCCGCACTGTGGACGTTTCTGGACGCCCTGCCCCGGGAGTTTACCTACGGCGTGGAAGTTCGACACCAGGACTTCTTTGCGAAGGGCGAAGCAGAAAAAGCGCTCAACCGCGGCCTTCTCGAGCGCTCCGTTAACCGGGTGATCCTCGATAGCCGTCCGGTGCACAGCGCGATACCGCACAGTGAGGCCATCATTGAGGCGCAGCGTAAAAAGCCAAAAGTGCCCGTTCATGCCGTGGTGACCGCGCAGAACCCCATGGTCAGGTTTATCGGCAGCGATAACATGCCGCAAAATCAGGCGCTGTTCGCCGTCTGGCTGGAAAAACTGGCCTCGTGGGAACACACCACCACGCCGTATCTCTTTTTGCACACGCCGGATATTGCCCAGGCTCCCGAACTGGTCGATGCTCTGTGGCAGGCCTTGCAGACTGCGGTGCCGTCCGTGGGCAGCGCCCCTTCCATCCCACAACAATCTTCTCTTTTCTGATATCACCCCCTATCATAGTGAAGTGCCATCTGCCAAAAACAGGGAGTTTGTATGGTCAGCGCGCTGTATGCGGTGTTAGGTGCATTACTGCTGATTAAATTTTCATTTGATGTTGTGCGCCTCAGAACGCTCTACCGCGTCTCCTACGGTGACGGCGGATTTTCCGAGCTGCAAAGCGCAATCCGCATTCACGGCAATGCGGTCGAATACATCCCCGCGGCCTTAATCCTGCTGCTGTTTATGGAGATGAATGGCGCAGAAACCTGGATGGTGCACATCTGTGGCCTGCTGCTTATCGCTGGCCGCCTGATGCACTATTACGGTTTTCACCACCGCTTAATCCGCTGGCGTCGTTCCGGCATGAGTGCGACCTGGTGTTCACTTTTGCTGATGGTGCTGGCTAACCTGTGGTATATGCCGTGGGAGTTGGTTTTCTCCCTCCATTAGCGCACAATACGCCACTTTATTTTTCCCGGATTTTTACGTTATGTCAGATCGCGACACGCTTTTTTCCGCGCCTATCGCCAGCCTGGGCGACTGGACCTTCGATGAACGGGTAGCCGAAGTCTTCCCGGATATGATCCAGCGCTCTGTTCCCGGTTATTCCAATATTATCTCTATGATCGGCATGCTGGCTGAGCGCTTCGTTCAACCCGGCACGCAGGTCTATGACCTGGGCTGCTCGCTCGGCGCGGCAACGCTGTCGGTTCGTCGTAACGTTCACCACGAAGGCTGCCGAATCATAGCCGTCGATAACTCCCCGGCGATGGTTGAACGCTGCCGTCGTCATATTGACGCCTACAAAGCCCCTGTGCCAGTGGACGTGGTGGAAGGCGATATCCGCGAGATTGAGATCACTAACGCGTCGATGGTAGTACTGAATTTCACGCTGCAGTTCCTGGTGCCGGAAGACCGCCAGCTGCTGCTGGACAAAATTTATCAGGGGCTGAATCCTGGCGGCGCGCTGGTGCTCTCAGAGAAATTCAGTTTTGAAGATGCCGAGGTTGGCGAGCTACTGTTCAATATGCACCACGATTTCAAGCGTGCGAACGGCTACAGCGAGCTGGAGATCAGCCAGAAGCGTAGCATGCTCGAAAACGTGATGCTGACGGACTCCGTAGAAACCCACAAGGCGCGTCTGCGTCAGGCCGGATTTGAGCATAGCGAACTGTGGTTCCAGTGCTTCAACTTTGGTTCGCTGGTGGCGCTGAAAGCGGGGAAACCGGCATGATCGAGTTCAGTAACTTCTATCAGCTGATTGCCAAAAATCAGCTCTCACACTGGCTTGAGACGCTGCCTGCGCAGATTGCCGCCTGGCAGCGCGATCAGCAGCACGGCCTGTTAAAGCAGTGGGCGAATGCGGTGGAGTTTCTGCCCGAGCTGACCCCGCATCGTCTGGATCTCCTGCACAGCGTCACCGCAGAGAGTGAAGAACCGCTTCCGCCAGGACAGATCAACCGCATCGAAACGCTGATGCGCAACCTGATGCCGTGGCGCAAAGGGCCGTTCTCGCTGTACGGCGTGAACATCAATACCGAATGGCGCTCAGACTGGAAATGGGATCGCGTTCTGCCCCACCTTTCCGACCTGACCGGGCGCACCATTCTGGACGTGGGCTGCGGCAGCGGTTACCACATGTGGCGCATGATTGGCGCGGGTGCGCATCTGGCGGTAGGTATTGACCCGATGCAGCTGTTCCTGTGCCAGTTTGAAGCGGTACGTAAGCTGCTGGGTAACGACCAGCGCGCACACCTGCTGCCGCTGGGTATTGAGCAACTGCCCGCTCTGAAAGCGTTTGATACCGTGTTCTCCATGGGCGTGCTGTACCACCGTCGTTCCCCGCTGGAGCACCTGTGGCAACTGAAAGATCAGCTGGTCAGCGGCGGCGAGTTGGTGCTGGAAACGCTGGTCATCGAAGGCGATGAACATGCCGTTCTGGTGCCGGGCGATCGCTACGCGCAGATGCGCAACGTTTACTTCATCCCTTCCGCGCTGGCGCTGAAGAACTGGCTGGAGAAATGCGGGTTTGTGGACGTGCGGATTGCCGATGTCAGCGTGACCTCAATCGAAGAGCAGCGCCGCACCGACTGGATGATCACCGAATCCCTGGAGCAGTTCCTCGACCCGACCGATCACAGCAAAACCATTGAAGGCTATCCGGCGCCGATGCGTGCGGTGCTGATAGCGACAAAGCCGTAACCTGTTAGCCGGGTGGCGGCTGCGCCTTACCCGGCCTACGCGTCGCACGTTTTCTCCAAAATAGTTCAAGTTGCAGCAAGGCGGCAACGCAGCGAATCCCCGGGAGCTTACATCAGTAAGTGACCGGGGTGAGCGAGGCGGCCAACGCGGCTGCGGCTTGAAATATGAAGGAGAAAAAAAGGCCCCTGTGTAATTTGCAGGGGCCTGGTACAAGCAAGCATCATATTGGGCGACATGATGCGCGGTAAAAATCGGTACGTTGCTACACGTGATGGCGCTCAATCAGCGACTTCATTTCCGCAACCGACTCTCCCTCGACACCGTAGCGTGAATACTCATCCGCTTCAGCATCCGTCGACATAGACAATCCTGTATTGCGATAACGCATGGGTGACGGCATCCATTTGCCTGCCGAGCTGTGCAGCTCTTTTACCCCGGCGTTTAAAAACAGTTCCAGATTGCTGGCACGGACTCCCGCACCCGCCATTATTATTGGAACGCGGGAATGTGCGTTTAGTTCCGTAATTAATTGCATTCCTTTTTCTGCGGACGCCTGTTGACCCGAGGTCAGAACGCGCGCCACGCCAAGTTCTCCAAGCGTTTCAAAGGCCTGAAGCGGATCTTTACACATATCAAATGCGCGATGAAACGTGACGGCCAGCCCCTTCGCGGCACTCATGACCTGACGCATGCGCGGGATATCAATATTGCCGTCCTCATCCAGCAGGCCAGTGACCAGCCCCGGGAACCCCAGGTCGCGAACGAGGGCGATGTCTTCAAGCATGGCACCGAACTCGCCCGCCGTGTAGCAAAAATCACCGCCGCGCGGACGAATAATCGGGTGAACGGGAATGGTGACGGCCTGACGGGCTGCCCTCAGCACACCGTAAGAAGGCGTCAGCCCGCCCTCTTTGGGTGCCGCACACAGTTCAATGCGGTCAGCCCCGTGTTTTTGCGCGGTGACGGCGCACTCCACGCTGTAACAGCAAATCTCCAGCAGCGCCATTTAATCCTCCTTTACTCCCACCAAACGCGCCATCATGACATGCCGTCCGATTTCAGTCCCGGCGGGAACTCACATCTCTTGCGCTTCACTGGCAACGATCTGCTCAATGGTCCAGGGATGAAACTTCACCGTGACCTTCCCGTCCGTGACGGCCAGCGTCGGATTCGGTAATCGCTCGCGCTCACCTTTGGGTGAACTGGTCTTCACAAAAATCCCTGGCTGGCTTAAGCCTTCGTCAGCTAACAGGGCCAGCGCACGCGCGTTTAATGTCTCCGGCTCACCCGGCAGGACAATTTCAATGTGCTCCCACCCTTCGAGCGGATAGCGCTTCTCGCCCGGCCACGGCAGTTCAACCACGGTGAATTGCCAGTGGGCCACGTTCACCGGCTCACGCAGCCTGAACAGGCAAATAGGCCGACCGTTAATGATGTTCTCGGACAGTAACTCGCCGCACTGTTCGAACCCACGACGCCAGCGCTCTGCGGTGGCATTCTGATGGCAGCGCAAAGAGATGTGATCGGCCTCAAGCGGCGCAATATCCAGACCCAGACGGGTGGCAAGTTCTGTGAACGCCTGGGTGAAGCGCGGTAAATCTGCGGAAATATCATGCAGTTCATCAATGGATTGCCAGTTCGACATAAGTCACTCTCTTTTCGTGTCGCAAAGCCGCTAATTTACTCTGTTGCCCTGTTTTGACCAACCGCAGAATCCCGCTTTTTATGACTGCATGTTTATGCACACCTTCTTAGCCTGGATTCTGAGCAATCTTCAGGCCCCGCGATGCTGACGGCAGAAGGCATTTGCAGTATACTCCCGCCCTAAATTCTCTAACTGGCGCGGGTGGTTGTGAGCCCGCATCAAAAAAGTAAGGTATCCAGGTGAATATTCAGGCTCTTCTCTCCGAAAAAGTCAGTCAGGCACTGATTGCCGCAGGTGCGCCTGCGGATTGCGAACCGCAGGTTCGTCAGTCAGCAAAAGTACAGTTTGGCGACTATCAGGCTAATGGCGTGATGGCTGTGGCTAAAAAACTGGGCATGCCGCCGCGACAGCTCGCTGAGCAGGTACTGACGCATCTGGATCTCGCCGGCATTGCCAGCAAAACCGAAATCGCCGGCCCGGGCTTTATCAACATCTTCCTTGAGCCTGCCTTCCTGGCAAGCCACGTTGACGCGGCACTGAAATCTGACCGTCTGGGTGTTTCCCAGCCGGAAGCGCAGACCGTCGTGATCGACTACTCTGCCCCGAACGTGGCGAAAGAGATGCACGTTGGCCACCTGCGCTCCACCATCATCGGTGATGCCGCGGTGCGTACGCTCGAGTTCCTCGGTCACAAGGTGATCCGCGCGAACCACGTGGGCGACTGGGGTACCCAGTTCGGGATGCTGATTGCTTACCTGGAAAAACAGCAGCAGGAAAACGCGGGCGAAATGGCGCTGGCGGACCTGGAAGGGTTCTATCGTGAAGCCAAAAAACACTACGACGAAGACGAAGCCTTTGCCGAGCGCGCGCGCAGCTACGTGGTAAAACTGCAGGGCGGCGATCAATACTTCCTCGAGATGTGGCGCAAGCTGGTTGACATCACTATGTCTCAGAACCAGCTGACCTATAACCGTCTGAACGTCACCCTGACCCGTGACGACGTGATGGGTGAAAGCCTGTATAACCCAATGCTGCCCGGCATTGTGGCTGACCTGAAAGCGAAAAACCTGGCGGTTGAGAGCGAAGGCGCAACGGTTGTGTTCCTTGATGAGTACAAAAACAAGGAAGGCGAACCGATGGGCGTGATCATCCAGAAAAAGGATGGCGGCTATCTCTACACCACGACCGACATCGCCTGTGCGAAATACCGTTACGAAACGCTGCATGCCGACCGCGTGCTGTACTACATCGACTCCCGTCAGCACCAGCACCTGATGCAGGCGTGGACGATCGTGCGTAAAGCCGGTTACGTGCCGGACAGCGTTCCGCTGGAACACCACATGTTCGGCATGATGCTGGGTAAAGACGGCAAGCCGTTCAAAACCCGTGCGGGCGGGACCGTGAAGCTGTCCGACCTGCTGGACGAAGCGCTGGAACGCGCCCGTCGTCTGGTGGCCGAGAAGAATCCGGACATGCCGGCCGACGAGCTGGAAAAACTGGCCAACGCTGTGGGTATCGGTGCGGTGAAATATGCTGACCTGTCCAAAAACCGTACCACCGACTATATCTTCGACTGGGATAACATGCTGGCGTTTGAAGGCAACACGGCGCCATACATGCAGTACGCCTATACCCGCGTGCTGTCGGTCTTCCGTAAAGCCAATATCGACGAAAGCGTGCTGGCGAATGCCACCGTGACCATCACGGAAGATCGTGAAGCACAGCTGGCAGCGCGTCTGCTGCAGTTCGAAGAGACGCTGACCGTGGTCGCACGTGATGGCACGCCGCACGTGATGTGTGCTTACCTGTACGATCTGGCGGGTCTGTTCTCCGGTTTCTACGAGCACTGCCCTATTCTCTCCGCGGAAAATGAATCTGTCCGCAACAGCCGCCTGAAGCTGGCGCAGCTGACGGCGAAGACCCTGAAGCTGGGTCTGGATACCCTGGGTATCGAAACCGTAGAACGTATGTAATGCAAAAAACCCGGCGCAAGCCGGGTTTTGTTTTGTAGCCCCGGTAAACGCAGCGCCACCGGGGATATCCACAGGTTCAGAAGTATTTCCGCAAATACTCCGTCAGACACAGTATCGCCATCGCCTGCCCATACGGCATTGAGGTCAGCGGGATCTGACGATAAAACTCAAGATCGCTCCCCATGCCCGTGCCGAACGACGTTTGCAACAGCTCGCCTTCCGGCGAGATATTCCTGACGATACCGCGAATTGCTTTTTCTGCCACTTCGGCATACTCCGCGCCAACATAGCGCTTGCGCACGGCTTTCAGAATGCCGTAGGCAAACCCTGCCGTGGCGGACGCCTCAAGATAAGAATGTGGATCGTCAAGCAGCGTGTGCCACAAACCACTCCCGTCCTGACACTTCGCCAGCGCGGCAATCTGCGCGTTCAATACCTGCACCAGGTAGCGGCGCACGGCGTTGTTTTCCGGCAGATCCACCAGTTCGAGGAAGTCCGGGATCACGATGGTGAGCCAGCTGTTGCCGCGCGCCCAGCGGGCACGGGCAAAGTTATGATTACCGTCATAGCTCCAGCCGTGGAACCACAGTCCGGTCTCCCGGTCCATCAGGTTCTGCACGTGCAGCAGGAATTGATACACCGCCTCTTCAACGTACTCCGGTTTGTTGAGCAGCTTGCCGATTTTCGCCAGCGGCAGCACCGTCATCATTAGCGTGTCGTCCCACATCTGCTGATGGTTCTCTTCCGCCAGGGTGATGTGCTGCATCCCGCCGTGTTCAGTGCGCGGCATCTCCGCCATCGCCCATTCCGCCCAGCTTTCCAGCCACGGCAGCCAGGCCTGATTTTGGGTCTCTTCGTAACGATAAGCGAGCGTCAGGAACGGCGACATGGTATTCACGTTTTTGGTGGTTGCGCCTTCCGCAAAGCGGTCGGCAAACCAGCTGTCGATGATCTCGCGCATACCTTCGTCGCTGGTCTGGCAGTAATACTGCCAGATACCATACAGGCCGACGCCGTGCGTCCACTCCCATCCGGCCCAGCCTTTGGTGTCGATCACGCGCCCGTCGTCCAGCCGCAGCAAAAATTCACCCGTTTTGTCGCGGATATTGACCAGATTATGCGTCACCTTTTGAATCAGCGATTTCAGCTCGTCCCGGGCGATAAAGCGCTCTGGCTGACGTAATAACGGGCTATGTTTGACAGGCCAAACTTTCATCATCTTAACCTCTGTTGTATGTCGAATTCAGTACCGCGCGATCCTTGAGAGAAGGTGCCGCTGGCTTATTGCGATTCAGATAACCGATGTTGTTATTGCCCCACAGTGACTCATAAGGCATGCCAGCCAGCATCTCGACGGTGGCGCGGGCGTGTGGCGTCGCTGACTCAGGCATCGCATGACCACTCTCACGCATTTTCGCGGTCTCCTCGCGCAGCGTGCTGTGGGTTTGCAAATTGAGTTTGAAGCGCAGGGAAACAAGGAAGCCGCAGAACAGCACCAGGATGGTGCCCACGCTCAGGATCATCAAAATGGTGTGGCTCACTTCCGCAGGCTGCACTTTCTGACCACTGACAAAGCCGGACATCTGCATCACGATGCCCACCAGCATCACCGCACCGGCCTGCGACGCCTTGCGGGTCAGGGTCATGATGCCCGCGAAAATCCCTTCGCGGCGCTGGCCGGTGATCACTTCATCCACGTCAGCAATGTAGGTGTAGGTATTCCATGGCACGTAGTTGATACCGCCACGACCCAGCCCTGCGACCGCAGAGATCAGCAACAGCAGAGCGTAGACGTCGCTCAGGCCAGCATAATAGAGTACGGCGTATGAGAGAGACGCCAGGCCAAACAGCACCACAACCATGCGGTAGGACGGTGCAGGCCCGAAGCGGATACACAGCGGGATCATGGCGATAACCGCAAGGAACTGGAAGATAGCCATCGTGCCCAGCAGACTGGACGCCATTGACGCTTCCTGCATCAGCACGAACACCACATAGTAGGTGAATACCGCGTTAAACACGTCCTGCGCGATATAGCCGCCGAGGTACATGCCCAGATGCTGACGGAAAATTTTGATGCGCAGCGTGGAGCTTAACTCTACGATCAGCCGGTTGAGGCTCTGCCCCAGCGTCAGTTTTTTCTTCTCTTCTTCAGCACGCAGCGCCGCTTCAGACCACTCTTCGCGCGGGCGCTCCCAGGTGAAGCACCAGACGAAGGTCAGCATCAGCGCGCAGAGCACAGAGAAGACCAGGCTTGCGTAGAAGAAGGAAACCGCGTTGTCTTTCCCGAAGTGGGTCAACAGGATCCCCGGGAGGAAGGAGGCGAGAATGGCGGACATCTGCGCCATAGAGATGCGCGCCCCGGAGAACTTCGTTTTCTGTTTAAAGTCGTCAGTCATTTCCGGCACCAGCGTTTCGTACGGCACCAGAATCATGGTGTAGACAATATCAAACACCAGATAGGTCAGCAGGTAATACCAGAAGCTCATGTCCCCAACCCACATCAGCGAGTAGCTGAACACGCACGGAATACCCAGCAGGATAAAGAATTTACGACGGCCAAAGCGCTTACCGAGCCAGGTCGTACCAAAGTTATCGGTTAAAAAGCCCATTAACGGGCTAACCACGGCATCCAGCACCCTTGCCGCGGCAAAGATGAACGTTGCTTCGATCGGTGTGAGCCCACAGAAGGTGGTATAAAAATATAAAAGCCAGGCCGCCGTCAGGGCGGTGGTACCCGCCCCAAGGAAATCACCTGATCCGTACGCAAGATAATTCGCGAGTCCAATTTTACGTGTTTTCATTGCCGTCAACCCTAATCAGTTTTGGGAGACTCCCTGCAAGCAAGCCTCGTCCGGGAGCTTTAATACGGCTACAGTAATTGCATCGGCTTGTTGATACCTTTCTGTTTCTGCCATTGCAAAGAGGGGGAATGGCAAAAATACAAAGAGTATGGTTACGCGCGTCACTGATTTATAAAACAGCGTTTCTTTTTGATCAAAAGGCGAGGTCAGTTTTGAGAGCCAGCCATCAAAATTGCCTGATGGCTGGTGAAAAGGCAGGGTGTTAGCGGTAGTTCACGATGACAGAATTGCTCTGCACCTTCAGCGCCGGGATCAAACGTCCTCCGCCCGGCACTTCCCAGATGAAACGCAACGGCTCAATAGCTGGCACGCCGTTGAACGCCTGCGTTGTTCCATTTTCGCCGTCGATTTCGGTACAGCGCGTCTGAGAGCAGAGGCGCACCCGCAAGCCCGCTGGCGTAGGGCCAATCAGCCGGTAGTTCCAGACCACAAGGCCCATCTGACCGGAAACCTCTTCCGAAGCCGACAGCGGGTTAGACGACATAGCAACACCGCGGTTGCTGAGGGTCACCCCCATGCTGCTCGCCTGCCAGGTACCTCCCCCGGCAGCCTGCGCTGCCAGTGGGAAGAGCACTATCCAAAGCCACTTACGCATTATTTTCCTCCAATCGTCGCGGTCATGCGGATATGACGGTTATCCGACAGCTCCAGATTCGACAGCACGACCAGCTGGTTCAGGCTGCGACGCAGGAAGCGCGACAGCAGCGGACGCAGCGCGTGGTTCACCAGCAGCACCGGCGGCGCCCCCAGCATCTCCTGACGCGCCAGCGCCTCCTGGGTTTGCGCCAGCAGACGGTCCGCCAGGCCCGGCTCCAGGCCGCCCCCGCCTTGCAGAGCCTGCAGCAGCAGACGCTCAAGCGGCGTATCGAGGCCGATGACCTGCACTTCTCCGGTTCCCGGGAACCACTGCTGGGTGATTGCCCGTCCCAGCGCCACGCGCACCACCGCCGTCAGCTCGTGCGGATCGCTTTGTATCGGCGCGTGCTCGGCAAGGGTTTCCAGAATGGTGCGCATATCGCGGATCGGCACCTTCTCGTCGAGCAGGTTTTGCAGCACCTTATGCAGCGTGGTTAAGGTCAGCACGCCGGGGACCAGATCTTCCGTCAGCTTCGGCATCTCCTGCGTGACGCGGTCAAGCAGCTGCTGCGCTTCCTGACGGCCAAACAGCTCCGCCGAGAATTGCCCAATCAGGTGATTAAGATGGGTCGCCACCACGGTACTGGCTTCCACAACCGTATAACCCTGGATCTGCGCCTGCTCTTTCAGCGCGCTTTCAATCCAGATCGCGGCCAGACCAAAGGCCGGGTCGATAGTTTGCTCGCCCGGCAGCGTGCCTGCGGCGGTGCCGGGGTTAATCGCCAGCCAGCGGCCCGGATAGGCATCACCGCTGCCGATTTCAACGCCTTTCATCAGGATGCGGTAGCGCGCGGGTGGCAGGTCCATATTGTCGCGGATGTGAACGACCGGCGGCAGGAAGCCCATGTCCTGGGCGAATTTTTTACGGATACTGCGGATACGACCGAGCAGCTCGCCGTCCTGCTGGAAATCGACCATCGGGATCAGGCGATACCCGACTTCCATTCCCAGGGAATCTTCGAGCTGAACGTCGTTCCAGGTCGCTTCAACGGCCTGGTTATTCTCCGGCATTTTGACCGGCACAGGTTCCGCTGCCGGTTTGGTTTCACGGCCACGCATCCACCAGGCAAGGCCCAGCAGCGCCGCCGTAAACAGCAGGAAAACGAGGTTTGGCATACCCGGCACCAGGCCGAGCAACCCGAGAACCGCCGCGGCCAGCAGCATCACGCGCGGGTTACTGAACAGCTGGCCAACCATCTGCTCGCCAACGTCCTGATCGGTGCTCACGCGGGTCACGATGACACCCGCCGCAGTGGAAATCACCAGCGCCGGGATCTGCGCGACCAGACCGTCACCGATGGTCAGCAGCGTATAGCTTTCCGCCGCGTGGCCCATGTCCATCCCGTGCTGCAACACGCCCACCAGCAGGCCGCCGACCACGTTAATCACCATGATCAGAATGCCCGCGATGGCGTCACCGCGGACAAACTTACTCGCACCGTCCATGGAGCCGTAGAAGTCCGCCTCCTGCGTCACTTCCGCACGGCGCTTTTTAGCTTCATCTTCAGCGATAAGGCCGGCGTTCAGATCGGCGTCGATCGCCATCTGCTTGCCGGGCATCCCGTCGAGCACAAAGCGCGCGCCCACTTCCGCAATACGCCCTGCACCTTTGGTGATGACCATAAAGTTGATGATCACGAGGATGACGAACACCACGATACCGATAGCGAAATTACCGCCCACCAGGAAGTGGCCGAACGCTTCCACCACTTTACCTGCCGCTGCCGCCCCGGTGTGACCTTCCATCAGGATGATACGCGTGGACGCCACGTTCAGCGCCAGTCGCAGGAGAGTGGTAAACAGCAGGATGGTCGGGAACGCGGCGAACTCCAGGGTACGCTGGGTGAACATCGCCACCAGCAGCACCATAATGGACAGCGCGATATTGAAAGTGAAAAGCAGGTCGAGGATGAACGCCGGGAGCGGCAGTACCATCATCGACAGAATTAGCAGGATCAGAATCGGCCCGGCCAGGATCTGCCATTGGGTCGATTTCAGGTTGCCGGGCAGGCGCAACATTGCCACCAGATTAGCCATCAGTGTCCTTCTCGTTCATAAAATCCAGCGCGGCAGGCACCGGAAGGTTCTCAGGTTTCACAGGCCGTTGACCGCCGGCCAGACGCCAGCGCTTCAATTGCCACACCCAGGCCAGCACTTCCGCCACGGCGGCGTAGAGTTGTCCCGGGATCTGTTGTCCAATATCCGCATGGCGGTACAGGGCACGCGCCAGCGGAGGCGCTTCCAGGATCGGCACGCGGTGTTCGGTGCCAATTTCCCGGATACGCAAAGCGATCAGCCCCGCCCCTTTTGCCACCACTTTCGGCGCGCTCATTTTGTTTTCGTCATAGCGCAGCGCAACGGAGTAGTGTGTCGGGTTGGTGACGATGACGTCGGCCTTGGGCACATCGTCCATCATGCGGCGACGGGCGGCGGCACGTTGCATCTGGCGGATACGCCCCTTCACGTGTGGGTCACCTTCCATCTGCTTATATTCGTCACGGATATCCTGACGTGACATCCGCAGTTTCTTGAAGTGGGTATAGAGCTGGAAGATCACGTCAAAACCCACCATCGGGATAATGCTGAGCACCACCAGCAGCGCGCAGAGTCCGACCAGATTCAGGGCATTGCTCATCGCGGTGAGAGGCGATTCGCTGATGAGACGCATCATTTCCGGCCAGTGGTACCAGAGGTAAAACCCCGCGGAGCTGCCCATCAACACCGATTTGAGAATGGCTTTGAGCAACTCGGCCCCGGTCTGTGCAGAGAACATTTTCGCAATGCCCGGCAGCGGGTTCAGTTTGGAAAATTTCGGCTGCAGCGATTTGGCGCTGAAGACCAGACCGCCGAGCATCACCGGCGAGACCAGCGCGACCAGCACAACCCCGGTGATCAGGGGCAGCAGCGCAACCATGGCCCCTTTAATCAGCTGGATAATCTGGCTGAGGATCAGATTCGGATCGTTGACCATACTGTGGTCAAAACGTAAGCCGGTCGACAGCATGCCCGCCAGCTTGCGGGCGAGCGACTCCCCGCCCCACCAGATAATGCACACGCCTACGATAAGGATCAGCAGGGAGGTCAATTCTCGGGATCGGGGGATTTGCCCTTCCTCACGCGCCTTTTCTAGTCGGTGGGGTGTGGGGGCTTCCGTTTTGTCGTCGTTCTCTTCTGCCACTGTGCACGCTCAGCCCATTACGTCACGGGTATCATGCCAGCGCAGCGGAAATCCAATGGCGGGAAAAGCCCGTTTATTCGGGCTCTTTTCGGTGATTTTGTCGCAAACCGCCTCAGAGGATGTCCATCCCCTGAGGCGGGATGGACCATCAGAAGCCGAGGCTGTCCAGCAGGTCGTCCACCTGATCCTGGCTTGCCACCACGCCCGCCTTGCTGGCGTCGAGCTGTGGACCATTGAGCAGGCTTTCGTTCTCGCGTTTTGGACGGGCTGCCGGTTCCGGGATGTTCTCCAGCAGCACCATCAGCAGCTGGCGCTCAATCTCCTGGATCACATCCATCATGCGCTTGATAACCTGACCGGTCAGGTCCTGGAAATCCTGCGCCATCATGATGTCCAGCAGCTGGGCATTGGTGAAGCTGGTGTGACCCGGCACATCCCCCAGGAACTGGCGGGTATCGGTCACCAGTTCGCGGGCATCCGCCAGCTCGATAGGGTTCTCAAACCACTCGTCCCAGCGTTTGGTCAGCGCTTTCGCCCCCTTTTCCATCGCATCCTGGTGCGGCTGCGACGCTTCAACGCTGTTCAGCGCACGTTCAGCGGCCTGAGCGGTCATCTGCACGACGTAGTCCAGACGATCGCGGGCATCAGGAATCGCTTCCGCCGCTTCGGCAATCGCCTGATCCAGACCCAGCTCACGCAGGCTGTCACGCAGCATGCGCGTCAGGCTGCCGATGCGGACGATGATGTCGCTCGGCGAGTGTTCTTCAACGGGTTTCATAGCAGGTTGCATCATAACCAACACCTCACATGCCGAGTTTCTCGAAGATCTTACCGAGCTTCTCTTCCAGGGTCGCCGCGGTGAATGGTTTCACCACATAGCCGCTTGCGCCCGCCTGTGCAGCGGCAATGATGTTCTCTTTCTTCGCTTCTGCCGTGACCATCAGAACCGGCATGGACGCCATTCCCGCATCAGCACGAATGGTTTTTAACAGTTCCAGACCGTCCATGTTTGGCATGTTCCAGTCGGAGATCACAAAACCAAACCCGCCAGCCTGCAGTTTGTTCAGCGCATCAACGCCGTCTTCTGCTTCTTCAACGTTGTTGAAGCCCAGCTCTTTCAGCAGGTTGCGCACAATGCGACGCATGGTGGAAAAGTCATCCACAACCAAAAACTTAAGCTCTTTATCCGCCATAAAATAATACTCCTGAGTCAAATACGTATTGCCTGTCCGGCACTGATTTTCGCCAGCATCTGCTGGCTTACCTGGCTAAGATCGACCACTTCGCTCACGCCACCCATATTGATGGCCTCGCGCGGCATGCCGAACACCACACAACTTGCTTCATTCTGCGCAATCGTCCAGGCGCCAGCCTGGTGCATTGCAAGCATTCCGGCGGCACCGTCGTTGCCCATCCCCGTCAGGATCACCCCCACGGCGTTGCGCCCCGCATGTTTCGCCACCGAATGAAACAGCACATCCACCGACGGACGGTGCCGGTTGACCGGCGGTCCGTCATGAATTTTGATTTGATAGTTAGCGCCGCTGCGCGCCAGCTCCATATGCTTGTCGCCCGGCGCGATATAGGCATGCCCCGGGAGCACGCGCTCGCCGTCTTCCGCCTCTTTCACGCTGATCTGGCACAGCTTGTTCAGGCGTTCTGCGAACGAACGGGTAAAGCCTGGCGGCATATGCTGAGTGATCAGAATACCCGGACTTGAGAGCGGCAATGGCTGGAGTACATGACGAATTGCCTCTGTTCCTCCGGTTGACGCCCCAATGACCAGCAGTTTTTCCGAGCTGAGTAAGGGACCGGCCTTCAGGGTCGTCGGCGCGGCCATCGGCGTGTGGGCGGCAAGCTTCGCCCGCGACGCGGTGCGGATCTTCTCGGCGATCATCTCGCTGTAGGCCAGCATCCCTTCACGGATGCCGAGCTGCGGCTTGGTGACAAAATCCACCGCCCCCAGCTCCAGCGCGCGCAGGGTGATTTCCGATCCTTTCCCGGTCAGGGAGGAGACCATCACCACTGGCATGGGCCGCAGCCGCATTAATTTTTCGAGGAAATCTATGCCATCCATGCGCGGCATCTCGACATCCAGCGTTAGCACGTCGGGGTTATATTTTTTAATTAAATCCCGCGCTACCAGCGGATCAGGCGCGGTTGCCACCATCTCCATGTCGCTGTGGCTATTGATAATTTCAGTCATGATCTGACGCATCAGCGCTGAATCATCGACAGACAATACCCTGATTTTACTCATGCTTTTTCCTTACTCAGCGCATATACCGTTTGCCCACGCAGGCTAAACTCACGCACGAGGTTGCTGAAGTTTTCCGAGTGCCCGGCAAACAGTAAACCGTCAGGCTTGAGCAACGGAACAAACCGACGCAAAATGTCCTGTTGCGTCGTTTTATCAAAATAGATCATGACGTTACGGCAAAAAATGGCGTCGAAAGGCCCCGGCACGTTGTACTGCTTATCCAGCAGGTTAACGGGCGCGAATTCGACGCAGTTCGCCAGCTCCTGGCGTACGCGTACCAGGCCTTCATGCGGGCCCGTCCCGCGCATGAAATAACGCTGCAGCTGCTGCGGCGACAGCGTTTTCAGTTCATCCTGGCGATAAACGCCGTTACGCGCCTTCTCCAGCACTTCGGTATCGATATCGCTGGCGTAGACCTTCCAGCGGCCGGGTGCCATCCCCAGCGTATCGGCAAGGGTGATCGCCAGCGAGTACGGCTCTTCACCCGTCGAGGCGGCCGCACTCCAGACGCGATACTCCCCGGTGCGACGGCGCGCATGCTCGGCCAGAACCGGGAAGTGGTGAGCCTCGCGGAAAAACGCCGTCAGGTTGGTAGTTAACGAGTTAATAAAAGCCTGCCACTCTGCGCTGTTCTGGTTCGCCTCGAGCATGCTCAGATAGCGGCCAAAATCATCCAGTCCCAGCGTACGCAAGCGCCGCACCAGACGGTTGTAGACCATGTCCCGCTTATGATCCGCAAGCACGATCCCCGCACGCTGGTAGATTAACTGACATATCCGACGAAAATGCGCGTCGGACAGCGCGAGGCGCTGTGTCATCTGCAACAATAATGACGTTTGCCCAGGGGGCATTGGTGATGTCATAGCGCCTTCTTAATTACATTCAGGATACAACTGGCACGGCCTGCGACCGCCCGACTTCTGTTACTGCTTCAACGTGCTCTTTCACATTAAATACCGCGACCAGCCCGGTCAGACGATCCGCCTGGCTGGCCAGCTGATCGGTTGCCGCTGCCGCTTTCTCAACTAACGAGGCGTTCTGTTGCGTCACCTGATCCATCTGGCTCACCGCCTGGGCAACCTGCTCAATGCCGCGACGCTGTTCATCCGACGCCGAGGCAATCTCGCCCATGATGTCGTTCACCCGCGTCACGGAGGTGACGATTTCGTGCATGGTTTTCGCCGCAGTATCCACAAGCGTTGAGCCCTGCTGAACGCGTGAGACCGACTCTTCGATCAGCACCTTAATTTCTTTCGCCGCGTTGGCGCTGCGGCTCGCCAGGTTACGCACTTCACCCGCCACCACCGCAAACCCGCGCCCCTGCTCCCCGGCACGCGCGGCTTCCACAGCGGCATTCAGCGCCAGAATGTTGGTCTGGAACGCGATACCGTCAATCACGCTGATGATGTCACCAATTTTCTGTGAACTGGTGGCGATCTCCTGCATGGTACTGGCGACGTGGGACGCCTGGTCGCCGCCCTTCTTCGCCGTCATCGCCGCCTGTTTTGACAGGTCAGACGCCTGACGCGCGTTATCGGCGTTCTGGCTTACCGTCGCGGTCAGCTGCTCCATACTGGCTGCCGTCTGCGCCAGCGAGGCCGCCTGCTGCTCGGTGCGGGACGAGAGATCGTTGTTACCCGCCGCAATCTCTGAGATCCCGGTGTGCATGGCATAACTGCCCTGACGCACGTCGGATACCGTTTCCCGCAGCGATTCCTGCATCGCCTTCAGGCTGGCAAAAATTGCCGAAATTTCGTTCTTGCCGAACACCGCCACCGGACGCGCCAGGTCGCCTTTCGCAATACTGTCGAAGTGGCTGCTGATAATCGCCAGCGGCTGCACAATCATCCTGCGCGACCAGAGCAGCGCGGCACCGGTCAGCAACCCTGCCAGAATCACCACCACGGCAAAGATGACGCCCGACATGTGATAGCTTTGACGGCTCTGGTCACCGGCACGCTGTACAGACTGGTTAATATCCTGCTGCCACGCGTTAAAGCTGCCGTCAAACGCGGCCTGCGAGGCCTGAACCGGCGCGGTCATAAAGTCCGACAGCTGGTTGTTCTCAAGCCACGTCGCCTGATGGTCCAGATCGCTGTACCACTGTTCAAAATGGGTCTTCATGGCGGCCTTCAGCGCTTTCTCTTTCTCGCTACCGGTGGCCTGTGCCGTAAAGGCCTTAAACTGTGCGTCAGCCTGTTTCAGGCTGTCGCGCGCGGTGGCCATCAGCGCCTTAATGTCATCCGGCGGATAACTTAGCGCGGTTAAGGTTCCCGCCTTGTTCAGCGCAGTGCTTGCCTGCAACAGCACGGCACGGGTTTGTGCCAGTGCGGAGCGCTGCTGATTACTCGCCTCAACGTCCTGCAAATTCTGATAGCCATCGCGAAACGCCCAAAAAGACAACCCGTTACTGCCAACCTGCAACACACCGCAAAGGATCAGAATCAAAAACAGTGTGGTCGAGATACGAATACGATTTAACATCCACGCTCCCATCAAGCGGCAAGCAGCCGCGGTTTAATTGTCAGTCAAAATGTTTCCCAGTTTTCATCTTGTCCGGTCGTCGCGGTACGCGTACGGTTTGCAGCCGGTTCAGCGGCTGGCGCGCGGTACGTCGCCTGCGGGGTGACCGTGTTTCCAGCGAGTGAAGCGAGACGAAACGCCGAGACCGCCATCTTCAGACGGCTTGCCTGGTCTTCCAGCGCAGCGGCCGCCGCAGCGGACTCCTGCACCAGCGCGGCGTTTTGCTGTGTCACGCGATCCATTTCCGATACCGCCAGAGCAACCTGGTCGATACCACGACTCTGCTCATCAGACGCAGAGGCGATTTCACCCATGATGTCCGTCACGCGGGTGACAGCATTCACGATGTCATTCATGGTCTCCCCGGCGCTTTCCACCAGCACGGAGCCGGTATCCACGCGGGAGACGGAATCTTCTATCAGCGACTTGATCTCTTTTGCCGCATTGGCGCTGCGGCTGGCCAGGTTGCGCACTTCCCCGGCCACCACGGCAAACCCGCGTCCCTGCTCGCCCGCACGCGCCGCTTCCACGGCGGCGTTCAGCGCCAGAATGTTGGTCTGGAAGGCAATGCCGTCGATGACGCTGATGATGTCGGCGATTTTCTTCGAGCTCTCGGCGATGTCGTGCATGGTTTTCACCACACCATCCACCACGCGGCCGCCACGCTGTGCCGTCTCGGAGGCGCTTTCCGCCAACTGAGACGCCTGGCGGGCGTTATCGGCGTTCTGCTTCACGGTCGCGGTGAGCTGCTCCATGCTGGCCGCCGTCTCTTCCAGGGCGGACGCCTGCTGTTCGGTGCGCGAAGAAAGGTCGTTATTGCCCATCGCAATTTCGCTGGTGCCGGTATAGATGGCATCCGTGCCGCTACGCACGTTGGCGACGGTATCGATAAGAGAACGCTGCATATGGTCAACGCTGTTTGCCAGCTCGGTGATCTCATTGCGCCCGGACACGGTCAGCGTTTTGGTCAGGTCACCGCCGGCAATGTCACGAATGTGGGCAATGACGCGACCGAGAGGGTTCAGCAGGATATGGCGAATGCCGTACCAGACCGCAATCAGCACAATGACCAGCGCCAGCGCCAACACCGCCATCTGCCATTTCGCAAAGCGGTAGTCATTCTGGCTTTCAGCAAACGCGGAGTGATACAGATCGCCACTGACCTTCGCGTACTCCCCCAGCGCCGCGCCGAGGGCGTTTTGCATCCCCTGCGTCGGCTGCGCGAAATAGGCGTCCATGTTGCCGCTCTCAAGGAACTGAATCAGCTCTGCCAGACCGGCATGATAGGCGTTGTATTTTTCGTCAATGTTCTGGCTCACCTGCTCCATCGCAGGCTGCGGGGTAATCTTTTTGAAGGCGTCGTAATGTTTTGCGGCGTCAGCGAGGGTGGCACGGGCATTTTTCAACAGATCGGTTTTCGCGCTGCTCTGCTGATTGTTGGGATCCATCATCATGCGCGCGGACGAGCGGCTCAGGTTGATACGAGTTTGCAGCATCAGATCCCACGTTGAGGTGAGCTCACTCTGCTGCAGGCGGAGATCGTTCGAGGCCGCAAAGCTGTCCTGGTTCTGTTTTAATGACGAGAAAAAAAGCCCGCCGGAGATGAGCTGAAGAAGTGCGAAAATGACCAGCACCATCATGAGCATTGTGACAACGCGGATACGGTTCAACATACAACACCTTCTCATAGATTTATTAACGGTGTTATCGGCACAGCCAACAGGAACTTTACATTTGCGAAAGGGAAAAGCGCGGGGTTAGAAAGCCACGTCGACAATCAGCGTATCGGTGTAGGTTCCGGCGGGTGGCGTGGCCTGATTGGTCAGCACTTTCGCGGTGTAGTTGTAGGTACGCAGGAGACCATCGGTACTGACCTGCGACGACGTCGCGCTGGTCCAGCGTTCGCTGCCGCTGCCGCCCCAGCGGTTACCCGTGGCTTCTTTATAGATGTCATAACTCAGGTAGTTACTGCCGCTTACCATCCGGCGCACGTTATTCAGCGCGTTAGCACCGTTGTTAATGCCGATGGTATACGTACTGCCTTTGGTACAGGTGACGGCAATCGCCTGCGAGACGGTAGGGAAACTTTGCACCAGCGGCGCGCTGTTGAAGTTGACGTCCGGCGTGGTCATGGCGCTGCAGTCGTTGGTCACGGTCAGGTTAAGGAGAATGGTGGTCGTCGCCGTGCCCGTCTGATTGATTGTGCAAATACCGAGCGCGCCCACGGAGCAGACGCTGTAGTTAACGCTGAAGGTTAACTGCACCTGATACGGCCCGGCAGAAACGTTCTGTCCGGCGACGGTACGGAAATAGAGCGGGATGTTGTACTGCTTTGAACCCAGCAACCCCAGCAGCGTATTCCCGCTCCAGGTATACGATTTACTTATCTGTACCTCACTGCTGCTCGCGCAGCCCGCGAGTCCGCACAGCCGGGTGGGGATCACGTCCGTGATGGCCGCGTTGTCCGTGCGTTTCATGGTGGCCCGACTGCTGCCCGAGACCGATGCCGCGGTATAGGTCAGCGTCACCGAGTCGCTGGTCAACAGATTCAGTATGGCATCGCACGCCACCACCAGCGTGCCGGTGGTTTCCACCTCCCCGGTTCCGCTGAGCGCAAACGACGTGACGCTGCCAAACGAGGCGTTGACCGTACTGACGGTACACGCCGCCCAGCCGCCGCCGGAAAACAGCAGCAGTATCAACAGCAGCAGGCGCTTCATGGCGCCTCCCGGCACACCAGCGGACCGTAGGTTTGCAGCTTGTGCTCCGGGTTGGCTCCCACGGTCAGGGTAGCCCTGCAGCGTTTTCCATCAGGCGCGATCACCTCCAGCGGGTTCACATCGCTAAGATTTTCCAGCCAGGCGATGCCGTCATACCCCACCACCGCATTGCTGCGCGAAGCGCGTCGGACCTGGCTTCCCACCGGCAGCGCCTGGCCGCGTACATCGTGCAGAATGACGCTTGCCACCCGCTCCTGCTCCATTGGGAAATCAACCAGATAGCCGCTGTGACGCCGGATCGCGATCCGCCGCTCGGTCTCTTTCAGACGGGTATCCGCCGGCAGGTTCAGGGTATCAATGCGGTAGCTAGCCGGATAATACGCCGACACCCCGCTGACCAGCAGGTAACCGTTGTTATTCGTTTTACCGACGGGCTGATTCTCATAGCTGACGGGCACGTCCGGATGACCGTCGGTACTGATGACGACAAACGCATCGTTGATCTTATTCGCGGCAAACAGCTCGCCGTCCATCAGAACAATCGCGCCCATCGCCTCGCCCCACCAGGTCATCATGTCCCTTTCGCCGTAGCCGCCGCCCTGCAGTTCAATATTGTTATTACGCCAGCCCAGCGTGCCCTGTTGATAGTCACTGGATTTTGACTGGTTGGCCCAGGCCATGTTCCAGCTAAAGCCGCCGTCAGACGGCATAGCGTGGTTGTAGTTGATGCGCTGGGTACTGCCGGCATCCGGGGTGTTTTCAACGGTGAACGCGGCGCTGTCGCGTGCCCCCAGCGGCACCTGCAGCGACAGCGCGACCGTCCAGTCTCCCCGCTGCTGGTCCCGGCTCCCGGCGAGATAAATACTGCTCGCCCCCCACAGATTGCGGCTCCATGAGAGATTAAGCAGCTCGGTTTTTTGACTGTCAAAACTTTCCACGCCGATCCAGGCCGCGCCGATGTTGCCGTACTGTCCCAGGTTGAAGGTCAGAGAATACTGGTCCGTGTTGCGGCTGAAGCTGGCGATGGGTTTATTGTTCTCGTCATACACCGTCGGCTGGTCGTAAAGGGCCAGATTGCCAAAACCGCGGTCACGGCGCGTGTGCTGGGTGGCGACGCTGAACTCGCTGGTGCTGTACTGGTAACCCCAGTTGATTTGCCCGCCCGTATCCCCGCGCATGCGGCTCTGCGAGTAAGCGGTATTCACCACACCAAACTGGCCGAGTTTTATCACCGTCCCTGCCCCGCCCAGCGCCAGCTCCTGCGCCCCTTCCGCATGCCCTTCCAGGGTCAGCCAGTCCGTCACCCCGTAGCGATACGAGCCGCTGCCTGCCGCGGAGCCGTAGTCAAAATTCCTGATACCGTAATTACGCCGCAGGCTACCCAGCGTCGCGGCGCCGTCGCTCAGCCCTTTTTTAAGCAAGTCGCTGGTGACGTAAAACGGCAGCGTGGTGCTGACCTGTCGCCCCAGCGCATCCGTCGTGACCAGCACCGCATCCCCGGCGCCGTTGATATAGGGCAGATTGGTCAGGGTGAAGGGGCCCGGCTGAAGCTGGGTTGAGCCGGAGCGATACCCGTTGATAAAAAGATCGACCGAGGTGGGTACCGCCGCTTCCCCGGCGAATTCGGGCAGGGGCCACGTCACCAGGTCAGGCCGCAGGGAGAAATCCCGCCCGACGCTGATCCCCCCCATCCGCACGCTGGAACTCCAGCTCAGCGCATCGCTGATCACGTCCCCGACGCTCCAGCTCATCGCGTCATCCTCATTGGTGAACAGCAGGGTCGTGTCATAGCGGACATATCCCTCCTGCTGCCCCTCGTTGCCGGTGAAATTTTCCCGGGCATAGCCGGTGGAGGAAAACGAACCGTTCTCGTTAAAGTAGCGGAACTCATGCCAGAGAGACGCCTGTCCGCCGATATGCTCCGTGTGGTTGGTGTAAAGATCGTAATTGAGCAGCGCGCCGCGTCCGAAGTGCGGTTTGGCCTGCGTCACTTGCGCGCTGAACGGCGTCACACGGGACGCGACCCAGTCGCGGGGAACGGTCAGCAGCAGGCGCTGCGCGGCGCTGTCGTACTCGACCCTCACCTGAGAAAGCGAAGAGAGATTTACCTCTCCGGCAGGAACATGTTCCGGTGGCAGCCCCGCGCGCAGCAGGTCGGCGCTGGAGATAAAGAAAGCGCCTTTACGCTGCGTCACGGGCACGACCAGACCGGTGTCGTAGTGGTTAAGCACGAGGGCAAGCTGGAAGACCGCTTCATCATGTATCGCCTGTGCCTGGGGCGGCGGCGGCAGGCTGTCATCGCCGGGCTCAGCCCAGGTCGCGGAACTGACGCAAAGCAGTATCATCATCGCCGGCTTCAGTTGACGGGCGTCGACTGCCATTGTGCGTCCCTGGCATTAATCTGCGCGCTCATCCGCTCCGGCTGACGAACGCCCGCGGGTACCGGCCAGCTACGGGTGCTGCCGGGAAGTACGTAACCCAGCAATCCCTCCGCAACCGTGCGTTTCTGTCCTCCCTGCTCCAGCGCCACCTGGCTCAGCCTGACATGCACATCCCCCCGATTCCGGACCTCCAGTGCCGGCTGCCCATCCGTTCGCGTCACCCGCCAGCTCAGGTTCCGGGTCTCCACCAGCGCGTGATGCGCCCCCTCTTTTATGGTCGGGATCCCCTGACCATACACAAACAGCGGAATGGAGTAACGCATCTGCAATTTGAGGCCGATGGTGGGTTCTGCTTTGGCATCAGGCTGAGGAATTTCATCCACGATAATGCGGTAGGCTTGTTCGATGCCTGCGGGAACGGGAGCTTGCTTAATAAGGCGGATAAGCTGCTTGCTGCCTGTGCCAATCGTGACGATGGGCGGGCTGGCGACCACATCCTGCTGTGCGGTGTAGCGCTCGTGTCCGTCCTCCTGTTTCCAGCGCACAATGCGCACCTGCATCGTTGTGGCGCTGTTTCCCTGGTTCTGGATCCACAGTTCCGTGGCGTTGGCGTCTGCCGCAAGCCACGGGTCGATCGGCCAGAGCAGAATGGTGGCTGCCGCCTGCGCCTGACCGGTTGCCACAGCCATTCCCAACGCGCCCGCCAGACAAACAGGTCTGAAAATTGGCTTCATCAACACTCTCCCTTTATTACCATGACAAGGTCACGGTGAGCTGATCGGAATACGTTCCTGCCGGGCTAAATCCGGTCAGTAGCGCCACGCCAAAAAGCGGCAGCGCGATGTTATTGCTGTTGCTATAGGTCACCGGTATCGCCTGGTTGACGCCAATTTCGCTGTTCGCGGCCAGTGAGCTGCTGCTGTAAAGCCGGTATCCCACCACGTCGGCGCCGTTCGAGCGTTTCATGCGGCGAACGGTTGAATAATTCTGGCCGCCATTAATGCTCATGCTCAGCGCCACGCCTGGCGTGCAGGCGATAGATAAGGCCCCGTTTGGCACAAAACTGGTGCTGACCGGTGCGCTCTCGACGCCGTTATGGGTGCCAAAATCCAGCGTCCCGAGAAGCCCTCCGCTGCCGGTCGTCACCACACATCCCGGGACGATGGTCGCGCTGACTTTAAAGGACTGTGATGTCACCGCATTCGCCGCAGGCGTCATCAGCAATCCGACGATCAGCGCGAAAAAAGGCTGCACGTGTCCCTCTGCGCATATGCGCAGACCTGTGAGAGTTGCCTTCATGGCGGTGCAGAACTAATAGGTGACGCTGACGTTAATCGTGTCGGTGTAGGTTCCGGGTACGACCGTTACGCTGTTACCGCCGCCGGTAATACGTCCGTAGAGGGTGTAACTGTCCACCCCTCCCGCCGTAGAGGCGATCGGCAACGCGGTGTTATTGGCAATCACGCTGTTAAACCCGCTATCGCTGTACAGGCTGTACGCCACGCCCTGTGCCGCGTTGGCGGTGTTAACCAGATAGCGGGCAGGTGTTCCCGGGGTGCCAACAACGGTACCGGGAGCGGTGGAGTTGGTGTTGCCGGTGATCGCCACCGTATAGCTGGCGGTCGTACATTGAATGGTGAAGGTGTTTCCGCCGCTGGCGCCGGTGAGCTGGGTGGTCAGAGTGGAAAACGTTGCGGGATGGGTGCCGAAATCCAGTGTCCCGAAGTTAATGCCGTTTTGCGTGGGCGATCCGTTTATCAGACAGCCGTTCGTGAGTGTCAGCGTCGCGCCGATGGTGCCGCTACTGGTGACGGCCAGCGCCTGATGGACCGTTGTCGCAGTCAGTAAGGTGCCTGCGCAGATCAAAAGGAGTTTTCTTTTCATTTACCACCCTCCAGAAGACGTCTCCGTTCCCTTGCCACATTTTATTTATTTCGTTCAAGATGTTAGCCCCGCTTAATGTTCCTCTGAGGGGGGTTATTGAGAATTTAGTTTACGGATATCGCTTCGACCACCTGCCCCTTAACGCATAAGCACTTTGTCTTATTGACTTCTTATTTCCTTAAATAACATGTAGTTAAAATCATTTTTTCCGCTTTTTTAATTTATTTTCTGAGAATATATCCATTAAAGTGTGATGTAGATCACAATATATCGTCATGGCAATAACAACAAAATTAATAAAACTTAAAAAGGAGTTGTATCCCCCTACGCTTTGCGTCAATTTATGTGCCGAATAATTTCCCGCGTCGTAATAAAAAATTTATATGTATCGCCGCGGGCTACATCTGAAGCGCATAGAGGGTCTTTTTTCGTGGCAAGTGCAAACAAACTCACACTCTTCATCGTGATATTCATGCTGGCGGGTATTCTTTCAGGGGCAGCAATTCATGAATATGCATCTGCGGATGCCATCAAAGCCTGGTCGGATAATATTACCCTTCTGACCGATATTTTCCTCCGACTGATCAAAATGGTCATTGCCCCCCTGGTGTTCAGTACGCTCACCGTCGGCATTATGAAGCTGGGCGAAACCTCTACCATTGGCCGCGTGGGCGGCAAAGCGATGGTATGGTTTATCAGCTCATCCGTGCTCTCTATTCTGGTCGGCCTGTTTATCGTCACGCTGGAGCATCCGGGAAGTGGGCTGAACCTGACCATCCCGACCGAGGCGGTGGATACCGGTCTGGCCGTTGGGGGCATGACGCTGAAAGCGTTCCTGTCACACACCATTCCAACCAGCATCGCGGGGGCGATGTCGAACAATGAGATCCTGCAGATTGTGGTGTTCTCCATGTTCTTCGGCATTGGCGGCGCGTCGCTTGGGCAGAAATTCAATGCCCCACTGGTGGCTGCGCTGGACGTGGTTTCCCATATCATGCTGAAGGTCACGGGTTATGTGATGTACGTTGCGCCGCTGGCCATTTTCGCGGCAATCTCCTCCGTTATCGCCACGCAGGGTCTGGGTATTCTGTTGAACTATGCCTCCTTTATTGGCGGCTACTATGTTGCCATTCTTCTCACCTGCATGGTGCTGCTGGCCGTGGGTTACATGGTGCTGAAAAAAGAGGTATTCCGCCTGGTCAGCATGCTGAAAGATCCGGTGCTGGTGGCGTTTACCACCAGCAGTTCTGAAGCGGCCTACCCTAAAACGCTGGAGCAGCTGGAGCGTTTTGGCTGCTCGCGCAACATCGCCTCTTTCGTGCTGCCGATTGGCTACTCCTTCAACCTGGTGGGGTCGATGGTGTACTGCTCTTTCGCCTCAATGTTTATCGCTCAGGCTTACAACATTCACCTGAGCTTCTCTGAAGTGACGGTGCTGATGCTGACCCTGATGCTGGCCTCAAAAGGGATTGCGGGCGTACCGCGCTCCTCGCTGGTGGTGCTGGCCGCGACGATCCCAAGCTTCAACATTCCGGTCGCTGGTATTTTGCTGCTGATGGGGATCGACCACTTCCTGGACATGGGCCGTTCCGCGATTAACGTGTTGGGGAATGGTATTGCGACCGCGATGCTTTCGCAGAATGAAGGTGCGCGGGAAGCGGACGCTGAAGCTGAGCTGGTAAAGCAGGAAGCGTAATGGCATGAAAAAGCCGGATGGCGGCTTCGCCTTACCCGGCCTACAAATGGCTCGAACACGTAGGCCGGGTAAGCGTCAGCGCCACCCGGCTTTGTTTTAGGCTACGTGACTCGCGGCGATATCCAGCAGCGCCATCTCATCGCTGTTCAGCAGCTTCTCAATGTTCACCAGAATCAGCATACGCTCGCCGAGCGCGCCCAGACCGGTCAGGTATTCGGTCGACAGCGTGACCGCAAACTCCGGCGCAGGACGAATCTGGTCAGAGGTCAGGGAAAGCACGTCAGACACGCCATCCACCACGATACCTACCACGCGCTGCCCCAGGTTCAGAACGATCACCACGGTGTTGTCGTTGTAGTCAACGTCGCCCTGGCTGAACTTCACGCGCAGGTCCACGATGGGCACAATGACGCCACGCAGGTTGGTGACACCTTTAATAAACGCAGGCGTGTTAGCGATGCGGGTAACCTGGTCGTAACCACGGATTTCCTGCACTTTCAGGATATCGATGCCGTACTCTTCATCGCCTAAAGTGAATACCAGAAATTCCTGTCCTGATGGCTCGCCCGCCAGTTTCGTTACATTACTCATACCGGTCATGTTATTACCTTCTACTTAATCAGGCGGCTGTGTACGCCACACGTTGTTCACGATTTAATCCCTGAAGCGCCGACACGTCGACGATCAGCGCCACGCTACCATCACCCAGAATGGTGGCGGCAGAAATACCCGGCACTTTGCGGTAGTTGCTTTCGAGGTTCTTCACCACCACCTGGTGCTGGCCAATCAGCTGATCGACCAGCAGCGCATAGCGGCGGCCCGCGCTTTGCAGGATCACCACGATACCCTGCGTGGCCTCGGTCTTCGCCCCGTCCACTTCGAACACTTTCCACAGTTCCACCAGCGGCAGGTACTCACCGCGAACCTCGAGCACGCGCTCGCCGCCCGCCAGCGGATGCAGATCTTCCTCACGCGGCTGCAGGGATTCCATCACCGCGTTCAGCGGCAGGATAAAGACTTCGTCCGCCACTTTGACGGACATGCCGTCGAGGATCGCCAGCGTCAGCGGGAGCAGGATGCGAATGGTGGTGCCGGACCCCTGTTTAGACTGGATTTCAACGTGGCCGCCCATCTCCTGGATGTTACGTTTCACCACGTCCATGCCCACGCCGCGCCCGGAGACGTCGGTCACCTGCTCTGCGGTAGAGAAGCCCGGCGCGAAGATCAGCATGCCCACTTCTTCGTCGGTCATGTTTTCATTGACCGCCATCCCCTGCGAAATCGCTTTTGCCAGGATGCGCTCGCGGTTCAGACCGGCGCCATCATCGGTCACTTCGATACAAATGTTCCCGCCCTGGTGTTCCGCAGAGAGAATCAGGTTGCCGACCGGCGATTTCCCGGCGGCAATGCGGTTTTCCGGCAGTTCGATACCGTGGTCGAGGCTGTTACGCACCAGGTGCGTTAACGGATCAATGATGCGCTCGATCAGGCTCTTATCCAGTTCGGTTGAGCTGCCCATCAGGGTCAGTTCAATCTGCTTGTTCAGCTTGCTGGCAAGGTCGCGGACCAGACGCGGGAAGCGGCTGAAGACATATTCCATCGGCATCATACGGATGGACATGACCGATTCCTGCAGGTCGCGGGCGTTACGCTGCAGCTGGCCCATGCTGGTAATCAAATCCCCGTGGGTGACCGGGTCGAGTTCGTTTGAACGTTGCGCCAGCATCGACTGGGTGATCACCAGTTCGCCCACCAGGTTAATCAGCTGGTCAACCTTCTCAACGGCAACACGGATGCTGGTCGACTCGCTGGAGCGCGCGGCAGGTTTTTCACCACGGCCCGGTGCAGCAGCTTCTTTTGGCACCGCCTTCAGCGCCGGGGCCGCAGGGGCCACAGCCGGTGCGGCGGCCTGGGCGACAACAGCCACCTCTTCCGCAGCCACAGGGGCGTCAACCGCGACAGTTTCGGTTTCGAAGGCGATTTGATCGGCTTCAATCACAAAGCACAGCACCGCCACGATATCGTCCTGGCCAATACCGTCATCAAGCGTCGCGGCCAGGCTGTCTTTGCCTTTTACCACGTTGCTTAATTTCGCCAGGTTACCCAGCTCTTCTTCCAGCAGGTTAACTTCATTCTCTTTCAGGCGAGACAGCACAACGCGCAGCTTGCCTGCCGGTGCGTCAGCAGGGGCAGACGCCTGCGCGGCAACCGTATCCACAACGCTCAGTTTTGCGGCAGGAACCACGGCTGCGGCAACCTCACCTTTTGCTTCCAGCGCGAGCTGGCGCAGCGCATTGCAGATGTATTCAAAGCTGGCGGCATCAGGCTCTGCCGAACTTTTATAGGCGTCGAGCTGTTCCTGCATAATATCTTTGGTTTCCAAAAACAGGTTGATAATGTCGGTATTGAGCTGCATCTCACCGCGTCGTGCTTCATCAAGCAGGTTTTCCATTAAATGGGTCGTTTCCTGCAGGATGGTAAATCCAAACGTTCCGGCTCCGCCTTTAATGGAATGCGCCGCACGGAAGATGGCATTGAGCTGCTCGGAATCCGGTGCTTCGGGCACCAAATCGAGCAAGTGTTGCTCCATATCGGCCAACAATTCGTCGGCTTCATCAAAGAATGTCTGGTAAAAATCGCTAATATCCATGCTCACGCTATCACCTCGGATTGGCTGGTGGCGATGTTGGAACGGCAGCCGAAGGAACGGCCCCAGGCTGTTTTAAATCGTCCAGTGACTCATTCTGACTTTCGGCGTTTTCATGCAGGATGGCCTGCTCCGCCTGCTGGTTCAGCACTAAAAGACTGATACGACGGTTGATGGCATCATCCGGCCCGCGGTCGGAAACGCGCATGGTTGCGGCCATGCCGACTACGCGCAGTACCTTGCCATCATCAAGCCCACCTACCACCAGCTCGCGACGCGAGGCGTTGGCACGATCGGCAGAAAGTTCCCAGTTGCTGTATCCCTTCTCCCCACTGGCGTACGGGAAATCGTCCGTGTGTCCTGACAGGCTGATTCGGTTAGGAATGCCGTTCAGCACCGGTGCAATGGCGCGGAGAATATCGCGCATGTACGGTTCAACTTCCGCACTCCCGGTTTTAAACATCGGGCGGTTCTGGCTGTCGATAATCTGGATACGCAGCCCTTCCTGCACCAGATCAATCTTCAGATGCGGTCGCAGCGCGCGCAGCTTCGGATCCGCTTCAATCAGCTGGTCGAGATCGCCACGCAGTTTCTTCAGGCGCGCCTGTTCCATCTTTCTCTTCAGCTCGTCGATGTTCGGCTCTTTTTTCACCTCACCCTTCTGCTGGGTGTAATCATCGCCGCCGCCCGGGATCGGGCTTTCGCTGTTAGAGATACGCGGTCCGCCAGCCACCGCCGTTGCCAGCGGTGTGCGGAAATACTCGGCAATCTGGATCAGTTCTTTTGGGCTGGAGATGGAGATCAGCCACATCACCAGAAAGAACGCCATCATTGCGGTCATAAAATCGGCGTACGCGATTTTCCACGAGCCGTGCGCGCCATGCCCACCGCCCTTGTGCTTGCGTTTTTTTACGATGACGATCGGATGGGACTGGTTTTTCATGCGTCCTCAGTTGTCGTCTGTTGGTTTGGGTTTTTCACCGCACGCACGTGTTCTTCAAGCTCGATAAACGACGGACGCTCGCTGGAGTAAAGCGTTTTACGGCCAAACTCAACCGCGATCGGTGGCGCATAACCGTTGAGGTTAGAGAGCAGCGTGATCTTCACGCACTGCATCATTTTGGTGGTTTCCGCGCTCTTCTGGCGCAGCACGCTGGCCAGCGGAGAGATAAAGCCATACGCCAGCAAAATACCGAGGAAGGTTCCCACCATCGCATGGGCAATCAGCGCACCGAGCTCCGCTGCCGGACGGTCTGCTGAGGCCAGCGCGTGAACCACCCCCATCACCGCGGCAACGATACCGAAGGCCGGAAGCGAGTCGCCGACCAGCGCCAGGCTGTTGGCCGGTACTTCAGATTCGCTTTCATGGGTTTCAATTTCTTCATCCATCAGCGCTTCGATTTCGAAGGTATTCATGTTGCCGCTGATGATCAGTCGCAGATAGTCGACGATGAAATCCAGCATCATGGCATCAGCAAGAATGCGCGGATAGCTGGCAAAAATTTCGCTCTCTTTCGGGTTTTCAATATCCCGCTCAAGCGAGAACATGCCCTGCTGACGCGACTTCGCCATCAGGCGATAGAGCAGTGCCAGCAGATCCATATACATGCTTTTGGTGTATTTCGAGCGACGGAACAGCAATGGAATTGCCTTCAGCGTGCCCTTGATCGATTTCCCGTTGTTACCAACGATAAAAGCCCCTACCCCTGCGCCGCCGATGATAATAAGTTCAGCCGGTTGATAGAGTGCTCCAAGGTGCCCGCCGGTCATCATGTAACCGCCGAAAACTGTACCGAGAACTACCAGGTAACCTAATAAGATAAGCACGACATCATCCTTCCGCTAGTGACTATGGCAAGGACGTCCAGCTCGCAGCGTTGACCGTTTACGGGGTAAAAAAAAGCAGCGGTAATCGCTTACCGCTGCTGGAATCTTTCCCACACGTTCGGGTTAAACAGCTTGTTCGATCTGTTCATCCAGCAGTTGTGGAATAATATCGGCAGCATCCCGGGAAAGTTTACGTCTTTTTACTGCGCGGGATGGAGGCTGACATAAACTACAGGCGAAGCTGCCTGCAGGCTGATGAGCATGGGTAATAAAATTGCCGTTGCAGCAGTTGCAGCGCGACAACTCAAGCATTCCGCTCTCAACAAAACGCACCAGCGTCCATGCGCGGGTCAGCGCCAGCAGAGGACCTTCTTCCTGCTGTGGGCATTGTTCAAGGTAAAGTTTGTAGGCTTTGATCACGGCGTCAACGCCGCTACACAAACCGGTTTTGAGAAGATACTGCCAGGCATTACAGAACATGGAAGCGTGAATATTCTGCTCCCACGTCATAAACCAGTCGGTAGAAAACGGCAGCATGCCTTTCGGCGGGGGACTACCACGTAACTCTTTGTACAGTTTGATCAGACGGCCACGGCTCAACTGCGTCTCGCTTTCCAGCATTTGTAAACGAGCACCCAGTGTAATCAGCTCCATGGCTAACTGTATGTCACGCGCTTCCTGAACAATGCTTTTCTCGCTCATTGCTAGGCCCTTTTCTTACGGGCTACGTCATCAGGCTGGCTGATTTCGTTAAGCAAGCGAGTGGAAAGAAGAATACCGGTATGGATCTGTTGAAGATCGTCTACACGGGACTCCTGCGTCAGACGCGTTATTGTCTGTGAATCATCGAAACGGAACTGGCAAACCAGTTGATTCGTTTCAGCCAGTTTAACCATCTGCGGGAGGGTTAAGCCGCCCAGCATGGTTGCCATTTCTTCGTTAATACCCAGACGAAACATCGCGGACGCCTTGTCCTGACTAATCAAACGCTGCGCGAGCAGTAAATACGACAAATTGATGTCATAGATATGTTTTAGCAACTCGGATGTATGCATTGTTCCCATCCCGAATAACCAACTATTATTTTTATGCGGAAAGACCGCACCCCGTGATGTCGCCGGGAAATCACCCGGTATAAAAAAGAAAAGGCTAAATGCATAGTTGAATTTAGGTTTGTATTCATCGAAACGCGTAAGAGAGGAAACGCGAATGCGTCTCTTACATGTTTTATCATTTCTTACAAATAACTAAGATTTTTCCTAATTCGACGCAAACTCTACTCGTCAGTTTTGACACATACAATCCAGCCATCCTCAAATTTAAAAAAAATGTGATCCACGTCACACAATTTAAGTGAATATGACCCATAAATCCATCAGTATGACTTGTAATTTGTTCACTTATTGACCAATCGGCACTGTTTTGTATTCTTAATTGACGAATACTCATGCAGAAGGGGGATCAGAACTGGCATGCAATGTGCTTTTCCATCGGGGAGCGTGGCGCGGAAACATTTACATCAAACCCCCCTTCGGGAAACATTTTTCTTACCGTGAAAAAACATAGAGTTATGCAGGGAGCCTAAAAAAGATGTTTCAGTCCGTGATCATTCGAAATGATTTTGTAACGCGTAAAAACGATTCAACAGTCAAGGCATAAATTTGTGTGATTTACGTTAAGTTGTTAATTTTTTTCATTTAGGCCCATTTTTCAGTTATTCTTCTTATAAGAATAATTAATGAATAATTATGATAAGCTTCACACTAATGTCGTAATCAGCCCTTGCAGAACCCGGAAATTCGCGGTAAAGGTGATCAAACGCTGTCAGTCAGACACCCAAGGAGTGCGCCATGAGTTACTCCCATCTACTTGTTTCTGTTGCTGTTTCCCCAGAAAGCCATCAACTCGTCGCCCGGGCGGTGTCCATTGCCAGACCCCACAATGCCCGCATCAGCCTCATCACGCTTGCGGCCGAACCGGAGATGTATAATCAGCTGGCTGCCCCTATGCTGGAGGATATTCGTGAGGTACTTCAGGAGGAAACGCAGCAATTCCTGCGCGAGCTGGTAGAAAAGGCAGATTATCCCGTCTTTGAGACCGTTATTGCGACAGGAGAACTTAATGCCCATATTCTCGATATGTGTCGTAAACAGAATATTGATTTAGTGATATGCGGGAATCATAACCACAGCTTTTTATCGCGCGCAGCCTGCGCGGCGAAATCTATTGTCGCGTCAAGCCAGGTTGATGTGCTGTTAGTACCGCTTGGGGGGCGTTAACCCCCCAGGGAAATATCAGGCAAGTTTAGGGAAGGTTGCGATCTTTTTTTGTAAATCGCCTTCATGGCTTTGTGGGGCGATATCGCGGAGATCCTGAATAAAACGCGCCTGCCAGTGGTTAATATCGTTTTTCCGGATCGTCTCCATCATTTCAGCATGGCGGGAAATACGCTCCGAGAGCGGCATGGTCAGCGCGCGGTTCAGGGCGTTAGCCACGTCATCGCGATCGTAAGGGTTCACGATCAGCGCCGACGTGAGCTCATTTGCGGCCCCGGCAAACTGGGAGAGCACCAGCACACCCGGATCGGCGGGGTCCTGCGCCGCCACGTATTCTTTCGCAACCAGGTTCATCCCATCGCGCAGCGGCGTCACCAGGCCGACGTCCGCGTAGCGGAAGACCTTCATCAGGATCTTACGGTCAAAGTGCTGGTTCAGATAAAACAGCGGCGTCCAGCCCAGCTGCCCGTAGCGGCCATTAATCCGCCCTGCTTCTGTCTCCAGCTGATGGCGAATGTCCTGATAGGCCTGAACCTCACCGCGCGACGTCGGCGCAATCTGGGTATAACGGATTTTACCGTGATGCTCCGGATATTTATCCAGCAGCGTTTCATATGCAAGGAAGCGCTCCGGCAGGCCTTTGGAATAATCAAGACGCTCGACTGAGAAGATATTTTTCACGTGCTTGAGTTCATTCTTAAGCTGCGCCAGCTTTGGCGGCAGCGGGCCAGCGGCCTGCTCCGCGATTTCGTCAGGTTCAATCCCTATTGGATACACTTCGGTGTGGAACGTTTTTCCCCACGCCGTATGGGTTTTCCCGCCTTTGGTCACCAGACGCGCTTTCCCTGACACGGAGTCAAGGAATGCCAGTCGGTCATTTTCCGTCTGGAAGCCCAGCAAATCGTAGTCACACAGCGCCTCCAGCAGCTCTTCATGCGGCGGCAGCGCGGTAAAAATTTCCGGCGTCGGGAACGGGATGTGCAGGAAGAAGCCAATCCGGTTATTCACTCCCCTCTTTCGCAGCTCTCTGGCGAACGGCAGCAGGTGATAATCGTGGATCCATAAAATATCGTCTTCTTCTATTAAAGGCAGCAGTTTATCCGCCAGCAGCGCATTCACGCGCGCGTAGCCTTCGAAGGATTCACGCTGGAATTTGACCAGGTCAAGACGATAGTGAAACGCCGGCCACAGGACGGCATTCGAGAACTGCGAGTAATACTCGTCGTAGTCTTTCTCTTTCAGTGCAAACGAGGCCCACGTGATGTTCCCGCGCGTCACTTTTTTGAGCGGTTTCTCTTCTTCACTGATTTCTCCGCTCCAGCCAAACCACAGCCCGCCAGCGGCTTTCAAGGCACCTAACACCCCTACCGCCAGGCCACCCGCACTGGCTTTTTTATCATCAGGCGGTGCGATTCGGTTAGAGACGACGACTAAGCGACCCATAATGGTTTCCCCCTTTGTTTTGCGCTATTTGTTGTTGTTGCTGGTTAGCGATATCAGATACCCACTGCCAGACGCTGGCGACATCCGCCAGCCGCCATTCGGCGACAGTATCACCAGGCCCTACCTTAACGGCGATCCCTCCGGCCTGATTAACCACACGGAACCCGGCCTCGTCGGTCAGGTCATCCCCAAAGAAAACAGGCGTCCGGCCCTTAAAAGGTGCCTCCGCCATAAATGCGGCGATGGCTGCGCCTTTATTAATCCCCTTCGGCTTTACCTCCACCACGCATTTGCCCGGCTGCAGCGCCAGCTGTGGATGTTCATCCGCAACCGTCTGAGCAAGCGCAAGCACGGCAGCTTCATGCTGCGGCGCCTGGCGATAATGCAGGGCAAAGGCCATGCCTTTGGCTTCCAGCTCGGTGCCAGGCAGGTCTGCCAGCGCAGCAGAGAGCTGCTTCTGGAGCGTTTGCGTGAGTGCGTCGGGGAGTGAAACGATATGCGTTTGATCATGGATGTCGCGGCGCTCCGCTCCGTGTACACCGGCCAGCGGAAAGTGGTATGGACTGGCGAGCAGATCCAGCTCGGCCATTGAGCGCCCTGATATCAATGCCAGTGCTCCCTCATTCATGAGCGAGAGCTGATGCAAATCCTGTAACACCGCCTCCGGAATAGACACCTGATCGGGGTGCGGTTTTATCCCGGCGAGCGTGCCGTCGAGATCAAAAAAGAAAGCATAGTGTCCGGGCAGTACAGGCGGTGCGGTTAACAAGTCAGCCACCCTTTTCCTCCTTACGGTTGACGAGAGGCAAACGCCTTTACCTCTTTCATAGCCATGTAAGTATAGACAGTGTGACGTCGCTCGCCATTTGACAACCGCCCCGCCAGTAAAACTGGCGGGGCGGTGAAGGGGTCAACTATGGTTATAAGTTGAGCAATAAAAGAGGTGCAAAACGGTTACACGGTACGCTTCGCTTTTTGCTTGTAACGGTCGAAAATCACCGCTGCCAGCAGGATCAGACCACGCACCACGTACTGCGAGAACGGCGAAATATTCAACAGGTTCATGGCGTTCTCTACCGTCCCTAAAATCAGGATACCGGCCACCACATATGAGATTTTTCCGATGCCGCCCTTAAGGGAAACGCCCCCTAACACGCAGGCTGAAATAACGATCAGCTCATAACCGATAGAGGTCATTGGCTGGCCGCTGGTCATACGCGACGCCAGAATAATCCCCGCCGCGGCAGAAACCAGTCCTGAAAGCACAAAGATAATAATCTTGGTGCGCACCACCGGTACCCCGGCCAGACGGGCGGCCTCTTCATTACCGCCAATCGCCAGCGTATTACGGCCAAAGGTGGTCCGGTTAAGCAGGAAGCCGAACAGGATCAGGCAGGCCACCGTCAGCCAGATAGGCGCAGGCAGACCCAGCCAGTTGGCGTACCCCAGCGTGAAGAAGCGTTCGTCTTCAATCCCTACCGCTTTACCGTCGGAGATGATATAGGCCAGCCCGCGGACAATTTGCATTGTCGCAAGCGTCGTGATCAGGGCGTTAATCTTCAGGCGCGCAATGACAAAACCGTTCACCAGACCGCTGATGACGCCGAGTAACAGACCAGCAAGGACGCCAATCCACAGGCTCTCCGTCATGTTGATCACCACGGCCGTCGTGACGCCTGCGCAGGCAATCACCGACGCCACCGACAGGTCAAAATCGCCGGAGGCCAGGCAGAACAGCATCCCGCAGGCCACCATCCCGGACATGGAGATGGCGAGACCCAGCCCCTTCATATTAATGAAGGTGGCAAAATTGGGAACAAAGATCGCGCAGGCGACGAACAGTGCGGCAAAGACCACCAGCATGCCGTACTGATCCCAGATACGCCCAACGCTCAACGCCGACTTCGACTTCGGCACTCCGGATGTAGTAACAGAGGACATCATTAACTCCTTACTCAGGCGACGGCCTGGCTAACTTTAGGCATGGCGAGGTTCAACGCCTGTTGTTCATTCGCCTGTTCATGAAGTAATTCGCCGGCAATTTCGCCTTCACGCATCACCACAATGCGGTCGGCCACGCCAAGCACCTCAGGCAAATCGCTGGAGGCGAAAAGCACCGCCACGCCGCGTTTTGCCAGCTCATAGATCACGTTATAAATCTCGTGTTTTGCCCCCACGTCGATACCGCGCGTCGGCTCATCCAGTAAGATGACCTTCATATCCTCTGACAGCCAGCGGCCCAGAATAGCCTTTTGCTGGTTTCCGCCTGACAGATTCATGATCAGCTGTTCCGGACCCGGCGTTTTGATATTCAGTGAACGAATATGGTGGTCGGCGTTACTCGATTCCCAGCTATCGTTTATCAGGCAACCGGCGCGAATAAACTTACGCCGGGCGGAAATATTGATGTTGTCGCGCACCGAGTGCACCGGAATAATGCCCTCCGCTTTCCGGTCTTCCGGACAGAGCATCATCCCCGCCCTGATCGCGTGGGCTGGTTTCTGAATATCTATCCGCTCGCCGTCAATGGAGACCTGCCCATCGGTAATACGGGTACCGCCGAACAGACCTTTCATCAACTCGCTACGCCCCGCGCCCACCAGACCAAACAGGCCGACGATTTCACCGCTGCGTACGGATAACGAAATCGGCGTTCTGACGCCCGGCGCTTTTACGCTATCCAGGCGCAGGCGTTCCGGGCCGTACTGGCGCGGCTGCCAGTGATAGATATCACCCAGATCGCGTCCGACCATCGCCTGGACCAGCTGGTCATGGTTCACCTGCGCCATGTCGGTAAAGGTGCGCACATAGCGTCCATCTTTAAACACGGTGATGGCATCGCTCAGGGCAAATATCTCTTCCATGCGGTGCGAAACGTACAGAATCGTCCGGCCTTCCTGACGCAATTCGCGGATCACGCGGAACAGATTTTCGATTTCCCGCTTTGAGAGCGAACTGGTGGGTTCATCGAAGGCAATAATTCTGGCGTTACGCGCCAGCGCCTTGGCAATTTCAACCATCTGCCACTGGCCGATGGAGAGATATTTCAGCGGCGTCTGGGGATCGACGTCCAGACCCAGGTGTTTAAGCTGCAGCCCCGCTTCATAATTAAGTAGCGAACGATTCACCACGCCGCCTTTGTGCGGGAGCTGTCCTAAATAGATATTTTCCGCCACGGTCATCTCAGGGATAAGGTGCAGCTCCTGATAGATAATGGCTACCCCGGCATTGAGCGCCGCCGTGGTATCGGCAAAAGCGACCTCTTCGCCGCGGATCGCCAGCGTGCCGGTCGTGGGCGAGTAGTTGCCGCTGAGGATTTTCAGCAGCGTCGATTTTCCCGCACCGTTTTCCCCCATCAGGGCATGAACCTGGCCGGCATAGCAGTCGAAGCTGATATCGGTCAGCGCGTTAACACCGGGGAAGGTTTTCCCGATGCCACGAAAAGAGAGATACGGATCAGACTGTCGCATAACGTCTCCGTGATTCCTGTAGTGTGTACGTCAGGCCCCTCACGAAGGATGAGGGGCACAATCACCGCGTATTACTTCCCGCCCAGTCCTTTTTTCGCCAGCTCCTCTTTGAAGTTGTCGCGGGTGATCAGCACCACGTCGGTCACTTCGGTAAATTTCGGCGGTTCAGCCCCTTTGGTGACCCAGTTGTAGAGCATCTCGCTGGATTTGTAGCCGTGAACGTCCGGGCTTGGCAGCAGTGAGCCGTAGAAGCCGGTGGCCTGCGCTTTGGACAGCTCGCTGACGGCGTCAACGCCGTTGATGCCAATCCCGATCACGTCAGGCGCTTTGAAGCCCTGACCTTCCGTCGCGCGCACCCCGCCCAGCACGGTGTTGTCGTTCATGCCGACCACCAGCCAGTGTTTGACTTCTGGATGCTGCACCAGCATGGAGTTCGCGGCGTCGAATGCGCCCGGGATATCGTTGGATTTGGTTGGGACTTTATAGATCTGTTTTTCCGGGAAGCCGGCTGCTTTCAGCGCGTCCATTGACCCGGTCGTACGACGACGTGCCGTGTCCAGCTCATCCGCAGTAATGGCCATCACCGCGGTCTCTTTGACATCCCAGCCGCGTTTTTGCATCTCTTTATAGAGTTCCTGGCCCTGACGCTCACCGATTTTGGTCGCCGCCATCATCACCAGCGGGACGCTGTCCATCGGTTTGCCTTTGGCGTTAACGAACTGATCGTCAACGGCGATGACCTTCATGTCATAGCCCCGGGCCTTGGCCGCGATGGCCGAGCCCAGCTTGGGATCCGGCGTGCAGATCACAAAACCTTTCGCGCCGCTGGCTGCCAGGCTGTCGATGGCGTTCAGGGTTTTCTCACCGTCAGGCACGGCGATTTTAATCACTTCAAAACCTAAGTCTTTCCCGGCCTTATCGGCGAATTTCCACTCCGTCTGGAACCAGGGCTCTTCAGGCTGTTTTACCAAAAAACCGAGTTTTAAATTCTCAGCAATAGCGGATTGTGACATAACGGCAGCCAGACCGATGGCCGCCAGCGCTTTAGTAAATTTGTGCATGGTAAACTCCAGCTTTAGCTTTCTTTTCTGTAGGGAATATTTGCGTGCTTCTTATTTAATCGGACTTAAAACAAGGCATTAGCGCTTACCTCGTCATAAGCGTTATTGCTGGTGATAGTTTTAGCGGGAAATTAATCATCCATAAGAGAGCCCCATCACACCGCAGAATTACAGTAATTGCGTACATAAATTCAGCGAAAAATGACATAAAAAAGGCAGTATTTGTCAGACAAATGAAACGAGGGTAAGCAGGATTATCCATAAGATTAGCTAAGATATCCCTGATGCCTTTTAACAGGCGTGAGGACCCCAGACGTCAGAACGCTGCAGCATGTTTTTCATCAAAAACGCAGCACGTCCGGAGCGTTATTTATTTCGTAGAATTTGATTTGGCGCAATTTTATTAATGCATCATATATTCGAAATCATTAATCTGTAATTCATTCTTTTACGGAGCATTATTCCGGCTTAATATCCCCAAAAGAGTAACAGTATATCTTCTCGGTAAAAATCGTTAATTATCAATGGATTAATGAGAGGAAAATTGATGGGGAGCTAATTGTATTTCTGTACTATATTAAAGTTTGTAATGTATGGTAAACACAGCCTATTTAAGAGTTTTCTTAGACCGCAGACAAGGGTATGCTTATTTATATCGAACACAGGAAGTGAATTTCGGTCGACTTCGTTTACTGCAGAAAACGTATTTCTGCTCTTTTTCTTCGTATTTGCCTGACGCTCAGGTTAAGCAACGGACATCACGTCCCACCGTCAATAAGGATATGAGTATGGCTACCCAAACGATGATGCAAAAACTTAACGCGCAGATGAACCTTGAGTTCTATGCCTCCAATCTGCACCTGCACTTAAGTGCGTGGTGCGCTGAGAATAGTCTCACGGGGTCTGCCACCTTCTTTCGCTCTCAGGCGCAAAGTAACGTCACCCATATGATGCGGGTCTTTAACTTCCTGAAGGCCTCAGGGGCGAATCCTGTCGTTAAAGCCCTTGATGGGATCAACGAGAGCTATTCTTGCCTGGAAGAACTGTTTCAGAAGACGCTTGAAGAGTATGAACAACGCTGCAGCACCCTCAACAAACTGGCTGATGAAGCCAAAGCGCAGCAGGATATTACGACGCTCAGATTCTTACGCGATATGGACAAAGAGCAGCAGCAGGATGGCCTGCTGCTGAAGACGCTGGCGGATGAGATCCATAATGCGCAGCAGGCAGGTTTATGTCCTGAGCAAACCGACCGTCACCTGCTCGACATTGTAGCGGTGCAGCACCATTGAGTTTTTGGCCTGCTTCCGTCCCGGGGAGCAGGTCCCCTTCCCCTCTCCAACCTTCTGCTTTTGCTGAAATTTAACAAATCAGATCTGGCTCCCAATGATTAACCACACAACGTGTGATGATTTATTTAATTACATAATCATTGACGAGGGAGCATCATGATCACCATTGAGTTTGTTGTCATTCTCCTCTGCCTGCTGACGGGTACGCGTTTCGGCGGGATGGGGCTTGGGTTAATCAGCGGTATTGGTCTTTTTATTTTATGTTTCGTCTTTGGTCTGCAGCCGGGTAAACCCCCGGTTGACGTCATGCTGACCATTCTCGCGGTGATTGGTTGTGCCGCTACCCTGCAAACGGCGGGGGGCCTCAACGTCATGATGCAGTTTGCGGAACGCCTGCTGCGCAAACACCCGCAGCACATCACCCTGCTCGCTCCGTTTACCACCTGGATGCTGACCTTTCTGTGCGGCACCGGCCATGTGGTCTACACCATGTTCCCCATCATTGCGGATATTGCGTTGAAAAAAGGGATCCGCCCGGAGCGCCCCATGGCCGTGGCATCGGTGGCATCGCAGATGGCGATCACGGCCTCCCCCGTTTCGGTTGCCGTCGTGTCGCTGGTCTCCATCCTGGCGGCCCAGCATGGGATCGGCCACGCGTGGGGAATTCTGGAAATTCTCGCCGTGTCGGTTCCCGCGTCACTTTTCGGGGTGGCCATTGCGGCCCTGTGGAGTTTACGCCGTGGGAAAGATTTGGCCGACGACACGGAGTTCCAGGAAAAGCTGAACGATCCTAAACAACGTGAATTTATCTATGGCGGAACGGAGACGTTAATGAATCAGCGTTTCCCAAAACAGGCATACTGGTCCACGTGGATTTTCTTTGCCGGTATTGCCGTGGTCGTTCTGCTGGGGGCCATCCCTGAGCTGCGCCCTGCCTTTGAACTGAAAGGCAAAATGACGGCCCTGTCGATGAACCTTGTCATCCAGATGATGATGTTAATTGCGGGTGCCGTGATGCTGATGGTCTGTAAGGTCAATGCCTCCGCGATTTCTAACGGCGCGGTGTTCAAGGCCGGTATGGTCGCGATCTTCTCGGTCTTTGGCGTGGCGTGGATGAGCGATACTTTTTTCCAGGCGCATCTGGACGAGTTAAAGCTGGCCCTGGAAGGCGTGGTGAAAAGCCACCCGTGGACATATGCGATTGTGCTGTTTCTGGTGTCAAAACTGGTGAACAGCCAGGCGGCGGCGCTGACGGCGGTTGCGCCGATGGGGCTGATGCTGGGCATCGATCCGAAAATGCTGATCGCCTTTTTCCCGGCATCATACGGTTATTTTGTCCTGCCGACCTATCCCAGCGATTTGGCCTGCATCGGCTTTGACCGGTCAGGCACGACCCGCATCGGGAAATTTATCATCAACCACAGCTTCATTTTGCCAGGGCTGATTGGGGTGAGCTGCGCCTGTGCGGCGAGCTACCTGCTGGTTCAGACGTTCTTCTGACAACATCAAAGGGCGACACATGCCGTCGCCCATTTCCGTGCTTTAGTGAGATTCACCCTGCGGCGTGAATCGCAGCTCGATCAGCGCGATGGCTTTCTGGATCGCACGCAGCGTTACCGGGTCAGCGGCAGCAGGATGGCTGGCGAAGTCGATGTTTTTCAGCTGCGTAGACATCTTCTCGCGCACTTCAACCGGCGCAATCACGTCCAGAACATCAAGAATTTGTTTGATAACCAGCTGGCAGGCGACAACGTCAGAGACCAGTTCCTGATCGGCGCTCAGGTTTTGTGACATGGGGGCTTTCTCCTTATTTAAAGGCCGCCATAGTACCAAAACACGCCCCCTGACATCTTCCCTTCATCGGCTGCAGGTACAAAAAAACCCGCCGAAGCAGGTTTTTTTATCAGAACATGGCGCCCGGCGGCACGTCTTTGAAGGTGCGGCAGTAATTGGCCCACATACTTTTCAGGATTTTGCGCAGTTTCACGATGATGCTCCATTAACTTGTTATACAACTTTATCGTCAACCTGCTTATAATATGACCGCCATCACAAAAATCAATACTTTTATGACAAACATCACAATTTAATCAGCCAGTGGCCTGATGGCGTTCACCTCTGACCCGTTGCGAAGAGTGAGGGCAGATTGTCCGGCTATTCCAGCCATTGCGGCGGGCATCTGCGGGTACGATAACGTATTTCCATCCACTCAGAGCGAACCATGAAAAGAGTCATTGTAGCCGGCACACTCCTGCTGCTCGCGGGGTGCAGTATTAACCGCCAGGCTGAAGTCAGCAGCCTCGACGCGCCAAACGGCATCGTCCGCCTCGATTACGGCCAGGCAGCGCTGCAAAATGCGTATTCCGATGAGTATGTGAACAACGGCACGGCGGTAAAAGCCTGTCAAAATATGGGGTATGCCACTGCCTCGGCCTATGGTCAGCCCATCAAAACCTGCACCCTCATTAGCGGTTCGTTGTGTCTGAACGAGAGCGTGACTATCCAGTATAAATGCCTGGGTTACGCCGTTAACCCTAAGTCAAATAATCCGTGGTATTAATCCAGACTGCCAGCCTGTGCTGGCAGTTTATTTCATTACGAACAAAAACAATTCTCATTAATAAATAATAAATCGCCAATGCGTTTTATTCCCATTCGTATTTTTAATAAATAAAATAAAGTTTTTACGTTTTGCAAATAATTAAATAACAAATTATAGTGTCGCTCATTGTGAACCAGAAATAATAACCCGGAGCGTCACCATGCTGAAAACTGAAATGATCGACAAGCTCAACGCGCAAATGAACCTTGAGCTGTTTTCGTCCCTGCTCTACCAGCAGATGAGCGCCTGGTGCAGCTACCACAGTTTCGAAGGCGCGGCCGCGTTTCTGCGTCGTCACGCGCAGGAAGAGATGACCCATATGCAGCGTCTGTTTGATTATCTGACGGATACCGGCAGCCTGCCGCGCATTGAAACCGTGGCTTCCCCTTTTGCTGAATATAATTCTCTCGATGAACTGTTCCGCGCCACCTACGAGCACGAGCAGCTGATCACGCAGAAAATTAACGAACTGGTTCATGCCGCGATGACCAGCCAGGATTATCCAACCTTTAATTTCCTGCAGTGGTATGTAGCCGAACAGCATGAAGAAGAGAAGCTGTTTAAATCCGTGCTGGATAAATTATCGCTGGTGGGTAAATCCGGTGAAGGTCTTTACTTTATTGATAAAGAACTTTCCACGCTTGATACGCAGAATTAATTTTAGCGCGGTGCCGGTTTCCGGTACCGCGTTAATTTACATACAACCGGCACAGCTGGTGCAGCGCCAGTCGTGGGGATTCACGGCCTGGTAAAAATAGCGGTAGCTGGACGTCTCCAGCGGAATCCCCTTCTCGTAGAACAAATCCGTCAACCAGTCGACATTCTCGATAATCCACTCATCTTCCTGTAAGCCTTGTGCAAAGGTCTCATCTTCAGGATCAATAACCGAATAGATCCCCCAGGTGCCCATATCCTTTTCGCGACGGGACTCGGGAAGATTCAGGGGCTGGTTCTGCCAGCTGATTATCCAGTGGCCATGGCACAACAGGTTGCCTCCCCGGCTCCATGCCGCGGTAAAAGGATTCTCCCCCGCCATAACACCCTCACTTTATTTGATAATTTATATTTATTGTTTACGTTACGCCGGAATGTCGTGCAGCAGTATTGCCCTTATGAGGTAGGCATAGGCCAAAAAGGATCGGAGGGTCATCAATACGTAAACCATTTTTTACACCACTTGTAACGGTGATTTGACGAGTTACGGCTTTTCCCTTACTCTGCGCCGCAGATTTTGTCGCGGTTAAGAAGCGTTGTAGAGGAAAGCGTGAAAAATAGAACTCTGGGAAGTATTTTTATCGTCGCCGGAACGACAATTGGCGCAGGAATGCTGGCAATGCCTCTGGCAGCCGCGGGCGTGGGGTTTGGCATGACCCTGCTGCTGCTGGGAACGCTCTGGGCGCTGATGTGTTACACCGCCCTGCTGCTGCTTGAGGTTTACCAGCACGTACCCGCCGATACCGGTCTGGGTTCGCTTGCGGCGCGCTATCTGGGACGCTATGGCCAATGGATAACCGGCTTTAGTATGATGTTCCTGATGTACGCCCTGACCGCCGCCTATATCAGCGGCGCCGGGGAATTGATCGCCTCCAGCGTCAACGACTGGTTTGGCTCTGACATTACCCCTGCGACGGGCGCCATCTTCTTTGCGCTCATCGGCGGCGGCGTGGTCTGCGTCGGGACGTCGCTGGTCGATCTGTTTAACCGTTTTCTATTCAGCGCCAAAATTCTTTTCCTGATTGTCATGCTGGTCCTGCTGGCGCCGCACGTGCATAAGGTCAACCTGCTGACGTTGCCGCTGGAAAAAGGTCTGGCGCTTTCAGCGATCCCGGTCATTTTCACCTCGTTTGGCTTCCACGGCAGCGTGCCGAGTATCGTCAGCTATATGAACGGCGATATTCGCAAGCTGCGCCGCGTCTTTGTGATCGGCAGCGCGATCCCGCTGATCGCCTATATTTTCTGGCAGCTGGTGACCCTGGGCAGCATCGACTCTTCAACCTTTATTGGGCTGATGGCGCAACACGCTGGACTGAACGGTTTTCTGTTGGTACTGCGTGAGGTTGTCACCTCGCCGCATGTGGAGCTGGCGGTACACCTGTTTGCCGACCTGGCGCTGGCAACCTCGTTCCTGGGCGTGGCGCTTGGCCTGTTTGATTATCTGGCCGACCTGTTCCAGCGTCGCAATACTGCGGCAGGACGGTTACAGACGGGGGCGATCACCTTCCTGCCGCCGCTGGCGTTCGCGCTGTTTTATCCACGCGGGTTTGTGATGGCGCTGGGCTACGCGGGAGTGGCGCTCTCGATCCTTGCTCTGCTCCTCCCCTCCCTGCTGGCCTGGAAGAGCCGCCAGCAGCATCCGCAGCAGGGTTACCGCGTGGCGGGGGGAAAACCGCTGCTGTGCGTTGTGTTTGGCTGCGGGGTAGTGATTATTCTGGTGCAGGTGTTGATTGCAGCCGGGATGCTGCCGGAAGTGGGTTAAATAAAAAAGGGGCTGTCATCAGCCCCTTGAGATTGATGACAAACCCCATCATTTATATTGATACCGTCTTTCTTGCCGGGTGGCGCTGCGCTTACCCGGCCTACCTGCTCATTTCAATCCAGGCCTGTGCAAGCGTAGCGCCGCCGGGCGAAACTCACAACATGCCCGTTGTCAGCTTTATCAGTGCAAACAGCAGCTCTTAAACTTCTTCCCGCTGCCGCAAGGACACGGATCGTTACGCCCGACCTTCGTGCCGTTCACAATCGGCTTCTTCACTTCCGGCTGTTGCGGGTTGTTTACCCAGTATTGATATAAACGCAGTGCCGCAGGCTGGATGCTCTCGATACTGGCGATATACTCCTCTTCGGACAGTTCATCCAGCTTGTCGCTGTTCTCTTCTGTACCGTGCAGCGCAATTGTATCAAGATCGGCCTTCAGGGCTTCCGGCAAGGCTGACCAGTCCGTCAGCGCCACGCCGCGCATATAGCCGTAGCACCACTCTTCCACCACGGTATAACTCTCACCGTCCACGTCGTTATAGCCAAACATCGGTTCGAACTGATCCGGGTATTCGCTCAGGCGCTCAGCAATATCGTTCATGTGCTTAAAGCAGAGATCGATAAAACGGTTCATCTCACGATCGTTTTTCCAGCGCGGGATATATTTCTCGCCGCCCCATACCGCCACCAGCCAGGCATCTGGCTCAACGACAACAGGACCGGAAAGTACTGCGGTAAGCATGCCGTCCAGTTCGGACACGTCAATCACGGACGCGTCATCATGACCGTAAGACATTAACGTCTCTTCAAGCCACGCCATCTCGCTTTCATTCAATGGGCCTTCAGTCATCGCTGACACTCCTGCAAAAAGGAAACGATCCTAACACATATCTCACGCCTCTCCGGGCTGAAGTTTAGGTCTTTATTGCTGCAAAAACGTGCAAACCGTGACCTTTGCACAACTTATGGGCTTTATTGTTAACGATATGTGATCTCCGCTGTAATTTCTTCTCCTCCCGCAAGGCGGCATAACGCGGCGCTCTATACTCAAACATGTCACAAGCCCGTCAATGGGTTAACCATTCTGGCAACGTTTTTGCTTAATGTTCTTCGCGCGACGCTGCGCAGGGATACCTCGCCGTATATGCAGGATGCCGTCTGTATCTTGTTCGTTTAGTGCATTTTGTTCTTGCTCGTGTTTCGGATTGGCTGCGCCGTCGGGCGTTCGGGTTTACGCCGTGGTGCAAAAACCTCTTTGCTAAGGAACATAATAATGTCGCTGAAATTTATCAGAACTCCTCTTTCTCTTGTGCTGGCCGGTTGTCTGGTGACGGCGTTTTCCGCCCGGGCAGATATTGTGATTGGCGTGGCCGGGCCGTTTACGGGTCCCAATGCGACCTATGGTGATCAATACTGGCACGGCGCAACGCAGGCTGCTGAAGACATTAATGCCGCCGGCGGCATTAATGGTGAGAAGATCAAACTGGTTCAGGGAGATGACGCCTGCGAGCCGAAGCAGGCCGTCGCCGTTGCCAACCGTTTAGTTGACCAGGATAAAGTCAACGCCGTGGTCGGCCATTTCTGCTCCTCTTCCACCATGCCCGCCTCCGAGGTGTATAGCGATGCGGGGATCATCGCCATTACCCCCGGTTCAACCAACCCGCTGATTACCGAACGCGGCATGAGCGATATGTTCCGCATGTGCGGCCGCGACGACCAGCAGGGTCAGGTTGCCAGCGACTTCATCATCGACAAACTGAAAGCTAAACGCGTGGTGATCATTCACGACAAAGACACCTATGGTCAGGGTCTGGCTGACGCCACCAAAGCGGCGCTGGCGAAACGCGGGGTTCAGGATGTGATGTACGAGGGGTTATCCCGCGGTGAAAAAGACTTTAACGCGCTGGTCACCAAAATCGGCGCGCAAAAACCGGACGTCGTGTTCTTCGGTGGCTGTCACCCGGAAGCCGGTCCGCTGGTTCGCCAGATGCGTGAACAGGGTGTACAGGCAAAATTCTTCTCCGGGGACTGCATCGTCAACGAGGAGATGGTGACCGCCGCGGGCGGCCCGCAATATACCAACGGCATTTACATGACCTTCGGTAAAGACCCGCGCCTGATCCCGGACGGCAAAGCGGTTATCGAGAAATTCCGCGCCGGTAAATTCGAGCCGGAAGGTTACACGCTTTACTCCTATGCCTCCGTACAGGCGATTGCCGCGGCCTTCAAGGCCACCGGCGGCAAGGATTCTGCCAAAGCCAGCGAGTGGCTGAAGGCCAATTCCGTCGACACGGTGATGGGCAAAAAAGCCTGGGACAGCAAAGGCGATCTGAAGGTCTCTGACTACGTGGTTTACCAGTGGGACGACAAAGGAAAGTATAAGGAAGTGCAGTAACGGGACGGAGTCACGCTCAACGCCGACGGGCTCTCCCGTCGGCGCGTAATAAACATCAGGCTGCGCGGCTCGAGCAGCCTATAAAACGAGCGCGCTAAGATGAGTACATTCTTCCTGCAACAGTTAATCAATGGTTTAACGCTGGGTTCCGTCTACGGCCTGATCGCCATCGGCTACACCATGGTGTACGGCATTATCGGCATGATTAATTTCGCCCATGGCGAAGTGTATATGATTTCCGCCTATCTCTGCGCTATTGGCCTGGCGCTGCTCTCGTTCTTCGGCCTGCAGTCGTTCCCGCTGCTGATCCTCGGCACGCTGGTGTTCACCATTGTGGTTACCGGGGTGTACGGCTGGACAATCGAGCGTATCGCCTACAAACCGCTACGCAACTCTACGCGCCTGGCGCCGCTGATCTCCGCCATCGGGATGTCGCTTATCCTGCAGAATTACGCGCAGCTGAGCCAGGGCCCGCGCCAGCAAGGGGTACCGACCATGCTGGACGGCGTTATTCGCCTGCATCTGGGCGAAGGGTTCGTGCAGATAACCTACACCAAAGTGTTTATCCTGGTTGCCTCGTTTGCCGGCATGCTGGTGCTCACCTGGATAATCAACCGTACCCGGCTGGGGCGGATGTGCCGTGCGGTCCAGCAGGATCGCAAAATGGCCTCCATTCTGGGCATTAACACCGACCGGATTATTTCGCTGGTTTTTGTCATCGGCGCGGCGATGGCGGGCCTGGCGGGGGTGCTGATCACCATGAACTACGGCACCTTTGATTTCTACGTCGGGTTTGTGATCGGTATTAAAGCCTTCACGGCGGCAGTACTTGGCGGCATCGGCTCCCTCCCCGGCGCCATGCTAGGTGGCCTTATCCTGGGCGTGGCGGAAGCGCAGTTCTCGGGCATGGTGAACTCGGACTATAAAGACGTCTTCTCGTTCGGCCTGCTGGTCATGATCCTTATTTTCCGTCCCCAGGGACTGCTCGGGCGCCCAATAGTGGCCAAAGTGTGAGGGAGAGAATGATGACATCACACGGTTTTTCACTTAAACGCTGCATTCTGGACGCGATTTTTTCCGGGCTGATTGCGCTGATTATCTTCGGCCCCATCGCGGGCGTAGTGCTGGACGGGTATAGCTTTACCTTCGCCGGGCAGCGCCTGGCCTGGATGGTGGGCATCGTCATGTTCGGGCGTTTTCTGTTGAGCGCTTTTTTAGGTACCGCTGCCGGGGCCCGTTTTCAGGCGCGCTTCGAGGCCGACAGCGCGGGCGTTTATGTCCGACCTCCGGATTACAAAAGCCGCATGCGCTGGATCATTCCCCTGGTGATTGCTCTTGCGGTTTGCTTCCCGTTTGTCGCCACAAAGTATGTGCTAACCGTCGCCATCCTCGGGCTGATCTACGTGCTTCTTGGCCTGGGACTGAACATCGTCGTGGGCCTGGCCGGTCTGCTGGATCTGGGGTATGTCGCGTTCTATGCGATTGGTGCGTACGGTCTGGCGCTGGGATACCAGTATCTCGGTTTAGGGTTCTGGAGCATGCTGCCGCTCGCGGCAATCATGGCTGCCGCCGCAGGCGCCCTGCTCGGCTTCCCGGTGCTGCGCATGCACGGTGACTATCTGGCCATCGTCACCCTCGGATTCGGGGAGATCATTCGCCTGATACTGAACAACTGGCTGACCTTCACCGGCGGACCCAACGGCGTGTCTGCCCCTCCCCCGACCTTTTTCGGTCTGGAATTTGGACGACGCGCGAAAGAAGGCGGCGTGCCCTTCCACGAGTTTTTCCACCTGACCTACAACCCGAACATGAAGTTTATCTTTATCTACGCGGTGCTCTTTCTGGTGGTGATGCTGGTGCTCTACATCAAGCACCGCCTGACGCGCATGCCGATTGGCCGGGCATGGGAAGCCCTGCGTGAAGACGAAATTGCCTGCCGCTCAATGGGGTTGAACCATGTTCTGGTGAAGCTTTCCGCCTTTACGCTGGGTGCGTCGACCGCGGGCATTGCCGGGGTGTTCTTCGCCACCTATCAGGGGTTCGTGAATCCGACCTCCTTTACCTTCTTTGAATCGGCATTGATCCTCGCCATTGTGGTGCTGGGCGGGATGGGCTCGACGCTGGGCGTAGTGCTGGCCGCCTTTGTGCTCACGGTAACGCCGGAGCTGCTGCGCAGTTTTGCCGAGTACCGCGTCCTGCTGTTTGGCATGCTGATGGTGGTGATGATGATCTGGCGTCCACGCGGTTTGATCCGCATTAACCGCAGCGGGTTTGCCGTGCGTAAGGGCGTCGCACCATGAACGAAACGATATTACGCGTTGAGCATCTGATGATGCATTTTGGCGGGATTAAGGCGCTAAACGACGTCAACCTGGACGTGCAGCGTGGCTCCATTACCGCCCTGATTGGGCCAAACGGGGCGGGAAAAACCACCGTCTTTAACTGCCTGACGGGCTTCTACAAAGCCTCCGGCGGCAACATTTTATTTAATGCCCGCCATAAAACGACCAATGTTATTCAGGTTCTCGGGCAAAAATTCCAGCCCGGCGACTGGATTAACCCCGCGCAGTTCGGGCAGCGTCTGTTCTACAAAATGTTCGGCGGAACCCATCTGGTCAACCGTGCCGGGCTGGCGCGCACGTTTCAAAATATCCGTCTTTTTCGCGAGATGTCGGTCGTGGAAAATCTGCTGGTAGCGCAGCATATGCGGGTGAACCGCAATCTGCTCGCCGGGATCCTGAATACGCCGTCCTACCGGCGGGCGGAAAGCGACGCCCTGGACAGAGCCTTTTACTGGCTTGAAGTGGTGGATCTGGTGGAGTGCGCCAATCGACTGGCGGGAGAAATGTCCTACGGCCAGCAGCGGCGACTGGAAATCGCCCGGGCAATGTGTACCGGGCCGGAAATGATCTGTCTGGATGAACCCGCCGCAGGGCTGAACCCGGTTGAAACGCACAAGCTGAGCGGGATTATTCGCTTTCTGCGGGATCATCATGGCATCACGGTATTGCTGATTGAGCATGATATGGGGATGGTGATGGAAATTTCGGACGACATTATCGTGCTCGACCACGGCGATGTGATTGCCAGGGGGAAACCCGAGCAGATCCAGCATGATGAAAAGGTCATTGCCGCCTACCTGGGCACGGATGAAAGCGAGGTCTCCCTATGAGCGAACCGCTGCTGGCTTTTCGCGAGGTGGATGTGTTTTACGGCGTCATTCAGGCGCTGAAGCAGGTCTCTCTTGAGGTGAATAAGGGGGAAACCGTGGCGCTGATTGGCGCAAACGGCGCGGGTAAATCGACATTGCTGATGTCCATCTTTGGTCAACCCCGTATCCGCAGCGGGCAGATCCTCTTCTGTGGTGAAGATATCAGCCATCAATCCACCCACTACGTTGCGTCCGGCGGCATTGCGCAGGCACCGGAAGGCAGACGAATCTTCCCGGATATGACCGTTGAAGAGAATCTGCTGATGGGGACCATTCCCATCGGCAATCAGTCTGCGGCTGAAGATATGCAAACCATGTTTGACCTTTTCCCTCGCCTTAAAGAGCGACGTAAACAGCGCGCGATGACCATGTCCGGCGGTGAGCAGCAGATGCTGGCGATCGCCAGGGCGCTGATGAGCCGTCCGAAGTTGCTGCTGCTGGATGAGCCCAGCCTGGGCTTAGCCCCGATTGTGGTGAAGCAGATCTTCCAGACGCTGCGAGAGCTGGCCCGCAGCGGTATGACCATTTTTCTGGTGGAGCAGAATGCGCACCATGCGTTGAAGCTGTCTGACCGGGGGTATGTGATGGTGAACGGACAGATCCGGCTGAGCGGCAGCGGTGAGGAATTGCTGGGCAATCAGGACGTGAGGAAGGCGTATTTGGGCGGGGTGTGATGTGATACCTAAGGAACCATTAGAAATATTTTCATATAAATAACAATGAGATATTCACGAAAAGTATAGCACGCAATGCCTTGAGAAGGCCTGAGTTTGTTGATTTATTAGTCTCTAAAAATAACGTCAAACTCGCTGAAAAGAATGGTTTGCCTTATACAAAAATGACTGGCAGTTAGACGATCAAGTTTTTGTTGAAGGTGTCCGGCTTGGCCATTTCCACCTCCATCCGACAGGACCAAGAGGGTTAAGCGAAGGCTGTATAACCCTTCTTCATCTGAGTGACTTTGATTACTTGTACTAAGCTCTTATGTAAACAACTATGATGCCGGTATCTTACACGAGTTTTAAAGCTTACGGGACAATAACAGTAACATGAGGACTTTTATAGAAATCACCTTAAGCCTTGTAATCGGTCTTATCAGTTTTCTTTTATACACGCACTGGCTTTTTATTTTGATACCTGCCGAATGGGCTTATGCAGTGATGGATCATTTCGGCACATACGGGATATAAGAACTGGAGGATACGTTAGTCGATATCGCCTCTTTGTTTGGATTGCTTCCGGCAATTCTTACAGGTTTGTTAGTAAGAAAAGTAGTAAAAAGAATGTAATTCATGAGCCTTCAGGCGTAGCCTCGAAGTCTGTTTTTACCAATTACACGGGTATGAAAAGCGGAAATTTTTAGTTAAGCGAATGTAATAAAAAAACCGCTTTTTAGGTGGTCACACGACACTGCTTTTCATTGATTTATTCTAACTTTCCCATGGTAGCGGGAGTGGGATAGGAATCCACACAGCACGAACACCGAGGAGTATTAAATTTTATGAAGGATCAACGCCCTACATAGCAACTCATTGCAAGACTTTGCAGAAAGTGACTATCCATCTTTGCAATAGTTAGTAAAAAAATAGATAGTCATGGATAGCCTTGAACTCAGAAACAGCACAGGCAGGGATACTCACCTACCGATTTCCTATATGCCAGAGCATTGCGCAATTAAAACGATAGCAAGAATCCAATCTTGCTATCGTTTTAAATCAATCAACGACTGCGGCCTTCTGTGCATTACCTTGTTCATCCAAAGTAACTACGAGTCGCAATTTCCCATTAGATGAAAGTATCTTACGCTGGTTATCCTTTAACTTAAGGCGACTACTTTCAAAGCATTGCTGATTAAGATCAGATATGTTTTTCATCGCTCCAATAGAATGAGTTATATAATATTTTCTATGATCTAAAATTTCTTGACTATTGAACCTAGCATTTGTGAGAAATGTATTTGTTTTTGTGCTTACAATATTTACTAATTCATAAATTTGACTTTCCCATTTTGATGTCTGAAGGTCAAAGATGCTAAACTCTTTTTTTGTTGGATCGATACAGGCTTGTATATATGCAAGTAGAGATGCAACTTTTAGCAATAGATTCCGTCTCTGAATCAGAGGTGCTGTATTTTCTACAATAGATTTAAGATTATTGTAGGTATCCCCAGTTCCAAACCGGTCTGAGTCTTGTAAGTTACTAACACTTGTAATTAGTATTTTTAATTCAGAAAATAAAATTGATTGCCATTCATACGCATCGGCAACAGTATCTTCAATTTTATTTTTGATTTGCAGCGAAATTTCATAATCGAAATCGCCTGTACGAAGTTTTTCAACAATGCCTTCAAGGTACAATATCCTACCTTCAATTTTAGCTAATTGATTAGCTTCTAGCTTTTTATGAAGTAGGTCTACAGAAGATTTAATATCAGTAAGGTTTTTATTGATGTCCGCTAAGTGAGCCTGAGCTACCATAAGGCTTATTAGCTGGAAACAACCAGTAGCTAGTTGTTTCAACCTACCCGCCTCAACTATTCTTCCCTTCCCTGCGATCTTATTAACATTTTTGCCACTTGCATGCACAGCATCAGCAAGAGTTTCGCCTGCCGTTGTTTTCATCATGGTAAGTGAGCCATCTTTAAGGCCCTGCTGAATTTCAGGCTTGAACACCAGTTCAACTGTACGACCATGAGTATTGATAGCTCCCTGGCACGCCTGCGCAACAAGCGAGCTTACTTTTTTTAAATCACTAGGATGCGTTACTGGGTATAAGGCATCATCGGGTAAGCTATCGCAGATTGCTGCATAAACAACTGGTACACCTCTCTCATCAAAGAGTGTACATATTTCATCATTTTCATTATTCATAATTACCCTTAACAAGAATGCAGATCTTTTCTTTCGAAAAACAGATTACCAAATAGTTTTATATTTTCAAACTGTTATTACCTGCTAAATCGTTACTATCTTTAGAGAAAAGTACGACTCTGATGTCTCACCCAGGTAATTCCCCATTTTTAACGCAGATGTAAGTAGAAACCGGTCATGCGCTTAATATACTACATCGGCGTTAAGCCATTTAGTGCCATATGCAGGCTTTCGTGATTATATGCGTCATGAAACTGTCATACATGCTCGTCAGTTCAGGCCTTAATTTTTCCATGAATTTTAATGAACTTAGCCCATCGTGGACGCAGATACTCAATATTAATGTGTGTCTGCATACGCGATGCTATGATAGTGCTTCCATGCCAATCTAAGAGGTCTTCATCCATCGCGCAAACCTGAGGACTGAAGTAAACTTTCATATTGTGGGGATCAATCGCACAATGGTTATGGTCAAATAAGGTGTGGATATCCCTACGTAATAGAAGGCCGTTCGTAACGTCTGGAATACCTTCTTCGTGTCGCGGCATAATGTGAGCCGCCTCGGTCCTCCAACGCGATTGGACCCCAGTAATGACACAGCGGTCAAAACAATTCTTCCTGACATCTTGGGAAAAGGGTGACTGATCGGAGCTGTAAGTTGTATTGCATTCCTGCCCTTCTTTATACACGCGAGTAGGGAAAATCACAGTGTTGCTCACGCCTGGTGAGATTGAGACATACGCGGTCCCTCTACCACTGACCTTTCCACCATTAAAAACTTTCGAAATGGATCTCGTCATGCCCGCAAGCCTGGGATTACTCATTTCGACGATTTGTCCGCCGCTTCTTTCTGACCGATAGAGTCGAACGAACTGACCGGTGTAGACATCATGATAACTATCGGGTCGCTCAACACGCAAAACAACATAGTCAAACGTTCTTGTATCTGCGATGTCCCAATCGCCAGTTTTGACTCGCCTGGCTTTACCTAACCCAACAGTCAGATCAGGTATCAAGGTTCCCTTCTTACCTGTAGTACGAATTGATAAAATTTCTCCTGGCAATCCCAAATCTAAAAGATCATGGATCACTGGGAGGTATTTCCGGGCTCCAAGCTTTTTATTCGTCAAATTCATCAGAGTTACTCAAAGGTCAAGCCATTTTCCATTGTTCACAAGACAAAGTTATGAATTTGACTGGAAATCTTCGATTATCTTCTGGTTATAATCATCCAGATACTTTTGCAGTTCATCCCTGTCGATCAGACGTACCAAGGCTGACTCAGCTAACTCTTTGGCGGAGCGTGTGAAGTAGGAATTAGTCACAACCATCGCCTCATCACAACCATAGAACGTTTTAGCAGAGATCACCTGCTGCACCGCCGAGTTACCTACAGAACCAGAATAATTTTTCGCCTGAATAACCATATCCTTATCAAATCGAGTGACGAAGAGATCTGCACCCTGATCTTGCGTTCTCTTGGTTTCTTTGACGTCATAGCCCATAGTCTGGAATACTTCCACAAGGAAATCTTCAAACTGAAAACCGTCCATTGCATCAACTAAATACATGGTGACGAATTTGTTAGGGTTAAAATGTTCGAGCCGTGTAGCTAATCTATCAACCAGAATATCAAAATAAATATGTTCGCACACAGCTAAATATTTTTTAACTTCATCAAATGAAACTAAAGGAACACCAGGCGTAGCCTCCGCTTTTTCATTGAACTCTACTGATGAGAACTCTATTTTATTGCTCCATATATAGAATAGAAACAATGAAAGATCTGCCCTAAAAGTGGTACCCGCTTCCTCAATCCATGATTTCAAGGATTCAGTAAGTGTGGATTTAATATGCCGTTTAACTTCCTTAGCGAAACCATAATAAAGAGCGTTAAATGATGTGGTAAGGAGTAATTTATCTAATAGCTCAGGTAACTGCTCAAGCTCATTGAACCCTTTTCTGACCAACACCTCACGGAAAAGTTGTAATTCGGAGTATGTACCATTATCTGTTGAGTAATCTGCTTCCGATTTATTATTATGTGAGAATCTGGAAGTGTAAATGAAGTTAGTAAAATATGGATCTTTTAAACTGGAGTATTTTTCGAGAACATTTTCAAGCAATTGATTAAGCTGAGTTTGCTCTTTCTTTTTCCCAAATAGATCTTTTAGAACACCCTTTGAACGATACTGAAATTCGGGATAAAACGATGGATTCAATGGTGTCATACGTTGTATATCTATTGCTTGTGCGGTCGATGATGCTGAACCCCATGCAGACGTTTTTACAGGCGAAACTCCACTACACCAGGGACAATTAACCTCAAAAGTCGTTCTACTGCAAGTATCACACTGATAAATCATTTGAATATTCTCCTTTTATTCCAATATCTGTCTATTCGACGCTTCAATTACCAGCCTAATAATCCACCATTTAAACAGAATGTTATCACTCAGTGATATTACTGTATGTTCTTATTTTTGAGTCCATCCACTCAGTCATATCCTTAAGAAGTACCAGTGCATCTTTTTTACTTCTCGTATTCCCCCAAAAGCTCAGTTCAAGCACTTGCCCCTTCCCAGTAATTGATACTTCGTAGTCCTCAGGGTTAGCTGCTGGAATGAAATCACCAGTACTTAAAGCAACTCGTATTTCTTCTTTTAGTGCATTAACTTCAGAATAATCATCTGAATGTATCCAACCATTTACGTAGAATTCTGCTTCACCTCTTCCATCTTCATTAGGGCGGTAAACTAGTGTAACTCCTGTTTTACCTTGCCCCCAGCATCCTGGCATAAGATGAATTGCTTTATAGTAACCCTTCCAGTTATTAATTCCTGTTGCTATATGAATATCAGGCAGTACTTCTGAGACAACCGATTTCGCTTCCTCCGTGATTGCATTTTGGTACATTTCCAGCAATTTAACCGACTTTATCAAAGCCGAGAAATTTTCAGTAACAAACTCAACATTTTTATCAGATACATTATCCATACCAGCCTCACTCAATTTTTTAAGATGACTTAAAAACTCCTGATAAAAAACTGTCCACTTGCTGAAATCTTGATTCATCATCTCTAACCCCAGACGTCGGATGGCGCTTTCCAGCAGCAGTGAATAATTGATCAGTCGCCAACCGTCTACGCCTTTAGCACAGTTACCATCAGGCTTTAATATACAACGAAAAAGATTTTGATTGTTGCCGCCGTAGCTATCAATGAGACTTACATAGCTGGGAAAAGGATTATATGTATCAGCCAAAACTTTATGCTCAATACCTATGATGAATTCATCATGTCTGATAAGAATATCAAGATATTTCCCATCCTCTGTTCTGGCTTCTCTCATTAACTCCAGAGAGGTGAAATCAATTTCATCAACATCGAGGGAATCATCCAGGCAACATAACAATGCTTTTAGCAACCATGGCGGCACCATTTTCTGGGCTCCCATAAACAAAGCCATCAAATCCGTTGTTGGGTTTTCGAGATATCCGGAACCTCCCAATTCAAAAAAATTGAATTCAACATCATCCTCAACCGAGATGCCTTTCAGTTGTTCAATAAATTCGATAGCCAACGCTTCAGAATGCAATTCAACCTCCCTTTAACAATCATGTTTACTATGCCATTTGTTTGATATTTTAGTTATTGAAAACTGTCACTGTTAATCAATATCCATGCAGAAAACTCAAACATTATTCATTAATCCTCTTGCGGGCAATATCTATCTCTATCGCCATTTTAATTTCATCTTTCTGGGATTCTATAATCCTGATATCTTTTTCCATACTTTCAATTAAAGTATTAAGTTTTTTTTCTTTTTTCAGGGTCACTTTCATATTTTAATTTTACCTCCGGCTCAATCATTTTCATTCTTATTGCATGAATTTGTTCGTTAAGAGGTTTTGTTTTTTCATTTATGATTCTGTTTTTCTCATTGAACCAGTGCATGCCTTCATTAAAACGTTCCAGCCCGGCATTTGTATCATTTAGCACCCTGGCTACAACATTTGATACTTCTCCTGATTTACTCTTTCTTTTACCGAGAAGTTTCATTAATAATCCAGAAACAACAATCACCGGAATAGCCACATAAGTTAAATAGACACCAACATAGCTGACAGTTAGTAATGTCAGGACATAAAGAATCAGAGTGGTATAAAAAATATACTTTGATACTGAATACATAACTTCCCCGATTAGTTTCTAAATTAGAATAAGCCCCAAAATCACATATCAGCCAACAACATCTCAGCCATCCCGTCGAGCCGTTTCTTAACCTTTTCCCAGCCCGGCATCACCTGCCCCATCAGACGGTAAAACTCCTCGCTGTGGTTGTGCTCAGCAACATGGCATAACTCATGTAGCAAGACATAGTCGATACATTCTGAGGATGCCTTAACCAGCCATGGATTCAGGGTCAGACAGCCTTTCGCAGAACAGTTACCCCATTGCGTTTGCATCGCCCGCAAACGTATCGGCGGACGCTCACTAACCCAAAGGGTCTGCGGTATCAATAAATCAAGCCTGCGCTGAAAGACATCTCTGGCGCGTTCCCGATACCATTCGGCCAGCAACGCTTTGACCTTTTCTGCCGATTTGTGTCTGATCGTCACTTCCAGACGCCCACGCAACATTTTCACTCGTTGCGGCACAGTAGCGTCTTCTGTCACTTTCAACTGATATTGCTTGCCAAGATAGTAATGGCTTTCTCCACTGACATACTGACGCGGGACAATGTGTGTCTGTTGCTCCCTGAAATCACGCAGTTGCTGATATATCCAGCGCCCTCGTTTTTTCAGCGCAGATAACACCTCGTGCTCCGGTGTTTCTGGCGGTACAGAGGCCACAACCCGACAGTCGGGATGTACCTTGATGAGCACCCTGCCCTTAACGACCTGACGCGGAACACAGTGTATGGTGATGACCTCATCACCATACACAATGCGTAACGCTTTCATTGCTGGCGATTCTTTTTCACTCATGATTTCATCAAACCAACGCGCAGGATCTGGATAATGGTTTCCACGATACGGTTAACCTGATTCATTCCGGCACCAATTTCCCGGCAGGCCGTAAAAAGCAATGGTAACAGACTCGTCTTAACGACCTTCTCAATATCCTGAGGGTTAAGGGAATTTTCTGCCACTGCTTTGACGATAATGCTGTCCACCTCAAAGGCCAGCTTGGTCCATTTCTCCTGCACCTGAACGTCGTTTACCGCAAAAACCTCAGGCAGCTCTTTTTTAAATACACCGTAATACGCCTGAGCATGCTTGTTTACCGCCAGTGCATCCGGGATATCGCCGAGCTTACGGGCTTCAACTTTTTCTTCAAACTCACGGAATAGGAGGTATTGTTTCAGTGGGTGGTCGAACAGTTTTTCTGCTTCTTCGATAGCCATGCGCAGGAGTTTGGAAAATGCCTCCTGAGCGTACGGGTCATCACGCAGCTCCTGCTCAATCATCTTCGTTACACGGGTTTTAATGATGTCGGTTTCATTACGGGTTTTATTGTTGTCCCACTCTTCGGGTTTTTCGCTCTTGCCCATTTTACCGACTTCATACACGCCATCCGGTTCACGAACCTCAACGCCGGTGACATGCTTATCCAGCAATTTTTTCACCTGCTCCGCGTAGTCGTCATAATTGACCTGCTCGCCGCTGACCTGCATTGCCCACTGGCGCAGACTGGACATCTGTTTTACGGTTTCTTTATAGAGATTTCGGTCTTGTTCCGTAAAGCTCTTATCGGTGAAGAAGGTAGCGGACTGCAGTGCCACTTTCAGGCATCCGGCAAAGGCCGTTAACGCCTCGAAGAAATCATCACGGGTTTTCTGATGGATATCGACCATCTCTCCGTCACGTTCTTCCATTTTAGGCACCAGTACTGCACGTAACTGCTCAGTATCATTTTTGTTTTTAACACCAGCAAATATGGCCCACAACTGGTTATACAGATGCGGCAGACGTTTATATTCAGAACTCATGGCGCTGTACAACCCGTCAATATCCTTGATGTCGTATCCTCCCTGGGTGCGGGAGGCGAGATCCTGATATTTACCGATCGTCGTGTCCAGTTCAGCCAGAATGCCGCGATAATCAATCAGCAGGCCAAACTTTTTCAGTGGATGCAGACGGTTTACCCTGGCAATCGCCTGGATAAGGTTGTGGGACTTAAGCGGCTTGTCGATATACAGCACGGTATTTTTCGGTTCATCAAACCCGGTGAGCAGTTTATCAACGACGATCAGCAATTTGAGCTTCTCATCGGTATCGAAACGACTGATGACATTACGGGTATACACAGACTCATCCTGCGTGCCGACATTATCCTTCCACCATTTCGTCACTTCCGGCAGTTTGCTTTCATCCACTTCGGTATTCCCTTCCCGGGTATCCGGCGGGCTGATAACTACTGCTGACTCAAACAACCCGGCTTCATCAAGATACTTTTTATATTTGATGGCGGAAATCTTGCTGTCGCAGGCAAGCTGGCCTTTCAGTCCCTCATCAATATTCTTCGAGAAGTGCGTGGCGATATCGAGTGCGATCAGACGGATGCGATCATCTGCACTATAAACCTCACCTTTACGGGCATATTTACGCTTAAGGTCGGCTTTTTGCGCTTCGCTTAACCCATCGGTAATACGATCAAACCAGGCATCTATTGCCCGGTCGTTTACCTCAAGATCAGGAATACGTTCCTCATAAAGCAGAGGCGTCACGGCCTGATCTTCTACCGCCCTCTGCATGGTATAAGCGTGAACAATCGGCCCGAATTTATTGGTGGTCTTATCTTCTTTCAGCAACGGCGTACCGGTGAATGCGACAAAGGCGGCATTCGGAAGAGCCAGTTTCATTCGCACATGGTTCTCACCACCCTGGCTGCGGTGACCCTCATCAATCAAAACGATGATGTCGGGGCTGGTATTGACGCATTCAGGAAGTTTTGTCGCTGAATTAAATTTCTGGATAAGGGTGAAGATAATGCGTTCTTTACCGGAACCAATCTGCTGTGCCAGTTTCTGGCCAGAGGTTGCCATTGCTTTGGCTTTATCATCCTTCCCGGCCAGTTCTCCACCAGAAGCAAAAGTACCGCTGAGCTGCCCTTCAAGATCGACACGGTCCGTCACCACCACAATGCGACACTGCTTCAGGCTGTCATGAAGAATCATCGCCTTACTGAGGAACACCATGGTGTACGATTTACCGGACCCCGTGGTATGCCAGATCACACCACCTTCCCTGCCCCCGTCCGGTCTGCGGGTGCTGATGCGTTCCAACAGCCTTTTAATCCCGAACACCTGCTGATAGCGGGCGACAATTTTCCCGGTCTTTTTATCAAACAGGGTGAAAAAGCGGGTCATCTCCAGCAGACGTTCCGGTGAAAGCAGGCTGATAAGCAGCTTATCCTGCCCGCTGACGGCCAGTTCACCAGCGGCGATTAACTGTTGGTACCAGTCGAGATCGGCTGAAGGACGATGATCAAACAACGCATGAATTTGTTCAGTCGATAACTTATGGTTGCGGAGCGCATACATCTGCGCGTCAGTAATATCTTCTTCGCGCCATGACGCCCAGAATTTCATTGGTGTATGACAGGTGCCGTAGCGCCCGTCATGCCCGTTAATCGACAGCAATAGCTGGCTGTAGGCAAACAGCTGCGGGATTTCATCGTTGAGCTGATTGCGGATACTCTGGGATATTCCTTCGTCAATGGTTGGCCCTTTCTTGCCGTGACCTGCCGGGCTTTTCGCTTCAATGACGGCCAGCGGGATACCATTCACAAAACAGACAATATCCGGTCTGCGGGTTTCAACACCGCCTGACCGCAATACCTTAAATTCTTCAGTAAAGTGGAACTGGTTATTTTCCGGATGTTCCCAGTCAATCAGCGCAATGGTGGGGTTGACCTTCTTACCATCGACAAACTCGGTCACGGCGATCCCGTAGAGCAGATGGTTATACATCCGCTCATTGGCTTTCAGCAGCCCTTCATTGAGCGCCGGAGAACAGACCTGAGATATCAGGTTATCCAGCGCTTTTTCCGATAGCTGGCATGTTTTGCCACTCGCCATATAGGAACGCTTCGACAATTCTTCACGAAGAACCGGACGCAGCACCACCTCATCCTGTTGATAGCCCCGGTAATCCATAATCTGTTTTGGGGGTAAAAACGTCCAGCCGAGGCTGGTCAGTAACGTCAGTGCCGGAATTTTGGCGCTGTATTCTTCCTGAAATTTAGGTTGGTAGTGCTTATCCACCCGGTAATCCTTCTTGGCTAAGAGGTGAAACTGTATGTCTGTACGGGCATACTCAAAAATGAGCGAAGACTTATGATGAAAAGAACGGCGAGTCCCGGTAAAGGCGATCATACTTGGCCTGTTCTGTTTCACCCTTGTTTACATTACCAAATTTCTCCTGATGCGTCGTACAGCAGGAACCACACGATGCACAAATAAATCGTCCTTCTGCACACTTTTCATGCAAATCTCTGGCGTCAATTATTTCGCTGCATTTGTAACCAATACAGTGATTAATGTAATGCCCGATACCAAACTGTTCGCAGGAATGACTGGCACATTTAAAGACGGTCAGGCGATACGCGGCCTGGAACGGTTTTTTCACAAATCCTTTCAACTTCGCATCCCAGACACTGGCCTCTACACGAGCATATTTCATATCAGGAACCATCAGTACCCCACAACTGCGGCAATGCAAGCGGGAATGTAATTCTCTGATACGGTTGAAATACCCAGCCAGTTTAATTGGGAAATCCCGCTTAGAAGGTTCGCCAGCAATCAGATAGGTCATGCCATAGTGGGCAAGCCAGTCATAAATAGTGAAGTCGATGTAATCCCGACTGAGGCCGGGTAGTACCTGCGGATCATGGCAGACTTTCGAACGACAAAGGAATTTTTTTTCTATCGTTCCATCAGGCTGTTTTGCATTCCAGTGAAACGCCTCACAAGATAATTTTAAATTTGGGAAACGAATTTGTAATGAACTACATTGTGGGAACAATTTGAAAACAGAAGGATGATTTACCGGAATTTTACCCGACAAGACTCCGTGCCATATCTCATGCAGAATAATACTCAGAACGGACTGTTCATCGTTGCGCCCAAGCAACGGTAACAATTTACTCAGAATGAAGTATTCAGGATCAGAAGAAATTTCAGTATTCGATTCGATATCATTAACAAAACTGAAATCTTTCCTGAACATCTTCTGTTTAATCAAATACGTATTGATAAAAGGACTAATCACGGAATGTTTATAAAATTGCTCTCTCGATGAGAATTTCTGCTGATAGGCATCACGGACAAATGGTTGTATATCCATTTTATTTTTCGTGAAACTACGTCGAACAAAACTCTCTATATCATCATGCCGATGCTCAAGAATCCGCTCACTGCTTATACAATCGTAAAATGCCAGGTAGAGAATAGCACTTATAGATAAATGGCTGAGTAATTCATTGATGATATCCGATGTTGAAGCCACTTGGCAATCCGTAGCCGCAGAACAACTTTTCACCCAAACAGCGAACTGATCAATGTTATTATCGATAAATGACGAAGGCATGACCGCAGGAGATATTTGTTGTGCGGTCAAATCATTAAAATTCTTATCAGAGGCGAAAAGTGCAAACTGGTTATCGTAGTTACGTGATTTTAAAAATAGTGGCAATACTTTTGTAGCAGCTATATCACTGGTAACCAAACGAATTATAGCCTTTTCGCCAAAGGACTGAGTGAGGAAATTAATAACGCAGTCACGATAACGCCAACGAGCGAAATCAACGTTCTCCTCAATAATAGCCCGGAGATATTCAATAAAGAGCTCAGCCGTCTCCGCATCTGTTTTATCAAGAATGTGAACGTTAAAAGCCGTAGGCTTACCATTTTTACCTATACCTTCCCTGAACAGCACCGGTGTATTGTCAGCGGGTGTATGGCTCCGTCTTATCTCATTCTTATGAAAAAACAGCTCATTACCGTTCTCAGACGAGATAAACCCAAAGTTATTCTCTCGATCCGTTTTGCTGTTATAGCCTCCGAACCAGAGAACATTTCCCAGGTACCACCGGGAACGACCCAGACTGTTCACTGCCATGAGCAAGCCTCCTTCCGCTTTGTCAGTGCAGGCAGCACTTTTTAAATTTTTTACCGCTGCCACACTGACACGGGTCATTACGACCGGGCAGTTTTTCTGCCCCCTTCACGGGAACAGGCCGGGATGATGCCTCTGACATTCTCACCGACAACCAGTGCTGATAAAGCGCCATTGCCGCCGGCTGAATGAGAGTAATACTCTGTTCAAATTGAACAGGTGACATTTTCCCAACCACCGTAAAGTTCTTTTCGATACCATGAAGGGCTATCGCCTCCAGCGAGGGACGTAAGGCCTCTGGCAAGGCTGACCAGTCATCCAGAGACCGGCCTTTCATATACCCGAAACACCACTCTTCGACGATGGTATATGTCTTCCCCTTCACCTCACGTCCATTGAAAATCGGTTCAAACTGTTCAGGGGCCTCATACAGGCAGCCAGCGATATCGTTTATATGCTGAAAACACAGCCCCACAAAACGCGTCATCTCTTTTTCAGTGGTCCAGTGAGGGTGGTAGTCACCACGACCCCAGATAGCACTAAGCCAGGTATTAGGGGGGATCATATTCGGGCCAGAGACAACCGCCGTCAGGAAGCCATCCAGCTCAGAAAAACAGAGCACAGAGTCATCATTGCCGTATTTCAGCAACACCTCTTCCAGCCAGTCGATTTCCCGGTCAATCAGCGGCCCGCTTTTCGTCAGTTTCATGCGGCAACCGCTTCATCGACCTTAACACGACGTTTGCCGGTCAGTAACTGCTGCATCAGGGCTTTTTTCTCATCTTTCAGACAAGCGATTTTTTTCTCCAGCGTGGAGATTTCGGCGTCGGCTGCGGACAGCACGGCGGCGATCTTTTGTTGCTCTTCGATACAGGGTAAATTAATGATATGCGTTTTAATGTTTCCGGTTATTTGTGGTTGACCGGATCCGGATATTAAATACTTCAGATCACTGCCATTCAGAGTATAGAACAGAAATTTTTTACTCACGTAGGAATAGTTATCCGTATTGATAACCATTGCATTTCCGGTAATCCACGATTTTGCTTGAGTCCAATTGACTATGCCACATGTGCTACCCCGGCAAGTTACAGCTATTTGTTCAGTTTCGTGGTTAAACTCTTGATAAAATCCAATAACTCCATTTGCGCCATAAACTGGATACCCCGAATCAGACATCATAGACTGGGATATTGTTTTTGGTTGATAAACATCAGCTACATCTGAAAGATGTTTTTTCTCCCATTTACCATTAAACCTCACCCCATTCTCATCCAGCAACCGTTTATTCCCGGTAAGCAATTGCTGCATCAGGGCTTTTTTCTGCTGCTGACTGTTGGTGAGAAGGTTTTCCGTCATCGAAATCGCCTTATCCCAGGTTGACAGGGTTTGGGCGATTTTCTTTTGCTCCAAAAACGAAGGAACTAAACCAATAACAGAACACAATCTGTCAGGTGAAGTATGCTTTACTTTTGTCCCCGTAGATTGTTCAGTAATTTGCTTACGACTATCTTCATGATTAAAAAAAAGATAAAGAAAATCAGAGCAAATCTTATCTGGACAATTAATCTCAACTAGTCCTAGACGTTGATTATGTAAATATTTATTATCTTCAGGAACAAACAAAGGACTACCCAACAAACCTTCAGCCTGTTCAGTCATTGCTAAAAGTAAGTCACCCTTGCTTAAAAGGTAACCATTAGGTATAGGCCCATTATAGAACTTAGTTTTAGGGCCTTGGTTCCGGAATCCACCTGACTCATTAAAACTTCCAGGAGTTAAAAGTACATATTTCCCATCATTTGAGAAATATTCACTTTTGAATGCAAATCCATGTTTAATCGTAATTAACCCGTGTAGATCACGCTTCTCCCACCCCTTAGGCACCATAACCCAACTCCTTCAGATAACCCACCATCTCAACTTCCAGCTTCGTCAGTTCCACCTTCAATTGCTCCCGCTCTGCTCGCACCGCCACCAGGTCAATCTCATCCTCTTCTTCAAAGGTATCGACATAGCGCGGAATATTGAGGTTGTAATCGTTGTCCTGAATCTCCTTCAGGCTGGCAAGATAGGCGTATTTTTCGACGTTATCGCCATCACGGTAGATCTTGACGATTTTCTTAATGTTTTCTTCGCTAAGCTGGTTCTGGTTTTTACCTGCCTTGAATTCACGGCTGGCATCGATAAACAGCACCTTGTCATCCACTTTCTGCTTTTTGAAAATCAGAATCGCAGCAGGAATACTCGTACCGTAGAAAAGCTTTTCGGGCAGGCCAATCACCGCATCCAGCAGGTTTTCGTCGATCAATTTCTGGCGAATCTTACCTTCGCTGGAGCCACGGAACAGCACACCGTGTGGCACGACCACCCCCATACGACCCGTTCCCGGTTTCAGGGTTTCTATCATATGCGAGATAAAGGCGTAATCGCCTTTGGTCTTCGGCGGTACACCGCGACGGAAACGACCAAACTTATCGTTCTCGGCCTCATCATGGCCCCACTTGTCCAGACTAAACGGCGGGTTAGCGGTCACGATATCAAACAGCATCAGATCGCCATTCTTATCGAGCAGCTTCGGGTTACGAATGGTATCGCCCCACTCGATTTTATGGTTGTCTTCGCCGTGAAGGAACATGTTCATTTTCGCCAACGACCATGTAGATCCAATCGCCTCCTGACCGAACAAGGCATAGTTACGACTATCATGCCCAGAGACAATTTTACGTCCGCACTTCATTAACAACGAACCAGAACCGCAGGCCGGATCGCAGATGGTATCACCGGGCTGCGGATCGAGCAGTTCAGCAATCAGGTCCGAGACTTCCGGCGGGGTATAGAATTCCCCAGCTTTCTGCCCACCGCTGGCGGCAAAATTTTTGATAAGATATTCATAGGCATTACCGATAACGTCCAGCGTACCGACACGGCTTGGCTTCAGGTTAAGATCTTCACCGGCAAAGTCTTCCAGCAGCTGACGCAGGATGGTGTTCTTCTGTTTCTCTTCACCCAGACGGTCAGTGTTAAACGAGATATCCTGGAACACGCTTTTCCCGGCATCTTTCAGTTTGGTACCGTTGGCTTCTTCGATAGCATGCAATGCCTGATCGATACGCTCACCGTTACCCGGCTCATGACGGCGTTCATACAGCGCATAAAAGCTGGCGCTTTTCGGTAACACAAAACGCTCGTTTGCCATCATGGCTTCAATCAGCTCCGGCGCATCGCCATAATGTTCTTTATATTCATCATAGTGATCCTGCCAGACATCAGAAATGTACTTGAGGAACAGCATGGTAAGAATAAAGTCTTTATAGGTATCAGCACTGATGGTGCCACGGAACGTATCACACGCGGCCCACAGGGCTTTATTGATCGTATCCTGACTGATTTTGTCGTTCATGAATCATCCTGGTATGAGAATGCCAGCCCGAAATGCCGGAAATTATAGAAGGAAATAGGGTTTTGATAATACCTGAAAACACGCAATCGGACACGTTAAGTCACTATGTTTTGACCCAAAACGCGCACGCATAATGAGTTAATTAAATCGAGGTCATCCGGGGAATATGTGCAGTTAATACGTGAATCGCAGATACAAAAAAACCACCTTTCGGTGGTTTCACGACACTGCTTATTGCTTTGATTATTCTTTGTTTCCCATGGTAGCCGGAGTGGGACTTGAACCCACACAGCGCGAACGCCGAGGGATTTTAAATCCCTTGTGTCTACCGATTCCACCATCCGGCCAGGGAAGAAAGTGGAGGCGCGTTCCGGAGTCGAACCGGACTAGACGGATTTGCAATCCGCTACATAACCGCTTTGCTAACGCGCCGTAAAACTTTTCAAACTGACACCCGCTACTGCGCATGTCTTTAATCTGGAGCGGGAAACGAGACTCGAACTCGCGACCCCGACCTTGGCAAGGTCGTGCTCTACCAACTGAGCTATTCCCGCATGTCATCAAGTAAATGTCTAACCACTTGATTTCATTATCGTCCGGCTGACTGTGCCGCCGTTCGATGCGTTGCATTCTACTGATATGACGTTATGAGTCAACGTTATTTTTTGCATCCCCGGATCGTTTGCTGAAAATTACGGCGAAACGATCACTGATCAAGCAAATCCCCGCGCGCAGCGTTCAAATATTGCAGCATTGACCACAACGTCAGCACTGCCGCCACCCACAGGAGGCCAATCCCCGCCCACTCAACCCAGGCGTTCGGACGCCAGAGCATCCAGACCAGCGCCGCCATCTGCGCCGTCGTTTTCACTTTACCAATCCAGGAGACCGCCACGCTGCTGCGTTTCCCCAGTTCCGCCATCCACTCGCGCAGCGCAGAGATAATAATCTCACGGCCGATCATGGTTGCCGCAGGCAGCGTCACCCACCAGGTATGATAGTGCTCGGCCACCAGCACCATCGCAATCGCGACCATCACCTTATCCGCCACCGGATCGAGGAAGGCGCCGAAACGGGTGCTTTGATTCCAGCGGCGCGCCAGGTAGCCATCAAACCAGTCTGTGACCGCTGCAATAAGGAAGATCAATGCACAGGCAAAGGGTGCCCAGACAACCGGCAGGTAAAACGCCAGCACAAAGAACGGGATGAGTACGACACGAAAAAGAGTGAGCAACGTAGGGATGTTATATTGCATAGTGACGGTAACTATTTGTTGTCAGTAAAATTTAGCTCTATGTTGCTACAGAGCCCTCAATGTTTCAACGAGTAGTAGATCTTTTCTGCCAGCCCTTGCGAAATACCCGGCACTTTTGCAATTTCCTCCATGCTGGCGTTGAGTAATCCTTGCAATCCGCCCATATACTTCAGCAGCATCTGGCGACGTTTTGGCCCCACGCCTTCGATCGTCTCGAGTGAACTGGTGTTTTTCACCTTCGCCCGTTTTTTACGGTGACCGCTGATGGCGTGATCGTGTGATTCATCGCGAATATGCTGAATGACGTGCAGCGCCGGAGAGTCCGGCGGCAGGCTGAAGCCCTCACCTTCCGGCTCGAAGAACAGTGTCTCCAGACCGGCCTTACGATCGGCCCCTTTTGCGACGCCCAGCAGCAGCGGATGGTGTTTATCCCAGCTGACATCAAGCGATTCAAATACCGCTTTCGCCTGGCCGAGCTGCCCTTTCCCGCCGTCAATCAGGATCACATCCGGGATCTTGCTCTCTTCTATGGCTTTACCATAGCGACGACGCAGCACCTGATTCATCGCCGCATAGTCATCGCCCGGCGTGATGCCGGTGATGTTATAGCGGCGATACTCGGCGCGCAGCGGGCCGTTAGCATCAAACACCACGCAGGAGGCGACCGTCTGTTCCCCCATCGTATGGCTGATGTCGAAACACTCCATCCGTTTCACTTCCGGTAGCTTCAGCAGCGCCGCCAGGGCCGTTAAACGCTGGTGCACCGTCGACTGCTGCGACAGCTTCGTGCTCAGCGCCGTTGCCGCGTTGGTCCGCGCCAGCTTCAGATAGCGCGCACGATCGCCGCGCGGTTTGGTTTGTACATTGACCCGGCGCCCCGCCAGTTCAGAGAGCGAATCGGCCAGCAGGGTTTTATCGTCAAGATTAAAATCGAGCAGGATCTCAGAAGGCAGCGTGCGCATCTGGCTCCCCTGCAGATAGAACTGGCCGACAAAGGTTTCCACCACTTCGCCCAGTTCGGTACCGCCAGGCACTTTCGGGAAATAGCTGCGGCTGCCGAGCACTTTGCCCTGGCGTATGAACAGCACATGCACGCAGGCCATCCCGGCGTCAAAGGCCACGCCGATCACGTCGAGATCGTCACCGGTATTCGAGACAAACTGTTTCTCCGTGACTCTGCGCACCGCCTGGATTTGATCGCGGATCCGCGCGGCCTCTTCGAACTCGAGTGCGGCGCTGGCTTTTTCCATCCGCGCAATCAGCTGCGTTAACACCTGATCGTCTTTACCGGCCAGGAACAGGCGCACATACTCCACCTGCTGGGCATACTCTTCTTCACTCACCAGCCCGGCCACGCACGGCCCCAGGCAGCGTCCAATCTGGTACTGCAGGCACGGGCACGAGCGGTTACGGTAAACGCTGTTTTCACACTGGCGGATCGGGAAGATTTTTTGCAGCAGCGCCAGCGTTTCACGTACGGCATAGCCGTTGGGGAACGGTCCGAAATATTCACCCTTCGCATGTTTTGCACCACGGTGCATGGCGAGGCGCGGATGGGTGTCACCGCTCAGAAAGATAAACGGATAGGATTTATCATCGCGCAACAGGACGTTATAGCGCGGCTGGTACAGCTTAATATAGTTGTGCTCAAGCAGCAGCGCTTCTGTCTCCGTGTGCGTGACGGTGACATCAATATTCTGGATGAGTGAGACCAGCGCTTCGGTCTTACGGGAGGCCAGGTTGCTACGAAAATAGCTGGAAAGGCGTTTTTTAAGATCTTTTGCCTTCCCCACATAGATAACCGTACCGCCAGCGTCATACATGCGATAGACGCCAGGCTGGCTGGTTACGGTTTTCAGAAATGCTTTTGAATCGAACACATCACTCACTGACTTAACAACGTCTCCGCATTACACAAACCATGTCGGATGGCCAGATGCGTCAGTTCGACGTCACCATGAATGTTCAGTTTACTGAACATCCGATAACGATAGCTGTTTACCGTTTTCGGGCTGAGATTCAGCTGTTCCGAGATCTCATTCACCTTCTGACCTTTGGTGATCATCAGCATAATCTGCAATTCACGCTCGGACAAACTGGCAAACGGTGATTCGGTTTTATCGGGCTCGATCTGACTCAGCGCCATCTGCTGAGCGATGTCGGACGCAATATAACGCTGTCCGGCAAACACGGAACGGATAGCATTGACGACTTCCTGCGGTGCAGCACCTTTACTCAGGTAACCCGCGGCCCCCGCCTGCATCACTTTCGCGGGCAGCGGATTTTCGGTATGCACGGTCAGCATGATGACTTTGGTGTCTACAAAGGTACGCGCGATTTTGCGTGTTGCCTCAAGACCACCGATACCGGGCATGTTCATATCCATCAGCACCACATCGGCGGAGTGAGTACGGCACCATTTTACCGCATCTTCACCACAGCATGCCTCACCGGCAACTTTAATACCTTTAATATCTTCAAGAATGCGTCGTATCCCTGCGCGCACCAGTTCGTGGTCATCAACAAGAAGGACGTTGATCAAAGGAAATGTCTCCAGAATAGGGATAACGCTACTGAGTGATAATTTGGTTTATATTAACGGTTTTCATGACAAGATTAAAACGTTAAAAAACCGGCTATTCGATTTTGCTCTCGTTTTTGGAAATTAGCCTGTACAGGCGGTGGAAAGAGAGCCCGTGTTTTTAGGGCTCTTGCGGCTTTTTTTAATCATCTGTATTCAAAAAGTTACAAAAAAACGTGCTGGCTTAACCTGCACAAAAACAGGGATCAACTTTTTGTAACAATAATTAACGGCAAGCGGACCCGACCTAAACAATTAATAGTCATTAACCCGGTTGAGTTTACCGGTACGATCTGTTTACGCAATTAAACACCCGCGTAAAAGTACGAAAAACAACCGCTGCATTTTTTGCGTTAGCTTGTGGTATACTCCGCCGCCTTGACTTTCGTCGTCGCGCTCTAGCGCCGTTTAATAATGAGGAAAATAAATGAGCACACCTGAATTTGCCACTGCGGAGAATAACCAGGAACTGGCACAGGAAGTAAACTGCCTGAAGGCACTGCTGACGCTGATGCTGCAGGCGATGGGCCAGGCTGATGCCGGCCGTGTGATCATTAAAATGGAAAAACAAATCGCGGAGATGGAAGACCAGGCTGAATCAGCGGTATTTGCTAACACCGTTAAGCAAATCAAGCAAGCCTACCGCCAGTAACAAAAAACGGCTGGATGCAGTGCATTCAGCCGTTCGCTCGTCTGTCACGCAGAACGTTTTACGGAGTCAGATCAGTCCCGTTGCCGCCGCGTAGCACGCGATCTGAGTCTTATTGGGCGCGTTAAATTTCTTCTGCATATTCTTCTGATGGAAGTTAACGGTATTCTCTGAGATCGAGAGAATGATCGCTATTTCCGCTGACGTCTTCCCTTCCGCAGTCCATTTCAGAATTTCACGCTCGCGCTTGCTGAATTTCATTTCGGGCGGCATGACCATCTCATGGTCAAAACGCATCAGGGAGGTCAAAGCCATTTGCACCAGCATTTGCAACCGCAGCTCTATTTCCTCATGGGCTAATGGCCCTTCCTGTACGCGACTACGAGAAACAGACAGGAAGCCGAGCGCATGATTCGGCAGCATCAGGCACTGCGTTATTCCGGCGCGTAAACCGTGGTCCTGGGCGCTATGCCATAATTCCTGCGCCTCAGCGAATAATGCGTCTGTCCAGGGGAGATGCCCCTGAATGAAATTCTCCGGTTTTAAAACCGGATCGATTGCGAAATAGTTCGCGGATTGATATTGCGCCATCCACAGTTTTGGGTAAGTGGTATGCAGGGAGATCTTAGGGCGCGTAAATGGCACGGGATGGCGCACACAGAGCGCATAATAATCGAATTCCAGCGCCTGAGTTTGTCGCTCCAGCTCCTGATATACCTCGGCGGCACAGGTCAATTCCTGAAACCGGAGGGAGCATTCCCGTCGCCAGGTGAAAAAGTCTAAATCCTTCATACTTACTAAATGAAGCCTCTGAACAGATAATCATTATTATGGTGAATATAAGCTAACACAGAAAACTTTTTTCTAACCACAAAATATCGGCAATAGCACAATTAACTTTACTATCGATAAGGTTTATCCGAGCCGGATGGAATAAAAAAACAGGGGACCTCGTGCAGAGGGAGAATAATTTGCTCCAGAGTAAATTTCTGGAGCAAATGCGTGCAAAAATGCTACTGCATAAGGAATTTTTCAAGGAATTGACGGGTTCGCGGCTGTTGAGGGTTAGCGAACAGGCTTTTCGCTGGCCCCTGCTCCACAATCCGCCCCTGATCCATGAAGATGGCTCTGTCAGCGACATCGCGCGCAAAGCTCATTTCATGGGTCACGATTACCATCGTACGTTTCTCCTGTGCCAGCTGGCGAATGGTGTTCAGCACCTCGCCCACCAGTTCCGGATCGAGCGCAGAGGTCGGTTCATCAAACAGGATCACGTCCGGGCGCATCGCCAGCGCACGCGCTATCGCCACGCGCTGCTGCTGGCCACCAGAGAGGCGACGCGGATAGCTGGTCTCTTTTCCCGCCAGCCCAACTTTGGCGAGCAGTTCACGAGCGCGCGCCGTCGCTTCCTCTTTAGGCTCACCTTTAACGATAACCGGCCCTTCAATGATGTTCTCCAGCACCGTACGATGTGGGAAAAGATTGAAGTTCTGGAAAACAAAGCCGACATGCTGGCGCAGGCGGCGAATCAACCCTTTCTGCTGGCTGATGGATTTCCCGGTATCAATCGTTATCTCCCCGACCCGGATGGTGCCGCCTTCCGGCTGTTCAAGCAGGTTAATGCTGCGCAGCAGCGTCGTCTTTCCCGAACCGCTCGGTCCGATAATCGCCACCACTTCGCCCTGCTCGACCTCCAGATCGATCCCGTGGAGCACCGTTTGACCGTGGAATTTTTTCACCAGGTTTTTGACGTCAATTGCACTCATTTTGGATCACGCTCCTGGCGGTTAAGCTGGTTTTCGAAATAGTTTTGCAGAGCAGAGAGCACTGTCGCCATCACCCAGTAAATCAGCGAGGCGGCCAGATACATGGTAAAGACCTCGAGCGTACGGGAGGTGATGAGCTGTGCCTGACGGAAAAGCTCCGGAACCTGAATCGTTGCCGCCAGGGAGGTATCTTTCACCAGGCTGATAAAGCTATTGCTGAGCGGCGGAAGCGCCACGCGCGCCGCCTGCGGCAGAATGGCGCGGCGCAGCGTCTGCCAGGGCGTCATCCCGATACTGGCCGCCGCTTCCCACTGCCCTTTGTCAATGGAGGAGATGGCCGCACGCAGGGTTTCGGAGGTGTACGCCGCGGTATTGAGCGACAGGCCAATCATCGCCGCCGGGATCGGATCCAGCTCGATACCAAACTGCGGTAAGCCGTAGTAAATCATAAAGAGCTGCGCAATAAGCGGCGTACCGCGAAACACGGAGATATAAAAGCGCGCCAGCCAGCGCACCGGCAGGATGGGCGACATGCGCATCAAGGCCAGCACAAAACCCAGAACCAGCCCAAAGAACATCCCGCCGATACTAAGCTGTAACGTAAATACCGCACCTTTCAGCAGATACGGCAGAGAATCAATAACCAGTTGAATACTTTCTTGCATTATTATTTTTCGACCTGATTTTTAGACATGAGGATGGTAGGCAAACAGCGCAGGCGCTCCGCCGGTATGGACAAATAAAATCGGCCCTTCATCCTTAAAGCGTTTTTGCGCAATGCCGTCGATCAGTCCGGCCATCGCTTTGCCGGTATAGACCGGATCGAGCAGTATGCCCTCGAGGCGCGCCAGCAGTTTCACCGCTTCCATTCCCTCTTCGTTCGGCGTGCCGTAACCCGGCGCAAAATAGTCATCCCAGAGCAGAATATCGGCCTTTGCCTTCAGCTCCAGCTGCTCTGCAACCGCCTGCTGTAACGTAACCACTTTTGGCTTCTGATCCGCGACGCTGCGGGACACCGTCACGCCAATCAGTTCGACGTCCGGCAGCAGTTGCTCCAGCCCCACCGCCAGCCCGGCATGGGTACCCGCACTGCCGGACGCGACCACCACGGAGGAAAGACTCACCGCGCCCTCGCACTGCTGCGCGATCTCCAGCGCGCTTTCCACATACCCCAGCGCACCCAGCGCATTCGACCCGCCGACGGGGATAACGTAGGGGCGGAACCCCTGCGCTTCCAGACGCGTCGCCAGCTCATCGAGCTGGGCGGTCGGGTCGGTCAGCGCGTCAACCATCTCAACCTGCACGTTAAACAGATCCAGCAGCAGGCGGTTACCGTTGGTGAGATAGTTTTCAGCCCGCGTGCCAATCGGATTTTCCAGCAACGCCACGCAGTGGAGCCCAAGTTTCGCCGCTACGGCCGCCGTCTGGCGAACGTGGTTGGACTGGATGGCCCCGGCAGTAATGAGCGTATCCGCGCCTTCACGCAGGGCGTCCGCCGCCAGAAACTCCAGCTTGCGCAGCTTGTTGCCCCCCATCGCCATGGGCGTCACGTCATCACGCTTAATAAAAATATCGCGCCCTAAATAATCAGAAAATCGCGGCAGATACTCCAGCGGCGTCGGCGCGCCGATAAACTCCAGGCGAGGAAAGCGCGTTAAATTCTGTAGTGACATGGATGCTCCGGTAACTCTGACAAAATGTGATATTTTTCATTATGCACGCAGACGCGTAAGAAATAAAAAAGGCGCTTTTAAAAGCGCCTTTTTTTACGTCCGAAACTTATTTCGTGACGTCTGCCCCGAACCACTTCTCGGAAAGCGCTTTCAGGCTGCCGTCTTTTTGCATATCCGCAATCGCCGCATCAATCGCTTTCACCAGGTCTTCGTTACCTTTACGAACAGCCACACCGGATTCCTGACGAGAGAACGCATCACCCGCGACCGCCAGGGTGTTGTTGGTTTTCTTCACCAGATCCAGCGCCGCCAGGCGGTCAACCAGAATGGCGTCGATACGGCCCACGCGCAGATCCTGGTACTTCGTCGGGTCATCATCATAGGTACGGATATCTACGCCCTGCACGTTCTGGCGCAGCCACTCTTCGTAGTTGGTTCCCAGACCGACACCGACTTTCTTCCCTTTCAGGTCCGCGGCAGTTTTAATCCCACCTTCGTTGCCTTTCTTCACCAGCGCCTGAATACCGGATACGGTATACGGGGTGGAGAAGTCATACTTCTTCTTACGCTCGTCAGAAATGGTGACCTGGTTGATGACCACATCAATACGTTTCGAATCCAGCGACGCCAGCATACCGTCCCATTTGGTCGGTTTCAGGGACGCTTTCACGCCGAGGTGTTTCGCCAGCTCTTCAGCAAACTCCACTTCAAAACCGGTCAGCTTACCGTCATCGCCCTGGAAGCTGAACGGAGGATAGGTCCCTTCCAGCCCGACCAGCAGCGTACCGCGCTCTTTCACTTTATTCAGCAGGTTTTCTGCGGCGAACGTTTTCACGCTCATGCCTGCAACCAGCGCAACGGCCATAACACCCATCAGCGCCTGACGACCCAGAAGTGCAAATTTCATAAATACCCCGATATAGTGGAATTTTTACGTAGTGTAGAGAAATCGCCTGCAACGTCAAAGGCGACTGCGCTACATCTTATTCTTTTTTAATATATATCAGAAGTTGTTCCGGCGTGGGCTTTCTGCTTTATCGCACCCGGCATTTGTACCTTATATTGTGCATACTTGCGCAGCGCAATTCGGTAGTTGTTGGTGCTGGTCGCAGGCAGCCACGGCTCCAGGTTCTCGTCCAGATAACCGGTTTTCAGCAGATCGCGGGAAATGTTGTTCACGGTCAGATGTTGTCCGAGGCGACGCAGGCGAACCACATATTCGCGAACGGTGCCGTGGCTCATCTCCGTTTGTTCAAACAGGAATTGCTTGAAGCCGATAATGTCGAAGAAGTCGCTTTGCTCTTTGCAGTGGAGATCGCCACAGAAACGGCAAAGCGCCACCCACTCTTTTTGCTCTTCGAGCCATGCTGCTTCGTCCATCAACGTGTCGAGGCGCGAAATCGCGATCTTATTGACGATTTCGCCACGGCGAACCAGCGTGATACGATCGAGTAACTTGTTACAGTGGGCGCAATGCGTCTGGCTGTGTTTAAAGTCTTTCAGGTAGCGGCTTAAAGGCCGTCTTTTAGATTGCTGCACCGTCATGATAACTCCTGGTTGTCAATACGTTGTGCGGCATTTTTAAGGTGAATCAATCACCTATAACTTACCCAGCTTGGTTCGTAAGCGTTTAATGGCCTGGCTGTGCAGCTGGCTCACCCGAGACTCTCCCACCTCCAGAACAGCGCCAATCTCTTTGAGGTTAAGCTCTTCCTGGTAATAAAGGGTCAATACCAGCTGTTCGCGTTCAGGCAGAGCTTCAATAGCTTCCATGACGCGCTGGCGTAAATTCCCTTCCATTAAATGGTGTAACGGGTTTTCTTGCTGATGCTCATCCGTCACCAGCTCGATGCTATCGCCATGCTCTTCTCGCCACTCGTCATAAGAGAAGAGTTGGCTATTATTGGTATCGAGCAACATCTGACGATACTCTTCAACAGCAATGCCAAGACGATCCGCCACTTCAGTTTCCGTTGCGTTGCGTCCCAGTTCCTGTTCCAGCTGCCCCATCGCATGCGCCACTTCGCGTGCGTTGCGGCGAACACTGCGCGGTACCCAGTCACGGCTGCGCAGCTCGTCCAGCATCGCACCACGAATACGCTGAACTGCGTAAGTCGTAAATGCCGTTCCTTGCAGAGCGTCGTATCGGTCAACTGCATTCAATAACCCGATACCGCCCGCCTGTAGCAGATCGTCGAGTTCCACGCTCGCCGGCAAGCGCACCTGGAGGCGCAATGCTTCGTGACGCACCAGCGGGACATAACGCTGCCACAGCGAGTGTTTATCCATTACACCTTCAGCGGTATAGAGTGAATTCACGATAAACAGCCCTGCGTTAGTTGAGTTATCGGCATGATTATCCGATTCTGCAGGGCGTTCAATTGGATGAAAAAGGGGGATAAAGTGAGGTTATTCTGAGGTTGCCCTCAACCGGGGCAACTTTTCTACCTAAATTAACAGTTGCAACAATGAAAGATCGTCGCCCAGTTTGACGCTATCTATATGTTGATGAAAGAGCTTTCCCGCTTCCTGATTATGCTGGCTTAGCGAGTGGAAGCTGTAAATAACATCAATGATATTATCTTGTTCAATTTTCCCCGCCACGATAGCCTGACCGGCAAGTAACGTTTTAAGGAAATAGTACTCCGCAACGATTAAATAAAGATTATTCAACATGCTGCGACCGTTGCTCTGCGGGAAGCCCTGCTCCCAGAGTTTGTATTTAAAAAAGTTCTTAAATAAGTGGTCATTGGTCGCCAGGTAACTGCCCGCCACATCGCGCCAGACGGACTCGATGTTCTCCATGACCTTCTCTGCCGATACGGCATCACCGACAGATTCGAATTGTTGATAAAGCTGGGTAAAATAGTGGTTTAACACCGCACCACCGCGTGCCGTCGCTTTCTTCGTAAAGTAACTCTGGATGAGCGAAATTAACGCGAATTTCAGGCTGTAGTTCTGATTAAATCCGCCCAACTCCGTCTTGATTTTACCGCTCACCAGTTCGTTAACCAGCGAGAAATAAACCGTTTCGAGCGTGCCGATATTTTCTTCCAGGTTTTCGATTTTTTCAGCCACCATGAGGAACTTCACCACGGCGTAAACCTGTTCTTCAACGCTAACGTCCTCAACGCTGAATATATTCTGGCAGAAGAGATTGATGACTTTTGCCTTTAAATCAATCATCGGCGCAGTATTGACGTCCTGCTGGACAATGACCGATTCCATCATCGACATAGACTCCCGATCGTTCAACAGAAGTCGGGTGACTTCCGGACACGAGAGATTCAATGATTTTTCGATTTCATTTTTATAGACCCGGTTTGTCCGTGGAAACGAAGAACATGTTGGGCTTAAGGCCTGCGCGCCCATGGCGCTGTGAATAGAACAGAGTTTTTCCGTATCCATAAACGGACAGTTTTTACTTTCCGTATGGAAAATCACTTCGCCCCAGTGGCCATACTGTTTTTTGGTAACTTTTATCGCCGTTTTCGCCGTGTGACGAATGGCAGCATTTTTACTGTTCAGATAGCGATTAACGGAGGATTTATCAAATGCGATGGTCCAGCCCTGACAACAATGTTCACGGCATTCCCCACCGACACATGAAAAATCTGCGACCAGCTTTGGTTGAGTGACACTGATTTGTTTCACAGGCGGATTCTCAAATAGCAGAGATAAAAAAACCCCGCCGAAGCGGGGTTTCGTGCGTAAAATTAACGCAGCAGAGACAGAACGGTCTGTGGAACCTGGTTTGCCTGAGACAGAACAGAAGTACCAGCCTGCTGCAGGATCTGCGCGCGAGACATGTTGGAAACTTCAGTTGCGTAGTCAGCGTCCTGGATACGGGACTGAGCAGCAGACAGGTTGTTAGAGGTGTTGTTCAGGTTGTTGATTGCAGAAGTGAAGCGGTTCTGCACAGCACCCAGGCCTGAACGTGCTTTATCAACGGTAGCGATAGCTTTGTCGATGGTGTCCAGATCGGTAGCACCCATAGCTTTCAGGTCGATTGCGTTCACGCCCAGAGTCGTGGTGTCAGCTTTAGCGCCGCTCAGGTCCAGATCGATGGTGTCGCCGTCGTTCACGCCAACCTGAATTTTAACAACGCCCGCAGTACCTGCAGTGCCGTCCAGCAGTTTGATGCCGTTGAAGTCAGTTTTGCCCGCAACACGGTTGATTTCAGCCAGACGAGCGGTAACTTCATCCTGCAGAGAAGCCAGGTCAGATGCGCTGTTGGTGCCGTTGCTTGCCTGAACAGCCAGTTCACGTACACGCTGCAGGTTGTTGTTGATTTCGTTCAGAGAACCTTCAGCAGTCTGCGCCATGGAGATACCGTCGTTGGCGTTACGTGCTGCCTGGGTCATCCCTTTGATCTGAGCGGTCATGCGGTTTGCAATCGCCTGGCCAGCAGCATCGTCTTTCGCGCTGTTAATACGCAGACCGGAAGACAGACGCTCGATAGCAGTGCCCAGAGAAGACTGAGATTTGTTCAGGTTGTTCTGAGTGGTCAGGGACAACAGGTTAGTATTGATAACTGCCATAATTTTCTTTCCTTCAAAAATTGGGTTTTAGGTCCGGTGCCTAACACTCACAGCGTCTCTCACCGTCAACAAGGTTATCGACGGGTCCCCAAAAGACTTTAGAATCAATTTTGAGAAAATTACAAGCAACTGATTATTAACGTATTTATTTTTAAAAAATCAATTAAGGTCCGTCAACGTGTTATTATTTACGCTTTTTTAACGCGCAAAAAGATGACAAAAAAGGCACACACTTATTCGTGTTTTCAATGCGCGGATAATGATCCTAAAGTGCAATCCTTTCATTTACCCCGCCAGGACGTGCCTATTCTTTGGATTATTTTTTTCTCACCATCGTAAACTTTTACGTTAAGAGGCCGATAAGAGTCCTGAACTACTTTCGTATTTTAAGGAAAATATGCATGGCTACTATCAGTAACCTCGGGATAGGTTCTGCAGGACTCGGGGATTTATATAATCAGTTGGAAGCGGCAGAGAAAACCAAGCTGACGACGATTACTTCCCAGCAATCAACGTATAACGCACAGTTAAGCGCTTACGGCAAGCTGCAGAGCGCCATGACATCGCTGCAGACTGCCACCGCTGCACTGGGTAAAGCCACCACCTGGAACTCAACGTCCGTGAGCAGCACCAACACGGCCTTTACCGCCACGACGACGGCTGATGCGTCCGTGGGTTCCTTTGTGGTTAACGTCAACCAGGTTGCAAAAGCACAGGCGCTCACTACCGGCTCCTATGCAAACAACACGGATCTGCTCGGCGATACGACAGGTACAACGCGTAAAATCACCATCACCCAGCCGGGCACGAAAACGCCTTTAGAGGTCACGCTGGCCGATGGCGATACGTCTCTGGCCGGGATCGCGAGCGCCATTAATAAAGCGAACGGCAACGTTACCGCCAGCGTCATTAAAGCGAAAGACGGTGATTACCGCCTGATGCTGTCATCAAAAACCACCGGTACCGATGGTGCGATGACCGTCAGCGTCACTGGCGACGCCAAGCTGCAAAGCGCCATTGGCTACGACTCAACCACTAAAACGGGCGCGCTGACGGTGAACACCGACGCGCAGAACGCGATTGTGGTGGTGAACAACATCTCTATCGAGCGCCAGTCGAATACCATTACCGATGCGCTGCCTGGCGTCACCTTCTCGGTGAAGGCCGAAAGCAAAGCCGATGAAACCCTTGAGGTTTCGCGCGCAACGGATGCAAACCAGAAGGCGATTACGGACTGGGTCACGGCGTACAACTCGCTGCAGTCCACCATTAACAGCCTGACGAAATATGTGCCAGTCGATGCAGGCTCCGGCAGCCAGTCTACCAGCAACGGCGCGCTGGTCGGTGATGCGAACGTGCGCGGAGTTCAGTCTCAGCTGCGCGGTCTGCTGACCGAAGTGCAGGCCGGCTCGGTTCAGATCATGGCCCAACTGGGGATTACCCAGGACCCGGTTAAAGGCTCAGACGGCACCGTCGGTAACCTGAAGGTCGATACCGACAAGCTGAAAAAAGCGCTGACCGACAACCCGAACGCCGTGCAGCAGTACTTTGTCGGTGACGGAAAGAAAACCGGTATGGCCACGCAGATGAACAACACGCTGACCGCCATGCTCAGCACCAGTACCGGTAGCGCCGGGGTGATCCAGAACGCGAAAGACGGGATCAACAAAACGCTGAAAACCCTGGGCGAACGCTACGATGCCATGGATGCCCAAATTGAAGCCACCATGGCGCGTTACAAAACCCAGTTCACCAGCCTGGACGTATTAGTCACCAAAATGACCAGTACAGCCAACTACCTGACCCAACAGTTCTCACAAAAATAGTCGTCGCATTGAGGAGTGGAAATGTATAAGACCTCTGGTGTTCAATCCTATCAGCAGATAGGAGTCGAAAGCGCAGTGATGAATGCCAGTCCACACCAGCTGATTGTCATGTTGTTCGACGGGGCGCATAGCGCCCTTGTTCGCGCGCGTTTGTTCATGGAAGCCGGACAAATTCGTGAGAAAGGCGAAGCGTTATCCAAAGCCATCAACATCATCGACAACGGTTTAAAAGCAGGACTGAACATGGAGGTTGAGAGCGAGTTGTCCGGTAACCTTGCCTCCTTGTACGAATATATGGTTCGACGTTTGTTACTGGCGAATGTCAGTAATGACGTAGACGCAATTGTTGAAGTCGAGGGTTTATTAAACAACATTGCGGATGCGTGGAAGCAAATCGGCCCCAATGCGTCCTCTATTTCAGGATAATTTTGATGAATAATCCCAGCGCAGCGCTTAGCCACTGGCAGGCGTTACATGCTCAGAGCATTGCTATGCTAAATCTCGCACATTCTGGTCAATGGGATGCGCTTATCGAGCAGGAAATGCATTACGTACAACTGGTGGAAAGGATTTCTCAAACGCCCATCATGTCATGCCCTCCGGCTCAGGTTGAGCAAGCGCGTGCGCTGCTGGAAATGATCCTTGAAAATGAAAATGCGCTTAAGGCGCTGCTGAAAGTCCGCATGGACGAACTGCGCAGTCTGATCGATCAAACCGGCAAACAGCAATCCATCACGTCTACCTATGGAAAGCTGTCAGGGAATATTCTTTATCCAGAAAGTTTTACCCGCGACACACAACTATGATTTCTTCATCCATACTCCAGAAGTCTGCCAATGGCTTCTGGAGCAAGGATGATGAAAAACCCCACCCTGTTACAATGTTTTCACTGGTACTACCCTGCTGGCGGTGAATTGTGGCGAGAGGTCACGGCGTTAGCACCCAATCTTAACGAAATCGGCATCAACATGATCTGGCTACCGCCCGCCTATAAAGGCGCGTCAGGCGGGTATTCTGTCGGCTATGACTCCTATGACCTGTTCGATCTGGGCGAGTTTGACCAGAAAGGCAGTATCGCCACCAAATACGGTGACAAAGCGCAACTGCTGGAGGCCATCGACGCCCTCAAGCGCAACGACATTGCCGTGCTGCTGGACGTGGTGGTCAACCACAAAATGGGCGCCGATGAAAAAGAGCCTGTGCGCGTTCAGCGCGTGAACGAGCAGGATCGCACGCAAATCGATGATGAGGTCATCGAGTGTGAAGCCTGGACCCGCTATACCTTCCCTGCCCGCGCCGGGCAATATTCCCAGTTCATCTGGGACTACAAATGCTTCAGCGGCGTCGACCACATTGAAAACCCCAATGAAGACGGCATTTTTAAAATCGTCAACGACTACACCGGCGAAGGCTGGAACGATCAGGTTGATGATGAGATGGGTAACTTCGACTATCTGATGGGCGAAAATATCGACTTTCGCAATCACGCCGTCACCGAGGAGATCAAATACTGGGCCCGCTGGGTCATGGAACAGACGGGCTGCGACGGTTTTCGTCTGGACGCCGTCAAGCATATTCCCGCCTGGTTCTACAAAGAGTGGATTGAGCACGTCCAGGAAGTCGCCGACCAGCCGCTGTTTATCGTGGCGGAATACTGGTCCCACGAGGTGGATAAGCTTCAGGCCTATATTGACCAGGTTGAAGGCAAAACCATGCTGTTTGATGCCCCCCTGCAGATGAAATTCCACGAGGCGTCACGTCAGGGTCGGGATTACGACATGAGCCAAATCTTCACCGGCACGCTGGTGGAAGCCGATCCGTTTCATGCGGTGACCCTCGTCGCGAACCATGACACCCAGCCTTTGCAGGCGCTGGAAGCCCCGGTCGAAGCCTGGTTTAAACCGCTGGCGTATGCGCTGATCCTGCTGCGGGAAAATGGCGTGCCGAGCGTCTTTTATCCGGACCTCTTTGGTGCCAGCTATGACGATACGGGTGGAGACGGAGAAACGTACCATATTGATATGCCTGTGATTGAGCAGCTCCACGAGCTGATCCTCGCGCGCCAGCGTTTTGCCCACGGCGTGCAGACGCTGTTTTTTGACCATCCTAACTGCATCGCCTTCAGCCGCAGCGGCACGGAAGACGATCCCGGCTGCGTGGTGGTGATGTCGAACGGCGACGACGGCGAGAAGATAATTTGCCTGGGGGAAAACTACGGCAACAAAACGTGGCGTGATTTTCTCGGCAATCGCGAAGAAACGGTCACCACGGCGGCGGATGGCGAAGGAACGTTTACCTGCAAAGGCGGAAGCGTCAGCGTGTGGGTGATTGAGGATGCGTTGTAGAAACAATGCCGGGTGGCGCTGACGCTTACCCGGCCTACGGGACGGTACTTTTGTAGGCCGGGTCAGGCGAAGCCGCCACCCGGCAAAAAAACGGCTACGGTAGTTTACTCGCCAGCGGATTCTTGCTCAGGTAATCGGCACACTCAACCGTTGGGCGATCGACCTTCTGCAGCTCCAGCCCGTCGTACTCAAGCGTCGAGCCATCGCGCTCCAGCGGATAGATATCCTGCTTATGCGTCACGTTGTAATAACTGTCTGAACGCAGCATGATTTTACCCGGCACGGCAATCACGCGCTGCCACTGACGGCAGTCCAGCGTATCGCCCTCTTCCGTCACCACCAGCGTGGCAATCGCTTCAGGGCTGACCATGTTGCTCTGCGGCCCTTTCGACTGCCAGTATCCCGCCAGATGCGCCGGGACAGGATGCTTGATCACGTCGTTATAATTATCGACCTGAACGCACCCGGTCAGTGCCAGCAGTGCGCCAGCAATTGCTATTTTTTTCATCATCTTTCCTGCATTCGAAGAAAAAAATATTGTGGCATTAAAGCGCTGCGGCTGCCAGCGAAGATCGACAGGTCTTAGACCTGCATCCCCATGACCTCTTGATAGGCCGACACCAGCTTGTTACGCACCTGGATCCCCATCTGCAGAGAAACCGAGGCTTTTTGCAAATCGGTCATCACATCATTCAGCGCCACGCCCGGCTCGCCGAGAGTGAACTTCTCAGCCTGAGTGCGCGCTGCGGTCTGGGTATCACTGATACGGTCAAGAGCGGCATGCAGTTGCCCTGCAAAGCTGATGCTCGGCTGCTGATCTGCCACATTCTGGTTACGGGCCGTCATCGCCGTTGCCTGCAACTGACTGATTACCCCTTCAATGCCCTGTATAGCCATGACTCTCCCCTGGATGGTTTTTTACGCGGTCAAGACTAACAGCTTGTCAATAAGATAATGGCGGTAAATAGCATGAAAAAACCAGGTTATTTGACGCATAGAAAATCACGAATCATCAAATAATGGCAGGGCCATCAATATGGAACTTTTGTCGTGTTTGCCGACCCGGGAGTCAGTTTTGTTTCTCTACACGAATAACGTAAACCACCAGGATTTAAGAGGTGCGCAATGAGTGCAACAGCATCGACAGCGCCGCAGAATAAATCACTCGAGTGGATGAACCGCCTTCGCGCGAATCCTAAAATCCCGTTGATCGTGGCAGGCGCTGCCGCAATTGCGATCCTTGTAGCGATGGTCCTGTGGGCGAAAAGCCCTGATTACCGGACGCTCTACAGTAACCTTTCCGATCAGGATGGCGGCGCCATCGTCACCCAGCTGACCCAGATGAACATCCCTTATCGCTTTGCCGATAATGGCGGTGCGCTGGAGGTCCCGGCAGATAAGGTGCACGAACTGCGTCTGCGCCTGGCCCAGCAGGGGCTGCCAAAAGGCGGCGCGGTAGGCTTTGAGCTGCTGGATCAGGAAAAATTCGGTATCAGCCAGTTCAGCGAGCAGGTGAACTACCAGCGTGCGCTGGAAGGTGAACTGGCCCGCACCATTGAAACATTAGGCCCGGTGAAGAGCGCCCGCGTGCACCTGGCGATGCCTAAACCTTCCTTATTTGTCCGCGAACAGAAATCACCTTCGGCTTCCGTGACCGTGAACCTTGAGCCTGGCCGCGCGCTGGACGAAGGGCAAATCAGCGCGGTGACGCATCTCGTCTCCAGCGCCGTGGCCGGTCTGCCGCCGGGTAACGTGACGCTGGTTGACCAGAGCGGTCACCTGCTGACGCAATCCAATACCGCCGGTCGCGATCTGAATGACGCGCAGCTGAAATATGCCGCCGATGTCGAAAGCCGTCTCCAGCGTCGTATCGAAGCGATCCTCGGCCCGGTTGTGGGCAACAGCAACGTGCACGCGCAAGTCACCGCGCAGATCGACTTCTCGAATAAAGAACAAACCGAAGAGCAGTACAGCCCGAACGGCGATGCGGCTCAGGCGGTCATGCGTTCGCGTCAAATCAACTCCAGCGAGCAGGTTGGCGGTGCCTACCCGGGCGGCGTGCCGGGCGCGCTGTCTAACCAGCCTGCCCCGGCAAACGCGGCGCCGATCTCTACGCCGCCGGCCAATCAGCAGAACGGTCAGCAAAATAATCAGCAGACCACCTCTACGGCGAATAACAGCGGCCCACGAAACACCAGCCGTAACGAAACCACGAACTACGAAGTGGATAGAACGATTCGTCACACTAAACTGAACGTGGGCGATATTCAGCGTCTCTCTGTTGCGGTAGTGGTGAACTACAAAACGCTGGCGGATGGCAAACCGTTGCCGTTGACCGCCGAGCAGATGAAGCAGATTGAAAACCTGACCCGCGAAGCGATGGGTTACTCCGAGAAGCGCGGCGATACCCTCAACGTGGTGAACTCACCGTTCAACTCGGTTGAAGAGACCGGCGGTGAACTGCCGTTCTGGCAACAGCAGGCGTTTATCGACCAGCTGATGTCCGCAGGACGCTGGCTGCTGGTGCTGATTGTTGCGTGGCTGCTGTGGCGTAAGGGCGTTCGTCCACAGCTCCAGCGCCGTGCCGAAGCTGAAAAAGCGGCTCGCGAGCAGATGAATGCGCGTCAGGAAACGGAAGAAGCGGTTGAAGTTCGCCTCAGTAAAGATGAACAGATGCAGCAACGCCGTGCTAACCAGCGCATGGGTGCCGAGGTGATGAGCCAGCGCATTCGCGAAATGTCAGATAACGATCCGCGCGTCGTGGCGCTGGTCATCCGCCAGTGGATGGGTAACGAACATGAGTAATACGCTTACGGGCACCGATAAAAGCGTCATCCTGTTGATGACCATTGGCGAAGATCGCGCGGCAGAGGTGTTTAAACACCTCTCCCAGCGAGAGGTACAGATTCTCAGTGCGGCCATGGCCAACGTGCGTCAAATCTCCAATAAACAGCTGACCGAAGTGCTGTCGGAGTTTGAGCAGGAAGCCGAACAGTTTGCCGCGCTGAACGTCAACGCCAACGACTACCTGCGTTCCGTGCTGGTCAAGGCGCTGGGCGAAGAGCGTGCCGCCAGCCTGCTGGAAGATATTCTGGAAACGCGCGATACCGCCAGCGGTATCGAAACGCTCAACTTTATGGAACCGCAGAGTGCCGCCGACCTTATTCGCGACGAGCACCCGCAGATTATCGCCACCATCCTTGTCCACCTCAAACGTGGTCAGGCGGCCGATATTCTGGCGCTGTTCGAAGAGCGCCTGCGTCACGATGTGATGCTGCGTATCGCCACCTTCGGCGGCGTCCAGCCAGCCGCGTTGGCGGAGCTGACCGAGGTGCTGAACAACCTGCTCGACGGCCAGAACCTCAAGCGCAGCAAAATGGGCGGCGTGAGAACGGCGGCGGAAATCATCAACCTGATGAAAACGCAGCAGGAAGAGGCCGTCATTACGGCGGTTCGCGAATTCGACGGCGAGCTGGCACAGAAAATCATCGACGAGATGTTCCTGTTCGAAAACCTCGTCGAAGTGGACGACCGCAGCATCCAGCGCCTGCTCCAGGAAGTGGATTCCGAGTCGCTGCTTATCGCCCTCAAAGGCGCCGAGCAGCCGCTGCGCGAGAAGTTCCTGCGCAACATGTCTCAGCGTGCGGCCGATATCCTGCGCGACGACCTTGCCAACCGCGGCCCGGTTCGTCTGTCTCAGGTGGAAAACGAACAGAAAGCCATTCTGCTTATTGTTCGTCGTCTGGCGGAAACCGGCGAGATGGTGATTGGCAGCGGAGACGACACCTATGTCTAATGAGCTGCCGTGGAAGCGTTGGACGCCGGACGATTTGGCCCCTCCCCTCTCCGAGTTCACGCCAGCCGTGATCCCGACCGAGGAGCTTGACCCGGACGTCGAACAGCCTGAGCTAAGCGAAGAAGAGCAGCAAGCACAGATGCTGGCTCAGCTGCAAATGCAGGCGCACGAGCAGGGCTACAATGCCGGTCTGAACGAAGGCCGGCAGAAAGGCCACGAGCTGGGGTATCAGGAAGGCCTGTCAAAAGGGTTAGAGCACGGTATCGATCAGGCGCGCCAGCAGCAGGCGCCGATCCATGCCCGCATGCAGCAGCTGGTCAGCGAGTTTCAGCACACGCTGGACGCGCTGGACAGCGTGATTGCCTCGCGACTGATGCAGATGGCGCTGGAAGCCGCGCGTCAGGTGATCGGCCAGACGCCCGTCGTGGATAACACGGCGCTGATCAAACAAATTCAGGGCCTGCTGCAGCAGGAGCCGCTGTTCAGCGGTAAGCCGCAGCTGCGCGTCCATCCGGACGACCTGCAGCGCGTGGAAGAGAGCCTGGGCGCGACGCTAAACCTGCACGGCTGGCGTCTGCGCGGCGATCCGTCGTTACATCACGGCGGCTGCAAAGTCTCAGCCGATGAAGGCGATCTGGATGCCAGCGTCGCCACCCGCTGGCAGGAACTGTGCCGCCTGGCGGCACCGGGAGTCGTCTGATGACCGCACGCCTCACCCGCTGGCTCACCACGCTCGACAATTTTGAGACGAAGATGGCGCAACTGCCCTCTGTTCGTCGTTATGGGCGACTGACGCGCGCCACCGGTTTGGTACTGGAGGCCACCGGCCTGCAACTGCCGCTGGGCGCGACCTGCGTGATCGAGCGTCAGGACGGTCTGGAAACGCGTGAAGTGGAAAGCGAAGTGGTCGGGTTCAACGGCCAGCGCCTGTTCCTGATGCCGCTTGAAGAGGTGGAAGGCATTCTGCCCGGCGCGCGCGTGTATGCCAAAAACACGTCTGGCGATGGGCTGCAAAGCGGGAAACAGCTGCCACTTGGTCCTGCCCTGCTGGGGCGCGTGCTGGACGGCAGCGGGAAGCCGCTCGACGGGCTGCCCTCGCCGGACACCACCGAAACCGGCGCATTAATCACCCAGCCGTTTAACCCCCTGCAGCGAACCCCTATCGAGCATGTGCTCGATACCGGCGTACGCCCGATTAACGCCCTGCTGACCGTGGGACGTGGGCAACGTATGGGCCTGTTCGCCGGGTCAGGCGTGGGTAAATCCGTTCTGCTCGGCATGATGGCGCGCTATACCCAGGCCGACGTTATCGTTGTGGGCCTGATCGGCGAACGTGGTCGCGAAGTTAAAGATTTCATTGAAAACATTCTGGGTGCGGAAGGCCGTGCCCGCTCGGTGGTCATTGCCGCACCGGCGGACGTGTCACCGTTACTGCGTATGCAGGGGGCAGCGTATGCCACCCGCATCGCCGAAGATTTTCGTGACCGCGGCAAGCACGTGCTGCTGATCATGGATTCGCTGACCCGCTACGCGATGGCGCAGCGTGAAATTGCGCTGGCTATCGGTGAGCCACCGGCGACCAAAGGCTACCCACCTTCGGTCTTCGCCAAACTCCCTGCCCTGGTGGAACGTGCGGGGAACGGCATCAGCGGCGGCGGCTCCATCACCGCGTTCTATACGGTGCTGACCGAAGGCGATGACCAGCAGGATCCGATTGCCGACTCTGCGCGCGCGATCCTTGACGGCCATATTGTGCTGTCGCGTCGTCTCGCCGAAGCCGGACACTATCCGGCAATTGATATTGAAGCCTCTATCAGCCGCGCAATGACGGCGCTGATAACCGAGAAGCACTACGCCCGCGTGCGTAACTTTAAACAACTCCTCTCCAGCTTCCAGCGCAACCGCGATCTGGTCAGCGTGGGGGCGTATGCCAAAGGCAGCGACCCGATGCTCGACAAAGCGATTACCCTGTGGCCGCAGCTGGAGGCATTTTTACAACAAGGCATTTTTGAACGTGCCAACTGGGAAGATTCAATTCAGGCACTGGAGCTGATTTTCCCGCAGGTGTAACACAGGTGGAGGGCGAAGGTCATGGCGCAAAACAGCGCGTTATCAACGCTGAAAGATCTGGCTGAAAAAGAAGTTGATGATGCCGCATTGCAGCTTGGCGCAATGCGACGCGGGTGCCAGCAGGCTGAAGAACAGTTGAAGATGTTAATCGACTATCAGCATGAATATCGCACCAACCTCAATACCGATATGACACAGGGCATTGGAAGCCAGCGCTGGATTAACTATCAGCAGTTTATCCAGACGCTGGAGAAGGCGATAGATCAGCATCGCCAGCAGCTTCACCAGTGGACCCAGAAAGTCGATACCGCGCTGAATTTCTGGCGCGAGAAGAAGCAGCGACTGCAGGCCTGGCAGACCTTACAGGACCGACAGATTGCGGCAACGACCCTGGCGGAAAACCGTCTGGATCAGAAAAAAATGGATGAGTTTGCCCAGCGCGCATCAATGAGGAAACCGGAATGATCACACTGCAACAACTGCTGATGAGCGACAGCGACCTGTCAGGCGGTACGCAGACGGGGAAAGGCACCGACGGTGCACAGGACTTTCTCGCGCTGCTCGCGGGCGCCCTGTCGGACGCGACGGGCAAGGGCAAAGATGCGCCACTGACCCTGGCTGACCTGAAAGCCGCCGGCAGCAAGCTGTCCCACGTTGCTCAGGACGCCAAAGGGGATACCACCCTGCAGGCCAAAATTGCCGACCTGCTCTCGCGCCAAACCGCGCTGAATGGCGACGAAACGGCGCCCGTCACCTCGCTTGATACGCTGGTTTCCGGACTGGTACCGCTGTCTAAAGGTGACGCACTGAAGACGATCAATGCCGCGAACAGCAAAGATGACGGTAAAAGCGAGCTGAGCGAAGAGGAGCTGGCCGGATTGAGCGCCCTGATGGCGATGCTGCCGCACCAGCAAACTACCGCCTCTCGCGTAGCTGGCAGTGACGGCGTTTCCGCCACCGCAACGCTGAGTACAGCGGCGCTTGCGCAAAACGGCGCGGGCCAACCGTCCCTGAACGCGCTTCCGGGAAGCCATGATAAAGCGCAGAGTGCTGCGCCTTATCAGAGCCAGGCGAAAAACAGCGACCCGGCCCTGTCGGGCAACGCGCCGGCCACGCCGGTCGTGGCTGCAACCGCAGAGAAGCAGGAGCTCGCCAGCGCCTCCTCTTCATCATCGCCGACGGCTACCCTGGCACCAATTATGTCCAGCCATGCAACCAGTCAGACGGCCGCCACCGTTGCTCCCGCGCCGGTGTTAAGCCAGCCTCTGGGCACGCATGAATGGCAGCAGTCCCTGAGCCAGCACATCACCCTGTTCACCAAACAGGGCCAGCAGACGGCCGAGCTGCGTCTGCACCCGGAAGATCTGGGTCAGGTACAAATTTCGCTTAAGCTGGATGATAACCAGGCGCAGTTGCAGATGGTCTCTGCGCACAGCCATGTCCGTGCGGCGCTGGAAGCCGCGCTGCCGGTACTGCGAACCTCGCTGGCAGAAAACGGCATTCAGCTTGCGCAGAGCAGCGTCAGCAGCGAGAGCTTAGCCGGGCAGCAGCAGTCCTCATCCCAGCAGCAGCACCAGGCTTCGCGTTCCGGCAACACCGGCGGTTTTAATGAAGAGAGCGATGAACTACTGCCCGTTCCTGCCGCCCTGCAATCCGCCGCGCGCGGTAACAGTGCCGTAGACATCTTCGCCTAAACGCCAGAGGTAGCGTGATTATCCCCGTCTTTTCCACGCTTTGACGACAGCAGGACACGGGATAATCACCTTATTAAGCTGTACCGAAACAGGAAGCTCGTATCAGATGACTGACTCCGCTATCACCAAAAAAAGTAAGCGTTCCATCTGGATCCCGCTGCTGGTGTTGATCACGCTCGCCGCCTGCGCCACCGCGGGCTATAGTTACTGGCGTATGCAGCAGGAACCTTCGACCGCTGCGGCCAAAGCCGAACCTGCACCGCCACCGGCGCCGGTATTTTTCCCTCTGGACACCTTCACCGTGAATCTCGGTGACGCGGATCGTGTGCTGTACGTCGGTATTACGCTGCGCCTGAAGGATGAAGCCACGCGCGCGCGTCTGAATGATTATCTTCCGGAGGTGCGTAGCCGCCTTCTGCTGCTGTTCTCTCGTCAGGACGCTTCGGCGCTGGCCACCGATGTGGGTAAGCAAAAGCTAGTCGACGCCATTAAACAAACGCTGGCGACCCCGCTGGTAAACGGCCAACCTAAGCAGGAAGTCACTGACGTTCTGTATACAGCCTTCATTCTGCGGTAACGACATGGGCGACAGTATTCTTTCTCAGGCAGAAATCGATGCGCTGCTCAACGGCGACAGCGATAAAAGTGATGATCCGCAACCGGGTATCGGCGGCGATAGCGATATTCGTCCCTATGACCCGAATACCCAGCGTCGCGTGGTACGTGAACGTCTGCAGGCGCTGGAGATCATTAACGAACGTTTTGCACGTCAGTTCCGTATGGGGCTGTTTAACCTGCTGCGTCGTAGCCCGGATATCACGGTCGGTGCGATCCGCATTCAGCCGTATCATGAGTTTGCCCGCAACCTGCCGGTGCCAACCAACCTTAACCTGATTCATCTGAAGCCGCTGCGCGGCACCGGTCTGGTGGTGTTTTCCCCAAGCCTGGTGTTCATTGCGGTGGATAACCTGTTCGGCGGCGACGGGCGTTTCCCGACCAAAGTAGAAGGTCGTGAATTCACCCACACCGAACAGCGCGTCATTAACCGCATGCTGAAGCTGGCGCTGGAGTCCTACAGCGACGCGTGGAAAGCGATTAACCCGCTGGAAGTGGAGTACGTCCGTTCTGAGATGCAGGTGAAATTTACCAATATCACCACCTCCCCGAACGATATCGTCGTTAACACCCCGTTCCACGTGGAGATCGGTAACCTGACCGGCGAGTTCAACATCTGCCTGCCGTTCAGCATGATCGAACCGCTGCGCGAGCTGCTGGTTAACCCGCCGCTGGAGAACTCCCGCAACGAAGACCAGAACTGGCGTGAAAACCTGGTCCGCCAGGTCCAGCATTCGCAGCTTGAGCTGGTGGCGAGCTTCGCCGATATCCCGCTGCGGTTATCTCAGATCCTGAAATTACAACCCGGTGATGTTTTGCCGATAGAAAAACCCGACCGCATTATTGCCCATGTGGATGGTGTCCCCGTGCTGACAAGCCAGTACGGCACGATTAACGGTCAGTATGCGTTACGCGTTGAGCACTTGATCAACCCGATTTTGAATTCGCTGAATGAGGAACAGCCCAAATGAGTGACATGAACAATCCGTCCGATGAAAACAGCGGAGCACTGGACGATCTGTGGGCTGACGCGTTAAACGAGCAAAAAGCGACCCCGGCCAAAAGTGCTGCGGATGCCGTATTCCAGCAGCTCGGTGGCGGTGACGTCAGCGGCACGCTGCAGGACATCGACCTGATTATGGATATCCCGGTTAAGCTGACCGTTGAGCTGGGACGCACCCGTATGACCATTAAAGAGCTGCTGCGTCTGACGCAGGGTTCCGTGGTGGCCCTTGACGGCCTGGCCGGTGAGCCGCTGGATATTCTGATCAACGGCTATCTGATTGCTCAGGGTGAAGTGGTGGTGGTAGCCGATAAATACGGCGTACGTATCACCGACATCATTACCCCGTCTGAACGTATGCGTCGTCTGAGCCGTTAAGCATGAAAACCCAGGCAACACTATCGCAACCTTCTGCCGTTCCCGGCTCACCTCTGCTCCAGGTGAGCGGGGCATTGTTCGGTATTATTGCCTTTATTCTTATCGCCGCCTGGCTGGCGAAGCGCTTTGGCCTGGCGGGGAAAACCGCCGGCGCCCGCGGGCTGAAGGTCAGCGCCAGCACCACCCTGGGACCACGTGAACGCGTGGTCATCGTCGAGGTGGACGATGCGCGTCTGGTTCTGGGCGTCACGGCGTCAAACATCAGCGTATTACATAAGCTGCCGCCCGCCCCTGCTGTGGTGGACGAGCGTGCAGAGGCCCCTGCGGATTTCCAGTCCGTGATGAAGAGTTTGCTTAAGCGTTCCGGGAGATCCTGATGCGCCGTTTGTTATCCCTGACGCTTGCGGGCGTTGGCCTGTTTGCTCCCGCGGTCTATGCGCAACTGCCCGGTCTGGTGTCAACCCCTCTCGCAGGCGGCGGCCAAAGCTGGTCGCTTCCGGTGCAGACGCTGGTATTCATCACCTCGCTGACGTTTATTCCGGCTATCCTGCTGATGATGACCAGCTTCACCCGCATCATCATCGTTTTTGGTCTGCTGCGAAACGCGCTGGGCACCCCTTCCGCTCCGCCAAACCAGGTTCTGCTCGGACTGGCGTTGTTTTTGACCTTTTTCATTATGTCGCCGGTGATCGATAAGATTTACACCGACGCCTACCAGCCGTTCAGCGAAGATAAAATCTCCATGCAGGAAGCGCTGGATAAAGGCGCGCAGCCGCTGCGGGAGTTTATGCTGCGCCAGACGCGCGAAGCGGATTTGGCCCTCTTTGCCCGCCTGTCCAACACCGGCGAGCTGCAGGGACCGGAAGCGGTGCCCATGCGTATTCTGCTGCCCGCCTATGTGACCAGCGAGCTGAAAACCGCGTTCCAGATCGGCTTTACCATCTTTATCCCGTTCCTGATTATCGACCTGGTGATCGCCAGCGTCCTGATGGCGCTCGGGATGATGATGGTGCCGCCCGCGACCATCGCCCTGCCCTTTAAGATCATGCTTTTTGTGCTGGTCGACGGCTGGCAGCTGCTGGTCAGCTCGCTGGCGCAGAGTTTCTACAGTTAAGGAACGGCAATGACACCCGAATCGGTCATGATGATGGGCACGGAGGCGATGAAAATCGCCATTGCCGTTGCCGCTCCGCTGCTGCTTGTCGCGCTGGTTACCGGTCTGATTATCAGTATTCTGCAGGCCGCCACGCAGATTAACGAAATGACGCTGTCGTTCATCCCGAAAATCATCGCCGTGTTCGTGGCGATTATCGTGGCCGGACCGTGGATGCTGAACCTGCTGCTGGACTATATGCGCAACCTGTTTACCAATCTGCCGTACATCATCGGCTGACCTGACGATGCTGCACTTCACCAGCGACCAGTGGGTTCAGTGGCTCGGCGTCTACTTCTGGCCGATGCTACGCATCATGGCGCTGATCTCCACCGCCCCTATTCTCAGCGAGAAATCGATACCCAAGCGTGTCAAAGTGGGGCTGGGGATTATCATCTCCATTATCGTCGCACCGTCTCTCCCTCCCGTGGATATTCCGATCTTCTCGGCAAATGCGGTGTGGGTCGCCCTGCAGCAGGTGATGATTGGCGTCGCCGTCGGCTTTACCATGCAACTCGCTTTTGCCGCCGTGCGTACCGCGGGAGAACTGATTGGCCTGCAGATGGGGTTATCGTTCGCCACGTTTGTCGATCCCGGCAGTCATCTCAACATGCCCGTGCTGGCGCGCATTATCGATCTGCTCGCCATGCTGCTGTTCCTGTCATTCAACGGCCATCTGTGGCTTATCTCCATGCTGGTGGACACGTTCCATACGCTGCCGATTGGCGAAAACCCGGTAAACAGCAACGCTTTCCTGGCGCTCACCCGCGCCGCGGGGCTGATCTTCCTGAACGGGCTGATGCTGGCGCTGCCGATCATCACCCTGCTGCTGACCGTCAACCTGGCATTAGGTTTACTGAACCGAATGGCGCCGCAGCTTTCGGTGTTTGTCATTGGTTTTCCGTTGACGCTGACGGTCGGAATTTTATTAATGTCATTACTGATGCCACTTATCGCTCCCTTCTGTGAACATTTATTCGGCGAGATATTCAACCTGTTAGCGGATATTGTCAGCGAACTGCCTCGTAAATAATAGACCGTACTGTTGCTACTGTCTTTCTGAGGATATTCCTAAAATAAAACGCGAAAAACATCTTCCAGGATATATCTGACGCGGTTTAATTGTTTCTAACCACCTCACAATACTTAATATTTACTTTACTTTAAGAAGATTCCTGGCAAATTATACGTAACTTTACGGGATAGTGAGTCCGCCTGAAAGTCTTTGTCATGCTCACAGGTTTATTATTTTTTTCCATCCCGTATGGCTGTTTTGAGCTCTCAGGCAGATGGTGAATTATCGTTACGCATTGAGTGAGGGTATGCCATGTCAACGATCATTATGGATTTATGCAGCTACACCCGGCTAGGGTTAACCGGGTACCTGGCAAGCAGAGGGGTAAGAAAGAGAGACATCAACGATGCACACACCGTTGACGAACTCGCAGCCGCTTGTGACGAACTAAAACCAGGCGTGGTGTTTATTAATGAGGACTGTTTCATTCACGATCCAGCCAACAGTCAGCACATTAAGCAAATCATTAATCAGCATCCAAAAACCCTGTTTATTGTTTTTATGGCGATCGCGAATATCCATTTCGATGAGTATTTGTTGGTCCGTAAAAATTTATTGATCAGTTCTAAATCGATTAAACCCGAGTCGCTGGATGACATTTTGGGTGATTATTTGAATAAAGAAGTTAAAAATGTAGGAGCGGTTAACTTACCCACCCTATCATTAAGCAGGACTGAATCAAGTATGCTGCGAATGTGGATGGCGGGACAAGGAACTATTCAGATCTCCGACCAGATGAATATTAAAGCGAAAACCGTTTCATCACACAAAGGAAATATTAAACGGAAAATTAAAACGCATAATAAGCAAGTGATCTACCACGTGGTACGCCTGACCGATAATGTGACGAACGGGATTTTCGTCAACATGCGTTAGTCGCTTAAGACCCTGTGCACCCTACCTTTGATCTCTGGCCTGGCCAGAGATTTTTGCTTCTGCAGAGGGTGTCGGGCACGCGATGTGCTACCCGACGCCGTGTTAGTCTGCTTTCTCAACAAAAATACCGTCCGGATGCCCCAGTTCGTTAAAAAACCAAATGCCGAGCGGGTAGTCTTCCAGTGATACCAGGTACATTGTCCCTTCGCTAAACTCTTCAATTGCCAGCACCACACCCGGGCGGCGCGGCCCACCGTCCGTTTTAACGGTTACCCGATCGTTGACCTTCATACATTCCTCCTCTGGTTTTGAGCCAGTGTAGAACAAAACGCAAAATCGCACATCGCCGGCCGGTGTGAATGGCGTTTTTATCTACAGTCTATACTTAGCGATGGACCCGGCTGAATGAGGAACCCCGCAATGAAGACCGATAAAGAGTACAGCGACACCATCAAGCGCGAAGTCGAGGTGGATGTCGATGCCCTGCTGGCCGCCATCAATGAGATTAGCGAGTCAGAAGTCCGCAGGACGGACGACAATTCGGACCACGTCATTGTTAACGGAAGGGATTATCACACCTATCGTGAGCTGGCGGAGGCCTTCGAGCTCGATATTCACGACTTTAGCGTGTCGGAAGCCAATCGTTAGGGCGAAAAAAATCCCGGTCATGGGGATGACCGGGATCAAAACTTGCTTATGCAAGAAGCACTTGAAAATTCGTTACACCAGGAAATCTGATGTACAAGCCACACTATCCCCAACGAATTTGTCTGACAAGCATATATTCTTATGATGAATATAATATTTTTAACATAATGCTTTTCGTTATGAGCAATAACTTACGCCGAATGCGGGTTTGCCAGGGATTGTTCCCATTTCATCTGTTAACAATTCGGTTATTTTTTAGGAATTTTCTTAGAACGAAACGCTACCGTCATCGGGAGTCACTATGCCTTCACTGCGGGATACCTTGCTGATTTTTTCTGACCTGGATGGCGCGTTGCTGGATATTCATACCTACGACTGGCAACCCGCAATGCCCTGGCTGGACAGGCTACAGGATAACCAGATTCCGATTATTCTCTGCAGCAGCAAAACCGCGGCAGAGATGCTGGATATTCAACAGGATCTGGGGCTGGAAGGCTTGCCGTTTATTGCCGAGAACGGCGCGGTAATACAGCCTGACGTGCGCTGGGACAAGGTCCAGCGTCAGATCCGGGGGATGACACACCGGGATATTCGCCCGCGAATCGAGCAGATTCGTCTGCAGACGGGCTTTAAATTCACCACCTTTGACGATGTGGATGAGCACGTTATCAGCGAGTGGACCGGACTGACGCGCTACCGTTCGACGCTTGCCCGCAAGCATGAAGCCTCCGTCACGCTCATCTGGCGCGATACCGACGAGAAATTGGTCCAGTTTGAAGAGCAGCTGGCGCACATCGGCCTCAAGTGTGTGCAGGGGGCGCGCTTCTGGCATATTCTCGACGCCCGCTGCGGTAAAGACGTGGCGGTTAGCTGGCTGATTGAACAGTATCTCGAGCAGGACGAGATCGAGCCCACCACGCTGGGGCTCGGCGATGGCCCTAACGATGCACCGCTGCTCGACAGCATGGATTTCGCGGTGGTCATCAAGGGGATTAACCGCCAGGGCATCACGCTACGGGACGATAACCCCGAGCGGGTCTATCACACTCAACAGACCGGCCCGGCAGGCTGGCAGGAGGGGCTGGATCACTTCCTGTCCTGATCCCGCCACACGACCCGGTTACGCCCGCTCTGCTTAGCCTGATAGAGCTTGACGTCCGCCACGGACTGCAGCTGTTCAAAATCGTAGTTGCCCGTTTCATCCGCGCTGCTGACGCCCAGTGACGCGCTGATGCGCAGGGTGGTGCTCTTCTTCACCAGGATCTCCTTACTGGTGATTCGGCAACGAATGCGGTCAGCGACGCCTCTCGCCTCCTCCAGACCAATGCCGGGAAGGACCACACAAAACTCTTCTCCGCCGACGCGCCCGGCCACATCATTCTTGCGTAACGCGCTGGCAATCACGCCTGCCGTATGGGAAAGCACCTTATCACCGGCCTGATGGCCGAAACGGTCGTTAATGCTTTTAAAATGGTCGAGATCGATCTGAATCACCGAGAACGGCAGCGACTGCTGACGACAGGTTTCCGCTAGCAATTTTGCGCGGTCGAACAGCGCGCCGCGATTATTGAGCCGTGTCAGCGGATCGTGCCAGGCCTGCCACTGGAGGGAGTGCTGAAGCGTATACATGTTACTCACCATCCGACGGATCACCAGCCACGAGATCAACAGCATGGCGGTAAAGAGTGCCCACAGCAGCGCCAGCACGATACTGATACTGCCGAAATCATCCTGCACCCCTTCATGCAGGGTGTGGATCCGCAGGACGACGCCATCGAAGTGATCGAGCCGCTCCCAGGTGATAAACCGGCTCCCGAGGCGGATCCCGCCGCCGGTATCATGCTCAATCGCCTGGGCAATCTGCGCCGTTTCGCGTTCGTCAAAATGGTTAACCAGGCTTCCCGCGTGGGCAGAGGTGGCTATCATATTAAGCCGGGTATCGTACAGCTGATACTCCCCCTCCGTCCGGTCTTCCGTCGCGTCGGTCAGCAGACGCTGCATCGTGTCTAAGGTAAAGTCCATCGCCACGACGCCGTACCAGTAGTGATCGAAATAGATGGGGACGCTGGCGGTGATCGTTCGTTCATCCCCGGTCCAGGATGAAGGGGTAGAGATAAACCAGCGCACGGCGCGCGCGCGATTGTTACGTTCTGACTGCTGGGTAAACCAGGACTGCGTGACCAGATGATAATAGCGGGCGGTAATATCGCCCGCCCGGTCCGGCGTATCCGTGGAAAGGAAAAAACCGGCGCGAGAGACGTAGATCACCCGCGCTTCTGTTTGTGCTCTCGATGACGCCAGCCTGAGCAGATACCCCACTTCGAGTGCGGCAGAAATTTCATGACTGATGCGCTCAGCGTCCCGGTTCAGAAGGGTGGTTTTATCCACGAATGCATCCGAGACCCCGTTAAGGGGAAGCGTGCGCTTTTTATCAACGGCAAGCTGCCAGGTGGGGAGCATGCGGACGGTATTAAAGCGTGACACCGCATCCTGTAAGACATCAAAGGCCAGCGGCGTCTCGATTGCATCATGCATGCCCTGGCGGAATAACAGCATCCTGTCGACGCTGTTCTGTAACTGCCTGTCCAGCGAACTGGCCACCGTATCCAGATGGTTGCGCTGGCTGGAGATGTACGCCTCTTCCAGCACCACCACCTCACGCCAGGTCAGGAGCGTGGAAAACACCAGAACGATCAGAAAACAGAGATTAACAATCCGCCCCGGATTGCTACGCTTATGCAGCCATTGCAAAAAAGTTTGTCTTACAACAAAGGTATCGCGCTGCACACACACTCCCTGATTACTGCTCTTTACCCGAAACCTGAGATAAAAACGCCCGGCAAAGCCGGGCGTTATGTGATTAAGCCTTGTCCCGCTGGTGCTGCCCGTCACCCGGCTGAAGCTCATCTTCACGGAATGCTTCCCGCTTGATGCTATAGCCATCGTGCCACCGACATTCCACCATTCCGCTGGAATACCCGGTGACGATCATACGTGGGCCGCCCTTCTTAGGCTTAACTTCATCACTGACCAAAAAGACCATACCTGCCTCCTGTATCAGGGTGAAACTGTTTCAATTTAGACGAGGAATGGTCTTTTTGCATCCTGCCGCGGGTAACAATTAGTGCGACGTGCCGCGAATTTTCTCAACCAGCTTCACCGCCGCGACGACGATAGCGCCAATGATAAAGCCCAGCACAAGATTCAGCAGCGTAGGCAGAATCGCCGCGATAACGGCCCCCTGCGTGGAGGAGAAATGTTCGATGGCATGGTGCAGCGGCGCAATGCCGTGAACCACAATTCCGCCACCCACGAGGAACATCGCCAGCGTGCCCACCACCGACAAACTCTTCATCAGCCACGGGGCCAGCACCAGCAGGCTTTTGCCGATGCCTCTTGCTACCGCGCTCGATTTTTCCTCCAGCCAGTAGCCAATATCGTCCAGCTTGACGATCAGCCCCACCAGACCATACACGCCCACGGTGACCAGAATCGCGATGCCGGAGAGGATCAGCACCTGATTCAGGAGCGGCGCGTCAGAGACAATGCCCAGCGTAATCGCGACGATTTCCGCAGACAGGATAAAGTCGGTCCGAATAGCGCCTTTGACCTTATCGCGCTCGAAGGTTTTCGGATCCTGCGCGGCCAGCGCTTCAAGACGCTGCTGGCGCACCTCCGGCGTATCGCTCTGCTTACGCGCGCTAAAGGAGTGCAGCACCTTCTCCACGCCCTCGAAGCAGAGAAATGCCCCGCCAATCATCAGTAACGGCGTGATGGCCCAGGGAATAAACGCGCTGATCAGCAGCGCCAGCGGCACCAGAATCACCTTGTTCAGGAAGGAGCCTTTCGCCACGCCCCACACCACCGGCAGTTCACGGTTTGCCCTCACCCCACTCACCTGCTGGGCGTTAAGCGATAAATCATCGCCCAGCACGCCTGCGGTTTTCTTCGCCGCCAGTTTCCCCATCACTGAAATGTCGTCCAGTAAGGTGGCAATATCATCCAGCAATGTTAATAAGCTACTTCCTGCCAAAATCTTAATCCTTCATTTTTTGGTAATTAAGTGAATAGTATGGAGCAAAAGCGCCAACCCGGAAACAGGCACCTTACGTCAACAAAAAATTCACATCTGCCACACAATTAAAGGGCTCGCCAGCGAGATAGTTTTCGCGTTTACTATCAGCGAACTTTTTATTTCGTCGTGAGGGATTATGCGTTTCCGGCAATTGCTACCGCTTATCGGGGCACTCTTTTCGCTGTACATCATCTGGGGGTCAACCTACTTTGTCATTCGCGTCGGCGTGGAGAGCTGGCCGCCGCTGATGATGGCGGGCATTCGCTTCCTCTCGGCGGGCATCCTGCTGCTGGCCTTCCTGCTCCTGCGCGGGCATAAGCTTCCCCCGCTACGCCCGCTGCTGAATGCCGCCCTGATCGGCCTGCTGCTGCTGGCGGTGGGTAACGGGTTTGTGACGATTGCCGAGCACCAGAACGTCCCGTCCGGGATCGCCGCCGTGGTCGTTGCCACCGTACCGCTGTTTACCCTCTGCTTTAGCCGCCTTTTCGGCATCCGCACACGCAAGCTGGAATGGCTGGGGATTGGGATTGGCCTGGCCGGCATTGTTCTGCTCAACAGCGGCGGCAACCTGAGCGGGAATCCGTGGGGCGCGGTGATTATCCTGATTGGCTCGATGAGCTGGGCGTTGGGTTCCGTCTACGGGTCGCGTATCGAACTGCCGACCGGCATGATGGCCGGTGCGATTGAGATGCTTGCCGCGGGGATTGTCCTGCTGCTGGCCTCGGCGCTGACGGGAGAAAAGCTGACCGCGCTGCCGGACCTGTCGGGCTTTCTCGCGGTAGGCTACCTGGCGCTGTTTGGCTCTATCATCGCCATTAACGCCTATATGTTCCTGATCCGCAACGTCTCTCCGGCTGTCGCCACCAGCTACGCCTACGTCAACCCGGTCGTGGCCGTGCTGCTCGGAACGGGACTGGGGGGAGAAACGCTCTCACCTGTGGAATGGATTGCTCTTGGGATCATCGTGTTTGCCGTCGTGCTGGTCACGCTGGGCAAATATCTGCTGCCGGCAAAACCGGTGGTCACGCCTTGCGAGGTGGAGAAACCGTAAGCAGGTGAATGCCCTGCGTGTCGATCTGCGCGGTCTGGCCGCCGCCGCAGATCCACTCTTCCAGCCGTTCGCTCAGATCGGCATCGTTCAGCTTTAATCTGCCTCTCAGCGCACACTCCCAGACGATCAGCACCCGCCAGCCCTGCGCCATCAGCGTGGCCAGATCCCGCCTGTCGCGCTCGACGTTCTTGCCAATCTTATCCAGCCAGAAATCGGTGCGCGTCGCCGGGACTTTAAAGAGGTAGCAGTCGTGATGGTGCCAGAAACAGCCGTGGGTAAAGATGATGCACTGCCAGGCGTCGATGACGAAATCCGGGCGTCCCGCCAGGGTGGGATCCTGTACGCGGAAGTCAAACCCCGCCTGCGTCAGCAGCGCGGCCAGGCGCTTTTCAATGGCGGTGTCACGCGTGCCGATGGCACGCATGTTTTTACTGCGCGTCGCCTTATCGTGAACATCCGTCATTGACGGCCTCACCCTGACGAAGAGCCACCGCCTGTCGGATGCGCGAGGCCAGCAGTTTTGCGACAGCCGCAAACGCAGGAACGACGACCGAGTTACCAAACTGGCGGTACGCCTGGGTGTCCGACACCGGGATGCGGAAGCGATAACCCTGCGGCGTCTCAAAGCCCATCAGCCGGGCGCATTCGCGCGGCGTTAAGCGCCGTGGGCGATGGCGCTGGTTGTGCGGATCGTCGAAATCTTTTTCACCCAGCGCCTTGTCCCAGCCTCTGTCGATCAGGATTTCCGCGCCGTCTTTATAGTAGCGAGCAGACAGCGTACGGGTGACGCTGTGCGGATCGTTCGGGTTTACCATCCCAAAGCCGAAGCCGTTGCCTTTCGCCTGGTGCTTTTTGGCATAGCGGTAGAGGTATTTCCACAGCACCGGGGTCAGGATAAATTTCGCGTCGACGACGGGTTCCAGCAGATCGGCCACGGTGGGGCGGCGCTCGGGATACAGAGAAGGAATATCCCGCAGAGTGAAATCGCCTTTCAGATTGAGATCGCGGCGGAAGCCCACCAGCACGATACGTTCGCGATGCTGGGGCAGGAAATGTTTTCCATCAATAATTTTAGGATCGTCCGCGCCCATGTCCTCTGAATCGGCCACGTCATAACCCAGCTCATCCAGCGTTTGCATGATAATGCGGAAGGTTTTCCCGCCGTCGTGGCTTTTTAAGTTTTTGACGTTTTCCAGTACAAAAATGGCCGGACGACGGGCGTCAATAATGCGCGCCACGTCAAAAAACAGCGTTCCCTGCGTATCGCAGGCGAAACCGTGGGCGCGTCCAAGGGCATTCTTTTTGGAGACGCCGGCCAGCGAGAAAGGCTGACACGGGAAGCCTGCCAGCAGCACGTCATGCGCCGGGATCGTCTGACGAATGTGCTCGGCGGCCTGTTCATCGCTCACGCCGCTTTTATGGCTCAGGGTCACATCGCGGATATCCGCGTTGAAATGATGCTCGTGCGGATCGCAGTACCAGTTTGCCTTGTAGGTGCGCACGGCGTGCTTGTTCCACTCGCTGGTAAACACGCACTGTCCACCGATGGCTTCAAAACCGTGACGAATGCCGCCGATACCAGCAAACAGATCGATAAACCGGAAGGCATAGTTCGGGTGCGCGGCAGAAGGACGCGGAAGCAGGTTTTGCAGATAACGAAACTCGCCTTCACTCAGGCGACGCCCTGCTCGCTCGCTGGTCAGCAGACGTTTAAGGATCGCCGGGCTCCAGTGGCTCTCGCCGTGCGCCACCAGCAGGCTGGCCAGCGTTTTAGCATCATAGATATCCAACAGCTGGCGCAGTAAGGCCTGCACCGTTGCCGTTGATTTCTCAGCCTGCGCGGGCGCGGGCTCTGTCACTGATCGATTTTCCTGCATTCTTTTAACCGGAGAGTAAAGACTGGGAACAGATTACCACAGTTCAGTTGCGCAAACTGCGACGGAAGCGGCTCAGCACCTGGCTATCCAGCCCGAGGCAGTCGCCGTGTAATTCGGCGCTGAGTTTCGCCATAAACTGGATCAGGAAATCGGCATTGTGACGTGCCAGTTCGCGGCCCATGTCCGTTTGCATTGTATCAGGCAAACGCAGCAGCTTGGTCTGAAAATGGTCGAGGGCAAACGCGCGGTCGTCGAGGGGACGCGCATCGGCAAAGGGATCGTCCGCGTCAAATAGCGGCACGCCCAGTGCGCCCGAGACGGCAAAAACGCGCGCCAGGCCGATAGCGCCTAATGCTTCCAGCCGGTCAGCGTCCTGCACAATTTTGGCTTCTATACTTTGCGGCGCAATGCCGGCGCTGAAACTGTGCGCCTCAATCGCGTGCGCGACGGCGGCAATATGCTCGGGCGGAAAGTCCGGGAAGTCGCGGCGCAGTATCTCGCTCGTCTTGCGAGCAGCGAGCCGTGACGACTGGCTGCGTTCAGGATGGTTCTTCGGCAGGCTGACAATATCGTGAAAATAGCAGGCGGTCAGAATCACCCGCGGCTCGGCCGTGTGGTGAACCATGATTTTTTGCGCCGTCATCCACACCCGACGAAAATGCGAAATATCATGTGCGGTATCGTCGTTCTGGTGATTTTCCTTGAGCCAGCGCTCAAAGCCATGCTGCCACCGGGCCAGTTCCATCATCATGTCCTGTTGTTTAAAAGAGGGTGAATTATAACATAGCCAAATTAAATGGATTTAAAAATAGCGCTGAGAAATATTTAATAATAATTACTCCTTATAAATCCACCCCAATAATTCACAAGAAAAATAAAGAGATTAATAGAAATAATTTGAAATATTTCATCGAATTTAATTACATTTATTTTTGAAACTAAATCACAAGCCATAGAATAGTATCGAGCCTGTAATTACGGAGGGTGATTACATATATTCATATAAATTATCTTTAAAGGGAATATATAATGAAAAGAAAAGTTCTGGCATTTCTGGTACCCGCGTTATTAATGGCAGGCGCAGCGAATGCGGCTGAAATGTATAACAAAAATGGCAACAAAGTTGACCTGTACGGTAAGGTTGACGCGCGTCATACCTTCTCTGACAACCCTGGTGATGATGGCGATGAAACCTATGTACAGGTTGGTTTCAAAGGCGAAACCCAGATTACTCGCGATCTGGTCGGTTACGGTCAGTGGGAATATAAAACGTTCGCTAACGATACCGAAGGCGCGGGTGACAAATCCTTTAACCGTCTGGCCTACGCTGGCCTGAAATATGGCGAATACGGTTCATTTGATTATGGCCGTAATTACGGCGTCGTGTACGACGTTGAAGCCTGGACCGATATGCTGCCGGTATTTGGCGGTGATTCTTACACCTGGACCGATAACTTTATGAATGGCCGTGCCAACGGTCTGGCAACCTACCGTAATAGCGATTTCTTCGGTCTGGTTGAAGGTCTGAATTTCGCGCTGCAGTATCAGGGTGCGAATGAAGGTGCTAACGCTGATGAAAATCAGGAAGGCACCAAAAACGGACATAACAGCGTTCGTTTCCAGAACGGCGACGGCTTCGGTATGTCTACCTCCTATGACTTCTCTGGCGATCTCTCCGGCCTGAGCCTGGGTGCGGCGTACTCTTCTTCTGATCGTACTAATGAACAGGAAGCGGCAGGCAAATACAGCGCGCGTTACGCGAGCGGTAAAACAGCTGAAGCGTGGACCCTTGGCGCGAAATACGACGCCAACAACGTCTATCTGGCGATGATGTACGCTGAAACCCGCAACATGACGCCATACGGTGATTATGGTATCGCGGATCAGACTCAGAACTTCGAAGCGGTAGCACAGTACCAGTTCGACTTCGGCCTGCGTCCATCCCTGGCATGGGTTTACTCCAAGGGCAAGGACATGACCTATCCAGGCAACGCCAGCAACCCTCAGGGTCAGCATGGAGACATGGACCTGGTTAACTACATCGACCTGGGTATGACCTACAGCTTCAACAAGAACTTCTCCACCTATGTTGACTACAAAATCAACATGCTGGATAACGATGAAAGCTTCTACGAAGCCAACGGTATTTCCACCGACGACATCGTTGGCGTCGGCATGACCTACCAGTTCTAATCTTTAAAAATACCAAAGGCCGCATCTGCGGCCTTTTTTATTTCTTCGCGGTCTGTGTTATGGCGCTTCCTGCAGCGCCACGCGGATGAACCCGTTATTCTGCGCCAGCAGTTCATGGGCTTTCCACGCATCCAGCCCTGTCAGCACCATCAATACCGCCGTTTTACAGTGATGGTTACAGCTCTCCAGCGCCGCTTTTGCCTCCGCCCGGGAGCATCCCCCCGCTTCCATCACAATGGCGATTTGGCGTTCAGCCCATTTGGTACTGCTTGCCTCAAGATCCACCCGCAGGTTGCTGTAAACGCGCCCGGTCCGAACGGCCAGCCCGGTAGCGATCATCGAGAGGATCATTTTCTGCGCAATCCCCGCTTTGGTGTTGAGATAGCCGGCCACCACATCGGCACCCAGTTCTGGAGCAATAACCATACTCGCCAGCTGCGCGGCTTCACTTTGCGCATCACCGGTAATGACGGCGACCGGCGCCCCCAGCGACCATGCATGGCGCATTGCCCCCCACACCCACGGCGTTTTTCCGCTGACGGTCACGGCCAGCATCATATCGTGTTCACCAAACTTAATGGCCAGCAGATCGGCAACGCCGCGCTCGTAGCTCCCTTCCCCCTCTTCTGCCGTGACGGCCACCACGGGGGTTTTGCCCGGCGCATAGTCATCGGCAACCTGTTGCGCGACCCGACCAGACGGTCCCGCCCCGACAATCACCAGACGGCCACCATGATTGAGGGTCGCGGCAGCGTTATCCACCGCGCGGGCAATCACAGGTAAGCAAGGGGTGAGTGCAGCAGAAATGAGTGCATCATCCTGGTGAATGACTTTCAGCATGTCCAGCGTGGACAATCGATCGATATTCATCGTGCTGGCGTGCCGTCTTTCCTTGACCGAACCGGTAAGCAGAATGCTCATAAACAGCCTCCTTATTATGAGTACCCACACACTATAAAGTGTTTTATATAGATGACCTGCGAGGAGGGTCACGAAAAGAGGACCAAATCCACGCCTTTACATGGCTTTAAGAAAAGCGCGTCATCGGCGATAATTACCCCCTTACTTAATCATCGCGGAGTATTGATGAGCGATTTGCAGCCTTTCCTTCCGACGCGCAAGCGCCCCATGAAACTCAATACGCTGGTCACGCTGATGGTATGCGCGATTATCGGTTCAGTGCTGCTGGTGGTCTTTGCGCTCTATTCGGTGCAAATCACCCGCGCCACACGCGATGATGTCAAAGACACCGCGCTCGGCATTGCCCGCACCCTCGCCGACAGCCCCGAGATACAGCGCGGCCTGATGCAGGCGCCGCAGGAGAATATTATTCAGCCCATCGCCCAGGCGGTGACGAAACGAAACGATCTGCTGTTCACCGTGGTCACCGATATGCGCGGGATCCGCTATTCTCACCCGAACGAGGCGCTGCTGGGGCTGCATTTTATCGGCGACGATTTAACGCCCGCGCTGGAAGGCAAAGAGAACGTATCGGTTAACCGGGGCGCGCTCGCCGAAGCGCTGCGCGTATTTACCCCCGTCTACGACGGCCAGCACGAGCAGATTGGCGTGGTAGTGGTCGGTATCTCCCTGAATAAGGTGGAAGAGCAGATTACCCGCGGGCGGCTAAACGCCGTCTGGACCATTTTGTTCAGCATTTTTATGAGTTCGATGGCGATTTGGGGTCTGGTGCGGGTCCTGAAACGCATCCTGTTCGGACTCGAACCCTACGAAATTTCCGCCCTGTTCGAACAGCGCCAGGCGATGCTGCAGTCGCTTCGTGAGGGGGTGCTGGCCGTTGATATTCACGGGCGCGTGACGATGATTAATCAGACCGCCAGAGAAATATTGCTTCTCCCGTCCGGCAAGCAGACCGAAAACACCAGCGCCCCCCTGCTGGCCAGCCTGCGTGACGTCTCGAAGACGGGCGTCGCGCGCCAGGATCAGGAGATCAGCTGCAACGGCCGGCTATTGCTGTGCAACATGGTCCCGGTGAAAAGTCAGGATCGGGTGATCGGCGCCATCACCACCTTCCGTGATAAAACGGAAATCAGCCAGCTGATGCAGCGTATTGATGGCATGGTGAATTACGTCGATGCCCTGCGCGCCCATACACACGAGTTTATGAATAAACTGCATGTGATCCTGGGCCTGCTGCACATGAAGCGCTACGACAAGCTGGAAGAGTACATCCTGCAGACGGCACATCATTACCAGACGGATATCGGTACGATACAGAGCAAGGTAAAATCCCCGGTGGTAGCCGGGTTCCTGCTGGGTAAAATCAACCGGGCGAAAGAAGCGGGCGTCACCCTGACGCTGGCGGATGAAAGCCAGATACCGGATACCGCAAGTGAAGAGCAGGTCGCGGTGCTGATCACCGCGCTGGGCAACCTCATTGAAAACGCGCTCGACGCGATGGAAGGACAGCAGGAAGGTGAGATTGGCCTGCTGCTGCATTATCAAAATGGCTGGCTCAGCTGTGAAGTCAGCGACGATGGCCCCGGCATTGATCCCACTCAGCTGGAGTCTATTTTTACAAAGGGCTTCTCAACAAAAGGCGACAACCGCGGCGTTGGGCTGTTCCTTGCTCGCCAGCAGATTCAGAACCTTGGCGGCGATATCAGCGTCGAGTCTGAGCCCGGCGTATTTACCCAATTTTTTGTTCACATCCCCTGGGATAGCGAGAGGAATATCGCGTGATAAATGTATTAATTGTCGATGATGACGCCATGGTGGCCGACCTCAACCGTCTGTACGTCAACCGTGTTGAAGGCTTTACCTGCTGTGGCGTCGCCTCCACGCTAAACCAGGCCGAGGCCATCATTAATGACCCCAGCCATCCTGTCGATCTGGTGCTGCTGGATGTCTATATGCAGCAGGATAACGGCCTGGATCTGCTGCCCGTCATTCGCGCATCCGGCCGCCCAATCGATGTGATCATGATCACCTCGGCCGCCGACGCCGCCACGATCCAGACCTCCATCCATTATGGCGTGGTGGATTATCTGATAAAGCCGTTCCAGTTCCCGCGCTTTGAAGAGGCGCTGAACGGCTGGAAGGCAAAGCACAGCCTGATGGGGTCGCATCAGTATTACGAGCAGGCGGACGTCGACCGTCTGATCCACGGCGGGGCACCGGAACTGGCAGACAGCAAAAAGCTGCCGAAAGGGTTAACGCCGCAAACGCTGCGCACGATTTGCCAGTGGATTGACGCACACCCGGAGACGGAGTTTTCAACCGATGACCTGGCAAACGCGGTCAATATTTCCCGCGTGTCCTGCCGCAAATATCTGATCTGGCTGGCGCAAATCAATATTCTGTTCACCAGCATTCACTACGGCGCCACCGGGCGTCCGGTGTATCGCTACCGTCTCCAGCCGGAGCAGACGGGCCTGCTCAAGCAATACTGCCAGTAACGCGGTAGGTATCGTCCAGCAGGGTAAAGCGGAAGTGGTGTGCTGAAGAGAACACCACTTCTTTTGTTTTGGTCACAAAGATCGCTTCTATGTCTGGACGCGCACGCAGCGCGGCGCAGCCCTTCTCCACGCCCATGCCGTACATCAGCGTGGTCCAGATATCGCCGTCGATGGAATCTTTTGAAATGATGGTCACGCTGTCCAGTTCGTTGTCCAGCGGATACCCGGTGCGCGGATCGAGAATGTGGTGATAGCGTTTGCCGTTGTGCTCAAAGTAGCGCTCGTACGTTCCCGACGTCACGACGGACAGGTTCTCGACTATCATCGTGCCGATCAGCGCATCCCCGGCGAACGGTTTTTTCAGCCCGACGCTCCAGCCCCCTTCCGGGGAGCCTAAGGTCTGAATGTTTCCGCCAAGGTTGATCAGCCCCAGCTCAGCGCCCTCTTTATGCAGGTAATCCCGCACCCTGTCGGCGATATAGCCTTTGGCAATCGCCCCCAGATCGATCTCCATCCCCGCCCGGGTCAGAAACACGCTGCTGCTGGCCTCATCAAGGAGAACATCCTCTGGGCGGGTAATTGCCAGCAGCGACGCGATTTCATCGGCAGGCGGAACGCTGTCTCCCTGAAAACCAATCTTCCAGCGCTTCACCAGCGGACCGATCGCCAGATTAAAGGCGCTGTCCTTGAACAGGCTTGCCGCTTTTGCACAGCGGATCAGATCAAACACTGGCCGACTGACGGTGACCGGATGCTGGCCGGCCGCATGGTTGATGTCCATCACCTGCGAGTGCGCGCGGTTGACGGTGAGCAGGTCTTCGTACTGTTTGATCAGGCGAAACACGCGGGACGCGAGGGCTTCGTCATGGGAGAAGAGCTTCAGGAGGATGGGTGACCCCATCAGGACGGCGGAGTAACAGTAAACGCGATGGCTATCAGGCATGGCAGGAGTCCTCAGCTGTAGCCCCCGGCTGGCACCGCGCCGCCGGGGAAAATGCCGGATAACGCTGCGCGTATCCGGCCTGGGAAGCAGGAGCCTTACCTCTTTTTCGAACGCAGAGCCGCCTGATGTCCTGCAAGGGTACCAAAAATAATGATATCTGCCACCGCGTTACCGCCGATACGGTTAGCACCGTGGATCCCGCCGACCACTTCACCGGCAGCAAACGCGCCTGGCAGCACGTTGTGGTTGCTATCCAGCACGCAGGTTTCGGTGTTGATGGTCACGCCGCCCATGGTGTGGTGCACGCCCGGCGCAATCTGAATGGCGTAGAATGGCCCTTCATTGATGGGCGCACGCAGCGCGGTGGTACGACCAAAGTCGTCATCATGCTGTTTTTCAACGAAACCGTTGTAACGTTCCAGGGTCGCCAGGAAAGCGTGGTAATCCATGCCGAGCGCTTCCGCCAGGGCTTTCGGCGAGCTGGCGCTGGTCACGAAGCCTTTGGCAATGTACTCATCCGCGGCTTTGTTTTTGGCGCGTACGTGCTCGTCAAAGACGATGTAAGCGTATTTCTCCGGCAGGGCGATGATTGACGCTGAGACTTTATCGCGGGTCGACATTTCGTTGTAGAAGCGTTCCCCTTTCTGATTGACCAGAATCGCCCCGCCCCCGCGGATGGATTCGGAAATCAGGTACGAGGTTTTCTGCTCTACGGTTGGGTGAATTTGAATTTCGCCCATATCGACAGTGCCTGCCCCAATGCGCTCCAGCAGCGCGATACCGCCACCGGTCGCCCCTTTATGGTTGGTGGTGACGAAACCTTCCAGATCCGGACGGTATTTCACGACCATCTGGCTGTTGGCGCTGAAGCCGCCGGTTGCCACAATCACGCTTTTCGCTGCCACGGTGATGGTTTCATTCTCTTCGGTGGTCAGGCGCACGCCGGTGACTTCACCGTTTTCGAAGAGGATGTCGCTGACGGAAGTATCCAGCATCACCTCGATGTTGCGTTTGTTGACGTTACGCACCAGGCCGCTAATCAGGTAACCGCCCACCGCAGAACCGTCTTTTGGACGGTGAGTACGGTCGATGCTCATCCCGCCGGTGGTGGTGATATCGTTCAGCATGATGCCGCGGGTTGCCAGCCACTCAATTGCCTGCGGCGCGTTCTCGACGAAGCGGCGCAGCAGTTCAGGGTTGTTCTTGTTGCCGCCACCTTTCAGGCTTTCCTGGTAGAACAGCTCTTTGCTGTCCTGAATGCCCTTCACGCGCTGGAAACGGGTTTCGGCGGCGTTCATCCCGGCAGAGGCTTTAATGGTGTTCCCGCCGATGGTTGGCATTTTCTCAACAATCAGCACGCTCGCGCCTTCGTCGTGAGCCTGAATCGCCGCCGCCAGACCGGCGCCGCCGCTACCGACAACCACCACGTCCACGCTGCGGGTTTCGTTCGGGTCAACGCCCTCTTCCGCTGCCCGCGCTTTGCTGGATTTAAGCATCGCTTTAGAGACCGCTTTCTTCACCGCTTCACTCTGGCTGGTTGCGCCGGTGATGGCATCCACGTGCGGGGTATTGGCATCCAGAATGCGGGTGCGGATCTCTTCAAAGCTGGTGACGAACTCAACGTCTTCGCTCGGGCCAGACGCAAGCTCGATATCCGCAATGCGGTCAGTCTCCAGGCTGACGTTAATCACCAGCTCATTCGCGTCGTCCTGCACCTTCTCGGTGAACATGCCCGGTTTGAATTTTGATTCGCCCATGCTCATGTCGCGGATCATCGCTTCCACCAGCGAGAAGCGCCACAGCGGTTCAGGAATGTTCAGCGCCTCGCGCTGGGTGCTGTCCATAAACAGCTCCAGCGTTTCCCCGGCCGCGATGCGGTCGGTCCAGTCCGGATAGGCGATGGTGGCACGGCCCACGGCAATCAGGTCGTAACCGTGTTCCAGCGCTTCATTGGCATCGGCGGCATTTACCACGCCACCCACGCCCATGACCGGAACCTGCGCCAGCGTTTCAGAACGCATCGCGCAGTATTTTTCGATAAGCGGCGTTGGGTCCTGGGTGTCGACAATGGAAGGACGCAGGGTCGCGCCGACGGAGAAGTGCAGGTAATCCACGCCGCGCGCCGCCAGTTTTTCCAGCAGGTACATGGTGTCTTCAAAGCGGATGCCCGGCACTTCCAGCTCTTCGGGGGAGAAGCGGTAGCCAATAATAAAAGCGTCGTCCGCGTACTGGCGCACCATTTTGTGGGTGATATCCAGAACCGCCAGCGGGAACTTCGCGCGATTATCGCGGCTGCCGCCCCACTCGTCGTCACGCTGGTTAGAGTTTGGCGAATAGAATTGCTGAATCAGATAGGTGTTTGCCCCGTGGATTTCCACGCCGTCGAAGCCGGCCTGGATGGCGCGGCGCACCGCTTCACCAAACTTGCCGATCATGCCTTCGACTTCTTCGCCAGTCAGTGCCACTGGCGTTGCTGCGCCCTCACGCGGCGCGGCAACGGCACTTGGGCCAACCGGCGTACGGCCACCGATCAGTTTCGGGTCAACCATGCGGCCGCCGTGGTAGATCTGCAGCAGAGCCTTAGAGCCTTTGGATTTAATCGCCTCCGCGATTTTCGCCAGCCCGGCAATTTTCTCATCATTATCAATCCCGATTGCGCCCGGGAAAGCCAGACCGAGATCGTCGACGAAGCAGCACTCCACAATGATGGTGCCGATACTGCCGGAACGGGCACGATAGTACTCCACCAGTTCACTGGTAACGGTGCCGTCGTAATAGCCGGTGCAGGTGGTCATAGGGGCCATTAACAAACGGTTTTTCAGTTCAGTGCCATTCGGTAATGTGAAGGGGCTAAGAATACGTTCGTTAGTGCTCATATTAGAAACTCCAAACTTTTAAAAAATTAAGAATTCGTTATCGGATTAGTTTTTAGTTCGTCGTTATTTGCCGATGTCATGATATTAATATAATGATTTTTTTAGTTTCTAAAGTTATTACGTTAGTTAAAAAACTATTTAATCCCTGCAATAACACAAATAACACATTGGTGTTAGCGAATGTAATTCAGTCATTCACAATAATTTAAAATTCGTTAAATAAAAATTGGTTAAACCAATTTCCATCACGCATGCAAAATCATTAAAAACAACAAGATAAAAGACAAAGAAAAAATAGATGTTACGAAAATGATAAAACAAACCAATAAAACAGGCAATACCCACATACGCCTGAGTGGTTATTAATAAAAGCATAAAAATAACGCTGCAATTCTGTTTTTTTGATCGCGATCAATAGTTATGGCATCCAAAAGCGCAATATAAAAACATCATCATTTTTTAATTTAACGCCACCATAAAAGCGTTGAATTGCTATTACTGAAAATACAAAACCGCACCTTTAATAACTAAAAAAAGCAAAAAAAACTTAAGAAAGTGATTTTGTTTTTTCAGTACGACCGAATCTTTGACAACTTAAGACGTGAAACTATGAATACAAAAACTGCTGTAACGCCCCCTGTGGCGAACCAGGCATCAAATGGAAACGCAAAACGTCTGCTGATGATGGCACTGCCCGTCATCGTCGCCGTACTGCTGCTGTTTGTTCCGGTACCGGAAGGTCTGCCTCCTTACGCATGGCACTATTTCGCTATCTTCGTTGGCGTGATCGTCGGTTTGATCTTCGAACCGCTGCCGGGCGCGGTGATCGGTCTGACCGGCGTGGTCGCCATTGCCCTGTGCAGCCAGTGGGTGCTGTTCAGCCCTGAACAGCTGGCTGACCCGAAATTCAAGCTGGCAGGCGCCTCCTTTAAGTGGGCGGTGAGCGGGTTTGGTAACTCGACCGTCTGGCTGATTTTCGGTGCCTTCATGTTCGCCGCAGGCTATGACAAAACCCGCTTCGGCCGCCGTCTGGCGCTGATTCTGGTGAAATACCTCGGCCGTCGCAGCCTGACGCTCGGTTACGCGATTACGTTTGCTGACCTGCTGCTGGCACCTTTCACCCCGTCCAACACCGCGCGCAGCGGCGGGACCATCTACCCGATCATCGCTAACCTGCCGCCGCTGTACGGTTCTAAACCGAACGACCCAAGCGCGCGTAAAATTGGTTCGTACCTGATGTGGGTGGCGATCACCGCGGCCTGTATCACCAGTTCAATGTTCCTCTCCGCCCTCGCGCCGAACCTGCTGGCGCTGGCGCTGGTGAAAAGTACGGTTGGGATCGATATCTCCTGGGGCACCTGGTTCCTCGCCTTCCTGCCGCTGGGTATCCTGCTGATTCTGGCCATGCCGCTGCTGGCCTACTGGTTCTACCCGCCAGAAGTGAAGGTGAACAACGAAGTGCCGCTGTGGGCGACCCGTGAGCTGGAAAAACTGGGCAAACTGTCCCGCAATGAAATCCTGCTGCTGGTGTTCGTGTGCTGTGCGTTGCTGATGTGGATCTTCGCCGCCGCGTGGATTGAACCCGCTATGGCTGCCCTGCTCATCGTCGGCCTGATGCTGTGGACCGGCGTGCTGGAGTGGAACGATATCACCGGTAACAAAGCGGCGTGGAACACCTTCGTCTGGTTCGCCACCCTGGTTGCGCTGGCGGACGGCCTCTCCTCTACCGGCTTTATCAGCTGGCTGGGTAAAGAAGGCGGTCTGTTAATGAGCGGTATCTCTCCGGGCGTAGCGACCATCGTGCTGCTGCTGGCGTTCTACCTGCTGCACTACCTGTTTGCCAGCACCACCGCGCACACCACGGCGCTGCTGCCAGCGATGCTGACCATCGCCTCCACCATCCCGGGCATGAATATGGAAGTGTTTGTTCTGCTGATGGTGACCTCGCTGGGCGTGATGGGGATCATCACCCCGTACGGTACTGGCCCAAGCCCGATCTACTACGGTAGCGGCTACCTGCCAACCAAAGACTACTGGCGCCTAGGCACCATCTTCGGTGCCATCTTCCTGGCGGCCCTGCTGCTGATTGGCTATCCGTGGATGTCCATGATGTTCTGATTTCTGACCGCCGGGGCCTTCCTCCGGCGGTTTTATTTTTGTGGAGCAAGCTATGTCAAACAAACCGTTTATCTACCAGAACCCCTTCCCTCTTTCGCATGACGACACCGAATACTACCTGCTGACCAAAGAGCACGTCTCCGTTGCCGAGTTCGAAGGCCAGGAAATCCTGAAAGTGGAGCCGGAAGCGCTGACCCTGCTGGCGCAGCAGGCCTTCCACGACGCCGCATTTATGCTGCGTCCTTCCCACCAGCAGCAGGTTGCCGCCATCCTTAACGACCCGGAATCCAGCCAGAACGATAAGTACGTTGCCCTGCAGTTCCTGCGCAACTCCGAAATCGCGGCCAAAGGCGTGCTGCCGACCTGCCAGGATACCGGCACCGCGATCATCATGGGTAAAAAAGGCCAGCGCGTCTGGACCGGCGGCGGTGACGAAGCGGCCCTGAGCCAGGGCGTGTATAACACCTACATTGAAGACAACCTGCGCTACTCCCAGAATGCGGCGCTGGACATGTATAAAGAGGTGAATACCGGTACCAACCTGCCCGCGCAGATCGATCTCTACAGCGTGGACGGCGATGAGTACAAATTCCTGTGCATGGCGAAAGGCGGCGGCTCTGCCAACAAAACCTATCTCTACCAGGAAACCAAAGCGCTGATCACCCCGGCTAAGCTGAAAAATTACCTGGTTGAGAAGATGCGTACCCTGGGGACGGCAGCCTGCCCGCCGTACCACATTGCCTTTGTTATCGGCGGAACCTCGGCGGAAGCCACGCTGAAAACCGTGAAGCTGGCTTCCACGCGCTACTACGACGCGCTGCCAACGGAAGGCAACGAACACGGCCAGGCGTTCCGCGATGTTCAGCTGGAACAGGAACTGCTCCAGGAAGCACAGAACCTCGGCCTCGGCGCGCAGTTTGGCGGTAAATACTTCGCCCACGACATCCGCGTGATCCGCCTGCCGCGCCACGGCGCGTCCTGCCCTATTGGCATGGGAGTTTCCTGCTCCGCGGACCGCAACATCAAAGCGAAAATCAACCGCGACGGGATCTGGATTGAGAAGCTGGAGCACAACCCGGGCCAGTACATTCCTGAATCGCTGCGCCAGCAGGGCGAAGGCGACGTGGTCAGCATCAACCTGAACAAGCCGATGAATGAGATCCTGGCGCAGCTTTCCGCGCACCCGGTCTCTACCCGCCTGTCGCTGAACGGGACCATCATCGTGGCGCGCGACATCGCCCACGCGAAGCTGAAAGAGCTGATCGACAACGGTGAAGAACTGCCGCAGTACGTCAAAGATCATCCGATTTACTACGCAGGCCCGGCCAAAACGCCGGAAGGCTACGCGTCTGGCTCACTCGGTCCAACCACCGCAGGGCGCATGGATTCGTATGTGGACTTACTGCAGTCCCACGGCGCGAGCATGATCATGCTGGCAAAAGGCAACCGCAGCCAGCAGGTGACGGACGCCTGCCATAAGCACGGCGGCTTCTACCTGGGCAGCATCGGCGGCCCGGCGGCGGTGCTGGCGCAAAACAGCATTAAGAGCCTGGAGTGCGTCGCGTATCCTGAGCTGGGCATGGAAGCCATCTGGAAAATTGAAGTCGAGAACTTCCCGGCGTTTATCCTGGTGGATGACAAAGGCAACGATTTCTTCCAGCAGATCCAGAACCAGCAGTGTAAAGGCTGTTCACAGCGCTGAGTGCTTCCATACGTCCGGCAAGAGCGACAGCGTTTCAGCGATCGTGCTGCGCTTGTCGCTTCCCGGCTTCCAGATGGTGACCATCGTCTGACCAATCCCCTGGCTGCCCACTTCGGTGTGCAGCCTTTTTACGTTTTGCCACTGCCCGGCGTGAAAATGCGTCGGTAAGAATCCCCAGCCGCAGCCGCGCTCCAGCAAACCGCGCAGCATCTCCGGTTCATTGGTAAAGAGGGTATGCCCGGAAATCTGCAGGCGGCGCGCCACCGGCTCGTCCGAGGCGGGGTGCATGACGACCTGGGGCACCAGGGAGAGATCGAGCAGCGACAGAGGCGAAGAACGGTCAGCAAACAGCCCGCTGGCGGCATAAAAATCCATATCGATGGCACCCAGGGCGCGCCACTCCATATCATTGCCCACGCTGCGGTTGCGTGCCTGGCAGATGGCGAGATCCGCGTCGTTGTTCGCCAGCAGCCGTTCCGATTCATCCCGCGAGGCGCAAATAAGGCTCAGGCGGATTTTTCGCACCGCCATTTCAGCAATCACCCCGTGCAGAAAGGCTCTGGGCGTAAAAGGATCGTAGACCAGCGTCAGGTCCTGCGTGGCACCGTGCGGCACCTCTCTGGCAAACGCCTCAAAGGCTTTTACCTGCCGCATCAGCAGGTGCGCCTGGCGCTGAAGCTGTTCCCCTTCGGGCGTGAGTCGCAGGGTGCGGCCGTCGCGAATAAACAGCGCGTAGCCTAACCCATCCTCAAGAAAATCAACCAGATCGCGAAGCGTCGTTCGGTCCTTCTTCAGCGCCACCGCGGCTTTACTCAGGCTCCCGTTCTCGGCCACGGCGGTAAATGCCTCGAGCTGTGCAAAAGAGTAAATCAGTCCCGCCACGCTACGCTCCTTCTGTTTTTTAGGGGGATTTTCCCCCGCTACGCGTTTTTTATTATAGCCCCGGGGTTTTTAAACTGAAGCCGTTCCTAACCTGTAAGAGACGGATATGAAAAACAGAAAAGTAAACCATGCCCTGCTGGCGGGCCTTGTCTTCAGCACCCTGATCTCCCCTGCGGCAGTGGCGGCCTGTAAAGGCACCGACCTCAGCGCCTGCCCTGCCCCCTTCGACACCACGCTGCCTGACACCCATAAGATGCTCACCTGGAGTCAGGCCGATCGGGTGGTGGGCTTTCGCAATGACTACCGCAACTACGCCGGGGATGTTTTCCGCCACGGTAACTCTGTGCCGCTGGAAATGTCGGACAAGCCGCTCACGGACGCACACTATCAGGTCAACGGCAGGCGCTACGGCCTTCAGGAGTACCTCCAGCGCCAGAACGTCAGCGGCATGCTGGTACTGAAGGACGGCAAAATCGCCTGGAAGTATCTTGGAGAGGGCAATACCGACTCGACGCTCTGGACCTCACGCTCGGTTGGGAAATCGGTGGTATCGGCGCTGGTGGGCGTGGCCCTCAAAGAGGGAAAGATCCACTCGCTTGACGATCGGATCACGCGGTATGAACCCGACCTGAAAGGCACCGCGTGGGATGGCGTGACGCTCAGACAGCTGATCACCCATACCTCCGGCGTGGCCTGGAACGAGGATTACACCAACCCCCACTCCGACTTTGCGCAGCTCACCGAGTGCGAGGCGAAGCCGGGTACCTATGACTGCGTGCGCAAGCTGGTGAAGGGGTTACGCAGAGCGCATCCGGCCGGAGAGAGCTGGTCTTACTCTTCGGGTGGCGCCTGGCTGCTGGGTGACGTGCTGGAGCGGGCCACCGGCATGACGCTCGCAGCCTATCTGGAGAAAAGCATCTGGCAGCCTTACGGCATGGCGAGCGACGGCGTGTGGCATGCCTACAGCAAAGGCCAGCACGACGTCGGCGCGCACGGCTTTAACGCCACGCTGGAGGACTGGGGACGCTTCGGGCAATTTATCCTGAACAACGGTACGCTGCCGAACGGTAAGACCATCCTGCCGGAAAACTGGATCCGGCAGTCGTCAGACTGGACGAAGGCCAAAGGCTCGGTATCAGACGCCCATCCCGAGGGGCTGTACGGCTATCAGTGGTGGAACAATGAAGTGCCCGCGAACGCCACGGGCGTAGAGCCGACGGCACAGGATTCGCTGAAAGGTTCGCTCTGGGCGCTGGGCATTTTTGGGCAGATGATCGTGGTGAACCCGAAGGAAAATCTGGTCATCGTCCAGTGGTCTACCTGGCCGCAGGCGGAGCCGTCCTTCAGCGCCCAGCCGCTGGAAGCTTCTCTTATGTTTAGCGCGATTGCCAGGGCGCTGCGCTAAAATGCATCCGCCGGGTAATGAAGCGGTTACCCGGCGCATTGTGAAACGGGGGCCTCTGCGCCACATCACAAAATCGCAATATCAGAGACTTACAGAATATTGGTGAATAAAAAGCCAACGGTTTGTTAAGTTATTGTTGCCATTAATTGTATTTAACAACCGACTTATATTCATGCAAGAAATGCATCAGTCGATGCGGCATTTGCGCTTATCTAATTCCTCATCCTGATCCAGTTTTCAGAAACAGACGCGTAAAACGTCAACAATAAACTGGAGATAACCATGTTTTCCTCAACCTCACCTGCAACCGTACGGTCGAAAGCGGGCGCGATACTCCGCGTCACGTCCGGCAACTTTCTTGAGCAATTCGATTTCTTTCTGTTCGGCTTCTATGCCACCTACATCGCCCACACGTTCTTCCCGGCGAGCAGTGAATTTGCGTCGCTGATGATGACCTTCGCCGTCTTCGGCGCGGGCTTTTTGATGCGTCCAATAGGGGCAATTGTGCTTGGCGCGTATATCGACAAGGTGGGGCGCAGAAAGGGGCTGATTGTCACGCTGTCCATCATGGCGGCGGGGACCTTCCTGATCGTGCTTATTCCGTCTTATCAAAGCATCGGTCTATGGGCACCGCTGCTGGTGCTGACGGGCCGTCTGCTGCAGGGCTTTTCCGCCGGCGCGGAGCTTGGGGGCGTGTCGGTCTATCTGGCTGAAATCGCCACGCCGGGCCGCAAGGGTTTTTACACCAGCTGGCAGTCCGGTAGCCAGCAGGTCGCCATTATGGTCGCCGCCGCAATGGGCTTTGCGCTGAACGCGATGCTGGAAGAGAGCGCCATCCGCGAATGGGGCTGGCGCATCCCGTTCCTGTTCGGCTGTTTAATCGTGCCGTTTATCTTCTTCCTGCGCCGCAAGCTGGAAGAGACGGAAGAGTTCAGCGCGCGTCGCCATCATCTGGAGATGCGTCAGGTCTTTAAAACGCTGCTTGGCAACTGGCAGGTGGTGGTCGCGGGCATGCTGATGGTGGCGATGACCACCACCGCGTTCTATCTGATCACCGTCTACGCACCCACCTTTGGCAAAAAGGTGCTGATGCTGAGTGCGTCGGACAGCCTGCTGGTCACGCTGCTGGTGGCGATCTCTAACTTTATCTGGCTGCCGGTGGGCGGTGCCCTGTCGGACCGTTTCGGGCGCAAGCCGGTGCTGATTGCCATGACCCTGCTGGCGCTGGCGACCAGCTACCCGGCCCTGACGCTGCTGGCGAGCGCGCCCAGCTTCTCGATGATGCTGAGCGTGCTGCTGTGGCTCTCCTTCCTCTACGGCCTCTATAACGGCGCAATGATCCCGGCTCTGACGGAAATTATGCCGGCTGAAGTGCGCGTGGCGGGCTTCTCGCTGGCTTACAGCCTGGCAACGGCGGTCTTTGGCGGCTTTACCCCGGTCATGTCCACCGCGCTTATTGAATACACCGGCGACAAAGCCTCGCCGGGCTACTGGATGAGCTTCGCCGCGGTATGTGCCCTGCTGGCGACGCTCTACCTCTACCGCCGCCGCGCGGTATCGCTGCAAAACACCGTCAAGTCAGAGGGGGCAGTATGAAACGCACTTATCGCTATACCACCAGCGCGCTGGTGCTGACGTTCCTGAGCGTCAATGCCTTTGCCCAGGACGTGAAGGTGATGATCTCAGGCGGTTTTAAAGCCGCCCTTGAAAAGCTGGCCCCGGAATATGAACAACGGACCGGGGATAAAATTGTGATCATCCCCGGTCCCTCAATGGGCAATACGCCGCAGGCGATCCCAAACCGACTGGCGCGCGGCGAGAAGGCCGACGTGGTGATTATGGTGGGCGATGCGCTGGAGAAGCTCGAAAAGGCCAGCCAGACCCAGCCGGGTTCGCGAACGGAACTCGCGGATTCTCCCGTTGGCATGGTGGTAAAAAAAGGAGCGAAAGTACCGGATATCAGCAGCGACGCGAAACTGCGTGAAACGCTGCTGCAGGCCAGCTCCATCGCCTACTCTGACAGCGCCAGCGGCAGGTACGTCAGCCAGGCGTTATTCAAAAAGCTGGGAATAGAAAAAGAGGTGGCCGGTAAAGCGACAAAAGTCGAGCGTATTCCGGTCGCCTCAGAAGTGGCAAATGGAAAATACACCCTCGGTTTCCAGCAGGTTAGCGAGCTGTTGCCGGTTCAGGGCGTCACCTTTGTCGGGAAAATCCCTGACAATGTGCAATACATCACGCGCTTCGCGGGCGCGGTTACCCGCCATGCAGAACATCCCGGGGAGGGGAAAGCGCTGTTGACCTATCTCGCCTCACCGCCCTCAAGGGCCGTCATTACGGAGACGGGGATGATCCCCGTTACGTCCGGCGATACTGCTCGGTGATCTGCTTTTCCAGTTCAGCCGCAATATAAGACTGGATGCGCCCCCGGCGCCGGATAAGCCCCACGGTACGTTTCACTTCCGGCGCCATCAGCGGCAGATGCGTCAACAGCGTGTGCTCTGAGGTCGGCATTGACATGGCGGGAACGGCAGCGATGCCGATCCCCGCCTCAACCATACCGAGCATCGTGGTAACGTGACGTGTTTCGCAGACGCTGGGCCGCTCGGGAACGATATCCCCCAGCATCCGGTCGAGCAGATTGCGGTTGCCTGACGTTTTATCGAGGGAGATATAATCCTGCTGGTAAAACGTCTTCCACGTCAGGTGACTCTTCTGCGCCAGAGGATGATCCTTTCTGCACGCCGCAACGTAGACATCCTCCACCAGCGGGAAAAATTCGATTTCAGACGGCAGGTTTCCTGCAAAGCAGATACCAAAATCCGCCTGGCTGCGGGCCACGGCGTCAATCACATTGCCCGCGCTGCTGTCGATGAGCTTAATGCGAACACGCGGATAGCGAGACTGAAAACGCCGGATCACGTCAGGCATAAAGTAACAGGCCGCGGAAGGTACCGTGGCAACCGTGATCAGCCCCGTCCGCTCTTCACTGGCCTTATCGACATCCGCGAGCATTGACTCAACGCTGTCGAGCAACTGTGCGGAGCGCTCGGCAAAGTTTTGTCCGTAGAGCGTCAGCGCCACGCGGCGGGTGGTGCGATCGAACAGCCTGTTTCCCAGCGCGGCTTCCAGCTTTTCAATCCTGCGGCTCAGCGCCGACTGGGATAAACAGATAGATTCAGCGGCGACACGGAAGTTACCGTATTCCACTAACGCTCTGAAAGCATAAAGATCGTTAAGGTCAAAATTCACGGGCATAGCGTCTGGATGTCCTGTCAGGGAATACGCAACAAAGTCAAAAATAATAGCGTCTTATTGACCTGCCGCAACCGCCCAGGCGTTGAAATACCGATCAGAGGTCGTTGAGATGCAGGCGGACGTACCCGGCGCGGTCCGCTATGGCCTGCCGATCCTCTTCCGTCATGTCCGCTAGCTGTTTAAAGACAATGCCCAGGCGGGGATTGTTACCGAGACGCGCCTTATTGCGCGCAAAGAAGTCCCAGTAAAGGGCATTGAAGGGGCACGCCTGTTCGCCGGTACGCTGGTTGTGTTGATACCGGCACCCCTGACAGTAATTACTCATCTTATGAATATATGACGCGCTTGAGACGTAGGGCTTACTGGCCAGCAACCCGCCATCGCCAAACTGGCTCATGCCGAGGGTATTGGGCAGTTCCACCCACTCAAAGGCGTCAATATAGACGCCCAGATACCATTCATGGACCGCCTGCGGCGACAGGCCGCTGAGCAGGCTAAAGTTTCCAATGACCATCAGGCGCTGGATATGGTGGGCGTAAGCCTCGGTGAGCGACTGCCCAACGGCATGCGCCAGGCAGCGCATCTGCGTCTTGCCGGTCCAGAACCAGTCCGGCAGCGGGGCGTGCTGGTCTAAGGCATTCAGCTCCCGATAGCCCGGCATCTGCGACCAGTAGATCCCGCGCACATACTCCCGCCAGCCGAGAATTTGTCGGATAAACCCTTCAACGGCAGGCAGCGGCGCGTGGCCCGAACGCCACGCCTGCTGGGCGGCCGCGACCACTTCCCGCGGATTAAGCATTTTAGCGTTCAGCGCGAATGAAATTAACGAGTGGAAAAGAAAAGGTTCCTCCGCGTGCATCGCGTCCTGCCAGTTTCCAAACTGCGGGAGCACGTGCGCGATAAAATCATCCAGCCTGGCTTTGGCTTCCGCACGGTTGAGCGGCCAGCGAAAATTGTCGGCCTGCGGTTCGCCGAAGGTCTTTACGCCGCAGCGTTGGATCTCCGCCCATAAGGCGGAACGATCGTGGCAGGGACGCGCGTCCACCGGCGCGGGAGGCTCGCCGGACCAGCGCTTGCGGTTTTCAGCATCGAAATTCCATTTCCCCCCTTCCGGCTCGCCTTCAGCGGTTAACAGGACGCCGTGCTGACGACGCATTTCCCGATAAAAGTACTCCATTCGCCAGCTTTTGCGTGACGCAAAGAACGCGCTGACCTGTTCCCGAGTGGTGAAAAAATGCTCACTACTGACGCAGGCCGTTTCAACGGAGACCGTCTTCGCCCACGCCTGCAGCTGCGTATCAAGACGCCATTCGTCGGGCTCCTGCCATATCACCCTGTCCGCGCGGTAATGCGCGACAAGCGCGTTGAGATTGTCTTCCAGCGCGCCGCGGTTTGAGCCATCGGAGAGTCGGACATACCTCACCCGATGCCCCTTCTCTTTTAATGCAGAGGCAAACGCGCGCATGGCGGCGAAGATAGCGATAACTTTCTGGGCGTGATGAAGCACGTAGGCGGTTTCTGCCCGGAGTTCCAGCATCACGTAAATGACGTTCGGACTGCAGGTATCAAACCAGCTGTGATGCGGATTAAGCTGATCGCCCAGGATCAGACGCAGCTCGGTCAACGGTGGCTCCTGCGGCAACGCTCAGAACAGTATTTAACCTCATTCCAGCATTTCGCCCATTTCTTGCGCCACGTCATGGGCCGCTGGCAGTGCACACACAGTCGACTGGGCAGGTCCTGCTTGTTACCTTTGAAATCGCTCATCTTTTCAATACCGCACTGATTAATTCACCCCACCTGCGGATAAAGGCCACGACAGACTTCACAAAATGAAGGTGATGCCCGCAAACCGCTACCCACCGCTACGTACGAAATGATAGTTTATTCAGGCTGGATTTGTCGCAGTGAGCGATTTTCTGGCATCTTAACCGAACCTGACTTTCCCATTTTTGTTCAAATGACGAGTTTGCGAGCAAAGCGATGATAAAGTGGCCCTGGAAAACGAATGAGGCTGGCCGGGATGTGGCGCTGCCATGGGATGACGCGCTGACGATCCCTGTTCTGGCTAATCTAACCCCGGATGAACAATCGAAGCTGGTTCAACTGGCGGATCGTTTTTTGCAGCAAAAACGCCTGGTGCCACTGCAGGGGTTTGAACTCGATCCCCTGAAAAACGCCCGCATCGCCCTGCTGTTCTGTCTGCCGGTGCTTGCACTCGGCATTGAGTGGCTGGACGGTTTCCACGAAGTGCTTATCTATCCCGCGCCGTTCGTGGTGGATGACGAATGGCAGGACGACATCGGGCTGGTGCATAACCAGCGCGTGGTGCAATCCGGACAAAGCTGGCAGCAAGGGCCGATAATCCTCAACTGGCTCGATATTCAGGACTCGTTCGACGCCTCCGGTTTTAATCTGATTATCCATGAGGTGGCGCACAAACTGGATACCCGCAACGGCGATCGCGCCAGCGGCGTTCCGCTGATCCCGCTTCGCGAGGTCGCGGGCTGGGAGCACGACCTGCACGCGGCGATGGATAACATCCAGGATGAAATAGACCTTGTGGGCGAGAGCGCGGCCAGCATTGACGCCTATGCGGCAACCGACCCCGCTGAGTGCTTTGCGGTGCTCTCCGAGTATTTCTTCAGCGCGCCAGAGCTCTTCGCGCCCCGTTTCCCGGCTCTGTGGCAACGTTTCTGCCAGTTTTATCAGCAGGATCCGCTCCAGCGCCTGCGGCAGAATGAGGGGTCTGGCGGGCATTCCTCCCGCCAGGTCCATTAAGCTTTTTCAGCAGGGGTACGCTCAGTTGACCATACCCCTATGCTCAGGGCTAAAAACAGCACTGCCATTCCCCATGCGGCCACCATTAAAGCCTGCTCCCCGTAAAAGCGCGTCACGACCGGCACCAGCAGTGCGCTGACGCCGTAGCCTAACGTGTGGCTAGTGGCGATGACGCCCGCGCCTTTCCCCGTCGTCAGCCGATCGTTCAGCAGAAGCTGGTAGCCCGGCGTGGCCATCGCCGCCCCGAGTGACGTGATAACAATCCCCACGTAGAACAACATTAAACCGGCAACAGACATCAGCCCAAGCCCTGCCACCATCAGCACCGCCGCGATACAGAGCAATGTCACCGGGCTGAAATGCTGCGGGCGTACCACCAGAAACTGTGCCGCGAGCGTGGCCAGCGCGGCCAGGCTCAGCAGGAGCGCGACATGATGGCTGATCTCCCGGGCGTTACCGTCCAGCAGCGGGCTAAGATGCGGTGACAGGCCAATCTGCATCAGGCTCACCAGCGCCGCCAGCAGCAGCGCCAGCAGCAGGAACGGCAGCATGGAGGCCTGCAGGCGGGTTGCCTGGAGGGCTACCGGCGGCAGCGGCGGGTCAGCGACTTCGCGAAGCACCAGCATCAGAGCGAGAAGCGGTGCAACCGCCATCAGCCAGAGCGGTGCTACCGGATTAACGCTGAGCATCAGCGCCGCCAGCGGTGGGCCGAGCAAACGCCCGCAGCTGAGGCCGGAGCTGATCGTCGCCAGCGCCGCCATTCTTTTCTCCAGTCCCGCACGCTGAATCGCCCACGTCTGGGCCGCAGGCACCAGCCCCGAGACCGTCAGTCCGTAGAGCAGGCGCGAGAATATAAGCCCCGCCAGCCCCCAGACCGTATCCAGCCTTCCGGCCGCCATCGCCCAGACCACCAGCGCCATCACAACAAAACTGGCCAGATAGCCGCTTAGTGAGGCCAGCATGACGGACTTACACCCCTTCCGCTCGCTCTGACGCCCCCACCAGGGCGATGCCGGTAAAAAGAGCATGGATCCAAACATCAGCAGCCCGGCCCAGACTGAGAGTGACAGCCCGGTCAGGGTGACCAGCTGCGGGAGCATCACCAGTAAACCGTTTTGCCCGATGCCCAGTAAACCCGCAGATAGCGCCAGGGGCCAGTTAGCTTTTGAGGTGACGTTTTCCGTCAAGATTTCAGAGTCAGCGCGCATGAGAATGTGAACATAGTGTCAATAAATGTGTGGAAATTATGAAGTTTATGAAAACAAATATTGCAAAAATGGTTGCGACTGTAAACAGAATGAATATCATAACGAGAATTATTATCAATCATGGAATGAGGTACATCTATGCGTGCTCTGCTCCGCGCCGCCGGTACAGACGTTGCAGCCCAGTGTTTTTTAAACGCCCTGTTGCGCGAAACGAAGGACTGGCGTTATCACTCCGCTACCGATGCGGATGCGCTATCTGAGATCCATATCCCGCTTTCCCAAACCCAGGCGCTTCGGGTGCCGGTACGCTATTTCTCTCCCACCCAGCATCATCAGTACCGCTTCCCGGCAACGCTTATTCAGAGCAAGAGCGACCGCAGTGACGCTGTCACATTCTCTCAACTGGTTGATTTAATTCTTGAAAAACCGTCCGTAAAAGGCTCGCTGGATGCCGATACGCTGGCGCGTTTTAAGCAGCGCGTTCTCGAAAGCCATGCCCACACCTGGCAGGCGATTGATTTACGCCACGGCTGGGCAACCCTGCGCGATAAGCCGCTGACGTTTGCCGACGCGGAACAGGCGCTGCTGGTCGGCCATGCGTTTCATCCGGCACCGAAGTCGCACGAGCCGTTCAACGAAACCGAGGCGCGTCGCTACCTGCCTGATTTCGCTTCCCGCTTCCCGCTGCGCTGGTTTGCCGTTGAGAGCACACTCGTTGCCGGCGACAGCCTGAACGTCTCCCTGCGTGAACGTCTGCTGCGCTTTGCGGCCCAGAGCGCGCCCGAGCTGCTCGGCCACTTCACCGACACCCGTTGGCTGCTGCCGATGCACCCGTGGCAGGCCGACTATCTGCTGGAGCAGGACTGGTGCCAGCGTCTGGCGGAAGACGGTTCACTGCAGGATCTGGGTGAAGCAGGCGCACAGTGGCTGCCCACCAGCTCCTCCCGCTCGCTGTACAGCGAGACCAACAGCGACATGATTAAGTTCTCCCTCAGCGTGCGCCTGACCAACTCCGTGCGCACGCTGTCGGTGAAAGAGGTGAAGCGCGGCATGCGCCTGGCGCGTCTGGCAAAAACGAAACGCTGGCAGGAATTACAGGCGCGCTACCCGACCATGCGCGTGATGCAGGAAGACGGCTGGGCGGGACTGCGCGATGACAACGGCGTCGTTCAGGAAGAGAGCCTGATGGCCCTGCGCGTTAATCTGTTGTTCGATACGCCAGACATCCAGACCAACGTGCTGGTGAGCCTGACGCAGGCCGCGCCGGACGGCGGTGACAGCCTGCTCGCTGCGGCGGTGCGCCGTCTGAGCCAGCGTCTTGATTTACCGCTCGCTCAGGCCGCCCGCTGCTGGCTGGACGCCTACTGCGACCGCGTATTGCTTCCGCTGTTCAGCGCCGAAGCGGACTACGGTCTGGTCCTGTTGGCGCACCAGCAAAATATCCTCGTTGAGATGCAGCAGGATTTCCCGGTCGGGCTGATCTATCGCGACTGCCAGGGCAGCGCGTGGACCGAAAGCGCCGACGCGTGGCTGAAAGAAGCTGGCGAAACTGAGGTGGAAAACCGCTTTGGCGAGAGCCAGCTGCTGCGCTACTTCCCTTACTACCTGCTGCTGAACTCTACCCTTGCCGTTACCGCCGCCCTTGCCGCCGCCGGATTTGACAGCGAAGAGAGCCTGATGTCCCGGGTGCGCGACGCGCTGGCAGAACTGCGCCGCACGGCGAAGCAGACCCGCTGCCTCGACTACGTGCTCGACAGCCCGACCTGGAACTGCAAAGGCAACTTCTTCTGCTACCTGCACGATCGCAATGAAAACACCATCGCCGATCCGGCGGTGATCTATTTCGACTTTAGCAACCCGTTCTACAAGGAGAAGGCGTGATGGCTATCGCGAATATCGTCCATTCCGGCTACGGCTTTCACTGCACCGCAACGGATCGCCCCCTGCCGCTGGCGTTGGGTCTCGACGGCAGCGCGGTGCTGGAGCGTCTGAAGGGGATCCCGGACGGCTGGTTGATGGAAGCTCTGGATCAGCTGTTTGTGGCCGCCCCCGCGCTGACCGGCATTACGTTACCGTGGGCGGACTGGCAGGATGAACCCCAGGCGCAGGCGCTGTTTGGCCTGGCCCACGGTGATTATCTGGCGCGCAATGCCTTCTGGCAGTTGCCGCTGTGGCTGAAAGGCGAACGGCATCAGGCGAGCGGCGGAATGCAGTTTGACGAGAGCCGTCAACTGTACTTCCCGCTGCGCCCTCACCGCCCGCGGGGCGAAGTGTATCGCCGTTACGATCCGCAAATTAAACGCACCCTCAGCTTCCGCGTGGCCGACGTCGCGCTGGACGGCGAACGTTTTACCCGCTGGATGAACAACCCGCGCGTGAACGCCTTCTGGGAGATGGCGGGCCCGCAGGCCGAGCAGGAAAACTACCTGCGCCGTCAGCTCGACTCGACCTACTGCTACCCGGTTATCGGCTGCTTCGACGACCAGCCGTTCGGCTATTTTGAACTCTACTGGGCGGCGGAAGACCGTATTGGCCGCCACTACCGCTGGCAGCCGTTTGACCGCGGGCTACACATGCTGGTGGGCGAAGAAAACTGGCGCGGTGCGCAGTATATCCGCAGCTGGCTGCGCGGTCTGAGCCACTACCTGTATCTGGATGAACCGCGCACCACGCGGATTGTCGCCGAGCCGCGCTTCGATAACCAGCGCCTGTTCCGCCATCTGGACTCTGCCGGTTTCGACACGGTGAAAGAGTTCGACTTCCCGCATAAACGCTCGCGCCTCATTATGAGCCAGCGTCACCGCTTCTTCAGCGAGGTGGGCCTGTGAACGCGCAGTGGGAAAAAGTGAACCGCGAGATGGTGGCGAAGATCCTCGCCGAGCTGGAGTATGAACGCACCCTGCGCGCCGAGCCGCTTGCGTCTGACGCCTGGCGCATCACCATGGGCAACGAGTCCTGGCAGTTTTGCGCCACGCGCGGGATCTGGGGCTGGTTGCATATCGACCCGGACAGCCTGACCACCGCCAGCGGTGCCGCCGTGGAGGCGGAGAGCGCGCTGCTGCAGCTGGCGAAGGTGCTGGAGATGAGCGACGCGCAGACGGCGGAGCACATGGAAGATCTCTACGCCACGCTGCGCGGCGACATGCAGCTGCTGCAGGCGCGTGAAGCGCTGGACGCGGACGCGCTGATCCACCTCGATCCGGACGAATTACAGTGCCTGATGCGCGGTCACCCGAAGTTTATTTTCAACAAAGGCCGCCGCGGCTGGGGCCTGGACGCGCTGCGTCAGTACGCACCGGAGTATCGCGGACGTTTTCGTCTGCACTGGGTTGCCGTTCAGCGGGAGCATCTGGTCTGGAGCAGCGACGTCGATTGCGATATCAGCGCCCTGCTGGCCAGCGCCATGGACAACGCCGAGCGCGCCCGCTTTGACGCCCGCTGGCAGGCGCTGGGTCTCGACGAGAGCTGGCTGCCGGTGCCGCTGCACCCGTGGCAGTGGCAGCAGAAGATCGCCATTCATTTCCTGGCGCAACTGGCACGCGGTGAGATGGTTGAGCTGGGCGAGTTTGGCGATGAGTACCTGGCGCAGCAGTCCCTGCGCACGCTCACCAACGCCAGCCGTCGCGCGCCGTTTGACATCAAGCTCCCGCTGACAATCTACAACACCTCCTGCTATCGCGGTATTCCGGGCAAATACATTGCCGCCGGGCCGCTGGCCTCGCGCTGGCTGCAGCAGCAGTTCGCCAGCGACGCCACGCTTGCCCGCTCTGGAGCGCAGGTGCTGGGTGAGCCCGCTGCTGGATACCTGTCGCACCCGGGCTATGCGGCGCTGCCGAAAGCGCCCTATCGCTATCAGGAGATGCTGGGCGTGATCTGGCGCGAGAACCCGTCCTGCTATCTGCAGGACGGCGAACAGGCGTTGCTGCTGGCGGCGCTAATGGAAACCGACAACGCCGGGTGTGCGCTGATCGACGCGTGGATCAGCCGCTCCGGGTTAAGCGCCGAGGCATGGCTGGAAAAGCTGTTTGAGGCATCGGTGATCCCGTTCTATCACCTGCTCTGCCGCTACGGCGTGGCGCTGATCGCCCACGGCCAGAACGTGACGCTGGTGATGAAGGACTCTATCCCGCAGCGCATCCTGCTGAAGGATTTTCAGGGCGATATGCGCCTGGTGGATGAAGATTTCCCGCAGGCCCAGAGCCTGCCGGAACAGGTGAAGGCCGTTACGGCACGCCTGAGCGCGGATTACATCATTCACGATCTGCAAACCGGCAACTTTGTGACGGTGCTGCGTTTTATCTCACGCCTCACGCTGCAAAGCGGCGTCAGCGAAACGCGTTTCTATCAGATCCTCGCCGGGGTTCTTCACCGCTATATGGCCGCTCACCCCGAGCTTGCCGATCGCTTCGCGAAGTTCGACCTGTTTAAGCCGCAGATTATTCGCGTGATCCTCAACCCGGTCAAACTGACCTTCTCCGAACACGACGGCGGCAGCCGCATGCTGCCGAACTACGTCACCGACCTTGATAACCCTCTTTTTCTGGCCTCCCGGGAGTCAGCGCAATGAAAACCTATGATTTCATCGGCATTGGTATTGGCCCGTTTAACCTCAGCATCGCCGCCCTCGCAGAAGGGCTGGACGGTTTTAGCTCGCTGTTTCTTGAGCGTAAACCGCACTTTTCCTGGCACCCGGGGATGATGGTGCCGGACTGCCACATGCAGACCAGCTTCCTGAAGGATCTGGTCAGCGCCGTGGAGCCGACCAACCGCCACAGCTTCCTGAACTACCTGGTGCAGCGTAAAAAGTTCTACCGCTTCCTGACCACCGAACAGCGCACCGTTTCGCGGGAAGAATTTGCCGATTACCTGTGCTGGGCGGCGGACAACCTCACCAACCTGTCCTTTAGCCAGCAGGTGCAGCAGGTGAGCTTTGATGAGAAAAGCGGCCTGTTTGAGGTGGTGACCCAGCGCGACCGCTTCCTGGCGCGCCACGTCTGCGTAGGGATCGGTAAGCAGATCAACCTGCCGGACTGCGTCACCGTGCAGGACGATACCTGCTTCCACGCCAGCGAGATGATGCTGCGCACGCCGGATCTTACGGGCAAGCGAGTCACCGTCGTCGGCGGCGGCCAGAGCGGCGCCGACCTGTTCCTGAATATTTTCCGTGGCGAATGGGGCCAGCCGCTGAGCCTGAACTGGGTCTCGCGCCGCAACAACTACAACGCGCTGGATGAAGCCGCCTTTGCTAACGAGTATTTCACGCCGGAGTACGTGGACAGCTTCTCCACGCTCGGTGAAGAGGCGCGTCGGCAGATGCTGCACGAGCAGAAGATGACCTCCGACGGCATCACCACCGAGTCACTGCTGGCGATTTACCGCGCGATGTATCACCGCTTCGAAGTACTGCGTGAAAAACCCTGGGCGCACCTGATGCCGTCCCGCTCGGTGACAGCCCTGACGCGCCTGGAAAACGGCCAGCGCCTGAGCATACAGCATCACCTTGACGGCGGCCGAGAGCAGCTGGAGAGCGACGTGACGATCTTTGCCACCGGCTATCGCGCCGTGCAGCCTGCGTTCCTGGCGCCGCTGTCTCACCGCCTGCATCTGGATACGGACGAAGCCTTCTGCATCAACAACGATTTCACCCTCGAATGGGACGGTCCGCAGAGCAACCGCCTGTTCGCCGTGAATGCCGGGATGCACCGTCTCGGCATTGCCGAACCCCAGCTCAGCCTGATGGCCTGGCGCGCGGCGCGCATTCTGAATCGCGCGCACGCTGACGAGCCGTTTGAGCTGGCTACCACGCCTGGCGTTATCCACTGGCGAAGCACCACCAGCCCGGAGAACAGTCAGGTTTTTAAATCATTAGCAAAAACCACCGAGTACTGACACACACAATCAGGGTCAACATAACAATGAAACGTTCTCATCTTTGGGTTTTAAATCCTTGCTTGCTTGCAATGCTTTCTACCTCTGCGTGGGCGGAAGAACAAAAGGAAGAAAATATCGTGGTCTCCGCCAGTCGTGCGCACCGCAGCGTGGCGGAGATGGCACAGACCACCTGGGTCATTGAACGGGCTGAAATTGAGCAGCAGGTTCAGGGCGGGAAAGAGATTAAAGAAGTGCTGGCACAGCTGATCCCGGGTATGGACGTCAGCAGCCAGGGGCGTACCAATTACGGCATGAACCTGCGCGGCCGCTCCATGATGGTGATGGTGGACGGCGTGCGCCTGAACTCGTCCCGCAGCGACAGCCGCCAGCTCGACTCTATCGATCCGTTCAACATTGACCGTATCGAAGTTATCTCCGGCGCCACGTCACTCTACGGCGGTGGCAGCACCGGTGGTCTGGTGAACATCGTTACCAAAAAGGGCCAGCCTGAGACTGAAGTCGAGTTCCAGACAGGTGCTAAAAGCGGGTTTAACAGCCACAACGACCATGATGAGAACGTATCGGCAGCGGTCAGCGGCGGCAACGATAACGCTTCCGGTCGTCTGTCGGTGTCGTATCAGCGCTACGGCGGCTGGTATGACGGCAACGGCGACGAGGTGATCATTGATAACACCCAGACCGGCTTACAGTATTCCGACCGTATCGATGTGATGGGCACAGGCACCCTCAATATTGACGATCACCAGCAGCTGCAGCTGACCACTCAGTACTACAAGAGCGAGTCCGACGGCAAGCATGGTCTCTATCTCGGGAAGAACTTCTCGGCGGTCACGGGGGATGCGACCGCGTACAACAAAGGTAACCTCGATTCTGACCGCGTGCCGGGTACCGAGCGCCATCTGATCAACCTGCAGTACTCCAATACCGATTTCTGGGGCCAGGATCTGGTCGCGCAGATTTACTATCGCGACGAGAGCCTGACCTACTATCCGTTCCCGACCCTGACCAAAGGCGTGGTCAGCAGCATCGGCGCGTCGCAGCAGAAAACTGATTTCTACGGCGGCAAGCTGACGCTGAACAGCAAGCCGGTGGACGATTTAACGCTGACCTGGGGTATGGATGCCGACCACGAAACCTTCGACGCCAACCAGCAGTTCTTTAACCTGAGCAAAGCTGCAGCGAGCGGCGGCATGGAGCTGGATAACGCCTACAACGTGGGCCGCTACCCGGGCTACAGCATCACCAACCTCGCCCCGTTCCTGCAGGCCAGCTACGATATTGACGCCATCACCCTGAGCGGCGGCGTGCGCTACCAGTACACCGAGAACAAGGTAGACGATTTTGTCGGTTACACCCAGCAGCAGGCCATCGCTACCGGGAAAGCCACCTCCGCCGACGCGGTGCCGGGTGGGAAAACCGATTACAACAACTTCCTGTTTAACGCCGGGATCCTTGGTCGCCTGACCGAACAGCAGCAGGTGTGGTTTAACTTCTCTCAGGGCTTCGAAATTCCGGACCTGGCGAAGTACTACGGCTCCGGGACCTATCAGCTCAGCAATGGTCACTATCGCCTGCTGAACAGCGTCAACGTGAACGACTCGAAGCTGGACGGTATCAAGGTCAACGCTTATGAGCTGGGCTGGCGCTACACCGGGGATAACCTGCGCACGCAGGTTGCGGCGTATTACTCGCTCTCGGATAAAACCATCACCATCAACAAGACGGACATGACCATCAACCTGGAAGACGACAAGCGTCGTATCTACGGGGTGGAAGGTCAGGTGGACTATTTCTTCACCGACAGCGACTGGAGCACCGGGGCGAACTTTAACGCCATTAAGTCTGAAACCCGCGAAAACGGGAAATGGGAGAAGCTGACGGTTGACAGCGCCAGCCCGTCAAAAGCCAGCGCGTGGGTCAACTGGGCGCCGGGCGACTGGACCCTGCGCGTACAGAGCACGCAGACCTTTGACGTCTCTGACGCCGACGGCAAGAAGATCGATGGCTACAACACGGTCGACTTCCTGGGCAGCTACGCCCTGCCGGTGGGTAAAGTCAGCTTCAGCGTGGAAAACCTGCTGGACAAAGACTACACCACCGCCTGGGGTCAGCGCGCGCCGGGGCTGTATAGCCCAACCTACGGTGCACCAGGTCTGTATACCTACAAAGGCCGTGGACGGACGTTTGGTCTGAACTACTCCGTTCTGTTCTAATCCTGCGCGCCGCCTGCGGGCGGCGCAATTTGCTGTGTAATTTCGAAGCAAATTTACTATAAAATCAGCGATTTGCTGAAATTGTCGGCAAACGAACGAAAAGTGCGTTTTCACCCTTTGACAAGGCGTAGTGAGGTCGCTACTATGCGCCTCGTTCACACGATTCCTCTGTAGTTCAGTCGGTAGAACGGCGGACTGTTAATCCGTATGTCACTGGTTCGAGTCCAGTCAGAGGAGCCAAATTTGAAAAGCCTGCTTTTGAAGCAGGCTTTTTGCTTTTCTGCGTCGGGTAAAATTGTCGGGTGGCGGCTTCGCCTTACCCGACCTACGGGACCGCAGGCACGGTAAGCGCAGCGCCACCGGGCAATAAACCGCTGCTTTCATCATTTTTCCTCTGTCTTATTTTCGACTGGCGGAAAGCTCATAACGCTCAGGGCAGCCGGGCAATCACCTTTATCTCAAACTGGAATCCGTACAGCCACGTCACGCCGATCCCCGTCAACGTAGGGTAAGGCGCTTCCCCCCAATATTCTGGCAGGATACTCCAGATAGCGTCGAGGTTTGACTCGGGGTCGACGACAAAGAGGGTCACGTCAACCACGTCACTGAACGTGCAGCCCGCAGCCGCGAGGACAGCATTAAGATTATCGAAGGCCAGCCTGACCTGCGTTTTCAGATCGGGCTCAGGCGAACCATCCTCGCGACTACCCACCTGCCCCGAAACGAACAAGAAACCGTTGGATTTGATGGCGGGTGAATACCGATTGCGCTCATAGAGCGCCTGCCGACCGGAGGGGAAAACTGCTTCGCGTGCTGTCATGTTTGTACCTTTGTAATGGGGCGAAATCTGCCCGGTGAACATACAGACACTTTACAGGCGCCAGATCGGGCGGATAAACAAGCGACTTTGTTCATTATTGTTTGTAATATCCAAACAATCGGTGAAAAGAGAGGACAAGTGATGGATCGTTTCGATGCGATGCGCGCCTTTGCTCGCGTGGTGGAGGCAGGCAGTTTCACAAAGGCTGCCCAAACGCTTCATATGAGCAAAACCACGGTGACGCAGCTCATTCAGCAGCTGGAAGCGCGCCTGCGCGTCAAGCTGCTCCATCGCACCACCCGCAGGCTCGGCGTCACTCCCGATGGCGCGATCTACTACGAGCGCGTCATCCGCCTGCTGGCGGACATGGAAGATGCTGAAAACAGCCTTTCCAGTGCGACGATGCTCCCCAGGGGACGCCTGCGGATAGATGTGCCCACTCCTCTCGCCCGCCTGGTGCTGGTGCCCGCGCTGCCAGCTTTTCACGCACGCTATCCTGATATCCAGTTCGACATGGGCGTGAGTGACCGGGTGGTGGATCTGATCGGCGACAACGTGGATTGCGTCCTGCGCGGTGGCGAAATCAACGACCAGTCCCTGATCGCACGTCATGTCGGCGATTTGCAAATCGGTGTTTACGTCGCACCGAGCTATGTGGAACGCCTTGGCTCCCCTGCGCATCCGCGTGAGCTGGAAAACACCGACCATCGCATAGTGGGATTCTTGTCCTCACGCACCGGTAAGATTGATCCTCTGGTACTGCACAGAGAGAGTGAACATATTGAAATCAAGGGCAGCTATGTGCTTGCCGTGGATGATGGCAATGCTTACCTCGAAGCTGGGTTAGCCGGGATAGGCGTGATTGCGCTGCCGGTCTATATGGCGGCAGCGCATCAGGCTGCTGGCTCTTTGATTCCGCTATTTGAAGACTGGCGTATTAACCCAATGCCCCTGTACCTGGCATTTCCGCCTAACCGCCATGTCAACGCCAGGCTGCGCGTTTTTATTGATTGGATCGTTGAATTGATGCAGCAGCATGTCCCCAACACCAATAGAAAGGGAAATGAGATTTAGCTTATTTATTCGCCCGTTACTGGCAAAGGCGCTCCCGGTCAGAGGAGCTAAATTTGAAAAAGCTGCTTTTGCCCTACAGCACAAACTCATAGTGCGAGCCATCCGGCAGCTCAACGTCAAGCTTAAGCTTTCCACCCGCTGCCTCAACGTAGCGCTTAAGTGAAGAGAGTTTCAGATCGCGCCCTGGCTTTTCCATAATCGCGACGGTGGGCTGCTTGATGCCCAGCGCCTGCGCCATTTCAACCTGCGTTTTTTGCACCTTTTCACGTAGCTCTGCCAGGTGAATGTTAAGCAAAATGTCGGCCGCCATTGCCTGAGCGCTGGCAACAACATCCGGTTTTTCATCCGCTATAAGCTGCTCAAGGTTTCTGCCCATCGCGCAACGTCCTCTCTTTTAATGTATTCAACCAGTGAGTGAATTCCCGGTCAGCCACCAGAAGCATCTCATCGTAAAATCGTCTTTCGTTGCCTGCCTTGTTGCCAGCACAAAGCACAATGCCGGTTCGATTTGGGTCAAACGCGAAAAATGCCCGCAACGGATCGCCCTTACTCTGAATGCGCAGCTCTTTCATGTTACTGTGACGAGAGCCTTTAAGCGTATCGGCATAGGGTCTCGACAAAGCCGGCCCCTTTTCTCGCAAAACAAGCAGTGCTGCCAGCACGCAGGCCCGGTCAGTATCGTCAAGTGAACGAAACCAGCAATCAAACCTGTCCGTCGTGTTAATTGTCCACACACTTCCTCCGTGAAATATAGATCAAAAGCTATATAGCAGTAAAGCTATAGCAGCAATTATCCTGAGAGAATGTGCATGATTCATGTGTTTTTACGCGAAAGCTGAAGACGTGCAGGAGTATTTCGATGAATCACCCGTCAGGCATTCACCGCATTGCGAGCAGTACCGTAAAAAAGAGTTCAGAACTCCGTGAGCTGACGCCAGGCCGCCACTTCCTCATCCAGCCACTCGACAAAGAGAGCCACCTCCGGCTTCGCCTCCGTTAACTGCGATGTCACCAGCCAGTAAGGCCAGGGATACGGCGCAGTGAAAGGGGTACAAAATGTGTATGAGCACAACCTACGCCCGGAAGAAAAGCAGCACGGTGGCTGGGTCGATCGCATTACAGTCCAGCTGCTGGCGGCCTGCAGGGAATGGAATGCGCTGCTAAAGACGCGTCCGACCACCTACGCTCCCGATCGGGTTGCCGTCACCAGTACGGTTATCGGCACGTTTATTCAGTCAATGAGCCCGGTAAGCACTCGCCACCGGGCAAAACCGCACCTAAATCTGATAATCAATCGCCACTTCTTCCGGCTCCATCACCTGGCGTTTAATCTCATCGACGGACAGCCCGGCGTTGCAGAGCTCGATAAAGCGCCACACATAGTTACGCTGCAGCTGTCCACGCTTCAGGCCAAGCCATACGGTGTTGGCGTCAAACAGATGACGCGTGTCTAGACGCACCAGGTTCCCGTCTTCGCGTTCTCCACTGGACTGTTCCGCCACCAGCCCAATGCCCAGCCCCAGCTCAACGTAGGTTTTGATCACGTCAGAATCCTGCGCGCTCAGCACGATGTCCGGCGTTAACCCTTTGCGGTTGAAGGCTTCATCAATACGCGAGCGTCCGGTGATCCCCTGGCGGTAGGTAATGAGTGGCCATTTAGCAATGTCTTCCAGCGTCAGGGGAGAAACCTGATTCAGCGGATGATCGACCGGAAGTAATAAGCTGTGGTACCAGCGGAACCAGGGGAAAGCCACCAGCAGCGGGTCGTTGCTCAGGCGTTCGCTGGCAATGCCGATATCCGCCCCACCGTTTTGCAGCAGCACTTCAATTTCCTGCGGCGTGCCCTGGATAAGCTCCAGACGGACGTCAGGGAAAAGTTCGCGGAACGCTTTAATCACCGGCGGCAGGCTGTAGCGCGCCTGGGTGTGGGTAGTGGCAATGGTAAGCACGCCCGAGGCGTCATTGGTGAAGAGATCCGCCAGGCGACGCACGTTGCTGGCCTCGTTGAGGATCCGCTCAGCGATGGTGAGCAAAGCCTTACCCGGCTCCGTCATGCCGAGCAGCCGCTTGCCGCGACGGATAAAGATCTCTATGCCCAGTTCCTCTTCCAGCTCGCGGATATGGCGGCTGACGCCGGACTGGGAGGTATAAAGCATATTGGCGACCTCGGTCAGGTTGTAGTCCCGCCTGGCCGCCTCACGGATAATTTTAAGTTGCTGGAAATTCACGATTCACTCCGGCGCATCTGACATAGCTCTATTGTTAGAGTCAGCCGTGCTGCAGAACAAATAATAAAAACCAGCATCTTATGCTTTTATGGAATATCAACTCACGAGCTGGAGTTCACGGTTCTCAAGCGATGGCTTGCTGACCAGCGACATCAAAATCTCTTTTACCGCCTGCGCCTGTGGCGACAGCGAACCGCGTGCGGACATGTTCAGCGACAGCGGCAGGCTCATGGAAGGCGTGGTGATCCGCGCCATCCAGCCGTTTGCCGCACTGCACAGCGAGCGTGCTGCGGACTCCGGCAGAACGGTCACCCCCATGCCGCTGGCAATGGCTGCGGTCAGCGTGGAGATCGAGTCGATTTCGCCGATGATTTTGGCCGTCAGGCGGCGCAGGGAGAACGCTTCGTCCACGCGCACGCGCACGGCGCTGTAGTCGCGCGGCAGATAGAGGTTCATTTCTGCCACGGCGGTAAGGTCGACGCTCTGGCCCGGGCAGTCGCGGGTGCCCACGAGGTAGAGATCTTCTTTCAGCAGCGGCTGGCTGGTGATCCCGGCAACCGGGGAGCGATCGTAAAGGACCGCCATGTCCAGCTGGCCACTGAGCAGTTTATCATTCAGGACAGAACCGTTGTTTTCGTGCAGATAGACCAGCACTTCAGGCAGCTCAGCGCGGACGGCCTGCAGCAGCGGCATGGTAATGGACGATGCCGCCGTTCCCGGCGCCAGCCCGATGGACACGTGCCCGCTCAGGGTCTGCCCCACGTTATTTACCGCCAGTTGCGCCTGTTCACACTGGCGAAGAATGGTGCGCGCATGGGTATACAGGATCTTACCGGCTTCAGTTGGCGTGACGCCGCGTTTGGTGCGGATCAACAGCTGCTGATCCATCTCGCCTTCCAGAGTAGCCACCTGCTGGCTCAGCGCAGGCTGCGCGATATGCAGCACTTCTGCCGCTTGAGTCAGGCTGCCGATATCGACGATTTTTACGAAGTATTTCAGTCGTCTTAAGTTCATTTTGCCCCCTGTTCGAAATGCTGTGCCGGAACCGGCTGTCGTTGTTGAACAGGTTTTGCAATATGAATGCCACTTTTACCAGGCGGTCTGAATTGGGCGCTAAGCGCCTGAAAATAAGGAAACCTAATCATGGAGGGGGGTTTTATTACCGAAACAGCAGTTTATGATCTGCCCCATTAGAGGTATACCCGCACCAAAGCGGTGCATTCCGCTGTCAAAAACATCACTTTGCCGATTTTGTCAGCAAACGATCAAAAGGCGGCGATCCACCCTTTGACAAGGTGAACGCAGGTCGATAATATGCGCCCCGTTCACACGATTCCTCTGTAGTTCAGTCGGTAGAACGGCGGACTGTTAATCCGTATGTCACTGGTTCGAGTCCAGTCAGAGGAGCCAAATTTGAAAAGCCTGCTTTTAAAGCAGGCTTTTTGCTTTTCTGCGTCGGGTAAAATTGTCGGGTGGCGGCTTCGCCTTACCCGACCTACAGGACTGTAGGCCCGGTAAGCGCAGCGCCTCAGGGCAACACAGCCTCAATAAGCAAGCTTCACCGGCATCCCTGACCGCCGTTCCAGTTCGGCTCCCGCCCCCTCGTTTATCAACTGCGTCCGCTGCGCGGCTGACATTGGCAGAGGCACTTTCCGGGTCGATTCAAACTCCGCACGGTTACGTGATAATGGCTCGTGAACCTCCACCCAGCGGCTGCCGTCCGGTTCCGTGGTGACTTTAACGGGCCGATCGATAAGCTGTACGCGGGTTCCAACGGGGACATTATCGAAAAGGTATTTGATGTCGTTATTGCGCAGACGAATACAGCCCTGGCTCACCCGCAGTCCGATGCCGAAATTCGAGTTTGTGCCGTGTATGGCATACAGCCTGCCAATATAGATCGCATACAGCCCCATCGGATTATCCGGTCCGGCGGGCACGAAGGCTGGCAGCGTTTTTCCCTCTGCCGCATAGGCACGGCGCGTATTCGGCGTCGGAGACCAGGTTGGCCCCACCTGCTTACGTTCAACCGCCGTTACCCAGTTACGCGGGGTTTCGCGCCCGGCCTGACCGATGCCGATGGGCAGCACTTCAACGGTATTGCTGCCCGGTGGATAATAGTAGAGACGCATTTCCGCCACGTTAACGACAATCCCCTCGCGGACGGTATCGGGCAAAATCAGCTGCTGGGGAATCACCAGCCGGGTGCCGGATTTGGGCAAGAAAGGATCCACCCCCGGGTTCGCTTCCAGCATATTGCTTAGCCCCTGCCCGTACTGCGCGGCAAAGGCCTCAAGCGGTAACGTATTGCGCTCGGGAACGGTGATGATAATCGGGGTTCCCACCAGACGACTGCCTTCCGGCGGTAAGGTATAGGTTACGGCAAACGCGCCGGGTACAGCGGCACACAGCGTAAGGACGAACCAGGTAAATCGCATCATAATTTCCTGTGCTCAAAAAAGAGAAAGCCTCGACTCAGGCAGGCTTTCTCAGTTTACGCTATTACGCCTCGGTTTTGCGCCATCTGCGCGTCAGCACTTTTTCCGCCTCGACAATAAGGAACATCACAAAACCAATCAGGAAGGTGATGACCCAGTAGCGGAACGGCAGTGCTTCGGTGCCAAACAGCATCTGCATGAACGGTGCGTAAATGATAAGAAGTTGTAGCGCCAGCAGTACACCGCTCACGATCCAAATCCCTTTATTCGCCAGCAAGCCTTTGCTCAGCGAGAAGCCGTCATTAACGCGGCAGTTAAGCATGTAAAACCACTGCGCGGTCACCAGGGTTTGCAGCAGCACGGTGCGGATAAATTCCGCTGAGTAACCGCGCGGCTGTAGCCAGGCTTCCAGCACGAAAGCGCTGATGGCAATCATCAGACCGACAAACACCACGCGCCAGATGGCATAGCCGTCCATCACATGCAGATTCGCCTTACGCGGTGGCCGGTTCATGATGTCCTTCTCACCCGCTTCAAACGCCAGGCCAAACGACAGCGTTGCCGACGTCGCCATGTTCATCCACAGGATCAGCACCGGCGTCAGCGGGATCAGGTTCCCCGCCAGCAGCGCGATGATGATTAACAGGGCCTGCGCAATGTTGCTCGGGATAACGAAGAGAATCGTTTTTTTCAGGTTATCGTAAACACGACGCCCCTCGTGCACCGCACTGGCAATGGTGGCAAAGTTGTCATCCGTTAACACCATGTCGGCGGCTTCCTTGGTGACCTCTGTCCCCTTAATCCCCATGGCGATACCCACATCCGCCCGCTTGAGCGCCGGGGCATCATTTACGCCATCCCCGGTCATGCCCACCACTTCCTGTTTACTTTGCAGGGCCTGCACGAGGCGGAATTTATCCTCCGGGCTGGTTCGGGCGAAAATATCGTACTGCTGCGCGGCGTCGCTCAGCTGACGGTCATCCATCGCCTCCAGCTCGCGTCCGGTGATAGCGCTTGCAGCGTTACCAATCCCCAGCATTTGCCCAATGCTCATGGCCGTTTGCGGGTGGTCGCCGGTGATCATTTTCACGCGAATCCCGGCCTGCAGACAGTCGGCAATCGCGGTAATGGCCTCCGGACGCGGCGGATCCATCATTCCCGCAATACCCAGCAGGATCACGCCATCACGCAGGTCCGGGTGATCCAGCTCGCGCTGTCCCTCGCGGGCAGGTTTCCAGGCCGCAGCCACCATACGCAAACCTTCCCGGGCATACTCTTCGATCTTGCCTTCCCAGTAAGGTTGATCGAACGGCTGCAGTTCGTTATTCGTCTGCTGGTACTGACAGAGGCGGAACAGGACGTCCGGCGCGCCAGTGATTAAAATCACTTCTTCTTCACCCAGCCGGTATAGCGTGGACATGTATTTATACTGCGAATCAAACGGGATTTTACTGCGCATTTCGGTATCAAGCGCAGGGAGCGGGATTTTCGCCGCCAGCACCTTCAGGGCGCCCTCGGTCGGCCCCCCGGTGATTTTCCACAGCCCCTGCTCGTCTTTGATCAGCTGGCTGTCATTACAGAGGTCAATGGTGCGCAGGTAGCGTTCCAGCAGGGAACCCTGCGTCACGCTGACGGGCGTCGGGTCATCTACGGGGTGAATATTCCCCACCGGTTCGTAGCTGTCGCCCTCCACGCGATAGGTCGTCTCAGCGGTAATCACCGCTTTGACCGTCATTTCATTCATCGTCAGGGTGCCGGTTTTATCCGAGCAGATGACCGTCATTGCGCCCAGGGTTTCCACCGTGGGCAACTTACGAATGATGGCCTTGCGACGCGCCATGGCCTGTACGCCAAGCGAAAGGATGATGGAAATGATGGCCGGCAGGCCTTCCGGCACGGCGGCAACGGCGAGGCTGATAAGCGACAGCACCAGTTCAGAAACCGGCATATCCCGGAACAAGAGGCTGAAAACAAACAGCGCCACCATCATGACCAGGATAGTAATGAAGATGGTTTTACCGAGCTTATCCATCTGCACCATCAGCGGCGTGCGGTGCTTTTCAATGTCGGACATCATCTGATTGATGTGGCCAAGCTCGGTTTCGCCCCCGGTTGCCACCACCACGCCTTTACCGCCGCCGGAGCTGACGGTGGTGCCTGAGTAAAGCAGATTATACCGGTCACCTAAAGGCAGTTCTCCGCTTAACGCATCGCTGTTTTTTTCAACAACGGTGGATTCGCCGGTCAGGATGGCCTCCTCCACGCGAAGGTTATGCGCTTCAATCACACGCAGGTCCGCAGGAATACGATCCCCGGCGCGGATCACCACGATATCCCCCGGGACCAGCGACGTGGTGGGGATCGTTTCATGATTCCCCTGTCGTACCACCACGGCTTCGCTGGAGAGCATATTGCGAATACTCTGCAACGATTTTTCAGCATTGCTCTCCTGGATATGGCCAATCAGCGCGTTAATGATGGCAACCCCCAGGATCACGAACATATCTACCCAGTGGCCCATAAAGAGCTTAAGCAACGCGGCCACCAGCAGAACGTAAATCAATACATCGTTAAAATGCGCCAGGAAGCGCAGCCAGGCGGGTTTGCCCTTTTTTTGCGGCAATGCATTCTCACCATGCTGCTGAAGTCGGGCTGATGCCTCAGTGCCGCTAAGTCCTTCCAGAGTGGAGTGGATATTCGACAGGGTTTCGTCAACGGTTTGTTGATAATATGGACGTTCAGATTTTCCTGTTTTCATCGTTCCTTCCTCAGGTTCTATTCAGAAATCACCTTGCTTTCATGTAATTAACGAATAACGAAAACAGGAACATGGGCGTAACGGACAATACTTGCCGCCTCCGATCCTAACAAATGGGTTTGAATATTTGGATTTCGAGAGCCGACAATAATCGCGCCAGCAGCAAGTTCATCCGCCAGCTTAATAACCTCATCACGAACATTTCCGCTACGAACATGGAGATGAACCCGCTCTTCTGGCAGATTCAATTTTTTGACCAGGTCAGACAGTTTTTCTTTCGAATTATTAATCATATATTCATCCATCTTGCGCGCATCTGAAATAAAACCGCGCGTCAGTTCGGCTGAAAATTTGGGCATGACGTGCAGCAAATGAATGTCACCCGATGCGCTTTGCGCCAGAAACTGTGCATGTTGCAACGCTTTATCCGCCAGGCTTGTCTCGTAGACGTCCACCGGAACGAGAATGTTTTTATACATATCGAGCATCCTTTTTATAACCAACATGAGAGTGAATGAAGCATAAAAACGCATTAAATGCAGGGGGTTGCCCTTAATGCCAGTTACGGTAAAAAGAGATGAATAATATTAAACGTAGCACAGGAATATCAGGTTTAGCGCTTCCCCACTGCTAATGGTTATTTAACATTTATCTTTTCGCCGACTATGCTCATAGTTAGCCACCGCTTCCGGCTCATGGAGGAATGTATGTATGGTATAAGCCTGATCCGACTGGGTATGTTTATTGCGCTTGCCATTATCGCCAGCACGGCGATTGGTTTATTTACCTATATGGTCGTCACTGTTCTGGCAGAATAGTGTCACCCCTGTCCAGGTTATGGAATAAATAAAACAGTTATTTATTAGGGGAATACAGTGAACCGCTACCTCTCTCTTTTACCGTTCGTTTTATTAACGCTCACAGCGTGCGACCCGAAACCCAAAGACGTCTCCCCCCTGCCCAGAATGGTAAAAGTAGCGGAGGTGACGGTTCCCGGTAACGCCCAGCAGCGCGTTTTTCCCGCCCGCATTGAATCGGGCGATGCCACAGACCTTTCCTTCAAGCGCGCAGGTCAAATTGAAGCGCTCGATGTGCGTCAGGGCGCAGTCATCAAGCAGGGTCAACAGCTTGCAAGATTGAATGCCCGTGAAGCCCAGCAGCGGGTTAATGACAGACAAACGGCGGCGACGCTGGCCCAGAGGCAATTCGATCGCTTCCAGACGCTGGCGGGCCGCCAGGCGATTTCGAAAGCCGAAATGGACGTGCAGCGTGCGAACCGCGATTCGGCGAATGCGGCGCTACAGATCGCCCGAGAAGAGTTGAATCAAATGACGCTTGTCGCCCCCTTCAGCGGGACGGCGGCCAGCGTACATGTCCGAAACCATCAGGTAGTGTCTGCCGGTCAGCCCATCGCGACGTTAACCCGCACCGATCTGCTTGACGTGGTGTTCAGCATCCCTGAAAACCTGTTTAAGACCTTTGATATTCGCAACGCGCAGTATCGCCCGGTAGTGAGAATTAACGCCATTCCGGATCGGGAATTTACCGCCGTTTATAAAGAACACTCGGGCAGCAGCGACAGTAATACCCTGACCTGGCAGGTAATACTGACCATGCCGCGGCCAGATGATTTTCCCGCCGTCGGTGGCGTAAGCGGTACGGTTACCATTAATTTAACTAACCTCCCGGCTGGCGCGGGCACTCAGGCGCTGGTCGTACCGGTTGAGGCAGTCTTTAACCCGGACAACAGCCCGCGCAATGAGCCGCACGTCTGGGTTGTGGCAGGAGAAGGCGACACGCTCCATCTTGAAGACCGCAAGGTCAGCGTGGGGCAAGTGATTACCGAAGGCGTGGTGATCACCAGCGGGCTTAAGGCGGGTGAGCGCGTGGTAGCCGCAGGCGTTGGGGAGCTGCATGCTAACCAGCCGGTGCGTATCTGGACGCGTGAACGGGGACTGTAATGGATATCTCTCGTCAATTTATTAATAACCCTGTTCGCGTCTGGCTAACGATTCTGCTGCTGGGCATCGGGGGTATTTTCGCGCTGTTGAATATCGGCAGGCTGGAAGATCCCGCCTTTACCATCAAAACCGCAGTGGTGGTCACTCACTACCCCGGCGCATCCGCTCAGCAGGTCGAAGAAGAGGTGACGCTGCCGCTGGAGAATGCCCTTCAGCAGCTGCCTTATCTGGACAACGTGAGCTCCATCTCTTCAAACGGTTTGTCACAAATCACCGTTAACATCGCGTCACGCTATCACTCAAACGAACTGCCGCAGATTTGGGATGAACTGCGCCGCCGTGTGGGCGACGCCTCGCGTCAGTTCCCGCCCGGCGTCGTCACGCCCTTTGTGAATGACGATTTCGGCGACGTTTTCGGCTTCTTCTTCGCCATTTCCGGGGATGAATTCAGTAATCCTGAACTGGTGAGGTACGCGGAGCAGCTGCGCCGCGAGTTGATTCTGGTCCCCGGGGTCGCGAAGGTTGCCATCGGCGGAGCGATAAGCCAACAGGTCAATATCGATATTTCCCTGACCAAAATGGCCGCGCGCGGCATTACCCTGAACCAGCTTTCCGCCCTGCTCAGCAGGCTTAACGTCGTTTCCAGCGCCGGAGAAATCACCTCCGGCAGCGAATCCATTCGTCTGCACCCGACCGGTGAGTTCGAGAATCTGGATGAACTGGCGGATCTCATCATCACGCCTTCCGGCACCGGGGCGGCGACGCGTCTGCGGGATATCGCCACGCTGTCGCGCGGGCTGAACGAATCGCCAGCCAGTATCTACCATGCCAACGGCAAAAAAGCCGTCACCATGGGCGTCTCGTTTATTCCCGGCGTGAACGTGATCGACGTGGGCCACGCGCTGGAGGCGAAGCTAAACCAGATGTCGGCGGAAAAACCGGCAGGCATACAGATAGATCTGTTTTACGATCAGGCAGCCGAAGTGGGCCATTCTGTTAACGGTTTTATTATTAACTTCCTGATGGCGCTGGCGATTGTCATCGGCGTGCTGCTGATCTTTATGGGCGTACGCAGCGGGATCATCATCGCGTTTTCCCTCGCGCTTAACGTGCTGGGCACGCTGCTGATTATGTATCTCTGGGGCATTGAGCTACAGCGCATCTCGCTTGGGGCGCTGATTATCGCCCTTAGCATGCTGGTGGATAACGCCATCGTCATTGTCGAAGGGGTGTTGATTGCCCGACAGCAGGGCTCCCCGCTATTAACCGCCGTTAACACGATCATCCGTCGCTCCGCCCTGCCGCTGCTGGGGGCGACGGTGATCGCTATCCTTGCGTTTGCGCCTATCGGGCTGTCGCAGGATTCCACCGGGGAATACTGTAAATCCCTCTTCCAGGTGCTGCTGATTTCCCTGATGCTGAGCTGGTTCTCGGCGCTCACCCTCACCCCGGTGATGATTAAGTGGTGGTTGTTTAAAAACGACAGCGCGCCGGACATCACTGACGAGTCAGATCCTTACGACAAACGTCTCTACCGCCTCTATCAGCACCTGCTTAACACGCTGCTGCACCATAAGGCACCGACGCTGGTAGTGATGGCCGCCCTGCTGGCCGCGTCTGTCTGGGGGTTTGGCGCGGTGCGGCAAAACTTTTTCCCGTCGTCCAATACGCCGATTTTCTTTGTCGACCTGTGGTTACCCTACGGGACCGATATCAAATGGACCGAGAAAATGACCGGTGATATTGAGAAAACCATCAAGGGCCAGCCCGGCGTGGAAACCACCGTATCCACCATCGGTCAGGGAAGCATGCGGTTTATTCTGACCTACAGCGGACAGCGGCAGTACAGCAACTATGCGCAGATCATGGTGCGCATGGATGACCAGCGTAACATTTCCCCCTTGACCCGCCACGTTGACGAGTACATCGCGCGAAACTACCCGCAGGTGAACGCCAGCACGAAACGGGTGATGTTTGGCCCTTCCGGCGACAGCGCCATTGAAGTGCGCATTAAAGGCCCGGATCCTGACAGGCTGCGTCTGATTGCCAGCCAGGTGGACGATATTCTGGCGCGCGATCCGGCTACGGGGAGCGTCCGAAACGACTGGCAAAACCGCAGCAAAGTGATCCGCCCGCAGTACGTCGCCGCGCTGGGACGCGAGCTTGGCGTGGATAAACAGGATGTCGACAACGCGCTGGAGATGAATTTCTCCGGCAGCCGGGCGGGGTTGTATCGGGAAGGCAGCGACCTGCTGCCCGTGGTGGTGAGGCCCCCGGAAAGCGAAAGGCTGGATGCCAGCCACCTGAACAACGTGCTGGTGTGGAGCCAGGCGCGGCAGCAGTATATCCCGCTGAGTAACGTCGTCAGTCGCTTCTCTCTGGAGTGGGAAGATCCGCTCATTCTTCGACGCGACCGCTCGCGGGTACTGACGGTTCAGACGGACCCGGATCCGCTGACCCAGCAAACCTCCGGCGATATTCTCGCCCGCGTGAAGCCGCAGGTAGATGCCCTTCCCCTGCCACACGGCTACAGCATCGAGTGGGGGGGCGATGCGGAAAACTCCAGTGAAGCGCAGCAAGGGCTGTTCACAACGCTGCCTCTCGGGTATCTGGTGATGTTTGTCATTACGGTGCTGATGTTCAGCTCGGTAAAAAATGCCGTCGCAATCTGGCTGACCGTACCGCTGGCGTTGATTGGCGTCACACCAGGATTTTTAATTACCGGCATTCCCTTTGGCTTTATGGCGCTGATTGGTCTGCTGAGCCTGAGCGGAATGCTCATCCGCAACGGCATCGTGCTGGTGGAAGAGATCGAACAGCAGAAAACGCAAAAGGATCAGCACAGCGCGATCGTTTATGCCGCCACCTCGCGCCTGCGCCCTATCCTGCTCACCGCGTTCACGACCGTACTTGGCCTGGCTCCGCTACTGCTGGATGTTTTCTTCCAGAGCATGGCCGTTGTAATTATGTTTGGACTGGGGTTTGCTACAATCCTGACGCTACTGGTACTCCCCGTGATCTATGCGTGTTTCCATCGTAAGGACGAAGCCAAACAACAATGAATGCGACAGGGCTGAACATTATCAAGACGCTGGGCTGTATGACGGCGGTGACCTTCTTCACCATCTACAATACCTGGGATCATTATGATTATGACTATCACTGGATCCTGGGGTTTTTAACCTTTATCTCGACGATCGCTACACCGCTGTTTTTTGTGGTGTCGGGCTATCTCGACGGACAATCCCGGCACGGCACGCGCTGGCAGCTGGGTAAAATTAAAAGTATTGTGATTGTTTTTCTGTTCTGGGTAACGATCTACTACCTGTGGGAGCCTTATCAGCGCGGGTATTTAATCCAGCCCTGGTTCGTGTTCGCCTTTGTCGTGATTTACACCTTCCACCCGGCGGTAGAGTGGCTTAGCCAGCGGAGATCGCTGTTCTGCGGCGCGATTGCTGCCCTGCTGTTCTTTTCCTACGGATACGATCTGTTATCGGCGCTTTATCCTGAAACGCACGTTCTTTCTCTTTCACCGCAGTATCGGCTGTGGACGTGGCTGCTGTTTTATCTGACGGGGCAACTCTTCTGCGATCCTAAAATCGCCGAGTGGATAAGCCGCAAAAATGTAGTCCGGGCGGCGGTTATCGCCATCCCGTTTATCTATCTCTTCACCTGGTTTTACGAGCGCCACTTCTTTTTTGCCCTGTTTAAGGCCGACAGAAACGCCTTTATCCTCACCGGCTCGCAGATCTACATCCTGATTATTGCCCTGGTGATTGCGGCGAACGGCGTGCGCTTTCGCCGCAATGCTGAGTTTAAGGAGTCCATACTGGCCGCCATCAGCAAAACGATGACTGGCGTATATATTGTGCACTACTCGGTGTTTCATCTGCTGACGGCGCTGATACCGGTGACGTCGCTCGGTATGAAGCTGGCGTTGATTGTACTTACGTTCGTCACCTCTGTTCTCTTCTCCATGCTGGTATTGTCTAACGCCGTGGCAAAAAAGGTGATCACCCTTTAAAAGCCTAAGCGCAGCCAGGCAAAGAGCACGTTGCCGTTGTTATAAGTCCCGGGAATATAGGTGAACTGGACGGTAACGCGCTGATAGCTGGCCGAAAAAAGCGGGAAGATGAACGGTAGCGGGACATAGTTCGCAAAATCATCTCGCGCCGTGATGCCCGCGGCGGCACCAAGCCCAAGGCGGAAATCTCTGGCATTATCCAGATACCAGCCCTTCTCCCAGCCATAGCCCATCGCGGGCTGCCATTCGTTGTGCGAGTCCTTGAACATCATCGCGAAAAGCGCGCTCCAGTTACCCTCTTCGTTATAGCGGGAAACGCCCAGCCCACCTCCCCACGGCATTTCGTTGTACTTGTCGGTTTTTTCTTTGTCGTACATAAAGCGAGCGTGCCAGCTCAGAAACGGCAGGTACAGATCGTAACGCTGAGGCTGCGCCCAGGTTTGCGAAATGTCTTCCGTCAACGCATTCCACCAGCCGCTGATGCGTTGCTCGCCATAGACGTTGGGCTCGGCCTGAAGCGGTGCGACGAATAAAAACAGAATCATCCAGAATGCCGAAAAGGTGCGTTGCATCGTTATTCCCTCAGCTTAACTCACGCGGCGGTCATTATTACTGTAAACCATTCAGCACTTAACGAAGCCAGAAGAGGCAATTATCTCGCCGCAGGTGTGGATGAAATTTATTTATTCAGCACCTTCCGGAAAGATAAAAACGTTTTCTCAGGCGTTTTGTCGCGGTAGTCTCATAGGTTCCGTTTATATGACGGGCGCAATGTGAGTGACCTTTTCTTATACCAATAATTAAAAAATCAGTACGGACAGGACAACTATGGACTCCACCCTCATCTCCGATCGTCCCAACGAGGAGACACCTTCGCTTAATCGCGCCCGCCGCGCCGCACTCGGCAGCTTCGCGGGTGCCGTCGTCGACTGGTATGATTTTCTGCTTTACGGCATTACCGCCGCGCTGGTGTTTAACCGTGAATTCTTCCCCCAGATCAGCCCTGCGATGGGTACGCTCGCCGCGTTTGCCACCTTCGGCGTCGGCTTTCTGTTTCGCCCGCTGGGCGGGGTGATCTTCGGCCACTTCGGCGACCGCCTCGGCCGCAAACGCATGCTGATGCTCACCGTCTGGATGATGGGGATCGCCACCGCGCTGATTGGCATTCTCCCGTCGTTTTCCGCTATTGGCTGGTGGGCCCCGGTATTGCTGGTGACGTTACGCGCCATTCAGGGCTTCGCCGTGGGCGGCGAATGGGGCGGCGCGGCGCTGTTATCCGTTGAGAGCGCACCAAAAAATAAGAAAGCGTTTTACAGCAGCGGCGTGCAGGTCGGGTACGGCGTAGGGCTGTTGCTTTCTACAGGGCTGGTGTCGTTAATCAGCCAGCTCACCACCGACGACCAGTTCCTGAGCTGGGGCTGGCGCATTCCGTTCATCTTCAGCATCGTGCTGGTGATTGCCGCACTGTGGATCCGTAACGGCATGGAGGAGTCCGCTGAATTCGAACAGCAGCAGCAGGAAAAACCGACCGTCAAAAAGCGGCTGCCGGTGATGGAAGCCCTGATTCGGCACCCTGGCGCTTTTCTGAAAATTATCGCCCTGCGCCTGTGCGAGCTGCTGACGATGTATATCGTCACCGCCTTTGCGCTGAACTACTCGACGCAGAATCTCGGCCTGCCCCGTGAATTGTTCCTGAATATCGGCCTGCTGGTCGGCGGGATCAGCTGTCTGACAATACCCTGCTTCGCCTGGCTGGCGGACCGGTTTGGCCGCCGTCGCGTCTACATCACCGGCGCGCTGATTGGGAGCCTCAGCGCCTGGCCATTCTTTATGGCGCTGGAGGCGCAGTCGATCTTCTGGATTGTCTTCTTTGCCATCATGCTCGCGAACATCGCTCACGATATGGTGGTCTGCGTGCAGCAGCCGATGTTTACCGAACTGTTCGGCGCCAGCTACCGCTACAGCGGCGCGGGCGTGGGCTACCAGGTCGCTAGCGTGGTCGGCGGCGGGTTTACGCCGTTTATTGCCGCCGCGCTGGTGACCTTCTCCGGCGGTAACTGGCACAGCGTGGCGGTTTATCTGCTGGCTGGTTGCCTGCTGTCGGCGGCAACGGCGCTATTGATGAAAGAGACGAGCCACCGCTGATCTCACTTTTGTTTCACAGGCGTGTGACATACTATCGGGTAGAGTCGCACACCTGTGGAACAAGGAGACAGAGATGAATAATAAGGGCTCCAGCCTGACCCCGGCTCAGGCGCTGGAAAAACTCGACGCGCTGTATGAACAGTCCGTCAACGCGCTGCGCAGCGCCATCAGCGAATATATCGAAACAGGGAAACTTCCCGACGAAAAGGCCAGAACCGAGGGCCTTTTTGTTTATCCATCGCTCTCTGTGACCTGGGACGGCAGCGCCAGCACAACACCGAAAACCCGTGCCTACGCCCGTTTTACCCACTCCGGCTGCTACAGCACCACCGTCACCCGCCCGGCCCTGTTCCGCCCGTACCTCGAAGAACAACTTACGCTGCTGTATCAGGATTACGGCGCGCACATTCACGTTGAGCCCTCGCAGCATGAAATTCCATACCCCTACGTGATTGACGGTTCGGCGTTAACCCTCGACCGTTCGATGAGCGCGGGGCTAACCCGCCACTTCCCGACGACGGAACTGTCGCAGATTGGCGATGAGACGGCCGATGGGATCTATCACCCGGCAGAATTTTCTCCCCTGTCGCACTTTGATGCCCGCCGGGTCGATTTCTCCCTGGCGCGTCTGCGCCACTACACCGGCACGCCCGTCGAACATTTCCAGCCGTTCGTCCTCTTTACCAACTACACCCGCTACGTTGACGAGTTTGTCCGCTGGGGCTGCAGCCAGATCCTCGACCCGGAAAGCCCGTATATCGCCCTCTCCTGTGCGGGAGGGATCTGGATCACTGCGGAGACCGAAGCGCCCGAGCAGGCCATTTCCGACCTGGCGTGGAAAAAACATCAGATGCCCGCCTGGCACCTGATCACCGCCGACGGTCAGGGCATTACGCTGATTAACATCGGCGTGGGCCCGTCAAATGCCAAGACCATCTGCGACCATCTGGCGGTGCTGCGTCCGGACGTGTGGCTGATGATCGGCCACTGCGGCGGCCTGCGTGAAAGCCAGCTGATTGGCGACTACGTGCTCGCCCACGCCTATCTGCGTGATGACCACGTGCTGGATGCGGTGCTGCCGCCGGATATCCCAATCCCGAGCATCGCCGAAGTGCAGCGTGCGCTGTATGACGCCACCAAAGAGGTCAGCGGCATGCCGGGTGAAGAGGTTAAGCAGCGCCTGCGCACCGGTACGGTCGTCACGACGGATGACCGGAACTGGGAGCTGCGTTACTCCGCCTCCGCGCTGCGGTTCAACCTGAGCCGCGCGGTGGCCATTGATATGGAGAGCGCCACCATCGCCGCGCAGGGGTATCGCTTCCGCGTCCCGTACGGCACGCTGCTGTGCGTCTCCGATAAGCCGCTGCACGGCGAAATTAAGCTGCCCGGGCAGGCCAACCGTTTCTATGAAGGGGCGATATCCGAACATCTGCAAATTGGCATTCGCGCCATTGACCTGCTGCGGGCAGAAGGTGACCGGCTCCATTCCCGCAAGCTGCGCACCTTCAACGAGCCGCCGTTCCGCTAATAACGATAAGGAATAATCATGTCCAGCACATCTCCGCTCTCTGCCCTGCGCCACTGGCTTGAGGCCAGCCATTTCGACGGGATGATCGTCCCGCGTGCGGATGCGTGGCAGAGCGAATACTGCGCGCCCTACGACGAAAAGCTGGCCTGGCTAACGGGCTTTGACGGTTCGGCCGGTGTGGCGCTGGTGCTGAAAAACAAAGCGCTGCTGTTCGTTGACGGGCGCTATCAGGTTCAGGCCCGCGTTCAGGTCAATACGGATGAGGTAGAGATCCACCACCTGCACAACGAGCCGCTGGCTGAATGGCTGGCGGAAAACGCTGAGGCCGGGACGCGCATCGGTTTTGACCCACTGCTGATGACCCATTCAGAGTTTGAGCAACTGTCTGCCACGCCTTGCGAGCTGGTCCCGCTGAAAGCCTCGCCGTTTGACACCCTATGGACTGACCGCCCTGCCGCACCGGCGGGGCTTATCCGGGAAATGCCGGTTGAATACAGCGGTGAAAGCAGCGCTGATAAACGTCAGCGCGTCGCCGCTGTGCTGGCTGCAAGCAATGCCGATTATCTCGCCGTTACCCTGCCGGATAATATCGCCTGGCTGTTAAACGTCCGTGGCGCGGATATCCCTTACAGCCCGGTACCGCTCTCTTTTGCTCTTCTGCGCCGTGACGGCCACGTTGAGTGGTTTGTTAACGACAGCAAGCTCGGCGCCCTGCCGGAAGACGTGCGCAATGCGTTTAGCATTGCGCCGCAGGACGCCTTTGTCGAACGCTGCCAGCAGATTGCTGCAGGAAAACGGGTGATGGTTGATGCCGATTCCGCGCCGGTCGCCCTGCGCTTTGCCATCGAACCCCGGGGAGAGATTGTCTGGCGGACCGACCCCATCACCCTGATGAAAGCCACCAAAAACCCGGTTGAGCTGGCCGGTTATCGCGCGTGTCATCACCAGGACGGCGCCGCCTGGGTCAACTTCCTGGCCTGGCTGAGCCGTGAAGTGCCGCTGCGCGAGGCGGCAGGGAATCCGCTAACAGAACTGGAAGTTCAGGCGCAGCAGTTGGCGTTCCGTCAACAGCAGCCCGGGTTCATCGAGCAGAGTTTTGCGACCATCTCCGCCTCTTCGAGCAATGCGGCGATGTGCCACTATCATTCGAGCGAGGCCAGCAACAAGCCCATCGGTCATGACCATTTTTACCTTAACGATTCCGGCGGTCAGTACGTGAATGGCACCACCGACGCCACGCGCACGCTGGCATGGGGTAAGGTCGACCCGCAGCAGCGCCTGCACTACACCGCCGTGCTGAGAGGCTTCCTCTCGCTGATTACCCTGCAGTTCCCTTCCGGGACTCAGGGACATCAGCTGGATGCCTTTGCGCGTCGTCCGCTGTGGGAGATGGGACTGGATTACGATCACGGCACGGGGCATGGCGTGGGTCATCAGCTTCTTATCCATGAGAATCCGCATCGCATTGCCAAAAAGGTCAACCCGTGGCCGCTGGTGGCGGGCAATATCATGACGATTGAACCGGGATACTATCTGGGCGATAGCCACGGTATTCGTATTGAAAACCAGGTGGAGATTGTGGAGAGCCGTCCGGGGTTCTGCAGGTTTGCCTCGCTGACGCTGATCCCGATTGACTTAAGCCAGGTTGAGCTGCATTTGCTGAGCGAGCAGGAAAAGCAGTGGCTGGATGCGTATCACCAGCAGGTACGCGAGGCGCTGTCACCGCTGGTGAACAGCGATGCGCGTCCGTGGCTGGTAGAGGCGACGGCGCCGGTTCGCGTCAAACAGTAGTGCGGTTTGTTGCCCGGTGGCGCTGCGCTTACCGGGCCTACAGTCCCGTAGGTCGGGTAAGGCGAAGCCGCCACCCGACAATTCAACCCGACGCAGAAAAGCAAAAAGCCTGCTTTAAAAGCAGGCTTTTCAAATTTGGCTCCTCTGACTGGACTCGAACCAGTGACATACGGATTAACAGTCCGCCGTTCTACCGACTGAACTACAGAGGAATCGTGTGAACGGGGCGCATATTATCGATGCGCTCCCGGGATGTCAAAGGCAGAATGCATATTTCCGATCGTTTGACGATTTATTCTCCACTTCGCGCAATTGTCAGGCATTTTGTCGCGGATATTTCCACAGCCAGCGCCCGCTGACCATACGCCAGTAGAACAGCCCGCCCCGCACGGCCCAGTCCAGGAACATCCCCAGCCAGACGCCGATCACACCCCATCCGAGCATTACCCCAAGCGTATACCCCGCCACGACGCGACATCCCCACATGCCAAGCATCGACACCCCCATCGCAAAGCGGGCGTCGCGCGCCCCCTTCAGCCCGGCAGGCAGTACCCATGAGGCCGCCCAGATAGGCATAAAGGCCGCATTGAGCCAGATGAGGACTTTTACAACCTCTTTAACGTCGTCTTCATGGGTATAGAACGAGGCCATCAGCCCGGCAAACGGCGCGGTTCCCCAGGCAATCACGGTCAGTCCGATGGTCGACAGCCAGAAAACGTGGCGCAGCTGTCGCTCCGCCTGGCCGATCTGCCCTTTCCCGAGCCGTTTCCCGGTGATAATGGTCGATGCAGAGCCCAGCGCGTTACCCGGCAGGTTAATCAGCGAGGCAATGGAGAAGGCGATGAAGTTACCGGCGATCACGTCAGTGCCCATCCCGGCGACAAACATCTGCGTCAGCAATTTCCCGCCGTTAAACAACACCGACTCAATGCTTGCGGGAATGCCGATCCCCATCACTTCCCAGATAATGGCGAAATTAAAGGGGCGGAAATAGCTCTTCAGCGTGAGGCGCAGCGAGGGGGTGATCCCCGCCATCAGCACGCCGATAATCGCCGCTGCACCGATATAGCGTGAAATGGTTAGCCCCAGTCCTGCACCGACGAAGCCCAGCCCGTCCCACGAGAATACGCCGTAGATCAGCACGCTGCTGATGATAATATTCAGGATATTCATTCCGCCGTTGATCAGCAGCGGAATTTTAGTGTTCCCTGCCCCGCGCAGCGCGCCGCTGCCAATCAGGGCGATGGCCGCCGCAGGATAGCTGATGACGGTCATCTCCAGATAGGTCAGCGCCAGGTCTTTAACCTCGTTCGTGGCCTCCCCGGCGACAAAATCGATGATCTCTTTGCCGAAATAGTGGATCACCGCCGCCAGAACGGCCGAAAAGACAGTCATGATCATCAGCGACTGGCGTGCCGCCTCGCGCGCACGTTTGGGATCCAGCTTGCCGAGGCTAAAGGCCACCACCACCGTCGTCCCGAGGTCAATCGCGGCAAAGAACGAGATCACCACCATGTTAAAGCTGTCCGCCAGACCAACCCCCGCCATCGCCTCTTTTCCCAGCCAGCTCACCAGGAAGGTGCTCAGCACGCCCATCAGCAGAACGCAGGTATTTTCCAGGAAGATAGGCACGGCAAGAGGGGTGATTTCACGCCAGAAGAGAACCCGATAGCTTTTACGTTTTGCATACCATGGCGTGCGCGCGATCGCCTGGCGTAAGGAGGCAGTGACGTTCAAAATGGACCTTAGCGAGAAAAGTTGAAACTCCATTTCAAATAATGGGGGAGAAATGCTCATCCTGCAAAGTATTTTCCGGAAAAAGATGTGTGGATTTACAACAAACTGACGACAGAATCAGCAATCAGTCGCTTTTCCCTAAGATCAGGTTTGACAAAACTTTTTTCGCCGCTAAGATAAGCCTCCACAACGATTCCTCTGTAGTTCAGTCGGTAGAACGGCGGACTGTTAATCCGTATGTCACTGGTTCGAGTCCAGTCAGAGGAGCCATTTTCAAGAAAGCAGACGTTCGCTAACGTCTGCTTTCTGCATTTCTATCAATTGGTTATCCCCTCTCAGTCGTTCACCCTCGTTCATTAAAAACCACTCGAAGCCATATCATTTTGATGGTAAAAATGCTGGTAATGCTGGTTCGATTTCCCTTTTACCAACAAATGAGGGGGTGTTTTCATGTCACTGACTGATATTAAAGCAAAAAATGCAAAACCCCTTGAGAAGGAATACAAGCTTACTGATGGCTTTGGTATGTTCCTTCGTGTTACCCCTAAAGGTTCGAAATACTGGCAAATGGCTTACCGCTTCGAAGGGAAACAAAAACTCTTCTCTATTGGTGTTTACCCTGCAGTTTCTCTTTCTGACGCAAGACAACGCCGTGACGAGGCCAGAAGGCTTCTGGCTCAGGGTATTGACCCTAATGCAAAGAAACAGGCAGAGGTTAAAGAGCTTAAAGCCAAACGTGATAATACACGCTCCTTCAGAACAGTAGCCAAAGCGTGGTTCTCCACGAAAACAAAATGGTCTGATGATTATGGTGATGCCGTATGGAAGCGCCTTGAAACTTATGTCTTCCCGGTAATCGGTGACAAAGATGTTGCCGAACTGGATACGGGTGATCTGCTGGTTCCGGTGAAAAAAGTTGAGGCTCTTGGTTATCTTGAAGTTGCCATGCGCATTCAACAATACATTACGGCAATCCTGCGTCATGCCGTCCAGCAAAAGCTGATACGCCATAACCCAGCCTATGATATGGAAGGTGCAGTTCAGAAACCACAGACTGAACACCGCCCTGCACTTGAGCTGGAAGAAATACCCCAGCTACTGAACAAAATTGCCGAATACAAAGGCCGCAGGTTAACCATACTGGCAATACAGCTCAATCTGATGATTTTCATTCGTTCCAGTGAGTTGCGTTTCGCTCGCTGGTCAGAAATTGATTTCAAAAGTAAGTTATGGGTGATACCCGAACAGCGTGAAGCGATTGAAAACGTCAAACATTCAACTCGTGGGGCTAAAATGAAGCGTAAGCACTTCGTTCCCCTTTGTAAGCAGGCCATGAAGATATTGAAAGAGATCCGACAACTGACTTATGAAGAAGGTCAAGATGATGGGTTAATCTTTACTGGCTGTTATGACTCGTTTAAACCCATGAGTGAAAACACCATCAACAAAGCCCTCCGCAATATGGGCTATGACACGAAGCAGGACATCTGTGGACACGGTTTCCGAACACTGGCCTGTAGTGCCTTAATTGAGTCCGGGCTATGGTCAGAAGACGCTGTAGAGCTTCAGATGAGCCATAAGGAAAGCAACAGTGTCCGGGCAGCTTATACCCACAAGGCTAAACACCTTGATCAACGCCGTCTGATGCTCCAATGGTGGGCTGACTACCTTGATGCAAGCAGAAACGGTATGGTAAGGCCGTTTGAGTTTGCTTCAAATAAATAAAGGGAAAGGCCGTTCGCGGCCTTTCAACTTCATGCTTAATTACACTCTATGCTGAATATGATACTGAATCTTTCTCTATCACTAAACCAGCGATTTTTTCCAGCATTATTTCCCAGAGTGCGTATTTTCTTTTGTGCTCAATAAACAGGGATTTTAAATACTCTTCTGTAGAAGGGATTTTTTCAGTCCATGTAATATCTTTACTGTAATCAATGCTTTTTTTCATATCAGATGCTGCATAGGTGTAGTATTTACTCTGAGAACGACTGATACTGTCCTCTGCCAGAACTCTACGGAGCAGAGTTGCAGAACATGCATAACCATGCCTGTAAAGTTCACTCGATAAAGTACGAACAAAAGAACCGCGTAATAAAGACATCATCTCTGCGATTTCATTTTCACTCGCATTCATGACTTCAGAATCAAGTTTTCCATAACTATCCGTCCCGGACAAGAAAAGAATAACAAACGGAAAGCCTTTGTTCTTTGCTATGCCAGAGAACAAATCCAGTGAGTCATTATTTTTCTCTACCCGATTATAGATATTATAAAAAATAATATCACACCTGTTCTTAAATCCGTCTATACAAATTGTTTTTGCCTGCTGAATCTCGCCTTCTTCAATCAACGCCAGAGCCAACACCTCAGTCCATTTATCACGAAGCCCTGCCTGATCAACTGATTTATCTTCTTTGATTTTATTGAGAACCTGAATGGCTTCCTCAGTGCACAGTTCATCAACCAGCAACTCAGCAAACTTAATGATGTATTCTGGCTGGTTCAGTTTTCTTTTCTCAAAGCATTGCCTGATAAAATCAACATCCCTGATATACAGACTTAACTCAACAGCATCATTAACATCACCTGTCTTAAGAAGACTTTCCCTTAAAGCACGAATAACATTGTATCCCAGCTCTTTTTTATACTTATCAAAAATATCAAAGTTAAAATATACATCACCTTTAAGTACGGAAAGTATTCTATCCGCTATAACATCAATGCTTTTGTCTTTTTGTAGGAACAGGGATTTTAACCATATTTCGACAGCACCATTATAATAGTTCATCCATGATCCATCTGATGTATCAGCAATTTCGCTGACTTTATCAAATGAGAGCAGTAAATCATGGCAAAACGCCTCGGTTTTTTCAGGCAGCGTTGATACCGTCTTTTCAAGTGGAAATATGACATTCCTGTATAGCCCCTCAAAAAAAACCGCTGCTTCATAATAATCATAAAAGCGTTTTGTTTTAATTACCCTTTTGTATTCAGCCTCAGCCTTTTTCAGTGATTCTTCTGGAGTTAACAGATATTTATTAATAATAAAGGATTTTGCCTGACCATTACTCTCTGCAATATCACAAATTATTTGCATGAGTTGATCGGCAGGCATTTCCTTGAGTAAAGCAAGTTGTTTCTTGTTCAGTTTAGCCATCATCACATCCTGATAATGTTTGGTAGACGCATAAAAGCTAATTGTACTAATACAAGGACAGGACATTCAATAAATGCATTAACATAATGATTTAAAAAGAAATCTGCAGCACACTGTTCATTGATGAAATGCACTATTTACCGTAAAATATCCCCCATCACACAGTAACCTGATACAGATACGTGGAATGGTCAATGAACAAACTTTCGCCTGAAATGCCCGAACTGCAATCAATGAATATCACTGCCGATAACATCACCAAACTTAAATCATTGTTTCCTGAAGCTTTTAATGAAGACAGTGTTGATTTTGAGGTTTTAAAGCAGCTTTTGGGTGAAAATGTAGACGACAAAGAAGAACGCTATGGCCTGAACTGGCATGGTAAGCGTCAGGCTCGTCAGCTTGCTCTTACCCCTTCCCGTGGCACCTTACGCCCATGTAAAGATGAAAGCGTTGATTGGGATAACACCAAGAACCTCATGATCGAGGGTGATAACCTTGAAGTGTTAAAACTTCTTCAAAAAAGTTATGCCGGAAAAGTTAAGCTTATTTATATCGATCCTCCTTACAATACCGGTAAAGATTTTGTCTATCCTGATAACTTCCAAGATAATATGAAAAATTATCTGGAGATTACTGGGCAAACAGAAGATGGCGTGCGTGTAAGTTCTAATTCAGAAACCAGTGGGCGTTATCACACAGACTGGTTGAATATGATGTATCCACGTATTAAACTTGCAAGAAATCTTCTCAAAGAGGATGGGTTTATATTTTTAAGCATTGATGACAATGAAGTCAATAACTTGAAATTAATGTGCGATGATATTTTTGGGCAAGAAAATTTTGTTGCCAATGTTATTTGGCAAAAAAAATATAGCACAAAAGCAGATTCAAAAAACTTTTCAGAGTCACATGACTATATTCTTTGCTACAAAAAATCAGACCAATCAAAAATACTCGGCTTACCAAGAAGTAAGCAACAAGAATCAACATACAAGAATTTAGATAATGACCCTAGGGGTGTATGGGCTTCAGATAATCTTCTCAGAACTGAAGTCAGAGATTATGCAGTTTTTGGTATCACATCCCCCTCGGGGATGGAACATTATCCTCCCGCTGGTAGTAGTTGGAGATTTAACAAGGATAAAATTGAAGAGTTAATTTCTGATAACAGAATATGGTTTGGCGAAGATGGTAATAACAAGCCGCGACTAAAAAGATTTCGCTCAGAGGTGAGAGACACTATTCCTCCACAAACTCTTTGGGGATTTGAGCATGTTGGGCACACAGATGAAGGTACAAAACAGTTAGCAGAACTATTTGATAGCACACGTTCACCATTTCCTAATCCAAAACCCGTGAGGTTGCTACAGCGGATTGTACAAATAGCGACCAAAGAAAATGATATTATCATGGATTTTTTTGCGGGAAGTGGTACTACAGGGCAAGCAGTGTACGAATTGAACGAGACGGATAAACAAGATAGAAAGTTCATTCTGGTTCAACTCCCTGAAACACTATCTAAAAGCAATAAGGAAGATCTTTCTGCAATCTACTTCTGCGAAGAGCTTGATAAGCCATTGTATCTATCTGAATTAACGAAAGAACGCCTCCGCCGTGCAGGTAATAAGGTTAAAGCAATTAATCCAGACTGGAATGGAGATACCGGTTTTCGTGTGTTTAAACTCGATACATCTAATATCCGTCCGTGGGAAGCCACAGCAGAAACCCTTTCAGAACAGATTGATGCCTATGTAAGCCCAATCCTTGAAGGCCGTAGTGAAGAAGATTTGCTCACAGAGTTAATGCTAAAGCGTGGCATTGACTTGAGTGTTAACATTGAAACCCGTCAGTTTGATGGATTAACCGTTTCTTGTGTTGACGGTGGAAAATTGTTTACCTGCTTTACCCGTCAAATCCCTGCCTCTTCTGTTGAGGCACTAACCAAAGGGATCATTGACTGGCATAAGAGTTTAAAAGCTGGCAAAGATACGGTCTGCTATTTCCTTGATGACGCATTTGAAAATAACGTTGCTAAAACAAATCTTTGCGCCATTCTGGAACAACATGGCCTGACTAACCTGCACAGCCTGTAAGGGAATGAGATGAAACTACATTTTGAATCTGACCTTACCTATCAGCAAAACGCCATAACTTCGGTCTGTGATTTGTTTGAAGGGCAAGAGAAATGGGAAAGCGAAATGACTGTGCTGGCCCCAGCTCAGGGTGCACTCTCATTTGAAGGCGCAACGGGTTCAATGCCTGTTAACCCACAAATACCCGAAGATGATGTACTGCTTAAAAATCTGAACAATGTTCAGTTAAAAAACCAGCTTCTACCTTCACCTGTCCTTGACAGTCATGATTTTACTGTCGAAATGGAAACAGGGACAGGTAAAACGTATGTTTATCTTCGCACCATGCTGGAGCTAAATAAACGCTATGGCATGAGTAAATTTATTATTGTGGTTCCTTCAGTTGCTATCAAGGAAGGCGTTTATAAAACACTACAAATCACTGAAGAACATTTCAAAAGCCTGTATGCGGGAGTTCCATACGAATACTATCTGTATGATTCGGCAAAACCTGCGGATGTTCGAAATTTTGCAACCAGTTCTGTTATGCAGATCATGGTAATGACTGTGGGTGCGATTAACAAAAAAGATGTTAACAAGCTCTATCAGTCCAGTGAAAAAACAACTGTGGACGATCTGGATAAGCCCATTGATTTAATCCGTGCTACACGTCCAATTATTATTGTCGATGAACCGCAAAGTGTTGACGGTGGCTTGAACGGTGCGGGTAAAACCGCACTTGATGCTATGCACCCTATGTTCACCTTACGCTATTCAGCAACACATATTCATAAACATCATATGGTGTACCGCCTTGATGCCATTGATGCTTACAATCAGAAACTGGTCAAACAGATCGAGGTTGCCGGGCTTGAAGTCCAGAATGCAAGCAACAGTCCTTATGTGAAACTGGTCAGTATTAATAGTAAGAAAAATGTTATCAGCGGTACTGTTCTTGTTGATATAGCCGATAAAAAAGGGAACGTAAATCGTTCAGAGATTACCGTATATGACGGTATGACACTCGATGACGAAACAGGACGTGATATTTATCAGGGTTACCGGATAAGCGAGATCCGAGCTGGCAAAGAGGGTTATCTTACACTGGAAACACCTTCTGATACCTACTATATGAAAGTCGGTGATGTCGTGGGGGATATTGACCCTATGCTCATCCAGCGTCATATGATCAGACGTACAATCCGTGAACATCTGGATAAAGAACTTCGCCTGAATACTCAGCAAATCAAGGTTCTTACCCTGTTTTTCATCGATAAGGTTGATTTCTACCGTCAGTTCACTGAAGAAGGACAACGTGAGCCGGGTGAATATGCCCGTATCTTTGAGGAAGAATACCTTAAAGCCATCAAAAGTCCTGCCTATAAAGATTTACACCCTTCTCATCCAGAACATGCTAAAGACGTTCATGATGGTTATTTCTCCATTGATAAAAAAGGTGCATGGGCTGAAACAAGCGAAAGCAATAATGCAGGCCGCGAAAATGCGGAACGTGGTTATAATCTCATCATGAAAAATAAAGAGAAGCTTTTAAGTTTCTCGAATCCGGTGAGGTTTATTTTTTCACACTCTGCTTTGAAAGAAGGCTGGGATAATCCCAATGTGTTCCAGATCTGTAGCCTTCGAGAGATGGGAAGTGAACGAGAACGCCGCCAGACTTTAGGCCGTGGTCTTCGCCTGTGCGTTAACCAAGAGGGTGAACGTGTTCGTGATGACAGCATTAACATTCTGACTGTCGTTGCCAGTGAAAATTATGAAGCCTATGCCGAACGACTACAGAGCGAAATTGAGAACGAAACAGGCATCCGTTTTGGTATCATCGAAAAAGATGCGTTTGCCCATCTGATCTTCTCTGATTCCTCACAAGTTGTGGGTATCGCAGGTTCACATGAGATTTGGGCTGAACTACAGACCGAAGGATATCTGGAAAAATCGGGGAAAATCACAAAAGCCCTGAAAAACGTGTTATTCGAAGACACTTTTGTTGTTAGTGAGAAGTATGCCTCACTACAGGAACAAATTGAAACTATCCTGCGTAAATCAGCAGGGCGACTCAATATAAACAATGCTGATGAGCGTAAAACAATCAAATACCGGAAAGAAGTCTTAAACAGCCCGGAATTCGAAGCGTTGTGGCAGCGCATTTGTCAAAAAACGCTGTACCGACTGGCATTTGATGAAGAAGAATTGATTAAATCCTGTACGAAATCACTTTCTGAAATGCAGCCTGTAGCAAAAGCAATGGTCAGTTTCAGCAAAGCAACAATCAAACAAAGTCAATCTGGCCTTGATGTTAAAGCTCTGTCTAATGGGACAACAAGCACTGTAATTGATGTTGCAGAGCAGCCATTGCCAGATATTCTTGGTGTTCTACAGGAAAAAACCGGACTGACAAAACGCAGTTTAAGCACCATCCTGAAAGAGAGTGGAAGACTCGCTGATTTTGCTAAAAATCCACAGCAGTTTATCAGTGAAGCTATAGGCCGAATCAACTACTGCAAACGCCTGTCAATTGTTGATGGTATTAAATATTATCCACTAAAAGGCGAGGTGTATGCGCAAAGTCTCTTTATGGATAAGGAGCTAACAGGATATGCCCGCAATCTTTTCGAAACCTCGTCTAAGTCAGTTTACGAATATGTTCCTAAAGATTCTGAAGTCGAAAGCCGTTTCGCTCAGGAACTCGAAGAACAGGATGAAGTTAAGCTTTATGTGAAGCTGCCGGGATGGTTTAAAATCCCCACACCACTAGGAACTTACAATCCTGACTGGGCTTTGGTTATTGAAGACAATGGTGAAGAACATATCTATTTTGTTGTCGAGACTAAAAGTAAACACATTGGTCTTGGTCATGAAGAAGATGCGAAGATAGCCTGTGGAACTGCGCATTTTAGTGCTTTAAAAGCAGAAAAAATCAATGCAGCAAAATATGTTCGAGCCACAGCCATTACAGAAATAATGAGCAGCCTTTAAATTATATAACTGGCCTTTTAGGAGGCCAGTTTATAATTTACAAAATTAAAACATAAAAAATACACATTCAGTTTTATTTTGTCTTCCGTTGCTAGCTACAGCTATAGTAACCCTATACTCAGAAAATTTCTTATGAAAATTCGATATGATATTATAACCTTATATTTCAATCAAAACAAGACGATCTTGCCCATGTAACAACACCTGCTTTCCAACTTGTAACCCTCATTTCTAACATCCATATGTCGCCTGAACGATAAACAATAGAGTGTTTAGTTGCCATGTCAGTAGATTGATCTCCTGAAAAAACACAAAGGAGGTGTTTTCCAAGATTTAATGTTTTATTAACATCACCACCTCCAGTTGTGGAAGATTCAAATACAACACTGTATATCTTTTCATTAAATTTAAATTTTGCCCATAACCCATTAACACAACTTAATGCAGAACCTTCATCATCTCTCCCTTGTAAACCATTTGGTGAACACGTAGCCCCAACCGTAGCCTGTCCGTTCAATTGAACAAATTCTCCCACCGTAGCGCGTCCAGTGGATTCTAATGTAGCACCTTTGACATTTTTGGCGGCCTCTATGTTTCCAGAGGCTGTAATGTTTCTAAGAGAGCTAATATCAGTCTGAACCCTCATATTTCCATCAATATCTAATATAACATCATTTCCGCGACTAGACGTTGGTGAATGTATCGTTAGTGGATGGTTAGATAGCATTTTTATTTCATAATCTCGACCTAAACCTCCAGAATATCCATCTCCACCAAAACCTATAGCGTCCCCATATCCATTCTTAGCCCACATCCAATTACCGGCTGAAATATTACCGTCCGCATCAATTTTTCCAGTAGCCTTAATGTTTCTTGCCTGTACGTCACCTGTCGTCGTAATGTTGCCAGTGGCATTAAGTGCGGCGACATTGTTGATATTGTGTCCGTCAAGATTTAGATCGCCAGTCATAGGCAATGTTCCATCACGACGCAGGTAAACAGAATACATCGCAGAATCATATCCAACACGATAGGCCATAAGACCTGCACTGGTGATATTACTGTAAACTGTTGATGTTTCTTTCCATGCACCCTGCAAACCTGATGCTAACGTTGCTGATTGCGTCATACCACTGTCAATACCCGCTGTTTGCATGGCTTTCCCTAATAAATCATAACGTGTTTTACCGCCTTCAATCCATGCCGTCGATGTCGTTATAAGACCATTAATAACATAGTTAGGGGAGGTTCCATCACGTTTTAATAAAATCTTGTACGGTGATTTTATAATATTGTATCCATTAAACGATGAGGGTAGTAATCCTTCATTAACTAATGTTTGATAGGTTATTTCACATGTAGCACCAGAGCAGGTTCTTGGCCCCGGATCGGTACCTGTGCCAGCAGCATTAGCCAAAGTGGAAAGCTTATCATAACGAATATTAATATAACCGTTTACTGCTTCTCCTATCTGTTTCATCTGCTGTCCGACCGCAGAAGCTAATATTTGTTCTTGATCATTCCTCATATCCTGAAACTTCATGAATGCTACCATTGTGCCCACACCAAGAACCAAGATTAATTCCAGTAAAGAAAATCCCTTATTTTTCATTTATTTCCCTTATTTTTTCATACATAATGCATATGTTCTAGAACCTAAATCCTTATATTCTGGAGATGTACAAAAACAATCTATACGCCATCCATTGTTTGATGGGGCCGAATAGTGAATATAATGGTGCGCTGGATCTTCGCACTGACCTCCACCACCTACAACTACTTCATCACTATTACAAGCTTGAAAATCAGAGTTTGCCCATACCCCATCATCTCGTAACGTTACTGTTGGGTTAAACTGTCTTTGCCATTTACTTGATTGACAAGATAATGTAAAACCAGCAGCATCTCTTGATATCGCTCCATTATAATTACAGGCTTCTCCTACTACAGCAGTTGATGTTGGTTGGAAATTATCTGCCTTCATTGTTCCTGTCGCTGTTATATTTCCAGAAGCAGCGATGTCTCCGGTTGCAGTGTTAGAAGCACTTACGTTTAAATTTCCTAATATTCTTTGAGATCCCCACACATCTAATAATGTTTTTGCTCTGTCATTTGATAACGCTGTATTCCATATGGTTAATGGTTTTGCTGTATCCATTTTTATTTCGTAATCATTACCAGCAGTTCCGTCAGCAGCAGGTGCTCCACCATCACCACCTATTAACATTGTATTACCACCACCATTATGAGCTACTAACCAATTCCCAGCAGATATATTTCCATTAGATGTTATATTTCCTGTTGATGAATCTATGGTAACTGTTCTGGTTGCTCCATTTGGAGTGCTTACACCTAAATCTCCTCTAAAATTAAATAAGAACTTAGTAGCACTATCAGAAGGGAAAAATCCAACAACAGGAGAAGTTGTAGGCTCAAATGAAAAATCATAATCTCCATTACTATCTCCACCCATCCTTATAATTTTACCATTTCCATTCCTTGCTAATAACCAGTTTCCAGAAGATATACTTCCAGTGCTATTAATATCACTATTAACTTGCAAGGTATCATTTAATGTCGTTTTTCCACCTATTGTCAAATTACCTGTTGCTGATATTTTATCAGCATTAGATATACTTCCTCCACCCATATTTAAGTCCCCTGTCATTGGCAAGGTTCCATCCCGCCTTAAATATACAGAATATAACGCACTATTAAAACCAACTCTAAATGCTAACTGTCCAGCGGATGTAATATTATTAAAATTAGCAGACGTTTCTGACCATTGACCACCATAACCGAAAGCATTTGATGTTGTTCTTGTCATACCGCTATCTATACCAGCGGTTTGCATGGCATTCCCTAATAAATCATAACGTGTTTTACCGCCTTCAATCCATGCCGTCGATGTCGTTATAAGACCATTAATAACAAAGTTAGGTGTAGTTCCATCACGTTTTAATATGATTTTATACGAGGATTTATTAGCATTAGTGCCTGTATAGGTTGAAGGTAGTAAACCTTCATTAATCAATGTCTGGTAAGTAATTTCACATACTGAACCTGAACAGGTTCTTGGACCCGGATCGGTTCCTGTTCCGGCAGCATTGGATAAGGTTGATAATTTATCATAACGGATATTTATATAGCCATTAACTGCTTCACCGATCTGTTTCATTTGTTGACCGACAGTAGAAGCCATTATACTCTCCTGTTCATTTTTCATATCCTGAAACTTCATAAAAGCCACCATCGTCCCAACACCTAAAACAAGAGTTAATTCTAGTAAAGAGAATCCTTTTTTCATTTTCATCGTCCTTTTTATTTTCACGTATTAATTAATTATCAAATAACAAACAAAAATCAAGATGAAAGAAGAACTATATATAGAAGAATAAAAACCAATAAATGATAAAAAAGGCCCCTTTAAATAAGGAGCCAAAAAAAATAATTTATTAAAACATTGTTGTTAAATAGAAGTGAAGATCAATGTATTACTGTTAGCGTCAGAACAAGCACCTGCTGTTGCCGCTACGTCAAGCGTTCCACCTGCTGGTTTAACAGTTGTAGAGCCTACTTGAGCAATGTAGAAGTTACCTGCTGTTGCCGTCATGATCTTAGTACATTCTGCTGCTGGTACGTTAGCATAAGTAATTGTGAAAGAAGAACCTGCTGCTGATGATGGACCAGTGTTAGCTACACCTAATGTTACAGCACCTTTGAATGCGTTGATTGGTGTTGCAGAGTTACCTGAACCGCTTAACATGTTGTCAGGGAAGATCTTCGCTTGAACTGCTACTGAGTTATTCAAACCAGTAAAGCTTGAAGCGGAAGTATAAAGGGCTTTAACACCAGCTTGGATTGTTGCGATGTTATTACTCTCAGCTTGTGAACGTTGTGATGCTTGCACTTTAGGATATACGATAAATGCTGCTACCACTAACGCTGCGATAATACCAAGAACAAGTAATAGTTCTAAAAGTGAGAAACCTTTTTTACTTTTTATGTTTTTAATTAATACTGTTTTTTTCATTTCCTTTATATCTCCATTATTTAATAAAATGATATAAAGAAAATAATAAATTTAAAAATAAACGCAACCACTTAAAAAATATTATATACAAAGTAGCCGATAAGCGGATTACTTAACAGAAAATAAAAAGACCGTGTTCACTTACGGTCGCTTTATCGGGAGGATACCCCCATGACTTTATTAAATACCACCACAGCTTACAAGATTTTAATATGGAGTTATTCATCTGTGATGATAAAAGCAAGATAACATGCGGCAATGCCAAATTTAATTAAATAGAAGTTAAACTTTACAGAAAATTCTTTATTTATGCAGTGAATTCTATATTCCATTAAGTTTTTCGGCCTTTCATACTAGCCAGAAATAACATTCCGTTTCTTTTAAATCTTTCTTTATCATCTGGATGTAGGTGGGGTATCTCTAGTAGCATACCTAAAACAAGATCCTTATCCACCGTAAAAACATCACAATCAAGAGCCTTGGCAACTTCCGCACCTAAAATTATTTTCTGGCGTGTTTCTATCTGTTTAGCTTCTTTCTTAGACTTATATTGCAAACGATTTAAACGCATCTGAGCAGATGCTAATTGCTGCTCCAGTGTCTTTTTTATTCGTGGTTTCTTTCTGGTTTGCTCTTTATCTGAAATATCACTCATTTTCTATCCTCTTATAGTTCCATGATACATATATATTTCTTATATATATGTTAGTCAATGAGGATATTTGAAAAATTGGATTATTATTTCTTTTTATACGATGGGAGCTTTTCTTTTAAAATGTTAAAACAGTTGATAACATTTTCATATTCTACTGAAAAATGCTCTACACTCCTTTTCAGGAGATCATTGGCAATATCAACGATAAATTGACTTTTTTCACTATGATCATAGACAGTAAATACATCAGCTATCCAATGATAGCAGCAAAGCGTCAACAAAATACAATAGTCTTGATATTCTTTAATGCCTGATAAGAAAGTACATCCGTTATAATTCACTTGCCTTGTTCTTCGGTAATATTGTCTAAGCGTGGGTTTCATTATTATTAAATTGTTTTTAACTATATCATAGTGAATGTCATCCTGAACGTAGTCGTTTTTAAGAAAGAAACTATTGCTATGAACATATAAAGCATAGGCAATAGTTTCAGTAGAGATTCCATATTTCTCACACAGGGCCTTTGAGACAACAGAATTGTTTTCAATATGTCTTATAAACTCACTTTCCTTCAAGTTTTTTGTTTTCAATTTTTTCATGTATTACCTCTTATAAAAAATTATAATATCATCATTAATGAATGCTTTAACGACGAAATGGCACTGGTTTTCTCCATTCAAACTCTGCCTCAAACCTTTCTTTATTTCTTTCTTTTTTGATCTGACAAGATATACGATTGTTGAGGATCTTTTTTCGAGCAATTTTTAAAACTTCTTTCATTTCACATTTTACAAGCTTTCTACCTTTAATTTTCATTTCTTCATATATGGCATTATTGATAAAATCTCTTTCTTTAGCTGATAGTATCTTTAATCTTCCTTGCTCATCCGCATTATTTGAAATGGTATTAATTGTTTCATCTTCTTTTTCTTCCATATCAACTCTACTCTTCTTTTGTTTTTTTGATTTTTGCTCTTTTCTAATCGAGCGGACTTGATCACGAGCAATAAATTTGACAGTTTGTTTTTCTTTTTTATTTAGTGCTTTACCTTTTAACTTAGCGGCTTCTTCCAGAAAATCATCTATTATCTTTTTTTCATTCTCAGTAAGATTTTGTATCCATCCCATTCTTAGTTTTTTTGTTTTACTTTCCATATCATTACCTTTTTATTTATATTTTTTAATTAATACAATTAAAAAACAAAAAACTCAAATTAATCCATGCACCATATTTAATTTATAAGCCTACTTATCTTTCGTTAGTGCCTTGATGAAATGGCACCTACCTACTAATATTTTTAAAATTATTTTTTTGTACTAGTAGTACTAGAATTTTATTAGATTAGGTTCTGGGGTTTTAGATAGCGACTTTCAGTCGTAGTAGTTTTCCGTCAGGAAAACTTAGTTTTTCTGCAAGCTTCACCCCCCTAACCCCCCGTAAAAAAATACTATTGTAATATTTTTTTTAGGTTCGCAGGTTGGCGATTCTCACCGTAGCTATTGAGTTCCAGCACGTTTCCATTACTGGGACACCCCATCGGACTCCTACGGATACATCATGATCATTTAAAGCATTTTCTCGTTTTACTAAAGAAAATTATACTACCGCTTTATAGATTTTAGATGAACGCTTCAAGTTGGTGGCTACCGACTTCCCCCCGTTTATATGCCACCTACAATAACCTAAGAACAAAACAGTTTTTAACACATGATGTCCAAAGATTCTTAGACCTGATACAGCAGGTTTTAACGTTATTGCTTTCGAGAACTAAAATGTTTTTGGAAATGGTATTTGAAAGGCTTGTAAAAAAGTTGCGATTTAGATTTGACAAATATGAAAAGATTATTTAATACTTTATTATATTTGTAATCACGTTGTCGATGAACTGATTACAAGGCTTCAAAAGTCGGCAAAACTTTTTTAGTCCTTAAAAAGTCAACTTTGATAAGTTGGCTTTTTTTGTATCTTTATTTTATTTACAACACAATATTTTACTTGTCAAATAAAACAACCTAACTTTATTAAAAAATAAAAAAGACCAGATAAACATATAGTCTTTTTCTCTCTGTTATATTTCACCATACTACTTTAAAACGTTCTGTATGCGATTTTAAGAGGATATTTTTATAGCTTTAGTATTTATATCATTTTTATTCATGTGCTTCCCATAAATGATCTACGCTTGAAATATACTCATCCACCGATTTATTATAAACAACATCGTCTCTGCAAATTAGAGACGTTAAAAAATTATCAGCCCTACCTTCCTCAAGGTATATAAACGATATTAAATAGTAGAAACTTCTGTGTTCTTTACCAATATCATCAAATGAAAAACCATTTAACGTTGACATATAATAGAAGTATCTTGCTAAAACTTCAAACTTAAAATCTTTTGACATGTTTTTTAAAAGTCTTTCAGACATTATTAACCCCTCCATGAAATGGACCTGTATTTCATGTGTTTTATTATTTTTATTCATAAGTATCCTTTTCACATGTAATAACCTGACTGAATCCCCGATAAAACTCCATTCAGGAACACCAATCTATCTTCAAGCGTAGTTTTATAATCATCAAGATCATTTAAACCTTCTCCAAAATTGAAACATACATCATATTGCATCATTGAGTACAACTCTATTTCAATATCCTCTATTTCATCTTCTATTATCTTTACATCTATCATTTGACACCATCCTTATCTGTTTTCAAGGAGTTAATACAACATTAAACACACCCCGTCAAAATTAACATTGAAAATAAATCACTGTATTTTTTATTTGATTTTTATCATTTAATAAGCAATAAATTAAATCTAGAAATTAAAGAGGTTGTGAATGAAAGAGAAGATCATAAAAATATCATGGGGTAAAACCTCAGATGGGAAAGTTATCAATGTGAATGATGCTATAAGAGATAAAAATTATTATTGCCCGTGCTGTGACGAAAAGTTAACATTGAGAACAGGAAATATAAAAAGAAAACACTTTTCACACAGGAATGATTCTAAATGCGATCCAGAATCTGTCTATCATAAACTGGCTAAGTTTCTTATTTGTTATGCTATATCTGAAAACGCAAAAGGTAATAAACAAATAAAAATGGTCAGCAAATGTCATGGTTGTGATAAAGAACATAAAAAAATAATAACGCCTTGTATTTTCTCAAATGCTAAAGAAGAGGTTCCTATCGATAAATATCGTTGTGATGTTGTCGCTTACCTGAACAATGGTAATAAAGTAGCAATTGAGGTTTTCCATACTCATGAAATAGATGAGGAAAAAAAGAAAAACCTATCAATACCGTGGATTGAGTTAAAATCAGAAACAGTAATTGAAGATCCTTTTTTGTGGATTTGTGATGACTTTAAATTTAAATTAAGTTTTTGTAGTGATTGCATAAAACACTTCAAAAAAATCATTTCTGTATGTGATAAGTACAAAATAGACAGAAAACTCTATACACCATTAAACATACCTAATGATAAAGACTATAATTACATTGCTGACGTAATTACATGTTATCGTTGTAAAGCTATCACGCCAGTATTCTTTCATAATAATGGAACCGAATATGATGCCCCACATACATTAAAATTTATCAAGACACCTAAAGTTCCAAAAGGCTATCTCACTAATACTTGCGCCAAATGCGGAACAATAATAGGCATGAGATATGCTTTTTGGGAAACATCACATATAAAAAAACTTCAAGATCTAGAAATCTTTAGAGACCTAGAGTTAGAACACTTATTCTACGAAAAACAACAGTGGCTTGGTAATGAAGAATCAAAACAAAAAGAGTTGAATTCCATTAGGGAAAGATTAATGAATACGTAAAAAAGATGGAGTCCTATCCTTACAGGGTATGACTCCAGATAAAAGTAAGTAGGTAAGTCTGATTTAAATTAACTAATTAGCCTCAGCAGAAATTGAAAAGGCAGCACTTTGTGATTATTTACGATAATCACTGGCTGATAACAGGTATATCCTGTTATAGATTGGATTTATCCAAAAATGGTGTTTACAAGAATCTGCACAAAAATGCAACACCACCTGCACGTAAATACACAACACATATATATTCAAACACTAACCTTAAACGTCTAATCCTCATCGCGTTACTTATTTTCTCTAATTCATGATTTTAAAATCACTTCTTAATTTCTGACAAGAATTTCACACATTAATCTAATCTAAGTTATCTTTTATCATATTTTTATAAATTTTATCTTTCCCGCCTACGGCGGGAGACTAATTTAACTACTTTTGCCCTTACGGGCGCTCTCTAAAACCACAATCATTAAGATTCGTGTAATACCTCAGCCGTTCATCCGATTCTAGCCCTGTAAATTTCACAGCCTGTAAAACTAGAGTTATTATTTAAGTATAGAAAAACTTTAAACATTGTCGTTATTTTTAGCTCCGTTAGGAGATATAAAAATAAAGCAATGCCCACCTATACACTGCTACGCAGTGTGTGGGGTCTACCGACGGTTGCCTGCCGCAGGCTAACACCGTTTCCTTCGGAAACAAGGTCAACGTCAACACCAGAGTTTTTCTTGCGAAAAACTAAAACCAGCATAGTCGCATTGGAGAGTTATATTTTGGTTTGATTTTTAAATTTATATTGAGGTTGTTTTTATTGTATGGCTATTTTTCATCTTGATTTTAAAATTGTGAAACGTTCAGAAGGCAGGTCTTCCGTTGCGAAGGCTGCCTATCATGCTCGTACACGTATAACAGATGAAAGAACAGGTGATACGTATGATTACAGTCGCCGTACTGATTTATATGGGCACTTCATATTAGCTCCAGCTAACGCACCAGAACACATCGTAAAAGATTCTACAGCATTGTGGAATGAAGTGGAAAAAGTTGAGCGCCAGAACAATGGTCAAACAGCCCGTTATTTCGATGTTTCCATTCCTGCCGAGTTAAATAATGATGAAAAGAAAAAACTTGTCCTTGAGTATTGTCAGAAAAATTTCGTTGATAAAGGTATGATTGCTGACATCGCTTTCCATGATCTTGATAGTGATAATCCTCATGCTCACGTTATGTTGACCTTAAAAACCATAGGCCCGGAAGGTTTTGGTAAAAAAGAAAGAAGCTGGAACGACAGAAAAATGTCTGTTTTATGGCGTGAATCATGGTCAGCTATGGCTAACAGCTACCTTGCTGCCGCTGGTTCGTCAGAACGTATTGACCATCGTTCTCTTCAGGCCCAGCATGAAGAGGCATTAGAAAAAGCGGCGGTAGCTTTAGATAATGAAGAAAAAGCGTTATGGCTTGCCAAGGCCGCTGAAACAAATCGCCCTGCAATGAAACGTATCCACAGTGCCAAATGGCGTAGTAAGGCTGCTCAGGAGCAAAGAGCCGCAGAACAGGCTGTTCGTGACGCTGCTAAACAAGAAGCTGTTGAAGTCTACAAAACATTCAGTGAACTTGATCTTGAAATCGTCGTTGATGTCAGAAGCTTCACGATTACACATCTTGCTGAACCAGAACAAATCGTATTACCTGAAACACACTCCGGCTCTTCTACTGATGAGAATCAAAGACCTGTTTTGGTTGCACCAGCTCCTCATACTCGTATGCGTGGCGTTAAATCTTACCGTGATAAAACAAAAGTCAGTAAGGTCGTTGCAGGTAAGAAACCATCAGTCAGTATTTCTGATTCTGGTACAAATACTATTCTGAAAACATCCACCTCTCAAAACCCAAACAGGGCATCCAGAAGCGCCCCTGACCGTGCAAGAAAGCATAAGACTACTCCACGTCAGGATAATATTTTTAAACGTTTCACGACTCTTGTCATAGATTTTTTCAAGCAGAAGTTTGTATGGGCTAAAGCAAACAAATCCCAAAATGATCTTATCAGTGAGGAACATGATAAACGTATTACTGAAAATTATGTCTTTGACGAAGTATTAGGCCGTTATATTTCTCGCGCTGAATATGAGAAACGAGCTAAGTTTAACCAAGATGACTACAAGCCAACGACTGACGAGATCACCCGTTTCCCAAGTCGTCCTAAGCACGAACTGCCAGAAAACGATCACAGCAAGGATCTAACTCCTTCTATGCCATCCCTACAAGCCAGAAGAAGTAATGTGTCAAAATCAAAGCCTCCGGGCTACTGGAAATAGAACCAATCTAATTACTTTAACTTTGGTTACTCTGGTGGTATTATTTTTAAACCCAATTTTTGTAAGGAATTTAAAATGAGTACTGTTTATTATGAGCAATTCCCTTGACGGATTGTTTTTATATGTTATTAAATTAAAAAAATCCAATACCAAAGGTGAAACATGAAAAAGATAAATTATCCAATGGCAATATACATTTTATTATCCTGCCTGACGCTTATAACTACCATAGGTACTTCTTTAATATATTTCATAAATGGAAATAAAAACATCCCCATACTATCGATGTTATGTGGCATAACGTTGGCTTTATGGTTAGCTACTACGATTATTTTTCTCCCCCTATTCAAAAACTACAAATTATTTATGAAAAAATAGGCGGTATAAAACACCGCCTCTCTTATCTTAGGCTTTATTCTTCATTGCTATTAGTTCATCATATGTGATCATTAACTTAATAGTTATCGATGTCGCAAATATCCAGACAACAATATACACGAGTGCCATTATAATATAAAATATAATTGAACTGAACACTCCAGCGTCTTTCAACGAATCCAGCATACTAATGTATGGATTTTCAACATTAATCGTTTTGAATATTAGAATACTTGCACTTAACGTTGAAGAAACCAATCCCGTTGTATCAACAAGCTTTTTGAAATAATGGATATTCACATTCGAACTATTCATCACCATCTTATGTATTATAATACCAAATGCCAGTGGTGATATAAAAAGAGTCAGGTGATGACTTGCATCTATAAACGAATCAATAAAAAAGCCAACTATAACAACAAGGAGAGGTAGAATAAAATAGATCACCCACTGCGCTTTCGTTAATATTTGGACTTCTTTTTTTGTTTCACCATTTTCACTTTCCTTAGCTTTATGAAATGACAAATCAACAGTACAGTTAATTTCAACTCCGTCAATAATGCCTTTCAGGTTCACATCACCAATTTTCTTTTTTTCATCCCGACATGATAAAGAAACACTATTTTTATCTACATTATTATCATTCATTAGTCTACCTTAACTTCATGAAATTTGTAAGCAATATAATGTTATATTAAGTGTTACAATAGTACAACACAATCATCAGGCTCCCCATTTTTGGTAGTACATGAAGCCACATCGTCATAAAACGATGCGGCTTTAAGAATAACATAAGTTAAATTACATCCTTCTTCTGAACACAACATTATCAGAGAATATCGCCTTACCAGCTATAAACCCAACAGCCGCAATTATTGGCAGGCTAATAGTCGCCCCAGCCATTCCTGCAGACATTCCGATCAGTATAGACAGGCCGAAGGTCAATAATATAACCACGAAAGCATACCAGCCGGGGTAGGTTCCATACAGAACCGTCGCCATGCAGCCGGTGCAGACATGGACACCCCTTTGGCTTTCTTTCAGGCAAAATGGACACTTGATGGTATTGTTTTCCATGATAGCCCCTTAGATCGCTTTCCAGCCATTGCTGGTTTTAACAAGATTAATCATGCCGTCTTCAGGTTCATTCATACCCTTGACGCTGGAGAACGCTTTTTTGTCCACCCATGCAGGAACATCCGCCAACTTCCATGTATAAGACACGCGAACAATTTTCTGATTACCGTTTCCCGGTTCAGTCCATTCCTTTATCTCAGCAACCGCACGATGACCAATACAGGCACCATTTTTACGATCCCAAAACTCAACCGCTTGGCCTTTGTCTGTTACTTCCAGAACATCGACACTGCTAAACCCATTTGCCTGTTGTGAAACAGTGAGCAGCCCTTGTTCAGCAAGTCCTTTCAGGATTTCATCACTGGCACTGTATCCGGCAGAACGGTAGCCACGGTTAACCTTAATCGGAAAACCTTTGTTGAATACAATATCGTTGTCCTGCAGGGAGTAGCACAGCTTTGATTGTGATATTTTTGCGTTGATCGCTTTCTCAAAGTCGCCTTTTTCACCGCATCCCGATACAAGAGCAGCAAGACCCGCCACGAGTAAAAATTTACGCATAGTGTTATCCCAGAGTTAATGGTTGATTGTGCCGTTTCTCAGAACAACGAGACGAACTGGCATATCGGCATTGTTGACGGTAGCGAATCCACGGACTTCGAAATTGTTTACCGTTCCGGTGACGCTGATTTTCTGGCCTTTCTTATAGGTAAGAACTGCATCATCAATACCAGAGTAGTAATCCAGCCATACCATGCCACCGCAGTAGCTTGTATCGGCTGTTTTAAAGAGCAGGTAATAGTTAGGGGCTGTTTTGGGCATTCCCGTCATCATATCGCTGGCACTTCTGCCCTTCGTAACTTCCAGAACAGTGGCATTGGTGATAGAGATCCTTTTGCCAGTCCACTGTTTCTCTGCCGCCATTGCGTTTTCTTCATAGTCTTTGCAGACAGCACCAAGGCCAGATACAGACGATACCGGGCCAAGGCTTTGAGTGGTGGCGGTGCCTCCCAGCGCTTTACCTACTGAAGACAACGAAGAACTGATTGCTCCATTAACTGTATTCACACCATCGTTGAGCTGCTGGCAGCCAGAAAGAAACACCAGAGAGACCGCCAGTGGTAAGAAGTTATGTCCTTTCATTTTATTCCTCAAGGATTTAGTCAGATTCGTATACCCCAATCCCGGCGCACTGACCTATAGATCAGGAGTTATCGTCTAATCAATTGATAGAATTGAATTATTTTTAGTGTTCGTCACATCGTTTAAATCGATCGATACAAAACAAATGATAGCTATAAACTATCACAAACAATATATCGATCGATTAAATCAATTAAAAAACCGATCGATAAATCTTTTTCAATCGCCAATAACTATCAATATGGATTTATCGATCGATTTTACAGATCATTTTCCTTGAGTATGTAGCTACTGGCGGCTATGCTGGGCTGAGATAAAGCAGTAAAACAGCGAGGGATGAGCATGGAAAACAACAACGAGCGAAGCTCTATGGAAATCTTCGAAAAAGATCAAAAAATCGCTTTTGTTGACTTGTTCAGCGATGCTGCTTTGTCTTACGAATACGAACAGACGGGCTTCACCATAAACTTACTGAAACGCTCTGTTCTTCTCTTTAACCATAATATAAAGAAAAACGTAATGTCTTCGACATTGCGTAAAAATATGAACAGCACATTTATATATTCATATAGCAACATCAGGGAAATCAACTACTCGCTGCCTGATTGCAGATCCGATGATGCCGAGATCTGTATTATGACTGATGATGTATTAAATCCAGTCTGGACGTTCAGGGTTCCATCTCACGCACATTATATTTGCGAGAAATGGATGGAAGTATTTAATAACCGTATTTTCTTTGACCCATAAACAAAGTATTAAACAAAAGGAAAATAAATATCTGACTAATGATATTAATTAATAGAATTATTTGCTTTTTAGTAAATTAATGTTTAATTATATACACATAGAATAATTGATATCGAGGTATATTTATGTCTGGAAAAAATCCGTTTTGGAATTATGATTATAATGCGGCGCAACGTAATAGAGAAATTGTAGACTCTTACCAACAGGCAAATGAGGCAAGGCTGGATTCTCAACAGTCGCAGTTTGAAGCGTCTATGGCTAATGACAGGGTTAGTAGAATACAGATGCAGTTGAATAACACAATCAATAGCCATAAGAAGGTTGTCGCTGATTACGAGCAACGTCTGGAAGGGTTTAGGCTTAACTTCTTCAAAATAATGATGCAGTCGAATATTTTCTACAGAACGATAAACAGATTGCAAGAAGAATGGCCTGACCAAAAAGACCATATTCTTGATGAAATTCAACGGCAGCGAGACTACTGTAATCATCCAGAATATCGCGAAAAATGGTGGAATGCCGTATCTAAAAACAATATAGGTGAAAGTGTTTTGGCGTTTCCTTATCCGCAACGCGAGCTAAAAAAGAAACCATAAAAAGAGCTTTGGCTTCTTCATGATTTATAATTTTTTCCTATAAGATACTATTCGTTGTGTCTCCTATAGACACGTCTAAATAGTAATCATCCATTTTATGGAATACTCACCATGACAACTATTTTGCATCCAAATTATGTTGTTGTATCAAAGCTAATATCTAAGTTTGACATTACACATGACAGTAGAGATGAAAATATTAATATCTTGATTTCTGTCATTTATGACTTGGATAATGGCAATACAATCGAATACTACATTAATAATCAGGAAGAGGCTGAGAAAAAATGCATTGAGAAAAACAGATTTTCAAGAAAATTTAAAAATCGCATTGATAATATATCATCTGAAGAAACACGCTCGGCTAAAGATAATCACAAACCCAAATAAAAAATTTGAACTCAGGATGGAACTAACGTCTATACCATATAATGTATTGATTTTGTGCACAGGAACGATTAAAACTATGATGTTATTGCTTGTATTCTTTACCACAAACATTAGGGAAATCGCATGTCTGATGCTTTAAAGATCATCAACAATATTCGTACTCTCCGTGCTCAGGCTCGTGAACTGACACTCGAAACCTTGGAAGAGATGTTAGAAAAACTCACTATCGTTGTAGAAGAACGTCGTGAAGAAGAGGCCTCATTTCTAAAGCAGCAGGAAGAGAAACAGGCCAAGCTGGAAGCATTCCGTCAGAAGTTACTGGAAGATGGCATAGACCCGGCAGAGTTGCTTTCAACTGTTAACTCATCTTCTTCCAAGACCGGAGCGAAACGCGCCCCACGTCCAGCTAAGTATAAATACATCGATACCGATGGTTCTGAAAAGACATGGACAGGTCAGGGCCGAACTCCTCGTGCTATCGCTGCTGCGCTCGAAGCCGGTAAGGCGCTGGAAGATTTCGAGATCAAATAATCTTCATACCAAGTCTACCAAATCCGCTGGCCCAGCGCTGGCGGTTTTTTTAATGACTTCAATTATTTTGTTGCCTGAGTCGCTCTTGTCGCATTTGTTTTTAAATTATTCAGCATTTGCTTATCAACCGGTTGCAGTTGTTGTCCTAACAGAGCCGCAAGCAAAATATTTGTGTCTTCTATTCTTTCGATTTGAAGCATTTGTAATCTTAAATCAAGTGCCTGCATTCTTGCCTGCTCATGCGCAGTTTCTTTTTCATCAGCACTACTGATTTTTACCTGCCAAGCGTCAGCGCCTGTTGTATCTGCATAGCGTGAATAGATCTCATATCTTAACATTTCCCACTCTGAAGGATTATCCGGGAATGTTGTGCCGGGAAATAAGGTCGCATACTTGTTTTTTACGGAAGCATCTGACCAAGCAAGGTTTGCTCCCTGCGTAGAGCCTAATGTGGATCCTATTTTGACTCCTCTGGAGTTCACTGATACATTACTTGCTTTTTTCATTGCCAGTACGGAATCAATGGCGTTTGTTCCAGCAGTGCTTCTGGAGACAAAGCTCGAAAAGGCAGATAAATATTCTCGACCTTCATTTGTGTCTTCTAATCCTTTGTTCTTCAATGGTTCAACGGGCAAGTTCCCGATAAGATTTCTTTTTGCCGCTTCAGCAACCTCAATCTGCTCAACAGAATAGGACTGATTCGAAACCTTATTAGACAATGCATCGGATTTAGATAATGGTGGTGTAATTAGGCTTGATGCCGACTTATCTTTATCAGGATACTGCCCTATAGTATTGCATCCACCTCTGTTATATTTCACATCATCTTCAGAGCAAACATTTATTGATACTCTGCCCATGATGTTTTTCTTGGCCTCATTTATTCCGGTATTTGCTTGTGTAAACATCTTAACGCTGTTTTCAGATAAAGCCTCTTTCGCTGAGCTTGTATTGGATCCTGCTGAACCACGACCACCTGCGCTCGTGACTTCTTCACAGGCGTTGGCATCAGGTATTCTGTTTAAGATATATTTCATACGCTGTTCTTGGATTGCCTGACTGGCATTACTGACAACAGCATTCTTCTGATTCTCATTTGCTGTTATGGTTGCTTGTGCCAGCTTGTCGTTCATTGAAACTAATGTTTCAATTATTCCATTGCCCATAGATTGGGGTGAAGCCCCCATAAGATAAGGTGTCAAAACCTCTTCTGTGACGGGCCAGACAGCAAAGGAACTATTTGCATATAAGATCGAAAAGCAGCAGATGGATGTAGCTACTATGCTTCTGATTTTAAAAGGCACATACCCTTTATTAATTCCATGAATACTTGGTTTCATTCATTACTCCTTATAAATTAGTTCAACTCCTTTTAATTATTAAATTAACAATAAACTGTCAATTAAATTATGAAATATAAGACAGACCCTTTGATTAACGTAAACAAAAATAGTTGCAATGTATTTTGTTATGATAGAAATGCAATAAATATACTTATTGAGTATATTGTATAAATATTTCCATCTAACATAAAATACGTGTTTTATTTTTAGAAGAGTTGAGTATATGTTTGTTTTCGAACTATCATTATTTTGATATGAATATAAACTTCATATTTTTGTAAACTTCCCAGAGGATAAATCAGTACGTTTCCTAACACCACTGCGAATACCATCTACATTTTTTTTAGCTTTACCGAGACCTATACGACCAATATATTGGTCATGTTTTAAAACAAACTCAGCAACTAATACGGGAGGAGCTAGAGGATCTGTTGGTTCCGGCTGAAAAGATACGACAATGAGAGGATCCTGTTTCAACTTTCGTTCTTCTGCTGTCGTGGCTGTAGAGTCATCTTGCACTCTTCCATGATAAAGATAGGCATATGCAGGGATTGGATGCCCTTGCCCATCGTATGCGGATGATTTTAACCTTCCCCATTTACGATCAGCATCATTATCATAAATCTCAACAAACCCCTGCGTTTCCCACATATCTAATAATTTGAACAATTCATCTGAGAAAGGGGCAACTTTCGCGGGGGTGTAGCCAAAAAACTGACTATTAACGTTGAAAAGATTTGATTTACTAACGTACGATATGTGCTTTACGGTTAACAATTCGTTCTTCCTTGATCGGGTTCCCTTGCTCATCAAGCCCCAAACTGAGCATAAAATTTGCTTTGCGTTCCGCTTTACTAGAACCACTCAAGCGCGTAAAGCCAGCCGTGCGCGATTCTTGTATCATGCGCTTGATTTCTGCTACATTTTCATTAGGTAAAGTTTTCATAATACCCTCCATAGACCACTTATCTTTTAGTATAACTTATGAACAGAAAAAAAGAAATAGTTGAAACATTTTCATGGTTCACGCAGAGACACAATCATTTGTCAAAAATTCGCAGTAGTGTAAAATAATATTTTGTAAAATATGCTGATTTAATAAAAAATACCAAAGAGGACGAAAGCCCTCTTTTTATATCACATTATCTGTCATTACTTTCAGTGGGTGATGAACTACCACCGGAAGATCCACCACCATTCCCTTTATCTGGAGCCGTAAAGCTTTCAATTGGTGAAGCTTGGGCTTGAAGGTTTATAGGCAGCAACGGTCTGTTATGTTCACCAAACGATACCGCTCTGTTAGCAGCCTTTTGGGCTACATTCATATAACCTGCAGCGCCTGCTGTATCACCAACAGCATCTGCTGCCTCAGCCGCATTATAAGCCGAGTTAGCACTTTCAAGAGACTGATATTCATCCTGCTGATCCAGTGGGCCAGCATTACTCATATGAGTTCTGAATGCAGATCCCGTATCATTGGCTTTATTAGCTGCCTGTGCTTTCCCCTGTTTAGCCTGTTGCTGTTGTTGAAGCTCACGTTGCTGTTCACGGTCTTTGTTGATTTGCGCATTCCTGAGCTGATTACCCATCGCATTTGAGGTGTGAGAAACCTGATCCAACACGGTTTTGGTAAACATAGCACCTTCAACACCTTTTGATGCCGACTGTGCGTAACCCGACATGCTCTGACCACCATGAACACCAAGCCACTTCATAATTTCATCAGGGATGATGTGAATCAGTGAAAGTGATTTCTTCACTACCGTGAACATCATCGCAATATAAACAGCAATGAGAGCCAGTGACTCGATGATACCTATCCCGGCATTGGCTGACATCATGCCAAACGCGCCGGAGAATGTTTCATTGACGATCCCACCAAGGATAGGGAGCATCGTATAGGCTGCTATTAATCCTGTTATCATTAGCACTGGTCGCATGGTTAACGATAAAACCAGACCATAACCAGCGCCACCACGACCCACTACGCCATCACCGTCTGGATGTAAATGTGTTATTACCCATAATGGTGCTGCGACCATTGCTTCAAGGCACAGGATCATCCAGCCGACGCAAACACCAAACCACATCACGTAAGGCAACATAGGAATAACGACGGCTAAGGTATCACCAGCTATCCATAAAGGGATAACCAGTGGCATAACAATCCCCATAGCGCCAAATGCACCCGATACCCAGCTTGAAGTCCATGAAGTCCATGCACCAAGACCTGCGCCAACAACCGCAGAACTTCCTAATAACGTCCAGCCAACGGCACTGATCGTATCCCCAAGCCCTTTAACGGCTAATAACGGGTTTATCGCCTGTAAATTGGCAGCAGTTGTGTCGGTTGAAAACGAAACAATTTTCCCTTGTTTTCTGCCATTGATAACGCTGGAGCTGAGAAAACCCGCCATTGCACCAGAAATGCTCTTATTGGCTTCACTCTGAAGAGAGGAAACAATTTTCCCGGCATCATCCGTTTTAGGACCTGCGCCACTTTTACCACTGGTATTGGATTCTGTTCGGTTTTGCGCATCAATACCATTGGCATAGCGTGAAGCTGTGGTCGATCTCGCCATATCATGAGCGACTTTTGCCATAATCGCGTTCAGGCTGTTATCAAATATATCGCCGTATTCCATTGTTGCTTGTCCAGCTACAGGAAGATTATGAGCTGCTCCATTAATCGCATCCTGCACACGGATCAGTTTCATACTCCATGCACCAGCCATAAACCATCCGTCTTTCTGGACATTCTCTTTGAAATCATCCCACTGGTCGCCAGTGGAGAAAACTGTTCGTACTGCAGTATCAATAATGGATACATATGAGGCTGTTGCGCTGTTTATCCCGGTCTGAATATCAATGTTATTATCAGCCACATACTGTTCAGCCAGCGTTTTCATACTGTTATTGAGGGCGATGAATGCGGCATTGTGTGCCTCAATAACATCTGAAATATTTGTCTTTATGTCCTGTGGCATATAAGCCATATACATGCCCCCAGCAGCGATGGTTGCCTGAGCTTTAGCCTGTTCGTCATAAGAAGCTTTGGCCTTGGGGTCTGTAAGCGTGATGCTTCCACATGCAGCCTTGGATACCAGTAAATTTTTATTCATATCATTACCGGCATTGCTGGCTCCATAACTGTATGTGTATAAATAGGCACCTTTCTCTGGCGTCATTTCAAACGCAGGCGTGACGTGCGGGAAGGGATCGGCTGCCGCTGATTTCTTCCATAACTCACTTGCCTTCAACATACAGACGTTATTGATAAACGCAGTTTTCGCTATACGGTCAAGTTCCTGATAAGACGCTGATGTTGTGATAACTGCTCCATCTGAGGGGTTGGATGCATAGGTATTCCAGACGGTATCTGCCAGACCGACTCCCTGATTAATCATCCACAGCACCATAACCTGAGCGGCACAGAAACCACCTGCTGCCGGGAGTATCATTGCCGTGCCTAATGCAGTTCTTACGGGCAACCACATGGAAGACCATTTCTTACCCAGCATTTCTCCGTCATGTGCCGTTGACATGGTTCCGGCAATCAGCGTGTAGGCAGCTAAAATACCACCAACCAGTAAAACAGCGCTGTTGAGGATTGTCATTGTGCTCGCTAAAGGACTCTGGGCTAAATTGTCAGGGAATAAGATATCCAGAAACCACAACTTTGACTTATCAGTATCGGGGACAGTAAACAAATCTGCAGCATGAGCTGACTGAGTTAAGAACAAACAAACTAATATTGCTAATAATATCAACACTTCTTTTTTCTTTATATTTATCATTATCACATTCCTTTGTTGTTTACTTCATTGAGTTACTGATGCTGTTCCAGACATCGGTTCCGTTGACAGTTGCTCCCGATCCTGATGAAGAGCCTGTTCCTGTAGACACACTTCCACTTGCGACATTCCCAAGGACGGGCATATCAATGGAAATGCTTTCGGATATATTTCCGGTCAGTTGACTGACTTTTTCTCTCGCAATCGAACAGGCTTTACTTATTGCCGCTTCCTTAGTTTTTTTAATTATTGAATCCACAGAGGGAAGATTAATGCCGAGGTTTCCGGCGGGCCATGCGTCCGTGCAGCCAATAGTCTCAAGCGACTGATTGATGTTATCCATGAAATTCTTCGCTACCGGCTCTAACTGAGCCGCATCCTGCTTCATGGCGTTGTATTGCGCTTGTTTTAATGATGAGCTGACATCCGGGCTACAGACTGCTGCGTTAGCTGTAGTTGCTGAAATTAATATTGTTGCGGGAAGGATTATTTTGAAAATGCAGTTACAGACATTTGTTCGCCATTTATTTTTCTTAAGTTTATTCATTTGATACTCCTTTGATTTATTACATTTTATTCACCATATTTTCTTCTTGGGATTAAACAAAAATACAATGCCTTATTAATATATATTAAATAAAATAGAATTAATCAAGATAATGATAATTTAATTTGACAATGACTTTGTTTTTGATTATTGTTTAAAAGTAAATAAATGACTACTCCAAAAATTTATTACAATACTCTGAAGAGGCCAGTTTATCTGGCTTCTTTCCTTTTAATTTTATAATCTGTTAGTTTAACAAGTTTGAACTTCTAAGATAGTAATATATTTATTGTAATCATTTCTATTGATAATTTCTTTCTTTATATTGATTGCATTACTAAAGCCAACCTTGACTTCTGGCTTTTTTTGTTCTTTTTAATTTTGCCTTTACTTTTGATTTAATAAATTATTTTTGAAAACTTTCTCATCTTATGAGCTAAAGCTCATAGGCTTCGCCCTTACTCATCATATTAACTAGAAGTGCATCAAGGCTATAGCATTTGCTGTTAAACGCAAAGGAAAACTATATCCTCAATAGCAGCACTGAGTGATTGTCCAAAACAATCACATTGCTGGAACAGGGCTGGCCCCTGTTAATGATGGATTTATCCATAAAGAACTGCGGCAGTAGCCGCTGACCTAATAATAGTATAATTAATCTTATCAATTCATATTCGATTTAGTTCTTAAGATTTTATATACGCTAGCTTTACCTTGAAATTAATTAAAACCTCATATTGAAAACAGATCTTTTCTTATGATCTTTCGCTCATGGCTCCGCCCCTTATCTATATATTAACGAGGAATCAATCAAGGTTATAGCATTTGCTCTTAAACGCATAGTAAAACTATATCCTCAATAGCAGCACTTCGTGATTGTTCAAAACAATCACATTGCTGGAACAGGGTTCATCCCTGTTGATGATGGATTTATCCATGAATAATTGCGGCGATAGTCGCTATGAGGTAAATGGGAAACAATTTCAACTTTAATAAGATATCAGCAGCGCTTAGTGATTGTTTGAAACAATCACTTCGCTGAGATATAAATTGAAGAGAGGAAACCAATGCAATAAATAGTTAAACTATACCCTTGAAATACCTCTGCATAGTTGTTCTCAACTTCACTAATTGAATAATGAAGAAGGAAAATGCTCTCAGGGCAGCTATAGCTCAAAACCAAGTACCGACATCCGGGAGTTAAAGTCCCGAATCCCGGTACTTAAGTTGATAAGTATTCTCAAATAAAAATGATAAAGTGTTATTTATATATATTATGTAGCACTACAAGTTTCATAAGTAAAAACATCAAGTGTTAGTTATTTTAAAAAATATAAACTTTAAGTATTGACTTGCACGCAAAATATAGTATTTACTTAAATGTATAACTAAAAAAATAAAGGAGTAAATACCATGATAGAAAATAAGATACAAACTGAAGTAAAGAAATCAAGAAGAGGTCTCCCACGTCATACTAAAAACCCATTTCTTAATGATACAAGTCTACATACAAAAACTGGAGTCAGACGTATTACTACAGGAAAAGATCGATTAGCATTAATTAATGAAAATACTGGAGAGCAAGTTGGTAATGGCGGTTTCTATCAGGCTATGGAGGTTGATAAGACACAGTTCGTGAAACTTTATGTTGACGGAGTATCTGCTATTGAAGGACTGTCTTCATCGGGTAAAAAAGTTTTCAAGATCCTTTATCTTGCTATCAGAGATAATAAGGATACTGATACTATTTTGATGTCATACGATATTGTTGATCAAGATGTCGTTAAAATATCCAGAACAACATATTTCAAAGGCATGAAAGAACTTGCTGACAAGAAGTTTATTGCAGAGACCATGATACAGAACTATTACTTCATTAATCCAGACTATATGTTTAATGGCGACCGTTTAACATTTATGAAAACATATTATCTTTCCAGCAGTAACTCTAATAAACCCAGTAATAATAAGGTGAAGAAATGAAATACTTACCCGGCTCACTCGAAATAAAACTGCATGATAGATTATCAAAAACCGATATTCTTGATATCTTAGCGGAACAAATGACTATGCTTGAGGAAACATTTGGCATTGAAGAGTTCAAACTCTATTCTTTTCTTGAATGTTATATTGATAGTAAAAAACAGTCCTTTTATCATGAAGAACATAATACTGTTGTAAATTCATTTAACTTACAAGGTAATGAGAAACTTGAGAACACAGCAAAAATAATTTCAAAAGATGGTAATAAAAGAATCGTCTCTTTTGATAAAAATATCGATGTAGATAGAATACGTTTAACAGTTGGAAGTATTCAGAAACATAATCCGTATCGATATTGGTCTAACAATATTCAAGTCATTCCATCATCAGTAGTCAGCAACATCATTCAAGATAAAGAAAGCCAACTACAATTAGAAAGAGATAAACTTTACTTCCTCAACCAACTGAGACGTAAACAAGAAGAGGAACAAAGGCGTAAAGAGCGTGAGGAATTTGAGCGTCCATTAAAATCACTCATCGCAAGAAAGATCATGGAAAGCGGTCTAACTGATGTAGAGTTCAAAAGAACAATATGTTCCAGCTTCGACTATATAAAAAGCGGCGCTGTAATAGCAAAATACCTAGCCAATAAACCTGATTTATTAGAAAAATATCATGATTCCCGATTAATAAGAATGTCCATCAAAAATGATGAAGGTAAAGTCGGCAAGGTTGAACTTTATGATCTTTCTGGAACACTAATTTTTGAAAGCTATAAAAACAAATAAGAGAGGTATGATATGCAATGTTCATGTGGTAGAGAAATGACAGAGAGGTTTTCTGTTTCTAAGAAATGCAACTTGAGATGGGAATACTCTTTTTGTAAGTCTTGTGGAAGAATCGATGCAGATTATCTTTATAGCTACGATAAAACACAGTTTATTGAACGAGGTTATTCAGCAAGGCTAAATTATAGAGATATGACAAGGAAAATAGATAATTAAATTAAAACCGCGCCCCTGACCATGAAAGAAAGGATAAGACTACTCCACGTCAGGATAATATTTTCAAACGTTTCACAACTCTTGTCATAGATTTCTTCAAAGAAAAATTTGTATGGGCTAGATCAAGCAGAGTTAAGCATGATCCTGTCAGTACAGAACATGATAAACGTATTACTGAAAACTTTGTCTTTGATGAAGTATTAGGTCATCATGTTTCTCGTGCTGAATATGAGAAACAAGCTAAGTTTAACAGTGATACTTACAAACCAACACCTGATGAGATTCGACGTTTCCCAAGCCGTCCTAAGCACGAACGAGTCAATGCAGATAATAACATGGATTTTATACCGACTGTTTCAACAATAAATGATAAAAATCATACTCCTCGTTTAAGGCCACCTACACGCCGTGGCCTAGATAAACTATAGAATAACTTATATTGCTGTTATGCAATTAGTAACACAATTTTGTTTATTCATATTAATAAGATCGCATCTGCATAATCATTTAATAGCCTCTATATATTTTATGAAATCATTTTCCCATCCTTTTATTCTGATTGTTTTAGGGTGAGGCGCTCTAATCGTATGTTCTGGGAGGTCTGGATGGTATAATCTTACGAAATGTTTTTCTGGCAATCCATTTATGTTTTCAAACATTAAATCTTCATATAAAGACGTTAGTCGATAATCATATTTATGATTTGTGAAGAAAACACATATATCAGGAGTAAGAATATTAATTTCCTCCTTTAATATATAATCAAACGATGATATATCTCTAGCTAGCTCGGTATAATCTGGTGATCCGCAATCAACATCAAACCGATTCAGATTTGACCATGCAATTGCATATGGTTCAATACCAAGCGCTCGCTCTACTTTCCTTATGATATTCCAGAATGGACTGCTATAATATGATACGCCAAAATCGAACTCCTCATATGTTTCAAGCTGTTCATTAATATCGGGAGAGTTGCACCATCCATAGGTTTCCTGTCCTATAACCATCAATTTATTATGCTGATGAAAATAATTTTTTAGCTTTAAAAGGAGGGGGCCATGTAAGTTATTATCTGAATGTTTTTCACGGTAATTATTTAATGCGTTAATGTTGTTGACATATAGCATATTAAGTCTTTTATTCATATTCTTTCCATTTTTAACTAATATCATAATAACATAAATAGTTATTATGATAATATTCGATTTGTAGACAGTCAACCTCTTTTTATAATAGGGTTATTATTTTTTATTTCATCATGGTTACAATAATCACATTCATTTATACTGCTAAAATAATATGAGCATGTATTTTTAAAACATTCTTCCTGAAAATTCCATCTACTACTTACACACGGCTATGCCCTAATACTGAATCAATTATTTCGTTTTAGCGTATAACTTAAATGGTAAATTTAAATTATCTAGTTTCGTTATAGATCATTTCCTTATGATAATTGATAATGATCACATCTTGAAATATAGCATGTTATTTACAACCTATGATATTTGATCTTAAACGTATAATAAAACTATATTTTCAGCAGCAGCGCTTAGTGATTATTCCAAACAATTACTAAGCTTAGATATAAATGCAAGAGAGGAAACTAATGCAATAAAAAGTAAAACTGCCTCCTAAAGCATCTATGATTAGTTGTTCTCATCTTCACTAACTGAATAATGAAGAAAAAAATGCTCTCAGGCCAGTTATAGCTAAAAAACAAGTACCGACTTCCGGGAGTTAAAGTCCCGAATCCCGGTACTTAAGTTGATAGCTATTTTTCAAATAAACATGTAAATCATTCTTATATAATCCAGCATTGAAAGCTTCAAAATACCATTGAACGTTATTTTGAAAGAACATTTAAATTTGACACTTTGAACCAATCCCTTAAAATAAAATATATACACAATCCACTAAAAATAAGAGGAGTCAACATGACAGACCATATAAAAAAAGAACCGGAAGATGAAACAATTATTGATAGTGCTAAAATTTACGATGCGCTTAGAAAAAATTATTTTGATAGATGCTTCCTTTCTTCTTACTTAGATGAAAAAATAGATGATAACTTACATCCTTTCAGTGACGAAGCATATAATAAAATGAAGTTCTTGCATGATGAAAAAGATAATCTTAATTTTAAAAACAAAATGAAAGAGATTAAAAGGAATTTATCTATATCACAAAAAAAAGAAATCGAAAAAATAATGAAAAACAAAATAAAATAATTTTTTAAATATCCAGCCATGAAAAACACTTTCTCCGATGAGATAAAGATCATGACTACTTCCTTTACCTGAATATATAGAAGCCTACATTGACTTCTATATCCCATTAAACCTATTAAATATTTTTAACTTCCAATATTCAGAACCTTCCTCTTTCTCTCGGAGATTGGCCTCAAGATTCTTCATGATTAGCGCTTTTACTCCTTGGTTATGTGCTGCCATTACTTTGTTATAGAGTTCTTTTTCATCTATATCTTCCCGTTTTTCTTTTCCTGTTCCATTCACTTTTTTGTAGTAATTGAAATCATCGAATAGATTGTTTATTTGTATTTTAAGTGCCTGTCCCACACACTTTTCATTTTCAATGATCATTACCGCTTCATTATGAAATCCATATGCTATTTCGTATATGAAATCGCAATATAATGATAAGACCGTGCAAATGGCAAAAGACATTGATTCATTTTTTTCGTATAATACCACATCATTCATATCATATTCCTCTTGTAATCGATGTACAGCCCCATTACGGGGCCACATAATCTAAATCAGTGAGTAGATAACAACTCTGCCCATGATTTCTTAATCTATTTTTATTTTGATATTATTTACAAAACTCCCATGAATGCCGGACCAGACGTTCCGCTACCTCTTCAAAGTTTACTTCTTCAAGCTTTCCTTCCAGACATTCACATTGGATAATGATGTAAAAATTTTTACTGATATGCTCAATAACATTGCCGATGAAAACACACATAAAATCCGCATCATATACCAAGTATGAGACATTATCAGAGGCCATATCCTGCATAACCTTCCAACTAGCCTCAAACGAACGCTCTGCAATATTATAAAACGTTTCTGTAGATACACTTTTAATTTCAAAAATTTTACTCATGGTTACGCCTCACTATTAAATGATATTTGTTTGCTTTTTTATTTTTTTGCCTCATGAATGAGGCTAAAAATGATTTATTAAATAACCTTTTTATCTTCGTTTGTGATTAACACGTAATGTTATCAACACCACCTCCTTATCAACCATTTTTACTGAATGCCCTTGTTCAAAGTACTCCCATCTGACTACCTTTTTAAAAGATGCGCTTGCATTTTTGATACAATCCTTATAAATACTATCCATGAATGCATCATCCTCCATTAACATCTCTGCTTCATCGGGTCGGACTTCCTTAAGCGTATTTATTTTCATTTCATAAAACAAACCTGCCATATGCATAAATACTTTTTGAGATTCTTTTATCAGTTTTTCACTCATGTCTCTACCTTTTGATTTATATTACAGACTGTTTATTTGCGCTGATTTCTATTCTTTTGTAATAAAGAACATAATCATCACCATTAAAGCATTTAATCAAAAACTCATGATAACTACTTAGTATAGTTTTAACCTCTGGAACTGATATGTATTTAATCTTTATCTCTTCAGCACTTTCAAACCATTCCTGTAGCGTGAGATTAATAATATCCATTATGAATATCTCCCTGTAAAATCCATCCTTCATTTTTTTCAGAAATGCATCATCCTTTAGATTAAAGTATAAGTAATGTATTAACTCGTTATAGGTGTTTACAACATCAGTAGCAAAGTTTGCTGTCTCAGCATTACTTGCGGATATTTTAACGGGTATTTCATTCCAGCCTAAACATTTTTCGTTCATATTGCCCTCTCTCATTAATAGTTAGTACGATACGCAGAGTAAATAACTCTCAGATTCCTTCTCACCTCATCCAAGAACAGATGATATTCTTTCCCTTTATTATCTTTCATTGATTCAGCAAACTCTTGTTTTGTTCGTTCGATCACTTTTCCAATCACTTCTTCAATATAAAGCCGGTCTTTAAAATGACGCTCATAATCATTTCCCATACAATCAATCATGACCTGAAGATGTTTTCTAAAGTTATTTATTGCCATTTCCATAAATACTTCTGTCTCATCATTCGTAACAGTCACCACACAAGGCAGTACGTTTTTACTTTTCATCTTAACCTCTCATTATTTAATAAACTTTTTTAGATATGATTGCGAGAATCAGAAATGATTTTGTAAATCCATTCATCAATCTCACTTTCAATAAATGCTATAGAGCGCAATCCGGTTTTTACTTGCTTAGGAAATTTACCCGCTCTTATTAAGGTATATATCCACGTTTTACCAAACCCTGTTCTTCTTTTTACTTCTGGTAAACGAATCAGTTTCGGATGTTTATCTGTTTTGTTTTGAACCATATTATCTCCTGTTTTTTTTACGTAATATCTTGGATATTTCGTTTTTTAGTATGTTGTTCGATGGAGATAATTCTAGGATTTTGGCTAGTTCTAAACTAGGGATGTTCACCAACCGTGAGTTTCGCGGAAATTTTTGGAGGGATACGCTTTTTAGGGATGTTCGCAGATTGTGAACATCCCTTGTGTTTACTTTTTGTTTTTATCCGAGGATTTATCGTTAAGTGTTATCACATCAACGATACCCCAATCCTTCAACATATTATTTTTAATGTAAAAATCATTTAAAACCTTGAAGTACTCATCGTTATCAAGATAATTTTTCGCGTAATCATAATCAGTATCTTTGATGTTCTCACTACTTCTGACCCCATTATTACCATGCAGGATGTCAGCTAAAATGGTGAAAGGTATGTTCTTACCTTCGTTGTAGAGCTGTTCCCATGAGATCAAATCCATCAAAGGGATGACTTTGTAATCAAGTATTCTTTCAAAGGTCTTATGACCAAACCTAAATTTTCGTTTCGGGGGTTTAGGCGTTTTCAGGTGCTTTTGCCATAGAGCAATCAGTACTTTCAGATGTTCTGCGAGATCGTCACTGCTGGCTTCTTCCAAGTCAATTTCAATCAGCATCTTGTTAGCAGGGTTCATGCCTCCTTGTGTCAGATACTCAGAGATGTAGTCGGAACTCACTGCAACAGGGTCTGTTTGCTCTGAAGTCTCCAGCCGATACATAGCCCGCCCATAGTTGAACAATTGAACTCTGGTCATTGGTCTTACAGCATAGCTATGCGACAGTCTGTGATTGTCTGAAATCCAGTCTGATTTAAGTATCACATCACCACATCGGATTGTGGCATCATGGTATATCGCTTGCATTTGATTATCTTTGCCTGCTGTTTCCCATTGTTGTCTTGTTTTGTAAGCCAACATCCGTCTTTCAAGCTCTGCATAGATTTGTTCTAAGGTGAGGTCTTTCAGGCCATCATATCGGCGTACATCAAACCAAGATAACGCTGCCCTGATTTCTTCCATTTCCTTTTGTGTAGTCATTGTTCTACCGATTGCTTTTGTGTTTCCTAAACGTTAGCCCATTCAACATGATAGAGAAAGTGGAAAAGAGGAGCGGGTTTTCAAAATGGTGTGAGCACAGTAAGTGACCTTGGAGGTCAGTGCTTTCACCTTGACTAAACATGATTTATTTAATAAAAAATAACCAATTGTTTTTCATCATTTATTTTAACAAAAATAACGACAACATCATATTGATAATGAAAGCAAATTTAGATACGTATAGTCAGATGGTTATGACAACAACCAATTGTTTTTAATTGACATTTTTACCACAAGAAAACAATAATGATGGTAAATATGTTGGTAAAAATATGGCTATATTTAACAAAGGCAGTAATAACAGGAGATGTAGATGAAGTTCGAGTCCAGTCAGAGGAGCCAAATTTAAAAAGCCTGCTTTTAAAGCAGGCTTTTTGCTTTGCGGATGAGGGAAAATGAACGCTCTGTTTGTCTACGGCACGCTGCGCCCGGGCCACTCAAATGCGCATATTCTTGAAAACATTGGCGGTGAATGGCTGGCCGGTTTCGTCTCCGGTACGTTTTACGAACGCGGCTGGGGCGCTGCGGCGGACTTCCCGGGGATCGTGCTCCACCCCGATGGCCCCCGCGTCGAAGGCTATCTGTTTATCTCTGATCGCCTTGCCACACACTGGTCAATGCTGGATGAGTTTGAAGACGGCTACGATCGGGTTGAGGTTACGGTGACCACCTCTGAAGGCGAGCAGGTTCAAGCCTGGATTTACCAGCTACAGCCGCGTTCTGAACCATAAAAAAAGGCTCTCTGTCACCAGAGAGCCTTTTTCACTATTCGCTGCGATTACTCGCTTTTTGCTTCGCCGTTTTTGATTTCGCCCATCACTTTCAGCTTTTTAGAGATGTCACGACGCTCTTTGGACAGCTCAGCATTTTTAATGATGTAGTCATCAACACGGTCTTCATAGTCGCTCTTCATGCTGGCGATGATGCCCTGAATAGCTTCAACGCTCATGCCTGGCTTGATGTAGTCGCTCAGGTTGTCGAGCAGCAGAACACGTTTCTGGTTGTCACGGATCTTCTTCTCAACGTCCTGGATTTCACGCTGCAGTTTGTTTTTGCGGCGGAACAGGCGGACGAATTCCAGAACATCCTGGAACGAAGGCTTGGTAGTTTCCATTTTTACACCCCTGATAATGTGAGATTCGGATTCGTTAAAGCAACCGTTGTAACAATAACCTTACTGACAGCGGCCGCGAATGACAATGAGTATATCGTTTAAAGCTATCATAACCCCAATTGCTGCTGAATCGAAGCAGCAGGCGTCACATACGCCTTTTATTTGCGCAGCGCCCGGCAAATCAGGTGCGATAACAGCTCAAGCTGCCGCGCCAGTTCCATGCTCAGCCAGACGTAGCCATGAATAGGCGTTTCCGCCACGTTATCGCTCTGGCGCTCATTGATTAACTGCTTCATTTCCGCAACGATCTCATTCAGACGCTCGCTGTTGGCCAGGATCGGCTGCGGGTTACCTTCGTAGAGCGCATGGGCGATGGTCAACAGCGTTTGCTGCGTCATCTGCTGGGTCTCTTTGAGAGTCTGCGCGTTAAGCATCAACAGATGGCTGGGTCGCGTGGCCCAGTGTGCGTTGATTTGCAGTTCAAGCATGCAGACCAGATTGCGGCTCACCGTCTGAATAGCTTCGAAAATTGATTTCTGAATATGGGTTTCTTTTCTGGCTGGCGTGATCAAGCCGCGCATTTTGACCACGTCGTTAAGGATGGTTTGCAGGTGCTTTTCCAGGCGCGGGCGCTCAACCAGATTCGGGGAAAAACCGGCCTGATAGACGCGGTTAAACGCGGTGACGTAGCTGGCCATCTGAATACGCCAGTGCAGAAAAGCGCGCTGCGGCCAGATACCGGTGAAGAGCATCGCCAGCAGTGAACCCAGGATGACATCCCCGCTTCGCCAAAGCGCCGTGGTCATATCCCCGGCGGGTGCACCGACCACCACCGCGAGAGTAATACCGATCAGCAGCGCCTGATAAGGCTTTTTACCCAACGCCAGCCAGCCGCACAGGAACATGGCGGCACCGCACCATGCCAGCATGACCGGGAACGAGATCAGCTCCAGCTTCAGGGCAATAAGCCCCAAGGCCGAACCTAACACGGTCCCGCCAATACGCTCCAGAGCGCGCGGGACAACATTGCCCCAAAACGAGATGGGCCCCATCACCACCACCAGCGTGATCAGCGGCCACGTTCCTTCCGGAACCTCCAGCAAACGCACCAGGACAAACGTCAACACGAACGCCAGCGCGATGCGACACCCGTGCACCACGCGGTAGTGTTTGTACAACCGAATTTCAAAAGGGGTTAATGATTTGTCGGGACGCACACCCGCTCTCCAGCTACACGGCAAAGCACAATTGTACTGTGTTTTCAGCCGGGTGGATCGCTCCCGGCTGAAAAACCCTTCATTTAGCAGGCTTAAACCGTTTTGTGCTCGACGGCGATATACATTTCGATATCCCAGTAGCCGTCCGCATTGCCGTCATTGAGATAGCGCTCGAAGCAGGGTTTGAGCGCCATCTGGTACTTATTGTCCTGCAGCAGGGAATTGAAGAACTGATACCACGGCGTGGCGAAGTCGTAGTTTTCCACGCGCGCCGTCGCCACGGCATAATCCCCGGCCGCGATTTCCGTCATCATGACGCCTTCGCTGTTTTCCGGGATGACAAAATCATCCGGTACCGTCACGGCCGTATCACAGCGCAGTTTTTCTGCCGGGACTTCATCCGGGTTATCGTAATAGACCGCCACCCACTCCAGCGGCTCAATGTGACGCCCGTCGACCCACATGACCAGCTGTTCAAAGCCCTGTTTTACCGTGTGTTCCCACGGGCCGACCAAATGAAAACCGGCAATCTTACGTTTCTGTTGCTGCGTAATGCTGTAGTCCATGCTGCCTCCGTTTATCACTGTATATTTATACACTATAAAACTGGATTATCATTATCAGCAAACGAGGAGTGTTTATTATGTGAGCAGACTCGCAACCCTGCCAGTCTGCTCAGCAGCAGTTAAAGCGTGTGATGCAGATAATCGCTCAGACGAGAGAACAGGCCGCCTTTATCAACGGCTTCCAGCGTGACCAGCGGCCAGTGGGCTACCACCTTGTCGCGGTCATAGAGCTGAATCTCCCCAACCCGCTGATGCGCAGCAATCGGCGCTTCCAGCTCTTTTTTATCCAGAACGTACTTGGCTTTGATGTTGGGAACCTCCGCTTTCGGCAAGGCCAGCCAGAAGTCCTGATCGGTGCCCAGTTTCACCTGCTCCTTATCGCCGTACCAGATACGCTCTGTCCCCACTTTTTTACCGCTATGCAGGATCTGCACCGTATCGAAATTCTGCTGCCCCCAGTGCAGCAGTTTCCGGGCCTGGTCTTCGCGCCCTTTCGGACTATCCGCCCCCATCACCACCGCGATTAACCGGCGCTGGCCGTCTACGGCAGACGCAATCAGGTTAAAACCGGCCCCTGAGGTATGCCCCGTTTTCAACCCGTCCACGTTCATGGTCTTATCCCACAACAGGCCGTTACGGTTTTGCTGGGTTATTCCGTTCCAGGTCAGGCTTTTTTCGCTGTACATATGATAAAACTCAGGCTCGCCGTGGATGATGGCCCGGGAGAGAACGGCCAGGTCATACGCCGAGCTGTGCTGGCCCGGCGCGTCCAGCCCATGGACGGTTTCAAAATGCGTATCGCGCAGGTTCAGCTTCTGCACGTAGTCGTTCATCATCTTCACAAACTGCGGCTGCCCGCCCGCCACGTGATCGGCCAGCGCCACGCAGGCGTCGTTGCCGGAATCGACAATCAGGCCGCGGCTCAGATCGCGCACGGAGACGCGATCGCCCTCTTTCAGGAACATCAGCGATGAACCGTCAAACACCGGGTTCCCTTTTGCCCAGGCATCACGTCCTACGGTGACGATGTCATCCGGGGTAATGCGGTGGCTATCAATGGCCCGATCCACTACATAGCCCGTCATCAGCTTGGTCAGGCTCGCCGGATTACGTTGTTGATGTTCGTTGCCCGCCGTTAAAATCTGACCAGTCGTGTAATCCATCAGCACCCAGGAGCCAGCCTGAATGGCCGGAGGCTGCGGCGAAAAATCCAGTGGTTCGGCCGCAAAAGCAGATGAGACACTCGAAGCGAGTAAAGAAACAGCAATAAACAGACGGCGTTTCAACGGTATATCCTCAGGTCATTAAAAATCGATGACCTTTTTACGGGAGTTCTGATGTCGTTACCTGGCTTAATTGCAAAAAAATGTGACAGAACGCAGATTTTTCTCTGAAGCTGGCGCGCAAATTTGCGACGCGGCGGTGCTTTTTATTCGGTCTGACCCGCACGATCGTTTACCATAGTGACGTCATTTTTTAACAGGATGGTATTACTGGTGTCTGACTCTGCCGCTCGCCCGACTTTTTTGTTCCACGATTACGAAACCTTTGGCACGCACCCGGCGCTGGACCGACCGGCGCAGTTTGCCGCCATCCGTACCGACGACGAATTCAACATCATTGGCGAGCCCGAGGTCTTTTACTGCAAGCCTGCGGATGACTATCTGCCGCAGCCCGGCGCGGTCATGGTCACCGGGATCACCCCTCAGGAAGCGCGGGGAAAAGGCGTTAACGAGGCAGAATTCGCCCGACGCATCCACGACTTGTTTACCGTCCCCAATACCTGCGTGGTCGGTTACAACAACATCCGCTTCGATGACGAAGTGACGCGCAACATCTTCTATCGTAACTTCTACGATCCCTATGCCTGGAGCTGGCAGAACCGCAATTCGCGCTGGGATTTGCTCGACATCATGCGCGCCTGCTACGCCCTGCGTCCTGAGGGCATTCACTGGCCGGAAAATGAGGAAGGGCTGACCAGCTTCCGGCTGGAACACCTGACGCGCGCCAACGGCATTGAGCACAGCAATGCCCACGACGCGATGGCGGACGTCTATGCCACCATTGCCATGGCGAAGCTGGTGAAAAGCGCGCAGCCACGACTGTTCGAGTATCTGCTCAGCCATCGCAGCAAGCAGAAGCTTATGACCCTTATCGACGTACCGCAGATGAAACCCCTGGTGCATATTTCCGGCATGTTTGGCGCATGGCGCGGCAATACCAGCTGGGTCGCGCCGCTGGCGTGGCATCCGGACAACCGTAATGCGGTCATCATGGTGGACCTGGCGGGCGATATTTCGCCGCTGCTGGAGCTCGACAGCGATACCCTGCGTGAACGGCTGTACACGCCGAAGAATGAACTCGGCGATCTGCCTGCGGTGCCGGTCAAACTGGTGCATATCAATAAATGTCCGGTCCTGGCGCAGGCGAATACGCTGCGCCCGGAAGATGCGGACAGACTCGGCATTAACCGCCAGCACTGCCTCGATAATCTCAAAGTGCTGCGTGAAAATCCGCAGGTGCGCGAGAAAGTCGTGGCCATTTTTGCCGAAGCCGAGCCGTTCGTGCCGTCTGAAAACGTGGACGCCCAGCTCTATAACGGTTTCTTCAGTGATGCCGATCGCGCGGCCATGAATATCGTTCTGCAAACCGAGCCGCGCAACTTACCTGCGCTGGATATCACCTTCGCTGATAGCCGTATCGAAAAGCTGATGTTTAATTACCGCGCGCGTAATTACCCGGGAACCCTGGATGAAGCAGAGCAGGAACGCTGGCTGCAGCACCGTCGTAACGTGTTTACGCCAGAGTATCTGCACAGCTACGCCCAGGAGCTGGAAATGCTTTATGGCCAGTATGAAGGGAATGCTGAGAAACAGGCGCTGCTGAAATCCCTGTACCAGTACGCGCAAGAGATAGTTTGATCGATGGGTATAAAAAAGCCGGAGGCGATGTCTCCGGCTTTTTTTGCCCGCTTGGGTTTTGTAGGTCGGGTAAGGCGTAGCCGCCACCCGACACAGTCTTACGCGACGTCTTCGTACTGAGGAACCGGGTTACGGAAGCTCTTCGTGACGCAGGCCAGATAAACCAGACCGATACCCGCCCAAATAAGGCCAAGCACCATCGAGCTCTCTTCCAGGTTAACCCACAGCGCGCCCACGGTCAGGGCACCACACATCGGCAGGAACAGATACTGGAAGTGATCTTTCAGCGTCTTGTTACGCTTTTCACGGATCCAGAACTGAGAGATAACCGACAGGTTAACAAAGGTGAACGCCACCAGCGCACCGAAGTTAATCAGCGCCGTTGCCATCACCAGGTCAAAGTTAATCGCCAGAAGCGCGATCGCACCGACCAGGATAATGTTCATCGCCGGGGTACGCCAGGTTGGATGCACGTAGCCGAAGAAGCTTTTCGGGAATACGCCATCGCGGCCCATTACGTACATCAGACGCGCAACGCCTGCATGCGCGGCCATACCGGACGCCAGTACGGTGATGGTGGAGAAGATCAGCGCGCCGACCTGGAACGCTTTACCCGCCACATACAGCATGATTTCCGGCTGAGACGCATCCGGATCCTTGAAGCGAGAGATATCCGGGAAATACAGCTGCAGGAAATAGGTTGAGAAAATAAAGATCAGACCGCCAATCAGCGCCGTCAGGAAGATGGCACGCGGGATCACGCGCTCTGCATCTTTCGTTTCTTCAGACAGGTTGCTGATCCCGTCAAAACCGGTAAAGGAGAAGCACAGAATGGTTGCCCCGGTAATCATCGGGATCACATGCGCATCACCAGACCAGAACGGTTTGCTGCTCGCCAGGGTGCCCGCGCCTTCGCCGTGGAATACGCCGTAAATAACCATGCCAAGAATAACCGCAATCAGCACAACCTGAAGCACAACGATAACAGAGTTAAAATTGGCAACGGACTTGATGCTGCGCAGGTTAAAGGCCGTCATAAAGGCCACCAGCGCCACGACGAACATCCACGAGGGAATCGATGGCACCAGCGCTTCAAAATAGATTTTTGCCAGCAGAATGTTGATCATCGGCGCGAACAGATAGTCGAGCAGCGAAGACCAGCCCACCATAAAGCCAACCGTCGGGCTGATGGATTTCTGGGCATAGGTGTAGGCGGAACCCGCAGACGGATAGCGACGCACCAGCTTACCGTAGCTCAGCGCGGTAAAGAGGATCGCAATCAGCGCGAAGCCGTAAGCCGTCGGCACATGACCGTCGGTGAGGCCCGATACGATACCGAATGTATCGAACAGCGTCATCGGTTGCATATAGGCCAGGCCCATCATAACAACCGGAATCAACGTAAGCGTTTTACGTAATTCCACGCGAGAGGTGTTTGGAGTTGCGTTATGCGACATAGTTAATCTCCTTTACGGTGATAACCGCCACGTAAGCGAAAAATTGCCCCATTTCTTTCTTCCTCAGCGACAACAACTGTCGGATTTTAGTAAATATCTATCCGGTACGAAGCCCGGCCTCTTGGTTTTTAGTTTCGTTTCGTACATGCAAAAAAAAATAACCGACGCCTTTTATATCGTCGATTATTCATTTGGTTGCAGCGGCCGCATTTTGCCCCACATCGGATACAAAAGGCAATACTTTGCAACGCAGCGGGTAATTTTCTTTTTTCTAACTGGCTGATTTCTCGGCACTGCCCTGAGCATATACAGCAGCGATAGCACTATTTGCTAAAATTTCGTACCGCCACCAGGCGCTGGCGAGCCCGGCGGTTTGCTCATTCCAGCCCACCCATACCGATTCATGGCTGTTTTGAGCAAGTACCTGTTTTTCAACAAGCGCACCGCTGTCAATGTACCGCTGTGCCAGATAGCGGGGTAAATAGCCGCAGCCCAGACCGCTGATTTGCAGCTCCAGCTTGGTTTTAAAGTCGAAAACGGTGATGGCCTCCTGCTCGTCGAGCAGCTGCGAGGAAACCGCACATTCCGGGCGAGAGCTGTCCCCGACCACGATGGCGCGGTAGCCTTTAATCACGCGGCGGTTAAGCGGCTCAGCTTCCTGAGCCAGCGGATGATGGGGCGCCACGGCGAACACCTGCTCCAGCACGCCCAGACGCGCAAAGCCAAACTCACTCAACTGGGGAGGCTCGTGAAGTGCACCGACAAAAATATCCGCCCTGCCCTGGGTTAGGGCATCCCAGGAGCCCCCCAGCACGCCGTTGATAAAGATCAGCCGCGTCACGCTGTGGTGTTGATAGAAGGCCTCAATCAGCGGCGTCAGGAGAGAAAACGGGAAAGTGTCATCCACGCCAATCACCAGCTCGTTTTCCCATCCCTGGTGAAGTTTGACGGCCTGTTTTTCGAGTTCACGAACGGTATGGAGGACTTCACGGCCTTTTTCCAGCAGCATCTGTCCGGTGCGGGTAAAACGGGCGCGATGCCCGGAGCGATCGAGGATCTGGATATTGAGGTCGCTTTCCAGTTTTTGGACGGTATAGCTCAGGGCCGAAGGGGTTTTGTAGAGCTTTGCCGACGCAGCGGCAAAGCTCCCCTCTTTTTCCAGTGCATCCAGAATAATAAGAACATCCAGCAGCGGTTTCATGCTCGCCCCCTTTCGGTGTGCGACGGTCTCCGCTGCGGGATTTATTCCATGGGCATCACCAGCGGATCGGGATACTGATACTCAAACCCCAGCTCATGACAAATGCGATTGCCATCAACAATTTTGCCTTTACTGCCATCCTTTGCCTCACCAAAGACCGGCGGAGCCAGGCCCAGCTGACGTGCCATCAGCGGGTAAAACGTGCTGCGCGCCGGATGAGACGGTGCACATATATTATAGATGTGTCCGCCTTTCGGAGCCTGTAAGAGTAGCTCAATCGCGCCAACCACATCATCAAGATGCACAAGATTGACAACATGTTGGCCATCTGGCGCCGACTTCCCGGCAAAAAAGCGTCCCGGATGACGACCGGGGCCTACCAGCCCCGCCAGACGTACGATATCAACCTGAGTGCCGGGAAGATGATGCAGCCAGTCTTCCAGCTCTTTCAGAACCTGACCGCTCGCCGTAACGGGACGGCGCTCGGAAGTCTCTTTTACCACGCCCTCAACCTCACCATACACCGACGTCGAGCTGGTAAAAATAATGCGCGGAACATGATGTGCCAGCGCGCTGTCGACAATCTCCTGCATCGCCTGCAGGTAAAATGATTCGCCCGGGCCGCTGCGCCGCGCGGGTAGCGTAATTACCAGCGCATCGACGTTCATCAGGGTGTCCAGATCGTCCGCATCACACACCAGTTCCGGCTCCAGACGCAGTTCAACGCCATCAATACCGCACATGCGCGCTGCTTCGACCCCATCTCGGGTGGTCTTGCTCCCGGTCACCTGCCAGCCTTTCGCGACTAATGACATCGCCAGCGGCATTCCCAGCCATCCTAAACCGACAATCGCGACCTTTTTCATGCGAATTCTCCTGACTCTTACTCGTCTTTCATAAGGCTACGCCAGCCCGGCAGAACACACAATTCATAGCATCAATATGAAATGAATTAATGATCAAAAAAAGCCCTTGCAATATGTCGTACAACTGGTTTAGGTTAAAAGACATCAAATGAATAAGCATTCATCGAGAATTTATATGACACGCGTTCAATTTAAACACCACCATCATCACCATCATCCTGACTAGTCTTTCAGGCGATGTGTGCTGGAAGACGTTTGGATCTTCCAGTGGTGCATGAACGCATGAAAAAGCCCCCGGAAGATCTTCTTCCGGGGGCTTTTTTTTGGACCGATTTCAGACAGGTTAAAACAGGTTAACGAGGAATAAAGAATGTTAGATAACTCACGTTTACGCATAGCTATTCAAAAATCAGGCCGTTTAAGTGACGATTCACGCGAACTGCTGGCCCGCTGCGGGATTAAAATTAACCTGCACACCCAGCGCCTGATTGCTCTGGCTGAAAACATGCCCATCGACATTCTGCGCGTGCGTGATGACGATATTCCCGGCCTGGTCATGGATGGCGTCGTTGACCTCGGCATCATCGGCGAAAACGTACTGGAAGAAGAGCTGCTGACCCGCCGCGCGCAGGGCGAAGACCCGCGTTACTTCACCCTGCGTCGTCTGGACTTCGGCGGCTGCCGCCTGTCGCTGGCAACGCCGGTTGATGAAGCGTGGGACGGCCCGGCCGCGCTGAACGGCAAACGTATCGCCACCTCCTACCCTCACCTGTTAAAGCGCTATCTGGATCAGAAAGGCGTGCAGTTTAAATCCTGTCTGCTGAACGGTTCTGTTGAAGTGGCGCCGCGTGCGGGTCTCGCGGACGCCATCTGTGACCTGGTCTCTACCGGCGCGACGCTGGAAGCGAACGGTCTGCGCGAAGTGGAGGTGATCTACCGCTCCAAAGCGTGCCTGATTCAGCGTGACGGCGAGATGGCCGACGCTAAGCAGCAACTGATCGACAAACTGCTGACCCGTATTCAGGGCGTCATTCAGGCGCGTGAATCCAAATACATCATGATGCACGCCCCAACCGAGCGTCTGGATGAAGTCATTGCCCTGCTGCCGGGCGCCGAGCGCCCAACCATCCTGCCGCTGGCGGGCGATCAGCAGCGCGTGGCGATGCACATGGTGAGCAGCGAAACCCTGTTCTGGGAAACCATGGAAAAACTGAAGGCGCTGGGCGCAAGCTCCATCCTGGTGCTGCCGATTGAGAAGATGATGGAGTAATGGCCATGAGCTTTAACACAATCATCGACTGGAATACCTGTAGCGACGCACAGCAGCGCGAGCTACTGATGCGCCCGGCGATTTCCGCCTCTGAAAGCATCTCGCGCACCGTGGCGGAGATCCTGGATAACGTCAAAGCCCGCGGCGATGACGCGCTGCGTGAATACAGTGCAAAGTTTGATAAGACGGAAGTCGGCGCATTACAGGTTACCGAGCAGGAAATGACTGATGCCAGCAATCGTCTGGGTGATGACATCAAACAGGCGATGGCCGTTGCGGTGAAAAACATTGATACTTTCCACACCGCGCAAAAGCTGCAGACCGTAGATGTGGAAACCCTGCCCGGCGTGCGTTGCCAGCAGGTGACCCGCCCGGTTGCCTCCGTCGGCCTCTATATTCCTGGCGGCTCTGCCCCGCTTTTCTCCACCGTACTGATGCTGGCGACACCCGCGCGCATTGCCGGGTGTCAGAAAGTGGTGCTGTGCTCGCCGCCACCGATAGCCGACGAGATCCTGTATGCGGCGAAGCTGTGCGGCGTGCAGGCGGTCTATAAAGTGGGCGGCGCGCAGGCGATATCCGCCCTGGCGTTCGGCACGGAATCCATTCCCAAGGTCGACAAAATCTTTGGCCCGGGCAATGCGTATGTGACCGAGGCTAAGCGTCAGGTCAGCCAGCGTCTGGACGGCGCGGCCATCGATATGCCTGCCGGCCCGTCTGAAGTGCTGGTGATTGCCGACAGCGGCGCCACGCCAGATTTCGTCGCGTCCGACCTGCTTTCCCAGGCGGAACATGGCCCGGACTCGCAGGTTATCCTGCTGACGCCGGATGCCGATATGGCGAAACGCGTGGGCGAAGCCGTGGAGCGTCAGCTTGCCGACCTGCCCCGCGCCGACACGGCACGCCAGGCGTTAGCGGCCAGCCGCCTGATTGTGGCGCGCGATCTTGAGCAGTGCATTGCTATTTCTAACCAGTACGGCCCGGAGCACCTGATTATTCAGACCCGCAACGCGCGCGATCTGGTCGACAGCATTACCAGCGCGGGCTCGGTGTTCCTCGGCGACTGGTCCCCGGAGTCCGCAGGCGATTACGCCTCCGGCACCAACCACGTGCTGCCAACGTATGGCTATACCTCAACCTGTTCCAGCCTGGGACTGGCGGATTTCCAGAAACGCATGACCGTGCAGGAACTCTCCCGCGAAGGGTTTGCCTCACTGGCGTCCACCATTGAAACTCTGGCCGCCGCCGAGCGCCTGACCGCCCACAAAAATGCCGTTACGCTGCGCGTTGCAGCCCTGAAGGAGCAAGCATGAACATTGAAGAATTAGCCCGCGAAAATGTCCGTCGCCTGACGCCCTATCAGTCTGCGCGTCGTCTGGGCGGTAAAGGGGATGTCTGGCTGAACGCCAACGAATATCCAACGGCGGTGCAGTTTGAGCTGTCGCAGCAAACGCTGAACCGTTATCCGGAGTGTCAGCCGAAGGCGGTAATCGAAAACTACGCCCAGTACGCGGGCGTGAAGCCAGAGCAGGTGCTGGTCAGCCGCGGCGCGGATGAGGGCATTGAGCTGCTGATCCGCGCGTTCTGCGAGCCGGGCAAAGACGCCGTCATGTACTGCCAGCCGACCTACGGCATGTACAGCGTCAGCGCGGAAACCTTTGGGGTGGCGTGCCGCAACGTGCTCTCCCTGGAGAACTGGCAGCTGGATCTGCAGGGCATTGCCGACAATCTTGACGGCGTAAAAGTCGTCTTTGTCTGTAGCCCGAACAACCCGACCGGGCAGATTATTAACCCACAGGATATCCGAACCCTGCTGGAGATGACGCGCGGAAAAGCCCTGGTGGTGGCCGACGAAGCCTACATCGAGTTCTGCCCGCAGGCGACGCTGGCAGGCTGGCTGGAAGAGTATCCGCACCTGGTGGTGCTGCGTACGCTGTCGAAGGCTTTCGCCCTCGCGGGTCTGCGCTGCGGATTCACCCTGGCAAATAAAGAGGTCATCGACCTGCTGCTGAAGGTGATCGCTCCGTACCCCCTCTCGACGCCGGTTGCCGATATTGCGGCACAGGCGCTGACGCCTCAGGGGATTAACGCGATGCGCGAGCGCGTGGCGCAAATCCTGGAGGAACGTCAGTACCTGGTGACCGCCCTGAAGGATATCCCGTGCGTGGAGCAGGTATTCGACTCGGAAACCAACTACATCCTGGTGCGCTTTACCGCCTCCAGCGCCGTATTTAAATCTTTGTGGGATCAGGGCATTATCTTACGAGACCAAAATAAACAACCTTCTCTGAGCGGATGCCTGCGCATTACCGTCGGCACCCGCGCAGAGAGCCAGCGCGTCATTGACGCCCTGAAAGCGGAGAAAGTATGACCCAGAAGATCCTTTTCATCGATCGTGACGGCACCCTTATTTCGGAGCCACCAGCTGATTTTCAGGTCGATCGATTCGACAAGCTGGCGTTTGAACCTGACGTGATCCCGGTGCTGCTCAAGCTGCAAAAAGCCGGATACAAGCTGGTGATGATCACCAACCAGGACGGTCTGGGTACCGACAGCTTCCCGCAGGCAGACTTTGACGGCCCGCATAATTTAATGATGCAGGTGCTGACCTCTCAGGGCGTGGTGTTTGATGAAGTGCTGATTTGTCCGCACATGCCAGCCGATGAGTGTGACTGCCGTAAGCCAAAGGTGAAGCTGGTCGAGCGCTATCTGGCAGAGGATGTGCTGGATAAGGCCAACAGCTATGTCATCGGCGATCGCATCACTGATATTACGCTCGCGGAAAACATGGGCATCGCGGGGCTTCGCTACGACCGTAACAACCTTAACTGGGCGATGATTGGCGAACAGCTGACAAAACGTGACCGCTACTCGCACGTTGAACGTAACACCAAAGAGACGCAGATTGATGTGAAGGTCTGGCTGGACCGCGAAGGCGGCAGCAAGATCCACACCGGCGTGGGTTTCTTCGACCACATGCTGGACCAGATTGCCACCCACGGCGGTTTCCGCATGGAGATCACGGTAAAAGGCGATCTTTATATTGACGATCACCACACCGTGGAAGATACCGGCCTGGCGCTGGGTGAAGCCCTCAAGCTGGCGCTCGGTGATAAACGCGGCATCAACCGTTTTGGCTTTGTCCTGCCGATGGACGAGTGTCTGGCGCGCTGTGCGATGGATATCTCCGGACGTCCGCACCTGGAATATAAAGCAGACTTCAATTACCAGCGCGTGGGCGATCTGAGCACCGAAATGGTGGAGCACTTCTTCCGTTCATTGTCCTACACCATGGGCCTGACGCTGCACCTGAAGACCAAAGGCAAGAACGACCACCACCGCGTAGAGAGTCTCTTCAAGGCCTTCGGCCGCACGCTGCGCCAGGCAATCCGCGTGGAAGGTGACGCCCTGCCCTCATCAAAAGGAGTCCTGTAATGAACGTGGTGATTCTGGATACCGGATGCGCCAACCTGAACTCCGTAAAGTCGGCGATTGCGCGCCACGGCTACGAGCCGGTGGTCAGCCGTGACCCGGACGTGGTGCTGCGTGCCGATAAGTTATTCCTGCCGGGCGTGGGCACTGCGCAGGCGGCGATGGATCAGATCCACGCGCGCGAGCTGGTCGATCTGATCAAGGCTTGTACCCAGCCGGTGCTGGGGATTTGCCTGGGCATGCAGATTCTTGGCCGCCGCAGCGAGGAGAATAACGGCGTTGACCTGCTGGGCATTATCGACGAAGACGTGCCGAAGATGACCGACCACGGTCTGCCTCTGCCGCATATGGGCTGGAACCGCGTGTACGCCAAAGCGGGCGACAGGCTTTTTCGCGGCATTGAAGACGGCGCGTATTTTTACTTCGTACACAGCTACGCCATGCCGGTGAACGCGAATACGATCGCCCAGTGCACTTACGGCGAGGCGTTTACCGCAGCCGTGCAGAAAGACAATTTCTTCGGCGTACAGTTTCACCCGGAGCGCTCTGGCGCCGCGGGCGCGCAGCTGCTGAAAAACTTCCTGGAGATGTGATGATTATTCCCGCGTTAGATTTAATTGACGGCACGGTTGTCCGTCTTCATCAGGGCGATTACGGGCAGCAGCGAGACTACGGAAACGATCCGCTGCCACGTCTGCAGGATTATGCCGCCCAGGGGGCTCAGGTGCTGCATCTGGTCGATTTAACGGGTGCGAAAGACCCGGCAAAACGCCAGATTTCTCTGCTGAAAAATCTGGTTGCCGGTGTTGATGTGCCGGTACAGGTGGGCGGCGGCGTACGTACAGAAGATGACGTTGCGGCACTGCTGGACGCGGGCGTAGCGCGCGTGGTGGTCGGTTCAACCGGGGTGAAAGAGCCTGAGATCGTAAAAGGCTGGTTCCGCCGCTTTGGCGCCGACGCGCTGGTACTGGCGCTGGACGTGCGCATTGATGAACAAGGTAATAAGCAGGTGGCGGTCAGCGGCTGGCAGGAAAACTCCGGCGTGACGCTGGAGGCGCTGGTCGAGATGTATCTCCCCGTTGGCCTGAAGCACGTGCTGTGCACGGATATCTCCCGTGACGGCACGCTGGCGGGCTCCAACGTCTCGCTGTATGAAGAGATCTGCGCGCGTTATCCGCAGGTGGCGTTCCAGTCTTCGGGCGGAATTGGTGATTTAAACGATATTGCCGCGCTGCGCGGAACGGGCGTACAGGGCGTGATTGTGGGCCGAGCCCTGCTGGAAGGTAAATTTACGGTGACGGAGGCGATTCAATGCTGGCAAAACGGATAATCCCTTGCCTGGACGTACGTGATGGCCAGGTCGTGAAAGGCGTGCAGTTCCGCAACCACGAGATCATTGGCGACATCGTCCCGCTGGCAAAACGCTATGCCGATGAAGGCGCAGACGAGCTGGTGTTCTACGATATTACCGCCTCCAGCGATGGACGCGTGGTGGACAAAAGCTGGGTGGCGCGCGTGGCGGAAGTGATCGATATTCCGTTCTGCGTGGCGGGCGGGATTAAATCCGCTGACGATGCGGCCCAAATTCTCTCGTTTGGTGCCGACAAGATTTCCATCAACTCCCCTGCCCTGGCCGACCCGGAGTTGATTACTCGCCTCGCCGATCGTTTTGGCGTGCAGTGTATTGTGGTTGGGATCGACACCTGGTATGACGCCGCAACGGGCAAGTACCACGTCAATCAATATACGGGTGACGAAAGCCGCACGCGCGTAACGCAGTGGGAAACGCTCGACTGGGTGCAGGAAGTGCAGAAGCGTGGCGCGGGCGAGATTGTCCTCAACATGATGAACCAGGATGGCGTGCGTAACGGGTATGACCTTGAGCAGCTGAAAAAAGTCCGTGCAGTCTGCCACGTTCCGCTGATTGCCTCCGGCGGCGCGGGCACCATGGAACATTTCCTCGAAGCCTTCCGCGATGCTAACGTGGACGGCGCGCTGGCCGCTTCCGTGTTCCACAAACAGATTATTAATATTGGTGAGTTAAAAACGTACCTGGCCGACCAGGGCGTGGAGATCAGGGTATGTTAACAGAGCAACAACAGGCGCAGTTGGACTGGGAAAAAACGGATGGATTACTGCCGGTGGTTGTCCAGCATGCCATCTCAGGCGAGGTGCTGATGCTGGGCTATATGAACCAGGACGCGCTGGCGAAAACGATCGAAAGCGGCAAAGTGACGTTTTACTCCCGCACGAAACAGCGCCTGTGGACCAAAGGGGAAACCTCGGGGCATTTCCTGAACGTGGTCAGCATAACACCTGACTGCGATAACGATACCCTGCTGGTGCTGGCAAACCCAATCGGCCCGACCTGCCATAAGGGCACCAGCAGCTGCTTCGGCGAGGCGAGTCATCAGTGGCTGTTCCTGTATCAACTGGAGCAACTGCTGGCAGAACGAAAAACGGCAGATCCTGAGAGTTCTTATACCGCGAAGCTGTACGCCAGCGGAACCAAGCGTATTGCGCAGAAGGTGGGTGAAGAAGGCGTTGAGACTGCGCTGGCCGCGACCGTGCATGACCGCGAGGAGCTGACGAATGAAGCCTCTGATTTGATCTATCACCTGCTGGTGCTCCTGCAGGATCAGGCGCTGGATTTGACGGCGGTGATTGAGAATTTACGTAAAAGACATAAATAAACATCCTACCGGGGGAGCGCTCGCTCCCCTTTTCCTGTAATAAAGCAGTTATCATTCCTTCCGTGAGCGGGTATCATCAGCCGATAGTGTAAACGCACGATTTTATGCGTTAAGAGTTACTCATTTAACATTGAGGTTGAAGATGAAATTTCTGGTCACCGGCGCTGCCGGCTTTATCGGTTTCCACGTCAGCGAGCGCCTGCTGCAGGCAGGACATCAGGTTGTAGGAATTGATAACCTTAATGACTATTACGATGTCAATCTGAAGCAAGCGCGACTGGATCTGCTTACATCCGACAATTTCACTTTCCATAAGCTGGATCTGGCCGATCGCGAAGGGATGGCCTCGTTGTTTGAAGCTGAGAAGTTTGACCGCGTGATCCACCTCGCCGCGCAGGCTGGCGTACGTTACTCTCTGGAAAATCCGCACGCTTACGCGCAATCAAACCTTATCGGCCATCTCAACGTACTGGAAGGCTGCCGACACAACAAGGTGCAGCATTTACTGTATGCTTCTTCCAGCTCTGTTTACGGTCTGAACCGAAAGATGCCTTTCTCCACCGATGACTCGGTTGATCACCCGGTTTCCTTGTATGCCGCGACGAAAAAATCCAACGAACTGATGTCGCACACCTACTCTCATCTTTACAATCTGCCGACGACCGGCCTGCGCTTTTTCACCGTTTATGGGCCATGGGGCCGTCCGGACATGGCGCTGTTTAAATTTACTAAGGCCATGATTGAAGGCAAAAGTATTGATGTTTACAACTATGGCAAGATGAAGCGCGACTTCACTTATATCGATGATATTGTTGAAGCTATTATTCGCCTGCAGGATGTTATCCCTCAGGCCGATGCGAACTGGACCGTTGAAACAGGGTCCCCGGCGACCAGCTCTGCGCCGTACCGTGTTTACAATATTGGCAACAGTGCGCCAGTAGAGCTGATGGATTACATCACCGCGCTGGAAGAAGCGTTAGGCAAAGAAGCGGATAAAAATATGATGCCTGTTCAGCCAGGTGACGTGCTCGAAACAAGCGCGGATACCACGGCGCTCTATGACGTGATTGAGTTTAAGCCGAAAACGTCGGTGAAGGAAGGCGTGAAGAATTTTGTGGACTGGTATCGCAGTTTCTACAAGGTATAAAAAACAAAACCCGGCGAATACGCCGGGTTTTTTATGCGTTACGGGCAGTAATCAGTCGCTGCCGAACAGATCGCGGGTATACACTTTATCCGCAACGTCCGCCAGCTCTTCCGCCATGCGGTTAGAGATGATCACGTCCGCCTCTTTCTTGAATGCATCCAGATCACGCACCACGCGGGAATGGAAGAACTCATCTTCCTTCATTACCGGTTCATAAATAATGACCTGTACACCCTTGGCCTTAATGCGCTTCATGATGCCCTGGATGGAAGATGCACGGAAATTATCGGAGCCACTTTTCATAATCAGGCGATAGACGCCCACCACTTTCGGCTGACGGGAAAGTATTGAGTCAGCTACAAAATCTTTGCGGGTCCGGTTGGCATCAACAATCGCCGAGATGATGTTGTTAGGAACAGACTGATAGTTAGCCAGCAGCTGCTTAGTATCTTTCGGCAGGCAGTAACCGCCATAGCCAAACGACGGGTTGTTATAATGATTGCCGATACGTGGATCCAGACAAACGCCTTCGATAATTTGACGGCTATTCAACCCCAGGCTCTCTGCATAGCTGTCCAACTCATTAAAATATGCCACACGCATGGCAAGATACGTGTTAGCAAAAAGCTTGATGGCTTCCGCTTCGGTCGAATCGGTGAACAGCGTTGGAATATCTTTTTTGGTCGCCCCTTCCTGCAGCAGCGCAGCGAATCGCTCGGCGCGCTCTGAACGCTCGCCAATAACGATGCGTGATGGGTTCAGGTTGTCATACAGCGCACGCCCTTCACGGAGAAATTCCGGGGAGAAGATGACATTATCAATGCCGTACTTTTCTTTAACGGACTGGGTAAAACCAACCGGGATGGTGGATTTAATGATCATCACCGCGTTCGGGTTGATTTCCGTAACATCGCGGATCACCGACTCAACGCTCGAGGTGTTGAAGTAGTTGGTTTTAGGATCATAGTCGGTCGGTGTGGCGATAATCACATAGTCCGCCCCACGGTAAGCATCCTGCTTGTCAGTGGTTGCGCGGAAGTTTAGCGGCTTCGTTGCCAGATACTCTTCAATCTCTTTATCTACAATCGGGGACTGCTTCTTGTTAAGCATGTCCACTTTAGCCTGCACGATATCCAGCGCAACCACTTCGTGGTTCTGAGCAATCAAGATACCGTTGGAGAGACCTACATAACCTGTACCGGAAATTGTTATTTTCATTCGCGAATAACTTCTGTAAGTGAGCTGTAGAGATGACCGCAGGGCCATCACGATAATCAATAACTGTAGGGCTTTTTACCTCCTGCCTTGTGGGAGTGTCAAGGCGAAGCCTTAGGAATAGCCCGTCCAGGTACAACATTCAGACTACTTCGAATATGTGGTTGTGATTTTGGTGAAAAAAAACCCGGAGAATATCTCCGGGTTTATATAACAACCTGAGGCTAAATCAGATTAGTCCAGCCATTCCGTGTGGAACACACCTTCTTTATCTGTACGCTTATAGGTATGCGCACCGAAATAATCACGCTGAGCCTGAATGAGGTTAGCCGGCAGTACCGCAGCACGATAGCTATCGTAGTAGGCTACTGCAGCAGAGAAGGTCGGAACCGGGATACCGTTCTGCACCGCGTAGGCTACCACGTCACGCAGCGCCTGCTGGTATTCGTCAGCGATTTTCTTGAAGTACGGTGCCAGAAGCAGGTTGGCGATACCGGCGTTTTCAGCATAGGCATCGGTGATTTTCTGCAGGAACTGCGCACGAATGATGCAGCCCGCACGGAAAATCTTCGCGATCTCACCGTAGTTCAGATCCCAGTTGTTCTCGTCTGATGCCGCACGCAGCTGAGAGAAGCCTTGCGCGTAAGAAACGATTTTCCCCAGGTACAGTGCACGACGCACTTTCTCAACGAACTCCGCTTTATCACCTGCTGGTTTAGCCTGCGGGCCAGACAGCACTTTAGATGCCGCCACGCGCTGCTCTTTCAGAGAAGAGATGTAACGCGCAAAGACAGATTCGGTGATCAGAGACAGCGGTTCGCCCAGATCCAGAGAACTCTGGCTGGTCCATTTACCGGTGCCTTTGTTCGCTGCTTCATCCAGAATCACATCAACCAGGTATTTACCCTCTTCATCTTTCTTCGTGAAGATATCTTTGGTGATGTCGATCAGGTAGCTGTTCAGCTCGCCTTTGTTCCACTCGGTGAAGGTTTCAGCCAGCTCTTCATTGGAGAGGTTCAGGCCGCCTTTCAGCAGGGAATATGCTTCCGCGATCAGCTGCATATCGCCGTATTCAATGCCGTTGTGCACCATTTTAACATAGTGCCCTGCACCGTCCGGACCGATATAGGTCACACACGGCTCGCCATCTTCTGCAACAGCTGCGATTTTTGTCAGAATAGGCGCCACCAGCTCGTATGCTTCTTTCTGGCCGCCAGGCATGATGGATGGGCCTTTCAGCGCGCCCTCTTCACCACCGGAAACACCGGTACCGATGAAGTTAAAGCCTTCAGCGGACAGTTCACGATTACGACGAATGGTGTCCTGGAAGAAGGTGTTACCGCCATCAATGATGATGTCGCCTTTTTCGAGATAAGGCTTCAGGGAGTCGATAGCTGCATCGGTACCCGCGCCCGCTTTCACCATTAACAGGATACGACGAGGGGTTTCCAGAGATTCAACGAATTCTTTAACCGTATAGAAAGGGACCAGTTTCTTGCCTGGGTTCTCGGCAATCACTTCTTCGGTCTTATCACGGGAGCGGTTGAAAACGGAAACGGTATAACCACGGCTTTCGATGTTGAGCGCCAGGTTGCGCCCCATCACTGCCATACCGACAACGCCGATTTGTTGCTTAGACATTACATACTCCTGTCAGGTGTGGATACCCAGCCAGATAAAGACCTGGCGGGCTTAAAAGCAAGTAATAATTATGTTAACTCAATACTCAGCTAAAGATATAGCAACTGATGCGCTATAGCCCACGCTCATTGCTTCGCTCATGACCTAACAAGCGTGTCAGCGCAACAGTTGGTTGACTCTCTATATCTGCCTGAATAAACGACAATAAAAATTGTACGCCAAGTATAATAGGTAACGCAGCGAGCATCACTGTACCACTTGTTGCCGGAGTATTCGTTGCGACAGAGTGATACCAGGCACCGGTACCATAAATGGTCCCGAAGATGAAGAGTAATGTTCCTAATACTAATTCAATAGAGGCAATCGAAAACCCACGAAGGAAATAATTATAAAATATACGCTTACAAAGATTCTTAATATTACCTTTTAAAAAAGGAAATAATATTTTCTTAATGTTAAGGTTTGATACCTCATCACCGTAAACAGCATCCATTGGGATATCTAAAACTTTAGCGCTTACGACGTTTAATCTAAAAAGAATATCAGATTCAAAAAAATATCGTTTACTAATTTTGTCTAAAGGCAATTTTTTTAAAGCAATAGCTGAGATTGCAGTATATCCATTGGTCGGGTCGAAAGTTTTATAATATCCAGAGGAAAATTTAGTCATAAACGACAAAATAGCATTGCCGAAAAGACGGATCTTCGGCATCGGCTTCAACCCTTCAATTTCGTGAAACCGATTACCTTTCGTATAGTCTGCTTCACCATGCTGAATGGGACGCACAAATAGCTTAATGAGGGTTGGATCCATTTGCCCATCCCCATCTACTTTAACAAAAACATCGGCGCCTTCAGTGAGACCAACTTTATAACCATGGATAACCGCACCGCCCACACCTTGATTTTCCTGATTGAATAAAACGCGAACACGTTTATCATTACAGTTCTCAAGGATATATTCTCCAGATTTCTCTGGGCATTTATCATCCACTGCGTAAATAAATGAGACTTCGTCCCCAATATCAGCAATAACTTTTAAGATATGTTCCTTTACTTTGTAGCAGGGAATTACGACTGCAATTTTAAAATCATTCGCCATGGTCGTCATTTTTTATAAACCCAAATTTTAGCGATTAAGAAACTAATAAAGAATAAAAAAATCTCAACGACTACTTTTGTAAGAGCCATGAGTTTTACTGATGAGGTACTTAATAAAAAACATTCAATCATATATATCAGCAGTGTGCTTAGCAGCGTCATCCCTGACCAATAGACAACAAACTTTAGGAATACATATCTGTCCACTTTTTTTCTAAAAGTATATCTGCCGTTAATGTAATAACCAACGCATGCAGCCAAACCTCGAGAAAAAACATTTGCTAAAACGACACTGAGACCTACACTTGTTAAACAGGTAAAAATTATCGTATCAAGTCCGAATTGAATTACGCCACATATAAAAAACAAAATTAACTTATTCATTTAATTACTTCTTAATAGAAACATTTTTACATGGGGTATCAATACCGGACATAAAACAACGCTGAGGAACGGAAATTACATCTGTTGCACTGAGTTCAATTACATTGCTTTCAGGGACAAGATGAATATGTGCATAACGGTTGAATATTTTGTTCATTTCCTCTTTATTAAGATTTGGAAATTTTTTATACCAGAATGCTAACTGTGGAGTTGTGAGCACATGATTTCCTGAAGGATATCCTAAACCATTAATAATCGAACCGGACATTGCAGCCAAAGCAACTCCATATTGACTAACTTGCTGCTTATATATTTCAGTTGCTGGTGTTTGATAATTTTTCTGGAAAATAAATCTTGAATCCTGCAATGGATTGAAAGCAAAGAACACAGCTAATGAATATATTACAGTAAGGCTTGATAGAGCCAGCATGGCATTATTCTTGAAACGAATGAGGACTAAACTAACCAACGCGCCTATCAAAAGAGCAATCAGTTCTACTTGTGCAGGTTTTATTCCACCTTTAAAAATGATAAACAATCCGGCATAAATAATTGTAAAAATTCCAATGCGACGCGCAGTAACATTTAAAGGAATACGAATAAGCGCTATCACAGCTAGTATATTAACAACCAATCCAAGACCTAGCATCATTCGCACAGCAGGCACTTTATCAAGGAAAAGGTATTTCCCTAACGCTGCTGGGACTGGGAACATCGTCCATAACAACATAATCATAACGCACAGCGCTGGAATTAAGAATTTATCAAGCAGATTAAATGAAAGTGTTAATCGTACTTTTTTATAATTTGTATAAAACAAGATAAGAACAGGTAAAAGTGTAGCCCAAGTTGAAATTTGACAAATATTACTAATGTCTTTCCACTTCAGCAATTCGTAGTTTTTATCAAACCAAAGCGATGGAAAGAAAAGCGATTGGAACATCGCCCAGGAAATAATACTACCACCATTCTCACTCCTAACACCGGGATAAACGGTGTTTTTCATGAGTTCAATATAGTCATGGAAGTATAAATAAACAACTACTACAGCAGCAATACCAGCGGCAATAGCCAGAATAAGCTCCCGCAACTTCACAGTACGTAGATCAACTACATTCCAAATCCATACTATAGCGACTAATAATAAAGCGTACGTAAAAGGAGGATAAAGGTTACCAATTTGCCAGCAGGCCAAGAACCAGAATAAAAGAATGGCGTAAATCGAAGAAGACTTTATATTATATAAGGAATAAAGCACCCAAGGAAAAAAAGCAAATGTTGAAGCATTTACTGTCCACCAGAACTGTACGCTTCCGGTAAAATAAAAAGCAACACTAAGCAGGAAAGCAGAAAGTTCATCTGCACCCATGATTTTAATAATTTTCTGAAAACCAATCACAAAAAAAGCAAACAATGTAAAATAATAAAGAGAAAAAGCATATGCAGGCGGCAGAATAAGATAACCCCATTGCGCCGGTTTAAAGATCAGACCCCAGTCAAAAATAGGTAAACCATAATTAATTCGCAAATCTTCTTTATAAATTGACGTATGATTAAAACGCTCAAAGCCATTATTTACTAAAGCCTGAGTAAGAGGTGTTTGTACAACCCATTCATCTGAACGGATTGCTCTAGCTTTGCCAAAATCTGGGTGTGCATCAATGCCGATCCCGTCTAAAGCCAAGCTATAAGAAGAAGGTGACCAGGCATTAGTAACGTAAATAACGCCAAATAATAAACAAATCAGCAAATACAATCGCGAATCATTTATATTTAAAGTTTTCATCAGCACACCAATAAATTTAATATTAAATTCTGGATAACAGATTACCCGTTATCCAGTTTACGTTCTAATTATCGTTTAAGAGCAAATGAACCAAAACTTAGATCTAATGAAAGATTAGGGTTGTAAGCAGGATCATTAAAGAGAATGTTACCATATAACAATTCCATTGATTTAATTTCTTGCTTGAATCGTTCAATTTTCTCTGGTGCCAGATCGCTCCCTCGAGTCGCTGATTCATGATGATACATTTCGGCAAATGGTGTCCAAAGATTATGATACCCGGCCTGATGAACACGTATACAGAAATCAACATCATTGAAGGCTACAGCAAAATCTTTTTCATTCAGCCCACCGACGTTTTCATAAATTTCTTTACGTATTACAAGACATGCAGCAGTCACCGCTATAAAATTTTGGACAAGATTAGCTCTTCCAAAGTAGCCTGGGTCGTTACGATGTATCCCCAGATGCGCATGACCGGCAATCCCCCCTAATCCTAATATGACGCCTGCATGTTGCACAGTGTCATTGGGATAAAGTAATTTAGCCCCAACTGCACCAATTTCAGGACGTACTGCTTGACTAACCATTTCGTCAAGCCAGTCAGGTGAAATAACCTCTATATCATTATTCATGAGACATAACAACTCACCCTTCGCTACTTTAACTGCCTCATTATTCAAGCGCGAAAAGTTAAAGTTACCATCATCGCGAACAACACGGATATTATCCCGCTCATTTAATTCAGCAAAATAATCTAACGAAGAAGGGTCATCACTACCATTATCAACTAAAATGATCTCAAAGTTCGAATACGTTGTTTTTTCAAATATGCTGTCTATACACTGTTTAACTAATGCTTTCGCATTTCTTGTTGGAATAATTATACTAACCAAAGGCAGTTGTTTAGGTAATTTATATTTTACCCGCAGCATCAACATACCTTGTTTAGCCTCTTCTACCTGTGCGGCAATATTATTCCGCTCAAGATATTCTTGAACTGCACGAATACCGGCCAGGAAAGCATATGGTTTTTGTTCGCCCCCTGAGGCTGTACTACCAGGAATAATGCGCCAATGGTAAAGAATCTCTGGGATATGAACTATTTTATTTGCCGTTACGTGATCGAGGCAACGTAAAACAAGATCATAATCCTGGCTGCCTTCCAAACCAGGTCGGAAACCACCAACTTTATCAATGAGGGATTTGCTGAATACCCCTAAGTGGGAGAACATATTCTGCGACAGAAAAAGATCACGATTCCAGTCTGCCTTAAAATAGGGTTCGCAACGTACTCCATCGGCTGAAATTTTATCTTCATCTGAATAAATTAGCTGCACATCAGGTTGGTTATTAATCGCTTCAACCACTTTATAAAGCGCGTGTCGAGGCAGTAAATCATCCTGATCCATCAAAGCAACATATTCACCTGTCACTAATTCAATAGCAGAATTGCTTGCATTCGATATGTGCCCATTTTTCGAGCGGAAAGTAATTTTAATTCGAGGATCAAGTGCAGCATATTCTTTTAACTTTAATACGGTTTCTTCCGAAGTTGAAGCATCGTCGGCAATACAAAGTTCCCAGCGGCTATAAATTTGATTGCGAACTGATTCTATAGCTTCGCATAAATATTTTACAGGTGCGTTATAGCATGGCATAACAATACTTATCGTTGGCAAATGCTCAAATGAAGCTAGCCGGGAGGAAAAGGCCGTCAACTTTACGCTGTCAATATTTTCATGCTTCTCGATCCATTGTTCATATCCGTAAATCGGTACCGCATTGGATGATACAGGAACTGGATTCATTGCACGTTTGAGCTTGCTTATAAAACCGGTATAACCATACGAACGATAACGTTGATATGACCAAAGCGCTAACTGTGTATAGCCTCCTAGCTGATTCTTTTTCAAGTTAAGAACCTGGTTCAGACGTGATAGTTTACTTTTTAAATGCATATTTTTAGGTGTTCCACGCCGAGAAAGTGCCAAAGCAACACGCTTTGTAAAACGTAACGGCTTAGTTAACTTCCAACTTAAGGAATTAAACATTAATGCTTTTTCTTCCTCAATTTTTTTCAAAGATTCTGCTAATTCCGTTGCAGATTTTGCCTGAAGTGATAATTCATTTTGCAATCTATCTAGTTCATTGGCTTGCCTATCAAGTTGATGACAGAGCAACTCATAATTGTTCAGGTAAGAAGCATACTCGTTATGCTGAGATTCAAGTTGTGTTGTTAAATTATCGACATGAACCTTTGTCGCCAGAAGCTCATTTTCTTGTATAGTAATCTGCTGCTTCAGCGTGGTTACATTAACTCGATAGCTTATCGTTGAGTTTAAGGCTACATCAAGAAGCGATTGATAATTATCTCTCCCCGTTACTTCCACAGAAAAACGTGCTTCTTCTTCGGCCCATTCAAGAAAAGCGGTAGAAGGAATGTCAGGCCAAATATGCTGCAATACCTGGGAAGCCAGATCGAAATAAGTTTTGGCAAATACTGAAGAAGATGATTCGTATGATTTAATTCGAAAGAGCGAGTGGAATACTCCACGCCAGGCTATCAGTCCAAACTTGCTAGTTTTACCGTTATCCCATTCCCTATCAAAAATAGTGTAGCCACCATTTCCGTCGTTAATAATATTAAATGGAAGTGCATCAAAATAATCGTTTGAGATAGTATCCTCAAAGGATGGAATTACATCATCACTTGGTGAAGAAATAACTTTTAGCCATTTTATAAATACATCTGTCAACTCAGACACTGTCCAATCACGCAGGTTAACAATACGAACAACTTCACGCCATAAACTTTCACCTTGATAAAAAGGTTCATTAATAGATACTTCGTCATTTTCAATAGATAGCGATTTGCTAATTACATTTATTTGTTCATTATCATCAAGTTTAAAAATGGTTTCTTTGTTATTTTCTTGCGACCTGGCATCAGAGTAGTGCCAAGCTAAAATGCTCTGATTACAAATTTCTGAAACATTGTTTCCAGCAACAATTAAAAAAGAGTTGCTTAATTCTGGCGCCAAAGAATTTTGCCAAACAACATGATTAAATTGTTCAAGAGAAAAATGATAATCTGCTACGCCTTGCATATCTGCAGCAACAGATTCTACAGCGAGCGATGAAAGTTGTGGGGAATATTTTGTCGTACCTATTGGTGATACAACGGTGACAGGGAGTTTATAATCAGGCAAAGGTACAAACTCTTGCGTCTGAGGGAATCCTGCACCAGTAAGTTTGTTAATCAATTCTTGTCGCGCATAGGTTCTGACAGATTTATCTTTATATGCGTCATTAACCCCCACCATTGGTACCGCGAGATGATCTTCATTTGCACCAGCAAGATATTTTGCGCCAATTTTATTCTCGATAGCGACAAATAAGCATCCGTTGTTATTTAGTCGTTCACGGCAATTCTGTAATAACGTTGTATCACCGTCAGTTCCGAGAAACATCGATGCATATTCCAGCACCCCAATAAGCATGACAGCGTCAAACTCTCCTAAATCGGGTAGCTGGTCACTAGGACAACAAATTATAGTGACATTTTCTAAGTCAGCGCATCGCTTGCTGGCAATCCGTGCACGACGAATACTACCTTCTACGGAAATTACCGTCGCACCAGCTTCGGCAAGGAAACGAGTGATTGCTCCACAGCCACAACCAATTTCCAAGACTCGTTTACCATTGAACCAACTTTTAAAGGGTTGTAAGAGATTAGAACGACGTGAAGATAAATGATATAATGAAGGCCAATCTTTAATCCATGGCTTTAGTTCGTCTGAAAAAACACTATGGTCTTGGGTCTGTTCGAGTACAGAAATAAGGTAATTTTCCGCTTCATCGCCATCACTATACATGAAGGGAGCTACTTTCTCTTTCGTCCAAACTTTGATGTCATCGTTAAAGATAAACGAAGAGTCATTTAATTTCGTCGTTAAATTATTTTTCATCACAGCTTATCTTAGCCCTTAAGTCAACCAGACCGATGAATTCTTCTGTCGGTTCAACAGTAATATGTATTGAATCGTAGCGCCGATCGTGCGGAATAACCTCACCATTGGCATCACAGCTTGCTATTCCAACAGAAATGAAATAATCACCTTGATAGAGTTGTTGGGGCATCAAGACATTTATATTAAGTTCTTGCCCGGACTTTGTAATATCAGCAATAATAATACTTTGCAACTCAGTGTTAGTATTATAAATAGTTACACCATCTTTGGTTTTTACTGCAAACCCAAAGATAGGACGTACTATTTCTTGGAAAAATTTTATCCTAAATTTAAAACTAATATTTTGATTGTTATTAAGTATTACTGGATATGTTTCTTTACCTTGCGCCAGTATAAAATCTGTGATTTCGGCACATTTATCCCCCCAACGATATTCAGAAGGATTATAATTTAAGCGTTTTTCATATCCTTGGTTATCTTCCCAATTAATATTGGGAGAGTTATCTGAAAGTGAAATATTGCTATTATTTTCTACAACATTTTTTTCTGCTTGCTTGGCTTTGCTATTTTTTCCAAATAGTAGATCTAGATACTGATTCACTACAACTTTTGGTCGATCCTGTGCTAACAGCAAGCCATCATTAAGTAAAATAGCTCTATCGCAATGCGTTACAATCTGCTCTGTCGCATGTGAAACAAAAAGTATTGAAGTTCCGTTTTCTTTTAATTTTTTAAGTCGATTAAAGCATTTTGCCTGAAATTTTGCATCCCCAACGGCAAGTGCCTCATCCACAATTAAGATTTCAGGATCTAGCTGTGCCTGGATAGCAAAAGCGAGACGAACCAACATCCCACTGGAGTATGAGCGAACCGCGGAGTCAATAAAATGGCCAATATCAGCGAAAGCTAAAATATCATCCAGTTTATTATCAACCTGTTCCTTGCTTAAACCTAATAGAGAGGCATTAAGATAAACGTTTTCTCGTCCTGTGAATTCATTATTAAAACCTGCACCGAGCTCTAGTAGTGCCGCTACGCGACCATTAATAGTAACAGAGCCTGAAGTAGGTGTTAGTGTCCCCGCAATTATCTGTAATAGCGTTGATTTGCCAGAGCCATTTTTTCCCACTACCCCCAGGGTCTCTCCTCTTGGTAAAACAAAGTTAATATCCTGTAATGCCCAGAACTCATCATAATTTACGCGTTGGACACGTTCCGTGTGTTCTTTTTGCTTCCCGAAGAGGATTTGTTTTAGTCTTTGTACAGGTTTATTGTATACCTGATAACATTTGCTAATATTTTTGACTTCAATCGCATAATTATCAGATGACATCTGCGAATCCTTTTCTTGTTTTCTGGAACCAGATATAACTTAACCATAGGCAAACTATTGATGCTACAGTATAAATAGCTAAACCTTTAAAGTCTGGCGTCCCTCCCCAAATAATTACCTTCCGTGATTCCTCAATAATAAAAGTTAGTGGGTTAATCATTACAATATGTTGGAACACCGGTGGTAAAGCAGACAACGGATAAAACACAGGAGCAAGGAATAGCAGTAACGTAGTGATAATGCCAATAATTTGACCTATATCGCGAAGATAAACACCAAGTGCTGATAAGAACCATGAAGCAGCAACAGTAAAGATAATCATAGGAAGGAAAATAAGTGGTGCCAGTAATACAGTCCAATGTGGTATACCGTTAAAGATCGTAAAGGCCAAAATCAATACGGCGAAACTAATGAAAGTATGAAAAAGTACAGACAATAAAGTTACGACCGGCAATATTTCTAATGGAAAGATTACTTTTTTAACGTAATTTGCATGTTGTAAAATTAGACTAGGCGCACGCATCAAATTCTCAGCCAGAAAGCCATGAATGATCATTCCAACAAATAGTATTAATGCAAATTGGGTCTTAGGTTCATCTGCCGCACCATGTCCCCATCCAGCCTTAAAAACAACGGAAAATACAAATGTATAGACTGTTAGCATAAATATAGGATTTATCAGAGACCAGAATATACCAATAAATGATCCTTTATAACGACTAACAATATCCCTTTTGCTCATTTCAAAAATAACATTTTTGTTTCTGTAAAGACAACTTATTAATGACCATAGTGAAGAACTATGATTTTCATGTTGCAGCACTATTATACCTCATAGTAATTTTGCTGAAGAATCAAATCTTCTTGAAAAGAACCGCTATTAAGAATGCAATTGTACCGAAAGAAGTTTGTCTATATAGTTTAATTTTACTGAATTTTATTATGCGAGTAATGAGATGTGATGATCTGGCTTCAATGAAATTTTCTAATACCCAACGACTTTCTTTTGATAATTGCAGCGGCATTGCATTTAACGCATTTAAATTGCATTGTATCCAGTCACGAAAATGGCCATCGAATAATCCATTGATTCTTCGCAAGCGTGCACGCCATCCGAGATTAGAGCCTATTATATTATTAGTATGTTGACGATATTTTATTGTTGGTACTTCATCATAAAGAATAATACCATTGCAGCCCGAAATTAAAATATAAACCCACCAATCGTGCGAAACAATCTTAAAATCCTGAGGAGTTAAGTTTATAATATTACGTGCAGCCTGATTAAATAACATCGTATTACCGCCAGCTATACTTTGTATCAGCGCATTACGGAAAGAAGGCTTTTTACAAAATAATGGGGAGTATCCGATGCATTCATCTTTTTCATTAACAAGCATTGTCCTACCGCAATGTAATGCTGGGACCTTTGTATTGTCTATTTCTAAAGAGCTTATTTTTCCTAAACTCCGTTCCAGCTTATCACTTAGCCATTCATCATCTTGATCGCTGAAAGCATAATAATCATACGCCCCACCACATTTCTGTAGTAGCGTGAGAAAATTCCAGGCAAATCCCTTGCCTGGCCCTTTAATAATATGCAATTTGTTCTTTCCCAGACGAGCCTGATATTCCTTAAGAATATCGAGAGTGTCATCAGTAGAACCATCATCTGAAGCAAAAATTTCCCAAGATGTATACGTTTGAGAAATAATCGAATCAAGTTGCTTACGAAGGAATTTGCTGCCATTAAACGTACATATTAAGACGGCAATATTGTTATCGGATATCATACAGTTAGAGATACAACTCTGCTTTAGATAAAGGCAAACCCTGCTCATCTTTTGCAGAGAGAATTATAGCTTCGACTGTTGGCCACTCAATTGCAATATCTGGATCGTTCCAGATAATACTACGCTCTGATTGTGGGGCATAAAAGTTTGTCGCTTTATAAAGAAACTGTGCAGTCTCACTAAGTGTCAGAAAACCATGTGCAAAACCTTCTGGAATCCATAATTGATGCTTATTCTCAGCACTTAAAACTGCTCCAACCCACTTGCCAAATGTAGCTGAGTTTTTACGGATATCGACAGCGACATCAAATACGGCACCTTCAACACAACGAACTAACTTTCCCTGAGAATGGGGAGTCAACTGGTAATGTAGTCCACGAAGCACTCCTCTCTGGGATTGCGAGTGGTTATCCTGAACAAATTCAACTTTTCGACCTACTATCTCTTCGAAAATTTTCTGATTAAAACTTTCAAAGAAAAATCCACGTGCATCACCAAATACTTTTGGTTCAAAAATAAACACATCTGGAATTGCTGTATTAATTACATTCATTGTCACATCTCTACATTACTTACCGAGTATTTCAGTAACGACACGTTTAACACCAACTTTCCAGTCTGGTAATTTTACCTCAAATGCAGTCTGGAATTTCTTATTTGACAAACGCGAATTGTGAGGTCTTTTTGCTGGCGTTGGATAAGCGGATGTATCAACACCTATTACTTCTTTTATCGAAAGTGTCTCTCCCAACTCTTTAGCTATGGAGAAAACATATTGCGCATAATCAAACCAGGTCGTTTCACCGCTGGCGACCAAATGATAAGTTCCAAAGAGTTTTTGATTGTGCACTGCCGTGCGAATTGCAATTGCTGTAGCGTCAGCAAGTAGTTCGGCTCCTGTCGGAGCACCAAATTGATCGTTAATAATAGATAATTTTTCTTTCTCTTTTGCTAAACGCAGCATGGTCTTAGCGAAATTCGCACCACGCGTTGCATAAACCCAGCTAGTTCGAAAAATAAAATGGCGTGCATTATGTTTAGCTACCGCGAGTTCCCCTGCAAGCTTAGTTTCGCCATAAACATTTAACGGACCAGTCTGTTCATCTTCGTTACGATAATGCGTACCTTCGCCATTGAATACGTAATCAGTAGAGTAGTGAATCAGTAACGCCCCTAGTTTTGCTGACTCTTTAGCAATTACTTCTACACTATCTGCATTCAATAAACGAGATAGTTCTTGTTCTGTCTCTGCTTTATCTACGGCAGTATGTGCCGCTGCATTGACGATTACATCCGGTTTTACTGTTTGAATAGTTTGTGCAATTCCTTGGGGATTTGATAAGTCTCCGCATAGCGTGTTATCAAAATAATCAACTGCAACCACATCCCCTAATGTCACAAGAGATCGTTGCAATTCCCAACCAACTTGGCCATTTTTGCCAATTAATAAGATTTTCATTTTATCTCGTCAGCGCCTTAAACTTATTTTTTCTCGCCGATCAGCATTTGCAGATAGCGCCCATAATCGGTTTTAGCTAACATTTTAGCTTGGGCAGTTACCTGCTCTACATTCAACCATCCCTTGCGGAACGCAATCTCTTCCAGGCAGGCCACCTTCATACCCTGACGCTTTTCAATGGTATGAATAAACTGTGACGCTTCCACCAGGCTGTCATGGGTACCGGTATCCAGCCAGGCAAATCCGCGGCCTAATAGCTCAACCTGCAGATTCCCCTGCTCAAGATACATCTGGTTAAGCGTGGTAATTTCAAGCTCGCCGCGTGCTGAGGGTTTTACCTGTTTTGCCATCTCTACGACATGCTTATCATAGAAATAGAGCCCGGTGACCGCCCAGTTTGATTTGGGTTTTAACGGTTTCTCTTCGATAGACAGCGCTTTATAGTTCGCATCAAATTCCACGACGCCAAAGCGTTCAGGATCCTGCACCTGATAACCAAAGACCATCGCTCCGCTTGTCATTTGCGATGCCGCTTCCAGTTTCTTACCGAAGCTCTGACCGAAATAGATGTTATCTCCCAGCACCAGGGCGCAAGGCTCATTGTTGATGAACTCTTCTCCAATGATAAATGCCTGTGCCAGACCATCCGGAGAGGGCTGTACTGCGTAAGATAAGCTAATGCCAAACTGCGAGCCATCCCCCAGCAAACGTTTGAACGCGGGCATATCCTCGGGAGTGGTAATCACCAAAATCTCACGGATGCCAGCCAGCATCAGCACAGAAATGGGATAGAAAATCATTGGCTTATCATAAACAGGCAATAACTGCTTAGACACGCCCTGGGTAATCGGATAGAGACGGGTTCCGGAACCGCCAGCGAGCACAATACCTTTCATCATAATTTCCTTTTTATTCTGCCAGTCCCAGACGTTCGCCCGCATAGGAGCCATCCATTACACGCTTCCACCAGCTTTCGTTTTTCAAATACCACTCAACCGTTTTACGGATACCTGACTCAAAGGTTTCCTGAGGCACCCATCCCAGATCGTTTTTAATTTTGCTGGCATCAATGGCGTAGCGCAGGTCGTGTCCCGGGCGGTCGGTTACATAGGTAATCAGATCGGCGTAATGGGTAATGCCTGCCGGTTTATCGGTAATGATTTCGTCCAGAATGGCGCAGATTGTTTTCACGACGTCGATGTTTTTACGCTCGTTATGACCACCGATATTATAGGTTTCGCCAATCGTTCCTTCAGTCACCACTTTGTAAAGCGCGCGAGCATGATCTTCCACGAACAACCAGTCGCGAATTTGCTCGCCATTGCCATAGACCGGAAGTGGTTTACCTGCCAGAGCGTTAAGGATAATGAGCGGGATTAGTTTTTCCGGGAAATGATACGGGCCATAGTTATTTGAGCAGTTGGTCACAAGCGTCGGCAGGCCGTAGGTACGGCGCCACGCACGCACTAAATGATCGCTGGATGCTTTAGAAGAGGAATAGGGGCTGCTTGGGGAATATGGCGTAGTCTCGGTGAAGAGCGGCAGATCGCTACCGGCCGGCAGTTCATCGGGATGCGGCAGATCGCCGTACACTTCATCCGTAGAAATATGATGGAAACGAAACGCCGACTTGCGCGCGTCTTCCAGTTGCGACCAGTACTGACGCGCCGCTTCGAGCAGCACATAGGTGCCGATAATGTTGGTTTCGATAAAGGCCGCAGGCCCCGTGATGGAACGGTCAACATGGCTTTCAGCTGCAAGATGCATTACCGCATCCGGCTGATGTTGCGCGAAAATGCGCGCCATGGCGCTACCGTCACAGATGTCTGCTCGCTCAAAGGCATAACGGGGATTTTTTTCGATTTCTGCCAGCGATTCCAGATTACCTGCGTAGGTTAATTTATCAACGTTAACCACTGAATCGTTGGTGTTATTAATAATATGACGTACAACAGCAGATCCAATAAAACCTGCACCACCAGTGACGAGTATTTTCACAAGACTATTCCGTATTGCTTCGCAATGTTAAATTTCAAACTTCACTTCTGAGGAGTCAGCAAAGGCATGCTGAATTCTGAACACGCTACCGCCCCTGGCTCTCCAGCTACCAGTGTACTGAAAACAATAACAATGTTAACTGTTCCCGAGGTGAGAACAGAGGCCTGATTTTACCGAGGTAGGCACAAAATGCTAATCCGCTATTCTCCCCTTAAACAGTCATGAAAACAAGGAAAAATCTCTGTCTAAACCAGGAAGCAACAGTCCGGATAGACTCATTTTACCTATTGATATTCTTACAAAAAAAAAGGTAGCAAGAGCGATTGCTTAAGCTGTAAACAGCCCACATACGCTCATTGCCACCCATTTATGTTAAACAATATTGCGACTTATTCTGTCAGTAATTTCTCAATTCTCTTGCGGAACTTCGCCCCTTCCTTCAGGTTGCGCAGTCCATAGTTCACAAACGCCTGCATATAGCCCATCTTCTTACCGCAGTCATAGCTCTCACCAGTCATCAGCATCGCATCGACAGACTGCTTCTTCGCCAGCTCAGCAATCGCGTCGGTGAGCTGAATACGGTCCCAGGCGCCTGGCTCAGTTTTTTCCAGCTCGGCCCAGATATCGGCGTTCAGAACATAACGGCCCACCGCCATCAGGTCAGAATCCAGCGTCTGCGGCTGATCCGGTTTTTCGATGAACTCAACGATGCGGCTCACCTGCCCTTCCGTCTCCAGCGCTTCTTTCGTCTGAATTACGGAGTACTCGGAGAGATCGCCTTTCATGCGCTTCGCCAGCACCTGGCTACGGCCCGTTTCGTTGAAACGTGCCACCATTGCCGCCAGGTTGTATCGCAGCGGATCGGCAGACGCATTATCAATAATGATATCCGGCAGCACAACGATGAAGGGGTTGTCACCCACAACCGGACGGGCACAAAGAATAGAGTGTCCCAGACCCAGCGGCTGCGCCTGACGCACGTTCATGATGGTCACGCCCGGCGGACAAATAGACTGCACTTCCGCCAGCAGCTGACGCTTAACGCGCTGCTCAAGCAACGCTTCGAGTTCGTAAGAGGTGTCGAAGTGGTTTTCTACCGCATTTTTGGACGAGTGGGTAACCAGGACGATTTCTTTGATCCCTGCAGCAACAATCTCGTCGACAATGTACTGAATCATTGGCTTATCGACGATCGGCAGCATCTCTTTAGGAATGGCTTTTGTGGCTGGCAGCATATGCATGCCCAGGCCTGCTACCGGAATGACTGCTTTCAAATTAATCATTATTTCTTCCACCTTAAAATGGTTGACGAATTATAGCTCTTAAACCTGTTTTCGCCAGCATGATTTGCCGTAACCCTTAAGCAATGTTACGCCTTAGCATCACATATTTCTGTAGTTGTAATCTGATTCGATCGCGCTTTTATGCCAGGAATAGTCTCAAAACAGATTATTGTCGATTATCTGTGCGGAAGCGCAAAGTTCAGCCTTTCCACATTCACCACCTGCTGGTCGACACGGTCAATATCCACCGAGCTTTGCCCCTTCTCATTAACGGCTTTTATGTTCGCCAGCGACAGCAGCGTCTCGTCTTTCGCCATGAATTTTCCTCGCACATCCTTGCGCAGGTCGAAGTTAATCTTCAGGGCAGGCCCCACGGCAGCTTCCTGCATGACATTGATATTGCGTAAAAAAAGATGCTGCGGCTTGTTGTGTAATTCAAGCGTAGCACGCTGCATATCCACGTTGGTTATCGCCACAAACGAGGTCGCGTTACCGGATGAAATCTGTATTCCGCGCAATTTATACGCAAGCTGGCGGTTATCGAGGTGAATATTATTGAGCTTAAAGTTCTGCGGGATGGACAAATAATCGCCTTTTATCACCCCATAGCCGATTAACATTCCCGCACTATTGACCATGTCGACATTATCAATAATGAAATTATCACAGCCATAAATCGCTACCGTGGCGTTGTCTATTCCTGCCTTTTTACTAAAGTCAGGGGTGATATTTTTGGCCTTAATATTGCGGATAACAAAGTGTTTCCCGTTTTCCACGTGCACCAGCTGACGACAGTTACTGCCGGTGATGTTGGCCACCACGAAGTTCTTAACGGTTTGCTTTTCCGGATAGTCGTTGTCGTAGGTGCTGCCGGCGAGGCCAATGCCGATGCCCCAGTTGATCTTGCCGTTGGTGCAGTTGATGTTATCGATGACATGGTCGGAAATCAGGATATTGCGATCGTTGATAGCGACGTTCCACTCGATCGCATCGCCCTGCAGATGGCTAAATTTGCTGTTGGTGATGCGGGCGCCGTCCACCTGGTTGTGGAAACCCTGGCGCAGGATGGCGTAGTTGGCCTGACTCACGCTGATGTTATCAATCAGCAAATTGCGCATCACGCTGGGTTTCTTACCGCCGATGTAGATCTGCGTTACAGGGCCAAAACCGCTCATGGCCAGCCCTTTAATTACGCAGTCGGAGCCACGTACATCGAGAGTGATATTCTCTGTCCGTCCCTCGCCTTCCCCTATAACTTTGCTGCCTTCCTGCAGAACAAAGCGGCCGCGGCCATTGCCGGTTAACGCCCCGCGGATCAGCAGCGTTTTACCGTCGGGAATGAAAATACCCGTGTTGATGTTTTCACAGGTCAGCCCGGCAGGGACAACGACGGTGTCCCCGTCATTAAACGCCTGCTTAAAGGCCGCAATCCAGTCGTTGTTATTGTACTGTTTAACAGAGACCGTTCTTCCGCTCGCCGCCCGCGCAATGCGGGACGACAGCAGCGGCGTGGCCGCCAGAACGGACAGAGACGAGACAAAGGTGCGTCGGGTAATCTTTTTCAGCATACATCCTCGGCATTACAACGTTTGCAGCAGGCTGGCTAACTGACGGTTAATCACCTGCTGGTTAAAATCGGCTTCAACTTTTTGTCGGGCATTGTGCAGCACGGGCTCCAGCGCCTGCTGGTCGATGCCGCTGAAAGCAGCTAACCGATCGGCGAGCGCCATGGCGTTATTCTCGGGCACCAGCCAGCCGGAATGGTCAGACTTAATCAGCTCCGGGATCCCGCTGTGCAGGGTCGAGACCACCGGAATACCCACGGCCATTGCCTCCATCAGCGCCACCGGAATGCCTTCCATATCGCCATCGGCCCCCGTGACGGAAGGCAGCAGAAATACATCTGCCTCATCGAGCATGGCCTTGACCTCGTGGCTCGGCTTGAAGCCCGGCATCTCTACGACATCTTCCAGTTGATACTGTTCGATCAGCGTGCGCAGACGACGCTCCCACGGCCCAATCCCGAGAATGCGGTAGTGGAAATCCACTCCGCGCGCTTTCAGCTGGCGGCAGGCTTCAATCGCCACATGCAGCCCTTTCTTCTCGGTCAGTCGCGCGACGGAGATGATCTGCAGCGGTTTACCCGGCACTTTCACCGGACGGCGGGTAAAGCGCGTTAAATCCACGCCCATGCGCGAAACGGCAATTTTCTCTCCCGGGCAGCCCATGTTTTTCAGGCGTCCGGCCCACAGTTCACTGATCGGCAGCATCATGTCGCCACGCCGGAAAAGCTGCTGGTATTCCGGCGTGTAGTGGTTCAGCACTTCGCGGCTGGAGATGTCGATGCCGTGGAAAATGGTCGCAATTTTACCGTCAATTACGCCCAGTTCGCGCAGCTTCGCGGCGGTGACGCCTGCCGGGCCAAAGTGGGCGATAAACACGTCGGCACGATACGGCTGCGCCGTTTGCCCGCAGATGGCCGACAGGATCAGATTGCGTGATTCTGATCCATAGCGGGAGACATTCAGCGCCCGCCACGTCGACGCGCGATGGATCCCACGTAAGGTCTGACTGGCGCGGTAGCGCAACTTACTCAGCTTCCCGGACGGCTCATCCTGCAGCCAGCGGGTTTTTGCCTCCAGCCCATACTGGGTATACGCCGCATGGGTATTTTGGGTATCGCCCTTTTGCAGGGCGATAATCTCCACGTCATATCCCATATCGATAAACGCGGTGATTTGGTTCAGAACAAACGTTTCGGACGACAGTGGAAATTTCAGTAAGAAGAAACCAACCTTCATTTCCCCTCCCGTACGCGATCGAGTACCGATTTCACCATTCCAATGCCCTTCTCGCGCTCGGCTTTCACCGCCACCGCCAGACGTTCATTGATAGCAGGCAGTTGGCCAAGCGTGTCACCCACCATGGCACCGAGCGATCCGTCCAGCAGATGACGAATATCCACCGCCATTTCCGGCATACCGAGCTGCTGCATAATCCCGGCGGACTTGTGCTCATAGTTAATGGCAATGGCCGGCGTGCCAAAGTTCATGGAGATAATGGCCGAGTGCAGACGGGTGCCCACCGTCAGATCGCAGGCGGAGAGCAGCTTGCCCATCTCCAGGTCGTTCAGTTCATCCATCACCACGTGATAACGTGACGGGTCATTGACCAGGTTGCGCAGGTTCAGCGCCACCATGCGGTCATCTTTGTTGTAGCTGTCGATGCCGGTACAGGTGGACAGCGCCAGCACCTGGTACCCGCTGTCCAGCACGCGGTTCACCACGTCGGCGAACGCTTGCTCATACGCCGCCTGCGTCGTGCCTAAACGTTTATCGAAGGGCGCCAGCTCGCGCAGGGTAATGGCGACGGTTTTCTGTTTCGCCGCCACGTCGAGCCAGTGCTGCACCGCGTAGCTCGGCTGGAAGCTGTCGTCCTGGTGATCCACCAGCCAGGCGGTATCCACGCCGTGCTCAACTTTTGACGTGTCAATCTCGCTGCGCTTCATCATCTCAAGGCTGACCGACTCGCGCAGGATCAGCGCGTCGCAGTGGCCGAAGACATAGTTTGCGAGTTGGTTAAACTGCGGATCCTGGAAAGGCCCCACGCTGTGGCCAATCATAAATAGCGGCTTTTTGGCCATGAACGTGCAGAGCGCATGCTCAAACTGCGGCACGCCGTAGAGATCGACGAAGAATGAACCGCCGACCTGGATAATGGCGTCATAGCCGGACAGCAGACGAACAAAGTCAGTGAAGCCCTGCGCGATGGCGATGTTGCGCAGCTTGCCGGTATCGGTCACCCGGGAAAGCAGCACCTGATGCTGGTAGCGACGACGCAGCACTTTTTTCACGCGGCCCATCACGCCCGCGGCGTTGTTGTGCTGTTTCATCTGGCTGTAAAGCGGGTCGCCCATCACCGGGCGGTTCAGTAACCAGGATGAGCTGACCGGATAACGGCTCATCACGTCCACTTCGGTCTCAGGCTTAAGGGTGTTAATCGCATCCAGTAAACCGCGCAGGATGGCGCTGTCGCCACGGTTGCCGCAGGTATGGTTGCCAAGAATTAATAATTTCATAATGGCCTCTTAAAGAACTAGCCTGCGCGAAGCAGCGTTTTCATTTTTTCGTTACGGCAAAACTGGCGCTTCATCTCAACGACCAGCGCATTGCGAGAAAGTACGATCATCACGACGAAGGCCAGCGCCCCCGCGGCAACCTGCACCGCCAGCAGAGCGGCCAGCGGCAGATGGCCGCTGAGGATCGCGCCCAGACCGTAGCTCACCGCCAGGGTCGGCAATGAGAGATAGAACGGCAGCCACAGGCTCAGGATGTACTGACGGTAGCTGGAGCCCAGCACCGGTTTAATCATGATGAAGTAGCTCAGAACGGTATTGACGATCTGCACCAGCAGGAAGCCCAGCGTCACGCCAATGGCGCCCGCCATGTGCCCGCCGACGATAATTGCCGGAATAAACAGGAAGGTTTTGAACACGTTGAATTTAAAGCTGATGTCCACGCGCGCTTTTGCCATCAGCAGGGACCCAATCGGGTTCCCCACGGAGCGCAGCAGCCCCACCACGCACAGCAGCTGAAGGATCGGGATAATACCGTTCCACTTCTCGCCAAACACCAGCGGCACGAAGTTGCTGGACACCACCATCAGCCCCAGCAGCACCGGGAAGTTGATAATCCCCACCACCGAAAGCAGCTTGTAAAAGTTAACGCGCAGCTTTTCGGTGTCGTCCTGAATCTTGGCAAACGCCGGGAACAGCACGCGGGTGATTATTGGGTTCAGCTTCATCGGCGGCACCACCGCGACGTTGTAGGCCAGGTTGTAGCCCCCCGCCACGCTCGCACCGAGAATACGTGCCAGCACCAGCGTCGAGAGGTTGGTATTCACATAGTTGATAATGCTGTCCGCCGTCAGCCACGCGCCAAAGCGCAGGTTGGACGAGACGGACGCAAGAGAGAAATGCAGTCCCGGACGGTAAATTTTACGTCCAAAGTAGCCGAACAGCAGCGTACGCACGGCAGAGTTCACCAGGTAACCGAGGATGGCGGTCATCGCCAGCGGCCAGAAATGGGCGCTCACGACGGTAAAGGTAAAGCCCGCCAGCACGGCGCTGGTCTCGATCATGCCGATCTTATTGAACTCCAGCTCTTTCTGCATCAGCGCGCGGAACTGCTGCCCGTGCGGGATCACCACGAACGCAAACGACAGCGTGCGCATCAGCGGGGCGAGATCCGGGTTGTGCAGCACGCTGGCGATGGTGTCGCTCAGCAGGAACACCAGCACAAACACGAAAATCCCCAGCCCCACGTTCAGCCAGTAGAGCGTGGTCAGCTCAAGATGGCTGATCTCTTTGCGCTGGATAATCGAGTTGGCGATACCAAAGTCAGACAGCGTATCGGCCAGCGCGATGATCACCAGCGAGACGGTCAGCAGGCCGAACTGGTGATTATCGATAATGCGCGCCAGCACCGTCATCTGCACCAGGCCGAGGCCAATGATGACGATGGTCGCCATCGCTGACCACTTGGCGCCGCTGATGGTTTTTTCACGTAAGCTCATCTTAGTACGCCGCTTTGTTCACGAAACCTTTGAAGATAGTCAGAAAAACAATCTTGATATCGAACCATAGGCTCCACTCGCGGATGTACTCCAGATCGAACTCGATGCGTTTTTCCATTTTTTCCAGCGTGTCGGTTTCGCCGCGCCAGCCGTTGATTTGCGCCCAACCGGTGATGCCCGGCTTCACCTTATGGCGCAACATGTAGCCTTCAATCAGCGAGCGGTACTGCTCGTTATGCGCCACCGCGTGCGGACGCGGGCCAACAATCGACATCCCGCCGGTAAAGACGTTGATAAACTGTGGCAGTTCATCCAGCGAGGTGCGGCGCAGGAAGTTCCCGACGCGGGTGACGCGCGGATCGTTCTGCGTGGCCTGGGTCACGACCTTGTCGTTCTCCATCACCTTCATGGAGCGGAATTTCCACACCATAATCGGCTTACCGTCCATGCCGTAGCGGGTCTGACGGAAGATAACCGGTCCAGGAGAGCTCAGCTTCACCGCGAGGGCAATGCAGCACAGCACCGGAGAGATGAGCAGAAGAATCAGCGAAGAGAGCACGATATCTTCCAGACGCTTCAGCACGCGGTTAATACCGGACAGCGGCGTGTCGTACAGCGGTACGACCGGCACGCCGTTCACCTCTTCAATACGCGAATGAAGGATGTTAAAGGTAAACACGTCCGGGATCAGGAGCACTGAACAGGTCGTATCCGCCAGCTCGCGCATCAGCTGCTTAATGCGGGAGTCGTCTTTCATCTGCATGGCGATGTAGACGTTGTGAATTTTGCCGGCCTTCGCATCGTCAATCAGCTGGTCGTAGTTGCCCGCCCAGTCGGCAGGCACGCCGCCAGGCTTCGCGTCGTGATAAATCCCGACCACTTCAAAGCCTAACCACGGCTCTTTGCGGAAGCTGTCGAGCAGCACCCTGCCGACGGGCAGATCGCCTGCTACCGCCACAAAGCGACGATTATAGCCACGGTTGCGCAGCCAGCCTGCGCCAAAGCGGATCAGGGAGCGGCACACTACCATGCCGACGCTGCTCAACAGATACCAGCAGAGATAGGTCACGAGGCGATTATCAAAATCATGGCTGAACGCCACCAGGCCTGCGCTGAAGATCAGGCTCAGGGTCCAGTTCTGCAGCAACAGCATCAGTTCGGTGGTCATTTTGACGCCGCGCCACGAGCGGTAGAAATCGGTCATTCCGCCGATCATCTGAAACACGACCAGCGCAATCAGGGCCATCAGAAGATGCATATATAAGAACGGCAGCCCGCTGATCCGACACACCGCCCACAATCCACCGACCATGATGGTGATATCAGAAAAACGCTGCACCATAGAGATTAACGATGCATTCGTTCTCGCTCGTTCGCGTTTTTTTAGATTCGTCATCGTTGTTCCTGTATTCGGTTCCCCCTCCCACCGGGAGGGGCAGTTATTACTGATTCAACAGCGCCAGAATGTCCTTCGTTCGGGCTTCCATCAGCGCGGTGTCCGCACGGGACTCCACGTTCAGGCGCACCACCGGCTCGGTGTTGGACGAGCGCAGGTTAAAGCGCCACTGCGGGAACGCCATGCTGATGCCGTCGGTACGATCAATTTCCAGCGCGTGAATCGCAAAGTGCTGCTCCACGCGGGCAATCGCCTCGGCAGGCTGCGCCAGCTTGCTGTTGATCTCCCCGCTCGCCGGGAACGCCGCCATACGGTCGCGCACCAGCTCGCCCAGGGTCTGCCCCTTCAGGCACAGCAGCTCGGTGACCAGCAGCCACGGGATCATTCCGCTGTCGCAGTAGGCAAAGTCCCGGAAGTAGTGGTGGGCGCTCATCTCGCCGCCGTAGATGGCGTCTTCTTCGCGCATGCGCTCCTTGATGAAGGCGTGGCCGGTTTTGGACATCACCGGCGTGCCGCCTGCGGCAGACACCACGTCGACGGTGTTCCAGGACAGGCGCGGGTCATGAATGATTTTCGCGCCCGGGTTTTTCTCGAGGAACGCTTCTGCCAGCAGGCCGACAATGTAGTAGCCCTCGATGAACTGCCCTTTCTCGTCGAACAGGAAGCAGCGGTCGAAATCACCGTCAAAGGCGATACCCATGTCCGCGCCGTGCTCAATCACCGCGTTACGCGTGTCGTCGCGGCACTCCGGCAACAGCGGGTTAGGAATACCGTTCGGGAAGTTGCCGTCCGGGGTGTTATGCACTTTCACGAAGGTCACCGGCACGTTCAGTGCCTTAAAGCGCGCTTCAAGGGCATCGACAACCGGGCCGGCCGCGCCGTTACCGGAGTTAATCACCAGCTTCAGCGGCTTCAGGTTCGCCACGTTGATGTAGCCCAGCAGGTGGTCGATGTACTCTTTCTGCAGGTTGATTTTTTTGTAGCTGCCGCGCTTCGCCTCGTTCACCGGCGGGAAATCGTTGGCTTCCGCCAGGCGCTGCACGTCGCGCAGGCCGGTGTCGCCGCTGATCGGGCGGACGCCCTTGCGTACCAGCTTCATGCCGTTGTAGTCCATCGGGTTGTGGCTGGCCGTCACTTCAATACCGCCGTCCACCCCCAGGTGGAAGGTGGCAAAGTAAATCTCTTCGGTTCCGGCAAGACCGATGTCCAGCACGTCCACGCCCGCATCCTGCAGCCCTTTCGCCAGAGCCAGCTTCAGGGATTCGCTGGTCAGACGCACGTCGCCGCCCAGCACGATGGTCTGCGGTTTTAAATATTCGCCGTACGCACGACCAATGCGCCACGCAATGTCTTCATTCAGCTCTTCGCCCAGCTTGCCGCGAATATCGTAGGCTTTAAAACAGGTTAATTTTTCCATGATGACCCCTTTTTCAGGCAACAGTCGGTCCTGACCACTCAATGGCCAAATTGATTTTTTTGTCATTCGTAGGCCCGGTAAGCGCAGCGCCACCGGGCATGATACTGAGGGCTACACCCGTCCGTAGCGGTCCTGGAAGCGCACGATATCGTCCTCTTCCAGATACGAACCGGAGCGCACCTCAATTAAGTCGAGAGGAATTTTCCCCGGGTTTTCCAGACAGTGCGTCGCCCCCAGCGGAATATAAATGGACTCGTTTTCACCCAGCAGTTTGACTTCACCGTCGATCGTGACTTTGGCGGTACCCGCGACCACCACCCAGTGCTCGGCGCGGTGATGGTGCATCTGCACCGACAGCCCCTCGCCCGGCTTCACGGTGATGCGTTTCACCTGATAACGGTCGCCTGCGTCAATGGAGTCATATTTCCCCCACGGACGGTAGACTTCGCGATGAATGTGGTGCTCGTGACGGCCATCCGCCTTGATCTTCTCCACCACTTTTTTAACGTCCTGCACGGCGTTACGGTCGGCAATCAGCACGGCGTCTTTGGTCTGGACCACCACCAGATCTTTCACCCCGACCGTGGTGACCAGGCCAGACTCGGCGTAGACGTAGCTGTTTTCCGTTTTGTGGCTAATGACATCACCGTGATGGACGTTACCCTCCGGGGTATGGGCGCTGATCTCCCACAGGGAGGACCAGGAGCCGACATCGCTCCAGCCCGCATCCATCGGCACCACAACGGCATCTGCCGTACGCTCCATCACCGCATAGTCAATGGACTCTTCCGGACAGGCGAGGAAGGCTTCTTCATCCACGCGGATAAAGTCGAGATCCGGGTCCACCACCGCCATCGCTTTCTCGCAGGCTTGCAGAATATCCGGACGATATTTGCTCAGCTCTTCCAGATAGCGTCCGGCGCGGAACAGGAACATCCCACTGTTCCAGTAATATTCCCCGCTGGCGACATACGCCTGCGCGGTTTCCAGATTCGGTTTTTCAACGAACTGCGCCACGTCAAACGCCACGCTGTCGCCTTCACCCGGCGTCACGTTGCCGCGACGGATGTAGCCGTAGCCGGTTTCCGGCAGATCCGGCACGATACCGAATGTCACCAGCTTGCCGCTCTCAGCGTAAGGAATGGCCGCACGCACCGCGTCGCGGAAGGCCTCTTCCTGCTGGATCACATGGTCTGCCGCCAGCACCAGCATCAACGGGTCACAGTCCGGGCTGCTGCGTTTTGCTGCCAGCGCCGCCAGGGCGATAGCCGGTGCGGTATTGCGTCCGGCAGGCTCCAGGATGATATTTTCTGTGAGTTTGTTCAGCTGGCGCAGCTGCTCGGCAACGATAAAGCGGTGCTGTTCGTTACAGATCACCACCGGGCTTTCACACTCCACGCCGTGGAGACGGTTTACCGTCGTCTGCAGCATGGTGAGATCCCCTTTCAGGCAGAGGAACTGTTTTGGATAGAGCACGCGGGACAGCGGCCACAACCGGCTACCAGAGCCACCAGCCATCACAACCGGATACAAAGTGGTTTGACTCATGATTTATCCCCGTATATCTGCAATAAATTGGCTCAGCACGTTCTCTTTCTCGAGCGTGCGTTCGGCATATTCACGTGCCACCGTGTTCATTTTTGGCATGGCAAGTGCCTGTTCAATGCCGGTGACCAGCGCCGGGACCGATTCCGGCTCTACGCACACGGCAATCCCCGGATAGCTGTCACACAGCTGGCCTAATTCAGTTTCGGCTTCGGCCGTAATCACCGCGTTACCGCCCACTGCCAGAATGTTGGTCAGCTTGGACGGCAGCACCGCATCCGCCGCGCCGCGTTTTTGCACCACCAGATGGCAGTCGCCCATCTTCAGCAGCGCAGGCAATGCCTCGTAAGACTGAAGCGGGAAGAATTTCACGTTGGTCAGGCCGCGTTCGCTGACCATTTTTTCCAGCCGCGCTTTTCCACCACCCTGCCCGACAATCACAAACATCCATGGATGTTCGTTCAGCAGTTGAGCCGCCTCGATCACGCTCTCCAGCCCCTGCTTTTCGCCGATGTTGCCTGAGTAAAGAATGATTTTTTGATCTTCAGGCAAACCGAGCTGCGCGCGCAGCGCCTGAGCGTCTTGCTCAGTCACGTCGCGAAAACGCGCCACTTCGGACCAGTTCGGGAAGAAAATCACCTTCTCCGCCGGGACGCCTTTCTCCTGCGCCTTGTTCATCATCGAGCGCGAGATCGTTGAGACGTAATCCACGTTGTGTAAGCCACTGCGCTCAAACGCGCTGGCGAGCTTCGCCACCTTGCCGCCTTTGCTTTTGCCTGCCATCCCCAGGCCCAGCATGGCGTCAACTTCATAATCCTGAATGTGCAGCAGGGTGCGCGCCCCGGAGAGTTTGCCCAGCAGACGCATGCCCGGCGTGCAAAACAGCGTCGGCACCACGCCGATGATGCGATCCGGCTTCCAGCGACGCTGCGCCATCAGCGGGAAGAAACTGCTCAGGGCAAAGCTGCCGAGATGAATCAATCGTTTAAGCGTTGAGGGCTGCTTAGGCACATACAGCGGACAGCGCCAGACGGTCGCTACACCCTCTTCGCGACGGTAGCGCCAGCTTGAGTAGCGCTCCCCCACTTTCCATTCCGGGTAGTACGGCGGCGCGGTAATGACCCGCACGTCATGTCCCTGGCTCGCCATCCACTCGACCATCTCGCCGGTGTATTTCCCGATACCGGTTAGCTCCGGCGAGTAGTTGATTCCGTATACGAGGATCTTCATAAGCCCGGCACCCCGGACTGACGTTCAGCGAGGAAATAGGCGCGACTGTTGTCATGCACATTGTCGCTCGCCAGCAGCGCCTCTGGCGTCTGCCAGCGGTAGTCGTCGTGCTGAGAATCAGGCAGACGCAGGTCTGCCTCACTCACCTTCAGGCGGAACCCCAGCACGATGTAGTGCGTGGTGAACCCGGTGCCTGAAAAGTTATCGTCATAGAAGTGCTGCCAGACCCCGTAAAACTGGCCCGCTGCCATCGGCAGCTGCAGACCCAGTTCCGCCAGAGTGAGACGCTCAAACGCATCGGTAAGCGTCTCATCCTTTTGCACGCGCCCACCGGGCACGAACCAGAAGCCCTGCGCAGGACGGTTGGTTCGTTTCCCCAGCAAGAACTCGCCGCGTTCGTTCTCCACGATCAAATCAATCGAGATGAGCGGAGTGGAACGCACTACCGTGGCAAAATCTTCCTGACTTAAAAACATCATTACCCCCGGAAGCGGTGCTGGTTTTCCAGGAACCACTGATAGGTGCTTGCCAGCCCCTGCTCCAGTGACACCTCGTGATACCAGCCCAGCTGATGCAGACGGGTCACGTCCAGCAGTTTGCGCGGCGTGCCGTCCGGTTTCGTGGCATCAAACACCACGCGGCCTTTGTAGCCCACCACCTGCGCGATGGTCTGCGCCAGCTCGCGAATGGTGCAGTCCACGCCGGTGCCCACGTTGATGTGCGACAGCATCGGCTCGGTGTTCTCCTGCCACACTTCGCGATCCAGCTCCATCACGTGAATGCTGGCCGCAGCCATGTCGTCCACGTGCAGGAATTCACGCATCGGCGTACCGCTGCCCCACACCACCACATCCGGCGCGTTCTCGGCGGTTGCCTCGTGGAAACGACGCAGCAGCGCCGGGATCACGTGCGAATTGCTCGGGTGGAAGTTGTCGTGCGGTCCGTACAGGTTGGTCGGCATCACCGAGCGATAGTCTCGGTTGTACTGACGGTTGTAGGACTCGCACAGCTTGATCCCGGCAATTTTGGCAATCGCGTACGGCTCGTTGGTGGCTTCCAGGGTACCCTGCAGCAGCTCGCTTTCGGCGATCGGCTGTTTCGCCATTTTCGGGTAAATACAGGATGAGCCGAGGAACAGCAGCTTGTTCACGTTGTGCAGATGCGCCGCGTGAATGATGTTGCTCTCAATCATCATGTTTTCGTAGATGAAATCCGCCGGGTAGGTGTTGTTGGCAACAATGCCGCCCACCTTCGCCGCCGCCAGATACACCTGGTCAATGCGTTCGTTAGCAAAGAAGTCCTGTACCGCACGGCTGTCGAGCAGGTTAAGCTCGTCGCGCGTGCGGACAACCACTTCGACGTCACCGCGCTGTTCGAGCTGGCGAACAATCGCGGAACCCACCATTCCGCGATGACCGGCGACAAAAATACGTTGTTTTGTCATTCTCAGGACTCCAGCGCGATAGCAACCTCGTAGCCATGAGACTTAAGCAGGGAGTGTTTTTTCGCTGCTTCAAGATCTTTGGCTACCATCTCGGAAACCATCTCCTGCAGAGTGGTTTCTGGTTTCCAGCCCAGCTTCTCGTGCGCTTTGGTTGGGTCGCCCAGCAGGGTTTCCACTTCAGCAGGACGGAAGTAGCGCGGGTCAACCTGTACAATCACGTCGCCTGGCTTCACGCCCGGTGCGTCATGGCCGGTCACGGAAACCACGATGCCCTTCTCTTCCACGCCGGTGCCTTCGAAGCGCAGCTTGATGCCCAGCTGCGCAGCAGCCATTTCAACGAACTGACGAACGGAGTACTGCACGCCTGTGGCGATCACGAAGTCTTCTGGCTGTTCCTGCTGCAGCATCATCCACTGCATTTTCACGTAGTCTTTGGCATGGCCCCAGTCACGCAGGGAGTCCATGTTGCCGAGGTGCAGGCACGATTCCAGACCCTGCGCAATGTTGGCGATAGCGCGGGTGATTTTGCGGGTCACGAAGGTTTCGCCGCGACGTGGAGATTCGTGGTTGAACAGAATGCCGTTACAGGCGTACATGCCGTAGGATTCACGGTAGTTCACGGTGATCCAGTAAGCGTACAGTTTAGCTACCGCGTACGGAGAGCGCGGATAGAACGGCGTGGTCTCTTTCTGTGGAATTTCCTGCACCAGACCGTACAGCTCAGAGGTGGATGCCTGGTAGAAACGGGTTTTCTTCTCAAGGCCGAGGAAGCGAATCGCTTCCAGCAGACGCAGCGTACCCATGGCGTCCACGTCAGCGGTGTATTCCGGAGACTCGAAGGAGACCGCAACGTGGCTCATCGCGCCCAGGTTGTAGACTTCATCCGGCTGCACTTCCTGCAGGATACGGGTCAGGTTGGAGGTATCGGTCAGGTCGCCGTAGTGCAGGTGGAATTTCGGGTTCGCCGCGTGAGGATCCTGATAAATATGATCGACACGTTCGGTGTTGAAAGAAGACGCACGACGTTTAATACCGTGTACTTCATAACCTTTTTCCAGCAGTAACTCTGCCAGGTAAGAACCATCCTGCCCGGTAACGCCGGTGATGAGAGCGACTTTAGACATGTTTATATTCCTCTACTTATGAATTTAATCAGTTTCAACGCGTTCGCGTATCACCACTGCGGGGTTGCCACGGCAAACTTTATTTGCCGGTAGCGATTTAAAAACGCTGCTGCGGGCACCAACGACCGTGCCATCGCCAACAGAAACACCCGGTGCAACAAAAACATCCGTTGCCAGCCAGCATTTTTCGCCAATCACAATAGGCGAAGCGGTAATATCAAAATGCTGACTCATAAAGTCATGGCTGCCGGTGCACAAATAACATTTCTGTGAAACCACCGAATTTGCGCCAATCGTAATCTCGCCCAAGGTATATAACACCGCGTCATCCCCTACCCAGGCGTAATCCCCAAGCGTTAATTTCCAGGGGTAGGTAATTTTCACCGAGGGCCGAATGACTACGTTTTTTCCTATTTTTGCGCCAAACAGACGCAATAAAAATGCTCGCCAGCGGTACAGTATTTGTGGTGACCAGGCAAATAAGGTGGCCTGAACGGCCCACCATAACTGCACTTTAATACCGCCCGCCCCCCGAAAACCTTTCGGTACGGAGAAACCCTTCAGATCCTGCATTACGTTTCCTTATATTCAGGCTTTGTTATATAAGGCTTTCGTTTTACTCGTGGTGCGCACGCGTAAAAAATAAGATAATTCCGCCCAGAACCCCGGCACGCGTAATATTTTACGCTGCACGTTTTTGGCATCCTGGCACAATTCCAGATTATTCGAGGTTGACACGCCACCCATTGAAAATTCAGATACCAGCCCTTTAATTCGGCGGAACGGGTAACCTGACTTATAGAGACTGGCGGCCAGCGCATAATCGGAAGACACTTTATACTGCAAATCGTAAGGCTGTTTTTTCAGACCTTTTACCGGAAAGAAAATGGCCTGATGGCTGGCGGGTAAACTGTGATAGATATACCAGCCCGGCTTCGCGCTGCGGCACACTTTATGTCCGTCGCCAAAATCGAGCAGCGCATCGCCAATATACATGGCGTCCTCTTTCTGGCGCGCCAGTTGACGGGCAAACAGCGCCACGTCATCATGGAAAATATCACCCGAATTCAGAAAGATGGCATAACGGCCCTGCGCCATATTGATGCCTTTGTTCATCGCATCGTAAATGCCTTTATCTTTCTCGCTGATGTAACGTAAGTTGAACTCACCGTTGAGTTTTTCCAGAAACTCCGCCGTGCCATCGTTCGAGCCGCCGTCGACCACAATCCACTCAAAGGTGAGGCTTGGATCGCGCGCCAGGTTGCGCAGCGAGCGCCAGGTTTTTACCACCCCTTCGTAATTACGAAAAGCGACAGTAATGACGCTAAGAAACATAAATCACCTCATTTCGTCATACGTTCGTAATATTAAGCGCTTTGCGCAGAATAAACGGACAGACAATCAAGAAAGCATATTCCGGACTAAATATTGACCCGGTAAAAAACAGCGACACCGGCGTAAACAGATAAAGCTGCACGCGAAAGTTCTGGTTATCCCCGAACGCGTTAATCATCATTTTGAAAACTTTAAACAGATACCACAGCGTCAACAGTACGGCGAACCACGAAAAATAAATAATTAACAGATACAGACCATTGTCTATGGTTTTACCGACATCCGCACCGTTAAAGATTCCGAATGATGCAACATATTCGTAAAGTGAGCCGAATCTTACTACACCATCTATATGGGTTAAGGAATAACCCACCATCACCAGCGGTCCAATGATGCGATAATAGGACGATGAGCCTTCCGTTCCCAAATCACCCAGTCGTTCTGAGATGTATGGGAAGGCAAATATCACGCCCACCATAAATACCGTCAGGGAGATAATCGCCAGCGGCAGTTTTTTCTTAATCGCATCTTTGTTCAGGTACTGAAACGCCCATTCCAGCAGGTAAAACAGGATAAATGTCATTACCCCTGAGAACGATCCAGACAGAACGATTCCTGCAAGAATCATAGCATCGGTCTTAGGCGTTTTGATACCAAACTGTTTGATGCTGAGCCAAATTGAGATTAACGCCAAAGCGAAAAACGCCGGTTCAAAATAGAGGGCCGTGGTACGCTTCCCGCCGAACTTGATGAAGTTCAAAACATAGCTGTTGCTGTAAATGAGATATTTCGAAATTATCTCCATCAGGCTACTGCCGCCGGTAAGAATAATTTGCGCCATCTCCATGGCAGCAAGCATAACAATTAACGCAACGGCAATATAAAAGAACCTGAGGATTTTCCGATAATTGTGCGGAGAAATCGTTTTGAAGCGAATACTCCAGACCATTCCGATAATAATAACGATATAAACAAACAGCATGGTCGAGGTGACGTATTTACTGGCATCCAGCGACTGGCCAAAGATGTAGTTGAACAGCGTCAGGCCCGTGCCCAACCCTAAGGCAATCATCAGCTTCTTCAGGTTGATTTTATCGACATACAGCAGAAGCAGAACGGGCAAGAAGGTGACGATGGTTATCGGAAAGCTTTCGCCGAGCTGGGCAATTTTGACGTTGACCAGCAGATAGATCAGCGGCAGCAGCAGATAACTACAGATTCTGATAGAACGAGACATACTCCTCCAGCATCTGTTGTCCACTGTAGGCCTTGCGGCTGCGGTTGCGGAACGATTCCAGGTCAGTGCCAAAAACAGCCTGAGCGATCTGCGCCTTTGGCAACTGCACCAGCGGCAGGACCTCCAGCTCGGCAAAAGTTTTCCCACCCGATTTTTCCAGCACTTCGCGTGCCGCATCGCTGTGGGTGGCAATCACCGGCACGCCGATGGAGAGCGCTTCACAGAGGATCAGCGGGTAGTTATCCACGCGGGAGCTGAATACCAGCGCATCCATTTCATTCAGCGCGCTCATCAGCTTGCGCTTATCGGTTTCAAACCCGTGGTTCACCACGTTAGCCCCTTCGAACGGTGAAAATTTGCCGAAGGTATGGAGCTCAATTTTGTCACCCAGCGCCATCATGTCGCGCACCAGCTGCTGGTTGGTTTTCCCGTCGTAGCGCAGGTCATGCGCTACGATAGCGATTTTCGGTTTGCCCGCGGTTTCTGCCACCGGCGTCAGCTCGGCGAGAATGGCTTCCGTCGCCACGTCGATGCCGTTGTTAATAATCTGGCAGCGCCCTGCCCCGTACAGGCTGTTGAAGGCATCGGCCACGTGCTGGCTCGGGGAGATAAACGTGCAGCCGAGCGAGAGCATGTCGCGGAAAAGCTGGCGCTTGCCGGCCACCAGCGTGTGCGCGCGATCCACCTTCACCGGCGGATAGTTGCTCAGCGTCGGGCATTTCTGGCAATTGTTTTTCCAGCCTTCGCAGCCGTCGGTAAACGCGCAACGGCCGGTTACGCTCCAGTGATCGTGGAGCGTCCAGACGAAGCGGGTGTCGGGCTTGTGGGCCTGCACCTTCTGACAGAACGCCACCACCTCTTCCAGATTCAGCCAGTAGCTGTGCAGCACGTGAAAATGCAGCACAACTGGGCCGGTAGTGCGGGTCACCGTGCGATAAAGCGTATTCAGGTTGCCAAACAGATCGCGGTTAAACAGACGGAATAACGCGATATTGGCAATTGAGGTCAGGCGCGGCGTGTGCTTATGCACCTGCGGGAAGTTATCGTGACTGACGCTTTTCTTGCCGCCCTTGCCATAGCCGTAAATAAAACGAGACTGAAGTCCTTTTTGCAGCGCGCGCTGGTGAAGATCCAGCGCTACCCCTGCCGCTCCGCCTTCTGCGAGGCGTACGTTAAATTGCAGAATATTCATTTAATCACCTTCACGCGGGCTTTTTCTCCCACCACCAGCGCGTTATCCGGAATGGTGTCCAGCACCACGCTGCCCGCACCAATCGTGACGTTGTTACCAATCGTAATGTCACCAATGATCACCACGTTCGCGCCCAGCTCGACGTTATTGCCAATGACCGGGCAGGCCAGGCTGTCTGGCCCACGGTTGCCAATGGTCACCCCATGGCGGATGGTGAAATCATCCCCGGCGACCACGAACTTGTTGATCACCACCGCATAGCCATGATGGATGGTAAAGCGGCGGCCAATGGTGGCCGCGGCCTGAATTTCATAGCCAAAAAAGCATTCGGTGATGATGCGATACAGCACCAGCACGGGTGCCGCCCAGATGTTGTTCAGGACATTTTTCTTACGCCACACCGAGCAAAAGTGCGCGATGCGGTACGCCAGAACCATGCAGCACGGACGCAGGCTCCAGCTGTTAGCGCGGCAATCTTCCAGAAACATTATTTCCCCCGAAGTCCATCAGCCAGGCGCTTGCCGTTACGAACGGACAACAGCGTCAGCAGCGTGCGCCAGTTCATGCGCTTATTGCGGATCTGATAGAGGGTAAAGAGCTGATATTTACGGCTGGCACGGTCAAACTTGTCCTTGTGCTTGCGGTAAAAATGGAAGTAGCCCGAGAATTTTTTCGGCGAGGAGGTAATTTGCATCTCCCCGTGATTGATGTGCAGGATCTGCGTGGCCTCTTCGACCTTCCACGGTTCGCCGTATTCCACCACCATCCGCAGAAAGATATCGTAATCCTGCGCAGCCTTCAGTTCGGTATCGAACAGGCACTCCTTGAAGCGCCACGCCCAGGTGAAGACCTGGTTACCAATGATGTTGCGCTTGTAGAACAGGCGGCGAGAGTACGGTGATTTCGGATAGAGCGGCAGGCTGGCAGGCTGCGAGTACACCTCGCCCTGACAGACATAGTCGTTGGCATACAGGAACGCGTGCGTGACCAGCTGCTCTTTATGCGACAGGAAGACAGACAGGCGGTTCGGCGTCCATTCGTCGTCGTCGTCGATGCCGGTCAGATACTGCCCTTTGGCCTGCATAATCGCCTGGTTACGCACAGCACAGGCGCCGGAGTTAATGGCGTTATGTGTATAAACCACCCGCGGGTCGTTGAGGTCAGTCACAAATTTTTGCAGCTGTTCATACGAGGAAGAGCAGTCATCCACGATGATCAGCTCCCAGTTATCGTAATCCTGACGTAACACCGACTTGATTGCGCGGATCGCCAGCTGCTGACGATTCCATGTCGGCATATAGATAGAAATCAAAGGGCGTTGTGTGGTCATTTTTTCCTCCTACCCCTCACCCCGCCCCTCTCCCCTAAGGGGAGAGGGTGAAAGGCGGCACCGGACAGTTCCCTCTCCCCTCAGGGGAGAGGGTTAGAGTGAGGGGGGGTGTTTTGTTATTTACTGTCAGACTTATATTCGTACTCGTAATAGCCATAATCCTGATAGCCGGTCGCGCGACGGAAGATGGAGTTCAGGATCACCCCTTTTACCTCAATCCCGTTCTGCTCGAAGCGGCTCAGGCTGGTTTCCACCTCTTTCAGGGTGTTCACCGCGTAACGCGCCACCATCAACGTGGTACCCGCATGGCGGCCAACAACGGCCGCGTCGGTCACGGCCAGAATCGGCGGCGTATCGATCAGCACCAGGTCGTAGTTTTTGCTCGCCCACTCCACCAGTTCGCTAAAGCGCTCGCTCATCAGCAGCTCGGACGGGTTAGGCGGCACCTGCCCACGAGGGATCAGGTCAAATTTCGGCACCGTAGTGGGCTTCGCGCTCTGGCTGATATCACCTTTGCCAAGCAGGATTTCCGACAGACCGTTAACGTTGTTGGTACCCAGCAGTTCGTGGGTGTAGCCTTTGCGCATATCGCAGTCGATAAGCAGCACACGCTTGTTGGTCTGACTGACCACCGCCGCCAGGTTGGCGCAGACAAAGGTTTTACCGATTGACGGGCTGACGCCGGTTAACATCAGGACGTTATTTTTAGCCTGCATCATGGCGAAGTGCAGACTGGTGCGCAGGCTGCGGATCGCTTCGATAGCGAGGTCGGTTGGGTTACCCACCGCCAGCAGCTGGCTCTGTTTGTAACGCTTAACGCCTTTGATGGTTTTGACGCTATCACGGGATTTTTGCCACTCAGACAGCGGAATGCTGGCATAGACGTTGATACCGTTTTCTTCCAGCACCTGTGGGCTTTCGATACCGCGGTTGAACAGCGAACGCAGCAGCACGCCAACGATGGAGAGCATCAGGCCGAGAATAATGCTGCCGAGAATGATCAGCGCTTTCTTCGGCTTCAGCACGCCAGGCTGGGTAATGGCCGGGTCGACGATGCGCACGTCACCCACGGTGCTTGCCTCGGTGATTTTCAGCTCCTGCTGCTTGTTCAGCAGCTGCATATAAACCTGCTGTCCGGACTCCACGTCGCGGGTCAGACGCACGATCTCCTGCTGGGTTTTCGGCATCGCGGTCACGCGGTCATTGAGCTTCGCCTTCTCCTCTTCCAGCGTGCGGCGTTTCTCCAGCAGGGTGCGGTAGGCCGGGTGGCGTTTGGTGTAAAGCTTGGAAATCTCCGCCTCTTTGAAGGTCAGCTCGTTAAGCTGCGCATCAATATTGACCATCGAATCGAGGACCGATTTTGCCTCCAGCGGCAGGTCAACGGAGTCTTTATCCTGACGGTAGGCGTTCAGCTTGTTCTCGGCATCATCCAGACGGCCGCGTACTTCCGGGAGCTGTTTCGCGAGGAAGGCCAGGCTTTTCGCCGCTTCAGCAGACTTACGCTCGACGTTCTGCTCAAGATAGTTGCGGGTAATGCTGTTCAGGATGTCGCGGATCTGATCCTTATCTTCACCGGTAAAGGTCATGCTCAGCACGCCGGTATCCTTACCGTTTTCGGTGACGGTCAGGTTGTTTTGCAGATTGTTGATCATCCCCAGCGTGGAGAATTTCGTGACGGTGAATTCACCGCCCTCCTGGGCATTGATCGCGCTGACCATCATGCTGACGCCATCTTTGGTGAGCATCTGCCCCACTTCACCGCGCGCGCTAAAGCCCGCGTCGCTGGTCAGCTGGTACTGTTTCGGGCCAAGTACCGTCAGGGTAAAGGTCTGATCGGCCGCCCCTTTTGGCAGCACAAAGTCAGTGACCTTTACCGTGTCGTTGTTTCTGCCCATCAACCGATCCCAGCCCGCACCAAAGATCGGGAAGGTATTTTTGGTGACGGAGATATCAAGCCCAAGGTCATGGACCGTTTTACCCAGTACCAGACGTGACTGGATGAGCTGAATTTCAGCATCGGAGGCCGGCGGCTTGTTCGCCAGCGCAGAGCCAATGTCCTGCACCAGCGAGTTGCCGGTATTCTGCTCGATCTGCACCAGCGCATCGGCGCTGTAGATGGGGGTGGCAAACAGCGTGTAGACGACGGCCGCCGCGGCAAACACGGCAGTAATGCCCAGCACCCACCACTTTGCCTCGACAACAGTGCCGACCAGGCGTCCAATATCAATTTCATCACTGCCCGAAGTCGGGGCGGCAGAAGGTCTTGTTTTTTCGGTCATTGTTATCCCTGCTGAGCTTTCAGTGCCTGCGCCCACTGTTGGGCAGACTGGTCAAGTAAGGTGTAAACCGCCTCAAAGGCCTCATGGCTTTTGCGGTAGGGATCGGGGATTTCACGTTCATTGTCCCAGTGTCCAAACAGCATCACCTTACCGCGCATCTCCGGAGCGATATCGCACAGCGCATGAATATGGCGTTTTTCCATCGCCAGAATCAGGTCATACTCGCGGCACATGCGGCCAGTGACCTGGCGGGCAACATGCCCGTCGAGAGAGAGGTGATGATCCCGCGCCACGATCGTTGCGCGCTCATCGGCACCTTTACCGACCAGTGCACCCAGCCCTGCCGAATCAACGGTCAGTTCGGGCTGGTAGTGTTTCAACAACCGTTCAGCCGTAGGGGAACGGCAAATGTTCCCCACGCATACCACCAGAATTTTGTTAAACATCGCGGATTACCAGGTATGAATGTCGCGCGCCGTATCCGTCATGTAGCGAACGCCACTGATGGTTGGCAGCAACTGGTTGATCAGACGGTTCCAGCGGGCAACCGGTGCGGTAGTGACATACACCACATCGTATGGCTGGAGACGGAACTCCGTCGCCATCACCAGAGAGGTCGCATCGGACATATCCAGCTGGTAGATGTTGGCAATCTTGCCTTTCGCGCTGCCCTCACCTTTCAGCGGACGGATCACGAAGATGCCGGTCGCGTTAGAGGTCGTCAGATCGATACCCTCAGCATTGCCCAGCGCTTCGGTCAGCGTCATACCGCTGAAGTCCATCTTGAGGGTGCTTTGTTTCTTCACTTCACCCATCACGAAGACTTTGAGATCGTCATTGCGTGGTACATAGAGGATGTCGCCCGGGTAAAGCAGGCGGTTCTGGGTCAGATCGCCGTTTTGCATCAGCGCCTGAAGCGAAATGCGCTGCTCCTTCCCGTTGTGGGTCAGAACCACGTTGCGCCAGTCGGCGCCGTCGGTTAACCCGCCCGCGGCGTTAATGGCATCCAGCACGGTCAGAGGAACGTTGGTGATAGCCTGCTGACCGGATTTGTTCACCTGGCCGGAGATGTAGGCTTTTTGCGAGCGGAATGCGGCGATATTAACGTCCACCTGCGGGTCGGCGATGTACTGCGCTAAGCGGCCGGTAATATCACTACGGATCTCGGCAAGCGTTTTCCCTGCCACATGGACTTTACCAATGTAGGGATAGAACATGGTGCCATCTGACTGCACCCAGTTACCGGTGTCGCTTGAGCTACGGTACTGGCCCGCTGGCGTGGTCAGTTCGGGGTGGTCCCAGACGGTCACGTTAATGACGTCTCCTGGCCCTACGCGATACTGGTAGGACGCGATTTCCTGGTCCAGTGACATATTCGGCTGGGCAACGTTTGGACGTGGGCGTAATTGTTCGACCAGACGAGGCGTAAGTGGATAAACATTCACCATTTTGTCGAGATCAAAATCGGCATCCTGTTGCTTGATCACATCCTTGCCCATTGTTGACATATTGCTGCCGGGAAAGACAGTGCAACCGCTCATCAAGGTCACAGACACCAATAATGGCATCAATTTCATTTTGGAGTTCATCATTGATTATTTATCACTTTGGCAGAGTAATTATCCTGTGCAATTTAAATACGTGTGAATCTAAAATGCATTAAGAATGTAGCTAATTAAATAAAAATATAACTAGCATCATTCCTAAAAAAAACGTTATTTGGCCAGTCACTGTTGACAACGGAATCATGGCTCATCCACACACATCCAGGCACGCTACCGCCCTTGGCTTCCAGCTACCAATACGCTATAACACGATGAATTGCAGGCAAAAAATCGCCAGATTTTTTGCATTTGAAATAAATGGAGCATTCATAATACGCAGGCACTATTTCGTTAGTCGCTCAAAAAAAAACAACAACCAGTAACAGAAGATATCCTTTTTCAGGCTATTAATCTTGTAACAGCTAATCCCAGAACAGGCAAGAAAACGGCTTCCGAACACCAAATTTTAAGAATTTGTTTAGAAAAGCAGTTTATTTTTAAGAATTTCTTTATATTGACAGCGTTATCATTGAACATCTTTTAATGCGATATTTCTTAATTTTGTTATTTCAGATAAATACAGACTTTCTTGATGAATTAGACTTATTATTCCCGGTATTATTAATTTAATGATTATTGAGAGAAATCTCATACTGACATTGCAATTTCCCCCAGCTTTATCCATGATCGAATTGTGTCATTCGTCATGTTACAGAAGGTATTGCTACTACTATGGAATGGATTGCCGATCCCTCAATCTGGGCCGGGCTGGTTACGCTGGTCGTCATCGAGCTGGTGCTCGGGATTGATAATCTGGTTTTTATCGCCATCCTCGCTGAAAAACTGCCCCCTTCCCAGCGCGATCGCGCGCGCGTAACGGGGTTGCTGCTGGCGATGGTCATGCGGTTACTGCTGCTGGCCTCTATTTCCTGGCTGGTCACGCTCACTCAGCCTCTGTTCTCCATCCACGGTCTGAGCTTTAGCGCCCGCGATCTGATCATGCTCTTCGGCGGCCTGTTCCTGCTGTTCAAAGCCACCGTGGAGCTCAACGAGCGGCTGGAAGGCAAAGACAGTGAGAACCCGACCCAGCGCCGCGGGGCAAAATTCTGGCCGGTGGTCGCGCAAATCGTGGTGCTGGATGCGGTCTTCTCCCTGGACTCGGTGATCACCGCCGTCGGGATGGTGGACCATCTTGTGGTGATGATGGCCGCGGTCATTATTGCCATCACGCTGATGGTTATGGCCAGCAAGGCACTGACCCGTTTTGTGAACAGTCACCCCACCATCGTGATCCTCTGTCTGAGCTTCCTGCTGATGATTGGCTTTAGCCTGGTGGCCGACGGTTTTGGCTTCCATATTCCGAAAGGCTACCTGTATGCCGCCATCGGGTTCTCCGTCATGATTGAAGCGCTTAACCAGCTTGCGATATTCAACCGCCGCCGCTTCCTTTCCGCAAATCAGACGCTGCGTCAGCGTACGGCCGACACGGTCATGCGCCTGTTAAGCGGTAAGAAAGAGGATGCAGAGCTGGACGCCGAATCCTCCGCCATGCTGGCCGACCACAGTGACGGGCAGATCTTTGACCCGCAGGAACGACGGATGATTGAGCGGGTGCTCAATCTTAACCAGCGTACGGTCAGCAGCATTATGACGTCGCGGCATGATATAGAGCATATTGACCTGACGGCCCCGGAAGCGCATATTCGCGCCCTGCTGGATAAAAACCAGCACACACGCGTGGTGGTGACCGGCGGGGAAGCGGAAGAGGAATTGCTGGGCGTGGTGCACGTCATTGACCTGCTCCAGCAGCAGCTTCACGGCGAGCCGCTCAATCTCCGCGTCCTGGTTCGCCAGCCGCTGGTCTTCCCGGAGGGGCTGCCGTTGCTTTCCGCCCTTGAGCAGTTCCGTAACGCGCGGACCCACTTTGCCTTTGTGGTGGATGAGTTTGGTTCGGTGGAAGGACTGGTCACGCTCAGCGACGTGATGGAAACCATTGCCGGTAATCTGCCAAACGAGGTGGATGAGATTGATGCCCGCCACGACATTCAGAAAAACGCCGACGGCTCGTGGACGGCAAACGGCCATATGCCGCTGGAAGATCTGGTGCAATATGTCCCGCTGCCGCTGGACGAAAAGCGGGAATATCACACCATTGCCGGTCTGCTGATGGAGTATCTGCAGCGTATCCCGCAGCCGGGGGAAGAGGTTCAGGTAGGCGACTATCTGCTTAAAACGCTACAAATTGAAAACCATCGCGTGCAGAAAGTTCAGCTGATACCGCTGCGGGATGAGGAAGAGCTGGATTTTGAGGTGTAAAAAAGCCGGGTGGCGCAACGGCGTCAGGCTTTTGTAGGCCGGGTAAGGCGAAGCCGCCACCCGGCGCAACAGGCATCACAGCTTATCCAGCAGTTTCTTCACATCCTTGCCGTCCTGCGAATCTTTATTACGATCCGCCCAGCCGCTCAGTCGACGTTTCGCTTCATCCTGCAGATGCTTGCGCAGGATCTGATCCACCTGGAGGCTATAATTCAGAGCCTGCCATTTGCCGTATACGCTCAATGGGACCGGCGTCTCTTTCAGGAAGTCGATGAGCTTACTTTCTCCCTGCCAGCCGGAAAGTACCCGCACGTTAAAGCGCGTGTCCGCCGTCTCTTTGACCAGATCCAGCTTACCTTCGCCCGTCAATGATAAGAGTGAAGAGGTACCCTGCATTCCGTCGAGAGAGAGTTGCCCCTTGTCCAGCGTCAGGTCCGTGGTGAAGCTGTCGAGTCGCGTGGCGCTGTCGTAGTTCTCCTGGGCTTTCACATCGCTGCTGCGCTCTACCGCCTGCTGCACCAGCTGCTGGAAGTTGAGCCCTTCCATACGGGAGTTTTTCAGATCAAGATGCGCCTGTCCCTGCCACTCGCGACGGAAAGCCTCGGCATCAATTTTCGTGCCGGAGAAGTCCCCCGCCAGCGTCAACTGCCCCGTCAGGGATATCGGGTAGTTAAACGCGTTCAGGATGGTTCCTATCTCAACGTTATCGAGACGCGGCTGGAATTCGGCGCTGGCAACGTCTTTACGGACATCCAGCGTGCCGGGCAGCGAGAGGTGCCCTGCGCCCATCTTGCCACTCAGTTCGGAGATCACCAGCAAACCGTTATGGTTAAACATCTGGCTGCTCACGTCGGTAAAGTCCATGCCGCGCCAGCGCAGGCTAGTGGCTTTCAGCAGAATATCCGCCGTGAGTCCGCGCAGGGCGTTATAGTCAGACTGATCGAGATTCGACGAAATAACCGGGCGTGATACCGCTGCCTGGCTTTGCCCCGTCTGCGCCGCATTGCTGTCCGTGGCGCTGGCTGGCAGAGGCGGCAACAGATTTTCCAGGTTGAGCTTGTCAAACTGCAGATTCAGCACCCACTTCGGCTTTTCTTCGAGCGTGACGCTGGCCTGCCCTTTCAGACTACTGTCATTTGCCTGCAGGTTGAGGTTATCCAGCTCCAGCTGTTTTTGTTCCTCGCGCCACACGGCCTGCAGCGTCCCCTGCCCGGAGATCCCCTGGGTAGGAAGATCGGCCCCCGTCAGCTGCCAGTCAAGCTGCTGAATGTCGGCGGTGAGCTGGTGCGGATAGTCTGACGCGTTAACGCTGGCATTCAGCGACAGGGTCAGATCGCGCTGATCGCGGTTCACGCGCCCGCTGAATTCCACCGACGCAATATGGTGTGCATCCTGTTCCATCTGCAGGTTAATGTTGCGAACGGTGACCTGCTCTTCGTGCTCATGCTGGAAAACCAGTACGCTATCGGCCACTTTCAGTTTGCCAATATCAAAGGACCAGCCTGTATCAGACGGCTCATTAGGCAGGGTGTTTTCGCGCGGTGCCACCGGCGCGTTAGCAGCACGCACGGCCTCGGTTTGCGGGGTGAGCTGAATCACCGCGCCTTTCAGCATCACCTGATTCACCTGCAGCTGATGGGAAATGAGCGGAATCAGCGCCACATCAAGGCGCATGTTGTCTGCGGAAACCAGCGGCTGGGATGCCCCCGGCGCCGTGAGCGACATGCGGCCAGAGAGAATACTGAGCTGCGGCCAGACGTGCCAGCGCAGCGGCCCATCAAGCTTCAGTTGATAACCACTGCGTGCCTCGACCTGCCGCACCATGTAAGCGCGGAAGTCATTGGGGTTAACCAGCAGAACCAACGCCGAAAGGCCAGCCACCAGCACCACCAGCAAAATCATCAGCGTTGTCAGAACTCTTCTCATGGCATCCTCAATGGACTAACGATCAGTCTTTATCAATACGACTGGCAACCGCACCCTGCTGGTCGCGATATTTTGCGTCCTGGCGGCGGTTATACGGCCTGTCTGCCGGGCCTGACAGCGGTTCAAAACTCAACGCGCCGATCATCATGCCCGGACGAAGCGCCAGCGGCAATTTACCGGCATTGAAGAATTCCAGCACGATACGTCCTGACCAGCCTGGATCGATACGGTGCGCGGTCACGTGTACCATCAGCCCCAGTCGCGCCAGCGAAGAGCGGCCATCAAGCCAGCCGACGAGGTCCGCAGGCAGGGTGACGGATTCAAATGTAACCGCCAGCGCCAGTTCTCCCGGATGCAGATAAAAGGCTTCGCCGTCGTCGATAACGATTTCATCACTCATCACGCGATCGAGCGCGGCGCTGACTTCGTCCTTCGGACCGCTGAGGTCGATGAACGGTGCGGTATGGCCGCTAAAGGTGCGGAATTTATTCCCCAACCGGACATCAACGGTAACCCCATTGATACGCTCAACAGGTGGACGCGGGGTAATAGACAAACGGCCTTCATCCAGCCAGGCTTCTATATCGCGATCACAAAGACGCACGCCTCTTTCTCCTTTCATGCAACGTACCCTGAGTCGGTAAGCGCTCAGGGTAAAACCAGGTTATCTCTGAACGGTACACAATTCACGCGGCTTATTCAAAAAACTGGCTGATTTTCGCTTTTAAGATATCAATCGCAATGCGGTTTTTACCCCCGCGCGGCACGATAATATCGGCGTATTGTTTGGAGGGTTCAATAAACTGCAGGAACATTGGGCGGACCGTTTTCTGGTATTGCGCCATCACGGAGTCCATTGAACGGCCGCGTTCATTAACGTCACGCTTGATGCGGCGCATCAGGCAGATATCCAGCGGGGTATCGACGAAAATCGAGAAGTTCATGGATTCACGCAGGCGGGCATCGGTCAGCAGCAGGATGCCTTCAAGGATAATGACCTTTTTCGGCTCGATGCGGATCGTTTCTTGGGTGCGGGTATGTTCGACATAACTGTAAACGGGCAGTTCAATCGCCTGGCCGCTCTTAAGCGCTTCTAAATGCTGGAACAGCAGGCTGTGATCCATTGCATTTGGGTGGTCATAGTTCGTTTTAACGCGCTCTTCCATCGACAGATGGGATTGATCTTTGTAATAGCTGTCTTCGGGAATGACGCCGATATGCTCATCACCTACTTGTTCACGCAGTTCGCGATAAAGCGTACTGGCAATTAGACTTTTACCTGAAGCCGATGCGCCGGCGATGCCTATAATGACGCACTGATGAGACTTATCAGTCATAAATTTAGCGACCTGATTAACCTGGATGTTAAGGAAGGACGACGCCGGAGCGTCAAACGCGGCAATTATAGGGATTTCGCGGGCGTGATACCAGTCGAATGCACAGGTTCTGCGAGACTGGCCGAAAAGTGACAACTTATTCCCTGAATGAAATTTAAATGACCATTTTTTCACCGTTTCACCGTTTTTTTTAACGGAGTAAGTATTTAATAAGTCTGTGGTGTCAAATTCTGAGCGGTCACCATATGAATTGTAAATTGTTTGTACTAGCATAAACCAAATTATCAAATTCACGCGTTCGGACATCTTCCCTGACGGCATGGCGTCTCTGGATAAAGCGGTAATGAATAAACAATACCAGCGGGTTTTGGTGACTACCCCACATCCTTTAACACGACTTGTCTGTCTGGGCCTGGTCACCTTTATCTTTACCTTATTTTCGCTGGAACTCACCCGTTTCGGCACCCTGCTGGCTCCGCTCTGGTTCCCCACCGCCATTATGATGGTGGCGTTTTACCGCCATGCCGGAAAAATGTGGCCGGGCATTGCCCTGGCCTGCTCGTTCGGTAATGTTCTGGCCTCGTGGATGCTGTTCTCCTGGGGATCGGTCAGCCTCATCTATCCTTCGATCAACGTCATTGAGGCCGCTATCGGTGCGCTGTTTCTGCGCAAATGGCTCCCATGGTACAACCCGCTGCAGAATCTGAACGACTGGATCCGCGTGGCCATCGGCAGCGCGCTGGTGCCGCCGCTGGTAGGCGGTATTCTGGTGACCCTGCTGGCCCCCGGCCCAGAGCCCCTGCGTAATTTCTTCGTCTGGGTATTGTCAGAAGCGATTGGCGCGCTGGCTCTGGTGCCGCTAGGGCTGTTGTTTAAGCCGCATTATCTGCTGCGCCACCGCGATCCGCGGTTGCTGCTGGAAACGCTGACCACGCTGGCCGTGACATTAGCCCTCAGTTGGGCAGCCATCACCTGGCTGCCGTGGCCCTTCACCTGCGTGATCGTTCTGCTGATGTGGAGCGCCGTGCGCCTGCCGCGGATGGAAGCGTTCATGGTGTTTCTGGTCACCGTAATGGTTGTGTCGCTGATGATTGCCCAGAACCCACTGGCGCTGACCACCCAGCACGCCGGGCCGATGATAAACGCCCCCTGGCTGCCGTTCCTGATGCTGCTCCTGCCCGCTAACGTCATGACCATGGTGATGTACGCCTTCCGCGCCGAGCGCAAACACATCACCGAAAGCGAAGAGCGTTTTCGTAACGCAATGGAATATTCTGCCATCGGTATGGCGCTGGTCAGCATCGAAGGAAAATGGCTTCAGGCGAACAAGGCGCTGTGCAATTTCCTCGGCTACAGCCAGACGGAGCTCCAGTCGCTGACCTTCCAGCAGCTCACCTGGCCGGAAGATCTGAATACCGACCTGGAGCAGCTCGAACAGCTCATTAACGGCGACATCAATACCTATACCCTCGAGAAGCGCTATTACACGCGCGACGGGGAAGTGGTCTGGGCGCTTCTTGCCGTCTCCGTGGTGCGCCATGCCGACGGCTCGCCGCTCTATTTTATCGCCCAGATTGAAGACATTAACGACCTGAAGCAGACCGAGTGGGTCAATAAACGCCTGATGGAGCGCATCACCCTGGCAAACGAAGCAGGGGGCATCGGCATCTGGGAGTGGGATCTGGAACCCGACGTTATCAGCTGGGATAAGCGGATGTTTGAGCTGTATGAAATTCCGCCGCACATCAAGCCCACCTGGCAGCTCTGGCACGACACGATGCTGCCGGAAGATCGCGCCCACGCAGAGAAGGTACTGCGGGACTCTCTGATTTCCCGCCTGCCGTTTAAGCTGGAATTCCGCATTCGCGTGAAGGAAGGCGTGCGTCATATTCGCTCCCTGGCGAACCGGGTGCTCAATAAGCAGGGGGAAGTCGAACGGCTGCTCGGTATCAACATGGACATGACCGAGGTTAAGCAGCTTAACGAGGCGCTTTTCCAGGAAAAAGAGCGTCTGCACATTACCCTTGACTCCATCGGTGAAGCGGTGCTGTGCACCGATATCAACATGAACGTCACCTTTATGAACCCGGTCGCCGAGAAAATGAGCGGCTGGCTGCAGACCGAAGCTATTGGTCAGCCGATCCTGAAGGTGTTGCACATCACCTTTGGTGAAAAAGGGCCGCTGATGGAGAATATTCACAGCGGCGATATGTCCCGTTCCGATATCGATCAGGACGTGGTGCTGAACTGCCGTACCGGCGGCAATTTTGATATCCACTACAGCATTACGCCGCTCAGCACGCTGGATGGACAGAATATCGGCTCGGTGATCGTGATTCAGGACGTGACCGAGTCGCGCAAAATGCTGCGCCAGCTCAGCTACAGCGCCTCCCACGATGCCCTGACCCATCTGGCTAACCGGGTCAGCTTCGAAAATCATCTTAAACGCCTCCTGCAGACCGTTCGTGAAACGCGCCAGCGTCATGCCCTGGTGTTTATCGACCTCGATCGCTTCAAAGCCGTCAATGACACGGCTGGCCACGCAGCGGGCGATGCCCTGCTGCGGGAACTGGCTTCCCTGATGTTGACCATGCTCCGCTCCAGCGACGTGCTGGCGCGCCTGGGCGGGGACGAGTTCGGGTTACTGTTACCGGACTGCAACCTGGAAAGCGCGCGCTATATCGCCGGTCGTCTGATTCATGCCATCAACGACTATCACTTTATGTGGGAAGGCCGCCTGCACCGGATCGGCGCCAGCGCCGGCATCACGCTGATTGATGAAAATAATCATCAGGCGTCGGAGATCATGTCGCAGGCGGACATTGCCTGTTACGCCTCAAAAAACAGCGGACGTGGCATGGTGACAGTGTATGAACCCCAGCAGGAGCGGGATCACCACACGCGCAGCATGATGTCGCTTGATGAACAGTGGCACATGATTAAAGACAATCATCTGATGATGATTGCCCGCAGCGTCGCCTCACCGCGCATCCCTGAGAGCAGTAATTTCTGGCTGCTGTCGTTACGCCTGTGGACCAGCCAGGGCGAAGTTCAGGAAGAGCATGCCTTCCGCTCGGGCCTGGCGGAGCCAGAGCTTCTGCACGCCCTCGACAGGCGAATCTTTAGCGAGTTTTTCCGCACCTCAGCCGCCCAGATCGCCAGTAAAGGCATGGGTGTGGCGCTGCCGCTCTCGGAGGCCGGTTTAGCCAGCGTGACGCTGGTGGATGAATTGCTTGACCTGCTGGATAAAAGCCCGATGCCGGGCCGTCTGCTGCATCTGGTTATCTCTGCCGATGTGGTGTGCAATCCGGATAAGAACCTGCATCGGGGTCTGCAAAAGCTCCGCCAGGCGGGCTGCCGCGTGATCTTTAGCCAGGTGGGACGCGATATGAACGTCTTTACCCACCTGACCGCGAACATGGCCGACTATCTGATGCTGGATGCGGAGGTGGTAACCAACGTGTACGGCAATCTAATGGATGAGATGATGGTGACCATTGTTCAGGGCCACGCCCAGCGTCTGGGAATGAAAACCATTGCAGGCCCCTGTAACCAGCCCATCATGATGGATACGCTCTCCGGTATCGGCATCGATTTTATCTTTGGTGACACCATCGCCGAGCCGCAGCCATTAGATCTTCTGCTCAACACCAGTTATTTCGCGATCAACTGACGGTGCCCAGCCGTCGGTATACCAGATATGCAACAGCGCGTAGGAGCGCCACGGCGTCCAGCGTTCGGCATAACGACGAATTTGCGCGGGCGTCATTCCGGCGAAGCGTTGTTTAATCAGGTAATCATCCGGCAGAAACACATCTTTCGCCTGCCAGCCGCGCAGGGCCAGATAATTTGCCGTCCAGCGCCCTATCCCCGGCCGCAGCTGTAGCGCCTTCATCCCCTCTTCTATATTCGCGGGCGGGAAAAGCGGAAATGTTCCGTCGATAACCGACTGCGCCAGATGAATCAGCGACTCCGCGCGCTTTACCGGCATGCCCAACGCTTTCAGCGCCAGCGGGTCCACTGCCGCCAGCGCCTGCGGCGTGGGGAAGCAGAGATAGCCTGGGCAATCCGCCACGGGTTCACCGCATAACGCCACCACGCGTGACGCCAGCTTCGCCGCCATCGCCACGCTCACCAGCTGCCCGAGAATCGCCCGGACGCCCTGCTCGTAAGCATCCATCGCTCCCGGCAAACGTAAGCCCGGCCTTGCAGCACCGAGATCGCCCAGCGTCTCCGCGATATGCTGCGGATTGCAGGCAAGATCGAACAGGCGTTCGATGCGCTCAAGGCACGGCTGCGCAACCGGCATTAACCCCGGGCTGAGGGTCACGGTCAGCGTGTGTGTTGCGATATCCGGCGTCACGCGGAAAATCCCCTGATGTCCCTCGTAGGCAAAACTGCGCTCGTAGTAGTCGTGCGTGACGGTTTCAATGCCCGTCACCGCACGCGCGCCAAGAAAGCCAAACATCCACTGCCAGTCGTAAGGGGGAAGCCAGTTCAGGGTGTACATCATCTCTCCTTTTGGGTTCTTCACAGCATAAACGGAAAGGTCCTGTTTCGCCTTGCTTTCATATTCCTGTTGTCGCCATGCGGACATTTCGTTAAAGTCTCGCCCCTTCTCACCGGCATGGGGATTCATCGTGTTTATTGGATTTGACTACGGAACGGCAAACTGCTCGGTTGCGATTATGCAAAACGGGCAGCCACGGCTCCTGAAAATGGAAAAAGAGAGCACGCTGCTGCCGTCAATGCTCTGCGCACCGACGCGTGAAGCGGTGAGCGAATGGCTGTTCCGCCACCATCAGGTTCCGGCTTCGGCGGCGGAAACCCAGGCGCTGTTACGCCGTGCCGTCAGCTTCAACCGCGAGGAAGATATCGACGTTACGCCGTCCAGCGTGCAGTTCGGCCTCTCCTCGCTCGGACACTACATTGAAGACCCCGAAGAGGTCTATTTCGTTAAGTCGCCAAAATCCTTCCTCGGCGCCAGCGGCCTGAAGCCGCAGCAGGTCGCGCTGTTCGAAGACCTGGTGTGTGCGATGATGCTGCACATCCGCAACCAGGCGCAGACGCAGGTCCCAGAGGCGATTACCCAGGCGGTGATTGGCCGTCCGATCAACTTCCAGGGGCTGGGCGGCGACGAGGCCAACCAGCAGGCGCAGGGGATCCTGGAACGCGCGGCGCACCGCGCAGGCTTCCGCGACGTGGTATTCCAGTATGAACCCGTTGCCGCAGGGCTGGACTTCGAAGCCACGCTGACGGAAGAGAAGCGCGTATTAGTCGTGGACATCGGCGGGGGCACGACGGACTGCTCGCTGCTGCTGATGGGCCCCCAGTGGCATAACCGTCGCGATCGTGAAAACAGCCTGCTGGGACACAGCGGCTGCCGCGTAGGCGGGAACGATCTTGACATCGCCCTGGCATTCAAGAGCCTGATGCCGCTGCTCGGCATGGGCGGGCAAACGGAAAAAGGCATCGCGCTGCCGATCCTGCCGTGGTGGAACGCGATTGCCATCAACGACGTGCCGGCACAGAGTGATTTTTACAGCACCGCCAACGGCCGCTTCCTTAACGATCTGGTGCGTGATGCCCAGGATGGCGAAAAAGTCGCCCTGCTCTATAAAGTGTGGCGCCAGCGTCTGAGCTACCGCGTGGTGCGTACGGCTGAAGAGAGCAAAATCGCCCTTTCCGACCGCGCTGAACATGCAGTCTCCCTGCCGTTTATCAGTGACGAACTGGCCACCGCCATTTCGCAGGACGGGCTGGAGACGGCGCTTGCCCAGCCGCTACAGCGAATTCTGGAACAGGTGCAGCTCGCACTGGAGAACGGCAAAGAGAAGCCGGACGTGATTTACCTGACCGGCGGTAGCGCCCGTTCGCCGCTAATCAAGAAAGCGCTGGCCGAACAGCTGCCGGGTATTCCGATTGCGGGTGGTGATGACTTTGGCTCCGTTACCGCCGGTCTGGCACGCTGGGCGCAGGTGATGTTTAGCTAGTGCGTTTGTGCCGGGTGGCGGCTTCGCCTTACCCGGCCTTCAAAACGTGTGTTGTTGTGGTGCGGTCTGGTGCCCTCTCCCACAAAACACCAAAAACGGCAACTTCCGTTGCCGTTCGCATTTACCTTGTAGGCCGGGTAAGCTAAGCGTCACCCGGCAACACTCAGACAATTCCCGACAGTCTTCCATATTTCCTCCATTTTTCCGCTGTGTTGCCTGACTAAACTAGTATCATTCCCCGAAGTATTCAGGATGAGAACGTATAACGATGAAAGGCAGTAACAAATCCCGCTGGGCAATCGCCGCTGGCATCATTGTGGTGGCCCTTGCCGCCGCCTGGTACTGGCACAGCCAATCCGCGAACTCCGCCGCACCTGCCGGTGCCACCAGCCAGGCTCAGCGCCCCACGGGCGGAGGGCGTCATGGAATGCGCGGCGGCGCCCTGGCGCCGGTTCAGGCGGCGACGGCGGTGAATAAAGCCGTTCCTCGCTATCTCACCGGTCTCGGGACCATTACCGCCGCCAACACCGCCACGGTGCGCAGCCGCGTCGACGGCCAGCTCATCGCGATCCACTTCCAGGAAGGTCAGCAGGTTAAGGCTGGTGACCTGCTGGCGGAAATCGACCCGAGCCAGTTTAAGGTCGCCCTCGCCCAGGCGCAGGGACAGCTCGCGAAAGACAACGCGACCCTCGCCAACGCCCGGCGCGATTTAGCCCGCTACCAGCAACTGGTGAAAACGAATCTGGTGTCCCGTCAGGAGCTGGATACCCAGCAGTCGCTGGTCAGTGAAACGCAGGGCACGATCAAAGCGGACGAAGCCGCCGTGGCCAGCGCCCAGTTGCAGCTGGACTGGAGCCGCATCACCGCGCCGATTGACGGACGCGTCGGCCTGAAGCAGGTCGATATCGGCAACCAAATCTCCAGCGGCGACACCACGGGCATCGTGGTGATCACCCAGACCCACCCGATTGATTTAGTCTTTACCCTGCCGGAAAGCGATATCGCGACCGTCATGCAGGCGCAAAAAGCCGGTAAAGGCCTGGTAGTGGAAGCCTGGGACCGCACCAACAAGCAGAAATTGAGTGAAGGGTCTCTGCTCAGTCTGGATAACCAGATCGACACCACCACCGGCACCATCAAGCTGAAGGCGCGCTTTAATAACCAGGACGATGCCCTCTTCCCGAACCAGTTCGTCAATGCGCGCATGCTGGTCGCGACCGAAGAGAACGCGGTGGTGATCCCCACCGCTGCACTGCAGATGGGTAATGAAGGTAACTTTGTCTGGGTGCTTAACAGCGACAATAAAGTCAGCAAGCACCTGGTTAAAACCGGAATTCAGGACAGCCAGACGGTGGTCATCAGCGCCGGGCTTTCCGCAGGTGACCGCGTGGTCACCGACGGCATTGACCGTCTGACCGAAGGGGCCAAAGTGGAAGTGGTTGAACCGGCGAAACAGGGAGCGACCTCCTGATGCAGGTGCTGCCGCCGGGCTCTACAGGTGGGCCGTCACGCCTGTTTATCCTCCGTCCTGTCGCCACCACGCTGCTGATGGTGGCGATCCTGCTCGCCGGGATTATCGGCTATCGCTTCCTGCCCGTCTCGGCGCTGCCGGAGGTGGATTACCCAACCATTCAGGTTGTCACTCTCTATCCCGGGGCCAGCCCGGACGTGGTGACGTCCGCCATTACCGCCCCGCTGGAGCGCCAGTTCGGCCAGATGTCGGGGCTAAAACAGATGTCCTCCCAGAGTTCTGGCGGGGCATCCGTGGTGATGCTGCAGTTCCAGCTGACGCTGTCGCTGGACGTCGCCGAGCAGGAGGTGCAGGCCGCCATCAACGCCGCTACCAACCTGCTGCCGTCAGACCTGCCTAACCCACCGGTCTACAGCAAGGTGAACCCGGCGGATCCGCCGATCATGACGCTTGCCGTCACCTCCTCCGCGATGCCGATGACCCAGGTCGAAGACATGGTCGAAACGCGCGTGGCGCAGAAAATTTCTCAGGTGTCCGGCGTTGGCCTCGTCACCCTCGCGGGCGGCCAGCGCCCGGCGGTGCGCGTCAAGCTGAACGCGCAGGCCATCGCCGCGCTGGGGCTCACCAGCGAAACCATCCGCAGCGCCATCAGCAACGCGAACGTCAACTCGGCGAAGGGCTCGCTGGACGGCCCAACCCGCGCCGTGACGCTCTCCGCCAACGACCAGATGCAGTCCGCCGACGAATATCGTCAGCTAATTATCGCCTACCAGAACGGCGCGCCAGTGCGTCTGGGCGACGTGGCGACCGTAGAACAAGGCGCGGAGAACAGCTGGCTGGGGGCATGGGCCAACAAGCAGCAGGCGATCGTGATGAACGTGCAGCGCCAGCCGGGTGCCAACATCATCGAAACCGCCGACAGCATCCGCACCATGCTGCCGCAGTTGATCGAAAGCCTGCCGAAATCGGTCAGCGTGAAGGTGCTTTCCGACCGTACCACCAACATTCGCGCGTCGGTCACCGACACCCAGTTCGAGCTGATGCTGGCGATTGCACTGGTGGTGATGATTATCTATCTGTTCCTGCGTAACGTCCCGGCGACCATCATCCCCGCCGTCGCCGTACCGCTCTCGCTGGTCGGCACGTTTGCCGTCATGGTGTTCCTCGATTTTTCGATCAACAACCTGACGCTGATGGCGCTCACCATCGCCACCGGGTTCGTGGTGGATGACGCTATCGTCGTCATCGAGAACATCTCGCGCTATATCGAGAAAGGCGAAAAGCCGCTGGCCGCCGCGCTGAAAGGCGCAGGGGAAATCGGCTTTACCATTATCTCGCTGACCTTCTCGCTGATTGCGGTGCTGATCCCGCTGCTGTTTATGGGCGATATCGTCGGGCGTCTTTTCCGCGAGTTTGCCGTGACGCTGGCGGTCGCCATTCTGATCTCCGCGGTGGTATCGCTGACCCTGACGCCGATGATGTGCGCCCGCATGCTGAGCCACGAGTCGCTGCGCAAACAAAACCGCTTCTCGCGCGCCTCCGAGCGCATGTTCGAGCGCATTATTGCCGGCTACGGTCGCGTGCTTGCGAAAGTCCTCAACCACCCGTGGGCGACGCTCGGCGTGGCGCTCGGCACGCTGGCGCTCAGCGTGATGCTGTGGATTTTCATTCCGAAAGGTTTCTTCCCGATCCAGGACAACGGCATTATTCAGGGCACGCTTCAGGCTCCGCAGTCGGTCTCCTTCGCCAATATGGCCCAGCGCCAGCAGCAGGTGTCTGAGATTGTTATGAAAGATCCGGCGGTCGAGAGCCTGACCTCCTACGTGGGCGTCGACGGCACCAACCCGTCGCTCAACAGCGCGCGTCTGCAGATCAACCTTAAGCCGCTGGATGAGCGCGACGATCGCGTCAACGCCGTCATTGAGCGGCTGCAAAACGCCGTGGCCCGCGTGCCGGGCGTTGAGCTTTACCTGCAGCCGATTCAGGATTTGACCATCGATACCCAGGTCAGCCGCACGCAGTACCAGTTCACGCTGCAGGCCACCTCGCTGGACGCGCTCAGCACCTGGGTGCCGCAGCTGGTGGATAAACTCAAAACCCTGCCGCAGCTCTCGGACGTCAGCAGCGACTGGCAGGACAAGGGCCTGGCGGCGTATGTGAACGTCAACCGCGACGCCGCCAGCCGTCTGGGTATTACCATGGCGGACGTGGATAACGCCCTGTACAACGCCTTCGGTCAGCGCCTGATCTCCACCATCTACACCCAGGCGAACCAGTACCGCGTGGTGCTGGAGCACAACACCGAAAATACGCCGGGCCTGGCGGGGCTGGACTCGGTGCGCCTGACCAGCAAAGACGGCGGCATTGTGCCGCTGAACGCTATCGCCACGGTGGAAGAACGCTATACCCCGCTGTCGATTAACCATCTGGATCAGTTCCCGTCCACCACCATCTCCTTTAACGTGCCGGACAATTATTCACTCGGCGAAGCCGTGGAGGCCATTCAGGCGGCTGAGAAAGATCTCAGCTTCCCGTCCGACATTCAGACCCAGTTCCAGGGCAGCACCCTGGCGTTTCAGGCCGCGCTGGGCAACACCATCTGGCTGATCGTGGCGGCGGTCGTGGCGATGTACATCGTGCTCGGCGTGCTGTACGAAAGCTTTATCCACCCGATCACCATCCTTTCTACCCTGCCGACGGCGGGCGTGGGGGCGCTGCTGGCATTAATGCTGGCGGGCAGCGAGCTGGACGTGATTGCCATCATCGGCATCATCCTGCTTATCGGGATCGTGAAGAAAAACGCCATCATGATGATCGACTTTGCCCTGGCCGCCGAGCGCGAGCAGGGCATGTCGCCGCGCGATGCGATTTTCCAGGCCTGCCTGCTGCGTTTTCGTCCGATCCTGATGACCACGCTGGCCGCCCTGCTGGGCGCGCTGCCGCTGATGCTGAGCACCGGCGTCGGCGCGGAGCTGCGCCGACCGCTGGGTATCGGCATGGTCGGCGGTCTGCTGGTGAGCCAGGTGCTGACGCTGTTCACCACACCGGTGATCTACCTGCTGTTTGACCGCCTGGCGCTGTGGACCAAAAGCCGCTTCCCGAAACGTGAAGAGGAGGCATAAGTGAAGTTTTTCGCCCTCTTCATTTATCGCCCGGTGGCGACGATATTAATCTCGCTCGCCATTACCCTCTGCGGCGTGCTGGGCTTCCGGCTGCTGCCGGTGGCGCCCCTGCCGCAGGTAGATTTCCCGGTGATCATGGTCAGCGCCTCGCTGCCGGGCGCCTCGCCGGAAACCATGGCCTCGTCCGTTGCCACGCCGCTGGAGCGTTCGCTTGGGCGGATTGCGGGGGTCAACGAGATGACCTCCAGCAGCTCGCTGGGCAGCACGCGCATCATTCTGGAGTTCAGCTTCGACCGGGATATCAACGGCGCGGCGCGCGACGTGCAGGCGGCCATCAACGCCGCACAGAGCCTGCTGCCGAGCGGGATGCCGAGCCGTCCGACCTACCGCAAGGCCAACCCGTCCGACGCGCCGATCATGATCCTGACGCTGACCTCGGATACGTACTCACAGGGGCAGCTGTACGACTTTGCGTCTACCCAGCTGGCGCAGACAATCTCACAAATTAACGGCGTCGGCGACGTGAGCGTCGGTGGGAGTTCCCTGCCCGCCGTGCGCGTGGGGTTAAACCCGCAGGCGCTGTTTAACCAGGGCGTGTCGCTGGATGACGTGCGCTCCGCCATCAGCAACGCCAACGTGCGTAAACCGCAGGGGGCGATTGAGGATAACAGCCACCGCTGGCAGATCCATACCAACGACGAGCTGAAAACCGCGGCGGAATATCAACCGCTCATCATCCACTATAACAACGGCGCGGCGGTGCGATTAAGCGACGTGGCCAGCGTCACCGACTCGGTGCAGGACGTGCGCAACGCCGGGATGACCAACGCCAAACCGGCGATTTTGCTGATGATCCGCAAGCTGCCGGAGGCCAACATTATTGAGACGGTGAACAGCATTCGCGCCCGTCTTCCGGACCTGCAGGAGACCATCCCGGCAGCAATCGATCTGCAAATTGCCCAGGATCGCTCCCCGACCATTCGCGCCTCGCTGGAAGAGGTCGAGCAAACGCTGGTGATCTCCGTCGCGCTGGTGATCCTGGTGGTCTTCCTGTTCCTGCGCTCTGGCCGCGCGACGCTGATCCCGGCGGTGGCCGTGCCGGTCTCGCTGATCGGTACCTTTGCCGCCATGTATCTTTGCGGGTTTAGCCTCAACAACCTGTCGCTGATGGCCCTGACGATTGCGACGGGCTTCGTGGTGGATGACGCCATCGTGGTGCTGGAGAACATCTCCCGCCATCTGGAAGCGGGCGTGAAGCCGCTGCAGGCTGCGTTGCAGGGCACGCGCGAGGTGGGGTTTACGGTGCTCTCCATGAGCCTGTCGCTGGTGGCGGTGTTCCTGCCGCTGCTGCTGATGGGCGGGCTGCCGGGCCGGTTGCTGCGCGAGTTTGCCGTCACCCTCTCCGTCGCGATCGGCATTTCGCTGGCGATCTCCCTAACGCTGACGCCAATGATGTGCGGCTGGATGCTCAAGCGCAGCAAACCGCACTCGCAGCCGCGCCGCAAAGGCTTTGGCCGTTTCCTGATGGCAATGCAGGAAGGCTACGGTAAATCGCTGAAGTGGGTGCTGAACCATACGCGTCTGGTCGGCCTGGTGCTGATAGGCACCATCGTGCTCAACGTGTGGATGTATATCACCATCCCGAAAACTTTCTTCCCGGAGCAGGACACCGGTGTGCTAATGGGCGGCATTCAGGCGGACCAGAGCATTTCGTTCCAGGCCATGCGCGGCAAGCTGCAGGACTTTATGAAGATCATTCGTGAAGACAAAGCCGTGGATAACGTGACCGGCTTTACCGGCGGGTCGCGCGTCAACAGCGGGATGATGTTTATTACCCTGAAACCGCGCGGCGAGCGCAACGAAACCGCCCAGCAGGTGATTGACCGCCTGCGGGTGAAGCTCGCCAAAGAGCCGGGGGCAAACCTGTTTTTGATGGCCGTTCAGGATATCCGCGTCGGCGGGCGACAGGCGAACGCCAGCTATCAGTACACATTACTCTCGGACGATTTGGCCGCCCTGCGCGAGTGGGAGCCGAAGATCCGCAAGGCGCTGGCCGCCCTTCCCCAACTGGCGGACGTAAACTCCGATCAGCAGGACAACGGCGCCGAGATGGCCCTGACCTACGACCGTGAAACCATGTCACGGCTGGGCATCAACGTTGAAGCCGCCAACAGCCTGCTGAACAACGCCTTCGGCCAGCGCGAGATCTCCACCATCTACCAGCCGATGAACCAGTATAAAGTGGTGATGGAAGTTGACCCGCGCTACACCCAGGACATCAGCGCCCTGGACAAAATGTTTGTCATTAACAACGACGGCAAGGCGATTCCGCTCTCGTACTTTGCCAGCTGGCAGCCAGCCAACGCGCCGCTGTCGGTGAACCATCAGGGGCTGTCGGCGGCGTCGACCATCTCCTTTAACCTGCCCGCCGGTTCGTCACTGTCTGAGGCCAGCGATGCAATCAACCGCACGATGACCCAGCTTGGCGTGCCGTCCACCGTCCGCGGCAGCTTCGCCGGGACCGCGCAGGTATTCCAGGAGACGATGAACTCGCAGGTGATTTTGATTCTGGCCGCCATCGCCACGGTCTATATTGTGCTGGGCGTGCTGTATGAGAGCTACGTGCACCCGCTGACCATCCTCTCGACGCTGCCGTCGGCGGGCGTGGGGGCGCTGCTGGCGCTGGAGCTGTTCGGCGCGCCGTTCAGCCTTATCGCGCTTATCGGGATCATGCTATTGATCGGCATCGTGAAGAAAAACGCCATCATGATGGTGGACTTCGCGCTGGACGCCCAGCGCAACGGCAACCTCTCGCCGGAAGAGGCCATCTTCCAGGCCTGCCTGCTGCGCTTTCGTCCGATCATGATGACCACCCTGGCGGCGATGTTTGGCGCGCTGCCGCTGGTGATCTCGGGCGGAGACGGCTCAGAGCTGCGCCAGCCGCTGGGGATCACCATTGTCGGCGGCCTGGTGATGAGCCAACTGCTGACGCTGTACACCACGCCGGTGGTCTATCTGTTCTTCGACCGCCTGCGGCTGCGCTTTTCGCGTAAAAACAGAGAAACGGTAAACGGGTAAATGACTGAGCTTCCCAGCAACGTTCGCTGGCAATTATGGATAGTCGCCTTCGGCTTCTTTATGCAGTCGCTGGATACGACCATCGTCAACACCGCCCTCCCCTCCATGGCGAAAAGCCTGGGGGAGAGCCCGCTGCATATGCACATGGTGATTGTCTCCTACGTGCTGACCGTTGCCGTGATGCTGCCCGCCAGCGGCTGGCTGGCCGATAAGGTCGGCGTGCGGAATATCTTCTTTACCGCCATCGTGCTGTTTACCACCGGCTCGCTGTTTTGCGCGCAGGCCAATACCCTCGACCAGCTGGTCATGGCGCGCGTTCTGCAGGGCATCGGCGGGGCGATGATGGTGCCCGTCGGGCGGTTAACGGTGATGAAGATTGTGCCGCGCGAGCAGTACATGGCGGCGATGACCTTTGTCACCCTGCCCGGTCAGGTGGGGCCGCTGCTGGGCCCGGCGCTGGGCGGCATGCTGGTGGAGTACGCCTCCTGGCACTGGATCTTCTTAATCAACCTCCCGGTAGGCATCATCGGCGCGATGGCCACCCTGGCGCTGATGCCGAACTACAAAATGCAGACCCGGCGCTTTGATTTCTTCGGTTTTATCCTGCTGGCGGCGGGCATGGCAACGCTTACCCTGGCGCTCGACGGGCAAAAAGGATTGGGGATTTCGCCCCTGACGCTCGGGCTCCTGATCGCGCTCGGTGTTACCGCCATACTGTGGTATCTGTGGCACGCCAGAGGAAACGACAAGGCGCTGTTCAGCCTTGCGTTGTTTAAAAACCCCACTTACCGTCTGGGCCTGTCTGGCAGCTTCGCCGGACGCATCGGCAGCGGGATGCTGCCGTTTATGACGCCCGTTTTTCTGCAAATTGGCATGGGTTTTTCGCCGTTCCACGCGGGCCTGATGATGATCCCGATGGTGCTCGGCAGCATGGGAATGAAGCGCATTGTGGTGCAGGTGGTGAACCGCTTTGGCTATCGACACGTGCTGGTGGCCGCCACGCTGGGGCTGGCGCTGGTCAGTCTGCTGTTTATGGCCGTGGCGCTGATGGGCTGGTACTACGTCCTGCCGCTGGTGCTGTTCTGCCAGGGGATCATCAACTCCATGCGCTTCTCGTCGATGAATACCCTGACCCTGAAAGACCTGCCGGACGATCTGGCGAGCAGCGGCAACAGCCTGCTGTCGATGGTGATGCAGCTCTCCATGAGCGTGGGCGTGACTATTGCGGGGTTACTGCTCGGCATGTACGGTCAGCACCACCTCAGCGTCGACACGCCGGTGGCGCATCAGGTCTTTATGTATACCTACCTCAGCATGGCGATCATCATCGCCCTGCCCGCTTTCATCTTCGCCAGAGTGCCGGATGATACCAGCAAGAACGTCGTGATTAGGCGCGGCAAAAGGAGTGGCTCATGAAATTCTGGCGTCCGGGTATTACCGGCAAGCTCTTTGTAGCGATCTTCGCCACCTGTATCGTCCTGCTGATCACCATGCACTGGGCGGTGCGGGTCAGTTTCGAGCGCGGCTTTATTGATTACATCAAGCATGGCAATGAGCAGCGTTTGCAGGGACTGAGCGATGCGCTGAGTGAACAGTACGCCCAGCACGGCAACTGGCGTTTTCTGCGCAACAATGATCGCTTTATTTTCCAGATCCTGCGCTCGCTGGAGCACGATACCGGCGACGATCGTCCGGGCCCGGGCATGCCGCCGCACGGCTGGCGCACCCAGTTCTGGGTAATCGACCAGGATATGCGCCCCCTGGTTGGGCCGCGCGCGCCGATACCGCCGGACGGTACCCGGCGGGCGATTAAAGTGAATAACGCCACCGTTGGCTGGGTTATCGCCTCCCCGGTGGAGCGCCTGACGCGCAACACCGACATCAACTTTGACCGCCAGCAGCGTCGCACAAGCTGGCTGATTGTCGCGCTCTCCACGCTGCTCGCCGCGCTCGCCACCTTCCCGCTGGCGCGCGGTCTGCTCGCCCCGGTGAAACGCCTGGTGGAAGGCACGCACAAGCTCGCCGCCGGGGATTTCACCACCCGCGTCGATACCCGCAGCCAGGACGAACTGGGCAAGCTGGCGCAGGACTTTAACCAGCTCGCCAGCACGCTTGAGAAAAACCAGCAGATGCGCCGCGACTTTATGGCCGATATTTCACACGAGCTGCGTACGCCGCTGGCGGTACTGCGCGGCGAGCTGGAGGCCATTCAGGATGGCGTGCGCCAGTTTACGCCCGAATCGGTGGCTTCCCTCCAGGCGGAGGTGGGCACGCTCACCAAGCTGGTGGACGATCTCCACCAGCTCTCCATGTCCGACGAAGGCGCGCTGGCCTACCAGAAGGCACCCGTAGACGTCATTAACGTGCTGGAAGTAGCGAGCGGCGCCTTCCGCGAACGCTTTGCCAGTCGCAACCTGAAAATCGACCTCTCCCTGCCGGACAGCGCGGTGGTGTTTGGCGACAAAGACCGGCTGATGCAGCTGTTCAACAACCTGCTGGAAAACAGCCTGCGCTACACCGACAGCGGCGGCGGGCTGCTGATTTCCGGCAGACAGGAAAACGGGCGCTTTGCCCTTACCTTCGCGGATTCCGCACCCGGCGTGCAGGACGCGCAGCTGGAAAAACTGTTTGAACGTTTTTACCGTACCGAAGGCTCCCGCAATCGCGCCAGCGGCGGATCCGGTCTGGGGCTGGCGATTTGCGTTAACATCGTCGAGGCGCATAATGGCACGATCCGCGCCGCCCATTCGCCTTTTGGCGGGGTTAGCATTACAGTAGAGTTACCTCTGGAACGGGATTTATCGAGAGAAGTATGACCGAGTTACCGATTGACGAAAACACGCCGCGCATTTTGATCGTCGAAGACGAACCCAAGCTGGGACAGCTGCTGATCGACTATTTACGCGCGGCCAGCTATGCCCCGTCACTGATCAGCCACGGCGACCAGGTGCTGCCTTATGTGCGCCAGACCCCGCCGGACCTGATCCTGCTGGATCTGATGCTTCCCGGGACCGATGGTCTGACCCTGTGCCGGGAAATTCGCCGCTTCTCCGACGTGCCGATCGTCATGGTCACCGCCAAAATTGAAGAGATTGACCGCCTGCTGGGGCTCGAAATCGGCGCGGACGACTACATCTGCAAGCCCTACAGCCCGCGCGAGGTGGTCGCCCGCGTAAAAACCATTCTGCGCCGCTGCAGGCCGCAGCGCGAGCTTCAGGTGCTGGACGCCGAAAGCCCGCTGATTGTCGACGAAAGCCGCTTCCAGGCGAGCTGGCGCAGCAAGCTGCTGGACCTGACGCCTGCGGAGTTCCGCCTGCTGAAAACCCTCTCCCACGAGCCGGGCAAAGTCTTCTCCCGCGAACAGCTGCTGAACCACCTGTATGACGATTACCGCGTGGTGACCGACCGCACCATCGACAGCCATATCAAAAACCTGCGCCGCAAGCTGGAGGCGCTGGACGCCGAGCAGTCGTTTATTCGCGCGGTGTATGGTGTGGGGTATCGCTGGGAAGCGGATGCATGCAGGATTGCCTAGCCAGCAGAGGGTCAATCCAGGCCGGGTAAGGCGAAGCCGCCGCCCGGCACAATAACTTTACCTCCCTGCCCCGCAGCGCTACAATGCCCGCCCTTAAAGTGGGGGATCTCCCCTTACCGCTGCACCTGGTGCACGCGGATCTGACCTGTCATCAGAACGAGAACAAACATGTTTAAACCGGAACTCCTTTCCCCGGCGGGAACGCTGCAAAATATGCGTTACGCTTTCGCCTATGGCGCCGACGCCGTGTATGCGGGCCAGCCACGCTACTCGCTGCGCGTGCGTAACAACGAATTCAACCACGAGAACCTGCAGCTCGGCATCAACGAGGCGCACGCTCTGGGTAAAAAATTCTACGTCGTAGTCAACATCGCGCCGCACAACGCCAAGCTGAAAACGTTCATCCGTGACCTGAAGCCGGTGGTGGATATGGGGCCGGACGCGCTGATCATGTCGGACCCGGGTTTAATCATGCTGGTTCGGGAGAACTTCCCGGAGATGGATATCCACCTCTCCGTACAGGCTAACGCCGTCAACTGGGCAACGGTGAAGTTCTGGAAGCAGATGGGGCTGACCCGCGTCATCCTGTCTCGCGAGCTTTCGCTGGAAGAGATCGAAGAGATCCGCACCCAGGTGCCGGATATGGAAATCGAAATCTTCGTTCACGGCGCGCTGTGCATGGCCTATTCCGGTCGCTGCCTGCTTTCTGGCTACATCAACAAACGCGACCCGAACCAGGGCACCTGCACCAACGCCTGCCGCTGGGAATATAACGTTCAGGAAGGCAAAGAGGATGACATCGGCAACATCGTCCACAAGCATGAGCCGATCCCGGTGACCAACGTTGAGCCAACGCTGGGCATCGGCGCGCCAACCGACAGCGTGTTTATGATTGAAGAAGCCAAACGTCCGGGCGAGTACATGACCGCCTTTGAAGACGAGCACGGCACCTACATCATGAACTCGAAAGATCTGCGTGCCATCGCCCACGTCGAGCGCCTGACCCAGATGGGCGTGCACTCCCTGAAGATTGAAGGTCGCACCAAATCCTATTACTACTGCGCGCGTACCGCGCAGGTGTACCGCAAAGCCATCGACGATGCGGCCGCCGGTAAACCGTTCGATACCAGCCTGCTGGAAACTCTGGAAGGCCTGGCGCATCGCGGCTATACCGAAGGCTTCCTGCGCCGTCATACCCACGACGACTACCAGAACTACGAGCACGGCTACTCCGTATCCGAGCGCCAGCAGTTTGTCGGTGACTTCACCGGCGAGCGCAAAGGCGCGCTGGCGGCCGTCGCGGTGAAAAACAAGTTCACCAAAGGCGACAGCCTGGAGCTGATGACCCCGCAGGGCAACATGAACTTCACGCTGGAGCATCTGGAAAACGGCAAAGGCGAAGCGATTGAGGTCGCGCCGGGTGACGGGCATACCGTCTGGCTGCCGGTTCCGGAAGAGGTGGAGCTGAAGTTCGCGCTGCTGATGCGTAACTTCAACGGTGAAAGCACCCGTAACCCACACGGCAAATAGTCAATCAGGGAAATTTTTTCGCGCTGGGATAATTCTTAGAATCGGATCACATACCGCTTCGTTCAATACGGGTATTATCCCCCCGCTGAAAAACATAACCCATAAATGCTAGCTGTACCAGGAACCACCTCCTTAGCCTGCGTAATCTCCCTTACGCGGGCTTATTTTTTGCCTTCTCTCTCCTCAATCCAGGCAATGAGTTCGTCAATTTGCTTCTCTGAGAACACGGCGATCCCATGCTCTGCGAGCAACGATGCCGCAACCCCCCTCCCCGCTTTATGTATGCCGCGAAACGATCCGTCATAAATAAACTTACTGCCGCACGTTGGGCTGCCATCGGTTAACAATGCAGCGCTACACCCCGATTCCTGAGCAGCGCGTAGCGCAAGCCAGGCTGCAAGCTGATAATGTGCGGTCACGTCCTGCCCGGTATTTTCAATAATTCTGGCTTGCCCGCGCATTACGTCTTTGCCATCAGCAGACATAATCTCTGCCGGAGGACGCGGTACAGGCAGCCCGGCAGCCAGTTCAGGGCAGTGGATAACCAGACGTTGTTCCTGTTGCCAGCGAGCGAGTTGCGCGTTCATTCTCGCTTTTTCACTTCCGTTATAACGAACCCTGAAGCCCATCAGGCACGCGCTTACCAAAATTTTATTCATCATCACTTTCCTGTGATTACGTTAATATCATCGCTGGAGTGTAACGCGCTTTCGGGCTTATTTTGTTCCTTTCATCCTGTTCTTACCCGCTTTTTTCCTCTCTGCTATACACTCTTACTAACGCTAAAAAAGGGAGCAGCGCGGATGGCAACCTATCCAGACAGTTTATTGATTCTCAATGGCAAAAGTGCGGGCAACGATCTCCTGCGTCAGGCAATTCAGGATTTGCGTGACGACGGCGCGCGCATCCACGTCAGGGTAACCTGGGAAAAAGGCGACGCGGCACGCTATATCAATGAAGCCCTCGGGCTTGGCGTCAACACCATCATTTCCGGCGGCGGCGATGGCACCATCAATGAAATCGCGTCAGCGCTGATCGACCTGCCCCCGGCAAACCGCCCGGTGATGGGTATTTTACCGCTCGGCACCGCCAATGACTTTGCCACCAGCGCAGGGATCCCGGAGGCGTTAGAAAAAGCGCTCCAGCTGGCGATCCTCGGTAAAGCCACCGCGGTAGATATTGCGCAGGTGAATGACAAAACCTGCTTTATCAATATGGCCACCGGCGGGTTCGGCACGCGCATCACCAGCGAAACGCCGGAAAAACTGAAGGCGGCGCTGGGCGGCGTGTCGTATCTGATCCATGGTCTGATGCGCATGGATACCCTCAAGCCTGACCGCTGCGAAATTCGCGGCGAGGATTTTCAGTGGCAGGGTGACGCGCTGGTCATTGGCATTGGCAATGGTCGACAGGCTGGCGGCGGTCAGCAGCTGTGCCCGGAGGCGCTGATCAATGACGGTCAGCTACAGCTGCGGATTTTCACGGGCGACGGTCTGCTGCCCGCGCTGTTTACCACGCTGACGCAGCCGGAAGAGAGTCCGAATATCATTGATGGGAAATCCGCATGGTTTGAGGTCAATGCCCCGCACGGGATGACGTTTAACCTCGACGGAGAGCCGCTAAGCGGAACACAGTTCCGCATTGAGGTGTTGCCCGGCGCGCTGCAGTGTCGGTTGCCGCCGGACTGTGTGCTTTTGCGCTGATGGTATTGCCGGGTGGCGGCTACGCCTTACCCGGCCTACGCTTCGCCCTCAGGTCAGGCAATCGTGACTTTGCTGTCCAGATAGACGTCCTGCACCGCATTGATCAGCTTCACGCCGTCGGCCATCGATTTCTTAAACGCCTTACGACCCAGGATCAGCCCCATGCCGCCCGCGCGTTTGTTAATAACCGCCGTACGTACCGCGTCTGACAGGTCAGTATCGCCGCCCGCCGCGCCGCCGGAGTTAATCAGCCCTGCACGGCCCATATAGCAGTTCGCCAGCTGGTAGCGCACCAGGTCGATCGGGTTATCGCTGGTCAGCTTGCTGTAAACGCGGTCATCGGTGTAACCGAAGTTCACCGCCTTATAGCCGCCGTTATTCTCGGCCATTTTCTGCTTCACGATGTCTGCGCCAATGGTCGCCGCCAGATGGTTCGCCTGGCCGGTCAGGTCAGCCGACACGTGGTAATCCACGCCGTCTTTTTTGAACGCCGAGTTACGCAGGTACGCCCACAGCACGGTCACCATACCCAGCTCGTGCGCGCGCTCAAACGCCGCAGAGATCTCTTCAATCTGACGACGGGACTGTTCAGAGCCAAAGTAAATCGTCGCCCCAACGGCAACCGCCCCCATATTGAACGCCTGCTCGACGCTGGCGTAGAGCGTCTGGTCATATTCGGTGGGATAGCTCAGGGTTTCATTGTGGTTCAGCTTCACGAGGAACGGAATGCGGTGGGCATAGCGACGCGAGACGGAGGCCAGCACGCCGTAGGTGGAGGCCACGCAGTTACAGCCCGCTTCAATCGCCAGCTCAACAATGTTCTTCGGATCGAAATAGAGCGGATTCGCCGCGAAAGAGGCGCCCGCCGAGTGCTCAACGCCCTGGTCTACCGGCAGAATGGAGAGATATCCGGTGCCACCGAGCCGCCCGGTGTTGTAGAGCGTCTGCATGTTTCGCAGAACCGCAGGCGGACGGTTGTTATCGACCATCACGCGGTCGACGTAGTCATGACCCGGCAGATAGAGCTGGTCGGCTGGAATGGTCATACAACGATGCTGTAAAAGGCTGTCGGCGTCTTTGCCAAGCAACTGCGCAATATCAGTCATGTGATACTCCCGTAAGTCCGACGTCGTGTCGGTGTGTGTTTATCCAGTCCCATTATTTATGGGCAGACTAAGCCTGGTACCGACTTAACAGATTTTCCACCTTTTGCATTTTTTTTCAGCACAATCTGCTGGCTCGATTCGTGTACAACAAAACTGTTACATTGATCAAACAATCACCACAAAGGTATTTAAAAGGTATTATAGAATGGTATGTTAAAGGCGTACCCTCTCTGACATGCAGGATTAAAAAATGAAAACGAAAGTCCAACTGTCATTCATGATGTTTGTTGAATGGTTTATCTGGGGCGCGTGGTTTGTGCCGCTGTGGCTGTGGCTGAGCAAAAGCGGTTTTACCGCCGGGGAAATCGGCTGGTCTTATGCCTGTACCGCCATTGCCGCAATCCTCTCCCCAATTCTGGTCGGATCGCTGACGGACCGCTTCTTCGCCGCGCAGAAAGTACTGGCGGTGCTGATGTTTGCCGGCGCGATTTTGATGTACTTCGCCGCACAACAAACCCAGTTCAGCACCTTCTTCCCGCTGCTGCTGGTTTACTCCCTGACCTATATGCCCACCATCGCGCTGACCAACAGTATTGCCTTCGCGAACGTGGATGACGTCGAGGCCGATTTCCCGCGTATCCGCGTAATGGGCACTATCGGCTGGATCGCCTCCGGGCTGGCGTGCGGCTTCCTGCCGCAGATGCTGGGCTATAGCGATATTTCCGATACCAATATTCCTCTGCTGATGACGGCAGCCAGCTCCGCCCTGCTCGGCGTGTTTGCCCTCTTCCTGCCGAACACGCCGCCGAAAAGTACCGGCAAGCTGGACTTCAAAGTAATGCTGGGGCTGGACGCGCTGATCCTGCTGCGCGACAAAAACTTCCTCGTGTTCTTCTTCTGCTCGTTTCTGTTCGCCATGCCACTGGCCTTCTATTACATCTTCGCCAACGGCTATCTCACCGAAGTGGGAATGAAAAACGCCACCGGCTGGATGACGCTCGGCCAGTTCTCTGAAATCTTCTTTATGCTGGCGCTGCCGTTCTTTACCAAACGCTTTGGTATTAAGAAGGTCTTACTGCTGGGTCTGATCACGGCCGCCATCCGCTACGGGTTCTTCGTTTACGGCGGTGCGGAACAGTACTTCACCTACGCCCTGCTGTTCCTCGGCATTCTGCTGCACGGCGTGAGCTACGACTTCTACTACGTTACCGCGTACATCTACGTGGATAAAAAAGCGCCGGTGCACATGCGTACCGCCGCGCAAGGCCTGATTACGCTGTGCTGCCAGGGCTTTGGTAGCCTGCTGGGTTACCGCCTGGGCGGCGTGATGATGGAAAAAATGTTCGCATATAAAGAGCCGGTGAATGGGCTGACCTTCAACTGGGCCGGAATGTGGGCATTTGGTGCAATCATGATTGCCGTGATTGCGGTGCTGTTTATGCTGTTTTTCCGCGAATCGGACAAAGAGATCACTGCTATTGAGGTGGTTGATGGCGATACCGCGCTGACACAAGGGGAAGTTAAATGAAACAAGAACGTGTTCTCGGTGCCCTTTACGGGCAGGCGTTAGGGGATGCGATGGGCATGCCGTCGGAGCTGTGGCCGAGAAAGCGCGTCAAGGCCCACTTTGGCTGGATCGACCGCTTTTTACCCGGCCCGGCAGAAAATAACGCGGCCTGCTATTTCAGGCAGGCAGAGTTCACCGACGATACCTCGATGGCGCTGTGCCTCGCCGATGCGATCATTGAGTGCGACGGGGAGATTAATGCGGATGTTATCGGCAAGCATATCCTGAACTGGGCGCTCGATTTCGACGCGTTCAACAAGAATGTGCTCGGCCCGACCTCAAAAATCGCGCTTAATGCGATTCGTGACGGGAAACCGGTCAGCGAACTGGAAAACAACGGCGTGACGAACGGGGCGGCGATGCGCGCCTCCCCGCTGGGCTGCCTGCTCCCGGCGACGCGGCTGGAACACTTTGTTGAACAGGTGGCGCTGGCCTCCAGCCCGACCCATAAATCGGACCTCGCCATTGCCGGCGCGGTGGTGATTGCCTGGGCGGTTTCCCGCGCCATCGACGGCGAAAGCTGGCAGAACATCGTTGATGCCCTGCCGGGGATCGCCCGCTATGCGCAGGAGATGAAAACCACCACCTTCAGCGCGTCGCTGGCGGCGCGTATTGAGCTGGCGGTTAAGACCGTGCGGGAAGCCAACGGTATTGACTCCGCCAGCGAGCAGGTTTATCAGCTGATTGGCGCGGGCACCAGCACAATCGAGTCCGTTCCGGCGGCCATTGCGATGGTGGAACTGGCGGGAACCGACCCGAACCGCTGCGCCATTTTATGTGCCAATCTGGGCGGTGATACGGACACCATTGGCGCCATGGCGACGGCCATCTGCGGTGCGCTCCACGGTGTGCAGGCGATTGACCCGGCGCTCAAAGCCGAACTCGATGCCGTCAACCAGCTCAACTTCGGCCATTATTGCGAGAAACTGCTGCACTTCAGGGAGCAAAGGGAGGGCGTATGAATGCATTTGCCCAACGTCTCGAAAATCTGCACGCCACGCGCCCGGTGACGGTGCTGGGCGCAGCGGTGATTGACGTCATCGCCGACGCCTACGCCCTGCCCTGGCGCGGGTGCGATATCGAACTTAAGCAGCAGGGCGTGAATATTGGCGGCTGCGCGCTGAATATCGCCATTGCCCTGAAGCGGCTCGGCATTACGGCGCAAAACGCTCTGCCCGTCGGGCACGGCGTGTGGGCGGATATTATCCGCAACGCCATGGCGAAGCAGGATCTGCACAGCGCCGTGGAGGCCGATACGGGCGATAACGGCTGGTGCCTGGCGCTGGTTGAGCCTGACGGCGAACGCACCTTTATGTCCTTTAGCGGCGTGGAGAACCAGTGGCAGCAACGCTGGCTGGATGCGCTTCACGTCGCGCAAAACAGCCTGGTGTATTTGTCCGGCTATCAGTTGGCCTCGCCGTGCGGTGAACTGCTGACACGCTGGCTGGAGGGGTTGCAGGAGGTGACGGCATTCATCGATTTCGGCCCCCGTATTGCGGATATCCCCGACGCGCTGATGACGCGGATTATGGCCTGCAGGCCAATCGTGTCCCTTAATCGTCAGGAAGCGGAGATCGCAGCCGGGCGGCTGGGTGTCGTGGCTGAAAACCTGGGTACGGAGTGGCAGCAGCGTTTCCGGGCCGCCCTGATTGTGCGCCACGATAAAGACGGTGCGGCCTGGTATGACGCCGGGAGCTCGGGCGTTGTTCCGGCGTTCCCGGCGACGGTCGTGGACACCATTGGCGCAGGCGACAGCCACGCGGGCGGCACGCTTGCCGGACTGGCGGGAGGATGGTCACTGGCAGACGCGGTTCTGCTAGGGAATGCCGTGGCGTCCCGGGTGGTCAGCCAACGCGGCGGCGATTGCGCACCGACTCGCGAGGAATTACTCCTCGCACACAAAGACGTATAGGTCGCTGCGACAGTAGCTGATGCTGTACTCAATCGGCCGGTGCTGCTGGTCAAGCGCGACCTGCTTGATCACCAGCACCGGTATTTTTTCATCCATCTTAATGTGCGCCTGAAACTCGCTGTCCGGCATGCGGGCGCTCACCCTTGAGCGGGTGCGCTGCGGGAAGATATTCTGGCTGCGGAAGTAGTCGTAGAGCGAAATGCCAATCGCATCCGGGTCGGGAATTAACCCGACCGGGACCCAGGACTCTTCAATGGACACCGCATCGTCATCCACATAGCGAATGCGCTTGAGCAAAAAGACCTCGCTGTCCGGGGAGATCGACAGGTGGTTCGCCACCTCTTCCGGGCATTTCACCACCCGCTTGTTAACCCAGAGCGTATTTGGCGTTTGGCCGCGCAGCACCACCTGCTGTGAGAAGCCGCGCGCCTCTTTCAGCGAATATTCGAAGATATTGTTGATTTGCGTCCCGTAGCCTCGGGCGCGCGTCACCACGCCCTCTTCCTCCAGCGCCTGCATCGCTTTACGCACGGTAATGCGCGACACCCCGGTCAACTGGCTCAGATCGCGCTCGCCGGGCAAAATATTCCCGTGCTCCAGCACCCCGCTGCGCACCGCATTTTTTACCGTTTCGGCAAACTTCAGGTACAGCGGCGTGTTATCGGGCGCGGCGATCCGTTCATTCAGTTGAGCGATTAACCGGGTATGCGCTTGTTCCATCTCTGTTTTCTCAGGCGTGGTGTTTCCTGCCAGTATACTGGCTTACCACCATGCATGAAAATGGTGTACCGGCCCAATACCGTGACCGACTTCCAGAGTATCGGCTTTTGCCAGCGCCGCCGAGAGCCAGGCTTTCGCTTCGCGCACCGTGTCGACCCAGCCTTCATGCCGGGGACGCAGCGCCGCCAGCGCGGCCGAGAGCGTACAGCCCGTGCCGTGGGTATTTTTGGTCTGCACGCGCGGCGCGGTAAAACGCACTTCGCCGTCGCGGGTGAAGAGCCAGTCCGGGCTTTCCGCGTCATCCAGATGCCCACCCTTCATCAGCACCGCCCCGCAGCCCATCGCCAGCAGCGCGTTCCCCTGCGCTTTCATCTCGCGTTCCGTTTGCGCGTGCGATGTGCCCAACAGCGCGGCGGCTTCCGGCAGGTTGGGCGTGATGAGTGCTACCTGTGGCAGCAGCTTTTTGCGTAGCGTCTCCACGGCAGAGGCGGAGAGCAGCGGATCGCCGCTTTTCGCCAGCATCACCGTATCCAGCACTACGTTTTGCACCTGATAGCGTTTAAGCCGCTCGGCCACCGCTTCAACGATATCCGTTTCGGCCAGCATGCCGATTTTGGTGGTATCGATGCGCACGTCGCTGAAAACCGAATCCAGCTGTGCGGCAACAAAATCCGGCTCGATACGGTAGACCGACTGCACGCCGCGCGTGTTTTGCGCCACCAGCGCGGTGATGACCGAGCAGCCGTACGCGCCAAGGGCTGAGAAAGTTTTCAGGTCAGCCTGGATACCCGCGCCGCCGCTGGGATCGGTGCCGGCAATGGTCAGGGCGTTAATTCGCTTCATGCCTGCTCCTCCAGCGTGTAGAGCGCATCCAGGAACGCGCTGGCAAAACTGCCCGGGCCACGCGACTGCGAAACGGCGACCGTTCCGGCTCGTTTCATCCATCCGCAGGCGGCAGCGATGTTATCCAGCCGGTCACCCGGCAGCGAACAGCTCGCCGCCACAACGGCAGAAAGCGCGCATCCGGTGCCCACCACGCGCGTCATCAGCTGGTCACCGCCGGTAACCGTTCGGGTACGTTGCCCGTCCGTGATGTAGTCCACCTCGCCGGTGATTACCACAATCGTATTGATCTGCCGGGCCAGCGCCTGGGCTGCAGGCACCGCGCTGGCGGCGGTATCGGTCGTATCGACGCCGCGCCCGCCGGCGCTCATCCCGGCAAGAGCAAGGATTTCAGAGGCATTGCCGCGAATGGCCGCCGGTTTCAGGGCAAGAATTTGATGGCAAAAACGAGTGCGGAACGCCAGGGCGCCCACGGCAACCGGGTCCAGCGTCCAGGGCTTGCCTGCCGCCATCGCGCTTTCAATTGCCCGACGCATCGACTGGGCGCGCGGCGCGGTCAGCGTGCCAACGTTAACCAGCAGCGCATCGGCTATCGCGGCAAACTGCTCGGCCTCTTCGGCCTCGATCACCATCGCCGGGGATGCGCCAAGCGCCAGCAAAACGTTGGCCGTAAAGGTCTGTACGACGTCATTGGTCATACAATGGGTCAGCGGAGAACGGGTGCGAAAGTGATGTAAAACGTGTAAATCGAGCAGGTCAGGCTGCATGGGTTCGCTCCTGCCTTGCGTGAAGAAGCGATGACCGGGAAGGCATCTGACTTCCCTACGCTGGCATTATCCAGATCAGGTAATACGGGTATTTCTCAGCCTTCACAAAGAAGGGCACCCCGAGTCATTTGGTAAGCATTAGCTTACTTTTTGCCAGATTAGGGGAAGTTGCTTGCTCAAGCAAGCCCACTCTTTCGGATAATGATTCTTCACGCAAGGCAGGAGCGAAAGACTTCGAGTGCTCAGAAAGAACAACGACATTCTATTACTCACTGTCTTTTTAGTTAAACAACTAAAAGGTCCTTCACAGAAAAGAAAATAATTAACATTGTAAGAGATGGTATTGAGCAGTAGCTAATGAATTATTTAGCCAACAGCACTTTGATTTAAGTGCTTTTTCATAAAAACAGCTTCCCCTTTGTACTTGCACGCAGTACGATTAATAAACATGTTGCCTGAAACTAAAGGGTTACTGATGGATACAGTAGAAGAATTAAATGGAACATATTTCTATGCAGGGAAATCTAATCTTACTGCGTCTGAACTGTTTTTCATGATTTTCTGTGAAAAGGTTGTAGAGCAACTAGGGCTAGGTGTTGCTGACTTCACTGCAGTCGTAGCTATTGTATCTGGGCGTAATTCTCTTCCCACAATGGCAAAACCTACAGGTGCAGAAAAGGGAACCTCTTACGCTTCTAAAGCAGCACGTAAGGTATTCAAAAAAGCAAAGTTTCCATTTGGAATTAAACTCCCTTCTGTGATTGGTGGTTATCCTCCTTCAACGATAAGAATTAGATCCGTAGCGAATATTGCCGCTTTTACAGGAAGAGCCATACCAGTTTTAGGATGGATTATTTTCGCTTCGGATGCATCTCAAATTAGTTATAACACAATTCGAGAATATAATACGATTGCTAGAGGTGATGATAAATTATGGTAGATGATCTTGAATCAAAAATTTATGATTTAGTACGTAAACATGATGGTGTTTATATTTTAAAAAATAAACATAAGGAATTAACACCTGAAACGGATTTAGATACCGATCTAAATTTTGATGAATATGAAGCAGAAGAGTTATTAGAAAAATTCTTTGCTCAATTCCATGTTGATCGTGGAAAATTTTGTATTAAAACTTATTATCCTGATACACCGATATCATTTAATCCTTTTAGGAAAAAAGAATCTATCCCTGTTCCTCATTTCACAATAGGGATGTTAATTGAATCAGCAAAAGCAAAGCGCTGGTTATATGATTAACAGCAAGGAGCGTTAAAAATGGCTGTACCAGTACATTTGATTTTAAAAGATGATGGTGGATCTCAGATCATGGGATCTTGTGACGTTCATGGACGTGATGGAAGCATAGAACTACGTAGCTTACAGCATAGCGTGATCATTCCTACAGATAATTTAACAGGTAAAGTGACAGGAAGCCGACAACATTGCTCATTCAATTTCACTAAAGAGATTGACAGTTCATCACCCTATCTGTTTAAAGCTGTTGCAACGGGGCAGACTCTTAAAAGCGCTGAGTTTAATTTCTACCGTATCAACTACAGCGGGCAAGAGGAAATTTACTACACCATTACATTAGAACGTGTGAAAGTAGTTAGCTTTAGCCCTGTGATGCACGATACCCGAACGGCTACGGGTACAGGCCATATGGAAGATATTTCTTTAGCCTACGAGAAAATCACTCACCTTTATAAAGATGGCAATATCTTGCATTCCGATGCGTGGAACGAAAAGAAACAAGCATAGCAAAAAAAGCTTTAAACATGGGGCTATCCTGCCCCTCCTTCAGACTCTCCATTTTGTATAACAATTCTGTTACTAAGTCATATAAATTTATATCCAGATACATTTCGCTTGAGTTTTCAACAACAATATTTTTAGCAAAAAACTGCAGGATTACTGTTAGGCTCAGCATTGCTTTCATTCAAAACATAAGGAGGATTCAATAATAAAACACAGAGAGAGATCCATTAACTGACATTAACTATTTCGCCTATTTTTCATCTTTTCTCGCCAAGAAACTTAAAAAATATTAATGAGTTTTTATTTCTTACACATCATAAAATCAAACCAACTAAAAACTTATATCATTGATATTTAAAAGGTAATACCTTTTCTATTACAACGAACTAAATTAGCTATTAATGCGATTTATGATTTAGATCAATAATCATAATTACACATTCATAGATAGTTGCTGCACGTTACGAAATAAGTTGCCAAACTTAAATTTCGAAACACGCCATAATTTAATCAAGATATAACAAGAGGTTGTATCTTTCCGCCAGGATAGCACCCTTACTTTAATTTATTTCTTGCATTGATGATGAGAGCTTTCAAATGAAACCTATCAATAAATCTGCCGTAGTTGTATTTGGTTGTTTGTTCGCTGGTATTATGGTCAAGGCACATGCTGCAACGCTGACTGTTGATCAATATAACAACCGTCTTAATCTGGCTCGTTCTTTGGCTTCTGACATCGCTAATGACTATAACAATGCTCTGCGCGCTTATACTGCACAGGGTTCCAATAGTGGCACACCAGAAGCACAAGCGTTAGATGACGCTACACAACGTTATTTGCACGATTTACCTAAGCTGAAAGCAGATATTCAGGATCTGACTAATAATACAATTTTAGCGCCTAATCCAATTCAGCCTAAGCCGTATGCTGTACCCTCTAAACCACAGGCTACACCAACAAAACAACCACAGGCGATCCCACAACCTCAACAGTTGATTCCTCAGCCGTTACCACAGCCAACTAAACAGCCTCAAGCTATACCACCTCAACATTTGGTTATGAATGTACCGTTGAAGCAGTTCCCACAGACAAATACGCCTGTCAACTCGCCATTGGTAGCGGTTCAAACGTTCCCTACTACAACGATTACTAATACCCCTGTAACCGCTCCTGCGGGTGTTGTAGTGATTAATGGTGTTGATGGTAAAGATGGTAAGAACGGGTCTAGCATTGCAGGTAAACGTGGCGCTATGGGTGCTACCGGGGCTGTAGGTGCTGCTGGTAAAAATGGTTTGAATGGGAGTAGTGGCGCTAACGGTGTTACAACCATCATCACTAAGCATGAAGTAGATCAGATTACTAAAAATAACGTAGCGGTTAACCGTTCAGCAATCAATGCTAACCGCTCTGCTATCAATGCAATGAATCAGCAAATTAACAGCCAATTCAAGAGCCTCAAAAGTGAAGTTGACGACAACAAAAAACAGGCTAACGCTGGTATTAGTGGTGCAATGGCTATGGCTGGCTTGCCTCAAGTGCAAGTCAATAAGAAAGTTATGTTTAGCGCTGGCGCAGCCACGTATGAAGGAGAAAGCGCCCTTGCTGTAGGCGCAAGCGTGAATTTCAATGATAATGTCATCGCTAAAGTAAGTTTCTCAGATGATACCGCTAATAACATGGGTGCTTCTGTTGGCGTTGGGATCGGCTTTTAAGTAAACGATAAAGTCCTTCGAATGTACTCAATATACCTCCCCCTTTAAAGGTGTTTCTACAAGCTGTTGCATTAAAGGATCTTACGGCGAATTGAAAACCGTTAACCTAACTAACTATGTGTTTGACAGTTTTAAATTTATCTCGTTTGTTTATCAAATATAGGGCCAACCCAACAATAAAGGAGTGCTAATATACACCATGATTCATTGATAGTTTTTATAGTGAAGGGGTTTAATTTCCTGAGAAAGAACTACCAGAATGGTTCCTTAGGGTAAAATAGTGATGATAGCCATGATTAAACTAATTATATACTCTGCTTTAGTTTCGTTAGCTTTAGTAGCTACTGGCGTATTTATAGGTATTACTTACAACCGTACCATATTAAACATAGCTTATAGCTGTGATAACAGCTAAACAGTCATTAATTTGGGTTGTGCACGTTCCTGCCTACCGAGTGTTTGTATATGGTGGATTGTTCCTTCTAATGCTTTTCTTAAACAGGAGGCTGGGATAGGACTATTATTTTGGCGATGCATTGTTACTACAATGCTACTTATATCCTTATTATTGCAGTGATATACGAAAGGCAGAATTTAGAATTATGAAAAAACTATTATTAGCAGTTCTGGTTATTGCATCTCTTCCTGCTCATGCTATTAATGCGCACTATCGGGAGCAATTAGAGCGCTCTGGATGTACTCAAGTAACTGATGGCCATGGTTGCGATATTCACAAAACCAAAGCACAAAACAAAAAAGCAATTACGAGCCAACAAGATCGGATAGCTTTTGAAGCTGATGCTTATAGTGTGGTTGATAAACCTATCTCTGATGCTGCTGAAACCCTCCTTTCGAAAGGCTGGAAGCCTAATAACGGCGTATGGAAGAAACAAGGCTACACTCTCAAGCTGAAATTAAAAGGTGAGAGTGTTATTGATTTTGTTCTAACTCATTGAGGTTAAGATGACCCCTTACGTTTGCCCTATTTTTGGTACAGTGCATTAATCTAAAACTAGCCCCTTTCATTAGGGGGCTATATAGCAGCCAATTAGAAATAGCTTAATGCAAGCCATGTAGTTATACGGTTAACACAAAGTGTAAGTGAGACCCGTGTTGTAAGTCTTTAGTGTATTGCTAAAGCTGCCCTTAACAGATGGGCGTTTTTTTTAATCATTCTTGAGGATTATATGATGGATGATGCAAATGAAGCAGTAAAAGAATGGTTCGCTAAAATAGTGGGTGCGGGTTCTCCAGTACTTGCTATCGCTTCTTTAGGTGCTGTAGAAGGTCTTAGCGCTGCGGGTATCACGTCGGGGCTTGCTGCATTAGGACTCGGCTTTGGGATGGTTGGCGGTGTTGTAGCCGTGGGTGTAATCGGCTATGGCGCATATCATGGGGCTAAGTGGGTAGCGGATCAGGTTGAAGACTTGATAAAATAAATCAGGCGACTGCGGTCGCCTTTTTTTATTTGCCGGATTTTCTCCATGCAAAAGTCAGGAATGCCATAAGCCCTTTTATTCTAACTGCCACGCCCCGCCATGAATAAGCGACGCTCCCCCCGCCCAGGCAAATAACGCCAGCTCGCGGCCGTCTTCATCAGGATAAATACGGCTGCTGAGGCACGCTTCCCCCTCGTTAACAAACACCTCCACGGAAGAGCAGTCAAAGAACAGGCGCAGGCTGAGCGCGTCGTTCAGGTTAAGCGCGACGCTTCGGGAACCGCACAGGCCATACTGTGGATAGTGTCTCTCCAGCACCAGGCGCTGCATCTGGGCATCAACATAGAGGCGCAGCCCGTCGCCGAGACGAATGCCGTATTGCTCCGCGCTGCTGTTCGTGCAATCCCATTGCAGAATGACCTCCATCGTATCGCAGTGTTCCACCAGCGTCATCTGCTGGTTATTAAGCGTACTTATCGGCCAGGGAAACCACGCCCCGCGCAGGGTTTCAACTTCTCTGGCCGGCCGCATTTGCAGATGGTTATCCGCACTCAGCGTCAGCTCGCGCGGTAAAGAAAGCATACCCGCCCAGCCATCCTCCTGTTCCGGCAGCGGAGATCCCCACATGTCCAGCCAGCCGATGACGATGCGTCGGCCATCCGGTGTCAGGAAACTTTGCGGCGCATAGAAATCATGCCCGTAATCCATCTCCACAAATTCACCTTCACGCACAAAGGGCTGACCTGGCTGCCATTCACCTACCAGATAGCCACTCTGGAAAAGATTGCGATGTTTAAATCCGTCTGCGGTGAGTCCCTGAGGCGAAAACATCAGCACGCGTTTCCCACCGAGAGTGAAGAAGTCCGGGCATTCCCACATATAGCCCATCTCTTTTTCAGCCACCGCGAGCACGCCCCTGTCCTGCCACTCGCGCAGATCCGCAGACCGGTACGCACGCACCTGGCCCGTATCACCCTCGCGCGCGCCAACGACCATGTACCACCACTCCCCTTCACGCCATACTTTCGGATCGCGGAAGTGATGCAGTCCAGGCGGTGTGTCAATGACGGTCCCGTGCCGCACAAAGTGGATGCCGTCACGGCTGGTTGCCAGGCACTGAACCTGGTAGAGATTAGCCTCATCGCCGGGATCGCCGTGGAATTTGTGGCCGGTGTAGATCAGCGCCAGCGTGTCGCCATCCACCACGGCTGAGCCAGAAAAACAGCCGTCCTTGTCGTCTGGTCCTTCCGGTGCCAGCGCAACCGGGAGGTGCTCCCAGTGTACTAAATCTTTGCTGCGCGCATGGCCCCAGTGCATCGAACCCCACTGGGTCGAATAAGGATGATGTTGATAAAAGGCGTGATACCAGCCGTCAAACCAGACCAGGCCATTCGGGTCGTTCATCCAGCCAGCACGCGCAGCGAGGTGGTAACGGGGATACCAGCGCAGGTTAAGCCCTTCGCGTCTGGACTGAATTTCCTGTTCTGCTTTCGTAATGGAATACGTCATTTCTCTACTCTTTGATCAGATGGTGGAAGGTTGCGGCATGAGCGGGTCAGAAGAGGACTTACCCGAGCGCAACAGGAAGATGGAGATAAACGTGGTGCTGAAGACCAGTAACCCCATGATGAGATAGGACTGGGCAAAGCCGTATTTCTCATAGCTGTAACCTGCCAGCGGCGACAGCACCGAGGCAATCACCGAGCTTGTACAGGCAAAGCCCACCAGATAGAGGGTGGAAGAGAGTCGCTTATCAAAATGCAGGCTGTTGTATTTGAAGATGGAGACCAGCAAAACGGGCAGCTCAACCGCGTGCAATAGCTTGGTAATGGAGATCAATACCGGCCCCTCAACCAGACCCGATGCCACCATACGCATCGCCATCACCATTCCGGCGAAAATCAGGCCGTTTTTCGCACCGAGGCGATTCACCAGCCACGGGGCGCAAAACATGCCCGCCGCCTCCAGGAAGACCTGGAAGGAGTTGAGATAGCCATACATGGCGTTTCCTTCCTGCAGCGTCGGGAACTGTGAGGAGAAATAGACCGGGAACTGCTGGTCATAGACGCCATAAATACAGGTGCCGATAACAAAAAATACCAGCGCCCAGAAGCGCGGCAGCGTCAGCAGGCGCAATGCATCCTCCAGCGTGACCTTACCGCCGGATACCGCCTCCTGCATGGCGTGCGGCGCGGAAGAGACCCGGAGTCGTGCCAGCAACACAAAAAACACCAGCCCGGCGCAGCTCGCTACCGCGAAGTTCAGCTTCGGATTAATGTTGAACAGGAGTCCTGCAAAAAAAGTTGCCACCGCCCAGCCCAGCGATCCCCACATCCTCGCCCTGCCAAACTCAAACTGGCTCTGGCGGGCCACGCGCTCGGTATAGGACTCCAGGACCCCTATTCCACCGTTAAACGTCAGCCCGATATAAACCCCGCCGAAAATACTGCCGAGTAACACGTTAATTTGCAGCAGATAACCAAACAGCAGGAAGGCCGGACCGGAAAGAATGAGCAGGCTGGTCAGAAACCAGAGCAGGTTTTTTCGCAGGCCGAGCTTGTCCTGAATGAAGCCGTAGCAGATTTGCGCGCACAGCGCGGAGACGGACAGCACGGCATAGATGACGCCCGTATCCCCTGCCTTTAACCCCACCTCCTGATGGAGCCAGATAGAGAGCAACGAGCCGGAAGATGACCATGTGACAAAAAAGAAAAAGAGTAGTGCGCTTAATAAAGGGTAGCTGTGAGAGTGATGCGTTTTCATCATGACATTCTCATGTTGGAGTAATGACGCAATGGTAACGTTAACATTTATCCTTTCTCATGCTGTTTGGTAAAAATTTAAGATGTTAATCACGAAAGTTAACGTTAACATTAAGAGAGTGAGATCGCGATCAAATATTCATCACTGAGGTAAGCCTGACCTGGCCTGTGCATCAGCCTTCCTTTTACATCAGCGACTTAGTTGTATACCCTTTCACACAGAGCATTAACGGAGTAAGAAAATGGCTTCCCTGAAGGACGTCGCAAAGCTGGCTAACGTATCGCTGATGACGGTCTCCCGTGCGCTGAACAGCCCGGAGCGCCTTAAGCCGGAAACGCTGGCGCGCGTTCAGCGGGCTATCGAGCAAACCAGCTACGTGCCCGATCTGTCCGCCAAGAAAATTCGCGGCGCGCATGCCTCGCCTAAAACCATAGGCGTACTGGCGCTCGATACGGTGACGACGCCTTTCTCGGTGGAGATCACGCTGTCGATTGAAGAGACGGCCAGAATGCACGGCTGGAACAGCTTCGTGATGAATATGTTTACCGATGACAACCCGGACGCCATTGTCGACCTTCTCCTTTCTCATCGGCCTGACGGAATTATCTACACCACCATGGGGTTACGTCAGGTTCCTCTCCCGGCCAAATTACTCACTCTTCCCTGCGTGCTGGCCAACTGCGAAAGTGACGGCGAAAAGGTCGCCAGCTATATTCCCGATGATGAACAGGGGCAATATACCGCCGTGCGGGCGTTACTCGCGGAGGGTTATCGACGCCCTCTCTGCCTGCATTTGCCTGAGGGGCATCTGGCCACAACCCGACGTCGTCAGGGGCTGGAACGTGCATGCCGTGAAGCGGGGCTCGATCCGGACGGCCTGGCGCACAGCTATATGGCACTCGGTGATGAGCACTATCGTGACATTCCGTCAGTATTGCTGGCGCATATGCAGAATGGCATTCCCCGGTTCGACGCGGTTATCTGCGGCAACGATCGTATCGCGTTTATGGTCTATCAGACGCTACTGGGGCAAGGGCTTCGCATACCGGAAGATATCGCCGTTATCGGCTATGACAATATGGTGGGCATTGGGGAGTTGTTCCTGCCGCCTCTCACGACGGTTCAACTGCCGCACTATGAAATTGGTCGCCTGAGCGCCCTGCATATTATTAACGGTGAAGAACATCAGGAAACCACGCGCGTAGAAAGTCCTTTTTTACCGCGTGATTCCGTTGCGCATGCAACGTAACCGCCGTTTTTTGCCCAGGACGCAGAAACAGGAAGCGTCACCCTCCTTTTATGCCGTTCGATGGCACGATTTGTCACACTCTTTTCTGTGACTTTACACACCGGGTAAACAGCCTGTAACGCGCTGTTTTTATTTGGCATAAAATGCAATTTTCATTTTAAAAATGGGGATATTTCCTCGTTACAGCCCCGTGTCACAAAACAGTAAACAAATTAACCATTGAGCCCCGTGGCAAAAGGCTCTATATTGGCGGCGTTTTTTTCAGGCCCCCATCTGTTTTTTAACTTTTTATTCAATCGTGGCTCATAACGAAGCGGCGGTTGTAGGAGTGATATGATGACGGATAAAGTCCGTATTGACACCGTAGATGCCCACAAAAGCAACGAAACCTATCTGGCCCGTCAGGCCGAGTTTGAATCTAACGTCAGGAGTTATCCGCGTAAACTGCCTTTAGCCATCACTAAAGCAGAAGGCGTGTGGATCACCGATGCAGATAATAAAGAATACCTTGACTGTTTAGCAGGCGCAGGGACCCTTGCGCTTGGCCATAACCATCCTGATGTGCTGAAAAGCATCCAAAATGTCATTACCAGCGGCTTGCCGTTACATACTCTGGATCTGACGACGCCTCTGAAAGACGCGTTTTCCGAATACCTGCTCTCTCTGCTGCCTGGTCAGGGCAAAGAGTACTGCCTGCAGTTCACCGGTCCATCCGGTGCTGACGCCGTTGAAGCGGCGCTGAAGCTGGCGAAAAAAGTGACCGGCCGTAGCGGTATCATCAGCTTCTCTGGTGGTTACCACGGCATGACCCACGGCGCACTGTCCGTGACCGGCAACCTGTCTCCGAAAGAAGCGGTTGACGGTATGATGCCAGAAGTCCAGTTCATGCCTTACCCGCACGAATACCGCTGCCCGCTGGGTATCGGTGGTGAAGCGGGCGTGAAAGCGCTGACTTACTACTTCGATAACCTGATCAACGACGTTGAAAGCGGCGTGCGTAAGCCTGCTGCGGTGATCCTGGAAGCGGTTCAGGGCGAAGGCGGCGTGAACCCGGCTCCGGCTGAGTGGCTGCAGCGCATCCGTAAAGTAACTCAGGAACACGGCATTCTGCTGATCCTCGACGAAGTTCAGGCTGGCTTTGCCCGTACCGGTAAATTCTTCGCCTTCGAACACGCAGGCATTGAGCCAGACATCATCGTGATGTCTAAAGCAGTGGGTGGCGGTCTGCCGCTGGCCGTGCTCGGTATCAAAAAACAGTTCGATGCGTGGGCGCCAGGTCACCACACCGGTACCTTCCGCGGCAACCAGCTGGCGATGGCCACCGGTCTGACGACGCTGAAAATCCTGAAAGATCAGAACATCGCAGGCAAAGTGGCTGCACAGGGCGAATGGCTGAAAGGCCAGCTGAAAGAGATGGCGAAACGTTATCCGGTCATCGGCCATGTGCGCGGTCTGGGCATGATGATCGGTATTGAGATCGTTAAGCCACACGAAGCCGCTGACCACATGGGCTGCTTCCCGGGCGACGGCGACCTGTCTGCACTGATTCAGAAGAAGTGCTTCGAAGCCGGTCTGATTCTGGAGCGCGGTGGTCGTAACGGTATCGTTCTGCGTCTGCTGCCTTCTCTGCTGATCAGCGATGAAGAGCTGAAGATCTTCCTGGATAAATTCGAGCAGGCACTGCTTGCTGCGGGCGTTCGCCCGGCGTAACCGGAGTTGTTGATTACGATGTCTGATTCAAACCCAATTTTGTTCTCCTCTGCGCAGAGCATTGAAGCTTACCAGCAGGCGATTGAACAAAGCACTCAGGCTGTGATGCAGTGGCTGAAACAGCCTGAGATGTACCAGGGCAAAACGGTCGCGGAACTGCGCGACCGTATTAAGCTGGATTTCAACCCGAAAGGGCTGGGCAACGAAGCGGCGATTGAACGCGCCGTCGAGTTCTTCCTGAAAGACAGCCTGTCCGTTCATCACCCGCAGTGTGTGGCGCACCTGCACTGCCCAAGCCTGGTCGTAAGCCAGGCGGCGGAAGTGCTGATCAACGCCACTAACCAGAGTATGGACTCCTGGGATCAAAGCCCGTCCGCAACCATCATTGAGATCAAACTGATCGAGTGGCTGCGTACCCGCGTGGGTTATCAGGCTGGCGACGCCGGTGTCTTCACCAGCGGCGGAACCCAGAGCAACCTGATGGGCCTGATGCTGGCGCGCGATGCGTTCTTTGCGCGTCAGGGTCACTCCGTTCAGCAGGACGGCCTTGTGGGCGATCTGCGTAAGATCCGCGTACTGTGCTCCGAAAACGCGCACTTCTCCGTGCAGAAAAACATGGCGCTGATGGGCCTGGGCTACCAGTCCGTAGTGCAGGTGAAAACGGACGAATTCTCCCGCATGGATCTGACCGATCTGGCGGCGAAAATTGAGCAGTGCAATGCGAACGGCGAGCAGATTCTGGCGATCGTCGCGACGGCAGGTACCACCGATGCCGGTGCTATCGACCCGCTGCGTGCGATTGCAGAGCTGGCGGCGAAGCAGAACATCTGGGTACACGTTGATGCGGCCTGGGGCGGCGCGCTGCTGATGTCTGAGCAGTATCGTCACTACCTGGACGGCATTGAGCTGGTGGATTCCGTGACCCTGGACTTCCACAAACAGTTCTTCCAGACCATCAGCTGCGGCGCGTTCCTGCTGAAAGAAGCGCGCCACTATGAGCTGATGCGCTACCAGGCGGCTTACCTGAACTCTGAGTTCGACGAAGAAGCAGGCGTGCCTAACCTGGTCTCCAAATCTCTGCAGACCACCCGTCGTTTCGACGCGCTGAAGCTGTGGATGAGCCTGGAAGCGCTGGGTCAGGAGCAATACGCGGCGATCATCGATCACGGCGTGACCCTGGCACAGCAGGTTGCGGCCTACGTGAAATCGCAGCCTGCGCTGGAACTGGTTATGCAGCCGCAGCTGGCAAGCGTGCTGTTCCGCTTCCGCGGACAGGTGCAGACGGATGAAGCAGGTATCGCCCTGCTGAACCAGAAAATTGGTGACGCACTGCTGGAATCCGGCCGTGCAAACGTCGGTGTGACCGAGCATAACGGCGTGACCTGCCTGAAGCTGACGCTGCTGAACCCAACCGTGACGCTGGAAGATATTAAAATCCTGCTGTCTCTGGTTGAGCGTACCGCGCAGGAAGTTCTGGCCAAGTAATACAAAACCCCTCTTCCGCCGGGAGAGGGGTTATTTTTATACGCCTGCCCACCACATCCTTAATTTTAATCCCCAGTAGCTCGTCCAGCCCGTTGTGGTACTGACCACGTTCCCCTTCGACACAACCACCAGCGTTGGCGTGACGCTCACCTGCCACTGCTGCGACAAAGCACCGTTTGCATCGTTAATCACCGGCATTTTCAGCTGTTTCTTATCAACCCAGCGCTCAAGCTTTGCGTTGTCACCGGAACGCATGGCGATACTCACCACGTTCCCGCCCTCTTCTGCCAGTTGATTAACCGCAGGCGTCGTGTAGCGGCAAATGCTGCACCAGGTCGCCCAGACGTAGATCAGCAGCGGGCGATCCTGGCTGAGCGCCGCAATATCGTGAATGTTGCCGTCAATACTCGTCATCGGCGTTGCACTAAAACTGGCGGGGAGTGTCGGTTTTCGGTATTGATCCACACCCCACACCACGGCCAGCGTCAGCAGAACGAGTATTATCCCTTCCCGCGCCCAGCGGCGCAGTCGATTGATTTTGCGGTTATCCATTGTGACCTCATGTTTTAACGGAGGTCATCTTAGCGGGCAATACGCCATCACGCTGTAAAGAAGTGTCGCGCCAGGGTTACTCCGGGCTATAGCCGTAATCGTAATAGCTGTACCCCGAGTTGTAATAGAGCGCGGCAGATTTCACTATGTCATTGAGGATCGTGCCACTCACCTGCACGCCCATCCGTTCCATACGCTTAAGGCTGGTCTCGATCTCTTTAACGCTGGTTTTACCAAAGCGGGCGACCAGCAGCGTGGTGGCGGCGGCTCTGGCTATCAGCAAAGCATCCGTGACGGCAAGCACAGGCGGAGTGTCGATAATCACCATGTCATATCGCTTTTCAATCTGCGACATTATCCCCTGAAGGCATTCACTCATGAGCAGATCGACGGGATGGGCAGGTTGAGGTCCGCAGGTCAGTACATCAAAACCGCCTTTTTCGAAGCGTTGAACCGCCTCCTGCCACTCGACCGTTCCGTCGAGCACGCTGGACAATCCCCGCTGATTATTCAGCCTGAACACGTTGTGGACATAGCCCTTGCGCATATCCGCATCAATAAACAGCACCCGCTGTCCGGCCTGCGCCAGAATCGACGCCAGCGAAGAACTGACCAGCGTCTTTCCGCAGTCCTGCGTGGGGCCAGACACCACGACAATCCGGTTTGTGGCATCCATCATGGTAAAATGCAAACTGGTGCGCAGCCCGCGTATCGCCTCGACAAACGAATCAGCCGGACGATCGATGGGCAGAAAAGGCACGTTGGCTATCTTGTGCTTCCAGTGGGAAGTAAACAGGTTTCTCCTGCGCAGGTGCGTTTTTTTCCATAACCATGCCGAGCGCGGAAGCGTCACCAGCAGCGGCATTCCGAGCTCATCCAGTTGTTCTGACGACGTAATGCCCCGCTTAAAGGCTGAACGCACTAAAACCGTTCCGGCAGAAAGTATCAACCCCATCAGCATACCAAACACGATAATGAGTGCTATGCGCGGTTCAACCGGAGCAGGCTGCGTCATGGCCGGGTCAATGATCCGCACGTTCCCGATCGCGCTGGAGCGCGAGATGCTCAGCTCTTGCTGACGCGTCAGCAACTGCATGTACACGGTACGCCCGGATTCAACGTCACGACTCAAACGTAATATTTCCTGCTGCGTGGAAGGCATGGATGACACGCGGCTATTCAGGCGTGCGCGCTCCCGTTCAAGGGTTTGTTTCTTCTCCCGTAAAGCACGGTAGGTCGGATGATCTTTTTTGAACAGCTGAGAGACTTCTGCTTCGCGAAATATAAGCTCGTTAAGCTGATTTTCCACGTTAACCACCTGATCAAGCACCGACTTTGCCTCAAGAGATAAATCGACCGAATCGCGCTGCTCTCGGTAAGCATTCAGTCGTGCCTCGGCTTCATTCAGTTCGAGACTGATTTTAGGTAACTGATCCTGTAAGAACGCGAGGCTGCGGGAATCTTTAGCCTCCTGGCGCGCAATGTTCTGGCTGAGAAAATGTTCAGCAATCGAATTAAGTATCGTGGCGGTCTTGTCGGGATCGTCGCCCGTTAGCGTTAAGGCGATCATACCGCTCTGTTTCGCCGACTCGGCAATCGTAAGTCTGCTCTGAAGGGCGTTGATCGCGTCAAGCCTGGTCACGGTGTTGAGGGTAAATTGCGTTCCCGGTACCGCACTGATGGATGTCACCAGAAGCGATACGCCCTCTTTAACCAGCGCTTTTCCGACAACGCCCTCTGCTTCAAGTGTTTTCCCCTCAAGACGATATCGCCCCTGCTCCTGAACGGTGAGTAAAAGCGTTTGGGGCTCACCTTCCACAAGAGGAATATTCAGCGAGCCAATCGTTATTTCCGCCGGTTTGCGGCCCTGCACGTGCTGCCAAAGCGCCCCGATAACGGGGAACATGCGCTGGCTAACCTCGTAGGTCAACCCTAATTGATCAACGGTCTCGCCGAGGACCATCCGTGACTTGAGGAGTAAAAGTTCTGGGGCGACATCGGGTGAAAGATCGGGCCTGAACGACGTCAGGTTCTTGAGCAGCGCGTTGCCCTGCTTCGCTTCGACCTGCACCAGGGCATCAGCCTGATAAACTGGCGTGGCGCTGAATGCGTAGATCCCCGCACACACCGTAAACAGAAGTGTCACACACGCGATCGTTACCCGGTGATCGAACATCTCAGCAAGCAGCTGAATAAGATCCATTTCGTTATTCTGCGGCGTCGCAGCACGATATTTGTCTGATTGAGAAGACGACATTACGGCTTCATTCCTTGTTAACTTAAACGGCAGGCCCATTCCTGACGGGCTTTTCCTGATTGCCCGAAAATGGCCGCTCACCAATCGGTGAGCGGCACATATTGCCGGTGCAGACCACTAAGATTGAAGGGAACATTACTGCGGCCACGCTCTGATGTTACGAACGGTTTCGGTCAGGTCATGTACGCCGCTGATGGTGGGTACCAGTTGGGAGATCACGCGATTCCAGCGTGATAGCGGTGCCGTGGTGACATAGACAATGTCATACGGCTCAAGCTGAAATTCCGTACCCAGCACCATGGCTGACGCATCTTCCGCATTCAGCTGATAGATATTGGCAATTTTGTTGGTGTCGCCTTTTTTCGATACCTGCCGAATAACAAAAATGCCGGTTGCATCGGCCATATTTTGGTTAAGCCCCCCGGCATTCCCCAGGGCTTCGGCCAGCGTCATGCCGCTACGATCCATCTTAAGCGTGCTCTGTTTAATCACTTCCCCCATCACGAATACCTTCAGCGCGTCGTTCCGGGGCACAAACAGGATATCGCCAGGATAAAGCAGCTTATTTTGGGTCAAATCGCCATGCTGCATCAGGGCATAGAGGGAAAGGTGCGCGTCCTGTCCATTATGTGTGAGCACGACGTTCCGCCAGTCGGCATCCGCCGAGAGTCCACCCGCAGCGTTAACCGCGTCCATTACCGTCAGCGGAATATTGGTTATCGGTTGTTGCCCTGATTTTTCCACCTCACCGGTGACGTAGGCTTTTTGTGAACGGAAGGCGGCAATGCTGACGTCCACCTGCGGGCTCTCAATAACGTTATCCAGTCGAGCCGTAATCTCGTCGCGTACCTGTGAAACCGTTTTTCCTGCTACCCGCAGTTTACCGACATAGGGATAAAAGAGCGTGCCGTCGGCGTTAACCCAGTTGCCGGCATCGCTCGCGCTACGATATTGTCCTGCCGGCGTCGTTAATTCAGGGTGATCCCAGACGGTGACCGTCAGGATGTCACCCGTACCAATACGGTATTCCCAGCGTTTGACCTGCGCATCCAGATTAGGATTTGCCTGAGATTTCGACACGGGCGGACGCAGTTTTTCAATCAGTTCCGGCGTCAGGGGAAATATTTCCACGCGCTTTTCGAGCTGATAATTTGCCTCTTCCGGCGAAATAACGTTCTTCCCGGACACAGTTAAGTCCAGGCCTGGTGAAAACATACACCCCGTTAACTGACTCATACTCAGAAATAAGAGCGAAAATGCAGTTGTACTTTTCATTAATATAAATATTTCTTTTCAACGTTGCGTTTATCGTCAAGCCTGTAAAAAGACTTAAGCTAACATCATGAAATTTAATTGATTACTCTTTCCCGGAGTGAAATTGCTGGCATTATAAAACGCACTTCACCCGCTTTCTAAAAAGCAGAGCCTTTGCCTGGTCTTGTTAAAAAAATGGCGGTAAGCACGCTGCACTCGAAGGCGATATTAAATGCTCTTCAGGCGGAAAGCATTCGCATCGCTTTCTAACTTTGATATGAAAAGTTATTTTCAGAATTAATAAATGAAATGATAAATATTAAAAATATAAGACACTGGCAATATTCCCGACACTGATAAACATCACGCAATTGGGCTACACAAAACCGTCCACTTTTGTTACATTTTTTTTCAAACATACCCTGCGTTGATACTTAAAATGGACTGTCTGCTTCGCTTTGCACGACCCGCAGACGAAAAGTATCTGTAACGATATCACTGGAGAAAAAATGGCTAAGCGTAAACTGCTGCTTCTGGGTGTATTACTGTCTCTGGCGGGATCTGCATTCTCTGCCCCGCAAACGGCCGCTGCACCCTCCGGCATCAAGGCCTATGAAGAACAAGAGTTCATCGCTGACTTCACGAAATTCAAGATTGGCGACACGGCGCCGGCGCAGTATCAAACGCCGGAGTACACCATCAAACAGTACCAGCTGCGTAATCTGCCGGCGCCGGATGCCGGAACCCACTGGACCTACATGGGCGAGAATTACGTGCTGATTGGCGATGCGGATGGCAAAATCTACAAAGCCTATAATGGAGATATTTTCTATCACCGCTAATACCATCCTGATCCGCCCCTGGCAGGAAAGCGATCGCCCTTTCCTGCGCACGCTCTTCCTCCACGCCCGGCGTGAAGCCTGGCCATGGCTGGACAGTTCAGACTGGCAGCTTGAAGACTTTGACGCGGCCACCCGTGACGAAGTGATTTGGGTTGCCACGCAGAACGGCCATCGACTGGGTTTTGCTTCCGTCTGGACGAACGATAATTTTCTGCACAACCTCTTTGTTGACCCGCAGTATCAAAGCCACGGCGTCGGGAAAATGCTCCTGGAACAGGTGCAGAAGACGTTTACCAGTACGGGTTCGCTTAAGTGTCTGGTGAAGAATGCGCGGGCTGTCGCGTTTTACCAGCGGCACGGCTGGCACATTGAGGCGACGGGTGATTCTCCGGAGGGAGAGTATTATTTGATGCACTATCGGTTGGGTTAAAGTCGGGTGGCTGCTTCGCCTTACCCGACCTACGTGATAGTGCCACTTGTAGGCCGGGTAAGCGAAGCGCCACCCGGCAATTCAACGCGAAGGCGTTACACCGCGCGGAACGCGATTTCGCCCGGGATCACTTCGCCCTGCCAGTAAAGCTGCGCCGCAATGCGACCCGCCAGCTGACGATACATCTCTGCAAATTCGCTGTCCGGACGGCTGACCACCGTCGGCTTGCCGCTATCCAGATCTTCGCGCAGGGTAATGTGCAGCGGCATCTGTCCCAGCAGTTGGGTGTGATACTTCGCGGCCAGTTTTTCTGCGCCACCCGTACCAAAGATAGGTTCGTGGTGACCGCAGTTGCTGCAGATGTGCATGCTCATGTTCTCCACGATACCGAGCACCGGCACTTCCACCTTCTCGAACATCACGATGCCTTTTTTGGCGTCGATCAGCGCGATATCCTGCGGCGTGGTCACCACAACGGCTCCCGTCACCGGAATGTTTTGCGCCAGCGTGAGCTGAATATCACCGGTGCCCGGCGGCATGTCCAGAACCAGATAATCCAGATCCGGCCACATCGTCTCCTGCAGCATCTGCAGCAGCGCTTTGCTGGCCATCGGGCCGCGCCAGACCATGGCGTTATCGTCAGTCACCAGGTAACCGATGGAGTTGGTCGCCAGACCGTGCGCCATGATTGGCGCCATGTGGGTGCCGTCCGGTGAGGTTGGACGCTGGTTTTCCGCGCCCAGCATATTTGGAATAGACGGACCGTAGATGTCGGCATCCAGAATACCGACCTTTGCCCCTTCCGCTGCCAGCGCCAGCGCCAGGTTTACGGCGGTAGAGGATTTTCCCACCCCGCCTTTGCCCGAGCTCACGGCAATGATGTTTTTCACGCCGTTCACGCCAGGCTGGTTTTTCACGCGTTTCAGCGTGGCAATGCTGTGGCTCAGCTTCCAGTCGATCGCCTTCGCGCCGGTCATGCGCAGCAGCTCAGAGCTGGTCTGCTCTTTCAGCGCGTCAAAGGCGCTGGTCCAGACGAACGGCATCTGCAGCTCAATGTGCAGCGTATCATCCAGCCAGGCAACGTGGTGTAACGCTTTCAGCGTAGTGAGATTATGCTTCAGGGTTGGATGCTGAAAGTTAGCCAGCGTCCCGGCGACCATTGCTCGTAAGGCTTCCGGTGATTTGGCCTGGGATTGAGAACTCATCCCGACTCCTTTGTTCTTGTGAATAAGACCTTAGATGAACAAGTTTACCTGAAAGGCCGTGGTTTGTGCTTACTTAATAATGCCCCTTTTGGTAATATCAAAAACCCTTTTCACAGTTAAAAGAAGTAATGCCTACTATGACTCAAGTCGCGAAGAAAATTCTGGTAACGTGCGCACTGCCGTACGCCAACGGCTCAATCCACCTCGGCCACATGCTGGAGCATATCCAGGCTGATGTCTGGGTCCGTTACCAGCGAATGCGCGGCCACGAGGTTAACTTCATCTGTGCGGACGATGCCCACGGCACGCCGATCATGCTGAAAGCGCAGCAGCTGGGGATCTCCCCGGAGCAGATGATTGCCGAAATGAGTCAGGAGCATCAGACCGATTTTGCTGGCTTTGACATCAGCTATGACAACTATCACTCCACGCACAGCGACGAAAACCGCGAGCTGTCGGAGCTGATCTACACCCGTCTGAAAGAGAACGGTTTTATTAAAAACCGCACCATCTCTCAGCTGTACGATCCGGAAAAAGGCATGTTCCTGCCGGACCGCTTCGTCAAAGGCACCTGTCCGAAATGTAAATCCCCGGATCAGTACGGCGATAACTGCGAAGTGTGCGGCGCAACCTACAGCCCGACCGAGCTTATCGAGCCGAAATCCGTGGTTTCCGGCGCCACGCCTGTGATGCGTGACTCCGAGCACTTCTTCTTCGACCTGCCGTCCTTCAGCGAAATGCTGCAGGCGTGGACCCGCAGCGGCGCGCTGCAGGAGCAGGTGGCGAACAAGATGCAGGAGTGGTTCGAATCCGGTCTGCAGCAGTGGGATATCTCCCGCGATGCGCCGTATTTCGGCTTCGAAATCCCGAACGCACCGGGTAAATACTTCTACGTCTGGCTGGACGCGCCAATCGGCTACATGGGCTCCTTTAAGAACCTGTGCGACAAGCGTGGCGATACCGTAAGCTTCGACGATTACTGGAAGAAAGATTCCACTACCGAGCTGTACCACTTCATCGGTAAAGACATCGTTTACTTCCACAGCCTGTTCTGGCCGGCCATGCTGGAAGGCAGCAACTTCCGCAAGCCAACCAACCTGTTTGTTCACGGCTACGTGACGGTGAACGGCGCCAAGATGTCCAAGTCCCGCGGGACGTTCATCAAGGCCAGCACCTGGCTGAACCACTTCGACGCGGACAGCCTGCGCTACTACTACACCGCGAAGCTCTCTTCCCGCATCGACGATATCGACCTGAACCTGGAAGATTTCGTGCAGCGCGTGAACGCGGACATCGTCAACAAGGTGGTGAACCTGGCGTCACGTAACGCGGGCTTCATCGCCAAGCGTTTTGATGGCGTGCTTTCTGCCGAACTGGCCGATCCGGCGCTGTATAAAACCTTCACCGATGCCGCCGCTGCGGTTGGCGAAGCCTGGGAAAGCCGTGAATTCGGTAAAGCGATTCGCGAAATCATGGCGCTGGCCGATGTTGCCAACCGCTATGTGGACGAGCAGGCCCCGTGGGTGGTCGCGAAACAGGAAGGCCGTGACGCCGACCTGCAGGCGATCTGCACCATGGGTCTGAACATGTTCCGCGTGCTGATGACCTGGCTGAAGCCGGTTCTGCCGCAGCTGGCAGCCCGTGCTGAAGCGTTCCTGAACACGGAACTGACCTGGGATGCTATCCAGCAGCCGCTGCTCGGCCACAAGGTCAACACCTTCAAAGCGCTGTACAACCGCATCGAGATGAAGCAGGTTGAAGCCCTGGTGGAAGCCTCTAAAGAAGAGGTGAAGGCAGCAGCGGCACCGGTCACCGGCCCGCTGGCAGACGACCCGATTCAGGAAACCATTACCTTCGATGATTTCGCCAAAGTCGACCTGCGCGTGGCGCTGATTGAAAACGCGGAGTTCGTGGAAGGCTCTGACAAGCTGCTGCGCCTGACGCTGGATCTGGGCGGCGAGAAGCGCAACGTCTTCTCCGGGATCCGCTCTGCTTACCCGGATCCGCAGGTGCTGATCGGCCGTCAGACCGTGATGGTCGCCAACCTGGCGCCGCGTAAAATGCGCTTCGGCATCTCTGAGGGGATGGTGATGGCTGCAGGCCCTGGCGGGAAAGATATCTTCCTGTTAAGCCCTGACGAAGGCGCGAAGCCGGGTCAGCAGGTGAAATAACAAAAAAGCCGGAGATTATCTCCGGCTTTTTTTTGCCCGGCGGCGCTACGCCTGCACGGGCCTACGGGTTTTGTAGGCCGGGTAAGGTGAAGCCGCCACCCGGCTAAATATCACGCCTTCGGGTGATGCACCCGGTGGGTCAGCCCGCGCAGGAAATTACGCAGAAACTGGTCGCCGCACTCGCGGTAGTTTTTATGATCCGGCGCGCGCATCATGGCGGTCACTTCCGGCACGGATACGCGAAATTTTTGCTCGGTCATGATCGCCACGATATCGTCCGTTTTCAGCGAGAACGCGATACGCAGCTTTTTCAGCACCGTGTTGTTGTTCACGCGACGCTCCAGCGCCAGCTCTGGTGCGGCCGGATCTTTGCCACGCTTATCGTAAATCAGGCCGTTCAGGAAACCCGACAGAATGATGTCAGGGCAGCGGACAAAGCCCTCTTCGTCTTCTTTGGTCATCCACGTCTCAAAACTCGCAGACGTGGATTCCATATCGGACAGCGCAAGAATGCGCACCATGTCGTTATTGTTCGCTTTCAGGGTGTAGCGCAGGCTACGAAGAATATCGTTACTTAGCATAGAGCCTTCGAATGTCGATGATGCAATGGCGCGCAGTGTACCAGCTTTACAGCCCAATCGCCTCTTTCAAACTCTTCAGGTAGCGACGGCTGACGGGTACCGTTTGTCCGGCACGCAGCACCAGCTCGGCCTGGCCGTTATCTTCCAGGCGGATCTCCTTCAGATGCGCCATATTCACCAGGTACTGACGGTGACAGCGAATCAGCGGCGTGCGGCTCTCCAGCGTGCGCAGGGTCAGCTCGGTAAACCCTTCGTTCCCTTCCGCGCTGGTGACAAACACCCCGCTCAGACGGCTGCTGACAAAGGCCACATCATCCATCTGCAGAAGATAAATCCGGCTGTGCCCGGTGCAGGGGATAAACTTCAGCGGCTGCTGGTTTTCCGGCAGCAGCGTGACGTCCTGGGCCGTGCGCTCCTGGCGTAAACGGGTGAGCGTTTTTTCAAGGCGCTTCTCTTCAATCGGCTTGAGCAGATAGTCAAACGCGTGCTCCTCAAAAGCCTTAACGGCATATTCATCAAACGCCGTCAGAAATACGATGTAGGGACGATGTTCCGGATCGAGCATGCCGACCATCTCCAGCCCGCTGATGCGGGGCATCTGAATATCGAGGAACAGCACGTCCGGGCGCAGTTTGTGCACCGCGCCGATGGCCTCAATGGCGTTCGCGCACTCTCCCACAATCTCAATATCCGGCTGCTCCTGCAGCAGAACGCGCAGGTTTTCCCGTGCCAGCGGCTCGTCATCCACAATCAGCACTCTTAACATGCGTTTTCCTCCAGCGGCAGTCGTACGGTAATACGGGTAAATCGGTCGGGCTCGCAGGCGACGGTAATGCCACAGTCATCGCCAAAATGGGCACGCAGGCGTTTATCCACCAGGCTCATCCCTAAACCGCCGGAGGCGGAAGGCTGATAAAGCCCGGCATTATCTTCAATATCCAGCACCAGGTGATGGTTGAAACGGCTGGCGGCAATGGTTATCTCCCCTGTTCCCAGCAGCTGTGACGTACCGTGTTTGATGGCGTTTTCCACAATCGGCTGCAGGGTAAAGGCCGGAAGATGCTGATACGCCAGCTCATCCGGTACGGAGAGCGACACCTGCAGACGCGACTGGAAACGCGCCTGTTCAATCTGCAGATAGGCATTCACGTGCTCAATCTCATCGGCGAGGGTGACGATCTCAGACGGACGTTTCAGATTTTTACGGAAAAAGGTCGACAGAAACTGCACCAGTTGGGCGGCCTGATCGCTGTCGCGGCGGATCACCGCTTTAAGCGTATTGAGGGCGTTGAACAGGAAATGCGGATTGACCTGGGCATGCAGCAGTTTGATCTCAGACTGCGTCAGCAGGGCTTTCTGCCGCTCATACTGTCCGGCGAGGATTTGCGCGGACAGCAGCTGGGCGATCCCCTCCCCCAGCGTGCGGTTGATCGAGCTGAACAGACGGTTTTTCGCCTCATACAGCTTGATAGTGCCCATCACCCGCTGATTCTCGCCGCGCAGCGGAATCACCAGCGTGGAGCCCAGCTTGCACTGCGGATGCAGCGAACAGCGGTAAGGCACTTCGTTACCGTCGGCATACACCACCTCGCCGGTTTCAATGGCGCGCAGCGTGTAGGCTGAGGAGATCGGTTTGCCCGGCAGATGGTGATCGTCACCGGTGCCGGTAAAGGCCAGCAACCGCTCGCGGTCGGTGATGGCCACCGCGCCGATATCCAGCTCCTTGTAGAGCACCTGCGCCACCTTCATGCTGTTCTCTTCGTTAAAGCCCTGGCGCAGGATCCCTTCGGTCGAGGCGGCAACCTTCAGCGCCGTGGCGGAAAAGGCCGAGGTGTACTTCTCAAACATGGCGCGCTTGTCGAGCAGAATGCGCATAAACAGCGCCGCGCCCACGGTGTTGGTCACCATCATCGGAGCGGCTATGCTGCTGACCAGGTGCAGCGCATCCTCAAACGGACGGGCAATCAGCAGAATGATCGCCATCTGCGCCATTTCGGCCACAAAGGTAATGGCACCGGCGGTGAGCGGGCTGAAGACTTTATCCGGGCGGCCGCGTTTAATCATGTAGCTGTGAACCAGGCCGCCAAGCAGACCTTCCACAATCGTGGAGATCATACAACTCAGGGCCGTCATCCCGCCCATGGAATAGCGATGCAGCCCCCCGGTTAAACCGACAAGGCCACCGACGACGGGACCGCCCAGCAGCCCGCCCATCACCGCGCCAATCGCGCGCGTGTTGGCAATAGAGTCTTCGATATGGAGACCAAAATAAGTCCCCATGATGCAGAAAATAGAGAAGGTGACGTAGCAGAGCAGCTTATGCGGCAGACGTACGGTGACCTGCATCAGCGGAATAAACAGGCGCGTTTTACTCATCAGCCAGGCAATGACCAGAAACACGCACATCTGCTGAAGCAACAGCAGCACCAGATTAAACTCGTACATACTCAAAACCGCACACGCTAAAAACGCGTAACATACACGGATGCGGCTTAACTTTCTTTGAAGCATCCCATAAAAGCGCAAAATCGTGTCCGTTATCACACCTTTTTCTGAATATCGCGCATGCTTCGCATTGTTTGTTCAAAAATCAACCAATCCTTCCTGGTTCGGAAAAGTGGGTCTACAGTTAAGCTGGGGACGCGTAAGCCAGGGGGCGAATATGGCGCTTTACACGATAGGTGAAGTGGCACTCCTTTGTGATATCAATCCCGTTACCCTACGGGCGTGGCAGCGACGGTATGGATTACTCAAACCGCAGAGAACGGACGGTGGTCATCGCCTTTTCAATGAGGCCGATATCGACCGCATCCGCGAGATTAAGAGCTGGATCGACAACGGCGTGCAGGTCGGCAAAGTGAAGTCCCTTCTGAGCCACGACGACCCGGATACGCAGCATCTCTGGCGCGAACAACAGGAAACCCTGCTGCGGCTCCTGCAGGCGGGCAACCTGCAGCGCCTGCGCGCATGGATAAAAGAGCAGGGCCGCGATTACCCGGCACAGACGCTGATCTCCCATCTTTTCATTCCGCTCCGTCGACGCCTGCAGTGCCAGCAGTCTACCCTACAGGCGCTGCTCAGCATGCTCGACGGGGTGCTGATCAACTACATTGCCGTCTGCCTTGCCTCGGCGAAGAACAAAGCCGGCAAAGATGCGCTGGTGGTGGGCTGGAACGTGCACGATACCACCCGCCTGTGGCTGGAAGCGTGGATAGCCACCCAGAAGGGCTGGCGCGTGGATGTCCTGGCGCACTCGCTGGCGCAGCTCAGACCTGAGTTTTTCGACGGCCAGACCCTGCTGGTCTGGTGTGGCGAAGTGCCGTCCGCCACGCAGCAACAGCTGCTGACGGAATGGCGTGAGAATGGTTACCCGGTTTATTCCCTTGGCCCGGATGAGCCATAACGGCATTTAATGGTTCATTAACAGCTGCGCTTCACCGTATAATTGTTCCGTTAACAACAGGAGCACATGATGAAGGCAACCAAACTGGCCATTATTACCCTTTTTGTCCTGATGGCCGTAAGCGGCATCGGCGGCGTAATGCTGGCAGGGTACTCGTTTATTGTTCGCGGCGGTGTCGGCTGAGGTACAGCGCGAGCCGCTCAAAAGCGCGATCGACGACGATTGCCGCCAGCGCGACCAGCACCGCTCCCTGCACAATATAAGCCGTATTAAACCCGCTTAAGCCGATAATGATCGGCGTTCCCAGCGTATTAGCACCGACCGTCGACGCAATGGTCGCCGTCCCGATGTTAATGATGACCGACGTGCGGATCCCGGCAATGATAACCGGTGCCGCAAGCGGCAGTTCAACCTTACGCAGCCGCTGGCCGCGACTCATCCCCATCCCTTCCGCCACGCTCAGCACGGACGCAGGTACCGCCGCGATGCCCGCCAGCGTGCCCTGCAGAACCGGCAATACGCCGTATAAAATCAGCGCAATGATGGCAGGCTGTTGGCCAAAACCCATCACCGGAACCGCTATCGCCAGCACCGCCACGGGCGGAAACGTCTGTCCGATGGCCGCAATCGTCTCCACCAGCGGACGAAACTCCCGGCCCGCAGGCCGCGTGACCGCGATGCCCGCCCCCACGCCCAGCACAACCGCGATGGCGCTTGAGAGCGCCACCAGCCAGAGATGCGCCAGGGCGAGATTAATGAAGCTCTCCTGCTGATACACCGGCCGCGGCAGTCCGGGAAAGAGGCTGTTAAACAGCGCCGCGCTGTGGGGCATCAGAAACAGTAAAGCGACAAAGAGCGCTACCAGCCAGAGGAGCGGATCACGCAGTGCCTTCACGCGTCACCTCCCCGGCCAGCAGATCGCGAAAGTGCAAGGTACCGCACGGTGCGCCCCGGGCATCCGAAACGGGCAATACCTCGCACTGGCGCGCGACAAACGCGGAGAGCGCATCCCGCAGGCTCATCTGCGCCTGCAGCGGTTCGCCGCTCACCGGCACCGCCTCCCGACGCATATAGTCGCTGACCGTTCGCAGGGAGAGCAGCCTGACGCCCAGCTCGCTGCGGCCAAAAAACTCGCGCACAAAGTCGTTCTTCGGCCAGGTTAACAGCTCAAGCGGCGAGCCCTGCTGCACCACTTCGCCATGATCCATCAGCACCAGATGGTCAGCCAGGCGCAGGGCTTCATCAATATCGTGCGTCACGAGTACGATCGTGCGTCCGAGAATGCGATGAATGCGGGTCATCTCCGCCTGCAGCGCCCCGCGCGTAACCGGATCCAGCGCGCCAAAGGGTTCGTCCATCAGCAACACCTGCGGGTTGGCCGCCAGCGCGCGCGCCACGCCCACGCGCTGCTGCTGCCCGCCGGAAAGCTGGTGCGGATAGCGATCGCGCAGCGCGGGCTCTAACCCCAGCAGAGACATCAGCTCATCAACACGATCGGCGATTTTCGCCCGCGACCATTTTTCCAGCTGCAGCACGGTGGCGATGTTCTGCGCCACCGTCCAGTGCGGAAACAGGCCGATAGACTGTATGGCATAGCCCATCCGACGACGCAGCTCCAGCACCGGCAGGCTGCGGATCTCTTCCCCGGCAAAGCGAATCAGCCCGCTGTCATGCTCAACCAGCCGGTTGATCATCTTCAGCGTGGTGGACTTGCCCGACCCCGAGGTGCCAATCAGCACGGAAAACGCCCCCTCGGCAAAGTTCAGGTTCAGGTGGCTCGCCGCCGGGCGACCGGCAAAGATTTTACTGACATCATGAAATTCAATCATTGGCTCTTCTCCCGAGCAGCGCGAGCCATAAGGCAAACAGTGCGTCGACGACCACCGCCAGCGCAATCGTGGGCACTACGCCCAATAACACCAGATCCAGGGCACTGCTCAGCAGCCCCTGGAACACCAGTGCGCCAAAGCCACCCGCGCCAATCAGCGCCGCAATCACCGCCATGCCGACGGTCTGGACCGCCACCACCCGCAGGCTACGCAGCAGCAGGGGCAGCGCCAGCGGGAGCTGAATTTTCCAGAAACACTGCCGCGCGCTCATTCCCATCGCATGGGCGCTTTCCAGCACGTCAGGTGCGACCTGGCCTAAACCTGCGACCACGCCGCGCACCAGCGGCAGCAGGGCATACAGCACCAGCGCGATAAGGGCGGGCGTTAGCCCCGTCCCGGCAACACCGAGCGTTCCGAGCACCGGGAATGACTTCACCAGCCCGGCCAGCGGCGCAATCAGCAGGCCAAACAGCGCAACGGAAGGAATGGTCTGGATAACGTTGAGCACGGCAAAAACCCCGCCCTGGCGTGAAGGATGGCGATAGCACCACATGCCAAGGGGGATCCCAACCAGCAGCGCCGGAACGAGCGTACCGAAGAGGATCGTCAGGTGCTGCGCGAGGGCATCATCAAACACCTCCTGACGGTTGGCGTACTCTTTTAACAGCGAGAGGTTGTTCAGTTCCCCGCTGAACAGCAGGAGTAAAGGAATACACCATATCTGCGCATTGAGCACCCAGCGCCAGACGGCGCTGGCGATGAGTCGACGAATGGCATCGCTGCAGGCCAGCAGACACAGCGCCAGCCACAGCCACAGGCCGCTGCCGATAGTGGTTCTCGCCAGCGGACTTTCCGCCGAGGCCATATGCGTCGCCGCCAGCCCGGCGCTCCAGAACAGGAGGATAAACAGCCCTTCAGAGAGGAACAGCGTCAGCCACTGCGCCGGGCGTCCCTGCCAGAGCGACAGGATCACCCACGCGCCCAGCGACGCCACAAGCCACCCCGGCGTAAACGACCAGACCTGCCAGAGTGCTTTGCCCTCCCCCGACATCAGGCGGTTTGGGGCAACGTTGACAAACGGTAACGCGACCGCTGCGATGGCCACACAGGCCAGCAGCAGCAGGACGCGGTTATGACATTTTATTGGCACAGCCTTTTCCCGTTACTTCACAAGCCCTTGTTGCTTCAGGAAGTCGGCGGCCACTTTTTTGGCATCCAGCCCCTCGACGGCAATGCTGGCATTCAGCTGCTGCAGCGTTTTTTCATCCAGCTTTTCGAAAACCGGTTTGAGCCATTCTGCGATGTCCGGGTACGCTTTTAGCACCGCCTCGCGCACCACGGGGGTCGGCGCGTAAATCGGCTGTACGCCTTTTGGATCGGTCAGGGTTTGCAGGCCAAGCGCCGCCACCGGGCCGTCGGTGCCGTAGGCCATTGCCGCGTTAACGCCGGAGGTTTGCTGTGCCGCCGCTTTGATGGTCACCGCGGTATCTCCGCCCGCCAGCGAGAGCAGCTGAGCCTGGTCGAGCTTGAAGTCGTAGGCTTTTTCGAACGCCGGGAGCGCATCAGGACGCTCGATAAACTCCGCGGACGCCGCCAGCTTAAAGTCGCCCTTCTCTTTCAGGTAGCGGCTGAGATCCGCCAGGGTAGTCAGCTTCCCTTTCTCCGCCACGTCCTTGCGCACGGCGATAGTCCAGGTATTGTTGGCCGGCGCCGGGGTCAGCCAGACCAGTTTGTTCTGTTCCGCGTCGAGTTTTTTGACTTTCTCATACCCGGCTTTGGCGTTTTTCCAGGCCGGATCGTTTTCATCTTTGAAGAAGAATGCGCCGTTGCCGGTGTATTCCGGGTAGATATCCAGCTCGCCGGAGGTAATTGCGCCGCGCACAACGGGCGTGGTGCCGAGCTGGACTTTATTGACCGTTTTCACGCCGTGACTTTCCAGCACCTGCAAAATAATATTGCCGAGCAGCGCGCCTTCGGTATCGATCTTTGAGCCCACCTTTACCAGCTCCGCCGCCTGTAACGGCAGGCTCAGCGCCGCCAGTAACACCGCAGATCCCAACATCCCCTTTGCAATCGTCATTCCGCTATCCTCATTTTTTTGCTGCCTTTTTCAGAGGCTTGAGAGAAAAGCGTAGCTTAAAACGGCGGAATTAACCGTCAAAATGCCTTTTTAGCATAAGGTAAGACGCCTCCCCCGCAGGACGGGGGGAGGCAAAGGAGGGAAAGGTTACAGCAGTTCGAACTCGCCTTTATTCACGCGGGCGGAGTCCACGCCGATAAAGACGTTAAACTTGCCCGGTTCCGCATCATATTTCATCTGCTGGTTCCAGAACTTCAGCGCATCCACGTCGATCGGGAAGCTGATGGTTTTGGTTTCCCCCGGCTTCAGGTTGACCTTCTCAAAACCGCGCAGCTGTTTCACCGGACGGCTCATCGACGCGGTGACATCCTGAACGTACATCTGAATCACCGTTGCCCCTTCGCGCTTGCCGGTGTTGGTCACCTCAACGCTGGCGGTGACGTTGCCGTCACGCTTCAGGCTCGGCGACGACATTTTGACGTCAGAAACCTTGAAGGTGGTGTAGCTCAGGCCGTAACCAAACGGATACAGCGGGCCGTTAGCTTCGTCGAAGTAACGAGAGGTGTACTTGTTCGGCTTGTCGGCGTTGTACGGGCGACCGGTATTCAGGTGGCTGTAGTAGACCGGGATCTGCCCGACGGAGCGCGGGAAGGACATCGGCAGCTTGCCCGACGGGTTGTAATCGCCAAACAGCACGTCGGCGATGGCGTTACCGCCTTCGGTACCGGCGAACCAGGTTTCCAGAATGGCGTCAGCCTGCTGGTCTTCTTTCACCAGCGCCAGCGGACGACCGTTCATCAGCACCAGCACCAGCGGCTTGCCGGTGGCTTTCAGGGCGGCGATCAGATCGCGCTGGCTCTGTGGAATGGTGATATCGGTACGGCTGGAGGCTTCGTGCGCCATACCCTGCGCTTCCCCCACGACCGCGACAACGACGTCAGACTGCTTCGCGGCGTTCACCGCCTCGTCAATCATCTCCTTCGGCGTGCGCGGATCGACCTTCACCGCTTCTTCATACTGGTTAAGGAAGGTGACGATGTCTTTATCGTTGGTGACGTTCGCCCCTTTGGCGTAAACCACTTTGGCGTTTTCACCGACGGCACTCTTGATACCGGTCAGCACGGTCACGGACTGGTCAGCCACGCCCGCGGCAGACCAGCTGCCCATCACGTCGCGCTTGCTGTCGGCCAGCGGCCCCACCACGGCAATGGTGCCGGATTTTTTCAGCGGCAGCGTGTCGAGGCGGTTTTTCAGCAGCACCAGGCTTTCGCGCGCCACTTCACGCGCTTCTTTGCGGTGCAGGCGGCTTTCAGCATTGGTATCTGCCGGGTCAGACTCTTTCGGACCCAGGTGGCTGTACGGATCGTTAAACAGCCCCATGTCGTATTTCACGTTCAGCACGTGACGGGTGGCATCGTCCAGCTCCGCCATCGTCACCTTGCCGCTCTTCACCAGCCCCGGCAGGTATTTGCTGTAATACTCGTCGCTCATGCTCATGTTGATGCCGGACTTGAGCGCCACGCGCACCGCGTCTTCCGGATCGGAGGCGGTACCGTGTTTGATCAGCTCTTTAATCGCGCCGTGGTCGGAAACGGTGATGCCCTTAAAGCCCCACTGGTCGCGCAGCACGTCTTTCAGCAGCCAGGAATCAGAGGTCGCAGGCGTGCCGTTCAGCGAGTTCAGCGCCACCATCACCGCGCCGCTGCCCGCATCCAGACCGGCCTTGTACGGCGGCATATAGTCGTTGAACAGGCGCTGCGGGCTCATGTCGACGGTGTTGTACTCTTTACCGCCCTCCACCGCGCCGTAGGCCGCAAAGTGCTTGACGCTGGTCATCACCGAGTAGCGGTCCGCCGGGCTTTTGCCCTGCATCGCTTCCACCATGGTTTTACCCATCGTGGAGGTTAAATACGTATCTTCACCAAAGCCTTCCGAGCCGCGGCCCCAGCGAGGATCGCGCGAGACGTCCACCATAGGCGCCCAGGTCATGTTCAGGCCGTCGTCCGCCGCTTCATAAGCCGACACGCGCCCGACGGTTTTCACCGCGTCGAGGTTAAAGGAGGAGGCTAAGCCGAGGCTGATGGGGAAGACGGTACGCTGGCCGTGCACCACGTCATAGGCAAAGAACAGCGGAATTTTCAGGCGGCTGAGATCCATCACCTGGTCCTGCATCTTGCGGATATCCTGGCGGGTGACGGTATTAAAGATGGCCCCTACCTGCCCGTCTTTGATCATCTCGCGGATGGCCTCTTTCGGGTTATCCGGGCCGACGCTGATCAGACGCAGCTGGCCGATTTTCTCATCGACCGTCATTTTCTTGAGCAATTCCGTGACAAACGCATCCCGCGCTTCAGGCGTGAGCGGGTGATTGCCAAACAAATCCTCTGCCAGCGCAGGTTGCAGCGCCAGGCTGACGGCGACACCTACAGAACATAGCCATTTCATGTCGTTTTACTCTCTCATCAATAACCGCCGGACGATCTCGGCCATACCGTGCGAAAAGCGCAGTGTGCCACAAACCCTCCGATCGTTGCAGGGTTATTCTCTGATTTTTCTCGTGAATACTCGACCGCTTAACAGTTAATCGCGCTATGCTTTACAGCGAGAAATTTGCCCCACCACAAGGAGTGGAAGATGTCTTCTGTTCGAACTGACGATAACAAAACATTTATTAACGAACTGTCGCGCCTGGTTGGCTCCTCTCACCTGCTTACCGACCCGGCTAAAACCGCCCGCTACCGCAAGGGCTTCCGCTCCGGTCAGGGCGAGGCGCTGGCGGTGGTTTTCCCCGGTACGCTGCTGGAGCTGTGGCGCGTGCTGAGCGCCTGCGTCGCCGCCGACAAGATTATTTTAATGCAGGCGGCCAATACCGGCCTGACCGAAGGCTCCACGCCGAACGGCAATGATTACGATCGTGACATCGTGATTATCAGTACCCTGCGCCTCGACAAGCTGCACCTGCTGGACAAGGGCGAGCAGGTGCTCGCGTTCCCCGGCACGACGCTCTACTCCCTCGAGAAAGCGCTTAAGCCGCTGGGCCGCGAACCGCATTCGGTGATCGGTTCCTCCTGCATTGGCGCCTCGGTGGTCGGCGGGATCTGCAATAACTCCGGCGGCTCGCTGGTACAGCGCGGCCCCGCCTACACCGAGATGTCGCTGTTTGCCCGTATTGACGAAAACGGCAAGCTGACGCTGGTGAACCATCTGGGAATCGATCTCGGCGTGACGCCGGAGCAGATCCTCAGCAAGCTCGACGACGATCGCGTGAAGGACGAAGACGTCCAGCACGACGGCCGCCATGCGCACGACCATGACTACGTGACCCGGGTGCGGGATATCAACGCTGACACTCCTGCGCGCTATAACGCCGACCCGGATCGCCTGTTTGAATCCTCCGGCTGCGCGGGCAAGCTGGCCGTTTTTGCGGTACGTCTCGACACGTTCCCGGCAGAGAAAAAGCAGCAGGTATTTTACATCGGCACCAACCAGCCTGAGGTTCTGACGGAGATCCGCCGTCATATTCTGGGCGAATTCACCCATCTGCCGGTGGCGGGCGAGTACATGCACCGGGACATTTACGACATCGCCGAGCGCTACGGCAAAGACACGTTCCTGATGATCGACAAGCTCGGCACCGACAAAATGCCGTTCTTCTTCACCATGAAGGGCCGTACCGACGCGATGCTGGAGAAAGTGTCGCTGTTCAAACCCCACTTCACCGACCGCTTTATGCAGAAGCTGGGCAACGTTTTCCCGGCGCATCTGCCGGAGAGAATGAAAACCTGGCGCGACAAGTACGAACATCACCTGCTGCTGAAAATGGCCGGAGACGGGATCGCCGAAGCGCAGGCCTGGCTGACCGAGTTCTTCAAAACCGCCGAAGGGGATTTCTTTGCCTGTACGCCTGAAGAGGGCAGCAAAGCGTTTCTGCACCGCTTTGCCGCCGCTGGTGCCGCCATCCGATATCAGGCGGTGCATTCCGAAGAGGTGGAAGACATTCTGGCGCTGGATATCGCCCTGCGGCGTAACGACACCGAGTGGTTTGAACACCTGCCGCCGGAAATCGACAGCAAGCTGGTGCATAAGCTCTATTACGGCCACTTTATGTGCTATGTCTTCCATCAGGATTACATCGTCAAAAAAGGGGTCGATGCACACGAACTGAAGGAGCAGATGCTCGCCCTTTTGCGTGAACGTGGCGCACAATATCCTGCGGAACACAACGTCGGACATCTTTATAAAGCCCCGGACGCACTTAAGCAGTTTTATCGCGAGAATGACCCTACAAACAGCATGAATCCCGGCATCGGTAAAACAACGCGGAAGAAATACTGGAAAGAGAGCGAAGACGCGGAGCAGCACGTAACGCAAGCGTCTGATTAATTCCTACAGCCAAATTTGAGAGATTGTTAAGCGCTCCTTAATCGTAATAGAGTAACGGCTCATCGCCGGAGAAACGTTTCTCCGGCATTCGATAACGAGGAGCAGGCACATCATGTCGGCTATTGATGTTTTATCCGAGACCGAGCTGGAAGTGCGCGATGCCCTTCCCGATGATGTGCATGCCATTGCCGCGATCTATGCCTGGCATGTACTTCACGGGCGCGCGTCATTTGAAGAAGTCCCCCCAACCATTGACGAAATGCGCCAACGTATGAAAAGCGTGACTGAGAACGGTTTACCGTGGCTTATCGCGCTGTACCGCGGCATTGTGGTGGGCTACTGCTATGCCACCCCTTACCGACCGCGACACGCCTACCGCTATACCCTGGAAGAGTCGATTTACGTGGATGCCAGCATCACCGGGCGCGGTTTTGGCACGGCACTGATGGATGCGCTGATTGAACGCTGCGAGCAAGGGCCGTGGCGGCAGATGATTGCCGTAGTGGGAGATGGTAATAACAACGCCGGTTCGTTACGCCTGCATAAAAAACATGGTTTCGTGATTGTCGGTCAGCTGCGCAGCGTAGGCTATAAGAAAGGAGACTGGCGGGATACGGTGATTATGCAGCGCCCGCTCAACGACGGTGACTGGACGCTGCCGGAATAAACGCAGTGCGGTCTGGTGCCCTCACCCCGGCCCTCTCCCTGTGGGAGAGGGAGAAAACATAAAAAACGGTAACGCATGTTACCGTTTTGCTTTTACCTAATCGTTCTGCGCCGTCGCCATCTGCTCGGCTTTCTGCTTTTTATACGTCAATGCCGCGGCCGGGACAGGCTGCACTTTTCCTGTTTCAATCCAGGTACGCAGGCGGCTCGCATCCGCGAAGTGCGTGTATTTGCCGAAGGCATCCATCACCACCAGCGCCACCGGCTTACCGTTAAACACGGTGCGCATCACCAGACAGTGTCCAGCCGCGTTGGTAAAGCCGGTTTTGGTTAGCTGAATATTCCAGTTATCCCGGTAAACCAGATGGTTAGTATTGCGGAACGGCAGCGTATAGGCAGGGTTCGCAAAGGTCGCCATCTCTTCACGGGTGGTACTGAGCTGACCAATCAGCGGGTACTGTTTGCTGGCAATCAGCAGTTTCGTCAGATCGCGCGCCGTGGAGACGTTGTTGATCGACAGCCCCGTCGGTTCAACATAGTGCGTATTGTTCATCCCCAGCGCTTTGGCTTTGGCGTTCATCGCGCGGATAAACGCGTCGTAGCCGCCAGGATAGTGGTGCGCCAGGCTCGCCGCCGCGCGGTTTTCAGACGACATCAGCGCCAGCAGCAGCATATTCTTACGGCTGATCTCACTGTTCAGGCGCACGCGGGAGTAGATCCCCTTCATCTCCGGCGTGTGGCTAATATCCACCTTCAGTTTTTCGTCCAGCGGCAGATGGGCATCAAGCACCACCATCGCGGTCATTAATTTGGTAATTGAGGCGATCGGTCGCACCAGATCCGGATGGCTGGCGTAAATCACCTTATTGGTGTTGAGATCGACAATCATCGCGCTGCCGGAAGCAATTTGCGGCTGAGCGGCGGTAGCAGTCACCGCGGGCGTTTTGGCGACGGCCGGCACGGCAGCGGACGCACCCAGCAACAGCGCCAGGCTAAGTAAAGAGACTCGGAATTTCAGCATGGTGAGACTTCTGATAATTATTCACGCACGTCATAACGTACACCGCCTGGGTCGACGGATAAACTCAGGCTGGCTTCGGCATCATAGCCGTCAGCGGGCGTTGTCGCCAGAGGATAATCGTGAACAGATGCTGCATTGCTGGCATTTACGCCAGCAATGCAGTGCGTTTAGAAGAGACGGTATCCATAACCCCAAAGAATCACTGTCAGCGCCAGTAGCGCCTCCAGCACCAGCACCCCGATGGCAAGCGTTGAACTGGAGAAGCTCAGGCCCTCTTCTTTATTGATATTCAGGAAGGTTGGAACCCCCAGATACAGCAGATATCCAGTGTAAAAGAGGGCAATAGTACCGATCAGCGCGCACAGCCAGACCAGTGGATAGAGCGCAACAATACCGCTTAAGAACAGCGGGGTTGCGACATACCCGGCAAAGACCATACAGTGCGCCAGCGATGGACGTTGCGGATAGTTACGCGCCATCCAGTGAATGACCCGCCCCATGACCGCCACACCCGCCAGCATCAGGCCATAAAAGACGATGGCCAGATAGAGTCCGGTAAACCAGGAAAGCTGAACCACGGTGCCGTCACCGAAGTTCCAGCCGATTTGTGTCGTTCCGATAAAAGCGCATATTACCGGCACCGCAGCCATCAGCAGCACGTGGTGCGTGTAATGATGCGAGACCGTTTCGTTCTCACTTTTAATGACATGCATTTCACGATCGGGATGGGAGAAAAGTCCCCAGACATGGTTCATAGCGCCCCCTTGTTGTCGGCCCGTCAGCGATACCTTAAGTATAATGCAGGCTTTAGATTATTTTATGTACAGTGGGAAATTTCCGTTGATTTCCCCGCTGTTGATTCATGGGGTATATGATTAAACGAGGCACGCAGAGGGAGATAACAGTTACGTAATGGATATTAACGCACTCATTGAGCAATATGGATATGCCGCGCTGGTGATCGGTAGCGTGGCAGAAGGTGAAACCATCACGCTGTTAGGGGGCGTCGCCGCGCATCAGGGGTTACTGAAATTCCCGCTGGTCGTCGCCGCGGTCGCGCTGGGCGGGATGATAGGCGATCAGCTGCTCTACTTTCTGGGGCTGCGCTTTGGACCAACGCTGCTAAAGCGTTTCGCAAAGCATCAGAAGAAAATCCGCCGTGCTCAGCGGCTCATTCAACGTCATCCCTATCTGTTCGTCATTGGCACGCGCTTTATGTATGGCTTTCGCATTATCGGGCCGATACTGATTGGCGCCAGCCACCTGCCGCCCAAAATTTTTCTGCCGCTCAATATTGTGGGCGCGATTGCCTGGGCGCTGATCTTTACGACGCTCGGTTATGTAGGGGGCGAAGTGATTGCGCCCTGGCTGCATAATCTCGACCAGCACCTGAAGCATTGGGCGTGGTTGATTCTGGTGGTCGTGGCGGTGATTGCGGTTCGACTGTGGCTGAAGCATTGGGAAAAGACGCGGGATGAGGAGTAGCCTGGTTCAGCCTGATGCCTTCACCCACAGGGCTGAGGGTTCCCCAGTATTTTTTTTATCTGAAGCGATGAACACTGCTTCAGGAAAATTAATGGTTTACAGCGACGCCCTGGTCCGGCTGTAAATCGCCGAGGCGTTTCCGTAGGGCCGGGGCGAGGCGCAGGGATGCGCCGAGAGGGCGTGGCCTGCAGGGATGCAGGCTCATGCCCGACCCGATAGCCCGAAGGAATAAGCTGAGGGTACCGCGAAGCGGCGATTTACCGCCGGGAGCCCGGGTCGCCAGGGCGGCGGCGATTGAGCCGCCCTGGCACGTTCACAGGTCATGCTGTTACAGAGTAGCAAAGAACATGAAGTGAACGGAATGACCACTACAGTCGTATGTTCCCCCTCACCCCAGCCCTCTCCCTCAAGGGAGAGGGGGAAAGGTTAATATCCCTCCGGCTTAAACTGCGGGTTCGCCAGCATAAAGCCCCCGTCGACGATAAACGATTGCCCTGTTGTATAGCTGGCGTCACTGTCACACAGCCACGCCACCAGGCTGGCAATCTCTTTGGTGTGGCCCGGCCTCGCCAGCGGAATTTCCGGCATGGAGCCTTCCTTCACTTCACTGTCGTCCATGTCATTCATCGGCGTGGCAATGGCACCCGGCGCGACGGCGTTCACCAGAATATTGTGCTTAACCAGCTCCATCGCCATGGATTTGGTTAACCCGCCGAGCGCGTGTTTCGCCGCCGTATAGGCGCTTGCCTCCGGCAGGGGGGTGTGTTCATGTACCGAGGTGATGTTCACAATCCGCCCCCCTTCCCCCTGCTTCACCATCTGCCTTGCGGCTATCTGTGAACAGAGAAACGCCCCGTCCACGTCGACGGTGAAAATGTTTCGCCAGTCGTCAAACGGCATCTCGAGGAACGGCGCTTTGGTCATCGCTCCTGCATTGTTAACCAGCACGTCCAGCCGACCAAAACGCGCAATCAGCGTTTCAATGGCCTCAGCGCCTTCCGGCAGCGTGCTTAAATCAAGATGGATAGCCTCCGCACGCTGCCCCTGCGCTTCGACTTCGCGGCAGGTTTCCAGCGCCCCTTTCTCATCCGAGTGCCAGGTGACGCCAATATCAAACCCGCGCTCAGCCAGCATCAGGGCCGTGGTTTTCCCAATCCCGGAATCCGATGCGGTCACAATCGCTACTCTGGTCATACTCACCTCCTGAAAAACTGCAAAGAGGTAAGTATAGATAATGGCCTTTTTTAGCCATGATGATAGCCGCCACCCAGTGCCGAGGTCAGCTGCAGGGTAGCGTCGACATATTGCCCCTTCAACAGCACGCCTTCGAGGTGCTCTTTGAGGGCCGGTATTCTGGCTTCACTGACCCGGGAGCCCGCAATAATCCCCGCGCTGAAACGCGCCTGAGCCAGCGCCACGACCCGTGCCGCATCTTTTTCAACCTGCTGCTGATGGCTGTTCTTCGCCATTAGCGTTTCGACTTCGCTGGCCGTGCGTGCCACCTGATTGACGGCCTCCACTACCGCTTTGTTGTAGTTGGCAACCGAGAGATTGTTCTGCGCCTGGGCGATATCCAGGCTGGCGTTCAGCCTGCCACTGACAAAAATTGGCAGCGTCAACCCGGCGGTCACGCCCATCTGCTGCGCGGATGAACGGAACAGATCGCTCAGGTGGAGGGCATCCTGCTGTAAGAACGCCATCAGGTTCACGTCAGGATAGAACGCTGCTCTGGCGGCCTCCACCTCGCTCATGGAGGCGTCGATATACCAGTGCGCCTCCTGAAGATCCGGGCGGCGTGCCAGCAGTTCATAGCCGAGCGTCGACGGTAACGAGGCTTCCACCGTCGGCAAGGCGTGCCGCGTCAGCTTCACGGAGGGGGCGTTGGTCAGCGCGACCAGGCGCGCCTCTATGGCTTTCATCTTCCCGTTGACCCCGGCCAGCTGCTCTTCGGTTTTGCTGGCGTTGATGTCCGTTTCGACGCCCTCCACGGAGGAGGTGATGCCGTGTTGATACAGCTCGCGGTCGGCGCCGATAATATTGTCCTGCTCATGTTTGATCTGCGCGAGGACCTCCCCCACGGCGGCCTGCGTTTGCCATTCCCAGTAAAGCCGCGCCACGCTGCTGGCCAGCAGCTGACGGGTCTGCTCCAGCTCCGCTTTTTGCGCATTCACTTTGCCTATCCGGGCTTCGACCTGCGCGCGATTTTTTCCCCAGAGATCGAGATCCCAGCCAGCAGTCAGGCCAAAGGTGCCGTTGGTGTACCACGGCCCGGTTGTCCCTGCCGCCGGGTCGGTAATGGCAAAGGGCCCCATCAACCCTTCGGCGGACATTTTCTGGCGTTCAGCATCCGCTGAAAAATCGATCTGCGGACCGTCGGCAGCCATAACCGCTTTGGCCTGGGCTTCAGCGAGCGTAATGCGCTGACGGGCAATCTGCATATCCGGCGCATCGCTTAATGCTTTCGCAATCAGCGAATTAAGTTCGGGATCGTTATATGCTTTCCACCACTCATTTTTCGGCCAGTCCTGATGAGCCAGAACCGTCTTTACCGACGCCGCCGTGGTTTGCGTTTTAATGGGAGATACCGTGGCATGTTCAGGCGCGCAGGCAGCCAGAATAAATGCAAAGGGAACACTCAGAGATAAAATAAAAGAACGTTTCATTACGCCATATACTCAAAAAATAAAGGCGCAAATTACGCTTGATTCTGTTTGTTTTTTTAGTAATGCGTGGCAAAGCGTAAATTGTCATAGATTTAAATATACGGAAAAGTATTCACCGAAATTATTATTTAAATTTAATTATGCAAATAAAAAATAATCAACCCGACAGCGTGAACGTCCCCTGTCAGGTTGATCGCGTTATTAAACTTTCAGCGAAGCGCCTTTTGTCGCAATAACCTCTTTATACCAGTAGAAGCTTTTCTTGCGGCTGCGCGCCAGCGTACCTTTTCCACTGTCATCGCGATCGACGTAAATAAAGCCGTAGCGCTTAGAGAGTTCAGCTTTTGATGCGCTCACCAGGTCGATTGGCCCCCAGCTGGTATAGCCCATCACCTCAACGCCGTCTTCGATCGCTTCACGCACCTGCACCAGATGGTCGTTAAGGTAGCTGATGCGGTAGTCATCCTGCACCGTGCCGTCCGCGTCCGGTTTATCCTTTGCTCCCAGACCATTTTCCACGATAAACAGCGGCTTCTGATAGCGATCCCAGAGCACGTTTAGCAGGGTACGCAGGCCGATGGGGTCAATCTGCCAGCCCCATTCGGAACTGGCCAGATGCGGGTTTGGCACCATGCTCAGGATGTTGCCGCGCGCCTGCTGGTTGAGGGAGTCGTCCGCGGTGACGCAGCCCGTCATGTAGTAGCTGAAGGAGATAAAATCGACGGTCGATTTCAGCGCCTCGCGGTCGGCGTCCGTGACCTCAAGCTGAATACCGTTGTCGCGGAAGAAGCGCTGCATATACCCCGGGTAGGCACCGCGACACTGTACGTCACCAAAGAATTGCCAGGCGCGGTTTTCCTGCAGTGTTTCCAGAACATCTTCCGGCTTGCAGGTCAGCGGATACATCAGACCGCCCAGCAGCATATTGCCAATTCTGCCATCAGGAACGATCTCATGGCAGGCCTTCACCGCCAGTGCGCTGGCCACCAGCTGATGGTGGATCGCCTGATACACTTCGCCTTTGCTGCTGGTTTCCGGCAGGCCCACGCCGGTCATCGGCGCGTGCAGAGACATATTGATCTCGTTGAAGGTCAGCCAGAGCTTGACCTTTTCTTTGTAGCGCGCAAACACGGTACGGGCGTAGCGCTCGAAGAACCCAATAGTCTGGCGGCTGCCCCATCCGCCGTACTGCTTCACCAGCCCCCACGGCATTTCGTAATGCGACAGCGTCACCAGCGGGGTAATGTTGTGCGCGGCCAGCTCGTCAAACAGCCGGTCGTAAAACGCCAGCCCCGCCTCGTTCGGCTGCTGCTCGTCGCCGTTCGGAAAAATGCGGGTCCAGGCAATGGAGACGCGCAGGCAGCTAAAGCCCATCTCCGCGAACAGTTTGATGTCTTCCGGATAGCGATGATAGAAGTCGATGGCAACATCCTTGATGCCGCTGTCGCCCGCCACGCGCTCAACCACCGGGCCGAAGACCCCCTGCGGCTGAACGTCAGAGGTGGACAGCCCTTTCCCCTCCTCCAGATACGCGCCCTCTACCTGATTCGCGGCAACCGCGCCGCCCCATAAAAAATCGTCCGGGAAAGTTTTCATCACGTTCTCCTGTTATTGATGGCTTACGCTGAGTAACGGCGCACCAGCATTGACGGACGTTGCCGCCACGGTCACCACGTCGCGATACTCATCGCTGTTACTGATAATAATCGGGGTCGCCAGATCGTATCCGGCATCGATAATCGCCTGTCGGTCAAACTCCAGCAGCAGATCGCCGGGTTGCACCGTGTCACCGACCTTCACATGGGCGGTAAACGGCTTGCCGTCGAGCTTCACGGTGTCGATACCCACATGGATCAACACTTCTATTCCGCTGTTACTGAGCAGGCCGATGGCGTGTTTGGTCTGGAACAGCGAGGCCACCACGCCAGCAAACGGGGCAACCACTTTGTTATCGGAGGGAATAACCGCGGCGCCGCTGCCCAGCAGGCCGCTGGCAAAGGTGGTATCCGGCACCTGGTCGAGCGCAAGAACGGTACCGGTCATCGGTGATAGCACATCGTTTTCGCCCGCGGTGACCACCCCTTCTGTCGCGGTGTTTCCTGGCATACCGGCGACCAGCGTCAGGCCGCAGCTCAGCACCAGCGCCACCACCGTACCGATAATGCCGCCCCACAGCGTGGCGTCCACGCCGCCCGGCGGAATCATCTGGGCGACAGTAAAGATATTGGCGAAGCCGAAAGAGTAAACGTGGGTGTCACTAAAGCCGACAATCGCTCCGCCGATAGCGCCTGCCACGCAGCCAAAAATAAACGGACGGCGCAGCGGCAGGTTTACGCCATACACTGCGGGTTCGGTGATACCGAAAAACCCTGCCGTCACGGATGAACCGGCCAGCATTTTCTGACGCGCATCGCGGGTACGCAGGAAAATACCCAGTGCCGCCCCCACCTGGCCGAACACCGCAGGCAAGAGCATCGGCAGCATGGAGTCATGCCCCAGCACCGCCAGGTTGTTGATCATCAGCGGCACCAGCCCCCAGTGCAGGCCAAAAATGACGCAGACCTGCCACAGCGCGCCCATCGCCGCGCCCGCCAGCCACGGTGCCAGAACGTAAATACTCTGATAGCCGTTCGCCAGCATCTGGCTCAGCCAGGTCGCCAGCGGCCCGATAACGAGGAAAGTCAGCGGCACGGTCACGGCCAAACAGATCAGCGGCGCGAAGAAGTTTTTCATCGAGGAAGGCAGCAGCCTGGTGCTCTGCTTTTCCAGCCAGCAGCTCACCCACGCGGCGAGAATAATCGGGATCACCGACGAGCTATAGTTGAACCAGGTGACAGGAATGCCCAAAAAGGCTTCCGACACCGCGCCCGGCTGCTGACTGGCGTTGAACGCCGCAATCATTACCGGATGGGTGAGCGCCCCGCCGATCACCATGGTAATGAATGGGTTTCCGCCGAACTTTTTCCCGGCGGTATAGCCCAGCACCAGCGGGAAGAAGAAGAACAGCGCGTCGCTGGCAGCAAACCAGATTTTATACGTGCCGCTCCCGGTCGTGAGCCAGCCGCACACCACGGCCAGCGCCAGCAGCCCTTTCAGAATACCGGACGCGGCCAGAATGCCGATAAACGGGGTAAAGATCCCGGAGACGATGTCAATCAGACGGCCGAACAGGTTACCCTTTTCACCCTTCTCTTCCACGACAGGGGCGTCATCGGTAAGACCTGCTTCATTGCGCACCGCCTGCCAGACGTCATGCACGTGGTTGCCAATCACCACCTGAAACTGGCCGCCGCTTTCGACCACCATGATCACGCCCGGATTTTTCTTGAGCCCTTCCGCATCCGCCCGTTGATTGTCTTTCAGTTTGAAGCGAAGCCGGGTTGCACAGTGCACAAGACTGACGATGTTCTCTTTTCCGCCAACGTGGCCGAGAATATCCTTCGCTAAAGCCTGGTATTCCATCTCGATTTCCTTACATCCGATGCCCGCAGGCACCTGTTGACTGAGTACAAAAAATAAAAAAACCCGAGAACGGCCTTCTGACGAAGGCCGCGCTCAGGTTTTGCCTGCGTAGTGCAGTAACAATCCTGTTTGAGGCTTAACGCCCCTCTTTTCTCACCCGCTCGATATGAATGGCGAGGAACATAATTTCTTCGGTTGTCAGCTCACGCTGATAGCTTTTGTTCAGGTGCTGTGCGATTTTCTCGGCGCATTTCCACGCCTTCGCGTAGTTGTCTTTGACTGCCGTATGCAGCGAGACATCGTCATCTTCCACCACGGTGCGGGTGAGCATCCGCTGGGCAAAAAACTTCAGGTGGGTGACAAAACGCTGATAGCTGAGCGACTCTTCGTCATACTCAAGCTGCAGCTGATACTTCACCAGCTGCAGGATCTCCTGCATCACCCGCGTCACGTGCATCACCTCCGGCATTTCGCTGTTCAGCTGCGCGGTGACCAGATGCAGGGCGATAAAACCGGCCTCATCCTCCTCCAGTTCGACGTTCAGGCGTCTGGCGATAATGGCCCGCGCCTCCTGCCCTAACTCGAACTCCTTCGGATACAGCCGTTTAATATCCCACAGCAGCACGTTTTTGATGGCCAACCCGTTCTTCTGCCGCTCAATCGCAAAGTAGCAGTGATCGGTGAGAGTGATATACAAGCTCTCCTGCAGCTTGCCCAGCCGCTGCGCCGCCAGCCCGATGATGCGGTCGCAGGTGGTCATCACCTCCAGCGGAATTTGACTCAGCAGCTCTCCGAGCCGACGCACCAGTTCATCGCTTTGTAACGCAAACACCTTTTCAACCAACGCGGTATCCAGCGCTTCACCGACGCGCTTCTGAAAGGCCAGCCCACGGCCCATCACCACCTGTTCGCGCCCGCGCTCATCCTGAACAACCACCACGTTATTATTGAGTATCTTGGCGATTTTCATCTGAACCCCAGAAACAAAAAAACCTGACCTCCGGCAGATGCCAGAAAATCAGGTTTTGCCTGCCTAAGCAGTAACAATCCAGTTCTGGCACTCTAACAGTTTCATTCGTAGCCTCAATGCGTCACGCGTCAGAAACGTGACGCGGATCGAACTTGCTACGGTGATATCAGAAGGTCACCACCGTTTTCAGCTCGGTGACCCAGGCATCCTGGGTGCGGCTGACCCCGCCGGGATGGTGCCAGTACTGAATGCCCGGCTGCAGTTCAAGCCATGACACCGGACGAAAACGGTAGTAAAACTCGCCGTTCAGGGAATGGCCCGGCACCGGGTGATACGCCGGATTGTCATAATCGCTTACGCCGCTCAGGCTGTTCAGGTAACGCTGGTTGCGGGCGTACTGGCTGCTCATATCAATCCAGGTTAAGCCAAAGCCAATCCAGTCTTCCGGTCGCGCATCAAACAGCCCGCGGTAGCGCAGCGAGGCGGCGTAAACCTGGTGCATGTAGTTACTGCGCTGATCCGCAAGGCTCATGCTGAACGAGGTACTCAACCCGCGATTCGGATCACCCTGATGCTGCGTTAGCTGCTGGTTCAGTCCGGCGTACATAAACCAGGTCCGGCTGTGCGTATCGAATCCGTCCGGGTCCGTCGCCCCCGCCCCACCGGATTTGCCGCGATAGAGATCGGTTTGCGGCGCGTTGGTAAACACCACGCCCAGGTTGTACGCGCCCGGCAGGCCGTTAATCAGCGGACGCGCTTCGATTTCAACCGGCAGTAAGATCCCTTTGCTGCCCTTCGTCGACCAGCTCCACGCATGGTTGCGGCTGGCGGCCTGCGGATTCTGCTCCATCACGCCGCCCTTCAGGGTTAGCGTCGGCGTGAGTTTATACGCAAGCGTGGTGCCCCAGGTGTGCACGTTCCAGTTGTTCCAGGTCAACGAGTTGGCTGACTTCCCACCGCACTGGGACAGCAGCTGGAAATCACAGGGGATAATTTGATCGAAGGTTTGTACCTTGTTCATCATCCCGATGCGCCAGGTCAGCCGCCGGTCGTCAAAGCTGCGGGCAAAGGTCAGCCAGCCCAGACGGGTAATCGACTGCCCGCCCCAGCTCTCCTGGGTCAGATCGTTGAAGTTGACGCGCGGATCCTGCACGCGTTTGGTGGTGAGATCGTCATTGTGGTTGCGGTTGACGATGTTCCCCTCAATACGCGCGTCCGGGATACCGGTCCAGCGCTCCAGATCCTGGTTGAAGGTCAGTGCGAACTGGTCAATATAGGCCACGTGGGAGTCGTGGTTATATCCACCACCGCCGTTCCAGCCAATTTCATTCAGGTATCCGAGATTATAGGTAAAACCGTTATCGTTAAGGATTTTACGCATGCCGAGCATTTCGCCGAGAACAGGATCCGGCGGAGCTTCAAACCCTAATACCGTTCCGTTCCAGCCTTGCGCCATCGACAGCGGGGATATCGCCAATAAGGCGAGCGCATAGAGTTTATTTTTATATGCCATAATTACAACCTGTGATTGAGTATTGAGTGCGTAACCGGCCGCAGGAAATTTTTCTATTTCCTGTCGAGAATTTATTTTTTAAAATCATTAAAAAGCGCTAAGCCAAATGTCTCTCCTGCGTAAACGACAGGCAAAAAAAAACCTAAGCGCTCCACAGCGAAAATGCTGTGAAACGCTTAGGTTTTGCCTGTTAACCAGTAACAATCCTGCGTTGAAAACAGTGGCACCTTAACACCGTCGCGCCACGTTGAAAACCGGAACTGTTTTCTGTTTTAAAAAAGTGTGAGCAATTTAACGCTTATTATTTGGACTGAATCACCCGGGCAATATCAGCCGACGTCTGTAAAGTACGAATCTCCTGAAATAACCCCAGCGCTTCATCGTACTCTTTGCGTAAATAACTCAGCCACTGCTTAATTCGCGCGACGTGATACAAACCGGTGTCGCCCTGCTTTTCCAGACGGCTGTATTTTTGCAGCAGCGTGACGACATCTGCCCACGGCATCCGCGGTTCGTTATATTTCACCACCCGGCTGAGGTTAGGGACGTTCAGCGCGCCGCGGCCGATCATTACCGCATCGCAGCCGGTGGCGTTCAGACAGGCCTGCGCGCTCTCGTAGTCCCAGATTTCGCCGTTGGCGATCACCGGAATGGTGAGGCGTTTGCGGATCTCACCGATCGCCTGCCAGTTAATGCGATCGGCTTTGTAGCCATCTTCTTTGGTACGGCCATGCACCACCAGCTCGGTGGCGCCGGCCTGCTGCACCGCATCGGCGATTTCAAACTGCCGCGCATCGCTGTCCCACCCGAGGCGAACCTTAACCGTCACCGGCAAATGCGCGGGTACCGCCTCGCGCATGGCTTTCGCGCCGCGGTAAATCAGTTCAGGATCTTTCAGCAACGTCGCTCCGCCGCCGCTGCCGTTCACCAGCTTAGACGGACAGCCGCAGTTGAGATCTACCCCGTAAGAGCCCAGCTCAACCGCGCGGGCGGCGTTTTCCGCCAGCCATTCCGGATACTGGCCGAGCAGTTGAATACGCACCAGCGTGCCGGAAGAGGTCCGGCTCTGGTTGTGCAGCTCGGGGCAAAGCCGGAAGAAGGATTTTACCGGCAACAGCATATCGACCACGCGCAGGAACTCCGTCACGCAGAGATCGTAGTCGTTCACCTCGGTCAGAAGCTCGCGCACGAGGGAGTCGAGCACGCCTTCCATTGGGGCCAGTAAAACACGCATAGCAGTACCTGTGAAAAAAGACGCGCTATAGTAGCCGCTCTCTATATCGCTGGGAAGCGCTTCTGTTCAGGCAGAAAGTCACCCGGCGTTGCCCCAACAATGGCGCGAAACGCCGCCGCAAATGCCGCCGGGCCGGAAAACCCCAGCATCCAGGCCACCTGCTTAACCGGGTATCCGTTTGCGAGCAGATCCAGCGAGGCACAAATCCTGGCACGCTGTCGCCAGGCCCGGAAGCTAAAGCCGGTATCGTTGATAAACGCGCGTGAAAACGTGCGTTCAGACATCGCGGCCCGTTCCGCCAGCCTTTCCAGAGAAAGATCCCAGAGATTGTTGGCAATGATGTCACAGGCAATGCGATGTAAGCGCTCATCCACGGGCATCGGTAATTCGGCCGAGATTTGCTGAGCTTCACTGAGGATATCGAGCAGCAAAACGGCCATGCTGCGCTGACTGGCTGGCCGGTATTCCGCGCTGAACAGCCCGGCAATCAGCTCTTTGAACAACGCTGTTGCCATAATCACGTGAACCTCGTCTTTCCGCTTAAAAGGCTCGCATTGCGCTATCAGCGCCGGGCTAAACCAGACCGCGCGCAGCTCCGTTGCGGATAACACGCTGTAGGTATGCTCCTGAAAGGGAGGGATCCACAGCGCGCGCTGCGGCGGTATGACCCAGCGTTTGCTGCCGGTTTCGACCAGCATGACTCCTTTGATGGCAAACAAAAGTTGTCCCTGCGAATGCTGGTGAGGCGGATCGACTTCGCCGCGCGTATAGCGAATCGCCCCTCTTGACCATCCGATAGCATCGTCGTGAATTGGCGTTTTATCGATAACGGTTGGCATTTCACATTCCCCCCTTCCTCTTATGATGCTGCTTGTACACGTAACCAGAGAGAGACGCAATGCACATCCATTTTATTATTCATGAACATTTCGAGGCACCAGGCGCCTATGAAATCTGGGGGAAAAGTCGCGGCTGCAGTCTGAGCTACACCAGAGTGTATCAGGGCGAACCATTACCCGAGGCGCTGGGGCACACAGACCTGCTTATCATCATGGGAGGCCCGCAGTCCCCCGCTACCACGCGTGAGGAATGCCCCTGGTTTGATGCGCAGGCGGAAAAAGCACTTATCAGCCGCGCGATAGAGGCAGGTAAAATGGTGATAGGCGTTTGTCTGGGCTCGCAGCTTATCGGTGAAGCGCTGGGCGCAGCGTTTTGTCATAGCCCGGAAAAAGAGATCGGCAAATTTCCCGTCAGGCTCACAGATGCAGGTAAGGCGAACCCGCTGTTTGAGGACTTTGGCAGCGTGCTGAACGTCGGTCACTGGCATAACGATATGCCTGGGTTGACGCCGCAGGCTAAAGTTCTGGCTTACAGCGAGGGCTGTCCCCGCCAGATCGTGCAATACAGCGAACGGGTTTACGGTTTCCAGTGCCATATGGAGCTGACGCCGGAGGTGGTAGAGTTGCTGATTGAGCATTCGCAGAGTGACCTCCGCCGCGCGGGTGAATTCCGTTTTGTCGAAACGGCGGAAAAACTCCGCTCGCATGATTATCGCGAAATGAACCAGGTGCTGTTTTCTTTTCTCGATAAACTGACCGCCTGTCGTTGATACCTTCTCTGGCACGCCGTTTCGCCAGCGCAATCCCTTTCCTCTAAACTGTAGCCTGCACCGGTAAGGTGATACCGGACGTTCCATTCCGGAATGTCTGGTATGCTCAAAATTCATGATGTGATCCATGGCACATTTTTAGGTTTAATTGTATGATGAATGCGTTTCAGCAAGGACTATCACCATGAGCAAATCATTGAACATTATCTGGCAATATCTGCGCGCATTCGCCCTGATTTACGCCTGCCTGTATGCCGGGATTTTCATCGCGTCGCTGCTGCCCATCACCATCCCCGGCAGCATTATCGGCATGCTGATCCTCTTCGTTTTGCTGGCGCTGCAAATCCTGCCCGCAAAGTGGGTCAACCCCGGCTGCTTCGTCCTCATTCGCTATATGGCGCTGCTTTTCGTGCCTATCGGCGTGGGCGTCATGCAGTATTTTGATTTGCTCAAAGCCCAGTTCGGCCCGATTGTGGTCTCCTGCGCGGTCAGTACGCTGGTGGTTTTCCTGGTGGTGAGCTGGAGTTCACATCTGGTGCATGGCGAACGTAACGTGATTGGGGAGAAAACAAAAAAATGATGGACAATTTCTGGTGGTCTCTGCCGCTCACCCTGGCAGTGTTCTTCGCCGCGCGTAAACTTGCCGCGCGTTTCAAAATGCCCTTGCTGAACCCCCTGCTGGTGGCGATGGTGGTGATTATTCCGTTCCTGCTTCTCACCGGCATTCCTTACGAACGCTACTTTGCCGGCAGCAAAATCTTAAACGACCTGCTGCAGCCCGCCGTTGTGGCGCTCGCCTTTCCTTTATACGAGCAGTTGCACCAGATCCGCGCCCGCTGGAAATCCATCATTACCATCTGTTTTGTGGGTAGCCTGGTGGCGATGATCACCGGTACGTCGGTGGCGCTGTTAATGGGAGCCTCGCCGCAAATTGCCGCCTCTATTCTGCCTAAATCGGTGACCACGCCTATCGCGATGGCGGTTGGGGGCAGCCTCGGCGGTATTCCGGCCATCAGCGCGATGTGCGTCATTTTCGTCGGTATTCTCGGCGCGGTGTTTGGCCACACCCTGCTGAACGCGATGCGTATTCATACTAAAGCGGCACGGGGGCTCTCGATGGGCACCGCCTCGCACGCGCTGGGCACGGCCCGCTGCGCGGAGCTGGATTATCAGGAAGGGGCGTTTAGCTCCCTGGCGCTGGTGATCTGCGGGATTATTACCTCTCTGCTGGCCCCGTTCATTTTCCCGCTTATTCTGGCGGTGATGGGCTAAAATTTGCGATGCGTCGCGCAAATTTCATTTTGATTTCATAAGTTGCATACATAATGAGAAGTGGATCACACATAAAGCCCTAACGGCTCCGTAAACTACCGATCCATTAACCTTTATGAGGCAAACGCCATGCACCCACGTTTTCAAGCTGCTTTCGCCCAGCTTGCAGAGAATTTGCAGTCAGCCCTTGCTCCCGTTCTGGCAGATGCGCACTTCCCCGCCCTGCTGACCGCGGAGCAGGTCACGATGCTGAAACAGGCAACGGGACTGGACGAAGACGCGCTGGCTTTCGCACTGCTTCCTCTGGCTGCCGCCTGCGCGCGGGCCGATCTCTCCCACTTCAACGTCGGGGCCATTGCGCGCGGCGTCAGCGGCACCTGGTACTTCGGCGGCAACATGGAGTTCCTGGGCGCAACCATGCAGCAAACCGTGCACGCCGAGCAGAGCGCCATCAGTCACGCCTGGCTGCGCGGTGAAAAAGCGCTGAGCGCCATTACCGTTAACTACACTCCGTGCGGCCACTGCCGTCAGTTTATGAACGAACTGAACAGCGGGCTGCAGCTGCGCATCAATCTGCCAGGCCGCGCGCCGCACACGCTGGCGGATTACCTGCCTGACGCGTTTGGCCCGAAAGATCTGGAGATCAAAACCCTGCTGATGGACGAGCAGAACCACGGTTTCGCCCTGTCCGGCGATGACCTGAGCCAGGCGGCGATTGCCGCCGCCAACAAGAGCCACACGCCGTACAGCAAGTCCCCGAGCGGCGTGGCGCTGCAATGCCGCGATGGCCGAATCTTCACCGGCAGCTATGCGGAAAACGCCGCGTTTAACCCAACGCTGCCGCCGCTGCAGGGCGCACTCAACCTGCTGAGCCTGAACGGCTATGATTATCCTGACATTCAGCGCGCCATTCTGGCTGAAATTGCCGATGCGCCGCTGATTCAGTGGGATGCCACTGCCGCAACGCTTAAAGCGCTGGGCTGTACGACGATTGACCGCGTACTGCTGGCGTAATCCTTCCGGGCGGGCAGAAATGCCCGCCAGTTTGCTGAAAAACCCCTCAGTTGAGTCGCTGTTTCTTGCGCTAACCAGGCGGGTAAAGTAGCCTGAGTTAAATTTCACCTTCGGTACGAGCCATCTGCATGTTAAAGCGCGTTTTTTACAGCCTGTCTGTCCTGGTCGGCATACTGCTGTTGATCGTGCTCGGTCTCGACCGCTGGATGAGCTGGAAAACCGCCCCCTACATCTTTGATGACCTGCAGGACCTGCCCTATCGTCAGGTTGGCGTGGTGCTCGGCACCGCCAAGTATTACCGCACCGGCGTCATCAACCAGTATTACCGTTACCGCATTCAGGGCGCGCTGAACGCCTACAACAGCGGCAAGGTGAACTACCTGCTGCTGAGCGGCGATAACGCGCTGCAAAGCTACAATGAACCGGTGACGATGCGTAAGGACCTGATTGCCGCGGGCGTGGATCCTGCCGATATCGTGCTCGACTACGCCGGGTTCCGCACCCTGGACTCCATCGTGCGCACGCGCAAGGTCTTCGACACCAACGACTTCATCATCATCACCCAGCGCTTCCACTGCGAGCGCGCGCTGTTTATCGCCCTGCATATGGGTATTCAGGCCCAGTGCTACGCGGTGCCGTCGCCAAAAGATATGCTGAGCGTGCGCGTCCGCGAGTTCGGCGCCCGCTTTGGTGCCCTGGCCGATCTGTATATCTTTAAGCGCGAACCGCGCTTTTTAGGCCCGCTGGTGCCGATTCCGGCGATGCACGAAGTGCCGGAAGACGCGCAGGGTTACCCGGCCGTCACGCCTGAGCAGCTGCTCGATATGCAGAAAAAAGAGAAATAGCGGGACCGTCTTTATACTTTCTTTACGCCGGGCCTGACGCTTTTTATCTCCCCTTTACGTCGGCTCTTTTAAGCTGAGTTCATTGCCGCTACGGCTTCATTGAAGAATGACTATGAACTCGATAATGAATGCGTTTTTCCTCAAAAGTCTCCGCCCATACTTTAACTTTCCCGGCTTATCACTCCCTGGCGCACTTAATTCTGGTCTCTGGCTGGATGAAAAAATTGACTCCCTGCAGCACAACGTTGCCGTGGAAGTGGCCGATTATCTGGAACGTTACCCGCAAACGAAACATGTTGACGTTTACCTGAACGATATCAACGGCACGATGCGCGGCAAGCGCCTCTCGGTGGAGAGCATGCTGAGTCTGGAAAAAGGCTGTTATTTTCCGCTTTCCGTCTACTCAATGGATCAGAAGGGAAACATCGCCGCCCCGCTTTATGATGAACCCGACCGGCTGTGCGTCCCGGTCGCCGGCTCTTTGCGCCCCTGTCCGCAGGATCCAGAGCACACCGCGCAGATCCTGCTGACGATGAAAGACAGCGACGGTAATCCCTGCCCGCTTGAGCCGCGCGCGATACTGCAGAACGTCGTGGCCCGCTTCCACCAGCACGGCCTTTTCCCGGTCATTGCCCCGGAAATCGAGTTCTATCTGACGGGACAAGGCGAACGCGATCCGCAAAATCAGGGCTGTTTTCACATGGATACCTCGTCGGCGCATGCGGCGCTGTTTGACGAGCTGGAACAGCTGGCGCACCTGCAGCGCATCCCGCTGTCAGGGGTCGTAGCGGAAGCCGAGTCCGGACAGTACGAATTAAACCTGAAGCATAACCAGCGCATCGTTGAGGTCTGTGATAACGTGCTGGCCCTGCGCCGCCTGACCCGCTATGTCGCTGAAAAGCACGGTCTTCAGGCCAACTTTATGGCTAAGCCTTTCAGCCAGCTGTCCGGCAGCGGTTTGCACATCCATTTCAGCCTGAACAACAGCCGTGGCGAAAATGTTTTTGCCTCGCCGGTGAACGCGCTGAGCAGCATGATGCGTTTGTACATCGCGGGCCAGCTGGCGCTGATGCCCGCCTCCGTCGCCATTCTTGCGCCGGGGGTCAACGCGTTTCGTCGCCTGCGTAAAAACCTGACGGAACCCGTCTTTAACTCCTGGGGCTATAACACCCGCTCCGCCGCCTTGCGTATTCCCTGCTCGGATGACGGCAATCGTCGCATTGAGTACCGGCTGGCCGGGGCCGATGCGAATCCGTATCTGGTGGCGGCCACTATCCTGACAGGCATGCTTTACGGGCTGGAACATATCGACGAGGGGGATCTCCCTGAGCCGCAGCACGACCAACCCGAACTGCCGCTGTTCCAGCAGGAGGCGATTGAGGCCTTTGCCCGCTGTGAGTATCTCACCGACAGCCTGGGCGACGCCTTTTCCGAACAGTGGGTCGCCTGCAAGCTTTCTGAACTCGACTGGTTTGAGCGCATTGTGACGCAGGAGGAGTCCCATCTGGCATAGGGCATAAAAAAAGCCCGCTCGGTGAGCGGGCCGGGTATGGCGAGTGACGATTACTTCTTACGGGCGTACTTCAGTGAATCCAGCGCAACCGCGAAGATAATGATGGCGCCCTTGATGATGTACTGCCAGTACGGGTTCACGCCGATATAGGTCAACCCGTAGTTGATGACGGTGAAGATGATCACACCGGTCACCACGCCGAGCACCGTCCCCACGCCGCCGCTGAAGGAGACGCCGCCCACCACGCAGGCTGCAATTGCATCCAGTTCGTACATGAAGCCAAGGTTGTTCGTTGCAGAGCCGATACGGCCCGCTTCCAGCATCCCGCCGAAGGCGTAGAACACGCCGGACAGGGCATAGATGATGAGCAGATTCAGGGCAACGTTTACGCCGGAGACTTTCGCCGCTTCCGGGTTACCGCCGATAGCGAAGATGTTTTTGCCAAAGCGCGTTTTGTTCCACAGGATCCAGACGAAGGCGACCGCAATCAGCGCATAGAAGGTGATATACGACAGGCGGAAGCTGCCCAGCGCGATAAACCCTTGCGTAAAGGTCGAGAAGCCGCTGTCAAAGCCCGAGATGGGCGAAGCACCGACGAAGTCGTAGTACAGGGAGTTGATACCGTAAACGATGATCATCGTACCCAGGGTGGTGATGAATGGCGTCACGTTCAGGTAGGCGATGATAATACCGTTGATCAGACCAATCACCGCACCGATGGCGCAGACAATCAGGATCACCACGAAAATCGGCATGGTGGCCATTTCGGGGAAGACCTTGTTGGCGTTTTCCATCGACTGCAGCAGGGTTGCCGCGATAACCGCCGCCAGACCTACCTGGCGACCTGCAGAAAGGTCCGTCCCCTGGGTCACGATCAGGCCCGCCACGCCCAGCGCAATGATAATACGCACGGAGGACTGGGTCAGAATGTTACTCAGGTTCAGCAGGCTTAAGAACGTAGGGTCCTGGAAAATGATGATTGCCAGCAAGACTAAAAGAACAACGTAAATACCGCCTTCTTTCAGGTAAGTGAGAAAACTTTTTTTATTTAACGCACTCATGAGGAGCCCCTGATCTTAAAGGTGCAAAGACGCAAGACGCAAAATTTCATTTTGCGTTGTCGTTTTGGTGTCAACAATACCGGCGACGAGACCATTGCTCATAACCAGAATACGGTCCGTGATCCCTAACAATTCCGGCATTTCGGAGGAAATAATAATGATCCCTTTATTCTTTTTCGCCAGCTCGGCAATCAGTTGATAAATTTCAAACTTCGCACCGACGTCAATACCGCGGGTCGGCTCATCCAGCATCAGAATTTCTGGCTGCGTTAATAACCAACGGCCAATAATCACTTTCTGCTGGTTACCGCCTGACAGCGAACCAATCTGGGTGCGGTGGCCTGGCGTTTTCACGCGCATGGAGTCAATCACCCATTGGGTATCGCTCTTCATGCGGGAGTTATCCAACAGCCCGACTTTGTTTTTGTAATTGCGAATGTTAGAAATTAACGAGTTAAAGTTAATATCCAGATAAGCATAAATACCGGTCGAACGACGCTCTTCCGTCACCAGCGCAAAACCATTATTAATGGCTTCGTTGGCGTTGTGGTTATTGATTTTCTTACCGTGCAGCGTAATGGTGCCTTCGGCTTTCTCACGAATGCCAAACAGGGTTTCTACGATATCGGTACGCTTTGCCCCCACCAGTCCGGCAATCCCCAGGATTTCACCCTTGTGCAGGTCGAAGGAGACATCGCGGATAGACGGCTGACGCAATGAGGTCAGATTGCGCACTTCCAGAATCACTTCACCCGGCTTGTTTTCTTTGTCCGGGAAGCGCTGGTTCAGGGAACGGCCGACCATCATGGCGATGATCTTGTCCATGTCCAGCCCTTCCAGCGGCTGCGTGGCAATCCACTGGCCGTCGCGCAGGATGGTGATCTCATCGCACAGCTGGAAGATCTCTTCCATTTTGTGGGAGATGTACACAATGCCGCAGCCGCGATCTTTCAGCTTACGAATAATGGTAAAAAGGTGGTTAACCTCTTTTTCCGTTAATGACGATGTCGGTTCGTCCATGATGACGATTTTCGCATCATAGGAGAACGCTTTGGCAATTTCGATCATCTGCATCTGGGAGACGGATAATGTTCCCACGCGGGCGCGCGGATCGATATCAATATCCAGCTCGTCAAAAATCGCCTTGGTGTCGCGATACATTTTGTCCTGATCGACAAAGACACCTTTGGTGGGATAACGCCCCAACCACATGTTATCCATGACTGAACGCTGCAGCACCAGGTTTAATTCCTGGTGAACCATCGAGATACCGTTTTCCAGTGCTTCTTTCGCTGAATGGAAATCGATCTCTTTCCCCTGAAAAAGAATGCTGCCAGAATCTTTTTGATAGATCCCAAAAAGGCATTTTAATAATGTTGATTTACCCGCACCGTTCTCCCCCATTAAGGCATGAATAGAGTGAGGACGCACTTTTAAATTAACATTATCGAGTGCCTTAACGCCGGGAAATGACTTGTTGATACCGCTCATTTCCAACAGGTATTCACCGGATGACTGAGTTGTTGTGCTGACCATAATTATACCTTGTTGGCCTCGCATATCGCGTTATAAAAGGGCGCAACGAATTGCGCCCAGTGGAGACAGTACCGCTTACTTATTTACCGATAAACTCAGCCAGGTTGGACTGGTCTACGCCCACGTAAGGTACGCGAACGATTTTGTTGTCAATTTTCCAGTTGGTGCCATCTGCCGCACCTTTGCCATCGGCCAGGTTTTTCGCCAGATCGAAGGTCGCTTTCGCCTGGTTGTTGGCATCGTTCAGCACGGTACCGGCCATCGCACCGGATTTAACCAGCGCCAGCGCTTCTGGCAGCGCATCCACACCGAATACCGGGATAGAGGATTTGTTGTGTGCTTTCAGCGCTTCTACCGCACCCATTGCCATCGCATCGTTGTTGGCGATAACCACTTCGATTTTGTTGGCGTTAGGGCCTGACAGCCACGCGTCCATCTTATCTTTCGCCTGAGCGGTATCCCACATCGCGGTATCTAACGCCAGCTGCTGGGTTTTCAGGCCCTTGTCGTTCAGCTCTTTGATAACGTAGGTGGTACGCGCTTCAGCATCCGGGTGGCCAGGTTCGCCTTTCAGCAGCACGAACTGAATCTGACCGTCTTTGTTCAGGTCCCAGTTCGGGTTCGCCGCCCAGTGTTTCGCGATCAGATCGCCCTGAATAATACCGGACTCTTTGGAGTCGGTACCGACGTAATACGCTTTGTCGTAGCTATCCAGCGCCTTACGGGAAGGTTCTTTGTTGAAGAAGACGATCGGCACGTTCTGGCCGCGCGCTTTTTCAATAACCGTGCCTGCTGCAGCCGGGTCAACCAGGTTGATGGCCAGGGCTTTCACGCCTTTCGCCAGCAGAACGTCGATCTGGTCGTTCTGTTTGGACTGGTCATTCTGGGAGTCGTTCATCAGCAGCTGAACGTCTGGCGCTGCTTTCGCATCTTTCTCAATCGCTTTACGCACAACAGACATGAAGTTGTCGTCGTATTTATAGATGGTCACACCAATACGGGTATCCGCAGCGTGCGCTGCTGCACCAAAAAGCATGCTTGCCATTACAGCAGACAGGGTCAACACCTTCTTATTCATGGTATCTCCGGTTTTTTTTATGCAGGGTAGTTCTTGTGAATAACGAGCGGCGGGCAGATGTTAATAAAACGTTACTGACAGCCGAGGTTCACTTATAAAATTTCTCTCTTCCGTGTTCGGTAACGCTCCAGAAATGCGTTTTATTCGTTGTTTGCGGCACATTGGCTATAGTGAAAGTGAATAATCACTGTTACATAGCGTTTCAGCCCCTAAAACGCTGACATCATAGTCAGCGCCTTGTTAAGATACTGTGAATTTACTCACAGATTGAAAACGGTTACATCACCACATGTAATCAGTTAGTGATCGGAACCACAGTTTGCCGGGCCGCGACGGAGTGGCGACGCACTAAAGTCGGCATGAAACAGTGTGTTGCCCCCGGATCCAGCATGCCAGCAGCCCCCTGTAACGCCAGCTCAGTCGCCAGTTTCGCCATAGAGGCTATGGGGTAACGCACGGTTGTCAGCTGCGGGTCGGTGTAACGGGCAATCGGGATATCATCAAAACCAATGAGTGATAAATGCTGTGGCACCGCAATCCCATTATCCTTCAGCGCCGTCAGGGCGCCGGCCGCCATGCTGTCGTTATAGGCAAACACCGCAGACAGCTGCAGATTGCGGCCCAGCAGCTCTACCATCGCCGCTTCACCGCCCTGCATGTCCGGCGTGCCGGTCCCCACCCAGCTTTCGGATGGCGTAATGCCGTGCTCTTTCAGGGCGTTTTGCCACCCTTCGCGCCGCAGTTCGTCATCTTCAATCTGATGGCTGGAGGCCAGATAACCGATCCGCTGATGTCCGTTGTTGATGAGCATTTTCGTGGCCATCATGGCGCCGCTGACGTTATCCAGCCCGACGCAGCGGTGGGCATAGCCGGGAACAATGCGGTTGATCAGCACCATGCCCGGGATCTGCTCCATCAATCCGGTTAGCTCTTCATCGCTCAAGGCTTTTGAATGGACAATCAAGGCGTTACAGCGCTGGCGGATCAGCACTTCAATGGCATGACGTTCTTTTTCCGCCTCATGATAGCTATTGCCGATCAGGACATATTTCTGATGCTGCTGGGCGACCATATCGACCGCTTTCACCAGGGCGCCGAAAAAGGCATCTGAGACATCCATTACCACCACGCCGATGGTGTCGCTGACCTGTGTCGCAAGCGCCTGGGCATTGGCATTTGGCCGGTACCCGAGCTGGGTCACGGCCTTCATTACGGTTTCACGGGTTTCAGGGCTGACCAGCGCGCTATTGTTGAGCACGCGTGAGACGGTAGCCACAGAAACGCCCGCCTGACGGGCGACGTCACGAATGGTGATCATATTCACCATCCTTCAAAGGATTGCAGCAACTCACAGACACCCCCTGTGTTTAGCAAGGTGGCTATTTTGGCAGCGAGAGAAAGGGGACTACGTGAAGAAGCTCACAGTCATGAAAACGCTTACATCCGTTTTGTTAATGATTGTGATCCAGATCGTTATCTGGATGTATTTTTCAATGATATCCCTGAAGCACGTGCGGTTAACTGACGCCATACCCACTCCAGCGGTCCCTGGCGGAAATAGCGTAGCCAGAGCACAGAAAACGCCAGGTTTACTGCCCAGACCGGAATAACAAACGCCAGCAGCGTAAGGCGGTCGAATTTCATAAACAGGCCAAAGCGATAGAAAAGCGTGGTGCAAATCAGCGTTTGCAGGAGGTAATTGCTCAACGCCATGCGGCCCACGCAGGCGATAGCGCTGACCATCCACAGACGAGAAAGCGAGGGCCAGAAGCCGTAGATCAGCGCCGCGTAGCCGATGGTCTGAAACGGCGCGCTCAGTTCACGCGGCACCTGGAGCAGGAACGCGCACCAGCGGTAATCCCAGTGGATATGCCACTGCACCATCACCGCCGGGAGATTAATCAGCACGCCGAGCAGCACCAGACCAGCGCCGGTACGGCGATAGTGACGCAGGCTGAATTCCCCTTTCAGCCAGCCGGTGCGCATCAGTGACGCGCCCATCAGCATCATACCCGCCAGTTGCCAGCCGTATTGCGCGCCCAGCGCAAGGAGGTTGTCCCCCAGCATATCCGCGCGGTTGCTTATCGCTTCCGTTCCGCCCTTCAGCTTCCAGAACTGCTCGTACTGCAGGTTAGCGGCATCCGGGATCCAGGCACGGTTTGTCGTCTCGCCGGAGATCATCCCCAGCAGCAACAATACTCCAAGCCCCATGACATAGAGCATCACCCCGGTGTTGAACAGGCTTTTAACGCTGTGCGCATCGCGAATGAGGCGCCAGCAGATGAGCCCGACTAACCCATAGGCAAGAAGAATATCGCCGTCCCAGAAGAACAGGCCATGGATAAAGCCGAGGATAACCAGCAGCGTCAGGCGCGACTGGATCCAGCGCGTGCCGCGTTTGAGGAGAAGCTGCAGGCCTGCGCCAAACAGCAGGGCAAAGAGCGTGAGGAATTTGACCTGCGCAAAGAGATCGAGGATTGCCCAGGTCCAGGCATCACTGCGGGTAATGTCGCCATACCACGCGGGATTGAGATACGCCGCCTTCGGCAAACCGAAGGCGGTGATATTAAGCAGCAGGATACCGAGAATGGCGACGCCGCGAACAAAATCGAGCGTGACGTTTCGCTCCATGATCCCTGCCCTGTAAGACTTAGTTGTGGTGACGTACGGCGCGCAGGAACTCCTGGCGGGTATTCTGGCTCGATTTAAACAGACCGCCCAGCGAGGTTGTAGTGGTCGCACTGGTGGCATCGCGCACGCCGCGCGCTTTCACGCAGTAGTGAACCGCGTCGATAGAGACGGCCACGTTATTGGTGCCCAGCAGCGTTTGCAGCGCGGTCAGGATCTGCTGGGTCAGACGCTCCTGCACCTGCGGACGCTGAGCGAAGAACTGCACGATGCGGTTGATCTTCGACAGGCCAATCACCGTATCTTTGGGGATATACGCCACGGTCGCTTTACCGTCGATGGTCACGAAATGGTGTTCGCAGGTGCTGGTCAGCGTGATATCGCGAACCGTGACCATCTCGTCCACTTTCATCTTGTTTTCAATGACGGTGATTTTCGGGAAGTTGGCGTAATCCAGGCCGGAGAAAATTTCGTCGACGTACATTTTCGCGATGCGGTGCGGCGTCTCCATCAGACTGTCGTCACTCAGATCGAGATTCAGCAGCTCCATGATGTCGGTCATATGACCGGCAATCAGACGCTTGCGGGTTTCATTGTCCAAGTCCTGTACGGGCGGACGCAGTGGCGTTTCAAGACCGCGCGCAACCAGGGCTTCGTGGACCAGGGCAGCTTCTTTACTGAGTGATGACATTTTGTTCTCCTGCAGGTGTGGCGTCTTTTGCCCTCGTTGTGGCAAAAGTATGCGTTCATTGTGCGTGAGGCGGCGCACATAATCCAGTATTCACGACGATAATTATTGCAATTGCTGTTGCCTTTCAGCGTGACGATTCCAGACCAGGGCCCCACCAACGAACAGCGCCACGCCCGCCAGCCCCAGCGCCGGCTCCAGCCGGTGGGTAAGCCAGGTTGATAACGCCGAAGTGACGGGGCCAATCAACTGCCCAATCGCATACCCGGTGGTGAGCAGGCCCGCCATATAGCGCGTGTGGTTTGGCGCCAGCTCACGACCGTATAAAAGAGAGAGCTGCACGGCACACAAAAAGCCGCCGCCCACCAGCAGCCCGCCTGTCAGTAACCCGCCAATCCCCGGCAGCAGCCAGGCCGCCAGCACGCCCGCCCCCTGTAACCACAGTACGATAGCCAGCCTGCGGTTAGCCGTTGAGGTATGGCGTAACAGAATACTGAGCGCAATCCCCACCACGGCGGCGAGACCAAAAATCGGCCAGACAAACTGGGCAAACAGGCTGCCGGGAAAACGCACGGCCGCCATTTGCGACAGGAAGGTCGCCGGGAGGATATAGCCAAACCCGGCCAGGCTGTAGCTCCAGACCAGACGCGTCAAATCCGCCGTCAGCACCAGCGGCTCCGGCGCGGTGCCGGGTCGATGGAGCTGCCCGGATCGCGGCAGGTAGCGCGCCACCAGGGCAATCAGCACCAGCGCCAGCACGCCGTAGATTTGCCATGCCGCCCCGGCCGACAGGGACTTCGCCTGAATATAGACGGCGAGCAGGCCGCTCAGCGCAATGCCTGCCCCCGGCCCGGCAAATACGGCAGCGCTCAGACCCGGTTTACCCAGCTGTCCCAGCCGTTCGTTAGTCCAGGCGGCAATGAGAACCATCGACCAGCCGCTCATGCAGCCGATGACAAAACGCAGCAGGCCGTGCACGACGGCGTTCTCCGCCGCCGCGGAGAGCAGCGTCAGCGCCACCGCGCCGGTGATGCCAAGCCAGAGGCGCGTTTCAACGAAGCGGTGCGCACGCATCGCATCCCACGCGCCCACCAGATAGCCCAGATAATTCATCGCCGCCACCAGACCCGCGCTGGTCAGCGTAAGCTGTCCGGCAGCAATCATCAGCGGCACCTGGGGCGTAAAAGCAAAGCGCCCTATCCCCATCGCCACCACCAGCACGACAAACCCACTGAGCGCAATACGCAGCGCCATGACCGCTCCAATTGTTAAAGAAAAGTAAATTTATGATGCAGCATCTCGACGTCTGGCGAAAGTGAAAGTTACTCACAGGTCAATGAAAAGGCTGTATTATGGTTTTTATGAATACGCATTCTCATTAAGGAGCCCTGCATGGAACTGCTCGAAGAGCACCGTTGTTTTGAAGGTCGACAGCAGCGCTGGCGGCACGACTCCACCACCCTGAACTGTGCAATGACGTTCAGCATTTTCCTGCCGCCGACGGAAAATCCACCGGTTCTGTTCTGGCTTTCCGGCCTGACCTGCAACGACGAAAACTTCACCGCCAAAGCGGGCGCGCAGCGTATTGCCGCCGAGCTGGGCATTGCGCTGGTGATGCCTGACACCAGCCCGCGTGGCGACGATGTGGCCGACGATGCCGGATACGACCTGGGCAAAGGCGCCGGGTTTTATCTCAATGCGACCGAGCAGCCCTGGGCGCGCCACTACCGCATGTATGATTACCTTCGCGATGAACTTCCTGCGCTGGTGCAGTCGCAGTTTGCGGTCGGCGAGCGCTGCGCAATCAGCGGCCACTCAATGGGCGGACACGGGGCGCTCATCATGGCGCTGAAAAATCCGGGGAAATACGTCAGCGTGTCGGCATTTGCACCGATTGTGAACCCAACACAGGTGCCGTGGGGGCAGAAAGCCTTCACACACTATCTGGGTGAGGATACGGAAAAATGGCAGGCATGGGACAGCAGCGCGCTGATGCTGGCCAGCAAAGCTGAAGAGGCCATTCCCACCCTTATCGATCAGGGTGATGCGGACCAGTTCCTCGCCGGACAGCTGCAGCCTGCGGTGCTGGCAGAAGCGGCACGCCAGAAAGACTGGCCGCTGACGCTGCGCATTCAGCCGGGTTACGATCACAGCTATTACTTCATTGCGTCCTTCATTGAGGATCATCTCCGCTTCCATGCGGAGCATTTGTTCGGGTAAGTGCGGCCGATTGCCGGGTGGCGGCTTCGCCTTACCCGGCCTACATTCGTGGGTTTTGTAGGCCCGGTAAGCGAAGCGCCACCGGGCATAAAGGTTACATCAGAACTTATAATCCACACCGACAAAGTAGCGACGGCCATCTTCCGTGTAGCTGTAATCGTCGCGGCTCAGATCTTTGTCCAGCAGGTTCTGCACGCCCGCACGCAACTTCACGCTTTTCGTCGCCTGCCACGCGGCGCCGGTATTCCAGATAACATAGCCACCCGGCGTTGGGTCGCTGCTGGTCAGCGCGCGTTTCTCACCGGTGTAGTTGCCCTGAACATAGAACGACCAGTCCTGCGTCGCCTTCCAGTCAACGGTCCCGTTGGCGGTGTGGAACGGCAGATCGGACAGCGGCTTGTTGCCGCCGTTGCTGATATCACGACCGTCGTTGTAGGTGTAGTTCAGCGTCACTTTCCAGTCGTCCGCCAGCGGGAATTTCAGCTCGGTCTCCACCCCGCGGATACGCGCCTTGTTGACGTTGTAGTAGCGGAATATCGGTTCACCGTCCGCATTCAGGCCAACATAGTTAGGGTAGCTCTGCGCCTGCTTCGCATTGGCCGTACGGCTGATGCTGATGCGGTCATCGACGTTATTCTGGAAGGTGGTCACGCTGGCCTGCACGCCCTCTAACCAGCCCTCTTCCCCGCTGTAGTACAGACCGAACTCGAAGCTCTCGCTGGTCTCCGGTTTCAGATCCGGGTTACCGACAATCTCACAGGCACCGCGGCACGAGCCGGTGACCCAGTCCGGGCTCAGCTGCAGCAGTGACGGCGCTTTAAACGCGGTCGCCCAGCCCCCTTTCACCGTTACGGTATCGGTCGCGTTGTAGACCAGATAGGCGCGCGGGCTCCAGTGGTCGCCGTAGGTATCATGGTCATCCATACGGATGCCGGTGGTCAGCGCCAGAGGTTCAAAGATACGCCACTCGTCCTCCAGGAACAGGGCATACTGGCTTGTCGACGTACTACTGCCGGAACCGCCCGTCAGGTTGACAGGATCCTTCAGCTTATCGTGACGCCATTCGCCGCCGAAGGTCATCAGCTGGTTGATGTCGCCCAGCGGCAGCACGTATTTCCCGTCCACCGCGTTGCTCTCGGAGGTGATCGTATTGCTGTTGCCCGGGTTTTTGTTATCTACCTTCTCGCCGTACACCTTCAGCTCGCTGTTGCCGACGCCCCAGCGGCCGTTGTGGCTGAGAGAGTAGTTCTGACGCTCAAGGCGGTTTTTGTCGAGAGAATCCGAGTCACGATCCTGACGATCGAAACCGTAGCCCGCCGTAAAGTCATGATTTTCAGACGGCGTCCAGGCGAACTCCACATTCGCATCGCGGCTGGTGAAGCCTTCAATGCGCGGTGTTTCACCGCTCGCCGTGGTAGAGGACTTCTGCTGACCGTCTTTCTCACGCTTTGCGAGGCTACCGTAGGCTTTCAGCCCCAGCAGACCGTCCACCAGCGGACCGCTGGTATAGAATTGACCGTTGTAGGTGTCTCCACGGTCGCGATGTTCCTGAATTGTGGAATCGGCGCTCAGAGTACCCGTCCATTTCTGGCCGATTTTTTTGGTGATAATGTTTACCACGCCGCCCAGCGCATCGGAGCCGTAAAGAGAAGACATCGGCCCACGCACCACTTCAATTCGTTCGATGGCGTCAACCGGCACCCAGTTGAGGTCGAAATCATTATGGCGGAATACCGCGTTACGGGAATTGACGCGCTTGCCGTCGATCAGGATCAGCGTGTAGCTGCTGTCCAGTCCGCGAATACTTACCCCTTTACGGTTGTCCCCTTCGCTCGTGAGCTGCACGCCCGGCACATCCCGTAACACATCTTTCAGGTTCTGAACGGGTTTGCGCTGCAAATCTTCCTGGGTGATGACGCTGATGCTTGCCGGTGCGTCTTTCAGGTTTTGCTCGGTCGCGGAGGCCGTGACAACCATTGTGTCGCCGGATTCCGCTGCGATAACAGGCAGGGCCAGGGACATTGCGGACGCGCAAAGTCCTCCCCTGACGAAGGGATTCAACCTAAACATTCCATATCTCCATGAGGTAAATACAACTCAATCAAATCATCATTGCTCACAGCGTCTTCCTGGCCGCCCACATCTCCGGTGGGTCGGTGATACGCTTATTTTTGATAACGATAAAGCAAACGATAATTATTATCAATTAAATTGTTAAGAAATATATCTTTGTTTCAGGGGCCGGGAATAAAAAAGCCCGCTCAAACGAGCGGGCTAACAGAGAGGAAGTGCGGTTATTGTTTAAATCGTTCCGGGAATTCCATTTCACTGTAGCGAACGAAGTGTGTCCCTTTCGTCAGCTTGTAACCAAACCAGATGACGAGGAACAGCGGAATGCCAATGTAGGTTGCCGTGACGGCGCCCCAGTCAATGGTGTCCGCCAGGAACGCTTCATAGTTCTGTCCCAGCGTAATGATCAGGCACAGAATGAAGGCGAAAATGGGCCCCAGCGGGAAGAAGCCGGAGCGATACGGCAGCTGGTTAACGTCATAACCCTGTTTGACGTAGCCACGGCGGAAACGATAGTGGCTAATGGCAATCCCCAGCCAGGCAATAAAGCCCGTCATCCCGGAGGTGTTAAGCAGCCACAGGTACACCGTCTGGTTGCCAAACATAGAGGTCAGGAAGCACAGACCGGCGATCACCGTAGTGGCGTACAGCGCGTTACGCGGTACGCCGCCACGGGACAGCTTCGCGAAAATACGCGGTGCTTTACCGTCGCATGCCAGCGTGTAGAGCATACGGGTGGACGCGTACATCCCGGAGTTACCGGCTGACAGTACAGCGGTCAGGATAACGGCGTTCATCACTGCCGCGGCAGAAAGCAGACCGGCGTGCTGGAAGACCAGCGTGAACGGGCTAACGCTAATGTCTTTAACGTCATTACGCAGCAGGCTTGGATCGGTGTACGGAATAATCAGGCTGATAATCAGGATCGCGAACACATAGAACAGCAGGATACGCCAGAAGACCTGACGAACCGCGCGCGGAATATTCTTCTCCGGGTTTTCTGACTCACCGGCAGCAATGCCAATCAGCTCGGTTCCCTGGAAGGAGAAGCCGACAATCATTGCCACGCCAATCATTGCCGACAGTCCACCGGCAAACGGCGCATCGCCTATTGTCCAGTTACTCCAGCCCGCAGGTTCTGCGCCTTTGAAAATACCAACGATCATCGCCACACCGACGACGATAAAGATGATGACGGTTGCCACTTTGATCAAAGAGAACCAGTATTCCGCTTCGCCGAAACCGCGCACGGAGATGTAGTTCAGCAGGAAGATGACGGCCAGGAACAGGGCGCTCCAGATCCAGCCCGGCGTATCCGGGAACCACCAGTTCATCACCAGCTGTGCGGCGACAAGGTCAACGGCGATGGTGACCGCCCAGTTGTACCAGTAGTTCCAGCCCAGCGCGAAGCCGAAGCCTTCTTCAACGTATTTTTGACCGTAGGTCGAGAACGAACCGGATACCGGCATGTACGCGGCCAGTTCGCCGAGACTGGTCATCAGGAAGTACACCATCAGGCCAATCAGGATATAAGAGAAAAGTGCCCCACCCGGGCCGGCTGCCGAAATCGTTGCGCCAGAGGCAACGAAAAGACCTGTACCGATTGAGCCGCCAATGGCGATCATCGTCAGGTGACGCGCCTTGAGTTCACGACGTAGCGTGGGCGCTTCTGTGGTTTTAATTTCTGAAACCATATGAAAATGCTGTCCATTTAATAAATGAGGCGCGATTGTAGCAGACGATCCGCGTTCCTTCCGGCAGAAATACTCAGTTATAAGAGAGCTTCATGACGCGGCCAGGATTATAAGTAAAGCATAATTTTTCCCTCTCCCCTTTGGGGTGAGGGATGCTGTCAGATTTCGCAATAGCGCAGAAAACGCTGCAGGGAGCTGGAAAGGTGTTTCTGACGATGATGAATGCACCACAGCGTGCGCACCAGCTTCGGCAGCGGGATGGGGATTTCAACCAGCGATCCGGTTTCCAGCTGTTCGGCAATAACGCGCCGGGAAAGACAGCTGATGCCCAGCCCGTGGCGCACGGCGTGCTTAATGGCCTCAGAGTTCCCAAGCTCCATCCCTAACTGGAAATGCGGCAGATGGGAAAGCAGCAGATAATCGACAATTTCACGCGTGCCGGAGCCCTGCTCGCGCAGGATCCACTGCGCCTGCGCCAGCCTCTCCAGCGTCACCTCTCCCTGCAATAACGACGAGGCCGGGGACGCAAACACCACCAGCTCGTCTTCCAGCCAGGGCTCGGCAATGATATCAACGTTATGGCAGGGTCCTTCGATGAGGCCGATATCCACGCGGAAATCGATCACTGCGTTGATGACGTCCTGGCTATTGCCCACGCTCATCTCCAGCGGCAGGCTCGGGAAATCCCGGCGGTAGCGGGCAATCACTTCCGGCAGAATGTAGTTCCCGATGGTGCTGCTGGCGTAAACGCGGATCGCACCGTTGTCTTCGCGGAACAGCTGCTCGATTTCGATTGCCTGCTCGAGCAGCGCCAGCGCGCGCGGATAAAGAAGACGACCGTGCTCGTTGACCACCAGACGCTTGCCTACCCTGTCAAAAAGCTGAACGCCCAGCTGTCCTTCAAGATCGGTTAACGCCGCGCTGACCGCAGACTGTGAGAGCGCCAGCATTTGTGACGCCTGGGTCGTCGAGCCGCTTTTCAGCACCTCGGCAAAGACTTCCAGCTGACGCAGAGTAATGTGCATGGTTGCTTACCACTTATATAGATTGATTATAAGTATATAATCAATTTTATTTTTAAGCCAGAGCGCCGTAACCTTTAGCCAGACAAAGGAGAAGGTTATGTCAGAAATCACCTTACAACATCATCGTACAGTGTGGCACTTCGTGCCGGGTCTTGCGCTCAGCGCTGCAGTCACCGCCGTAGCGCTATGGGGCGGCAGCATCCCGGCCATCGCAGGCGCAGGTTTCAGCGCGCTGACGCTCGCCATTTTGCTCGGCATGGTCGTGGGTAACGCCGTTTACCCGCATATCTGGAAATCCTGCGACGGCGGCGTAATCTTTGCCAAGCAGCATCTGCTGCGTCTTGGGATCATTCTTTACGGCTTCCGTCTTACCTTTTCGCAGATTGCGGATGTGGGTGCGAGCGGGATCGCCATCGACGTTCTGACCCTGACCAGCACCTTTTTACTGGCCTGTTTTATCGGCCAGAAAGTGTTTGGCCTGGACAGGCAAACCAGCTGGCTGATCGGTGCCGGGAGCAGTATCTGTGGCGCAGCGGCGGTGCTGGCCACGGAACCCGTCGTGAAGGCCGAAGCCAGCAAGGTAACGGTGGCGGTAGCGACGGTGGTGATCTTCGGTACGCTGGCGATTTTCCTCTACCCGGCCATGTATCCGCTGGTTGCCCACTGGTTCAGCCCGGAAACCTACGGCATCTATATCGGTTCGACCATGCACGAAGTGGCCCAGGTGGTCGCTGCAGGACATGCCATTAACCCGGACGCCGAAAACGCAGCGGTGATTGCCAAAATGCTGCGCGTGATGATGCTGGCCCCGTTCCTGATTTTCCTGGCCGCACGGGTTAAACAACTGGCTCCGGCGGGCGGCAGCGAGAAAAGTAAAATCACCATTCCGTGGTTTGCGATCCTGTTCATTGTTGTGGCGATTTTTAACTCCTTCCACCTGCTGCCGAAAGCGGTGGTGGATATGCTGGTGACGCTGGATACCGTACTGCTGGCGATGGCCATGGCGGCACTGGGGGTGACCACACACGTCAGCGCGCTGAAAAAAGCCGGTGCGAAACCGCTGCTGATGGCGCTGGTGCTCTTCATCTGGCTGATTGTTGGCGGCGGCGCGATTAACCTCGCGGTCCATAGCCTGATGGCATAAACCACTACATCCTTCTCCTGTTAACCCGCTATCATAAGCATTTCGGGTTAACAGGAGTCCCTTTATGAAATATGTTGGAGCGCACGTCAGCGCTGCAGGTGGCCTTGCGAATGCCGCCATTCGTGCCGCCGAAATTGAGGCGACCGCTTTCGCCCTGTTCACCAAAAATCAGCGCCAGTGGCGCGCCGCACCGCTCACCGCTGAGGTGATTGATGATTTCAAAGCCGCCTGTGAGAAATACCGCTACGGGCCCGGCCAGATCCTCCCCCACGACAGCTACCTGATCAACCTCGGTCACCCGGTTGAAGAGGCGCTGGAAAAATCCCGCGAGGCGTTTCTTGATGAAGTGCAGCGCTGCGAACAGCTGGGGCTGACGCTGCTGAACTTCCATCCGGGCAGCCATCTGATGCAGATCGACGAAGATGCCTGCCTGGCGCGCATTGCCGAATCCATCAACATCACCCTGGACAAGACCAAAGGCGTTACCGCGGTGATTGAGAATACCGCTGGTCAGGGCAGCAACCTCGGCTTTAAGTTCGAACATCTGGCGGCGATTATCGACGGCGTGGAGGATAAATCCCGCGTGGGCGTGTGCATTGATACCTGCCACGCGTTTGCCGCCGGTTATGACCTGCGCACCACCGAGGCAACGAAAAACACGTTTGATGAGTTCGAGCGCATTGTGGGCTTTAAGTATCTGCGCGGAATGCACTTAAACGATGCGAAAAGCGCCTTTGGTAGCCGCGTTGACCGCCACCACAGCCTGGGCGAAGGCAACATTGGCCACGATGCGTTTCGCTTTATTATGCAGGACGCCCGCTTCGACGGTATTCCGATGGTGCTGGAAACCATTAATCCGGACATCTGGGCAGAAGAGATTGCCTGGCTGAAGGCACAGCAAACCGCTGAACAGGCGGCATAAAAAAAGCCGGGTGCGTAATGCAACCCGGCTTTTTTGTTGTTTATCGCTTACGCTGCTTTTGCCACAACTTCCGCTTCCGGACGTTTCAGCACCGCGTAAGAGAGACCCGCCACCAGCGTACCGGCAACAATCGCCAGCAGGTAGCCCAGTACCGGGGTGATGGCGCCAGGGATCAGCAGCACGAACAGACCGCCGTGTGGTGCCATCAGCTTCGCACCGACAGCCATAGAGATCGCCCCCGTTACCGCACCGCCAACGATACAGCACGGCAGCACACGCATTGGGTCACGCGCCGCGAACGGAATCGCCCCTTCGGTGATGAAGCACAGACCCAGCACCAGCGCGGCTTTACCGCCTTCCTGCTGCGCTTTATCGAACTTACGACGGGCAATAATCGTCGCCAGACCGAGCGCCAGCGGAGGCACCATACCTGCCGCCATGATCGCCGCCATCGGCGCGTAGGTCTGGGTACTCAGCAGGCCCACACCAAAGGCGTACGCCGCTTTGTTCACCGGACCACCCATGTCGGTACACATCATGCCGCCGAGGATTGCACCCAGCAGAACCGCATTCGCGGTACCCATGGTTTGCAGCCAGTGGGTCAGACCCGCCAGGATGCCCGCAACCGGCTTACCAATCAGGTAAATCATCGCCAGACCGACCACCAGGCTGGAAATCAGCGGGATGATCAGGATCGGCTTCAGCGCTTCCATACTCTGCGGCAGCTTCAGCTTCGAGCTAATCAGCTTCGCGACGTAGCCGGCGAGGAAGCCCGCGATGATACCGCCGATAAAGCCGGAACCGGTGCTCACGGCCAGCATACCGCCGATAAGCCCCGGGGTCAGACCCGGGCGGTCAGCAATGGAGAAGGCAATAAAGCCCGCCAGTACCGGCACCATCAGGGCGAAGGCTGAGCCGCCGCCGATCTGCATCAGCGCAGCCGCCAGCGTGCCTTGTTCTTTAAACGCCGTGATACCAAACGCGAACGAGAGCGCGATACACAGACCGCCCGCGACAACCATCGGCAGCATGTAAGACACGCCGGTCAGCAGGTGACGATAGGCGCCTGCGGACTCTTTTTTCCCTTCCGTCGCGGTCTGACGCGCGCCGGTTGCCTGATACGGCTTCGCTTCTACCAGCGCTTTATCAAACTCCTGCGCGGTCTTTTTCAGCGCCAGGCCGGTGGAGGTACGGTACATTGGCTTACCGGCAAATTTCGCCAGGTCCACTTCGATATCCGCCGCCACAATCACCAGATCGGCCTCCGCCACTTCTTCAGGGGTGATCGCGTTGCCGGCACCGACGGAGCCGCGTGTTTCAACTTTTACCCACCAGCCGCGTTTTTTCGCTTCGGTTTCAATGGCTTCAGCCGCCATAAAGGTGTGAGCCACCCCCGTCGGGCAGGCCGTCACCGCCACAATGCGTTTCGGGCCCGTGGCCGCAGCCGGTGCCGTCGCGACAGGCGCGCTGTAGACAGACGCATGACCTTTCGCTTCGCTCAGGAACAGTTCAGGGTGTGCCACCGCGCGATTAATATCGCCCAGCCACACTTTTTTGCCGTTCAGCGCACTGTCAGCCGGGATTTTGTCGCCCAGGACAATGGCCAGTTCTGCATCGCCTGGATTATCGATAATCTCCAGATGTGCTTTTTGTGCCGCCGCGCCCAGCAAGGTCTTCGCCATATAGGCGCGAGCCTGTCCGAGACCGGAGTCAATGATCAGCAGCGTTTTCATTATTCCTCTCCTGCTGTTAGTTAAAAGGTTTTAAGTCAACGCGCGCCATCATCGCGGCTAACTGGGTACGATCGGTAATACCGACATTGCTCTGGCTGACGGCCAGGGCAGCAACGGCAGTGGCAAGACGTAAGGTATGTTCACTGGATTCCCGCATCAGCAGACCATAAATCAGGCCGCCAACCATGGAATCCCCTGCGCCAACGGTACTCACAACTTCCATTGACGGCGGTTTGGCAATCCATTCGCCAGACGCGTTAACCCACAACGCGCCTTCTGCACCAAGCGAGATCACCACGTGAGCGATACCCTGCTCGCGCAGCGCATGGGCAGCGTCAATCACATCTTTTAATTCTGGCAGCTTACGACCCGCCCAGATCTCCAGCTCGCGGCGATTCGGCTTCACCAGCCATGGTGAGGCTTTCAGGCCCGCAACCAGCGCGTCACGGCTGCTGTCAAAAATGATGCATGGGCACTGGCTGCGCAGGCGCGTCATCCAGTCGGTAAAGGCTTCCGGGCTCACGCCGGACGGCAGGCTGCCGCTGACGCAGACCATGTCAAACTGCCCCAGCCAGGTCAGCGAGTCGTTGACAAAGCGTTCCCAGTCTGACGGCGTCACTTCGAAGCCTGAGAAGTTCAGATCGGTTACTTCACCGTCTTTCTCCGTCAGCTTAACGTTGATACGGGTACGGCCCTGAACAACCTGAAAACGGTTGGCAATGCCCAGCTCGCTGAACAGCTGCTGGAAACCGTCCTGGTTGTCTTTACCGAGGAATCCGCCCACGGTGACATCAATACCGAGATCCTTGAGCACTTTCGCGACGTTAATCCCTTTGCCCGCAGCATGCAGGCCGGTGGTACGCACGAGGTTGACTTCGCCGCGCTCAATTTCCGGGCAAAATCCTACCAGGTCATAAGCCGGGTTTAGCGTAATAGTCGCAACACGTCTGCTCATTATGCGCCCTCCCCCAAACCTGCCGCGATGGCATCGCCAATCGCTTTCAGCGCCTGTTCAGCATCGGCACCCTGCGCGGTGAAACGCAGACGATGGCCTTTCTTCACGCCCAGCGCGACCACTTTCATCAGACTACGGCCGTTGGCCGGTTTGCCCGTGCCGTCAAGATTCGCCACGGTAATCTCACTCTCGAATTGTTTAATGGTATTCACCAGCATGGTGCCCGGACGGGCATGCAGGCCGTGTTCGTTACGCACCACGAACTCCGCGGTTTGCACGTCATCCGTCAGCGCATCATCACTGGTCAGCAGTGCCAGCACGGTGGAAGCATCAGCGTTCAGCAGTTTTTCAGCTTTGTTGTTCAGCAGCAGATCGCCCAGACGCTTCAGCACGGAAACCGGCTGTTCATCAGCCATCGCCACGGTCACCAGCATGGCCGCGCGTTCGCCTTCTACGTCAAATGCATTGGCCGCACGGCTCACGGCAATCGCACTGCGCAGGTTGCCTTCAGCACTGTCGTTCAGCCAGATACCCTGACCCAGATTCAACGGCTTATCGTTAATCACGCGCGTCACAAAGGTGGCATCCGCCGCGCCGGCTTCTTTCAGGCGGCCCGCGTTCAGCGCCTGCAGCGTCACCAGATCGGAAGCAACTACATCCAGCGTCAGCGTTTCATTATCCAGTTTCAGCGCTTCACTCTGTTTTTCGCCCATCAGCAAGGCGCGTAGCTCTTCCGCGGTGGTGGCGGATTTAAGCTGTTCAGCCACCGCGTCATCGCTCAGGACATGCGTCAGCTGACGCAGCAGACTTAAGTGCTCGTCGCTGCTGGCCGCGATACCGATGGCCACATAGGCTACCTGACCGTCTCCCCAGAGTACGCCCTGCGGGAACTGGTAAACCTTAACGCCGGTTTTCAACACCTGATCGCGGGTGTCGGTGGTGCCGTGCGGAATGGCGATCCCATTACCGAGGAAGGTTGAGGTCTGCTGCTCGCGCGCCAGCATGCCGTTGACATAGCCGTCCGCGACGTTACCCGCCTGCACAAGCGCAGCGGCAACCTGGCGAATAGCCTCTTCTTTATCCCCGGCCTGAGCGCCCGGGTGGATATCCTGAACAGATAACTGGAACATGGTTCTCCACTCCTGCTGAACTTGAATCGTTTCAGCTTTAATGAGAAAAAATGCGCTAGCCTGCTCCGTTTGTTAAAACAAGATAGCGCTGAAACGTTTCAAAAAGTCTTGCGCTTTATGCAATGCCTTGCAAGAAAACTCGTATTTCAGATTGCAGAATTTAGAGATACAGCACATTTCTTCTTCGTTCAGCTGAATTTTGCTGAAGTTCAGCAAGTCAGTTTCAGCTAAGGTCAGCCGATGTGGATGCAAGATGAAATGCCATTTTGATTTTTCGTGGCATCATTGACCACACCCACTGTTTATTTTTTAGCTGACGGCGTACACTCCGCCCCTCTCTGCTACTCGCTAATTATAAAACATGCATAACATCCCTGCGGCTGCCTCGCCGAAGCCCTTTGATTTGACCTCAGCGGCCTTCCTGATTGTTGCCTTCTTCACGGGCATTGCCGGTGCGTTACAGACGCCGACGCTGAGCTTATTTTTGACCAATGAGGTTCATGTTCGTCCGGCGCTGGTTGGCTTCTTTTTTACCGGAAGCGCCATCATCGGCATCCTGGTCAGTCAGTTCCTGGCGGGGCGATCCGACAGAAAAGGCGATCGTAAAATCCTGATCGTTTTCTGCTGCCTGCTGGGGGTCATGGCCTGTGTTCTGTTTGCCTGGAACCGCAACTACTTCATTCTGCTTTTCGTCGGGGTATTCCTGAGCAGCTTTGGTTCGACGGCGAACCCACAGCTGTTCGCGCTTGCCCGCGAACACGCCGACCATACCGGACGTGAAGCGGTGATGTTCAGCTCTGTCCTGCGTGCACAGGTGTCGCTGGCGTGGGTGATTGGCCCGCCGCTGGCTTACGCGCTGGCGATGGGTTTTGGCTTTACGGTGATGTACCTGAGCGCGGCGGTCGCGTTTGTGGCGTGCGGCACGCTGGTGTGGTTCTTCCTGCCGTCCATGCGCAAAGAGCCCAAAGTGGCAACGGGCGTGCTGGAAGCGCCACGCCGTAACCGCCGCGATGCCCTGCTCCTGTTCGCGATCTGCACGCTAATGTGGGGCACCAATAGCCTGTACATCATCAATATGCCGCTGTTTATTATTAATGAACTGCACCTGTCGGAGAAGCTGGCGGGCATCATGATGGGCACCGCGGCCGGGCTTGAGATCCCGACCATGCTTATCGCAGGCTATTACGCAAAGCGCTTCGGGAAACGTTTTTTAATGCGCATCGCCGCCGTCGCCGGTCTGCTGTTCTATCTCGGCATGCTGACGGTACATACCCCCGGGCTATTGCTGGCGTTACAGCTGCTGAACGCCATCTATATTGGCATTCTCGCCGGGATAGGCATGCTCTATTTCCAGGACCTGATGCCGGGCCAGGCAGGCTCTGCCACCACCCTTTATACTAATACCACCCGCGTGGGCTGGATTATTGCCGGCTCAATGGCCGGTGTTGTGGCCGAAATCTGGAACTATCACACGGTGTTCTGGATTGCGCTGGTGATGTGTACGCTGACGATGGGCTGTCTGGCGAAGATTAAAGACGTTTAAGGTGCGGTGAGCGATTCAAGCTCAAGAAGGTACGTCATCGCCTGCTCGCGCGTGCTGCCACACATTTCGGCCGTGGGCTGAAGCCCGGAGCAGACCTTCGGACGCAGCGGTGAGCCAAAGATCATGCACAGGTTGGTTTCCGAAAGCTGAACGCAGCGGGTATTGGCAGGCTTGCCTAACATATAATTATTCACTATTTAAAATTCACATTCCTGCTGTTAGCATCTGATCAATCAAGACCATCCGAAGGGAATCACACTTAATGAAACCAAAGCTGTATTCGTACGTGCGTTTTTCATCTGTGAAACAACGGGAAGGTAACTCCCTGGAGCGTCAGCAAGATACCGCTCTAAAAATTGCGGCCCGTTATAATCTCGAACTTGCTACAACGGCTTTCCATGATCTCGGCATGTCCGCGTTCAAAGGAAGAAATGCTCATGAAGGGAAGCTTTCGGAGTTCATCAAGCAGATTGGGGTTAAAGTTCCTGTTGGTTCGTGGCTCGTAGTCGAAAACCTTGACCGCATTAGCCGTGATGATGCTTGGACCGCTTTGGATATATTCAAGAGCATACTTAGCAAGGGGATAGTTGTTGTTACTGGTATGGATGAAAAGGTCTATAAGTACGCGGACGTAAAGAATAATCCAACCGATTTAATCATTTCATTGTTGATGTTCACACGCGCCCACGACGAATCGTTGACAAAAAAGAATCGGGTTGAAGCCCAAGCCCGTTCGCTGATACGGTACAACCTGACAAGAAAAGCGGGAACGCCAGCAAAAGCAATAGAATCAGTGGGTCAGAATGTGTGGTGGGTAGATACAAAATCAGGATACGTTACCCCACACCCAATGTATTTTTCAGCAGCGCAGAAGATTATAGAACTGAAACAAAACGGTGAAACTCTTCTTGGAATCCAACGATATCTTAACGAACACTACACTGCCCCTAAAAAGAGGGTTTATAAAGACAAGACAGGTCAAGCGCTGACACCCAAAACGGAGCAATGGGGCAAACATTTGATCAGAACCTTTTTGAATCCCACTGTTCATGGACAAAAAATCTTCACGCTGGATAAACGCGATGAATCAGGTGCCATCATATACGATTCCGAATCAGATGAACCGTTGAAAGAAACATTCATTATTCCGGATTACTATCCAGCACTTATGTCGGAAGTAGACTACTTGACACTTTCGAAGTTAGATCGACATCGTGCTGTCACTCGTAGTTCATCAACATATCCAGGAGGTAATCCTGAACCTGAAATACCGCTACTCTCAGGTATCGGTATTCTTTTTTGCGGTAAATGTGGATCTTTCATGTTCAAATCTGGTTCAAGTGAAAACAAGTACCGATATATATGTGGTTCAAAAATCGTTCAGGGTAAACCTTGCGGTAAAAAAGGGTTTACGTCATACCAACTTGAGCACACTGTTTTACAACTAATCGCTGATCACGTCTGGAACAACCACCAAGAGGATAAAACAGCATGGTACGAATCTGAGATTGAAAAGGCATCTGAAGCTGTTAAGAAGCTGCTAAAACTAGCAACTTTGACAGACAACATCGAAGAATTGGCAGATCAGATTAATGCCAATAAACAAAAAAAAATTACGCTTGAGAAAGAATTTCAACAGTACAAAATCAGCCGTTCAGAAATTCAAACTACTGGCTGGGATCAATTCCGACATTTCGATGTTCACGACACAAAGAATCCTGAGCGTAAGCGGATTAGACTGAAGGTAAAGCAAGCTATCAAACGTATTGATTGTTATGACATTGATGGTCGGCACAGTCATTTTGAAGTGACCTTCGCCGACGAAACAAAGCAGAGAATAGTGATTAAGTTTAATCGCAACAGATCACCTGGTATTTCGTATGTAGAGGCACAAACAGTAAACGATCATGACTTACTAAAAATGCAGGGACTTGTGTTGCACTCCTTCATTGATGAACTGATTTCACCTGAAAAATTTGCGCAGCATATTAAAGACAAACACGAAGTCAGCATTCTAAACCCGACATTTATAACCGAGCTCGAGGATGGCGTAACCCGAGACGAAGACAGTGGAATAGCTATCAGGGTAGATGGCATTACGAGCAAATCATATGCAACTGTCAACGGCATTAAGCACGAGATTAACTCACTGGAAGACTTAGAGAAACTTTCACAGTAAATAACACGCTAAATCACTCTCCCCCTTGCCTACCTGACAAGGGGAAAGCAACCAAACCGTCCCCCAGATACCATTCCATACCAAAGCCCCGTAAAACTTGATACCGAGCGTTTTAGAGCAAGGGTTCAAATTACATCGTATTCATTATGTATACGAACTGTGCGAGTTGCACCGCTTCTTATCGAAACACCTCTATGGTTGCCGGAAACCCCGCACAAAGTAGATGGTTATGTCTTTCAATCGCAGTATTCAATACTAAGCGCAGCCCCGCCCCACATTAGCATCAAGCATATGAACCATACAAAAACCCTGTAAATACAATCGACTTAGTAACAATCCTCTCTCTTCCTCTCATGTCAATTGATCGTTTTTATAGATCAATTTTGCAAGATTGATAGATTTCATAGATCAATGTAAGATCATGATTCTTCAGTTGGTGTTTCTCGTAAACAAGACTCATGGAATGAATACTCTGTCCACGATGGAGTGAGAACGATAGAAGGCATCCAGAATGACTATCCTTATAAAAACCTTAAAAATCATGGCGTCAGGTGTTGTTTTCGTTTCAGGTATAACCACCGCCTCCAGTACCGTCTATTTCTTGCCAGAGGCAAAATCAGCAGGTGTCGCAAGCAGCGACAAAAACGCCCTGATGTTTCTCGGGATGGACAGGGATGTAAATCTGAAGGGGATATGCTTCGCGATGACAAAGCAATCCTCATCAATCGTTCCGCTGGTAGATATCACTGCTACAACTGATAACGGCAGATTCACGATGCACGGGTTACGCCCTAATGTCAGTGATACTAAAGAAGTCGCTTGTTCCTTCGGGTCCGAAGCTAGTGATTTCTTGACTGCCATTTCGAAGTCAACAGCCGTTAACGTGAAGCTGGATTTCAATGGCGAGATCCGCAATTACAGTTTCGACACCACAGAGTTCGGAAAAATGTTGACTGCCAATGGGAAAGGCCTGTGGGAAAAAGCAGCTAAAGACTACGCTCAGGGAGTACGTGCACCCGTTTTCTATAGCAGCGGTAGCGAAGCTCCCAAAAACAATGCAGTAACCTCAAACGTCGATACACACAGTTATAAAGCAAGCGATGAGAAACTTAATTCGGTCTGGAAAAGCCTTAGCCCTGAAACCCGAAAACGATTGCTTCCTTCTCAAAGAGAATGGATAAAGCACAAATCCGGCTGCAATAATGAACAGAAATGTCTTACCGACATGACGAACAATCGCATTCGTGAACTGGAGTCTGAAAATGGAAAATAATGCACTGTCTTTGGTTTTAAAAAACGATTGGGTAGCTTCGTCTTCTGGTAATAACTATACCGGAAAATACACGGTTGGACGGTTTCACCTGACAGATGCTTTCATCGTTGTGTATATGAAGCTGATACATGGAATTGAAATACCCGATTTATGGGTCAGTAGCAGCTTCACTAACATACCAGATACCGATACCCGAAGGGTTATGTATATGGAAGGCTGCGATATGTTATCTAAAGATACAATGAACGAAATCCGTAATGCAGTGAAGTCCCCGCCTGACAAGCTGAAAATATATCGTAATGGAGAGCGTATTGTTAAGATAGAAGTTATGGAGAAACAAAATGATCTCAAAATTTAAAAAGTCAACGAAAATTGTTGCCTTCTTCGGACTTTATATATTGAACGGAATAGCAATAACACCCAGCCAAGCCAGAACATCTGAATCAATACATTTCTCGAACGGAGGTTCAGCATCTTTACAACAAAACGAACAATCAACAAAGCCATCTATAATCGATATACTTCCAAGACTCTATACAACCGAAGAAGTTTATGCACGATTTCAGGAACATGAGTTCAGAGCAACAAATGACTTCAAAAAGTGCCGATTGATGGTTACAGGAAAAATAAAAAAGATTAGCGCAGCCACCTTCAGTAAAAATCCGTTAGTAACGTTACACATCCCTGATTCAAGTGAAGGCTTGAAGTTCTTTTTCGAAAATACGGAATACAATAACAATACTGTAGCAGCATTAAACGTGGGCGATACAGTGATTATTTCTGGCTGGAATGCACGACCAGGAACATTTGGGGGCATTTTCTTCGATGATTCGCAAATCATGACAAAAATGGTTTCAAAGAAGAAGAGGCAAATGCTGGCTTTAAATGGCGGAATTTATGATCGGGAAATTTGTCATAAGTAGCATTTTTGTCGTTTAATATTATAAATAGTAGAAATCCACCTTCATAGAAGGTGGCATATACTCCTCCCTAGATAAGTTTTGCAAACAGCTAAAAAGAAGTCTCTGCCAACCCTGTAAAATTTTAGTATAAAATAGAAAATCCCAGAATCAAAACTCTTAATTTTAGTGAGTATGTGTTCATTGGCTATATTCGCCACTTATCGATGATAACAAATTATTTCTTCTATCTTTTGCATAGGAACGCCAAGCCTAATCAATAGTGCCAGTTTTGTAAGTATCTCCGTAGCCTGCATATGTTTATAGATTTTGCTTGGTGTTTCTGAAAATAATGGCTGGTGTATAATTTGATTTCGCGACTTACATACTTCATTGATACTTATTTTTTTAAGATCTAACTTAATAACAACCGATTCAGGAAGGCTTTTTATAAAATGATGGATGCAACTTTCAGTATTGTGCTTACTCTTATTTGTTCTCTTTATCGCACGAATGAAATCACCAAGTGGTGCGCCTGGAAATTTCTTGGCTAATAAACACCTTGATCTATTCAACAATTTTGATAATAACGCTTCATCGACATAACATGATTTTCTTATCGTCATGGATTCAATCATCCTATAAAAACCAAGAAACTTTTCTTCATTGCTGTGAACCATGGAGTAAGTCACATATTTTTTAACGAGTTCTTTGATCTCGTGGTTTTCAGGATTAAAATATCCCTCCCAAACAGAATCAGGGAAATTTTTCTCTGAGTCATCCTGATATATAGTCGAATAGGTTAAAAACATGCCAGTATTGATAGTTTTATGATCTTCTTTTTTTTCTTTTATGTAAATCTGAATGTTTTCTCGCCCATAGTTAGAAACACTATTAGTTTTAATATTTGATATCATTAGCGAACCACCAATGAAGAACCTTAATATCATATATAAATCAATATAGTTTTCGATTAACCTATCAAGTCCAACAGGCTTTTCAAAGGAAACCGTAACATGAGGTTCAACGTCCATTCCTACTGTATGCAAACCACTTAAGCCACCGTATCGATATGAATAATACAATCCAATCTTTCCGAGTCCGTCTATATTTTTCTCAAACTCAACACAATCATCATCATTAGGTAATTTATTTGAAAACCCAAGCCCACATTCTATTATTTTATCTAACTTACGAGTACTGCCAGACCATTTTTTTATGTTTTCTCCATGAATGCTTACACTGGTAAATAAAGAGTTAGTATTCACCCTTGATTTTGAATATAAGAAACCCTGAGCGGAGAATGTATAAGTATTGAATCTTCCATCAACCCCCATTCTCATAAAAGAGCTTTCATGTAATTCCAAACCAAACAAAAGATAATAGCGAGTGCCTTTCTGAAACAAAATTGAATTCAATGCCATAACTTCTGAGTATGCACGATTCATTTTACTATTAAAATCAAGCAATCGAATTTCTATTCCATCATCATCTATTGACAATTCTGAAACATAATTACCTCCATCTATTGTTACATACCCTGTAAGACACTCATTGACATTATCTGTATAATAATCAATCTCATCCATAATCATTCATCCTGTTCATGCATCAAACTTTAAACTCGTTAGATTATGTTTATAACAATAGCACGTAAAGATCATCACTTTGATGGTTTTAGTGAGAATAAACCCGCTACTACACACAGAAGACAGCATCCCAATATTGATTAGACTTTATGAATCATCTTGCTCATGTTGTATCCCATTGGCTATTTTAGCCAAGATTCAAACAGAAGTTGCTCATGATCACAAGATATCAATAGGGTATACCTGATATAGACCATGAAACAAAGTATCAATAGGGTTTAAACTGACTCTATTGACTACAAATTCATGTAATGTATCATATGGGTGTGAATTTAATACTTTAATGAGAAAAAATCATGAATGTCCGTATCTATTGCCGCGCATCAACAGAAGGCCAACATGCCGATCGTGCATTGATTAGCCTGCGCGAATTTGCGCAAAGCAAGAACTGGCTGATTGCCGAAGAGTACATCGAGAATGCAAGCGGTGCGAAACTGGATCGCGTAGAACTAATGCGCCTCCTTGAGGAAGCCCAATCGGGTGATCTGCTTCTCATCGAAGCGATTGACCGTCTCAGTCGTCTTAAACATGAAGAATGGGCAGAACTCAAAGCTACACTGAATAGTAAAGGGCTGGTTATTGTATCAATGGATTTACCAACCAGTTGGCAGATGGTTGAAATATCCGGGAATGACCTTACCAGTGGCATTCTGCGTGCAGTCAATGCAATGCTGATCGATATCCTCGCGACAATGGCACGACAAGATTATGAGACCCGGCGTAAACGTCAGGCGCAGGGGATCGCGAAAGCAAAACAGGCAGGTTTGTACACGGGGAAAGAAAAAGACCTGGAAGCCCGTGAGACAGTTCGCGAAATGCTGGCGCAGAACGTTAAACCAGCTCACATAATGAAAGCGGCGGGTATCAGTCGCGCCACGTTTTACCGAATCAAGAAGGAATTGGTAAGTTAGTTCAAATAACTGTATTGGCTCAGACTCGCACTGGCAGTTTCCGCAGACAGAATTAAATCTAATCTGACAATCGGTTCTGAGCAGTGAGTCTAACGAAGAGTTGACCATTCATTTTGTATAGTGACTAAAATGTTAAATCCAAGCATGAAACTCTTGATACCTCAAAGCCCTCGTACCAGTAAACCCCTTTCATCAAAAAATTGTTTGGTGGTAGGATCTTGAACATCTGAAGAACATGCGTAAATGGCGAGGGTAGACTTATAAACAAATTATGGCTTCAACAACTTCTGACTAGGCTGGCAACACAAAGGTCTGCCGATTTTGTAGGAATAGGGATTATTGCTTATCGAACTATTGAGAGCTTACCTGTAGTTCCTTTAGGGGCACGCCTTAGTGCAGACCCAGAATTACCCATATCGGGTACAGATCACGTCTTAAAGGCTCTTACTATATTGGCAACTCGCGGAAACATTATGCATGATGGTTTTCACCTCATTGAGGCAAAAAGTGGAGATCTCACTCATGTTGCGCAATTTGTATCTCCTCCTCTAGATGTTGCGCTAGCCAACCCATTTGCAGTTTGGCCGCAAGGCGCCCGTCAAATGACCGCTCAACTCATATCTACCTTACCGCAAGTGGAAGCTGCTGCTGTGATATCCGCGGAAGGATATATACACATTTATAACAATGGTTTTGAAAACAAAATTGGTGAACTCCAATGAATAACCTTAGCCTGACTACTGCCGAATTTGAACGCCTACTAAAAGTATTTGGCTGGCTACTAGGGATATTAGGTTTGCTAATTTTTCTGATCCAGTGGCATTTCTTCCAACAACCAATACCTTCCGCCGCATGGAAGGCATTCTGCTCATCTCTTGGGTTTTGTGTTTTATTCTTCGGTATATTCACAAAAGTGGCCTGGCGCTGTCGGCATCTTGCCAAGTGGATGAATCGACCACTCGTCCATGGAGTTTGGGTGGGAGAGTTAAGGTCTGATTACGGTGCTGTTGATGGAAACCCATTGGTCGTTCCTATCTTCTTCGTAATACGGCAGACATACCTAACTCTATCTATTCAATCTTTTACAGAGCGGCAGGAAGGAGAATCCCGTCTTGAAGCTCTTTTAAGAAGTTCAAAAACAGACGTTACAAGACTTTGCTATGTATTTGAATTAAGGAAAATTTTCTCAGGAGCACATTCAATAACAAGCGGTGCAGGTGAATTAAAGTTGGCCGGAGATCAATTATCTTTGAATGGTACATATTGGACAAACACACCAACACATGGAGAGATAACTTTGAGGCTCATCACTCGAGACTGTGAAGGTATATCATCGTACCAAGATGCCAAAAAACGCGATATAACCTTGCTGTAAGATCGAACATTGACATTTAACATTATGAACGAATATTGTCATTTTAAGGTTTTCTCTAATTGAAGGAAGGAGGCTAACTGCCTCCTTCTTACTTCTAGCTACAGCACTCGATGGCTTTTAAGCAATTCACTTTCGTTGACTGTCAATCGGCGTCCAAAATCGCCAGAGAGTTCGTTCATCACTTCAGCAACCAGATTATTAATCACGTCAGTCAGTTTGAACAACTCATTTAATGAAGCATCATCTTCGAATATTTTTCTAGTTCCGTTAGGAACATCCATTTTTTTTGCTTCATCAGGATGCGCACAAAGATAGTTTAACCATCGATGAGTTTCCACCAAAACTGCTAGTTCATAATATGCACTATGACGGAGATTGTTTTCATCGGCGTGATACATAATTGATGTTATATCATAACTGTTAAGGCCAATTTCTGTACCTTCATCTTTACAGTCAGCCTTTACTGTCTTTAATAAACGTATACTTTTACGCAAACCGCCATTAGAACGGTTACATTTACTCTCAATTCGCTTGATATGTACAAACGGGGAGTTATAGATTCGTTCACGTTTCTCTCTGTGAAGAATCATTACCCCGCGATCACTCTCTTCCTGAGTCACCTGATAGTCACTGCTATCCCACCAGATTGCAGGTACCACATCTACTTCCCGTTGTAATGACCCACCAGTAATTCTTAAGGATTTATTATTCTCATCATCAACATCGGCTTCCGGAAATGCCTTTTTGAGTTCATCGCGAGCCATATTGCGTAATATGAGTATCACATCATCTTCATTCTTCGTTGTTGGTGTATATAGATGCTGTCTAACCCCACCACGATCATACATTAGCATTTGCTTATCAATAACAAGCAAATCAACATCACTGAAACCTTTAATGTGGATATCTAAAGCAACAGAGCCTTGCAGACGAAAATCAAGCTGGTGTTCACTCAGTCTTTTTTCAAGCTGGTTTTCAATACGTTTCGCTGTCTTAACTGATACCTCAGTATATTGGGATTCAACAGGTTGCATAGCGCCTATGACGTAACGTGTCGCATTATCCCCCTTACCACGACGTTCCCATTCTTCTTGGGAGGAAAGTACACTCTTTAAAACGTCATAACTCTCAAGACCATCCATTGCCATACCACGGTAAGACTCCATTGCAACCTTAACTTGTTCCGGAGAGCCCTTGCGGCGTTTTTTCATCCGCTGAATGCGGTCACTGAAAGTTGAACTAGACATTATCGAATCCTCTCAATTGTCATGGTGCCATAGGTAGCGCGGCCTTGAGCGTTAAAATAATGGCCTTCAGCCGTTAATAAATCTTCATTAAACCAGAACTCCGCGAATCCTATATGCGCATGAAGATTCTCTTCGCCCATTTTCGGTTGGTTTTTGTAGTGATATAGCAACTGATAACCAATGCTTTCATCATAAATTATCGATGCAGTAACACTATCAGATTGCGAATGAGCAGTTTTGAGAACGATTCGGACCTTATCCCATGACTGTACGATCGTTAGAACACCTTCCCAGGCCTGCCCCCCCTCCGTCTTCGTCAGGCCATGAACTTGCCACTTACCTGATAGATCAGGAACACGCAGAGCTTTCCCGATTAGCGGTACTCTCCATAGTGATTTGTCCAGTAATTTATAGAGAACAAAGTAAATTGTCCCAGCCCCACCAAGAGATAGTAGGGATGGAGGAATATGGCTGTCGAAGTTGAAATGCTTAAGCATCTCAGCCGCCTTCAACATTGCAAAGATCATAAAAGCAGACAAAATCGAAGAAACAATAGCAAGCAGCCTGCCAACCTGACTACGATTTAGGCCACATATAACAATATACTCATGACTCTTCATTCAACTCTATCCATCAGCTACCACCTACTAGTGAGGGTTAAACGTGAAAAGACTAAACCAGCAGAACCATAAAAACTGGCAAAACAATCAAAGTACAAATTACAAAAATAGCCTCACATAAACTACATATGGAGCCATTGAAAAGAACACCCCATAATATACTGTATTTTTCACCTGTAATGTTATCGTTTTTTGGATTCAAAAAAGCATAAAAGCGGCATTAAGTGCAATGTCAACTTCGTACTCATAGTAACGAAGATTGAAATGCTCCAACGATATGACTGTTTCCGCTTTTTCTGCTTATGGAAGAGATAGCGGAAGCTATTTGGATCTACTCTCTATTGATAAAAAAATAGCGTTGTATCTACCCGGTGAACTCACGGTTCGGTGCCAAAGCTATGTATGTTGAAATCTGAGCTAATGCATTTTACTCTTTTCTAATCAATATCATAAATCCTCACTGAACCGGGAGGCTTCTTTTGCACATACTTCGTGCATTGTATCGATCAGGAAAATCTCTTGGGCTTTAAAATCTAGCTGAGTAAATTGTATCAGAGGTTAGCAGAAACCACATCTCAAATGCACCACAAGAAGCCCTGAGAGCGATTCTCAGCGATTTTTATCACACAACCAAACTCTACTGCTGAAAACACAAAGTCGCTCTACGAGCTTCCTACGCGATATTTACGAATGATGCGTTTTGTAACCCAGCTTCGATGTTGAGTAGTTTCGTGTTCCCTTCCCTGTCTGAACCTTACTTCTCTCTGTTGCCGGATAGGATATCAGTCGCGCCATGTTGGTGGAATTAATCTCCCCTCCTTCCGCCTTATCAGTTGTTAAGTACGAACCTCATTACCGTTTAGGAATCAAAATTCGGAGAATACTTCACAGGAGACATAGCCCCTTTCTTTCTAAGGTCATCAGGGAGTTTTTTACCGAGATAAAGCTGTGTAACTTCAGCGGATGCCACACGTCCACGGAAGCCAAAGCGTGCATTTTGAGTAGCTTCAAACTCATCATCTTCATCCCATTGGCGCATTTCAGGAAAGTTATCACGGGTAGATTTTAACCACTCATCAGCTACATATACCCCCCTGACAATTCCTTTTACGGTAGCTAGGATAACTTCAGCTTTACTTGCACGTTCGAGACTTACACGCCAACTGAAGCGTACTGCATCATAAAGATCAACGTCCTTTGAACTTCTGTTAACAGATATCATCAAAGCCTTATGCTTAAACTCTATTGTCTCAGGCTGGTAGGTTGCGATTAATTCTTTGATATGTGCTGCACCATACTCGTTACTACCCGCACCATTCATGATGTTGGTCAAACCTGGGTAAGCATCGATTAGAGCAGCCTCCACCTCATAAGCAGTCTTTTCATCGGCAATACCATGCCGATGGATAACATGGATGACCTCCAGACCAGCTAATCTAATCTCACGAAGTTGCTTGAGTTTGTTACTGAGAAGTTCATCATCATCAGCGGCAGCCACTTCACCGCGCATATGAGCAAAAACGCGATTACCTTTCCCCTTACCCACATAAAAAGTACTTCCATCTCGTGGATCAATCAGTCGATATACATACCAACCAAGATGTTCGATTACTCCCGGCGGGAACTCATTAATATCCATATCAAAACACCTATCACTTTATTAATGGGATATAAGTTATACTTTCAGCTGTCGATTGACAATTTGTAAGCCATACAAAAATTTACACACTCCACTGTGCCACGTTCAGATCTCTGCAAAAAACATGTGTGTGGTTAACATGTTTTCGATAGAATTTCAAATCTAAGTTAATAATAAATATTGACTTTCCTATTTGACAATGGTTCTTATCACTCATATCCTGTATGCCAACAACGTAATTTTCACGGGGCGCAGCAACCTCTCCAGACTGGACCGTGATGCCAGGAAGTGATGACCTGGTCCAAGGGAGCAAACCTATTGCTTCTTGTAGTACACGATGTACTACTGTTTGTCCGCAACTCCCTTCTATTGATCCCTTTCCAGATCGGTTTTCTTGACCTTAACGGTAAACCCTTTGCCTTTATTCCGTCTTGAAATCATCGAATGAATGATCTTTACAACAATATTTTATTCTGATCACTGATCTGAAGAATTTGTTACGTCTTTTCGTTTTTTTTCCCGAAAAGGGGGAAGGACAAGAGGACAAGGGCATCAATACTATGTTGCATAAATACTACTAACAAATTACCGCAAACCCGTGTACAGCAAGGCCACCAGCCCACTTAACGGTTTTGTAAAACGAGAATATGATATGAACCTTAAACCACGCAACTTTGATGAAGTCATTGAAAATGTATTAGTTGATAAAGGTGTTTGCACCTCTGATATATTGAATAAATATTCAAAAAAAGAGAAATCTTATTACTTTAACCAGTTTCTGATCGGAGCCACCAACAGGAGAAAGCATCCCAAAGATGAGTACGCTTTCTTACTTTATTCCTCTGAGAGACGAAAACATATACCGAGAGCTTCGAGATTTGATGACATGATAAAAGATATTCCTTTAATCAAAAAAAGTTGTAATTACTGGGCAGATAATTGGCCTAACGGCTATAGAGTAACTAGTGCTGGATATAACATTTTTTCGGCATGTTGCAAGGCAGTTCCTAGTAAATGCGGTCTCTATAACGAAGGAAAACCATACAACCCACCTCGGAATGGCATCCGCTCCCAATTAAAAAATAGCAATAAATGTAGTATAGAAGTCAAGGTCCCTAAAGAAATTCTTCTTAATGAGTTATCTCTCAGGCGATACCTGAAGAGCCTCCAACAGAGTGACAACCATAGAAATATGATTAGTCAAATTGAATACCTGTTAACGCTTGCGAAAGCGAGTAAAAGTGGTTTATTACCGATAACATACGTGCAAAGTAATGGGGGACGTTTATATGCAGAAGGCTCTGTAAATCTTCAAAATTGTAAGAGAGAGATTCGTAAAGCTTCATTGGCTGGCATGTTTGATGTGGATATCGAGAATTGTCACTACAACTTACTGGAACAGATGTGCGCTCGGATCGGTATAAAAACGCCGCGTATTAGCCATTATGTCCGTAACAAAAAACAGGTCCGTAAAGAAGTAGCCACTACGTTACAATGCACAGAAGAACAAGCGAAGGTAGTTTTGATTGCCCTTATTTATGGCACAAATCTAGGGCCTCGTGGGGTACTAAAAAAGCTGGACATTGATACCAGTGACGAGGCTATCAAAGATACCTGGATTAGCAAACTAGCTGAGGAAGTCACCAATGTGAGACGTTATGTGATTGAGGATTATACAGCGCGGACTAGAGGCTGTTACAAAATCAAAAACGACGCTGGGATGATTGTTAAGACCATAACAGAAAACGGAGAATCGGTTAAGAAATCAAAATTATTAGCTCATCTTCTCCACGGTGCAGAATCGCTGATACTTCAGCACATGATTAGCTTTCTTGGTGATAATGTTGTCTTGCTTCAGCATGATGGTGTCACATGCCCCAATCCTGTAGATACAGATGAACTCAGTGACTATATCGCAGAGAAAACAGGCTATCGTGTTCAATTTGATATTGAGCAACTGAAACTAGACCTCAATGTCGATGCCACTGATCGATTTCAACAACAAGACCTGGAAGACATTTTTGAAGATGAAATGGCTGCGTGATAGCTATCCTATAAGAGAATGGGGGAATCCCCCCCATTCCTGTTGATATAAAAAACCAAATATACATCACCAAAGGTTATGTGTTAGCAAGCGATGCTCTACAAATACTTATGGTGCTGTGCTGGACTCCAAGTGAAGCAGATAAGTCATAGCGGCGTCACGATCCGTTGAACACATATCTAAAGAAGGTTGAAGATTACCGCACACTTTTGGTCGTAGTTCCGAACCGAAAATGTTACATAAGTTGTCATTAGATAATTGAACACACCTTACATTCGCGGGTTTCCCCTCAGGCATGCCAGGAATTGGGCTTGATATAGACGGTGCAATACAACAAGCCCCACAGTCAATACGACACTGCATTAGATATGCCTCACGCTACCTTATACTTCCCATGACATTAACAGAAGGCCACGCAATCAGATAGTCTGCCCCATACTTACCAGTTGGCATACTATGAATAATTGACAATTAGGCTTGCCCTCGGGCATTCCTGGAATGGGGCTTGAAATGGACGGTGCAGTACAGCACGCGCCACAATCGGGACGGCAATCCATAAATGCTCTCTTTCGCTGGCGGATGCTCGTACAGTCGGGCATCGCGCGCACAGTAACACCTTTTGCGTATTGATAGCAAAAGCCACGAATTCCTCTTGCCTGAAAGGCCGCGCGCGAGTAATTTGGCGCGATATTTTTTACCTCCCGTAAACAGGATTACTGCAATGCCAAGAGCGAACGAAATTAAGAAAGGTATGGTACTGAATTACAACGGCAAACTGCTGATTGTGAAAGATATCGATATTCAGGCACCAAGCGCCCGTGGTGCAGCTACGCTGTACAAAATGCGTTTCGCCGATGTGCGTACCGGCCTGAAGGTGGAAGAGCGCTTTAAAGGTGACGATATCGTCGATACCGTCACCCTGACTCGTCGCTATGTTGATTTCTCCTATATCGACGGCAACGAATATGTGTTCATGGACAAAGAAGATTACACCCCGTACATCTTCACCAAAGATCAGATTGAAGAAGAGCTGCTGTTCATCCCGGAAGGCGGTATGCCAGACATGCAGGTTCTGACCTGGGACGGCGTGCTGCTGGCGCTGGAACTGCCTCAGACGGTCGATCTGGAAATCGTTGAAACGGCACCTGGCATCAAAGGCGCATCCGCAAGTGCCCGCAACAAACCGGCGACCCTGACGACCGGCCTGGTTGTGCAGGTACCGGAATACCTCTCTGCTGGCGAGAAGATCCGCATCCATATCGAAGAAAAACGCTATATGGGCCGCGCTGACTGATTGTGGCATTTGTCGGGTGGCGCTACGCTTACCCGACCTACGAAAAAACCGGCCCTGAAGCCGGTTTTTGTGTTTTTGTAGGCTGGGTAAGGCGAAGCCGCCACCCGGCAATTCCGGTTACAGCAGCTCCGGATACTTCGTCATCTTCAGCGCCAGCTCAACGCCGCGCACTTCCGCCATCCCTTTAAGACGGCCAATCGCCGAATAACCCGGGTTAGTTTTCTTACGCAGATCGTCCAGCATCTGGTGGCCGTGGTCAGGACGGAACGGAATAGGACGCACATCACCAATCTGCTTGCGACGCGCCTCTTCCGCCAGAATGGCGTCTACCACCGCCACCATATTCACATCACCGCCCAGGTGCGCCGCCTCGTGGAAGGTTTTTGGGTTCTCTTCGCGGCAGGTCGCTCGCAGATGCGTGAAGTGGATACGATCGCCGAAGGTTTCAATCATCCGCACCAGGTCGTTATCCGCCCGCACACCATAGGAGCCGGTACACATGGTGAAGCCGTTATAGATGCTGTCGACCGTCTCTTTCAGCCACTGCATATCTTCAATCGTGGACACGATACGCGGCAGGCCGAGGATTGGGCGCGGTGGATCGTCCGGATGTACGGCCAGGCGAACCCCTACCTCTTCCGCAACCGGCACGATAGCGCGCAGGAAATACGCCATGTTTTCACGTAGCTGCTGCTTATCAATATCGCCGTATTCTGCCAGGCGGGCGCGGAACTGATCCAGCGTATACCCTTCTTCAGCCCCCGGCAGGCCCGCAATAATATTACGGGTCAGCTTTTCGATATCTGCGTCACTGGCGGCGTTAAACCACGCGAGCGCCTGCTGCTGCTCTTCCGCGGTGTAATCCGCGTCGGCGCCAGGGCGTTTCAGAATGTGCAGTTCGAATGCCGCAAAGGCAATCTGATCGAAACGCAGCGCTTTCGAGCCGTCCGGCATCTGATATTCAAGGTCAGTTCGCGTCCAGTCCAGGATAGGCATGAAGTTGTAGCAAACCGTATCAATGCCGCAGGCCGCAAGGTTACGGATGCTCTGCTGGTAGTTAGCAATCCAGGTCTGGTACTCCCCTGAATGGGTTTTGATATCTTCATGAACCGGAATGCTTTCTACCACAGACCAGGTTAATCCCTTCTCCGCCAGCAGCGCCTGACGCGTCTGTATTTCCTCTACCGGCCAGACCTGACCGTTAGGAATATGATGCAGCGCCGTGACGACACCCGTTGCGCCAGCCTGACGCACATCATCAAGAGAAACCGGATCGTTCGGCCCGTACCAACGCCAGGTTTGTTCCATTGCCTCACCCTCTTAAGTTGTTATACCAATATGTGCTACTGCAATGACGACTACCATACATGTTTGCCGTGAAGGGTCAATACACCGCCACACATTGATTGATCAAACTCACATAACGGGGATAATTACGGCTCACCAATTTTATTTGCTGTCATATAACTTTACACTGGCATTGTTAATTAATGGTTAATCAGGTGTGTATCTCATGAAGACAATTGCCTCCACCGCCCTTCCTGCCCGGGTTCAGCAACCTCGCTACGATCGCCAGTCATTACGCTCCCGCATCGTCCACTTTGGCTTTGGCGCGTTTCACCGTGCGCACCAGGCATTGTTAACAAATCGGGTGCTGAATGAAAAAGGCGGCGACTGGGGGATTTGTGAGATTAGCCTTTTCAGCGGCGATGTGCTGATGAGCCAGCTGCGCGCGCAGGATCATCTGTTCACCGTGCTGGAAAAAGGGGCTGAAGGAAATGAGGCCATTATCATCGGTGCCGTCCATGAATGCCTGAACGCAAAGCTGGACTCCCTGCCCGCCATTATTGAGAAATTTTGCGAGCCTCAGGTTGCGATTGTCTCGCTCACCATCACGGAAAAAGGCTATTGCATCGATCCCGCGACCGGAAAACTCGATCTGAATAACCCCCGGATTGTCCACGACCTTGAAAACCCCTCCGAGCCACATTCGGCCCCTGGGATCCTGGTCGAAGCCCTCCACCGCCGCCGCGAGCGCGGCTTGCCTGCGTTTACCGTGCTGTCCTGCGACAATATCCCTGACAACGGGCACGTGGTGAAAAACGCGGTGCTGGGCATGGCGCAAAAACGTTCCGCAGGGTTATCTGAATGGATTGATAGCCACGTGAGTTTCCCGGGGACGATGGTCGACAGGATTGTGCCCGCCGCGACGGAGGCCTCGCTGGCGGAAATCACCGACGCGCTCGGCGTGGAAGATCCGTGCGCCATCAGCTGCGAGCCGTTCATTCAGTGGGTCGTGGAAGATAATTTTGTCGCCGGGCGTCCCGAGTGGGAAGTGGCGGGTGTCCAGATGGTGCAGGATGTGCTGCCTTGGGAGCAGATGAAATTACGCATGCTCAACGGCAGCCACTCTTTCCTGGCGTATCTGGGGTACCTCGCGGGCTACGCTCATATAAATGAATGCATGGAGGACGCGGCGTTCCGCGAAGCCGCCCGTCGGCTGATGCTGGACGAGCAGGCCCCCACGTTGCGCATCAAGGATGTCGACCTCACGGCATACGCCGATAGTCTGATCGAACGCTTTGCCAACCCGGCTCTCCAGCATCGGACCTGGCAAATCGCGATGGACGGTAGCCAGAAGCTGCCCCAGAGAATGCTGGACGGGATCCGCGTTCATCTTGAGCGAAATACGCCGTGGTCGCTGCTGGCCCTGGGCGTGGCCGGCTGGATACGCTACGTCAGCGGTACCGACGAACGTGGAAACGCGATTGACGTTCGCGATCCCCTCAGCGATAAAATCCGCGCCATCGTCAACGCCAGCAGCGACGCCAACCGCGTCCACGCGCTGCTGGGGCTGAGTGAGGTCTTCGGTCACGATCTTGCGCGTAATCGCATTTTTGTGGAGGCTGTCAGCCAGGCCTATGAGCGCATTACCCGCCACGGCGCGCGTCAGGCTGTTATCGAAACGTTAAATCTTTAACGATTATTGCGCTTAATGCGAACGGATGAGGCCTCCGTTCGCCCTTCCCCTTCTCACGGGGCCCGTTTTTCGCCAGGATAGAGAACAGTGTTATAGCATCACAATTCTCATCCGGAGCGCACGTGACCAAAACCAACCTCATCACCGGTTTTCTCGGCAGCGGTAAAACCACCTCAATTCTCCATCTGCTGGCGAATAAAGATCCGGCCGAGAAGTGGGCCGTGCTGGTCAATGAATTTGGCGAGGTGGGCATTGACGGCGCGTTGCTGTCATCCAGCGGCGCAATGATTAAAGAGATCCCCGGCGGGTGCATGTGCTGCGTCAATGGCCTGCCGATGCAGGTCGGGCTCAATACCCTGCTGCGTCAGGGCAAACCTGACCGCCTGCTGATTGAACCCACCGGGCTGGGTCACCCAAAGCAGATCCTTGATTTGCTGACAGCACCGGTTTACGAGCCGTGGATCGATCTGCGCGCCACCCTGTGCCTGCTCGATCCGCGCCAGCTTCTGGATGACAAGGCGGTGGCCAACGAGAACTTCCGCGATCAGCTCGCCTCGGCGGACGTTATCGTCGCCAACAAGGAAGATCGCGCCACGCCAGAAAGCCAGGCCGCGCTGGAGGCGTGGTGGCAGCATTTTGGCGGCAATCGCACGCGGGTGCAGGCCACCCAGGGGAATATTGATAGCGCCCTGCTTGACCTGCCTCGTCTGAACCTCACCGAGCTGCCCGCCAGCGCGGAGCATGCGCACAGTCATCCGGTTAAGCAGGGGCTGGCAGCCCTGAGTCTGCCGGAGCACCAGCGCTGGCGTCGTAATCTGAACAGCGGTCAGGGATATCAGGCCTGCGGATGGATTTTTGATGCTGAAACCGTTTTTGACACCATTGGGATCCTGGAGTGGGCCCGCCTTGCGCCCGTCGATCGCGTGAAAGGGATCATGCGCACGCCGGACGGACTGGTGCGGATCAACCGGCAGGGCGACGATTTCTTTATTGAAACGCAAAACGTGGCGCCGCCCGACAGCCGAATAGAGTTAATTAGTGCGGTTAACGCCGACTGGAATGCCCTCCAGTCCAGCCTGTTGAGGATTCGTTTAAGTTCGGGCGGCTAACGTTGCCCCAGTTTTCACTCTATGCAGAACGTTATGACAACTCGATTTCCCCTGATATTACTGCTTAATGTCGCCGGTCTGGCGCTTTTCTTCTCCTGGTATATCCCGGTGAATCATGGTTTCTGGTTCCCACTGGATTCTGCCCTCTTCCACTTCTTCAACCAGGAGCTGGTGAAGAGCAACGCGTTCCTGTGGCTGGTGGCCATCACCAACAACCGCGCCTTTGACGGCTTCTCGCTGCTGGCGATGGGCTGCCTGATGCTCTCTTTCTGGCTGAAAGAAGATAAAGCAGGACGCCGACGTATTCTGATTATCGGTCTGGTGATGCTGCTGTTTGCTGTCATCATTAACCAGCTGGCCACCGCGATTATTCCGGTTAAGCGTTCCAGCCCAACGCTCTTTTTCACCGATATTTATCGCGTCAGTGAGCTGCTGCATATTCCAACAAAAGATGCGTCGAAGGACAGTTTCCCTGGCGATCACGGCATGATGCTGCTTATTTTTTCCGCAATTATGCTTCGCTATTTCGGCAGAAAAGCGTTTGCCATAGCCCTGATTATTTTTGTGGTTTTTGCCTTCCCGCGCGTAATGATTGGCGCTCACTGGTTCACCGATATTGCCGTCGGTTCGCTTTCCGTTGCGCTGATTGCGCTGCCGTGGTGTTTGATGACCCCACTGAGCGACAGGATAATAGCGCTGTTCGATCGCTACCTTCCCGGTAAAGCGCAACAATAATTGAACAAAAAACTAACCTAAATTAACGTGAGCTATCAGGGATCGACATGATCCCCGATAGCCTTCCCGCCACGATCTTTTCCCAGTGTCATATTCCTGTCATCACATTCATGATAAAAATGAAGCAATTGCGCGATAAAGCCTCGGATCTGTCCGCATTTTAAGCAATTACGGATTTTTACTTTCTGTATCACATTTTCTTATAAAAAAAAGGCTTTTTTTACTCGCAATACCCCTGGCAATCGGTTAATCTCGAACTCGTTTTGCCCCATAGGGATAATTATTTCGATGGTGAATAATTTTGTGCGCTACGCCATAAATGTGACCAGAAAGAATTGTCTCAATGTGAACAGATAATTAGTCTCGTCACGTTTGGCATTTTTATAACGATATTTGTCGTTAAGGACTTCAAGGGATAATAAACAAAATGGTCAAATCTCAACCGTTTCTGAGATATATCTTACGGGGGATCCCGGCGATAGCAGTCGCGGTACTGTTATCTGCATGTAGTACATCGAACACCGCAAAGAATATGCATCCTGAGACGCGTGTTGTGGGAATGGAAGATTCCTCTTCACTGCAAGCCTCTCAGGATGAATTTGAAAATATGGTACGTAATCTGGACGTGAAGTCCCGCATTATGGACCAGTATGCTGACTGGAAAGGCGTGCGTTATCGTCTTGGCGGCAGCACGAAAACAGGTATTGATTGTTCCGGTTTTGTACAGCGTACGTTCCGCGAGCAATTTGGGTTAGATCTTCCGCGTTCGACCTATGAACAGCAGGAGATGGGCAAGTCGATTTCACGTACCAAACTGCGCACCGGTGATTTAGTTCTGTTCCGTGCCGGTTCGACAGGTCGACATGTTGGCATCTACATTGGTAATGACCAGTTTGTACATGCCTCCACCAGCAGCGGTGTGACCATTTCCAGCATGAACGAACCGTACTGGAAGAAGCGTTATAACGAAGCGCGCCGCGTACTGACCCGCAGTTAATATCGCTATTGTATCGTTGGTTATCCCTTGGCTGGCGATATGATGAAAAAAAGCACTGCTTCGGCAGTGTTTTTTTTTGCCCGTTACACTGAATACATCCAGCGGCTTTTCAGGAATCACGACGTCTATGCTTACCCGCTACTTCTCCAGTAATCGCAAGATACTGATCCTCAGTATTATCACTGGTCTCATTACCGCCCTGCTCCTGGGTTCCCTGCAATTTTCCTGGAGTTACCACAAGCGAGAAGTCAAATTCGACACCCTGGTGAATGATGTGAGCGCCTACATGGGGAGCTATTTCGACGATTTAAAAAAAGCGGTCAATGTTCTCCAGCCTCTCACGCTAAATACCTGCCACGACGTCAATCAGGAACTCACCTCACGCGCGGCCTTCAGCATTAACGTTCGCGCCTTCCTGCTGGTCAGGGACAAGATGGCGTTCTGCTCTTCCGCGACAGGCCCGATGAATGTCCCGATGAAGACGCTGATACCTGAGCTGAACATCGATAAACAGATCGATATGGCCCTGCTTCCGGGTACCCCCATGCTGCCTGATGAGCCTGCGATTGCGATCTGGTACCGCAACCCATTAGTAAAGGATGGCGGCGTGTTCACGTCAGTGAATATTAATCTGACGCCTTACCTGCTCTACACGGAGCGCCAGGACGAGTTCGCGGGTATCGCCATCATCATCGGCGATAACGCGCTGTCGACGCGGTCCAGCACCCTGGTTCATGCACACGAACTGCATGACATCCCGGTCCGCACGGCGACACTGAAAGACGTCCCCCTGACCATCAACCTGTATGCGGACGCATGGACAGGCGATGAAATCCTCTATGCGCTGTTTTTCGGGCTGGTATGCGGTATTTGTGCCGGATCGCTTAACTACTACATCCTCAGCATTCGGCTCAACCCGGGTAAAGAAATTTTAAGCGCCATCAAGCGCGGTCAGTTTTATGTGGTCTATCAACCCGTCGTCGATGCCAAATCGCTCAGGATGACCGGGCTTGAGGTCCTGATGCGCTGGAAACACCCGACAATGGGAGAAATTCCGCCGGACGCGTTTATTAATTTTGCCGAAGCGCAAAAGCTGATTGTCCCGCTGACGCTGCATCTCTTTGATCTTATCATTCACGACGCTCCCGTATTACAAACGCTGTTACCTCCGGGCGCCAAGGTGGGCATTAACATTGCGCCGGGGCATCTGCATGCGGAAAGCTTCAAGGACGATATGCGCACCTTCAAAGCGTTACTGCCGCCGGATTATTTCCAGATCGTGCTGGAAATTACCGAGCGCGATATGCTTAACCATCGGGAAGCCAACAGCCTCTTCGAATGGCTGCATAACGAAGGGTTTGAAATCGCCATTGATGATTTTGGAACCGGCCACAGCGCGCTGATTTATCTTGAGCATTTCACCATGGACTACCTCAAAATAGACCGTGGTTTTGTTAATGCGATCGGTACTGAGACCGTGACGTCGCCGGTGCTGGATGCCGTTCTGACGCTGGCAAGACGACTGAATATGTCGACCGTCGCCGAAGGGGTAGAGACGCCGGAACAGGCGGCCTGGCTACGCGAACACGGCGTTAACTTCCTGCAGGGATACTGGATTAGCCGTCCCATGCCGCTGGCGCAGTTCCGCGAATGGCGTCCTGATATTTCGCCCGAGGGCGATTAATTTCACATTGTCCGCGACGTCACTTATTATTCAGCTTAACCGAGCCGGTCTGTAAAAGAGGGAGCTGCCGCGAGATGCTTATGCGCTTTATGTTGCTGATGTTGGCATTCACGAGCCTGTCCAGCCAGGCGCAAGCCATCAAAGAAAATATCGCCTTCGCGGTGATTGGCGAGCCGAAATACGCGGTCAATTTTACGCACTTTGATTACGTCAACCCTGCCGCGCCGAAGGGCGGTAAGGTCACGCTTTCCGCCACGGGAACCTTCGACAACTTCAACCGCTACGCCCTGCGCGGCGTGGCGGCCGCGCGGACGGAATCCCTTTACGATACGCTCTTTGTCACCTCCGATGACGAGCCCGGCAGCTACTATCCGCTTATTGCCGAGAACGTGCGCTACGCCGATAACTTCGCCTGGGCGGAAATCTCGCTGAACCCGCGAGCACGTTTTCACGATGGCACGCCGGTTAAGGCCAGCGACGTCGCCTTCACCTTCCATAAATTCATGACCGAAGGCGTGCCCCAGTTCCGCATCGTATATAAAGGCGCGTCGGTCAGAGCCATTGCGCCGCTCACCGTGCGCATCGAACTGAGCGACCCCAACAAAGAGAATATGCTGAGCCTGTTCTCGCTGCCGGTGATGCCGGAATCGTTCTGGAAAGATCATAAGCTGAGCGACCCGCTCTCCACGCCACCACTGGCTGGCGGCCCCTACCGCATTACCGACTGGCGCATGGGGCAATATGTCGTCTATTCCCGCGTCAAAGACTACTGGGCGGCCAATCTGCCGGTAAACCGCGGACGCTGGAACTTCGACACCCTTCGCTATGATTACTACCTCGACGATAACGTGGCGTTTGAGGCGTTCAAAGCCGGGGCCTTCGATTTGCGCGTCGAGAGCAGCGCCAAAAACTGGGCGACCCGCTATATCGGCAAAAATTTTGCTAAAGGCTATATCGTCAAAGACGAGCACAAAAATGCGTCTGCGCAAGACACGCGCTGGCTGGCGTTTAATATTCAACGTCCGGTATTTAGCGATCGCCGGGTGCGGGAAGCCATCTCCCTGGCCTTTGATTTTGAGTGGATGAACAAAGCGCTGTTTTACGGTGCCTACAGCCGCGCCAACAGCTATTTTCAGAATACCGAATACGCCGCGCGCGATTATCCGAAAGCCGACGAGTTGGTCCTGCTGGCGCCGCTGAAAGCGGAACTGCCACCGCAGGTTTTCACCACCGTGTTTCAGCCGCCCGCATCGAAGGGTGACGGCTACGACCGTGACAACCTGCTGAAGGCCAGCAAGCTGCTGGATGAGGCGGGCTGGCACCTGAAAAATCAAAAACGTGTGGATGCCAAAACGGGCAAGCCGCTCAGCTTTGAGCTGCTTCTCTCGTCCGGAGGCAACGATCAGTGGGTGCTGCCGTTTAAGCACAATCTTGAGCGGCTGGGCGTGACCATGAACATTCGCCAGGTGGATAACGCGCAGATCACCAGCCGCATGCGCAGCCGTGATTACGACATGATGCAGCGCCTGTGGCCCGCCCAACCGTGGCCCAGCTCGGACCTGCAAATCTCCTGGGCCTCGAGCTACATCGACTCCTCGTACAACGCGCCGGGGGTTAAAAGCCCGGCGATTGATGCGCTGATTGCGAAAATCGTGGCGGCGCAGGGGGATAAAGAAAAGCTTCTGCCACTCGGGCGCGCCCTCGACAGGGTCTTAACCTGGAACTACTACATGTTGCCGATGTGGTATATGGGCGAAGATCGCCTTGCGCGCTGGGATAAGTTCTCCGTGCCTGCCGTGCGCCCTGTCTACTCCCTGGGCTTTGATACCTGGTGGTATGACGTTAACAAAGCCGCCAGACTTCCCGCTGAGCGGCGATAAGGAATTATCATGGGTGCCTATCTTCTCCGCCGTCTGCTGCTGGTCATCCCTACCCTGTGGGCCATCATCACGATTAACTTTTTTATCGTGCAAATCGCCCCCGGTGGGCCGGTCGATCAGGCCATTGCCGCCATTGAATTTGGCAACAGCGGCGGCATGCCCGGCGGCGGCGGTGAAGGGATGGGCGCCAGCCATGCGCGAACCGGCGTAGGGAATATCAGTGAAAGCCACTACCGCGGCGGACGCGGTCTGGATCCGGAAGTGATCGCCGAGATCACCCACCGCTACGGCTTTGACAAACCGATTCACGAGCGCTATTTCAAAATGCTCTGGGATTACATCCGCTTTGATTTTGGCGATAGCCTGTTTCGCAGTGCGTCAGTGCTGACGCTGATCAAGCAAAGCCTGCCGGTTTCGATCACGCTGGGGCTGTGGGGTACGCTTATCATCTATCTGGTCTCTATTCCGCTCGGGATCCGCAAAGCGGTGTACAACGGCAGCCGGTTCGATATCTGGAGCAGCACGTTCATTATTATCGGCTATGCCATCCCGGCGTTTCTGTTTGCCGTCCTGCTGATCGTCTTTTTTGCCGGGGGAAGCTATTTCGACCTTTTCCCGCTGCGAGGGCTCGTCTCCGCCGATTTCAGTTCCCTGCCCTGGTACCAGAAAATTACCGACTATCTCTGGCATATTACGCTGCCGGTTCTGGCAACGGTCATTGGCGGGTTTGCGGCCCTGACCATGTTGACTAAAAACGCCTTTCTCGATGAAATTCGTAAACAGTACGTCGTCACGGCCCGCGCCAAGGGCGTGAGCGAGAAGCAGATCATGTGGAAACACGTGTTCCGCAACGCCATGCTGCTGGTGATCGCCGGGTTTCCGGCTACGTTCATCAGTATGTTTTTTACCGGCTCGCTGCTGATAGAGGTGATGTTCTCGCTCAACGGCCTGGGACTGCTGGGCTATGAGGCCACCGTGTCGCGCGATTATCCGGTAATGTTTGGCACACTCTATATATTTACCCTGATTGGCCTGCTGCTGAATATCATCAGCGATATCAGCTATACGCTGGTCGATCCCCGAATCGATTTTGAGGGCCGATGATGCCGCGTTTAAGCCCCGTCAACCAGGCCCGCTGGGCCCGCTTTCGCCACAACCGCCGCGGCTACTGGTCGCTGTGGATTTTTGCCGTGCTGTTTGTCTTAAGCCTGTTTTCAGAACTGATCGCCAACGACAAACCGCTGCTGGTGCATTTTAACGATCGCTGGTACGTGCCGGTCATCGCCAATTACAGCGAAAGCGACTTTGGCGGCCCGTTTGCGACACCAGCGGAGTATCAGGATCCGTGGCTTCGCCAGCAGATTGAGCAGCATGGCTGGGCGCTCTGGGCGCCGGTACGTTTTGGCGCAAACAGCATTAACTTCGCCACCACAAGCCCCTTCCCTTCCCCGCCCTCCGCGCAAAACTGGCTGGGAACGGATGCTAACGGCGGCGACGTGCTGGCACGCATCCTGTACGGCACGCGAATCTCGCTTCTCTTTGGACTGATGCTAACGCTCTTCTCCAGCGTGATGGGCGTCGTGGCGGGCGCCGTTCAGGGTTACTACGGCGGGAAGATTGACCTGTGGTGTCAGCGGATTATTGAAGTCTGGTCAGGCATGCCGACGCTGTTTCTGATCATCCTGCTTTCCAGCGTCGTACAGCCCAACTTCTGGTGGCTATTAGGCATCACCGTCCTGTTCGGCTGGATGGCGCTGGTCGGTGTGGTAAGGGCCGAGTTTCTGCGCACCCGTAATTTCGACTATATTCGCGCCGCGCAGGCGCTTGGCGTGAGCGATCGCGGGATCATTTTCCGCCATATGTTGCCCAACGCCGTGGTGGCAACGCTCACCTTCCTGCCGTTTATTCTGTGTAGCTCCATCACCACCCTCACCTCACTGGATTTTCTCGGTTTCGGGTTACCGTTGGGTTCCCCATCGCTTGGCGAACTGCTGCTGCAGGGCAAGAACAACCTGCAGGCGCCGTGGTTAGGCATCGCCGCCTTTCTTTCCGTGGCCGTGCTGCTGTCGCTGCTGATTTTTATTGGCGAAGCCGTGCGCGATGCCTTTGATCCGAACAAGGCGGTATAAGATGACCCAGCCCCTGCTCAGTATTGATAACCTGTCGATTGCATTTTCAAAACAGGACGAGACGCGCACCGTGGTCAGCGACCTGACGCTGCAGATCCAGCGCGGTGAAACGCTGGCCCTGGTAGGTGAATCGGGTTCAGGCAAGAGCGTTTCGGCGCTCTCCATCCTGCGGCTGCTGCCCTCTCCGCCGGTGAGCTACCCGCAAGGGGATATTCTCTTTCACGGCCGTTCGCTGCTGCATGCCGACGAACAGACCCTGCGCGGCATTCGCGGCAACAAAATCGCGATGATTTTCCAGGAGCCGATGGTGTCGCTTAACCCGCTGCACAGCCTGGAAAAACAGCTCTATGAAGTGCTCTCCCTGCACCGTGGGATGCGCAAAGAGGCCGCGCGGGGAGAAATTCTGGATTGTCTTGAACGCACAGGCATACGCAATGCGCCCAAACGACTGAATGATTTTCCGCATCAACTCTCCGGCGGCGAACGCCAGCGCGTGATGATCGCCATGGCCCTGCTCACGCGCCCCGAACTGCTGATAGCCGACGAGCCCACAACGGCGCTGGACGTGACGGTACAGGCGCAAATACTGACGCTGCTGCGGGAACTGCGTGACGAGCTGAACATGAGCCTGCTGTTTATCACGCACAACCTGAGCATTGTCAGAAAGCTGGCCGACAGCGTGGCGGTGATGCAGAACGGGCGCTGCGTTGAACAGAATACGGCATCAACGCTGCTGAGCGCACCGCAGCACCCCTATACGCAGCGGTTGCTCGACAGCGAACCCTCCGGCGACCCGGTTCCTCTCGATGCGGACAGCACGCCGCTGCTGCGCGTTGAGGATCTGTCCGTCTCGTTCCCGATCCGCAAAGGTATTCTGCGACGCATTGTCGATCGCAACCCGGTGCTGAAAAACCTCCGCTTCTCGCTGCGCCCGGGGGAATCCCTGGGGCTGGTGGGCGAATCCGGCTCGGGTAAAAGCACCACCGGTCTGGCGCTGCTGCGCTTAATTGCCTCCCAGGGCGAGATCCTGTTTGACGATATGCCGCTGCACCGCTGGAACCGCCGCCAGATGCTGCCCGTGCGGCCCCGCATGCAGGTGGTGTTTCAGGATCCCAACTCCTCGCTTAACCCACGGCTCAGCGTGCTACAGATTATCGAAGAGGGTCTGCGCGTCCATCAGCCCGGCCTGAGCGCGCAGCAACGCGAGCAGGAGGTCATGCGGGTCATGACCGAAGTGGGTCTCGATCCCGAGACGCGCCACCGCTACCCTGCGGAATTTTCCGGTGGGCAGCGCCAGCGTATCGCCATTGCCCGCGCGCTGATCCTGAAACCGGAGCTGATTATTCTGGATGAACCCACGTCGTCGCTGGACAGGACCGTACAGGCGCAGATCCTGGCGCTGCTGAAAGGGTTACAGGAAAAGCACCGGCTGGCCTATATCTTTATCAGCCATGATTTGCAGGTGGTGCGGGCGCTATGCCATCAGGTGATTGTGTTGCGTCAGGGAGAGGTGGTCGAGCAAGGTGATTGCCAGCGCGTATTTAGCGCGCCAACGCAGCGCTACACGCGCCAGCTGTTGTCGTCAGACTAGCGCTCAGAACGGGTACTGGCCGGAGAAAGGCTCGGCAATGGCAACGCCAAAATTTTTCAGACGGCAGGTGGCAGCAAACTCGTCCTGGCTTTTCACAAACAGGCACGGCTCACCTTCGCACTCCAGCACGGAGCTGTCCACTTCGATATCCGTCAGGGCCTGACTGAGACGCTCCATCACCCGCCAGGCATTTTCGTCACTCGGGCTTAACAGCTTGAGCGCCACCAGGCAGTTTTCACAGCCCGCGACGTTTTGCGGAATCGGTTCAACTTTCGAACCAGCAAAACCCGCCGACCAGCGATAGCTCTGGGGCAAGCGATGGACAATAGAAAGTTGTAATGTATTCACGTTCGTTCCCCGGAAGCAAAATTTACTTCACAATTTATTTACATTTATAGTAACACATCATCGTCAGCCTGCACTATTCAGCACTTTTTTATCGGTATTCAGGCTCGCGTCGGCGCTATATGTACCCGTTTCTGCGATCTAACTCAACCTTTTTGAATACAATGATGTGACTTTTTACACAAATAGATTTTACATAAAATAAACAAACACAGCATAAACGAACGGGGTTTGGTTGATATGCATCAACAAAAAAGGCCCTGCCGGGCCTTCTCTGTGTTTTAGTGGACCGCTTTTCGCGGTCGACTGGCGTAAAGATAGAAGAGTATCGAGCTGGTTGCGCAAAAAGCCATCGCCCACAGCATGGGCCATGCCGTCGTAAAGGTGGCCATCGAAAGCAACGCGCCGACGATAGCGCCAATGCCGAAGCGGAATGTCCCGGCCAGGGAAGATGCGGTTCCTGCCATGTGCGGGAACTCATCCAGAATCACCGCCATCGCATTGGATGACACCATCGACACGCAGCCGACAAAGGCCGCCACGCCGACCACCAGCGCCCAGAAGCCCACCCCCAGAAACGCGCTCACCACCAGCCAGATCGCCATCACAAACTGGATCCACAGCCCGGCGCGGAACATGTTCAGCGCCCCCACCCGTCGGACAAAGCGGCTGTTAATGATGGTCATAATGAACAGGAAGACGATGTTAAGCGCAAAGTAATAGCCGAAGTGCTGCGGCGAAACGTGGTTCAGCTCGATGTAGACAAACGGCCCGGCGCTCAGGAAGGAGAACATTCCGGCGAAGCTGAACCCGCTCGCCAGCATATAGCTGAGCACGCGCTTGTGGCGAAACAGCGAGGCAAAGTTACCAATTGTGGTTCGGATGTGAAACTTCTGGCGGCGCTCGACGGGAAGCGTTTCAACAATAAAGAAGAAGATCATTGCGGAGGCCAGCAGCGCGGCCAGGGCCAGGATCCAGAAAATCACATGCCAGCTGAACCACACCAGCACCGCACCACCGGCCATCGGGGCCACCAGCGGCGCAATCGTCGTCACCAGCATGACAAACGACATCATGCGGGAGAACTCTTCTTTCGGGTAGATATCGCGCATCAGGGCATTAATCACCACGCTTGCCGCTGCCGCCGCCAGACCGTGGAAGAAACGCATGAAAATCAGATGATCGATGGTCTGCGCCAGCGCGCAGGCAACCGCTGCGGCTGCAAAGACCAGCGTCCCGCCCAGAATGACCGGCTTGCGTCCAAGGCTGTCGGCCATCGGGCCATAAAACAGCTGGCCGAGGGCAAAGCCAAGAATATAGGTGCTGAGCGTCATCTGCGCGCTGCCCGCCGGAACGCCAAACTGCGCGGAAATCACCGGCAGCGCGGGCAGGTACATATCAATAGACAGCGGCATCAGCATGGCCAGCAGGCCAAGAATGAAGACGATTTTGAACGACGAGTGTGGCCTGGTGGTCACAGAGTTCTCCTGAAATTAGTGCGAAGGCAGACCGACGCTGGCGATCTCTTCTTCCGTTAACGGGCGATATTCGCCAGGCGCCAGGTCGGGATCGAGTTCAATCGCACCAATCCGTTCGCGATGCAGGCCAACAACGTGGTTCCCCACCGCGGCAAACATACGTTTCACCTGATGATAGCGCCCTTCGCTGATGGTCAGACGGACCTCGGTCGGGGTGATGACTTCGAGCACCGCCGGTTTGGTCAGATCTTTTTCATTATGCAGCTGAACGCCTTTCGCGAAGTGCTCTGCCGTGTCATCCGACACCGGTGACTCCAGCGTCACGAGATAGGTTTTCTCGCAGTGGTGGCGTGGAGAGGTGATGCGGTGCGACCACTGACCGTCGTCGGTCATCAGCACCAGCCCGGTGGTGTCGATATCGAGTCGACCTGCGGCGTGCAGCTTGTGCGCCACCGGCTCGTCGAGGAAATAGAGCACCGTCGGGTGATCCGGATCGTCCGTTGAGCAGACGTAGCCTTCCGGCTTATTGAGCATGAAGTAGCGCGGACCGTGCTGCTGGGTCAGAGGATTGCCGTCATACTCCACCTGATGGTCAGGTTGCAGTTTGAACGCGCTGTCTCTCACAATGTCGCCATCCACGGTAACGCGGCTGGCGCGAATTTCGCGCCCGGCAATAGCGCGGCTTACGCCGAGTTGCTGAGCGATAAACTTATCAAGTCGCATGAAATCTTTTTAGCCTTAATGGTGCAGGAAGTCGGACAACAGGTCCGAAAAAAGAAGCAGTCTGGAACGGTTCAGTATAATGGTCTGGTTGCGCCACTCAAGGGAAAAAGTTTCGTGGCATACTATGTGCGGAATAACGAAACCGAGACCCCATGACTTTTACACTTCGTCCCTATCAGCAGGAAGCCGTTGACGCCACCCTCGCCTGGTTCCGAAAACATTGCGAGCCGGCGGCGATTGTGCTCCCGACCGGTGCAGGCAAAAGCCTGGTCATTGCCGAACTGGCGCGTCTGGCCCGCGGCCGCGTGCTGGTGCTGGCGCACGTCAAAGAGCTCGTCGCGCAAAACCATGCCAAATATTGTGCGCTTGGACTGGAAGCCGACATTTTCGCCGCCGGGCTAAAGCGTAAAGAGAGCCACGGCAAAGTGGTGTTTGGCAGCGTGCAGTCGGTGGCCCGCAATCTGGATCTGTTTCGCAGCGAATTTTCGCTGCTGATTGTCGATGAATGTCACCGCATCAGCGATGACGACGACAGCCAGTATCAGCAAATCCTGTGCCACCTGAAAGAGGTGAACCCTCACCTGCGCCTGCTGGGCCTGACGGCGACCCCGTTTCGTCTGGGGAAAGGCTGGATCTATCGCTACCATTATCACGGCATGGTGCGCGGCGATGACAAGGCCCTGTTTAGCGACTGCATCTACGAGCTTCCGCTTCGCTACATGATTAAACATGGCTACCTGACGCCGCCTGAACGGCTGGATATGCCGGTGGTGCAGTACGACTTCAGCCGCCTGCAGGCGCAGAGCAACGGGTTATTCAGCGAAGCGGATCTTAACCAGGAGCTGAAAAAGCAAAAGCGCATCACGCCGCATATCATCAGCCAGATTGAGGAGTTCGCCGCGACGCGCAAAGGGGTGATGATCTTTGCCGCCACCGTTGAGCACGCACGCGAAATCACCGGGTTACTGCCCCCCGGCGACGCGGCGCTCATCACCGGCGAGACGCCCGGCCCGGAGCGCGACAGCCTGATTGAGGCCTTTAAAGCCCAGCAGTTCCGCTATCTGGTTAACGTGTCGGTGTTGACCACCGGCTTTGACGCCCCACACGTCGACCTGATCGCTATTTTGCGTCCAACCGAATCGGTCAGTCTGTATCAGCAAATTGTTGGCCGCGGCCTGCGTCTGGCGCCGGGGAAAACCGACTGCCTGATTCTGGATTATGCCGGTAACCCGCACGATCTCTATACGCCTGAGGTCGGCGCGCCAAAAGGGAAAAGTGACAACGTGCCCGTGCAGGTCTTTTGCCCTGCCTGCGGGTTTGCCAACACCTTCTGGGGCAAAACCACCGCCGACGGCACGCTGATCGAACATTTTGGCCGCCGCTGTCAGGGCTGGTTTGAAGATGATGATGGGCATCGCGAGCAGTGCGATTTTCGTTTCCGCTTTAAAAACTGCCCGCAGTGCAACGCCGAAAATGACATTGCCGCTCGCCGCTGTCGGGAGTGCGACACGGTGCTGGTTGACCCGGACGACATGCTGAAAGCGGCATTAAAGCTGAAAGATGCGCTGGTGCTGCGCTGTTCCGGCATGGCGTTGCAGCCCGGCGCCGATGAAAAAGGCGAATGGCTGAAAATCACCTATTACGATGAAGACGGGGCGGACGTCAGCGAGCGCTTCCGGCTTCAGACGCCTGCCCAGCGAACGGCCTTCGAACAGCTGTTTATCCGCCCGCACACCCGCACTCCGGGCGTGCCCCTGCGCTGGATCACCGTGGCCGATATCGTGCGCCAGCAGGTGCTATTGCGCCATCCGGATTTTGTGGTCGCCCGCAAAAAAGGCCAGTTCTGGCAGGTGCGCGAAAAACTCTTCGACTACGAAGGTCGCTTCCGTCGCGCCAACGAATTGCGCGGGTAGCGGGACTTTTCATTGATGTGAGGGGCATTTGAGTATAAAATGCCGCCCGCTTCACATCCGTGAGGCAGAACACTCACCTGCTGCTGGGTCGCCTGTAGTAGGGTTTTAAATACAGAGAGAAATCAATGTTTACTATCGAAGCAGAAGTACGTAACGTGCAGGGTAAGGGTGCGAGCCGCCGCCTGCGTACCGCTAACAAGTTCCCGGCTATCGTTTACGGTGGCGAAGCTGCTCCAGTTGCAATCGAACTGGATCACGACAAACTGTGGAACCTGCAGACCAAAGCTGAATTCTACAGCGAAGTTCTGACCATCGTTGTTGGCGGTAAAGAAGAAAAAGTGAAAGTTCAGGCTGTTCAGCGTCACGCGTTCAAGCCAAAACTGACTCACATCGACTTCGTTCGCGCGTAATCGCAAACCTGTCGAAAAAAACCCCGCTTCTGCGGGGTTTTTTGTGCCTGCTATTTACCGCCCGAGGTGCGACGCTGAAGCTGATCGCGCAGATTCGGCGGCGTCCCCTTAATGGTCAGCGTATCGGTGGCCGGATCCCAGAAGATACGTTCCCCCAGCAGCATCGCATCAAAGTTGATGGTTAACCCGCCGCCGCTGCCGGCAAACTTGGTTAACTGACGCAGCGTGCTGCGATCTGCCGGGAAGCTCTCTTCAAGCTCATAGCCCTTCTCTGCGGTAAATTCCTGGAAGCTGACTTCGCTGACGCCCGCCAACTCTTTTGACAGCGACTCCAGCTCAATCTCTTCCCCAGCCTGCAGCTGTTCGTTGCAGTAGCTGTAAACCTGCTGGCGCACCGTCTGGCGCTCAGATTTATCAAGCTGCGCTTCGGCTGTGAAATCGTCCACCGCCTGGAGCAGCCCTTTGTTCTGCGCTTTGGCGTTAAGCCCTTCACTGGCACCGAGGAAGTCCATGAAGAAATCCGCCACTTTGCGACCCACGCGTCCCTTCAGGAAAGTCAGGTAGCGGGTCGATTCCGGGTTGGTTTCCCACTCGGTCAAATCAATACGCGCCACGATATCCGCATGGTTAATATCCAGATAATGCGTCGAGCTGATATCCAGCTGCTCGTTCACGCGCATGCTGCTTAAGTTATTCAGCACGGTAACCAGCAGATACTCGACCGCCAGGTAGCGGTAGTGGCAGAACAGCACGATCCCACCGTCGGCGAACGGATATTTCGCCAGCTCGTCGCGCAGACGCCCGGTTGCCGCACGGCTAAACGCCAGGAAATCCTCTTCACCCTGGCGCTGCAGGCGCAGGCTATCGGCCAGTTCACTCTCTTCGCTGAACAGCCCATAGGCTTTATTTTTGGCGCTGTAGACGCGATGCAGCTCTGCCATCATCTCCACAACGGTCGCCGTAGGTTCCAGTAACGAATCGCGTAGCACCACTTCAAGGGTTTGCTCATCGCGCTTGATAAGCTGGTGCAAGGCAATCTGGTTGATTTCCAGACTCATGATAAACTCTCCTTTTAGACCGGGCGGTATTCAACCACCACCAGGACATGTGTGCAACAACAGATAAAAAAGGGGAAAAAAAGCTGTTGCTACGGTAATATGTTGCCCTTTCATCAACAAACTGATTTTGATTTATGCCACAACATTCCCGCTACAGTGATGAACACGTTGAACAACTGCTCAGTGAGCTGGTCAACGTACTGGAAAAACATAAAACGCCGACCGATCTCTCCCTGATGGTTTTGGGAAATATGGTCACCAACCTGATTAACACCAGCGTTGCTCCGGCTCAGCGTCAGGCGATCGCAAAATCTTTCGCCCAGGCTTTACAGTCGTCCGTCAGCAACGACCCGGCCCATTAAGGGATACGAACAACAGTTTATGGTGACGAATCGTCAGCGCTACCGTGAAAAAGTCTCCCAGATGGTCAGCTGGGGGCACTGGTTTGCCCTGTTCAACATTCTGTTGGCGACGGTCATTGGCTGTCGTTATCTGTTTGTCGCAGACTGGCCAACAACGCTCACCGGGCGTATCTACTCCTGGATAAGCGTTGTCGGTCACTTTAGCTTTTTGGTTTTCGCCACCTATCTGCTGATCCTGTTCCCCTTGACGTTTATCGTCATGTCGCAGCGTCTGATGCGATTCTTGTCCGCCATCCTTGCGACGGTGGGGATGACGCTGCTGCTTATCGACAGTGAAGTGTTCACCCGCTTCCACCTGCATCTCAACCCTATCGTCTGGGAACTGGTGATTAACCCCGACCAGAACGAAACGGCCCGTGACTGGCAGCTGATGTTTATCAGCGTCCCGGTGATCCTGTTGATTGAGATGCTGTTTGCCACCTGGAGCTGGCAAAAACTGCGCAGCTTGACCCGCCGACGCCACTACGCGAAGCCCGTCGCCGCGCTCTTCTTCGTCTCCTTTATCAGTTCGCACATCATGTATATCTGGGCGGATGCGAACTTCTATCGCCCGATTACCATGCAGCGCGCGAACCTGCCGCTCTCGTACCCGATGACGGCACGTCGCTTCCTCGAAAAACATGGCCTGCTTGATGCGCAGGAGTACCAGCGACGTCTTATCGAGCAAGGTAACCCGGAAGCCGTCAGCGTGCAGTATCCGCTGAGCGACCTGCGCTATCGCGATATGGGCCGCGGGCAAAACGTCCTGCTGATCACCGTTGATGGCCTGAACTATTCCCGTTACGAGAAGCAGATGCCTGCGCTGGCCGATTTCGCGAGTCAAAATGTCACGTTTACTCAGCATATGAGCTCCGGTAACACAACCGACGCGGGCATCTTTGGCCTCTTCTATGGCATTTCAGCCGGATACATGGACGGCGTACTCTCTACCCGCACACCTGCGGCGCTGATCACCGGGCTGAATCAGCAGGGCTATCAGTTAGGGTTGTTCTCATCCGATGGCTTTAACAGCCCGCTCTACCGCCAGGCGCTGCTGTCTGATTTCTCACTGCCAGCGGCACAAAATCAGTCCGATGCGCAGACCGCCAGCCAATGGATAAACTGGCTCCAGCGCTATGCTCAGGAAGATAACCGCTGGTTCTCATGGGTCTCCTTTAACGGCACTACGCTTGCTAACAGCAACAAGAGTGATTTCGCGCGCCGCTACGGCCGCGCGGCGGGTGATGTTGATGCGCAGATTGGCCGCGTGCTTGACGCGCTACGTGAGTCCGGCAAGCTGGATAACACCGTAGTGATCGTGACCGCAGGCCATGGCGTCCCGTTAGGTGACGAGACGAAGAGCATGAACTGGTCACGCCCGAACCTGCAGGTTCCGCTGGTCATCCACTGGCCGGGTACGCCGGCGCAGCGCATCAATATGCTTACCGAGCATAAAGATGTGATGACCACCCTGATGCAACGCCTGCTGCACGTCAGCACGCCAGCCAACGAGTATTCTCAGGGGCAGGATCTCTTCAGCGCCGCGCGCCGCCATAGCTGGGTCACGGCTGCGGGGAATAATACGCTGGTGGTGACCACGCCGAAGCTGACGCTGGTGCTGAACAACAATGGGAATTATCAGACGTATAACCTGCAGGGTGAACGGCTTAAAGACCAGAAACCGCAGCTGAGCCTGCTGCTGCAGGTCCTGACGGATGAGAAGCGCTTCGTCGCTAACTGATTAATAATAAACCAGTTAGCGACGGATTCCCTTGCATTCGAAACGGAATCGAGTAGTATTCTTTCTATGCGTCGGCACGTAGCGCAGCCTGGTAGCGCACCGTCATGGGGTGTCGGGGGTCGGAGGTTCAAATCCTCTCGTGCCGACCAAAAACACATTGAAAACCAGCCTCTTATGGCTGGTTTTTTTATTTCGCCTCGTCCGGCGTTTTGCGCAGGTACACCAGCGTAACCAGGCAAATCACCGCTCCGGCATAGAACGTATATTCCGCGCCAAACGTTTCCCAGATGACCCCGGCGCCCAGACTGGCGATTAACAATCCCACGCCACTGACCAGACTAAAAATGCCGTAGGCGGTACCGCGCAGATCCGCAGGCGCGGTTTTCGCAATCATTGCCGCCAGCAGCCCCTGCGTCATCCCCATATGCACTCCCCAAAGCGCAACGCCCAGAAGCATTCCAGCCCAGTGGGTGCTCAGCGCCAGCACAACATCTGCCCCAATCAGCATCACCAGCCCCCACTGCAGTAATCGGGTGTGGCTCATCCCGTCCGATAACTTGCCAAACGGATAGGCAGAGAGGAAATAGAGCAGATTCATGGCCACCATCACCAGCGGGATCAGCGCCAGCGGCACCCCCGACTGCTGTGCGCGCAGGACAAGAAAGGCTTCACTGAAACGTGCGAGCGTGAAGATGGCCCCCAGGCCAATGACCCACCAGCAGCCTTTCCCGAGACGCCTGAGGTTCTCTTTTTTGATAGGGTTCGTGCGTTTATGTTCGACGGGCGTTTTCGGCTCATGCAGGCCGAAGAAAAGCAGCGCCACGGCGAGAACGCCGGGGATCACCGCGATCCAGAAAATCGTGCGGAAATCATCGTTCCACAGCAGCATTAATCCTACGGCCAGCAGCGGCCCGAGAAATGCGCCGACGGTGTCCATCGACTGACGCAGCCCAAAGGCCGCGCCGCGAAGTTCCGGCGGCGTAACGTCAGCAACCAGCGCATCGCGCGGCGCTCCCCGTATCCCCTTCCCGACCCGGTCGATTAAGCGCGCCCCAAGGATCATGCCGGAAGAAGAGGCGATAGCGAACAACGGTTTACTCAATGCGCCAAGACCGTAGCCCAGAACCGCCAGTCCTTTACGCTTGCCCAGATAGTCACTGATGGCGCCGGAAAACACCTTGATAAACAGCGCCGTAGCCTCAGCCAGACCTTCAATCAAACCAATGAAAATAACGCTGGCTCCGAGCGTCGTCACCATGAACAGCGGCAGCAGGCTGTGAATAATCTCCGAGGAGATATCCATTAACATACTGACGCCGCCCACCACCCAGACTCCTTTCGGGATCCGGCTGAGCGTTGCAAACCGGGATAACATTGCGCATCTCCTGCTTCATGTTGAACTGTCTTATTCGAAACAGAATATCCTGGAAATGCGAATAAAAATTATTAGACATAAAAAAAGCCACCCCGCAGGATGGCTTCGATATCGCAAATCGGCGTCTAGTGTTTATCACGTCCGCCCAGGAAGAAAATGCCCAGCGGGATGGCCAGCAGAACGGTGAACACCAGGCTGTAGACAAAGATCATCGCCGATTGCAGGACATACATGCTGGTTGTCCAGGCAGAGAGAGGAATGTTGTACTGTTCGATGACGCCAACAATGGTGGCCCGCCCCACGCACGCGGCAGCAATCATAAACACAACCAGCAGCGCCAGGAGGAACTTGCGGCCTTCAGGCGTTTTCAGTTTTGCACGAACCATCTCTCTTTCCTTTTACAGATGAATAACATTACAGAGGGTCTAAAATAACACAAACGGCTGACGGACTCCACGCTAGTATAAATCTCTACTTAAATGGCAAATATGTGGTTTATTACGCTATTCATATTGAAAATGTAAGTAAATAACACCAATCATTCATAGTTGATATGTTAACCTGTGCAGGATCGTTTTGACATAAAGGAATGACAATGAAAAACGCACCTAAATTTGCCATCGCACTCATCGCCGCCGCGTGTGTCAGCACCAGTGCTTTCGCCAGCGAAACCCCTAAAGAGCAGCCGCTGGAAAAAGTCTCCCCGTATCCGAAAGCGGATAAAGGGATGAAGCGTCAGGTGATCCAGCTGCCGGCACAGCAGGATGAAGCGAATTTCAAAGTAGAGCTGTTAATTGGCAAGACGCTGGAAGTGGATTGCAACCAGCATCGCCTGGGTGGTCAGCTGGAAAGCAAAACGCTGGAAGGCTGGGGTTACGACTACTACGTCTTTGATAAAGTGACCTCGCCGGTCTCCACCATGATGGCCTGCCCGGATGGCAAGAAAGAGAAGAAATTTGTGACAGCGTATCTGGGCGACAATAGCCTGCTGCGCTACAACAGCAAGTTGCCGATCGTGGTTTATACGCCTGAAAACGTGGAAGTGAAGTATCGCGTGTGGAAGGCTGAAGAGAAGATTGAGCAGGCTGTCGTACGTTGAAATTAAGTCGGGTGGCGGCTTCGCCTTACCCGACCTACAAAACAACACCGAACATAGGCCGGGTAGGCGTCAGTGCCACCCGGCTTTTTTACCTTACAGCGCGATATCCGCAACCGGTTTGTTTTCCGGCTGAGGCTTCAGCTCCGCTTTTGGCGCAGCATCCGCAGCCTGCGGTTTGATGTACTGCAGCTGCAGTACGCGGCTGGTGTATTCCAGCTCCTGCTCCGTCGCGCTCACGTTACCGTTCAGCTTCGTGCCGTAAGATGGAATAATGGTCTTCAGCTTCGCCTGCCATTCCGGACTGGCGACTTTATCTTTAAACACTTTTTCCATCAGGTGCAGCATGATTGGCGCAGCGGTAGACGCACCCGGTGACGCACCCAGCAGCGCGGCGATGGTGCCATCCTTATCGCTTACCACTTCGGTACCCAGACGCAGCACGCCGCCCTCTTTCGGATCGCGCTTGATGATTTGTACGCGCTGACCCGCCTGCCACAGGCGCCAGTCTTCTTTCTTCGCCTGCGGATAGTACTCTTTCAGCGCCTCGAAACGGTCGTCGTCAGAGAGCATCACCTGGCTAATCAGGTATTTCACCAGATCGAAGTTATCCAGCCCCACGTCCATCATTGGTTTGACGTTAGAGGTGGTGGTTGCGCTCAGCAGATCCCACAGGGAGCCGTTTTTCAGGAACTTCGTGGAGAAGGTCGCGAACGGTCCAAACAGCACCACGCGTTTGCCGTCAAGCATACGGGTGTCAATGTGCGGAACAGACATTGGCGGCGCGCCCACGGAAGCCTGACCGTACACTTTTGCCAGATGACGGTTCACCACTTCCGGGTTATCGGACACCAGGAACTGACCGCCGACCGGGAAGCCCGCGTAGTCGTCCGCTTCCGGAATGCCGGACTCCTGCAGCAGCTTCAGCGCCGCGCCGCCCGCACCGATAAAGACAAACTTCGCCTTGATGACGTGCTCGGCTTCATTGTTTTTCAGATCGGCAACGGTCACGCTCCAGCTGTTATCCGCGTTGCGCTTGAAACCGCGCACTTCGGTGCTGAGCTGCAGATTGAAGTTCTCTTTTTTCTTCAGAGACGTCACCAGCTGACGGGTAATTTCACCGTAGTTGACGTCGGTACCAATTTCGGTACGGGTCGCCGCCACTTTCTGGTTCGGGTCACGACCTTCCATGACCAGCGGAGCCCACTCTTTAATCTGCGCGTGATCTTCAGAGTATTTCATCCCGCGGAACAGCGTGCTCTGCTGCAGTGCGGCGTAGCGCGCGCGCAGGAAGTTGACGTTCTGCTCGCCCCACACAAAGCTCATGTGCGGTACGGTATTGATAAAGGAGTGCGGGTCGTGCAGCACGCCGCTGTTGACCTGGTGAGACCAGAACTGGCGAGAAACCTGGAACGCCTCGTTGATCTCTACCGCTTTCTCGATACTAATGGAACCGTCCTTTTTCTGCGGCGTATAGTTCAGTTCCATGAGTGCCGAATGGCCGGTACCGGCGTTGTTCCAGCCGTTCGAACTCTCCTGCGCCACGCCATCAAGGCGCTCGACCATGGTCATTGACCAGTCCGGCTGCAGTTCTTGCAGATAGGTTCCCAGCGTGGCGCTCATGATACCGCCACCGATTAAAAGGACGTCCGTTTCCTGCTCTTTTGGTGCGTCAGCTTTCGCCGCCATGGAGACGGTGTTAAGCCCCACGGCCAGAGAAAAGAGCATGGCAGTCATTTTTTTCATAATTTATGCCTTAGTGTAAAAGTGCTTGATGCGTGGAAATTGCAGGTGAAAAAAGCTGCGGGGGCACGGTAACAACTTTTAAATATTGTTTAAAGGTTACGAAATTATTGTAATTGTGAAATTTAATGATGGATTGTTTGTGAGGAATTATCGAAGCGTCTGGTAAAGGGCGGTTTAACGGGCTAGTATGTTGCGTTTTGTGATCGCGCGCACGGAAGCCTGCCCTAACCAGCGAAACGTTATGTCCCTACCCCATTCTCCTTTATCTCCCGAAAACCGTGTCGCCAGCGTGCTGCGTTCCCCTAAGCAGCTGACGCGTGAAACGCTGGCGGGCGTGATTACCGCCCTGGCGCTGATCCCCGAGGTCATCTCATTTTCCGTGGTGGCGGGCGTTGACCCGAAGGTCAGCCTGATCGCTTCCGTGGTGCTCTGTCTTGCCCTGTCTGTAGTGGGCGGTCGCCCGGCGATGGTCACGGCCGCGGCCGGTTCCGTGGCGCTGGTTATTGGGCCCATGGTGCATCAGCACGGCGTACAGTACATTCTTCCCGCCGTGCTCATGGCTGGCCTGATTCAGATTCTGTTTGGCGTGCTGGGCATGGCAAGGCTGATGCGCTTTATTCCCCAGTCGGTCATGACCGGGTTTGTTAACGCCCTCGGGATATTGATTTTCTTTGCGCAGGTTCCCCATTTCTGGAGCCGAAGCCCGCTGATTGTGGGCCTGTTCGTGCTGACGATACTGATCGTGCTGTGGGTGCCGCGCTATATCAAAAGCATCCCTTCCCCACTGATTGCGATTGTGCTGTTAACCTTGTTTACCGTTTCAACCGGGCAAAGCCTGCCGACCGTGGGCGATGAAGGCGCCATGAGCGGCGGCTTGCCGGGACTTAGTGAACTTCTGGTCCCTCTCAATCTCCAGACGCTGAGCATAATCTGGCCGTGCGCGTTGAGCATCGCGTTTGTCGGCCTGCTGGAATCCCTGCTGACCGCAAAGCTGGTGGATGAGCTGACCGCGACACCGTCAAGTAAACGCCGCGAAAGCATTGGATTAGGCGTCGGCAATATCCTGGCCGGATTTTACGGTGGTATTGCGGGCTGCGCGATGATCGGACAAACCATCGTTAACGTGGAGATGGGAAAAGGCCGAAGCCGCATTTCAACCTTCGCTGCGGGTATCGTACTGCTGATCCTGGTGACGGCGCTCAGCGACGTGATGGCCAACATCCCGATGGCGGTGCTGGCGGGTATTATGGCGATTGTCGCCGTCAAAACCTTCAGCTGGCACAGCCTTCAGCCGGCCACACTGAAAACGGCTCCGATTGCAGAAACGGTCGTCATGCTGGTGACCGTTGCCGCCACGGTATCAACCGGCAATCTGGCGATTGGCGTGCTGGGCGGGATTATCGTCATGGTGCTGCTTCCCGCCCGCATTAAGCGTCGGCTTAAAGCAGAAAAATCGTCGCCAGCCCAAGAAAAATAAAGAAACCGCCGGTATCGGTGATGGCGGTGATCATCACGCTCGACCCCACCGCGGGGTCGCGCCCCAGTTTGGTCATGGTCAACGGGATAATAACGCCCATCATCGATGCCACCAGCAGATTCAGCACCATCGCCAGCATCATCACCCCACCCAGCGCCATATCGTCATACAACCACCAGGTGATGCCCCCCATAATCCCGCCCCAGACCAGGCCGTTGATCAACGCCACACCCATCTCTCTGAAGATCAGAAAGGCAAAGTTGCCGGGCTGAATATTCTCCAGCGCCAGCGCGCGAACGATCATCGTGATAGTCTGATTGCCGGTATTACCGCCAATCCCGGCCACAATCGGCATCAGCGAGGCCAGCGCCACCAGCTGCGAAATGGTGTGTTCGAAACCGTCAATTACGCGGGAGGCGATAAACGCGGTACACAGGTTAATGGCCAGCCACGCCCAGCGCGTTTTCACCGCCTTGCCGACGGAGGCATGGACGTCATCTCCCGCACTGATCCCCCCCAGCGCACGCAGGTCGTTGTCGGTTTCTTCATAAACGACGTCAACGATCTCGTCGATGGTCAGACGCCCCATCAGTTTGCCGACGGAGTCCACGACGGCGGCACTCACGAGGTCGTCACGTTCGAAGGTACGCGCCGCTTTCTCCGCATCGTCCTCCGGGGAGAAGACCATCGGCTCGTTTTCCATCACCTCGCTCACCTTCCGCTGGGTGCTGTTGAGCAGGATGGTTTTCAGCTCCAGCTCGCCGAGCAGAGTTTTATCCCGGGAGGTAACAAACAGCTTATCGGTGTTATCCGGCATTTTGCCCAGGCGACGCAGATAGCGCTGCACGGTGCCGAGCGTCACGTCCGGACGCACCGTGATAACGCCGAACTCCATAATCGCGCCGACGCTGTTTTTCTCGTAGTGCATCACCTGACGCACGCGCGCGCGTTCATCGGCAGGCAGTGACGCCAGCAGACGGCCGGTCAAGTTTCGCGGCAGGTGCTGAACCAGGTAAATCTGCTCGTCGATATCCAGGGTTTGCAGAGCGTCGAGGATATCCCGGTCGCTCATCTCGTCGATCAGGTCGTCCCAGACGTTTTCGGAGGCCTCAAGCAGCACCTGTCCGCGCTCGTGATCCTGCACCAGCCGCCACAGGGCGTGACGTTCTTCCGAGGGAAGCGCTTCCAGGGTATCCGCCAGATCCGGCGGGGGTAAGTGAGCAACCAGCGCACCTACCTCAGCAATATCGTCGGCTAAAGTGCCGACATCATATTGCTCAGCCAGGGTCAGTTTGCCTAATAGCGTAGAGGTGACCGCTTTATCGGTCGTGAGAAGCCAGATCAGTCGCGCACGTTCCTGGTCACGCTGTCTGGCGCTGTTTTTCTTTAATACCGACATCAATCATAAATCCATGAAATAAGTTGGTATTAAGCATAGCGCGAGGATATGTAAATAAGAATAAACAACGGGGCGGGATGGAGAAAAAAGCAGCATTACGGCCACGATTATCCCCTCTCCCTGTGGGAGAGGGTTAGGGTGAGGGCATCAGGCCGTACGCGCCACCGCGTCACGCGAGGCGGCATCGCGCTCTTCACCGGTCAGCTCGCTCAGCCTGCCGTCGCGCATTTCCAGCAGACGGTCGGCATGAATAAAGTAATGATCGTCGTGGCTGATGGCGAAAATGGTTTTACCCATCTGCTGCATCAGCGGCAGCAGCACCTGATAAAACTCGCGGCGGAAGTGCGGGTCCTGATCCGCCGCCCACTCATCCAGCAGAATGATGTCACGCTCTTCCGCCAGCGCCAGCAGCAGCGCCACGCGCTTTTTCTGCCCTTTGGAAAGCTTCAGATTGAGAATTTTACCGTCCTGAAGTTCCAGCTTGTGGGACATCTGCAGCTGCGCCAGCCATTTTTCCACCAGCGCAGGATTGGCCTGCTGCCCTTCCGGGCCCAGCAGTTGCTCAAACAGCCAGACGTCGGTGAACACCGCCGAGAAAAGCTTGCGGTAATCCTCGGGCTTCTCCGCGCTCAGCGCTCTGCCATCCAGTAAAATCTCGCCCGACTGCGGCTGATAAAGCCCGGTGAGCAGCATCGCCAGCGTCGATTTACCGCTGCCGTTGCCGCCAATCAGGAACAGCAGCTCGCCGCGGCGGATCGTCAGGTTGACCGGCCCCACGGAGAAGGCGCTGTCCTGATAGCGGAACGTGACGTTACGCAGCTCCAGCGTCTGCCAGTCAGGGAAGGCCTGCGGGCGCGGGAATTCGGCTTTAAACGGCGCGAGATCGAATTTGTTGAGCTTATTAAAGGCCACCTGCGCACTCAGTAAGGTGGGCAACGCGCCGACCGCAGAGAGCAGCGGCGTGCGCAAAAACAGCAGCGTCAGCGAGTAGGTTGCCGCGACGTTGGTGTCCGCCCAGCCCAGGCTGTTCGCCATCCAGAATACCAGGCCAATGGCACCCAGCATCATAATGTTTGACCAGTTCACCGCGCTCAGGTGGAAGGTATCAGCGCGAATGATGTGATGCCGGTACTCGCGTGCGTCCGGAATATAGAGATGGTTAAAGATATACTCGGCGCGCTCGCGGTTCAGGGTGAGTTCTTTGCGCCCTTCCAGCACCGTCTGGTAGTCGTTATAGAGCTTATCTTCGGTTTCGCGCAGCACCGCCATGTGTTTATAGACGCGTGACACCAGGACAAAACCGCCCCAGATGGTGATGGCGATCCACAGCGCAGTCACCGCCAGCATTTTGCTGGAGAGCCAGGCGAGATAGGCCGCCGAGCCAAAGGTCAGAATGATCCCCTGCACCAGCTCTGGCAGACGAACGAACGCGATGGTAATGGCGCGTACGTCGCTGGTCAGCCCCGCCAGCAGCGAGGCGCTGCCGAGCTGCTCAACGCGCTCGACCTGGGTGTCCAGGATCCGCTTGATAAACTCACTGCGCAAACGAAAAACGAAATGGTGGCCGAGCGCGGTCAGCGCCAGCTGGGAGCCGAGCGTAACCGCCATCAGCAGCAGCAACAGGCCAAGAAACTCCGGCAATACGGAGAGCGAGGTGTCGACCATTTCAATCAACCGCACGTTAATAAACGCGATCAGGCCAATACCCAGTGCGGCGCTGGCCAGGCTTAACGCCATAACGGCGATGAAGGGCCAGCGGTACTGACGCCAGACGAGGAGAAGTAGTTGCATGCAGGCAATCCGGACAATAAAAATCAGCGAGCAGTGTAAACTGCCCTGCGCGGACATCAAGAATAATTCTTATTTTAGTTTACGCATCCCCGCCTGACGGAAGGTCAGATTAAAGCGGTACTCGCCCGTGAGGGGGTGAATGCCGGGTTTCAGCGGCTGAATGCCGTGATAATAAAGCCGCGATTCCCTGCCCCACACCACCACATCGCCATGTTCCAGCATAATGCGTTTGAGCGGATCGTTGCGGCGTAATCCCCCAAACTGAAAGACGGCGGGCAGGCCTAACGATACCGATACGATAGGCGCGCGCAAATCGGGCTCATCCTTGTCCTGATGCAGCGAGAGCTTCGCACCGACGGCGTAGCGGTTAATCAGACAGGCATCAGGACGAAAATCCGGATAATCCGCCGCCACGGCAGCCTCGTGACAAAGTGCCTGAAAAACCGCAGGCATGGGAGGCCACGGCCGGTCGGTCGTGGGATCGTTTGGAGCATACACATACCCACGTTCGTTTGTCGCCCAGCCCAGTTCGCCGCAGTTGGCCATGGCCACCGACATGGTGTAGCCGCCCGGTGTCACCATATGGCGAAACGGTGAAACCGCCGTGACCTCTTCAATACCGGCAAGCAACGCCGCCGCACGGGAGAGTGCAAAGCGGCGGAGGATCACCGCCCCTGGCGCAAGCGGTTCCTGCCAGGGTTCAGCATCCGCAAAAAGATCGAGCATTATTCCTCCCGGCGTTTCGCCTCACGTTTCAGTAACAGCGCTTTTCGCGCCGTCCCCCAGCGATAGCCCGACAGCGCACCGTCGTTGCGAACCACCCGATGACAGGGGATCACAATTGCCAGCGTGTTTGCCGCACAGGCGCCTGCTACGGCGCGTACCGCACTGGGTTGGCCAATCGCCTGCGCCACCTGCTGGTAGCTTGCCGTTTCGCCGCAGGGAATAGTGCGAAGGGCCTGCCAGACGCGCTGCTGGAACGCGGTACCGCGAATATCCAGCGGCAGCGCAAGCGGTACGTCGCGGTTATCAATACTGGCAATGACCTGGTGGATCCGCTGCACAAAGGCGTCGTCCAGCGGCGCGTGCGTAGCTTTTGGAAATTGCGTGGCAAGCTCTGCGGTGACTTCCGCATCGGTGTCACCCAGCAGAATCGCGCAGATCCCCCGCTCGCTTTCGGCGACCAGACAGCGTCCTAACGAACAGTCATGGATGGCATACCGCACGGCCACCTCTCCTTTACGGTACTGCTTCGCCGTCATGCCCAACGCATCGTTGGCTTTACGATAATAGCTGCTGCTGTCGGGAAACCCCGCCGCCAGCACGGCATCGGTAATTTTGTCTCCCTGCGTAAGCGCGGTGCGCAGACGCTGACCCCGCGCCGCCTGCTGCCAGGCTTTGGGCGTCATGCCGGTTACCGACTTAAACAGGCGGTGGAAATGGAAAGGACTCATGGCAACCTGCTCCGCCAGTCTCTCCAGGGTTAACGCGGGATCCTGCTCCAGAAGCCGGCAGGCATGTTCTACTTTTGCCAGCTTCTGCGCCTGCGGATCGCGTTTGTCCGGCATGCAGCGCTTGCACGGACGAAAGCCTGCCTGAGTGGCGTGCCGGGCATCAGGATAAAAACGGACATTTTTACGCAGCGCGTGGCGGGCACGGCATGACGGGCGGCAGAAAATACCCGTCGTCTGCACGGCGAAGACAAACTGATCGTCTGCGAGCGGATCGCGGGCCAGCACGGCCTGCCAGCGATCCTCATCGGTCATTAAGGTTGGGTTTTTCATGATCGGCTCCTCGTATAAGCATACATAGAGCGTGCCTGAGCGCCACCGATAAAAAACCCGCAACCTTGCTTTTTAATTTTTGTCGCTGACCAGGAAACTGTTGAACTGCGGCGAGCTCCAGGTTTTGAACCCGTCGCCCTCTTTGGTGATCATATAAACCGCCAGCCCTTCCTGACGGACCACCTCTTTGGCTTTTTCCGGGCCGAGAACCATTAATCCGGTATCCCAGGCATCCGCTTCCAGCGCGGTGGGGGCAATGACCGTTACCGAGACCAGGTTATGCGTGATGGGGCGTCCGGTCTGCGGATCAATCACGTGCGAAATACGCTTCCCGTCAAGCTCGTAATAGTTGCGATAGCTTCCGGAGGTGCTGATGCCATGTCCGTTGATATCCACTATCGCCTGCACGGCATTTTGCCGATCGGTTGGTTTTTGAATCGCTACGCGCCACGGTTTATCGCTGGCGTTCATACCCCGACTGACCAACGCACCGCCCACCGAGACCAGATAACGGGAAATCCCTTCCTGCGCCATCAGTGCAGCAAGATGATCCGCCGCATAGCCTTCCCCGACCGTCGACAGATCGACAAACAGATCGGGGATATCTTTTTGCAGGTACTGCTGCCCGTACTGGTTGATCACGGTCAGATGCTGTAGCCCTGTCCGGGCGCGGGCGTCATCAATGGCCGCCTGTTCGGGCGTCTTCACCGGCTGTTTATTGGGGCCAAATCCCCAGAGGTTCACCAGAGGACCGACGGTCACATCCATCGCCCCGTTGGTTTTATAACCCACGCGCATTGCCTCGGTCACGATATCGGCCATCGCCTCGCTCACCGGCCACAGAGAAGTGCTGGTCGAGAGGTTAAAGCGCATCAGCGCCGAGTCATTTTTATAGGTCGACAGCAGCTGATCGTCGGCGTCCAGCTGCGACTGGATTTTGCCGCGAAGTTCATCCGTGCGTGTTTTATCGAGGTTCATCACGCTGACGCGCCAGAAGGTGCCCATCGTTTTACCTTCGAGCACCGTCGCGGCAGGTGCATCGGTTTTCGCCACGGTCGCGGGATCGTTACACGCGGTCAGGAAAAAAAGCATAGCCAGAAAGCTGGCGCGTAAAAAAGTCATGTCCATTCATTATTATCCTCATGCCAGGGCGGCAAGAGTACACCAAAAAAGGGGCGTTGTGAGAATCCAGCAAGCACAAAAAAGGGGGCCATCAGGCCCCCTTACGTCACACGTTAACGCGATTAGAACTGGTAAACCAGGCCCAGCGCGACGATATCGTCAGTACCGATACCCGCCTGACGGGTGAAGTCATTTTCATCAACCAGGTTGATTTTGTAATCCACGTAGGTGGACATGTTTTTGTTGAAGTAGTAAGTCGCACCCACATCAACATATTTCAGCAGATCCTGATCGCCGTAACCTTCGATGTCTTTGCCTTTAGACTGCAGGTAAGCCACGGATGGACGCAGGCCGAAGTCGAACTGGTACTGAGCAACCACTTCGAAGTTCTGCGCTTTGTTGGCCCAACCCAGATCGCCTGCGCGAGTCGCGTTGTAGGTCTGAGTATACTGAGCAGCCAGGTAGATGTTGTTCGCGTCGTATTTCAGACCGCCGGTATAGGTTTCAGCGCGGTCGCCAGTACCGAAGCCCATGTCGTTCTGGGAACTGGTGCGCTTAGAGCTGGACACGGCAGTACCAATACCGAAGCCTTCGCCCAGGTTATAAGTGATAGAACCGCCAACGCCATCACCGTTCTGACGCAGTGCTTCACGACCGTTGTTGGTCTGGTCTTCACCGCTTACGCTACCGTTTTTACCTTGATACTGAACAGCAAAGTTCAGGCCATCAACCAGGCCGAAGAAATCGCTGTTACGATAGGTCGCAAAGCCGTTACCACGCTGCTGCATGAAGTTGTCAGAACCGTAGGTGTCACCGCCGAATTCTGGCAGAACGTCGGTCCAGGAAGTTACATCGTAAACTACGCCGTAGTTACGACCGTAGTCGAAAGAACCCGCGTCACCAAATTTCAGACCGGCAAACGCCACACGGGTCCAGGCGTTGTTTTCATTCTCACCTGAGTTACCCTGAATCTGGTATTCCCACTGGCCGTAACCGGTCAGCTGATCGTTAACCTGGGTTTCGCCTTTGAAGCCAAGACGCATGTAGGTCTGGTCGCCATCAGCGCTGTCGTCATCGGAGAAATAGTGCAGACCATCAACTTTACCGTACAGATCTAATTTGTTGCCATCTTTGTTATAAATTTCGGCCGCATTTGCTGCGCCTGCCACCAGGAGTGCTGGTACCAGGAGGGACAGTACTTTAACTTTCATTTTATTAACCCTCTGTTATATGCCTTATAATTGCCACTGCTTACTGGTTAACCCTCATTAACCAGTCGGCAATTTCATTCTCCGCAAAATTACAGAATAATCCAACGCGAATATGATACGAAAACTTTGAAGATGTTTCATTTATCCATCAACATGTTTCAAAATGTAAATAACAAGGAACTTTTACAAAGCACAAATAGCTTAGAAATTTAGCACTTATAATCAAAAGGAAAAACATACCAATAATAATCAATAAGTTATAATAAAAATCGTTACAGCACTGAATGACAAAACAAGATCTCACCTAATCTCTAAAATATCTCTCGCTATCATCATTAACTTTATTTATTACCGTCATTCAGTTTTGAATGTCTGTTTATCCCTAATTGAGCCGGATGCTTCGCATTCGGTTTTTTTTTACCTTTCTTTACGTAACTTCTCGTTTTTTGTGCTACCGCACCGAAATTGTAACGACTATTAACTAAATTCTCATCGGCCGTCCTTCGCGAACACACAATTGATGTAAAACTTAATTTCTTGTTAATTCGTGCTATTTACTGGCTCAGCGCACGTATTATTTGTACGCGCCCGGCGTGTTTGTACATGTTTACTGCGCCGCCCGCCGCCGATATTGTCCGTTGAAAAAGTCGCCTTTTCCCGGACAGTGGCGCTGGAAATTCAGTTATTACCCTTTATACTGCCCTATCGCCACAGAGCATGACCATGACGGGTTAAAGATATCAATGAGTCAGACTGAAACCACCGCCCCGAGCAAATTCTCCCTCCTCCCCGGGAGCATCACCCGTTTCTTTCTTCTTTTGATCGTTGTGCTGTTAGTGACCATGGGGGTGATGGTACAGAGCGCGGTTAATGCCTGGCTGAAGGACAAGAGCTATCAGGTCGTCGATATCACCCACGCCGTGCATAAGCGCATCGATACCTGGCGCTACGCCACCTGGCAGATTTACGACAATATTGCAGCTGCACCGGCCTCCTCATCCGGAGATGGACTTCAGGAGACACGGCTTAAGCAGGATGTCTATTACCTCGAAAAACCGCAGCGTAAGACTGAGGCGCTTATTTTTGGCTCTCACGACAGCGCGACGCTTGAGATGACGCAGCGTATTTCGACCTATCTGGATACCCTCTGGGGTGCCGAAACGGTGCCATGGTCGATGTATTATCTGAACGGTCAGGACAACAGCATGATCCTGATCTCAACGCTGCCGTTAAAAGATCTCTCTTCCGGGTTTAAAGAGACCACCGTGGGCAGCATCGTCGATTCCCGCCGGGCAGAGATGCTGCAGCAGGCGAACGCCCTTGATGAACGTGAGAGCTTCTCTTCCCTGCGCCGCCTGGCCTGGCAAAACGGTCATTATTTTACTCTGCGCACCACCTTCAACCAGCCAGGACATCTGGCGACGGTGGTCGCCTTCGATTTACCCATTAATGATTTAATCCCGCCGGACATGCCGCTCGATAGCTTCCGTCTGGAGCCCGACAGCAGCACCCAGAACATGCGTGCGGCGTCTGACAAAGAGGCCGCAGAGAGCGTATCGATCTCCTTTAACGGTTCAAAAATCGAAATTGCCTCATCCCTGAACTCGACCGGTATGCGCCTGGTGTGGCAGGTGCCGTTTGGCACGCTGTTACTCGACACGCTGCAAAATATCCTGCTGCCTCTGCTGCTGAATATCGGTCTGCTGGCGCTGGCGCTGTTTGGCTACAGCACCTTCCGCTTCCAGTCGGGACGTCAGAGCGACGCCGCGGCGGTCCCGGCCGGTACCAGCAATGAGCTGCGCGTATTACGCGCGCTGAATGAAGAGATTGTTTCCGTGCTGCCGCTTGGGGTCTTAGTTCACGATCAGGAAGCAAATCGTACGGTAATGAGCAATAAAATTGCCGACCATCTGCTGCCGCATCTTAACCTGCAGAACATCACCACCATGGCGGATCAGCACCAGGGGGTGATTCAGGCCACCATCAACAATGAACTGTACGAGATCCGCCAGTTCCGCAGCCAGGTGGCTCCCCGCACGCAAATCTTCATCATCCGCGATCAGGATCGCGAAGTGCTGGTGAATAAAAAGCTCAAGCAGGCGCAAAGACTGTATGAGAAAAACCAGCAGGGGCGCGCCGCATTTATGCAGAACATTGGCGATGCCTTCAAGCAGCCGTTAAAAACGCTGGCGACCCAGGCGGCGGCGTTAAATACGTCAGAAAGCCACCAGCTTGCCTGTCAGGCCGACTCGCTGGTCAGAATGGTTGATGAGATCCAGCTGGCGAACATGCTGGAGAATGATTTCTGGAAGGGAACCCCCACCCTCTTCTCCATTCAGGATCTGATCGATGAAGTGGTTCCGGAAGTCCTGCCCGTGATTAAGCGCAAAGGGCTGCAGCTGCTGATCAATAACAATCTTCCGGCAAATGACGAGCGCCACGGCGATCGTGAAGCGCTGCGCCGCATACTGTTGATGATTATTCAGTACGCGGTAACCACCACGCAGATCGGCAAGATCACCCTCGAAGTCAGTACGGAGGAGTCGGCAGAAGACCGCCTGACGTTCCGCATTCTGGACACCGGGGAAGGCGTCACCACGAGTGAAATTGATAATCTGCACTTCCCGTTCCTGAATGACACGCAAAGCGATCGCTACGGCAAGGCAAATGCCCTAACCTTCTGGCTGTGCGATCAGCTGGCGCGTAAGCTCGGCGGCCATCTCAATATCAAGGCCCGTGAATCTCTCGGCACCCGCTATTCTCTGCACGTGAAAATGGCGGCCAATCCGCAGGAAGAAGATGAAGAGCGTCTGCTGGATGATGTCGTGGTGATGGTCGATGTTACGTCGAACGAGATCCGCAATATTGTCGTTCGTCAGTTAGAAAACTGGGGTGCGGCCTGCATCACGCCGGATGAAAGACTTGCAAGTCAAGAATTTGATCTGTTTTTAACTGATAATCCGTCTAATCTTACTGCCTCCGGCTTGCTTTTAAGCGATGATGAGTCAGGCGTGCGGAAAATCGGCCCTGGCCAGCTGCGCGTCAACTTTAATATAAGCAATGCGATGCAGGAAGCTGTACTACAACTAATAGAAGAGCAGCTGGCGCAGGAAGAGATAGCGGAATCACCGTTAGGCGGTAATGAAAATGCCGAGCTTCACGCCAGCGGATACTATTCACTCTTTGTTGATACAGTACCAGATGATGTTAAGCGGTTGTATACTGAGTCCGCTGCGAATGATTTTGCAGCGCTGGCACAGACAGCACACCGGCTTAAAGGGGTGTTTGCCATGCTTAATCTGGTTCCCGGCAAGCAGTTATGTGAAACGCTGGAACATCTAATTCGTGAGAAAGATGCCTCTGGCATTGAAAAATACATCAGCGACATTGACGCCTACGTCAAAAGCTTGCTGTAGCAAGGTAGCCTTATACATGAACAATATGAACGTAATTATTGCCGATGACCATCCGATTGTACTGTTCGGTATTCGCAAATCACTTGAACAGATCGAGTGGGTGAATGTAGTCGGTGAATTTGAAGACTCTACAGCACTGATCAATAACCTCCCAAAGCTTGATGCACACGTGCTCATTACCGATCTCTCCATGCCTGGAGACAAATACGGTGATGGGATCACGCTCATCAAATATATCAAACGTCACTTCCCGGATATCTCGATCATTGTTCTGACCATGAACAACAACCCGGCGATCCTGAGCGCGGTACTGGATCTGGACATCGAAGGGATTGTACTGAAACAAGGCGCACCGACCGATCTGCCTAAAGCGCTTGCGGCGCTGCAGAAAGGCAAGAAGTTCACGCCTGAAAGCGTTTCTCGTCTGCTGGAAAAAATCAGCGCGGGTGGCTACGGTGACAAACGCCTGTCGCCGAAAGAGAGTGAAGTTCTGCGCCTGTTCGCAGAAGGTTTCCTGGTGACCGAGATTGCCAAGAAGCTGAACCGCAGTATTAAAACCATCAGCAGCCAGAAGAAATCAGCGATGATGAAGCTGGGCGTGGATAACGATATTGCTCTGCTGAACTATCTCTCCTCCGTCACGCTGAGCGCAACCGACAAGGATTGATCTCCGCTGTTTATGCCGGGTGGCGCTCGCGCTTACCCGGCCTACAGAACCCGCAGGCCCGCGCAAGCGCAGTGCCGCCGGGCAATTAAAAAGGCCCTTCCGGGCCTTTTTTATATCCGTGTTTTTCTCACGCGCTCCGCGTAAATCGACAATGTCTGCTTCAGCACGTCCAGCGTCACCGGTTTCGACAGACAGCTGTCCATGCCTGACTCCAGACAGCGCTGCTTCTCTTCCGCCAGCGCGTTCGCCGTTACGCCCACCACCGGCAGCGTCAGGCCAAGCTGTCGGATGCGCTGCGTCAGACGGTAGCCGTCCATGTTGGGCATGTTGACGTCGCTCAGCACGATATCAATATGATTCTTACTCAGCACGTTCAGCGCATCCACGCCGTCATTGGCGGTTTTGCACTGGTAGCCCAGCGATCCAAGCTGGTCAGCCAGCAGGCGACGGTTAATCGGATGATCATCCACCACCAGAATCATCATATCGTCATTCACCGACGCCAGAGACTCCGGTGACGGCAGTCCGCCCGCACCGTCGCTCTCTTCCAGTTCCACTTTGTAGATGCGCGCCAGCAGGCTCAACAGCTCGTGCGGGGTGGCGACACTGTGTATCCATTCCCCTGGCGCACGCTCAACCGGGATACCGATGTGGCGACGGCAGAAGAGCACTGACCCTCTCCCCTGCCACGGCTGTTCTGGCATCTCGTCGGCGATCAGCACATCGTCCACGTCCGGTGTTTGACCTTCATAGCGGCACACCCTCACGCCGCTGTGGGTAAGCAGCGCCGTCAGATAGTCATTCAGCGAGGCGTTATGCACCGCCAGCCAGCAGCGCTTATCGCTCAGCCCGTCTACCGTGGCTTTTGCCGGATACTGCGCCGAATAGAGCGGAATGCGGATGGTGAACTGACTGCCCATGCCGGGCTCGGTATCCACGGAGATGTCGCCATCCATCATGCTGACGAGCTTCTCACAAATCGCCAGCCCCAGTCCGGTTCCCTGGAAGTTACGCTGCACGCCGGTACCGACCTGGAAGAACGGATCGAACAGACGAACCACCTCCTTCGCCGGGATGCCGACGCCCGTGTCGCGCACGCGAATGCTCAGGTAATCCCCCGCCCGGCAGACGTGCAGCACAATACAGCCGGTATCGGTGAATTTAATGGCGTTGCTGAGCAGGTTAGAGATGACCTGCTGCAGGCGCATCGGATCGCCGTGCAGCGTCAGCGGCACGTCCGGTTCGATAAAGCAGTAGAGCCCCAGCTGTTTACGCACCACCAGCGGGAGATAGTTGGCGCTGATATGGTTCATCACCTCGCGCGGCGAAAACTCGCGCGGCTCGATTTTCAGCTGCTCGGACTCGATTTTAGAGAAGTCGAGAATATCGCTGATGATCTTCAGCAGGAGGCTGGAGGAGTTGTTCATCGCCGTCACCAGCCGGTCGACGCCTTTCGGCAGCTCTTTAGTCTGCAGCAGGTCGAGGTTACCGATGATCCCGTACAGCGGCGTACGCAGCTCGTGGCTGACGGTGGCAAGGAACATGGACTTCGACTGGCTGGCCTGCTCTGCCGCCTGCGCCATCTCCTGCAACGACTCTTCCATCTTCACGCGCGCGGAGACATCCACCAGCACGCAAATCGCCACGTTTTCATTGCGATAGCGGGAATGCACAAAGCTGATCTGCAGGTTGGTGTGCGTACTGGTCAACACGTCGACAAAGTTAACCTGCTGACCGCAGATAATTTGCGTCAGCCTCTGCCGGTCTTCGTGCGTCAGCATGTTCAGGTAGTTATGTGCCAGTTCGTTACTCAGGATATTGGTCCCGTCCTGGGTACGCAGAATACAGATCCCCACCGGCGCCGAGGCAACAATCTTGCGGTTAAACTGCTCGTGTTCCTCCAGTCGCTGGGCGTCGCTTTCGGCAGGAATAAAGATTTTTCGCTCATACATGCGCGCCAGCGTAAACAGCGCGCCCCCCGCCAGCAGGTTGAGCAGAATCGCATTCATGATAAGAATGCGTATCCGCTCAAGCACCATATCCACCGGCAGCGAATAGACGATACTGAGCGACGAAGGCGGCAGGCTCTTCTTCAGCACCAGCTCGCGGAAACCTGAGGTATAGCCAAACCACGACCGCTCCTGCATCCAGTGCGGTTCGACGTTTAGACGGTTATCAGGCCCGGCAAGCGAGATCAGTTGATGACCGTTTTCATCCAGAATGGTCACGCCCATGGGCAGGCTGCCCGGGGTGAAGAAGTTTTCCATGCGAATGGTCTGCTCAATCCCCAGCAGCGCCTGCAGGCGATTGCCCAGATAAACCGGCGTCAGGGCGTAGAAATAGCCCACGCCCGGACGCGGGCCCTGGCTCACCCAGAAGATGTTATTGCCGCGCTCGTCCTGCGGTGCATTGCGGTATTTGACAATACGTTCATGCAGGCTTTTCAGCGCATCGTCACGCTCAACGGGTACGTCGCGCAGGCCAAAGTCAGCCATGCAGAGATTCTCGCTGCCAATCAGGAAGACGCGGTTCAGGTCATAGGCGGCGGAGAAATTGTCGCGCCAGTAGCGCATAAACCAGGCGAGCGATTCCAGAGAGCCGCGCCAGGTATTGCTCATGGTGGAGCAATCGGAATCCGGGAACAGCGGCTGGAAGTCCGGGACTTCGGTTTTGTCATCACGCCCGCGAAGCGCAAGGATACCGTTTTCCGCCGTCAGACGATTTTCGGCAATATACTTCAGCTCCTTCATCACGTCAGACGTTCGCTGAATGTAGCGCTGGGCCTGGTCGGAGCTTAAGTTAAACTCCTGGCGGATCTCCGCTTCTTTCTGGTGCAGGGCGTTAACGATGTAAAACACCGAGAACAGGGCTACCAGCAGCCAAAGCAGGAGCGCCAGCGCCCGAAACAGATAGCGAGAGACTTTCAGCGTAGTACGAAAGGAGACGAGGTATTTCAAGGGGGCGAGGCTCCGCCGTCGGGGTCAAAAGAATGTGGTTAAGGTAGCGGTAAACGCGCCAGGTCGCAACGTTGACTTATCTGCTTGTGCAAAAGAAAAGGGCCGGAATCCGGCCCTTTTTTGCATCAGGAGACATTACTCGTCAGCGTCGTCCGCTACGTCATCGTCGGTGTCGGCTTCCGGCGCGATATCCTCATCGCCTTCCGCGACGCTACCGTCGATGGAGTCGAGCTCTTCGTCATCCACCGGCTCGGCAACGCGCTGCAGACCCACCACGTTTTCATCTTCCGCTGTACGGATGAGGATCACGCCCTGGGTGTTACGACCCACCACGCTGATCTCAGACACGCGGGTACGCACCAGCGTACCGGCATCGGTGATCATCATGATCTGGTCCGCATCGTCCACCTGCACCGCGCCGACAACGGAACCGTTGCGCTCGGTCACCTTGATGGAGATTACGCCCTGCGTGCCGCGAGACTTGGTTGGGTATTCCCCTTCCGCCGTACGTTTACCGTAACCATTCTGCGTCACGGTCAGGATAGCCCCTTCACCGCGCGGAATAATCAGAGAAACAACGCTGTCTTCGCCAGCCAGCTTGATACCACGCACGCCCGTCGCGGTACGACCCATCGCACGAACGGCGTCTTCTTTGAAGCGCACCACTTTACCGGCCGCAGAGAAGAGCATCACTTCATCGGAACCGGAGGTCAGATCCACGCCAATCAGCTCGTCGCCTTCGTTCAGGTTTACGGCGATAATACCGGCAGAACGCGGACGGCTGAATTCGGTCAGCGCGGTTTTCTTCACGGTACCGCTGGCGGTCGCCATAAAGACGTTCACGCCCTCTTCGTACTCGCGTACCGGCAGGATAGCGGTGATACGTTCGTTCGCTTCCAGCGGCAGCAGGTTAACGATTGGACGACCACGCGCGCCACGGCTTGCTTCCGGCAGCTGATAGACTTTCATCCAGTACAGACGACCGCGGCTGGAGAAGCAGAGGATCGTGTCATGGGTGTTCGCCACCAGCAGGCGGTCAATGAAGTCTTCTTCTTTAATACGTGCTGCAGATTTGCCTTTACCGCCACGACGCTGTGCTTCGTAGTCGGTTAACGGCTGATACTTCACGTAGCCCTGGTGAGACAGGGTCACAACAACGTCTTCCTGGTTGATCAGGTCTTCGATGTTGATGTCCGCGCTGTTGGCGGTGATTTCGGTGCGGCGCTCGTCGCCGAACTGGTCGCGGACCAGCTCCAGCTCTTCGCGGATCACTTCCATCAGGCGCTCTGCGCTGCCCAGAATGTGCAGCAGCTCAGCAATCTGTTCCAGCAGCTCTTTGTATTCGTCGAGCAGTTTTTCATGCTCAAGGCCGGTCAGTTTCTGCAGACGCAGATCCAGAATCGCCTGGGCCTGCTGTTCCGTCAGGTAGTACTGACCGTCACGCACGCCGAACTCAGGTTCCAGCCACTCAGGACGCGCCGCGTCATCGCCCGCACGTTCCAGCATCGCGGCGACGTTGCCCAGATCCCACGGACGGGAAATCAGCGCAGTTTTCGCTTCCGCCGGGGTTGGCGCACGACGGATCAGTTCGATGATCGGGTCGATGTTGGCCAGCGCAACCGCCAGCGCTTCAAGGATGTGCGCACGGTCGCGCGCTTTGCGCAGTTCGAAGATGGTACGACGGGTCACCACTTCACGGCGGTGACGGACAAACGCGCTCAGGATCTCTTTCAGGTTCATGATCTTCGGCTGACCATGGTGCAGTGCAACCATGTTGATACCGAAGGAGACCTGAAGCTGCGTCTGGGAGTACAGGTTGTTCAGGACAACCTCACCCACCGCGTCGCGTTTGATCTCAATCACGATGCGCATACCGTCTTTGTCAGACTCGTCACGCAGCGCGCTGATGCCTTCAACACGTTTTTCTTTTACCAGCTCGGCGATTTTTTCAATCAGACGCGCTTTGTTCACCTGATACGGGATCTCGTGAACAATGATGGTTTCACGGCCGGTTTTGGCGTCCGCTTCCACTTCGGCACGGGCACGGATGTAAATCTTGCCGCGGCCGGTACGGTACGCTTCTTCAATACCGCGACGACCGTTGATGATCGCCGCCGTTGGGAAGTCCGGGCCCGGGATGTGTGTCATCAGCCCTTCAATGCTGATGTCTTCATCATCGATATAGGCCAGACAGCCGTTGATCACCTCGGTGATATTGTGCGGCGGAATGTTGGTTGCCATACCGACCGCGATGCCGGACGAACCGTTCACTAACAGGTTCGGGATCTTGGTGGGCATCACATCTGGGATGCGCTCGGTGCCGTCGTAGTTATCGACGAAATCAACGGTCTCTTTTTCCAGGTCGGCCATCAGCTCATGAGCGATTTTCGACATACGGATTTCCGTATAACGCATCGCCGCAGCGGAGTCGCCGTCGACTGAACCAAAGTTACCCTGGCCATCTACCAGCATGTAGCGCAAGGAGAATGGCTGCGCCATACGAACGATGGTGTCATAAACGGCGGTATCACCATGCGGGTGATATTTACCGATGACGTCACCGACGACGCGGGCAGATTTTTTATAGGCTTTATTCCAGTCATTGCCCAATACGTTCATGGCGTATAGTACGCGACGGTGTACCGGCTTCAGGCCATCGCGGACGTCCGGCAGCGCACGGCCAACAATGACCGACATCGCATAGTCCAGATAGGAGCTCTTCAGCTCTTCCTCGATGTTAACCGGTGTAATTTCTCTCGCAAGGTCGCTCATCTAACCGCTATCCCTCTACTGTATCCCGGATTCAAAGGTCGCAAATTATAACACAGCCGAGGTGATTGAGGTAAACCTATACGCTTTATTCACAGGGATTGCCTGATATACTCATTCGTCTTGCTAAATAAGGAGTAAAAGCGCCCATGAATGCCGAAAAATCCCCGGTGGCTCACAACGTTGACCACGAAGAGATTGCCAAATTTGAAGCGGTGGCGTCCCGCTGGTGGGATCTCGAAGGTGAGTTCAAACCGCTGCACCGTATTAACCCGCTGCGTCTGGGCTATATTGCGGAGCGTTCCGGCGGTCTGTTCGGTAAAAAAGTGCTCGATGTCGGCTGCGGCGGCGGTATCCTGGCGGAAAGCATGGCGCGCGAAGGGGCGAACGTCACGGGCCTGGATATGGGTTTTGAACCGCTGCAGGTTGCCCGTCTTCACGCGCTGGAGTCTGGCATACAGGTTGACTACGTGCAGGAAACCGTGGAAGAACACGCGGCAAAACATGCCCATCAGTACGACGTGGTGACCTGCATGGAGATGCTGGAGCACGTTCCCGATCCGCAATCCGTGGTGCACGCCTGTGCAAAACTGGTGAAACCGGGCGGCCAGGTCTTCTTCTCAACCCTCAACCGCAACGCTAAAGCCTGGCTGATGGCCGTCGTCGGCGCGGAGTATGTGCTGCGCATGGTGCCGAAAGGCACGCATGACGTGAAGAAATTCATCAAGCCGGCGGAGCTGTTAAGCTGGGTTGACCAGACGTGGCTCAAGGAGCAGCACATCACCGGCCTGCACTACAATCCGCTGACCAATAAATTCAAACTCGCACCGGGCGTTGATGTTAACTATATGTTGCACACAACCGCCAAAAACGACTAACGTCATTCGTTATTCTTATAAAGATTGCGCGACATCATGTTGCGCAATTCTGACCTCCCGTTGAAGAAATCAGCACTCGATCAAATTTTGAATTTTTTTTCTTAATTATTGACATGTCTTCCAGGCCTTACGGTACGAGGACTTAGCCTTTTTTACCCTTTCACAACCTCAATTTAACGTCAAAATCAACCCTTGTGCTGAAAAGATTCGATACTAGAATACTCACCATATAGCGTTTTTCTTATCGCAAACCCCCTATATGTAGTATTTATCCACAGAGTTAGTCACAAGACGGTTCTGTGGATAAGCGGGGGATATTTTTTATTTCACGGACAGGTAAAACCCACATGAATCAGAGTCTGCTGGTGACAAAGCGCGACGGTACTACCGAGCGTATCAATCTGGACAAAATCCATCGAGTTCTCGACTGGGCAGCAGAAGGACTGAACAACGTATCTATCTCCCAGGTTGAACTGCGTTCTCATATTCAGTTCTACGACGGCATCAAAACGTCTGATATCCACGAAACCATCATCAAAGCGGCGGCGGACCTGATCTCCCGCGAAGCACCGGATTATCAGTACCTGGCTGCACGTCTGGCGATTTTCCACCTGCGTAAAAAAGCCTACGGCCAGTTTGAGCCGCCGAAGCTTTACGATCACGTGGTGAAAATGGTTGAGCTGGGCAAATACGACACGCATCTGCTGGAAGACTATACGGAAGAAGAGTTCGAGCAGATGAACGGGTTTATCGATCACTGGCGCGACATGAACTTCTCCTACGCGGCGGTGAAGCAGCTCGAAGGCAAATACCTGGTTCAGAACCGTGTAACCGGTGAGATCTACGAAAGCGCCCAGTTCCTCTACATTCTGGTGGCCGCCTGCCTGTTCTCAAACTACCCGCGTGATACCCGTCTGGATTACGTGAAGCGATTCTACGATGCGGTATCGACGTTCAAGATTTCTCTGCCTACGCCAATCATGTCTGGCGTGCGCACCCCTACCCGTCAGTTCAGCTCCTGCGTGCTGATCGAGTGTGGTGACAGCCTGGATTCCATCAACGCCACCTCCAGCGCCATTGTGAAATACGTTTCCCAGCGCGCCGGTATCGGCATCAACGCCGGCCGCATCCGTGCGCTGGGCAGCCCGATTCGCGGCGGTGAAGCTTTCCACACCGGCTGTATCCCGTTCTATAAGCACTTCCAGACGGCAGTAAAATCCTGCTCTCAGGGCGGCGTACGCGGCGGTGCTGCGACCCTGTTCTACCCAATGTGGCACCTGGAAGTGGAAAGCCTGCTGGTTCTGAAAAACAACCGTGGTGTCGAAGGCAACCGCGTGCGTCACATGGACTACGGCGTGCAGATCAACAAGCTGATGTACACCCGTCTGCTGAAGGGCGAAGACATTACCCTGTTCAGCCCGTCCGACGTCCCGGGCCTGTACGACGCATTCTTCGCCGATCAGGACGAGTTCGAGCGTCTGTACACCAAATACGAAAAAGACGACAGCATCCGCAAGCAGCGCGTGAAGGCGGTCGATCTGTTCTCCCTGATGATGCAGGAACGTGCCTCTACCGGCCGTATCTACATCCAGAACGTTGACCACTGCAATACCCACAGCCCGTTCGATCCGGTCGTTGCGCCAGTGCGCCAGTCTAACCTGTGCCTGGAGATCGCCCTGCCGACCAAACCGCTGGAAGACGTGAACGACGAAAACGGTGAAATTGCGCTGTGTACGCTGTCCGCATTTAACCTGGGCGCAATTAAGAGCCTGGACGAGCTGGAAGAGCTGGCCGTGCTGGCAGTTCGTGCCCTCGACGCTCTGCTGGACTACCAGGATTACCCAATCCCGGCCGCGAAACGCGGTGCGATGGGCCGCCGTACCCTGGGTATCGGCGTGATCAACTTCGCCTACTGGCTGGCGAAAAACGGCAAGCGTTACTCCGACGGCAGCGCTAACAACCTGACGCACCAGACGTTCGAAGCGATTCAGTACTACCTGATGAAAGCCTCTAACGAGCTGGCGAAAGAGCAAGGCGCGTGCCCGTGGTTCAACGAAACCACCTACGCGAAAGGCATTCTGCCGATCGACACCTACAAGAAAGACCTGGATGCGATCGTCAGCGAGCCGCTGCATCTCGACTGGGAAGGCCTGCGCGAGTCCATTAAAACGCACGGCCTGCGTAACTCCACTCTCTCTGCCCTGATGCCGTCTGAGACCTCTTCGCAGATCTCTAACGCCACCAACGGCATTGAGCCACCGCGCGGCCACGTCAGCATCAAAGCCTCGAAAGACGGCGTGCTGCGTCAGGTGGTGCCGGATTACGAGACGCTGGGTGACAACTACGAGCTGCTGTGGGAAATGCCAAACAACGACGGTTACCTGCAGCTGGTGGGTATCATGCAGAAGTTTATCGACCAGTCGATCTCTGCCAATACCAACTATGACCCGACGCGCTTCCCGTCAGGCAAGGTTCCGATGCAGCAACTGCTGAAAGACCTGCTCACCGCCTACAAATTTGGCGTGAAAACGCTGTACTATCACAACACCCGTGATGGTGCGGAAGACGCGCAGGACGACCTGGTTCCGTCAATTCAGGACGATGGCTGCGAAAGCGGCGCATGTAAGATCTAAGCACTTCGCCGGGTGGCGCTACGCTTACCCGGCCTACGGTTTTGTAGGCCCGGCAAACGCAGTGCCGCCGGGCAATAAAATCTCAACAGGACTCACCGCAATGGCATATACCACCTTTTCACAGACGAAAAACGACCAGCTCAAAGAGCCGATGTTCTTCGGCCAGCCGGTCAACGTGGCACGCTACGATCAGCAAAAATATGACATCTTCGAAAAGCTGATTGAAAAGCAACTCTCCTTCTTCTGGCGTCCGGAAGAAGTGGACGTCTCCCGCGACCGTATTGACTACCAGTCTCTGCCGGATCACGAAAAACATATCTTCATCAGCAACCTGAAGTACCAGACGCTGCTGGACTCCATTCAGGGCCGTAGCCCGAACGTGGCGCTGCTGCCGCTGATCTCGATTCCAGAGCTGGAAACCTGGGTGGAAACCTGGGCGTTCTCCGAGACGATCCACTCCCGCTCTTATACGCACATCATCCGCAACATCGTGAACGATCCGGCGGTGGTGTTTGACGATATCGTCACCAACGAGCAGATCCAGAAGCGCGCGGAAGGCATTGCTCATTACTACGACGAGCTGATCGAGATGACCAGCTACTGGCATCTGCTGGGTGAAGGCACCCACCACGTGGATGGCAAAACCATCACCGTAAACCTGCGTGCGCTGAAAAAGCAGCTGTACCTGTGCCTGATGAGCGTCAACGCGCTGGAAGCGATCCGCTTCTACGTGAGCTTCGCCTGCTCCTTCGCCTTTGCCGAGCGCAAGCTGATGGAAGGCAACGCCAAGATCATCCGTCTGATTGCCCGTGATGAAGCCCTGCACCTGACCGGTACCCAGCACATGCTGAACCTGCTGCGCAGCGGCACGGACGATCCTGAGATGGCGGCAATCGCCGAAGAGTGCAAGCAGGAGTGCTACGACCTGTTCGTGCTGGCGGCCCAGCAGGAGAAAGAGTGGGCAGACTACCTGTTCCGTGACGGCTCCATGATTGGCCTGAACAAAGACATCCTGTGCCAGTACGTGGAGTACATCACCAACATCCGCATGCAGGCTGTCGGTCTCGACCTGCCGTTCCAGACGCGCTCTAACCCTATCCCGTGGATCAACACCTGGCTGGTGTCCGATAACGTGCAGGTCGCGCCGCAGGAAGTGGAAGTGAGTTCTTATCTGGTCGGTCAGATTGATTCTGAAGTCAACACCGACGACCTGAGCGATTTCCAGCTCTGATGACGCGCGTCACGCTGAGCCTTTCGGGTACAGAAGTGCTGTGCCAGGAAGAGCACCCTTCCCTGCTGGTGGCGCTTGAAGCGCATCAGGTGGAGGTCGAGTATCAGTGTCGTGAAGGCTATTGCGGCTCGTGCCGCTGCCGTCTGGTCGCCGGCCAGGTGGACTGGCTGACCGAACCGCTGGCCTTTATCAACGAAGGGGAAATTTTGCCCTGCTGCTGCCGGGCAAAAGGCGATATCGAGATCGAGATGTGAATGTGTCGGGTGGCGCTTCGCTTACCCGACCTACAAAACCGCAGTTCGTAGGCCGGGTAAGGCGCAGCCGCCACCCGGCATTTTCAGCGTTAATCCTTCAAAAAGCTCACCGCTTTATCCGGGAAATCCGTAAACAGTCCGTCCACGCCCGCCTGCTTATACAACACCTCATAAAGCTGATTCACATCCGTGGCATACGGCGGCAGCTGGTCTGCACGCACGGTGTACGGATGCACCTGCATCTTGCTGGCATGCGCCTCTTTCACCATCGCCGTCAGCTTCACGTGGCCCGGCGTTGAGCCTTCCGCTACCAGCATATGGTAATCAGGCCCAATGCCGTCGGCGTACTGCGCAATCTGCTTCATCGCGCCCGGCTTAAACATCCAGTCGTAGTTGTAGTTCACCCACGTCCCGTCCGGCTGCTTCTCCTGGGTTTCATTCCAGTCAGTGTAGGCAATCAGCTGCACCAGGTTGAGGTTCATGCCCATCTTCGGCTCCAGCTCGGTTTTGATGCGCTTCAGCTCGGCGGCATCAAAACACTGCAGGTAGACCTTGTCCTTCTTGCTGGTGTAGCCGTACTGTTTCAGCACCTCCAGCGTCTTCGCGGCAATGTCCTTCCCTTCCTGATGGTGGAACCACGGCGCTTTGATTTCCGGATAGATGCCGATGTTTTTATCGGTTGAGTGGTTCAGCCCCTGAACAAACTCAATCTCTTCCTGGAAGGTATGGATCCGGAAGTCAGATTTGCCCATCGGGAAACGTCCCGGATAGACCTGTACCTTCTTGCCGTTTTCAATCTCGAAGCCTTCGGTAAACTTCAGAGAGCGGATCTCCGCCAGCGTGAAGTCGATGGCATAGAAGCGGCCATCTTTACGGGCGCGGTCCGGAAAGCGCTCCGCCACGTCCGTCACGCGGTCAAGATAGTGATCGTGCAGGACGACCAGCTGGTCATCCTTCGTCATCACCAGATCCTGCTCCAGGTAATCCGCGCCCTGCGCATAGGCCATCGCTTTCGCCGGCAGCGTATGCTCCGGCAGATAGCCACTCGCGCCGCGGTGGGCAATAACGATTTTATCCGCCGCCAGCGCGGACCCGGTCATCAGGCCCGCCAGCAGCAGGCCTGTCGCTAACTGAGTTAATTTCATCGCAAAGCTCCTTATTGACGACGTGCCAGCACTTCAGCGTGGTGACGTTTTTCCCCGATCATCACAACAATCAGCAGCAGTACCGCCAGCACGCTACCGCCGATCATCACCATAAAGCCGCCGTCCCAGCCGAAGAAGTCAACGGTGTAGCCCACAATGGCGCTCGCCGCGACCGAACCGCCGAGGTAGCCGAACAGGCCGGTAAAGCCCGCCGCCGTGCCCGCCGCTTTTTTCGGCGCCAGCTCCAGGGCATGCAGACCGATCAGCATCACCGGACCGTAAATCAGGAAACCGATGACGATCATGCAGGCCATATCTACTGATGGGTTACCCGGCGGGTTGAGCCAGTACACCACGGTCGCGATGGTCACCAGCGTCATAAAGAACACGCCCGTCGCACCGCGGTTACCTTTAAACACTTTGTCCGACATCCAGCCGCAAAGCAGCGTGCCTGGGATCCCGGCGTATTCATACAGGAAGTACGCCCAGGAGGATTTATCCAGCGCGAAGTGCTTCACCTCTTTCAGGTAGGTTGGCGACCAGTCGAGGATGCCGTAGCGCAGCAGGTAAACGAACACGTTCGCGACCGCGATGTACCACAGCAGCTTGTTCGGCAGCACGTACTTCATGAAGATCTGTTTTGCGGTCAGCTCTTCTTCATGTTCCTTGCTGTAATCATCCGGATAGTCGTTTTTGTACTCTTCAATCGGCGGCAGACCGCAGGACTGCGGCGTATCGCGCATCAGGGCGAAGGCAATAATCGCTACCAGAATGGCGCCAAAGGCAGGCATGTAGAGCGCCGCGTGCCAGTCGTTGAACCAGGCCATCCCCAGCAGGAACAGCAGAGGCGGAATACCGCCGCCCACGTTATGGGCGCAGTTCCACACCGACACGATGCCACCGCGCTCTTTCTGCGACCACCAGTGCACCATGGTACGCCCGCACGGCGGCCACCCCATCCCCTGGAACCAGCCGCAGAGGAACAGCAGCACGAACATGATGGCAATGCTGGAGGTTGCCCACGGCACAAAGCCCATGAACAGCATGACCGCGGCCGCCAGGATCAGACCGGCGGGCAGGAACACGCGCGGATTCGAGCGATCCGACACGGAGCCCATGATGAATTTGGAAAAACCGTAGGCGATAGAGATCCCCGACAGCGCGAACCCCAGATCGCCGCGGGAAAAGCCCTGCTCCACCAGATACGGCATAGCGAGCGCGAAGTTTTTACGTACAAGGTAGTACGCCGCGTACCCGAAGAAGATCCCCAGGAAGATTTGCCAACGCAGGCGGCGATAGAGCGGATCTATTTCTGCCTCTGGCAGACGCGCCCTGTGGGGCGCAGGTTTGAAGATACTGAGCATAACAGCCTCCGTGGCCTTGAAATGAATGAGCAGGTGGCTCGCACCTGAATTCCAGAGGCGGGGATGTTAAGAAATCACGGTGATTGTTACTGTGAATCAACGCACAGATTGTTACAGAAATATGACAGAATGCGCAAAAAAGCGCATGAAATCACACTTCACTTTCGAATTCCGCGCGTTTATGTTCGAAATCAAACAAACCACAAAATTAATATGGCTAAATGATAAAAAACGAACATAGAGGGTAAACAATGACCAGTCACGATCCTCGTTATAGCGATGTGATAATCATTGGTGGTGGCGCAACCGGCGCCGGGATCGCGCGCGATTGCGCCCTTCGCGGCTTAAGCGTCACGCTTCTGGAACGCCATGATATCGCCACGGGCGCAACCGGGCGTAACCACGGCCTGCTGCACAGCGGCGCCCGGTATGCGGTCACCGACGCGGAATCCGCACGCGAATGTATTGCTGAAAACCAGATCCTCAAGCGTATCGCCCGACACTGCATTGAACCGACCGACGGCCTCTTTATTACCCTTCCTGAAGATGACCTCGCCTTTCAGGACACCTTTATTACCGCCTGCGGCGCCGCGGGCATTCAGGCTGAAGCCATGGATCCGGCGCTGGCGCGTAGGCTGGAACCGTCAGTTAACCCGGCGCTTATCGGCGCGGTGAAAGTCCCTGACGGCACCGTCGATCCGTTCCGCCTGACCGCCGCCAACATGCTGGACGCCCGGGAGCATGGCGCACATATCCTCACCGGGCACGAAGTGACCGGCCTTATCCGCGAAGGCCACCGCATCTGCGGTGTGCGGCTTTTTAATACGCAATACAATGAGCACAGCGAGCTGTATGCCACCGTGGTGGTCAACGCGGCGGGGATCTGGGGGCAGCGGATTGCGGAATACGCTGACCTGTCGGTGCGCATGTTCCCGGCGAAAGGCTCGCTGCTGATCCTCGACCACCGCATCAATAACCACGTGATCAACCGCTGCCGCAAACCGTCTGACGCCGATATCCTCGTGCCGGGAGATACCATTTCGTTAATCGGGACGACCTCAACCCACGTGGACTACAGCGAAATTGACTACAACCGCGTCACCGCTGAAGAGGTGGATATCCTGCTGCGCGAAGGGGAAAAACTGGCGCCGGTGATGGCGCAGACGCGCATTCTGCGCGCCTACGCGGGCGTGCGTCCGCTGGTCGCCAGCGACAACGATCCGAGCGGACGTAACGTCAGCCGGGGCATCGTGCTGCTCGATCACGCCGCGCGCGACGGCATGGACGGGTTTATCACCATCACTGGCGGCAAGCTGATGACCTATCGCCTGATGGCCGAGTGGGCAACCGATGCCGTCTGCCGCAAGCTGGGGAATACCAGGCCGTGCGTGACGGCAGAACAGCCGCTGCCGGGATCGCGGCAGTCCACCGAAAAAACGCTGCAAAAAATCATCTCTCTGCCCGCGCCGCTGCGCGGGTCCGCGGTATACCGCCACGGCGACAGAACGCCACCGTGGCTCGGTGAAGGACGAGTAAGCCGCAGCCTCGTGTGCGAGTGCGAAGCCGTCACCGCCGGTGAGGTGCAGTACGCGGTGGAGAACCTGACGGTCACCAGCCTGCTCGATCTTCGCCGACGCACCCGCGTCGGAATGGGCACCTGCCAGGGCGAACTGTGCGCCTGTCGCGCCGCCGGGCTGTTGCAGCGTTTTCACACCACCACCGCTACCCAGTCGCTCGATCAGCTCAGCGCGTTTTTAAACGAGCGCTGGAAAGGTATTCAGCCTGTCGCCTGGGGCGATGCCCTGCGTGAAAGTGAATTTACCCGCTGGGTCTACCAGGGGCTTTGCGGTCTTGAGAAGGAGCAACACGATGAAATTTGATACCGTGATTGTCGGCGGCGGGCTGGCGGGCCTGCTCTGCGGCATTAAGCTCACGAAGCAGGGGCTGCGCTGCGCGATTATCACCTGGGGGCAGAGCGCCCTGCACTTCTCGTCGGGCTCGCTGGATCTGGTGGACGAAGCGTACCGCGATAAGCTGCCACCCGAGCATCCGTATCACCTGATTGGCGCGCAGCATATTGACCGCTTTGCGCTGGAGACCGAAGCGCTGCTGGCAGACTGCGGCGCACGTCTGCAGGGCAGCGCCCGGCTCAATCACCAGCGCGTCACGCCGCTCGGCACCCTGCGTTCCGCGTGGCTCAGCCCGGAGGAGGTGCCCGTTGCCCCCATTCGCGCGGAACGCGTGCGGGTGGTAGGGATTAGCGGCTTTCTGGATTTCCAGCCCCATCTCGCGGCGGCGTCGCTCTGTCGCCAGGGCGTTAACGCCGAAACGGCAGAGATAGAACTGCCTGAGCTTGATGTCCTGCGCGATAACCCGAGCGAGTTTCGCGCGGTGAATATCGCCCGTTTTCTGGATAACGAAGAGAAATGGCCGCTGCTGTATGACGCCCTCAGGCCGCTTAGCGACAACTGTGACGCCCTGCTGATGCCCGCCTGCTTCGGTTTACGCGACAACCGGCTCTGGCGCTGGCTCTCGGATCGTCTGCCCTGCTCGCTCGGCCTGCTGCCCACGCTGCCCCCGTCCGTGCCCGGCATCCGCCTGCACACCCAGCTCCAGCGCCAGTTTGTTGCCCAGGGCGGCGTGTGGATGGCGGGGGATGAGGTGAAGAAAATTACCCTGGTGGACGGCGCGGTAAGCGAAATCTGGACGCGAAACCACGAGGATATTCCGCTTCGCGCCCGCTATACGGTGCTGGCAAGCGGCAGTTTCTTCAGCAACGGGCTGCTAAGCAGCCGGGAAGGCATTCGGGAAGCCATTATGGGCCTGGATGTTCGCCAGCGAGCCTCCCGCGCGGACTGGTATCAGAGTGATTTCTTCTCGCCGCAGCCCTGGCAGCAGTTCGGCGTGATTGTCGATAACCAGCTGCATCCGCAGCTTTCCGGCAAACCCGTCAGAAATCTCTTCGCCATCGGCTCGCTGCTGGGCGGATACGATCCCATTGCCCAGGGATGCGGTGGCGGCGTCTGTGCCGTCACGGCGCTGTATGTGGCAGAGCAGATTAGCCAGCGCACGGAGGCTGAACAATGAACGACACCCGTTTTGAAAGCTGCATCAAATGCACGGTGTGTACCACCGTCTGCCCGGTCAGCGGCGTGAACCCACGCTATCCCGGGCCTAAACAGGCCGGCCCGGACGGCGAGCGCCTGCGCCTGAAGGACGGCAAGCTGTACGATGAAGCCCTGAAATACTGCATCAACTGCAAACGCTGCGAAGTCGCCTGCCCGTCGGATGTGAAAATCGGCGATATTATCCAGCGTGCCCGGGCGCGCTACAGTACGCAAAAGCCGTCGCTGCGGGACGCGATTCTGAGCCACACCGATCTGATGGGCAGCGTCTCTACGCCGTTTGCCCCGCTGGTGAATGCCGCGACCGCTCTCAAACCGGTGCGCCAGCTGCTGGATGCCACGCTGAAGATAGACCATCACCGCAGCCTGCCGAAATATTCTCACGGCACCTTCCGCCGCTGGTATAAATCCGTGGCGGCGGAGCAGGCGCAGTACGCCGAGCAGGTGGCCTTTTTCCACGGCTGCTATGTGAACTACAACCATCCGCAGCTGGGTAAAGATCTGCTGAAGGTGCTGAACGCCATGGGAACCGGCGTACAGCTGCTTAGCAAGGAGAAGTGCTGCGGCGTGCCGCTGATTGCTAACGGGTTTACCGATAAAGCGCGCAGGCAGGCTCAAAGCAATGTCACCTCCCTGCGCGAAGCCATCGTCGACAAGGGCATACCGGTGCTGGCGACCTCGTCCACCTGTACCTTCACCCTGCGCGATGAGTATCCGCATCTGCTGGACGTGGACAACACCGGCCTGCGAGAGCACATCGAGCTGGCAACACGCTTCCTGTGGCGCAAGCTGGACAGCGGGCAGACGTTGCCGCTGGGGAAATTGCCGCTGAAAGTGGTGTACCACACGCCGTGTCATATGGAGAAGATGGGCTGGTCGCTCTATACGCTGGAGCTGCTGCGGTTAATCCCGGGGCTGGAGCTGACGGTGCTGGACTCGCGCTGCTGCGGGATCGCGGGAACCTACGGCTTTAAGCGTGAAAACTACGAAACGTCTCAGGCGATCGGCGCTCCGCTGTTCCGTCAGATTGAGGAGAGCGGCGCGGATATCGTGGTGACGGACTGCGAAACCTGCAAGTGGCAGATTGAGATGTCCACCAGCAAGCGCTGCGAGCATCCGATTACGCTGCTGGCAAAGGCGCTCGGGTGAACATGGCCGGGGCGAAAGGCCCCGGCACAGGCGTTACTCCACGAACAGCGACTCAACCACGTTAATCCAGCCGTGCTCGCTGGCCACCTCTTTGCCATTCAGCCAACGGCGCAGCATGTTCAGTGCCATCATAGCGCACACCTCCTGACGCACCGTCAGGCTGTGGCGGGTAATGCTCATTTTTACCCGCAGGGCGTGGGTGCCCTCGGGCGTCGCCAGCGCGAAGTTGAGATGTTCTTCATCCAGCCCACCGACAAACAGCGCCAGACCGGCAAAATGCTTCACCCTTCTCTCGGACGCCCAGCGGGCGGTCTGCGCCAGGGTCTCCTGCTGGAACGGCACCACTTCGCTCGCCAGCAGCGGCGCGTTGACGCGCGACAGCTGAAGTGCCAGCAGGCCACCGGTGAACTGCTCGCTTAAGGTCACGCTCAGTTGACGCGCCTGCAGCTGCTTCGCAATCTGCGCGGGCAACCCTTCCGTACCTTCAAAGATCAGGCTTTCGCCCGCCACGCGCTGCACCTCGGGCCACAACGCCAGCATCGCCTCTTTCTGTTCGACCGGGCCTGTCAGCTTAAGTTCAATGATCGGCATGGAGGAGCGATAGCCCATGGACACGCCCGGCGGCAGAGGAAGGTGATCGAGGCTCTGGGCCAGATCGCTTTCCGAGCGGCCAAAGGTGGTCAGACGCAGGCACAGCGGCGGTTCCGGCAGGGTAAAACGATCGCGAAGGCGCGGCAGGATCTGCTGCTCGACCATCACTTTAAATTCTGAGGGCACGCCCGGCGTGAAGAACATCAGACAGCGGTTCAGCTGCATGGCAAACCCACACGCGGTACCGACCGGGTTATCGACCAGTTCAGCACTGGCGGGAATTTCAGCCTGTTTGCGGTTGCTGGGGGCCATGACGCGGCCACGTTCGGAGAAAAAACGCGCCATCTGCGAGAGCCACGCCTCATGCAGCACCAGCCCTTCGCCTTTTGCGGTCGCGGCGGCCAGGGCACTGAGATCGTCACTGGTGGGGCCGAGCCCGCCGTTCACAATCAGCACGTCGCACTGTTCACTGCGCTCGCGCAGAACAGCGACCAGTGACTCAAGATTGTCGCCCACCGTATTGCGGCGCGTTAACGGTAATCCTTGCTCAAAGAAAAGATCGGCCAGCCAGGCAGCATTGGTATCAATAATTTGTCCATGCAGCACTTCGTCGCCGGTGGATAACATCTCCACGTTAATCATTGTGTTCTCCCGCTTATTTGGTCAAAACACTATAGCGCAAACGCGGGGTGGAGCAGAGAGAAACTGGCGCGACAGCATGCCGCGCCGGAGAGATTAGAAGCCTGCGCTGACGCCCACGTACGGGCCGTCGGCCAGCGCGTTATCGCGGTTACCGTCTTTGCCGGCCAGGTTCAGATAGCGATAGCCTGCTTCGATGGTGATTGGACGCATGATGGTCCAGCGTGCGCCAGCGTTGGCCTCTTCATAGCTGTCGATACCGCTTGAGAGGGAGTCCGGAGAGTAGTAGTACTCACCAAACAGGCCAAAGCTGTCGCCAATTTTCCACTGCAGACCGCCGCCCACTGCCGCCGCGTACCCTTCATCACCGTCATTTGGGTTGGTATAGATACCTTTACCACCGACGGTCGCCAGGAACGGGCCAAGAGGAACGTTGAGACCCAGGCCGAGGCTGGCCGCGTCGCCGTCGTCATCGTTATGCGTCCAGCCGCCGGTCATCGCCAGACCGGATGTCTCGGTACCCATGCCAAAGCCCAGGTGGGTATAATCCTGACCCGCCGAGCCGTTAATGCTAATGGCGTTCGCCGCCGCAGATACAACCATCAGGCCGAAGCCCAGTAATGCCACTTTTTTCATTGTCGTGATCCCGCACAATTTTTATAGAGAAGTCCCAAAACCGCGAGATTTTAACCTGGGTCTTTCGGGGATCAAGCACTCTGCGTGCGGCCGGTCAGTAGATTGTAACTATTTGAAACGGCTATTATCCCTTCAGCGTTGCGTTAACCCACTCCTGCAGCGCGCGGCGCGAAACTTTAATGCCGCCATTTTTGAGTTCAGTCGGCAGCAGCAGCCAGCGGACGGGTTGCTCAAAACGCGCCACCTTGTCCCTCACCCAGTCGGGTAAGCAGGTGATATCCGTTCCCGGCTCGCACTCCACGACCGCCACCGGGCGTTGCCCGAATTCAGCGTCGTCCAGCGGAACGACAAACACCTGGTTAACCTGCGGGTGCGTGGCGATAACGCGCTCCAGCGATTCCGGCTGGATCCCTTCTCCACCGCTAAAAAAGAGGTTGTCCATGCGGCCAAGGATCGTCAGACGGCCGTCATGCCATTCGCCGCGATCGCGTGTGGCGAACCAACCCTGCGCGTTGGTCAGCGAAATCAGTTCGCCATCCCGCCAGTAGCCTGAGGCCATGCTTTGCGCCCTGATCCAGACTTCACCGTTAACGACCTGCACCTCTCTGCCCGGCAGCGCACAGCCCACGTCCGGCTCGCCGTCCGCCTCTTTCGCACAGACGGTAGAGGCAAACTCGGTCAGACCGTAGCCGCAGAAGGTGCGTATATGCTGCTCTCGCGCCTGTTCGGTCAATTCAACAGGGATGGCCGCCCCGCCCAGCAGCACCGCTTTCAGTGCGACAGGCTGGTGGGCATTCAGCAAGCGCCAGAGCTGGGTTGGCACCAGTGAGGCGTGGGTGCAGCCGCACAGCGCCTGCTCCAGAGGCTGTTTCTCGCGTACGGTTAACCGCGCGCCGGCCTGCAGCCAGCGCCATAAAATCCCCTGGCCGGAAACGTGAAACAGCGGCAGCGAAAGCAGCCAGTCGTCGTCTTCACCGTAGGGCATCAGCGCCAAAACGCCGCGCGCGCTGGCAAGATGGGCCTCGCAGGTATGGACCGCCGCTTTCGGCAGTCCGGTGGAGCCTGAAGTCAGCGTCATGGAGGCCAGCCGCGCCGGCTGCCACGCAGCGCGATACGCATCGGCTGTCTCGTGCATGCGCAGGGCAGGAAGAGCGTCGTAGCTGCCGTCCAGCACCAGCGCAAAGCGCAGCGTCATCTGCGGGAGCAGCACGTCCAGCAGCGGGCGCGGCAGTTGCGGATTAGCGGGAAGAATACGCGCCCCGCACTGGAGCAGCGCCAGCCACGCCAGCAGGGTTTGCGGATGATTATGGGCCTGCAGCAGCACGCCGCAGCCCTCCTCCACGCCCTGCTGGTGAAAGCCTGCCGCAAGGCTATCGATGCGCGCGCACAGCTGTTGCCAGCTGAGCACCTCGTCGTTCAGCCTCAGGGCCGGTTTATCGGCAAACAGCGCGCACCAGTGTCGCCACGGCCAGTCGGTAAAACTCATCGCAACGGCTCCAGCGCCGCGACGTCGAGGCACGGCAGCGCGCTGTCCGGCCACGGGCGGAGAAGCTGAGCCTGCATCAGGTTCAGCGTGTCGAGGCCAGGAACCGTATCCGGCGTTAGCCAGGCGGCCACGCGCGCCAGCTGGGTTAGCCCAAGGCTGGACTCAATCGACGAGCTGATCACCGCCGTCAGCCCTAGGGCATGCGCCGCCGCGACCTGCTCGCGCACTTTCGCCAGGCTGCCGGTCAGCGTCGGTTTAATCACCACTGCGCTGACGCCGGGCTCTGCGGCAAATTCAAAATCGGCCTCGCGCAGGCTTTCATCCCAGGCGATGGCAATCCCCGTTTCGCGGGCAAACGCGCGCGAATCCTCGCGGGTTTTGCACGGCTCTTCGAGGAAGGCAATGCGGCTCCGGTAGGCCGGGTTGACGTACTTCGCAAACTGCTGCGCCTTAAGCGGCGTCCAGGCGCGGTTGGCGTCCAGACGCAGATGCAGATCGGGGATCGCCTCCAGCAGCAGGTTGGCGACCATGCCGTCACGCACCGCCTCGTAGAGCCCAACTTTGATTTTCGCGACTTTCTCGCCCGGCATGGCGGAGAGCAGCGCGAACAGCTCGTCCGGATCGCCCGTGCAGAGCGGCGCCGCGCGGTAATTCCCCGCTTTCGGCAGGCTGCCGTCCAGTTCGGCCAGCGCGCAGCTGATACCAAAGGCCGCGGAAGGCACCTCCGGCAGCGCCGGATTTGCACCCTCGCACCACGCGTCCGCCCACGCCAGCAAGGCCGCCCGCGCGTCATCCAGCGACTCGAGGCTAAACCCCGGCAGAGGCGAAATCTCGCCCCAGCCTTCCCGCTCGCCCTGCTGCAGAAGCACGAAGAAGCCATCACGGGTTTTTAACCGCCGTTCACGCAGCACCACGCCCGCGTCCATCGGTATCTGCCAGCGGTAAACCTGCGCGCGACGCATTACGGGTTCCGTTTGTATTTGCTGAAGTCTGGCTGGCGTTTTTCGTTAAACGCGTTGCGCCCTTCCTGACCCTCTTCGGTCATGTAGAACAGCATGGTGGCGTTGCCCGCCAGCTCCTGCAGACCCGCCTGACCGTCGCAGTCGGCGTTGAGCGCGGCCTTCAGGCAGCGCAGCGCCATCGGGCTGTTTTGCAGCATTTCACGGCACCAGCGCACGGTCTCTTTTTCGAGCTCGGCAAGCGGCACCACGGTGTTCACCAGGCCCATATCCAGCGCTTCCTGCGCATTGTACTGACGGCACAGGAACCAGATTTCGCGGGCTTTTTTCTGACCGACGATGCGCGCCATGTAGGAGGCCCCCCAGCCGCCATCGAAAGATCCCACTTTCGGGCCCGTCTGGCCGAAGATGGCGTTCTCGGCGGCAATGGTCAGGTCGCACATCATGTGCAGCACGTGGCCACCGCCGATGGAGTAGCCCGCCACCATCGCCACCACCGGTTTTGGACAGGTGCGGATCTGACGCTGGAAATCGAGGACGTTCAGGTGATGCGTACCCGCGTCGTCCTGGTATCCGCCGTAGTCACCGCGCACTTTCTGATCGCCACCGGAGCAGAACGCTTTCTCGCCTTCGCCGGTCAGGACAATCACGCCGATGTTGTCGTCGTAGCGCGCATCCGCCAGGGCCTGAATCATCTCTTTCACGGTCAGCGGACGGAAGGCGTTACGCACCTGCGGGCGGTTGATGGTGATTTTGGCAATGCCGTCGGTGGATTTGTGGTAACGAATGTCGGTGTAGCCTTCGGAGCAGTCCTGCCATTCAACCGGGGCGTAAAGCATGTGTTCATCAGGGTAGATCATAGAGTGTCCTTTATTCGAAGACGCAGTATCTGAGCCAGACTTGCCGCAACCGCATCGGGGTTTTCCCGGTGGGCGTTGTGTCCGGCGTTGGGAATTGCATGGCGAACAGCGTTCAGCTCCGCGGCAAGGGCCGCAAACTTCTCATCACGTTCGCCATAGAGATAATCAAAAGAGAAATGGCGCGCGCTCAGGGCAGCACGCAGGTCGGGCTGCACGGCCAGCGATGTTGCCTCGAGCATCATCGCCAGCGTCGCGCCGCGGTTCTGGCTGCGCAGGGTAATCAGCGCGTCGCGCTGGGCGTCCGTCAGGGAGGCAAACACGGGCTGTTGGTACCAGTCAGCGAATACGTTATCCAGCGGTTCGCTGCGAAAACGTGCTGCCCAGTGGCGGTCGGATGCCAGCCGCGCCTGTCGCGCATCGGCATCCTGCAGGCCCGGATGTCCCCCTTCTACCGTCAGGCCCAACAGCCCCTTTGGCTGCTGGCAGGCATGGAACATCGCAATGCGGCCGCCGAGGGAGTACCCGACGAGCCAGAACTTCAGTATGTTGTAACTAATCAGAGTTCGGGTGAGCAACGCGCTCATCTCGTCGAAGCCCTCGACGCCCAGGTGCCGGGATGCACCGTGACCCGGCAGATCCAGATACAGCCGGGGATAGTCACGAAGTCGCTCCCCAATACCCTGCCACTCGCGGCAATCGCCGGAAAAACCGTGCAAAAAGACCAGCCAGGGATAGCCTGGTTTTCCGGCCTGCTGCACGCCCGAGAGGATCACAGCTGGCTCACCTGCGCCAGCAGGCTTTGCAGGGTCTGCGCACCGTCAGCCTCGTTCACCACCAGCTCAATCAGCGTCGCGCCGGGCTGTTTCCAGGCTGTACCGAGCGCGGCACCCAACTGTTCCCAACTTTCCGGGCGATGATATTTCAGGCTGAACATCGCCGCGGCGTGTTCGAACTGTACGTTCTGCGGCATCAGATAGAAGCGCTCGCGCTCGCTCTGCGGCGTAGGCAGCAGGGAGAAAATCTGCCCGCCGTTGTTGTTGACCACAATCAGCACGAACGGGGCTGACGCCTGACGCAGCAGCGCCAGCGCATTGAGATCGTAGAGCGCGGAGAGATCCCCCACGATGGCCAGCGTCGATTTCGCGCTGGCGCGCTGCACGCCTGCCGCCGTGGAGATCAGTCCGTCGATGCCGCTGGCGCCACGGTTGCTGTACACCGGGTAGCCTGCTGGCAGCTGCGAAAAGGCGTCTATCAGCCGCACGACCAGGCTGTTGCCGACAAACAGCTGCCCCTGCTCGGGCAGGTACTGGCGAATACGGTGCGCCAGCCCGGCCTCGCTGAACGCTTCACAGCGCGCATGGGTCAATTCCCACGCCTGCCGCGACAGGTCCGGGAGGGTAACCGCCCAGGGTTTGCGTTTTTCAGCCGGATGGAGCGCCAGCCAGGCGTCGATACGGCTGACCAGACGACGACCGCGATGGTGCGCCGGGTCAAGACGCCCTTCCAGCGCGTCCACCAGCCAGTATTCGTCCGGTGTGCAGGTGGCCTGCCACTGCAGTAACCGTTTGCCGGTTAAACTCGATCCAAGCTGGACCACAATCTGCGCCTGCGACAGCTCGGTGACCGCTTTGGCATTACCCAGCCAGAGATCCGCGCACGGCAGCGGCTGCCCGGTCTGGGAAAGCACGTCGCCTATCAGCGGCCAGCCCAGAGTTTGCGCCCACTCGGCGACCAGCTTGCCTTCGGCGGCGCTCATGCGCCCGGCGATAACCACGCCACGCTTCTGCCGCCAGAAGAACCAGTCGCGCTGTTTCGCGCTCTCAAGGTGCGTCTGCTCGCGCAGCCACGGTTTCTCACTCTGCCACCAGTCGCCAAGGGTCTGCTGCCAGTCAAGACCCGTATCGTCCAGCTCGCCGTAGAGCGGCTCGGCAAACGGGCAGTTAATATGCAGCGCCCCGCTGCGCAGCGTCTCCATAGCATGATCGACGGTGGAGACCAGCCAGCTTGCCGGAATATCCTGGGTGGGACGGGGCAGCGAAATCGTCTGCGAAGGATGCGAAGAAAAGAGTCCCGGCTGACGGATGGCCTGATTGGCGCCGCAGTCGATAAGCTCAGGGGGACGATCAGCCGTCAGCAGAATCAGCTTTTCACCGGTTAACCCGGCTTCAATCAGAGCCGGATAGAGGTTCGCCACGGCAGTACCGGAAGTAACAATCACCGCCACGGGTTCTTTGCTGACCTTTGCCAGACCCAGCGCGAGATGCCCGAGGCCACGCTCATCAAAGTGGGTGTGGTGAATCAACGCCCGGTTTTCGGCGGCCGCCAGCGTCAGCGGCGTTGAGCGAGAACCCGGTGCAATACACACGTGCCTGACGCCGTGGCGCGTCAGGGCTTCAAGGATCACCGCCGCCCAGCGTCGGTTAAAAGAACTTACTGACATGAGATTGTCCGGTATCAAGAATGCGACACAGTATAAATAATAGAAAAAATTGGAATTTTGATATGAATCGGGATTGCGCGAATCAGTATTAATCCCTAAGGAGCAGAGAGCGCAATCCGGCCGCTTTGTTTTCGATCTCCTGCCACTCCTGTTCCGGGTCAGACCCGCTGACAATGCCGGCCCCGGCGTAGAGCCGCAGGGAGTCATCCTGGACGCGGGCGGAGCGCAACGCCACGCAAAATTCACTCTGGTCAGGCGATAAATACCCGGCAGAACCGGCGTACCACTCGCGGTTAAAGGGCTCAACCTTCTGAATAAATTCGCGCGCAGGCTGTCGCGGCAAACCGGCAACGGCCGCCGTCGGCTGTAGCATATGCAGGCACTGCTCGTCGTCGGCCTGTTTGAGTTCGGTCCAGATACAGCGGCGCAAATGCTGCACTTTACGCAGGCGCACCACCTGGGGGGGCAGTACCTCAAGCGTCTGCGTGTAGTGCTGAAGACGCTGGCAAATATCTTCCACGACCAGCATATTTTCGCGCTGGTTTTTATCGTCGTTCAGCAGCCACTCGCCGAGACGCTGCGCCTGGCCATCATCGGCATGGCTGGCGACGGTGCCCGCCAGCGCTTCTGTACGCAGCAGCGTGCCGCGCCGCCGCCAGAGACGCTCGGGGGTCGAGCCAAGAAACGCGTTGCTGGCGTCGAAAATCATGCAGAAATGGTAGCAATGTAAATTCAGGGCGCGGCTGGCCGCCATCAGCGCGACAGGGTTAACGCGCTGTGTAAACCGGATATCGGTTGCCCGGGCGAGAACCACCTTTTCAAAATCACCGCGCGCGATGGTCTCTGTCGCTCTGCGGATAAGCGTCAGCCATTCGGCCTGTTGCGGCTGATGGGTTTCGTGCTCAACCTGAACGGATAGCGGACGGATAGATCTCGCAGGACGGAGCTGCTGTAAAAAATCCCGCGCGGCGAGGGCATCTTCCTGAAGTGAATAATCACTCCACAGCTGCAGACGCAGCGTAGCGGTGCCGGCGGTGCGTCGCCAGAGCAGTCGCGGTAAAAAGAGGCTGCCCTGCTCCGGAGTAAAGGCGTTCAGGCCACAGATACGGGTATCACCTGCCGCGTTTTGCTCGCGCAAAAACTGCGTGGCTAACGCCAGAGAGGAAAAGGGGATCACCGCCCCCAGCGCAGCCAGCTCTTCATCGCCGTTACGCTGCTGCCAGTAAAACTGCGGATAGCACTGCTGCGCCCCAAGCCAGGCGAGAGGGTCGAAAGCGTCGTTTAACGGGAAAGAGACGTCGAAATGACGTATGCCGGGTGTTGCGGGTAACGCTTGCGAAAGCTGGGTACGCAATTGCTCCAGCGCGAGGAAAATCGAATTCACGCGAACCTCTCCCTGTTAAAACCTCGTATTATACGGGGTACTGGCAATAAATAGCAGTACCCACGTATAGGGAGTGGTTAAGCGGCTTAACGACGGGCCAACAGCAGCCCCAGTACCAGCCCGACGGCAGCACCGACTCCAATACCCTGCCACGGTTTTTCATGCACGTAATCATCGGCACGGTACACCGCTTTTTTGGCGCGGTAGTAGTAGGTATCGGACGCATGGCTGACGCGGTTTTTCACTTCATGCAGCGCCTGCTCGGCGCGGGCTTTTAGCTCAATATATTTCTGATCGGCAGGGTCGCCCGAGGAACGTAACACCTCTTCCAGCGTTTCGCTCAGTAAGGCCAGGTCGTCGTCGATACGGGTATCCCAGGATTGAAATGACATATTTTTCTCCATGTTAGTACACCAGTCCGCTAACTATAGCCAACGACTCGCCATTACGCCTGCTTCGCTTCGCGCGCCATGCCGATGTGAGGAATGCCGTCTTCATCGTACACCTCGGTGACCGGCACGAAACCAAAGTGGCCGTAGAAGGACTGCAGGTGCGCCTGCGCGCCCAGGTATAACGCTTTGTTCGGCCACTGTTTCTGGCATGCCTCCAGCGTTTTCTCCATCAGCTGATAGCCCAGTTTTTCACCGCGCGCTTTGCCGCTGATGATGACGCGGCCAATGACGACAGGCTCAAAATCGTCTTCGCTTTTCAGAATCCTCGCATACGCCACCAGCTCGTTATTCCGCCAGCCGAGGATATGGCGGTTCTCGCCGACGAGATCGTCGCCGTCGATGTCCTGATACGGGCAGGTCTGTTCAACCACGAACACTTCGCAGCGCAGTTTCAGCACGGCGTAAAGTGAATGAACGGTGAGGTCACTATGGTGTAAATCTTGCCACTGGATCATGTCAGTCTCCTTCCTGGGGTTCATCACGTTATACTAAACCCCTCCCCGTTCGGCAAAGGGCTGATTGCGTTATGGAACTGATTTTTCTGGGTACGTCCGCGGGCGTACCAACCCGCTCACGAAATGTGACGGCGATATTGCTGGATCTTAAACACCCCACCCGCGGCGGGCTGTGGCTGTTTGACTGTGGTGAAGGGACGCAGCATCAGCTGTTACACACCGCTTATCACCCCGGCAAGCTGGATAAAATTTTTATCACCCATCTGCATGGCGACCATCTGTTTGGCCTTCCCGGCCTGCTGTGCAGCCGCTCGATGGCCGGTAACGCCAACCCGCTGACGATTTACGGGCCTGCGGGTATTCGTGAATTTGTTGAAACCACGCTGCGCCTGAGCGGGTCGTGGACGGATTATCCGCTGGAGGTCGTTGAGATTAGCGAAGGCCTGATTTTCGATGACGGCGATTATAAGGTGAGCGCTCAGCCGCTCAATCACCCTGTCGAGTGCTATGGCTATCGCATTGACGCGCATGACAAACCCGGCGCGCTGGACGCCGCCGCGCTGATGGCCGATGGCGTAAAACCCGGACCGCTGTTCCAGCGCCTGAAGCACGGTGAGACCGTCACGCTGGAGGACGGGCGCGTCATCAACGGTCAGGATTATCTCGCCGCACCGCAGCCCGGCAAGAAGCTGGCAATTTTTGGCGACACGGCCCCGTGCCGGGCGGCGCTCACGCTGGCCCAGGGCGTGGACGTGATGGTACATGAAGCGACCCTTGAAACGGCGATGGAAGAGAAAGCCAACGGCCGGGGTCATAGCTCCACGCGACAGGCGGCGCAGCTTGCCCGTGACGCGGGCGTCGGGAGGCTCATCGTCACCCACGTCAGCTCGCGCTACGACGCGCGGGGCTGTGAAAAGCTGCTGGCAGAGTGTCGCGCGCTGTTCCCGGAATGTGAGCTGGCCGAAGATTTCGCTCAGGTCAGCGTTTAGTCCTTCATTTTTCCCTCAGGATGCCGATAACGATTAAAAGGTCAGCATTTCTCTCGAGGGTAGAATGGATAATTTCCAGAAAGATATTGATGACAGGGCGAATCTGACCCTGTCGAACCGTTTTGAACTGTTGCTGTTCCGTCTTGGCACCTCTCTAAACGAAAATAAATCTGAGCTGTTTGGCATTAACGTCTTTAAGCTGCGTGAAATTGTGCCGATGCCGGAGTTCACGAAACCCGCCGGGATGAAATCACCGCTGATGGGAATGGTGAATATTCGCGATCAGGTGATCCCGGTGATCGACCTGGCCGCCGTGGCGGGCTGTAAGCCTACCACCGGGCTGAATATCCTGCTGATCACCGAATACGCGCGCAGCGTGCAGGCGTTTGCCGTGGAGTCGGTTGAGAACATCATGCGTCTGGACTGGAAGCAGGTGCACGCGGCGGAAACCGCCGTCAGCGGTCGCTACATCACCAGCATTGCGTGTCTTGACGAGAAGAGCGATATCAACGATCTGGCGATGGTGCTGGACGTTGAGCAGATCCTGTACGACATCACTCCGGCCAATCACGATCTGCACGCCACCAATCTGAAAACCACCAAATTCCATATCAAGCCGGGCGCGGTCGCCATCGTCGCGGAAGACTCCAAAGTGGCGCGCTCGATGCTGGAGAAAGGCCTGCAGGCGATGGAGATCCCGGCGCAGCTGCATATCACCGGCAAAGAGGCGTGGGAGAAAATTGGGGTTCTGGCCGCACAGGCGCAGGCTGAGGGGGTTCCCATCACCGATAAGATCGCGCTGGTGCTGACCGACCTCGAAATGCCGGAGATGGACGGTTTTACGCTGACGCGCAAAATCAAAACCGACCCGGTATTGAAAGATATTCCGGTGGTGATCCACTCTTCCCTTTCCGGCAACGCCAACGAAGACCATATTCGTAAGGTGAAAGCGGATGGCTACGTCGCGAAGTTTGAGCTGAACGAGCTGTCGTCAGTGATTGAGGAAGTGCTGGACCGCTCGATGAAGAAGATTGACGGGCCGTTGATTAGCCGCAAACAGCTGGCTTAGTCGGGTGGCGCTACGCTTACCCGACCTACAAAACCCGTAGGCCCTGCAAGCGTAGCGCCGCTGGGCAATAAAAAACCCGCCGAGGCGGGTTTTTTGTTTTTACATTAATGGCATCGCTCGCTGCACGATATCAATCAGCGGCTGCGGATAGATACCGAAGATCAGCACCAGCAGCGCGGAGATGAGAACCACAATACCGCCAGCGCTGTACTGCCAGTTGGTTGGGGCATCACGGTTGAGCTGCTGAGGCGCGCTCAGGTACAGGCTCACGGCCACGCGCAGGTAGTAGTAGAGACCAATCGCGGAACCGATCACCACGCCCGCAGTCAGCCACCACAGGTGCGCCTGCACACCGACAGCCAGCACGTAGAACTTACCGATAAAGCCGAGCGTCATCGGGATACCCGCCAGAGAGAGCATCATCACGGTCATCACCGCGGACAGGATCGGACGGTGCCAGAACAGACCACGGTAGGAGAACAGTGAATCGGCATCCGGACCACGGTACGGGCTGGACATCAGGCTCACCACGCCGAAGGCGCCGAGGCTGCTGAACAGGTAACCGGCCAGATAGACGCCCACGGCTTCCATCGACATCTCACCGCTCTGCAGCGCAATCAGCGCCACCATCAGGTAGCCCAGATGAGAGATAGACGAGTAGCCCAGCAGACGTTTGATGTTGGTCTGGCTCAGCGCCATCAGGTTACCGAAGATGATGGAGACGAACGCAATAATGCCCAGCACCACGCGAACCGCTTCACTGTCACCCACCGGTGCGTACAGGAACAGACGCATAACCACCCCGAAGATGGCGATTTTGCTCGCCGTCGCCAGGAAGGTCGACACCGGCGCTGGCGCGCCCTGGTAAACGTCTGGCGTCCACAGGTGGAACGGCACCAGAGAGAGTTTGAAGCCAAGGCCAACAATCATCATGCCCAGACCCGCCAGCAGCAGCGGCTCATGCAGCATGCCGTCACCGAGGCTCTTGCCGAGCGCCATAAAGGAGAGGTTACCGGACTGTGCGTATACCAGCGCAATACCAAACAGCAGGAACGAGGACGCCGCCGCAGACAGGATGGTGTACTTGATGCTTGCTTCCAGGGAGCGCTTCTGGCGGAAGGCGTAACCAATCAGACCGAACAGCGGCAGAGAGATCAGCTCAATACCGAGGAACAGCGCGGCCAGGTGGTTCGCATTCGCCAGCAGAATGCCGCCCAGCGCGGCAATCAGAACCAGCAGGTAAAACTCTTCTTTGTTGTCGTTGTAGCCTTCGAGCCATGGGTACGCAAAGGTACAGGTTGCCAGGCTCGCCAGCAGCACCAGACCGGTATACAGCATGGCGTAACCGTCAACGCGCATCAGCGGAGTGACGTCCATCGCCCCACCCTGGCCAACAAACCAGAGAGAGACTAACGCGGCGTTCAGGCCGATGACCGACAGCGTGGCATTCAGGAAGTGATTGCGTCGCCACGCAATGGAGAGCATCACAACCACCACCGTCAATCCGACGATCAGCAGCGGTAGCAGCGCGATCAGTTGTTGTGGAGTTATTGTCATGGCGAATTACGGCCTTGTAGTAGAAACAGAATTAACAAACCACTGCTGGATATTGCCCATCGCGCTGTGCGAGGTATCCAGAATCGGCTGCGGGAAGAAGCCCAGCAGCACCAGCAGTACGACCAGCAGCAGGATGATGAACAGCTCACGCAGCGACATCCCCGGCAGTTCTTGTGCAGCAATTTCGCTCTTCGCTTTACCGAAGTAAGCGCGGTGCAGCATCGCCAGCGAGTAGACGGAAGCGAACACCAGACCAAAGGTGGAGATCACGGTAATCACCGGTACCACTTTGAAGCTGCCGAACAGAATCATAAATTCGCCGACGAAGTTACCGGTGCCCGGCATCCCCAGAGTCGCCACCGCGAAGAACATGGAGAGCGCTGGCAGCCACTTAATTTTGCTCCACAGGCCGCCCATCATACGCATGTCGCGGGTGTGCAGACGTTCGTACAGCTGACCGCACAGGATGAAGAGACCGGCTGCGGACAGACCGTGCGCAATCATCTGGATCACCGCCCCCTGGTACGCCAGCTGGCTGCCGGTGTAGATAGCAATCAGCACGAAGCCCATGTGGGAAACGGAGGTATAAGCAATAAGACGCTTGATGTCGTACTGGGTGAAGGCCATCCAGGCACCGTAGAAGATACCGATGACACCCAGCCACATGGCAATCGGTGCGAATTCTGCGGAGGCGTTCGGGAACAGCGGCAGAGCGAAACGCAGCAGACCGTAGGCCGCCGTTTTCAGCAAGATGCCCGCCAGGTCAACGGAACCCGCCGTTGGCGCCTGAGAGTGCGCGTCTGGCAGCCAGCCGTGCAGCGGAACCACTGGCATTTTCACCGCGAACGCGATGAAGAAGCCCAGCATCAGCAGATATTCCACGCCGTGAGACATTGGGGTCTTCAGCAGGTCTTCGTAGTTGAAGGTCCAGGTGCCGGTCGCGTTGTGGTGAACAAACACCAGCGCCAGAATGGCAATTAACATCACCAGACCACTCGCCTGGGTATAGATGAAGAACTTGGTTGCCGCCGTGATACGCGTTTTACCGTCGGACGCCTTGTGGCCCCACAGCGCGATCAGGAAGTACATCGGAACCAGCATCATCTCCCAGAAGAAGAAGAACAGGAACATGTCGATGGCAAGGAACACGCCGATTACGCCGCCCAGGATCCACATCAGGTTAAGGTGGAAGAAGCCCTGGTATTTTTCGATTTCACGCCAGGAGCAGAGTACCGCCAGAACGCCGAGCAGACCGGTCAACACCACCATCAGCAGTGAGAGACCGTCAATCGCCAGGTGGATCGTAATGCCGAAACGTGGGATCCACGGCAGGATGAACTCAGACTGCCACTGCGGAATGCCCGCAGACTGGGTCAGTGAGTAACCGCCCTGCAACCACAGTTGCAGGCCAAGCGCGAGCGTCAATCCCATGGTGATCAGCGCGATCCAGCGCGGCATCTTCACGCCAAAGCGTTCAGTCTGCCAGCACAGGAAGCCGCCGATGAAGGGAATTAATATTAGCCAGGGTAGTAACATGGCGATTTACATTCCTTTTTAAGGCCCCCAGCAGGGGCCTGATTTTCAACGAATTCGAATAAAATTCACTTAACGATCAACGCAACACCATCAGCAGCGCCAGCACGACAACCGCACCGATGCTCATGGACGCCACATACCAGCGCAGGTAACCGTTCTCGCTGTACAGCAGGCCTTTGCCTGCAAAGCGGGAAAGGATCGCCGGGATATTCATCAGGCTGTTCAGCGGGTCGCGCTTCAGCAGCCACGCGATGCCCAGGAACGGCTTAACGAAGATCATGTCGTACAGCCAGTCGAAGCCCCACGCGTTGTACCACCAGGTGCCCAGCAGGCGGCCCGGCGCACTGTTGGCCACGGCAGTGACCAGCGTACGTTTACCCAGCCATAGCCATGCGGCAATCAGGATGCCCGCGATAGCGACCACACCGGAGGTGATTTCAAGCGTCAGAACGCGACCGTGCTCAAGCTCGGTGGTGTCTGGCAGCACGCCCTGCAGCGGAGGCACAATCATCGCGCCAACGAAGGTGGACAGTACCAGCAGCACAATCAGCGGCAGATGATGGGTAATCCCCTTCCCTGCGTGAGCGTGAATTTGTTCTTTACCGTGGAATACGATGAAAATCATACGGAAGGTATACAGGGAGGTCATGAACGCACCGACCAAACCCGCAACCATAAGATTGATATGACCATTCGCCATGGCACCCGCAAGGATTTCGTCCTTACTGAAGAAGCCCGCGGTGATCAACGGCAGTGCCGCCAGCGCCGCGCCGCCCACCAGGAAGCAGACATAGACCAGCGGGATGGACTTACGCAGTCCGCCCATTTTGAAGATGTTCTGCTCGTGATGGCAGGCCAGAATCACCGAACCGGATGAGAGGAACAGCAGCGCTTTAAAGAACGCGTGCGTCATCAGGTGGAAAATGGCCGCGTCCCACGCCTGAACGCCCAGCGCGAGGAACATGTAACCAATCTGGCTCATGGTTGAGTACGCGAGAACGCGCTTGATGTCGGTCTGCACCAGCGCGGCAAAGCCTGCCAGCACCAGCGTGACCGCACCGACGATACCCACCAGATGCAGAATTTCCGGGGTCATCAGGAACAGCCCATGGGTACGCGCAATCAGGTAGACACCGGCGGTAACCATGGTCGCAGCGTGGATCAGCGCGGAGACAGGGGTTGGACCCGCCATCGCGTCGGCCAGCCATGTCTGCAACGGCAGCTGCGCGGATTTACCCACGGCACCACCCAGCAGCATCAGCGTTGCCCACCACAGCATGTTGTTGCCTGCGGCGAAGTGCGCTGGCGCCAGTTCCACCATTTCGCGGAAGTTCAGCGTGCCCAGTTCGTTGTAAAGAATGAACAGCGCGAAAGCGAGGAAGACGTCACCCACGCGGGTCACGACGAACGCTTTCATGGCCGCTGCGCCATTCTTCGGATCGGTATAGTAGAAACCGATCAGCAGGTAAGAACACAGACCCACGCCTTCCCAGCCCAGATACATCAGCAGCAGGTTATCGGCCAGGACCAGAACCACCATGCTGGCGATAAACAGGTTGGTGTAGGCGAAGAAGCGGGAGTAACCCTCTTCACCGCGCATATACCAGGAGGCGAACATGTGGATCAGGAAGCCGACGCCGGTGACCACGGAGAGCATGGTCAGGGAGAGACCATCCAGCACCAGGTTGAAACCGATGTTGAAATCACCGACTGACATCCAGGTCCACAGCGGCACGCTGAAAGGCTGACGCCCGTTGTTAAAGAAGTCGATACCCGCATACGCTGTCACCAGCGCGGCCAAGCCAACAGAGCCCATGCCGACGGTTGCAGACAGATTCTCAGACCAGCGGCCGCGAGAAAACGCCAGCAGCACGAAGCCAATCAGCGGAAAAATAATGGTTAAGGCAAGCATGTTCATCCACGCAACTCACTTACTGAATCGATGTTCAGATTCTGGCGGCGACGATGGAGCTGCAGCAACAGCGCCAGGCCAATACTCGCTTCGGCAGCCGCGAGGCTGATGGCGAGAATGTACATCACCTGACCATCGGTCTGGCCCCAGTAGCTTCCGGCGACCACGAAGGCCAGCGCGGAGGCGTTAATCATGATTTCCAGCCCGATCAGCATAAACAGCAGATTGCGGCGGATAACCAGACCGGTCAGACCCAGAACGAATAAAATCGCAGCGAGGATCAGTCCATGTGTTAAGGGGATCATGCGCGCTCCTCCGTTTTTCTTTTCGCGCGGTCGTCAGTGCGGTTGCTCAGCACCTCGCCAGCACGCTCTTCGCGGCCAACGTGGAAAGCCACAACCAGACCTGCCAGCAGCAGCATTGAGGCCAGTTCCACTGCCAGAACGTATGGGCCAAAGAGCGTGATACCCACCTCTTTCGCGCCAATCGGCGTGCCGTCGATGCCCTGATCGTTAACACCCAGAATGGCGTAAACGATCACCACCAGCATGATGGCCGACAAAATTGCCGGGCCGATCCACACCTGCGGTTTTAACCACTGACGTTCCTGCTCAATTTCAGAGCCGCCCAGGTTCAACATCATCACCACGAACACGAACAGCACCATGATGGCCCCGGCGTAGACGATGATTTCCAGCGCACCGGCGAAGTGCGCGCCCAGTGCGAAGAACACCCCGGAAATGGCCAGCAGCGAGATGATTAAGTACAGCAGCGCATGCACCGGATTGGTGTGCGTGATCACTCGCAGCGTAGCCAGGATGGCGATAAGGCCACAGATATAAAAAGCGAATTCCATTGCCCTCTCCTTACGGTAACAGGCTCTTGACGTCGATAGGCTTAGCTTCGTTCTCTGCTTCGCCCTTATCTTTGCCGTCGATTGCCATACCCGCCATCCGGTAGAAGTTATATTCCGGGTATTTGCCCGGACCGGAAATCAGCAGATCCTCTTTCTCGTACACCAGGTCCTGACGCTTGTACTCACCCAGCTCGAAGTCTGGAGTCAGCTGAATCGCCGTGGTTGGGCACGCTTCTTCACACAGACCGCAGAAGATGCAGCGTGAGAAGTTGATGCGGAAGAACTCAGGGTACCAGCGGCCGTCTACCGTCTCGGCTTTCTGCAGAGAGATACAGCCAACCGGGCACGCTACCGCACACAGGTTACAGGCAACGCAGCGCTCGGAACCGTCCGGGTCGCGCGTCAGCACGATACGGCCACGGTAGCGCGGCGGCAGATATACCGGCTCTTCCGGGTACATCCGGGTTTCGCGTTTGGCAAACGCATGCAGGCCAATCATCCAGATACTGCGTACCTGGGTACCGAAGCCTACCAGTAATTCTTTTAAGGTCATGGTCTATTGCCCCTTATGGCTGCTGCCAGAGAATGACAGCGGCCGTTACCAACAAGTTGACGAGCGTCAGCGGCAGGCACACTTTCCAGCCGAAGGACATTACCTGGTCATAACGCGGACGCGGTAACGCTGCGCGAATCAAAATGAACATCATCATGAAGAACGCGGTTTTCAGCGCGAACCAGATGAACGGCGGTAAGAACGGGCCATGCCAGCCACCGAAGAACAGCGTTACCATCAACGCGGAAATGGTGACAATACCGATGTACTCGCCCACGAAAAACAGACCGAATTTCATACCGGAATATTCGATGTGGTAACCGTCGGCCAGTTCCTGTTCGGCTTCTGGCTGGTCAAACGGGTGACGGTGACACACTGCCACGCCCGCGATGGCAAAGGTAATAAACCCAAAGAACTGCGGAATAACGTTCCAGATGTCGGCCTGGTTGTTGACGATGTCGGTCATGTTGAATGAACCGGCCTGCGCCACCACGCCCATCAGGGAGAGACCCAGGAACACTTCGTAGCTCAGGGTCTGCGCGGAAGCACGCATCGCACCCAGCAGCGAGTATTTGTTGTTACTGGACCAGCCTGCGAACAGGACCGCGTAAACCGCGAGGCCTGCCATCATCAGGAAGAACAGAATGCCGATGTTCAGGTCAGCGACCACCCAGGTCGGGCTGACCGGCACGATAGCAAACGCCAGCAGCAGCGAGGTGAAGGCGATCATCGGTGCCAGAGTAAAGATCACGCGATCCGAGAAGCGCGGGATCCAGTCCTCTTTAAAGAACATCTTGATCATATCCGCGACCAGCTGGAGTGAACCACCCCAGCCCACGCGGTTCGGTCCGTAACGGTTCTGGAACAGACCGAGCAGACGACGTTCACCAAAGCTCATGAACGCGCCGCAGGTGACCACCACCAGCAGGATAACAATCGCTTTCAGAATGCTCAGCAGGATGTCGATAAGATCCGGCGTTAACCAACTCATGCTTTTGCCTCCTGCAGATTATCAAGACGCGCACCCGCCAGAACCGGCGCGATGCCAGGCATACCCATCGGCAGACCGACCTGCCCTGCTGTCAGACTTTCAGAAATAATCAGCGGCAGGCTGATGGTCTGGCCGTCATAGCTAAAGGCGATGTTCGCACCCGCGTTAACGCCAAGCTTCGCGGCATCCGCCGGGTTAAGCTTGATGTACGGCTGCGGCATACGGGTCTGGAAGACCGGTGAACGCTGGGACAGCTCGTCGCTACCGAACAGGTGGTAGTACGGTGCAATACGCCAGCTACCGTCCTGCGCCTGGAAGCTCGCCGGTACGGTGCTGAAGAAGTCCAGACCGGTTTCGGAAGCTTCAATCAGACGCACGCCCGGATCGCCGTGGCGCAGGGAGCCGCCCACTTCAGCCTGGAACTTGTTCCATGCCTGCGGGGAGTTCCAGCCCGGTGCCCATGCGAACGGGATTTGCGAACGCGGCGCAGACGGCTGGTTGTTCCCTTCCATGGAGAAGGCGAACATGGTGTCTTTATCCTGCGGCTGGCGCGGTTCGTGCACGCTGATATTGGCGCGCATTGCAGTACGGCCGCTGTAACGGTGCGGTTCACGCGCCAGTTTCTGGCCGCGAATGCGGAAGCTCGCTTCAGGCGCGGCATCTTTAATGCCTGCCAGCTGAGGCAGTTTTTCCACCACCGCGTCGATAACGTGGTCGAGCTGCGTCCAGTCCACTTCACGGCTCTGCACGGTGCTGTGCAGGGAGTGCAGCCAGCGCCAGCTTTCCAGCATCACGGTGTTGCTGTCGTAGTAAGACGGGTCATAAACCTGGAAGAAACGCTGCGCGCGGCCTTCGTTGTTGATAACGGTACCGTCGCTTTCTGCGAAGCTTGCCGCAGAGAGCACCAGATGCGCTTTGTCCATAATCGCGGTGCGCTGATGGTCAATCACCATCACCAGCGGCGCTTTGGAGAGCGCGGCGTCAACGCGAGCGGCAGAAGCATGACGATGCAGGTCGTTTTCCAGCACCACCACGGCGTCAGCGGCACCGGATTCCAGTTCGCTTAACGCAGCTTCCAGCGAGCCGCCGCCAATCATGCCCAGACCAATGCTGTTCACCGCACGGGCAATCATGGTCACACCGACGTCAGCACCGCGGCCTTTCAGGGCTTTGGCCACGTTGGCTGCGGCCTGAATGATCTCTGCGCTACCGGCGTTGGTACCGGAAATAATCAGCGGTTTCTTCGCACCGGCCAGGGCCTGAACAATCACGTCAACCTTGTTTTGCAGGTCGCGATCCAGCTCAACGGCCGGTGAGTTGTTGTCCAGCGCGTGGGCAATGGCAAAACCAAGACGCGCCTGATCTTCAACCGGTGCGCAGTAGGTCCACGCCGCGATATCGTCCAGACGGGTATTGTCGACGTTGGTCACAAACAGAGGATGCTTCGCGCGCTGACCGATGTTCAGGATCGCCGCAATCTGCCAGTCAGCCACTTTTTGCGCCGCTGCCATTTCACGTGCTTTACCCTTCACCGCCTGACGAACCGCCAGAGCTGCGCGGGCGCCGGTCTGGGTCAGGTCTTCACCCAGCACCAGGACCGCATCATAGGATTCGATTTCGCGCAGCGCAGGGGTATGGATACCGCCTTCACGCAGCACTTTCAGTACCAGCTGCAGACGTTCCTGCTCGCCCTGGGCGATGCCGGTATAGAAGTTTTCCGCCCCGACCAGCTCGCGCAGCGCGAAGTTGCTTTCGATGCTGGCACGCGGGGAGCCGATACCGATCACTTTCTTCGACTGGCGCAGAATATCTGCCGCGCCCTGCATCGCCTGTTCTGCGTTCAGGGTAATGAAATCGTCGCCACGGCGCTGAACCGGCTGACGCGGACGGTCTTTCAGGTTCACATAGCCATAGCCGAAACGACCGCGGTCGCACAGGAAGTAGTGGTTAACGGTACCGTTGTAGCGGTTTTCGATACGACGCAGTTCGCCGTAGCGCTCACCCGGGCTGGTGTTACAGCCGAGGGAACACTGCTGGCAGATGCTTGGCGCAAACTGCATGTCCCATTTACGGTTGTAACGCTCGGAGTGAGTTTTATCCGTGAAGACGCCGGTCGGGCAGATTTCTACCAGGTTACCGGAGAATTCGCTCTCCAGCACGCCGTCTTCCGGACGACCGAAGTAGACGTTGTCATGCGCGCCATACACGCCCAGATCCTGACCGTCTGCATAGTCTTTGTAGTAACGCACGCAGCGATAGCAGGCGATGCAGCGGTTCATTTCGTGAGAGATGAACGGCCCCAGATCCTGGTTACGGTGGGTACGCTTGGTAAAGCGATAGCGACGGAAGCTGTGACCGGTCATCACGGTCATATCCTGAAGGTGGCAGTTACCGCCCTCTTCACAAACCGGACAGTCGTGCGGGTGGTTGGTCATCAACCACTCCACCACGCTTTCGCGGAACTGTTTGGCTTCTTCGTCATCAATCGAAATAAAGGTGCCTTCGGTGGCTGGCGTCATACAGGACATCACCAGGCGACCACGCGTGTCTTCCGCGTTTTGATATTGCTTCACCGCACACTGGCGGCAAGCACCGACGCTGCCCAGCGCCGGATGCCAGCAAAAGTACGGAATATCGAGGCCAAGAGACAGACAAGCTTCCAGCAGGTTGTCCGCCCCGTTGACTTCGTATTCTTTGCCGTCTACATGAATCGTAGCCATTAGCATGCTTCCAGTTGGCTCGGTCGAAACCGAGCGTTAATCAAAATTCTTGTCGTTACCAGCGCGCTTTAAGCAGGTTCGGCTGAATCCCATTGATCGCATGGGTATTGCTGAACGGCTGCTTGATGCCTGCTTCGAACTCGTCGCGGAAATATTTGATCGCGCTCTGCAGAGGTTCGACGGCACCCGGTGCGTGGGCACAGAAGGTTTTACCCGGGCCTAAGAATCGACACAGTTGCTCAAGTGTTTCGATATCGCCAGGCTGGCCTTCGCCACGTTCGATTGCACGCAGGATCTTCACACTCCACGGCAGCCCATCACGGCACGGTGTACACCAACCGCAGGACTCACGGGCGAAGAACTCTTCCAGGTTACGCACCAGCGACACCATGCCGATCTCGTGGTCGACGGCCATCGCCAGCGCCGTACCCAGACGGCTGCCTGCTTTACCAATGCTTTCGAATTCCATCGGCAGGTCAAGGTGGGCTTCGGTCAGGAAGTCTGTCCCTGCCCCACCCGGCTGCCAGGCTTTGAATTTCAGGCCATCGCGCATGCCGCCGGCGTAGTCTTCAAGAATTTCGCGCGCGGTAGTACCGAACGGCAGTTCCCAGACGCCAGGATTTTTCACGCGACCGGAGAAGCCCATCAGCTTGGTACCGGCATCTTTGCTTGAGGAGATGCCCTGATACCACTCCACGCCGTTCGCGAGGATAGCCGGAACGTTACACAGGGTTTCGACGTTGTTTACGCAGGTCGGTTTCCCCCACACGCCGGAGCTGGCCGGGAACGGTGGCTTGGAACGCGGGTTCGCGCGGCGGCCTTCCAGGGAGTTAATCAGCGCGGTCTCTTCACCGCAGATATAACGCCCGGCACCGGTGTGCACGAACAGTTCGAAGTCAAACCCGGTGCCCAGGATGTTTTTGCCCAGCAGTCCCGCTTCGGTGGCTTCGGCAATCGCGCGACGCAGGTTTTCCGCTGCTTCGATGTACTCACCGCGCAGGAAGATGTAACCACGGTACGCTTTCAGCGCAAACGCGGAGATCAGCATGCCTTCCACCAGCAGGTGCGGCAGCTGCTCCATCAGCAGGCGGTCTTTATAGGTGCCCGGCTCCATTTCATCGGCGTTACACAGCAGGTAACGGATGTTCATGGATTCGTCTTTTGGCATCAGGCTCCACTTCAGACCAGTGGAGAAGCCCGCGCCGCCGCGGCCTTTCAGGCCAGACTCTTTTACCGCGTTAACGATGTCGTCCGGCGCCATGCCGCCAAGGGCTTTACGCGCACCGGCATAGCCGTTTTTGCTCTGATATTCGTCGAGCCATACCGGCTGTTTGTCATCACGCAGACGCCAGGTCAGCGGATGCGTCTCAGCAGTACGAATTACAGTTTTCATTTGTACTGCTCCAGCAGGTCAGGAATCGCTTCCGGCGTCAGATGGCTGTGAGTGTCCTCATCAATCATCATGGTCGGCCCCTTGTCGCAGTTACCCAGGCAGCAGGTTGGCAGCAGAGTAAAGCGACCATCGAACGTGGTCTGGCCCGGCTTGATATTGAGCTTCTTCTCAATCGCAGCCTGAATGCCCTGATAACCGGTGATGTGGCAGACCACGCTGTCACAGTAGCGGATCACATGGCGGCCCACCGGCTGACGGAAGATCTGGCTGTAGAACGTGGCTACGCCTTCTACGTCACTTGCCGGAATACCCAGCACTTTCGCGATCGCATAGATCGCCCCATCCGGCACCCAACCACGCTGTTTCTGTACGATTTTCAGCGCTTCAATGGACGCCGCACGCGGGTCTTCGTAGTGGTGCATCTCGTGCTCAATGGCGGCACGTTCTGCTTCACTCAGCTCAAAAGCCTCGGTTTGTGGTTGTTGATTCTCGTGCATAATTAGCGGTCCACATCTGACATAACAAAATCGATACTACCCAGATACACAATCAGGTCGGAGACCAGACTGCCGCGGATGGCGGACGGGATCTGCTGCAGGTGCGCAAAGCTCGGCGTACGCACGCGGGTACGGTAGCTCATGGTGCTGCCGTCACTGGTCAGGTAGTAACTGTTAATACCCTTGGTCGCTTCAATCATCTGGAAGGATTCTTGCGCCGGCATGACCGGACCCCAGGAAACCTGCAGGAAGTGGGTGATCAGGGTTTCGATATGTTGCAGCGTGCGCTCTTTCGGTGGCGGCGTCGTCAGCGGGTGATCCGCCTTGAAGGGGCCTTCCGGCATGTTGTTGAGGCACTGCTCAAGGATGCGCAGACTCTGGCGCAGCTCTTCCACTTTCAGCATCACGCGGGTGTAGCAGTCGGACACGCCGCCGCCCACCGGGACTTCAAAGTCGAAGTTCTCGTAGCCAGAGTAAGGACGGGCTTTACGCACGTCGAAATCAATACCGGTCGCACGCAGACCTGCCCCTGTCGTCCCCCACTCCAGCGCCTCTTTCGCGCCGTAGGCAGCAACGCCCTGGGAACGGCCTTTCAGGATGGTGTTGCGCAGCGCGGCTTTCTCGTAAGACGCCAGACGTTTCGGCATCCAGTCGAGGAATTCACGCAGCAGACGGTCCCAGCCGCGCGGCAGATCGTGTGCCACACCGCCGATACGGAACCAGGCCGGGTGCATACGGAAACCGGTAATGGCTTCTACCAGATCGTAGATTTTCTGACGGTCGGTAAAGGCGAAGAAGACCGGGGTCATCGCGCCGACGTCCTGAATGAACGTGGAGATGTATAGCAGGTGGCTGTTGATACGGAACAGTTCTGACAGCATGACGCGAATCACGTTAACGCGATCCGGCGTAACAATACCCGCCAGTTTCTCAACGGCCAGCACGTATGGCATTTCGTTGACGCAGCCGCCGAGGTACTCGATACGGTCGGTATACGGAATGTAGCTGTGCCAGGACTGACGCTCGCCCATCTTCTCAGCACCACGGTGGTGGTAACCGATGTCAGGCACGCAGTCGACAATCTCTTCACCGTCGAGCTGAAGAATAATACGGAATGCACCGTGCGCAGACGGGTGGTTTGGACCGAGGTTGAGGAACATGAAGTCCTCGTTGTCGGTACCGCGCTTCATGCCCCAGTCTTCCGGTTTGAAGGTCAGCGCTTCCATCTCCAGATCCTGCTTGGCTTTGGTCAGCTCAAACGGATCGAATTCGGTAGCACGTGCCGGGTAGTCTTTACGCAGCGGGTGGCCGGTCCAGGTCTGCGGCATCATGATGCGCGTCAGGTGCGGGTGGCCGTCAAAGGTCATGCCGAACATTTCCCAGGTTTCACGCTCGTACCAGTTGGCGTTCGGGAAAAGTTTGGTGATCGTCGGCAGATGCATGTCGTTTTCAGACAATGCCACCTTGAGCATGATATCCGTATTACGGTCTATTGAGATCAGGTGGTAGAAAACGGAAAAATCCGCAGCAGGGAGACCCTGGCGGTGCGTTCTGAGACGTTCATCCATGCCGTGTAAGTCAAACAGCATGACGTACGGTTTTGGCAATTTCTTGAGGAAATCGACAACTTCCAGCAATTGTTCACGCTTCACCCAAACAACGGGTACCCCGGTGCGGGTAGCCTGAACAGTAAAGGCATCCGGCCCAAAACGGTTGCGCAGTTCGCCAATGACTGGGTCATCCAGATGATCCCGGGTCTGCCAGGCGGCTTCTTGCGCGGTTAAGTCGGTCATATTGTTCACCATTGCAAATGGTCCGTGGTGACTGTTGAGCCTGGCTTCGCGCTATTTGAGTAGTGATATGCGAAGGTGTTCTCCAGGCCTACAGGCGCAAATTAAATTTCGTCAGGCGTACGCAGATTGGTGACGGCAATACGTTCACCACGTTTACGCTCGCGCTCAGACTGCATGTTCGCGCGATACACACCCTGATCGCCAACGACCCACGACAGTGGGCGACGTTCTTTACCGATGGACTCCTGCAGCAGCATCAGCGCCTGCATGTAGGCTTCCGGACGAGGCGGACAACCCGGGATGTACACATCCACTGGGATAAATTTATCTACGCCCTGTACGACGGAATAGATGTCGTACATACCGCCAGAGTTAGCACATGCGCCCATGGAGATAACCCATTTTGGCTCCAGCATCTGGTCATAAAGACGCTGAATAACAGGTGCCATCTTGGTAAAGCAGGTACCGGCTACCACCATCAGGTCAGCCTGACGTGGGGAAGCACGCAGTACCTCTGCCCCAAAACGCGCAACGTCATGCACCGCAGTGAATGACGTCACCATTTCAACGTAGCAGCAAGAAAGGCCAAAGTTGTAAGGCCAGATGGAGTTCTTACGACCCCAGTTGACCATATCGTGCATGGCATGTTCGAGTTTGCCCATGTACACGCTTTTATTGACTTCTTGCTCCAGGGGGTCGGTTACGATCTCCTGTTTTTGCAGGGGGTAACGGTCATTCTCACCGTTAGGATCTATGCGGGTGAGCGTATAATCCATCTTATTGCCTCGCTGTTACTGCTGACGATTAGAGATACTGTTTTCCGGGTTGATGTGTTCACGACGTGAACGCGCAGGCGTCCAGTCAAGCGCGCCAATACGCACCAGATAAACCAGACCGGCCAGTAGCACTAAAATGAAAATTGCGGCCTCGACAAAGCCCACCCAACCACTTTCGCGAATGGAGGTCGACCATGCGAAAAGGTAAAGCGCTTCCACGTCGAAGATGACGAAGAACATGGCTACCAGGTAAAACTTGGCAGACAGGCGTAAGCGAGCGGTACCTACTGAATCAATACCTGATTCGAAAGGTGTGTTTTTGTGCCTTGCACGGGCGCGACCGCCCAGGAACCAGCCGCCGACTAACATCAGGCAGCACAGGCCAATGGCTACAATAAGAAAGATTGCGAATGCCCAGTGATGAGCGATGACTTCTGTGGATGTTGACATACTCATTGCTTACTCATCAAAAGTGATACCAACGACACTGCTCTTGCTGGCAGATGGGCATCACATCGATTCATGGGGAGGAACAAATAACCTTACACTAACTGTCAGAAATGAGACGTAGACAGCAAAATGATGGGGTTTTTTACTCCTTTCTATAACCTATTGTCAACTTTAACAAAGGTTTCTTCACATTAAATTACATCGAGCGATTCTCATTAACATTTGGTGCCCTTTAACCCTGGTGGGTACATGACTTTCCGTCAAATGTATGTTGTTGAATCGTGTCCGTTTCGGAAGTAAAAAAAATAACCCTCCTATTTTGACAGGATTTGCCAACGATTCCTCCCCCCAAATAGGAGTATTTTCTTGATCTGCGACACGCTTTTGTTAATTCAACCTGGAAAACGGCAACATATTTCCTGTTTTTTTAACATAGGAGGGATGTGGATGACGTTAGAACAGAAAACGGACAAGTTTTAGACAAAACCATTTAGTTAATTGATAAATATAGAATATCCCGAAAACCCACGCGTCATAAGCGGGTATTTTTGCTAAAAAAAAGCCACTGCATGTGAAAATCACACGAGTGGCTTTTTTTTACACTTACATTTTGTTACCAGAATTCTGAGCGAGCGATCACTCAAAATCCCCTTCAACGATCAGGGAGTCATCCCCCCCTTCGGAGGTAACGCGCTCGAACTGCCATGGGTTATGGTAGTTTTCCATCGCCTCGAACACCACCTTCGCCAGTTCGTTATGACTGGACGAATTGTGGCAGAGCAGATACTCCGTATCCGGCAGTGCAGGAAGGCCATCGGATTTGCCCAGAACGCGCAGATCGGGGCTCATCATTTCTACCGGACGGGCGGTGACACCCAGACCGGCTTTCACGGCGGCACGCACCGCTGGCAGCGTGGACGCCACATACGCCAGACGCCACGGAATATTAGCCTCATTCAGCGCCGTCAGCACCATATCGCGGAACGGGCTCGGGTCATCCAGCAACACCAGCGGCACCGGCTCCCCTTTTTGCAGCACGTATTCGGCCGCGCAATACCAGTGCGTAGGCGATGTACGCAACGTCAGGCAGTCAAACTGCCCGGGACGATGCGTGGTGACCACCAGGTCGACTTTATTCTCATTTAACATCTCAACCATAAAAGCATTGCGCTTTACGCTCACGTCCAGCGCAAGCTTCGGATAAACCGAACTAATACGATTGAGAAGAAACGGCAATATAGTATCCGCCGACTCATCAGATGCACCTAACGTTAGCACGCCCTGAAGGTTGCTAAACATTAATGACATACATGCTTCATCATTAAAGCGAAGAATTTTCCTGGCATAACCCAGAAGCTGAATACCGTGTTCCGTTAAGAGCTTATTACGCCCGTGACGGGCAAAAAGCTCTTTACCAACCAGTTGCTCCAGCCGCTGCATTTGCTGGCTGACGGCGGACTGAGTTCGGCAAACGGCGGCAGCAGCTGCTGCAAAAGTGTTGAGATCGGCGACCGCAACAAACGTTCTCAGCAGATCGAGGTCGAGATTCATTATCGGACGATTTGCATTTATCATATCTATTCACTTTCAGGTTGCTCGTGCGGAGCTGCCCGGGTTGAAGCTGTGTGTGTACAGTTAAGCAATTCCCTCTGAAGATTTTCCCTCGCATCCCGGCCCGGCAGACTGCCTGACAGATAGTTATTGTGCTGCTTTATATCAACAGTCAGAAAGCACGTTTCATGACGATATTTTTATTCTCTTAAACGTTCAGGATATTTAGATGTTCGCAGGTTTATGTAAATTACATTAAAGGTATAACACCTTTTCTGCCATCTGTATCGCAGCGCTGTCAACGTAGCAGGAGATGTGCGACACATTCCAGCCAGAGATAACTCTAACAATAACAATCAATTAATTCGGAAAACCAGGGTCAGATATACAAAAAACGTGCATCTGCCCTCTGCTTTCCTGGAAGACATCTTAACCCAAATCCACTTTATTTATAAGTCTTATTGCAATATTAAGGATTAAAGAAGAATGTTAAGCTTCTAAACTAATTTTATTAAAATTAACTAAAGTTGCATTTTATAGGTTAATAATAAATAAATTTTAATTTAGATTAAGACCATTCATTAATGGCACTTAACATTAATTTGACATGGGTAACTTTTATCCACAGTATGCTATTACAGAAACAGGTATCAAGCATTCAGGTTTTACGAAAAGTCACTCAGGGTGACTGCCACCGCTGTCAAACTCACCACTTATTTTTAACAGCACATTATACAGCATTTTGGTAAATTAATAGCACATTTAACCTAAGCTCTCGCTATGCGCACAACTTTAAGACAGTGAAAAAGCGTACCCACAGCGAAAAAGATTCATCAAAAATTTGCACCCCGCACAAAATCTTCTACTGCACACCCTTCAAAACGAAGCGAGGGGGGAGTACATTATTCCGTGCTGACTTCCACGGCAGGGAGCGGCAATAATAGCGAAAAGGTTAAAGGTTCATGTCCCCTATCGAAAAATCCAGCAAGCTAGATAACGTCTGTTATGACATCCGCGGCCCGGTTCTGAAAGAGGCAAAACGCCTTGAAGAAGAAGGCAACAAGGTTCTGAAACTCAACATTGGTAACCCTGCGCCATTTGGTTTTGAAGCGCCGGATGAAATTCTGGTTGATGTGATCCGCAACCTTCCCACTGCACAAGGCTATTGCGATTCAAAAGGACTTTACTCCGCACGTAAAGCCATCATGCAGCACTACCAGGCACGTGGTATGCGCGATGTTACTGTTGAAGATATCTATATCGGCAACGGCGTCTCCGAACTGATTGTGCAAGCCATGCAGGCCCTGCTGAACAGCGGGGACGAAATGCTGGTCCCTGCGCCGGACTATCCGCTTTGGACGGCTGCCGTGTCGCTGTCCAGCGGTAAAGCGGTGCACTATCTGTGCGACGAATCCTCTGACTGGTTCCCGGACCTGGACGATATTCGCGCAAAAATTACGCCCCGCACGCGCGGTATCGTCATTATTAACCCGAACAACCCGACGGGCGCGGTCTACTCAAAAGAACTGCTGATGGAGATCGTCGAGCTAGCGCGTCAGCACAACCTGATCATCTTCGCCGACGAAATCTACGACAAGATCCTGTACGACGCGGCACAGCACCACTCAATCGCTGCGCTGGCCCCGGATCTGCTGACCGTCACCTTTAACGGCCTGTCTAAAACCTACCGTGTGGCCGGTTTCCGTCAGGGCTGGATGGTGTTAAACGGTCCGAAAAAACACGCCAAAGGCTATATTGAAGGGCTGGAGATGCTGGCCTCCATGCGTTTATGCGCCAACGTTCCGGCGCAGCACGCGATCCAGACGGCGCTGGGTGGCTATCAGAGCATTAGCGAGTTTATCGTGCCCGGTGGTCGCCTGTACGAACAGCGTAACCGCGCGTGGGAACTGATCAACGATATCCCGGGCGTCTCCTGCGTGAAGCCGAACGGGGCGCTCTATATGTTCCCGAAAATTGACGCGAAGCGCTTCAATATTCACGACGACCAGAAAATGGTGCTTGATTTCCTGCTTCAGGAAAAAGTGCTGCTGGTTCAGGGCACGGCGTTTAACTGGCCGTGGCCGGATCACGTGCGTATCGTGACGCTGCCGCGCGAAGATGACCTGGAAATGGCCATCAGCCGCTTCGGGCGCTTCCTCTCCGGATACCATCAGTAACATTGCCTTTCGGCCGGGTGGCGCTTCGCTTACCCGGCCTACAAAATCCGCAAATTTGCATCTTGCCTCCCCTCCCCGCACAATGAACGCCTGTCGCAGTGAAGACAAAAGGTAACCTATGAGTCAGAGTCATTTCTTTGCCCACCTCTCCCGCCTGAAACTCATCAACCGCTGGCCGCTGATGCGCAATGTCCGCACGGAAAATGTGTCAGAGCACAGCCTGCAGGTTGCGATGGTCGCTCACGCGCTGGCCGCCATTAAAAACCGCAAATTCAACGGTCAGGTCAATCCAGAGCGCATCGCCCTGCTGGCGATGTACCACGATGCGTCAGAAGTGCTGACCGGCGATCTGCCTACGCCGGTGAAATATTTCAACTCGCAAATTGCGCAGGAATATAAGGCTATTGAAAAAATTGCCCAGCAGAAGCTGATTGAGATGGTGCCCGAAGAACTGCGTGATATCTTCGAGCCGCTTATCAACGAGCATCAGTACACGGAAGATGAAAAGTCGCTGGTCAAACAGGCCGACGCGCTGTGTGCCTATCTGAAGTGTCTCGAAGAGTTGTCCGCAGGGAATAACGAATTCCTGCTGGCGAAAACGCGCCTGGAAAAAACGCTGGAATCCCGCCGCAGCGAAGAGATGGATTACTTTATGCAGGTGTTTGTACCGAGCTTCCATTTATCGCTGGATGAGATCAGCCAGGATTCGCCACTCTGATTTTCGCCCAGCGGCGCTGCGCTTGCAGGGCCTACGGGGTTGTAGGCCGGGTAAGGCGTAGCCGCCACCCGGCAAAATGCTCAGAACGGAAACAGGACCGGTATCAATACCACGCACACCACCATCACCAGCACGGTGAACGGCACGCCCAGCTTCACGAAATCGCTGAATCGATAGTTCCCCGGTCCCAGCACCAGCGTGTTTACCGGTGAAGAGACCGGCGTCATAAATGCCGCGGAAGCGGCCATCGCCACCATCATCGCAAACGGATACGGCGACACGCCCATGGACTTCGCCATCGCCAGCGCGATAGGCGCCATCAGTACCGCCGTCGCGGTGTTCGAGATAAACAGGCCGATGGTGGCGCACATGATAAACAGGCAGACCATCATCATGTACGGCCCATACCCGCCGCCCACGTCCATTAAGCCTTTAACGATCAGATCCACCCCGCCGGTTTTTTGCAGCGCCAGGGCGAAGGGCATCATCCCGACAATGAGAATGATGCTCGGCCAGTGAATGGCTTTATAGGCGCTTTCGGCGTCAATGCAGCGGAATTTGCCCATCAACAGGCAGGCGATTATTGCGGCGACCGGATTGGGGATCTCATCGGTCAGCATCAGCGCCACCATCAGCACCAGACAAAAAATCGCGTGTGGCGCCTGGCTGTGCGCTGGCGATGCGTCGCTCTCCTCGACAGGCATGTTGAGCACCACAAAATCGCGCCCTTTTTGTCCGAGCTGGCTAATGAGCTTCCAGTTACCGACGACGAGAAAAATATCGCCCAGCAGGATCGGCTCATCCACCACCGCCCCTTCCATCGCCACGCCATCGCGCTTCAGCCCCACGACGTTCAGGCCATAGCGGGTACGGAAACCCATCTCCCGCACGGTTTTACCCAGTAGTTCCGACTCCGGGATCAGCGACACCTCGGCCATGCCGACATCCAGCGCCTGATCGGAGAAATACTCCCCGCGCAGCACCATCGGCTCCAGCAACTGTTCGCTGCAGAACTCGCGCAGGTCCACATCCGCGGTGGACATATCAATCAGCAGGACGTCACGGGCGCGGAATTCCGACACCCCGTTGACGTTGACGATCACCCGACGAAACCGCCGCCAGCGCTCTACGCCGATCACGTTCGCGCCATAGCGCTCACGCAGCTTCAGGTCATCCAGCCGCTGTCCCACCATCGGCGAGCCGGGGCGAATAGCCAGACGGCGCGCGCGCCCGGTAAGGCGGTACTCTTTAATCAAATCGCGGAAGGTGCGTCGCTTCCATCCTTCTTTGTTTTTGTCCTGTTTTTCACCCTTCAGGGCGAACCGGGTCAGCAGCATGTAGACCACGCCCATGACCAGAATGACCAGCCCAAGCGGGGTGACGCTAAAAAAGCTGAAGCCCTCAAATCCTTCCCGGATCAGTTCGCTGTTAACGACCAGGTTCGGCGGCGTTGCCACCAGCGTCATCATCCCGCTGATCAAACCGGCAAAACTCAGGGGCATCATCAGGCGCGACGGCGAGCTCTGCATCCGCATGGAAACGCTCAACACCACCGGGATAAAGATGGCGACCACGCCCGTGGAGCTCATAAACGCCCCCAGTCCGGCGACGGTCACCATCAGGTAGATCAGCATCTTGGTTTCGCTGCTGCCCGCCACCTTCACCAGCCACGACCCCATGATGGTCGCCACGCCGGTGCGCACCAGCCCATCCCCGATGATAAACAGGGCGGCAATCAGGATAACGTTGGGATCGCTAAATCCGGAGAAGGCTTCCGGCAGCGTCAGCGTTCCGCTCAGCACAAACGCGACGATAACAAACAGGGCGACGGCGTCCATGCGTACCTTGCCCGTGGCAAAAAGAATGATGGCGATTAAAAGCAGGCTCAGGACCCAAATCAGTTCACCGTTCACAACCTATCCTTGTCAGTGGAAGATGAGGAATTTTGCCATAAAAAAGCCCCAGCAATGTGGGGCCATATCATGGGATTACACTTTTAGCGAGACGGTTACAACTCCGTCAGAGGCTTTTGAAACAGACAGCGCCGTCAGTGAATCCAGCACCAAATCTGCCTCCTCCAGGCGGGGAGAACCGGCCGGAACGTTAACGGCGATGACGTGGCTCCCTGCGTTCAACCCGGCCAGTACGCCAGCCGCCGCATCTTCCACCACCACGCACTCTGCAGGATCGAGGCCCAGCAGTTCAGCGCCCAGTAAAAATGCGTCAGGCTCCGGTTTACCCCGCTTCACGCGCTCCGCCGTGATAAACACGTCCGGCGTCGGCAACCCTGCCGCCTTGTGTCGGGCGTGGGCAACCGGCACGGAACCGGAGGTGACGATAGCCCACGGGATCTGCGCCTCGTTCAGATGTTCAAGCAGTTCGCGCGCGCCCGGTAACGCGGTAATGCCGTCCGTATCGGTGGCTTCAATGTGTTCCAGGTATTTGAACTCCGCCTGAATGTCGTCCTCAGAGCGTCCGGCCAGGAAGTGCCGTAGCGAGGTGATGGCCTGTTTGCCATGGATAAAATTCAGCACGTCCTGATGGTCGATGCCATGTCTGTCAGCCCAATGGCACCAGGAACGTTCCACAACCGGCAGCGAATCCACCAGCGTACCGTCCAGATCAAACAGAAAACCTCTACACTGCACACGCACCTCCGTCAGGCATTAATGATTTGTTGAATTTCGTTGCTGCTTAAATGGTACTGACGCGGGCAGGCATGCCACGCGCTCAGCATGCGCTGATATTTATCCCACATCGGGGTCTGCGCGTTGAAGCCGTGGGTACCCGCGTCAAAGTGGGTATAACGCCCTTCCGTATTCACCATAAAGCGAACATAGCTCAGATAACGTGCTTCCGTTGCGGCATCAAAGCCTAAGAAGGTGACGCGGCGCTCGTCAATGGACTGTTGATCTTTGAGATTCGTCCAGGAGACGTGCAGGGCGTGATACATCTCCATAATGTCGATCACGATGCGACAGGTTTCTTCTTTCAGCTCGCCAAACTCGCGGTCCAGTTCGCGCATTTGCAGACCAAAGCCGCGTTCGACGATGGTTTGCAGGCGGCTGTAGCGCGCAGCGTTATCGGGATCAAGCATAGTCATCATCTTGTACTGGTTGGACAAAATCAGACGTTGAGCATGGGTCATTTCCATCTTTCGACTCCTGTAGCGCATTGCACTTAAAAAAAAGACACGGTAACTGATTGTTACTGTGCCCTCTTTTCGTCGTCGTTTCGATGATCAATCACAAATCATCGAGGAATGTTTTATCCAGTTGCTTAAAAGCACGCTTTAACGTGTCCGCCAGCGCCTGGTAATCCGGCTTGCCTTCCACCGGGGCGAGCGCCTGACCGGCCTCTTCCAGCTTACCGCGCACTTCATAAAACCAGTGTAAAATAGAAGGAGGAAGTGGCGTGATGGACCGTTTACCTAACCACCACAGGCCCTGCATCGGCAGGCTTAATGCGAAGAGCGCCGTGGCAACGGCAGGTCCAAGCTGCCCACCCAGCGCAATCTGCCAGCACAGCGTAAAGATAGCGACAGGCGGCATAAAGCGAATCGCATAGCGCGTGGCGCGGATGGTGCGATTCTCAATAAACATCGGCGCAAGGCGCTTTTCCATTGGCCACGTCTTTGCGTAATGCTGTCCCCGACGAAACAGACTAAAGAAATTTACGGACGGGTTCTCTGGTGTCGACATGGCTGTACCTCAACTTCACATATAAAAATTAAAATTTTCGTGCAAAACCACAACAAGCTATGACAACGTTCAAAATATTTTGTCATCTCTACCCCGTATCGGGTATCCTGTGCCAGCCTGATAGGGCCATAGACGAGAATCATTAGCTCGTCAAATTATTGCATATTATGCCATTGGCTGAAAATTGTGCAAAATGGCATAAAATCATAGTTATTTCTTCCATCATGCCACAATGTTCGTTTGGCATGATGTTAATCATAAATGTCCGAGTCATCATGCGTTACGCTGTTAGACTCACTGACGTTTTTTTAGCCACGTATCAATAATAGGTACTTCCATGTCGAGTAAGTTAGTACTGGTTCTGAACTGCGGTAGCTCCTCACTGAAATTCGCCATCATCGATGCGCTCAACGGTGACGAATACCTCTCTGGTTTGGCCGAATGTTTCCATCTGCCTGAAGCACGTATCAAGTGGAAGATGGACGGCAGCAAACAAGAAGCGGCTTTAGGTGCAGGCGCCGCTCACAGTGAAGCGCTGAACTTTATCGTTAACACTATTCTGGCACAAAAACCAGAACTGTCTGCTCAGCTGACTGCGATTGGTCACCGTATCGTCCACGGCGGCGAAAAATACACCAGCTCCGTCGTGATCGACGACTCTGTGATCCAGGGCATCAAAGACTCTGCCTCTTTCGCACCGCTGCACAACCCGGCTCACCTGATCGGTATCGCTGAAGCGCTGAAATCCTTCCCGAATCTGAAAGACAAAAACGTGGCCGTATTCGACACCGCGTTCCATCAGACCATGCCGGAAGAGTCTTACCTCTATGCCCTGCCATACAGCCTGTACAAAGAGCACGGCGTACGTCGTTACGGCGCGCACGGCACCAGCCACTTCTATGTGACTCAGGAAGCGGCAAAAGTGCTGAACAAGCCGGTTGAAGAGCTGAACATCATCACCTGCCACCTGGGCAACGGTGGTTCTGTATCGGCTATCCGCAATGGTAAATGTGTTGATACGTCCATGGGTCTGACCCCGCTGGAAGGTCTGGTGATGGGTACCCGTTCCGGTGACATCGACCCGGCGATCATCTTCCACCTGCACGACACCCTGGGCATGAGCGTTGACCAGATCAACAAAATGCTGACCAAAGAGTCTGGCCTGCTGGGTCTGACCGAAGTTACCAGCGACTGCCGTTACGTTGAAGACAACTACGCAGAGAAAGAAGACGCTAAACGTGCAATGGACGTTTACTGCCACCGTCTGGCGAAATACATCGGCTCTTACACTGCGCTGATGGAAGGCCGTCTGGACGCGGTTATCTTCACCGGTGGTATCGGTGAGAACGCGGCAATGGTTCGTGAACTGTCCCTGGGCAAACTGGGCGTTCTGGGCTTCGAAGTTGATCACGAGCGTAACCTGGCTGCCCGCTTCGGCAAGTCTGGCTTCATCAACAAAGAAGGCACCCGCCCTGCTCTCGTTATCCCAACTAACGAAGAGCTGGTCATCGCGCAAGACGCGCACCGCCTGACTGCCTGATTCCACACCGCCAGCAATGCTGGCGGTGCTGTTTTGTAACCCGCCCCATTTGGGCGGTAACGAAAGAGGATAAACCGTGTCCCGTACTATTATGCTGATCCCTACCGGAACCAGCGTCGGCCTGACCAGCGTCAGCCTTGGCGTTATCCGTGCTATGGAACGCAAAGGCGTTCGTCTGAGCGTCTTTAAGCCAATCGCCCAGCCACGTGCCGGTGGCGATGCGCCAGACCAGACCACCACCATCGTTCGCAAGAACTCCAATCTGCCGGCGGCCGAACCGCTGAAGATGAGCCACGTTGAATCTCTGCTGTCCAGCAACCAGAAAGACGTGCTGATGGAAGAGATCATCGCCAACTACCATGCTAACGCGCAAGACGCGGAAGTGGTGCTGGTTGAAGGTCTGGTGCCAACCCGCAAACACCAGTTTGCCCAGTCTCTGAACTTCGAAATCGCGAAAACCCTGAACGCAGAGATCGTTTTCGTGATGTCTCAGGGTACTGACACCCCGGAACAGCTGAACGAGCGTATCGAACTGACGCGCAGCAGCTTCGGCGGCGCGAAAAATACCAACATCACCGGCGTGATCGTCAACAAGCTGAACGCGCCAGTGGATGAGCAGGGCCGTACTCGCCCTGACCTGTCCGAGATCTTCGACGACTCGTCCAAAGCGAAAGTCATCAAAGTTGACCCGGCTAAGCTGCAGGAATCCAGCCCGCTTCCGGTTCTGGGCGCGGTGCCATGGAGCTTCGATCTGATTGCCACCCGTGCAATCGACATGGCGCGTCACCTGAACGCGACCGTGATTAACGAAGGCGACATCAACACCCGTCGTGTGAAGTCCGTGACCTTCTGTGCGCGTAGCATTCCGCACATGCTGGAACACTTCCGCGCAGGTTCCCTGCTGGTGACTTCCGCAGACCGTCCTGACGTTCTGGTTGCAGCCTGTCTGGCCGCAATGAACGGCGTGGAAATCGGTGCGATCCTGCTGACCGGTGCCTACGAGATGGACCCACGCGTCAGCAAGCTGTGCGAACGCGCGTTCGCTACCGGCCTGCCGGTCTTCATGGTGAACACCAACACCTGGCAGACCTCCCTGAGCCTGCAGAGCTTCAACCTGGAAGTGCCGGTTGATGACCACGAGCGTATCGAGAAAGTTCAGGAATACGTTGCAGGCTACATCAACGCAGACTGGATCGAATCCCTGACCGCGACCTCCGAGCGCAGCCGCCGTCTGTCTCCTCCAGCATTCCGTTACCAGCTGACCGAGCTGGCGCGCAAAGCGGGCAAACGCGTTGTTCTGCCAGAAGGCGACGAACCACGTACCGTTAAAGCGGCTGCTATCTGTGCAGAGCGCGGCATCGCGACCTGTGTGCTGCTGGGTAACCCGGATGAGATCAACCGCGTAGCGGCCTCTCAGGGCGTTGAGCTGGGCGCAGGCATCGAAATCGTTGACCCTGAAGTGGTTCGCGAAAGCTACGTTGCCCGTCTGGTTGAGCTGCGTAAGAGCAAAGGCATGACCGAAGCCGTTGCGCGTGAGCAGCTGGAAGACAACGTGGTGCTGGGCACGCTGATGCTGGAGCAGGACGAAGTTGACGGTCTGGTTTCCGGTGCGGTTCACACCACGGCGAACACCATCCGTCCACCGCTGCAGCTGATCAAAACCGCGCCAGGCAGCTCTCTGGTGTCTTCCGTGTTCTTCATGCTGCTGCCTGAACAGGTTTACGTTTACGGCGACTGCGCGATCAACCCGGATCCAACTGCAGAACAGCTGGCTGAGATCGCTATCCAGTCCGCAGACTCCGCGACCGCTTTCGGTATCGAGCCGCGCGTGGCGATGCTCTCCTACTCCACCGGCACCTCAGGTGCAGGTAGCGACGTAGAGAAAGTGCGTGAAGCGACCCGTATTGCGCAGGAAAAACGTCCTGATCTGATGATCGACGGCCCGCTGCAGTACGACGCCGCGGTCATGGCTGACGTTGCGAAATCCAAAGCGCCGAACTCACCGGTTGCTGGTCGCGCTACCGTGTTCATCTTCCCGGATCTGAACACCGGTAACACCACCTACAAAGCGGTACAGCGTTCTGCCGACCTGATCTCCATCGGGCCAATGCTGCAGGGCATGCGCAAACCTGTGAACGACCTGTCTCGTGGCGCACTGGTAGACGATATCGTCTACACCATCGCGCTGACGGCGATCCAGTCTTCGCAGCAGCAGTAATGTATTGCCGGATGGCGCTTCGCTTATCCGGCCTACAAAACCGTAGGCCCGGTAAGCGCTAGCGCCACCGGGCAACAAAAAGGCGACCACTTAACCGGTCGCCTTTTTTATTTACAGCAGCTCGCGCGCCGCCGATACAATGTCATGTGCCGTCAGGCCATACTCTTTCTGCAGGAAATCCTGCGTCCCCACCTGGCCGTAACGCTCCTTGACGCCCACCCGTCGCATCGGCACCGGGCAGGTTTCCACCAGCACTTCCGCCACCGCCGACCCCAGCCCGTTGTGAATGCTGTGGTTTTCACAGGTCACGATGCGCCCGGTTTTCTCGGCGTAGTTTTTCACCAGCATCCGGTCGATGGGTTTCAGGGTAAACATGTCGATGACCGCCGCGCTGACCCCCTCCTGCTCAAGCTGGCGCGCGGCTTCCAGCGCTTCCGACACCATGATGCCGTTGGCAATCAGGGTGATATCGCTCCCCTCGCGCAGCACGTTGCCTTTTCCGATGGTGAAGGTGGAGCCCGGCGCATAGACGCTCGGCGCCTGCTTACGGATGGTGCGCACCCAGTAGAAGCCTTCGAGGTCGATAAGCTGGCGCAGCACGTCCTCAAACATCACCGCGTCGGTCACCTCCAGCACCACCGAATGCGCCAGACCGCGTACGATGCCCATATCCTCAAACGACATATGCGTTCCGCCGTTGTGGCAGGCCGTCACACCCGCATCCGACGCTATCACTTTCACGTTGTTGCGCTGATAGTCCAGGGACATAAACAGCTGGTCAAAACAGCGGCGGCTGGCAAAGGCGGTGAAGGTGTGAACGAACGGCTTGCGTCCGGTAAGCGACAGCCCGGCTGCCGTGCCGATGACGTTGGCCTCCATAATGCCGCAGTTAATCACGTGCTGCGGATAATCGCGCGCCACGCCGTCCATTGCCATCGAGCTCATCAGGTCTGCTTCGAGCGCAATGATGTCACTTCCGGCCTCAATCTGTTTTGCCACGAAGCCAGCGTAAACTTTACGCATCTCAACGGCGTCTTTCTGTCCTGCCGGTGCAACCTTAATCATGTGAAGCCTCCAGTTGGCGAATCGTCTCGTTGAGGGCCGCTTTGCTCTCCGCGGTCAATCGCAGATGGTGTGAGTTGCTGAGCTGCTCCAGATACGGCACCCCCTGGCCTTTGATGCTGTCGAGGATGACGACTAACGGACGCGCATCGGCTGCCGGGATGCGCGATGTCACTGCCAGCAGACCCGGAATGTCGTCCCCCTTCACCGTCACCACGTCAAAGCCAAAGGCGCGGAATTTTCCCTCCAGGTCAAACGCGCTGATGATCTCGTCCAGCTCGCCGTCGAGCTGCTGTTTGTTCCAGTCGACAAATACCGTCAGGTTGTTCAGGCGATGGTGGGCAATAAACTGGAACGCCTCCCAGCACTGCCCTTCGTTCAGCTCGCCGTCGCCGACGATGCAGAAGACCCGATTCGGCCGCCCGGCCAGCCTGTGCGACAGCGCCATGCCGCCCGCGATGGAAATCCCCTGCCCCAGCGAACCGGTGGTGGCATCCACGCCGCGCGTTTTCAGGCGGTCCGGGTGGCTGGGCAGGCGCGTGCCGTTCTGGTTGAGGGTACTCAGCTCTTCTGTCGGGAAGTAGCCCTTGATCGCCAGGGTACTGTAGAGCGCCGGGCCCGCATGGCCTTTCGACAGGACAAAGTAGTCTCGCTCCGGCCAGTCCGGATCCGCCGGGTCGATTTTCATCACTGCGCCGTACAGCACGGCCAGAGTTTCTACCACCGACATGCTACCCCCGTAGTGACCAAAGCCCAGCTGCGTCAGGGATTTCAGCGTCTCAAGACGAATCTGACGCGCGAGTTCGGTTATCTCTTTCTCATTCATGATTTGGCTCCGGTGTTTTCCTGCGCGTTACCGCCCGCAGGTTTGTTTTTCGCGAAGACGTTGTACGCCACCAGCAGCGCGAACAGCGCCACGACCAGCCCGGTGATGGCAAGCGGCGACAGGAAGCGCGCCAGGTTGCCAAGGACAATCCCGACCGCGCCGAAGTCAGCGTCAGAGAAGGTGGTGTTCGCAAAACCAATGGCGCCCAGTACCGGCAGCAGCAGGACCGGCAGGAAGGTAATCAGCAGGCCGTTGGCAAAGGCGCCAATCATTGCCCCGCGACGTCCGCCGGTGGCGTTACCGAACACGCCCGCCGTTGCGCCGGTGAAGAAGTGCGGCACCACGCCCGGGAGGATCAGCACCCAGCTAAACTGACCGCAGATGAACAGCCCCACAATCCCGCCGAGGAAGCTGAACAGGAAGCCAATCAGCACCGCGTTAGGCGCATAGGGATACACCACCGGGCAGTCGAGCGCAGGACGCGCGTTCGGCACCAGTTTTTCCGAGAAGCCGGTAAAGGCTGGAACGATTTCCGCCAGAATCAGGCGTACGCCCTGCAGAATGATGAACACCCCCGCCGCGAAGGTGATCGCCATGATGATGGCGTAGACGAGGTAGTTCTGGCCGGCGCTGAAGGTGGCTTCGACGTACTCGCGCCCGGCGCTCACCGCCATGATCAGGTAGATAATCATCATGGTCAGGGAGATGGAGATCGAGCTGTCGCGCAGGAAGCTCAGGTTCTTCGGCAGGTTCATCTCTTCCGTTGAGCGGGATCCTTTGCCGACCTTGCTGCCAATCCAGCCGGACAGCACGTAGCCCAGCGTGCCAAAGTGGCCGAAGGCAATCTCATCGTTGCCGGTAATGCGCTTCATGTAGCGCTGCGCAATCGCCGGGAAGAAAGCCATAATCAGGCCAAGGATCAGCGACCCGGTAAAGACCAGCCCCACGCCCTCAAAGCCCGCCACCGTCAGGATCACGCCAATCATGCACGCCATATAAAACGTGTGGTGTCCGGTCAGGAAGATATACTTCAGCCGGGTAAAGCGTGCGACGATAATATTCGCCACCATCCCGAAGGCCATAATCAGCGCGGTCGCTGCACCGTATTTTTCCAGTGCAATGGACACGATCGCTTCATTGTTTGGAATAATGCCCTGGATAGTAAAGGCGTGTTCAAACATACCGCCTAAGGGATTTAATGACCCGACCAGCACCGTGGCGCCGCCGCCCAGTACAATAAAGCCCAGGATGGTTTTAATGGTCCCTTTCACCACGTCGGAAAACGCTTTTTTCTGCGCAACCAGACCGATTAACGCAATTAAACCCACCAGCACCGAAGGGACTTTTAAAATATCAACAACGAAATTCAGCGTTTCAAGGATAAACATATCCACCTCGCCTTATCAGGGTTATTGTCTTTCGAACCAGCCGCGCAGCTGCGCTTCAAGTTCGTTGATGTCGATGATGTTGTTGATCACCACCAGCTGGCTTTCCGGCACGCTGGCGCTGGCGGCAATGTCTTTTGCCATCACGAACAGATCGGCCGCGCCCGGCGTGGCTGAGGAGAGATCGGAGTGTTCAACCTCAGCTTCAATCTCCAGCTTTTTGAGCACCTTTTTAATATTCATTTCGACCATAAAACTACTGCCCAGGCCAGAACCGCAAATAGCCATGATTTTCATTGTTGTCCCCTTATTTTGAGTAGAGTACGCCCCATCACGCTGACGCGTAATGTTGTGAAAAACCGGATTAAAGAATTAAATCAGAAGCGGTTAATAATCGTTTTAATTTCCTCCAGGGTATTCACCTGATGCAGTTCGGCCATATTGGTATCGCTGGAAAATAACTCTGCCAGCGACGAGATCATCTCGATATGGCTATTTTTGTCGGGTGCCGCGAGCATAATAATGACGTCGACAGGGTCAAACTCACCGGCACCAAACGAGACGCCCTGTTTTAGTTTTAATAACGACAACCCCAGTCCTTTGGCGCCTTCCTCCGGCCGCGCATGCGGCATCGCCAGCCCTGGTGCCAGCACATAATAAGGTCCTAACGTGTGGTGCTGCTGGATGATGGCCGTGACGTATTCAGGCTCAATCACCTGCAAATCCAGCAGCGGCTTCGCACACAGCTCCAGCGCCTGCGGCCAGTCTTTCACGCTCTCCTGCAGCGTGATGGTTGTATCATATATCCATTTTTTGAGCACTTTTCACTCCCGCGACACGCTTAAGATGAGCAAACTTTATTCAATGCATCACTGATTGACTGCGATCGCGATCACAAAGATAGCGCTACCAATCGTTATCATGCAGAAATGTGATAGCGCTATCAAATTGCAATCACGTTGCTAAATCACAGCAAAAAAAGGGATTTAAGGCGTATACTGCCTGTCACGTGAAACGAAGGAAAATAAGAACGCGTCTGGTCAGCAGGAAGGTGTATGTCTCTAACCCGAAAACGGCGCAGTACTGGTAAAGTGACACTCGCCGATGTCGCACAGCTTGCCGGTGTGGGCACGATGACCGTGTCCCGTGCGCTTCGCACGCCCGAACAGGTTTCCGATAAACTACGAGAAAAAATTGAAGCTGCCGTGCAGGAGCTGGGTTATATGCCTAATCTTGCCGCCAGTGCCCTGGCCTCGGCGTCGTCATGGACGATCGCCATGGTGGTGCCCAACCTCTCCGAAGCAGGCTGCTCGGAGATGTTCGCCGGGCTACAGCAGGTGCTGCAACCTGCCGGGTATCAGATCATGCTGGCTGAGTCCCAGCATCGTCTTGAGCAGGAGGAGAAACTGCTGGAGACGCTGCTGGCGTCGAACATTGCCGCCGCTATCCTGCTCAGCGTTGAACATACCGACACCGTTCGCCACTGGCTGAAAAACGCCTCAATTCCGGTGATGGAGATGGGCGCCATGCGCGCCGATCCGATTGATATGAATATCGGGATTGATAACGTGGCGGCCATGTATGAGCTCACGGAGATGGTCATTAAGCGCGGCTATCAAAATATTGGCCTACTGTGTGCCAATCAGGAGCAGTGGATTTTCCAGCAGCATCTGCAGGGCTGGTACAAAGCCATGCTTCGCCACCATATGTCGCCGAACCGGGTCATTAACGCGGCGATGCCGCCGAGCTTCTCGACCGGCGCGGCGCAGCTGCCCGAGTTCCTGCTGGCCTGGCCGGAGCTGGATGCGCTGGTGTGCGTCTCTGACGAGCTGGCCTGCGGCGCGCTGTACGAGTGCCAGCGCAGGCGAATCAAAGTGCCGGACGATCTGGCGGTGGTAGGTTTTGGCGATAGCGACGTGAGCCGCGTCTGTCAGCCGCCGCTGACGACCATGGCGGTGCCGCATCGTAAGATTGGAATTGAAGCCGGGAAAGCGTTACTGGAGCGCCTGAATGGCGGAGACTGGCGCGATCAAAAGCCCATCGCGTCCAGTCTGTGTCTGAGAGAGAGTTGCTGAAGCTTACTCAGCCTCTTCCTCTTTCTCTGATTTGGTCGATTCGTTATTGGCGTTGCGGCTCATCCAGAGCGCCAGCGCTTTTAACGAATCCGGCGTGAACTCGTCGCAGCGCGCGGTAATCTCCTCCGGCGTCATCCAGTTCACTTCGCTGACTTCTTCTTCCTGCAGGGCGAACGGGCCGTGAGAGACGCAGCTAAACAGCCCGCCCCAGACACGACAGTGTTCATCCTCGAAGTAGAACTGCCCGTGCTCGGCAAACGGCACACCGGCAATGCCTAACTCTTCTTCCGCTTCACGACGCGCGGAATCCAGCAGCACTTCATCCGCCTGGACGACGCCACCTGCAGTAGCATCCAGCATACCCGGGAGAAAATCTTTCGTGTCCGTGCGGCGCTGAACCAGAATTTTACCCATACCGTCATGCACAACGATATATGTCGCACGGTGACGCAGGCGCTCCGCACGCATTTGCTCGCGGCTGGCCTGCGCGATCACTTCATTCTCTTCGTTGACAATGTCAACCCACTCTGTACTTGCCAAATGACTCTGCTCCACCATCGGGAAACCTTCTCTTCTAAGCGCTCTTTCGGCGCGTTTGCAGTTGAGGTGTAACTTACGGATTAATCGCTACCTGCGCAATAACTTGCTGATCATTAAGTGCGATAACGCTCAGGGTATTTCCTTCCAGCATGCCGTAGCTCGCAGGATATCCGCCTTTTGGGATGCTGACCGAGCCCGGGTTAAAGTGATAAATCTCACCGCGTTTTTCCGCAACCGGAATATGAGTATGACCGTAAACCAGGACATCGCCAGCCGCGAGGGCCGGAAGATTATCCGGGCTGAAAAGATGCCCGTGGGTCAGGAACAGGCGGTGTTGTTCAAGCAGCACCTGTTGCCACGGTGCGGTAAGGGGGAAATGCAGCAGCATCTGGTCCACTTCGCTGTCGCAGTTGCCGCGAACGGCAATGATGCGCGAGGCGAACTGGTTGAGTTTTTCCGCGACCTGCGCAGGGGCATAGCCCTCTGGCAGCGCGTTGCGCGGGCCGTGATTCAACACGTCGCCCAAAATAATCAGCCACTGCGCACCGCTTTGTGCAAACAGGGAAAGGACACGCTCGGTAGCGGGCAGCGATCCATGGATATCCGACGCAAACATCAGTTTCATCAGTCACTCCTCGGGAAAACAGACTGCCCCCATGATACCTGAAGCGGCAGGGCTTATCAGCCCGCGCGCTTAGCCGAGAGTGCCACATAGCGCTGCACGGAGGCACGCTGCCACTGGAACGCGGCATAATCCACCAGCAGCTGCGGCACCTCATCACCGTTGAGGATCAGGCGGTTTAACATCAACGCCAGATCGGCATCGGCAATGCACCACTCGCCGAACAGGTTTGGGTTGCCATGGGCGAGCAGCGAGGTGGCGGTTTCAATCAGCTTCTGCCCGCTTTCTGCACCTTCTGCTCTGAGGGCTGGCTTTTTCACCCCGGCAAACACAACGTCCGTGGAGCGTTCGACGCGAATCGGCACCAGATCGCTTCGCAGCCACGCCTGGATCTGCCGCGCCCGGGCGCGCTTTTGCAGATCGTGAGGATAGATACGTTCCCACTCCGGGGGGGCGAACCGATCTTCCAGATACTCATCGATCGCCGACGATTCGCTCAGGGCAAATCCATCAATCTCCAGCACCGGCACGCGTCGGGTCAGATCGTAGCCCTGCCACTGCGGTTTAAGATGCTCACCACCGTCAAGATCAACGGTCTTCAGCGTAAAGGTGAGCCCTTTTTCGGCCAGCGCAACGTATACGCTCATAACATAGGGGGAAAAGAAGTTCGCATCGGACCACAACGTGATGACGGGCTGGTTCATAACATCCTCATAGGCTGATCGGTTTTTACTCAACATATAATCTCTTTGCCTCGCTGTCACTTGATGAAAACTCACGATTTACAACAACCACCTATACTCATTTGTCATGGCACCACTCTTCGCATGGACAGGAGTTGAGAATGATCGACCTTTATTACGCCCCTACCCCAAACGGCCATAAGATCACCCTCTTTCTTGAAGAAGCCGAGCTGGATTACAGGATCATTCGTGTGGATATCAGCAAAGGCGAACAGTTCAGCCCTCTTTTTCTGGCTATCTCGCCGAACAATAAAATCCCGGCCATTATTGATAACCAGCCGGCGGACGGGGGCAGACCGTTGAGCCTGTTTGAATCCGGTGAAATTTTGCTCTATCTGGCAGAGAAAACCGGCAAGCTGCTGAGCGGCGAGCTGCGTGAGCGTCACCATACCCTGCAGTGGCTTTTCTGGCAGGCGAGCGGGCTGGGCCCCATGCTGGGTCAAAATCATCACTTTACCGCTTACGCCCCGCAACCCATTCCTTACGCGATAGAACGTTATCAGGTCGAGACGCAGCGGCTCTATGACGTTCTGAACCGTCGGCTGATGAAAACGCCGTGGCTCGGGGGCGATCATTACAGTATTGCCGATATCGCCTGCTGGCCATGGGTGAATACGCATGAAAAACACCGAATTGATCTGGCCTCTTACCCGGCGGTAAACAACTGGTTCGAGCGCATCCGGACCCGCCCGGCGACCGAGCGGGCGATGCAAAAAATCCAGCAAATTTAACCCGGTATGAGGCTGGGTGCCTGTGAGGCACTCATGTATTATGGGCAGGAAATACTGACACGGAGAAGACCTGCAATGTCACAGCCAGACGCCATTATTCGTATAAAAAATTTACGCCTGCGTACCTTTATCGGTATCAAAGAGGAAGAGATCGCCAACCGTCAGGATATTGTCATTAACGTGGTGATTCACTATCCCGCAGACAAAGCGCGCGCCAGCGAAGATATCAATGACGCGCTGAACTACCGCACAATCACCAAGAACATTATCCAGTTTGTGGAGAATAACCGCTTCTCTCTGCTGGAAAAATTAACTCAGGATGTGCTCGATATCGCACGCGAACATCACTGGGTCACTTATGCTGAAGTTGAGATCGATAAACTTCACGCCCTGCGCTACGCCGATTCCGTCTCCATGACGTTAAGCTGGCGGCGCCAGGCGTAAACCTGGAGGTTGTATGAAGATTTTGCTGACCGGCGGTACAGGCCTGATTGGTCGTCACCTCATTGCGCGTCTGCAGGCCTTGCATCACGACATTACCGTGGTCACGCGCAGCCCGGAGAAAGCGCGTCAGGTGCTGGGGGCGGGTGTCGATATCTGGAAAAATCTGGCCGATCAGCAAAATCTGGACGGCTTCGACGCCGTCATTAACCTCGCGGGTGAACCCATCGCCGATAAACGCTGGACGGGAGAGCAAAAACAGCTGTTATGCAGCAGCCGGTGGAACATCACCGAAAAGCTGGTCGAGCTGATCCGCAACAGCCACACGCCGCCTTCAGTGCTGATTTCGGGTTCCGCAGTGGGCTACTACGGCGATCTTGGCGAGGTGGTGGTGACCGAGGAAGAGCCGCCCCATAACGAGTTTACCCACAAACTCTGTGCCCAGTGGGAGCGTATCGCCAGTGCGGCGCAAAGCGATCGAACCCGCGTCTGCCTGCTGCGGACCGGTGTCGTTCTGGCACCGAAAGGCGGCATTTTGGCGAAGATGCTTCCCCCTTTCAGGCTCGGACTCGGGGGCCCCATTGGTAATGGCCGTCAGTATATGGCCTGGATCCATATCGACGATATGGTCAACGGGATTCTCTGGCTACTGGATAACGATCTGCGCGGGCCGTTCAATATGGTTGCGCCGTATCCGGTGCGTAATGAACAGTTTGCTCACGCGCTGGGGCATGCCCTGCACCGTCCGGCAATTTTGCGCGTGCCTGCCACGGTCATTCGTCTGCTGATGGGTGAAGCGTCTGTTCTGGTATTAGGCGGACAGAGAGCGCTGCCAAAACGACTGGAAGCGGCCGGGTTTGCGTTCCGCTGGTATGAATTAGAAGAGGCGCTGGGGGATGTGGTGGGGTGAATATGGTACAGTGACAGGCCATTTTCCGAAGATATGGCATAACAATGGCAACCATCACCACACCCCGGCTTCACCTCACCCCTTTCGAACCCACTGACTGGGCCTTCTTCCGCTCGCTGCGTGAAGATCGCGCCATCATGCGCTATATGGCCGCCATCGCCCCGGAAAAAGAGACCCGACGCGTGTTTGCCGCGCGACTCGCTGCTGCTCATGTGTTTGTCATTCGCGCCCGGGATGATGATACGCCGCTGGGCGATATCGGCCTGCAAATCAGCGCAGAGAATCGTGAAGAGGCGGATATCGGTTATACGGTTGTGCCCGCCGCGCAGGGGAAAGGTATCGCCAGCGAGGCGCTGCGCGCGGTGTGTGATTACGCGTTCAACCAGACTGGCGTGAAGGCCATTAACGCGTACGTGCTGGCGGACAACGGCGGTTCGGTGCGGGTGCTGGAGAAAGCCGGGTTTGTGCGTATGCAGGTGCTGGAAAAGGCGTATGAGATTGACGGCGTGCGCTATGACGACTGGGTGTACCGGCTGGAGTGTCGTGCGGCCTGAATGCCGGGCGGCACTGCGTTTGCCCGGCCTACGGTTTTGTAGGCCCGGTAAGCGAAGCGCCACCGGGCGATTGGCCTGCACTGCGGTCTGATGCCCTCTTACTTCAGAGAGCCTTTCAGGAATTGCTGCAAACGCGGGCTTTGCGGGTTCGCCAGCACCTCGTCCGGATGCCCCTGCTCTTCAATTTTCCCCTGGTGCAGGAAAATCACGTGGTTCGAGACGTTACGGGCGAAGCCCATCTCGTGCGTCACCACCACCATCGTTTTGCCCTCTTCAGCCAGCTTCTGCATGATGCGCAGCACTTCGCCAACGAGTTCCGGGTCGAGCGCGGAGGTCGGTTCGTCGAACAGCAGCACCTCGGGTTCCATCGCCAGCGCGCGGGCGATGGAGACTCGCTGCTGCTGACCGCCGGAGAGATGCACCGGGTATTTCATCTGCTGGCGCTCGTCGATGCCCACTTTTGCCAGGTATTTCACCGCGCGCTCGCGGGCTTCATGCTTGCTCAGGCCAAGCACCTGAACCGGCGCTTCCATCACGTTCTCCAGCACCGTCATGTGGCTCCAGAGGTTAAAATGCTGGAACACCATCGTCAGGCGCGTACGCAGCAGACGCAGCTGGTGCTTATCGGCCACCTTCAGCTGGCCGTCTTTGTCACGCACCAGGTTGATGTTCTGCCCGCTCACCACAATCGAGCCTTCGCTCGGCTTTTCCAGGAAGTTAATGCAGCGCAGGAAGGTACTTTTACCCGAGCCGGATGAGCCGATGATACTGATCACGTCGCCCGCGTTAGCCTGCAGCGACACCCCTTTCAGCACTTCATGTTCGCCGTAGCGTTTGTGCAAATCAATAACGTTTAATTTGTTCTCAGCCATCATCTTTCTCAGTGCGTCGAAGAAGGTTTTATATGCTGCAACCAGCGTTTTTCAGCCTTACGGAACAGGCTAATCAGAACATAAGAGATAATTAAATAGAGCACCGCCGCAATGCCAAACGCGGTAAACGGCTGATAGGTCGCGGAGTTAATATCGCGCGCAATTTTAAGCAGATCCGGCACCGTCGCGGTAAAGGCAAGCGCGGTCGAGTGCAGCATCAAAATCACCTCATTACTGTACGCCGGTAACGCGATACGCAAGGCCGACGGCAGAATAATGCAGCGGTACAGTTTCACCGACGAGAAGCCGTAGGCCCGCGCGGCTTCAATCTCACCGTAAGGGACAGAGCGAATAGCCCCCGCGAAAATCTCGGTGGTGTAGGCGCAGGTGTTGAGCGTCAACGCCAGCACCGTACAGTTCAGACCGCTGCGGAAGAACGCATTCAGCATCTCAGTGCCTTTTACGATCTCAAGCGTGTACATCCCCGAATAGAACACCAGCAGCTGCACGTACAGCGGCGTACCGCGAAACACGTAGGTGAAGAGCCAGATCGGGAACTGGATAAATTTATTGTTCGACACGCGGCCAATGGCAAGAAACACCGCCAGAATACCGCCCATCACTACGGAGGAGATCAGCAGCCAGAGCGTAATCGCCACGCCGGTAAAGCGGTAGCCATCCGTCCACAGCAGCGATTTCCAGTATTCCTGAATAATCTCAATCACAGGTCAGCCCTCTTCACACCCACGGAGTAGCGACGCTCGAGCAGAAGCAGCACACCATTGGAGACGGTCGTAAAGACCAGATAAATCACGCCACAGACCACCGCAAAGTAGAACGGCTCCCAGGTACTCTTGCCCGCCAGTTGAGTCGCTTTCACGACGTCTTCCAGACCGAGCAGCGAGACCAGCGCTGTCGCTTTCAGGATAACCTGCCAGTTGTTGCCGATGCCCGGGAGCGCATAGCGCATCATGGCCGGGAACATAATCCGACGAAACGTTTGTGATGAGGTAAAACCAAATGCGGTTGCCGCCTCAATGTGACCTTTCGGCACGGCCATGTAAGCACCGCGGAAGGTTTCGGTGAAGTAGGCGCCGTAGATAAAACCGAGGGTAATAATACCGGCCACCATTGGGTCGATATCAATTTGTCCCATGCCCATCGCGTCCGTCACGCTGTTCAGCGCAATCTGCAGACCGTAAAAGATAAGCAGCATCAGCACCAGATCGGGAACGCCGCGAATAAGCGTGGTGTAGCCTTCAAAGATCAGCGCCAGCGGTTTGTTAGCTGAAAGCTTCGCCCCTGCGCCTGCCAGACCTATCAGCACCGCCAGCACCACGGAGCTGATAGCCAGCTCAAGGGTGACAAGCGCGCCCTGTAAAATAACGCCAGAAAATCCGTACAGCATACCGCGAGCCCTGTCGTATCGTGAGTGGTGGAACCGTGTCTTTTCCCCTCCCGCCGTGGGAGGGGCCGCACGTTATATGACGGGGCGATTAGCCGCCGTAAACATTAAAATCAAAGTACTTTTTCGCCAGCTTGTCGTAGGTGCCGTCAGCGCGCATTTCAGCAAACGCTTTGTTCAGCGCCTCACGCAGCTCGTTGTCTTCTTTGCGCAGACCCATACCGGTGCCCACACCAAACAACTTCACATCCTTAATGGACGGGCCGCCAAACTTGTAATCTTTACCTACCGGCGTTTTCAGGAAGCCTTCGCTAGCCGCGACTTCATCCTGGAATGCGGCATCAATACGGCCCGCCGTCAGGTCAGCGTAGATATTTTCCTGGCCCTGATAGGAGACAATTTCAATCCCCTTCGGTGCCCAGTGTTCGTTACCGTAGGTTTCCTGGGTAGTGCCCTGCAGCACGCCCACGCGTTTGCCCTTCAGCGACTCCAGCGTTGGCTGAATGTCAGACGATTTCGCCACCACCAGACGTGAATCGGCCGCGTAGAGTTTGTCGGTGAAGGCAATCTCCTGCTGGCGTTTTTCGGTGATGGAGAGGGAGGACATGATCACGTCGATTTTTTTCGCTTTCAGGGAAGGGATCAGCGCATCCAGCGGGTTCTCAACGTAGGTACACTGTGCTTTGATGCGTTTGCACAGCTCATTGGCCAGATCGATGTCAAAACCGACCAGTTCACCCTTTGAATTCTTCGATTCGAACGGCGCATAGGTTGGATCGGTACCAATGCGAATTTTCTGCGGAATAGCTGCGAATGCCGCGGTGGCGCTGGAAAAGGCCAGTACCAGTGATAATGACAACACGAGTTTTTTCATATTTGTCCTCAACAAACTGTCTTCATACGGGATTTTTACGACGACGGGGTGGTGCTAATGTGCCATTAATCCCCTCAGTCAGGCAAAGATTAATGCCTTTCAGGCGGGAATTTTTGCATTATAAATGCGTAAGTATGCACAAAGCGATCCAATACGGTGCAACACATGCACCGTATTGGGTCAACCGCTCCCGTAACGCACCGTAACGGTGCGTTACCGCCAGGTGTTATTCACCGTATACGTTGAAGTCGAAGTATTTCTTCGCCAGTTTGTCGTAAGTACCGTCTTTACGCAGCTCCGCAAAGGCTTTGTCAAAGGCGGCTTTCAGCTCGGTATCATCCTTACGCAGGCCAATCCCGGTGCCGTCACCAAAGTACTTTTTGTCTTTCACCGACGGGCCTGCAAACGCGAATTCTTTGCCCGCAGGCTGCTTCAGGAAGCCTTCGCTCGCGGCGACTTCATCCTGGAATGCGGCATCCAGACGGCCTGCCGCCAGGTCAGAGTAAATCAGATCCTGGTTCTGATAAGCCACCACGTCTACGCCCTTCTCACGCCAGTTAGCATTGGCATAGCCTTCCTGCGTCGAACCCTGAAGCACGCCGACGTGTTTGCCTTTCAGCGAGTCGATGGTGGGCTTAATCGGGGAGCCTTTAGGGGCAATCAGGCGAGAATCCGCGGCGTAGAGCTTGTCAGAGAAGGCAATCTCCTGCTGGCGTTTTTCGGTGATGGAGAGAGAAGAGATAATGGCGTCGATTTTCTTGGCTTTCAGCGACGGAATTAACGCGTCAAAGTCGCTGCCCACCCATGTGCATTTCACCGCAATACGCTTGCACATTTCATTACCCAGATCGATATCAAACCCCACGAAATCGCCTTTCGCATCCTTGGAAGAGAATGGCGCGTAGGTTGCGTCTGTACCGATACGTACCGTCTGTGGAAGCGCTGCGTAGCTACCTGCTGCCGCACTTAACCCCACGAGCAAAGACAGAGCCAGAACCGTCTTCTTCATACATTTACCCTCAAGTACCGTGATTTTATTATGTATTGTGTTGTGTGTTGTGTTGCAGGCTTCATCTTGCAGGTCTTATGCCACATTGCCGTCTGGTCAAAACTTCGACGTTAAATATGTTAATAAAACGTTGCGATATTGCCTTAATGGTGAAAGATAGCAGGTCTGCCGAACGAACCGGAGAGAGAAAAAGGGAAAAAACGAATTAAATGTCGAGGATATGATCGCCGTTGCATAATTGCCCTGAAACAGGGCAACTTGTCTTTTCATGCACCTGGTTTGTGCACAGATTCAGGCACCCTGCCAGCGGGTGAAGAGATCGTCGGGCAGGTCGATGTCAAACTGATCGAGCACCCGGTTAACCGTCTGATTGATGACGTCGTCCAGCGTTTGCGGGCGATGGTAGAACGCGGGTACCGGCGGCATGATGACCGCGCCCAGCTCCGCAGCCTGCGTCATTAAGCGCAGATGGCCCAGGTGCAGCGGCGTTTCCCGCACGCACAGCACCAGAGGACGCCGCTCCTTCAGTACCACATCCGCCGCACGCGTCACCAGGGTGTCCGTATAGCTATTCACAATGCCGGAGAGCGTTTTAATTGAACAGGGCAGGATAACCATGCCGGCTGTTTTAAACGAGCCTGAGGAGATGCTGGCAGCGATATCACGGGCATCGTGAACGACATCCGCCAGCGCCTGAACATCGCGCAGGGAGAGATCGGTTTCCAGAGAGAGGGTCTGCCGCGCCGCCTGGCTCATCACCAGATGGGTTTCGACGTCCGCCACGTTACGCAGAACCTGTAACAAACGTACGCCGTAAATCGCGCCGCTGGCACCGCTGAGCCCAACTATGAGTCGTTTCATGATTTTCGCCCTTACTGATTTCAGGGCAGACTGTGCAGGATTTTCCGGGGAGTTGCAAGTGAGGGCATACGCCCTCACCTGCCAGAGCATCAACCTTCGTTGTGCATCTCTAAGCTTTCGAGATCGTTCTGCAGCTGAACGGCTTTGGCGTCGTCATTGCGCAGCGAATCAAGATAGTCGAGATACTGCTGGTCAACGTCTTTGGTCACGTAAATACCGTTGAACACGGAGCATTCAAACTGCTGAATTTCTGGGTTCTCGGCACGTACCGCGTCGATGAGATCGTTCAGGTCCTGGAAAATCAGGCCATCAGCGCCGATGATCTGGCGAATTTCATCAACTTCACGGCCGTGAGCGATCAGCTCGTTGGCGGTTGGCATATCAATACCGTACACGTTCGGGAAGCGAATCTCCGGCGCAGCAGAGGCCAGATAGACTTTCTTCGCACCCGCTTCGCGGGCCATCTCGATAATCTGCTCAGAGGTGGTGCCACGAACAATGGAGTCATCCACCAGCAGAACGTTCTTATCGCGGAATTCCGCGCGGTTGGCGTTCAGCTTGCGGCGCACGGACTTACGGCGCAGATGCTGCCCCGGCATGATAAACGTGCGGCCAACGTAGCGGTTCTTCACGAAGCCCTGACGGTATGGCTTATCCAGAATGCGGGCGATCTCCAGCGCGATATCGCAGGAGGTTTCCGGGATAGGAATCACCACGTCGATGTCCAGATCGTCCCACTCGCGGGCAATCTTCTCACCGAGCTTCGTGCCCATGTTGACGCGCGCGCTGTAGACGGAAATCTTGTCGATGAACGAATCCGGACGGGCAAAGTAAACGTATTCAAACAGGCACGGGTTGCTGACCGGGTTGTCGGCACACTGGCGGGTAAACAGCTGGCCCTTCTCGGTGATGTAGACCGCTTCGCCCGGCGCCACGTCGCGCAGGAATTCAAAGCCCAGGGTATCCAGCGCCACGCTTTCAGAAGCAACCATATATTCGGTACGGCCATCGCCGAGGTCGCGCTTGCCGAGCACCAGCGGACGAATGCCGTTTGGATCGCGGAAGGCGACCATACCGTGACCGATGATCATCGCCACGCAGGCGTACGCGCCGCGGATCTGACGGTTTGTCGCGGCAATCGCGGCAAAAATGTTATCTGCTTCCAGCGGATAGTGACGGAAGTTATCCAGCTCGCTGGCGAACACATTGAGCAGGATTTCAGAATCAGAGGTGGTGTTAATGTGGCGACGTTTCTCTTCGAACAGCTTTTTGCGCAGTTCATGCGCGTTGGTCAGGTTGCCGTTATGAGCAAGGGTGATGCCATACGGTGAGTTGACGTAGAAAGGCTGTGCCTCAGAGGCGCTGGAACTGCCAGCAGTAGGATAACGAACGTGACCGATCCCCATATTACCTTGCAGACGCTGCATATGGCGGGCTTCAAACACATCGTTTACCAGGCCATTCGCCTTACGTAAACGGAAGCAGTTGTTTGCATCAATGGTGATGATACCCGCAGCATCCTGCCCACGGTGCTGAAGCACCGTTAACGCGTCATAAATCGACTGGTTTACCGGCATGAAACCGGCGATACCGACAATACCGCACATTCGTCTTTTCCTCGTTAAGCCACATCTCAGGGTTTATGCCCTGGGCAAAAAACTCGACGAGCTTTGCAGATAGTCAAAGAACCATCTGATGATGAAGCTGAACTCTGGAATGAGCTGCGATTTCTGCCAGTCTTCACTTTTGGAGAACCCGGTGAAGGTATCCAGGAAGAACAGGATCGCGGCCACAATCAGCACGCCTCGTAATGCCCCGAAACAGATCCCGAGCACCCTGTCCGTTCCTGACAGACCGGTTTTCTCGACCAGCTGACCTATCACGTAATTCACGATAGCGCCGACAATCAGCGTTGCGATAAACAGCACCGCGATAGCGATTCCATTTCGGACCAGTTCATCTTCAAAGCCCGTGAACCAGACAGACAGGTAAGTGTAGTAATGACTGGCGACAAAGAAAGCACAACCCCAGGTCACCAGCGATAACGCTTCACGAACAAAGCCACGGATCAGGCTAACCAGACAGGAAAAACCAATCACCGCAATGATGGCGTAATCAATCCAGACCATATGTGTCCCACGATTTAACGCCCTGTCATCCAGTTCGGGGCGAATTCTAACAGAAAAAGAAAACGTTTGCGTAGGGATTTCCTTCCCGCGCGTAAATAAAAAAGGCGCTGAAAAAATGTTCAACGCCGTGGCTTATCGCCTCTCTCTTAAAGGAGCAGGTCGTACTTAGTTTGCGCTGTAGCCCATCACCACACCGCTCAGGCCGGAGATCTGCTTCAGTTCACCCAGCGACCCTTTCAGTTTGTCTTTAGACGCTTCTGGCCCCACGAGGATACGGGTAATTTTACCCTGCACCGGCGTGGAAGGTGAAGTGTAAACACGATATCCCGCACTGCGCAGTTTGCTTACGACCTCGTTAACTTTATCGGCATTTTTCAATGCACCGAGCTGCACCACGTAGGCTTTACCCGTTGGGGCAGCAGCGTCCTGCTGCGTCGGTTTTGCTGGCGGAGGCGTCTCTGACGCCGCGGCGAGCTGTTCTGCCGCTTTATCGCGCTGCGGTTTCGGCTGCGGCTTCTCAACCGGCTTCGGTTTTTCAACCGGTTTAGGCTGCTCGACCGGCACAGGATCGATATCGCTGTTGCTCGTGGCCGCCAGGCGAGACGGGTCGAGCGACGGTGCGGCGGCATCACCCGCGCGCACCTCTTCCGCCGCGCCTTCCGGTGGCTGAGCAGGCAGCGCCTGCGTCGCCGCGGGCAGCATATCCGGCTCATCGCGGTCACCCGGTTTCGGCACCAGCGGAATCGCGGCAAACTCATCCTGATAATGCTTTTTCTGCCCGTCGAGCAGCCCGGGAAGAATAATCACCCCGAGCGCGACCAGCACAATGGTTCCTGTTAAACGGTTCTGAAACTTACTCGCCACCGGTTCTCCCCGCGTCCATCACTTCCATGACATGTGCCACCGTGTGGAATGAACCACACACCAGCACGGTATCTTCTGGTTTAGCATCCGCCATCGCGGCATGCCAGGCCTGCGCCACGCTACTGTAGATTGCGCCTTTGCCGAGATGTTCCATCAGCTGCTCAGCCGTCGCGCCGCGCGGCCCCTCCAGAGGAGCACAATACCAGCTATCGACCACACTCTCCATGCAGGCCAGCGTCCCGCCGATATCTTTATCATGAAGCATACCGATAACCGCCAGCACGCGCCCGGTTTTTGGTAACGATTTGAGACGTCCCGCGAGATACGCCGCAGCATGGGGGTTGTGCGCCACATCCAGGATCAGGCGCGGTGACTCGCTCACAATCTGGAAACGTCCGGGCAGAATCGCGTTTTGTATGCCCTCGCGGATCGCCTGTTCGCTGACCACGAGGCCGCTGGCGCGCAGTGCCGCCAGCGCGGTGGCTGCGTTTGGCTGCGGCACCTGGGGCAGCGGCAGGTTGTCGAGCGCCCCCTGCGCATCGCTAAAGCGCCAGCCGTTGTCCTGAACCTCATACTGCCAGTCAACACCGCGGCGCAGCAGCTGCGCGCCCTTCTCGTTCGCCACGTCAGCAATGGTATGCGGCATATCCGGCTCGCCAACCACCGCGGGCTTATTTGCCCGGAAAATACCGGCCTTCTCGCGGCCGATACTTTCACGATCGGGCCCCAGCCAGTCGACATGATCCAGCGCGATGGAAGTCACCACCGCCACGTCCGCATCCACGATATTGGTCGCATCAAGACGTCCGCCGAGACCGACCTCAAGGATCACCACATCCAGCTGCGCCTGTTTAAACAGCCACAGGGCCGACAGGGTGCCGTATTCAAAATAGGTTAATGAGATCTCACCGCGTGCGGCTTCAATTTCAGCAAACGACGCCGTATGCGCGGATTCCGGCAGCTCGCGGTTCTGTACGCGAACCCGCTCGGTGTAGCGTACCAGGTGTGGGGAGCTGTAAACGCCAACCCTGTAACCCGCCGCCATCAGGACGGATTCCAGCGTACGGCAGGTCGTGCCTTTGCCGTTGGTTCCCGCGACGGTGAACACGAAAGGCGCCGGTTTGAGCACGTCAAGACGCGCCGCAACCTGGCTTACGCGTTCAAGCCCCATATCGATGGTTTTACTGTGCAGGTTTTCCAGATAAGAAAGCCACGCGGCCAGGGGCGACGTGGCTTGGGGAATGCTTTTATTTTCCATAATGCCCGGTTGTCATTAACAGATTAGAAAGCAAAAGGGCAGCGCCAACCGGCCCTGCCCTTTTCAGTTATCAGGCCTCGGGTTCCTGATCCGGTACCACCACGCCTTCGCGCGGTTCATCCGGGTTCGGCGCTGGCAGATTCATCAGCTTCGCCAGGATGCTCGCCAGCTTCAGGCGCATTTCCGGACGGCGGACGATCATATCGATGGCGCCTTTCTCGATGAGGAACTCACTGCGCTGGAAGCCCGGCGGCAGTTTTTCACGAACGGTCTGCTCGATAACGCGAGGACCCGCAAAGCCGATCAGCGCTTTTGGCTCAGCGATGTTCAGATCGCCCAGCATCGCGAAGCTCGCGGAAACGCCGCCCATGGTTGGGTCGGTCAGCACGGAGATATACGGCAGACCGCGCTCCTGCATCTTCGCCAGCGCTGCAGAGGTTTTTGCCATCTGCATCAGCGACATCAGCGCTTCCTGCATGCGCGCACCGCCGGAAGCAGAGAAGCAGATCAGCGGACAGTTGTCTTCCAGCGCCTGCTCAACGGCACGCACGAAGCGCGCACCGACCACGGAGCCCATTGAGCCGCCCATAAAGGAGAACTCAAACGCAGCGGCAACAGCCGGCATCCCGTGCAGGGTGCCTTTCATGACGACCAGCGCGTCTTTCTCGCCGGTCTCTTTCTGTGCAGAGGCCAGACGATCTTTATATTTTTTGGAATCGCGGAACTTCAGCACGTCTTTTGGCTCAAGCTCGCTGCCCAGTTCTACCAGAGAACCTTCGTCCAGCAGGCTATGCAGGCGGTTGCGCGCCGACATACGCATATGGTGGTCACACTTCGGACACACCTCAAGGTTGCGCTCCAGCTCTGCGCGATACAGAACCTGGCCGCAGCTATCACACTTCGTCCATACCCCTTCAGGAATGCTCGCTTTACGCGTTGGGGTAATGTTGCTTTTAATTCGTTCAATCCAGCTCATTGATAACCTTTCTGCCTGAACCTGGTCGTATGCCAGTTTTGCTATAAGAGGCGAATAATGCCATTTTTGCCTCCAACAGACCATGAATGTTGCACATTAAAACATAACAGCCCGAAACTTTGGATAAAAAAGTGGTCGAACCGCCAGTGTGCATTTACTTCGCTTGCTTTGCCGCCGCACGTTTATGACGAATGATTTCGATAACGCCCGGCAGTACGGAAAGCACAATAATCGCTACAATCAGTAACTTAAGATTTTCCTGAACCACCGGGAGATCGCCAAACAGGTAGCCTGCATAGGTAAACAGCAGCACCCACAACAGCGCCCCCACGACGTTATACATGGCAAAATGACGATAGGACATATGTCCCATTCCCGCCACAAACGGTGCAAATGTGCGCACAATAGGCACAAAGCGCGCAAGGATAATGGTTTTTCCGCCATGGCGTTCATAAAACGCATGGGTTTTGTCTAAATAGCTGCGACGGAAAATTTTTGAATCCGGATTACTGAACAGCCGCTCACCGAATACGCGTCCAATCGTGTAGTTGACCGCATCACCGACGATGGCGGCAATCACCATCAGCACCACCATAAGATGCACGTTCAGATCGTTGGTGGGCAGCGCCGATAACGCCCCGGCAACGAACAGCAGAGAATCCCCCGGCAGGAACGGGGTTACAACCAGCCCGGTTTCACAGAACAGAATGAGGAACAGAATAGCGTAAACCCAGACGCCATACTGCGCGACCAGCTCCGCCAGGTGAACATCAATATGCAGGATGAAATCAATTAAAAAACGAATTACGTCCATATTGTCTAAGCCCTAATTGCACCTTTGTTTAGTCCGCTAAAAACAGCGGACCCATTGGCGGTTTCGGCAGGTCAAACCGATCCGGATAGTCTACCGAGACCAGATACAACCCTTCCGCTTTCGCCGTGGCTGCCGCAAGCGTTCTGTCCTTCGCTGCCAGCAGGTCTGCAATCCAGCTCTCCGGCTGGTGTCCGGCACCCACTTCCATCAGGCTGCCCACAATATTCCGCACCATATGATGTACAAAGGCATTGGCTTTGATATCCACCACCACATACGCGCCAAAACGGCTGACGTTGATGTGCATGACGTTACGCCACGGCGTGCGGGACTGACACTGCACCGCACGAAACGAGGTAAAGTCATTCTCCCCAATCAGACACTGCGCCGCGCGATGCATACGTTCCGCATCGAGCGGTTCATAAAAATGCGTCACGCCCTGGCTTAACACCGCCGGACGCAGACGCTGATTGTAGATGACATAACGGTAGCGACGCGCGGTGGCGCTGAAGCGCGCGTGAAAATCATCCGGCACAGCTTTCACCCAGCGCACCGCAATGTCACCAGGCAAATTCGCATTTACACCCAGCGTCCAGGCGGCATCCTTACGCATGGCGGTGGTTTCAAAGTGCACCACCTGCCCCGTGCCGTGAACGCCCGCATCCGTACGGCCTGCGCACAGGACGTTAATCGGCTCGTTTGCCACCTGAGAGAGCGCTTTCTCCAGCTTCTCCTGGACGCTGCGCACCTCATTCTGACGCTGCCAGCCATAATATTTACTGCCATCGTACTCAATACCGAGGGCAATTTTATGAACCGGCTTTTGTTCCACGTCTGACATCAGTACAGGTACTCCTGCACCAGTTTTTCAGCGATCTTGACCGCCATCAGCGCGCCGCCGAAACGAACGTTGTCGGCAACGGACCAGAACTGGACCTGCTCCGGCATACCGTAGTCGTTACGTACGCAGCCAACGGAAAGATGCGCGCTGCCGGTGGCATCGCCCACCTGGGTCGGGAACTCGCTCTCTTCAGAGAGGACGATATCTTCCCCGCGGCCAAACGCATCGCGCGCCTCTTCTGCCGCGAGGGGACGCAGCGCTTCAAAGCCGACCATCTGCGCGTGACCGTAGAAGACCGGGGACTGCACGACGTTTGCGGAGATCATCAGGCCATCGTCCTGCAGAATTTTACGTACCTCATCAACGATACGACGTTCTTCGCGCACGGAACCCTCGCGGTCCGGCAGCAGCGGCAGCATGTTGAACGCCAGCTGGCGGCCAAAGAAATCATCTTCGTCAATCGGAATGCCGTTCAGCAGCTTCGCGCTCTGCCCGGCCAGCGCGTCAACGGCCTTTTTGCCGTTTGCGGACGCGGACAGCAGACTGGTGACGGTAATGCGCGACAGGCCGCCGTCGTCGATCAGCGGTTTCAGGGCGGTCAGCAGCTGGCTGGTCAGGCTGTTCGGTACCGCAATGACGTTACGGTTGCGGTAATCAGCCAGCACAAACGGGTTCACGTCCGGCACCACCAGCGGCACATCCGGCTCCATGGAGAACAGGCCGCTCAGGTCGATGACCAGGCAGCCTGCGTTGGTCGCCTCTTCAACGTACGCCGCAGTGGCTTCAGCGCCTGCGGCGAAAAACGCCAGCTGCGCCTGCGTCCAGTCGAACGCCGCCGCATCCTGAACCATGACGGATTTACTGTTAAAACGCAGATGCTCACCCGCGCTATCCGTTCGCGCCAGCGCATAGATATCGCCCACCGGGAACTGACGCTCAGCAAGCGTTTCGAGCAGGGCTTCGCCCACGGCACCCGTGGCACCTAAAATGGCAATGTTCCAGCCTTCAGACATGGTGGTTTACTCCAGAAATAAAAAAGCGTCCCTGTCGGAGTATCCGACAGGGAGCATTAAGAAGACATTAATGCGCCGGGTGATGAACGGCGTTAAACCCCAGCTTGTGCAGCAGCGTCGCCGCCGACGCGTCGTCGCACATGACATACAGGGAAGACCACTCGCGGCGCTCAACGTAGTGCTTGCGCAGCTTATCAAACTCACCCGGGATCCCCGCCACTTTACGCAGCAGCGCATCATCGCGGCGCACATCATACACTAAATGCACCAGCCTTTTCAGCGTTGCCTGATCGAGCGGGCCGTGAAGGGTAATGCGGCCAAATTCAGGCGCGGGAAGTAAGGTATCCAGCGCCACCTGCTGCGGGTGACCGATAAAGGCGCTGTAGGCCTCGAAGACCTGCGTCGTGCCGCGGGCTTTCCCTTCGAGGGCATAACCGGCGATATGTGCGGTGCCCACGTCCACCTTGTTAAGCAGCTCAACGTTGAGGTCCGGCTCCGGCTCCCAGACGTCCAGCACCACGCTGAGGTCTTGTCCTTCGTTCAGACACGTCAGCAGCGCGGCGTTATCGACTACCGGACCACGACAGGCATTTATCAGAATAGTGCCAGCCTTCAGACGGCGAATGAGCGCCTCATCGGCAAGATGCAGCGACTTATACGGCCCCTCTTTAAACAGCGGCGTGTGGAACGTCAGCACGTCACACTGTTCAACCAGCTCGTCCAGCGAGCGGAAATCCCCGTCATCGCCGTTGTCTTTGCGCGGCGGATCGCACAGCAGCGTACGGATCCCTAACGCTTCCAGGCGCTTTTGCAGGCGCCCGCCGACGTTACCCACGCCGACAATCCCCACGGTGCGGTCTTTCAGCGCAAACCCGTCGCGCTCGGCCAGCATCAGCAGCGAGGAGAAAACGTATTCCACGACGGCAATCGCGTTACAGCCCGGAGCGGCGGAGAAACCGATTCCGGCCTGCTTCAGCCATTTATCATCCACATGATCGGTCCCTGCCGTTGCGGTCCCAACGAACTTAACCGCCTTACCGGCGAGCAACGCCTCATTTACTTTGGTCACCGAGCGCACCATCAGGGCGTCGGCGTCGTCCAGTTCGTTGACCGGGATTGGGCGACCAGGAACAGCCTTAACGTTACCCAGGCGGCTAAACAGCTCACGGGCGTAAGGCATATTTTCATCAACGAGGATTTTCACGTCTGAGTACCTGTTTGAGAGGAAGAAAACCTGCCAAGTGTGCCATAATCTGGCCGCCAGGCATATACGTCTGCCAGGTTTACGCTGAGTTTTGACTTTAAGGATTTTTGACGATGCAGCCCATTTCAGGTACGCCGCCACGCCCTCCGGGTGAAGGCCCTGTCACGCCAAACGTTGCCGGTGAACAACCGCTATCCACGCAACAGCGCACCGTGCTGGAGCGACTGATCACGCGCCTGATTGCGCTGACTTCGCAGCAAAACGCGGAAGTCTGGGCCGGGGTGAAGCATGATTTAGGCGTGAGGAACGACGCACCGCTGCAGTCGCGTCATTTCCCCGCTGCCGAGCAAAACCTGAACCAGCGTATTACGACCGCGCAGCAGAACCACACCACGCGCCAGATTGTTTCTCAGCTGACGGAGCTGCTGGGCCAGGGAAATAACCGCCAGGCGGTGAGTGATTTTATTCGCCAGCAGTATGGTCAGACCGCGCTGGGCCAGCTGACGCCCGATCAGCTTAAAACCGTGCTGACGCTGCTGCAGAACAATGAGCTGTCGATTCCGCAGCCGCAGGTACGTCCGGCGACCGAGCGTCCGCTGCTGCCCGCCGAGCACAATACGCTCAAGCAGATGGTGACCAAGCTGGCCGCGGCCACCGGCGAGCCGACGAAGCTCATCTGGCAATCCATGCTGGAGCTGTCCGGCGTGAAGGCGGGCGAGCTGATCCCGGCCAAACAGTTTACCCATCTGGTGACCTGGCTCCAGGCACGCCAGACGCTCAGCACCCAGAGCGCCCCGACTCTGCATACTGTCCAGGCCGCACTGAAACAGCCGCTTGAGCCGCACGAGTTCGAGGTGATTCGGGATTATGCCCAGCAAAACTGGCAGGCCACGCCGCAGACGGTACTGACTACCGCGCAAGTGCAGGACCTGCTCAACCAGATCTTCGTTCGCCGCGCCGAGCGCGAAGGCGGCGTGCCGGAGGTGAGAAATGTTCAGCCGATTTACAGCCCGCTGTTTGCACCGGTCGTGGAGACCTTCAGAACACTTTCTGCGCGCCCGGGATTGATGTTTATTGCACTGCTGATTGCGCTGGCGATTTTCTGGCTGGTTGCCTGATATTTTGCCCGGTGGCGCTGCGCTTACCGGGCCTACAACGGCTCGAACCGTAGGCCGGGTAAGGCGCAGCCGCCACCCGGCAACAAAGACTCACGTTCTGCGAAACGCCACCAGCGTCACCACGATCCCCACCACCGCGGAAACCGCACCGGCCAGGAAGACGGACGGATAGCCAAACGAGGTCGCTAACAGCCCGGCCAGCGGCCCGGTAACGCCGTATGAGATATCCTGAAACGCCGCATAGCCGCCGAGCGCCGTCCCGCGCACCTGCGGGGCCACGCGCTTCACCACTTCAACGCCCAGCGCCGGGAAGATCAGAGAACAGCCGCAGCCGGTCAGCGCCGCACCCAGCAGCGCCACGGATGCCACGGATGCATTCCACAACAGCAGAAGACCGATGGTTTCAATGACCAGCGACGCCACCGCCACCGTCACGCCGCCAAAGCGATCCGGCATCCAGCCAAAAAGCACGCGCATCAGAACAAACGCGCCGCCAAACGCAGTAAGCGTAAAACCGGCCATCGCCCAGCCGCGGCTCATAAAATAGAGCGAGACGAACGTCCCTATTACCGCAAAACCCACACCCTGCAGCGCCAGGCCCAGGCCCGGCTGCCAGATTTGGCCGACCACGCTCCACAGGGAAGGACGCTCGCCTTTGTGCGCGGGCACCTTACGCACCGAGCCGTTAAACGCCCATGCCACCAGCGGCAGCGCCATGGTGGTGGCAGCCAGCGCCGCAAAACCAAACTGGCTGTTGATCAGCAGGCCAAGCGGTGCACCGGCGGCCAGCGCGCCGTAGATGGCCATGCCGTTCCAGGACATCACCTTGCCGGAACGTGCTGGCCCCACCAGCCCCATTCCCCAGGTCAGGGTGCCGGTCAGCAACTGGCTTTCACCGAAGCCAAGAATTAAACGGCCCAGCACCAGCAGCGCAAATTTATACGCCGCGTCGACCGGCAGAAGTGCCGCCAGCAGCCAGGCGCCGCCCGCCAGCCCGCAGGCAAACATCCCCTGCAGCGCCGAGCGTTTGGCACCGTGCTGATCCGCCAGTCGTCCGGCATATCCGCGGGTTAATACCGTGGCTAAAAACTGAATGCCCACGGCAATGCCGACCATGGTGTTGCCATAGCCCAGCTCCTGATGAACGAACAGCGGGATCACCGGCAGCGGCAGGCCAACGGTCATATAGGTCAGGAATACCGCAAAGGCGATACGGAACAGCGAGACGTTCGCTGAAGGGGTTGTTTCTGTTTGAGTTACTGCAGTCATGCTTTACTCCGAAATGAAGAGTAAGGCGGGGAAATGCCACGCCCCCTCTACCTGATTATCAGGATTAAGGTGCGTTGGTTGACGTTAAACGCTTACGCATTATCGTGAGGATAATGTTGAGTGGTGAAGTTTGCCTGTGAGATCAGCTGCTTGTCAATGCATAAAAAAGGGAGCCTTATGGCTCCCCTTCTGAATCAAACATAAAACTTATGCTTTCAGCTTACGCATGACCAGCGTGGCGTTGGTGCCGCCGAAACCGAAGCTGTTGGACATGACGGTAGTCAGCGTCGCTTCCGTTGGTTTGGTCACGATGTTCAGGCCAGCAGCCTGCTCGTCCATCTCTTCGATATTGATGCTTGGGGCGATAAAGCCGTTTTCCAGCATCAGCAGAGAGTAGATCGCTTCCTGAACGCCAGCCGCACCCAGAGAGTGACCGGTCATGGCTTTGGTCGCAGAGATCGCCGGGCTGTTGTCGCCGAAGACTTCGCGGATCGCACCCAGCTCTTTCACGTCGCCTACCGGCGTAGAGGTACCGTGAGAGTTCAGGTAGTCGATTGGGGTGTCAACGCCGTGCATCGCCATCTTCATGCAGCGCACCGCGCCTTCGCCGGATGGCGCAACCATGTCGGCGCCGTCAGACGTTGCACCGTAGCCCACGATCTCAGCATAGATGTGCGCACCACGTGCCAGGGCGTGCTCCAGCTCTTCAACCACAACCATACCGCCGCCGCCCGCGATAACGAAACCGTCACGGTGCGCATCGTAGGTACGGGAAGCTTTGTCCGGGGTCTCATTGTACTTGGTGGACAGTGCGCCCATCGCGTCGAATTCGCAGGCCATTTCCCAGCCCAGCTCTTCGCCGCCGCCAGCAAATACGATGTCCTGTTTACCCAACTGGATCTGCTCAACAGCATTACCGATGCAGTGCGCGGAAGTCGCACACGCAGAGCTGATGGAGTAGTTCACACCATGGATTTTGAACGGGGTCGCCAGGCATGCGGAAACCGCAGAACCCATGGCTTTAGTCACCACGTACGGACCTACCGCTTTCAGACCACGCGGGCTACGCATTGCGTCAGCACCAAATACCTGCGCTTTAGATGAGCCGCCGGAACCAGCGATCAAACCCACGCGCGGGTTGTTCTGATAAACCTCTTCGCTCAGGCCAGAATCTTTGATCGCTTCCTGCATGGAGAGATAAGCATAAATAGAGGCATCGTTCATGAAACGAACCACTTTGCGGTCAATCAAACCGGTGGTGTCCAGTTTGACGTTACCCCATACGTGGCTACGCATACCTGAATCTTTAAACTCTTCAGAGAAAGTGATCCCGGAGCGTCCTTCACGCAGAGATGCCAGGACTTCCTGCTGGTTATTACCGATGCTGGAAACAATGCCCAGGCCAGTAATCACTGCACGTTTCATTCAATACCTCTGTAAGTCGCACTATAGTAAGTTTCGAGTCGCACAATAGCGTACACTTGTACGCCGAACAAGTCCGATCAGACATTTTCTGCGGAAATTTGCACCGATGGACTCACATCGTTAAGATCGTGCCACTGCCTGTCAGACGAGTAACTTACGTGAAACAAAACGCTATACAACCCGCCAACCTCGAATTCAACGCTGAGGGTACACCTGTTTCCCGAGATTTTGATGATGTCTATTTTTCTAATGATAACGGACTCGAAGAAACTCGCTATGTTTTCCTCGACGGAAACCAGCTCAGTACCCGCTTCCCGGCGCACCCGCGGAGCCTGTTTGTGGTCGCGGAAAGTGGATTCGGTACCGGGCTGAATTTTTTAACCCTCTGGCAGGCGTTTAACCAGTTCCACGCTGCTCACCCCGAGGCTACGCTACAAAGATTACATTTCATCAGTTTCGAAAAATTCCCGCTCACCGCGCACGATCTGCGGCTTGCCCACCAGCGCTGGCCGGAGCTTGCGCCCTGGGCGGAGCAGCTTGAGGCGCAGTGGCCGCCCCACATCGGCGGCTGTCATCGTCTGATGCTGGACGACGGACGCGTCACGCTGGACTTATGGCTCGGCGACATCAACGACCTGACCGACAGGCTCGATGATTCGATGAATCAGAAGGTCGACGCGTGGTTCCTGGACGGTTTTGCCCCTGCCAAAAACCCGGACATGTGGAGCCAGCATCTGTTTAACGCGATGGCGCGGCTGGCTCGCCCTGGCGCAACGCTTGCCACCTTCACCTCGGCGGGCTTTGTCCGCCGTGGGTTGCAGGAGGCGGGCTTTACCATGCAGAAGACCAAAGGCTTTGGCCGCAAACGCGACATGCTGGTCGGCAGGATGGAGCAGACGCTGGACATCCCCGCTCAGACGCCCTGGTTTGCGCGCCGCGCGAGCGCATCGCGCGACGTGGCGATCGTTGGCGGCGGGATCGCCAGCGCCCTGCTCTCGCTCGCGCTTCTGCAGCGCGGCTGGCAGGTCACGCTCTACTGCGCTGACGACGCGCCCGCCAGCGGCGCGTCCGGCAACCGTCAGGGGGCGCTCTATCCGCTTTTAAGCGCGCACGACCCGGCCCTGTTCCAGTTTTTCCCGGCAGCGTTTACCTTCGCCCGTCGCCTGTATGACGCGCTTCCGGTGGCGTTCGACCATGACTGGTGCGGCGTCACGCAGCTTGGCTGGGATGAAAAGAGCCAGCAGAAGATCGCGCAGATGCTCTCTCTGGGCCTGCCCGAAGAGATTGCCCGCGCGGTGAGCGCGCAAGAGGTGAAAGACACCGCTGGCGTGGAAACCGGGTGTGGGGGCATTCAGTATCCGCTCGGCGGCTGGCTGTGCCCGGCTGAACTGACCGCGGCGGTCATTGCCCTGGCGCAGTCGCGCGGGCTGACGGCGCATTATGCTCACACCGTTGAATCGCTGAGCCGAAGCGAGCGCTGGAATCTGCGTTTTGCTGATGGCAAAGCCGTAAGCCATGCCAGCGTTGTGCTGGCAAACGGGCATCACATCAGCCAGTTTATCCAGACAGAAACGTTGCCGGTTTATCCGGTCGGCGGCCAGGTAAGCCACATTCCGTCCTCCCCCGAACTGAGCAAACTGCTTCAGGTGCTGTGCTATGACGGCTATCTGACGCCGCAAAATCCCTCTAACGGCCATCACTGCATCGGGGCCAGCTATCATCGTGGCGAAACGGAGATGCACTACAGCGAGGCGGATCAGTTGCAGAACCGCCAGCGCCTGATTGACTGTTTCCCGGATGCGGCGTGGGCGCAAGAGGTCGACGTTAGCGAGGGTGACGCGCGCTGCGGCGTGCGCTGCGCCACCCGCGATCATCTGCCGATGGCGGGCAACGTGCCGGACTACGAGGCGACGCTTGCGGCCTATGAGGATCTGGCTGAACACCAGGAAACGGCGGTGACTTCACCGGTCTATCCAGAGCTGTTTATGCTGGGCGGACTGGGTTCCCGCGGGCTGTGCTCTGCCCCGCTGCTGGCCGAAGTGTTAGCCGCGCAGATGAGCGACGAGCCGATTCCGCTGGACAGGGTCACGCTTGCGGGTCTGAATCCGAATCGATTATGGGTACGGAAACTGCTGAAGGGGAAGAAGGTTAAGTAGGGCGCGGTCTGGTGCCCTCACCCTAACCCTCTCCCACAGGGAGAGGGAAGAGAAGGCGGCGGCTTAGCGTTTAGCCTGCTGGAACAGGTTGTCCCACATCCCCAGCACCAGAGACTGGTCGCGCGGAGAAAGTTCCCCGGCCTGAATGGCTTTCTCCAGACTGCGGGTCACTTCCTCATGAACAGCGTCGGCAGAGTGATCGTCACCTGCTTCCAGCTCAGCTACCGCGAGCGTCAGGTGACCACGCAGATAACCGCTGGCGAACAGCTCATCATCGCTGGCGTGTTCCACCATGTCATCAATTAACGCCAGAATGCGTGATTCAAATTCTGCGATCATCTTCTTTCCTCTGTTAAAGATCTTCCGGCCAAGGGAAGCATTCCGCCGTGATCACCGGCGTGTGGTAATAATTCTGTAAGGCCTCAATCAGGCGCGCCGGACGTTCCGGGATGCCTTTCTCAAGATAGTCCATCACCTGCGCATGCACGCGGCGCTGGAAGACGATACGGTCTGGCTCGAAGTCGCCTTCGAGGTTGTCACAGCTCACGTTGAACGGGAAACCCGCCGCGACGCAGAATAGCCATTCCAGCGCCTGCGGCTTCACTTCCACATCCTCAAACTGCCCCTGCGTTGCGGCGTCACGCCCGTCCGGGCAGTACCAGTAACCAAAGTCCACCAGCTCGCGACGCGCTTTTCCGGCGATGCACCAGTGCGAAATTTCGTGCAAACCGCTGGCGTAAAAGCCGTGCGCAAAGACGATGCGGTTATACGGAACCTCTTCATCAGCAGGAAGATATATCGGTTCGTCGTCGCCTTTAATCAGACGGGTATTAAAATCGTCAGCAAAACAGCTGTCGAAAATCTCAATCAGCTGTTCGTATTTATGCGTACTGTTCATTAATGCATCCCCAACCAGGTGAGGATCTCCTGTCCATGGCTGTCATAAAGAAGTTTGGCGCTCATTACGGCCGAGACGATGACGATCATCGGTCGAATCAGCTTTTGTCCTTTGCTTAATACCAGACGCGAACCCGCGCGCGCGCCCAGGAACTGCCCTGCCATCATGACGAATCCGGTTGCCCAGATGACCTTGCCGCCAATGATAAACAGCAGCAGGCCGCCGAGGTTCGACGTCGCGTTGAGCACTTTGGCATGAGCGGTCGACTTGGCGAGGTTAAACCCGGCCAGCGTCACGAACGCCAGCGCGTAAAACGAGCCCGCCCCCGGGCCGAAGAAACCGTCGTAAAAGCCGACGCAGCCCCCGGCAATCAGGGCAAACGGCAGACCGTGCAGACGACGCTGGCGGTCTTCCTCGCCGAGCTTCGGCATCAGCAGGAAATAAAGCCCGATGCAGATGACCAGAACCGGCAGGATCTGGCGCAAAATATCTGACTGCACGTGCTGAACCAGCAGCGCGCCCGACGTGGAACCGATAAAGGTCATCAGGATATTGAGCTTCTGGTCGGCCAGGCTCACCACCTTGCGGCGGATAAAATAGAGCGACGCCGAGAGCGAGCCGCCGCAGGCCTGCAGCTTGTTGGTGGCAAGCGCCTGCGCCGGGCTCATGCCCGCCGCCAGCAGCGCGGGTACGGTTAATAACCCACCGCCGCCCGCAAGGGCATCAATAAAACCGGCCAGCATGGCCACGAAGAACAGCACCACCAGCAGCAGCGGTGACACCATAAACAGATCGACGAAATTATCCATTAAAGTACATGCTCATCCAGTAGCGCCTGGCAGGAAGGCGGCAACGGAGGCGGTGTCTTCTTCTCAGGCTTAGAGGTTCCAGGTTTTGCCGGTTCAAACCAGCTTTGCAGTTCCGCACCGCAGCCATCGCCTGGCGGCGGAAGCGGCTGATCTTCACATTCCAGGCTGTTCGCCGGGCAACGCAGGCGAACGTGCATGTGCGCGCGATGCTGGAACCACGGGCGCACTTTGCGCAGCCAGTCGCGGTCCGTTCCGGCATCCAGGCAGAGCTGCTGCTTGATGGCCGGGTTGACGAAAATCCGCGTGACGTCGTTATCTTCTGCCGCCAGCTTGATCATGCTGGAGACCTCTCGCGTCCACAGGGACGGCACAACGCGCTTGCCGTCGCTCGCCACCAGATCCAGCGCCTGCGGCTTCAGCAGCTGCGCTGAACTCCAGCGCGCTTTCGGCAGCTGCAGGAAGATATCCACATCCAGCCCGGTCTGGTGACTGGCGTGTCCCCCATTAAAACGCCCGCCGGCAGGCATCCCCATATCACCGATCAGCATCGTGCCCAGCCCCAGGTTATGCACCTGGTTGCCAAGACGCTGAATAAACAGCACCAGATCCGGGTGGCCAAAATAGCGACGCTGGTCGGTACGCATCACCTGATAGGTGTCTGATTGCAGTGGAAGTTCCTGCGCGCCGACGATACAGCCGTTGGAAAAGGCGCCGATGGACTGCGCGCTCCCCGCCACCGGGTGGGTGATTTTTTGCCATGGCGTCGCGGCCAGACTGGCTCCACTGGCCAACAGCGCCAGCAGAGCAATTGCGGTTTTTTTCATGTTTACCAGCGTGGAATGGTGGTCGTCACATCCGCATTCTGCGCGCGCTGGCGCAGGAAGTGATCCATCAGCACGATCGCCAGCATCGCTTCTGCGATCGGCACCGCGCGGATCCCCACGCACGGATCGTGACGTCCTTTGGTGATCATCTCAACTTCTTCGCCATCGCGGTTAATCGTGTGGCCCGGCACGGTAATGCTGGAGGTTGGCTTCAGCGCGATGTTGGCAATAATCTGCTGCCCGCTGCTGATACCGCCCAGAATGCCGCCCGCGTGGTTGCTCTGGAAGCCCGCCTTCGTGATCTCGTCACGGTTCTGGCTACCGCGCAGGGATACCACGTCAAAACCGTCGCCAATCTCAACGCCCTTCACCGCGTTGATGCTCATCAGCGCGTGGGCGATGTCGGCGTCGAGACGGTCAAATACCGGCTCGCCCCAGCCTGGCGGGACGCCATCGGCCATCACGGTCACTTTCGCCCCGATGGAGTCGCCCTCTTTTTTCAGGCCCCGCATCAGTTCGTCCAGCGCGTCCAGCTTGTCGGCATCGGCACAGAAGAACGGGTTTTGCTCGACCAGATCCCAGTCTTTGATCGCCAGCGGAATGTCGCCCATCTGGGTCAGACAGCCGCGGATAACGATGCCAAATTTCTGCTGCAGGTATTTTTTGGCAATGGCACCAGCCGCCACGCGCATCGCGGTTTCACGCGCAGAAGAACGTCCACCGCCGCGATAGTCGCGGAAGCCGTACTTTTGTTCGTAGGTATAGTCGGCATGGCCCGGACGGAACACGTCTTTGATGGTGCCGTAGTCCTGGGAGCGCTGATCGGTGTTTTCAATCAGCAGACCAATGCTGGTGCCTGTAGTGCGTCCTTCAAAGACGCCGGAGAGAATTTTGACCTGGTCCGGCTCGCGACGCTGCGTGGTGTAGCGAGAGGTGCCCGGACGACGACGGTCGAGGTCGTGCTGCAAATCGGCTTCGGTCAGTTCGATGCCTGGCGGTACGCCATCAACGATACAGCCCAGCGCCAGCCCGTGCGACTCGCCAAAGGTGGTCACGCGGAATACCTGTCCAATACTGTTTCCTGCCATCACGGCTCCGATGTTGTTGTTTGTGTTTGAGCGTTGTGAAACGGGCCGAAGCCCGCTGGATTAATCTTTATAGATGCTGAAGTGTTCGCGCGCGTCGAGCAGCTGCGCTTTGGTCAGCATAAAGACGCCGTCACCGCCGTTGTCGAACTCAAGCCAGGTGAACGGCACATCCGGGTACTGCTCTATCAGATGTACCATGCTGTTGCCCACTTCACAAATCAGAACGCCGTCGTCGGTCAGATAATCCGGCGCGCAGGCCAGAATGCGGCGGGTCAGCTTCAGGCCGTCAGATCCTGACGCCAGACCCAGCTCCGGCTCGTGACGGTATTCGTTCGGCAGATCGGACATGTCTTCCGCATCGACGTACGGCGGGTTAGTGACGATCAGATCGTACTGCAGCGTCGGCAGATCGCGGAACAGATCGGAGCGAATTGGCGTGACGTGATGGATCAGGCCGTGCTCTTCAATGTTGTGCTCGGTCACGGCCAGCGCGTCGGTGGAGATATCGACGGCATCGACCTCCGCTTCCGGGAAGGCGTAAGCGCAGGCAATCGCGATACAGCCGCTGCCGGTACACATATCCAGAATGTGCTGCGGCTGATGGCCGATCAGGCCTTCAAAGTGATTGTTAATCAGCTCACCAATCGGCGAGCGCGGCACCAGCACGCGTTCATCGACATAGAACTCGTGACCGCAGAACCAGGCTTTGTTGGTCAGGTAGGCGACCGGGATGCGTTCGTTGACGCGACGGATCACGCGCTCAACGATGCGGTGTTTTTCGCTGGAGGTCAGGCGCGCGGTGCGCATGTCTTCCGGAATATCCAGCGGCAGATAGAGTGACGGCAGCACCAGCTGTACGGCCTCATCCCACGGGTTGTCGGTACCGTGTCCGTACCAGATATTGGCGGCGCTGAAGCGGCTAACCGACCAGCGCAACATGTCCTGTATGGTATGCAGCTCGTTTACTGCTTCATCGACAAATATTTTATCCACTCTTTCCTCCAGGGCATGCTCGCATAATTTTCGGCGGCTAGTTTGCCATGAAGACGGCGATAAATCAGCAATGACGCGTACCGCTTGAGGTTAAAAAATGCGTTTAGTCGGGTACACTATCGGAAATACGAGATGAGAATGACGAATGAAAAAGAAAACATCGCTCAGCGAGGAGGATCAGGCGCTCTTCCGCCAGCTAATGACCGGGACGCGGAAAATCGCGCAGGACACGATTGTTCATCGCCCGCAGCGTAAAAAAATCAGCGAAGTCCCGGTGAAACGGCTGCTGCAGGAGCAGGCGGATAACAGCCACTATTTTTCAGATGAATTTCAGCCGCTGCTCAATACGCAAGGTGCTGTGAAGTACGTGCGCGAAGACGTCAGCCATTTTGAACTGAAAAAGTTACGTCGCGGAGATTATTCACCGGAGCTGTTTCTCGATCTGCACGGTTTAACGCAGATGCAGGCAAAACAGGAGCTGGGGGCATTGATCGCCGCCTGTCGCCGCGAACATGTTTTTTGCGCCTGCGTGATGCACGGCCACGGTAAGCATATCCTCAAGCAGCAGACGCCGCTGTGGCTGGCTCAGCATCCACACGTGATGGCGTTTCATCAGGCACCCAAAGAGTACGGCGGAGATGCCGCATTGCTGGTGTTGATTGAAGTGGAAGAGTGGCAGCCGCCAGAATTACCCTGACAGGACGGCGGGAGGCCTGTTTTGCGCCCCCGCACAATCACACGTCACGTCAGATGGCTTTTGCCATCCTCAGGTTGCACGGACTCATTTGCCAGTTAAAGACACCTTTACCCGTTTCGTCCAGAGACACATTGGCAATGGCGGATGTCGTGAACATCGGCGGAGTCTCGCCCGGGCACAGCTCAGATACCAGATAGCCAACCAGTGGCAGGTGGGAAATGACCAGCGCGGACGCAACACCTTCATTGCACAGCGCCTGAAGATAGGCACTGACAAGGCCTACATCGCCACAGGGGGTGAGTTCAGGAAGAACATCCACGCTGGCAGGCAGGTTCATACACTCCCCTACCACCTCCAGCGTCTGTTCAGCACGCAGGAACGGACTCACCAGAACACGTTCGATGTCCACTTTTTGACCTTTAAGCCAGGTCGCCATCTGACGAGATTCGTCGCAGCCACACACGGTCAAAGGACGTACTGAGTCACTGGCGGCATCGAGTGCCGCGTCGCCGTGACGCATGATAAAAACTTGCATATTGCACCGCTTTTGTTAACCAGAATCACCGGCGTTAACTACCCGCGATAAATGCTGAGAGGTAGAAAACCCGATGGCCGGGCATTGTGCCTGATCCATTCGGTGAATGAAACGCTGTTTTTTACCTCAATGGCGTAAGTATAGTCAATCTCTGTTTACAAAATCGCCAGAACAGGTTCATTCACCTCAGGATTTACCCTTCTTTGACCTCAGCTTACGAGGACAGTTTCCCTTGCAGGCCAAAATGTCTGGCCCCGTTCCGCCATCTGCAATAATTCGTCACACGGTGTAAAGCGTGGACCATATTGCGAAGCCAGACGTTGCAGGATAGCAACCACTTCACCCGCGCCGAGCGTATCCATGTAACGGAACGGGCCGCCAAGGAACGGCGGGAAACCAATGCCAAATACCGCGCCGATGTCGCCATCGCGCGCGCTTTTGATTACCTGCTCACCAAAGCAGCGCGCCGCTTCATTGAGCATCATCATCACGCAGCGTTCAGCGCACTGAACGGCGGACAGTTTTCCCTGACCGGTGGTCGAAATAAGCCCATAAACCGAAGGGTCGACCTGTTTCTTGCTTTTACGCCCTTTCGCGCCGTAAAGATAGAAACCGCGTTCATTTTTTCTGCCTTTGCGATCGTCCTTCAAAATTGCAGAAACAATGTTTGCAGGCGGGCTAAAACGATCGCCATAAGCCGCCTCTAGTACAGGTATAATTTTAGTGCCGGTGTCTATTCCCACCTCATCCAAAAGTTGGATTGGGCCCACGGGGAACCCAAATTTTACCAGCGCCTCGTCGACGTGCTCGATCTTCTCGCCTTCCGTCAGCAGCCGCATGGCTTCATTAATATACGGCGCCAGAATGCGGTTGACGTAGAAGCCGGCTTTGTCTGCGACCACGATCGGCGTTTTACCCTGCTTCTTCGCAAGTTTGACTACCGTGGCGATGGTTTGCGGACTGGTGGTGGCATGTGGAATAACTTCCACCAGCGGCATTTTTTCTACCGGGCTAAAGAAGTGCAGTCCGATCACCTGCTCCGGACGCGCGGCTTTCGCCGCGATATCGCCAATCGGTAATGACGACGTGTTGGAGGCAAAAATGGTATGCGGGGCGCAATGCTGCTCAACGTCTGCCACCATCTGCTGCTTAAGCGCCAGATCCTCAAACACGGCTTCAATCACCAGATCGCGGTGCGCAAAACCGCTGTAATCCGTTGTACCGGAGATCATCGCCAGGGTTTTATCACGCTCGCTTGCCTTGATATGGCGGCGCCTGACCTTTTGATCAAGGTTCTGCCAGCTGTACTGCAGCGCGTGGTTGATTCCCTTAGGATTAATGTCTTTGATGCGTACAGGCAATTTGCCTTTGCTTGCGGTAACAAAAGCGATACCGCCGCCCATAAGCCCCCCACCCAGCACGCCAATGGCACGCAGCGGCGCAGGCGATGCCTCGCTTCCCGGGTCTTTTTTCACCTCAGTGCTGGCGAAGAATATGCTGCGCAGCGCCTGTGACTGCGGCGTCATCGCCAGTTCGCCAAAGGCTTTGGCCTCCGCGGCATAGCCGCTGCTGCTGCCCTGCGACAGCCCGGTTTCGATCACGTCCAGGATCCGCTTTGCCGCCGGGTAATTGCCTTTGGTCTTTTGTTCGGTCTTTTTGCCCACCATGTTGAACAGGAGCGTTCTGCCCAGCGGGCCGGCCAGCACGCGCTCGCGAACCGGCAGAGGACGTCTTGCCTGACGCCCTTTCAGCGCAAGCTCAACGGCGGCCTCCAGCAAAATGGACTGCGGCACGACGTCATCGACCAGACCGGCTTTCAGCGCCTGACGGGCACGCAGCTGTTTACCGGTTAAGATCATCTCCAGCGCCGTGCTGACGCCCACCAGGCGCGGCAGACGTTGCGTTCCGCCGGAGCCAGGCAGCAGCCCCAGCTGCACTTCCGGCAGGCCCAGAATGGTTTTCGGATCGTCGGTACATATACGGCTATGGCAGGCCAGCGCCAGCTCCAGCCCACCGCCCAGACACGCCCCGTGGATCGCGGCGATAACCGGGATCGGCAGGCTGTTGATCTCCGCCATCACCTGCTGGCCCTGACGCGCCAGCTCTTCGGCCTCCAGCGCGCTTTGCGCCCGGGCGATCATGTTAATATCCGCCCCGGCTATAAAGTTGTCGGGTTTGGCAGAGATAAACACCAGACCGCGAATGGCTTTGTTGTCGCGGATCTGCTTTAGCATCGCGCGCACCTGAACGCCAAATTCGGCCTTCAGGGTATTCATCTTTTCATCAGGCACATCAATAGTGATAACGGCCACGTTATCGAGGCGAACCGTCAGATTAAATGCAGATGGCATATCCATTATTCAGCCTCCAGAACCATTGCTGCGCCAAGGCCGCCCGCCGCACAGGCGGTTACAAGGCCAAACCCGCCGCCACGGCGACGGAGTTCATGTAATGTTTGCGTGATCATTCGCGCGCCGGTGGCGGCAAACGGATGACCGTAGGCGATAGAGCCGCCCAGCACGTTGAATTTACTCTGATCCACTTCGCCTGTGGCATGGGCGCGGCCCAGCACATCACGTGCGAAACGCTCGCTTGCCAGCAGCTGGACGTTTGCCAGGGTTTGCGCGGCAAACGCTTCGTGCATATCAATCAGGGTTAAATCAGCCAGCGTCAGCCCCGCGCGATCCAGCGCCAGCGGCGTGGACCACGCCGGACCTAACAGCATGTCCTGCCAGACGTCAATGGCGGTGAAGGCATAGCTGCGTAAATAGCCCAGGGGAGTAATGCCCAGCTCCTTCGCACGGGATTCCGTCATCAGGATCACGGCGGCAGCCCCGTCCGTCAGCGGCGTACTGTTTGCCGCCGTCACGGTGCCGTGCTTGCGGTCAAACGCCGGGCGCAGTTTGGCGTAATCCGCCAGCGTTGAGGTGCCGCGAATATTGTTATCTTCCGCAAGCGGTTCGCGATAGGGCGGAATGTAGGCGGTCATGACCTCGTCGGTCAGCTTGCCTTCCGACCAGGCTTTTGCCGCAAGCTGATGCGAGCGATGCGCCAGCGCATCCTGCTGTTCACGGGTAATGCCGTAGGTTTTCGCCATCTGCTCGGCGGTATCGCCCATGCGCAGGCCAGTGGAATATTCCGCTACGGCAGGGGGAACAGGCATCAGATCGCGCAGACGTAAACGCGAGAAGAGTTTGAGCTTCTGACCCGTCGTGCGGGCTTTGTTGGCATCGACCAGGATACGCGCCAGCTTTTTACTGACCCCAATCGGCAGTACCGAAGAGGAGTCCGCTCCACCCGCTATCCCGGCGCGAATGGTACCCGCCATCAGACTTTCGGCGACGTTCGCCACGGCCTGGAAACTGGTTGCGCAGGCGCGGCTGACGCTGTAGGCGTCGGTATGAACATTCATCCCGGTACCGAGGACGATTTCCCGCGCGATGTTGGGGGCTTCAGGCATCTGCACGACCTGGCCAAAAACCAGCTGTTCGATGACCTCAGGCGGAATTTCGCTGCGAGCCAGCATCTCCCCCACTACCATTTTCCCCAGGTCGACGGCTGGTATGCCATGGAACGCCGTTGCCTGACGCGCAAATGGCGTGCGCAATCCACTGACTATGGCAATGCGATCGCCCTGACGGGTAATAAGCGGTAATGCCTGACTCATAACACTCCCCTGTAAAAAAATTTTCGCAAACGCAAAGTGGTCTGACCTGATAACAGTCTTAACCATTTTTTTACATTCAGCCAATCGGGGAAACGAAAAAATGCGAGCTAAAACACAGAGAAGAAAAAGAAAATGCCCCTGCATGGTAGGGGCATTTGTGCAGTATGTTGCCGGGTGGCGGCGTTGCCTTACCCAGCCTACACGATCGTAGGCCCGTGCAAGCGAAGCGCCGCCGGGCAAAAAGGATTAACGCAGACCCAGCTGGAAAATCAGCGTTTCTGCTTCGCAGGCGAAAACAAAGTCGATGTCCAGCTTCACGCCGCCTTCCACTTCGGTAAAGGTCGACTTGATTTCACACGGATCGGATTCAACATCACGCGCACGCTTGCTCAGCGCGGCCAGGGTCTCTTCCGCTTCGGCGCGGTTGGTGAACACACGGCTGTAAGACGCGGTGCAATCGGTGTTGTCCATGATGGTCCCAACATCCATACAGCAGCAAACCGGGGTTTCATCAGCACTGCATTTACTCATAGCTCAATTTCCTCTGTATTCGCGCAGCGCGCGAGATAAACACGATGCTGCTATTTTACGCCCCGGCTCGGGCTCTCTCCAGCCGTTAATGGCGCAAAATCGGATAAGTGACCAATATCACACTAAAAAATGATCTAAAACAAAAACCACCCTTTTGGGTGAGTCGCGATGGTCACAATTTTGCCAACCAGATCTCGTTTCACGAAACATGTTTGAAAATATTAATAAACAAACTTGCAACATTCAGGCTGGTCGGACCTATACTCTGGCCACTGGTCTGATTTGTCTGTCATACCTCAGACCCTACACTTCGCGCTCCTGTTACGGTATGTAACAATTATTGAATAAAAATAACTCAATGAGGTTATGGTCATGAGCCAGAAAACCCTGTTCAACAAGACTGCGCTGGCAGTCGCAGTGGCACTCGTCTCCACTTCCGCATGGTCAGCGGGCTTTCAGTTAAACGAATTTTCTTCCTCTGGCCTTGGCCGCGCGTATTCGGGGGAAGGTGCGATTGCGGATGATGCGGGTAACGCGAGTCGTAACCCTGCATTGATCATGATGTTTGATCGTCCGACCTTCTCTGCTGGTGCGGTTTATATCGATCCTGATGTCAATATTTCAGGCAAGTCGCCTTTCACTGGTGCGAGCCTTAAAGCGGATAATATTGCCCCAACAGCATGGGTCCCTAACCTGCACTTCGTTGCACCTATCAATGAACAGTTTGGCTGGGGAGCATCCGTAACCTCTAACTACGGCCTTGCTACCGAGTTCAATAGCAACTATCCGGCTGGTGAATACGGCGGTAAAACAGACCTTACTACGCTGAACCTGAACCTGAGCGGTGCTTATCGCCTGAACGATAACTGGAGCTTTGGTCTGGGCTTTGATGCCGTCTACGCCGATGCCAAAATTGAACGTTACTCCGGAGAGCAAACTGCTCGCCTGCCAAAAAACAGCAATAAAATTGCCAGTCTTGAAGGTGATGAGTGGGGCTATGGCTGGAACGCCGGTATCCTGTACGAGCTGGACAAAAACAACCGTTGGGGTCTGACCTATCGTTCCGAAGTGAAAATTGACTTCGACGGCGATTACAAGAGCGGCATCCTGAAGCCGGTGAACAACCTGGTTCCTGGTGCGGGTACCACCATTCCTTGGGGAACGTCAAACCAGACCGTTCCAGGTTCACTGTCACTGCATTTGCCAGAAATGTGGGAAGTGTCCGGTTACAACCGCGTTGCACCTCAATGGGCGATCCACTATAGCCTGGCCTATACCAGCTGGAGCCAGTTCCAGGAGCTGAAAGCGACCGGAACCAATGGTCAAACGCTGTTCTATAAGGACGAAAGCTTCCACGACGCCTATCGTATTGCGTTGGGTACCACCTACTACTACGATAAAAACTGGACTTTCCGCTCCGGTATCGCATTTGACGACAGCCCGGTTCCGGCAGACAAGCGTTCTATTTCCATTCCGGATCAGGACCGCTTCTGGTTAAGTGCTGGCGCGACATATGCGTTCAACGAGAATGCATCCATCGATGCGGGCGTTTCTTATATGCACGGTCAGAAAGTCACGTTCCAGGAAGGCCCTTACGAGTTTACCTCTGAAGGTAAAGCCTGGCTGTTCGGTACGAACTTCAACTACGCGTTCTAATCGTACTGGAATCAAAAAAGGTGAGCATTGCTCACCTTTTTTATTTACTCGGAATCGATATCTTTTAGTTCGTTTTCAATAGCCTTCGCGTTTGGATTTTCTTCCGGCTTCAGCTTACCGCCGTTGGCAATAAAGTCATGATTCTGGAAGTACGCTTCACGCACCATAATGTACGGGTCAGAAGACTGGCGCAGCAGACCGTCAGAGTCGAGCAGTTGCGCACGGGTTTCAATCCCTTCCACCGTCCATTTACCTACCGACAGCGGCCAGGTCAGCCACGACAGAACCGGATACAGCGTATCGACCATATCACCGCCATCATCACGCACGGTGAAGCTGCCATAGAACGGCAGATGAACGTAAGGGCCGTAGCCGACGCCATAATGCCCCAGCGTACTACCAAAACGGTGCGGCTGTTCACGCTGCAGTTTCGGGTTCGCCATGCCAGCGACGTCAATAAAGCCGCCCATCCCCAGAATGGAGTTCAGGAAGAAGCGGGTAAAGTGCACCATCCCCTGATACGGGTCGCCCTGCAGGAAGTAGTTCACCATTACCGCAGGCTCTTCGAGGTTACTGGTAAAGTTACTTAACCCGTTACGCGCGGGTTGTGGAACATAATCGCGCCATGCCACTGCCACCGGGCGAACCACATACGGGTCCAGCACGTTGTAGTTGAAGCTATACATGGAGCGGTTAAATCCTTCGAGAGGATCGGAGCGTCCCGTTTGCTCCCCGGAGCTGGCGCAGCCCACAAGCATCGTCGCGCCCAGCGCAAGCGCCGACAGCCGAAGTTTCATAAATATCTCCCTGTTCAGTATGGCTATCGTTGATTGCCATCCGTAACGGAGCCGTTGACGCTCCGTCTGTAAACGTGCAAGCGATTGTAACAGCACGTTTACCGATGTCTATGAGCACAATTACGGGCAGTAACCACCGTGACTCTGATCTCAGCATAGCCTGGCTTTTGGAATTCGTTTCGCTGGCAATTTTATAATGTCTTTGAAAGAGATGTATCACCTTTGTTGTCATTGCCGCCAATTTAAGAGCATCCCCACAGGCATCCCGACAAAAGCCGCTACGCTTAACAGAAAGATCAACCTCCGGGAGCAGATATGAAAGAAGTGGGCGAAGAAAAAATTGGCGAGAGCAATGAGGAAATTGAAATTGAAAGCGAGGAGAAAGCGCGCGGCGAGAAAATAGAAATTGATGAAGATCGCCTGCCTTCCCGCGCGATGGCCATCCACGAGCATATCCGCCAGGACGGTGAAAAAGAGATGGAGCGCGATGCCATGGCCCTCTTCTGGTCAGCTATCGCCGCTGGGCTCTCAATGGGCGCATCTCTGCTCGCCAAAGGGATATTTCATGTTCAGCTGGAAGGCGTACCCGGCGGATTTTTACTCGAGAATCTCGGCTATACCTTCGGCTTTGTGATTGTCATTATGGCCCGCCAGCAGCTGTTTACCGAGAACACGGTGACCGCCGTTCTGCCGGTAATGCAAAACCCTACCCTCGGCAACTTCGGTTTATTGATGCGTCTGTGGAGCGTCGTCCTGCTGGGTAATATCATCGGCACAGGCATCGCGGCTTGGGCGTTTGAATACATGCCGATCTTTGATGAACCCACCCGGGACGCGTTTGTAAAAATCGGCATGGATGTGATGAAAAACACGCCAGTGGAGATGTTCTCGAATGCCATCATCTCCGGGTGGATCATCGCCACAATGGTCTGGATGTTTCCTTCTGCAGGAAGTGCCAAAATTGTGGTGATTATATTGATGACCTGGCTGATTGCGCTGGCTGATACCACGCATATCGTGGTCGGTACCGTTGAAATACTGTATCTGGTCTTTAACGGTACGCTTCACTGGAGCGATTTTTTCTGGCCGTTCGCCCTACCGACGCTGGCGGGTAACATCTGCGGCGGAACGTTTATCTTCGCGCTGTTAAGTCATGCCCAAATCCGTAACGACATGTCGAACAAACGCAAAGCTGAGCTTAAGGCGCGGGAAAATGATGATAAATCGACAAAAAAATCGTCCTGAATGGTGACTCTTTGAGCAGTCAGGCGGCGATGCGCTTAACGCATAGTGTAAATAAGGCTATACTCGTGCCGCCTCGTCCCCTTAGTTAAATGGATATAACGAGCCCCTCCTAAGGGCTAGTTGCAGGTTCGATTCCTGCAGGGGACACTTTGACCTCCACGCGTTGTTGAACACATTCGCCTGTCCACCCCAGAATTCACTGCGAAGAAGAATCCCGTTTTATTTGAGCGTAACGCGTTGCCAGCTGTTTAAGACGCAACTCCAGCTGGGTCTTTTCGGCTTCAGGAAGCACACCTCCTGTTGGATGCTGTGACAGGCGTCTGAGTTGTTCTTCAGCCGGTATTGTTTGGTTAAATGACTGTATAGCCGAAAAAACCACCGATTTAAGCTCACTCACCGTGATATATTTTCCCTTTTGCTCATCCAGATTACTCAGCCGGTGGCTCAGTTGCTGAAGCTTCATCATTCCCTGATACCAGCTGTTCATGGCCTCAGCAGGCAACACTGCCGCGTTAAATTTTTGCTGCCACTGCACGGCAAGCGGCTTTGCCTCCTCCGGCCGCACCGTCTGGAGTTGCGCTAACAGCTGAAGGCTGTAGGAAATATTCCAGTCAGGGGGCAGCTTATCCAGTCGGGCAAGCTGCTGCTGCGTTTCTCTAATAAACGTGGACGGTAAAGTGCCTCGCTGTGCTAACGCCTCTTGCTGAGCAGGTGTAAGCGCTTCAGGTAACGGCGCCAGCGAGGCAACAGCCTGAGTCGTTAAGGGATCGGGTCTGGACAGAAAGCCCCCTCCCCATGCCGCGGCGACGCAGACCACCAGCATAGAACACATCCCGGCGACAAAGGGCTTCCATGGTCTGACCGACCCGTGCGCTGTCGTAAGCCCCTCTGCATCAGGCTGATTTTCCGGCTGCACAATATAGACCCATTTCACGTCGTCAACCGGCTCTGCCCTTTCCTGAGGTATTTCGCAACCGGGCATCATGCGTGCATTCAGATCTGATGCGTCATTACTGCTTTCCAGCCGTTCAGCATTCGAACGTATCATTGTTCGTAACGTATCGAACTGGCTTAGGTGTTTCAGTTCAAGGCGCTGGAGCACCGAACTCAGCCGGGTAAGCAACGCTTCAGCACTGTAAAGCTCACTTAGATGGCTGTTGTTGAGTGGAAGCATACGCATGCGCTGCTGCAGGCGCTGGCTCAGGCCGGTAAGGATTTCCAGACGAGTATGTAGCGTCTTCGGCCAGAAAACGTCCCACTGATGGCTAATCAGGGCCTCCAGAATCGCCAGCCCTTCGTTCAGGCCAGCCAATCCAGACAGGTGAGTCCGGGCAAGGGTGTACCAGGCCGCAGTCTGCAACTCCACACCGTTTTGTTCAAACAGAGAGAGACAGCGTTTTTCGACATATTGCCAGTTTACATCCGGGCGAGCAGGATGCGTCAGCTTGCTGAGTTCATCGCGGAGAGCAGCGTAATCTGGCAGCGTGCGCGGGTCGCCGCCGGTTTTAATTTTACGTGGGATGATATCATTCATGACCATATATCCATTTGATGTGGCTTGAACCAGACGAAATTAACGTTTATGCGGCTTCGCTTTCTGCGTATTCGAGACTCTGCAGATACTGTAGCGCCACCGGGTCAGCAATATATTCAACCTGCCCGTGGTGACGCTCCACCTCATCGATAATTCGACTAATCTCTACCCGGAAAAACTCCTTGCGCAGATTAATTCGGTTAATCCGGTAGCGTTCCAGATGGTCATGTAACGTCTTTTCAAGCGCAGGGGCGTCATCGCAGGAAATCATGGCATGGACGTCAAAATCAAACGGCACGGCTGCTCCGCTCAGTTCTTTCACGCGCTCCATAGGCTCCAGTCGTCGGGTCATACCGATTTTAAATACGTTTTCACCGAAGGAGCCAATATTCGAAATCACATATACGTGTCCCTGCTTCGTGAGCTGGGCCATGGATTTGGCGCGTTCATACTGTTGATGCACGTCCTGGATTTTCTGCTCCAGCTCCAGACGCTGTCTTTCCAGCTCTTCCCGGTGCGCACCTTCAGCGGCGAGCAGAGCGTCTTCCAGTAAACGCTGATGCTCAGCAAGGCGTTGCTCCTCCTCTTCCGCTTCGCGCTGCTGCTGCTCCAGTTCATCCTGACGCTGTTTCTCTTCCCGCATCTGACGCTTGAGCTCAGCCTGATATTCTTTTTCTTCCTGCGCTTTTTCCAGCAGAGCTACCTTATTCAGAAACTGCTGTTTTACGCCTTCCCAGTCGGCATTATCTTCCAGTTCCAGAAAGGTAATTTTCTCGCTTATAGCAGTATAAGCGTCTCTCTCTTTTCTGAGCTGGTCGTACTTGCTTTGCCAGTTATTTACCGTGGTGCCGGAAAGCAGAGTTTTGACTTTGAATTTATACGCGGAGTCCACAATACGCTGTAGTGCCCGGGAGGCTTTATTTCTGGCATTGTGAAAGTCATCCCACTGACCGGAAAGCTCTTTCTTTTCCTGATACAGGCCACGAGCCACTTCAGTACTAACCGTTTCGTCAAAGGCTTTCGCTTTCTGGGCCAGGTCCGACATGGCCAGCTCGAGTTCTGCTGTTTTCTTCCGGAAACCCCGGTAAATGAAAACCCGGATTATCAACGCAACGGCTATCAGTAAACCAAAGAACAGACCGATGATTCCGGCCGGATTCGACACAGATTCAATAAATCGCTCATTAATATTGATTAATGCTCTTACCGCAACATAAATACCCCAGACAACGACGCCAATAATAACCAGAATAATACCCGCAGCATTGTCATCTTTTTTTCTTCGTGCCATATTTTATTTCTTTCCTTTCTTCTTTTAATCCTGACTATTTAATCTTTACAACGGGCAGGGAATCTTTGCCATATCCGATTAATACTGATTCCCTGAACAAATCGGTAAATGGGTATATCCGGGCTTACTGGCCATATAGAGGGGCGCGCATGTGGGCTGTCGGGGTTGGGTACTGACCGGTTCGTCGTTCTCTTCAACACGTTGCGGGTCCTGCTTTTTCGCCGTTGTCACTTTTTTCGTCTTAGCTTTGCGGGTGGAAGTGGACGGTCTTACCGGATTGCTGGTTTCTGAAGAACCATACCCGGAACAGAATCGTTTTGACTGACTCAGACTCCCGTCATTACAGATAAAGCGTCCATCCGATGTGCAGTGCGCTATACCACCCTTTGAACCGGAACAGGGCTGCCTTCCACGCGCAGCATCAGCCTGTGCTGTAAAAAAAATCCCTGAAACCAGAAGGAAGATTAATTTTCTCATTTCCATATCCGTAATTTATTTCGTAATTTTGTGGCTATGTTCTCCGTCAGCTATTAACTGTTTCGCCAGGTAATTATGCAATGACTGGCAGGCAAAAAAATATATAGCTATTGCTCATTCCGGTTGCACTATGGAAGGAGCACCAGAATCAAACCAAAAAAAGTGCTCTCATCAAAACCCTGCCCTGGGCGGGATAAAACACCAGGCGGAATAAAGGTCCAGTTGTTCACCATTCCTGACCGCATGAATAAACGTCCCAGTGAAGTCGTATGTCTCCCATCATGGAAGGTCGCCTCCACGCACCCGGTCACACCCTGACCATAAAGGAACGCCGGCACAAATTTTACAGACCGGTCGTCGATACGCAGAACGAGGGCGGTAATCTCAAAAGTCCCGTTCTTCACCAGCAGATCCGTAACGGATGTACTGTACGCTTCCACGCTTAGTCCGGTACTTTCGAGCCACACGTCCATCTGCTCCTTAAGTTGCGTCATTCGCAGGCAAAACTCAGCTATATCGGCCTGACTCTTACTGACAGATGAAGCCGGAGCAGACTGTCTGGTCTGCAATTTATCAAGAAACTGTGATTTTACTGACATGATGCTCTCTGGCCTTACAGATGGGTTGCAGTGTCGATATACTGCTGTTGCTTAAGATGGCGTAACATTACTCGTCCCTCCGGCATAAACTCAGTGCCATAGCGCACCAGACCAACACCGCTAAGTTCTGCATCTATGGCGTAGCGCAGCTCACCCGGTATTTCCTGATCAAGCAGTACGACATCAATGGATTTCAGACGGGGCTCATATTTCAACAAGACCGCAGACAGCGTCGACATTAGCTTATGTGCGGTGCCGGGAAGCCCTTGTAGGATGGTGGTCATATCCGGCAGACCGTAGTCCGGCAAATGCGCCAGTGTGCCTGCACGGCAGTTAAGGATCCGCTGCATATTATCCAGCACCGACAGGATGACCTGATTTTCTTCACTGATATGCTGGAGATCGAGATCGCCAACAAAATTACCGTAAAGCATCTCGCATAATGAGGGAGAATTGCGCGGCATGATCAATTTCCCTCATCAGGAGCTATGTCAAACACGCTGCCGCCATCATCCCTTTCCAGCAATGACCAACTGGCCCTGTGCTTCTGGCCATGCTTATCTTCAAACTCCGGCATAATCTCTCCGGCGCGAGTTTGGACGTATTGCGTTGTCCCGTTAACAATGGTGGCCCATCGACCGTCGAACGGGGATTTTTCACCACTCCAGCAGTTGATCCTGACCGGCTCCCAAGACTTACCCTCATCTTCTTTATCCAGCGCTGCACTGGCTTCATCGAAGCGTCTGTACCACTTCATTGTGGATTCTTTCTCAAACTGGAAGTTTTCATGTTCAGAGTAGAAATGCAGAGAGCGTGTTCCATCAAAGCGAACAGGCTTAATTATTTGGTTTATTTTCACCAGTAAGGGCGGTAAGTCTTCTGTTTGCGTCTCTCCCAGGCCAGGCGGTATCGATCCAGCCTTGAGAATCAGGCCCCCATCATATGGCAGCAGTTCAATCTCTGGAGTGTTCTTCAGTCGATGAACCAGTTTCTCTTCACCGCCAAGTTTTTCCAGCCAGGGATTGCCCAGAATAGTGTACCAACAAGCCCCTTTCAGGCTGATTGCAGCCCCGGATCCTTCAAGTGTGCCGATAGAATCCACCATCACGCCCGGAAAGCGCTGTGCAAGTTTGTATTCGTAAGGGAACATCCTGTGAAATTCGTAAGGCAGCACAAACGACAGGCCGGCATAACCACTCTCAACGGCAAATGATTCACACAACCACATTAGCCAGGCCTGATAATGGTTTTTCCCATCAGGCTCTTTCAGCAGAGAGAAAGGAAAAGTTAACTTGATGACAGAACGATCATTATCATTATGGAAAATTCGTGTATTCATCACCAGGATACTGTAGTCCGGCGCTTCGTAGTCCTTCTCCGCACTCCCCATGTACCAAGAAGCGGTTTCTTCTTCAGTTAAGTCTAAGAGTTGTTGCCTTTTTTTCTGATAGTTATTTTCCGTGATCCCAACCCATTTGCTACCAGACACTGTCTTTTTCAGGTTCGATTTAAATTCGGTGTAAAAGCGATCAACACACTCCACCATCTTACGGCGGACTTCTGGCGTATGACCCTCTTTAAAAAATACGGTAATTATCAGCCCAAGGTTTACCGCCTGGCTGCCATCCTTGTACTTCACGGACGCTTCCGGTAGCCACTGCTCAATATAATTTAGTTCCATTCCCAATAGTTCCTTTACCAATATTAATCTTCAATAGTAAACACACTCCCTCCGTCATCCCTCTCCAGCAGTGACCAACGAGCCGGGTGCTTCTGACCATGCTTATCTTCATACTGCGGCATAATCTGCCCAACGCGGGTTTGGGTGTACTGCGTCGCCCCGTTAACAATGGAGGCCCATCGACCGTCAAACGGTGATGTTTCGCCACTCCAGCAGGTGATCCTGACCGGCTCCCAGGACTGACCTTCATCGTCTTTATCCAGCGCAGCACTGGCTTCATCGAAGCGTCTGTACCACTTCATTGTGGATTCTTTATCAAACTGGAAGTTTTCATGTTCAGAGTAGAAATGTAGAGAGCGTGAACCGTTAAATCGTACAGGCTTAATTATCTGATTTACTTTCACCAGTAAGGGCGGTAATGCTTCAGTTTGTGTCTCACCCAGACCAGGCGGTAGTGCTCCAGCCTTGAGAATAAGGCCTCCATCATACGGCAGCAGTTCAATCTCTGGTGTGTTCTTCAGTCGATGAGCCAGTTTCTCTTCACCGCCAAGTTTTTCCAGCCAGGGATTGCCCAGGATAGTGAACCAACAAGCCCCTTTCAGGCTGATTGCAGCCCCGGAGCCTTCAAGGGTGCCAATAGAATCCACCATCACGCCGGGAAAGCGCTGAGCCAGTTTATATTCATAAGGGAACATCCGGTGAAATTCGTAAGGAAGAACAAATGACAGACCAGCATAACCACTTTCAACGGCAAAAGTATTACACAGCCACATTAACCAGGACTGGTAACGCTCTTTACCATCCGATTCTTTTAACATCGTTAGCGGGAATGTCAGTTTGATAACAGAACGATTACTGTCATTATGGAATATCCTTTTCCCCATAATGATAATTTCATAGTCAGGGGCATGATAGTCTTTCTCTGAACTCCCCAAATACCATGAGAAAATCTCTTCTGGCGTTGCATCCAGAATTTCTTGCCTTTTTTTCTGGTAGTTATTTCCCGTAATTCCTGTCCATTTTTTTCTATATACCGTTTTCTTCAGATAAGATTTAAATTGATCATAAAAACGATCCACACACTCCACCATCTTCTGGCGCACTTCTGGTGTATGACCATCCTTAAAAAAAACGGTAATTATCAGGCCAAGATTTACTGCCTGACTGCCGTCCTTGTACTTCACCGACGCTTCTGGCAACCATTTTTCAATATAATTCATTTCTAAATCATTCAGTTCCATAATCTTTCCTTATTGGGTTGCCAGCGCACCGACGGTTCCGGCTCCCAGAACCGCTGCCAGCGCTTCCCAGGCAGTTATCGCCAGACGAATAATCAACAAAAACGCGGCCAGAAAAACTTCCGGGACACCTAACGTCAACACCAACGCCCCCACACCTACGGTGACAAGCACCACGCCAACGGTGACAGCAACATCCGTCAGTACCTGTACCCAGTCGACCTGTTTCAACATATCCAGCGTCATATCGGTGGCTTGCTGGATTTTAAGCCACGCAGCCCGAAGCTGTTCATCCGTCCATGAAGCCGCTGCGCGTCCCGTCTGACTGACCCAGCGCCATGCCTGATGCCCCTGGGAGTATACCCATTCTCCGCTGTCGTTTAGCCAGCCCGCAGCCTGGCCGAGCTTTTGCTGCATCTCTTCTGAGAGTGCATGCCAGCCGGCTGCGATATTGTTGACAGCCCCCTCACTGAGGTCAGCCACGGATTTCCTAGCATACGTCCAGGGCTCAATTTTCGCCGGCACCGGAATTGCCGGTGGGCGTGGGGTGAAAATGGGTGGGTACAGGAACAGCGGCCAGTATTTCGCCCCGCTGGTCTTCCAGGCTTTCATCGTCACATTGACCACCTGATCGCTCCACTGCTGCTCCTCGGGCCGACAATCGTGGATCTCCAGAATGGTCATGCGTTCCTCGTTACCATATCCCCCAACAATTATCATGTAATCTTCGTACTGTTCTTGGTCAAGTTTGTCCCCCGGAAACTTTACTTCCACCAGTCGCTCCAGATTATCAGCATGCATCTGGCCTTCCGCATCCGTCCCAGCAAGCCCCGGCCAGCGATCATTCATGTTTTTTACAATAATGACATCCGGACGACGGTAAATCCCCTTACCCGGTACCGGGAAGGGGTTGGTGGTGTGCCGCCTGCCAGCACCTTCACTCAGTAACGTGCTGCTGAGAAACGGGCGTGGCGGAGTGGTGCGCATATCAAACGAAACTTCGGCTTTGTACCACCACCGGTAATCGCGCTTGATTTCATCGATTCGGATAAGCCCGCTGAGCATCAATTGTTTGAGGCTCATCCGGTAACTTTTACCGTTGCGACGAATTTCCGCCGACAACCGTGGAAAACGCATCGCGTACTCTACTTTGATATGCAGATACTGGCGGTTGTTGGTTGTCGGTAAGCGCGTCTGTTTCTCGATCATCTCAACGCCGGTAGTCGTACAGTCCCACGGCTGATTATTGGTCCCGGTGGGAATGTCAACGCCCGGGGTATCGGGTAAATCGGGCAGTTCCATTACGCATCCTCCCTGTATTCGGTTGTCAGTTGCTGTTGGTCGCCATCACCGATAAACCACATAGACTCTTCCGGCTGCGGCTTGTCCGGTACGATATGCAGGTCTACGGCTTCCTGCTCACGGGTATATATCACTACGGTCCGGCCTTCTGCATCACTGAATCCGCTCGCTTCCTGCCCGGAAGGGGTCTTCAGGTGATAGGGTCTTCCTGCAAGGAGCCTGCCCTTCTCATCCTGCAACTGATAAACAGCAGAATAGGCATGTGAAATGCCCATCTCAGGGAAAACAAGTGGCTGGCTGCTCCCACCTTCTGTATCCAGTCGTCTGGCCTTGCGGATGTAAGTCCCCGCCGTCTCGTACTTGATTTGCCCCTGCTCGATGAGGAGGGAGCTCCCGCCCCCCACCAGACGTATTCGCTTCTTCCCGGCCAGCAGAATCTCTCTGGCAGAGATAAGGGTCAGTTTCTGCTCCGCGCTCAGGTGCATCACGCCGTTCTGCGCCTGAAACTGTACCGGCCCCTGAGCCGAAATCAGGCTCAGCTTGCCGTGTTGAGCAAACATTCCCACGCTGTCGCCCGCCAGTCCGGCGATATGCCCCTGGGTCCCGACACTGATATCACCACCGGCATTCAGGGCAATATTGTCAGTGGCCGCCAGCTGCAGATGCTCTGCGCTGGTAAAAGCCATCCCCTCGGGTGCTGAAAAGTGAAGCATCTCATTGAGAGTTTTCAGCCGTGTGGCGAACATTGCCTGCTGGCTGGCGATATCAGCTTCGAGGGCTTTCGCCTGTCGGGTGGCTGTGGCCAGTCCCTCGATTTGCGTCCGGACGGTCTCAATCTCTCTGAGAGCCACGTCCATATCCAGCACATCGCCTTCGCCGTGCACTTTGCCATCAGCGGTGACCAGCAACCCCTTCGCCACACGTATAACCCCGAACTCATCGGTGCGCAGCTCAAAGCCGGTTCCCCGTGGTTCGTTCCCTGCGTCAACGATATGGCCCTGATTCAGCGCCGTAGCCCCGAACGGGGTACTGAGCGCAATATGCTCGCTCTGGCGCAGGTCTTCCATTCGCAGTTCGTTCTGACCTGCGGTGCGCAGGATGTTCTGGCTGCGGTTGTCCCGGGTGACCACGTCCGGATGTTCAGAATCATGGAACGCATGGGCGATATACGGGCGGTCCGGGTCGCCGCCATCAAAGGCAATCCCCACTTCGGTGCCGTCAGTCAGCGGCGTGTGCCAGCCGTACGTTTCCCCGGCGTACGGTTTGGCCTGGCGTATCCACAGGTAGTTATAACCGGGCTCTGCGTCTTCACGGCTGAAGTCCAGCTTCACCCGGTAACGCCCCGTTTCGTCCAGATGGGCATACGGTGCGTTCTTCTCATCGCTCTCGACGCGGGCCGTCAGGGTCCCGGCAATCAGCGGACGTGGTACAGGCTCGGGTCTGAAGCAAAACTGCTCGCTGTAGGGCATGCCCCACACGGAAACGTGCAGACGGGTGTCCCGGGCCGCGGAGAACGTGGTCAGCGTAATGACCATCCCCTCTTTCAGGTCCGGCACATCACTGTCGCCGGTCTCCAGCACCATCCCCGGCGTCAGGTGGCTGGCGTTACTGAACAGGTGCAGGCGAATGGCATTATTGAGGGCGTGTTCATGATTAATGCGGGCGTAAAACGCCCCGCTTTCGGTTTCCGGCTCAGAGGTGGTGTTATCGCCCGCTTCACGATAAGGGGCAAGATAGCGGTAATGTTCGCCGGTAGTGGCCGCCTCGTTTCTGACGCTGACCAGTGCATCCATCGGCGTACCGGCCGTACGGTAGTTGTAATCCCGGGTGGACACCCTGCCGGTGATAGTGTTGTGCCATACCCGCGCATCCCACACCGCCTCAACCGCGCCGTCATACAGCGCTGATGGCTCCCGGTACGGCAGCTGAACATTAAACTGATACTGCAGTTGGCTGTCGGCAAAGGTTACGGTGTCCAGCCCGGTAGCGGTGTTCACTCCGGTACGGAACCAGATACCGACCTCAGCAAGGATCCGCTGCATAAACTGCAGGTCCGTTTCCCGCCACTGGGTGATCAGTTCGCGGACCGGGTAAGTCCGTTCCAGCCGGAATTCAAAATCTGCTCCTTCCAGCCCGTGGCTGCGCAGGACCTGCGCCACCAGTTCCGGTACCGAAACATTCTGCCAGACCGCGCAGCGGCGGGTATGGGCAAGCAGTGCCAGGCGCGATGAAAGCGTTACGGCGAAATGCGTCTGGTCCACGGTTTCGTTGAGGACCTCAAAGCCGGTAATGATACCCTGCACGACTCTGCCACTGAGCATGCTGAGGGTGGCATACTTCAGCATCGCATCCTGACGGCTGATGCCTTTCTGCGGCGTGGTGAACTCAATGCGCCATTTGAACGGTGCATTCAGCGCTTCCCGACCGTGGAGGTTCAGCACATCCGGCTTCAGGATGCTGTCGTTTATCTCAAAGCGGTAGCGGGTCTGCCCGTCAAACAGCGCCAGCCAGTTATCGAGGGTGGTGTCCATGGGTTTACTCCTTCACCGGAACCAGGGTCAGCCCGGTGCTGTTGAGCTGGATGGTGCGCGGCTTGTCCGGGTCGAGGTCGTCGCGGCTCAGTACCAGCTTCCAGGTGTTGTTTTTGATATCCGGCCGATTAAACAGCCCCACCACCGCCACAAATTTCGCCTCTTCGTTCATCGGCATATTGAGCGTCACGCTGCCTTTGGGCATCACCAGCAGAGACTTGCTGGCGACAATGTCCTCTTTAAGGGTGTTATCCGCATCGCGCAGCAGTTTCTGGTATTCGGCCGCATCCACCTTCTGGCGGTCCCGGAGCTGGTAAACCTGCACCATGGTGGCAAGCGGCGCCTGGCTTTCATCTGCGTTGATGGCCGCACGCGGCTCAAAGTCCAGGCGCAGCACCTTTATTTTTTTGTAGAAAATGGCTCTGGTTGCGCTGACAGTGCCGTCCGACACGGCCTGAGTCAGGCCACATGCGGTCAAAAGGGAACAGAGCAGCATCAGTGCGGCGCTGCGCAACAGGGAAGCGAAAGTCATTCGTGGAGTCCTTTTCAGCGTTCAGAAACAGGGGCGTGTTGAATGTGTCTGGTATTGGGTATTGCATTCTGGAATATCAGTCGAAGCGATAGCCGCCGGGCTCGGCCGGCCGCAGGGTCTCACAGGTCAGGCCTTCACAGGTGCCCAGACTTACGGTGAGGTGCGTACGGGTCGTGGGACGGTCGCGCCTGAGACCCAGTACGCCGGTGCGACCCAACTGAACCCGGCTTGTCTTACCCAGGCGTGGTTCAGGCAGACAGCTTACCGGTACCGTGAGGCGAAGGCGTACATCGGAGCGATAACCCATGTACACCCGTAGCAGCACCATCAGGTCAGTGTGCAGCTGACCGCCGGGCAACCAGCCCTGCGCCTCCTGCGGATTGTCAGTCGCCAGCATCAGGAGGATACGGCTGCAGGCTTCTTTCCCGGTCCTGCCGAGTGTGGCCCGCTGTGACAGCGACACGCGGTTGGCTTTGCCGAGTCCACTGCGGCTCTCCACGGGGACTTTCACCGGGTCCGGGCTGATAACCATGGCCCGGGTCTCCGGGGCCAGCAGGCTCACCAGCTGGCGGATGCCTTCGGCATTTCGGGTTGGCAACCGCATGGTGCCAAGCAGCGCCAGGAAGCGGGAGACCGGCGTGGCAATCTGCTCCGCCGTACCCGGGATGCCAAGACCGACCAGTCCCAGCAGGCACTGAGATGTGTCATCCACGCCGCCGTCTTCGAAGGTGGCCGGGTAAGCGTATTTGCGCCAGATACGATAGTACTGGGTGTGAATACGGTGGCTGAAGATATCGAGAAACGCTGTGGTGGCTTCATACCCCTCCCGGCGCTGCGCAATATCATCGAGGTACGCCGTCGGTAGCGGGGAGTCCACCCCGTACATTCCGAGGAAAGTGGTCCGCACCGTCGGCGACAGGTCCGGGTGGTCCTCATCGGTTTCAACCGCCTTCAGTTCGCTGACCGGGAAGCCCATTCCCGGCCACGGACGAAAACGTACCGGGTCGGCGGACAGTTTCTCGGTACTGCCCAGTTTCGGCGCGTCCGGGTTCTCCTGCTCCAGCAACTGACAGAAGCGGTAGAAATTAACCCGCCAGATGTCGTCGCGAAGCGCTTCTGTCAGCCCGGAACGTGCTGGCTGTGATTCTCTTTCCATCGCAGTCGTTTCCCTGTCGGTTGCAGGACCAGCGTGAGCTGATTAAAAAGGTGGACATCGGCATAAAGGGCAAAGAAGCGATGCAGCATCTCGCCAAACAGCGTGACGTCGCCCTCCCCGGCAAAGTTATCGGCATTAAGGGTGATTTCAATGTCCACCCCGCGCAGCATAAAGCCCTTTTCAAAGCGACGAATAAGCGTGTGCTTCACCGCCACAATCGCCTCCAGGCGACGGCGGTTCATCTCATCATCTGTCCAGTCATAGAGTGCCAGGGTACCGCGCAGCACTTCCGGGTTATCCATCATGCTTAAGAAGCTTGAACCCAGGTGGCTCATCACCCGCCAGTGGAAACGATCGTTTGCCGGTGGATAAAGTGGCAAAGTCGGCACCTTCAGGTTCAGGACCCTGACCGGTACCTTGCCCGCTTTCACCACCCGGTCAAGCAGCGTGCTTTCCAGCGAGCGACGTGGCAACTGACCGTTGGTCCCGGTGATACGGATGGAGAGCGACTCCGGAGCCTGCGACAGTTGTTCCATCTCGAACGAGCGGCCGCCGAGGATAAGCCAGGTGTCATACAGCCCCGAGGGGCCGCGCTTCACGCGGGTGTGGAAGTAACGCTCCGGCGCGTCATGGCGCATCATGCCACCGCGGTGGCGGAAACTGGTGAACGGTACGTACGGATGTTTGCCGTTTTTCACCGCACCGTGGATGGAGTCCACGCTGTAGATTTCCGTATGACCGTCCTGCACGCGCATCGGCCGCAGCAGGTATTCGTTCTGCAGCGGGTCAGGCGTCAGCGGGTCCGCTTCCAGTGAGAACAGGTTGATGACCGGCGCACAGTGCAGGCGGAAGTTGTCGGTCTCAAACGGCATGTCTGACGGCCAGCCGCCGTCGAGCACGATATCGGTCTCAAACCAGGTGGTTTTCTGACTCAGCCCGGCAAGCTCCAGCCCCCTAAGCTCCACGAACATAAACTTCTCGCGGAAGCTGAAATACTCCAGCAGCAGCTGGTAGCCACTGAACGCTGAGTCACCTTTTGGCCACAGCCGGTCGGTATCATCAAAGCCCATGGGTTTACACCAGCCGTCAAAACGTACCCTCTCGGTACGGGTCTCACTGTGGCGGACATACATCGCCTGCACCCGGCGTGTCAGCGCCAGATGCAGGGCCGAGGCCACCGGGCTGTCGGCATCGAGGTATATGGCCACCTTATCAATCCCGGCTTTCGACCAGTCCACCTTATCCGGACACTCAAAGCGCAGCCTGATGGCGGCACGACCGTCCGGCTCGGTCTGCAGGCGGGCCTCATTCAGATGCAACGGCTGCAATGGTACGTCACGGGTGGTGCGATACTGACAGACCGTGTTATCGGGACCGACCGGTCGCGACAGCACGGAAAAGCCGTTCTCAAGCACTTCCATTTTGCGAAGCTGACGCCAGTCCGGCGTGAACACTACCACGGAGAGCGACGGGATCGTGCGCATGTAATGGGGCCACAGCAGGCTCACCAGCCCTTCTGTCAGTTCCGGCAGGTCATCATCAAGCTTTTCACGCAGGCGTCCCATCAGGAAGGCGAAGCCCTCGAACAGGCGCTCTACATACGGGTCACGGGCCCCACTTTTATCCAGGTTGAGCATAGCCGCGCGGTCTGGATGAGCACGGGCAAACTCTTTACCTGCTTCACGCAGGTAGCGCATTTCAGCTTCATAGTAGCGCAGGGTTAAATCATCCATGGACGGACTTCCTGAGTGTAGAAATCAACAAAAAGAAAAGAGACGGCATCGGTACAATGTCACGTAAATGCAGAACCTACCCACACAGCACCATCGCACGCGCCGGGTCGAGGGTAATTAGCGCGGCCAGCAGACTATCCATTTCAGGGGCAAAACGGGTTTTGTCGCTCTCGCTGCGACCGGCTTTCAGGCGCAACAGCCGAAGACGACGGGCCTGCACATCAAACAACAGCCCCGGCTCCCACTCACTGAGGGTGAGCAGCGGTGCGCTCCCGGAAAGTTCACCGAGCAGGTGCAGCGCGAGCTCGTTACGCCCGTACTGCTCTGCCACCCGGGCCATGATTAAACGGATTAACCAGCGGCTTCGGGGTGAAGCCATGTCCGGACGATTCTGAAGCCAGGTCAGCGCTGCCTCCGGGCCATCGCGGTCACCTTTTTCCATCGCTTCCACTTCCAGCGCAGATATGTCATCCGTCTGGCCTCCGTTTGCCACCGCAGGCGCATCGGCAAACCCGGGCATGTCATCGTTGACCTTTTCGGCTATCCAGTTCAGTGTCACCTCATCGGCCAGCGGCGTGCCATCGTTCCAGGCAAGCGTCTCCAGGCCTGGCAGGCGTTTCAGTAACAGCCTCAGGTCGCTGAGTATATACTCCGCCCAGTGTTCCCACGGCCCGCCAGCCCGGCTCAGCCCCTGCCACAGATACCACTGCAAATCGAGCCAGAAGCGGTTACCGCCTTCGGTGAACATGACATCCACCTGCTCCACCAGTTCAGTCCAGCTTTGCTGCAGATACAGGCGTTTAAGCTGAGCGCGGTATTCGGCTTTCGGCGGTAGCAGACGCGTCCTGCCGCTCGCATCCAGCGCTGGCAGTTGTGTCACCAGGTCCCAGCGGGCGGCCTTCATCATTCGGTGGGCGGCAAGCCAGCCCTGCGGCTGCTCAACCACCCAGCCGGAAAGCACGCGCAGCTGGCGTACCAACTCCACCTCCGATTTGACGACAGCGGCTTCCGGCACAGTCGCGCCCGATGTCGCTTTGCTGTAGGGGGTTACACCAACATGATCCTGGCCTGATGCAGCCACTGGCGTATCCAGCCCACCGCTACCGGCAAGGCGGATTTCCAGCGTCCGCAGCAGACCGGCAAAGCTGGGGCGTTCCGCCTCCGGTAGTTGTTTCAGCGAGGTCTCCAGCAGGCACAGCGCCGCCGCCGTTCTTGCGGTCTCTTCACGCGTCACATCCGGCCAGCGCGAGAATGTATCGAGCACCTTCTCACTGTTCAGCCAGTCGAGTGCAGCCAGTCTTGCGGCGCTGCGCTGTGGGTGGCTGTGCGATCCGGCCTGCTCCAGCATGGCTGCCAGCAGCAGGATGCCATCCGTCAGCCCGGTATCGCCGTCACGCTGCAGGCGGGCAAAGGTATACCAGGTCACCACCCGGATATCCCGGGCATGGCGGGTAAGAATGCTTTCCGCCAGGCGGCACAGCATCCCAGTATCGGTACCAGACAGCTTGTTGATTTCCTCGCGCATCAGTTGGAAATCATCTTCATAGGTCGGGTCGTCTCCGGAACCATGACCGGTAGGGAGTACCGTCAGCCACGGCGCCCACCGGGAAAGGTTTTCCCGGGTCTGTACGAGCAGTGCAGCACGCTGGGCTGCATCCGGAAGACACAGGGTCAGAAGTGTTTCTGCAGTCGCCATTTATTCGTCTCCGGCAAAAGTGGGCGCGCTGTCAATTGCACCCACAGTAAAGATGGTCTGCGGCAGGCTGAAGCCCTGCAGTTCGAGCAGCGCCAGTGGCCCGTTGCTAAGCTCACTGCGCATGATAAATTTCAGAGGATTACCGTCCGGAGTGATCCACACCAGTTGGGTACGGCTGCTGTCAAGCGGGGTGATCAGCGCCTTATCGAGCAGACGAATAAAGCCCCAGTTACCCTGGTTGCTGGCAAAGAGACGCATTTCAGCGCTTGTTGAGCGCCAGCTCAGATCGACACCCGGATAGTACGTATTGCCCGGCCAGGTGAAGCTCTGCCAGCTTTCCATCTGGTTGAAGTAATCCAGTTTCTGACCATCAAGTGTCAGTTGGGTGCGGGCCACATCGCGTGACGGTCGGGCCATCAGTTCGAAATGCACCCCGGCATCGCCCTGGGCAAAGACAATATCCGAGATATCGGCAAGCTTATTGATGGCGGCGAGAAACGCAGGGCTGATGCTCATTCCCTGGCTGGCAGCCGGATTCACCACCCAGTGACTGCCTTCCTGATGCAGCATGCCGCCGAGATTGTTTTTGATAAATGCCGCGATACGCCCGGAGTCGCTGCGCAGGAACTGGGCCAGCAGTGGCAGTGAAGCATCGCTGCCGGTGGCCTTAAATGGATAGCGTCCGGCAAAGGCGGTGTTCCACTGCGAAACAATGGTGCTCTGCCAGCGGGCATTGAGGCTGCCTGCTGCCGGAGCCAGCACCTGACGCCAGGCCAGATCGAGCGGCTGCACAAACAATGCTTGCCCGAAACCGTTCCACTCCTGCCCGAGACTTGCCGCTACCAGAGAGCCGTAGTCACGGGTGTCAGTCAGATCGATGGCTTTTCCCTGGAAAACAGTCTGAGCCAGCATCTGCGCCATCGCCTGCGGATCAGGGGCGCTGGTCACCTGCTGCAGCTTGAGACGCACTTGGGTTACACGGGCAAGCCAGGACTGGAAGCTGAGGTTACCGTTTGAGCCGGTACCGTCCTTGCCGGCCATCAGTCCCGTGAGCGGACCAAAGACGCCGTCCAGCGGCCCTTTCGGCCCCTGTGCCTGTTCAATAAACTGTTTTGCACTCTTCTGACGCCCCACCAGTTTTTTCGCCGAGTCCACCAGGGTGTCAGCCAGAGCCTCTCCTTTTGTCCCGGTCTGTCCCTGCCAGGCAAGCGTATTCATCAGTGCCACCAGAGGGGACTGACGCACATCTGCCAGCAGGTTCAGCTGCGCAATGGCCTCCGAAAGCGATGACGCTTCGTGCCACTGGATACTGTTGGCCATGTTGAGCCAGGCGTTGCCAAAATCGGTGAAGTAACGCTCTGTCAGGCGCTGTTTGAGCGCTTCCGGCGAGACGTCGCTGCCCGGCTGATGGGTTTTGTCGGTCAGCACCCAGTCAATTTCATCACGGCGGGTCTTCACTACCTCATCAATCGCATCTTCAACCTGCTCTTCCCACGCCTGACGGGTGAACATCCCCGGCACCACCTCTTCCGAGGAAAACAGGGTTGACGCATCCGTATCGCCGGTCATGTCAGACAGGGTTAAATCCGGCCAGTTACGGGCAATGCGCCCGAGCATCTCCTGGTACAAACCAGATTCGGCGTTACGCTGACCTATCTGTTTAAGCAAAATCTGGCGTACCGTCCCCACCAGTTCGCGGTCAGGAGAAATTTTCCACTCCGGGTGTGCCGGTAAGTTCTGCGCCCAGAAGCCGAGCAGCTTCGGCGCCTGGGTCTGCCACACGCTGTCCGGCACGCCGCTGCGGTGCGGCCAGGCCTTCAGCATATTGCCTGCCAGCCACTCCGCATCCGCTTTGTCTGGACGGGCCAGCATCAGGTAGCCTTTAAGCAAACCGTAGGTCTTCTGAGTGGCAGAGGTGCGCGCATCGCTTGCCGGAGGCAACTGCACGAAAGCGTTGAGCTGACGGTGAAGTTCGTCAGCCAGTGCATCACGCATCAGCGCCTGATTGTTACGGGCATACAATGGCCAGAGCAGCTTCAGCGTGTCGCTGTCCTGGTTCAGGCCAAAGCGGGTGTACCACGGCGCACCGTGCACTTCGCGGTTCTGCAGGCGGGCAATGGTCTGCTGCAGTGCTAACTGGTTACGCAGGCGCACCGGAAGAGGCTGTTTAGTGTCAGCGGCAACCCGGGCCGTATCCTGGGCCAGCCAGATTTGGGTTAGGTTGACGGACAGGGACAGTAGCGTGCCCGCACCCCAGAGCAGTACCAGACCGAGCAGCACCAGGCGCAGCACCTTTTGCCAGTGGAAACCGATTTTACGGGCATGTACCTGCAGGCTGTCCTTTTCGAGCGCCTGCCAGACCGGTGGTGAAAGGCGCGCATGCGGCACCGTTTCGGTCCCTGGCAATGCCGGACTGAACATCACCCCACGCAGACGGTATGGGGCTGGCCCTGACATCAGCGTGGTCAGCAGCGGGATCAGGGAGCGTCGCAACGAGCCGCGCAGGGCCTTCGACAGGCTCAACAGCCAGTGGTGCTGAGAGTTCTTCAGCAGCGCCGACACGCCTGGGGTTTGCAGGTCTGACGAGAGTGAGGTCAATGTCGAACGGACCTCTTCCGTTGTCGCACCTGGACCAAACAGCGCGCCGGCTGGAGGTACACCCACTCCGTCCTGGTCCCAGTAGCCTTCCCGGACAAGCCACAGCCAGACCGGCAGTTGCCAGCCCAGCTGAATATCGGTTTTCTGACGCACGCGCACCAGCGTGTCCTGCTTCGCCGTATCGGGCAGTGCAGCCGCGTTCATCACCTGCACCACGCCGTCCAGTGGACGCTGTGGTCGCACTGCTTTCAGCACGGACAGGAACTCATCATCCGGCACGCTTTCCGCAAGACCGCCGTAAATAAGCACAATACCGTCACTTTCCTGCCAGTGATCGCCTTTAAGACCCGGCACCACCTTTTCGATATCACTGTCGGTACCCTGTACCAGCAGCAGGCGCACTTTGGTTTTCCAGCGACGGCGGTAGCGCAGGCGCAGATGATCGACCAGCGCCTCAGCCACAAACCGGGAGGTGTCCGCGTCGGTATGCTTTGCTTCAGGCTGGGATGCAGCAGCCTGCTGTCCGGAGGCGACCACATCCTGCTTTCCCTGTTTCTCGCCGTTCTTCGTGAATACAGTTTCAAGCACCCAGCCGACGATCAGTGCTGCCAGCATCAGCAGCAGACTGATTATCATTATGCCGGTCGTACTGAATGGCCCGATATTGAAGGTGTCCTTAACCCACTCCGGCCATAGCAAGAGTGCGCCGCCAATGAGGCAGACAGATAGTGCGCCCAGAAGCAGCGCAAGCAGAAAAGTGGATGCGATTTTCATAACGGAGGAGAGCAATCCCTTGAGAGTTATTCCGGGGTGACAATACAGAGTTGTCGGTTGTCTTCTGAAAGTTCGGTGACAATTAGCTGGGCTTCACTGTCGCTCAAACACTGACGGGCTGCCAGCTGTAACGCCTGCCAGGGAGCGGCAACGCCCGCAAACCCGACAACCGTATCAATATGGGTAATTTTATCGGCTTTAAGCCCCGGGGCATGTGCCTCCCGGGCCTTGCTGAAGATATCGCCGGAGGCCATCTGGCCGCCGCTGGTCCATGCCTGCTTCAGTGCATTTTTTTCCAGTCCTGACCACATCATGACGCGCTCAAATGCCCGGTCGAGATTGCCATCGCAACACATTTGCGGCCGGTGAATCCTGACCGGCACATCCGGGAAGTCCTTCAGGCGGAAGTTGGTCAGCATTAACATGGAAATGGCCTCGCCACTGTCCTCTGGCGGGTGTTCGTAAAGCTGAGCGCTGACCACCAGTAACGCAGCAGCACGGTCATAATGGCAGTCCAGCCAGTAGTCCAGGATTTCCAGCCCCGTCAGGTCGCGAATGCGCACCAGCGGGCGAGTAACGCTTTTTTGCAGGAGCGAAGGCAGTGTCGAAAACTGTTCACCGGTATCCACCGCCAGATAGCAGGTCAGCGTTGACGGGAGCAACGACACCAGATTCTGGACGTGGGCGATTACCTCCTGAAAATAGTGCGCTTCCCGGTCAGCCATTTCCCCGGCGACCGACAGCGCCCGGTGACGAACCGGATTGCCACCATTAACGGGCTCACAGGGCATCATCAGGGGCTTTTTGGCTAACACGGCCTCGTGTGTCATCGGGCTGGCAGACCCCAGCCCGTTAATCAGGACTTCACCGATAAGCCAGGCAAAGCGCTGACCACGCGCAACGTCTGCACGGTAGCGTGCGGCAGTCGTGGCATTTTTCTGGTCGCAGCGCCCGCAAAGAAGGGCATATCCCAGATAGCGTCCGACAACCAGCAGGCCCCACAACACGACAGGCAATCCTGTTGCCAGCCCCCAGAAAGCGGCACCTGAGCGCTCGCCCTTCCAGAACAGGAATGTGGTCGCAACCCCTGCCAACAACATCACAATGCCCAGGAGGAGCCAGCGTTTAAAACGCGGACGGGGCGGCAGTTTTTCCTGCGCGGGAATACGCTCAAGTTCAACCGGCACGTTTATCCCACCAGAGCATTGGGCAGTGAGCTAATAAGGGTGCAGCCGCAACCACACTTGTGGCCATGGAATGCCACAGGAACACCGCGATCGCGATAATTTGGGTTACCTTCGACAATAGTGGTATCACCATGCTCAGGGCAGGAAACACGATCACCTTTACGGGCCACGCCGATATCACCGAAGAACATGGTTGTTGAACAGGACAACACAGCCCCACCGTGTGTGGTTTTATCACCTAACCGGATTATTCCTTGCATAATAGTTCCTTAGTTCGATAAACATACGAGCGTAACTCAGTAACAATCAAATTTATAAAGCTGATATAACACACTTCAATCACCCGCAATATCGGTTGCATAATTACTTACGCTGAAAATTGAATCATGCGAGACAGTTTTGAATAAGCAAGCCAGATCAACTCTTCGATTCTTTTAAAATCATTTTTTATGCATTTTCTTCCAACCCACCGAATCCCAGGGGAAAAGCTCACTTTTAACTAATACATCCCCATGAGAGGATTTTTTAGCAAAAATTGAGGTGACGGAGTATCGCAGTCCATCAATGAATTTTCGTCATTAGTTAAACTCAAAGCAAAAAAAATCACCTTTATCAGCGATCGTATAAATACCATCACAAGTATATGGAGCATGCAAGGATGAAATATTCACTTCAGCTTTGCCATTACCGTCGACCACAATCGCCCATGTAATACTTGCCTTGCTTCCATCTATGAGTTCATCACCGCGTTGAGAATAAGAATACGTACCAACTGGAAGCTTATCATTCGATGCTGCAACTGAGTCACTTCCAAAAATGAAAGCGCAAAAAAAAGACAGACAGTAAGTATATCTTCATTTATAGACATCCTCTGAACACGTCGGTTTCACATCATATCCAAGTGAGTAGTAAAGATGCAGCTTATTATTCTCTGAATAAACATGAACGCCCTCTGTACTTGTGCAGGAGTAAAAGTCTTGCCTTACACCATTACCCTTAAAAGTAACCCCATCCCTATTAAAACTGAAATCAGCCTTTTCATTTTCAGGATAGATGAATGACAAGTATGCCCCACTGTTAAGCTCGTCAGCGTGCTTATTATAAGAAAATGTATAGATATTTTTATCCGTAGCCACGTCTTCAACTGAATCATCAACAGTCATAATCGAAAATGCTGAACCTTGATAACTCTTACACAATGCATCCTTCAATGAACAGATTGAAATGGTATCACCATCAAGAGACTCTTTAGTAGTCGACAATTGAATTCCTGATTGCTCAGATTTTACTATGCCTAAAGAGACCACAGCCGAGATGTCACCTGCATGTGTAGTGATGGGTAATAAAAAGACCAACAAAAAAAATTTTAATACTCTAGACATATAGCCTAAATTAATTCAGTTAATATTGAGTATCAACATCAATCACGAGATTAGTCCCAGCAGATGCTTGCCTGAACTTATAATTTATAACCTCATTTCCCATCTCAACAGCAATACTAACCATTTCATTCCCACTCCATTTATACTCAACCACTCCGGAGTCGATTTTACGTGTTGCATTTTTTGCCGGTAACTCAGGCAGCAAATATCTTCCACCTGATGCATCAATTTTTATGAGCTTATTATATGCATTATTTATGCTCATACCTGGAAACGAACACGTATATTTAGATGACCCATCAAATTCTTGACCTGCCTTGTTGTCATGGCAATAACTCGACCAGTTATTATTTTCAACACGGTCTGTATCCTCACTTAATTTTTTACTTTGCCGTTTAAAAAACAAAACATAGTTTTGTTTGGTGACGGTCAGATAGTCATCGACTTTGAGCATATCACTATAAGGTGGTGGACACTCCTTACCCGGATAAAGTGAAGTTAAAAGATAAATGTCATTCGGCAATGGAATGTTGCTACTTTTATACACCTGCTTATACATATTGACTGTGTTTTTTGACAAGTAATATGAAAGAGGCGTCTTTTTCACTTCCACATAATCAGTGAGGCATATTTCTTTGTTTTCAAGAAAATTATTTTCAATAGCCAATTTTTCACCATATTCTTTTATGGTAACCTTCTCAAATTCCTCGGTGAGATTAGCTATAGTGTTTGAGTCATGGTGTCCAAAAACATCAATATTTGAAACTTTGTAATATACCCAAGTGGAATTATTCAAACCATCCTGCGCGTATGATGATTCAGAAACGAACAAACAAGCGAACAAAGCTAATATTAACAATCGATTATTCATCTTAATTCCTTGCTTTTGATTCTAGCTGAAATATAGCGGATCCACCTGCTTTAATAATGCTCGCCCGCGGTGATGGCTACTCCCACCAAACCACTCTCTGTCGTCAATCTGCAAAATATGCAGCAATAATCATTTTTTCCCTCGAGATAACCGCAGCCATTCACCTTTCCCATAAACCAATTGCTCCCCTTTGATATACATGTCATCACCTTTTTTCTTAATGTAAAACTGAGGGGCTGGGTAAATACATTCAGTTGAATCACCTAAATAATTTAACGCATATCCATCTTTATTTTTTTCCATTTTATAGTCACCCTCGCATGAGATAGGAGCATGCCATGTAGTGAGTTTAATGACCGCATTGCTTTGGTTCTCCGAAATGGATAAATCATATCTCATATAAACCCGAGAACCATCAGCCAACATTTCTCCATTTAATTCAAGAAAATATCTTTGCCCATGTTTATCGAACTCAGATGCCATTGAAACACAAGAAAAAAAAATCATCGCAAAGAAAATAAAAGCCGAATGTCGTTTATTCATACCATTTCTACCTTAACCTGCGCAAACTACATCAACTAGCTTTAGCTGATTTTTATTAACTGAAGAAAATTCATACGAACAACTTATTTCGGAGGTCATATCCTCTGGGGCAGAGATAAGCATATTTTCTAAAATTACGAGATGTTCATTTTTGACTTTAAATTCAAATGAATAAAGGTTATCTTTGCTCTTAAAGGTTTTTTTTGCGTGTTTATTCAAAGAGTCGCCACTTATTAAATCCGCACTAACAAAATCCATAAAATATTTTTTCGATACAGAACCATTAAAAATAACATTTGAATTATTTTTATCATCATCACGAAACGAATCTGGAGGCGATTTATCGAAATTTATAAACAACTCTGGATTTAGTTTGTAAGACGATAACATTGAATAATTGACATCTGAAATTGTTGGGTGTGAAAAAATACCCACAAAACCCTTGAAGTAATTTACATACGCAGATTCTCCAGCAATCGAACGTATTGAGATAAATAGCAAAACAAGCATTATATTTTTCATTCATTAGCCTTAGTGGGTATCAGAGTAGCTTGAGTCAGGGCCAGAAACATTAATCACCTTAAGTACGTAATCCTCTGGCCTGACATTATATCCTTTGGGTTTCATTAAATATTTAATAGATGAAGCCGAGTTAGCCCTGATCGAGATACAATTAGCCGTACCAATGCGCCCGCCTCCCTGATTCCCCCCTAGGATAAGTAATCGTCCATCGGGGTTAATGCCGCAAACAAATCCAACATGGCTATAGTTCATAACAGCAATAGCCCCATAGAATGGTTTATCAACAACGTCACCATTATGCCAAGATCTTTGCCCCCATGAATAAGCTAAAGCACTGTGCGTTGCTAATGGTGCATATTTGGTCTGCATTAAACACCAGTTAACAAATGATGAACACCATGAGATTGTCCCATCACTGCCTCTGGCATTTGTTGTATTATGATACACTTTAATTTTATTATTTAACTCAGGGTCAGTCTCGATTAAATTTTTGTATTGGTTAAATTCTGACAATGCCACTGGCATCCAATCTGGTCCATCAGATTTCTGCCCCATACAATCACATTGATTCCTATACGCTTCCCCTTCGCTAATTAACGAATTAAGCCTGGCGAGCAACTCTCTTTTTTGTATCAGCCCATCATTATTACCTTTATTACCATGTTCTGTAGAATCCAAACTGGCATTCATTCTGTAGGCTCTTTCATTATCCACCTTGGAATACAAAACTGCATCATCTGGTTTGCCAACACCTTCAGGGCAAAAGATATAGGTGTAAACATCTTCTGGATTTTTTATCTGTTCGAACTTATTTTTATTTGAAGTAAAATACAGCTTAACATAATCCAACTGTTCAATTTCGTCCATAAGCGCAAGTTGCAGTTTAGTCAAACTCGTATTATTAGCAATATTTATCTGATTCACTGCCATAGACGTAAACTGAATCAACCCGACCGCATTTTTCTCTACTAAGCTAGTATCTTTAATTATTTCTTCTTTCGTGAACGCATGCAGTTCAATTTTAGGCCTAGGCCCAGATTTTCCAGAAACGAATATAATCTCACCATTTTTGTGACGAGCTTTTCTGTAAGCAATAACGGAAGATGAGAACATCCGGTTCGTTTCAACTGACATACATCCCATTAAGACGTCTGCATACTTTATTTTTTCTGCTTCGCCCCACATTTCACCACAAATTTTAATAACTTTCTTTCTGAACAGGCATGCCTTAGCTTGCCCTAATCTCTGATTAACTACTTCTCCCCAAATTAATTTTGCGCATTCATCTTCAGTTTTAAGTGCGTCTAAAAATACTATCGGATGCATATGCCAGACAGGCTCACCGCTGCTGAAACCATCGACATGACTCATCCATTCCATGTCGTCAAACCACTGTTTGACATAGCTCACACAAAGGGGATCCATTTGCTTTAAAAATGTTTTCCAGCTGTGATGATTACTGCCACCGAACCATTCACTGTCGTGTTTGACCAGCATTCGCGCCGCGATATCCCTGACATCCAGCTCCGCGTAATTCACCGCGTGACGCAGTTCTTCTCCGGACAGATCGCCACTGTTGTCGCTGTCCATTTTCCGCAGCAGGGCTTTGTAGTAGTCAGAGACCTGTTTTTCCCGGATACCACGTTCAGGGCGTACCCACTCCGCCATTCTGGTGAACCCGTCCTTGATCCACCCCTCACGCAGGGATTTCGTCATATCGGATGTGGACGGCTCTTCAAATGCTTTAAAGCCCAGTTTATCCAGGTCGTACTGGCCGATATCCGCATCGACATCGTCTTCGCTTACCCAGGTCCCGTCCCCGATATCAAACCAGCGCTTACCGCTGCTGTCAGTGAACGGATGGCATTTGTCCTGCGGCATAATTTTGTGAATATCTTTCTTCACCTTACCTTCAGTTTTGGTGAAGGTATCCCCGGAACGGGCATAGACAGAACTCTCCGGGTGGATATGAACAAATTTCGGGCCGCTCTTCACCTGTGCCTTATTGCGCAGAAAATCGACCATCCGGCTGTCGGTACTGATTACTTCAATGTGTGCGAACGCACTTTTCTCCACACCGTGTAAGTCGCAGGGGGCAATGTCTTCCGCGAGGTAACCCACGGCATCACCAGCTGCAACTTCCATTCTGGTTGCCGGTTTAACGACGGTATCAAATGTGCCCTGCGCTACAGCCTGCTGCATCCAGGCCGGCAGGTGCGCCCGCTGTTTACCGGCAGGTGCCATATATTGCGGGTCAAGCGACACCCAGAACGCCCCGCCGGTCATTTCGGATTTGCTGTTGAGCATCCGGGCAAGCCCGAACGTCTGTGTCTGTCCCTTCAGGTCGAAGGTGATCTCACGCAGCACAATGATGCTGTCGCCCGTTTTCAGCTTATCCTTCGCAACCGGCGCCTTATCTCCGTCTTTTTCTTTGCCGGTGTATTCGCGCTGACTCAGCCCGTCCCCCTTGTCAGTAACCTGATACAGCTTGTGCTCCGGAAAGGCAGACAGCGGAGCAAGCCCGATATACAGCGAGTAAAAATCGAGGCTGTTGTCCTTTTTTTCGGGATCGGGGGTACAGGTCGATTTAACCAGCACAAACGTACCGGAATACTGCAGCGGGTTATTGATGTATTTACCGGTCAGATAGTCCTGATTAATGCGCCAGGCCACCACTTCGCCGCCCGCCATAAACTGAAGTGGCACCGCCGTCTCTGCCGTCTCCTTTGTCAGGACTGAGCCCGGGGCGCTCTTACGGGTAATGTGGATCCCGCCGTGCCACATGTTATTTGTTCCGGCCAGCCAGGAGCCGTGTGGCTCCTGACAGAGCGGCTGCATCATGTCATCCAGGGTGGCGTACTGCTCGCCATTCGCTTTTCGGGCAGGAAAACAGATTTTCATTCCGGTTATCCTTAACGTGAAGGGATATTACGTGTTTTAGGCGGCGTCACGCTGGCGTTTGTCTGGCTAAACCTGGGCGGCGTAATATCCATGCTGCCACCCGCCATCGGTGAGCGGTAATGCGCGGATTTGACCAGGTAATCTCCCGGGGTTTCTTCCAGAATGCCGCCGTTGTCCAGCGTGATACTGGAGCCGCCGCCGTTAAGTCGCAGTTTAGGCGCACTGATGAGCAGTTCATCCTTGTTACTGCTGATGGTAAACAGCAGCTCAGATGTCATCTCCATCGAACTCGCTTCAGCGCGGATCTCAACATCCCCCTGATTAGCAATCATCTTCGCCCCGGACTGATGAGCAAACAGCCCGACAGACTCACTGGCAGCCAGCGTGATGTTCTTCATTGCTCCCATATCCAGATGCTGACCTGCACTCAGGATGGTGTTCTGCTTGCTGGTCATCTGAAGATGCTCACCCGACGTGAACGCCACGCCCTGCGGTGCGCTGCCGAGTAGTGCCGCGGACTGAAGGTCTCTCAGGCGGTTTTCCAGCAGTCTGTTCTGGCTTTCGAGGTCACAGGTGAGTGCCTGAGCCTGCTGCGCAAGCAGATTGAGCCGCTTCATTTCGGCCGCTGACTGGTTCAGGCGTTCAATAGCCGGCGCCATATCCAGCATTTTGCCCTGTGCCGCCGGTTGTGCATCAGCAGTCAGGAACATCCCCCGTCCGGCACGCAGCGCCCCGTATTCATCGGTGCGCAGTTCAAAACCGGTTCCGCGGGGCTCACGCTCACTATCTACAACGTGACCGCCGTTGAGTTGCGTCTTGCCAAACGGCGTCGCCAGCTTGAAATGCTCTTCCTGACGCTTGTCCTCCAGACGGAATTTGTTGTCTCCGGCCGTACGCCAGATGTTGCGCGTGTGATTATCACGGGTGACGTGGTCCGGGTGTTCTGAATCGTGCTGAGCGTAGGCAATGTACGGCCGGTCAGGGTCACCGCCGTCGAACATCACCGAGACTTCAGTGCCATCAAGCAGCGGGGAGTGGAAGCCGTAGGTATCCCCGGCATAAGGTTTCGCCAGGCGAAGCCAAAGGTAGGCATAGCCCTGTTCAGTGCTGTTGCGGTCAAAATCAAGCCGGACACGGTAGCGTCCCTGATTGTCGAGGTAAGCATAGGTGTCATGCTTTTCATCACTTTCCACCCGGGCAGGCAGGGAGCCGGCCACCACCGGGCGGTTCAACAGAGCCGGACGAAAACAGACCGTTTCGCTGTAAGGAATGCCCGTAAAGTGCAGTCGAAAGCCTTTGTCGCGTGCACCTGATGTGTGAATACTGGTGATGACAATGCCGTTCTTCAGCGAGTCAGGCAGCCCACTGCCCTGTGGCTCCAGTACTTCGCCCGGAGCCAGAACCGGCCTACTTGCGCGCCCCGTTACTGTTTGCTGGGCATTGAGGTAGCGCTCATGGCGCAGGCGGGCATACCAGGCACCGCTCTCCGGCGTTTCCGTATCCCCTTCACTCAGGAAAGGCTCGGCATAGTGATACACCTCACCGGTGGTCGCCCCGCCCTCCAGGCGAACCGTCACCGAACTGTCCTGTGGGGCCAGCGCATCGCGGTAGTTATAGTCGCGGGTAGCCACACTACCGGTGACCACGCGGTCTTTCGGCCGAATATCCCAGACGCTCTCCTGTCCGTTGTCGCTGGTGCGTGACGGCGGAATAATGGGCAGCTTTACACCAAACTGATACTGCATCTGACTGTCCTGGAAAATTACCACGTCCTGTTCAATGCGGCCATCCATCTCAAAGCGCCAGAAGATACCAACTTCGGCCAGCAGACGCTGAACAAAAGCCAGGTCTGTCTCACGCCACTGGGTAATGAGCTCCCGGACCGGGTAGGCCTGCGACAGACGAAATTCAAAATCCGCTCCTTCCAGTCCGTGAGAGCGCAGTATCTGCTCAACCACTTCCGGTACGGACTGATTGAGATATACCGCGCATCGTTCGGTATGGTGCATCAGGGCAATACGCGGCACGAGTCGCAGGGCGTAGGTGATTTCATCCCCTGACACGGAGATCCGACGGAATGTATCCACCACACCGTATACTGTGCGCACCGGCGCAGCCAGCGTGCCATCAAACAATGGCGTCTGAAAGGTGAAAGATGCCGGTTTCAGCATCACCTCATTGCTGGCAATGCTCGCCGCACAGGTGAAGGTGACATCGTAGTGCCACGGCTGGCTCAGGGTTTCAGTGGCACGATAGCGCAGGACATCGAGAAAATGCGGGCAGTCATGGACGTCTAAGCGATAACGGGACAACCCCAGAGCTTCATTGATTTTTTTCTGTGCCAGACCGATAGCAGTATTACTCATCTCTTATCTCCCTTACAGAACACCAGCGACAATCAATTAATTATTGCCACTGAGGAAATCAATGCGCTCATTGGTCATTTTTGTCTGGCACTGATAAATTTCGATGCGGTGTTTCATATCAACACTATTCGATTCCGCATCCGACAATTTCCCGCACTTAGTCGTTTTTTCTTTCACCCATGCCAGCTGTTCTTTTTTTAACGCATTTCGCGAAGAGTCCGGGAGTTCTCGCCAAACGGAATTCAGGTTGCGGTCTGAAATTTTATATTCGGCCTTAGCAGAATCCAGCGCACCTTTAAACTGAGCATGAATAATCTGGCTTTTATTAATGGACAATACACTGATATTGAAAAGGGCATCAGACAAATCTGTACGGTTAAACTCGCTGAAGATGACATCCTTACCATTGTCTGCAAGCTTAGCGCTGTAACTGACATCACTCCAGACCACGCTTCCATTATTCAGTTTGCCATAGTTCCCTGTAATGGAATGCAAATAGTCTGGTTCGCTACTCACCACATCCAGTGTTTCCTGTGGCACCTTCACTGAGATAGTTGCGCTACAATTCAGACCATAGCTTCCATTACCAGACGTAGAGACATTACTGACGCCAACCACCAGGCTATTAAGCTTATTCTGATAGTCAGCAACGGGTTTGTCATAACTGTATCTGGATTTTGTCAGGTAATCACTTTGCAGCAGGCCTGAAGCATCACTGCGAAAAGAATCCGAAAGAGCTTTAACGGCGTCTTCTCTGCCACATTTAAAATCATCGGATGAACTAAACAATCCCGCATAAGCATTTGCTGTAAAGGTCAGAGCAATAGCCGCCGGGACAAATTTTTTAAACGTCATATATTTCTTCCTTTTTATTGGCAGTAACAGCAACATTCCGTTGCTAATAATAAATAATTCCGTTCTGCGTTATGATTTCGCGGCATTAAATTCAAGCACTATCCCCTCTTCGTCATTCCAGCCGAGCGTCAGGGAGTCCGGTTTCTGTTTCGCGGCCATGTGGGTCAGCAGTTGCTGGCTCAGCACCGGCAGGATTTGCTGGTTGAGCAGGCTGTCGACATTGCGCGCGCCGGTGTCCGGCAACAGGCAGGCGGCGGTCAGCGCGTCATACAGGCTGCCATCAATATGCGTGGTCAGGCCGTAGTGACGGTTCAGGCGCTTACTGACCTGTGACAGCTTCATTTCCACGATGGTGCGCATCGCCGCTTCGGCCAGCGGACGGTAAATCACGGTCTGGAAGCGGGCGAGCAGTGCCGGCTGGAAGTGGTCGCGTAAAATCGGGCGCAGCAGTTCGTGCAGGTCGCCTTCGGTGGATTCTGGTTGTTCGTCTAGCAACTGCATCAGGTGATCGCTGCCGAGGTTGGAGGTCATCAGGATGACGGTGTTGCGGAAGTCGATTTCACGCCCTTCACCGTCACGCATAAAGCCGCGGTCGAATACCTGATAGAACAGGTTCATGACGTCACGGTGTGCTTTTTCCACCTCATCGAGCAGCACCACACTGTACGGGCGCTTGCGCACCGCTTCGGTGAGAATGCCGCCCTGACCGTAACCCACGTAACCCGGAGGCGAGCCTTTCAGCTGCGACACCGTGTGCGGCTCCTGGTATTCGGACAGGTTGATGGTGATGAGGGATTTCTCACCGCCGTACAGCACGTCCGCCAGCGCCAGTGCAGTTTCGGTCTTACCAGTGCCACTCGGACCAACCAGCAGGAACACGCCCTGCGGACCATTCTCGGACGTGAGACCCGTTTTTGCCGCACGCAGGCGCCGGGCGATGGCGGTCAGCGCCACGTCCTGCCCGACCACGCGCTTGCCGATTTCGTTTTCGAGTGTCAGCAGTTCGGTCTGTTCATCTTTCATCAGGGAGGAGAGCGGAACGCCCGTCCAGTCGGCAATCACGTTGGCAACGGTGCGTACGTCAACATCCAGAGAGAGCAGCGGGTTGCTGTGCTGCATGCCGTTCAGTTCCTGCTGCAGCGTGCGCGTCTCGCTTTGACGGGAGATGTCCTGGCGGCTTTCCAGCAGTTGTTCGGTGAGTTTCAGTTCCTGCCCGTACTGCGTTTCAAGCTCGTCGAGAGCAACGATAAGAGCGTTCTCTTCCTGCTCAATGACGGTCAGGCGTTCACCATGGCTCTGATTGCCGACAGCAATATCTTCCAGCAGCGCCTGCTTCTCCATTTCAAGAGAGGTAATCTGCGAGCGAATGCAGGTCAGCTGTTCCGGTACCGTGTCGAGGCTCATTCGGACGCGCGCTGCGGCGGTGTCGAGCAGATCAACCGCCTTATCCGGCAACTGGCGGCCCGTGAGGTAGCGGCGGGAAAGCGTAACAGCAGCGCGCACCGCATCGTCGGTAATGTGCACGTGATGGTGCTCGGCGTAACGGGATTTCAAACCACGGAGCATCAGGCAGGCTGTGTCATCGTCAGGCTCATCGACTTTTACCATCTGGAAACGACGCTCCAGGGCCGCGTCTCGTTCGAAGTACTGCTTGTACTCGCTCCAGGTAGTGGCCGCAATGGTACGCAGTTCGCCACGCGCCAGCGCCGGTTTTAGCAGGTTCGCTGCATCGGCGCCCCCTGCCAGGTTGCCCGCGCCGATGATGGTATGCGCTTCATCAATAAATAGCAGGACCGGGGACGGGGATTGCTGCACCGCATCGATGACGTTTTTCAGCCGCTGTTCGAACTCGCCTTTCACGCCTGCACCGGCCTGCAGCAGGCCCAGGTCAAGGGTACGCAGAGTGACCGTTTTCAGGGATTCAGGCACATTACCCTCGGCAATACGCAATGCCAGACCTTCAACCAGTGCGGTTTTCCCTACGCCCGGCTCACCGACCAGAATCGGGTTGTTTTTGCGGCGACGAGAGAGGATATCCACCATCTGACGGATTTCTGTGTCACGGCCAAACACCGGATCGATCTTCCCTTCCTTCGCTTTGGCGGTGACATCGAGGGTGAATTTATCCAGCGTGTTCTGCAGCGCAGGGCTCAGTTCCCCCTCTTTCATTTCCACACCAGCCGGACGCCCGACAAGCTCCACCTCACCACCGTGGTTCTGTGCCAGCTCGGCTTCGTGCTGCATTTCTGGACGCTCATCCGATTGCGCATCCAGCAACGGTCGCAGGCGCTCCAGCTGGCTCTGAGCAAGCGTTAACAACGGCCAAAGGCCGTCACAACGTGCCAGTTTTGGTTTTTCAACCAGGGCCATCAGCAGATGGATGCTGCGAATGTGCTCTTCGCCATTAAGTGAGGCAAGTAGCCAGGCTTGCTGCATCAGAGTCTGGATGTCATCAGAGAGCTGGGGCCGATGGCGCACGGAGCGAGGTTGTCTGTCGAGCCAGCCAAGTAAATCCTGCCAGATGCCATCCATATCCCATTCATAGCGACGCGCCAACACGGTCAGGTCACCTTCCCCTTGCTCCAGCAGCTTCAGCAGCCAGTGCTCCGGCAGAATTTCGGCATGGGCACGGGTCTGACAGAGCGAAGCTGCGCCTTCCATCGCTCGGGCACAGTAAGGGTTCAGACGACGTAACAGGATGGCTGGATTTTCCATGAGATTCTCTCTTTGTCGGTTCCTGGACACGCTACCGCCCCTCGCTGTTCACCAAAGCGCATAAGGTCAGGCAGGCAGATTGTTTTTTCTTTGCTGAGTGCCCGCAACTCAGGCACTCAGCAAAAAACTGCGGACAGGAAAACCTGCCCGCATCAGGATTACGCCGTGGCGCGTTCGTTCCAGGAATCGGAATGAATGATGTTGCCGTCTTTGTAGGTCCAGGTGATTTTTTCGTATCGCAGTTCAACGCGTTCAAGGTGGTTGTGCTTCTCTTTAGAAGGATCCTTGATGTCATACATTTCAGGATTCACTTTCACTACCTTCACGTTTTCCAGTTTGGTGTTGAAGTACTCCACTTCCTGGCCCGCGTCGTTGATTTTGTACCACTTGAATTCAGCGGATTTCAGGGTCTGACCGGTTGTCACCGCCTTGTACAGATACGGGCTGGAGGAATCGATTTCCTTCGTGAACAGGAACGGTGTGTGGATACGGGTGCCGGTCAGCTTGCCGGTGTTGTTGTCGGTTGGGATATACAGGTTATGCTCCTGTGCAACCACCTCGATGCTACCGTCACGATCCTGAACGTCCACAGACCCTTTGATGTCCGCACCGCCGTCGTCTTTCAGCCAAAGATAAACAGGAATTGCCATGGAATTACTCTCCATTGTGTAGTGATGCGCCATCATCCTGCGATGACGCCTGGGTGTGGCCCGGTATCTGACAGGCATTGGCCTGCGGTACCAGACTGATTTCGACACGGCGGTTGAGCGCGCGGCCCTCCGGGGTGTCATTGGTTGCGACAGGACGGCTTGCGCCATAGCCCTGCACCGCAAAACAGCTTTCGGGCACGTCGCCCGTGTCCCGCATCCAGTCGCGTACCGCTTCGGCGCGTTTCAGAGACAACGTCTGGTTCAGTAATGCATTACCGGTGTTATCCGTGTGACCCGCGACCACAATCAGCCAGCCCGGCTTGGCCTTAATGCCGACCAGAGAATTGACCAGCATTTTGGTGGAGCCGGTTTTCAGCATGAATTTGCCGGAATCGAACAGCGACATACTGTCAAGACGGACAATTTTTGGTACCGGCGTTGGCTTCGGTTTTGGTGGTGGCGGTGGAGGTACATAAGTATCTATGGCCTGCTGCACCGCCAACCACAGGCGGTTGCCAGAATAAAGTCCTAGCCCGTAACGATGGGGTTCTCCCTGACGCTGCCAGCGCTCCAGCAACAATGCGTCCTGCTGCAGGGCAAGCAGGGCCTGAGCTTTCGGGACATAGTGGCTCATTGGGATAACCTGCCAGCGCTGAAGGTCGGCGCTGACCTTACGGATAAGCGACAGGTTATGCCGCACGGACAGGACAATGGCACCGAGGGCGCATAACAGCAGAACTATCACGACCCGACGACCGGTTTTCCCACCCTGCAATGGGGTAGTATAAGGGGCCAGCAGAGGGAGTACCGAATCGGCAAAATGCCAGCGCGGCTCATACGCCGTGACATGACAGGCAGGTGCTATGCGGGTCTGGCGGAACAATAATTGTGGCCACAGCGCGGCTGTCGAGGTGAATACCGACCCGAGACGCATGGTCACTGCAAATGGTCGTACGGCCGGATACAGCCTGTCCGCTTTGCCCATTTCATTCAGCATCACGGAGTGAAGCAGCGTTGTCGCCTGAGTCAGATAAGGCTGAATAAAGGCCGCCTGCGGGGACTGCTGCCATTCACTGAGGGTAACGGCAGATTCGTCTTCCGGACACACCAGGGCTGTATCTCCCCGCACCACTATCCAGGGTGTTTCCGGACCGCTGAATTCGGTGCTCAGGACAACCGGCACGCTATAGCCGGTCAGGTCCCGCAACTGCTTCATCTGCATGCGTAACGCCTTCAGTGAAGCGCGCAACAGTGCCTCATCTTCATGCTGGTCCGGCAGACAGCGGAACATTACAGCGAGCTGGCCTGCCATCGCCGGGGTGCGGGCCAGCAGACGCTCTGCAAACGGCGTGAGTCCGACCAGTTCCGTTATCCGGATATACCAGCCCTGTGCTGTACCCCGGCACGAGCTTGCCGCAAATATGGCATCATCCACATCCCCACAAACCAACACCACCGGTCCGGTATGGCTTTCTGGCGGGAAGTTACCAGCTTCATCGATCTGCTGTGCAGGCTGCCTTTGACGGTAACGCCGACGGATAAGGGCAGTTGAAGTCAGTATAAGGAGCAGCGTCAGAACCGATTTTCCTGCGACTGGCCATGTGAGAAAACCCCATAACAGCCACAACACCGCGGTAAGGCACAGCAATACCGGTACGGCAGCCCGGGCAAGTGTTCGTCCATGCATCAGGGTTGCTCCGGAAGTTGCTGGTGCAGCAGGTCCTGCAGCCACAAATGACCGCCCAGCCACACAACACCAGTCAGGATCACCGCCAGCACAATCCAGAACCAGACGGAACGCAGCAGGTTGTAACGACGCCGTCCGGTCTTCTGCACCACCAGGGAGGAGCCGGTTCCAAGCGGAGGCACACGCTCATTCAGTGCTGCAATAACCTCATCACGACGGGACTGCACAACGCCGGACAACCGGTACTGCCCCTGGAAACCAAGCGCCAGCACCCGCTGGTAACAGGTCAGCACCGCAGGTTCAGGCGCAGGATGTCGCAGTATCTCCGCGATACGGTCATAGAGCGCTTCACCAGCACGCAATGAGCCAAAGTACAGCGCTTGCAGCGGGGCTGAACGCCAGGCTATCTGCCCCGCGTCCAGCGTGGTGATGTTCAGCAGGTCACGGGACATTTCATCGGTGGGAAAACTTTCTGTGGCGTCTGTTCTGATGACATCCGCTACAGCAGTTTTCGGCTCCGGCCTGCGGTTCAGAACAGTTTCATCCAGCAGGGCACATTGCGCGTAGGTAATGTGATCGATACTTTCAGTATCAAAGCCTGCCCTGTCCAGCGCCTCGCGCACACTTTCAACCTGCGCTTTACACGCGGCATATAGTGCCGGGCCGTCCGTTATCTGCCCGCCATGACGCAATTGCGCCACGGTGAGCCAGGTTTCTGCCAACAGGGCATCAATGTCGAAGTCCTTTATCATGAGCGCAGCACCGCAAACAGTTCCAGCTCAAGTTCGCCGAGCACGGACGGGACATAGAAGGCGCAGACCCCCTGATCTAGCATTTCACGGGCGGCAGCACATTCCATATCCAGCACAAAGTACTGGTTTTCCAGACGCACCGGCAGCGCAGCAGGCACACGGCTCAGAGCAATGAGGCCAATACCTTCAACAGCCAGACCGGACACTTCGCCTACGCTTGCTGGGGCACCGGCAATACAGACTTTTGCGAAGCGCTCTGCAATCTGCCAGAGTGGCTGATTTGTTCGAACGGAAAGATAGAAATCGGCCTCATCGCGCAAACGAATATCGTGCAGCACCGCTTTCCAGGTTTCCGGATCCATGCGCTCCATACGGACAGCCACCACACGTGACGGAAGGCTGGATTCCAGCAGTTCGCTGATAAGGTCAAAGAGTGGCGGGAATGTTTTCTCCGGCGCACTGTGCTCATAACCCGGAATGGCATCCATATCGTGATCAAGTGAGAAGGTCAGCATACTGCCGGCAAGACGCGCCAGCTCGACCCAGACCTGCTCAGGATGTCTGTCAGGGAAACGCTCATACTCAGAGAGCACCCTCGCATGAGAATTCAGTGCATTCAGCAGCCAGAAAAGCGAAACATCAGCGACAGCAAAATCAGCCATCCTGTCGTTGCTCTCTCGACGCATTGACATCAGACGCTGGCGGCGGGAACGCAACTGGCGATTAAGTAATGCCAGGCGCTCACACAAATTATGACTTGCCGAGAACATCGCCATAGGCGGGATAAAATCCGGATCCTGACGCCAGCCCCCCTCCCCGTCCTGCATCAGACGGGCAATGGCGCAGGTATCCCAGGCACTGTTATCTTCATGCCCGAAACGGAATGCCAGATTAAAGCGGGCCACAGCCATCGACTCTTCTTCCTGACCGAAACGATCAGCGATCGTTTCCCAGGCTTCCCGATAGCGCAGCGGACGCTCTGCTGGTACCTTGTCCGTCTGCACATTTACGATCCCGGCCTGCATCACCGGTAACGCCACATACACCGTTACCTGGACATTGCTGGCAGAAGTCGGTGCCTCGATTTCACGCGGCTCCGGTGGCAGGTCGCTGAACCGGGTATCAACCAGCGTGTCATCCGGGAGCCAGAGACGAAGCGACTGTGCCTGCACGCGGCCAGAGGCCAGCATCGCGTCATCCAGCTCAACCCGCCCAACGCCCCAGGGGAAGGCATTTCCGCGGGCGGCAATACCGGCCCGGGAAAATGCATCCCATTCAGACTGCTGCTGGAACTGCTGAGGGGCCAGAAGCGCCCCTTCATTCCATAACGGACGATGAATTTTCATCCCTGATTTCCCCTCGCCTTAGGATTTGGCTTTCGGCATCTGGGAAACCAGCGACAGGTTGACGTCCATCCCTTCCACCTGGAAGTGCGGAATCGCATACAATTTCACGCGGAAGAAGCCCGGGTTATCCTCAATATCTTCCACCACCACTTTTGCATCACGCAGTGGATGAGATGCCTGAAGTTCGTCGCCCGGATCGGTCATTTCGGTCACCAGACTGCGGACCCAGGTGTTCAGCTCAAGCTCCAGCAGTCGGCGATCCTTGGTGGTACCGATGTTCTCGCGCTGAATCAGCTTCAGGTAGTGGGCGATACGCGACAGCAGGAAGATGTACGGCAGGCGGGCGTTGATGCGGCTGTTGGCCGTTGCATCTGCGGTATCATACAGCGCCGGTTTCTGGGCGGAGTTGGCTGAGAAGAAGCAGGCATAGTCGCGGTTTTTATAGTAGGACAAAGGAATAAAGCCCAGATTCGCGAACTCGAATTCACGCGTTTCAGGGATCATGACCTCAGACGGGATTTTTACCTGATTGCCGGTACCCAGGTCATACAGATGGATAGGCAGATCCTGAACCGCACCGCCAGCCTGCGGGCCACGGATTTGTACACACCAGCCATTATTGATGAAGCTACGCACCATATTGGACGCGAAGGCAAACGACGCATTCGTCCACAGGTATTTGTCGTGATCCGGACCTTTGACTTCTTCAACATAGTTGAAGCTGCGAACCGGAACAGTATCCGGGCCATACGGTAAACGTCCTAGTACGCGGGGCATCACCAGACCGATGTAGCGAGCGTCGTCCGTATCGCGGAACGATTTCCACTTGATGTACTCCGCGCGGTCAAAATAGTTACCAATATCTTTAATCGCCGCGACGTCTTCCATGGACTCCTTGAGGAAGAATTTCGGGCCTGCCGAGCCGATAAATGGCATATGTGCAGCCGCAGATACTTTAGAGATGTTGCGCAGCAGAGCGACATCCTGCGCTGAAGCATCGAACTCATAAGCGGAAATCAGCGCCGCAATCGGCTCGCCGCCCGGGGTATCGTATTCATCAATGTAGGCGTGTTTATAGAGACCACTCTGGATGATTTCCGGGCTGTCTTCAAAGTCCTGGCGCAGGTCTTCTTTAGACATGCTCAGAAGCTCAATTTTCACGTTCTGGCGAAAATCTGTTTTATCAACCAGCGACTTCACGCCGCGCCACAGGCTCTCAACCGCCTGAAACTCTTCATGGTGCATAACGGCGTCGAGCTGGCGGCTTATCTGGTAATCGAGCTCAGCGATGTGGTGATCGATCAGGCTTTTATCCAGTTTTTCGACCTTCGAGCCTGCCTTGGTCAGGCATTCCAGAAAGACCTGCATACCTGCGGTGAGACGCTCGTCAGCGGTCGCATCCGACATCGCCTGCGCATCTTGCCAGATATCCAGCGCGCTCAGTTCGGAGACTGGGTTCAGATTGATTTTCTCAAACAGTGAAGCGTATACCCCACCCACAGCAGGGCGTTCCAGCACCACGCTTTCCCCGCCAGCAGTATTATTTTGTACAGACATGAGCATTCCTTGATTAATCCGTTAAAACAGCATGATGGTTAAGGTTTTTTTGAAGCCAGTGCGGATAGTTCATTTCGCAACTCAGCACTAAGTGACTGGTCAAGAACGATTTTTTCCAGCTCTTTTCGGAAAGTCTGGTTATCCAGCAGGTTGGCTTTCAGATCGCGGAGCAAGTTGCGCATTGCCAGCATCGCCTTCAGCTGTGGAATTTGGGCAGCCACCTGCTCTGGCGTGAAATCTTTCATGCTCTGGAAAGTCAGCTGAATGTTGTCCTCACCACCATCGTCAGACAGCGTATTTTTAACGGCCAGGTTAACTTTTGGGGAATATTCGGAAAGAACGCTGTCAAAATTATTTTTGGTGATGTTAATCTTTTCGCGCTCAGATATTGTCGCAGATTCCTGCCCATTACTGAAATCACCCGCAACAAGCAATTTCAAGGGTAATTCCATTTTCTTGCTTGCTCCGCCAGTATGCAGGTCAAGCTTCAGGTTAATACGTGCCTTAGGCACCTCATTCTGAAAACTGTCAGCCATCTAATCATCCCTCTTTGTTTTGCTATGCCAACTTCACGGTATCGTTCTTGATGCGCAATAATAGAATAATGATCGAAACAAAATCAAATACACAGATCATTAATCCGATACAAGAATTTTCTTAAGAATTTTCCTCTAAAACATTATCGTAAATAGGACAACCAAATCAGGAAAAGAAACTGCTCTTTTCGCACAAATCGAATATTTGTATCGCAGAAGGGGTTGTAGCCAGAGAGATGTTTATAAAAACATCATGTTTTGATTTGCATCACAGCATAACGTCAAAAAGCGCGAAAGAACGACAATATCTTATTGCGGCACGATTAAAAGAAGACAGAAATGGATGATAGCAGATGGCTATTCCATTGATGGTATGAATAACACTTAAGAATTTTCACGAAGAAATTTCTTATTTATTATGCGGAGGAATAAATAAAGGCGTAAATGTTTAATTTGGCGCAAATCAACAATACCGTTTTTTTTTCTTTACGCCTTCCCTCTGAACGCTAACGCTTTTGCCTTCCGCTCAGGCAGGAAAGGCGCTTTCATGCGACTGCCTATAAAATCTGTAAAATCAATCACCTTCCGAACTGCCGCTTTTTTAATCAAAAACGAGTAATAGCACATATCGTATAACGGTGCTACATTACGCCGCCCGCCCAAATCAGCAGTGGCCAGGCAACGCCGTAAAGTTCGGTAAAGCCTGCAACCATCACCTTGAAGAACGGTCTTATCGGCACGTCGTATCGCAAACTCTGCGCTACCTTTACAGGCTTCACATAGGTTTCACTATTTTGTCTCAATCCAAATTTCAACGCGCGTTTTTACACCCGCGTTACTGGTTTACATGGTTTGGTCTTGGCGTTCTCTGGCTGCTGGTTCAACTTCCGTACCCTGTACTGCGTTTGCTGGGGTCGAAACTGGGCAGCGCTTCGCGCGTCTTCCTGAAACGTCGCGAATCGATCGCGCGGAAAAATATTGAGCTTTGCTTTCCTCAGTACAATGCCGAAGAGCGCGAGAAGCTCATCGCTGAAAACTTTAAGTCTATCGGCATGGCGCTGCTTGAAACCGGCATGGCCTGGTTCTGGCCGGATGAGCGTGTCCGTAAGTGGTTTGATGTAGAAGGACTGGATAACCTGCAACGCGCGCAGATGCAAAAACGCGGCGTGATGGTCGTCGGCGTTCACTTTATGTCGCTGGAACTGGGTGGCCGCGTGATGGGCCTGTGCCAGCCAATGATGGCGACCTATCGACCACACAACAGTGCGCTGATGGAGTGGGTCCAGACGCGTGGCCGCATGCGTTCCAATAAGGCGATGATCAGCCGTAACAATCTGCGCGGTATGGTCGGTGCCCTGAAGAAAGGTGAAGCCGTCTGGTTTGCACCCGATCAGGATTATGGACGTAAAGGCAGCAGCTTTGCGCCTTTCTTTGCGGTTAAAGATGTTGCGACGACTAACGGCACCTTTGTCATTTCTCGTTTGTCAGGCGCCTCAATGCTGACCGTAACGATGGTGAGAAAAGCAGATAAATCAGGCTATCGTCTGCACATCTCTCCTGAAATGGCTAACTATCCGGAAAACGAGTGCGAAGCCGCGGCGTTTATCAATAAAGTCATCGAAACTGAAATCATGCGTGCGCCAGAGCAGTATCTGTGGATGCATCGTCGTTTCAAAACCCGCCCTCTTGGCGAAGCCTCGCTCTATATTTAAGCCTTTCATTAAGGTTAGTTTCGCTAAGAAACTAACCTTTTCAATCACCTGTCATCCCGATGAGAAATCGTCTTTCATTGCGTCGCCCAAAGTGAATTTATTGCAATGCGAAATCAAACTGTCGCCGTTCCACGACACTCGTAAGTACCGGAAATTATTTAAAAAAATCTCTCTTGTCACCCCTCATTTTTAGGCGTACATTAGCGCCGTCTGGCAACAGGAAAGCACAGAATTCTGAGCTGGAGTGAGCGGCGTAACGGGAAAATTCTCATTTCCGTTTTGACCGGATTTCAGTTCTCTATAATCAGGTGGACTCTGTTTTTAAATGCGTACCACAAGATACGCGGAGCGATGAAACGTGAAATATTTCTTTATGGGCATTTCGGTGATTGTTTTAGTCTGGGCCGGAACCTTTGCCCTGATGATCTAGTGAAGAACATGCAGTCAAAAAAACAGGAGCCATAGGCTCCTGTTTTTTTATGTCATGTCGACGCGGGATGTTCAGCCACGCTCTTCGACGAAAGAAGGCCGTCGGCCCGGAACATACTCTTGATGCCCCTCACCGCCTGACGAATGCGGTCGCTGTTTTCAATCAGTGCAAATCGCACATGGGTGTCGCCATAATCACCAAAGCCAATGCCCGGTGATACGCACACCTTCGCATCCTGCAGCAGCTTTTTGGCAAACTCCAGCGATCCCATCGCCGCGTACGGCTCCGGAATTTTTGCCCAGACGTACATAGACGCCTTCGGCATTTCCACCATCCAGCCCGCTTCATGCAAGCCCTTTACCAGCACGTCACGGCGGCGCTTATACTGGGCGGCAATCTCGTGAACACACTGCTGGTCGCCCTCCAGGGCAGCAATAGCCGCGACCTGTAGCGGCGTGAAGGTACCATAGTCGTGGTAACTCTTAATGCGCGCCAGTGCGCTCACCAGCGTTTTGTTACCCACCATAAAACCTATACGCCAGCCTGCCATGTTGTAGCTTTTTGACAGCGTAAAGAACTCGACCGCCACGTCACGCGCGCCCGGAACCTGCATGATTGAAGGCGCTTTCCAGCCGTCATAAACAATGTCAGCGTAGGCTAAATCATGAACCACCAGCACGTCATAACGTTTAGCCAGGGCGACAACTTTCTCGAAGAAATCGAGCTCCACGCACTGGGCGGTTGGGTTTGACGGGAAACCGAGGATCATCATCTTCGGTTTCGGATAACTTTCGCGAATCGCACGCTCAAGTTCGTTAAAGAAATCAACACCTTCCACCAGCGGAACGGAACGGACCTGCGCCCCGGCAATCACCGCGCCGTAAATGTGGATCGGGTAGCTTGGATTAGGCACCAGCACCGTATCACCATGATCCAGCGTGGCCAACATCAGGTGTGCCAGCCCCTCTTTCGAGCCGATGGTGACAATCGCTTCACTTTCCGGATCGATATCAACCTGATAGCGATCCTGATACCAGCGCGAGATCGCGCGACGCAATCTGGGAATACCGCGAGAGGTCGAGTAGCCGTGCGTATCCGGACGCTGGGCAACCGTGCAGAGCTTTTCAACGATATGCGGTGGCGTTGGGCCGTCAGGGTTACCCATGCTGAAATCGATAATGTCTTCGCCGCGCCGACGCGCAGCCATTTTCAGTTCAGCAGTGATGTTGAAAACATAAGGGGGGAGACGATCGATACGCGTAAAACGGCGTTCAGGACTGAATTCAGCCATAGATTCCTCAGATTAACGTTAGCGCCCGGACCGTCCGAGCGACGCTGCCACCGATGTGGCATGCTTAGAAAATAACCTGAAAAAAATCATGCTGTCGAGAGGGAAATGAAAAAAAAGCGATCGCCTGAAAACCGGAACCCGGCAGTGCTAAAAAGCGGAAGCCCCTGTTTGAGGGTTGGCTTTCTGATAGCCGTTATTTAACAGGATGATATCAAAACAGTTACCTGACGATACGCTGGCTATAAAAAATCAGGCCGTGTCCGTGACCGCCGGACAATCCCCTTTAAGAATTATGGTTTTTCCTCATTTGATAAACCTGACGGATAGCTGGTCAATACGCGTCAGGTTTTTTATCATGGTTCTTTCCCGTTTTCCCAGGTCTACTCGTGCACGAAATATTCACTATGCTGCTGGCGGTTTTTGACCGTGCGGCATTAATGCTGATTTGCCTGTTCTTCCTCATCCGCATTCGCCTGTTTCGCGAGCTGTTGCACAAATCCGCCCACTCGCCAAAAGAGCTGCTGGCCGTTACCGCCATCTTCTCGCTGTTCGCCCTGTTCAGCACCTGGTCAGGCGTGCCGGTAGAGGGCTCGCTGGTTAACGTGCGCATTATCGCCGTGATGTCCGGCGGAATTTTGTTTGGCCCGTGGGTGGGCGTTATCACCGGCGTGATTGCCGGAACCCATCGCTACCTGATTGATATCGGCGGCGTCACGGCGGTGCCCTGCTTTATTACCAGCATTATCGCCGGGGTGCTCTCCGGCTGGATCAGCCGCAAAATCCCGAAAAAACAGCGCTGGCGCGCAGGGATCGTCGCAGGCATGGTATGCGAAACGCTGACCATGATCCTGGTCGTCGTCTGGGCCCCGACCACCGCGCTGGGGCTGGATATCGTCTCGAAAATCGGGATTCCGATGATCCTGGGCAGCGTGTGCATCGGTTTTATCGTGCTGCTGGTGCAAAGCGTTGAAGGGGAAAAAGAGGCCAGCGCCGCCCGTCAGGCCAAGCTGGCGCTGGATATCGCCAACAAAACGCTGCCGCTTTTTCGCCACGTTAACGCGGAGTCGTTGCGTCAGGTCTGCGAGATTATCCGCCACGACATCCACGCAGACGCCGTCGCCATCACCAACATTGACCACGTGCTGGCCTACGTTGGCGTCGGGGAACACAACTATCGCGACAACGATGACACCATCAGCCCAACCACCAGACAGGCGATCAACTACGGTAAAATCATCATTAAAAATAATGATGAAGCCCACCGAACGCCGGAAATCCACTCGATGCTGGTGATCCCATTGTGGGAGAAAGGCGTCGTGACGGGCACCCTGAAGATTTATTACTGTCACGCGCATCAGATCACCTCCTCGCTCCAGGAGATGGCGATTGGCCTGTCGCAGATTATCTCCACCCAGCTGGAAGTCTCCCGTGCAGAACAGCTGCGTGAGATGGCAAATAAGGCAGAGCTGCGCGCGCTGCAGAGCAAAATCAATCCCCATTTCCTGTTTAACGCGCTGAACGCGATCTCCTCGTCCATACGTCTTAATCCGGACACCGCGCGACAGCTGATTTTTAACCTGTCGCGCTATCTGCGCTACAACATCGAGCTAAAAGATGACGAGCAGATCGACATCAAAAAAGAGCTGTATCAGATCAAAGACTACATCGCGATTGAGCAGGCGCGCTTTGGCGACAAACTCACGGTCATTTACGATATTGATGAAGAGGTCAACTGCGTGATCCCGAGCCTGCTTATCCAGCCGCTGGTCGAAAACGCGATTGTTCACGGCATTCAGCCGTGTAAAGGCAAAGGCGTCGTCACCATCAGCGTCACCGAAAGCGGCAACCGCGTGCGTATTGCGGTGCGCGATACCGGCCACGGCATTGATCCAAAAGTTATTGAGCGCGTGGAGTCTAACGAGATGCCCGGAAATAAAATCGGCCTGTTGAACGTGCATCACCGGGTCAAGCTGCTTTACGGCGATGGGCTGCACATTCAGCGTCTTGAACCGGGCACCGAAATTGCTTTTTACGTCCCGAACGAGCGCACTCCCGTTCATTCAACAACATCACTGTTGCCCCAGGTGGAGTAACCCATGAAAGTCATCATCGTAGAAGATGAAATCCTGGCTCAACAGGAGCTAACCTGGCTTATCAACACCCACAGCCAGATGGAGATTGTGGGCACCTTTGATGACGGTCTGGACGTGCTGACGTTTCTGCAGCATAACCGGGTCGACGCTATCTTCCTGGATATCAACATTCCGTCGCTGGATGGCGTATTGCTGGCGCAAAACATCAATCAGTTTGCCCATAAGCCGTTTATTGTGTTCGTGACCGCATGGAAAGAGCACGCGGTAGAGGCCTTCGAGCTTGAAGCGTTTGACTATATCCTTAAGCCTTACCAGGAGTCGCGGATTGTCAGCATGCTGCAAAAGCTGGAAGCCGCATGGCAGCAGCAGACCGCCCCTGCAAGCGCCAGCCCAACGGTACGGGAAAACGACACCATTAATCTGGTCAAAGACGAGCGCATCATCGTGACGCCGGTCAATGATATCTACTATGCCGAAGCCCATGAAAAGATGACGTTTGTCTATACGCGGCGGGAATCTTACGTGATGGCGATGAACATCACCGAGTTTTGCAGCAAGCTGCCTGCGTCGCACTTTTTCCGCTGCCACCGCTCGTTCTGCGTGAATTTAAACAAGATCCGCGAGATCGAACCGTGGTTTAACAACACCTATATCTTGCGCCTGAAGGATCTGGATTTTCAGGTGCCGGTGAGCCGCAGCAAGGTGAAAGAGTTCCGCCAGCTTATGCACCTGTAACGAAAAAACCCTCTCCCGAGGGAGAGGGTCATGCATCAGAGAATCTGACCGAGAACCTGACGCAGGTGGGCACCCGACCCCAGCAGGCCTGGGTTATCGTGCACGATCAGATAAACCGGGATGTCCTGCACGTAGCTTCTGAAGCGCCCTTTATCCTCAAACCCGCCGCGGAAGCCGGAGGCTTTAAAGAAGTCGAGGAAGCGCGGCACAATGCCGCCCGCGATATAAACGCCCCCGAAGGTGCCCAGCGTCAGCGCCAGGTTGCCGCCGAAGCGTCCCATAATCACGCAGAACAGCGACAGGGCACGACGGCAGTCAATGCAGCTGTCCGCCAGCGCGCGTTCGGTGACGTCTTTCGGCTGCAGGTTTTCCGGCAGACGACCGTCCGACTTCACAATCGCCCGGTACAGGTTCACCAGCCCCGGTCCTGACAGCACGCGTTCGGCGGAGACGTGGCCGATCTCCGCGCGTAATTCTTCGAGGATAATGCCCTCTTCTTCGCTGTTTGGCGCAAAGTCAACGTGACCGCCTTCACCCGGCAGACTCACCCAGCGCTGAGCAACATGCACCAGATGTGAAACGCCCAGACCGGTACCGGCCCCGTAAACCGCAATCGGCTTACCTTCGACCGGCTCAGCGCCACCGAACTGGATCAGATGCTCAGACTTCAGCATCGGGATCGCCATGGACACCGCGGTGAAGTCATTGATGATTTCAAGATGCGCAAAGCCGAGGTTTTTTTTCATCTCGGCGATGGAGAATGCCCAGGTATGGTTGGTCATGGCGACCCAGTCGCCGGTTATCGGACAGGCAATGGCGATGCAGCCATCTTCGACGCTTACCTGATGCTCGTCCAGATAGACGCGGACAACGGCCTCAAGACTTGGATAATCCAGCCCGGAATAGGTTTTCGCCCGGGAAATTTCACCGCTACTTACATCGCATAATGCGAGGCGCGCGTTCGTGCCGCCCACATCACCTACCAAAGCATACTTTGTCATTCTTCTACTGCTCCGCTAAAGTCAGAATAAATCTTTGGGACACTGTAAATTCAAGGCGTGATAACAACAACGACCGGAAGGTGAATGCCCATGGATTATCGATCTTCGTCACAGAATAACTTTACCGTTTCAGCACCTTTTGCACTATTGCCATAAGGCTTAATGTGCAAAGTAACGTCATACCGTTTTGTACAAGGAAATCATCATGCTCCACCCGCGAGCCAGAACCATGCTGTTGCTGGCCATTCCGGCGCTCATCATTGGCGTGGTTTCAAGTCTGGTGCTCATCGTCGTGATGAAAGTCGCGTCGGTGCTGCAAACACTATTATGGAACGCGCTTCCTGCAGGACTGGGCGTCACCGCTGACTCTCCTGCCTGGATCGTTGGGATGCTGACGTTAACCGGTATTGCGGTGGGCCTGGTGATCCGTTTCAGTCCCGGCCATGCTGGACCAGACCCGGCGCAGGAACCGCTGATTGGTGCCCCGGTTTCCCCTTCGGCACTGCCGGGGCTGATTATTGCGTTGATTCTCGGTCTGGCCGGCGGCGTTAGCCTGGGGCCAGAGCATCCGATTATGGCCGTGAATATTGGCCTGGCGGTTTTTCTCGGTTCACGCATTTTGCCCCGCGTCGGCGCGCTGGACTGGACCATTCTCGCCTCAGCAGGCACCATCGGGGCGCTTTTCGGCACGCCCGTGGCGGCAGCACTGATCTTTTCGCAGACGCTCAGCAGTAATAACGATGTCCCGCTCTGGGATAAACTGTTTGCTCCGCTGATGGCCGCCGCCGCCGGGGCGTTGACCACCAGCCTGTTTTTCCATCCCCATTTTTCACTCTCCCTGCCCCACTACGGCCAGATGCAAATCGCCGATATCTTCAGCGGCGCCATCGTCGTCGCCATCGCCATTGCGCTGGGCATGGTGGCAGTATGGTGTCTTCCACGTCTGCACCGGCTGATGCATCGACTCAAACACCCGGTGTTAATTCTGGGAGCTGGCGGTTTGATCCTCGGTATTTTAGGCGCAATCGGCGGGCCGGTGACGCTGTTTAAAGGGCTGGACGAGATGCAGCAGCTGGCTTTCAGCCAGATATTTAGCGTCTCCGACTATCTGCTGTTTGCCGTGATCAAGCTGGCAGCGCTGGTGGTGGCGGCCGCCTGCGGTTTCCGTGGTGGACGCATCTTCCCGGCGGTCTTTGTCGGCGTCGCGCTGGGGCTGATGCTGCACGAGCATGTCGATGCGGTCCCGGCGGCGATTACCGTCTCTTGTTCTATTCTGGGGTTGGTTCTGGTGGTCACGCGAGACGCGTGGCTAAGCCTGTTTATGGCGGCGGTCGTCGTACCGGATTCGACGCTTTTCCCTCTGCTTTGTATCGTGATGTTGCCCGCCTGGCTCCTGCTGGCGGGCAAACCGATGATGATGGCCTGGCGAAACGACAAATAATCAGGCGCTATTGCGCGCTTCCAGCGCTTTGGTGATCGCACCCAGCAGCGGTGGGATATCGGCTTTCGGCAGCATCACCTCAATCAGAGAGAGCCGCTCGTGGTGCGCCACTTTTTCAAGGACGTCCGCCAACTGCTCCGCTTCACTGACCCGCCAGCACTGGGCCTGGGGATCAAGGCTCAGTGCCTGCGGGATTTGCGTCCAGTTCCATAGCGCAATATCGTTATACCGCTGCTCAGGCCCATGGATCGCTCTTTCCACCGTATACCCTTCGTTGTTAAGGACCAGAATGATGGGGTGTTGTTTATCCCTCAGCATCGAGCCGAGCTCCTGGATGGTGAGCTGCGCCGCGCCATCCCCCGTCAGGACAATCACGCGCCGGTTCGGGCAGGCCGTTTGTGCGCCAAATGCCGCCGCCAGCGTATAGCCAATCGATCCCCACAGCGGCTGGACGATAAAATTCACATCAGCCGGCAGACGAAGGTCGATCGCGCCGAAGGCCGAGGTGCCCTGATCCGCAAGAATAATGTCTCCCGGACGAATAAACGTCTGCAGCGTTTGCCAGAAATTCGCCTGCGTCAGCGAGCCATCCGGCTGCGGGTAGGCCATCGCGCTTTGAGAGGACGGCACGGGCGTCTCGTGCACGTGCTGTTTGCACAGCTCCACCAGCGTTTCGATTGCCTGAAGCATGGGGATGCCGGTAAACCAGATATCACCAACGCGTGAGGCATGAGGCTGTACTTCTATCGTCTGCGCCGGGGTGAGCTGATGCGTGAAGCCGGCGGTCAGGGTATCGGTAAATCGCGTGCCGATGCACAGTACGGTATCCGCCCCTTCAATCGCCTCCTTTACCGCGCCAGCGCTCGCCGAACCGCTGTAGGTGCCGTAAAAACCAGCGTGACGCTCGTCGAATATCCCTTTGCCCATCAGCATGGTGGCGTGTGCCATCGGCACGTCTTTGACCCATTTCTGCAGCGCATGCTTCAGGCCATGGCGCAGGACAAGGAAATCGGCCAGCAGCGCAGTACGCTGGCTCCTGGCAAGCCGGTTTTCTGCAGCATCCCGGAATGCTTTCAGGCAGGCGCTATCGGCATGTGTATGCCGGAGCGTGAGAGCGTTTACAGGAGGGGTGGCGGCTTTTTTTGCCACGTCTGCAGGCAGCATCAGATAGCCGGGGCGACGCTCCCGGAGCATGGTTGTTAACACCCGGTCGATTTCATAACAGGCGTTTTGTTCGGTCAGGATCGCCTGCGCAGCGGTGATCGGCTCGCTCATATGATAAAAGTGACGAAACTCACCGTCGCCCAGCGTATGGTGCAGCAGCTCACCTCTTTGCTGTGATGCCATCCCCGGCGCACCCACAATATGCAAGACCGGAACGTGCTCGGCGTAGCTGCCCGCAATGCCGTTCATGGCGCTTAACTCTCCTACGCCAAATGTCGTCAGCAGCGCGGCGAAGCCCTTACAACGGGCATAGCCGTCAGCGGCGTAAGAGGCGTTTAATTCGTTGGCACAGCCCACCCAACAGATATCCGGGCTGTCTATTACATGGTCGAGAAACTGCAGGTTATAGTCGCCCGGCACGCCAAACAGATGATCGGCTCCACAATCTGTAAGACGGTCCAGCAGGTAATCGGCGACGCAGTATGGGGTACGCATAAACAGGTATCCTTCTAATGTTTTGACCTCACCTTGAGTATTAAATAAGCGTGATGGGTGTCCAGAATTGGCGATAAGAAGGACATGGAAAGAATGCTTTACAAAAAAGGCTGCGCTATGCTGCTTTTTTTCAGGTAAATGTAAACGCATACACTGATTTTTCACTTCAGCGCCAGAGGTTACGAAAATGGGTTATCAGCCGGACAAAAATCGTTACGGGACAATGGAGTATCGCCGCTGCGGACGAAGCGGGCTCAGGTTGCCCGCCATCTCGCTTGGGCTGTGGCATAACTTTGGTGACGCCACCCTTATCGAAAACAGCCGTCAACTTTTACAGCGTGCGTTCGATCTGGGCATTACGCATTTCGACCTTGCCAACAACTATGGCCCGCCTCCCGGATCCGCCGAACGTAATTTCGGCCGTCTTTTGCAGGAGGATTTCCTGCGCTGGCGCGACGAGCTGATCGTCTCAACCAAAGCGGGTTATACCATGTGGGAGGGTCCGTACGGCGACTGGGGATCGCGCAAATATCTGCTGGCAAGCCTCGATCAAAGCCTGAAGCGCATGGGGCTGGAGTATGTGGATATCTTCTATCATCACCGGCCAGATCCGGAAACGCCGCTGCAGGAAACCATGAAAGCGCTTGACCATGTGGTGCGTCAGGGGAAGGCTCTGTATGTCGGATTATCCAACTACCCGGCTGTTCTGGCTCGCCAGGCGATTGATATCCTTAATGACCTCGGGACGCCCTGCCTGATCCACCAGCCGAAATACTCCCTCTTTGAACGTGCGCCGGAAGCGGGACTGCTGGACGTGTTGCAGGAAAAAGGGGTCGGCTGTATTTCCTTCTCGCCGCTGGCTGGCGGGCAACTGACCAATCGCTATCTGAACGGCATTCCTGCAGACTCACGCGCGGCAAGCGGCAGTCAGTTCCTTAAACCCGATCAGCTCACCGAAGAGAAACTGGAAAAAGTCAGGAAGCTGAATGCCCTGGCAGAAAGTCGCGGCCAGAAGCTGTCCCAGATGGCGCTGGCCTGGGTATTACGCCATGAGGCAGTGACGTCGGTGCTGATTGGGGCAAGTAAAACGGCTCAGATTGATGACGCCGTGGGGATGCTGGCAAACCGCCATTTCTCAGAGGAAGAATTGGCTCGCATAGACGCGATCCTCAGCAGCTCAAAATAACACCGCTTTTAGCAAAAAGTGCTCTCACCCGCGAATTCGGAGTTGAGGCGATGATACGAAGGTTTACCAACTCGTAAAATTGCGTTAACAGGCCCAACAAAGGCCCCGATCGTGAAGGAGAAAGAGTATGTTCAGGTCACTGATTCTTGCAGCGGTATTACTGGCTTCGGCGCCGCTGATCGCCACTGCGGGCGAAATCACCCTGTTGCCATCAGTAAAATTACAAATTGGCGATCGTGACGACTACGGCAGATACTGGGACGGCGGCTACTGGCGCGACCGTGATTACTGGCATCGTCACTATGAGTGGCGCGGCGACCGCTGGTGGAAACATGATAACGGCAGACACCGCGGCTGGTATAAAGACAGCGCCTATGAGCGCGGTTACCGTGAAGGCTGGCGGGATCGTGACGACCGTCGCGGCGGCTGGGGTCGCGGCAAAGGTCACGGACATGGTCACCACGGCCACGACTAACAGCAAAAAGGAGCCTCATGGCTCCTTTTTCTTTTACAGCCCCAACGCTGTGCCAATCAGCAACCACAGGTTCAGCGCCACGACCACCACCACGATGGCCCACCCGGTCCGTTTCACCAGCGTCGAGTTGACCAGCTCACCCATCAGGATTTTATCGCTGGTAAAGATCAGCAGCGGCACCAGCGCCAGCGCAATACCAAAACTCAGCAGCACCTGGCTCATGACCAGAATTCGCGTGGGGTCGAGCCCCATCAAAATCACCACAAATGACGGCAGCATGGTGACGGAGCGGCGCACCCACAGCGGAATATGGAACCGGACAAACCCCTGCATCACCACCTGGCCTGCCAGCGTACCCACCACTGTAGAAGAGAGACCAGCAGCCACCAGGCTAAGACCAAATATCGTGGCGGCAGCATGGCTCAGCAGCGGCTCCAGCGTGAGATACGCCTGGTCGAGATCGGCAATACCGGTATGACCGTTAAAGTGGAAAGCGGCGGCTGCTGTTGCCATCATCGCCAGATTGACAAACCCCGCGATGGTCATGGCGATAGCCACGTCCCACTTGGTGGCGGAGTAACGCTCTTTACGCGTCCCACCGTGGAGATGCTGCGTCAGCGAGGAGTGCAGATAAATCACGTGCGGCATGATGGTCGCCCCCAGCACCCCGGCGGCCAGGAACACCGCTTCCGAGGTTGGCAGGTTTGGGATCGCCATCCCTTTAGCGAGCTGCGCCAGATTCGGCTGTGAGAAAATCAGTTCGACAATATAGGCCGCCGCCACAAACAGCAGCAGACCGCCAATGACCTTCTCCAGCGGCTTTTGACCCCGACGCTGTAGCATCAGGATCAGGAACGTGGCAATCCCGGTCAGTACCGCCCCCTGCAACAGCGACACGCCCAGAATCAGCTTAAAGCCGATTGCTGCGCCGATAAATTCAGCGAGGTCAGTAGCCATGGCGATGATTTCAGCCTGAACCCAGTAGAGCCAGACGGCGGGACGCGGATAATGGTCGCGGATTTGCTCCGCCAGGTTTTTACCTGTCGCAATCCCCAGCTTTGCGGAGAGCATCTGAATCAGCATCGCCATAAGGTTAGCCCAGACGACCACCCACAGCAGCTTATAGCCGAAGCTGGCCCCTGCCTGAATATTGGTCGCAAAGTTACCTGGATCGATATAACCAATGGCAGCGATGAACGCAGGTCCCATTAATGCGAACCGCAACTTGCGCGCTGCTCTGCCACTGCTACCCTCTACGCGACTGTTTGTCATTTCTGCCTCTGAAATATAGCCTTTGCTATGTTTAATGCTATCAAAATGAGAATGATTATCAAGATCATTTATAAAGTTTGCAGTGATTTCTCTGATAGCTTTGAACGATAGACGGGCGGGTAAGCTGGGCGATCTAACAGAAACTCAAATCGCGGACTCTTTTGTGAAGACTAGCACATAAACTTAACTTTTCACTCATTTACCTAACATAACAAAAATGTATTGTGGATCACTATTTTTGAGACTCGTCACAGGATGTAACTATAGTGTGTCCTCGATCTCGTTTTCTTTTCTCTTGTTACATAGAATGTGCACGAAAATTAAACCTGCCTCATATTTGGAGCAAATATGGACCGCGTCCTTCATTTTGTCCTGGCACTTGTTGTCGTTACTGCACTCGCATTGCTGGTCAGCACAGACCGCAAAAAAATTCGTATTCGTTATGTTGTCCAACTGCTGGTCATTGAAGTTTTACTTGCGTGGTTCTTCCTGAACTCCAACGTAGGCCTCGGCTTCGTGAAAGGCTTCTCCGAAATGTTCGAAAAACTGCTCGGATTCGCCAACGAAGGGACCAACTTTGTCTTCGGTAAAATGAACGACGAAGGTCTGGCGTTCTTCTTCCTGAAGGTTCTCTGCCCTATCGTCTTCATCTCCGCGCTGATCGGTATTCTGCAGCACATCCGCGTTCTGCCGTTCGTGATCCGTGGAATTGGCTTCCTGTTATCCAAAGTGAACGGCATGGGTAAGCTGGAATCTTTCAACGCCGTCAGTTCCCTGATCCTCGGTCAGTCTGAGAACTTCATCGCGTATAAAGATATTCTCGGCAAGATGTCCCGCAACCGCATGTACACCATGGCGGCAACCGCAATGTCTACCGTTTCCATGTCTATCGTGGGCGCGTATATGACCATGCTGGAACCAAAATACGTGGTGGCTGCGCTGGTTCTGAACATGTTCAGCACCTTTATCGTTCTGTCGCTGATCAACCCGTACCGCGTTGACGCCAGCGAAGAGAATATCCAGATGTCAAACCTGCACGAAGGCCAGAGCTTCTTCGAAATGCTGGGTGAATACATCCTGGCCGGTTTCAAAGTCGCGATTATCGTTGCCGCCATGCTGATCGGCTTCATTGCGCTGATTTCTGGCCTGAACGCCCTGTTCGCCGCGGTGCTGGGTATCTCCTTCCAGGGCATTCTGGGCTACATTTTCTACCCGGTTGCATGGGTGATGGGTGTTCCGGCTCACGAAGCGCTGCAGGTGGGCAGTATCATGGCAACCAAGCTGGTTTCTAACGAATTCGTTGCGATGATGGATCTGCAGAAAATTGCCAGCACGCTTTCTCCGCGCGCGGAAGGTATTCTCTCCGTGTTCCTGGTCTCTTTCGCGAACTTCTCGTCCATCGGGATTATCGCGGGTGCGATTAAAGGCCTGAACGAAGAGCAGGGTAACGTGGTTTCTCGCTTTGGCCTGAAGCTGGTTTATGGCTCTACGCTGGTGAGCGTCCTGTCCGCGTCCATTGCGGCACTGGTTCTGTAACGTTTACCGTTAAACAAAAACCGGGAGCCTGACTCCCGGTTTTTTTATGCCCGCAATTCTTCCAGCGGTTTGGGTTTACCTATCAGGTACCCCTGCAGGTAATCCACACCGAAGCGGAGCAGCATCTCCCGCTGTGCCGGTGTTTCCACATATTCCGCGACGACGCAGAGCGATTTCGTCTTTGCCAGATTACACATCGACTGCACGATCATTGCATCCATGTCGTCTGTACAAATGTCTTTCACAAAGCAGCCGTCGATTTTAATGATGTCCGCCTGCAGGCGTCTGAGACGCTCATAGTTAGCGTAGCCAGTACCAAAATCATCGATGGCGATCCGGAAACCGTAATCCCGCAGTTGCTGAATATTGTTGATACTCGAGCCTGAATTGGAGAATGCCTGCTCTTCGGTAATCTCAATCACGACGGCCTGCGGTGCCACGCCGTACCGTTCAAACAGCGCGCAAATCTCGGTCGCCACCTCTTTTTGCATCAGCGTCAGCGGCATCAGGTTGACGGAAAAACGGGCGCCAGCGTGCGTTGCAGGGTTATCGCGCAGCCACACCAGTAATTTTTCCATGACGCACATATCAAACCGGTGGCTGAGGTTGAACTGCGCAATCAGTGGAATAAAGCGGTCAGGGGTAATAATCTCCCCCTCGCTCTCCATTCGCGTCAGGATTTCATAGTACCCACTTCCGTCCGCCTTCTGGATCGACTGCGCATACAAATGGAACTGCCCCGCCTCCAGGGCATGCTTAATTCGCGCCAGCATCAGGACACGCTCTGTCGTCTGTCCTGAGGCCGCCTCAAGGCTATTCGTGAGCGCGAGTACGTTTTGCTCTCCGCAGGCCTGTTCTGCCAGCCAGCTCAGTTGCCCCAGCGTGTGATGCAGCTTTTCGCCATTTTCGACCATTCCCCAGGACGCGCCAAACTCAATATCCAGCCCGGTGTTGTTCCAGAAAATCTTATTGCTGTTGAGCCGATCGACCATATGCTGGAGACGTTCAGCAATTTCCGGCCCGAGCAAGACCAGCACCAACTCGCTTCCGGGCAGCTGGAACAGCAGCTCATCTTTTTGCAGGAGCGGCTGAAGCGACGTGGCGATCGTTCGTTTGCAGTGGACCCGCATGATAATGCCGTAGTGGCGGCTCAAAAACTCCAGATTGTCCATGCGCAGAATGCACACTTTGGCATCCGGATGGATTTCAAGGTAATCCTCCAGCGCACGAATATTGGGCAAACCGGTAAGAGGATCGGTCAGCGCCCTGTCCTGCCAGCCCCGCTTCAGCCACTCGCTGCGCTGGTAAATTCGCGACATGTAAAGCAAGCAGATGGCGAAAGAGATCAGCACGGAGAGGATAAAGGAGAGCGAATGGCCCGATTCCACCCCGTTAAGGAAGTTGTAGTTGTAGGTCAACAGCAGGAGCGCTGAGATGGCCCACAGCAGAGAAATCAACGCATAGGTCAGGCGGCTTATTGCTAAGGTAAAAAGAATAAAAATCAGCGGCATCAAATAACCCGCAATGACCGGTGATTCAAAAGGACCACATAAAGTGACGAGAATGAAGCCTAAAAGCATCAGCCAGACAAAAATATATAATGGATTCTTGTGATAAAACACGGGCTTCACGCTTCGCCGCCAGAAGGCGATGGCATAACGAGGATTAATTATCATTCTTAATGGGTAATAGAACATCATGGTAAAAATCAGCCCCGCGCATATCAGGCTTTGAATATCCACAACGTTATAAATTACCGTTCCTTCGCCAAAATAGGTTGAAATAGTCACCGGAAAATCAAACAAATAGCCTGCCATATACATCGACAGCTTAATACCTAACGGCACCATAAAACCGAGCCAGAATATACGTAGCCCAATGTGCTTGTTAGGAATGCTGTGGCGCCAGCGCTTGCCCAGCATAAGGCGCAGCAGGCCGCACGCCGCGAACAGCGCAAAGGTCTGACAGAAAAGCAAAACTGAATATTGTAGCGGTGCTAAATTAACATAAAATAAATTAGTGACAGTAAAACCTAACACAATGGGAAGAATTGCCCGGCGCCCAAATATCAAAATTACCGCCAGCATCACGCTGAGTGGCAACCATGCTAAATAAACGTCATGACCATTAACAATTGCACGCGGAGAGAGATAACGGGAGACAGGTACCGCAATCAGGCAAAGTGCCAGGGCAATCATAAATATCTTTACATTATTATACGTTTTTCTATTCATTAAATTGGGGAATATATTATCCGTTCGAATCATTGACCGGATGGATAATAGGTTTATTAATTGCACGAATCAAGTTCAAGTCTATTTATAGACTGGTTTATTGATGTCGATTGAGGAGAGGTACAGGAATACCTTCTTTTTGATAACAAAATGCAGTAATGGACGTTACAAACAGATAAAAAAAACCCTCGTCATATGACGAGGGTTTACAATTTTGGTGGAGCTAAGCGGGATCGAACCGCTGACCTCTTGCATGCCATGCAAGCGCTCTCCCAGCTGAGCTATAGCCCCACATGTGACTTTACTGACCGCACTCTGTTGGGTTCAGAGTTTGGTGGAGCTAAGCGGGATCGAACCGCTGACCTCTTGCATGCCATGCAAGCGCTCTCCCAGCTGAGCTATAGCCCCATCGTAAAGCTGTCATGTTGACGGGCGGCATAATATGAATTCCGCTGCGGAGTGTCAACGGCAAAATCAATGACCGCCGTTCGATCGCCGAAAAATCATGCAAATGAATCACTTTGCGAGCGTGCTCGTAATCAGGAGTTAAGCCTGTCACGTTTTCACGTAAAACGGTGCTATAAAATGAGCCGTTAATTAACCCCACAGATATTCAGGAAATTGTATGATCAAGGAACGAATGACGCCAGAAGAGTTAGCCCTGCTCACTGGCTATAGCCGCCAGACCATCAATAAATGGGTACGCAAAGAGGGTTGGATTACGTCACCAAAACCAGGCGTCCAGGGCGGAAAAGCGCGCCTGGTACATGTGAACGAAAAAGTCCGTGACTTTATCCGCAGCGCACGTCGGGCAAGCGAAACGTCCGAACTGCCAGAAGGCACCAGCCATGATCGTTCGCTTCATACCCTCCTCCTGACGCTGGCTAATGAAATGACGCCGGAAGAGCAGAAGCAGATGACATCGCTGTTATTACGGGAAGGGATCACCGGATTGTTGCAACGTTTAGGGATACGCGATCGGGACTGATATGAAAAGATTACGGAGCAAAATGACCACGGAAGAGCTGGCGGAAAGTTTGGGCGTCGCCAGACAAACGGTCAATCGCTGGATACGTCAGCAGGGGTGGAAAACCGAAGGGCTCAACGGCGTGAAAGGCGGTCGCGCGCGGCTCATTCATGTCGATGCACGCGTGAAGGAACATATAATGAGTCTCCCGGCGATCCGCAACCGTCAGGCGGTTTACCATCTCGCGGAGGCCACGTCTGCCTATAATGGCCCCTCTTCAAACCTGTCTCCGGGCATTATAGAGACGCTGGAGAGTATGACGCCGTCAGAACAGAAGCGTCTGGACGCCTTTTTGAAACGCGAAGGCATTCACGGTTTTCTTACACGTCTGGGTATCGCGGAAAAAGAGGCATAAAAAAAACGGCAGGTTACCCTGCCGTTTTTTTCTTAGAGGTGATTACTGCTGATTTTCACGTTCAGCGATGAAGTCCAGCGCCTTGTTAATGCGCGCCACGCTGCGTGATTTGCCGATGGCATGAACCGTTACGTCCAGCGCCGGAGACTGACCTGCACCGGTCACCGCAACGCGCAGTGGCATACCGACTTTACCCATACCTACTTCCAGCTCGTCCGCCGTCGCCTGAATGGCGTGATGCACATTCTCAGCGGTCCACTCGGTGAGGGCAGCCAGCTTGTCACGCACCACTTCCAGCGGCTGACGCGCAACCGGGCGGAGGTGTTTCTTCGCGGCGTCCGCATCGAACGCATCAAACTCTTCATAGAAGTAGCGGCAGCTTTCAGCAATCTCTTTCAGCGTTTTGCAGCGCTCGCCGAGCAGTTTCACCAGATCCGCCAGCTCAGGGCCCGTGCGGGTATCAATATTTGCCTGCTCAATGTGCCACTGCAGATACGTCGCCACATATTCTGGCGGCATGGTATTGATGTAGTGATGGTTCAGCCACAGCAGCTTGTCAGTGTTAAACGCGCTGGCGGATTTGCTGACAGAGCTCAAAGAGAAGAGTTCGATCATCTCTTCGCGGCTGAAGATCTCCTGGTCACCGTGGGCCCAGCCCAGACGCACCAGATAGTTCAGGAGCGCTTCTGGCAGATAGCCGTCGTCGCGATACTGCATGACGCTCACCGCACCGTGGCGTTTAGACAGTTTTTTGCCGTCATCACCGTTGATCATGGAGACGTGCGCATAGACAGGCACCGGCGCGTTCAGCGCCTTCAGAATGTTGATCTGACGTGGCGTGTTGTTGATGTGGTCTTCACCGCGCACAACGTGGGTAATTTCCATATCCCAGTCGTCAACCACCACGCAGAAGTTGTAGGTTGGGGAGCCATCGGTACGACGGATGATCAGGTCGTCAAGCTCCTGGTTGCTGAATTCGATCGGGCCACGGATCTGGTCGTCAAAGATCACAGACCCCTCTTGCGGGTTAGCAAAACGCACGACGCAAGGCTCATCAGCAGCATGCTCGCTGTGGTCATGGCGGCAGCGGCCGTCATAACGCGGCTTTTCACCGTTCGCCATCTGCTCTTCGCGCAGCGCATCCAGACGCTCTTTGGAGCAGTAGCACTTATACGCCGTGCCCGCGACCAGCATCTCATCAATGACGGCGTTATAGCGGTCAAAGCGTTTGGTCTGGAAATAGGGACCTTCGTCCCATTCCAGGTTCAGCCAGTTCATCCCATCCATAATGGCTTCAATTGCTTCTGGCGTGGAGCGCTCAAGATCGGTGTCTTCAATACGCAGCACGAACTCACCTTTGTTGTGGCGTGCGAAAAGCCAGGAATAGAGAGCGGTACGTGCACCACCGACGTGCAGATAGCCTGTCGGGCTCGGCGCGAAGCGAGTTTTGATTTTCATGAAATGGCCTTACGTTATAAAGATGCCGGCAATCGGCAAATCCTGGGGAAAAAACGATGGGCAATATTCTATCACTGTGCGGCGATTCCTCAATGTTGTTCCCTGAATCGGGCCCGAGTTTGCGATTTTTGTTTAGAAATCATGCGCCACTGCCCGTTTCGCGATCGTTTTGCTTAATTTTACGACGAACGAATAAAAACTTTAGAAAATGCGTTGACTCATTTTCAACTCTCCCTATAATGCGACTCCACACAGCGGGGGTGATTAGCTCAGTTGGTAGAGCATCTCCTTTACACGGAGGGGGTCGGCGGTTCGAGCCCGTCATCACCCACCATCTACTTCGGTAGGCTCGCAGTGTAGATAAGAATTGAGATTGGGCGATTAGCTCAGTTGGTAGAGCATCTCCTTTACACGGAGGGGGTCGGCGGTTCGAGCCCGTCATCGCCCACCATTCTCACCTTATCGCAGCAGTTCCGAAATGGGCGATTAGCTCAGTTGGTAGAGCATCTCCTTTACACGGAGGGGGTCGGCGGTTCGAGCCCGTCATCGCCCACCATTTCGGGTCGTTAGCTCAGTTGGTAGAGCAGTTGACTTTTAATCAATTGGTCGCAGGTTCGAATCCTGCACGACCCACCAATGTAAAAAAGCGCCCTAAAGGCGCTTTTTTGCTATCTGCGATTTACATTGTTAACGTCGCAATCAATGTCTTCACCGCGGGCGTCGCCTGCTTCTCGTCATACACCACATACAAATCTGCCGGTATACGCTCTTTCAGCGGGCGGAACACCACGCCCGGCCACTGCATTTGCGCGTAACTGTCTGCGGCAAGCGTAATCCCCATGCCCATGCTGATCATCGCCAGTACCGTTTGCGGCTCTACGGCTTCACGCACGATCATCGGCGAAAACCCGGCCTGCTGGCAGACGCGATGTAAAAATGCCCAGTCAGAATGCGCTGAAGGCATCGTGACAAAATACTCGTCCTGCAACTCTGCGAGCGCAATCGATGATTCGCTCACCAGCCGGTGATCCTCCGGCATCGCCACCAGAAAAGCAGCCTCACGTAACCGTACGCTGGTAAACCCAGCGGTGGGCTCGGTTGCCATTCGCCAGATGCCCACATCCAGCTCCCGGCGCTCAAGCAGCGCCATCTGCATGACCGGGGATTTCTCGCGGAATACGACATCTACATTCGGGTGCGATTTCAAAAAAGCGCGCATCACCGTGCGCACCTCACTCCACATGGCGGTACCGACAATACCCAGCTCAATGCGCCCTGCCTCCCCCCGGCCAATCTGCTCGACGCGAGCCAGCGCCTGGTTTGCACCGGCAAGCAAACGACGGGACTCTTCCATCAGCACCTTACCGGCATGCGTCAACGCGACGCTCCGCGAGTGGCGAATAAACAGTAACGTCCCCAGCTGGCTTTCCAGCTCTTTAATATGCAGGCTCAACGGCGGCTGAGACATATTGAGACGGGCCGCAGCCCGTCCAAAATGCAGCTCCTCCGCCACGGCCAGAAAATAGCGCAGCAGCTTGAGATCGGTCCGATAGGCGCGTTCCATCAAAACATATCCTGGCGATAACACTTATGTGCCTACCTTAAAGCCTTTCATCGTCCAGAGGGGAAATTTAGTGCGCAACTGTGCGCATCTCGCTGTTTTTGCAGGTGTGGCGATAGTTGAAGCTGAAATAAAACACCACCGCGAGCGCCAGGGCATAGGCCGCGAATACCAGCCAGATCGTCTGCCAGTCCTTCACTCCGTCCACCGAGAAATAATCGACGGCCATACCGCTCAATACCGATCCGAACCAGGCCCCGATACCGTTAACGGTTGTCATAAACAGCCCCTGTGCGCTGGCGCGGATATCGGCGCTCACCTCCTGTTCGACAAACACCGAGCCGGAAATATTGAAAAAGTCGAACGCGCAGCCGTAGACAATCATTGAGAGCATGAGCAGCACAAAGCCTGTTGCAGAGGGATCGCCAAAGGCAAACAGCCCAAACCGCAGCATCCAGGCCACCATGCTCATCAGCATGACCGTTTTAATACCAAAGCGTCCGAGGAAGTACGGAATGGTCAGAATGAAGAACACTTCAGAGATTTGCGAAACGGAGAGCAGGATGGACGGATATTTGACGATAAAGCTATCGGCATACGCCGGATTACGCGCAAAATCATGCAGGAAGGGGCTGCCAAACGTGTTGGTTATCTGCAGCACGGCCCCCAGCAGCATCGCGAATAAAAAGAACACCGCCATGCGGGGCTGTTTAAACAGGACAAACGCATTGAGGCCCAGCTTGCTGGCCAGCGACGGAGAGGTTTTTGTTTTTGCCACCGGAATGGCTGGCAATGTCAGAGAATAGAGCGCCAGCAGCACGGACGCGGCAGCCGCCATATAGAGTTGCAGGTTGCTCAGCTCTGCCCCCATCAGGCTTATGGTCCACATCGCGGCAATAAAGCCCACGGTGCCATACACCCGCACTCGTGGGAAATGGCTCACCGTATCCAGCCCTGCCCGTTCAAGACAGGAGTAAGAAATCGTATTCGACAGCGCAATCGTGGGCATAAAGGCCATCGCATTCACCAGCATGACCCAGAACATCAGGCCCGGCTCATTGACCTGTGCGGCATAGCAGAGCGCGACGGCGCAAACGAGATGACAAATCACGTAGGCGCGGTCTGCCCGCAGCCATTTGTCGGCAATAATTCCCACCAGCGAGGGCATAACAATCGCGGCAAGTCCTTTGGAGCTGTACACCATGCCCACGTCGGAGCCGGTAAAATGTAGGGTGTTAATCATGTAAGCGCCGAGGGTAACCAACCAGCTCCCCCAGATAAAATATTGCATAAAGGACATCATCTTTAAGCGAGTCGTGATGCTCATAACCCATTCCTTATAGCAGTGTGGCCCTCACGGGCCACTTTATTGTTTTACTCAGGCAATATGGCGAAGAAAACCGCAGATAAGATTGATAAAGTTCTGGCGGGAAAGCTCAGCGGCAGCGAGGGTTTGTTCATGCGAGAGTTTGATATCGCCCAGCCCTTCCGCGAGATTGGTAATCGCAGAAACGGCCACGACCTTCAGGCCGCAGTGACGCGCGGAAATCACTTCCGGCACTACGGACATGCCCACCACATCGCCGCCGATAATTTGCATCATGCGGATCTCGGCCGCCGTCTCGAAGTTCGGACCGGGATAAGAAACAAACACCCCTTCATGGAGCGGGAAGCCGGCGTTCGTCGCGACGGTTTGCAGAATGGCGCGGTAATCCGCGTCGTAAGCATTGGCCAGCGAGAAGAAACGCTCGCCAAAGCGCTCATCGTTCAGCCCTACCATCGGCGTGCCCGGCATGGTGTTAATATGGTCGCTCAGAGCAACCAGACTGCCTGGCTGAACGTCCGGGCGCAACGAGCCCGCCGCATTGGTGCTAAACAGCAGTTCGCATCCCAGCAGCTTAAAGGTACGGATCGCATCGGTCATGATGGCCATCCCGCGCCCCTCATAGAAATGGCCGCGCCCCTTCATGCAGGCAACTGGCACCCCGGCAAGATGCCCGAGCACCAGCGCCCCGGCATGGCCATGCACGGTGCTCACCGGGAAGCCAGGCAGCGTTTCGTAGCTCAGAGAAACGGCGTCATCAATCTGGTCGGCAAGGGCGCCCAGGCCAGAGCCGAGAATAAATGCCACGCGAGGCGTGAAGTTCGGCTTAGCGGCGCGAATGATGTCGGCGCAGTACCACGGATTATTCGAGAGGGTCATAGAGGCTCCTTAAGGATGAAGATCGCGATGCGGGGATCGCATGACTTACGTCTTATATCCGCAGCCTGCCGGTGACCTCCAATACACTTTCACCGCACCATCAATACTGATTGTGTATCGATGCAACTCCCTGCCAGATATGGCAGTTTTGCTCAAGCTAATCCCGTCGGTGCCGATACCTCTGTTTTATAACGCGAGGAAAAAGTATGACGACCATTCAGGCTTCAACCCAACAGATACAAACCAGCGGCGCGAGTGGCACTTCGAGCAGTAACGATATCTCTGCGCAAATCACCCGCATTCTCGACAAGATCAAAAAGCTGACCCAGCAGTTAAAAGAGCTGTCGAACAGCCCCATCAGCACCGATGAGAAGAAAAAGCAGCAGGAACTGATTCAGACCCAGATCAAAGTGCTGCAGGCGCAGCTCGCCGCGCTGCAGCGCCAGCAGGCCGAAGAGGCCCAGAAAAAGCAGGAACAAAAACTGGGCAAAGTGGAAGGCGTGAATAGCCCGTCAGACACTAATCAGATTGATATCTACATCTAATCTTCTGATGCGTTAAACAGTGGATCGCGTATGCGGGCCTCGGTTAATCGCTGTGCCTGGATACGCACCACTTCCCAGATAGCCTGCGCCGCCCCCGAGAGTGAACGATTTTTTCGCCGCACCAGCATTAGCTTTCGCTCAACAACGGGCGTCAACCGCTTCACGGCCAGTCGACTTCCCTGCGGCAGGGGAAGCGCCAGGGCGGGCAATATGCTGATGCCAATGCCGGCTTCCACCATGGGAAACAGCGTTGCCGGGTGACCAATCTCCTGCACGATTGCTGCCTTGACCCTCTGATCCACCAGTGCGGAATCAATCAGCGGGCGGCTGCCCGAAGCATAATCCTGTAAAACCAGGTTCGCGCCCTGCAGTGACTGCCACCTGACCTCCGGTAACGCGGCCAGCGGATCGTCGTCACGGCAGAGCAGCAAAAAGGGCTCTGAAAGTACGCTTTCGCACTCCAGATCGCTCACCTGGCCGGGATCGATAACAATACCAAAATCGACATCTCCCTGGCGGATGCTCTCCAGCACCCACTGTTGCGGTCTGTCATGCAGCACAAAATCAATGTCCGGGTAGCGATGGCTTCCCTCGGCAATACACTGCGGGATAAGGTGCGCAGAGATCGTCTGGCTGGCCGCAACCCGCACGGTACCTGAAAGCTGCTGACCCAGTCTTCCCACGTCTCTGAGCGTGCTGTTCAGTTCATCCAGCAGCCGTTCAAGGCGCAGAGCCAGCTGCTGCCCGGCTTCGGTCAACACCACTTCGCGCGTGGTACGATCGAGTAATCTTACCCCCGTCTGATTCTCCAGCTCTTTCACGCTGTGGCTGACCGCCGACTGGCTCAGGCCAATCATCTCCCCTGCCCGGCTAAAGCTGCGGGCATGGGCGACGGTGACGAAAATGCGAAGCTGGCGTAAGGAATAATTCATCTGTTTAATTCATGAATGGATGCAATAAATCAATTTTATTTCTCAAATGGAAAAAAGCACAATAGCGACATCTGTTTTCAGGAGTCATTATGAAACTATTTCGTATTGTTGATCCGTTTACGCTCACCCTGGTGGTTACCGTTTTACTGGCCTCGTTCTTTCCCGCTCGCGGCGGGTTCGTCCCGTTCTTTGAAGGACTGACGACGGCCGCCATCGCGCTGCTGTTCTTTATGCACGGCGCAAAACTCTCCCGTGAAGCCATTATCGCGGGCGGTAGCCACTGGCGACTGCACCTCTGGGTGATGTGCAGCACGTTTATTCTGTTCCCGATCCTCGGGGTGTTGTTTGCCTGGTGGGCGCCGGTTAACGTCGACCCGGCGCTCTACACCGGCTTCCTGTATCTCTGTATTCTTCCGGCCACGGTGCAGTCCGCCATTGCCTTTACCTCTCTCGCGGGAGGGAACGTGGCGGCCGCGGTCTGCTCGGCATCAGCCTCCAGCCTGCTGGGGATTTTCGTCTCGCCGCTGCTGGTGGGCCTGCTGATGAACATGCACGGTGCGGAAGGTAACCTTGAGCAGGTGGGCAAAATCTGTCTGCAGCTGCTGCTGCCGTTTGTCCTGGGTCATCTCTCCCGTCCGTGGACCGGCGCATTTGTGGCGAAGCATAAAAAATGGATTTCAAAAACCGACCAGACCTCGATTCTGCTGGTGGTTTACTCCGCCTTCAGCGAAGCTGTCGTGAACGGGATCTGGCACAAGGTGGGGGCAGGCTCGCTGCTGTTTATCGTGGTGGTCAGCATTGTCCTGCTGGCGATTGTAATAGCAGTAAACGTCTTTGTGGCACGTAAGTGCGGCTTCAACAAAGCGGATGAAATTACGATTGTGTTCTGCGGTTCGAAGAAGAGCCTGGCGAACGGCATCCCGATGGCCAACATTCTGTTCCCGACCTCGGTGATTGGGATGATGGTGCTGCCGCTGATGATTTTCCATCAGATCCAGCTGATGGTCTGCGCGGTGCTGGCGCGTCGCTACAAGCGCCAGACCGAAAAGCTGGCGCAGGAAGCGACCCGCGCCGCGAAGGCTTAAGGACGTTTCAGGGGCTGCACCAGCTGGGTCAGCCCCTCGGTTTTGATCAGTAACGTTATCGCCATCAGCTCGCCCAGTCGCCCTGCCGGAAATTCATCCTTACGGGCAAACCACAGCAGATACTCCTCCGGCAAATCAATCAGCCTGCGGCCCTTGTATTTTCCGAACGGCATCTCGGTATTGGCGATCTCAACGAGCTGCTCTTTCTCCACGTTACTCTCCTAACAGACGCATCATTTCCGCTTCGTCGATAACCTCAATGCCGAGCTCCTGGGCTTTCGCCAGCTTCGAACCCGCCGCTTCTCCGGCAATCACCAGGTCGGTTTTCTTCGACACGCTGCCCGCCACTTTTGCCCCCAGCGCCACCAGACGGGCTTTGGCCTCGTCGCGTGAAAGCTGGCTCAGGCTGCCGGTCAGCACCACCGTTTTACCGGCGAACGGACTGTCGATCTCTTCAGCATTAACCACCACCGGCGCGGGCCATTTAATCCCCTCTTCCAGCAGTTCGCCGATGACGTTACGGTTGCTCTCTTCGGCAAAGAAGTTAAAGACGTGCGTGGCAACGACGATGCCGACATCCGGGACTTTCTGCAGCTCCTCGATGCTCGCCTTTTCCAGCGCCTCCAGCGTACCAAAGTATGCTGCCAGACCCGCGGCCGTCGCCTCACCCACCTCACGAATGCCCAGCGCGTACAGGAAGCGGGCGAAGGTGGTCTCTTTGGCGGCTTCCAGCGCGTTAACCACGTTCTGGGCTGACTTTGGCCCCATGCGGTCCAGACCGGTCAGTTTACCTGCGGTCAGCCTGAAGAGGTCCGCTGGCGTGTGGACATACTCTTTCTCAACCAGTTGATCGATAATCTTGTCGCCCATGCCGTCCACGTCCATTGCGCGACGGGAAACGAAGTGCTTCAGTGATTCTTTACGCTGTGCGCCACAGATTAAGCCCCCCGTACAGCGCGCCACGGCTTCACCTTCCACACGCTCAACGTCCGAGCCACACACCGGGCAATAGGTTGGGAAGACAACCTCGCGCGTATCGTCAGGACGTTCTGACTCCACAACGTTAACCACCTGCGGGATCACGTCCCCCGCGCGGCGAATCACCACTTTGTCACCAATACGCAGGCCCAGGCGGTCGATTTCATCGGCGTTATGCAGCGTGGCGTTACTCACCAGCACGCCCGCCACCTGCACCGGCTCCAGACGGGCGACCGGCGTAATGGCTCCCGTACGTCCCACCTGGAACTCCACGTCGCGGACGAAGGTCATCTGCTCCTGAGCCGGGAACTTAAACGCCACCGCCCAGCGCGGCGCGCGCGCCACGAAGCCCAGCTGCTCCTGCAGCGCCAGTGAATTCACCTTGATGACCACGCCATCAATATCAAAGCCGAGCGTCGGACGATCCTCTTCCACCTTGTGGTAGAACGCCAGTACCGCTTCTGGCGAGTCGCAGAGCTGAACGCGGTTGCTCACCGGCAGCCCCCACGCCTTAAACTGCAGCAGACGCCCGAGATGGGTATCCGGCAGCTCGCCGCCCTCCAGAATACCGACACCGTAGCAGAAGAAAGTAAGCGGTCGCTTTGCAGTGATGCGCGGGTCAAGCTGACGCAGCGAGCCCGCCGCCGCGTTACGCGGGTTAGCAAACACCTTCCCGCCGGTGCGACGCGCCTCTTCGTTAATTTTCTCGAAGCCCGCCTGCGGCAGGAACACCTCGCCGCGCACTTCCAGACGCGCAGGGATGTTGTCACCCTGAAGCTTCAGCGGGATCGCGCGGATGGTACGCACATTAGTGGTGATGTCTTCACCCGTCGTACCGTCGCCACGCGTCGCGGCACGCACCAGCACGCCGTTTTCATAGAGAAGGCTGACGGCCAGGCCATCCAGCTTCAGCTCGCAGCACCAGGTGAGCGCGTCGCTGCTTTTCAGGCGATCCTGCACACGCTTGTTAAACGCGAGGAAGCTCTCTTCATCGAAGACGTTATCCAGCGACAGCATTGGCACTTCATGCCGCACCTGGCTGAAGGCCCCCAGCGGCTCTGCGCCGACGCGCTGGGTGGGGGAATCCGGCGTGATGAGTTCTGGATGCTGCGCCTCTAATTCCCGCAGCTCACGCATCAGGCGGTCATACTCCGCATCCGGGACTTCCGGTGCGTCCATAACATGATAGAGATATTCATGATGGCGAAGCGTGGTTCGCAGTTCAGTGAGTTGTTGTTCGATTGAGTCCATATCACACCATCAATGAGAAAAAACCCCCGACATGCGGGGGTTGAGGAGGAGTTGAAGTCAACGCGGCGATTACGCGTTAGCTTCCTTAACTTCGCGGATGCGGTCCTGATACTCGCGCAGTTTCTGCGGGGTCATCATTCGACGCTGATCGTCGAGCACCACACCACCGACTTCGTCAGCGATATGCTGAGCGGACTGCAGCATCAGCTTAAAGTTTTGCAGTTCGTCGCCGTAAGACGGCACCTGCATAAAGATAGTGACGCCAGGCGTAACGAAATCACCGGTCATGTCCGGATCAAAGGTACCTGGGTTAACCATGTTGGCCAGGCTGAACAGCGCCGGGCCGCTACCGTCAGGACTCAGGTGACGATGGAAAATGTTCATATCGCCAAACTTGAAGCCTGCCTGTTGAATACTGTTAAGCAGAACGTCACCGTTGAGATGGCTACCGTGATGCGCGGCCACGTTCATGATGATCACCGCTTCTTTACGCTGCGGTTTTTCAACAACCGGTTCTGGCTCTGCAACGGGCTCAGGCTCAACGTGCGGGGCTGGCGCGGGCTGCGGCGCAGGTTGAACATGAACAGGCTGCTGCGGTTGTGACACCGGCTGTGCAGGCTGCTGTTGCACGGGCTGCTGCACCGGTTGCTGTTGAACCGGTTGTGGCGCAGCAGGCTGCTGATAGACAGGCTGTTGCGGCGGCTGGCGCACCGGTTCTTCCACAGGCTGCGGCGCTGGCTGGCGCGGCTGTGCAGAAGCATACGGCGGTTGATACTGGTGCTGCGAAGGACGAGGCGCTTCATGCTCCCCATGGCCTACGCCGGGCGCAGTATTGACCCGATGAACACGAACTTCACCCACGCCGTCGTCGTCGCTTCCATCGATGTCATCTTCACTGTCATCGTCGTCACGACTGGACTTCATGCGCTTCAGTGGGCGATCGCGAAACATCGAGGAACGCTCTTTACGGCTGGTCCAGAAACCATGTACCAGTAAAGCGATTATGGCGATCGCGCCAACAATGATTAATATCAGACGCAAATCCTGCATCATTATATTCTCTGTTGTTCTAACACCTTGCCACCACGGCAAACATTTACTCACTAAGAGTATTTGCCGTTTACGTCAAGTGCAAGTGTGTGCAGAGCATTCACAGCATAAAGATGAAGGAAATCGTGCTTTTTGCTGGTTTTTCGAACATTTCCGAACTGGTCATTGGTCCGTAAGTGGATAATATAGGCGGGCAATTCCACTGGTTGTGTAAAAAGGAGTACAGCCTGGCTATGGTTTCAACATCTTCTTCCCCCCCGCGCAGCGGCGTCTGGTATTTTTCTCAGGGCTGGAAACTGGTCTCCCTGCCGGGTATTCGACGCTTCGTCATCCTGCCGCTGTTGATCAACATTATTCTGATGGGCGGCGCGTTCTGGTGGCTGTTCACAAAGCTGGAGAGCTGGATCCCGTCGCTGATGAGCCATGTGCCAAACTGGCTGCAGTGGCTTAACTACCTGCTCTGGCCGGTGGCGGTGATCTCCGTGCTGCTGGTGTTTGGCTACTTCTTCTCGACGATTGCCAACTGGATAGCCGCACCGTTTAACGGTTTGCTGGCGGAACAGCTGGAAGCGCGCCTTACCGGCGCAACACCGCCGGACACGGGCATATGGGGGATCATGAAAGACCTCCCTCGCATTATGAAGCGTGAATGGCAGAAGTTTGCCTGGTACCTGCCCCGCGCGATTGTGCTGCTTATCCTCTATTTTGTGCCCGGCATTGGCCAGACGGTGGCACCGGTGCTGTGGTTCCTGTTCAGCGCCTGGATGCTGGCCATCCAGTACTGCGACTATCCGTTCGATAACCACAAGGTGCCGTTTAAAGAGATGCGCACCGCCCTGCGCAGCCAGAAGGTTGCCAATATGCAGTTTGGTGCGCTGACCAGCCTGTTTACCATGATCCCATTCCTGAATCTGTTCATCATGCCGGTTGCCGTCTGCGGCGCGACGGCAATGTGGGTGGACTGCTACCGTGCAAAGCACGCGTTATGGAAATAATGCAAAAATGTGTAAAGCAGGGGTGGCTTATGCCGCCCCTTATTCCATACTGATCCCCATTATTTCCTTGCAGTATATAGATATGCGAATTCCTTACTTCCCCCTACCTGCTTAGCAGGTATGCTGGGTCGGTATCCCAATTTCATACAGTTAAGGACAGGCCATGAGTAAGATTTATGAAGACAACTCGCTGACTATCGGTCATACGCCCCTGGTTCGACTGAACCGTATCGGTAATGGACGCATCCTGGCGAAGGTCGAATCACGTAACCCGAGCTTCAGCGTAAAATGCCGCATCGGTGCCAACATGATTTGGGATGCTGAAAAACGTGGCGTACTGAAGCCTGGCGTTGAGCTGGTGGAACCGACCAGCGGCAATACCGGGATCGCTCTGGCCTATGTTGCTGCCGCGCGCGGCTACAAGCTGACGCTGACCATGCCTGAAACCATGAGCATCGAGCGTCGTAAGCTGCTGAAAGCGCTGGGCGCAAACCTGGTGCTGACCGAAGGCGCGAAAGGCATGAAAGGTGCCATTCAGAAAGCCGAAGAGATTGTGGCCAGCGATCCGGCGAAATACCTGCTGCTGCAGCAGTTCAGCAACCCGGCAAACCCGGAAATTCACGAGAAGACCACCGGCCCGGAAATCTGGGAAGATACTGACGGCCAGGTTGACGTCTTTATCTCCGGCGTGGGTACCGGCGGTACGCTGACCGGCGTGTCACGCTATATTAAAGGCACGAAGGGTAAAAAAGATCTGATTACCGTTGCCGTTGAGCCGACTGACTCACCGGTTATCACCCAGGCGCTGGCGGGGGAAGAGCTTAAACCCGGCCCGCACAAAATTCAGGGTATTGGCGCAGGCTTCATTCCGGGCAACCTGGATCTGAAGCTGATCGATAAAGTGATCACCATTACGAACGAAGAAGCCATCTCTACCGCGCGTCGCCTGATGGATGAAGAAGGTATTCTGGCGGGTATCTCTTCCGGTGCGGCCGTTGCGGCAGCGCTCAAGCTTCAGGAAGATGAAGCCTTTACCAATAAGAATATTGTGGTTATCCTTCCTTCCTCGGGTGAGCGTTACTTGAGCACCGCGCTGTTTGCCGATCTCTTCACTGAAAAAGAGCTGCAACAGTAGTGCCAGCATGTTAATAACGCGTAAAAAAGCACCTTTTCAGGTGCTTTTTTGTGGCCTGCTTCAAACTTTTACCCCTCCTGGCATTGCTTCACCCCGTAGGGTCTGGTATTTAAACCAGCAATTATTTTGATGCGTGAAATTAATCAGCGAATGAAATAGCCTTGCTGAATCGATTTTATGATTTGGTTCAAGTCTTGCTTTCGCTGCATAATGTTTAATGACGATCGAAACGTCAGCGCTAACAATACAGGCTAAAGTTCAGTCGCCAGGCTAGACTTTAGTTCCACAACACTAAACCTATAAGTTGGGGAAATACAATGTTCCAGCAAGAAGTTACCATTACCGCTCCGAACGGTCTGCACACCCGCCCTGCTGCTCAGTTTGTTAAAGAAGCAAAAGGCTTTTCTTCTGAAATCACTGTGACTTCCAACGGCAAAAGCGCGAGCGCAAAAAGCCTGTTCAAACTGCAGACTCTGGGCCTGACTCAGGGCACCGTAGTCACCATCTCTGCGGAAGGTGAAGACGAGCAGAAAGCAGTTGAGCATCTGGTAAAACTGATGGCTGAGCTCGAGTAAGTTTCCGGGTTCTTTTAAATATCAGTCACAAGTAAGGTAGGGTTATGATTTCAGGCATTTTAGCATCCCCGGGTATCGCTTTCGGCAAAGCACTGCTGCTGAAAGAAGACGAGATCGTCATCGACCGGAAAAAAATTTCTGCCGACAAGGTTGATCAGGAAGTTGAACGTTTTCTGAGCGGTCGTGCCAAGGCATCTGCGCAACTGGAAGCAATCAAAACTAAAGCTGGCGAAACTTTCGGTGAAGAAAAAGAAGCCATCTTCGAAGGGCACATCATGCTGCTCGAAGATGAGGAGCTGGAGCAGGAAATCATAGCCCTGATTAAAGATAAAGGCATGACGGCCGACGCGGCTGCGCATGAAGTTATCGAAGGTCAGGCAACTGCCCTGGAAGAACTGGATGATGAATACCTGAAAGAGCGTGCGGCTGACGTACGTGACATCGGTAAGCGCCTGCTGCGCAACATCCTGGGTCTGGCCATTATCGACCTGAGCGCAATTCAGGATGAAGTGATCCTGGTTGCTGCTGACCTCACCCCGTCTGAAACCGCACAGCTGAACCTGAAAAAGGTCCTCGGTTTCATCACCGACGCGGGTGGCCGTACCTCCCACACCTCTATCATGGCGCGTTCTCTGGAACTGCCTGCCATCGTGGGTACCGGTAGCGTCACCTCTCAGGTGAAAAACGGCGACTATCTGATTCTGGATGCCGTAAACAATCTGGTTTACGTCAACCCAACCAATGAAGAGATCGATAAACTGCGCGCGGTTCAGGAGCAGGTTGCGACTGAAAAAGCGGAACTCGCTAAGCTGAAAGACCTGCCAGCCATCACCCTGGACGGCCATCAGGTTGAAGTGTGCGCAAACATCGGTACCGTCCGCGACGTTGATGGCGCTGAGCGCAACGGTGCGGAAGGCGTCGGTCTCTATCGTACTGAATTCCTGTTCATGGACCGCGACGCGCTGCCTACAGAAGAAGAGCAGTTTGCCGCGTATAAAGCCGTGGCTGAAGCGTGTGGCTCTCAGGCGGTTATCGTCCGTACCATGGACATCGGTGGCGACAAAGAGCTGCCGTACATGAACTTCCCGAAAGAAGAGAACCCGTTCCTGGGCTGGCGTGCAATCCGTATCGCAATGGATCGTAAAGAGATCCTGCGTGACCAGGTTCGCGCGATCCTGCGTGCCTCTGCGTTCGGTAAGCTGCGCATCATGTTCCCAATGATCATCTCTGTTGAAGAAGTGCGTGCACTGAAGAAAGAGATCGAAATCTACAAACAGGAACTGCGCGACGAAGGTAAAGCGTTTGACGAGTCAATCGAGATCGGCGTAATGGTGGAAACACCAGCGGCGGCGACCATTGCGCGTCATTTAGCCAAAGAAGTTGATTTCTTTAGTATCGGTACCAATGATTTAACGCAGTACACCCTGGCAGTTGACCGTGGTAATGATATGATTTCACATCTCTACCAGCCAATGTCACCGTCCGTACTGAACTTGATCAAGCAAGTTATTGATGCTTCTCATGCAGAAGGTAAATGGACTGGCATGTGTGGTGAGCTTGCAGGCGACGAACGTGCTACACTTCTGTTGCTGGGTATGGGTCTGGACGAATTCTCTATGAGCGCCATTTCCATCCCGCGCATTAAGAAGATTATCCGTAACACGAACTTCGAAGATGCGAAGGTGTTAGCAGAGCAGGCTCTTGCTCAACCGACAACGGACGAGTTAATGACGCTGGTTAACAAGTTCATTGAAGAAAAAACAATCTGCTAATCCACGAGATGCGGCCCAAATTACTGCTTAGGAGAAGATCATGGGTTTGTTCGATAAACTGAAATCTCTGGTTTCTGATGATAAGAAAGACTCCGGAACTATTGAGATTGTTGCTCCGCTCTCCGGCGAGATCGTCAACATCGAAGACGTGCCGGATGTAGTGTTTGCTGAGAAAATCGTTGGTGATGGCATTGCTATCAAACCAACTGGCAACAAAATGGTTGCTCCAGTTGACGGCACCATCGGTAAAATTTTTGAAACCAACCATGCGTTCTCTATCGAATCTGATAGCGGTATCGAACTGTTCGTTCACTTCGGTATCGACACCGTTGAACTGAAAGGCGAAGGCTTCAAACGTATCGCGGAAGAAGGCCAGCGTGTTAAAGTTGGCGACCCGGTGATTGAATTCGATCTGCCACTGCTGGAAGAAAAAGCCAAGTCTACCCTGACTCCGGTTGTTATCTCCAACATGGACGAAATCAAAGAACTGATCAAACTGTCTGGCAGCGTCACCGTGGGTGAAACCCCGGTTATCCGCATCAAGAAGTAATTCTTGCCGCACAGTAAAATGGCGCCTTCGGGCGCCATTTTTGTTTATGCCGGCAGGATAAGCTCGTCGTAGCCTTTCGACTGGGTGTAGAGCATCACGTCCGTCACCCGATCGCCAGCCATGCGAATGGCATCGGCAACGGTTTTCCCCTCAACAATGCCGCTCACCAGTTCTGAACAGAACAGATCGCCCGTCCCTTTCAGATCGGTTTCTACCCGCGGATGCGCGCTAATGGTAACGCCCTCGCGGGTGACCAGCACCACGTGGATGTTCTGCGGGTCGTCAGCGACCGGCGCACTGGTGATCGCCACCCATTTTAGGCTGTCAGAGAGCAGTCCCTGTGCCGCCGCGATGGCGCTTTCCGGCGTGCGGCACGGTTTGCCGCTTAGCACTTCCAGCTCATAGACGTTTGGCGTGATCCCCTGCGCCAGCGGCAGCAGGTGCTCCCGATACGCTTCGGGGATCTCGGGCTTCACGTACATTCCGCTGTCGATATCGCCGATAACCGGGTCGACCAGCACCAGCAGGTCAGGATGCTGCGCTTTGACCGCCTTCAGCCACTGCGCCAGCAGGACGATCTGGCTGGCATTTCCCATATAGCCGGTAGTGACCGCCTTAAGCTCGCGCAGGATCTCGCGCTCTTCCAGCGCCTTCAGATAGCCGCTGAACCACTCGTCGGGGATCACGCCGCCGTAGAACGTGTCATAGTGTGGCGTGTTACTGAACAGTACCGTTGGCACGGCGGTGACGTTCAGCCTGTGGGTTCGAATATTCGGCACCGCGATGCTGTTTCCCACGCTGCCGTACACCACCTGCGACTGCACCGCGACAATATCGGTTTGCTGCGCCCGGGTATTATCCCGGAATAGAATCATCTCCATGACGCTTAAATTCCCGCCCCCTGCGAATAACTCTCTTCACCAAAGACGCCGGTAGACAGATAGCGATCGCCGCGATCGCAAATAATCGCCACCACCACCGCGCCCGGGTTTGCCTGCGCCACCCGAATCGCGCCCGCTACCGCGCCGCCCGAGCTGACGCCGCAGAAGATGCCTTCGCGCACGGCCAGCTCACGCATAGTATTTTCCGCCTCGCGCTGGTGAAGATCCAGCACCTGGTCCACAAGCTGCGCATTAAAAATGCCGGGCATATACTCCGCCGGCCAGCGGCGAATGCCCGGAATGCTGCTCCCCTCTTCCGGCTGCAGGCCGACAATGGTGACGGCTTTATCCTGCTCGCGCAGAAAACGCGATACCCCGGTAATGGTGCCGGTGGTACCCATGCTGGAGACAAAATGGGTGATTCGCCCGTCGGTTTGCTGCCAGATTTCCGGGCCGGTGGTGGTGTAGTGGGCGTAAGGATTGTCCGGGTTATTAAACTGATCGAGCAGTTTACCTTCGCCGCGCTCGGCCATTTCTAACGCCAGGTCGCGCGCGCCTTCCATCCCCTGCTCTTTGGTCACCAGAATCAGCTCGGCTCCGTAGGCACGCATCGCGGCGCGGCGCTCCTGGCTCATGTTATCCGGCATCAGCAGCTTCATGCGGTAGCCTTTCAGCGCCGCAATCATCGCCAGGGCGATACCGGTGTTGCCGCTGGTGGCTTCAATCAGCACGTCGCCCGGCTTGATTTCACCACGCTTTTCGGCCTGGACAATCATCGACAGCGCGGCGCGGTCTTTCACCGACCCCGCCGGGTTATTGCCTTCGAGTTTGACCCAGATTTCGCTGCCGTTGTCTGGCCCCATGCGCTGAAGCTTGACCAGAGGCGTGTTGCCGATGGTCTTTTCTAAGGTATTCATGATCGCTGTCCAATAAAAAGCCCGGTGGCGCGCAGCGCTCCGGGCCTACATACGTCATATTGTAGGCCGGGTAAGCGCAGCGCCACCCGGCAAAACTACGTAATCCTAACCTATCAGGCTGACTCCGCCAGAGCAATATCCTCGCGCGTCTCGATGCGCTCCTTGCCGTGATAAATACGGGCATGCTGCAGCCCAACAAACAGGCGTTCTCCCCGATGCGGCGGGACGTCGTCGCGCATGACCACCGTCAGCGGCTCGGTATACCAGCCCAGCGGCTGTACCACCAGTTGGGTATAGTGCCCTTTAGGGCTCGCTTCCAGCACCTGCACCGGCAGCGGTGAATCCAGGCTGGTTCGACGGCTCACATCCACTTCCCACGGACGCAGGAACAGATCGACCGGTCCCTGGTGGGCGGAGGTATAGCCCAGCGGCCAGCGGTGCGCGCCCACGTGGAACTGCCCGCCGCGAATGGTGCCCTGCAGACGATTCACCTCGCCCATAAACTCCAGCACGAAGCGGGTCGCCGGTTCACGCCAGAGCTGTTCCGGCTCGTCAACCTGCTCAATGTTGCCCTGACTCATGACCACCACGCGATCCGCGACTTCCATCGCCTCTTCCTGGTCGTGGGTCACAAAGACGCTGGTGAATTTCAGCTCTTCATGGAGCTGACGCAGCCAGCGGCGCAGTTCTTTACGCACCTGTGCATCCAGCGCGCCAAAGGGTTCATCCAGCAGCAGAATTTGCGGCTCAACGGCCAGCGCGCGCGCCAGCGCCACGCGCTGCTTCTGCCCGCCGGACAGCTGGGCCGGGAAACGATCCGCCAGGTGAGCCAGCTGCACCATCTCCAGCAGTTTGGTCACCTTCGCCTTAATGGTTGCCGCATCCGGGCGCTCGCGACGCGGCAGTACGGTGAGGCCAAACGCAATGTTGTCAAACACGGTCATGTGGCGGAACAGCGCGTAGTGCTGGAACACAAAGCCCACTTTACGATCGCGGGCGTGCAGGCGGCTCACGTCGGTACCGTGGAAGCGGATGTGCCCGCTGGTCTGATGCTCAAGCCCGGCGATAATACGCAGCAGCGTGGTTTTGCCGGAGCCAGACGGTCCCAGCAGCGCCACCATTTGTCCGGAAGGGATATCCAGCGAGATATCATTCAGCACCTGGGTGCGACCAAAAGACTTCTTAATATTGGCAATCTCAATGCTCATGATTTCCCTCCTGATGCAGACGTTTTTCCTGATTTTCTAAACGCCACTGCACCACACTCTTCAAAAACAGGGTCAAAATGGCCATCAGCGTCAGCAACGCTGCGGCAGTAAACGCGCCGATGGTGTTGTAGTCCTGCTGCAGCAGTTCAATCTGGAGCGGCAGCGACAGGGTTTCACCGCGAATGGATCCGGAAACAACGGAAACAGCACCGAACTCGCCAATCGCGCGGGCGTTGGTCAGTACCACGCCGTAAAGCAGCGCCCAGCGGATATTCGGCAGCGTCACGCGGCGGAACATTTGCCAGCCTGAAGCCCCCAGCAGCACCGCCGCTTCGTCTTCGTTGCTCCCCTGGCTTAACATCACCGGCACCAGCTCACGCACCACGAACGGACAGGTCACGAAGATGGTAACCAGCACCATACCTGGCCAGGCGAACATGATCTGCAGGTTATGCGCATCCAGCCAGCCGCCCAGCGGGCCGTTGGAGCCGTAGAAGAGCAGGTACACCAGACCGGCCACCACAGGCGACACGGCAAACGGAATATCCAGCAGGGTCAGCAGCAGCTGACGTCCCGGGAAGTTAAAGCGCGTCACCAGCCACGCCAGCAGGGTACCAAACACCAGGTTCACCGGAACGGTAATCAGGGCAATCAGCACGGTCAGCCAGATGGCGTGCAGCATATCCGGGTTCGCCAGGTTTTCCAGCGCGGGCATCAGGCCCTTGCTGAACGCCTGAACGAAGATATAAATCGTCGGCACGACGAGAATGAGGGCGGACACCAGCACGCCCGCCCCAATCAGAAACCATTTACCCCAGTTGATGCGGGGCGCATCGTATCGCTTCAATTGCGTAACTTCCGCCATCAGTGACCTACCACACGTCGACCAAAGCGACTTTGCAGAGTGTTAATCGAGTACAGCAGCAGCAGCGAGGCCGCGAGGATCACCGAAGCAATCGCGCTCGCCGCCGGATAATCAAACTCCTGCAGGCGAATGAAAATCATCAGCGAGGTCACTTCCGTTTTCCAGGCAATGTTCCCGGCGATAAAAATCACCGCGCCGAACTCGCCAAGGCTGCGGGTAAACGACAGCGCGACGCCCGCCATCAGCGCCGGAGACAACTCCGGCAGCACCACCTTGCGGAAGCTCTGCCAGCGCGTGGCACCCAGCGTTTCCGCCGCTTCTTCGTATTCCGGACCTAACTCTTCCAGCACCGGCTGCACGGTACGCACCACAAACGGGATGCTGGTAAAGGCCATCGCCACCGCGATACCGAGCCAGGTATAGGTCACCTTGATGTCAAATTTCGCCAGCCACTCGCCGTACAGCCCGTTCACGGAGAAGAGAGACGCGAGGGTTAAGCCTGCGACCGCCGTCGGCAGCGCAAACGGCAGATCCATCAGGGCGTCAAGCAGCGTGCGGCCCGGGAAGCGATAGCGGGTTAAAATCCATGCCATCAGCAGGCCGAACACACCATTAAAAATGGAGGCGACAAACGCCGACAGCAGCGTCACCTTATAGGCCGCCACCACCTGCGGGTTAGTGACCACGTCCCAGTACTGCGCCCAGCTCATCTGCGCAAGCTGCATCACCAGCGCGCTGAGCGGCAACAGCAGGATCAGGCAAACGAACAGCAGGCTGGTCCCGAGACTTAAGGTAAAGCCCGGCAGCACGCGTTTAGTCGATACTGCAAACATTACTTATGCCCCGCCGCCAGCAGTTTGTCTAACTCACCGCCGCTGGCAAAATGCGTTTTCATCACGTCTGGCCAGGAGCCAAAATGATCTTCCACGCGGAACAGCGCGGTCTGCGGGAATTTATCTTTCAGCTTGTCCATCACGTCCGGGTTGTTCACGCGGTAGTAGTAATCGGTAATGATGGTCTGCGCCTGAGGGCTGTACAGGTAGTTGAGATAGGCTTTTGCCGCTTTCTCGGTACCGTTTGCCTGCACGTTTTTATCCACCCATGCGACCGGGAATTCGGCCAGAATGTTGGTTTTCGGGATAACCACCTCAAAGCCCTGCGCTTCATACTGTTTGCGAATGTTGTTCACTTCCGACTCGAAGCTGATCAGCACATCGCCCAGACCGCGCTCTGCGAAAGTCGTGGTCGCCCCGCGGCCGCCGGTATCAAACACTTCGACGTTTTTCAGGAACTGGGTCATGAACTGCTCGGTTTTGGCTTTATCGTTACCGTCAGCCTTGTCCGCCGCACCCCACGCCGCTAAATAAGTGTAACGCGCGTTACCGGAGGTTTTTGGGTTCGGGAAAATCAGTTTCACGTCGGAACGCACCAGGTCGCTCCAGTCGTGGATATTCTTCGGATTGCCCTTGCGCACCAGGAAACCCATGGTGGAGTAGAACGGCGAGCTGTTGTTCGGCAGACGGCTCTGCCAGTCCGCCGGGATGAGCTTGCCTTTGTCATGCAGGATCTGCACGTCAGTGACCTGGTTGTAGGTCACCACATCCGCTTTCAGCCCCTGGAGAATGGCCAGCGCCTGTTTGGACGAACCGGCGTGGGACTGCTTGATGGTCAGCTTATCGCCGTTATTGTCTTTCGCCCACTGCTGTTCGAACGGGGGGTTAAGGGCGGCAAACAGCTCGCGGGAGACGTCATACGAACTGTTCAACAGTTCAGTCGCCTGCGCCTGTGCCACCAGCAGTAAACCTGCCAGCGCCAGAGTTCCTTTTTTCAGTACAGTAACGGCCATTGCGCACCCTTATAAATGTGATGACTATCTTATAGTCATAATATTTATAACGGGGATGAAAGGAGTAACGGTTTTATATACCGTTTGGTGATTTAGAAGCAGAAAAGGGAATAAGGGGCAGGGAAAATTGCCGGGTGGCGCTAACGCTTACCCGGCCTACGTATGGAGAGCGGTTTTACAGCGCCAGCAGACGCTCAACGGACGGCGCGAAGTAGTAGCCGCCGGTCACCGGTTTGGTGAAGCGCAGCATGGCGTCGCGCTTGCCGTCGGTATCGCCGAACATGCTCAGCAGCTGCTGTTCAATATTATACAGGCGCGCGCAGTAGGCGCAGAAGTAGAGGCCGTGCGTGCCGCTTGCCGTGCCGTACGGCAGGCTCTGGCGGACAATCTTCAGTCCTTTACCGTCTTCCTTGAGGTCAACGCGGGTCAGGTGCGAGGTGACCGGACGGTCATCACCGTCGATCTCTTCGTTGGCCTCTTTCGTACGGCCAATCATCATCTCCTGGTCGTGCACGCTCATGCGGTTAAGCTGCTTGAGGTTATGCTCCCAGCGCTGCACGAACACGTAGCTGCCGCCCGCGTCCACGCCGTCTTTGATTACCGCGACTTCACGACGCGTCTCTTCCCCTGCCGGGTTTTCCGTTCCGTCGACGAAGCCGCTCAGATCGCGCTCTTCGACCCAGCGGAAACCGTGAACCTCTTCCTGCACCTCAATGCTGTCGCCAAAGGCCGCCACCGCCGCCTGGGCAACGGAGAAATTCACGTCGTGACGCAGAGAAAGAATGTGGATCAGCACGTCGTACTGGGTCGCCGGAGCCAGGCCTTTGCCGTAAGGGATGAAGTCTTTCAGCTCTTCCGCCCCTTCGCCGCCGCTCAGCTGACGCCAGACGTTATTGCCAAACGCAACAACGGCGCCGAGGTGGGCTTCCGGGAATTTGGCCTGGAAGGTCGCCAGTTTATCAATAAACGCTTTGCTGGCCGCACGCAGGGCATCCACGTCCCCTTTGACATTGGCTTCAATCCAAATCGCCGCGCGGCAATGTTCTGGCAAAATGCCACTCTGAACCTGAGACATCGCTCCTCCTGAAATAAAGATGCCACGTCAGCGTGGCATTGATGGCGGCTATTATACCCGGATTTCAGCGAGGCGGTTTGTTCAGACGCAAATTACTGCTTCCAGAGTATTTTGCTCACTTTCCAGCTCTTCAGCGTGTCGTCAGACGGCATCAACCCTTCCGGACCGCTCCAGGTGCCGGTAAAAACATAGCTGATGTGCTGGCTGCCTTCCGCCTTACACTCCACCGCCACTTCATTGTCGGACGGCGCGCTGGAGCAGTTGCCAAAGGCCTGCTTATAAAGATCGCTAAACGGGGTCCCGACCTTCACGCCGCTGGCGGTCGGAATATCTTCATCCATGACGGCAATCCGGTTTACCGTGCCTTTGTCAACGTTGATCACCAGTGCCAGCTTGTCGCCCTTCAGCGCTTCGTAATAGCGCACTATATTGCCATTCTCTGTTTTCATGCCGCTGCGCAGGCGGTAATCGCTGCTGAGCGCATCCTGAATAGCATTCTGATCCAGCGCCGTCGCGGCGGTAATTTTCCCCACGCCCTGCTCGGTCACTTCCGTTGATGAGCCAAACCAGTTCCACGGATACGCGGCGGACCAGTTAATGGAGGAGAGCGTCGAACAGCCGGTCAATGCCAGCGGGAGAGCGCATAAGAGTAAACGCAGCGATTTCATTGAAACGTCCTTACGTGTTAAATCAACGCTTGTTGGAGTGCGACATCGGCAAAAAGTGCCGGATTAATCATCCTGCGGCGCAAAACAGGCGCGAAGGCGCGGGTTGGTCAGCAGCCACAGCAGCGCCACAATATCGGCAACCACCAGCGCAACGCCGATGCCCGTCAGCGGTTCACCGTACCACCAGAGTACCGGCTGCCAGAAGAGCAGCGCAATCTGGGCAAGGATCAGCAGCCCGCGAAGCGCGCGCCACAAACGCGGGATTGCATGCCGTCGGCCGCTGCATAAGAAAGCCACCACCGCCGGTACGCCCGGCAGCAAGCCGAGCCAGAAGGCATCGTGATCGGGATAAAAGAGCGTCAGCAGCGTGTCGCCCTGCCCGCGCGACGCGGCGGCCATCACGAACAGCACCCAGGTCCGGGCCTGGAGCAGCAGAACGCACCAGAATAAAAAGGGCAGCCTGACGCGCCCCTGCGCGTCATAGTCTGCCGGATGGATCTCAGTACTCTTCATCTTCGATGAGACGCTTTCCTAAATTCAGCACGTCAGCGTGTACGTAGCCCAGGCGTTCATACATACCCAGCACCACGTCGTTATCTTCCCGCACCATGATCTGGATTTTCGGACAGCCGCGGGCGATCAGCTTCTTCTCGAGCCGGTTGAGCAGCGCATTGGCGATGCCGCGACCACGGTATTCCGGATGCACGCCCAGATAATAGGCCGAGCCGCGATGGCCGTCGTAACCGCCCATGACTGTCCCCACGACCTCGCCATTGACTTCCGCGACCAGAAACAGACTGACGTCGTGATTCACCTTACGTTCGATATCCATTTCCGGATCGTTCCACGGACGCAGCAGATCGCAGCGCTCCCAAAGGGTGATCACCTCTTCGAAATCTTCCTGGCGAAAAACGCGTATCTCCATGGTATTAACCGCCTTTTCGGGTTTAAAAACAGTGATTATGGCGCGAACCACGCCTTTAGCCAATAACCGGGGAAAATCTCGCCAAAATTTGGCATAATGTCACTTTGTCACGTATTGAAATGAAAAGTAAAACAATTCTCACTATGGACTGTCGTAACGCTAAACGCGATACGATATAACACCAGGACCCCATTTTTTAGTATTCAGGCCGCATGAGCACATTCAAACCATTAAAAGCACTCACATCGCGTCGTCAGGTTCTCAAAGCGGGGCTGGCGGCCTTAACGTTAACGGGCATCGCAAAGCAGGCTCAGGCGAAAGACGAGAGCACGCTCAAAACCAGTAACGGACACAGCAAACCGAAAACGAAAAAGCCGGGCGCGAAGCGTCTGGTGATGCTCGACCCAGGCCACGGCGGTATTGATACCGGCGCCATCGGCAAAAACGGGTCGAAAGAAAAACACGTCGTGCTGGCGATTGCAAAAAATGTGCGGGCGATTTTACGCAGCAACGGCATTGACGCCCGCCTGACGCGCTCTGGCGATACCTTTATTCCGCTGTATGACCGCGTAGAGATCGCCCACCAGCACGGGGCGGATCTGTTTATGTCGATTCACGCCGACGGCTTTACCAACCCGTCTGCCGCCGGCGCCTCGGTGTTTGCGCTTTCCAACCGCGGCGCCAGTAGCGCCATGGCGAAATACCTCTCCGATCGCGAAAACCGGGCGGATGAAGTCGCCGGGAAGAAAGCCACTGACAAGGACCACCTGCTACAGCAGGTGCTGTTCGACCTCGTGCAGACGGATACGATCAAAAATAGCCTGACGCTCGGCTCGCATATTCTGAAAAAGATTAAGCCGGTGCATCGACTGCACAGTAAAGGCACCGAGCAGGCGACGTTCGTGGTGCTGAAATCACCGTCCATCCCGTCCGTACTGGTGGAAACCTCGTTCATTACCAACCCGGAAGAGGAGCGACTCCTCGGCACCGCGGCGTTTCGTCAGAAGATTGCCAACGCCATCGCTTCCGGCATTATCAGTTACTTCAACTGGTTCGATAACCAAAAAGCGCACTCCAGGAAACGTTGATGAAACCCAATGCTCAACTGGTCAAAACGTTCCTGCTGCAGCTGCAGGATGAGATTTGCCAGAAACTGGCCGCCGCAGACGGCGGAGAATTTCAGGAAGATACCTGGCAGCGCGAGGCCGGTGGTGGCGGACGCAGCCGCGTGCTGCGTAACGGCGGCATCTTTGAACAGGCCGGGGTGAATTTTTCCCACGTTCATGGCGACGCGATGCCCGCGTCTGCGACGGCACATCGTCCTGAGCTTGCAGGCCGCAGCTTCGAAGCGATGGGCGTCTCGCTGGTGGTGCATCCGCACAACCCGTTTGTGCCGACCAGCCACGCCAACGTGCGCTTTTTCATTGCCGAAAAGCCGGGGGCCGATCCGGTCTGGTGGTTTGGCGGCGGTTTCGACATGACGCCCTACTACGGCTTCGAAGAGGATGCCGTGCACTGGCACACCACCGCGCGGGACCTTTGTGTGCCGTTTGGCGAAGACGTTTACCCGAAATATAAAAAGTGGTGCGACGACTACTTTTACCTGAAGCACCGCGACGAGCAGCGCGGCATCGGCGGACTGTTCTTTGACGACCTCAACACGCCTGATTTTGATACCGCGTTCAGCTTTATGCGCGCGGTAGGTGAAGGCTATACCGACGCCTATCTGCCCATCGTCGAACGCCGTAAAAACACCGACTACGGCGTGCGCGAGCGTGAGTTCCAGCTCTACCGCCGCGGGCGCTACGTGGAGTTCAACCTGGTGTGGGATCGCGGGACGCTGTTCGGCCTGCAGACCGGCGGGCGCACGGAGTCGATTCTGATGTCGATGCCGCCGCTGGTGCGCTGGGAGTACTGCTACGAGCCAAAAGAAGGCAGCCCGGAGGCTGCCTTAAAAGAGTTTATTCAGGTGCGGGATTGGGTGTAACTCCCCTCACCCCGGCCCTCTCCCCATAGGGGAGAGGGTGAAAGACGGCTCGGTGCAGTTCCCTCTCCCCTATGGGGAGAGGGTTAGGGTGAGGGGTTTACAGCGGCTGCGTCTGCGCCTCAACCACCGCCAGCGCCACCATATTCACGATACGGCGCACGGAGGCAATCGGCGTTAACACGTGCACCGGTTTTGCCACGCCCATCAGCACCGGTCCTACGGTCACCCCTTCAGAGCTGGAGACGCGCAGCAGGTTATAGCTGATACGCGCCGCTTCCACGTTCGGCATAATCAGGATATTTGCCGATCCCTTCAGCGGGCTGTCCGGCATACGTTCGTTACGGATGCTCTCCACCAGCGCCGCATCGCCGTGCATTTCCCCGTCAATCATCAGCTCTGGCGCGCGCTCGCGCACCAGCGCCAGCGTCTCACGCATTTTGCAGGCCGCCGCCGATTTAGACGAACCAAAGTTAGAGTGCGACAGCAGCGCCACCTTCGGTTCGATACCAAAGCGACGCACGGTCTCAGCGGCCATCACGGTGATCTCCGCCAGCTCGTCCGGGGTGGGATCGTCGTTAACGTAGGTATCGGCAATAAAGGTGTTGCCGCTTGGCAGCAGCAGGGCGTTCATCGCCCCGGCGGTGTGCACGCCGTCGCGATAGCCGAAGATCTCCTGCACCACGCTAAAGTGCTCGTGGTAATCGCCGATGGTGCCGCAGATCAGCGCATCCGCCTCGCCGCGATGGACCATGATCGCGCCGATCACCGTCGTGTTGCTGATGACGGCTTTCTGCGCCTGCTCCTGGGTGATCCCCCGACGTTTCATGATCGCGTAGTATTCGCTCCAGTACTCTTTGAAGCGCGGATCGGATTCGTTGTTGACGATCTCGAAGTCGACGCCCGGCTTAATCTGCAGGCCCAGCTTCTGGATACGCATTTCGATCACGCTCGGACGACCAATCAGAATCGGCTTCGCCAGGCCTAAGGTGATCAGCTCCTGAGTGGCGTGCAGCACGCGCGCCTCTTCCCCTTCCGCCAGCACCACGCGCTTCGCGTCGGCGCGCGCCTGGGAGAAGATCGGCTTCATGAACAGGTTCGTTTTATAGACAAACTCGGTGAGTTTATCGACGTAAGCGTCGAAATCCTCAATCGGACGCGTCGCCACGCCGGAATCCATCGCCGCTTTGGCCACCGCAGGGGCAATTTTGACAATCAGACGCGGGTCGAACGGTTTTGGAATGATGTAGTCAGGGCCAAAGCTCAGATCCTGATCGCCATAAGCTGAGGCAACCACTTCGCTCTGCTCGGCGTGGGCCAGCTCCGCGATGGCGTGCACGGCGGCCAGCTTCATCTCTTCGTTGATTGCCGTCGCGCCGACGTCCAGCGCGCCGCGGAAGATGAACGGGAAGCAGAGCACGTTGTTGACCTGGTTCGGGTAGTCGGAACGCCCGGTACAGATAATGGCGTCTTCACGCACCGCTTTCGCCAGCGGCGGCAGAATTTCCGGTTCCGGGTTGGCCAGGGCCAGGATCATCGGCGCGCGCGCCATCTTCTTCACCATCTCCTGGGTCAGCACCTTCGGACCCGAGCAGCCGAGGAAGATATCCGCGCCGTCGATCACGTCCTCAAGCGTGCGTTTACCGTCGTCTTCTACCGCATACGCCGCTTTGGTTTCCGCCATGTTCGGCTCGCGATCTTTGTAAATCACGCCCTTAGAGTCACAGACCACAATGTTGTGTTTCTGCATACCCAGCGCTACCAGCAGGTTCATACAGGCAATCGCCGCGGCGCCTGCGCCCGACACCACCATGCGCACGTCGGAGAGATTTTTCTCCACCACGCGCAGGCCGTTGAGAATGGCGGCGGTGCTGATAATGGCCGTACCGTGCTGGTCGTCATGGAACACGGGAATGTTCATACGCTCGCGCAGCTTCTGCTCGATATAGAAACATTCCGGCGCTTTAATGTCTTCCAGGTTGATCCCCCCGAAGGTCGGCTCCAGCGCGGCCACCACGTTGATGAATTTGTCAGGATCGAGCTCGTCCACCTCGATATCAAACACGTCGATACCGGCGAATTTTTTGAACAGCACCCCCTTGCCTTCCATCACCGGCTTACCGGCCAGCGCGCCGATGTTACCGAGACCCAGTACCGCCGTGCCGTTAGAGATCACGGCAACAAGGTTGCCACGCGCGGTATATTTGTAGGCCGCCAGCGGATCTTTTTCGATTTCCAGACACGGGGCCGCTACGCCCGGCGAATAGGCCAGCGCCAGATCGCGCTGGGTTGCCAGCGGTTTGGTTGGGGAGACCTGAATTTTGCCCGGGACAGGGAACTCGTGAAAATCGAGGGCACTCTGTTTCAACTGCTCATCCATCTTATTTATCCTTTCACGTATCGGTCAAAAGGGTGACGAAAGCGATCCGGTTGCACACCCTGGTGTGCCGCCTAGTATCGCCTCAGACTGCCTCCTAAACTTTGAAGGCTGCCAAACTCTCACCATCACACATTAAAAATTGTTATCAATTTATAACAGCCATGTTACCCGTCTCAAAAGCAATGCCTCCCCCGTCTGCTATGCTTTTTTGTTAAGTCCATCATGATTTTTCCAGAAGTGTGAACTAACGCACTCATCTAACTCTTTTATTTCCAAGGAGTAATCATTTATGAACCAGCTAGACGGCATCAAACAATTCACCACCGTGGTAGCCGACAGCGGCGATATCGAGTCGATTCGTCACTACCAGCCGGAGGATGCGACCACTAACCCTTCGCTACTGCTCAAGGCAGCCGGGCTTGCCCATTTTAGTCATCTGATTGATGACGCCATTGCCTACGGTAAGCAGCGCGGGAAAACGCAGGAGCAGCAGGTCGCCGAAGCCAGCGACAAGCTGGCGGTTAATTTTGGTGCGGAAATTCTTAAAAGCATTCCGGGCCGCGTCTCGACCGAAGTCGACGCCCGCCTCTCGTTCGATAAAGAAAAGAGCATTAATAAAGCGCGTCGTCTGGTGGAACTCTACCAGGAGCAGGGGATCGATAAATCACACATTCTGATCAAGCTGGCGTCGACCTGGGAAGGCATCCGCGCCGCAGAGGTGCTGGAAAAAGAGGGGATTCACTGCAACCTGACGCTGCTGTTCTCCTTTGCCCAGGCGCGCGCTTGTGCCGAAGCGGGCGTGTTCCTGGTGTCACCGTTTGTAGGCCGCATCTACGACTGGTACCAGGCGAAACAGCCGATGGATCCGTACGTGGTGGATGAGGACCCGGGGGTGAAATCGGTGCGCAATATTTACGACTACTACAAGCAGCATCGCTACGAAACCATCGTGATGGGGGCCAGCTTCCGCCGTACCGAGCAGATCCTTGCCCTGGCAGGCTGCGACCGCCTGACCATCTCCCCTAACCTGCTCAAAGAACTACAGGACAAAGAAGAGACGGTGATCCGCAAGCTGGTGCCAACCTCTACCGTTCTGCCAAAACCGAAAGCCATGACCGAAGCGGAGTTCCGCTGGGAGCACAATCAGGACGCAATGGCCGTGGAAAAACTGGCGGAAGGTATCCGTCTGTTCGCCGTCGACCAGCGCAAACTTGAAGATCTTCTCGCTGCCAAACTTTAACCTTGCCACGGAGTGAACTATGTCCCGTAAAGAGCTCGCCAATGCCATCCGCGCCCTCAGCATGGATGCCGTGCAGAAAGCCAATTCCGGCCACCCCGGCGCACCGATGGGCATGGCCGATATTGCCGAAGTGCTGTGGAACGACTTCCTGAAGCACAACCCCAACGATCCCACCTGGTATGACCGTGACCGCTTTATTCTCTCCAACGGCCACGCCTCGATGCTGCTCTACAGCCTGCTACACTTGTCCGGTTACGATCTGCCGCTTGAGGAGCTGAAAAACTTCCGCCAGCTGCACTCCAAAACCCCGGGACACCCGGAGATCGGCTATACGCCGGGCGTGGAGACCACCACCGGGCCGCTCGGTCAGGGGCTGGCAAATGCGGTCGGGCTGGCGATTGCCGAACGTACGCTGGCGGCACAGTTCAACCAGCCGGACCACGAGATTGTCGATCACTACACCTATGTGTTTATGGGTGACGGCTGTCTGATGGAGGGGATCTCCCACGAGGTCTGCTCCCTGGCGGGCACCCTGGGGCTGGGCAAGCTGATCGGGTTCTACGATCACAACGGCATCTCCATCGACGGGGAAACCGAAGGCTGGTTCACTGACGACACGGCAAAACGCTTCGAGGCCTACCACTGGCACGTGGTGCACGAGATCGACGGCCACGATCCTGAGGCGGTGAAAAAAGCGATTCAGGAAGCGCAGAGCGTGAAGGACAAACCGTCCCTGATTATCTGCCGCACGGTTATAGGCTTCGGCTCACCGAACAAGGCGGGCAAAGAAGAGGCGCACGGCGCGGCGCTGGGTGACGAAGAAGTGGCGCTGACCCGCCAGAAGCTGGGCTGGAAATACCCGCCATTTGAAATCCCGAAAGAGATCTACAGAGCCTGGGATGCCCGTGAAGCGGGTGAAAAAGCCCAGCACGCCTGGAACGAGAAGTTTGCCGCGTACAAAAAAGCGCACCCGGATCTGGCCGCCGAGTTTTCCCGCCGCATGAGCGGCGGTCTGCCGGAGGACTGGGACGATAAAACTCAGGCGCTGATTGAAAACCTGCAGTCCAACCCGGCAAAAATCGCCACCCGTAAGGCGTCGCAAAACACCCTGAATGCGATTGGCCCTCTTCTCCCTGAACTGCTGGGCGGCTCGGCGGATTTGGCGCCGAGTAACCTGACCATCTGGTCGGGCTCTAAATCGCTGAAAGAGGATATTGCCGGGAACTATATCCACTACGGCGTGCGCGAGTTCGGGATGACCGCGATCGCCAACGGCATCGCTCACCACGGTGGCTTCGTGCCCTACACCGCCACCTTCCTGATGTTCGTCGAGTACGCCCGTAACGCGGCGCGCATGGCAGCGCTGATGAAGGCGCGGCAGATTATGGTCTATACCCACGACTCCATCGGTCTGGGAGAAGACGGCCCCACCCACCAGGCGGTTGAACAGCTGGCGAGCCTGCGCCTGACGCCAAACTTCAGCACCTGGCGTCCCTGCGATCAGGTCGAAGCGGCGGTGGGCTGGAAGCTGGCGGTAGAACGCCATAACGGCCCGACGGCACTGATTCTGTCACGCCAGAACCTGGCGCAGATAGAGCGCACGCCAGAGCAGGTGAAAAACATCGCTCGCGGCGGCTATATCCTGAAAGACAGCGGCGGCAAGCCGGACGTGATCCTGATTGCGACCGGTTCAGAGGTAGAAATCACGGTGAAAGCGGCGGAGAAACTGACCGCCGAGGGCCACGCGGTGCGGGTAGTCTCCCTGCCTTCCACGGATATCTTTGACGCCCAGGACGAGGCGTACCGGGAATCGGTGCTGCCCTCTAACGTCGCGGCGCGCGTGGCGGTGGAGGCCGGTATTGCCGACTACTGGTACAAGTATGTCGGGCTCAAAGGAGCGATTGTGGGCATGCGGGGCTACGGTGAGTCCGCCCCTGCCGATAAGCTGTTCCCGTACTTCGGCTTTACGGTTGAGAACGTGGTGGAGAAGGCGCTGAGCGTGCTGTAGTGCGGCCTGCGTTGCCGGGTGGCGCTGTCGCTTACCCGGCCTACGGCTCGGTTTTTTGTAGGCCGGGTAAGGCGAAGCCACCACCCGGTACATTGCCACAGACCGCAAGATTCGTAGGCCGGGTAAGGCAAAGCCGCCACCCGGCACATTGCCACAGACCGCAAGATTCTTAGGCCGGGTAAGGCGAAGCCGCCACCCGGCACATTGCCACAGACCGCAAGATTCGTAGGCCGGGTAAGGCGAAGCCGCCACCCGGCACATTGCCACAGACCGCAAGATTTGTAGGCCGGGTAAGGCGAAGCCGCCACCCGGCACATTGCCACAGACCGCAAGATTCGTAGGCCGGGTAAGCGACTGCGCCACCCGGCAAAAAGCTACCGCGTGATCCACAGCGTGGGCCAGGCGTCTGGCCCGTTCCAGTTATCGCAGCTGGGTTCCTCAGCATAACGCACCAGGCGGAAACGCTGGCCGTCAAACCGCCAGCGCGTCTGGAACCCACAGTCGCCCATACCGCGCCCCAGCGAGAGCGTAGTCAGCTCGCGCGTCTTCTCATCAAAGCTGGCGTTCATCAACTCTATTTCGCTGCTGTCGCTTGACGGCGTAAACGGCAGACGCAGCCTGACGCTGCGGGCAGAGAACGGTTTCTTACGTGACACCAGCCACGCCAGATCGACGGTGTTATAGGCCCCCGCCTCGCAGCTGACGATCAGCAGCGCCTTGTCATCGGTTAACGCGGTGACGCGCACTTCCCGGCGGTTAGGATCCAGCGAGCACTGGCTGCTGTTCATCCTGCCGGTGCCATAATCCAGCAGGTCGTTCAGTTCGGCATGGGAAAGCGGTGTTGGGGTAGGATTAACGGTCGCCACCTTTTTCAGGGCGGGTGCGGGCGGTACGCTTAACGGCGGATCGTCACCTTTTCTGATCCACGCGGTTTCACTGCCCACGCGCTTTTGCTGCGCATCAATGAACAGCAGCGCGGCTTTCAGACCGCTCAGAGAAATCACCTGCTTACCGCCGCGAAGGGTCAGGGCCTTCCCTTCCTGGATATTTTTCAGAAAGGCGGTGATGGTGGCCGCATCGTCCGTTTTCAGATGCCAGGGCGTGAGCTGCCAGCGCTGTTTGTCCAGCTTCAGGGGAATATTATCCAGCAACAGCCGGGGGGCAATCTCAGGCTCTTTCACGGAAGGCGTATCAAGCCCGCCGAGATCGATACGCAGCGTGGCATCCGTTTTCGCCCCGGCGCTTCGGGTGAGCGTCATGACCAGACCACGGTGTTCGCCCGTGTTGCGGGCAAGGCAAAAGTTCTGGTTATTGCAGGTCACCTGCCAGTCAGAAAAGGCTTGCTGCGCGGGTGCAGCCCGCACCTGCGGCGCGAGGAGCACATAAAACAGGGAAAATAAAAAGACGCTGTAGCGCATGAATGGCACAATCCCGGAACGAAAACGCGTAACTGGGCAGTATCTTCGTGTTCCCGCCGGGGTTGCTCAATCGGATTTATCAGATATACCCGAAAAACAGGCTATATCCGTTCGAAAGGGGGATTCATCAGCCCGGTAGTCTGTAAATACTGCAGTAATATCACCGCTTTACCATCCCTGATTTCGCCTGAACGCACCATCTCCAGCGCCCGGGCAAAAGGAAGCTCCAGCACTTCGATATCTTCATCCTCTACGCCGCCGCCCCGGTGAGTGCGCTGCGCGTCGCTGTATTCCGCGATGAAGAAATGGACGATTTCCGTCACGCCGCCCGGCGACATAAACAGCTCGAAGACCTTTTTGACCTCGCCCACTTCGAAGCCGGTCTCTTCGACGGCCTCTTTGCGGATGCAGACTTCCGGCTCATCGTCATCGAGCAGGCCCGCGCAGGTTTCAATCAGACGTCCGTCCGGGTTGCCATTGACCCATGTTGCCACCCTGAACTGGCGGATCAGCACCACGCTCTGCTTTTCACGATTATAGAGCAGGATAGTTGCCCCGTTGCCGCGGTCGTAGACCTCGCGCCTGTGGCGGATCACTTCGCCGTTGTTACGCGTCAGATCGTAGGTGATGTTACGCAGGACAAAGTAGTTTTCAGAGAGAATTTTGTCTTTGATAACGTCTATTTTCAGGGTCATACGGGCTCCACGACACAATGAGTCGTCCTATACTACGCCGTGAATCCCGCTTTGTCGCCCGCCGGATTAATGATGCTGTGGCGCATTACCTCCCAGCCAGTCGAGTATCCCTTGCGCGGCATGACGTCCTTCCGCCATCGCGGTCACCACCAGATCCGCGCCGCGTACCGCATCGCCCCCGGCGAAGATCTGCGGATTGGTCGTCTGGTAACGGTAGCGGCTCTCAACCGAGGCCACGATCCGTCCCCAGTCGTCCGTTTCAACCCCCTGCGCCTGCAGCCAGGGCATCGCGTGAGGATTAAAACCAAACGCCATGATGACCGCATCCGCGGCCATCACAAACTCGCTGCCCGCCACCGGAACGGGCCGACGCCGTCCCTGCGCATCCGGTTCACCGAGCACGGTTCGCAGCATCCGGATACCGTTGACCTTACCGTTCGGATCCAGCGTCAGCTCAACCGGCTGAACGTTAAACTCAAACGCGGCCCCCTCTTCTCTGGCGTTCTTCACCTCTTTCTTCGAGCCTGGCATGTTGGCCTCATCCCGACGATAGGCGCAGGTGACGTTTGCCGCCCCGTGGCGTAACGCAGTGCGGACGCAGTCCATCGCGGTGTCGCCTCCGCCCAGCACCACCACGTTCAGGCCACGGGTGTCGATGAACGGTTCGCTGGCCGTCGCCTCCAGCCCCATAACATGCCGCGTGTTGCCCACCAGGAAAGGCAGCGCGTCGTAGACCCCTGGCGCGTCCTCGTTCGGGATACCCGCCTTCATCGAACGATAGGTTCCCACCCCAATAAACAGGGCGTCGTAATCGTGCTTTAGCTGTGACATCGACACGTCCTGGCCCACCTCACAGTTCAGCTCGAAGCGGATCCCCATCGCGGTAAATATCTCTCTGCGCCGCGCGAGCAGCGATTTGTCGAGCTTAAATGCCGGGATGCCAAAGGTCAGCAAACCGCCGATCTCCGGATGCCGGTCATAGACCGTCACGCTCACGCCGTGGCGCGCCAGCACGTCGGCGCACGCCAGCCCGGCGGGCCCCGCGCCGACAATCGCGACACGTTTACCTGACGGCGTGACGGAGGACATATCCGGCCGCCAGCCCATCGCCAGCGCCCGATCGGCGATATAACGCTCAATGTTGCCGATGGTCACGCCGCCCGCCGCTTCACGCAGCGTGCAGGCCCCCTCGCATAGCCGGTCCTGCGGACAGACGCGGCCGGTAATTTCAGGTAAACAGTTGGTCTGATGAGAAAGCTCAGCCGCGCCGGTGATATCCCCCGCGTTGAGGCGCTCAATCCACTGCGGAATGTGGTTGTGCAGCGGGCAGGTCCATTCGCAAATGCTGTGCTCGCCGCACTTCAGGCAGCGCGACGCCTCGCGGGCGGCCTGTTCGGCCCGGAACGGCAGGTAAATTTCGCTAAAATGGCTCACGCGTTCGGCGGCAGCCAGCTTATCGGGCTCGCCGCGGGGCGCCGTCGCCTGCATCTGCTGCAGTTTGGTACGCGGCGCGTCCACGCTGACGGCCTCCGCATCATGCCAGGGTTGCGCCTCCAGGCAGGCCGTGCGCTGTCGGCGCGATTTCGCCAGATTATCCAGCACGGCAGGCGTCGCCAGGGAGAGGACATCTGCGGGGCAATTTTCGATACAGGCCGGGCCGTGTGGACGCGTCAGGCAGAGATCGCATTTATTCGCCGAGGCCTTCACGCTGCCATTGTCGAGCGGGGTGACGATAATCTCCATCGTGCCAAACGGGCAGGCCACCACGCAGGCCTTACAGCCGATGCATTTTTGTTGATTCACCTGTACGCTGTCATCGCATTTGCTGATGGCGCCGTTCGGGCAGCTTTGCGCGCAGGGTGCATTTTCGCAATGATGGCAGGTCACCGGGCGGCTCTTCTCGCCGGATCTCAGGACCGTGATACGGGGATGAAAATGGCGCTCGCTCAGGACATGCTGCTCATCGTTGTGCGCCATCACGCAGGCCACTTCGCAGGCGCGACACCCAATGCACTGCTGGCTGTTAGCCATAATAAAACGATTCATAACCACACCTGTTTTTGGTTCAATAACCTTTCTCTTTATAAGAGTATGGTATTTACGCATCACGGTGCGATCGGGCAATGTTCAAATGCCCTGAACGCCCAATTATTTCCAGTGAACCTGTGGCAGATCAATTTTATTCAGAGAGCCGTTCTGTGACCGTTAAACGACCCGTTTCCGGAAGCCTTGCCTGGGCTTTCTTTTCGATCATTGCCCTATCCGTGCTCAGCAGCACCGTCGCGCTGCTGACGCTGGCCAGCAGCCAGCGCGATGCCGAAGCCATCAACATCGCTGGCTCACTGCGCATGCAGAGCTATCGTCTGGGCTACGAGATGCAGCGCAACAGCCCTTCCCTTGCGGCACATCGCGAGAGCTGGCAACAGACGCTCGGCGCGCCTGCCCTGCAGAAGCTGAACCGCTGGTACGTCCCGGACAATGTGAAAGCACGCTATCAGCAGCTGCATGTGGCCTGGCAGGAGATGGATGCGCACATCGCCCGCGGCGACAACGCGTGGTATCAACGCAATATAGAAGATTTTGTCGGCCGCATTGATGCCTTTGTGCTCGCCCTCCAGCACTACACCGAACATAAAATTCAGACGGTCACCCTGCTCTCGCTGGCTGGCGCACTCGGGATCCTGCTGCTGACGCTGTTTACCCTGCGACGCATCCGTCGTCAGGTGGTGCTGCCGCTGAATAACCTGGTGGCGGCCAGCGAACGCATTGAGCGCGGCGAATTTGCCACTCCTGCGCCTGATAGTGCCCTGCCGAACGAGCTGGGCCAGCTTTCACGCGCCTTTAACCACATGTCAGCCGAGCTCGATACGCTCTACCGTTCGCTCGAAGCCTCGGTTGCGGAAAAGACGCGGCACCTGCACGAAGCCCACCAGCAGCTCGACATGCTGTTCAAGTGCTCGCAGGCGCTCAATACCGGCCAGATAGACAGCCACTGTTTCCGGCATATCCTGCAGATTGTCCATGACTATACGCAGATGAATTATCTGGAACTGCGCACCAGCGACGACTGGCGGCTGTGTGAAGGGACGGAGGCTGAGGGTATCCCTCTGCAAAACCTGCCGGTACTGATGCAGGACACGCTCTACGGCGAGCTGCGCTGGCAAAGCGAGGCGGACAGCGTCCCCCTTCCGCTGATGAGAAGCGTGGCGACCATGCTCGGGCGCGGGCTGTACTTTAACCAGGCGCAAAAGCATTACCAGCAGCTGCTGCTGATGGAAGAGCGCGCCACCATTGCCCGCGAGCTGCACGATTCGCTGGCGCAGGTGCTGTCGTATCTGCGCATTCAGCTTGCGTTGCTCAAACGCGCCGTGCCGGAAGAAAATACCCAAGCGCAGGCTATTATCACCGACTTCTCCCGTGAGCTGAACAACGCCTGGCAGCAGCTTCGCGAGCTGCTGACCACCTTCCGCCTGACGCTGAACCATGCGAATTTACCCGCGGCGCTGCAGGAGTCACTCGACGGGCTGCAGAGCCAGACGCAGGCGAAACTGCATCTCGACTGCCGCCTCTCCTCGCTGGCGCTGGACGCGCAAAAGCAGGTGCATTTGCTGCAGATCGTGCGTGAAGCCGTGCTGAACGCCATTAAGCACGCGCAGGCGAGCGAAATCACCGTCAGCTGCGTGACTGCAGCGGACGGTACACACAGCGTCAGCATTCGCGACAACGGCATCGGGATTGGCGAAGCCAGCGAGCCGCCGGGACATTACGGGCTGAACATTATGCGCGAACGCGCGCAGCGGCTTGGAGGAGTGCTGCACTTCTCGCAGCCGCAAAACGGCGGCACGCTGGTCAGCGTGACGTTTCCGGCGCCTACGCCGTTAACGGGTAAATAACGGTAAAGAGGGAAGCGCAGGGAAAAGCGCATGATAATTTACACTATCTCCTTTATTTCTCCACGTTTGACCTGGGCCTTACCGCTAAAGTTATGCGGGCAATAAACAATAATGACGTGCAGCAAAACGAGGTCACACTTTCATGGCGAATTTTTTTATCGATCGCCCCATTTTTGCCTGGGTGCTTGCCATCCTGTTGTGTCTGACAGGCGTCCTGGCGATTACTTCACTTCCCGTTGAGCAATACCCCGACCTGGCACCGCCGAACGTGCGCGTCACCGCAAACTACCCCGGCGCGTCCGCTCAGACGCTGGAAAATACCGTGACGCAGGTTATCGAGCAGAACATGACGGGTCTGGATAACCTGATGTACATGTCCTCGCAAAGCAGCGCCACGGGACAGGCGACGGTCACCCTGAGCTTTAAGGCGGGCACCGACCCGGACGAAGCGGTGCAGCAGGTCCAAAACCAGCTGCAGTCGGCCATGCGCAAGCTGCCCCAGGCGGTGCAAAACCAGGGCGTGACCGTGCGTAAAACCGGCGATACCAACATATTGACCATCGCCTTTGTCTCGACAGATGGCTCGATGGATAAACAGGACATCGCGGACTACGTCGCCAGTAATATTCAGGATCCCATCAGCCGGATCAACGGCGTCGGGGATATCGACGCCTACGGCTCACAATACTCCATGCGTATCTGGCTCGATCCCAACAAGCTGAACAGCTACCAGATGACGGCAACCGACGTGACGGATGCCATTAAAGCCCAGAACGCCCAGATTGCCGTGGGGCAACTGGGGGGAACGCCTTCCGTTGATAAGCAAGCCCTGAACGCCACCATTAATTCGCAATCCCTGCTGCAGACGCCGGACCAGTTCCGCAATATCACCCTGCGCGTGAATCAGGACGGGTCGGAAGTGCGTCTCGGCGATGTCGCCACGGTGGAAATGGGGGCGGAGAAATACGACTACCTGAGCCGCTTTAACGGCAATCAGGCCTCCGGTCTGGGGATTAAGCTGGCCTCCGGCGCGAACGAAATGGCGACGGCGAAACTGGTATTAGACCGTCTGGATGAGCTGTCGCAGTATTTCCCGCATGGGCTGGAGTACAAAGTCGCCTATGAAACCACCTCTTTCGTTAAAGCCTCCATTGAGGACGTGGTGAAGACTCTGCTCGAAGCCATCGCGCTGGTGTTCCTGGTCATGTACCTGTTCCTGCAAAACTTCCGCGCGACGCTGATCCCCACCATTGCCGTCCCCGTGGTGCTGCTGGGGACCTTTGCGGTGCTCTACGCATTCGGGTACAGCATTAATACCCTGACGATGTTTGCGATGGTGCTGGCAATCGGCCTTCTGGTGGATGATGCCATCGTGGTGGTTGAAAACGTCGAGCGCATCATGAGCGAAGAAGGGCTCTCTCCGCGCCAGGCGACGCGCAAGTCCATGGGGCAAATTCAGGGGGCGCTGGTCGGGATTGCGATGGTGCTGTCGGCCGTCTTTATCCCGATGGCCTTCTTTGGCGGCACCACCGGGGCGATTTACCGCCAGTTCTCGATCACCATCGTCTCGGCGATGGTGCTCTCCGTGCTGGTCGCGCTGATCCTCACCCCCGCGCTGTGCGCCACCATTCTGAAACCGCTGCACAAAGGGGAGCATCACGGGCAGAAAGGGTTCTTCGGCTGGTTTAACCGCATGTTCAACCGCAACGCCGCGCGGTATGAATCTGCCGTTGGTCGCGTACTGCACCGCAGCCTGCGCTGGATGATGATTTACGTTGTGCTGCTGGGCGGCATGGTCTGGCTGTTCCTGCACCTGCCCACCTCGTTCCTGCCGATGGAAGACCGGGGGATGTTCACCACCTCGGTGCAGCTTCCGAGCGGCGCAACGCAGCAGCAGACGCTGAAAGTGGTGCAGAAAGTGGAACAGTACTTCTTCACCAAAGAGAAAGATAACGTTGTGTCGGTCTTCTCTACCGTCGGCTCTGGCCCGGGTGGTAACGGGCAGAACGTCGCCCGCATGTTTGTCCGCCTGAAGGACTGGGACGAGCGCGATACCCGGACGGGCACCTCGTTTGCCATTATTGAACGTGCGACAAAAGCCTTTGCGCACATCAAAGAGGCGCGCGTCTTTGCCAGCAGTCCGCCGGCGATAAGCGGGCTGGGCAGTTCCGCCGGGTTCGATATGGAGCTGCAGGATCACGCCGGTGCAGGCCATACGGCGCTGATGGCGGCACGCGATAAGCTGTTAGCGCTGGCAGGCAACGATCCTGGCCTGACCCGCGTTCGCCATAACGGCCTCGACGACAGCCCGCAGCTTCAGGTGGATATCGACCAGCGTAAGGCGCAGGCGCTGGGCGTCTCGATCAACGATATCAACGACACCCTGCAAACGGCGTGGGGGTCGAGCTATGTGAATGACTTTATGGATCGCGGCCGCGTGAAAAAAGTGTATGTCCAGTCCGCCGCGCCGTTCCGCATGCTGCCGGATGATATTAACCGCTGGTTTGTCAGAAATAATACTGGCGGCATGGTGCCGTTCTCCGCCTTTGCCAGTTCACACTGGGAGAGCGGATCGCCACGCCTGGAACGCTATAACGGCTATTCTGCGGTTGAAATCGTCGGAGAAGCCGCGCCGGGCGTCAGCACCGGTACCGCCATGGACACCATGGAAAAACTGGTGCAACAGCTGCCCGCCGGTTTTGGTCTCGAGTGGACGGCCATGTCTTACCAGGAGCGTCTCTCAGGGGCGCAGGCCCCGGCCCTTTACGCGCTCTCGCTACTGGTGGTCTTCCTCTGCCTTGCCGCACTATATGAGAGCTGGTCGGTCCCGTTCTCGGTCATGCTGGTCGTGCCTCTTGGGGTTATCGGTGCGCTGCTCGCGACCTGGATGCGCGGCCTGGAGAACGATGTTTACTTCCAGGTGGGCCTGCTCACCGTCATTGGGCTATCGGCGAAAAACGCCATTCTGATCGTCGAGTTTGCCAACGAGATGAATGCCAAAGGCCACGAGCTGATGGCCGCCACTCTGCACGCTTGCCGTCAGCGCCTGCGTCCAATCCTGATGACGTCACTGGCGTTTATTTTTGGTGTACTGCCGATGGCGACCAGCACTGGCGCAGGCTCCAGCAGCCAGCATGCCGTCGGCACGGGAGTGATGGGCGGCATGATTTCGGCCACCATCCTGGCCATTTACTTCGTTCCGCTGTTCTTTGTGCTGGTGCGTCGCCGCTTCCCGCTAAAGGAACGTCCTGAGTAAGTGGTTGAAATAAAAAAAGGCGGCTTTATCGGCCGCCTTTTTACTGTGTGATTAATTCACACTATGGTTATTTTACTTATTTTAGTGCTCTTGCAATTCTTACTGAATGTCATTTACGAAGCATGCCTTCGATAAAATCTTTCCAGTTCCCCAGTTCACGTTCAATCATAACAACCTCTCTTATTATTATGCGCATTCTACAAAAACGTACCATCATTGTGAAGACTATTTAACCAATTGCTGTGATTGTACCCCACGTCCTGCGGGGATTTATGATAAATATGAACGGAGAGCCCTCAATTTTTTGTGACGACCAGCAATATTTTGAAATAACCCTACGAACGGGTGAGTTTTATTTTATTGGCTGAGTTTATTGGGTTTTTAAAGTTTATGGACATCTATGCTTAAATGATGAAAGAATATTCAGCGTACAGTTGTGAGTCGAATTAAGCAGGCGCATTAATCCAGACAATTCCTGAATGTGTTATATTCCACTTAAGGATATATCTTCGAATTTACTGAACATTTAATTATCAGAACATCAAAAGGATTCACCATGGTTGTGATGTACGGCATTAAAAATTGCGACACCATCAAAAAAGCCCGCCGCTGGCTGGACGCTAACAGCGTAGAGTACCGCTTCCACGATTACCGTGCCGATGGGCTCGATGCAGAATTTCTGCATAGCGCTATTCGCGAACTGGGCTGGGAAGCCCTGCTGAACACCCGCGGTACCACCTGGCGTAAACTGGACGACTCTCTGCGCGCCAGCATCAAAGATGCCGACAGCGCGGCAAAACTGATGCTCGAGATGCCGGCAATTATCAAACGCCCATTGCTCTGCGCGCCAGGGCAGCCTATGCTGCTGGGTTTCAGTGAAACCCTTTATTCCGACTTTTTTCGTTGAGGTGTAGTTTATGTCATGCCCGGTCATTGAGCTGACTCAGCAGCTTATTCGCCGTCCTTCCCTTAGCCCGGACGACGCAGGTTGTCAGGCTCTTATGATTGAACGCCTGCGCGCCATCGGTTTTACCGTTGAACGCATGGATTTTGGCGATACCCAGAACTTCTGGGCGTGGCGCGGACAGGGCGAAACGCTGGCCTTCGCCGGGCATACTGACGTCGTTCCCGCCGGTGACGCGGATCGCTGGATTAACCCGCCGTTTGAGCCGACCATTCGGGATGGCATGCTGTTTGGTCGCGGCGCGGCAGACATGAAAGGCTCTCTGGCGGCGATGGTCGTGGCGGCAGAGCGCTTTGTGGCGCAGCATCCGAACCACAAAAACCGTCTCGCGTTTTTGATCACCTCCGACGAAGAAGCCAGCGCGCACAACGGTACCGTGAAGGTCGTTGAAGCGCTGATGGCACGCAACGAGCGTCTCGACTACTGCCTGGTCGGTGAGCCGTCCAGCACCGAAGTGGTGGGTGACGTCGTCAAAAACGGACGCCGTGGCTCGCTGACCTGTAACCTGACCATTCACGGCGTTCAGGGCCACGTTGCGTATCCGCATCTCGCCGATAACCCGGTTCACCGCGCCGCGCCAATGCTGAGCGAGCTGGTGGCGATTGAGTGGGATAAGGGCAACGAGTTCTTCCCGCCGACCAGCATGCAGATAGCAAACGTCAAGGCCGGGACCGGCAGCAATAACGTGATCCCGGGGGATTATTTCGTCCAGTTCAACTTCCGCTTCAGCACGGAACTGACCGATGAGATGATCAAGGCGCGCGTTATCGCCCTGCTGGAAAAATATCAGCTGCGCTACACCGTGGAGTGGTGGCTTTCCGGCCAGCCGTTCCTGACGCAGCGTGGCAAACTGGTGGATGCGGTGGTGAACGCCATCGAGCACTATAATGAAATTAAGCCACAGCTGCTGACAACGGGTGGTACCTCAGACGGACGCTTTATCGCCCGTATGGGTGCTCAGGTTGTCGAACTGGGGCCAGTGAACGCAACCATTCATAAAATAAATGAGTGTGTCAATGCGGCAGATTTACAACTGCTGGCCCGTATGTATCAACGTATTATGGAGCAAATCGTCGCCTGACGAACGCTCTGAGAGGAATAGCGAATGGATTGGCTTTCAAAGTACTGGTGGGTTCTGGTGTTGGTTTTTCTGGTCGGCGTACTGCTTAACGTGATTAAAGACCTTAAGCGCGTGGACCATAAAAAATTTCTCGCCAACAAACCGGATCTTCCCCCGCACCGTGATTTCAACGACAAGTGGGACGATGACGACGACTGGCCGAAGAAAGACCAGAAGAAGTAACCGGTCTGTATCCCCTCTCCTGTGGAGAGGGGATAACCTCACATAAACTCAACAATATCATCGTTATCCGGCTTACCGCCGCTGAGCGCTTCATCAAAGTAGTGCTTCGGTACGGTATAGCGTAAACGATCGAGCGCAAACTGCATGCTGCTGTCGTCAATGGCGTGGCCCAGATCGTCAACGATATCCAGCGTCACATCCCCACCTTCCCGAATCAGCGCTTCCTGGGCAGCAACCGCATGCGAGAGTTCAATCACCCGGTCTTCACCGCCGTGGATTAAGTGGATCGTGGTCTGCGTGGTTGCGCTTGTCGGTAACGTCGCAAAACGGCCGTTAAACGCGATCACCCGTGACACAAGACCTGGCTGCGCCTTTACGCTTTCCAGCGACATGATTGACCCCTGCGAGAAGCCAATCAGCGCGGTCGCATCGGCTCCTACGCCGCTCTGCTGCTGCCAGTAGCGAACGACCTCGATAAAGGTCGGCATGATGGCATCAATGCGCGCCTGACGGTTCTCTTCCGTCACGCCCTGAACCGAGAACCACTGGCGCCCGTTCGGGCCGCATGGCTCTACGCCCCCGATGCTGACAATCAGCGCGTCGGGGAAAACGGGCGCAAACCAGCTGCCAATCTGCCCCATATTGACGGCATTATCGCCAACCCCATGAAACAGAAGCAGTAACTGTTTAGCCGGTTTGTCAGGGCTTTGAACAACAAAATGGTCATGTTTCATGGTGGTCTCCTTAATAGATGACCTGGATTCTACGCCTCCCGGCGGGAATGACCATGCCACTTTACTGAAGAAGTCATTGAAAAAATTGCCATTGCAAAATGGCTTCCTTCAACTGCTGGCAGCGGGGATAATCAAGGCTTTCAAGCGCTTGCGCGGTTTCACTGCGCAGCTTGGCCAGCAACGCTTTTCGCCCGACCTCATCCGTTTTCCCTGCCATTTTCCCCCGCAGGGCCGGAAGCGGCATATCAACGGTGAGCAACAACCGCGTCAGCGCGGCAACCGAGGTTGAAAACGCGCGATGGGCAAACGCAAACCCGGCCAGCTCCCGCCAGTCATCACTATTAAGGGTAGCTTCCCAGCCGTCGTCCACCGGGATCTTTTCACCGTTCCAGGCCGACAGGACGCGCATATCCCGGCACAAACGCTGATGTTCCTGCGCGCACAGCCGATGCCCTGCCTCGCTCAGCGGCAGCAGCGCCATCGCCGTGTAGCAGCCGCTGCTGGCTTCCCGATGGCTCCCCATCCGCACCAGCACAAACCCGCACCGCTGCCAGAAACGCCACAGTTCGTCGGTGTAGCCAAAACTCACCGACAGATAATCTTCCCCGCGGGCGCTACGGATAAGCCGTTGCCCGATGCCTTCCCGCTGGCGCAGGGGGTGAACCGCAATGCGGCTAACCCGTCGCCCTTTCAGCGTTGCCGCGAGTGGCGATCCGCCGTGTGCCGCCAGAGACTGCGCCACGAGATTCCCGCGTGGACGCCGGTATCCCGCCCACACGGCGCGGCTAAGCTCAGGGGACAACCCGCCCTCTTCCACCAGCCAGAGCGCGCCTGCAATCTCTGCCTCCGTCCCGGCGACAGCAAAGTGCTGGCCGGGCGCGTCCATCATCCGGCGTAAATCGAGCGGTGACGTGCGGTAGTGTGCCGCACACAGCAGTTCATAAACGCTTGCCACGCGTGCCGGGTCGCTCTCCCACATCCACGGCGCCAGCGGCGTTATACGCACGTCGCCTTCCGGTTTGCGGTCGATAAGCGCATCATCAAATAACAGAGCATTCGCCACGAACCGCTCAAGCGGACATCCGGCAGCCCAGCGAATGGGGGTCGATAAGGCATAATGCCGCAGTCCGCTGAAACGGGCGCAAAACTTCAGCAGGAACCCCCTGCCTGTCCCTTCATAGCCCTGCACCGTGGTGGTTAACACCACGCGCGGAAAGCGCGTGACCAGCGTCTCCAGCAGCGGGCCCGGGACGGCAGCCGCTTCATCGACAATCAGCCAGTCGGCCTGCAGCGCGGAGGCCAGCAGCGCATCTGGGGCCATAAAGTGAAAATGCTGGCCCGCGAAGCGCGCAATGACATCCGTTGCCCCTTTAGCCGGTGCCGTGACCACCGCACTCCCCTGAATGTTACTGAGCAGCATCCCCGCCAGGGCTGACTTTCCGCGCCCGCGCGGTGCCGTTACCGCGGCAATGCCCGCAGGCATGGTCAGAAGCGCGTCGAGGATCTCCGCCTGCTCGCGCTGCGGTGCGCCGCTGGCAGGCTGCCAGGCGGGTAAATCCGGCGCAACGGGAACGGACAAGGGACGATGCTGCTGCCAGACAATCGCATCCGAATCGGCGGCAAGCGTCCGGCAGAAGTGGTGCACAAAGTGTGGAGTGGCGATCGGCTCCGCGCTGTCGCTCCAGCGCAAAGAATCGCTGTCTGGCCTGTCGGCCCAGTCAGCAAGCGGAGGAACCAGCAGCACAAGGAGGCTTCCGGCGCGCAGCGTTCCGCTGAGCGCGGCGAACGCTGAGACGTCAAACCCGGCGCGCGCGTCAAAGACAGCATGCCGATATTCGCGTCCCAGCAGTCCGCTGAGGGCTTTAGAGGGATTATCATCCAGCCACAGCCAGTCTCCCAGCAGGGTATTACGCAGGTCAGTCGCCTGACTCAACGTCCACTGCGCCTCGCCGCTGAGCACCACCAGCCGACGATGGCCGGTGCGCTCAAGCTCGCGTATCAGCTGATCAAACGCCAGCATTACATCGCTTTGCCGAAGGTATTACACTGCGCCGGGTCGCCGCTGTCGAAACCGCGTTTAAACCAGCTGTAGCGCTGCTGTGAGGTACCGTGGGTGAAGCTGTCCGGCACGACGCGCCCCTGGCTCTGCTGCTGAAGGCGGTCGTCACCGATCGCCTGAGCGGCATTCAGCGCCTCCTCAAGATCGCCGGATTCCAGCACGCCCTGCTGCTGCATGCTGTGGCCCCAGACGCCCGCGAAGCAGTCCGCCTGCAGCTCCATTTTGACGGACAAACGGTTCACTTCCGCCTGAGACGCATTTTGCTGCAGCTGGCGCACTTTTGGCTCAATCCCCAGCAGCTTTTGCACGTGATGGCCAACTTCATGCGCGATCACGTAGCCCTGGGCAAAATCGCCGTCAGCGCCAAGCTTGCGTTTCATGTCATCGTAAAAGGAGAGATCGATATAGACGGTGCCGTCCGCCGGGCAGTAGAACGGCCCCATCACGGACTGTCCGGTACCGCATCCGGTGCGGGTTGCGCCCCGGTACATCACCAGCTTTGGCTGCTGGTAGGTACGCCCCATCTTCTCAAACAGCTGACCCCAGGTGTCTTCCGTTGTGGCGAGGATCACGGAGGTAAATTTGGCCGCTTCATCTTCATTCGGGCTGATGGAGCGCTGAGAATGCTGCTGCTGTTGCAGCGGCTGACCGGTCATTAACCCGGTGAGATCGACGCCGTAATACCCCGCGACCAGCACCACTATCAGCAGGATAATACCGCCCTTGCCGCTGGGTAAGCGGAAGCCGGGTCCCCCCATGGAAGGACCGCCGCCGCCATCACTGCGTCTGTCTTCTACATTGTCACTTTCACGACGCCCTTGCCAGCGCATAACCACCTCGAACTATTCCATTTATAATAGCTATGATCGTAGGCGGTTAACGGCAAGATTACCATAGGAAACAAAGGTAAGACGCCAAAGGATGCGAACATCCTTTGGCAAGTGAGGGAGTTAGTCGAGCTTAACGCCTAAACGGTGAGCAACCGCTTCGTACGCTTCAATCAGACCACCCAGGCTCTGACGGAAACGGTCTTTGTCCATTTTATCCAGGGTTTCTTTGTCCCACAGGCGGCTGCCGTCCGGTGAGAACTCATCGCCCAGCACCACTTCGCCTTTGAACAGACCAAACTCCAGCTTGAAGTCGACGAGGATCAGGCCCGCGTCATCAAACAATTTTTTCAGCACGTCGTTGGCTTTGTAGGTCAGCTCTTTCATGCGCGCCAGGTTCTCTTTGTTCACCCAGCCGAAGGTTTCGCAGTAGGAATCATTGACCATCGGGTCGTGCATGGCGTCGTTTTTCAGGAACAGATCGAACAACGGTGGATTCAGTTCGATACCTTCTTCAATGCCCAGACGCTTCACCAGGGAGCCCGCCGCACGGTTACGAATAACGCACTCAACCGGAACCATATCCAGTTTTTTCACCAGACATTCCGTATCGGACAGCAACGCTTCCATCTGAGTCGGGATACCCGCTTCGGCCAGTTTGGTCATAATGAAGTGGTTGAACTTGTTGTTCACCATGCCTTTACGATCGAACTGCTCAATGCGTGCGCCATCCCCTGCTGACGTATCATTGCGGAACTCGAGCACCAACAGATCCGGGTTTTCCGTGCTGTATACGGTCTTCGCTTTGCCACGATACAACTCAGCTTGCTTCTGCATCTTCATTACTCCTGGTGTGATGATTTGTGTTCAAAACTGGGGATATTATGCCACGCACACGTTTGCGTAGCACGAAAATAAAAAGGGCTGGATTCACCAGCCCTCGTATTTATTTGCTGAATGCTGCCTGGAAGACAGCGACCAGCGCATCGTTCTGCGACTGGGTCAGCGTGTGACCTTTTGGATCGATAAACTGCAGGCTACTGCGGTTATCAAGGTCACCGACCTGAATTTTGTAGTCACCGGAGGCAAGCTGAGGATCTTTCGCACCCAGTTCCTGCCACGCGCTGTCGGAGAGCGGCTTATAGGTTGCCGTCATGCTGCCGGTTGAGCGGGTGCTGTCAGTGACTTTCATGCCCACTTTTTCCAGCGTCGCTGGCAGACGCTGCCAGGTCTGGTTAAACGGTGCGCGCACCACCAGCATTGGCAGGCCGGTATCATCCGCGCCGCTCTGGACATCGAAGGTTACACCGTTGCGGCTCTGTGCGGCGTTGGCGGCATCGGTCGCGGTTTTATCCAGACCTGCGGCAATCACGTTCAGCATTTCGGTGCTGTAACGCTGCAGGGACGAGGCATCCGCAACCGGTTTACCCGCCTGCTCCAGGTTCAACAGCTTAACGTTGACCGCCTGCTGGTAACCCTGTGGTTTTACGGAGACTTGATAGCGACCACGGTACTGCTGATCTTCATCCAGACGGTTCCATTCGATCCAGTCGGTGGTTAACGTCTGGCTGGCGTCATCGCGTTTATCGATGGTGTAGTTCTTCGACTGAATGACGCTGACAACCTGTGGCCAAAGCGTGCTACCGCGCGCGCTCTCAACCATCAGAGACGCGGTATCACCGGTGAACTGGGTACGCGCCCCGTTAACCAGCGCCAGAGGCTGTGCTGGTGGACGAATATCAAGCGCTTTACCGACCAGGCCGCTGCCGTTGGTCACGGGAATATTATAATCGCCGTTCTGAATCGGCAGGATCATACCAGCCGGTGCGTGAAGTTCAGCAAGCGGGGTCGCATCCAGATAGGATTCATCACCGCTCACCTGGCGCTTGTAGCGCGAGTCTGAACTACAGGCAGCGAGCAGCATAACAAGCGAAACACTCGCAACCTTCGCCAGGCGCGACTTCTGTACTGAATAAGCCATCAAATCTCCCTAAACTCTACAGCAAACCGGCATGCTTCAGCGCTGCCCTGACGATATCACGACCGTGGTCGGTAATCGGTGTCATTGGCAGACGCAGCGTGTCGGTTGCTACAAGCCCCAACTCCTTACATGCCCATTTCACTGGGATCGGATTGGGTTCGACAAATAATTTATTGTGCAGCGGCATCAGACGCTGATTGATGACACGCGCTTCATCAAAGTGACCGGCCGCGGCCAGTTTGCACATTTCAGCCATGTCGCGCGCCGCAACGTTTGCCGTTACGGAGATCACGCCATGACCACCGAGCTGCATAAAGTCCAGCGCGGTCGCATCATCACCGCTCAACAGGATAAAGTCGTCTGAAACCAGCTCTTTGATCTGATGAACGCGGCTTAAGTTCCCTGTCGCCTCTTTAATACCGATAATATTTTTTACTTCCGAGAGACGGCCAACGGTTTCCGGCAGCATATCGCAACCAGTACGGGACGGCACATTATACAGAATTTGTGGCAAGTCAGTATGTTCAGCGATGGCTTTGAAGTGCTGGAACAAACCTTCCTGAGTGGGACGGTTGTAGTAAGGGGTCACCGTCAGACAGCCGACAATGCCGCTGTCGTTAAAACGTTTAGTCAGGCTGATCGCTTCTGCGGTGGCATTCGCGCCTGTGCCCGCGATGACCGGAATACGTCCGTCAGCCAGTTCCAGGGTCAGCATAACCACATCGCCGTGCTCGTCGTGGCTCAGCGTTGCAGATTCACCGGTAGTCCCTACCGAAACGATCGCCGAGGTTCCATTGGCGACATGGTAATCAATCAGCTTCTTCATGCTAGACCGGCAGACGTTACCTTTTTCATCCATCGGTGTTACAAGCGCGACAATACTTCCCGTGAACATGAGCCATCCTCTGTGCGAACAAGAGTCTCAATGGTACGTTTGGAACTGTAATAAAAGCAAGCGACCTGAGGCCCTCAGGCGGTTGTATGCATGTTTTTTTTATGCTTTCCTTAGGAAGACTTAACCATGCAAAGGAAGAACAGGTTTGACAACCTCATCACAACATTACCTGGTTATCACTGCGCTGGGTGCCGACAGGCCGGGTATCGTGAACACCATCACCCGCCACGTAAGCAGCTGCGGCTGTAATATCGAAGACAGCCGTCTGGCCATGCTCGGCGAAGAGTTCACATTCATTATGTTGCTTTCCGGGACATGGAACGCCATCACGTTGATTGAATCGACCCTGCCGCTGAAAGGCGCCGAGCTGGACTTGCTGATCGTCATGAAGCGCACCACCGCGCGACCGCGTCCAGCTATGCCTTCTACCGTCTGGGTGCAGGTTGAAGTGCCTGATTCTCCGCATCTGATTGAGCGCTTCACCGCGCTGTTTGACAGCCATCAGATGAACATCGCCGAGCTCGTTTCCCGCACACAGCCGGGCGACGCAAGCACGGTTCCCACGCTCTTTATTCAAATTACCGCGCACAGTCCTGCATCACAGGATGCGTCAAATATCGAGCAAGCGTTCAAAGCCCTCTGTACAGAATTAAACGCGCAGGGCAGTATAAGCGTCGTCAATTATTCGCAGCACGAACAGGATGGAGTTGAGTAATGAATCCACTGAAAGCCGGTGACATCGCACCGAAATTTAGCTTACCGGATCAAGACGGCGAGCAAGTAAATTTGACCGACTTCCAGGGACAGCGTGTTCTGGTCTATTTCTACCCGAAAGCCATGACCCCCGGCTGCACCGTACAGGCCTGCGGCTTACGCGACAACATGGATGAGTTGAAGAAAGTCGGCGTGGAAGTGCTGGGTATCAGCACCGATAAACCAGAAAAGCTGTCACGATTTGCTGAAAAAGAGCTGCTGAACTTCACGCTGCTTTCTGATGAAGATCATCAGGTTTGCGAGCAGTTCGGCGTCTGGGGCGAGAAGACGTTTATGGGTAAAACCTACGACGGCATTCACCGCATCAGCTTCCTGATTGACGCTGACGGTAAAGTTGAACACGTGTTTGACGACTTCAAAACCAGCAACCACCACGACGTGGTGTTGAACTGGCTGAAAGAAAGTGCCTGAAAGTGAGTGTCGGGTGGCGGCTTCGCCTTACCCGACCTACAAGGATAAGTCGGCCGGGTAAGCGCAGCGCCACCCGGCAAAACTTACTGCTCTTCTACCGCCGGCACATCCGGCCACGCGTGGACGACCGCTTTAATCAGCGTTGCCAGCGGAATGGCGAAGAACACGCCCCAGAATCCCCACAGCCCGCCGAAAATCACCACCGATAAGATAATAACCAGCGGATGCAGGTTTACCGCCTCGGAGAACAGCACCGGTACCAGCAGGTTACCGTCCAGCCCCTGAATAATCAGGTACACCGCGAAGCAGCTCCAGAACTCGGTCCCCAACCCAAACTGGAACAACGCCACGCCAACCACCGGAATGGTCACCACAAACGCGCCGATATACGGGATGAGGACCGATAACCCCACCAACACCGCCAGCAGCAGCGAGTAGTTCAGGCCGAAAATCAGGAAGCCAATCCAGGTGGCGACCCCCACGACAATCATCTCCAGCACCTTGCCGCGAATGTAGTTGGTGATCTGCTGGTTCATCTCTTCCCAGACCTGCCCCGCCAGCCCGCGGTTGCGCGGCAGAATACGGCGCACGGCGTTAAGCATCTGGTCTTTATCTTTCACCAGGAAGAAGACCATCAGCGGCACCAGCACAAGGTAGACCGCCAGCGTCAGCAGTCCGACCAGGGACGCCAGCGAGTACTTCACCACCGAATCGCCCATCGTCATGATGCGGGCGCGCATGTTTTCGGCCATCGCGTCGATAATCCCGGCATCCATCAGCGCAGGATAACGACGCGGCAGCGTGGCGGCGAAATCAGACAGCTTGTTCAGCATGCCGGGCATATCGCGGATCAGGTTGATTCCCTGTTGCCAGGCAACCGGCATCACCACAAAGGCCATCAGCAGCAGGATGCCAACAAACAGCACCAGCACGATGCTGGTCGCCCAGCGGCGGGAACAGCCGATATGTTCCAGGCGCGCCGTGGGCCACTCCAGCAGGTACGCCAGCACAATCGCCACCAGCAGAGGGGCAAGCAGACCGCTGAAGAAGAACAGGATACCGAACCCGGCAACCAGAATAACCAACAAAGCAATGGCTTCCGGGTCGCTGAAGCGACGCCGGTACCACTGCATTAACATTTCGAGCATACAACCCTTCCCTGAATCGAATGGCGGGAGTGAGACGGTGAATTGTATCTAACTGTCACAAAAAAGACTTTCGCTTTTTGTATCCCGATCGCAATCCGCAAAAGCCTGATGAATGGGATTTTCTTCATGCTACAACACGGCTACACTCGCAGGGCAGCAGAGATGAACGATATGCCGGTTCATCGGTCAAATTAGCACATCCAACATACAGGACAGTGGTTATGTTCAGGCAATTGAGAAAAACACTGGTTGCAACACTGATTGCCGCGGTGACGGTCGGTCAGGTGTTGCCCGCTTTTGCTGACTCGTCCGATACATTGCCGGACATGGGCACCACAGCAGGAAGCACGCTCTCTATTGGGCAAGAGATGCAAATGGGGGATTACTATGTTCGCCAGCTGCGCGGCAGCGCCCCGCTGATTAACGACCCTTTGCTGGTACAGTACATAAACGGGTTGGGAATGCGTCTGGTGGCGCACGCCGATTCGGTCAGAACCCCCTTCCATTTCTATTTAATCAATAACGACGAAATCAACGCCTTCGCCTTCTTTGGCGGTAACGTGGTGCTGCATTCGGCGTTATTCCGTTACTCAGACAACGAAAGCCAGCTGGCCTCGGTGATGGCGCACGAAATTTCGCACGTCACGCAGCGTCACCTGGCGCGTGCCATGGAAGACCAGAAACGTAACGCTCCCCTTACCTGGGTGGGCGCACTGGGATCGATTCTGCTGGCGATGGCCAGCCCGCAGGCCGGGATGGCAGCGCTGACCGGTACGCTGGCAGGAACGCGCCAGGGGATGATCAGCTTTACCCAGCAGAATGAGCAGGAAGCAGACCGCATCGGCATTCAGGTGTTACAGCGTTCAGGCTTTGACCCGCAGGCCATGCCGAGCTTCCTTGAAAAACTGCTCGATCAAGCGCGTTATTCTTCCCGTCCACCGGAAATTTTGCTCACGCACCCGCTGCCTGAAAGCCGTCTGTCGGACGCGCGTAACCGTGCCAACCAGATGCGCCCGGTCGTGGTCCAGTCTTCGCAGGATTTCTACATGGCGAAAGTGAGAACGCTGGGGATGTACAATTCCGGGCGTAACCAGCTCACCAGCGACCTGCTGGATACCCTGGCGAAAGGCAACGTGCGCGAGAAGAACGCCGCGCAGTATGGTCAGGCGCTCCAGGCGATGGAAGCCAGCAAATACGACGAGGCGCGTAAGGCGCTGCAGCCGCTTCTGGCTGCCGACCCAAACAATCCGTGGTACCTCGATCTGTCGACGGATATCGATCTGGGGCAGAAGAAGCCTGCCGATGCGATTAACCGCCTGAAAGGGGCAAAAGACGTCCGTACCAACCCGGTGCTGCAGCTTAACCTGGCGAACGCTTACTTGCAGGGCGGCCAGCCGGGTGAAGCAGCGACCATCCTGAACCGCTACACCTTTAATAATAAAGACGATCAAAACGGCTGGGATCTGCTCGCTCAGGCGGAAGCCCAGCTCGGCAACCGCGATCAGGAGCTGGCGGCACGCGCAGAAGGCTTTGCCCTGGTGGGGCGCCTCGATCAGGCCATTTCCGCGCTCAGTAGCGCCAGCTCGCAGGTCAAACTCGGCAGCCTCCAGCAGGCCCGATACGACGCGCGTATCGATCAGCTTCGCGGCCTGCAGCAGCGCTTCAAGCCGTACGAGAAGATGTAATCAAGGAGAATTCACGTCATGACAGACGCCGTAAAAATTTACCACAACCCGCGCTGCTCCAAGAGCCGCGATACCCTGAGCCTGCTGAAGTCTAACGGCGTGGAGCCGGAGGTGGTGCTGTACCTCGACACCCCACCGGACGCGCAGACCCTCCGCCAGCTGCTGCATATGCTGGGCATGGGCAGTGCGCGGGATCTGATGCGCAAGAAAGAAGATCTGTATACGTCGCTTAACCTGGATGACAGCCGTCTCTCCGAGGCCCAGCTGATACAGGCGATGGTTGAAAATCCAAAGCTGATTGAGCGCCCGATTGTCGTGGCGAACGGCCAGGCGCGCATTGGACGCCCGCCGGAAGACGTGCTCGAGATCCTCTGATGGTTTCGCCCGGTGGCGCTGCGCTTAGCGGGCCTACGGGTGCCATATGTAGGCCGGGTAAGGCGCAGCCGCCACCCGGCACAACTATAGCTTCAGAATATCTTTCACAAACGGAATGGTCAGCTTGCGCTGGGCGGTAATGGAGGCGCGATCGAGCTGATCCAGCGTGTCAAACAGCGTACGCATTTCGCGATCCAGCCGCTTCAGCAGGAAACGGCCCACGTCTTCCGGCAGCTCAAAGCCGCGCTGCTTTGCGCGCAGCTGTAGCGCCTGAAGCTTATCTTCGTCCGACAGCGGCTGAAGCTTATAGATTTGGCCCCAGTCCAGGCGAGACGCCAGATCCGGCAGTCCCAGATTCAGCTGGCGAGGCGGACGATCGCCGGTGATCAGCAGCCGGGTTTTGCCCGATTCCAGAATGCGGTTGTAGAGGTTAAAGATCGCCATTTCCCACGGCTCATCCCCCGCCACGCATTCGATGTTATCGATGCAGACCAGGGAGAGATGTTCCATCCCCTCCAGCACGTCAGGGACAAACCAGGTTCGTTTATCCAGCGGCACATAGCCTACCGCATCACCGCGCGCAGAGAGCTCCGCGCAGGCGGCATGCAGCAGGTGGCTGCGCCCCGCGCCTTCGCGTGACCAGATATAGATGTATCCGCTGTGTTCCTGACGCAGCACGTTTTGCAGTGCAGCCAGTAAAGAGGGGTTATCACCCGGCCAGAAACTTGCAAACGTTTCGTCGTCAGGGAGATAGAGTGGCAGAGAGAGCTGTGCCGGTCCGTTCAGAAGTACCTCAACCAGATCTGACATAAAATCGGCATGGAGTTTAACACGGAACCTGCAAGGAGAGAACCGGGCGGATCGTCCGCCCGGTTATAGGATCAGTGTGACGCTTTTTCGTTTTCGTCAGCGTCCAGCACCACCTCTTCCGGACGGATCACGGAGATCAGCTTGAAAATCAGGCTCAGGCCCACGCCGACGATGGTTGCCAGCGCCATGCCTTTCAGCTCGGCCGCGCCGATGTGCACCTTCGCGCCGCTCACGCCGATAATCAGGATCACTGATGTCAGGATCAGGTTCTGCGCCTTGCTGTAATCCACTTTAGATTCAATCAGCACGCGAATACCGGAGGCACCAATTACCCCGTACAGCAGCAGAGACACGCCGCCCATCACCGGAACCGGGATGATCTGAATCGCTGCCGCCAGCTTGCCGACGCAGGAGAGCAGAATGGCGATGATCGCCGCGCCGCCGATAACCCAGGTGCTGTAAACGCGGGTAATCGCCATCACGCCGATGTTTTCACCGTAGGTGGTGTTTGGCGTAGACCCAAAGAAACCGGAGATGATGGTGGAGAAACCGTTCGCAAACATGGAGCGGTGCAGGCCCGGATCGCGGATTAAATCGCGCTTAACGATGTTCGCCGTTACCACCAGGTGGCCGACGTGCTCCGCAATCACCACCAGCGCCGCAGGCAGAATGGTGAAGATCGCAAACCATTCGAAACGCGGCGTGTAGAAGGTTGGCAGCGCGAACCAGTGCGCCTCGGCAATCGGGGTGGTATCCACCACGCCCATCACGAAGGAGAGCGCATAGCCTGCCAGCACGCCGATCAGGATCGGGATAATCGCCATAAAGCCGCGGAACAGCACGGAGCCAAAGACCGTTACGCCCAGCGTTACCAGCGAGATGATAATGGTTTTGGAATCCGGTGACTGGCCGTCAGCAGGCAGCAGACCGGCCATATTCGCCGCCACGCCCGCCAGTTCGAGACCGATGACGGCCACGATGGCGCCCATCGCCGCTGGTGGGAACATCACGTCCAGCCAGCCGGTACCGGCTTTCTTCACGATGAATGAGACCAGACAGAACAGCACGCCACACATGATAAAGCCGCCCAGCGCGACCTCATAACCCAGCGGCAGCAACAATAACACCGGAGAGATAAAGGCAAAGCTCGACCCGAGATACGCCGGGATTTTGCCTTTACAGATGAAGAGGTACAGCAGCGTACCGATGCCGTTGAACAGCAGCACGGTAGCCGGGTTAATGTGGAACAGGATTGGCACCAGCACGGTTGCGCCAAACATGGCGAACAGGTGCTGCAAACTAAGCGGGATAGTCTGTAAAAGCGGCGGTCTTTCACTCACCCCGATAGCACGGCGCGTCATAGTGTTTTCCTCTGAGTAGTATCGTTGTTGGTGTTTTATTCAAAAAAAAGCCGACTATCAAAGTCGGCTTATTTATCGTTATTCGATTATTTCGTACCAAAGATCTTATCGCCGGCATCGCCGAGCCCCGGGATGATGTACCCGTGCTCGTTCAGGCCCTGGTCGATAGAGGCGGTATACAGCTCAACGTCCGGGTGCGCTTTTTCCAGCGCCGCGATCCCTTCCGGTGCCGCAACCAGCACCAGCACTTTGATGCTGCTGCAACCCGCTTTTTTCAGCAGGTCGATAGTGGCAATCATTGAACCGCCGGTTGCCAGCATCGGGTCAACCACCAGCGCCATACGCTCGTCGATGTTGGACACCAGCTTCTGGAAGTAAGGAACTGGCTCGAGGGTTTCTTCGTTACGGTAGATCCCCACCACGCTGATGCGCGCGCTTGGCACGTGCTCCAGCACGCCTTCCATCATGCCGAGACCAGCACGCAGGATAGGCACGACGGTAATTTTCTTACCTTTGATCTGCTCAACCTGTACCGGACCGTTCCAGCCTTCGATGGTGACTTTTTCCGTTTCCAGATCAGAGGTCGCTTCGTAGGTCAGCAGGCTGCCGACTTCAGAGGCCAGTTCGCGAAAACGCTTCGTGCTGATGTCATGCTCACGCATCAGGCCCAACTTGTGTTTAACGAGTGGGTGTTTCACTTCCACAATCTTCATTCTCTTTCTCCTCTGAATGGCATCCGCAAAAAAATCGCGGGATTATACCGCTTTTTTCGGATTAGGCCATACCCATGTTGCTTGATGTACATCAATCAAAAACAAAAAAGCCAGAGCCTGGGCTCCGGCTTGGGTGCGGGGTTCTGCCGGGTGGCGCTAATGCTTACCCGGCCTACACATCCCGTAGGCCCGGTAAGTGCAGCGCCACCGGGCAATTATAGCTGCTCCCCGTTGCTCGCGATCACCTGCTTATACCAGTCGAACGACTTCTTCTTGCTGCGGTTCAGCGTGCCGTTTCCTTCATTGTCTTTATCGACAAAGATAAAGCCGTAGCGTTTTTTCATTTCACCGGTACCGGCAGACACCAGGTCGATACAGCCCCACGGGGTATAGCCCATCAGGTCTACGCCATCTTCCACCACCGCTTTTTTCATCTCGCGGATGTGGGCGGCCAGGTAGTCAATGCGGTACTGGTCGTTCACCGTGCCGTCACGCTCCTGCACGTCGATTGCGCCAAAACCGTTTTCAACGATAAACAGCGGCAGTTGGTAGTGATCCCAGAACCAATTGAGGGAGTAGCGCAGCCCCACCGGGTCAATCTGCCAACCCCAGTCGGATTTCTGCACGTACGGGTTGGAGACCAGGCTCTTGCTTTCGTCATAGTCCAGCTGCGGGTTGTCCGCCGTCGCCTTGGTGGCGAAGGACATATAATAGCTAAACCCGATGTAATCCACGCAGCCCTGCGTCAGCGCGGCTTTATCTTCTTCGGTGATATCGAGCGTGAAGCCGCGACGCGCAAAGTAGTTGAGCAGATGCTGCGGGTACTTGCCGCGCACGTGCACGTCGGTGAACCAGTAGCGGCGGTGCATGGCGTTCATCGCCATCATCATGTCGTCCGGCGCGCAGGTCAGCGGGTAGATTGGGCACATGGCAATCATGCAGCCGATCTGCAGGGACGGGTTAATCTCGCGCCCCACCTTCACCGCCAGCGCGCTGGCCACCAGCTCATAGTGCGCGGCCTGGAACATCACCGGCTCACGGTCTTCGCCCGGCGCGTACTTCAGCCCGGAGTTGGTGAACGGCGCAAAGTCTTCATGGAAGTTGGCCTGGTTGTTGATCTCGTTAAAGGTCATCCAGTACTTCACTTTATGCTGATAGCGCTGGAAAACCACTTTTGCAAAACGAACGAAGAAGTCGATCAGCTTACGGTTGCGCCAGCCGCCGTATTCGGTGACCAGGTGGAAAGGCATCTCGAAGTGAGAGAGGGTAATAACCGGTTCGATGCCGTACTTCAGGCACTCGTCGAACAGGTCGTCATAGAATTTCAGGCCAGCCTCGTTCGGCTCACGCTCGTCCCCTTTCGGGAAAATGCGCGTCCAGGCGATAGAGGTGCGGAAGCATTTGAACCCCATCTCGGCAAAGAGTTTGATGTCTTCTTTATAGCGGTGGTAGAAATCGATGGCGTCATGGTTAGGGTAATTTTTCCCCGGCAGCACGCCGTTGGTGATTTCACGCGGCACGCCGTGCGCGCCTGCAGTCATGACGTCGGCTACGCTTACGCCTTTACCCCCTTCTTTCCAGCCACCTTCCAGCTGGTGCGCCGCAACCGCACCGCCCCACAGAAAATCTGCTTTAAATCCTGACATTCGCTTTCCCTCATTCTGCGTTATTTTCTGCAAAAACAATTACAGAAACCGGTTTCAGTTGAATGATGTGCAAAGCCGTTTCGGGTTGCAAGGAGAATACCGAAACCGGTTTCATTTTCGTGAACAGACGCAAGTTTGGGCGCACTGGCAGGCTGCACGTAAAAAAAGATCCTCTCGCCGAGAATAGGCTCGCAAACGTTTGCCTGGACTGTTAGAATTGCGCCGATTTTTCTTACTAGCTATGCAATCGCGTGGGGATTTAAGCCGTGACCAACAAAACTTCTCTCAGCTACAAAGATGCCGGTGTTGATATTGACGCAGGTAATGCGCTGGTTGACCGAATCAAAGGTGTGGTGAAAAAAACCCGCCGCCCGGAAGTGATGGGTGGTCTGGGTGGATTCGGCGCACTGTGCGCGCTGCCGCAAAAATATCGTGAACCTGTTCTGGTCTCGGGAACTGACGGTGTAGGCACCAAACTGCGCCTGGCGATGGATTTAAAACGTCACGACACGATCGGTATCGATCTGGTCGCGATGTGCGTGAATGACCTGGTGGTTCAGGGCGCAGAGCCGCTGTTCTTCCTCGATTACTACGCGACCGGCAAACTGGACGTGGATACCGCTGCAAGCGTCATTAATGGTATCGCCGAAGGGTGCCTGCAGTCTGGCTGTGCGCTGGTCGGCGGTGAAACCGCGGAAATGCCGGGCATGTATCACGGCGAAGATTATGACGTCGCAGGCTTCTGCGTCGGCGTAGTAGAAAAATCAGAAATTATTGACGGCAGCAAAGTGGCGGATGGCGATGTGCTGATCGCGCTGGCCTCCAGCGGCCCGCACTCCAACGGCTACTCCCTGGTGCGTAAAATCCTCGAGGTGAGCGGTTGCGACCCACAGACGACCGAGCTTGAAGGGAAACCGCTGGCTGACCATCTGCTGGCCCCAACCCGCATCTACGTGAAGAACGTGCTGGAACTGATCGAGAACGTTGACGTGCACGCTATTGCCCACCTGACCGGTGGTGGCTTCTGGGAAAACATCCCGCGCGTGCTGCCGGACAACACCCAGGCGGTGATCGACGAGTCCTCATGGCAGTGGCCAGCGGTCTTTAACTGGCTGCAGACCGCAGGCAACGTGAGCTCTCACGAAATGTACCGCACCTTTAACTGCGGCGTGGGCATGGTTATCGCCCTGCCGGCAAGCGAAGCGGATAAAGCGGTCAAGCTGCTGACCGAGAAAGGTGAAAATGCGTGGAAAATCGGTACGATTAAAGCCTCCGATTCCGAACAGCGTGTGGTCATTGAATGAAAAACATCGTGGTGCTCATTTCCGGCAACGGAAGTAATTTGCAGGCCATCATAGACGCCTGCAAGCAGAAGAAAATCAACGGCACCATTCGGGCAGTATTCAGCAACAAGGCCGACGCGTTCGGCCTTGAGCGCGCGCGGGAAGCGAACATACCCGCGCACGCGCTGGAAGCCAGCCAGTTCGCCGGGCGTGAAGCCTTTGACCGCGAGCTGGTTCAGGAGATTGATGCCTACGCGCCGGACGTCGTGGTGCTGGCGGGCTATATGCGCATTCTGAGCCCGGCCTTTGTCGCGCACTACGCCGGACGTTTGCTGAATATTCACCCTTCTCTTCTGCCGAAATATCCCGGCCTGCACACCCATCGTCAGGTTCTGGAAAACGGCGATGAGGAGCACGGCACCTCCGTGCATTTCGTGACTGACGAGCTGGATGGCGGTCCGGTGATCCTGCAGGCCAAAGTCCCGGTCTTTGAAGGCGACAGCGAAGAAGACGTGACCGAACGCGTGCAGACCCAGGAGCATGCCATTTACCCACTGGTGGTAAGCTGGTTTGTCGACGGGCGTCTTGAAATGCGCGACGGCGCAGCCTGGCTGGATGGCGTGAAGTTACCCCCGCAGGGTCATGCTGCCGAAGAGTAGTCTCTTTGAATTGCCCGGCGGCGCTTCGCTTGCACGGGCCTACGGTCTCGTAGGTCGTGGGAAGCGAAGCGCCACCCGCCCCCTCTCCCCCAACCCTCTAAATTCCCCAACAAAAAAAATAACTGTCATACTTTTCTGGCACTGTTGGACATATCGTGGAAATGCTCGCCATAATAAGGACGAGACGGATTTACCACGTCCTGTGATTGAACTGGAGTGTGAGCTGTAATGGGTCAGGAAAAGTTATATATCGAGAAAGAGCTAAGCTGGTTAGCATTTAACGAACGTGTACTCCAGGAAGCGGCTGACAAAAGTAACCCGCTGATCGAACGCATGCGTTTTTTGGGCATCTATTCCAACAACCTGGATGAGTTCTACAAGGTTCGCTTTGCCGAGCTGAAGAGACGCATCATCATCAGCGAAGAACAGGGCCTAAACTCGCACTCGCGGCACCTGCTGGGCAAAATCCAGTCCCGCGTGTTGAAAGCCGATCAGGAATTTGACGGCCTGTATAACGAACTGCTGCTGGAGATGGCGCGTAATCAAATCTTCCTGATTAACGAACGTCAGCTTTCCGTTAACCAACAAAACTGGCTGCGCCACTATTTTAAACAGTACCTGCGCCAGCACATTACCCCGATTCTCATCAACCGCGAAACCGATCTGGTGCAGTTCCTGAAAGATGACTACACCTATCTGGCCGTAGAAATTATCCGCGGTGAATCCATCCGTTACGCGCTGCTGGAGATCCCGTCCGACAAGGTCCCGCGCTTCGTGAACCTGCCGCCGGAAACCCCGCGTAGACGCAAGCCAATGATCCTGCTAGATAACATCCTGCGCTACTGTCTGGACGACATCTTCAAAGGCTTCTTCGATTACGATGCGTTAAACGCCTACTCGATGAAGATGACCCGTGACGCCGAATACGACCTGGTGCACGAGATGGAAGCCAGCCTGATGGAGCTGATGTCCTCCAGCCTGAAACAGCGCCTGACGGCCGAGCCAGTGCGCTTTGTCTATCAGCGCGATATGCCAGACGCCATGGTGGAGATGCTGCGCGAGAAGCTGACCATTTCGCGCTATGACTCCATCGTGCCGGGTGGCCGTTACCACAACTTTAAAGACTTTATTGGCTTCCCGAACGTCGGCAAAGCCAATCTGGTGAACAAGCCGCTGCCGCGCCTGCGCCATCTCTGGTTCGATAAATTCCGCAACGGATTTGACGCCATCCGCGAACGCGATGTCCTGCTCTACTATCCGTATCACACCTTTGAGCACGTGCTGGAACTGCTGCGTCAGGCCTCGTTCGACCCGAGCGTGCTGGCGATCAAAATCAACATCTACCGCGTGGCAAAAGATTCCCGCATCATCGATGCGATGATCCACGCGGCGCACAACGCCAAAAAAGTGACCGTGGTGGTGGAGCTGCAGGCGCGCTTCGACGAAGAGGCGAATATTCACTGGGCGCGTCGTCTGACGGAAGCCGGTGTACACGTCATCTTCTCCGCGCCGGGGCTGAAAATTCACGCCAAGCTGTTCCTGATCTCCCGTAAAGAGGGCGACGAGGTGGTGCGCTACGCGCACATCGGTACCGGGAACTTTAACGAGAAAACGGCGCGAATCTATACCGACTACTCGCTGCTGACCGCCGATGCCCGCATCACCAACGAGGTGCGCCGGGTCTTTAACTTTATTGAGAACCCGTACCGTCCGGTAAGCTTCGACTATCTGCTGGTCTCGCCGCAGAACTCGCGCCGTCTGCTGTACGATATGATCGATAAAGAGATCGCCAATGCCCAGAAAGGGCTGTCGTCCGGCATCACGCTGAAGCTCAACAACCTGGTGGACAAAGGGCTGGTAGACAGGCTGTACGCCGCGTCCAGCTCCGGCGTACCGGTTAACCTGCTGATCCGCGGCATGTGCTCGCTGATCCCGGAACTGGAAGGCATCAGCGACAATATTCGCGTGATCAGCATTGTTGACCGCTACCTAGAACACGATCGGGTCTATATTTTCGATAATGCGGGTGATAAACAGGTCTATCTCTCTTCGGCAGACTGGATGACGCGCAATATTGACTACCGAATTGAAGTCGCGGCACCGCTGCTGGATCCGCGCCTGAAGCAGCAGATCCTCGACATCATCGAGATTCTGTTCAGCGATACCGTGAAAGCACGCTATATCGACAAAGAACTCAGTAACCGCTATGTACCGCGCGGCAACCGCCGCAAAGTGCGGTCGCAACTGGCGATTTACGACTATATCAAATCACTCGAGCAACCCGATTAACCTATGCCGATAAATGATAAGACCCCACGCCCGCAGGAATTCGCCGCGGTCGATCTAGGCTCTAACAGTTTCCATATGGTCATCGCCCGTGAGGTGGATGGCGCGCTGCAGATCATCGGTCGTCTGAAGCAGCGCGTGCACCTGGCGGATGGCCTTGATGAACGCAGCATGCTCAGCGAAGAGGCAATGGAGCGTGGGTTAAACTGCCTGTCGCTGTTTGCTGAACGCCTGCAGGGCTTCTCGCCCTCCAGCGTCTGCATCGTGGGCACCCACACCCTGCGCCAGGCGCTGAACGCGCCAGAGTTTCTCAAGCGGGCCGAAAAGGTGATCCCCTACCCGATTGAGATCATCTCCGGTAACGAGGAAGCGCGTCTGATTTTCATGGGCGTCGAACACACCCAGCCGGAAAAAGGGCGCAAGCTGGTGATCGACATCGGCGGCGGTTCTACGGAGCTGGTGATCGGCGAAGACTTTGAGCCTCGCCTGGTGGAAAGCCGCCGTATGGGCTGCGTCAGCTTCGCGCAGATGTATTTCCCGGGCGGCACCATCACCCGCGAGAACTTCCAGCGTGCGCGTATGGCAGCTGTCCAGAAACTGGAAAACCTGGCCTGGCAGTACCGTATTCAGGGCTGGAACGTGGCGCTGGGCGCGTCAGGCACCATCAAAGCGGCACATGAGGTGCTGCTGGCAATGGGTGAAAAAGACGGGTTCATCACGCCCGAACGCCTGACGCTGCTGACAGACGAAGTGCTGAAACATAAAAGTTTTGACGCCTTAAGCCTGCCGGGTCTTTCCGACGAACGTAAGGCGGTCTTCGTGCCGGGGCTGGCCATCCTCTGCGGCGTGTTTGATGCCCTCGCCATTAAAGAGCTGCGCCTTTCCGACGGCGCGCTGCGCGAAGGCGTGCTGTACGAAATGGAAGGCCGTTTCCGCCATCAGGATATTCGCAGCCGCACCGCGCAAAGCCTGGCTAACCAGTACAACATCGACCGCGAGCAGGCGAAGCGCGTGCTGGACACCACGGTGCAGATGTACGAGCAGTGGGAAGAGCAGAATCCGAAGCTCGCGCACCCGCAGCTTGCCGCGCTGTTAAAATGGGCCGCGATGCTCCATGAGGTGGGGCTGAACATCAACCATAGCGGCATGCACCGCCATTCGGCCTATATTCTGCAAAACAGCGATCTGCCTGGCTTCAACCAGGAGCAGCAAACCATGATGGCGACCCTGGTGCGGTATCACCGCAAAGCCATTAAGCTCGACGATCTGCCGCGCTTCACGCTGTTCAAGAAAAAGCAGTTCCTGCCGCTCATTCAGCTGCTGCGTCTTGGCGTGCTACTCAATAACCAGCGTCAGGCGACCACCACGCCGCCCACGCTGAAGCTTAAAACCGACGACCATCACTGGACGCTGAGCTTCCCGCACGACTGGTTCAGCCAGAATGCGCTGGTCCTGCTGGACCTGGAAAAAGAGCAACAGTACTGGGAAGCGGTCACCGGCTGGCTGCTCAAAATTGAAGAAGAGAGCGCTGACGTCGCCGCGTAACGGTTCAGGCGTCCGCGCAGGACGCCTCCGTTTCCAGCAGTGATTCCAGCGGCGCTGGCCTGCCAATCAGATAGCCCTGCACATAATCGATGCCTAGCGCGTGAACCGCGCTACGTATCTCCTCGGTCTCGACATACTCTGCCACCACCAGCATCTTCTTCATGCGCGCCAGATGGCAGATAGACGCCACGATCTGATAATCCAGGCTGTTGTTGACGATATTGCGGATAAAGCTGCCGTCGATCTTGAGAATGTCGGCATCCACGCTTTTCAGCCGCGCATAGCTTGCATAGCCGGTCCCGAAATCATCAATTGCAATGCGTACCCCCATTTTCTGCAACTGCTGGAGGATGTGTAGCGCCTGCTCCCCGCTGCCGAAGGTGCTGCACTCCGTCACCTCAAAAATCAGCTGCCACGGCTCAATGGCGTATTTCGCCAGCAGGCGACTCACCTCAAGCGGGAACGGCACCCGGCATACGGTTGAGGGGGCCAGATTAATGGCAAAACGCTGGCCGGGCAGGCTCTCGCGATGCGCGGCCAGGAAGCGCAGCGTATGCTCAAGCACCCACAGGTCCACCCGGGAGGACAAACCAAACTCCTGCGCGACAGGCAGGAACTGGTCGGGAGAGATCAATAGCCCGTTTATATCCGGCATCCGCAGCAGGACTTCGTGATAGCGATCGCCACGCAGGCCGCGAACGGGTTGAACCAGCAGGGTGAATTCGTCGTTATCGAGCGCCTTTTGCAGGCGGCTCATCATCGCGACTTTATCCTTCAGGCTGCGCTGCAAATGGACGGCACCACGCTGCTGAAGATTTTCCGGATGGTTTGAGGAGAGTGACAGATCGGCCACCACCCCCAGCTCACCCAGCACCAGATAAAGATGGTTAACCGGGGACCGGACATAGCAGTAGCTTACGCCCACCTGCGGCTGCAGCGGCATGCCGTCCCAGACAAAGCGGAACTGCTTGATATGCTCGTCCAGGGTTTCAATTCGCTGCTGGTGCGATTCCGCGTTGAGCCGCACCGCCATGTCATACCCGGTGAGGTGATACACCTGCTCGTTGGGCTGGAGGGTACCGTTTACCCACTGCGCCAGCTGCTGTTTGTACAAAATACGCAGCAGCACGCCGTAATTTCGGCCCAGAATTTCCAGCTCCGGAATGCGCAGCAGGCAGAGCGCCGACCACGGATTCTTCGCCAGATCGCGCGACAGCGCCCGCAGATTAGGCATATGGACGACCGGGTCGAGCAGCGCCAGCCTGCGGGAGCGTTTATTCACGGCGCGCTGGCGAGTCGCCAGCATCGACATATAAATCACCACAAACGAGAAAACCAGGTAACTGGACGAGGTGATCGCCAGCTGAATGTCATACCCCTGGTTCAGCGGGATATAGTGATAATAGTAGTGAATAGACACCAGCAGCACCGGCGTCCAGATCAGCGATATCAGCTTATAGCCAAAACGCATCGCGCCCCAGAGCATCACCGGCATCAGCAGCGACAGGGTATAGTTTGTGGTGAATATGGAGCTGTTTTCATTCATCGGGAGCAGCAGCAGCGTAAGCAGCCCGCCTAGCGCAATCGCCCACAGCACAAACTCAGCGACCGTCACCTTTTTGTCTATCTGGGCACGGATCTGCGAGAGAAGACTTTTGATATAGCGCGGATGACGAATCAGGCGGATCAGCAGATAGCTCAGCGGCACGCCCGTCAGCCCGCTGACCAGCAGCGCCTGGTAGTTGATGAGCGTACGAATGTTAAGAGGGTTCAACCCCGCAAGGCTCTGGCGGCTCTCATACACGCCCAGATACACGGCAAACTGAAACAGCACCAGAAACAGCGTCGCGGGGCAGAAGGCCTGCCAGAAGATGCGCTGCGCCATCAAGCGGATGTCGCCGTACGCCGTCATATTGCGTCTGGGCGCAAACACCCGGTAGCCGCCCCAGCTGAGCACTAAAGGGACGATAAAATGGAGCACACCGGCAACCGTTTCAAACATCCCGACCGACGGGTAATAGCGGATAAACAGGGATAATACGATCCCGGGCAGCGCTTCCAGGCCAAAGAACATCATCAGCGAAAGCAAAAATGAGAGCGGTAAATAATAGAGTGCCACAATGCCGTCGCCCAGCTGCGTAAACGTATTCGCGACGCTCAGCGCGGGAAGTAAAACCACAGGTAAAATAAGCGGCAATGCCCACCAGCGGTTTGCATTGTTTTTCAGGAAAGCGAGAATAGTCATAGATGCCCGGTTAAACCCCTATCGCTCCAGAGGGAAATAAAGACAGGCATCCAACCTGACGTACGCGCCACCCGGCAGCATGTCGGGCGAACAGTGTGGAGGAAGGATTTTAAATATCAGGGCCGGGAATCCGTTGACATAAATCAAACTACTTTACGCAAATAACATTTTGTGGCGTTTTTTCGCCATCTTTTTCTTCATATTATCAATATGGTAAATGCGTTGATTAATTTCAATAACATTAATTAATGTAAACATTGACGGTTATTTACACATCACAGAATTGACCCCACCTTCCCGCTGTGCCTTAATATCCTTATCGCCCGGAAGGGCTTATCCAGGAAAAACAGAGTGAGTCAGGTCACGCGTATGCGCAAACGACATCGATTTAACACCCGAATGACCCGCATCATACTGCTCATCAGCTTCCTGTTTTTCTTTGGCCGCTTCGTTTACTCTTCGATTGGCGCCTGGTACCACCATCAGGATAAAACCCAGTCGCAGCAATCCAGCCTGACCGTCGACACCGCTGACCGCTAAACCGCCGAAGGCTGTTGCACGAGCCGAATAAGGGCCGCGATCCCTTTGCTGAGGATTTTATCCTGCCGCATGACTACCGCCAGCTGCCGCTGCAGCATGGGCATCAGCGACATCACGCATAGCCCTTCGCGATCGACCTCCTGTTCCACCGCCATGCGCGGCACGATGCTGTAGCCCAGCCCTGCGCGAACCATCCGTTTGATCGCCTCGATGCTGCCAAGCTGCATCACCGGCGCGATCGCTAAACCCTGGGCGGCAAACCAGCCGTCGATCAGCGCCCGGGTCCCACTGCCTGATTCAAAGGCTATCAGCGGATGAACGTGCAGCGCGGCTGGGGTGAAGTCCCTGAATGCAGCCTGCTGTTCCCTTGAAGCGATAAAGACAAACTCTTCGTCCATCACCGGCATCACGTCCAACGCTCTGCCACTCACCGGCAGCGTGACCAGCCCCATATCGAGACGGTTCTCTTCGATAGCTCTGACGATGTCGAGGGTGTTGCCCGTCGTCACCCCCACGCTCAGGAGCGGATAGTCGCGGCGTAGCTCCTCCAGCAGCGGCGGCAGAAGATGGATGCAGGCCGTTGCCCCCGTGCCAAGCGTAATGGTGCCGCTTACGTCGTGGCTAAACGCATTCACGGCCCGGATGGCGTCATCCACCACCTGCTGAATACGCTCCCCGTGCGCCAGCAAGGTTTCTCCGGCAGCCGTCGCCTTAATCCCTCGTCCGGTACGCTCCACCAGCCGCGTTTGCAGAAACTGCTCCAGCTGGCGTATTTGCAGGCTGACGGCGGGCTGGGAGAGACCCAGCACGTCCGCTGCCGCTGAAAAACTGCCGCGCTGGATCACCAGACGGAAGGTGGCGAGATAGCCCAGATTAAGCGTCGTCATTCAAAGTTTCTCTTATACCGCGCATAAGGTTGCGGCCCTGCCAGCACAATACCGCGCCCGTTATGCTCAGGACAACTGCATAGCGGAATGAACACTCATGGAAACACCTGCCCTGCCACACCGCCTCGCCCTCACGGCCGGGTGCAATCAGCTCATCAACTGGGGGATCTCGTTTTATATGCCCGGCACCTTTGCGCTGGCCATTTCAGCCGACCGGGGATGGTCATCACCGCAGATTTACCTCGGCCTGACGCTGGCGATGCTGGTGATGGCGGCGGTTTCCCCTTTTGTCGCCCGCCTGCTGGCACGCTTAGGCGGTCAAAAGGTGGTGATGGGCGGAACGCTGCTGATCGCCGCAAGCTGCGCCTGTATGGCGTATACCCGGACGCTTTATGGCTGGTACGGCGCCTGGCTGATCACGGGCGTGGGAATGCGCCTGTCGCTGTACGATGCGCTGTTCGCCGCACTGGTCAACCTCTACGGACAACAGGCGCGAAGAACAATCTCGCGCGTCACGCTGGCGGGCGGGCTGGCCTCCGTCGTCTTCTGGCCGCTGGGCGATGCGCTGCTTCACGTGATGCGCTGGCAGGACGCATTACGCATTTATGCCCTGCTTGGCCTGCTGAGCGCGTTGCTGATTCGCACGCTTCCCCGGCAGCGGCTGACGGTGACGACGAAAATCGCCGCACCGCCGCTGAACAACGAGCGCCGAAACGGCTGGCTTTATGCCGCCTTCATTGCCCTCATCACCTTTGTCTCTAACGGCACCTCCACCCATCTGCCGGAGTTTATTGCCCACTACGGCCTGCCGGTCGCTATCGGCATGCTGTGGGGAATCGGCCAGACGGGCGCGCGCTCGCTGGAAGTGCTGGCGGGGGCTCGCTTAACGCCCTTCACGTTAACGCTTTTTACCGCTCTCGCCATGCCGCTCTGTTTTCTTGTTGGGTTGAGCAGCGCCCTGTTTGTCTGGTGTGCGGCCGGCTTTGTGCTGGTCTATGGGGCCATCAACGGGCTGGTTACCCTTGTCAAAGCCACCCTGCCGCTGGAGCTGTTTAGCGCGGAAAGCTATGCCCGCCGCACGGACATGCTGCTTATCCCCGGCCAGCTGATGGCCGCAGCCTCACCGTATGCCTATGCGTGGCTAAATAAAACGCTGGGGATCGCGGGTGCAATGGGGGTATCGACGGGCCTGACGCTGCTGATTGCCGGGCTGGCGATAGCCATTGTGCGCCGTCCCGGGAGGCAAACTGTATCGCACTGTATCCCGCGGGCCACGATGACAAACGGGTACAAAACGCCCCCTCCGGCAAATATCTCCGATACATAAAAATGGTTTTCTTTCCCTGTCGCCATTGAGAACTGATGAGGAGAGAGAGCAATGATTCGTCGCTACGTACTTTTCCCCCTGCTTGTCCTGACATCCGTCGCAGGTGCCCAGGCCACTCCCCTGGACAATCTGAGCGCCGCGGACGTTAACGGCCCCGCCGCCGTTGCCCCGCTGGCGCAGCCGCAGCCGCCTGCAAAACTGATCGTCGATCCGCCGCTTGCCGGGCCGCTGAGCAAAGGCGCGGTGTTTATCCAGTACCGCGCCGAAAACCTTCGCATCGAGCCGGTATTCGGGCCCGACGCGCTCAAGGTCACCCCGCGCATCGGGCACATTCACGTGGTGGTGGATGACGCGCCGTGGCACTGGGCTGACACCAGCGGAGAGCCGGTGATCCTGGTGGGGCTGCCCGCCGGTAAACACAAGGTGACAATAATTCTGGCCGACCCGACGCACAAGCCGCTCGACCACAAAACCGTTGAATTCACCGTCCCGCCCCACGCGGCGGTCCACCATTTTTAAGGAGTCTGAAGATGAAAGCACTGTCTGTAGTCACGGCAGGCCTGCTGGCGCTTTCCGCCAGCGCCTTTGCACAGAGTAAAACCAGCGTCGTGCTGGTCCACGGCGCGTTTGCCGACGGCAGCAGCTGGAATAAGGTCATTACCCTGTTGCAGAAACAGCACGCAGAGGTCATTGCCGTCCAGCTGCCGCTCACGTCGCTAAAAGATGACGTTGCCGCCACAAAGCGGGCCATCGCCCGCGCGCGGGGTGACGTAGTGCTGGTGGGTCACTCCTGGGGCGGCACCGTCATTAGCGAAGCGGGCAACGATGCGCGGGTAAAATCGCTGATGTATGTGGCGGCTTTCGCGCCGGACTCCGGCCAGTCGACGGCGGACCTGGCAGGAAGCTACCCTGCACCGCCGGGCAGCGCGGGCATTGCCAAAACAGCGGACGGCTATTTATACCTGCCGACGGAAGCCGTCAGGAAGGATTTCGCGCCGGACGTGAAACCGGGTGAACAACAGACCATTGCGGCCACGCAGGGGCCAATAAAGGGCGAAGCTTTCGCAGAAAAAGTGACTCACGCCGCGTGGCACAACAAACCGAGCTGGTATGTGGTGAGTCAGAATGACCGGATGATTAACCCGGCGCTTGAACGCGCGATGGCGAAGACGATCCACGCTAAAACCACCGAGGTGGCGGCGAGCCACGTGTCGATGGTGAGCCAGCCGCAGATCGTTGCCCGGACGATTGAGCAGGCGATTGAAGCAAAGTAATTTTTTGCGAATTGTAGGCCGGGTAAGCGCAGCGCCACCCGGCAAAAACAGCCTCAGCGCCCGCCATCCGCGGGATAATCCCGATTAATCCAAGCGTGGTCCTCTTCCCAGGTGAACATCCATTTGCGCACCGGCCCAGCCATCACGTTGAGATAATAGCTGTCATACCCGGCCATCGTCGCCACCGGGTGGTAGCCCTTCGGCACCATGACCACGTCACGGTTGTAGACCGCCATACACTCATCCAGCGCTCTGTCGTCGGTGTAAACCCGCTGCATGCAGAACCCCTGCTCCGGATTGAGGCGATGGTAGTAGGTCTCCTCCAGGTAAGTCTCCTGGGGCGGGTTATCCGTGTCGTGCTTGTGGCTCGGGTACGAGCTGGTGCAGCCCTCGTTGGTCCAGACCTCCACCACCAGCAGGCTGTCGGCGGGCTTGTCTTCCGGCAGAATGTTGTGCACGTAGCGCTGGTTATGGCCCTTGCCGCGCGCCTCAGCGTCGATATCCTGCGGCGCAATCAGCCGCGTCGGACAGGTGCCCTTGCCCGGCGCAGCGCAGACCGCCAGCTCCAGCGTCGTCAGCGCCTTCACCTGCACCGTCTCCTGCGGAGTGATGTACACCGCCCAAGGCTTGATGCGCTCGAACGGGCTCATCCGCTCGCCGATGTCGTTAAACTGCGCGGAAGGCGTGCTGATGGAGGCGCGCCCGGCGACCAGCACCAGACAGCGCTCTTCGCGGACGGCGGGCAGCGTCAGCGTCTGCCCCTCCTGCAGCTCATACACCTCAAAGCCGACGTACCCCCACCCTGCGCTTTCCGGCGTGACGGACTGGGTGCGTCCCTCCGCGTTCGGCTGTTGCCAGCGTGATAACAGACGTGACATGTCACCTCCTCAAATCAGTCCGGCGTCGCGCGCCAGACGGCTCAGATTGTTATACCCCAGACGGGCGTAGGTCAGCGGATGGGCAATGGCCGGATCCTGCTCCGCCTCGACCACCAGCCAGCCGTGATAGTCCTGCGCCTTCAGCAGCTGCATAATCGGCGGATAATCCACGCAGCCGTCGCCCGGCACCGTAAACACGCCGCTCAGTACCGCATCAAGGAAGCTGGTTTTGCGGTTTTTCACGTCCGCCAGCACGTCGGCGCGCACGTCTTTGCAGTGAACGTGGTTGATACGCGACGCCCAGCGCTGCGCCACCGCCAGCGGATCGGCCCCGGCAAAGGTCAGATGACCGGTATCAAGCAGTAGCCCCACCGCGTCGCCGGTGTGGGTCATCAGGTTGTCCACGTCGTCGGCGGACTCAATCACCGTGCCCATATGGTGATGGTAGGCAATCTGCACGCCCTGCTGCTGGGTGTAGCGGGCAAATTCGGTAAGCTTCTCGCCGTACTCCTTCCAGCGCGACTGCGGGAAGCGCGGGCGCAGGTGCACCGGGGTCTGCTGCTCGCCGTGAATGCAGCCGCTCACTTCCGCAAAGACCAGCACCTTCGCCCCCAGCTCGCGCAGGAGCGTCAGGTGGGGCTGCACGGCGGCGATCTCCTCCTCCACGCTGCGCTCCAGCAGGCGGCCGGAATACCAGCCGGAGACCAGCTGCAGGTCGTGGCGCTGCAGGATGGGGCCGAGCAGGCGCGCTTCGCGCGGGAATTTATTGCCCAGCTCGAAACCGGCAAAACCGGCCTCTTTACCTTCGCTCAGGCAGGTCTCCAGCGACGTCTCCGCGCCGAGTGAAGGCAGATCGTCGTTTGTCCACGTCAGCGGGTTAATGCCCAGTTGTACACTCATTGTCGTCTCCATTATGCGTGTCCGCGCTCGCGCCACCAGGCGATAAGCTGCAGGTAGTTGTCCCGGATGCGCGCCACCAGGTGCGCATCGTCAATATCGTGCTTCAGCCACGCGCGGGAGGCATCGCCGAACAGCGTGCGCCCTACGGCGAAGCCTTTTACTACCGTCTGCCCCGCTGCGGCCCTGAAGTCGGCGCGCAGCTGTTCCGCCGGAGCGTCCAGGCCGAGGATCACCACCCCGCGGCAGTGCGGGTCCCGGCGTTCGATAATCTCGCTCAGCGCCGTCCAGCCCTCCGCTGAGAGCGGCGGCAGCTTCCACCAGTCGGGATAAATGCCGAGGTTGTAGAAGCGGGAAATGGCGCGCAGGTAGAGCTCGTCGCTGCGCGGCATGGTCGCAGGCAGGATCACCTCCAGCAGCAGCTCGTGCCCGGACCGGCAGCAGGCGTGATACACCTCGGCAATTTTCTGCTCCTGCTCCAGGCGCAGGCCGTGAGCGTCTTCCGGATGGAAAAAGACCAGGCACTTCACCACGTGCTCCTGTGGCCAGCTGATGAGCTGGGTGCCGATGTTGCCATGCTCCATCTCCAGCGGACGCGAGCCCGGCAGCTCAATGGGGCGACCAATCCACCACCCCTCGCCGGTGATGGCGTTCAGCGCGTCCTGACCAAAGGTGCCGTCGCACAGCAGGCCGGCTTTGCCCTCCAGCCCGGCCCGGCTCGCCGCCTCGCGGCTGGCCTGCAGGATCAGCTGCTTCAGCGCCGGAATGCGCCCGATCGACGCGCCGCACTGCAGCGCCATCTCCTCAAGCTGGCTGCGGTGATCGAAGGCCATTACGCACAGCTCCGGCCACTCGCGGCGGCGGGTGGTCACCCGGTGGAGGTGGTTCAGACGCGGGTCGAGGTCCGGGCGCGGCACATCCGCAGCGCGGGAGAGATAGTCATCCAGCTCGATTTTGCTCGGCATCGCCGGGGCGCAGCCGTGGCGCGAGACCACCAGCGCGCCGCAGGCGTTGGCATAGCGACACGCCTGCTCCCAGCCCTCGTCGTTCAGGTAGCCGCGCAGCAGGCCGGACATAAACGCGTCCCCCGCGCCGAGGACGTTCAGTACCTCCACGCGCACGCCAGTCACCGTCAGGCCGTCGTCCAGCCGGGGTGGAATGGCGTCGGTATAGACCGAGCAGCCGAGGGCGCCGCGCTTGCAGACCAGCGTTGCTTCACTCACGGCACGCACCTGCCCCAGCGCCTGCAGGGTCTCCGTGCTGCCGCCCGCAATGTGAAACTCCTCCTCGGTGCCGACAATGACGTCGAAGAGGTGCAGCACCTCCTGCAGCTCGCGGGTGACCTTATCGGCGGCGATAAAGCGCGTTTCACCGTCGCCTAAGGAGGTCAGCCCCCACAGCACCGGACGGTAGTCGATGTCCAGCACCGTGCGCACGCCGTGACGGCGGGCATAGCCCAGCGCCGTCAGCACCGCCTCGCGGGTCTGAGGATGAGAAAGGTGAGTCCCGGTGATGGCAAGACAACGTGCGGAGGCAATGTAGCTTTCGTCCACATCGCTGGCCGTAATGGCCATATCCGCGCAGTTATCGCGATAAAAAATCAGAGGAAAGGTGTCCCGGTCTTTAATGCCGAGTAGCACCAGCGCCGTGAGGCGGTCTTTATCAGTAATCAGATGGCTGGTATCGCAGCCCACCTGGTTAAGCTCTTCCCGCAGGAAGCGGCCCATATGTTCATCGCCGACGCGCGCCAGCATCGACGAGCGCAGGCCCTGGCGCGCGGTGCCGTACGCCACGTTGCCGGACGAGCCGCCGAGGTATTTGGCAAAGCTCGACACATCCTCCAGACGGGCACCAATCTGCTGACTGTAGAGGTCTACCGCCACGCGGCCCATGCATATCACATCAAACTGCTTTTCCACGTTGATACCTCATCAGACAATGTCGTTCACGTTCAGCCAGCGGCCTTCCCGGTGCGAGAGCGCGATCGCGTCCAGCACGCGCGACACCTTCCAGCCCTCTTCGAAGTCCGGCCACATCGGCGCGTCGGCGGCAATCCCGTCCACCAGGTCGCGCACCTCCACCGTTTTTTGATCGTTAAAGCCTATCCCGTGGCCTGCGCCCATGCAGAACGCGGCGTAGTCCGGGTGTGCAGGGCCGACGAGTAAGGTACGGAATCCCTGACGGTTCACCGGATCGTCATGCAGATAGAGCTTCAGCTCCGCCATGCGCTCCTGGGTGAAGCTGATGGCGCCTTTCGTCCCGGTAATGACGTACGACAGCCCCATCTTGCGGCCGCAGGCGACGCGGGAGGTTTCAATCACGCCCTGCGCCCCGCCCGCGAAGCGCACCATCGCGTGGGCCTGATCCTCGTTTTCGACGGCAACCATGTCCGACGAGCCGGCCTTCGCCGGGCGTTCCGGGACCACGATCTTCAGGTCGCCGCAAACCTGCTCAATCTCCCCGACCAGGTACTGGGCCATGTTGACGATATGCGCCGCCAGGTCGCCCAGCGCCCCCAGCCCGGCGGTCTCTTTAAAGCAGTGCCAGTGAATGGGCGAGCGCGGGTCGGCCATATAGTCTTCGTTGTGGGTGCCGTAGAAGTGGATCACCTCGCCAATCTCGCCGCGGGCAATAATCTCCTTCGCCAGCTGCGCCGTCGGGTTTTTCATGTAGTTGAACCCCACCAGCGTTTTCACCCCGGCCCGCTTCGCGGCGTCGACCATCTCGCGCGCGTCGTGGGCGTTCAGCGCCAGCGGCTTCTCCGAGTAGACGTGCTTGCCGTGGCGGATCGCCTCCAGCGCCATCTCTTTATGCAGATGGTTGGGTGAGCAAATATCCACCACGTCGATCGCCGGGTCGGCCACCAGCGCCCGCCAGTCGCCGGTGGAGCGGTTGAAGCCAAACGCCTGCGCGCGCGCTGCCGCCAGCTCCGGCGTGACTTCCGCCACCATCTCGCGCACCAGCCTGCCGCGCAGGTTGAACACCGTCGGGGCCTGGGCATAGGCGATAGCGTGCGCCTTGCCGATATACCCGGTGCCAATCAATCCAATACGAACCTCTTTCATCGTGATCCTCACAGTGCGCCGCGACGGCTCTTGGCGTAGGTATCAAACGCCACCGCCAGAACGATAATTAATCCGGTGATAATCTGCTGGTAGTAGGCCGAGACGTTCATCAGCACCAGGCCGTTAATCAGAATCCCCATGATGATGGAGCCGATAATGGTGCCGCCGATGCGCCCGTAGCCGCCCATCAGCGAGGTGCCGCCAATCACCACCGAGGCGATGACGCGCAGCTCAAAGGAGATCCCGGCCACCGCCTCAGCGCTCCCCAGACGCGCGCTCAGAATGAAGCCCGCCAGCCCCGCCAGGCAGCCGATCAGCACGTAGACGCTGACCAGCACGCGCTTGACGTTCACTCCCGCCAGGCGCGCCGCCTCCGGGTTACCGCCGATGGCGTAGACGAAGCGGCCCCAGCGGGTTTTATGCAGCGCCAGATAGCCGCCGAGGGCGACAATGGCGAAGATCCAGATCGGAATGGAGATGCCGAGTAGCTCCCCGCGCCCCCACCAGCGGTAGCCCTGATCGAAACCGGCAATCGGCGCGCCGTCGTTGATAACCAGCGTCAGGCCGCGCCAGATGGTCATCCCGCCGAGGGTCACGATGAACGGCGGCAGGCGCAGGCGGGTCACGCCCAGACCGTGCAGGAAGCCAATCGCCGTGCCCATCGCCAGGCAAATCCCCAGCCCAATCAGCCAGCTCATGCCGCCCCAGGCGTTCGGGTCGACGGTGGTGAAGTTGTCGCCCTTGATCACGTACGCCGCGGTCATGGCGCAGACCGCCAGAATAGAACCCACGGAGAGGTCAATCCCGGCGGTCAGGATGACAAAGGTCATCCCCACGGCCATGATCCCGTAGATGGAGACTTCGGTCAGGATGTTGAAAATATTGCGTTCAGAGAAAAAATTACTGTTCTGCGACTGGAAGAAGATCAGCAGCAGGATCATGAAAATCAGGACCCCGAAGCGCTCGAAGAAGGCGATGGGATCGATGCGTCCGGCGCGTTTGACCGGGGCCTGCGTTTTAGAAATCATCTGCGTCATGAGAAACTCCGTTATGCCGCGTTCAGGGCGTTGTGGTTGATGGCCATCATCGTCATCAGCCGTTCTTCGTTAGCGTCGTCACCGTGGATCTCGCCGGTCACCCGGCCTTCGCTGAGGGTGATGATCCGGTCTGACACCGCCATCACTTCAGGCAGATCGGAGGAGATCACGATCACCGCCACGCCCTTTTTCGCCATGTCAAACAGCACCTGGTGCACTTCCGATTTGGTCCCCACGTCGATGCCGCGCGTCGGCTCATCAACGATCAGCACCCGCGGGTTGAGCGCCATGCAGCGCGCGAGGATCACTTTTTGCTGGTTACCGCCGGAGAGCTTGCGCACCTCCTGCGCGCTGTTGACCATTTTGATCTGCAGCGCCTTGCGGTAGGACTCGATCAGATCGTCCTCTTTGCGGGTGTTCACGAACCAGCGCCACTGCAGCAGCGAGGAGAGGCAGGAGAGCGACAGGTTGTCGCGAATCGACAGCCCCAGCACCGCCCCCTCTTTTTTGCGGTCTTCCGGCACCAGCGCCACGCCCTGGTCAAGGGCATAGAGCGGGTCGCGCGGCTGGTACGGTACGCCATCCAGTTCAAAGCTGCCCGAGGTAAAGGCATCTGCGCCAAACAGGCAGCGGGCCACTTCGGTGCGCCCAGCGCCCACCAGTCCGGCAATGCCTAAGACCTCCCCGGCGTGAACGTGGAAGCTGATGTCGTGCAGGGCGATGCCGTGCGGATCCAGCGGCGGCTTTTCGCGGCTCAGCCCCTTCACCGCCAGGCGGACGGGTTTGTCCTCATGATGGGTTTCGCTGGCGGGACGACGGTTAAAGGCCACGTCGCGCCCGACCATCAGGCGGATCAGCTGTTCGACGTTGGTCTCCGCCACCGCACCGGTGCCGGTAAAACGGCCGTCCTGGAAAACGGTGAAGCGGTCGCAGAGCTGGAAAACTTCGTGCAGGCGGTGGGTGACATAGATAATGCTCACGCCACGGTTTTTAAGCTCGCGCACCACGCGGTGCAGGCTTTCCACCTCGCTGTCGCTCAGCGCGGCGGAGGGTTCGTCCATAATGATGAGCCTGGCGTTGAGGGTCAGCGCCCGGGCGATCTCCACCATCTGCTGCTGGGCCACGCTCAGGCGGGCGACCGGGGTGGTCGGCGCAACGTTCAGCTGCAGATAGTCGAGAATGACCTGCGCCTCCTGATTGACCGCCTTTTCGTCGACGATCAGGTTACGTTTACGCGGCTCGCGCCCGAGAAACATGTTTTCCGCGACGGTCATGTTGGGCAGCAGGTTGAATTCCTGATAGATGGTGATAATGCCCTTGTTCTGCCGTTCCACCGGGGAGTCGTCCACCGGCAGCGTTTCGCCGTTGAACCAGATCTCCCCGCGGGTTTGCGGCTGCGCCCCCGCGAGCGCCCTCAGCAGCGTGGATTTACCCGCCCCGTTTTCCCCCAGCAGGGCGTGGATCTCGCCCGCGCCGACGGTCAGCTGGGCGCTGCTTAACGCCCAGACGCCGGAAAAGCTTTTTGCCAGGTCGGTCACTTTCAGTAAGGGTTGCGACATCGGTCTGCTCCTCCTTTAGAGTGAGCCGCCGCGCCAGCGGCGGCTGCGGATAAATCAGTTACCGGCCTCACCGATACGCTCAGCCTGCTGCAGGTTTTCTTTGGTGATCAGCGTCGGCGGGTAGTCGGCACCGGTAATGGCTTTTTTCTCGCGCACGTTGGCCACCAGCTGGCTCATCGCCGTCTGCACCGCAAAGCCCGGACGCTGATCCGCCGTCACCGCCAGCCAGCCGTCGCGCACGCGGGCCAGCGCTTCCGGTACCGCATCAAAACCGGTGACCAGAATTTCGCCCGGCTTCACGCCCTGGCTCTGCAGGGCTTCAATCGCCCCCAGCGCCATGTCGTCGTTGGCGGAGAGGATCACCTGAGGACGCTTCGGCAGCGAAGGCAGCACGCTTTCCACGATGCGCATCCCTTCAGAACGCATCCAGTTGCCGGTCTGATCGGCGACGATCTTGTACTTATCCCCGCCCGCCTTCAGGCTGTCGCGGATCCCTTTGGTGCGTTCGATGTTGGAGGAGGAGCCCGGCTGGCCGGTCAGCAGAATGATCTCCGCCCCGTCGGGGAATTTGGTTTTGACGAAGTCGCCAATCGCCTGGCCGCCTTTGTAGTTGTTGGCGCCAAAGTGCGGCACCTTCTTCTTGCTGTCGACGGAACGGTCAAGGGTGACCACCGGCAGCTTCGCATCCTGAATTTCATCCACCGCGCTGGAGACCGCGTTCACGTCGTTCGGGGAGACGATAAAGCCCTGCGCCCCGCGGGTGATGGCGTTTTCCAGGTCAGCCACCTGCTTCGGTGAACTGCCCTGCCCGTCCAGTACCTGAAGCTTCACGCCCATCTCTTTTGCGGCTTTTACCGCCGTGCGCTGCATGTGAACTTCAAACGGCATGGCCAGGTTTGGCGTACTGAAAACAATTTGCTCGTTTTCGGCGAGGGCGGCCCCGGACGTCATGGCGATGAGGACGGCTACGATCAGTTTTTTCATTATTATGTCTCTCTGTGTAGGGTTGTGGTGTTTAGAGGACGATCTCGCGCTGGCTGCGCAGTGACTCCAGCGCTTTATCCGCAAGGTACAGCGCACGTTCACCATCATCGCCGCTGCAGTCAGGCACCGCTTCGCCGCGCAGGACCGCGACAAAGTGTTCCCATTCCGCGGCGTAAGCGGATTTGTAGCGCTGCAGGAAGAAGTGTTCCGGCAGCGCGCTGGTGCAGCCCTGTTTGCCGTAGTGCTGCACCTGGTTTTCCAGAATGTTGCCCGCGCACAGCAGCCCTTCGGAGCCGTGCAGCTCCAGACGCTGGTCGTAGCCATACGAGGAGCGGCGGCTGTTGACGATGGTCGCCATCGCGCCGGAAGCGTATTTCAGGACGATAAACGCGGTATCGATATCCCCCGCCTCGCCAATCGCCGGATCCACCAGGTTGCTGCCCTGGGCATACACCGACACCGGCTCTTCGCCCATGATGAAGCGGGCCATGTCAAAATCGTGAATGGTCATATCGCGGAACATGCCGCCGGAGACGCGCACGTACTCCGCAGGCGGTGGAGACGGGTCGCGGGAGATGATCAGCAGCGATTCCGGCTTGCCGATGCGCCCGGCTTGCACGTCGGTTTTCACGCGGCGGAACTGCGGGTCAAAGCGGCGGTTAAAGCCGATAAACAGCGGCACGTCATACTCTTTGACCACCTTCAGGCAGTCGCGCACGCGGGCGAGGTCGAGGTGGACCGGCTTTTCACAGAAGATGGCCTTGCCGTGGCGGGCGGCCATTTCAATCAGGTCCGCGTGGGTATCGGTGGCGGAGGCGATCAGCACGGCGTGAACGTTAGGGTCGGTCATCGCTTCATCCAGGCTCTGCTGGCGGGCCTGATACTGCGTGGCGAGGCGGGTGGCAAATTCCTGATTCGGGTCAACCACGGACCAGAGCGTGGTCGCGCCGTGGCTGGCGATGTTAGCTGCATGTACCTGGCCAATTCGGCCAGCGCCCAGTAAAGCAATGTTAAACATAACGGCTCCCGGTGTTGGTGAATGCTGTGAACTAACGACCCTATAAATAAAACATTTATTTCATTTTTATAAATAGTGAAAATTATGTTTTTGAGTGCGGGTTAACACTTTTGAGATGAATGAGATAAATTTTGTTATCAATCTCACAACATGGGAGGACATACAGCAGCTCCCCTCACCCCGGCCCTCTCCCCAAAGGTGCAAGGGAGAAAAGAGTGCACCACACCATCCCCTCTCCCCTTTGGGGAGAGGATTAGGGTGAGGGGAAAATGAAATGAAAATTTCGTTACGACGGAAAAACTTAATACTGACGGGCTTTTTTCACCTGCGCCTGCGTTTGCTCCGCGGCTTTACGCACGGCAGACGATTCCGCCACCTGCGCATCACCGGTTCGCCACCAGGAGGCGTAGTCGTGGGTCATTGTCTTCGGCAGCACCTTGATGTCCAGCAGCGTGGGGCCAGGATGCGCGCGGGACGCCTCCAGCGCCGCCAGCAGGGTTTGCTCGTCGTGCACCCGCCACGCGCGACAGCCGTAGCTCTGCGCATTTTGCGCGAAGTCGACCTTCACCAGCGGACCGTCAAGCCGTCCGGTTTCCGGATTGCGATGGCGGTTTTCCGTGCCAAAGCTGCCCATGCCGTGCCCCATCTGCAGGTTGTTAATGCAGCCGAAGCTGGCATTATCAAACAGCAGAACGGTGACCTTAATGCCCTCCTGAACGGCGGTTTGCAGCTCGGAGTGCAGCATCATGTAGGAGCCATCCCCCACCATGGCGTATACCGGCTGCCCGGGTCGGGCAAGCTTCGCGCCGATGGCTGCCGCAATCTCGTAGCCCATGCAGGAGTAGCCGTACTCCAGGTGATAGCTGTCCGGCGTTTTGACCTGCCAGAGGCGCTGTAAATCGCCCGGCAGCGAACCGGCCGCGCCCACCACGATGGCGTTATCTTCAATATGCTGGTTGATCAGCCCCAGCACCCGCGTCTGGGTCAGGCGGGTGTTGAGCGTCTCGCCGTACTCCGCCAACTGCGCGTCCAGGTGCCCCGCCACTTCTGGCGCGTCGTCCGGACGCCACTGGCGATCCCACAGGCGACGGCACTCGTCGCGCCAGGCGGATTTCGCCTCAGCGATTGCCTCTCCCCAGCCGCTGCGGTAATCACCAAGCGCGTGGGTCAATGCCTCGAGCCCGGTTTGAGCGTCGGCAATCAGCGCCGTGGCGTCCACCTTCAGGGCGTCAAACTCGGCCACGTTCAGCAGCAGGAATTCGACATCCGGATGGGAAAAGAGCGCCTTGGAGCCGGTGGTAAAGTCGGTCAGGCGCGTGCCGATGCCAATCACCAGATCAGCCTGCGGCGCGAGCTGGTTGGCCGCCATTCCGCCCGTCACCCCTACGCCACCGAGGTTAAGTGGGTGGTCACTTACCAGCGCCCCCTTTCCGGCCTGGGTTTCGGCAAACGGCAGCTGCAGCGTCTCGACAAAGTCGCGAAACGCCTCATGTGCGCCGGAATAACGCACCCCGCCGCCGCACACCACCAGCGGACGACGCTTGCGGGCGATCAGCGCCCGCGCCTGCGCCAGACGCTGCGGATCGGGCGGACGGCGCTCGATGTGGTGCACGCGACGCGCGAAGAAGCTCAGCGGGTAATCCCACGCTTCCCCCTGCACATCCTGCGGCAGGCAAATCGTCACCGCACCGGTATCTGCCGGGTCAGTAAGCGTTCGCATCGCGCTGAGCATCGCGCTCATCAGCTGCTCGGGGCGGTTAATGCGATCCCAGTAGCGGGAGACCGGACGGAAACAGTCGTTGGTGCTGATGCTGAGGTCGTGATACTGCTCAATCTGCTGCAGCACCGGGTCGGGCTGGCGGCTGGCATAGATATCGCCCGGCAGCAGCAGCAGCGGAATACGGTTCGCCGTGGCGGTTGCCGCCGCCGTGACCATATTGGCGGCGCCCGGCCCGACGGAGGAGGTGACGGCAAAGATGCGCTGACGACGGTGCTGTTTGGCAAATCCCGTCGCCATATGGGCGATGCCCTGCTCGTTGCAGCCCTGCATCACCTGCAGATGACCGGGATCCTGCTCCAGCGCCTGGCCGATACCCAGCACGTTGCCGTGCCCAAAGATGGTGGCGACGCCCTCCACGAAGGGCGTTTCGTGACCATCCACGCTAACGTACTGTTGATTAAGGAACCGGACCAGCGCCTGGGCCATGGTCATACGTTCGGTTTGCATAACGCCTCCTGTCAGCCCAGCGTCGGCATGGAGAACGCAGCGCCTGTCTCCTGCTGCATTTCCGGCCAGCGCGCGGTGATGGTTTTCATTCGGGTGTAGAAACGCACGCCGTCGTTGCCGTGGACGTTGAGCGCCCCGAAGATGGAGCGCTTCCAGCCGCCGAAACTGTGGAATGCCATCGGCACCGGGATTGGCACGTTGACCCCCACCATGCCCGCCTGAACCTCTTCGCAGAAGCGACGCGCGCAGCCGCCGTCGCGGGTGAAGATTGCCGAGCCATTACCATATTCATGGCGGTTAATCAGGTCCACCGCGCTGGCGTAATCTGCTACGCGCACCACAGAAAGCACCGGACCAAAAATCTCTTCTTTATAGATGGTCATCTCCGGGGTGACGTTATCGAACAGCGTCGGCCCGACGAAATAGCCCTGCTCGTGGCCCTTCACGCTAAAGCCGCGGCCGTCCGCGCGAAGCGTCGCCCCCTGTGCTTCCCCGCTGTCGATGTAGCCCAGCACCTTGCTACGGTGCGCGGAGGAGATGAGCGGCCCCATTTCGTTTTCCGGCGACTGGTCGAGCCCCGGTCCGACGCGCAGCGCGGCAATCTGTTTTTCGAGCCGGGCGCAGAGGTCATCGGCGGTGTTATCCCCCACCGCCAGCACCACCGAGAGCGCCATGCAGCGCTCGCCCGCCGCGCCGTAGGCCGCGCCCATGATGGCGTTGGTCGCCATCTCCATGTCGGCATCCGGCATTAAAATGCAGTGGTTTTTCGCACCGCCCAGCGCCTGGCAGCGCTTACCGTGGGCGGACGCGGTCTGGTAAATGTATTCCGCAATCGGCGTGGAGCCGACAAAGCTCACCGCCTGCACGCGCGGGTCGGTCAGGAGCACGTCAACGGACTCTTTATCGCCCTGCACCACGTTGAAGACGCCGTCCGGCAGGCCGGCCTCTTTCAGCAGCTGCGCCAGCGCGAGCGCCAGAGAAGGGTCTTTTTCCGACGGTTTCAGCACGAAGGTATTCCCGGTCGCCAGCGCAATCGGGAACATCCACATCGGCACCATCGCCGGGAAGTTAAACGGCGTGATCCCGGCGCAGACGCCGAGCGGCTGCATCAGCGAGTGACTGTCGACGCCGGTCCCGACGTTCGCCGAGTGTTCGCCCTTTTGCAGATGCGGAATACCGCAGGCAAACTCCACCACTTCCAGGCCGCGGGTCAGTTCGCCCACCGCGTCGGAGAAGACCTTGCCGTGCTCTTCGCTGATGAGGCGGGCCAGGCGATCCATGTTCTCTTCCAGCAGCGCTTTGAAGCGGAACATCACGCGCGCGCGCTTAAGCGGAGCATGACGCGCCCACGCCGGAAACGCCTGCTGCGCGGCGGCAATCGCCTGCTCCGTTTCCTCTGCCGTACTCATCACCACCTGGCGGATCTGCTCGCCGGTGGCCGGGTTGAAGATCGCCTGAACGCGCTGGCCTGAACCGGTGACACATTCGCCGTGAATAAAATTCGCTACCGTCTCCATCCTTAACCTCTCGCTGTTGATACGTGACTGTGACCTGAACACTGTGTACTGACCACTATATATGAAACAAATATTCCATTTTAAGTTGAAATAAAATAAATGATGATTATTGTGATCAAGGATGGATTTTTATGTTAACAGCCAGCACCACTGACGCCGCGTGCGCTATTAAGGGATTTCGGGCGAGGAAATGACTGAAGTTTCTGTTTCATTTTTGCTGCCAGATGGATGGCCGACATTTAAAAGACGCGGTTTTGCGTTTAGAATCATATGACTGTATTGGGGGAAAAGATGACGACAGCAACCAGCCTGAACGAACTGCAGCAGCAAATCCGCGATCGCTACGATAGCCTGAGCAAGAGGCTGCAGCAGGTCTCCCGCTACGTGCTGGACAATACCAACAGCGTGGCCTTCGATACGGTTGCCGTCATTGCCGAGCGCGCCGACGTGCCGCCTTCGACGCTGATCCGCTTTGCCAACGCCTTTGACTTCACCGGCTTCAACGAAATGAAACAGCTGTTTCGCATGAACCTGGTGGAGGAGACCGCCAGCTACAGCGACCGCGCCCGTCTGTTCCGCGAGATGGAGAGCGAGGCCGTGCCGGAAACGCCGCTCGATATCCTGCAGGAGTTTGCCCGCTCAAACGCGCAGGCGCTGCAGCAGCTGGCCGCCCGCGCCGAACCAGAGATGCTGGAGCGCGCGGTACAGCTGCTGGCCGACGCCGACACCATCTACATCGCCGGACTGCGTCGATCCTTTAGCGTCGCCGCGTACCTTACCTATGCCCTGAGCCATCTGGAGTGCCGCCCTATCCTGCTCGACGGCATGGGCGGGATGCTGCGCGAGCAGATCAGCCGCATTAAGGCACGCGACATTGTGGTGTCGATCAGCTTCTCACCGTACGCGGAAGAGACGGTGATGGTCAGCGAAACCGCCGCCAGCGTTGGCGCGCGGCAGATTGTGATTACGGACAGCCAGATAAGCCCGCTGGCGACGTTCAGCGATCTCTGCTTTGTGGTGAAAGAGGCGCAGGTGGACGCGTTTCGGTCTCAGTCGGCGACGCTGTGCCTGGTGCAGTCGCTGGTGGTGGCGCTGGCGTATCGGTTGGGTGGCGGGGATAAATAGCCCACGGTACCGCTCAACAGGCCGGGTAACATAAACCCGCTACCCGGCATAATCGCCGTTTCCGGTGTACATCCGCCCGATCTTAGCGGTTTTCGATCTCAGGACACTCAGGATAGCTGACCGAAGCGAGGGCATTTAGACGCTGCCCCGTAATCTGTAACACGCGCAGCAGAAGCATGATGCCGCGTCGGGTATCAGGGTCGTTGAGCATAGTGAACACCTGACGAAGCGAGATATCCCCTTCCCGGTTAACCTGCTCCCCCCACGCCATGCGTAGCGCGGTTCCCCCTTCCCAGCCGACGGTCACGACATCGTCAAAAACGCCAGCCAGTTTTTCGACCATCGCGTTATCGGCCATTTCCAGCAGGTCTGCGACGACGGCAAGCAGATCAACCAGATTATTCAGGCGATTGCCCGCCATAAGCGGGGCAAGGCTTTTTAGTAACTGTTCCTGGTCACTCATCAGAACATCCCCCTCACGACGCCCCAATACAGTCCACGGTTAAAACCGTTTCGCAGCATGCCGCCGAGTTTTGTCGCCGGCATGGGGGTCACGTCATTGCGATAGTCATATACCAACGGCATGCCGGCCCAGAGCCCCATCTGCGCGACGGCCTGAACCCGTCCATCATAATGGTTACCACTTCCGGGCAGTCTGCCGTAGAGCTCCGCCACAATGTTGTCAGCAATGACGGGCGCCTGGTTGTGGCACGACCCTCCCGCTTTACTGATCGGCAGATCGACGGTATCGCCGATCACATATACGCCTTCTAAACCGTAGACGCCCAGCGTCTGGTGATCCGTCGGTAGCCAGCCTTCCCCGTTCTGAACCTCGCTAAGCCCGGTATCACGCACCGCGTCGACTGCCCGGATGGGCGGCGTTGCCATCAGGATGTCGAAATTCTGTGAATCGCCCTCGGCGGAATAGGCAATTTTGCTGTCAGGATCGACATGGCTTAAGGTAAAACCACGCTGATGCTGTATTCCTTTGGCGGCAAAAATATCGCCAAGCGCCTCCCCCACCGGACGTTGCAGGAACAGGCAGTTTCGCAGCAACTGCGCGACGGTCGGATAGGTATAAACAATCTCAACCTGATTACGTACGCCGCGCTGACGCAAATAGTCATCAACCATCAGCGTGGTTTCAATGGGGGCGATGCCGCACTGGTGGGGCACATTCGGCGTTTCCGGGAAAGAGACGGTAATAAAAATTCGCCCCTTTTCAATGGTGGCGAGCTTATGCGCTAGCTGTCTTGCCGCCGCATATTGATAAAAATGATCACCCGCGTCGGCAAGGCCAGGGATTTTTTGTGTAAAAGGTGTGCAGCCGGTGGCGATAACCAGCAGGTCCCAGTCGTAATGTCGCTTACTGGCCCCGTACAGTCGACGCTGCTTAAAATCGAAAGATTCAATCCTGTCGGTAATAAATTGAATTTCCGGACTCAGTAATTGCCGTTCAGGCCGGGCCAGTTCATGGTGATGGAAGAGGTTAAAGGCGACGTACATAAAGGCGGGTTTGTAGTAGTGCACTGGTGATTCGGAAATCAGTACCAGCTCTACCTGACCGGCAGCAATTTCACGTCGTAATTTCCTGGCCAGCAGGTTGGCAACAATGGTTCCTCCCGTGCCGCCGCCGACAATCATTATGCGGTTTTTCATTCCTTTATTCGCTCATGGTAGTGAATGGGAATTCACGTAACCAGACCGCTTCACTGTTACGCTCAGCTAAAGCGTAGTGACAGAGTAATATTCCGCAACATAACCACTAACAAGAAATTTAATTTTGACAACCCGATCATAATTTATAATATACACTACAAAATATAATTTATATCTCTATAACGTAGCCTTTCACTGTGGTCTCTTTTCATCGCCATTATTCGCCAAACAGCAGCGTTGTGTACTTTTTAGATACCGCCCCGGAGCGCTGTCCGTTCGCGCCATAATAGCGATCTTCACGGCACAGTCGCTCCTTCACATCGCAGAAAATACCGTTGGCAAAGGTGAATTCAGTCAGATCGACATTGCTCGACGTGAACACCTCGTTTGCAGCAGCCTTCTTACCGAGATAGGTCTCTGTCAACGCGCGGGATAATCCCTTGTCATTGGCGCATACATATCGGTCGCAGAGCACGCCCGATACTGGCGACTTGAGCCTGGCGGGGGTCCTGGCCTGGGCGGACATGGCGGACACGGCCAGCAGCGCGGCCACAGAGCATGCGAGTATTGATTTGTTCAAGATGATAATCTCCGTTGGTTAATGAATGTCGGCTTTACGCCGGGCGCGGTGGAACCATCATGAGGGTGAAAAACCCTGGAGGGTTTTAAGCTTCAGCAGGGAACGCCCCGAATGGCTTTTTGTCGACCGAAACGTCGTCGAAAGTTCAGCTCGTAGGCAATTGTAAGGGCCCTATCCCGGTGAGTCATGCGATTTTAAAGAGCTGAACTAATATGCTGTATACGGAGTGGGTTTGTGGGGCGGGTTAGGTCCGCTCTGAGCGAAGAGCGGAAGATGGTAATTGTTGAAACCATCAAGGCGGACATTACGTGCATTGTCGTGTATTAATTAACGGGTAGAAAGTCAAAGTGAGTGAACAGGAATGAGTGTAGGTGAATTGTATTTGGATGGAGCGCACGTCCTATCTGAAAAAGAGTTTCATTCCATTATGTCTGCATCATTAGACTTTGGGCCTTACTATGGTAGAAATCTCGATGCATTGTGGGATCGCCTTAGCACCGATATTGAAAGGCCGGTAAAAATAATATGGTTAAACTCTGACTTATCCAGAATATATCTTGGCAGTTATTTCGACGAAATTATCAAGGTTTTTGAGAGGGCAAAACTGCAAGACCTGAATTCAAATTGGGAAGAAAAGTTCGAGTATATATTGAAATAACCCGTACCCGCAGGATAGTCCGGCGTAGTGGCATTCCGATTTTGGCAACATAGACAGAAGTGTGAAATGTCCGTTCTTGGCACTCAGGTGACCTACACAACGGCGATCATGAGGCTCAACTGGACAGTAAGATGTTTTTGTCCAGTTGTACCTGCCTGTGGCATTTATCTCAGTAATACCTGAATCAGCTGAACAAAGATATACACTGTCGCTGCCACTTGTATAGTCCGGAACCCCCATCTGAGATAGCGCCATTCATGGCGTTCTCTGGCATCAGCTGCTTCAATAGCGGGGTCAGAACATTTTCTTTTCCTGGCCCTGAATTCATCGATTACCCACAGGATGAGAATAAAGGTAATGATGGTTTTCTGAAGGATGGATTATCCACAAAGAGTGACTCCGCCCTGCCCGCTGATACAAGCAGAATAGATGAACCAACTTCACGTAGCCACCACTCACCACTAAATGTAGGGGTGATATTCGTTTTCGTTCTGGTGGATTTTGCAGTGATTCTGTCCATGGCAGTTTGCTCCCCTGCTATCTGACCAGCGGACATTGCTAACAGCATTCTGAGCGAATCAACAGGGTGCAGGTCAATGCTTGTCTGTCTGAACCTGAACGAAGGGGCGCGCGTATAGATGACAGTTTATGACACTTCATCCTAACTGCTGTTAAAATAACATTTCTACTCATTATGAGATGCTATGTGCCGCCTAACACTGATAAGGAGTTCAGATGTCTATCTGGCAGCCAAAGAGCCGCGAAAATAGCCTTAAATTGCTACTCAGAGATATTCCTGATTGTAATTGGGTGCCTTGTGTCAAGAGGGCTGTAGGTGGTTTAACCGAAGTCGCTTTTTCACGCAATTATAACCACTTGCTCCTGATCATTTCCTCTTCCGGAAGAGGGGTGCTTGATTGCCTGAGTGGAGAGATTATTGCCAGAGATTATGAAGAATATGGTAACTGGTACGACTCAATTGGCCTTGCATGTACAGGTATAGGACCGCTGAGCGGTGAAACTCTTTCCATCGCCGGTCTGTGTGGCGGTGGTTTACCAATGTATAACCGGTATGGAGAAGCACTCGAGCGAGTATCGCCAGAGTGGCCTCTGGAAATGTTAATCTGGTGCCCGCCGGGCAAGAGTGCATTAATCACATCCCATAAAGAAGGGTGTCTCAGACTTGCGAATGATTACTTTCACTGTGTTGGTTTCTCATGGGATGGTGAGTTAATTATATCGGCAACAAGCAGTGACATCACTGTCTGGAAAAGACAGGGCTGATTAATATGACTGCTACGTGGTGTTAAAAATGAAGGAAATTGACGATGAGTTTGTAGAATATGATTTGGACTGGTTTTTATCCAGCCAGGAAGGGTGCCTCACGCATTTTACAACCCTTCTGACCCATAATGCGGCTTTTGTTCCATGGAGCTATTGTCATGTTCAATCTCCATTGGGTTAGTAGATGTGATTATGGTTGTCCTATATGAGCCAGGAGTGGAAGTGAGCTTTATGATTAACTCGACCATTTTCGGACAATTTTCTAAAAACGAATGTTCTGTTTTGATGGGGTATTCACCCTTCGTTTGAGCGGAGTATACCTATCACCGAAGCCAGAAACTTGACTATGACTCACCATAAACGGGAGTATTAACTGCCCCCGTAAGATGCTAAGCTTCTACAGTTTGTTCTCCCCGTATTATCGCGGCTGCTGACCCGATTAATCTGAGAGAGTAAAACAATGGAAACAAAACGTACTCGAGATTGGCGCAATGCACAGAAGCGACGTAACAAGTCTCGTGATATCCGCAAGACCTTATTAAAATTCCGTGGCGAAAAAAACTGGAAGATGCTTTACACGCGGTCGGATAAATTGTTGCGTGCCGCACAACTGGGGCTTGAGTATCCACGTATTACTAACCAACAGCTTGCCTTGAGAGGTCTGGAAGAATACCTCTATTCGGATGAACGTACTTTTTATATGCAGTCGTAATCAATGGCGAAGCCCCACGGCGGAACAGGTGTTCCGCCGTTATCCATCCCTTGCCGTACTTTCCGCTGGGACTAGCCGGAATGCAAAAAAAAGAGTTTCTGCCGAATTGCTTCAATGGGCTGATGTTGTCTGTGTGATGGAGCAGAAGCACAAAAATCGCTTAGTGGCCCAATATGGCAGGATCATCGCATTCAAGCCTCTGCATGTGCTCGATATCTCTGACGATTATCTTTTTATGGATCCTGAGTTGATAGCAATATTCAAAGATATCGTACCGGAAAAATTGGGACTAACCGATCAAGAAACAGAGAGCCAATAAGCGTTTTATCTTTCTGTTATTTATTTCTACACATCCTTCTTCGACAGTGTCCGCTTCTGGCACGGAGCGGACACTGGGTTTACCCTTTCGGTAAAACTTAACTGGAAGATTTCGATACGACACCAGACCCGCTAAACAACATGCGGATACCGAGGCCTATCATGACAACACCTGTAAATCGTTCCTGCCATTTGATAAAGCCAGGGTGTTTACTTAGCCAGTTTCCAAATGTCCCTGATGCCATCGCGACTGACCCCAGGGAAATAATTCCTGCCAGCTTCTGGATACTACCCAGAACAAGCAATTGCAGCCAGACAGGACCCGCGGCAGGATCGACAAACTGAGGAAGAAAAGCAAACATGAACAGCAGGGATTTTGGGTTAGTCAGGCTGTTCAGGGCGCCTTCCTTAACGGCACTCCAGTCAGAAATTTTGGCCGTTTTTCGCAGCCGCGTATCTGTGCCTGAAGTCGCAATCATTTTTATGCCCAGCCACATCAGATAAGCCGCTCCAGCCCACCTTAACAGATCTAGTGCAACCGGCCAGGCATGAACAACGGCTACCAGCCCCAGGACAAGAAAAGAAACTTGCACAAAACCCGCTACAAATACATTACCCAGTACCGTAAACAGTGCAATACGTCTTCCCTGACCGACGCCTCTGGCGATAGTTAGCATCATGTCTGGCCCCGGAGAAATCTCCAGAAGCGTCAGCGCGAGAAGAAAAGTGATAAACGTTTCGATGGAAGGCATCTTGGTTGAGTCCGGATAAATATTTCTGCTACGTTACCTCAGTCCGATTCGAGCCGAAAGTGGAATATACTGCAGCGTCTGCTGCAGGCACAGAGCAGACAGAGCAGATACAGAAGCATGATGTCCACTGTGAGCGAGATGCGAACGCTGACCTTTCATCTTTGTACAATTTACACTCTGGCCTGATCTGACATGTATCATAGATACAGGAACTCACTAGCATGATCGGAGATTGCATATGCTGATATATAACGTTTTTGGACGGCATATTGGCGTTCAACGTAAGCATGATCGGTGGCTGGTATTTCGTGCTGACCTGACGGAGAGAAAGTTTTCTCGACTCTATGACATCGCTATTCCTGACGATATGACTGAAGGTGAGATTGCCGGTTGGCTGGGTGACATTTTCCATGAAGCCGCAACCGATCGTCATCCAAATGTGGAACGCATCGAATAAGGATTTAATGGATAGTATTACGTTGCGCCCGCTCCTGGCACTCACCTGACATGATGTTGCCAGCCATGGCCCAAAAAAAAGCCCGCAATCCGCGGGCTTAGAGATAATTTAGAACCTGTTAGTACCAGACGTATCCGGTTGGGAAATCATTCCCACTCAATGGTAGCCGGTGGCTTACCGCTGATGTCATACACCACGCGGGAAATGCCGTTCACTTCGTTGATGATGCGGTTAGACACACGGCCCAGGAAGTCATACGGCAGGTGCGCCCAGTGCGCGGTCATGAAGTCGATGGTTTCCACCGCACGCAGGGAAACAACCCAGTCGTACTTGCGGCCGTCGCCCATTACGCCAACGGAGCGAACCGGCAGGAACACGGTGAACGCCTGGCTCACTTTGTTATACAGGTCAGCTTTGTGCAGCTCTTCAATGAAGATCGCGTCCGCGCGACGCAGCAGATCGCAGTACTCTTTCTTCACTTCGCCCAGCACGCGCACGCCAAGACCCGGGCCCGGGAACGGGTGACGGTAGAGCATGTCGTACGGCAGACCCAGTTCCAGACCGATCTTACGCACTTCGTCTTTGAACAGCTCGCGCAGCGGCTCAACCAGACCCATCTTCATCTCTTTCGGCAGGCCGCCCACGTTGTGGTGAGATTTGATAACGTGCGCTTTGCCGGTGGCGGAGGCCGCAGACTCGATCACATCAGGATAGATGGTGCCCTGCGCCAGCCATTTGACGTCGTCCAGCTTCAGCGCTTCTTCGTCGAACACTTCCACGAACACGCGGCCGATGATCTTACGCTTCGCTTCCGGATCGTTCTCGCCTTTCAGCGCGTCCAGGAAGCGCTGCTCGCCTTCCACGTGAACGATGTTCAGACCGAAGTGGTCGCCGAACATGTCCATAACCTGCTGGGCTTCGTTCAGGCGCAGCAGGCCGTTGTCCACGAAGACGCAGGTCAGGTTTTTACCGATGGCGCGGTGCAGCAGCATCGCGGTCACGGAGGAGTCCACGCCGCCGGAGAGGCCGAGGATCACTTTGTCATCGCCAACCTGCTGGCGGATACGCTCAACGGCGTCGTCGATGATTTTTGCCGGGGTCCACAGGGCTTCACACTGGCAGATGTCGCGCACGAAGCGCTCCAGCATACGCATACCCTGACGGGTGTGGGTTACTTCCGGGTGGAACTGCACGCCGTAGAAGCGTTTTTCTTCGTTCGCCATGATGGCAAACGGGCAGCTCTCTGTGCTGGCAACGGTCACGAAGTCAGACGGGATGGCGGTGACTTTATCGCCGTGGCTCATCCACACGTCCAGCAGCGGTTTGCCATCTGCGGTCAGGGAGTCTTCGATACCGCGCACCAGCGCGCTGTCGTTTACCACTTCAACCTGCGCATAGCCGAACTCGCGCTCGCTGGAGCCTTCTACGTGGCCGCCCAGCTGCATTGCCATGGTCTGCATACCGTAGCAAACGCCGAATACCGGCACGCCAGCTTCGAACACGTACTGCGGCGCGCGCGGGCTGTTCTCTTCGGTGGTGCTTTCCGGGCCGCCGGACAGGATGATGCCGCTTGGATTGAATTCGCGAATCTGTGCTTCCGTGACATCCCACGCCCACAGTTCACAGTAAACGCCCAGTTCACGTACGCGACGCGCCACCAGCTGAGTGTACTGAGAACCAAAGTCCAGGATGAGAATGCGATGTTTATGAATGTTTTCCGTCATTGACGCTAATTCCGAGGCAAGTGAAACAAAAACAGAGCGCCCGGCAGGAGCCGGGCGCGGAAACTTATCAGGAGCCCAGACGGTAGTTCGGGGACTCTTTGGTGATCGTCACGTCGTGAACGTGGCTCTCCTGGATACCCGCACCGCTGATGCGTACGAATTCCGCTTTAGTACGCAGCAGGTCAATGGTACCACAGCCGGTCAGACCCATACAGGAGCGCAGGCCGCCCATCTGCTGGTGGATGATCTCTTTAAGACGGCCTTTATAGGCAACGCGACCTTCGATACCTTCCGGCACCAGTTTGTCAGCAGCGTTATCGGTCTGGAAGTAACGGTCGGAGGAACCTTTGGACATCGCGCCCAGGGAGCCCATGCCGCGGTAGGATTTGTAAGAACGGCCCTGGTAGAGTTCGATTTCACCCGGAGATTCTTCGGTACCGGCCAGCATGGAGCCCACCATCACCGCCGCTGCACCCGCAGCGATCGCTTTCGCGATGTCGCCAGAGAAGCGGATACCGCCGTCAGCGATAACCGGAATACCGGTTCCTTCCAGCGCCTCAACCGCGTCAGACACCGCGGTGATCTGCGGAACGCCCACGCCGGTCACGATACGCGTAGTACAGATAGAGCCAGGACCGATACCCACTTTGACCGCGCTGCAGCCAGCGTCAGCCAGCGCGCGAGCGCCTGCGCCAGTGGCCACGTTACCGCCGATGATCTGCAGGTCAGGGTATTTGGCACGGGTGTCGCGAATACGCTGCAGAACGCCTTCGGAGTGGCCGTGAGAGGAGTCAATCAGCAGGACGTCAACGCCCGCAGCAACCAGCGCGTCAACGCGCTCTTCGTTACCAGCACCTGCGCCTACCGCAGCGCCAACGCGCAGACGGCCATGCTCGTCTTTACAGGCGTTAGGCTTACGTTCTGCTTTCTGGAAATCTTTAACGGTGATCATGCCGCGCAGGTGGAAGTTGCTGTCAACAACCAGCGCTTTTTCAACGCGTTTTTCGTGCATTTTTGCCAGCACCACGTCGCGGGTTTCACCTTCGCGAACGGTGACCAGACGCTCTTTTGGCGTCATGTACACGCTGACAGGCTGGTTCAGGTCAGTCACGAAACGCACGTCACGACCGGTAATAATACCAACCAGCTCGTTCTCTTCAGTCACCACCGGGTAACCGGCGAAGCCGTTACGCTCGGTCAGGGCTTTCACTTCGTGCAGGGTGGTAGTTGGCAGAACGGTCTGTGGGTCGGACACGATGCCGGATTCATGTTTCTTCACGCGGCGAACTTCTTCCGCCTGACGTTCGATAGACATGTTTTTGTGAATAAAGCCAATGCCACCTTCCTGTGCCAGGGCGATAGCCAGGCGCGCTTCAGTCACGGTGTCCATTGCCGCAGAGAGCATAGGAATGTTCAGGCGAATGGTTTTCGTCAACTGCGTGCTGAGATCGGCAGTATTCGGCAGAACAGTGGAGTGAGCGGGAACGAGGAGGACGTCGTCAAACGTCAGTGCTTCTTTAGCGATACGTAGCATGGGCAATATCTCTGACCTGGGTGGTTAAATATTGCCGTGGCATTATACAGAGCGTAACCGATTGCATCTACACTTTTTTATAAAAAAGCTTGCGATTGCCTCTCAGCAGGTTACTATCGACTGAATAACTTGCTGATTTAGAATTTGATCCCGCTCACATGTTATCCTCACAATCCCCCTCAATTTATACCGTCAGCCGCCTGAATCAGACGGTGCGTTTGCTGCTTGAGCAGGAAATGGGGCAGGTCTGGATCAGCGGTGAAATCTCTAACTTCACGCAGCCCTCCTCCGGCCACTGGTACTTTACGCTAAAAGACGATACCGCCCAGGTGCGCTGCGCGATGTTCCGCAACAGCAACCGCCGCGTGACGTTCCGTCCTCAGCACGGCCAGCAGGTTCTGGTGCGCGCCAATATCACCCTGTATGAGCCGCGCGGCGACTATCAGATTATCGTCGAGAGCATGCAGCCTGCGGGCGAAGGCCTGCTGCAGCAAAAGTACGAACAGTTAAAGGCGAAGCTCTCAGAAGAGGGACTTTTCGACCAGCAGTTCAAAAAGCCACTACCCTCGCCTGCCCACTGCGTGGGTGTCATCACCTCGAAAACCGGTGCGGCACTACACGATATTTTGCACGTCCTGAAACGTCGCGATCCTTCCCTGCCCGTGATCATCTACCCGACCGCCGTGCAGGGTGACGATGCGCCGGGGCAGATTGTGCGCGCCATTGAGCTGGCGAACGCCCGTCAGGAGTGCGACGTCTTAATCGTCGGACGCGGCGGCGGCTCGCTGGAAGATCTGTGGAGCTTTAACGACGAGCGCGTGGCGCGGGCAATCTTTGCAAGTCAGATCCCCGTGGTGAGCGCCGTCGGCCACGAAACGGACGTGACGATCGCCGATTTTGTCGCGGATCTCCGCGCGCCGACGCCGTCCGCGGCGGCAGAGGTGGTCAGCCGCAACCAGCTGGAACTGCTGCGTCAGATCCAGAGCGGCCAGCAGCGTCTTGAGATGGCGATGGACTACTACCTCGCCAATCGGACCCGGCGCTTTACCCAGCTTAATCACCGTCTCCAGCAGCAACATCCGCAGCTGCGTCTGGCGCGTCAGCAAACCGTGCTGGAGCGTCTGCGCCAGCGCATGAACGTGGCGATGGACACGCAGATCAAGCGCGCGGTGTCGCGCCAGCAGCGCGTGACGCAGCGTCTGAACCAGCAGAACCCGCAGCCGAAAATTTATCGCGCGCAAACGCGGATTCAACAGCTGGAGTACCGTCTGGCGGAAACTCTCCGCGCGCGACTGAGCACCACCCGCGAACGCTTTGGCAATGCGGTGACCCACCTTGAAGCGGTCAGCCCCCTCTCCACGCTGGCGCGCGGCTATAGCGTGACGACGGCAACAGACGGCAAGGTGCTGAAGCAAACCAAACAGGTGAATACCGGCGATGTGCTGAAGACGCGTCTGTCAGACGGCTGGGTAGAAAGCGAAGTGAAATCAATTAAACCGGTGAAAAAGACCCGTCAGCGTAAAACCGGATAATTCTTCGCCGGTTACTTACTATACTGCTGCTATTCCCTTTTTTAATAAGGAGAGCAGCATGTCCCATCTTTATAGCGTGATCCCCCCGTATATTCTTCGTCGTATTATCGAAAGCGGTTCCGAACCGCAGCAGCGCTGTGCCCGCCAGACCTTAACCCACGTCCAGACGCTGATGGCCCATATGCCGGGCAAACCCGCCGCGCCGCACGTGAATAAAGCCGGGCAGCTGGAGCGGGATATCTACGACGCGAAGCAAACTCAGGAGCTACCGGGTACGCAGGTGCGTTATGAAGGTCAGCCGTCGAACGGCGATGTGGCAGTAGACGAAGCCTACGAGTATTTGGGTATTACCCATGATTTCTTCTGGAAGGAATATCAGCGCGATTCGCTCGATAACAAAGGGCTTATTTTAACCGGTACCGTTCACTATGGCCGGGAATATCAGAACGCCTTCTGGAACGGTCAGCAGATGGTTTTTGGCGACGGCGACGGGGAAATATTTAACCGCTTCACCATCGCCATAGATGTCGTGGCGCATGAGCTGAGCCACGGCGTGACCGAGACCGAAGCCGGGCTTATCTACTTTGAGCAGTCCGGCGCGCTGAACGAGTCGCTGTCGGACGTGTTTGGCTCACTGGTGAAGCAGTACCATCTGAAGCAAACCGCTGATAAAGCGGACTGGCTGATTGGTGAGGGATTACTGGCAAAAGGCATCAACGGCAAAGGGCTGCGCTCGATGTCTGAACCGGGCACCGCCTACAACGATCCGCTGCTCGGCAAAGACCCGCAGCCTGCACATATGAAGGATTTCATCAAAACGCGTGAGGATAACGGCGGCGTACATCTGAACTCCGGCATCCCCAACCGGGCATTTTATCTGGCCGCGACGGCGATCGGCGGCTACGCCTGGGAAAAAGCGGGTTATGCCTGGTACGACACGGTTTGCGATCGCAATCTGGCGCAGGATGCAGATTTTGAGGCCTTCGCAAAACTGACGATCGCGCACGGAGAGAAACGCTCCGGCGGCGACGTTGGGGCGGCCATTAAACAAGCCTGGGAACAGGTGGGAGTGTTGTAAATGCAGGTTCCGGAACTGACGGATGACGCCGTGGTTGAGCTGGCCCGGGAAGGCGGCGTCGCCTATATTCCCAAGCTGAGCGGCCAGCGCACCATCGCGCTCTCCTCGCTCAATGAGGCCCAGCGCCAGCGTCTGATAAGCATCCTGGAGCAGGCCTTTCCGCGCGGTCAGCCGCCGGGACAGGCCTCGTCACCCGGCAGCGGCGACCAGCGCTATTTCCGCATCCAGATTATCTGGACCGGGCAAAATCAGGCGCACTACGCCGATATCATCGTGCTGGTACCGGAGCAGGAAGCGCCCGAGTCGCTGGTCGAGCTGTGGAAGAAAGGCGAAGGCTGCGTGTGCGATTAACCTTCGGCCCGAACAAACTCCACGCGTTTTTTAGAGATAAGACCGTGGCCGTTCTGGCAGAAGTAGTCCACCGCCCCGCAGGCTTTTAAGACCTGGAGTGGCTGATGGCACTCCGGGCAGCGGGCTTCAAGCGCAATATCCTTATTACAGCTCTCGCAGTGTGCCACCCCGTTCAGGGGCTCAAGCGGTGCCTGGCAATCCGGGCAGGTAATCGTCATGGTGACTCCTTAAAGCATTCTGGTCTGCAATAATTTTACCACGTTGCGTTCAGTGCGGGCCACGCAGCTGTTGCTACAAGGTCAGCAGCAGCTCAACTTCCTCGATTCGGCGACGCGTCGTGCGGCTCACCTCGTGCGGATCCCGTTCAAACAGGCTGTTGGTGCCCAGAATGTGTCCGGTAAGACAGTGCTCGTAGATCGAGCCGGGAATTGTCCAGCATTGGCGCGTGTCGCCATCGATCATCTCCAGCACATCTTCAGCGCCGTGCCGGTCGTAACTGATGGTCCGCCCGTCGCGTAACCAGAGCCGTAAGCCTTTTTGCCCGCCAGCGGGTCCCGCATATTTATTAAGCCAGAGATCCACCGGCACGCCGCTGATGCGGCCCTGCAGATGCGCCTCGCCCTCCGCCGTGGTCAGGTCGCCTTTGGCAATAGCGCGGCCCAGGCGGTCTTTAGCCGTCACCACCTGCAACGTCATCTCATCATTCCCGTCCAGATAACGCAGCGTTTCGCGCAGCATCGCCAGCACGTGCGTGCCGATATCCAGAATCACGCCATCCGGGTGGCGAAGCTTACGGGTGTCCGGTTCGCCGGTAGCAAAGTTAAGCGCGATGGGCTCCCCTGCGGCGTTAACTCCGCTCGGCTCCTGCAAAAAGCCGTCGATTTTGACGATCTCAGAGACAGTACCCACCAGCGACCGCTTCACCGTTTCGAGGCGCGCCATCCAGTGATCGAGCGCCAGCACGCGGGGTGCAACGTCGGGGTTTGCCAGCAGCGCGTTGAGCTTTGCGATTTGGGCAAGCGTGGCAACGATCGGTTTTTCAACCACGATGCGGGAAACCGATGAGGCGAGAGCGTGTTCAAGCACCTCAAGATGGTGGAGCGACGCCGTGGTAATAAACAGGGTATCAAGCGGCCGGGAGAGGAGTTCAGCCAGTGTGGCACAGCGCGTTACCCCCTCCGGCTGTTTTACGGGCTGGATATCAAAGCCTAAACAGTGCGGGAGATTATCAAAGCATTTTCGTATTGCGGGCAGGTAAGCTGTTTCAACGACTGCGCCAAGACCAACAAACCCTAAAAGCATGTTCTTACCTCGTTGAGTAAATTGCCGGGGCATAACGCCGCCCCGGCAAGCCCGAGGTTTATGAGGCGTTAGCTGCCGGTTTAGTCTGCGCATTTTCCAGCATGCGGCGTACCGGAACAATGAGGACGATCAGTACCGCGGCACAAATCAGCAGCGCGACGGAGCAGCGCGCAAAGAGATCCGGTAGCATATCCAGCTGGTCGGCCTTCACGTGGCCGCCAATCAGACCCGCCGCCAGATTACCCAGCGCGCTGGCACAGAACCACAGCCCCATCATCTGACCGCGCATTCTCTCCGGCGCCAGCAGCGTCATGGTCGCCAGGCCAATCGGGCTGAGACACAGTTCGCCGAGCGTCAGCATCAGGATGCTGCCCACCAGCCAGAACGGCGATACGCCCGCCCCACCGCTGCTCAGCACGTTCTGTGCCGCCAGCATCATCAGGCCAAAGCCCGCTGCGGCACACAGAATACCGATAACAAACTTGGTGATGCTGCTCGGGCGAATGTTCATGCTCGCCAGCTTCGGCCACGCCCAGCTGAATACCGGTGCCAGCAGGATGATGAACAGGGCGTTGATTGACTGGAACCACACCGCCGGGATTTCGAAATCGCCGATCATGCGGTTAGTGTAGTCGTTGGCAAACAGGTTGAACGAGGTTGGCTTCTGTTCAAACGCGGACCAGAAGAACGCCGCGGAGATCAGCAGAATAAAGCAGACCAGCAGTCTGGCGCGCTCTTTACGGTTCAGGCCCGCAAAGACAAACAGATAGATAAAGTAGAGGGCCACGGACGCCGCAATCACGTAGACCAGCACGCTGGCTACCGCGACCGGGTTAATCACAATCACGCCCTGCGCAATCAGCGTCACGAGCGTTGCCACGCCTGCCGCCAGCGCCAGCAGCCAAACGCCCACGCCGTTACGCTTCACCACCGGGCTGTTCCAGGTGGAGTCGAGGCCGACTTCGCCGTCATAGCGTTTCATGGCCGGAACGGCAAACACGCGGAAGATAATCAGCGCCACCAGCATCCCGATACCGCCAATGCCAAAGCCCCAGTGCCAGCCGTGGGTTTTAATCAGCCAGCCGGAAATCAGCGGCGCGATGAACGAGCCCATGTTGATACCCATATAGAACAGCGAGAAACCGCCGTCGCGACGCGCGTCGCCTTTTTTATACAGGGTACCGACCATGACTGAAATACAGGTCTTGAACAGCCCGGAGCCGAGCACGATGAACATCAGGCCGATAAAGAACAGGTTGTTGCCCATCACCGCCGAGAGCGCAATCGACAGGTGACCGAGCGCAATCAGGATCGAACCGTACCAGACGGCTCTCTGCTGACCGAGCCAGTTATCCGCCAGCCAGCCGCCCGGCAGCGCAGCCAGGTACATGGTACCGGCAAAGATACCGACAATCGCCGAGGCGTTTTCACGCGCCAGACCCATCCCGCCGTCATAGACGGTGGCGGCCATAAACAGGATCAGTAACGGACGAATGCCGTAAAACGAGAAACGCTCCCACATCTCGGTGAAGAACAGGGAACCGAGCGGATAAGGATGGCCGAAGAACGTTCGGCTTTCTTTTTGATTAACAGAGGATTGCATAATTCTCCCGAAAGGTATGTCGTCGTGCTTGTAAACACCAGCAGGTACGCCGGCCAGTTACGTATCTGGCCGATTTTTTACATGCGGCGAAAAGTTAGTTAACCATTTGATAACCAGGCGCTAGTTTTGTCTAGTACCGGACCCTGGACTTTAAGATGAAAATTCGACGATTGTCTACTTTCTTAGATTTAAACATGGTTAAAAGTGAATAGTGATTGACTTCACACAGGGAAAACCGGCGGTATGATTGGGCAAAAAAAAGCCCGCGATCATCGCGGGCTTTCGTGAGAGCAGCAAAGCTTATTTGCTTTTCTTAATGTGAAAGACAAATAAAGCGATAAATACATTGATTTTAAATGAATTTATAATTCATTAAATAAAAATGGGTACAACCATGTGTACAACCAAAATCAAAGTGCTCTGCTTTTTAGCTCACTTTTTGAACTACGAAAATTTCGCAGCTTCTCCGATCCCTTGCCGCCAAACCTTACCGTCACCCTTACCGTCACCTTACCGTACCATGTCGGGCGCATGGTAGATATTAATGTCAGCCGTCCGTGGCATGATGATGTGTCTAACCTTCTGATTAAATTATTTTCTGTCAGAAACCCGTAATTGCCTAAATGACTTTCCGCCCTTTGTCGCCAAACCTTAGCCAAACCTTAGTGTCACCTTAGGGAAACCTTAGGGTTTCTGTACAACCAATCGCACCCGTCACGCCTGAACACCGCTCGCAAACGCCTGAACAGTCCCCGCTCTCATGGTTTGCTTCTTGAGGCTATCGGCAAGCGCGTCAACCGTTTGCGGGTTCGTGTTGACGTGAACAGTACCAACGTGGACTGAACTTGTCTGGCTGTTATTGGTGTGGTTTGTCGTGCTGGATGGCGGGATGCTGGCTAACGCTAGCTGCTGCTGGTAATACTTCGTGGCGTCAGTATCAAAACCCATTACCGATTTAACCTTACCGCCGTACTCCATCGTCTCTTTCGGAACGGGACGCCAATTCCCCTTCTTATCAGTGAAACCATCGCCCCTTCCCTGCTCTATCCACTGGTCAACGTTCCCCTGTCCCCAATTGTAAGCCATGAGAGCATCATCTAAGTTTCCGCTATATTTTTTTAGCATCCTGTTTAGATAGATTTGAGCCGCCGCGCGGGATTTTTCCGGGTCTAGTCGCTCGTCAATATCACTATCAACTCGCAATCCCATCTCAATAGCTGTTGGCTTCATGAATTGAAAATCACCAACCGCCCCCGCTGGGCTGTACAGTTTTTTCCCGCCGCCGGACTCTACCTGTCTCACCGCGTCAAGCATCGTGTCATCAGCTCGGTAATATTTTCTATCTTTCTCTGGCAGTAACTGGTATTGCCATGTTGCGCCTGTCCTTTCCATGATGTCTTTTGTTGACGCTTCCCCGGCATCTCCAGAATAAAGCATTGCCGCCCACGGTGATAATCTGGCAGCCAACCTCGCAGCCGCACCTGTCGCAGAGTTTCCCGCAACTCCGGCGGCTACTCCTCCACCGACTACAGCGCCCGACACTGCCCTTAACGCTGCTCCAGATACCGCCTTGCCTCCAAGGTATGTACCCGCCAGAATCAATAGCGCATTTTCAGCCCCACCAACGGCTTCGGTGAATTTCTTCACCGTATCGCCTGCAGTTTTGAAAAAGCCCTCTATGTCGCCGTGGTTGTTCTTTATCCAGTCACCAAAGGCTTTCATTGCCGATATGACATCAGGCGCAAAGGCAACAACCAAATCCTTCTTCAGTCGGTCTAGCTCTGCGTCAAACTCACCCAGCGTCTTAACAATCGCTTCCTGCTCCTTCACCTGCTGAGCCGTCAGGTCGGACTTTTTGGTTTCAGAGTCCACCAGCGTTTTAAGTTCGCCAGATTTGATTTTGGCAGCGTCGGAAGGGTCGAATCCGGCTGCCGCCATCACCTGCATCAGATTTTCCTGCGAGTGGGTTTTTCCGTACCGGGTGAACTCACTCAGCGCCTTGTTCGGGTCGCCAAGCTCATTGATGTCCAGCCCTGTACGCGCTCCCAGCGTCAGAAGGTTTTGCGCTGCGCCAGTTAATCCGCCAAATATTGTCGGGTCTTTGATGTTTGCCAGTGCCATACGGGCACCGCCAGACGCGCCTATAAACGCCTCGGAATCCAGCCCGGCTTGCTTAAAGCCCCTGCGCATTCCGTATATCTTATTTACGTCAGTGCCGAAAAATTTAGCCTGAGTGCTGGCGCGGGCAATCTCATTCGCCGTGGAAGTGAAAAGCTGCTTAATGCCGTACAGTCCGGCGCCAATACCGAGAAACCCGGCGGCGGCAGCGGTCACATTACGAAAGGCAGAGACAGCGTTTTTTGCGGACTTCTCAAATTCCTGTTGTTGCTTCTTCCGTTCTGCCGCTCGCGCTTTTTCGGCCTTTTCAGCGTCCTTTTCAGAGCGCTCCATGACCCGATTGAGATTTGTTACTTCCTGACTGACCTTTTTCTTGCCGTTGAGAAACTCGTCAGCCTTTAGCGTGACCTCGTAGGCCAGTTGAGTGACTATCATGCTGTTACCTTCATTTTTGCGTGGGTCGCCAGAGCACTATCAATAAGCCCGCGGGCGATCTCGTGAATAGATGGAGCAACCCCGATACCTGAAATTTCGCGGTGTTGCTTCTGAATGTTTCGAATGGCCTGTATCTGCGTTTCACTGAGCAATACAGGCTTTACGTTTTGTTTAGACATTTGTACCCCCTGATATTTACACAGTAATTTTAATTGCATTATTTAAAACAATCATTGTCTTTGTTGCTATTTTTGAAATGAATGACGTAATCATTTTCCGTGTGCGGCTGGCTGTTCTACATACGGGATTTTCTCGCATCTTCTCATGATGTATAACGGTGTTATACAGTGATATTCTGTTCAAAGATAAACACTTATAAGGTCGCAAATCATGAGTAAATCCAGTCTTGTAGCGTTCCGTGTCCCGGCTGAGTTACTGGAGGCGTTTAATCAATCCGTGGCGGGATCTGGAGGGGACAAAACAGCATGGCTTCTAGACGCGCTGCGCAGCAAACTGAACCAGCCAGAGAGTAACCCTCAGTCACGTATGCTGGCGCTGGTGGAGCGAATGGAAACAGCCGCCGCTGCTCTGGCAGGAGGAAAGCAGGGAATTCCGCCCCAGCCGTACAACGAGTCTGCTGTGATTCGGATTATCGCCGATACTATCCGTCAGGGCTTCGATAATGGGCGCGTGATTGCTGAGCGGCTCAATGAAGCTGGTTATCAGACTAAGGCGGGCAAGGCATGGGATAAAGACATTTACAGCGCATGGAAGCGGCAGGGAGGGCATGGCGACAAGCTGGCGGCGGCGATCCGAGCGCGTGGTAGCTAACTTAGCGACGCTGATAGCGCGATTTATGGGGGATGAGAGCGATTGGATTAACTTTTATTGCCCCCCGGGTACAGCTGGTGGTCAGGGTCAAGCCATACAACGTGGAACACGTTACCAATGAAAAATCCATGCACGCGCCCGTGTTCATTGCGTGATACCGCGAACTGATAAGGCTTATAGCTCTGGAATTGCTCGTTAAGATGCTGGAAGCCCTCTGGCTCTGAGGTTTGACACCAGTCAATGGGGTGAGATTTTAGCGAACCGCCACGATCCGCAGTGAATTCCCGCTCTGTCATTGTGGAAAGCGCCTTAAGTCTGTCGAGCACCTTACAGAAATAGGCTGCGCTCTGCGCATTGAAATTAAATTTATGATGAGCGGCATCAATAAAGCTAAAAGAAAAGTTTATGGTTGCCACCCCAGCGCCAGCCATTCCAGGCACAATCCGTGTCTGCACTGGGGTGATTTTTGATGGTCTGATAGACTTTTTCATTTTCATGAAGCCATTGAGCGATAAAACTCTGCCGTAATACCTTTATCTATAATGTTTTGGCATGTTGAATCGGATGGAATGCCATTGCGAGCCTGGAGCCATGGCTTTTCCTGGTGCGTCATTTGCTCGAGCTCATAAGCAGTAAACCCGCCAAAGACTTGATAAATTTCGTCAAGATGGCTAGTTACCTTCTCAGGGAGTTCTGGGCAGGCGATATCTTCGGTAATCGGTCGCCATTTATATTCTGCAAATCTGACATACAGAGCACGCGCTACCGGACCATGAACCCAGGCTTCAAACTGGTCTGATATCAACTCATCCCCATCATTTAAAGCCATGTACCAAGCGTCGGCATAAAAAACCATCTTTTGCAGCTTCAGGGGGGTCATTACGTCCCCGTGATCCTGAGCAAAGAAAAGCAGATAATCAGCCACACTATTAAGGTTTGTTGCTGCCATGATAAAGCCTCCTGCAATTTATCGGCGTCTACTACAAACAATAGTCGCATATAAACAAACTTAATGCGCGTCGTAAAGTGCGCCCTAGTGATGGTCTGTGATGGCTCACAACCTTGTTCTCACCTACCTGCGTGGCGCTGGTTTCTTCCACTGGTAGGCGGGTGATCGCATCATTTCGCGGAACCTGTCGCGCCGGACTATATCGGCCTTAATCACGCGCTCCATCTCCCGAACCTCTACCGGGGTAAGCTGGTGGCCTTCATGCTCCAGCTTGGCGGCTGTCAATGCTGCTATCTCCTGTGGTGTTGTGTACCAGTAGCGGCTTTATGCAGATCGCCATAATCATCAGCTTTCACTGCCTGGCTTTTCAGTTTCGCCAGACACGAATCACAACGCCGCCTCACCCATTCCTGTTCGTCGCTTCTGGCTCTGGTCATCATAACATCCTGCCATCGCCTCGCTGCCCTGCGATATAATCCTTTTGCCTCAAGTTCTTCGGCTTTACTGTCTTTAACCACGCAACACCTATTTCTAGCAGCGATAAAGCAAAAAAAAGCTCACCGGAGTGAGCCAAAAGAGTCAATAATGCCAATGGGATAAACTATCATAACCAACAAAATCATATTAATGGTCTGGGATTCCCAATTGTGTATTTATTTACGCATCCTGTTATTGAATTTTACTGGTTAGTGATGTGGGTTAGCTTGCTCAGCACTCAGGAATCCCGCCATAGAGAGAATCCCCAGCGTTTCAGGTAGTCCATGATTTCATTCAGTCGGGACAATTCGCCAGCCACTAACAAGGTCGCCGCCTCCTGCGTGTTGAAGCCCTGCGCCTCAATTTCCCTGATAACTTCGATCTGCTTTTTGTGGTGCTCGTTCATTTTTTCCATTCCTTCTGATTCATCCCCCCCTGTGAATCTTTTTGGGGGTGTTGTTGGTCTACCCGGTCTACCTGCGGCAAAAAAAATCAAAAAACCCAGTAATTACGCGGCTTGCAGAGGGGTAGACGTTTGTTTTCATACGTCTACCCTACGTCTACCTACGTCTACCCTGTTTATTTATACAGCATCAAAATAGGTAGACGTATGTAGACGTAAGGTAGAGGTAAATATATATACATCTACCTGCCTGTAACCCTTGCCATCACTGGCCTGAAAGCAAAAAGGGTAGACGTGTAGACGTAAGTCACCCCTAAAAAGTTTTCACACGGGGGTATCTGGAACATCAACCCCGTATGCGCGGGGAATAAATTCCTCTGCCAGCTCCGTTATGCTCAGGTTGGTCTGAGTGCGCCCCTTAACTTTCCGTGTCAGATACTGACTCCGGTACTCCTTCGCGGCGTTTTTCATCGCCCGAGAAAACTTCTCCACAGAGAGAGGTTTACCCAGCCCGTGATATTCCAGGAAAGATAAATACAGGTGATAAAGATACGCTCTCGGTTCAGGCTGTCCCGCCCATGTTCCGCCGCCCATCATCAGCCCTTTAGGCTCGGTCATGAAAAACAGCGCTGCGCACATGTCGATCACGGGGTCTGTGCCGCGCTTAACGTCCAGCGCCTCCAGTGAATCGCGCTGCTCCAGCAAAAGTAACTTAGCCCTGTTCTGGTCGGAAAAAGCACCCAGCAAGTGACGAATGATTACCGGTACTTCGAGCCGAATTTTAGCGGTTAGATCCGGGTCTTTATCTGCCTCAGAAACTGGATTATTGAACGGGAATATCACACGGCGGCGGGCAATGCCCCCGTTACGCTCGGTAAATGTCATTGGTTCGTTATTGGTCGCCAGCACAACCGCATTCAGTACCGTTGTGAACTGCTTTTCGTACTTGCCGTCGATTTCAACCGGATCGCCGCCTGTAATGGCCTTGATACCCGCCCCCTCACCAACGTAGCGCGTCTGGTCTGGCATAATTATCAGGCTCTTTCCGACGAACTGCGCCCGCCCGCGTGCAAGGTCGAGCGTGCTCATGCTACCGCTGGCTGTGTTGTGCTCCCCGGCAAGCGTCGCGGCAATGCTGCTGAATACGGACTTACCGCTGCCACCTTCCCCCGTCACCTCAATAAATAGCTGCCAGTCGTGACGCTTTGCCAGCACCATAAACAAGGCCGCTTTGATGCGCTCACCTTTACCGTGGTCGCCATCGCTGGCGTGGTTCAGCCATCGCGTGAAGTGTGGAGCGTGCTCTGTAAGGCTTTCTCCCGGAGCTGGTGGTGTGTAGTCGATCCCGTTGTGGTTCATCAGCCAGTTATCCGGGCTGTGATCGGAAAATGTACGTGTGTTGAGGTCGTACACGCCATTATTAAAACCGATTAAATCTGCTCGCTGGTCAGCGGTGGGCTGTAGCTGTAGCTTCATCGTCGCCACCACGGACTTAATTCCCTTTTCCGTGTAATGGGCTTCGTGCTCCTCAAAAATGGACACCATGACGCGTTCAAGCTCACTGTCTGGCAGTTTTTCCCACACGCCCGAGCCGTAGTGATACACCACGCCGCTATCAGCATTTACCGCCAGCCTGTCCCAGCGAGCCGCAAGCAACTTTGCTTTCTGGCTTGCTGCCATCTGGGAAATGTCACCGTTTTCTGTTCGGCGGCTCTTTTTACCGCCCTCAATCGCTCTCAGTTGGACGTTCACATCTTCCCCCTTAATCTGGTACATCGAATTGTTAAAAGCCACTACAGAGGCTTCCAGCCCGTTTTCATGGTGGTAGTCATTCCAGTCTGCCTTGTGGCCTGTCGGTGGAACGGATACCCAGCCCGCCACGGACAAGGCGGCTTTCTCTGCGGCCTCTCTGCCTGTATTGGGCTGCCCGTCTTCGTGGTGGTCGTTATCTGCGGCAATGATGATTTCTGCGTCCGGGTACTTCCGGCGCATTACCCCGGCTACATGAGTCAGGTTCCCGGCGTCAATTGCTGCCACTGTGAGCGCGTCAGGGCGCATCAGGTGAACTGATAATGCCGTTGCCAGCCCTTCGGCGATTAAAACGCTATGGGGCGATTCTGGCGCGTTTACGGCATGGTATGCCCCGCGCTTTGCCGAACCCGTCAGGAGGCGCTTTTCTCCCTGCGGGGTAATGGTCTGCGCTGCTGCCACCGCGCCGGATTCGTCCACCAGCTCAAGCAGGACTGAACCATCAGGCAATAGCGGGAAAGTGAACCCGTCCAGCCCCTTAGCAATCAGGTATTCAGATTCACGCTGTACGGCGCTGTCACGCATTCCGGCGTACAGACTGGCAAAGGTAGCCTGTCGCTGCTTTGCTCTCTCTGCGGCCTGTTTCTGGCGCTCCTGCTCTCGCTGCTGGCGGTCAGCTTCCAGTTGCTCCCTTCTCTGGCTCGCTGCTGTCGGGTCTGCTTCTGCTGTCCGGTAATCAATACCCAGCACACCAGCGGCAAGCCTCGCCGCCTCCGTGGTGTCGCAGTTGTTCACCTTCTTAATCAGGTCTAAGCCGTCGCCCGCACCGCACTGATTGCAGATGTGAGCGCCGCGCCCGTTGTCGTCGAACCGAAAGCGATCCGTACCGCCACACACGGGGCATCCGGCGTGTCGGTGGGGCGAATCAGGAACATCAATATTCAGGCCAGCCAGCACATGAGGCCAGTTATTCGCTGCTGCGCTGGTCACTTCGCGGATAAGGTCGATATTACGCATTCACACCCCCGCCATTACCCGAAACCGTTGCGCCCATATCGTTAGTCATGCTCTGCCAAATCTCTATCCCGGTGTCAGTGATACCGCCGCGCCCGGCGCATCTTGTCATTAGCGCGATCCCGATACTTTCCCAATGCGGGTAGTTGTCCCTGAGCGCCTCCAGTGCGTAACTGTCGATAAGGTCACGCACCCCTTTGACGCCGCCGATAATGTCCACGCGAACAGACTGCCCGCCTACATCAACCATGAAATAAGCGCCGCCGCTGGTGGCGGTGATATGGTCATACAGTGCCGCCGCATACTGGTTAGCCAGTGAATTAAGCTGGAAATTTTTAGTAATCATGCTGTCCCTCAGTGCGCCAGCGGCTGCTCTGGCAGCCCGTTCTGTTCAAGGTCTGCGATAAAGTGATCGTGTAACTGCGCCAGTACTTCACGCCCAAAATCCGAAATAACCCCGGCATCAGCGTCAATCATTCGGGCATAAAACGTAATGGCGTGCTCTGTACCCTGTTCAATTCCGTAGCGCTCAATCATCGCACCCTCGATGTTGTTCGCCATCGCCAGACGTTCAGAGAACGGATAAACCACAATCCCCGTCTTACCATTTGAGTAAATCGCTACCTTTGACGTTGTGCCGTCAGCCTCAGTGACGGAGGTTGTGCCGTTCTCACGCTTCATGTCAGAGATAAAGACAGCGGCAACCAGCCAGCGCCACATAGTCACGTTATGCTGCGCAGTGAAGTCGAACCAGCCACACGCCCCGCCATCAGCAACGGCAGAATGAATGGCGTAGCCGATATCTGGCTTATCGTCGTACTCTCCCGCATCCAGACGGCTTACAGCGCTCTCATAGGTGATAATTGCTACATGTTCATAAATCCCGGCATCGTTGCGGGTCATGATGTTCACGCCGTCCGGTGTGGCCTCTGCCCGGTGTAATGTAATCATGCTGCTGACTCCTGTTGTTTCTCACGCTGCTGAACAGCGGCGATAGCTTCCACGCTCCAGCCGTTGCCGTGTGCTTCGTCTCTCATTTGCTGAACGGCAATATCTGGCGTACTGCCCTCGCCGTACCATGTGACCGCTATCGACGCTCCCGCGCCATCAAGACAGGTAGCGAAAATTCGGAACTGTTTCATTTGCCCGCCTTTAGAAACGCCTCATAAGCTATAAGCGCCCCCTCAGCGCGGCGGGCGCAATCCGGTATTCCGTCGAGAATCGTTAAAACAGAGCCAATCAGTCGCCCCTCAGTGGTATCTCCGCGCGCATTACCTAGCCAGAGGGATAAAATCGCCTGTACCTGCTCCACTCGCGCAGAAACATCAGCCATGTCGTCACTTACGCTCATTTGCCAGCCTCCGCTCTCGCCTGACACTCTTCCACGCCTGTAATTGAGTGAATCTCAAACAACCACGCGCATAACTCGTCACGTACCGCGCTCTCTGTTATTCCCGGCATAATCTCCGTCAGTACATGGGTCAGTCCTGCGTGCGCACGCAAAAGGCGGGCGCGTGAAACGTTCTCCGCTGCGTCTGGTTTCGGTACTTCATCGCAACCCAGAGCGGCGCGAATGCGCATACTGACCGCCCTTGCTCCCTCAATCTGGCAATTGCTCATGCTGAAACCTCCATATCCCCGGCACCAGTCGCAGTAATTAGCGAGGCAAAGGCAATGACGCGGGTAATGCGGACACTGGTTAACCCTTCGTGCTGCGCCTTGTTCATGGCGTGCGCCTTTGCCTCTCTCATGCTGGATGATGCGATCCGGTAATTAATGCCAATGGTCAGGCCGCGCTTATTAACGCCGTAGCCTGTAATGTGGAAGTGGTTCATTCTCCGGCCTCCATGATTGCCAGCTCTGAAAGGGCGTCGTTGACCAGCCCCGAACACGCGTCTATAGCGATGGATATATCAGTCGCATCCATCCTTTCAGCGGAAAGGCTGACGGCAACCAGCACGGCAGAGGCTTGCTCTAATGATTTCTGAGCAAACTCAATGCTACTTTTCAGTGGTTTTTTACGCATGGCTCACCCCCGCTCTGAAACGGGCAGAGAACACCATCACGCAGCCATCGGGTGACTGCTGGCGGGCTTCCGCTTCGGTTGCGGCCTCAATGGTAATCAGGCGTGGTTTGGCTGTACTCAGCGCCAGAAAACGCCAGATGAATTTATTCAGGGTGTGCGAATCCCGCCCTTGCGGGTGTGTGGTACTATTTTCCATAGCTGCCTCGATAGTGTTGTTATCGGTGGTGGTTAGAAGCCCTGTAGGTGTGTCCGCACTTACGGGGTTTTGTTTTTGTTGACTCTGGTATACATTATCAACCTGAAAGAAAGATACACTCAGGTGGTTTACAATGTCAACCAATGACAACAAGAAAGAACGTTTTGCGGTACAATTACGTCTGGATGCAGAATTGTACGAGAGGCTATCTATTGCCATGCAAGAAGACGGCGACGATAACCGCTCAGGTTGGATAAAGCGCTTACTACGCCGTGAGCTAGATAAGCGCGGCATTGAGCCGAAAGGATGATTCATGAACATAAAACAAGTGCCAGTCGCGCCAGAGAACAAGCCTACGGGATTTCTACCTGAGAAGGTACTGCGTGAACTAAGAGAGCGCCAGCGCCGTAAGCCAAAATCGGACGAGCAAGAGGCGTGATCCATGAGCGAGCCAGAAGACGATAAGCCAGTGGACGACGAGTTAGACGGGTCTTCGCCAGACAAACCAATTCGCTTCCTGCTGGAAGGAGCGCGTTTAAATTCCAGTAGCTTATGGGGGCGATGGAACCCGTTGTATAGCGGGCGCAAAATCGCGCTGAATGAGCGTGTAGCCGAAACGCTACAAGCCACGATAACTAAACGCCGCAAACCAAAAGCAGACACGCCGGAGGGGTGATCCACTCTGGCGCATAACCAAAGGGCGGGTGTCAAATACTCGCCCTTTTTTATGGACTCCAAAAACCCACCTTCGCTCACGCGCGTACTGGTCACAAAAGTCGCAGTGGCATAGCTCACAAAGACAGTAAAACACTCCACTCCACCAGCAAAAATAGGGTGGTTTTTCTCCATAACAGGACTATAACAGCTTATATCCGCTAACAGGCCAGCCAGTGAGAAGCCCTTCCCCTCATAGTTCACAAACGCCGTCATGCAATCACCTCCACAGACAGCCCGCCAGCGGTAAAGCCCTGCACACGCACACCATCAACGCGGTGGCGCTTCTTCGTCAGAAAACGGATGTGGTCTGCATAGACGTACTGCCATTTGCCATCGAGTGCCACACGTTTAAACCACGGATGCGGCTTTGTCATGGTCTGGACAACTACGCTACAAGCCTTGCGCTGTGCGGGTTCTGCTGTGCATACCCCCTTATCATCGCCCGTCACACGGTAGAGCCAGAAACTTTCCAGCTTCCCCGTTAACTTGCGAGTGCGGATAGTCACATAACCCGCATCACGCATCGCCTTACCGAATGCGGCATCGTCAGGGTAATACTGGCGACGTAGCGCGGAGGGCACGGATACCGCAAAGGTTCGGGTAGTCTGGTACTCCTGCCACTGGTCAACCATCGAAAGCGGCAACCCGTTAACATCAGGCTCTTTGCTGCCAGCCAGTGAGAGGCTCTTACTCTGGACGGCAATCATTGCTCCACCTCCGCGAACTCCTTCATGAAACGCTCAATCGGCTGTATGCACGGGTATTGATATCCGTCACGGTAGAACGTCACGCGGTTATGCTCGACGCGCTCAACGGTCACGCTAGCGCCGTGTGAGTCCTTGTAGCGCTGCTGCGGGCGTGGGGTGCTGGTTGTCTGAGCCATTAGTGAACCTCCAGACGCTTAGCCAGCCAGCGCTGAGACAGGCGCGTTAACTCATCTTTGCGTTGCTGGTAGTCCTGACCTAACTCAATCAGCGTGATATTGGTGCTTTCCAGATAAGTCAGGTGTTCAAGCTGTGCGGCGCTCATGCTGTCGCGGGGTTCGCCATCGATGCCGTTAGCCTGCGCCCACTGCTTCGCCGTCAGCCCACCCAGCACGATACGGTTAATCATGTTGCTCTCGTTGCTGTAGTGGCGTGGCAGCGTCTGCTTGCCCTGCTCTGCGCGTGAAGCCTCCAGCGCCTCGCACATCGGCTTAAACTGGTTTGCGGCACCAATGCGGGCTTTAAGCTGGCGACGGTACTGCGCGGCAATCTCCGGCACGCTGCGGGATAGCGCTTCCTCGCACTGGATGAAGTAGCGGCGAACAGCTCGGCCTTGTTCGTTGCGCTCGAGCATTGCGATTTCTTTGGCGGTACTGATAGACAGCAGATAGTCCTTACCCGGTCTGCCTACAGTTACCGGGCTGCAAGCCGCGCCAGTAGGGCTTTTCCCCAATTTTGGGGAAATTGCCTTGTTAACGATGTAGTCACTGCCAATAGCAAAGCCATAATCAGTAATACGGTCGGTGATCCACGTTGAGAAATCTTTGCCAACACCGAGCGCTTTATGCAGATCTCTGGCGCTCACAATATTGGTTTGACGCCCGCCAATCAGACCTGAATTAACCGGCACAATGGCGGCAAAGTCGTTATTGATAATTACGCCCTGGCCTACGTTAGATTGTGGGGCGGCCTCCGAAGTGAATCGGCTTTTTTCGAGTTTCATATTTCAGACTCCGTTATGCGGCGTTGAATGCGTCCGGGTAGAGGTTGAGAATGTCGGCAATATCCTGCTGAGATAACCCGCGATGTTCGTTAATGACGGCAAGGTGATTCACAAGCTGAATGACCTTGAGAACGTCACCACGGGACGCAAAACGGTAGCGCAGGTGTGCGCCGATGCCGTCCGGGTTTTTCTCGTCGATACGCTCCAGTCGGATATCAAGCTGGCGTTCTAACTCGCTGGCGTAGTTCCTGCCAGACGAAAGTCGGCAATAACGAAGAATGTCGTTCTCTGTCCATCCCTCTACGCCAGTGCGCAGCATATAGACGCGGGCGCGGTGTTTCTTCGGTGTGCGTTTGAATGGTTGTACGGTGCTGGTGGTCGGCGTAACATCAGACGTGCGAATATCTGAATTAGCCGCCTGTAATGGGCGGTTTTTCTTTTTCATTACGCCACCTTTCCCCGGCGCTCAGCCAGCCAGTTATTAATCTCTACCGCGTCAAAGGCGGTCACGTTATCGGTGAGTTTTACCGGGCGCGGCAGCGTGCCATTCTTAACCCAGCGGTCAATGGTTGGCATGGATACACCCAACATTTCTGGAAGGCGGAAACGACGGATGTACCCTGTGGTTGGAATAGCGGAGATTGCCGCTTGATGTGCTGTCATATGTCCTGTAACTCCTGTGATAGCTGTTGAAGTTACGGTAATCATGTGCTCAGGGGGATTCGATGTCATCGCAACGAAAAATGAATTTTCGCTGCGAAATTAACTTTATGATTTAAAAGATTTGTTAGCCGATGAGAAATATTCATCCAGTAAGCGGGAGCTTAATTTTGAACCCCTATCCAGCATTTCCGCTTTGAGTGCTTCTTGTGTCCACCTTTTAGAGGTTGGTTCAGCTTTTTTTAAAGCTTTCAGCATTGAACCTATCACTAATAAGCTTTCGTTTAAGGTCAAATCGCCATCGTCTCTTCCAAGCGATTGCTGCTCAAACTTCTCAATATTCTCGCGCCTAAAAATAAACTCAACATCTCCCAATCCGTCGGCAGGATAAAAGAATCTATGGTGATTATCAAAATCAACCTTTTCACCTGTCACGCTGTCACAATAAGCCAACACATCATCATTCATTCTCTTAAACTCAAGAGGGTTGAAACTCTCCATAATGTTATAGAGTTCTCCCCCGCTGAGCACGAAAGCACCCTCGGTATTCACAAACTCCCTCGGATTTCTGCCTTGCTTAATGTCGAATAAGTGCATGACATCAAGCTCCTCGCTCCCCAGCAGAGGGCAAGGCAAGTCATAAATGTCATGTCTCAACCTAACGACTGCCCCCTCCCTTTTGATAGTTTCATATTCAAAATCCAACTCTGCATTTGTAAAAAACCTTACGTCATTTAGAAGCGAGGAGAATGCTCCTTCACTTGTCGTTTCCGTTATGGTGCGCGAGAACAATTCTCTTTTAGAGGTTGTAACGATTTTTGCTTTAACTGCATACCTAGAGTCGGATAAGAGAATAGATATTGTTATATGACCATCTAAAGCCAATTGAAGGCAATCAACCTCACTTATTTCCTCTCCAAAAGAAACAGTAAGTCTTTTGGCTGCCTCATTTAATGTTAACCACTCTTTTAGTTTAAAAAGCTTTTTCACTGCGTCACCTTTCACGCTACGCCTTAATGAGCGATTGAGTCAGGCGGTAAGGCTTCCCGCTTTTCGCCCCGTCGGGCTAGGCTCAATCTGTCTGTTAATTCTGGTTACTAATCGTGGTTACTGGTCGTGGTTACTTCGCCTTTCTCAATGGCGTTACGTTGTATTCTTCGCCGCGTTCCAGAGCCACCAGCAAATCCGCCCACTGCGCCAGCGCTGCTTTGCGTTCGTCGAAATATTCATGACGGTTATAGATACCCTCAACGCCCGGTATTTTGTGGTTCAGGCATCGCTCAGCTATCACAGGGTCAATCCCCAACGCTGCCATTTGAGTGCGCATCGTGCGGCGCAGATCGTGAATACTGAATGGCTCAACGTCCGGCATTTCTTTCAGGACGGCGGGCATAACCATATTCAGGGTGGCGCGGCTGACGTGTGAGGTCGTTCTGGCTCGCCTGGCCGGAATTAACCAGCGACTGTCTCCGGCAAAGAGCCTTATTTCTTCGATCCACTCGATTACCGGCTGCGGTAGGGGAATGTCGATATCATCCCCATTCTTTGCACGGGTTCCCGGCAGGTGCCAGACGGCATTTTTCAAATCAAACTCATCCCATTCTGCGGCGCATAGCTCCATCTTTCTGACGCCCAGCGCAAGAATGATTTTAAAAGTAAGCTCGTTTTCCCTGCTTATCCCGCGCCCACGGCGTAACGCTTTAAAGAACTGGATTAATTCATCGCGTGATAAGGCGCGTTTTCGCCCCTGCTCCTTGCCCCCGGCATCCTTCGAGCCAAAGGATATAGCGGGGTTCACCTCAATCATTCCGCGCACCACAGCGTAATCAAACAGGCGCTTTAGCATTCTCAATACATCATTAGCGACTGTGGGAGATCCGCGCTGTAGCACGTCCTGCAAAATGCTATCAATATGACGCGGGCGCACGTCCTCGACGTTCATCTTGCCAATTAGCGCCACGATGTTTTTTTGTAGGCTGCTGCGGAAAAGGTCAGGGTGTTTGTAATTTGGTTCTATCTGGCGGGTGTAATACTCAGCGGCAAGCGCCGAAACGTTAATGGCGTTCTTCTCAGCCTCGATCTTTGCCATAGCATCGGCTTTTCGCTGCTGCTTCTCTGCTGCCACGTCATAACCCAGCGCAACGCGTGCGGAAAGCTCCCTTGCTATTTCCCTTGCTTTAGACAAAGGGAAGTCAGAGTAAGAGCCAATCAGCATAGTTCTGGACTTACCAGCCATTTGATAGCGGTAGCGCCAAAAAGGGGTTTTATCCTCTTTACGAAACCTCAGATACAGCCCGTCACCGTCTGCACGTCCCTCGAATCTTTCCCCGCTCTTAACCCAAGCGCGAATTTGCATATCTGTAAGTTTTGGCATGTGCGAATACCCGTTAAACCAGTTTATTTAGTCATGGGTACAACGTAATTTGCCCCAAAAACTACCCAAGACGTACCCAAAACAGCGATACCCCATGCAGGGTACAACCTTGTGTACAACATTATCATGCACTCTGGTGCGTCGTTATGATAGCCCCTGATAACAAAAAAGCCCGGCATATGCGGGCTTTATGGATTTCGTGCTGGTGGGTGAATCGCCCTGATAGCTTACTTGCTTTTCTTAATGTGCTTAATCAGGCGCTTACGCTTACGCATCTGGTTTGGCGTCAGGGTGTTGCGCTTGTTGGCAAACGGGTTTTCCCCTTCCTTGAACTGGATACGGATAGGCGTGCCCATCACGTCCAGCGATTTACGGAAGTAGTTCATCAGGTAGCGCTTGTAGGAATCCGGCAGGTCTTTCACCTGGTTGCCGTGAATCACCACGATTGGCGGGTTATAACCACCGGCGTGGGCGTATTTCAGCTTCACGCGACGACCGCGCACCAGCGGCGGCTGATGGTCTTCCGCAGCCATATTCATGATACGGGTCAGCATGGCGGTGCTCTGACGACGGGTGGAGCTGTCGTAAGCTTCGCGCACGGATTCGAACAGGTTACCCACGCCGCTGCCGTGTAGCGCAGAGATGAAGTGTACGCGAGCAAAGTCGATAAAGCCCAGACGGAAGTCGAGGGTCTCTTTCACCTGCTCACGAACCTCGTTGCTCAGGCCATCCCATTTGTTGACCACGATAACCAGTGAGCGCCCACTATTGAGGATAAAGCCGAGCAGAGAGAGGTCCTGATCGGAGATCCCTTCGCGTGCGTCGATGACGAGCAGCACGACGTTGGCATCTTCGATCGCCTGCAGGGTTTTGATAACGGAGAATTTTTCCACCACATCGGTGATTTTCCCGCGCTTACGCACCCCGGCAGTGTCGATGAGGACATACTCACGCTCATCGCGCTGCATCGGGATGTAGATACTGTCGCGGGTGGTGCCTGGCATGTCGTAAACGACCACGCGCTCTTCACCCAGAATACGGTTAGTAAGTGTAGACTTACCTACGTTTGGACGGCCCACGATAGCCAGCTTGATCGGCAGATCCTGCGGGTTGAAGTCGTCCTCAGGCTCTTCTTCTTCGCCCTCTTCTCCGTCTTCAAACTGCGCCCAGTATTCAGCGTCTTCGTCCACCTCTTCCGGCGGGTTCACTTCGTCAACCCACGGCAGCAGAACGGTTTCCAGCAGGCTGGTAACGCCACGGCCATGCGATGCCGCGATAGGGTAGATTTCACCCAGGCCCAGAGACCAGAAATCCGCGATGGCCTGATCGGCATCGATGCCGTCGGTTTTGTTCGCCACCAGGAAGGTTGGTTTTTCGCGTGAACGCAGGTGTTTAGCGATAGCGGAGTCCGCCGGCATCAGGCCAGCGCGTGCATCCACCATAAACAGCACCACGTCCGCTTCTTCAATCGCCAGCAGCGACTGTTCCGCCATGCGGGTTTCCACGCCGTCTTCTGTGCCGTCAATACCACCGGTATCAATACAGATGAACTCGCGTCCTTCCACCTCTGCACGACCGTACTTACGGTCACGCGTCAGCCCCGGGAAATCCGCAACCAGCGCATCACGGGTGCGTGTTAAACGGTTAAAAAGAGTGGATTTTCCAACGTTAGGGCGCCCGACAAGCGCGACCACAGGTACCATGTTTGAAGCCTCATAAAATTCAAAATAACGTCGCTTTCGCGGCGTTTTTAAAAATGTCAAAACGGCTCCTGAGTGAACAGGAGCCGTTTAGTATACTACAACCGCCGGGTAATTAACGCGTGATCGCGTACAGCGTGCCGTCTTTTGCCTGAATCAGCAGTTTGCCGTCGGCCACAACCGGGTCGGTCAGGAAACCGGAGCTGTCGACTTTTTGCTGCGCAACAAAGCGGCCGTTATCCGGATCGATCCAGTGCATATACCCTTCGCTGTCGCCCACAACCAGGCTACCGTTGTACAGCGCTGGCGCAGTCAGCAGACGGTGCAGCAGGTCGCTTTGCGTCCACAGCGTCACGCCGCCTTCGGTACTCAGGGCCAGCAGACGGTCGTTCTGGTCAACCATATAGATGCGGTTACCCTCAACGATGAAATCATTTACCGAGCCCAGCTCACGTTTCCACATGATCTGGCCGCTGCGCAGATCCAGCGCGGTCAGGTTGCCGTTGTAGGCCAGCGCGTAAACCACACCGTTAACGATGACCGGCGTTGTGTCCACGTCGCTCAGACGGTCAATTTCCGTTGAGCCTGTGGCCTGAGAGATACGCTGCTGCCAGATCATCTGGCCCTGCTGCATCAGCACGGCGCTCACGCGACCGTTGTCACCGCCGACAATGGCAGCACCAAATGCGGTAGCCGGGGCAGATTCGCCGCGCAGAGAGAGCGCAGGCATATCCAGGTTAACGGTCCATTTCACCAGACCGTCCGCTTCGTTCAGCGCCTGCAGCTGGCCGTTGCTGGTATGAATCAGCACCAGGCCGTCGCTCACTACCGGACGCGACAGGGATTCACCCGCCACGGTTGTTTGCCAGGCAATGGAGCCGTCGCTGCTGTTCAGGGCATAAACCTGCGCTTTTTCGCTGCCCACGTAGACGTGGCCACCGGCAACGGTCAGGCCGCCAGACAGCAGTGCCGGCTTACGGGAGAACCAGCCGTCTTTTTCCGCCAGGTTAACGGACCACACTTCTTTTCCGTCATCCGCGTTCACCGCTTTCACGGTACCTTTGCGGTCAGCCGCATAGACAACGCTGTCTGCATACGCTGGATGAAGGTTGGAATAGAAATCACCAATCCCATTGCCCACGGAGACATCCCACGCGGTGGATGGGGTAAACTGGTTTTCAACCGTCGGCAGTGGGGACATTTTCACAACGTCTTCTTCGCCACTGAACAGTGAACAACCACTCAATAACGTAACAGAAAGCAGTCCTGGCAGAAGTAATTTACGCAATTGCATCGGGTCCCTCTCAGACGGACAAATTATTTATTTTCATCTGCATCATTTCGCTCAGCGCAGGTGAAGCATTGCTCTCTACGCCAGCTTGCCACGCTTTACGCGCGCCCGCTTTGTCACCTTTGCTCAGCAGTGCTTCACCGCGCAGATCGGCAACGATGGCAGCAAAGCCTTCGCCTTTGATGGTATCGAGCGTTTTCAGCGCATCGTCAGCTTTCTTCTGCTGAACCTGAATACGTGCCAGGCGCAGATTGATCACCGCTTTCAGGTTTTCATCACTGGCGGCAGCAAGGCCCTGAGACAGCTGTGCTACGGCTTTATCCAGTTCGTTCTTATCAACGTACTGCTGAGCCACTTCCAGCGCAGCCAGTGCACCGTAGGTGTTTTTGTTGTCAGCCGCAAATTTTTCTGCCGCCGTCAGCGTTTGCGGCTGATCGGCACGAATTGCGCTCACGGTATTTTCATAGGACAGGGACGCGCCGCGCGCGGAATCCGCCTGATGATTGTTCCAGTAACGCCAGCCTACCAGCGCACCGACACCTAAAATAACCCCAACAACCAGCGCTTTGCCGTTTTCAGCAAAGAAGCGTTTAATCGCGTCGACCTGATCGTGTTCGTTCTCGTAAATTTCCACGCAGTCCTTCTCCTTAGCCCAATAGAGTGCGCAAGTGCGCCGCAACGCCGTCCTGCGTTACCGTTGTCTGCTCACCAGAGCGCAGGTCTTTCACCACCACTTCGCCGTTGGCCACTTCGGACTCACCCAGCACCAGTGCGATACTTGCGCCCCACTTATCGGCACGAGCAAACTGTTTTTTGAAGTTGCCGCCGCCATGGTTGGTCATCAGCTTAACGCCCGGCAGCGCATCGCGCACGCGTTCGGCAAGCTGCATTGCCGCAGACTGCGTTTCCGCGCCTGAGGCCACCAGGTATATATCGACAACGGAATCTGCTTTAAATTCCGGATTAACTGCCTGAACCAGCAAAACAAGTCGCTCAAGACCCATCGCGAAGCCTACAGCAGGTGCTGCGCGACCGCCAAGTTGCTCAACCAGACCGTCATAACGACCGCCCGCGCACACGGTGCCCTGAGAGCCGAGGCTCGTGGTCACCCACTCAAACACGGTACGGTTGTAGTAGTCCAGACCGCGTACCAGGCGCTGGTTTACGGTGTAGGCGATGCCAGCCGCTTCAAGCAGCTTACACAGGCCCGCGAAGTGTTCGCGAGATTCTTCATCCAGATAATCACCCAGCGCAGGCGCATCGTTCAGCAGTGCCTGAACATCTGCGTTTTTGGAATCCAGAACGCGCAGCGGGTTGCTGTACATGCGACGTTTGCAGTCTTCGTCCAGCTTCTCTTTATGCTGTTCCAGGAACGCCACCAGCGCATCGCGGTAGTTAGCGCGCGCTTCCAGAGAACCGATAGAGTTCAGCTCGAGGGAAACGTGATCGGCAATACCGAGCGCACGCCACCAGCGGGCGGTCAGCATAATCAGTTCAGCGTCGATGTCCGGGCCCTGCAGGCCGAAGACTTCCACACCCAGCTGATTGAACTGGCGATAACGCCCTTTCTGAGGACGTTCGTGGCGGAACATCGGGCCGATATACCACAGGCGCTGCTCCTGATTGTACAGAAGACCATGTTCGATGCCGGCGCGTACGCAGCCCGCCGTCCCTTCCGGACGCAGGGTCAGGCTGTCGCCGTTGCGGTCCTCAAAGGTGTACATCTCTTTTTCAACCACGTCGGTAACTTCACCAATCGCGCGTTTGAATAACGGGGTCTGCTCTACAATCGGCAAACGGATTTCGCTGTAACCGTAGCTGCCGAGCACCTGCTTCAGCGTGCCTTCAATGCGCTGCCAGATGGCGGTTTCGCCAGGCAGATAATCGTTCATGCCGCGGATGGCTTGAATGTTTTTTGCCACGTTTATTCTCTTTCTATATACAAAAAAAACCCAAAGAATGGGTTCAATCATACATGGGAAGCTCGCGGCTTCCCATCACGTTATTTTTCAACCTGCTGAACGTTAATACGCTGTGTCTCGTCCATCATGGCGGCTTTCGCACGGATGCGGGCTTCAAGCTGGTCGATCATGTCGCTATTATCCAGACGATCTTTACGAACGCCATCTTCATAGAGACCACTTTTCTTGTTACCGCCGGTCACGCCCAGGGTTGACACCAGTGCTTCACCCGGACCGTTCACCACGCAGCCGATGATGGAGACGTCCATCGGGGTGATAATGTCTTCCAGACGTTGCTCCAGGGCATTCACCGTCCCGATCACATCAAACTCCTGACGCGAACAGGTTGGGCAGGCAATGAAGTTGATCCCACGCGCGCGAATACGCAGCGACTTCAGGATATCGAAACCGACCTTGATCTCTTCGACCGGATCGGCCGCCAGCGAGACGCGCAGGGTGTCACCGATCCCTTCAGAGAGCAGCAGCCCCAGACCGATCGCGGATTTTACCGAGCCGCTGCGCAGGCCGCCCGCTTCGGTGATCCCGAGGTGCAGAGGCTGGTCGATCTGCTTTGCCAGCAGGCGGTAAGATTCTACGGCAAGGAACACGTCGGAGGCTTTTACGCTGACTTTGAACTGATCGAAGTTGAGACGATCGAGATGATCGACGTGACGCATCGCGGATTCGAGCAGCGCCTGTGGGGTAGGCTCACCGTATTTTTCCTGCAGATCTTTTTCCAGCGAACCGGCGTTAACGCCGATACGGATAGGAATATTTTTATCGCGGGCGCAGTCCACGACCATGCGGATACGCTCTTCGTTACCGATGTTGCCCGGGTTAATACGCAGGCAATCGACGCCGTATTCGGCCACTTTCAGTGCGATGCGGTAGTCGAAGTGAATATCCGCCACCAGCGGAACGCTGACCTGCTGTTTGATCAGTTTGAACGCCTCAGCGGCATCCATGGTCGGGACGGAGACGCGAACAATGTCCGCGCCTACACGTTCTAATGCTTTGATTTGATTGACCGTCGCTTCCACATCGGTGGTGCGCGTATTGGTCATCGACTGAACGGCGATAGGTGCCCCATCGCCGATTGGCACATTCCCAACGTAAATCCGTTTCGATTTTCTACGTTGAATCGGAGCCTGGTTATGCATGAAAAATCTCCCGCGTTGCCCGTCTGTTACTGTGCTGCTGATTGTTCGGCATTAACGGTAAGACGTGCAACCTGGTTAGTTCTGATAAAGCGGCTCAGGTCGACAGGTTTTCCTTGATACTGGATCTGTACCGCTGCCGGAGCGCCGATTTTAAGTTTATAAGGAGCCTGGCCTGTTAGGTTTAACGTGCCATCTTTGCGCTGCAGGCCGCTGAACAGTTTTTTACCTGTCGCGTCAGTCACTTCCAGCCAGCAGTCGGCGCTGAAGTTCATGACCAGCGCGTTAGGATCGGCTGCGGGTGTCGCCGTACCCGCCGGGCTGGTTGGCAGAGACGCTGCGGTATTGTCTGCAGGCTGAGTAGCTGCAGGCGCGTTCGCCGCCGTATCAACATTTGCCTGAGAAGGGGCAACCACCGCGTTTTGATCCTGAGCCTGCGGCGCAGCGGTGTTAGCCGTTGCTGCCGGGGCCTGTGCTGCACCAGTCGCCGATGCGTCTGGCGCTGCGGTCTGTGGCTCGCTGGAGGACGCCGCACCGTCGGTATTCAGCGGCACGCTCTGGGCGTTATCATTTCCGGCCTGGTTGAGTTCGGCGGAGGATTGATCGGCCATGGTGGTGATCTCTTCCTGCTGCGCCTTGTGGTTTTGCCACCACCATGCACCGGTCAGACCGACCACCACAAACAGCACCAGCCACGTAAAGCTCATCAGCCAGCCATCACGTTTTTTACGACGTTTCCCCAGGGAGAAGGTCTGCATCGGCGCAACTTTTGCTGCACGGACCGGCGCCTGCTTCTCCATCATTGGCAGTAATTCGTTTTCGGGGATGTGCACCAGTTTTGCGTAAGAGCGGATATAACCGCGCAAGAACGTTGAAGCCAGATCGGCAGGCGCCTTATCTTCTTCAATATCGCGAACCGTGGAAACCTTCAGGCACAAGCGTTCCGCAACGGCTTGCTGGCTGAGTCCGAGTTGTTCACGGGCGTTGCGAAGACGAACGCCAGTGGAGAGTGCTTCATGTTGGTCGTGAGTGGCTTCAGTATTCATTCGCTACAACTACTGGTACGTGAAAAATAAGGGTTCAGGCGCCGGTGAGTCACAATGCCACCCGCACCGCGAAACTTCTGGTCAGTTAACCTTGAACAGAGAGTATAAGACTGTCAGCCCGGAGATGACAGTACAGCCCTGCCCGTACGGCTAAACTGTTGTTACGTCGTTACATACTGCCCGAAAGTCGGATGAAACGCACCGTAATTATTGATCAGTCTTCACGAATCTGACTGATTATTCAGTAAGGTTATGTCTCACGGCGCAGATAATGCGCCGCGAGTGCATAATAATCAAACAGCTTTAACCGCGATCGTCTCGCCCTGCATGCGTTTACGCAGGGTACGCTTAGTGCGGTCAATAACATCACCAGCCAGCTGTCCACATGCGGCATCAATATCATCACCACGCGTTTTACGCACGATGGTGGTGAAACCATACTCCATCAGTACCTTGGAGAAACGGTCGATACGGCTGTTCGAGCTACGGCCATACGGCGCGCCCGGGAACGGGTTCCATGGGATCAGGTTGATTTTACATGGCGTATCTTTCAGCAGTTCAGCCAGCTGATGCGCATGTTCGGTGCCGTCGTTGACGTGGTCCAGCATCACGTACTCGATGGTCACGCGGCCCTGGTTGGCGTTGGATTTCTCCAGGTAGCGACGTACGGCGGCGAGGAAGGTTTCGATATTGTACTTTTTGTTGATCGGCACAATTTCGTCACGAATTTCATCGTTTGGTGCGTGCAGGGAGATCGCCAGCGCGACGTCAATCATGTCGCCGAGCTTGTCCAGCGCAGGCACAACGCCTGAGGTCGACAGCGTGACGCGACGCTTGGACAGGCCAAAGCCAAAGTCATCCAGCATGATTTCCATCGCCGGAACGACGTTGGTCAGGTTCAGCAGCGGTTCACCCATCCCCATCATCACCACGTTGGTGATAGGGCGCGTACCGGTGACTTTTGCCGCGCCCACGATTTTCGCGGCACGCCAGACCTGGCCGATAATTTCTGAAACACGCAGGTTACGGTTAAAACCTTGCTGCGCGGTTGAGCAGAATTTGCACTCCAGCGCACAGCCAACCTGGGAGGAGACGCACAGCGTCGCGCGGTCTTCTTCCGGGATGTAGACGGTTTCAACACGCTGATCGCCGACCGCAATCGCCCATTTGATGGTGCCATCCGCGGAGCGCTGCTCTTCCACCACTTCCGGTGCACGGATTTCAGCCACTTCTTTGAGCTTATTGCGCAGGACCTTGTTGATGTCAGTCATGTCATCAAAATTGTCGCTGCAGTAATGGTACATCCACTTCATGACCTGATCGGCACGAAACGGCTTTTCGCCCATCTCTTTAAAGAACTCGCGCATCTGCTGACGGTTCAGATCCAGCAGGTTGATTTTTCCATTTTTATTGGGAACCGCAGGAATGGCGACTTCGGAGGTATTCACTAATTCAGACATAATATTTACCGGCCTCGTTGTTACACGTTATGGCCCATGGAGGGTTGAATAGAAACGCCCCGGAAAGCGGTCTGCTCGTCCGGGGCGTTGCATTGTACAAAGTCTGGCGCAGGGATGCCACGTCTGGACGCGGCATTTACGAAAATAATGTGTAAACGAAACCGTTAAATTAACGGGTACGTGGACACACTTCGCCTTCTGCGAAGAAGAAAGCGATTTCGCGTGCAGCAGATTCAACAGAGTCAGAACCGTGGGTGCCGTTCTCGGTGAAGCTGTCAGCGTAGTCAGCGCGCAGAGTTCCTGCCAGCGCGTTGTCCGGGTTGGTTGCACCCAGCAGATCGCGGTGACGCTGTACGGCGTTTTCGCCTTCCAGTACGGATACCACGATTGGACCGGAGGTCATGAACTCAACCAGGCCGTCAAAGAATGGGCGACCTTCGTGCTCAGCGTAGAAGCCGCGCGCCTGCTCAACGGTCAGGTGCAGCATTTTGGTGCCAACAATTTTGAACCCTGCAGATTCAAAGCGAGCGAAGATGCTGCCAATAACGTTTTTTGCCACCGCGTTTGGTTTGATGATGGAAAAAGTACGTTCAATAGCCATGATAACCTCTGTCAATGTTCTGTTGTTTTGCATACCTGAGTATGGTGTGGCGCGGATTATAATGAGCAATGGCGCCATTGCCTATGGATTCAGGTAACATTTTTTTAAAATAAGACGAGTTTTAGCAACAGCTCACATCAGAAAGCTGTTTTCAGGTCACTGAAGCGTAAAATTCACCGTCGCGACCTGCCCGGTCTCATCCATAACGAGTAACTGATAATCGCCCGACTTATCAAGCTGTAATGTGTAAACGCTTCCTTTCACATTCAGCGGTTCACCGTTCAAAAACCACCAGCGCTCACCGCTATTGCCGGTCGCCTGAAGCGGCAGCGAAACGCGGGATTCACCCGGGAGACGTTTAATAACGGCCCCTTCACGCACGCCGGTCAGAATGAGTGGTGCAGGTGCGTCCTGCGACAGCGGAGGACAGATTCTTGATGAAGGCGGAATCCGTACCGCACGACGCTCGGTTGCAGGCAGCCACGGCTCCAGCGGCAGCGGCCAGACATCCAGGACTTTTTCAGTAGCATCCGGGCAATCTGCGGCCACGCGTTTGCCGGTTTTATCCAGCCAGACCGGGAAACGGATCCCGCGTATGCCCTCCTGTTCGGGCAGGAGCAGCGTGGGCGGTTCACTCCCTTCCAGCAGCCAGGTCGACAGGCGACGTCGACAGTTTTCGCTGCCTTCCGGTAGCGACTGGCCGCCCGGCCAGCAGATCACGCCCCGTCCGACGCTTGCCGGACGCGGATCGCGCGGCAGACGGGCTTCGTCTACCGTTGAGCGCGACTGAAGCAGGTTATTGACCTGGTTTAATAGCGGAACCGCGCTGGCAAACCCGAACTGTCCCGCCACGGGCGTGCCGTCCGGTCGTCCGGTCCAGATGCCTATCACATAACGGGCATTCAGACCGATGGCCCAGGCATCACGGTAGCCGTAACTGGTACCGGTTTTCCACGCCAGCGGCGCAACCTGGGGTAGCGCATTATCCGGCAGCGGCTGCGCTTCATTGGCCAGAATACGGCGAATAATCCACGCCGCGCCCGGTGATAACAGCGGACGTTCAGTTAGCGGATCGCCTGGCTGCAGGCGCAGCCTACCCGCCTTACCGTGTCGGGCAAAAGCACTGTAGGCAGCGGCGATATCTGCCAGCCGCGCGCCTGCCCCGCCGAGGATCAGAGACAGATTCGGCTGCGCCCCCGCAGGCAGGATCAGCGGCAAGCCTGCGTTGCTCAGCATCCCGGCAAATCGTTTTGGTCCGTAGGCTTCCAGCACCTGAACGGCAGGCAGGTTGAGGGAGCGTACCAGCGCTTCACTCATGCTGACCGGTCCATGAAACCCGCTGTCAAAATTCCCGGGCCGATAGTCACCGGTTTTTCTGGGAACGTCCTGAAGCAGCGAGGCGGGATGGATCAGGCCATCATCCAGCGCCATGCCGTAGATAAAAGGTTTTAACACCGATCCCGGCGATCGGATCGCATTGACCATATCCACATGGCTAAAACGCGTGTCATCGTTGATATCCACCGATCCCACCCAGCCGCGCACTTTCATATCGGTATGATCGACCACGATCATCGCCAGCGAGCTGCGTGCCGGCAGGCGGGATTTCCAGTTCATCGCCAGCTCTTCCAGCTGCCGCTGCAGTCCGGCATCCAGCGTGGTGACAATTTTCGTGTCGCGACTTTTGCCGAGCATCATGCGTGCAAAGAGCGGCGCCAGCTGCGGCATCTGCCGGGGCGCCAGCCATACTGATTCTTCACGGGACTCTTTGACCTGCTTTGCGGACCAGACGCCCTGCGTCGCCATGCGGTCGAGCACTTTATTGCGCGCCGCTTCGGCCCGTTCAGGCCAGCGATCCGGGCGTAAACGACTCGGTGCCTGCGGCAGCACCGCCAGCAGCGCCGCGTCGGAATAGCTGAGCTGCGACGGCGGCTTGCCGAGATACGTCCAGCTTGCCGCACCCACGCCCTGCAGCGTACCGCCAAATGGGGCGCGATTGAGATAGAGCGTGAGGATTTCGCGTTTGGAAAGATGCCACTCCAGCTGCATGGCACGCCAGAGCTGGCGAATTTTACCGCCAAAGGTGCGCGGATGCGGGTCCAGCAGTCGCGCGACCTGCATGGTGAGCGTGCTTCCGCCAGAGATGACTTTCCCGGAACTGAGATCCTGCCAGGCGGCACGCAGGACAGAAAGCGGGTTTACGCCGGGATGATCCCAGAACCAGCGATCTTCGTACTGGATCAGCGCCTCAAGATAACGGGGAGAGACCTCTTCGATCGTAACCGGATAGCGCCAGATCCCGTCGCTATCGGCAAAACGCCAGAGCGGCGTGCCCTTCTCATCCACCACCACCCGGGCAGGGTTAACCTCTTTCAGCGGCAACGGCCACAGGCGGTCGGCGGCGACAATCAGCCCCCATAAAACGAGAAGCGCTCCCGCCAGCCACAGCCAGCGGGAGCGTGTCAAACGTGCCATTCGCATATTACGGAACAACAATCAGCGGGCCACTGGCCGCACCCGTTGCCCGCCACTGCGGCACATACATAGACTCGACCATCGGAACCGGCACCTGGTAGGTTCCCGGCGTCACGGCGCGCGCCAGATAAACCAGCGTAACCGGCTGACCTTCATTTACCGGCACGGCCGCCACAAAGCGGTCGTCGCGGAATTCCATATGCTGAATGTCCGCCTGCTGCATTTGGCTGAGCAGGTTCTGCACTTCGCTACCGCTGTCCTGCAGGCTGGCGCTGCTGCTTGCCAGATTCTGGTTTTCCAGCTCCAGACCCGCAGGGAGGAGATCAACCACCAGCGCGTCCGGGACGTTCTGGCTGGCTTTGACTTCCAGCCATACCAGCACCAGCTCGCCGCTCTTCAGCGAAGAGAGCGATTTCGTGCTGCCGTCCGTAGCCAGAATATGGCGTTCAACCTGCAGCACGTTCGAGCTCGGCTGAGGAGCATAGTCAGGATAACCGGTGCTATCAAGGCGTACCCACAGCGGTGAAGTGCCGGTATTGGTCACCTGCAGCGCGCCAAGCTGGTCGCCGCTCACGTTTTGTACCTGCGCTTTATCGCCACCTGATGCGGAATCTGACAGGGAGGTTTTCGCCTGCCACGCACCCGACAAGGTTTGCAGCGAACGACCGGCCAGGAACAGTGCATTGCTCTCCTGAGTGGACAACCAGCGCTGGCTGAAGGCCTGCTCAGACAGGGCATTCAGCAGCGTATTTTGCGCATCCGGCAGCAGCTTGTACTCCTCCAGAAGAGAGAGCATCAGCGCGTTATCGCGAAGCTGGCTGCCGTAATCGGCCATCCAGGTTTTGCTGTCGTTGCGCGGCGTTTTGAGCGCCAGATCCAGCGCCTGCTGGCTGCGCGGGGCATCGCCCATCAGCTTGAGCGCCATGCCCAGCTGCATCAGCGGCAGGCCGGACGCCGCCTGAGCGTGACGATCCCAGATTTCACGCAGCGCGCCCAGCGGCGCTTTTTGCTGACGTGCCAGCACCAGCGCGGCATAGGCCTGCACGGCGAACTTGCTGGCCTGCGTATCGTCGCTGTAGCGAATAGACATCATGCCCGGGTCCTGCAGGTAGCGCAGCAACCGGCTATTGGCATTATTCACCGCATCGGCAGGCACGCTGTAGCCCTGCTCGCCCGCACGGACCAGGAAGTCGGTCACGTAGGCCGTCAGCCAGTACTCTTCCGGACCGTTTTTATCCCACAGCGCGAACCCGCCGTCTTCACGCTGCATCTGCAGCAGACGGGAAATACCGATATCAATGGCGGCACGGCGTTTATCGTCCGTATCACCTTTGATGCCAAGCGCCGTAAGCTGCGCCGCGTTGGTGTAGAGCGACGGGAACAGACCGCTGGTGGTCTGCTCCAGACAGCCATACGGATAGGCCTGCAGTTCGCGAATATAGCGCGCCAGGTTGAGCGGTGGTTTGCCGCTCAGCAGCAGTTGCCCCTGCAGGGTGGCAGGAGAGAAACCGTTGCTGTGCTGCGCCGGTGCAGTCCAGGATTCGCCAGGGTTCAGCATGGCACCGGTATTGACCGTCTGCGCCGGGAACGCCGGACGCACGCCGATTTTCCAGCTCTTCTGCTGCGGGGCGAAGGTCTCGCCCGGAAGCTGCAGGCCGGTCACCTGCGCGGTCACTTCACCGTCACCATAACCGTCCAGCGCGCGTACCGGAATAAACAGCGTGCTGCGCGCCCCCGGTGGCAGCTGAACCGGCTGAGGCTGCGAGCCTTCCAGCGCCAGTTTGCCTGTCGCGTTCAGGGCGATATTCAGCGTTTGCGGCTGGTCGGTCAGGTTAGTGATATCCAGCGTCAGCCGCGAGGTATCTCCGCTTGCCAGGAAGCGCGGGGTATTCAGCTCGGTAATGACCGGCGCGGCCACGATAATCTTGCTTTCGCTGCTGCCGAAATCCTCTTCCGTCCAGGCCTGCGCCATCAGACGCAGCTCACCGTTGAAGTCTCCAACTGGCAATGTAATTGTGCCTTCCCCGTTGGCATCCAGCGTAACCGGCTGTGCCTGCTGGGCAATGATGGTGACGTGGTTCACCGGCGGTTTGCCGCCGCGCTTCAGTTCATCCCCATCGCCACCAAAGCGCAGCGCGGCCAGACGGCCCTGCCCTTCAATGACCTGGCCGTATATATCGTAGATATCCGCGCCGTAACGCTTCTGACCAAAGAAAGCCTGCCACGGATCCGGCGTGACGTAATCGGTAATATTCAGCACGCCGCTGTCCACCGCCGATACCAGGACGTTCACCTTCTGCGGCACGGCCCCCTCTTTCACGCTGGCTTTCACCTTCACCGAGAGCGTCTGGTTTGGACGCATTTTCTGCGGGTTATTGAGCGCAATATTCAGGCGGCGATTTTCGTCACCCATCGGCAGATGCAGCAGGCCGACCGCGCGTTTCGGCGTGGCGGATTTGGATTTATCTCCGGGACGTACCACCAGCGTACTCAGGTAGAGGTCGTGACGCTTCCAGGCCTTGTCGACCGGGATAGCGAGATCCAGTCCGTTTGCCGGTACGTCGATCTCTTTCCACCACAGCGGCCCTTCGCTGGACTCGATCATCGCATAGCCCTTGCCTGCGGCTGGCGCGGCAATGTGCAGGTTGATGGTGTCGCCTGGCTGATAGGCTGGCTTATCCAGTTTCAAGGTCACACGGTCAGGGCGTGCAGCGCCGGTGCCGTCGCTGTTATCCTGCCAGCTGTACCCCGCCCAGAAGCGCACGCTGCTGACCATCTCATCAGGCGCTTTCACCTCCAGACGATAAGAGCCCCACTCCACCGGGAAGGTGACTTTACCCGTTTCATCGGCCTTAAGTGTCAGCTCCTGCTCGCCTTCGACCAGGTCTTTCTGATCGAACTGAGACTGCCAGCCTTCGCTCTCAGACCAGTTCCAGAAGTAGTCCCGACGCTCGCGAATCAGACGAACCTGTAACCCGGAAACGGCCTTTTTCGCGCCGCTGGCATCGGCATACACGATGTCGAAGCTGGCGTTGCCGTTCTCATCAACAATCGGCTGGTTGACGGTCGTATCGGTGCGGTAGTCGTAAACGGCTTTACTGGCGAACTGAGGGCGAATACCCGGCAATTCCGCTGCGGGCCAGATAGCCTGCTCAGCACGACGCGTCACCGGACGACCGCCCGACTCCAGCAGGCTGGCCTGCAGGATCAGCTGCAGCGGAGAGTGCACCTCTTTCCACTGGCTTTCGGTAGAAACCTGCCCACGTCCCTGCTCGTCCAGCGTAAGCTGCACTTCATCCAGGCTGCGGCTCAGGTTCTCTTCAGCGATATCACCAAACTGGAAGCCCGGCAGCGCGGCCACCGCGTCACGCAGCGGACGCAGGAAGAGCTGGCCCTGCAGAGAGTTACCGTTGGCCGGAGCGCCATACAGGTAATAGCCGACCACGTTAAAGTCCACGTTATCCTGTGGTGAAACCGGCGTTTTTTGTCCGCTCAGGTTGAGCGCCATACGCTCTGGCATGAAGTCTTCAACGTGGAAGTCCCACAGACGCTGCAGGTTATCGCCCGTGTTGGCGCGGATATGCCACATGCCGGTCTGCGCCCCGCTGTCCAGTGGATAGTTGAAGCGATAGAGTCCGTTCTCCGGCTTGACGACGATCGTACGCGCGACCTGTCCATCCGGACGCAGCACGTCAAGCTTCACGGGCTGATCGGGAAGTGGCTTACCGTCACTGTCGCGCAGCAGGCCGTTGAGGATCACCGTTTCGCCCGGGCGGTAGAGATCGCGTGGGCCAAACATAAAGAACTGCTTGCTGTAGCCCGGACTCCCTGCGATATCAAACTCCGCCAGATCAAGAGCCGGCAGCTTGAGGTCAAGCAGCGTGGTCTGGCCGTCTTTACTGGCCAGGATCAGCGCGGCCTCTTTGTCGGTCTCAAGCTTTGCGTGGCCATCGCCGTCGCTTTTCGCTTCGGCAAGCGTCTGCCCTTTATCGTTCAACAGGGTGACGGTGACGCCGGACTGCGCCGCACCGTTCTCCAGACTCTGGGTGAAGATGTCCAGGCGATTATGATAACGGTGAGCGGACAGGCCAATATCGCTTAAGGTAAAGAGCGTCGCGGCGTTGCTGTAGTTGTAGTGCCCGGCCTGGTTCATGACCGCGATATAAACGCCAGATTGCTGGAGCGGTTTAATATCCTTCAGGGGCAACAGTAATTTTTCGCGCGTGTTGCGCGCCGGATTAAGATCGAATCGACCGGTGTAAACCAGCTCCGCCATCTTCAGCAGGTTGTCGGATTCCCAGTTGGTCAGCGAGTTACGGTACTCCCACTGGCTGACAAGGGAAGCCAGCGATTCCGGCTTCACGCGGTAGAAGTTGACGTCAACATTGTTGACGTTGAGCGCCATTACCGGCAACCCTTCCACCACCTTACCCGGCAGCAGCGAGCCGCGGCTGGCAAAACCAACGGTGGGTTCAACGTCCCGGGTGGTCAGGGCTTTCTCATAATCAATGCCGAACGTCGCCTTGTTCAGCGCCTGCAGGCCCCGTTCAACGGTGACGACCAGGTTGCGGTTGGGCTCCAGATGGCGCAGGCGAAGCTCTTTCAGGTTAGGCGCAAGTTCCCACGCCCCGTCAACTTTGCCGCTTTTTTTGTCCGCGACATGCACGGTTTTCGCGAAATCCTGATCGGGATTCAGCGGAACCGAGAATGTCAGCACCAGCGTGGCGGCACCGTCGAGCTGAACTTCAGAGGCATCCAGCAGGGTCAGCGCTTTTCCCTGACTCTGGGCGGCGAGCTTAGCCAGCGTTTCAGCATTTGGCTTTTCCGCGGCTTTCGGTGTGGATGCGGTGGATGCCGCGGGAGCCGCAGCCTGAGATTTATCGTCGCTGTTATCACAGCCGACAAGCGTAAACGTGGTAAGCAGCGCAAGGGAGAGCGCGGCTAAGCGAAACGGTTTCATCCTTTGTCCCTGGCCCTGAGGGGGCCTGTTGGTCGTCGTCCGGATAAGTATTATCCGCAAGTTTCATTAATTCAAAAAGTCCAATTTTAGAATCTGGAAAGCGCCTCGCAGAATGGCAGCACGCCGCTACGCCGTGATGGAATCGCGATCACAGCCCCAAACGTCACATGTTACCTTTCACGTCATTTGTTTTTAAAACAAGAGGATAGCTGGATAAGCGTCCATGAAGGCTGCTAATTTTATAGCCATGACGCACCCCGAGTGCGCGGTTCAATAAGAGAGAAAGCCATGAAACGAGCCGTGAATGCCCTACAAAATTTCGGAAAATCATTGTACGGACCGGTGCTTATCTTACCGATCGTCGGTCTGTTTATCGCCTTTGGTAACGTGCTGGGTAACGGTAATCTCGCTGAATACCTGCCCTTTCTTGGCCATCCGCTGATTCAGCATCTTGGTCAGCTTATCGCGAAATCGGCCGTGTCGGTGCTGGTGAACCTGGCACTGGTGTTTGCCGTTGGTATTCCGATTGGTCTGGCGACGCGCGATAAAGGCTATGCCGCGTTGATTGGCCTGGTCACCTTTGTCGTATTCATCAACGCCATGAACGTCACGCTGCAGCTGCAGGGCGCGCTGGCGCCTGCAGCCGAAATGAAGGCGGCCGGGCAGACCATGGTGCTGGGCGTCCAGGTGCTGGAGATGGGCGTTTTCGCCGGGATCCTGACCGGAGCGCTCTCCGGATATCTGTACAACAAATACTCCGGCGTACAGTTTAACGGCGCGATGGCGATTTACTCCGGCCACTGTTTTGTCGCCATTGTAATGCTTCCAGTCTCCATGCTGCTCGGCGTGGTGATGAGCGAACTGTGGCCGTTTGCCCAGCACGGCATTAGCGCCCTGGCGCTGGCCATCAAAGGCTCCGGACCGTTTGGCGTGGCCATCTACGGCTTCCTGGAACGCATTCTGGTCCCCACTGGCCTGCACCATCTGGTCTATACCCCGTTCCTCTATACCGAACTCGGGGGCACGCAGGAGGTCTGCGGCACGGTGTATCAGGGCGCGCGCAACATCTACTTCGCTGAGATGGCCTGCCCGGACGTGAAGCAGCTCAGCAGCACCGTGGTGTGGGACGCCCGCGGCATCAGCAAGATGTTTGGCCTGCCCGCCGCGGCGCTGGCGATGTATATGACCGCCAGGCCAGAGCGTAAAGCGGCGGCGAAAGCGATTCTGATCCCGGCGGCGCTGACCTCGCAGCTGGTCGGAGTCACCGAGCCGATTGAGTTCTCCTTCCTGTTCGTCGCCCCGCTGCTGTTCGTGGTGCACGCGGTGCTGACCGGCATCGGCATGATGCTGTTCTCCCTGCTGGGCGTTCACGCCATCGGCGCCAACGGGATTATCGACTTCATCCTCTACAACCTGCCGCTCGGCACGACCAAGTCCAACTGGCCGATGTACATCCTGGTCGGGCTGATCATGTTCGCCCTCTACTTCGTGGTGTTCCGCTTCCTGATCCTGCGCTTCAACATGAAAACGCCGGGCCGTGAAGATGAGGACCAGGAGACGCGCCTCTACAGCAAGCAGGAGTACCAGGCGAAGGGCAATAACGACGGTCTGGGCGAGTCCATCGTGGTGGGGCTGGGCGGCCGGGAAAATATTGAAGTGGTGGACAACTGCTACACCCGCTTACGCGTCACGGTAAAGGACGTCGCCATTATCGACGAGCCGCGTCTGAAGGCGACCGGCGCGAAAGGGATTATCAAACAAGGTAACAACGTTCAGGTGGTCTACGGGCTGCATGTCAAAAAAATGCGAGAAGCCGTTGAGACGTTTCTCTGAAAGGAGCTAAAGATGTTTACACCCCCGTTCATTCTGTCGATTGCCGGCGGCGGCAGCACCTACACGCCAGGCATTGTGAAAAGCCTGATGGTGCGCCTGCAGGATTTCCCGCTGGCCGAAATTCGCCTGTACGATATCGACGAGGCGCGTCAGAACACCATTGCGCCGGTCGTCGAGAAGGTCATTCGCGACCAAAGTCAGCACATCAAATTTACCGTCACCAGCGACCCGGAAGTGGCCTTCAGCGGCGCCCATTTCGTCTTTGCCCAGATGCGCGTCGGTCAGTATAAGATGCGCGAGCAGGATGAGAAGATCCCGCTGCGTCACGGCGTGGTGGGCCAGGAAACGTGCGGCCCCGGCGGGCTGGCCTACGGCCTGCGCACGATCCTGCCGATGGTGGAGCTTATCGATCTGGTCGATCGCTACGCGCATGAAAAAGCCTGGATCGTGAACTACTCCAACCCGGCGGCGATCGTCGCGGAGGGCGTGCGCCGTCTGCGGCCAAATGCGCGGGTGCTGAACATCTGCGATATGCCGGTGGCCGCCATGCGCAATATGGGGGCGATTCTGGGTGTCGATCGCCGCAAGCTGGAAGTGGACTACTTCGGCCTGAACCACTTCGGCTGGTTTACCCGCGTGCTGGTGGACGGCGAAGACAAGCTCCCGGCGCTGCGTAAGCATATCGCTAAGTTTGGCCTGCTGACGGAAGATGCGGCTAAAACCGATCCGCAGCATTCCGACCCCTCCTGGGTGAAAACCTGGCGCAACATCAAGCCGATCATGGACAATTTCCCCGAGTATCTGCCGAACCCGTATCTGCAGTATTACCTGATGCCGAACCAGATTGTGGCGCACCAGAACCCGGACTATACCCGCGCTAATGAAGTGATGGACGGGCGCGAGAAAAAGCTGTTCGCCGCCGCCGAAGAATATCAACGCACCGGAATTTTACCGGATGCCTTTCACGTGGGCGTCCACGGCGAGTTTATCGTCGATGTGGCCTGCTCGCTGGCCTTTAACCTGCGAAGCCGCCATCTGGTGATGGTGGAAAACCGCGGGGCGATTACCAACCTGCCGTACGATGCGGTGGTGGAAGTTCCCGCTTATATCACCTCCGAGGGCCCAGAACCGATCCGTATTGGTCAGGTGCCGCTGTTCCATCAGACGCTTTTGCAACAGCAGCTCGCATCTGAACAGCTGCTGGTGGAGGCGACTATCGAAGGCAGCTATGAGAAAGCCTTGCAGGCGTTTACTCTCAACCGGACCGTGCCGACCATGGAACATGCAAAAGCCATTCTGGATGAGATGATTGAGGCCAACCGCGACTACTGGCCAGCGCTGCAAAAAGCCTGGCAGGACGGCGAACCGGTAAAAAAATAGGGGCTTGCTCGCGAGTTGAACGTGGTTTGCTTGTCGGTGTCAGAAAAAACACCGACAATCCTTTTTTACGGAAAAGAATGGAGGCAACCCATGTCCACCTCATATTTTGTCGCTGCCGACTGGCTGATTGAGCACGGCGACGATCCGGAAGTTCAGATTATCGACGTGCGTATGGCCCCTCCGGGACAAGAGCATCGTGATGTGCCCGGTGAATACCGTGCCGGGCATCTGCCGGGTGCGGTTTTTTTTGATATTGAAGCCCTCTCCGATCACACCTCTCCCCTGCCGCACATGCTGCCGCGCCCGGAAGCGTTTTCCGTGGCGATGCGCGAGCTGGGCATCAGCAAAGACAAACACCTCGTTGTCTATGATGAAGGTAACCTCTTCTCCGCGCCGCGCGCGTGGTGGATGCTGAAAAACTTCGGCGTGGAAAAAGTCTCGATTCTTGCCGGTGGGCTGGCGGGCTGGAAGCGCGACGAGCTGCCGCTTCAGCAGGGTGATGTCACGCTGCCGGAAGGTGAATTCGACGCGACCTTTGACACCCACGTGGTAAAACGCCTGACCGACGTGCTGGTCGTGAGCCATGAAAAAACGGCGCAAATCGTCGATGCCCGCCCTGCTCCTCGCTTCAATGCCGAAGCGGATGAACCGCGTCCGGGGCTGAAGCGCGGACATATTCCGGGCGCGCTGAACGTGCCGTGGGGCGATCTGGTTTTTGAGGGCGAGCTGAAAACTACTGACGAACTGCGCGCCATTTTTGACCGGGCAGGGGTTGATTTGCATCGTCCAGTGATTGCCAGCTGCGGTTCCGGCGTAACGGCCTGCGTGGTCATTCTGGCACTCGCCACGCTCGGCATAAGCGACGTCACGCTCTACGACGGCGCCTGGAGCGAATGGGGTGCGCGAGACGATCTGCCTGTCGAACCCGCAAAATAATGGATAACCGCCTGGCCACGCTGTTAACGCGCGGAGCGTCATTGACCCGCGCGGAGTATCGCGTCCTCGCCCACCTCACGGAGCATCCGCTGCTGGTGGGCAATATTACGGTTCGCGAGCTGGCGCAGGCGACGTTCGTTTCTACCGCCACCATTATGCGGCTGTGCCAGAAGCTCGGGTTCAGCGGCTTTAGCGAGTTTATCTGGCACTGCAAGCAGCTGCTCACCGACACGCCGCACATTGCCGTTCAGGGGCAATCGCCCCCTGAGCTCCCGGCGCTGTTTAATCAGTTTATCGCCAACTATCAGCACACCTTTCAGTGGGTCACCCAGGACAAACGCCAGCAGTTTGCTAACCTGCTGCGCCAGAAAGAGAGTTTCTTTCTCTACGGGGCCGGGTTCTCTTATCTGTTTGCGGAGTACCTGACCAAGAAGCTGCAGGTGCTGGGTAAAACGGCGTTTATCTCCGGACCGGGCGACAGCCGGAACATTTTTCTCAGCAATGCCGCTCGCTATCAGGTGTTTATTGCCGTCTCACGCAGCGGCGAAACGGAACAGGTGCTGGATAAAGCGCGGATAGCCAAAAACGTTGGCATGACCATCGTCGCGTTTACCCGCGCCTCGGCCAACACGCTGGCGGAGATGGCCGACATTCACTTTGCGCTCTATGACGAAGCGGTGCACTACGCCGCCGAAGCCGCAGGGGTGACGTCGTTTGAGTCGAATCTGGTGTTGCTGATGGATTTACTGCTGCTGGAAGCAACGGGGTGACATTCACCCCGCAGAAATCAGATGATGCGGTTGGTTTTGAGATCGCGCAGGAACCCGCCCCAGCGACGCTCATAGAACGGCGTGATGTGCTCGGTAATAAAATGGCTGATGCCCTTCTCACCGTTTTTCACCTGACAGATATCAATCGGCTCATCGCCCGGTAGCGTGTCGGTCGCCACGCTGCCCGCCGCCTGAACGATCTCGTCGAAATCGCCATCGGCTTCAATACCGATCAACAGCACCGGCTTTTCGTCCGCGCGCTCTTTGATGGAGCAGAGAAACGCGCGCCTGACGGGCTTGAGCGTTTTGAACAACGTCGTCAGAGAATCAATCATCTGCGCGGGCGGCTCGGCCACTTCAGACAGCAGCAGCGTTTCGCCCCCTTCCAGCACTTCCTGCGTGCTGAGCGGGTTGCCCTCTTCGCCAATCAGGTGGCTGATTTCACGCGGCGTAAACTCTTTCCCGGTCGGCAGCTTCGCGTTGAGGAACAGCGTCTGGCCGAGCGTCATTTCAAACAAGGTACGCACCGGCATCACCACGAACGCCTGTTCGTCTTCAACCGCTTCCTGCAGCGCTTCCAGCGAGGTGAAGAACGGGATCACCGACGTGCCGTCGTCTTTCTCCCAGTGCAGCAGATCCAGCGCGCTGTCTTCTACGACCTGCTCACCTTCCGCGGCGGTACCCGGCACCCAGACGGTGGACTCCAGCAGCGTGCGGAAAAATGCCGGACGGTGGGCGGGCTCGGTCGCCGCCTGCTCCAGCAGGGTCTCTAATTCGTTTTTGGTATCTGACATAGTTTGGCTACTTCAAAAAACGCCGGGTGGCGCTTCGCTTACCCGGCCTACAAAACCGTAGGTCCGTGCAAGCGCAGCGCCGCCGGGCAATATGATGAATCCGAAGGCGCGCGTAAGCGTAGCGCCACCCGGCAAAAAAGATTACTCAGCCGTCAGCAGGTTCGCCACGGTACGCACACCCAGACCGGTCGCGCCCGCGGACCACTGCTCAACCGCCGCTTTGCGGTACGTTGCGGAGCAGTCAATGTGCAGCCAGCCTTCATGGTAGTTCTCAACGAAGTGAGACAGGAAGCCTGCTGCGGTGCTTGCACCCGCCGGGTACGCCGCGCTTGCGGTGTTGTTCAGCTCGGCAAAGTTGGACGGCAGCTGGCTACGGTGGAACTCGGCCAGCGGCAGACGCCAGAACGGTTCGTTTTCCGCCGCGGCGCTGGCCAGCAGGCGTGCGGCCAGCTTGTCGTCAAAGCTGAACAGCGCGTGGTAGTCGTTACCCAACGCGGTTTTCGCCGCACCGGTCAGAGTCGCCATGTCGATGATCAGCTCAGGCTTCTGGGCAGACGCGTCGATCAGGCCATCGGCCAGCACCAGACGGCCTTCGGCGTCGGTGTTCATCACCTCAACGTTTTTGCCGTTACGGTAGCGAATGATGTCGCCCAGCTTGAAGGCGTTACCGCTGACCATGTTGTCCGCGCAGCACAGGTACAGCTTCACGCGCTTTTTCAGACCGCGGGTGATGGCAAACGCCAGCGCACCGGTGATGGTGGCCGCGCCGCCCATGTCGGACTTCATGGAGTCCATGAACGCGCTCTGCTTCAGGCTGTAGCCGCCGGTGTCGAAGGTGATGCCTTTACCTACCAGGCAGGCAAAGACAGGGGCGTCTTTGTCGCCGGTTGGGTTGTAGTCCAGCGCCAGCAGCACCGGTGGACGCTCAGAACCACGGCCCACGGTGTGGATCCCCATGTAGTTCTGCTCGCGCAGGTCTTCGCCCTTGGTGATGCGGTAGGACATCTTGTCGCCCGCCACGCCGCACAGCAGGTCAACGGCGCGCTGCGCCAGCTGCTCAGGGCCTAACTCTTCCGCCGGAGCGTTAATGGTGTCGCGTACCCAGTCGATGATTTGCAGACGGCTTTCCAGCTCTTTCTGACCGACTTCGTCGAGGTTCGCCCACTCAATTTTGCGGGTGCCTTTCGGCCCTTTGTAACCCGCCCAGAACGCCCAGCTGCGGTCGGTGTCCCAGCCTTCGCCTTCCAGCGAGACATGCTTAATGCCCAGACCGTCAATTTTACGCGCGGCGCGCTGGATCAGGCCCAAATCATCGTTGCCCGTCAGGTGCAGGGTAATACCGTCGTTGTTGATGCTGTAGCTGGCTTTCTCGCCCCAGCGCGCGTCGGCGGGCTGCGTAGAGAGCGTAATCTTCATCGCTTCGGTCATTTTATTTTTCCTTATTAGCAACTAGCAAACGGGCCGCCTGAAGGCAGCCCGTTTTGTTATTTATTCTGCTTCATCTAACCAGACTAACAGAATCGCCTCCAGAATTTTTTCATTGGATGCGTTTGGATCGTCGTCGAAATCTTCCAGATCGCAGATCCACTGATGCATATCGGTGAATCGTACGGTCTTCGGATCGAGATCCGGGTTCGCGTCGTAGAGCGCTTCGCCGATTTCACGGCTGTCTGTCCACTTCAATCCCATATTAATGCTCGCGTGCGTGGTTGATGGTGTAGCGTGGGAACTCCACGACCAGATCTTCATCGGTCACCGCAGCCTGGCAGCTTAAGCGGCTGTCTGGCTCCAGACCCCATGCTTTATCCAGCATGTCGTCTTCGTCTTCGGTGCTCTCGGCGAGAGAGTCAAAACCTTCACGCACGATGCAGTGGCAGGTGGTGCAGGCACAGGATTTTTCACAGGCGTGTTCCACTTCGATACCTGCACGCAGGGCAACATCGAGAATGGTTTCACCGGTCTTCGCTTCCAGAACAGCGCCATCCGGACAGAGGTCCGCATGAGGCAAAATTACAATCTTTGGCATATTAAACCTCGTCCACGGACTGGCCTTTCAGCGCGACGCGGACAGATTTGTCCATGCGGCGAGCAGCAAAGTCCTGGGTTTGTTTATCAACGTTTTTAATGGCTTCTTCTATTGCGTCAGCGTCATTACCTTCGGCCACGGCGCTTAAGCGCGCGGCGGCTTCGTCAATCACCTGACGCTCAGCGGCGCTTAACAGCGCGGCGTCGGCAGCGAGCGCGCCGTTCAGGCTCTCCAGCACGCGTGCGGCTTCAACTTTCTGTTCCGCCAGCATACGCGCCTTCACATCCTGCTCGGCGTAGCTCATTGAGTCCTGAATCATGGAGGCGATTTCGCCATCGGTCAGGCCGTACGACGACTTCACCTGGATGGACGATTCCACACCGGTGGATTTTTCCATCGCCGTGACGCTCAGCAGGCCGTCGGCATCCACCTGGAAGGTGACGCGAATATGCGCCCCGCCCGCAGGCAGCGCCGGGATACCGCGCAGCGCAAAGCGCGCCAGAGAACGGCAGTCCTGCACCAGCTCGCGTTCGCCCTGCATCACGTGGATGGACATCGCGGTCTGGCCGTCTTTAAAGGTGGTGAACTCCTGCGCGCGCGCCACCGGAATGGTGGTGTTACGCGGGATCACTTTCTCCACCAGGCCGCCCATGGTTTCTAAGCCCAGCGACAGCGGGATGACGTCCAGCAGCAGCATTTCGCTGTCCGGCTTGTTGCCGACCAGAATATCGGCCTGGATCGCGGCACCTACGGCAACCACTTTGTCCGGGTCGATGGAGGTCAGCGGCGTGCGGCCAAAGAATTCGCCCACGCGCTCACGCACCAGCGGCACGCGGGTCGAACCGCCCACCATGACCACTTCCAGCACCTCGTTCGCCTCAACGCCCGCATCTTTCAATGCGCGACGGCAGGCCAGTAAGGTGCGTTTCACCAGTGGGGCGATCAGATCGCTGAACTGATCGCGAGAGATCTCACCCTGCCAGCCCGCAACATTGACGGTAACCATCTGCGCATCGCTCAGGGCGATTTTGGCGTCGATGGCCGCATCCAGCAGTTCACGCTGTACGCGCGCATCGCTGCGATCGCTGATGCCCGCCTGCTCGCGGATGTAGTCCGCCAGCAGATGGTCGAAGTCATCACCGCCCAGCGCGGAATCCCCGCCGGTCGCCAGCACTTCAAACACCCCGCGGCTCAGGCGCAGGATAGAGATATCAAACGTCCCGCCGCCGAGATCGTAAACCGCGATCACTCCTTCCTGACCGGAATCGAGGCCGTAGGCAATCGCCGCCGCCGTCGGTTCGTTCAGCAGACGCAGCACATGCAGGCCCGCCAGACGCGCGGCGTCTTTGGTGCCCTGACGCTGTGCATCGTCAAAGTAGGCAGGAACGGTGATCACCACGCCGTCCAGATCGCCACCGAGCGTTGCCGTAGCGCGCTCAGCCAGCGCTTTGAGGATGTCAGCAGAAACACGAATCGGGTTCAGCAGACCGGCCGCGGTCGCAATCATCGGCAGGCCGTTTTCACTTGCCTGCAGCTGATACGGCAGATGCGGGTAGCGGGTCTGAATATCGGCCAGCGAGCGGCCCATCATGCGCTTGACGGAGCTGATGGTATTCGCCGGATCGCGCGCGGCATTAGCGCGGGCGTCATAACCTACCGCGTGACCCTGCTGCTGGTAGTGGACCACGGAAGGCAGCAGATGGCGCCCCTGCTCGTCAGCCAGCGTTTCCGCCTGGCCGCTGCGCACGGTCGCCACGAGGGAATTGGTGGTGCCCAGATCAATACCCACCGCCAGACGACGCTGGTGCGGTGCGGCACTTAAGCCAGGCTCACTAATTTGTAATAAGGCCATAATTGCTTCCGAAATTAAAAATCGAGCAGCTTTTCTTCGAGTTGTTCAGCACTGCTTCGCAGTTTATCGAGAAAACGGAGTTTGCGCACAGTATCTGCCGCCACGTCCCAGGTCTCGTTGTTCAGTTGCTCCACCATCTGCTGATGGCGGGTATCGAACATGCCCTTTACGCGCGTAATAAAGCTTTCCAGACGCGCTTCGTCTTTGGCCTGTTCAATCTCATCGAGCTCTTCGCGAAGCTCCAGCTGCTCCATCAGAAACGCCGTGTCACGCACGGTGTGCTGTTCGCTCGCCAGATCAAAACCGTGGAGCGAGAGCAGATATTCAGCGCGCGCCAGCGGATGGCGCAGCGTCTGCCAGGCCTGGTTGATGGTGGCAGAGTGGGAAACCGCAGCCAGCTGCTCTGCCTGAGTACCGCTCGCGAATTTGTCCGGATGGTACTGACGCTGCAGATCCTGAAAACGGATCGTCAACGCCTGGAGATCAATCGGGTATTGAGCGGGTAGTCCGAAGAGAGTGAAGTAATCCATAACAATCTCAGGGGTAGCCTGTTAAAACAAACCCCACGCGTAGCGGGTAACGCCACGGTGGGGTTTCGGATGACGCGCGGTTAAACGTGGAAGCTTTCGCCGCAACCACACTCGTCTTTGACGTTCGGGTTCGTGAATTTGAACCCTTCGTTCAGGCCTTCTTTAACGAAGTCCAGCTGAGTGCCGTTGAGGAATTGCAGGCTTTTGCCATCGACCACCACCTTCACGCCCTTGTCTTCAAACACGGTGTCGTCAGACGCCGGTTCGTCAACAAACTCCAGTACGTAAGCCATACCAGAACAGCCGGAGGTACGTACGCCCAGTCGCAGGCCAAAGCCTTTACCACGGTTCGCCAGAAAAGAGCTTACTCGCGCGGCAGCGCTGTCGCTAAGGGTAATCGACATACTCAAACCTCAATTATTTTGCTTCACGTTTGCTTTTGTAATCCGCAATAGCGGCTTTGATCGCGTCTTCTGCCAGAATTGAGCAGTGAATTTTCACCGGTGGCAGTTCGAGTTCTTCAGCAATATCCGTGTTCTTGATTGCCTGTGCTTCGTCCAGAGACTTGCCCTTCACCCATTCGGTAACCAGGGAGCTGGACGCAATTGCAGAACCGCAGCCGTAGGTCTTGAAGCGCGCGTCTTCAATGATACCTTCATTGTTGACTTTAATCTGCAACTTCATCACGTCGCCACACGCTGGCGCACCGACCATGCCGCTACCAACAGATTCGTCGCTGTTGTCAAAAGAGCCAACGTTGCGTGGGTTTTCGTAATGATCGATGACTTTTTCGCTGTATGCCATGATTGAATTCTCCTTATGTACCGATTAGTGATGTGACCATTCAATGCTGTTCAGATCCACGCCCTGCTTGAACATTTCCCACAGTGGAGAAAGGTCGCGCAGACGGCCAATGGAGTTGCGAACCAGCTTGATGGTGTAGTCAATCTCTTCTTCGGTAGTGAAACGACCTAAAGAGAAACGGATAGAGCTATGTGCCAGCTCGTCAGTCATACCCAGCGCACGCAGCACGTAGGATGGCTCAAGGCTTGCAGACGTACAGGCAGAACCGGAAGAAACCGCCAGGTCTTTCAGCGCCATGATCAGCGACTCGCCTTCAACATAGTTGAAGCTGACGTTGAGGATGTTCGGTGCGCCCTGCTCGAGATCGCCGTTCAGATACACTTCTTCCATATCTTTCACGCCGTCCCACAGACGGTTACGCAGCGTGCGCAGGCGTGCCATCTCGGTTTCCATCTCTTCTTTTGCAATGCGGTAGGCTTCGCCCATGCCCACGATCTGGTGAACAGGCAGCGTACCGGAACGCATGCCGCGCTCGTGACCGCCACCGTGCATCTGCGCTTCGATGCGGATACGTGGTTTACGACGAACGTACAGCGCGCCAATCCCTTTCGGGCCATAGATTTTGTGGCCGGAGAAGGACATCAGGTCCACTTTCAGCTGGCTCAGGTCGATAGGCAGTTTGCCCACGCTCTGGGTCGCGTCCACGTGGTAGATGATACCGCGCGCGCGGCACATTTCGCCGATGGTCGCGATGTCTTGTACCACGCCGATTTCGTTGTTGACGTGCATGATGGAGACCAGAATGGTGTCATCACGCATGGCCGCTTCGAGCTCTTTCAGATCGATAATGCCGTTGCTCTGTGGCGCCAGGTAGGTGACTTCATACCCTTCACGCTCCAGCTGACGGCAGGTGTCCAGCACGGCTTTGTGTTCGGTTTTGCTGGTGATGATGTGCTTGCCTTTTTTCTGATAAAAGTTGGCTGCACCTTTGATCGCCAGGTTGTCGGATTCGGTCGCACCGGAGGTGAAAACAATCTCACGCGGGTCGGCACCCACCAGGTCAGCGATCTGATTACGGGCGATATCAACCGCCTCTTCAGCATGCCAGCCAAAACGGTGTGAACGGGAAGCTGGGTTACCAAAGTTTCCGTCCAGGGTCAGACACTGCATCATTTTCTCGGCAACACGCGGGTCCACCGGCGTGGTTGCGGAGTAGTCGAGATAAATCGGTAATTTCATTGCTCTATAAACTCCGTACATCGCTTCAATGCAAGGAATCAGGCAACCGGCTGGATGTACGACCGAGTACACGGGGCGAGTCTTCGCCCCGGCCTGATTCTGAAATACTTATCGTTTTATTACGCGCGTAATTTGACGTCGATAGCGTCCTGCGCGCGGGTGCTGCGTTGGGAATCATGGCCGTGCTGACGGCCCGATACGTCCAGAACTTCCTGGTTGTTCACCAGCTCACCGAGGGTGATGTTGTTCAGGAAGCCGGTCAGACGGTCGCTCAGATCGCGCCACAGCGCGTGGGTCAGGCACTTATCGCCGCCCTGGCAGCCGCCTTTACCCTGGCAACGGGTCGCGTCAACGGATTCGTCAACTGCGCTGATCACTTCGCCAACTGCAATACTGCCCGCGTCTTTACCCAGCAGATAACCGCCGCCTGGGCCACGAACGCTGGAAACCAGTCCATTTTTACGCAGTCTGGAGAACAGCTGTTCCAGATAAGAGAGGGAGATCCCTTGTCGTTCAGAAATATCAGCCAACGGAACCGGGCCCGCTTCGGAGTTGAGCGCAACGTCCAGCATCGCGGTCACGGCATAACGCCCTTTAGATGTCAGTCTCATGTCTTACTTAACCTCAAACTCGCCCCTGCCCGGGGTTTTTTATTGTAAAATGGGGTATTGCATAGCAGGGCCAAGTCTGACATTCCTGACTAAAATGGTCAACTATTTACTTGACTGTTTTAGTCAGGTATTTAACCTTCCGTGCCGTTTTTTGTCGGGTGACGCTTCGCGTACCCGACCGACGGTTTTGTAGGCCGGGTAAGCGAAGCGCCACCCGGCGAACAGACGACACTACTCTTTATTCTTCTGCTCAATCGACGCCAGGATCCCGCGCAGGATGTTCAGCTCCTGGCTTTCCGGACGCGCGCGGGTGAACAGACGGCGCAGCTTATTCATCACCTGACCCGGGTGGCCTTCGCGGATAAAGCCGGTCGAGAGCAGCGTCTGCTCCAGGTGACCGTAGAAACGCTCAAGGTCGTCCACCAGCGGGTAAGCCGTCTCTTCTTTAGGCTCAACCTCTTTTTCCTGCGTTGCCAGCCACGCCATACGCACTTCATAGGCGATAACCTGCACCGCCATCGCCAGGTTCAGCGAGCTGTACTCCGGGTTTGCCGCAATCGCGACGTGATAATGACACTTCTGCAGTTCATCGTTGGTCAGGCCAACGCGCTCGCGGCCAAATACCAGCGCAACCGGTGCCTGTTCTGCTTCCGAGACACTTTTCAGGCCGCATTCACGCGGATCGAGCATTGGCCACGGCAGCGTGCGCGAACGCGCGCTGGTACCGACAACGAGGCTGCAGCCAGCCAGCGCTTCGTCAAGGGTATCGACGATCTGGGCATTGCCGATCACGTCGCTGGCCCCGGCCGCCAGCGCAATAGCCTGCGAGTCAGGTTTCACCAGCGGGTTAACCAGCCACAGGTTCGTTAAGCCCATGGTTTTCATAGCGCGGGCAACGGAGCCCATGTTGCCGGTATGCGATGTTTCGACCAGCACAATTCGAATGTTTTGCAGCATAATTTTTAATGTCTGAATTCAGTGTCTGAAGAATATTCGGGCATATTATCATAAACGGGAGACATAATCCGATCCCGCTGCTATACTCTGCGCCGATTTTCCTGTTCTTTAACATCCAGTGAGAGAGACCGATGCATCCGATGCTGACCATCGCCGTGCGCGCAGCGCGCAAGGCGGGTAATGTAATTGCCAAACACTACGAAACGCCAGACTCCGTAGAAACCAGCCAGAAAGGCAGCAATGATTTCGTGACAAACGTCGATAAAGCCGCAGAAGCGATTATTATCGAAACGATCCGCAAATCTTACCCACAGCACACCATCATCACCGAAGAAAGCGGTGAACATGAAGGTACCGATCAGGATGTTCAATGGGTTATCGATCCACTGGATGGCACCACCAACTTCGTCAAACGCCTGCCACACTTCTCTGTGTCTATCGCAGTACGCATTAAAGGCCGTACTGAAGTCGCCGTTGTGTACGATCCAATGCGTAACGAACTGTTCACCGCGACCCGCGGTCAGGGCGCGCAGCTGAACGGCTACCGTCTGCGCTGCAGCAACGCACGTGATCTGGACGGCACCATCCTGGCGACCGGTTTCCCGTTCAAGGCGAAACAGCACGCGACCACCTATATGAATATCCTGGGCAAACTGTTCACCGAATGTGCGGACTTCCGTCGCACCGGTTCTGCTGCGCTGGATCTGGCCTACGTGGCAACCGGCCGCGTTGACGGTTACTTCGAACTCTCACTGAAGCCATGGGATTTTGCTGCGGGCGAGCTGATCGCGCGTGAAGCAGGCGCCATTGTGTGTGACTTCACCGGCGGCCATAACTATATGTCTACCGGCAACATCGTTGCGGGTAACCCACGCGTTGTTAAAGCCATGCTGGCCAACATGCGTGATGAACTGAGCGATGCGCTGAAGCGTTAATCCACTTTGTTAAGCCCGGTGGCGCTACGCTTACCGGGCCTACATAATCCCTCAGTATGCTAGAAAGGCCGTAATCCCCTTCCCACCGGTACCGCACTCATCCACATTGTCACCGCAGCCACCAGCAGAATCACCCCACCCGCCAGCGCAAGCGTGGTCCACCCTATTTGTCGCCACAGCACCGGCGTTTTATTGCCGCTGAGTTTGACCGCCAGCTGACGAAAGCTGTGTACCAGCAGCGCTAAAGACGAAATGGTGAGAGAGGTTCCTGCCGCCATCGCCAGCGCGGACAGCATGCCCCAGCCGAACACGCCGATGACCTTACTGAACAGCAGCACCATGATGGCCCCCGAGCACGGGCGCATCCCCATCGAGAGAATAATCATCAGCCGGGCGCGCCAGTCGTCGCCGTTCTGTAATTGTTCCTGCGTGGGCAAATGTTGATGTCCGCAGCCGCAGTGTTCATCATGAACGTGGTGCGGCGTAAAGGTTTTGAATGTCGGTTTTTGCAGCAGCACGCGCAGCTTTTTCAGCGCCCGCCAGCACAGGATCAGCCCCAGCACGCCCACCAGCGCGTAGCTCCCTTTCTCCAGCCAGAAGCTGCTCATGTGCAGCTGGCGCGCCGGAAGCTGCAAAAGTGAAAGCACAACAACGACCAGCGCAATCGCCACGCCGCCCTGCAGCAGCGAGGAGGCCAGCGTCAGGCCGATGCTCGATTTCAGCTTTGACGGATGGGTGGCGAGCCAGGTCGTAATCACGATTTTGCCGTGCCCCGGCCCCAGCGCGTGCAGAACGCCATAGATAAAACTGAACGCCAGCAGGGATCCGCCCGCTTTGGTCGGGTTCTCCGCCACCGCCTTCAGCAGTCCGCTCATCTGCTGGTTGACCTCACGCTGCCAGATAATGCTTTTCATCATGACCTGCGGCCAGGCCTGCCACAGCCACAGCGCGCCGCAAACCGCTAACAGCAAAAAGAGCGCCAGCGGCCAGAGATGCAGCCAGCGGCGAGGTTTCCGAACCGGAGAGGAGATCACTGACATTGTAACGTCACCTCCTGTGCGAACTGTTTACCCAATTCCATATCCTCGGGTGGGGCATCGTCCTTGTCGAGTGAGACCGCAAAGTTCAGCATCTCTTCGCTGGGCTTCGGGGTATGAACGCCAATTTTGCAGCTTTTTTGCAGCGCGTCCGGCAGTCGTACGTCGCTGTCTTTGTCATAGCGCATATCAACATAGTAGGTGGGATCAAAAGTGGAAAACGTGTACGTTTGCCCGGCCAGCGGCTGAGGATGCGCCAGCGGAAGCACGAACGTCAGCACCGCCTGGTGCCCTTCACGCGTCATCCCGTATTCCGTTGGTCGGTTCAGAAATTTGACCTTTTGGCCGTTATGCCAGAACTCGGTGAAGTAGTGCTGGCCGAGCACGTTGGCCATTACTTCCGCTGCCAGCTTTTTCCAGATCTCGTCGCCGGGCTTCGCGTTTCCCGCGTCATAGAGCAGGTCAGCCGAGGTGATTTCATCCATCGTCCAGCGCATTTTCAGGCCGCTCAATTGCGTGCCGTCGGTGACCAGCTCGGTTTTAAGGTCAATAAAGCTGTGAGGGTGTGCGCTGGCAGTTAAGCTGATAACCGCCAAAAATAACGCCATCGCACATTGTTTAACTGTTTGCATCAATTCCTCACGTCAAAAATTCTGTGATGTTCCCCAGCAATCCTGAATGAAAGGCCTGCCGGCGCGCTTTTCAGCGCTCATCCTTTAGCTATTCTTATCAAACATTCACACTGGATACCCGACAGATGATGACGACGCTTGAAATTCCATCTGTGCTTTCCAGTTCGCAGCGCCGCTGCCAGGTGCTTTTGATGCTTTACCTGCCCGATGCTGCCGTCACCGCACAGAGCATAATCGCTGCCAACGGCGTGGACGACGCGATGGCACGGCAAGATATAGCCGAGACGCGCGATGAAATCCAGCGCTATCACCGGCTGGATATCGTTACGCACCACGACGGCTGCTACCGGATTGAAGGCACAGCCCTGAATCAGCGTTTATGCCTGCTGCACTGGCTGCGCCGGGCGCTACGGCTTTGCCCGCAGTTCGTCTCGCACCAGTTTACCCCCGCATTAAAAACCGCGCTTAAACAACACGGCATCGCGCGCCCGCTTTACGACGATGCGAACCTGCGGGCGCTGATCGGCTTCTGCTCACGCAAGCTCCAGCGCCAGTTTGAATGCCGCGACGTCCAGTTTTTACAGCTCTATCTGCAATACTGCCTTATTCAGCACCAGCTCGGGAATACGCCGCAGTTTTCCCACGTTCAGCGCAGCTGGACCCAGTCGAGAGGGGAGTATTTTACGGCGCAGGAGATCGTGCGCCACTGGAGACGGCGCGTCCCGCAGGGTGCCCACGGGGATGAACAGCTGTTTCTGGCGCTGCTGTTTATGATGCTCCGCACGCCCGATCCGGTGCTTGATAAGCACCAGCAGGATCAGCGTCTGCGCCGGGCCATCGTGCGCATGGTGGCCCGCTTTCGTTCGCAGACCGGGATGAACTTCAGCGATGAACAAGGGCTGACCGATCAGCTGTATATCCATCTGGCTCAGGCGCTGGACCGTTCGCTGTTTGAGATTGGCATCGACAACAGCCTGCCGGAGGAGATCCACCGCCTTTATCCCCGACTGTTACGCACTACGAAAGAGGCGCTGTTTGAGCTGGAGGCGGAATTTGGGCTACGTTTTTCCGATGAAGAGATGAGCCTCGTGGCGGTGATTTTTGGGGCCTGGCTGATGCAGGAGACCGACCTGCATGAAAAACAGGTGATCCTGCTGACGGGAGACGATAAAGCCAGTGAGGAACAGATCGAACAGCAGCTTCGCGAGCTTACGCTGCTGCCGCTCAACATTCGTTATCTGACGCTGCAGGCTTTCCAGAAAGAGGGAGCGCCGCGCGAAGCTGCGCTGGTTATCACCCCCTACCCTACGGCCCTGCCGCTGTTCTCGCCGCCGTTGATTCATGCCGTTGAGACATTGAACGCGCAGCAGCAAGAACATATTCGCGCCATGCTGGAATCGTAGTTACGCGCGTGCGGCCACTTTCGGTCGAACAAACATTGCCGGTAGCGCCACCAGAGCCATTACCCAGAACACGCCATGCCCCAGATGCTGGTAGAGGAACCCTGCAAAGACCGTCATGATCGCGATACTGCCCCCCATTGCCACTGCCGAATAGACGGCCTGCAGGCGAATCACGTCCCCGCCCTCGCGCGCAGCGATATAGCGCATGGCCGCCAGATGGCACACGGTAAAGGTGCCGCAGTGAAGAATTTGCGCCACAATCAGCCACGGCAGATCGGTCGTCCAGCCCATAATCCCCCAGCGCGCCACCCCGCACACGGCGGAAAGGAGCAGCAGGTCACGCGCGCCAAAGCGGCGGAACAGTTTTTTGCTCAGGGCAAAGATAATGACTTCGGCCACCACGCCCAGCGACCACAGATAGCCCACGGCGGAAGCAGAATATCCCGCCCCCTGCCAGTAGATGGCGCTGAAACCATAGTACGCCGCATGTGCCCCCTGAAGGAGGCATACGCACGCCAGAAAACGCCAGCTCTGTGCGACCAGGCTCCGCCATGCGGGCCAGCCAGCACTCTCCTGATGGCGGCTTTCCCCTTGCGGCATCACCGATGGTCGCAGCAGCATGCCCAGCAGCATCGAGGCAATACCGATGCTCAACAGGGCAAGAATGGCGCGGTAATCGTACAGGCTGACCAGTTTGCCCACCAGCGCCGAGCCAATCACAAAAGCGATAGAGCCCCACAGGCGCACGCGACCGTAGTCCATGGTGATCTGCTTTTGCCAGGTGTTCGCCAGGGCATCCGTCAGCGGCACCAGCGGTGAGAAGAACAGGTTAAAGCCAACCATCACCACCATCAGCCAGGCAAACTGGTGGCTGACCCAGAAGCAGGCCACAAAGACCAGGGTCAACAGAGCCAGAATGCGCACGGCCTTGATCAGTAAGGAGGGATCGCTGACGCGCGGGGCGATCAGCAGGCTGCCGAGGAAACGCGCCACCAGCCCGGCTCCCAGCAGAACGCCGATGGTCTCGGGCGTCAGGCCGATACCCTTAAGCCAGACGCTCCAGAAAGGCAGAAAAATGCCGTAGCTAAAGAAATAGGTGAAATAACTGAGCGCCAGCCAGCGCGTGGAATGCAAGACCATGAATCCCTCCCGAAATCGAGGCCATAGTCTGGCGAGAATATAAAAATTAAGCAAGTAGATAGCCTGCTATAAATTAACGAAAAATTAACATCTTGTGCAATCGTCTGGCTTATGGCAGGGAATGAAAATATGTATTACGTTTAAATTACTCCACTTGCAGAGGTTTTTCTGCCATGAACTCACTACGTTATCTCGATTTCGGCCAGTCACGTCACCTGCTGCTGCTCATTGGCCGCATCGCGCTTGTCGTGCTGTTTATTATCTTTGGTTATCCAAAACTGACGGGGTTTAGCGGCACCGTACAATACATGACCTCGCTGGGCACACCGATGCCCATGCTGGCGGCCATTATTGCGGTAGTGATGGAAGTACCTGCCGCCATTCTGATCGTACTGGGCTTTTTCACCCGTCCTCTCGCGGTACTGTTTGTGTTTTACACCCTCGGAACGGCGGTGATTGGGCATCACTACTGGGATATGACCGGCGATGCGGTCGTACCGAATATGATTAACTTCTACAAGAACGTCAGTATTGCTGGCGCCTTTATTTTGCTGGCGATTGTGGGGCCAGGCGCCATCTCCCTGGACCGGCGTTAAGCCATAAAAAAAGGCCGCATGCGCGGCCTTTTTTATTTCTGCAAAGCAGAGGAATTATGCGTAAACCGGGAAGCGTGCGCAGATATCCAGAACTTTACCTTTGACGCGCTCGATAACCGCTTCGTCATTGATGTTGTCCAGAACGTCACACATCCAGCCAGCCAGCTCTTTCACTTCCGCTTCTTTGAAGCCGCGGCGAGTCACGGCCGGAGAACCGATACGGATACCGGACGTCACGAACGGGCTCTTCGGATCGTTTGGCACGCTGTTTTTGTTCACGGTGATGTTGGCGCGGCCCAGGGCTGCGTCAGCTTCTTTACCGGTCAGGTTCTTATCAACCAGATCCAGCAGGAACAGGTGGTTTTCAGTCCCGCCGGATACCACTTTGTAGCCACGGTTCAGGAACACTTCCACCATCGCTTTGGCGTTCTTAGCAACCTGCTGCTGGTAAACCTTGAACTCTGGCTCCATCGCTTCTTTCAGCGCGACCGCTTTTGCCGCGATAACGTGCATCAGTGGGCCGCCCTGCGCGCTTGGGAACACCGCGGAGTTCAGTTTTTTGTACAGCTCTTCGTCACCGCCTTTCGCCAGGATCAGGCCACCGCGTGGACCCGCCAGGGTTTTGTGGGTGGTGGTGGTCACAACGTGAGCGTGTGGAACCGGGTTCGGGTAAACGCCTGCAGCGATCAGACCCGCAACGTGCGCCATGTCAACGAACAGGTAAGCACCGATGCTGTCTGCGATTTCGCGCATTTTTGCCCAGTCAACGATACCGGAGTAAGCAGAGAAGCCACCGATGATCATCTTCGGTTTGTGCTCTTTAGCCTGCTTCGCCATGTCTTCGTAGTCAATTTTACCGGACTCATCAATACCGTAAGGGATGATGTTGTACAGTTTGCCGGAGAAGTTAACCGGGGAGCCGTGAGTCAGGTGGCCGCCCTGTGCCAGGTTCATACCCAGAACGGTATCGCCCGGCTGCAGCAGCGCGGTGTAGACCGCGAAGTTAGCCTGAGAGCCAGAGTGCGGCTGGACGTTTGCATAGTCAGCGCCAAAAAGTTCTTTCGCACGATCGATAGCCAGCTGCTCAACGATATCAACGTACTCACAACCACCGTAATAGCGTTTGCCCGGGTAACCTTCAGCGTATTTGTTGGTCAGCTGAGAACCCTGCGCCTGCATAACGCGCGGGCTGGTGTAGTTTTCGGAGGCGATCAGTTCGATGTGCTCTTCCTGACGTACTTTTTCCTGCTCCATAGCCTGCCACAGTTCGGCATCATAATCGGCAATGTTCATTTCACGCTTTAACATCCGCATCTCCTGACTCAGCTAACAAGTAAATTTTGGCCTGAAAAGGCAGTCCTGTTGGACGACGGGCAACAGTATAACTGATTAGTTCTGTGATAACAGGTCTTGACAAACGATTTTACGCAAACGTTTTCCTGCCCGCCACGCAAGGGTTTGAGGAATAAAGCTCTCGCCCTTTCCAGCGGATTTCTTTTCAGGTTTGTGATGCATATTTTTCATCTTGCAAAGAACCATTTACAACGCAGGGGTATTTTTTATAAGATGCATTTAAAATACATTATTAAAGTAACATCAAAAGGACGCGCTCATGCTCGACGCTCAAACCATCGCTACCGTAAAAGCCACCATTCCCCTGCTGGTGCAAACCGGCCCTAAACTCACCGCCCATTTCTACGATCGCATGTTCACGCACAACCCGGAGCTCAAAGAGATTTTCAACATGAGCAACCAGCGTAACGGCGATCAGCGTGAAGCGCTGTTCAACGCCATCGCGGCGTACGCCAGCAATATTGAAAACCTGCCAGCGTTGCTGCCTGCGGTGGAAAAAATCGCGCAGAAACATACCAGCTTCCAGATCCAACCCGAGCAGTACGACATCGTGGGTGGTCACCTGCTGGCAACCCTGGACGAAATGTTCAGCCCGGGCCAGGAGGTGCTGGACGCGTGGGGTAAAGCCTACGGGGTGCTGGCAAACGTGTTTATCAACCGTGAAGCGCAGATCTACAGCGAAAACGCCAGTAAGAACGGCGGCTGGGAAGGCACGCGCGCGTTCCACATCGTTGAGAAAACGCCGCGCAGCGCGTTAATCACCAGCTTCGAGTTTGAGCCGGTGGACGGTCAACCGGTGGCCGATTACCAGCCAGGGCAGTATCTGGGCGTGTGGCTGAAGCCTGAAGGTTTCCCGCATCAGGAGATCCGTCAGTATTCTCTTACCCGCAAGCCAAACGGTAAAGGCTACCGCATTGCGGTGAAGCGTGAGGACGGCGGTCAGGTTTCCAGCTGGCTGCACAACAAAGCAAACGTGGGCGACGTGGTCCATCTGGCCGCGCCGGCGGGCGACTTCTTTATGGCCGTTGAAGCCCATACGCCGGTCACGCTGATCTCTGCGGGCGTCGGCCAGACGCCGATGCTGGCGATGCTTGATACGCTGGCAAAATCTCGCCACGGTGCGCAGGTTAACTGGTTCCATGCCGCCGAGAACGGCGACGTGCACGCTTTTGCGGATGAGGTGAAAACGCTCGGGGCCTCCCTGCCGCGTTTCACCGCGCACACCTGGTATCGCCTGCCGACGGATGCAGATCGCGCAGCCGCACGGTTTGACAGCGAAGGTCTGATGAATTTAAGCCATATGGAAGGGGCGTTTAGCGCGCCGGACATGCAGTTCTACGTCTGCGGGCCGGTGGCGTTTATGCAGTATGCCGCGCAGCAGCTGGTGGGGCTGGGTGTGAACAAAGACAGCATTCATTACGAGTGCTTTGGCCCGCATAAGGTGCTGTAATCGCCCGGCGGCGCTTCGCTTGCGCGGGCCTACGAAGAGTTTTGTAGGCCGGGTAAGCGCAGCGCCACCCGGCAAGAACGTTAAATCGCGGCGTCGTCTTCTTCGCCGGTACGGATACGGATCACGCGCGCCACGTCAAAGACGAAGATTTTACCGTCGCCAATTTTGCCGGTTTGCGCCGTGCGGATAATGGTGTCCACACAGGTGTCCACGATATCGTCGCTGACCACGATTTCAATTTTCACTTTCGGCAGAAAGTCGACCATGTATTCTGCGCCACGGTAAAGCTCGGTGTGACCTTTCTGACGACCAAAACCTTTCACTTCCGTCACGGTCATCCCGGTGATGCCGACTTCCGCCAGCGCTTCACGCACATCATCCAGTTTGAAAGGTTTAATAATCGCATCAATCTTTTTCATGGTGGGTCCTTAAACTCTTGCCTGTAAGCTGCCTCGTAATCGATTGCTCACAGTACCATATTCAGGCGAATTTTGCGGTACTACTCTTTAAAATCGTTCGCTTCCAGCTCGTGACGCGAGAGCAGCTTGTAAAACTCGGTGCGGTTGCGCCCGGCCATCCGCGCCGCGTGGGTCACGTTGCCTTTGGTGATCTGCAGCAGCTTGCGCAGATAGTTCAGCTCAAACTGGTTACGCGCTTCGGCAAAGGTCGGCAGCGCCGTATTTTCCCCTTCCAGCGCCTGCTCCACCAGCGCGTCGCTGATGACCGGTGAGGAGGTCAGCGCCACGCACTGCTCAATCACGTTGACCAACTGACGCACGTTACCCGGCCAGCTTGCGGCCATCAGCCGCTTCATCGCATCGGTGGAAAACGCGCGCACGAACGGTTTATGACGATCGGCCGCCTGACGCAAAAGATGGTTCGCCAGCAGCGGGATGTCTTCCGCACGCTCGGCCAGCGCCGGGATCTTCAGGTTGACCACGTTCAGACGGTAGTAGAGATCTTCGCGGAACTCGTTGCGGGCCATCACTTTTGGCAGATCGCGGTGGGTAGCGGAGATAATTCGCACGTTAATATCGATATCGCGGTTGCTGCCCAGCGGGCGCACTTTGCGCTCCTGCAGCACGCGCAGCAGCTTGACCTGCAGCGGCGCGGGCATGTCGCCAATCTCGTCCAGGAACAGCGTGCCGCCTTCCGCCGCCTGGAACAGCCCTTCACGGCTGCTTACCGCGCCGGTGAATGCGCCGCGGGCATGACCAAACAGTTCAGATTCAAGCAGCTGCTCCGGGAGCGCGCCGCAGTTAATCGCAATAAAGGCGTTCTTGCTGCGCGGGCTGGCGTTATGAATCGCCTGCGCGAGGATCTCTTTTCCGGTTCCGCTCTGGCCGTTGATGAGCACGCTGACGTCAGACTGCGCCACCATCCTCGCCTGTTCAAGCAGGCGCAGCATCACGGGACTGCGGGTGACGATAGGCTCCCGCCACGCTTCATCCCCCGCCGGAGCGGCATGTTCCAGCGCGCTGTCGATAGCCTTATACAGTGCGTCTTTGTCCACCGGCTTGGTCAGGAAGCTGAACACCCCCTGCTGCGTCGCGGCAACCGCATCCGGGATCGACCCGTGCGCGGTCAGGATAATCACGGGCATCCCCGGCTGCTGCTTCTGGATCTCCGCGAACAGCTGCAGGCCGTCCATTTCATCCATCCGCAGGTCGCTTATCACCAGATCGATTTTCTCGCGGCTGAGAATTTTCAGCCCCTCCAGCCCGCTTTCCGCGGTCACGACGCTGTAGCCTTCACTCACCAGACGCATCCCCAGCAGCTTTAACAGACCGGGATCGTCATCCACCAGTAAGAGATGGGCTGGTTTACGGCTCGTCATGCTTCACATCCTCTTGTTTCGGCGTATCGCTGTCCGGCGCAGCGGATGAACTCCCCGGCTGATATTTACGCGACGAGAGCTGTCTTTCGATATCGGTCAGGTTCTCCAGCTTACGCGTCGTGGTATCCAGCTGCGTACGTAAATGTTGCTGCTGTTGGCGCAGTGTATCAAGCTCGCTATCGGTTGACTGTTGCAGCTTGCTGTAGCGGGAGCGCTCTTCAGAAAGCTGAAGCTGTAGCGTCTGTCCCTCGCGCCAGAGCTGGTATACCGGGCGGATCTGTACCGGAAGATTGACCACAAACGTGTCAAGTCGGGTCACGTTGGCGCGGCGTTCGACGGGAGTGATTTTCGCATCCGCCAGCAAAATCCCACGCTTGAACGCGTCCTGCCAGGTATCATCATCCAGCATCGCCGCTTTCGCGCGGGCATCAACCGGCGCCAGACGCTGGGCGCAGTCTATCCCGCGCAGCCAGAACAGCGGGTTACTTTCGACGTCATGCCCTGACAGGTTCCAGATGTCGTCACAGCGGGTTGAGAGGAAATCGGCCAGCTGGTTATCGGGCCATTTATCTTCTTGTTTATCGCTAATCGCACTTTGCGGCACATGGGAAACACACCCAGCCAGAAATAAACAGGGCAGGCTCAGGCGAAGCGTGCTGCGGGAAAACACCGCGCGTACGGCGCGGGAAAAGACGTGTGACATACTCACCAGACATAGATTCATTTTATTGATTTTTCCGGCTCAGGGGCAGTTCAATACGGAAGCAAACATCCGAACGTTCGTCCGTGGCAATGTTTAGCTCACCCTGCATGCGTCGTATGCAGTCCCGGGCGATGCTTAAGCCCAGACCACTGCCTTTCACCGCACCTTTCCGCTGATGACTCCCCTGGAAAAAGGGCTCGAAGATCATGGTTTTTTCGTCATCGGGGATCGGGGTGCCGGTGTTAGCGACGTCTATAAACACCCGGGAACCCTTCGTATAGCTTCGGATATAAATGTTACCGGATTCAGTACCATAGTGCACCGCATTGGAATAAAGATTATCCAGCACGCTCATTAGCAGCATGGGTTCAGCGAGACAGGTCGGCGCATTCAGCTCTACACCGGTATGCATCATTTTAGCTCTTGCTGGCAAGCTATGGGCGGAGATCACCATATCCACCAGCGGTTCAATGTCGACGTTTTCCAGTACAACCGCCCCGTCAGCCAGCTTGCGGTTGTAATCCAGCAGTTGCTCAATCAGCTTCTGCAGATTGCGGCTGCTGTTATCCAGGATCTCGACAATTTCTTTCTGTTCGGGCGTAAGCGGCCCTGCCACTTCGTCCGCCAGCAGTTCCGTCCCTTCGCGCATGCTGGCCAGCGGGGTTTTAAGCTCATGGGAGATATGGCGCAGGAACTGATGACGCTGTGATTCAAGCCACGCCAGGCGCTCGGACAGCCAGATAATGCGCTGGCCTACGGATCGCAGCTCGCGGGGACCTTTAAAGGCGACCGTATCTCCGAGTGATTTCCCCTCCCCCAGGCGGTTGATCATCCGCTGAATGCCCTTCACCGGGCCGATGATCATGCGGGTAAAGAGCAGAACCAGCCCGAGGCTCACGAGGAACAGCACCAGCGCCTGCCAGCCGAAGAACTGGCCGCGCTCGGCGATCTCCTGCTGAAGCTGCTGGCCGCGCGAGAAAATCACCGTGCGCGTTGACTGCACCATCTCGGTGTTCGCGTTGGCGAAGGCTTCCAGGCGCGCGGCGGCGGCGGCATCGGGTCCACTATTTTGGCACTGCAGCTGTGCGAGATCGTTCAGATCCTGACGTAACGCCTGATACAGCTTGTCGTCAGGCAATACGCCGGCGTGGGCATCCAGCATTTCGCTGTAGCGCTTGCGCTGACTCTGGTACACCTTTTCCAGCGTGCGATCGTCAAGCACGCAGTACTGACGATAGCTGCGCTCCATCTCCAGGGCGGCGTTGGTCATGGCCTCACTGCGCCGGGCGTCAATAAGCGTCGTGCGGTTGGTTAATGCCGCCTGCGCGCTCAGCGCGTTCAGGCTTTGCCACGCCTGCCAGGCAAGGATCAGCAACGGCAGCAGGATCAGCAGAAAGGCCATCATGACGAGCTGTCGCAGGGAGCGGGGAAAAACGGGCCAGCGTTTCAACGCATTACTCTCTTAATGGGGGTTTACGCAGAGCGTAACTGAGTCTGCCCTTCAGATACAACAAAGCCGGGTAAAAACCCGGCTTTGTCATGGAATGAGGCGGTGCCTAACTCGACGTTTCGCCCTGGCCTGATAAAGCATCGCTATGATCAGTAGTTGGACGGCAGGCACCTTTTTGTGCGTCATTCGAAGTTTATGTAGCACGTCCCGAAGGGGCTGACATAAGAAGGTGAATGAGCCACTGGTTAATATTATGCAACACCCGTGCCAGAATGCAAAACAAAAAATTAACACCTTGAAATATATAATTTTTACTCGCTTAAACCGTTCGTTATCGGTTGAATGATTTTCAGGCTAAGTGTCGCTGTTCAGCAACACCTTAACGGGAACCTTTCCTGCCACATATAAATCAATAAGTTAAATGTCTCCTTTTGGAGACACTCAAACCAAAGGGTTGTCGCGATTTTGCGACAGATACAAAAAAGCCCGGTGGCGCTCGCGCTCACCGGGCCTACAGTCAGGACGCTGAAACTTAACCCAGCTGCTTACGCGCGTTGCGGAAGATACGCATCCACGGGCTGTCCTCGCCCCAGTTTTCCGGGTGCCAGGAATTGCTCACGGTACGGAACACACGTTCAGGATGCGGCATCATGATGGTTGCACGACCGCTTTCGCTGGTTACCGCAGTAATACCGTTCACCGAACCGTTCGGGTTGGCCGGGTAGGTTTCGGTGACCTTGCCGAAGTTATCGACAAAGCGCAGCGCTACCAGACCTTTGCTCTCCAGCTGAGCCAGATGCGCGGCATCACGCACTTCGACCTGACCTTCGCCATGGGACACCGCGATTGGCATCTGCGACCCGACCATTCCCTGCAGCAGCAGAGACGGGCTCTGGGTCACTTCCACCAGGCTAAAGCGCGCTTCGAAGCGGTCAGACTGGTTACGCACAAAGCGCGGCCAGGCTTCGCTGCCCGGGATCAGCTCGCGCAGGTTAGACATCATCTGGCAGCCATTACACACGCCCAGCGCCAGGGTCTGCGGACGATGGAAGAAGGTTTCGAACTCGTCGCGCACGCGGCTGTTGAAGAGGATAGATTTCGCCCAGCCCTCTCCCGCACCCAGCACGTCACCGTAGGAGAAACCACCGCACGCCACCAGCGCCTGGAAATCTTCCAGACCGGTACGTCCGGCCAGCAGGTCGCTCATATGAACGTCGATAGCGTCAAAGCCCGCGCGGTGGAAGGCGGCAGCCATCTCAACGTGGGAGTTAACGCCCTGCTCGCGCAGCACGGCCACTTTCGGACGCGCACCGGTCGCAATGTACGGCGCGGCGATGTCTTCGTTGATGTCGAAGGAGAGCTTCACGTTCAGGCCTGGATCCTGGTCATTGGCCTTCGCGTTGTGCTCCTGATCGGCACATTCCGGGTTATCACGCAGGCGCTGCATCTGCCAGGTGGTTTCCGCCCACCACATGCGCAGCGTGGTGCGGCTTTCGCTGAACACGGCGTGACCGTCAGCTTCAATGACGAAGCGATCGCCCTGAACGGCTTTACCCAGATAGTGCACGCAGTCAGCCAGACCGTGCTGCGCCAGAATCGCTTCAACCGCGTCGCGATCTGCCGCACGCACCTGAATCACGGCGCCCAGCTCTTCGTTAAACAGCGCCGCCAGACGATCTTCACCCAACGTAGCGATGTTGGCTTCAACCCCACAGTGGCCGGTGAAGGCCATCTCTGCCAGGGTCACCAGCAGGCCGCCGTCGGAACGGTCGTGGTAGGCCAGCAGCTTACGCTGCGCCACCAGCGCCTGGATGGCGTCGTAGAAGCCTTTCAGCTGTGCCACGTCGCGCACGTCGGCTGGCTTATCGCCAAGCTGACGGTAAACCTGCGCCAGCGCGGTGGCGCCCAGCGCGTTGTGGCCTTTACCCAGGTCAATCAGCAGCAGGGCGTTATCTTCGGTCGCCAGCTGCGGCGTAACGGTGTGACGCACGTCTTCCACGCGGGCAAACGCGGTGATCACCAGCGACAGCGGGGAGGTCATCTCGCGCTGCTCGTTACCTTCCTGCCAGCGGGTTTTCATCGACATGGAGTCTTTGCCCACCGGAATGGTCAGTCCGAGGGCAGGACACAGCTCCTCACCCACCGCCTTCACGGCTTCATACAGGCCCGCGTCTTCGCCTGGGTGACCGGCAGCGGCCATCCAGTTTGCGGAGAGCTTGATACGTTTGATGTCGCCAATCTGCGTGGCGGCAATGTTGGTCAGCGCTTCACCGACCGCCAGACGGGCAGAGGCCGCGAAGTCCAGCAGCGCGACCGGGGTGCGTTCACCCAGCGCCATCGCTTCGCCGTAGTAGCTGTCGAGGCTCGCGGTGGTCACGGCGCAGTTCGCCACCGGGATCTGCCACGGGCCAACCATCTGATCGCGGGATACCATACCGGTCACGGTACGGTCGCCGATGGTCACCAGGAAGGTTTTCTCAGCAACAGCTGGCAGGTGCAGCACGCGATTAACGGCTTCAGCCACGGTAATGCCCTGGCGATCCAGCGCTTTGCCCGCCGCTTTACGGGTCTGCACGTCGCGGGTCATCTTCGGTGTTTTACCGAGCAGAACGTCGAGCGGCAGATCGATCGGCTGGTTGTCGAAATGGGTGTCGCTCAGAGTCAGGTGCTGCTCTTCGGTCGCTTCACCGATGACGGCATACGGCGCGCGCTCGCGGCGGCACAGCTCGTCAAACAGCGGCAGCTGATCCGCCGCAACGGCCAGCACGTAGCGCTCCTGGGATTCGTTACACCAGATTTCCAGTGGGCTCATGCCCGGCTCATCGCTCAGGATATCGCGCAGGTTGAAACGGCCACCGCGACCGCCGTCGCTCACCAGCTCCGGCATGGCGTTGGACAGACCGCCCGCGCCCACGTCGTGGATAAAGAGGATCGGGTTAGCATCGCCCAGCTGCCAGCAGCGGTCGATCACTTCCTGGCAGCGACGCTCCATCTCAGGGTTGTCACGCTGCACGGACGCGAAGTCGAGATCCGCATCCGACTGGCCGGAGGCCATCGAAGAGGCCGCACCGCCGCCCAGACCGATGTTCATCGCCGGGCCGCCGAGCACGATCAGCTTCGCGCCGACGACGATCTCGCCTTTCTGCACGTGATCGGCACGGATGTTGCCGATCCCGCCCGCCAGCATGATCGGTTTGTGGTAGCCGCGCAGCTCTTCGCCGTTGTGGCTGTCCACTTTCTCTTCATAGGTACGGAAGTAACCGTTCAGCGCCGGACGACCAAATTCGTTGTTAAACGCCGCGCCGCCCAGCGGGCCTTCGGTCATGATATCCAGCGCGGTCACAATGCGCTCTGGCTTGCCGAAGTCTTCTTCCCACGGCTGTTCAAAGCCCGGGATACGCAGGTTGGAGACGGAGAAACCGACCAGACCCGCTTTGGGTTTTGCACCACGACCGGTCGCCCCTTCGTCACGGATTTCACCGCCGGAGCCGGTCGCCGCACCCGGCCACGGGGAGATCGCGGTCGGGTGGTTGTGGGTTTCAACCTTCATCAGGATATGCGCGGGCTCCTGATGGAAGTCATAGCGCCCTGCTTCGCGATCGGCGAAGAAGCGGCCCACCTCGGAACCTTCCATCACCGCGGCGTTGTCTTTATAGGCAGACAGCACGTGGTCAGGGGTTTGCTCCATGGTGTTTTTGATCATTTTGAACAGCGACTTTGGCTGCTGTTCGCCGTCAATAATCCAGTCGGCATTGAAAATCTTGTGACGGCAGTGCTCAGAGTTCGCCTGCGCGAACATATAGAGCTCGATGTCGTTCGGGTTACGGTTGAGCTTAACGAACGCATCCTGCAGGTAGTCGATTTCGTCTTCTGCCAGCGCCAGGCCGAGACGCAGGTTGGCGTCAATCAGTGCCTGACGGCCCTGCCCCAGCAGATCCACGCTCTGTACCGGCGCAGGCTGATGGTGGGAGAAAAGCTTCTGCGCGTCATCGAGAGAGGCAAACACGCTCTCCATCATGCGGTCGTGCAGTTCAGCCGCAACCGCCTGCCACTGCGCGTCGCTCAGGGTAGAGGCTTCCACGTAGTACGCCACGCCGCGCTCCAGACGGTTAATCTGGCTCAGGCCACAGTTGTGGGCGATGTCGGTGGCTTTGGAAGACCAGGGGGAGATGGTGCCCGGACGCGGCGTCGCAAGGATCAGTTTGCCGGTTGGCGTATGGCTGCTGAGGCTTTGGCCATACTTGAGCAGGCGTTCCAGCTGTACGCGCTCCTCTGCATTCAGGGGGGCATTCAGGTCAGCAAAATGGACATACTCAGCGTAAATATTGCTTACCGGAAGGTCGGCCGCCTGAAAACGTGCCAGCAGTTTGGTAATACGGAAGGCAGACAGTGCAGGCGAACCACGCAGAATTTCCATCATAAGTCTCTCGTCTTCGAAGCGCCGGGGCGCTTACAGTGTGCGCAAGGGGGGAAAACGGGCGTCATTATAGAGAATCCTGAGCGCCGACGAAACCGTTTGCGTCGAAATAAAATTGACGAAGAGATTTAACAATAGATGTGACCTGTCTCTCTAATTGGTTGCCAAGTGGCGCAAGTTTACGCAAAATGCCGCTCATTCAATGGCAAACCTTATTGTTAACATGGCTACAGCAGACTGAGGCAACCGGCGTCGCAGAGAATTAACTAATTGAAAAAATTAAAGATTAATTATCTGCTCATCGGCATTGTAACGTTGCTGCTGGCAGTGGCCCTCTGGCCTTCCCTCCCCTGGATCGGCAAAGCCGAAAACCGTATCGCCGCCATTCAGGAGCGGGGGGAATTGCGCGTCAGTACCCTTAACTCTCCGCTGATTTACAGCGACATCAACGGCAAAATCATTGGTCTGGATTATGAACTGGCACAACAGTTCGCCGATTATCTTGGCGTGAAGCTAAAAATCACCGTCCGCCAGAATATCAACCAGCTGTTTGATGACCTCGATAACGACGATGCCGATATGCTTGCCGCCGGGCTGGTGTATAACAGCGAGCGCAGCAAAAACTACCAGCCAGGCCCGACCTACTACTCCGTTTCGCAGCAGCTGGTTTATCGCGTCGGGAGTCTGCGCCCGCGCTCGCTGGCCTCGATTAACGATCGGCAGCTGACGATTGCCCCCGGTCACGTGGTAATTGACGATCTGCGTGAGCTCAAGGAGAAGAAATATCCGGACCTGAGCTGGACAGTGGATGCGAAACTCGGCACGACGGAGCTGCTGGAGCAGGTAAAAGATCAGAAAGTCCCCTACACCATCGCCGATTCGGTCGCGATCAGCCTGTTCCAGCGGGTGCATCCTGAAATCGCCGTGGCGCTGGACGTCACCGACGAGCAGCCTGTGACCTGGTTTACTCAGCTCGATGACGATCAGACCCTCTCTGCCGCGATGCTCGATTTCTTCAACACCATGAATGAAGACGGTACGCTGGCGCGCCTGGAGGAGAAGTACCTCGGGCATGGTGATGACTTTGACTACGTTGACACCCGCAGCTTCCTGCGTGCGGTAGACAGCGTCCTGCCGGACCTGCAGCCGCTGTTCGAAAAATACGCCCAGGAAATTGACTGGAAACTGCTGGCGGCTATTTCGTATCAGGAATCCCACTGGGATACCCAGGCCACGTCTCCGACTGGCGTACGTGGTTTGATGATGTTAACCAAAAATACCGCGCTGAGCCTGGGCGTCAATGACCGTACCGATGCGGAACAGAGCATCAGCGGCGGCGCGCGCTACCTGCAGGATATGATGGCCAAAGTCCCGGAAACGGTGCCGGAAGAGGAGCGGATCTGGTTCGCGCTGGCGGCCTACAATATGGGCTATGCGCATATGCTGGATGCGCGAGCGCTGACGGCAAAAACGAAAGGCAACCCGGACAGCTGGTCAGACGTAAAGCAGCGGCTGCCGCTGCTGAGCCAGAAGCCATGGTATAACAAGCTGACGTACGGCTACGCGCGCGGGCATGAAGCCTACGCCTACGTGGAAAATATCCGTAAATATCAGATTAGCCTGGTCGGGTATCTGCTGGAGAAAGAGAAAGAGGCGACAGAGGCCAAACAGCTGGCCCAAAGCTACCCTGTCGTGGCGCCGGACGAGCTTAATCGGCCGACGGCTTCAATTCTGCCTTTTGCTGCTTTTTCTGCTGACGGCGCATTCGAAAGAAATCGCTTAATAGCCCCGAACACTCTGGTGCAAGCACCCCGCCGATAGTCTTCACCTGGTGGTTCATCCCCGGGTGACCCAGCACGTCCATCAGTGAACCGGCCGCGCCGGTTTTTTCATCCCGCGCACCGAAGACTAAAGTCCCGATCCGGCTGTGTACCATCGCCCCGGAACACATCACGCATGGCTCAAGCGTCACATACAGCGTGGTATCAAGCAGGCGATAGTTTTGCAGCACCAGACCGCCCTGACGAAGCGCCATGATTTCGGCGTGCGCGGTAGGATCGTGGCGACCAATGGGGCGGTTCCATCCTTCACCAATCACCTGGTTATTGTGGACCAGCACGGCGCCCACGGGCACTTCGCCCTCGTCCCAGGCACGCTGAGCCAGCGTCAGCGCATGGCGCATCCAGTATTCATGGTCGAGTTCAGGGTTGGACAACGGTTGATACTCCAGTCGAAAAGCGGGCGGCATTATACACGCCGATTATGGATAAGACTATTCGAGTTGCTGGAGTTCACCTGATGGCGTAACGCGCCAGCGGTGCTGGCAAAAATAGAGCAGCGGGTTGTCCTGTTTACTGTCGCTGTAGCCGCTGTACAGGCGCAGCGGCGTACCGATGCGTTTCTCCAGCTGGACCACTTTTTCATGCCCCAGGCAGCGCATCGTCAGTACCCAACCGCCGTAGCCGCGGGCAATTTGCGTGGCGATAAGATTCACGCGCGGTAGCCAGGGGGTATCAAAATAGACTTGCTCCACCAGCGTCTGCGGGGAGCCGGTAATCAGCCAGATGTCGGCATCGTTCGCGTCGAGATAGCCGGTAAGGCGCGCCTGCACCACCGGAAAGGCGGCAACGTGGCCGCGAAACCAGTGCGCAAAATCCTGCTCCAGCTGCTTAAGCCGCGCTTCGCTGTGCCCAAACGTACATCCCCACAGCAGCAGGCTCATCGGCCATCGCGCCGCACGGCCTTTCACCAGCAGCGCGATACCGATCGCCGGTAAGAGCGGTAGCACGAGCAGCGCATTCAGAGGTAGACGCCGCAGCAGGTAACGCATAAACGTACCAAACATATCCTGCTGATGCAGCGTGCCATCCAGGTCGAAAAAGACAACGCGACGCGCGTGATTTGCCAAACCTTACTCCTCTGGGTCGTTGAATCCTAATAGCCAGGTAAACAGGAACCCGGCGATCACCGCTACTAAATAGCCTAACAGATAGAGCATCACTTTTCCGGTCACGATGGTTAATGCCAGCGGTAAACCCGAAATGCCAAAGGTAATAACGGTTGCGACCTTCCAGTAGCTGATCAGCGCCCCGCCTACTGCGCCGCCCAGACAGGCCGCGAGGAACGGTTTACCCAGCGGCAGCGTGACGCCAAAAATCAGCGGCTCGCCAATACCGAGCAGGCCGACCGGGAGTGCGCCTTTAATCACCTTTTTCAGACGCGCGTTGCGGGTTTTCATCAGTACCGCAATTGCCGCGCCGACCTGCCCTACCCCCGCCATCGACAGGATAGGCAGCAGCGCATTATAGCCATGCGCCTGCACCAGCTCGACGTGGATCGGCACCAGACCCTGATGCAGCCCGGTCAGCACCAGCGGCAGGAAAGTACCCGACAGCACCGCGCCCACTAACAGGCCGCCGCGGTCAATCGCCAGCGACGCACCGTGGGCGATGGCTTCAGAGATCCACCCGCCTAACGGCTGGAGGGCGACAATCGCTACGCTACCGGTAATCAGCGTAGTCAGCAGCGGGTTGAGAATCAGCTCAATCGAGCCTGGCAGAACCGCGCGCAGCCGTTTCTCGATCCAGCACATCAGGATGACCACCAGCAGCACCGCGATCACCCCGCCGCGGCCCGGCTGAAGCGCCTCACCAAACAGCGTGATCTGCGCCAGCTGCGGGCTGGACAAGATGCCCGCCATCACCCCGCCCATCGCCAGCGATCCGCCAAACACCTTCGCGGTATTGACCCCGACCAGAATGTTCATGATGGCGAACACCGCGCTGCCGAAGATCCCAAGAATCCCCAGTAGGTTCGGATACTGCGTGGCGAAATCCCCCACAATATCCGGTCGCTTGAGGATATTGATGATCCCGGTGATCAGGCCCGAAGCAATAAACGCCGGGATCAGCGGAATAAAGACGTTTGCGAGCTGTCGCAGCGCGTCGCTCATCGGGGCTTTATATTTGGCCTTCACCTGCGCTTTGGTGCGCTCAGCATCGTCAATCGACACGCTCGCGCTAACGCCCATCAGCGCCCGCATGGCATCGACAACCTGCGCCGCTTTCCCCGGGCCGACAATCAGCTGATGCTGCTGACCCTGTTTCACGTAGCCGCTGACCCCGGACAGTTGCTTCAGACGTGGCACGTCAAGCTGGTCGTCGTTATGCACCTCGACGCGTACGCGCGTCATGCAGTTTTCGAGACGCTGAATATTTTTTTCCCCACCGATCCCCTGCAGGATACCGCTGGCGAGCGCTGCTGTTTTGTCCATACACGCCTCTGTTAGTTTTCTAATGCCGCCCGTAAGAAGCCGTTATGCGCATCGAGTTTGGCTCTCGCGCTCGCCGCATCCAGCCCGCTTAAGATCATCAGAATGGCAGGCTTAACATCGTGATCGGTCTGTTTGAGCACCGCTTCCGCCTCTTCACGGCCTGCGCCCGTCGCCTCCATCACCATGCGGCAGGCTCTGTCCACCAGCTTGACGTTGGTGGCCTGCATATCCACCATCAGGTTCTGATACACCTTGCCGAACTTCACCATCGCGCCGGTGGAGATCATATTGAGCACCAGCTTTTGCGCGGTCCCGGATTTCAGGCGCGTGGAGCCGGTGAGCGCTTCCGGCCCGACCACCGGAGAGATAGCGATAGCGGCCACCTGTGCAATCGGTGAGCCTGGGTTACAGGAGATGGCGACCGTCGTGCAGCCGGTCTGGTTAGCGTATTCCAGCCCGCCAATCACGTACGGCGTGCGCCCGGATGCCGCCAGCCCGACCACCAGATCCTTCGCCGTCAGATTCAGCGCCTTCAGGTCATCCTCGCCCAGCTGTTTGTTATCCTCCGCCCCTTCAACGGCCTTCAGCAGCGCACCGGGTCCACCAGCAATCAGCCCAACCACCAGACCATGCGGCACTCCAAAGGTGGGCGGACATTCTGACGCGTCCAGGACCCCAAGACGCCCGCTGGTCCCCGCCCCCATGTAAATAATGCGTCCACCGGCCTTGAGGGCTTCCGCCGCCGCATCCACCGCTTTCGCCACCTCAGGTAATGTCTCTTTCACTGCCTGCGCGACCAGCGTATCCTGTTGATTAAAGCGGTTAACCAGCTCCAGGGTGGAGAGCGCATCCAGATCCATGGTTTGCGGGTTACGCGTTTCAGAAACAAGTGAGCCAAGATTCATTTTTTTACCTCAAGAATTTTTAATTCATAATAATCACACTATAATGGAATATAAAATTCATTCAGGCGAGCAAAATCCGTATTTGCGCAGATAATCACATTTTCGCCAGGAGACCGTATGAACTGTTTAATTCGCATTCGCCAGCGCTACGCAGGCTTTGCCCAAAGCGACAAGAAGCTGGCGGATTTTCTGCTTTCTCAACCCGATCACGCGCGCCATCTCAGTTCGCAGCAGTTGGCGAGTGAAGCCGGCGTGAGCCAGTCCAGCGTGGTGAAATTTGCGCAGAAGATTGGCTTTAAGGGATTCCCCGCCCTCAAGCTGGCGATCAGTGAAGCGCTGGTCAGTAACCCCAATCCGCAGTCCATGCCAGTGCATAATCAGATCCGCGGAGACGATCCGATGCGGCTGGTCGGCGAAAAGCTGATCAAAGAGAACGTGGCGGCCATGCATGCGACGCTTGATGTGAATACGGAAGAGAAGCTGCTGGAGAGCGTGGCGATGCTGCGCGGCGCGCGGCGAATCATTCTGACCGGCATCGGCGCGTCCGGACTTGTGGCGCGTAACTTTGGCTGGAAGCTGACAAAAATTGGCCTTAACGCCATCGTCGAGCAGGATATGCACGCCCTGCTGGCGACCGTACAGGCGATGGATCCTGACGATCTGCTGCTGGCGATCTCCTATTCCGGCGAGCGCCGCGAGATCAACATGGCCACCGATGAAGTCCTGCGCGTCGGCGGTAAAATTCTGGCGATCACCGGTTTTACGCCGAATGCCCTGCAGCAGCGGGCCACGCGCTGTTTATATACCATTGCCGAGGAGCAGGCCACGCGCAGCGCGGCTATCTCGTCCACCAGTGCACAAATGATGCTGACGGACCTGCTGTTTATGGCGCTGGTGCAGCAGGATCTGGAGCGTGCGCCCGAGCGCATTCGCCACAGCGAAGAACTGGTAAAGAAACTGGTTTGACGCGTATAATGCCCGCCCAGTTTGTGTTGTTTCTGAGAATTTCCTGATGGCGCTGTTAATTACCAAAAAATGCATTAATTGCGATATGTGCGAGCCCGAATGCCCGAACCAGGCCATTTCGATGGGCGACAGCATTTATGAGATTAACAGCGACCGCTGCACCGAATGCATCGGCCACTATGAAACGCCGACCTGTCAGAAAGTGTGCCCGATCCCCAATACCATCCTGAAGGATCCGGCACACGTCGAGAGCGAAGAGCAGCTGTGGGATAAGTTTGTCCTGATGCACCACGCGGACAAACTTTAACTTTCGATGATCACCGTTGCGCTGGCATAGTGACGCTCATCCGCGATCGTCACGTGCACGTGATTCACGCCCAGCTTCTCGGCCAGCTTTTGCGCCTCGCCCCATAAGCGCAGGCTTGGCTTACCCAGCTCATCGTTAAACACTTCAAACTGGTTGAACGCCAGACCGTTACGAATGCCGGTTCCGAAGGCTTTGGCGGCCGCCTCTTTTACCGCAAAGCGCTTCGCCAGGAAACGCACAGGCTGCTGATGCGCTTCCCAGATGGCCCATTCGTTATCGCTCAGCACGCGTCTTGCGAGGCGATCGCCGCTGCGGGCGATCACCGCTTCAATGCGGGCTATTTCAACGATATCAGTGCCTAAGCCCAGAATGGCCATTACTGACGCGCTTCCTGCATCAGGCGTTTCATTTCTGAGACCGCCTCTTTCAGGCCGCTCATCACCGCACGGCCAATAATCGCGTGACCGATGTTCAGCTCGTGCATTTCCGGGATGGCGGCAATGGGCTTCACGTTATGGTAGGTCAGGCCGTGACCGGCATTGACCTTCAGACCCAGGCTCGCCGCGTAGGTAGCCGCTTTGGCAATACGCTCCAGCTCTTTCGCCTGCTCTTCATCATTTTTGGCATCGGCATAGCAGCCGGTGTGAATTTCGATATACGGCGCGCCCACGTCGGCTGCCGCTTTAATCTGGGTGAAATCGGCGTCAATAAACAGCGAAACCAGGATACCGGCATCCGCCAGGCGCTTGCAGGCATCGCGCATTTTGTCGAGCTGACCGGCCACATCCAGGCCGCCTTCGGTCGTCACTTCCTGGCGTTTTTCCGGCACCAGGCAGCAGAAGTGCGGCTGGGTCTCACAGGCAATCGCCAGCATCTCTTCGGTAACCGCCATCTCCAGATTCATACGGGTATCCAGCGTCTGGCGCAGAATGCGTACGTCGCGGTCGGTGATGTGGCGACGGTCTTCACGCAGATGAACGGTAATGCCGTCGGCGCCAGCCTGTTCAGCGATAAACGCCGCCTGAACCGGATCGGGATACGCCGTGCCGCGCGCATTACGCAGCGTGGCGATGTGATCGATGTTGACGCCTAACAGTAATTCAGCCATGACAATCCTCGGTTTTCTTTTCGATTCTGTAGTCTAACGTTTCGGCACAAACTGCCTGAATAATTCGCGGCTCTTTAAGGGCTTGCCGCCAAGATACGGCTTGAGGGCAATCCGGGTAAAGCGTTTTGCTGCGCGCAGGGTATCCTGATCGGGAAACTCGCGCTCATACAGCGCCCGGAGCTGGCGCCCGGTAAAGGTGCTGTTGTCGATCACGATGCTGGCAATAAAGCCCTTTTCTTCGCGGTAGCGGTAGGTCATGGTGTCTTCCACTTCGTCACCGCTGCCCGCACAGTGCAGAAAATCGACCCCGTACCCAAGATGGCCAAGCAGCGCCAGTTCAAAACGCCGCAGCGCAGGCTCGGGCGTGCCGGTTGCGCCAGCCAGCGCCTGGATACAGTGCAGATAATCAAAGAAAAGTTCAGAGAAGCGCGTCTCATGTTCAAGAACGCGAGAGATGAGTTCATTGACATACAGACCGCTGTAGAGCGTGATGCCCGAGAGAGGAAGCGCCAGGGAGACGGCTTCGGCGCTGCGCAGGGTTTTAACTTCCCCTCGCCCACCAAAACGTACCAGCAGCGGCGTGAAAGGCTGTAAGGCACCTTTCAGGGTAGAACGTTTGGAACGTGCGCCTTTCGCAACAAGGCGCACGCGGCCCGACTCTTCCGTGAAGACGTCCAGCATCAGGCTGGTTTCGCTCCAGGGACGACTATGCAGGACAAAGGCGCGCTGCCATCCATCCATATGCTCGTCGTCTTGAGTTACTGGTCTTCGCCGTAACCGAGGCTGCGCAGAGCACGCTCATCATCGGCCCAGCCAGATTTCACTTTCACCCACAGTTCGAGGTGAACCGGCGCTTCGAACATCTCCTGCATGTCCTTACGGGCTTCAATGCCGATGGTTTTGATCTTGGCGCCTTTGTTGCCGATCACCATCTTCTTCTGCCCTTCGCGCTCAACGAGGATCAGGCCGTTGATGTCGTAGCCGCCACGCTCGTTGCTCTGGAAACGCTCGATCTCCACCGTCACAGAGTACGGCAGTTCAGCACCCAGGAAACGCATCAGCTTTTCACGGATGATTTCAGACGCCATAAAGCGCTGAGAACGATCGGTGATGTACTCTTCAGGGAAGTGGTGAATCGCTTCCGGGAGATGCTTACGCACGATGCCCGCGATGGTGTCCACGTTCAGCCCCGTCTCTGCAGACAGCGGGACGATATCAAGGAAGTTCATCTGGCTACCGAGCCACTGCAGATGCGGCAGCAGATCGGCCTTTTCCTGCACGTTGTCAACTTTGTTGACGGCGAGGATGACCGGCGTTTTGCCGTCGCGCAGCTTGTTCAGCACCATCTCGTCGTCCGGCGTCCAGCGGGTGCCTTCCACAACGAAAATCACCAGCTCCACGTCGCCAATCGAGCTGCTCGCCGCCTTGTTCATCAGACGGTTGATGGCACGCTTCTCTTCCATGTGCAGGCCCGGGGTATCGACGTAGATCGCCTGATACGCGCCTTCAGTATGGATACCGACGATGCGGTGACGCGTGGTCTGCGCCTTACGCGAGGTGATAGAAATCTTCTGCCCAAGCAGATTATTCAGCAGAGTAGATTTGCCAACGTTCGGACGTCCGACGATGGCAATAAATCCGCAATAGGTCTTATCTTCGCTCATTCCAGCTCCAGCATTTTTAACGCCTGTTCGGCGGCAGCCTGTTCAGCCTTACGACGGCTTGAACCTGTGCCCACCACCGGTTCACTCAGGCCACTGACCTGGCAATGGATGGTAAATTCCTGATCGTGCGCTTCGCCACGAACCTGCACCACCAGATAAGATGGCAGCGGCAGATGACGACCCTGCAAATATTCCTGCAGGCGCGTTTTCGGATCTTTCTGTTTATCGCCCGGGCTGATTTCGTCCAGACGGGTCTGATACCAGTTCAGGATCAGCTTTTCGACGGTCTGGATATCGCTGTCCAGGAACACACCACCAATTAATGCTTCGACCGTATCGGCAAGAATAGATTCACGACGGAAGCCGCCGCTTTTCAGTTCACCCGGCCCAAGACGCAGACATTCGCCCAGTTCAAATTCGCGCGCGATTTCCGCAAGGGTATTACCCCGAACCAGCGTGGCACGCATGCGGCTCATATCCCCTTCATCCACACGCGGGAAACGATGATAAAGCGCATTCGCAATCACGAAACTTAAAATAGAGTCGCCTAAAAACTCGAGACGCTCATTATGTTTGCTGCTGGCACTGCGGTGGGTTAATGCCTGTTGCAACAACTCCTGATGATGAAAAGTGTAGCCCAGCTTCCGTTGAAGCCGATTAATTACGATGGGGTTCATGCGATACCAATAAATGAATGCGTCAAAAATGCAGCACACGAAACCGACCTGAGAAAACCAACGCGGTTTCGTGTGCCGTGGCACCCTTGCAGGGCCAACCTTAAACTTCGGGGGAATATTCTATACACAACGACAGGGGATGTCGTTAGTTCGAAGAGATTTATCGGTGAAATAATTCGTGTAGCCGCTTTAATTAGCGGCTACACGTTCATTTAGCGAGAATTAATGGATTCCGCCAATACGATTCAGGCGTACGCCGGTCGGCCATTCGCCTTCCTGCTTCTCAAAACTCATCCAGATCGCGGTCGCTTTACCCACCAGATTCGCTTCCGGCACAAAGCCCCAGTAACGGCTGTCCGCAGAATTATCGCGGTTGTCACCCATCATGAAGTAATGACCCGGCGGTACAATCCAGCTTGCCAGCTGCTGACCCGGTTGACGATAGTACATACCCAGCTGATCCTGCGCGATTGGCACGGTGAGGATCCGGTGCGTCACGTCGCCCAGCGTCTCTTTGCGCTCAACCAGACGGATACCGTTATCTTTGGTTTCGCCTTTCGGTACCTGGAAGAATCCGCTGGTCGCTTCACCGCCGTTATGACGGGCAAAGGTCTGCACAAAATCACTTGGCTCGACGTTTGAGTAGGTGATTGGCAGCGCGTTTTCACATGCGGTACCGGAACTGCAGCCTGGCTGAACGGTGACTTCTTTCGCAACCGGATCGTAAGTCACTTTGTCACCCGGCAGACCTACCGCACGCTTGATGTAGTCCAGGCGCGGATCTTCCGGATATTTGAATACCACGATGTCGCCACGTTTCGGATGACCGGTTTCGATCAGCGTTTTCTGGTAGATCGGATCTTTAATGCCGTAGGCAAACTTCTCTACCAGAATAAAATCACCAATCAGCAGCGTTGGCATCATTGAACCTGATGGGATCTGGAACGGTTCGTAAATAAACGAACGTACCACCAGCACAATCGCCAGCACCGGAAACACCGAGGCGCCCGTTTCCAGCCAGCCCGGTTTCGGACCGACTTTCTTCAGGGTTTTCGCGTCAATACCATCGCCAGTGGCTGCCTGTGCGGCAGCCTGACGTTCACGACGTTTAGGGGCGAAGATAAACTTATCCAGACACCACAGCAGACCTGTCACCAGGGTAGCAATGACCAGGATCAGGGCAAACATGTTCGCCATGCCAACTCCTTAGGGTTATTTGCCGTCTTTACCAACATGAAGGATGGCAAGGAATGCTTCCTGCGGCAGCTCGACGTTACCGACCTGCTTCATACGCTTCTTACCTTCTTTCTGCTTCTGGAGCAGCTTTTTCTTACGGCTGACGTCACCGCCATAGCACTTCGCCAGAACGTTTTTACGCAGCTGTTTCACGGTGGAACGCGCGATAATGTGGTTGCCGATGGCAGCCTGAATCGCGATATCGAACTGCTGACGCGGGATCAGATCTTTCATCTTCTCAACCAGCTCGCGACCACGGTATGGCGCATTGTCGTTGTGGGTGATCAGCGCCAGCGCATCCACACGCTCGCCGTTGATCAGCACGTCCACACGCACCATGTTGGAGGCCTGGAAGCGTTTGAAGTTGTAATCCAGTGACGCATAGCCACGGGAGGTGGACTTCAGACGGTCGAAGAAGTCGAGTACCACTTCCGCCATCGGGATTTCGTAGGTCAGCGCGACCTGGTTACCGTGGTAAACCATGTTGGTCTGCACGCCGCGCTTCTCAATACACAGCGTAATGACGTTACCGAGGAATTCCTGCGGCAGCAGCATGTGACATTCGGCAATAGGCTCACGCAGCTCGTGAATATTGTTCAGCGGCGGCAGCTTGGACGGGCTGTCGACGTAGATCACTTCTTTCGAGGTGGTTTCAACTTCATACACTACCGTCGGCGCGGTGGTGATCAGGTCCAGATCGTATTCACGCTCCAGACGTTCCTGAATGATCTCCATGTGCAGCAGGCCGAGGAAGCCGCAGCGGAAGCCGAAGCCCAGCGCCGTTGAGCTTTCTGGCTCGTAGAACAGGGAGGCATCGTTCAGGCTCAGCTTGCCAAGCGCATCACGGAAGTTTTCATAGTCGTCAGAGCTAACCGGGAACAGGCCCGCGTAAACCTGCGGCTTCACCTTTTTAAAGCCCGGCAGCGCTTTTTCTGCCGGATTACGCGCACCGGTCAGAGTATCGCCCACCGGTGCACCGAGGATGTCTTTGATGGCGCATACCAGCCAGCCTACCTCGCCGCATGTCAGCTCGGTACGGTCAACCTGTTTTGGCGTGAAGATACCCAGACGGTCAGCATTGTAGACCTGTCCGGTACTCATAACCTTGATTTTGTCGCCTTTGCGCATGGTGCCGTTTTTAATACGCACCAGGGAGACAACGCCCAGATAGTTATCGAACCAGGAGTCGATAATCAGCGCCTGCAGCGGGGCATCCGGATCGCCTTCCGGGGCCGGAATATCACGCACCAGACGTTCCAGCACGTCGGTCACGCCGACACCGGTTTTAGCTGAGCAGCGCACGGCATCGGTCGCGTCAATGCCGACAATATCTTCAATCTCTTCCGCGACGCGCTCAGGATCGGCGGCTGGCAGGTCAATCTTGTTCAGAACCGGCACAACTTCGAGGTCCATTTCCATCGCGGTGTAGCAGTTTGCCAGGGTCTGGGCTTCTACGCCCTGCCCGGCATCGACTACCAGCAGCGCGCCTTCACAGGCCGCGAGCGAGCGTGAAACCTCATAGGAGAAGTCAACGTGGCCTGGGGTGTCGATAAAGTTCAGCTGATAGGTTTCGCCATCAGCCGCCTTGTAATCCAGCGTGACGCTCTGCGCTTTGATGGTGATACCGCGTTCGCGTTCCAGGTCCATGGAGTCCAGAACCTGGGCTTCCATTTCACGATCAGACAGGCCACCGCAAATCTGGATAATACGGTCAGACAGCGTCGACTTACCGTGGTCAATGTGAGCAATGATCGAAAAGTTACGTATGTTCTTCATATAGTTAAATAATTATGCCTTACGAATTCCTGGAGGCCGCTGTTCTTAGCCTGACGTTTTTCAGTGCGAAAACGCAGCATTCTACACTACATCTCCGCTACCTGGAAATGGACTTAGCGCCGGGTATAGCGTGAAGAAAGGACGTTTTCTGTTTTAAGACGTAAAAATGATAAAGCCCGATGAATCACCGGGCCTCAGAAGAGAGCGTCTCGACGCGAAGCTGGTCTGGCGCCAGCCCAACGCTGAGAATGACAGGCTGCCACTCCTCGCGCGCGGCAAGCGTCGGGGAGAGGCCTTTGGCAAGCCAGAATCCCCCCAGACCACCTAATGCGGCACCGCACATGGCGGCTCCGTCGGTGCCAAACAGCATCTGAAAAACGCCGCCCATAATAAACAGCCCGATCAGCGGAGAGAGGTAGACCAGCATGGCGGAGCTGAGCAGACTGCCTTCCGCGATGCCCAGTTCAACCTTCTGCCCGGCCATCAGCGGCTGTTCGCTTGGCACAGAAATCGTGTGCGATGTTTGCGGCCCGAGCTTATTCAGCACGCGGCTGCCGCAACCGGCTCGGGATGCGCAGCTATTGCATGAGGCTTTTACATCGCAGCTCACCAGCGCAATGCCGTTTTGCCACGAGACTACCGTCGCCCACTCTTTGATCATTGTGCGGCCCTGAATTTAATGCTGTCGGAGATGCGCTTCGCCGTTTGCGGAGGAAGTTCACCCACAATAGTGATCTCTGCGTTATCGCGTACCGTTGTGCTCACCGTACGGCGCCCGGTACGCAGCATTTGTTCGGCGCTGTTTGCCGTTGCGCGATTGATATTCACCGAGAAGCTGAACAAACCATCGGAATACAGGCGCGATTCCACCGGCGTTTCAATCGTTGGCAGTTGACGACGGCTGCTGGACACTTCGCTAAACCCTTGTGGGATCCAGGCAGGTACCCAGTTGAAATTAACGGAATCGCCTGCCGGAACGGAAAGCAGCGGCGGCAGGCTGGCCTTAGCCAGATTCTGCATGCTGTTGCCAACCTGATTGTTCACGCTGAAGGAGATAACGCGGAACTGTTCCAGCGTTTCACCGTCACGGTCAAGCAGGTCTACACGCATGGGGAGTTTGGTTTCCGCGTCGATCCAGACAATATAGCTGTAGCGCGTTCCATCCCGGGCGACAACGCGGATTACCTCACACAGTCTGTCCGCAATACGCGTACGCCCTACCGAGATAAAATCGTAGTAAGGGGCCAGCCGTTTGAAGTCGGTGTAAATGAGTGACGGCAGAGAATCAACGATATAGTCGCCATTCAGCGTGAAAGGCTCCAGGCCGGGCTCGAAATAGCTGATTTCGTTACCACGCTGGACAACTTCCCGACGCGGGCCATCCATCTGTAAAAGCTGGGCGAGCGGCTGGTTATCAAGACGGGCGTGGCGATAGCGTAACGACTCGACGCCCTGCTTATTGATGCTGATAAATGCCAACTCGTAATTGAGTGACTGGCTGGCCAGATTCATTTGCTGCAACAACGCCCCGGATGATACATCAGCCGAGGCGTTGGCAGAGAAGAACAGGCTACCCGCCATCAGAGACATGGCGAACCAAAGTTGCTTCATTACTGCGATTGCGTTCCTAAAGTTTGGTTTCCGGGCACCTGCACAGCAGCTTGCTGTGTCTGCGCCTGCTCAAACTGAAGCTGTTCAGAGTGCAGACGACGCTGCAACTCGTAATCCTGCAACATCGCATTAATGCGACGGCGCTGCTCCTGAACCTGCTGTTGCTGACCGCCGCTGGCGGAAGCATCAGCCGGTACGCCCAGGCTTACCGGGCTGGCTTTGCCCATCATCGGCAGTGTGTTAAACACTGGCGCTTCTGGCTGCTGATTAGTTTCAGACTGAGTATTATAGTGCTGGACGCCAACGATAACTGCAAGCGATACGCATGCAGCCACACCCATTTGGGTAAGCTGGCTGGCCCACGGACGCACCTTTTGCCAGAATGGCATTTTCTGCCACTGGTGAGGGGCGGGTTGAGCTTCAGGAATCAGCGGAGTGGTCTGATGAACAGGCTCATTCTCAATCGCCGCCATAACGCGGGCTGAGATATCGAAATGGAGAACCTCGCCGGTGTCACCGCGAAGGGTGTCACGGATGAGATGGTAACTCTCCCAGGTCTCTTGCATTTCGGGAGAATGAGACAGCTCGTTGAGCAGCTCACTATCCACCGTTTCACCATCCATTAAAGCGGAAAGTTTTTCTTTCTGCATGCCTAATACCTTTTCCAGTATCCCGCTATCGTCAACGCCTGATAAGCGGTTGAACTTTATTATCAATAGCTTCTCGCGCACGGAAAATTCTTGAACGTACCGTGCCGACCGGACAATCCATGATAGCGGCTATCTCTTCATAGCTCAGACCATCCAGCTCCCGTAACGTAATTGCCATGCGTAAATCTTCCGGGAGCGACTCGATCGTGCGAAAAACGATTTGTCTCAGTTCTTCTGACAACATTAAGTTCTCAGGGTTCGAAATTTCTTTCAATGCGCCGCCACTTTCGAAGTTTTCGGCGTCGATTGCGTCCACATCACTAGAAGGCGGACGACGGCCCTGAGCGACCAGATAATTCTTTGCCGTATTGACCGCAATACGGTACAGCCAGGTATAAAAAGCACTATCTCCCCGGAACGAATCCAGCGCGCGATAGGCCTTAATAAAAGACTCTTGCACCACATCAGGCACATCGCCTGACGGTACATAGCGGGAAACCAGGCTCGCCACCTTATGCTGGTAGCGCACCACCAGTAAGTTAAAGGCTTTCTGATCTCCCTTCTGGACCCGTTCAACCAGGACCTGGTCCGTTAACTGCTCGCTCATCCGAGGTAATGTCTCCCCAAACCTAAATTCCACGCGTTATCGAAACGCCACTCTAAAAATACCGCACTTTGAGCAAGCACCGAATTAGAGTGTCTGATCTTCAATAAGTTCCGTAACGCCTTTGTTTTTGTTCATCGCGCCGCAGACTGTTCATTTTCTCTCATTATAAGTCTGTTCACGATACGCACCACTTTCTGACAAGAAACATCTTTTTCCCGCCAGAAGAGTAACGCAAGCCAGTCTTTATTTCATCACAAAATCTGACGCTAACGATCTGCTTCGCAAAATAATTTCACTCATTTACCCTCCGTTTACCTCTGCTTACGCGTTTAGTCATTGCAACAGACATTAAAAAAAACGTGCGATAAATCGCATTCAGGTGCTATTCTGGCCTAACACTGTTTAGTAAATTAAACAACAATCATGAACACAACACCTGAACTCCATTGTGATGTACTGATCATCGGCAGCGGCGCTGCCGGTCTCTCTCTGGCGCTACGCCTGGCCGAGCATCAAAACGTTATCGTTCTGAGTAAAGGGCCGATAAGCGAGGGTTCCACGTTTTATGCCCAGGGCGGAATTGCCGCCGTGTTTGATGAGACAGACAGCATTGCCTCCCACGTCGACGATACGCTGATTGCCGGGGCCGGGATCGTGGATGCGCACGCCGCAGAGTTTGTCGCCAGCAATGCCCGCCATTGCGTGCAGTGGCTCATAGACCAGGGCGTCTTATTCGATACGCAGGTTCAACCCAACGGTGAAGAGAGCTACCACCTGACGCGTGAAGGCGGTCATAGCCACCGCCGCATCCTGCACGCAGCGGATGCCACCGGGAAAGAAGTGGAGACCACGCTGGTCGGCAAGGCGCTGAGCCATCCTAATATTCGTGTGCTTGAACGAAGTAACGCCGTTGACCTGATTATCTCCGACAAGATTGGCCTGCCGGGCACGCGTCGCGTGGTGGGCGCCTGGGTCTGGAACCGCAATAAAGAGAAGGTGGAAACTTGCCAGGCGAAGGCTGTAGTGCTGGCCACGGGCGGCGCCTCTAAAGTGTATCAGTACACCACGAACCCGGACATTGCCTCCGGAGACGGTATCGCGATGGCCTGGCGCGCCGGCTGCCGGGTGGCGAACCTTGAGTTCAATCAGTTTCACCCAACCGCCCTGTTCCATCCTCAGGCGCGCAACTTCCTGCTGACGGAAGCCCTGCGCGGCGAAGGTGCCTATCTGAAACGCCCTGACGGCACCCGCTTTATGCCAGACTTTGACTCTCGTGGCGAACTGGCCCCGCGCGATATCGTTGCCCGCGCCATCGACCATGAAATGAAGCGTCTTGGCGTGGATTGCATGTATCTTGATATCAGCCACAAACCTGCAGAGTTTATTCGCCAGCACTTCCCGATGATTTACGAAAAGCTGCTCAACCTTGGCATCGATTTAATGCGCGATCCGGTGCCAATTGTGCCAGCCGCCCACTATACCTGCGGTGGGGTGATGGTTGACGATCATGGGCGTACCGATGTCGATGGCCTGTATGCTATCGGTGAGGTCAGCTATACCGGGCTTCATGGCGCGAACCGTATGGCGTCTAACTCGCTGCTTGAGTGCCTGGTCTACGGCTGGTCGGCCGCAGAAGACATCACCAAACGCATGCCCTACGCCCGTGAGACAGAGCGCCTGCCTGCCTGGGATGAAAGCCGCGTGGAAAATCCGGACGAGCTGGTCGTGATCCAGCATAACTGGCATGAGCTACGGCTGTTCATGTGGGATTACGTCGGGATTGTGCGCACCACGAAACGTCTTGAGCGCGCGCTGCGCCGCATCACGATGCTGCAGCAGGAAATTGATGAGTATTATGCCAATTTCCGCGTATCGAATAATCTGCTGGAGCTGCGCAATCTGGTGCAGGTTGCCGAGCTGATCGTTCGCTGCGCGATGATGCGTAAAGAGAGCCGCGGGTTGCACTATACGCTGGACTATCCGGATCAGCTTGCGGAGTCCGGCCCGTCGATCCTCGCCCCGCAGGTTTACATAAACAGATAAAACGCCTGGGTCAGGGCAGTGTAATCTTCGGAATAACGCTGGTCTGGCCCACGGATCACCATTCGATCGTTAAAGCATTCACCCTCTTTCGGCGAGAGCGCCAGCAGCACGCGGTGTGGCAGTCGGCCTTCCGTATCCGAAATATCGGTACGCAGACGTAACGTCCAGCCAATCTCCTGCGCGATACCGATGAACGTGTTGCCGGTACTCTCTGGCAGGACCACGCAGAAAAATCCTTCTTCGGAGATGAGTTCGGCCGCACTGGTGAGCAGCGCTTTATGATCGAGGGAACGGGTATAACGCGCCTGTTCGCGCTCGGGTGTCCCGCACTCAACGCCGGGCGCGTAGTAGGGAGGGTTGCTGACGATCAGATCGTAACGCGCGGTTTGTTCAGGCGCCCAGGCGAGCACATCGGCGCAGTCCACTTTCATGCGGGCAGCCCAAGGGGATTCGGCCACGTTTTCACTTGCCTGCTCTGCCGCCTGCGCATCCAGCTCGACGGCATCGATGGTGACATGCTCTTCCGTGCGCTGCGCCAGCATTAACGCCACCAGCCCGCTGCCGGTACCGATATCAAGAATACGCTTAACCCCTGCGACAGGCGCCCACGCGCCCAGTAAAATACCGTCCGTACCGACCTTCATGGCACAGCGATCGTGAGCGACAAAAAATTGTTTAAACGTAAAACCATCGCGGCGCAGCTGCGCTTTGAGTTGAGACATGTCGGAGCAACCTTCTAAGTGAAACTGGAGTAGCATAGGGGAAAGCGAAGTGGCCGAAAAGCGATATCCATACAAACAGATGAAGATTACAGCCGTAACGTCTATAATCAGCGCCCCACACAGAGGTAGAACATGACTGTAACGACTTTTTCCGAACTTGAACTCGATGAAAGCCTGCTCAATGCACTTGAGAGCAAAGGCTTTACACGCCCGACCGCCATTCAGGCAGCGGCCATTCCGCCTGCGCTTGAGGGCCGCGATGTGCTCGGTTCTGCGCCAACCGGCACGGGGAAGACAGCAGCCTATTTGCTGCCTGTGTTGCAGCATCTGCTCGATTTTCCACGTAAAAAATCTGGCCCGCCGCGTATTTTAATCCTGACGCCGACGCGCGAACTGGCCATGCAGGTGGCCGATCACGCGCGTGAACTTGCGGCAAATACCCACTTGGATATCGCGACCATCACCGGCGGCGTTGCGTATATGAACCACGCCGAAGTGTTCAGCGAAAACCAGGACATCGTCGTTGCGACGACGGGCCGCCTGCTGCAGTACATTAAAGAAGAGAACTTCGACTGCCGTGCGGTTGAAACACTGATCCTCGACGAAGCCGACCGTATGCTGGACATGGGCTTCGCACAGGATATCGAGCACATTGCCGGGGAAACGCGCTGGCGTAACCAGACGATGCTGTTCTCTGCCACCCTCGAAGGGGAAGCGATTAAAGACTTCGCAGAGCGTCTGCTGGAAGATCCGGTAGAAGTGTCGGCGACGCCGTCCACCCGTGAGCGTAAGAAGATCCACCAGTGGTACTACCGCGCGGACAACCTTGAGCACAAGGTCGAATTGCTCAAACACCTGCTGAAGCAGGAAGATGCGCTGCGCACAATCGTGTTTGTCCGTAAGCGCGAGCGCGTGCATGAGCTGGCAGAAATGCTGCGTAACGCCGGGATCAACAACTGCTATCTTGAAGGCGAGATGGCGCAGATCAAGCGTACCGAAGGCATTAAGCGCCTGACCGATGGCCGCGTTAACGTGCTGGTTGCCACAGACGTTGCCGCTCGCGGGATCGACATCCCTGACGTCAGCCACGTCATTAACTTCGATATGCCGCGCAGCGGCGATACCTATCTGCACCGTATTGGCCGTACCGGCCGCGCGGGCCGCAAAGGGATTGCTATCTCACTGGTCGAAGCGCATGACTACCTGCTGCTGCAGAAAATTGGCCGCTATGTTGACGAGCCGCTGAAAGCGCGCGTTATTGATGGCCTGCGCCCAACCACGCGTGCGCCGAGTGAAAAAATGACGGGTAAACCGTCCAAGAAAGCGCTCGCGAAACGTGCTGAGAGAAAAGAGAAAGAAAAAGAGAAACCGCGCGTGAAGCAGCGCCACCGCGATACCAAAAATATTGGTAAGCGCCGTAAGCCAAGCTCTGCTGCACCAGAGACAAAAACGGAAGAGTAAAAAAAAGCCGGGGAAATCCCCGGCTTTTTTATTCCCCCCGTAGCTGAAGCCTTACAGGCTTTCAGTAAAGGTACGCGCGATAACGTCGCGCTGCTGTTCTGGGGTCAGAGAGTTGAAGCGTACCGCATAGCCGGACACGCGAATGGTCAGCTGTGGGTATTTTTCTGGGTGCTCAACCGCGTCCATCAGCGTTTCGCGACGCAGTACGTTTACGTTCAGGTGCTGACCACCTTCCACGCGCACTTCCGGTTTCACTTCCATTGGAATTTCACGGTATTCGATTTCGCCCAGTTTGCTCACCGGCACGATTTCATCTTCAGCAAAACCCGCTTTCGCGACGACACAGCGCGCTTCGTTTTTCTCGCTGTCCAGCAGCCAGAAAGAGTTGAGCAGATCGTCATTTGCAGCTTTAGTAATCTGGATACCTGTAATCATGTGTTGCCTCCCTTAGGCTACATTAACTGATGTCGGCCTCTCGCGGCCAATTGGTAAAACCATTGTTTCTTGTGTGTATATATATCATTCACACCCCGGTGATTTATTGATTTAAATCAACAAAAACACCAACCACATAAAGAGTGTGGTTTGAATTTATTGCTTTAGATCAATTTCATGACCTTACCAATTCAATTTAACCTGCACATTTTCAACATAAATTTAGCCACTTAGCGCGCATTTCAGTGTGCTATTTTGCTCACCGGGCTTTAACAGGTAAGCTAGTCAGAGATTGAAATTCGCAGGAGAGCGAGATGACGACACCTTTAACCTGGCATGACGTGCTGGCAGAAGAAAAGCAGCAGCCCTATTTTATCAATACGCTCAGCACCGTTGCGGCTGAGCGCCAGTCCGGACAGACGATTTACCCGCCGCAGAAAGATGTGTTCAACGCCTTTCGCTACACCGAACTGAGCGATGTGAAAGTGGTCATTCTGGGCCAGGATCCCTATCACGGCCCGGGTCAGGCGCATGGGCTGGCGTTTTCCGTACGTCCCGGCGTGGCGATCCCCCCTTCTCTGCTCAACATGTATAAAGAGCTTGAGGGAACCGTGCCCGGGTTTACCCGGCCAAACCATGGCTACCTGGAAAGCTGGGCGCGTCAGGGCGTGCTGTTATTGAACACGGTACTCACCGTTCGGGCCGGCCAGGCGCACTCGCACGCCAGCCTGGGCTGGGAGACGTTCACCGATAAAGTCATCAGCCTGATCAACGAACACCGTGAAGGGGTCGTGTTTTTACTCTGGGGATCGCACGCGCAGAAGAAAGGGGCGATTATTAACCGTCAGCGTCATCACGTGTTGAAAGCGCCGCATCCGTCACCGCTGTCTGCACATCGCGGTTTCTTTGGCAGTAATCATTTTGTTCTGGCGAACGAATGGCTGGAAAAACGTGGCGAAACGCCCATTGACTGGATGCCTGTGTTACCGGCAGAGAGCGAATAGTATTTGAATGTGCCGGGTCGGCCCCGGCACATGAAGAGGCTTATGCCTTATTCTGACGCCACCATTCGGCCAGCAGTACGCCGGTTGCAACGGATACGTTCAGACTTTCCACATTGCCTGTCCCATCAATAGAGACGCTCAGATCCGCACTGGAGAGCGCCGCATCAGACAGACCATCGCGTTCCTGACCCAGCACCAGCACCATTTTGCGTGGCAGCGTCGCTTTAAACAGCGGCGTACCGGCATGGCTCGAGGTGGTCACGATGGAATAACCCGCTTTACGGAACTGCTCAAGGGCATCCAGCACGCTGTCGCCGGTGATCGGCTGTACGTGTTCGGCTCCGCCTTCCGCAGTACGGATCGCGGCACCGGATTCCAGCAGCGCGGCATCCTGCAACAGCACGCCTTTCACGCCAAAGTGCGCGCAGCTGCGCATCATTGCGCCCAGGTTATGCGGGTTGCCCACGTCTTCCAGCGCCAGCACGCAGTCATCGGCATCCGCCTGACTGACCCATTGCTGAACGGTCGTACCGTTACGTTTTTTGATCAGGAAGCAGACGCCGCCGTGGTGTTCAGTACCGGATGCTTTGGTCAGCTCGGCATCATCAACCACGTGGTAGGCTTTGCGGTTTGCCGCCATCCAGCGCAGCGCTTCTTTAAAGCGCGGGGTTACGCTCTGAATAAACCAGGCGCGGACGATACATTCAGGACGGCTCTGGAACAGCGCCTGGCAGGCGTTCTCACCATACACGCGAGTCTCTTCCGCACGCTGACGGCGCAGCACTTCCGGGTCGATAAAGCTTTTACCGCTGATACCGCCGTGATCGGCCTTTTCTGGCGTTTCGTCGCCAGGGGCACGAGAAACGGTGCGCCACGGGGAGGCGTTATCACGTGAGAAGTCATCCCGCGGACGGTCATCGCGTTTGCGATCGTCACGCTTGCGGTCATCACGTTTGCGGTCATCACCGCGGTTGTTTCTGTCATCGCGGGCGGGGCGACGGCCACCGTCTGCACGAGAAGACGCCGGACGCCCGCCACCTTTTCCGGTACGCGGATTTTGGGTGCGTTTATCAGAGTCATCATCACTGCGGACATACATCACTTTGACCTTGCCGCTTTTATTTTTCATTTCGTCGTTCATGCTTTTCTCCACCAGCGCTGCGCGAAGCGCGCAGATTACCCGATGTGCCAGCGCATAGCCATAATTTCGTACAAAAGCCTGTGACTATTGTTCTCATTGAATAAAACGCATTGTTGTTTCAAACAGGCTCATTGATAATATGTAACATATTAGAAACATTATCGGCTTTTTGCCGCTGTCCCACGGCTCTATCAGAGGTTAGTTATGAATACCGTATGTGCCAACTGTCAGGCTCTTAACCGCATTCCGGACGATCGGATTGAAGATGGTGCGAAATGCGGACGCTGCGGCCATGAATTGTTTGATGGCGAGGTCATTAACGCGACGGGTGCTACGCTGGACAAACTCCTCAAGGACGATCTTCCTGTTGTGGTTGATTTCTGGGCGCCCTGGTGCGGCCCATGCCGTAGCTTCGCGCCGATCTTCGAAGACGTGGCCGAAGAGCGCAGCGGAAAAATACGTTTCGTTAAGGTCAATACTGAAGCTGAACCTGAACTGAGCGCCCGTTTTCGCATTCGCAGCATCCCGACCATTATGATTTTCAAAAATGGTGAAGTGCTCGATATGCTCAACGGTGCGGTGCCTAAAGCGCCTTTTGAAAGCTGGTTAAACGAGTCGCTGTAACATTCTCGGGGCACATCTTGTGCCCCGTTCTCGCCTCTGCGAAAATAGGGTTTTTCCTGCATTTCGCCCATGACTGATAACGCTGTTCTTCAATTACGCGCCGAACGCCTTGCGCGCGCTACCCGACCGTTTCTCGCGCGCGGAAACCGTATTCGCCGCTGTCAGCGCTGCCTGCTGCCGCTGAAGGTTTGCCTGTGCGAGACGCTGGCACCGAGTACGGCCCAGAGCCGTTTTTGTCTGGTCATGTTTGATACCGAGCCGATGAAGCCCAGCAATACAGGTCGCCTCATTGCCGATATTCTGCCGGATACCGCGGCATTTCAGTGGTCCCGTACGGAGCCTCCTCAGGCGCTGCTCGACTTAGTGGCAAGCCCGGACTATCAGCCGATGGTCGTTTTCCCTGCGTCATATGCAGGTGTCGATCGCCAGGTGCTTTCGACGCCGCCAGCCGGTAAACCGCCGTTGTTTATTATGCTGGACGGCACCTGGACCGAAGCGCGAAAAATGTTTCGTAAAAGCCCGTATCTCGACGCACTGCCGGTGATTTCTGTCGATCTGTCCCGCGTCTCCGCCTATCGCCTGCGTGAAGCGCATGCTGACGGGCAATACTGCACCGCCGAAGTGGCCATTGCGCTTCTGGACCTGGCGGGTGATACCGCTGCGGCTCACGCCCTGGGCAACCATTTCTCCTGTTTCCGGGAACGCTATCTGGCGGGAAAAACCGTTCATAAGGGCAGCGTCACAGCAGCCGAGACGGAAAGCGTTTAAAATCATCAGGTCGCTTGCATTCACAGGAGGCCTGCATGAGCCAGCGAGGGTTAGAAGCGCTGCTTCGTCCTAAATCCATTGCCGTCATCGGCGCATCAATGAAACCGGATCGTGCTGGCTATCTGATGATGCGCAACCTGCTGGCCGGGGGATTTAATGGCCCCGTCATGCCCGTCACACCGGCGTATAAAGCCGTTCAGGGGGTGCTTGCATGGCCTGACGTACAAAGCCTGCCTTTCGTGCCGGATCTTGCCGTACTGTGTACAAACGCAAAACGGAATCCGGAACTGCTGGAATCGCTCGGCAAGAAAGGCTGTAAAACCTGCATTATTCTCTCGTCTCCGCCGGAACAGAAAGCCGAGCTTCTGGCCTGCGCCAGCCGCTATCAAATGCGCATTCTTGGGCCAAACAGTCTGGGCCTGCTCGCCCCCTGGCAGGGGCTGAATGCCAGCTTCTCTCCGGTTCCAATCCGCAAAGGCAAGCTCGCGTTTATCTCGCAGTCGGCTGCGGTATCGAACACCATTCTCGACTGGGCGCAGCAGCGTGAAATGGGATTCTCTTACTTCATTGCGCTCGGCGACAGTCTGGATATCGACGTTGATGAGCTACTGGATTTTCTGGCGCGCGACAGTAAAACCAGTGCGATCCTGCTTTATCTTGAGCACCTCAGCGACGCACGTCGTTTTGTCTCGGCGTCGCGAAGCGCGTCGCGCAATAAGCCGATCCTGGTGATCAAAAGCGGACGTAGCCCTGCGGCACAGCGTCTGCTGCATTCGCATTCCGGCATGGATCCCGCCTGGGACGCCGCCATTCAGCGCGCGGGTTTGCTGCGGGTACAGGATACGCACGAGCTTTTTTCCGCCGTTGAGACGTTAAGCCATATGCGCCCGTTGCGCGGCGAGAAGTTAATGATTGTCAGTAACGGCGCCGCCCCTGCCGCACTCGCCCTGGATGAGCTGTGGCGGCGCTTCGGCAAGCTGGCCACGCCGAGTGAAGAGACGCTGCAGCGCCTGAAAGACGCGCTTCCGACCAGCGTGACGCCCGGCAATCCGCTTGATTTGCGCGATGACGCCAGCAGTGACCGCTATATCAGGGCCATTTCCATTTTGCTGGATAGCCAGGATTTCGATGCGCTGATGATTATCCACTCCCCCAGCGCGGTCGCGCCGGGCAGCGAAAGCGCGCGCGCGCTCATTGAGGCCGTGCGCAATCATCCGCGAGGCAAATATGTCACCCTGCTGACCAACTGGTGCGGAGAGTTTTCTTCGCAGGAGGCGCGACGTCTGTTCAGCGAAGCCGGACTGCCAACCTACCGCACGCCGGAAGGCACCATTACCGCGTTTATGCATATGGTGGAATATCGCCGCAACCAGAAACAGCTCCGCGAGACGCCGGCGTTGCCCGGTAATCTGACGGCCAATACCGTCGACGTTCACCGGCTGTTGCAGCAGGCAATCGAAGAAGGCGCGACGTCGCTGGATACGCATGAAGTCCAGCCCATTCTGGGCAGCTACGGGATGCAGACCCTGCCGACCTGGATCGCCAGCGATAGCGCTGAGGCCGTGCATATTGCCGAGCAGATTGGCTATCCGGTTGCCCTGAAGCTGCGCTCCCCGGATATTCCGCATAAGTCTGACGTTCAGGGTGTGATGCTCTACCTGCGTACGGCGACTGAGGTGCAGCAGGCCACAGATGCCATTTTTGACCGGGTCAAAATGGCGTGGCCGCAGGCAAGGATCCACGGCTTGCTGGTGCAAAGCATGGCTAACCGCGCAGGCGCTCAGGAGTTACGGGTGGTGGTCGAACACGATCCCGTCTTCGGCCCGCTCATCATGCTGGGTGAAGGTGGTGTGGAGTGGCGCCCGGAGGAACAGGCTGTGGTGGCGTTACCGCCGCTGAACATGAACCTGGCGCGTTATCTGATTATCCAGGCGATCAAAAGCAAAAAGATCCGCGGCCGGAGCGCGCTGCGTCCACTTGATATTGCCGGGCTAAGTCAGTTCCTGGTGCAGGTCTCTAACCTGATTGTGGATTGTGCCGAGATCCAGCGGCTGGACATTCATCCGCTGCTCGCCTCCGGCAATGAGTTTACGGCGCTGGACGTGACCCTGGATATCGCGCCATTCGAAGGAGACAGAGAGAGTCGTCTCGCGATCCGCCCGTATCCCCTGCAGCTGGAGGAGTGGGTTGAGATGAAAAATGGGGAACGCGCCTTGTTCCGCCCTATTCTGCCGGAAGATGAGCCCCAGTTGCGGGCCTTTATCTCTCAGGTTACGAAAGAGGATCTTTATTATCGCTATTTTAGCGAAATCAACGAATTTACCCACGATGATTTAGCCAATATGACCCAGATCGACTACGATCGAGAAATGGCGTTTGTTGCCGTTCGTCGCGCCGATAAGGGTGATGAGATCCTCGGCGTCACGCGTGCGATTTCTGACCCGGATAACGTCGATGCGGAGTTTGCCGTGCTGGTACGCTCCGATCTTAAAGGTCTGGGCCTGGGAAGACGACTGCTGGAAAAACTCATCAGTTATACGCGAGATCACGGATTGTTACGCCTTAATGGCATTACTATGCCTAACAATCGCGGTATGGTGACCCTGGCGCGAAAACTTGGATTTGACGTTGATATTCAGCTGGACGAAGGTATTGTAGCCTTGTCCCTCAGTCTGACATCAGCAGACAAACGCGAGTAAGCTACTGGAAATGTTACCCACTTTGGACGGGACTGGTGGTATCATTGTCCGCTTATGTTGTTTGCATAGTACAGACAACCCTTCAATGAACAGAGAAGAAACGCACTGTGATGTTGTCAAAATTTAAGCGTAATAAACATCAACAACACCTTGCTCAACTACCGAAGATTTCTCAGTCAGTTGATGATGTAGAGTTCTTTTACGCTCCCGCTCATTTTCGGGAGACGCTTCTGGAAAAGATTGCCAGCGCCACGCGACGCATTTGCATTGTGGCACTGTATCTTGAACAGGATGAAGGCGGGCGCGCGATCCTGAACGCGCTCTATGAAGCCAAACGTCAGCGTCCGGAACTGGATGTTCGCGTGCTGGTAGACTGGCATCGCGCCCAGCGTGGCCGAATTGGCGCTGCCGCGTCAAACACCAATGCTGACTGGTATTGCCGCACGGCGCAGGAAAATCCTGGTGTTGACGTCCCTGTTTATGGCGTCCCGGTGAATACCCGTGAAGCGCTCGGCGTTCTTCATTTCAAGGGGTTCATCATTGATGACAGCGCGCTATACAGCGGCGCCAGTCTCAATGATGTCTACCTTCATCAGCTCGATAAATATCGCTACGACCGTTACCATCTGATCCGTAATCCGCAGATGGCCGATATCATGTTCAACTGGGTTGATAAAAATCTGGTTCATGGCCGTGGCGTTAATCGTCTTGACGATCCCGAGCGCCCTAAAAGCCCGGAAATCAAAAATGATGTTCGCGCCTTCCGCCAGGAGCTGCGCGATGCGGTCTATCATTTCCAGGGCGATGCGAACAACGAAGAGTTATCCGTTACCCCGCTGGTAGGGCTCGGCAAATCAAGCCTGCTGAACAAAACGATTTTCCATCTGATGCCGTGCGCGGAGCAGAAACTCACTATCTGCACGCCGTATTTCAACCTTCCTGCCGTGCTGGTGCGTAATATCATTCAGCTGCTGCGCGAGGGTAAAAAAGTGGAAATCATCGTGGGTGATAAAACGGCAAACGACTTCTTTATTCCCGAAGATCAGCCGTTCAAAATCATCGGTGCATTGCCTTATCTCTATGAGATTAACCTTCGCCGTTTCCTGAGCCGCTTACAGTATTACGTCAACACTGACCAGCTGGTTGTGCGTCTCTGGAAAGATGAAGACAATAGTTACCATCTGAAAGGCATGTGGGTCGATGATGAGTGGATGCTGCTGACCGGTAACAACCTGAACCCGCGCGCGTGGCGACTGGATCTGGAAAACGCTATCCTGATCCATGATCCGCAGCATGAGTTAGCCGCCCAACGTGAACGCGAGCTGGAGCTGATTCGCACCCATACCACCGTGGTGAATCACTACCGCGAACTGCAGAGCATTGCTGATTATCCGGTGAAAGTTCGCAAGCTTATTCGCCGCTTACGTCGTATCCGTATCGACCGACTTATCAGCCGTATTCTGTAATGTCCAGGCCCTGTCACCCGCAGGGCTTTTTTATGGGGCCCGTTGATGCGTATTCCTTTGTTACTGAGCGTCATTTTCCTGAGTGGCTGTAGCCATATGGCCAACGATAGCTGGTCCGGACAGGATAAAGCACAGCATTTTCTCGCCTCCGCGATGTTGTCCGCAGCCGGTAATGAATATGCCCAGCATCAGGGATACAGCCTGGATCGTAGCGCGGCGATCGGGCTGATGTTCTCAGTAAGTCTTGGGGCATCAAAAGAACTGTGGGATAGCCGCCCCGCAGGGAGCGGCTGGAGCTGGAAAGATTTCGCCTGGGATGTCGCTGGCGCAACGACCGGCTATGCCGTATGGCAGATGGCGCGGTATTAAAGTCGAATGCCTTTCCCTTTGCGATGCAGCATCAGGGAGACAACAAACGCCAGTGCCCCCATTCCCGTTACGTACCAGAAGAATGTCGTTTCGCTTCCCCATGATTTAAGCGACAGCGCTACGTACTCCGCCGATCCGCCAAACACCGCGTTGGCGACTGCATAAGAGAGCCCTACCCCTAACGCACGGACCTGCGCCGGGAACATCTCGGCTTTCAGTATCCCGCTGATGGAGGTGTAGAAACTGACAATCACCATCGCCACCATCACCAGCGCAAAGGCAGCATACGGTGAAGAGACATGCTGAAGCGCAGTCAGAATGGGGACGGTACATAATGCCGACAATCCGCCAAAAATGAGCATCGACGTACGTCGGCCAATTTTATCCGAGAGCGCGCCGACGATCGGCTGTATGAGCATAAAGACAAACAGTGCCACGGTCATGACCACGCTGGCGACGTTTGCGTGCATGCCGGTGGTGTTTACCAGGTATTTTTGCATATAGGTGGTGAACGTATAAAAACTGAGAGAGCCGCCTGCAGTGAAGCCCAGCACCATCAGGAAAGCTTTGCGGTTACGCCATAACCCTTTGAATGTTCCCGCCTCCTTCAGCATCCTGACCTCTTTCTGAGAGGTTTCATCTAGCTGACGGCGTAGCCAAAGTGCAACGACCGCCAGTACAGCGCCCATTGCGAAAGGGATCCGCCATCCCCAGGCGTGAAGTTGTTCGTCCGTCAGAATTTGCTGCAGGATCACCACCACAAGAATGGCCAGCAGTTGACCGCCAATCAGCGTGACGTACTGGAATGAGGCGTAAAAACCTTTACGGCCTTCCAGTGCAATTTCACTCATGTAGGTTGCACTGGTACCGTATTCACCGCCCACCGATAATCCCTGGAATAAGCGGGCCAGCAAAAGTAGCGCCGGTGCCCAGGTACCAATCGATGCATATCCCGGTAAGCAGGCGATCACCAGCGAGCCAAAGCACATCATGCACACCGAGATCAGCATAGAGGCCTTACGCCCGCGACGGTCCGCAATACGGCCGAACAGCCAACCCCCGATGGGTCGCATCAAGAAGCCTGCGGCGAAGACTCCTGCCGTTTGTAGCAGCTGCGTGGTGGTGTTGCCGGAGGGGAAGAAAATATGTGCGAAGTAGAGTGAACAGAATGAGTAGACGTAAAAGTCGAACCATTCAACCAGATTCCCTGAAGAGGCGCTGATGATTGCCCATACCCTTCTTCGGGTATCACTGTGAGCCAGCGTCCCGTTTGATGTCATGCTTTCTGTCATTGTGATTATGCTCCTGCCATAAACTGCGGCGTATTGAGCCTGGAGACTCAATAACCTCGTAAATGAAATGTTATAATTTTGTTATAAATCACATTGAGACAGAGATCACACATTCCATTAGCAGGATAAGGGATTAAGACAAAAGCCAGAGTGGGAAAACAAAAGCAAAAAACCCCGCACCTTACGGTACGGGGTTCTTCTTAATTGATGCCTGGCAGTTCCCTACTCTCACATGGGGAGACCCCACACTACCATCGGCGCTACGGCGTTTCACTTCTGAGTTCGGCATGGGGTCAGGTGGGACCACCGCGCTAAAGCCGCCAGGCAAATTCTGTTCATCTGTATCAAGGCTGAATTTTGATTGTTCGTCTCTTCGCCAAAACATCTTCGGCGTTGTAAGGTTAAGCCTCACGGTTCATTAGTATCGGTTAGCTCAACGCATCGCTGCGCTTACACACCCGACCTATCAACGTCGTCGTCTTCAACGTTCCTTCAGGAGACTTAAAGTCTCAGGGAGAACTCATCTCGGGGCAAGTTTCGTGCTTAGATGCTTTCAGCACTTATCTTTTCCGCATTTAGCTACCGGGCAGTGCCATTGGCATGACAACCCGAACACCAGTGATGCGTCCACTCCGGTCCTCTCGTACTAGGAGCAGCCCCCCTCAATTCTCCAGCGCCCACGGCAGATAGGGACCGAACTGTCTCACGACGTTCTAAACCCAGCTCGCGTACCACTTTAAATGGCGAACAGCCATACCCTTGGGACCTACTTCAGCCCCAGGATGTGATGAGCCGACATCGAGGTGCCAAACACCGCCGTCGATATGAACTCTTGGGCGGTATCAGCCTGTTATCCCCGGAGTACCTTTTATCCGTTGAGCGATGGCCCTTCCATTCAGAACCACCGGATCACTATGACCTGCTTTCGCACCTGCTCGAGCCGTCACTCTCGCAGTCAAGCTAGCTTATGCCATTGCACTAACCTCCTGATGTCCGACCAGGATTAGCTAACCTTCGTGCTCCTCCGTTACTCTTTGGGAGGAGACCGCCCCAGTCAAACTACCCACCAGACACTGTCCGCAACCCGGATTACGGGTCTACGTTAGAACACCAGCCATTAAAGGGTGGTATTTCAAGGACGGCTCCATGCAGACTGGCGTCCACACTTCAAAGCCTCCCACCTATCCTACACATCAAGGACCAGTGTTCAGTGTCAAGCTATAGTAAAGGTTCACGGGGTCTTTCCGTCTTGCCGCGGGTACACTGCATCTTCACAGCGAGTTCAATTTCACTGAGTCTCGGGTGGAGACAGCCTGGCCATCATTACGCCATTCGTGCAGGTCGGAACTTACCCGACAAGGAATTTCGCTACCTTAGGACCGTTATAGTTACGGCCGCCGTTTACCGGGGCTTCGATCAAGAGCTTCGCGTTGCCGCTAACCCCATCAATTAACCTTCCGGCACCGGGCAGGCGTCACACCGTATACGTCCACTTTCGTGTTTGCACAGTGCTGTGTTTTTAATAAACAGTTGCAGCCAGCTGGTATCTTCGACTGATTTCAGCTCCACCCGCAGGGGCTTCACCTACATATCAGCGTGCCTTCTCCCGAAGTTACGGCACCATTTTGCCTAGTTCCTTCACCCGAGTTCTCTCAAGCGCCTTGGTATTCTCTACCTGACCACCTGTGTCGGTTTGGGGTACGATTTGATGTTACCTGATGCTTAGAGGCTTTTCCTGGAAGCAGGGCATTTGTTACTTCAGCACCGTAGTGCCTCGTCATCACACCTCAGCGTTAAAAGGTACCGGATTTACCTGGAACCTCCGCCTACATGCTTAAACCGGGACAACCGTCGCCCGGCTAACATAGCCTTCTCCGTCCCCCCTTCGCAGTAACACCAAGTACAGGAATATTAACCTGTTTCCCATCGACTACGCCTTTCGGCCTCGCCTTAGGGGTCGACTCACCCTGCCCCGATTAACGTTGGACAGGAACCCTTGGTCTTCCGGCGAGCGGGCTTTTCACCCGCTTTATCGTTACTTATGTCAGCATTCGCACTTCTGATACCTCCAGCATGCCTCACAGCACACCTTCAACGGCTTACAGAACGCTCCCCTACCCAACAACACATAGTGTCGCTGCCGCAGCTTCGGTGCATGGTTTAGCCCCGTTACATCTTCCGCGCAGGCCGACTCGACCAGTGAGCTATTACGCTTTCTTTAAATGATGGCTGCTTCTAAGCCAACATCCTGGCTGTCTGTGCCTTCCCACATCGTTTCCCACTTAACCATGACTTTGGGACCTTAGCTGGCGGTCTGGGTTGTTTCCCTCTTCACGACGGACGTTAGCACCCGCCGTGTGTCTCCCGTGATAACATTCTTCGGTATTCGTAGTTTGCATCGGGTTGGTAAGCCGGGATGGCCCCCTAGCCGAAACAGTGCTCTACCCCCGAAGATGAGTTCACGAGGCGCTACCTAAATAGCTTTCGGGGAGAACCAGCTATCTCCCGGTTTGATTGGCCTTTCACCCCCAGCCACAAGTCATCCGCTAATTTTTCAACATTAGTCGGTTCGGTCCTCCAGTTAGTGTTACCCAACCTTCAACCTGCCCATGGCTAGATCACCGGGTTTCGGGTCTATACCCTGCAACTTAACGCCCAGTTAAGACTCGGTTTCCCTTCGGCTCCCCTATACGGTTAACCTTGCTACAGAATATAAGTCGCTGACCCATTATACAAAAGGTACGCAGTCACACCACAAGGGTGCTCCCACTGCTTGTACGTACACGGTTTCAGGTTCTTTTTCACTCCCCTCGCCGGGGTTCTTTTCGCCTTTCCCTCACGGTACTGGTTCACTATCGGTCAGTCAGGAGTATTTAGCCTTGGAGGATGGTCCCCCCATATTCAGACAGGATACCACGTGTCCCGCCCTACTCTTCGAGTTCACAACCTGTGTGTTTTCGTGTACGGGACTGTCACCCTGTACCGTGCGACTTTCCAGACGCTTCCACTAACACACAAGCTGATTCAGACTCTGGGCTGCTCCCCGTTCGCTCGCCGCTACTGGGGGAATCTCGGTTGATTTCTTTTCCTCGGGGTACTTAGATGTTTCAGTTCCCCCGGTTCGCCTCGTTAACCTATGTATTCAGTTAACGATAGTGCAACGAATTGCACTGGGTTTCCCCATTCGGACATCGCCGGGTCAAAGGTTCATATCACCTCGCCGGCGCTTTTCGCAGATTAGCACGTCCTTCATCGCCTCTGACTGCCAGGGCATCCACCGTGTACGCTTAGTCGCTTAACCTCACAACCCGAAGATGTTTCATCTTCTGATTGCGAAAATTTGAGAGACTCGAACACACCTTAAAGATGTGTCGTTTCAATTTTCAGCTTGATCCAGATTTTTAAAGAGCAAATATCTCAAACGTGACTCGCAAGTCAGTTTTGAGATATGACGGCAGGTGACTTTCACTCACGAACCAGCAAGTGGCGTCCCCTAGGGGATTCGAACCCCTGTTACCGCCGTGAAAGGGCGGTGTCCTGGGCCTCTAGACGAAGGGGACGTGAAGTCTCAATCGCAAGACGCCTTGCTATTTACTTTTCATCAGACAATCTGTGTGAGCACTGCAAAGGCAGGTTCTTTAAGGTAAGGAGGTGATCCAACCGCAGGTTCCCCTACGGTTACCTTGTTACGACTTCACCCCAGTCATGAATCACAAAGTGGTAAGCGCCCTCCCGAAGGTTAAGCTACCTACTTCTTTTGCAACCCACTCCCATGGTGTGACGGGCGGTGTGTACAAGGCCCGGGAACGTATTCACCGTAGCATTCTGATCTACGATTACTAGCGATTCCGACTTCATGGAGTCGAGTTGCAGACTCCAATCCGGACTACGACGCACTTTATGAGGTCCGCTTGCTCTCGCGAGGTCGCTTCTCTTTGTATGCGCCATTGTAGCACGTGTGTAGCCCTACTCGTAAGGGCCATGATGACTTGACGTCATCCCCACCTTCCTCCAGTTTATCACTGGCAGTCTCCTTTGAGTTCCCGGCCGAACCGCTGGCAACAAAGGATAAGGGTTGCGCTCGTTGCGGGACTTAACCCAACATTTCACAACACGAGCTGACGACAGCCATGCAGCACCTGTCTCAGAGTTCCCGAAGGCACCAATCCATCTCTGGAAAGTTCTCTGGATGTCAAGAGTAGGTAAGGTTCTTCGCGTTGCATCGAATTAAACCACATGCTCCACCGCTTGTGCGGGCCCCCGTCAATTCATTTGAGTTTTAACCTTGCGGCCGTACTCCCCAGGCGGTCGACTTAACGCGTTAGCTCCGGAAGCCACGCCTCAAGGGCACAACCTCCAAGTCGACATCGTTTACGGCGTGGACTACCAGGGTATCTAATCCTGTTTGCTCCCCACGCTTTCGCACCTGAGCGTCAGTCTTTGTCCAGGGGGCCGCCTTCGCCACCGGTATTCCTCCAGATCTCTACGCATTTCACCGCTACACCTGGAATTCTACCCCCCTCTACAAGACTCTAGCCTGCCAGTTTCGAATGCAGTTCCCAGGTTGAGCCCGGGGATTTCACATCCGACTTGACAGACCGCCTGCGTGCGCTTTACGCCCAGTAATTCCGATTAACGCTTGCACCCTCCGTATTACCGCGGCTGCTGGCACGGAGTTAGCCGGTGCTTCTTCTGCGGGTAACGTCAATCGATGAGGTTATTAACCTCACCGCCTTCCTCCCCGCTGAAAGTACTTTACAACCCGAAGGCCTTCTTCATACACGCGGCATGGCTGCATCAGGCTTGCGCCCATTGTGCAATATTCCCCACTGCTGCCTCCCGTAGGAGTCTGGACCGTGTCTCAGTTCCAGTGTGGCTGGTCATCCTCTCAGACCAGCTAGGGATCGTCGCCTAGGTGAGCCGTTACCCCACCTACTAGCTAATCCCATCTGGGCACATCTGATGGCAAGAGGCCCGAAGGTCCCCCTCTTTGGTCTTGCGACGTTATGCGGTATTAGCTACCGTTTCCAGTAGTTATCCCCCTCCATCAGGCAGTTTCCCAGACATTACTCACCCGTCCGCCGCTCGCCGGCAAAGTAGCAAGCTACTTTCCGCTGCCGCTCGACTTGCATGTGTTAGGCCTGCCGCCAGCGTTCAATCTGAGCCATGATCAAACTCTTCAATTTAAGTTTGATGCTCGTGAATTAAACTTCGTAATGAATTACGTATGTTCACTCAGAGACTTGGTATTCATTTATTGTCCGAAGACATTAAGAATCCATGTCACTTTGAGTGCCCACACAGATTGTCTGATAAATTGTTAAAGAGCAGTGCCGCTTCGTTTTCGCTGCGGCGCGGGGTGTGCATATTACGCCTTCCCGCTTCAGAGTCAAGCGTTTATTTTCGCTTTTCTCTGCTGACCTGGCGGCGTGTGTGCCGTTGTTCCGTGTCAGTGGAGGCGCATTATAGGGAGTAATTCTGAACCTGCAAGGATAAAGTGAAATTTATTTACTGACCGCTCACTTTCCAGGCAAAACCGACTCCAGACCTCAATTTTCGCCTGGTTTTTAAACAAAAACGAGCCGCAAGCGGCTCGTTTTTGCGTTTTGTGACTTACTGCACTGCCACAATGCGATCGTCGTTGGCTTCCAGACGGATAACTTTGCCAGGAACCAGCTCCCCGGAGAGGATCTGTTGCGCCAGCGGGTTTTCGATCTGCTGCTGGATAGCGCGTTTCAATGGACGCGCACCGTACACCGGATCGTAACCATTCTTACTCAGCAGCTTCAGCGCATCGTCGGAGATGTGAATTTCATATCCACGCTCTTCCAGACGTTTGTACAGACGCTGCAGCTGGATCTGCGCAATCGACGCAATGTGTTTCTCACCCAGAGGATGGAATACCACCACTTCATCAATACGGTTGATGAACTCCGGACGGAAGTTATGGCTTACTACACCCAGCACCAAATCCTTCATATGGCTGTAGTCCAGTTCACCGAAACGTTCCTGAATCAAATCGGAACCCAGGTTCGAGGTCATAATGACAACCGTATTACGGAAGTCGACCGTTCTCCCCTGCCCGTCGGTCAGACGACCATCATCCAGCACCTGAAGCAGAATGTTGAACACATCCGGATGCGCTTTTTCCACCTCATCCAGCAGGATGACGGAATAAGGACGACGACGCACCGCTTCTGTCAGGTACCCACCTTCTTCATAGCCCACATATCCTGGAGGCGCCCCGACCAGACGCGAGACGGAGTGTTTCTCCATAAACTCGGACATGTCGATACGCACCATCGCATCGTCGCTGTCGAACATAAAGTTAGCCAGCGCTTTGCACAACTCGGTTTTACCGACACCGGTCGGCCCCAGGAACAGGAACGAACCAATCGGGCGGTTCGGATCGGACAGCCCTGCACGGCTACGACGAATAGCATTCGATACCGCTTCAACCGCTTCATTTTGACCAATCACACGATTGTGGAGATCGTTCTCCATGCGCAGCAGTTTTTCACGCTCGCCTTCCAGCATGCGCGCCACGGGAATACCGGTCCAGCGCGCCAGGACTTCCGCGATCTCGGCATCCGTCACTTTATTACGCAACAGACGCATCGTTTTACCTTCTGACTGCGTCGCGATCTCAAGCTGTTTTTCCAGCTCAGGAATTTTGCCGTACTGCAGCTCTGACATTCGCGCCAGGTCGCCCACGCGTCGCGCCTGCTCAATGGCAATTTTTGCCTGTTCGAGTTCAGCTTTGATAGTCTGCGTACCAGAAAGGGAGGCTTTCTCGGCTTTCCACTCTTCTTCCAGCTCAGAATACTGGCGCTCTTTATCGTCCAGTTCTTCATTGAGCATATCGAGGCGTTTCTTACTGGCTTCATCAGACTCTTTCTTCAGCGCCTGCTGTTCCAGCTTGAGCTGAATGATGCGTCGGTCGAGTCGATCCAGCTCTTCCGGCTTCGAGTCAATCTGCATACGAATGCTCGACGCCGCTTCATCAATCAGGTCGATCGCTTTATCCGGCAACTGACGGTCAGCAATATAACGATGCGAAAGCGTCGCCGCCGCAACGATGGCCGGGTCAGTGATCTGCACATGGTGGTGCAGTTCATAGCGCTCTTTCAGACCACGCAGGATCGCGATGGTATCTTCAACGCTTGGCTCGGCAACAAACACTTTCTGGAAACGACGTTCCAGCGCAGCATCTTTCTCAATGTACTGACGGTACTCATCCAGCGTGGTGGCACCGACGCAGTGAAGTTCACCGCGCGCCAGCGCAGGTTTCAGCATGTTCCCGGCATCCATCGCGCCGTCTGCCTTACCGGCACCGACCATCGTGTGCAGCTCATCGATAAACAGGATAACGTTGCCTTCCTGCTTCGCCAGGTCATTAAGCACGCCTTTCAGACGCTCTTCGAACTCGCCGCGGTATTTCGCACCGGCCACCAGCGCGCCCATGTCCAGCGCCAGTACGCGGCGGCCTTTCAGCCCTTCTGGCACTTCACCGTTCACAATACGCTGCGCCAGCCCTTCAACGATGGCGGTTTTACCGACCCCCGGTTCACCTATCAGTACCGGGTTGTTCTTGGTACGACGCTGCAGTACCTGAATGGTACGACGGATTTCTTCATCACGGCCGATCACCGGGTCAAGTTTGCCCTGTTCAGCACGCTCGGTCAGATCGACCGTAAATTTCTTCAAAGCCTGACGTTGGTCTTCGGCTCCCTGATCGTTCACGCTTTCACCTCCGCGCATATTCTCAATCGCCTGAGTCACATTGGCGGTGGTCGCACCGGCGGATTTCAGCAGGTCGGTCAAGGTACCGCGTGATTCAAGCGCCGCCAGAACAAACAGCTCTGACGAAATAAAATTGTCCCCACGTTTTTGCGCCAGCTTGTCGCAAAGGTTCAGGACGCGCACCAGATCCTGCGACGGCTGAACGTCGCCGCCGGTCCCTTCGACCTGCGGTAAACGGCTCAGCGCCTGATCGATAGCGGTGCGTAACTGGCCAGCATTAATGCCAGCGGACGTTAATAAAGGACGTACCGATCCCCCTTCCTGATTCAGCAAGGCGCTCATTAAATGAAGAGGTTCGATAAATTGGTTGTCGTGCCCCAGTGCGAGGGACTGGGCATCGGCGAGAGCAAGCTGGAATTTATTAGTAAGACGATCCAGACGCATAACTCCTCCCATAACAGGTCAAATTTGCTACTGGAGATTAAATGAGGTCATCCCTCAATTATTCAAGGTTAATGACCTGAATTATGTGAAAAGAAAACGGCACGTGCCGGATCGTCTTGATTCTTTAGGTTATATCAGCCAAATGAAACTTGCCATACGCCCCGTCGTCTTGTCGCGGCGATAAGAGAAAAAATCACTCTTTTCGGTGAATGTACAGCGATCGCCGCCGAAGATCTGCGTTATGCCGACGCTGTTCAGGCGCTGACGAGCAAGCTGATAAATATCGGCCAGATATTTATCTCCAGAAGGCAGGAAGGCGTCCACCGCTTGCGGATCTTTATCCATAAAGGCTTCGCGAACCTCCGGCCCCACTTCAAAAACGCGAGGACCAATGGCCGGGCCAAGCCAGGCCATAATATTGGCGGGCTCATCCTTAAAGCAGGCGACGGTTTCTTCCAGCACGCCTTCACACAGTCCACGCCAGCCCGCGTGTGCTGCAGCCACCTCGGTGCCTGCGCGGTTGCAGAATAGCACCGGCAGACAATCGGCGGTCATTACGGCACAAACGGTTCCCGGAGTGTTGCTGTAAGAGGCATCAGCACGTTTAGAAGCATAGGGTTCTCCCGTCAACTTCAGCACCGCCTTGCCATGAACCTGTTCCAGCCAGACCGGATTTGAAGGCAGGTTCCCCGCAGCAAACAGACGCCTGCGGTTCTCTTCCACGTGTTCCAGGTTATCGCCACAGTGTGCGCCGAGGTTCAACGACTCCCACGCGCCCTGGCTAACACCGCCAATACGGGTTGAACTGCAGGCAGCCACGCCAGCAGGCAATGGCCACTCCGGGACAATCAGTTTGGTCATAACCAGTCCACTTGATCCTTATGTTCTTCGAAATCGGCACGCATGGCGTCAATAAGGTCCACCATATCCTGCGGGATAGGCGCATGCCACTCCATCTGAATGCCGGTAATAGGATGGTAAAGACGCAACATGGTCGCGTGCAGCGCCTGACGGTCGAATTTACGCAATACGCTGATGAACTCATCCGATGCGCCTTTAGGCGGGCGAGGACGACCACCGTAGACCTGATCCCCCACCAGCGGATGGGTAATGTGGGCCATATGCACGCGGATCTGGTGAGTACGTCCGGTCTCCAGACGCAGACGCAGACGCGTATGAATACGGAAATGCTCCATAATGCGATAGTGCGTCACCGCCGGTTTACCCATCGGATGCACCGACATATGGGTTCGCTTGGTCGGGTGACGGCTGATAGGCTCTTCTACCGTCCCGCCAGAGGTCATATGCCCAATGGCTACCGCCTCATACTCACGGGTGATTTCGCGCAGCTGCAGCGACTCCACCAGACGTGTCTGAGCAGGAACGGTCTTCGCCACCACCATCAGACCGGTAGTGTCTTTATCCAAACGGTGCACGATGCCCGCGCGCGGAACATCCGCGATCGGCGGATAATAATGGAGAAGTGCGTTAAGTACCGTACCGTCAGGGTTTCCCGCACCCGGGTGAACAACCAGGTCGCGCGGCTTGTTGATCACCAGAATGTCATCATCTTCATAGACGATGTCCAGTGGGATATCCTGCGGCTCGAAGCGGATTTCCTCTTCGATTTCAGCATTGATGGCGACAGCTTCCCCACCTAACACTTTCTCTTTTGGTTTGTCCCAGATCTTGCCGTTTACCATCACGCGCTGGTCAAGGATCCATTCTTTTATGCGTGAACGCGAATAATCAGGGAACAATTCGGCCAAAGCCTGATCTAAGCGTTGACCGAGCTGATTTTCGGAGACTGTTGCGGTGAGTTCTACTCGTTGTGCCATAAACTGCTTCTTCGTTTAACGTTGGGTTTTACGGCTTTGCCGTTTAATATAGTGTGCTATTGTAGCTGGTCTTAATCGGGAGCAGGAACAGAGTTTCTCCCGGACAAACATTTGAGGAAAGTCAAAACGTCATGACGCGCATGAAATATCTGGTGGCAGCGGCCACGTTGAGCCTGGCTTTGGTGGGCTGCTCCGGTTCAAATGAACAGGTCCCTGACAATCCGCCGAATGAAATCTATGCGACTGCACAACAAAAGTTGCAGGACGGTAACTGGAAACAGGCAATAACGCAACTGGAAGCGTTGGATAATCGCTATCCATTTGGTCCGTATTCGCAGCAGGTACAGTTAGATCTCATCTACGCATACTATAAAAATGCCGATCTGCCGCTGGCTCAGGCAACCATCGATCGTTTCATGCGTCTGAACCCGACTCATCCTAACATCGACTACGTGATGTACATGCGCGGCCTCACCAACATGGCGCTGGACGACAGTGCGCTGCAGGGCTTCTTCGGCGTGGATCGTTCCGACCGTGACCCGCAGCATGCGCGTGATGCTTTCAATGACTTCTCCAAGCTGGTGCGCGGCTATCCGAACAGCCAGTACGTGACCGACGCCACCAAACGTCTGGTGTTCCTGAAAGATCGTCTGGCGAAATATGAATACTCTGTGGCGGAATATTATACCCGCCGTGGCGCATGGGTTGCCGTGGTTAACCGCGTAGAAGGTATGCTGCGTGATTACCCGGATACTCAGGCAACGCGCGACGGCCTGAAGCTGATGGAAAATGCTTACCGTCAGATGCAGATGACCGCTCAGGCTGAAAAAGTGGCGAAAATCATCGCCGCGAACAGCAGCAACACCTGATTTTGCCTCAATGCAAAACGGCAGCCCGAAGGCTGCCGTTTTTTTATTCGTTTCTGAGCGTCGCTGAAGCGCGTTAGCCTCAACACATCCTGTCAACTATGGCCCCAATTTATGCCTTCTACAAGGTAAATCTCACCTCTTCCTGCCCTGCCTCACAAAAAAGATTCCCTGACAAAAACCGACAAAATAACGTGATCTAAATCACACATTTTGACATTAGGTCGGGTATGCTGGAATCACCAAGACGGAAAGACAAGAGGTAAAATTTATGACAATGAACATTACCAGTAAACAAATGGAAATTACTCCGGCAATTCGCCAGCACGTCGCAGACCGTCTCGCCAAACTGGATAAATGGCAAACACATTTGATTAATCCACATATCATCCTGTCCAAGGAGCCGCAGGGTTTCATCGCTGACGCAACTATCAATACTCCAAACGGCCATCTGGTCGCCAGCGCAAAACATGAGGATATGTACACCGCTATTAACGATTTGATCAACAAGCTGGAACGGCAGCTCAATAAAGTGCAACACAAAGGTGAAGCCCGTCGCGCCACAACGTCGGTGAAAGACGCCAGCTTCGCGGAAGAAGTTGAAGAAGAGTAATCCTTTAAATTGAGTGTACCGCCAACGCGCCTTCGGGCGCGTTTTTTGTTTTTTATTGACAGGGTGAAAACAGTACGGGTACTTTAACGGTATCACTCACAGGATGACTTTATGAAACTTACGCCGTTCTTCTTCGCATTCTTTTTTACCTTCCCCTGAACGGGAGGCGTTTCGTCGTGTGATAAAGAATGCGAAGACGAACAACAAGGCCTCCCACACCGGGGGGCCTTTTTTATTGATAACGATAAGATGAGACAGGCAACACTATGACACCGGAAAACCCGTTACTGGATCTGCGAGTAAAAATCAGCGCGCTGGATGAGAAACTGCTGGCGCTGCTGGCCGAACGCCGCGCCCTTGCCGTTGAAGTGGGTAAAGCCAAACTGGACTCCCATCGTCCGGTCCGTGATATCGACCGCGAGCGGGATCTGCTGGAACGGCTCATTCAGCTCGGCAAAGCGCATCACCTCGATGCCCACTACATCACCCGGTTGTTCCAGCTCATCATCGAAGATTCCGTTCTGACCCAGCAAGCGCTACTGCAGCAGCATCTCAATAAAACCAATCCGCACTCTGCGCGTATCGCTTTCCTCGGGCCAAAGGGCTCCTATTCTCACCTGGCCGCACGTCAGTATGCCGCTCGCCATTTCGAAGAATTTATTGAAAGCGGCTGCGCGAAGTTTGCCGACATTTTTAACCAGGTCGAGACCGGCCAGGCGGATTACGCCGTGGTGCCGATTGAAAACACCAGCTCCGGCGCCATCAACGATGTCTACGACTTGCTGCAGCACACCAGCCTGTCGCTGGTCGGCGAGTTGACGATCCCTATCGATCACTGCGTGCTGGTCTCCGGTTCAACGGACCTGAACACGATCGAAACCGTCTACAGCCACCCGCAGCCGTTCCAGCAGTGCAGCCAGTTCCTGAACCGCTATCCGAACTGGAAAATTGAGTATACCGAGAGCACCTCGGCGGCGATGGAAAAAGTCGCCCAGGCGAATTCCCCCACCGTCGCGGCGCTCGGCAGCGAAGCGGGCGGCGCGCTGTATGGTTTACAGGTGCTGGAACGCAACCTGGCAAACCAGACGCAAAACATTACCCGCTTCGTGGTGCTGGCCCGCAAGGCAATCAATGTCTCTGACCAGGTACCGGCTAAAACCACGCTGCTGATGGCTACCGGCCAACAGGCCGGTGCGCTGGTTGAAGCCCTGCTGGTACTGCGTAATCACAACCTGATCATGACCCGGCTGGAATCGCGCCCAATCCACGGTAACCCATGGGAAGAGATGTTCTACCTCGATATCCAGGCCAACCTCGAGTCTGCTTCCATGCAGAAAGCCCTGCGCGAGCTGGGCGAAATCACCCGCTCCATGAAAGTGCTGGGCTGCTATCCGAGCGAAAACGTCGTCCCGGTCGATCCGATCTAACGTTCGATAAAGCGGCTTTTCTTCATCCCTGCCACGCTCACCGGCAGGGTGAAGATGGCGCCGGAGAGCGGATATTTCGTCACCTCCTCCGCATCCATATTTTCCCGCGTGGTGGTAATAAACAGCGTTTTCATATCATCGCCGCCAAAGCAGACCATCGTCGGGCAACGTACCGGCATGCGATACTCTTCCAGCTGCTCCCCTTGCGGTGAAAAACGCGCGATGCGCCAGCCGTCAAACAGCGCGCTCCAGTAGCAACCTTCCACATCCATCGCCGCGCCGTCCGGTATCCCCTCGCCCTCTTTAAACTGACTAAACACCTCTCGCTTACCCGGTTCGCCCTGCTCATCAAGCGGAGTACGGTAAATCACACCGTTTGGCGTGTCTGAGGTAAACATCCACTGCTTATCCGGGCTAAACGCTAAGCCGTTGTGCCCGTGAATATCGCACTGGATCACCTTCGGCGTCAGGTCGTTGTCGATGCGCATCAGCAGGGCGCCGTTGTAATCTCCGGGTCCCCAGAACGTGCCCGCATAGAACCGGCCCTGATGGTCGGTACCCCCATCGTTAAAACGCGCCAGCTGCGGGTTAGAGGGGTTGTCGCACACCTTGCGCTGCAGAAGGCCATGCTTATCGGCAAGCCAGATGCCATTGCGCATGGCGACAATAAACCCGCCGCGCTCGCGAAGCGCGAAACAGCCCACCTCCTCGTGGAAAGAAAGCACGGTGTGTTCCGCCGTCGGCAGATGGTAGCGGTGGATCTCTCCTTCCAGAATATCGGCCCAGTAGAGCGCGTGCTCGTCGGCGCTCCACGTCGGGCATTCAGGCAAATGCCCGGTGTAATTCAACAGCAGCTGCGGTTCGGCCATGACAGTTCCCCAAAATGAAAAAAGCCAGCAATGCTGGCTTTCAGTATATACATCATCGCATTACTGGCGACTGTCATTTGCCTGGCGCAACAGCGTCCGGCTCTCGCTCTGGAAACGCTGCGCGTAATCGCCAAACCAGTGCTCGACCTTGCGGAAGCTGTCGATAAAGGCCTGTTTGTCTCCGTGCTCCAGCAGCGTAATGGCTTCACCAAAGCGCTGATAGTAGCGCTTGATCAGCGCCAGGTTATTTTCCGAGGACATAATAATATCCGCGTACAGTTGCGGATCCTGCGCGAACAGACGCCCGACCATCGCCAGCTCCAGACGATAGATAGGTGAAGAGAGCGCCAGCAACTGTTCAAGCTGCACGTTCTCTTCCGCCAGATGCAGGCCGTAGGCAAACGTCGCAAAGTGGCGCAGCGCCTGAATGAACGCCATGTTCTGGTCGTGCTCAACCGCGCTGATGCGGTGCAGCCGTGCGCCCCATACCTGAATCTGCTCCAGGAACCACTGATAGGCTTCCGGCTGACGACCGTCACAGTAAACCACCACCTGCTTAGCCAGGCTGCCGCTGTCCGGGCCAAACATTGGGTGCAGACCCAGCACCGGCCCCGTATGCGCCGCCAGCATAGCCTGTAGCGGACCATTTTTGACGGAGGCCAGATCCACCAGGATGCAATCTTTCGGTAAAGGAGGCAGCTTCCCGACGATTTGCTCCGTCACGTGGATCGGCACGCTGACGATAACCATTCCGGCATCTTTCATGAGTTCCGGCGCCTGGGCCCAGTCCTCTTTTTCCAGAATGCGCACCTGATAACCAGAAAGGGTCAGCATTTTTTCAAACAGGCGCCCCATCTGTCCTGCACCGCCGACAATCACCACCGGACGCAGGGTCGGACAAAGGGTTTTGAAGCCCTTGTCGTTTTCACTGGAATAGGACTCCCGCATCACGCGACGCAGAACATCCTCAATCAAGTCCGGCGAAACGCCCAGCGCCTGCGCCTCTTTGCGACGGGAGGCCAGCATGGAGGCCTCGCGCTCCGGGACGTAGATCGGCAGGCCGTATTTACTTTTCACCTCACCGACTTCGGCAACCAGGGCCATGCGGCGCGCCAGCAGATCCAGCAGCGCCTTATCCACTTCATCAATTTGATCGCGCAGTGCGGTCAATTCAGCAACCATAACTACCCTCTTAAGCCAGACGCGTCGCCAGATGGCCGTTTAAATCTTTATGGATCTCACGCAGCAGCGCATCGGTGGTCTCCCAGCTGATGCAGGCATCCGTCACGGAGACGCCGTGCTTCATGGCGCTGCGCGGTTGTTCAGATGATTGATTGCCTTCATGAATATTGCTCTCAATCATCAGACCGATAATCGAACGATTGCCATCTTTGATCTGTGCGACCACGGATTCCGCAACCGCAGGCTGGCGACGGTAATCTTTATTCGAATTACCATGACTGCAATCTACCATCAGTGCCGGGCGCAGTCCCGCCTGCTCCATCTCTTTTTCACACTGCGCCACGTCCGCCGGGCTGTAGTTCGGGGCTTTCCCGCCACGCAGGATCACGTGACCGTCCGGGTTGCCCTGCGTTTGCAGGAGGCAAACCTGGCCCGCCTGGTTGATACCGACGAAACGGTGCGGCATGGCGGCAGCGCGCATGGCGTTGATCGCCGTCGCCAGACTGCCATCGGTACCGTTTTTAAAACCAACCGGCATCGACAGACCAGACGCCATCTCGCGGTGGGTTTGCGATTCCGTGGTACGCGCGCCAATCGCGGACCAGCTGAACAGATCGCCAAGGTATTGCGGGCTGTTCGGATCCAGCGCTTCGGTTGCCAGAGGCAGCCCCATGCTGACCAGCTCCACCAGCAGGCGACGCGCAATCTTCAGACCTGCTTCCACATCAAACGAGCCATCCATGTGCGGATCGTTAATCAACCCTTTCCAGCCGACGGTGGTACGTGGCTTCTCAAAATAGACGCGCATCACCAGATAGAGGCTATCGCTGACCTCCTCCGCTAATGCTTTAAATCGACGAGCGTACTCAATGGCGGTTTCAGGATCGTGAATGGAGCAAGGACCACACACCACCAGCAGGCGCGGATCGCGGCCGGCGATGATATTTGAAATGGTCTGACGCGAGTGCTCAATCTGAGCCTCCTGCGCGACGCTCAGCGGAAATTCCGCTTTCAGTTGATCCGGAGTAATTAAAACCTGTTCGTCAGTGATATGTACGTTGTTCAGCGCGTCTTTTTGCATGATGGCGATCCTGTAAAGCTCGTTTGCGATAGTTGTTTTCCTCAATGAGGTGAGACCACGATACCATAAAAAGTAAACATTTCAATCCAAAATACGTACACATTAGTTTACATAAGCCAATTTATTGCAAAAATCAGCCGATAAAAACGTAAAGTTTAAATTACAGACATATTTTCTTAAGCCAGGCTATGCTGAAGAAAAAAGGAGAATGGCTATGCGTTCAATTGCTCTCACGCTGTTGTCGCTGTTTTTAACGGGCTGCCAGATCAATCCTTACACCTTCCAGCCCGACTGGACCAGTCCATCCTGGTTTGATGCCGGTAAAGAAGACGCCATGAATGGCCTGCCGGTTAAAGATAACCAGACCCTGGCCGATAGTTTTAACGACACCCACGTTGATCGTAGCGAATATCTTCGCGGCTATGCCGATGGTCAGAAGAGAGTCTGCGAAGAAGGGTTTATTCACGCCTGGGGATTAGCGGGCAAATCTTTCCCTGCCAGTTGCGATACTGTCGAAAACGCGACAAAACTGCGTGCGTCATGGCAAAAAGGAATGGATGAAGGTATGCGTTCCAGCAGACTCAATTAAGTCTGCTTTTAACCACCGGAAAATAAACAACAGTAGGATTTAGCTTAGGTTGGCCTGAGGCTATTTCTGACATAATGACGGCTCTGATAAACAATGGTATTCTGCCCGCAACTCTTAAGGACATCTATTTCCGGAGCGATGTGGCGGATTCTGGTGAGAAATTTATTCTTGATCTCTTTTTTCCGACTCACTCTGGTGTTAATGCTGTTCCTTATGGTGGGCCCAGCGACGGCAGGCACGCTTACGGAAACGGATAAATCGGTACGTTCGATTGTCTCAGGCATTGTGAGCTATACGCGATGGCCGTCACTATCCGGGCAGCCCAGACTTTGCGTCTATGCCACTTCTCACTATACACACGCGCTCAGCGGCGACGAAGGGTACAACGAGTTACCCTATACTCCCGTTATTGTACGTAACGATCGGGAAGCCCTGGCCGCGACGTGCGATGCGATATATTTCGGGTCTGAATCACCGGCAAAACAACTTGAATTAATAAGTCAATATCAGGGCAGAGCGTTGCTATTAATCTCAGAGCAAAATCCGGAATGTGTAATTGGCAGTGCCTTTTGCCTGATGATCGATCGCGGCCAGGTACGGTTTTCCGTCAACCTGGATGCATTGACGCGCAGTGGCGTAAGAGTCAATCCGGATGTATTAATGCTGGCACGGAATAAGCAGCATGGATAAAGATTTCACATCAACGCCACGTCCGACGTTTAAAAGAACGTTGAGGCGAAACAGCATGATAAGCGTCATTATTACCATGACGTTAATATGGCTGTTGCTCTGTTTTGCTTCCGTCGTGACGTTAAAACAATACGCGCAAAAGAATCTCGAATTAACCGGCGCCACAATGAGCCACAGCCTGGAAGCCTCGCTGGTTTTCAACGACTCGCTGGCGGCCAACGAAACGCTTGCCGCCCTGGGCAAACAGGGGCAGTTTGCCGCGGCGGAGGTGATTAACGCGCATAAAAAGCGGTTCGCCTACTGGTCCTGGAACCCGGAGGATAACAACGACACGCTGGGCGCGCTGGTCAGTCGCTGGCTTTTCCCCGTACCGGTTGCGCAGCCCATCATGCATAACGGCTTAACGATCGGCGAAATCCGCCTTACCGCACGCGACAGTTTGATCAGCCATTTCATCTGGACATCGTTTGCCGTATTGACCGGCTGCATTCTCTTTGCCGCCGTCGTCGCGCTCATCATTACCCAGTCTTTGCATCGTGGAATGGTCACGGCCCTGCAGAACATTACCGACGTCGTGCATGACGTACGCACGAACCGCAACTTCTCCCGCCGGGTGAAAGACGGCCGTATCGAAGAATTTCACCAGTTTGGCGAGGACTTCAACAGTCTTCTGGATGAAATGGAAGAGTGGCAACTGAAGCTTCAGGCGAAGAACGCTCAGCTGTTGCGGACCGCCATGCACGACCCGCTTACCGGTCTTGCCAACCGCGCGGCGTTTCGTAACAGCATTGCGGCATTAATGAACGACCCTTCAGCCAGAACAAACTCGGCCCTGCTCTTCCTCGACGGTGATAATTTTAAGTTTATTAACGACACCTGGGGACACGCGGCAGGAGACTGTGTGCTGATCGAAGTCGCCAGCAGGATGATGGAGTTTGGCGACAAACGTCATCAGTCTTACCGTCTTGGCGGAGACGAATTTGCCATGGTGCTGTACGGCGTTCACTCCGAGCTTGAGGTTCAACACATTTGTGCTGCGCTTTCGCAGCAGTTTATCCGTCCGTTTGATCTTCATAACGGACAAAAAGCATCGATGTCACTCAGCATTGGCTTTGCTCTTGCGTGGGAAAATGCTTCCGTGGAAGCATTACTGGAGAGGGCTGACCGCAATATGTACCAGGTTAAAAACCAGCGTACGAAAACAATAAGTTAGAAAGGATACACTATGTTAAAACGTTACTTCGCGCCGTTAGTACTGGCCTCACTGGTTCTGGCAGGCTGTCAGTCGCCGCCGGAAGGCAAATTCACTCCTGAGCAAATTGCGGCGATGAAGTCTTACGGTTTTAACGAACTGAACGGTGACTGGTCGCTTGGCATGTCGGACACCATCCTCTTTGATAAAAATGACGCCCGACTGCGCCCGGAAAGTGAAACGCAGATCCAGTCCATGGCCTCTCGCCTGGCGGAAACCGGCCTGAACCACGCGCGAATGGACGGTCACACGGATAACTACGGGGAAGAAAGCTACAACGAAGCGCTGTCGTTAAAACGCGCCAACGCCGTGGCCGACGCCTGGGCGAAGGGGGCAAATATCCCGCGCAGCAATCTCACCACGCGGGGATTAGGTCAAAAATACCCTGTTGCGAGCAACAGTACCCCGCAAGGGCGCGCTGAAAACCGCCGCGTCGCAGTGGTGATCAGCACGCCATAGGGTTATTTAGCGGATGAATCGGCGAGCGTCACTCGGGTTGCCGCTCGCCAGCGCAGCCAGTCCACCAGAACAAACAGCGCCAGACTCACGCCCATTACCGGCAGGGCCAGCCCCAACAGCACGCTGGTTATCACCGTAACGCCTCTTCCCCATTCTGACAGCGCCAGCCAGCTCTGGCACAGCGTCTGTACCGGACTCACTGCCGATTGCGCAGGACGACGCATCCACCACATCCGGTATCCCCAGATAATGAGCACGCACAGGGCGAGGCCGAACGCCACGAGCAGCAGCTGATTTGCCAGGCCGAATAAGATCCCCATATGGAAATCCACGCCCCAGCGGGTCAGTTTAGCCATTAACGGAAAATCCTCGAATCGGGTCCTGTCCAGGATCTGCATCGTATGGGGATCTACCGCAACGGCGTCCACCTGGGTCGGCCAGCTGCGATCGATTTCCGTCACGGTCCAGGCACGATCCCTCGTTTTCGCCGGCCGGATCTCCAGCTTGCTGGCATCAATCCCCGCGTGACGCGCCGCACTTAACACCCCGTCAAACTGCGTCAGATCCATCGCCATTTCCGGCATCATCATCCCACCGTGATGACCGCGATGTTCGGCATGTTCATCCACGATCTCATGTTGGCCGGATAGCGTCGTGTTCACCTGCGGGGTGAGCCAGTTCATCTCTGCACGCAGCTTATCCACGTTCCCGCCAGCCCACTGGGACCAGGTCAGGCCGGTTGCGGAGAACAGCAGCATTCCTCCCAGCAGAACCCAGCCCAGCGTCACGTGCACCCGACGCCGGTTCTGGAAGCGATTGTTGATCCGTCGTTTGGGTCGGGTATAAAACCACAGGGCAATACCGCCCAGCGCGGCAACCCACATCCACGAGGCCGCAAGCTCGCTGTAGAGGCGCCCAATGTCGCCCAGCATCAGGGACGTATGCAGGTAATCAATAGTCTGACGCAGGGGTAAAATCCCGCTGGTGCCGTATACCGTCAGATCTCCCAGCACCGCCAGGCTCACCGGATCGATAAAGATAGCCCGGTTCTCCGATGGCCCAAGTTTCGGGTCAGCGAACATCACGCGGGTGGTTTCGCCCGCAACCAGCCCCGGACGAACGGCGTGCAAACGTAAATCTGATCCAACGGTTTTTTCCGCCACGGCGATTTGTTCCGCCAGAGGCTGTGGCTCGCCCACGGAATCCGCGTGGAGCGCGTGCCGGTAGAGTGCGTTTTCCAGCTGTGGGGTCGCCACATACAGCGTCCCGGTCAGCGCGGCGAAGAAGATAAACGGGCCGACAAACAGCCCAACGTAGAAATGAAGGCGACGCAGCAGGTTTCCCCATGCCGCGCGCGAGGTGCAGGTAGTCATACTTTTCCTTTTTAAGGCAAAAAGTTATCGATATTTTTTATTGTGAAAAAGCAGACTGCCGCGGCGGCGCGCGGGTATCAGGGTAAAGCCAGGGGAAGAAGTGCCAGTGGTTGACCGCCTGACGCGGCGGCTTAACGCGAAGCCTCTGCAGCACCATGCTGAGCAGGACGATGAGCGCCAGCATCACGCCAGGGACATGCGCTAACAGCACGCAGTAGCCGCACGCTTCCGCATGGTCGACAGGCATCGAGTGCGGTATATCGCCGTGATGCTCGTCCATCGACATCATGCTCATCTCATGATGCATGCCAGGCATCGCGCTCATGGGATCTTTTTGCAGCGAGACGGAGATCAGCGGCGCCACGACGATCAGCAGGATCGCGAACAGCGCGGTCAATGCCGCTGCGCGTTTCCAGCTATGCTGATGCAGTACGTTATCCACTTCCCCTCCATTCAAGAGGCAAGCATTGTAAATGATTTATGACGAAAGGGTTAACGCGAGAGGTGCGATAGGATAAAAAAAGGGCCAGCCTTTCGGCCAGCCCTTTCTAACAGGATGTCGCTTAAGCGAATCTTAGTTCAGACGCTCTTTAATACGAGCAGACTTACCAGTACGCTCACGCAGGTAGTACAGTTTAGCTTTACGTACAGCACCACGACGTTTAACAGCAATGCTGTCAACTACCGGAGAGTGAGTCTGGAAGACACGCTCAACGCCTTCGCCGTTGGAAATTTTACGAACAGTGAATGCAGAGTGCAGACCGCGGTTACGAATAGCGATAACCACGCCCTCGAATGCCTGCAGACGTTTTTTGGAACCTTCAACAACCCATACTTTCACTTCCACGGTGTCACCTGGACGGAAGGAAGGTACGTCCTGCTTCATCTGCTCTTGTTCAAGTTGCTTAATAATGTTGCTCATAATTTAATCTCTTATCCTGGGTAAACTGATATTCGGGAGCGTATTACGCATTCCCATCATGTTCATGCTGCTGTTGCGCGTGTTCAGTTTTGAACTCGGCCAGCAACTTTGCTTGCTCTTCAGTCAGAGCCAGGTTTTCCAGAAGTTCAGGTCTTCTAAGCCAGGTTCGGCCCAGCGACTGCTTCAAACGCCAGCGACGTATCTCGGCATGGTTTCCAGACAGTAACACTGCCGGGACCTCCATCCCTTCTAACACTTCAGGACGAGTATAGTGTGGACAGTCCAGCAATCCATCGGCAAAGGAATCTTCCGTTGCCGAAGCTTCATGGCCCAGAACACCCGGAATAAACCGGGCGACGGAGTCAATCAGCGTCATTGCCGGTAACTCACCACCGCTGAGAACGTAATCGCCGATAGACCATTCTTCGTCAATCTCGGTTTGAATTACGCGCTCATCTATCCCTTCGTAGCGCCCACAGACCAGAATCAGCTTTTGATTCGTCGCCAGTTCGCTCACGCCCGCTTGATCAAGCTTGCGTCCCTGAGGTGACAGATAAATCACCTTTGCGCCTTCACCTGCCGCGGCTTTTGCTGTGTGAATGGCGTCCCGTAAGGGTTGCACCATCATTAGCATCCCCGGTCCGCCGCCGTAAGGACGATCGTCCACGGTACGGTGCCGGTCATGAGTAAAGTCACGAGGACTCCAGCTCTGGATGCTCAGCAGGCCATTCTTTACTGCCCGGCCAGTTACCCCGTAATCGGTAATCGCGCGGAACATTTCAGGAAACAGGCTAATTATGCCAATCCACATAGCGCCGTCTTTTACCGTTTATCCGGAGAATTTAAAAACCAGGATCCCAATCTACTTCAATGGTTTGAGTAGTGAGATCGACTTTCTTGATAACCTGTCCATCGAGGAACGGGACCAACCGCTCCTTGATGCCAAATGCATCTTTCAGGTTTGCCTTAATGACGAGAACGTCATTTGACCCGGTTTCCATCATATCGATGACTTTCCCCAGGCTATAGCCTTCGGTAGTGACTACCTGGCAACCCATAAGGTCTTTCCAGTAGTAGTCGCCCTCTTCCAGCTGTGGCAACTGCGACGAATCCACGACAATTTCACAATTAGTCAGCGCATTCGCGGCATCACGATCGTCAATGCCTTTCAGCTTGATGATGATGTCCTGATTGTGGTGACGCCAGCTTTCCAGCTCGACCTCTTCCCACTTACCGCCTTTCTGGATAAACCAGGGCTGGTAATCAAAAATGCTATCAGCGTCTTCAGTGGAGGAAAACACTCTGAGCCAACCACGGATACCGTAGCAAGAACCCATTTTTCCCAATACGATCGGTTCAACAGGTGCTTTATTGCTCATCATGACCACCGTGACAGATTAAGCTGCTTTGTTTGCTGCTTTGATCAGCGTAGCAACGCGATCGGAAACAGTAGCGCCCTGGCCAACCCAGTGAGCGATACGATCCAGATCCAGACGAGTTTCTTCTTCTGCGCCAGCGGCCAGTGGGTTGAAGAAACCAACGCGCTCGATGAAGCGACCGTTGCGTGCATTACGGCTGTCAGTCACAACAACCTGGTAGAACGGACGCTTTTTAGCGCCGTGACGTGCTAAACGAATAGTTACCATAACATCCTCTTGTGTGAATAAAACAACCGGGCCCCATCGAGGAACGGAGCCCGGGTGTCATATTAAAAGCCCGAAAATTTTACTCATTTTCGGGCAAAAAGCAATCTCAAAAGCGATTAACGCCCTGGAAAACCGGGAGGCATCATCCCTTTCATGCCGCGCATCATCTTCGCCATGCCGCCTTTCTTCATTTTCTTCATCATGCGCTGCATGTCGTCGAACTGTTTCAGAAGGCGGTTAACGTCCTGCACCTGCATGCCGCAACCGGCTGCAATACGGCGTTTACGGGAACCTTTGATGATATCCGGGTTAGCGCGCTCTTTAAGGGTCATCGAGTTGATGATCGCCTCCATACGCACCAGCACCTTGTCATCCATCTGCGCTTTCACGTTGTCAGGGATCTGGCCCATGCCCGGCAGTTTGCCCATCAGGCTGGCCATGCCGCCCATGTTTTTCATCTGACGCAGCTGCTCAAGGAAGTCGGTGAGATCGAAACCGTCGCCTTTTTTCAGCTTGCTGGCCAGCTTCTCGGCCTGCGCGCGGTCAACCTTGCTCTCGATATCTTCGATCAGCGACAGCACGTCGCCCATGCCGAGGATACGGGAGGCAATACGATCCGGGTGGAACGGCTCCAGCGCTTCGGTTTTTTCGCCCACGCCAAGGAACTTGATCGGCTTGCCGGTAATGTGGCGAATCGAAAGGGCCGCACCGCCGCGGGCGTCACCGTCCACCTTGGTCAGCACCACGCCGGTTAACGGCAGCGCTTCGTTAAACGCTTTCGCGGTATTCGCGGCATCCTGACCGGTCATGGCATCGACAACAAACAGGGTCTCTACCGGGTTGATAGAGGCATGCACCTGCTTGATCTCGTCCATCATCGCTTCGTCAACGTGCAGACGACCGGCGGTATCCACCAGCAGCACGTCGTAGAATTTCAGCTTCGCCTCTTTCAGCGCGGCGTTAACGATGTCGACAGGCTTCTGCGCCACGTCGGACGGGAAGAAATCCACGCCAACCTGCTCTGCCAGGGTTTCCAGCTGCTTGATCGCCGCCGGGCGATAGACGTCCGCAGAGACCACCAGCACTTTTTTCTTGTGCTTTTCGCGCAGGAATTTACCCAGCTTACCAACGCTGGTGGTTTTACCCGCACCCTGCAGACCCGCCATCAGCACCACGGCCGGTGGCTGAGCGGCCAGGTTAAGCACCTGGTTCTCTTCGCCCATCGCCGAAACCAGTTCATTACGAACGATTTTGACGAACTCCTGACCCGGGGTCAGGCTCTTGTTAACTTCATGACCAACCGCCTTCTCTTTTACGCGGTTGATAAAATCACGAACAACCGGCAACGCGACGTCTGCTTCCAGCAGCGCCATGCGCACTTCGCGCAGCGTTTCCTTGATGTTCTCTTCAGTAAGGCGTCCGCGGCCGCTGATGTTGCGCAGCGTGCGCGACAAACGATCGGTTAAATTATCAAACATTGTCTCTCGCCTGAGTAGAAACGTTGGGCCGCCATGAGCGACACATACACAGAATTTTGCCGGAGTATAACATGAAGGCGCCTTTGTTGTTATGCAACGGTTGGAGCAGGCGTCACGTAACGTTATACTGCTTCTCTTTCTTATTAAGACAACTGTCGATGCCTATATGCCTGTTTTCGCACTGATCGCCCTTGTTGCCTACTCTGTCAGCCTCGCGCTGATCGTTCCCGGACTGCTGCAAAAAAACAGCGGCTGGCGGCGCATGGCTATTCTTTCTGCGGTCATCGCACTGATTAGCCACGCCTTTGCGCTGGAATCACGCATCATCCCCGGCGACGGCAGCGTGCAAAACTTGAGCGTCCTCAACGTCGGCTCGCTGGTCAGCCTGATGATCTGTACGGTAATGACCATCGTCGCGTCTAAAAATCGCGGCTGGCTGCTGCTGCCGATTGTCTACACCTTCGCGCTGATCAATCTGGCCCTCGCCACCTTTATGCCTAATGAGTTCATTACGCATCTGGAGGCGACGCCGGGGATGCTGGTGCATATCGGCCTGTCGCTCTTTGCCTACGCGACGCTGATTATCGCCGCGCTTTACGCCATGCAGCTCGCCTGGATTGACTACCAGCTGAAAAACAAAAAGCTGGCCTTTAACCATGAAATGCCGCCGCTAATGGTCATTGAGCGTAAGATGTTCCACATCACCCAGGTGGGGGTGGTGCTGCTGACGCTCACGCTCTGCACGGGCCTGTTTTACATGAAGAACCTGTTCAGCGTGGAGAATATCGATAAAGCAGTGCTCTCCATCATCGCGTGGTTTGTCTATATTGTCCTGTTATGGGGCCATTATCATGAAGGCTGGCGCGGTCGTCGCGTGGTCTGGTTCAACGTCGCGGGTGCGGGCATTCTCACCCTTGCCTATTTTGGCAGCCGCTTCATACAGCAATTTGCTGGCTAAGAAACAAAGGAGTTCCCCCTGGAACACATCTCTACCACCACGCTGATCATTACGCTGATCGTCATGGTGGTCATCTCCGCCTATTTCTCCGGCTCGGAAACCGGCATGATGACCTTAAACCGCTACCGGTTACGGCATCGTGCTAAACAGGGTAACCGCGCCGCCCGTCGCGTTGAAAAGCTGCTCCGCAAGCCGGATCGCCTGATAAGCCTGGTGCTCATCGGCAACAACCTCGTCAACATTCTGGCCTCCGCCCTCGGCACCATCGTCGGGATGCGCCTGTACGGTAACGCCGGGGTGGCGATTGCCACCGGCGTGCTGACGTTCGTGGTGCTGGTGTTTGCCGAAGTGCTGCCGAAAACCATCGCCGCGCTTTACCCGGAGAAGGTCGCCTACCCGAGCAGCTTCCTGCTGGCACCGCTGCAGATCCTGATGATGCCGCTGGTCTGGCTGCTGAACATGGTGACGCGCGTCCTGATGCGGATGGTGGGAATCAAAGCCGACGTCACTATCAGCAGCGCACTCAGCAAAGAGGAATTGCGCACTATCGTGAATGAATCCCGCTCGCAGATCTCCCGGCGCAATCAGGACATGCTCCTGTCGGTGCTGGATCTGGAAAAGGTGAGCGTGAACGACATCATGGTGCCGCGTAACGAAATCGTCGGTATCGACATCAATGACGACTGGAAAGCCATCGTTCGCCAGCTGACGCACTCTCCGCACGGGCGCATTGTGCTGTACCGCGACTCGCTGGATGACGCCATCAGCATGCTCCGCGTGCGCGAAGCCTACCGTCTGATGACCGAGAAAAAAGAGTTCACCAAAGAGGTGATGCTGCGCGCCGCCGACGAGATTTACTACGTGCCGGAAGGAACGCCGCTCAGCACGCAACTGGTGAAATTCCAGCGCAACAAGAAGAAGGTCGGCCTGGTGGTCAACGAGTACGGCGATATCCAGGGGCTGGTGACGGTCGAAGATATTCTGGAAGAGATTGTCGGGGACTTTACCACCTCAATGTCGCCTTCCCTCGCGGAAGAGGTCACCCCGCAAAACGACGGCTCGGTGCTGATTGACGGAAGCGCAAACATTCGTGAACTCAACAAAGCCTTTAACTGGCATTTGCCGGAAGATGAGGCTCGCACCATTAACGGGATGATTCTGGAAGCGCTGGAAGAGATCCCGGCCGCGGGCACGCGGGTGCGCATTGAGCAGTACGATATTGATATCCTGGACGTGCAGGACAATATGATCAAGCAGGTGAAAGTCCTGCCCGTTAAACCCCTGCGCGAAAGTATCGCGGAGTAAGGTTATAGGCCGGGTAAGGCGGACGCCGCTACCCGGCACTACGGATAGCGAATTACGCTTTCGCTTTCGCCACGGTCACCATCGCAGCGCGAATGGTACGGCCGTTCAGGGTGTAACCTTTCTGCATTACGCCCAGCACTTTACCGGCTTCAATCTCTTCAGATTCAACCATTGCAATCGCCTGGTGAACGTTTGGATCCAGCGGAACGTCGGTATCGGCAATCACTTCCACGCCAAACTTACGCACCACGTCGAGCATGGATTTCAGCGTCAGTTCGATACCTTCGATCATTGCGGCGTTGTCCGGATTCGCTTTGTCAGCCACTTCCAGCGCACGATCGAGGCTATCGATCACCGGCAGCAGTTCGTTGACGAATTTCTCCAGCGCAAATTTATGCGCCTTCTCAACGTCCTGCTCGGTACGGCGACGCAGGTTTTCCATTTCCGCCTTGATGCGCAGAAGACTGTCGCGTTCGCGATTCTGTGCTTCTACCAGCTGGGCTTCCAGATTCGCAATTTTTTCATCGCGCGGGTCCACCTGCTCAGCAGATGCGTCTGGCTCTACAGCCTCAACTTCATCGTGCTGTTCCGTGATAATTTCTTCAGGGGCTTGCCCCTCAGGCGTTTTCTGTTCTTTACTACTCATGAATTTCTCCGCGTTTTTCTGCATTCATCTCGCTAACTTCGCTTATTATGGGGATCAGTTTCCGGGATTCAAGGGAACAAGACAGATTGTCATCATTCATCAGGCACAAGGACCTCCAGAAAATGAATAATCATTTCAGGTGTATTGGGATCGTCGGGCATCCGCGTCACCCTACCGCACTAACGACACATGAAATGTTGTATCGCTGGTTGTGTAGCAAAGGCTATGAAGTGATGGTCGAGCAGCAGATTGCCCAGGAGCTGCAGTTGAAGAGCGTCAAAACCGGCACGCTGGCGGAAATTGGCCAACAGGCCGATCTCGCGGTGGTGGTGGGCGGCGACGGCAACATGCTCGGCGCGGCCCGCACGCTGGCGCGTTATGACATCAAGGTCATCGGCATCAACCGTGGCAATCTCGGTTTTTTAACCGACCTCGACCCGGACAATGCGCAGCAGCAGCTGGCCGACGTGCTGGAAGGCCACTATATCAGCGAAAAACGTTTTTTACTGGAAGCGCAGGTGTGCCAGCAGGACTGCCAGAAGCGCATCAGCACCGCGATTAACGAGGTAGTTCTTCACCCCGGAAAAGTGGCGCACATGATTGAGTTCGAAGTCTATATCGACGAAATCTTTGCCTTCTCCCAGCGTTCTGACGGGCTGATTATCTCCACCCCGACCGGCTCAACCGCCTACTCGCTGTCTGCCGGCGGCCCAATCCTGACCCCCTCTCTTGACGCCATTACCCTGGTGCCGATGTTCCCGCACACGCTCTCCGCCCGCCCGCTGGTCATCAACGGCGACAGCACGATCCGTCTGCGCTTCTCGCACCGCCGTAACGACCTGGAGATCAGCTGTGACAGCCAGATAGCGCTGCCGATCCAGGAAGGTGAAGATGTGCTTATTCGCCGGTGTGATTACCACCTGAATTTGATTCATCCGAAAGATTACAGCTATTTCAATACATTAAGCTCGAAGCTTGGCTGGTCAAAAAAATTGTTCTGATTTTGCATCCAGGACTTTACTGTATATAAAACCAGTTTATACTGTATGAAAACACAGTTATGGTTTTTCATACAGGAAAACAATTATGCTGGCACAACTGACCATCAGCAACTTTGCCATTGTTCGTGAGCTTGAGATCGATTTCCACAGCGGCATGACGGCGATCACCGGGGAAACCGGTGCGGGTAAATCCATTGCCATTGATGCCCTCGGCTTGTGCCTTGGTGGCCGCGCCGAGGGCGACATGGTGCGCATGGGCGCAAACCGTGCCGACCTGTGCGCCCGCTTCTCCCTGAAAGACACCCCTGCTGCTCAGCGCTGGCTGGAGCAGAACCAGCTTGAAGATGGACGTGAGTGTTTACTTCGCCGTGTGATCAGCAGCGACGGTCGCTCACGCGGCTTTATCAACGGTACGGCGGTCCCGCTCTCCCAGCTTCGTGAACTCGGCCAGCTGCTTATCCAGATCCACGGCCAGCACGCGCATCAGCAACTCGTTAAACCCGAACAGCAGAAAGCGCTGCTGGATGGCTATGCGGGTGAGTACGCGCTTACTCAGCTTATGGCGGAGCACTATCGCCAGTGGCATCAGAGTTGCCGCGAGCTCGCTCAGCACCAGCAGCAAAGCCAGGAGCGCGCCGCCCGTGCGGAGCTGCTGGAATACCAGCTCAAAGAGCTGAACGAATTTAACCCGCAGGCGGGTGAGTTTGAGCAAATCGACGAAGAGTACAAGCGCCTGGCGAACAGCGGACATCTGCTCTCAACCAGCCAGAATGCGCTCAACCTGCTCGCGGATGGCGAAGACGTGAACCTGCAGAGCCAGCTGTATAACGTCCGTCAGCTGCTTACCGAACTGGTCGGCATGGACAGCAAACTGTCTGGCGTCCTGGATATGCTGGAAGAGGCGGCCATTCAGATCTCTGAAGCCGGTGACGAACTGCGCCACTACTGTGAGCGTCTGGATCTCGACCCGAACCGTCTGTTTGAGCTGGAACAGCGTATCTCCCGTCAGATCTCGCTGGCGCGCAAGCACCACGTTACGCCGGAAGAGCTGCCGGGCTACTATCAGTCTCTGCTGGACGAGCAGCAGCAGCTTGACGATCAGGCTGACTCGCTGGAAACCCTCTCTCTGGCAGTGAGCCTGCATCATGAACAGGCGCTGGCGACAGCGCAAAAGCTGCATGAAATTCGTCAGCACTATGCTCAGGAGTTAAGCCAGCACATTACCGACAGCATGCACACGCTGGCGATGCCGCACGGCGTCTTCACCATTGACGTTCGCTTTGAAGAGAATCACCTGACGGCGGAAGGTGCGGATCGCATCGAATTCCGCGTCACCACCAACCCGGGGCAGCCGTTGCAGGCGATTTCCAAAGTGGCGTCCGGCGGTGAACTGTCGCGTATTGCGCTGGCGATTCAGGTGATCACCGCGCGTAAAATGGATACCCCGGCGCTGATTTTCGATGAAGTGGATGTCGGCATCAGCGGCCCGACGGCGGCGGTGGTGGGTAAACTGCTGCGCCAGCTCGGCGAATCCACGCAGGTGATGTGTGTCACCCACCTGCCACAGGTCGCGGGCTGTGGCCATCATCACTTTATCGTCAGCAAAGAAACCGACGGTGAAATGACCGAAACGCACATGAAGCCGCTGGATAAACGTGCGCGTCTGCAGGAGCTGGCACGCCTGCTCGGCGGCAGCGAAGTCACGCGTAACACGCTCGCGAACGCGAAAGAACTGCTGGCGGCATAAACTTTTTCGGGATCTCAGGGTCATACAGAACAACAAAAACGCCGCCAGACCGGTTTCAAAGTGGGGCAAGGTCTATTATCATCGGCATATTACATATGAGCCGCGTTCTGCTCGGGCCCGAAAAGGAATCAAATCACTATGCGTTGTAAAATGCTGACCGCTGCCGCAGCGGTTCTTCTGATGTTGACCGCAGGCTGTTCCACTCTGGAGAAAGTGGTTTACCGTCCTGACATCAACCAGGGGAACTACCTTACCCCTAACGATGTGTCCAAAATCCGCGTGGGGATGACACAACAGCAGGTCGCTTATGCACTGGGAACCCCGATGATGTCCGATCCGTTCGGCACTAACACCTGGTTCTATGTATTCCGTCAGAAGCCGGGCCATGAAGATGCGACCCAGCAGACCCTGACGCTGACCTTCAGCAGCGCCGGTGTGTTGACCAACATCGACAACAAGCCTGCCCTGACCAAATAATCCGGTGTCAAAAATGCAAAAAGGTGCTCATTGAGCACCTTTTTTGTTTTGTGTTGATCCCCTCGCCCCTTTGGGGAGAGGGTCAGGGTGAGGGGAAGAAAGCCCTACTTACTGGCCTTCTCCGCGCGCTGACGACGCAGCTCTTTCGGGTCGGCAATCAGCGGACGATAAATCTCCACTCGGTCGCCCTCTTTCAGCACATCGCCGAGCTTCACCGGACGGCTGTAAATCCCGACCTTGTTCTTCGTCAGGTCGATATCGCTGCGAAGCTCAAGTATGCCGGAAGCACGGATGGCCGCCTCAACGGTCGCCCCCTCTTCCAGCGTCACGCGCTGCAGATACTGCTTCTCCGGCAGCGCGTACACCACTTCTACAGCAATCTTATGCGACACTGTAAACCTCTTTGGCGCGGGTGGTGAACGCCTGAACCATATTCGATGCCAGCTCTTTAAAGATGCGGCCAAACGCCAGCTCAATCAGCTTATTGGTGAACTCGAAGTCCAGATGGAACTCAATGCGGCAGGCGTCAGCGCTCAGCGGCGTAAACTTCCAGCCCCCCATCAGGGTCTTAAAGGGACCATCCACCAGATGCATCAAAATACTCTGATTGCTCGTCAGCGTATTACGGGTGGTGAACGTCTTGCTGATCCCCGCTTTGGAGACATCCACCGCCGCGGTCATCTGCGTCGGGCCAGACTCCAGAACGCGGCTCCCGGTGCATCCCGGAATAAATTCTGGATAAGACTGAACATCGTTCACTAACTGATACATTTGTTCCGCGCTGTAAGGCACAAGCGCAGTACGGCTAATCTGAGGCATAGCATTTCCCATGGTCACACAACGGACAAATAATAACATTTATCACCTGTTAAAAAAACGCTAAGCCTCATCTCGTGCTAAGATAGCGCGTTAGACCTCACAGGACGCAATGAGGTGACTTTTTGAAATCAGATTACCGACGGCTTTACGACACTTATGACGAAGAAAAAAGCACATAAACCAGGCTCGGCGACCATTGCGCTCAACAAGCGTGCTCGCCACGAGTATTTCATTGAAGAAGAATTCGAAGCTGGCCTTGCGTTGCAGGGCTGGGAAGTAAAATCGCTGCGCGCCGGGAAAGCCAACATTGGCGATAGCTACGTGATCCTGAAAGATGGCGAAGCCTTCCTGTTCGGCGCGAACTTTACGCCGCTGACCGTCGCCTCTTCACACTACGTGTGTGACCCTACGCGCACGCGTAAATTGCTGCTGAACAAGCGTGAGCTGGAATCCCTCTACGGACGCATCAATCGTGAAGGTTTCACCGTGGTCGCCCTGTCGCTGTACTGGAAAAACGCCTGGTGCAAAGTGAAAGTTGGCGTCGCGAAGGGTAAAAAACAGCACGACAAACGTACTGACCTGAAAGAGCGCGAGTGGCAGCTGGACAAAGCGCGCATTATGAAAAACGCAGGACGTTGATTCTGCACACTTATTGTACTATTCAATAAGTTAGCGTTCCGGGCTGGTATCCAGGAAGTGAAATCTGGTATACTCAGTTCAACACTATTGGGGCTGATTCTGGATTCGACGGGATTTGCGAAACCCAAGGTGCATGCCGAGGGGCGGTTTGCCTCGTTAAAAGCCGCAAAAAAATAGTCGCAAACGACGAAAACTACGCTTTAGCAGCTTAATAACCTGCTCTGAGCCCTCTCTCCCTAGCTTCCGCTCTTAAGACGGGGATCAAAGAGAGGTCAAACCCAAAAGAGATCGCGTGGAAGCCCTGCCTGGGGTTGAAGCGTTAAAACTAATCAGGCTAGTTCGTTAGTGGCGTGTCTGTCCGCAGCTGGCGTGCGAATGTAAAGACAAACTAAGCATGTAGTACCGAGGATGTAGAAATTTCGGACGCGGGTTCAACTCCCGCCAGCTCCACCACTTTTGATAGGACTGCAACCGGACAGTGGCAATAAAAACAGCCACTTACAGACTCTGACCAGACAGAGCGCAGACCGAGAAAAGACAAAAATATGCACGTGAAATGCACGTGCACTTTAAAAGAACCCCAGATCTCACGGTCTGGGGTTTTTCTATTTGTAACTAAGGGTAACAAAAATCCATCCCCCTTTCGCGCTCCGCTCGCCTTGACACTGTTTATTTTTACAGTAAAAATACTGTATACAACCACAGTGGTTTTCCGGAGGCTTTTATGTTCGTTGAACTGGTTTATGACAAACGCAATGTAGAGGGACTTGAAGGAGCCAGAGAGATTATCCTGGCAGAGCTGACGAAGCGAGTGCACCAGATCTTCCCTGATGCCGAAGTGAGGGTGAAGCCGATGCAGGCGAACGGCTTGAATAGCGATGCCAGCAAAAGCGATCGGGAAAAGCTGAACCGCATGCTGGAGGATATGTTTGAAGAGTCCGATATGTGGCTGGTTTCAGAGTTCCCGACCGTTCGCCAGGTTGGACTTTAAAATTGTGCAGGCTGCCAGCCTATACATTCACCGGCGGCCTGCATCATGTCTAACCACTACCTACCGGAAATTTTCGGTAAAGTGTCGAAACGCCTACGTCGTAAATAATTGCCACTCGCTGGCGCGTCTCCCCTGCAGCGATCAATCTCCCTGCTTGCGCCCACTGCTCATCCGTCAGTTTTGGCCTGCGGCCGCCTATCCTCCCCTCTGCTCGCGCAGCTGCTAATCCTGCACGGGTACGCTCAACAATGAGCTCTCTTTCCATTTCTGCTAGCGCGCCCATAACATGAAAGAAGAATCGCCCCATCGGGGTAGACGTGTCTATACTGTCGGTCAGACTGCGAAAATTTATCCCTCGCTCCCGCAGCTCCTCCACCAGAACGACAAGATGCCTCATGCTTCGCCCGAGCCGATCGAGCTTCCAGACCACCAGTGTGTCGCCTTCTGATAGCGTCCGGAGTACCTTTTTGAGTCCTGGCCTTTCGGATGTCTTACCGCTCATCTTGTCTTCAAAAATCAGCTCACATCCTGCGCTATCGAGCGCATTTCTCTGCAATGCGGTGTTCTGGTCATTAGTTGACACCCTCACGTAGCCAATAAGCACACCTTTTCCTCCAGGCAAAAGCCGAAACAATGCCAGACAAGGAGGAAATATTCATTCTCTTAAACCTCGGTTTAGTAACAAACGGGAAAGTGGGGCGTCTTATCAATATCCAGACCCCGTCTGTTTCCGGCACTTACACCCCAACGGCAGGCACCAAATTCGTAATTGCCAAACTGCAAGCTGCAGGGGGCAATGGAGCGAACGCAGCAGCGACAGCAAGCGGCCAGGTTGCGTGCGGTACCGGAGGATCTGCTGGTGCTTATGCCGAATTTTTGGTGAATATTACTGATATTACTAATTTTAGTTTCACCATTGGTCAGCACGCTGCACTGTCATCCTCAGCAACTCAGGGCGGGAGTTCGTCATTTTGCGGAGTAACATGCACTGGCGGCAGAGGACAGGCATTCGCAACTGCTACGTCGTCATTGCCTGTCCAGTCGCGAGGAAATGATGGAGGCATAGTTACTAATGCCGGTACGACAACATTGCTCATGCTTAAGTCCAAGAAAGGATCAATAGGAGGTAATGCGGTCGCCACAGCACTTGGAAACGCAGTCTCTGGATATGGTGGCGATAGTGAGTTTTCAGCGGGTTCCATAGGTGTTGGGGGAGGAAATGCGAATGGTGTTGACGCGCAAGACGGCGCTGGAGGTTCTGGCGCAAATGGAGTTTCCAACCCGACCGGCGGTTTCAGTGGTGGCCTTGGTGGTGATGGGGTAATTCAGTTCTGGGAGTATGCATAATGACTGTTTCACGATATGCACTTGTGAAAAATAACGTTGTGGAAAATATTGTTGCATGGGATGGAGAAGGCGATTTATTTAGTGAATTCCTTACGGTTGAGCTTGCAGAAGAAACGCCGTGCAGCGTCGGGTGGAATTACGACGGAAAAGAATTCACGCCTCCACCAGAACCAGAAAAAACACACGCGGAGCTGGTCATTGAAGCTGATGCAGAAAAACAATCCCGCCTTGATTATGCCGCAAACAAAATCGTCGTCTGGCAGACGAAGTTGCTAATGGGCCGCAAATTGACAACTGACGAAACGGCATCACTAAATGCCTGGATGGACTATATTGACGCGGTCACTGTGGTAGATACAGAAACCGCGCCAGATGCTATTAGCTGGCCGATCCATCCGGAGGTGTAGGCCAAACAATATCGGGGGCTTTTGAAGTATCAACGCGCATCAACTGCACCCGGTATTTTTTCCATTCTGCCAGAGCAGCAGTCTCATTCTCTGTTGCTATCCCAGCATCAACAGCGTCCTGGCGCCATGAAATTTCTGCATCAGCAGTCAGGCGGAGCGAGTTTTTTACTTGCTGTGCCTGTGCTACATAATCAATCACTGGCTCGGTAAGTACGGGACTGCCATCAGTGCCTGGTGTTATCTCCATTCCGTTTTGCTGTTCCTGAATGAGTCGGAAATATTCGCTTTCATCAATTTCAACGGCATCGGCAGGGTATTCTTTATGAATCTGCGATTGATAAAATCCGCGCATTGACGGGGAGTAATAATATTTATTCATCAGTTAATCGTCCCAATTGATAGCCACATAACACCGGTAACACTTTGCGTGTTGGTTGATGCCAGGGTGATACTCGTATTTGTTGAAGTGGCCACACCGACACGGTAGTTATTTATTGACGAAACATCAACCGGCGTACAGAACTGTGCCAGACCCGCGTTAAGCGCCAGCTGATAAGTGGCAGATGCTGACCCGGCAGTCGGTACAGTTACAGATCCCCACTGAATCACCAGCTTTTTCGTCCCCAGCGGAATAACCGCATAACCAGGTGAAGTTAACGATCCTACAAAACCGAGGTATGTGAGAATGTCGGCAATCGTACTTTTACCGATAATGTCACGCCCGACTGAAGTAAGATCCGTCTGCGCTGCGGTATCTGCCCCGGTGAAATACGGAAGCTTATTTGCCCCTGTAGCGAGGCCGGCAAGTGCCGTCAGTGTGGCATCAAGCCCCTGAAAGTCCTTACCGAGCGCGGTGGTCATTTTGGCAATGAACCCGCTCACATCACCATCATCCAGCACATCAAGCCCGCTTTTGTTGGCGGTGTACTGCGCCAGCGCGGCCGCGATAAAAGCTGACTGCCGAATAGCTTTGTTGACCTGCGCACTGGATGCTTTGCCTGCTGTAAATCCAGAAAGTAGAGCAGGAAGAGCTTCCCAGTCAGCCTGGGACATTACATTTGCACCAGCGCCGGTAGCAAAAGGTTTGAAGTCATTTTTAGCCATTACAGTAATTTCCCCCATGCGCCATCATCAAATCCGGCGATATATTCGTTGTCCATGTCAAAACCGAAGAATCGATTACCCTCTGACGGTGTTTCTACCGAAGGCGTTTCAACGTCACCGGCCCACACGCCAGCGGCTTTAACGGTGAGATAGCCCTGCTTAATAGCGGCGATCAGTTCGAGAGACACATCTGAAATATCAGTCTCGGGAAAAACCCAGACCGAGATCGTCATGTCCTGGTTGTCGACGATCTGCATCCTCAGGCCAGAGCCTGCAGTTGCAGCGTCAAGGATGGGAGGCAGCGAATCATTCCGGCCGTCCCAGTTGTTGATAGCGATTTTCGCCTTAAGGACGATGCGATAAGTTTCGTCGCTTAGCGTGGTGTAGCCTGAATCGGGGTCATACGGGCCTTGCCATACCCCCTGATCGAACCCGAGCCCGTCAGTATCAAGGCTGAAATAAACGCCGCTTATCGGCTGGCTGACTATGCGACTGCGACCAATCCAGAGGCCGAGCGTATCGAGCTGGACGCCGACAGCAGTATCAATATCGAAAGCGCTTACCAGCCCCCGGGTGGCGCCGGTGATATCAATCAGTGGCCGCGTGCTAAGGTCGACGTGATCAAAAAATTTCGGCTTCGTGGCGTGATAGTTGGTGATTAAGTCCGTGTACCTGCTCATGACGTCACCGTTAGAACAATGTTTTCGGGTTTACACGACGCGGATTCGTTGTAGGCAATGATGATGTTTGCCGCCGCTACGCTACCGGCTGATTTTCCAATCAGCAGCTCCTGTATGTCGTAGTAGCGCGCATTGCCACCACTCACTACGCCGAGGTTCGCCGGTGAATAAATCCTGCTCAGCAGCACATCGTCGCCGATCGTCAGCCCATTGATGTAATCCGCGACGGCCTGCTGAATCTGAACGCCAATTTGCGACGTGTAGCCGGTGAATGCCTTCAGGGTGATATGCCCATAAATCGGGACATCAGTAGACCGCGAAAAACTGATCACGTGTGGGTTACCGTAGGTGTCCAGCACCGTGACAGATGTTGTCCCGTAGGTGGCTGTTCCCTGCCCTTTGTTTCCCCTGATTGTCTGGGCTATCTCGGTAACATCACCTCCATCGACGATGGCGGAAATGGAATGAGGAGGCAGCCCGTTGCTGTCGGTAGCACCAGTATCATTCTCGTAGAGCTTGTGACGAGTCACGCCTGCAACGTTGGCGATCGCACCGTCGACACCTTCAAACGGTGTGAGTGACGGCAGAGCGACGCTTTGCCCCTGCCTGATGCGCAGTTCTGCGTCGGTTTCAGCCGGGGCGCCTACGGTGGCCGCCGCCGGGTTGGTTACCGATGCCCAGCCACGGGTCGGCGTGTTGATAGTGGTAATAGTCCCGGCCAGCGCCGCAACTGCTCCGCTGTTTGAACAGGTTGCAGTTACCATCACGGTCCCGCCGACACCGATGGTCACCGAGGCAGGAAGCCGCCAGATCACGTTATTCGTGTCTTTCACGGTACCGTTTGTGATGGATGTCCCGGCGGTACCGGTCAGAAGCAGATCCACGGTAGAGTTCGTCGCCCCCCGGCGCGCGATACCGTTAATTTTAACGTTACTGGTCAGCGCTGCGCCGTAACCCGTAGCAGGTGAGAAGCAGTTATAAACGGAGATGGCCGTGTTGTTGGCATCGTGAATAGCCAGCGCCACCAGCGCCACCATCTGGCCGTCTTTGCTGTCTGGCTCCAGATAAGCGTCACTGCCATAAATCTGCTGAAAATAGCTCGTCAGGGTATCGAGTATCGTCTGGTAATCAGGCGCACTGATTCAATAACAATGATAAAGTTATTGATATATATGGATTTTATTTTTAAGGTGGTGAGAATCTAGTCCGTTAACTGTTCTTAGGTGTGCGGATTGCTATCTGCGAGGTGCAGGCTTACTCCAACGATATTCCGGGGCTGCCATGCGCTGGCGGTGCCTTTCCTTTGCGGCGAGCGCTCCTGCTACCCTACGGCGTATCTCCAGCATGTCAGTAGCGTCTAAATCTCGCCCTTGCTTTGTTACCATCTCTGCTATTGCAGACTCGATCACATCAGATTTCAGCATGTAAGTTACTCATTACCAGAAGTGAAACTTAACGGCTACGGTCGCTCAACATTCACCAGTACCGCCGGACAGTGCTCAGCGAACATGACAGGCTTTCTGCTGCCAGCACCTGAGTTAATCCTGACCGTTTACAGCATTGTACCGCCTCACGCCGCTGCGCTCTAATCCGCTCAAGACGTACAGCGCCATCAGTAACCCGGCGCGTTCTCTGCTTTCGCTGCTCATGTCGAACCACCCGCTGCCTTTCCCTTTCCTCCTCTGCGGCTATCAGTATTTTTCTGGCCTCGATGTCTTCCGGGTAATTGTTGTACCAGTTGCGTTCGCGATACTGTGCTGGCCTGCTCCTGCTGAGTTTCGCTTCTTCCATCAGGCGCAGTATCACCCCATTGGCGGTATCGCTGCGTGCTCTCAATTTCCTGACGGCTTTTTCAGAAACTCCAAAGTGAAAAGCCACCCGGTGATTACTCATAGCACGGTGCAGGTTCAGTACCGTGCGTAATACGTCAGTAAAGGTCTCCTCCGTCCACCAGATCCCCTTAAACCGGAAGCCATTTTCAGCGGCTGCTAAAACGTTCATTTTTCCTCACTCTGTCCACCATCGGCAAAAAACGGGACGTGCTCACGAACCCTCAAAAAGTCCGCGGCGTATCGATAACGGTAGAATGCGGCCTGCGCTCATGTGATATGCCGCACTTTGTCGGGCTACAGGCCGTGTCATTCCTCATTTCTCCGCATTTTGTTGCTCACCCGTCCGGAAAGCGTGAAAAAGTGCGGTATTATCCAAAAATGGCTAGATCGTCGCTTTCAGTCGATGAACCCGCATCACACCGGGAAAGTAAGGAGTTTACTATATTCTCCTTACCCCTCCTCTCAGAGCGTTCTTGAGTGACGGTTTTTCGCGGAAAAGATGCCCGTAAATATTCAACGTCACCGACGGCCGGGAGTGGCCCACCATGTCAGACACGTCCAGAATATCAACGCCGTTTTTTACCAGGCTGGACACCGCAAAATGCCTCAGGTCATGAAATCGCGCTATCCCGAATTCAGAGAGCAGGCGTTTCATCACGCCGGATGTGCTGTAGTTCAGGCTCAGCCTCTGTCCGTTGCTCCCGGCAATCAGCGGTGTATCCGTTCCCAGCAGCGTTTTATCGAGGCACTCAAACAGGCCAACCGGCATATCGACGGAACGGCCCCTGCCGCGCTTTCTGCCCCGGATAATACCGCGTGAAGTCAGATGGCAGCGAACCTGTATTTCGTCAGCGCTCACATCCCGATAGGTTAACGCCAGCACTTCGCTGATACGCAGGCCGCAAGCCGCGCCCAGCCAGATAGCAATCCTTTCGCGCCGCTCTGCACGATCCAGCATGGCTAACACGGTATCTTCATCCGGGATTTGCCACGGCCTGTCTGCCGGTGATCGGCTCTGGCGAACCGGATTATGCGCAATCATCCCGGACCGCACGAGATAAGCAAAAGCCGCGCCGATGTACACAAGCGACTGTCGGTTAAGCCGCTCGCTAAGCTGGCGTGAAGTTATTTTATTCAGGTTTTTATTCAGCAGGTCAGACGGAAGGTTTAGCAGGCAATAGCGGTAGCGGTCGTAACTGGTTGCCCTGATCCGGTTCCGGTTCAGCCTGTCACGCTGATATCCCAGCCATAACCAGGACAGTTTCTGCAGCGTCCAGCGTTTTACCGCCTCAGCATTGTCTGCCGTTCGCCAGTCAAGGGCTGCCACTTCCAGTTGATACAGCAACGCCGCCGCATCGTCGATGCTGTGAAAGGTATTGCGCCGTCCGGTGCGGGTTTCTTTATCCAGCCAGTTAACGACATAACGCAGGCGCTTTTCCGAGCCAATCTCACGGATAGATGCCATGTTTCCCCCTACACACCCTGCAAAGGTAATTCCAGAGGACACCAGCTAAACACTGCTACCGGATGCTCATCGTTTCGCTGACGGATCATGTTTATGAGAATATCCGCACGGGGTGATGACCTCATAAGCGCGGCCAGCGTGGCTATTTTTGACGCCTCAGGGTTTCTCGTCTGATATTCGCCAATTTCATCGCCCAGCAGAGTTTTCAGTAATACATCGCCCGTCATGTCCGGTTTTTCCCGACGCAGTTGGTCAAACTGTTCAGCGGCCATCCGGCGTACAGGAATGTAAATCCGATCCTCTAAATCGCGTAATTTTCGATGTGCATGAATCAGTACAGTGCCGTGTTTACCGCCCACCTCCAGTTCACCGAATAATCCGGTGATGCGGCCACGAAATTCGGCTACCTCGTCTTGTGGCACAAGCGAATCAGGAATATAGCTCTCCAGAAGCGCCAACCTTGCCCGGATACGTTCTACAGCAGACACCTTATTACTTACAGCTTCATCGGCCAGCGCCTGTCTGTATGCAGGTAAACTTTCAATTTCCTGCGTATCAGAGCAGGAGTTTGCATTAGTAACGCTATTTTTCATTTTAAGTTACCGTTCCTCTCGTCTGACATTTAATACGGCTAACAAGATGGTTATTTTCTGTGCGTAAAAGCTTATAAATGCCGCCAAACCAAATGATAATGAATTGTTAATGCATATTCTTTTTTGAACTATAAAAATGGCTTTTATACTTTAAACGCTGCATTTAGGGCGTGTTTTAGAGAACTTGCTCTCAAGGTGTTCATGGTATTCATATTCGCGATATTAATCATATTATTCATATAGATAAAGCATGAACACCAGTATTCATAACCCTTCATAAGTGTACATAGGTGTTCATGCTCTCCGTTATAAATTTAACATTTAACCAACATTCACCCCATGAGCACTTCTTTGCAATTTAGTCTTTAAACATTGGGGTCACGCTATCAGATAGATTGATACCTATAATCGAGTTAACACGCTCCCCTTTAATAACATAATCACGCTCAAGAATTTTTGCTATATTATGAATTTTATCCCAATGCCGCATAACGAATAACTCAGTCTCTTTTATCATATTATTTAAAACATCAATTCTGCTGACCTCTTTATTTGTTTCGCAATATAAATCAAGCAGTTCCTCTACCCTCTCCCGGTCTGAGCCTGCTGATTTTTTACTGAATGAACATGCTTTACCAAATATGTCCCCTCCTCCATACGCAACCTCACTTACAGGACCAGCCAGCGATATAAGCATTTCCCTTTTGGCGTATTTTTTTATCTCTTTTGAGTGATGTTCAATGAAAGGCGTAATACTGCCGTCTCTATTTACTATTCCTGACTTACTTGCCAATAATCTCTTGAGATTGTAATCATCTCTAAATTGGCTTGATACAACCCCTAAACATTTAGCTTCATTGTAGTGCTCATCCCTTATGTAGCCGTTCTCATTCATGATACTGACATGCCATATTTTTAAACAAGAACTCCAGTTGGCAACGGCGTGACCAGCTTCATGATGAGCAACACAGGCCTTACCGTTTGCAATCCAGTTGAAAAAATCACTATTTTCAGGTGGCGTAGTCATTGCTAACTCTCATATCCTAAATGACAGAGCCCGGCTAATTACCGGGCGTAAGAGTTAATAATAAGTGTATGGGCGCATGTGCTTATCGATGGTTTTTTGTCTTTCCTTCTCATCGACTTTCTGCTGCTCCCAGTGCTGATCAAGCTGCTGCTGAAGCTGAATGTTTTTATTCACATCAGCATCAAAATCCCGGCGCTTTTGAGCTGCTTCTTTAGCATTGATACTAGGGATATATGGTTTCGATTTGATGTTGTTCGCCTCCATGTATTCCCCGGCAATTTCCAGTAACGAGACAGCCTCACTGCGTGGAATATTTTCAGGCAACGTATAGCCGGAAATCGCTTTCAGAACTGCGATGGGCACAAACCGAAGTGCCTCAATGGCGATGTTTTCCGGGTTGCGTTCAACGCCAACCGTGAAATCTGGCACGGCTTTCCATACTAACTTGAGAAACTCAGCATGGGATTGAGGCGGCTGGCCTGAGCCTGCAGGCTGCTGATCGCCAGTTCTTTTCTTTAGCCGGTCTGCTGTTCGGTTAGCTGCTGCTGCACGATTTTCAGCGGCGATAATGCGGTCATTCGCTTCTGCTAAGGCTCTAACGATGGATGTCATAAAGTCTGCAGATGCGGGGTCTGTAGGGAATTGAATCTCCGTATCATTATCAAAATTTGCAGTAATGATTACGCCAGATCCGGAAGGGGTCGCATTAAAGCGAGTCATGTTTGGCATGGTCAAATTGTCCTGTAACCTCGACGGGATTGTCGGTATGAATATTATACATGCAAACCATAAAAACAGATACAAAACACAACATCAACCACAAAAAGTGGTAAATAGGTGTAGAGTTCTGCTATTCTGTATTCGTGGGTACGGAATCCCCCACCGATTGCACAATCGTGATACTAAGCAAAGCCCGCGCCTTCCTTCGCGGGCTTTTTATTTGCTTACTTCTTCGTCGGGTTGGGATAAGGCTGTGGCAGCCAGTCCTCAGCACTTCCTGAAAGTTCCACGTTGGTTACAACTCCTCGCGTCTTTCTCTCTTTCCGATATTCGTGATTAAACTCGCGCATTGCGCTCTCCATGCCCTCAGCGAATTTATTAAGGGTTAGCGGCTTATCGAATCCGTTAGCCTCCAGAAAGGCCAGATACGCATGATAGAGATACACGCGTGGGTAGAGAGGCGGATTGCGGTTCCCTACCAGCATTCCCGTACACTCTGACAACTTTTCAAGGTATGCGCAGAAAGCATAAAGTGGGTCTGTTTTCTGTTTAACCTCCAGCGCTTCTTCACTGTTCCTCTGTTCCAACAAAAGCGCCCTTGCTTTCTCTGGATCAGAAAAGTTAGCCAGGAGCCGGCGGACAATAACCGGGATTTCTGCGGATATCTTTTCCGACAAATCGGGGTCTTTGTCTTCCTCTCGAACCCGGTTATTAAACTGAAAAATCACCCTACGGCGGGCAACGCCTCCGGCCCGTTCGGTGAAAATCATCGGCGTGTTGTTTGTAGCGACTACAACAGCCCTCAGAACGGCGGTGTACTGGTGTTCATGCTTCGGGTCAATCTCTACGGCATCGCCGCCCGTAATCGCTTTTATACCCGTTCCCTCGCCTGAATATTTTGGCTGGTCTGGTAGGGTTATCATACTTTTGCCTACGAACTGCGCCCGACCTCTGGCGCTATCCAGTGCGGCCATATTTCCGCTGGCCGTGTTGTGTTCGCCAGCCAGCATAGTAGCAATGTGAGTGAAAACGCTTTTGCCGCTACCTCCCTCCCCGGTTATCTCAAGAAAAAGTTGCCAGTCGTAGCGGTTCGCCAGCACCATAAAAAGCCCAGCGGCGATCCGCTTCATTTTAAGTGCGTCTCTTCCTGCTGTGTAACTTAGCCATTTATGGAAGTTTGGCGCATGGTCGTGAAGATTTTCGCCAGGCTCCGGCGGCGTATAGATCACACCGTTATCGTTAGTAAGCCAGTTATCTAATGAATGCTGCGAGAAAGTCCCGGTTTCCATGTCGTACACGCCATTTTTGAACGGGATCAGGCTCCGGCGAGGCTGGCCCATAACAGGAATGACAATCTTCAATGCTTCAATTACGTTATTTACTGAGCGTTTACTGAAATTAGTCTGATTTTCGTTGTAGATAGCCACCATTTCGCGGCTTAGTTCTAATGGCGCTGCTTTTACCCATACACCTTCACGGTACAGATATACAGCCTCGCTCTCTGCGTGAATGGCTATTCCCTCGTAACGGTCTGCCAGCATCAGCGCTTTTTCATTATCCGCCATCTGGATCAGGTTGATTTCTCCGCGCCCGCGCTTTTTACCGCCATCGACTACTTTAAGTTTTGCGCCCACACTTTCCCCCTCCGGCTGATACATCGAATCGTTAAATGCTGCTATAGCGGCTTCCAGTCCGTTTTGTCGGTGGTAGTCGTTCCAGTCCGCCTTGTAGTCCACAGGGGGCAAAGAAACCCAGCCAGCAACGGCTTTAGCGGCTTTCTCTGCACACTCCTTACCTGTGTTAACTTTCACTTCTCCGCTTCTGTCACTTTCGGCGCACTGGTCATTATCTGCAGCAATGATGATCCGCGCGTTCGGGTATTTTTTGCGCATCACCTGAGCAACGGGCAGCAGGTTCCCAGCGTCAATAGCTGCGATAATTGTCGCATCAGGGCGGAACTGCTGAACCGAAAGCGCCGTTGCCAGCCCTTCGGCGATAATCACCGTTTCCGACGTTGCGCCGGAATTAACCACGCAAAAAGAGCCTTTCTTCACCGTTCCGGCCACCAGCCGCTTACTGCCATCAGGTTTAATCACCTGTGCGCCAGTCGCCGCACCAGCACCGTTTTTCAGCACCAGCAGCAGCGATCCGTCGGACAGCATCGGGAAGGGGCATTCAAGCCCCTTTGATGTAAGGTAAGCAGACTGCCCCGGAGAGGCTTTGGCGGCCAGCGCCGCAACTTTCCCGGCGATATCCGTTTGAGGCTTCTCTCTGGCTTGCTTCGGTTCCGGCATAGGCAGCGACATAGCTTCGGCCACCAGCTCAGCCGCTTCTCTCGGGCCGCACTGGTTGACCTTCATCACCAGATCCAGCCCAGTACCCGCGCCACAGTGCGAACAGAAATAGGTTCCCCGGTTATCTTTATTGTCGAACCGGTAGCGGGTTTTGCCGCCGCACGCCGGACATGGCCCTTCTGCGCTGTTTGTAGGAATGGCAAGGCGCTCCATAATTGCAGGCCAGTTATTATTAGCCCTGCTACGAATTTCATTAATGAAATTATCTTTCACGGCATCACCTCGCCTACCAGATTAAATTCTTTGATAAATCGTGATTCATTCAGAGTGCATGGAGATAAATAACCATCACGAATAAATGTCACTCTGTTGAATCGGTAACTTTCGACTGTCACAATATCGCCCCATCCATCACGCCATTTATCGCCCTGCCTGATTTCAGGTTGAGATAATCCGCTGGCAATTAAGCCAGTATTTTTCTTTTTCATTTGTTATATCTCGCTATTTGGCTTGTAAGCGTCCCGCGCCTTTACCAGCTCGCCAATAGATTTATTCAGCAGTGACATGATAGCGCCCACCCGACACGCTTCGCTGTGTGAACTCTCATCGTTAGTAATGCTGTCCAGCCACATGCTGAGAACCTCATACGTGCATTCACTTTCGGATAGGGCATTCTCGACGTGCATCAAAACATCAAAGGGAACCTGTCTCATTTTTTATCTCCCATATGCAGCTCAGCGACTAATGCCCGGTGAATTTCCTGATTAAGGTCACATGCCAGTGAGATATGGTTCAGCAGGGTTTCCGAACATTCAGCGCAGGCTTTTTCCAGAATGGTTTCAAAGAGTGAAGCGGCCAGTGCTGATTTATATTCAGCCTGGTCTAAGCTGATTGGCTCACGCATTTTTCGCCTCCCGGACAAAGTTAATACGGACGTGTTTATACCCGCCTTTCTGAGCAAGTAGCTGCGCCGTAGCTTTCGCTGTTTCAGGGCCGGTGCTGGTCATGGTGTAGTGAATACCAACGGTAAGACCGCGTTTGTTAACAGCGTAGCCATCAATCTGGAAGGTTTTACGCATTGCACACCTCCATAGCCAGACGAGACTGGATCGCGGCCGCTTTACTACCTAACTGCAGATATGTGCGTGTTATTGCCGGGTTGCTATGCCCGAGCATTTCAGAGGCCACCAACAAGCCTTGTTCACCGCCTGCTGACATGAGGTTAAACGCTGCTATTTTGCGGCTTGAGTACGCGCTCAGGCGCAGCTTGGCGTTTATGAAGCGGGTAAACCACACCATTACGCCATGAAGTTTTCGCCAGATGGTTTGGCGGGTCACGCTACCTTCCAGACGTTGACAACGGTTACTTTCGATTTGAGAGCGGGAAAATATCAGGTCGTCCTCTACCAGATTCCGCTCCTGACGTTCGCGAAGCCGCTTGATGATGCCCGGCGGTAACTGTTTGGTGTCGTGCTTAACGTCTGCTTTAGCCACCAGCCCGAATACTATCGCCTGTTCTTCGTCGGTCATATCCGCTGCCAGCGCATCACAGTTGATGCTGTCCCACTTCATGTAGGCGATATGGTCAGCGGCAAGCCTCGCGGCGTCCTTGCGCTGCTGGCGCACGATTTCAATGCCTTTGCGGGTTGCCCGCGCTTCGGCAGCTTTGGTCTGTTTGGCAACGATAATTGTCGCCTGCCCCGTTTCCCAATTGATGCAGGAATAGCGCAGGTTGCAAACGTCGCTGGTACGCCAGCCGGTTACGGTCGCAATGTCCCACCAGAGCAGCACCCAATCCGGTTGTGTCTGCTGTATGCGTTCGCGTAGCTTGCGCTGTTCGTCACGGTCATAAACTGGCGTCATTGTGCGACTGCCCTTAGTGCTAACCGCTTTAACCACGTTGCCGCGCAATTCGCGGGCTTTGGCCGTCAGAGTCTGGAGGTTAAACATTGTGCACCTCCAGCATTTCCGGAGTCAGGAGGTTCAGGCCATAAGATCCACAGCCAGAATCACGCAGGCTGCTTTCAGTGCGGATTTTTGCGGCAAAAGTCAGATTCCAGCATGGGAAGGTATCGCGGGCTTCTTCTTCGGTATCAGCCATTGTGCGCAATACGATTGGTGTGCAGTCGTGTTTTTTCGGTGTGGCCAGAAACAGCCAGGTATATTTGGGGCAGGTTGATTTAGCCATTTTAGCGGCTCCTTGGACATTTTTAAGGAGTCTCGCCAGATGCTGCTAAACATGGGTGGCGAGACGTAGCGGGGTTAGCAGACTGGCGTCCAAGATACCAGCAGGCCGAAGCCTCCCCACCACGCCCCGCCATAAATCGGGGGCATAGGTGAATTACGGGCGTAAAAATACCGCTATACGGAAATCAGCGGCTACCCGCTCGGACGTTCAGGCTGCTAAACCCGGCACCCGTTTTGTGAGGTGCGAAATAATCATAACCACACTAACCCCTTTAGCGCAAGGAAAATATCCCCTGCGCATAGATCTGAAACCTACGATTAGTACCCACGAGAAGCGTAAACCCGAGCCATACCAGCCCAGTGCGAGAACAGAATTTCATATTTAACAGGATTGTAATTAATACTCCCTTGAACGGCTGCGGCGTTCCATGCGCGATCTGAAATGGTTTTGTCTTTGGCTGTTTTACCCCATTCAATAATTCCTTCAGCCAAACCTTGCACACATGCCCGACTTATTACCTTTTCATCAACGTAAGCCCCAACATCAGAGCACGACTCCATGCTCATGTTCAGGCTATTTTTAAGAGATTCCAGCCCTGCTACGGACATAAAGCGTCGGCCATTGGCGTATGCAACCCCATCATTTCTGATAGTGAATTTTACCGTGCGAAACGCATCAACAATAACCTGCTGTTCTGGTGTAGGGTTCTGCCACAAGACAAGGTTAATCTCTCGCTCAGAGGCTATTGACTCTTCCTTTTCACGCTTAAGTCGAGCATCCCGTTCAGCCTGATATTGTTTTTGATTTTCATCATGAGTCTTTTGATAGTTGGAGGCTAATGCGTCTCTGTTTTTACTAAAATTTGCAACACCATTTATAAAATCGCTTTTGCTAACCTTGTTTAATCCCATACTCCAGCGGTCATTTTCATAATCATCATAAATGGCATCAATTTTTGCTGGATTACCGAGTACAGACGCCAGATTAGCCAAGATTTTAACCATCTCCTCGCCAGCCCTCGCCCCCGGCTCAAAATTTGATATAGAGCCAACCTCATAGCTACCGTACTCATGGTATGCCGCATAGAAAATTGGAATTAACTTCGGTTTTTCATTCACTGATTTAATAATGTTATTGTCGTCGCATTGCAGCCCATCCCACTTGAAAAGACTGTCTCCGCCATTTTTGTATGTTTTACAATCATCGATACCTAAACGAACCAGCGCATCCCATCCGGGACGCTTTTTGTAAGCATCACTTTTGACAATATGCATCTGATTTAAGGCTTTGGCTGGATCTATTTTTCCGGCGGTACATGAGGCCAGAGGGAATGCGAAAGGGATAAAGATAGCCAATTGCATGAGGGCTTTAGTTCGTTTTTTCATCATCCTAATGTCCGTTTAAACCGAGATTATGAGCCATCTTAAATTGCGGTCGAAACCAAGTCGATAGAAAGCCATTTTCACCGTTCGCGCCATCGGTAACTTTCAAACCAACGCCAGCCAGAGAGTAGAATTTAAAACCCGCCCATTTTCCTTTGGGTGAGCAGGGTTACTCCCCGTAATGCTGTTAACTGACCCTCTTAAAGAGGGTTGGTTAACCGGCTCGCTCAGAGATAGTCGGTTTCCATCGTGCAAAAATGCAGGTTGTTGGTTTTCCTCATAATAGTATTTTTCAGCATCACAGCAGCTCTCTACGTTATTCATCGGAACCTCTGAACCACGTTTAACGTTGTTTTGCACTGAACCCGAATACTGTTCGTGTTTATCTCGATGTCCGTACGTTAAACGTACGCAGTTAATTTGTGCATACGAATTTCGTCGGCTCAACGTTTGACCACCAGCAATAAAGACAGCCACTAACTTATGAACACTATGAATACCCTATGAATACCTTAGATAAAGGTGTTCATAGTCTATCTGTATGATTTTTTATGACTAAATTTAAATCATGAACACTATGAATACCTTTGTGCATTTTTCTGCAAACATTCCGCCGCTACCCGATGAAATGCCTTTCCCTGGCTGGTGTAAGTTACCGTTGCTGGCAACAGACAATAAAAAAGGCTTGCCCCTTTCGGTAACAAGCCCCGTCTATTTGCTCCGCTTTCATGCGGTACAGATCCCGCGCTTTTCACTTTGTTTCCCGATCCACGCTTCAACCTCGTCACGATACCAGCAGTTACGGCCTCCCACTTTAAAAGGCATCGGAAAACCGTTTCCCTCATCTTTGAGGAAATCATAGAACGCAGAATCAGAACGGTAGCGAAGTCGCGCTTTAACCTCGCCTTTAAGTAGTATTTCACTATTCGATTCAGACATAAAAACCTCCGTATATATATGAATCAATTATAACAATTATGAATAAAAAAGATACATTTCGGCGTTTGAATGGAATAAAAAATCTGGCGTATAGCCAGCAATAAACGTCGAGTTTTGAGGACTAACCAATCAGCCTTAATCCTTTATCGCCCTTTGTCTCAAGCAGTTCTCCGCGCTCTGCGCTATCGACATAATCCCCCCACCACTGCATGAGCATACGCCGCTGTTCAAAGTAATCAGTACGATTGTAGATATTGCGGATCGCGTTCCTGCTTCTGTGAGCAAGTGCCGCCTCAATAACATCAGGGTTAAACCCTTCTTCATTCAGCACAGTTGATGCAAGCGACCTAAGACCGTGAGTAACAACCTCTCCGCTTAGCGATGTTTTATGAATAGCGATCTGCCCGGTACATTTTCCAATCGGCTTATCTCCCTTTTTGCCGGAAGGAAAAATAAACGCCCCGCGACGCCATTTTTCAGCATTGCGTAAAACTGCTATTGCTTGCGCGGACAGCGGTACAGCGTGTGGCCTTTTCCCTTTCATTCTTTCAGCCGGAATTTTCCAGACAGCACTGTCTAAATCAATTTCGTCCCAAACAGCCAGGCGAGCCTCAGATGGCCTTACCATCGTTAAAAGCTGGAAGTAGACACACAGCCTTATCGGCTCCCACATACTCAGCCCCAGCCATTCAGAAAGGAACACAGGCAATCTGCCTTTATCCATCACGGGCATTGGTACGCTTCTTTTGGCTGGGAAAGCCTTGCCGATTTTTAGCAGGCAATTATGGTCAATGACTCCGGTGTTTACCGCATAATCCATTACTGAATTGAGCACAACTATCATCTTTTCCAAAGAGGCGGGACGATCGGCAAACTCTCTCATTGCCTGAATTGTTGAGGCGGCATTCATTTTATGTACCGGCTCGTCACCAAGAACACTATTCAGCGTTTTTAAAGCCCCCTCGTAGCCTCGAATTGTATTGCTACGGATGCCCTCCGTGATTTTTATTTTCAGCCAGTTATCAGCGATAACTGAAAACTGCTGCGCATGTTTTTTCCGTCTGTCGCTGAGTTCTTCTTTTTTAACCTCATTTGGATCTATCCCTCGGGCAACTTTCCTTCTGGCTTCTTCTCTCGCCTCCCTCGCTTCTGCGAGACTAAATTCTGGATATCGGCCAATAGTGAATGTCTGCCTTTTCCCGGTTATGGGGTGCGCATAGCGGAATCGCCACGATTTACCGCCTGACTTAGTAACGTACAGAAGAAGTCCAAACCCATCATGAAGACTGTAATCTTTAAGCTGTGGCTTCGCGTTCTTAACTTCTGCATTGGTGAGTGGTTTAACAAGCATCATCAGCTCCTATCACTGCTTCCGCTGTGGTTTCTTTCGTAGTCCCACTTATGGCGAATTGAACCCCAGATAGACGAAAGTAATCGAATGGATTCAAACACCATAAGCAGGGACTAAACCCAGCCACACCGCGCTTTATTGAACGTTAACGTATTGATTCATAGATATTAAAATAATCAGGCGCACTGATCCCCTCAGCGGTTACCGTTGCCGATAAGCCGAGTGTGTCCAAATTGAGGGCCATTTATGCCTCGCTGGTTACTGTCGTTGTTCCGTAGATGGTGTCGATTTCAGCGAAGAACTGGACGCGGCGCGTCGTCGTGTTCACTGTCGTATTGAAAGAGAGGATGGATTTAACGCCCCTCGTTTCGAGGATGCGCTTACGGATCGCCAGGTTGTAGGTTTCCGGCTTCTGCTTACCAAGTACGGACTGAATCCACGGAGTCCCCTCGGTGGTGTCGAGGAACCATTGCCCGTACCATAATTCGAACCGCGTTTTCACCGCCTGCGCCACGGCCTCAGGTGAGTTAATCAGCCAGGTATCATCGCCGCTGCCAAAGGTGTAATCACCGTTGGCTTCTTCACGTCTGTATCGCATCAGTTCACCCCGTCTGTGTTGCTTCCGCCTCGCTGAACCCCGCCATGCGTGTGCGTATCATCGATTGACTTGCCGTTAGCTTTAACGGTACCGATAAACTCGACAGCGCCGGTGATTTTGGATGCAACGCCAGAAGCAACAGAACCCACCATTCCACCCAGCCAGGACAGGAGCCCGTGAATGGTAACTTTCGCCGAGAAGTCGGCCTGCGGGGTAACAACATCAAGGCCGCCAGGCGCTACGATTTTAATTTTCTGAGTAGAGGGATTGAGCTCAAAGAACGTGCTTCCGTCATCGCTGCGCAGCTGAGCGGCCCCTGTGCTGATTCCGCTGATTTTCTGCGCCTGTGACTGCGGCCCGACGATACAGAACGCATCCGATAAGTCATGCACCCGGTCGTCTACAGGCTCCTGCACGCCGCCGTTCTGCCACCAGAAATCGATACAGCGATCGGCGAAAATCACCAGGCATTCATCACCGGCGTTAACCGGGAACGTTAGCGTGCATCCCCCGCCGCGCGGAAATACCACCGGCACATCCACCAGCAGCGGGTAATTTTTGGTAATGCGGTTCCCGTCGTTGTCCGTTTCTACCGAACGGATAGCAGGCTGCACAACCGCCGTAACCGCGTCAGGGTCGAATGACTGAACAATGCCAGGCAAAGCGACGCGGATCTGGTTCTTTGTTGTGTCCCGCTCAGATTTGAATGTTTCGGCAAGGTCGCCGCTGCGGGTCTGGTCAGATACTGCCATTTCGTAGGCTCCAGAAAGCAAAAAACCCGCCGGGTGGCGGGTTATGAGGTCGAAGGTATGACGGCTATTTTACGCTGACATTGACACCAAGTTCTTTGGACATTTCCCTAGCCATAGCCTTTCGTTTTTCCATAGGTGTTGTATCAATTATATTAACGATACATTTCGCATCAGTGGCTGCGCACAATTTATAATCATCAGTTAATCTTGTAATCATTTTAGTAAATAAAATAAAAGTGTTAGCGTCTGATTTAGGGTCTTTAATATCTTTCAGCATCGCCATTGAATCTTTATACATAACGTCAGATGCTGTATTTACATATTCATCTGTTGGCAGACACCCGCGAAGAACAGGGTCACCTAATACTGAGCCATCACCTATACAGGCGTAACTGACTTTATCGCCCTTATTCAAATCAATCGCAAGCTTCTCGTTTTCTTTAGTGAAATATAAAGAAACTCCCTTAATCCCCACATTAGTTTTTAGCTCTACTGCTGGAACATCGCCCATGGTGGATCTAATTTTTTCGACAGTTCCAGAAACGACAATGGGTTTACCCTTATAGTCTCTGTCGCCCCTCGCTTCATTTGCATCATAATCCTCTGCAATTTTTTCAGCGGAAACAATCACCGTTTCATAAGAAAACATATGGGCGTCAGAATGGATGAATTGTTGAAGGTCATATTTAAAAAGATGCTTAAGCATGACCTTTTCGCTATCACTAAACGTTATGTTTTTAACAGCTGAAATAGCAGCAAAAGGAACAGAGCATAAAAACAGAGCAGCAATAACCTTTTTCATCATTGGTCACTCACCCTTAATTTGTGAACATGGGTAGGAACCAATTAGCTTGGGAGCATTCATGCTATTTTGAAGCAATTGGACATTGAGGAACGATTTCCCTCCACGCTTCACAAATTCGAAACCGTAATTATTACCGTCACGTGCAGGCATCAGCCCCATATCCGTTTTAACGTTATTCCAATCGTCCTTCTTACCGAGAAACTTGATTTTTTGAGATGTAACTTGCTCGCCATTGATTTTCGTCCAGCCGTTATCAGCTGCATGAAGTCGGTATCCGCCGCATTGTAAATCAGCGAAAGCCGCAGAGCAGGAAAACAGTAACGAAATTGTCAGAAATAACTTCACACGCTTCATGAATATATCCTTTGCTGCGCTGAGGACGAGAGTAAATCCGCCGCGCCACGCGCTTCGCACATCATATCCATGTACCACGCCTGGCCCCTTGTGTCGCCAGTGTACATAATCCCGCGCACAATATAAACGCCATCCGTTGCAATGCTGGCAGGTTGCGCCGTGGTGCCGCTTAGCGTGATATTGCCGCCTGTGTTCTGGTCGGTGATCTGCCCACCAGCCATAGCGATATCGTTGTTCGACAGCGCGGTACGATACACGGAAGCCTGATCCAGCTGAATGAGTCCGTTAACCCGGATGTTCGGGTTAATCAGCGCGCGGACGTTTACGCCGTTGCCGATGGTCTGCTGCGGCATGCCGATAAGCCCGGTGGCGCTGTTGAGCACAATCGCATCGTGAACATATTCGTTATTCGCCACCATCTGGCGCTGCCCGTCAACGAACTGCCATGTTGCGCCACATTGTCCGGCCACGTTATCCATAAGATGCCGTGTCATGCCGAAAAGCACCCGGCCCCGTGGGAACACAGTAGCAGGCATTTCAGGCGTCAGGCCTTCGGTCGCGCCTTTGGCCTCGAAGTCTTTCATCAGCGCGCGGTTCACGTCTGCGACCGTGTAACCGGCTGCCAGCGTCTGCGACGTTATGCTGGTGGCAAAAGCCAGATCCGTATCTGCTGCCTGAATCAGGACATAGGAATCAATAGGGCTGTCTTTACCGGTGACCGAGTAGCGAATTTCACCGCTGAAAATCAGCCCGTAGTTGCGGCCATCGCTCTGGCCAACATCCGCCGCGTCGACTTCACGCACGGTCCCGACATCGCTTGCCGATACCTCCGGCGCGATACCGTCATAACCGGCAATCAGCCGCACTTTCGAAAACTCTTTACCGGTGATCCGGTTGGAGGTATCAGCAGACAGGTTGTAGATTTTGAACGTTCCCACCCGTGACGCGCTGCTGATGTTGAACCAGTCGATCGTAAAGGTCACTTTAAAATCGCTGAGCTCAATCCCCTGCCCGTTCTCGTCCAGGAGCTGCAGCTCGAAATGTCTCATCCAGTTCTGTGACATGCTTACTCCGTTGATACCAGTAAATGACTGCGGCCGCCCAGGTCGGTTTTCGTCGGATAATCCTGTGTGCTGTCGTCACAGACCACCACCAGCTTAAAGCCGAGGCCCATATAGGCGTACTGCGCCAGCAGGTCAGCGCCGGTGACGAGAGGAATACCGGAGATTACCGGCTCCCCTCTGTCGTTCTGTAGGTCCATAATCCAGTACAGATCGCGCCAGGTGATACTAATCCGCCAGGTGGTCCCCGCCAGAATGATGCTGAATTGCTGGTTATCCGCTGTCAGCGGGATTTCCTGAATTGCCATTAGCCGAGTCCCAGTAATGACGCCGCGTTACCCGTGATGCTTTTCAGCAGCGAGGTATTTGGCGGCTTTGTGGTTTTGTTGCCGGTGTTCAGTACCGCCGACGTGCTGGCCCCGTCCTTCATGTTAGTTTTATCCGCGACGGTGATCTGCTGCGTCTGCGAGATAAGAACCTCCCTCAGGGTGAGAACGGCAGACAGGACGTTTTCGGTTGTCTTGTCTGTCGTCACTTCCAGCGCGCGGATCAGCATGTTGCTGTACAGCCGTTTGCCGGTCACAACATCGAAAGGAATACGGCTCGCCTGCAGGTCGAGTATCTCCTGATACGTCTGCTGGGGACTTAGACCGAGCAGGCTGGTAGCCGTCAGGTTACTGGCAAAATCCAGCAACGATCCGCCACCAGCGAAACCGACCTCCATCACCACTTCAGACGGTTTTTTGTAGGCATGGTCGGCGATGGCGGCCCCGACCTCGACAGGGTGCTCTGTTATCTCCAGCGTGTCGGTATGCTTCTCAGAAACAACCACGCTGGGGACAATCATCCCTATTTTTCGGCTCTGCTGCTGAAAGAGCGTAGAGAGAATATCCATTAGCCCACCTTCGTTTGATTACCGCGCATGACCTGGGCGTTTGCCGACTGCTGCCGACGCTCGACCTCGGTACCGACAGAACGCGGGTCACCACCACCGTAGATGTGATAGGTGTTCTGTTGCTGTACCTGAGCACCGGGCGCGGGCATGTTGCTTAACACCTTCGGAATGTAGTTGCGGGTTTCCTGAGGCATGAGGGCCATACCGTGCTTCTGCACGTTCCCGATCCCCCAGTTGTATGAGGCCAGCGCCTTGCTCAGGTCACCGCCGTTAGCCTGCAGCAGCTGTGAAAGATACTTTGCGGCTGCCTGCGCGGCCTTCTCCGGGTCGAAAACATCATTCCCGCGCAGACCCATGTCGCGCGCCGTGCCGTCCATAAACTGAAACAGGCCTTTAGCGCCAGCGCCTGAAACGGCGAACTGATTACCGCCCGATTCCGTTATGGCCACGCTGCGCAGTAACCCCTCCGGAAGCCGGTAGAGCTGTTCCAGGTTGGTAAGCATCGGCTGCATCCATCCCAGCAGCTCAGAGCCCGCTTTGGTTGGCTGTGGCCGCTTTACTGACTGGCCGAGCTGTTCAGGATCATCCTCACCAAACCAGCCGCGCACCGTTCGGCCCACGCTGCGAGGATCGAATCCCCAGTGCTCTTTAATCCAGTCGGCGGTACCGTTGGCGCTGTCTGTTACCATCGGCATCGCTGACGGATTTTCGCTGCCCTGATTAAGCATCTGTTTGCCGATGCTGGCGGCATCAGCCCAGCGGCCATCTTTAATGGCGTTGAGCAGGTCGGCGATCATATTCAGCATTTTGCTGAACTCGCCCATCTGGTCGATAAAGTTGCTGAAATCCCACTTCAGGGACCATGATTTGGGGTCAATATTGAGCAGTTTCGCCAGCGCTTTCGCCAGTTCGTTAACGGTCGTTTTAAGGTCACGAACCATCTTCAGCGCGGCGTCGACTTCCGGCTTCCACTTGCCCCAGTCAATCAGGCTGTCCCCGCCTTCCTTCCAGGTCTGATAGTCCTCCCACAGAAGGGCAATTCCCGCCGCAAGCGCGGTAATCAGGCCAATCGGCGACATCCAGAACGTACTGTTCAGAATGCGCAGCGCAATCGTCAGCGCGCCAAACAGCGAGATCAGCTCCCGGGTTTGCTTATCCAGCGATTGCCACCAGGTGATAAGGCTGGATGTCCCCTCAATAAGCCTGAAGAACAGCCGCCCGATAATGTCCCCGAGCGCCAGAATGCCTTTTATGGCTTTCGTCAGGGTCTGCTCGATGCGCGGGAAGTTATCCAGGATGTGTCGGCGCAGCGTGTCCAGCGAACCCGCCAGACCACCAGCAAGATTAGAGCCGATTTTGTCACGGGCCATGCCTGCCATCGCGCCGAACTCGCGCAGGGAGGTCATGAATTTGTTGGAGCTTCTGGCCGCCTCGTCAGCATTGAAGCCGATAGCTTTCGCCATTGCGCTGTACTGCCCGGAGAAACCGCCCACACCCCGACGCATCGCCATCAGGGTATTTTCGTCAATGCCCAGCATCTGCGCATACTGGTTAGCCCGGTAATACGGCATGCTGCTGAGCTTCTGGCCGACACCCGTAAAGATAGCGGCCATATCGCGCATGTTGCCGCTGGCGTCACGGGTCTGTACGCCCAGGCGATTCAGGAAACCTTCCGCGCCGGGATTGTTACGAACAAACCGGGAGAGGCTTTCCAGAGAGGTTCGCGCCGCGTCAACGCTGCCGCCTACCTGCGAAACCGCATAGCCAATAGACTGAATCCCCTGAACCGTCGCGCCGGTGCGCTGTGACGCCCAGTAGAGATTATCCAGCCCCGAGGCGATCTTAGCCGTGAAGGCCACCACGGTAAGCGCGGCACCTTCGACGGCCAGCCCCATTTTGATGGCGTTTGCGGTCGTACCGGCGAGAACAGAGTCGAACTTTGATGCGCCCGCTTCATCGATATCGAATCCGAGCGAGACGAGAAAATCTTTAATAGTCTCAGCGTTCATTATCCTCTCTCCATTTCTCAATACGGCGCTGGTTGTCAGCCTTAACGGCCAGGTGGTCATTCATCAGCGCGATATCGCACAGATCGACTGATCCATCCTTCAGCGCGTAATAAGGGATTAACCCGGCATCAACCGGGTCAAGGAGATAAGACAGCCCGTCAGGCAGGCTGTTGAGGGTTAACCCTGAGGCTGGCCCAGCGTCGCGCTGGTAGGGCTCACGGGCAAAAAATTTCCCAGTGAATCGGCGACCACCCGCGCCACCAGCTGCAGCATGGTCAGCAGATCGATATCATCGAACATCAGCTGACCGCTGTTAAATACCGGCGTCCATCCGTCCATGTGCTTGCGTGATACCACGGCCAGGCATGGATGAATAATCGCGTTGGTGTCTTCTTCGGTCAGGGAGGACAGTTTTTCAGCGATACACGGCAGAAGGGTTTCAAACACCGGTTGTAGTTTATCGAATTTCACGTTGTCGATTTTGCCATCAGCAGGCAGAAGGGAGCGAATGCTCCCGAAATCTGACATCATGCCCGCCAGCACCGGCAGCAGTTTGCGGGTCACTTTCAGCTGGTCAAAAACGCTGAGTTTTGCCACGCGGTAATCGTGGCCTTTGATTGAGCATTCCATCTGTTAAAACTCTCCGAGAACCTGGTCGATTTTGCCGCAGTCAAACACCCAGGGCATCGTATTACCGGCTTTAGCGTTGGCGTTATCCGGTTGTTTCTGGAACGCCACGCTGCGCGCCGTGATGATGTCACCGCTCACCTTGTTTCGGATCACAATGACGTTGTTTCCCCAGGTACCTGAGGACTGACTCTGCGCGTTGTACGCCAGCGACAGCTTTTTGTTTGTCGGTGAGGTCTTCAGCAGGTTGACGGTTACCGTGCCGCTTTTATCCGCGTGCAGGCTGTGCATCACTTCGCCGTCAGCGCCGATGGTCATGGTATTTTTGGGGCCGCCCATTGCAACGGTGATCCCCTCCTCTGAACTGGCGGAACCGTAGCCCAGATCAATCTCGCCAGTCGGGCCGGAGAGGGACGCCGTGACGTCCATAAAAGAATAAGTAGACATTCGTGTTCTCCTTAGCGAACGACGTTGATCTGCACATCAGCGAAATGGACCGCACCCGCCAGCTTACAGGCCACCTGAATCACCGGTGCCTTACGTGCTTCACGGTCTGCCTGCGCCTGCTCTGAAATCGGCTGCGCGTAGACGTAATAGCCTTTTGTCAGCGTGTCGCCGGAATCCAGCTGCCCAATCGGACCTCCGTTCCATACGCCAGCAGCTACCAGACCGTTCGTGACAGACTGATCCATTGATTTCTCAACGTTAGAAAGGAGGCGCGTAACACCCGCATCAGTCTGTGGGACTTTGGTTGTGCTGGTGTAGAGCAGGTTATACAGGTTGGTCTGAACGTAGTTCTGCAGCCAGTCGAGCCCGTGGCGCTCATCGAAGAAATCGCCGCTGGACATGACGCCCTGCTGCAGGATTGCCGTATCGTTTTCGTAATACACGTAGACGTTACAGTTTTTGGTATCCAGCGCCTTAGCCTGGCTGAGATCCAGTGTCTCGTAGGTGATACCCGGCTCCTGCTTGAATTTCAGGGTAATGGTCGTGTTACTGCCGTTGAAATTCACCGTAAACGCCCGGCCAAACGCAGAAAGCGCGGCGTACTTGCTGCTGGTGGAATACTGCACAAACGTGCGAGCGTATTTTGCCGCCTTCAGCTTATAAGCCAGGTCGGTAGTGGAGGTCGCGTTTACCGTCTCAGGCTCTGCAGTGGTAATCGCCAGAATTCGGCTGAGACTGGAGGCCTCGATCGCAGCGGCCACGCTCAGCCAGTCGGCATCGTCGATATCTTCATCGTCAGCCACGGCCAGACCGTACCAATTCGTGTAATTCAGAACGGCGTTCACCGCCTGCAGCAGCGTTTCCGTCGAACCGCTTTCAGCCGATACCAGCGTTTTAGCCCAGCGACCGACATACACCTGCTGAGGTTTCGGTGATTGCGAGAAATACACCGTAGCGGCTTCATATTCCGGGCTATCCACGCCGAAATCTGTGCCGATATCTTCCGGGGATGAGTAGAGGCGAATGCGCTCAGAAACCGGGATAACTGTTGAGCTCCCGAGAATGAGCAGCGAACCAAAGTTTCGACCAGTAGCCGCACGCGGCCCAATGATCACGTCGACATTAACGACGTTAGATACAGGTAATCCCTGCGGCATAATTTAGTCTCCGAAAAATGAGACGGGCGCATCTTGCAGCGTCCGGACGTTGTAGGTACGAATGTTTTTGCGGGACAACGTGATGGTGAGGTCATAGCGCCTTACCCACTGTTTATTAATGAGCTCTGGCAGGTTGTAGATAGTCCCGGCCTCCACCAGCGAAAGCCCCGAGCGATTCAGTTCGGCGTTGTTTTGCTCGACGAATATCCCCGCTCGGAAAGTTGATGCAGTGTTGGCCCCCAGAGGGCCATAGAAGCAGCAAATCACCGTTACCTGTTCCCATGTCCATTGCTCGGACTGTTCTTCCGAAACCTGAACATCGGACTGGCTTAACGGCTGGGGAACGGTAGTGATGCCGAAGGCGCACCACGTCACCCCGTTGTTGGGGATCTGAGGCTGCGGGTCAGTCCATCGGGGAAAAACAAGCGCGGCCGGCAAGCCAGAAACACCACGAATCCATCGGCTGATTTCACGCTCCAGCGCCTCGTCATACTGGGGGCTATCCCCGACAGGCGTCAGGTAACCGCGCGTGGTGCTGTCGTTACTCAACTGGCGTCCCTCCGTTAAAGTCCACCAGCTCACAATGTGCCTGGACGAATCCAGCACCGTAACTGGTGTACGGGTCGACGAACGTCACTCGATAGTCGCGTCCGTTATAGCTCACGATATCGGCATCAAGTCGCGGGGCGCTGTCTGTACCGGGCTGGCCCTGGGTTAATCTGAACTGCGTCACGATGAGGATCGCGCCACTGATGTTCTGGCCAGCCTCCATTCGCCTGGCTTCCAGAGAACGGTCAACCGTCACCACGCCAGAGAATGGGATATCCTGAGCTGTGTTTTTCGTGAAATTGTCCTCATCTACCGTCTGAACCTGCCGGTGACAAACCAGACTGGTGTCCATGAAGTCGGGATCAAGAAGAACATCGCTCACATCGAGAAGAGGCATTATTTTTTCCTCACGACGTAGTTAATTGAGCGCAACAGGTAACCGTGGGCATACAGCGGCTTTTCGCCGGGAATGCCCTCGGCCCGTCTGCGTTCGAGGGTTTTCTCAGAAAGCGGGTGCAATCTGTCGCCAGCTCCGATAACGGCTTTTGCAGCGTCACGGGCAATCTGTCCGGCACTCTCCAGCTCACACACTGCAGCTTCAGTCTGCCCCTCCAGCGCGGCGGTTGCCGCTGCCTTCAGGTGCGCAGTGGTTCGGGGTTTTGAATCCTCGATCCCCATATCCAGAAAAGGACGCGGGGGAAGCGTGATCGTTGTACCGTCGATTTCCACCGTTGCCCCCGTCGAGTGGAGGTAGCCCAGTTCCGCGTTATTAATCGGAGAGCCATCCTCGCGCCCTGCCTTGTCCTCAGGTATTCCCACCAGCACATCCATTCCGGATAGCTGCCGGAGGGATTCCAGAACAGCCACGGCGTTGTCAGCGCGAACCGTCAACCCGCTTTTCATAGCAGCTGCCTGCCACCAGCGCCGAACATCGACCACCACCAGTAGAACTCGCGCCCGTAGGCGGTGCTGTTCCAGAAACCGGCATCCGGGTTAATTACTCCGGACACGTCATAGCTCACTGAAACCTTATCCACTGATTTAGAGGACACGACACCTGCTGCGCCGTTGCTGTTCACACCACCAGCGGCAGCGGCGGCCAGCGTGCGGCCGCGCAGCTCCGTATAGTGAGCCGTGAATAGTTCAGCAAGGTAGACGAACTGATCGCCCTGTACGTCCTGATTCAGGAGTGAATCGGCCTGCCCCAGATAGAAATTCACTGAGGGGTCAGGGTAGCGGGTTTTATCGGCGAACTCGGGAAAGTCGGTGCGGAACTGCTCGTTAGTCGGAAGCCTGCTGTTTTTTGGCATTTTTCGCGTCCCCGCCGGTGTTATCGGTTTTGTCCGTGCTGTCGGCAGGTTTACCGCCTGCTGGTGCCTGAGCAGCTGCCAGCTGCGCTTTCAGGTCTGTGTTTTCATTCCCCAGCGCAGTGATGGTTTTTTCATGCTCAGCCAGCTGCGCTTTCAGGGTGTTATTTTCTTCTGCCAGGAGAACAAGGCTCGCGGAAAGGTCTTCATTGCTCTGCTCGTTCGCCAGGTCGGCTTCGTCAATCGGGCGCGCATAGGCTTTAAAGGCCCAGTGGTCCTTCACTTCTTTCGGGAAAGAGGAACTGTCGTGGATGCCCTGAGACAGCTCAAATTTAGAACCGTCGGAAAAGCTGAGAGTAGCGCCACCGGAAACAACGTATTTCATGTTTTTTGCTCCATAAAAAAAGGCGGGTTTCCCCGCCTGTTTCAGGTTAAGACGCCGGAACGTCCAGGTAAGAGATCGTATTGGAATACGGGGTTTCCACCTGGCCCAGCTTGCCGTAGTAAGTGGTCAGCTGCTGCAGGCCGCGATACTCCAGCGGCGTGTTCAGCAGAGGGACCATTGGGAAGCGAACGTATTTTTCGTCCTGGGTGTAAGCAACGATACGATGCGCGCCACCAGCGCCACGCTTGGAGGCCCACTTCATGGAGACGATCTCCAGTGGTGTGCCGTTTTCCTGGAACGCGATGGTGTTAATCTTCACGTATTCCAGCACGGAGATATTCCCTGCAGAGGAAACCTTTTTGCTCGCCAGCAGGCCGAATAACTCCGGTGCCAGGCCGATTTTTGCCGGGCAGACCGCATAACCAGAACGAACCCAGCCATCAGACAGCACCAGGTTGATATCCTGGACAATCACATCCGGATCGGTGGTTGCGGTCCACGCTGCAGCTGCAGCAACAGGAGTAACATCCGGCAGGTTCAGCAGGCCAGCAACGCCGAGCTCGTTATCACCGATATAAACCTGTTCGTCGGTGTCCATGTTCCACTTCAGCTTCATGCCTTCGTATTTCTGGACATCAACCGGACGGCCCAGTTTCTGGGCAGAAGCCAGTTCCGGTACCGTCCAGCTGATTTCTTGCCCCCACAAGGTGAGGTTGTTACGGGTAGGCTGGATATCGAGTTCGATACCAGGAATGGCAGTAGCTTTTTTACCGATCCAGTTTTTACCGTTAGGGTTTGGACCACCAACGCCGACGAAATCGGTGTTAGTGAAGGATGACACTTCATCAGCGATAGAAATATCGCTGCGCAGCGGCATGTCGCGTGACCATTTGTAGGACACTAAAGGCATGTTCAGCGTCTGATCCATGCGCTCCAGTTCGCCGACGAGAAACGCGCCGGTGGAGTCGATGGTCGCTCTGTCAATTGTAAACATTAATTATTCCCTCAGATGTTATAAGCGATTTCAATACGGCCGTCGGCTTCACCCGGCCCCATGACCTCTGCATTTGGCAGCTGAGGTGTATTTGATGCGGTAGAGTCCGGAGACAGCACAAAGGAGCCAATCGGGCTTTGAGTGGTGCCACCAGCCACGCGAACGTAAACCGGATCGCCCTTTTTCGCGGTCGCCGCGTTGCCTGCGGTAGCAGTTACGCAGATGTAACCACGTTTCAGGTTGTCACCAACCTGATTAGCCGTCACACCGATGTAAGCAAGGTCCAGAGCAGAGGTGATCGGGAACGGACGAACCAGAATCCCTTTCACTTTGCTGATGGTGTCGCCAGATTCCAGCGGAACGAATTTATCGTTCACGTACTTACCAACCAGCCCGTAGGACGCGAACTGCTTCGTGTGGTCCAGGCTAACCGGCTCGATGGTGAGATCACGAGGACGGGTAACGCCCCCGGCAATGCCCAGGGGCATGCGCGTTAAATATGCAGTACCTGCCATGATGATTTACCTTATTTGTTTTTTGCCCAGAATTCGGCGTTGACCTTGTTCAGTTCTGCCGGGGAAAGGTGTTTAGTGCTGATTCCGCTGTCTGTGGTGCGGGTAATGTTGTTCAGCGGGGTCAGCCGATTTTTCGCCTTATGCAGCGCCACAGCGGCAGTAAACACCGCGTCGACAGTTGCCTTAGGCGCTTTGTAGAAATCATCCACACCGAACGATTTCAGGCTGTCACCGGTGCGCATTGCGTGATTCAGCACCTGACGTTTAAGGCTCTTATCGCCAGCAGGCTGGAAGCCAGGGCAGATAATTTCCGCATCGGCGATCAGGTTGCGTTTAAAGGCCGCGTCACCTGTCACTTTGCGGTTTTCTTCTTCGTCTTCGTCGGTGGTCATGTTGCCCGGGTCCGGATCGCCGTCGGTGGTTTTACCCTCCAGCTTTTCCAGACGAACCAGCAGCGCTTTCGCCCAGGCCGGAATTTCTTCATCGCCCGTGCCGGTTTTGTCTTTGTTCGGATCGCCTTCGTCCGTGGTGGTGGTGCGATTGCCTTCAGGCAAGGCGGTGGCCTGTGAAGGAATGTTGATAGTGATAGAGGAACCGGGGATTGAAGGCATGCCATCAGACGGCATATCCGGCGCTTCGTCGATGAGTTTTGCCAGTGCATCCTCATCTTTCGTCTTAATGGCCTGAGCCAGTTTTTTAAGCCATGACATTACAGGCTTCTCCTTTGTTGTTGATGGGATGGAATCCCCGATTGCACAGCGGCCACCAGCACGCCCCCGGTCGATGCCGACAGCGAGGTGGTTACCTGTGATTTGGTATTGCTTGCCCTTACCGGGGGCCAACTGCTTGTACTGCGCGTCATAGCCACAGCTGACATCGGTCAGGCCAGAATTCACCGCGTCGATTGCTTCCTGCCGTTTAATAAGCACGTCAGCAATGAGCAGATCCGATTTATCGCCGGTGCCGCGCCGGACGTTCTGAATGTGTCCGTGCGCCAGCTCTGCGAAGTTAGAAGGGTTCACGAAAACGATGTTGCCCAGACTGTCCTCTGGATGCCCCAGCGTGACGGCTACGCCCTCAAAGCTCGCCATCGTCTCAGGGGAAAACACCTCGTCTTCTGTTCGCCAGACTGTCACCGTGCCGGTGCCGTCCGGTTCGAGGTCGATTTCCTCAGGTAAATAGACCTGCGTCCCTGTGCGTGCGATCGGCACGTCTTTACACAGCAGAGAGCCGTCCGCCTGCAGATAGCGCGTTTCGCCCAGGCGTGTAGTGAAGAAATATTTCATGGGTTACCTGCTCGATTACGGGCAACAAAAAGGCCGCCCGGAGGCGACCTTGTGAGATGGGAAAAATGTTCGAAATAACGGGCTATTTAACATAAGGGTTCTTACCCGCACCGCCGAAAATGGACTCGATTAAAATGTCCCCTTAAAGCCGTAAAAGTAGCGATTAACTGGGCTGAAAATCGGTCTTTTCGAATACAACATTTTCATAACATTTCGCGGGTATTGCAGTTCGCATGAAATGAATGCTCAAAGCCGTATTTTTCATTTTCTCGGTGCAGGAATCTGTACTTCAGGCCAGCATTTGCAGTTCGGCAAACATCCAGCGTGTCCGGTCATACCGTCCAGCGTCGGCGGGTTATCCCAGCGCACAAATTTATCTTTCATCTTGCGGTGAGAATCCCGCGTTCCGGCCCCCTCGATACGCCACCAGTAGCCCTCTGAGCCAACCGAAAGCGCTCTGGCCTGCGTCAGCGCGCCGGTAGCTCGTCCAATCTCTGTACGGGCAATCAGCTGCGCCCTGCTGGCGGCCACGTCACCGGAGGCCATGATCATCTCATAGAGCTCGTCCGGACGTTCGCCAGTGATAACAGCCTGCATTGCGCGCTGTTGTATGTCCCTCACGCGATCGGCTGCTTCCAGCGGCAGGGACTTCATCAGCTGAATCTGGCGGTAAACGATATCCTGCGCCACCTGCCCGACGGGGGTATTACCCACCACATCGCGCAGGCCAGCGCCGATTTCCTCTGATACCGATTTCCACTGATTCCATTCCTCCTGCTCGACCTGGGCAAACATCCTTCGCCCGACCTGCTCTGCCCAGTCGCTGATTACCTCGGAATAGTCCACCAGCGTTTTCGAAATGCTGTCAGCGCTGGCCTGTGAACCATCGTAGGTACCATCGACGATCTGCCCTATCTGGTTTGCTATCGCCAACAGGCTTTTTCGATACTGGATCTCCGAACGGCGGCGGAGGGATGGTTTCAGGTTCATCCTCCTCCCACTGGGCCTTCGCATCTTCTATGTCCTCGTCAGTGATAGAACCACCGATCCCAATCACATCAGAAATGTTCCTGAGATCGTTAAGCGCGGCTGCCGGAGGCATTCCGAGGTCACGAACGGCGGTACCGAGTGCAGTAACCACATTGTTCGCCATCGTTGCGCGGTCCACGTCTGACATCTCCCAGAGCTTGTTAAACTCGAAAGTAAAATCGTCAGGTAGTGGTTCACCGAACAGAGAACGCCAGGAGATATCGAGCAGCCAGCGGATATGGCGGCGTAAGCGTCTCTCCTGCAGCGAGTTAACCCGGCTGTAGTAGTTTTCCAGATCGCCGTCGCCGGTGTTGAAACCTGCAGGGGACTGCCCGAACAAACGGACGAGAGGAATTCCCGTCGCGCCGGAAACCTGCTCAGCAAAGCGCAGAAGGACATCAGCGATACCCGCAAACGTATAGCTGTGGGTTTCGAACTTATCCTTACCATCCATGATGGTCATGCCTTCTATGGTCTGGAACTGACGTATCATGTCCAGGTGCTTCATCAGCGCCTTTTCAAGGTCGCCTCCGGTAGCAAGAATCTTGCGCAGGTCTTCAATGCTGTAGGTTCGCAGATGCGCTTTGTGGATCAGCTGTGTGGTGCCGACGGTCGCAGTATCAAACGCCTCGATACGCTCGAAAATACGCTCCACAACAGACATCCCCCAGCCGTTTTCCGTCTGGGCCTGCTGGAAAGGAAGCGTATCGCCCTCCATGCGGATAACGCGGCTATGGTGGATCTTCCAGGGTGGAATCCCCTGCTGGTTCGTGATTACCTTGTAATATTTCGGTTTCCCAAAATCGGGACCGTAATCGGTAACGAGATCGTAATAACTCGGGTTAACCATCCAGCGGTCAAGGCTCATCACTCCCTTAAACTGCCCCTCTTTGATGCGATCCAGTTTCAGCGGGGAGGACATATCCTGCCCTTCAAGCAGGACCACCAGCACCGCGCCACCGTACAATCGTGACCATTTGAGGTTATCGTTAAGACCATCCCATATAGCGAGCTCATCCCAGAAGGTTTCGAGTTTGCCCTTTTGTCCGGGTTTCAGCTTTGAGCTGATGTTAATCCCCTTGCGGGTCATATCATCCGCCATCGCGTCCACACCGGCACCAACGAGGAACGATGAACGATACGCAAACTCCAGCATCACCCTGTTACGGCTGATGTACCCGGGCATGTACATTCCGCCCGTCTGTATGTTTCTGGTGTCGCTGCCAAGTTTGGCCGTGAAATTGTTGTACCCGTCAGCTGTCGCAACGGGCTTTTGTGCGCCGTTCTGGCGTTTCTTACGGGACATGTCACGCTCCGGCCAGTTTGGCCCAATTATCAAGAGAGGAATCCATCGGCGCGTAGTTAATCATCACGGCGTCGGCGAGGTTCGGCGATTTTGTACCTTCCGGCTGTTTATCCACGAGGATTTTACCGACGGCGTTTTTCGACCATGTAGGCTGTGAAAGCTCCATCAGCAGGCGGTCAATATTTTCTATCTCGCTGCTTATCGAAATGATTTCGTCGGGGTTGTAGTCCATCCCGTTCAGCGCGCGGAAGGTGTTTCGAAACAGCTTGCGAAGATGCCACCAGCTCTGTGCTTTCGCGTTCGCGAAGAAGTCTTTATTCAGGCGCGCCGCTTTACCGTTATCACCAGGGACGGCTTCATCTTCCGGATCGAATACGCTACCGCTACCACGGAAAGGCGTAGCTGTGATTGTTCCCCGGCCTTCAGCCTGCCTGAGCTCGTTTATCACGCGAGCATCGCCACGCGCACCAGCACCCAGACCGTCCTCATCGAAACGGAACTCATCCAGACCGTAATCGTCACAGTACCCAAACGATTTAACGACAGAAGCGTAGATGTCGCTGCCAATGCCAGACCATTCGTGAACGTTCTGCAGAAGGAAGCCATAGCGGCAAGAAAAGCCGTTTTTGTCTTTCCCTTCGTCTGCGATATCCATTGCGCCGAGGCGCTGGCCACTGGGCTGAATACCCAGTTTGATATGCGCATCGACGGCAGCCTGCACCCATTCAGAAGGAATGAGAATCCCCTCTGTGGATGCGCTGTAGTTCAGGTCCAGTTCCTGAGCAACAATAATCGGATCATCAATTTTCAGACATTCGTTGCGGTACCACTCATCATCCTTGCGCGGGTCGCTGCGCCAGTGGAACGTAAACACCGGGATATTTCCGCTGTGGCGCTTACGGGCAAACGGGTTATTCATGCCGTTGACCGAAGAGAGGTCTATACGGCAGCGGGTGGTCTGTGATAGCGCAGCATCGATGAGAAATGGCCGTTTGAGGAATGCCGACTCATCCACGAAATAAAGCGTGGTACGGTCACCACGGCCAATGTTATCGCCAGCCTCTCCCTTAATGACCGCGCCCGTTTCCGGGAACTCCACGCGCATATAAGGGGCATGTTTTTTGTCACTCCATGAACCGCGAAACTCAACCGGCAGCAGCTCGACAAACTTCCGTGCCTTCCAGAACAGCGCTTTCGGGTCGCCGGTACTGTCGACATATTCCTCTTTACGGGAACCGAACCCGATCACCATTTCTTTGTTGAACAGGCAAAGCGAACAGGCCAGACCGATAGAGGTCCAGCTCAGCCCCATTTCTCGGCTTTTTTCTGTCAGTCCATGCTCAAGACTGGCGCGCCTGTCCATGATCCAGTTAATCCATTCCTCCTGGCGGGGGAACAGCAAAAACGGGATGGTCGCAGGCAGGCCATAATCGAGGTTACGCGGGTCCGTTGTCATGCCCCAGTCGATGATGAACTGGGCCGGGTTAGTGCGGTAAAACTCACGGAGTGCCGGAAGCATTTCAGGCGCTTTCCTGATCCGCTCCAGCCTCTCCATTCTCCACTCAAACACGGCTGTATAGTCCGGTTTACGGAAGTCAAAGGGGAACGGGATCGGCACAGAAAAATTCCTCAAAAACGCCCCGATTTAACATAATGGTCGTTACCCGCACTGGCGCAACAGCACCCATCACGCAAACGGCGTGAAGCCTCTGTTTTGAACAGAAAAGTGGTCAAATCGGGATGAATAAAACGTGCATAAAACGGGTCAAAAAGTGCATAGCGTTTTTACGGTTCGAAACGCCTGTTTTTGCAATTTTCAGCCCAGGTATTTTTTGTAGATATCGGCTGCTTCCTGCGGGGTCAGGTTCGCCGCGTCGGCTTTGGCTGCCTCGTCCATATTGTTGAACGGTTCGAAAATTTTCGGTGCTCCCAGCTCCATTTGCAGGGTTGCCGGAACTTTTACCCCCTCAGCCTCAAGCAGCTGTGCCGCCTCCAGCGCGGAGTATTTTCCGGCCACCTTGTTTTTCATCACCTCGCGAAGCACATCACGCTGACGTTCTTCCTCGCTATAGACGCTGGTACCAAGACCGAGCACCTTTGAGAAAACAGCAATATCGTTGTGCGTGGGCAGCACATCTTCAATCGTGGTTTTCACACCATCCGGCGATGTGGTGACAACCTTCCGTTTGCGAACGTCCAGGCTCTTACCGGCGACGCGGTTTATTTTCTCTCTGAGAGCTTCGCGAGCCTCAGTGAAAGCGCGCTCAAACTCGATATTCTCTTTACGCCAGCGACGGATCGTCGTCTCGTCCACACCTAAGCGCTGAGCAACCATCCGATTGCTGATTTTGCTACGGGCTAATGCCATGTCCATAACGATACCGACGTAGGCTTTTCTGAAGCTTTTTTTAGGAGCCATACTTCCGCCTAAGTCAATGTGATTATTTTTTGTTCAAAATCCAATTTCTCCGATCCGGGTGCGGCGTATCACGCGGTAAATTCTGGCGTGCAGGCCGCGTCCTCTCTGGTGCCAAGTGCGGCATATCAGAGGGGGTAAAAATGCGGCATATCCTTTTTTTCGGGAAAACTGCGATTTGATGCCCGGAGGCCGCGCAGAATGGGGAGATAGTGGATCGCCCTAATATTTCCACTATGTGGATAACTCAGTCCAAATCCATCTCCACCACTTCACCGAACAGGTGACCGTAAACGTCCATTGTGGTTTTGATGTTCGAATGCCCAATAAGTCGGGAAACCTTCAGGATATCGACGCCTTTGTTTGCCAGGCGAGATACAGCAAAGTGGCGAAGATGATGGAATCGCTTAATGCCATAGTCGTTCAGGGTTCTGACGAGAACGCCCTGAGTGCCGTAGCTGGTAGCGAGGCATGCGCCGGTAAACTGGTTGCAGATAAGAGGCTCAGAGGTACCGAGTTTACTTTTATCCAGCAACGCGAAAAGCTCACGCGGCATCCGTACCCGGCGCTCCACTCCTCTTTTCAGCCCCTCATGTATAACACCGTCAACAACATGCCCCCGGATGTCGATCCAGTCGGTTGACACGTCGTTATACGTAACCGCCAGAGCCTCACCGATTCGCAGGCCACAAATCCCGAGCCAGCACGCGATACGCTCACGAACTGGCGCGTTATTCAGTAACTCCCTGACCGATGATGATGGCGGTATGGTGATGGGTCGACGCTTCCGGCGCGCGGGACGGTCAACGGGGTTAAAAGTGATGAGCCGCTTTTCCACCAGCAGGAAAAAAGCCGAACGAATCCAGCGATGGCAGCCGGTGCGAACCGAATCAACGATATCCCGATGGCTGATATGGAGAATATTTTTTTCCAGTATCGGCCCGTCAACAGCGAGAAGATCGTGGCGGCATTTCGTATATGACGACAGCCGTATGATATTTTTTTCCAGCTTGCCGGCCTGATACCCCAGATAAAACAGAATTAACTTTCGGAAAGTCCATGAATGGTCTATTCCGGTCCAGCTGGCAGTTCGACAATCCAGTTCGACATTCTGTTTTTGCCAGAAAAGATGTGCTGCATCGTCAATATTCTTAAAGATGCGGCGGCGTCCATGACCGGATTTTTCATCCTTCCAGTGGACGTAATATTTTGATTGTCCATTGGCATCAGTGGATTCTTTTATCGAAGCCATACTGAACAATCCTCAATCAAATAACATTATCGAAGCCCCTCAGTAAAGGGCTCCTGTAATATCAGCTTTATAGAGGAGTAAAACGGAAACTAGTAACATATTTAGCCACCACGATAACCCGCCCTTTCAGACCTTTGGTAGCTGCACAGTGGTAATAATCTCCGTTCGCCTTCGGTTGGTCTTGATCCGAATAGCCGAGGATTTTTTTACCATCATTCAGTTCAAAAACTGCCTCATAAACGGTTCCCCCGGTATCGGCAGGCTCACAATCCGTTGAATGAATGGGTAATTCAGTTTCACGACGTATATCCACGGATATTTCCTCGCCGATTTTCAACGCCTCTCTTGCAGCAATTTCAGTTGCACATGAAAGAGCGCGTAGAATATTACCTAATTCACTTTTTTCTGGGCGATAATCCACTTCCATTTGAAATGGAGAAGGTCCCTATACGGTGACTGTTATTTTTTTCATCGCGTTAATCTCTCACTAAAGTAACTTTCGTTTTGGTAAACCGGCGCACCAGTCGAGCAGCTTCACGCTGGAGCTCACCTTCGATCTGCGGGGTAAGTGGCTTACGTGCGTATTTCCGGCTTATTTCTTCAATCACCTGGTTTATTTGCTCATTACTCGGCGGAATTACTTCGACATTTAAGCGAGCCATCAGGCCACCTCTTTATCGTTAGGTTTTGCTGCAGCAACATTTTCGCGAGCCAATGAAACAAAAAGACGCAGATATAATGATGAGAGAACATAACAAACGGCTGTAAAAACCCACCCAGCATACGCCATCAAGCAACTTATAATAATAAGCTCAAGCCATCCCAGAACTCGCAATAGTACGTTTTTCTTTTTCGCTACATCCCCAATAAGCTCCAGTGCCTTACGACGAGAGTCCTCGTCCTTGGCGCTTTTAGCCGCATAACTCAGGATGTAAAAAAATGGACCGATGACAAAGCAAAGTGAAATCATCACCCAGTAAACAGCAGCCAGAACACCAACTAACGATTTAGCACCTGTGAATACTGCGAATAACAAAAGAGACAGCAGAGTATAATTAATTACGTTGCTTACGATCTTAGTCATGAATTTCTTCATTGCGTTTCCTTTGAGGTGTGAGCCTGTCGTACAGAAGCACCGCCCGAGAGAGGTCGCCACCTTTAACGATGCTCCTCAGGCTCACTACTGAAAGACTCTCTGAAATGCGCGTACGAGGCGCAGAAAAAAGCCCCGCTATTGCGAGGCTCTGGTTTTCTCTATTTCACGTATCCCAGCCAGCTGGTTATTCGCTTTTTCGATAGCGGCCAGCAGCGGCTTGATCCAGAGAACAGCCTGGCAATACGTCAGCGCGCTGGTGGTAGTGGCGCTATCACCGGCTGCGTCAGCGTCCCCGGAATCGGTGTGCATTGCGCTGGCACGTATACGGTGCGTGTATTCGAGCAGCCCACCAGCGACATCAGCAGGAACAGGCAGATCACAGGTTTTTTCACGGCGGAGGATCTCCCGATATTCAATAACCGTTTTATCGGAGCTGGCATCAATCAGTGAATTGTTCCGGTTGGTATAGTCGGCAATCTGATTGAAACGATTGATGTTGAAAGCCTGAGTGGCTATCACCTGCCGCTGGCCATCGACCTCTTGCTCTGCTTTTTCTGCCCTGCCACGTTGTTCGCTAACCTGTCCTAGCAGCACAAAAATAATGATTCCGGACAGCAGCAACTCAACACCCAGAAGTAACCAGGTTTTCAGGGTCATTTATCGAGCCCCCAGCATGCCAGTTCGGATTCCTGGTCACGGCGTAGAACTTGCCCGTAACAATTGTTCGAGCGGATACGACAATCGCGACCGCCGTCATAGATCCAGCGCTTTATCTCTGCGCAGGCGCCGGGCCGATCACCAGCATTGAGCTTTTTCCAGAACGTTGACGGCAGGCATTTTCCGGGGCCGATGTTCCAGGGGCAGAAGGACGCTATACCGACTTTTTGTGGCTCGGTTAGCGGAACTCGAACATTTTTTTCCACCCAGGCCAAAGCTTTTGCCTGCTCTGCCTGGTCGATTTTGTCGCACTGCTGGCGCGTCAGCTGCATGCCCTTAACCACGGGTTTGCCGTCAACGCGAGTCACACCGCCGCAAATCGTCCACACGCCACCAGCATCAGGGTAAGCAACCAGACTGGTGCCTTCTTTTTCATCCTGAAACTGACTCATGAGCACCGGCGCAGTGGCACCGGCAGCCAATAACCCAAGCATGGCCGCGCTGAGCTTGCTTTTCATTGATGCCATGATTAGTTGTCCTGCGGTGGAGGGGTAACATAGCCACGCGCCAGCGCTGCCTCATAGGCTTTTGTCTGGCGGCGTTTGAAGTAAAAGTTAACGAAGAAAGTCAGCAAGCCAATAACGAAGCCGCCGACGACTGCGACAAGGTTCCAGTCAAGGTCATGTATCCATTTAGCTATGCCACCCCAGCAAATGAGGCCGCCGGATGTACAGTACCCCGCTATCGATGCGATTTTGTCAGGCATAGTTCTGTGCATTCCACACCTCCGGGTTCGGGGTGCTGTGTGTGTGAAAGGAAGTTAAATTCTGCGGAAAGCGTACGACGCGACGCCTTTACGCCCTAACTGGCATTCGATTGTGTTTTGCTCTGCGCATTCGAAGCCCTGCTCTGCAAACCAGCGCCTGATACCTTCATCAGTGAAATACCAGATGTGCTCGTTCTTTCTGAAATGATGGGAGCGGAGAATGTCTCCGGCATCAGTGAAAATCGGGATCGACACGAACACGTATTCACTGGCCTGCTGTACCGCCAGCTCCGGCTCGTCGATGTGTTCAAGTACATCCCACATCGTCAGTGCTCGCCACTTATTGGCGTAGAGATCTGCGAATGCGCCCCGCTCGTTCAGCCAGGCAATACCAGCCGGATTAACGTCATACCCAAGCGTTCCCGGTCGGGTAGAGACGAACTGACCGGCACCGATACCAACGTCGAGAACAGGGCCGTGAAAATGGCGCTCCACCAGCTCAATACGGGATTGCGTTAAAGCTCTGCCCGTTTCGGTGTCGGCCAGCTGCTGATACTTTGCGAAATACTGCTCGTCATACGGGCGTGATGCCGGAACGGGATAACGTCCGATCCCCAGCTCCGGTAAAAATACCAGCCCGCTTTCCAGTTCCTGATAAAACGACTTCATGGAGCCAGGCCTCGAATTTATCGGAGAAATTTGAAATCCGCTTGTCGCAGTGGTGATCCCATGCTTCACAGCGGCAGTAATTGTCGGGAATTGCCCAGCCAACCCGGGAGAGGTCCATCGCCAGATCGGTTACGATTTCCGGGGCGTTGTGACCACCTCGCCCACCAGCGACAACGTACACCGGCGTTTTATAGGCAATAGCAGCAGGAAGCGCCCAGCCCACCGGCGTAACCACCACGGCGGCATGCTCAATCAGGCGCATCAGCGATTTGAAGTTGAGCTGGCCGGAGTGCATGCGCAGATCTGCTTCGGGAAGTTCACCGACGGCCCACTCCTCCCCCTCCTGCAGGTCAGCCACGCTGATTACGCAGAAATGCTTTCTCAGTAGCCGGGATGCCTGCAGCAGGTAATCCGGATCAGGATTACGGGAGTCGCTGCGCCATTCGCTGCGAACAGTTGCCGGACGAATTACCGCGATCGGCTTTTCAGACGTAAATTCAGCGGGTCCGTAAGAGGGCAAGTCGAGTTCTGACGGCTCGGTGCCAAACTGCTGGCGCATCGCGTCAAATATTGAACCGCGCCGTAGATGATCCGGACCGTAGAAAATCCGTTTTGTCTGGCGCATATCTGGCGGCAGGTGAAAAGCAGCCTGCGTCCGGTACTCGTTTTTGCGCTGCGTGCGGAGCGTTGTAAAACTGCGAACGGGCAGAACGGGCAAATCTTCATACAGTTCGGGCCAGGCGGTCCGGATATAAGTACCGGCGGGCAACTGCTTAACGAAAGCGCGCTGGTAGATGTTGTCACCCATGCCCAGCATGCCATCGATAAAAAGAGGAACGTTCAAAGTGCAACCTCGCGTAAAGCCTCATTGAGGCCGAGACGCCGGAAGCACTTAAGCGCTGTCTGGCGGCTACTGTTGATGATATTCACCTTACCGGCCAGCGCTCTGGCGGTAGTGGCAAACTCCCCGCGCCATCTCGTAACACTCTCTGCTGTTGGGTTATCAAGCCCGACGTGATCACCATGCCAGTGACTGCCGTCATTAATGGAGCAGTCAAACCCTAACAGGATGATGTTTTTCGCCCCCAGGCTGGCAGCAAACAGAATCGAGCGCTGCCCGGAGTTGAAGGCCCACCGTGTATCTGTATCAAACAGATTTAGCCCATAGCGTTTATGAGCCCGGTAATTACAGGTCCAGCGAGAGGCGGAGGACGGCAGAACATCGATGTTTGCATCCCACCAGCGCAGATCACCCGCGTAAATGTATTCACAATCAGGCACGGCTTGCCAGGTGGAGTTAACAGCAATAACCGGCAGCCCCGATCCGGATATCAGTTCGCAATCTGATTTATTGAGAGACGGGCCGGATGCACAAATGATGAATGTATTCATTCGCGGCGACCAAATTTAGGCATAAAAAAACCCGCTCGGAGGCGGGTTTGATTTCGTGCAGGCGCAATAACCTACGATTTGAAGCATACACGACAAGTTCGGACAAAATCAAGCTTAATGTGGCTAATATGCTAAATTTTGTTCACATCATCACGAAAGCTCGTTGCGTCCTGAAACGCCGAGTCTGCTTTTTGTTCTTCTCTGTAGCAGACGTCGACAAGCCCCTCCAGAAACGGTTTCCAGTTACGGGTCCATGTTCTGACGTGCAGATCCGGGACTCGCTTCAGTATCGCTTTATAAGCTGCAGTAGACGGCACCCCAGAAAATCCATTTCCGCTGCAGCGCTCGCAGGTTTTGAACACCGGCGCGCCGCGCTCGCTTGTGGCTTTGCGGTCGAGCACCTCACCTTTGCCGCCGCAACGGCATCGGGCCAGCAGCTCACCTTTACCGTTACATGCCGCGCATTTACGCTTGACCAGTTCGTGCTTGATTTTCGGCGGCACGATTTCCATTCCGTCAGAGTTGAATACTCCAGGATATTTGATCACATCCTCATACTGAGAGGTTAATCCGCTGCCGCTGCAGCTGTGACACGTCACGCTGGTTTCCGCTGAACGGGAGTATTCTGCAAAGGCGAATTGTGCGAGCACCAGCATGCACCAGCCAAACTCTCCTGCAGCTGCTTTACGCACATTCCTGGGCGCTGATTCCATTGCATGACGCGCCAGAGCCTGTACAGCCAACTGCTCATCGCTTTTGCTGATCCCGGTCTTACCAAAGAATGCAGCCAGACCAAACCGCGCTCGGCTGCTGGTGGTACCAATGGCCGCCATAACATCGGTGCCGGTGATACGATCTGGAGAGGTTCCTTTCACGTCGTCGCTGATGTGCATTCCCTGAGGGCTAAAATGTTTGAGTGATGCCTCCAGTTTCATTCTTCACACTCCCCTACCAGGTTAAGAATCACCGCCGCGCCGTGGTTTTCCATGTACTGGGTCTTTTCACTTTCAAGGAACCAACGACATACCTCGATAGCTTCAGCTCGCGTCACGGGTTTGATGGTTGCCAGCAATTTTTCAAGGTAACGCTCACGGTCATGTACGGATTCATGATGTTCGGAATAGCCGTATTCGTGTTCGAGCTCGTTCCCGGCAGTGTTGCGCGCCCAGTAAAGCCAGTCCCAATAAATCAGCTCACGGACTACATCCGAAAGCGTGTGTGGCTCAGGCAACACATCGCGATATCCATCAACAAATGCCCGACGCAGATCATCAATTTCATACATACGGCTGCCGTTAATGCTGCCTGCTTTCTTCTCAGCCGGAGTCCATCCCCAACGGTGATCGGCGATAAATTTCGGGGAAGACTTGATTACTTTCTCAGCTTCAACATCTTCGAGCGCTGCCTCATAGCTGCCGAAAGTAGCCCTGACTGATGCTGCTTTTTTGATGCTATCCCGTGCGTTCTTGATTGCCCGGGCCGGGTTATCCATGCCGATGGTACCGAAAGCAACCTGGAAAGGATCGCCACCATTCTCCAGCAGATAACGCGAATAGCGTTCCTCAGCCTCTTTTGGGGAGATTTTAATTTTGTCCAGCGCGGCTTCGGCTGCGTCCAAATGTGCGGGTTCGTTCAGGCGGATTACCTCCAGCACCCAAAGATAAGCGTCAGTCTGCTTATGCCCGGTGATTCTCCGTTGCTCGGGCAGAGGCTTAATGTTTGCGAGGGCGGAGCTATGCGCTGCCGTCGGGATGGTGAATAGTGCTTTATGTTCGTTGTTATCAATACGCATTACGCAGCCGCCTTTTTCTTGAAGAAAACCACCTCACGAACCTGATCGCCGTTCATGAGCATGTCGTTAAAATCCCCGTGATCCGGGTAGTAGATGCTGATTTTTTCCAGGTCATTTTTTGCCAGTAAGTTGGCATGGGCGCATTCCGTGGCCGCAGCCAATCCAGTGGCGCTGTTTACGTCTCGATCTGCGAAAATAATCAAATTTTTCACACCTGCAGGAACACGGAATTTCTTCATGAATCCGCTGGTCATGGTGGCCCAGGTGTTAACGTTGTACAGCTGCTTGCAGGAAAGAGCCGTTTCGATACCCTCTGCAATTCCGAGGGTCGTCGCTACCGGGAACATGCGAATAGCGACGGAACGGGCATGATCCAGATAGCTTTCGTCCTGAAGAGATTTCTGGCGCTTAGCTCCGGCAGAATCCCTTAGTTGGGCTTTCTGATTGCCGTCCAGTAAGGTTCTGTGCAGATAGCAAAGCTCGCCTTTGTCGTCAGTTGCGAGTGAATACAGACACTGGTAAACCTTACCGCCGTAGCGTTGTTTATCATTGAACTTCACCGCCTCTTGTGGGAGCTGATAAATTCCCCTGGCCTGCAGATAATCCGCCCCGGTAGTTCCTTTCAGGTTGACCAGTTTCGAAAATTTGGACAGAACCCGATCACGGGCGCTTACTGCATCTGAAGTGCGCGGGAACGCTTCGCGGGTAAAGTTATTACCAATCAGCTGGTCTATTTCCCTGCAAATTTCATTGAATGGCTTCCCTTGTGTCAGAGTGACAAGCTTCATTCCGTCACCGCTGCCGCAGGTACAGATCCATGTTCCCCGGCCATCCCGATCATCAATACGCAGCTTTCCCCGCGCACCACATACCGGACATTCGCCTTTAAAATGATTTCTGGCATTAATAGGGGGTAACCCGAAGTGCTCAAAAATCATTGCCCATTGACCTTTTGCCGCTTCTGCCGTCTTCATGCTCGTTTTCCTAACTGCTGTTTGATATCGCTAATCGCTTTCTGTGCTTGTTGTACTGAGGATGGGGCAACCGTGCCTGATGCCTCCTGCAGGCGCTTGGCCTTCTCCTGCCCTTTCGCATACGCAATCAATTTGTGCCGGATGAAATTAGAGACGGTCGGCGTGATCTCCATCGGGAAATCGCTCAACCCGTTAGGCCACTCGTCAAACCGTTCGCGAAAGGTATTTGCACACCAGCCATCGCTGACGGGCTTTTTCCCCTGCGATACGCGCTGGCGCTGATAGAATTTGATCTGACTCCACCAGGCCTGTTTCTCTGCCTTAGTGGGCTGATGCTGGTTTTTACCCAGCTTTTTGAGTTTGCGGCCGGTGTCGGTATCGACGTCCTCACCGCCCAGCGGCTTATGCCCACATTTCGGACATACATAGACGCCAGCTGGCTTCATGTAATGGCATTGAGAGCATTCGTGTGGCAGCTTTTCGGCCCGTTCCTCAGCTGCGCGGCGCGCGCTTTCCTCCATCCCGTCAGACTTACCGGGAAGATCGTCGTACTCGATTGAATCCGGATAACCCAAACGGTGCACGGTTCCGCTGTGATCGAAGATGAGGCAGGACTCTTTACCAGGTGCGGTGCGCAGGCCACGCCCGAGCGCCTGCAGCCAGCGAATTTCGCTTTTTGTTGGCCTGGCGTAGATGATGCAACGAACGTCACTATCGAAGCCGGCCACCAGAACGCCCACACTAACGATGATTTTCGTTGCACCGGTTTCAAAGCGGTGAATGATGGTCTGGCGCTCATCGACTGGAGTGTCGGCGGTCATTACCTCAGCGTTAACACCCGCCAGGTTAAACTGGATTGTCAGGTAATTGGCGTGGGCAACGTTGACGCAGAAAGCGATGGTAGGCAGATCCCGGCCATTCTCCAGCCAGTTCTGTACGATGTCGCCCACCAGCGTAGAGCCGCACATGATTTCTGCCAGCTGCGTTTCGTTGTAATCGCTGCCGTACTCAAGCGATGCTTTGGTTTTAACACCTTTCAGATCCGGCTTAGTTGGCGCGTAAAATTCGTATTTACTCAGATCGCCACGCTGGATTAACTCGCCGATGGTGGTCGGCTTAATCAGTCGGTCATAGTATTTGCCCAGGAACGGGGAAAACGGAGTACCCGACAGGCCAATCACCTTTACGCCTTTGCCGCGCAGACGTTCGATATCCTTCAGGATGCGTTTTTTACGCAGGTGTGCTTCGTCGATAATCAGCAGATCGATATTTTCAGGAAAAACACGACGAATAAGCGTGTCGGCGCTGGCAATCTGAATTTTCCGGTCCGGATCGTAGTTCGGGTGATCCGCCCAGATATAACCGATTTCATCCCCCGGTAATCCATACTCCACAAACCGATTAGCCGTCTGACCGATCAGGATGGTGTACGGTGCACAGAACAGGACGCGCATACCACGGCTGACAAACCCGGCAACGATGAAGGCGGCCAAACCCGTTTTACCGCTACCGGTTGGCGAATACACCATGAAGGTGTCGTTTGCCTTCCAGTCACGGCGCAACATGTTTAGCGCTCGTTCCTGTGCAAAATTCGGCGTGATCGTCAGCTCCATTGTGCTGCTCCCGTGCTGATGAGATAATAATTTTGTGATGTGGTTTTCATGGATTCCCCCTCACATGGCTGGTGGCCTCCCCAAAGGCTGCCAGCCTCCCTTCTGATTCAGCTCCTCTGAAAAATCACTCTTCCAGGAAGAACCCTTTTCGTTTCTCAGCGCCTGAGCGCTTTGTACTACCTTGCTGATACAGGCGTTTTTTTAAATTGCGCCCTTAAGACAGTGATCTACCTAACCAATGGATCTCTCCTGTTGGAAAAGACCCTATTCCTGCCCCTACACCCAATCCCCCCTTACCCCCCTTTCCCTCTTCCCCATAAAAACGTACTACTTCCCTAGTACATATGAGGAGTTGGGTCAGTTGGTTGCCATCCTGAACAGGCACCTTTAAGCCTGTTTCTGTTCGGGTACCTTTAAACCCGAAACAATGAGGAGCGCGATTGCGTTCCAGCCAGGGGAGGTTCGGCGGTATACCCCTGTAAAGCTCTGCCCTGATTTCTCACAAACAGGCGAAGCCTTGTGTTTGCTTCATGCCTTGCCCGGTTCTCCTTGCGGTAGGAAACGGGTTCAGCTTCGAACGTCTCCTGATACACAGCTGCATAACGCTGGATAGCTTTTTGTCGTGCAGTTGGTGTCAGGCTAAGTAACTGCTGCTTAATCCACTCGGCATCCGCTTGGCTAAAATCGGAAGGTAAGATGCTGAGTAACTCAGGCTCTGGTTTCATCGCTTCGCCGCTTAGATGGGAATGCTTTGTTTTCAAAAGCTGAAACAGTCCCTTCCTCAGAAATCACAACAAAGATTTCCCGACCGGCTCTTAATGCTTTGCTTATGGCAATTTGCGTTACTCCGAGCGCTGCGCCAGCTCTTACCTGGCCGTGCTCTTTCACGTATTCCTTAAGAGTAATCTGGTTCATACGTCCTCTACGATTAAATACTACTAAAAGTATTAAAATGAAGGGTACTATAGGTAGGAGACATAATCAAACTTTTGGTATTAAATCAGGCTATGGAAAAGAAAAGCAGATTGACGACAGAACAGCTTCAAGACGCAGCGCGCCTTAAGGCCTTGTATGACTCGAAGAAAAAAGAATTGGGCATCACCCAAGCTGATATGGCCGACGAACTGGACATTTCTCAGGGAGCTGTCGGTCATTACCTGAACGGTAGAAACCCACTGAATCTTCCAGTTGCAGCTAAGTTTGCGAAACTGCTTCATGAGCCGATTTCGAGTTTCAGCCCAGCTCTTGCTAAAGAAGCTGAGCTGTTATCCCAGGTATCAAACGTTACTTATCATGGCCCGGCCAAACCACGTGGGACATACCCACTCATTAGCTGGGTAAGTGCAGGGGCATGGTGTGAGGCTATAGAACCGTACACACTAAAAGACATTGATGAATGGTACGATTCGGATGCACACATTGAAGGTCAAGGATTCTGGTTGAAAGTCCAGGGTGACTCAATGACTTCTCCTGTCGGTATGAGCATTCCTGAAGGTATGTACGTTTTAGTCGACACAGGTAAAGAACCAATCAATGGGAGTTTAGTAGTTGCCAAGCTTACCGACGCAAACGAAGCGACCTTTAAAAAACTGGTAATTGACGCCGGGAAAACCTATCTCAAGCCATTGAATCCTCAATATCCTCTCATTCCAATCAACGGCAATTGCAGGATCATAGGTGTCGTTGTTCAAGCTATGATGTGGCTCTGATTAAGCTACTAACAGTACAAAACCTGTCCTCCTGACAGGTTTTTTTTATTTCTTTACATTTCAATAAGTAAGCCCATCTCCACCACAAAACTATACTTTTAGTATTGCAGATACTAAAACATCTAGTATTATTCATTTCATCGGCAAGTGACGGAGCCAGAGAAATGAAAAGAGATCCACAAGCGGTAACGGGTAATAGGCACTTTGATATTCATAAAAAAATCAAAGAAAGCAGAAGCCATTGGGTATATTTAAAAACGGCGCAACCCTATCATGGCGATGCTAATTACGAATTTATCACCAATCTTATCGATGGGATAGAATTTGCGATTTACCAAAGATACAAAAACTATTTCGTATTAGTTGATTTTTTCAAAAGCTATGATGATGCCTGTGATGAAGCTAAAAAAATCATTGATGAGCATCCTGATATTAAAAATATGTTTTCTGCTAGATCATTAATTAAATAAATATAGAAATAAATATAACGCCTTAAATGGCGTGACCGAACTCACCCCGAGGAAATGAAAATGCAAAATTCACTTTCTTTTAACGAGACAATTAAAACACCACAAATGCTGTTCGGCTCTGACAATATTAATGATTTTGGAAACAGAGTTAAGAGCTGCAGGATGGAAGGTGATTCAATGCAGCCGACTATCGAACCCTGTGAGGTTGTAGCTTTTGTTGATTGTGGAGGCCGCGTTCTTACACCCGGCATTTATGTTTTTACTGGCGATGTTTTTGGCCGTAACTGCCTCTTTATCAAGCGAATAGAACCGTTGCTGGACGGGTCACTAAAGATTATTTCTGACAATCACCATTACCCAACTTTCACGCTTAACTCGGGTGAGCAAAAAGACATACGTATTCACGGAAGAGTTGTCGCTTCTTTGGCTGTGAGGCACTTCATATGACTTTCATCAAAGACAAAACGGCATATAGAACAGCGTGCCTTTATGCGGCGTGTGGTTACGAAGTAATCGCCAGGCTTTATCTTAAAAAAGCATATGGGAGGTAAACAATGCCAATTCAAGAACGCCAGGATATACAAGGCGTGAATGTTAAAGCTGAGCAGTTAAATGCCTTGATGCAAACAATTCACGCTCATCATGAACAATTTGACCGTCACCAACTGGATGGCCTTTTAGGTCTGGATTATGACCTAGCCAGTTTGATTTATAACTGGACAGAGAAGGAAGAAACTATCGTTTTAGCGAATGAAGATGCGCAAAGGGAGATTAATTAAATGGATAACTTAATCACTACGTATCGCCGAAGAATTTTAAAGGCTGCGTTATTACGCCACCAGCGAAAAACCGGAAGCACCTGCATCATTATTAATATGCCTAAGGGTGGAATAAACACAGTCGAATTAACAGAAATACTGCTTGATGGTTTGTTGAGACGATTCGAAAAGCTGGCTCTCAGTGAATACGGGAATGTCGACGGCGTAAAAGCCATCAGAGGAATTTACAGCAACGCCGTGGATGTGAATGGCAGCGGTGAGTTCCTGACAGAAAGCGGAAAGGCATTAATCGACGATCTCATTGCTGAGCTGGTCGAGTTTGCCAAGAAACAAAAATCAGTCACTGCGGAGACAAGCCATGAGTGATCAGACACCAATTATCACGCACGAACCAGTAAATATCGTGCTGACAATCGAGAACGGGAAGGTTATCCACGCGCGGCCGGTCCATAACGGCGAGGTTACAGCATCGCTGGAGACGTTTTTGTGGATGGCTGAGCAAGCCGGTTACACGGTCACCCCACCAGCAGGAGAGAAGGACAATGGCCCTGACAGCGATACGAATTCCTGAGTGGGTACACCTGCAGGCGGTCCATGTACTCCGCCAGTTCAGGGCCAGGCGGATTCATCCCTGCCGAATGCACGGCTCCGGAAACCTGAGCCTGAGGGTTAATCGCCGCTGGCGGCTGCTGTCCCGAGACGGCGGCCAGAACTGGGAAGTAATGAGCCATGAACGATACAGCAAACTGAAGGACAGAAAATGAAAATTCAACATCAGGACTATGGCGCCGTGGCGAACATCGTTATCACAAGCACTCTGTTTGAGTTCCGTAAACATAACAGAGTGGTAGATGTCACGCTGCTACACACACCCGGAATCGTAGCAACCCGTAGCGGGATGTTCTTCATGAAAACGGTTTTATCCGGCAAGTCTCGGGACATGCTCCGTGCGTACAGAGCTGTTTTTCGGGAGGCATCACGATGAAGTATTTCCTCCTCTCTATGCTGTTTGGCCTGTTGCTGGTGGCCGTCGTTTTCGGCGCGCTGATTGAGTATAAATTTTTGATAGGTTTCTGAGGTATGCCATGAAAAAAGGTACCACTGAAATTATTGAACGCTGGACCCGTTTAGCAGCGAAGGCCAAAGAGCTGGGGCTCACCACCATTCCCATCGACCCTGAAAACATGTTGATGGTGCTGGGGGAGCTGCCGGCCAGTTCGGCCGAAAAGTCGGCCGATTGCCAGAATGACTATCAGGCTGCGATCGACATCTTGCGCGACAGAGCTGCTCGCGAACTAGATGGTGGTTTTCGCGCGCATCACAACGCCCTGATTTATGCCGCTAATGAACTGGAAAATGCCCAGGCTTTCGGGCAGGAGGTCATCCATGAGTCTTGACTGTGTACCCCTTTCTACGTACTGCAGGGACGCGGGGGAAACGGTAGAAGCCGTTAACAAACGGATACAAAGGGGGTTATGGAAGGAGGGAGTACATGTATTAAAAGTCGATGGCGTTAAAGAACGCTGGATTGACTTAACGGAGGTTTCAAAGTGGGCAAGAAAGAACAAGGATCATTATCTCTCCCAAGAGGAGTAACCATCCGCCAGCATAAAACTGGCGACACTCTGGTTATCACGTTCACATACAAAGGGGTTCTGTGCCGGGAGCCCCTCTCCAAAATGGAAGCAAACGCGCGCGGTGTGAAGTACGCCGAGCGGCTGCTCGGGGAGATACAAAACCAGATCGTCAGTGGCACCTTTGAATATGCGAAATATTTCCCCAACTCCAAAAAGCTGGAGCTGTTCGGGGTGGTGAAGAAAACCAAAAACATAAAGTCCTACCTGGACGAGTACCTGAAAATCTGCCAGAACCGCAACCTGTCCCCGTCGACTATAAATGGTTATGAAAAATGCCTGTCGGCGCTGTCAGCTCTGCATAAACTCCACGTGTCAGAACTGACGCCAGCGGTCCTTAAAAACTGGATAGCCAGCCGGAAAACAAAGCTGAAAACGACCAGGAATAACCTTTCGTTTCTGCGCAGCGCCATCGATGAAGCTGTTACGGATGGCCTGCTGACCATTAACCCGGTAACCCTCGTCAGCGCCAGCCGGTACCACGTGATCGACAGCAGCCCGAGCGCCGACGATTACGAGGTTGACCCGTTCACGCCAGCGGAGACCCTCGCCATTTACCAGAACTGCAGGTACCCGGAATGGGAAAACCTGTTCCGCTTTGCTTTCAATACCGGTCTGCGGAGCTCCGAACTGTGCGCGCTGCGCTGGCCTGATCTCGACACCATCGCGAACACAGCCCACGTTCAGGCGGCCAGTGTCGTAGGGGTACTTAAAGGCACCAAGACAAAAGCCGGTACCCGCAAGGTGGAGCTGAACAGTGAGGCGCTGGCGGCCCTGCAGGCGCAGAAGCAATACACCTTTATGAAAAGTGAGTTCATATTCAGCGATCCGAAAACGGGAGAACCCTGGGCGAACGCCGACGCTATCCGTAAAAAAGCATGGGTGCCGACCCTGAAAAAAGCTGGCGTGCGCTACCGTAACCCGTACCAGACGCGGCACACATTCGCCACCAAGCATATTAGCCAGGGCGTTAACCTCTTCTGGCTTGCCGGACAGATGGGCCACAAAGGGCCGGAAATGATATTCCGCAACTACGGTAAATACCTGGCTGAATATGACGGTAAAACCGCGATTTCAGCCGCGCTGTAGCGGGGTAAATATTTCAAAATGTTGGACAGAATCAGGACGTTAGACAGACCTCAATATGCACGTAAAATGCACCTGAGGTATATCACAGTGAAAGAATTGTTTATTTTCAATGAGTTAAATATATTTCAGACGCGAGTTCAACTCCCGCCAGCTCCACCAAATAATGATCCGGATACGTCCGGCGAAGTACAGAAAGCCCGCATGGCACAAGCCCTGCGGGCTTTTTTGTGTCCGTCATTGTCCGAGAACATTCGGCTAAATCCGGTGATTATTGGTATACGTTTAGGTATACGGTAGGATGTATACCTAAAAGCGTATACCAATTCATGAAGGAGTGGTCATAGTGGCACGGACAACACGCCCCCTGACCAACACTGAAGTTCTGCGCGCTAAAGCGTTAGAGAAGGATCTAACGCTGCATGATGGCGATGGGCTGTTCCTGATAGTGAAAACCAGTGGGAAAAAGCTCTGGCGTTTCCGTTATCAACGTCCGGCAACAAAGCAGCGAACAATGATGGGGCTCGGTGCCTTCCCCGCCCTTTCGCTTGCTGATGCCCGAGGGTTGAGAGCGGATTACCTTGCCTTATTAGCCAACGGAATCGACCCGCAGATTCAAGCTGAAGTTGCAGAGGAACAGCAGCAAATCGCTCTGGACAGTATTTTTTCGACAGTCGCCGCTAACTGGTTCCAGCTCAAAAGCAAAAGTGTTACGCCTGATTACGCAAAAGACATTTGGCGCTCACTGGAAAAAGATGTATTCCCTGCCATCGGTGAAACCCCCGTACAGCAAATCAAAGCCCGTACATTGGTTGAAGCACTTGAGCCAATCAAAGCTCGTGGGGCGCTTGAAACTGTACGTCGACTGGTGCAACGCATTAACGAGATAATGATTTATGCTGTTAACACTGGTCTGATTGATCCCAATCCAGCATCAGGTGTTGGAATGGCATTTGAGAAGCCCAAAAAGCAAAACATGCCGACGCTGCGGCCAGAGGAATTGCCAAAACTGATGCGTTCTCTAGTCATGTCAAATCTATCTGTTTCGACTCGCTGTCTGATTGAGTGGCAGCTCCTGACCCTTGTGCGCCCTTCTGAGGCATCCGGGGCTCGGTGGGCAGAGATCGATCTTGATGCAAAGCTCTGGACTATTCCTGCCGAGCGGATGAAGGCTAAGCGTGAGCATATCGTGCCCCTATCACCACAGGCATTAGAGATTCTGGAAGTGATGAAACCAATCAGTGCACATCGAGAACATGTATTCCCAAGCAGAAATGATCCCAAGCAACCAATGAATAGCCAAACTGCAAATGCTGCACTTAAACGCATAGGTTATGGTGGGAAACTTGTTGCTCATGGCCTGCGCTCTATCGCAAGTACTGCAATGAATGAGGCTTTTTTTAATGCAGATGTAATAGAGGCTGCTTTATCCCATATACATAAGAATGAGATTAGAAGAGCTTATAACCGTTCTAATTATTTAGAAAAAAGAAGAGAACTAATGAAATGGTGGGGGGATAAAATTCATCAAATTTGAATAAAAGGCCTTTATTAAAAGGCCTTGCAAATTAATCAAAGTCATTTCAAACATTAGCAAACAATAAAACTAATCCTTGACCTCTTCATCTTCATCTTCATCTTCATCTTCATCTTCATCTTCTTTAAGAAAAATCTCGAGATCTTGATTTTCAATCATTTCAACAGTGATATCTTTTGACCTTACATCCTCAAGGAACATATCTATATAAGCCTGTTTAGACATCATTGAGAAGATATAGTCGCCTCTTTCCTTTTCAGGTTTGGACTCCACTGCTTCAAGTAGTAAATCCAGTGAATATGCTACCAGGCGTTTCAATATTTCATTTTTATCGTCATCACTATGTTTAAGAATGAAGGATATTAAATTAGCCTTAGAATCATACTTCTCACGCACATATTTTTCACTTACTATTCTGATAATACTTAGCACATGAAATATATTCGTAAAAATAAGGCTATCCCTTCTTTTAGCAAACGGTCTAACATCCGTTAATATGTCAAAAAGAATAAAGGAAGCATGAACGATTTTAGGATCTGTTTGAGAGTTAAAGATAGTTTCATACAATCCCTCTGCACTTTCAGTTCTCGACGAGAAAATTCTATCACTTTCATTATCACTATATGCGAGAGCCGATTTTACAACATCAACAGGTTTGAGCAACCAAAAGCCCATATAAGCACTTGCAAAAATCCTGTTGGGAATGACATATACATCATCAGGCTCTTCTCTAAATTCACCGTCGCGCTTTTCATACCACACCTGGGTATTAAAGAAATAATCCTGTAATTTTTTCTGTATAGGGTCATTTGACCAAAAATCTCTCTCTGACACCGGATTTTGAGAGTTTGTATACTTTGTCACTTTTAAGTCGAAATCACTGCCACCTGACTTTAAAAGTCTAAATGTAATTTTAGCCTCTTCATCAAGAATCATGCGCTCTTCCTGACTGCATTCTTTATAAGCACGATATATCGAGTATGCAGTTTGAGCACCGTTAATTATCTGTAACCCAAGGATATCAAATTCTTCGGCTTGACTATTTATCTTCGGCATTCTCCTTGTAATGCCTGTCACACCGTTATTATAATACCAAAAGTAAGATGGGTTTTTTAATAAAGTATTCTTTATTTCTTCGTTAATCGTTGAGGACATTAATGGATTTCTGACGTTCCTCTCAAATAATGACACGCCATATTTATTTACTAGATCGTAAATCAGTCTAGGGCGAACAAGAAACACATAAGCGTTAAACGGCGAATGAACCTCAATGCTATTACTCCCTTCACTTCTCAGTATAGACACAGATATATTATCTAGCTCTGGGTTATATACATTTTCCAAAGGGTTGGGAGGGAAGCTCTTTTTATATTCACGACTAATATAATCAATTTTCAAGCGATGAATATCAAAGCCTTCAACCTCAATATTCCCACCTATGGAATTCTTCAGGGCCTTGATGTTATCATCTGCATCCTTACAATTATTTTTTAAACATAAATAAATTATTTTAACTCGACCATTTTTCCTAATATGCTCTCTCAACGCATCATATTGAGCATTAAATCTTTCGTTAGTGCCCTTTTGTTTTTCTCCTTTTAGAATAGCATGTATGTCGCTAAGGAATGATTTCAATTCTTTACTATCAAAATCAGAATCACAGTTAGAAACTGCATTCCATTTTGACTGAACTATATAAAATGACTTTTCACCTTGCGAATCAACTTTATCTAATATAATGTCACACGAAGAATCATCATGACCATCAGTTATATATTGTTCAACATTCGATATGCTCGCATAACTATTTAAGAACCATATAAGAAAGGAGAATGATTTTTTTGCTGTTCTTGCTTTAAATTATCAAAAAAGCCAGAATAAACCTCACTATTAATTATAGCCTGAAGTTCATTATCTATATAATCATAAAAAACGCTATTCTTCATTTTTATTACAGTCCTTTCATAAATTTATTAAGTAGCGCAATAACTCTACCATATATAACAACAGCAGCTCATGAATCTATCACATGATTGTTGAAACTTTGGATCTTTTTCAATTCAGTCCACATACTTATAATAGACAAGAAAATAAATTACCACATCTGCAATCATAGCGCGCAATGCTCTCCCCGCCACGCCTGCCCGCTTAAGGGGGCGCTTTTAATGCAGGTGCATGACCGGCCTCAGGGCGCGCCAGTACTGGCGCTGGCGGGGGTTCCAGTATCGGTAAAACGCATGCAAAACCATGCACCTTATGCATGGCTTTTTACGGGAAAACATCGGGATTTGCGGGAATTTTGAAAGGACTACTGCACGGCCAGTTCTGCACGGCGGCGGGTGTAATTCAGGTTCTGTGCAGGCGTAAATTATTCACGACCATCATCGCGCGAAGCCGCGTCAGGCCTGAATCCAATGGCCGTTCAAAATGTCATTATCCTGCGCCGAATAATTAATTTTTTCACCGGCGGCCAGCCAGACCTGTAGCGCCTTACGCAGACAGTCGCGTGAGTGCTGCATGGCGGCGCGCTGAACGGCGGAATGTTACCCAGAATAATTCATCAGCTCAGGGACTTGGGCGGCGGCCAACTCCGCGCCGTGCGCCTGCATAAAATCATTTAATCGGTCGCGGATGCTGATGCGCTGCACCTCCTCATGCGAACGGATATAGCGACCGGCAGCCTGATTAATTTCCCACTTTTTCACGTCGATAATCTCGCGCAGCGTTTGCAGGCTCCGGCCGCTGTGGCCGCTGCCGGCAAGCTATTCGCGGTATGCCTTTTCGGCCTGCGTCAGTTCTTCCCTGCGTTGCAGCCAGGCAGATTTGTTTGCCTGACAGGCCTCAAAGGATTTCCGTAGTCTCAGTGTGGTCCCGTAAGTTTCCAGTTATGCCTGATCGTGTTAACGCATCTGCGCGGTAGCGGTGGCTCCCGGTGCAGGCATGTGGATAACCGGCTCAATAGCCGGTGAACGGGTAATCCCTTAAGTGGATTAAAGTGCGCGGAACGTGCAGTAAAACATGCTTTTGCCACACTTCATTAAGCCATCTTTAGCCTGCTTTTCGAGAAGAACATAAAATCGGCCCACTACCAAAGAGCGTTGAACCATCAAAGTAATCCCCATTAACAACAATCTCTATTCTTTTTATAAGACAAATCGTTCATAACGAAGCCCCCTAACGCACCTCATATGACATTGAAAGAAAAAGGAAATGTAATGAACGCATCCTACTCATTAAGTTCGGAGCAACATGATGGTTGAAAGCGTGAAGTCGGCAGGTGTGGAGTCTCGCAGATTTTCGGCATCATAGTGCCCAATACGGGATGCATAAAGCTCCCTCAGACTGGAGACTCCACAGCATGAAATATACACCGGTTGGCGTTGATATCGCAAAACATCTGATTCAGGTTCACTTCATCAATGAGCACACAGGTGAAGTGGTGGATAAACAGGTACGCAGTAAAGACTTTCTGGCTTTCTTCAGTAACCGGGAACCCTGCCTGATTGGTATGGAGGCCTGTGGAGGTTCTCAGCATTGGGCGCGGGAACTGGAAAAGCTGGGGCATAAAGTCCGGCTGATGCAGGGAAGGTTCGTCAAGGCGTTCGTCATGGGCAACAAGAACGATGTCATGGATGCCCGCGCTATCTGGATGGCGGTACAGCAGCCAGGGAAGGCGATAGCCGTAAAAACGGAAGAACAGCAATCGGTACTGGTTATACACCGTTCACGCAGACAACTGGTGAAGTTCAGAACTGCACAGATTAACGCGCTGCACGGGACATTGCTGGAGTTTGGCGAAACCATCCACAAAGGCCGGGCAGCGATGGACAGGGAATTACCGGCAGCCCTGGAGCGCCTGAAGGAGAAACTGCCACCGTATCTTATCACCGTACTGGAAGACCAGTACCACAGGCTGAATGAGCTGGATACGCTGATAGATGGCCTTGAAAAACAGCTTAACAGTGTGGCGCGACAGAATGAAACCTGTAAGCGACTGATGGAAATTCCCGGTGTGGGACCGTTAATCGCTACAGCGGCGGTTGCCACCATGGGAGAAGCATCCGCGTTTAAATCAGGGCGAGAGTTCGCCGCTTATGTCGGCCTTGTACCGAAACAAACGGGTTCAGGAGGGAAAGTTCGCCTGTTGGGGATAAGCAAACGCGGTGACACTTATTTGCGAACTCTGTTTATCCACGGAGCAAGGGCTGCTTCATTAGTAGCGAAAGAGCCCGGCCCATGGATAACAGAACTGAAAAAACGGCGTCCGACCAGTGTGGCTATCGTAGCGATGGCAAACAAACTGGCGCGGACGGTATGGGCGATAGCAGCCCATGATCGTCAATACGATAAAAATCATGTCAGTGTCAGGCCGTATTAATCGCTGATACCGACAAACATTAACTCTTAAAAAAGGGTGAATGCTGAAAGGTTGCTATGGTGGACAGAGTGATGACAAAGACAGGTAAGACCGGGACTCGCTAAACCTGAATATTTTTCTGAGCTTAAAGCTCGCTAAGGAAATAAGGCGTGAGTCAGCGGATTACATAGGGGCTCGCAGCTTTATGGCTGCAAAAAAGCCGGATATAAAACTGTAACCTACCCGTCAGAGTCAGAACAATGGATGCCTTGCAAACGGGATGCGTTCATATAAAAAATATAAAGCTTAAAGCGTGCCTAATAAATATTAAAAAGACCTTTTGCCGATAATGTGCTAGAAATTTGTTCAACGTATCTCAGAGCCAATAGCAGGAACAATGAGAATATGGATACGACGTTGCTGAGCGCATTAGATACTGATGGACGCGATAAATTTGAAAGCGCGATGAATGCCTTGCAAGGCGATGTTTCCGCTGCGGCCGCGAGGTTGTCAGTTGATCCCCGCTTACGCCTTGAGTACTCAAAAAGAATCAAAGAAATGTCCGTAGACTTACGCGCAAAGGCCAATGCTGGTGTGATCTCCTGGGACAAAGCGGCACGAGAGGCTCAGGAAACGAGAAATTTGATCATGGAGATGGTGCGCTCTCGCAGCACTCCACTCGGACGGGCAATGGCCGAACGAATAAAAAGCGAGGGTAAGACGCTTAATGAGTTGGTAGCAAAAAAAGCGAAAGCTTTATTCGGCCCACAGGCAAATTTTAACAACCTTTCGGAAGTACAAAAAAATCAGATATATGCAGGTATCGTTGAATCCGCAGGCAAGTCTAACCCACAAGTAAACATGAAAATGATGCAGCTCTCGCGCGTTGGAAGGGGGTTAATTGTTCTTTCGATTGCGATTTCTGTTTACGAAATTTATGCCGCTGATGATAAGGTTTCTGAATCAGGCAGACAGATAGCGATTAATGGTGCAGGTATTGCCGGTGCTGCCGCAGGTGGTGCAATGGCGGGATTAATGTGTGGGCCAGGCGCACCTGTTTGCGTGCTCATCGGTGGCTTCGTCGGCGGCGCGCTTGCTGCATGGGAAATGGGACGTTTGTGGAATTGATTATGCAACAGGTTAATTCAATAACATTGGTTAAGGTTAGTGACACTACCGATGTATCCCAGGCTCAATCTGACGTTGTGCTCAATGGTAAAAGCACCGGCATTATTGTGCCGGGGCAAGTGCTTGAAGCAGCGGTCCAGGTTAATGAGCAACGTTACATCCTGTTTCTAACGGATGACATTATTTTTGAAGAATCCCTGACGATTGCCCTTATTGACGTTCATGACGGGCTTAAAGAAATTGTTCGTTTGGGCAATGAGTACTCGACAGGAACTTTTGCGGATCTCCAGGTCACTGACGATAGCGTGGACTTCAAGTTTATTGGGGATTATATCTGGACACTGACAGTGTCCGATTCACCTCGCTTGCGGCTTCCTTTTGTTTCCGATCCCAAAGGGGTTAAACGGGAGTCTGGTCTGAAAAAGTACATAACGATATCTGCCGCACCGGCGTCGGAAAACGTAAGCTGAAGTCATTATTTAACAGAATGAAAAGGCTTTCTGCTGAGCTGGATAAATGCTCCTGAAAAGTATGCAGGCTCTGCGTCTGATGAAGTCCTGAAAGCCCGCACGGCGCAAGCCCTGCGGGCTTTTTTGTACCCTCAACATGTCCCGCGAAGTCCGTAAATTTTCCCGGCGACACAGCAACTTCACGCCATTAAACATTGTTTTTCTCATGCTCAATAAGCCATTCTTTGCGTGAAATCCCCCCTCCATAACCTGTCATCGTCCCATCTTTTCCAATTATCCTGTGACAGGGGATCACAATCGCAATCCGGTTGGCACCGTTAGCGGCAGCGACGGCGCGCACTGCATTGGGCTTATTAAGCCGTAGTGAAATGGCCTGATAGTGTGAGGTCTGTCCATAGGGAACAGCACGCAAAGCATGCCAGACGGATTGTTGAAAATCACTGCCCGGAGCATCTAAAGCCAGATCAAACTGTCGGCGCGTTCCGGCAAAATACTCGCCGATCTCTTTTACTGTCTGCCGGGTATGGCTGTTTTCGCCGGTGACGATTCTGGCGTTAAATAAACGCTGGATATCGCGGAATTCTGTTTCCAACATCCGGCGATCGGTAAACTCCAGCAGACAGACTCCCCGCTCTGTCGCGCAGACAAACATCGGTCCAAGCGTCGTGGTAAACCGGTGAATGACTATCATCTGGGTTGCCTGAGTCGGCGCTGCGCCAGTAAGCCGCTTGTAGGTATAACCAAAGCCGCTAAGCGATTCATAGCCATTGTCCAGCGCAACGTCAGTCGCCGCTCGTCCGCTTTTCAGCTCCTGCAAGGCAACGTTCACCCGCTGCATTCGCTGGAAAGCCTGAAAAGTGATGCCGTGATGTTGCAGGAACCAGCGCCTTACCCGCTCCGGGCTGATGCCATGCTGACGAAGCTCCGCGTCTGCTACACGGGATTTGATATCGCGCCTGACAAGCGCAAGCGCCTGCTCAACGAATAATGGCGCGCTGTGCGCATTTTCCGCAGGTCTGCAGACCTTACAGGGACGAAAGCCGTCCGCCAGGGCAGATTTGGCATCTTTATAAAATTCGACATTTTCGCGCTTGGGCTTTCGCGCCCGGCATACCGAAATGCAGAATACGCCAGTGGTTTTGACGCCAACAAAAAACACGCCAGTGTAGTCTGAAGCACGTTCAAGTAATGCCTGATACCAGATATCACACAGATTTTTATCGGTTATTTTCATCGCCAAAAAGTCCTTCAAACGTCTGACGAGATCGGATCGCATGCATGACATCAGTCAGCGTTGACTGCATCGCTGAATGAACAAAATTGCCCATTGAAATGCGGCTTACCCCTGCCCGTTTCAGCCTGTCGAATGACGGAAGATCGGGCATACACATGACATTCAAAGGTAACCCCGTTGCCTCTGCAATGAGGCTGATGTCTTTCTCTGACGTCAGGCAGGGAACAAAAAAGCCGTCAGCACCTGCAGCTTTATAGCGTTGACCCCGTAATATCGTCTCCTGCAACGCGTCTTCATGTCCGAGCAGGTACGTGTCAGTCCGGATGTTCAGAAACAGGCTGTAATTTTCGCTTCTCAGCGTATCGCATACTGTTCTCAGGTTACGGGAAAAATCAGAGGCATCGTCAAGCTGACGAACCCCGTTTATGACTCGGCTGTCTTCGAAGTTAACGCCTGCGACGCCTGTCTGAGCAAGGCGCCGCAGATTGTCTGCTATCTCTTCGGCTGAATCACCATACCCTGCTTCCATGTCAACGCTCAATGGCAGACTGCTGGCAGCCCGGATCCGGGTGACCATATAAAATAACTCATCAAACGGCACTCCCTGCCCGTCGTCATATCCCAGTGTGGACGCTATAGCTGCACTGGACGTTCCCAGAACCTGGTAGCCTGCTTTTTGCGCTGCGACAGCACTGGCGGCATCCCAGACGTTGGCGATAAGAAGAGGCTCATGCTGATAGTGGCGTTCTGCAAAGTTCATATTCATATCCTCTCGATAGATTGAAAATGAATCTAAGCACTCAGGAAGAACCTCACAACCGAAATTCAGACGACCATTTTTTAGCAAACGTCGTCTGAACATGGGTGCGGAACAGACCAAACCTTTTAAGGTCAGGTTCTGGCTTCGAGCATGGCAATAACCGCCCAACGTGCCGCATCGTCTGCGATATTTTCCGGCAGCGCATCAGCCCGCAGAGTGATATAAGCATCAACAGCCTTTCTGATGGCCATGCTAACGGAATCACGTTCGTGCGTTGCCAGCGTCGAAGTCAGCAGGGCATCAGGATCAATGCTGAGGAATTCGATGCGGCGAACCCCACGTTGCGGTAGATTTGCTCGACGGTATAGCATCGGCCCCAGCACTTGCTCCCGGAAGAATGCCAGCATGCCTATCGCTTCAAAGAGTTCTCCCCTTTCCAGCTTCACGACCGCGTAATGAAGCCAGATCCAGGCTCGGGACTCAAACCACTCCGGCGTCATGTTGGGCCAGTGAGCGCTAAATTTTGCCAGCTGGCGCTCCAGAGCCAGGTTATCACGGGTAAATAACACCGCTGGCTCCTCAACGCGTTGAGTGAGCATTTCGAGGGTGACAAATTTCAGATCGACATGAAGAAGTTCGGGGCCATACAGGCAGATAAGCAGACGAGGCTCTCCCACATGTTCCCCGGTGAAAGCATGGAGCAGGTGACCCAATGTTCCGGCGAACACAATACGCTGAGCCATGATTTCGTCATAATAGAGAGGGTCTACCACAACGACAAAATCGAGATCGGAGTATTTATCGAACCCGCCATGAACAAGCGAGCCGCCAGCGAGAAGGGAGTGAATCCGCGAATCAGCCTGAAATTTAAGCTTGAGTTGCTCTGCAAAACTTCTGTGTAAATCGGGTAACGTACTAAGCATACTTTTTCCTATTCACAAAAAAGACAAAGCATTACAGAGTATCGCGCTGTTTATAGGCAGGCCAGATATTTTTTGCAGGAACAATAATGTCCTGAGAGGGTTCTCCCGATGCGTTATATTGCCCTGTAAACTCGGAGAAATTTCTTACCATCGTCGATTACTCGGATATCTGACTAACATAGTCGTACCAGTAAAGGTAACAAAGCAGTCCTTATGAGATTATGACACGGCCCTCTGCGTAGCCCTTGCTCTGCAAGAACATATGCAAACGAGTAAACATTGTTATATGCTTTTGGCCGGTGCTGGCATAACGCGTTCATGAGGATATATATGGACATTTCACTGCTTACAGGACAACAGACAAACGCATGGTCAGCGACCATGATTAATCTGGAAGCACGTAAACTCATTAATACCGCAAATAGGGTAGCTGCTGACCATCTCAAAGATGGGCTCACCAGAATTCAGTTTATGGAAGACATTAAGTCTTTTATCACTGAGCAATTTTCTCTTGCCCGCAGAGCGACATCCGACGAAGAAGGGATTTCCTATATAAAAAATCTCAGGGCAGAGAACGAAAATCTTCTTGAACAAGATCGCCTGCTCAGAACGAAAGCAGCGCAGCTTTATGCAAGGGTTGAGTTCATTAAGGAAAACAATAAAATTGTTGGCTATGTCATTTCCGCTGTACAGGTTGTTTTTGCTGGGTTACAAGCCGCAGGTGGATTACTCCTTGCGAGCTCGATGACGCCTGTCGGTGTGTTGTTAGGTGCCACACTGGTGATTGATGCGGCTAATACCGTATCCAGAGAAGTGAATAATCAATTACTGAACAAACCTGATTCGCAGGGATTTGTTGCTGACACAGCAATGTCGGTTGCAGAGTTTATGGGATTTCGCGGTGAGACTGGTCTGGCTGCGTATAAAACGGTAAGCCTTGCTGCAAATGCGTACAGCGTATTCGGCTTACTTCGCAAACCGGGTTCCTGGCGTCTTTTTTATTTTATGCGCTCAGATTTTTACAGAAAAATGGACTCTATGAGTCGGCCAAAACTCACCATGAAAATCATCGGATATGGCATAAACGCAAAAATTGTTTTTGACTTGCTGTCTATTGATAATAATCCTGCTTAAAACGCCAGGCTTTATACGTTAATTTGAGGGGAGTCATCCAACAGAAGATACCAAAGATAAACACTACAGCAATGCCTGATGAGATGATATTTTCTCGGGAAGCAAAGCATACCGCCAGGATGAACAGAACCGTAAGTACGACGGAAAGAATGATTGTCCCTTTAAACCGATTTGAAAGCGCAGGAAGCAAAATATCCAGCGTCGAATGCTGAGTATCCACATAACGTTTAAGCTTTTGCAGCTCTTCTTTTGTGAAACCCGACCTAAGCAACGCTTCTTCTGTTATCGCCATGACATTCCTCTCCTTCTAATCAGAGCAAGTATACCGTGATCTTTGCAAAAAAAAACCGACCTACGGGCCAGTAGTTGTATTGTTAACCCCATGACATTGACAAATATCAACACCCTCTTCCTCCCTCCTGTGCAAAATTACCCACACCACCCCGCGCTACGGAATAGCCGCTTAACCCGGAAGGAACGCCACCATGTACAGACCCATAACCGTCATCATATTCATTCTTCTGACGCTCGCCGCCCTCGCGGAAATAGGCGTTTTATCCTTTGGATAATCCTCAGGCGAAATACCTCTCATCAGGGCATGTTGATCTCATTACAGTTTTTTCCTAAAGCCATCCCGTTTCGCCTGTGCCATGCTGAATCACGCTCATAACCGATAACGTTAAATGAGGATATTATGAAAAAAACAATTATCGCATTATCTGCCGTTCTGCTGGCTTCCCCAGTATTTGCTGCGACCACACATGCAACTGACGATACCGTCGCGGCGGCGAACGCAAACGCCAACGAGGCGAAGCAAAAACTGCACGAAGAGCAGAACAAAGGTGAAGAGCTGAAGCTGAAACAGAAGCATGCTGCGGAAGGCAAGAGCGAGAGCCTGGGCAGCAAGGTCAGCGAAGATTCCCAGAAAGCCTGGCATAAAACCAAAGAAGGCACCGAGAAAGGGTGGGATGCCACCAAAGAAGGCGCTGAGAAAGGCTGGAACAAAACCAAAGAGGGTGCCAGCGAGCTGGAAAAGAAAGTCACTGAGTAAGTCGTTATACTCACGAAAAGGTCGCGCTTGCGGCCTTTTTTATTTCTTCGAATATAATTAGCACCTCAGGCGTTTACGCAGTGCGCACTTATCGGAGAAACCACTATGTACCGCCTTTTGGCCTTTCTGACCGTTCTGCTGTTGTGCCCTTCCCTGCATGCTGCCCCGAAAAGCTACCTTATCGATACCGATAACACCGCCATTCGGCTCTCGTGGCATGCCTTCGGCGGCATCCTATCCTGGGCAACGTTCAGCGGCGTAACGGGTGCCGTGACGCTCAATCCGGATAACGACGTTGACGACCACATCCACGTCACCATTCCTGTGGACACCCTGGTGGCCTCAAACAAGCTGCTCACCTGGCAATTAAAAAGCGACATGTTTTTTGATGCGGAGCACTACCCGACCATCGAGTTCATCAGCTCTCGCGTGGTCGCCCAGGGCGGCGGACGATTCAGGGTGTTCGGCACGCTGACCGTACGAAACATTGCCCGGCCGGTGATCCTGGAGGCCGTGGTGAAAGACCCGCATGCGCAGGCCCCCACGCTGGACGCCACCACGGCGATCTCGCGCGCGTCCTATGGGATGGATAAGTTTGCCCTGGTCGTGGACGATCGTATTGCCATCGCCATTGCGATTCAGACGAACAAGGTGCCGTCACCCTGAGATCAGGCGCTGTAGCTGCTCCGCGTGTTCCCGCAGATAGGACGGCGGGTTGCGGCCAATCAGGACAAACTGGTAGCCCGCCTCCAGCCACCACGCCAGGTTCATGCTGTGCCGCTGCTCCTGTTGGAGCGAGGCCGTCGCCTTCTCATCAACAGGCGAAATACAGAGGGCCATCGGGCCGTAGTCGGCGTTGATCCAGGCAATCTGCGCGATAGACGTCGTTTCATAGCGTAGCATGCGCACCATTTTAAGCTCTGCCCCCTGCAGGGTAAGCTGCGACAGGTTTAGCGTCATGCCGATGTCCTGCCCGGCCCGTTCCAGCCCGCGCTGCAGAACCGGCGTTGCGCTGTCCATATCCAGCAGCGTCTCGACGCTGTACAGGGACATATATTGCGCTTCGAGGTCGCGGATATGGGCGTTCTCATCCTCTGGGCCAGCAGCAGGCCGCAGCAGGTAGCCCAGCCCGGAGCCGACCAGCAAGAAACTGACCGAGGCGGCGATCAGCGCCCGTCGGCTGACGCCAGTCGGCGTGGCGGACTGCGGGTCGGGAAGTGCCGCAAGACGCGCCTGCATCGTCTCAAGAGGCGCGTCATCCAGCAGGGAAGCAAACGCCCCGGCGTAATCCTGGCTGCTTTTCATCAGTTCATCGGTTCGCCCGGCGAGGCGTTCGTCACGCTTTAACTGTTCTTCAAACTGCTGCGCGTCGGCGCGACACATCTCGCCATCTATCCAGGCCACGATGGCGTCGTCGTTATAGGGCGGTGTAAAACGGTGCGCGTTCAAGAGCGGTTCTCCTTTACCGGAGGGAGTGCGTCAGCGGATCTGGCAAGCCGAGCCCGCGCCGTCGCCAGCCGGCTCATCACGGTACCGATCGGCACCGCCAGGGTCTCCGCCGCCTCCTGGTAGGTAAAGCCTTCGACATAAACCAAAAATACCGCGTTGCGCTGGGCTTCAGGCAGCGCGTTAACGCGCTGCATTACCTGAAGGTAATGCAGACGCGTCTCATTCTGTTCGTGGGTGTCCGGTGCCAGCAGCTCGTCGCTGGGAACAAATCCCTGCCCCTGGCGAACGTGTCGTGCCCGAAGCTCAGAGATCCAGATGGAGTGCAGGATCGCGAACAGCCACCTGTCGATGCGCGTGCCAGGCGTATACTGGCTGCTTCTTTCAAGCGCACGCACGCAGGTGGACTGAACCAGCTCTTCGGCGATATCCCTGTTTCGCGACAGCACCAGCCCATAGCGCCAGAGACGCGGCAGGAGTGCGGCGAGCTGTTGACGAACCTCAGGGGTTGCGATGGGTTTTCCCTCCACGAGATAATCAGGATTCCGGATGTCCATTGATGGCGGCCTGCAGGTCACGGTACTCCTCGCAGGACTGGCCACAGATACCGGCAATCACCTTCAGCTGTTCTTTCGCGAGGTCGGGACGTCCTTTCACCATCCACGCTTCACCGAGATACTCCCGGGCTTTGGCATAATCCGGCGCGATAGCCAGCGCGCGCTGGTAGTAACCAATCCCTTCGTCCGTGCGGCCCAATTTGCGCGTGGCGAACCCGCGATAGTTCCACGCTTCAGCCGTATTGCCATTTTTCAGCGAATCAAGCAGATTCAGCGCCGCCTGGTACTCCCCTTTCTTCGCGAGATGGTACGCGTAGTTGGTTTTGTCCTGGTCGCTGAGGCTGCTGCTCTTGTCCGGCACGCATTTCTGCGTGGCGCTGTCATACACCTGTCCGGAAGGACAATCAGGCGTTTTGCTCTCGGTACTATTATTGCCCATGGCCAGCGCCAGTGGAGACAGCAGGGAAAAAATCAGCACCGGGATCAAACGAAACGAGGTCGTGTTCATACAAAACTCCAGGGTAAGTGGGGAGTGACGTCAGTAAACGTCCGGCTGACGATTTTTATTCATTCTTCGGTGAATTTTTTGCTGTCCTGAAGTCCTGCCCGTGCCTCAGTCGGAAAGGAAATAAATCAGCTTATTTTCTCTTTGCTTGCCCGTTATTATTGCTTATGCGTGATAGCAGAGTTTTAACCCTGTACAAGAATATATTTCATTACCTCAATGACATAATATATCTTACATCAAAAACGTTACCCTAACTTAAACACACGTTAAGCCCGCTTAAACAATAACGCTTAACATGTTATTTAAAATGCTCCCTACCAATTATCATACTGGGTCGTAAACGTTAAATAACAGAGTCATCACATTAAATAAAAATCATTCAAAAACAAAAAGATAACAAATATGAATTATAAAACACATCAATAAATTAATGCCCCCTTCATTGTTTCCACCTTTATTTACGAAAGCTTAATTTGCACAACACGCATTTTCTGTCTATATCATTTTTATATTCCAGAAACCAATTCCTCTATTAATTACAGGGTTTTATAAAATACAAAACACCCATTAAAACGTTTTTTCATAAGTCATTAGATTCGCTCTGATGTTGCCACTCTGACGCATGGCGGGCATCGTGCGCGCTGAATTCTACGGTGTGAGCTGCTTTATAACAGCAACTGCGCCGGGGGCGCCCTTTACCTTCAGCAGAGATGGCTCGTCTTGCTCGCCGTTCATGACACTTCTGCTGGAGTAATAACAAAATGAGCCAAATCTCTGTTATTTCAAAACTTACTGGCGTAGAAACGACCCTGGAAGGTACACAGGTTACGCTGAACCATTCCTCTGTCGTTGAGCTTCACGTCGAGCGAGCGAGCGTCTCCCACTTCGCGCGAAGCGGTAACGACCTGCTGGTGACACTGCACTCCGGCGAAGTGATCACCCTTAAAAATTTCTACGTCGCGGATGCGCAGGGCGTGAGCCAACTGGTTCTGCAGGACAGCAACGGCGCGTTATGGTGGATTGAAGATCCGGCTGGTGCCGCCACGTACGAATCTATCGCGTCCACGGATGTGCTGCTTGCAGCGTCAGGAAGTGATGCCGGTGGCGCCGCCATCTGGCCGTGGGCTCTGGGCGGTATTGCGGCTGCGGGCGGTATCGCGGCCGCGGCAAGTACTGGCGGAGGAGGTGGTGGTGGCGATGACGGTAATAACAACAGCACCAACCCCAACACCCCGGTCGACCCCGCCGATCCGGATACGACACCGCCGAATGCGCCATCCAGCCTTCGTTTCTCGTCAGACGGTAAAACCGTCACCGGTTCCGCCGAACCCGGCAGCACCATCACGCTGAAAGACGCGAACGGCAACGTCATTGGTACAGGAAAAACGGGCAGCGACGGCAACTTTAGCGTCTCCCTCGGGACACCGTTGACCAACGGCGAGCAGGTAACTGCCACCGCAACGGATAGCGCCGGGAATACCAGCCAGGGTTCAAGCGTCACCGCACCGGATCTCACCGCACCCGATGCACCAACGATTGGCAGCGTAATCGACGATATCGCCCCTCAGACGGGGACGGTGACCAACGGCGGCAGCACCAACGATCAGCGGCCGCAACTCTCCGGCACCGCCGAAGCGGGCTCCACCGTGACGATTTATGACGGCGGAATAGCCATTGGCACCGCGGTCGTCGCCAGCAATGGCACATGGACATTCACCCCGTCCGTCGACCTGAATGAAAGCACCCACCAGATTACCGTACGGGCAACCGACGCCGCCGGCAACACCGGACCAGCCTCACCGGTATTCACCCTCACCGTCGATCTCACCCCTCCGACAGCACCCACCGCGATTGTGCTGCTCGACGATACGGGCATTATCCGAGGAACAATCACGTCGGGCGTGCCTACCGATGCCTCGCAGCCGATTCTGGCGGGAACGGGCGAACCCGGTGGAACCATCACTATTTACGATAACGGCGTGGCGATTGGCACAACGACGGTGCTACCTAACGGTACCTGGAGCGTTACCCCAGGGGGCCCGCTTCCGGACGGTACGCATTCGATCACCGTCACTGAAACCGATGCCGCCGGAAACCAGAGTACGGCCTCTGAACCCATCACCTTTACCGTGGACACCACGCCGCCGTCTGCCCCAGGAAACCTCGTGGTGTCGAATGATGGCGGTACCATCAGCGGTATCGGAGAAGCAGGCAGCACGGTGACCATCCGTGAAGGCGATTTCACTCTTGGCACAGTGGTTGTTGATAGCCAGGGGAACTTCAGCCTGACGCTGAGCCCGCCGAGGATCAACGGCGAAATCCTGACCGCTGACGCCACCGACACGGCGGGCAACACCAGTCCAACCACCTCCGCGGCGGCACCGGATATTACCCCGCCGCAGACCCCGGTCATCCTGTCGGTGATTGATGACGTGCAGGCCACCACCGGCCCCGTGGCCCAGAATGGGCTGACCAACGACCGGGCACCGACCCTGAACGGCACGGGCGAGGCAGGCTCGACCATCACGATTTATAACGGCAGTGATGCCCTCGGTACGGTGGTTGTTCCCTCCTCCGGCCAGTGGAGCTTTACGCCGCCCACACCGCTGACCGACGGCACCTGGGTGCTGACCGCGAAGGCGACGGATCCCGCCGGTAACCCGAGCGGGATATCAAATGCGTGGACAATTAACGTTGACGGGACGGCGCCAACCGCCCCGGTGATTTTACAGGTTGCAAACGATATCCCAGGGCAGACCGGCGCGATCGACTTGAACGGGACCACCAACGACGCCACCCCGACGCTCAGCGGTACCGCTGAAGCAAACGCGACGATCAGCCTGCGCGTGGACGGTGTTGAAATTGGTACAACCGTTGCCAATGGCCTCGGCGTATGGAGCTTTACCCCTTCCTCCTCAATCGGTGAAGGCCCCCACGCCCTGACCGCCGTCGCAACCGATGCGGCAGGCAACCCCAGCCCCATCTCCAACACCTGGACCCTGACGGTTGACAGCGTCGCGCCTGCGGCGCCGGTCATTACCCAGGTGCTCGATGATGTGCCGGAGCGCCTCGGCGCGCTCAACCCTAACGACAGCACCAACGACACCACGCCAACGCTCAACGGCACGGCTGAACCGGGTTCAACCGTCACTATTCGCCTGGATGGCGGCGATCTCACTACGATTCTGATCGACGGCAGCGGCACCTGGACCTATACCCTTACCACGCCGCTTGGCGAAGGTCCTCATACCTTTAGCGTCATCGCCACCGACGCGGCGGGTAACACCAGCCAGCCGTCAGACGACTTCACCCTGAACGTCGATATCACTGCGCCAGCGGCGGCCACCATCGCCACCGTGACCGACGATGTTGGCGGCGTACAGGGTTCGCTCAACAGCGGCGATACCACGGATGACACTCGCCCCCTGCTGCAGGGCACCGCCCCTGCAGACACGGTGATCACCGTCTATGACGGCACGACTCTGCTTGGCACCGCCATCCTCAACGGCAGCGGCGGCTGGAGCTTCACGCCCGTGACCCCGCTTACCGACGGTCCGCATTCCCTGACGGTGCACGCCACGGACGCCGCGGGCAATACCACCATCTCAACGCCATTTGAACTGACGGTGGATACCGTTGCGCCTGCCACGCCGGATATCCCGGCCATTACCGTCAATCCTGACGGCACAGCAACGCCGCTGAACCCGGGCGAAATCACCCGCGACACCACGCCGACCCTGAGCGGTACCGGCAATCCGGGTGATACCGTGACGATCTACAACAACGGCGTCAAAATCGGCGACGCTGTCGTGGACAATACCGGCAACTGGAACTGGACGCCTCCATCTCCCCTGGCTGGCGGCACCTATGACATCACCCTGACCGTCACCAACGTGGACGGCACGGGCAACGAAAGCGCCCCGTCGCAGCCGGTCACCATCACCATTGACACCGACCCGCCAGCTACGCCTGCGGCACCGATCGTCACCGACAGCGTCACCCAGATCACCGGCCCCGTCCCCAATGGCGGCACCACCAACGATCCGCGCCCGGTGCTGAGCGGCACCGGTACGCCGAACGACGTTATCAACATCACTGACACGGTCAACGGCGGCACGCCAACTATCGTTGGTACCGTCACGGTAGACAGCAACGGCAACTGGAGCTGGCGCCCTGACAGTAATATTGCGGAGGGCAGCCACGTCTATACCGCCACCGCCACCGATGAAGCGGGCAACGTCTCTGACGCTTCCCCGGCGATCGCGATCACCGTGGATACCGTGGCACCGGCTACGCCAGCGATCAGCGCCGTGGGCGGTGAACCGAACGGGGGCTACATCACGGATACCACGCCGATAGTGGGCGGAACCGGCGTTAACGGTGAGACGGTGATCGTCTACAACAACGGCGTCGAGCTGGGCCGTGTCGCGGTGGTGAACGGAGAATGGAGCCTGACGCTTCCAGTGCAAACGGACGGCCCGCTGAACATTACCGTGGCGGGCGTGGACACAGCGGGCAACGTCAGCGCGCCGAGTTCGGTCTTTACCGTCACGCTCGATACCGTTGCGCCAGGGATCCCGCAGATCAGTGCCGTCTCAGACAGCCAGCTCACCAACAACGTGCTCTACACCCGCGACGGCACGCCGACCCTTACCGGGACAAGCGAACCCGGCACCACCGTGATTGTCTCCGTCGACGGTATCCCGTCAGGGGTGCCGGTCACGATCCAGTCGGACGGTAGCTGGAGCTGGACCGCAGGCACAACACTCCAGGATGGTTCGCATACCTTTACTGTCTCGTCAGTCGATCAGGCTGGCAATCCGTCAAACGGTTCAGCGTCACTGAGCGTGACGGTGGATACCCAGGACCCAACCGCCCCGGGCAATCTTAGCCTTGCTCCAGAAGGTACACCGCTGACCGGTACCGCCGAAGCAGGCGCACTCATCACCGTTAAGGATAGTGGCGGTAACGTCATTGGTACCGGGGTGGCGACCGGCGGCAGTTTCTCCATTGCGGTCAGCCCGGCCCCGCAGGATGGCGCGACACTGACCGTGACCGCGACCGATGCTTCCGGACGTATCAGCGTTGATGCAACTTATAACGTCACCGGTACGCTTCCGAATCTTCCTGATGTACCCGTCATCACGGCGATCAACGATGACGTCGACCCAATCATTGGCGACGTGAAAGGCAAAACCACCAACGACACCACCCCGACCCTCACCGGTACGGCTCAGGCGGGGAGCCAGATCGCTATCTATCTGGACGGTAGCGCGACGCCATTGACGACGGTCACCGCCGACGGCAGCGGCAACTGGAGCTATACGCCAGCCGCGCTTGGCGAAGGGCTGCACACCTTTGAGGTGACCGCGACCCTCAACGGTCAGACCAGCGGTCGCTCTCCGGCGGCCAGCGTCACCGTTGACCTTACCGCGCCGGGCACGCCGACCATCGGCGCCGTGATTGACGATGTTGGTCCGGGCACCGGCCCGCTGACCAGCGGCCAGACCACCAATGACAACCAGCCGACCCTCACCGGCACCGGTGCGGTGGGTGATACTATCTCCATCTACAACAACGGCGTGTTACTGGGGACCGCAGAGGTCGGCATCACCGGCACCTGGAGCTACACCACGCCTGTCCTGGCAGAGGGCAATCACGTCCTGACCATCCGCGAGACCGATCCGGCGGGAAACCAGAGCGGTCCTTCGGCGGGCTTCACCGTCGTGGTGGATTCCGTTTCCGCCACGCCGGTCATCACCAACGTCACGGATAATGTGGGCAATGCCGCCACCACGGTGGTCAGCGGTGGTCTCACCAACGACGCCACGCCAACCCTTTCGGGGACAGCGGACGCAAACAGCGTGGTGACCCTTTTCGACGGCGGCACGCAGATTGCCGTAGTGACAGCTGACAGTACCGGCGCATGGACGTTTACCCCTGATACCGCCCTCGGCGAAGGCTCGCACAGCTTCACCGTCCAGGCGACCGACCCGCAGGGCAACCTCAGCGCGGTCTCCGCGCCCTGGAGCGTGGTGATTGACCTGACGGCACCGACGGTTCCAACGCTGGATACGGTAAATGACAACGTCCCAGGCGGCGTCCAGGGCAACCTCACCAGCGGGCAGGTGACCAACGACAACACCCCTACAATTAGCGGCACCGGACAGGCAGGCAGCACTGTTCACATCATGAACAACGGGACGCAGATTGGTACTGCAACCGTTGACGGAAGCGGGAACTGGTCCTTTACCCCGACCACGCCGCTGGGCGACGGCAGCTACGCCCTTCGCGTCTATGCAACGGATGCGGCAGGCAATGCCTCGGCTAACTCATCGGTCTTCGCCTTTACCGTGGATACCGCAGCCCCTGGCGTACCGGTAGTCACCAGCGTGGTTGACGATGTCGGTCCGGTCACCGGGACGCTCACGTCGGGCAACAGCACTAACGACGCGCGTCCGACCTTCAACGGCACGGGCGACGTCGGTGCCACAGTGCACGTGATTGTCGACGGGAGCGAAATAGGTACGGCGGTGGTGAATGCCCAGGGCAACTGGACCTTCACCCCGGGCACCGATCTGGGCGACGGGTCCCATACGATCACCTTCAACGCTACCGATGCGGCAGGCAACACCGGCACCACAACGGCACCGTTTAACCTGACGGTGGATACGGGCGTGCCGTCGGCTCCGGTCATCTCGACCGCGGGTGACAACGTGGGCAGTATTCAAACCCCGCTCTCCTCCGGGCAGAGCACCGACGACACCACGCCGACACTGAACGGCACCGCCAGCGCCAACGCCACGGTCACCGTATATGAAAACGGACAGCCGGTCGGCACCGTGCTGGCGGACGGCAGCGGCAACTGGAGCTTTACGCCGTCAACGCCGCTGTCCAGCGGCAGCCACACCTGGACCGCCACGGTCACCGATGCAGCGGGCAACGTCAGCCCGGCGTCGCCAAACTTTACCCTGATTGTCGATACCACGGCACCGAACGCGCCGGTTATCAGCCAGGCGATAGACGACGTAGGCAGCCTCACCGGACCGCTCACGTCCGGGCAGACGACCGACGACACCGTACCGCGGCTTGTTGGAACCAGCGAACCGTTTGCCACCGTGAAGATCTATGAGGGAACCACCCTGGTCGGAACGGGCACCGCGGACGGCAGCGGGAGCTGGAGTATCTTGCTCACCACCACGCTGGCGAGTGGCCCGCACAACTTCACCGCGCAGGCCACGGATGCGGCAGGCAACACCAGCGTGTCGTCGGCCAGCTTCAGCCTCACCGTCGACACCACGCCGCCTGCGCTGCCGGTGCTGACCAGTATTCTGGATGACGTGGGCAACGCGGCGACGCCGGTTGCCAACGGTGGGTTCACCAACGACGCGCAGCCGACGCTCAGCGGCACGGCAGAAGCGGGGTCCACGGTGAAAATCTTTGATAACGGGGTCCAGATCGGCAGCGTGACGGCGACCGGCGGCGCGTGGAGCTTTACGCCATCTCCGGCGCTGAGCAACGGCGCGCACACGTTGACCTTTACCGCCACCGATGCGGTGGGCAACGCCAGCGCGCCCACCGCCGGATATGTGATTAACGTCGATACCCTCCCGCCAGCCGCGCCTGTCATCAGTTCAGTCATTGATGATGTCGGCAGCGTCACCGGCCCCGTGACCGGTACGAACCCGACTAACGACACCCGCCCAACGCTGAGCGGGACCGCCGAAGCGAATGCCACGGTTCGGATCTACGACGGCATCACGCTGGTAGGCACGGTCACCGCCGATGGCAGCGGCAACTGGACCCTGCCACAAACCACCACCACGCTGACGCAGGGCACGCATAACTTCACCGCCACGGCCACCGATGCGGCGGGCAACACCAGCGTGGCGTCAGCCGTGACGACGATTATCGTCGATACGACCGCGCCAACGGCACCGACCGGGACCTTCAACGCCGACGGTAGCGTCCTGACCGGGAGCGCGGAGGCGGGCAGTACCGTCACAATCCGCCTTGCGGACGGCTCAACGGTGACCGCCATTGCGGGCAGCAACGGCACCTACAGCTACACCTTCACGAACAAGCAGATCGAAGGCCAGACGCTGCAGATCACCGCTACCGACGTCGCGGGCAACACCTCGCAACCGGGTTCAGCCCTCGCGCCGGTGGTGCCGCTCTCCGCCAGCAATAACGTCGAAGAGCTGGATCTCAGTACCACCGCCACCGTGACCAACAGCCAGTACAGCGACTACGGCTTCCTGCTGGTCGGCGCCGTGGGCAACGTCCTGACGCTGATCGGTAATGACACCGCGCAGGTGAACTTCACGGTGGGCAACGGCGGCAGCGCGGACATCGTGGTAAACGCCAACGCCACAGGGGCGGTGCTCTCTCTGCTCAATACCCTTGAGCTGGTGGTGCAGCACTACGTCAACGGTGTCTGGACTACTGTGGTGGATACCGGCCAGCCGCAGTTTGCCGATCTCCTGACCCTCGGCGCTACCGGCGTCTCGCTGAACCTGACCGGGCTGGCCGACGGCAACTACCGCGTACTCAGCTATAACACCAACCTGCTGGCGACCGGCTCCTACACCAGCCTCGACGTGGCGGTGAAAGAGACCGGTCCGGGTACGGTCACGGGCGATACCAGCCTCAACGGCAACGTGATCCTCGATACGGACCCGACCGCCGGCAGCGACAATGCCCCGGCCGGAACCACCATTTCCACGGTTACTAACGCGCAGGGCGTGACCACCAGCGTGAACGCCGACGGCACGGTGATCCAGGGCAAATACGGTACGCTGACCATCAACCGCGACGGCAGCTACACCTACAACCTGACCGACACCAGCGCCGCGGTCATTGGCCGGACGGAGAGCTTCACCTACACCATCACCCATAACGGCGTCAGCGCGTCGGCGAACCTGGTGCTGTCTCTGGGTGCCGGTACGGTACTCAACGGCATTGTGGCGGTGGACGACACGGCCTCGCTGACCTTTGACACCACCGTAAGTGAGATTAATAACGGCACCTCCTCTCAGGGCGGCTTTACCCTGGTGGGCATTAATCTCGGCAGCACGCTGGGGCTTAACCTGCTGGACGATATGACCAACCCGATCATCTACAACGTGGAGGAAGGCACGACCCGCACCATGACCATCCAGGCCTCCGTGGGCGGCGTGGCGCTGGCGTCGGTGTTCGATCTGTACGTCTATAAGTTCAACAACGCGACCCAGACCTTCGAGCAGGTCCGCGTCGAGTCGGGCTGGCTGCGCGCGCCGCTGCTGGGAGGAACGTCACCGCAGCTAACGCTGAACCTGCCTGCCGGGGAGTACCTGTTCCTGCTGAATACCGCGTCCGGGATAACCGCCCTGACGGCCTACACGCTGAGCGTCCTGCAGGATCATGTCTACAGCGTGGCGAGTATCAGCGAAACGACCACGGGCGACGTGCTGACCAATGACCCGGTTCCGGCAGGAACGGTAGTCTCGGAAGTGAACGGTGTGGCGGTCAACAGCAGCGGCACCACCACCATTCAGGGGGAATACGGCACGCTGACAATCGATTCGTCCGGCCAGTACACCTATACCCTGAAGAGTGGCATGGGTGCGGACCATATCAGCACCCCGGATACGTTTGTCTACACCATCACTGCGCCAGACGGGTCGAAAGATACCGCGACGCTTAACATCACCCCAACCGCGCGGGCGATGGATGCGGTTAACGACGTCAGTGCCGCGATGGACGTGACCTCGGTACACCACACGTCGACATACTCCGATACCACCGTGGGCAGCGCCCAATGGACGACGGCACTGCTCTCGTCCACCCAGGGCAGCGGAAGCGGCACCTTTGTGGTGGATCCAAACACCGCGCTGCATAACGCGTCGCTGCACTTTAGCGTCTCCTCGCTGCTGGCGCTGGGCGGACTGACGGTGAACTGGGCGATCAGCGACGCCAGTGGGGTGATCCGTAACGGCTCCTTTAGCGGCGGTTCGCTGCTCAGCGGCAGTATCGACGTCCCGCTGAGCGGGCTGGACCTGAGCGCCGGGACCTATACGCTGAGTTATACCGGCAGCGTACCGGGGCTGAGCGTGGGCACCATCACCATTACCCCAAGCGTGAACGGAACCACCTACTCGCTCAGCCAGTTCGACGCGACCAGTGGGCACTTCGTTAACGGCAACATCTTCGACGGCACGGACTCCGCCGGGGCGATGGATCAGCTGCACTCGGTGGACACCCGCGTAAGCATTACCGGGTACAACGGCGTGACCACCACGCTGGATCCGTATACCGGCAGCACCATGGTGAACGTGGTCGGCCATTACGGCACGCTGGCGATTGGCGCGGACGGCCACTATACCTACACCCTCAATACCGGGGTGTCACTCTCATCCATCACCTCAAAGGAGATCTTCAACTACACCCTGACCGATGCCAACGGGAAAACGGACAGCGCCACGCTGACCATCAATATGGCGCCGCAGTTCATCAGCTCTGAACATAACGACGTCATTACCGGTACGGCCTACGGCGATACGCTGATTTACCAGGTGCTGAACAGCACCGCAGGCAACGCCACGGCGGGGAACAGCACCGGCGATCACTGGACCAACTTCTCGCTGGCGCAGGGGGACAAAATCGACATCGGCGATCTGCTGGTGGGCTGGAACGGTAGCGCCTCAACGCTCGGAAATTATCTCCATGTTACTAATAGTAATGGCAATACCGTGATCTCCATCGACCGTGATGGTGCAGGGTCCACCTACACTAATACTGCACTCGTTACGCTTGATAACGTTCAGACCACGTACGACGAGCTCGTTAACCAGCAACACATCATTACCTGATAGCACCTGCAAGAGATGACCCGGGCGCACAGCGCCCGGGCATTAATAATAAAGCTGTACATTTTTATTAGGGACATGACATGGGAATGAAGATGCCTTACTGGTGGCTCTCGTGCTGCCTGATATCTGTGCCCGCTTTCTGCGCAAATCCGGCGGCAACCATCAATACCGGACAGCTTCGCGAAACGCAGGAACTCCCCTCACTCAACGGCCGCGTGGCCCCGGTGGCTGGCAACGCCGCACCCGGTTCATTACAGCTTGGCGAAGCCGTTAACCGTGCCGTCACGTGGCACCCGGCCATCAGCGAAGCCGTGGGCAAACTCTACCAGCAGAGCGAAGAGGTGGACGTCGAGAAGTCAAAATACTATCCGCAGATTAATGCCGGCGTGGACAACGGGTATTCCCACGACGGCGACCAGAACGGCTTTACGCCATCGCTGGTGCTTTCTCTCTCTCAAATGCTCTATGACTTCGGCAAAGTGGCCAGCCAGGTGCGCGCCGAGAGCGCTGGCGTTGCGCAGCAGCAGGCCAACGTGCTGGTGAGTATCGACACCATCGCCCACGATACCGCCGTCGCCATGGTACAGGTGCAGACCTGGCAGCAGATGGTCGACACCGCCAAAGAGCAGCTTGAGGCCCTCTCCTCCATCGGCACGCTAACTCGCCAGCGTAACGACGAGGGCGCCACGTCGCTCTCTGACGTGGTGCAGACCGATGCCCGTATCGAAGGCGCGCGCGCCCAGCTGATGCAGTACCAGGCCAGCCTGGAGAGCGCCCGCGCGACGCTGATGAGCTTTCTCGGCTGGAACAGCCTGAACGCGATCAGCAACGACTTTCCGCAAAAGCTGGCCCGCAGCTGCGATGTCGCCGAGCCGGATGACCGCCTGGTCCCTGCGGTGCTCGCCGCCTGGGCGCAGGCTAACGTCGCCCAGGCTAACCTCGACTACGCCGACGCGCAGATGACGCCAACCGTCTCGCTGGAGCCGGAGGTGCGCCACTACATGAACGATCGCTACGCGGGCAGCGACACGCGGGATCGCACCCAGTATTCCGCATGGGTGAAAGTACAGATGCCGCTCTATCAGGGCGGCGGCCTCACCGCCCGGCGTAACGCCGCCGGACACGCGGTGGAAGCGGCACAGTCCACCATTCAGCGCACACGCCTGGATGTCCGCCAGAAACTGCTGGAAGCCCGCAGTCAGGTGATGAGCCTGCAAAGCACGCTGCAAATTCAGGGCCGCCAGGAGGCGCTCAGCGCCCGCACCCGCGAACTGTACCAGCAGCAGTATCTTGACCTCGGCTCGCGCCCGCTGCTCGACGTGCTCAACGCCGAACAGGAGGTTTATCAGGCGCGCTTCACCCAGCAGCAGACCCTCGGTCAGTTGCACCAGCTGCAGCTCAACTGCCTGTATAACACCGGGCAATTGCGTCATGCGTTCGACCTTGATAACCGCACCATCCAGACCGTGGAGATCCAGCCATGAAGCAGCGTGATATCCCGCAAGGTGAAAACATGACGGATGAGGCGCTGGCGCAGTGGGCGCAGGCCTTTGGCTTTATCGCCACGCGCTACCGCGTCGCCTGCTCGCCCGGCGCGCTGATCGCAGGCGCACCGTGGCTGAAAGGCAAACCGATGGTGCCCGCCCTCACCCAACTGGCGCGTGAGGCGGGGCTGTCGTTTCAACTGCTCACCGCTGACCAGCAATCAATCAACAGCTGGCGTCTGCCGGTGGTGGTGGCGCTGAATGACGGCCGGGTCGGTGCGATCGAGCACTTCGACGGCGACGACACGCTGGAAGTCAGCTTCTTCGACGACCAGACCTACACTAACCGGCTGTCGATGACGGCCATGCTGCCCGCCATCCGCCACGTCATTGCCCTGCGGCCACTCGCCGCGCTGAAGGACAGCCGCGTGGATGCCTATATCTCAAAATACCGTCCGGACTGGCTCTACCGGCTGGTGATGCGCGATCTCCGCCCCTACAGTTGGGTGATGCTGGCCGCGCTGTTTATCAACGTGCTGTCGCTTTCCGGGATCGTCTTTTCCATGCAGGTCTATGACCGGGTGATCCCCGCCCAGTCCTACCCGACGCTGTACGTCCTGACCATTGGGGTGCTGATCGCCACCCTGTTTGGCTTCGTACTGCGCGTGGCGCGCGGCCACATTATGGATCTGCTCGGCAAGCGCTCGGATATGCGCGTCTCGGATCGCGTCTTCGGCCACGCGCTGCGGCTGCGCAACAGCGCGATTCCCCGCTCCACCGGCAGCTTTATCTCACAGCTGCGCGAGCTGGAGCAGATCCGCGAGATGGTCACCTCGTCCACTATCTCGACGATTGTCGACCTGCCCTTCTTTTTACTGTTCGTGGTGGTGCTGGCGATCATCGCCCCACAGCTGGCGTGGATCGCCCCGGTCGCGGCGGTGATTATGGTTCTGCCCGGCCTGCTGCTGCAGAAAAAGCTGGCGGAGCTGGCAAAGCAGTCGGCCCATGAATCAACCCTGCGCAATGCGGTGCTGGTGGAGAGCGTTCAGGGGCTGGAGGACATCAAGCTGATGCAGGCGGAAAACCGCTTTTTGCAGCAGTGGAACAGCTATATCCAGATCACCGCCGAATCCGGCCTGCGCACCCGCGAGCTGACGCAGAACCTGATCAGCTGGGGGATGACCATCCAGAGCCTGGTTTACGCCGCCGTGATTGTGGTCGGCGCGCCGATGGTGATCGACGGCACCCTGACCACCGGCTCGGTGGTCGCCGCCTCGATGCTGGCCTCCCGCATGATCGCCCCGATGGCGACGCTGTGCGGCGTGCTGGCCCGCTGGCAGCAGGTCAAAGCGGCAAAAGAGGGGCTGGACAGCATCATGCAGCTCCCAACCGAAAACCAGCGCGAGGAGACGCCGATCCGCCAGGACGTGCTGCGCGGTCACTACCTCTTTGAGCAGGCGCAGTTCCGCTATCAGCCGGACGATCCGCGCATGGCGCTGCGCATTAACCGCCTGGAGATCGGGCCGGGTGAGAAAGTGGCGATCCTCGGGCGCAACGGCGCGGGCAAATCGACCCTGCTGCAGGCGATGGCGGGCGGGATGGATCTGGCGGCGGGCGAGCTGCGGCTCGACGGCTTCAGCCTGCCGCATCTCGACGTGGCGGACGTGCGGCGCAACGTCGGCTTTATGACCCAGAACGCGCGGCTGTTTTACGGCACCCTGCGCGAGAACATCACCCTCGGCATGCCGCGCGCCACCGACGAAGAGATCTTTGAGGCGCTGGAACTGACCGGCGCGGCAAGTTTCGTGCAGAAGCTGCCCAAGGGGCTGGACTACCCGATCATGGAAAACGGCGTGGGGCTCTCCGGCGGGCAGCGTCAGTCGATTCTGCTGGCGCGGATGCTGCTGCGCGATCCGAATATCGTGCTGATGGATGAACCCACCGCCTCGCTGGACGAGCACACCGAGCGGGAATTTATCCAGCGGCTGGGCGACTGGCTCGGGCACCGCACCCTGATCGTCGCCACCCATCGCGTACCGGTGCTGGAGCTGGTGGAGCGCGTGGTCGTGTTGAAAGATGGGATGCTGGTGATGGACGCGCCAAAAGCCCAGGCGCTGAGCAACAGCCGTATGCAGCAGCAACAGCAGCAGGCAGCAACCGGACGGGAGTGGAAAAATGAAAATCAGTCAGCGTGACGTGGCGGCAATGGACGATCTGGATAATGCCCTCGACTCCGAAAGCGGCTACACCGGCGCGCGTCGGATCGTGATCTTCTCGCTACTGATGTTTGTGGTGCTGGGCGTCTGGGCGTGGTTTGGCGTGCTGGATGAGGTGTCAACCGGATCGGGGAAAGTGATCCCCAGCTCGCGCGAGCAGGTTTTACAGTCGCTGGACGGGGGGATCCTCACCGAGCTGAACGTCCACGAGGGCGATCAGGTGCAGGCCGGACAGGTGCTGGCGCGGCTTGACCCTACCCGTTCCGAATCAAACGTCGGCGAAAGCGCGGCGCGCTACCGCGCCTCTCTGGCCTCCAGCGCCCGCCTGTATGCCGAGGTGAACGATCTGCCGCTGAAGTTCCCTCCTTCGCTGGCGAAATGGCCGGATCTGATTGCCGACGAAACGCGGCTGTACAACTCGCGCCGCGCGCAGCTGGAGGATACCCAGCGGGAGCTTCGCGCCGCGTTAGATCTGGCGAATAAAGAGCTGGCCATTACTCAGCGGCTGGTGAAGACCGGGGCCGCCAGCCACGTGGAGGTGCTGCGCCTGCAGCGGCAGAAAAGCGATCTGGAACTGAAGCTCACCGACGTGCGTTCGCAGTATTACGTCCAGGCCCGCGAGGCGCTCTCCAAGGCCAACGCGGAAGTGGATATGGTTTCGGCGATCCTCAAGGGCCGTCAGGATTCCGTCACCCGTCTGACGGTAAAATCCCCGGTGCGCGGGATCGTCAAAAACATCAAGGTCACCACCATCGGCGGCGTGATCCCGCCCAACGGCGAGCTGATGGAGATTGTGCCGGTTGACGATCATCTGCTGATTGAAACCCGCCTGTCGCCGCGTGATATCGCCTTTATCCACCCGAATCAGGAGGCGCTGGTGAAGATCACCGCCTACGATTACGCCATTTACGGCGGGCTGCACGGGGTCGTGGAGACGATTTCGCCGGACACTATTCAGGATGAGGCCAAGCCGGAGGTGTTTTACTACCGGGTATTTATCCGCACCAGCCAGGATTACCTGGTCAATAAGGCAGGCAGGCATTTCTCGATTGTGCCGGGGATGATTGCCACGGTGGACATTAAGACCGGCGAGAAAACGGTGCTGGATTATCTGATCAAGCCGTTTAACCGGGCGAAAGAGGCGCTGAGGGAGCGGTAGTCAATCGCCGGGTGGCGGCTTCGCCTTACCCGGCCTACATTGTAAAGCTCAGCGGGACGTGGGGAGGGCATCAGACCGCAACATCGCCCACTGCCCCGGTGTTTTACCGGTCCATGCTCTGAAAACCTCAATAAATGCGCTGACGCTGCTGTAGCCGCAGGACAGCGCAATCCACCCTACCGGCTTCCCCGCCGCCAGCCACTCCATTGCCTGCATGACGCGCGCCAGCTGCCGCCAGTTAACAAAGTTCATTCCGGTCTGGGCACTAAACCGACGATTGAACGTACGCACGCTCATCCCAGCATGAATAGCATGACTCTCGACCGTCTGGTTATCATCGACAAACTGCAGCAAATGGCTGACCACGTTCTTCAGACGCGGATCCGTCGGCACGGGCAGAGAAAAGTGAACCTGGGGCGTCAGGGCAAGCTCATCCAGCAGCAAAGTCAGCTTTCGCGGATCGTACTCGTTCTCTGCACCACATAAACGGGAAAACAGTGCATGAGTGAGATCGTCGGGCTCGAACAGCGCGGGCGCATCGGGAAGCCCTGCACAGCAGGCGGGGTCAAGATAGATGGCGCAGCCTTCTATTGCGCTTTCTGAAAAGGCGGCATGCTGCTGACCTGGCGGGATCCAGCCGATGTGTTTTGCCGGTACGACCGAGCGCGCCTGCTGCGTCTCAATGACCAGCAGACCCGTTGCAATACGCCACAGCTGGCCGGTGCGATGACTGTGCCACGGTGTTCGATACCCGCCGGGATGACGGAGCGTTTCAAAACTGACCATCTCATTTTGACCGAAAATCGTTATTTATCGACCTATTACAGAAACTACGTCTTCGGCTGTCAAGGATAATGGGGACTCAACCACATAAGGAGCCCATATGAGCATTATCACGTTCCTGGTAGCCCAGCCTGATAACGCCGCGCAGCGCGAAAAAATGGCGTGCCTGTTAACCCGCTTATTCAGCGGCGATATCGACCCGGCAGAGGTATTTACGCCCGATTACCAGCAGTTTACGGACGGTCACGCTCTTGACTACCGGGGTTTTATTCAGCACCTGAACCACGTTCGCTCGCAGATCCGCGCGATCGCCTTTAGCGTGGCGGAGATAACCTGTCATGACGAACTTCTGGCTGACCGGCATATCGTGACGGTCACCTATCCTGATGGTCGTCAGGCAGAGATAGAGGTTTACCTGTTTGCCGCGCTGCGTGAAGGGAAAATCTGGCGGATCCATGAAGTCACGCGAGCCCTCAGCGGCGATGCTTCAGATCGCACCCTGGCACACGCGACAGAATAACGTCACTCCGCCGGGCGCGGCGCGGTACGGCTAAACACCTCAACATACCGCGTAAACTTGCCGATAAACACCCCGGCAAACAGCCCGCCGGAGACAATCGCAAGGGCGCTGATGGCGGGCTGCTGCAGCGTCTGCGGCGCGATGGCGCTCATTACCCCCAGCACGTATTTCACCGCGAACGCCAGCATCATAAACGGCAGCGCGGTGTAGTCAGCCTGGCGGCAAAGGGTGCGCGGCGCGGCGGCACGAGTCACCGCCGTCGGGCGAATCAATGCGTAACCCAGCGCAGCGCCAGCCAGAATGCCCGCAAGCCACATCGACAGCGTCGCGACGCTGAGAGAGCGGTACATCACCAGATCGTAAATATCCCATAGCAGAAAAATGGCCGGAATTATCGCCAGTTTTTCCAGCGTGACCGTGGCGGGCCGGCGGGCCCGGAGCCCACGAGAAACCAGAAACACAAACAGCACCCAGACCCAGATGGGGGTGTGCGTCAGAATACCAGTCAGTTGTTCGAACATAGCTGTTTACCGTGGGCGTCACGCGGCCGTTATCGCGCGGGATAAGTATTACGCAAAATAGCCCGCACGCAATCCCCACTTTTGTTACTTGAACGTCACGGTAAAGGTGGCTGTCGCACTGTAATCCCCAAGCTTCGGCGTCGTGGTCGTCCATATAAACCCTGCGTAATAATCTTGCGTGAGCCGGTCTCCGCCGATCGTTCCTATCTCCTGCGGCGTGTTCAGCGTAATGCGCGGCTCCATCAGGCTGCTGGCGGAAATGATAAAGCCAAAGCCGCTGTCTGCCGCGGGCATGATGATTGCTCCGTCTTTGACCGTATTCGTCGAGCTTAACGTCATCAGCAACGTCTCCCCCGTGCAGGTTTTACCGCTGGCTTCACGCGTCAAATCGACCTGTAGCGTAAAGGGTTTTGTTTTTTCAATCTTACCGGGCGTCGCCCAGCTGCCGTTGATGACGCCAAAGTCGAGGGTATCGGGTACCAGCAGCACTTTTGGCGTGCAGGCCAGAAAGGTGATTTTATCCAGCCCGGTAATGGTCAGGTTAAAGTTACCGTCCTGAGTCACCGTGCCGCCTCGCAGACCGCCGACGCCATCTACCTGGAAGAGCGACAGGCTGACGTCCCCCATCACTTTGCCATTGGTGGCCGCCGGAAGGCCGGTGGTTTTGATGTAAACCTGATAGGTGAGCGTGAACGTCTGCGGGGCCGCCGGGGAGAGACAGCCTTTGTTGCCGTTAGGACGGCACACGGTACCGGGACCAATCTCTATTTTATCGCCCTTCTTCAGCTTGTAATCGACGTTCCTGAAGGTGATGCCAATCTCCAGAGAGTTGTGCACGTTTTTCACCGCATCTTTCGGATCGAGCCATAAATAGGCGCTCTCGCCGTTTGGATAGGCGTCCGTGTCAGAGCAGGTAAACGTCGCCGTGATCGGTGACGATACCCATATTTTGGTGTTGGTGCCGAAGTCACCGATCGACGCTTTGATGATGCTGTTAATGGCAACGTACTGGCTCACCGAGCCCTGGGCTTTACAGGTCAGCGCCATAACGGTGGAAGAAAACAGGCCGAAGCAAAAAATCACCGCGGCGTACAGCATATGTCGTCCCTGAAATTGCATTGTCCTCTCCTTTATCGACAAATTGCGCTGACCTCGCGATAGCCCGCGGTATCCTGTTCACGCCATTCCTCATCCGGAAGCTGGATGCGACACTGTTCGTCATCCCCCTCCCCCCAGCGAATGGCGATCGCTTCGCCCGGCAGCACGCCTGAAACAAAAATATCCCCGTCAGGCCCGACAATGCCGTTGTTACGCTCGCCCCGGCTGTAGGCCTGCGCGCCAACCGGCGGCACGCTGTTGTCGGGTCGTTTGCTGTGAATCAGCACGCTGTCGCCCCGATATGTTTCAAACGTCACGCGCGTAATCGCGCCGCGGGTAGGGACGTTATTCTGGGTGGCAACAGGCACGTCCAGCCCCTCCGGGAAGTCCTGGGTGTTTAACGACCAGGTATTGTTGCGATAAGGAATCGCATGCGGGGCAACGGCATAGCCCGCAGCGTCGATCCGCACTCCGGCCTGATTCTCTACCCTCACCCCTTGCGCATCCTGAGCCTCAATCAGGGTAAAGGTACTGCCCGGTGGCTGGGACAGCGTCACGCCGCCAGCGTGAGCAAGAATGCCGCCGCTGAGGTTCATGCTGCTTTGCTGCACATCTTCCGCTCTGGAATAGCCCAGCCACAGATTTCCGGCGCCCCCCTTGTAGCCCATGCTCAGATCGCCCGCCGTCCCCTCGGCATCGTTTTGCTGCACCTGCATGGCATAGCTAAGGCGGTTATCCTCAAGCAGGGAGCCACTCAGCCCCGCGGAGGAGGACACGTTTCCGGCACGATCGGCGTGAAGGTCTGTCGTCGCCGTCGCCGGGTGGCTGCCAAAGCTGAGCGGCAGGGACAGGCGCAGGTTAATGCTGCTGTCATGTGCAATGTAGTGGTTGCGCGTATTCTGGTAGTACAGACTCCAGGTCACATTGCCCAGCCGTGAGGTAAAGCCAGACTGAACCGTGGTATCAGAACCGGCATCCTGCCAGTAGCTTTGCTTGCTGAAGGTGAGATAAAGCTGGCTGATCTCACCTATCTGCTGGCTCATTGAGATATCCAGCCGCGCTTTTTTGGTTGCGTAGCGGCTGTCGTAATGGATTTCAGGCTTTGACGCGACCCAGTCAGGGTTATCCTGATCGGCGTCATCCCAGTAATAGGTTTTATATCGGCCATTATCCCAGCGGCGACGTTCCTGAACCGACTCCTGGAAATCGTAATAACCGGACGAGGAGTAACGATAGCCCGCCACCTGGAAATCGGTGCGGGAATCGAGAAAGGATTTCGCGTACAGGAAGCGAGCGCTCCCCCCTTGCTCATCGTCGCCCCGCGCCAGCCGCGTGTCGGATAACGCCAGATCGACGGACACCGCGCCAAAATGCCCCATGTTTTTGCCCACGCCCATCGCCGCGCTGCGGTAGTGTTCCGCCGAAAGCAGACCTCCCGACAGGGTCACCGTATCGCTCATCCCTCTGGCGAGCTGGCTTTCAACAAACGCAGGGGCATAGCCGTCGGCACCGTCATGATATTTTGCGGCCGTGATTTCATAGTTCCACTGCCCCTTGCGAACCAGTCCCGGGAGCACGGTATAGGGGATCACCAGATTGGTTTTCCGTCCGTCGGTTTCAATGATGGTGACAAACAGATCCCCGCTCTGACTGACCGGCACAATGTCATCAAACGCGAACGGTCCCGGCGGCACGTTGGTAGAGTAGATCAGATACTTATTCTGTCGAACCTCCACGCGGGCATTGCTTTCCGCCACGCCTCTGACGACAGGGGCATAGCGCGACTGGCTGTCTGCACGCATCATGGGCTCCGAGGCCAGCTGCACCCCGCGAAACGGAATACTGTCGTAGAGGGTTGTTCCGGTACTCCCTTGTCCCAGCAGCAGACGACTCCTGATTGACGGAAGTGCCCTTTCAGCCCACGACGAGACATTTTTCCAGTGGCCCGTTTCCTCATCCCGCTTTGTCAGGTTCGCCATCTGGCGCAAGCGCCACGCCCCTATATTGATGCCGTTATTCAGGTAAAGGTAGGCGTACTGGCTGTTTTGCCCGTCGCTTCTGATGGTGTTCGCCGCCAGGTTGTAGTTCACAAAAGCGGCATTGATGCCCTCGTCGTAACGCGTGGCGGGTACCGTTCCACGCGGTTGTGTCAGCATATTGAGCTGGGGAACCTGAATATCCAGCCGGTGCTCGGTCATCGTAACGTTCATGGACGCACCCGCAATCCGGCGCTCGAGGGGATAGCACGACTCGTCATCGTCAGCGGGAAGTGCGACGGACCACGCGCGCAGCCGATCGGCGCTAATGCACGGGTACAGCGCGCTGTCGGGCTTATCGCGGACGATCTCAACGTCACGCTGTTCAACGAGCTTTCGGTTAACGTAAACATCGAGGGAATAGGTTCCGGGAATAATGCCGGAATCAGGGTCGATCAAATTAATGAACGATTGCTCGCCCGTCCCATGAAAAAATGCGGTGTTATATTCACTTTGCGCCAGACATTCGCTGCCGGAAACCAGTAAAGAGGTAAGCGCGCACAGGGGGATCCATGTTCGTTGCATAATGATTCATCCATGACATTATTTAATAATCTGCAACCGTGGGCTTAGTGCATTTTCACGTCGGCAACGCCGCCGTAATCGTTAATGTACGTTAAGCCAACCACCCGCGAGCCTTTGGGAAAAGAAATCGTTTCGCTGCCAAAGGGAGCGATCATCGGGGCCGTTATTTTTTGTTCTTTTCCCTGCGGGGTTTTAATCATTAACTGACTCAGGCTAATATGCAGAGGCCCGGGATTGCTGACGACCAATGCCTCACTGCTTTTCCTCAGCGTTAACTGACCTATCTGCTCGTCCAGTTTTGCCTTCATCCCAACCGGGCGATAAAAAAGCTTAAGGCGCGTTCGAATCGCCAGCTGCATCACATTAGGCTCGCTGGCCCGGGGCGGTATTTCCTGAACGTTAATCCAGTAAACACTTTCTCTGTCGGTCGGTAATCCTTTACCGGAATAGATAAAACGTAACACGGCGGATTGATCGGGTTTCACCTTCATAATTGGCGGCGTCACCACCATCTCTTTTCCGGGTTTGTCTGAATCTTCGTCCAGCCAGGTCTGGATAATATAATTTTTTTGCGACGCGTTATGCAGCGTTAACGAAGCCGATTTATTCTCACCGGAATAAATCACCCGTGAACTTTCAATCTGAATTGCTGAAATAGCCGATGCGGAGTACAGCGCGAATAGCGCAATAATAAGTGACTTCATCATACCACCTTAAAAGCAGGCCCGAAGGCCTGCTCCTGTTATTGTTGAACAATGGTGAAGGTGGCCGTTGCGTTTGCTTCCCCGGTGGTGACCGCATCTTTGTTATAGGCGTAATAGTTTGCTTTCAGGAAGAACGTCCCGCTGCCCGAGGTGTCGCCTTCAGCAATGGTGATGCTGGCATCGGATTTATCAAGGGTTTTGGATAAGGTAATGTTCTGGTCGGAGATATCTTTAATTTGAATCCCCACCCCTTTTGCCGTGGTGCTGGCGGTCGCGTTATCCAGGTCCAGCACGTTCGGCTGACCGGACGGGCTGACGCCGTCAAGAACCAGATAATAGGTGCCCGGCTGACAGCCAGTCAGGTTAATGGCAAAGCCCACCTCCGGACCGTTGGCATCTTGTTTTAAGGTTTCCATCGGTATAGTTCCCATCGGAACCGTAATTTCGGCAGTGCTTTCCCCGGAGAGCTTGCAGGATGATGAGCCAATTTGCCCTACAAATTTTAACTTACCGTCTGCCGCATGGGCAAAAGAGGTAAAAAGCCCCAGGGCAACCATCGCCGCGCAAAGAGATTTCAATTTCATATACAGCTCCTTCTGTTTATACAACATATTATGAATAACAGTGCATCGTTTCTGCCTGAATACTACACCCGCATAAAACGCTTCATTTCCCGGCGAACGTTATGTAACCTTTATATCCGTTGTCAGGTAATGATAAAGCCCGGTAAGACTCTCAACCTGGAGTTTGGAATAAATATTACGCCGGTGAATACTGACCATTTTCTCACTAATATCGACCTGCCGGGAGATCTCTTTATTACCTTTCCCTGTAATAAAAAATGGCATCAGGTCTAATTCCCGGTGGGTGAGATTTGAATTTTTCTTAATCATCGCCCAGGTTTTATTGGTCACGGATTTTGAAATAATCTGGCCAGCCTTATCTTTGACCATAAAAGTGCTGAGTTTATCAAATGATTCGCTGTTATCAATTAAGATATCCGCAACCGAGTCCAGCAAAATATTTTCAGTCACTTCCACAATTCGCGCATTAGTCGTAATAATAAGTATATTGTCAAAAACATTCTGGCGCTTCATCTTTAACAGTAACAACAGTAAACCGTGGTCAGCAATATAATAGTCAATGATTATCGTGACCGGTGATCTCATTACCATCGTGCTCAGCGTTACGCTGGCTTTTTCAAATGCTAAAAACTTCAGTTCCTGCTTATCTCTCTGGCAATTTTGTATGATTTCACTCAACCCAATTCTGAACCAGACATTATCAGATACACAAATAATCATCATCCGTAACCTTATACTGATCCATGTATAACATTCCGGGAATAGAGCCTGTGAAGTGATTTAACCCTGAGCGAACGCTAAAAAATCATCCAACGACTGCGCTTATTCCATGAGACATTATTCAGATCAAAATGAATGAGATGCAAATAAGAATATGGGCAACAAGTGTAAGAGCAATCCGAAAAAGGATAATACAAAAAATGCTTTTCTTGGAAGAAAAGCATTAATAATTAATGAGTTAGATAATGTTAATTTTGGTATTACTTTTCGAATACAATCCAAAAACATGGCCCGGGTATGATCCTGCGCAAGTTAACGTGAAGTTCCTGATCTGCATTTTCAGCTTCACCGCTTAAATAACGTCCAGAATCATACCCCACCATTCTGTTATAAAGAGGCTTTCAGGCGTCGAACGGCCTCTTTTAGCTCTTCATCCGTTGGCGTGACAAACGACATGCGCAGCGTCGCTGGGTCCGGCTCATTGCAGTAGAAAAATTCGCCCGGCACAAATACCACGCCGTTACTTAACGTTTTTTCCAGCCAGCGGGTGGTGTTCATGCCGTTGTTCATTTTCGCCCACAGGAACATGCCGCCCTTCGGCTTGTGGAACGACATCACGTCGCCCAGCTCGGCTTCCAGTTCCGTGGCGAACGTCTGGTATTTCTGACGATAGGCTTCGCGGATCGTTTTAATCTGATCGGCCAGACGGCCGGTCTTCAGGTACTCATACGTCATCAGCTGCGACAGCGTGCTGGTGTGCAGATCGGTGGTTTGCTTCAGGTTCACCACCGCGCGCTTCAGCCATTCCGGCACCATCACCCAGCCTACGCGCGTGCCCGGCGCGAGGATTTTAGAGAAGGTTGAGGTATACACCACGTTCTCTTCATTGCCGATATCTTTGGCATGGGCAATTAACGGACGGAAGACTTCATCGGTATAGTTAATTTCGCTGTACGGATCGTCTTCAATGATCACGAAGTCATAGCGCTTCGAGAGTTCCACCAGTTGCTTACGGCGCGCTTCGGAAAGCGTGACGCCGCCGGGGTTACCAAACGTTGGAACGATATAGACCGCTTTGATGGCTTTTTTGGCCACCAGGGCCTCAAGTTCGTCCACCTTCATACCGTCGCCGTCGGTGCCAACGGATTCAAAATTCGCCTGCGCCAGGCCGAATACCTGCAGGGCGGCGAGATAGGTTGGACGCTCGACGACAACAATATCGCCCGGGTTAATTAACGCGCGCGCCAGCACGTCGAGGGACTGCTGTGAACCGGAGGTTACGACCACGTCATCCGCCTTACAGCGAATGCCTCGCCCTTCGCAAATGCGCTGGATTTCTTCCCGCAGTCCCGGTACGCCTTCGGTCAGGCCATACTGAAACGCCTCGCCAAAATGCTGAGATAATACGGCATCAGCAGCGATTTTCAGCCCTTCGCGATCGAACAGGTCAGGGTTTGGAATACCGCCCCCCAGCGAGATCACGCCCGCCATTTTGCTATGTTTTAATAATTCACGGATGGCAGATGATTGCAGGCCCTGCGCGCTGCTGGCGAGTTTACTCACGGACATTCTTTGCTTACCTTCTGTTTTTATAGTGTGCTCAATCTTAGCAGAATATGGGCGATAAATTCCGTCAGCTTAGGCAGCGGCCGCAAATCCTGGCGCCACAGTAGATGCACAGGCCTCGGCGCGGGCGTGAACGGTTCCATTACCCGCACCAGTCTGCCGCTTGCCAGCTCTTCCGCCACCAGCACTTCCGGTTGCAGCAATAGCCCCGCCCCGGCTCGCGCCGCCATGCGTAAGCCGTAGCCGTCGTTGCACCGTAATACGGCATCCCGCTTCCAGCGCACCTCCCCTTCCACGCCTGGCAGCCGCCACTCGTTGCGTGCCGTCCACACCGTGTGCGAAAGACAGAGATGATCCACCAGATCGTCAGGCGTTTGCGGCGTGCCGTGTCGCGCTAAATAGTCCGGTGCGGCGCAGATCACCATGTTGTAGGGGCACAGGTATTTCGCCACCAGATCGTCGTTGCGAACGTCACCAATGCGAATGGCCAGATCGACGCCCTCCTCCACCAGATCGACCATCCGGTTGGTGAGATCCAGCTCAATGCGTACCTCCGGGTAGCGCTGTAAAAAGGTTGCCGTCAGCGGGGCGATCACGCAGCCGCCAAACGACGTGGGCGCCGTGACGCGCAGGGTGCCAGACGGCGCGGCGCGCAGCCGTTCAACCGCGCTTTCGGCAATCACGACCTGCTCCAGCACCCGCTTCGCCTCGTCGAAATAGACGCGTCCGGCATCCGTCAGGCTCTGGCGGCGCGTATTACGCTCCAGCAGGCGGGTGCCAAGCTGGGATTCCAGCAGCGCAACGTACTTCCCCACCATTACCGCCGACATCTCCAGCCGCGCCGCCGCACCGGTGAAGCTGCCGCTTTCCACCACGGCAATAAACGTCTCCATACTGCGAAGCTTATCCATATTCCAAACCTCTTGTTAGCAATCTTCTAACTTTAGCCCAGTTTATCCGCATTTTAATTTATTAAAGAATGAAGGCTCACAACATAAGGAGTCGGCTATGAAAATCGTCATTATTGGTGCCAGCGGTACGGTCGGTCGTGCGGTAACGGAAGAGCTGAGTCGTCGCCACGAGGTCATCCGCGTCGGTCGCACGCAGGGCGACGAACAGGTGGATATCACCTCGCAGTCAAGCGTTCAGGCGCTGTTCGAGAAAATCGGCCAGGTGGATGCGATTGTGTCCGCCAGCGGTGGCCTCTACTTCGGCCCGCTCGCGACCATGAAAGACAGCGACTTTAACCAGGGACTGCAGGATAAGCTGCTGGGGCAGGTGCGCCTGGCGCTGATCGGCCAGCACTACTTGAATGAAGGCGGCTCGATTACGTTGATAAGCGAGGTCGTGGCACACGAGCCGATTGCGCAGGGCGTGAACGCCACCACGGTGAATGCCGCGCTGGAAGGGTTTGTTCGCGCCGCAGCCTGCGAACTGCCGCGCGGGATCCGCATCAACCTGATCAGCCCGACGGTGCTCACCGAATCGGTCGACACGTACGATGGCTTCTTCCCGGGCTTCGAAAGCGTGCCTGCCGCCACGGTGGCGCAAGCCTATCGTCGCAGCGTGGAAGGCGTGCAGACCGGGCGCGTATACAAGGTCGGCTACTGATCCTTGCGGGCGGCGATCAGCACCAGCATCGGGCGCTCCGCCTCCTCGGCCAGCGCGGGCCAGGCGTCAATCTGCGCCTGCGTTGGTCCCCACTCGTTGACGTTGCTTATCGTTAATCCGGCCTTGATCAGCGCGTTAAGCGTGGTGCCCAGCGTGCGGTGGTATTTGATCACCCCGTCTGCCAGCCAGTTGCTGACACGCTGGCCTTCGTCCTGATAATGATTCACGCCCCAGAACCGCTCGCCGTTATCGTCGGTCAGCCAGCCCTGACGCGAGGCGCAGGTGTAAATCGGGTGTTCCATCGAAAAGACCAGGCTGCCGCCGGGCTTAAGCGCGCGCTGAGCCTCGGCAAATACCGTGTCCAGTTCCGGCAGATAGTGCAGCGCCAGCGAGCTGTAGACCAGATCGACGCTGTTTTCGTCTAGGCTGAGAGAGTCCAGATCGCTACGCTGATAGTGAATCAGTGGATCCGCGGTAAGCTCCGCTGCGCGGGCGAGCATCTTTTCTGAGATATCGATCCCCGTGACGTGAGCAGCACCCAGCTCGCGCGCGGCGCGGCAGAACCAGCCGTAGCCGCAGCCGAGATCGACAACCGATTTACCGGTTAAATCGGGCAGCAGGCTTTTCAGCGCGGGCCACTCCGGCGCGCCGTCCAGCCCCTGCACCGAACGCGGAAGCTGGGCGTAGCCTTCAAAAAACGCCGGGTTGTCGTAGATGTTTTGTGCCATGGCAGATCCCTCTTTAAGAATGTGCACAGCAGTATACTGCATTGTCGGGTGGCGGCTGCGCCTTACCCGACCTACAAAATCTCCGAACCGTAGGCCGGGTAAGCGCAGCGCCACCCGGCCCCCCATTAGCCCACCGTACCCCAGACCAGATTTCCTTTATGGAACGTTGCGGTACGCGGGGAAATGCGCGCCACGGCTTCGGCGGAACAGGAGGCGTCCACCAGCACAAAGCTGGCGTCATCCTGCACTTTCGGCCACACGCGCTCCCCTTTGTCGTTAAGCGGCAGCACGTCGCCGGTCGCAATCCCCAGCGCGCGGGAGAGCGTCTGCTCGTTCGGGCGGATGTAGAGCTGGGCGTAAAGATTGGCTTTCTCCAGCATGTCCCCCAGACCGTACGGCGACCAGTGGTCGATCACGCTGTCGGTGCCGGTCATCACAAACACGCCCTTGTCCCGCAGCTGCTTCAGCGGCATATGCAGGGTGCCAATCGGCACGGTCGAAGCGATGGTCACCTGCTGCGCCGCCATGCGGGTGGCGATCTCATCCACTTGCTGTTCGTTGAGCGTCGCTAGCGCGAAGGCGTGGCTGATGGTGAGTTTCCCCTTCAGAGCCGGCGTTTTCTCCACGGTTTCGACCATGTAGTTCACCGCCGCCACGCCCGCAGGGCTGGTTTCGTGCAGGTGAATGTCCACCCCTTTGTCGTAGTCCAGCGCAATCTGAAACATCAGATCGAGAGATTTCTCCATCGCGCCGTCGACGTTGGTTGGATCCAGCCCGCCCACGTAGTGCGCCCCGGCCTGCATCGCCTCGCGCATCAGCTTTTCAGAATTCGACAGCAGCAGCCCGTGCTGCGGGAAGGCGACGATTTCGCAGTCAAAACCAGGTTTGCGGCGCGCCAGGACCGCCTGCAAATTTTCCAGGTTTTTCAGGCCGGAAACCGGCTCAATATTGCAGTGGCTGCGGGCGATGGTGGAGCCTTTCGACTGGATCAGGTCGATCAGCTTTTCCGCACGCTCCTGGGTGTAGGGCTGCAGCTCAGGCAACAGCTTTTGTTCCAGGCGGATCATATCCTGAATCGTGGTGCCCGCCGGGCGGTTGAGCGATCGCCACGGGCCGCCGTAGAAGGTTTTATCCAGGTGGATGTGCATGTCGCGCATTGCCGGGAGCATCAGCTTGTTGCCCGCATCGTAGTGCGGCAGCGTGGCGTCGGCGTGGCGCTTGTTGTCGTGCAGGGCGACGATCTTCCCGTCCTTGATCTCCAGCGTTTTCAGCTCGGTACGGGTGCTCGTCGCCACGCCGCCGTGGAAGTTAAACCCGGCTTCGAGCAGCACGTTGTCCAGATAGTAATGTTTCGCGGTGATATTCATAGATTTACCGGTCTCGCAGAGTGGCTTTGCGGAGTCAGCAGCATACGCGACGGATCCGGTCGCACCAAACAGCGCGCAGGCGGTCACCATTTTGCCGCTCTGGCTGATAAATTCACGGCGGCTTTTGTTTTCACTCATCTCATCTTCCTTCATTCACAATATGGGTACCGGTTTCCCCGCGCAGCGCGGCGGGCAGGCAGTCTGGCGAGGTGATGATCACCCGCTTGCCGCCGTGGTGTAAAAATTCCAGCGAGGCGACGATTTTGGGCAGCATGCTGCCCGCCGGGAAATGACCTTCTTCCCTGTAGCGCGTCATCTCCGCTACGTTGACGGTGTCCAGCGCCTGCTGGTTTGGCTTGCCGAAGTTGACGCACACCTTCTCCACGCCGGTGGTAATCACCAGCACGTCGGCGCGGATCTCGCGCGCCAGTAGCGCGGTGGAGAGATCTTTATCTATCACCGCATCAACGCTCTGGTAATCGCCCTGCGCCGAGCGCACCACGGGAATACCGCCGCCGCCCGCGCCAATCACCACAAAGCCTTTTTGCGTCAGGGTCTTGATCGCATCGGCCTCGACAATGCGCAGCGGCTGCGGAGAGGCCACCACGCGACGATATCCCCGGCCCGAATCCTCAACAAAGTGCCAGTCCGGGTGTGTGCGCTGCAGCTCGTCGCGCTGCGCCTCGCTGAAGAACGCGCCGATCGGTTTCGTCGGGTGCGTAAAACCGGGATCGTTTTTATCCACTTCCACCTGCGTGACGACCGTAACTGCTTTTTGCTCCCCGCGCGCGGCCAGGCGGTTGTTCAGCGCCTGCTGGATCAGGTAGCCGATGCCGCCCTGGGTGTCCGCCACGCAGTTTGCCAACGGCGTGAGGGGAAGCCCCTCCCGCTCGTGGGCAATTTCAGCCCGGCGCAGATCCAGCCCCACCTGAGGGCCGTTGCCGTGGGTAAGCACGATGTCATAGTCGGAGGCCAGCATTTCGAGCACGGACTCTGCCACCGCTTTAACCGCCTGCGCCTGATGTTCAACCGACTGGCTGGCGTTGTCTTTGATAATGCTGTTGCCGCCAATGGCGACGACCATAAGCTCTTTCATACGTGCTCCTTCGCAACAGTACCCGGCTCAGCGCTCGCCGCTTCACGACTATCCAGCACATGCTTCACCACAAACATGCCGCCCATCATCAGATACGCGGTGACGAACATCAGCGAACTGCCTTCGGCAAAGCCCACGACCGGAGCGTGGATCACCCCGAACAGCGCCAGCAGCGCCCCGCCCGCAGCGGCAACAGCACCGCGCAGCGGTTTGTTGATGATGGCGAAAATGGCGATACAGCCCCACAGCATGCTGGCGAGCGGTGCCCCGTTCCCCAGATGGACTAATCCCTCGTAGTAGATCCCTTTGCTGTGCAGCACGTCGGTGCCGATTTTGGCGGCATTCGTGCCCGCCGCGCCCATCACGCTGTTCATCATGGTCAGCGCCCAGTTGGCGATCCACGGGAACAGGCATATGAAGATCACGGGCACTTCCACCTTCGGCGTTTCCCTCACCACCTGGTTGGCGGTGACCACGCCGATAAACACCAGAATCGGCACGATGGCAGTCATCGGAATGATGGCGAGCATAAACGCCCCCAGACCGAACAGCGGCACGATGAACATGGTCACGCCGGAGGCCAGCGTGTAGCCGATGCTCGCGCCCATCGCTTTCCAGCCAGGGTGGCCGACGTAAACCGTCACCGGGAACGGGTTCCCCATCAGGCAGCCGAGCATGGAGGCCAGACCGTTCGCCAGCATGACTTTACGCGTCGGGTATTCATCCCCCGCCGCGTGGGCGCTTTCGATGTTCTCCAGGTCAAAGATGTAGTTCGCCAGACCCAGCGGTACGGCAGAGGCGAGATACGGCAGCGCGTGCGGCAGCCCCTGCAGGAAACCTTCCACGTGCACCTGCGGCGGGTTAAAGCCGAAGGATGACATGGAAGCTTTAATCGCCTCCGGGCTCTGCAGGCCGGAGATCCACGCCAGGGCCGTGCCGGCAATCAGCAGCAGCAATCCGGTTGGGATGCGGGCAAAGATCGGCTTTTTACCGAACCAGTTGATGAAAATCAGCAGCAGCACGATAAACGACACGGTCGGCGCCTCGAACGCCTGCAGCATCGGGTTCATCGCCAGCAGCAGCAGACCCAAACCGGACAGGCACGACAGCAGCACGGTACGCGGGATCATCTTGCGGATGGTTTCCCCTAAAAACGAGCCACCCGCCAGGATCATCGCCTCCACGAAGCACCACACCAGGCCAATCTGGATAGCGAACTCCGCATCACCGGTCTGCTGATAGACCGGCATCAGCACCAGGAAGGTTACGGTAAAAATAGACGGCGCGCTGGGGCCGGACGGCAGCGCGGTGACGTCCGTGCGCCCGGTGGCGCGTGCCATCTGCATGCCAAACCAGGCGTAGCAAATACTCGCGGTCAGCACCGCCAGCCCGAAGGCTGGCGCAATGCGTCCATAAACAATCTCCTTCGGGATGCCGACGACAAAAATGAGCAACCCCATCATGGTCAGCAAATTGGTCAGGTTGTTGGTCATCAACCCGAAATACGCCGCCCAGTCACCTCTTTTCCACTCCAGTTTCATGTTTTTCATGGATGCATGCCTTATAAAAAGTAGCGATCGCGGAAGGTCAACAGCGCCTTTTCAAAACAGCTAAACGGTGGGTGAACGATGCCCGCCCCTATCATGCCGATGCCCGCGTCTTTGTGGGCAATGGCGGTGTTAATCACCGGCAGAATGCCGCTGCCGGCGACTCTGGTGATGTCGATGGCGGTCGGGATCCCCATAAACGAGAGCAGGGGAATGGTGACGTTCGGGTTTTCGCCGAGGGTGATTTCACGCATCTGGCGGGAGAAGTCGATAGCTTCCTCCACCGTGCCGCCCACCAGAGCGACGATCGCCGGGGCCGTCGCCATCGCAAAGCCGCCGATGCCGTAGGTTTCGGTGATCGCGCTGTCGCCGATATCCAGCCCGGAGTCTTCCGGCTTATAGCCCGCGAACATCGGGCCGATCACCTGCTGCGCCGGGCCGGTGAACCACTGGCCCGGCAGGCCGGAAATGCGCAGGCCGAACTCGTAGCCGTTACGCGCCATGGTGGTAACCACGGTGCTGTATTCAATGCCGTGGGCGGCGTCCAGGGCGGCTTTACACATCGCCATCCACGTCGGGCCGGAGAAGTAGTCGCTGCTGGCGACAAACTCAAATACCTCGCGCTGCTGCTCAACCGGATAGCCCGCCTGGATCAGCCCCGGGGTCAGCGCCTGGATCAGCAGCGTGGTGCCCGCATTGTTGCGGTTGTGGCACTCATCCCCCATGTGCAGCGCCTGGGCCAGCATCAGGCGCAGGTCGATTTCGCCGATAATCTTCATCGCGTCGCGCAGCATCGGGCCGAGCACGTCGCGCATCCAGTTCAGGCGATCGATGACGCTCTGGTCGTTGGCCCCCATGCGCAGGATCTTCGCCATCTGCTCGCTGAGGTTGGTGAAGGCGCGGTTGCCGTAGGTTTTGTTCTCAACAATGTGCATAAACATCGACGCGGAGGTGACGCCCGCCATGGAGCCCACGCAGTCATGCTCGTGGCACGGCGAGAAGGTGATCTCCCCTGAGGCGGCAAGCCGTGCCGCGTCGTCCAGATCTTTCGCCAGTCCTTCAAACACCAGCGCACCGGTGACCGCGCCTTTCATCGCGCCACACATGTTTTCCCAGGAGACTGGGGGACCAGCGTGCAGAATGGTGGTGCGGGTCATCCCCGGCACAACGTTAATCGCCTGGTCATAGCCCACCAGCACCGGATGGGACTGGATAATGCGCTCAAGCGCGATTTGGTTGGCGGCGGCGATCTTCTCCGCCAGCGGTTTTTCCGCCAGCTGATCCAGCGCTTCAACCACCTGCATATTGCCCTGCCCCGGCGGCGTCCAGTCGAGCTGGGTCACGGGAACGTGCTGCTTTTTAAGATCGTCGCTGAACATCGCGATACCCACGTTAATGACGTTCAGCGGCTGGTTAAATAAGGTGGTCATTATGCGTTCTCCCCTTTGCAGACAAATTCGCGTGCCAGTAATCCGGTGTTGGTGCTGCTGCTGGCCCAGATGACGCCTGCGTCGGTCAGCATCTGGCACTGCTGCGCCAGTGACTGCGGATCCTGATCGGTGCCGAGCACGTATCCGAGGATCTCAAGCGGACGGTTATCGGCCTTCGCGATGGCCTGCGCCTCTTTGATCGCCTCGATCATCACCCCCACCGGATCCTCGTGCGCGCCGAAGCCCAGCACAAAGTCCATCACGATGACGCCCACTTCCGGATCCCGCGCCTCCTGCAGCAGGCGGCTGATGCGGTTGGTCGGGTCGATCATCGGATGCGGCTTGCCGTTGGTGAAGTCATCGTCGCCAAAGTCGAGGAAGGTGTGGGCTTTACTGACGCTGACGTCCGGCAGGCGTTTAGCGGGATCCGGCTGGATATTGCTGTACACGTCGTCGAACTTCTCCAGCGCGGCAAACATCGCCTCGTCGCACAGGGTGCCGCCGCAGAACAGGCCGCGAATGTACTTCTGCTGCGGGGTCAGGCGGGCGCGCACCTCTTCAATCAATGGCCAGTTGAGCGGGTGCAGATCAAGGGACTCTTTTTTGATGCCAGTGAGCAGAACGGCCTTCAGCGCCGCCTCTTTGGTGCCGCGCGCGAACTGCAGTCTGTCCTCATCGGCGGGCGGTTCATTGCGCCCGAGGAAGCAAACAACCACCGGCTTGCGGCAGGCTCTGGCGCGGGCCAGCACCTTTTCTGCCACGGCAGGAGCCGCTGGTTTGGAGATCAGCGCGATAACCTGGGTGCCCTCGTCGGCTTCCAGCATGTCGATGGCGTCCAGCATCATCAGGCCGCCGATCTTCTCGCTAAGATCGCGCCCGCCGGTGCCAATCAGCTGCGACACGCCGCCGCCAAACTCGTGAATGCGCACGCTCAGCTCCTGGCTGCCGGTGCCGGATGCGCCGACGATGCCAATCGGTCCGCGACGCACCGCGTTGGCGAAGCACAGTCCCGCGCCGTTGATGATGGCGGTGCCGCAGTCCGGCCCCATCATCAGCAGTCCTTTCTGGTGCGCCAGCTGCTTCAGCGCCAGCTCGTCCTCGAGCGAGACGTTATCGGAGAAGAGCATCACGTTGAGATCGTTTTCCAGCGCCTGACGCGCCTCGCGGGCGGCGAAGGTGCCATTGACGGAGATCACCGCAAGGTTGCTCTCCGGGCGATGGGTTTTAGCGCTGGCAATCGTCGCGTAGCGCGCTTCATGGGAGCCCGCGCTCTCTTTACGCGTGAACAGCGCTTCAATAGCGGCCAGCGTTTCACCATTCGCCGCGTCGCCTTTAATGACGATCATCAGGTCGCCGTTTTTCGCCTCATTTAATTCCGGCGTTAACAGCCCGAGGTTTTTTAATACGCCCTTATTCATTTCCGTTGCCATGGCGACAAAGGCCTGTTCAACGCCCGGCAATTTATTGGCTTTAGTGGAAACGGACATTAATGACACGGAGTCAAAATAGGTGTTCTTTTTAATCACGATTTTCGTTGGCATTATTTGCACCTGTTCGCGGATAAAAGGGGGCCGCCGTCGTGCACAATGCACGTCGGTAAAAAATGCTTTATTTAATTAGCGGCCAGCCGGAACGGGCTGACCGATCGTTTTACGCGCCCGCCGCCATCAGCAGGTCGGCAATCTCAGTGAAGCCTTTCTCCCGCGCCAGTTCGAGCGGGGTTTTGCCGTATTTGTCGGTCATATGCGGGTTCGCGCCGTGATCCAGCAGCAGCTTCACGATCGCCTGCTGCTTTGCGCCGCCGTCGTTTAACACGATGGCTTCCAGCAGCGGCGTCCAGCCGACAAAGTTGGTGTGGTTAACGTTGATATCGGTTTTTTCCAGCAGCTCGCGCACGATCTCCACGTGCCCTTTTTCACTGGCAGGCGTAATGCCCACGCCGCCAAAACGCGTCAGGCGGTCGAGATCCGGATTCGCGGGCAATACCAGCCGCAGGAGGATTAAATCATTGGTCAGGCAGCTAATGAGGAAAGGGTTAAAGCAGGTCTGATCCTGTTTATCAATATCTGCCCCGGCGGCAATTAAAAATTCTACGCAGGAATAGTGTTTTTTCAGGCTGGCAATCGTAACGGCGGTTCTTTTCTGGCGGTTAGTGGCGTTAATATCCACGCCTTTCTCCAGACAGGCTTTTAGCGCATCGCTATTGCCCTCTTCTGCCGCCAGCAGAAATTCGGTAACCAGTTCAGTTGCAGACATATTCAGACTCCCGATGTTTTTCTTTCTGTTGACCTGAGAATAGCAACAGCCTGGTCATAAAAGAATCCGCTTAAAAATGATTCATCGACAGTCAATTCATTGTTGAGTTAAATTCAACAGTTCGGTCAAAACGTGCGTCTGTGCAACCTTTTTCTTATGTTTAACCGCTTTTTAGCGCGTCAAAACGCATTATGCTTATGTCTGATAAAGCCTTATGCACCAGGGCTTTCGGCAAAGCGTCAGAACTGTGATCGGCTTCAAATGCGTTGTAACAGCGTTGTTAAAATATGTTCAAAACTGATGTCTGACGGAGCCGTGATATGAATTCCATCTTTACCGAAGAGAACCTGCTGGCCTTCACCACCGCCGCCCGCTTTGGCAGCTTCAGCAAAGCCGCCGCCGAACTGGGCGTCACCACCTCCGCCATCAGCTACACCATTAAGCGCATGGAGACCGGGCTGGACGTGGTGCTGTTCGTGCGTAACACGCGCAGCATTGAGCTGACCGAGTCCGGCTTTTACTTTTACCGCAAAGCCACCGACCTGCTTAACGACTTTCACGCCATCAAGCGCGGGATTGATACCATCTCACAGGGCATCGAGGCGCGGGTGCGCATCTGTATCAACCAGCTGTTGTATACGCCGCGCCATACCGCGCGGCTGCTGCAGGTGCTGAAAAAGCAGTTTCCCACCTGCCAGATCACCGTCACCACCGAAGTCTATAACGGCGTATGGGACTCCATCATCAACAACCAGGCCAATATCGCCATTGGCGCACCGGACACGCTGCTCGACGGCGGCGGAATTGACTATACCGAGATCGGCGCCATTCGCTGGGTGTTTGCCATCGCGCCGGCGCACCCGCTGGCGTTTGTTCCGGAACCGATAGCGGAAAGCCAGCTGCGCCTGTACCCCAACATCATGGTGGAAGATACCGCGCACACCATTAACAAGAAGGTGGGCTGGCTGCTACACGGGCAGGAGGCGATTCTGGTGCCGGACTTTAATACCAAATGCCAGTGTCAGATCCTGGGCGAAGGGATAGGTTTTTTACCGGAGTATATGGCGCGGGAAGCGGTGGAAGACGGGCTGCTGGTGACGCGGCGTATCAATAACCCGCGTCAGGATTCTCGCATGCTGCTCGCCACGCAGCATGCCGCGACCGGCCAGGTCACGCGCTGGATCAAACAGCAGTTTGGCCCTCAGGGCGTACTGACCGGGATCTACAGCGACTTACTCTGGCGTGCTTAGCTCTTACTCTGAACCCAGAAAGCGTGGATAAGACCCGGGATGTAGCCCAGCAGCGTCAGAATAATGTTGATAATAAACGCCCAGCCGAAACCTTTGCCCAACAGCACGCCCAGCGGCGGCAACAGGATGGTAAAAACAATACGCCAAAAACCCATATCAAAACTCCGTGCAAGCTAATCCATTGAAAATAATAAAGAGAACTATCTCTAAGCATAGCCAGTTTACCTGTCTGCGCCAGTTCTCTCCCCCGCGTTTACCCTCTTTTACGCTTTTGACGCTGGCGTAATGCGCACAATTACTTTAGCATTAACTTAATTAAGAAAATACTAAACTATCATGACCGAACTCGAACAGCTTCAGGCCAGCGCAGAGCAGGCCGCAAACCTTTTAAAAGCGATGAGCAATCCGCGTCGCCTGCTGATCCTCTGCACGCTGTGCGGCGCCCCCGGCACCAGCGCGGGGGAACTGGCCCGCGCGACGGGGCTAAGCCCTTCCGCCACGTCGCAGCATCTGGCGCGCATGCGTGAGGAAGGTCTGATTGACAGTACCCGCGAGGCACAGCGCATTCGCTATTTCATTAAAAACGATGCGGTGCATCAGCTCATCAGCACCCTGAAAACCCTTTATTGCCCGTAAGGAGCCGCCATGTCACTTCCCCTTATTTCGCCGCGCGAGGCCAGCGCCCGCATCGCTGAAGGTGCAAAGTTGATTGATATTCGTGATGCCGACGAGTACGCCCGCGAGCATATTCCCGCCGCGCAGTCCATGCCGCTGGATACCTTACCCGGTGGACTTAAAACGCACGCGGGCGAAACGGTGATTTTTCACTGCCAGTCTGGCGCCCGCACCTCAGGCAATGCCGATCGCCTTGCGCAGGCCGCCGCCCCCGCTCAGGCACTGGTGGTCGAAGGGGGCATTCAGGGCTGGAAGCAGGCGGGTCTGCAGACTGTCGAAGACAAAACCCAGCCGCTGCCGCTGATGCGTCAGGTGCAAATTGCCGCCGGGCTGCTCATTCTCTGCGGCGTGGTGCTGGGCTATAGCGTCTCCGGCGGCTTTTTCCTGCTCAGCGGCTTCGTAGGGGCCGGGCTGCTGTTCGCCGGTGTGACCGGTTTTTGCGGCATGGCGAGGCTGCTCAAGGTGATGCCCTGGAACCGTCGTACCTCATAAGCAGTAATCGCTGAAATACGCTGTACCCGCCGTCATACGTGGGCTAAGGTGAAGATCGCTAAAACGATGAGGAGGTAATATGTTTTCTGTCGGTGATTATGTTCAACCGCGTAAAGGCGGCCCGAAGCTGAAAGTGCTTGAAGTGAATGGTGACAGCGTTGTGGCGGTACAGGCCAGCAATGAGCAAGGCGAGAAATATACCCTGAAAGCGGCCGATCTGGCGCCGTATACTGAAGACGGTGATTTCGGCGTCTGCTGAAAAAATGCCGGGCGGCGTGTTCCGCCCGGTTTACCTGTTTAGATCAGAAAATCTTCCAGTGATTTGCCGTTTGCCAGCGCGCTGGCAATAGGCTTCGGCGTGCGGCCCTGGCCGGTCCACGTTTTCTCTTCACCGTTCTGGTCAATAAAGCGATATTTGGCATCACGCGGCTTGCGCTTTTTCACTGGCTTACCCGCCTGCCCCAGTTCAGAGCCCAGCAGATCGGTCGGTGAAATACCATCGGCTTTCATTCGTTCCAGCAGGGCATTAATTTTCTCCTGCTGTTCAGCCCGCTGCTGCTCTAATTCCGCCAGCTCACTACGTTTCTCTTCAGCAACGACCCTGACCTTTTCCAGCATTTCCTCAAGAACGTCCAGGGATAATTCGCGTGCCATGGCGCGCAGAGTTCGGATATTATTAAGATTCTGTAACGTCAAAGACATATTATTTGAAAACCTTCTCTTTAGGGTAAATAGATAAATCACCGACAGAATAATTCATTTCCGCTGAAATATCTACCCGCGGGGCGTCCCGGCCAATAGCGTAAATATGTTTTACTGCCACCCTTAATATTATCTTATAACGCCTGTGGGATACGCATGGATTCATTCATCCCATCAATATAAATGGTCATCCTTAATCAAAATTTCAGCATCCTGCGCTGTCCAGAAGCGGGTTGAGGCCTTCGTCAGTGAGATGAGACACAACTAACTGATTTACATTAAAAAATCTTCACACGAGACACATTATAACGAAGCGAACAAAAAACCATCAATTTTAGAGAATTTTGTGGACAAAACGCGTTTAAATAAAAATTAATCACTAGTTGTTAGTTCAAACATAGAGATATACGCTATACATATCAAACAAACCAACCTAAAGCACTAATCGCTTCGGGAAAATCGTTTCTTTTGTGTTCTTCTCAAGGAGTTCAGACATGTTCTCACCGCAATCACGCCTTCGCCATGCAGTGGCGGATACTTTCGCGATGGTTGTCTACTGTTCCGTTGTGAACATGCTGATCGAAATATTCCTCTCCGGAATGACCTTCGAGCAGTCACTTTCTTCTCGTCTGGTGGCGATCCCGGTCAATATTATTATTGCATGGCCTTACGGCTTATACCGCGATGCCGTCATGCGTTTCGCACGTCGTATCAGCCCCGCAGGCTGGGTGAAAAACCTGGCGGACGTACTGGCCTATGTGACGTTCCAGTCGCCGGTTTATGTGGCTATTCTGCTGACGGTGGGCGCGGACTGGCACCAGATCGCTGCGGCGGTCAGTTCGAATATTGTGATTTCAATGCTGATGGGGGCGGTATATGGCTATTTCCTCGACTACTGTCGCCGCCTGTTTAAGGTCAGCCAGTACAGCCAGGCAAAAGCGTGATGTGAAGCGACTGGCGCACGCCAGTCGCAAATTTACTGTACGTCGCCAAACAGTCCCTTCAAAAACCGTTCCAGCGCCATACGCGAACTGAAACCATGCGGAATACCATAATGCTCATGCGTCTCTCCGCCTAAATAGAGCGGAAATTGCTGATAGTGATCGCAGGTTTTAATATCCGAGGCAGGCTCAGCAAATGACAGGCTTCTGTCTTTCAGCGTCGGGTGAATAATGAGAGCGGTACGTCCCATTCTTGCTTCACGATTAACGTAAACATAATTCTCGCCACGGCGATATCCATACGCTTTTGGTGTCACCTCATCCATGGTGAATCCCTCTTTTTCAAGAACGCGCGCCACCTCATCAGGTCGTAAATACATATCTTTTCCTCGTTATCTTTTCCTGCCCGGCAACCTTACAGTATTCAGCATTAGCAGGGCTTTCAGAATAGTCCATAAACTGCCGGATAACGCGTGATGCGCTTCAGATATTAAATTTCTGAACTAAACTGAACGGGAACGCAAAATTACGGAGGATCGTATGTTTAACAGACCGAACCGAAACGATATTAATGACGATGCGCAGGATATTCGTAATGATGTCAGCCAATTAGCGGACACGCTGGAAGAGGTGCTGAAATCCTGGGGAAGTGACGCGAAGGACGAAGCGGATGCCGCAAAACGTAAGGCTCAGTCTCTGCTCCGTGAAACCCGCGCGCGCTTAAACGGCCGCACGCGTACGACACAGGCTGCCTGCGATGCGGTCAGCTGCGCAACGACCTTCGTGCGCGAGAAGCCGCTCTGTACGCTCGGCACGGTAGCGGCAGTCGGTATCTTTGTGGGCGCTCTGCTTAGCCTGCGTAAATAACCTGCTCACGCACCGTTATCTGCCCCGGTGGTCAGTGGCTGCCGGGGCTTTTCTTTGCCTTCTCGCCTGTAAAACCCGTATAGCCTGCCCTGCCCCGCTGAGCTCATCATCGTGACAACATCAATCTGAATTTCCCATATCTTGTATGGTTGAAACTTAAGACAACTACATCTAGTATTCCTTTTAGCAAGACACACATAACCTGACGCGATGATTCGCGCCGTTCTCTCATTTTAAATGGAAATACGAATCATGAGCATTATTATTTACACTCGTAACGATTGTGTTCAGTGCCACGCGACCAAACGGGCGATGGAAAGCCGCGGCGTGGCGTTTGAGATGGTGAATATTGACCAGCAGCCCGAGGCCGCCGATACCCTTCGCGCGCAGGGTTTCCGTCAACTTCCGGTGGTGGTGGCCGGGGAGACCAGCTGGTCTGGCTTCCGTCCGGACATGATCAACCGCATCGCCGCGCAGGCCGCACGGGCATGAGCAGACTGGTGTTCTTCTCCAGCAGCTCGGAAAACACGCTCCGTTTTATTGAGCGCGTCGGGCTGCCTGCGGTGCGCATTCCGCTTAACGAGCGGGAGCGGATCCGGGTAGAGGAACCTTACATTCTGGTGGTGCCCAGCTATGGCGGAGGCGGCACGGCGGGCGCAGTGCCTCGCCAGGTGATCCGCTTTCTGAACGATCCTCATAACCGGGAGCTGATCCGCGGCGTCATTGCGGCGGGGAATCGCAATTTCGGCGACGCCTTTGGCCGCGCCGGAGATGTCATCTCTCAAAAATGCGGCGTGCCGTATCTCTATCGCTTTGAGCTGATGGGGACACAGCAGGACGTCGAAAACGTGCGTAAAGGAGTGAACGAATTTTGGCAACGACAACCGCAGAACGGGTAATGCAGGCGACGCCGGATTACCACGCATTAAACGCGATGCTTAACCTCTATGACCGGGAGGGACGCATTCAGTTTGATAAAGACCGTGAGGCGGTGGACGCCTTTTTTGCCGCCCACGTGCGGCCCAACAGCGTGACCTTTACGAGCCAGGATGAACGTCTCGACCACCTGGTTAACGAGGGTTACTACGATGCGCGCGTCCTCACCCGCTACGAACGCGCCTTCGTCGTGAAGCTGTTTGAACGCGCCCACGCCAGCGGCTTTCGTTTCCAGACATTCCTTGGCGCGTGGAAGTTCTACACCAGCTACACCCTGAAGACCTTTGACGGTAAGCGCTACTTAGAAAGCTTTGAAGATCGCGTGGTGATGGTCGCGCTGACCCTGGCGCAGGGCGATGAAGCGCTGGCGCAACAGCTCACCGACGAGATCCTCTCCGGCCGCTTCCAGCCCGCCACGCCCACCTTTCTCAACTGCGGCAAAGCCCAGCGCGGTGAGCTGGTCTCCTGCTTCCTGCTACGTATCGAAGATAATATGGAGTCGATTGGTCGCGCGGTGAACTCGGCGCTGCAGCTTTCCAAACGCGGCGGCGGCGTGGCGTTTTTGCTCTCTAACCTGCGCGAAGCGGGCGCGCCGATCAAGCGCATCGAAAACCAGTCCTCCGGCGTGATCCCGGTGATGAAGATGCTGGAGGATGCGTTCTCCTATGCTAACCAGCTTGGCGCGCGCCAGGGCGCGGGAGCGGTTTACCTGCACGCGCACCATCCGGACATTCTGCGTTTTCTCGATACCAAGCGCGAAAACGCCGACGAAAAAATCCGTATCAAAACCCTGTCGCTTGGCGTGGTGATCCCGGATATCACCTTTAAACTGGCCAAAGAGAATGCCGAGATGGCGCTCTTCTCGCCGTATGACGTTGAGCGAATCTATGGCAAAGCCTTTGGCGACGTGGCCATCAGCGAACTTTATGACGTGCTGGTAGCCGACGAGCGCATTCGCAAAAAATATATCAACGCCCGCGATTTCTTCCAGACGCTTGCCGAAATTCAGTTTGAGTCCGGCTATCCGTACATCATGTACGAAGATACGGTAAACCGCGCGAACCCGATTGCCGGGCGCATCAACATGAGCAACCTGTGCTCGGAGATTTTGCAGGTCAACAGCGCGTCCGGCTATGACGAGAATCTGGACTATGCGGAGATCGGCAAAGACATCTCCTGCAACCTCGGGTCGCTGAATATCGCCCACACCATGGATTCCCCCGACTTTGGCCGCACGATAGAAACCGCCATTCGCGGGCTGACGGCGGTGTCGGACATGAGCCACATCCGCAGCGTGCCGTCCATCGAAGCGGGCAACGCTGCGTCGCACGCTATCGGGCTGGGGCAGATGAACCTCCACGGCTATCTGGCGCGGGAGGGCATCGCCTACGGCAGTCCGGAAGGGCTAGACTTCACCAACCTCTATTTTTACACCGTCACCTGGCACGCGCTGCATACCTCGATGATGCTGGCGCGCGAGCGCAACCAGCATTTTGCGGGCTTTGAGCAGTCCCGCTACGCCAGCGGGGCGTATTTTAGTCCGTATCTTGAAGGCGACTGGCAGCCGAAAACCGAAAAAGTACGCGAACTGTTTGCTCGCGCCGGAATTGTGTTGCCGACGCGCGCGATGTGGCAGCAGTTGCGTGATGACGTGATGCGCTACGGCATCTACAACCAGAACCTGCAGGCCGTACCGCCAACCGGCTCGATCTCCTACATCAATCACGCCACGTCGAGCATTCACCCGATCGTGTCGAAAATTGAAATTCGCAAAGAAGGCAAAACCGGACGCGTTTACTACCCTGCCCCGTTTATGACCAACGAGAACCTGGCTCTGTATCAGGACGCATACGAGATTGGCCCGGAAAAAATCATCGATACCTACGCCGAGGCGACGAAACACGTGGATCAGGGGCTGTCGCTGACGCTGTTCTTCCCGGATACCGCCACCACGCGGGACATCAACAAAGCCCAGATCTACGCCTGGAAGAAAGGCATCAAAACGCTCTACTACATTCGCCTGCGCCAGCTTGCGCTGGAAGGCACCGAAATTGAAGGCTGCGTGTCCTGCGCGCTGTAAGGAGAAAGGATGAAACTGTCACGCGTGAGTGCCGTTAACTGGAACAAAATCCAGGACGATAAAGACCTGGAGGTATGGAACCGCCTGACCAGCAACTTCTGGCTGCCAGAAAAGGTCCCGCTCTCCAACGATATTCCGGCCTGGCAAACCCTGAGCCACGCCGAGCAGCAGCTGACGATCCGCGTCTTTACCGGCCTGACGCTGCTCGACACCATTCAAAATACCGTCGGCGCACCGGCTCTGATGAGTGACGCGCTGACGCCGCACGAAGAGGCGGTGATGTCGAACATCAGCTTTATGGAGGCGGTGCACGCCCGCTCCTACAGTTCGATTTTCTCCACGCTGTGCCAGACCAAAGACGTGGACGCGGCCTACGCATGGAGTGAAGCAAGCGAGTCACTACAGAGAAAGGCGGAGCTGGTGCTGACGTATTATCGGAACGACGAGCCGCTGAAGAAGAAGATCGCCAGCGTGTTTCTGGAATCCTTCCTCTTCTATTCTGGCTTCTGGCTGCCCATGTACTGGTCGAGCCGGGGCAAGCTCACCAACACCGCCGATTTGATTCGCCTCATCATTCGGGATGAAGCGGTGCACGGGTATTACATCGGCTATAAGTATCAGAAAATGCTGGAAAAAGTCAGCAAGGCCAGGCGCGAGGAGCTTAAGGGATTTGCGCTCGATTTGCTGATGGATCTGTACGACAACGAGCTGAGCTATACCGAAGAGCTCTACGCTGGTACCGGCTGGGAGGAAGACGTGAAGGCCTTCCTCTGCTACAACGCCAACAAGGCGCTGATGAACCTGGGTTACGAGGCGCTGTTCCCACCGGAGATGGCGGAGGTGAACCCGGCGATTCTGTCCGCGCTGTCGCCCAACGCCGACGAAAACCACGATTTCTTCTCCGGGTCGGGTTCATCGTACGTGATGGGCAAAGCGGTGGAAACTGAGGATGAAGACTGGGATTTTTAATGAACGTTAACGTTCGTTAATTTAATATAAACCCAACAATTTCCTCTCTAATATTTACAAAGCAACTACACTGTCATTTCTGCGTCATATTCGCCTGAATCACCCGATTCAGGCGAAATTCTCCTGCGCCACAGCAAAAAATTGAGAAAAATTCAGATCACGCTCAGCCCTTTACTCATGGGAAATACAGCCGTTTCGCTTCCCTGAAAATTCACGTCATAAGCAAACCCAGGGTTGTCTCAGATTCTCAGTATGTTAGGGTTATGCCCGTTAACAATTTACCATGGTAATCATATCGACATAAACAAATAACAGGACACTCTCTATTGCATGGCAATTAAATTAGAAGTGAAAAATCTTTATAAAGTATTTGGCGAGCATCCGCAGCGCGCATTCAAATATATTGAGAAAGGCCTTTCGAAAGAGCAAATTCTGGAAAAAACCGGGCTATCGCTTGGCGTTAAAGACGCCAGTCTGGCCATTGAAGAAGGCGAGATTTTTGTCATCATGGGATTATCCGGTTCGGGTAAATCCACTATGGTTCGCCTTCTCAATCGCCTGATTGAACCCACCCGCGGACAGGTACTGATTGACGGCGTGGATATCGCCAGAATATCAGACGCCGAACTTCGCGAGGTGCGCAGAAAGAAGATTGCAATGGTATTCCAGTCATTCGCGCTGATGCCGCACATGACGGTGCTGGATAATACCGCTTTCGGCATGGAATTAGCCGTCACACCCGCGCAGGAACGTCAGGAAAAAGCCCTTGATGCCCTGCGTCAGGTAGGGCTGGAAAATTATGCGCATGCGTACCCGGATGAACTTTCCGGCGGTATGCGTCAGCGCGTGGGATTAGCCCGCGCATTAGCCATTAATCCAGACATTTTATTAATGGACGAAGCTTTCTCCGCCCTCGATCCGTTAATTCGCACCGAGATGCAGGATGAGCTGGTAAAATTACAGGCTAAACATCAGCGAACCATTGTCTTTATTTCCCACGATTTGGATGAAGCCATGCGTATTGGCGACCGTATAGCCATTATGCAAAACGGTGAAGTGGTGCAGGTCGGCACGCCGGATGAAATACTCAATAATCCGGCGAATGATTATGTCCGCACCTTCTTCCGCGGCGTGGATATTAGCCAGGTCTTTAGCGCCAAAGATATTGCCCGTCGAACGCCAAACGGCATTATTCGTAAAACCCCAGGCTTCGGCCCGCGCTCGGCGCTTAAGCTGCTGCAGGACGAAGACCGTGAATACGGTTATCTGGTTGAACGCGGCAATAAATTTGTCGGCGTTGTCTCCATCGACTCTCTGAAAACCGCGCTCAGCGAAAACCAGGGGATCGATGCGGCGTTGATTGACGCTCCGCTTGCCGTGGACGCCGAAACGCCGCTCAGCGAGTTGCTCTCTCACGTAGGGCAGGCGCCGTGCGCCGTGCCGGTGGTGGGTGAGGAACAACAGTACGTCGGCATCATCTCAAAACGGATGCTGCTGCAGGCTTTAGATCGCGAGGGGGCAAACAATGGCTGACCAAACTAACCCGTGGGGTACCACTGAAGCGGCGGATAACGCTGCACAATCCGCCGACGCGTGGGGTTCCACGCCAGCCCCCGCCGACGGCGGCGGCGCGGCAGACTGGCTGAACAGCGCCCCCGCGCCTGCGCCAGAACACTTCAACATCATGGACCCGTTCCATAAAACGCTGATCCCGCTGGACAGCTGGGTCACGGAGGGGATCGACTGGGTGGTGACGCACTTCCGCCCGGTGTTCCAGGGGATCCGCATCCCGGTGGATTACATCCTGAACGGCTTCCAGCAGCTGATGCTGGGCATGCCGGCACCGGTGGCGATTATCCTGTTCTCCCTGATCGCCTGGCAGTTTGGCAGCGCCGGCATGGGTGTCGCCACGCTGATTTCGCTGATTGCCATCGGCGCGATTGGGGCCTGGTCGCAGGCGATGATCACCCTGGCGCTGGTGCTGACCGCCCTGCTCTTTTGCATTGTCATCGGCCTGCCGATGGGGATCTGGCTGGCGCGCAGCCCGCGGGCAGCGAAGATTATCCGTCCGCTGCTGGATGCAATGCAGACCACCCCGGCGTTCGTCTATCTGGTGCCGATTGTGATGCTGTTCGGCATCGGCAACGTGCCGGGCGTGGTGGTCACCATTATCTTTGCCCTGCCGCCGATTATTCGTCTGACCATTCTCGGGATCAACCAGGTGCCTGCGGACCTGATCGAAGCGTCACGCTCGTTCGGTGCCAGCCCGCGCCAGATGCTGTTTAAGGTTCAGCTCCCGCTGGCCATGCCAACCATCATGGCGGGCGTTAACCAGACGCTGATGCTGGCCCTGTCGATGGTGGTGATTGCCTCGATGATCGCCGTTGGCGGTCTCGGCCAGATGGTGCTGCGCGGCATTGGCCGTCTCGACATGGGGCTGGCCACCGTCGGCGGCGTCGGGATCGTGATCCTCGCCATTATTCTTGACCGCCTGACCCAGGCCGTCGGTCGCGATTCACGCAGTCGCGGCAACCGTCGCTGGTATTCCACCGGCCCTGTCGGGTTACTCACCCGCCCCTTTAGAAAATAAGGAACAACGATGCGACATAACGTCCTTTTTGCCACAGCGTTTGCCACCCTTGTCTCCACCAGCACGTTCGCGGCTGATCTGCCGGGGAAAGGCATTACCGTGCAGCCGGTGCAGAGCACCATTTCGGAAGAGAGCTTCCAGACCCTGATCGTCAGCCGCGCGCTGGAAAAACTCGGCTACACGGTTAACACGCCGAGCGAAGTGGATTACAACGTGGGCTATACCTCGATTGCCTCCGGTGACGCCACCTTCACCGCCGTGAACTGGCAGCCGCTGCACGACGACATGTATGCCGCCGCCGGTGGCGACAAGAAATTCTACCGTGAAGGCACCTTTGTCACCGGCGCGGCGCAGGGATATCTGATCGACAAGAAAACCGCCGACCAGTACCACATCACCAATATCGAACAGCTGAAAGATCCGAAGATCGCCAAACTGTTCGACACCAACGGTGACGGCAAGGCCGACATGATGGGCTGCTCGCCGGGCTGGGGCTGTGAAGCGGTGATTAACCACCAGAACAAGGCGTTCGATCTGGCGAAAACGGTCGACGTGAGCCACGGCAACTATTCTGCGATGATGGCCGACACCATTGCCCGCTTCAAAGAGGGTAAACCGGTGATTTACTACACCTGGACGCCATACTGGGTGAGCGACGTGCTGAAGCCGGGGAAAGACGTGGTGTGGCTGCAGGTGCCGTTCTCCTCCCTGCCGGGCGAGCAGAAAGATATCGACACCAAACTGCCGAACGGCATGAACTACGGCTTCCCGGTGAACACCATGCATATCGTGGCGAACAAAGCCTGGGCCGAGAAAAACCCGGCCGCGGCGAAGCTGTTCTCGGTGATGAAGCTGCCGCTGGCGGACATCAACGCCCAGAACGCGATGATGCACGCGGGTAAATCGTCTGAGGCAGATGTCAAAGGCCACGTCGACGGCTGGATCAAAGCCCACCAGCAGCAGTTTGACGGCTGGGTAAAAGAGGCGCTTGAGGCGCAGAAGTAAAAAACAAAACCCTGCCCCTCACCCTAACCCGCTCCCCAAAGGGGAGAGGACTGGGGTGAGGGGCTAACCGCACAAACACACACATAACAATCCCCCAACATTCACAATCATTCGCTATTATGGTTTCCGGAAAAATAATCACTTAACTAACGATTCCTGAAACTAATGACAAAAACAGCTCAAGGGCTTAGCCCCGCACTCATTCTTTTAATGTCCGTGGCCACGGGTCTGGCCGTCGCCAGCAACTATTACGCGCAACCTCTTCTCGACACCATCGCCCGCGCGTTTGACCTTTCCGCCAGTTCAGCAGGCTTTATTGTCACCGCAGCCCAGCTCGGTTATGCCGCCGGGCTGCTGTTCCTGGTGCCGCTCGGCGATATGTTTGAACGCCGAATGCTGATCGTCTCCATGACCCTGCTGGCCGCCGGTGGGATGCTGATCACCGCCAGCAGCCAGTCGCTGACGATGATGATTATCGGTACCGCGCTGACGGGGTTGTTCTCCGTAGTAGCGCAAATTCTGGTCCCGCTCGCAGCGACCCTCGCCTCCCCGGAAAAACGCGGCAAGGTGGTGGGCACCATCATGAGCGGCCTGCTGCTGGGGATTTTGCTGGCGCGTACCGTTGCCGGGCTGCTGGCAAGCCTCGGCGGCTGGCGCACCGTATACTGGGTGGCGAGCGTGCTGATGGTCGTCATGGCGCTGGCGCTGTGGCGCGGGCTGCCAAAAGTGAAGCAGGAAAATCACCTGAACTACCCGCAGCTGCTGGCCTCCGTTTTCAGCCTGTTCACCCAGGATAAACTTCTGCGCACCCGCGCCCTGCTGGGCTGCTTCACCTTCGCCAACTTCAGCATTCTGTGGACGTCGATGGCGTTTCTGCTGGCCGCGCCGCCGTTCAATTATTCCGAAGGGGTGATTGGCCTGTTCGGTCTGGCCGGTGCCGCAGGCGCACTGGGCGCGCGTCCCGCAGGCGGGCTGGCCGACAAGGGCAAATCCCACCTGACCACCTCCGCGGGGCTGATATTACTCCTGCTCTCCTGGGCGGCAATCTGGTATGGGCACGTCTCGGTGCTGGCGCTGATCGTCGGTATCCTGGTGCTCGATCTCACCGTGCAGGGCGTTCACATCACCAATCAGACCGTCATCTATCGCGTGAAGCCAGAGGCGCGTAACCGCCTGACGGCCGGGTACATGACCAGCTACTTCATTGGCGGCGCGGCGGGCTCGCTCATTTCCGCCTCGGCGTGGCAGCATGCCGGCTGGTCAGGGGTATGTGCGATCGGCGCCATCGTCGCCACGCTTAACCTGCTAGTATGGTGGCGCGGCTACCATCGTCAGGATGCAATTCATTAAGTTTTACATTGCGTTGGCCTCTTAGGGTGTTAAGAGGCCCTTCACTCTGTTAATGTAAACGTAATCATTTATCCCAGAAATTTTAATGTGGGTGACATATTTACAATTGGCATGAATAGTTCAGACCCCCGTCCTCACATCCTCTCTTCAGCGGGTTCACACCCTACGCTTTCTGTGCTCACCGGGTCACGGACTTACCCGGCGCTTTCTGATGGTGACATTAATTTGGCGGATATAACCGCACAAATAATTCATTTACATTATTTGTCACTATCGTTACTATATCGGCTGTAATTAATGAGGTTATGCCCAAATGGATAGTTCGTTTACGCCCATTGAACAAATGCTTAAATTCCGCGCCAGTCGCCATGAGGACTTCCCGTACCAGGAAATCCTGCTGACTCGCCTGTGCATGCACATGCAGGGTAAGCTACTGGAAAACCGTAATAAAATGCTGAAAGCTCAAGGGATTAACGAGACATTGTTTATGGCGTTGATCACGCTGGAGTCTCAGGAAAACCACAGCATTCAGCCTTCCGAGCTGAGCTGCGCGCTGGGCTCCTCCCGTACCAATGCGACCCGAATTGCCGATGAGCTCGAAAAGCGTGGCTGGATTGAGCGCCGTGAAAGCGACAACGATCGCCGCTGCCTGCATCTGCAACTGACCGATAAAGGTCACCAGTTCCTGCGCGAGGTGCTGCCACCTCAGCACAATTGCCTGCACAAACTCTGGTCCGCCCTCAGCACCGCCGAGCGTGACCAGCTTGAGCACATCACTCGCAAGCTGCTCACCCGTCTGGACCAGATGGATGAAGACGGCGCCGTTCTTGAGGCGCTGCGCTAACGCGACGACACGCTCACCATTCCAGATTCATAAGAAAACCGACAGGCCAGCACGTCACACTGCTGGCCTTTCTGACAACAGGTCGGCTCAGCCGATGTGAAAATAAGAAGATCGTGGAGAACAACAATGAGCGCAAATGCGGAGAGCACTACCCCGCAGCAACCGGCCAACAAGAAAGGCAAACGTAAGAGCGCCCTTCTTCTGTTGACCTTGCTCTTTATCATTATTGCCGTGGCATATGGGATCTATTGGTTTTTAGTACTGCGTCATGCTGAAGAGACTGACGACGCGTACGTGGCAGGGAACCAGGTACAAATTATGGCGCAGGTGTCGGGCAGCGTGACGAAAGTCTGGGCTGACAATACCGACTTTGTGCAAAAAGGCGATGTGTTGGTGACTCTCGATCCAACCGACGCCCAGCAGGCGTTTGAAAAAGCACAGACCGCGCTGGCCTCCAGCGTCCGTCAGACCCGCCAGCTGATGATCAACAGCAAGCAGTTGCAGGCCAACATCGACGTGCAGAAAACTGCACTCGCACAGGCGCAGAGCGATCTGAACCGCCGCGTGCCGCTCGGCACCGCCAACCTGATTGGCCGTGAAGAGCTGCAGCACGCCCGCGACGCCGTCGCCAGCGCTCAGGCACAGCTGGATGTGGCCATTCAACAGTACAACGCCAACCAGGCGATGGTGCTGGGCACCAGCCTGGAAAACCAGCCTGCCGTTCAGCAGGCGGCGACCGAAGTGCGCAACGCGTGGCTTGCCCTGCAGCGTACTAAAATCGTCAGCCCAATGACCGGCTATGTCTCCCGTCGTTCCGTTCAGCCTGGGGCGCAGATTAGCCCGACCACGCCGCTGATGGCGGTCGTACCGGCAGACAACCTGTGGGTCGACGCCAACTTTAAAGAGACGCAGCTTGCGCATATGCGTATCGGCCAGACCGCGACGGTTGTCAGCGACATCTATGGCGATGACGTGAAGTACACCGGGAAAGTGGTGGGTCTGGATATGGGGACCGGCAGCGCCTTCTCCCTGCTGCCTGCGCAGAACGCCACCGGTAACTGGATCAAAGTCGTACAGCGTCTGCCCGTGCGTATCGAACTGGATGCCAAACAGCTGGCGGATCACCCGCTGCGTATCGGCCTCTCCACGCTGGTGACGGTTGACACCGCCAACCGCGACGGTCAGATCCTGGCAAGCCAGGTGCGTAGCAGCCCGGCTTATGAAAGTAACGCCCGTGAAATTAGCCTCGATCCGGTCAACAAGCTGATCGATGACATCGTGAAGGCAAACGCCGGTTAATCCGAAGGTGAGCGTTATGCAACAGCAAAAGCCGCAAAAACCGCTCGAAGGCGCGCAGCTGGTCATTATGACGATTGCGCTGTCGCTGGCGACATTCATGCAGGTGCTGGACTCCACCATCGCAAACGTGGCGATCCCAACCATCGCCGGTAACCTTGGCTCGTCGCTGAGCCAGGGGACCTGGGTCATTACCTCGTTTGGGGTGGCAAACGCCATCTCCATTCCGATCACCGGCTGGCTGGCAAAGCGCGTCGGTGAGGTGAAGCTGTTCCTCTGGTCCACGGTGGCGTTTGTACTGGCCTCGTGGGCGTGCGGCATGTCCAGCAGCCTGACGATGCTGATTTTCTTCCGCGTCATTCAGGGGATTGTCGCGGGGCCGCTGATCCCGCTTTCTCAGAGTTTGCTGCTGAGCAACTACCCTCCCGCAAAACGTTCCGTCGCGCTGGCGCTCTGGTCGATGACCGTTATCGTCGCGCCTATCTGCGGACCGATTCTGGGCGGGTACATCAGCGATAACTACCACTGGGGCTGGATCTTCTTCATCAACGTACCGATTGGCGCCGTCGTGGTATTGATGACGCTGCAGTCGCTGCGGGGACGAGAGACGCGCACCGAACAACGGCGTATCGACAGCATCGGGCTGGCGCTGCTGATCCTGGGTATCGGCAGTCTGCAGATTATGCTCGACCGCGGTAAAGAGCTCGACTGGTTCAACTCGCAGGAAATTATCATCCTGACCATTGTCGCGGTGGTGTCGATCAGCTTCCTGATCGTCTGGGAGCTGACGGACGACAACCCGATAGTCGATCTCTCGCTGTTTAAGTCGCGAAACTTCACCATCGGCTGCCTGTGTATCAGCCTCGCCTATATGCTCTACTTCGGCGCGATTGTTCTGCTGCCGCAGCTGTTGCAGGAGGTGTATGGCTATACCGCCACCTGGGCGGGTCTGGCGTCGGCACCCGTTGGGGTGATCCCGGTCCTGCTGTCGCCGATAATTGGCCGCTTCGCCCATAAGCTCGACATGCGTCGGCTGGTGACGTTCAGCTTCATCATGTATGCGGTGTGCTTCTACTGGCGTGCGTATACCTTTGAACCGGGAATGGACTTTGGCGCCTCGGCGTGGCCGCAGTTCATTCAGGGCTTTGCGGTGGCGTGCTTCTTTATGCCGCTGACCACCATCACGCTCTCTGGCTTACCGCCCGAGCGTCTGGCGGCCGCGTCGAGCCTGTCGAACTTCACCCGTACGCTGGCAGGCTCCATCGGGACGTCGATCACCACCACCCTGTGGACGAACCGCGAATCGATGCACCATGCCCAGCTGACCGAAGCGGTGAACCCGTACAACCCGAATGCTCAGCAGATGTATAGCCAGCTTCAGGGGATGGGAATGACGGAGCAGCAGGCGTCCGGCTGGATTGCCCAGCAGATCACCAACCAGGGGCTGATTATCTCGGCCAACGAGATTTTCTGGATATCGGCAGGGATCTTTATCGTCCTGCTGGGGCTGGTGTGGTTTGCCAGACCGCCGTTTGGTGCTGGTGGCGGCGGTGGCGGCGCGCACTAGTTCTGTGCGACGGTTGCCCGGTGGCGCTACGCTTACCGGGCCTACGAACGTAGGCCGGATAAGGCGTAGCCGCCATCCGGCAAAAAACCGCACTGTGTCCAGAACGCGACAGCCATTGTCAGTTCCGATAAAGCAGCGCGCCTGAAATCGATTCACGATAGTGAAAAGACAACAGGAGCGCATCATGCTGAACACACCCGCCGACAAGTACCAACCCTATCCCACCCTTTCCCTGCCCGACCGTCGCTGGCCGGAGCAACGCATCACCCGCGCGCCGCGCTGGCTCTCGACCGACCTGCGCGACGGCAACCAGGCCCTTGCCGAGCCGATGGACAGCGCCCGCAAGCTGCAGTTCTGGGCACTGCTGCTGGGCTGCGGATTCAAAGAGATCGAGGTTGCCTTTCCTTCCGCCTCACAGACGGATTTCAACTTCGTTCGCCAGCTGATTGAAGAGAACCGCATCCCGGATGACGTGACGATTCAGGTGCTCACTCAGGCACGGGAAGATCTCATCCATCGCACTTTTGAATCCCTGCGCGGCGCGAAGCAGGCTACCGTCCATCTGTATAACGCCACCGCTCCGCTGTTCCGCCGCCTGGTCTTCGGTATGGAGAAAGCGCAAATCGTTGAGCTGGCGACGCGCTCGACGCGGCTTATTCGCCAGCTGTGTGAGGAAAATCCCGACACCCGCTGGCAATATGAATACTCCCCGGAAACCTTCTGCTTTACCGAGCCGGAGTTTGCGCTGGAGATTTGTGAAGCCGTGGCGGAAATCTGGCAGCCGTGCGACGAACGCCCGATGGTGATCAACTTACCTGCCACCGTCGAAGTGAGCACGCCGAACGTCTATGCCGACCAGATCGAGTATTTCTGCCGCCACTTCAGCCGCCGCCGCGATGTCTGCATCAGCGTGCATCCGCATAACGACCGCGGTACCGGCGTTGCCTGCGCGGAGCTGGCCGTAATGGCGGGGGCTGACCGCGTGGAGGGCTGTCTGTTTGGTAACGGGGAACGTACGGGCAACGTCTGCCTGGTGACGCTGGCAATGAACCTCTACAGCCAGGGGGTTAGCCCGAATCTGGACTTTAGCGATATGAATCGGGTGGTGGAAGTGGTGGAAACCTGCAATCAGCTGCCGGTCCACCCGCGCCATCCGTGGGCAGGACGGCTGGCCTATACCGCCTTCTCCGGTTCGCACCAGGACGCGATTAAAAAAGGCTTTGATGCCCGCAGGCCAGGCGATCGCTGGGAGATGCCTTACCTGCCTGTCGATCCTCAGGATATTGGCTGCACCTACGAAGCGGTGATCCGCGTAAACAGCCAGTCAGGAAAAAGCGGCAGCGCGTGGCTGATTGAGCAGAATCATGGTCTGAAACTGCCCCGCGCCCTGCAGCAGGATTTCAGCCAGCACGTGCAGCAGGAAACCGATCGTCACGGAAAAGAGATGACGCAAAATGCACTGTGGCAGCTGTTCCGCACCCGCTACGGCCTGGTGGCCACGCCGCACTATGCGCTGCAATCCTACCGCAGCGACAGCCAGCAGGACGGCCAGCTGCGTTTGACGGCCAGCGTCGTCACACAGGGAGGAACGCGCCAACTGGAAGGTCAGGGCAACGGTCTGCTCTCCGCCGCCGCTCACGGCCTGAGCCGCTGGGTCAACACCCCGTTCGTGATTAAGGATTATCACGAGCATACGTTAGGTGAACGCAGCGACAGCCGCTCGGTGGCCTACATCCGCTGTCTGTTCCAGGACGGCAGCAGCCGCTGGGGCGTGGGCATTGATAGCGACGTGGCGCGCGCGTCGCTTCAGGCGCTCTTTAACGCCGTCAGTCGTTCTTAAAGTAATCGCTGGGAGAGACGCCCATCACCCGACGGAACATGGCCGTAAAGGCGCTGTGGCTGCCGTACCCCAGATCCAGCGCCACGCGTAATACCGGCTGGCCCTGCGCCAGCCGCACTAAGGCTTCCAGCAGGCGCGCCCTTCTCAACCACTCTCCGTAGCTTAATCCCGTCTGCTGCTGAAAATGGCGGTTCAGCGTGCGCTCGCTCATGTTCATCATGCTCGCAGCCTGAGCGCTGCTCCAGCTTTCACCCGGGTGTTGCCGGATTTGCAGACACAGGCGACGTAGCGCCTCACTTTCCGGCTCCGGCAGGTGAAACGGCAGCACTGGCATAGTGCGGATTTCATCGAGAATGAGCTCATAGACGCGCTCATCCCGGCTTCCGGGTGAGTACGATTCAGGTAAAGCAAGGCAGACGAGGATCAGCTCGCGCAGCAGCGGCGTTATTTGCACGATCTGGCAGGTGGCCGGGAGATCGGCCCGCGCCAGCGGATCGATAAACAGCGTTCGCGCCGCCACGTTGCCGGTAATGCGCAGGGAATGCTGCGTGCCCGCAGGCAGCCAGACGCCGCGACCGGGAGGAACAACCCAACAGCCTGATGCGGTATCCACCCGTACCACGCCGCTCAGGGTGTGCAGCAGCTGCGCGCAGTCGTGCTTGTGCCAGGGTTCGCTGTCACCATGAACGTAATCATGGGCAAACGGAACGAGGGGACGGTGGGTAAAGGAGAAGGTTAAGGTTGTGGTCAAAGGAGGCACCAACACAATGTAGGCCCGGTAAGCGAAGCGCCACCGGGCATCCACAGGCACAATACTAGATGTGCAGTTCCTGCAGTTTTTCTTTCGGCAGGGCCAGCTCTTCGTTGCTGTTCACGCGAACGTCGCGTTCGATGATGTGGCGCGCGATCTCCTGCGCTTCTTCCAGAGAGTGCATCTGGTAGGTACCGCACTGGTAAACGTTCAGCTCAGGGATCTGGTTCTGCTCTTTCACCTTCAGCACGTCCTGCATGGCCGATTTCCAGGCATCTGCCACACGTTTCTCTTCAGGCTGACCAATCAGGCTCATGTAGAAACCGGTACGGCAGCCCATCGGAGAGATATCGATGATCTCAACGCCGTTGCCGTTCAGGTGGTCACGCATGAAGCCAGCGAACAGGTGTTCCAGCGTATGAATGCCTTTCTCCGGCATCACTTCTTTGTTTGGCACGCAGAAACGCAGATCGAAGACGGTGATCGTGTCGCCGTGCGGGGTGTGCATGGTCTTTGCCACGCGGACTGCAGGTGCTTCCATACGGGTATGGTCGACAGTAAAGCTATCTAATAACGGCATACGTCACCTCCGATAGTGATTTTTTTTAAAATAAACTGAACTCTTCTACAGAATGCGCGTCTGAGTATATGAAAGACGCGCATTTGTTATCATCATCCCTGAATTCAGAGATGTATATTTTGGCCACAGCGATGTGGCCTTTTTCTTTTCTGCTTAAGCCTGCTTCGCCAGAAACGCCTCAAACGACTCGGTATCCGCCGCTTCAACCTCTTTCTGACGCACAACGGACGCTTCGCGTTCCGCGACAAAATCTGCTTCGCTCAGGATTTCTAACGGCTCCTGGATCAGCATCTCACGGTACTCCGCCGAGAGTGAACGCCCCGTACCACCAATGCCCTGATCAATCATAGAACGCAGAATGCGTGCTGAGAACGTCAGTTCCGGGTTATCAAAGCATTCCACCAGCTGGTCGCAAATCTGTTGATACGCATCCCCGCCGTCGATGCTGTCCATCGTCCGGGCAACACGCTTCAGATCGCGGAACAGATCTTTGCCGACTTTCGTCAGCGGGAACTGTGCCGTTTCGCAGCCGATACCCAGCGTCAGACCCGGCTTACGCCCTTCCAGAATCACGCGGTTCCAGTTTGTACGGGTACAGAGCAGTTCATCTGAACTCATTTCCGGCGCATCCGCCAGCACGCACCAGACCATAAACAGATCCAGGAAGCGAATCTGCTGTTCATCAACGCCAATCGGTGAGAACGGGTTGATATCCAGCGAGCGCACTTCAATGTATTCGATCCCGCCGCGCTGCAGCGCATCCGACGGGGTTTCCCCGCTGCGCGTCACGCGCTTAGGACGAATAGGCGCATAGAGCTCGTTTTCAATCTGCAGCACATTACTGTTGATCTGCAAACGCTTACCGTCTTTTTCGAGGCCGATTTTCTCGTACTCTTCCGACGGGGTTTTGATCGCCCGCTTCAATCCTGCCACATATTCGTGCAATTCGTTAAACGTAATACCGAGATTGCTTTGCGATTTATTGGTATAGCCGAGATCGCTCAGGCGCAGAGAGGTGGCGTACGGAAGATAGTACATTCCGCAGTCAGTCTTCTCGAACGGCAGCGTCGTCGGTTTTCCCTGCAGGAAGGATGAGCAAATAGCAGGCGATGCGCCGAACAGATACGGGATCACCCAGCCGAAACGGTAATAGTTTCGGATCAGGCGGAAGTAGCCTGCTGAGATGGCGTCTTTATCCGTTTCACCGCATTTCGCTTCCCAGAATGCCATTGGCAACGAGAAGTTGTAGTGCACGCCAGAGATGGTCTGCATCAACGCGCCGTAGCGGTTTTTCAGCCCCTCACGGTAAAGCGTTTTCAGCCGGCCGATATTTGACGTGCCGTACTGTGCCAGCTCAATCTCCTGGCCCTGCTCGATATAGCACGGCATGCTGAGGGGCCACATGCGCTCGTCGCCCAGGTTGCGCGCGGTGTAGCGATGAATATCGCGCATGATCGTCAGCATATGATCAATATCACCCTCTACTGGGGTGATGAACTCCAGCAGCGCTTCAGCGAAATCGGTTGTGATCCATTTATGTGTCAGCGCCGAGCCTAACGCCTTCGGGTGACCCGTTGTCGCTAAACTGCCGTCCGCGTTAACGCGCAGCGTTTCACGCTCGAGACCACGCTGAATACCCTTCAATGCCTGAGGGTGGTTTTCCAGCCAGGCCAGCGCCTGAGATACGTCCGGGATCAAATTGACCTCCCGCCTGTCAAAGTAATGTTACTCAGCATAATTGTAATGGTTGACGATTGAAGGTCGCGTATTCATTCCACCAATTAGTGCCACCACGTCATACCCTGCAGCGTTGCCCATGCCACGAGGACATAACGCAACGCCTTGCCAAGGCACAAAAAAAAGAGCACCGGTCCCCAGGAGATGCGCATCCATCCCGCCAGCAGACACAGTAAATCGCCTATTACAGGCATCCAGCTTAATAACAGCGTGGCAGCGCCATAGCGTTTTAGCCAGCCGACTGCCTTTTCCTGCCAGCGCGATTTTTCACGCAGCGGAAAGAAACGCCCAAGAATAACGTTAGTCAGCCCTCCAAGGCTATTACCCATTGTTGCTATTACTACAAGCAGCCAGGGCTGACTCACGCCGGACAACAGCATCGCCACCAGCACCACTTCCGAATTGCCCGGTAACAGCGTGGCGCTGAGAAAACTGCTGGCGAATAATGAGGCAAGTGACAGCGCGTCACTCACAGTAAGCGCACATCCACCGCATCCATTCCAGCATCACGCGCGGCCTGGATGCCGAAATCGGCGTCTTCAAACACGACGCATTTTGCCGCCGGGACGCCCATTAATTCTGCGCAGAGCAGGAAGGTGTCCGGTGCAGGCTTGTGATGTTTAACATGATCGGCGGCAACCACGGCAGAGAAATAGTGGCGCAGGCCAAGATGATTGAGTAATGCCTCTGCAATCGCGCTTTCGCTGCCCGTCCCCACCGACATTGGGCGACGCCCGTGCCACTCTTTTACCACATCAATTAGCGGCAAAGGACGTACGGTATCTAAAAGCATGGCTTTTACCGCATCGGTTTTTTCGCGTGCGAGCAGGTGCGGGTCGAGATCGGCCTGATTCAGTTCAATCACGGCCTGTGCAATACGCCAGGTTGGGGAGCCGTTGAGGGCGATCATCGCCTGAAGGTCGAAACGCATACCGTAGCGGCCCAGGACGTCGGTCCAGGCTTGACGATGCGTGGGTTCGGTATCCAGAAGGGTACCATCCATATCGAAGATCAAACCGTCATACTGTGCGTACATCGTGCTCTCGCTAACCGATTAACAAAGCATTACTTTATCGTAAATGGTGGTTTTTGTCGCTGACAGAGAGTGTGATTGCTGACGGAACGTCGAAGGAATAAACAAAGAAGGAGAAGATGGTGCATCCGGGAGGATTACTCGGCTTACGCCTCGCCCTGCGGGCCGTTGCTAAAGCAACGTTATCCTCCCTGGTGCTTGCGATTAACTCGCTGACCTTAAAACAACAGCATCGCTGTTATCCAGGAGAATATGGTGCATCCGGGAGGATTCGAACCTCCGACCGCTCGGTTCGTAGCCGAGTACTCTATCCAGCTGAGCTACGGATGCATCGGGAAATGCTTTTAGAAACAGTAATGGTGCATCCGGGAGGATTCGAACCTCCGACCGCTCGGTTCGTAGCCGAGTACTCTATCCAGCTGAGCTACGGATGCATCAGGGTACTGCTTTCAGAAATAGTAAATGGTGCATCCGGGAGGATTCGAACCTCCGACCGCTCGGTTCGTAGCCGAGTACTCTATCCAGCTGAGCTACGGATGCAAAATGGCGGTGAGGCGGGGATTCGAACCCCGGATGCAGCTTTTGACCGCATACTCCCTTAGCAGGGGAGCGCCTTCAGCCTCTCGGCCACCTCACCACACAACGCCTCTTTCGAGTGCTTCGAGCAACTCGTTAAGAGCTTCTCGTCGCTGCGTGGCGCATATATTACTTTCTGGGACTTATAAGTCAAACAATTTTCCAAAAGCTTTTATCGTTTGCACAAATCACACGCAATTCGCATGTAAAAGCCGCAAAGAGGGTGTTTTATAAGCGGATTTTGCAGGCATCTTCACAGAAAACTGATGCAGAAAGGACAGTGTTGGGACGAGATAAGGGTAGCGGAGTGGTTAAAAAGAGAGCGATTGAAATTAAACGGTAACTTTGAGCAGGAAAAATAGCGGGAGGGTTGCGTCTCGCCCGACAGCGAGACGCGACAATATCAGTAACTGGACTGCTGGGATTTTTCAGCCTGGATACGCTGGTAGATCTCTTCACGGTGGACAGATACTTCTTTAGGAGCGTTAACACCAATACGTACCTGGTTACCCTTTACCCCTAAAACTGTCACGGTGACCTCATCCCCAATCATGAGGGTCTCACCAACTCGACGAGTCAGAATCAGCATTCTTTGCTCCTTGAAAGATTAAAAGAGTCGGGTCTCTTGTATCCCGGCATTATCCATCATATAACGCCAAAAAGTAAGCGATGACAAACACGTAAAGTGTAAGCAGTCACGGCATCACATTCTGTTAAACGTAAGTTTAGCCGATATACACAAACTCAACCTGACTTTATCGTTATCGATAGCACAGTGAACAAGACGCCATAACGTTACCGCTATGGCGTCTGCTTGTGCTTTGTAGTTATTACAGTTTCGCGCTTACCCAGCTTTCAACGCTGGCTAATGCCGCAGGAAGTGCCGCCGCATCCGTACCACCGGCTTGCGCCATGTCCGGACGACCGCCCCCCTTGCCGCCCACCAGCTGAGCGACCATACCAATCAGTTCCCCTGCTTTTACGCGGTCAGTCACATCCTTAGAGACGCCCGCAATCAGAGAAACCTTACCTTCTGCCACTGTCGCCAGCACGATAACGGTAGAACCAAGCTGGTTCTTGAGATCGTCGACCATAGTACGCAGCATCTTAGGCTCAACGCCCGCCAGATCGCTGACCAGCAGTTTGACGCCCTTAATGTCTACAGCCTTGCTGGAGAGGTTTGCACTCTCCTGCGCCGCAGCCTGCTCTTTCAGCTGCTGCAGCTCTTTTTCCAGCTGACGCGTGCGATCCAGCGCAACGCGCACTTTCTCGCCCAGGTTCTGGCTATCGCCTTTCAGCAGCTGCGCGATGTCGTGCAGCTGATCGCTCTGCGCATGCAGGCTGGCAATCGCACCTTCACCGGTCACCGCTTCAATACGACGCACACCTGCCGCCGTTCCCGACTCGGAAACAATGCGGAACAGGCCGATATCACCGGTGCGCGAGGCGTGCGTACCGCCGCACAGCTCGGTAGAGAAGTCGCCCATGCTCAGCACGCGAACGCGCTCGTCGTATTTCTCGCCAAACAGCGCCATCGCACCTTTTTTCTTCGCGTCTTCGAGATCCATGATATGGGTCTCGATTGGCAGGTTACGACGGATCTGCGCGTTCACCAGATCTTCCACCGCACGGATTTCAGACGGCTTCATCGCTTCAAAATGCGAGAAGTCGAAGCGCAGCACTTTGTCGTTAACCAGAGAACCTTTCTGTGCAACATGGGTACCGAGTACGTCGCGCAGGGCAGCGTGCATCAGGTGGGTTGCCGAGTGGTTCAGACGAATGCGCGCGCGGCGAGCTTCATCAACGTTAGCCTGGACGCCCTCGCCCACTTTCAGAGAACCGGAAACCAGTTTGCCCTGGTGACCAATCGCCTGACCGTATTTTTGAGTGTCGGTCACGCTGAAGCTAAAGCCATTGCCCTTCAGTTCGCCTTTATCGCCAACCTGGCCGCCGGATTCGGCGTAGAACGGCGTTTTGTCCAGAATGACTACGGCTTCCTGGCCCGCGCTGATGCTGTCTACGGCTTTACCGTCAACAAACAGAGCGGTCACTTTGCCGGTCAGTTCCAGCGCCTCATAGCCTTTGAATTCAGACGAGCTGTCAACGCGGATCATCGCGTTGTAGTCTGCACCGAAGCCGCTGGACTCGCGCGCACGACGGCGCTGCTCTTCCATCGCGGCTTCGAAGCCCGCTTCGTCAACTTTAATGTTACGCTCGCGGCAAACGTCCGCCGTCAGGTCAACCGGGAAGCCGTAGGTATCGTACAGGCGGAAAGCAGTTTCGCCATCCAGCGTGTCGCCCTTAAGCTTCGCCAGTTCTTCGTCCAGCAGCGCCAGACCACGCTCCAGCGTACGAGCAAACTGCTCTTCTTCGGTTTTCAGAACCTGCTCAACCTGCGCCTGCTGGCGTTTCAGCTCGTCACCGGCTGACCCCATCACGCCAATCAGTGGCCCAACGAGTTTATAGAAGAAGGTATCCTTCGCGCCCAGCATGTTGCCGTGACGGATAGCTCGACGAATGATACGACGCAGCACGTAGCCACGGTTTTCATTCGACGGGATAACGCCGTCGGCAATCAGGAACGCGCAGGAACGAATGTGGTCCGCGATAACGCGCAGCGATTTGTTGTTCAGATCGGTCGCGCCGGTCACTTCCGCAACGGCTTTGATCAGGGTGCTGAACAGGTCAATTTCATAGTTGGAGTTAACGTGCTGCAGTACCGCGGCAATACGCTCCAGACCCATACCGGTATCAACGGACGGCTTCGGCAGCGGCTCCATCGTACCGTCGGCCTGACGGTTAAACTGCATGAAGACGATGTTCCAGATCTCAATGTAGCGATCGCCGTCTTCTTCCGGGCTGCCTGGAGGGCCGCCCCAGATGTGGTCGCCGTGATCGTAGAAGATCTCGGTGCACGGACCGCAAGGACCGGTGTCACCCATCTGCCAGAAGTTGTCGGACGCGTAAGGCGCGCCTTTGTTATCGCCGATGCGAATAATACGCTCGCGCGGGATCCCGACTTCTTTTTCCCAGATTTCGTAGGCTTCGTCATCGGTTTCATAGACGGTAACCCACAGACGCTCTTTCGGCAGGTTGAACCAGTTTTCACCGGTCAGCAGTTCCCACGCATATTGAATAGCATCGTGTTTAAAGTAGTCGCCGAAGCTGAAGTTACCCAGCATTTCGAAGAAGGTGTGGTGACGCGCGGTGTAACCGACGTTTTCCAGGTCGTTGTGTTTACCGCCCGCACGCACGCAACGCTGTGAGGTTGTGGCGCGGGAATAATTACGCTTGTCGAGACCAAGGAACACATCCTTGAACTGGTTCATCCCGGCGTTGGTAAACAGCAGAGTCGGATCGTTGTTCGGTACCAGGGAGCTGCTGGCAACAACCTGGTGTCCCTTACTATGGAAAAAATCGAGAAACGCCTGACGGATCTCAGCGGTGCTCTTGCTCATAATTATCCTGAAATCAAGCTAACGAAATGTCGTAGCCAGCCTGTATCGGTAAACCGTTGGACAGACCAGCTACTGGAAAAAGTGGGAATAAGATAAGTTTTCTTTGGTGGGAAGTAAAATCCCGCATGCGTTCAATCGGCAAAATTACGCCAGATATCCTGAATATCTTCCATCAGAAAGCCGCGGTAGAGCAAAAAGCGCTGGATTTTGACTTTTTCTGAAAATTCACGCCGCAGCGGTTCGCCGTACTTACGAATAGCCTGCTCTTTTGCCAGCTCGCACCAGTCAATGTCGCATTCGCGCATCGCTTTTTCGATGGACTCCCGGGCCACCCCTTTCTGGTTTAGCTCCTGCCGGATGCGCGCGGGCCCGTACCCCTTGCGGCCACGGCTGGCGAGAAACCGCGAGGCAAAACGCTCGTCATCAAGATAGCGATGCTCATAGCACCATGCGATGACGCGGTCATAATCTTCCGCGGTGGCATCAATCTCTTCCGGGCCGTTTTTACTCATCACCGGTGCCGACAGTTTTCGCCGCAGCTCCTGTTCACTGTGGTCACGAACGGCCAGGATGCGCACCGCGCGATCCAGTAGGCGTGCATACGCGGGTCGACGTGTTGTCGGTTCACTCATAAAAAAACCTGCTGATTCAGAAATGCAAAAAGGGCCGCATCAGCAGCCCTTCATTGTTAAACGAAAGAATTAAAAGTCTTCGTTAGTTTCTTCAGCATCCGCGCTATCAACCGCGAAATCTGGCGTGGAGTCCTGGTTGTTCAGCAGCAGCTCACGCACTTTCTTCTCGATCTCTTTCGCCGCAGCCGGGTTCTCTTTCAGCCAGGAGATGGCATTCGCTTTACCCTGACCAATCTTGTCACCGTTGTAGCTATACCAGGCGCCCGCTTTTTCAATCAGCTTCTCTTTCACGCCCAGGTCAACCAGCTCACCGAAGAAGTTAATACCTTCGCCGTAGAGGATTTGGAACTCAGCCTGCTTGAACGGCGCAGCGATTTTGTTCTTCACAACCTTGACGCGGGTTTCGCTACCGACGACGTTCTCACCCTCTTTCACCGCGCCAATACGGCGGATATCCAGACGGACAGAAGCGTAGAATTTCAGGGCGTTACCCCCGGTCGTGGTTTCCGGGTTACCGAACATCACGCCGATTTTCATACGGATCTGGTTGATGAAGATCAGCAGCGTGTTGGACTGCTTCAGGTTACCCGCCAGCTTACGCATCGCCTGGCTCATCATACGTGCCGCGAGGCCCATGTGAGAGTCGCCGATTTCACCTTCGATTTCCGCTTTTGGCGTCAGTGCAGCAACGGAGTCGACCACGATAACGTCAACGGCACCAGAACGCGCCAGCGCGTCACAAATTTCCAGCGCCTGCTCACCGGTGTCCGGCTGAGAACACAGCAGGTTGTCGATATCGACGCCCAGCTTACGGGCATACACAGGGTCCAGCGCGTGCTCGGCATCGATAAACGCACAGGTTTTACCTTCGCGCTGTGCTGCGGCAATGACCTGCAGCGTCAGGGTGGTTTTACCGGAGGACTCTGGCCCGTAGATCTCTACGATACGGCCCATAGGCAGACCGCCAGCGCCCAGCGCGATATCCAGAGAAAGCGAACCGGTGGAGATGGTTTCCACATCCATGGAACGGTCTTCACCCAGGCGCATGATGGAGCCTTTACCGAATTGCTTTTCGATCTGGCCCAGTGCTGCCGCCAACGCTTTCTGTTTGTTTTCGTCGATAGCCATTATTACTCCTGTCATGCCGGGAGAAGCGACTGTGCTTCACCGTGGATTTCTGTTCTGTTGGTGCAATTATACTGTATGGTCATACAGTATCAAGTGTTTTGTAGAAATTGTTGCCAGAGCGTTTTTAACGCATAAACGGTTGCCTGACGACGCACGCTTTCGCGATCGCCGCTAAAGCACTCCCGGCGGGTGATCCCTTCGCCTTTCGCGGTGGCAAAACCAAACCAGACGGTGCCGACAGGCTTCACGTCGCTGCCGCCGTCCGGCCCCGCGATGCCGCTAATGGAAATGGCGAAATCTGCACGCGCCGCTTTGAGCGCGCCAATCGCCATCTCGATGACCACCGGTTCGCTGACCGCGCCGTGCTGTTCCAGCGTGGATTCGCGCACGCCAATCATCTGTGCTTTAGCTTCGTTACTGTAGGTCACAAATCCGCGTTCAAACCAGGCGGAACTGCCGGCAATGTCGGTAATCGCTTTCGCCACCCAGCCGCCGGTGCAGGACTCAGCGGTGGTAAGGGTCGCCCCACGTTGCTTAAGCGCAAGGCCAACTATCTCGCTAAGCTGCATCAATTCATGGTCAGTCATTCTCGCTCCAGGCATCAGAAAAACGTGCTGCACAAGATAGCACTTTCTCGTCAGATGTGGGGATGCGCTTCGGGTTTTACGAGGGTGCTTCAGAAAAAAGCCGGTGCGGGCGCACCGGCCGTGGAAAAGTTATTTCATGCTGTTGGCGAGCGTATTCACATTGTGGCGAAACGCCTTAACGTAGGTGTCTGCCACCCCGCCTTTGGCCGACAGCGCTTCGGGGTAAAGCTCGCCCCCCGGCTGCGCGCCCGTCGCTGATGCAATTTGCTTCACCAGACGCGGATCGAGCTGATTTTCCATAAACCAGGTTTTTACGCCGTCGGCTTTGATCTGATTGATAATCTCAGCAACCTGCGCCGCGCTGGCCTCGCTCTCGGAGGACAGTCCCTGCGGCGCCATAAACCTCACGCCGTAGGCACGGCTGAAATAGCCGAACGCGTCATGGCTGGTCAACACGTTACGCTTCGCCTGCGGGATCTGGCTAAAGCGCGTTTTGGCCCAGCTATCCAGCTGGTTAAGCTGCGTGATATAGGTTTTACCGGAGGCTTCCAGCGCGGCTTTGTCCTGCGGATCGGCTTTCACCAGCCCGTTCAGAATATTTTGTGCATACAGCGCCCCGTTCGCCGCGCTGTTCCACGCGTGTGGATCGGTCACGGTCTTTCCATCTTCCTCAAGCGTGTGGGTTTTCACCCCGGTTGAGGCAACGACCAGTTGTCCTTTGAACCCGGAGGCTTTCACCAGACGGTCAAGCCAGCCCTCCAGCCCCAGGCCGTTTACCACCACCACATCGGCCTTGCTCAGCGCCGCGCTGTCTTTCGGCGACGGCTCGAAGGTATGCGGATCGCCGTCCGGCCCCACCAGCGTCGTCACCTTCACGTGATCACCGCCCACCTCCTGGGTGATATCCCCCAGTATCGAAAAGCTGGTGACCACATTCAGCGTTTTCGCCATCACGCCGTGCGACATCATCCCCAGCGCGAGCGCCACTGCTAATCCTGTACGTTTCATCGTTTCCCCTTGCGTTAAAAATACGCCCGCAGACTGCCAGCGAGCCTGCTTCGCGTACCCAGTAAAATGGAAATAAAGAACAGCGCGCTGGCGGTGAGCACGATGGATGGCCCGGCCGGAAGACTCATCGCCCAGGAGAGGCTCAGCCCCAGCCATGCGCAGAAAATACCGCTGATGCCCGCCATCAGAAGTAACGCCGGTAGCGTGCGTACCCAGCAGCGAGCCGCCACAGCCGGCAGCATCATCAGACCAACGGCCATCAGCGTGCCGAGCACCTGAAAACCGGCCACCAGGTTAAGGACCAGCAGCGCCAGAAACAGTCCGTGCAGCAGGCCGGGCAGCCAGCGGGCGTTCACCTGTAGCCAGGCGGTGTCAAACGCTTCGGTAACCAGCCCGCGATAGAACATCGCCAGCACGATAAGGGTGAAGATGCACACGCCCGTGACAAACAGCGCGGCGTCGTTGTCCACGGCGAGGATGGAGCCAAACAGCAAATGCAGCAGATCGACATTCGACCCACGAAGCGACACCAGCGTAACCCCCAGCGCCAGTGAGCCAAGATAAAACCCGGCAAAGCTGGCATCTTCCTTAAGCGGCGTGCGGCGACTGACCAGACCGGCCAGCAGCGCCACGGTAATGCCCGCGATAAAACCGCCGATACTCATCGCCAGCAACGACATGCCGCTGAGCAAGTATCCCACGGCGACGCCCGGTAAAATGGCGTGAGAAAGGGCATCGCCCATCAGGCTCATCCGGCGCAGTTGAAGAAACACGCCAAGCGCGGTGGTGCTGACCGAGAGCGCCAGGCAAACCACCAGCGCGCGGCGCATAAAGCCGTACTCGATAAACGGCTGAAAAAAGAGATGCCAGATCATGCCACCCTCACCCGCCCGGTTTTCCATTGAGGAACGTCAGCATCCAGCCGTAACGTCTGCAGGAAGTGGCGCGACACGCGCTCGCTGTCGTGCAGTACCGCGAGCAGCGTTTGCCCCTGCATATACATCTCCAGCATCACATCCATCAGCACGTTGCAGGTGGCCTCATCGACCCCGGTAAAGGGCTCATCCAGCATCACCAGCGGCGCCTGCTGCACCAGGACGCGGGCAAACAGCATGCGCTGGAACTGGCCGCCGGAGAGCTCATCGATGGTGGATAACGCCATGGATTCCAGCCCGACGCGCTCAAGCGCGCTGGCAATGCGCAGCCGCGTTTCGCGGCGAAACCCGGAAAACAGCGAAATGCCAGGCCAGCAGCCCATGCTTACCACGTCCCGAACGGTTAGCGGAAACTGCGCCTCCAGCGCGTGGCGCTGTGCCAGCCAGCCAATCACCGGACGCTTTCCCTGCCAGCGAAAACTGCCGCTTACGGGCGGGATAAACCCGGCGAGCGTTTTCAGTAAGGTAGATTTCCCGCAGCCGTTAGCGCCGACAATCGCGGTCATACTTCCACGCGCAATCGTGCCCGAGAGGGGCCGCGTCACGGGCTGGCGTTCATAACCCGCGACCAGTTCATTCATCACAATCATGGCAACGCCACCGCCCAGCGCACGGCCAGCCCGAGAACGACAATAAGCACCAGCGCCAGCAAAAGCCGAACCGGAGCAGACAGAGAAAAAAGGGACGTTGACATCTCGATACCAGTTTAAATGTTATAACATAACAATAATGAAAGGTGGTTAAGATGTAAATGGCAGGTTTGAAAAGGGAGTGTGGCGAAATGTTTCTGCAAAACGCCCTCTCCCATGGGAGAGGGCATCAGGCCGCACTGTGTGCGCAGCCATGCCGGGTGGCGGCGTTGCCTTACCCGGCCTACCCGTCGGGGTAACTTACTGACTAAACGGTGACGCCGCCGGCACGCGGGCCTGCGATACCGCCAGCCCCAGCTGCCATACGGCCATCGCATAGTGGGTGCTGTGGTTATAGCGGGTGATGGTGTAGAAGTTCGGCAGTCCGTACCAGTACTGATAGCCCGTTCCAACATCCAGACGCAGCAGGCTCGCCTGCTGTGCATTGCCCAGCGGCTGCGTTGGCGTTAAGCCTGCCGCGGTCAGCTGCGAAATGCTGTAGTTAGTTTTGAAGCCATTTTCCAGCCCCGGCGCCTGACCGTTCGCCTGCACCGCCACCTGGCCGCCCGGCACCCAGCCGTGCGCTTTGAAGTAGTTCGCCACGCTGCCGATGGCATCCACCGGATCCCACAGGTTGATATGGCCATCTCCGTTAAAGTCGACGGCATACTGTTTATAGGACGACGGCATGAACTGGCCGTAGCCCATCGCGCCGGCAAACGACCCTTTCAGATCGAGCGGATCGTCCTGTTCGTTACGCGCCATCAACAGGAAGGTTTCCAGCTCGGAAGAGAAATACTCCGCGCGGCGCGGATAGTTAAAGGAGAGCGTCGCCAGCGCGTCCAGGATGCGGGTTTTGCCCATCACGCGGCCCCAGCGGGTTTCCACACCGATAATCCCGACGATGATTTCAGGCGGTACGCCGTACACCTGCCACGCGCGGTTGAGCGCCTCTTCATACTGATTCCAGAACGCCACGCCGTTTTGCACGTTGTCCGGGGTAATGAACTGTTTGCGATAGCGCAGCCACGCCCCGTTTGGCCCGCTCGGCACCTGGGCCGTCGGCGCCTGTCTGTCCATCAGGCGCAGCACGTAGTCCAGACGCTTGGCCTGAGACAAAATTTCGTGCAGCTGCTGTCTGTCAAAGCCGTGTTTGCTCACCATTTTATCGATGAACTGCTCGGCCGCCGGGTTATTCGCGAAGTCGCCGCCCATCTGCATCATATTGTGCTGCGGCTCCAGCAGGAATCCTCCGGAAGGCGCGCCCGCCGTTTGCTGAACGGCTTCGGTCTTAGGTTTGCTACTACAGGCAGACAGCAGAATAAGCGCAGGCAACAGCGCTGCATAACGACGCTTGAACATGAGACATCCATTTAACGGGTTCGATAAGAACCCAGTATGGTAAAGCATCCGCAACACCTCAAGGAAGCGGTACGCACCTCCCCAACGCAAATCCGTGATTTTTTCCCCCGAAAATCATTCACCACGCCAATTAACTTTCAAAATAATACATTTTTCTTTCATTGTGAGATCTAACTAACACTTTAAAACCTTTCAAAGTGATTATTATTAGCCGCAGATAGACAAAAACAAACGCCCTACAGGAGAGAAGAATGATAGAAACCATCACCCACGGCGCCGAGTGGTTCATCGGGCTGTTTCAGAAAGGCGGAGAAGTGTTCACCGGCATGGTGACCGGGATCCTGCCCCTGCTGATCAGCCTGCTGGTTATCATGAACGCGCTGATTAACTTTATCGGGCAACAGCGTATTGAACGCTTCGCCCAGCGCTGCGCCGGAAACCCGCTGTCCCGCTACCTGATACTGCCCTTTATCGGCACCTTCGTGTTCTGCAACCCGATGACCTTAAGCCTCGGCCGCTTTATGCCAGAGAAGTACAAGCCGAGCTATTACGCCGCCGCCTCCTACAGCTGCCATTCGATGAACGGCCTGTTCCCGCACATCAACCCCGGCGAGCTGTTCGTTTATCTCGGGATCGCCAGCGGCCTTACCACGCTTGGCCTGCCGCTCGGCCCGCTGGCGGTGAGCTACCTGCTGGTCGGTCTGGTCACCAACTTCTTCCGCGGCTGGGTGACCGACCTCACCACCGCTATTTTTGAGAAAAAAATGGGCATCCAGCTTGAACAGAAGGTCCATCTTTCAGGAGCCACAGCATGAACCGGATCCGCATTGAGAAAGGCACGGGCGGCTGGGGCGGCCCGCTGGAGTTCGACGCCACCGAAGGCAAAAAGATTGTTTACATCACCGCGGGTACCCGCCCGGCGATCGTCGACAGGCTGCGCGAGCTGACGGGCTGGGAAGCGGTCGACGGCTTCAAAGAAGGGGAACCGCCGGAGGCGGAAATCGGCGTGGCGGTGATCGACTGCGGCGGCACGCTGCGCTGCGGCATCTACCCGAAGCGCCGCATTCCGACGGTAAATATTCACTCCACCGGGAAATCCGGCCCGCTGGCGCAGTACATCCTCGAAGACATTTATGTCTCAGGCGTTAAGGAAGACAACATCACCCTGGTGAAGGGGACGTCTGCACCGCAAAAAGCGGCTCCGCGCGAGTACGACACCAGCAAGAAAATTACCGAGCAGAGCGATGGCCTGCTGGCGAAAGTCGGGATGGGGATGGGGTCCGCCGTGGCGGTGCTGTTCCAGTCCGGGCGCGACACCATCGACACGGTGCTGAAGACCATTCTGCCATTTATGGCGTTCGTCTCGGCGCTGATCGGCATCATCATGGCCTCCGGCCTGGGCGACTGGATTGCCCATGGCCTCGCCCCGCTCGCCAGCCACCCGCTTGGGCTGGTGACGCTGGCGCTGATCTGCTCCTTCCCGCTGCTGTCGCCGTTCCTCGGCCCGGGCGCGGTGATTGCTCAGGTCATCGGCGTGCTGATTGGCGTGCAGATTGGTCTGGGGAACATTCCCCCGCACCTCGCCCTGCCCGCCCTGTTTGCCATTAACGCCCAGGCGGCCTGCGACTTTATCCCTGTGGGGCTGTCGCTGGCCGAAGCGCGCCAGGACACCGTGCGCGTGGGCGTGCCGTCTGTGCTGGTCAGCCGCTTCCTGACGGGTGCGCCGACGGTGCTGATTGCCTGGTTTGTTTCCGGCTTTATTTATCAATAAGAGGTGCCTGCCATGACCGTGATTTACCAGACCACCATTACCCGCATCGGCCAGAGCGCCGCCGACGCGCTGAGCGACCAGATGCTGATCACCTTTCGCGAAGGGGCGCCTGCTGATATCGAAGAGTTTTGCTTCATCCACTGCCACGGCGAGCTGAACGGTGAGCTGAAGGCCGGGAGCCAGCTGGAGCTGGGCGAGGCGCGCTATGCCGTGACCGCCGTCGGCGACGTCGCTGAACAAAACCTGCGCGAGCTGGGCCACATCACCCTGCGTTTCGACGGCCAGCCGCAGGCGGAGTATCCCGGCACGGTTCACGTTGAGGGTCCGGCTCCGCAGGCTGTCACCCCAGGCTGCACGTTAAAATTTGTTGCGTAATTAAGGAGATAGACATGAGTCAGGTTGCCGTTGTCATTGGTGGGGGACAAACCTTAGGCGAGTTCCTCTGCCGTGGGCTTGCCGCAGAGGGTTACCGCGTGGCGGTAGTGGACATCCAGAGTGAAAAAGCCGCCCGTGTGGCGGACACCATCAACACCGAGTTTGGTGAAGGAATGGCGTACGGGTTTGGCGCCGACGCCACCAGCGAGCAGAGCGTGATGGCGCTGGCCCGCGGCGTGGACGAGATTTTTGGCCGTACCGACCTGCTGGTCTACAGCGCGGGAATTGCGAAAGCGGCCTTTATCAGCGATTTCGAGCTGGGGGATTTTGACCGCTCGCTGCAGGTCAATCTGGTGGGCTATTTCCTCTGTGCCCGCGAGTTTTCCCGTCTGATGATCCGCGACGGCATTCAGGGGCGCATCATTCAGATCAACTCAAAATCAGGGAAAGTGGGCAGCAAGCATAACTCCGGCTACAGCGCGGCGAAGTTTGGCGGCGTGGGGCTGACGCAGTCTCTGGCGCTGGATCTGGCCGAATACGGTATTACCGTTCACTCGCTAATGCTCGGCAACCTGCTGAAATCGCCGATGTTCCAGTCCCTGCTGCCGCAGTACGCCACCAAGCTCGGCATCAAAGCGGAAGAAGTGGAGCAGTACTACATCGATAAAGTGCCGCTCAAGCGCGGGTGCGATTACCAGGACGTGCTGAACATGCTGCTGTTTTACGCCAGCCCGAAAGCCTCGTACTGCACTGGACAGTCGATTAACGTCACTGGCGGGCAGGTGATGTTCTGAGTTCATTCCCCGGTGGCGCTGCGCTTACCGGGGCTACCATCCCCGCAGGCCGGGTAAGGCGCAGCCGCCACCCGGCCATTAAAGGAGCAGATATGGTTACCGCACTCATCACCGTCGCCGCCCTCGCCTGGCTCTGTCAGATGGCGTTCGGCGGCTGGCAAATTCACCAATTTAACCGCGCGTTTGACGCCCTGTGCCAGAAAGGCCGCGTGGGCGTCGGACGTTCCGGCGGACGCTTTAAACCACGCGTCGTCGTGGCTATTGCGCTGGATGAAAACAATAACGTCTGCGATTCCCTCATCATGCGCGGCATGACCGTCTTTGCCCGTCCGGTGAAAATCCAGGCAATCAACGGCATTTCGCTGCAGGAATTACAGCCTGATGTGATCTTTCCCCATGATCCACTCTGTCAGAATGCACTATCATTAGCGCTTAATCTGAAACATGGATAATTTCGTTGTGAAAGCTCTAGACTTGCGAAATTATCATTTCGCAACCTAAGGAACGAAGCGCCTATGAAACCTCGTCAGCGCCAGGCGGCCATTCTTGAGCATCTGCAAAAGCAGGGAAAATGCTCGGTAGAGGATCTGGCCCACTACTTTGACACCACCGGCACAACGATACGCAAGGACCTCGTATTGCTCGAAAACTCTGGCGCCGTCATTCGAACCTACGGCGGCGTGGTGCTCAATAAAGACGAAGCCGATCCGCCTATCGACCACAAAACGCTGATCAATACCCACCAGAAAGCGCTGATTGCCGAAGCCGCCGTAAAATTTATCCACGATGGCGACTCCATCATTCTGGATGCCGGCAGTACCGTCCTGCAGATGATCCCGCTGCTCAGCCGCTTTAACAACATCACGGTGATGACCAACAGCCTGCACATCGTCAACGCCCTGTCGGAGTTCGACAGCGAGCAGACCATCCTGATGCCCGGCGGGACCTTCCGCAAAAAATCCGCCTCATTTCACGGACAGCTGGCGGAGAACGCCTTCGACCACTTCAGCTTTGATAAACTGTTCATGGGCACCGACGGCATCGATCTGAACGCGGGCGTCACGACGTTCAACGAAGTGTTCAGCGTCAGTAAAGCCATGTGCAACGCCGCGCGGGAAGTGATTTTGATGGCAGACTCGTCGAAGTTTGGCCGCAAAAGCCCCAACATTGTCTGTAGCCTGGAAAGCGTCGACAAGCTGATTACCGACGCAGGTATCGATCCGGCGTTCAAAAAAGCGCTGGAAGAGAAAGGCATCGACGTGATCGTAACCGGAGAGAGAGATGAGTGATTTTCTGTTAGAAACGGGCCGCCAGACGCTGATGCTGGAGCTGCAGGAAGCCAGCCGCCTGCCGGAACGTCTGGGCGAGGATTTTGTCCGTGCCGCCAACACCATTATCCACTGCGAAGGCAAAGTGATCGTGGCGGGCATCGGTAAATCCGGCCACATCGGCAAAAAGATTGCCGCGACGCTGGCCAGCACCGGCACCCCGGCTTTCTTCGTGCATCCTGCAGAGGCGCTGCACGGCGATCTGGGAATGATTGAAAGCCGCGACGTGATGCTGTTTATCTCCTACTCCGGTTCGGCGAAAGAGCTGGATCTCATTATTCCACGTCTGCAGGAAAAATCGGTTGCCCTGCTGGCGATGACCGGGAAATCCCGCTCGCCCCTGGCGCTGGCCGCCAAAGCGACGCTGGATATTTCCGTTGAGCGTGAAGCCTGTCCGATGCACCTCGCCCCCACCTCCAGCACCGTGAATACCCTGATGATGGGCGACGCGCTGGCGATGGCGGTAATGCAGGCGCGCGGGTTTAACGAAGAAGATTTCGCCCGCTCGCATCCGGCGGGGGCGCTCGGGGCACGCCTGCTCAACAAGGTTCACCACCTGATGCGCACTGACGATGCGATTCCGCAGGTCAAACTCAATACCAGCGTCATGGACGCGATGCTGGAGCTCAGCCGCACCGGTCTGGGGCTGGTGGCGGTGTGCGATGACGACGGGTACGTCAAAGGCGTGTTCACCGACGGCGACCTGCGCCGCTGGCTGGTGGGCGGCGGCAAGCTGGAAACCAAAGTGTCGGACGCCATGACCCAGGGCGGGCTGACGCTGAACGCCGAGAGCCGCGCCATTGAAGCCAAAGAGGTGCTGATGAAGCGCAAAATCACCGCCGCACCGGTGGTGGATGACACTGGCAGGCTGTGCGGCGCCATCAACCTGCAGGATTTCTATCAGGCCGGGATTATCTAACCCTTCAGCCCGAGACGCTTCGCCAGCCGGTGCAGGTTGGCGACGTCCATCTCCAGCGCCCGGGCGCACGCCGCCCAGTTGCGGTTGTTCTGATCCAGCGCGCGGATAATCATCTGACGCTGAAACGCCTCTGTCGCGTCACGCAGGTTTTCGCTCGTTATCTCCGGAGCTGCATGGGCAATCGTGGGTGCGGTTTCATCCTGCTGCGCAAAATGCCGGGCATGTATAACCACTTCATCACCCGAACGCGTCGCTCGCGCCAGCACCACCGCACGGTGAATCGCGTGTTCCAGCTCGCGCACGTTGCCCGGCCAGCCGTAGCTCAGCAGATGCGCCCTCGCCCCCGGACTCAGCACCACGCGGGAAAGCCCCATCCTGAGACGGCACTGTTCGCAGAAATAGCCCGCCAGCAGCACCACGTCGTCCCCGCGCTCGCGCAGCGGCGGCACGGTAAGCGGGAACACGCTCAGGCGGTGGAACAGGTCGGCGCGGAACTGCCCGGCCAGCACCGCCTCACGCAGGTCGCGGTTGGTCGCCGCCAGCACGCGCACATCCACTCTTAAGCTGCGGTCATCGCCCACACGCTGGATATCGCCGTACTGTAATACGCGCAGAAGTTTGGCCTGAAGCGACAGAGAGAGCTCGCCTATTTCATCCAGAAACAGCGTACCGTTATCGGCCATTTCGAACTTGCCGCTGCGGTTGCTGATGGCGCCGGTAAACGCCCCTTTGACGTGACCAAACAATTCGCTTTCCGCCACGCTTTCCGGCAGCGCGGCGCAGTTGAGGTACACCAGCGGATTGACCGCGCGCGGCGACGCTTCATGAATTGCCTTCGCCACCAGCTCCTTGCCGGTGCCGGTCTCCCCGAAGATCAGCACGTTCAAATCGGACGCGGCAACAATCTCAATCTCTTTTTTGAGCTGCACCATGCCCGGAGAGAGGCCAATCATCTCCGTGTGCGTGACCTGCTCAAACGCCGCCGGGCTGCCGGGAAGGATATTCTGGCTCTCCAGCTGTTCAATCAGCAGCGCGTTGTTAAGCGCCCCGGCAGCCAGCGCCGCAATGAGGCGCAACTCTTCATCACTGAAAGTATCGAACTGGTCCGGCGACATGCCGTCGAGGGTCAGCGCCCCAATCAGATTTTGCCCGGCAAACAGCGGCAGGCCAATACAGGCGTGCACCTTCAGGCTCTCCTGTCCGGGAATCAGCCCGTCATACGGGTCGGGCAGATCGCTGTCCGCCGGGAAACGCACCACGTCACCCGCGCGGGCAATGGTCTCCAGACGTGGATGGCCTTCAAGGGTAAAGCGCCGCCCGAGCACGTCCTTCGCCAGGCCGTCGATCGCCAGGGGAATAAACTGCCGCCCTTCGTAGCGCAGCAGCGCCGAAGCGTCGCACGCCAGCACGTGGCGCAGCGTGGAGATCAGCCGCTGAAAGCGGTCCTGATGGCCGATACCGGTTTGCAGCTCAATGGCGATCTTCGCCAGCACGTCTACGGAAAAGCTCATTTCTGCCTCGCTGTCATTTTGACAATGCATATTGTCATAGTGACACTGCTTTTGATAGTCAAAATGACTAACCATTACGGATCATTAAAATATAAATATATAAAAATCAATAAATTAAAAGTTGGCACGCAGCTTGATATAAGCAAAGCATCCTATTTTGAAAAACGCGATATTACGCTGAGGTTTGCTATGTCTATTCTGGTTAAAAATAACATTCATTGGGTGGGTCAACGTGACTGGGAAGTGCGCGATTTCCACGGGACGGAATATAAAACGCTGCGCGGCAGCAGCTACAACAGCTATCTCATCCGCGAAGGAAAAAACGTGCTGATCGATACCGTCGATCACAAGTTCAGCCGCGAGTTCGTGCAGAACCTGCGCGGTGAAATCGACCTGAACGCCATCGACTACATCATCATCAACCATGCGGAGGAGGATCATGCCGGTGCCCTGACCGAGCTGATGTCGTATATTCCGGACACTCCGATCTACTGCACCACCAACGCCATCGACTCGATCAACGGTCACCACCACCATCCGGAGTGGAACTTCCACACCGTGAAAACGGGCGACGCGCTGGATATCGGCAATGGCAAACAGCTGATCTTCGTGGAAACGCCCATGCTGCACTGGCCGGACAGCATGATGACCTACATGACCGGCGACGCGGTGCTGTTCAGTAACGACGCCTTCGGCCAGCACTACTGCGACGAACGCCTGTTTAATGACGAAGTGGATCAGACCGAGCTTTTCGAGCAGTGCCAGCGTTACTACGCCAACATCCTGACCCCGTTCAGCCGCCTGGTGACGCCAAAAATCACCGAGATCCTCGGCTTTAACCTGCCGGTGGAGATGATTGCCACCTCTCACGGTGTGGTGTGGCGTGAAAACCCCACCCAGATCGTCGAGCTGTACCTGAAATGGGCGGCGGATTATCAGGAAGACCGCATCACGATCTTCTACGACACCATGTCCAACAATACCCGCATGATGGCGGACGCCATTGCCCAGGGCATCAACGAAGTGGACCCGAACGTGGCGGTGAAAATCTTCAACGTGGCGCGCAGCGATAAGAACGAGGTATTAACCAACGTTTTCCGCTCTAAGGGCGTGCTGGTGGGCACCTCCACCATGAATAACGTGATGATGCCGAAGATTGCCGGTCTGGTCGAAGAGATGACCGGCCTGCGTTTTCGCAACAAGCGCGCCAGCGCATTTGGCTCCCACGGCTGGAGCGGCGGCGCGGTAGACCGTCTCTCTACCCGTTTACAGGATGCAGGGTTTGAGATGTCGATGAGCCTGAAAGCGAAATGGCGGCCGGATATCGACGCCCTGGAAATCTGTCGCCAGCACGGCCGTGACATCGCCCGTCAGTGGGCGCTCGCACCGCTGCCGGAAACCACCCCCGCCGCGGCGGTTGCGCCGGAAGCCGAAGCAAAAGCTGCCGCTGCCGACCTCGGTCCATGCATGCAGTGCAGCGTTTGCCAGTGGATTTACGACCCGGAACGGGGCGAGCCGCTGCAGGATGTCGCCCCGGGCACGCCGTGGAGTGAGGTGCAGGACAACTTCCTTTGCCCGGAATGTTCCCTCGGGAAAGACGTTTTTGATGAACTGGCAACGGAGGCAAAATGAGCCACGGTATCGTCATTATCGGCTCGGGCTTTGCCGCCCGTCAGCTGGTGAAAAATATCCGCAAACAGGATGCTAACGTGCCGCTGACGGTGATCGCCGCCGACAGCATGGACGAGTACAACAAGCCTGATTTAAGCCACGTCATTAGCCAGAATCAGCGCGCCGACGATCTCACCCGCCAGACGGCGGGGGCGTTCGCAGAACAGTTTAACCTGCGTCTGTTTCCGTACACCTGGGTCACCGATATCGACGCCGACGCCCGTATGGTGAAAGCGAAAGATAAAACCTGGCAGTACGACAAGCTGGTGCTGGCCACGGGTGCCTCTGCGTTTGTGCCGCCGGTTGAGGGCCGCGAGCTGATGGTCACGCTCAACAGCCAGCAGGCGTATCAGGCCAGCGAAACGGAGCTTCACGACGCCACGCGGGTGATGATTGTCGGCGGCGGGCTGATCGGCACCGAACTGGCGATGGATTTCTGCCGTGCGGGTAAATCCGTCACCCTGGTCGACCACGCGGCGAGCATTCTGTCAGCGCTGATGCCCGCTGAAGTGAGCAGCCGCTTACAGCATCATCTGACCGACATGGGCGTCCATCTGCTGCTGAAATCGCAGCTGCAGAGCCTGAGCAAAACCGGCAGCGGCATACGTGTAACGCTCGACCGCAGCCGCAGCGTGGAAGTGGATGTGGTGATTGCGGCGACGGGGCTGCGCCCGGAAACGGCGCTGGCGCATCGCGCAGGCGCCGAAATCAACCGCGGCGTGAAGGTTAACAGCTACCTGCAAACCACCCAGCCGGACATTTATGCCCTGGGCGACTGCGCGGAAATTAACGGCCAGGTGCTGCCCTTTTTACAGCCGATTCAATTAAGCGCGCTGTCTCTGGCGAAAAACCTGCTCGGCGGCAGTACGCCGGTGAAATTACCCGCCATGCTGGTCAAAGTGAAAACGCCGGAATTACCGCTGCATCTCGCAGGCGAAACGCAGCGTCAGGATCTGGACTGGCAGATTGCCCTTTCGCCGCAGGGCATGGTGGCGCGCGGTACGGATAATGACGGTCAGATGCGCGCCTTTGTCGTCAGTGAAGACAGGATGAAAGAGGCCTTCGCCCTGCTGAAATCGCTCCCTGCTTAACCCTCGTAATGCCGGGTGGCGCTCCGCTTACCCGGCCTACATGCATACCCGTGCAAGTGTAGCGCCGCCGGGCTGGGTCGTTCAGGAACGTACCACCAGCGCGTCGTAGCCGCGCCAGCGGTAATTCGCCATGGAAATCAGCCAGCAGGCGACAAACAGACCCACGACGACAAACCCGGCGTTGCCCAGATTGTCGTTCACCGTGCCAATCAGATCCCAGAGGCCGCCGCTGAGGGCAAATTTATCCATCAGCAGACCCAGCGCTTCCAGCCCGCCGATAAACAGCGCCACCACCACGGAGGTGCCGGTGATGGTCATGTTGTAGTAGAGCTTGCGCTGCGGCTTGTTAAACGCCCAGCCGTAGGCGCCGACCATCAGCAGGTTGTCGAGGGTATCTACCAGCGCCATGCCGCTGGCGAAGAGTGCCGGGAAGATCATGATTGACCACACCGACATCCCGCTGGACGCGCTGGCGGCAGAGATCCCCAGCACGCCGATCTCGGTGGCCGTATCAAAGCCGAGACCAAACAGGAAGCCAACCAGGTACATCTGCCAGCTTTTATTGACGAGGCGGAAGGTCTTGCCAAACAGCCAGTTCATTACCCCGCCCTGAGCAGGTAGCGTGATGTCGTCCTGCACGGGCCTGCCGTGTTTCAGCGCCTGAAAACTGCGCCAGACGCCGCGCAGGATCACCATATTCACCAGCGCCATCGCCAGCAGGAAGGTCGCGGAAACGGCGGTACCAATCAGGCTGCCGGTTTCGTGGAACCACGCCATGTTCTTCTGAAACGCCGTGGCGGTAGCGGCGATGGCAATGGAAGCCAGCACCACGATGGTGGAGTGGCCCAGCGAGAACCACGCCCCCACGCCGGACGGGCGTTTGCCCTGCTGCATCATCTTACGCGTCACGGTATCTATGGCTGCGATGTGGTCAGCGTCCACCGCATGACGCAGTCCGTAGCACCACGCCAGCAGGCTTGCCGCCATCAGCGCCGTGCTGCCGCTAAAGGTGTGCCATGCCCATCCCCAGGCCAGCAGGTTTGCCATTACCAGAGCCAGCAGCAGAAGCGCGGCGCGAGGTTCATTGCGTAACAGTCGTAACATTTTTAGTCCTTTGTAAACATGACCGGGCAGCGGCGACCACCGCCTGCCCGAAGGAGATCGCTCCGTCACCTGCGGGCAGGCGCGAAGGAAAAAGAAGCGTAAAGTCAGAAAGATAATGACGCAGACGCGCGCGCAGCAGACGGTTGTGTAATACCCCGCCGCTGAGACAGATTGTCGAAAGCGACAGGCGCCGGGCATGAAACGCGGCGAGCTCCGCCAGCCCTTTTGCCAGCGCATCGTGAAACGCCCAGGCGCGCGCGCAGGGTTCCGCCTGCCAGCTCAGCCACTGCTGCCAGAAAAGCGCGAGGTTATCCACTTCCAGCGTCACCGGATGGTCGACACCCGCGCACTGCGATGCCAGTGCTTCCAGTCGGCAGGCCGCTTCCCCTTCGTAACGCTGCATGTCGATGCCGAGCGCACAGGCAACCGCGTCAAACAGGCGACCACAGGAAGAAGCTCGCGGCGCGTTGATGCCACGCTGGATCGCCGTCGCCAGCAACGGCCAGTTCTGGCGCTGAACCGCATGGGTTTCCGGGTACTGCTGCCAGTCGGGTACAAACGCCAGGCAGTGGGCGAGCAGATTACGCCACGGCTGCATGGCCGCCAGATCGCCGCCCGGCAGCGCAACGGCAGGCAGACCACTCAAATGCGCATAGTCGAGATAGCTGACCCGCAGGCACTCTCCGCCCCACAGCGCGCCGTTTTCCCCCATACCGATCCCGTCCAGCGTCAGGGCGATAACGTCTCCGCCATCGCGCGGCCAGCCGTTTTCGGCCAGGCACGCCGCGGCGTGAGCGTGATGGTGGTATACCTCTTCAAGGGGCAACGCCTGCGCCTGCGCCCACTGACGAGCGCGATATCCCGGATGGGCATCACACACCACGCGCGCCGGCTGGAAGGCGTAAATGTCCTGCATCACCGACAGCGCGGAACGCCACTGCGCTTCCACCCCCTCGTCACCGAGATCGCCAAAATGCTGGCTCAGCACCGCCTGATTCCCACGCACCAGGCAGAAGGTGTTTTTCATCTCCGCCCCGGTGCACAGCATGGCGGGGATATTGTCGAACCCGGCAGGCAGCGTGATGGCATCGGGCACAAAACCGCGCGCGCGGCGCAGCATCGCACCGTCCCAATCCATCACCGAATCGTCCATCCGCTGCAGAATGTCACGGTTATGCAGCAGGAAACCGTCCGCGATGCCGCTGAGCTCATCCAGCGCCTGCCGGTTGGTGATGGCAGGTGGTCTGCCGCTGAGGTTGCCGGAGGTCATCACCAGCGGGCGCTGGCAGTCCATCATCAGAAGGTGCTGCAGCGGGTTCGCAGGAAGCATGATGCCCACGGAATCCAGACCGGGTGCGATACCTTCCGGGAACGCGGGCAGCCAGGCTTTTGGCGTGAGCACAATGGGTGCGGCGGGTGAGCGTAGCAGCGTCTGAACCGTCTCCGGCAGGTCATCCGCATGCGGGATCATCACCGCCAGCGGCTTCGCGGGCCGCTGCTTGCGTGACCGAAGCATCGCGATCGCCTGCGGGTTACGCGCGTCGCAGACGAGGTGAAAGCCCCCCAGCCCTTTGACGGCGACAATACCGCCGCTTTTCAGCATCGCCACCGCCGCGCGCAGCGCAGCTTCACGCTCAGCAGTCATGTCGCCCGCACGCCACATAAGCGCGGGCCCGCAGTCCGGGCAGGCGACCGGCTGGGCGTGAAAACGGCGGTCGGCAGGATTGCGGTACTCGGCTTCACACGGCCCGCAGAGCGGGAACGGCGCCATTGCCGTGGCCGGGCGGTCGTAGGGCATGGCGCGGATAATGGTAAACCGCGGCCCGCAGTGGGTGCAGTTGATAAATGGATAGCGATAACGGCGTTCGCCTGGGTCGCCCATCTCAGCCAGACACGCCGGGCAGGTCGCCGCATCGGGGACAATCTGGGTGTCCATCGTCCCGGCCGCGCTGTGGCGGATGGTAAAGTCCTCCGGCACGCGCGACCAGGTAAACGGCTGCGCTTCCACGCGGTCAATGCGTGCCAGCGGCGGGCAGTCCTGATGCAGCCTCGCGGTAAAGGCCCCCCCATTACCCGCGAGGCGCACCAGCACGCCCTCTCCGTCATTGCAGACGTCACCGGTCAACTGAAGCGCCTGCGCCAGCTGCCAGACGAAGGGACGAAACCCGACGCCCTGCACTTTGCCGCGCACCCGCAGCTGAACGCCGTTGCTGCTCATACGGCTCAGAACAGCAGTGATGACGAGGTGTCGAACGCCGCGCGACGGCGCTTTTCGGCGCTCATCTGCTCAAGCTTGTCGCGATCCACGCAGACCAGCGCGTGCGTCGGGCAGGCTTCCATACAGGCCGGGCCGGCCTCACGGTGGTAGCACAGGTCACATTTGTTGGCTTCGGCTTTGTCCGCGCGCACACTCAGCCCCATACCGCTGTTACGCACTACCGGACGGACCACCACCTCCATCGCGCCATACGGGCAGGCGACCACGCAGGTTTTGCAGCCAATGCAGCGCTCCTGCATCACGTGCACAAAGCCTTTCTCACGTTTAATCGCCCCGTTCGGGCAGACGTTCGCACACGGTGCGTCTTCGCACTGGCGACAGATGGCGGCGGTGGAAATATTCACGCCTTTGATGACGTGGATGCGCGGCAGGAAGGTGTCAGGGGTAAGCGACGCGCAGTCCTGCTCCGCCTGATGGGAAACCACGCACGCCACTTCACAGGTACGGCAACCAATACACTTACTGGCATCGGCCATAATAAAACGGTTCATCTGCTTCTCCAGCATTACAGTTATGCGCGGAGATATTCATAAACCGTGCCAATAATTAACTTATTGATTTTATTTCATTTTAAAAATTAAAGCGGTGCCGTCATCGTCACTTATGACGATGACAGCTGTCGACATCAGCGGTGCGGGCCGTCAATAACCGAGTCGCGCAGGACAAGCTCGCCGGAGAAAATTTGCTGATATTTAAACTCACCGCCGTCGAGCATAAAGATCAGGCGGCTGATGGTCTCTTTGATCATCTCCGTTACCGGGATGCGGACGCTGGAGAGCGACGGCACAATGTAAGGCGCGATGGCCACATCGTCGAAACCGATCACCGACACCGCGTCCGGCGTGGCCACGCCGCTGTCGTGCAGCTGCTTCATGGCACCGATGGCCATATCGTCATTGCTCGCCACCAGCGCCGTAAAGCGCTCACCCCGAGCAAGCAGTTCGGACACCGCCGCCGCGCCGCTGGCGGGGTTCCACTTCCCCTGCGCAATCAGCCCCTCGCGCAGCGGAATACCGTGCTGCGCCAGCGCGTCCTTATAGCCGGAGAGACGCTCTACCCCGGTGGGAGAATCCAGCGAGCCGGTGATAAAGGCGATCTCACGATGCCCTTTCGCAATCAGCTGTGACACCGCGTCCTGGCTGGAGGCTTTATGATCGGACCACACGCTGTGGCTGCTATTTTTCCGCAGGCGGCGGTTGAGCACCATAATGGGCTGCTCGCACTTCTCGACGATCTCATCCATCTCTTCCACGCTCAGAAAACGCGGATAGATGATTACCGCGTCGCAGCGCATATCGAGCAGATACTGGATCGCCTCGCGCTCTTCATCGGCGCTGTGCTTGCCGTCCGCGAGGATCAGCTGCCGCCCTTTCTCCTCCGTCATGCGCGCTGCGTGAAACAGCAGCTCGCTAAAGTAGACGCCGTGATACAAGGTGTTGGTCACCACCAGGCCCAGCGTCTGGGTACGTTTGGTCGCCAGGTTGCGCGCCAGCAAATTTGGGCGATAGCCGCTCTCTTCAATGGCCTGAAACACCCGATCTTTGGTCTCCTGGCTGACATAGCCATTGCCCGACAGCACCCGGGATACCGTCGCTTTCGAAACGCCTGCCCGCTTCGCCACTTCAAGCATCGTGGTCATGTTGTTATTCCGTCTGAATCTGATGGAGCGCAGTGTACTGCACTGCAGAAAAATTGTCGCAGCGGCGACATCACGCTTTGGGTTCCTGCTGGTGATCGGCGTCACGAAATAAAAAAATGGTCAAAAAGCGATCTTGTTTCATTCATAAAAACTCATGATGATTATGTGGAACCGGTTTCCTACATTTCACACAACGATAACAGGATCACATCCGATGGCCAAAAATTACGCTGCGCTGGCGAACGACGTTATCAGCGCGCTGGGCGGCAAAGAGAACATCGTCGCCGTCACCCACTGCATGACGCGACTGCGTTTCGTTCTGAAAGACGAAACCCTCACCGACGCCGCGCGCCTGAAAAGCATCAGCGGCGTGCTCGGCGTGGTGCGCAACGACAACCAGTGCCAGGTGATTATTGGCAATACCGTCTCCCAGGCGTACCGCGAGGTGGTAAGCCTGCTGCCCGCTGACCTGCAGCCCGCGGTGCCGGAAGGCCCGCAAAAGCTGACGCTGCGCCGCATTGGCGCCGGGATCCTCGACGCGCTGATCGGCACCATGTCCCCGCTGATCCCGGCGATCATCGGCGGCTCGATGGTCAAGCTTCTGGCGATGATCCTTGAGATGACCGGCGTGCTGCCCAAAGGCGCGCCGACGCTCACCATTTTGACCGTCATCGGCGACGGCGCGTTCTTCTTCCTGCCGCTGATGGTGGCGGCCTCGGCGGCGGTGAAATTCAAAACCAACATGTCGCTGGCGATAGCCATTGCGGGCGTGCTGGTGCACCCGAGCTTTATCGAGCTGATGGCGAAAGCCGCGCAGGGCGAGCACGTTGAGTTCGCCTTTATCCCGGTGACGGCGGTGAAATACACCTACACCGTCATCCCCGCGCTGGTGATGACCTGGTGCCTGTCGTACATCGAGCGCTGGGTGGATCGCATTACCCCGGCGGTGACGAAAAACTTCCTCAAGCCGATGCTAATCGTGCTGATTGCCGCCCCGCTCGCCATCGTGCTGATTGGACCGCTGGGCATCTGGATCGGTAGTGCGATCTCCGCGCTGGTCTACACCATTCACGGCTATCTGGGCTGGCTCTCCGTGGCCATCATGGGCGCGCTGTGGCCGCTGCTGGTCATGACCGGCATGCACCGCGTGTTTACGCCAACCATCATTCAGACCATTGCCGAGACGGGCAAGGAAGGGATGGTGATGCCGTCGGAAATTGGCGCCAACCTGTCGCTCGGCGGTTCGTCGCTGGCGGTGGCGTGGAAAACCAAAAACCCGGAGTTGCGCCAGACGGCGCTGGCGGCGGCGGCCTCCGCCATCATGGCGGGGATCTCTGAACCGGCCCTGTACGGCGTCGCAATACGTCTGAAACGCCCGCTGATTGCAAGCCTGATCAGCGGCTTTATCTGCGGCGCGGTTGCCGGTATCGCGGGTCTTGCCAGCCACTCGATGGCGGCACCGGGGCTGTTTACCAGCGTACAGTTCTTCGACCCGGCGAACCCGATGACCATCGTCTGGGTGTTTGGCGTGATGGGTCTGGCAGTCGTGCTGTCGTTTGTTCTGACCCTGATACTGGGCTTTGAGGATATTCCGGTCGAAGACGACGCCGAAAAAGCGCGCGCCCTGCAGACCGCACCGGTACAGAACAACGCAGCAAAAGCATAAATTGAAAGCGAGGTAAGAATGTCTGTTTTTCCACAAGGATTTTTATGGGGCGGCGCGCTTGCCGCCAACCAGAGTGAAGGCGCTTACCGTGAGGGCGGCAAAGGGCTGACAACGGTCGATATGATCCCCCACGGCGCGAACCGCCTGGCGGTGAAGCTCGGTAAGGAAAAGCGTTTTTCGCTGCGTGACGACGAATTCTACCCGAGCCACGAGGCGATTGATTTTTACCATCGCTATAAAGAAGACATCGCCCTGATGGCGGAGATGGGCTTTACGGTGTTCCGCACCTCGATCGCCTGGAGCCGCCTCTATCCGAACGGCGACGAACCGCTGCCGAACAAAGAGGGTATTGCCTTTTACCGCGCGGTGTTCGAGGAGTGCAAAAAATACAACATCGAGCCGCTGGTGACCCTCTGCCACTTCGACGTGCCGATGCACCTGGTGACGGAGTACGGCTCCTGGCGCAACCGCAAAATGGTGGATTTCTTTGCCCGCTATGCCCGCACCTGCTTCGAGGAGTTTAACGGGCTGGTGAAATACTGGCTGACCTTCAACGAAATCAACATCATGCTGCACAGCCCGTTCTCCGGCGCGGGGCTGGTGTTTGAGGAAGGCGAAAACGAAGACCAGGTGAAATACCAGGCCGCGCACCACGAACTGGTGGCGAGCGCGCTGGCGACCAAAATCGCTCACGAGGTGAACCCGGAAAACCAGGTCGGCTGCATGCTGGCGGGCGGTAACTTCTACCCCTACTCCTGCAAGCCGGAAGACGTGTGGATGGCGCTGGAGAAAGACCGCGAGAACCTGTTCTTTATCGACGTGCAGGCGCGCGGCAGCTATCCGGCCTATTCTGCCCGCGTGTTCCGCGAGAAAGGCGTCGTGATTGTTAAAGACCCGGGCGATGACGAACTGCTGAAAAATACCGTCGATTTTGTCTCGTTCAGCTATTACGCCTCGCGCTGCGCCTCGGCGGATATGAACGCGAACAACACCAATGCGGCGAACATCGTTAAATCTCTGCGCAACCCGCACATTCAGGTGAGCGAATGGGGCTGGGGCATCGACCCGCTCGGCCTGCGCATCACCATGAACATGATGTACGACCGCTACCAGAAGCCGCTGTTCCTGGTGGAAAACGGCCTGGGGGCGAAAGATGTCGTTGATGAAAACGGCGAGATTAACGACGACTACCGCATCAGCTATCTGCGCGAGCATATCCGCGCGATGGGCGATGCGATTGAGGACGGCGTGCCGCTGATGGGTTACACCACCTGGGGCTGCATTGACCTGGTCTCGGCCTCAACCGGTGAGATGAGCAAGCGTTACGGGTTTGTGTACGTTGACCGCGACGACGCCGGGAACGGCACGCTGGAGCGGAAACGCAAGAAATCGTTCGGATGGTATAAGAAGGTGATTGCGAGTAACGGGGCGGATCTGGCGTAGCCTGTTTTGCCGGGTGGCGGCTTCGCCTTACCCGGCCTACAAAACCGTAGGCCCGGTAAGCGTAGCGCCACCGGGCGCTGCTCAGAGCTGAGAAAACCCTCCGTTCCCAACCCATCCCGCTAGCCGTGAATACACCACCTCCACCGCCTCCTTCACCGGCGGCGTCATCGGGTAATAAAACCCTACGATGTCCGGCTGAATGCCCAAAAACAGCACCTCGCCCACGTCACCTTTGATCTGATCCACCAGGTAGTTCAGCGGCATATTGTGGGTAGTCATCATAAACATCTCGGCGATGTCGTCCGGATCAATCAGGCGGATCTCGCCGGGGTTGAGTCCCATATCGGTGGCATCGACGATTAACAGCCTGTCCGGATGCAGCTCGCGGATGGCGACCACGTCGTTTTCCGGCGCGCTGCCGCCGTCAATCACCACCCAACTGCCCTGCGGGTTCGCGGCGCACATCTCCGCCAGCAGCGGACCCGCGCCGTCGTCGCCCATCATGCTGTTGCCGACACACAGTAAAACGTCAGTCACGTAATCTCCTCACCATCAGGTAGATGGCACTCTCCTGATGAATATCATGCAGCATACCGAGCAGCGTTTTGCTCCACGCCTGCTGCTCCGGGGTTTGTCTGCCGAGCGCCGCGTCAAAGGCGTTGGCGAGCATCGCAATGTGGTTCGCATCGATCACGATCTCACCGTACTTCGGCACGCCTTCCATTTTGCGCCGCGCCGTACTGCCCTCCTCCAGCGTGGCAATCCACGCCAGATATTCCGGCCACGGACAGCTCAGCGCGGCCTCCAGGCAGTCAATCACCCCGAGGTGATGCCCAATCGCCAGGCTGTAATAGACCACCTGCTGCGCCGCATCCGGCGTGGCATCGTTCTCATCAATAAACTTACGGCTCAGCTGGCTGAACACCACCGTTTCACTCATCGGATACGCGCCTCATCGACGATGCTGTTCAGGTTCGCCACAATCTCATTGAGGCGCGGATCGTTTTCCGCCTCCAGCCAGCGTGCGACCTGATGCTCGCCCTGGCTCAGCAGGCGCAGATAGTCGTCGGCAATCTGACGGCCGTAGCGATAGCCCGCCAGCCTGCGCGCCGTGCGATCGACCTTCACCCGCAGCGGCTGCACCATGTCCGGGTGCAGAATGGCCGCAGCCTGGTTGTCGAGTTCGCCCGGCTCGCGGGCGTGGATTTTCTGCTCCAGCAGGCCGAGCGCCATCGCGAAGCCGTACAGCGTGGCGGCGGGCGTCGGCGGACAGCCCGGAATGTAGACGTCCACCGGCACGATTTTGTCGGTGCCGCCCCAGACGCAGTAGAGGTCATGGAAGATGCCGCCGCTGTTGCCGCAGGCGCCGTACGAGATGCAGATTTTCGGGTCCGGCGCGGACTGCCAGGCGCGCAGCGCGGGCGAGCGCATAGCGCGGGTGACGGCCCCGGTGAACAGCAGGATGTCCGCATGACGCGGGGACGGCACCACTTTGATGCCGAAGCGCTCGGCGTCAAACAGCGGCGACAGCGTAGCGAAGATCTCAATCTCGCAGCCGTTGCAGCCGCCGCAATCCACGCGGTAGACGTAGGCCGAGCGTTTGATTTTTTTCAGCAGCGACGCCTTCATGCTGGCGATGGATTCGTCCACCGTCATCGGCACCGGAATGCCGTTAGCGTCGCGTGGGCCAAGTAAATTGTCCATCAGCTGGCCTCTCTCATGTGGCGGGTGATATCAATGCGGTCGGACGGCAGCAGGCACTTCTGTCGCTTGCACGCCGGACAGGTTTCAAAGCTTTCACGGTGATGCTCCGCGCGGGCGTCGCCGTTGTGCTGCAGCAGCGCGATGGCGTAGTCGATCTCTTTCTGCACGGCGAACGGGCGCTGGCAGACGCGGCAGTGGCACAGGTCAAAGCGCGACTGCTGCAGGAAATCCTCTTTCTTCCACACCGCCAGCTCGTACTCCTGCGACAGGCGAATGGCGACCGTCGGGCAGACCTCTTCGCAGCGGCCGCAGAAGATGCAGCGCCCGAGGTTAAACTGCCAGGCCAGCTCGCCGGTTTTGAGATCCGTTTCCACCGTTAAGGCGTTCGACGGACAGGCGTTGACGCAGGCCGCGCAGCCGATGCACTGCTGTGGGTTGTGCTCCGGCTTGCCGCGAAAGTTTTTGTCGACCGGCATCGGCTCCAGCGGATAGCGGCTGGTCTGCGTGCCGGTTTTGATCACTTTTTTGATAAAGGTAAACATGACGAATCCTTATTTCAGCGGCGAGTTCTTACGCTCGATGCTGTAGCGCTCAAGCTCTTTGTACGGCACCACCTGGCTTTTCTTCTTGCGCACGTCCACGACGGTCATGCGGTCGGTGCAGGAGTAGCATGGGTCGAGGCTGCCGATGATCAGCGGCGCATCGGAAACCGTGTTGCCGCGCAGCATATAGCGCAGGGTTGGCCAGTTGGCGTAGGTCGCCGCACGGCAGCGCCAGCGGTAGAGCTTCTGGTTGTCGCCGGTCATGCTCCAGTGAATATCGTCCCCGCGCGGCGCTTCGGCAAAACCGAGGGCAAAGCGATTTGGAATGTAGGTGAAGCCCTCCACCATCAGCGGGCCACCCGGCAGGTTGTCCAGACCAAAGTCGATCATGTTCAGCGCGGTGAACACCTCGTTGATGCGCACCTTCAGACGGGAGATGACGTCGCAGCCCTGCTCGCTGTGCACGGTCATCGGCAGCAGGCCGTAGCCGACGAACGGGTGATCGGCACGCGTGTCGCGGGCGTGGCCGCTGGCGCGCACCATCGGGCCGACGTTGCTGAAGTCGCGAGCGATCTCCGGATCGAGGCGGCCAATGCCGACGGTGCGCTGCTCGATGTTGGGCGTGCTGAGCAGCATGTCCACCAGCTCCTGCACGTCGCGGCGCATCTGCTGCGCCAGCTGGCGGGTCTGGATCATGTCATCCTTCAGCAGGTCGCGGCGGATCCCGCCGATCAGATTCAGACCGTAGGTTTTGCGCGCCCCGGTGAGGATCTCCGCCATCTTCATCGACGCTTCACGCACGCGGAAGAACTGCATAAACCCGGAGTCAAACCCGACGAAGTGGCAGGCCAGCCCGAGGTTCAGCAGGTGCGAGTGCAGGCGCTCCACCTCCAGCAGGATGGCGCGGATCATCTGCGCGCGTTCCGGCACCACGATCCCCATGCCGTTCTCTACCGAGGTGGTGTAGGCGGTGCTGTGGGCGAAGCCGCAGATGCCGCACACGCGGTCAGAAAGAAACGTGACTTCGTTGTAGCCCATGCGGGTTTCCGCCAGCTTTTCCATGCCGCGGTGGACGTAGAACAGGCGGTAGTCGGCGTCGATAATGTTTTCGCCGTCGACGAACAGGCGGAAGTGGCCCGGCTCGTCGGAAGTGACGTGCAGCGGGCCGATCGGCACCACGTTATTCTTCTTGCTGCCCAGCTCGTTGATGAATTCGTAGGTTTCACTGTCGGTGGTCGGGGCCGGACGCTGGCGGTAGTCCATGCTGTCTTTGCGCAGCGGATAGAGTTCGTCCGGCCAGTCGTCCGGCAGCACCAGACGGCGTTCATCCGGCAGGCCAACCGGCACCAGACCATACATGTCGCGCACTTCACGCTCGCCCCAGACGGCAGCGGGCACGCGCGGCGTGACGGACGGGTATTCCGGTTTATTCGGGTCGACCTCGACGCGCACGGTGATCCAGCACTTCTCGCCCTGCTCCATCGACATCACGTAGTACACCGCGTAATTGCCGCACAGCTGGCGCTCGTCGTTACCGAACAGCACCGACAGCCAGCCGCCCTGCCGGTAGTAGAGAAACTCCACCACTTCTGGCAGATAGTTCACCTTTACGGTGACGGTGATCTGGTCTTTGGTTTGCCAGGATTCCTCCAGCACCACGCCGGGGAAAGCCTGATGCAATGCGGCGAGATACTGCTGACCTTTCTTTTCTTCAGACATAAACACTCTCTTTAATCACGCCACCAGCAAGGAGACGAACGCTAAAAATGCAAAACCAAAACCGGCCCAGGTAATGCGTGACGTTTCCACAAAACGCAGACGCGCCATGCTGTTTTCGAACAGGGCAATGACCAGCACGCCGACCAGCAGCTTGAGGACGGCAACCACGACGGCCAGCAGCAGACCGCCCGCGGAGAAGTGCGTCATCTGCCCCCACGGGAAGAAGACGCCGACAAACATCTGCAGCACCACCAGCTGTTTAAGGCTGATGCCCCACTTCAGCACCGCAAAGCCGTAGCCGCTGTATTCGGTGAGCGGTCCTTCCTGCAGTTCCTGCTCGGCTTCGGCCAGATCGAACGGCAGCTTGCCCATCTCGATAAAGGTGGCGAACGCGCAGGCGCACAGCGCCAGCACCAGCGGAAGGGAGCGGGCAACCGGCCAGTGGTACACGGCGTGGGTGATAAAGCTGATATGGGTTGAGCCCGCAACCTGCGCGGCAACCCACAGCCCCAGCAGCAGGATCGGCTCAACCAGCACGCCGAGCATCGCCTCGCGACTGGCGCCGATGCCGGTAAACGGGCTCCCGGTGTCGAGACCCGCAATCGCAAAGAAGAAGCGGGCGATGGCAAACAGGTAGATCAGCGTAATTAGATCCCCGAGTGCCGGCAGCGGCGAAGCCACCGTCACCACCGGCAGCGCGGTGGCGATGGTGAGCATCACGCCCACCATCACGAACGGCGTCAGGCGGAAGACCCAGCCTGCGGCATCCGGGGCGACGCTCTGACGCGAGAGCAGTTTGAAGAGATCGCGGTACTCCTGAAGCACGCCAGGCCCGCGACGGTTGTGCATCCGGGCGCGCGCCACGCGCGTGATGCCCGACAGCAGCGGCGCGGCGGCAAACAGCACCAGCGCCTGAAGAATTGCCAGTAACAGACTCATGTCAGGCTCCTCGTGAAATCACAACGATCACCAGCACCGCCAGCTCGATAACCGCCAGACGGCGGAACAGCGCGGGTGCGGCAGCGCTCTGCCAGCCGGGTACCCAGCGCACCGGGTTCAGCCAGTGGCGCAGCTTCAGCACGGCGGCAAAGTTCTCTTTCACCGGCATAGCGAAACCGTGGGCGGTGATGACCATCGACTGTTCGTGTTCGTAGCCGCAGGCCCATGCTGCACCGCGCGAGCGGGAGGTGAGCCGGTCGCGTTTGAAGAACAGCATCAGCACCAGCGGCAGCAGCGGTGCGCCTATCAGCAGCAGCGCGATCATGGGCTGGGAAACGGTGGTGTTCGCCGCGGTCAGCGGCAGCGGAATGGCATTGCCCAGCAGCGGCAGCAGCCACGGTGCGGCGACGCCGCCCGCGATGCAGCACAGCGCCAGCGCGACCACGCTTACGCCCATCAGTAGCGGTGCGCAGCAGGCGTTCTCAGCCTCACGCGTACGCGGTGCGCCGAGGAAGGTCACGCCATAAACTTTCGCCATGCACATCACCGCCAGCGCACCGGTAATCGCCAGCCCGACCGCCAGCAACGGCCCCAGCAGACGGGCGATAAACGCCTCGCTCTGACCGAGGGCGAAGAAGGACTGATAGATCACCCACTCCCCGGCAAAGCCGTTCAGCGGCGGCAGCGCGGCCATCGCCATCAGCCCGACCAGCATCGCCAGCGAAATCACCGGCATTTTTTTGCCAATCCCACCGAGCTTTTCGATATCCCGATGGCCGGTGCGGAACCAGACGCTGCCCGCCCCGAGGAACAGGGTGCTTTTAAACAGGCTGTGGTTGATCAGGTGATAAAGACCGCCGATAAAACCGGCCGCAATCAGCGCCGGTTGATTCAGCGCCAGCCCGGTCACGCCCGCGCCAATGCCGAGCAGAATGATGCCGATATTCTCCAGCGTGTGGTACGCCAGAAGACGCTGGATATTGTGCTCCATCAGCGCGTACAGGCCGCCGACGAAGGCGGTGATCATGCCCGCAATCAACAGCACCACGCCCCACCACAGCGGCGGTTGTCCGCCGGTCAGCGTAATCGCCAGGATCCCAAACAGACCGACCTTCATCACCACCACAGAAAACAGCGCGGCGGCGGGCGCGGAAGCATTCGCATGCGCCTGCGGCACCCAGCCGTGCAGCGGAATGATGCCGGCGAGCAGGCCAAAGCCGATCACGCCCAGCAGCCAGACGTCATTCCCCAGCGGATGCCCGTTAAGCGCAGCGAAGTCCAGCGTGCCGAAGCGCTGCCACACCAGCCAGCAGGCCAGCGCCAACAGCAGTGTCCCGAGGCGTCCCAGCGCAAACCATAATTTCCCGGAGGCGCTGCAGCCGGTCAGGAACACGCCGCAGAGCGCCATGATCTCCGCCATCACCACCAGCGCGCCGAGGTTGCTGGCGGTAACGGTACAGACCGCCGTCGCCATCAGCAGGTTCACCAACAGGCCGTTGGCTTTAGCGTGCGGGTGGCGATGCCACTCGATATTGAACAGGCTGATAAACAGCCCGCACAGGCCAAACGTCACCAGCCAGAGGGCGTTCAGCGGCGTAATCTCAACGGTGTGGCGAACCAGCGGTATGAGGGTGTCAACGGATTGTCCGCCGAGCAGAACAGCGCCGCCTGCCGCCAGCGTCAACAGGCTACCTGCCGCCCCGCCAATCCCGGCAACCCCGCCGCTCAGGGTTTTATGGAAGGAGAAGATCGGCGCCAGAATAGCTGCGGCAATAAAACAAGCTACCGCGCCGGTAATCATCATGGCCGCGTTCATTTCGCCCCCTCGTTAAACGCCTGTAGCAGAGAAAGGTCGCCAAAATCACTGTTGATGGTCAGCTCGCGCTTGCGCTTGCTGGTACGGGCGATGTCGCGAATGTTAACCAGAATCAGCGCTTTCGTCGGACAGGTCCGTACGCAGGCCGGGCCCTGTTCATCGAAGCTGCACAGGTCGCACTTCACCGCCACGGCACGGATGCCGGGCACCCAGTCCAGCAGCGTGCTGACGCGTGCAGGCGCTGGCGGCGCGGGCGGGGCTTTAGGCGAGTTGGCATTGGCCGGAATATGCAGCGGGCGGCTGCCGGAAAATTCAATCGCGCCGAACGGGCAGGCAATGCCGCACAGCTTGCAGCTTACGCACAGGCTTTCGTTCAACTGGACTGCGCCATCCACGCGGGTGATGGCATTTACAGGACAGACACCCGCGCACGGGGCATCTTCACAGTGATGGCAGAGCTGCGGGGCAGACTCTTTTTCATTACGCATGACGTGCAGGCGCGGCATGGACTGCAGCCCATGCAGACGATGCGTTTCCGAACACGCCGCCTCACAGGTTCGACAGCCAATGCAGACCGTCGAGTCAGCAATTACAAAACGGTTCACCGGGTTATCCTCTGGTGATAGTCATTTTTGTCGAAAAGCTGTCTTGTCGACACTTCTCGACACGCATGGGTCAGGCCACGTTCGCTGAGGCATTTCCATCCATCAGCTGCTTCAGGTTGACCGGAAGATCGTGCTCAACGGCGGCGTACAGGCCGTTATAAACCGGCGCGATTTTTTCCAGATAGTGCTCCAGCACCTGCTGGCGATCGCGGTTGCTGACGTGGCCGTCCACCATGCCGTCGGCCATCAGCTGCGCCTTCGCAATACACTGTTTTTCGCCGTCTTTTGTCTCGAGGTAGTACTCAATGGTGTGGCTGTTGAAGTTATCCGCCAGGGTCACGTTGATGGTGAAATGGCCGAAGAGGACAAAGCGCATATCCCCCTGCGCCGCGCAGCTCATCGCGTGGTGAAGACGCGCTTTCGACAAGGTAATGCCCTGAACCAGCGAGTTGCAGTAAAGGTGCCACTGGTCCTGTAACTGTTGATGACGCTGCGCGATGTAATCTGCTTTTTCGCTGATTTCCCAAATAGTCATAGAAGGTATCCGTTTAATGGAGATAGCGGCTGTTAAGCAGATTCCATGCCAGTTTTTATTTTGCTGATTTTAAAGGGATTAAACTGAAAAACCGCTGTCATCACCGCGGTGTCGACGTGTCATTTCGACAGCGTTGACATCGTCACGCCTTAACAAAAATCAAGCTGGCACTGTTATTGCATTACCGGGGCAATTCATTGAGGAGGCGTCATGCACGAAATCACCCTCTGCCAGCGGGCTCTGGAACTTATCGAACAGCAGGCAGTGCAAAACCACGCGAAGCGCGTCACCGGCGTCTGGCTGAAGGTCGGAGCGTTTTCCTGCGTCGAGACCAGCGCCCTGACCTTCTGTTTTGAGCTGGTCTGCCGCGGCACGCTGGCGGAAGGCTGCGAACTGCATATTGAAGAACAGCAGGCGGAGTGCTGGTGCGAGCAGTGTCAGCAGTACGTCACCCTGCTGTCATCGAAGGTACAGCGCTGCCCGCAGTGTCAGAGCGGCGGTCTGCGCATCGTGGCGGATGACGGCATGCAGATCCAACGCCTCGAAATCGAGAAGGAGTAAAGTATGTGTAGTACCTGCGGTTGCGCCGAAGGCAACCTGTATATAGAAGGGGATGAACACCGCCCCCACTCCGCGTTTCGCTCCGCGCCCTTTTCACCCGCCCCACGCCCTGCGGCAGCCCTGACCGGCATTACCTTTGCGCCGCAACGCTCCGATGCGGGCGACCTGCATTACGGCCACGGCGAAGCGGGCACCCACGCGCCGGGCATGAGCCAGCGCCAGATGCTGGAGGTGGAAATCAACGTGCTGGACAAAAATAACCAGCTCGCCGCCCGCAACCGCGCCCGCTTTGCCACCCGCAAACAGCTGGCGCTGAACCTGGTCTCCAGCCCCGGTTCCGGTAAAACCACGCTGCTGACCGAAACGCTCAAGCGTCTGAACGGGCGCGTCTCCTGCGCGGTGATCGAGGGCGACCAGCAAACCGTTAACGACGCGGCGCGCATTCGCGAAACCGGCACCCCGGCGATTCAGGTCAACACCGGCAAAGGCTGCCACCTGGATGCGCAGATGATTGCCGACGCCGCCCCGCGCCTGCCGCTGGCGGATAACGGCATCCTGTTTATTGAAAACGTTGGCAACCTCGTCTGCCCGGCGAGCTTCGATCTCGGTGAACGACACAAGGTGGCGGTGCTTTCAGTGACCGAAGGCGAAGACAAGCCGCTGAAGTACCCGCACATGTTTGCCGCCGCGTCCGTCATGCTGCTGAACAAAGTCGACCTGCTGCCGTACCTGAATTTCGACGTGGATAAGTGCCTGGCGTATGCCCGCGAGGTGAACCCGGAGATTGAGATCCTGCTGGTTTCCGCCACGCGCGGCGACGGCATGGACGGCTGGCTACACTGGCTGGAGAGCGAACGATGTGCATAGGCGTACCGGGACAAATTCACGCCATCGACGGTAATCAGGCCAAAGTCGAGGTTTGCGGCATCCTGCGCGACGTCGACCTGACGCTGGTGGGCAGCACCGATGAAACGGGCGCCTCGCGTCTCGGCCAGTGGGTGCTGGTCCACGTGGGGTTCGCCATGAGCGTGATTAACGAAGCGGAAGCCCGCGACACGCTCGACGCCCTGCAAAATATGTTCGACGTGGAGCCTGACGTGGGCGCGCTGCTGTACGGCGAGGAGCGATAATCATGCGTTACGTTGATGAATACCGCGCGCCGGAGCAGGTGCTGCAGCTTATCGGCCACCTGAAAACGCGCGCAGCGCGGCTGGACTACACGAAAGAAAGGCCGCTGCGGATCATGGAGGTGTGCGGCGGGCACACGCACGCGATCTTCAAATTTGGCCTCGACCAGCTGCTGCCGGAAAACATTGAGTTTATCCACGGCCCCGGCTGCCCGGTCTGCGTGCTGCCGATGGGGCGCATCGACAGCTGTATTGAAATTGCCAGCCAGCCCGACGTCATTTTCTGCACCTTTGGCGACGCGATGCGCGTGCCGGGGAAAAATGGTTCGCTGCTGCAGGCGAAAGCGCGCGGCGCAGACATCCGGATCGTCTATTCGCCGATGGATGCCCTGACGCTGGCAGCGGATAACCCCGCGCGCAAGGTGGTGTTTTTTGGCCTGGGGTTTGAAACCACCATGCCCGCCACCGCCATCACGCTGCAGCAGGCGAAAGCACGCGGTGTCGATAACTTTTTCTTCTTCTGCCAGCACATTACGCTCATCCCCACCCTGCGCAGCCTGCTGGAAGAGCCAGGCAACGGCATTGACGCCTTTCTGGCACCGGGCCACGTCAGCATGGTGATTGGCACAGACGCCTACGGTTTTATCGCTGAACAGTACAATCGTCCGTTAGTGGTGGCTGGTTTCGAACCACTTGATCTACTGCAAGGTGTCACCATGCTGGTTGAGCAGAAAATAGCGGCCCTGAGTACCGTGGAAAATCAGTACCGCCGCGTGGTGCCGGATGCGGGAAATGAACGAGCGCAGCAGGCGATAGCCGACGTGTTTAGCGTTGAGGGCGACAGCGAATGGCGCGGCCTGGGGCTGATTGCTGAATCCGGCGTGCGCCTGACGCCAGCCTATCGCGCGTTCGATGCCGAAGCGCATTTCCGCCCGCAGCCGCAGCAGGTTTGCGACGATCCCCGGGCACGCTGTGGCGAGGTGCTCACCGGCAAATGCAAACCGCATCAGTGTCCGTTATTTGGCAATACCTGTAACCCGCAAACGGCGTTTGGTGCGCTGATGGTCTCCTCCGAAGGGGCGTGTGCCGCGTGGTATCAGTATCGCAACCAGGAGAGTGAAGCATGAATACGGTTGAAATGGCGCACGGCAGCGGCGGACAGGCGATGCAGCAGCTGATTAACCGGCTGTTTATGGAGGCCTTTAACAACCCCTGGCTCGCCGAACAGGAAGACCAGGCGCGCATTGACCTCGCCACCCTCACCGCCCAGGGCGACAGGCTGGCCTTCTCCACCGACAGCTACGTCATTGATCCGCTGTTCTTCCCGGGCGGCGATATCGGCAAGCTCGCCGTCTGCGGCACGGCAAACGACGTCGCCGTCAGCGGCGCCATCCCGCGCTACCTCTCCTGCGGGTTTATCCTTGAAGAGGGATTACCGATGGAGACGCTCACGGCCGTGGTCAACAGCATGGCGCAGACCGCGCGCGAGGCGGGGATAGCTATCGTCACCGGCGACACCAAAGTGGTGCAGCGCGGCGCGGCCGACAAGCTGTTTATCAACACCGCCGGCATGGGCGCGATCCCCGCCGATATTCATTGGGGTGCGCAGCGCCTCAGTGCGGGGGACGTGCTGATCGTGACCGGCACGCTGGGCTGCCACGGGGCGACCATCCTGAACCTGCGCGAAGGCCTGGGGCTGGACGGCGAACTGCGCAGCGACTGCGCGGTACTCACCCCGCTGATTCAGACGCTGCGCGGTTTTCCCGGCGTGAAGGCCCTGCGGGATGCCACGCGAGGCGGTGTCAACGCCGTGGTCCATGAGTTTGCGGCAAGCTGCGGATGCGGGATTGAACTCACCGAGCGCAGCCTGCCCGTTAAGCCCGCCGTTCGTGGGCTTTGCGAACTGCTGGGGCTGGACCCGCTCAACTTTGCAAACGAAGGCAAGCTGGTGATTGGCGTTGAACGGGCCGCGGCACAAGCCGTTCTTGAACAGCTGCAGGCTCATCCGTCAGGAAAAGAGGCGGCGATAATTGGTGAAGTGGTTGAGCGCAAAGGGGTGCGCCTGACCGGACTTTATGGCGTGAAGCGCACGCTGGATCTGCCGCACGCTGAACCCTTACCCCGTATTTGCTAGGCCGCGCCACAAGCGACCAGCATGGATTTTTTGCTCGTTTCTACTGGAAAGCACTATGCCGTATACACCGATGAGCGATCTTGGACAGCAGGGCCTGTTTGACATTACGCGCACACTTTTACAGCAGCCCGATCTCGGTGCGCTGAGCGATGCCCTGACGCGGCTGGTCAGGCAGTCGGCGCTGGCCGACAGCGCCGCGATTGTACTGTGGCATAGCGGAACGCACCGCGCGAGCTACTACTCAACGCGTGACAATGGCAAAACGTTTGAATACGAAGACGAAACGTATCTCGCGCATGGCCCGGTGCGCCGCATTCTCTCCCGACCTGAAGTGCTGCACTGTAACTTTGAGGAGTTCCGGCAGGCGTGGCCGCGGCTCGCGGAGAGTAACCTCTATCAGCCGTTCGGGCATTACTGCATGCTGCCGCTGGCAGCAGAGGGTCAGATTTTTGGCGGCTGTGAGTTTATCCGCACGACCGACCAGCCCTGGAGCGAGGCGGAATACGAACGCCTGCACACCTTTACCCAGATTGTGGCCGTCGTTGCGGAGCAGATCCAAAGCCGCGTGACCAATAATGTGGATTACGACCTGCTGAGCCGCGAACGCGACAACTTCCGCATTCTGGTCGCCATCACTAACGCCGTACTGTCACGGCTCGATATGGACGAGCTGGTCAGCGAAGTGTCGAAAGAGATCCATCACTATTTCAAAATCGATGCCATCAGCATCGCGCTTCGCGGCCATCGCAAGGGCAAGCTGAACATCTACTCCACGCATTATCTGGATGAAGCCAACCCGGCACACGAGCAGAGTGAAGTGGATGAAGCGGGGACCCTTTCGGAGCGGGTCTTCAAAAGCAAAGAGATCCTCCTGATCAACCTCAACGAACAGGATCCGGTGGCACCGTACGAGCGGATGCTGTTTAACACCTGGGGCAATAAAATTCAGACCCTGTGCCTGCTGCCGCTGATGTCCGGCAACACCATGCTGGGCGTGCTTAAGCTGGCGCAGTGCGAGGAAGGCGTCTTTACCACCGCCAACCTGAAGCTGCTGCGACAGATCGCCGAGCGTATTTCCATCGCCCTGGATAACGCCCTCGCCTATCAGGAAATTCATCGTCTGAAGGAGCGGCTGGTGGATGAGAACCTGGCCCTGACCGAACAGCTCAACAACGTGGACAGCGAGTTTGGTGAAATCATCGGACGTAGCGACGCCATGTACAACGTGCTCAAGCAGGTTGAGATGGTGGCGCAAAGCGACAGCACGGTACTGATTCTGGGCGAAACCGGTACGGGTAAAGAGCTGATTGCCCGCGCCATCCACAACCTGAGCAACCGCAACAGCCGTCGGATGGTGAAGATGAACTGCGCGGCGATGCCCGCAGGGCTTCTGGAAAGCGACCTGTTCGGCCACGAACGGGGCGCCTTTACCGGGGCAAGCAGCCAGCGGCTGGGCCGGTTTGAGCTGGCGGACAAAAGCTCGCTGTTCCTCGACGAAGTGGGCGATATGCCGCTGGAGCTACAGCCGAAACTGCTGCGCGTCCTGCAGGAGCAAGAGTTTGAACGTCTTGGCAGCAACAAGCTTATCCAGACTGACGTGCGGCTGATTGCCGCCACTAACCGCGACCTGAAAAAGATGGTCGCCGACCGCGAGTTCCGCAGCGATCTCTACTATCGCCTGAACGTGTTCCCGATCTTCCTGCCGCCGTTGCGCGAGCGCCCGGAAGATATTCCCCTGCTGGTCAAAGCGTTTACCGCCAAGATCGCGCGACGGATGGGGCGAAATATCGACAGCATTCCTGCCGAGACGTTACGTACCCTTTCATCGATGGAGTGGCCCGGCAACGTGCGCGAGCTGGAAAACGTCATCGAGCGTGCGGTGCTGCTGACGCGCGGGAATGTCCTGCAGCTCTCCCTGCCTGAAGTGACGCTGCCTGACGTGACCGTGCCCGCCGCCGAGACAGCGAAAGAGGGAGAAGATGAATATCAGCTCATTATGCGCGTACTCAAAGAGACCAACGGCGTGGTCGCCGGGCCAAAAGGTGCCGCCCAGCGTTTAGGGTTAAAACGCACTACCCTGCTGTCGCGCATGAAACGTCTCGGGATCGATAAAGAGAGCCTGGTTTAAGCCCCCCAATCCGGCGGTGTTGCTCTGACACCGCCTTTCGTTACCCTGCGCAATTGTCCCTCATTGACACAAAATCGTTTCCTCTGTATAAAATTCCGCCTTAATAATGAGTTTCATTTGCATCAATAATAATATTAACCAAGGGTAGCGTTTCATGAAGAAGGTCATCTGCGCGTTAGGCCTGGCGGTTGCGTCGGTCAGTTCTGCTCTGGCAACCACATATCCTCTGACCATTGAAAACTGTGGCTATAAAGAGACATTCACCAAAGCGCCGGAACGCGTCGTGGCCCTGGGTCAGAATACCGTCGAAATCTTGCTCCTGCTGGGGCTGGAAGATAAGGTGAAGGCCAGCGCCTTCTGGCCGACGAAAGTGTTGCCGCAGCTCGCGGAACAGAACGCAAAAATCAAAACCCTGACGGTTGAAATCCCTACCCTTGAATCCGTGCTTGCGCAAAATCCCGACTTTGTCCCCGCCCAAACGCCGCTGTTGCTGGGGCCGGAAAGCAAGGTCGCAAAACGCGACGATCTGATGACCCTGGGCGTGAACAGCTACGTGTCACCGGGCATGTGCGCGACCAAAAAAGCCACGGGCGATATGTACGGCAGCCGCCAGAAACTGTGGGATATGACGTATCTCTATCAGGAGATTGAGGATTTCGCCAAAATCTTTAACGTTGAAGACCGCGGTCAGGCCGTGATTGCCGATTTCAAAAAACGTGAGGCCGACCTGCGTAAGGAATTCGGCAAGAACAAAAAAGACCTCTCGTTTGTCTTCTGGTTCTCCAGCTCATCCCCCTCTGCGGACGCCTACGTAGGCGGTAAAAATAGCCCCTCCGGGTTTATTGCGAGCCTGATGGGCGGGCATAACGCCATCACCTCCGAAACCGAATGGCCAACCGTGGGCTGGGAAAGCATTATTGCCGCCAATCCGGATGTGATTGTGGTCTCCAGCCTGGACCGCAACCGCTGGGCGCTGGATAACGCGGAAGAAAAAATCAAATTCCTGAAGAGCGATCCGGCCGTCAGCCAGCTGGACGCCGTGAAAAAAGGCCACATCGTGGTGATGGACGGTCAGGCCATGAACCCGACGATTCGCACGATTTACGGGGCTGAGCAGGTCGGCGAACAGCTCAGAAAGCTGGGGCTGAACTGATGACAATCGCCGTTCTTCAGGCCCGGCAGAGCCTGGTTCTGACGACCTCGGCTTTGCTCGCCCTGGTACTGCTATTTCTGGTGATCGCCCTGAGCGTCAGCGTCGGCGAGCTGTCCATCCCGCTGGATAACGTGTTTTACGCCATCAGCAATAAAATGGGGCTCACCCAGGTTCCGCTCACTCGCATCTATGAAAGCGTCATCTGGGACTTTCGCCTGAGCCGCGCGCTGGTGGCGGCCTGCTGCGGCGCGGGGCTGGCCATCTGCGGTGCCGTATTGCAGAGCTTGCTGAAGAACGCGCTGGCGGAACCCTACGTGCTCGGCGTGTCCGCGGGCGCGTCGACCGGGGCGGTTTCTGTTGTCGTATTGGGGATCGGCACCGGTGCGGTCTCCCTTTCTGCCGGTGCCTTCGCCGGGGCATTCGCCGCGTTTGCGTTTGTCGCGTTTCTGACGAACGGCGCGCGCGGCGGGAATGAACGTACTATTCTGGCAGGCGTCGCCGCCTCGCAGCTGTTCAACGCCATTACCGCCTACACCATCAGCACCTCCGCCAGCGCCCAGCAGGCGCGCGACGTGATGTTCTGGCTGCTGGGCAGCTTCAGCGGCGTACGCTGGCCTGAATTCCAGCTGGCACTGGTCGTGGTGCTGATTGGGTTAGCCATTTGCCTCTACTATTCCCGGGCGCTGGATGCCTTTACGTTCGGTGACGACGCCGCCGCGTCGCTGGGCATTGCCGTTCCCTGGGTGCGCCTGGCGCTCTTTACCACCACCGCGCTGATTACCGCAACCATCGTCAGCATGGCGGGGTCAATCGGCTTTGTCGGGCTGGTGGTGCCGCACGTGATGCGTTTCCTGTTCGGGCCGCTGCACCGCACGCTGCTGATTGCCAGCGCGCTGGCAGGCGCGATCCTGATGGTGCTGGCAGACATTGCCTCACGCATGTTGATAGCACCGCAAAGCCTGCCCGTCGGCGTGGTCACCGCGCTGGTTGGCGTCCCCTTCTTTGCCGTGATTATCTACCGTTCAAGGAATAAGTGATGAGCATCTGCGCGGAAAATATTACCTGGAAGGTCGGCAAAAAAGTCATCGTTAATGACGTCTCGCTGAAGGTGTCACGGGGCGAAACGGTAGGACTGCTTGGCCCTAACGGCTGCGGTAAATCCTCTCTTTTACGTATCCTCGCGGGGCTGCGTCGCCCGGATGCTGGCTGCGTCACCCTGGACGGACAGGACATTACCCGCATCGCCAAAAAACAGCTTGCCCGCCGGGTCGCCTTCGTGGAACAGCACGGCATGACTGACGCCAACATGCGCGTGCGCGACGTGGTGAAACTTGGACGTATTCCGCACCACTCCGCCTTTTCCAACTGGAGCACGCACGATGACGAGACCGTCACCGCCGCTCTGCAGCGCGTGGATATGCTGGATAAAAGTGACCAGGGCTGGCTGAGCCTCTCCGGCGGCGAGCGACAGCGCGTCCACATTGCCCGCGCGCTGGCCCAGACCCCGACGGAAATCCTGCTGGATGAACCGACCAACCACCTGGACATTCATCATCAGATGCAGCTGATGCAGTTGATCAGTGAATTACCGGTCACCAGCATTGTCGCCATCCACGATCTCAACCACGCCTCGATGTTCTGCGACTCGCTGATTGTGATGCAGAAAGGGCACATTGTGGCGACGGGAACACCGCAGGACATCCTGTCCGAGTCGCTGCTCTGGGACGTCTTCCGGGTCAAAACCAAAATTGAGATCTCACCGTTCCATGGCAAAAAGCACATTCACTTTATCGTTTAGGGGCCAGTGAATAACGATGCCCCTTCGCCCTGCCACCACGCTCTGGCCGCCCGTCTTACTGGGTAGCCAGTTTGTTTTTAACATTGGCTTTTACGCCGTTGTTCCCTTCCTGGCGATATTCCTGCGCGACGACATGCTGCTCTCCGGCGGGCTGATCGGGCTGATCCTCGGCCTGCGCACCTTCTCTCAGCAGGGGATGTTTATCGTCGGCGGTGCGCTCTCGGACAGGTTTGGCGCGAAAGTCGTTATCCTGAGCGGCTGTATTGTTCGCGTTGCGGGGTATCTGCTGCTGGCGTTCGGAGGATCACTGTGGCCGATTATTCTGGGCGCATGTTTGACAGGCGTGGGCGGCGCGCTGTTTTCTCCGTCGATTGAAGCATTGCTGGCGAAAGCGGGCACGCACAGCGAGGCGAAAGGTAAACGAAGCCGGGCGGAGTGGTTCGCGCTCTTTGCGGTCTGCGGGGAACTCGGTGCGGTACTGGGCCCGGTTGCCGGCGCCCTGCTCACCGGCCTGGGCTTTCGCCAGGTGGCGCTGGCGGGCGCAGGGGTCTTTATCGTTGCGCTGGTGGTGCTCTACTTTTGCCTGCCCGCGTCACGCCACGCCTCGCGGACGCTGAAGCTCGTTCCCTGGTGGACGACGTTCCGCCAGCCCCGCTTTGTCGCCTTTATCATTGCCTATAGCTCGTGGCTTTTGAGCTATAACCAGCTCTATCTGGCGCTGCCGGTAGAGATCCAGCGTTCCGGCGGTAACGAGAAAGATCTCGGCCCGCTTTTTATGCTGGCCTCCATTCTGATCATCACTTTACAACTGCCGCTGGCACGTTTCGCCCGGCGCGTGGGCGCGGTGAGGATCCTGCCGGTGGGCTTTTTGCTGCTCTCCGCCGCCTTTGCAAGCGTGGCAATGTTTGCGTCGACGGCACCGCCAGAGGGCTGGCTGCGCCTGCTGCCGTCGGTCTGTTTCGTGACGCTGTTGACGCTGGGGCAGATGCTGCTGGTACCCTCGGCAAAGGATCTGATCCCAAGGTTTGCCGAAGAGTCCACGCTGGGGGCGCACTATGGCGCACTCGCCACCGCTGGCGGAGTCGCGGTCCTGACGGGGAATTTGCTGTTTGGCAGTCTGTTGGATCGCGCCCTGGTGCCCTCCACGCAGGCGATGCTCCCCTGGCTGCTGCTGGCCCTCTTCCCGCTCTGCAGCGCGCTGGCCATGAACGTGATTTGCCGCCCGCTCAGAAGCTGAACCGGTCACTTTTTCGGACGATACTTTTCCGGCAGTTCCGGTACGGGACGACGATCATCCATCAGATGACGGACGGTCAGAATGGGGTGACGCCAGAGCATTCGCGGGCCTGCCCAGCGCATAATTTGCTTCATCTCTTCGCGTTTGGCAGGCTGGTAGCAGTGGACCGGACACTGTTTACAGGCAGGCTTTTCCTCCCCGAAAACGCATTTATCCAGGCGCTTATCGGCATAGGCATTTAGCGCCTGATAGTGCCCCTCTTCCGCAGAGGCCTGAGGACACTGCTTCTGATACAGCGCGATCATTTTCGCGATGGTCTCTTTTTCGCGTGAAATTCGTTTACCGGACATAGCGACTTACCGAACAATAAAGTGCAAAAATAATACACCTTTCAATGCAGAATTTCAGTTTTTGCATGCGGTTTTCTGAAGCCTGATTCCAGTTTTAGCCCTGCACCGCCCGACAATCACTGGTATTTTATACAGGCATCAGTAATGACTTTTATCCGTGTTGTCGGGAGACCCTATGCAAGAACTCGCTATCAACAAACCCTATCGCCATTTAACCGTGGGATATTTCAGAAAGCGCCATGAAGACCGCAATACCAAGATACCGAAGCGCTACAGCGTGCATGCGGCGCTGAGCTTAAAAGGAGACTGGCTTGAACAGGCTGGGTTTACCACCCACTCCCGGGTTCGCGTGGGCGTTGAGCATGGAAAAATAGTCATTGAGTTAATGTCGGAAGATGCCTCGTAAAGCGACGACATTTTTCTGCGCCGTACCTTTTTTTCATGCGACAATAGAAGGAACAAACGGCCACTGAGCCGCTCAAAACGGTTTATATTCAAAGAAATGGACATCATAACTCCATGAGCACACTCGACAATTTCGACGCACATACGCCGATGATGCAGCAGTATCTGAAGCTGAAGGCACAGCATCCGGAAATCCTGCTGTTTTACCGTATGGGCGATTTTTACGAGCTGTTTTATGACGATGCTAAGCGTGCATCGCAGCTGCTCGACATCTCGCTGACCAAACGTGGCGCATCGGCAGGTGAGCCCATCCCGATGGCAGGCATTCCGCACCACGCGGTAGAAAACTACCTGGCGAAACTGGTGAATCAGGGTGAATCTGTCGCCATCTGCGAACAGATCGGCGACCCTGCGACCTCAAAAGGTCCGGTGGAACGCAAAGTCGTGCGCATCGTCACGCCAGGCACCATCAGTGATGAAGCCCTGCTTCAGGAGCGCCAGGATAACCTGCTGGCCGCGCTCTGGCAGGACGGCAAAGGGTTTGGCTACGCGACGCTGGACATCAGCTCCGGGCGTTTTCGTCTGAGTGAACCGGCCGATCGTGAAACAATGGCAGCCGAACTGCAGCGCACCAACCCGGCAGAATTGCTCTACGCCGAAGATTTCGCCGAAATGGCGCTGATTGAAGGTCGTCGCGGGTTGCGCCGCCGTCCGCTGTGGGAATTCGAAATTGATACCGCGCGCCAGCAGCTGAATCTGCAGTTTGGCACCCGCGATCTGATTGGCTTTGGCGTTGAAAATGCCCCACGCGGGCTGTGCGCGGCAGGTTGCCTCCTGCAGTACGTGAAAGATACCCAGCGCACTGCCCTGCCGCACATTCGCTCTATCACCATGGAGCGCCAGCAGGACAGCATCATCATGGATGCCGCCACGCGCCGTAACCTGGAGATCACGCAGAACCTGGCGGGTGGCGTAGAAAATACGCTTGCGTCGGTCCTGGACAGTACGGTCACGCCAATGGGCAGCCGTATGCTGAAACGCTGGCTGCATATGCCGATTCGCGATACCGCAACGCTGGTTTGCCGCCAGCAGACGATTGCTGCCCTGCAGGATCGGTATACCGAGCTGCAGCCTGTCCTGCGCCAGGTGGGGGATCTGGAACGAATCCTGGCCCGTCTGGCGCTGCGCACGGCGCGACCTCGCGACCTCGCGCGGATGCGTCATGCTTTCCAGCAGTTACCGGAACTGCGCGCGCAGCTGAGTGACGTTGACAGCGCGCCGGTACAGAAACTCCGCGAAACCATGGGTGAATTTACCGAACTCCGCGAGCTGCTTGAACGCGCCATTATTGATGCGCCTCCGGTTCTCGTGCGTGATGGTGGCGTGATTGCCCCGGGCTACAACGAGGAGCTGGACGAATGGCGCGCGCTGGCGGACGGTGCGACAGACTACCTTGATAAGCTGGAGATCCGCGAGCGCGAGCGTCTTGGTCTCGACACCCTGAAAGTGGGGTATAACGCGGTTCACGGTTACTACATTCAAATCAGCCGCGGGCAGAGCCACCTGGCGCCGATTCACTACGTGCGCCGCCAGACGTTGAAAAACGCTGAACGCTATATCATTCCCGAGCTGAAAGAGTACGAAGACAAAGTCCTCACCTCGAAAGGGAAAGCGCTGGCGCTGGAAAAACAGCTCTATGAAGAGCTGTTCGACATGCTGATGCCGCACCTGGCCGACCTGCAGCTGAGCGCCAGCGCGCTGGCGGAACTGGACGTGCTGGTGAACCTGGCGGAACGCGCAGAAACGCTGAACTACACCTGCCCGACCTTTACCGACAAGCCCGGCATTCGTATTACCGAAGGCCGTCATCCGGTGGTCGAGCAGGTGCTGAACGAACCGTTCATCGCCAACCCGCTGAGCCTGTCGCCGCAGAGAAGAATGTTGATCATTACCGGTCCGAACATGGGCGGTAAGAGTACCTATATGCGTCAGACGGCGCTGATTGCCCTGCTTGCCTATATCGGCAGCTACGTTCCGGCGCAAAACGTGGAGATTGGCCCCATCGACCGTATCTTTACCCGTGTTGGAGCTGCGGACGATCTGGCGAGCGGTCGCTCAACCTTCATGGTTGAAATGACTGAAACGGCTAACATTCTGCATAACGCGACGGAGCACAGCCTGGTGCTGATGGACGAAGTCGGACGCGGAACGTCAACCTATGACGGTTTGTCGCTGGCATGGGCCTGTGCGGAAAGCCTCGCGAATAAAATCAAGGCCATGACGCTGTTCGCCACCCACTACTTCGAGCTGACGCAACTGCCGGAGAAAATGGAAGGGGTGGCTAACGTCCACCTTGATGCGCTGGAGCACGGCGACACTATCGCCTTCATGCACACGGTGCAGGATGGCGCGGCAAGCAAGAGCTATGGTCTGGCCGTTGCGGCGCTGGCTGGTGTACCGAAAGAGGTGATCAAACGCGCGCGTCAGAAACTGCGTGAACTGGAAAGCCTGTCACCGAATGCGGCGGCGACGCAGATTGACGGAACGCAGATGTCGCTGCTGGTACCGGCGGAAGAGACATCGCCTGCCGTGGAAGCGCTGGAAAACCTCGATCCGGATTCGCTGACGCCACGTCAGGCGCTGGAGTGGATTTATCGTTTGAAGAGTCTGGTTTAGTTTTCTGCGATCTTTGCCCGGTGGCGCTGCGCTTACCGGGCCTACGGTTTTTGTAGGCCGGGTAAGGCGAAGCCGCCACCCGGCAAAACAGACCGCACGATGTTATCGCCCGGTAAGCGCAACGCCACCGGGCTTTTTTACAGCAGCGGCGGGATTGTCGGCACCTGCGGCGCCTCATCGATATCCTTCTGCGTCATGCGGAACGCTTCCGGGTAATGTTCGCGGCTGGTACGACGCAACGGTTCGGTATCGCGCCAGGTATACAGACAATGCTGGCACTGATAAACGGTCCAGACCCCTTTCACCGGCGACGTCGCCATCACTTCAATATGCTCATCGGCACAACGTGGACAAATCATCTTTTCCTCCTTATTGGCGTGCAGCCAGCATCGCGGTCAGTTTTTCAGCCCAGGCTTTGGTTTCAGGGAGATCCTGTACCGGCTGGCTATAGTGGCCCCGGGTATCCGGTGCGACAGGCGTGGTGGCATCGATAATCAGTTTGTCGGTAATACCCGCCGGGCTGGATCCAGGATCCAGTTCCAGCACCGACATATTCGGCAACTGCACCAGATCGCCTGCCGGGTTAACCTTCGACGACAGTGCCCACATCACCTGCGGGAGGTTGAACGGGTCGACATCCTCATCCACCATGATCACCATCTTCACGTAGCCCAGGCCGTGCGGCGTGGTCATGGCGCGCAAGCCGACCGCGCGGGCAAAACCGCCGTAACGCTTTTTGGTGGAGATAATCGCCAGCAGGCCGTGGGTGTACATCGCGTTCACCGCCTGCACTTCCGGGAACTCCGCTTTCAGCTGCTGGTAGAGCGGCACGCAGGTGGCTGGCCCCATCAGATAATCAATCTCGGTCCACGGCATACCGAGATAAAGGGATTCGAAAATCGGTTTGGTGCGGTAAGAAACTTTGTCGATACGCACAACCGTCATGTTACGGCCACCGGAGTAGTGCCCGGTAAACTCGCCAAACGGACCTTCAATTTCGCGCTTACGGCCTTCAATCACCCCTTCCAGGATCACTTCAGAACCCCACGGCACGTCGAAGCCGGTCAGCGGCGCGGTAGCAATCGGATATGGGCTTTCACGCAGCGCGCCGGCCATTTCATACTCTGACTGATCGTATTTCAGCGGCGTCGCGCCCATGAGGGTAATGATCGGATCGTTGCCGAGGGTAATAGCAATCGGCAGGTCTTCGCCGCGCTCTTCGGCTTTGTGCAGATGCAGAGCGATATCGTGCATCGGTACCGGCTGCAGGCCGAGCTTGCGCTTGCCCTTCACTTCCATGCGGTAGATGCCGACGTTCTGCTTGCCGAAGTGATCCGGGTCAAGCGGATCGCGCGAGACGACGCACGCTTTGTCGAGATAGAACCCCCCGTCGCCGTCGTTCAGACGGAACAGCGGCAGAATATCGAACAGGTTAATGTCTTCACCGTCCACCGTATTCTGCGCCCAGGCCGGATTGGCGCGGCGCTCTGGCGCAATCGGGAATTTATCCCAGCGGCGAATAAACTCGTCGATCTGCTTTTTCACCGGCGTGTTCGCAGGCAGCCCCATCGAGATGGCATGGTTCTGCCAGGAGCCGATAGTGTTCATCACCACGCGGGCATCGGTAAACCCGCGAATGTTGTCGAACCACAGCGCGGGCGCGCCGTCACCGATGCGGCCGGTCGCGTTGGCTGCCGCCGCCAGATCCGGCTCGGCGTTTACCTCTTCCTCAATTTTCAGCAGTTGCCCTTGCTCATCGAGCGCCTGCAGGAAGCTTCTCAAATCATCAAATGCCATCTTTATTCTCCTGTGAAAAATGTTTCGCCTCCCGCAACCCGTTCCAGCGGCGCGCCTTTTTATGCTCCAGACCAAACTGGTCAAGCACGCGGGTCACAATATGCTGGGTAATGTCATCGGCGGTTTGCGGGTGGTTGTAATACGCAGGCATAGGCGGCACCATCGCCACACCCATGCGGGAGAGCGCAAGCATATTCTCCAGATGAATGGTGCTGAGCGGCGTTTCACGGGGCACCAGCACCAGCTTGCGCCCCTCTTTCAGCACCACATCCGCCGCACGGCCCACCAGCCCTTCGGCATAGCCCGCGCGGATCCCGGCCAGCGTTTTCATGCTGCAGGGAATGACGATCATGCCGTCGGTACGAAATGAACCGGAGGAGATGGTGGCGGCCTGGTCAGCCGGGCTGTGGACGACGTCAGCCAGCGCAGCAACGTCCTGCGCGGTGTAAGGGGTTTCCAGTTCAATGGTGGTTTTTGCCCACTTCGACATCACCAGATGCGTCTCTACTTCCGGCATTTCCCGCAGCGCCTGCAACAGCGCCACGCCCAGCGGAGCACCCGTTGCTCCCGTCATTCCCACGATTAATCTCATTCAGCACCTCAATTAATTTGTTCGTACACGAACATTATGAGTAAACTACTCCCGGATCGATTTCCTGACAAGATTGTTCGCATACGATCACACGAATTGCTAAAAAATGCCGCGTTAAAATCCAGAGCAAGAGCGGCTATCATAGAGGGAGATTTTTTCCGTCGGAGTGTTCATGGAACTAAGACAAGAGGCGTTCCACCTGTTACGTCAGCTTTTTCAACAGCATACCGCCCAGTGGCAACATGCATTACCGGAGCTGACCAAGCCGCAGTATGCGGTGATGCGCTCCATTGCCGAGCATCCAGGCATCGAACAGGTGGCATTGACTGAAGTCGCGGTCAGCACGAAAGCGACCCTGGCGGAAATGCTCAGCCGCATGGAGGCGCGCGGGCTGGTCAAACGCGAGCACGACCCTGCGGATAAGCGCCGTCGCTTTGTCTTCCTCACGCCAGAAGGTGAGGCCCTGCTTGCAGACTGTAAGCCGGTAGGCAATGAGGTTGATGAGGCCTTTTTAGGCCGTCTAAACAAGGCCGAGCGGGAGCAGTTCTCGGCTCTCATCAAAAAGATGATGCACGATTAATTCACGCTGGTGCGCATATAATCGATAAAGGTGCGCACTTTCGCTGACACATGCCGGGCATCAGGATAGACCGCATAGATGCCCTGCCGCGCAAAGGTATACCCCGGTAAAACCGTCACCAGCGTTCCCGCATCAAGCGCATCGCGCACCAGCCATTCCGGCAGTAACGCCACGCCACCGCCTGCGAGCGCAAAAGCCATTAGTGCCTGAGCGCTGTCGGCAAACAAACGCGGCGCTTTTTTTATCTCCAGCATGTCAGGCACACCACGGACATCTTTCACCTGCCAGCGCAGCGGCGATGCTAATCGCTCGTGGATGATCCAGTCGGCTTGCGACAGCTGCGCAAGCGAGTCGATCGGGTTTCGCGCAAGCCACTCGGGCGTTGCGACGGGGAGAATAGAAAAATGAGAAATCAGTGCGGCGTGGTTGCGCGAATCGACAAGCGTCCCCAGCCGGATGGCCACGTCAAAACGCTCCGAGATAAGATCAGCATGCAGTGACGACGAAGCATGTCGTACGCGAAGATCCGGGTGTTGGTGGCTAAATCTGGCCAGCAGCGGCACCACGACCCGGGCGCCATATTCCGGCGTGGTCGTGATCCGCAGTTCGCCGGTGAGCCCCGCATGGTTCGCGCGGACATCATCCTGCAGCCGTTCGGCGTCCTTTATAAGCGCCACGCTGCGTTGATGAAACAGCACGCCCGCCTCGGTTAACGTCAGTCGACGGGTGGAGCGCAGCAGCAGCGTAACGCCCAGCTCATCTTCAAGCTGGCGAATATTGAAGCTGACGACCGCTTTTGTCAGCCCCATCGCCTCGGCGGCCGCCGTAAAACTGCCGGTGTCGGCCACTGCGATAAACATCTGCGTCCGCTGTAGGTTAATCATCATCTCGCCCGACACTGTCAAAATATTTTTGACAGTATATCGCGCTTTGTCAGGTTTATCCGTGATTCCCGAGCCGATACGATACGCCCCCTCACCGGAGGATCCACCATGACGTATCGCAGCAAAATTGCCGTTGTCTATCTGCTGGGCTTTTTTCTTGATTTGATCAACATGTTTATTGCCAGCGTCGCCTTTCCGGCAATGGCTCACGCCTTTACTGCCACGCCTTCTGCGCTTGCCTGGGTCAGTAACGGGTATATTGCCGGTCTGACGCTGGTGATCCCGTTCAGCAGCGTGCTCACGCGCCGCATCGGGCCAAAGCGCGTCATCCTGTTTTCGCTTTTTCTGTTCAGTGCCGCCTCTGCTGCGGCAGGCACGTCGGCAACGCTTGAGAGTCTGATCGCCTGGCGAGTGCTTCAGGGCGCAGGAGGAGGCTTACTGATCCCGGTCGGACAGGCGCTGACCTGGCAACAGTTCAGGCCGCACGAGCGGGCCCGACTCTCCTCAGCGGTGATGCTGGTTGCGTTGCTTGCCCCGGCCTGCTCCCCGGCTGTCGGCGGCGTGCTGGTGCAGACGCTGGGCTGGCGATGGATCTTTTTCGCCACGCTCCCGGTGGCTATTGTGACCTTTGTTCTGGCCTGTCTGTGGCTTAAACACGAAAAACCCACGATGAACGCGGCCAAACTGCTAAACCTGACCTTGCTCGCGGACCCGCTTTTGCGATTTTCCATGCTTGTCTATTTATGCGTCCCCGGCATATTTATTGGGGTGAACGTCACGGGCATGTTTTATCTTCAGCACGAGGCGAACATGAGCCCAGCCGCAACGGGAATGCTCATGCTGCCGTGGTCTGTGGCATCGTTTCTCGCCATCACGGCGACGGGACGTTATTTTAACCGTATCGGCCCCCGGCCGCTGATCGTCATCGGCTGCCTGTTGCAGGCGGCGGGTATTCTGCTTTTGATTGACGTCAGCTCGTCAACACTGTTGCCTGCCGTCGCGTTTACCCTGATGGGCGCGGGAGGAAGCCTGTGCAGCAGTACGGCTCAGAGCAGCGCGTTTCTGACAATGCGCCGGGACGAGATGCCGGATGCCAGCGCGCTGTGGAATCTCAATCGTCAGCTGAGCTTTTTTGCCGGTGCCCTGCTGCTTGCGCAGGTGCTGAACCTGGCGCAGGCGTGGCTGACACCTCACGCCGCCTGGCACGGGATGTTTATCTTTGCTGCAGGCATGACCTTGCTGCCTGTACCGTACGTTTTTCGTCTTAACAATACGCAGGTGCTAAACCAACTGCGACAGGAGAATTCATGACGCCTTTCGAACACGACATTATCGACCTCCACATTGCGCTTGAAGACTGGTTAGGCAAAGGTGAAGGCGATCCCGACGCCCTGCTCGCCCGTTTCCGTCCCGATTTTCTGATGATCCCGCCGGGCGGTGTGCAGATCGACTATCGCGGCCTGGCCAGTTTTCTGGAAAAACAGCGCGGAAGCCGTCCCGGGCTGAAAATTGTCATTGACGAATTAACCACGATCCAAAGCGGCGAACGGGGTGCTGTGCTTCACTACCGGGAGACGCAAACCCGTCCAGACCTGCCCGTCAACGTGCGCTGGTCGACCGCGGTGCTCAGTCAGGAAGGCGACAAAATAACGTGGCGTCTGCTGCACGAGACGGCGGCACAGCCGTAACACAAAAGAAAAAGGCCCGTCTCACGACGGGCCTTTTTTGACAAAAGGTTGCTTATTCGCGGAACAGCGCTTCGATATTCAGACCTTGCCCCTGCAGGATTTCACGCAGGCGGCGCAGACCTTCAACCTGAATCTGACGAACACGTTCACGGGTCAGGCCAATTTCACGGCCGACGTCTTCCAGTGTCGCAGCTTCATACCCCAGTAAACCGAAACGACGTGCCAGCACTTCACGCTGTTTGGCGTTCAGTTCGAACAGCCATTTGACGATGCTCTGTTTCATGTCATCGTCCTGCGTGGTGTCTTCCGGACCGTTATCTTTTTCATCGGCCAGGATGTCCAGCAGCGCTTTTTCGGAGTCGCCACCCAGCGGGGTGTCAACGGAGGTAATGCGCTCGTTGAGACGCAGCATACGGCTTACGTCATCAACCGGTTTATCAAGTTGTTCGGCAATTTCTTCTGCGCTTGGCTCGTGGTCCAGTTTATGGGACAACTCGCGTGCGGTGCGCAGGTAAACGTTCAACTCTTTGACGATGTGGATCGGCAGGCGGATCGTACGGGTCTGGTTCATAATAGCCCGTTCGATGGTCTGACGAATCCACCAGGTCGCGTAGGTTGAGAAACGGAACCCGCGTTCCGGGTCAAACTTCTCAACTGCGCGGATGAGACCTAAGTTGCCCTCTTCAATCAGATCCAGCAGAGCCAGACCACGATTGCCGTAACGGCGGGCAATTTTCACGACCAGTCGCAGGTTACTTTCAATCATGCGACGACGCGAGGCGACATCACCACGCAAAGCACGACGTGCGAAATAGACTTCTTCTTCGGCCGTTAGCAGTGGGGAGTAACCAATCTCCCCAAGGTAAAGCTGAGTCGCGTCCAGTACACGCTGTGTGGCACCCTGCGATAACAGCTCTTCTTCAGCCAAATCGTTATCACTGGGTTCCTCTTCTACTAAGGCTTTTTCGTCAAAAGCCTCTACTCCGTTCTCATCAAATTCCGCGTCTTCATTTAAATCATGAACTTTCAGCGTATTCTGACTCATAAGGTGGCTCCTACCCGTGATCCCTGAACGAGACACCCTGGCTGGCATGCCCCGTCAAATTATCGCTGCGGCAAATACTGCAGCGGGTTTACGGATTTCCCCTTGTAACGAATTTCAAAATGCAAGCGTGTAGAACTGGTTCCGGTGCTACCCATGGTAGCGATTTTTTGCCCCGCCTTAACTTCTTGTTGTTCCCGGACCAGCATTGTGTCGTTATGGGCGTAGGCACTCAGGTAATCATCGTTATGTTTGATGATAATAAGATTACCGTAACCGCGCAGAGCGTTACCGGCATACACAACGCGTCCATCTGCGGTCGCGATGATAGCCTGTCCTTTACTCCCTGCGATATCGATCCCTTTATTTCCCCCTTCGGAGGAAGAGAAGTTTTCGATAACCTTGCCGTCAGTCGGCCAGCGCCATGCAGAAATCGGCGAACTGGAGGTCATACTGCTGGCAGTCGGTTCAGTAGAGCTAACCACAGGTGCCGTAACCGGTGCTGTGACAGCAGTCGCAGTCCCTTTATTATTCGGCAACATTTTGTTAGCAGTCTGATCACCTGAATCCTCAGAATACGTAATTACAGGTTGTGAAGCAACCACCGTGGTGGATTTTTGTGCAGGCTTAACGCTGTTATTTTGAGCCGTCACATCGGCCGCTGAAACCGTGTTGCCAGGCGTAAGCGGCGTGCCCGTCGCGTTGCCCACCTGGAGGGTTTGCCCGACTTCCAGACCGTATGGGGCCTGGACGTTGTTGCGCTGCGCGAGGTCACGGAAATCGTTCCCGGTGATCCACGCAATGTAGAACAGCGTATCACCGCGTTTCACGGTATAGGTGCTGCCACCGGTGTAGCTACCTTTCGGAATGTTCCCATACTGGCGGTTATAGACTATGCGGCCATTTTGGGTCTGAACAGGCTGTTCAACTGGCTGAACCTGCATTGGCTGTGTAACAGGATGTTGCACAGGCTGAATTTGTGGTGTTTGCTGCGGCGCAGCAGTTCCCATTTTAGGTGGCGGCGTGATTAACATTCCGCTGGACGTGTTACCGGAGCCGCTGTTTCCGCCGACGGAACTGACGGGCGCAGGCGCGTTGTTAGAACTTGTACAGCCTGCCAGCCAGAGCGAAACCAGTGATAATGCCGCAACACGGCTGATGGTGAATTTAGGGCTTCCCGCGCTCATTTATCCCCCAGGAATGTGTTAACTACCAGTGACTTAAAATTTACCGTGATGGCACGAATCTTTCGCGCCACACCATACGCTGAATTTGCCTTAATAACCCTGGATAATTCCGAGTCTCAGGCCAACTCCCCCTTCACCAGAGGCACAAAGCGCACGGCTTCCACGGTGTCGATAATAAACTCGCCGCCGCGCCGACGAACGCGCTTCAACAGCTGCTGCTCGTCCCCGACAGGCAGAACCAGAATGCCCCCCTCGTCCAGCTGCGACAACAGGGCTGCTGGAATTTCAGGCGGGGCCGCCGTCACGATGATCGCGTCAAACGGGGCACGAGCCTTCCAACCCTGCCATCCATCACCGTGTCGTGTCGAAACATTATGTAAATCAAGTTGTTTCAGGCGACGACGCGCCTGCCACTGTAAACCTTTGATCCGCTCAACGGAGCAAACATGATGCACCAGATGCGCCAGGATCGCGGTCTGATACCCCGAACCGGTGCCAATCTCCAGCACGCGGGAGTCGGGCGTCAGCTCCAGCAGCTCCGTCATGCGAGCCACCATGTAAGGCTGCGAAATCGTCTGGCCCTGCCCGATGGGCAGCGCCACGTTTTCCCACGCTTTGTGTTCAAACGCCTCGTCTACAAATTTTTCACGCGGAACCAGGGCGAGCGCTTCAAGCACGTGCTCGTCGCGGATCCCCTGCGCGCGTAGTTGTTCCAGAAGAGTTTGTACACGTTTGTTTACCATTGCGCGTTCACTCCTGCGCGATCCAGCCAGCCCGACACCACATCATGCGCGCTATACGCGGTTAAATCTACGTGCAGCGGGGTAACCGAAACATAGCCTTCCTCCACGGCGGCAAAGTCGGTATCCGGACCCGCATCGCACTTATCGCCGGGAGGGCCGATCCAGTAAAGCGTGTTGCCGCGCGGATCCTGCTGCGGGATCACCTGATCGGCAGGATGTCGACTCCCGCAACGGGTGACGCGGATGCCTTTAATTTCATCAAGAGGAAGATCCGGCACGTTGATGTTGAGGATGCGTCCGGTACGCAACGGCTCGCGGCCGAGCGCCCGCAGGATCGAACAGGTCACCGCGGCGGCGGTATCGTAGTGCGTGTAGCCGTTCAACGAGACCGCCAGCGCCGGGAACCCCAGGTGACGTCCTTCCATTGCGGCCGCCACGGTGCCGGAGTAAATCACGTCATCGCCGAGGTTAGGCCCGGCGTTAATGCCGGAGACGACGATATCTGGACGCGGCCGCATCAGCGCGTTCACGCCCAGAAAAACACAGTCGGTTGGCGTGCCCATCTGTACGGCAATATCGCCATTTTCAAAGGTAAAGGTGCGAAGCGACGACTCCAGCGTCAGCGAGTTAGACGCTCCACTGCGGTTACGATCGGGTGCCACGACCTGCACATCCGCAAACTCACGGAGGTGTTTCGCCAGGGTCTGAATGCCTGGCGCGTGGATCCCGTCATCGTTACTCAGCAATATTCGCATAATCACCCGAGGTGTTGATAAGTTCCCTGACAACACTGGTGGCAAAGCTGCCTGCCGGCAGCCAGAAGCGTAACTCGACGGTCACGTCATCCCACCAGTTCCAGCTTAACTGCTGCGGATAGAGCAGCATCGCGCGGCGTGCCGCGTCGACTTTTTCCCGCACCAGCAAGGCTTGCAATTCTGGCGCATCCGCCACGGCTGACTGCTCGGCGGCCAGCGCGTCGCCCTGTGTTCCCCAGTCGCCCGTACCGGGCAACGCGGCGGTGATCAGCAGCCCTTTTGCGTCCACGCGCGACTGGACATCGGCCATCTCTTCGGCCGTTGCCACAAACCAGCTTCCGCGTCCCGCTAATTGTAGCGCATCGCCAACAACAACTTGATTCGCGTCCGGTTTTTTCAGCCTTTCGCTCACAATCTGATTAAACAACGCACTGCGGGCCGCCGACAACCAAAAACTGCGTTTATTCCTGTCCCGCACCGGCGCGTCGCTTTGCGCCCAGCGCAGTGCGCCCTGCAGGTTGCTGCCGCCAATGCCGAAGCGCTGCGCGCCAAAGTAGTTCGGTACGCCGCGGTCACTGATGGCGTTCAGACGTTTTTCAACGTCTTCACGATCAGTCACTTCGCGCAGTACCAGCGTAAACGCGTTGCCTTTCAATGCCCCCAGACGCAGTTTGCGCTTGTGGCGGGCATATTCCAGTACCTTACAGCCCTCAAGCTCAAATTTGCTTAAATCAGGCATCGTATTGCCGGGAACGCGCGCGCAGAGCCACTGTTCGGTGACGGCGTGTTTATCTTTCTGCCCGGCAAAGCTCACCTCGCGGGCATGAATTTTGAGAAATTTTGCCAGCGCGTCGGCCACAAAGCGGGTATTGCAGCCATTTTTCAGAATACGCACCAGGATATGTTCGCCTTCGCCATCCGGCTCAAAGCCCAGATCCTCGACCACGAGGAAATCTTCGGGGCTGGCTTTCAGCACCCCGTTCCCCTGCGGTTTGCCATGCAGATATGTCAGGTTGTCGAAGTCTGTCATTTGCTCGCCTTCACCAGCAGCGCCACGGCTTCACAGGCAATCCCTTCGCCACGCCCAGTGAAGCCCAGCTTCTCGGTCGTCGTCGCTTTGACGTTCACGTCGTCCATATGGCAACCCAGATCTTCTGCGATAAACACGCGCATCTGCGGAATGTGCGGCAGCATTTTCGGGGCTTGGGCGATAATCGTCACGTCGACGTTGCCAAGGGTGTAGCCTTTCGCCTGGATGCGGCGCCACGCTTCGCGCAGCAGTTCACGGCTGTCTGCCCCTTTAAACGCCGGGTCGGTGTCCGGGAACAGCTTGCCGATATCACCCAGTGCGGCCGCGCCCAACAGCGCGTCGGTCAGCGCATGCAGCGCCACGTCGCCATCAGAATGCGCCAGCAGCCCTTTCTCATAAGGAATGCGCACGCCGCCAATGATAATTGGGCCTTCGCCGCCAAAGGCGTGTACATCAAAACCGTGTCCAATTCGCATTATGCCTTCTCCTGATGGGTCAAACGGGTAAGATAAAATTCCGCGAGCTGTAAATCTTCCGGACGCGTCACTTTAATATTATCAGCACGTCCTTCAACAAGCGTTGGGTGGAAACCGCAGTACTCCAGCGCAGAGGCTTCGTCCGTAATGGTCGCACCTTCGTTAAGCGCGCGCGTTAAGCAGTCGTGGAGTAATTCGCGGGGGAAAAATTGCGGCGTCAGCGCGTGCCATAGATCGACGCGATCGACGGTGTGGGCGATAGCCCGTTTGCCCGGCTCGGCACGCTTCATGGTGTCGCGCACGGGGGCGGCCAGAATGCCACCCACTTTGCTGGTTTCGCTCAACGCCAGCAGGCGAGCGAGATCGTCCTGATGCAGACACGGACGCGCCGCGTCATGCACCAGCACCCACGGCGCGTTACCGGCAGCCTGAATGCCTGCCAGCACGGAATCGGCGCGCTCGGCACCGCCATCGACAACGGTAATCTGTGGATGATTTGCCAGCGGTAGCTGCGCGAAGCGCGCATCGCCCGGGCTGATAGCGATGATCACCCGCGTCACCCGCGGGTGCGCCAGCAGCGCCGCCACGGCGTGCTCGAGGATCGTTTTATCGCCAATAGAGAGGTATTGCTTGGGACATTCTGTCTGCATGCGCCGGCCAAAACCTGCGGCCGGCACCACGGCGCATACGTCCGAAAAAGTTACTGCCATGTCGTAATCCTGGGCCTGATTATCGATTGTTTTGTGCTGAGCCCTGATTGCGTTTAGACGCATCCGGAACCAGACGATAAAAGGTTTCGCCCGGCTTAGTCATACTGAGTTCATTGCGTGCGCGTTCCTCAATCGCCTCTTGCCCGCCATTGAGGTCATCAATTTCAGCGAAGAGTTGATCGTTTCGCGCCTTAAGTTTGGCGTTTGTTGCCTGCTGAGCCGCGACGTCATCGCTCACCCGGCTATAGTCGTGCAGTCCGTTCTTACCGAACCACAGCGAATATTGCAGCCAGATTAGCAAAGCCAGCAACAGCAGCGTTAGTTTACCCATCCTGCCCCCTGAAAAACGGCATCATCATCCCAAGACTTCCCCAGAGCACTACGCCGGAGTAACAGAGATGCCGCAACATCGCGAGCAAATGTACCACATTTTTTCCGCAGAATCGTCCTGCTCAATATCGTTACACAGTTGGTTACGGTTTGAATTATGGCTGAAGTTAGCCCATGAGCCACAAAAATAACAGACCAAACATCAGAACCACCGTCACAATCGTGACCACGGTACTGTAGAGCAGCTTGCCATTGAGAAGCGAGTGCAGCGCAATGCCGACGACAACCGCCACGGGCATCAGCGCCAGAAAGAAAGGCCAGGTGTAGAGAAAGAAGAACAGCGTGTTGCCGCCGTAGATAAGAAACGGGATACCCAGCGCCAGCAACCATGAGACGAAGCCAATGATGGCCCCAGGAAATGACCAGGTCGTTTCGTCGTCGGTCGCAAGCGGCTCCGACCCGGTGGTGGTAATGTAATGTTCACTGTTGCGCATAGCTAGTCCTGTGACCGTGACTCATCGTTCGGGAAGACAGCTCCCGAACGATACCGTCTCAGGATCTGATAATATCGTCCCGTCTGAGCAGGTCTAATAATTGGCTTACTAAATTTGTTACCAATTGTTGACCCTCCAGGTGAATTTCAGGCGATTCAGGTGCTTCGTAGACCGCGTCAATTCCGGTGAAGTTGCGCAGTTCTCCGGCACGCGCTTTTTTGTACAGCCCTTTCGGGTCGCGCGCTTCGCAAACCTCCAGCGGCGTATCCACAAACACTTCAATAAAGCGATCCTGACCGACGCGTTCGCGCACCATCTGGCGCTCGGCGCGGTGCGGAGAGATAAACGCGGTCAGCACCACCAGCCCGGCATCGGCCATCAGGCTGGCGACTTCCCCGACCCGGCGGATGTTCTCTTTGCGGTCGTCGTCGCTGAACCCTAAATCGCTGCACAGGCCATGGCGCACGTTGTCGCCATCCAGCAGGTACGTGCTTACGCCCTGCTGATGCAATGCCTCTTCCAGCGCGCCCGCCACCGTCGATTTACCCGAGCCGGACAGCCCGGTAAACCACAGCACAACCCCACGGTGACCGTGGAGCTGTTCGCGCTGGGCGACGGTGACCGGATGAGGATGCCAGACGACGTTCTCATCATGCGCGGCCATTACTTGCCTCCCAGCAGATCGCGCGCGCCCCAGTGCGGGAAGTGTTTACGCACCAGCGCGTTCAGTTCCAGCTCAAAGGCGCTGAATTCAGAGGCCACGGCAGCCTGTTTAATCGGTTCGCGTACCATACCGGCCCCGACGGTAACGTTGGTCAGCCTGTCGATAAAGATAAGCCCGCCCGTCACCGGGTTCTGCTGATACGGATCCAGCACCAGCGGTTCGTCGAAGGTCAGATCGACCAGACCAATACCGTTCAGCGGCAGCTCGGTAACCTCGCGCTGGGTCAGATTGTTGATGTCCACCTGGAACTGAATACCGTCCACGCGGGCGCGGGTCTTCTTGCCGGCAATTTTGATGTCGTAGCTCTGGCCCGGCGTCAGCGGTTGCTCCGCCATCCACACCACATCCACGGAAGCTCCCTGTACGGCGGCCAGGGTTTCCTGCGCGTCCACCAGCAGATCGCCCCGGCTGATATCAATCTCGTCTTTCAGCACCAGCGTAACCGCTTCACCGGCGCCCGCCTCCTGCAGATCACCGTCGAAGGTGACGATACGGGCGATGGTCGATTCCACGCCGGATGGCAGCACCTTGACGCGCTGACCGACCTTCACGGAGCCTGACGCAAGGGTGCCGGAGAAACCGCGGAAGTCGAGGTTTGGACGGTTGACGTACTGCACCGGGAAGCGCATCGGCTGGGTGTCGACCACGCGCTGGATTTCAACCGTTTCCAGCACTTCCAGCAGCGTCGGGCCGCTGTACCACGGCATGTTCGCGCTCTGGGAGGCGACGTTATCCCCTTCCAGCGCCGAGAGCGGCACAAAGCGGATATCCAGGTTGCCCGGCAGCTGTTCAGCAAAGGTCAGATAGCTCTGGCGGATCTCCTCGAACTTCTCTTCGCTGAAGTTCACCAGATCCATCTTGTTGACCGCCACCACCAGGTGTTTGATCCCCAGCAGCGTGGAGATAAAGCTGTGGCGACGGGTCTGATCCAGCACGCCTTTACGCGCGTCGATCAGCAGGATCGCCAGGTCGCAGGTCGACGCGCCGGTCGCCATATTGCGGGTGTACTGTTCGTGCCCCGGGGTGTCGGCGATAATAAATTTGCGCTTCTCGGTAGAGAAATAGCGGTAGGCCACGTCGATAGTGATGCCCTGCTCGCGCTCCGCCTGCAGGCCATCCACCAGCAGCGCCAGATCCAGCTTTTCACCCTGGGTACCGTGACGCTTACTGTCATTATGCAGGGAAGAGAGCTGATCTTCATAAATCTGGCGCGTATCGTGCAGCAGGCGGCCAATCAGGGTACTTTTCCCGTCATCCACGCTGCCGCAGGTCAGAAAACGCAGCAGACTTTTGTGTTGTTGCGCATGCAGATACGCTTCCACACCGCCTTCTTTGGCAATTTGTTGAGCAATAGTGGTGTTCATGGCGGCTCCTTAGAAATAACCCTGACGTTTCTTCAGCTCCATGGAGCCTGCCTGGTCGCGGTCAATCACGCGCCCCTGTCGCTCGCTGGTGGTCGACACCAGCATCTCTTCGATGATCTCCGGCAGCGTCTGCGCACTGGACTCCACCGCGCCGGTCAGCGGCCAGCAGCCGAGGGTGCGGAAACGGACCATCTGTTTTTTGATCACTTCGCCCGGCTGCAGGTCGATGCGATCGTCGTCGATCATCATCAGCATGCCGTCGCGCTCCAGCACCGGGCGCTCGGCGGCCAGGTACAGCGGAACGATTTCGATGTTTTCCAGATAGATGTACTGCCAGATATCCAGCTCGGTCCAGTTGGAGAGCGGGAAGACGCGGATGCTTTCGCCCTTGTTAATCTGGCCGTTGTAGTTGTGCCACAGCTCCGGACGCTGGTTTTTAGGGTCCCAGCGGTGGAAGCGGTCGCGGAAGGAGTAGATACGCTCTTTAGCGCGGGATTTCTCTTCGTCACGGCGCGCACCGCCGAAGGCCGCATCAAAACCGTATTTGTTCAGCGCCTGCTTCAACCCTTCGGTCTTCATGATATCGGTGTGTTTGGCGCTGCCGTGGACGAACGGGTTAATGCCCATCGCTACCCCTTCCGGGTTTTTATGCACCAGCAGCTCGCAGCCGTAGGCTTTCGCGGTACGATCGCGGAACTCGTACATCTCGCGGAATTTCCAGCCGGTATCCACGTGCAGCAGCGGGAACGGCAGCGTACCTGGATAAAACGCTTTACGCGCCAGATGCAGCATGACGCTGGAATCTTTACCGATGGAGTACATCATCACCGGGTTAGAAAACTCGGCGGCCACTTCGCGGATGATATGGATACTTTCCGCTTCGAGCTGCCGCAGGTGTGTAAGACGTTTTTGGTCCATAACCGTTCCTTAAGCCAAATTTACAACAGAAGAACCAAAGCCTTCTGTATCGGTTGTGTGCTGAAACCAGGCGAGCGTGCTGTGCAGCTGCACCACTTCCCCCACCACGATCAGGGCGGGCATAGGGGCGTCTTTCGCCAGGGTTGCAAGATGTTCCAGGGTGCCCGTCGCAACGTGCTGATCGACGCGCGTGCCGCGAGAAATGACGGCAACGGGCGTCGTCGCCTCGCGACCGTGCTGAATAAGCTGTTCGCTGATGTCCGCCGCCTTCATCGTGCCCATGTATATCGCCAGCGTCTGGCGGCTCTGGGCGAGATGCGACCAGTCAAACGGCGTGCTGTCCGGCTTATAGTGGCCGGTCACAAAGGTGACGCTCTGGGCGTAATCGCGGTGGGTCAACGGGATACCGGCGTAAGCCGTCACCGCAGAGGCCGCCGTGATGCCGGGCACCACCTGGAACGGTATGCCCGCTTCGGCCGCCGCCTGCAGCTCTTCGCCGCCGCGACCGAAGATAAACGGATCGCCCCCCTTCAGGCGCACCACGGTTTTGCCCGCTTTGGCGGCGTCAACCAGCATCTGGTTGGTGTCGTGCTGCGGCACAGAGTGCTCGCCTGCCCGTTTGCCCACGCAGATTTGCTCCGCGTCGCGACGGATCAACTCGCGCACGCCGTCGGTGACCAGATGGTCGTAGAACACCACGTCCGCGTCCTGCAGCACCTGCAGGCCGCGCAGCGTCAGAAGCCCGGCATCGCCCGGCCCCGCGCCCACCAGAATGATCTCCCCGCCGGTGCTGCCGGGGTTATCCAGTTCGTCTTCAAGAATTTTCTGCGCCGCTGTCTCATTACCGGCATGCATCAGGCTGGCAAAGCGGCCGCGAAACACGCGCTCCCAGAAGCGACGGCGTTCCGTCACGCTGGTCAGGCGCGTTTTCAGATGGTTGCGCCAGTGGCTGGCTTTCTCAGCCATCCGCCCGAGGCTGGTCGGTAGCAGCGCTTCGATTTTTTCCCGCAGCACGCGTGCCAGCACCGGCGCGGTCCCGCCGGAGGAGATCGCCACCAGCAGCGGCGAGCGGTCAACGATCGACGGGAAAATAAACGAGCATAAAGGCTGGTCGTCCACCACGTTAACCAGGCGGTAACGGGCCTGAGCGGCGTCGGAGATCCGCCGGTTGAGGTCACGATCTTCGGTCGCCGCAATCACCAGCACGACGCTATCGATTTGTGACTCGTGAAAATCTGCCTCTGCAACGATCTGCACCTGCGCCCCTGCACGCTGCAGAAACGCAATTTTGCGATCGGCGATTTCACCCGTGCCAACAACCAGCACTGGTTTCTCTTTAATCGCAGCAAATAAGGGCAGATAGTCCACAGGCAACAACTCACTAACAACGAGGAATAGAGGGACTATAGGGGGCGGCTTAGACCGAATGAAATTACGAATTGGAATGAGTAGTTACTCAATGGAATAACGCGATGAAAATGCTAATACCAAAAAGTGCTTAACACGCGATATTTCGGGCATTTAAGAGCAATTCAAATTGTGTATGGACGATCACAGTTTCATACTAGGCGGGTGACTATTTTGCTCTGTTTTTAAGGACTCACTATGTTTTCCGCAACGCGCCACCGTATTGCTGCCCTGGCGCTCGGCGTTTGCTTTATTCTTCCCGCTCAGGCAAAAAACCAACCTTATGGTGAAATCGCCAATATGCAGGCGCGGCATATTGCCACCGTTTTCCCCGGGCGCATGACCGGATCGCCTGCGGAAATGCTCTCCGCAGACTATCTTCGCCAGCAGTTTGCCGACATGGGTTATCAGAGCGATATCCGGTCGTTTCACAGCCGCTACGTCTATACCTCACGAAATAAAACGAAAAACTGGCATAACGTGACCGGCAGTACGGTGATTGCGGCCCACGAAGGCACCGCAAAAGAGCAAATTATTATTATGGCGCACCTTGATACCTACGCCCCGATGAGTGACGCCGATACGGATAATAATCTTGGCGGGCTGACGCTGCAGGGCATGGACGACAATGCCGCAGGCTTGGGCGTGATGCTCGAACTGGCCGAGCGGATGAAAGATATTCCCACCCAATATGGCATTCGTTTTGTTGCCACCAGCGGTGAAGAAGAGGGCAAACTCGGCGCTGAGAATCTCCTTAAGCGCATGAGTGCTGAGGAGAAGAAAAATACGCTGCTGGTGATTAACCTCGACAACCTGATCGTCGGCGACAAGCTCTATTTCAACAGCGGGCAGAGTACGCCGGGTACCGTGCGGAAACTGACGCGCGACCGGGCCCTGGCGATAGCCCGCAGCCATGGTGTTTATGCCACCAGCAACCCTGGCGGTAACCCGGATTATCCGCGAGGCACAGGCTGCTGCAACGACGGGGAAGTGTTCGATAAGGCGGGCATTCCGGTGCTGTACGTGGAAGCGACAAACTGGGCGCTGGGCAAAAAAGATGGCTACCAGCAGCGGGCTAAATCGAAGGCCTTCCCGGACGGGACGAGCTGGCACAACGTGATGCTGGACAATCAGCAGCACATCGATCGCGCGCTGCCGCAGCGGATTGAGCACCGCAGTCGTGATGTGGTGAAGGTGATGCTGCCGCTGGTGAAGGAGCTGGCGAAAGCGGGGAAAGCCTGAGGCCGTTAAGCCCGGTGGCGGCTACGCCTTACCGGGCCTACATAGGGAACGAGCCTTTGTAGGCCCGGTAAGCGCAGCGCCACCGGGCAAAAAGGTTATCACCCTTCGTGCAACCCGCACTCGCGCTTCAGCCCGAAGAATCGCGTCTCTTCTTCCGCCATTCCCGGTTCCCACTTACGCGTGGTGTGGGTATCGCCCACCGACAGATAGCCCTGGTCCCACAGCGGATGGTATTTCAGCCCGTGCTTTTGCAGGTACTGATACACCGTCCGGTTATCCCAGTCGATAATCGGCAGCACTTTAAAGACCCCGCGCTGGACCGCCAGTACCGGTAAGGTTGCCCGGCTACCGGACTGCTCGCGGCGCAGACCCGCAAACCACGTCTGCGCATTAAGCTCTTTCAGCGCCCGGTTCATCGGCTCAACTTTGTTAATCTCATTGTACTTCTCAATGCCCTCAACGCCCTGCTCCCACAGCTTGCCGTAGCGCGCCTCCTGCCAGGCCGCGCTCTCCGTCGCGCGGTAAACTTTGAGGTTCAGTCCGAGCTTGTCCGTCAGCTCGTCAATGAACTGGTAGGTTTCCGGGAACAGGTAGCCGGTATCGGTGAGGATCACCGGAATGTCCGGACGGATCTGATTCACCAGATGCAGGCTGACCGCCGCCTGAATACCAAAGCTCGACGAGAGCACATACTCTCCCGGCAGGTTTTCCAGCGCCCACGCCACGCGCGCTTCGGCGTCCAGCTTTTCAAGGTGGGCATTGGTTTCTGCCAGCGCCAGAATGCGTTCGACTTTTGGCAGGTCATTAAGGGCGTTTAGATCGAGTACGGACATAATTACCTCTCGTGTTTACTCCCAGAAATCCCTGGCGGGATCGAGCACCGGGCGAATGATGCCCGCACGCACCGTAAAGTCGCCGAAGCCTTCACCCGCTTCGCGCTCTTTCGCCCAGCGCCCGACAAGCTCGTCGATGGAATCAAGAATTTCCGGCTCGGTGATGTTCTCGCGGAACATACGCGGGATGCGCGTACCGATACGGTTACCGCCCAGGTGCAGGTTGTAACGACCCGGCGCTTTCCCCACCAGTCCGAGCTCGGCCAGCATCGCACGACCGCAGCCGTTCGGACACCCGGTGACGCGCATAACAATATGCTCGTCCGGAATGCCGTGTTTTTCCAGAATCGCTTCCACTTTGTCGGTAAACGACGGCAGGAAACGTTCCGCTTCCGCCATCGCCAGCGGGCAGGTCGGGAACGACACGCAGGCCATTGAGTTTTCGCGCTGCGGCTTCACCGCATCCATCAACCCATGTTCGCGCGCCAGCTTCTCGATCTTCGCCTTCTGGCTTTCCGGCACGCCGGCAATGATCAGGTTCTGGTTAGCGGTAATGCGGAACTCGCCCTTATGGATCTTCGCAATTTCCAGCAGACCGGTTTTCAGCGGACGCCCCGGATAATCCAGAATACGGCCGTTTTCGATAAACAGCGTCAGGTGCCATTTATTGTCGATACCCTTCACCCAGCCAATGCGATCGCCGCGACCGGTGAATTCATAAGGGCGGATCGGCTCAAACTTGATGCCCGCGCGACGCTCCACTTCCGCTTTGAACGTCTCCACGCCCACGCGCTCCAGGGTGTATTTGGTTTTCGCGTTTTTACGGTCGGTACGGTTACCCCAGTCGCGCTGGGTCGTCACCACCGCTTCCGCCACGGCCAGCGTATGCTCCAGCGGCAGGAAGCCGAACTCGCTGGCGGTACGGGCGTAGGTTTTCTTGTTACCGTGTTCGATGGACAGGCCGCCGCCCACCAGCAGGTTAAAGCCAATCAGCTTGCCGTTTTCGGCAATCGCCACGAAGTTCATGTCGTTGGCGTGCAGGTCGATATCGTTCTGCGGCGGGATCACCACTGTAGTTTTAAACTTACGCGGCAGGTAGGTCTGGCCAAGGATCGGCTCTTCGTCCGTGGTCGCGACTTTTTCCTGATCGAGCCAGATCTCTGCATAGGCGCGCGTGCGCGGCAGCAGGTGCTCGGAGATCTTCTTCGCCCACTCGTACGCTTCGGCGTGCAGCTCGGACTCATACGGGTTCGAGGTGCAGAGCACGTTACGGTTCATGTCGTTGGCGGTCGCCAGCGCGTCCAGCCCAACGGAGTGCAGCATCTGGTGCACCGGCTTGACGTTCTTCTTCAGAATGCCGTGGAACTGGAAGGTCTGACGGTTAGTCAGACGGATGCTGCCGTAGATCGTGTTTTCACCGGCAAACTTGTCGATCGCCTGCCACTGTTTGGTGGTAATCACCCCGCCCGGCAAACGGCAGCGCAGCAGCATCGCGTGACGCGGCTCCAGCTTCTGCTCTGCACGCTCGGCGCGGATGTCGCGGTCGTCCTGCTGGTACATGCCGTGGAAACGGATCAGCAGGAAGTTGTCGCCTTTGAAACCGCCGGTGAGACCGTCATTCAGATCTTCAGCAATGGTGCCACGCAGATAGTTGCTTTCCAGCTTCATGCGCTCGGCGTCTGTCAGTTTACCTTCGACCACCAGTGGCCCTGGATGTTTTTCGCTCATTAGTAGACATCTCGCTGATAACGGCGCTCAACGCGCAGCTCACTTAAAAATTCGTCCGCCGCTTCGGCATCCATACCGCCGAATTCGGCAATCACTTCCAGCAAAGTCTGCTCAACGTCTTTCGCCATGCGATTGGCGTCGCCGCAGACATAAATGTGGGCACCGTCATTGATCCAGCGCCACAGCTCTGCGCCCTGTTCGCGCAGTTTGTCTTGTACGTATACTTTTTCTTTCTGGTCGCGGGACCAGGCCAGATCGATGCGGGTCAGTACGCCTTCTTTTACATAGCGCTGCCACTCAACCTGGTAGAGGAAATCTTCGGTAAAGTGCGGATTGCCAAAGAACAGCCAGTTTTTACCCGGCGCGCCGTCTGCCGCACGCTGCTGCATAAAGGCGCGGAACGGCGCAATGCCGGTGCCCGGGCCAATCATAATGACCGGCGTTTCCGGGTTGACCGGCAGGCGGAAGTTATCGTTGTGCTCGATAAAGACGCGCACTTCGCCCTCTTCTTCCACACGATCCGCCAGGAAGCCTGATGCCCCACCCGTGCGGGCGCGGCCTTCGATATCGTAACGCACCACGCCGACGGTAATATGCACTTCACTCTCCACTTCAGCCTGGGAAGAGGCGATGGAGTACAGGCGCGGAGTGAGCGGACGCAGCAGACCGATCAGCGCATCGGCATCCAGCTGAGCCGGAGAGAAGCGCACCATATCGACAATCGGCGTCGTCGCGGCGTAATGCTGCAGCTTCGCCTTGTCGCCCACCAGCGGCAGCAGGGATTCGCTGCGCGTCAAGGTGGCATAATTTTCGACGATATTCGGGGTGTTCACCGTCAGCTCAAAATGCCACTGCAACGCATCAGAAAGCGGCTGCGTTTTACCGTCAACGGTGACAGGCTCGTCGCCTTTCAGCCACAGCAGCTCAACCAGCTCTTTCACCAGCGCCGGATCGTTCTGATACCAGACGCCCAGCGCATCACCAGGCTGATAGCGCAGGCCCGAGTCGCCCAGATCGATTTCGATATGGCGCACATCTTTTTCTGAATCGCGGCCGGTAATTTTCTGGTTCACCGACAGGCTCGCCGTCAGCGGCGCCTCTTTGGTGTACGGGCTGGTGTGGATGTCGTTAACAGCACCCGTCGCGGTGAACGCGGCCTGCGCCGACGTCTCTTTCGGCACGCGCGCTTTTAGCACCTCAACGATGCGGGCGCGCCATTCGGCGGCGGCGGCCTGGTATTCAACATCCGCGTCAACGCGGTCCAGCAGGCGCTCCGCGCCCAGCTCCGCCAGCTTGCTGTCGAAGTCTTTGCCGGACTGGCAGAAGAATTCATAGGAAGTATCGCCCAGGCCAAAGACGGCAAACGCCGTGCCATCCAGCTTCGGCGCTTTTTTCGAGAACAGGAACTTATGCAGCGCCACCGCTTCTTCAGCGGGTTCACCTTCACCCTGCGTAGAGGCAACCACCACCAGCAGTTTTTCCGACGCGATTTGCTTAAATTTGTAATCTCCGGCGTTGACCAGGTTCACATTCAGTTTCGCGGCCAGCAGGTCGTCGCGCAGCGCTTCGGCCACGCGGCGGGCATTGCCCGTCTGCGAGGCGGAAATCAGGGTAATGGCCGGAATTTCAACGGCTGTGGCCGGTGCACCCGCCACAGCGCCAGGCTGCTGATTGAGCATTCCCCAGAAATAACCGGAGACCCAGGCAAGCTGAGTGGGAGAAAAATCAGAGGTGGCAGCCTGAAGGCGCGCCAGTTGCTCCGGGTTCAGGGGAAGCAAATTTGAAGGTGGGGCCTGTGTTGTCATGCGTCGTTATGTTCCAGTAGCCAAGCGGACTTTAAGCGAATAAATCCAAACTGAAGATAAGGTTAACGGCGAGGATAATAACAATTAAAGAAGGGATGGAAATAATAAATAACCAAATGGACTAACCTGTTTTGGTTGTCATGCTTAGCGATAAAACCGATTAAATAACCTTATGAAATAAAAGAACAAATAGCAATAAACACCCTGAATACGAGGCGGTTGCCGCTCAGAGCCGTTTTAGTTAATGCTAAAAATTGTGCTTTCCGGTACTATGCGGCGGTTTTTTCCGCATTACTGAGAGCGATCATGTCCACCACACTGTTTAAAGATTTCACCTTCGAAGCCGCCCACCACCTTCCGCATGTCCCTGAAGGGCATAAATGTGGCCGTCTGCACGGGCATTCGTTCATGGTGCGTCTTGAGATCACCGGTGAAGTTGATCCGCATACCGGTTGGATCATGGATTTTGCCGAGCTGAAGGCGGCGTTTAAGCCGACCTACGATCGTCTGGATCACTACTACCTGAATGAGATCCCGGGCCTTGAAAACCCGACCAGCGAAGTGCTGGCAAAATGGATTTGGGATCAGATGAAACCGCGGGTACCGCTGCTGAGCGCGGTGATGATCAAAGAGACCTGCACCGCGGGCTGCATCTATCGCGGGGAGTGATGCTTGCCGGGTGGCGCTGACGCTTACCCGGCCTACAAGCGCCTCGAACCGTAGGCCCGGTAAGCGTTCGCGCCACCGGGCTTTTTTTCAGGCAATATTCAGATATTTGTGCGTCTGCATCGACAGGCGCCAGTTGCGCGCAATACAGGTTTCAATGCACAGGCGCGTTGCATCGTCTTTCTGGCTGATAGGCTGCAGGGCAATCACCCGCTGCTTTTCATCCGTCAGGGTGGCCAGCAGTTCATCCAGCGCTTCGATATCTCGCACGCGCCCTACCGGGTGCTTAATCTCATCCGCGCGCTCCAGCGCCTGAGACAGCACGTCGTACCCGCCGCGCATATTCACTTTTGGCGATACCGTCACCCAGGTGGTGTGCGAGCAGCGCACTTCATGGGTGCCGCTGGTTTCGATCTGGCAGCTGTAGCCGTTCTTTTCGAGCAGCTCGGTCAGCGGGGTCAGATCGTGGATGCAGGGTTCACCGCCGGTGATCACGACGTGACGGGCCGTCCAGCCCTGACGGCCAATAATGGCCAGCAGATCTTCGGCACTGCCCGCGCCCCACTTATCGCTCTCTTTGGTTTTCGCCAGAATGCTAAACAGCGACACTTCCCGATCTGCGAGCTTATCCCACGTATGTTTGGTGTCACACCAGGCACAGCCAACCGGGCATCCCTGTAAACGAATGAAAATAGCGGGAACGCCGGTAAAGTAACCCTCGCCTTGCAGGGTCTGGAACATCTCGTTAATCGGGTACTGCATAGTCATCTCAGTAAAGGGGATAAACGATAAGTATCGCAGATCCCCGCCGGATGGTCATGCTCCATCGGTGCTTTACGCGCCAATCGCCGCCATGAACCGTTCCGTGATTTGCTGTGGACGGGTGATCGCGCCGCCGACCACCACCGTATGCGCGCCCAGCGCCAGGCATCTGGCCGCACGTTCAGGCGTATCCACGTTGCCTTCGGCAACCACGGGCACCGTCACGGCCGCCAGCACCGCTTTCAGGAACGCGCAGTCGTTGTCAGGCAATGTATGGCCCGCGGTTTCCGCCGTGTAGCCGTATAGCGTGGTGCCGACGCAGTCGAAGCCCAGTGCCTGCGCCGTCACGGCTTCGTCCACGGAGGAGATATCCGCCATCAGCAGCACCGCGGGATAGCGTGAGCGGATGCGCGAGACCAGTGTTTCCAGAGATTCGCCGCCGGGACGTTCCCGCGCCGTCGCATCAAGCGCAATGATGTCCGGCGAGACGCTCATGAGCTCATCCACCTCTTTCATTGTCGCGGTGATAAACACCTCACTTTCGGGATAATCCCGTTTGATGATGCCGATGACCGGCAAAGACACCTGCTGCTTAATGGCCTCAATATCCGCCACGCTGTTGGCGCGAATAGCCGCGGCCCCGCCCTGTGCCGCCGCCAGCGCCATTCTCGACATAATAAACGGGCTGTGCAGCGGTTCATTTTCCAGCGCCTGACAGGAGACGACCAGTTTTCCCTTCAGGGTATCCAGTACAGTTTTCATTACGATAAGATCTCTTCCACTTCGTTTTTGATAATCGTGACGTGCGGGCCATAGATGACCTGAACGCCGTTGCCGCGCACGATAACGCCGCGCGCCCCGGTGGCTTTCAGCGCCGCGTCATTCACTTTGCTGCCGTCTTTAACCGTCACGCGAAGACGCGTGGCGCAGCAGTCCACCTCGTCGAGATTGTCTTTTCCGCCTAATCCGGCGATCACCGCAGCAGCGCGTTCGTTTTGCGGCAGACTGACTTCGTCAGCCATCGCCTCCTTTTCCCGACCTGGCGTCGCGAAATCAAAGCGGTTAATCAGATAGCGGAAGGTAAAGTAGTACAGGAAGAACCACGGTACGCCGACCAGCGGAACGAACATCCAGTTGGTTTTGGCCTCTCCCTGCAAAATGCCGAACAGCACGAAGTCGATGAAACCGCCGGAGAAGGTTTGCCCGATGGTGATATGCAGCATGTGCGCGAGCATGAATGCCAGCCCGTCAAACAGCGCATGGATGACGTAGAGCACCGGCGCAATAAACAGGAACGAGAATTCGATAGGCTCGGTAATCCCCGTCAGGAACGAGGTTAACGCCGCAGAAAGCAGCAGTCCGGCAACGCGTTTTTTGTTCTCGGGTTTTGCCGTGTGGTACATCGCCAGGCACGCCCCGAGCAGGCCAAACATCATCGTAATAAAGCGCCCGGACATGAAGCGTGACGTTCCCTCATAGAAATGTTGCGTGTTCTGGTCAGCCAGCTGAGCGAAGAAGATCCGCTGCGTGCCTTCCACGAGGTGTCCGTTGACGATTTCACTCCCGCCAAGCGCGGTGGTCCAGAAAGGCAGATAGAAGATGTGGTGCAGACCGAACGGGCCCAGCATGCGAAGAATAAAGCCGTACAGCAGGGTGCCCAGATAGCCGGTCGCATCCACCAGCCCGCCCAGACCAAAAATCAGCTTCTGGAAATGCGGCCAGACCACGGTCATGAGCGCACCGACGAGTATCGCCGCCAGCGAGCTGATAATAGGAACAAAGCGCGAGCCGCCAAAAAAGCCCAGGAACTGCGGAAGCGCAATTTTATTAAACCGATGATGTAGCGCGCAGGTCACCAGTCCAATCACCACGCCGCCAAACACGCCGGTTTCCAGCGTCTGAATACCCAGCGTCATGCCCTGCCCCACGGCCCCCGGGTTCTCATGCGCCAGTTTGCCGGTGAGGATCAGCAGCGCGTTGATGGTGGCATTCATCACCAGAAACGCGAGTAACGCCGCCAGACCCGCCGTGCCCTTATCGCTTTTTGCCAGCCCGACGGCCACCCCAACGGCAAACAGCACCGAGAGGTTCGCAAACACGATGGAGCCTGCGCTGCTCATGATGGTGAAAATGGCCTGCAGCCAGCTCACGTCTAAAAACGGATAGGCTGCCAGCGTGTTGGGATTCGATAGCGCGCCGCCTATCCCCAGCAGCAGACCCGCCGCAGGCAACACGGCAATCGGCAACATAAAGGATTTGCCAAAGCGCTGCGCTTTTTCAAACCATCCTCCTGAAGAAGCCCCACTGAATATTTGCATCATTTTTTCATCCCCTCATTAAACGATGAAAATTTTTACCATATAAATATTTAATAGTGAAAATTATCATCAAGAACCAGGACGACGATCATACTTTTTCAAAATGACTGGCATCTTTCCCCCGCTTTCCGCCACACTAGTCGCAGAGAAACGCATTAAGGATCGAGCATGTCAGACCATGAAAACCTGCTGCTGAAGCTACGCCAGGAGGCTTCCGGGTACAGCCCAACACAACAAAAACTCGGTGAGTTTGTCCTCAGCGATCCAGCCCGGGTGCTCTACCTGACGATCACCGAGCTGGCGCGCGAGAGCCACACCAGCGAGGCCAGCGTCACGCGTCTTTGCCGGACGCTGGGCTGCAAGGGCTATAACGAATTTAAAATGGCGCTTGCGCTGGATATTCAGCAGGGCCAGCCCGCGCGTCAGGCGGGGGATGAGATTGATAACGTGGTGGATGAGTCGGTGCAGGCATTGCAGGATACCGCCAGGCTTCTTGACCGCACGCTGCTTGAAAAGGCCGCGCTGGCGCTGCATCAGGCGCAGTCGGTGCAGATTTATGGCGTTGCGGCCAGCGCGATCCTCGGGGAGTATCTCCACTACAAGCTGTTGCGTCTGGGGAAACCCGCACAGCTGTTTAGCGATATGCACCGCGCGGCCATGAATGCGACAACGCTTTCAAAAGAGACCCTGGTGGTGGCTATCTCCAGCTCGGGTTCAACGCGGGATTTACTCCACGTGGTGAAGCTTGCCCGCAAACGTGGCGTTAAGGTACTGGCTCTCAGCAATACGCCCCGCAGCCCGCTGGCGTCCCTGAGCGACATGCAGCTGGTGGCCGCCAAGCCAGAGGGGCCGCTTAGCGCGGGCGCGCTCAATGCTAAGGTTGGGGTCATGCTGCTGGTCGAGCTGCTGACTACGTCCCTGATTGCGCTGGATGGTCATTACGGCGACGTTAGCCAGCAAACAGCCAGCGCCACGCTTCCCCTTTTACTCTGAAAATCATTCGCAGGCTAAATAAAACAGCCTGCGTCTTGTGTCGTCTGATTTACGTTAAGGGGCGTTTAAATCATTTATCCGGTAAATGTTTGGTGTAACAAAGTATTATATTTATTACATTTTGAATTAAGCTAACCACCTGGTGGCCAAGCCATAAAAAACATTAAAATCAACACCTTAAAATATTAATTTTAATAAATTGAATTTTTACCCAACCTGTAATGTCCAATATCTCCACCTGATTTTCTTTCCTTAAAATAAGCTTAAGACGCCATTGATTTCGGCGTTTTATTATTTAAATGCCGTTTACTTTTGCCCGCCTACAATCCGCCTCATCAATCATAATGAGACGGTATTAATGAAGATGTTATTGATTACAGGCGTGACCGGATTTCTGGGCGGTGCAGTACTGGAAAAAATACTCACCAGCGATCAACCCGTAAAACTGCTTTTGCTCGCGCGTGCCAGCGATCCGCAGAGCGGGCTGGAGCGCGTGCTGGAGAACATGCGCAAGTTCAACGTTCCTGAGGACAAACTGGACTCTCTGAATGTGGATAATATCCTGATTGGCGACCTCAGCCAGCCTGAAGCCTTCCTGAACGATACCCGTCTGGATCGGGTCACTCATGTCGTGAACTGTGCGGCTGTCGCCTCATTTGGTAACAACCCGCTCATCTGGAAGGTCAACGTTGAAGGAACGCTGGCGCTGGCGCGCCGTATGGAGCAAGTCTCAGGACTGCAGCGTTTCCTCCACGTGGGTACGGCAATGTCATGCACGCCGGAGCAGGATTCCCTGGTCGCCGAAAGCGCCGAATTCAGAGAGAATGCTGAACACCTGGTGGAATACACTTATTCGAAGTCAACCATCGAACAGCTGATGCGCCAGAAGTGTCCGAACCTGCCGCTGCTCATCGCGCGTCCGTCCATCGTTGTCGGCCATACCCGCCACGGCTGCACGCCGTCGAGTAGCATTTTCTGGGTCTTTAGCATGGGCCTGATGCTGCAGAAGTTTATGTGCTCCATGGAAGACAGGATCGACGTTGTTCCGGTGGATTATTGCGCCGACGCGCTGTTAATGCTGCTGAACAGCAACGCGCGTCCGGGGGAAGTGGTACACATTTCTGCCGGTGAAGAGAACAGCGTTCGCTTTGCGGATATCGATCAGGCGATGGCGCAGGCGCTGGAGAAAGCCCCCGTCGGGGATAAATATGCTCAGGTCAGCTACGAAACGCTGGTCAGAATGCGCCGCGAGTTGAAACATATTTTTGGGCCGTGCAACGAGCGTCTGATGCTGAAAGCCATGCGGTTATACGGTGCGTTTGCCACGCTAAACGTGCGCTTCAGCAACGATAAGCTGCTGAGCATGGGGATGCCGAAGCCACCCCGGTTTACGGATTACATCGCCCGCTGCGTGCAAACCACCCAGGGGCTGACGATTCCGGAGCAAATGGCGGTCGATTTTAAATAGCCAAAAAAAATGCCAGTCATTCGACTGGCATTTTCATTTTAAGGCTTAGGCGATTATGCCTGGCCTTTGATCTCTTTACGACCGTTGTATGGTGCTTTTTCGCCCAGCGCTTCTTCGATACGAATCAGCTGGTTGTATTTAGCAACACGGTCAGAACGGCTCATAGAACCGGTTTTGATCTGGCCTGCAGCGGTACCCACAGCCAGGTCAGCAATGGTAGCGTCTTCAGTTTCGCCAGAACGGTGAGAGATAACCGCGGTGTAGCCAGCGTCTTTCGCCATTTTGATCGCAGCCAGCGTTTCGGTCAGGGAACCGATCTGGTTGAATTTGATCAGGATGGAGTTAACGATGCCTTTCTCGATACCTTCTTTCAGGATCTTGGTGTTGGTTACGAACAGGTCGTCACCCACCAGCTGGATTTTGTCGCCCAGTACTTTAGTCTGGTATGCGAAGCCAGCCCAGTCAGACTCGTCCAGACCGTCTTCGATAGACACGATTGGGTACTGTTTGGTCAGGTCTTCCAGGAAGTGAGTGAACTCTTCGGAGGTGAACGCTTTGTTGCCTTCGCCAGCCAGAACGTATTTACCGTCTTTGTAGAATTCAGATGCTGCACAGTCCATCGCCAGGGTGATGTCTTTGCCCAGCTCGTAGCCTGCAGCTTTTACTGCTTCTGCGATAACAGCCAGTGCTTCTGCGTTAGAACCCAGGTTTGGCGCATAGCCACCTTCGTCACCAACAGCCGTGTTCATGCCTTTAGCTTTCAGAACTTTAGCCAGGTTGTGGAACACTTCAGAACCCATACGTACCGCTTCTTTCAGGGATTTCGCGCCAACTGGCTGAATCATGAATTCCTGAATATCAACGTTGTTGTCTGCGTGCTCACCACCGTTGATGATGTTCATCATTGGTACAGGCATGGAGTATTTGCCTGGGGTGCCGTTCAGTTCAGCGATGTGCTCGAACAGTGGCATACCTTTCGCAGCCGCAGCCGCTTTGGCGTTTGCCAGAGAAACAGCCAGGATTGCGTTCGCACCGAAGTTAGATTTGTTTTCAGTACCGTCCAGATCGATCATGATCTTGTCGATGCCAGCCTGGTCTTTGGCGTCTTTGCCAATGATTGCCTGAGCAATAGGACCGTTTACAGCGCCAACCGCTTTCAGTACGCCTTTACCCAGGAAGCGAGATTTGTCGCCATCGCGCAGTTCCAGCGCTTCGCGGGAACCGGTAGAAGCACCTGATGGAGCAGCAGCCATACCAACGAAACCACCTTCCAGGTGAACTTCGGCTTCAACGGTCGGGTTACCACGGGAGTCGATGATTTCACGACCGATGACTTTAACGATTTTGGACATTAGATTTTCCTCAGTACAAGTTAAACTAAAACTCCAGACAAACAACGCGTACCAAAGGTACGCGTTGCCGTTCTAACTTTTTTTACTTCGCCTGACGCTTCTGGTAGTCGCTGGCGGCCTTCACAAAGCCTGCAAACAGCGGATGCCCGTCACGTGGCGTTGAAGTAAATTCCGGGTGGAACTGGCAGGCGACAAACCACGGATGGTTTGGCACTTCAATGATCTCGACTAACTGATCATCCCCGGAGCGTCCCGCAACACGCAGGCCCGCGGCTTCAATAGGTTTCAACAACATGTTGTTGACTTCATAGCGGTGACGATGGCGCTCGGTGATGACCGGCTCGCCATACAGCTTGCGAACCACGCTATCGTCAGTCAGCTGGCAGGCCTGTGCGCCAAGACGCATGGTGCCACCCAGATCGCTCTTCTCGGTACGGACTTCGACGTTACCTTCTTCGTCACGCCATTCGGTGATAAGCGCCACAACAGGGTACTTACAGTCTGGCACAAATTCCGTAGAGTTCGCGTTTTCCATTCCCGCTACGTTGCGCGCAAATTCGATCAGCGCAACCTGCATACCCAGACAGATGCCGAGGTATGGAATATTGTTTTCACGCGCATAGCGCGCGGTGGCGATCTTGCCTTCTACACCACGGTAGCCGAAGCCGCCAGGGATAAGAATAGCATCCAGATCTTTCAGGATTTCAACGCCACGCGTTTCAACATCCTGCGAATCAATCAGCTTGATGTTCACGGAGACACGGTTCTTCAGACCACCGTGTTTCAGCGCTTCGATCACGGACTTGTAGGCATCCGGCAGCTCAATGTACTTGCCGACCATACCGATAGTCACTTCGCCTGCCGGATTGGCTTCTTCGTAAATAACCTGTTCCCATTCAGACAGGTTGGCTTCCGGACAGTTCAAGCTGAATCGTTTACAAATATAATCGTCCAGGCCCTGAGATTTCAACAGGCCCGGGATTTTATAAATGGAATCGACATCTTTCATTGAAATAACGGCTTTTTCAGGCACGTTACAGAACAATGCAATTTTCGCACGTTCGTTCGCCGGCACCGCACGATCGGAACGGCAAACCAGGATGTCTGGCTGAATACCAATGGAGAGCAGCTCTTTAACTGAGTGCTGAGTCGGTTTGGTTTTCACTTCACCTGCAGCGGCCATGTACGGCACCAGCGTCAGGTGCATGAACAGCGCGTGTTCACGGCCAATGTCTACCGCCAGCTGACGAATCGCTTCCAGGAATGGCAGGGATTCGATATCACCCACGGTACCGCCGATTTCAACCAGCACCACGTCGTGGCCTTCGCCACCCGCAACAATGCGTTCTTTGATGGCGTTAGTGATGTGCGGGATAACCTGAACGGTGGCACCCAGATAATCACCACGGCGCTCTTTACGCAGAACGTCGGAGTAAATGCGGCCGGTCGTGAAGTTGTTACGACGGGTCATTTTGGTGCGGATGAAACGCTCGTAGTGGCCAAGATCCAGATCGGTTTCAGCGCCGTCTTCAGTAACGAACACTTCCCCGTGTTGGATTGGGCTCATGGTGCCCGGATCGACGTTGATGTACGGATCCAGTTTCATCATGGTCACATTGAGGCCACGGGCTTCAAGAATGGCTGCGAGGGAGGCTGCGGCAATGCCTTTACCCAGAGAGGATACGACCCCGCCGGTCACAAAAATATAGTTCGTTGTCATGCTGAACCTGAGAAGTTAGGGTGAAACGATGGAATAACCAGGACGGGAAAGTAGTATACCCGAACACGGCGAGCGCCACAAACTTTCATTCTCCGTCTCCATTCCAGGCCATGACAAACATAAGGAGTGAGAAAATAGCCCCTTTTGGGTAAATGTTTTTGACGCAAATCAAGCGCTTGTCATTTAAAAAATCACACAAATTGCGCTTGATCGCAAAATTTCGTTAGAGATCAGTTTCCTGGCGCTTTACTTCCTGCCAGACTTCTTCCATCGCGTCGAGGTCAATACCGCTCATTTCCAGGCCTCGCGAGGCGACAATCCGCTCTACTTCGCGAAAGCGGCGTTCGAATTTCAGGTTGGCTTTTTGCAGTGCCGTTTCCGCTTTTACACCCAGGTGGCGAGAAAGGTTGACGGTCGCAAACAGCAGATCGCCCATCTCTTCCTCAAGCTTTGCTTCATCCACCACCGCCTGCTGCGCTTCGTGCATGACCTCATCTATCTCTTCGTGCACTTTATCCAACACCGGGCCGAGGGAGGTCCAGTCAAACCCCACCGCGGAGCAGCGTTTCTGGATTTTGTGCGCGCGCATCAGCGCGGGCAGGCTCAGCGGGATATCATCCAGCGCGGAGTGCTGGGATTTTTCTGCCCGCTCTGCGCTTTTGATCTGCTCCCAGCGGGCCAGCACTTCGGTGCTGTTTCCTGCGGTGGCGTCACCAAAAATATGGGGATGACGGCGCTCAAGCTTGTCGCTGATGGCAGCGCAAATATCGTCAAAGTTAAAGCGCCCTTCTTCCTGCGCCATCTGCGCGTAGAACACCACCTGGAACAGCAGATCGCCCAGCTCGCCGCGCAGGTCGTCAAAATCTTCACGGGAAATGGCGTCCAGCACCTCGTAGGTCTCTTCAAGGGTGTACGGGGCGATGGTGGCGAAAGTCTGCTCTTTGTCCCACGGGCAGCCGTTTTCCGGGTCGCGCAGGCGCTTCATGATGCCGAGCAGGCGGTCGATTTGAGTCATAGTTCTGTCCTGATGAAAAAATGCCGGGTGGCGGCGTTGCCTTACCCGGCCTACGGAAGAGGATGTTTAGCCGCCGTGCAGACGACGCGCGTCAATCACATCCGGCACCTGGTTCAGCTTGCCGAGCACGCGGCCCAGCACCTGCAGGTTGTAGATTTCGATGGTCATATCGATGGTGGCAAGCTGCTCGCGGGTATCGCTGCGGCTGGCGACGCCCAGCACGTTGACCTTCTCGTTGGCGAGAATAGTCGTAATGTCGCGCAGCAGGCCGCTGCGGTCGTTGGCGGTAACACGCACTACCAGCGAGTAGCCAGCGGAATAGCTTTCCCCCCAGACCGCTTCCACGATGCGCTCCGGCGCATGGGACTGCAGCTCGGCAAGCTGGTCGCAGTCGGAACGGTGAATCGAAATTCCGCGCCCCTGGGTGATAAAGCCGACGATATCATCCCCTGGGATTGGCTGGCAGCAGCGGGCGATGTGGTGCATCAGGTTACCGACACCTTCGACCACCACGCGGCCGTTGTCCTTGCTGCGCTGCTGCGGCGCGTAGGTTTTCTGCTGCAGTTGCTTCAGCGCCGCCGCGTCCTGCTCTTCCGCGCTTGGCTTATTGAACTGCGCCTGCAGGAAATTCACCATCTGATTCAGACGAATATCACCGCCGCCAATGGCCGCTAACAGCTCATCAAGCTCGTTGAAGTTGTAGCGCGGCAGCAGGAATTTCTCCGCCTCTTTCAGGCTGATTCCGATATGCTCCAGCTCGTCGTCGAGGATCTGACGACCGGCAAGGATATTCTTGTCACGATCCTGTTTACGGAACCAGGCGTGAATTTTCGAGCGTCCGCGGCTGGTGGTGACATACCCCAGGTTCGGGTTAAGCCAGTCCCGGCTCGGGTTCGGCTGCTTCTGGGTAATGATTTCAATCTGGTCACCCATCTGCAGCTGATAGGTGAACGGTACGATACGCCCGCCAATTTTCGCCCCGATGCAGCGGTGCCCCACATCGCTATGGATGTGGTAGGCAAAATCGAGCGGCGTAGAGCCGGCCGGCAGGTCAACAACGTCCCCTTTCGGCGTAAAGACATACACCCGATCGTCAAAGACCTGGCTGCGCACTTCGTCGAGCATCTCGCCGGAATCGGCCATCTCTTCCTGCCACGCAATCAGCTTACGCAGCCAGGCAATGCGGTCTTCGTGGCCTGAACGCGCCCCGCCGGACGTGCCTTCTTTGTATTTCCAGTGCGCGGCAACGCCCAGTTCGGCATCTTCATGCATCTGTTTGGTGCGGATCTGAATCTCGACCGTTTTACCGCCCGGGCCAAGCACCACGGTATGAATAGACTGATAGCCGTTCGGTTTGGGGTTGGCGACATAGTCATCGAACTCATCCGGCAGATGACGGAAGTGAGTGTGTACTATCCCCAGCGCGGCGTAGCAGTCCTGCAGACGCTCCGCCACGATACGCACGGCGCGCACGTCAAACAGCTCGTCAAAGGCGAGGTGTTTCTTCTGCATTTTGCGCCAGATGCTGTAGATGTGTTTTGGTCGACCGTAGACTTCGGCGCGCACGTTCTCTTCTTTCATCGCCTGACGCAGGCCGCCGACAAACTCCTCGATATAGTGCTCGCGATCGATACGGCGCTCGTGCAGGAGTTTGGCAATCCGTTTATATTCCGCCGGGTGTAAATAGCGGAAGCAGTAATCTTCCAGTTCCCATTTCAGCTGACCAATCCCTAAGCGGTTCGCCAGCGGCGCATAGATGTTTGTACACTCTTTGGCGGCAAGCACGCGCTCGTCTTCCGGCGCATCCTTCACCTCTCGCAGGTGGGCAATACGCTCGGCCAGCTTGATGACCACGCAGCGGAAATCATCCACCATGGCCAGCAGCATCCGGCGAACGTTATCGACCTGCTCTGAGGAGACGGAATCGGTGTGCGCGGCTTTAAGCTGGCGGATAGCCGCCATATCGCGTACGCCGTGGATCAGCGCGACGACGGATTTCCCGACGCTGTCGCGCAGCACGTCTTCGCTGACAACGTCCGCATCCGCGAGTGGGAACAGTAGCGCGGCCTGCAGCGTTTCGATGTCCATGTTCAGCATGGACAGGATTTCAACCATCTCCACGCCGCGCCACAGGAGAAGATCGGCGTCGGGATGCCCCTGCGTGGTGCGCAGACAATAGGCCCAGGTTTCGGTTAAGCGTTCACACGACTGCTGGCTGGAAATTCCCAGACTTGCGATCCATTTTTGTGGGTCAAACTCCCCAGCTTTATTGAGATGTGCACTTCTTACCGCAACCATTGTCCTCTCCTTTAGGGACCAGGGCCTGTCGAAGTCGACAAGCCAAACAAATTAGATGTGCTCGAACAACACCATCGATTCCAGATGCCCAGTGTGCGGGAACATGTCCAGCATTGCCAGACGCTGAATCTGGTAACCCGCGCTGAGTAATGCCTCGCTGTCCCGGGCAAGCGTTGCCGGGTTACAGGAAACATAGACCACACGCTTCGGCGCGAGTTTAATAATATGTGCCATCACGCCCGGGGCACCGGCACGTGCCGGGTCGAGCAAAATTTTATCGAAGCCCTGCTTTGCCCACGGCTGTTGGGTGACATCTTCCTCAAGATTTTGATGAAAGAATGTCACATTTTGCAAGCCGTTCTGCCGCGCGTTCTCCTGCCCTTTCGCCACCAGCGCCTCAACGCCTTCCACGCCGACGACGCTGGCCGCTTCTCGCGCCAGCGGCAGTGTGAAGTTGCCCATTCCGCAGAACAGATCGAGCACCCGGTCGCTTTTCTGAACATCCAGCCACGCCAGCGCTTTCGCCACCATCTGCTGGTTAACGCCATCATTGACCTGAATGAAATCCCGCGGACTGAACATTAAGCGTAGCCCGTTTGACGCATACCAGGGCGCCTCACCGGTAACCTGTTCAAGTATCTCGCTTTGTGGTGCAAGGAAAAGCGCCAGGTCGTGGGAATGCGAAAAGCGTTCCAGTTTTTCGCGATCTTTTTTCGACAACGGCGCGGTATGGCGCAGCACCATCAGCGGGCCATTGTTTGCCATGACCAGTTCGACATGCCCAAGATGGCGAACGCCGTCCAGCCCGGAGAGGCAGATGCGCACTTCCGGAAGCAATGCCTCAAGATGGGGCACCAAAATGGGGCACTGCTTCACATCAACGATGTCGCTGGAGCCGGCCTTGCGAAACCCCATCTCCAGCCGCTCCGTTTTTGGCTGATAGCTGAGGCTCAGGCGCGCGCGACGACGATAGCCCCAGGGCGCATCGGCAAGGATTTCGTTAACGTCATGTTTAAGCAGACGCGCCAGCGCGCGGCTTTTGCTTTTTTGCTGTAATTCTGTGCTCGCGTGCTGTTGCTGGCAGCCGCCGCACACGCCAAAATGAGGACAGCGGGGCGCCACACGCTCCGGGCTATCGTTGAGGCGACGCTTAACCTGCCCGCGCGCAAACTGGCGTTTATCTTCCGTCAGCGTAATTTCTGCTCGTTCTGCTGGCAGTAAACCTGTTATAAACAGAGCCTTACCATTGTGGCGTGCCACTCCCTGACCAAACGGATCAAGGTCCGTGGCCTCAACAGTGATGATTTGACGCGTCGTCACGCGTCGCTTTGCAGAGTAGAATTGCGCCATCGCCGAGATTTTTCTCACATAAACATAATTATCTTAATTGTCCCATAACGGAACGCCATGACCAACTACAGCCTGCGCGCGCGCATGATGATTTTGATCCTCGCCCCCACCGTTCTCATCGGTTTGCTGCTGAGTATCTTCTTTGTGGTGCACCGCTATAACGATTTGCAGCGACAGCTGGAGGATGCAGGCGCCAGCATTATCGAACCGCTTGCCGTCTCCAGCGAGTACGGCATGAACCTGCAAAACCGCGAATCCATTGGGCAGTTAATCAGCGTACTCCACCGCCGCCACTCGGACATCGTACGCGCCATTTCCGTTTACGACGAACATAACCGCCTGTTTGTCACCTCGAATTTTCATCTCGATCCGGCGGCCTTAAAGATCCCGGACGGTACGCCGTTCCCGCGTCACCTCACCGTACTGCGGCGCGGCGATATCATGATCCTGCGCACGCCGATCGTGTCGGAGAGTTATTCCCCCGATGAGTCTGCGCAGTCCGACGCCAAATCCAGCAATAATATGCTGGGATATGTGGCGCTGGAGCTGGATCTCAAGTCGGTCCGGCTACAGCAGTACAAAGAGATTTTCATCTCCGGCGTGATGATGCTGTTCTGCATCGGCATTGCGCTGATCTTCGGCTGGCGCCTGATGCGCGACGTGACGGGTCCCATCCGCAACATGGTTAACACGGTTGACCGCATTCGCCGGGGACAGCTCGACAGCCGTGTGGAAGGGTTTATGCTGGGTGAGCTGGATATGCTGAAAAACGGCATCAACTCGATGGCGATGTCGCTGGCGGCCTATCACGAAGAGATGCAGCACAACGTTGACCAGGCGACGTCCGACCTGCGCGAAACGCTGGAGCAGATGGAGATCCAGAACGTTGAGCTGGATCTGGCGAAAAAGCGCGCTCAGGAAGCGGCGCGTATCAAATCGGAATTCCTTGCCAATATGTCGCACGAGCTGCGCACGCCGCTCAATGGCGTGATCGGCTTTACCCGTCTGACCCTGAAAAGCGAGCTGAATCCTACTCAGCGGGATCACCTGCACACCATTGAACGCTCGGCCAACAACCTGCTGGCGATCATCAACGACGTGCTGGACTTCTCCAAGCTGGAAGCGGGCAAGCTGATCCTCGAGAGTATTCCCTTCCCGCTGCGCAGCACGCTCGATGAAGTGGTGACGCTGCTTGCGCACTCGTCGCACGACAAAGGCCTTGAGCTGACGCTTAACATTAAAAACGACGTGCCGGATAACGTCATTGGCGATCCGCTGCGCCTGCAGCAGGTCATTACCAACCTTGTCGGGAACGCCATTAAATTCACCGAAAGCGGTAATATCGACGTCCTGGTAGAGAAACGCTCGATCAGCAGCAATAAGGTCCAGATTGAAGTCCAGATCCGCGATACCGGCATCGGCATTCCGGAGCGCGACCAGTCGCGTCTGTTCCAGGCGTTCCGTCAGGCGGATGCCAGTATCTCCCGCCGTCATGGCGGCACCGGTCTGGGGCTGGTGATCACCCAGCGTCTGGTGAACGAGATGGGCGGCGATATCTCTTTCCACAGCCAGCCAAACCGCGGTTCAACCTTCTGGTTCCACATTAATCTGGACCTCAATCCGAACGTGCTGACCGATGGCCCGGTGACGGACTGCCTGAAAGGCAAGCGTCTGGCCTACGTTGAACCTAACGCTGCGGCGGCGCAGTGTGCGCTCGACATCTTAAGCACCACGCCGCTGGAGGTGGTCTACAGCCCCACCTTCTCCGCTCTGGCCGTTGAGCATTATGACATCCTGCTGATGGGGATCCCGGTCACCTTCACCGGCGAGCTGACCATGCAGCAGGAGCGGCTGGCGAAAGCCGCGTCGATGACCGACTACCTGCTGCTGGCGTTACCTTGCCACGCGCAGCTGAATGCAGAAGAGTTGAAAAATGACGGGGCCGCCGCCTGCTTGCTTAAACCGCTCACTGCGACCCGCCTGCTGCCCGCGCTCACGGAATATTGCCGTCTTAGCCAGCATGCCCTTCCGCTGATTAACGATGAGCAAAAATTGCCGATGAGCGTGATGGCGGTGGATGATAATCCGGCCAACCTGAAGCTCATTGGCGCATTGCTTGAAGACCAGGTTCAGCATGTTGAGCTGTGCACCAGCGGCGCGCAGGCGGTTGAACAGGCTAAGCAGATGCAGTTTGATTTAATCCTGATGGATATTCAGATGCCGGGCATGGACGGCATTCGGGCCTGCGAGCTGATCCACCAGTTGCCGCATCAGCAGCAAACGCCGGTCATTGCTGTCACCGCGCACGCGATGGCGGGCCAGAAGGAGAAGCTGCTGAGCGCCGGGATGAATGACTATCTGGCAAAGCCCATCGATGAAGAGAAACTTCATAGCCTGCTGTTGCGCTACAAGCCGGGTCATATTGGCGGAACGTACACGGTTTCCAGCGAGCAGGCTGAGATAAGCGTTAATCAGAACGCCACCTTTGACTGGCAGCTTGCGCTGCGCCAGGCGGCAGGTAAACCCGATCTCGCCCGCGACATGCTGCAAATGCTGGTCGCGTTTCTGCCGGAAATTCGCAATAAGGTGGAAGAGCAGCTGGTGGGGGAAAACCCGGAAGATCTGCTGGACGCAATCCACAAGCTGCACGGCAGCTGCGGGTACAGCGGCGTACCGCGGCTGAAAAACCTCTGCCAGTTGCTGGAGCAGCAGCTGCGTGCGGGCACGCCGGAATCGGAGCTTGAACCGGAGTTCCTGGAGCTGCTGGATGAAATGGATAACGTGACGCGGGAAGCAATGAAGGTATTGGGGATCTGAGGTAGAAGCCCGGTGGCGCTACGCTTACCGGGCCTACAGGTGCACTAACGTAGGCCGGGTAAGGCGAAGCCGCCACCCGGCAATCACAGCTAAAATGCCAGCCCCACTTTCAGCACCGCCGCGATATTTCTTGCGGCCATCCTGACGTTCTCACCGGCATTTTCCAGCGCGTCTTCCAGCGAGCAGATGGTGTAGATCACGCTAAACACCGCATCAATGCCGTGATCGTGTACCACGCCAACGTCCGCCGTCAGGCTTCCTGCAATGCCGATAACGGGTTTGTTAAAGCGTTTCGCCACCTTCGCCACCCCCACCGGGACTTTGCCGTGGATCGTCTGGCTGTCAATACGGCCTTCACCGGTGATCACCAAATCCGCATCGGCCACCTGATCGGCCAGGTGTAGCGCATCGGTCACGATCTCAATGCCCTGGCGCAGCTGCGCGCCGCAAAAGGCATAGAGCGCCGCGCCCATGCCCCCCGCTGCGCCGCCGCCAGCAAGGTTTAGCACATCAATATCCAGGTCCCGGGCAATCACGCTCGCATAGTGCGCAAGCGCGTGGTCCAGGGTGACGATCATCTCGGGTGTGGCCCCCTTCTGCGGGCCAAATACGGCTGACGCCCCGTCCTTCCCGGTAAGCGGATTGGTTACATCGCAGGCCACCTCAATCCGGCACTCCGCCAGACGTCTGTCCAGCCCGCTCAGGTCGATACCCGCGAGTTTTCCCAGCTCGCCCCCGCCCAGCCCAAGAGGCTGTTCATTGTCATCCAGCAGCTTCGCCCCCAGCGCCTGCACCATGCCTGCGCCGCCGTCATTGGTGGCGCTGCCGCCAATGCCAATAATGATATGCTTAACGCCCGCATCCAGCGCGTGACGAATCAGTTCGCCCGTGCCCCAGGAGGTGGTTTTTAGCGGATTACGCTGCGAAGGCGCAACCAACTCCAGGCCGCTTGCCGCCGCCATTTCAATAAAGGCGCTCTGCTTATCTCCGGACAAGCCATAGAACCCCTCCACGCGCTCGCCCAGCGGGCCGGTCACCGGAACATGCACAATGCTTCCCTGCGTTGCTGCGATCATCGCCTCAACCGTCCCTTCGCCACCGTCCGCGACCGGCAGTTTCACATAAACCGCCTCGGGAAAGATCTCGCGAAAACCACGTTCTATCGCTGTCGCAACCTCAAGCGCACTCAAACTTTCCTTATACGAGTCCGGTGCGATAACAATTTTCATAAGCCATCCTTACGCATAGTCGTTACGTTAAGCATACACCACGTAAAAGACCGCTCGTGGGAGCGGTCCCAATGCGTTTATCGTACCATGCACGGACGTTTATTGTCGAATGTCCAGTCCGGGATCAAATACTGCATCGCCATCGCATCGTCGCGCGCGCCCAGACCGTGTTTCTGATACAACTCATGGGCCTTCATGACCTGATCCATATCCAGCTCAACCCCCAACCCCGGCGTGGAAGGCACCTGCACCATGCCGCCTTTGATCTCAAACGGCTGCTTAGTCAGACGCTGATTACCTTCCTGCCAGATCCAGTGGGTGTCGATAGCGGTGATGGTGCCCGGCGCGGCGGCGGCGACGTGCGTGAACATCGCCAGAGAGATATCGAAGTGGTTGTTGGAGTGCGAACCCCAGGTCAGGCCAAACTCATGGCACATCTGCGCCACGCGCACCGAGCCCTGCATCGTCCAGAAGTGCGGGTCAGCCAGCGGAATGTCGACTGACTGGAGGGATAAGGTATGCCCCATCTGACGCCAGTCGGTAGCAATCATATTGGTCGCGGTTGGCAGCCCTGTAGCGCGACGGAATTCCGCCATCACTTCACGGCCAGAGAAGCCTTGTTCAGCGCCGCATGGATCTTCCGCATACGCCAGCACGCCTTTCAGCTGCTTGCCGATCGCGATCGCTTCATCAAGCGACCAGGCACCGTTCGGATCCAGCGTCACGCGCGCCTGCGGGAAGCGTTTTGCCAGCGCGGTGATGGCTTCCGCCTCTTCTTCCCCGGCCAGCACGCCGCCCTTCAGTTTAAAATCGTTGAAGCCATATTTCTCGTAAGCGGCTTCCGCCAGGCGCACCACCGCATCAGGGGTCATTGCCTCGTCGTGGCGAAGCCGGTACCAGTCGCACTGTTCTTCGGGCTGGCTCTGGTACGGCAGTGGCGTCAGCTTGCGGTCGCCGACAAAGAACAGATAGCCCAGCATTTCCACTTCGCTGCGCTGCTGCCCCTCGCCCAGCAGCGACGCAACGTTAACGCCCAGATGCTGGCCCAGCAGATCCAGCATCGCGGCTTCAATTCCGGTCACCACGTGGATAGTGGTGCGCAGATCGAAGGTCTGCAGGCCCCGGCCCCCGGCATCGCGATCGGCAAAGGTATTGCGCACGGTGTTGAGGACATTTTTATACGCCCCCAGCGTTTTGCCCACCACCAGCGGAATGGCCTCTTCCAGGGTTTTGCGGATCTTCTCCCCGCCCGGAATTTCGCCCACGCCGGTATGGCCAGCATTGTCTTTGATAATGACAATGTTGCGGGTAAAGAACGGCGCGTGCGCGCCGCTCAGGTTCATCAACATGCTGTCATGGCCCGCAACCGGAACGATCTGCATGGCGGTGACGACAGGGGTAGAAAAAGTACTCATCATTCAATCCTTTTATCAGTGACGTCCGAAAACAGGGCGCTTACGGTCAAATGTCCAGCCGGGAATAAGGTACTGCATCGGGCCCGCGTCGTTACGCGCGCCACCCGGCAATTTTTTATACGCCTCATGGGCTTTCTGGATCCGATCCCAGTCCAGCTCCACGCCCAGGCCCGGCGCATCCGGTACGGCAATTTTGCCCTCTGTGATTTCCAGCGGATTTTTCGTCAGGCGGGCTTCCCCTTCCTGCCAAATCCAGTGGGTGTCGATGGCGGTCGGGTTACCCGGCGCTGCGGCGCCAACGTGGGTAAACATCGCCAGCGAAATATCAAAGTGATTGTTCGAGTGACAGCCCCAGGTGAGCCCCCAGTCATCGCACAGCTGGGCCACGCGCACTGCGCCGGAGAGCGTCCAGAAGTGCGGGTCCGCCAGCGGTATGTCGACGGCGTTCAGCATCACTGCGTGCCCCATTTCGCGCCAGTTCGTGGCAATCATATTGGTCGCCACCGGCAGCCCGGTGGCACGACGGAACTCGGCCATCACTTCGCGGCCCGAGAAGCCCTGCTCCGCGCCGCAGGGGTCTTCCGCATAGGTCAGGACATCCCCCAGCCCTTTGCACAGGCTAATGGCTTCATCCAGCAGCCATGCGCCGTTCGGATCGACGGTGATCCGTGCATCCGGGAAGCACCGTTTCAGCGCCCGGGCCGTCTCAATCTCCTGCTCGCCGGGCAGCACGCCGCCCTTCAGCTTGAAGTCCTTAAAGCCGTAGCGATCCTGCGCCGCCTCGGCCAGCCGCACCACCGCGTCGCTGGAGAGCGCTTCCTGGTGGCGCAACTGATACCAGTCGTGGTCGCCCGCGGTTCGGGCCAGATAGGGGAGGTCGGTTTTATTGCGATCGCCAACGTAGAACAGATAGCCCAGCACGGTGACCGCATCGCGCTGTTTGCCGGGCCCCAGCAGTTCGCAGACCGGGACATTGAGCGCCTTCCCCAGTAAATCAAGCAGAGCCGCTTCCAGGGCGGCAACCGCGTTGACGCGCAGTTCAAACGTCCACGCACCTTTTCCGAACCTCTCAAAGTCTGCCGACTGATTGCCCTTATGCACCCGCTGAACCACCTTGTTCAGGCGGGCAATCTCCTGCCCCACGACCTGCGGAATGGCATCGACAAGCGTCTGGTAAATCACCTCTCCGCCTGGTGCCTCGCCCACGCCGGTATTTCCTGCGCTGTCTTTCAGCACGACGATATTACGGGTAAACCAGGCGTTATGCGCACCGCCAATATTGAGCAGCATGCTGTCCTGCCCGGCCACCGGGATGACCTTCATCTCAGTGATGGTTGGACTCGATTGCGTTGTCATCAGCCACGCTCCGCAACAGGTTTAAGTTCGACGCGTTTGATATCCCCCACCAGCACCAGGTAACTCAGCACCGCCACCAGCGCGTGCACACCCACGTAGATTAGTGCACCGTTGAACGATCCGGTGGTGCCGACGATGTAGCCGATAGCGATGGGTGTAACAATCCCGGAGATATTGCCGAACATGTTGAACAGACCGCCGCTCAGACCGCTGATCTCTTTCGGGGCCGTATCCGCCATCACCGCCCAGCCCAGCGCGCCAATGCCTTTGCCGAAGAAGGCCATCGCCATAAAGCCGATAATCATCCACTCGGCATTGACGTAGTTACAGAACACCATGGTCATGGAGAGCAGCATGCCGAGCACGATAGGTGTTTTACGCGCGATGTTCAGGGAACCAGTGCGGCGCATCAGCCAGTCGGAAATGACCCCGCCGAGCACGCCTCCCACGAAGCCGCAGATGGCCGGAACCGAGGCGACAAACCCCGCTTTCAGAATCGACATGCCGCGTGCCTGCACCAGGTAAACCGGGAACCAGGTAATGAAAAAGTAGGTCAAGGCGTTGATACAATACTGGCCCAGATAGATCCCGATCATCATGCGCGAACCGACGAGCTGCCTGATCTGCGCCCATTTCTGGCTGAACGGGACTTTCGCCGTCGAGGATTTCTGATCCATGTTGATCAGCGCGCCGCCTTCTGCAATGTACTCCAGCTCTTTTTTGTTTACGCCAGGGTGCTGGTTGGGTTCGTGGATCACTTTCAGCCAGATAAAGCTGATGACGATCCCGAGTCCGCCCATAAAGAAGAACACGTGCGACCAGCCCACCTCATGGGTCAGCCAGCCCATAATGGGCGCAAAGATCACCGTCGCGAAGTACTGTGCGGAGTTGAAAATCGCCACCGCCGTTCCCCTCTCCTGTGCCGGGAACCAGGCCGCCACAATGCGGCTGTTGCCCGGGAAGGAAGGCGCTTCCGCTAACCCCACCAGGAAGCGCAGCGTGAAGAGCGCCACGATAATGCCGAAGCCGCTGAAGATATCGACGAAGCCCTGCAGCAGGGTAAAGGCAGACCAGATGAAGATGGACCAGAAGTAGACCCGTTTCGAGCCAAAGCGGTCCAGCAGCCAGCCGCCAGGAATTTGCCCGATGACGTAGGCCCACGAGAAGGCGGAGAAAACGTAACCCATACCCACGGGATCGAGGCCGATATCTTTTGCCATTTCCGAGCCGGCAATCGACAGCGTGGCGCGGTCACCATAGTTAAAGGACGTGACGATAAACAGCATCACCACTATCCAGTAGCGAGCATTGGTGCGCTTTTCAGCGCTGCTCGCTGCGTGGCTTAATGAACTCATTGTTGCACTCCTGAAACATAGCTTTCGCCTGGTTCATTCTGTACAGCACCGGTAGGGTAAGCAGAATGAGATTGATTTTGTCGTTTTGGTACGGCCTGAAGCCGTTTTATCGTGACCGGAAAAGTATATGAAGGAGTGCCTCTTCACCTCACCGTGCAAAAACACAGTATTAAAGGGTGTGAGGGAGGTTGTTTAGGGCATAAGCCCAGAGGAGTGGAAGGTGGTTCACGGAAATGGCGTTTGGGGCGGGGGGTAATGCCGGGTGGCGGCTACGCCTGACCCGGCCTGGAAAACCCGTAGGCCCGCGCAAGCGAAGCGCCGCCGGGCAGAGTGTTATTTGAGAAGTGAGGCCCAGTTCTTCACCCACGGGTTTGATTCGCTTTCTGGCTCCGGGTGCTCACCCGCATCAATCAGCAGCATTTCGCCCACGCGCTGGGCGCTCTGCTCCTGCAGGAGCGCATCGAACTGCTTGCCGCCGCCGCAGAAGTTAGCGTAAGAGCTATCGCCGAGGGCGATGATGCCGTAGTGAACATCTGGCTGATAGCCAAGCTGGTCTTTAATGCCCTGGAACAGCGGCACGATGCTGTCCGGCAGATCGCCCTGCCCGGTGGTGGAGGTCACCACCAGAATGTATTTATCTTTATACTTTTCCCAGTCCGCCAGCTCCGGATCTTCATAGACCGTGGCTTTATGACCCTGGCTTGCCAGAATCGCCTCCGCCTCTTCCGCGACCAGCAGCGAGTTGCCGTACATTGTGCCGACGAAAATGCCTACTTCAGCCATGCTATTTTCCCATAGTGAATGCGCTTACTCTTCATCCTGAACGTTGCCCGATACAAACTCAACCCTTTCATTTTCGGGGAGTTGTCCGAGCCAGCCAAACTGTGACAGCGCCTGCATCCAGACGTCGTCCAGCCCCGCACGGATAGTCAGCGGCTCGCCGGTAAACGGGTGCGTCAGGCTGAGTTCGCTTGCGTGTAACATCAGACGATGGCAGCCAAAGTGCTCGGCCGCGCTGCGGTTCTGGCGCAAATCACCGTGTTTGCTGTCGCCAATAATCGGGTGACGCAGATGCGCAAGATGGCGTCGCAGCTGGTGCTTACGCCCGGTTTTGGGCAGAAGCTCAACCAGGCTGTAGCGTGTGGTCGGAAATTTGCTGGTGGCTACCGGCATTTCCGTCGTCGCCATGCCGCGATAATCCGTCACGGCGGGCTGCGGGCCTTTGTCATCCCGGGCAAATTTATCGGCGATTTTGTCCAGTTCCTCCACCAGCGGATAGTCCAGGGTGGCGGACTCGGTCAGCCAGCCACGCACGACCGCGTGATAGCGCTTCTGGATCTGGTGCTGTTCGAACTGCTGCGCCAGCAGACGGCCAGCTTCGCTGGAAAGCCCCATCAGCAGCACGCCGGAGGTCGGCCGGTCGAGGCGATGGGCCGTAAATACATGCTGACCAATCTGGTCGCGAACGGTCTGCATCACCACCACTTTCTCGTCGCGATCCAGCCAGCTGCGGTGCACCAGCCAGCCTGACGGTTTATTCACCGCCACCAGCCACTCGTCCTGATAGAGGATCTCAAGCGTCATGCATCTTCACCGGCAAACAGGGCATCCAGTTTTTCCAGTTCGACCAGCATGACGTCGCGCGCAGGGTGCGTCGCTTCGAGCGCCATTTCATAATAGGGAGAGACAGCAAACGCCTGCGGCAAGGGGTGCCCCCCCTCAAGCAGGGCGTGCATGCGCGGAATTAACACCCACTGCAGCCACTCGAAAGGCGCCAGCGTATCCAGGCAGAAGGGCTGGGTGCTGGCGAACGCTTCTGGCTGCGGCGCGGTCTCCTGCCACAGCTGATGTTGGCGCAAAAGGGCTTCGATGGCGTGCAACTGAGCACGAACGCTATCGTGTTGCGTCATAGTAACCTCAACTGAAAAAGTGAACGGCGCGCAGCATAGCATTGCGAAAGGCAGAAATAAAAAAAGGGAGCACTGTAAAAACAGTGCTCCCGGTTCGTTCCGCAGCATTCCAGCTACAATTCGTGCTCCCTGCTCATCCGTGACAACTTTTCCTGAAGCCCGAAGGCCTGGTCATCCGTCTACCTTTCGCATCCTGCACACATCTTCCTGACGTGTTTGTTTCATCCTGAAACGTCCTGGCCTTCCTGACCCACCGACCATCCTGACCGGCTCTCGTTCTCCTTCCTGGAGGTGTCCCTTACGCATCCTGCGTTATCCACTTTGCTTCATCCTGAAGCCTTCCTGCAGCGCCATCCTGACGAGTCCTGTGTGAGAAACGCCATCATCCTGATGTTCGTTTCTCGTGTCGGCTTCCTGTCGACGGAGATAGAATCCGCTATTCCGCTTCGTCTTACAACCCACTCAGCCAGCGTTGTAAGACGCCGGGACTCCCTAAAAATAATAGGATGAACAACTAATGCATTGAAAAATAGAGTGATATTAATCTGAATAAAATGAGGTAATACTGAATGTTCCAGCGATCTCTCACAAACCTTGTAAGAGATCTCTCACACGCGCTGTAGCAGCATGGATTACAGAAGGGGCTCAAGTCGGGTGAGGAAATCCGCAAGAGAGGGGGCGAGAGTCTCGCGATTGCGGGTACCGATAGTCTCTTTAATCACTTCACCTGACAGGTTACAGACGGAGATAACGTCCAGCTCGCTGTCCAGCGTGGCGATAAAGAGAGTCGGAGAAAGCTTAAGGCGTTTTTGCGTGACCAGATGACCGATCAGGTTTTCCTGAACACGCTGCAGATCGTCTTCGCTCCAGGTCTGCAACAGCGTCAGCGTCATGTCCGCAAAGCGCGCAGGCATATCCCCTGCAAACTGCGTGGCATAAAACGCATGAACCGCTGGTTGTACCACAATGTCCATTGCCCGTTCAACCGCATTTACATTCTGCTCGCCGGTATTCGGCTTCGGCTGCCAGATCACGTAATCATCAAGCGAAGAGATAATGCATGGCGAAGGGACGCCATATAAATCAGCACTTTGCGGCCACGTGCCCTGCTTTTCATGCCATGCGTCGCAGTAGCGGGTCGTAAAGGTAGTGAGGGCATTTGCAGTTTCGATGTCCACCGATTTCTCTCTTCTTGTCAGACAGGATAAACTCAGGCCATAAGTGTACCTGTAAAGTGGCTATGAAACATGTCTTACGAAAATCATCAGGCGTTAACCGGCTTAACGCTGGGTAAATCGACCGATTACCGCGATACCTACGATGCTAGCCTGCTGCAGGGCGTGCCGCGTAGCCTGAACCGCGATCCTCTGGGACTGCACGCGGACGCCCTGCCGTTCGTGGGGGGCGATATCTGGACGCTGTACGAACTCTCGTGGCTCAACGCGCGCGGCCTGCCGCAGGTGGCGGTGGGCCACGTTGAGCTGGACTACGCCAGCGTGAATCTCGTCGAGTCGAAAAGCTTTAAGCTCTATCTCAACAGCTTTAACCAGACCAAATTCAACAGCTGGGACGACGTTCAGCACACCCTGGAACGTGATTTAAGCGCCTGCGCGCAGGGAAAGGTGAGCGTCTCACTCTATCGCCTGCACGAGCTGGAAGGCCAGCCGGTCGCCCACTTCAACGGAACCTGCATCGACGATCAGGATATCGAGGTGGAGAATTATGAATTCAGCGCGGACTACCTCGAAAACGCGGCGAGCGGCAAGGTGGTCGAGGAAACGCTGGTCAGCCATCTGCTGAAATCCAACTGCCTGATCACGCATCAGCCGGACTGGGGCTCGGTGCAGATCCAGTACCGCGGCCCGAAAATTGACCGGGAGAAGCTGCTGCGCTACCTGGTGTCGTTCCGCCATCACAATGAATTCCACGAGCAGTGCGTGGAGCGCATCTTTAGCGATATTCAACGTTTCTGCCAGCCAGAAAAATTGAGCGTTTACGCGCGCTACACCCGCCGCGGCGGTCTGGACATTAACCCGTGGCGCACCAATACCGATTTTGTGCCGGCGACGGGCCGGCTGGTGCGTCAGTAATATAAATATTTTCACAATATGCGCGGTATCTTCCGCGCTTTAGGTTGTGAAACGTCACGCGCCAGGGCTATTGTAATCAACAGGGAAAGACGATAATCGTCCCGTAAGGAGCTCACTTGATTACACATATTAGCCCGCTTGGCTCAATGGATATGTTGTCGCAGCTGGAAGTGGACATGCTTAAACGCACGGCCAGCAGCGATCTTTATCAACTGTTTCGTAACTGTTCACTTGCCGTTCTGAACTCCGGAAGCCTGACAGATAACAGTAAAGAACTGCTGTCCCGCTTCGAAAGCTTTGATATCAACGTGCTGCGCCGCGAGCGTGGCGTGAAGCTTGAAGTCATCAACCCGCCGGAAGAGGCGTTTGTCGACGGACGCATCATCCGTTCACTTCAGGCTAACCTGTTTGCCGTGCTGCGTGACATCCTGTTTGTTAACGGGCAGATCCACAACGCAGGCCGTTTCCAGCATCTCGATCTGGAAAGCTCGGTCCATATCACCAACCTGGTGTTCTCCATTTTGCGCAACGCCCGTGCCCTGCACGTGGGTGAAGCGCCGAACATGGTCGTCTGCTGGGGCGGTCACTCCATTAACGAAACCGAATACCTTTATGCGCGTCGGGTGGGCACCCAGCTTGGCCTGCGCGAACTTAATATCTGTACCGGGTGTGGTCCGGGTGCGATGGAAGCGCCAATGAAAGGTGCCGCAGTGGGTCACGCGCAGCAGCGCTACAAAGAGGGACGGTTTATCGGTATGACCGAGCCGTCCATCATCGCCGCTGAGCCACCTAACCCGCTGGTTAACGAACTGATTATCATGCCGGATATCGAGAAACGTCTTGAAGCGTTTGTCCGTATCGCCCACGGCATCATCATCTTCCCGGGCGGCGTGGGGACAGCGGAGGAGCTGCTCTATCTGCTGGGTATTCTGATGAACCCGGCCAACAAAGATCAGGTTCTGCCGCTGATCCTGACCGGACCAAAAGAGAGCGCCGACTACTTCCGCGTGCTGGACGAGTTTATCGTGCACACGCTGGGTGAAGCCGCGCGTCGTCACTATCGCATCATCATCGACGATGCTGCGGAAGTGGCGCGTCAGATGAAAAAAGCGATGCCGCTGGTGAAAGAGAACCGTCGCGATACCGGGGATGCCTACAGCTTTAACTGGTCAATCCGCATTGCACCGGATCTGCAGATCCCGTTCGAGCCTACACACGAGAACATGGCGAACCTGAAACTTTACCCGGATCAGCCGGTGGAAGTCCTGGCCGCCGATCTGCGTCGCGCCTTCTCCGGGATTGTGGCGGGCAACGTCAAAGAGGTCGGTATCCGCGCCATTGAGCAGTACGGTCCGTACAAGATCCACGGCGATCCGGAGATGATGCGCCGTATGGATGACATGCTTCAGGGCTTTGTCGCCCAGCACCGCATGAAGCTGCCGGGCTCTGCCTATATTCCTTGCTACGAAATCTGCACCTGACGCTTAGCGATATCTCATCAAAGCCGGGTCGCCCTGTTGCGCGTCCCGGCTTTTTTTATTCCTGATGTAATTCATAGGCATCACTTATATCTTTTACAAAGTTGTCACATACGCAAACGATTACCTGCATTTTGCAACCGTAAATTATCAGCCTTAATCCAAATTACCTGCCAGAAAATACTAAAAACCCATTTCTTTACAGCGAAAGACACCTATATCACGGGGCGGTCTTTCAGCGCACATGTCGTTGGTGGTAGCCTTCGCGCCCGTAAATTCTCTTTGATGTTTTTTTAACAGATAAATGGTCTAAAGATGCCCACATCATAAGTGGATTATTGCATTTGGGATCACGATCACTGATAGATTCATAACTAGAATGTATCTTTCCGCCCGCCAATAGTTACGGGCAAAAATTATTAAAAAACCGTCACTGAACGAATTTCATATTACCGTCAGGCACTTTTTCATCGGATTTGACTAAAAACCTGACAATTCGCTTCCTCCAGGAGATACAGATGGAAACCACTCAAACCAGCACCGTTGCTTCGATTGAATCCCGAAGTGGTTGGCGCAAAACGGATACCATGTGGATGCTTGGCCTTTACGGCACGGCAATCGGCGCTGGTGTACTGTTCCTTCCTATCAACGCAGGCGTCGGCGGTCTGATCCCGCTGATCATTATGGCTATCATTGCTTTCCCGATGACCTTCTTTGCACACCGCGGTCTGACCCGCTTCGTGCTGTCCGGTAAAAACCCGGGTGAAGACATCACTGAAGTGGTTGAAGAGCATTTCGGCGTGGGCGCAGGTAAACTGATTACCCTGCTCTACTTCTTCGCGATTTACCCTATCCTGCTGGTTTACAGCGTGGCGATCACCAACACCGTTGAAAGCTTCATGCTGCACCAGCTGCACATGACGCCGCCACCGCGTGCCATCCTGTCTCTGATCCTGATTGTCGGCATGATGACCATCGTGCGCTTCGGTGAGCAGATGATTGTGAAAGCGATGAGCGTACTGGTGTTCCCGTTTGTGGCCGCACTGATGCTGCTGGCCTGCTACCTGATCCCACAGTGGAACGGTGCAGCGCTGGAAACCCTGTCCCTGAGCAGCGCGTCTGCGACCGGTAACGGCCTGCTGATGACCCTGTGGCTGGCGATCCCGGTAATGGTCTTCTCCTTCAACCACTCTCCTATCATCTCCTCTTTCGCCGTGGCGAAACGTGAAGAGTACGGCAATGGTGCAGAGAAGAAGTGCTCCAGCATTCTGGCACGCGCTCACATCATGATGGTGCTGACCGTTATGTTCTTCGTCTTCAGCTGCGTATTGAGCCTCTCCCCGGCGGACCTGGCGGCAGCGAAAGAGCAGAACATCTCTATTCTGTCTTACCTGGCGAACCACTTTAACGCACCGCTGATTGCGTGGATGGCACCGATCATCGCGATGATCGCCATCACCAAATCCTTCCTGGGCCACTACCTGGGCGCACGTGAAGGCTTCAACGGTATGGTGATTAAATCTCTGCGCGGTAAAGGCAAGAGCATTGAAATCAACAAGCTGAACAAAATCACTGCACTGTTCATGCTGCTCACCACCTGGGCGGTAGCGACGCTGAACCCAAGCATCCTGGGCATGATTGAAACCCTGGGCGGCCCGGTCATCGCGATGATTCTGTTCCTGATGCCGATGTACGCGATTCAGAAAGTCCCGGCTATGCGTAAGTACAGCGGTCATGTCAGCAACGTCTTTGTGGTTATCATGGGGCTTATCGCTATCTCTGCGATCTTCTACTCCCTGTACACCATGTTCTGATTCTCACCCGCGCCGTCCCCGGACGGCGCACTCCCTCCTCTCTGACTGAAAGCAATGGACGCATCATGATTAGCGTATTCGATATTTTCAAAATCGGTATTGGTCCTTCCAGCTCTCACACCGTCGGACCGATGAAAGCCGGTAAGCAGTTCACGGATGACTTGATTGCACGCGGCATCTTGCACGACATCACCCGCGTGGTTGTCGATGTATACGGCTCGCTTTCCCTGACCGGGAAAGGCCACCACACCGATATCGCCATTATCATGGGCCTGGCGGGAAACCTGCCGGATACCGTTGATATTGATACGATCCCTGGCTTTATCCAGGACGTGAACACCCACGGGCGCCTGCTGCTGGCGAACGGCGAGCACGAGGTTGAATTCCCGGTTGACCAATGCATGAATTTCCATGCGGACAACCTGTCGCTGCACGAAAACGGTATGCGCATTACCGCGCTGGCAGGCGACAAAGCGGTATACAGCCAGACTTATTACTCTATCGGCGGCGGTTTTATCGTCGACGAAGACCACTTTGGTCAAACCAACACCTCTTCTGTCGAGGTGCCGTATCCGTACAAAACGGCGGCAGACCTCCAGCGTCACTGCCAGGAGACGGGCCTTTCCCTCTCCGGTCTGATGATGAAAAACGAGCTGGCGCTGCACAGCAAAGAGGAGCTGGAACAGCACTTCGCTAACGTCTGGGATGTGATGCGCGGCGGTATTGAGCGCGGGATCACCACCGAAGGCGTTCTGCCGGGCAAGCTTCGCGTACCGCGTCGTGCGGCAGCGCTGCGCCGTATGCTGGTAAGCACCGACAAAACGACTACGGACCCGATGGCCGTGGTGGACTGGATCAACATGTTCGCCCTGGCGGTAAACGAAGAAAACGCCGCTGGGGGCCGTGTGGTCACCGCACCGACCAACGGTGCCTGCGGCATCGTTCCGGCGGTACTGGCGTACTACGACAAGTTTATCCGTGAAGTGAATGCGAACTCGCTGGCGCGCTACCTGCTGGTGGCCAGTGCGATTGGTTCTCTGTATAAGATGAACGCCTCCATTTCCGGTGCGGAAGTGGGCTGCCAGGGTGAAGTCGGCGTGGCGTGCTCCATGGCGGCAGCGGGTCTGGCGGAGCTCTTGGGCGCAAGCCCGGCGCAGGTGTGCATTGCTGCGGAAATCGGCATGGAACACAACCTGGGGCTGACCTGTGACCCGGTTGCTGGCCAGGTACAGGTTCCGTGCATCGAGCGTAACGCGATTGCCTCCGTGAAGGCGGTGAACGCGGCGCGTATGGCGCTGCGCCGCACCAGCGAACCGCGCGTCTGTCTCGATAAGGTTATCGAGACCATGTACGAAACCGGTAAAGATATGAACGCCAAATACCGCGAAACCTCTCGCGGCGGCCTGGCGATGAAGATCGTAACCTGCGATTAAGCCTCTCAGGAAGCCTCGTTTTGCGAGGCTTCTTCCTGTTTTCCCCACCATTCATAGTTTCATGCTGCTGACAGTGTTACCCTTCATGCATTAGATAGAAGGGAGATTATCTGTGGCCGTTCATTTACTTATCGTCGATGCACTTAACCTGATTCGCCGTATCCATGCGGTACAGGGGACGCCTTGTAAAGACACCTGCCTGCACGCGCTGGAACAGCTTATCCGCCACAGTGAACCCACCCATGCGGTCGCGGTATTTGATGACGAAGCCCGCAATACGGGCTGGCGGCACCAGCGTATGCCCGACTACAAAGCCGGACGCGCACCGATGCCGGACGATCTTCACGCCGAATTGCCCATGCTGCGCGCCGCATTTGAACAGCGGGGCGTCCCCTGCTGGGGCGCACAGGGAAATGAAGCCGACGATCTCGCGGCCACCCTGGCCGTAAAGGTGGCGAGTGCCGGGCATCAGGCCACGATCGTTTCAACGGACAAAGGCTACTGCCAGCTGCTCTCCCCCACTATCCGCATTCGCGACTATTTTCAAAAACGCTGGCTGGACGCGCCGTTCATCGCCAGCGAGTTTGGCGTATCGCCTGAGCAACTGCCGGATTACTGGGGCCTGGCAGGGATCAGCAGTTCTAAAGTACCGGGAGTGGCCGGGATTGGGCCGAAGAGCGCCGCGCAGTTGCTGACCGATTTTCAGAGTCTGGAAGGCATTTACGCTCGTCTGGACGAGGTGCCAGAAAAATGGCGCAAGAAGCTGGAGGCGCATAAAGAGATGGCGTTTATCTGCCGGGAAATCGCAACGCTACAGACGGATTTACAGCTGGATGGGAATTTACAGCAGTTAAGGTTAGAACGTTAAAGCGACGACACGGTTTTGAAGGCCCGGTAAGCGCAGCGCCACCGGGCAAAACAAAGCACGTATTAGCGCTCGTCGCGACGCCCGCCTACGGCCGCCCACCAGCGACGAATATGCACCGTCACCTCTTCGCGGTCGTGATACAGCTGACGCGCCTGGATCTCCACGTTAATCCCATGCTCGTCCATCTGCTCCTGAATGTAGGCCAGGTTCTGCGACACCTCCTCATAGCGCTTTTTCATCGGCAGCTTGAGGTTGAAAATGGTCTCGCGGCACCAGCCGTTTACCAGCCAGGAGGCCATCAGCGCGGCCACTTTCGCCGGTTTCTCAACCATGTCGCACACCATCCATGAGATGTTGTTACGGTTCGGGCGATAGCGGAAGCCGTCTTCACGCAGCCAGGTGACCTGCCCGGTATCCATCAGGCTTTGCGCCATTGGGCCGTTATCAACGGACGATACCCACATGTTGCGTTTCACCAGCTGATAGGTCCAGCCGCCCGGGCACGCGCCGAGATCGACGGCGTACATGCCGTTTGCCAGACGCTCATCCCACTCATCCGCCGGGATAAAGACGTGGAACGCCTCTTCCAGCTTGAGCGTGGAACGGCTTGGCGCATCGGCCGGGAAGCGCAGACGCGGGATGCCCATAAAGAAAGGAGAGTTGTTGGTGGTGTACGAATAGCCCGTATAGCAGCAGCCCGGTGCGATAAAGAAGATATGCACCACCGGACGCTTCGGCGTTTCGTAGTTCGTCAGCACGCCCGCATCACGCAGCGCCGCACGCAGCGGAACGGTGAACTTACGGCAGAACTTCATCAGCTCTTTACTTTCGTTGGTATCCGCCACTTCAACGCGCAGATCGCCGCCCTTCTCCACCACGCCCTGCAGCATGCCGACAATGGGGGTGATGCGGTCTTCCGGGGGAAGGTCTTTGAGCAGCTCACCCGCGACAAACATCTGGCGCGCAAAGATCAGCGAGCTGAACGGCAGCTCGCGTGCCAGCTTATCCGCATCTTCAGGCTGATAGCATTCAAAAACCACGTAACCCGCGTTTTCTTTTACGCGAGCAAAGCCGAAGATTTCGCGCTTCGCCGCTTTATCGGTAATTTCCGCGGCGCACTCTTTCTCAAACCCCGGGCGACAATATAAAACAACCTTATTCATGAACAACGCCCTTGCGTTTCAGACGGATAGCTCCGATAAACATTAATACCCAACCCGCCAGGAAGCTGACGCCGCCGACAGGTGTAACAAACGCCCACAGGCGTAAATGCGAAAGTGCCAGACAGTAGAGGCTGCCGCTAAAAAGCACCGTGCCCAGCGCCAGGAAGACGCTGCTCCAGTAAAACCAGATGCTGATACGGCGCTGCATCGCCACCGCCAGCCCAAAGATCGCCAGCGTATGGAACGCCTGATATTCAAGGCCGGTCTGGATCCAGCCCATCTCTACAGCGCCCAACGACTTGCTTAAGACATGTGCGCCGAAGGCGCCCAGTGCAACAAAAATAAAGCCACTCACCGCGGCAAAAATCAGCATGAATCGGCTGGTCATGTTTAAGTCCTGAATTAATGCGTGCCCGGCACACAAACGTTATTGTTCATACCTGAAGCGGAATTTTTCTTGCTCGCTTGCCGCTTTCGCCAGTATCCACTGCCGGAAGGCGGCTATTTTACCCAGTTCTGCCTGACTGTCATGACAAACCAGATAAAACGCATTCTTGCTGACCAGTACATCATTAAAAGGGCAGACCAGGCGACCTGCCTCAATTTCGGACTGCGCCATGACGTTGTTCGCCAACGCCACGCCCTGCCCGTGAATGGCAGCCTGTAACACCATCGCACTGTGGCTAAAGATGGGTCCCTGCTGCACGTTTATATGAGTAAGACCTAATTGACGGGTATAAGTTTGCCAGTCGCGTCGAGAGGCATCATGTAAAAGCGTATGCTGCGCAAGGTCAGCGGGGGACTTCAGCGCCTTGTCACCCGTTAACAGCAGGGGAGAACAGACCGGCAGGAGATATTCTGCGTATAATTTCTCAACACGCAAGCCCGGCCAGTTACCGCGACCATAAAAAATCGCGACGTCCACATCATCGGCCAGCTTGTCTTCCTGACGATCCACGGCCTGGATTCGAACGTCTATCCCCGGATAAGCTGAGTTAAAGCTTGAGAGTCTTGGCACCAGCCACTGAATGGCAAAACTGGGCAATAAACTGACAGTCAGGGCACCTTTTGCACTGCGGGCCTGTAGCTTACGCGTGGCTTCAGTGAGCTGCGAAAAAATCTCTTTAATATCCTGAAAATAGCTCTGCCCCTCTTCGGTCAACAGCAACGAGCGGTTGCGTCGACGAAACAGCTTAAGGCCCAGAAAATCCTCCAGAGACTTGATTTGGTGACTTACTGCGGCCTGTGTCACAAAAAGCTCATCGGCTGCGCGGGTGAAGCTCAGGTGACGTGCTGCTGCATCAAAAACACGTAATGCGTTGAGGGGGGGCAATCGCTTTGACATGGTTATCTGGCTTAGATGTTAACGGAATTTAACAAATAGGAAACAACGTTTAACCTATTAGTTTTTTTTATCTGAGCCATTATAATTTGTCCGTTGAGGAACTACCAGCAAATACCTATAGTGGCGGCACTTCCTGAGCCGGAACGAAGAGCTTTTTTCGGAATGCGTGTTCTGAAGGGCTTTTGGCTTACGGTTGTGATGTTGTGTTGTTGTGTTTGCAATTGGTCTGCGATTCAGACCACGGTAGCAACGCTACCAATTTTTCACTTCCTGTACATTTACCCTGTCTGTCCATAGTGATTAATGTAGCACCGCCAATTTGCGGTGCTTTTTTTTCGCCTGCGATCTGTTAATGCTCGATCTCTTTCATCTCTTTCACGTCCGTGCGGTTGATCTGCTGCTTGTTCCCGTTAGCATCTTTGTACGAAATCATCCCGGTATCGTTATCGGTTGTCGGTTTCCCTTCCGAAACGATGGAACGACCATCGTTGGTGTGCATCACGTAGTTGTTACCGGAACAGGCGCTCAGGGCAAAAGTAAACGCACAGGCAGAGATGATTGCAGCTGTCTTATTCATGATTATTCTCCTTTAGCAATTAATGCTATTCAAACCTCGATTTATAACAGGCTAAAACATCCGCCTAACACTATTTAGCATAACCTGCTTTTTTGGGGTCATCTGGATAAGCAGACAATTCCGATAGATATCAACCTCCTTGCCCTGCCGCTGAAATTGCGCGACGATCGTGATATTGAAATGAGGAATCCCATGAACGCTTTCAGTCCTGCGCAGTTCCGCGCACAGTTTCCGGCGCTGGCCGATGCCGGTATTTATCTGGACAGTGCCGCCACCGCCCTCAAGCCACAGGCGGTCATTGACGCCACGCAGCAGTTCTACAGCCTGAGCGCCGGGAACGTGCATCGCAGCCAGTTTGCCGAAGCGCAGCGATTAACCGCGCGCTATGAAGCGGCGCGCGATCGGGTTGCGCACCTGATCAATGCCGAAAGCGGGAAGAGCATCGTCTGGACGCGTGGCACCACCGAGGCCATCAATATGGTGGCCCAGTGCTATGCGCGCCCGCTACTTCAGCCGGGCGATGAGATCGTCGTCAGCGAGGCGGAACATCACGCCAACCTGGTGCCGTGGCTGATGGTGGCCGAACAAACGGGTGCACGCGTGGTGAAGCTTCCGCTTGGCGCAGACCTTCTGCCCGATGTGGCCCGTCTCCCCGAGTTGATTACCCCCCGCAGCCGCATTCTGGCGCTCGGGCAGATGTCCAACGTTACCGGTGGTTGCCCGGACCTGGCTCAGGCTATTCGGATAGCCCATGCCAGCGGGATGGTGGTGATGGTCGACGGCGCGCAGGGCGTGGTGCACTTCCCCGCCGACGTGCAGGCGCTGGATATCGACTTCTATGCCTTCTCAGGGCACAAGCTCTACGGACCAACCGGTATAGGGGCGTTGTACGGCAAGCCGGAACTGCTGGCAAAAATGACGCCGTGGCTCGGGGGCGGCAAGATGATCACGGAAGTGACTTTTGACGGTTTCAAAACGCAGGATGTACCTTACCGCCTGGAAGCCGGTACGCCGAACGTGGCGGGTGTCATTGGCCTAAGCGCGGCGCTGGAGTGGCTGGCAGAAAAAGACGTTGTTCAGGCTGAAAGCTGGAGCCGGGGACTGGCGACGCTGGCAGAGGAAGAACTGAAAAAGCGCCCGGGTTTCCGCTCGTTCCGCGTTCAGGACTCAAGCCTGCTCGCCTTTGATTTTTCGGGCGTGCATCACAGCGACATGGTGACGCTGCTGGCCGGGTATGGCATCGCCCTGCGCGCCGGGCAGCACTGCGCGCAGCCGCTGCTGGCGGCGCTCGGCGTGAGCGGTACGCTGCGTGCCTCGTTCGCGCCCTATAACACACAAAGCGATGTTGACGCGCTGGTCGCTGCCGTTGACCGCGCGCTTGAAATACTGGTGGATTAATGACTCACGCTGCTTTAGCCGGACATCCGTTTGGCACCGTCATCACTGAAGAGACGTTAAAACAGACCTTTGCCCCGCTTTCACAGTGGGAAGATAAATATCGCCAGCTGATTCTTCTTGGTAAGCAATTACCGACCCTCTCTGACGATCTCAAGGCGCAGGCGAAAGAGATCGCTGGCTGTGAAAACCGCGTCTGGCTGGGCGTAAGCGTGTCCGGCGAGAAGCTGCACTTCTTCGGCGACAGCGAAGGCCGCATCGTTCGGGGCCTGCTGGCCGTATTGTTGACGGCAGTGGAAGGGAAAAGCGCGGCGGAACTGCTGGCGCACTCGCCGCTGGCGTTATTTGATGAGCTGGGGCTGCGCGCGCAGCTCAGTGCCTCGCGCGGTCAGGGGTTGATCGCGCTCAGCGACGCGGTACTGGACGCCGCCCGTCAGGCTCAAGCCTGACGTTCCGCCTTCGCCATCATCTTCTTCAGGGCGTGAGACACCGCCACAAAGCCGAAGGAAGCGGTCACCATGGTGGCCGCGCCAAAGCCTGAGGCACAATCCATTCTTTTTGGCCCTTCCGCCGTGCTTTTCATCGCACACACGGAGCCATCCGCCTGCGGGTAGACCAGCGCTTCGGTCGAGAACACGCAGTCAACGCCCAGCTTGCCTTTGCTGTTTTTCACAACATTAAAGTCGCTTTTCAGGCGTTCACGCAACTTGGCGGCAAGAGGATCCTGAATGGTTTTCGCCAGATCGGCCACCTGGATCTGCGTCGGATCGATTTGCCCGCCCGCGCCGCCGGTCGTCACCAGTGGGACCTTGTAACGACGACAGTAGGCGATCAGCGCGGCTTTTGGACGCACGCTGTCGATGGCGTCAATCACATAGCTGTAGCCTTTGCTCATGTACTCCGCGACGTTATCTGCCGTCACAAAGTCGTCGATCACCGTCACGCGGCACTCCGGGTTGATCAAACGGATGCGCTCCGCCATGACCTCAGATTTTGCCAGGCCGACGTTATCACGCAGGGCGTGGATTTGACGGTTGGTGTTGGTGACGCACACGTCATCCATATCAATCAGCGTGATTGCGCCAATACCGGTTCTCGCCAGCGCTTCTGCGGCCCACGACCCCACACCACCAATGCCCACGACGCAGACATGCGCATCCGCAAACAGCTGCAGGGCTTTTTCACCATAGAGACGTGCCGTGCCGCCAAAACGCTGGCGCCAGGCATCGCTGATTACCACAGACATAACACCTCAGATGTAAAAAGGGTGAGGTTCTCCTCACCCTGAACAGTAATCCGTATTGCGCTCAGAATACCACAATCAGCCGCTGAATACGTTTCCGGCACCCGGTGCGGCCTTCAGTACCCACACGCGTCCGTAGTGGTTATACCAGCCTGCACGGTGGCCTGCATCCGGGCCAATGCCCTGATAGATATCGAAGTGCTGACCTTTGATCGCGCCGCCGACGTCCAGCGCCACCATCAGACGCAGCTCATACTGGCCGTTGAACTTGCCATTGTTGTCCAGCAGCGGGACCTCTGCCAGCAGCGTGGTGCCCGCAGGAATAATCGAACGATCCGATGCTACCGACGCACGGCCAATCAGCGGTACCGCGCTCGCCCCTTTCACCGGCGCGAAGTTTTGCGGTTTAAAGAAGACAAACGACGGGTTCTGCTCCAGCAGCTCACGCACCTCGGCCTCGCTGTGCTTTTCACCCCACTCGCGGATCGCCTGCATCGACATGTCTTCTTTCTTCACTTCGCCGCGGTCGATCAGCACCTTGCCAATACTGCGATAGGCGTGGCCGTTTTTACCGGAATAGCTGAAGAAGTTAAGCGGTGAACCGTCGCCAAAATCAATGTAGCCGCTGCCCTGAACGTCCATGATGAAGTTATCCATCAGGGAGTTGCTGTAGGCCAGAACGTAATTTTCACTCAGCGCACCGGCGTAGATTTCGGCGCGCGACGGCAGACGACCGCGTTTTGGCGGCATACGGTAGATAGGGTACTGGAATTCGCCCTGACGCGTGTGTCGCGCCTGGATAACCGGGGTGTAGTAGCCGGTAAACTGAACGTTGCCGTAGTTATCGGCCCCTTCCATCTGCCAGGCGTCGATACCAAACTGGCGCATGTTGCGCGTATCGCCGCCCGCCCGCAGCCAGTCCTGTACCGCGCTATAAACGTTATTCTGTGCGCTATATAAACGCGGTGACGCGTTGCGGATCTGGTAGACCTGCTCGGAGAAATCACCGGCATTAATCGGTGCGCCGACAGCATCAGGCTGATTAACTAAAGAGAAAGGCTGGGATAACTTCCCGTCTTTATACTGTTGACCGCGATCGGTCGGTTTGGAAGAACAGGCCGCAAGAATCGCTACCATTGCGCCCGCCATCAGATACTTCGCCCAACGTCCTTTCATTCTGTCTCGTCTTTAAGTTGCCCATTTCCGCGTGATGAAGATAACAAACCGCCAGGGCTAATGAAATGCGATCGCATGCCCTTTGGCAAATTTTGCGCAAAAATAGTCCAAACAGCGCCATGTCGTTCAATTTGCATACAAAATCATGATAAATGTGAAAAAGGGGTTGCATCACAAACCTATCCGAGTATAGTGCGCATCCACGGACGCGGGGTGGAGCAGCCTGGTAGCTCGTCGGGCTCATAACCCGAAGGTCGTCGGTTCAAATCCGGCCCCCGCAACCAATTAAAATTTGATGAAGTATCTTCTACGACAGTAGAAAGACGGACGCGGGGTGGAGCAGCCTGGTAGCTCGTCGGGCTCATAACCCGAAGGTCGTCGGTTCAAATCCGGCCCCCGCAACCAATCAAATTTGAAGAAGTAAGCTTCTACAAGAGTAGAAAGACGGACGCGGGGTGGAGCAGCCTGGTAGCTCGTCGGGCTCATAACCCGAAGGTCGTCGGTTCAAATCCGGCCCCCGCAACCAACACTTCTAAAACAATAAACACCCTTAAGGGTGTTTTTTTGTATCTGTCGTTTGTGAATTTGCCGGGCGTAAACCCGGCCAAAAGATCTACCCGCGCCGAGCCAGCGTCGCCCCGTCAGAGAAATACGCACGAATCCCTGCCAGAATCGACTCCGCCACTTCCTGCTGGAATTTTGCCGTCTTGAGCTTACGCTCCTCTTCCACGTTACTGATAAACGCGGTTTCAACGAGGATGGACGGGATATCCGGCGCCTTGAGTACCGCAAATCCGGCCTGTTCAACGCTGTTCTTATGCAGCTTATTGATGTTGCCCAGCTTGCCCAGCACCGCTTTACCAAACTTCAGGCTGTCGTTAATGGTCAGCGACTGCACCATATCGAACATGGTGTGGTCGACGTAGCGATCGCCGCTTTTGCTCACGCCACCGATCAGGTCCGAGGCGTTCTGAGTGTCCGCCAGGTATCGCGCGGCGGTACTGGTTGCGCCTTTGGTTGAGAGCGCAAACACCGACGAGCCGCTTGGCTGACGGCTGGTAAACGCATCCGCATGGATCGAGACGAACAAATCTGCACGCTGCTTCTGCGCTTTCGCCACCCTGACCTTCAGCGGAATAAAGACGTCTTCATTACGCGTCATATAGGCGCGCATGTTGCCTTCTTTATCAATCAGCGCCTTCAGACGACGGGCAATTTGCAGAACCACGTCTTTTTCACGCGTGCGGTATTTCCCCACCGCACCGGAGTCTTCGCCGCCGTGGCCTGGATCGAGCATGATCACAATCGGACGATCGCGCCCTGCTTTCCCCGGCTGCGGACCGCTTTGCGCCGGCGGAACCTGACGCTGCAGATCGCCCTTGTTGTAGTCCTCCAGCAGAGCGAGAAGCGGATCCTGAATATCCGTCGCATTGGCCGGGTAGAGATCCATGACGAGGCGCTCTTTGAACGTCGCGACAGGCGCCAGGGCAAACAGCTGCGGCTTCACGTTCTGCTTCAATTCAAACACCATGCGCACGGTTTGCGGATCGAACTGCCCGACGCGCGCCGATTTAATAAACGGATCGTCGCCGCGGATCTGCGCCGCCATCCCTTTCAGCACGGAGTTGAGGTTAACGCCTTCGAGATCCACCACCACACGTTCCGGGTTGCTGAGGGCAAATTGCTTATATTTCAGCACGCGATTGGATTCGACCGTCACGCGCGTATAGGTCGACGATGGCCAGACGCGCACCGCCACGACCTGACTGGTGGCGGCAAGACCGACCTGACTGACGCTAAGCAACCACATTGCCCCGGCCCCTTTTAACAAACGGCGGCGGCTTATTGCTGAATTGGATCCCGACATGCTTCTCCCGAGCAAGAACACTGACTGATATACAAAATGTCCAGATTGACCGAAAACTTTAACGAATGACGCATAAACTGTCATCTATAAAAGGGTAAACAATCATACGCTAACGCACGGATTACTTATCATTTTCTGTGGGTCGCGGAAAATTTGCGCTTGCACACGCGGCCACAATCGAATAAAAATACAGAAATTACGAATAAACATTCATTAAGGGTTGTGCCATGGTGAAGGAACGTAGAACCGAACTGGTCCAGGGATTCCGCCATTCTGTTCCCTATATCAACGCCCATCGGGGAAAAACGTTTGTCATCATGCTTGGCGGCGAAGCCATTGAGCATGAAAATTTTTCCAGCATCGTCAATGACATTGGCCTGCTGCACAGCCTGGGGATCCGCCTGGTGGTGGTCTATGGCGCGCGCCCGCAGATCGACGCCAACCTGGCCGCTCACCACCACGAGCCGATTTACCACAAGCATACCCGCGTCACCGATGCCAAAACCCTTGAGCTGGTGAAGCAGGCGGCGGGTCTGCTGCAGCTGGATATTACCGCTCGCCTGTCCATGAGCCTGAACAACACGCCGCTGCAGGGCGCGCATATCAACGTCGTGAGCGGCAACTTCATCATTGCCCAGCCGCTCGGCGTGGACGATGGCGTGGATTACTGCCACAGCGGCCGCATTCGTCGTATTGATGAAGAAGCCATACACCGCCAGCTGGACAGCGGAGCCATCGTCCTGATGGGCCCGGTCGCCGTTTCGGTGACCGGCGAAAGCTTTAACCTCACCTCAGAAGAGATCGCCACGCAGCTGGCGATCAAGCTGAAGGCGGAAAAAATGATTGGGTTCTGCTCCTCCCAGGGGGTCGTGAACGATGAAGGAACGATCGTGCCGGAACTCTTCCCGAATGAAGCCCAGGCCCGCGTGGAGGAGCTGGAAGCCGAAGGCGATTACTACTCCGGCACCGTCCGCTTCCTGCGTGGCGCCGTGAAGGCCTGCCGCAGCGGCGTGCGCCGTAGCCACCTGATCAGCTATCAGGAAGATGGCGCCCTGCTGCAGGAGTTGTTCTCCCGCGACGGTATTGGTACGCAGATTGTCATGGAGAGCGCGGAGCAGATACGCCGCGCCACCATCAACGATATCGGCGGTATTCTGGAACTGATCCGCCCGCTGGAACAGCAGGGTATTCTGGTGCGTCGTTCACGCGAGCAGCTGGAGATGGAGATCGACAAATTCACCATTATTCAGCGCGATAACCTGACCATCGCCTGCGCCGCGCTCTATCCGTTCCCGGAAGAGAAGATCGGTGAAATGGCCTGCGTGGCGGTGCATCCTGATTACCGTAGCTCTTCACGCGGTGAAATGCTGCTTGAACGCGTGGCGGCACAGGCGCGCCAGATGGGGCTGAGCAAGCTGTTCGTCCTGACGACGCGCAGCATTCACTGGTTCCAGGAGCGCGGGTTCACGCCGGTGGATATTGATTCCCTGCCAGAAACGAAGAAAGAGATGTACAACTATCAGCGCCGTTCAAAAGTGCTGATGGCAGACCTGGGATGATACGACGCCCTCACCGTCCGGCGAGGGCGTTCGTTCAGAGGGACTCAAATATCGCGCCCAGCCCGCTTCGGCGTTCCGTGCGGGTGGCTATCGCCTGCACCAGCACGCGTTCATCGGTATACAGCGACAGGCGCTGACGCGCGCGCGTAATGGCGGTATAGATCAGCTCGCGGGTAATGACGGGGGAAAGCTGCGTGGGCAGGATCAGCGCCGCGTGGTTAAACTCGGACCCCTGGGATTTATGCACCGTCATCGCCCAGGCGGTTTCATGCTCGGGCAAACGGCTGGGCTGGAAAGACTTCACGCTCCCGTCCGGCATCTGGAACCAGACGCGCAGCCCCTGGCCGCAGTCGAGCGCAATCCCGATGTCCCCGTTAAAGAGCCCCAGCGCGCTGTCGTTGCGGGAAATCATCACCGGCCGCCCTTCATACCAGCGCGAGTGCGGGGTACGGTTAATTTTGCGTTTTTGCGCCAGCAGCTGTTCAAGCCTGTCGTTCAGGCCCCGGACGCCAAAGGGACCTTCCCTCAGCGCACAGAGCAGCTGATATTCACCAAACGCGGCAATGACCTGCTCCGGCGGACGCTGCTGTTGTACCCCCGTCAGAAAGTGCTGATACCCTTGCAGGGCATCATCCAGCATCGCCTGATACGCCTCTCCGCTTTCCAGCGATTTTTTCTCAATATCCGTAAAGGTTCCGGCAAACACCGCGGAGGTGGCGTGCCTGTCTCCCCGGTTTACGGCCGCCGCAAGCTGGCCGATGCCGGAATCGCTGCCGAAACGGTAGCTTTTCTGCAGCAGACACAGGCTGTCGCGCAGCGCGCCCGCAAGCGAGTGGCTTTCAGAGGTGAGCGTACATCCGGTGAGACGGGCGAGCTCCTGGGCGCGTTCAGCGGTATACCCCAGGCTGGCATAGGTGCAGATATCGCCCAGTACGGCCCCCGCCTCCACGGAGGCAAGCTGGTCACGATCGCCGAGAAAAATGACGCGCGCGTGCGGCGGTAGCGCATCAATCAAACGCGACATCATCGTCAGGTCAATCATCGACGCTTCATCCACCACCAGCACGTCAAGATGCAGCGGATTACCGGCATGGTAGCGCAGACGCTGGCTACCTGGCTGAGCGCCAAGCAAACGGTGCAGCGTGCTGGCTTCGTTGGGGAAAAGCGCAAGCTGCTCCCGGGTAAGCGGCAGCTTTTGCAACGCGCCGCCCAGCGACTCCGTCAGACGCGCCGCCGCTTTACCGGTGGGGGCCGCCAGGCGAATACGGCACTTTTGCTCACCCGAGAGCTGAATCAGCGCGGCAAGCAGTTTTGCCACGGTGGTCGTTTTCCCGGTGCCCGGACCGCCTGAAATCACCGAGATCCGTCGCGTTAAGGCCACGGCTGCCGCCACTTTCTGCCAGTCTGTCGCCTCGTCAGAGGAAAACAGCGTATCCAGCGTTTGCCGGAGGCGCGTTTCATCGCAGGGAAGCGGGGCGTTGGTCTCGCTGAAAAAGCGCGCCACCGTCAGTTCGTTACGCCACAGCCGGTTAAGATACAAACGCTCGCCGACCAGAATCATTGGCGTCCCGGTATCGGCTCCGCTCACGGCAGGCGAACGGAGTAGTATCGCCTGCCAGTCCACGGCGTCACCCAGCAGCGCGAAACACGCCTGTAAAGCCGGAGGCATTTTCTCATCCACCGCCAGACGCGACAGCGGCAGACATACGTGCCCCTCCCCAGCGTCTTTGCTCAGAATGGCGGCGGCAAGCATGACGGCAGGCTCCTCGCCTGCCACCATCATGGCAAACTGCACGTCCAGGTGGCGCAGTAATCGTTGTTCAACGGCGTCCAGCAGTAGCGCCTGCATCGTCATGCCACCTCCTCCGTGCCTGCAGCAAACAGGTTATCCATTTTTTCAATCAGTTCCACAGCCGGACGCGTGCTAAAGACGCCGGAACGTGGGTCGTTGGCATCCACGCCGCGCAAGAACAGGTAAATCACGCCGCCAAAATGCGCGTCGTAACGGTAATCGGCAATACGATGGCGCAGGTAACGGTGCAGCGCCAGGGTATAAAGCTGGTACTGCAGATCGTAGCGATGCATTTGCATAGCCGACGCCATCGCCTGTTGGGTATAGGCTTCGCTGTTTTCGCCCAGCCAGTTCGATTTGTAATCCAGCAGGTAGTAGCGCCCTTCGTGGCGGAAAACAAGGTCGATAAAGCCTTTTAGCATCCCCTGCACCTGGCGGAAGTTCAGCGGCGGGCATCCGGCGGATAACGGATCGTACTCGCGGATCAACGCATCAAGCGCCTCGGCCCTGAGCGGGCTGGCGATGGGGAGGTAAAACTCCATCTCCACCTGCTTATCTTTGGCGGTCAACTGGCTAAGCGAGATCCCCTGCGCGGTGAGCGGAGCATGCAGAACCGCGCGGATCCAGTCGGTGAGAACCGGCTGCCATTGCGCGTCGTAACCACCGCTCTGTAACATCTTTAGCACCCACTCTTCGGAAACCGGCTGGGTAAAATCCAGTTCTTCAAACAGGCTGTGCAAAAACGTGCCCGGCGAGGCGCCGCGCGGGAACTGGTGCGGCGTCAGCACCGGCTCAACGGGTACGCTACCGGCGCCTGCGGCATCCACGTCCAGTTTTGGCATCAGATCCTGCGCAATACTCTGCCCGTGCTGCTGTAAGCCGGAGTAGCTGGTCACGCGCCAGTCGTCCGCAATCGTGCGTACCACCCGACGGGCATGGAGATCTGACTCGTGCGGCTCCGGCATGTGCCAGCGGCTGTTGTCGGGCAGCGAAGGAATATGCAGGGCAACATGCTCAGAGCATAGGGATTCGATGCACTGGCGCAGGCCCGCCGCGTCTTTGGGTTCACCCTGCTGAATAAGCCGCCCCAGCGCGCTCAGATGAAAATCGCTCTCCCCGCTCTTTTCGCCCCGACGCCGGAACAGCGGCGCAACACCCAGGCTGCAGTGCCAGACCGAGCGGGTTAGCGCCACGTAGAGCAGGCGTAAATCTTCCGCCAGACGTTCGGCCTCTGCCAGCTCAACGCTGGACTCCGCGTTGCTGAGATCGAGCACCGCCTCAAAAGACTCGCGATCGTGGTAAAAAGCCTGATCCTGCACGCGGTAATTGGCGATAAACGGCAGCCAGACCAGCGGATATTCCAGACCTTTCGACTTGTGAATGGTGACGATCTGCACCAGATGTTTATCACTCTCGAGGCGCATCTGCTGGCTGGAGGAATTGCTGTTCGGATCGGCAATCTGCTGCGCCAGCCAGCGCACCAGGGCGTGCTCGCTCTCCAGCTGCGTACCCGCTTCCTGCAAGAGTTCGCTGATGTGTAAAATATCGGTCAAACGCCGCTCGCCACCTGCGGTAGCCAGCATATTCTCCGCAATGTGGCGCTGAGCCATGAACTCGCGCACCATCGCCATCACGCCGCGCTTCTGCCATTTTTCGCGATACCGCACAAACTCCTCTACCACGGCATCCCACGCGGCTTCGTCATTGTTGAGGGTATCAATATCGCGCGCGTTCAGTCCGAGCATCGCACTGGCTAATGCGCTGCGCAATGTACTTTCCCGCTCCGGGGCCAGTACGGCCTGGAGCAGCCATAACATCTCCTGCGCCTCAAGCGTTTCAAAGACGCTGTCACGGTTCGAGAGGTAGACGGAGGGGATATTCAGTAACGTCAGGGCGTCGCGGATGAATGAGGCCTCCTGACGGCTGCGCACCAGAACCGTAATATCCGATGCCTTTACCGGGGCGGGGTTATCCCCCTTCCACAGCAGCGCCTCACCCCGCGCCCCGGCACTGAGCCAGTCACGGATTTGCGCGGCACAGTGCTGGGCCATGGCATTTTGATAGTCGGCAACGCCGCAGCCTTCCCCATCCAGCAGCCAGAAGTTCATGGCAGGCTGCGTCACGCCGTTAAACTCGAAGCGCAGCGAGGCATTTTTCGGGGCAAATTTTACCGGCTGAAACGGGATCTCCCGGAACATAAACGCCGTATCCATACGGCTAAACAGCGCGTTGACGCTTTCCACCATGCCGGGAGAGGAGCGCCAGTTAGTATCGAGCGTGTAGTGCGCGTCAACCTCGCTGCGGGCTTTCATATAGGTGAAAATATCCGCGCCGCGGAAGGCGTAGATGGCCTGTTTCGGATCGCCGATTAACAGCAGCGCGGTGTCGGGCTGCTGGCGCCAGATACGGCGGAAAATGCGGTACTGCTGAGGGTCGGTGTCCTGAAATTCATCAATCATCGCGACCGGGAAGCGGGTGCGAATCGCGGCGGCAAGCGCTTCGCCATTCTCACTGCACAGCGCCGCATCCAGGCGGCTCAGCATATCGTCGAAACCCAGTTCACCCCGGCGGCGTTTCTCGCGCGCCACGGCTTCACGAATTTCGGTCATGGCGCGGGTGATCATCAGATCGTTGAGCGTAAGGGGCTCCGCCAGCAGGGTTTCAATCGCCACAAACAGCGGATGCTCAGGCACAATGCCATCGGCTTTGGTCCGCTCAGCCAGGAAACGTTGGGAGAATTTCTCCAGCGCATCCGGGAGCTGATAGCCCCGCGTCTCTTCCTGCGCCCAGGCGCTGATCTTATCGATCCATTTTCCCTGATTGCCGCGGTTGAACTTGCGACGGTCAATCCCGGAATTTTCGATAATGGCGTCAATCTCGCCGACTGACTCCATCCATTTTTGCTTGATATCCGCAATTTTCGCGATGATTTTTTCATGCCGTGAGGCCAGGGTTTCATCTGCCGGCGGCGGGGATTTGATGACCGGCGCTTCCCCCTGCAGATAACGATCGATCGCGCGCAGCAGCGCTTCCGGGCCTTTCCAGAGCGCATGTACCGCTTCGGCGATATCACGCTGTAAGGGGTAGCAGTGGCGACGCCAGAAATCCGCGCAGGCCTGATAGCGAAGCACGGATTCATCTTCAATAAGCTGCTGTTCGAACAGCATTCCGGACTCGAACGCATTCAGGCTCAGCATGCGCTGGCAAAAACCGTGAATGGTAAAGACGGACGCTTCATCCATCTGCCGTTCAGCAAGCAGCAGCCACTGGGCGGCCTGCTGCATATCGGCAATCTCTTCCAGAAGGCTGGCGTAGAGGGGGTTATCCGTGCTCTGACGCAGACAGGCGATGCGCAGCTCGTGGATATTGGTACGAATACGGCCCCGCAGCTCCGCGGTAGCGGCCTCGGTGAAGGTGACCACCAGCAGCTCTTCCACGCTCAAAGGACGTGGAAAAGCAGCGTTGCCGCCAAGCCCTAACAGCAGGCGCAGATAGAGGGCGGCGATGGTGAAGGTTTTTCCCGTTCCCGCTGAGGCTTCAATCAATCGTTCACCCAGCAGAGGTAAACGTAAGGGATCAAGGGACTCAGCGGTATCGGTCATTCTTTCTTACTCCAGGGCATAGATTGCTGCAGCGCGCTGACGCTCTTCCAGACTTTCCAGCCTTTCGGGTTTACGTACTCCGTTTTCCCGTTCTGGCTACCGGAAACCTGAGACAGGATGGTAATACCCTGCGGCTTAATGACCGCCTGATGGAAGAAGTCGGCAACCTTCTGCGGCGTCAGCTGTTTTATCTCGGCCACTACTTTATCACGCGAATCAAATTTCAGATTACCGCGATCGAAATCTTTGCTCAGCTGCGAGGCTTCTTCACCCAGCGTCTGCGGCGGCTGCATCACCTGCGCGATGACGGCCTGCTGGATCTGGGCAAACTCTTCCGGCTTCATGGCGCGCAGTTTTGCTTCCACCTGCGGGAAGAAGGCCTGGTAACGCTGCCAGAGATACGCCGGTTGTTTATCGCTGCTTTGCAGCAGGAAACCCAGCCCCCACTGACGACCGACGTTCATGGAGAAGGCAAACACCGCGTAGCCAAGCTGCTCCTCTGTGCGTAACTGGTTATAGAACCAAGGCTGAATAATCTGTCCCAGCACGGCGCTCTGCGCTGAACTGGCGAATTCATCGTAGCCCGTTGGCACAAAGACCGCGGCCAGCGCGGAATCCGTGCTGTTGCCCGCCTTTTCAAAAATCACATTCTGTTTTTTCTCAACCAGCACGTCCTGGTTGCGGCACCACTCGTCGCCTTTAGAGCCGAGCTGAGTGCGAACATTCTCCGCCAGGGTTTTGGCCTGCTCCTCACTCATGTTGCCGACGATCAGGAACTCCGGACGCGTGTTGCTTTTCAGCGCATCGCGGTACGCGAGCACGTCTTTTAAGGAGATGGAAGGCAGCAGCGCGCGGCGATCCTCACGCTGGAAATAAGGAACCTGTGACAGCATTTGCGCCGGCATAAGCGCCAGATCGTAAGCCTTGCCCTTCTCGGCAGAGTCCATCATCTGGGCATACCAGGATTTAGCCTGCTCAAGCTGCTCTTCCGTCGGCGTGTAGCTGAAGTAGCCCTCCAGCAGGGCCTGGAACAGCTGAGGCAAGCGCTGGGTATAGCCGTTTGCATTAAGCATCAAACCGTTATTGGCGTTGGTGGAGAAGCTGATCCCGCCCACGGCGGCCTGGTTGCTAAGCTGATCGAGCGCGATACCGGCGAGATAGTCATTGAGCGCGAACATCACCTGATTTTTGGCGCTGTTCATGGCTTTCGGGTTACGCAGCACCACGCTGACATCGGCTTTAGGCTCACTGGCGAAATAGCGGCTTGGGGTATACACGACGCGCAGCGTTGGCTCATCAATGATGAGTTCCGGGTGCGGGTAATCTTTCGTTGTTTTGATCAGCGAGAAGTCATCCGGAATATAGGGGTTCAGCTCCGGCAACTTCAACGCAATCTCCCCGGCCTTTTTCTGCCAGTCGGCGAAGGTCTGAGCGCTGATTTTATCCACCTGATAAGGGGCATCGACAAAATACGCCGTCTTGTTATGCGGTTCGTTCGGACTGATGTACCAGATGCGGGCATTCTCCGGCGTCATCATCGCCAGGCGGGCTTTTACCGCCCCGGCATCGTACCGGTCGGCAATATTCACCGCGTCGAGAGTATGTTCCACCGGCACGCGGATCATGGTATCCGCCAGCCACTCCACATAGTCCATGTCGCGGGTGATGGACGGGTAGCGGAAATCAAGATCCAGCACGTGCGCGAGTTCATCAAAATAGCGCTTATCGACGCCTTTTTCGCGCAGTAAAGCGAGGTAGCTAAAGATAGCCGCCACGACTTCATCGCGGTTGGCCTGTCCCTTGTCAGTCAGGGTCGCGGAGATCGCCAGCACGCCGCTATTGCCGTTCACAACCGGATCGGAGTCGGCGCGAATGCCTTCCGCCAGCCCCTGCTTTTGCAGCCAGTCAGACAGCGTACCCGGGCTACGGTTACCAATCAGGTAGGTGACCAGCTCATCGGTTTTACTGCGAAACTGCGCCGTATTGTTATCAATGCGGAATTCCACGCGCAGCACTTTACGCGGCATAGCAGGAACGTAGTGGATCACGATGCCTTTTTGCGCGTCAGTGACCACCGGAACGGTGATTTGCGGCAGGTCGATATTTTTATTCGGCACCCGGCCAAAGGTTTTGGCCGCCATGCCTGCCAGCTCTGGCAACGGTTTATTGCTGTAGATGACCGCTTTCATCAGATTGGCGGAGTAGTATTTATCGCGAAACGCGTGCAGGGCATCCAGCACCGGGCTGTTCGGTTTGTCGCTCAAGGTTTCCAGGTTACCACCGGAGAAGCGCGAACCCGGGTGCGCAGGGTTGATGGTTTCGGCGCTGACCTGCGCCATGCGCATACCGTCTCGTGTGCGGGCCATGGTGAGCTCGGCATTCACCGCATTGCGTTCACGCTCGGCGTATTTTTTATCCAGCAACGGCGCGGCGATGGAATCAGCGAGGCGATCGACCGCCCCTTCCAGCGCATCATTTTCAACTTCGAGATAAAAGGCCGTGCGGTACGGCGCCGTACTGGCATTGTGGCTGCCGCCATGCATCTTCAGAAATTCGGACAGGCTATCTGGCTGCGGGTATTTTTTTGACCCCATCAGCGTCATATGTTCCAGATAGTGCGCAAGACCAGGATGAGCGTCAGGATCTTCCAGCGACCCAACCGGCACCACTAATGCCGACAGGGATTTCACCGCCTGCGGGTCGGAAACCAGCAGCACGGTCATCCCGTTATCAAGGCGAATAGCCTGATATTGACGGGTATCCTTTTCGCTCTTACGGATAGTTTCCTGAACGGGTTGCCAACCGGAGTCTGCGTGAGTGACGGGCGCCCAAAGGGCAATAAACAAAACAAACGCTTTAAACAAGGTGCTGCCTGGCATTACGACCTCTTTATCACGGCTACATCATTAACAAACTGCTTGCTGGACACGCCAACATCTCTTTCTTTGGGTACATCAGTCCGTGATAAGAAATGCATCATAAATGAACACCCTTATCTGCGCAATTTTTATACAGCGCTCAGGACTGATTAAATTTAAACAACGGCAGCAGGTAGCGCTGCGCCTCTTCCGTGATAGCCTCCAGGTATTCTGGCTCGAGCGTTCGCCACAAACGCTGATACCAGACATCATCCCCTTCGCCCCGCACCATCATGTTTCCTTCGTAGGCCTGCATAAATTTGCTGCGTGCTTTCTGCAGCGAAGCCTCATCCGTTAACATCGCATCATTCTGCGCGTCATAACAGGCTTTTATCCAGGCGCCGCCACTTTCCGGCAGTAACAGGAGCGGTTTGTTCATTCCCTGGCGGTAGCCCTCAATGTACAAAGAGAGATACCCTAACGCCTGCTCGGCTTCCATCGGCGGGAAGCGCCACTCGCCCTCTTTGCGCACGAAAATCCGGCTTTCACCTTTATGCCCTCCCGCACTGTAGACAAGATGTTCGAGCCAGAGTTGCAAACCCTGGGAAACGCTGAGTATAGAGGGCCGCCAGCGCAGCAGCCCATCCGGCTGAACCTGGGTTAACCAGCCCGTGAGCTGTACCCCGTTGCAGTTGAGATCGATTTCAATACTTTTCCCTGGCTGTCGGCACGCTCGTACGCGCTCTGCCAGGGCGGTCATCTCCTGACACTGCGCCTCCCAGACGATCTCCCCAAACGCTCCGTAAGGCAGTTGCCCTGCAGCACGGTAGCGGCGGTAAAGTTTGTCGGCATCCTCCTCTTCAACCAGCGCATTCAGCAGCTGCAGATTTAACTGATAGCGCTCCAGACCTTCCAGCGTAAACGGCTCTGCCTCAGGAATTTCGCTCTCTTCAGAGCGGAAGTTGACCTGCAGTCGTTGCTGGAAAAAGGCGCGCACCGGATGCGCCCAAAACCGCTGAAGCTGCTCGAAGGTCAGAGTGTCGATAGGGCGCGGGTCAAGTTCCTGAATGAAATCGGTATGCGCATTCCCCTCCTTTTTCGCCGCCGGCAACCACTCAAGGGCGTAGCTCTGGCGCTCGCTGGCAATATAGTTCACCGGGTCAAACGGCATGCGGCTGTGGAAACAGGTGATATGGGCTTTCACCCTCTGCTCGCTCTCATCACAGTTGCGCTCCTCATCTCCCGGTAGGTAGTGGCTCTGGCCGATATAGTCCACCAGCTCCTGCACCAGTACGGAGGGGAAACGCTCGCTGTTGTCCTGAATGGAACGACCGATATAGCTGATATAGAGCTTACTCTGCGCGGAAATGAGCGCTTCCAGGAAGAGGTAGCGGTCATCATCACGGCGGCTACGATCGCCCCGTTTTGGGTTTGCGCTCATCAAGTCGAACCCCAGCGGCGGCAGCGCGCGCGGATACACACCGTCGTTCATGCCAAGCAGGCAGACCACCCTAAACGGGATAGAACGCATGGGCATCAGGGTGCAGATATTGACAGGACCCGCCAGGAAACGCTGGCTAATTCGCTCCTGGTCAAGCCGCTGCGTCAGCTCATCCCGCAACAGCGAGAGCGGGATGGCCTCGTGGTAGTAGGAATTCACGCCTTCGTCGATGATAGCCTGCCACTGGGTTTCAATGAGCGCCATGGCCGCTTCGGTGTCATTGTCCGGCAGGAAGAAATCATTGAGTAACGCCCTGCAGACCGGGAGCCATTCTTCAAGTGGACGCGGCTGCAACAGCGCATATCGCCAGCGGTTAAGCTGCATTAATAGCGATGCTAAATGCCCCACCAGCTCAGCAATTAACCCGCTGGACTCATCGTAAGGCAGCACCTCATTCCACTCGCCCTGGCTGCTTTCCATGGCATAGCCCAACAGCATACGCGTCAGGCCAAATCGCCAGGTGTGCTGCCCTGTAGGGGGAAGCTCGAATTCCTGAACGTTATCGTCATCGATCCCCCATCGTACGCCAGACTCGTTAACCCACTGACGAAGGTAGCGCAGCCCCTCTTCATTGATGTTGAAGCGTGCAGCCAGCACGGGAACATCCAGCAACGCCAGGACATCTTCGGAGATAAACCGGCTATCCGGCAGTGACAGGAGAGTGATAAACGCCTGCAATACCGGATGCGACTGGCGGGCACGACGGTCAGATATCGCGTAAGGCAGGTATCGCTCGCCCGTCGCGCTGCCAAAAACGGCCTGAATAAAGGGACTGTAGCTGTCGATATCCGCCACCATCACTACGATATCGCGTGGCGTCAGGTCGGGATCTTCCTGCAGCATCGCCAGCAGCTGGTCGTGAAGCACTTCGACCTCACGCTGCGGGCTGTGGCAAACGTGGATCGTGATGCTGCGATCGTCAGGATCCAGTTTTCGCTTATTGTCGCTGCGTTCGAACTCGTTCGCCGTCACACCCATGACGGCACGGTTTTCCAGATCCAGAATATCTAACTGGATATTATGCAGCAGGCTGTCCGGGGCGATCTCAACAAAGGCATCCACGTCACCTTCACCTGAGGAAGTGATGTCTGAAAGCATGTGAATGTAGTCACGCCCCAGCTTTCCCCATGAGGCAAGCAGCGGATTGGGCAGGTTCTGAATACCGTCTTCATCGAAAAGCTGCCCGGCCGTCGAGCCGTCTTTAAACAGCGGGATGGATCGTTCTTCAAAAAGGCGTTTTCGTTGGCGGGTCACCAGCCGTGCCAGCCAGCGTTCGTCGAGGATATCCCCCCAGTACTGTCGGCAAGGGTTGGTAAACAAAATATGGATATCAATATGTTTACCCAGCGCATTCAACGCTTTCAGATAGACAGGGGGTAATGCGGATATTCCGCAGATAAATACGCGTGACGGCAGTCGGGCCGGGCGCTCCGACGCATTTTCAAGTATCGAGATAAACCGATCGTAGAGATTGGCACGGTGCCACTTAGGCTGGCCCAGTTTCTCCGTATGCTCTACCAGGGCTTTCCACAGCGGGGCCTGCCATATTTGCGCCTCCGGCAGGCCTTCAACCAACTCGCCCGCTTCCCAACGAATTAACCAGTCAGAGCGATAAACAAGGTATTGGTCGTAGAGATCGGCGGTGCGCGACGCCAGCTGGAACAGCTTGCGCTTGTCGGTATCGTCATTGAGGTAGTGACGCAGCATGGCAAATTCATCGTGCTGCAGCATTTCCGGCAGCAGCGCCATCAGCTTCCAGCTCATGGCCTGCTTGTTGAACGCGCTCTGCTCCGGGATATCCGGCAACACGCGGACAAACATCTCCCAGATGAAGCTCGCCGGCAGCGGAAAATCAATATTCGCGGCAATACCAAACTTGCGGGAAAGCGACATTTGCAGCCACTGTGCCATACCGGTGCTCTGCACCAGCACCATTTCAGGCTCAAAAGGATCGTCAAGCCGCTCGCGCTCAACGATAAACTCCATCAGTGCTTCCAGCACATCCAGACGATTTGAGTGGTAGACCCTTAACATAGACGCTCCCGACTACTGGCTAACCGGGCAATGCAGACGCGTTAACTCACCGCGCCGCCCCAGAGGAGAAATAAGTGTAACCGTGATGCTGACACATCCTGCGAGCGTTGTCTGCCCCCGACGGGCCTGCCAGCCTGCAGGAAGAACATTTGTTGAGAGCTGAGACTGGTTCCAGGCATGGTGCCAGAGCTGGCGATACTGGTTAAATGCGGTGAACCGCGCCGCCAGCGCCCGGTGATACCCCGACAGTGCGGTCACGACCACCACCAGCAGCATCATCGCCAGCAGGACCTCAACCATGCTAAACCCTTTTTCTCTGCTCACGGCAACTGACATAACGCGCTCTCCTTAAGGGGACAAAAATCGCTCCAGCCGTGAGGCGAAAAGCGAACGTTCCCGTCGACGATCTCTCCTGCGCGCCAGAGCAGCAGGTCGTTGCCGCTGGCTATCAGTAGTACACGCGCCTCACTCAGTTGACGCAAACACACTCGCCATGTCGATGTCGTTTTGCACTGGATTTGTAGCTCTGGTGCCCAGCGCTGAACACGTCCCCACTCAAGCGCGGACTGTACCGTCGCCTGCTGCTGAAGCGAGCGGCTCTCACCGCCAACGAGCGCACTGAACGTTGTGACCTGCTGGTTTAGCCCCGTCAGGATCAGGGTACCGAGCACCAGTAAAAGCAGAACCAGCGCCAGCGAAGATATCCCGCGTTGACGGCTCACAGGTTATACCCCGTGACCGTATACAACGCCTGCCAGGGTTCTCCTTTATCGCCTTTACGTCTCGCGGCCAGTTCGATATTTACCTCTGGCGCAAAACCGGCATGTTCCACTTTCCTCACGACAAAATACGCGATCGCAAGCCTGTCCGGGTCCGTGAGCTTTTCCCACCCTTTTCCTTCACACGACGTCGCGCCACGCAGGGTTTCCAGTGCCCCCGATTCCAGACGAAAACCGGTGCTGTCATTTTCTGATGCGCTGCTATCCCAGCGACCGTTACTGTTGGCATCCCATCGCACAATGATGCAGCTCCCCTGCCTGCCGATCGCCAGCGCCTGTCCCTGGCAATTTCCCGCGCAGTATCCCGCACGCTGAAGCTGCTTGCCGAGGGCGAACAGGTGTTGCCAGACCTCTTCTTCCAGCTCTCGCTGGCCAGATTGCAGTAGTACGGCCCGCTGTAGCCCGGGTAAAAAACGCGATGCGCTTATCAGCAAAAGGCTGCTCATCGCCGTGGCAATCAACACTTCTGTCAGTGAGAAACCGCACTGCCTCATCAACATGAACCTCCCTCAGAGACCTGACACATCCTGATGCGTCCTCCATTTGAGACAATAATCAACCATTCTCCAGCACGGCTTTGAACGCTTATCCGCCCCGCCCATGCCGTATCCCGTAATCCGTAGAACCCGAGGGACGGCGTGACCTCACCGATCGTGACCTCAGGCCAGAGTGGAATCAGCACAAAGGGACTGTCCTTTTCACAGCCTTGCACGGCAGAGCTCGCCAGACAGTCCCGGTCCCCCATCCGCTGACGGGTAATTTGATGGTCGCGGTTGTGGCGGTTGGCATGGTTGCGCAGAAACAGCAGGTAATCTCGCACCTGGCTGGCGGTTTGCCACAGCCGCTGCTGCCGTTGCCAGCTGTCCCAGCCGTACAGACCGGAGGCGCTAAGGATGACGACAAGCGAAACGGCGACCAGCGTTTCGATAAGCGTAAAACCGTTCTCTTTTTTCATACCGGGAGTGTGGCGAAGCGCCGTGGACATGACGAGCATCGGATCCTCGTTTTACGAGACGTCATCCGGAGAAGTGGGAGAGTTGCAGCGCGTTGCACGCTTTCTGGATAGCGCTTCGGGAAACGGGAGAAAGGCGAAAAAAAACCGGCGCTAAACAGCACCGGTTGTGTCAGGCTTTATCGCATCAGATCGCGACGGGCGCTTTGATGCCCGGGTGCGGGTCGTAGCCCTCAATCTCGAAATCATCAAAGCGGTAATCGAATATTGATGCCGGTTTGCGTTTGATAATCAGCTTCGGCAGCGCACGCGGTTCGCGGGTCAGCTGGAGATGCGTCTGTTCCATATGGTTGCTGTAGAGATGGGTATCCCCACCGGTCCAGACGAAATCGCCCACTTCCAGGTCGCACTGCTGCGCCATCATGTGAACTAACAGCGCATAGCTGGCAATATTAAACGGCAAGCCGAGGAACACGTCACAGGAGCGCTGATAGAGCTGGCAGGAGAGTTTTCCATCCGCCACATAGAACTGGAAGAACGCGTGGCACGGTGCCAGCGCCATTTTATCCAGCTCGCCGACGTTCCAGGCGGAAACGATGATGCGGCGCGAGTCCGGATCGTTTTTCAGCTGGTTCATCACGGTGGTGATCTGGTCAATATGGCGGCCATCAGGCGTGGGCCATACGCGCCACTGCTTGCCGTAAACCGGGCCCAGATTGCCGTTTTCATCTGCCCATTCGTCCCAGATTGAGACGTTATTTTCGTGCAGATACGCAACGTTAGTATCGCCTTGCAGGAACCAGAGCAGTTCATGAATGATCGAGCGCAGATGGCAGCGCTTTGTCGTCACCAGCGGGAAGCCTTCCTGCAGATTGAAGCGCATCTGGTGGCCAAAAATGGAGAGCGTACCGGTACCGGTGCGGTCGTTTTTCGGCGTGCCCTCATCGAGCACTTTTTTCATCAGTTCAAGATACTGTTTCATGGTTCCTCAGGAAATCTGTTGCTGTGGACGACGACGATACGCCCAAATCATCATAATGGCACCCGCGACAATCATCGGAATGGAGAGGATCTGCCCCATGCTGATGTACTGTACCCACTCGCCGGTAAACTGTGCGTCCGGCTGGCGGAAGAATTCGACGATGATGCGGAATGCACCGTAGCCAATCAGGAACAGGCCGGAGACAGCCCCCATCGGGCGCGGTTTGCGGATAAACAGGTTGAGGATGATAAACAGCACCACGCCTTCCAGCGCCAGCTCGTACAGCTGAGACATATGGCGCGGCAGCACGCCGTAGGTATCGAAAATGGACTGCCACTCAGGATGCGACGGCAGCAGCGCCATGTCTTCCGCGCGCGAGCCCGGGAACAGCATGGTAAAGGAAACGCTCGGGTCGACGCGGCCCCACAGCTCACCGTTGATGAAGTTGCCCAGACGGCCCGCCCCGAGACCAAACGGGATCAGCGGCGCGATAAAATCGGACACCTGGAAGAAGTTGCGTTTGGTGCGTTTGGCAAAAATCACCATCACCAGGATCACCCCAATCAGACCGCCGTGGAAGGACATGCCGCCGTCCCAGACGCGGAACAGATAGAGCGGATCGTTCAGGAATACCGGGAAGTTATAGAACAATACGTACCCAATACGGCCACCGAGGAACACGCCGAGGAAGCCCGCATACAGCAGGTTTTCAACTTCGTTTTTAGTCCAGCCGCTGCCAGGACGGCTGGCGCGACGACCCGCGAGCCACATGGCAAAAATGAAGCCCACCAGGTACATCAGACCGTACCAGTGAAGCGAAACAGGTCCTACTGAGAAAATGACCGGATCAAATTCCGGAAAATGCAGATAACCACTGTTCATCTGTCACCACAAGATGTTGTTATTCCGCTGAAAGTGGACAGCGGTAGAAATGCGATTCTGCCGTAAGCAGAGGCTCCAAAGTTGCGAATCATAGCATAAGGCGGGCGCGGAGGATGCGCCAGAGATGTAAAAGATGTGTATAGGGTTTTATGCGCGCTTGTGCCCTCACCTCGCCCCTCTCCCTGTGGGAGAGGGAGAAAGGCTTTAGCGGCCGCCGCGGATCAGACCGCCCATACCGCGTCGTTCCATAAACGCCGCGACCTGATGACGGACCTCCGCTGCCAGCTGCGCCTCAAGGCTGCGTTCTGCCAGCTCGCGGGCATCATCGATGTCGATATGCCGCAACAGGTATTTCACGCGAGCAACAGCGCGACCGTTCATCGACAGATGGCGGTATCCCAGACCAATCAGGATCGCAACGCACATGGAATCCCCGGCCATTTCACCACACAGGCGTAAATCAATGCCGTACTGCTCCGCTTCTCGGGCAATCATCGCTAAGGCGCGAATAATCGCCGGATGCAGGCTATCGTAGATACTGGCGACGCGGGTATTGTTACGGTCGACGGCCAGAATATATTGCGTCAGGTCGTTGGTGCCGACCGAGATAAAATCAACGCGGTTTGCCAGTTGCGGCAGCATAAAGACCATCGAAGGCACTTCAAGCATGACCCCAATCCGCGGTTTCGGGATCGCATAGCCGATCATCTCTTCCACTTCACGGCCAGCACGTTCGATCAGTCGCCGGGACTCGTCGATCTCATCGATGCTGGTGACCATCGGCAGCAGGATGCTGAGATTGCCCGTCGCCGCGTTAGCGCGCAGCATCGCGCGCACCTGGATCAGGAAGATCTCCGGCTGATCGAGCGTAATGCGGATCCCACGCCAGCCCAGGCACGGGTTTTCTTCGCTGATCGGCATATAGGGCAGCTGTTTATCCGCCCCGACGTCCAGGGTTCGCAGGGTGACTGGTTTGTCGTTAAACATCTGCAGCATGCCCTGATACTGCGCCACCTGCTCCTCTTCAGAGGGGAAACCGCTCTGCAGCATGAACGGGATTTCAGTACGGTACAGGCCAATCCCGTCGATGCGGCTGCCCAGCTTCTCTTCGTGCTCGGGGCTTAAACCGGCGTTGAGCATGACTTTGATCCGCTCACCGCTCTTAAGCTGGGCGGGCAGGTTAACGTCATCTTCCGCCAGCTTGCTTAATTCATTCTCTTCGCTGATAAGACGCTGGTATTCCTGGAGCAGAACCGGCTCAGGATCGACCAGCAGCTCACCGCGATAGCCGTCGACCACCAGCGTACGTCGGTGCAGCACCGACGGCTGAATGTCCGCCCCCATAACGGTAGGGATGCCCAGCGCGCGCACCATAATAGCGGCGTGTGAGTTGGCGGCACCATCGCGCACCACCACACCGGCCAGCCTGTCCTGCGGCAGTTCAGCCAGCGTCGTTGCCGAAAGTTCGTCGGCGACCAGAACAAACCGTTTTGGCCAGGCATTCGGGCCCTGAATGGTGTCATCAAGATGGAACAGCAGGCGCTGCCCCAGAGCGCGCAGATCCCCTGCCCGCTCTTTCAGGTAACCGTCGGTCAGCGCCGCAAACTGGTCGGCAAATTTTTCGATGACCTTCTTAACCGCCCACTCTGCGACCGAGCCTTTATCCACTTCCGCAAAAAGCTCACGACGCAGACGCGCATCGGAAAGCAGGTGCGAATAGAGGTCGAAGATGGCCGCCGTCTCTTTTTGCGCGCCTGCGGCAAAACGCTTGCTGTAACGACGAAATTCATTCGCCGCCTCTTCCAGCGCGGCGGTGAGACGCTCGCGCTCAAGCGCTTCATCAAGCGTTGAGGCTTCGTAAACCTGCTCCATTAACGGCAGCGTGGCGTCCATCCAGCCTTCAGCGATCGCCACACCTGGCGATGCCGGAAGGGCACGAATGCGCGTATGGCGATACTGACCAAAGAGCGCGGCAAGCTGAGACTGAGAGAGGATCGCCGCCATCTGCGTGGCCAGCGTGACGAGGAAAGACTCCTCGCTTTCGTCGTACTGACGTAGCTCACGCTGCTGGACAACCAGCACGCCGAGCAACTGGCGACGCTGGATAATCGGCACGCCAAGGAAAGCGCGGAAGCGCTCTTCTTTTACGGAGGGGATGTATTTAAAGCTGGGGTGTTTTTGCGCGTCAGCAAGGTTAATGGGTTCAGCCAGTCGCCCAACCAGACCCACGATACCTTCATCAAATGCGAGCGTAACGGTGCGTCCACGTGGTTTTTTCAAACCACGGGTCGCCATCAGGTAATAGCAGCGCCGATCGTGGTCGGCCAGATACACCGAACAGACCTCGGTCTCCATCGCAAGACAGATGTCGGTGACCAGAATATTCAACGCCTCGTTCAGACGCGGCGCGCTGGCCACCTTCTCGACTATTTCTCGCAAGCGGGTGAGCATGATTTGCGTAGCTTAACCTCTTTTACGTCGCCAGGCAGGTGCGCTCTGCGGCTTAGGCGGGATCTCCTGAAGCTGCATCACCACACTTGCAAACTCTTTCATCACCCTACGGTAAACATCACGCTTAAATGACACGACCTGACGAACAGGATACCAATAGCTCACCCAGCGCCAGCCATCAAACTCCGGCGTACTGCTGGTTTGCATATTGATGTCTGAATCGTTGCCCACCAACTGCAACAGAAACCACTTCTGTTTCTGGCCGATACAAACCGGCTTTGTGTCCCAACGCACCAAACGTTTCGGTAACTTGTAACGCAACCAGTTGCGGGTCGAAGCCAGGATGCGAACATCTTTTCGGCTCAAACCGACCTCTTCAAAAAGCTCCCGGTACATCGCTTGTTCTGGGGACTCTCCTGGATTGATCCCGCCTTGCGGGAACTGCCAGGAGTGTTGACCATATCGACGGGCCCACATCACCTGGCCCTGACGATTACAAATTACTATTCCTACGTTCGGGCGGTAGCCATCGTCATCAATCACCGGACTACCCCAAACTAAACCTTATATATGAATGATTGTTTCACACTACAGGGAGGCGGTAAACCACTCTCTTACAGGCCTGCAACCTAATAACAATTGAATAACTCACAAATAAGTGCTGAGTTATAAACAGATGAGCGACAGCGAAGGGAATTTTATTCACCTTTTCTGTGGATATAGTTGTGAAGAAGTGTCTGATTACCGATGAACAACCTCAACAACCGCCGCACACCCTCTTTTGCTCGCATTCATTAAAATGATTATATTCATAGAGTTAGATGCATTTACGTAAACAAAAAACTGAATAGCGTGACGATCGTCACACCAGGGATCGTCGTGCTGATGAAAGATCGAACAGCGTCGGTTTTATCCACAGATTGTGCCAATAAGTTAGTCACAATTTGTGTGAAAATTCGATTTTCATCGCACGTCAAGGCTGTAAATGGAAACAGTAGTCAGGGTTATGCCCAGTTATCCCATTTTTCTGTGGATAACATGGTGTAAGATCCTGTTCATTGTCAGTGACCAGATTTGAACAACCGCTTTTTCCACCCAGGCGAAACGATTTCAGACCAATAAAAAAACCTATAAATCATAGAGATGTCATATTGGTACAGAAAAAGTTAAACTCTATCCACAGGGGACAATTTCTTCGTTTATTTTTTAATCAAAAGGTTACCGTCATGCATCCGCTTACACCCTTGGGCTCACCACCGTCCAGCGAGAGCCAGTTGCTACTGCAGGCACAGCGTCTGGCCGGTTTTTCGCTTGGCGAGCTGGCAGCAATGGCCGGGCTGCCGATCCCGAAGGATCTGAAACGGGATAAAGGCTGGATCGGCATGCTGCTGGAGCTGTGGCTGGGTGCCAGCGCAGGGAGCAAACCTGAGCAAGATTTTGCAGCCCTTGGCGTGGAGCTAAAAACCATTCCTGTTGACCGCCAGGGCAAGCCGCTTGAGACCACCTTTGTCTGCGTTGCGCCATTAACCGGCAATACCGGCGTAACGTGGGAAACCAGCCACGTTCGTCACAAGCTGAAGCGCGTATTATGGGTACCGGTTGAGGGTGAACGTCAGATTCCCCTGGCCGACCGTCGCGTTGGCGCGCCGCTGCTCTGGAGCCCGGACGAGAATGAGGAGCATCAGCTGCGTCTGGACTGGGAGGAGCTGATGGACATGATTGTTCTTGGGCAGGTTGAGCGCATCACCGCCCGACACGGAGAAGTGTTACAGCTGCGCCCAAAAGCCGCCAACAGTAAAGCCCTTACCGAGGCAATCGGCGCGCAGGGTGAGCCGATACTGACGTTGCCGCGCGGTTTTTATCTCAAAAAGAATTTCACCGGCGCACTACTCGCACGTCATTTCCTGTTGAAAACATAGTTTTTTACTTATTTTGAGAGCTCTCAAACATAATCGACTGCTTTTTAAGATTTTACCGCTTCCTCAACTCGCCATATCGGGTTAATACTAGATTATGATTTGATACAAGCCAGATGAGGACGATAACGATGAAAAAATGGGCAGTATTAGTGTCAGCAGTCGGTTTAGCGTTTGCCGTATCGGGCTGTAGTAGCGATTACGTCATGGCGACAAAAGATGGTCGAATGATCCTGACCGACGGTAAACCCGAAGTCGACGATGATACCGGTCTGGTCAGCTACCGCGACCAGGAAGGCAATAAAATGCAGATCAATCGCGACGAAGTATCGCAAATTATCGAGCGATAATCAGAGAGAGGTCAGTCGCTTGCTGGCCTTTTTGATTTTTTTCTTCCCCTTTTGCTTCCCCTCTGCCATGTTTATATTCCTTTGTCGGGTACGCCCTGACGCGGTTTATATGTCTACTGAGGAAGCCGGCTATGCATTATCACCGTATCCCCCACAGCGCTCTGGAAATTAGCCAACTGGGGTTGGGCACGATGACATTTGGTGAACAAAACAGCGAAGCCGATGCCCATGCACAACTCGATTATGCCGTCAGCCAGGGCATTAACCTGATTGATGTCGCAGAGATGTACCCTGTTCCGCCACGCCCTGAGACGCAGGGACTGACCGAAACCTACGTCGGTAACTGGCTGGCAAAACGCGGCAACCGTGAAAAGCTGGTGATTGCCTCCAAAGTCAGCGGCCCCGCGCGCAACAACGATACCGGGATCCGCCCGAACCAGATCCTCGATCGCAAAAATATCCGCGCCGCGCTGGACGCCAGCCTCAAGCGCCTGCAAACCGACTATCTCGACCTGTACCAGGTACACTGGCCGCAGCGGCCAACCAACTGCTTTGGCAAGCTCGGGTACAGCTGGAATGAGAGCGCCCCCGCGGTGACGCTGCTGGAAACACTGGAAGCGCTGACCGAATGCCAGCGTGCGGGAAAAATCCGCTACATTGGCGTGTCTAACGAAACGGCCTTTGGGGTCATGCGCTATCTGCACCTGGCGGATAAGCACGATCTGCCGCGTATCGTGACTATTCAGAACCCGTACAGCCTGCTTAACCGCAGCTATGAAGTGGGTCTGGCCGAAGTGACGCAGTATGAAGAAGTGGAACTGCTTGCTTACTCCTGTCTCGGCTTCGGCACCCTGACGGGGAAATACCTGAACGGCGCGAAACCGGCCGGGGCGCGTAACACCCTCTTTAGCCGCTTTACCCGCTACAGCGGCGAGCAGACGCAGAAAGCCGTTGCCGCTTATGTGGATATCGCGAAGCGTCACGGTCTTGACCCTGCGCAGATGGCGCTGGCCTTCGTGCGTCGTCAGCCGTTTGTTGCCAGTACCCTGCTGGGCGCAACCACGATGGAACAGCTGAAAACCAATATTGAGAGTTTCCACCTGAACCTGAGTGAAGAGGTGTTAGCGGAGATTGAAGCAGTGCATCAGGTTTATACTTATCCTGCACCATAGCCTGACGCTTTTGCCCGGTGGCGCTACGCTTACCGGGCCTACAGGTGCTCAAACCCAGGCCGGGTAAGGCGAAGCCGCCACCCGGCCAGATATCAACGGCGACGTTGCCAGAGCGATAATGCAGCAATCGCAATCGCAAACAGCCCGCCAAACGCGACGCCAATCCCGACCACCGGCACACCCACTTTTACCGCCAGCGAGTAAAGCCCCAGCATTAACAGCATCGCCAGGTTTTCACCCAGGTTTTGTACCGCAATGGCATTGCCTGCCCCGACGGTCTGCTTGCCCCGCTCCTGCAGTAACGCATTCAGCGGCACCACGAAGAAGCCCCCCAGAATACCAATCAGGATGAGGAGGGCATACGCGGGCAATAACGCATGCTGCAGCGAGAAGATAAGCACCACGACGCCAATCAGGATCCCTGCAGGCATGCAGCGTGCGACCGTCTCCAGCGTGACCAGCTTCGCCGCCGCGCCCGCCCCAACCACAATGCCGATGGCCACCATCGCATTAAGATAGGTTGGCGTCGCATTATCAGTAATGCCCAGCGCCACCGGCACCCACAGAACCAGCAAGAAGCGCAGCGTGACGCCCGCGCCCCAGAACATGCTGGTCCCCATCAGGGAGAAACGCGTTTCACCGTTACGCCACAGCACGCGGCAGGCGGTAAAGAAACTGCCGGTCATCGGTTTAAATCGCCAGGATTGACCCGGGCGAGCCGCAGGCAGCTTCGGAATAAACAGGTTCGCCACGACCGCCCCGCCATACACCACCGCACACACGCCCAGTGCCGCCAGCACATGCCAGTCGGCCAGCACGCCGCCCGCAACGGAGCCAATCAGGATAGCGGCAATAGTGGATGACTCCATCAGACCATTGGCTTTCACCAGCTTATCCCCGGTGGTCAGCTCGCCGAGAATGCCGTACTTCGCCGGAGAGTAGGCGGCGGCCCCAATGCCCACCAGCGTGTAGCCAATAAACGGATTGAAGCCAAAGCAAATGCTGGCGGCACCCAGCAGCTTGAGGCCGTTGGCAAACATCATCACCCGGCCTTTCGGGAAGCTGTCCGCCACCTGCCCCACAAACGGAGCAAAAATTATGTAAGCGCCCACAAACACCATCTGCAGGATCGGCTGACTCCAGTCGGGGTAAAACTCGGCTTTCAGCAGCGCCAGCGTGGCAAACAGCAGCGCGTTATCGCCGAACGCAGAGAGAAACTGCGCGGCAATGACGGCCATCATGCCTTTCGACCTGAGGGATGTGTTAGTGTGTACTGACTCACGCATTTTGCTGCTCCGCCTCTTCAACCATGCCTTTCAGGGTCACGAAATCGGGTTTTCCACTGCCCAGCACCGGGAGCTGTTTCAGGTAGCGAATATCGCGCGGCACGGCCAGTTCAGGAATACCGTGTTCACGCGCATAGCTCAGTAACCTGTCGCGCTTCAGCTCACCGTCGGTCGTAAACAGCACCAGCGCCTCGCCTTTGCTGGCATCGCTCTTCACCACCGTCGCATGCATCTTATCCGCGGACACGGCCGTCGCCAGTTGCTCCACCATTTCCAGAGAGACCATTTCACCGGCGATTTTGGCGAAGCGTTTCGCGCGTCCCTGAATCTGTACAAAGCCCTGCTCATCGAAACGGACGATATCGCCGGTGTCGTACCAGCCGGTTTCAATCTCGCCGTTGACGTTTTCCGCCGTCGGCGCTTCCAGCACGCCCGGATTTTCCACGCGCAGATACCCGTTCATCACGTTTGGCCCTTTCAGCTGCAGGCGGCCACCGTCCTCAATGCCCGGCACCGCCAGCAGACGCGCGTCCATCCCCGGCAGAATTCGGCCAACCGTGCCCGGTTTCGCCGCCATCGGCACGTTAATCGAGACCACGGGCGCACACTCGGTAACGCCATAGCCTTCGAGAATGCGCAGGCCAAACTTGTCCTGCCAGATCTGGCGCGTGCTCTCCTGCAGTTTTTCCGCGCCAGCCACCACATACCGCACGCGATAAAAATCATACGGATTGGCGAAGCGCGCATAGTTCCCCAGGAAGGTTGAGGTCCCGAACAGAACGGTACAGTTACGGTCATACACCAACTCCGGCACAATGCGGTAATGCAGCGGGCTCGGGTAGAGGAACACTTCTGCGCCGGTCAGGAGCGGCGTGAACAGCCCCACCGTCAGGCCAAAGGAGTGGAACAGCGGCAGCGCCGACATAAAGCGGTCGTTCGCGGTAAAGTCGGCGATGCTTTTAATCTGCTCAACGTTCGCCAGAATGCTCTTGTGGCTGTGGACGACGCCTTTCGGGTTGCCCTCTGAGCCTGACGTGAAGAGGATAATGGCGTCATCTTCCGGCTGCTGTTTGACTTGCGCCAGACGCGGCACCAGCAGATGCGCAAATATCCACAGCTTGTCGCCGGTGGTCACGTCCGCTTTCAGATCCTCCAGGAAGACCCAGCGCACCTGGGTGAGCTGCTCGGGAAGGTGCCAGAGTTTGCCTTTGTCCAGAAACTGACGGGAGGTAAAGACGGTATTAATCTGAGCGGCAGCAATGGCGCTGGTCAGCCCCTTCACGCCCGCCGTGTAGTTCATCATCGCCGGGATCCGGCCCCGGGAAACCGCGCCGAAAATCACCGCCGCGCTGATGCCCGCGTTAGGCAGCATCAGGCCAATCTTTTCGCCCTTTTTGCTGTACTTCTCCAGAATACGGCCCACAAACAGGGTCTTGGTCAGCAGTTTGCGATAGGTATCCGGGGTAAAGTTGATGTCTTCGATGCAGTTTTTCTTCGCGCCATAGCGGTACTGCGCGGAAAGCAGGGATTCGTACAGCGTTTCGCGCGGGCGCACGGCCATACGCGCTTCCATCATAATCTGATGCAGCATTTCCCCGGCGATTTTACGGCGATCGCGGGCACGCGGCGCGTCGGGCATCGGTAACGACGTTGGCGGCAGGATATGCAGTGTGATTTTGGGGAACAGACGCTGCTTCACCAGCCCCTTGAGACGGCTGAAATGGGTCAGCTCCGCGCCTTCAATACGCAGCGGCACCACGGTCGCTTTTGACTTCGCCGCGACAAACCCAGCGCCGTCGTAGATTTTCATCAGCGAACCGGTCACGGAGATACGCCCTTCCGGGAAAATGACCACCGGGCGCCCCTGCTCAACCAGGCGTACCAGATGTTTAATCATCATCGGTTTTGTCGGGTCGAGCGGGACAAAATCAATCAACGGCGTGAGCCAGCGCATGTACCACTGCTGGCTGATGGAGGTATACACCGCAAACACCGGGCGCACGGGCAAAAACAGCGCCAGCAGAATGCCGTCTATAAAGGAAACATGGTTTGGTGTGATGAGAACGCGTTCGCCGCGAAGCGCCCGGGCATCGCCGGTGATGCGGATGCGAAACAGAATACGGAAAAGCGTACGGAAGAACCCAAATAGCATCTCAACTCCCTTTGCCAGCCAGTGTGGAGGGTCGATAGTAAATGGTGGCAGATTACACGAGAAGTGGTAAGGGAGCGACAGCAAAAGTGGAGGCGAAAAAAAACCTGCGCATCCGCGCAGGTTGGTGCAAGAGATGAGTACGAAACCGTACTAAGAATTCTCACCAATCAATACCTCTGGGATCTCAACTGTATCAACCTCTTTAACACCCTTGCTATCGGACAATCGCAACAGCCTGAGGCAAAGTGTAACTAAAGGTTCAGATTCACATTCTTCAGACATGACTGGGCGTGTAACGATTACACCGCCAGGGGTGTGCTGCGTCACGTTTGTGGAGCGCGAAAATCCGCCCCCCTTGAATGCACGCCGCTTTTCCGCAACACTATTTGGTGTGTAAACGCTTACCCCCAATAAGAAGGTATTGAATGGCGACAATAAAGGATGTGGCCCGTCTGGCTGGCGTGTCGGTGGCAACCGTCTCGCGCGTGATTAATGATTCACCAAAGGCCAGTGACGCATCACGTCAGGCGGTACAAAGCGCCATGGAATCCCTGAATTATCATCCCAATGCCAACGCTCGCGCGCTCGCCCAGCAGTCCACAGAAACGATTGGTCTGGTGGTGGGCGATGTTTCTGATCCCTTTTTCGGCGCCATGGTGAAAGCGGTTGAACAGGTTTCTTATCAGACAGGCAATTTTTTGCTGATCGGCAATGGCTATCATAACGAACAAAAGGAACGCCAGGCCATTGAACAGCTGATCCGCCACCGCTGCGCGGCGCTGGTGGTTCACGCCAAAATGATCCCGGATGCCGAACTGATTCATCTGATGAAGCAGATGCCGGGCATGGTGATTATCAACCGCATTATTCCCGGCTTTGAGAAACGCTGTGTGGCCCTCGACGACCGCTACGGCGCCTGGCTTGCCACGCGGCATCTGATTCAGCAGGGCCATACCCGAATTGGCTATCTCTGTTCCAATCACCCGATTTCCGATGCGGAGGATCGCCTGCAGGGCTACTACGACGCCCTGCGTGAAAACGGGCTGCCGTGTAATGACCGTCTGGTGGCCTACGGTGAACCGGACGAGAGCGGCGGTGAACAGGCCATGACCGAGCTGCTGGGTCGCGGACGGAATTTCACGGCGGTTGCCAGCTATAACGACTCCATGGCCGCAGGGGCGATGGGGGTGTTGAATGACAACGGGATTGAGGTACCGGCCGAAATTTCACTGATTGGCTTCGACGACGTGCTGGTCTCCCGCTACGTTCGCCCGCGGCTGACCACCGTGCGCTACCCAATCATCACCATGGCAACGCAGGCCGCCGAGCTGGCACTCGCGCTGGCTGAACAGCGTCAGCCGCCGGAAATAACGCATCTGTTTAGCCCGACGCTGGTCCGTCGTCACTCCGTTGCGTCGCCTGCGGAAGCGCAGAGCGAATAACGGTAGAGGTGAACCGGCGTGTTGGGGTACTCCAGCCCATCACCAATATACTGCCAGCCGTAACGTTCGTAGAAGTCGCGGCAGGCAGACCAGAGATGGAGTTCCTCATACCCGGACTGCGCGGCGTAAGCGATAACATGCCGCTGAAGTTCTCCCGCCAGCCCCTTGCCTCGCGCCGCGTCGTCAACGTACAGCGCCGCCAGCCACGGACAGAGATCCTGTCGGGTGATCAAATCGCAGCGCCAGAGCCCCACCGTACCAAGAAGCTTTTCGTCCTCAACGGCAATAAACGTCAGCGGTAATGCCCCCGGCGTCTGGCTGTGCTCAACAATACTGTGGAAAAATTCCCGGGGAAGCCCTTCGCCAAAGGCCTGCCAGATCCAGTCGGTAACCTGCTCAGCATACTGCGGTGCATCGTAGAGCGGGAGGATAACTGTCTTTTTCACGTTTCACCTGCGTATTCTCATTAATGGGCTGGCCTGACGTCTCCAGCTCGATTGGCGATTATTTTACCAGAGCCAGACTATTTAGTTTGACTTCAGGCAGGCCTGACGAATCGTTACCAAAAAGCGTGATCGTGGCGGAATTTTTGCGCTTCCCGCATCGCTTATACGGCGTAAGCTCTGTGTTAAACTGCAGATCATTACGTGGAAGCAGGAATGTAGAATGGCAACAATGCTGGATGTCTCACTGCGCGCGGGCGTGTCGAAGGCCACGGTATCGCGCGTGCTGAACGGCACGGGTCAGGTTAAAGAGAGTACGCGTCAGCAGGTGTTTGCTGCGATGGAAGAGCTGGGCTATCGGCCGAACTTTCTCGCACGCTCGCTGGCTAACCAGACCAGCAACAGCATTGGTCTGGTCGTCTCGACCTTCGACGGCTTTTACTTTGGCCGCCTTCTCCAGCAGGCGTCGCGGCAGACTGAAACCCACGGGAAACAGCTGATCGTCACCGACGGTCACGACGCGCCGGAACAGGAAGAACAGGCGGTGCAGATGCTGGCCGATCGCCAGTGCGATGCCATCGTGCTTTATACGCGCTATATGAGCGAAAAAGCGATCATCAAACTGATGAACTCGGTAAAAACACCGCTGGTGGTCATTAACCGTGAAGTGAGCCAGGCGCCGGATCGCTGCGTGTTCTTCGAACAGCAGGATGCCGCATTTAAGGCTGTGGATTATCTGATCGAACAGGGGCATCGGGAGATCGCCTGTATCACCGTCCCGATCCATACCCCAACCGGGAAAGCGAGGCTGATGGGCTATCGCAAGGCGCTGGAAAAGCACGGCATCCGTCTGGACGAGCGTCGGATAAAGTACGGCGATGCGGGAATGACCGGGGGATATGAGCTTTGCAAGGAATTGATTGCCGACGGTGTATCGTTTAGCGCCCTGTTTGCCTGTAACGACGACATGGCGCTGGGCGCGTCCAAAGCGTTGCACCAGGCGGGGCTTAAAATCCCGCAGGATATTTCACTGTTCGGCTTTGACGATGCCCCTAGCGCGAAATGGCTGGAGCCTGCGCTCTCATCGGTTTATTTGCCCATCGACAATATGATTGTCACCGCCATCGATCAGGCGATCCGGCTGGCAAGAAACCAGCCGGTCGATGCCATCCCGCCGTTTACCGGCACGCTGGTCTTACGCGATTCGGTCACCACCGGGCCCTACTTTACTCAGATGAGTTCTAAAGCCAGCAGTTCCTGAATGGTCTGGCGACGGCGGATCAGCCGCGCCTTGCCGTTATCAAACAGCACTTCCGGCAGCAGCGGGCGGCTATTGTAGTTAGAGGACATTGACGCCCCGTACGCGCCGGTGTCGTGCAGCACAAGGTAATCACCCGGCTTGACCTCTGGCAGCGCGCGGGTTTCTACTTTGCCGCCTTCCTGCTGGGTAAACACGTCACCCGATTCGCACAGCGGCCCCGCAACGACCGTCTCAACGCGCGGCGCCTGCGTTAAATCGCGGCCGTCGGCAGCCAGGGCGGTAATGTGGTGATAGCTGCCGTACATGGACGGACGCATCAGGTCGTTAAAGCCCGCGTCAATCAGTACGAAGTGGCGAGACCCCATCTCCTTCACGCTGCGCACCTGCGAAACCAGCACACCGGCTTCTGCCACCAGGAAACGGCCCGGCTCAATTTCCAGTTTTACCGCGTGGCCAAGATGCGCGGCGATTTGATCGCGCGCGGCGCTCCACAGACCGTAATAGTGATCGGTATCGATCGCCTCTTCCCCTTCGCGATAAGGAATGGAGAGACCGCCGCCCGCAGAGATCGCCTCCAGATCCTGACCGAAGTCGACAACCTGACGCACCATCGCGCCGCACACCTGCTCCAGGTGGCCGTAATCCACCCCTGAGCCAATGTGCATATGAATCCCCACCAGCTTCAGGCTGTAGCGTTGTAATACCTCCAGCGCGGCAGGCATATCGGCATACCAGATCCCGTGCTTGCTGTTTTCGCCGCCGGTATTGGTTTTTTGGCTGTGGCCATGACCAAAGCCCGGGTTCACGCGCAGCCAGACGCGATGGCCGGGAGAAACCTGACCCAGCTGTTCCAGCATATCCACAGAACCGGCATTCACCGGGATCTGCAGCTCGTGAACGCGCGCCAGCGTCGCATCGTCGATCACATCGGCGGTAAAGACGATCGCGTCGCTGTCGGCTTTCGGATCGTATCCGGCCGCCAGCGCGCGCTCGATTTCGCCGAGTGAAACGGAGTCCACCTTCACGCCCTGCTCGCGCATCAGGCGCAGAATATGAATATTGGAGCAGGCCTTCTGGGCAAAACGCACCACGTCGAACTGATGCAGGGCGGCGATCTTCTCGCGGACGATCTGCGCGTCGTAGACCCACACCGGGCAGCCAAACTCGGCAGGCAGGCGCAGCAGGTTGTCGGCGTTCAAATCGGTATCAGTCTGGTTCAGCGGGCGTGGCATGGTCTTCTCCGGATAAATGCGTTTTGATGATTACGCCACAGCGCAAAGAGAATAAAAAATATCGTTTTATTGCGAGTCTATGCAAAAATGATATGGACAGTTCTCTGCTTTCAGGTGCCCTATGCCCGCCGTCAATTTACGCCATATCGAGATTTTCCACGCCGTGATGACCACCGGCAATCTCACCGAAGCCGCACAGATGCTGCATACCTCGCAACCGACGGTAAGCCGCGAGCTGGCCCGCTTCGAGAAAGTGCTGGGGCTGAAGCTGTTCGAACGCACCCGGGGCAGGCTTCACCCGACGGTACAGGGGCTACGTCTGTTTGAGGAAGTCCAGCGCTCCTGGTACGGGCTGGACAGAATAGTGAGTGCCGCGGAAAGCCTGCGCGAGTTTCGCCAGGGCGAGCTGTCGATTGTCTGCCTGCCCGTCTTCTCCCAATCCTTTTTGCCGATGCTGCTCCAGCCCTTTCTGGCGCGCTATCCGGAGGTCAGCCTCACCATCGTGCCGCAGGAGTCTCCCCTGCTTGAAGAGTGGCTTTCGGCTCAGCGTCATGATTTAGGGATAACCGAGACACTCTCCTCCCCAGCGGGCACGGCGCGCACGGAATTACTCTCATTAGATGAAGTGTGCGTTCTGCCCGCCGGACATCGGCTTGCCGGTAAGGCGGTGCTCACGCCGGAAGATTTCCATGGGGAAAACTATATTAGCCTGTCGCAGACCGACAGTTATCGACAGCTGCTGGATACCCTATTTGCCGAGCATCAGGTCAAACGGCGAATGGTGGTAGAAACGCACAGCGCGGCCTCGATTTGTGCGATGGTGCGCGCAGGCGTCGGCGTCGCGGTGGTGAATCCGCTTACGGCGCTGGACTATGCCGGGAGCGGGATCGTCGTGCGCCGTTTTAGCGTTTCCGTCCCGTTTACCGTGAGCCTGATCCGCCCGCTACACCGTCCGGCTTCCGCGCTGGTGGATGCTTTCACCGAACACGTCATGGATCACGCGCGTCAGCTTGCGCTTCGCTTACCTGACCTGCAGGATCCATTATGACAGCATAAACGCCACGGCATCCGTAGCATGGATAGCGGTGGTATCAAATACCGGGAGAGGGCTTCGCTCAACGGGTACCAGCAAACCGATCTCCGTGCAGCCAAAGATCACCCCTTCGGCCCCCTGCTGCGCGAGTTTCTCGATGACGCTGACGTAGAAGGCGCGGGAGGTTTCACTGAAGGTGCCGAGACAGAGCTCGTCAAAGATAATCTGATTGATGCGCGCCCGGTCTTCTTCTTCCGGGATCAGACTTTCGATCCCAAACTCGCTGTGTAAGCGCCCGCGATAGAAATCCTGCTCCATGGTGTAGCGTGTGCCCAGCAGCGCTACGCGGCGCATCCCGGATGCCGCAATTGCGCGCCCGGTCGCATCAGCAATATGCAGGAACGGCAGCGAGCAGCGGTTCTCAATATGTGATGCCACCTTGTGCATGGTATTGGTACACAGCACTATCCCCTCGGCGCCGGCCCGCTCAAGCCCGAGCGCCGCCAGGGCCAGGATCTCCCCGGCTTTATCCCACTCGCCGCTCGACTGGCAGGCTTCGATTTCATGGAAATCCACGCTGTGCAGGAGCAGGCTCGCGGAGTGCAGACCACCCAGACGCTGCTTCACCCCTTCGTTAATCAGGCGATAATAAGGGATTGTCGATTCCCAGCTCATTCCACCTAACAGGCCGATCGTTTTCATCATCCCTCCTTTCCGTTGATTTCTTCTTTTAACATAACCGGTGCCAATAAAAAAAGGCGCTCTGTTCAGCGCCTTGTTAAACCAATATCGGTTATCGTCTGCATACGCTGGAATACGTAAACAGGCAATACGATCACACGCCGATGTTTCGCAGCTTCTCCCCGGCCATCAGCTTGCGCTCGATGTGTTCCAGCGTCACGCCTTTAGTCTCCGGGATCAGCCAGAACGTGATGCCAATAAACGCCACGTTCAGCACCGTATAGAGCCAGAACGTTCCCGCTGCGCCAATCGCGTCCAGCAGCGTCAGGAACGTCGCGCCGATGATCATGTTCGACACCCAGTTGGTGGTCGTGGAGCAGGTGATGCCAAAGTCACGGCATTTAAGCGGCTGGATTTCGGAGCACAGGATCCACACTACGGGCGCGGCGCTCATCGCGTAGCCTGCGATACACATCATGGTCATCCCGACAGAAAGCCAGGAAAGTCCGCTGGAAGCCGTACCGTTATCAAACTGCATCAGGCAGTAGCCGAGGATCAGCGTGCCGAGCGCCATCACGCTGAAGCCAATTTTCAGCGCCGGTTTGCGGCCCGCCTTGTCCACGGTGAATACGGCAATAAAGGTGGCGAACATGAAGGTCAGCCCGACCACCAGGGTGGCGATCATCTGCTGTTCCGTGGTGGTGAACCCGGCCATTTTGAAAATGCGCGGCGCGTAGTACATGATGATATTCATGCCGGTGAACTGCTGCATCGCCTGCAGCAGCATGCCGAGGAAGACCGCCCGGCGCACCTTGCGGTTGATTTTAAACAGCGCCCAGCCCCCCTGCTTGAGCTTCAGGCTTTCGCGGATCTCGTTCAGTTCTTCGCGGGCTTTTTCGGAGGTATCGCGCAGCATGCGCAGCACCTCTTCTGCCTCCACGTGGCGCCCTTTTTGCGCCAGCCAGCGCGGGCTGTTCGGCAGGAAAATCACTAAGACAATCAACACCACCGCTGGCAGCGCCAGCACGCCGAGCATTGCGCGCCAGTTGCCGCTGTAGCTGAAGTACGTGTCAGACAGGAACGCCAGCACAATACCCAGCGTGACCATCAGCTGATACATGCTGATCATCTTCCCGCGCACGTTCTCACTCGCCATTTCGGAGAGATAAAGCGGTGCCGTATAGGAGGCAATCCCCACCGCCACGCCCAGCAGCACGCGGGAAAGCAGCAGAACCTCAACGTTTGCGGCAAACGCGGAGCCAATGGAGCCGGCGACAAACAGAATCGCCCCGGCCATCAGGCTGTATTTGCGCCCCAGACGAAACGAGAGCCAGCCGTTGAACAGCGCGCCGATGGCCGCGCCCAGCATCATGCTGCTCACCACCCACTCCTGCAGGCGGCTGCTCAGGGTAAAGTGATCGGTAATAAACGGTAATGCACCGGCAATGACGCCAATATCCAGTCCAAATAACAGGCCCGCCACGGCAGCGGCAATGGAGACAAACTGATTCATGCGCCGGGTATCGCGCAGCGCAGCGGGCATTAGGGTAGAGTCATTTATAGATGTCATATTTTTCCTGCCTCAACAGCAAAATTCGTTAAATGAAATTACGAGATAGTGAAGAAAAGTGTCAGGCGGGAATTCGTGAAGATATGGATTATTTCGCTATGGCATCACGATCTGTGATGGACATTACAATTTCAACTAATGCTGAAATCGCACTGTTTTTTATTAATTACCTAATATTTAAACAATAAAACTGTGAAGCTCGTCATTTATGAATTTTCAGTATGGATTTTTCATCTTATGTCATATGGATAATGGCAATTTTTAGCCAAAAAAAACCTCCACCCGAGGGCAGAGGTTCGTCATGCAGGTGGAATTAACGTGCCAGCCAGCCGCCATCAACCGCCACGGTGTAGCCGTTGATATAGTCCGATGCCGACGAGGCCAGAAAGACCACCGGTCCCATCAGATCGCGCGGAAGACCCCAGCGCCCCGCCGGAATACGGTCGAGGATTTCCGCGCTGCGCTGCTCGTCTGCACGCAACTGCTGGGTGTTGTTGGTCGCCATGTAACCCGGCGCAATGGCATTCACATTAATATTATGCTTCGCCCATTCGTTCGCCAGCAGGCGGGTCACGCCCATCACGGCGCTTTTGGACGCGGTGTAAGACGGCACGCGGATACCGCCCTGGAACGAGAGCATGGAGGCAATATTCACGATCTTGCCGCCGTTCCCCTGGGCGATAAAGTGCTTTGCCGCCGCCTGGGACATGAAAAATACGCTCTTGATGTTCAAATCCATCACGTCATCCCAGTCGCGTTCGCTGAAGTTGATCGCATCTTCACGGCGAATCAGCCCGGCGTTGTTGACCAGAATGTCGATATGGCCGAATTCCGCCACCGCGCGATCCAGCAGTTCAGGAATGGCATCGATTTTACGCAGGTCGGCGGTCAGGCTCAGGAAACGGCGACCCAGCGCCGTCACGCGTTCGATGGTTTCCGTCGGTTCAACGATATTAATCCCGACGATATCGCAGCCCGCTTCCGCCAGGCCTAACGCCATCCCCTGACCCAGCCCGGTGTCACATCCGGAAACCACCGCCACTTTCCCCTGCAGAGAGAATGCATCCAGAATCATGTTTATTCCTTACTCTTTCAGAGCCTGTCACTCACAGGCAGGTTTATGCTTCACCGCCCGCGACTAGCGCAGATCGCTGACCGCGACATGGTCCATATCATCAAAGACCTGGTTTTCGCCCACCATTCCCCAGATAAAGGTGTAGGCTTTTGTCCCAACGCCGGAGTGAATAGACCAGCTCGGTGAAATCACCGCCTGCTCGTTGTGCATCACGATATGGCGCGTTTCCTGCGGCTGTCCCATCATGTGGAACACACAGGCGTCCTCATCCATGTTGAAGTAGAAGTAGACTTCCATGCGGCGCTCGTGGGTATGGCACGGCATGGTGTTCCACAGATTCCCTGGCGCTAGCTCGGTCAACCCCATGCTGAGCTGACAGGTCTCCAGCACGTCCGGCACGAAGTATTTATTGATGGTACGGCGGTTGCTGGTGAGGTTGTCGCCCAGCGTCACGGGCGCGACGTCTGCCGTGGTCACTTTTTTGGTTGGACAGGTGGTGTGAGCCGGCGCGCAGTTGTAGTAAAACTTCGCAGGCTTGCTGGCGTCGATGCTGGCAAAGACCACGTCTTTCGCCCCTTTACCTACGTACAGTGCCTCGCGATGGCCAATCTCATAGCACTGTCCGTCTACGGTGATGGTGCCCGGCCCACCGATATTGATCACCCCCAGCTCGCGACGCTCGAGGAAATAATTCACGCCCAGCTGTTTACCGACCTCGCCGCCCACGGAGACGGTTTTCGTGACGGGCATAATGCCGCCCACAATAATGCGGTCGATATGGCTGTAAACCATGGTGTACCTGTCGGCCTCGAATATCTGCTCGACTAAAAATGCCTTGCGCAGCCCCTGAGTATCCAGCGTTTTGGCGTGCGCGCTGTGGATGCTTTCTCTGACGTCCACGGTAACCTCCAGATGTGGTCATGCCCGAAGGCGGGAAGTAAAACGAAACAGCGTTCCGTTTTTCATAATAAGCACATACTATCGGCATAAAGTGAGCTTTTCAATTACATTTAAAACAACGTTTCATTTTTTATTTTTGTTTATAACGGAAATGATGTTCGGATCACAATTAAACCGACGGGAGAAAAAGGGCACAAAAAAACCTCCCGGAGGAGGTCTTTTCAATGAGGAAAGGTTAGCGTTCGATGGCCAGCGCCACCCCTTGCCCGCCGCCGATACAGAGCGTGGCAATCCCTTTGCGGGCATTGCGCTTTTTCATTTCGTGGACCAGCGAAACCAGGATCCGGCAGCCGGACGCCCCGATCGGGTGCCCCAGCGCGATCGCCCCACCGTTCACGTTAACCCGAAGCGGATCCCACTCCAGCATTTTTCCGACGGAGATCGCCTGTGCGGCATAGGCTTCGTTCACTTCGATCAGATCCACATCAGAAAGCTGCCACCCCGCACGCTCCAGACAGCGACGGGTGGCGTAGACCGGCGCGATCCCCATTAGCGCAGGATCAACCCCCACGCTGGCGAATGCCTTAATGCGGGCAAGCACGGGAAGATCGAGTTCGAGGGCTTTGCTTTCGCTCATCATCATGACGGCGGCAGCGCCGTCGTTAATGGAAGAGGCGTTTCCCGCCGTCACCGAGCCCTGCATTTCAAAAGCAGGATTCAGCCTGGCCAGCCCTTCAGCGCTGGCGTCGGTGCGCGGCTGTTCATCGGTATCCACAACCATCACCTCGCCGTTCTGACGCAGCGCGCTGACCGGGACAATTTCGTCGCGAAAACGACCGGAATCAATCGCCGCACGCGCTTTTTGCTGCGAGCTCAGCGCATAGGCGTCCTGCACCTCACGGCTGATACCGTACTCGCGCGCCAGATTTTCCGCCGTCACACCCATATGATAGTCATTGAAGGCATCCCACAGGCCGTCATGCACCAGGCTGTCGAGCAGCTGACTGTTGCCCAGCTGTGCGCCAGTGCGGCTGTCGGTCAACACGTGCGGCGCGCGGCTCATATTCTCCTGCCCGCCCGCAATGATCACGTCCGCCTCACCACACTGAATGGCCTGCGTCGCGAGATGCAGCGCTTTTAATCCTGAACCACAGACGTCGTTGATGGTGATAGCGGAGACGGTATTGGGCAGCCCACCCTTCAGCGCCGCCTGACGCGCAGGATTTTGCCCGGCACCGGCCGTGAGGACCTGTCCCAGAATCACCTCGTCAACTTCATGTGCTGCGATCCCGCTACGTTCCACGAGCGCTTTCACCACCACGCTCCCCAGGTCAACCGCCGAGTGACGCGCAAGCGCTCCCTGAATGATGCGCCGCGCGATAAATGCGCCCATTTCCGTGAGATAAATGGCATCGCTGCGGCGTTTCAACATTTGCAAAAGAATTACAATCCTACCGCGTCATCCTTCCTCTGGCCATCAACCGGAAAATACCGGTAGAGCGTCGATAACCCCACCCCGTAGATAATGGCCAACTGCTGGCGGGTATGCCCCTTAGCCAATAGCCGCCCAATCTGTTCCCGCTCATGCGGCTTTAATGCGTTGGGTCTTCCACCGATGCGCCCCTGTGCCCTAGCTGCTGTCAGCCCAGCCAGTGTTCGTTCGACGATCAGCTCGCGTTCCATCTCCGCCAGTGCAGACATCACGTGGAAAAAGAAACGCCCCATGGCAGTGCTGGTATCAATACTGTCTGTTAAAGAGCGGAAGTGGGCACCGCGTTCATGTAACTCTGATATCAGTGCGATCAGGTTTTTAACGCTGCGTCCCAGCCTGTCCAGTTTCCACACGACCAGGGTGTCTCCGCTATTAACGCACTTTAAAGCGCGTTTAAGACCGGGGCGGCTGGCAACTTTTCCGCTCATGCGGTCTTCAAAAATGCGGTCACAGTTTGCGCTTGTGAGGGCATTACGCTGTAAATCGCTGTTCTGGTCGATTGTTGATACGCGGATATAACCAATTACGGCCATCTATTTTCCTCCTCTTTGTCGCGGTGGGAGGATTTTTACAGATTTCGCTATGTGTAACCGCTTTTCCAAAAACCTTGGTTTTGTAGGATCGCTAACTTCACCTGGTTATGCGGTCATCCCGCTAGGGACAAAAAAGCTGGTGATTCAGTGGGGAACGGTAACCGTACCGACAGCCGGGTCAGCCTCTGCTACGTATCTTCTGGCTCTGGATTTAGGGCTGGCCCAGTTCTGTACGCCGATAGATGTTTCGTCAATAAATAACTACCGCGTCGGTGTGGCTACCTCAACAAAGACGAGTATCACCCTGGCATCAACTAACACGCAAAGTGTTACAGGCGTTATGTGGCTATCAATTGGGACAATAAACTGATGAATAAATATTTTTACTCTCCGGGTACACGTGGTTTTTACCAGTCTGATATCCACACCGTAATACCTGATGATGCTATCGAAATTAATGTTGATGAATATCATCAACTGCTTGATGGACAGCAAAAAGGGATGGAAATAACACCAGGCGCTGGCGGCCACCCAGAGCTTACCGAGCCAGTGATTGATTATGTAGTACAGGCACAGCAGGTAAAAAACTCGCTTCGACTGGCCTCCGACGCTCAGATTGCCTGGAGGCAGGATGCCGTTGATGCTGGGATAGCAACGGAGGATGAAACCGCTTCTCTGGCAGAATGGAAGAAATATCGGGTGCTGTTGATGCGCGCTGATACTTCAAAAGCCCCCGATATTGTATGGCCTACACCTCCGGGAGAGGCGGCCAGCTAATAGCACCTGGCGCGGTTTTTGTATCTATCACAGTGACCGCGTCAATATAGTCCATCCAGGCATTAAGTGATGCCGTTTCGTCAGTGGTCAATTTGCGGCCCATGAGCAACTTCGTCTGCCAGACGACGATTTTGCTTGCGGCATAATCAAGGCGGGATTGTTTTTCTGCTTCAGCTTCAATGACCAGCTCCGCGTATGTTTTTTCTGGTTCAGGCGGTGGCATAAATTCTTTTCCGTCGTATGACCAGCCAACGCTCGCAACGGAATCATTATTCAGCTCGACGGTAACAAATTCAGAGAAGAGTTCCCCTTCACCATTCCAGGAAACCAGATTTTCCACAACGCCATCTTTTACCAGTGCATACCGCTTTATCATCACGCAAGCTCCCATAGAATCATAAGCCCATCACCACCTAATCCACCCGTAAAACCTCCGCCAGGGTTATTGGTACTGTTTGCGCCACTACCTCCCGCCCCATCTTTAGCATTAATCCCATTTCCGCTACTTCCACCTATACCAATTGGTCCCGGTGCAAACCTGCTGGGTGCGCCATTGCCCGATACTGAGTTACCAGGGCTCGTGTAAAGGGCGTTACCGCTCGTATCCCCCTGGGTGGATTCGATTAAAGTTAATGGCGTTGTTCCGGCATTTGTGACGTTACCGCCCAGGAGACCACGTGATTGCACCGGCGATGACCCAGATGAAGTCCCTGCAAGGGTTGATCCTGTTCCGCCTGCGCAAGTAATACCGCAAAATGACGTGCTCCCCCCAGCCGTGGCAGAATTTGATGTCGATGCGTGAACCCCGACGGTGTAATTGAAGTTAGTGATATCACTAATCTTAACAAGGAATTTGGCGTAACCACCTGCTGACCCTCCAACGGCAATACCTACAACGCCGCTTCCCGTAGCTGGGGCGTTCCCGCCATTACCTCCGGCAGCTTGCAATTCAACAAGAGCATATTTCGCTTCAGGCGATGGGTTGTATACCCCCGATGCCGTCAATCGCATCGGCGGTGCAAGCAGACGACCTACAAATCCACCGCTATCTCCCAAACCAAGGTTTTTGACAAAGAGCACCGGGTCAGGAATATCCGCGCCGTTCTGGTCTTTGGCCAGCTTCTCCGCCAGCTTGTTCAGTACCGTGGTTGCAAAGTTTGGATCGTTACCCAGGGCATCGGCCAGCTCTTTGAGCGTATCCAGCGTCTCAGGTGCGCTACCAGCAAGTGCGGCAAGCGCTTTGGCCACAAATTCCGTTGTGGCCAGCTTTTTGCTGTTGTCACTGTTTGCCGGTGTTGGCGCAGTCGGCGTGCCGGTGAATGTCGGGCTGGCCTTTGGCGCGTACTGAGTATGCGGGTCTGCTGCCGCGATGTGCGCAGCAAGATCCGTTCCGCCTTTCTCAACCTGCTGCTTAAGGTATGACGTTCGTTTGGCCAGTTGCTTAGCCTGACGATTAGAAATCCCGTCAGGCCCACCCAGAACAGGGTCAGAGACCTCTATCTGGTAGATGCCGTCTTCCCACTGCGGGGTTTCAGGTAGGTTTGCCATGATTAACTGCTCCCGTGGTTATAGCTGCCGTCATAGTTGACGGTGTTGTTGTAGCGAATTGCGACAGACTGATACTCCAGACTGGCAAGGTGACAGCGGGCCGGTGCGAACGCGGCGAGGGTCTGTCGCAAAAGCGCAGCCTGGTCGTTAGTGATGGGCTGCCGGAGGATAACGCGATAAACCGCCCAGGCCTCGGCATCTCCATGAACATATATACCGTTGTACGTGTGTCTGCCGTCGTAGCCGATTTGACCGGTCCCCTCAATCAGGTCGACCTCGCCAAAACCAAAGCGGCGGATGATTTCCCGGATTGACCACGGCGTCCCCTTGTAGCGGTGCAGCTCAATGGCCGATTTAATCAGGGCACGGCGCACGTCATCAGCTTCAGCCAGTTCCCAGCCGTCGCCGAACAGAGAGAATTGCTCGCCCAGCCATGGCAGCGCAGAGCTGTCGACGATATCCACCAGGTAGACCATCAGGGCTTCCAGGTTGATGCTGTCCAGTCGCCCGGCCAGTCTGCCCAGCGTTCTGAGGCTGACATCCCCCTCAAGCGGCGGCGGAAGTTGTAGCGGTTCAGCCATCGGCTACCCCCGACATGGTGATGTTGATGGAGGTACAGTTAGCCCACTCGTTTTCCGCCACCACAACCAGCGCCAGTCCGGGCAGTTCAACCTGATATACCCCCTCAACGGACAGGACGGCGTTAATCTGCCCAGGCACGATATCCAGCCCCAGTTTTGCCCGACGAGCAGCCACCCAGCGCTGAATAGCATTATTGGCGGCGTCTTTTATCGAACTGACGTCCTGACCGCGATAAACCGTGATGCGGGCGTCGATGGCGTAGTCCACCTGTACCGGCGTTCTGGCATGAACGGTATCGGTGAGCGGTCGGACTTTCTCATCCGAACAGAAGCTCTCGACCAGCGTGAGGATACTGTCGTCCGGCAGGCCGGTGCTGAGCAACGGATACAGCTCAACGGTGCCGGGTACCGGGGAGAGAACGGCGACGTCGACAATGCTGGGGTGGGCCTGCAAGGCATGAAAACGGTATGCGCCACGGCTACCGGCATTGGTGAAGGACTCCGGAGCCAGCATGATACGCTCACGCAGACGGTCATTGTCTTCCTGCTCTGAACCGCCGGAACTGGCGGACAGATTGGTGACCTGCAGGTCAACGTTGTCAATCTCATCGAGCAACTGACTGACCTGAGCAGGTTGCCAGCCGTTACCGGCATCACCGGGTTCGGTACAGGTTGCCGTGGCATTGACCAGCAACAGACCCGCCTTCAGCACCACGTCCGCGTCGGTGGCGAAAATGATGCTGTCGGAGGCACTGACGCGGGTCCCTGCCGGTATCAGCACATCCATTGCCAGCGGTTCGTCGAGAGCGAACTGGAGCGTGGTGGATGCAGGCTGCGCGGCCAGACGGTACACGCCAACCAGTTCACCGAGGTAATCAATCATCGGCTCACGGGCAAAGGCGACCAGATTCTGCTTCGCCGCCTCCTGTACCGCCACCCTGACCAGCATTTCGCGATAGGCCCAGAGGTCAATCAGCAGACGTTCGGCCTGTGCCGGATACAGCGTTTTGCCGGTATCCGCCTCATACTTCGCAATCATTTCTGCCGTGATTTTGTCGGCATCGCGTTCAATAAAATCGGGTTCTGTCAGCGCCATAGCAGTTCCTGAGTCCGGGGTTGTCCGTCTGAGCCTTTCCAGCTCACCCGGAGCGTAAGATGTTCACCGTCAACGGCGGGTTTAACTGACGTCAGCTGGCAGCGAGGCTCCCAGCGGCGAATGGCATCGACGGACTCGCGAACGACGTGCGGAATGGCACGATCAACGGGCCAGTCGATATAAAGGTGCAGATTACTGCCGAACTCCGGGCGGTGCGGGTCGCTGCCGCGAGGAGTGCGCAGAATTATTTGAATGGCCTGCCAGATATCATCCAGCCCCTGGACAATTTCGCCGGGGGCCTGCAGGGCCGGTTGCCAGAATACTGAGGTCGTTTTCATGGGGGCAGTATTGCCCCCGGAAGGGATTGCCGATATTAAAGGCGTTTAAGAAGGTTCAGTGGGAGTGGTGGTTGGAGTTTGCGCCATCAGACAGCATGCTGCCGGTGGCGTGGGCATTTCCCTCAATCTCAATGTTGCCCTGAATGGTTGCGGTGGCACCTTCACCGCCAGAGCCAGCCATGCCACCCTCGTAAGTTAGCTTGCCCCTGACAAGCAGGTCCCCGGTCATTTCGGTCTGTGGCGCATCAATTGTGGCTTTCTGCGTTTTCACGAACACGTCAGCACTACACTCAATCACAAGATGCTCGATCCCGCCCTTAATGGTGAGCGTATGGGTGCCCCGGTGGTAGCTGAACTCCGCCCCGTCGCTGAATGTTGTGCCGCGAACGTTCTTGTCGCTGAACGATGGTTTATCAATGTCGGAATAGACTGCGCCAAGAATCACACCATCTTCGCCGTTTTCATCCAGCAGCACTTTGACCTGTTCCCCCACATCCGGGAGCCAGTAGTCTTTGTTGTTCTGGGTATTGCGCTGAAGGACGTCCAGCCAGTTGGTGCGCATGTTATCGCACTCAGGCAAACGGACGCGGGCTTTCACGCCATCAGCATCGACGGCGCTGACTGTACCGGTCTGCAGGGTTACGCCTGTCATTTTTTCTTTTCCTTTATTACCGTGGATGTGGTGCCGTCCGGCTTGTAGACGGTGAGCGTCTGGGTCTTGCCGGTCTTATTGCCTTTCTTCGCCTTACCCCGCGTCACCGGCCCCCGCGCCACATCCAGCTCGGTCACGTAGCCGCTGCTGCGGTCAAGTGTATGGCGGGCTGTGGTTATCAGCCACGGCCCGGATAGCTGGCCAAAGCCTGACAGCTCAATTTTATTGCCCGCCGTCAGCTGGGATGCACCCATCAGCGTCAGGGAGCCGCTCTGCTGGTATTCGTTGTGACGGGCCAGCGCGGAATCGGCCTTGATGCGGGCGCTGTCCGGGTCACTGACACGGCTGTTGACCTGAAGCCGGTCGGCGCTGGTGACCTTGCCGCCTTTGGTTTGCTTGCTGCTCTCGCTGGTCCCGCCGTCAGCCTCATACACAATCAGCTTTTTTGTGCTGCTCTTCTGGTGCTTGACCCTGGCGGATTTGTAGACCCGGTTGATGGTATCGCGAAGCGAGTAGCGGGCCACATCCTGCGGCTTCAGCTGCCGCACCGGCTCCTGGCTGCGAAGCGTGGCCAGATGCGAAAATATCAGCTGGTCGCTGACAATCTTCACCGCATAACCGTACTCGCTGGCCAGCCGGTGCAGAAAGGCCACGTCGGTCTCGGCGTACTGCGTCACACGGTCAATTTTGATGGCCTCGATGCTGCCGACAAGCTTCAGCTGATGCTTTTTGGCAATACGCCCGGCGATGGCCGCCAGCGTTGTGCTCTCGAAACCCCGACTTGATTTCGTCCGTAACGCGCTGTTGACTGAGGTGGCTACGCCCCGGATAGAGACGACGGACGCGGGTGAACTGACCTCTATCTCGTCGATCGAGAAGGTACCGCAGGACAGTAGCTTCTCGCCCTGGTAGCCCACCTTCAGGGTCAGCGTGTCGCCTTTGCCCGGATACCATGCATCCAGCCAGCGACCATCGGTATCATCCAGCTCCACCTCGATGGTGTCGGACTCATTTTTGATGTTATCGCTGTACGTAATGCGGGTGACGTATGGGGTGATATCGCTGGTGATATTTTTTTTCAGATACCACAGGGTGAACACCGGTGAAAGTACGTCGCTGACGCCAGTCAGGGCAGACGATGCCTGCGAATTGCTTACCTCAGCCATGGCGGAGTATCCTCTTCTGTCGTGGCTTCTTCAGCCTCAATCACCGGGATAAGCAACAGCAGCCCGGAGGGCAGTACTGGTGTGATGGCCACGTGCGGATTGGCGGCAATAATCCGGGGATAGCCCATCGGGTCGCCGTAATACTGCCAGGCAAGCGCGTCCCAGCGCTCCCCGTCTCGGGTGACATGTTCAAGAAACATCACACACTCCTCGCCATGATTCTGGCTGCCATGGTGCTTAACCCCGGCGACATACGGGTGAACGTGGTGCTGGCGGAGTTAAGCTGGCCTGAAACCGTATCCAGCGCCGCCGCGATATTGCTGCCGTCGACGCCGTTCAGCGCGGACTGTGCCTGCTGAACATACGAGGCGGCCTCACCGGTGGCCCGAGCCAGGCTGACGGCTTCCGGCATGGACTCTGCCAGCGCATTAAACGCCGGGATACTGCTCCCCAGCGAACCAGAGATATTCCCCAGCCCGCTCATCAATCCTGGTACGCGGGTCAGCGCCACAGTCGGGTTATCCTTCATTTTCTGTGCAATCCGCACCGCGCTCATGGTGGTCTGGAGCACTGACTGTGCCTGCTTTGCATAGTTGACGCCGTCCCGGACATACTGCGCCACGCCGGAAGGTGACGGAACCGCAGAAGACACCGCGCCGGTACCCGGCACCTGTGTACGGATAGCGGGCGGCTTCAGGGGGTTTTTAGGATCGCCGATGTACTCCCGGAGAGACGCGGTGGCATTGACGGCCAGCACGTTGCCGGTGCTGTCGGTCTGCTCGCTGGTCGCGGTCACGTCGGTAATCACAAACCAGCCGCGATAGTCGCCATTCCCGAAGACCAGCGCCAGCGCCTGATGGGCCTTCATCGCCGTTCTGAGGCGTGCCAGCTCGACGTCGGGCACGCAATAATGTTGGTGAAAGACCAGGCTTATCTGGATTTCGTCCAGCTTGTCGCCAATGAACTGCAGGCCGGGCTTCCCTTCGATGCGGGCATGCTCGGCGTAATCGACGCCGAATGTCGCCTCGAAGCCGTCCCAGTAGGTAATCAGCTCAAACTCAATATCGCCCAGAACTGCAAACATCAGCTGTACCTCCTGCGTTGTTGCTGAGCCAGCAGGCGCTCCAGCATTTTTTCCAGCTCGTGCACGCTCATATTCAGCGCACCTGCCAGCCCGGATGGCACTGCTGTCTCTTTGCCATTGAGATAAAACTGAGGATTAAAGTCGACCTGAATACCACCAGACATTCCGCCACCGGCTGCAGCTGCACCACGGCCTGAATACCCCGCAGCCATGATTTCCGGCGACGGGATACGGGGTACATCCGGTGTCATTTCGGCAGCCAGGCGTTGACCAGCCAGTGCTGCAAGTGGTGTGGTGCGCTGCAGGCCGATAGCGGCCCCCTGCGCGATATTGTCACCGAAGCCCATAAACACGCGGCTCGGCGAATGGATGCCCAGCTTTTCCTTGAACCAACCGCCAACACTGTCACCCATGTCGGTGACGGTGGTTTTGAGCGAGTCCCATTTGTTTTTGATGCCGTTTATCAGTCCGTCGATAAGATGGCCACCGAAGTCAGTGAACTTCGCTGGCAGATCAATACCGAGATACTTCAGTGCAGCCGCAAAGGCTTTGTAGAGCAGACCAACCGGCGACCAGTTCATCAACAGCTTACCAATCCCCACGATACCGCCGTTAAACGCCGTTTTAATGTCTGCCCAGCGCTGTTTAAACCAGCCGCTAACCGCTCCCCAGTTGCGGTAAATAAGGTAAGCAGCCACAGCAACAGCGGTGATGGCCAGACCGATAGGGTTCATCATCAGCGCCCGGCCAATCCAGAGAACTGCCCGTCCGACGAGCATAATGCCGCGAACAAGACTGCCACCAAGTACACGCCCCAGCGTACCGGCCCCTCTGGCGACAGCGCTGAAGCCGGTCACTAACCAGCGGAATTTGCCGCCTTCACCCAGTGCAAGGGTCAGACGAAGCCAGTTAGCTCGAAGCCTGACAACACTTCCCCATACGCTGGTAAATGGTGAGATAAGGAGATTCAGCCCCAGCTTGAGACCGATTGTGGCCATCTTGAAGGCAAGTAATGCACCCACTATTTTAATGGTGCCACTTACCAGCTGCGGATTTGCCGCTATCCATTTGCCAACGCTGTTCATTAAGGGGATGAATGTTTCCCCTAACTGGATTAAAGCCGGGCGTAATGACTCTCCGATACTAATGGCCGAGTCGTTAAAACCAATCTGCGTACTTCTCCAGCGTCCTTCGAGCGTGTCATTCTGTTTCGCGGCATCCTTGTCCAGCGTAGTCATTGCAGATGGAGTGTTCATTTCCTGCTTATTAGACTGGTATTTATCCCAGCCCTGGCGCATCGCCAGCAGATGGTTGACAGTCTGAATATCGGTGAACACTTCCGCCAGTCCAAAGGATTCCATCAACTTCTGCTGGCCTTCCTGATCGCCTCTTGATCCTGCAGCTTTCCATTGTTGTACGAATGCCTTGCCTTTACCGTCGATAAATCGGTTGGCAATCATCAGAGAGGCTTCATACTGAGAGAGTCCCTGTGCTACATAATTTTGCATTGACCCCTGGTAGTCCACTCCGGCTTTGGCATATTTCTGAATGGTATCTCCGCGCCCCATTGCCGCCAGCCAGTTAGACATATTGGTGACTGCTTCCTCTGCAGAGCCGCTGCCTTTACCCACTTCCAGACTGGCGACAATCTGGGTTATGGCGTCTTTACCGTAAATACCACGGGCCGCGAAAGCTTTGGCCATACCGGGTAACGCTTTCGCCATATCTTTCAGTTCAAATGACCCAAGCTTTGCCCCGGTTGCCGCAATTCCAAAAGCCTGCTCCAGCTCCTTCGCATCGGTAATTTTAAGCGCATCGCTGAAGGCATAAGTCATTTTGGCGAGGTCAGTCATATCAGCTTTGGTGGCCGTGGCTGCTTTGCCCAGCATTCCGGCAAACTTTGCTGCCTGTTCCGGGTTCATACCATCAGCAACCAGTTGACCAACGCCACCCAGCAGAGACTCCTGCAGCTGGTTAACCCTGAGCGATGCCTGACGAATAGCAGTACCGATAGCCTGCTCCTGACGTGCATCCAGATCGCCGGTCACGCTGATATCGCGAAGCTGGGACTCAAACGAGGCATATTGTTTGATTGAGGCCATAACTGGTGCCCCCAGTGTTCTGCCTATGGCATAGGTCTCAGCCCCCTGACCATAGAGCGCCATGCGGTTAGCTTTCAGCGCATCACTGGTGGCAGATACTGCCGACAGACGGCGCTGCTGGCGTTCAATTTGCTCCATGGTGCGGCTTACACGCAGTAGATCGCTGTTGAGGCGCTGCATCCGGGATGAACCCAGTTGCCCATAGCGCTCTGTTGCGCGGGTTAAGGCGTTCTGACGCTCCTGGAGGCGACGTGACGTATCGCCAAGGGAGTCGAGGGCACGTCGGGTACCGCTGACGGCAGAGCGAAAGCTGCTCCCGACAATGCCGCCAATGATGACGCCGACTGAAAATTCACTTGCCACGGTGGCTATCCTCTGAAAGTGGAGAGTCATGCAAAACAGCCGCAAGAAGCGGCTGTTAAGTGCTGAGGGTTATTGGTTGTCGCCGTACTCGCTTTTGATCTGCTCTTCGGCCTGGTCGAGCCACATCTCCAGATCGTCAGTATCGAGGGCATCAATCTCCCCCGGCTGAAATCTAAACCACCTCGCCAGCAGTCCCTGTGCCTGCGTCAGGGTCTTTGTTGCTTTTGCCCAGCCCAGTGACTTGCTGAAATCGGGTCTGCAGCTCCAGATAATCGGCCAGGTCCATGTTGTCCATGTCCTCCGGGAGCAGGCCGGTACTGCGGGAAATCAGTGGCTCATCCCAGTCTGCCGGGTCTTTATGCGTTTTCTTGACCAGTTTGAGGTCTTTAACCGTCAGGCGCTTAAGGGTGAGTTGAGAAATGGAGTTACCTGCTGCCGTGGTGAAAGGGAACTGCAGGACGAAGATTTCGGCTTCGGTTTTGGTCTGTGACATGATCGTGCTCCTGTGTGATTTCAGGGCAGTATGTCTGGTGGAGAACGTGGCGGATATTAAAGGGGATTAAGAAGAAAGGGGCCGAAGCCCCTGTGATATCAGTGAGTGCGAAAGCCTTTGCAGTTACGAAGAAACTCGATAATGAGCGCCTTACCTTCGGCTTTGCCGATGCCGGTAAACCAGTGGTCTGGTGGTTCCCATGCCTCAATCAGGTCAGCCAGCTTCCGTGCTTTAGCGCGGGTACTGTCAATCGTGTCATTGGTTTTTTGGGTGTTAAAAAGGTGTTCCACCCCCGGAATATCGAGAATGGTAAACCAGGTACAATTCCCCATACCAATCGAACCACAGTTCCCGCCTTTGTCTTCAATCTTGACGGTCACCGTCAGCCCCCGATATTGATGCGGTAGTCAGTCAACTGGTCAACGCCGCCGACGCGGAAGATGTTGGCCAGATAATCCAGCTCCAGCAGCTCTTCGCCATCCAGTACCTGCTTGATGTATGTGCAGGTGAAGCTACTGGAGAACTCGGCGTTCTCATGCTGCTTGAAAGTGCCCAGCGGGTTCTTCTTGAACATGATCGTCAGGAACGTCACCAGCGGGATTTCATCAATTAGCCCCTGAGAGCTGTAGCGCTGAACGCTGGAACGGCACTGCAGCGCCAGCGATTTATACGGGTTCGCGGCAGACAGCATCGCGTCGCGGTAGAAGCTGTTCCACTTGATCTCACCTTCCAGCTTGTCGAAGCCTGACGGGAGTTCCACCTTGCCCACCATCCCCAGCGCTTTATGTTCCTGCATGGTCATCGACACGTCGGGGAGCTTGACCTCCTCGGCCCGGCCCAGCAGGTTAGCGCTATCCAGATAGATGTTGGCATTGGTGATGCGGTTGATCTCAATCTTTGCCATCAGCTATTCCCCTTCAGGGTTAAGAGGTATTCCGAAGTGATCTCGGTCTCATACGTCAGTCGCTCCAGCGGAGGCGGTGGCGTGTATTTGTAGCTCAGTAACAGGTGACCGGCGGCAAGCTCCGTCTCTTCGTTACGGGCAGGATCGAACCAGCATTTAAAGCCCAGCAGAGCGCCATCGCCAATCATCTTGCGCCCGTAGGCGTTTACCGACTCCGTCAGCGCATCAATCAGCGCTTGGGTGATGGGCATATCAATGTACTGCTGGCTGAAGTAGCGCAGGGACTCGTTGATCACATCGCCGGTGCGGCGAATGTTCTCAAAGTTGCGCATATGCGTAACCGTTGGCCATGCTGCTGTCCGGTTGCCCCACAGACGCAGGCCGCTGCCGTAGCTGCTGAAGACCGTGGTGATACCCTGTTCGTTGAGCAGGTTCACCTCGCTCTGCGGGTCGTCAATCATTGCCGACAGCTGGCGCTCCACGCCGGTGATACCCAGAATCTCCTGATTGGAGGACGACCACCAGTAGCCCTTGTCCAGGTCGACTTTGGCACGCAGACCCGCAGCTCGCTGACTCAGCGGCTCCAGCCGTTCGCTGTTGGTGGCCGCGTCGTACACCTTAACGTGCGGATAGCACAGACGGACGCGGTCAGAGCTGGTGTTGAAGTTAATGGTGCCTTCCGGGCCACGTCCCGCAAGAGCCTGCGCAAAGGTGGTACCCACCGGCGCGTCGATGTAGGTCACCGCGCCCAGCTTTTCAGCCATGGCGATAAGCTCAACCGAGACGCTGTTCTGGGTACAGAACACAGGGGCAATCAGGATTTTGGCGAAGTAGCCAAACAGGTTGAAGCTGTCATTAAGCAGCTTCATGCCGGTGCGGTTGCCTGCGGCGTTCACCGCTCCAATGATATCAGCCGGGGTGACTTTGGTCGGGTCAGCGAAGTTATAGCTGGCCTTCACCGTGGCATCAGCAGCAATGCTCTTCCCGAGGTTAGTAATCACCCCGGTCTGCGCATCAAGCGAATAGTCCTGACCTTCCATATAAGGCTGACCGTCGGTGGATGGCTTCAGTACCAGCTGTGCGACAACCGGGTTGGCCAGTTTAGCTTTGCCTGTCGCCTTGTCGAACGTGACATCTTCATCGGCCACTGCGGTTTTATGCACCGCCGGATCAAGTACGTTAATAACCAGAACGGTACCTGCGCCATGGTCGTAGATCGCATCCAGCGCCTGCGGAATGGTGAAGCCGGTGAGCTGGCTGCCAAATTTCGCTGCATCTTTCTCAGACAGGCACTGTACCAGCGTATTCACGTCTCCCGTCGGGGCAGTACCAATCAGGCCAATAACGGCAGATTTCACCGTCTTAACCGGGCGGGCACCGTTTTCCACTTCAATGGTTTCGACACCGTGCAGATAGTTAGCTGACATTGGAGTCCTCCGGTTTCACATCGTTGTCGCCACCGTTCCTGCGTTTCGCTAACTGCAGAGCTGGAGGGCTGGCGGGGCTGGTTTCCTCTGGTACCGGGGTCAGATGCTTCAGCGCCTCCAGTACCTTCACATAGTCATGCTCCTCCGGCAGGGAGACGTTCTTCCCCGGCCAGAGCAGTATTTCGGTTCCGTCCGACAGCGTGACGCCGCTGGCCGGGCCGGAATAGCGGTATGTTTTAATCACTCGCTTTCCTCATAATTCACTTCGGTTAACAGCGGACCGGACGGTAAATTGCTGTCTTCGATAAAGACGCTTTCAGTGGCGAAGTCGAGAGCGTACTGCCACAGCCCCTTGACCTCCCCGATAAAGACCTCACGGGTCAGCCAGATACGACGGCGGCAGTTCGGCGGGGTGTAACCGCCGAGGATGCGACGGACAGCATCCAGGACGTCAATCGCACCTCTTTTACCGTTGAGCTGGCGGAAGACCACCGTGACGCAGAGCTGGATGGTCTGGGGCTGGATCACCGCGCCGATATCATTGGGCTTGTCGAAACGCGACCCGGCATAGCTCACCAGCAGCGCCCCAACCGGATGATTCAGGCGATATTCAGCCGGTTTCTCCGGGAAGTACTCAACCTGCAGCTGGGGCAGTTTCTCGCGTAACCGGGCGAGTACAGCATCAAGGACGGGCAGAACGTTCATCAGTATTTCTCCAGCAAACCGTCGCGCCCGCCAAAGGTGGGACGGCGTGCCCGTGCCCGGATTTCACCGGACTCGGGCACATCTTTTTGGGTGGACTGCAGCCCCAGCGTGAGTTTTGCATCGCGGATAGCCTCCAACTGACGCCGGGCCTCTTTGTGATCATCCTTCACGGTGTCCGGGACAGCCCCTTCCGGGCGGCGGGTGTAGAGCCGATAACGCACCAGCGTGATGGCAATGTCCCGCAGAACGGTCGGTATCTCCGCCAGCGGCAGGGTATAGCGTCCGCGCAGATGGGCATCAATCAGTTCATCGGCATAGCGAATACAGCTGTCCACCACCTCAGTTTTCACCGTCGCGGGCGAGTCGAAGTCCAGCTCCTCGTTGGTGAGCTGGATAAGCGTCCGCTCAGGAACCTGTTCAAGCAAATCCGCGAGGGTGCAGTACATATCACACCCCGCGCAGGATGCGGATAATGTCGCCTTCGGCGAGTGCCTCATCCAGCGCAATCCCGGCAGAAATGCCTGCCGGGGTCTCACCGGCTGCGGGGACCTGAGGAACGGCGCATGCGTTCGCATCCGACTGAACGATCTGCCCTCTGGAGACTGCCGCACCGGCCTCGACGGCAACAATACCCAGTACATTGACTGGCGTTACATCACCGGCAGCGGCATCCACCTCTGCCACGCCGAGCGCGACGGCTCCAGCCTGACAGGGGGCGTTATCGGCACCGACAAAGCGCTGTTGCGTCAGCGCCGCGCTGGCCGTCACGGTAGTGGTCAGAATGACCTGTTGAGTTGTACCCATGACCGTCTCCTTATTTCACGATGTTGGTGACGAGATACCCGGCATCGCCACCGACCACGGCGACTTTGTAGATATCGGTATAACGGCAGTACTTCACCTTGCCGCCGATGCCGTCGTATTTATCCGCCACCGGCATCCCTTTACGGCGCAGGGTGTAACCGAATGACGGCTCATTTTCGTCGGCGCTGTCGGTGCCCGGCTGGGGGTTACCGACGTAATGCAGCATCAGGTTGTCGCCCCAGATATCGGTCGGGACTTTGTCCTTGTTCTGCGCGTCTTTCATGGAGGCCATGGAGACCGGCTCGCCGATCGCAACATCGTCCAACTGGAAAAGGTCTTTCAGAATTTCGATGGTGATACGCTTGCGCTCGTTGGCTCCAATCGCGGCCTGAATCGCCGGGTGGAACTTCAGCAGCGACATGACGCTTGCCCCCATGGTCATCAGGTTCGGACGCAGACCAGTGGCGTTACGCACCGCTTCAATCCCGCCTTCAATGATGCCAATCGGGTCACCCTTGCCACCGCCCCAGCGGTCAGCCGCAGCCAGCGCTTTGACGTTAGCCGCGCGATAGACGTTCTTGTCCTGGGCCAGACGGGCCGCATACAGTTCGCGTTTCAGGTTGACGCCGCTCGTCACACGGCGAATGGCTTTGGCCTCTTCGTTGAACATCGACTCGGCCTGCTCGCGATAGTCCACCGGCGCGGCCAGATCGTGCTCGTTGAGTACCAGATCCAGCTTGCCGGTTTTCTCGCGCACCAGAACGTTACTGTCAGCCCCCACGGCACGCTCGGTGTCGTACTCCACAAAAGCGGATTTACCGAAGGTCGGTACGGTCACGCCTTCTTTATCGGTCTGGACGATGGGGAAAATGCGTTCGCCGATAAACGCGGCATTTTTATAACCGCGTGCGATGCTGGTCAGCACCGGGTCAACGACGCGCTTACCCTTTAAATAGTCAGACATGTTCTCTCCTTAATTACAGGCAGCGGGAGACAGCAGCGTCGTAGCTGATGCCTTCTTTTTTCGACAGTTCCAGCGCTTTCTGATGCAGCGCCAGACGTTCCGGGTCGGCTTCAGCAAACTCCGCTGACGTCGTTTTGATATCCGTGCTCACGCGGTCTTTGGTCGCGTGTTCACTGAAATTCAGTACCGGGGCAGTGCCATCCAGCAGTGTCTTAAACGCCGTGGCCAGCGGGGTGCGGGTATCGCCCTCGGCGAACTCGACAGGCTTATCGCCACCGGCTACCGCATCAAGAATGGCAACAACAACCGGTTTTGCTGCCGGGGTCAGGCGCCCCGTGCCGACCAGCTTCTCGGCAAAGGAGACGTTGTCCGCGTGCAGTTTGTCCTGTTTGTTCTTCGCTTCCAGCTCAGCTCGCTGGTTCGCTTCGGCTTTCAGACGGGTGTTTTCCGCCTGAAGCGCCTTGATTTCTTCTTCAGTCATGGTGCTGTTCTCTTGTTGAGGGTTGGGATTGTGTTCACTGAAGTCCGGTTCAGACTTCCCGGTGTCGCGGTAAGCCTCATCACGCAGTGAATCCAGTTGCCACGGCGGGATGATTTTGTCGGTCTCATCAATCCCGAACCGGGCGATCAGGAAATCGCGCAGACGGCTCCACAGTGAGGCGTTGGTGATATCGCCCCAGTCGGAAAACTCGACGACGCCTTCTTCTTTCTCACCAAACGAAACCTGCTTCAGCCCCTTAATGGAAGGTGGCTGCGCCCCCAGAAAGCCGACATGACGCAGGTAAAGCGTACCGGGCTTCGGGTTGTTCGGTGAGTCAGGGAGATAGAACGAGGCGGAGACCTTTTTGAAGCGTCCGTTGCCCACCAGTTCGGCAAACTGCGGGTCGAGCTGGTCAGGCTCTGCCAGCAGATCGCCGCCGTTAAGCGACAGGGATTTCACCCAGCCCCACGCCGGGTCTTCCGTTTTGGGGTGGCCAATAACGAGTGGTGCTTCATGGACGGACGGGTCATAGGCTTTCACGCAGGCGGCAAGATCGCTTTGCGTGAACGGCAGTTTCGTGCCGTGCATATCGGTATGAGTACCGGCTTTAAAAATGTGAATGGCTGGCATTTTGCTGTCCCGCGTTACGTTGTCGGGGACAGTCTGTGGAAAAAGCATCAGCAGCGCTTTTAATCTGCTTTAGAAAAAATCGGGGGTATCAGTACGGGGAATGTCACGCTGCAGGCGAATAGTGGTGCAAAGCGGGGGCTGTAAAGCCTTTATAAAGGTAATACAGCCCCTCAGCGGCTGGCAATGATAAATCACCCGCCTGCAGAGACAAAACTCAGCGACGGGCCGCTGCTTCAAGATGGCGGACAATCGTATCGAGGATGGGGACAACCACTTCAGGCTGCAGCTCACCGTCCCCTGTCAGCGGCAGGAACGGACGGGCCGGAAGTTCAACGGACTCATTACGCCCCGTTTTACCACCGAACTGGTGAATCGGCCCATAAACGACATTAGTGCCAACCGCTGCCTGCCGGTCGTCATGGTCGGTTGATACTGACCCCATCAGACGCCCGGTATCCTGCAGTGTTTGCCCGTCGCGCTCTTCTGCTGCCAGCGAGGGAGTCCACCCCGGACGCCCCTCATCGAGAAAGTTAAACTGCGTCTCCGCCAGCAGGGTTCCGGCGATTTTGCGCATCGCGGGTTCCAGGTCTGTGGCAGCCAGGTCCAGCGCACGGAGGCTCCGGCGCAGGGATTCATCGTTAATGGTGATATTGACCAGGTTATCGGAAGCCATCGTTATCCTCTCAGTTCCTGCTGTGCCAGCGGTTGAAGCGTACCCTGATAGCGGGCAAGGTCGGGACGGTATGCAGCCCCCGGCGCGTAAGACCAGCCGACGTCGGTGGCCACCTTCGTGGTACCGGTATTGAAGGTGGCGACGTTCTGCATCTCGCCCGTTTTCTCTGAGACCAGCTTCAGCTCCCATCCCATGGCTGAGCCAGAATCTGACACCTTCAGGCCACGGGCACGCACATCGGCTGCGCTCAGGGCAATGACACCACAGCGGCAGCGCCAGCCGTTCGGCGGGTAGAACGCCTGCCAGAACGGGTCATCATAGCGCAGCACCAGACCATGCAGCGCCAGATGGCTCTTGCGGGTATGGCTGTCGTTGATGCCGGTATACATCCAGTACGGCCTGTCGTCGACGTTCTCCATCTGCTCCGCCCAGCGACCAGCGCTGTAGAGTACGGACATATTGGTACGAAAGATGGTGTCGAGCCGCCACGGGCTGCCCTGCTGGATGGTGACCGGCTCGCCCGTTACCGGGTCGGTGGTGTCACGTGGCCCCCACCATCCCTTGCGCAGCAGCTCCGGCTCCAGCTGCTGGCGGAACCAGCGGTCAGTCTTGCCCTCATCCAGTGCCTGCTGCAGGGCGCTCCTGATATCTTCCAGAATATCCAGCCGGGTCACTTTGGCGACGGTAAAGGCGCGGGCATGGGCATCTTGCCACATCTCCTCCCAGTCCCACGTGAAGCTATACCCTTTGGACTTCAGGTAGCTGATAGCCCGTTTGGGGGGCAGCGTCATGCAGTACGCCAGTTCAGCCGTTGTCACGCTCATGCAGACGCCCCCAGACAGTTGCAACAAACATGATACGGGCCAGCCGCTCCTGCAGGTCATCCGCATTCATCTGCGGGTACAGTTCAGCCAGCGCTCCTAGCAGCTCAGACGGGTTAACGCCGTCTTTCACCTGGTTAAAGAGCGGCTCCAGCACCGGCGCAAGTACGCCGTTTAAGGTGCCACCGTTCATCAGAATATCCAGCGCATCATCGAGGTCCTGCTGGGCCTGAATATCAGCATCTATGGCCTCGGCGAACGACAGTGGCAGCATGTTCTTCTGGCGCTCTGACGGTGGTGTCTCGTCAATATCGCCGTCCTGCAGCTGGTACTCACGCTTGAAGTATTGCGGGGTGAAGACCACACCGGCGCGGCTGAGTTTCTCGTCGCGGGTTGCCTGAGTATCGTCGACCGTTCCCTGTTCCCACATCTTCCAGACGGGGCTGGCCACATCGCCAAAGTTCATTGATACCGCCATCCTGATGGCCTGATTCACCGCGCTTTCCACGATATCAGCGTCAGCGTCACGGATATCATCGGTGACCTCCAGTCCGGCCTGCGCGGAGGCGCGGTTACTGTTGGCCTCGGTGGTCTGGTTCTGCCCCAGCAGGGCTATGGAGATTTCACTGCGGGCAAGCGTTATCAGGTTCTGATAAATATCGCTGCTGTCGGCCTTGCCTGCGGCCTCCTTGATTTCGATAGAGGAATCGTCAGGGATAGCGGCCACCGCGTCTTCCACCATTGCCTCCATGGAATCCAGCAGCAGGTCAATCTCACCCTGAGCGGTACCGCGCGGATGCTTGCCGATAACCCACGGTGAGCCGTATTTCTCGGCAAAGCGCACCCAGAACTTCATGCCGCCTTTTTTGAAGGTCACGGGCCAGAAGCACATCGACAGGTCAGGGAAGCCATACGGGTTATCGTAGGTCGCGTCCTGACGCGGTACCACGAACTTGTTCAGCGGTACCGGCTCGCCTTCAAGCCCGGCGTCTTTAGCACGAAAGCGCAGCAGATTATCATTGTCGAACTGGAACCACTCCGGTGGCTTGCCCACGATATCGGCGATGCCCCAGGATTTAACAGAGCGTCCCCATATGACCTCACAGGGCTGATACCCGTAGAGAACGGCGTCGGTCATCTCGCCGATGATGCGGGACAAATCCAGATCGTCGAGCATATCCCGGATGAAGCTGAATACCCGCGCCGGGGCATGACCGCGCTCAAGACCACGCTCCAGCGACTTGACCGCCGCCTTACGCCTGCGGATGCAGCCGCCGACCAGCGGGTCGGTACGCAGCTCGCGATAGATGCGGATATCCCGGCCCTGAGATTTCAGAATGGGGTCAGGGTTAGGCAGGTACATCCCCAGCCCGAAGAAGTCGATGGAGCGGCTGCGCGAGGCGATCTGCTCCGTCAGCGTTTTATTGGGTTCGGCAAAAGAGACAAACTCATTGGGTGAAACCCAGAGTCCACGGGCCATCAGTAATCCTCCAGCATACGGGCCGCCTGACGACGACGGCGTGAGCTTGCCTTCACCGGCCCTTTGTTAATTTCACGGCTGGCGAAGTACGCCAGCGCCAGCGCGATGGCTGAATCCCCGTGACGTTTGCCACTGTCAGACTTCGCTTTTGAGCGCTGTTCCGGCACGCGGGGAACGCCGTTGACCACCTGAACGGCCCGCAGGTCGTCCAGCGTGTCTTCATCCTTCGGTAAATCCACCAGGTTGCCATCTTCCAGCGCAGCCTTGACCGGCGGCATATGCTCGCGATACCAGTTTTCAGTAGGCATGACCTGCTTAACCCGGCTGGAGCCGTAGCGTTGCATGGCGTATTCGGCGAGGTAAGAGCCGTTACCACGGGCGTCGAGCGCCGCGCCCATCAGGTTTGGCAGGCCGTCCATCAGATACCACGCGATTTGCTCCTGCTGTTTGAACGGCACGTTGCGCAGCTCCAGCACGAACGGTACGCGGCGTACCAGGTTCTTCTCCTGCAACAGGGGATAGTCCACCGACAGGTCACCGCTGCGGCCAAAGTCGCGCCCCAGGAAAGAACGTGCGTCAGCAGGCAGAGCTTCCAGCAACGGTTTGAGGTGTTCGTCCAGCCAGTCCTGCGTCTCGCTCCAGCGGACGTCGTCGGGCTTCAGCTCGTAGCCCTCCGGGCAGGTCAGGCGCAGCACCGGCGTATCGGGTGACATGCGGGACTCAATCAGGGCGCGGGACAGCCAGGCGCCGCCTCCGTTGGCCGGGACACAGTCAAGCTCCTCGGATGCACCGGCACCGTAGAATTTGTACACCGATGCCATCCACGCCTGCTCGGACGCTTGCGACCATTCTTTCCCGGTACGCAGGCAGACGCGGTGGAACAGTCCCTCCGCCACGGCCTCCTGGAAAGTAATACGGTGTACGCTGCCCCCCTGACGTCCGGCCCGGATATCACCGATAAGCGTATTGAACGGGTTATCGTCACCGTCATGGGTGGAGATAACGCGCACCTTGCCACCCCAGATAAGCATCGCCAGCGCCGCCTTCAGCAGTTCATCCAGTTGCTCATGGAACGCCGCTTCGTCGATAACGATGATGCCCTGACGGCCACGCAGGTTAGACGGGCGGCTTGAGAGCGCAACAACGCGGAAGCCTGAATCAGGGAATTTGATGGTGTAGGTCTTGATGTGTTTGTCGTCTTCGTCTTCTTCCCAGAAACCCTCTTCGATTTCGCTGGCGGCATAGTTGAATGCCCGCGCCCACATCGCACACGCCTGGATATATTCGACGGTCATGTCCTGGTTATAGGCGATGTAATACACGTTCATCCCGCCCGCAGGTGCTGAAGAGGCTGCGGTCAGAACATCATCGGACGCTTCAGCCCAGGTGATACCGGTACGGCGGCTCTTCTCAATCACCTTGAGCGGCGACGTATCAGCCACCCAGCGCTGCTGGTAAGGCATCAGAACGGCGGGGATATCCAGCGCCGAGGTATCAGGCAAAACGGGAGCAAGCTGGCTCATGTGGCAATCCCCAGAATTTCACGGCGCAGCGCCTGTACTGCATCGGTTGACAGTCCACCCTTACGGGCAATTTTCTCGGCGTTGCTGGCTGCCTGCTGCGTTCTGGCCTGGACTTCGGACTGGAACTTCTTGAGGTTGACGGACGCGCGGGACAGCGTGGCCACGTTCTTCGCCACCTTCGACAGCAGCGCCACGCGCTCTTTGGGGTCGACTTCGCCTTCTTCCGCTTCCTGCAGCTGGACAATACTCTCGAACAGCTCAGTCTGAATCAGGGCGATCACCGCTTCCGAACGCGCATCCTGATCGTCAGCAGCTCCCTCGGTCAGCATGTGTGCCGCTTCTGTCGCCGCACGGATAGCGCCATAGCGGCGCTCAATCTTCTGGCCATAGCGATGGATAGCCGATTTGCTGATGACGTAACCCTGCTCACGCAGCAGGGACTCCAGCTCGTTGTACCCGCTGAAGCCGGATTCAGTCAGCGCCCGCTCAAGCCAGCGACGCACGTCTTCCGGCAGCTTTTCTATCGTGCTGCGTCTGGCCATCATTCACTCCAGTACTTTTCCGGGCGGGCGATGCCAGGGCCGCATTCCACGGTGTATTCCACCAAGTCAACGCCGAGGCGGGTCAGGTCGGCAAACCAGTCGCCGGAGGGTTTTTTCTCCAGATCTACCATCTTGCGGTCGGCCAGATAATCCAGCTCACGGCGCAGCTCCAGCGGCGTGGTGTCCGGGTAGATGGCGCGGGATACATCCAGCAGCAGCGTCTCGCTGGCGGTATACGGGCGGGTTTTGTTCAGAGCAACCAGCAGACTCCAGCGCAGGGATTCCCGGCGCACGCGGGCGATATCAACCATGGTGACCTCCTGTATGACGGTACTGCTGTACCACTTCCAGTTTGTTGTAGAGTGCGTCCAGCTTGGCCTCGATGACCGTCTGGCCACGGATGTAATCCTCGCGGCGGACGTAGTTCAGCGGTAAATCCGCCTTAAACCGCATAAATTCTTTTTCCAGCTCGCCCCAGTTGGAGGCGGACTGTTGCAGCGACTGCTCAAGGGAGGCGAACCGAGCCGCCTGACGCTCCTCCGCTTTACTGAACAGCCACTTGGCCATACCGCCGACAAAGCTCATGAAGGTAATGAGAAAGCCCACCACCGTCCAGAATTCAACCTGCAACGTCATTTCTGTAATCCTTCCCGTTCGTCCAGCAGCCCGTTTATCTGGCCACGCCAGATGCGGCACTGCTTCGCGTTGTCGATGATGTTGGCGAGGACGTCACGCTGGGAGACGCCTGAGTCGCGTAGCCAGGCGTCAGCGGCTGCAGGTTGCCCGGACGCTGCGCGAGTGCCGGTGCCAGCGGCGGCAGTTGCGTCTGAATGACCGGCGTCGACGGATGCGTTGTCATATCCGAGCGCGGCGTTGTACTGGCGCACGAAACCGCGAGTAAACACGCACTCAATGGGATGGCTCTTACCTTTTTCATCAATCCAGCGCTGTGTGACATCGTTAATTTGCCCCTGTAGTTGTTTGTTCTGGCTCTCTAGCTGAGCAATCTGCTCAAGGTAACTGGCTTCGGCCTGATGCCCGGCGGCAACCTGCTCCTGATACCGTTTTGCCCAGGCCCGCAGCGCTGCGTTCTCAAGCGTCGTTTGTTCGGTTTTATAGGTATCAAACGCTGACTGCAGCCGACTGAGCGCTGCGTCACCGTCACGTTTTGCGTCCTCAGAACCGTCGTGATAGCCCCAGCGGTTCAGTCCATAAAGAGCAGCCACCAGAACAAGCGCCAGCACCATGCCGCGCCACGGTAATCTTTTAACCAGGTTCCACACAGCTGCTGCCTCCCCATGTGAGATAGCGCGGTGCCAGCTCCCGCAGGATGCGCTGCGGATAGTGGCGGTTCTCCCGCCAGTTGGCAGCGCTTCGCCCGGCATTCACCGTGGCGACATGTCCAAACCAGCGGGTACTGTCCAGCCCCTTCTGTGAGGCCAGCCGTTTGTCCCGCTGTACCCAGCCCAGACCGCCGTTATAGCTCGACAGTGTCATGGCCATACGCTCACAGTTGTTGGCGGCGCTGACGCGCTGCCACAGCCAGCGGTCATAGCTGACCAGCGCCCGGATGGCCCATGCCGGATTAAACGGCTCACGGCTGTTCAGCCCCGGCATCAGCTGGCTTATCCAGTCGGCGGTGGCGGGCATAAACTGCGCCAGCCCCTGAGCGCCAACCGGCGAGACCGCATCAGGTCGCCAGCCGCTTTCCTGATGCAGCTGTGCGGCGAAGTCGGCCACCGGCGCTGACATTCCCCATTCAAGCCGGGCATTACGGATCACATCGTCGCGATACTGCAGCGCAGCCTGCGGTGGCTGCGCTGCGCGGGCCTGACTGAAGAAGCCGCCACACCAGAGCAGCCAGGCAATAACCAGGTTGCCAGCGAGCTGCCACCAGAAGCTGTATTTATCGTTGCGTGGCTCGCCATGCTTGATGGCGGTTACGCCCAGACCAAAGGCAAGCAGGATGATGAGGGTGATTTGAGGCCAGTTCATGATTACAGCCCCGTCGCTACGGCCAGACAGACTGCGGCAACAATCAGCGCACGGCGGATTAGCGCAGCGGAAAAGACCAGGTGAAGGCCAGTCTGGACGGGGAAGCGACCATCAGCCATCAGCCTGTCATCATGCTTCAGGTACTGACCGGGACGGGCTTTGGGGAATAGCGAACGATCAAGCCAGTAGCCCAGCACAGCTGCCAGCGTGATGAGTGACAGCTTGTAGATAACCACCGGCAGCTGCTGAGGCGATACCAGACCGATGGTGCCGAGCAACAGCACAGAGGTCAGCAGCCAGCCGCTGAGACGGGGCTTTTTAACAGGGGGAATGAATTTTTTCAGGTTTTTCATGAGTGTCTCCTTGTTGTGTGGGAGACAGCATCACAAATGTGGCGGGATACGGATTTTAAAGCGCGTTATAAGTGTTCGCAGAGGGAAGCGGCCAGAATGGTGGCACACAAAACACAGGGGAGGCAAGCACGATGACTGAACCGAAACAGCCCGGTTTTAAAAAAGGGTTCCTCTTTGGGATCAGAACCGGAGAGAAAAATAAAACTTACACGCTAAGCGTGGATGCATGTTGCCCAACCGAAGCGATTGCAGAACTGAAAAACGCGCTGGTTGCACTTGAAGAGAGAAGAAGTCATTTCGCCAGCGGAGAAAACAACGTCATGATGATTGGCAATGTGGCGGCGACATCACGATATAAAGCCGCACCTAATCCTGCTACTCAGTTATCCTGCGACCAACGAATACTGGAAGCGGAATCAGCAGCTCCCAGAACGGTTCTTCCTCACCAGTCTTAACCGGGGCCGCTTCTCCCGACCAGTAAAGCCAGGCCCGGTGATACAGTTCCAGCACCGGGCAATCACTGTTCAATAACCTCATATCTCCGCGATGCACCGGCTCATCTGTGATGACTTCATATATCGGTGCCGTTCTGATTTCCTCTTCGGCCCTCTCATCGGCCAGTAATCGCCGGAACTTCCTGACTTCACTCAGATGCTGACAGGCAAACAGTGACTGATAGCGGGAGGGTTTGTCTGGAAAATGGCTACGGCGAACCAACTCAAACACCAGACCGACCAACAGACTTCTGCTGACTCCGCTGTCATCTTCCATTTTAGGGCCGGGGTTATAGAGATAGTTATGACCGTGCTTGGATAGACCATCGGGATACATCTGATGAAGAAAGGCGGCTAACTCAGGCGCTTCAGGTTCGTATTTCCCGGTAATTACATGGCAAGGCGAAGGCAGACGATTAGCGGAATCAAGTGTGTAATACGTACCCATTCAGAAAACAATCCTTATCGAACTAACACTGCACGTAGGTTACACATCCAGTAAATTGCGTTAATAGAAAACAGTTATCCCTAAACCTCATCCTGACAGTGAAAGAACGACCAGCCCGGTGCGCGAACACCGGGCTGGTCATCAACCCACAGGTATGCACTGTGAGCCGACCAGGGTTCAGTCAGTCTCGCGAGACCAGACTAGCCTGCCATATTTTCACTGATTGCAAAAGGCTTACGGATAATGAAAGAACAATCTTTACCCATCGTTCCCTGGATTGGCGGCAAACGTCGTCTGGCTAAGCATATTCTGCCGCTTTTCCCAGCCCATACCTGCTATGTGGAGCCGTTCTGCGGGGCAGCTGCGCTCTATTTTCTTAAGACACCCAGCAAGATCGAGGTCATTAACGATATCAACGGCGAACTGGTGAACCTCTATCGGGTGGTAAAACATCACCTGGAAGAGTTTGTCCGCCAGTTCAAATGGGCACTGGTCAGCCGTCAGATTTACAAATGGCTGCAGGATACGCCGGAGGAGACACTCACCGACATACAGCGGGCGGCCCGGTTCTACTACCTGCAGAAACAGGCGTTTGGCGGTAAGGTCGCCGATCACACTTTCGGAACCTCTACAACCAGTGCACCGCGCTTCAATCTCCTGCGCATCGAAGAAGAACTGTCGATGGCACACCTGCGCCTGTCCAGAACGCTGATAGAACATCTGGACTGGAACCAGTGCATAGAGCGATATGATCGCCCGCATACGCTGTTCTACTGTGACCCACCGTACTGGGGAACGGAAGGCTATGGTGTGGAGTTCGGGCTGGAAAACTATGATCACATGGCAGAGCTGGCGCGTAGGATCAAAGGGAAGATGATTATATCGGTGAACGATATCCCGGAAATGCGGCAGGCGTTCAATGGACTGAACATTCAGACAGTTGATATCAGCTACAACCTGAAGGTAACAGGCAAACCCAGCCCGAAGAAAGAGCTGGTAATTTGTAATTTTTGAAAGAGGTAGTTAAAGGTGGTGGTGCATCTGCAGCACCACCTAAACATTTAATCCTGCCTTGGACAAGTCCAATAATCATTATCTGGCTCTGGTGAATAAGCCTTCAAACAACCTGCTCGCGGAGGCTTACCATCATCTGTCATAGGAACTTTTTCCTTATCAAGTTTCACGGTCAGGTCTCCACCGGGAACATCCGTTTTATCGAAAAAAACAGCCTGACATGCTGATTTAGATATTTTCACTTCGTGGGCATTATTTGATATGAACAAATAACAATTATGACCAGAGGCTATGTAGTCACTTGGAATATTATTTTCGTCTTTAATATGAAACTGCACCGTTGTCACCGGGTGTTCGCTATCCTCGGATACTTCGATTTTTTCAAAACTGTCCGCGTACTTATCCAGGCCGGGGAGTTGTTGGCGAATAAACGGTAATTCGCGTTTAATAACCGGATTATCTGTTTCAACGCTAAAAACCGTGTGCTCCTTAGCTGTGGTGGACGTATCAGCAGGATCGGTATTATCTCCACACCCAGATAAAACAAATATCAACGGTAAAAATAATTTGCGCATAGTCATGTCCTTATACCTCTAATGTTCTTAATAGGAACAGATTAACCCGTATTTTTTAATCTATCGAACGCTGCGGACAGCTCCTTAAGCTGTTTTTCCATATCAATCATTCGCTGTTTTTCCTCAGCGCCTCGCAGCAACTCTTTTCGCACCTCTGGCTCCAGTTGGTTGAGCAGTTCCAATAACTTCAGATCAGACTGGTTGAAATGCTGCTCCTGATTAGCTGGCTGTTCTTTCTCTACCCCAACAGCTTCCCCTTTACCAGTAAGTAGCCAATCTATTGATATGTTCAAATGGGTGCTTAACGCAACAAGAGCCTCCGCATTAGGTTCTCTCTCTCCACGCAGATAGTTTTGAAGTGAGCGATATGGAATTTTTGACAAGTCTGACAATGCTTTTATTGTCAAACTCTTAGCATCCATCGCTTCGCGCAATCTCTCTTTTATACTCATTTGAACATATCTCAATTTGACATACCCGTTTGGGTGCGTACAATAGACCCAATAGAGTACATCATAACCCAACAGGAACACGGTGCATATGAACAAACAACAAGTTCGGGCACGGCTGGTTGAACGAGGCAGTAGCTTGCGCCAGTTCGCGCTTAACGCGGGCTATGAGCCACGAACAGTCACCCAAGCTGTCAGCCGCTGGGCAGGAAAAAGCGAACTACCACGCGGTCGTTTGACTTATCGGATTTTGCGAGACCTTTCGGTCGCAATAGGCAAAGAAGTTACCCCCGGCATCCTCAAGGAGGCGTCATGAGTAAACCAAATACATCAAGCTCAGGTACCCGTATTTTGCGTGTCCTTAAAGCTTTGCGCGGTCACGCTCTGAACGGTGTTTCTAACGGTGAACTGGCATCGGCTCTGGGTGAGTCACCGGCGAATATCAACCGTGCGCTGAATACCCTTATCGAAGAAGGACTGGCCCTGAAACTGGATAACGGGCGTTTTGCCCCTGGAGTCCAGCTCTTACAAATCGCCATGGCGCACAGTACCGAAATGGCACGGGCGCAGGATCGTATCAATGAAATCAACCAGCGTGTTATGGCTGGCAGTCGCTAAGGAGTTGAAATGGGACGCACAAAATCACAACCAGTTGAATTAGTGGAAGATGCGCCGCTGACCGATGGTCTCAGTGTCAATCTTAATGCTATGTCTGAACATCGCCTCGAAATCATGCAGCAGTTTGGTGATGGCCTGCCATATGAACGTGACCGCATCGTTCACGAGACACGCTTCTACATGGCTCAGAGTGCTGAAGCCATGCTGGAAGCTGGTAAGCGGCTGATTATCCTTAAAGAGAATGAGCCGCATGGCGAGTTTGTTGAGATTGTCAGGGAGCATCTCGGCATTGAACCTCGCATTGCGCAAAAAATGGCGCAGGCCGCACTCAAATTTCTATCTCCAGAACTGGAGTCAAAAGCGAAAACGTTTTCGCTTTTAGGACGCTCAAAGTTATACGAACTAATGCTGGAAGATGATGAAGAACTGGCTCAATTAGCAGATGGCGGCACAGTGGCAGGCCTGACGCTAGATGATGTTGATCGCATGTCGGTACGTGAGTTGCGCCAGTCTCTTCGCGAAGCCCGCGAAACCAACGCAGCACAACAGCGCGTACTGGCCGACAAAAACGAAAAAATCGACTCGCTTTCCACAAAACTGGAGAAGAAATCCCGTATCCAGCCGCCTAAGCCTGACGAAGAGGTGAAGAAGATGCGGGCAGAAGTGACGGCGTTAGCGGTTGAGGCGGAATCTGCCATCGCGGTTCGACTGTCCAGCGCCTTTGAGACCCTGTGCGCATACTGCGCTGAAAACATGATTGATACCCCCAGAGACTTTATGGCCGGTCTGGTCTGCCAGCTGGAAAGCACCGCGCGTGGCCTGCGCTCCACATTTGACCTGCCGGATGAGCCGACAGGTAACGCCGCCCCTTCATGGCTGACTGACCCGACGCCACAGATTAACGGGCAGGAGGCATAACCGATGAGTGCCGCCCTGACTGAACGACTGGTTTATGTTGCCCGCGCGGCACGTGACGCGGGGCATGGTAAGCGCGGTGCAATATACGACGCCGCCTGCGCTGAACTGGGCATGTCCCGCGCCACCCTGCTGCGCAAACTGAAGGAGGTATCAGTGACTGATAAACGCAAAAAACGCGCCGATGCCGGGCGCAGCGCCCTGAGCCGCGACGAAGCCGCGCTGATATCCGCCACGTTGCGCGAGGCCACCCGTAAGAACGGCAAGCGCCTGTATTCCATCGCGGATGCTGTGGAGACCCTGCGTTCAAACGGCCTTATCACCGCAGGCAGAACGGACGAGGCCACCGGCGAGTTTTTCCCTTTGTCCGAGGACACCATCAGCCGCGCCCTGCGTAACTATGGTCTGCACCCGGAACAGCTTGACGCACCGGCCCCGTCCTCCGAAATGGCCAGCCTGCACCCTAACCACGTCTGGGAGATTGATGCCTCACTTTGTACGCTTTACTACCTGAGTAACGGGCATAAAGGGCTGCAGGTGATGGACAGCGCGAAGTTCTACAAGAACAAGCCTGCCAACATCGCCCGCATCGCCAGTGACCGCGTGTGGAGTTATGAGATTACCGACCATACCAGCGGCTGGATTTACGTTGAGTACGTGATGGGCGCGGAGTCGGGTGAAAACCTTTGCTCTGTGCTTATCAACGCCATGCAGGAGCGCGGCGGCGCAGACGTACTGCACGGTGTGCCGAAAATACTCTATCTCGACCCCGGCTCGGCGAACACCGCTGGCATGACGAAAAACATGTGCCGCTCGCTTGGCATCGACCTGATAGCGCACAAGCCGCATAACGCCCGCGCTACCGGGCAGGTGGAAAAGGCCCGTGACATTATCGAACGCAAGCTGGAGCCGGGTCTCAAGTTCCAGCCGGTTCACAGCCTGGAAGAACTGAACGCGCTGGCCGTGAAATGGCGCAGCCACTTTAACGCCACTGCAGTCCACAGTCGCCACGGTAAAACCCGCACGGATATCTGGCTGAAAATCACCGCAGAGCAGTTGAAGAAAGCACCTTCCGTCGAGGTATGCCGCGAACTGGCGGTGGCTGCGCCGGAAAGCCGCAAGGTCACATCAAAACTGCGTGTACCGTTCCGGGGCGCAGAGTTTGATGTTTCGACGGTGCCGGGCGTGATGGTCGGTGAAAAACTGATGATTACCCGTAACCCGTGGCGCAGCGATGTGGCGCAGGTGGTGCTGACCGGCGAAGACGGCCACGAGACGTTCTTCCTGGTCGAAGAGGTCAGAAAGAACGAGTTTGGCTTTGCCGAAAGCGCGGCGGTATTTGGCGAAAACTACAAAGCCCTGCCGGAGACCCCGGCGCAGACGGCGGCAAAAGAAATCGAAGAGCTGGTCACCGGCACGGATAACGCCGCCGATGCAGCTGCTGCACGCAAGGCGAAGGCGCTGCCGTTTGGCGGGCGACTGGACCCGTATAAACATATCGACGACACCACGCTTCCGGCCTATATGCCTAAGCGCGGTCAGGCTTCAGACGTGCGCGGCCCGCGTATTGAGCAGCGTCCGCTGACCCATGTGGAGGCCGCGAAAGCCCTGCGCGAGAAGTTCAGCGCGAACGGCCATACCTGGACGCCGGAATGTTACCGCCAGTTAACGGCACGGTACCCGGAAGGCGTACCGGAAGCTGCACTGGATGAAGTGATGGTCACCCTGACCGCTCCGGCCCACAACAGCGTTATCAGCATCGTTAACGGCAACTGAGGAGGAAGACATGCTGGTACTGAAGCAACAACTGAAAGAGGCCCGCATCCCGCAGGCAGTGGTGGCAAGAGCCGTCGCCGTTTCCGAGGCCACACTGGCCCAGATTGTGAACCATAACGAGTGGCCACGCACCAGCCCCGAAGAGGTACGCCAGCGTCTGGCGTCCTGGCTGGAAAGTCAGGGGATTGATACAGCGAAAAGTTTTGATGCTGCACGGGGCGCTGTCACGCCCCGTACAGCGGGTACTACCGATAAAACCAACCTCAGTGAGGAAGAGAACATGTTACTCAAAAAGCAGGTGTTATTTCCAGCAACCAAAAAAGCGTTTGGCCTTTTCCGTGACCCGTTTGCCGATGAAGCCATGCAGGGCGCGGACGATGTGTTCACCACGCCGGATATCCGCTACGTGCGTGAGGCGCTGTTCCAGACCGCCCGCCACGGTGGCTTTCTGGCGGTTATCGGCGAGTCCGGTGCGGGTAAATCCACGCTGCGCCGCGACCTGATTGAACGCGTCAACCGCGAGAACGCGCCGGTGATTGTTATCGAGCCATACATCATCGCCATGGAAGACAACGACGTGAAGGGCAAAACCCTGAAGGCAGCAGCTATCGCCGAGGCCATCATCAGCACCATCGCGCCACTGGAGAGTATCAAACGCAGCCAGGACGCCCGTTTCCGCCAGTTGCACCGCGTCCTGAAGGACAGCAGCCAGGCGGGCTTCAGCCACGTTCTGGTGATTGAGGAGGCCCACAGCCTGCCCATCCCGACGCTGAAGCACCTCAAACGCTTCTTCGAGCTGGAATCAGGCTTTAAAAAACTGCTGTCCATCGTGCTGATTGGCCAGCCTGAACTGGCGGACAAACTGTCCGAACGCAACATGGAAGTCCGTGAGGTCGTCCAGCGCTGCGAGGTGGTTGAACTGCTGCCTCTGGACAACAGCCTCGAAGAGTTTCTGACGTTCAAACTGCAACGCGCCGGTAAGCAGCTGGCCGACATCATGGACGCCAGCGCAGTAGAAGCCATCCGCGCCCGCCTGAGCAATCTGGGCAGCAACCGAAAAAGCATGGTCAGCCTGCTGTATCCGCTGGCCGTCAGTAACCTGGTGATAGCAGCCATGAATCTGGCTGCTGAAATCGGGGTTCCGCAGGTCAACGCCGACGTCGTCAAAGGGGTTTAATCATGAAATCCATCGCCGATATCAATCAGCAGATGAACAAGGTGCAGTCCGCCATTATGGCGCTAAACGCCATGAACACTACCGTGCAGAGCGTCATGATTGCGGGCAGTAAGCCGGTTATCCGTATCGCCCGCAACGGGCACTGTGCCCGCCTGCTGGAGCAGGGCAAAGCGAGTTATACCCGTGTTGGTCATGACGGCTCAGGGCGCTTTCGTCAGGGCGTCTTTGAACTGCATGGCTGCCGTATTACCTGGTCAGAGTCATTACATTAACCATAAGGTGAACAGAGATGAGCGAAGTAAATAAAGAAGACTACATGAAAGACCGCAAGGGGCGCCTGGTGCCGGTTGACCAGGTGTCTGACTATGACCTTGCGATGGACTCTTTCGTTAAAGAACAGGTTGCCGCTGCGAAGGTTAAACGCGACGAACTCAGCGACTTCAAGCGTCGAGCCTTTGACGAGTGCTATGCCTGGCTTGACCTTGTGGCCGAGAAGTACGGCAGAACGCGCGGCGGTGCCAAAGGCAACGTAACCTTCAGCAGCTTCGACGGTGCTCAGCAGATCACCATCCGCGTGCAGGAAACCCTGACCTTCGGACCTGAACTGCAGATTGCCAAAGACCTGATAGACGAGTGCGTCACCGAGTGGTCGGAAGGTGCGAACGCCAACCTGCGGGCCATCATCAGCGATGCTTTCCAGGTGGACAAAGAGGGCCAGCTTAATACCGGACGTATTCTTTCCCTGCGCCGCGTCAAGATTCAGGACGAGCGCTGGAACCGGGCAATGGAGGCCATATCGGAATCACTGCAGGTGGCAATGTCCAAAACCTATATTAATTTCCGGGAGAAAGATAAACACGGGAAGCTAATTAATATCCCGTTAGATATCGCTGCCATTTAATTTTAATTCAATTTCTTTTTATTTCGGCGTCAGCGCCGTGGGCTTCTGCACGCCGAAAACAGCATTGAGGAATAAATTATGTCCATCAAATGTACCAATTGCCAGAAAGGTATCACCACCCTGAAATTCAGCGACGCCAGCGTCATTACCTCCGGTAAGTACCGTGTGCCAGCCGTCCTCATCACGCTGGTATGCCCGCACTGTAGCCAGCATTACTACACCGAAGTTCCGGCCATGGAGTTCATCCCCTGCGAGGCAAAACAATGAAAGGCATGAAATTATATAACCGTTCGACGATCTACAATCTGGCCCTAAAAACCTTTGGCCCTGAAGCACAGGCGCTGAAGCTGATGGAAGAAGCCGCCGAACTGGCCGCTGCCGCTGCCCGCAACATGAACGGACTGGGCAATGAAGTTGATCTGGCTGGCGAGCTGGCTGACGTTGAAATCATGATTGAACAGTTCCGCCTCAACGGGATGGGCCTGATGATTGACTTTCATAAGCAGAAAAAGCTGGAACGCCTTGCCGAACGCCTGGGGGTGACTTATGCCGCAGAATAATGAAAAGCTGCTGGAGAAGTTAAAAAAGCTGCTGGCGCTGGCTAAATCTGACAACCCCCATGAAGCGGCGCTGGCCCTGCAACGCGCCCAGAAGCTGATGCAGGCCTATAACATAACCCAGGCTGACCTCGCACTCAGCGATATTGATGAAAGCGTCAGTAACTACTGGGCAGCAGGTAGCGTTAACCCGCCGCGATACATGCTGGGTCTGCTGGATATTATCCAGGTAGCATTTGGCGTTAAGTCTATTATTCACTCCGGCTTTAAACCCAGCGTTGGTTTTTACGGGAATAAAGAAAGGGTTGAACTGGCCTCATATACATGGGAAGTACTGGCCAGACAATTAATCGTGGCCCGTAAAAACTATATTCGACAGCAGAATAAAAGGATCAAAAACACGACCAAGACCAGCCGTGGTGACAAATTTGCCGAAGGCTGGGTTCTGGCCGTGCGCAGCGAGGTTCATTTATTTGCTATGTCCCGCGAAGAACGGGAGCTGGCAAGCCTCTGGCTTGAACAAAAATACCCTGACTCAGGCACAACCACGGGGCGTGGGGCCGGGAAATCACGGGACGCAGACATGTCCCGCCACATCGGTTACAGAGAAGGGGAAAACGTCCGCCTGCATCAGCCCGTTGGCGGGCAGGAGCAGCATAAACTGAGGGCTGAAAGATGATGTTATCGCGTAAGAAGAAAGCACCGCCCCCTTGTCGTACAGCTGCTAAATATCTTTTTGCTCGCGCCTTTTTTAAGAACGTAAGGCCCGGCATTCAAATTGGTGTTATTGCTGGACGAGAGCAAGTTAAAAATTACATGTCAGGTGCATGGTGGAATAACGATCCGGTTACTACAGCCCGTAACATTCATATTAACTGGGGTGGGATTCATTATGATGGCTGAATCAATTGTATGTGCCCTGTTCTGGTATGGTTTCGTGGGGTGGTGTACCGCTGAACTGCACCGCCGTTCAGGGTTTTACTCACGTTACAGCGGTGCCGGACACTGGATCAGTTGGGCCGTTATGTTTCTGTGCTGGCCTGTCGCGCTTCCTTTATATGTCGACTATATCGGTGGCGCAGGTAAAAGGAGTGGCGATGATGACTAAGCAGCGTCTTATTCAACTCATTCATATTGCCCGCAGCGACCTCCAGATGGATGAGGACACCTACCGCCAGATGCTACAGGGGCTGACCGGCATAGCCTCAACCAAAGGGATGGATACCCCACAGCTAAACCGCGTGCTGGAATCCATGAAAAAGAAAGGCTTTCGCATTAAGCCTGCCGGGAAAGCCAGGTCCGGTTTACCGCTGGATAGCCATCCGCAGTCAAAAAAAATCCGTGCGCTATGGCTTGAAATGGCTGCGGCAGGCGTCATCCGTGACAGTTCAGAGCAGGCGCTGACGCTTTGGGTTAAACGGGAAACGGGCATCAGCGCGTTACGCTGGCTCAGCAATGAGCAGGCAAGTAGCGTAATTGAGAAACTGAAGAAGTGGCAGCGCAGGGCTGCGGGGGTGAAGCAATGAGCGACGACTTGAATCAGTTTCGTAGTAAAGGGCCGGAACTGTTGGTGGAACTGGCACAGCACACTTCTGAGACCGTCCGCGAGATTATTGAAATCGAACCCGTAGTTGCCGACCAGATTGGTCAGGCTGTCGCGAACCGCATGATGCAGGTCTGGGGCGGGCAAAACGTCTATTTTCCGATGGGCATGGTCTGGAAGGTTAGCCAGCGCGACCGGGAAATCTTCCTTGAGTTTGACGGACGCAACCATCACGAACTGGCCCGCAAATTTGGCGTTTCGCTACAGTGGGTCTACAGCGTGGTGAAGCGGGTCAGAAAAGAAGAACTGGATCGGATGCAGGGCAAACTGTTTGATGGTGAACCCGATGCCGATACGGGGAAAAAGGAGTAACATCTGCAATCAGGCTGGCGCGAGTTCTGTTTTTTTCGGGCCGGTCTGATTTTCACATACTGTAACGTTATTGCATATTCCATCCAGTCTCTTCCCATGTTGACCCAGTTCTTCCCATAATTATCTCACTTATTCCCTGTCATTTATCTCAAGTCTAATCACCTGAAAACAGCCGATAGCTGTACGCAACGCACCCACTATTACGACATCTTTCATCACGACCTCTGTGTTAAATGACATGACGATAGTAGAGGATTGTTACTGGCAATTATCTTAATTGTTTAAAAATAGTGAGTTTAATCACAAGGATCAGCGTGCATCCTGCAGATACTGTCGCAGCCAGCTTCCGGCAACGCCGGGAGGGGATCGTTTATTCCACAGCAGATCGATGCCGATCGCCCGCGGCCAGCCGGGAACATTGAGCTGTACCAGGGATTTCGCGGCGGCAAACTCATCCACCAGCGCGCACGGCAAGACGCACCAGCCAAATCCCTGTACCGCCATACTCAAGAGTAACAGGTAATTCGGGGCTGACCAGACGGGCCCGCGCGCGATCTCCGCCTCGCGCTCAAGATAGGTGCTCAGGCGCAGCTCTCGCCAACCGTGCAGCTCGTCACGCTGAACGTCATGTTGTCCGGCGAGCGGATGCGTAGTCGCGACATAGATCGCCATGCGGGTCTGCATCGGCAGCCGGATAGCGCCGATATCCGTAGGATAACCGTCTCGCGCCTCGGTGAGGCCAATCTGCGCGCGCTCCTTTTGCAGGAGATCGATCACGTCCTCCTCCTCGCCAATCAGACATTCGAATTCCGTATGGGGAAAGCGCGCGTCAAACTGTTTCATCATCTCTTCCAGCACGTCCGGGTTGAGGGTATCGGAAAGGACAAACGTCAGACGCGCCTCCGTTTGCGCCGATAGCGACACCGCCAGCTCATCCAGCCGCGTGCTGGCGGCGAGAATAGCCTGCACATAGCCCAGCACCTGTTCCCCCTGGGCCGTTAACACCGGCTGGCGTGCCGAGCGGTCAAACAGCTCGAAGCCCAGGTCGGCTTCAAGATGGGCAATGGACGTGCTGACCGTCGACTGGCTTTTACGCAGCCGGCGTGCGGCCGCAGAGAAAGAGCCTGCCGCAACGGTCTCGACAAACGCGGTAAGGGCTTCGGGTGAATAGCGCATAACCTATCTACTTTAGCGATGGATACTATCTTTAATATATCAGCTTTAGCGATGAAAATAGGCCACATCAACGCCGATACCGGCGAATAACGAGGTCTATCGCTATGCAACATCAGGATGCACTCCAACGTAAACTGCCGGAGCGGATCTTTCATGCTGTCTGTTTTGAAGGGATCGCGACGGCGATCCTCGCCCCTACGGCAGCGTGGCTCATGCAGCGTTCCGTGTTGGAAATGGGTGGGTTGACCATTATTCTGGCGACCACCGCCATGCTGTGGAACATTATTTATAACTTCGGCTTCGACCGTTTCTGGCCCGTTCAGCGCGTCAAACGTACGGCAAAAGTGCGTGCGCTGCATGCCCTGGGTTTCGAATGCGGGTTTATTGTGATTGGGGTGTCGATTGTCGCCGCCGTGCTGGGCGTCACCCTGCTGCAGGCATTCACACTGGAAATAGGTTTCTTCCTGTTCTTCCTGCCGTACACCATGTTCTATAACTGGGCGTACGATTGCCTTCGCGAGAAATTTCTTAAGCGCCGCCAGCAACGGCGCGCCCTGGCAGGCTAAATGCCTTCTGGCCGGACGCCCGTTCCGGCCAAACGCCTTCGAAGCAACTGCGCTCTCCGTGCATAACTATGGTAAATTGCACTCCATTCTGATGGTTTGATAGTTGATACGTTGCTCTAATGTCGAAAATTTGGTCAAAAGATGAGACTCTCTGGAGTTTCGCTCTCTACGGCACGGCCGTGGGCGCAGGAACGCTCTTCCTGCCCATTCAGCTGGGCTCCGCAGGCGCAATCGTCCTGTTTATTACTGCCCTCGTGGCCTACCCCTTAACCTACTGGCCGCACAAAGCGCTGGCGCAATTTATCCTCTCGTCAAAAACGAAAGGCAACGAAGGGATCACCGGCGCCGTTTCGCACTATTACGGCCGGAAGATCGGCAACCTGATCACCACGCTCTATTTCATCGCCTTCTTTGTGGTGGTGCAGATTTATGCGGTGGCCATCACCAACTCGTTAACCGAGCAACTGGGAAAACACCTGACGGTGGATACCGCTGTTCGCGTGCTGGTCAGCCTTGGCGTGGTGCTGGTCCTGAATCTGATCTTCCTGATGGGACGGCATATCACGATAAAAGTGATGGGCTTCCTGGTGTTTCCGCTGATTGCCTATTTCCTGTTTGTCTCGCTCTATCTGATCGGCAGCTGGCAGCCCTCGCTGCTGACCAGCCAGATGGCCGTCGATCGCCACACGCTGCACCAGGTCTGGATTTCGATTCCGGTGATGGTATTTGCGTTCAGCCATACCCCGATTATCTCCACGTTTGCCGTTGACCGTCGCGAGAAATTTGGCGACGGCGCCATGGATAAATGCAAGAAAATCATGAAGGTGGCGTACCTGATTATCTGCCTGAGCGTGCTGTTCTTTGTCTTCAGCTGCCTGCTCTCTATTCCGCCGTCGTACATTGTGGCCGCCAAAGAGGAAGGGGTGACGATCCTGTCCGCGTTGTCGATGATGCCCTCTTCACCGGCGTGGCTGGGAATTTCCGGGATTGTCGTGGCGATAATTGCGATGTCGAAATCGTTCCTCGGCACCTATTTTGGGGTGATTGAAGGGGCGACGGAGATCGTGAAGTCGTCGCTGAATCAAGTGGGGGTGAAAAAGAGCCGCGCCTTTAACCGCGCGATTTCCATTATGGGGGTGTCGTTAATCACCTTTGCCGTCTGCTGCATTAACCCGAACGCCATTTCGATGATTTACGCCATCAGCGGCCCGCTTATCGCCATGATCCTGTTTATCATGCCGACGCTGTCGACGTATCTCATCCCCTCCCTGAAACCGTACCGTTCCATTGGCAACCTGCTGACGCTGATCGTCGGGGTGCTGTGCGTGTCGGTAATGTTCGTCGGCTAACCCCTCTTTGATGCCCGGCGCTCTGCCGGGCATGTCATTCAGTCTCGTCCCGTAACGTCCAGCGGAAAAGGTCTGTCCTGCACCACCGTTTTCATGACAAGCGTTGAGCGAAGATGCTGCACGCCAGGCATGGCGGAAAGCTTCTCGTCATAGAGCTTCTGGAAAGCGGAGAGGTCGCGGGTCACAACGTGCATCAGATAATCGGGATCGCCAAACAGACGCTGCGCCAGCACGATCTGCGGGATCTCCTCCACCGCCTCTTCAAATGCGCTAACCGCCTTTCGGTCCCCTTCTTTCAGCGTCGCAAAGACGATTGCCAGGAAGTTAAACCCCATTTTGGCGGGGTCGAGGCTTGCACGGTATCCCGTTATGGCCCCGCTTTGCTCCAGCGCCCGCACGCGACGATGGCAGGGCGAGAGGCTCAGATTGACCCGCTCAGCCAGCTCGGTAAGCGACAGGCGTCCATCAGACTGGAGCGCCGCAAGAATTTTTCGATCGATGCTGTCCATTTGGAAGATTTTCTCAATTTCACCGTGTTATGAGCATAACATTGAAAGCCTATTTCGCAGGGTTAACGATATTCTTTTTCGCAACGTTTAACGCACTGCGGGAGTTTTCAGAACGATGGAAATGAGTATTGTGGCCGGCTTTTGGGTGGTTTCGTTTCTGCTCATCATGACGCCAGGCGCCGACTGGGCCTACGCCATTAGCGCCGGGATTAACGGGCGACGCGTGGTACCGGCGGTGCTGGGGCTGATGTCAGGGCATCTGTTAGCCACGCTCATTGTCGTGGCTGGCGTGGGGGTCGTGATTGCTCAACATCCGCTGGCGTTAACCGGGCTGACCCTCGCGGGGGCCGCGTATCTCCTGTGGCTCGGCATCGGACTGTTGCGGCACCCTGCCGCCCCGGAAAAAGCGAGCCACCACGCGGGAAACTGGCGACAGTGGGCGGTGAAAGGGCTCTGTATTAGCGGCCTAAACCCGAAAGTGTTTTTGCTGTTCCTGGCCCTGCTCCCGCAGTTTACAGACCCGACCGGGAGCTGGTCGTTAGCAATGCAAATGTCCACGCTTGGGATGATGCACCTTATCACCTGTACGCTGGTCTATCTGCTGGTGGGGTATGGTTCGAAAGCGGTGCTGGCGACCCGGCCACAGGCGGCGCGTCGGGTGAGCATGGCATCTGGAGGGATAATGGTGCTGATCGCGATGGTATTGCTGCTTGAGCAGGTAAGATAAAAAAACACCGGCCATCGCCGGTGTTATTTACGCCCGAATATCGTCATATTCCCGCGTTTTATCAAACTCATGTTTCGCGAACGGGCACAGCGGAATAATTTTGCGGTTCTCACCGCGCATCTTCTCCACCACTTTCGCCACCAGTTGTTTACCGACGCCCTGCCCTTTCAGGCTCTCATCCACATCGGTGTGCTCGATAATGCTGAGGTGCTCGCCAGTCGGCACGAAGACAATCTCCGCGACCTGGTTGCCGTTCGCATCATTCACGTAAAACTTGTTATGGCCTTCCAGAATATCCATGGTTCCTCGCTTATTTTTGGCGATACTTCAGCGCACCGCTCGGGCAGGTATCAATCACGCGGACAACCGTTTCAACGTCCACTTCATCGGGAATAATCCACGGTTTACGTTTCAGATTAAACAGCTTTGCGCTGCCACGCACGCAGTTACCGGAGTGTTTGCAGATCCCGGTGTTGAAGTAAACGTCAATTTTCTCGCCGGTATAGGCCCGGTAACCCGCATCCAGTAGCTCTTTATCCATGACATTGCCTCTGTAATTATTATCGTGCTGAATGAAGAATAGCCTGACGGGATCCTGATGGCTATAACGCCGAAAACGAAAAGCCAGGTCACAACTCTTTTCTTGCCAGATTGCGTCCGCTATTTGCCCATGTCAGGCTCGGCAAATGTCACTTTTACATAACATCCGCAGGTTGAATGAAACGCAGACTCTCTTTTCAGGTAAAGCTATTTTTAGCGCTGGTGTGCTTCTCTTGCCTGCTGTTAGTTCTGCTGGGAACGATCCTGTTTCATTTTATTGACCGGCAGCTCCATCACGATCTCGGCCAGCGTGCCCGGGTTCAGGCCAGCCAGATCGCGCTGATGCCGGGTCTGGCGGCAATGGTTGCGGCCAGAGATATCCCCGGCATCGCCCGGTTAATCCAGCCGCTGCGCGCCGAAAGCGATGCCAGCTACATTGTGATTGGCGATACCGAGGAACAGCACCTCTATCATTCGGAATCCCCGGAGCGGATTAATTTACCGATGATCGGCGGAGATAATGCGGAGGTATTAAAGGGCAAAACCATTATTTCCGTGCGCCAGGGCGGGATTGGGGTTTCACTGCGCAGCAAAGCGCCGATCTTTAACGCGCAGCACCAGGTGATTGGTATTGTCTCGGTCGGCTATCTGACCTCCTATATTGCCAATATTAATGCCCGCATTCTCTGGCAGTCCGGGCTGTACGGCGCGGCTCTTCTGCTGCTGCTGTTTATGTTCTCCTGGCTGTTTACCCGCAATCTCAAAAAACAGATGTTCCGACTGGAGCCGAAAGATATCGCTCAGCTGGTTTTGCAGCAGCGCGCGCTATTAGAAGCCATGTATGAGGGGGTATTTGCCGTCAATGAAGAGAAGCAGCTGATTTTAATTAACCGCGCCGCACGAGAAATGCTGGATATTCGGCAAAGTGAGAAAGCGCTGATCGGCAAACCGCTGGAAGACGTTCTGCAGACGTCGCCGGGCTTTTTATCCCAGCGCTACGCCTCGGTGAGCGCTGGCCGCCACGACCAGATTGCCGTGCTGAACCAGCGCGAGGTGATCGTCAACCGGGTGGCGATTGAGGTCGAACCCGGCGTTGAAAGCGGCTGGGTCTACAGCTTTCGCGACAAAAATGACATCAACACCCTCAGCAGCCAGCTCAGTCAGATCAAGCGCTATGCCGATAACCTGCGCATTATGCGCCACGAGCAACTGAACTGGACCGCCACGCTGGTGGGCTTGCTGCAGATGAAACACTATGACGAGGCGATTCGTTACATCCAGGTGCAGTCCGAAGGCGCGCAGCGGGTGCTGGACTTCGTCTCCGCCCGTTTTTCCTCTCCCGCGCTGTGTGGTCTGCTGCTTGGAAAATACGTCAGTGCGCGCGAAAAAGGCATTGAGCTGCTGTTTGACCCCGCCTGCCAGCTCACCCGCATGCCTGCCACGCTCAACGAAACGGAGCTGATGTCCATTATTGGTAACCTGCTGGATAACGCGGTGGACGCGACCCTTAAGGCTCCGGTCCCCGCGCCGGTGGAACTCTACATTTCTGACCGTAACCAGGAGCTGCTGATCGAGGTGGCCGACCGGGGCTGTGGGGTGGAGGATGCGATGAAGCCGCATATTTTCCGCCAGGGATTCAGCAGCAAACCGGAACGTGAAAACGACATTGTGGGCACCGAGCACGGTATTGGCCTGTATCTGGTGGCAGGATATATCGATAAGGCTGGCGGCAGCATTGAGATTGCCGACAACACGCCACAAGGGACTATTTTTTCTGTGTTTATTCCGAATGGGCTAAAGCATGACCCGAGCACTTGATGTTGTGATCGTTGAAGATGAGCCGCACCTGGCGGAGCTGCATCGCGAGTATATCAAGCAGAATTTTCATTTACGCGTGGTGGGTATCGCCGCGTCGATTGAGCAGGCATGTAGCCTGATTCGTCAGCATCAGCCGCGGCTTATCCTGCTGGACAACTATCTTCCGGACGGTAAAGGCGTGGAGCTCATCGATAACCCGCTGCTGAAAAGCTATGAGTGTTCGGTGATCTTCATCACCGCCGCCAGCGATATGCAGACCTGCAGCCACGCCATGCGCAGCGGCGCGTTTGATTACCTCATCAAGCCCGTCTTTTTCCAGCGCCTGCACGCCTCGCTGGAGCGGTTTATGCGCTTCATCCACACCGTGCAGCAGGTGAAGGTGGTCGACCAGCATGCGCTGGATCGCCTGTTTCATCTGCCTGCCGCGGAAGCCTCCGTTACGCCGTCCACAAAGGGCATTGAGCCCCAGACGCTGGAACGCATTAAACGCCTGTTCGCCGAGCATCCCGACAGCGCGATGTCGGTTGAGGAGGTGGTGGAAAACGTGGGGATCAGCAAAACCACGGGGCGCCGCTATCTCGAATACTGCGTGGAAAGCGGGTTAATCAGCGTTGAAATGCTGTACGGCAATATTGGTCATCCTCGCCGGTTATACCGCAAAGCCCCCGATAAACCGTGATCCGCAACCGTTCGTTGGCTAACGTTCGCGGATTTTATGGTGTTAATTGCTGAAACGACGGCGACAATCACACTTCGGAATCATTGCCCTCGCCTCCCTATTGTCGGAGGCGCGCTTTACGCTATGTTGACAATTAGTTCCTAAAATGTAACTAAAAGGTTAACTATAATGTCGAACACGTTCCGAATTTCTCTGCTTACCGCTACCGTACTGTTCTCTGCTTCTGCACTGTCTGCCCTGCCGCAGGGTTATCCTGCTGAGTATCAAAAAGTGGTTGATGCCGCCACGAAAGAGGGCAAGGTTGTCATCTATTCCACCACCGACATCAAAGCTGCCGGGCCGCTGATCCAGGGCTTCGAAAAAACCTACCCGGGCATTAAAGTCGAATACAACGACATGAACAGCACCGAGCTGTACAACCGTTTCATTAGCGAACAGGCTTCCGGCGGCGTGAGCGGCGACGTGGTCTGGAGCTCCTCGATGGACACCGGCCTGAAGCTCGCCACCGACTACGCCATGGAGTACAAATCTCCGGAGCAAAGCCAGCTGCCGAAATGGGCGGTCTGGAAAGATAAGGCCTACGGCACCACCTATGAGCCGGTGGTCTTTATCTACAACAAGCGTCTGATCCCGGCTGGCGACGTGCCGGATTCTCACGCCGCGCTGGCGAAGCTTATCGCCAGCCAGACGGACAAATTCAAGAACAAAGTCACCACCTACGATATCGAAAAATCGGGTCTGGGCTTTATGCTTTCGGTGCAGGATCACAACGCCGATCCGAACTACTTTAAGACCCTGGCCGACGTCGCTAAAGGTGGCCTGTCGGTGCAGTCGTCTACCGGCACCATGATGGAGCGCGTCTCCTCCGGTGAAAACCTGATCGGCTTCAACATCCTCGGTTCTTATGCGGAAGCGCGTGCGAAGAACGATCCGTCACTCGGCATCTCCTATCCGAAGGATTACACCCTGGTGCTGTCGCGCGTGTCGTTCATCAGCCAGCAATCGCAAAACAGCAATGCCGCGAAGCTGTGGCTGGACTATGTGCTGTCTGAACAAGGGCAAAACATTCTGGCCAATCAGGCGGACATCCCCTCCATTCGTAACGATATCGAAGGCAAGAACGATATCGACGGCCTGACCAAAATCCTCGGCAACGCGCTGAAGCCGATCCCGGTTGATGAAACGCTGCTGGAATACCTGCAGCCGAAAAAACGCCTCGAGTACATCAAAGAGTGGCGTACCGCCGCCGGTAAATAAGCGTCTGAGCGCGGCGCTGGCCGCCGCGCTCCCTTATCGACTGAGTTCGTTTTTCTGGGCTGCAATACCAGGGATACCCCATGAATACATTACGCAGAAAGTGGCAAAGCCTGCCGCGAGGCATCGTCGTGCTGATAACCGCCCTGGTTATCTACACGCCGCTGTCGTTTATCGTGATCCAGAGCTTCCTGTCCGCGCCGTTCTTTTCGCCGTCAAAAGAGTGGAGCTTTGAATCATTTGATTTTATTTTCACCGACCCCGATTTTTATAAGGCCCTGAAAAGCGGGTTTATTCTCGCTTTCGGGCTGGTCTTTATCTCTATCCCGCTGGGCGGCGTGCTGGCGTTTCTGATGGTGCGTACCGACCTGCCCGGTCGCCGGCTGATTGAGCCGCTGATCCTGGTCCCGATTTTCGTTTCACCGATGGTGCTGGGCTTCGGCTACGTGGTGGCCGCCGGTCCGGTGGGTTTTCTCTCCCAGTGGGCTGAGGCGCTGATTGGCTTTGTGCCGTGGAACATCTACGACATGTCGAGCATTGTGGTCATAGCCGGCCTGACGCACGTCCCGCACGCCTATCTGTATATCTCGTCAGCGCTGCGCAGCGTGGGCTCGGACGTGGAAGAAGCCGCGCGCACCGCGGGCGCGTCGCCCTGGCAGGTGATGACCTCCGTCAGCCTGCCGATGGTGCGCCCGTCCATTCTCTACGCCACCGTGCTGCTGTTCTTCCTCGGGCTGGAAGTGTTCGGCCTGATGCTGGTCCTCGGCGACCCGGAAGGCAACATGGTGCTGGCGACCTATCTCTATAAGCTGACGAACAAGATGGGTACCCCATCCTATAACCTGATGGCGGCGGTTGCCGTGGTGCTGATCTGCATCACAATCCCGCTGGTGATGCTCCAGCGTCGCCTGATGCGTACTGCCAACCGCTTCGTCACCATGAAGGGCAAGGCCTCGCAGGCCCGCGCGCTACCGCTGGGTAAATGGCGCTGGGTGGCTGGCGCGGTGATTGCCTTCTGGCTCACCGTTACCATCGGCGTTCCGCTGCTCGGCGTGGTGCTGCGCGCGTTTATCTCCAACTGGGGCGTGGGCGTTTCGCTGTGGGACGAGCTTTCTCTGAACACCTTCCGCACCATCTGGGCGCAGCCCAACCTGCTGCGCGCCATCGTCAACTCCATGGCGATTGGCGTCATTGGCGGCGCGCTGGCCGTGGTGTGCTACCTGTTTGTCGGCATTGCCATGCACCGCAAGCCGGATAACACCACGCGTTTCCTGGACTACAGCGTGCTGGTGCCGCGCGCCGTGCCTGGCCTGCTGGCGGGTCTGGCGTTCCTGTGGGTGTTCCTGTTCCTGCCGATGTGGCTGGATAACTCGCTGAAATCCGGCTGGCTTTCCGGGTTTGCCTGGACCGACTGGATGCGTGAAAACGTCATCGTCTGGCTGCGTTCGCTGCGCAGCACCATTTTCAGCGTCTGGCTGGCCTATACCGTGGTGTGGATGGCTTACGGGCTGAGGCTTATCTCTTCCACGCTGCTGCAGGTAGGGCCGGAGCTTGAAGAGGCGGCGCGCAGCACCGGGGCGACGCGCGGGCAGATCACCCGCCACGTCACCATTCCGCTCTCCCGCTACGGTCTTATCGGTTCATGGCTGCTGATGTTCCTGATCTTTGAGCGCGAATACTCAACGGGTGTGTATCTGCTTTCGCCCGGCACGGAAACCATCGGCTCGATGCTGGTTTCCCTCTGGGCCGCGGGTGCCATCGATATCGTGGCGGCGCTCTCTTTCATTAACATCCTGCTTGTCGTGGTAGGTCTGGGCATTGCCCTTCGTTTCGGAGTGAAAATACATGATTGAATTAGCGGTTGACGATCTGCACTTAACCTACGGCGACAATCCTGTTTTAAAAGGTGTCTCCATGAACCTGAAGCGCGGCGAAGTGGTCTCCCTGTTAGGCCCCTCCGGCAGCGGCAAAACCACCCTGCTCCGCGCCGTCGCGGGTCTGGAAAAACCGACCCAGGGGTCGATTGTGATTGGCAACAATAAAGTTTACGACGGCACGCCGCGCAGTGAGGTCCCGGCGGAAGAGCGTAACCTGGGGCTGGTATTCCAGTCCTATGCCCTGTGGCCGCACAAAACCGTGTTTGAGAACGTGGCCTATCCGCTCAAGCTGCGCAAAGTCCCGGCCAAAGAGATCCAGCAGCGCGTGCAGGACGTGCTGGACCAGCTTGGCCTGGGCCATCTTGGCAAACGTCACCCGCACCAGCTCTCCGGCGGGCAGCAGCAGCGCGTGGCGATTGGCCGCGCGCTGGTGTACAACCCGCCGGTGATTTTGCTGGACGAGCCGCTTTCCAACCTCGACGCCAAGCTGCGCGAAGAGGCCCGCGTGTTCCTGCGCGAGCTGATTATCAAGCTCGGGCTATCCGCGCTGATGGTGACGCACGACCAGAACGAAGCGATGTCCATTTCCGACCGCATCCTGCTGCTCAACAACGGCAAAATTGAGCAACAGGGCACGCCGCAGGAGATGTACGGCTCGCCGAAGACGCTGTTTACCGCCGAGTTTATGGGCAGCAACAATCGCCTGCACGGCAAGGTCACCGAAGTGCGCGACGGCAGAGCGCGTATCGAAGGCAAAGGCTGGGTGCTGTGGGGCCAGGCCGGTGAAGGCGTGCAGAGTGGCGCTGACGCCACGGCGGTGATCCGCGTCGAGCGCGTGGCGGTGGTCGAGGGGCCAGGGGAAAATCAGCTTGAGCTACCGCTGCTCACCAGCATGTATCTCGGCGACCGCTGGGAGTACCTGTTCCGCACGGTGGGGGATGATTTTGTCATTCGCGCGTATGGGCATGAGGTGCGGGATCCGCAGCACTGCCATCTTTCGCTGCCGGAGAAGCATGTGTGGGTGTTTCCGAAAGGGTGAATTTAAGAGGAAAAGGCTGCGGGATGCGGCCTTTTTTGCTTTGACAGAGTGAGAGCATGCAATCTACCTCTCAAATGTTACTTTTCCGTTGTCAGCAACGTCTGCACTTGCCTGGTTTACTGAGATTGCGGAATACCTAGGCTGCCGCAGATGGTGGCAGTGGCACGGCCGGTATCGCGCAGGAGTTTCGTGACGGCCATTACGTAATGGCGCCGCAGGCTGCCCCAGCTGTAGGACTCAGGGAAGCGGCTCCGAGCATGCCGGCAACAATACCGAGGAACGAGGCCCTAGTCAGCCAACTGCGGGCAAAGTTGAGGGAAAGCAGGTAGGACCGGGCAGGATTAACCGGGTCTTTACCTCCGGGCAGCATCGGCATGAAATTCTCATTGGGCAGAATGACAGCCAGCGACAGGTTAAGCGCAGGATCATCATCGGGTATCAGGACATTCAGGGCTCGTCCGGGGCGGAAGTCCTCCGGCGCGCTGCGTGAAAAATCGAGGTGAATGATTCCGGAAAGCGTACCGCAGAGAGTCTACTTTTCAAAGGTACATTTTAATAAGTAAAGTAGTTTTCTTCATTTCCAGACTAGGCAAATGGGATGAACACAGCTTTCCAGTGTCTCCACTCTTACGCATGTTCGGAGTCTATTGGCCATGGCGGCACCGGTGGTACGTGAGTTAGCGGTCTGCCGGCTGTCTGAGATACCCGCCATGTTTGTCGGGATAGTGAAATACTGGCCATCGGCTCGCGGGGGTTAAAAAGCGATCCTCATTCAGGAATGGCAATACGCCCGGTAGAGTTACCGGAGATGCCTGAGCGACTGTCCCCCTCGGTGCAGCCGAAGGGGTCAGAAGAAAACGGCTTTCTGAACGTAAGGTGAACTGGGCGTTGTTATTTCCTGAGTATGATATTGTTTACATCAAAGAATTTAACCAGGTCGCGCTGCATTTTACTCCAGGGTTGTTCCATAATGCGGCTGGCATCATGCGTCAGTCCGAAATCGGTGAGCCTCATTTTCAGGTGCAAGAATTCAGTCGTGACACTCTCCTCCTCTTCGTCAATAAACAGGTCTGCATTGTCAGCCAGGATACGGACCAGTTGATTGATTTTTGCGTAGCCAATATTCTGCTGATAGCGTTCTTCAAGTTTAAGGTCACCACACAAATTAAGCGCATTTGGGGTAGTATTGTTAATGCTGACTGAATTAACATCGCGTCCAATCAGGGCCCCATGGCTGTACGAAAATGAGGACAGACTGTCGAAGTTATCAAGATACGGATGAGTATGCGTCCTTATTGTAAAAGGCCGAGCCTGCTTATGCAGACTGTTACAATATTTACAGCTGGGAATATGATTATAAAAAGACAACGCCAGAAAAGGGTATTTATTCTTGGGATAGAAATGGTCCAGGTCAAAATGCAGGATGGGTTTCTTGTCCTTGCCTTTTGAACGCAGTATGACCTTGACCGGATATTCATTGCAATATGGGCAGGTTACAGTGGTGAATTTCAGTTCAATGTATAAAGAGGAACAAAAATCCGAATCACGGTAGGCTTTATAGTTGAAAACTTTATTTTGCAGCAATTCAGAAAAGGCGACATGAGTCCCGCATTTCTCGAAGTCAGCATTGGCCAGGATTGGAGAAAGTGTATCTGCAAGGGCGTCGAGTTCTCGCGGGCCGGAAGTGATCAGTTTTTCCAGTGTTCCGTCATTCAGCAGAGCCTTCATGAGCGCGCTGTGACGACGGGCTGCGGGTCTGGAATAGTGACATGTATGTTCGTGACTTTCGACAATAGTCAGGAATTCCTGGGCCCGCTTTGTGATGGATTTACCCCGCACGGCACCTGCCCCCACCACGTTCTCCTTATTAAGATAGCGCCAGACGGCCTGCGCCTTCTCATTCAGAACCGTATCAGGATCGTAAAATGAATTCGATAAATGATGTCTTATACTAATCATACTGGCCACCCATTATGCCAGCTTGTTGTTGATAAGCATTCAGTTTCTTCTCGATATGATACCGCAGCAGTTTATCTCCAATGATATTGAGCGAAGCAGTCAGGTCGACAATATCTGCATCCATGAGTACCTCCTTGTCCAGTAACCGGATAATGCTGGTCATATAATCTTGCGACAGGTTGCCTGTGCGTTGATTATCTAATTGAAAGGTATTCCGGTAAATATCATAAAGGTTGGCGCCAAACGTTTTTCCACCCTGCTTCGCCTGAGTCAGACCGTTTTTATCTTTTGTCAGCACTGTCAGACACTGGCCGGGTAAATCCGTCACCAGCAGCGGTGAGTGCGTCGTGACGATTATCTGCATTTCTTTATGCGTCAGATGAGGCATGACCCGGACCAGCTTTTCAATAAATTCAACCTGAAGCTGAGGGTGTAAATAGAGATCTCCTTCGTCAATACAGACCAGTGCATCAGTATCTCTGCTGTCGGCAAGGGCATTCCAGACGGAGCTGAAAAGATTAACATAGGCTCTTTGCCCTGAGCTCAGTTCCGCCCATTGCATATTCGCCCTGGGGATAATATGGACTAAAGCCACTATTCCCTCAAATGCCGACAAATTATTTCTCTTTAAAGCGATCGTGAAATTAATCTGATAATTACGATAGCGACGTTCCTCTTTCAAATTGACCATTTCAAACATCTCGTCAATATTTCGTAACAAGGAAAGCATATTTGCCACCGAAGGATGATCATTTTCAAAACCCTTAATAAGCTTTATCATTAACAGGTCTAGGTCAGGTGTAAAGTCATCCTCATCGGACAAATTTTTCTGAAATATGTTGCTTACAGATGCATCCGAATAAAAATCGACATAAATTCGAGCTAATACCCCCAGTTTGATGACCACGCAGGCATGTTCTTTTACACTTATTCTGGCCCTTCGTTTAATAGAGTATATATCCCGAAGTTTTCGAATAACGCTGTTATCTTCATGATTCAGATCTCTGTTCGTATATCGCGACCAGAACTGAGGGTCAATTTTGACTGATGCCCGACGCGGGGAAGGATAGCGCAGATAGCGGAATGCATCAGATTTTATGAAATCGAGATCCTGAATAAACTTGCTTTTGTCATTTTCTTCTTTCCCAAAATACCTTGCCTGCCGGTTAACGGAAATATCTTTGATAGGAGATCCTAAGTTTAAAAAACCGTCATCATAAACATTGGAGAAGAAAATAACATTCAATTGCTCCAAATGAGAGGCACCATGACTGTGCTGAATCTCAAATGACGATATCAGGTTTTTATTGCTGTCCTCAGAGGAATAATAAAAAAGCTCGCCTTCACTCTCGTAAATCAGAATGTAATTACTGTTGAGATCGTCTTTCGCTTTGGTGACTAAGCAAATGAGTTCCAGAAGCGTTGTTTTACCCGTACCATTGGCACCCAGCACACCGGAGATATGTGAAAGGTGTGGTTCGAGCAGACGGCTATCAGGCAATGGGGGCTTTGCGAAACGTGTTAACTGTTTTTTTTCGCTGTCAAAGGCATACTGATATTCACTGCAGAAACTGGCGGATAAATTAGCAAGATTTTTAAAACGATCCACCCACAAAAAACACAGTTTCATCTTGGCTTCCAACCACTTTAAGTTAAATTAGACTCGTCATTTCGACAGTCATGGTGTTATTGCTATAAATATAGAACCTGTAAGAGCTGCATCATTTATGCAATACGATATTGAAGACGCTAAGGCCATTATCTGATGATAATCAATACCACTTTCTTGCTCCCCAGACAAATCAAAAACAGGTAGTCTTCTTATGTCTCATTTGTAGTCGTGGCAGGGATCAGCGCTCACCTGACGATAAGGTTGGGCACGTGCCAGTTAGCCCCTTGTGCTGATGTGTAGTGATCCGCAAACAAAAGTCAGTGTTGACAGATGGACAGGCGAAGGCCTATCGGACAAAAAGACCCTGCGGTACCAAAACGCGATACCGTCCGTGAACGCTATCTATGGATCGTATCGGACCTCACCCGTGTCAGATGTCTGCGACTGACACAGGCGCGTCAATTCTCTCACCGAATCGTTCTTCAGTTCACGTAAAAAAGAACGCATCAGGAAGAGAATATACAAAATTCGGGAGGTGGTCCGGGCGGATACCGGGACTATATTCGCCAACGCATCGCTGATGCCCACCCTTATAAAATTCCAGCAACGGTTATCGCTCGCGAAATCATGGAACAGGGCTATCGTGGTGGTATGACCATCCTGAGAGAGTTCATACGTTCCTTTGCCATACCTCAGGAGCCTGAGCCTGTTGTTCGCTTCGAAACCGAGCCCGGACGGCAGATGCAGGTCGATTGGGGGACCATGCGGAACGGCAAATCCCCGCTTCATTTGTTCGTTGCCGTTCTGGGGTACAGCAGAATGCTGTACATCGAGTTCACCGACAATATGCGCTTCGACACGCTGGAAACCTGTCACCCTAATGCGTTCAGCTTCTTTGGCGGCGTGCCGCGGAAAATACTGTACGACAAATCCAAATGTCTCCATGACACAAAGGCTGGATACTTTATGCCAGAAAAAGTGACATCACTAAATGGTTTAAAAGTGACATCAGAATATTGCAGTTACAAAATTAGTACGCATAACAAAGAATATATTAAATAGCCGTACAATTAGTGAACAGGTGCACTTCAAAACATCAAGTTATCTCCCTTGCGTCAGCCCAAAGCACCATTGTGTAACTGCACTGCTTGTTGCAGTGAGGCGTGTCGCTGAAGGCATCACGTAGCGATATTTGGCGCAGAAAAGTGCTTTTCACCGAGGGCCAGGGCTGACGGTCTAGCAGATCACCAACAGAGCCGGGGATATTTTGAACAGGAGAATGTAAACTGGAAGGATAAAGCAACGGGACACCTACGGGGGCGGGTTGTGAAAGTACTTCCTGTTGTCTTCGACCTTATTGCACGTAAAATGACCAGACACATTTTGGGATGGAGTCTTTAATGGATATTGCGCTGCTCAACAGGGGGTGGAACAGAACATGGTCAGATACCATGGTAAATCTGGAAGCCCGGAAACTCGTCGAAACTGCAAATCGGCTATCAGCATTCTATTTGCAAGATGGGATAACACGTATCAAGTTTGTCGAAGAGATAAGGCAGGTCGTAGAGAAAGAATTTGAAACTGCGCTACGGGCCAAAACCGATGAAGAATGCATTGCATGCATCAAAAATCTGCGTGCCGAAACAGATAATCTGCAAGAACAAGAACGCTTGTTAAGAACCAGAGCCGCCCAACTTTATGCAAAGGTCGAGTTTGTCAGGGAAAACAATAAAATCGTCGGATACGTGATTTCGGCAATTCATATAGTGGTATCTGGAGCAGCATTATTTGGTGGGATGGTTATGATGTCCACTATGACCCCTGTTGGAGTTCTTGCAGGAGCAGTTTTATTTGTTGATGGTATTAACGGTATAACAAAAGAAGCAAGCCATCTTCGCTATGGTGAACAATCCAAATCGGAAGGAATTTTTGCTGATGGCGCAATGGAGACCGCACAATTTATGGGGTTTAGCCCAAAAAGTGGATTAGCTCTTTATAATACGGTGACTCTAGGGACGAGTGTCTATAGTATCTTCGGCTTAGCAAGGAAACCCGGAGCTTGGCGATTATTCCGTTGGCTGCCGCGTGATTACTACCGAAAAGTTGACACAATGAGCAAGCCTAAGCTAACGATGAAAATCGCTGGATATGGTGTCAAAGCGAAAGTCATTTTTGATCTTCTGGCTACTGATAACAGTACTAATTAAGATTTGTTCGCTCTACAGAATCGCCAAGATTTATAAGCAAGTACAGGCGGTTGTATAAAAATTGCAACCGCTGCGCCACAAGAAAGGCCAATAGCACCAGAGAAAACACTCTGCTCAGATGCGAACATCACAAGAAAAATGAATACAGCAAGGCAACCGGATACAACCCACACGGCAAGAATAAATCGCCTGGCCAGGTCCCTGATTGCATTCCCCAACGTTCCACCATAGCTTTCAACGTTGTTCTTTATCTTCTTCAAATCCGATGGTGTAAAGCCAGAACTCAACAAAGCCTCATCAGTAACATCCATATTGTCCTCTCCGCATTTCTTAACTGGCAATGGCACACATAATCATAGAGATGAACTTTACAGTAATCCACTTGATGTTTGTGCAATGTATTAGATTTCAGACAATAGAAGCCATAAAGCCCCGTTAGTGGTACAAGCAACAAGCGGAGCATAGCGACTGCATCAGGCCAACCTAGTTGGTTTCGCTTTGCGAAAGTCACCAGTGACCAAATCAGATTGTCAGAGGGATCACACCTTATCAGGGTGCTCGTGTACCTTTCGGAGCGTGAGCGAAGCGCTGGAAGGGCCTGCATATCGTGTGCAGGTACGTTTACCACTATACACCTGTTTACGCAGCCACAAGGCCGCACATCGGGCTTAAATGCGTATGATCAATCTGTTCGGGAGTTATGCCAGATATGCGGCTTTTTGTTCGTTGTTTTGCTGTCGCGGTAAGAACCTGGAACCACCGCCAGCGTGATGATGTGCTCCCTTGTACCACAGACCAATCACGCGACAGGTGCGGGCGTAGAACAATGGGTAGTTTAAGTTGTACCTGCTAAAGCGGGCAACGTAACTGACTGATAAATAATAACTTGTTGATTTGTCAGGAGATTGGAGCGGGCGAAGGGAATCGAACCCTCGTATAGAGCTTGGGAAGCTCTCGTTCTACCATTGAACTACGCCCGCTTTGAGGTGCGTAAGGCATTATAGACCTTACGCACCTTCATACAAGCCTCTTCAAAACTAACCGGCGATTAAATAATCACTTAGCACTTCGGTTTGCTGCCGGGCGCAGGAAGATAGCGCTGCGGATCGATGGCCGTCGCCTTATAGCGGATCTGGAAATGCAGCTTCACTGAATCCGTACCGGTGCTGCCCATGGTGGCAATCTTCTGCCCGGCTTTGACGTTCTGCCCGTTGTTGACCAGCATCGTGTCGTTGTGCGCATAGGCCGTGATGTAGTCTTCGCCATGCTTAATCATGATCAGGTTACCGTAGCCACGCAGCTGGTTACCGACGTAAACCACCTTCCCGGCCCCGGAGGCATAAACCGGCGTACCGCGCGCAGCGGCGATATCAATACCCTTGTTGCCACCTTCAGAGAGTGAGTAAGGGGCGACCACTTTACCGCTGGCAGGCCAAATCCAGCAGCGCTGTCCAACCGGCGGCCATGACGATTGCGGCACCTGATAGGACGGCGTCACTTTGGCGGTTTTGCCTTTCGAAGAGGACTTTTTACCCGCGGACGATCCGCCGCTAACCTTCAGCTGCTGCCCCACCTCGATGGTGTAGGGCGGCGAGAGGTTATTCAGCCGCGCCAGATCCTTCACGCTGGTTCCCGTTGCGCGCGAAATCCGGTACAGGGTGTCCCCGCGTTTGACGGTGTAGACCGAACCGGAATAGCTTCCCGTATCCGAAGATTTGCTCCCTGAACAGCCCGCCAGTAATAGCGTCAGCGTCAGGCAAACAATAGCGGTAAGGGGTTTTCTCGTCAGGCTTCCTGCAAACAAAACAGATCCTCGGTCAGCGTGAATGGCGCACTATGATAACAGCCAAAACGAACAGGGGTCATGCCCTTTTCCGCTCTACGAGCCAAACCGTTCGTATAAGAATGCAGTATAATGCTTCGGCTGATGGTGCTGAACCACTCGGCAATTTGGCACTGGAGCATCAATGAGTATTCAAGAACACGTTATTTTGGTAAACGACCAGGGAATGGTGATTGGCACTCAGGAAAAATATGCCGCGCACACGTTACATACCCCGCTGCATCTGGCGTTCTCTTCCTGGCTTTTTAACGCAAAAGGCGAGTGTCTGATCACCCGACGCGCCTTAAGCAAAAAAGCCTGGCCCGGCGTCTGGACCAACTCCGTGTGCGGCCACCCGCAGTCAGGTGAAGAAACAGTCCAGGCGATAATCCGCCGCTGCCGCTTTGAAGTGGGCGCAGAACTGACCGATATCACCGCCGTCGCCCCTGAATTTCGCTATCGGGAAACCGACCCGTCCGGGATCGTGGAAAACGAAATTTGCCCGGTATTCGCCGCCCGCATCACCAATGACGTGACGATAAACGAAGATGAAGTGATGGACTATCAGTGGGTTGAGCTGGACGCTCTATTCCGCGCGCTGGACGCGACGCCCTGGGCCTTTAGCCCGTGGATGGTCATGGAAGCGACAACCGCCCGCGAAAAACTCAAAGCCTTCGCGGCGCAATAAAAAAGCCCCTTTCGGGGCTTTTTTTACATCTTAACGCCTTACTTCACCGGGCGCATCGCCGGGAACAGGATCACGTCGCGGATGGTGTGGCTGTTGGTGAACAGCATCACCATACGGTCGATACCAATCCCCAGACCCGCCGTTGGCGGCAGGCCGTGCTCCAGCGCGGTCACGTAGTCTTCGTCGAAGAACATCGCTTCGTCGTCGCCTGCCGCTTTCGCATCAACCTGATCCTGGAAGCGCTGAGCCTGGTCTTCCGCATCGTTCAGCTCGCTAAAGCCGTTGCCGATTTCACGGCCGCCGATGAAGAATTCGAAGCGGTCAGTGATCTCCGGATTCTGGTCATTACGACGCGCCAGCGGAGAGACTTCCGCCGGGTATTCGGTGATGAAGGTCGGCTGAATCAGGTGCGCTTCGGCCACTTCTTCGAAGATCTCGGTCACGATACGGCCCAGACCCCAGCTCTTCTCAACCTTGATACCGATGCTTTCGGCGATCGCTTTCGCAGAATCGAAGTTATCCAGATCGGCCATGTTGGTTTCCGGACGGTATTTCTTGATCGCTTCGCGCATGGTCAGTTTTTCGAACGGCTTGCCGAAGTCGAAGACTTCTTCACCGTAAGGAACTTGCGTGGTGCCCAGAATATCCTGCGCCAGCGTACGGAACAGGGATTCGGTCAGCTCGATCAGATCTTTGTAATCCGCATACGCCATATAGAGTTCCATCATGGTGAACTCTGGGTTATGACGAACGGAGATACCTTCGTTACGGAAGTTACGGTTGATCTCGAACACGCGGTCAAAACCACCAACCACCAGACGCTTCAGGTACAGTTCCGGCGCGATACGCAGGTACATGTCCAGGTCCAGGGCGTTGTGATGGGTGATGAACGGACGCGCAGACGCGCCGCCAGGGATCACCTGCATCATCGGGGTTTCCACTTCCATAAAGTCGCGGTTCACCATGAACTGGCGGATACCGGCCATAATCTGGGAGCGAATTTTGAAGGTCTTGCGGGATTCATCGTTAGAGATGAGATCCAGGTAGCGCTGACGGTAGCGCGCTTCCTGATCCTGCAGGCCGTGGAATTTGTCCGGCAGCGGGCGCAGGGCTTTGGTCAGCAGACGCAGCTCGGTGCAGTGGATAGACAGTTCACCGGTTTTGGTTTTGAACAGTTTACCTTTTGCGCCCAGGATATCGCCCAGGTCCCACTTCTTGAACTGCTCGTTGTAGATGCCTTCCGGCAGATCGTCACGGGAAACGTACAGCTGAATACGGCCGCCAACGTCCTGCAGGGTCACGAAGGAGGCTTTACCCATGATACGACGGGTCATCATGCGGCCCGCAACGGCCACTTCAACGTTCAGCGCTTCCAGCTCTTCGTTCTCTTTCGCGTCGAAGTCAGCGTGCAGTTGGTCTGAGGTGTGGTCACGACGAAAATCGTTCGGGAACGGCACGCCCTGCTCGCGCAGCGCTGCCAGCTTCTCGCGGCGGGTTTTCAGTTCGTTGTTAAGATCGACTACCGCGTCAGCGCCCTGTGCTTGTTGTTCAGACATGTTGGTTCCTCATAACCCTGCTTTCAAACTTGCTTCGATAAATTGGTCCAGGCTGCCGTCCAGCACCGCCTGCGTGTTACGGGTTTCAACCCCGGTACGCAGGTCTTTGATGCGGGAGTCATCAAGGACGTAAGAACGGATCTGGCTGCCCCAGCCGATGTCAGACTTGTTGTCTTCCATCGCCTGTTTCTCAGCATTTTTCTTCTGCATCTCCAGCTCATAAAGCTTCGCTTTCATCTGCTTCATGGCCTGGTCTTTGTTCTTATGCTGGGAACGGTCGTTCTGGCATTGCGTTACCAGCCCGGTTGGAATGTGGGTAATACGCACCGCCGATTCCGTACGGTTAACGTGCTGGCCGCCCGCGCCGGATGCGCGATAAACGTCGATACGCAGGTCCGCCGGGTTGATTTCGATATCGATATCTTCATCAACTTCCGGGTAAACAAACGCGGAGCTGAAGGAGGTATGACGACGGCCGCCGGAGTCGAACGGGCTCTTACGCACCAGGCGGTGAACGCCGGTTTCAGTGCGCAGCCAGCCGTAGGCGTAATCACCGATGATCTTGATGGTGACGGATTTAATACCGGCCACTTCACCTTCAGACTCTTCGATAATTTCAGTTTTAAAGCCGCGCGCTTCGGCCCAGCGCAGATACATACGCATCAGCATGCTGGCCCAGTCCTGCGCTTCGGTACCGCCAGAACCTGCCTGAATATCGAGATAGCAGTCAGCGCTGTCGTATTCGCCGGAGAACATGCGACGGAATTCAAGCTGCGCCAGCTTCTCTTCCAGCACGTCGAGTTCTGCTACGGCTTCGTTAAAGGTTTCTTCGTCGTCGGCTTCGACGGCCAGCTCCAGCAAACCGGAAACATCTTCCAGCCCCTGGGCCATTTGATCCAGCGTATCTACGATAGCTTCGAGAGAGGAACGCTCTTTACCCAGCGCCTGTGCGCGTTCAGGTTCGTTCCAGACGTCCGGCTGTTCCAGCTCGGCGTTTACTTCTTCAAGACGCTCTTTCTTGGCATCGTAGTCAAAGATACCCCCTAAGAACGTCAGAGCGCTCCGTGAGGTCCTGAATACGGTTTTTTACCGGATTAATTTCAAACATGGTCTGTTTTCTTTTATGGACTTGTCAAAATGCGGTGATAAGAGCGGGATTGTACCGAATCCACGCCCTTTTTTATAGAGATTACTGCCGCTAAATTGGCCAGATATTGTCGATGATGATCTGAAGGGTGCGGTTACCGCGAAACTCGTTGATGTCCAGTTTGTACGCCAGCTCGACCTCGCGTACGCCGTTGTCCGGCCATACCGCCGTGTCAACGTTAAAGGCAATACCGTCCAGCAGCGGGCCGCCGCCGACCGGCTCAACCATCACCTTCAGATGACGTTCGCCGACGATGCGTTGCTGCAGCAGGCGGAAACGGCCGTCGAACAACGGCTCCGGGAACATCTGCCCCCATGGACCGGCATCGCGGAGCATTTGCGCCACGTCCATCGTCATCTCAAGCGGTGAAAGCTCGCCATCGGACACCACTTCACCCTGCAGCAGGGCCGGGTCAATCCAGTCGGTGACCAGCTCGCCGAACAGGCGCTGGAACTCGTCGAATTTCGCCTCTTCCAGCGACAGGCCAGCCGCCATCGCATGGCCGCCGAACTTGATCATCAGGCCCGGATACAGCGTATCGAGACGCTCCAGCGCGTCGCGCATGTGCAGACCCTGAATCGAGCGGCCAGAGCCTTTCAGCGTGCCGTCGCCCGCGGGGGCGAAGGCGATCACCGGGCGGTGGAAGCGCTCTTTGATGCGCGACGCCAGAATGCCGACCACGCCCTGATGCCACTCGGGATGGTACATCGCCAGGCCGCCCGGCAGCGTATCGCCGCTGCGCTCCAGTTTTTCAAACAGGGTCAGCGCTTCGGCCTGCATCCCCTGCTCAATCTCTTTACGTGTCTGGTTCAGGGCGTCCAGCTCGTTGGCCAGCACGCGCGCTTCACCGATGTTGTCGCACAGTAGCAGCGCGACGCCAACGGACATATCGTCCAGTCTTCCGGCCGCGTTCAGGCGCGGCCCAAGGGCAAAGCCCAAATCGCTTGCCGCCAGCTTGAGCGGGTCGCGGTTGGCGATTTCCAGCAGCGCCTTGATCCCCGGACGGCACTTGCCTGCCCGAATACGGCTTAAGCCCTGCCAGGTCAAAATACGGTTATTGGTATCGAGCGGGACCACGTCAGCGACGGTACCCAGTGCCACCAGATCGAGATATTCGGCCAGGTTCGGTACGGCAATACCGCGGGATTCGAACCAGCCCTTGTCGCGTAACAAGGTACGCAGCGCCAGCATCAGATAAAACGCCACGCCTACGCCCGCAAGGGATTTCGACGGAAAATCACAGTCGCGCAGGTTGGGGTTAATAATCGCCTCGGCGGCAGGCAGCGTTTCACCGGGGAGATGGTGATCGGTAACCAGCACCGGGATCCCCAGCGCGTGGGCATGATCGACCCCCGCATGGGAAGAGATCCCGTTATCGACGGTCATGATCATCTGCGCACCGCGGGCGTGGGCCTGATCGACCACTTCCGGGCTGAGGCCGTAGCCGTCTTCAAAACGGTTCGGCACCAGATACGTAACGTTATCGCAGCCCAGCGCGCGCAGGCTGAGCACGCTCAGCGCGGTGCTGGTGGCGCCGTCGGCGTCGAAATCCCCTACTACCACAATACGCGTGTTCTCACGCAGGGCGTTGTAGAGCATTTCAGTGGCTTTTTCGATGCCGTTCAGTTGCTGCCAGGGCAGCATCCCTTTCACGCTGCGTTCAAGATCTTCAGCGCGACGCACGCCGCGGCTGGCGTAGAGGCGCTTCAGCAGCGGCGGGAGATCGTCCGGTAAATCAACCGGTTCAACCGCCTCGCGGCGGCGCAATTTTATCGGGGCTTTCACGCGGATTATTTACCACTAACCTGTTTCTGGTGCGCGTCGAGGAACTCTTTCATCTCTTTTGGTCCCTGATAGCCCGGAACGACATACCCGTTGCTCAGGACAATTGCTGGCGTACCGCTCACGCCAAACTGCACGCCCAGCGCGTAGTGGTTAGCAATGTCGATATCGCAGGAGGCTGGCTTAACCTCTTTTCCGCTCATCGCATCATCAAAGGCTTTGTTGCGGTCTTTCGCACACCAGATGGCCTTCATGTCCTGCTCTGGCTGGCTCTGTACGCCCGCGCGCGGGAAGGCCAGATAGCGCACGGTAATACCCAGCGCGTTGTAATCTTTCATCTCTTCATGCAGCTTGTGGCAGTAGCCGCAGGTGATGTCGGTGAAGACGGTAATGACGTGTTTTTCCTGCGCCGCCTTATAAACGATCATCTCTTTTTCGAGCGCGTTCAGGTTTTTCATCAGCAGCTGGTTGGTCACGTTGACCGGCTGCGCGCCGCTCACGTCGTACATTGGCCCCTGAATAATGTGTTTTCCGTCTTCGGTGACGTACAGCACGCCGCTGTTGGTCAGTACCGTTTTCATCCCAGCGACCGGTGCTGGCTGAATATCGCTGCCGGTGACGCCAAGCTTAGCGAGCGACTGTTTGATAGCGGCGTCGTCAGCATGGGCGAAACCGGTAAAGGAGGCTGCCAGCAGGGTGAACAGCGCGAAACTCTTTTTCATAGTTGATCCTGTTACAATTCGTCGGCACTCACGCACGAGGGTGGTGCTGTTGGTGTAGCTGCCGCAGGCGTTCCGTCGCGACATGGGTGTAAATTTGCGTCGTGGAAAGATCGCTATGTCCCAGCAGCATCTGCACCACGCGTAAATCCGCGCCGTGGTTGAGCAGATGCGTCGCGAAGGCATGACGCAATACGTGCGGCGAAAGCTTTTCACTGTCGATACCGGCCAGTGTGGCGTAATGCTTGATGCGATGCCAGAACGTTTGCCGCGTCATCTGCTGTGCGCGCTGGCTCGGAAACAGAACGTCGATAGATGCGCCGTTGAGCAGCCACGGGCGACCGTGCTCCAGATACGTTTCCAGCCAGTAAACCGCCTCTTCGCCCAGCGGAACCAGCCTTTCCTTGTTTCCTTTACCGATGACGCGCACCACGCCCTGACGCAGGCTGATGTCGCTCATCGTCAGGCCAACCAGTTCCGAAACGCGCAGGCCGGTAGCATACAATAGCTCAAGCATGGCTTTATCGCGTAACTCCAGCGGCAGGTCAACTGCCGGTGACTGTAATAATCTCTCAACTTGTGCTTCGCTGAGATCTTTCGGCAGCCGCTGCGGAAGTTTTGGGGATGCCAGCAGCGCGCTGGGATCGTCTTCGCGGATCTTCTCACGGTAGAGATGCTGGAACAGCCGACGCATGGCGCTGAGCAAGCGCGCAGAACTGGTCGCTTTGTAGCCCCCTTCTACACGTTCACCGAGCAGCGCCTGCAGGTCGTCGCTTTGCGCGCTCGCCAGCGAGAGCTGCCGACGGGCCAGCCACTCCACCAGCATGGTAAGATCGCGCCGATAGGCGCTGAGCGTATTCTCGGCCAGATTTTTTTCCAGCCACAGCGCGTCGAGAAACTGTTCAACGAGTGCGAGATCCTTTTCCACATCAGCCCCTTTGATTCTGCAGTCAGGTCATTATGCCTGATTGTGACCTGTTTCTGGTACACTACGCGCAAAGTCAACGCAAGAATTGAGATAGTTACGCGATGAATATTGGTCTGTTCTATGGTTCCAGCACCTGCTACACCGAAATGGCGGCAGAGAAAATTCGCGACATCATTGGCCCGGAACTGGTGACGTTGCATAACCTGAAAGATGACGCGGTCGCGCTGATGGAACAGTACGATGTGCTGATCCTCGGCATCCCAACCTGGGACTTTGGTGAGATACAGGAAGACTGGGAAGCCATCTGGGATCAACTCGATTCAGTCAATCTCGACGGCAAGATTGTTGCCATGTACGGGATGGGAGATCAGCTGGGTTACGGGGAGTGGTTCCTGGACGCGCTCGGCATGCTGCACGACAAGCTGGCGCCGAAAGGGGTGTCGTTCATCGGCTACTGGCCAACCGAAGGTTACGAGTTCACCAGTAAAAAGCCGATTATTGCCGACGGCGAGCTGTTTGTTGGGCTCGCGCTGGATGAAACCAACCAGTACGATCTTAGCGATGAACGCCTGCAAAACTGGTGCGAGCAGATTCTGGGCGAAATGGCAGAAAAGTTTAGCTAACGCCTATTACCCCTGCGTCGTCTGTTGCAACAGCATCCGGCGCAGGTCTCGCCACTCGGCAGCATCCATACTGTCAGCCGCCAGCCAAAGATGCTGGCAACGCCCGCCGTCCACCTTGCGTAACCGTAACATCATGCCGCAGTTGAGCATCCAGGGCATACCGAGAATATCCCACTCTTTTCCCTGCCAGCGCAGGCGGGAATCCATCAGTAGCTTGATCTCTCCCTGACGGGCATTAATGCGACGCTGGCTGCGTACGCTGTCAAACACGACAAACGAGAGTAACAGCAGCCACAGCGGCGTATAGCTCAGCGGCCACGGCATCAGTAACACAAAGGCCGCAACCAGGCCGTGGAGCAACAAAGACATCCACTGCGAGCGCCACGAAACGCGAAGATCAGATTGCCACAGGACCACGTTCCCGATTCCGTGTTTGAATTAATTGCACCATCCGTTGCAACTCGGTGTCGGCGGGTTTGCCGTGGTTCATCAGCCAGTTGAATAAATCCGGATCGTCAGACTCAAGCAGGCGAACAAACAGACGCTTATCATCGTCGCTTAAGGTGTCATACTCATATTCGAAGAAAGGCATGATGGAAATATCAAGTTCACGCATGCCGCGACGGCACGCCCAGTGAATACGGGCCTTGTTGTTAATATCCATGTTCAGTTTCCTGCATTACGTTTGGCACAGTCGGTACCCCATTCAGTATTCTTTATTTCTCTACGGGGACACCAGCTAGTGTAACGTGTTTTTGAGCGTTTCATTACTGGAATATTGCGATCGACGAGCAGGCTTCCAGAATAATCCCTACAAAGACAGCGGATTACATTATTTTGCGTGGTATTACGCACAACCGGTTTATGGCACAAATGGCCTGTTGAAAGCGCTTGCATTGCCTGCAGGCTCTTTTACCATTAGGCATTATCAAAGCGTTAAGCAATTCAGGATATCGTTATGGCCTTTACACCATTTTCTCCTCGCCAGCCCGCCGCCTCTGCGCGTCTGCCGCTGACGCTTATTTCTCTTGATGACTGGGCGCTGGCGACGCTCACCGGTGCCGACGCCGAAAAATATCTGCAGGGCCAGGTGACCGCCGACGTCAGTCAGATGACCGAACACCAGCACCTGCTGGCCGCCCATTGCGACCCAAAAGGCAAAATGTGGAGCAACCTACGTCTGTTCCGCCGTCAGGACGGTTTTGCCTTTATTGAGCGCCGCAGCCTGCGTGACGCCCAGCTCAAAGAGCTGAAAAAATACGCGGTCTTCTCCAAAGTCACTATCGCCCCGGACGACGAACATGTCCTGCTGGGTGTGGCAGGCTTCCAGGCGCGTGCGGCGCTGAAAAATCTGTTCAGCGAACTGCCGGATGCCGAAAAGCAGCTCGTCAGCGAAGGTGCCACCTCTATCCTGTGGTTTGAACACCCGGCTGAGCGTTTTCTGTTAGTCACCGATGCTGAAACCGCCGAGCGCGTCACCGAGGCGCTGCGCGGCGAAGCGCAGCTTAACAACAGTCAGCAGTGGCTGGCGCTGAACATCGAAGCGGGTCTGCCGATCATTGACGCCGCAAACAGCGCGCAGTTTATTCCTCAGGCAACGAACCTGCAGGCGCTGGGCGGCATCAGCTTTAAAAAAGGCTGCTACACCGGCCAGGAGATGGTCGCACGAGCAAAATTCCGCGGGGCAAACAAACGCGCGTTATGGACACTCGCGGGCCATGCCAGCCGCGTACCTGAAGCAGGGGAAGATTTAGAGCTGAAGATGGGTGAAAACTGGCGCCGTACCGGCACCGTATTAGCCGCCGTACAGCTGGATGATGGACGTCTTCTGGTGCAGGCCGTTATGAACAACGACATGGAAGCGGACAGCGTGTTCCGCGTGCGTGACGATGTGAACACACTGAGCATCGAGCCTCTGCCCTATTCACTGGAAGAGTGATGCTGTATCGCCCGGTGGCCCTGCGCTTACCGGGCCTACTTATCCCGTAGGTCGGGTAAGGCGAAACCGCCACCCGACAAAAAACTACGCCTGCCCCACATACAAATAAATCGCCAAAAAGTGGCACACGCTGCCGCCCAGCACAAAGCCGTGCCAGATGGCATGGTTGTACGGAATCCGCTTGCAGACGTAGAAAATGACGCCGAGCGAATACACCACGCCGCCTAAGGCCAGAAGCGTGACGCCCCCTATCGACAGTTTGATTGCCAGCTGGTACACCACGATCAGCGACAGCCAGCCCATGGTCAGATAGGTGACCAGCGACAGCACCTTAAACCGGTGCGCAATGGTGAGCTTAAACAGGATCCCGAGTAGCGCCAGGCTCCAGATAACAATCATCAGGCCGCGCGACAGCGGTGAGTTGAGCCCCACCAGCAGAAACGGCGTGTAGGTGCCTGCAATAAGAAGGTAGATAGCGCAGTGGTCAAACTTCTTAAGCCACATCTTGGCCCGCTGATGCGGGATCGCGTGATACAGCGTCGAGGCCAGAAATAGCAGGATCATGCTCCCGCCATACAGGCTGTAGCTGGTAATAGCCATCGCGCTGGCATTGGTATCGACCGCCTGCACCAGCAATAATACTAAACCGACAATCCCAAACACCAGGCCAATGCCGTGGCTGATGCTGTTGGCTATTTCCTCAGCCAGCGAATATCCCTGTGCGATTAATGGTCTACTCACCATACAAAACTCCGGGAAAACAAAAGATGATTATTCATCGCATCACTATGCTAACTGAGAATGATTCCAGTGAACACCTGTTAGCTAAAATAATTTCACTTCAGTGATTTATACCTAAAAATCATAGGCATAAATGAATTTTTCACCTAACATTTGTTCACATTAAAATTTAACCATTAAGAATCAAGAGCATAAAAATGGATCCTGCCGTCTGGCCGCATGTTATGATGGATACATGAGGTCTGAATAAGAGTTATGCCATTGTGAGTATGTTTACCCACTCCGCCATTGCCAGTCTCAATAACCTGGAGATGATGGTCTACAACTATGTCATTAAAAACCGTGACAAAGTCATGTACATGACCATCCGCGAGCTGGCGGATGCAGCGGGTGTCTCGACGACCACTATCCTGCGCTTTTGCCGCAAGCTTAACTGCGAAGGCTACTCGGAGTTTCGCGTACGCTTTAAGCTTTATCTTGAACAGAACGAGCCCCAGCAGGCGAACTTCGGCGCCAGCGAAATTATCAGCTTCTTTAAAAGCGTAAATAATGAAGAGTTCGACACGTTACTAGATGATGCGGTCGATATTATTTTATCGTCGGAACGCATTATATTTGTCGGCGCAGGAACGTCAGGCTCGCTGGCAAAATATGGCGCACGTTTCTTTTCTAATATCGGAAAATTCAGTAACCATATTGATGACCCTTATTTCCCGGTCACCAATGACATGGCGAAAAATGCGCTGGCGATTGTGCTCTCCGTCTCGGGTGAGACCGAGGAGATCCTGCGCTTCGCCAGCCAGTTTAGCCTGCATCACTGCAAGGTGCTCTCCATTACCAGCCACGAGCACTCGCGTCTCGCAAAACTGGCCGACTTTAATCTCTCCTGGCACGTTCCCCAGACGCGTATTGCGGGCGTCTACGATATCACCACGCAAATTCCCGTCATCTATATTCTGGAATCTCTCGGTCGTAAGCTGGCGAAGAAACTTGCAGAATAAAACACCCTGTTTTTTTGATGTGACAAATCACATTTACCGTAAATTGTTATATCGTGACATTTAATTTCGCTTTGCTAGACTCGATGCCAATAAGCCATTTATTGAGAATAGCACCGATGAAAAAATTGACCTTACCAAAAGATTTTTTATGGGGTGGCGCGGTTGCCGCTCACCAGGTTGAAGGCGGCTGGAACAAAGGCGGCAAAGGGCCAAGCATTTGCGACGTATTAACCGGCGGCGCACACGGCGTGCCGCGCGAAATCACGCAGGACGTGGTGCCGGGGAAATATTATCCCAATCATGAGGCGATTGATTTCCACGGCCATTACAAAGAAGACATCAAGCTGTTTGCCGAGATGGGCTTCAAGTGTTTCCGCACGTCTATTGCCTGGACGCGTATCTTCCCGAACGGTGACGAAACGCAGCCAAACGAAGAAGGGCTGAAGTTTTACGACGACATGTTCGATGAGCTGCTGAAATACAACATCGAACCGGTGATCACCCTCTCCCACTTCGAAATGCCGCTGCACCTGGTGAAGGAGTACGGTAGCTGGACCAACCGTAAAGTGGTCGATTTCTTTGTACGCTTCGCGGAAGTGGTCTTCGAGCGCTACAAAAACAAGGTCAAATACTGGATGACCTTCAACGAAATCAACAACCAGCGTAACTGGCGCGCGCCGCTGTTCGGCTACTGCTGCTCGGGCGTGGTCTATACCGAACATGAAAATCCGGAAGAGACCATGTATCAGGTCCTGCACCACCAGTTTGTGGCCAGCGTCCTTGCGGTGAAAGCCGCGCGCCGCATCAATCCGGAGATGAAAGTCGGCTGCATGCTGGCGATGGTGGCGCTCTATCCGTTCTCCTGCAAACCGGAAGACGTGATGTTCGCCCAGGAATCAATGCGCGAGCGCTACGTCTTTACCGACGTCCAGCTGCGCGGCTACTACCCGTCCTACGTGCTGAACGAATGGGAGCGCCGCGGGTTTTCCATTAAAATGGAAGCGGATGACGAGCAGATCCTGCGTGAAGGCACCTGCGACTACTTAGGCTTCAGCTATTACATGACCAACGCGGTGAAGGCGGAAGGCGGTACCGGCGATGCCATTTCCGGTTTCGAAGGCAGCGTACCGAACCCGCACGTGAAGGCCTCCGACTGGGGCTGGCAGATTGACCCGGTAGGCCTGCGCTATTCCCTGTGCGAACTGTACGAGCGTTACCAGAAGCCGCTGTTTATCGTGGAAAACGGATTCGGCGCCTACGACAAGGTGGAAGAAGACGGCAGCATTAACGATGACTATCGCATCGACTACCTGCGTGCCCACGTGGAAGAGATGATCAAGGCCGTCACCCACGATGGCGTGGATCTGATGGGCTATACGCCGTGGGGCTGCATCGACTGCGTGTCGTTCACCACCGGCCAGTACAGCAAGCGCTACGGCTTTATCTACGTGAACAAGCACGACGACGGCACGGGCGACATGTCCCGTTCCCGTAAGAAGAGCTTCGAGTGGTATAAAGGCGTGATTGCCAGCAACGGCGAGAAACTTTAACGCCGTAACGCCGGGCGGCGCTACGCTTGCACCGGCCTACGATTGATCCCCTCTCCCCTTTGGGGAGAGGGTTAGGGTGAGGGGTTTACTTCCCACCCGCCAGCTCAATAAAACTCCCCGTTACGTACGACGCCTTTTCGCTCAGCAGCCAGACAATCGCCTGGGCGACCTCTTCCGGCTGGCCGCCGCGCTGCATCGGCAGTAACGATTTTACGCGATCCACTCGCCCCGGCTCTCCGCCGGAGGCATGGATATCGGTATAGATCAGACCCGGACGGACGCAGTTAACGCGAATGCCCTGCGCTGCGACCTCAAGCGATAAACCCGTTGTCAGCGAATCCACCGCCCCCTTGGACGCGGCGTAATCCACATATTCACCCGGCGCGCCCAGACGGGACGCTGCGGAAGAGACATTCACTATCGCCCCGCCCTTGCCGCCATGTTTGAAGGACATGCGTTTTACCGCTTCCCGGCAGCAGAGGAAGTAGCCCGTGACATTGGTCGCCAGGACGCGGTTAATGCGCTCGGCCGAAAGATTCTCGATGGTGGATTGCTCAAACAGGATCCCCGCATTATTGACCAGCGCGGTCAGCGGCTCACCTTCGCGATCGAGGCTGTTAAACATCTCCAGCACCTGAGCTTCATCGCTGATGTCTGCACGTACAGCAAAGGCTTGACCACCCGCATCCACAATCTGCCTGATGACGTCCTGCGCGGCGTTAATGTTGTGATGATAGTTCACCGCCACGGTGTAGCCTTCGCGAGCCAGCTGCAGCGCGGTGGCCTTCCCTATGCCCCGGCTGGCGCCGGTGACCAGTGCAATTGCCATTATCTTCTCCCAATAAAAAAGCCGGGTGGCGGCTTCGCCTTACCCGGCCTACGTTACTACATCAGCAATGTTACTGGTATTCGCTCATCGGCACGCAGGAGCAGAACAGATTACGGTCGCCGTAGACGTCATCGAGACGCTTCACGGTCGGCCAGTACTTGTTCGCCACACCTGCCGGGAAGACCGCCAGCTCGCGGGAATAACCGTGGTTCCACTCAGCCACCATCTCGTGCTGGGTGTGCGGGGCGTTAACCAGCGGGTTATCTTCCAGCGTCCACTCACCGTCCTGTACGCGGTCGATCTCCATGCGGATAGCCAGCATCGCGTCGATAAAGCGGTCCAGCTCGGCTTTGCTTTCGGACTCCGTTGGCTCCACCATCAGCGTGCCCGCAACCGGGAACGACATGGTAGGCGCGTGGAAGCCGTAGTCGATCAGACGCTTGGCGATGTCCAGTTCGCTAATGCCAGTCTGCTCTTTCAGCGGACGAATATCGAGGATGCACTCGTGCGCCACGCGACCGTCGCGGCCGGTATAGAGCACCGGGAAGGCAGACTTCAGGCGCGTCGCAATATAGTTGGCGTTCAGAATGGCCACCTGGCTCGCCTGCTTCAGCCCTTCCGCGCCCATCATGCGGATATACATCCAGCTGATTGGCAGGATAGAGGCGCTACCGAACGGTGCCGCAGAAACCGCGCCCTGACGGGTCAGCATGCCTTCAATCTGAACCACGCTGTGGCCCGGCACAAACGGCGCCAGGTGCGCTTTCACGCCGATTGGCCCCATGCCCGGGCCGCCACCACCGTGCGGAATGCAGAAGGTTTTGTGCAGGTTGAGGTGCGATACGTCCGCGCCGATAAAGCCCGGCGAGGTAATGCCCACCTGCGCGTTCATGTTTGCGCCGTCGAGGTATACCTGACCGCCGAACTGGTGCACCACGTCGCACACTTCACGGATGGTCTCTTCATACACGCCGTGGGTGGACGGATAGGTCACCATGATGCAGGAGAGTCGGTCGCCCGCCTGCTCGGCTTTCGCGCGCAGGTCAGCCAGGTCGATGTTGCCGTTTTTATCGCACGCCACAACCACCACTTCCATGCCCGCCATCTGGGCAGAGGCCGGGTTGGTGCCGTGGGCGGAGCTTGGGATCAGGCAGATATCGCGATGGCCTTCGTTGCGGCTTTCGTGATAGTGACGGATTGCCAGCAGGCCCGCATATTCACCCTGCGCGCCGGAGTTCGGCTGCATGCAGAGCGCGTCGTAACCGGTCAGCTTCACCAGCCAGTCGGAAAGCTGGTTGATCATCACGTGATAACCTTCCGCCTGCTCTGGCGGGCAGAACGGGTGCAGCTCGGAGAATTCAGGCCAGGTGATTGGGATCATCTCTGCCGCGGCGTTCAGCTTCATGGTGCAGGATCCCAACGGGATCATCGCCTGGTTCAGCGCCAGATCCTTGCGCTCCAGAGAGTGCATGTAACGCATCATCTCGGTTTCGCTGTGGTAGCGATTAAAGACCGGGTGCGTCAGGATGGCGTCGTTACGCAGCATGCTGTCCTGAATGGAGCGGCTGTCGAGCGCAACTTCTTTGTCGAGCGCATCAATGTCCAGACCGTGCGCGTCACCCAGCAGCACGCTGAACAGGTTCAGGATATCGTCGCGGGTGGTGCTTTCATCCAGCGTAATGCCGACGGCGTTGTGGATGTCGCTGCGCAGGTTGATCTTTGCCGCGTCCGCGCGGGCCAGCACGGCGGCCTTGTCCGCCACGTCCACGCACAGGGTGTCGAAGTAGTGGGCATGGCGCAGCTTAAGACCTTTTTGCTGCAGGCCGCAGGCCAGGATATCGGCCAGGCGGTGAATGCGGCTGGCAATGCGTTTCAGACCAGCCGGGCCGTGGAACACGGCGTACAGGCTGGCGATGTTAGCCAGCAGCACCTGTGAGGTACAGATGTTGGAGTTCGCTTTCTCGCGGCGGATATGCTGCTCGCGGGTCTGCATCGCCATGCGCAGCGCGGTATTACCGGCAGCATCTTTGGAGACGCCGATAATACGGCCAGGCATGGAACGTTTGAATTCATCTTTCGCGCCGAAGAACGCCGCGTGCGGGCCGCCGTAGCCCATCGGTACGCCGAAGCGCTGTGCTGAGCCGAATACGATATCCGCGCCCTGTTTGCCCGGCGCCGTCAGCAGCACCAGCGCCATAAAATCGGCGGCAACGCTCACAACCACCTTACGGGATTTCAGCTCGGCAATCAGCGCGCCGTAGTCGTGAACTTCACCGGTGGTGCCCACCTGCTGCAGCAGCACGCCAAAGACATCCTGATGATCCAGCACTTTGTCAGCGTCGTCGACAATCACGTCAAAGCCGAAGGTTTCCGCACGGGTGCGCACCACGTCCAGCGTCTGAGGATGCACGTCCGCCGCCACGAAGAAGCGATTAGCGTTTTTCAGCTTGCTCACGCGCTTAGCCATCGCCATCGCTTCGGCGGCAGCTGTCGCTTCATCCAGCAGAGAAGCGGAGGCGATATCCATGCCGGTCAGGTCCAGCGTCACCTGCTGGAAGTTCAGCAGCGCTTCCAGACGGCCCTGGGAAACTTCTGGCTGATACGGGGTGTAAGCGGTGTACCAGCCCGGGTTTTCCAGCATGTTGCGCAGGATCACCGGCGGCAACTGCACGTTGGTGTAGCCCATGCCAATGTAAGACTTATAGCGCTTGTTCAGGCCGGCGATGGCCTTCAGCTCCGCCAGCGCGGCGAATTCCGTAGTGGCTTCCCCCACCTGAGGCGGCGTGGCAAGCTGGATGTCTTTTGGCACAATCTGGCCGATCAGTGCGTTTAATGAATCCGCGCCAACTGTCTTTAGCATCTCCTGCTGTTGCTGAGCATCCGGCCCAATGTGACGTTCGATGAAGGCGCCACGGTTTTCAAGCTGGCTTAAAGTCTGTGTCATGAGCGATGGTTCCTGAAACGTGCAGTGAATCGTAGTTATCTGTAACGCTGTTGCCCGGTGGCGCTAACGCTTACCGGGCCTACGTTGATCTCCAGGCCGGATAAGTGCAGCGCCATCCGGCACAACGTTATTCGTCTTCCAGTAGTGCTTCGTATGCGGTCGCATCCAGCAGCGCGGCAACCTGAGATTCGTCGCTGGCTTTGATCTTGAAGATCCAGCCGCCTTCATAAGGCTCGCTGTTAACCAGCTCTGGCGAATCGCTCAGCGCGTCGTTCACGGCAACAATCTCACCGCTTACCGGCGCGTAGATATCGGATGCTGCTTTTACGGACTCCGCCACGGCGCAGTCGTCGCCCGCGCTCACGGTCGTGCCCACGTCAGGCAGGTCAACAAACACCATGTCGCCCAGCAGCTCTTGCGCGTGCTCGGTGATCCCTACGGTGTAAGTGCCGTCCGCCTCTTTGCGCAGCCACTCGTGTTCTTTGCTGTATTTCAGTTCTGCTGGCACATTGCTCATTGAAGTTCTCCTGATAAAAATGATTAGGCGACCGGCTTACCGGCGCGAACAAAAATCGGTTTGGTCACGTTGACCGGCATTTCGCGGTTGCGGATTTGCACCACCGCCGTTTCGCCAATCCCCGCCGGCACGCGTGCCAGTGCAATACTGTAGCCCAGCGTCGGTGAGAAGGTTCCGCTGGTGATCACGCCTTCGCGAGGATTGCCGTCAGCATCGGTAAAGCGCACCGGCAGTTCGCCGCGCAGCACACCCTTCTCGGTCATCACCAGGCCCACCAGTTGTTCAGTGCCCTTCTCGCGCTGCATCTCCAGCGCTTCACGGCCAATAAAGTCACGGTCAGCCGGTTCCCACGCGATGGTCCAGCCCATGTTGGCGGCCAGCGGAGAGACGCCTTCGTCCATCTCCTGACCGTAGAGGTTCATGCCCGCTTCCAGACGCAGCGTATCGCGCGCGCCCAGACCCGCAGGCTTCACGCCCGCTTCCACCAGCGCACGCCAGAAATCAGCGGCCTTCTCGTTTGGCATCGCAATTTCGTAGCCCGCTTCACCGGTGTAGCCGGTGGTGGCGATAAACAGATCGCCCGCCTGCACGCCAAAGAACGGCTTCATGCCAGCGGTGGCGTTGCGCTGCTCGTCGTTAAACAGAGAGGCGGCTTTCGCCTGCGCGTTTGGTCCCTGCACGGCGATCAGCGACAGATCGTCACGGACGGTGATGTCGATGGCATAAGGTTCGGCGTGTTGGGTGATCCAGGAGAGGTCTTTTTCGCGGGTGGCGGAGTTTACAACGAGGCGGAAGAAATCTTCAGTGAAGTAATAGACGATAAGGTCATCAATCACGCCGCCCGAGGCATTCAGCATGCCGGTATAGAGCGCTTTACCCGGCGTCTTCAGTTTGGCGACGTCGTTTGCCAGCAGATAACGCAAAAACTCCCGGGTGCGGCTACCGCGCAGATCGACAATTGTCATATGGGACACGTCGAACATACCGGCATCGGTGCGCACCGCGTGGTGCTCATCAATCTGCGAGCCGTAGTGCAGCGGCATCATCCAGCCATGGAAGTCCACCATGCGGGCGCCGCATAACACGTGTTGTTCGTACAAAGGAGTCTGTTGAGCCATCTTGTCCTCGTTGAAAAATTCACCGTGAAACCCGGTATCGGCCCCGCGTTCGGGCACCGACGCAAACGTTCTCTTTTACCTGAACTTACCACCGAAACCGGCGGTTAACCATAAGGCAAAATGGGTCATCACATTAGCTTATGACCAAAAATCGCTAAAAAGCCTACAGAGTTATTCACTGGAAAAATGCGATTAACCCCGCACAAAATTAACAATGATCTAACAGGATTTAGCACATGGTGATATTTCGTGCGGAAAATCGGGCCGAATTTCCGTAACGAGAAAAATGCGACATTAGATTATCTAATGCGAAAAATGACGTGAAATTAGAATATTTCAAACGAGGGAATTTCCCCGGCGCAGAGGCCGGGAAAATAAAGTGTGACGGGGATCTAAGTTAGCGCAGCCAGTCAGGGAGATCGTTAAGACCCATCGCCTGACGGAGAAGTTGAGGTTTGACGCCAGGAAGCGTATCGGCCAGTTTAAGACCGATATCGCGCAGCAGTTTTTTCGCCGGATTTGCCCCGGCAAACAGCTCGCGGAAGCCCTGCATGCCCGCCAGCATCATCGCCGCACTGTGCTTGCGGCTGCGCTCGTAGCGACGCAGATAGAGATGCTGGCCGATGTCTTTTCCTTCGCGATGCAGGCGACGCAGCTCCTCGACCAGCTCCGCCGCGTCCATAAAGCCAAGATTAACGCCCTGCCCGGCCAGCGGATGAATGGTATGCGCCGCATCCCCCACCAGCGCCAGACGGTGCGCCGCAAACTGACGCGCGTAGCGGCCGGTTAACGGGAACACCTGACGCTCGCTTTCAAGCGTGCACAGGCCAAGGCGGTTATCAAAGGCCACGCACAGCGCCTGGTTAAAGGCCTCCGGCGTCGCCTCATGCATCTGCCGGGCTTTGTCCGGCACCAGGGACCAGACGATCGAGCACAGGTGCGGATCGGCAAGCGGCAGGAACGCCAGTATGCCGTCGTTGTGGAAAATCTGGCGCGCCACGCCGCCGTGCGGATCTTCGGTGCGGATCGTCGCGACCAGAGCGTGATGACGATAGTCCCAGAAGGTCAGCGGGATATCGGCTTTATTACGCAGCCAGGAGTTGGCACCGTCAGCACCGACCACCAGGCGCGCGGTCAGCATGTCGCCGCTCTGCAGGGTGATAAACGCCTCGTTTTCGCCCCACGCCACCTGCTGGATCTGCGCAGGCGCAATCAGCGTCACGTCGCTGCACTGCTGTGCTTTTTGCCACAGCGCGTGGTGGATCACCGCGTTTTCAACGATGTGGCCCAGATGGCTATAGCCCATGCTTTCATCATCAAAAGCAATATGACCAAAGCTGTCTTTATCCCACACCTCCATGCCGTGATAACAGCTGGCGCGGTTCGCCACAATATCTGACCAGACGCCAAGGTGCGTCAGCAGCTTTTCGCTGGCCGCATTAATGGCCGAGACGCGGAGTTCCGGCGGCGCATCCGGGGCAACGGGCTGGGGCTGTTTTTGCTCCAGCACCGCCACGCGCAGGCCGCTGCCCTGTAATCCACAGGCCAATGCCAGTCCGACCATTCCGCCGCCAACGATGGCGACATCAACATTTTGCACGGTGATAACTCCTTAACGCGCGACCCAACCCAGGGTCCGCTGCGCCAGCACGTCACGTGCCGGAATGAATAGTTCCATCGCCATCAGCCCGAGATTGCGACCCGCAACCAGCGGTGCCCAGCGATTGGCAAAAAGATGGACCAGGCCATCGGTCACACCGATGGTAGCCTCTTTATCCGCCTGACGGCGCTTCTGGTAATGACTCAGCACCGAATACGCCCCGCAGTCTTTTTGCTCGCCCCACGCCTGCGCCAGTGATTCGGCCAGGCTCATGACGTCGCGTAAGCCAAGGTTAAAGCCTTGCCCCGCGATGGGATGCAGCGTCTGCGCGGCGTTACCGACAAGCGCCAGACGATGGGAGATGGACTGAGATGCCGTAGTCAGCGAAAGCGGATAGACCGTCCGCTTGCCGGCATGGGTAATACGCCCCAGCCGCCAGCCAAAGGCTTTCTGCAGCTCGGTGCAAAAACGTTCGTCGGACCAGGCCTTCACCTCTTCAGCCTTATCCTGCGGATGGCACCAGACCAGGGAACAGCGCCCGTCCGACATCGGCAGCATCGCCAGTGGGCCATGCTGCGTAAAGCGCTCAAACGCCCTGCCGTTGTGGTCAGCTGCGGTAGCGACGTTCGCAATGACCGCCACCTGGCCGTAAGGCTGCTGGCGCCACTCCACGCCGCACTGGGTGCCGAGCGACGAGCGCGAACCGTCCGCAGCGACCAGAAGCTGGCCTTCAAGAACAGAGCCGTTTTCCAGCGTCACGCTGACCGACGCTTCACTTCGGCTCACGCTGGCCACGCGCGCGGGGCAATGCAGCGTGACGCCCGGCGCGTCCTGGAGCAGGCGGAACAGACGCAATCCGACGTCGTGTAGCTCAACAACCTGACCCAGGGCATCAATCCGGTAATCCTGTGCGTCCAGCGTGACAAAGCCCGCATGGCCGCGATCGCTGACGTGAACGGTCCCGATCGCCGTAGCACGGTCGGCAATTGCCTGCCAGATACCAATGCGCGAAAGCTGCTGGCAGGTGCCCTGCGCCAGCGCGATGGCGCGGGCATCAAACCCGGGGTGGTTGGACGCCTCTGGCGCAACGGCTTCCACCAGGTGCACCGGAAGCTGCCCCTGCGTCAAATGCGAAATGGCCAGCGCCAGCGTGGCCCCGGTCATGCCGCCGCCAACGATAATCACGCTCATGCGCGCGCCGCTGCCATCAGCGCCTCGATATCGTCAGCGTTTTTCACGACGCTGGCGGTCAGGTTTTCGTTACCGGTTTCGGTAATCACGATGTCATCTTCAATACGAATACCAATCCCGCGGTACGCTTCAGGCACGTCGGCATCCGGCGCGATATAGAGACCCGGCTCCACGGTTAACACCATGCCCGGCTCCAGCACGCGGGAACGGTCGGTGCCGTATGCGCCGACGTCATGCACGTCCAGCCCCAGCCAGTGGCTCAGGCCGTGCATAAAGTACGGTCGATGCGCATTTTCAGCAATCAGGGTATCTACGTCCCCTTTCAGGATACCGAGCCTGACCAGACCGGTAATCATGATGCGCACCACTTCACCGGTCACTTCCTGGATGGAGGTACCCGGACGATACAGCCTGAGCGCCGTCTCAAGGGATTCCAGAACAATGTCGTAAATCGCGCGCTGTGCCGGCGAGAATTTACCGTTCACCGGAAAGGTCCGGGTGATGTCCCCCGCATAGCCCTGATATTCGCAACCGGCGTCAATCAGCACCAGATCGCCGTCGCGCAGCGCGCTTTCGTTTTCGGTGTAGTGCAGAATGCAGCCGTTTTCCCCGCCGCCGACAATGGTGTTGTAGGAGGGATAGCGCGCGCCGTGGCGGTTAAATTCGTGGTGAATTTCGCCTTCCAGCTGGTATTCGAACATCCCGGGGCGGCATTTCTCCATCGCGCGAGTGTGCGCCAGCGCGCTGATTTCGCCCGCGCGGCGCATCACGTTCAGCTCTTCTTCAGACTTGAACAGGCGCATCTCATGCACCACCGGACGCCAGTCCGTCAGCGTGGCCGGTGCGGACAGGTTCTGCCGCGAGCCTTTGCGCAGCTTATCCAGCGCGGTGAAGACAATCTCATCGGCGTAAGCATATTCGCCCTGCGCGTGATAGAGCACGTCGAGGCCGTTAAGCAGCTGGTAGAGCTGCTGGTTGATTTCGCTAAACGCCAGCGCACGGTCGACGCCCAGCTTTTCCGGTGCGGCCTCTTGCCCTAAGCGGCGACCAAACCAGATTTCGGCCGTCAGATCGCGCACGCGGTTGAAAATCACGCTGTGGTTGTGGGTGTCATCGCTCTTAATCAACACCAGTACCGCTTCCGGCTCGTTAAAGCCGGTGAAGTACCAGAAGTCGCTGCTCTGGCGATAGGGATATTCGCTGTCGGCGCTGCGCGTCACTTCGGGCGCGGCAAAAATCAGCGCGGCGCTGCCCGGCTGCATTTTTGCCAGCAGCGCCTGACGGCGGCGCGAATACTCTTGACTCGAGATAACCATGACACCCTCCTGTGCGTTATTTTTCTTAATGTAAGGTTGGCTTGCGGACTTCCGGTGCAGTCGGCTGTGAGCGCGTAAAATTGTCGTGGCACAGCAGTGCCGCCACGCGCACGTACTCGATGATCTCTTCGAGAGACATTTCCAGCTCTTCCTGGTCTTCGTCTTCATCGTAGCCAAGCTGGGCGATGTTGCGCAGATCGTCGATCGCTTCACCCGCTTCACCGGTGACTTTATCCAGTTTAGGCTGCGTGACGCCCAGACCCAGCAGATAGTGATTTACCCACCCCGCCAGCGCATCGGCGCGATCGAACACGCTGACGTCGTCGCCTTCAGGCAGATAAAGCTGAAAAAGGAAGCCATCGTCTTCCAGCGAATCACTGATGGCGGCATGCATTTTACGCAGCGCTTCCGCCAGCTCGTGACCAAACGCCAGACCTTCATTCGTGAGGTCATGGATCAGCGGCTGCCATGAGCTGTCGCTGTTTCCGCCGCACAGCATGCCACTGATCAGACCGTGCATTTCGGCAGGGGTTAAACCGACTCCCTGCTGGTTCAGTAACTGGTTTAAATCCTTGTAACCAGGCATTTCGTTCTGTATAGACATGCGCATTCGTCATCATTGGGGGGAAGTTTCATGATATGCTACCACTTTGGACCCTGGTGATACCAGAAAAGGGCTTGTATCTTCACATCAGGGTAGCTATAGTGTCGCCCCTTCGCAGCCCCCGGGGCATCAGGCGAAGGCAGCGCAGTCAATCAGCAGGAAGGTGGCATGTCTGCACAACCCGTCGATCTCCAGATTTTTGGCCGTTCACTGCGAGTGAATTGTCCGCCTGAACAAAGGGATGCTTTGAATCAGGCTGCGGACGATTTGAATCAGCGGTTGCAAGATCTAAAAGAACGCACTAGAGTCACAAATACTGAGCAGCTGGTTTTCATCGCCGCGTTGAACATCAGCTATGAACTAACTCAGGAAAAAGCGAAGACCCGCGACTACGCGGCAAGCATGGAGCAGCGCATTAAAATGCTCCAGCAGACCATAGAACAGGCATTGCTTGATCAAGGTCGCAATCCCGAAAGACCGGGCCCCAAGTTTGAATAACACTTCTCAGTTGACTATGGTAGAGTAACTGTGAAGACAAAATTTCTCTGAGATGTTCGCAAGCGGGCCAGTCCCCTGAGCCGATATTTCATACCACAAGAATGTGGCGCTCCATGGTTGGTGAGCATGCTCGGTCCGTCCGAGAAGCCTTAAAACTATGACGACACATTCACCTTGAACCAAGGGTTCAAGGGTTACAGCCTGCGGCGGCATCTCGGAGATTCCCTTTCTTTTCTTCTACCGACTACCATGACTCAATTCCCTGAAGTTTCGGCTTCACGCCAGGACATTCGTCAGCTCATTCGTCAACGCCGTCGTGCGTTAACCCCCATTCAGCAAGCGCATTTTGCCCAGCAGGCCGCCGCCCGTATGATGGCGTATCCTCCTGTCGTGATGGCGCGCACGGTTGCCCTCTTTCTGTCGTTTGACGGCGAGCTGGATACCCAACCGCTAATAGAGCAACTCTGGCGCGCCGGGAAGAAGGTATACCTGCCGGTGCTACACCCGTTCAGTGAAGGCAATCTGCTGTTTTTGCACTATCACCCGCACAGCGAGCTGGTGGTGAATCGTCTGAAAATCACCGAACCGAAACTCGACGTGCGCGACGTGCTGCCTCTGTCACAGCTGGATGTGCTGATTACGCCGTTGGTCGCGTTTGATGAGCAGGGACAGCGCCTGGGAATGGGCGGTGGTTTTTACGACCGGACGCTGCAAAACTGGCAGCAGTATGGATTGCAGCCGGTGGGCTACGCGCATGATTGCCAGGGCGTGGAGGCGTTGCCGGTAGAAAAATGGGATGTGCCGTTACCGGCGGTGGTGACGCCCAGTAAAACCTGGACCTGGTAGAATAAAGCCGGGTGGCGGCTACGCCTTACCCGGCCTACATAAATCCTCGAACATTGTAGGTCGGGTAAGCGTAAGCGTTACCCGACACACAGACCGCACGACCGTTGTAGGTCGGGTAAGGCGCAGCCGCCACCCGACACCACAGACCGCACCATCAGTACAGCAGACGCGCGCGAATCGTCCCCGGAATGGCCTTCATGCTCAGCAGCGCTTTCTCGGCCACATCGTCATCCGCTTCGATATCAATAACCACATAGCCCATCTGCGAGTTGGTCTGCAGATACTGCGCGGCAATGTTAACGCCCTGCTCGGCAAAGATCTGGTTAATCGCGGTCAGCACGCCTGGACGGTTTTCGTGGATGTGCAGCAGACGACGGCCACCGTGCAGCGGCAGCGACACTTCCGGGAAGTTCACCGCAGAAAGCGTAGAACCGTTGTCGGAGTATTTACTCAGCTTACCCGCCACTTCAAGACCGATATTCTCCTGCGCTTCCTGGGTTGAACCGCCGATGTGTGGCGTCAGGATCACGTTGTCGAACTCGCACAGCGGAGAGGTAAACGGATCGCTGTTGGTCGCAGGCTCCGTCGGGAAAACGTCGATGGCGGCGCCCGCCAGATGCTTACGCTTCAGCGCATCGCACAGCGCAGGGATATCGACAACCGTGCCGCGCGCGGCGTTAATCAGCAATGAGCCCGGCTTCATCAGCGCCAGCTCTTCTGCACCCATCATGTTTTTGGTGGACGCATTTTCCGGCACGTGCAGACTCACCACGTCACTCATGTTCAGCAGGTCAGACAGGTGTTGAACCTGGGTGGCATTGCCCAGCGGCAGCTTGCTTTCGATATCGTAAAAATAGACATGCATACCGAGAGATTCCGCCAGAATCCCCAGCTGGGTACCGATGTGGCCATAGCCGATGATACCCAGTTTTTTCCCACGGGCTTCGTAGGAGCCCGCCGCCAGTTTGTTCCAGACGCCGCGGTGTGCTTTGGCGTTAGCCTCCGGAATGCCGCGCAGAAGCAGTAGCAGTTCGCCAATGACCAGCTCCGCCACGGAACGGGTGTTGGAGAACGGGGCGTTGAAGACAGGAATACCGCGTTTCGCGGCAGCATTCAGATCAACCTGGTTGGTACCGATGCAGAAGCAGCCGATAGCCACCAGCTTTTCCGCCGCGGCAATCACATCTTCAGTCAGGTGAGTACGGGATCGCAGGCCAATGAAGTGGGCATCACGGATGGACGCTTTCAGCTCTTCGGTATCGAGCGCGCCTTTGTGAAATTCGATGTTGGTGTAACCTGCCGCACGAAGGCTATCGATTGCTTTTTGATGCACGCCCTCGACCAGCAGGAATTTAATCTTGTCTTTCTCCAGTGATACCTTTGCCATTTACCCGACCCTGTTTTTGTCTGAACTGATGTTGTGCTGGATATAAATCCGCTGTAGCCAACATATCAAAAAAAACTATTGCAGCAATATGAACGTTTGCGTCGGCACGCTGAAGGAAAGTCATACAGCGCAAAATGGCAGAGGAAAATGCTATGGAAATTTACAAACGCGGAAGGATCGGCAAAAGAGGCATAAAAACGTGACACAAGTCACCAAATTTAGCGTATCAAAAATTTTTTAGCGGGGGGAGGGCCCCCCCGTCAGATCATTTTACGATGGTTTTCACGCCGTCAGCGGTGCCGATCAGCGCCACATCCGCGCCACGGTTGGCGAATAGCCCTACGGTCACGACGCCAGGAATGGCGTTGATGGCATTTTCCAGCGCAATCGCGTCGAGAATTTCCAGACCGTGAACGTCGAGGATCACGTTACCGTTGTCGGTCACTACGCCCTGACGATATTCCGGGCGACCGCCCAGCTTCACCAGCTGACGGGCAACCGCGCTGCGGGCCATCGGGATCACTTCAACCGGCAGCGGGAAATTCCCCAGAATGTCCACCTGCTTGGAGGCGTCGGCGATGCAGATAAACTTGTCCGCAACGGAGGCGATGATTTTTTCACGCGTCAGCGCCGCGCCGCCGCCTTTGATCATCTGCATGTGGCCGTTGATTTCATCCGCACCATCAACGTAAATCCCCAGACGATCCACTTCGTTGAGATCGAAAACGGTAATGCCGAGGCTTTTCAGCTTTTCCGTGGAAGCATCAGAGCTGGAAACCGCGCCCTCGATCTGCCCCTTCATCGTGCCCAGCGCATCGATAAAGTGTGCCGCGGTTGATCCCGTACCGACACCGACAATGGTACCCGGCTGTACGTACTGGAGAGCGGCCCATCCTACTGCTTTTTTCAGTTCATCCTGCGTCATGATCGTTTTGCCTGTGGTGTGAAAACTCAGGGCGCATTATAGAACACGTCGAATGGAATTCGTCTGCCACAAAGGGAAAATTGTGTCATAGTGCAGAATAAGCAAAATTAAGGAGCCAGCCAGAGCAATGAAACGTCCGGACTACAGAACACTACAGGCACTTGATGCAGTTATTCGTGAACGAGGTTTTGAGCGCGCGGCGCAAAAGCTTTGCATCACGCAGTCCGCCGTCTCTCAGCGTATCAAACAGCTTGAAAATATGTTCGGCCAGCCGCTGCTGGTGCGTACCGTACCGCCACGTCCAACCGAGCAAGGACAAAAGCTCCTCGCCCTGCTGCGCCAGGTTGAACTGCTGGAAGACGAGTGGCTGGGTGACGAGCAAACGGGCTCTACGCCGCTGCTGCTCTCTCTGGCGGTCAACGCCGACAGTCTGGCAACCTGGCTGCTGCCGGCCCTGGCGCCGGTTCTCGCGGACTCCCCTATCCGCCTGAATTTGCAGGTTGAAGACGAAACCCGCACTCAGGAGCGCCTGCGTCGCGGTGAGGTAGTTGGGGCGGTCAGTATCCAGCCTCAGGCGCTGCCAAGCTGTCTTGTCGATCAGTTAGGCGCCCTGGACTACCTGTTTGTGGGTTCAAAAGCCTTTGCGGAACGCTACTTCCCCAACGGCGTCACCCGCGCGGCACTGCTGAAAGCCCCTGCCGTGGCGTTCGACCATCTGGACGATATGCATCAGGCGTTCCTGCAGCAAAACTTCGATCTGCCGCCGGGCAGCGTGCCGTGCCATATCGTTAACTCGTCTGAAGCCTTCGTTCAGCTTGCGCGCCAGGGCACCACCTGCTGCATGATCCCGCATCTGCAGATTGAGAAAGAGTTGAAAAGCGGTGAGCTGATTGACCTGACGCCAGGGCTGTATCAGCGCCGGATGCTCTACTGGCACCGTTTTGCGCCGGAAAGCCGGATGATGCGCAACGTCACCGACGCGCTGCTGGCGTACGGGCATAAAGTATTGAGACAGGATTAAAAAGAAAAGCCGGGTGGCGGCTACGCCTTACCCGGCTTACAGATTACTGAGCCGGTTTCGGCTGTGCTGCAACGGGTTCCAGCTGGAAGACTACATCCACCTGATCGTCGAACTGAATGGTTGGCTGCTCGTAAGTTTCCTGAGCGGACACCGGGGCGGCATCAGCCTTCATCATACGAACCATCGGGCTTGGTTGGTAGTTAGAGACGTGGTAACGCACGCTGTAAACCGGACCGAGCTTGCTCTTAAAGCCAGAAGCCAGCTGTTCCGCCTGGTGAATGGCATCATCGATCGCCGCTTTACGCGCTTCGTCTTTGTATTTCTCCGGTTGCGCAACGCCCAGCGACACGGAACGGATCTCGTTCAGGCCCGCCTTCAGCGCACCGTCCAGCAGCGAGTTAAGCTTATCCAACTGACGCACGGTCACTTCAACGGTACGCACGGCACGGTAGCCTTTCAGGATGCTTTTGCCATTCTGGTAGTCGTAATCGGGTTGAGTACGCAGGTTCGCAGAGTTGATATCTTTTTTACCGACACCGTTCTGCTCGAGGAAAGAGAGGTATTGCGCAACGCGATCGTCAGCCTGCTTCTTGGCCGTCGCCGCATCTTTCGCCGCCACATTCACCTCAATTGCCAGGGTTGCAACATCGGGTACCGCGTCCACGCTTGCGGTGCCTGACGTGACGATGTGCGGGCCATCCGGCAATTCGCTTGCCTGCACCGACACCGCACCGAAACTTACTAATGCCGCCAGGGCCATCACTTTAAACTTCACTGTCATTCCTCCATGTTGCGAAGAGTGCCCATTAACAGGGCGCATGCCAGCAAGCTTAGCGGGTCTTGTTCAGTTGTCCATAAGACAAGGATTAGTTGAACAATTCCTGGACATGATGAATCCCCTCTTTCGCCAGCTGGAAAGCGATAAACCACATCACCAGGCCGACCAGGGTATTAATGATGCGCTGGGCTTTGGCCGTACGCAGACGGGGCGCCAGCCATGCCGCCAGAATGGCGAGACCGAAGAACCACAGGAAAGAGGCGCTGACCGTGCCGAGCGCAAACCAGCGTTTCGGTTCAACGTCCAGTTGACCGCCCAGGCTGCCCAGCACGACGAAGGTGTCGAGATAGACATGAGGGTTTAGCCAGGTCACTGCCAGCATGGTGACGATAATCTTCCAGCGGCCCTGCTTCATGACCTCCGCGCTCGCCAGCTCGAGGTTGCTGCTCATCGCCGTTTTTAGGGCGCCGAATCCGTACCAGAGCAGAAACGCCACGCCGCCCCAGGTGACCAGCACCAGCAGCCACGGAGACTGCATCAGCAGCGCGCTGCCGCCAAAAATCCCGGCGCAGATCAGCAGTAAATCGCTTACCGCGCACAGCAGGGCAATCATCAGATGGTACTGGCGGCGGATGCCCTGATTCATCACGAACGCATTTTGCGGGCCGAGGGGAAGGATCATGGCTGCACCTAAGGCAAGCCCTTGAAAATAATAAGATAGCATGACGATTTTCTCGCAGTGTTGTTCTGGAAGCCGACTATACTGCGCGAATTACATAAGAGGAAATGGATAATATTAATTGGGTATTAGCGGAGCTTATAAAAATAAAGCCCGGTGGCGCTAGCGCTTACCGGGCCTACGGGTGACGTTATTCTGCTTCTTTGACTTTTTTGACGTTTACGTCCATCTGCGGGTACGGGAAGCTGATGCCGTTGGCGTCGAAGTCGCGCTTAATGCGTTCCAGCACGTCCCAGTACACGTTTTGCAGATCGCTGCTTTTGCTCCAGATACGCACCACAAAGTTAATGGAGGAAGCGCCGAGTTCATTCAGGCGAACCGTCTGCTCTTTGTCTTTCAGGATACGGTCGTCTGAAGCAATGATGTTGGTAATCAGCGACTTCACCTGATCGATGTCGGAGTCGTATGCCACGCTAATAATCAGTTCGTTACGACGCACCGGCTCACGGGAGAAGTTAATGATGTTGCCCGCGATAATTTTCCCGTTCGGCACGACCACGATGCGGCCATCGACGGTGCGCATGGTCGTTGAGAAAATTTGTACCTGCAGCACGGTTCCGGCAATGCCGCCAAGGTCAACGTACTCGCCGGAGCGGAACGGACGGAAGGTCACCAGCAGAACGCCTGCCGCCAGGTTTGAAAGCGAGCCCTGCAGCGCCAGACCAATAGCCAGACCGGCGGCACCGAGAACGGCGATGACGGAGGCGGTTTGCACTCCAACACGGCCCAGCGCCGCAATCAGCGTAAAGGCGATAATGCCGTAACGCACCAGTGCGGAGAGGAAGTCAGCCACCGTGGCATCAATGTGACGGGCCAGCATTACGCGGTTAACCGTATTCGAGACAATACGTGCCACGATCATCCCGACGATGATGATGGCAATCGCCGCGACGATGTTCACGGCATAGCTCAGCAGCAGGGCCTGGTTGCGCACCAGCCAGTTACCGGCGTTATTGATGCTGTCTACAACATCGAGTTGTTCCATTTATTCTTCCTTTTGTTAAACCAAAACACAAAATCCATCCCCCATGGAGACAGGCAGGTCTGTAAAGGGTAAACAAAAAGCACCGGTTTTGCCAAACAGATCACAAAAGCAGGTCTGGCAGGGTATTGAAAAAGCATAAAAAAAGGCCCGCATTTGCGGGCCTTCTGATGCTGTTAGCAGCTCAAATTACAGAACGTCGATCGCGTTCAGTTCTTTGAAAGCCTGCTCCAGACGGGTCACCATGGACGTCTGCGCTGCGCGCAGCCATACGCGTGGATCGTAGTATTTCTTGTTCGGCTGGTCTTCGCCTTTCGGGTTGCCCAGCTGGCCCTGCAGGTAAGCTTCGTTCGCTTTGTAGTACTGCAGGATACCATCCCAGGTTGCCCACTGGGTGTCGGTATCGATGTTCATTTTCACAACGCCGTAGCTTACGGAGTCTTTGATTTCCTGAGCAGAAGAACCGGAACCGCCGTGGAAGACGAAGTTCAGGCTGTTGTGCGGCAGGTTGTGTTTCTTGGAAACGTATTCCTGAGAATCACGCAGAATGGTTGGGGTCAGAACCACGTTACCTGGTTTGTAAACGCCGTGTACGTTACCGAAGGACGCTGCGATGGTGAAGCGTGGGCTGATTTTGCTCAGCTCGGTGTAAGCGTAATCAACGTCTTCTGGCTGGGTGTACAGTGCAGAAGCGTCCATGTGGCTGTTGTCCACGCCGTCTTCTTCACCGCCGGTGCAACCCAGTTCGATTTCCAGGGTCATGTCCATTTTGGCCATGCGCGCCAGGTACTTAGAGCAGATTTCGATGTTTTCGTGCAGTGACTCTTCAGACAGGTCGATCATGTGAGAAGAGAACAGTGGCTTACCGGTTGCCGCGAAGTGTTTTTCACCCGCGTCCAGCAGACCGTCGATCCACGGCAGCAGTTTCTTCGCGCAGTGGTCAGTGTGCAGGATAACTGGAACACCGTAGTGCTCAGCCATCTGGTGAACGTGGTGCGCACCAGAGATAGCGCCCAGGATTGCAGCACCCTGAGGAATGTCAGTTTTCACGCCTTTACCAGCGATGAACGCAGCGCCACCGTTAGAGAACTGAACGATAACCGGTGCTTTAACTTTTGCAGCGGTTTCCAGTACGGCGTTGATGGAGTCGGTACCCACGCAGTTAACTGCTGGCAGAGCGAAGTTGTTTTCTTTAGCTACCTGGAACACTTTCTGTACGTCATCACCAGTGATAACGCCAGGTTTTACGAAATCAAAAATTTTAGACATGTTGCTTAGTCCTGTATCTTCGGCCGTTAGAAAAGGTGCGAGCTCTTAAAAGCGCGCTGAAAATTGGGCAGGTTTCCCTGCCCTTGAATGGCTTACTTCTTAGCGCGCTCTTCGAGCATTGCTACTGCTGGCAGTACTTTGCCTTCCACGAATTCGAGGAATGCGCCGCCACCAGTGGAGATGTAGGAGATCTTGTCAGCGATACCGAACAGGTCGATTGCTGCCAGGGTGTCACCACCGCCTGCGATAGAGAACGCTTCGCTGTCTGCGATTGCGTTAGCCACGATTTCAGTCCCTTTGCGGAAGTTCGGGAATTCGAACACGCCAACCGGACCGTTCCACAGGATAGTTTTTGCGTTTTTGAGGATTTCAGCCAGTTTCTGTGCAGAAACGTCGCCCAGATCCAGAATCTGCTCTTCGTCTTTGATGTCGTTGACAGACTTCAGAGTCGCGGTTGCGGTTTCGGAGAACTCGGTCGCGACGCGAACGTCAGTTGGGACCGGGATATCACAGGTACCCAGCAGACGTTTGGCTTCGTCAACCAGGTCTGCTTCGTACAGGGATTTACCCACGTTGTGGCCCTGAGCGGCAACGAAGGTGTTTGCGATACCACCGCCAACGATCAGCTGGTCAGCGATTTTAGACAGGGAATCCAGAACGGTCAGTTTGGTAGAAACTTTAGAACCACCAACGATAGCCACCATTGGACGAGCAGGTTCTTTCAGTGCTTTACCCAGCGCTTCCAGTTCGTCAGCCAGCAGAGGACCGGCACACGCAACGTCTGCGAATTTACCGATACCGTGGGTAGACGCCTGAGCACGGTGCGCCGTACCGAAGGCATCCATCACGAACACGTCGCACAGTGCAGCGTATTTTTTGGAAAGGGTTTCGTCGTCTTTCTTCTCGCCTTTGTTGAAGCGAACGTTTTCCAGAACAACCAGTTCACCGGCTGCTACGTCAACGCCATCCAGGTAATCTTTCACCAGGCGAACCGGGTTGGACAGTTTGTCTTTCAGGTAATTAACCACTGGCAGCAGAGAGAACTCTTCGTTGTACTCGCCTTCAGTTGGACGACCCAGGTGGGAGGTGACCATCACTTTCGCGCCCTGCTTCAGAGCCAGCTCGATGGTTGGCAGAGATGCACGGATACGCGCGTCGCTGGTCACTTTGCCATCTTTAACCGGTACGTTCAGATCGGCACGGATGAAAACGCGTTTACCAGCCAGATCCAGATCGGTCATCTTAATTACAGACATGGTGAATCCTCTCGTTGATTCTTAAAGTTTTGCAGACGCACGATGCGTCTTACCTGAAACCTTGAGCAGCCATTGCTAACGTGGTGTCGAGCATTCGGTTAGCAAAGCCCCATTCGTTATCACACCAGACCAGCGTCTTGATAAGGTGTGCGCCACTGACCCTCGTTTGCGTGCCATCGACGATGGCGCTGTGCGGGTCGTGGTTAAAATCTACTGAGACCAACGGTAATTCCGTATAGTCAACTATACCATGAAATGCCCCCTGTGCCGCTTTTTGCAGCAACAGGTTGACTTCACAGGCTTTTACCGGTTTTTTCACCGTTACGCTAAGGTCGATTGCGGTGACGTTGATCGTTGGGACGCGCACGGCAATCGCTTCAAAACGGTCATTGAACTGCGGAAAAATTCGGGTGATCCCTGCCGCCAGTTTCGTATCCACCGGAATGATTGACTGGCTCGCTGCACGCGTGCGCCGTAAATCCGGGTGGTAAGCGTCAATGACCTGCTGATCGTGCATGGCGGAGTGAATCGTGGTCACGGTGCCGGACTCAATGCCATACGCATCGTCTAACAGTTTGATGACCGGAATAATGCAGTTGGTGGTACAGGAGGCGTTGGAAACAATGCGGTGTTCGGCCTGCAGCTCATGCTGGTTGACGCCAAACACGACGGTCGCGTCGAGGTCGTTACTGCCGGGATGAGAAAACAGGACTTTTTTCGCGCCGGCTGTCAGATGCGCTTCGCCATGTTCGCGATTGCCATACACACCGGTACAGTCAAGTACGACATCCACACCCAGTTCACGCCAGGGTAGCCCGGAGATGCTGTTCTCATGCAGCACACGAATCGCGTCATCACCCACAAAAAGCTGATCTCTTTCCTGGCGCACGTCCCAGGCAAAGCGTCCGTGGCTGGTGTCATACTTCAATAAATGCGCCATGCCCGCAGCATCCGCCAGTTCATTGATTGCCACCACGGTTATTTCCGCCCGACGTCCGGATTCATACAAAGCACGAACCACATTACGCCCGATGCGACCGAAGCCATTAATCGCTACGCGTACGGTCATAGATCTCCTGCAAAGCAATCCCTGAGTGTGAGGTGGCTGAAAGAGTAATCCAGCTACGCCCGAAGGGGAATCCTTGCTGTCACAAACTGCGATTGATTGGTCAATTGTCGAACATTTAATCGACTGAAACGCTTCAGCAAGAATAAGCGAATCGGGGAATAAAAGGAATGTCTGTCCAGATGAATAAGCGAGCTATATGACTTGCGTCACATTTTCGGTGGAATAATGACGCAAAAAAAGCCGGGTGGCGCGCTAGCGCTTACCCGGCCTACTTTCGAGCCATTTGTAGACCCGGTAAGCGTAGCGCCACCGGGAAAAACGGCGATTACAGCAGTTCTTTCGCTTTCGCGACAACGTTCTCAACGGTGAAGCCGAACTCTTCGAACAGCTGCTCTGCCGGAGCAGACTCACCGAAGGTGGTCATGCCGACGATAGTGCCGTTCAGGCCCACGTATTTGAACCAGTAGTCAGCGATACCCGCTTCCACTGCCACGCGAGCGGAAACCGCTTTAGGCAGTACGGATTCACGGTAAGCGGCATCCTGCTTATCGAACGCGTCGGTAGACGGCATGGAGACCACGCGCGCCTTCACGCCTTCGGCAGTCAGTTTTTCCCATGCGGCAACAGCCAGCTCAACTTCAGAACCGGTAGCGATGAAGATCAGCTCTGGCTGACCCGCGCAATCTTTCAGCACGTAACCACCGCGAGCGATGTTCGCCAGCTGCTCTGGCGTACGCTCCTGCTGTGCCAGGTTCTGACGGGAGAGGATCAGCGCGGTAGGACCGTCCTGACGCTCAACGCCGTATTTCCACGCTACCGCGGATTCAACCTGGTCACACGGACGCCATGTGCTCATGTTCGGGGTCACGCGCAGGGAAGCCACCTGCTCTACCGGCTGGTGAGTTGGACCGTCTTCGCCCAGACCGATGGAGTCGTGGGTGTAAACCATCACCTGACGCTGTTTCATCAGCGCCGCCATACGCACGGCGTTACGCGCATATTCGACGAACATCAGGAAGGTAGAGGTGTACGGCAGGAAACCACCGTGCAGGGAGATACCGTTGGCAATCGCAGTCATACCGAATTCACGTACACCGTAATGGATGTAGTTACCGGCAGTGTCTTCGTTGATTGGCTTAGAACCGGACCACAGGGTCAGGTTAGATGGCGCCAGGTCAGCGGAGCCGCCGAGGAATTCAGGCAGCAGAGGACCAAACGCTTCAATGGCATTCTGAGACGCTTTACGGCTCGCGATTTTAGACGGGTTCGCCTGCAGCTTAGCGATGAACTCGTTCGCTTTTGCGTCGAAGTCAGACGGCATGTCACCTTTCATACGACGGGTGAATTCAGCCGCTTCCTGTGGGAAGGCTTTTGCGTAAGCCGCGAACTTCTCGTTCCACGCCGCTTCTTTCGCCTGGCCTACTTCTTTTGCATCCCACTGAGCATAGATCTCAGATGGGATTTCGAATGCAGGGTATTTCCAGCCCAGCGCTTCGCGGGTCAGTGCAATTTCCGCGTCGCCCAGCGGCGCGCCGTGGGAGTCGTGCGTACCCGCTTTGTTCGGGGAACCGAAGCCGATGATGGTTTTGCACATCAGCAGGGACGGTTTGTCCGTCACAGCGCGCGCTTCTTCTACTGCACGTTTAATCGAGTCAGCATCGTGACCATCAACGCCACGCACAACGTGCCAGCCGTAAGCTTCGAAACGTTTAGCGGTGTCGTCAGTGAACCAGCCTTCAACGTGACCGTCGATGGAGATACCGTTGTCGTCATAGAACGCAACCAGTTTACCCAGCTTCAGGGTACCTGCCAGGGAGCACACTTCGTGAGAAATGCCTTCCATCATGCAGCCGTCGCCCATGAACGCGTAGGTGAAGTGGTCAACGATGTCGTGGCCAGGACGGTTGAACTGCGCCGCCAGGGTCTTCTCAGCGATCGCCATACCCACAGCGTTAGCAATACCCTGACCCAGCGGGCCGGTGGTGGTTTCTACGCCAGCGGTGTAGCCCACTTCCGGGTGACCTGGAGTTTTGGAGTGCAGCTGACGGAAGTTTTTCAGCTCTTCGATAGGCAGATCGTAGCCGGTGAGGTGCAGCAGGCTATAGATCAGCATAGAGCCGTGGCCGTTAGACAGTACGAAACGGTCGCGGTCAGCCCATGACGGGTTCTGCGGGTTGTGGTTCAGGAAATCGCGCCACAGGACTTCGGCGATATCAGCCATACCCATAGGGGCCCCTGGGTGGCCGGATTTGGCTTTCTGTACTGCGTCCATGCTCAGCGCACGAATAGCATTAGCAAGCTCTTTACGTGAGGACATTTTAACTCCAGATCGGACTGTTAAAGGCCATGCCCTTGACGACAGCGCGTTTTGGGCTACGCCGGAAAAAAGTGCCAACAATGTAACCCAAGCGGCATGCCATGTACATGGACCATTCTTTTGCAGCTTAAGAAATCTCTGGATCATGCTCGCATGTTGCGCAATCTGCTCGCCCGGCCCTGTAGATATTCCTTATACTTAGCCCGACACCGGCTTCGCTGACGGTGCACTTTTCGGATTTTATTCAGATTAACGAGTACGGAAGCAACCTCATGAAAATGCGTGCAATAGTGCTGGCCCTGGGTACAACGCTCCTGCTGAGCGGCTGTCAGAATATGGATTCTAACGGCCTGATGACCTCAGGCGCAGAGGCCTTTCAGGCCTATTCCCTGAGCGATGCGCAAGTAAAAGCGCTGAGCGACCAGGCCTGTAAAGATATGGACGGAAAAGCCACGCTTGCGCCGGCTAACAGTACCTACACGCAGCGTCTGAATAAGATTGCTTCCGCGCTGGGCGATAACATCAACGGCCAGCCGGTGAACTACAAGGTTTACATGGCGAAAGACGTCAACGCCTTCGCGATGGCGAACGGCTGTATCCGCGTTTACAGCGGCCTCATGGATATGATGACCGACAACGAAGTAGAAGCGGTCATCGGCCATGAAATGGGCCACGTTGCGCTGGGCCACGTGAAGAAAGGGATGCAGGTTGCCTTAGGCACCAATGCCATCCGCGCAGCGGCGGCCTCAGCGGGCGGTATCGTTGGCAGCCTGTCCCAGTCACAGCTTGGCGACGTGGGTGAAAAACTGGTGAACTCCCAGTTCTCCCAGCGTCAGGAGTCTGAAGCGGATGACTACTCCTACGATCTGTTGCGCAAACGCGGCATTAATCCATCCGGTTTAGCCACCAGCTTTGAAAAACTGGCCAAACTGGAAGCAGGACGTCAAAGCTCAATGTTTGACGATCACCCTGCCTCAGAAGAACGCGCACAGCATATTCGCGACCGTATGACCGCAGACGGAATTAAATAATTTCAGAAGGAGGCAGTTTTGCCTCCTTTTTATTTCGCATGAATTGTTAACTTAACAGCACGTATCGATAACACCTCTGAAAGCCCCGCCAAACCTGCCCTGTCACATTGAAATGTCTGGTCACATAATTATTGCAAAGGTCACTTTTTCCGGTAATTATCACCCCTGCAGTTATTCAATTAATATATCCAGACAGAGACGTTCCCTCCGTGAAAAAAGAATTATCATTAATTGCTTTAAGTTTATTTTCCGCATTACCTGCCGCTGCAAGCCAGCAATCCGACAGCCAGGGTTTTATTGACGACAGCCATCTGGACCTGTTTTTACGCAATGCGTATATCAGCCGTGATTATCATCAGGGCCAGCAGGACAAAGCCGAATGGGGTCAGGGGATCATCGCCACGTTTGCATCCGGCTATACCGAAGGGCTGGTGGGCTTTGGTGTGGACGGTATTGCTCAATACGGCGTGCGCCTGGACGGCGGTCGCGGCAAGAGCGGCGCAGGCGGCATCGACTTCTTTAAGCAGGAAGACGACGGCCGGGCAAAATCCGATCTGGCAAAGTTTGGCGCAACCGCCAAAATGCGCATCTCGAATACCGTACTGAGCTACGGGAATCAGCGTCCTGAGCTGCCCATCGTCAATGCCGACAGCTCTCGCCTGCTCTTTGAAAGCTACACCGGCGCTATGCTGACCTCAAAAGAGATCGACGGTCTGGAAATTAACGCCGGTTATTTCACCGACGAGCAGCGTAAAAGTGACGACCGCCACGACAGCGGGCTGAAGAGCCTCTCCTTCGGCGGCGCGAGCTACCAGTTCAACGATCAGTTCAGCGGCGCGTTTTACGCCTCTCACAATGAAGAGGTGATGAACAAGCAGTATCTGGGCCTGAACTTCAAACAGCCGTTCAGCACCGGGCAGCAGCTGGTGCTCGACTTCAACGGCTATAACTCCCGTCTCGATCAGAGTTACGCGGACAGCCTCGATACGGGCCGCAGCAACGCTATCTGGAGCCTGGCGGCGAGCTACATCTGGGATATTCACACGTTCAAAGTGGCGTACCAGCAGAGCAGCGGCAGCACCGGCTACAACTACGGCGGCTACCGCGACCAGGGCGGCGTAGGTGATGGCGGTAACACCATCTGGCTGGCAAACTCCTACTGGTCTGATTTTAACGGCGAAGATGAACGTTCCTGGCAGGCATCCTACGGTCTGGACTTTGGCGGCCTTGGCCTGCCGGGTCTGAGCTGGACCACCGCCTACGTGCGCGGGGACAACATCAAAACCGCGGAAACCAGCAACGGCAAAGAGCACGAGTGGTTTAACCAGATCCAGTACCAGGTGCAGGATGGCCCGGCGAAGGATCTGAAACTGAAACTGCGCTATTCCGTGCTGCGCGTCTCCAGCAACGCCAGCGACTATAACGTGGGCGGGGACGAGATCCGCGCTTACGTGGAATACCCGTTTAACGTGTTCTAAAGGCAATAAAAAACCTCTCCAGGGAGAGGTTTTTTTTACGCCAGAAGAGGCTTATTCGCCTTTTTTGGCTGCCTGGATGTAGAGCATTTCCAGTGCCAGGGTCGCTGCGGCCAGCGCAGTGATCTCGGACTGGTCGTACGCAGGCGCCACTTCCACCACGTCCATCCCGACAATGTTGAGATCCTTCAGGCCGCGCACCAGCTTGATGGCGCGGTCTGAGGTCAGGCCGCCGATTACCGGGGTACCGGTACCCGGTGCAAATGCCGGATCCAGGCAGTCGATGTCGAAGGTCAGATACACAGGCATATCACCCACAATCTCCTTCACCTGCGCGAGGATGTCATCCACGCCGCGGTCGTTAACCTGACCTGCATCCAGCACGGTGAAGCCGTTATCTTTGTCGAACTCAGTGCGAATACCGATCTGCACGGAATGATTCGGGTCGATCAGACCTTCGTTCGGCGCGGTAAAGAACATGGTGCCGTGGTCAAACTCACAGCCGTTCGCGTAGGTGTCGGTATGCGCATCAAAGTGTACCAGCGCCATTTTACCGAAGTGCTTCGCGTGGGCACGCAGCAGCGGCAGGGTCACGAAGTGGTCGCCGCCGAAGGAGAGCATGCGCTTACCGGCAGCCAGCAACTTCTCGGCGTGGGCCTGCAGCTTTTCGCTCATCTCACGCGCATCACCAAAGGCATACACCAGGTCACCGCAGTCCACCACGTTCAGGCGCTCGCGCATGTCGAAGTTCCACGGGAAACGGTTGTGCTCCCAGGCCAGGTTAGTGGAAACCTGACGGATCGCCGCCGGGCCATGACGCCCACCCGCACGGCCTGACGTTGCCATGTCGAACGGCACGCCGGTGATCACCCAGTCCGCGTCACTGTCGTACGGCTGGAAGTTCATCGGAAGGCGTAAAAAACCAAACGCGTTAGATACCAGAGAGTTATCGTACTGATGACCTAAAGTGCTCATGTCCTGTCCTCGTATCATAGATAGACGATCGTTGTTAAAGGTGAAAAAAAATCCCTTCCGCGTCGTTAAGCCCGACGAGGAAGGGATCGTTTCATATCGTAATGCTGTATGGCGCTAAGAATAGCGCCTGACTCCATTAAATTCAAGCGACTCATAAATACAAATTATATAGCCAACCCTTACCATTCATCGAATAAAACAATAGCCATAAAAATATTATAATCTTTACATTCTTAATATTTCCCCAATGAATATTTAAATACTCCCATTACGGGCTCACCCCTTATAATTCAACAGTAAAGCCTTTCCATAACACATTCATACATACATAGACAGCATGAGATAGTCCGAATTTGGATTTTATTTAGTTATAGCGTGTAGTTTTCTCTTTTTTTACTCCCTACAATCCCGCCGCTTTATTAAAATTTATTTCTAAATGGAATTACTTATGAACAAATATTTAAAAATTGGTCTTTTTACCATTCTGGCGGGAGCGGGTTCTGCAGCAGCGGCAGAAGATGGCACGATTACCTTTGACGGTACTATCAGTGACGCAACCTGTGCTATTACAGGCGGTGATGCACAGGGTGAATCCACCTCTCCTGATTTCACCGTGCATCTGCCAAGCGTCAGCACCACCGCGCTGGCAACAGCTGGTCAACGCGCGGGTGACACGCCATTCTTCATTAAACTGAGCGGTGCAAATTGCACCAACAACAAAGTCGCCAGCGTCTTCTTCGAACTGGCACAGAGCACCAATATCAACGCCACCACCGGTAACCTGAGAAACACCGTCACGACGGGCGGTGCCGATAAAGTTGAAATCGGTCTGTTAGATTCCAGCAAAGCGGTTATGAACCTGAACACCGCAAACAACAGCCCGAAAACAGCGACCATTACAGGTAATACCGCTCGCTTCGACTACTGGGCGCAATACGTTGCCACCGGCGGTGCGGCGACGGCCGGTAAAGTCACCACTGACGTCGTTTATTCCATTAAGTACCAGTAATACCTCTAAGCAGTGGGATTTATCCCACTGCTTTCCCTGCCACATTTAGGAACGTTGAGCCTGATGGTCAGTAATATTTTCAAAGTGATGTTAATGGTGACATTGACGTGGTTCCCCTGCGCCAACGCCACTATACAAATTTTAACGACTCGCGTGGCATTCAATGCAAACGAGAGTGAACAAACCGTTCGCGTGAATAACCTCAGTAAAAACCCGGAGCTGGTGCAGGTATGGCTTTCCAGCACCGATAAAACCGATGGAACAGAGAAGGAGAACCTTCCGTTCTTTATCAACCCTCCCGCTGCGCGCGTTAACGGTCAAAAAGGGAAAGTTTTCCGTATCTTCCAGACAGCGGAAGCCGCAGGAAAATACCCGAAAGATCGCGAAACGCTGCTCTGGCTAAACGTGCTGGATATTCCACCAGAACTGCCTGAAGAGGCGGATCAGAACCAGATAAAAATGGCGTTCCGCACAATGATCAAATTTTTCTATCGCCCAGCGGGCCTGAAGGGCAATCCCATGCAGGCGGGCGACGATCTGAAGTGGGAATTGCGTAAAGCGGCAAAAGGCTACGACGTGGTGGGAACCAATAACTCACCTTTCCACGTGAGCATGACCAGCGTCTGGCTGACGAATGCCGACAATAAAGACATCGAGATCCCGGGTGACATGATTGTCCCTTATGGAACGCTGGTTTATCACTTTCCGCAGGTCAGCGCAGTGAGCGGACGCGGCATATTTAAATACAACTATATCACTGATTTAGGCGCATATATTAAGCGCACTTATAACTTTTAATATTTTATACGTTCTACCTTTGGGAAGGTTAAATGTCCGCACGCCATAATAAATACAGGCTTCTCAAAAAAGCGAAAAGTACCCTTGGCCAGATCATTATTCTGGCATTGTGCGTTTCAGGCCAGGCTAACGCCGAAGCAGAGAAAAAAGCGGTAAACTTTTCTCGCGGCTTTATGAATTTCTATAACAGTGGGTTAGACCTTAGCCAGTTCGACGGGGTAGATAAAATCCAACCCGGAGATTACAAACTGGAAGTATTTAGCAACCTGCGGAAATTAGGCACCTGGCCCATTTCATTTATTCCGGCAAAAAATAAGCAGGGCGTAAATGCCTGCATGACGCCGGAAATGATTATCCGCTTTGACGTCGATACCCGCAAACTGCCGGAAAACTGGAAGACGGGCCGCTGCCTGATCCTTGAAACACTTGTGCCCGGCGCAACCGTGACCTACAACCAGGATGATGAGCGTCTGGACGTCACCGTCCCGCAGGCGATGCTGCTTAATACGCCGGAGGGATACATCAGCCCTGAGCTATGGGACGACGGTGAACCTACCCTCATGGCCTCCTATGCGCTGAGTGGTTCAAGCACGCGCAACCGTGAGTTGGGCGAAACCAGCAACTATCTCTTTGGTAACCTGCAAACGGCGATGACCCTCGGGGCGTGGCGTTTTGTGACCTATGACACCCTGAACCTCGGCAACGATATTGACGATGAGGGGGTCGATCATCTGCAGGCATTTGCCAGCCGGGGGATTGCAGCATTGCAGTCTGAAGTGGTGCTGGGCGATCTCAACACCAGCGGGGAGATGTTTGATACAACGGCCATTCGCGGCGCAAGGCTTGCCACCGACGATCGCATGCTGCCGGACTCCGTGCGCTACTACGCGCCTGTTGTACGGGGTTTTGCCAACAGCAACGCCACAGTCACCATCAAGCAGTCCGGCAGCACCCTCTACGAAAAAGTGGTGCCGCCGGGTGAGTTTGCCATCAGCGATCTCTATGCAACAGGCTACAACGGCGATCTGGAGGTCACCGTCAAAGAGACGGATGGCACCATCAACACCTTTACGGTCCCCTACTCCAGCGTTCCGCAGCTGCTGCGCGAAGGTTACTTCCGCTATTCGCTCTCGTCGGGGGAAATGCGTAATACGTATCTTGCCGATGCGCCATGGATGACCGAGGGCACGCTTCAGTACGGTCTGCTGAATAATCTGACGGGGTACGTGGGTGCGCAAACCGCGTTTGATGGCGATTACAACGCCCTGCTGGGTGGTGTGGCCATCAATACCCCGCTCGGGGCATTAGGTCTGGACGTTACCCGCTCTTATACGAACTTTAACACAGGTATGGGGAGCGATGACTGCGGTTCACTGTGTGACATGTCCCTGCGAATCAGTCTTGCTAAAAACCTTTCAGAAACCGGTACAAACTTCAGCCTGGTAGGTTACCGCTACTCCAGTAAAGATTACTACTCGCTGGCGGATGCCGTCAGCGTGAAGCAGGCGCTGGAGCACGGTAACGACCGATATTTACCCGAGCGCTACCGTGAACGCCTGGAAGCAAACATCAACCAGATGCTGCCTGCGGGCTGGGGAAGTTTTTACGTCAGTGGTTTCATCGGCAACATCTGGAACGATGAACTGGGCCGCACGGAAAAATCCAACTACGCGCTGGGATACAACAACCGGTTTGGCACGTCGACCTGGGGTATTTCACTTGGCCGAACCAATAATGAAGACGGTGGTCATGACGATACGATCTACCTGAGCGTATCCATGCCGCTTGGCCATCGTTATGAAAAACAGGCCCGCCTGGGGGCGAACTTTAGCTACAACAGCGATGAGGCCACCATCCGCACCTCGCTCAGCGGCTCGGCTGGTGAGCGTTCACAGTATGGCTTCAGCGGCTACTTCAGCGAGTCCAGCAGGCCGGAAACCAACTTCGGTACCAACCTTTCTTACGTGGGCGATAGCGCTTCCGGCGGCGTCGCGTTCAGCCAGTCCCTCCACAGCTTCATGGGCGGTCTGAATATGAACGGTGGCGTGGTTGTGCACCGTGGCGGCATCAATTTGACCCCAACGTTAGGCGACACCATTGGCGTAATCGAGGCCAAAGGCGCTGAAGGGGCAAGAGTTTACCCTGATTCAAATGCGGTCATTAAAGATAACGGCTATGGCATTGTCGGCTATCTGACGCCTTACCGATACAACGATGTCTTCATTGATCCAAAAGGTACATCAATGAGCGTCGACGTCGAGGATACGCGTAAGAGCATTGTGCCCACCGCGGGTGCCGCCGTGCATATCAAAATGGAAACGCAGCAGAAGCAACAGACCTTTGTGCGCTTCACACATGCCTCCGGGCAGAAGATACCCTTCGGCGCATCCATTTCCGACGGTAGCGACGCCACGCTCGGTATGGTCGGCCAGGGTGGCCTGGCAATGTTGACCTTGCCTGAATCTGGCAAGCCGATCGTTATTAAATGGAAAAGCAATAAGGTGATGAATACGTGCTCAGCAGAGGTCAATCACCTTTCTGATAACAGAAAAAACCGCAATATGAATAAAGCCACCTCCTTTGATGCAATAGATATTATCTGCAAAGGCCTTTAAGAGAAAATGAATAAATACATTACGACTCTGCTTTATCTCCTTATATTATCACTGTTATGGATATTTAGCCTTGAAGTAAAAGCCTCAGCGTGCAGAATCGACGGTGTGGAAAAAGTGTTAAATATCACAGACAACATTACGCTGAACCCTGCGGATAAAGGCTCCGCAGGAACGGTATTATGGTCTAAAACCTATACCGCACCTAACATCAAATATAGCTGTGATGAATCAACGCAAACGCAGTGGCACACTGCATACAGCCGAAATTATCTCTCTTCCTCGATAGATAAAGTCTATGCAACCGAAATTCCGGGCATTGGTATTCGGATGAAATGGCCAGCCAATACCGGAAACGCCTGGGTACCGGGTAACTCCGGCTCTCCTGTGACCTGTAGTCCGAGCTGTTCAATCGATAACAGCACGGTGCTACTGGAGTTTGTTCAGACCGGCACCATTAATCAGGGTGAAACCGAGATCCCTGCCGGTGAAATGGTTAACGTAAAAGTCAAACCTTTGCTCACGCCAGAGGATGAGCTTCGTATTCTTACTATCAATTTATCAGTACCGATTAAAGTGAATACGCGTTCATGCTCCATTTATCCCTCGTCAACAAACGTCAATTTAGGGACCTACAGTATTGCCTCATTCCAGAACACGCAAAATTACCAGGGCGATAAAAAAGACTTTTCTATTACCATCACTTGTCCGAAACAGGAACAGGTTGGCTTAACTATCTCTTCTATGCTCGGGACAAAATTCGCAGAATCGAGCGGTATTCTGGGGGTGGAGACCGGCGAAGGCTACGCCCAAAACTTCGCGATTATGGTTTACGAAAAATCAAGTCCTTATGTCTCAACGTCTCTTATTCTTGGGAAAGAAATTGTTTTCCCGGTTTCATCCCGATTAACGAAAAACTATCAGGCTCAGATTTACGTTCCTACAGAAGTTAATCGCGCAAATTCATTAAGTGCTGGCAGGGTAGTCGGCGCAATTCAATACACCATGGCTATAAAATAATTATCTAGGAGAGATTCGTGCTTCAGCGTTTTTCAAAATATGCGCTTTTATTAGTGCCGCTCATTCCTTTGGCTCACGCTACGGCGGCGGCACTTCCCGGCCAGCAAAATAAACAGGAACTGGATCGTCTCGAAAGACAAACCAGCCAGGCATTAATAGAAGAAGCCAAGCGGAACGAACGGTTAATCCAGCAACAAAAAAAATTGCGTGAAGCCGGAGAAGAAACCCTGACCAGCAGCGACTCGAGCTGGCGATTTCAGATCAATCATATCGTTATTCTTGATGATGTCCTGTTTGACGGTTCGCCACTGCGTCAGGCGATTATCGATCGCTATGAAGGCAAAATGCTCGGCAGAACAGAAATATTTGAACTGGTTAAAGAGCTGACCGATTTTTATATTTCCCGCGGTTATGCCACAACGCTTATTGGTATTGAGCCAGGCAATATCAAAACGGGTACGCTCTCTCTACGGGTGCTGTGGGGGAAAATAAACAATCTTAAGGTTAACGGGCATGAACCGTCTCTCCGTGAACGCACGCGCCTGTTCACTGCCTACCCCTTTGCGAAAGACAAGATTCTGAACATGCAGGATATCGATCAGATGGTCGAAAACCTGCTGCGTGTTTATCCCAAAGACAATATTGATATTCAGCCGTCGATTGTAAACAGCTATTCCGATCTTAATCTGCTGCATGAACCTGAGTTCCCCCTTTCCGTTGCCGCGGGCCTTAACAACTCTGGCATTAAGGCTGACGGCTGGCAGCAGTATTATGGCAGCGTAACCGCTAAAAACATCGCCGGTATCAATGATATTTTCAACGTTTATTATTCATGGAATAACCTGAAAAATAACCAGGATAATCAGGGTTCGTGGTCAACGAGTTACAGCATCCCGCTGGGTTACTGGTCATTCGACGCGCTTTATTACAAATCCAGCTACGATAAAACCCTTGCCGGCAATAACGCCAGCTACGCGTCTGACGGAGATTCAGACCGCGCTTCACTGCGTATCAGCCGCATGCTGGGCCGTAACGCCACGGGTAAAACCAGCTGGTGGGCAAAAGTCGAAAGACGTAACAGCGACAACAGCATTGAAAACCACCGTATAGACGTCAGCTCTAAAACCTATACCGCGATGTCGTCAGGCGCAACGTGGGTCGGCGCCCTGGTGAACGGCTGGTTCTATGGCGATGTGGGCGTGACGGCGGCGGTTCCCTGGTTCGGTTCTGCCTGGAAAAACGATGCCGATCTCAAAGGTTTTGACCTTGATTACGTCAAGTACAACGGCATTGCCAGCTGGACGCGTCCGCTTTTTCAGGCTGGCCGTCTGGGTGGCGTCTATGAACTCAACGCCGGGTTCCAGTACACCCCGCACGTCCTGGTCAGCGATGCAAAATTAACGCTGGGCGATGAATTCACCGTGCGCGGATTTAAGGACGATAGCCTGCTGGTTGATAGCGGCGGCTGGATCGCCAATACGCTGCAGTTTCCTTTTGATATTGGCATCGGCGGTATTTATCAGCTTATTCCCTATTTAGGTTATGACCTGGGCTTTGCCAAAGATAATTGCCCTAAAGGCGTCAACGTATGTGACAGCCAATTCATGATGGGTGGCTCGTTCGGAATTAAAGCTACCGGTAGCCATTTTTCAACATATGTCCTCGCGGGCTGGCCTATAAAAAAACCAGATTCACTGGAAGAGAATACCGTCGATAACACGGTCGTTTATTACAAGATGGAAGTAACTTTCTAATTTAAGGAATTTTTATGAGCAATAATAAAACTTCAAAAACGAAGCTAACCGCTGGGAATTTGCATAAACACCTTTGTCCCCTTTTTATTTCGATAGCGGGTATCCTCGCCGCTAATGCCGAAGCCGCGACGGTGCCGGATGCCAGCCAGAGCAAAGGGCCAACCATGGGCCAGGCGGCTAACGGCACACCAGTCGTGAATATCACCGATCCGAATGCGAAAGGTGTTTCACTGAATAAATTTGACCAGTTTAACGTTGATAAAAATGGTCTGATCTTTAACAACAGCATGCAGGATGGCGTGTCTAAGATCGGGGGCTATACGGTTAAAAACGCCCAGCTTGAGCATGAAGCAAAAGCCATTATCAGTGAAGTGACGGGTGCCCAGGCGTCCTATATTAACGGCACGATGGAAGTCTTTGGCAGAAAAGCGGACGTGATCGTTGCCAACGAAAACGGCATTAGCGTTAACGGCGCCACCACCATTAATGCCAACAGCCTGACGCTGAGTACCGGTAAGGTACAGATGAAAGAGGACGGCAACTATAAACTTGCGGTTGAGAAAGGTAACGTTTCTGTCACGGGACAAGGCATTTCTACCGAAGGGCTGACTTACTTCGACATCGTCAGCCGCAGCGCTCAACTGGAAGGTGAAATTGCGGGTCAGGCCGATATCAAGGTTGTTGCGGGCCAGAACGATTACGACCTCTCCAGCCGCGTGCATAGCGTTCGCAATGCGGGTGACGGACACGCACCGGATGTCGCGATTGATGGTCGGGCAATGGGGTCGATGTACGGCGGTAAAATTCAGCTTATCAGTACCGAGTCCGGCGCGGGCGTCCGTCACCAGGGCAGTATCATAGCCACGGATGATATTGAGATCAGCGCTAACGGCGACGTGACGCTGACGGGCATACGCAGCGACAAAAACGTCACCGTCAGCGGCAACAATATTGCCCTTAATAAAAACAGCAGCGGCGCCGGGAGCACCGAAGCGCAGAATAATATTATCCTGCATGCCCTCTCCGGCCTGACGGTGAATAACGACCTGATCTCCCGTACCGGTACCATCCGCATTGATGCGTCTACCCTGCTGCAAAACACGGCGGCGATCCTCACGCAAAACAGTGCGACGACAGCGGTTCCCGCGATTCAGATTAATGTTGCCGGGCAGTACACCCTTTCCGGCAAACTCAAGGCGCTGGATGCTAACGGAGCCGTCATTTCCGGTGGCGTCGTTACGTTAAAAAATGGCGATTTTGTCGTCATTCAGAATGGCCAGCAGGTGCCATTCAGCACTCTCGTCTCCGACGCGGAGGTCGTCAGCAACAGTGGTGATATCAACATCACTGCGGGCAGCATGACCAACAATGAAGGCGTTATTCTCGCGAAGAGAGGAACACTTCAGTTCAACCTGACCGGCGCGTTTGAAAACAAGGGTTCCGTCAGCGCCACAGGGGATATCCGGATTGCATCAGGTTCGATGAAGAACAATGGCATTCTCTATGCCAGCAACGCCCAGACGCTGTCTGTCGGTCATCTTGACAATGCAGGCCGCCTCTACGCGGATAACAATCTGGTCATGACCGCCAGCGCCCTTAACAACAGTGGTCATATCGGTGCGGATAGCGGTGAGGTGCGCATTAACGTCAACGGTGATCTGTCAAACAGCGGTACCCTGAGCGGTAACGATGCGCTGATCTTTATTGATGCCGACGGTAATATCGTCAACGACGGCACCATTGCCAGCAACAAGCATGACGTGACGCTGACATCCGGCGGTGACACCCTCAGCAATACCGGACGTATTGCAGGGCGTAATGTCTCCGCCAGTACCCGTAAGTCCGGTGCAACCGTCAGTAACCGCGGCAGCGTCAGCGCGAGCGAGAAGTTGACCATCGCCACCGAGAATCTGGAAAACCAGGGCGGCACGCTGAGTGCGGGCACAGACATGCAGCTTGATGTCAAAAAAGCGCTGCTGAACAGTCAAAAAGGCAGCATTGTTGCCGGAAAGAATCTAACCCTAAATGGCGACGGCGCGCTGGCTGTAAACAATAACGATGCGCTGATCCAGGGTGAAAATGTCCATGCCAGCGGAATTTCCACCCTCGCAAACACGCATGACGCACTGATCGCGGCAAGAGAAAACCTCTCCGTTTCAGCAACATCGTTGCTTAACGACGCGTCAACGATTCAGGCCGGTAGCCTGACGCTCGATCGCGTTAGCGCCGTCGATAACCTGAACGCCGCCACGCTGTATGCCAGCAAGACGCTGCAACTGACCCATCTCAACACGCTCAATAACACCGGCAGCTTTGTGATTTCTGACGGCACGCTGTCACTGTCCGATGTGAACACCCTCAATAACACTGAAGGTGCAACCCTGTTCGGCGCAGAAAACACCACGCTGAGAAACGTAGGTACCCTGAATAACAGCGGCGCCTCGATGATTAAATCGGATGCCGCTCTCTCCATCGCGGGAGCAACCACGCTTAACAACAGCAGCGATGCGGTGATTGCCTCTGCTGGCGATCTGACTATCAGCGGCGTGAAAACGTTAAACAACCGCGCCGTTATGATCGGCAACGGGACCATTGCGATCGACGACGTTGACGACCTGAAAAACGAAGGTGTGGTTCAGGCGGGCCTGGATCTGATCATCCGCAACGTTAAAAACCTGACCAACAAAGGCGAAGATCATGTGTTGGTTGCGCTGCGTAATCTGACGATTGAAGATGTTGAGTCCCTCGTCAACAGCGACAGCGCGGTGATCTCCGCCAATATGAAAACGGTCCTGAACGCCATTGGCGTTGTGACAAACCGCACGGCGGGCATCATCCAGGCCGTTAATGGACCGCTGGAGATTGTTGCCGACACGCTGAGCAATCTCGGCAGCATCACCGCTGATGATGGACAGCAGTCAGTGTCCACTATCGTGGCGGGCGGCGACATCACGATTAACGCGCAAAACCTGGCCAACACCGAACAGGCGGTGATTGTGTCGACGCAAAGCGACTTGTCTCTTAAGGTCGCTCACAATGTGATCAACTCTGACGCGGCAGTGATTTCTGGGGCAAATAACACCACCCTTAATGTGGCCGGAGGAACGATCACCAACGAAAGAAATGGTCTGATCGCCGGTAATAACGTCACGATCAACGCGTCGAAACTGAATAATCATGAATCTGGCGTAACAGTCGCCAGAAACGACATGAATCTCAACCTTGACACGCTAAATAACACCAGCGGCATCCTCGAAGCGGGTCATGATTTAATGCTCAGGGTGAAAGATTCCCTCACCCTGGATGACATGACCCGCAATATCCGCGCGGGTCATGATATGACGCTGAGCACCGAAGGCTCCCTGTTCAATAACACCATGATGGAAGTGATTGGCAACCTGACGCTGCAGGCAGACGGTAAATTTGTCAACAGCAAGTCTGTCGTGACGGGCGGGGATATGCACATCCATGCCGGTGGGATGACGAACAACAGTAACAGCCTGCTTTGGTCGCTAGGGCAGATGGATATTGATGTCCGCAATGGCACCTTTGTGAATGACTTTACGGGCAACATTCTGAGCATGGGCGACATGTCGCTCATCGCGAAAAGCCTGATTAACTACGCCGGGATCATTCGTTCCGAGCAAAATATTAATATTGATGCAGCCTATCTGGAAAACCAAAGTACCTATACGGGCGGCACGATTTCGCAAACCCAAACGCAGGACGCAGTGGGCCAGTGGTCCGGTGTAGATAACGTGATGACGCAGGTCAGCATCACCACGGTGCTGCACATTCCGGTATTGAGCTCCGATATCGCCATGGACAAACTTGGCGAAATCAGCGCGGGCAAAGATATCAATATCAACCAGCGCGATATCTTCGCGGACAAAGAGATCAAAAATACCGGCGGCCTGATCCAGGCGGGACGTGATATCACCATTACCGGTAATCTTCTGAACTCGCCAAAATATACGTCGGAATCGATGTATGATTATCTGCACCTCACGCTCAATGAACCGATCGTGCTGACCGACTTCTGGAAGGTGGCATCGGAGCACTACACGACGCTGACCTTCAGCTCGCTGTATCAATACCTCGATTTCGTCTTTGGCGACGGCGAGCCCGAGACCAAAAGCGGCAGCGAGGATCCGAACAGAGATCGTAGCTATAAATCTCTGATCGACGCCGCAAATACCTCAACCCAGCTCAGCTATGTCATGAGCAAAGTGTTTGGCGAAACGTGGAACGCGCAGGAGTACGGTACCCTGAGCGCAGCATGGCACAGTCTCAACGACGGTGATGCCAGCACTAACTCACTGAAGAAGAATATGATCTACTTTGTGCCGTCTGAAAAAGGCGAAATCACGGCGGGTCGTAACTTCACGCACAATGGCGGCACCCTGGATAACGGACTGGCGAACGCGGGTACGATCAGAGAGAACGCCACTGTTCAGAATATCGACGTGGGTGACTACAGCGTAGATACGGTCATTGCGGGCTATGATGTTGCCGTCAATACCAAAACGCTGGAAGAGCTGGCCATGGGGATTAGCCCGCTGCCGACCATAAAGGATTTGGTCTCCCTGCCGGGGATGTTTGAAGTCACAGACGAATTCAAAAAAGCCTCCGCGGCGGCGAAAAACGGTACCGAATACAGCGGCCCGGCCAACCACATCATTCCAATTTTCGAAACGCGCCCGGAAATGATCGACCAGAGCAAGTACAGCGGCTCTGACTACTATTTCGACAAGGTGGATTACACCACCACCGAGACCGTTAACGTCATTGGGGATAACTACTTCATCTCCGAATTGATTCGTCGAGAGATCAGCCGCTCCGTGGGCAGCATGTTTGCGATACGAGACGGTCTCGAAGGCGATGCGCTGGTGCAGAATCTGATGGATAACGCCGGTATTGCGGCGAAAAACAGCGATCTGAATCTGATGGTGGGCCAGCCCCTGAGCGAAGAGCAGCGCAATGGGCTGACCCAGGATATCGTCTGGTTCGTGAGCCAGAACATCAAAGGGACGGAAGTGCTGGTGCCGGTGGTCTACCTTTGCCCTGAAACCCTTCGCCAGCTGGCTTCCGGTGATATCAGCAATGGCACAGCGTCCATCGCTGCCGGGAATAGCCTGTCTGTTGATGCCACCGCCATCAACAACGTGAACGGTACCCTCTCCTCCCGGGGTGACGTTACGCTGGTGGCCGAGGGTGATATCAAAAATATCAGCAACGCGACCAATGCCGGCATCTCTGCGGGTAATAACGTCTCAATGACGTCGGAAAAGGGCAACATTGCCTCTAACGGTGCGGCAGTGAACGCCGGTGGCGACATTGACATGAAGGCTGAACAAGGCGACATCACTCTGACCGCGTCTGTCGGCCACGGCGAAGACGGCAAACAGATGATTCATGCGCACGATGACGGCGTCACCGCTGGCGGCAGTATCAATATGCAGGCGAAAACTATCACCTCCAACGCGGCGGATATTACGGCAGGCCAGGATGTGAACATGAAGGCAAGCGAAGGTGACGTCACCTTCAACGACCTACATCAGATTGATTCTACCCGTACCATCAATACCGAGATCACCGGTCTGTCCAGCTATACCACCACCGACACCAAAACGGTCAGCGGGGAAGCTATCGGCTCAACCGTTAAGGCTGGCGGTAACGTTCAGATTGATGCCAGCAAGAATGTGGTCATGGAAGGTGGCAGCATTAACGCCAACGGCGGCGCCATCAATGCGGCAGAAAACGTTGAGATAAAAACCTCTGAAAACGTGTCCGTTCAGGAACAAACCACGCAGTCTCGTCAGTTTATTGCTGATGCCTCTATCAGCGGCGGCGGTAAATCCGCCTCAGTGTCCTACGGCAAAAACGAGGGCACCACAAAAAATACCACCTCTGGCGACTACTCCAGCGCGGGCGGTAGCTCTGAAACCTCCGCGGTTGGCGACAAACCGGGCCGCGCGCCGATCACCGATACGGCAGGCTTCAGGGTGGGTATGGAAGACACGACCAATACCGTGTCGACCCAGAGCAAGCAGAACACCAACGCGTCCATTAATTTTGCCGATTCCGGTTCCGTGACTGCAGGAAAAACGGCGGATATTGGCGGCGCTGACCTTTCAGCCGGCGATAAGCTCAGCATTAACGCGCAGGATGTCGCCAGTACCAAATACGAGGATGAAACCAAAACCACCACCACACACAAAGACCGCTTTGTCGGTATTTCAGGTGAGGCCCACAGTGCCGTAGCTGACGCGATCGACAAAACCGGTAATCTGATTGATAAATCGCAGAAAGGTCAGTCAATTAACGGCGGAACCACGACGGCGGAAGTGCTGGGCGATGTGTCCAACATCCTGTTGAACGATCTTGCTGGCGCCTCCGTCACTTTCGGCGGTAATACGACGAAAACGAAAGAAACGAGCACCGCAACGGCGGAGAACATCACCAATATCAATGCTAAAAACGTCAGCATTAATTCGACTAACGATACCACGCTCAACGGCGTGAACGTGAACTCGCAGAAGACGGAGATCAATGCGGGTGGCGATGTGGACATCAACGCGGCGAAATCAACAACCTCTTACACCAGTGAAACCGACAAACACAAAGGCGGTATTACCGCAGGCGTAGGCGTGGATATTACCGGCATAAGCGGCGGCGTTTCGGTCGATTACAACGGCAGTACGGAGCACGGTTCCGGCAGCTCGACGTCGTACCAGAACAGTACCCTCACCGGCGAAAATGTGACGGTGAACGCGGGCGGTGATATGCACATGAAGGGCGCTAACATTGATGCTGCGAAGGCCGATGTGAATGTCGCGGGCGACATGACTGTCACCTCCGTACAGGATACCGAGCACACCGAAAGCAGCCGCGGTAACTGGGGCGCCTCGGTGGGCATATCGGGCACGTCGACAGGCGTTATCCCTAACGTATCCGTAAACGGGGGCGGAGGCTCCGAGAGTTACGATTCGGCTAAAACAGCGAAGCAGTCCGGTATCAATACCACGGGCGAACTGAATGTCAAAACCGGCGGCGACCTGAACATGACCGGGGCCAACCTGGTGTCTCAGGACCGCACGGGCTCGGTGAACGTTGCAGGCGATATCAATGCGAAAACGCTGGAAGACCACGTTGAGCAGGATGGTTTGTACGGCGGTGGCGGTATCGGCCTGAGCGTGAAGGACAAAAAGGCCGTCGTGCCGTCTGCGAACATCTACGTCGATACCGTGGATGAAATTCACTACAACGAAACGCAGAAATCCACCATCGCAGTGGGTGACACGACCAGCGCGGCGGTAAACGGTGAGCTCAACGCCGATAAAGAGGCAATGTCGACCGTGACGCGTGATGAGAAAGAAGCAGGAAATAACATCTCCTACACGCTCGCCGATCCGGGCATCCGCAAGAAGAAGAAAAACGGCGCTGATGCAGACAGCGATACGCCAGCGGTGCCGGATGACGGCCATACGGGCGGTGGCGGTTGTCCACACAAGTGTACGCCGACTAAGCCGGGCTCAGCGCAGCAGACCACGACAACGACGACGCGCACCACGTCCGATTCTCAGCACATGACGGTTGAGAAAACGACGGCGTCAACGACCTCCACGTCCGCCTCTTCGGTGGTGCATAAAGAGGCCGTCGCGTCTGAAACAGCACACAGTGAAGCCGTGCCGAAAGTCGTGCCGTCAGCGTCTCAGCCGTTGACGCCAAAAGCAAAACCAGAGGCCGCAACGGTTACGCCAGTGAAGAAATGGGCCGTACCGGAAACTCACTATCCGGTGCTTTCTCCGGGCTCCGCGACGGCTAAAACCGGTAAAGACATGCCGAAAACACCGGACCACAGGAAGTGGAATGGCGACATGACCAACGGCGTTGCGCCGTCCAGCAACACCAAAGGCGATGACGTCAAGCTCTCTCCGGGGTCGTCCACCGGCCAAACCGGGATGGATATGCCGAAAACGCCGGAGCACAAGCAGTGGAATGGCGACATGACCAACGGCGTTGCGCCGTCCAGCAACACCAAAGGCGATGACGTCAAGCTCTCTCCGGGGTCGTCCACCGGCCAAACCGGGATGGATATGCCGAAAACGCCGGAGCACAAGCAGTGGAATGGCGACATGACCAACGGCGTTGCGCCGTCCAGCAACACCAAAGGCGATGACGTTAAGCTCTCTCCGGGATCGTCCACTGGTCAAACCGGGATGGATATGCCGAAAACGCCTGAACACAAGCAGTGGAACGGCGACATGAGCAAAGGTGCGATGAACGTGCGTCCCCAGTGGAAGGCGTTGCAAATCGATCGACCGATTAATATCTATGCCCCGGTGACCATCACCTTCACCGACCAGCAGTACAGCTAAAACAAAAGGGTCTGACTTTCGTCAGACCCTTTTTTTAACGCCCCATTCGTGCGTTATTCGTCTTCCAGGTACGTATAACCGTACAGACCCGCTTCAAACTCTTCCAGGAACTGCTGCTGCAGCGCATCGTCCAGCCCGGTGTTTTTCACCTGGTCGCGGAACTGCGTCAGCAGGGTTTTCGGATCGAGCTGAACGTATTCCAGCATGTCCGCCACGGTATCCCCTTCGTCAGACAGCTCAACTTCCACGCTGCCGTCAGGGAAGACAAACACGTCAACCGCCTCGGTATCACCGAACAGGTTGTGCATGTTGCCGAGGATCTCCTGATACGCGCCGACCATAAAGAAGCCCAGCATCGGCGGGTTCTCCGGGTCATACTCCGGCATTGGCATCGTCGTTGCGATACCGTCGCCATCAACGTAGTGGTCGATTGCACCGTCAGAGTCACAGGTGATGTCCAGCAGCACCGCGCGACGTTCCGGGGCGTGGTTCAGCCCTTCCAACGGCAGAACCGGGAACAGCTGATCGATACCCCAGGCATCCGGCATCGACTGGAACAGAGAGAAGTTGACGTAGATCTTATCCGCCATTCGCTCCTGCAGCTCGTCGATAATCGGACGGTGCGCACGGTTGCTCGGGTCGAGCTGTTTCTGCACTTCATGGCACATGTTCAGATAGAGCTGCTCCGCCCACGCGCGCTCCTGCAGGCTGAAGGTGCCTGAAGAGTAGCCGACGTGAATGTCGTGCAGGTCCATCTGGCTGTCGTGCAGCCATTCGCGAAGGGAACGACGCGTGCCCGGCTCGTGCATCTCCTGCCAGGTTTCCCACATGCTCTGCAGGGAACGCGGCGCATCGTCTGCCGGCGGCGTCGCTTCGGTGGTTTCGCTGCGCTCAACGCCGATGATGTTCGAGACCAGCACCGTATGGTGCGCGGTGACCGCGCGACCGGATTCGGTGATCACCGTCGGGTGCGGCAGGCCGTTCTCTTCACAGGCATCGCCGATCGCCCAGATAATGTTGTTCGCGTATTCGTTCAGGCCGTAGTTCACAGAGCAGTCAGACTGCGAGCGGGTCCCTTCGTAGTCCACGCCCAGGCCGCCACCCACGTCGAAGCACTGAATATTCACGCCAAGCTTGTGCAGCTCAACGTAGAAACGCGCTGACTCACGCACGCCGGTCGCGATATCGCGAATGTTGGCCATCTGCGAGCCGAGGTGGAAGTGCAGCAACTGAATGCTGTCCAGACGCCCGCGCTCGCGCAGGATCTCCACCAGCTGCAGCACCTGGTTTGCCGCCAGGCCGAACTTGGATTTTTCGCCGCCGGAGGACTGCCATTTTCCGGAACCCTGTGACGCCAGACGCGCACGCACGCCAAGGCGCGGCACGACGTTCAGACGCTCGGCCTCTTCCAGCACGATGGCAATTTCGGTCATCTTCTCGATAACCAGATAGACCTTGTGGCCCATCTTCTCGCCAATCAGCGCCAGACGAATGTATTCACGGTCTTTATAGCCGTTACAGACGATCACTGAACGGGTCATGCCCGCATGGGCCAGAACCGCCATCAGCTCCGCTTTGGAGCCGGCTTCCAGACCCAGCGGCTCGCCGGAGTGGATCAGAGATTCGATCACGCGGCGGTGCTGGTTTACCTTGATGGGGTAAACTAGGAAGTAGTCGCCTTTATAGCCGTAGGATTCACGCGCGCGCTTGAACGCGGCGTTAATCGAACGCAGGCGATGTTGCAGGATCTGCGGGAAGCAGAACAGTGCAGGCAAACGCTGGCCCTGAGCTTCACGGGCTTTCACCAGTTTGGCGAGATCCACGCGCGCTTCAGGGACGTCCGGATCCGGGCAAACGCTGATGTGGCCCAGTTCGTTGACGTCGTAGTAGTTATTGCCCCACCAGGCAATATTGTAAGTGCGCAGCATCTTGCTGGCTTCCTCGGAGCTCATCGCAACCTCCTGCATAGAACGTAGTACACCCTGTTCGCCCGCTGACGAAGGCGAAAAAGAAGACATGTCGTCAGACATAGCGAACCTCAACTCTTTGTATTAAGTGTAAAACAGTTGACTACTATCGCAGCGTTATACGGCGATAACAACCCATAAACGGCTCCGTTTCCCAGCAGAGTATGCTGAAATCCAGACCGTGCGACCGGTTTCTTATTCATATCATTGTAAAACACGTATCCGAACTCTGTATGACAAGGTTCGGCGAAACCACGAGAAAACTCTTGTATTAACAAGAGCGCCCTTGTTCAGTTTTCACAAAGCGTGACCGGCCCTGGAATCCTGAGAAGCGCCGAGATGGGTATAACATCGGCAGGTTTGCAGACTAGAAATGCGGGTTGCGGGAATCAAATGCGCGCCAGAACGGCTGCGCTGAATTAGCGGAAAACGATGGTTCATTATCTCGTATCACCTCCACGGCCGCCTCTGCTGAAACGGACCCCAAGCCAAAGCTAAAAGTTCACTGCTTTACCCGGCTGGAAGTGGCGACACGATGAGTTCATCGAGCGCTTATTTTATATGAGCCGCGCGCCGCGTTTTATACCGAGAAGGGGGCTAAAAAGCAAAACAAAAATGCGCGTGTTGCCAGCACCGTCAGGAATTTTTGCCAGCAGCAATTTCAACTGAGTGAGAGATGAGTCAAAAAAAACTGGAAATCGGGTGAAGAAGTGACCTAAAATAGCCATCCAGATGTTAATCCATCTATACTGATTAACACTCATACTGCCAGTGTCAAAAACCTGCAGGCCTTGGTAGAATTATCTCCTTTGGCTATTCCACACAGCAGCTTGAGCTAACCAAATTCCTCTTAGGTGAAATAAAACATGGCAAAACACCTGTTTACGTCCGAGTCCGTATCAGAAGGACATCCTGATAAAATTGCTGACCAAATTTCCGATGCGGTGCTGGATGCGATCCTCGCGCAGGATCCAAAAGCGCGCGTCGCGTGTGAAACCTATGTCAAAACCGGCATGGTTCTGGTTGGCGGTGAGATCACTACCAGCGCATGGGTTGATATCGAAGAGATCACCCGTAACACGGTGCGTGAGATCGGTTATGTGCATTCTGATATGGGCTTTGATGCCAACTCCTGCGCGGTACTGAGCGCGATTGGTAAACAGTCTCCAGACATCAACCAGGGCGTTGACCGTGCCGATCCGCTGGAACAGGGCGCGGGCGACCAGGGCCTGATGTTCGGCTATGCAACCAACGAAACCGACGTGCTGATGCCAGCACCGGTCACCTACGCACACCGTCTGGTGCAGCGTCAGGCTGAAGTGCGTAAGAACGGCACCCTGCCGTGGCTGCGTCCGGATGCAAAAAGCCAGGTCACCTTCCAGTACGACGACGGTAAAATTGTCGGTATTGATGCGGTCGTTCTGTCCACCCAGCATTCCGAAGAGATCGATCAGAAATCCCTGCAGGAAGCAGTGATGGAAGAGATCATCAAGCCGGTTCTGCCTACCGAATGGCTGAGCAGCGCCACCAAATTCTTCATCAACCCAACCGGACGCTTTGTGATCGGCGGCCCAATGGGTGACTGCGGTCTGACCGGTCGTAAAATTATCGTTGATACCTACGGCGGCATGGCGCGTCACGGTGGCGGCGCATTCTCCGGTAAAGATCCATCAAAAGTGGACCGTTCTGCAGCGTACGCGGCACGTTATGTGGCGAAAAACATTGTGGCTGCCGGCCTGGCTGACCGCTGTGAGATTCAGGTGTCCTATGCTATCGGCGTGGCTGAACCCACCTCCATCATGGTGGAAACCTTTGGTACCGAGAAAGTGCCTTCAGAACAGCTGACCCTGCTGGTGCGCGAGTTCTTCGACCTGCGTCCATACGGCCTGATTCAGATGCTGGATCTGCTGCACCCAATCTACAAAGAAACCGCTGCATACGGTCACTTTGGTCGCGAACATTTCCCATGGGAAAAAACCGACAAAGCCGCGCTGCTGCGTGAAGCTGCCGGTCTGAAGTAATCGACTGACATCGCTTTTAAAAGGCCAGCCTTCGGGCTGGCCTTTTTTTTGTCGGGTGGCGGCTACGCCTTACCCGACCTACGGGGTACGGAGTTTTTATAGACCGGGTAAGGCGCAGCCGCCACCCGGTTGAAAGGCGCACCGTTTGGAACCGATTACACCGCAGCGGATGTCTTCCGCTTTCAGAATATTCTCTTTGCGTGATCGCCTTTCTTCTGCTGTTACATTCCCTTTCAGTTAAGTCTGAAATGTGTCCTTTCGCGATGCGCATCACCTCATTTACCTCTATATTTTCAAAGCCTTAATTTTATTTACGGTTACACACGAGTGTAACCGATTACACCAATGTGATTAATCTCACATATTTTTACGGGTCGCTCACCTACCCTTAACATCAATAAAACTGATAACCCAACTGGAGGGCAGAATGCCTGACAATAAAAAACAGGGGCGTACGTCCAACAAGGCGATGACATTCTTCGTCTGTTTCCTCGCCGCCCTGGCAGGATTACTTTTTGGCCTGGATATCGGCGTGATTGCCGGTGCATTACCTTTCATCACTGACGAGTTCCAGATCAGCGCTCACACCCAGGAGTGGGTGGTGAGCTCCATGATGTTTGGTGCGGCCGTCGGGGCCGTCGGCAGCGGCTGGCTCTCCTTCAAGCTCGGACGTAAAAAGAGCCTGATGATCGGCGCGATCCTGTTCGTTGCCGGCTCACTCTTCTCTGCCGCAGCGCCTAACGTTGAGGTCCTGCTGGTTTCCCGCGTGCTGCTCGGTCTGGCCGTGGGCGTGGCGTCCTATACCGCCCCGCTTTACCTGTCTGAAATCGCGCCGGAGAAAATCCGCGGCAGTATGATTTCGATGTACCAGTTGATGATCACCATCGGTATCCTGGGCGCGTACCTTTCCGATACAGCGTTTAGCTACAGCGGCGCATGGCGCTGGATGCTCGGCGTGATCATCATCCCTGCAGTTCTGCTGCTGATTGGCGTCTTCTTCCTGCCGGACAGCCCGCGCTGGTTTGCTGCAAAACGTCGCTTCCACGATGCCGAACGCGTGCTGATGCGCCTGCGCGATACCAGCGCAGAAGCGAAAAACGAGCTGGAAGAGATCCGCGAAAGCCTGAAGGTCAAACAGTCCGGCTGGGCGCTGTTTAAAGAGAACAGCAACTTCCGTCGTGCCGTTTTCCTCGGCGTACTGCTGCAGGTGATGCAGCAGTTCACGGGGATGAACGTCATCATGTACTACGCGCCCAAAATCTTTGAGCTGGCGGGTTATACCAACACCACCGAGCAGATGTGGGGGACCGTCATCGTGGGTCTGACCAACGTGCTGGCGACCTTTATCGCCATCGGTCTGGTGGACCGCTGGGGACGTAAGCCAACCCTGACGCTGGGCTTCCTGGTGATGGCGGCCGGTATGGGCGTCCTCGGTACCATGATGCATGTGGGCATTCACTCCCCAACCGCCCAGTACTTTGCGGTAGGCATGCTGCTGATGTTTATCGTCGGGTTTGCGATGAGCGCCGGTCCGCTGATCTGGGTGCTGTGCTCTGAGATCCAGCCGCTGAAAGGGCGTGATTTTGGTATCACCTGCTCTACCGCAACCAACTGGATTGCTAACATGATCGTCGGCGCAACGTTCCTGACCATGCTCAATACCCTGGGCAATGCGAACACCTTCTGGGTCTACGCCGGTCTGAACATCTTCTTTATTGTGCTGACCATCTGGCTGGTTCCAGAAACCAAACACGTGTCTCTGGAACATATTGAACGTAACCTGATGAAAGGTCGTCCTCTGCGCGAAATCGGCGCCCACGACTGATCCTCTAACGGGAGGCGCCTCTTGCGCCTCCCCGCTTCGCGCTTTATGCTCTGCCCCTATGAAAGCACCCCGTCTCCCCATCGCCATTCAGCAGGCCGTTATGCGCAGCCTGCGGGAAAAACTCGCCCAGGCGAACCTGAAGCTCGGTCGCAACTACCCTGAACCCAAACTCGTCTACCAGCAGCGTGGCACCTCGGCCGGTACTGCCTGGCTTGAGTCGTATGAGATCCGCCTTAACCCGGTGCTGATGATGGAAAACCAGCAGGCGTTTATCGATGAGGTGGTACCGCACGAGCTGGCGCACCTGCTGGTGTGGAAACACTTTGGCCGCGTCGCGCCGCATGGAAAAGAGTGGAAGTGGATGATGGAGGCGGTGCTCGGCGTTCCGGCCCGCCGCACGCATCAGTTCGAGCTGGAATCGGTACGCCGCAATACCTTCCCCTACCGCTGTCAGTGCCAGCAGCACCAGCTTACCGTCCGTCGCCATAATCGCGTGGTGCGCGGCGAGGCGACCTACCGCTGCGTCAAATGTGGCGAGCCGCTGGTGGCGGAATAATTATCTGAACTTTCAGGAACTTTCCTGATCTGACTGATTGCATACAGGAACAACATTCGTTACGTTGCGGGCTCGTTTTGACACGGAGTGTAAGATGTCCCGTAATTTTTCTCTTGCGGTCGCCTTTTTGACGACAGCGCTCTCAGGCCACGCCCTGGCCGACGGTATCAACAGTTTCTCTCAGGCCAAAGCGGCCGGTGTTAAGGTCAACGCCGACGTGCCGGGCGATTTCTACTGCGGCTGTAAAATTAACTGGCAGGGTAAAAAAGGGGTCGTTGACCTTGAGTCCTGCGGCTACAAGGTGCGTAAAAACGAAAACCGCGCCAGCCGTATTGAATGGGAACATGTCGTTCCGGCATGGCAGTTTGGCCACCAGCGCCAGTGCTGGCAGGATGGCGGACGTAAAAACTGTGCCAAAGACCCGGTTTACCGCCAGATGGAAAGCGATATGCATAACCTGCAGCCTGCGGTGGGCGAAGTGAACGGCGACCGGGGTAACTTCATGTACAGCCAGTGGAACGGTGGCGAAGGCCAGTACGGCCAGTGCGGTATGAAGATTGATTTTAAAGAGAAAGTCGCCGAGCCCCCTGCCCGCGCGCGCGGCAGCATTGCCCGCACCTACTTCTATATGCGCGACCGTTACGATCTCAACCTTTCCCGCCAGCAGACGCAGCTGTTCAACGCCTGGGACAAGCAGTACCCGGTGACAGAGTGGGAATGCCAGCGCGACGAACGTATTGCCAGAGTCCAGGGGAATCACAACCCTTACGTCCAGCGGGCTTGCCAGGCGCAAAAGAGCTAACCTACACTAGCGGCAATTCGCTTACATCGTATGAGACACGGAATTTCTGACTATGCGCATTCCCCGCATTTACCATCCTGAACTGATTACCGCAGGCCGCGAAATCGCCCTGTCTGATGACGCCGCCAACCACGTTGGCCGCGTGCTGCGCATGGGCGCCGGTCAGGCAATACAGCTGTTCGACGGATCCAACCAGGTTTTCGACGCCGAAATTACGCGGGCAGATAAAAAAAGCGTACACGTGAACGTCCTGCGCGGTGAAGTGGATGACCGGGAATCACCGCTGCATATCCATCTGGGCCAGGTGATGTCGCGCGGCGAGAAAATGGAGTTCACGATCCAGAAATCCATTGAACTGGGTGTAAGCCTCATTACGCCACTTTTTTCTGAGCGCTGTGGCGTTAAACTGGATGCGGAACGTCTGAACAAAAAGATCCAGCAGTGGCAGAAAATTGCCATCGCGGCTTGCGAACAGAGTGGCCGCAACCGGATTCCGGAGATCCGCCCGGCGATGGACCTGGAGGAGTGGTGTGCTGAAGAGGACAGTGGGCTGAAGCTCAATCTTCATCCGCGCGCCAGCGCCAGCATCAATACGCTGCCGCTGCCCGTTGAGCGCGTTCGCTTGCTGATTGGCCCCGAAGGCGGCCTGTCGGCGGACGAAATTGCGATGACGGCACGTTACCAGTTTACTGATATTCTGTTGGGACCACGCGTTCTGCGCACTGAGACAACGGCACTCACGGCCATTACCGCGCTACAGGTACGGTTTGGCGATCTGGGTTGACGCATTATTGGAGAGAAAGATGATCAAGCTCGGCATCGTGATGGACCCCATCGCAAACATCAACATCAAGAAAGATTCCAGCTTCGCCATGCTGCTGGAAGCGCAGCGTCGCGGCTATGAACTCCACTATATGGAGATGAACGATCTTTACCTGATCAACGGTGAAGCCCGCGCCCGCACCCGCATCGTTAACGTCGAGCAGAACTACGACAAATGGTATGAGTTCGGCACCGAGCAGGACATTGCGCTGGCCGATCTCAACGTCATTCTGATGCGTAAAGATCCGCCGTTCGACACCGAGTACATCTACTGCACCTATATTCTCGAACGTGCCGAAGAGAAGGGAACGCTGATCGTCAACAAGCCGCAGAGCCTGCGCGACTGTAACGAGAAGCTCTATACCGCCTGGTTCTCTGACCTGACGCCGGAAACCCTGGTGACCCGCAGCAAAGCCCAGCTAAAAGCATTCTGGCAGAAGCACGGCGACATCATCATGAAGCCGCTGGACGGCATGGGCGGCGCGTCGATTTTCCGCGTGAAAGAGAGCGATCCGAACATTGGCGTGATTGCCGAAACGCTGACCGAACTGGGGACGCGTTACTGCATGGCGCAGAACTATATTCCGGCGATCAAAGACGGCGACAAACGCGTTCTGGTGGTGGATGGCGAACCGGTCCCTTACTGCCTGGCGCGTATCCCGCAGGGTGGCGAAACCCGTGGTAACCTGGCGGCCGGTGGCCGTGGTGAGCCGCGTCCGTTGACCGAAAGCGACTGGGAAATTGCCCGCCGCGTTGGCCCTACGCTGAAAGCCAAAGGCCTGATCTTCGTCGGTCTGGATATCATCGGCGATCGTCTGACCGAAGTGAACGTCACCAGCCCGACCTGCATTCGTGAAATTGAGGCGGAATTCCCTGTCTCAATCACCGGCATGCTGATGGACGCTATCGAAAAACGTTTACAAAAATAACCTAACAATACTATTAGTGACAGCGCCTGAGTTTGTCCCCATACTGGGCGCTGTCGCTTTTTAAACCAGGAAACAGTACCTCTGACAATGAATTTACAGCATCACTTTCTTATTGCCATGCCTGCTCTCCAGGACCCGATTTTTCGCCGCGCCGTGGTTTATATTTGTGAATACAATGAAGACGGCGCGATGGGTATTATCATTAATAAACCGCTGGAAAATCTTCAGGTTGAAGGGATTCTGGACAAGCTGAAAATCCCGGCTGAAGCGCGACTGCCGGAAATCCGGCTTGATAAGCCCGTGATGCTGGGTGGACCTCTTGCAGAAGATCGCGGTTTTATCCTGCATACGCCGCCGGTATTCTCTTCCAGCATTCGCATCTCCGACAACACCGTTATCACGACCTCGCGTGACGTGCTCGAAACGCTGGGCACCGCAGAGCAGCCTTCTGAAGTGCTGGTGGCGCTGGGCTATTCGTCGTGGGAGAAAGGCCAGCTTGAGCAGGAGATCCTCGATAACGCCTGGCTCACCGCGCCTGCGGACATGAATATCCTGTTTAAAACGCCGATAGCCGATCGCTGGCGCGACGCGGCGAAACTGATTGGTATTGATATTCTGACCATGCCTGGCGTAGCGGGGCACGCCTGATGAGCGGAACGCTTCTGGCCTTCGATTTTGGTACCAAAAGCATCGGCGTCGCCGTGGGGCAGCGCATCACCGGTACCGCGCGCCCGCTTACGGCCCTGAAGGCCAACGACGGTACGCCGGACTGGAACCTCATTGAGCGCCTGCTCAAGGAGTGGCAGCCGGATGACGTGATTGTAGGGCTGCCGCTGAACATGGACGGTACCGAACAGCCGCTGACCGCCCGGGCGCGTAAGTTCGCCAACAAAATCCATGGCCGCTTTGGCGTCTCCGTGAAGCTGCACGACGAGCGTCTGAGCACCGTCGAAGCGCGCGCGGGTCTGTTTGAGCACGGCGGCTTCCGGGCGCTGAACAAAGGCAGCGTGGACTCCGCTTCTGCCGTCATCATCCTCGAAAGCTATTTCGAGCAGGGCTTTTAAGCACAGGGGCCTACAGCCGCCCCTGCGCCCGTCTCTCCGCCTGGCTCTGGTCAAAGTTCTGCATTCCTGCCTGCTGACCGGTTTGAATGATGCCGGGAAGTTGCCACGTTTTCCCTTCACGAATGAGATTCGCCGCCGCGGCGGTATTCACCAGCAGTTCATACAGCGCGACGCGCCCGCCCTGAAGATCGGGAAGCAGTTTCTGCGCCAGCACCGCCCGCAGGCTGCCGGCCAGCTGGTTACGCACCGGATCTTTCTCCTGCGCCGGGAACGTATCGACCAGCCGCTCAATCGCCTGCGATGCCCCGCGCGTATGCAGGGTCGCCAGCACCAGATGCCCGGTCTCTGCTGCCGTTAGCGCCAGGCGGATCGTTTCGCTGTCGCGCAGCTCCCCGAGCAAAATCACGTCAGGATCCTGGCGTAAGGCGCTGCGCAGCGCGTCGGCAAATGACGGGCTGTGCTGACCAATCTCCCGCTGCTGGATCAGGCAACGCTCGCTCTGGTAGATAAATTCCACCGGATCTTCGAGCGTGAGGATATGGCCGTCAGTATGGTGGTTGAGAAAATCGACCATCGCCGCCAGCGTCGTAGATTTACCGCTGCCGGTCGCCCCCGTCACAAGAATCAACCCGGACTCATTGGTTAACAGTTCCGGGATGGCCCTCGGCGCACCCAGTGAAGCGAGCTGCGGACAGGTACGCGGCAACAGCCGTAGCGTCACAGAGACACCGCGCATCTGCTTAAAGGCACTGCCGCGCAGGCGCTGACCTCCCGCCACCGTCGCGGCAAAATCCACCTGCCCGCTGGCCCACCATATGCCCTGCTGCTCATCGTTGAGCCACGCTTTTAACAACGCCCCGACGTCGGGAGGAGGAAACGGTGCCGGTTCAAGGCGGCCTGTTCTGCGCCAGCGGGGTGGCGAATCACTGCACAGGTGTAGATCGGAGACGTTATGCTTTACACTAAGGGCCACAATTTCTTCCACATCCATAGACTACTCCTCGGAAAATGAACGACATTGCGCATAACCTGGCACAGGTCCGGGACAAAATCTCAGCCGCCGCAGCGCGTTGCGGCCGGGCTTCAGAAGAAATTACGCTGCTTGCAGTCAGCAAAACCAAGCCTGCGAGCGCCATCGCAGAAGCCATTTACGCAGGCCAGCGGGCGTTTGGTGAAAACTACGTGCAGGAAGGCGTGGATAAAATTCGCTACTTCCAGGAACAGGGGAAGACGGATCTGCAGTGGCACTTTATTGGCCCACTGCAGTCGAACAAAAGCCGTCTGGTGGCAGAGCACTTCGACTGGTGTCACACCATTGACCGCCTGCGTATTGCGACGCGTCTGAACGACCAGCGTCCGGCAGAGATGCCAGCGCTTAACGTGCTGATTCAGGTCAACATCAGTGACGAAAACAGCAAGTCCGGCATTGCGCTGAGCGAGCTGGATGCGCTGGCAGCCGAAGTGGCCGAACTGCCGCGCTTAACCCTGCGTGGTTTGATGGCAATCCCGGCGCCTGAGTCAAGTTATGAAAGGCAGTTTGCCGTGGCACAGCAAATGGCTGTAGCATTTGAGGCGCTTAAAGCGCGCTATCACACGGTAGACACGCTTTCTCTGGGCATGTCGGATGATATGGAAGCCGCCATTGCGGCAGGCAGCACGATGGTGCGCATCGGCACGGCAATTTTCGGTGCGCGCGACTACTCAAAATAATAAGGAAACCTGAGGAACGCCATGAAGACGTTGACTTTCCTGCTCTCAACGGTCATTGAGCTGTACACGATGGCGCTTTTGCTGCGCGTCTGGATGCAGTGGGCCCGCTGTGATTTTTACAATCCGTTCTCGCAGTTTGTCGTGAAAATCACGCAACCTGTAGTCGGACCGCTGCGCCGTATTATCCCGGCCATGGGTCCCATCGACAGCTCGTCTCTGCTGGTGGCGTTTATTCTGAGCGTTATCAAAGCGATCGTGCTGTTTATGGTCATCACCTTCCAGCCGATTATCTGGATTGCCGCCGTTCTGATTCTGATCAAAACCATCGGCCTGCTGATTTTCTGGGTGCTGCTGGTCATGGCGATCATGAGCTGGGTGAGCCAGGGCCGTAGCCCGGTAGAGTATGCCTTGATTCAGCTGGCCGAGCCGCTGCTGCGTCCAATCCGTAACCTGCTTCCGTCTATGGGCGGCATCGATTTTTCGCCGATGATCCTGGTTCTGCTGCTCTATGTGATCAACATGGGGATCGCTGAACTGCTGCAGTCCACGGGCGATATGCTGCTGCCGGGGCTGTGGATGGCGCTATGAGTGCAGTAAGCACCTGCGCTGACGGGCTGGTTTTACGGCTGTATATTCAGCCGAAAGCCAGCCGTGACAATATTGTTGGACTGCATGGCGACGAGTTAAAAGTCGCCATCACCGCCCCGCCGGTTGACGGCCAGGCGAACGCGCATCTGACCAAATATCTGGCAAAACAGTTTCGCGTCGCCAAAAGCCAGGTCATCATTGAAAAAGGCGAACTGGGGCGACATAAACAGGTAAAAATCCTTAATCCGCAATCTATCCCGACGGAAGTCGCGGCTCTGACAGAACAGGACTAAACCATGCAGAAAGTTGTTCTCGCGACCGGCAACGCCGGTAAAGTGCGCGAGCTGGCCTCGCTATTAAATGATTTTGGTCTGGACGTGGTCGCCCAGACCGATCTTGACGTGGATTCCGCCGAAGAGACGGGGCTGACGTTTATCGAAAACGCGATCCTCAAAGCACGCCATGCCGCGCAGATTACGGGCCTGCCCGCGATTGCCGACGACTCCGGCCTGGCCGTAGACGCCCTTGGCGGCGCGCCGGGGATCTACTCCGCGCGCTATTCCGGCGTTGACGCTACCGACCAACAGAATCTGGAAAAGCTGCTTGTCGCCCTGAAAGACGTCCCGGACGAGCAGCGCACCGCGCAGTTCCACTGCGTGCTGGTCTATCTGCGTCACGCGGAGGACCCGACGCCGATCGTCTGCCACGGCAGCTGGCCAGGCGTGATTACCCGTGAAGCGGCTGGCAACGGCGGCTTTGGTTATGACCCGATTTTCTTTGTCCCTTCCGAGGGCAAAACCGCTGCGGAACTGACCCGCGAAGAGAAAAGCGCGATATCCCACCGTGGACGCGCGCTGAAACTGTTACTGGAAGCACTGCGTAATGGCTAATTTGCCACCTCTGAGTCTTTATATTCACATCCCGTGGTGCGTGCAGAAATGCCCGTACTGCGATTTCAACTCGCACGCGCTGAAGGGCGAAGTGCCGCACGATGACTACGTGGCGCATCTGCTGGCCGACCTGGACGCCGATGTACCTTACGCACAGGGACGTGAAGTTAAGACCATTTTCATTGGTGGCGGTACGCCGAGCCTGCTGTCAGGCCCGGCGATGCAAACGCTGCTGGACGGCGTGCGTGCGCGCCTGAACCTGGCAGCGGATGCTGAAATTACGATGGAAGCCAATCCCGGCACCGTTGAGGCCGACCGTTTTGTCGACTATCAGCGCGCGGGCGTTAACCGCATCTCCATCGGCGTGCAGAGCTTTAGCGAGCCGAAACTGAAGCGCCTGGGGCGTATTCACGGCCCGGAAGAGGCGAAGCGCGCGGCAAACCTGGCGACCGGTCTTAATCTTCGCAGCTTTAACCTCGATTTGATGCACGGCCTGCCGGATCAGTCGCTGGACGAGGCGCTGGACGATTTGCGCCAGGCCATTGCGCTGAACCCGCCGCACCTGTCGTGGTACCAGCTCACCATCGAGCCCAACACCCTGTTTGGCTCGCGCCCGCCGGTGCTGCCGGATGACGACGCGCTGTGGGATATCTTCGAGCAGGGTCACAGGCTTTTAACCGCTGCGGGCTATCAGCAGTACGAAACGTCGGCGTATGCGAAGCCGGGCTACCAGTGTCAGCACAACCTGAACTACTGGCGCTTTGGCGACTATCTCGGGATTGGCTGCGGCGCGCACGGTAAGGTGACTTTCCCGGACGGGCGCATTCTGCGCACCGCCAAAACCCGTCACCCGCGCGGGTATATGGAAGGCCGCTACCTGGAGCGTCAGCACGACGTCGAGGCGGCGGATAAACCGTTTGAGTTCTTTATGAACCGCTTCCGCCTGCTGGAAGCCGCGCCGCGCGCGGAGTTTGCGCTGTACACCGGGCTGCCGGAATCGGTGATTCGCCCGCAGCTCGACGAGGCGCTGGCCCAGGGATATCTCACGGAATGTGATGATTACTGGCAGATCACCGAGCACGGCAAACTGTTCCTCAATTCCCTTCTTGAGCTGTTCCTCGCCGAAGATTCCTGAAGGCTGATTCAGGATTTTGCATCCCGCTCTGCCGGCTGACGGAAAGGCTGGCAGAGTGTGGGAATGGACAAATCAAAACAACTCCGCAAACAAATGACGCCCGAAGAGTTACGCCTCTGGTATTTACTCAGGGGACGCCGCTTCTTTGGCTATAAGTTTCGCCGCCAGATGCCGATTGGTGCGTATATCGTGGATTTTGCCTGTTTTAAGGCGAAGCTGATTATCGAGCTGGACGGTGGACAACATCAGAACAACGAAATGTATGATTCACGTCGTGCTGAATTTTTGCATGCAAACGGCTGGGAAATACTGCGGTTCTGGAATAATGAATTCAGAGCTAATGAGGAGGAGGTAATGATGGCTATTCTGCAACGACTGCAATGCCTGATGCCCTCACCCTAACCCTCTCCCACAGGGAGAGGGAACGATTACACCCTCTCCCCTGGGGAGAGGGTTAGGGTGAGGGGCCCAGCGCGCAGAGACCTTACTTCAGCGTCCCCACCAGCGCCTTCCGGCTGTCTTCCAGCGACACCACGCGTTTACACACGTCTTTGCCGAACTGCTGGAAATCATCTTCCTGGTTTTTCCACTCGTTCTGAATGGAGGTTTGCAGGCCGCCCAGACTGCCCAGCACGCCCTGCAGCGGGTTACCGCCGCCTTTCAGCACCGCTTTGGCACCCATCTCGTTGATGCTGTCCTGCAGGATGCCGCCCATCGCCTGGTTCACCAGCTGCTGCCCGTCGGCACGGACCTGATCAATCGCCTTGTAGTGGAACGTCAGGCCGTCGGAGCGCGTCTCAATAATGCGGTTCATCTGTTCTTTAAGCTGCTTGTCCAGCTTCGTCAGGCGGGTGCGCATGTTACTGCTCTCCCCCACCTCTTTGGTGATGATCTTATCCAGCGCCACGCGGCTCTTTTCGACGCGCGTCAGGGCACCTTCATTAATCCACGGCAGCGCGGTACGCAATTCTGACTGGTAGTCTTTCGCCTGCTCGCGCTGTGCGGCAGTCAGGTTGTACTGCTTGCCGTTATAGGTGACGTTCCCTTCTGGCGTAATCACCAGATTGCCGTTCTCGCCTTTGACCTGCACGGTTTGCGGGCTTAACACCACGTCATCACGCGGGGTGACGCTACACTGATAATCCGCATGGGCGGTGAATCCGGTTGCCATTAAAGCAACAGCCAGCAACGTTTTGCGCATCTTAAACACTCCCTCAGACAAAACGGGCCAGCTAATGCTGGCCCCTTACTGCTTAATTAGTCCCACCAAACGTCGAAAAGTTCGCTGACGCGGACATCTTCGAGCTTGTGGTCTTCAAGCCATTTACGGACCAGAGCCTGATGTTCTTCGGTGCATTTACCCACTTCCTGGGTGCAGATCAGACCTTCCCAGGCCAGATAGCCGCTACCGTCGAAGGCCAGTTTGTTTGGCTCGATCACCTCGTTGATGAACGCATCCACGTCCTGATCGATCTGCTCAACGCTGGTGCCTTCCGGGAAACGCCACGCAACGGAGAAGCCCACTTCCTGGAATTCTTCGATGTGCATCTTTTTACGCAGACGACGGCTACGATTCTTTGCCATTATTTCACCCTCTCGAACATTAAGTCCCATACACCGTGACCAAGACGATGGCCACGCTGTTCAAATTTCGTTACCGGACGCGATTCCGGACGCGGTACATAGTCGTTGCTCGCAGACTGGTTTTTGTAGCCGTCCAGCGACGACATCACTTCCAGCATATGTTCCGCATACGGTTCCCAGTCGGTCGCCATATGGAAGACACCGCCCAGCTTCAGCTTGCTTTTAACCAGCTCGGCAAACGGCGCCTGAACGATACGGCGTTTATTATGACGCGCTTTGTGCCACGGGTCAGGGAAAAAGAGCTGAACCATGGTTAAAGAATTGTCAGGAATCATTTTGTGCAGCACTTCCACCGCGTCGTGACACATCACGCGCAGGTTCTCAACGCCCTCTTCATGGGCCGTTGCCAGACACGCACCGACGCCCGGGGAGTGGACTTCGATACCGAGGAAGTTCTGCTCCGGGCGCGCTTTCGCCATGGTCACCAGTGAGGCGCCCATACCGAAGCCAATTTCCAGCGTGATCGGCGCGTCGCGGCCAAACAGCTCGGCAAAATCCAGAGGCTGCTCGCTGAACTCAACGCCCATCACCGGCCAGTAGTTGTCCAGCGCGTGTTGCTGACCTTTTGTCAGGCGGCCCTGACGACGGACAAAGCTGCGAATACGGCGCAGCGGGCGACCGTTTTCATCAAATTCCGGTGAAATGACGTCGTTTTTCATAAAAGAGTTGTCTGCTTGTGAGAATGTTCGGGAAACGGGCATTATCCAAAGTTAAGGCTTCTATGCAAGCATGGGAAAGATCCGGTTTACAGCAGATTGACGCTGTGCTGCAATCTGCGTCCCTGATTATGCGAATCGATGACCATGCAAGCCTCTCAATTTTCAGCCCAGGTGCTGGACTGGTACGACAAATACGGGCGTAAAACCCTGCCCTGGCAAATTGAAAAAACGCCTTACAAAGTATGGCTCTCCGAGGTGATGTTGCAACAAACGCAGGTCGCCACGGTAATCCCTTACTTCGAGCGTTTTATGGCGCGCTTCCCGACGGTGACCGATCTGGCCAACGCCCCGCTGGACGAGGTGCTGCACCTGTGGACCGGTCTTGGCTATTACGCCCGCGCGCGTAATCTTCACAAAGCCGCTCAGCAGGTTGCGACGCGCCACAACGGGAAATTCCCGGAAACCTTCGACGAGGTGGCCGATCTCCCCGGCGTCGGACGCTCAACCGCAGGCGCTATTCTCTCTCTGTCTTTAGGCAAGCATTTCCCGATCCTCGACGGCAACGTAAAGCGCGTGCTGGCACGCTGCTATGCCGTTGACGGCTGGCCGGGGAAGAAGGACGTTGAAAAACGCCTGTGGGAAATCAGTGAAGCGGTCACTCCGGCGAAAGGGGTGGAGCGTTTTAACCAGGCGATGATGGATCTTGGCGCGATGGTCTGCACACGCTCAAAACCCAAATGCGAACTCTGCCCGGTGAGTAACCTCTGCGTGGCGTATGCCAACCATTCCTGGGCGCAGTATCCGGGCAAGAAACCCAAACAGACGCTGCCGGAGCGCACCGGCTATATGCTGCTGATGCAGCACGGCGATGAGGTCTTCCTGGCCCAGCGTCCGCCGAGCGGTCTGTGGGGTGGTCTATACTGCTTCCCACAGTTTGAAGATGAAGACTTGCTGCGTGAATGGCTTAAACAGCGTGGGATTGCTGCCGATAACCTGACGCAGCTGACCGCGTTTCGCCACACCTTCAGCCATTTCCATCTGGATATTGTGCCGATGTGGCTTCCCGTGTCCTCCTTCGCCTCGTGCATGGATGAAGGCACCGCTCTCTGGTATAACTTAGCGCAACCGCCATCAGTCGGGCTGGCGGCTCCCGTGGAGCGCCTGTTACAGCAATTACGTGCCGGTGCAATGGTTTAGCATCGGTCAAAAAAGAGGAATGAGTATGGCCAGAACGATTTTTTGTACTTTCCTGCAGCGTGACGCTGAAGGCCAGGATTTCCAGCTTTATCCGGGCGAGCTGGGTAAACGCATCTACAATGAAATCTCCAAAGAAGCCTGGGGACAGTGGCAGAAAAAGCAGACCATGCTGATCAACGAGAAGAAACTCAGCATGATGAACCCGGAACACCGCAAGCTGCTGGAGCAGGAGATGGTGAGCTTCCTGTTCGAAGGTAAAGACGTGCACATCGAAGGCTATACGCCACCGGAAAAATAATATCGAGCGGCTGTTGCCGGGTGACGCTACGCTTACCCGGCCTACAAAACCGTAGGCCCGTGCAAGCATAGCGCCGCCGGGCAACAGCAACGACCAGGCAAACACAACACGCACTCCCGGAATGATGAAAAAACTTTTAGCGCTAGCCCTTGTTGCGCCGTTGCTGGTCTCGTGTTCGTCAAAAAAAGGCGATGATTACAACGAGGCCTGGATCAAGGACACCAACGGTTTTGACATTTTGATGGGGCAGTTTGCCCATAACATCGAGAATATATGGGGATTTAACGAAGTTCTTATTGCCGGACCTAAGGACTACGTTAAGTACACCGACGCCTATCTGACCCGTAGCCATATCAACTTTGATGAGGGGACGATCACGATTGAGACCATTGCAGGCACGAACCCTGCGGCACGACTCCGTCAGGCGATTATCAAAACCCTGCTGATGGGTGACGATCCGGGCTCCATCGATCTCTACTCCGATGCCGACGACATTACCATCTCGAAAGAGCCGTTCCTGTACGGTCAGGTCGTCGATCAGACCGGTCAGCCGATCCGCTGGGAAGGTCGCGCCACGAAATTTGCCGACTACCTGCTGCAGACGCGCCTGAAAAGCCGCTCTAACGGTCTGAAGATCATCTATAGCGTCACCATCAACCTCGTCCCGAACCACCTCGACAAGCGTGCGCATAAGTATCTGGGCATGGTGCGTCAGGCCTCGCGTAAGTACGGCGTGGATGAGTCGCTGATCCTGGCGATTATGCAGACCGAATCCTCGTTTAACCCTTATGCGGTAAGCCGTTCCGACGCCCTGGGGCTGATGCAGGTGGTACAGCACAGCGCCGGGAAAGACGTCTTCCGCGCGCAGGGGAAATCCGGCACGCCGAGCCGCAGCTATCTGTTCGACCCGCAGAGCAACATTGATACCGGCACCGCCTATCTGGCGATGCTGAATAATGTGTATCTCGGCGGTATCGATAACCCAACGTCGCGTCGCTATGCGGTGATCACCGCCTATAACGGCGGCGCGGGCAGCGTGCTGCGCGTCTTCTCGAATGACAAAGTGCAGGCCGCGAACATCATCAACAGCATGGCGCCGGGAGATGTCTACTCCACCCTCACCACCCGCCACCCTTCTGCGGAATCCCGCCGGTACCTGTATAAGGTGAATACGGCGCAGAAAAACTATCGTCGTCGATAATCAACACACCTTCTCCTGCAAGGAGAAGGTGTTCTGCTTCCACCCACCCATACGAAAATGTTATTTGCATCACAATCCAAACTGCAAATTAATGTGGATTGCATTTTTTTGCGGGAGGTAACAAAACATATCGTTGCCAACTGATAGAATTGCATCAAATAACAACCCTGAATGTTCCTATAACAACATATCTCCCGCTCACTTGTGAGGAAAGTAACATGAACCTTAAGCTGCAGCTTAAAATATTGTCGTTTCTGCAGTTCTGCCTGTGGGGTAGCTGGCTGACTACACTCGGCTCCTATATGTTTGTGACGCTCAAGTTCGATGGTGCGTCAATCGGTGCCGTATACAGCTCGCTCGGTATTGCGGCGGTCTTCATGCCGACGCTGCTGGGGATCGTGGCGGATAAATGGCTAAGCGCCAAATGGCTGTACATGCTTTGCCATCTGGTGGGCGCGGGGACGCTGTTTATGGCAGCCCAGGTGACCACGCCGGGGGCAATGTTCATGGTGATCCTGCTTAACTCGCTGGCCTATATGCCAACGCTTGGGCTGATCAACACCATCTCCTACTACCGCCTGAAATCCGCGGATATGGATATCGTGACCGATTTCCCGCCAATCCGTATCTGGGGCACCATCGGCTTTATCATGGCGATGTGGGGCGTGAGCTTCGCGGGCTTCGAACTGAGCCATATGCAGCTCTATATCGGTGCGGCGCTCTCCGTGCTGCTGGCGATCTTCACCCTGACGCTGCCAACCATTCCGGTGTCTAACCAGCAGAAAAACCAGAGCTGGAGCACCATGCTCGGCCTGGATGCCTTCGCGCTGTTCAAAAACAAACGCATGGCGATCTTCTTTATCTTCTCCATGCTGCTGGGCGCGGAGCTGCAGATCACCAACATGTTCGGCAACACCTTCCTGCACAGCTTCGATAACAATCCGCTGTTCTCCGGCAGCTTTATCGTTGAACATGCGTCGGTGATGATGTCCATCTCTCAGATCTCTGAGACGCTGTTCATCCTGACCATCCCGTTCTTCCTGAGCCGCTACGGCATCAAGAACGTCATGCTGATCAGTATCGCGGCGTGGATGTTGCGCTTCGGTCTGTTCGCCTACGGCGACCCAAGCCCGTTCGGTACCGTGCTGCTGGTGCTGTCGATGATTGTTTACGGCTGCGCCTTCGACTTCTTCAACATCTCCGGTTCGGTGTTTGTGGAAAAAGAAGTGAAGCCTGAAATCCGCGCCAGCGCGCAGGGTATGTTCCTGATGATGACCAACGGCTTCGGCTGTATTCTGGGCGGCGTGGTGAGTGGTAAAGTGGTTGAGATGTACACCACCAACGGCATCACCAACTGGCAGCCGGTGTGGCTGATCTTCGCGGCGTACTCGCTGGTGCTGTTCTTCGCGTTCATCGCGCTGTTCAAGTACAAGCACGTGCGTGAACCGCACGGTGCGCAGCCGATCGCGCATTGATTGTTGTGCCCGGTGGCGCTAACGCTTACCGGGCCTACAAAACCAGACCGTAGGCCGGGTAAGGCGAAGCCGCCACCCGGCTATTTTATTCCAGACAGCACCCACCCCACCGACAGTAAATCCGCGCTGCCGCCCGGGCTCAGGTTCCGTTCAATCAGTGCGTTATCCATTCTGATCAACGCCTCGCGGTCCCAACCGTTAACCAGCAGTTCCCGCGCGTAGCCCTGAACGTAGCGCAGCCCTTCCATGCCGCCGCGAGATACCAGATTGCTGTCCTGATTGACGGCCATCAGGCGTAACAGCAGGCCGTGAAGTGAATGTCCATTCCACTGCGCCAGCGCCTTACGCACCGTCGCAAAGCCGCTCTCCGCCTCACCGCGCGCGCCGGTTAAGCCGTACTGCTGGAACTGTCGCTCGCCCGCCGTCGCCTGTCCGCTGCGTGCGGCCAGCTCCCGCGATACCAGCCCGCGGCAGATGTTACTCACCTCACAACAGAGGCTCTCTGAGGAAATATTTTTCACACGACCGGCGGCGAAGCACAGTAAACCCAGGGCAAAAATCCCGCCTTTGTGGGTGTTCACTCCGTTCGTCGCGGCATACATCGCCTGCTCGCAGGCCAGCCCCATAGGGCGGAGAAGGCGTAGCTGTTCGCCAGCGGGTTTATCCGCATGCGCGCTGCCCAGCTCGGCAAAGCGCGAAAACCACGGCGTAATTGCCACGATGCTGCGGACAAACAGCGCGTGGTCCATATCGCGATGGGAACCGTTGTTGAGCCTGTCCACCAGCCCCGGCTTGGGCGTCAGCTCCAGCTCCTGCCACAGCGCCGCTTCGGCAAGCGCGGGCACGTCAGCCGGGCGCGGTTTAGTCGCGAGCAAACCAGTCATCGATCGTCTTCTCCACGCGGGAAACCACCTGCTCAACGGGGTGGTTGCGCGAACGGGAACAGGCGTGGGCGGGCGCGTCGCAGATCAGGCAGCGCCTGAGATTCGCCCCCAGCGACTGACGCCCGACGTGGCCGTGCTGAGGGCAAATCACGTCCAGATCCCACAGCCTGCCGAGCGGGTGCGTCTGCTCCAGATCCGCACAGTGTGCTTTGATTTCTACCGCCGGATGGGCCACGCACCAGAGGGCTTCAGGCCCGGTCGGGAGCCACAGCACCTGACGGTCCAGCACCTGCCAGCGGTTTTCCCACAGCAGCTGGTCGCACATCTGCAGCGCTACGCCCATGGTATTGCGATAGCGCAGGCTGTCCTTGATTTCCCCTGGCGTGACCAGCGTGAGGGAAATCACCGGTTGTTGATAGTGCTCAAGCATGTCAGCCTGGCGCGCTGCGCGGCGCTCTTTCGCCGCCAGCAGTTCGTCAAGGCTGACACCCGCCCGCACGGGTGTCGCTAAAGTCATACTTCCTCCTTCACCTGTCGCACGGTGTCGATCACACTGCCGTCGCGGTAGCGGATCACCCCGACGATTTTGTCGGTAAACTCAATCGGTTTCGGGACGCCGGTCAGGGAGATCGCCCGCTCGTACAGCGCGTTGATATCCACCACCTTCAGCCCGGCTTCCAGCAGCCGCTCGCGGATTTCAGGGCGCGCCGGGTTGACCGCGATGCCGTGATCGGTAACCAGCACGTCGATGCTTTCGCCCGGCGTGAGGCGCGTGGTAACCCGCTTCACGACCGTCGGAATGCGGCTGCGCAGCAGAGGGGCAACGACGATGGTCAGGTTCGCCGCGGCGGCCACGTCGCAGTGCCCGCCGGACGCGCCGCGCATCACGCCGTCGGATCCGGTGATGACGTTGACGTTGAACTCGACGTCGATTTCCAGGGCGCTGAGGATCACCACGTCGAGCTGATCGCAGCTTGCCGCCTTGCTGCCGGGGTTGGCGTAAACGTTGGTGGAAATCTCGACGTGGTTCGGGTTGCGCGCCAGCGAGGCCGCCGCCTGACCGTCAAAGCACTGGGTATCGAGCAGCTTTTCGATGAGCCCCTTCTCGTGCAGATCCACCAGGCTGCCGGTGATGCCGCCGAGCGCAAAGCGCGCCTTCACGCCGCTGCGCTCCATCTTCTCTTCCATAAAGCGGGTGCAGGCCGTGGCTGCCGCGCCGGAGCCGGTCTGCATCGAGAAGCCCGGTTTGAAGTAGCCGGAATGCTCGATCACGTCCGCCGCATAGCGGGCGATCATCAGCTCGCGCGGGTTGCTGGTGACGCGCGCCGCGCCGACGCTGATTTTCGCCGGGTCGCCCACGCTCTCGACCTGAACGATGTAGTCCACCTGGTCCTGCACCAGGCTGGCGGGCATATTGGGAAACGGCACCAGTTCTTCAGTCAGCAGCACCACCTTGTGGGCAAAGTGCGCGTCCACCATGGCGTAGCCCAGGGAACCGCAGCACGATTTGCCGTGCGTGCCGTTGGCGTTGCCAAACTCATCGCTGCACGGCACGCCGAGAAATGCCACGTCGATATTCAGCTCGCCGTCCTGGAGCAGCTTCACGCGCCCGCCGTGGGAGTGAATTTGCACCGGCTCGTCCATCAGCCCGTGGGAGATGGCGTCCGCCAGCCTGCCGCGCATGCCCGAGGTGTAAATCCGGGTGATGACGCCGCTTTCGATATGCTCGATCAGCGCGTCGTTGCAGGTCATCAGCGAGCTGGAGGCCAGCGTCAGGTTTTTGAAGCCCATCCGCGCCAGCAGCGCCACGACGGTGTTGATCACCCGGTCGCCTTCGCGAAACGCATGGTGGAAGGAGATGGTCATCCCGTCCTGCAGGCCGCAGCGCTTAACTGCCTCTTCAATCGAGGCGCACAGCTTTCGGCTGTGCTTCGCATCGCTGTCCGCCAGCCACGGCGTGGTGCTGTGGGCGGTATCAAAGGGTTTTAAGTCCCGCAGATGGGGAAAATTCACATGGAGAAGTTCAGTCTGATTCATTGTCTTATCCTTACCGACGCACGCCGGAAGCCGCCGCGCGCTCCAGCACCACCTGCGCGTGGTTAATAATCGGTGCATCCACCATTTTGCCGTTAAGCGACACCACGCCCAAGCCGTTACGCTCGCCCTCTTCTGCTGCCTCAATCACCCTTCTGGCGTGATCCACCTCTTCCTGCGTCGGGGCGTAGGCGTTGTGCAGCAGGTCAATCTGACGCGGGTTAATCAGCGATTTGCCGTTGAAGCCCATCTTGCGGATCAAATCGACCTCGCGCAGGAACCCGGCCTCATCGTTAACGTCTGACCACACCACGTCGAAGGCGTCGATACCCGCCGCGCGGGCGGCGTGCAGCACGGCGCAGCGGGCGTAGAACAGCTCGGTGCCGTCGCCGCGCTCGGTCTGCATGTCCATCACGTAGTCAAAGGCGGCCAGCGCAATGCCGATGAGGCGCGGAGAGCTGCGGGCAATCGCCACGGCGTTGATGACGCCAATGGCCGACTCAATCGCCGCCATCACGCGGGTGGAACCGATCTCGCGGCCGCACGCTTGCTCGATGCGCTCGAGGTGACCCTCCAGCTCGAAGATATCGTCCGGAGTGTCGGTTTTCGGCAGACGGATCACATCCACGCCTGCCCGCACGGCGGCTTCCAGATCCAGCAGGCCAAACGGCGTGCTCAGCGGGTTAATGCGCACCACGGTTTCGATATCCTGATACATCGGATGCTGCAGCGCGTGGAACACCAGCATGCGCGCGGTATCCTTCTCGCGCAGGGCAACGGCGTCCTCCAGGTCAAACATGATGGAGTCGGGACGGTAGATAAAGGCGGTGGAGAGCATGGCGGCGTTAGCGCCCGGCAGGAACAGCATGCTGCGGCGGAGTTTGCTCATTTCAGCGCCCCCCAGTTGATGGCCTGTTCATCGGCGGCACGCATCAGCGCGCTTTGCAGACGGGCGCGAATCACACAGTCCAGCGCCCCTTTGTCTTCAATAATGATTAATCCCTGGTGCACGTTCATGGCGCGCAATGTGTCGTTGACCACCTGGCGAATGTGCTCGCCAAACTGCTTAATCACTTCGCTGTGGATGACGATCTCCAGCTCGCCGTGAGCGGGCGCGATTTTCACCATCAGGTCGCTGGACTCCTGCGTTCCGGCCAGCGCCTCCCTTACAATTTTCATGATAAATTCCTGGTAGTTAAGCGACTTCCGCACTCGCACGATAATGCGTTTCGAGATGCGCGAAGGTGGAGTCCGGGACAATCTCCCGGATCCGGGAAAACTGCTGTGTCTTCAGTAATCGGCGCACTTCGGACGCCGATATGGCGTTGCCGGTGGCCTTGATGCGCGGCATTTCCACCACCTCGATATGCGAGGCCAGCAGGTCGTGCAGCGTCTGGTTGTACTGACGGGTGATATCGCAGAACGGCTCCGAGCCGATGAAGCGGTGCGTAATGCCGAGCGCCGGGGCGATAAAGTCCCGGAAGATCAGCACGTCGATCTCGCTCCACGCCTGCTGCACTTTGCCGGTCTCCTTCAGGAAGTAGGCCGGAAACGTGGCGCGAGAGATGATGTACTGCGAGCCTTCATGCACCACTACGTTCGGCAGATGCGCCACGCCCGCGCGCACCATCTCGAGCCGCGCGCTGAACGGGAAGAACGAGGCGTCTTCGCGCACCACGAACAGGTGCAGGGCGTCGCACTGCGCCGCCGCCTGCTCCACCAGATGGCGGTGGCCGAGGGTGAACGGATTGGCGTTCATCACGATGGCGCCAATCTTCTCCCCGCACTTGCGGTTCGCGCGCAGAGAACGGCAGTAGCGCGCGATCCCCTGCGGGGTGTTCTCCATCAGCACGGCGTTGTTCCCGCTCTGGGCAATCGGCCAGAAGCCGCTGCGGGCAAAACGCTCCCGGTTGCACGGACGGGTACAGAGGAAGAGGTGAAAATGGCCGCGCTCCAGCGCCGCATGTTCCACCTCTGCCAGCAGCCGCGCGCTGAGGTTCTCGCCGCGAAGCTGCTCGTTGACCGCCACGCACTTGATGACGTTGGCGGCAAGCCCTGCGCAACCCACCAGCTGCGGGCCGGACCAGGCTTCGACAAACAGCGTGATGTCGTTGTCCAGGCCAAGGCCGCTGTCTGCCAGCAGGTAACGGATCTGGCTTAAGCGTTCCGGGTGCTTCGCCACGAGGGTGTGGCGAAAATCGATGGGTTGACTGTTCATGCCGCCTTACTCAGTGTGCCGCCGCAAGCCCGACGGCTGGCGCTTCCACAATCACGTTGCTCAGATGACCGATATGCTCGATCTCCACCTCAATGCGATCGCCCTCTTTCATAAACAGCGGCGGGTTACGCTTTTTACCCACCCCGCCAGGGGATCCAGTGATGATCACATCGCCAGGACTTAAGCGGGTGAAGGTGCTGATGTACTCGATCAGCTCCGCAACCTTGTGGATCATGCTGCTGGTGTTGTCTTCCTGCACCATGCGGCCGTTCAGCCAGGTGCGAATCGCCAGTTGGTGCGGATCGGGGATCTCATCCGCCGTCGCCATCCACGGACCAAACGCGCCGGTCTGACGCCAGTTTTTACCGGCGGTGAACCAGGTGTGCTGCCAGTCGCGGGCGGAGCCGTCCATGTAGCAGCTGTAGCCCGCCACGTGGCGCAGGGCGTCGTCGCGGCTGATGTTCTCCCCGCCTTTACCGATGATCACCGCCAGTTCGCCTTCGTAGTCGAATTCGCTGGAGTGGCGCGGCTTCAGCACCGGCTCGTTGTGGCCGGTCTGTGAATCCGGGAAGCGGACAAACAGCGTCGGGGCCGGGTTGTGCTGGTCAAACTCCTTGCGCTTGTCGGCGTAGTTCATGCCCACGCAGAGGATTTTTTCCGGCTGCTCAATCACCGGTAAGAAGGTGATGGCGCTCATCGGCACGTCCACGGCATCGTTCAGGTAGCGGGTGGCCTGCGCCAGCCCGTTGCCCTGCAGCAGCGCCTTGAGGTCGCTGTAGCGGTCGCCCAGACGGCGGCCTAAATCAATCACGCCGTCGGCCTGCACGATGCCGTAGCTGCGTTTTCCCTGGTATAAAAAGCTTGCGAGTTTCATTGTTCTTTCCTGAAAACTTAAACGAGGAAGTTGCCCAGAATCAGCAGAGAGATGGAGACGTTAATCGCCCCGCCGATACGGGTAGCAATCTGGGCGAACGGCATCAGGCTCATGCGGTTGCCTGCGGTCAGGATCGCCACGTCGCCGGTACCGCCCTGTCCGCTCTGGCAGCAGGAGACGATGGCGACATCAATCGGGTGCATACCAATCTTTTTGCCGACGAAGAACCCGGTCGCCACCAGCGCGGAGACGGTGCTGATAATCACCAGCAGGTTGGTCAGCGTGAAGGCGGCCACCAGTTCATGCCATGGGGTGATGGCCACGCCAACGGCAAAGAGAATCGGGTAGGTCACAGAGGTCTGGAAGAATTTGTACACCACCTGAGAGCCTTCCAGCAGGCGCGGAGAGGCGCCGTTGCAGAGCTTCACCAGCACCGCCATAAACAGCATGCCGACCGGCGCAGGCAGGCCAATCAGCTTGTGGCCGAGCATGCCCAGCATGTAGAGCAGCACCGCCAGCAGCGCGCCGGAGGCGATCGTGGTCACGTCCGCTTTGCCGGAGAACGCAGGCTGAGAGACGGTGGCATCGGCATTAGCGCGGTTAGGCATCAACTGGCCTTCACCGGTCAGATGCGGGTAGCGTTTACCAAGCTGGTTCAGGCAGCCGGAGATGATGATCGCCGTCAGACCGCCGAGCATGACCATCGGCAGCACGCGACCGAGCGCCACGCCCTGGTCCATATGCAGCAGGGTGGCATAGCCGATGGAAAGCGGGATCGCCCCTTCCCCAACGCCGCCCGCCATGATTGGCAGGATGATAAAGAAGAAGATCTGGAATGGCTCAAGACCCAGCGCCAGGCCGACGCCCATCCCCACCAGCATGCCGACGATTTCGCCGCACAGCATCGGGAAGAAGATGCGCAGGAAGCCCTGAATCAGCACCGTGCGGTTCATGCTCATGATGCTGCCGACAATAATGCAGCAGATATAGAGGTAGAGGATGTTGGTGGATTTGTAGAACTTAGTGGTGGACTCGACCACCACGTCCGGCAGCAGGCCGTAATAGACCAGCGCGGAAGGGATAAAGGTGGCGCAAATCGCCGCCGCGCCGAGCTTGCCGACAATCGGCAGGCGTTTGCCAAACTCGCCGCAGGCAAAGCCGAAGAAGGCCAGCGTCGCCACCATCACCACGATATCGCTCGGCAGTTTTCCGCCCAGGCAATCAATGGCGATCAGCGCGCCCGCCAGAACGAACAGCGGCAGAGGAATAATCCCGATTTTCCAGGTATCCATAATATGCCACCAGCGCTCTTTAAGCGAAGGTCGCTCAATTTCAATCGGGTCGTGGGTAACAGAGAAAGAATCGTCAGTTGTGCTCATAATAAGCCCCTTGGTTATTTTGTGCGTTCAGCTTAGAGTCACAAAGGCTTACTTTATGTGAGGAATGACATATTAAAAGCGAAGTTTTAATGGCAGCTATGGTTTTAATGGTTTCTTTTATTTAATGTGATTTATGCCTTATTTATGGTCGTGGTTTTTATGGTTTCTTTTCTGAATTGAACAAACAAATAACATTTATTCGTGCAGCCAGAGGCCACCCGTCTTTGGGATGATGCTTTTACAACGCCCGCTGTGCAAGGGATCACAAGTTTTCGGCAAAGCGGACGTCCGCGTGAAAAAAGATGATATATTGGCGATCTTTGTCGCTACCTTGCGTGAGAGTTATGAAAGTCTCTTTCCAGATCAAGCTGTTTATTTCGCTGGTTGCCTTTTTCTCAGTGCTTTTTACGTTACTGGGCGGATATTATTATGCCGACGTCGGCAAACAGCTTTATCAGGAAATGAGCACACGCGCAAAAATACAGGCTGAAGAGATTGCGCTTATTCCAACGTTGCGACATGAAGTTGAACAAAAGAATATCAGCGCCATCCATGATTTTATGCAGAAGATTTCTGCGCACAGTGACGCCAGCTTTATTGTGATTGGCGATAATAAGGGCCAGCATCTTTTTCACTCCGTCTTCGCCGACAGAGTGGGCACCACGCTGGTAGGTGGCGACAACGACGCCGTATTGCAGGGTAAAAGCACCACCACCATCCGCAAAGGCGGGTTGGGCATTTCGCTGCGCAGTAAGGCCCCCATTTTCAACGCTGCCGGACAGGTGGTCGGCATTGTTTCGGTCGGCTATCTCACCAGCTACCTGGACACCATTACCGTCAGTAAAGTGGTCAATATCCTGATTGCCGCGGTGCTGCTGCTAATTGCTCTCTTTATCTTCTCCTGGTTCTTTACCCGCAGTATTAAGAAGCAGATCTTCTCCCTCGAGCCGCGCGAGATCGGCCTGCTGGTGCGCCAGCAGAAGGCGCTGATGGAGTCTATTTATGAAGGGGTGATTGCCATTGACGATCAAAGGCGGATTGAGGTGATCAACCAGGCGGCGCGCAAGCTGCTGGGGCTGAGCCAGCCGGCCCGCGAGCTGCGCGGGCAGCTGATAAGTCAGGTGATCGATCCGGTCCCGTTCTTCGACACGCAGACGATGCTGGCGAAAGATACCCATGACGAGATTTGCCGTTTTAACGATCTGACGGTGATTGCCAGCCGGGTCCACATCATGCTTGAGGGGTCGCTGCAGGGCTGGGTGATCACCTTCCGCGATCGCAACGAGATCGACTCGCTGAGCGCCCAGCTTAGCCAGGTCAAACGCTATGTCGATAACCTCCGCATAATGCGTCATGAGCAGCTAAACCGGATGACGACCCTCTCCGGCCTGCTGCACATGGGCCGCTATGAGGAGGCGATTGGCTACATTCAGGCGCAGTCTGAACACGCCCAGGAGCTGCTGGACTTTATCTCTTCGCGCTTTAGCTCCCCGACCCTGTGCGGCCTGCTGCTGGGCAAAGCCGCCCGCGCGCGGGAGAAAGGCGTCGAACTGAGTTTCGACCCGGCCTGTCGTCTGGACAGACCGTTCCTGCCGCTGGGGGAGCAAGAGCTGATTTCGATTATTGGCAACCTGCTGGATAACGCCATCGAAGCGACACAGCGGTCGCCGCTTCCCCACGCGCCGGTGGAGGTGCTGATAAAGCTCAGCGAACAGGAGCTGATCATTGAAGTGGCCGACCAGGGCGTGGGCATCAAGCCAGAGATCCGTGACCGGATCTTTGAGCGCGGCATCACCACCAAAACACGCGGCGATCATGGGATTGGTCTGTATCTGATCGAAAGCTATGTCACACAGGCTGGCGGCGCGATAGAAGTTGCCGATAATACGCCGCGCGGCGCCATTTTCTCCCTGTTTATCCCGGCCACGGGAACCGCCCGGCAACTGGAAGACACCGACTATGCAACATGAACTTATCGACGTACTGATTGTTGAAGACGAGAACGAACTGGCGCAACTGCACGCGGAGCTGATAGGCAAACATCCGCGTCTGAGGCTGGTGGGTATTGCCTCGTCGCTGGCTGCGGCCCAGGCAGAGCTTGCAAACAAACAGCCGCAGCTGGTGCTGCTGGATAACTATCTGCCGGACGGCAAAGGGATCTCGCTGATCAATAACCCCATGCTGGCCCGCGCCAACTGCTCGGTGATTTTTATCACTGCCGCCAGCGATATGGACACCTGCAGCCAGGCGATCCGCAACGGCGCGTTCGACTACATCCTCAAACCCGTCTCCTGGAAGCGGCTCAGCCAGTCGCTGGAGCGCTTCGTGCAGTTTGCAGAACAGCAGCGGGTCTGGAAGATTGTCGACCAGCAGAACGTTGATTCGCTGTATCAGCTTCAGGCAAAAAATTACCGCCAGGACAACGGCAGCAAGGGCATTGAGGAAAATACGCTGGCGCGGGTGCAGTCGCTGTTTAACGACAAGGCAACGCACTGCTTTACCGTGGATGAGGTGGTGAGCGAGACGGGATTGAGTAAAACCACCACCCGTCGCTATCTGGAGCACTGCGTGGAGACGGGGTTTCTCAGCGTGGAGATGCTGTACGGGAAGATCGGGCATCCGAGGAGGATGTACAAGCGTAGTGCGGTTTAACTCCCCTCACCCCGGCCCTCTCCCCAAAGGGGCGAGGGTGAAAAGACGGCTCCGTGCAATCCCCTCTCCCCTTTGGGGAGAGGGTTAGGGTGAGGGGGTCTACTTCAACACATACCCATACAGCCGCTTAATCCCGTCGGCATCCTTCTCGCTGTAAACGCCCTGCAGCTCCGGCGAGAAGCCCGGCAGCAGGTTGATGCCCTCCTCCAGCGCCAGGAAGTAACGCTGTACCGCCCCGCCCCAGACTTCACCCGGGACCACGCACAGTACGCCCGGCGGATAGGGCAGCGCACCTTCGGCCGCAATTCGCCCTTCGGCATCCCGTATGCGAACCAGCTCCACGTCTCCGCGAATATACGCCTGATTGGCATCCTGCGGGTTCATCACCACCTCAGGCAGGCTCTCCTTGCGGAACATCGCCTTCTGCAAATCCTTCACGTCAAAGCTGACGTAGAGATCGTGCATCTCCTGGCACAGCTGGCGAAGGGTGTAATCCCGGTAGCGCACCGGGTATTTCTGGAAGATCGTCGGCAGCACGTCCGCCAGCGGCGTATCGTCTTCAATATGCTGTTCAAACTGCCCCAGCATCGCCACCAGCTGCGCCAGCTTCTCGCTGCTTTCAGCAGGCGTCAGCAGGAACAGAATCGAGTTAAGGTCGCATTTCTCCGGCACGATGCCGTTTTCACGCAGGTAGTGCGCCAGAATCGTCGCCGGGATCCCGAAATCGGTGTACTCCCCCGTCTCGGCATCGATGCCCGGCGTGGTCAGCAGCAGCTTGCACGGGTCGACAAAGTACTGCTCGCTCGCATAGCCCTCAAACCCGTGCCAGTTGGCCCCCGGCTCGAAGCTGAAGAAGCGCAGCTCGCTGGCAATGGCGTGCGTCGGATGATCCTGCCACGGCCGCCCCGCCACCACCGGTGGGATAAACGGTTTAATCATATGGCAGTTGGCGATGATCGCCTTGCGCGCCTCAATGCCCAGCTCGACGCACTCCGCCCACAGCCTGCGTCCGCTCTCCCCTTCATGTATTTTCGCGTTGACATCCAGTGCCGCAAATAGCGGGTAAAACGGGCTGGTGGAGGCATGCAGCATAAAGGCGTTGTTCAGCCGCTTGTGCGGGCAGAAACGCGCCTGACCACGAATGTGGTTATCCTTTTTATGGATCTGCGAGGTTTGCGAGAATCCGGCCTGTTGTTTGTGCACCGACTGGGTCACGAAAATCCCAGGATCGTTCTCGTTCAGCTCCAGCAACAGCGGGGATGTTTCCGCCATCATCGGAATAAATTGCTCGTAGCCCACCCAGGCGGAGTCAAAGAGGATGTAGTCGCACAGATGGCCGATCTTGTCGATCACCTGACGGGCGTTGTAGATCGTCCCGTCGTAGGTGCCTAGCTGAATGATCGCCAGGCGGAACGGACGCGCCTCGTCGGCTTTCTCCGGCGCCGTCTCGCGGATCAGATCCCGCAGATACGCGTCATCAAAGCAGTGGTCGTCAATCCCGCCAATAAAGCCAAACGGGTTACGTGCGGCCTCCAGATAAACCGGCGTGGCACCCGCCTGGATCAGCGCCCCGTGGTGGTTAGATTTATGGTTGTTGCGGTCGAACAGCACCAGATCGCCGCGGGTGAGCAGCGCGTTGGTCACCACCTTGTTGGCCGCCGACGTCCCGTTCAGCACGAAGTAGGTTTTATCCGCGTTGAACACTTTCGCCGCGAATTTTTGCGCATGCTTGGCGGACCCTTCGTGGATCAGCAGATCCCCCAGCTTCACGTCGGCATTGCACATGTCGGCTCGAAATACGTTCTCACCGAAGAAATCATAGAACTGCCGCCCTGCCGGGTGTTTTTTGAAAAAGGCGCCGTGCTGGTGTCCTGGACAGGCGAAAGTGCTGTTACCCATCTCCACATACTGACTCAGGGTGTCGAAAAACGGTGGCAGCAGGTTCTCTTCGTAACGGCTGGCAGCAGTTTCCAGTTCCAGAAACTCCTGATCTTTACCCAAGATGACCGCGGTGGCGCCGTCAGGCACCTCCGTTGGTTCCTGAGAGAAAATAAACACCGGTAAATGAAAGCCCGTGCGTTTCAGCAATGCAAGGATGCCACTGCGACTCTCTGTCGTCGTCATGACGACGGCTGCCACATCGGTGAAATCCGTGCTGTCCAACGTCACCTTTTCGCGGTGCGTAGACACAGTTGAGAGCAGCTCGCGGCTGACGGCGATTTTCATGGTTTTCATAAGCGCAATTACCCTCACCGAACGGTGAGACAGGGAGGAGAAAATTCGCGCAATAATGTCACCTTTTATTTTGAGGTGCAAGAAGGAATCAGTATGCACGAAACCACCCAAAGCTAAGGCCCGCGCAGCGCTGACGTGCCATAATAATGCAATATCAATGATTAAATAACAGGAGTTAACTTTGGTTATCGGGCCATTTATCAACGCAGGAGCCGTATTGCTGGGCGGCGTACTCGGCGCAGTGCTAAGCCAGCGGCTGCCGGAGCGTATTCGCACCTCCATGCCCTCAATATTCGGCCTGGCATCGTTAGGGATCGGTATTCTGTTGGTGGTCAAATGCGCCAACCTGCCGGTGATGGTGTTGGCCACCCTGCTCGGCGCGCTGATTGGCGAATTTTGCTATCTGGAAAAAGGCATTAACAGCGCGGTGAGCAAAGCCAAAAACCTGATAGCCCGACCGGGCAAGGCGAAACACGGCACGCACGAGACGTTTATTCAGAACTATGTCGCCATCATTATTCTGTTTTGCGCCAGCGGCACCGGGATTTTCGGTTCGATGCAGGAAGGGATGACGGGCGACCCGAGCATTTTGATCGCAAAAGCGTTTCTTGATTTCTTCACCGCCACTATTTTTGCCACCACGCTCGGCATTGCCGTGGCGGCGATTTGCGTCCCGATGCTGCTGATCCAGCTGGCACTGGCTACCTGCGCCACGTTAATTCTCCCGCTCACTACGCCGGCGATGATGGCAGACTTTACCGCCGTCGGCGGCCTGCTGCTGCTGGCTACCGGGCTGCGCATCTGTGGGATCAAGATGTTTGCCGTGGTGAACATGCTGCCCGCACTGCTGCTCGCCATGCCGCTCTCCGCGCTCTGGACGCACTTTTTCGCTTAAGGATGCGGCGAAATGGTGAGAGATTGCGCAGTCCGTAACGAAAACAACATTTTTCGTTGACGCCACCGGGCAGATCGGGTTTAATGCGCCCCGTTGCCCGGATAGCTCAGTCGGTAGAGCAGGGGATTGAAAATCCCCGTGTCCTTGGTTCGATTCCGAGTCCGGGCACCAAATTCATATCAACGGACCTCCACGGAGGTCCGTTTTTGCATTCTAAGCCCGCCAAAACCAACTCCTCTTCAATCCCTTAACTCCACAACTCAATCAACTTCAACCCGCATCAAGTCCCTTGCGAGGGTACAACTGAGGGTATAGTCTGATTCGATAAGATTTATACCCCTTTTACTATCAGGAGATACCCCCAATGGCGCTAACTGACGCTAAGATCCGTGCAGCTAAACCGGATGAAAAACCTTATAAACTTGCCGACAGCGGCAACATGTTTTTGCTCGTTCACCCTAACGGCTCGCGCTACTGGCGGCTCCGCTATCGGTATCTGGGCAAAGAAAAAACACTCGCTCTGGGTGTCTATCCTGAAGTCTCGTTATCAGAAGCAAGGGAAAAACGCGATGTAGCGAGGAAGCTGATAGCAGAAGGAACCGACCCGTGCGAACAGAAACGGATCAAAAAGTCTGTACCTGAAACAGCTCTGACATTCGAAGGAATCGCAAGACAGTGGCATAAGAGCAACAAAAAATGGTCAGCTTCACATAGTGAGAAAATACTGAAAAGCCTAGAAAATCATGTATTTCCCTTTATTGGCTCACGTGACATTACCACCCTCAGAACTCCCGATTTACTTGTTCCAGTAAAGGCTGCCGAAGCCAAAGAGATCTATGAGATTGCAGCGCGCCTTCAGCAGCGTATCACTGCAATCATGCGTTATGCTGCCCAGTCAGGTATTATCACCTATAACCCTGCCGTGGATATGGCTGGTGCTTTAACGACGGTGAAACGCCAGCACCGCCCTGCCCTCGCCTTAAATCGCATTTCAGAGCTTCTTGAACGACTGGATGCATACAGAGGACAACCTCTCACCCGGCTAACAACTAAACTCACCCTGCTTATCTTCATCCGTTCCAGTGAACTACGCTTTGCCAGGTGGTCCGAGATCGACTTCAGGAAAGCCATGTGGGAAATTCCTCCTGAGCGGAAACCTATTGAAGGGGTCAAGTATTCCTATCGTGGCTCAAAAATGCAAACAGAACATCTTGTGCCACTCTCTACTCAGGCGTTGAATATACTGCAGCAGATCCACACCATCAGTGGAGATCATGAACTGATTTTCACCGGCAATCACAATCCATGGAAACCCATGAGTGAGAACACGGTGAATAACGCACTGCGACTGATGGGCTACGATACAAAGGTCGAGGTCTGTGGTCACGGTTTCCGGGCAATGGCCTGTAGTTCGTTGATTGAGTCAGGGTTATGGTCCAGGGATGCTGTTGAACGCCAGATGAGTCATCAGGAACGTAATGGCGTGCGTGCAGCTTATATCCATAAAGCGGAGTTTCTGGATGAGCGCAGGTTGATGCTGCAGTGGTGGGGGGATTTTCTGGATGCAAACAGTGAAAAACCGGTCTCACCTTTCGATTACGCCAGACAACAATTATAATCTATTCTCCCGACAAAAATGCCGGGAGAATATTTCCTTATTTTTTTCTCTGTATACCTTTCTTCACCGAGGGCTGGGGAATCATTAACACCTGCTCCTGTGCTGAAATATTTTACGCAGGGAAAATGGACTACCTATACTACCCAGGTTGAAACCTGTCACAGCGATTAACAATAAAATAGACACAAAATAACGGGATATCACTATCATTTTTTAACGGATGAAGAAATTAATGCACTAGCAATAAAACGAATGATTTCCATATCGTTGGCGGAGAGCTGGAGATCCCCGTGCTGCTGAGTGAAATCTCACCACCTGAACACGTCGATTTTTTCTGGAACGAATGAAATCTGCATTAAGCGAAACATGTTCCGGTTTACTGAATTCTCCAATACCGAGCGTATTCTACGCCTCATCAGGAACCATGCCGATACCGACGCCGGTAGTTTCACCTAACAGTCCACCTTTCTGGCAAACGATTTTCAGTCTCAGCACCATACAAAAAATGCCAGTATGGGGTATTCTTTCTTTTTTGAGCTTCACACCCTCAACGATGAAAAACTGTTTGCTCTCATTAAATGTAAGCGTACAGCAGGAGCCGTATTAACGAAGAGGGTTATTCCGCTGGCAGCGTGACGCGCCACGGTAGCAGCTCGCTGACCCGGTTGACCGACCAGTCAGATATGATGTTGAGCACATGACGGAGATAGCTCTCTGGATCCACGCCGTTCAGCTTGCATGTACCGATCAGGCTGTACAGTAGCGCTCCGCGCTCACCACCGTGGTCAGAGCCGAAGAACAGGAAGATGGTATGACCTTTATATAATCACTTTAGCATCGGTGCATTATTGGAGGTCATCATGTTACAAAATTCCCCTTCGATTTATGTTGGTCTGGATGTGCATAAAGAATCACTGGCTATCGCGATAGCCAGTCCTGAGCGCGGTGGAGAAATCCGCTTTTATGGTAACATCCCAAATCAACAGCAAAGCATTAATCACTTATTTTTAAAGATAAAAAAGCAATACTCATACATTATGGCTTGTTATGAAGCGGGTCCCTGTGGATACAATATTTATCACCAGCTAACAGCTATGGACGTTGAGTGTATTGTTGTAGCGCCATCACGGATCCCAAAATCACCCACAGACCGCATCAAAAACGATCACCGTGACGCAGTTGGTCTGGCAAGATTATTACGTGCCGGTGAATTAACCCCAGTCTGGATCCCTGACCTGACGCACGAAGCAATGCGTGATCTGGTTCGGGCCAGGGCTGCTTCAAAGCAAGATAGCCGCATTGCCAGGCAGCGAATACAGAGCATATTGCTGCGTAATGACCGGAGATATGACAAGAAGCCGTGGAGTTACAAACATCGGATCTGGCTGGCCAACCAGACTTTTCCTCTACCATCGCAACAGATTGCATTTCAGCACTATTGTCAGAGCCTCGAACAAATAGAAAGCCGAATAATACAACTGGATCAAGAGATTGATCGGCTGTTACCCGAATGGTCGTTATACAATCTAGTCTGCCAGCTTCAGGCGCTAAAAGGCGTGGGTAAAACGATTGCAATCTCACTTGTGTCAGAACTTGGCGATTTCTCTCGTTTCCCTAATCCAAAACAAATCATGGCCTATATAGGGTTAATTCCGGGGGAATATTCCAGTGGTAACAAAACTCGTTCCCGGGGCATAACAAAAACCGGTAACAGTGAACTACGAAGGCTATTGTACGAAGCTGCGTGGGCATATCGTTCTCCGGCAAAAGTTGGAAGCTGGCTCATTACCTACCGACCAACTGAAACCACACAGGAATCAAAAGACATTGCCTGGAAAGCTCAACAGCGGTTATGTGCCCGCTACAAAGCGCTCTTACAGAGAGGTAAACGGTCACAAATTGCTGTTACAGCGGTCGCCAGGGAACTGACAGGATTCATGTGGTATATTGCCCTGGCGGCTCGACAATCAGGGTAACAGTACAGCGTTAAACCCTGAAGTGCCGGGCACGGAATGAGTGATCCTCGTCAAGAACGTAGGTCGGAAGGCAACAATCCGATACCAGCAGGTAGAAAGAGGCAAGCTCACTACGAAAACCTTCGTGGGGCAACTAATCCCCGAATAAGAGTCTGTTCAATTCAGGATACAGCTCGGTCACTTCAGGTTCTCTGACGCCTGCGACTGTTTTAAAGCACAGAAAAATCAGGCTGTGCAGGACAAGTACGGCCGAAATTCTTGACAAAGGTCATAAGAGTTTTTGCGACCCAGGCTGACCATCCGCAGCGCATTTTCAGCGATGTTGTTATCAGCTTCGACGCAGCCGTCTTCCGCATAGTACTTCAGTGCCGGCCACTGGTCCAGAGCGTACGTGAACGCCTTCGCCAGCTCTGAGTGCCTCGACAACGTTTTCATCTTTTCACGCAGCCAGCTTTCCAGTGATTTCAGTCGCGGTTTCGCTTTCTGCTGACGTTCGCCAAGGCGCTGCTCTGCTGGCATTCCCCGTATTTCAGCCTCGATGGCATACAGTTCGCCTATACGTTTCAGGGCTTCCTCCGTCAGCTCTGATGGCGTGCGAACGTGCACATCATGGATCTTGCGGCGGGCGTGAGCCCAGCAGGCAGCTTCTGTTATCTGTCCATTGCGGTACAGTTCGTTGAACCCGGCATACGCATCTGCCTGCAGCACGCCGCTGAAGCCAGCAAGATGGCTCTGCGGGTGGAGTCCTTTTCTGTCCGGGCTATAGGCGAACCACACGGCTGCCGGCATGGTCGAACCAGCGTTGCGATCGTCACGAACATAGACCCACAGCCGACCGGTACGGGTTTTACCATTACCGGGCTCCAGTACATTCACCGGCGGTCGAGTAGACCAGAGGGATCCTCCCCCTCTGGCCGCTCACAGAACCGTACGTGAAGCTCTCAGCTCATACGGCTCCTGTTATTCAACTCTATCTGATCATGAACTTCCAGTGTACAAACAGTGTCTTATTACGCTGTCTGATCCGCTCCAGTACTTCACTGGCGCGACTTTGATGCCACCGATATTGCTTATAACGGCACCGGACCCACTTTACCAACCGCCAGTCCAGTATTCGCCATAACCTGTTCATTTCACTTGGATAAAACTTCCCATAATAATTGATCCATCCACGCAGCTGCGAGTTGATTCTTTCCGCAATTTCTTCTGCCGACAGGCTTGTCAGCCGCTGAATATTCCATTTACGGAATGTCCGGACGATGGCTTTCTGGGCCTTATTGCTTATTGCCGGTAGAAATCCGGTGAACAGACCACCTGCAATCTTCCTTGCTGCACGGCGGCGGAAGGTAAACCCAAGAAAATCGAATGAATAGTGACCATCGCTTTTGCGTCTGGCCAGTGGGTGACAGTTCACGATCCGGGTTTTCTCCGGATGTAGCTCTAACCCGCAGTCTTTCATTCGTTCCCTGAGCTGGCTGAGAAGCAAACGCGCTTCCCATCGGCTCCGACAGTGAATGACGCTGTCATCGGCATACCTTTCCCATGCATTATTTGGGTAGTGTTTCTCCAGCCATTTATCCTGGGTGTAATGCAGAAAAAGATTTGCCAGCAGTGGACTGATTACGCCACCCTGCGGGGTACCCTTTTCTGGTGAATGACGATGCCCGTCCGGGAAAATGATCTCAGCTTTCAGCCATCGCACAATGCAGAGTCTGACCCATGGGGCAGGATGCAAATGATCCACAGCCTTCAACAGCAGAGCATGATCAAGATTATCAAAGAAACCTTTGATATCCAGATCAATCACCCATTCGTATTTCCAGCAGTTCACTTTTGCCTGTGCAACGGCATCATGCGCAGATTTTCCCGGTCAATAGCCAAATGAAGAATCGCTGAACAACAGGTCCCACTGCGGTTCCAGTATCATCTTGACGGCCATCTGTGCTACACGATCGCTGACAGTGGGGATCCCCAATGGACGAGTTTTCCCGTCTGACTTAGGAATTTCCACACGCTTCACCGGCGGCGGCATATAACAGCCAGAGCTTAACCGATTCCAGATCTTGTAAAGATTCCGGGACAGATTATGCTCAAACGCTTCAATTGTCATTCCATCCACACCAGCTGATCCTTTGTTGGCTTTGACAGCCAGCCAGGCTCTCCAGATAATGGTTTTATCGATCAGATAAGGTTTTGCTTTGTTCAAATTAATCATCCTGTCAGCAGTTGTTGCTTTAAACAAAGCTGAATAACGTTCCCCCTTCGCTCCAGCACCGTTACAGCGCCTTCGTCACTACTACGGGGAACTCCGTCCCTGTACGCCACATCGGTACTCTTTCTGCGCGGTGTTTTGCCACAGTTTCTCCCTTAGCATCGGCGTGTCAGGTTCACACGTTCCGTATCTGAGCCTGAGAAGAGATCATGCCACCTCAATGCCGGTTGCCGGATGGTCAGTAAACAGGTTTCCACCATCCTTATCCCGGGGTAACGACAAGAACCCGGTTTTGACAACGCTTACACGTAACGACACTTGTCCAGTGGTTCACTCGCGTTCATCTTCTCTGCTCCTACCTGACGGCTTCTTGCCGCCTTTTCCCCAGCGCTTCCTGCTGTGGCTCTTTACCACAACAGTCTGAGGTGGTTTGTATCCTCCTCCTGTAAGGCGAATACGGAAGGCCATCTTCCATCTCAGACACAGCATGGACGGAGCCTTCCCGGTTCCGTCCTTCGTGTCACACTGTCGTCGGCATGTACTTTACCCGGCATCAGCACATAGTGGTTATGTTCTTCATACAACGGACGAAGCTGCTCTCCTATAACATCAACCCAGCGTCCCATCGTATTGCGGCTCAGCTCCACGCCCTGGCGGCTGTAGATTTCAGCCTGACGATACAGGGGAAGATGTTCAGCGAACTTTGCCATGATGATGCGGGCCAGCAGGCCCGGGCTGGCGTAACTACGCTCGATGGGTTTCGGCGGCAGCGGTGCCTGCACGATACAGTCGCACCGGCTGCAGGCCAGTTTTGGCCGCACCGTTTCGATAACCCTGAAGGCTGTGTTGATGATATCCAGCTGTTCGGAGATACTTTCGCCCAAAGGTTTCAGTTTACCACTGCAGACGGGGCATTCGTTTTCTGGTGGGTAGATAAACTGCCTGTCGCGGGGGAGTGCTGCCGGAAGCGAATTACGGACAGATGAGTCTGATGCTTTCGGCGTATTATCTCCGGCCATTGAGGTGAGCTGCGACTGCGCTTCGCCAAGCCTGTTCTGGAGTTCGGTTATGCGCTTTTCAGCCTGCACGATCTTCTTTTCTATCTTCTCGCGGTTTTTCTCGCTACTGCGGCCGAACAGCATTCTCTGCAGTTTAGCGACCAGCGCTCTGAGTGAGTCGATCTCGCGGGCATAGCCAGTTATTTCATCGGACAAGCGAACGATAACCGCCTGTTGTGCGACCAGCAGGGCCTTCAGTTGCTCGATGTCATCGGGGAGTGAACTGTTCATGCCCCTGTTTTATCATGGGTTATATCCGTATGCCAGGCCGTTCCGTTCGTTTTGGATGCTGCCACGCGATCCCCTCCAGCAGCATGGACAACTGGGCGGGCGTCAGATGCACTTTCCCTTCACGAGTCACCGGCCACACGAAGCGGTCCCGCTCGAGGCGTTTGGTGAACAGGCATAGCACGTCACGATCGGCCCACAGGATTTTCACCATTTTGCCGCTGCGACCACGGAACACGAAGATATGCCCGGAGAACGGATCATCTTTCAGCGTGTTCTGCACCTTCGAGGCCAGACCGTTGAAGCCGCAACGCATATCTGTGACGCCCGCGATGATCCAGATTCTGGTGCCAGTCGGCAACGTTATCATCGGACACCACCTTTCATTTCGCGGATTAGCGCCCGAAGAAGCTCCGGGGTCACCGGGTCAAACAACTTTACAACGCCTGATTTAAGATGCAGCTCGCACCGTGGCGCGTTTCCGGGCTCATCTCCAGGAGAATCATCAGGTTTGTTTCGCCAGAAGGGATTCGTCACTGCCCTGATCGGCTCTGGCGTATCAGTCAGCGCCACCGGCACAGGCTGGCATTCCTGTATGTCATCATCGCTCAGTAAGCCGTCCTCGTACTGGTTTTTCCATTTAAACAGCAGGTTATCATTTATATCGTGCTCTCTGGCGATCCGGGCAACGACAGCACCTGGTCGTAATGCCTGCTTCACCAGGCTGACTTTAAATTCACGGCTGTAACTGGCACGCCTGTCTTTGCGCCATTTTCCTTCGTTAATTTCAGGACGAGTGGATTCATTTTTCGGTTGGCATAAAGGATGGCATCAAGCTGAGAGAATGAAATTGAGTCAGGAAACGGCCATGCGAAACCGGATGCAATAAATGTCTGAAAAAGCGTATGTATTGTCGAGTGACTGAGGCCAAGACGCTGGGCGATGATCCTGATGCTTAACTTGTCTTCAAATCTTAATCGCAGAGCATCGGGTAGATAAGAACGGAAGCAGGGAATATCTTTTGTTTTCCGGGAATTCATCGTTCGTGTCCATCAATATTGTAGTGCGCCCCAAAAGTTAGACACCAGATCAAAAACTGAGGGCGCATGGCAAAATTTTCATTGGAATTCAAAAAGGAAGTGTCAGAGAAGTATCTGGAAGATGAGTTGAGTCTGAAATCTGTAGCCAGGATGTACGACATAAGCCCTTGCACGGTAAGAAAATGGGCTTATGCCTACCGGGAGCATGGGATCGGTGTGCTTACGGGTAAAAAGGGACGCTACTCTGCTGATTTCAAACTTATGGTAGTAAAAGAAGTTGTGGATGATGGCTTCTCTGTTCGTGAAACTGCGGTAAAACATGGGATACCAGCCTTTGGTACTGTATGTACCTGGCTTGAAAAATATAGAAAACATGGCGAGGATGCTTTCACCCGAAAAAATCAAAAGATCATCCCAGTGCCAGATAAAAGCATCACGCCAGTCCCACCACAGCCAGCATTAACCGATGTTGAGCGAGAGGAACTTGAACAACTCAGGGTCGAGAATGCCTACTTAAAAAAGCTGAAGGCCTTGGTTCAGCAGAAAACATGCTCAGCGCCCAGGAAAAAGTGAGCATTGTAAGTGAACTAAGGCAGGAATGGCCATTGTCCCGATTGTTAATCGTTGCTGGGCTGCCCCGGAGTACATTTTACTATCATGTAAAACGTCTTGCGGCTCCGGACCGATACCAGTCTGCCAGAGCGCTTGTGCTGAAAATTTATCACCAGCACAAAGGTCGCTATGGTTACAGACGCATCAGGCTGGCATGTCGTAACGAGGGGGTTTTACTTAATGGCAAAACCGTTAGAAAACTCATGAAGGAACTGGGTATTAGCAGCCTGATTCGCGTCAAAAAGTACCGTTCATATAAAGGAGAACAAGGACGAATTTGCGATAATCTCCTGAAACGCCAGTTTGACGCAGAACGCCCCAACGAGAAGTGGGTCACAGATGTCACTGAGTTTAAAGTGAATGGCAAAAAGCTGTATTTGTCGCCCATCATGGATCTTTATAATGGCGAAATCATTGCTTATAACCTCGCTAACCGCCCTCTACCTTCAATGGTGCAGACTATGCTCACGGATGCGCTGAAACAGTTGCCGAAAGACGAACACCCAATATTGCACAGCGATCAAGGCTGGCAATATCAGATGTCACGCTGGCAACGATGGTTAAAAGATAGTGGCATCGCCCAGAGTATGTCTCGTCGGGGAAATTGCCTTGATAATGCAGTGATAGAGAGTTTTTTTGGAACATTGAAATCAGAATGTTATTACCTCAATGAATATAAAAATGTGGATGACTTAAAGCGAGACATTATCGATTACATTGATTATTATAACCAATTGAGGATAAAGGAAAAACTTGGCGGTCTTAGTCCGGTACAATATCGATTGAGTCAGGCTGCATAAGTTGTCCAAGATCTGGGGCGCAGATCAATATAGATGGACGCGATTGTTGCCAGACAGGACAGTTTTCACAAGACGTCGTAGATGGTGCGCTTACTCAATTAGTAGAAAATGTATTTTCCTATGTATGCTCCGATGACTTATTCATTTAACTTAATAGAGCGGAAAAACTATTGATTTTTAGGAGCAGTCGATTGTTCTGGTTTGCAGCATCATGCTGTTTTGCTGAATACGCTGCGCTGTAATTTCTCCGACTAGATGCTTATACTTCGGTACTTCTCTGGTATAACACCTCGAGTCATCGCTGGTTATGATGCCCCCCTTAAAAGATTACCCAAGGCCAATAGTTAACGAAAGGTTACATAATTTCATAAGCAAAATATGCAGGCCAGAATGCAACTATTTTCCATGTCGTACGCGTCCCAAACCTGTGCGGTAGGGATTTTCCACTAAAAAATCTCAATTTCTCATAGGGTTAGCAGATAAGTGCGAGATCAGTATGGGCATTGCAGATTACGGTGGTGATGTCGACTTTCAGTATCTTAGCGGTATCGCGATCCCCAGAACCGTTGAAGGTTATTTCAGTGTACTGCTCTTTCCCCCGGCCTTTGAGCTTTGTAGGAGTAAATGAGTTAAAATACGCGATGACAGTTACGGCAGCGAAAACAGTCGTTTCTTTTTGGGTTCTGCCAATGTCGATAAATCACAGAGGTTTTACAACGGGGACAAAGACATTAAGGCTGACGATGAGTAAACCTCAAAGCGATCATTATATAAGACATTAAACTAATTATAGGAATCACCCACACAAACATCACGCATAATAACCTACACCCCGCGAACATATTTAGCAATCTGCTTCAAAAAATCAGTTGAGAAACACGACAAGTCATCAAAACGCGTATAAGAAAACACCAGGTGATATACAATACGTTAATTAAGTTCAACAACACACAACTATGCAAGAAACCATCACAACTCACCTTTTATTTAAAATGAAATGATTTAATGTTGGCAATATTATAATCAACTGATGAAAATTCCCTAACCCTAACTTAGAAAGAAGAGACGTTCTAAAATTAGAAATATCTTTAACACTTTTCCCTCGAAAGAATGATTGTTTTACTCCTGAAAGATACAAGACATACATTATATTCATTTTTGTAAGATTGAGCAATATCCCACGATTATTTAATGCACATGATTTAACAGATATTGCATTGTGTAGATTATATATGTTTTTAACCACAATGACATTTGGAAATATCATACAAAAGAAACGCTTATATTTATAAAGTCGTTTCGATAAATATAGTATTATATCTAATTTACTCTGCTTCCTATTTACCTCTTTGTAAATACCATTTACATCAGAAAAATCCATGATGCAAACATGTAAAGTACTTTTATTTTCTACCAAACCTAAATCAATTAGTGCAGAACGAAGAAAAATACACGAACATATTATATTCATATAGATATAAGCGGATATGTTATAGGTTATTTTATGTAATAGAGGTTCTTATCTGCATCAATAAGAAGTTCTTCTTCTCTGTCGTGCAAAAGATTAATGTAACAATTTCTTTCAGTTGCTGGTACAACCTTTATAATATAGTCATGCAATCGCTCAAGCTTTAATAAATCATCGCACGATTTTATCTTTAACTTAATGTCATCGAACATATATACCTCTTTAATATCTTTCAGGAAGCTTAGACAAATGAATGAGCTTACCCCTTTTTGTTTTAATATATCCGCCTTCATTAAGCGCAGCAATAATCTTACTCAAAGAGCTCCTTGAAATATTAACTTGTGAAAGTACAAAATCAAACAATGATATTCCCTCCCTTTCATTAGGTGGTAATCCCCATAGGATCTCAAGTTGAGCTTTAACAATTTCGTACTTTGTTCTCCTGTTAACTGAATTTTCTCTAAAAGTTAAAAGCTGATTTGAGTAAGAAAGTATTTCACAGATATGCTTCCATAACCCAAGTCGGTCAGCCACTTTTATAAAACTGCTGTTAGGAATGAGGGAATATATGCTATCCACATTAAAATATATAGTATATTCTTCATTTGAAAAAAGCTCAGCCAAACCAATAACAAATGGAGATTTGTATTTTAAAATAATCAAACCGTCAGTTCTGGCGATAGAAACACTACCTGAATGAATGAATACAACATCTTTTATCAGAAAGTAACTCCTCCCTTTAGCATGTCTCATTTTAAACAAATCACTATACCCATCAAATAACATTGATATGGCTGATGATGGTAAATCCAAAATTGAGCCTTCATCGCGTACTGCTCTTTCCTCTGTTTTAATTTCCATATAACTCCATGCTTAAACTAATAATTACATTAAGAAACTTACAAAAGTAAATTAAATTTACGGGTTATAATTATCAATAGGCATATCTTCCTATCATTCTATGTGTATGTGAGATTTCCTGTGGTTAAAGTTACGGTTCATTTTCCTTGCATGCCATAACCGCGAATAGTGGACACGGAGTGAGCACAACGACTTCTGGACGGTATTGATATGCAGTATCAGAACAGCAATATGAAGCGATGTACTAATGCATTTCTGCCGGATAAAGCTTACTCCGGGTATATGTTACGGAAGATACTTAGAGCCTCTCTCAATAGGACTTTATTCCAGACGATAAGACCACAGGCAAAATGCAACATGGCCTCGTAATTTTCTGTCTTCTTTTCCCATCGGGTCAGGACACCGCGAAAACGATTCATCCAGCTATAAGTTCTTTCGACAACCCAGCGATGGGCTTTGAAGTCCTTGTTTTTACTGGCATATGACTCTTCTTTACGGGACTGGATATGCGGTTCGTAGCGGCGGCCCTGTAGATATGTTTTCAGCCAGCCAGCATCGTAACCTTTGTCCAGGCAGAGTCTGAGTTTTTGCCCCGGACGACCCGCCTGAAGCGCATCGAGCGTATCCGCAACCAGGTTCATGTCGTGCGTGTTCGCTGCTGCGACAACCAGAGACAGAGGAAACCCGCTGGCGTCCGTCAGAAGCCCGCGCTTTACGCCTTGTTTCCCTCTCTCAGTGGGGTTGCGGCATGTTTTTTGTTCCTGACAGCGGCGATTTGGTCATACAGCCGTCCATTGACAGCCAGGACCAGTCAATGCTGTCCAGATGCCCGCAGGCAAGCAAACCGTTCTGCCAGAAGCGCTCGAAGACTCCGGCATCGCGCCATCACTTAAAGCGCCGGCGTGCAGAACTCGATGAACATATCCCGGTGGCGTTCAGGGCGTTCCACTGGCAACCGGTCCTGAGAACGAAGAATATGGCGTCCATGGCAGCACGGTTATCAACGCGTTTACGGTGCGTACCGAGTGGATGGCAGGTTTTGTGCTCAGGGATAAGCGGTGCCATTATTTTCCCGAGCTCATCGCTGATCTGCCATTTGCCGCCCGTCATATTTTCGCCTTCAGAAATTATCAGTTACGACATCTGACAATCTCTTCTGGGATAGGTTCTTATAAGCATAGGGATAAAGCTATTATCCCTCGAAAATAAAATGAGAAAATGGCATCATATATTCGTTCACAATTAGAGCGTGAAGCATACCGCAATCGCAATGTTTATGAATGTAGAATTATTCTCCTGAAAAATTATCGCCACATGATACGACAAAAGGCAAGAAATTATCTGGCTATGGAGATACTAGGTTGCATCAGACTATTTTACAGAAAATTATGCGATTCAGGAATACTTACTTAGTGAGTAAACTATCAACCATTATTGACTCATAATGAGACCAACCACAATCAGCAATAAACTTCGTGGCAAATACCTTCCTGAATAAAGTAACGAAGCATTAAGACTTGTGGAAAAATTCGGAGTTATTGCGCCCATGAACTTAACCTTTACGCAACCCAGGTCTATGCCCTGTGGGGTAAACTGCATCACTAAATAAAGTCCGCTGAAAGTAAGGCTTGGCTGGCAAGGGAAATTTCCATGTAGATCTGATTGTACTATCTAAAAATCTGTTGAACGAATGAATGGTATTTAAGATAGATTTTCCAGGCGTCGTAACGTTTGCGGCCACATGAAGCGTCCGTATCAGTCTGAGCTTGGCAAAAACTTGTTTTGATAAAAATATATTCTCCATAAAATCAAAACCTTCTATCGAACTCTATGGAAATACAATCTATTCATACCTAGAAATGTACATCCCTCACCACTATACTCTACTAATTAACGTAGCAAAAGTATAGAATACCTTAACTTTCTCAAAAGATATTTAACCCAAGACAATTCACAATCAATATCATCTACTACTTTATAATATCTCATGTCCGTAATTATTGATTCAGGTGAAACGCACATTTTAAACATAAAAGAATAAATATAAAGACACAATAGAAGGCAAATAGTGAATATTAACACAGTCAACCCGCCCCTCATATTACTCTAGACTTCCAAAACCAGCCCTGATACGCTTCAAAGTCATGTTTATAATAAGCTTTCAGTTCGGTAATGTTTTCAACCCCCTCACATATAACATCAATATTTTCCATATGGAGATTGCATATAATCTCATCAATTAATTTTACTCCATATTTAAACTCCAGTATATTCTTTAAGAAAACCCTGTCTATTTTTACAACTTCAAATAATTTTAAGTATTTTTTTTGAATCGTTATATCGCCTCCCCCAAAATCATCTAACCATAGTGGAGCAAACCTTCGTAATTTCATCAAAAACTTCAAATTTTTTTTAAGATCTATTTCCTCACTTATTTCAACCCGAAGGATATTACGTAACATATGAATAGAAGAAAGTAACTCATGGTCTTCCACTAACAATATCAACAGTCTCTCATTCAGATTCAAAGAAATAGGTTTGTTTATATTTTTTTTAAGTATATTGACCTTCCCTATTTGCACATTAAGTACTTTTGCACACATTTCCAAACTGAGTGTATTAAAAAAAACACCAGGGTTAATTATCCCCCCTTCATACTCACTATAAATCTCAGTCAGCAACTCATACCCATAAATATAATTTTCTCTACTGACAATAGGTTCAAGACGAAAAGTAAGGTTGTATACAAACTCGGAAGTTCCTATTTTCATACAATACCCTGTTGCTGTGACCATTCAAAAACTCAATATAAAAAACATTCATAATTCGAAGTAAATTACTGCCCCCCCCTAATCCATTAACTTCATCTTGAATAATGCACATCAATATTTAAGTATTATTGGTTTTTACTATTAAAAATTGTGGTGAGAGTCTATAAAGGTTGGATAACAGTGTTGATGTCGACTTTAATGATCTGTAGGCATATCGAACTCCAAGCCCATTTGAAACTATCCTGGTGGTTTCTCTACTTCGCTTAAAGCCAGATTTTAAGGCGGAATATAAGTTAGTGGGCATTAACATACGGTACAAGTCACTATCACGAATTTTGGCTTCTGGGTATTGAAATGCACCTTAGCAAAGGAGCAACCGGAGGAAAACATTAACACTAACTCTTAATTGATTTGTTCAACTCGAATTATAAATGAAATTCAACCAATTAGAGTCATAAATCAAAAACTTTATGATTGAGCCAAACGATATCATCGTTTTTCAATTGTTCCTCAGTATTTTTAATAACATTAAACCAAACACAAAGGTTTCAGCCATAAATTCAGAAACCTCACTCACCAAGTATTAACCCAGCATTCTATGCTATTTTACTTATAAGTTTAATCTTTGCTAGCACCCAAAACTATCAAATACACAATTTATATGCTATTCTTTTGCACTTTTCGTGCGCTAGACTGCCTTTGTAATTAATTCATCTTCTAGTGTAATCTTATTACATAATCATATTGATATCTATTCAAAATTTTAATTAAATACTTCGTACTGAAACTGCTTTAATATAGCTACCGCACAAGATTATTATCTTGTTCAATTTCAATTTCAATTTCAATTTCAATTTCAATTTCAATTTCAATTTTACATTCACTTACATATCTCAACAAGACCTCAAATACATATTTGTACATATTTATAAACACCTTTATACACATAACATGAATGGGCAGCATCGTCTTTTCAGGGCAACCTTCACGGCTCCCACGCGATGTAGCACCATGAAACACCGTACAGAAGCTGTATGATGTTGTTGAATAAACCGGACACTAAACTTACATCCATAATGGAGGTATTTAATGAACCAGAAAACCAAATATGCAGACGTGTTTAAGAAGGAAGCGGTCGAGCTGGTGATTGAGCAGGGTTATTCGCTCGGGAAAGCCGCATCATCGCTGTGTATAAGTGACAAAACGCTGCCGGTATGGGTACGTAAGTTACGTAACCAGAATTCACGTGGCCGGAGTGATGATAAACGGGCTGAAATTTAGAAATTACTTCGTGAAATCGAAGAGTTAAGAACTTAAGCGGATCACTTACTAAATAGCTGCATCTAATACCGCTCCACTTTTCCTGCCCATGTTTTCCTCCGGGGAACGGGCTGACGGTTTCCATTAAATGGTGAACCTTTCTCAACAACTGCCACATTGTCCGGCACTGATGGTTCCGGGTTATCGTATCGTGCAGGGCCTGCCAGAGTCGCTCAACGTGGTTCACCCACGGCGAGTAAACCGGCTGGAAAATCACTCTGAACTTCGGTTTTTCCTTCAGCCAGCGCTGCGTTTCACGGCTTTTATGAATGATGTAGTTATCCACGATAAGCGTGATGGTTTTGCCCGGTGATACGTGGCTTTAAGGTGTTTCAGCAGGCGGATAAACAGTACCGAACTTTTGCTGCAGCCTCCCACGTAACTGACTTTTCCTGTGCCGCTGTGTAACGCCCCGGCCAGATAATATTTTCCATTCTGCCCCGGTGTGACCACACATTTTTGATGCCCGCGCAGCTGCCAGTCCGCTCCGATTTTGGGATTGAGTTGGTTATCCACTTCATCCTCATAAAAGACCGGGTGCTCTGTGCTGCATTCGTCCAGCGCTTTATGGATGGCGGCCATCTTTTCATCTTTATGTGGATCACGGATACACAGCGTCGGAGCCGCCCTGCGCCATACTATCCCAGCGATGGGCAACCAGCGACGGAGGGTTACCTCCACCAAGCGTTGGTGACGTTTATTACGAGTCTGCTGTGTAAGTCGCTCCGGGCGACGGATATATGGAGCTGGCTGTACCCGTTCTAGTTCAAGTGATTCTTTGGTGATAACTCACCGGCAACAAGATGTATCAGAGGCATATGTCTGTACATCATCAGTTCGAGTGCATCACCAATATTTTCCAACAAGTGCCAGCGATCGGCCACCTGCCTAGCCTGAAGAGCAACTTCACGTGCTGCTATAGCATAGATACCGCCGCGATCGCGAGAGACCACCTGTGTTTCCGGATATTTCCTGAACCAGGCAGATCGCGGCCGGGATGCAGGACGAGGGGACGGTGAGTATCAAGATTGACTATTAACGTGCCGTAACGGTAACCCCGATGCCATGCCCATTAATCGATACCAACATGGGGCGTGCCTGCCGGTTTCGGCTCCGCTGTATTGATCACCCTGTGAAGGTTAGGAAATAACGCGTTCACGTTCCTCCGGAACCATGGTTCATCTTCGCCTGAATAGGCACGTCATCTACAACGACCGACTCAGCCCCTCACGAGGCGTCGTTGCCCGTCTTAGGGCATGGTGTAAATTTGGAAGTATGGTAAGAGCCATCGGCTTATCCGGTAGGATAATGGTTGCAAAGACATTATCTTTAAAAGGAGTCAACCGATGGTGACAACAACATGACATTCAGCAAGACCATGATGCAACACAGCGGCGAGGAATTTCTCCGTGAACTCACTAAATTTATGCTCAACCGTATAATGGAGGCCGAGGTCACACAGCTTATAAACGCAGAGCTGCATGAGCGCAGCGATGAACGAGAGAACTACCGCAACGGCTACCGTGATCCCCATTAGAAAACCCGTCTCGGTATGCTCGACCTGCGAATCCCGAAGTTGCGTGAAGGCACCTACTTCTCATCCTTCCTCGAAGCTTGAAGGCTGTAGGAGAACGCGCTCAACGCGGTTATCTGGGAAGTGTGGATAACGGCGTCTCGACCCGTAAGGTTGACGCGCTGGTCCAGTCGATGGGGATGACCGATATCTCCAGAAGCCAGGTGTCATCCATCTTCCGCAGTATCGATGAACTTATGCAGGCCTTTCTGCAGTGGCCGCTGGAAGAGGAGCGGCCCTACCTGTGGCTGGATGCAACCTAAGTGTAGGTGCGCAAGAACGGGCGGGTGGTTAGCGTCGCGTCAATAATCGCCTGCGCGGTTAACCTAGACGGACGTCGGGATATTATCGGAATGGGCATCGGTGAGACAGAAGCCAAAGTGTTCTGGCTGGCTTTCCTGCTCAACCTTAAAGAGCATGGACTGGAGGGCGTGAAGCTGGTTATCTCCAACTCGCACAGCGGCCTGAAGGCGGCGATACAGCAGGTGTTCTCAGCCAGCGATTGTTGTACCAGTCCCTCCCTGTCAGCATAGCCAGCTCCACTTCCTGCTTGGTTTTCCATCTTTTTTATGTATCACCTCCGCCTTATACAGGCCGTTTATGTTTTCTGCCATTGGGTTGTTATTCACCTATAATATCCATTCTTTTTTGTTTTTATATTTGTATAATTTTACACTACATATACACATAACTTAATTATAATATACCTAACAACATATAAATGGCATGGACCCTAACGTTATGTATGATTTTTTGAGTTGCATATTAAGCGTTCTGCTGTTTGCTGCGGCTTTCTTTTGTTTTAAAAAACATATGAATACAAAAAGAAAACGATATATTGGCGAGATTAGACATGGTGGGGTTGTAAAGTTATTTTCGGTTTTAAAGGATGCTATTCTGCCTTAACAAAATAAGGAGATAATCCTAATTGGCAGCATAGGATTTCTAATAATCATTTAGAATGCTTTTGTGTGATTCTCAACTGAGTATAAGACATAGAACTTTTTGTTCGCCATTATCTACCGCTTGGTTTCATTTAGCAGAGTGTTAAAGAGCGGTGCACTGTATCTTTTTAGGTTGCAGTCCTGCAGAGCCAGTAGTGTTTGATGATGCTGCCAACGAGTATCTATTTATCGACGAGTTTGCAAATAAGCGGCATATCAGCATGTTCTGCGCGTCAATGCGTTATTTGGTTTGGTGCGAGTTTTGAAGCCTTGAGGACGATATTAATGAAAATTGCAAGTGTATTTATTTAACTCCCGGCTTAGGGGCATCAAAACGTAAGTGAGTTAAAAAATGTATTGGTAATTACGGTAGCGAAATCTTAAATGGTTTTTAAGGTTCAGTGCGTAGCGGCAAAACTGAGTAGACCAACAACGGGAGCCTCCCCTAAAAGAATCTCAGGAAATTGAATTTACAATAGATTCAATCATTTAAAGTAAGCCCATGAGAAAATTGTTGTTTTTTATATGCCGCGATATTTTTATTTCTTCACAGGTAATTACTGAGCAGCATGTTTTTCATTGGGTTGATGAAAGTAGGGCACAGTGTCTGGAATAGGCATAGTGTGTCTCAATCAAATTTTCATTCAGGATTGATTTATCATATTAAAGCAGTAGTGTAGGTGGTAATGCTGTTCATTCTCTTATATTGGCGTGGGGTATTTATTTTGATTAATATCATTATCATTACTGAAAATCAGTATTTTGTTTTGGGTTTGATTGAGTGTTTACATAAAGTTTTCAATAAAGATTTCATTAAAATAACCAGAACTAACTTCCAAAACTATCACCAATGTCTCCATGATGAAAGTTCTTTGCCAACGTTTTTTTTAGGCACTTTATTTTTTGTGAAAATATCACCTCTAAGATTTTAAAGGGTGATATTAGCACGTCGAAATTTAAAATTATTGAAATGTCGAAATCAGTTGATGAGTTATGTAGGGAACTGCTTATTGATGAATATAGCCAGACTAACAATCGACTCTCTACATTATCACCAAAAGAACATAGGATTTGTACTTATTTTAAGATGAATTATACTGATAATAAAATCGCACAAAGTTTAAATATAACAAAAACAACACTGAGTTGTCACAGGCGGAATATACTTTCAAAATTAAATTTAAAAAATAAACAACAACTCTATATGTTCTGTAAAACGCTTTGATTTCAGGGCTGTGCTCCTGTAAGGGAAGGTGCGAAAAGTGGAACGCACATTGATCATCGCCCGCATTAAAAATATATTACTTTAAAAGTCTGAAGTATTTGCTCAAAATCTTTTTTTGCTCCATTATTCTCATTTTTCGGGACTTATCTTGATTTTTGGGCGCAGATATTCTGGCCTGCTCCCCGTTGATTAACACACCGCGATATTAGTAATGTCTTCATAAGCAACATGAGGACATCCCCATGAAGAAGCGTTTTCCGACGAACAGATCATCAGTATTCTCCGCGAGGCTTAAGCCGGGGTTTCTGCCCGTGAGCTCTGCCGCAAGCACGCCATTTCCGACGCCACTTTGTACACCTGGCGTAAGAAGTATGGCGTTATGGAGGTGCCCGAGGTTAAGCGCCTGAAATCGCTTGAGGAAGAGAACGCCAGACTCAAGAAGCTGCTTGCCGAAGCAATGCTGGGTAAGGAGGCAATTCAGGTGGCTCTGGGACGAAAGTACTGACGACAGACCAGAATCGAGAAGCCGTGGAGTTGATGTGTGATGCGACCGGTCTGTCGCAACGTCGTGCCTGCAGACTTACAGGTTTGTCTCTGTCAACCTGCCGCTACTAGGCTCAGCGTCCGCGGCTGATGCGAATTTATCATGGTGCATCACTGAGCTGGCACTGGAGCGCAGGCGTTTTGGCTATCGCCGTATCTGGCAGTTACTGCGCCGTGAAGGCCTTCAGCGCGTGTACCGCCTTTATCATCTCTGCGGGCTGGGTGTAAAACGCAGACGACTTCGTAAAGTACTGGCAACGGAACGTCTGCCGCTGCTCCGCCAGGCGGCGCCCAACCTGACCTGGTCGATGGATTTCGTCATGGACGCGCTGGCCACCGGTAGCAGGATCAAGTGCCTGACCTGTGTGGACGACTTCACGAAGGGGTGTCTGACAATTATTACCGCATTCGGGATTTCAGGCGCTAAGGTCACGCGTATTCTGGACAGCATTATACTATTTCGGGGCTATCCGGCGACGATAAGAACGGACCAGGGACCGGAGTGCACTCGCCGCGCACTGGATCAATGGGCCTCTGAAAATGGTTTTGAGTTACGGTTAATCCAGCCGGGTAAACCAACGCAGAACGGATTTATTGAGAGTTTTAACGGACGATTTCACGATGAATGTCTGAATGAGCACTGATTCCGCTATATCGTTCACGTCAGGAAAATCATTAACGACTGGCGGCAGGATTATAACGAGTGTCCGCCACATTCGGCACTGAATTATCAGGCGCCATCAGAGTTTGCAGCACGGTGCGAAATGGAAAATGTGAAGGTAAACAAACCGACATTACTAACTGACAGTTGTATCTATTATTGGGGGGCAGGTAACGTGTTACTTCCGGCGCAAATAAAAACCAAGCAAATACTAGGACAAAAAAAGCCCCTAGGCGGGGCCATCAGACAAATATGATGCTCATGGGCAATATAGGATTTCACATCATTGCATCTGAAAACACAATGTACATATAAGTAAGATACTGGCGCGAGTGGCAACAACTGCTTCACGGCGATTATTTACCACAATTACGAATCACAAATATACCTGTAGTTCGCCCCACCGCTCAGCATTAATTTACCACACAGTGCAAGATTAGCTTACAGAAGGGGATATGGATATGCAAATAAATACAAATTAAGATTTAAAAGTGGACAGCTAATTTAAATCCGCAAGGTTGACGCAAGGTCCATTCGATGAGAATAACCGGTATCCCCCGCAACCAGGTGTCGTCCATCTGCCGCGTTATCCATGAGTGCGTACTGGTGTTTCAGCACCGTCCGCTGGAATGAGAATGGCCCTAAATGTAGCTTTTCGCGGCTTATGTGAATGTATGTAACAATGATCGGATGGTAAGCGTCGTGGTCATAATCGCCTGCGCGGTTAACCCGGACGGAAGACGGGAAATTATCGGAATGGGCATCGGTGAGTCAGAAGCCAAAGCGTTCTGGCTTTCCTTCCTGCTGAACCTTAAATAGTGCGCACTGGAGGCGTGCGTATTACCATGAAGGAGATCGGTGAGTACCCCCCTGTGTCAGCATGGTTGTCGCTTACTTTTTGAAGGAAAATGACTATGCCTGCACATGCTGTACCGATTGATGTGAAAGAAAAGGGAGTGATGTGGCTTTTACTCCTCTATAGCTGGTCTGTCAGACACATTGCACAAAAACTGGCTCTGAGTTCTTCCGTCGTTGCAAAATTGAGACTTGAACTGGTGGCACAAGGCTTATTGCAAAAATATGAAAGCATTTCCTCTGTGGATGGTGATGGATGCACCCCAGAGCGTCGCTTTTCGGTTGTTCTTTAAACAGCGTCATTGTATGAAATGGAACTTACTGATTATTGTCCCCGTCAGGGACTTTTCGTTGAGCAGGTTAGAGAGTGGCAGATTATTTCGATTAAAGCTTATAAAATGAAGCTTACGGAAAATCGTCGTGCAGATAAAGAGTTGCGTGATATCAGAAGCCGATTACGTGAACTGGGAAAAGAGCTGACCCGCAAAGATAAAGCTCTGGCAGAAGCTGCTGCGCTCCGGATGCTGCAGGAAAAGTTCAATGCCCTCTGGGACAACAGCGATGAAGGCTAACCCCACTTCCGGAGCGGCAGAAGATTATTTCTCTTGTCCGTGACGCTGTCGCTCACAGGGCCCGTAAAATCCAGGCCTGCCAGTGTATAGGGTTTTCGATCCGAACGCTTCAACGCTGGATTGATGGTGAAGTGATCAGTGCAGACAGCAGGCCCGATAAGAAAGATCGGGCCCCCAGAAATAAATTATCAAAAGCAGAAAGGCAGCAGATCATGGAACTACACAACTCTCCAGAGTTTGCATCTTTGCCTCCAAATGTGATCGTACCGATGCAGGCAGATAAAGGTGTTTATATTGACTCCGAATCAACATTTTATCGTGTATTACAATCAGCCTGTCAGTTGACCGCGAATGTCAGTACAAGCGGCCTGATGTGCTTAAGGCTGTGGCACTAAACTAGATCTGAAGTTGGGACATCAGTTGTTTACTGTCCTGGGTAAAAGGCCAGCATTTATACCTATATATGATCATGGATATTTATAGCCGTAATGTTATCGCCGCAGAAGTATTCACCAGTGAGACCGGGCAGCCTGCAGCAGAACTGCTACAACGAGCGGTATGGAATAAAAAACGTTCACCCAGTAATCTGGTACTTCATTCCGATAACGAAAGCCCAATGCGCAGCTATATGTTGTTGGCAAAAATATATGCTCTCGGCGTACTGAGTTCTTACTCTCGTCCTCGGATCAACAATGACAATCCGTATTCAGAATCTTTGTTCCGCACACTAAAATATTGCTCCTGGTACCAGAGAACGGCTTTCACACAATAGTGGATGCACGGGCATGGATCAGCCATTTCGCAAACTGGTACAACGTTGAACATAAACACAGGGAGATAAAATACGTCACGCCAGATGAGCTGCATCGGAGCCTGGATAAGAAAATACTGGTTGCCAGAAAATCTGTTTACAGGTTAGCCTACAACACCATCCAGAACGCTGGAGTAAACTACTATGCAACTGCGACCATATTTCGGAGGCTTACCTTAACCAGGATAAAGAGGCGGCATAACGTAATTTTAATACATCAGGCGACAACTCCCTTGTAAAACGCCGTTAGTGGGTGATGTCCGTTCGTGAAAATACGCATGTGAAAAGTGCACATGCAACTTGGCTCGAAGTTTCCGGTCAGATGGAAAAAATCAAACCGGCGGTCACGGTGATGATCGACGAAGCTGAGCGGGACGTTTTGGAATACCTCGGGTTCCTGAAAGCGCACCGGGTGAAAATCCTCTCGACCGACACGCTGGAGCAATTAAACAAAGAAGTGAAACGGCGTGCAGACGCAGTGGTAAAGAAGTTGTATTTGCCGTAACACTGCATGGCGGAGGAGACTTCATCTGAAGTCGCCCCCTGATGGACTTCACCGATCGTTCAATATGGACTATATTACCTTACAGGAATCTATAAATTAGCACAAGCCCACGAAACTACGATATTATCATGACAACTTAGTCACAGTTCTTGTTCACCAAAATTAATTAAATAGATGTGTAAATAAACAAATCAACAATTCTGAGAAGCCATTATAATTTATAAGATGGTTTTGTGGTGTTACTTTTTGCTATTCCCTTGAGGTTTTGGCCCACGCTGGTGGGCTTTTTTCTTTAGTGCGGAAATGCCATACTTAGAGATAATAAAAATTATACATTGATTACTATAAACGGGATAGTTTCATGTACGCATAGCCAGCGCTAGCCTTTATTGCAGGCTTTTCCTGCCTTTATATATTTCCAACCCTTAAGATAATAAAAATTTAGATTATGTGATTGCTAACTTGCTTTACCGTGGTATTATACATGCCGTCCTATCCTGACTTACCATAAATAACAACATGCACTTGCAGAGACTAACGCCCTTAATTTTCTCTTTGAGGCAATCTATTAATTAAATAAAAGGGCAACCTGATACCGTGCATATTCAAAACAACAATGCATAATATTATTCTATTATCTATAACAGGAGTAAGGTATAATTTATCGGTAGTTAACTTAAACAACTGCGCAGAATAGTACATAATTTAAAAGAAACTAAGCTCGGATTATGCATTCTGATCAATCGGCAAACCAACCAAAATCAGCAACTGGACTGAGCGATGCCGATCAGCACCGATACCCCATGTCGAACTACGCCTGATGCAGCAAGCAGTTCATAATGGACGTTCATCCGTTAGTCGCTGGATTAACGGATTTCCAACTCTGCATATTTTATTCCCCACATTACGTTGAAAAAATGGCGGCACTCCACAGATTATTTATCAGCATTGACTTGTAAAAATACACTCCCGGTTTGAATAGTATTTTCAAGCTCTTTTTTCCTAGAATAATACCATCTTAATAGACATTCTTTATCATTACAACTTTTTTCTCTTGCACGCCAGCTTTCTTGACTATATTTTAAAAACACTATTTTATCTTTTGCAGCTTTTTTTGCCAACCAGAATGTTTCAGATAAATTATAATCCAGCTCAGCTAGTCGTTTATCTGAACAAATCAATACTTCATTTTTAGAATGCGCTTTAGTACAATCAAAGCTTGTTTCAAAAAAATCCTGAAATTTATCTTGAGCCAGAGCAGATATACTCATTTGCATGAAAAAAAACATTGTAAAAAACTTAAACATACAAACTCCAAAAGGAATAATTAGAAATTAGTAACTATGGATACATCATACAAATTTGGCAGTAAGCCCATTCAGGGGAGCATGTATTTCTTTCACGTCCTTTCAGTCTTTATATCCTATCTACGAATAGTGGATACTCGACTAAATGCTCTATCGGTTAATCCTTCATCAAGTAACAAACTGTTTTTTATGTTGCCTGTTAATATATTTTAATCGAAATACCTTCAAACGCCTGTACAATCCAGTAGATATTATTACTCAAAGCATACGCTAGTATCTAAATGACTCACTGAGTCTGAATGTTCTCGAAGATATTATGGATGAGCATTGCATGTCATTGACCATTCCACGCTGCACAGTTGGGTTAAACGTTTGGTACCACTACTGGAAAAGGCTTTACGCAGGTATATACTCATTCTGCCGATGCTGAGACTTGTTTAACTTCATTCGAACACGGATTGACATCAAATTTCAATCAACAATTGGAATCTGTTCATCAACTATGAACCGAACTGCACCTTACTTTGTTGGAAGTCCAATTTTTCGGGTGCAGGCCCAAAATATGCAGGTAAATATTATAAATATTTACTACACATAACATAATCTACCGCAACTATAGAACCAGTATACACTATACCTGATCCCATGCTTGCCTCATACCAAGTGGAAACATTTAAAGCTTGTGCAGACCAATACGATCCATTAGTAAAGCCTGAACCCGGATACACCGCTAAAGCCCCCCACTCATTCCAAAGAGCACCTATACCACGGACTCCTGTAGCAATATTACTGTTGTTAACCGTCATATCACTGAGAACAGGCAAATTTAGAGCCCTACCAATGCACCAATCTCTGGCATTATTTCCCGTTAACCGAGTTGCACCATTATTAATAAACCATTTATTAACTGTAAATGTATAAGTCAATGCATCCCCCCCGGCAATTGGTGTTGCCGTAATGGTTACAGGCGATGTGGTACCCTCTGCAGTAAACGTCACTCTACCAGTAGAAGATACCGAAACCCACGACGTATCACTACTTGTCCAGTTATATCCTGCTGCAGCCCCCACTGTATTAATGGTAAATGAGGCATTATTAAAACCAGTTGTCGGGAAACCTGCCGTAGTAGCAAAGGTAAATCCACCTGCGGTGACACCTGTTATCTCTCCAGTCAGGGTGACACCGGCCGGGGCCACCCCGAAGGCCGCACCGCCCAGCGTGGCGCTCACCGCCGCAGCGCCCGCCGTCGTTCCGGTCAGGGTCGCCGTGTAGCTGCCGTCTCCGTTGTCCGTCACCGTGCTGAAGGTCACCCCCCCGAGGGTCGAGGCAAAGGCAACCGCCTGCCCGCTCACCGGGTTGTTCAGCGCGTCGCGCAGCGTCAGGGTCAGCGTGCTCGCCGCCACCCCGTCAGCCACTATGGTCGCCGGCGCCGCGGCCAGCGATGAACGGGCCGCATCCGGCGCGCCCGCCGTCAGGGTGACACCGGCCGGGGCCACCCCGAAGGCCGCACCGCCCAGCGTGGCGCTCACCGCCGCAGCGCCCGCCGTCGTTCCGGTCAGGGTCGCCGTGTAGCTGCCGTCTCCGTTGTCCGTCACCGTGCTGAAGGTCACCCCCCCGAGGGTCGAGGCAAAGGCAACCGCCTGCCCGCTCACCGGGTTGTTCAGCGCGTCGCGCAGCGTCAGGGTCAGCGTGCTCGCCGCCACCCCGTCAGCCGCTATGGTCGCCGGCGCCGCGGCCAGCGATGAACGGGCCGCATCCGGCGCGCCCGCCGTCAGGGTGACACCGGCCGGGGCCACCCCGAAGGCCGCACCGCCCAGCGTGGCGCTCACCGCCGCAGCGCCCGCCGTCGTTCCGGTCAGGGTCGCCGTGTAGCTGCCGTCTCCGTTGTCCGTCACCGTGCTGAAGGTCACCCCCCCGAGGGTCGAGGCAAAGGCAACCGCCTGCCCGCTCACCGGGTTGTTCAGCGCGTCGCGCAGCGTCAGGGTCAGCGTGCTCGCCGCCACCCCGTCAGCCGCTATGGTCGCCGGCGCCGCGGCCAGCGATGAACGGGCCGCATCCGGCGCGCCCGCCGTCAGGGTGACACCGGCCGGGGCCACCCCGAAGGCCGCACCGCCCAGCGTGGCGCTCACCGCCGCAGCGCCCGCCGTCGTTCCGGTCAGGGTCGCCGTGTAGCTGCCGTCTCCGTTGTCCGTCACCGTGCTGAAGGTCACCCCCCCGAGGGTCGAGGCAAAGGCAACCGCCTGCCCGCTCACCGGGTTGTTCAGCGCGTCGCGCAGCGTCAGGGTCAGCGTGCTCGCCGCCACCCCGTCAGCCGCTATGGTCGCCGGCGCCGCGGCCAGCGATGAACGGGCCGCATCCGGCGCGCCCGCCGTCAGGGTGACACCGGCCGGGGCCACCCCGAAGGCCGCACCGCCCAGCGTGGCGCTCACCGCCGCAGCGCCCGCCGTCGTTCCGGTCAGGGTCGCCGTGTAGCTGCCGTCTCCGTTGTCCGTCACCGTGCTGAAGGTCACCCCCCCGAGGGTCGAGGCAAAGGCAACCGCCTGCCCGCTCACCGGGTTGTTCAGCGCGTCGCGCAGCGTCAGGGTCAGCGTGCTCGCCGCCACCCCGTCAGCCGCTATGGTCGCCGGCGCCGCGGCCAGCGATGAACGGGCCGCATCCGGCGCGCCCGCCGTCAGGGTGACACCGGCCGGGGCCACCCCGAAGGCCGCACCGCCCAGCGTGGCGCTCACCGCCGCAGCGCCCGCCGTCGTTCCGGTCAGGGTCGCCGTGTAGCTGCCGTCTCCGTTGTCCGTCACCGTGCTGAAGGTCACCCCCCCGAGGGTCGAGGCAAAGGCAACCGCCTGCCCGCTCACCGGGTTGTTCAGCGCGTCGCGCAGCGTCAGGGTCAGCGTGCTCGCCGCCACCCCGTCAGCCGCTATGGTCGCCGGCGCCGCGGCCAGCGATGAACGGGCCGCATCCGGCGCGCCCGCCGTCAGGGTGACACCGGCCGGGGCCACCCCGAAGGCCGCACCGCCCAGCGTGGCGCTCACCGCCGCAGCGCCCGCCGTCGTTCCGGTCAGGGTCGCCGTGTAGCTGCCGTCTCCGTTGTCCGTCACCGTGCTGAAGGTCACCCCCCCGAGGGTCGAGGCAAAGGCAACCGCCTGCCCGCTCACCGGGTTGTTCAGCGCGTCGCGCAGCGTCAGGGTCAGCGTGCTCGCCGCCACCCCGTCAGCCGCTATGGTCGCCGGCGCCGCGGCCAGCGATGAACGGGCCGCATCCGGCGCGCCCGCCGTCAGGGTGACACCGGCCGGGGCCACCCCGAAGGCCGCACCGCCCAGCGTGGCGCTCACCGCCGCAGCGCCCGCCGTCGTTCCGGTCAGGGTCGCCGTGTAGCTGCCGTCTCCGTTGTCCGTCACCGTGCTGAAGGTCACCCCCCCGAGGGTCGAGGCAAAGGCAACCGCCTGCCCGCTCACCGGGTTGTTCAGCGCGTCGCGCAGCGTCAGGGTCAGCGTGCTCGCCGCCACCCCGTCAGCCGCTATGGTCGCCGGCGCCGCGGCCAGCGATGAACGGGCCGCATCCGGCGCGCCCGCCGTCAGGGTGACACCGGCCGGGGCCACCCCGAAGGCCGCACCGCCCAGCGTGGCGCTCACCGCCGCAGCGCCCGCCGTCGTTCCGGTCAGGGTCGCCGTGTAGCTGCCGTCTCCGTTGTCCGTCACCGTGCTGAAGGTCACCCCCCCGAGGGTCGAGGCAAAGGCAACCGCCTGCCCGCTCACCGGGTTGTTCAGCGCGTCGCGCAGCGTCAGGGTCAGCGTGCTCGCCGCCACCCCGTCAGCCGCTATGGTCGCCGGCGCCGCGGCCAGCGATGAACGGGCCGCATCCGGCGCACCCGCCGTCAGGGTGACACCGGCCGGGGCCACCCCGAAGGCCGCACCGCCCAGCGTGGCGCTCACCGCCGCAGCGCCCGCCGTCGTTCCGGTCAGGGTCGCCGTGTAGCTGCCGTCTCCGTTGTCCGTCACCGTGCTGAAGGTCACCCCCCCGAGGGTCGAGGCAAAGGCAACCGCCTGCCCGCTCACCGGGTTGTTCAGCGCGTCGCGCAGCGTCAGGGTCAGCGTGCTCGCCGCCACCCCGTCAGCCGCTATGGTCGCCGGCGCCGCGGCCAGCGATGAACGGGCCGCATCCGGCGCGCCCGCCGTCACGCTCACGCTGGCATCTGCCGCGATGTTACTGGCTGGTATATTCGCTTTAAGAGTGTTTATGCCGGCAGACGTCATCACAACGCTCGCGGAATAACTTCCGTCTCCGTTGTCTGTCCAGACAATTCCACTGTAATCCTGTCCCGTCAGGGTGTTACTCAGCACGATATCAGAGGATTGCAGGCCTGTTACAGGAGCTGAATCGCGGTTGACAACCTTTAACGTCAGCATGCTGCTCTGCCCGGCTGTTACAGGAGAAGTTGCCAGCAGGGTCATACCGGTAACGGAGGCATTCACCGGTACAAAAGTCACACCGGTTACAAAACTGTTGCCGTTGATGAGCGTTGTACTGAGCGCGTACTGGCCCGCCCTTAAGTGAGTTATATTGAGAGCAACCTGGCCTGAAGCATCCGTTGTTGCCGCAAACCCTCCGCAGTCAGACGAGCCATTGATGGTACATTCATTCTTTCCTGTCGAAGGGGATATAATCACCTTCAGCGCCATTCCGGACACTGGCTTCCCGCTGGCGTCCGTCACCTTAACCACCACCTGATTGGCAGACCGCCCGTCTGCAAGCGCATTATCTGACACAACGCTGAGAGTGGCCTGAACGGAAGACGCCTTCACGGTTATAACCGTCCGGGCTTCCGCTTTGTTGCCTTCCCTGTCGGTCATTACTGCAGTAAGAGTGTAGGTATTTTCTTTTCCCGTTTCAGGCGAATTCCAGGCAGGCAACACCAAGCTGACCTCAAGAGGATTTGCCCCTGTGACAATCTGCCCTCCGGCTGCAATAAAGGCGCCGGCCTCCCACTCAACGCGGGAAACTCCGTACTTTGCCTTCGCCTTTGCGGTAACCGGAATACTCGTCAGCGCCTCCCCCTCAAATGACGGAGGTAATGACAATGAAACAAGCTCCTGCTTGCGGTACTGCATGACAATATTATAGTTACGGTCAACAAGGTCATAACGGCCGCCCTTAAGACTACGCATAATGCTGACATTGTCAGCACTTAACTGCTCAGAAAGCGACAATCCAAACCGCCAGTTAAAATCAATCCTGGCAAACAGGTCAGATGAGTCACCTGAACGGTGACCGGCAGTGACTGTCATTAACGGGAAAGGCGTATAATTTACGGCAGTCGTAAAGGTCTGCGGAGCATCCCGGAGGGAATCAGGAGAGGCAGAGCCTGTTCCGGAAGCTATTCCTTTTCCGAAATATTTTTCGTAGGTAAATTCCCCACCAACCTGCGGATATGCCGGCAGCCAGTACCTGGCCCTCAGGTCATAACCGTTAGCAGGGCGCTCATCATAATCACGCATGGAATCAAGCACCGACTGATGCCAGTCAGTAATTCGGAAATAACGGTTCGCTGAAAGACTGATATAGTCAGTTCTGGCCTCGAGCCCTACACCATAACGGGCATTATTGCCCGTCTGGTCATAATCATAAAAACTGTTAACTCCCAGCATGAATTCCTCTGCCGGGTAATACCGCACGCCCAGACCGCCATTCCAGATTGTTCTGTCTCTGTCACGCCGCACGCCGGCCTGACCATAAATAAGATGCTCCTGAGCATCCACCAGAGGAACCAGTAAATCAGCGCTCCCGCGTTTTTCCGTATCTATCTGAACACGTGCATTGCCTTTTTGCCCAAGCCAGTCACGTATGGCATTATTCATCACCCCATTGGCCATTCCGTTGATACGTCCAAGCGCTGCTGAGCGCGCAGCCCCGGCGCGGTCATCCGCCCCCATAACTCCCCAGACGGACTGAACCCCGCTCAGCAGGGCCTGAGGGGGTTCGGTTTTTTGGGGGGAAGTTTCATTATGTATACTGCCCGGCATTAATGGTGGACTCGCAGGCTCTGAAGAGTCCGTTCCGGCTGAATGAACTGAAATATCAGGGTTGCTGTGGTTGTTGTTTTTGCCGGGAAACGCTGCACCCCGCAAAGGCTCTGAGGATGGCTTAACAACAGACACCTCAGGCGCCGGGAGTGACGATGCCTTTCCGTAAGGTTCAGAGAGCAATGCCTCCGTCTTCCCGTGACCAGCCTCCATCAGATGACTCATCTCCCCGAGCCTTTCCATCCCATCAGGCTGGGAAGCAAATGCAAGCGGGGCAAGAGGGAAAAGAAAACTACTTATGACCCAGTAAAATAAAACAAACAGCCGCGTTTTTTCAAAAACCCTGATGTCAGCAAACACAAACAGCCCCCCGAATATATCAATAATTAAATCTTAGAAACCTGTAACATGCGGTTTCGTATTTCAACAAACGTCTGACTTTTAACCCTGTCACAAATCATATTCAGCTTATCATTCAGAGTGATGACCATAACTTCTTTAGGGTCCTTTTCCATTAATTCTTCATTAGCTTTATAGTACGCGTACTGTCGGTTAACGCTGTCAAACTGGGCTTTATATCCGGAATACGCAGACATATTAAGTTGCTTCAGGAGGTCGAAGTTATCAACACACTGGCGACCATCTGATTTTGCGCTGATGCTGCTTTTCTGGCCCTGAGATGAAACAAGAGAAACTGAAGAAGGCCGGGTCTTTCCGACCGAATTACATCCAATCAGGAGTGAAGAAATAACAGAGATAATTACTAGGTGCGTTTTTTTCATAACGAACTCATTCCTAAATATTATTTAGCTTTGATGATAATCAACACCACCAAGCATATAAATACACAAATACATAAATGCATGCATATAAAAATACAAATTAAAAGTGGTGATGCCTCTAATTGGTTTAATCTGATTTATAATGTGGGCTTTTAAGGTTCTCTCATGGCCAGCGTTAACGTTCATTGTCCCCGTTGTCAGTCCGCTCAGGTTTACAGCCATGGTCAAAACTTAAAGGCCATGGCAAATTTCGCTACCGTGACTCCCACCACGTGTTTCAGCTCACTTACGCTTAAAGCCTCTCTCAATAGGACTTTATTCCAGACGATAAGACCACAGGCAAAATGCAACATGGCCTCGTAATTTTCTGTCTTCTTTTCCCATCGGGTCAGGACACGGCGAAAACGATTCATCCAGCTATAAGTTCTTTCGACAACCCAGCAATGGGCTTTGAAGTCCTTGTTTTTACTGGCATATGACTCTTCTTTACGGGACTGGATATGCGGTTCGTAGCGGCGGCCCTGTAGATATGTTTTCAGCCAGCCAGCATCGTAACCTTTGTCCAGGCAGAGTCTGAGTTTTTGCCCCGGACGACCCGCCTGAAGCGCATCGAGCGTATCCGCAACCAGGTTCATGTCGTGCGTGTTCGCTGCTGCGACAACCAGAGACAGAGGAAACCCGCTGGCGTCCGTCAGAAGCCCGCGCTTTACGCCTTGTTTCCCTCTCTCAGTGGGGTTGCGGCATGTTTTTTGTTCCTGACAGCGGCGATTTGGTCATACAGCCGTCCATTGACAGCCAGGACCAGTCAATGCTGTCCAGATGCCCGCAGGCAAGCAAACCGTTCTGCCAGAAGCGCTCGAAGACTCCGGCATCGCGCCATAGACTGGCCCCATGAATCTCCAGACAGTGGGAATCACTTAAGTTAGTGATAGTCTTAATACTAGTTTTTAGACTAGTCGTTGGAGTCCGGATGATTGATGCTTTAGGTCCAGAGAAGCGCAGACGGCGAAGTGTTCAGGAAAATCGCCATTGTTCAGCAGAGTTTTGAGCCCGGAATGACCGTGTCGCTGGTCGCCCGTCAGCATGGCGTTGCTGCCTGTCAGCTGTTCCTGTGGCGTAAGCACTATCAGGAAGGCAGCCTCAAAGCCGTTGCCGCAGGAGAACAGGTTGTGCCCGCGTCGGAGCTGGCATCTGCGATGAAGCAAATTAAAGAGCTGCAGCGCCTGTTGGGCAAGAAAACCATGGAAAACGAGCTGCTAAGAGAAGCCGTTGAATATGGCCGACAAAAAAGTGGATAGCGCACGTGCCCTTGTTGCCGGAGGATGGCGAATAAGCCTTGTCAGTCGTTGCCTCCGGGTCTCACGTTCGCAACTGCATGCCATGGCCCGTCGGTCGAAGGACTGGCAGGATCGTCGGTGCAAGCGCAAACCTGATGATACTGACGCGCTGGCCCGTATCCATACCGTTATCGGCGATCTGCCCACCTATGGTTATCGTCGGGTAACTCGACCAGAACACGTGATTAGGCATCCAGTGTTGCGGGCGCCTGTATTCTCAAGCCCCGGCACCACCTTTATCGCGCCACCGTATAGATCCAGTCGTTACAGCGTGAGCATTTCTTGCTGCCAAAGTAAGTATATTCACATCGGGTACATCGCCAGTTTCGGGTTCGTGTGTGCAGCGGCCCCTGGAAAGCCGTATTCCGCTCTCGTCTGCCAGCAGGCCTTACCGGTGTAGCTCGCCGTGGTGGTCTTATCGCGTACTGGCAGCCCTGATTTTTAAGCCTCTCTATACGGTTGCGGCGTGCATGAACAAATATCTCCTTACCCGGAGCAACCTCCTGAATAATCACCTCAGTATGGCAGGAATCACACAGCAGGCGCCCGACGTAGCTGTATGGGACGTCCTGAACGGTTACCCATTCTCCGTCGTCAGTGATGGCGTGTTCAACTGGTTTGAACTGCATCATGACCGTACTCCAGTGCAGATACACTGGTGCACGAAAACCATTCCGCGTGGAGAAACGCGGCTCGCTGTGGTACGCATATCATGCCACCTCGCTGCGGATAACTTCGGTACTGTGCTCACCGGTACGGCAATTCAGGCAGTACCGTTCGCCGTGGTAATCACTTTGGCACTCCGAACAGTGCCAGTCGGCCTTCCTCACTATCGGTAGGACATCTGGGACGTAACGGCGCAGCATGCGTATGCGCCGCGCTTCTATCGGCTCAGGGTGTACGTACGGGCAATGGTGACGACCGTTCTCGGTCAGGTTTTCCCATGTGTGTTCAAACCACGGGCGGTTAGTACCCCATCCAGGGTGGAATACCAGAGCGCTGCCGCAGAGGTGGCAGGTGTAGCGGTCGTAAGGGTGAAGCTGTGCAGTGACCGCGCCCGTGAGGCGCTGAATGCCGTCAAGCGCGATAAAAGATTTGGCGTCAATCGTCATATTAATGGGTCCTTTGCCATACGACAGGCAGCAGTGTTCCGTCCCGGAGAGGGCATCAGTGCAGGTCATACGACCGGTGGCTCTAAATCAGGTGTGAGATGTGATTGCGTTCGATAGATTACTGACGGGACTGCGCGATGCGTTGCTGTAGCCAGGCTTCCACTTCGCTTTCAAGCCAGCGGGAGCTTCTGCCCAGCTTAATGGGCTTCGGGAACTCACCGTCCTGTATGAGCTTATAAAACCATTTGTCGGTTAAGCCAGTAAGCTGGGTGATAAACGCCATCGTTACCAGTTGGTCTTTAAGAACGCTGTAATCTGTGGTCATCGTTTTTTCTCCGTTGGTGATAAGGGAGAAGAAGTCAGGGATGCGAATGGTGCAGACTTCTTCAAACGATGAGGTAATGGCGTATTTTTTTATCGGCGGGTTAGCTGTACTTACGCCGCCTGCCGCTGACTGCCGGGGCCGGGACAGCGCTGACTCTGTAAATCCGCCGCTTTGTACGCTGGGACTGCTTACCGAGGTAGCTCAGGATAAAAGCCATACCCTCCCGCCCTCTGCTGTCGGAAAAACTCACCACGCGTTCGCCTCTTACACGGTAATGTCCCTTTGGCTCACAGCGGTGCGCATAGCCTTCTCCATCCGTGATGTCCTCCCACAGCGACTGAATGGCTTCCCAGAAGCACCAGACCTTCCTGTGACGCTGACCATTGAGATAAAATGCAGCATGGACGTGGTAACGGTGATCTGCTGTGTATTCCAGTACCCAGGCATACCCCACCAGCCCTGATGATGCCGAACTCTGTTCCGTCAGCCAGGTCATATCGGCGACCAGTTGATTTAAGTCAGCGGCGTTAAATGAATCACTATTCTGGCGATAGGCAAAATCCACCCGCAGCATTAACAGTTTCGAGTAGCAGTTGAAGAGCTGGCTCTGATGGTGGAATAACACGTTCTGTAGAGAACTATCGGGTTGGTGATTTCTGTTGGTATTGTGAAGCATGATGTTATCCCGTGATGAATAGTGGTCATGGGATTACAGCAGCGTGTTATTTTTTACTGCGTGGATTTAACCGGATGGATGAGCAGGCTCATGCTGAACAAAGTTACTGGGACCGTCAGCAGCGTATTATCAGCGTGAGGGGATATTTGTTCATGTCATCCTCACGGTATTATTCGGGACCTGTGTTTAGCATGAGTGCATAAGGTTCAGACTGGAGATGAGATTAATCACACTGAGTGTATACGGCTAAACTCTGCGGATGGATGTCCCGTTGATGTGGTTGCCGATGGGGAGTATCAGTACGCTTCTTTATAAAATAACACTAATAACCTAAATGAATTTATTTTGAGGTTTAGTCAGTATCCAGTTACTCGTCTGCTGTCGTGATGTATTTCTGCAGATACACATCGTCTGGGGGAACACTGTTAATCCGGTTTTACCTGATTAACTTCACCGTGCATTCACGTAAGTTGCCGTACAGGCGTTATGCGAGGATGTCGTTCACTGCCTTCACTCATCTGTATCTCAGGGTAGCTTATTTTCGCCACTCTGATAGCAGAGTGATGGGTGTTCCACCTCTGGTCAGTTATATTGGCACAACGGCTACGCCAGTGCCGGAACCTGTAAGGGTAAAGCTTCGTATAATTACAGGGGAATGTAAAAAATGAAAGCACTCAGGAATGAACATACACGCAATGGAACATGGTGAGAATAATATCTTCGCCAGACTGATGTAAGCGTTTTATCCTTCATTTTAACATTTTCACTTCACTGTGTTGTTCTTTAACTGTAAGCACAACCAGTTGCAGAAGACCGGTTTATTGGGAATTTCACCATAAACCCAGGCGAGGGTACCTGTTGACAATTGTGCTCAACAGAGCAGCAAGGGCCGCCCAAAAGCGGTTTAGGACCCTGTAAACAGTAAAATCTTTCGGAAAACAGACGGCTAATACACGGATAAAAAACGTCTAAATCATGGGCTAAAATGGGAGCTTTTGTGGTAATATCACGACAAAATCACGCCATGACCACCACTTTGAGAGGCAAATATAATGGCATTTAATGATAATGGTAAGCGGGTTGCCGTTCCCGGAGCGACTAAACTTGAAGCACTCCTGAAGAGCAGTGAACGGGAGTTGATGTATTACGTCCATTTTTTACAGTGCAACGATAAGACTCGTCGTTATATCTCTGGGATGGATTATGCTGACATTAACCAGATCAAAGCCCTCATACAAAATGCACTTTATAAATCTGAGTTACGGGGGAGGGATATTGATTACACTATTGACGAAATGATCAATAGCTATCGAGAAAAAGCCATGCCTGAAGAAGAAATCAGCTGGTTAAAGGGGGAGCGTAGGGCATGCTTCTGGTTTTTGTTTAATGTACTCATTCGCGATACTCCCTACAGTTTAATTGATAGCATTATCAACAATAACAAATTAAACACGCACTCAAAGTCTGCATATTATTCAGCGGTTGCATGGCTTGATAAGGAAATGTATTCATGGGAGCATAGGGATGTTTTGAATGAAATGAGGAATTATGAAGACAAGTGGATGGGGATAAAATCAAACAAAGCGTATCCCTGGCTCGCTAAAAAAGAACCGAGCGATATAACATATTGTTATACCTACCTCAAGGATAAAGGAATGGGTGATATAACCCCCTCAATGTCAGAAAGAAAAGCTGCATTCATTCTTGAATTCTGTGAGGCTTCAGGCTTTGAATATAAAGATATTATAATGGCATTTTTTGACTATTTACATGGTGCTGCAAGGAATGGCCATCTTGTAACAGAAAATCTCATGAGAAAAATGTCTAGTGGGTTATCCTCATGGCGAAGCAGGAAAAATAAAGATGGATATTCTGACCTGCACTTTGACATCAGGGATGAAAACATCCCAAAACTTAAGGAACTTCAGAAAATTTTCAGACTCCCCTCAAGGAAAGATGTGGTCAATGAATTGATTGAGCGTTTTTACGAGCAGTATAATAAATCCTGATATTTTAATTTTTCTCAGTTATATATCACATTACTGAATTCCCTCCCGTTTTTATCTAACAGGCCATCCCCTCCGGATGGTCTTTTTTCATTCAGAGGCCGATATGAAACATCCCTCGGGCTACGCCCTTATCCGCCGCCATCTGCGACGTTACCCACATGCACTGCGCCAGCATCTGCTGCAGGAGCTTAACCGGCTGGTCACCTATGAGCCGGTGATTGGCATTATGGGGAAAACCGGCGTCGGTAAATCCTCGCTGTGCAATGCGTTGTTCCGCAGCGAAATCTGCGCCGTCAATGCGGTGGAAGCCTGCACCCGTCAGCCACAGCGTGTCAGGCTACGCTTCGGTCAGCATTACCTGACGCTCGTGGATTTACCCGGTGTGGGTGAGAGTGTTACCCGCGATGGCGAATACCGTGAGCTGTACCAGCGGATGCTGTCGGAGATGGATCTGGTGCTATGGGTACTCAAGGCCGATGACCGCGCATTTGCGGTGGAAGAGCAATTTTATCAGGACGTGTTCGCACAGTTCAGAGGACCGATACCGCCAGTGCTGTGGATACTCAACCAGGTGGACAAAACCGAACCCGCCGAGCAGTGGCGATGGTTGTCGGCTCAACCCTCGGCGTTACAGGCGGAGCATATTGCGCAGAAACAGCAGGCTGTGGCACGTCAGTTGCAGATAGCAGAAATAGATATTCTGCCAGTCTCTGTCCGGGGGCGTTACCGGCTGTCGCGCCTGGTGGAGGCCATGATTACCCGCCTCCCAAAGCAAGCCCGCAGTCCACTTGTGCCTCATCTGCAGAACCGGTATCGCACTGATACCGTTATCAATACCGCCAGCAGCAGCTTTGGCGATGCCGTGGTAGAGGTGATTGATAACATCATTGATCTCGCACCGCTGCCGCAGGTGGCCCGCACAGCACTGCATGCGGTGACCCACACCGTCGCCCGTACAGCAGGCTCCCTCTGGGGATTTTTCTTCGGTTAACCTCTTCATTTTCGATAAACCTGAAGACGTGTATCGATAAGTTTTTGTGCTCAATGACGATCGATTTTGTCGATCGAGCCGATCGAAATTCATCGCTGTACCTGATGAATCCCGTGATTACATAATCAACCGGGAATCATAGGGTTATGTTATTTATCCATTAAAAATCAATGTGATATATCGCAGGATTTGTCACATACGGAGAAAGTGTCATGAAAACTGTTCTTATCGCGTTCGCCACCCTTGCTGTACTGGCCGCGATGCCCGCTCAGGCGGCTGATGAGGACGCTATAAAAGTTAATATCGAGAAAAGTGGCTACGAATGCCATGACTGCGTTTACGTCACCGTGACCGCCAGAACAGACAACATTCAGATAGACAAAATTGATGTTAACCGGGGGCGATGCCCGCAACTGAAGCAGGGAAAGACAACGTATAACGGGAAGACCACCCCGGAAGGATGGTGGCCCAATAAAGGTACGTTTACCCCCCGCAAAATGCAGTTTGCCGAGAGTCTGACCTGGCGTTTCGGAAATCCACTCTGGCAGACCGGTATCTCGTGTAATTTCCTGGAGGCCCGGATATTCACCGACCAGGGCACCTTCACCGTCAGTGACTAAATCAGCCCCCTTATCAACAGCCGTTTCCTCTCCCGCCACCAGCGCTTTTTATTGTTCAAATGGAGTCATGAATGAAACGCTTTATTATCAGTATTTATTGTGTGCTGACTCTTATCACGGCCATTTATCAGGTTGTATGGGGGACTCAGGCATGGCGTGGCCTGGCTTATGCCATCGGACAGGGGCTGGTATGGCCCGCAGTCTGGTTCCCTTCACTCGGCAGCATTATCGGCGGGCTCATCTGGATAATCATCATCGTGTTCCTGCTCATCCTCGGTTTGTTTATGCGTAAATCGTGATGATGAAACACAAAGGGCTTTTTCTTGCCTTCCTCCTGCTGTTAACCGCCTGTGATGAGCCCAGGGGAAAACGTGCCTTTATGCGCGAATGCACCGCACAGGGTGATACCGCCCTGTGTGACTGTGCCCGGGAGAAACTCGTTCAGCGTTACGGTCAGGACTGGGGGAATCCCCCCCAAATTTTTACCTCGCCTGATTTTATTGCTTACACCGGTCAGGCTGCTGCTGAATGCATGGCGGAATGAGAAGGTTCTCTTTCCGCCAGACAACGCTATTCTTTATAAACATTTACGGACAACTTTATGATTAACAGACAAAAAATCATCCGCGTCACCGGACTGGTGATAGCGTCCCTGTACCTGATGTTTACCCAACCGGCTGCCGCCGCTCCGGCTGACAATCTTCCCCGTCTGACAACCGACAGCGAAGGGCATATGGTCTGCCACCTTTGCGGGCCGGAGAAAAAGGACAGTTATTTTCTGGCGGATTACCCCCAGGGATATAAAGTAAAGACCGCCAGCTACAGCAAAATCCAGGATACGAGCCGCTATGCCATTCTGATGTCTGACAGTGCCCCGGGAGCGGCGGCGAATCAGACGCCTGATTTTTTCTACATTGATAAACTCGCGGCAACGCCTGCCATCAGCAGCATTCAGTTCGATAATGACCGCTCAAACCTGAGCAGCGCCAGAAGTGTATCGGTAACAGAAAAAAATGGCGTCACGCTGCTCAGCGTTATCTGGAAGAACGGAGAACGTAATACCTTCTCGCTGGATAATGAAGCACCGGCTTATACAGCCCAGATTCTGCGTTCACAGGACGACAGGCTCTTTTGCCGTAACTGCGGCGGTAAAGAGAAAGATACGCTGATTAACGGTGCTGACGAGGCCGGATTATATACTCAGCTTATTGATTCACCGTTCCTCACCCTGCTGAAGCAGGACGGCGGTATTGCCTGCCCTGCCGGGAACTGGTATGTCGTCAGCAAAACCCGTGAAAATCCAGAAATCCGGGAAATCACCGGGATGGGATGCGATGAAATTGCAGACCTGAAACCCTCCATCAAGGCGGGCGTCACAACGCTGAATATCCGCTATATCAGTGGTAAGGCGAAAACCCTCGCTCTCGAAAATCACTGATTCACGTACTGCTCCTGATACTCTCATTAAACCCGCAAACGCCCCGCTCGAATGAGCAGGGCGTTTGTTTTTGTGCCTGCTAAGGAACTCACCATGCAAAACATTTACGACTCACCGTTACCTCCCGGTCCGTTCACCCGTGAACAGGCGGAGGCTGTGGTGGCGGTTTACCGCAATGTTGCTATCGAAGACGACCAGGGGACACATTTCCGGCTGGTTATTCGCGACAGTGAAAACCTGTTGATCTGGCGGGCGTGGAATTTTGAAGCCAACGCCGGGGGATGGCTTAACCGTTACCTGGTCAGCCACGGTATACCCAAGAACTGATTCACCACAATCCAAACAGCTGCCATACCAACAGGCCATGTTCCCTCCGGGGAGCATGGTTTTTTTTGTTTATGCCATTTCATTAACTACAGAGGTACTCACCATGCGCTTAGCAAGCCGCTTCGGGCGGATAAACCAGATACGCCGTGACCGTCCATTAACCCGTGAAGAACTGATGCAGCATGTCCCCAGCGTCTTCGGAGAGGACAAACATGCTTCCAGGAGTGAAAAGTACACGTTTATTCCCACCATCACCCTGCTGGAGAACCTGCAGCGCGAAGGATTCAAGCCGTTCTTTGCCTGCCAGTCACGCGTTCGGGATCCGGACCGTCGGGAGCACACAAAGCATATGCTCCGCCTGCGTCGCGCCGGTCAGATAAACGGTCAGCAGGTGCCGGAAATCATCATCCTAAATTCGCACGGTGGCGAATCCAGTTTTCAGTTACTTCCGGGAATATTCCGAAGCGTCTGCACGAATTCGCTCGTCTGCGGACAGTCGTTTGGCGAAATCAGAGTTCCGCACCGGGGTAACGTGGTGGAGAAAGTCATTGAAGGCGCTTATGAAGTCCTGGGGATATTTGACAAGGTGGAAGAAAAACGTGGCGTTATGGAGTCGCTTTTACTCCCGCCCCCTGCACAACAGGCGTTTGCCAGAGCCGCGCTGACGTACCGCTTTGGTGAAGAGCATCAGCCGGTGACGGCATCCCAGATACTGACGCCCCGACGCTATGAAGACCGTCAGGAAGACCTGTGGTCAGTTTTCAATCGTTGCCAGGAGAACCTGCTGAAAGGGGGTCTGCCAGGACGTACTGCCAGAGGCAAACGCAGCCATACCCGCGCGGTTAAAGGTATCGACGGCGATGTGAAGCTCAACCGGGCGCTCTGGGTAATGGCAGAAGAACTGCAGCAGGCGCTGAGCTGATGCCACCGCGGCCTGATAACGCCCGCCAGGCCACCCTTTATCCGACCGCTCCGGAGAACAATCCCTGCAGCCGCTCCATCTCTGACGACGATCTCTGCGCCTGGTGCTCTCACCTTCTTTATCGCCCCGGTGAACGCAGCCTGTGCAGCTTAAGCCTCCCGGAGGGGCACTGGCCGTCACGCTGTGATGAGGATGGCTATGCGCAGGCCTGCCCGTCACTCCGGCTTAACCAGCATCCCCAACCCGATAAATAAACAAGGAAAAACCAGCATGAACGACATTATTAACCTTTTAACGATACCCTCCCGTTACCGCCACAACCTGCCAGTTCTTCGCCAGCGCTGACCGCCACCCTCGTACAGGATGAGCAGCGGAGCAGCTTCTGGCCGTAGCACTTCGGCTGCATCCCGCAGTGGATAATCATTGAGCCAACTGTCTTCGCCTGGATGGACCGCTTCTGCACAGACTACAGCGGGGGGATCTGGAATTTTTACATACTAAGTAACGGCGGTGCATTTATGGCCCCGGAAACAAATGGAGATACCGATGAGAAGTGGTCGCTATTTAACACCATGAACGGCAACGGCGGCGAATTCAGTGCCGAAGCCGCCGGAATTGCCGTCTGTCTGATGACTTACAGCCATCACGCTATGCGCACCGAATGCGACGCCATGGCGGAGCACTACTATCGCCTGCGGGACTACGCGTTTAACCACGCGGAATGCAGCGCCATCATGCACATCATCGACTGAGGTCAGATGCTATGGAACAACAGTTACCGCTGTTTGCCCGTGAATTAGCCCCTACCGACCAGCAGGCGGTCAGGGAAGCCTTAACCCTGCTGGAGGGTCAGCTACGTGAGCCCGGCACGTCATTTACTTCCAGCCATGCTGTCCGCGACTGGCTGCGCCTGCAGCTCGCGGCACTGGAAAGAGAAGCACTCTCGGTTCTCTGGCTCGACAATCAGCATCGCCTGCTGGCCCACGACACGCTGTTCCTCGGGGCGATTAACAGCATCACCGTCCATCCGCGTGAGGTCGTTAAATCCGGACTGAAAAATAATGCCGCCGCTGCCGTGCTGGCCCATAACCACCCGTCTGGGGAAGCTGAACCCAGTAAGGCCGACAGGTTAATTACTATGCGCCTGAAACAAGCACTGGAGCTGGTTGATATTCGCCTGCTGGACCACCTGGTGGTTGGCGGGATGGATATTGTGTCTTTTGCCTAACGTGGCTGGTTGTAAGGAAGATATAACGATGAAAATCATCAGTAAACGTCAGGCAATGACGATATACCGTCAGCATCCGCAGTCCCGGCTGTTTCGCTTCTGTACCGGGAAGTATCAGTGGTCCGGCAGTATCTGCCACTATGCCGGTCGGGAGGTACAGGACATCGCCGGCGTGCTGGCCGTATTCGCTGAGCGTCGCCAGGACCGCAATGGCCCGTATGTCGTATTGCGCAGCGTTACCCTGAATTAACGCACTGTTAAGGATTACTTAAATGCCGAACACAACACCTGTAGCAAACCATGATATTTCTGAGCCCTGGTGGGGACTTAAACCCACCGTCACGCCATGCTTTGGCGCACGACTGGTACAGGAAGGCAACCACCTGCATTATCTGGCTGACCGCAGCACTATCGAAGGAACATTCAGCGACGCGGATTTACGTCATCTCGACCAGGCCTTTCCGGTACTAATGAAGCAGCTTGAGTTAATGCTGGTTTCCGGTGAACTCAATCCCCGCAATCAGCATTGCGTCACGTTGTATGCAAAAGGTCTGACCCTCGACGCAGATACACTGGGCAGTTGTGGTTACCTTTATATCGCGATTTATCCGACGTCAGGCAACAGCATCCCCCGCTAACTTCCCCCTCTAATCCATCCCCTTTTCAACCCGACTTTATTCAGGAGCATTTTATTATGCAAACCTTATCCGCCATTCCGGCTCGGAAGGCACCATCACACCCAACGCCCGTTGAAATCTGGCAGCGACTTCTTACGTATCTGCTGGAAAGGCATTACGGCCTTTCGCTTAACGACACACAGTTTGGCAACGACGGTGTCATTCAGCAGCATATTGACGCCGGGCTTTCACTGGCAGATGCACTCAATTTTCTCGTTGAAAAATCTGAACTGGTACGAATTGATCGCCCCGGTTTCTCCATTCAGCATCAGTCTCCGTTCATCAGCGCTATTGATATACTCCGGGCCAGAAAGGCCATCGGCCTGATGCAACGTACCGGTTATAAAGCGGTGACTTGCGCCATCAGTGGACGCTCTTCCGGAGGGCTGAAATGAAACTGTCCCTCACAGTAGAAGCCGATAGCATCAATGTACTGGCCCTCAACATGGGCCGGATCGCCATTGATATCGACGGTATTGAACTGGCCAGTCTAATAGATGTGGTCTGTGATAACGGTTACTCGCTTCGTATTGCTGATCCCCCCGGAAAGCTGGTCGTGGAAGATCCGCTTCCGACCATAGCCCGCGTTAACGGTATCCAGTGCAGTACCGCGCATATCACCGTAGCCGATAACACTCTGCTGTTTACCCTTTCACACCAGAACGGAGACTTTGGCGACAGCGAGTGGATCCTGTACACCGGGTCGGGCTATCTGCTCCACCAGGGGGCGTGGTCATTTCCGGTGTTGCGGCTAAAACGCCTGGGTTTGTCTAAATCCTGTCGTCGTCTGGTGGTAACTCTTATGCGTCGTTACGCCATTGGCATTGTTCATTTTGATGCCTGAGGCGAAGTGCTGCCAGGCTTTCCCACCTTTGACTGGTAACTCAACATCAATCACAACAAGGAGTTCTAATGCCAGAATTAACCACTGAGGTCGCTCTCAACATTCTGACTGGCTGGCTGCAGGACAATATTGATTGTGGCAGCGAGATTATCTTCGATAACGACAAAGACAACATTGACTCAGCAGCCCTGTTGCCCTGGATTGAACAGGCATTACAGGACGTTCGCGATCTCCGCCATCTGCAGCTTCTGCAACAGGCCAGAACAGATTAGCCCCGAGCCAGACTTATCACACGCAGATAAGCGCCAGTCCTCACCGACTGGCGCTTTGCTTTTATATAGAGGACAGAAATGATGTCACAACTGACTCTCACCGACCCCGAAGTACTAACCGACCATACCGACGTGATTTGCTCCACCAGTATTGAGCGCATTGTTACCGGACATAATGCCGCACTGGCGGAGATTGAAACGTTGATACAGCAGCTTGACAATATCTCTGCCCTGACAAGCAGTGTCGGCGGAGGTAAATCGAATGAATGGGGAGTACGACAATACCGTTACGACTGCTGGTTGATGGATAAACCAGAAACAGCGATAAAAGCCATCACCCAAAATATCGATCGCAGCATCTGGAAAGACCTGATGAATAAGTCGGGAATGCTGGCGCTCATGGACGCACAGGCACGCGACGAGTGGTACAACAGCCTAGAAAAGGACGATATTCCCGCTGTCAGTGAAGAGAATATTCTCAGTACCTTTGAGCAGCCACATCAGAGTAAAGCGGAGGTGTTCCAGCGGGGAATCATTAACGTGTTTAAAGGACTAAGCTGGGATTACAAGAGCAACAGCCCCTGCAAGTTCGGGAAGAAGATCATCGTTGATGGTCTGGTACAATATGATCGTTGGGGATTTCACTTTCGTCATGGGCGCAGACGTGAGCAGTTAGCGGATTTAGATCGTATGCTGCATCTTCTGGATGGTAAACCTGTTCCGGAGAATCGCAACGATCTTTCCGTCAGGCTGGATGCTCATATCCGCAAACAGCACGTTTCCGTTTACGAAGACGAGTATGTTGAGATACTTTACTTCCAGAAAGGCACTGGGCATATCATCTTTAAACGCTCTGATTTGATTGATAAGATGAACGAAATAGTTACCAGCTATTTTCCTGCAACCCTACCACCTCGTACCTGAACCCAAATTCGAGTCACCAGAATCAATGCAAACGGACCGAGGGTACAAATGAGGGTACAAAAATAAGCGAATTAAAAATAAACCTTATAATTCAAAAAGTTAAATATAAAAATCGATTCCGAGTCCGGGCACCACTATTTAAAGAACCCGCCCTCGTGGCGGGTTTTTGCTTTCTGAGTCAACAACTTGTTGGTTTATCAGTAGTTACCCCTCTTATCTTTCCTCCGGCCCCGCTTCCCGGTGGTACAAAATGGGCATTATGATAAAGCCTACCAAAGACCGAAACGGCACCTACTATATGATCTGCGCCCCAGATCTTGGACAACTTATGCAGCCTGACTCAATCGATATTGTACCGGACTAAGACCGCCAAGTTTTTCCTTTATCCTCAATTGGTTATAATAATCAATGTAATCGATAATGTCTCGCTTTAAGTCATCCACATTTTTATATTCATTGAGGTAATAACATTCTGATTTCAATGTTCCAAAAAAACTCTCTATCACTGCATTATCAAGGCAATTTCCCCGACGAGACATACTCTGGGCGATGCCACTATCTTTTAACCATCGTTGCCAGCGTGACATCTGATATTGCCAGCCTTGATCGCTGTGCAATATTGGGTGTTCGTCTTTCGGCAACTGTTTCAGCGCATCCGTGAGCATAGTCTGCACCATTGAAGGTAGAGGGCGGTTAGCGAGGTTATAAGCAATGATTTCGCCATTATAAAGATCCATGATGGGCGACAAATACAGCTTTTTGCCATTCACTTTAAACTCAGTGACATCTGTGACCCACTTCTCGTTGGGGCGTTCTGCGTCAAACTGGCGTTTCAGGAGATTATCGCAAATTCGTCCTTGTTCTCCTTTATATGAACGGTACTTTTTGACGCGAATCAGGCTGCTAATACCCAGTTCCTTCATGAGTTTTCTAACGGTTTTGCCATTAAGTAAAACCCCCTCGTTACGACATGCCAGCCTGATGCGTCTGTAACCATAGCGACCTTTGTGCTGGTGATAAATTTTCAGCACAAGCGCTCTGGCAGACTGGTATCGGTCCGGAGCCGCAAGACGTTTTACATGATAGTAAAATGTACTCCGGGGCAGCCCAGCAACGATTAACAATCGGGACAATGGCCATTCCTGCCTTAGTTCACTTACAATGCTCACTTTTTCCTGGGCGCTGAGCATGTTTTCTGCTGAACCAAGGCCTTCAGCTTTTTTAAGTAGGCATTCTCGACCCTGAGTTGTTCAAGTTCCTCTCGCTCAACATCGGTTAATGCTGGCTGTGGTGGGACTGGCGTGATGCTTTTATCTGGCACTGGGATGATCTTTTGATTTTTTCGGGTGAAAGCATCCTCGCCATGTTTTCTATATTTTTCAAGCCAGGTACATACAGTACCAAAGGCTGGTATCCCATGTTTTACCGCAGTTTCACGAACAGAGAAGCCATCATCCACAACTTCTTTTACTACCATAAGTTTGAAATCAGCAGAGTAGCGTCCCTTTTTACCCGTAAGCACACCGATCCCATGCTCCCGGTAGGCATAAGCCCATTTTCTTACCGTGCAAGGGCTTATGTCGTACATCCTGGCTACAGATTTCAGACTCAACTCATCTTCCAGATACTTCTCTGACACTTCCTTTTTGAATTCCAATGAAAATTTTGCCATGCGCCCTCAGTTTTTGATCTGGTGTCTAACTTTTGGGGCGCACTACACTATACAGTGGACACATGCCGGATTGCCCAGGGCCTCCGAAAACGTCCAGTCGTGCTGCACATCCGGCCTGATTGATGGTGAAATTCCCGACAAAAACGGCTGGCTTTCCGCTGGTGTTGCCCTTTCCCTACTACAGCGGCCACTCAAGCGAGAACGGGCTTCTCATTGATGCCATTGAGCAAAAATCTGGCCTGATACTTCCGGTGATGCCCGGTGAAAGCCGTCTAGTAGGCCGAGGTGTGTAGCTGCAAAAAGCGACTTCTGCTTCAGACCCCGTAACCACATTGCTACTATATTGTGCATGCGTTGGCACGCATGGCAGTCAGAGGGAGCCGTTTATCAGTCTAAACAGACGCCGGTAAAGCAATTGAGAGGAATTACAATGGATGCAGCATTGCTTAACATGATGCAATCAGGTGGAAGAAATAAAGCCTGGGCGGAAACGATGGTGAATATGGAAGCCAGGAAACTGGTAAATACAGCCAACACTCTGTCGGCTTTTCATCTCAGCGATGGTCTGACTCGAATGAAGTTCATTCAGGAAATTCGGGACCTCATAGAACAACAGTTTACGCTAGCTCGTCAGGCTAAATCAGATAAAGAATGCATGGACTGCGTTAAAATACTTCGAGAAGAAAACTATAACCTCCTGGAACAAGCTCGTTTATTACGAACGAAGGCAGCGAAGCTTTACGCGAAAGTCGAGTTCATCCGAGAGAATAACAAAATTGTTGGGTATGTTATCTCGGCAGTTAGTGTTGTCCTGGCCGGTGCTGAAATAGCCGCAGGATTTACACTGATTGGCACGATGACCCCTCTCGGAGTTCTTGCTGGTGCGATTCTGGTTACTGACGGGGCAAACAGCATCAGTAAAGAAGTGGCTCGCTACGCAACGAACAACACTACCAGTGAAGGGCTGGTCGCGAATGCCGCGATGTCTACAGCTGAGTTTATGGGCTTTAGTCGTGAGAATGGTTTAGGTGTCTACAAATCAATCTCACTGGCCGCTAATGCGTATACCATTTTTGGCTTGTTACGGCGACCTGGTACCTGGCGACTGTTTCGTTATCTACCCACAGACCATTACCGAAAGGTGAGCACATTGAGCCGCCCGCAGCTTACAATGAAAATAGCGGGTTACGGCGTGAAAGCTAAGATTATTTTTGATCTGTTATCCGTCAGCGACCCGTCTCAGAATTAGTCAGCATTTTACGGTAACGCCAGGATTTGTAGCCAAGTTTTGCTGGCGTTATATACCAGATAAAAGGTAGTACAATCAATAACGTGAGCGCAAGTGTCAGACTTGTATCCCTGGATGCAAGTAAAAGAGTTAAAGCCAGTATGATAAAGGCAATAATAGTTATCCACTTCATTGCCTTAAAACGATTGGCCAGATCATGAGTTACGCTATCAAACGAACCACCGTAATTCTCGATATTGTTTTTAAGCTTTTGAAGATCTCGTTTACTAAAACCTGATTTTAAAAGTGCTTCTTCGCTGGTCATTCTACTAACCGTCCCATAACTCACTGAAACATGTGACGAAGTTTAACTGAATTTGACGGATAAATCGCTACCTGACGATATTTGTCAAATTTATATTTATATCAAATAGTTGAAGATATCTTACAGTGGCGGTGACCAGACTCTTCAATCGTGTCCATGACAACGTCCTTATGTCGTTTTGAGCCAGAGTAAATCCAAACCCAAGGCCAGGAAGTTGTCCTCATCCAGCGTTCTCAAACCTCAGAATACCGCCCGCAATTATGCTTTTGTTCTCTCCCCAACCTAGGGATCGTTCCCACCTGTGCCCAGCAGTTTGTTTTTGAAGATAAACAAACACGCCTCGTTGAAGTTCTCCGCCCCCAGCCGTTCTGAGAGCGCCGTCCGTTTGCGATAGAGACTTTTCACCGACGTATTCAGCTCGCCTGCAATCTCCTCCATTGACATCCCTGCCCTCAGCAACCGCAACATGATCGTTTCATGCGTGCTCAGCCGTAAATTCAGCAGCCACTTCGTGGTCAGGCGCCTGCCCTTCATATTGAGCACCAGATTAAACAGCGAGGCCATGTCCGGCGCCGTCAGCGACGTATTCATAAACAGCTTCATACTGAGCAGATTCTCCTCGCGGTGGCGCATATCAAGCATAACGCAGCAGATCGTTTTTCTCGTTCTGGCCGGATGGCGTATCAGGTAATCATATAAACGGAGCGGACAACGACTATCAATCAATACAGAATATTCATCTGCACCGTTATCAAATATGTTTCTGTCAATCGAATCGAGCAGGATAATATCCGGAAAAAATATCCGCATGCCCCTGACAAGGTAGCGATCCTGAGTCACTAACACTATTGAAGTTGCCACTAACCATCCCTTTTAGATTAAAGCAAGAACGATCCTGCGAAAAGAAGACCGCCTTCGTTTTATAGCGCTTTTATATTAACGATAAATGTATTCTGGCTTTGGACATCCCTCAATACACACATTGATGAGTAAGACTTCCTGTAGACTATCATTCAATGTCTGCCATTAATTATAAATAAAAAACAATCGCAGAAAAGTCACTTCTCTAAACATTAAGAATTTTTGTCATGAAACTTCCCAAACATGCACCAGAAAGTACTTTAATTGAGGCAGATACGCGTCATTAAAAATATATACAAAACTGTCACAATAAAAATAAAACCATTATATTTCAAAGCATTAGAATTAATGATTCAATTCAAAATAAACACAAAAAGCTGCTCATTACAGAATTATCTCAAAACTACGCAGCCGCTTTTCAGCATATTTATCCGGCAACATATCAGGTGTACATTACCTCCCATCCAGTCTACTGAGATGAGGATCCATAATTACCTTTAAGTAAGTACCCCGTAACATCACTGCATTCAGATTTAATGTTCTCATTTATGGCCTTTTACGCTGAGCTTAAAGGCGGCCGTGTTATGCAATGGATTCATGAAAAACAAATGGCAAATAGATATGGAAAGATCACTTAGCTTCAGTACATTATTCTTTTATCGCACCCCAACATTATTGTTTCTGTTATTACTCTTTCCTGTTCTGGTTCAGGCTACGGAATCCGTTTATGAGCAACAGATTCAACAGGCGCGTAACGGTAATTACACGTCGTTTCTCGATTATCTTCAGCGTTATCAGCAGCAGCATGCCCTGACGCCTGAACACGTTGCGGACTGGTTACAGGTGGCGGCCTGGGCAGGCCATGATGACGAGGTTATTCAGGTCTGGCAGCGCTACAGCATTTATATGCCGCTGCCCGCCCGCGGCATTGCGGCTGTCGCACAGGCCAGGCGAAATCAGAAAGCGTGGCAGCCCGCTCTGGCGCTCTGGAAAGAAGCGCGCAGCCTTGAGCCGGATAACGACGATTATCGTATCGGCTATATCAAAACCCTGGCCGATGCCCGTAAAGATACGATTGCCCTGCAGGAAGCCCGACAGCTGGTGGCGGAGGATCCCTCGCAGGCACATCTTCAGACGCTGGCGTATGTCTGGCAACGCCAGGGAAAAAGCTGGGATCGGCTTTTAGCCGACACGCGCGCACTGGATATCGCGCCAGAAAATCACGCGCTTCTTCGCGAGCTGATCGACGCGCTAACGGATAACCGGGTCAATACCCCCGCGCTCCTGCTTTCACAAAAGGTGGCGCTGTCCCCCGCGGAACGTCGTCGTCTTGAGCTGAATGCCGCAGCCGAAAGCGTTCGCCTTGCAGATGTGCCAGGCAGATCAGAAAAGGAGCGCCTGCAGCTTGCGCAATCTGCGCTGAATCGTTACGACGCGCTGCTGTCTCGCTGGCAAGGCGAGCCACAGGCGGCGGAAGACATCGTTCTTGCGCGTATCGACCGGCTCGGCGCGCTCTACGCTCATGCCGATTACCCACAGGTCATCAGCGAATATCAGGATCTGACGACGGCCCGTCATCCGGTACCGGGCTGGGCAATCGGCTGGGTGATCTCCGCATATCTGCAGGAGAAAAACGCTGCCGCCGCCTTCGCGCTTCTGCAACGCTATCCGCAATACGCATCTGACCCGCAGGACGAAGAGCACGCGCTTTTCTACGCCTGGCTGGATACGGGACAGTATCCGTCCGCCCGCCGGTATGCAGAGCGCCAGACCCGCAACGTTCCCTGGACCCGTTACGATTTCGGCTCCCCTACCCCTCAGCCGAACGATCGATGGCTTGCCGGCCAGTCGCTCCGTTTTAACTATTTGCTGGCGACGAATGCCCTGCCAGAAGCCGAAAAGCTGGCGCGACGTCTGGCAACAACCGCGCCGGGCAATCAGGGATTGCAGATTGACTACGCCACGCTGCTTCAGACGCGGGGTCTGCCGCGCGCGGCGGAGCAAACGCTGAAAATGGCGGAGGCGCTGGAGCCCTCGAATCTGGAGCTTGAGCAGCAGCAGGCTTACGTCGCCATGGATCTGCAGGAGTGGCGGCAGATGGATTTACTGGCTGACGACGTCGTTGCCCGCGCGCCGCGCGATCGCAGTGCCAGGCGTCTGGACAGGCTCCGCACCGTCCACCATATGTCCGAGCTGCGCCTCAACGCAAGCAAGGGTTTGCACTCCGATAACCCCGTCAGCGGGACGCACGACCTCAACTGGGACGCCACGCTCTATGGCCCGCCCGTAGCGGATAACTGGCGGCTGTTTGCCGGCACCCGCTATGCAGAGGGTAATTTCGATGAAGGCAAAGGCACTAGCCGCCACCTGTTGGGCGGTATCGAATGGCGGCCACGCGATCTCCAGCTTGAAGCCGAGCTCTCCAGCAACCGCTATCACGGGGCGAACAAGCCGGGCGCTCGCCTCTCAACAACGTACTTTGTCACCGATAACTGGCAGGTCAGCGGCAGCCTTGAGCGCCTGTCGCGCACCACGCCCCTGCGGGCGTTACGCAACGGGATCAGCGCCAACCGGGGAGAAGGTGGCGTGCGCTGGTATCAAAACGAGCGTCGCGAATATCAGTTCAACGCCGCCCTCAGCCGCTTCTCGGACCATAACCGCCGACAGGAATACACCCTCACGGGTAAGGAGCGTCTCTGGCAGACCCCGTCCCTGACGCTGGATCTCGAACCGGGGATCGCTGCCAGCAAAAACAGCCTGCGGGACACCCTCTATTACAACCCGGCGCGGGATCTCTCCGTGACGGCCGCCCTGGCCGTTGACCATGAGATGCTCCGCCATTACGACACCCTCTGGAGCCAGCAGTTCGTGGCGGGAGGCGGCCGCTACTGGCAGAAAAATCAGTCCGCTGGCGCCATCGCCCTACTGGGTTACGGACAACGCGTTCAGTGGAACAACGTCATGGATACCGGCGTGATGCTGAACTGGGACAAGCGCCCTTACGACGGCAAACGCGAGAGCAACCTCTCCGTCACGTTTGATGCGACTTTACGCTTTTAAGGATGATGATGATGAACACACGTTTTTCCGCGAGCCTGATACTCATCGGCTGGCTCTGCCTCAGCGCGAGCGTCTGCGCGCAGGCATTTTCGTTTATTGCGCCCAAAGATCGGCCGCAGCTGGAAGCGAGCAAACCCTGGCCGCAGAACCAATTTCTGGTGCTGGCCTACCACGACGTCGAAGACGATGCCGCCGATCAGCGCTACCTCTCCGTGCGCACCAGCGCGCTAAACGAGCAGATAAGCTGGCTGCTGCACAACGGGTATCACGTCATCAGCGTGCAGGACATTCTCGATGCCCATGACGGAAAAAAAACGCTGCCGCCCAAAGCCGTTCTGCTCAGCTTTGACGATGGCTACAGCAGCTTTTACACCCGCGTCTGGCCACTGCTTCAGGCGTGGAACGTTCCTGCGCTGTGGGCGCCGGTGGGCAGCTGGGTGGATACGCCGGAAAATCAAAAAGTTAACTTCGGCGGCCTGATGACGCCCCGCGATCGCTTCGCGACGTGGGACATGGTGCGCGAGCTCAGCCGGTCTCCGCTGATTGAGATCGGATCGCACACCTGGGCCTCGCATTACGGCATTCCGGCTAACCCGCAGGGCAGCCGCGAACCGGCCATCGCCAACCGCTTTTATGATAAAGCGACGGGCCGCTATGAAACCGATCGGCAGTTCAACCAGCGGATCGGCGATGACGTTCGCAAAGTGACAGACAAAATCACGCAGGTAACGGGCAAGGCGCCGCGCGCCTGGGTCTGGCCCTATGGCGCCGCCAACGGCACGTCGCTTGCGATCACCAGACAGCAGGGTTATCAGCTGGCCTTTACCCTTGAGGACGGGCTGGGGAACGTGCAGGAGCTGGGCAATATCCCCCGTCTGCTGATCGCCGGCAATCCCTCGCTCAAGGCATTTGCCAGTACGGTCAGCCAGGTTCAGGAGCGCGAACCCGTGCGCGTCATGCACGTCGATCTCGACTACGTTTACGATCCCGATCCGGCCCAGCAGACCCAAAATATCAACAGGCTGATCCAGCGGGTCTACGACATGAAAATCAGCCATGTTTTCCTGCAGGCGTTTGCCGACCCGCAGGGCGACGGCAGGATCAAGGCGCTCTATTTTCCCAACCGCCAGCTGCCGGTCCGGGCCGATCTCTTTAATTTTGTCTCCTGGCAGCTGCAAACCCGCGCGGGCGTGAAAGTCTTCGCGTGGATGCCGGTGCTCTCGTTCGATCTCGATCCTGCCCTGCCGCGCGTGCAGCGTCGGGATCGTCAGACCGGCCGGTTAAGCGATGCCACCGAGCCCTATATCCGGCTTTCTCCGTGGAACCCGCAGGTGCGCCAGCAGGTGACGGACATCTATGAAGATCTGGCCCGCTACGCCAGCTTCAACGGGATCTTGTTCCATGACGATGCGGTGCTGACCGACGTGGACGATGGCGGGCAGGACGCTGCTCAGAACACCACGCGTCAGAAAAGCCAGCTGCTGATTGGGTTTACCCACGCCCTGAGCCTGGCGGTGAAGCACATCCGCGGCCCGCAGATAAAAACCGCCCGCAATATGTTCGCCTTACCCATTCTGCAGCCCGAAAGCGAAGCGTGGTTCGCGCAGAATCTTGACGATTTTCTGGCGGAGTATGACTGGACGGTGCCGATGGCCATGCCGCTGATGGAGTCCGTCCCGGCAGACGAAAGTGATGCCTGGCTGGCGCGTCTGGTGAAAGCAGTCGCCACGCGTCCCGGCGGGCTCGATAAAACCATTTTTGAACTGCAGGCCAGGGACTGGGATCGGAAACCGCAGCGCGCCGTTTCCGACAGCCAGCTGGCACAGTGGATGCGCGTACTCCAGCTGAACGGCGTCAAAAACTACGGTTACTACCCCGATGATTTCATCAACAACCAACCTGATATCTCACGCATCAGGCCTGTATTTTCTTCGTACTGGTACCCTGACAATGACTGATCGCATTATCGCCTTTTCCATTTTATGTCTGGTATTCGGGTTGCCGTTAGGCGTGGCCGCCCTCTTTACCGGCGAGCTGATTCTGGACTTTGTGTTCTTCTGGCCGCTGTTCATGTCCGTGCTCTGGATAACCGGCGGGCTCTATTTCTGGTTTCAGCTTGAACGCCACTGGTCGTGGGATAAAGAGACGCCCGCCCCGACGCTCGCCGGTGAGCCGCTCATCTCCATTCTTATCCCCTGCTTCAACGAGGGACGAAATGCCCGGGAGACGATTAGCGCCGCGCTGGATCAGCGGTATGAAAATATCGAAGTTATCGCCATCAACGACGGCTCGTCTGACAACACCGCGCAGGTGCTGCAGGCGCTGGCGCAGGAACATCCGCGCCTGCGGGTAATTAATCTCGCGGAAAACCAGGGGAAAGCGCTGGCGCTCAAAGCCGGTGCAGCGGCGGCCCGGGGCGATCTGCTGGTCTGCATTGACGGCGACGCCCTGCTCGACCGCGATACGGCAGCGTATCTGGTGGCCCCGCTGATTCAGTATCCCCACGTCGGGGCGGTCACCGGGAATCCGCGTATCCGCACGCGCTCCACGCTGATTGGCCGCATCCAGGTGGGCGAGTTCTCATCCATTATTGGGCTCATCAAGCGGACACAGCGGATCTATGGCCGGGTCTTTACCGTCTCGGGCGTCATCGCCGCCTTTCGCCGACAGGCGCTGGCAGATGTCGGGTACTGGAGCCCGGACATGATCACCGAAGACATCGACATCAGTTGGAAGCTGCAGCTGCGCCACTGGGATATTTTTTTCGAGCCGCGGGCGCTGTGCTGGATCCTGATGCCGGAGACGCTCAAGGGCCTGTGGAAACAGCGTCTGCGCTGGGCCCAGGGCGGCGCGGAGGTGTTTCTGGTCAACCTTCGCAGGATTGTGCGCTGGGAGCATCACCGCATGTGGCCCCTGTTTCTTGAGTATGCCCTGTCAACGCTGTGGGCCTTCGCCTACGCGATGACGGTGCTGTTATTTATTCTCAGCCATATCGCTCCTGTTCCTGCCAGGCTGACCGTGGAGAGCCTTTTTCCACCGGAGTTTACCGGGCTACTGCTGGGCGTGATGTGCCTGCTGCAGTTCCTCGTCAGTTTGTACATCGAACGGCGCTATGAACGGAAGGTGGCCAGCTCGCTTTTCTGGGTGATCTGGTTCCCGATGGTGTACTGGATGATCGGCCTGTTCACCACCCTTGTCGCATTTCCAAAAGTCATGCTTAAACGCCAGCGTGCCCGCGCGCGCTGGATCAGTCCAGACCGGGGAAAAGGACGCATTTAATGAACGAAAATACCTTAATTCTGACCGAACATCGGCTGTTGCCACGTCTTTTCGATGCCGCGTTAACGCTGGTGGCGTGGGGAGGCTTTCTGTTTTTCCTGTATGCCCGGCTCTGGATGCAGCTCACCGAGGAGAGCGACTACCGCTGGGGCGTCATTATTGCGTCTTTTAATACGGTGTTGCTCTACCTGCTGTTTGCCGCGCTCAACGGCTGGCTGCTGATTTTGTGGTATCAGTACAATCGCCGTCGGGCCCACGTGAGGCGGCGTCAGCCGGGCTATTTTCATCAGGAGGAGCTGGCCCGCAGCTTTAATGTCTCACCGCAGATCATCTCCGAGATGAGCCAGTACAACCTGCTGACGGTCTATCATGACCAGATTGGCCGCATCATCGATCTGAAGATCAACGGGCAGGAAGAGGAAGAGGAAGAACAGTAACAAAAAGCCCCCGCAGGATGCCCTGCGGGGGCTTTTTTATTGCGGGTAAGAGCTACTTATCTTTAACCACGATCAGCGGCTCAATATCGCTCTCTTTCTTCACCACCAGCGAGTCATCGCCGCGCAGACAGGTCCCACCGTAGTTCCCGCCCACGGTAAAGGTACAGACCTGAATGTACTTGCCGTCGACGTTTGGCAGGCACCACAGTTGCTGGTAGATGTTTTTACGGTCGACAAACTTGCCGCTGGATTTATCCAGCAGTTCGTCCTGGGCGCTAATCAGGTCGATATTGCTGCCGCAGCGCCCGGCAATCGGCTTGACGGCATATCCGGTCTGCTTCAGCAGATCGTTGACCTCAAAATCGGTGTCGAGCAGGTAACGGTGATTCGGGAACAGTTGCCACAGCACCGGAAGAATCGCTTTGTTGCCGGGAATGACGGTCCACAGCGGTTCAAAGACCAGCACCTCCGGGCGCAGCAGGACGTCAATCAGGCGCACTTCGCCTTCAGGATGTCCAGTGCGGATCGGCACGGCGGCATATTCGGTTTCGCTGACCTCACGGATCTGCTCAATCGCCGTTTCCCACGCCCAGGTCTTCCACACGCAGTTGACGTGGCGACCTTCGTCGTCAATCAGCTGTCCGGCGGCATCCCAGCTGAGCGCCCCCAGCCCGTGGAGGATTTTGGTCTCGAACCCGGCCTGCATCAGCGAACGCTGGATAAAGAGCGCGTGATAGTCCTCTTCGACATCGTTGTCCTGCATGATGTGCACGAAGGGCCGGGCGTGGCTGTGCTTCCAGGCGCCGGTCAGTTCTTCCAGCAGGCCTTCTGCCGGGTTATGCCCGTTGCCGCGATAGCCATTTTTCACCCACTCCTCAAGGATAAGCCCGCCCTCGGTATGGCAGGAGGCGGAGTCGGCGTTGTACTCGTAGACCTTGATGCCGCGCTCATCCATACAGAAATCCATACGACCGGTGATCATATGGTGACGACGCCACTGCCAGGAGAGGCGCAGGCGCGGCCAGAGGATTTTCGGGATGTCGAAAAGCGCCAGCAGACTGTCGTCTTTCAGCACCTTGTCCGTGGCGTGCAGGTACATCAGGTGCAGTTCGTTGGTGGCCTTGATCAGCTCCTGCTCGGCGCTTTCGGTAATGGTGAAGTACTGGCAGGGATCTTTGTTGATTACGTGACCGTTGGCGCGAATATACGCCTGCTGCAGCGCGTCATTTTCGTTGAGCCACTTGCCGTCGAACTGACGTTTGTTTTTCAGCCGCGCGCCGCTGATTTTCAGCAGTTCGCCGTCGATTTCCGGCTGGGGAATGCTGTGTTCCGTATCGTCGGTCTGGATCATCCAGCCGAGAATTTCCGTGTCGTTGAAGGTGTCATGGATTGTATAACACCCGTTTTCCACGCTCAGGCGCAGCTCGCGCGTCCACTGCTGCCCGAGCGGCAGCGGAGAGTGAATGACGTTCTGCTCCGCAATTCGCACCTTATCGTCCAGAAGCTGGGTGATCACCGCCACGTGGCCGGTCTCATGAAACTCGCCGCCCTTTTGCCAGATCAGCAGCGCCCCGGCGCACGGCGCACGTTTTGAGCCGTTGGCAAAAGCCTGAAGGGGCAGAATGTTATCGTTCACCACCTGACGCAAAAAGCGCAGAGAGAAAATTTCCCACGCCATGCCGACGTCGGTAAACACGAAGCCATAGTTGAGAAACAGGAAACGGCGGGCAAACTCAACGCACTGCCACTTGTGGCCCATGTATTCGTTGCCGATGTAGCTGCGAAAATCCGCGTCTTGCGGGTAGTTGCGCGGGTCCAGACTGCCGTAATTTGAAGAGTAAATCGCCACGCCACCGGGCGCATAGCCTAACAATGTCCCGAAGGGCGCATCACTGCTTAACGTTCCTTTACGCATGTATCCAACCTAAAACAGGCAGGCGGCAATTTTTATAGGTTGTCGTCGTCTGCACGTTGTAATTAACCTGACAGAGGAGCGTTTATCATACACCTGCGTGGTAAATAATTCGCCTTACCCGGCCGACAAAACACAAAACCCTGTAGGTCGGGTAAGCGAAGCGCCACCCGACACGTTTAAGGCTCACATCTTAAACAACCAGCACGCCGCAAAATGTCCTGGCGCGATCTCCTGCATCGCTGGCTCTTGTGTCTGGCAAACCGGCATGCTATGCGGGCAGCGGCTGCAGAATTTACAGCCCGGCAGCGCGGACGTAGGGCCGGGCATTTCGCCGCGCAGGGTTGCGTCTTCGAGGTTGCGAATGCGCGGGTCGGGCTGGGGAACCGCCGCCAGCAGCGCGCGGGTATAAGGGTGCGCCGGACGCTGATACAGCTCATTCGCCGGCGCCACCTCCACCAGCTTACCGAGGTACATCACCCCAATGCGGCTGGAGATATGACGCACCATCGAGAGATCGTGGGCAATGAACAGATAGGTCAGCCCCAGCTCCTGCTGCAGATCCTGCAGAATATTCACCACCTGCGCCTGCACCGAGACGTCCAGCGCCGAGAGCGGCTCATCGCACAGCACAAATTCAGGGCGTACGGATAACGCGCGGGCAATACTGATGCGCTGGCGCTGCCCGCCGCTGAACTCATGCGGGAACCGCTCAAGATGTTCCTGCTTCAGCCCCACTTTGTAGAGCAGCGTTTCCGTCCGTTCGCGCTGTTCTTCACGGCTGTAGCCGTGGATCTGCATCGGCTCGGCCACCAGCTGTCGTACCGTCATGCCGGGGTTAAGCGAGGAGTAAGGGTCCTGAAAAATTGCCTGCATCCGTTTACGCAGCGGCTTGAGCTCTTTTTCGCGAGCATGGGCAATCGCCTGTCCGGCAAAGTGGATTTCGCCCGCGGTGATATCGAAGAGGCGCAGGATGGCGCGCCCGAGAGTGGATTTCCCGCAGCCTGACTCCCCCACCAGGCCAAACGTCTCGCCGGGCTGGATATCAAAGCTCACGCCATCAACCGCCTTCACGGCCGCGCCTTTACGCAGCAAACTGCCGTTAAGCGGATAGTGTTTGCGCAGATCGCGCACGCTCACTAATGGCACATGTTGTTCACTCATGCCTGCATCTCCTTATCGGCCCATAGCCAGCAGGCGGCGCGATGGCCCTCTCCCATGGCGTAAAAAGCGGGCTGCCGTTCACACTGGGGCATGCGTTTCGGGCAGCGTTCGGCGAAGGGACAGCCCGGCGGCGGGTTAAGCAGGCCAGGCGGCGCGCCTTCAATGGGCGATAAACGTTGATTAACCTCATCCGGGCGCGGCAGCGAGGCCAGCAGCCCCTGGGTGTAAGGATGCGCAGGGCGATAAAAAATGTCTTCCACGCTCCCCTCTTCCATTACCAGCCCGCCGTACATCACCACCACGCGGCTGCAGACCTGTGCCACCACGCCGAGATCATGGGTGATCAGCAGAATCGCGGTTTGGGTCTGCTGTTGCAGGCTTTTCAGCAGACGCAGGATCTGCGCCTGAATGGTGACGTCCAGCGCGGTGGTCGGCTCATCGGCAATAAGCAGCTTAGGGTTGCAGGAGAGCGCAATGGCGATCATCACCCGCTGGCGCATCCCGCCGCTAAACTCGTGGGGATACTGGTCGTATCGGCGCCCGGCCTCAGCAATCCCCACCTGTTCCAGCATGGCGATCGCCGCCGCTTTGGCCGCTTTTTTGGTCAGCCCTTTATTGCGCATCAGGATCTCGGCCATCTGTTTGCCGATGGTCAGCACCGGGGTCAGGGCGGTCATCGGATCCTGGAAAATCATCGCGATCTCGTTGCCGCGAATGGCGCGCATCTGCGCAGGGGTTTTCTGCGCCAGATCGTCATTCTGGAAGCGAATGCTGCCGCCGGTTATCCGTCCATTGTTCCCCAGAAGCTGAATGATCGACTTACAGGTGACGCTTTTCCCGCAGCCCGACTCGCCAACAATGCCGACAAGTTCGCCCGGCTGCACCTGAAAGCTCACGCCGCGCACCGCGTGAACCTCGCCCTCGCGGGTGCGGAAGGTGGTTTGCAGGTTCTCAAGCGCTAACAGGTTACTCATCGCGATTCGCTCCTGGCTCAAAGGCGGTACGGAACACATCGCCCAGCACGTTAAAGCTGAACACCGTCAGCAGGATCAGAATACCGGGGAACATCGCCAGCCACGACGCTTCGCCAATATACGACTGGGCGTTGTTGAGCATGCTTCCCCACGATGCCGCCGGTGCCTGCACGCCGAGCCCAAGGAAACTGAGCGTCGACTCCATCAGAATGGCCGAGGCGATATTGAGCGTGGCGGCCACGATAATGGTCGGCAGCACGCCGGGAATAATGTGGCGCACGATGATGCGCAGCGGGTTTTCCCCCGACGCGCGGGCATAAAGCACATACTCGCGCTCTTTCACCGATAGGGTTTCTGCGCGCACCAGCCGCGACATGTTCATCCACGTCAGCAGGCTGATGATCAGAATGATGTTATCCACGCCCGGCTTGAGGTAAGCATTCACCACCAGCAGCAGGAAGAAGGCCGGAATGGCCATCAGGATATCCACGGCGCGCATCATCAGGTTATCCAGCCAGCCGCCAAAATAGCCACTTACCGTTCCCACCACCGTACCGATAAGCGTGGAAAAGAGCATGGCAAGAAAACCGACCATCAGGGAGATCTGGCCGCCATATAGCGCGCGGGTGAAGTAGTCGCGTCCATACTCGTCGGTGCCGAACCAGTGTGCGGCATCCGGCGGTAGCGTGCGTGCGCCGAGCGCCATCCGATCCGGATCGTACGGACTTAACCCCGCACAGAGCGCGGCGACAACGAAAATAAAAAGCACAAACAGGGAGAACTGCGCCGGACGATTGCGGCGCAGCTGGTGACGAACCTGCTGCCAGCGTCTGCTCATCCGGGTTACCTCAGCGTACGAATGCGGGGATCGGCGAAGCGATAAAGCAGATCGGCGATCAGGTTACCGACGATCAGCATCATCGAAGAGAGCATGATGATCGCCATGATCAGCGGGTAGTCCAGCGAGGCGATCGACTGGATCCCAAGCAGCCCCATCCCCGGCCACGAGAAGACGCTTTCCGTCACATAGGCCCCCACAATCAGCTCACCGAACGACAGCCCAAACAGGGTGATCACCGGCAGCAGCACGTTTTTCAGCACGTGGCGGAACAGAATGCTGGAACGCGTGGCGCCGTAAGCCAACTGGGTCTGCACGTAGTCGGCCGAGAGCTGCGAGATGGTGTTGGAGCGGATGTAGCGCACATAGCTGGAGAGGTTGTAGAACGTGAGGGCAATACACGGCAGCACGCCGTGACGCAGCACGTCCAGCGCATTATCTTCCATGCCGATGGTGCGCATCCCCATGCTGGGGAACCAGTTAAGCTGCACGGCAAAGACCGTAATGAGCAAGATGCCGAACCAGAAAATCGGCACCGAGATGCCGATATAGGCAAACAGGTTAAGCACGTGATCCAGCCAGCGGTGCTTAAATGCCCCCGCCAGCAGGCCGAGCGGGATGGCCAGCACGATCGCCAGTAGCAGCGACGCGCCCATCAGCCCCAGCGTGGCTGGAATGCGTTCGCCGATCATCTCCAGCACCGGACGGTGGTAGATCAGCGAATAGCCGAGATCGCCCTGCAGGACGTTTTTCAGCCACAGGACGTACTGCGTGACCAGGGGCTTATCCAGCCCCAGGCTCTGGCGAATACGTTCGATATCTTCCGGAGCCATACGCGGCGTAATGTACGCCGCCACCGGATCGCCAGGCGCGAGCTTGACCAGCAAAAACGCCACCAGCGAAATAAAGAACAGCATCGGCAGCAGCTGCAGCAGCCGACGCGTGAGAAGTGTGTTCACGACATGCCCTTACCAAGGCCCCGACCCGACGGTCGGGGCAATCGCTTATTTCTGATAGATTTTTGACAGATCCTGGAACAGATAGACCGGTTTCGGCTCCGCTTCCTCGGTACCGCCAAAACGCTTGTCCACCGCGACGGTCGCATTGGTATAGGCGATCGGGTAGTACGTCATGTCGTTCGCCACCGTTTGCTGAATTTGCTTGTAGATATCAGCCCGTTTCGCGGCGTCAGTTTCCACGGCGCCTTTATCCCACAGGGCATCAAACTGCGGATTTTTGTAATGCGCGTAGTTATAGGCTTCGTTGCTCATGAACAGCGATTTGTAGCCGTCCGGCTCGGAACCCATGATGTAGCCGCCCAGGTTGAGCTCCCACGCGGTATTGTTCATATCGAGGCTGCGCTGAGACATGGCGTTGGAGTCCAGCGGCATCAACTCCACGTTCACCCCAATACCCTTCAGCGCCTGCTGAATATAGAGCGCCATGCTCTCCTGGGTTTTGTTGGTGTTCACATACGCCAGGCGCAGCTTGAGGTTGTCCGGCGCGCCGGATGCTTTAAGCCGCTCTTTGGCCTTTTGCAGATCGAATGTGTACTGTTCAACGTCATCCGTTTTGTAAAGCGTATCGGGCGTCAGGAACGAGGTCGCCGGTTTGGCGTAGTCCAGCGAGGTAAAGGCGGTCTGGGTCAGCTCGTCTTTGTTGATGGCGTAAGCAATGGCCTGACGCAGCTCTTTGCTCTTCATCACCGGCACGTTCTGGTTGAACGTCATATAGGCCAGGCGGCCTTCCGGATAGACCACGAAGTCAAACTTACCGGTGTTTTTCAGACGGTTCACATCCTGCGGATCAACCATCTTGAGGTTGATTTCACCGTTTTGCAGCGCCAGGTTGGCGGCGTTACTGTCCTTGGCGAAACGGTAGGTGACCGAATCAAGCTTCGCTTTGCCGTTCCAGTAATCGTCAAAACGGGTCAGGGCGTAATATTGTCCGGCGCGGTACTCTTTAAATTTGAACGGCCCGGAGCCGACCGGTGCATCGTTTTTGCTGCTCTTTTCCAGGTCGCCTTCGCTGGCGAACACGTGCTGCGGGATCGGGTAGATCTGTACCAGTGTGCCGGTAAAGGCCGCGCTGACCTGCGGTAAGGTGAACTTAACGGTGCGGTCGTCAACCTTGCTTACCTGTACCGGCTTGCCGCCGTAGGTGAACATGCTGCGGAAGAAGCTGTGCTGTTTGGCATCCAGCAGCTTATTGAACGTAAAGACCACGTCGTCCGCCGTCAGCGGCTGTCCGTCCTGCCATTTCAGGTTGGGTTTTAACGTCAGGGTGTAGCTCAGGTTGTCGGCGGAGGGCGTCAGGCTTTCCGCCAGGCCCCACTCGATCTTACCGTTGTTGAAGCTATAGAGCGGGGCATAGAGCGCCTGCATGATGGTTAACGTGGTACGGTCGCTGGCATAGAGCGGATTCACGGCTAACGGATCGCCGGAGGTAATCCCGATAATCAGCGAACCGCCCGCTTTTGGCGCGTCGCTTTTTGCCGCAGGGGGCGTATTGGTCTCTTTATTTTTCGCATCATCACAGCCCGCCAGGCCTAACGCGATCGAAACGACCACTGCCGATAACAGAAGCTTGCGCATCTCACTAACTCCTTGCCTTATAAAGTGTTTATGACTGCATCTTTTATTTATGTTGAAGCATCATATGCAGCTTTATCCATTAACGCATTAGTTATGAAAATGCGATTTTCGATTAAGCTTATGCCGGATTTGATATATATAAGCAGCAGAAGGAATAGCGGTTAATTGCTTGCGCTCACAACGTTAAACGGTTCACAAATCTCCTGCTACACTGCCTCAACACATCACAAAAAAGGCAGGCCAACATGTCAGACAACACCTATCAGCTCCCCAAAGTGTGGGAATGGAAAAAGAACAACGGCGGCGCGTTCGCCAACATCAACCGCCCCATTTCCGGCGCGACCCATGAGAAAGATCTTCCTGTCGGTTCTCACCCGCTGCAGCTCTACTCGCTGGGCACACCGAACGGCCAGAAAGTGACGATCATGCTTGAAGAGCTGCTGGCGCTGGGCGTGACGGGCGCGGAGTACGACGCGTGGTTGATCCGCATCGGCGAGGGCGATCAGTTCTCCAGCGGCTTCGTTGAGGTGAACCCGAACTCGAAAATCCCGGCGCTGCGTGACCACTCCACGAACCCACCAACGCGCGTATTTGAATCCGGCAATATCCTGCTCTACCTGGCAGAGAAATTCGGCCACTTCCTGCCGAAAGATCCGGCGGGACGCACCGAGACGCTGAACTGGCTGTTCTGGCTGCAGGGCGCGGCGCCGTTCCTCGGCGGCGGTTTTGGCCACTTCTACAACTATGCCCCGGTGAAAATCGAGTACGCGATTGACCGCTTCACCATGGAAGCCAAACGCCTGTTCGACGTGCTGGATAAACAGCTGGCGCGTGGTCGCTACGTGGCGGGTGAGGAGTACACCATCGCGGATATCGCCATCTGGCCATGGTTCGGCTGCGTGGCGCTGGGCAGCGTGTACAACGCCGCCGAGTTCCTGGATGCAGAGAAGTACACCAACGTGCAGCGCTGGGCGAAAGACGTGGCGAATCGCCATGCCGTTAAGCGCGGACGCATAGTTAACCGCACCAGCGGCGAGCTGAACGAGCAGCTCCACGAACGCCACGCGGCGAGCGACTTCGAGACGAATACGGAAGATAAGCGTCAGGCGTAATGTTCTGCCGGGCGGATCGCCGCCCGGCAACAGAGATCCTTGCTCAGGGCATGATTGGCCTAAAGGTTGAGCCGGTATTGCTGGCACTATCTGTGCGTTTTTCTCATCTCAGAGTGAGAAGCAACGTATCAACCGACAGCAGTCACAAAGGATCTGTTATGAAAGTTATTAAAACAACGCTGGTTATCAGCGCCCTCATTTTTTCCACCTCGGGAATGGCCATCGATAAAACCGCCGCTGGCGCGGTAGCAGGCGCTGCCATTGGCGCGGCCACGGGCAAAGATCTGAAATCGACCGTTGGCGGTGCCGTTGTTGGCGCAGGCACGGGTGCCATGTTCAAAAACGGCGACAAAGGTAAAGCCGCGCGTAAAGGCGGCGCCGTAGGGGCTGCCGTGGGCGCAGGTGCCGCGGCGGTTACCGGCAAGAGCGTGCTGAAAGGTGCAGCCGTTGGCGCAGGCACGGGCGCGCTGATTGGTGAAGCGACGCACTAATAGTTTTCGCCGGGCGTCGCAGCGCGTGCCCGGCCTCATGGCTGTTCAGTAATAACTCCCTGCACCCAATCTCGACTATTTGCCCTCAACTTATGGTCAGAAATGTCACCCGGAATACATCAATGGTGATCGTCATACTGATGCTCAATCACCATCCCTTCCGCCACGCTCGCCACATGGCGTGCACGCGGATGATAGACCGGTGCAGGGGCGGCATATGTTGTTTGTGCAGGTGCAGGCGCAACGCTTACCGCCTCAGGAACCGTAGCTGACTGCGGAACAATCACGACCTTATACCCGGCAGGAACATCGACCGTGACGCTCTGGGCCATCGCTGTATTGACCACGGCAAAACCTGCCAGGGCAGCAAATAAAATAATACGGTTTTTCATAAATTGAATTATTTCCGGTATCAAGAAGATAATTCATTATGTCGACTAAATCTTAAGACAATATTAATTTTCATGTTCTGGAATGTGCAGAAAATGCCAAATATATTGTTACAAGTGAATAATTTAATATTTAAAAAATATTGACTTACGTTTTTTAAAAAGGCGGCAAGAAATACGCTTGCATGCCGCCTTACCTGTTATGTTAATACTTAATATCCCGCGCTTTTTGCCGTCCGGCCTGTTTCATCTGACGCTTGTCCTGGCGGCAGTCGTGATTACTCTGGTTATTGTTCGCCACGCAGGTCTGCTTCACCTGCCGTGACGCATCGCGGGTTTCCTGCCTGACATCACGCGCTACGCGCCGTTCTTGCGCCTGCTGGGTCGCACTGGCGGAAACCGAGAAAAGCGTCAGAAAAATGAGAGAAAGGACAGGGATAAAAGATAACGATCTGTTCATAGCAACACCTCGTAGAAGAGAGCCCAGAACGTCAGGGGTTAGCAAAAGAATAGCAGTTTCAGCGCCGCTGAATGAGGAAGGCATTAATAATATAAGGCCGCACAAGGCGGCCTTATCACGTTGCGTTATGCCGTCAGGCGGAACTTCTGCACCGAGCGCTGAAGATCTTCGGTCTGACGCTCCAGCGCCGCCGCCGCCGCGGAAACCTCCTCCACCAGCGAGGCGTTTTGCTGGGTAACACCGTCCATCTGGGTAATGGCAATTCCGACCTGCGAAATACCCTTACTCTGCTCCTCAGAGGCCGAGGCAATTTGCTTCATAATGGTCGTCACTTCCGTCACGTCCCGCAAAATCGCATCCATGGTGGTGCCGGTATCGCCCACCAGCTTCGCCCCCTGCTCGACGCGGGACACGGAGTCAGTAATCAGCCCTTCAATCTCTTTTGCCGCATTGGCGCTGCGGCTTGCCAGGTTGCGAACTTCGCCTGCGACGACGGCAAAGCCTCGGCCCTGTTCACCCGCGCGCGCCGCTTCAACCGCCGCGTTGAGTGCCAGAATATTAGTCTGGAAGGCAATGCTGTTAATGACGTTGGTGATTTCAGCAATTTTCTTCGAGCTTTCCGAAATACCGCTCATGGTGGTCACCACCTCTTCCACCAGCGAGCCACCGCGGCTGGCGGTGGTTGAGGCCACATCGGCCAGCTGGCTTGCCTGGCGCGCACTCTCCGCGTTCAGTTTCACCGTGGCGGTCAGTTGCTCCATGCTGGCAGCCGTCTCTTCCAGCGCCGCCGCCTGCTCTTCGGTACGGGAGGAGAGATCGTTGTTACCGCTGGAAATCTCCGTCGCGCCGCGCCAGATATTTTCACTGCCGGAGCGGATCGTGCTGACCGCTTCGCGCAGGCTGTCCTGCATGGCGCTCAGCAGCGGCACCAGTTGGCCCACGCAGTTGCGGCCGAACGGCTCGATGGGCTGGCTGAGATCGCCCTGGGCGATCTGGCGGAACTGCTGGCGAATGCGATCCAGCGGTTTAACCAGCATCGCCACCAGGTAACGGTCGGTGAAGAGCAGGATCAGCAGGCCGACGATCGTGGCGATGATAATCACCGTGCGGGTCATGCTGGTCAGGCCGTCCACCACCACGCGGGTACTGTCGAGCGACTTCGCGGCAGCATTGTTGAACTCTTCAGCCGCCGCACCGAACGCGCGGCTCAGCGGTGGGGTGACGTTGTTGGCCTGCTGACGATAGCCGTCCAGCGCGCCCAGTTTCGCCTGCTGCATTTGCGGCGTCACGCCCTGTTCGAGCAGCGCCTGCCAGGCACCGATCACCCGTGAAGAGACCTGCTCATCCATTGGGCCTGGAGAAATGGCTTTCATCTCGGCCAGCTTCTTGCCCATGTTATCCAGCGCCTGCTGGGCAGAGGCCAGATCCGGCGTGCCGCCTGCGGCTTTGACTTCCATTGCGCGGCTCAGGCGGGTCACAAAGCGGAAATACTGATCGTTCCCCTGGCTGAGCACCGTCATCTGCTTGACCAGCTGGCGGTCCACCTCGTTGCCATCTGAAACGCGAGACAGGGACCAGGTGCTGTACAAGCCAACACCCGCCCACATTACACAAAAGATCCCGAGAATCGTCAGCATGACGAAACGGATCGTGAAATTACGGAGCATATTCATAAGTCTTCCTTGCCGTGAGGGTGAATTCGCCCAGAGGCGAGTCTTACCCTCGTTATCGGCAGAAACTGGCGAAGTTATACTATTTCGCGCGTAATTTTATAAAAATCTTCACTACCCTGCCGTTCGCTGGAGAAGGATAATCGCCGCGGGGTAAATCTAACTGCACAATACATGTTTCCATATTTCAGCAGCCGTCAAAATGTAAAACAGGCAAACAGTTAATTAACCTCATAATCCGAAAGGGTTAATATCCCGGTGAATAAAAAGGTCAAAGAACCGCACGACCGGTCAAGAAACCCTTTAATTTGTATGCAAATCATTCAAAAATATTTATCTCATGAATTAATTCAAATTTATTAATTAGATTTAATTATTTAAACGTCAATTATTGCTCGATATATATCTTTAGATTTCATTACATCCTTAGTTGCTAGGAAAGTTCTTATTTTAAATAAATTCAATTAAAAATAGCCGGACAATTTTCGACTCATCCAGAGAACTTAAAATGCGCAAATTAATGAATCGTACGTTGCTTTCGCAATGTGTCTTAGTGGCTTTAACGTCATTTGGTGCCCAGGCTGCCGTCACTCCCGCTACGCCCTGTCAGCCTGGCGTGACGTCGCAGACCTGCGGCTTATCGAAATATAAAGATAATAGTTTCTATGAAGATCCCGGCGTGACTAATGCCATTATGGCCGACGCCAACGCAAATAATATCTTTATGGATGGAAGCCGTGAATCAGGGGATACCCAATCATTAACCGTTTCTGGTACCGACATGTCCGGCCATTATATTCAGGGCAGCAACGGGGGGACGGCTAATATTACGGTGAATAACGGCGCCACCGTCGATATGATCGAAGTGGGCAATACCGGTGCAACCACCAATACGACGGTAACCATCGATGACGCCACGCTGAATGGCGAAAATGACGCCGGAAGCTACGAGGGCAAGAAAGCCTATATGATGGGTTCCGCCATTTACCTCGACCCCATGGATAAAGGTTACCACACCGTCAACGTTGAGGACGGCAGCATGCTGCACGGCAGTATTCTCAGTGCCGGAGCCGGTGCACAAAATATTGCCATCAGCAACAGCACGATGGATAAAGGTGGTATTTACGCGGGTAGCGATAAATCTGATACCAATATTACGCTGACTAACGCTTCCGTGGATGCCTCGCAGAGCGAAATCGCGCAGAACATCGACACGCTGGCGGTAAAACTGAGCGAATACAAGCCCTTCAGCGACATCAACCTGGATGCTTTTGGCGATGTCGCCATCGCGATGTACGGAACGAAGGCTGATTCGCTGGCGCTGAATAACAGCACGGTCACCGGCGACATTGGGGCCTTTAACGAAAACGGCACCACGCTGATTTCACTGACCAATAACAGCGTGGTAAATGGCAATGTGACCGTCGATGGTAACTCCGCAAATTCCGTTCTGGTGGATAACAGCACCGTGAATGGCGAGATAAATACCAGCCAGAATACGGGCAATAGCACAATTACGCTGCAGAACAACGCAACCGTCAACGGTGATATTACAACGGGTGCAGGTGATGATACGGTCGTGCTGACCAATGATTCACATGTCAATGGCAATGTTAACGGTGGTGACGGCAACGATACTCTGTCAATGGATGCGGGCAGCTCCATATCCGGACAAATAAGCCAGTTTGAAACGGTAAATACCACCAGCGATAACAGCATTGCCATTGATAAAATTAACGATGCAACCAACTGGAGTTTGCAAAACGGTTCAACCCTGATTGCCAGCACCACCGGCAGCAATGCGCTGGTTACCATGAGCACCGACAGCTACGTGAATTTCGGTAATATTACCGGCGCAAATAACGCCGTGGTGGTGAACAGCATTACGCCGTCAGCGCAAAATCAGCAGGGGATAGTCCTGGGGACCTTCACCACGTCGGGCAGCAGTGCGCCGCAGAATTATGCAGCAGCCACGTTTACCAACGGCGACCAGACCGTGGAGAACCGTAGCGGCGCATATAACTACAACAACAGTCTGAATATTGTTGCAGCCGACAGCGTGCCTCAGGCTCAGCTGACTGCAGATAATAGCCAGAGCTGGAATATTGAATTTAATAGCCAGAAGGGCAACCTTGCGAGCGACGTTCAGGGGCTGGTAGCCGGCCTGGATGCAGCGGAACAGGCCGGGCATCAGGTAGCGGATGACATCAGCAACCACATGAACCAGGTGCATCTGGCAAACCTGCTGGGAGAACAGCAGGACGGTGCGCAGGTCTGGGGCGATTTCCTTTATCAAAACGGTAATTTCAGCAACGACGTCGACTATAAAAGCATCACTCAGGGTGCACAGGGCGGCGTAGACTGGACGGCGCATCTGGACAACGGCGACAGCGTCACCGGCGGTATCGCGCTGGCATGGACGCGCAGCCGCGTGCAGGACACCAGCGACGGCGCGGATAGCTTCAAAGACAGCGTTTACGGTAACTACTACAGCCTGTATGGCGGCTGGCAGCAGGCGCTGAACGGCCGAACCTGGGGTCTGTTTGCTGACGGCAGCTTCAGCTACGGCGATATGCGTTACTCGCTGTCTGCCAACAACGTGACGGGCGATACCAGCGGCATGACGGAAGCGCTGCACGGCTCCACCGATGGCAGTCTGTATCTGACGCAGGCCCGCACCGGGGTGAACGTGTTGCTGCCAGGCGAAACGCTGCTGCAACCCTACGCCACTCTTGGCTGGGATCAAACCAAAGCGAACGGCTTCTCTGACAGCGAAGTCACCTTTGCCGACAGCCAGGTCTCTTCCTGGAACGGCGGCGCGGGCGTGAGGCTCACCACCACCCTTCGCGATCTGAACAAAAACGTGAAGGTGATGCCGTGGATCGACGCGCGCTTCCAGAAAGAGTTCAGCGATAACACCGACATTCAGGCGGCGGATTATCACAATACCGCCGGTCACAACAACACCATGGGCATCTTTGGGGCAGGCATCAACGCCACCATCGCCCATAACTTCACCCTGACCACTGGCGTCTATGTCGGTACTGGCGATGTGGATAACGATGCCAGCGTACAGGCGGGGATGAGCTATAGCTTCTGATAGTCGTCTGATTGCCCGGTGACCTGCGTGTACCGGGCAGTGCAGGGCTCAATGTCTGACGCATCCCGGGGAAAATTGCTGGCAGGGAGTTCTGCCATCGCTTCTCCCCGGGATTTGTGTTTTGATAAGGACAGAATGAAAACGACGTTTCAAAAAATTATCGATAAGAAAAGGAGACATCATGTCCTGGTACCCTGCCCCTGACCGCTACGAGAATATGCAGTACCGCCACTGTGGCAAGAGTGGCCTGCGCCTGCCCGCGCTGTCGCTGGGACTGTGGCACAGCTTCGGTCACGTCCAGCCTCTTGAAACCCAGCGGGCGCTGCTGCGCAAAGCCTTCGACCTCGGCATCACCCATTTCGATCTGGCCAATAACTACGGACCTCCGGCGGGTAGCGCGGAAGAGAATTTCGGCCGCCTGCTGCGGGAGGACTTTGCCGCGTACCGCGACGAGCTGGTTATCTCCACCAAGGCCGGTTACGACATGTGGCCGGGGCCATATGGTTCGGGCGGGTCACGCAAATATCTGCTCGCCAGCCTCGATCAGAGCCTGAAGCGCCTGGGCGTCGAATACGTGGATATTTTCTATTCCCACCGCGTGGATGAAAACACGCCGATGGAAGAGACAGCCTCTGCGCTGGCACAGGCGGTGCAGAGTGGGAAAGCGCTGTATGTGGGCATTTCCTCCTACTCAACCGGGCGCACGCAAAAAATGGCCGAGCTGCTGCGCGAGTGGAAGATCCCTCTGCTGATCCACCAGCCGTCCTATAACCTGCTCAACCGCTGGGTCGATAAGACCGGTTTGCTGGATGCGCTGGCAGCAAACGGGACCGGGTGTATCGCCTTTACCCCGCTGGCGCAGGGGCTGCTGACCGGAAAATACCTGAACGGTATTCCTGAAGATTCTCGCATGCAGCGTGAAGGCAAGAAAGTCCGCGGTCTGAACGAAAAAATGCTGACCGAAGCCAACCTGAACAGCCTGCGTTTGCTGAGTGAGATGGCGCAGGCGCGGGGTCAGACCATGGCGCAGATGGCGTTGAGCTGGTTGCTGAAAGACGCGCGCGTGACGTCAGTGCTGATTGGCGCAAGCCGCCCGGAACAGATTGAGGAGAACGTTCGGGCGCTGGATAACCTGCACTTTACTGAGGACGAACTCAAGCGGATTGACCAGCATGTTGCGGATGGAGAGTTGAATCTGTGGCAGGCGTCGTCGGATAAATAAGGCCGCACAGAGCAGTCCCCTCTCCCCTTTGGGGAGAGGGTTAGAGTGATGGGTAAGGTGTACTTTACTTCTTACTGATCTTATCCAGATACCCCATCACAAACGCAGACAGCACAAACGTCAGATGGATAATGACATACCACATCAGTTTGTTATCCGGCACGTTCTTCGCGTCCATAAACACGCGTAACAGGTGGATAGAAGAGATCGCCACAATCGACGCGGCCACTTTATTCTTCAGCGACGAGGCATCCATTTTGCCCAACCAACTGAGCTTCTCTTTACGCTCGTCGATATCCAGCTGGGAGACAAAATTCTCGTAGCCGGAAAACATCACCATCACCAGCAGTCCGCCCACCAGGGTCATATCCACCAGCGACAGCAGAACCAGTATCAAATCCGCCTCGGCAATAGAAAAAATGTTCGGCAGAACGTGCAGGATTTCCTGAAAGAACTTAATCGTCAGCGCGATAAGCGCCAGCGAAAGGCCAAAATAGACGGGGGCCAGTATCCAGCGAGAGGCGTACATGGCGTTTTCAAAAAAGCGTTCCATAAAGTCCTGTTTGCAAAAGAAACCAGCGCCCAGTATATCCCAATGGCGCTGACTGTTTGCAATAACTCACCAGTCTGGTGACTCAGACGTTGTCGGGGTTAACTTCCGGACGGGCATACTCCGGCCAGACCAGCACCACCAGCTCCGGGTAGGCTTCCAGGCTGAACTCACGAAAACACTGACGCAAATTTAATACGTCCAGATCGGAATATGAGACCTTCTCGCCGTTAAGGCAGCGTTTTTTGATATTGTCATAATATTTATACACGGCTGAATTCAGGTCGCTACAGCGACGCTGTGCCTCAAACAGTCCTGGCGTGTCATTAATTTCCGACATTTTCATGCGTTTAATTGTCGCGTGTAAAAAGTCGATATATTCATGGTTCACCCGCCAGTACCAGACAGGCGTAGCGGAGTTCATCAATACAGAGAAATGGTCTTCTCCTTCCTCTTTTGTCATGAGTTCCGGTTGCGGCGGTTCACTGGCGTCTTTCGACACTTTCGTTTTATTGAACTCCTGCATCAATAAAAGCACACCAGCGGTCAGTAATAGTAATGTGATGACCGTAAAAAAGATGCTGTTCATGGGTAGGCTCCATTTTTTTTGATTTTAAATTTGCCTCATGATATTGTCAACGAATCTCACGCCTTTACCAACCCCACCCTGTTGAAATTAAAGGAAATTAAAAATGCTGCCCGACTATCTCGTCCCGGCTAAGTACCACATTACGCCTGTGGAACAGCAACCGACGGAAGCAGAAAAAGAGGTCAGTTTCACTCAGGGGAAAAGAAAGCTCTCTGATTTCGAGCCTGATATATTAATTGGTGTTTCCCGCACCGGCAAATCCCGTAATATGTTGCTGGAAGAGCACGATCGCCATATTAAAGACCGCTTATTTCGCGCCATAAAAATTGAAGCCTTCGTCCACCTGCTGAACGATCTGCAGGCCGAAGGAGAAATAGATGCCCAGAAACTAAGTCAAATATTGGCCGAAAAGACCAAAGAAATTAACGAAGCGGGCAATGAAATTTGGCTTAACTTAATTACGCGCGAAAAAAACAACCCAATCTTTTATAGCCTGGGGGAGGATTAACGTGAAGGAAGTTAAAAACAACGACGTTTATTTGACTTTAGATGATAAGAAAAGTGATGAATTTATCTTAAAGCAAAATCTCGATGCGCTGCGAAACACAAAAAATGACGAGATGACGCGTATTACCCAGGACCTGGTATCGATCCCGGCAACGCTGGTGCGGCTGAAATGGCAGAATCGCCGTGAAATTTATCCGCTACAGGTCAAAGAAGAAATTTACGGTGCCGTGATGAACGCCATCATGGAACAGCGGCCAGAGCTGAAAGAGAAGCTTCTGGGTCGCCTCGAGGCCAATTACCAGTATCTGCTTGCCAGAGAAATCGCCACTCTGCGCCTGACGCGCAAACTGTCAGACGGTGAGTACCGTACCTCAAACGTCACCTGCGTTGCGCTTGATGAGGACGCGCTGGCGTCTGGCGCCAGCGCCCCTTCCGAACCGCAACGCTAATTAAATCTGAATACGGCAATCGCCTCTTTTAACTGCCCCGTCTGCTGCCGCTGCGCTTCAGCCACCTGCAGCGTTTGCGCTACGTGACGCACGTTCTCCTGCACGCTGGCATCGATGCTGGCAATACTGTCGTTCATCTGCGCAATGCTCGCCCGCTGCTGCTCGCTCATCTGCGACAGTTCCTCCAGAAGCGAGCGGAGCCCTTCAATGCTCTCAATGATCGACTTCATTGTCATACCGGCCTGCTCAACCTGCTCGACGCCCTGCAGCGTGGTTGCCTGCGATGCGGTCAGCAGCTGGCGAATGTCTTTTGCAGCCCCCTCGCTGCGCTGGGCCAGCACGCGCACTTCCGAGGCAACTACTGCGAAGCCTTTGCCATGTTCCCCCGCTCTGGCAGCCTCGACCGAGGCGTTGAGCGACAGGATATTGGTCTGGAACGCAATCCCGTCGATCAGCTCCAGAATGGCGTAAATGCGCTGCGACTCCTCGCGAATGTGCTCCATCGCCGCAATCGCCTGCCGTACGTTATGGCCTCCCTGCTCCGCCACATTACTGGTACTGAACGCCACCTCCCGAACCTGGCGGGCTTTTTCACTGGTCAGGGTAGCGACAGCCCTCAGTTGTTCCATCGCACTGGCCGCCGTCGCCAGCGAACTTGCCTGGTGATCGGTACGTTCCGACAGCGCGCTGTTGCGTTGTCCTAACGCGCGGGATGCCTCCAGCAGTTGCCCAATATTGGCGCTGACCTGCTCAAGCGTGGCGCGCATGGTGCCCAGCGTCAGGCTGAACGTGCGGGCAAAGGGAGACTCTGCGGGTGCCGCATCGACGGCCAGCGTGAGGTACCCCGGTTCGCGGTTGATCACCCCCGCCAGCCTTGCCACCTCGCTCGCCGAGCGGGCGTCCTGCTCCATACGAATCGCCAGCAGAACCAGGATCGCGGTCTGGACCACCACAAACAGCCCGTGGAAAACCACCATATGAAAGCCGGTGTGCATGAACACCACGACGCCGTACAGGTCGTTTTCCTGCAGATAGTTGAACACCAGGTGATGTAATGCGATGACCGCCGCCCCCATCACCAGCGGGCGCCAGTCTCGCCAGGCAAGGAGCGCGGAAAGCAGGACGAAAACCGAGAAATGGTATTCGGTTTCACCTTCGCCCAGATGAATCAGCAGCGCGGAAAATGCCATTAGCACAAACGCAGAGCTCAGGCGGAGCAACAGCGCGCCGGGGAACACCATCGTCAGCAGCGTCGATAAACAGGCCAGAGAGGTGCCGACAATCGCCCCCTGTATGATGTTTTCGTTGATATAGCCCACGCCCAGCGAGATGGCCCACAGCGACCAGATGAGCACCAGTATTAGCCTGTCGGCGCGTCGTCGAATGGCAGAAAGCGAAAACAGATCGTTTTGAGGCGCGTGCGGATACAGCCATGTCATCGTAGCCATAGGGAGTCTCTTGCTGTGCAGGTGAAAAGATCCTTCGAAGAAGGACTGTTTTTATTATCTTTTTTTAAGCGTAGTGGGGATGTTCCACGACGCCATTTCAGCAAAAGATATATTTTAATGGCGCAGCCGAATACTGATATTTACTTAACTATCAATACATTATTAACGTTGGCTTTATTGATAAAGAAATATGAAGAATGGGGATATACAGCAGAAAATAATAACGATGTTGCGTGGCAGAAAACAAAAAAGCTGGCTTTCGCCAGCTTTCGTTCTATTTTTTGGCCGCTTTCTCTTCGCCGACCAGCCCAATCTTCAGGTAACCCGCCTGATGCAGCGTGTCCATTACCTTCATCATGGTTTCATAATCCACGGTTTTATCCGCACGGAAGAAGACCGTAGTGTCTTTCTTACCGCCGGTAAGCTGATCCAGCGCCGGGATGACAGAGTCGGCCGTTACCGGGTCATTGCCAAGGAACATGGATTTATCGGCCTTCACGGACAGATAGACAGGCTTTTCCGGACGCGGCTGCGGCTGGCTGGACGAGGCCGGAAGATTCACCTTCACGTCGACCGTGGCCAGCGGCGCGGCCACCATGAAGATAATCAGCAGAACCAGCATGACATCGATAAACGGCGTCACGTTGATCTCATGCATTTCGCCGTTATCGTCCAGATTTTCGTTTAGACGCATCGCCATAATATCAACCCACGCGCAGTTTGGACGCCGCGTGCACCGGCTTAACGGCGCTGGCATTCAGGTCGAGATCGCGACTCTGCAGCAACAGTACCTGCGCGGCAACGTCACCGAGCGTCGCTTTGTAGCTGCCAATCATGCGCGCGAAGATGTTGTAGATAACCACCGCCGGAATCGCCGCGACCAGACCAATCGCCGTCGCCAGCAGCGCTTCTGCGATACCCGGGGCCACAACCGCCAGGTTGGTGGTTTGAGTCTGCGCGATACCGATAAAGCTGTTCATGATGCCCCAGACCGTACCGAACAGACCGATAAACGGTGAGATCGCGCCGATCGTCGCCAGATAACCATTACCGCGCCCCATGTGTCGGCCAACGGCCGCCACGCGACGCTCCAGACGGAAACCGGTACGTTCTTTGATGCCTTCGTTATCTTCACTGCCCGCGGAGAGTTCCAGCTCGTTCTGTGCTTCATTCACGAGCAGGGTAGTCAGGCTTTTCGCGTGGAAGGATGAGGTCATATCTGAAGCCTGATCCAGAGAGCGGGCTTCTGCCAGCTGTTGCTGTTCCCGCTTGAGGCGACGCTTCTGCGAAAGCAACTCGGCGCTCTTACTGAAGAAGATAGCCCAGGTGACAACGGACGCCAGAATCAGGCCGATCATCACAATCTTAACCACGATGTCAGCATGCTGATACATGCCCCAAACGGAGAGATCCGCCTGCATCAAATTATTACCCACTCTGTATCTCCAGGACGCAAATCACAAAATCTGAACGTAATAATATCAAAACGTCGTCGAATTGATAGTAGTTCTCATTAGTATTTGCATAGTGCCGCAATTTTCGTTCACTTTCCTTGCGCTTACGCAGTAAAAATTTCTTATGCGGTTTTTTGCTAATATTTTCTGCTTATTCGATAAGCCTGCGGGTGCAGTTTTTTCCAATCGTGGTAGTCTGGACGTCCAGACGTATAAAAACAGGGTTAGCGAACATGACAACGAAGCATCTTGATACCACGCTGGTACAGGCAGGACGCAGCAAAAAATATACCCAGGGATCGGTTAACAGCGTGATTCAACGCGCCTCCTCGCTGGTGTTTGACACCGTTGAGGAGAAAAAAATCGCCACGCGCAACCGCGCAAAAGGCGGGCTGTTTTATGGCCGTCGCGGCACGCTAACCCATTTTTCTCTGCAGGAAGCGATGTGCGAGCTGGAAGGCGGTGCAGGCTGCGCGCTGTTCCCGTGCGGGGCGGCGGCGGTCGCCAATACCATTCTGGCGTTTGTGGAACAGGGCGATCACATCCTGATGACCAACACCGCCTACGAGCCCAGCCAGGACTTCTGTACCAAAATCCTCAGCAAGCTCGGCGTGACGACCGGCTGGTTCGACCCGCTGATTGGTGAAGGTATTGCCGAACTTATTCAGCCAAACACGCGCATTGTGTTCCTGGAATCGCCGGGGTCACTCACCATGGAAGTCCACGACGTGCCGGCTATCGTGAAGGCCGTGCGCAGTAAAGCGCCAGAGGCGATCGTTATGATCGACAACACCTGGGCGGCAGGCGTGCTGTTCAAAGCGCTGGACTTCGACATTGATATTTCGATTCAGGCGGCGACGAAGTACCTGATTGGCCACTCTGACGGGATGATTGGCACCGCGGTCTCCAACGCGCGCTGCTGGGATCAACTGCGTGAAAATGCCTACCTGATGGGCCAGATGGTGGATGCCGACACGGCCTACATGACCAGCCGCGGACTTCGCACGCTGGGCGTTCGCCTGCGTCAGCACCATGAAAGCAGTCTGACGGTGGCCGAATGGCTGGCGCAGCATCCGCAGGTTGAGCGCGTGAATCATCCCGCGCTACCCGGCAGTAAAGGCCATGAATTCTGGCAGCGTGACTTTACAGGTAGCAGCGGGTTGTTCTCGTTCGTGCTGAAAAAACGGCTGAATAATGACGAGCTGGCAAGCTATCTGGATAATTTTACCCTCTTCAGCATGGCCTACTCGTGGGGCGGTTTTGAATCCCTGATCCTGGCTAACCAGCCGGAACAGATTGCGGCCCTGCGCCCCGGTGGCGACGTGGACTTCAGCGGTACCCTGATTCGACTGCATATTGGTTTAGAAAATGTTGACGATCTGATTGCGGATTTAGCAGCAGGGTTCGAGCGTATCGTGTAGAGTGCTGGCTGAAAATGTACTCCCTGGACGCTTTTGTGGACACCGCAAGCGGAAAAGTCTGCATGAGTTGCGCCCGGGATCAAACCCGACGGGCGAATAAGGGAGTACAATAGCGCTATATCTGCTGTTCCACAGGAAAGTCCATGGCTGTTATTCAAGATATTATCGCGGCGCTCTGGCACCACGATTTTGCCGCGCTGGCGGATCCTCACGTCGTCGGTATCGTCTATTTCGTGATGTTCGCAACTCTGTTTCTGGAAAATGGATTACTGCCAGCCTCGTTTTTACCCGGTGACAGCCTGCTTTTACTTGCCGGGGCGTTAATCGGTAAAGGCGTCATGGACTTCACACCAACGATGGTTATCCTGACCTCCGCTGCCAGCCTGGGCTGCTGGCTGAGCTATCTGCAGGGCCGCTGGCTGGGGAACACGCGCGTCGTCAAAAGCTGGCTGGCGCAGCTGCCGCATAAATATCATCAGCGCGCGACCTGCATGTTTGACCGGCACGGCCTGCTGGCGCTGCTGGCCGGGCGTTTCCTCGCGTTCGTTCGCACCCTTCTGCCGACGATGGCGGGCATTTCCGGTCTGTCGAACCGCCGCTTCCAGTTCTTCAACTGGCTGAGCGCCCTGCTGTGGGTTGGCGTGGTCACAACGCTCGGCTACGCGCTGAATATGATCCCCTTCGTGAAACACCACGAAGATCAGGTGATGACCTTCCTAATGGTGCTGCCGATGTTCCTGCTGGTGGCGGGTCTGGTGGGAACCATCGCGGTGGTGATTAAGAAGAAGTACTGCAGCGCATAATTCAACAAAGCCGGGTGGCGCTATCGCTTACCCGGCCTACGTTTTTCGTCAGACTCCCTGCATCGTTCTTATACGTGACGCATCCTCTCCCGGCGTGACGCCGAAATAGCGCTTAAACTCCCGACTGAACTGCGAGGCACTTTCATAGCCCACCCGCATCGCCGCCGCGCTGGCCTTCATGCCGTCGTGGATCATCAGCATCCGCGCCTTATGCAGCCGGTAGGTTTTGAGGTACTGCAGCGGCGAAGTGCTGGTCACCGATTTAAAGTTATGGTGAAACGCCGAGACGCTCATGTTCGCTTCCGCCGCCAGCTGGTCGACGCTGAGGTTTTCCGTGTACTGGCTTTCGATACGCTTGAGCACGCGGCTTATCAGGCTGAAGTGGGTCTGTCGGCTCACCAGAGCGAGTAACGCGCCACCGCCCGGGCCCAGCAGCACGTGGTAGAGAATCTCGCGGACGATCTGCTTGCCCAGAATGCGCGCGTCCAGCGGCCTCTCCATCACATCCAGCAGACGCTCAATGGCGCAGAGGATCTCTTCCGACAGCGTCGCCGAGTTAATCCCGCTTGAGGCCATCGAAGGCTGGAAGAGTTCATCTTCGCCAATCTCCATCAGCAGCTCCTGCAGCTGAAGGATGTCGACATTGACGCGAATACCCGCCAGCGGAACCGCCTCTGTCGCGAAGGTTTCACATTCAAAGGGTAAAGGTACCGTCAGAAGCAGATATTCATTGGTGTCGTAGCGGAACACGCGCTCGTTGATATAGCCAATTTTATGGCCCGAGAAGAGAAAAACGATGCCCGGCTGGTACATGACCGGCGTGCGTGTCCCCGGCTGCGTACCATAGAGCAGGCGAATGTCCGGCAGCAGCTCGCTGGCACGATTTTCATTATCTATCAATCTCTTAATCTGCACAGTGAGCTGCTGGCAGATAGCCTCACGGTTCATCTTGCGTTACTCCGGGTGCGGTTTTCGACGTTGACAGTGTGCGTTGTTTTCCGCGCTTTCTCCAGCGCTCTGTAGAAATGGGCAAGACATCGGCAGGAATGTGCATTGAGGGCGTAGCCCCGGATCGCCACAATGAGCAGCATCAGGTCGCCCTCTGCGCACCACGGTTTTTCACCCACTAAAGGGAACGAGCAATGAACAACTTTAATCTCCACACCCCAACCCGCATTCTGTTTGGTAAAGACGCTATCGCTGACCTGCGCGCACAGATCCCTGCTGACGCCCGCGTGCTGATCACCTACGGTGGCGGCAGCGTGAAAAAAACCGGCGTGCTGGATCAGGTTTACAGCGCGCTGGACGGTCTGGACGTGCGTGAGTTCGGCGGCATTGAGCCAAACCCGTCCTACGAAACGCTGATGAATGCGGTAAAAATCGCCCGCGAAGAAAACATCACCTTCCTGCTGGCGGTCGGCGGCGGCTCCGTGCTGGACGGTACCAAATTCATCGCCGCTGCGGCGCACTACGCTGACGGCATCGATCCGTGGCACATTCTGGAAACCCGCGGCAGCGACATCAAAAGCGCCATCCCGATGGGATCCGTGCTGACCCTGCCAGCGACGGGTTCTGAATCCAATAAGGGCGCGGTGATCTCCCGTAAAACCACCGGTGACAAGCAGGCCTTCATGAACGAACACGTTCAGCCAGTGTTCGCCATTCTGGATCCGGTTTACACCTACACCCTGCCAGCGCGTCAGGTGGCGAACGGCGTGGTCGATGCCTTTGTACATACCGTTGAGCAGTACGTCACGTATCCGGTGAATGCCAAAATTCAGGATCGCTTCGCGGAAGGCATTCTGCTGACGCTCGTCGAAGAGGGTCCGAAAGCGCTGAAAGAGCCGGAAAACTACGACGTTCGCGCCAACGTGATGTGGGCGGCTACACAGGCGCTGAATGGCCTGATCGGCGCTGGCGTGCCGCAGGACTGGGCAACCCATATGCTGGGCCACGAGCTGACGGCGATGCACGGTCTGGATCATGCGCAGACGCTGGCCGTTGTGCTGCCTGCACTGTGGAACGAAAAACGCGACACCAAACGCGCCAAGCTGCTGCAGTACGCCGAGCGCGTGTGGAACATTACCGAGGGTTCTGACGACGCGCGCATTGATGCTGCCATCGAAGCAACCCGCAGCTTCTTTGAAGGTCTGGGCGTGCCAACGCGTCTGTCTGGCTACGGCCTGGACGGCAGCTCCATCCCAGCCCTGCTGGCGAAACTCGAAGAGCACGGCATGACCCATCTGGGCGAGCACGGCGACATCACGCTGGACGTCAGCCGTCGTATTTACGAGGCGGCACGCTAAGCGTTTTTGTCCCCCCGACTTTCGTTTTTTGACATTTCGTCCAGACTTAATGCACACCCCATCGCCGGAGTCTCCCTCCGGCGATGCGCACCTGAAGGAGGAAAAATGGCAAACCAAACCGTAATCAAGCTGCAGGACGGCAACGTGATGCCCCAGTTGGGGCTAGGTGTATGGAAAGCCGGTAACGACGAGGTCGTCTCCGCCATTCATAAAGCCCTGGAAGTCGGCTACCGGTCGATTGACACCGCCGCCGCGTACAAAAACGAGGACGGCGTAGGTACCGCACTGGCCAGCGCCGGTGTCCCTCGCGATGAGTTGTTCATCACCACGAAACTGTGGAATGACGATCAAAAGCGTCCCCGCGAAGCCCTGCAGGAGAGCCTGGAGAAACTCCAGCTCGATTTCGTCGACCTGTATCTGATGCACTGGCCGGTTCCGGCCATCGACCATTACGTTGATGCCTGGAAAGGGATGATTGAACTGCAGAAAGAGGGGCTGGTGAAAAGTATCGGCGTCTGTAACTTCCAGGTTCATCACCTGCAGCGGCTGATTGACGAGACGGGCGTCGCGCCCGTCATTAACCAGATCGAGCTGCACCCGCTGCTGCAGCAGCGGCAGCTTCATGCCTGGAACGCCACGCACAAAATCCAGACCGAGTCCTGGAGTCCGCTGGCGCAGGGTGGCCAGGGCGTGTTCGATCAAAAAATTATCCGTGAACTGGCGGATAAATACGGCAAAAGCCCGGCGCAAATCGTCATTCGCTGGCATCTGGACAACGGCCTGGTGGTGATCCCGAAATCGGTCACGCCATCGCGCATCGCCGAGAACTTCGACGTCTGGGATTTCCGGCTGGACAAAGATGAGCTGGGCGAGATTGCGAAGCTGGATAAGGGCAAGCGTTTAGGGCCTGACCCGGATCAGTTTGGCGGATAATACTTAAAACGAGCCCGGTCTTCCGCCGGGCTCGTTTTAATTTATAAACCGGACTGACATCTCGCTTCTCCGGGAAGATCAGGTAATGTGCAAATAACGTTGTACGCTTTCCCTTCCAGTTTATGTGGCCCACCGAGACCGCCGCCTACTTCTGCACCATATTCCTTTCCGTTGACGCTTATCTGGAGCGGGGTGTGATAAATCCAGTCCATCGGACCTATTGGCAGAAAAAAGATCCACTCATGCTGGCTCTGAAAAGCAAAACGACCGTTGTCGTCAGAAAGCGTTTGCTCCCTCTCTAATGTTATTTTAGCGCCCGGGACTGGCTTACCTGCGCTGTCGATTAGACGTCCTTCCACTTCTGGCTGTGTCTGGCGGTGCATTACACAACCGCATAACGTAAGGCCAATCAGCATCGCTCCTGTTAACTTCCTAATTTTCATTTTGGGCCTCCTACCCTTATGCAGAAAAAAGCCGGGTGGCGGCTGCGCCTTACCCGGCCTACGCGCTGACCTGTAGGCCCGGTAAGCGCCAGCGCCACCGGGCTTTGTTACAGGTTTAACCGATCTTACGTTTTACGTTCTTCTTCATTCCCGCTCCACCGTTCGAACGCTGATGCACAATTGGCGTGTGCTTGGTCAGCGCCGGGCGCGTATTGCGGTTCTGGCGACGCGCTTCGCGCATCTCCTCCAGCGTCGGGGCCGGTACCAGACAGTCGCGGCGCGAGCCGATCAGATGTTTTTTACCCATCTCTTCCAGCGCCTGGCGGATCAGCGGCCAGTTTTTCGGATCGTGGTAACGCAGCAGCGCCTTGTGCAGACGACGCTGTTTGTCCCCTTTCGGCACCACCACCTCTTCACTCTTGTAGCCAATCTTACTCAGCGGGTTCTTGCCGGTGTAATACATGGTCGTCGAGTTGGCGAGCGGTGACGGATAGAAGTTCTGCACCTGATCCAGGCGGAAGCGGCGCTGCTTCAGCCACAGCGCCAGGTTGACCATGTCCTCATCACGCGTGCCCGGGTGCGCGGAGATGAAGTACGGGATCAGATACTGCTCTTTGCCCGCCTGCTTCGAGTAGGTATCGAACAGTTCTTTAAAGCGGTCGTAGCTGCCCATGCCCGGCTTCATCATCTTCGACAGCGGGCCTTCTTCGGTATGCTCCGGCGCAATCTTCAGATAGCCGCCGACGTGGTGCGTCGCCAGCTCTTTGATGTAGCGCGGATCTTCCACGGCAATGTCATAACGTACCCCGGACGCGATGAGGATCTTCTTGATGCCCTTCAGATCGCGCGCGCGTCGGTAGAGGTTAATCGTTGGCTCGTGGTTGGTATCCATGTGCTCGCAAATGCTCGGATAGACGCAGGAGAGACGGCGGCAGGTTTGCTCCGCGCGCGGCGACTTGCAGCGCAGCATATACATGTTCGCGGTTGGACCGCCAAGATCGGAAATCACGCCGGTAAAGCCCGGTACGGTGTCGCGAATGGCTTCGATCTCGTTGATGATCGACTCTTCCGAACGGCTCTGAATGATGCGCCCCTCGTGCTCGGTAATGGAGCAGAAGGAGCACCCGCCGAAGCAGCCGCGCATGATGTTGATCGAGAAGCGGATCATCTCATACGCCGGGATACGGGCGTTGCCGTACGCCGGGTGCGGCACGCGCTTGTACGGCAGCGCAAAGACGCTGTCCATCTCTTCGGTGGAGAGCGGGATGGCCGGCGGGTTGATCCAGATAAAGCGCTCGCCGTGCTTCTGCATCAGCGCGCGGGCGCAGCCCGGGTTGGTTTCATGGTGCAGAATACGGGACGCATGGGCGTAGAGCACCTTATCGGCTTTCACCTTCTCATAGGACGGCAGCAGCACGTAGGTCTTTTCCCACGGCTTCGGGCGCGGCGGCTGCACGACGATAGCCTTCGCTTCCGCTTTCTTTGGCTCTACCGGTTTGTTATCGGCACACGGCAGATCGTCGCCATACGGGTGTGGGATCGGGTCGATTTTGCCCGGCATATCGATGATGCGGGAATCCACGCCGCGCCAGCCCGGCAGCGCCTCTTTTACCATGATCGCGGTATTGCGCACATCGCGGATGCTGCTCACCGGCTCGCCCTGCGACAGACGGTGCGCCACTTCCACCAGAGGACGCTCGCCGTTTCCGTAAATCAGCATGTCGGCTTTGGAATCCACCAGCACCGAGCGGCGCACGGTATCAGACCAGTAATCGTAGTGCGCGGTACGGCGCAGGCTCGCTTCGATGCCGCCCAGGATCACCGGGACGTCTTTCCAGGCTTCTTTGCAGCGCTGGGTATAGACCAGGGTCGCGCGATCCGGACGTTTGCCCGCCACGTTATCCGGCGTGTAGGCGTCGTCATGACGCAGCTTACGGTCGGCGGTATAGCGGTTGATCATCGAGTCCATGTTGCCTGCGGTCACGCCGAAGAACAGGTTGGGTTTACCCAGACGCATAAAGTCGTCTTTGCTGTTCCAGTCAGGCTGGGAGATGATCCCCACGCGGAAGCCCTGCGCTTCAAGCATACGGCCACAGATGGCCATGCCGAAGCTCGGGTGGTCAACATAGGCATCGCCCGTGACCAGAATGATGTCGCAGCTGTCCCAGCCCAGTTGGTCCATCTCTTCCCGGGACATCGGCAGGAACGGCGCCGGTCCAAAGCAGGCCGCCCAGTACTGGGGCCAGGAGAAGAGGTCACGATCCGGCTGGATCAGGGAAATTGCGCTCATAATGCTTCCGAAGAAAAAATAGACAAAAGGGCGGGGATTATACGCTGGATCATTGTGGGAAATGAAGGGGTATTTATTGCCCGGTGGCGCTACGCTTACCGGGCCTGGGGGGCTGTAGGTCGGGTAAGGCGAAGCCGCCACCCGACTCGTTTTACGGCGCCGGGTTGACCAGCATTTGCCCAACCGACCCCCTGTCCATCATCTCCAGCGTCTGGCTGTGGAACAGGAACGGGAAGTGCGGCCACGAAGGCTGGCCGTAGTAGACGAGCAGTTCCACCTGACCGTCCACCCAGACGGTATCTTTCCAGCCGCGATCTTCCGGGAACGGCATCGCGCCGTTGACGTTGCGGATCAGGAACGACACCCCTTCAATATGGAACGACTGCGGCATATCTGAACGCACCGTCCAGCGCTCCCAGGTGCCCTGCTGCGCGGTGATATCAATGCGGTTGACGTCCCAGAGCGCGCCGTTGATGCCCGGGTCGTCGCCCAGGCTGATATCACGGCTGCGCACCGGCGAGCCGCTCATGATCTCCTGCGGCAGCAGACGCATGGGCAGGCTATCGGTCACCAGCGGCAGCAGGCCGGTTGGACGCAGGGTCAACACCAGGGTAGAGACCAGAATGCTCGACGGTTCAAAGAACCCGCGAATACGGTCGACAATGCTGGCCGCTTCACCGCAGGTGACAGAGACTTCATCCCCGTTGGTCATATCAATGAGAATTTCGCGACGCTCACCCGGCGCGAGCGCCAGCTGTTTGACGGACACCGGCGCCGGTAAAAAGCCCTGATCGCCGGATATGACGTGCAGCGGACGGCCATCGCTCATCTGCAGCTGATAGCGGCGCGAGTTAGACGCGTTGAGCAGGCGCAGGCGCACCCAGCCACGGGACACTTCGACATACGGGCTCTGCGCGCCGTTAACCAGCAGGGTATCGCCGACGAAGCCACCGCTGCCCGGCTCGCTGTATTCCGGCGTGCCGAAATTATCCAGACGTTTGTCCTGGATGATAATCGGGAAGTCATCCACGCCGTAGTGGTTCGGGATCGGCAGGGATTTGCTGACTTCATCTTCCACCAGCCACATGCCGGCCAGGCCGTTATAGACCTGCTGCGCCGTGCGGTTAGGCGTGTTGGCGTGATACCACAGGGTTGCCGCACTCTGGCGAATCGGCAGAACGGGCGCCCAGTCGGCACTGGGTGACATCATGCGCGCCGCGCCGCCAATCAGCGGGCCAGGCACCTGCAGGCCGCTGATGGTCATGGCGACATTTTCAGGGGTACGGTTACTGTAGATGAGCTTAACGTCATCGCCATTCCACACGCGTATGGTCGGCCCAAGGTAACGTCCGTTAATGCCCCAGACCGGCGCACGCGTCCCCTGGGTAAAGGACCAGTGGCTGCGCTGCAGCGTCAGGAAAAGCGGCTGACCGCGACGGGATTCAATGAGTGGCGGAATAGGCAGCGGCTGTTGCTGCCCGGCGGCGCTGGCTGTCAGCGGCATCGCACCCGCACAAAGGGCGATCCCCGAAGCCTGAATAAACTGACGCCGACTGAGTGACATATAAGCTCCATCTGAAACGACTAACAACGCGGGAATTCGTTTTCCCTTCAACGCCGGATTAAATCTTACCGGCGGCTTCTCTCTCTGCGACTTCTTTGTCGAGCAGCGCAATATGCTCAGCCATCAGATCACGGCAGTGCGCGGCCAACTCGCGCACCTGGTCTTTACCGTATTTGCTGGTATCGACGGGTGGCAGCATTTCGACAATCACCAGCCCGTTATTCAGGCGGTTAAGATTAATCTTATTCGAAGTATTGGAAACGCACACAGGAATAATTGGAACACCTGCCGCAATTGCGGCATGAAACGCACCGGTTTTAAACGGCAGCAGGCCGCGGCCGCGGCTACGCGTCCCTTCCGGGAACATCCAGATTGAAATTTTGCGCTTTTTAAAATGATTCACCACTTCCGCAATGGTGCTGTGCGCTTTTGCACGGTTATTACGGTCGATCAGCAGGTTACCGGTAAGCCAGTAAAGCTGACCAAAAAACGGGATCCATAGCAGGCTTTTTTTGCCCACCGTCACGGTCGGTGGAAGCACGATATTAGAGGCCGTCACCATATCGTAGTTGTTCTGATGGTTGGCGATATAGATGGCGTTACCGAAATTCTCCGCCCCTTCCGGCAGACGTTTTTCAACCTTCAGACCAAACAGCGGCGCAAGGCGCCCGAACATATGGCCAAAAGTGGCGACATGCTTCGGATTACGCGGGCTGAACAGGCAATAAATAGAGCCGAAAATACAGACCAGAATGCAGTAGATAACGGTAAGAATAAGACGAACAATATATAGCATAGCGACCTCTGAAGCCCTAACAGCTGACAATTATACTTCACCTGTGGCCAGGTAAGGACTTTATTACGAGCGCGTATTGTTAATCGCAACGCACGAATTAACAACGATTTTACGGGAAATTTTATTGAAATTCCCCCTCCGGACAGAGGGGGATATCACGACATTACTCTTCGCTGTCACCCGCAGCGCTGCGTGCAGGAGAGTCTATCTCCACGCGATCGATACGCTGCAGACCGCGCATCAGCGAACCGCGGCGACCGCGCTCACCCACCACCTTCTGCAGCTCTTCCGGACGAAGCTTGATTTTGCGCTTGCCGACGTGAATGGTCAGCGTGCTCTGCGGCGGCAGCAGGAAGAGGTGCGCCAGGCCATCTTCGCCTTTCGCGGCCTCCGCCGACGGGATGTTGATGATCTTGTTGCCCTTGCCTTTTGACAGCTCAGGCAGATCGCTGACCGGGAACATCAGCATGCGTCCGGCGGTGGTGATCGCCAGCAGCATGTCGCTTTCGTTCTCGATCACCAGCGGTGCCATCACGTGAGCGTTGTCCGGCAGGCTAATCAGCGCCTTACCGGCACGGTTGCGGGAAACCAGATCGTTGAAGGTACAGATAAAGCCGTAGCCCGCATCAGACGCCAGCAGCAACTTCTGGTCATCGGCTTCCATCAGCATATGGTCAACCGTCGCGCCCGGCGGCAGCGTTAGCTTACCAGTAAGCGGCTCGCCCTGCCCACGCGCGGAAGGCAGCGTGATCGGGTCAATGGCGTAGCTGCGCCCGGTGGAGTCGATAAACGCCACCGGCTGGTTGCTCTTGCCTTTCACCGCCGCTTTGAAGCTGTCGCCCGCTTTGTAGCTGAGCCCCGGCGCGTCGATATCGTGGCCTTTGGCGCTGCGCACCCAGCCGCTCTGCGACAGGACAATGGTCACCGGCTCGGACGGCTGCATGTCGTGCTCGTTCATCGCCTTCGCTTCTTCGCGCTCGTGCAGCGGAGAACGACGGTCGTCGCCAAACGCGTCGGCATCGGCCTGCAGCTCTTTCTTCAGCAGGGTGTTCATCTTGCGTTCGGACGCGAGGATCGCCTGCAGCTGATCGCGCTCTTTTTCCAGCTCGTTCTGCTCGCCGCGGATCTTCATCTCTTCCAGTTTGGCGAGATGACGCAGCTTCAGCTCAAGGATCGCTTCGGCCTGGGTTTCGCTGATGCCAAAGCGCGACATCAGCGCAGGCTTCGGCTCGTCCTCGGTACGGATGATCTCAATCACCTCGTCGATATTGAGGAACGCCACCAGCAAACCTTCAAGGATATGCAGGCGCTTAAGCACTTTCTCGAGACGATGGTTCAGACGACGGCGTACCGTATCGCGGCGGAATGTCAGCCATTCGGTGAGGATCTCCAGCAGGTTTTTCACCGCCGGGCGTCCGTCGAGGCCGATCATGTTCAGGTTGATGCGGTAGCTTTTTTCCAGATCGGTGGTGGCAAACAGGTGGTTCATCACCTGCTCCATGTCCACGCGGTTGGAGCGCGGCACGATCACCAGACGGGTCGGGTTCTCGTGGTCCGATTCGTCGCGCAGGTCGTCGACCATCGGCAGCTTTTTATTGCGCATCTGGGAGGCGATCTGCTCCAGCACTTTGGCACCGGAAACCTGATGCGGCAGCGCGGTGATGACCACGGCGCCGTCTTCTTTATTCCACACCGCACGCATGCGCACGGAGCCGCGACCGTTCTGGTAGATTTTGCGGATTTCCGCACGCGAGGTGATGATTTCGGCTTCGGTCGGGAAATCCGGACCCTGCACGATATCCAGCAGATCGTCGAGCGAGGCTTTCGGCTGCTCAATCAGGGTGATGGCGGCTTTCGCCACTTCACGCAGGTTGTGCGGCGGAATGTCCGTCGCCATACCGACCGCAATCCCGGTGGTGCCGTTCAGCAGGATGTTCGGCAAACGCGCAGGCAGCATCTTCGGCTCCTGCAGCGTACCGTCGAAGTTCGGTACCCAGTCAACGGTCCCCTGCCCCAGCTCGCCCAGCAGCACTTCGGCATATTTAGAGAGGCGGGATTCGGTATAACGCATCGCCGCGAAGGATTTCGGATCGTCCGGCGCACCCCAGTTCCCCTGACCATCCACCAGCGGGTAGCGGTAAGAGAACGGCTGGGCCATCAGCACCATCGCTTCATAACAGGCGCTGTCGCCGTGCGGATGGTATTTACCCAGCACGTCACCGACGGTACGGGCGGATTTCTTGAACTTGGCGGTGGCGTTCAGCCCCAGTTCGGACATCGCATACACGATGCGGCGCTGAACGGGCTTCAGGCCATCCCCGATAAACGGCAACGCCCTGTCCATGATGACGTACATGGAGTAGTTCAGGTAGGCGTTTTCCGTGAATTCATGTAGCGCGAGGCGCTCTGCCATATCGCTCATTACGTGTGATTCCTCAACTCAGAAACCGAAGGGTTTCAGGCAATATTGCCGCAGATACTACCCTATCTGACGAGTTGAGTCACAAAGAAAAAGGGCCGCTTATGCGGCCCTTTCCGGGTTATTTGTTCAGCTTAATGACCTGCTTCACGTCGATTTCAAAATCGTTCCACTCTTTATCGACCTTGCCCTGGATTTCCACTTTATCCTGAGGGCTGACGGTCACGCCGTTCCAGCGCTTGTGGTCAATTTCCACGTTCACCGTGCCGGTCTCATCGCGGAAGGTGTAGCGGTCATCGGACAGGCGCTGGGTGATGTTCCCGCGCAGCTTCACCCAGCTGTCGTCCTTCATCTCTTTGACCTTCACCGCGGTGGTGAGGTTGGCGTCGTTATCGACAAAACCGCCTGCCTGCGTTTGGGTCTGGGTCTGTGCGGCAGACGGGCCGTTAAATCCGCCCTGCGCGGCAAAAACGGGGGCAGTGGTCATCATCATGATGGCGGCAATAGCAGCGAATTTTTTCATATTAACTCTCCCTTTAATCTGGTTTCGCAGTCCATTAAACAGGGTAATCCTTAACAACTTCTTAAGGGAAAAATTTATTTATTATTGCTGTACAGCAGGCGCTTACAGAGGGTTTACTGACGGCATCAAGGAGGGAATATGCGCATTTTACTGGTAGAAGACGACACGTTAATCGGCGACGGTATCAGGGCGGGTTTAAGCAAAATGGGCTTTAGCGTGGACTGGTTTACCGACGGTAAAACCGGTCAGGCCGCGCTCGCGTCTGCGCCCTATGATGCCGTGGTGCTGGATCTGACGCTGCCGGAAATCGACGGTCTGGACATCCTGCGCGCGTGGCGCGAAAGCGGGCGCAGCGAGCCGGTATTGATCCTGACCGCGCGGGATGCGCTTAACCAGCGCGTGGAGGGGCTGCGTCTTGGCGCGGATGATTATCTCTGCAAGCCGTTCGCGCTGATTGAAGTGGGCGCCCGCCTTGAGGCGCTGGTCCGCCGCAGCCACGGCCAGACGCATAGCGAGCTACGCCACGGCAAGGTCACGCTCGATCCGACCCGACTCGTCGCCACGCTGGACGGTGAACCGCTGACGTTGAAGCCGAAAGAGTTCGCGCTGCTGGAACTGCTGATGCGCAATGCAGGCCGCGTGCTCCCTCGCAAGACGATTGAGGAAAAACTGTATACCTGGGATGACGACGTCTCCAGCAACGCGGTAGAAGTCCACGTTCATCACCTGCGCCGCAAGCTTGGCAGCGAGTTTATCCGCACCGTGCACGGCATCGGCTATACCCTGGGTGACGCATGAAGCTGACGCAACGCCTGAGCCTGAAGCTGCGCCTGACGCTCCTCTTTTTAGCGCTCTCCCTGACGGCATGGTTTGCCGCCAGCCTGGTGGCCTGGCAGCAGACCACCCACAAGCTGGATAAGCTCTTCGACACGCAGCAGATGCTGTTTGCCAAACGGCTGCTGACGATGGATCTTGACGAGATCCGCGCCCCCGAACGGATGCGCGAGATCCCGAAAAAAGTGAAGCATGGCCGTCTCGATGACGACGCGCTGGCTTTCGCCATTTACGCCGTCGACGGCAAAATGCTGCTAAACGACGGCGAGAACGGGCGCGATATTCCGTACCACTATCGCCGCGACGGATTTGCTAACGGGCGGCTCCAGGACGATAACGACGAATGGCGTTTCCTGTGGCTGACCTCACCCGACGGGAAGTACCGCGTGGTGGTCGGTCAGGAGTGGGAGTACCGCCAGGATATGGCGCTGGACGTGGTCAGCTCGCAGCTCACGCCCTGGCTGGTAGCGCTGCCCGTGATGCTGCTCTTGCTGATTCTCCTTCTGAGCCGGGAGCTGAGGCCGCTGAAAAAGCTGGCACAGACCCTGCGCTCCCGCTCGCCGGATGCGACCGAGGCGCTTGTGCTTCAGGGCGTCCCCACGGAAGTGCGCCCCCTGCTCGACTCACTGAATCACCTCTTCGCGCGTACCCAGGAGATGATGACGCGCGAGCGCCGATTTACGTCCGACGCGGCCCACGAGCTGCGCAGCCCGCTGGCGGCCCTGAAGGTGCAAACTGACGTGGCGCAGCTCTCGCAGGACGATCCGCAGGCGCGGGAAAGAGCGCTGGCGCAGCTGCATGCGGGAATCGACCGCGCTTCCCGGCTGGTGGACCAACTCCTCACGCTGTCGCGTCTGGACTCGCTGGACAACCTGGACGATGTCGAACCGATAACGCTTGCCGATTTACTGCAGTCGGCGGTGCTGGATATCTGGCATCCGGCGCAGCAGGCAGGGATTGATATTCGCCTCAACAACCATGCCCCGCAGGTCAAGCGTCAGGGACAGCCCCTGCTGCTCAGCCTGCTGGTGCGCAACCTGCTGGACAATGCCATCCGCTACAGTCCGCGCGGCAGCGTGGTGGACGTTACGCTGGACGCGCGTAGCTTTAGCGTGCGCGACAACGGTCCCGGCGTTGACCCCGAGGTGCTGGCGCGCATCGGCGAGCGTTTTTATCGTCCACCTGGCCAGAACGCCACGGGCAGCGGGCTGGGACTCTCTATCGTCAGGCGCATTGCCGCGCTGCACGGAATGCGCGTCTCGCTGAGCAATGCGGCGGAAGGCGGCTTTGAGGTGAAGGTCAACTGGTAACGGATTATTGCATCTCCAGCAAAAGACTTTGCACATTTTGCTCATTTTTCCGCTCCGTCCTCGCGCGTAGAATACCCGGCATACTCTCATCACCGAGGACAAAAAATGAGCAACATTCTGATTATTAACGGTGCAAAAGAATTTGCGCACTCTAAAGGCCAGCTGAATGACACCCTGACCGAGGTCGCGGATGGTTTCCTGCGCGACGCCGGGCATGATGTTAAGGTCGTGCGTGCAGACAGCAACTACGACGTGAAAGCCGAAGTGCAGAACTTCCTGTGGGCTGACGTGGTGATCTGGCAGATGCCTGGCTGGTGGATGGGCGCGCCGTGGACCGTGAAAAAATACATGGACGACGTGTTCACGGAAGGTCATGGCTCTCTGTATGCCAGCGATGGCCGCACCCGCTCCGACGCGTCCAAAAAATACGGTTCAGGCGGCCTGATTCAGGGCAAAAAATATATGCTGTCACTGACCTGGAACGCACCGCTGGAAGCCTTCACCGATAAAGAGCAGTTCTTCGAAGGCGTGGGCGTGGACGGCGCGTACCTGCCGTTCCACAAGGCGAATCAGTTCCTGGGCATGGATCCGCTGCCGACCTTTATCGTCAACGACGTGATTAAAATGCCTGATGTCCCGAGCTATATCGCAGAATATCGCAAGCATCTCGCGAAAATTTTTGCTTAACTGGTAGCCTGGAATTAAAGGAGTAGTAAACATGCTTACCGTTATCGCAGAAATCCGTACTCGTCCAGGTCAACATCACCGCCAGGCGGTGCTGGATCAGTTCGCGAAAATTATCCCGACCGTACTGAAAGAAGAAGGCTGCCACGGCTACGCGCCGATGGTGGATGCCGCCACTGATGCCAGCTTCCAGGCGACCGCGCCGGACTCGATCATCATGGTTGAGCAGTGGGAAACCGTCGCGCATCTTGAAGCGCATCTGCAGACCGCGCACATGAAAGCGTGGAGCGACGCGGTGAAGGGCGACGTGCTGGAAACCCACATCCGCATCCTGGAGCAAGGGGTTTAAGTTCGTGGAATTTGCCGGGTGGCACTGCGTTTACCCGGCCTACAAAACCTGAACCATAGGCCCGGTAAGCGCTAGCGCCACCGGGTTTTGTTGTTTTTAGCTGCTTTTCTTCCCCGGTTTTAACCCGCGATGGAGCTCATTGATGCGCTTCATTGACTTGATGGTGCGCTGCGGCTCGGTAGAAGCGACGGACAAAATGATCATCTCCAGACAGAGCAGCACCGTGCCGTGGAGCGGGATTTTACCCTTTTCGCCACCGCGCGGAACGTGGATCACCACGCTGGCCTCCTTACTGAAACGCGAATCAAGGGCGTTTGTCAGCAGGATGGTGGGAATGCCCAGACGTTTTGCTTCACGCAGGGTGGTTTGCCCCTCCCGGTGCGCGGATTTCTGCGCCATCATCACCAGCACGTCACCGCGCTGAAGCGCAATCAACTGCTCGGCAAGCCCTATCCCGGTACGGTTGAGCGGCGTGGCGGGTAACCCCATACGGCTGAACAGCCTGGCGGTGTACTCGGCCAGAATGCCGGAGGCGCCAATGCCAAATATGGCGACCTGCCTTGCCTGTGCCAGCAGTGAGACCGCCTGCGCCATCGCGTAGCGGTTGTGGGGCTCAGATAACACCTCGCAGGTGTGCTGATGTCCCTCCAGCACGAAATCAATGCTCGCGTTGACGTCGCTGGCGAGCGTGTTCACCGTGGTGGACATCTTTTCGCTGGAGGTGACCACCGGGCCAAACCACTGTTCCAGCGTCTGTTTGAGATCGCGCAGCCCGGCGAAACCCAGCGCCTGTATGGCGCGGACCACCGTGGCATCCGAGGTTTTCACTACGGCAGCAATCTCCATGGCAGTTTGCTCCATCACCGCCTCGCGGTTGTCATGGATATAGCGTGCGACCTGCAGCAGACGCGGCGTCAGCTGATGCGCCCGCGCGCGAAAGCGGTCGCCATAGACATCCACGCGCCCTTTCTCTTTGCGGATCACCGTGACGCCTCCGGCAGCGGACGCCCGGCAATCTGCGACTGCACCTGCGCGGCCATCAGCCCTAATGACGCGAACGAATTCGAGATCGCCTCTTCACGCGAGATCAGCACGTAGTGCCCGGTTCGGCAGGCAGTCAGGAACTGACACCAGCCCGGCATGACCGCCTCCATTGCCGCCAGCTCGTCCTGCGGTTTACCGCCCGTATCCCCGCGCCAGGTAGCGAAGACGAAATCGGCATCCAGCTCCGGCAGGCGCTCGGCGCTGACGTCGATCCGCCCCCCTTCCGGGATGGACTCAATCAGTGGCGGGAATTTGAATCCGGCGTCGCGCAGAACGCGGCCCAGCGAGTGGTAGCTGTGCATGGCGTTGATTTTCCCCTGATTGGCCTGAATCACCGACACGGTGATTTTGCGCGTGTCGATGGTCGCCTTCAGCGCCTTGATTTGTTCCTGATATCGCCGTTCCAGAATGTTTAGCCTTGCCTGCGTGCCCGTGAGCTGCGCCAGCTTGCGGTAGATTTCCGGCGCGCCGCCGTCGAGATGATCGATGCTCACCGTCGGGGCAATTTTCGCCAGCTGTGCCACCGGGGTGTTGCGGGTCGGTTCGGTAACGATCAGGTCAGGTTTTGCGGCGGCGATGGCTTCGATGTCGATATCCGCCGTGCCGATAAATTTGATATCGGAATTATCGAAGTCGACGCCGGTTAACATGCCGCTGGAGCGCAGAAAGTGGCTGCCGTCCGGCCGCGTGCGGCCATGGCTCGCCACCGGCGGCACGCCAAGCTCAATCAGCGGAATGGTGATATCCAGGTCGTGTAAGGAAGCAATCCGCTTCGGATGAACCGGCACAACGACCTTGCGTCCCAAATCGTCGGTAAATACCTGCGTCGGCTCCGCCGCGCTCACCGCGAACCCCACCAGCAACAGCATCGAAAACAGTACGCGCATCATAGTCCCCTAAAATCTGTCCCGACGCTGCCAGAGCAGCAGCAGGAAAAACGGTCCGCCAATCAATGAAATCACAATTCCCGCCGGCAGCTGCAGCGGGAGGAATGCCAGACGGCCGACGTTATCCGCCAGCAGCACCAGCAACGCCCCCAGCACGGCGCTTCCCGTCAGGAGCGCGGTTTGCCCACCGCGCAGCAGCAGGCGCGCCATGTGCGGGGCAATCAGCCCCACGAAGCCAATGCTGCCCACGCAGGAGACGCAGGCCGCCGTCAGCACCACCGGAGCGAGAACCCGCAGCAGCGCCAGCCGGGTTGTGCGCACGCCAAGGCCCGTAGCGGCCTGATTGCCGAGCAACGCCACGTCCGCGGCCCGGGCGGTAAACAGCAGCAGCGCAAACGCGGGGGCGGCCCAGAGTGCGGCCAGGCCCACCAGCGTCCAGTTTGCCGCATGCAGGCTTCCCGCCAGCCACAGCATCGCCGTCTGCACGTCACGCACGTCGGCGGTGGTCATAAAGACGCCCATCGCTGCGGCAAACGCCCACGACACGCCGATGCCGATCAGGATGAACCGCGGGCGCGAGATATCGCGCGCCAGGACGATCACCAGCAGCGCGGTGAGCAGCCCACCGGCCATGCCGACCAGCGGACGCCAGGCCAGGCTCAGCGCCGGGAACTGAAAAATCAGCAGCAGTACCGCCGCGCTACAGCCCTCCTTCACGCCGATAAGCCCCGGGTCAGCCAGACCGTTGCGGGTGATGGACTGCATCGCCGCCCCCGCCATGCCGAGCATCGCGCCGCACAGCACCGCCATCAGCAGGCGCGGCAGGCGGATATCCATCACGACGTAGCGCGTCTCCGTCGTCAGACTTTCAGGCGAAAACAGCGCGCGCCCGATGGCGGAGGTTGGAATGGGCAGAGAACCGTGCGTCAGGCCAAAGCCCAGCAGGCTTAGCGCCGCCAGCGCGAAAAGCGACAGGTACGCCAGCGCTTTCGGGCGAATCAGCGCCGACAGGTGGCCAACGCGGATCGCGCGGAGTCCGGCCCGGTTCATTTGAACATCCTCGACGCCATAAAGATGAACACGGGCGCGCCGACCAGGGCCGTCATGATGCCGGTTGCCAGCTCCCAGGGGGTAAACAGCGTGCGGGCAGCGATATCCGCCAGCAGCAACACCAGCGCGCCGCACAGGGCCGACAGCGGCACCATCACGCGCAAATCGACCGACACCAGACGGCGGAGGAGCTGCGGCACCACAAGGCCGATAAAGCCAATCGGTCCGGCGAGGGAGACGGCCGTGCCGCAGAGCAGCGCGATGGCCAGCAGGGCAAGGAGGCGGGTTTTCAGCAGCGACACGCCAAGCCCCTGCGCCATTCTGTCGCCCAGCGCCAGCATGTTGAGCGAGGGCGACAGCCCGATAGCAAGAACAAAACCGGCTGCTGCAGCCCACAGGGCACTCTGGAGCATCTGCGCGTTGACTCCGGCGATATCACCTGCCAGCCAGGTGCGCAGAGAGAGCAGCGTCTGTTCATCCAGGATTAACACCGCGGCGGTAATCGACGAGGCAAACGCCGACATCGCCACGCCGCACAAGGTGACCTTCATCGGCGTGAGCCCGGTGCGACCGGTCGAGGAGAACATCAGCACCAGCAGAAACAGCGCGGCGGCACCGGCGGCGGCAATCAGCGGGCGACCAAACGGCAGCGAAAGTCCAAGCGCGCTGGCGATCACCACCGCCAGCGCTGCCCCGGCGTTGAGCCCCAGAATATGCGGCTCGCCGAGCGGGTTGCGGATCACGGACTGCAGCAGCACGCCCGCCACGCCGAGCGCGGCGCCTGTCACCATTGCGGCGCAGAGGCGCAGCAGCCGTAGTCTGATGATGATGTTATGGTCGAAATTGCGCGGATCGAAGTGAAAGAATGCCTCGACTACCGTTCGGGGAGGGATAAACCGCGCCCCGATACCGAGATGCACAATCGCGCCCAGCGCCAGCAGTAATGTAAAAATCAGGAAGGCGAGAGAAGCGCGCATCATGGCTGTTCAAGGCTCTGGCGAAACGGCATAAAGAACGGTTTGCCGGTCAAGGGGTTGATGGACATATGCACGTCCACATCAAACACCGCTTTGATCAGCTCCGGCGTGCAAGCGTCGCCTTCATGTAACACCCCCTCGACTTTCCCCTGGCGTAAAAAGACCAGTGAATCACCGTAGTTCACGGCAAAGTTGAGATCGTGCAGCACCACCACCACGGTACGCCCGTGCTGGCGGGTCAGGGCGTGCAGCAGTTCCAGGATCTCCACCTGATAGCGAAGATCGAGGTACGTCGTCGGCTCGTCAAGCAGGATATACGGCGTTTGCTGCGCCAGCGCCATGGCGATCCAGCAGCGCTGGCGCTGGCCGCCGGATAATCTTTCCACCGGCATATGGGCAAACTCTGCCGTTCCGGTCAGTCGCAGGGCCTCTTCCACCGCTCGCTCGTCCTCGTCGCTCCACTGACGCATAACGTTTTGCCAGGGAAAACGCCCGCGCGAGACCAGTTCAAAAACGGTTAACCCTTCCGGCAGCAGCGGCGACTGCGGGAGAATGCCAAGCTGACGGGCGACCGCTTTGGTGGGCTGCTCATGAATGGCTTTACCATCCAGCAGCGCGGTTCCCCCAAGCGGCTGCAGCAGCCGCGCGATAGTGCTCAACAGTGTGGATTTTCCACAGCCGTTCGCCCCGACCAGCACCGTCATTTTCTGCTGAGGGATCGCAAGGGAGATATCATCAACGATGATTTTTTTCTGATAGCCCGCAGAGAGGTTCTCCAGAACCAGACCCGGTTTGTGTGTGTTGTGAGCCACGTGAACGCCAACGTAATGAAAAACCAACAAATAAAAATAAAACTCATTCTCTTTTGAGAGTTTGACGCTGCGCCATGTAGTAGTCAAGCGAAGAAACACCCTGGAAAAACCAGGGTTAAACCTGAGAGAAAATGAATCCAGCAAGGCTGATAATAACATTTATTTCAACGAGTTAAACATCAACCCACTGCGCTTACGCACGCGGTTAACTGCTGTAGTCGATTTTTTCTTTTTTCCATTTACTACTACATTCCCTCATGATTGAATGATTCTCAATTACATGTCCGATGCCATTTCCGGCTAACGGACAGACCGTAAAGGGCAATGACTCACACAGTTTGCCGCGAACGCATTCGCGGGATATTTCGGGATAACAGATGTAATGGCTACGTTCACACCTTCACTCTCAGGGATAAAAGGGCGCGCGCTCTTTTCACTGCTGTTTATGGCGCCGCTGGTGCAGGCAGCAGACACCACCGCGGCTAAAGACGGCGAAACGCTTACCGTCATCGCCGATCCAAATACTTCGGCGGAAGCCACCAACGGCTACCAGCCGCTGAATACCTCCACCGCAACGCTGACCAACATGCCGATGCTGGATATCCCGCAGGTGGTCAATACCGTCAGCGATAACGTGCTGGAGGATCAGCACGCCACCACGCTGGATGAAGCGCTCTATAACGTCAGCAACGTGGTGCAGACCAATACCCTGGGCGGTACGCAGGATGCCTTTGTGCGCCGCGGGTTTGGCGCGAACCGCGACGGGTCAATCATGACCAACGGCCTGCGCACCGTCCTGCCGCGCAGCTTTAACGCCGCCACCGAGCGCGTGGAGGTGCTGAAAGGCCCGGCCTCCACGCTGTACGGCATTCTCGATCCGGGCGGCCTGATTAACGTCGTCACCAAACGCCCGGAGAAGACCTTCGGCGGTTCAATTTCTGCCACCTCTTCCAGCTTTGGCGGCGGCACCGGACAGGTCGATGTGACAGGCCCGATCGACGGCACGCGCCTGGCGTATCGCCTCACGGGGGAGTATCAGGACGAAGATTACTGGCGTAATTTTGGCAACGAACGCAGCACCTTTATCGCCCCGTCGCTCACCTGGTTCGGCGATGATGCCACCGTGACCGTGCTCTATTCACATCGCGATTATAAGACGCCGTTCGATCGCGGTACGATCTTCGATCTCAACACCAAAAAGGCCGTTGATGTCGATCGCAAAACCCGCTTTGACGAACCGTTTAACATCACCGACGGCCAGTCCGACCTCGCTCAGCTGAACGCGGAATACCGTCTTAACAGCCAGTGGACCGCGAAGTTCGACTACAGCTACAGCCAGGACAAATACAGCGATAACCAGGCCCGCGTCATGGCCTACGATGCAAAAACCGGCAACCTGACCCGCCGCGTGGATGCGACCCAGGGCTCGACCCAACGCATGCACAGCACCCGCGCGGATCTGCAGGGGAATGTGGATATTGCGGGCTTTTACAATGAGATCCTGACTGGCGTGTCGTATGAGAATTACGATCTGTTGCGCACGGACATGATGCGCTGTAAAAACGTCAAGGATTTCAATATCTATCACCCGACGTATGGCCATCTCGGCAAATGCACCACCGTGTCGGCGTCCGACAGCGACCAGACGCTCAAGCAGGAAAGCTACTCTGCGTACGCGCAGGATGCCCTGTACCTGACCGATAAGTGGATCGCCGTCGCCGGGATGCGCTATCAGTATTACACCCAGTACGCGGGCAAAGGCCGCCCGTTCAACGTCAACACTGACAGCCGCGACGAACAGTGGACGCCAAAGCTGGGGCTGGTCTATAAGCTCACGCCATCCGTCTCACTGTTTGCCAACTACTCGCAGACGTTTATGCCGCAGTCGTCCATTGCGAGCTACATCGGCGACCTGCCACCGGAAACCTCAAATGCCTACGAAGTGGGCGCGAAGTTCGACCTGTTCGACGGGGTTACGGCCAATATCGCGCTGTTTGATATTCACAAACGCAACGTGCTGTACAACGAAAGCGTGGGGGGTGAAACCATCGCCAAAACCGCGGGCCGCGTGCGCTCCCAGGGCGTGGAGGTGGATCTTGCCGGATCGCTGACCGAGAACACCAATATCATCGCCAGCTACGGGTATACCGACGCGAAGGTGCTGGAAGACCCGGACTACGCGGGCAAACCGTTGCCGAACGTGCCGCGCCACACCGGCTCACTGTTCCTGACCTACGACATTCATAATGCGTTTGCCGGGAATACCCTGACGCTGGGCGGCGGCGGGCACGGCGTGAGCCGTCGTTCCGCAACCAACGGTGCGGATTACTATCTGCCGGGCTATTTTGTGGCGGATGTATTTGCAGCGTATAAAATGAAGCTGCAGTATCCGGTGACGCTGCAGGTGAACGTGAAGAACCTGTTTGATAAGACCTACTACACGTCGTCCATTGCGACCAACAACCTGGGCAACCAGATTGGCGACCCGCGCGAAGTGCAGTTTACGGTGAAGATGGAGTTTTGATGTCAGTGCGGGGTGTTCCCCTCACCCTAACCCTCTCCCCAAAGGGGCGAGGGGATCGATCGTAGGCCCGGTAAGCGCAGCGCCACCGGGCAAAAAAAAGCCCTGCATCGCAGGGCTTTTTCAGCATCAGGCCTCAATATCCGCCATATCGCCTTTCTCCTGCAGCCAGTTACGACGGTCTTCCGAACGTTTCTTGGCAAGGAGCATATCCATCATAGCGTTGGTCTGCTGTTCGTCTTCGTCGCTGATCGTCAGCTGCACCAGACGGCGCGTGTTCGGATCCAGCGTCGTTTCGCGCAGCTGCATCGGGTTCATCTCGCCCAGCCCTTTAAAGCGCTGCACGTTAGGCTTACCCTTCTTACGCTTCAGCTGTTCCAGCACGCCCGCTTTCTCTTCTTCCGTCAGTGCGTAGTACACCTCTTTGCCGAGGTCGATACGGTACAGCGGCGGCAGCGCCACATAGACGTGACCGTTTTTCACCAGCGTGCGGAAGTGCTTCACAAACAGCGCGCACAGCAGCGTGGCGATGTGCAGACCATCGGAGTCCGCATCCGCGAGGATACAGATCTTGCCGTAGCGCAGCTGGCTCAGATCGTCGCTGTCCGGATCGATGCCGATCGCGACCGAGATATCGTGGACTTCCTGCGAGGCCAGCACTTCATCAGACGAGACCTCCCAGGTGTTCAGGATCTTACCCTTGAGCGGCATGATCGCCTGATATTCACGATCGCGCGCCTGCTTGGCCGACCCGCCCGCCGAGTCCCCTTCCACGAGGAACAGTTCGGTACGGTTGAGATCCTGCGCGGTACAGTCTGCCAGCTTGCCCGGCAGCGCAGGGCCGCTGGTCAGCTTTTTACGCACCACTTTCTTCGCGGCACGCAGACGACGCTGGGCGCTGGAAATCGCCATTTCAGCCAGCATTTCTGCCGCCTGAACGTTCTGGTTCAGCCACAGGGTAAACGCATCTTTCACCACACCGGAAACGAACGCCGCGCACTGGCGTGACGACAGGCGTTCTTTGGTCTGACCGGCAAACTGCGGATCCTGCATCTTCACGGAGAGCACGTAGGCGCAGCGGTCCCAGATATCTTCCGCCGACAGCTTCACGCCGCGCGGCAGGATATTGCGGTATTCGCAGAATTCGCGCATCGCATCCAGCAGCCCCTGACGCAGGCCGTTGACGTGGGTACCGCCGAGCATGGTGGGGATCAGGTTAACGTAGCTTTCGGTCAGCAGCTCGCCGCCTTCCGGCAGCCACAGCAGCGCCCAGTCCACCGCTTCGGTGTCGCCGGTGAAATTGCCGACGAACGGTTTTTCCGGCAGCGTCGGCAGGCCGTTTACCGCTTCGCACAGATAGTCATTAAGGCCATCTTCGTAGCGCCAGGTCTGCTCGGTGTTGTTAACGTTATCCTTAAAGGTAATTTCCACGCCCGGGCACAGCACCGCTTTGGCTTTCAGCAGGTGCGTCAGGCGGGAAACGGAAAAGCGCGGGCTGTCGAAGAAACTCTCGTCAGGCCAGAAGTGAACGCTGGTGCCGGTGTTGCGTTTGCCACACGTCCCGACAACCTGCAGATCCTGCACCTTCTCGCCGTTTTCAAACGCGATGTTGTACACCTGACCATCGCGACGGACGTTCACTTCCACGCGTTTGGACAGGGCGTTGACGACGGAAATCCCCACGCCGTGCAGGCCGCCGGAGAACTGGTAGTTTTTGTTGGAGAACTTACCGCCCGCATGCAGACGACAGAGGATCAGCTCAACGGCCGGGACGCCCTCTTCCGGGTGGATATCCACCGGCATGCCGCGCCCGTCGTCAATAACTTCCAGCGACTGATCGGCGTGCAGGATGACGTCAACGCGTTTGGCATGGCCCGCCAGCGCTTCGTCCACACTGTTATCAATAACTTCCTGGCCCAGATGGTTTGGGCGCGTCGTATCGGTGTACATCCCCGGGCGGCGGCGAACCGGCTCAAGCCCGGTGAGGACCTCAATGGCATCAGCGTTATAGGTTTGCGTCATGATTTAAACTAGCAATTCGCATTGATTGTCAGTGGCTGTGCAGTCCAAGAAAATCGACAATCTGGGTGAAATGATTCTCAAAGCCAGTGAAAGCATGGTTTCCGCCCTCTTCTATAGTCTGGCGGCAGGAGGCGTAATACGCCACTGCCTGGCGGTAATCCAGCACTTCATCTCCCGTCTGCTGCAGCAGCCAGATGAGATCCGGCGCCTCGAGCGGGTCGACCTGCATAACTTTGAGATCGTAAATATGGCGTGACTCTAGCACATATTGCTGGCCGGTGTAGGGGTTCTCGTTTTCGCCAAGAAAGTCCCGCAGCAGCTCAAATGGCCGTACCGCCGGATTAACCACCACGGCGGGCAGCATAAAGCATTGCGAGAGCCAGGTGGCGTAATACCCGCCCAGCGATGAACCGACCACACCGAAGGTTTCGCCGCCGTGCGCAAGCACAATGGATTCCAGCATCTCCGCGGCTTCTGCCGGGTAAGGCGGCAGCTGAGGGATAATCATCTCAACGTCGGGGTGATGCTCGCTCAGCCACTGGCGAAACTGTGTCGCTTTTGCGGAGCGCGGCGAGCTGTTGAATCCGTGCAGATAAAGGAGCGTAGACATCAATAGCCTTCTGAAGCGGTGTCCGGGCGGAATTGTGCGCCGGTCAAACGGCAGACTTCCGTGGTCAGCGTGCCGTCGGCATGCAGTTCCAGCCAGCGCCAGCCTGGCGCGATGGTATCCAGCGTAAAGTTGGCGCAGTGCGGCTTAAACTGAACGCAGGTCGACGGTGTCGCCAGCATGCGGCGCCCGTTCCAGTCGAGATCCTGCTCCTGGTGAATATGCCCACACAGCAGATTTTTCACCCGCGGGAACTTCGCCAGCACGCGATCCAGCGCCGCGGAGTTGCGCAGACTGTGCTGATCGAGCCAGCTGCAGCCCGCCGGCAGAGGATGATGATGAAGCAACAGCAGCGTGTGACGTTCAGGTTCAGCAGCCAGTTTGGTCTCCAGCCAGTCGAGCTGAAACTCGCTTAACTCACCGTGCGGGACGCCAAACACCTGGCTATCCAACAGTAGGATCTGCCACTGGTCACCCGCAAAAACACATTTCGCCGGAGAAATCCCCGCATCCTGAAGAGAACTGTACATGGCGGGCTGGAAATCGTGGTTGCCTGGTAGCCAGACGCAGGGCACGCTAAAGCTCGCGATGCCTTCAACAAAATGCTGGTAGGCCGCGGAAGATTGGTCCTGCGCCAGATCGCCCGTTGCGACAATCAGATCGCATGCACGGTTTTCAGCGTGAATGGCGCTCAGTACCGCCTGATAACTCTCCCAGGTGTTCACCCCCAGCAGCGTTTCATGCTTTTCGGCAAAAAGGTGGGTATCGGTGATTTGTAATATCCTGACTGGTGCCCCACCAGCAACAGTCAGGTTCAACAGGCTTTCCAAATGGTGTCCTTAGGTAGGTTTATGACGCTAACAAACCGGAATCGCCATTGCTCCATGTGCTAAACAATATCTTAGCCAGTCGGCTAAAAACTGGTTAATTTGATGCTTTTCGTCGCGTTGATGCAACTTTTTATTCGGGTAATCATACCGCGCCTTGAAGCGAAAGATCTGCTGGCTTGAACACACTTCAGCGACCATCGCGTCGTGATAGAGGCGTACCGTCATCGACGGCAGGCTCCAGTAGCTAATGCTGGGAGCCGTTTGCTCAATTTCCACCAGCGTAGTGTAGCGCGTTGATTCTGTTATCGTTAATCGATACTGCGCGTTGCTCACCTGATAGCTTACCGTTTCGCCGGGTGCGTCGTTTCTCGGCAGCAGGCGGCGCAATTGTGCGAAATTGGTTTCGCACAGGCGCATCATTTCTGGGAAGTCAGGCGTATAGCGCTTCATTTTTTCCACTCGTTTCGTAATGTCTGATAATGCAGCTGCAGCCATTGCAGGGCGATGACAGACGCTGCGTTGTCGATTTTCCCCTCTTCTACCCACTGGTAAGCCTGTTCCCGGCTTACCACATGAACCCGAATATCTTCGTTTTCATCAGCCAGACCGTGAATGCCTTCTGCGGTCGTGGCGTCCACTTCGCCCACCATTATGGATAAGCGTTCGCTGGTGCCTCCCGGGCTTGCCAGATAGCTCAGCACCGGTTTGGTACGGCCGACCACCAGCCCCGCCTCTTCCAGCGCCTCGCGCCGGGCGACGTCCTCAACCGACTCGCCTTCTTCGATCATCCCGGCCACCATCTCCAGCAGCCACGGGCTCTCACTGACGTCATAAGCGGCGATGCGGATCTGCTCCACCAGCACAACTTCGTCACGCACTGGGTCAAAGGGTAGCAAGACTGCCGCATGCCCGCGCTCAAAAATTTCGCGTCTGATTTCGCCGCTCATTTCCCCGTTAAACAGGCGATGCCTGAAACGGTAAAGATCCATTGAAAAAAAACCGCTATAAAGCGTTTCTCGTGCAATAATTTCTACATCGTTTTTGGCGAAAGTCACGGGCAACTTATCTGGTTTTTGCATGAGTCGAGTCCTGGTAGCAATGGTGATGAAATTGTGAATTTCAAGGCTGTTTGGCTGCCGTTTGTAAGGCTATATGGTAGATTGGTGCAAATTACCGCCAGATGGCACGTAACGCCAACCTTTTGGTGTGGATGATTCTGTTAGAATCGGCAATTATTTTTTAATTAGATCAGCGCTAATACTGCTTCACAACAAGGAATGCAAATGAAGAAATTGCTCCCCATCCTTATCGGCCTGAGCCTGACGGGCTTCAGTGCAATGAGCCAGGCGGAAAACCTGTTACAGGTCTACCAGCAGGCACGTCTGGGCAACCCTGATTTACGTAAATCAGCGGCCGATCGTGATGCTGCGTTTGAAAAGATTAACGAAGCGCGTAGCCCCTTGCTGCCACAGTTAGGGTTAGGTGCAGATTATACCTACAGCAACGGTTTCCGCGACGCTAACGGCGTAAACTCCAATGCTACCAGCGCCTCACTGCAATTAACACAGACGCTGTTTGATATGTCCAAATGGCGTGCTCTGACCCTGCAGGAAAAAAGCGCAGGCATCCAGGATGTGACCTATCAGACCGACCAGCAGACGCTGATCCTGAACACGGCCACGGCGTACTTCAACGTGCTGAGCGCCATTGACGCGCTCTCCTACACCGAAGCGCAGAAACAGGCCATTTACCGTCAGTTAGATCAAACCACCCAGCGCTTCAACGTGGGTCTGGTGGCGATCACCGACGTGCAGAACGCTCGTTCACAGTACGACACCGTGCTGGCCAACGAAGTGACCGCGCGTAACAACCTCGACAACGCGCTGGAATCCCTGCGTCAGGTTACCGGAAATTACTATCCTGAGCTGGCCTCCCTGAACGTCGACAGCTTCAAAACGGATAAGCCGCAGGCCGTTAACGCCCTGCTGAAAGAGGCGGAAAACCGCAACCTGACGTTGCTGCAGGCGCGTCTGAGCCAGGACCTGGCCCGCGAGCAAATTCGTCAGGCGCAGGACGGCCATCTGCCAACCCTGAGCCTGAGCGCCTCTACCGGCATCTCTGACACCACTTACAGTGGCTCTAAAACGAATGGTGCCAATTCGCAGGGTTATAATGACAGCAATATGGGCCAGAACAAGGTGGGCCTGAGCTTCTCCCTGCCGCTGTATCAGGGCGGTCAGGTCAACTCCCAGGTGAAACAGGCGCAGTACAACTTTGTTGGCGCGAGCGAGCAGCTGGAAAGCGCCCACCGCAACGTGGTGCAGACCGTACGTTCATCCTTCAACAACGTGAACGCCTCAATCAGCAGCATCAACGCCTATAAACAGGCCGTTGTGTCTGCACAAAGCTCCCTGGACGCGATGGAAGCCGGTTACTCCGTCGGTACACGTACTATCGTTGACGTGCTCGACGCGACCACCACGCTGTACAACGCGAAACAGCAGCTCTCCAGCGCGCGTTATCAGTACCTGATTAACCAGCTGAACATTAAGCAGGCTCTGGGTACGCTGAACGAGCAAGACCTGCAGATGCTGAACAGCGCACTGGGCAAGCCGGTCTCTACCTCTCCTGACAGCGTTGCGCCGGAGAACCCTGAGCAGGTTGCCGCGGTTGATAACTTCAACGCTAACGGCACGACCCCTGCTGCACAGCCTGCTGCCGCGCGCACTACCGCGCCTGCCAGCAAGAGCAATAATCCGTTCCGTAACTAAGCATTGCCCGATGGCGCTGCGCTTATCGGGCCTACTGAATCGTAGGCCGGGTAAGCGCAGCGCCAGCCGGCGCAAAATAACATCCGAACGTAAGCCAACGTAAAGATCCCCCTGATTCCGCCCCTCTTCGCTTCATTTTCAACCACTCATCCTCTATCCTGAGCGTTATTACCACTGGGTCCTGGAAGACAAATATGAAACGGACAAAAACGATCAATCACGCGTCGTTCCGCAAGAGCTGGAACGCACGTCACCTCACTCCTGTTGCGCTGGCGGTTACCGCTGTCTTTATGCTGGCAGGCTGTGAAAAAAACGATGAAACGGTTTCGCTGTATCAAAACGCGGACGACTGCTCCGCCGCCACCGGTAAAGCGGCCGAATGTAAAACGGCCTACACCAGCGCGCTGAAAGAAGCGGAACGCACCGCGCCGAAATATGCCTCACGCGAAGACTGCGTAGCGGAGTTTGGCGAAGGTCAATGCCAGCAGGCACCGGCTCAGGCCGGCACTGCACCAGAAAATCAGGCGCAGGCGCAGTCCAGCGGCAGCTTCTGGATGCCGCTGATGGCCGGTTACATGATGGGTCGTCTGATGGGCGGCGGTGCAGGCTACCAGCAGCAGCCGCTGTTTAGCTCGAAAAACCCGGCCAGCCCGGCTTATGGTCAATATACCGATGCCAGCGGCAAAGGCTACGGCGCAGCCACCCCTGGCCGCACCGTGACGGTACCGAAAACGGCGATGGCGCCGAAGCCTGCGACCACCAGCACAATCACCCGCGGCGGGTTCGGTGAGTCTGTGGCGAAACAGACCAGCATGCAGCGCAGCGCGACAGGCACCTCTTCTACTCGCTCAATGGGCGGCTGATCATGGAACGAGTCAGTATTACCGAGCGTCCGGACTGGCGTGAAAAAGCCACCGAGTACGGCTTTAACTTCCACACCATGTACGGCGAGCCGTACTGGTGTGAAGACGCTTACTACAAGCTCACGCTGGCCCAGGTTGAGAAGCTGGAAGAGGTAACGGCCGAGCTGCACCAGATGTGCCTCAAGGTCGTGGAAAAGGTCATCGACAGCGACGAGCTGATGGCCAAGTTCCGCATTCCAAAGCACACCTGGAGCTTTGTCCGCCAGTCGTGGAAAACGAATCAGCCTTCGCTTTACTCTCGCCTGGATCTGGCGTGGGACGGCAAAGGCGAGCCTAAGCTGCTGGAAAACAACGCCGATACCCCAACGTCCCTGTACGAAGCGGCGTTCTTTCAGTGGATCTGGCTGGAAGACCAGGCCAATGCCGGCAACCTGCCGGAAGGCAGCGACCAGTTCAACAGCCTGCAGGAGAAGCTGATCGAGCGCTTCGCCGAGCTACGCGAGCAGTTTGGCTTTAACCTGCTGCATCTCGCCTGCTGCCGCGACACGGAAGAAGACCGTGGCACGGTTCAGTATCTGCAGGATTGCGCCGCCGAAGCGGAGGTGGCGACCGAGTTCCTCTATATCGAGGATATCGGCCTGGGTGAAAAAGGTCAGTTCACGGACATGCAGGATCAGGTGATCAGCAACCTGTTCAAGCTCTACCCGTGGGAATACATGCTGCGCGAGATGTTCTCCACCAAGCTGGAAGACGCGGGCGTACGCTGGCTGGAACCGGCCTGGAAAAGCATTATCTCCAACAAGGCCCTGCTGCCGATGCTGTGGGAAATGTTCCCGAATCACCCGAACCTGCTGCCAGCGTACTTCGCGGAAGATAATTACCCGCAGATGGAGAAATACGTCGTTAAGCCGATCTTCTCCCGCGAAGGCGCGAACGTGTCGATTATCGAAAACGGTAAAACGCTGGAAGCGGTTGAAGGGCCGTACGGTGAAGAAGGGATGATCGTCCAGGAGTTCTATCCACTGCCGAAGTTTGGCGACAGCTATACGCTAATTGGCAGCTGGCTCATTAACGATCAACCTGCTGGAATTGGCATTCGCGAAGATCGCGCGCTGATCACGCAGGACCTGTCACGGTTCTATCCGCATATTTTTGTGGAGTAAGACTTGCCCGGTGGCGCTGCGCTTACCGGGCCTACGCTCGACCTGTAGGCCGGGTAAGGCGAAGCCGCCACCCGGCATATTTTCACCCCACCTGCACCGACAGCATACTCAGGCTTCCCATCTCAATCCCATCGATCGGGATCGTCACCGGCTCCTGGCCATCCCACGCGCCAAGCACGTACAGCAGCGGCAGGAAATGCTCCGGCGTCGGGTTAGAGAGCGAACCGCCCTCATGGTCCAGATAGTTCACCAGCGGATGTGCCTCAGCCGGACCCTGCCAGGTCAGGTTCGCTTTAACGTAGTCATTAAAAGCGGTCGCCCACGGGTAAGGCGTATTCTCACCGTGCCAGCGTGCCGTGCGCAGGTTGTGCACCACGTTGCCGCTGGCCACCAGCATGATGCCTTCATCACGAAGCGTTGCCAGCTTACGGCCCAACTCCAGATGCCAGGCGGCCGGTTTGGTGCTGTCGAGACTCAACTGCACCATCGGGATATCCGCATCAGGATACATTTTAATCAGCACGCCCCACGAGCCGTGGTCAAAACCCCAGGCTTCTTTATCCAGCGCAACCGGAACAGGCGCCAGCAGTTCCACCAGCCTTTGTGCCAGCTCAGGCGAGCCGGGGGCCGGATAGTGCGTGTCATACAGCGCCTGCGGGAAGCCGCCAAAATCATGAATGGTCTTTGGCGCTTCCATGGCGGTCACGCCCGTGCCGCGGGTGAACCAGTGCGCGGATACCACCACAATCGCTTTTGGACGCGGCAGCGTCTCGCCCAGGCTACGCCATGCGCGGGTATAGACGTTGTCTTCCAGAACGTTCATTGGGCTGCCGTGGCCTAAAAACAGGGCTGGCATACGGGAAGAAGTCATGATGATATCCTTACAGAAGGTGTCAATTTAATGGTGCTACATTACGCGCAATCCGGCAAAGATGAACGCAGATAAGCGTGAAGATCATCATCAGGAAATTTGAATGTAAGGAATGTGTAAAGCCGGGGTTCGCCCCTCGCTTTGCCAGAAATGAATCATTTATATTAATGAGAATCATTATCATAAGGAGCAATGCATGTCAGTCCCTCTGATCCTGACCATACTGGCGGGCGCCGCGACGTTCATCGGCGCGATCCTCGGCGTGCTTGGTCAAAAGCCATCAAACCGCGTGCTGGCCTTCTCGCTGGGCTTTGCTGCCGGGATCATGCTGCTCATCTCCCTGATGGAGATGCTCCCTGCGGCGCTGGGCACGGAAGGCATGTCTCCGCTGCTGGGCTACGGCATGTTTGTCGTTGGCCTGCTGGGATACTTCGCGCTCGACCGCATGTTGCCCCACGCGCACCCTCAGGACTTAATGCAAAAAAACGTAGCGCCCGCGCCGCGCAACATTAAGCGCACCGCCATTTTGCTGACGCTCGGCATAAGCCTGCACAACTTCCCGGAAGGCGTGGCGACGTATGTCACCGCCAGCAGCAACCTGGAAATGGGCCTCGGCATCGCCCTGGCGGTGGCGTTGCACAATATTCCTGAAGGACTCGCGGTGGCCGGTCCGGTCTATGCCGCTACGGGCTCAAAGCGCACGGCAATCTTCTGGGCCGGGATCTCCGGCATGGCGGAAATTCTTGGCGGCGTGCTGGCCTGGCTCATCCTCGGTAGCCTGGTTTCGCCGGTCGTCATGGCTGCCATTATGGCCGCGGTTGCGGGGATTATGGTTGCGCTGTCGGTAGACGAGCTGATGCCGCTGGCGAAAGAGATCGATCCAAACAACAACCCAAGCTATGGCGTCCTGTGCGGGATGTCGGTGATGGGGCTAAGTCTGGTCTTACTTCAGGCCGCAGGCATTGGCTGACGTGACGGGCGCCTCCTGAAACGGAGGCGCCTATTATTTGTTAAAGGAATAACTTTTTACGCAATATACGCCCCGCCTCCTTCCTTATAAAAAAATCAAGTTTTTTATTGAACATTACTGTGCGTAATAACACTAAACAATGCATCCGGCATTATAATTTACACTTCTTGAAATTCATCCAGTTACAATAACCCATATTTATATTTTAATTATATCTACAATGATTTTTAAGCGTGGTTAATCGCATTGCCCATCCGGAGATCGGTATACTTTCCTGGCAATATTCTGATTAATATTCAGGATATGAATTCAACTGAAAAAGGATATTTTCATGTTTACAGGAAAAAAAGCGCTTTTAGCCGTGGCAATGGCCACGCTTATTTCTGGATCGGCATTGGCTGCAGAACAAGGCTCAGGCAAGATCAAATTCAAAGGGGTGGTGATTGATGCGCCGTGCAGCATTGCTCCTGATAGCGTTGATAAAGAAGTCGATCTGGGTGAAATTACGACTGCCGTAATTAATGCCAATAAAAAATCGTCACCCGTTGCGGTAGATATCAACCTGGAAAACTGCCAGCTGGACGATCCAGGCGATGAAACCGATACCCCAATCACCAAAGTTGACGTCACGTTCACCAGCTCCGCCACAGATACAACGGATACCAGCCTGATGACCAACACGTATGCCAGCGGTGCGCAGAACGTGGGCGTCCGTCTGCTGGATAATGCGGAAGCGAACATCACCCTGGGTAGCGCCAGTGAAGTTACCCTGCTGGCAGGCTCCGCCACCCAGACGCTGCACTTTAAGGCGCAGATGGAAGTGCTGAGCGGCAAAACGGCAACGCCGGGTCAGGTTGAAGCCACCGCAAACTATGTGCTGGCATATAAATAATTCGAATTTACCTCGTTATCTACCGACTGGCTCGTTATGCCAGTCGGCATTTTATATTTACCTTGAGCAACAGGATGATGAAACATAAATCAACATGCATAATCATCATTACCACCCTGTTAATGACGAAAGTCGCCTCTGGTACCGAATTTAATATTAATGCCATCGATAAAGATCAGCGCAACAGCGTCGATTTAACACAGTTTAAAGATCGCGCCTCCGTCGTCCCCGGTCGTTATTTTGTTACGGTTTCAATTAATGACACCCCCTTAGCAAACGGCTGGCAGTTAACGTGGAAAAAAGTGAATGATGCAGTTCAGGTCTGTATTCCCGCCGAACTGGCCGACACGTTCGGCCTGCAGGATAAAATACGGGAATCGCTCACTGAAAAAGAGGGCTGTATAGACTTCGCCCCGCTGCCGGACATTCATTTTACCTTTGAACAAGCAAGCCAGACGCTAAACGTGTCCATTCCCCAGGCGTGGCTGCAGTACCGTTCTGCCGACTGGATGCCCCCGTCAACCTGGGATAACGGCGTGGCGGGCGTCCTGCTGGACTACAATCTTTTTGCCAGCCACTACCAGCCCAACAGCGGTAGCAGTTCAGATAATGCCAACACTTACGGCACGGCGGGCGCGAACGTCGGCGCCTGGCGGCTGCGCAGCGATTATCAATACAACCAGACGCACGCGGACGGCGGTTCAGAGCATAACGGGCGCTTCTCGCGCGTTTATATGTTCCGCCCCCTCCCCACCATGGGCGCAAAGCTGATGCTCGGCGAGACGGATTTCCAGTCGTCAATTTTCGACGCCTTCACCTACACCGGCGCGTCGCTTATCAGCGATGAACGCATGCTGCCGTGGTCACTGCGCGGCTATGCGCCACAAATCTCCGGTATTGCCCAAACCAACGCGACGGTCACCGTAAGCCTTGCCGACAGGGTCATCTATCAAACAAAAGTCCCGCCGGGCCCGTTCATCATTCAGGATCTCAACCAGTCGGTGCAGGGCACGCTCGACGTGAAGGTGACGGAAGAAGATGGCCGGGTGAGTACGTTCCAGGTCTCCGCCGAATCCGTCCCCTTCCTGACGCGTCAGGGCCAGGTTCGCTACAAGCTGGCGGCAGGCAAGCCGCGAAAGGACGCATCGCATGACGTTGAGGACAGCACCTTCATGAGCGGCGAGTTTTCCTGGGGTATGCTGTCGCAAACCTCGCTCTATGGCGGAACGCTGGCCGATGGTGACCACTACCGCGCTCTGGCCGCCGGGCTGGGACAAAACATGGCGTATCTGGGCGCACTCTCGTTTGATATCACCCGGGCCACCAGCCAGCTGCCGGGCGCGGATCCGCAGACGGGCTATAGCTACCGTTTTAACTACAGTAAACGGTTCGACACCACCGGTAGCCAGCTTACGCTGGCGAGCTACCGCTACTCGGACCGTCAGTTCCTGAGCTATGCGCGCTATCTGGATGACGACAACAGCGACAGCCAGACGGAAAAACAGACCCTCAGCGTCACCGCCAGTCAGTACATATCGGCCCTCTCGCTAAACCTTTATCTGAGCATGCTGCGCCAAACCTGGTGGGACGACTCGCCTTCCACGACCGGCAGCGTCACCGCAGGCTATAACTTCGACCTTGGCCGCTGGAAAAACCTTGGCCTGACCCTGTCGCTGAGCAGAACCCATTACGAAGATGATGAAGAGGACGATAACCAGTTTTATCTCTCGCTGAGCGTGCCGCTCGATCCTGACCATCGCCTGAACTACGACCTGCGGAACGGCGACAGCCTGAGCCAGAGCGTCTCCTGGTACGATACCTCTGACCGGAACAATACCTGGGGCGTTTCTGCTGGCACCGAGAGCGAAAAAGCCGATGCGGGCGCACAGTTCAGCGGAAACTATCAGCACTATTCTTCACTGGGGGATCTCAACGTCTCGGGCAGCTATAAGGCGAATGAGTACAACTCAATGAGCGCCAGCTGGAACGGATCGTTTACCGGGACGGCGAAAGGGTTTGCCCTGCACCGTCGCAGCTACGGCAATGAGCCACGCGTCATGGTCAGCACTGACGGCGTGGGCCATATCCCGCTGAACGTATCGCATGACGAAACCAACGCGTCGGGTATCGGCGTTCTGCCGTCGTTTTCCAGCTATACCCCGGCCAGCGTGCGGGTCAACATGAACAATTTGCCTGACGGCGTTGACGTCGATACGCGGGTGGTCACCTCCACCTGGACAGAAGGCGCCATCGGCTATCGTCAAATCGCGACCCGAGCCGGTAACGATATTGCCGGCATTTTGCGAACGCCTTCCGGGACACCGCCGCTCGGCGCCCTGGTCCGCCTGCAGGATAACGGCCTGCAGGTCGGCATGGTCGCCGAGGAGGGCCGCGTCTGGCTGGGCGCCGTCCAGCCTGAGCAACAGTTCCTGGTCACGTGGGGAGACAACCAACAGTGTCGCTTCTCGTTACCTTCTCACCTTGAAAACAGTATGCAGCTCATGCTGCCTTGCCAGTAAGAAACCATGATGAAACTCACCCCACTCAAGGCCCTGAGCCTGATGTTGCTCGGCACCGCATTGAACGCGCATGCCGCCATTAACCTGGACCGCACGCGGATCGTTTTTCCCGAAGGGGACAAGGCAAGCAGCCTGAAAGTCGATAACCAGAGCAAAACCTTACCCTACCTGGCGCTTTCCTGGATTGAAGACGAAAACGGGCGCAAAGAGGACAGCCACTTCATGGCGCTGCCGCCCATTCAGCGCATAGAAGCGGGCGCATCATCGCAGGTCAGGATTGTGAAGCAGGCGGCGGTTGGGCAGTTGCCGAAGGACAGAGAGTCGCTGTTTTACTTCAACCTGCGCGAAGTTCCGCCCAAAAGCGGCGCCAGCGAGGCGCGCAGCGTTATGCAGGTGGCCATGCAGAGCCGCATTAAGCTGTTCTGGCGGCCAAAAGCCATCACCAAAAAGCCGGGTGATCAAAGCGAAATGCGCATGGAAATTACCGCCACCGCAACGGGGCTCAGCGTGCATAACCCCACGCCCTATTACATCACCCTCGCGTGGCTGAGTAAAAATGCGAAAACCCAGCTGCCGGGCTTCGACAGCCTGATGATTGCTCCGTTTGCCACGGCGTCCACCTCTACCGGCGACTACCACGGGAGCTACTACAGCGTGGGTTACATTGATGATTACGGCGCGCTGAAAAAAGTGGACGTTACCTGTGCGGGTAAGGCGCCATGCCAGCTCAGCGAGCGGAAGGGTCAAAACAATGCGCAAGCTCGTTAATTGTCTGTTTTTGCTGCTGTTTACCCTTCTTCCCGTCAGAGAGGCGCTGGCGCTTGACTGCTATCTCGGCGTTTCCGGCGGGCCCGTCGAGGAGACAAAAACGATCTCCCCTTTTGCCATTCCCAGCAACGCGCAGGTGGGGGAAAAGATATGGGAATCTGACGATATCAAAGTCCCTGTGACCTGCGACCACAACACCACCAGTAATTTTGAAAAAGAGGACATCTACGCCTGGGTTAACCCCTACCCGTCGGCGTCCGATCCCTACTACGAGCTCGGCGTAACCTATGAAGGGATTGACTACGATGCGACGGGGCAACCCAACGGGGTTGATACCTCCCAGTGCCTTGATAACAAACAGATCACTATCTATACCCCCGCCCAAATCCAGCAAATGGGCTGGGAGAACCGCATCTGTTCCGGCAATGCGAACGACATTCACACCTCACGCACGTTCATCGTGCGCTTTCGTCTGTACGTCAGAATCAAGGTCATGCCGCCGCACGGCTACGTCAGCACGCTCGGGGACTATATCGTGGTGCAGTTCGACGGCAAGGGCGGCGTCAACCAGATGTCCGACGCGAAAAACCTGAAGTATCATATTAATGGCCTGAACAATATCACCGTGCTGGACTGCGGGGCGACCTTCAGCATCTATCCGGAAAATCAGGAGATTGATTTTGGTACGTTCAGCGCTCGCGACATAATGAATCAGGGAAAGCGAACGCGCACGTTCTCGGTCAGAACGACCAAGATACAGGACGCCGAGTGTTCCGATGGGTTTAAAATGGATTCGTCTTTCTATACGAACGAGACGCTGAGCGAAGAAGATACCGCCCTGCTCATCGGTAACGGCCTGAAATTACGCATCCTGAACGGAACGCAGCCCTACACCTTTAACCGATACGAAGAGTATGCCGATTTTACCGGCAGTACGTTGCAGTACGAACAGACCTATACCGCTGAGCTGACGCCGGTACCGGGTAAGGCGATCCAGTCCGGACCGTTTGAAACCGTGGTGCTGTTCAAAATTAACTACCACTAAACGTAAAAAAGCCGGGTTTCCCCGGCTTTTTCACATCAGCTGTTTCAGCTGGCTTTGCGCTCGTGCGCCTGGCGGTACTCGACCAGATCTTCAATCGTGACCACCGGCATGTTGTGCAGACGCGCAAAGGTGATGCACTCCGGCGCGCGCGCCATGGTGCCGTCATCGTTGGTCAGTTCACACAGCACGCCCGCAGGTTTGAAGCCCGCCAGCGTCACCAGATCGATGGTCGCTTCGGTGTGGCCGCCGCGGGTCAGGACGCCGCCAGCCTGCGCGCGCAGTGGGAAGACGTGGCCTGGACGATGCAGATCGGAGGGCTTCGCATCATCAGCAATGGCGGCACGTACGGTGGTCAGACGGTCAGCCGCAGACACACCGGTGGTCACGCCATGCGCCGCTTCAATGGTCACGGTAAATCCGGTACCAAAGGCGCTGGTGTTGTTTTCGACCATCATCGGCAGCTCGAGCTGCTTACGACGATCTTCAGTAATACACAGGCATACGATGCCGCTGCCGTGACGGATGGTCAGCGCCATCTGTTCAACGGTCATGTTTTCGGCGGCGAAAATCATGTCGCCTTCGTTTTCACGGTTTTCATCGTCAAGCACCATCACACCGCGGCCTTCGCGCAGTGCATCCAGTGCATGTTCAACACGTTGAGTTGAAGTGCCAAAAGAGGAAAGTAGCGTCTGATTCATGGTAAAAAAACCTCATTAACATTATGGTTACCAGAATCAGGGCAGTCTTAGGAGCGCCGTATAAGCGGCAAAAAGATAACGTGAGCGGGCCCATGCCCGACTGGATCGTTACTCTCTCCCATCCGGACTCTAACCGTCGGCCCCGGAATTACACCGGATCTGCTGACCTTTGAGAATTCACCCAAAGCGCTCGCGGGCTTTCAGCGTTAAGCTGATTTACCGCCGGTGGGGAATTTCGCCCCGCCCTGAGAATAAGCGAGATAACTATAACGCTATTGATTATCCTGGGCAATGCATAAGCATCAAACAATTTTGTTTACCCCGGGCATGACGCGCTACAATGGACACTGACACCTTTCCATCAAGGGAAACGACAATGATTGACCCGAAGAAAATTGAGCAAATTGCGCGTCAGGTTCATGAATCCATGCCGAAAGGCATTCGTGAATTTGGTGATGACGTTGAGAAGAAAATCCGCCAGACGCTGCAGGCGCAGTTGGTTCGCCTTGATCTAGTCAGCCGCGAAGAGTTTGACGTGCAGACCCAGGTTCTGCTGCGCACCCGCGAGAAGCTGGCACTGCTGGAACAGCGTCTGACCGAGCTGGAAAACCGTAATGCACCGGAAGAAGTGAAGCCGGCACCGGCTATTCCACCGGTGGACGACCAGGAGTAAGTGCGGCCTGTTGTGCCCGGTGGCGGCTACGCCTTACCGGGCCTACATGAACGCGTAGGTCGGGTAAGGCGCAGCCGCCACCCGACATAAAAAAACGGGCCAACTGGCCCGTTTTTTTTACTGACTGTCTTTCTGGATCTTCTTGATGATGTTGGTGGTGGAACACCCGTCCTCAAAGTTGAGCACCATCACCTCGCCGCCGTTGGCCCAGACTTCTTCGCTGCCTGCGATTTGCTCCGGCTTGTAATCCCCGCCTTTCACCAGCAGGTCCGGCAGAATACCGGCAATCAGGCGCTGCGGCGTGTCTTCTTCAAACGACACCACCCAGTCCACGGCTTCCAGCGCGCCGAGCACGATCATACGCTGCTCCAGCGGGTTCACCGGACGGGTTTCCCCCTTCAGACGTTTGGTCGACGCATCGCTGTTCACTGCCACAATCAGACGATCGCCCAGCTTGCGCGCATTCGCCAGATAGGAGACATGGCCCGCGTGCAGAATGTCGAATACGCCGTTGGTCATTACCACTTTCTCACCGCGCTTGCGCGCGGCGGCGACAGCCACCTTCAGCTCGGCTTCGGTCATCACACCGAAACCGGTGTCAGCACGGCCGCGCACCGCGTTTTCCAGCTCGATTGGGGACACGGTTGAGGTACCGAGTTTACCGACGACCACACCCGCCGCGGCGTTAGCGAAGTAGCACGCCTCTTCCAGGGAGTTACCCGCGGCCAGCGTCGCCGCCAGCACGCCGATCACCGTATCACCGGCACCGGTCACGTCGTACACTTCCTGCGCCTGGGTTGGCATATGCAGCGGCGCCTTGCCCGGCTGCAGCAGCGTCATCCCCTGCTCGGAGCGGGTCACCAGCAGCGCAGAGAGCTCGAAGTCAGCAATGATCTTCATGCCGCGCTCAACCAGCTCTTCCTCGGTTTTGCATTTGCCCGCCACCGCTTCAAACTCGGAGAGGTTTGGCGTCAGCAGGGTTGCGCCGCGATAGCGCTCAAAGTCGGTGCCTTTCGGGTCGATCAGCACCGGTACGCTGGCCTTACGCGCCAGCTGGATCATCGTCTGCACGCTGGCCAGCGCGCCTTTCGCGTAGTCGGACAGCACCAGCGCGCCGATATTGCCCAGCGCCTGGTTAATCCGCTCGTGCAGCGGCTCGGGATCAACGCCTTCGAACCCTTCTTCAAAGTCGAGGCGGATCAGCTGCTGGTTGCGTGACAGCACGCGCAGTTTGGTGATGGTTGGGTGGGTCGGAACAGAAACGAAGTCGCACTTCACGTTCACGTCCGCCAGCGACTTGCTCAGCGCGCGCGCCGCATCGTCGATACCGGTCAGGCCAACCAGACGCGAGTGCGCGCCCAGAGAGGCTATGTTCATCGCCACGTTTGCCGCGCCGCCTGGACGCTCTTCAATGGTGTCGACCTTAACCACCGGTACCGGTGCTTCCGGAGAGATGCGGCTGGTCGGTCCATACCAGTAGCGATCCAGCATCACATCCCCAACAACCATTACTCCAGCACGTTCAAACTCTGGCAGTGTTACTTTCATTCCTGACTCCAGAAAGATTCACAATTTGCGCGCGATAATATCACACTTGATTTGTTACGCACGGTTCCACCAGCCACTTCTGCCAGCTGGCCGTTACCTGAGCGCGTTCTGCGACAAAACAGTCCAGCGCCACGTGGCCCGGCTGCTCCTGCAGCGCCAGGTGGTGAAGTTCGTCGCGCAGCGTCGTGTAGGCGCGGGTTAAGGCCTGCGCCTCCTGCTCGTCCATGATGTCGTTTTGCGCCAGCAGTTCCAGAATGCGCACGTTATCGGACCAGCGGGTCAGCTTCGGCTTGTCGTGCGCGTGGAGCAGCACCAGATACTGGGTAATGAACTCAATATCGGTAATCCCGCCCTCGTCGGCTTTGATATCAAAGCGATCGCGGTGTTTATTACCCAGATGCGCGCGCATTTTCTCGCGCATCTCACGCACTTCGGTCTGCAGCGTACTGCCCTCGCGCGGGGTGGTCATGACGTCCTTACGAATGGCATCGAACTCCGCTTTGAGCTGCGGATCCCCATACACCACGCGGGCGCGCACCAGCGCCTGATGCTCCCACGTCCAGGCTTCATTCTTCTGGTAATCGGCGAAGGATTCCGTTGAGGTGACCAGCATGCCCGCCGCGCCGGACGGACGCAGGCGCGCATCGACTTCATACAAAATGCCCGACGAGGTGCGGGTGCTGAACAGGTGCATAATGCGCTGGGCCAGGCGCAGATAGAACTGACGCCCGTCAATCTCGCGCTCGCCGTCGGTCATCACGTCAACCGGGCAGTCGTGCAGGAAGATTAAATCCAGATCGGAGCTGTATCCCAGCTCCCAGCCGCCGAGCTTGCCGTAACCGACCACGGCAAACCCTCGTCCCTCGCGGTCAGCAAGGTGCTTCGGCTGGCCGTAGCGGGCCACCATCTGCACCCACGCCTGCTGCACGACCGCGTCGATGATCGCCTCCGCGAGCCAGGTTAAGTGATCGCTCACTTTCATCACCGGCAGCGTTCCAGCGATGTCCGCCGCCGCCACGCGCAGCATCTGGGCCTGCTTAAACTGACGCAGCGCCTCCAGCTGCTGCTCTTCGTCCTCTTCCGGCACGCGCAGCAGATACTGACGCAGCTCGTCACGGTAGGCATCCGTCGCCGTGGGTTGATACAGGGTATTCGGGTCGAGCAGTTCATCCAGCAGCAGCGGATAGCGCGCCAGCTTGTTGGCCACCATCGGGGAGGCGGCGCAGAGCGTAATCAGGTGCTTGAGTGCCCCCGGAAACTCGCTCAAAAGTTCAAGGTACGTGGTGCGCGTGATGATCCCGCTCAGCAGCGGCATCATGCGCGACAGCGGCACCGGCGCATCCGCCCGCGAGCAGACCTCGCTCAGCAGGTGCGGCATCAGGTGATCCAGCACCTGTCGACCGCGCGGGCCGATGGCGCGCTTGTTCAGCTCAAGACGGAAATCGGCAATCAGCGCCACCACGCGATGGCGCGCGTCGTCGGTTAAATGCGTCAGCACCGGCGTGGTGTCATCTTCCTGGAGCGCGTCCTGCCACAGCTCGCGCCAGTGCTCGGAAAGCGCATCGTCCTGCGATTCACTTTCATCATCACCAATCAGTTCGTTAAAGATGCGGCGCACGCCTGCCATGTGGGCATCGAGCCGTTCGGTCAGCGTTGACCAGTCATCCACGCGCATGCCCCAGGCAAGACGCGCCCGGTTAAGGTCATCCCCCGGCAGGGTCTGGGTCTGTTCGTCGTTGATGCTTTGCAGCAGGTTTTCCAGACGACGCAGGAACAGATAGGCCTCGCGCAGGGTTTGCGCGTCGCCGTCCGGCAGCAGGTGAAGCTGCTCAATGGCGCTCAGCGTCGGGAGCAGCGAGCGGGATTGTAGCGACGGCTCGCGCCCGCCGCGAATCAGCTGGAAGACCTGGACGATAAATTCGATTTCGCGAATACCGCCCGCGCCAAGCTTGATGTTGTCCTTCAGCCCGCGACGGCGAACCTCACGGGCAATCATCCCTTTCATATTGCGCAGGGACTGGATGACGCTGAAGTCGATATAGCGACGGAACACGAACGGGCGCAGCATGGCGCGCAGCTCGTTGGCGTAAGTATCCTCGCTGTCGCCCATGATCCGCGCTTTGACCATCGCGTAGCGCTCCCAGTCGCGCCCCTGCTCCTGGTAGTAATCTTCCAGCGCGGCAAAGCTCAACACCAGCGGCCCGCTATCGCCGAACGGACGCAGGCGCATGTCCACGCGGTAGACAAAACCATCCTGCGTCGGCTGATCCAGCGCCTTAATCAGACGCTGACCGAGACGGGTAAAGAACTGGGCGTTGTCCAGCTCGCGACGGCCGCCGCGCGTGGAGCCGTTCTCAGGCCAGGCGAAAATCAGGTCGATATCGGAGGAAAAGTTCAGCTCGCAACCGCCCAGCTTGCCCATCCCCAGAATCAACAGCGGCTGAGGAACCCCTTCCTCGCTGCACGGCGTGCCCCACTCTTTACAGCAGGCGGCGTAGAGCCAGTCGCGCGCGGCGACAATCAACGTCTGCGCCAGCTCGCTTAACTGCTGCAGCGTACTCTCTTCACTCACCAGTTCCAGCGCCTGCGCCCAGGCAATGCGCACCATCACACGACGGCGGAACTGACGCAGGACGCGCATCAGCGTCGCCTCATCCGCGACGTCTTCAAGCGCGGCCTGCAGCCAGCCGGCATAATGCCGCCACTCGTCCGCCTGCGGCGGTGCGTTCTCAAGCTCAGCCAGCCAGTCCGGGTAGACGGCGATGCTTTCCTGCACAAAATCACTGAAGGCGAGTACGCTTTTCGCCTGCTCGCTTAACGATGACGCCGGTAATGACTCAGGCAGACGTTCGCAAACGGTCTGCCACTGCTGCTGTAACGGTGAAGAAAGCGGCATTCTAGGTGTTCCTTGCCAGAGTTAACGTTTTCCGCTGTGCAGCCAGTACGGCTCCTGCGAAATGGCCTCATTACGGAAATGCTCAATTTCAATATGCTGACGGGTTTCGATGGCATGCTTCAGCCCCTGCCAGTTTTCCAGCCACGCATGCGCCTGTGGCCCGTCGTAGGCACCGGAAAGGAGCAGCATGCTGTCGATGTTGCGCGAAAGACGGGGAAGCTGATCGCCATACTTATCGCCGAGCGGATACGCAAAGGCGCTCTTCAGTTCAGCGGCATGGCGGGAAAGATGAATGTCCGCGAAACGCTTAAAGTTTTCCGCGATTTTGGCCTCGGCTTTCGCATCCAGGAAGGCGCGCCAGCCGCGCGTGACCAGAAACTCGGTCAGCGCCAGTTTTGCCGAAGCGGCTTGCGGGCTGTAAATCGCCGTTTGCGCCGAGACGTCCGAGAACATCAGCGTTTCGGTTTGCGTCAGCAGATCACGTAAGTGAGCGCTCGCTTTGCGAGGAACGATACCGCCGGACAGCGCCAGGGTATGGCGCACCAGGGCAATCGCCGCGAGAACGTGAGATTTAGCGTTTTTCACATTTCGCACCCACAGCTCTTCGTGGTACTGCCACTGCGAAAGCGCCAGCTCCAGCGCAGCTTCCAGCCCCTGCTCAACGCTGGCTTTCGGCGCAACGCGCAAAATGGTCGTCTCTTTAAGGACGCGCGGCGCATTTCCGGCCGCCAGATGGTAACCCCGCGCGGCTTTACTCAGGCTTCCCTGACGCAGTCCGGACTGGCTCACCAGCCTGCGCGCCAGCTTCAGCACGTCATTTGCGTCCCCTTCCAGCAGTTCAAGCTCCAGTTCACAAATGGGTTCCTGGAACTCCCCCGCCTTCACCTCACCGAGATCGAGAGCGATTTCGATGCGGCTTTTACCTTCCGTCACCAGCCATTTCTCGCGCCAGAAATCGGTGCTGAACAGCGGCTGCACCTGTTCTGCCAGCGTGGCAGGCAGCTCGCCTTCCGGCCAGACGTCCGCCGGGAAGCGTTCGAGCTCAAGTTCTGGCTGACTGATGTCGATATTGTATTCCGGACGCTGATGTAACCCGCCGACCACGCGGCCGGCAGTTTTCATCGTCATCTCGTAGCGCCCGCTCGCGCCACGGATGCGCAGCCCCATATCGTGACGGCGCAGCCAGTTGTCCGGCGTTTCGTAATAGATATTAAGCAGTTGTACCGGTGCATGGTGTTCGCCGGAGAGCGTATGCAGATGCTGGCGGAGTGCGTCAACGCTGTCTTTTTCGACGATAAATTTTAATTCGATTTCCTGAGCCATAGCCTTGTACTTTTGCGGGCGTCACAGACGCGTCAATGAGGGCGAACTTCCTCGCCATTTGTTTGTCAGTACATAGTATTTTGCGCCAAATTGCCATGCAATGAGCAATTTGTCGGGCGTAAATGTCCAGAGTCGTGACACAGATGATTCTGATTGCTGACGAATGCTTTGCGTAGAGACACTGTTGCCACTACTATCGTTCCACTATTTATGAAAATAACGACTAATGATGCTTAAATTACGCCTGATTGGACTTACTTTACTCGCTTTTAGCGCCGCAACAGCCGTGCACGCTGAAGAGAAGCGTTACGTTTCTGACGAACTGAACACCTGGGTACGCAGTGGCCCCGGAGATAATTATCGCCTCGTGGGCACGGTCAATGCCGGCGAGGAAGTCACCCTGTTACAGACCAACGCGGACACCAACTACGGTCAGGTTCGCGACAGCTCTGGCCGTACGTCCTGGATCCCGCTGAAAGAGCTGAGCACCGTGCCAAGCCTGCGCACCCGCGTGCCGGATCTGGAAAATCAGGTGAAAACCCTGACCGACAAGCTGAACAACATCGACGGAACCTGGAACCAGCGTACCGCCGAAATGCAGCAGAAAGTGGCGCAGAGCGACGGTGTGATTAACGGGCTGAAAGAAGAGAACCAGAAGCTGAAAAACGAGCTGATTGTCGCGCAGAAGAAAGTGAATGCCGCCAACCTGCAGCTCGATGACAAACAGCGCACCATCATCATGCAGTGGTTTATGTATGGCGGCGGCGTGCTGGGCGTCGGTCTGGTGCTGGGTCTGGTTCTGCCGCACCTGATCCCAAGCCGTAAGCGTAAAGATCGCTGGATGAACTAATTCGTCTTCTCTGCCAGACTTACGTATCATTCTGGAAAAGAGAAAACGGGAGTGTCAGGCGTGAAGAGTTATCTGGTCGGTGGTGCGGTTCGTGATGCGTTGTTAGGTCTGCCGGTCAAAGATAAAGACTGGGTGGTGGTGGGCGCCACCCCGGAAGAGATGCTCGACGCGGGCTACCAGCAGGTAGGCCGCGATTTTCCCGTGTTCCTGCACCCGAAAACCCGCGAAGAGTATGCCCTGGCGCGTACCGAGCGGAAATCAGGTTCGGGCTATACGGGCTTCACCTGCTATGCCGCGCCTGACGTCACGCTGGAGGAAGATCTCCTGCGTCGCGATCTGACCATTAACGCGCTGGCGCAGGACGAGCACGGCCAGATTGTTGACGCTTATGGCGGCCAGGACGATCTGCGCAACCGTCTTTTACGCCACGTCTCCCCGGCGTTTTCTGAAGATCCGCTCCGCGTGCTGCGCGTGGCGCGTTTTGCCGCGCGTTACGCCCATCTCAGCTTCCGTATTGCCGATGAGACAATGGCGCTGATGACCGCCATGACCGAGGCGGGCGAACTTGAACACCTGACGCCAGAGCGCGTCTGGAAAGAGACGGAGAATGCCCTCACCACGCGTAACCCGCAGGTCTTTTTCCAGGTCCTGCGCGACTGTGGCGCGCTGAAGGTGCTGTTCCCGGAAATAGACGCGCTGTTTGGCGTCCCGGCTCCGGCGAAATGGCATCCGGAAATTGATACCGGCGTGCACACGCTGATGACCCTGAGCATGGCGGCCATGCTCAGCCCTGACGTGGACGTGCGTTTTTCCACCCTGTGCCACGATCTGGGCAAAGGCTTAACGCCAAAAGAGCTCTGGCCACGGCACCACGGTCACGGTCCGGCAGGGGTGAAGCTGGTCGAGGGGCTGTGCCAGCGTCTGCGCGTGCCGAACGAAATCCGCGATCTGGCGAAACTGGTGGCCGAATTCCACGATCTGATCCACACCTTCCCCATCCTGAAACCGGCCACCATCGTTAAGCTTTTCGATAACATCGACGCCTGGCGCAAACCCCAGCGCGTGGAGCAAATCGCGCTGACCAGCGAAGCTGACGTGCGCGGGCGTACCGGGTTTGAAGCGTGCGACTACCCGCAGGGACGTTTACTGCGTAAAGCCTGGGAGGTAGCGAAAGCGGTGCCGACGAAGGACGTCGTCGAGGCGGGATTCAAAGGACCGGAAATTCGCGAAGAACTCACGAAACGGCGAATTCAGGCGGTCTCTGACTGGAAGGAAAAGCATTGCCCTCAGCCAAAAGACTGAGGGCCATCGGTCAGAAGAAGACCACGTATACCGCAGCGGCAACGATGAAGCGATAGATCGCGAACGGAATGAACGAGATACGCTTAATCAGCTGCAGGAAAGTTTTGATGGCAATCAGCGCCACGATAAACGCGGTGATGAAGCCAACGGCGAACATGGGAATGTCGCCCGTGGTGAGGAAACCGATGCTTTTATAGAGGTCAAGCGCGGTGGCACCCATCATCATCGGCACCGCCAGCAGGAAAGAGAACTCTGACGCGGCGTAACGGCTTACGCCCATCAGCATCCCGCCGGAGATGGTTGCGCCTGAACGCGAGAAGCCCGGCCACAGCGCCAGACACTGGAAGCAGCCAATGATAAACGCCTGACGATACGTCATATCGTCCAGCCCTTCCGCGCGCGGCGTTTTTGGCTTCAGCACTTCCGCGGCGATCAGCAGGAAGCCGCCCACCACCAGCGCGTACATCACGTTAATTGGGTTAAACAGCGATTTGATGGCGTCGTGGAAAACCAGCCCCAGCACCACTGCCGGGACCATCCCGAGCAGAATATGGATCAGCGACAGGCGGCCTTTACTCATCCCTTCGTGCTGCGGAGGACGGCCAAAATGGATACCGATCAGGCCAAACAGACGGCGCCAGAACATCACCACCACCGCCAGAATCGAACCCAGCTGGATAACCACTTCGAACGTTTTGGCGGTATCGCCTTCAAAGCCCAGCAGATGGCCAACGATAATCATATGGCCGGTACTGGAAACCGGTAAAAACTCCGTCAATCCTTCGACCACACCCAGTATTGCCGCCACCAGCAGCGAGTGCATATCGCTCATCTATAAACCCCTAAAAAAAAATAAAAAAAACGGTCGCCCCAACGGCTACCGTGAAAGATACAGCTATAAGACAGATATAACCTAAAAGGGTTTAGCTATTATGACGTTAAATCTTGCCTTTCAGATTTGTGCCACGCTCGATGATGACGCCAACGTTGGCGGCGCGCGCCACCGCGCCCGGCTTGCTCAGCTTGATGCGCACCCACGGTGAGTTGAATTTTTTCAGCAGCAGTTCTGCGACTTCTTCCGCCACCCGTTCGACCAGCGCAAAACGTTGCCCTTCAACGTGGGCGATGACCGTTTCACTGATATCGGCGTAGCTCAGACAGTCATTCACGTCATCACTTTTTGCCGACTTGCGGTTATCCCAGCCCATTTCGATATCGAACACCAGCTTCTGCTCGATGGTCTGTTCCCAGTCGTAAACACCAATAGTGGTGATTACCGAAAGTTGCTCTATAAATACAATATCCATCACGACCTGCCTGCTTTTTGGCTAAACCGGATACCACTTCCGGCGAATTATGCGTATTATCCACAGATGCTGAGAATACAGATACATTTTCAAAACGGAACAGCGTTATGAGTGCAATCGCGCCTGGAATGATCCTCCTCGCCTATCTTTGCGGCTCAATCTCCAGCGCCATTCTGGTCTGCCGCATCGCCGGGTTACCTGACCCGCGTGAAAGTGGTTCCGGGAATCCGGGAGCGACCAACGTACTACGAATTGGCGGCAAGGGAGCAGCCGTAGCGGTTTTGATTTTTGATGTTCTGAAAGGGATGTTGCCCGTCTGGGGCGCGTATGCACTGGGCGTCACGCCGTTCTGGCTGGGGCTTATTGCGATTGCTGCCTGTGTCGGCCACATCTGGCCCGTATTCTTCGGTTTTAAAGGCGGCAAAGGTGTGGCGACCGCCTTTGGTGCCATTGCGCCTATCGGCTGGGACCTAACCGGCGTGATGGCCGGGACCTGGCTACTGACCATTCTGCTGAGCGGCTATTCGTCGCTGGGCGCCATCGTCAGCGCGCTGATCGCGCCGTTCTACGTCTGGTGGTTCAAGCCCCAGTTTACCTTCCCGGTGTCGATGCTCTCCTGCCTTATCCTGCTGCGTCATCACGATAATATTCAGCGCCTGTGGCGTCGTCAGGAGACAAAAATCTGGACGAAGCTCAAGAGGAAGAAAAAAGACGCCCCGTAAGGTTAGTTATGCCTTATAGCCAAATGTGATTTTGGTCACCTTCTGCCTGTGGTAACTGTTAATGACACAACACAACCACATCAGAAGAAAATGGCAGAAATCACAGAAACCACTCCCCTTTCAACGGCAGGAAAACACCCCGATGGCGACATCCAGTGGGTGCGCAGCGCCTCGGATGTCTCACGCCTCGTTAATGACGGTTCTCAGGGTCGGGCCAATGCTCGCATCGTGGTCGGTATCGCGCTGGGCGGGATTTTCCTCGATGCCTACGATCTGGGCGCGCTGGCCTTCGGCATTAAAGACATCACCCGCGAATTTAACCTGACGCCCGCCGGTACCGGCATGGTGGCCTCGGCCATTACCTTTGGCGCCATTGTCGGGGCGCTGCTCGGCGGTTATCTCACGGATAAAATCGGGCGCTATCGCGTCTTTATGGCTGATATGGTGTTCTTCGTCGTAGCGGCTATTGCCTGTGCGCTGGCTCCGAACGAATATGTGCTGGCGGGTGCCCGCTTTGTCATGGGGCTTGGCGTCGGGATCGACCTGCCCGTGGCGATGGCGTTTTTAAGCGAGTTCGCCAGGCTGAAAGGCCCCGGCAATAAGGCCTCCAGCGTCGCCATGTGGTGCCCCACCTGGTATGCCGCCATCAGTATCTCCTACCTGCTGGTGCTTTTCTTCTACGCCGTGCTGCCGGAAAGCCACAGCGACTGGCTGTGGCGTTTGATTCTCGGCTTTGGTGCCGTGCCGGCGCTGGTGATTATTGCCATCCGCAGCCGCTATATGAGCGAATCGCCGGTCTGGGCGGCAAATCAGGGCAACCTGAAGGAGGCAGCGTCCATTTTACGCCACTCATACAACATCAATGCCCACGTACCGCAGGATGCGCTGAGCCAGCCAGCCCCCGTCGTGAATAAAGCGAAATGATCCAACTACCTGAACCTGTTCCGCGGGATCTATCTGCGGCGCACCACGCTCGCCACGCTGCTGTCCGTCGTCTCCTCGTTCGCCTATAACGCGGTGGCGTTTGGTCTGCCAGTGATCATCTCCAGCTTCTTTGTCCAGTCGATGCTGACCACCATCCTGATATCTCTGGCGCTTAACCTGCTGTTTGCCTTCGTTGGCGGACTGCTGGCGGTACGATACGTGCCACGCTTCGGCGCATGGCGAATGTCGCTGGCGGGTTACGCCTGCCAGCTGGTCGCGCTGCTGGGCCTGAGGCTGATTGGTCGTCCGGAAGGCGCCACCGAAGGCGTGCTTGCCGTGGCGATGCTGGCGCTATTCCTGTTCGGCCAGGGCTTCGGCCCGGGCGCACATACCATGACGTTTGCCTCGCTGAGCTACCCGACCTCGCTGCGCGGCGTTGGCGTCGGCCTTAACCAGACGCTGATGCGCAGCAGCTCGACGCTGTCGCTGTTTCTATTCCCGCTGCTGGTCGCCTCACTCGATACCGCCGTGTTCTGGGTAATTGCGCTGGCGCCGTTTATCGGCCTGGCCTCGCTGCTGGCGATCCGCTGGGAGCCGTCGGGGTATGATGTGGATGCGGAGGATTACCGATAATGACCTCGCTTCGGTGGGTTAACCCCACCGAAGGATTCTTACAAATCATCCAGCAGCGTTCGGGAAAGTTTTTTCAGCATCTCAAGCTCTTCATCATTCATCCGCATGCTGCAGCGTATCTGGTCCGGCAGCGCCATCACCTGCTTTTTCAGTGCGTTAGCCTTCTCCGTCAGAACGACATTTTTCATTCTTTCGTCACCCACAACCGCGATACGGTTGAGAAACCCTTTTACCTCAAGCTTTTGCACCAGCGGGGTCAATGTGCCCGAATCAAAAAACGTCTTATCGCTGAGGTCGCGAAGTGGAATGTTGTCTTTCTCATAAAGCGCCATCAAAACAACAAATTGCGGATAGGTAAGATCCATTTCCTGCAATAAGGGACGATATTGCCGAACGAACGCGTTGGTGACCGAGTACAGTGAGAAGCAAAGTAAATCATCTAACGTCTTGTTTTCTTTCATTTCTCTTTCAACCCTTAGTCAGTTTTATAAAAAAATTATAAATAAAGTTTGACTAAAAGTATCTTGCGCGCAAGTATTACAACAACAACTCAATAGCGCACTACTTAAATAACGTCACTGTTTAACTCTCGCTTAAAGAGGTACTACCATGAAAACATTAGCCGCCATCCTGGTTTCTTCCGTGTTCGCGTCTGCTGCAGCGTCCGCTCACACCACCAATACTCCTACCCCGACCGCAGGCGTACAGGCATTTCTTAATGTTCTGAATTCGGGCAAGGGCAAGCCAATGGAACAGATGACCCCGCAGGAGGCCCGCCAGGTACTGATCGGCGCGCAGCAAGGCGCTAAACTGCCGCCCGCTCAGGTTTCAGAAAAAACGATCCAGGTAAATGGTCAGGCGATCAAACTGAAAATAGTGAAACCTGAAAAGGCGACCGGCACGCTCCCGGCATTTATGTTCTTCCACGGCGGCGGCTGGGTGCTGGGTGATTTCCCAACCCACGAACGCTTAATCCGAGATCTGGTTCGCGCGTCAGGTGCCGCAGCGGTTTACGTTGATTACACGCCGTCACCTGAGGCCCATTTCCCGGTGGCCATTCATCAGGCCTTTGAAGCGACAAAATGGGTAGCCGAGCACGGTCAGGAAATTGGCGTGGACGGTAGCCGTCTGGGTCTGGTCGGTAACAGCGTGGGCGGCAATATGGTGGCTTCCGTGGCGCTGCAGGCAAAACAATTTAATGGGCCAAAAATTCGCTACAACGTCATGCTCTGGCCTGTGACCGATGCGAATTTTGATACTGCCTCGTATAACCAGTTCGAGAACGGCTATTTCCTGTCGAAAAACATGATGAAATGGTTCTGGGATAACTACACCACCAACGCGGCCGATCGCAACAATATCCTTGCCTCTCCGCTTCGCGCCAGCGCCGCGCAGTTGAAAGGCTTCCCGGAGACGCTGATTCAGACAGCAGAACTGGACGTTCTGCGGGATGAAGGTGAAGCATTCGGGCGTAAGCTGGATGCGGCTGGCGTCCCGGTGACCGTCACGCGCTATAACGGCATGATCCACGATTACGGCCTGCTCAATCCCCTGAGCGAAGAGCCTACGGTCAAGGTAGCCCTGGAGCAGGCTGGCGCAGCGCTGCATGAGCACCTGAAATAACGGCATCGCGATGTTTGTCAGACAGCACGCCCTCCGGGCGTGCTTTTTTGTTTCGTCTTAACCGCTATCCATAAGCGACTCATATGACAGCCTTCATTTCTGCCAGGGCATACTGAAACGACCCGATGATGAGCAGATGGATGCAGCATGTTAGCAGCTCAGGTCACTGATAATTCGTACAAAGGCTGGCAGGCGTCGCTTGCCCTGCAGTTTTGTCACACCCCTGAGAAAACCCTCCTGCACTCCGCTCATCACGTCGGGCCGCTTACCGTTCAGCGTCCATTTTATCCCGAAGGCGAGACCTGCCACCTCTATCTTCTGCACCCGCCGGGCGGGGTTGTGGGCGGGGATACGCTGGATATCACCGTGCGTCTGGAGGCCAAAAGCCATGCGCTTATCACCATGCCCGGCGCCAGCAAGTTCTATCGCAGCAGCGGCCCGCAGGCTCGCCTGCATCAGCACTTTTATCTCGATGAGGGATCCACGCTGGAGTGGCTGCCGCAGGACACCATTATCTTCCCCGGTGCGAATGCCGCGCTGCGCTCCGTCTTCCACCTGAAGGCCTCCAGCACGCTGCTGGCGTGGGAGCTGTACTGCCTGGGACGACCGGTAATCAATGAGACCTTCAGCCACGGCACGCTGGAAAGCCGCCTTGAAGTCTGGGTTGAGGACGAGCCACGCCTGATTGAACGTCAGCACCTTGCCGACGGCGATCTCACGCCCGTCGCCGGGCATCCGTGGATTGGCACGCTGCTGTTCTACCCGGCCAGAGAAGAACATCTCGACGCGGCGCGTGCGCTGCTCGCCCCGCTGGATACGTTTGCGGGCGCCACGCTCGCAGACGATCTCATGTCGGTGCGCTTTCTCTCCCACGATAACCTGATTTGTCAGCGGGTGATGCGCGACGTCTGGCAGTCGCTTCGCCCGCTTCTCACCACCAAAACCGCCTGTTCGCCGCGTATCTGGCAGACATAAGAGAAACGTTATGGAACTGACCCCCAGAGAAAAAGACAAGCTGTTGCTGTTCACCGCCGCGCTGGTTGCCGAACGCCGCCTTGCGCGCGGGGTAAAGCTCAATTACCCGGAATCGGTCGCGCTGATCAGCGCCTTCATCATGGAAGGCGCGCGCGATGGTGAAACCGTCGCCTCGCTGATGGAGGCGGGCCGCCACGTCCTGACCCGCGACCAGGTGATGGAGGGCGTGCCGGAGATGATCCCGGATATCCAGGTGGAAGCCACCTTCCCGGACGGGTCCAAGCTCGTCACCGTCCACAATCCGATCGTCTAAGGAGCGCGTGATGATCCCAGGCGAATACCAGATCCAGCCCGGCGCGATTGCGATCAACGTCGGGCGCGAAACCCAAACCGTGGTTGTCGAAAATCACGGCGACAGGCCGATCCAGGTCGGATCGCACTATCACTTTTACGAGGTCAACCCGGCGCTGAAGTTTGACCGCGAGGTGATCCGGGGCTACCGGCTGAACATCCCGGCAGGTACCGCCGTGCGCTTTGAGCCCGGCCAGAAGCGCGAAGTGACGCTGGTTCAGGTCACGGGTGCGCAGCGCATTGTCGGCTTTCGCGGCGAGGTAATGGGTGAGGTGAAACATGGCTGAGATTTCGCGCCAGGCCTATGCCGATATGTTCGGCCCCACCACCGGCGATAAAGTGCGGCTGGCCGACAGCGAGCTGTGGATTGAAGTGGAAGACGATCTCACGATCTACGGCGAAGAGGTCAAGTTCGGCGGCGGGAAGGTGATCCGCGACGGCATGGGCCAGGGGCAGATGACCGCAGACGACTGCGTGGATCTGGTGCTGACCAACGCGCTGATCGTCGATCACTGGGGGATCGTGAAAGCCGATATCGGCGTCAAGAACGGGCGGATTTTTGCCGTCGGCAAAGCCGGCAACCCGGACATTCAGCCCGGCGTGACGATCCCGATTGGTGCCGCAACCGAAGTCATCGCCGCCGAAGGGAAGATCGTCACCGCAGGCGGGATCGACACCCACATCCACTGGATCTGCCCGCAGCAGGCGGAGGAGGCGCTGGTCTCCGGCGTCACCACCATGATCGGCGGCGGCACCGGACCCGCAGCGGGCACCAACGCCACCACCTGCACGCCAGGGCCGTGGTATATCGCCCGCATGCTGCAGGCCGCCGATACGCTGCCGGTGAACATCGGCCTGCTCGGCAAAGGTAACGGATCCAATCCGGACGCCCTGCGCGAGCAAATTGCCGCGGGCGCCATCGGGCTTAAGATCCACGAAGACTGGGGCGCGACGCCTGCGGCGATCAACTGTTCTCTGGAGGTGGCCGAAGAGATGGACATTCAGGTGGCGCTGCACAGCGACACGCTGAACGAGTCCGGGTTTGTCGAAGATACGCTGGCCGCCATTGGCAGGCGCACCATCCACACCTTCCACACCGAAGGGGCGGGCGGTGGCCACGCGCCGGATATCATCACCGCCTGCGCGCACCCGAATATTCTGCCCTCCTCCACCAACCCGACGCTGCCCTACACGGTGAATACCATCGACGAGCATCTCGACATGCTGATGGTTTGTCATCACCTCGACCCGGATATCGCCGAGGACGTGGCGTTTGCCGAATCCCGCATTCGTCGGGAGACCATCGCCGCCGAAGACGTGCTGCACGACATCGGCGCGTTCTCGCTCACGTCGTCAGACTCGCAGGCTATGGGCCGCGTCGGGGAAGTGATTATCCGTACCTGGCAGGTGGCGCACCGCATGAAGGTCCAGCGCGGCGCGCTGCCGGAAGAGACCGGCGAGAACGACAATTTCCGTGTGAAGCGCTACGTCGCCAAATACACCATTAATCCGGCGCTGACCCACGGTATCGCCCATGAAGTAGGCTCGATTGAGGCGGGCAAGCTGGCAGATCTGGTGGTCTGGTCCCCGGCGTTCTTCGGCGTAAAACCCGCCACCATCGTCAAAGGCGGGATGATCGCCTGTGCGCCGATGGGTGACATCAACGCTTCAATCCCCACGCCGCAGCCGGTCCATTACCGCCCGATGTTTGGCGCGCTGGGTGCCGCGCGCCACGCCACGCGGCTGACGTTTGTCTCGCAGGCGGCTCACGCGAACGGTATCCCCCAGCAGCTCAACCTGCAGAGCGCCACGGCGGTGGTAAAAGGCTGCCGGACGGTGAAAAAGGCCGACATGATCCACAACGCTCTGCAGCCGAACATCACCGTTGATTCGCAAACCTACGAGGTGCGAGTCGACGGCGAACTGATTACCAGCGAACCGGCTGACGTTCTGCCGATGGCGCAACGCTATTTCCTGTTTTGAGGAGTGATGATGATTTATCTGACCCAACGCCTGGACCATGCGCATCAGACTACCGCCAGCGTCACGCTGCCGATTGACGTGCGGGTGAAAAGCCGCGCCCGCGTGGCGCTTAACGACGGCCGCGAAGCCGGGCTGATGCTGCCGCGCGGCCTGCTGCTGCGCGGGAGCGACCTGCTGACCACCGACGACGGCAGTGAAGTGATCGAAGTGATCGCCGCACCTGAGTCAGTCTCCGTGGTGCGCTGCGCCGATCCGTTCCTGCTCGCCCGCGCCTGCTACCACCTGGGCAACCGCCACGTGCCGCTGCAGGTCATGCCCGGCGAGCTGCGCTATCACCACGATCACGTTCTCGACGACATGCTGCGCCAGTTTGGGCTGGAGGTAACCTACGCCAGCCTGCCGTTTGAACCGGAAGCGGGCGCGTACGCCAGCGATGCCCACAGCCATAGCCACGCTCATACCCATTCACATTAAGGATCCATCATGCGCAAGTTACTCCCCCTGTTACTGCTGGCCTTTTCCGTTCCCGCGCTCGCGCATCCCGGCCACGGCGCCGACAGCTTTCAGGCCGGTTTTTTCCACCCGCTGACCGGGCTCGATCATCTCCTGATGCTGACCGGTGCAGGCGTGCTGTCGGCGCTGAGCGGCCGCAAGCTCCTGCTGCCGTTTGCCACCCTCGGGATGATGCTTGTCGGTGCCGTTGCGGGCAGTCTGCTCGGCGGCTTTAGCGGCATGGAGATGCTGATTATCGCCTCGCTGGCGGTCAGCGGCGTGATGATGTTTAAAACCGAAAATCGCCTGCTGCTGGCGGTGCCTGCCCTGGCGATGTTCCACGGCTGGGCGCACGGCGTGGAGATGTCCGGCCATAACTTCTGGCTCTTCACCAGCGGGTTTATGTTCGCCAGCGCCACGGTGCTGTGCGCCAGTTTCGCCGCAGGATTGCTGCTGCGCCGTCACGACGGGCTGCGTAAAACCTTTGGCGGCGGGCTGATTGTTTCCGCCCTGCTGGCGCTGATGAGCTGATGGAGCACGCCCGCCAGAGGCTGCGCCTGATGCAGCTCTCCAGCAGCAGCCTGCCGGTCGGGTCGTTTACCTGGTCGCAGGGGCTGGAGTGGGCCGTTGAGGCGGGCTGGGTCACGGACGCCGACGCCTTTAAACGCTGGCAGATCCAGCAGATGGAGCAGAGCTTTTTCTGCGTCGATCTGCCGCTGTTTCACCGTCTCTGTCAGGCCTGCGATAGGCACGATCTGGCAACGGCCAGACGCTGGACGGCATACCTGCTCGCCTGTCGGGAAACGCGCGAGCTGCGCGAAGAAGAACGCAACCGCGGAGCGGCCTTTACGCGCCTGATTAAAAGCTGGGAGCCGGACTGCCCGGCAGAATGGCTGGCGCTGTGCAGGCAAAGCCAGCTGTGCGGCATGGCGTGGCTCGGCGTGCGATGGGGCATTGACGTGCGCGAGCTGGCGCTGAGCCTGGGATACAGCTGGATTGAGAGCGCGGTCATGGCGGGCGTCAAGCTGGTGCCGTTTGGGCAGCAGGCCGCGCAGCAGCTGATTATCGAACTGAGCGACCATTTTGCCGCCGGGCTTGAACAGGCCTTTTTACGTCGCGACGACGCGCTGGGGGCAGCAACGCCGCTGTCCGCCATCGCCTCTGCGCGCCACGAAACCCAATATTCACGACTATTCCGTTCCTGAGGAGTCAACATGGCTGATTACAAACATCCCCTGCGCGTGGGCGTGGGTGGCCCGGTAGGGTCGGGTAAAACCGCGCTGCTGGAAGCGCTCTGCAAGGCGATGCGCGATACCTACCATCTTGCGGTGGTAACCAACGATATCTACACCAAAGAGGATCAGCGCATCCTGACCGAAGCGGGCGCGCTGGCGCCGGAGCGCATTGTGGGCGTGGAGACCGGCGGCTGCCCGCATACCGCCATCCGCGAAGATGCCTCAATGAACCTGGCGGCGGTGGAAGCGCTCAGCGAGAAATTCGGTAATCTGGATCTGATCTTCGTGGAAAGCGGCGGGGACAACCTCAGCGCGACGTTCAGCCCGGAGCTGGCGGATCTGACCATCTACGTGATCGACGTGGCCGAAGGGGAAAAAATTCCGCGCAAGGGCGGGCCGGGGATCACCAAATCCGATTTTCTGGTGATCAACAAAACCGATCTCGCGCCGTACGTCGGCGCCTCGCTGGAGGTGATGGAGCGCGATACCAACCGCATGCGCGGCGAGCGTCCATGGACCTTTACCAACCTGAAGGCGGGGGACGGCCTGGGGACGATTATTGCGTTTCTGGAAGAGAAAGGGATGCTGCGGGTGTAGTGCGGTTTGTTGCCCGGTGGCGCTGCGCTTACCGGGCCTACAAAACCGTAGGCCGGGCAAACGAAGTGCCGCCCGGCAAAAAAACTCACGCCTCAGGCAGTTCCGCCAGCGGCCAGCGCGGACGCACGGACACGCTCAGGTCAGACGTTGCGCCAGCGTTCAGGCGCACCATCCCGGCGTAGGCGATCATCGCCCCGTTATCGGTGCAGAATTCCGGACGCGCGTAGAACACTTCTCCGCGACGCTTTTGCATCATCTCGGCGAGCTTCGCGCGCAGCGTGCGATTGGCGCTGACGCCGCCCGCCATCACCAGACGCTTGAAGCCGGTCTGATCCAGCGCGCGCTTGCACTTGATCATCAGCGTATCCACCACTGCATCTTCAAACGCGCGGGCGATATCGGCGCGGGTCTGATCGCTGTCGTCGTTATTGCGGATCGTGTTGGCCGCGAAGGTTTTCAGCCCGGAGAAGCTGAAGTCCAGCCCCGGACGGTCGGTCATCGGACGCGGGAAGACAAAGCGCCCTTCCGTTCCCTGCGCCGCCATTTTGGACAGCATCGGGCCGCCTGGGTAATCGAGTCCCAGCAGCTTGGCGGTTTTGTCGAACGCTTCACCGGCGGCGTCGTCGATCGACTCGCCCAGCAGCTCGTACTTGCCAATGCCCGTCACGCTAATCAACTGCGTATGGCCGCCGGAGACCAGCAGCGCCACAAACGGGAATTCAGGCGGATTCTCTTCCAGCATCGGCGCCAGAAGGTGCCCTTCCATATGGTGAACCGGGATGGCCGGCACGTCCCACGCGAAGGCCAGCGAACGGCCAACGGTCGCGCCGACCAGCAGCGCACCGACCAGGCCCGGACCGGCGGTATAGGCCACGGCATCAATATCGGTTGAACTTAACCCGGCCTCTTTCAGCGCCGCCTGGATCAGGGGAACCGTTTTACGCACGTGGTCACGAGAGGCCAGTTCAGGCACGACGCCGCCGTAGTCAGCGTGCAATTTCACCTGACTATACAGTTGGTTGGCCAGAAGCCCTTTTTCGTCGTCGTAAATGGCGATGCCGGTTTCATCGCAGGATGTTTCAATACCCAGTACACGCATGACTTGTTTTACCTCGTTTCAATACCGCGCAGTGTAGAGCCTGGGCGGGTTGATGTAAAACTTTGTTCGCCCCAGGAAGAAGGCTCGTGTATACTCCTCACCCTTATTAAAGTCCCTTTCAAAATCGCATCGGTGCTTTACAAAGCAGCAGCATTTGCAGTAAAATTCCGCACCATTTTGAAATAAGCTGGCGTTGATGCCAGCGGCAAACCGAATTTATTAAAGGTGAGAGTTACATGCCGGTAATTAAAGTACGTGAAAACGAGCCGTTCGACGTAGCACTGCGTCGCTTCAAACGTTCATGCGAGAAAGCAGGTGTTCTGGCTGAAGTTCGTCGTCGTGAGTTTTATGAAAAACCAACGACCGAACGTAAGCGCGCTAAAGCTTCCGCTGTGAAACGTCACGCGAAGAAACTGGCTCGCGAAAACGCACGCCGTACTCGTCTGTACTAATTGGTTGAGGGCCTCAGCCCTCAATTGACAGACAGAGTAATAGTCGTAAGGCCGTGCTTCCGGAAGGAATGCGCGGCTTGTTTTCGTTTATAAGTCGCTTAAATTTTGGGGCATATGGCCGGAAGAATCCCACGCGTTTTCATCAATGACCTGCTCGCCAGAACCGACATCGTCGATCTCATCGACGCGCGGGTAAAGCTGAAAAAGCAGGGCAAGAATTATCATGCGTGCTGTCCGTTCCATAACGAAAAAACCCCCTCCTTCACCGTAAACGGTGAAAAGCAGTTTTACCATTGCTTCGGCTGTGGTGCTCACGGTAATGCCGTTGATTTTTTAATGAACTACGACAAGCTCGAGTTCGTTGAAACCGTCGAAGAGCTGGCGGCAATGCATAACCTTGAAGTGCCGTATGAAGCAGGCAGTGGGCCAAGTCAGATCGAGCGCCATCAACGGCAAACGCTGTATCAACTGATGGATGGCCTGAATTCGTTTTACCAACAGTCTCTTAAGCACTCTGCGGCTGAGCCTGCGCGTCAGTATCTGAACAAGCGCGGACTGAGCGACGATGTCATTGCGCGTTTCGCTATTGGCTACGCCCCGCCCGGCTGGGACAACGTGTTAAAGCGTTTTGGCGGCAATAGCGAAGATCGTAAATCTCTCATCGATGCAGGCATGCTGGTCACCAACGACCAGGGACGAAGCTACGACCGCTTCCGCGAACGGGTGATGTTCCCAATCCGCGACAAGCGAGGCCGGGTAATTGGTTTTGGTGGTCGCGTGCTGGGTGATGCCCTGCCGAAGTACCTCAACTCCCCGGAAACCGATATTTTCCATAAGGGCCGCCAGCTTTACGGTCTTTATGAGGCGCAGCAGGATAACGCGGAACCTCCGCGTCTTCTGGTCGTCGAAGGCTATATGGACGTCGTTGCGCTGGCGCAGTACGACATCAACTACGCGGTGGCGTCGTTAGGAACGTCCACGACAGCGGATCACATTCAGCTGCTGTTCCGCGTGACCAACAACGTGATTTGTTGTTACGACGGAGACCGCGCCGGACGCGATGCCGCCTGGCGCGCGCTGGAAACCGCGCTACCCTATATGACCGACGGGCGTCAGCTGCGCTTTATGTTCCTGCCCGATGGTGAAGACCCGGATACGCTGGTGCGTAAAGAGGGTAAAGCGGCGTTTGAAGCGCGGATGGAGCAGGCTCAGCCGCTCTCCACGTTTTTGTTTAACAGCCTGATGCCGCAGGTCGATTTGAGTACCCCTGACGGGCGCGCGCAGCTCAGCACGCTGGCGCTGCCGTTAATCAGTCAGGTGCCCGGCGAAACGCTGCGCATCTACCTGCGTCAGGAGCTAGGCAACAAGCTCGGCATTCTGGATGACAGCCAGCTTGAACGTTTAATGCCTAAACAGGCTGAAAACGGCACGGTTCGCCCCGCGCCTCAGCTAAAACGCACAACCATGCGTATACTGATAGGGTTACTGGTCCAAAACCCCGAGCTGGCGCCACAGGTGCCGTCGCTGGCGGGTTTGAACCACGAAAAATTGCCCGGACTTGGCTTATTTTCAGAACTGGTCAACACGTGTTTGTCTCAGCCAGGTCTGACCACCGGACAACTTTTAGAGCATTATCGCGGCACAAAAGAGGCCGCTACCCTTGAAAAATTGTCGATGTGGGACGATATAGCAGATAAGGACATTGCAGAAAAAACGTTCACCGACTCACTCAACCATATGTTTGATTCGATGCTTGAGCTGCGCCAGGAAGAGTTGATAGCTCGCGAGCGCACACACGGTTTAAGCAGCGAAGAACGCCGGGAGCTCTGGATGATTAACCAGGAACTGGCAAGAAAATAAGTGAAAGACAAAATCATTCGCGTTGTATCAAGGCAGCAAGCGAACGAAGTCCTGGGAGTGTACATAAGTACATGATCAGGATGAGAGAACGCAGCTAACGCAGAGACAACGTGAAGGATGAAGTATTTAACGGCTTAAGTGCCGAATATCGATCGGGAAGCCCCCGGCAGCCGCACTGAGAGGCAGCGGCAAAAATATAAGTACGCCCTCGCTTTAAAGGTTGGCAGCCCCATCGCCGACACCAATCAAACGAATTAAGTGTGGATACCGTCTTATGGAGCAAAACCCGCAGTCACAGCTGAAACTTCTTGTCCAACGTGGTAAGGAGCAAGGCTATCTGACCTATGCCGAGGTCAATGACCATCTGTCGGAAGATATCGTCGATTCAGATCAAATCGAAGACATCATCCAAATGATCAATGACATGGGCATTCAGGTGATGGAAGAAGCACCGGATGCCGATGATCTGTTGCTGGCTGAAACCTCCAACAACACTGACGAAGATGCGGAAGAAGCTGCTGCACAGGTACTGTCCAGCGTGGAATCTGAAATCGGGCGTACCACTGACCCGGTCCGCATGTACATGCGCGAAATGGGTACCGTTGAACTGTTGACCCGCGAAGGCGAAATTGACATCGCAAAACGCATCGAAGACGGGATCAACCAGGTTCAGTGCTCTGTTGCCGAGTACCCGGAAGCGATCACCTATCTGCTGGAGCAGTACGATCGCGTTGAAGCGGAAGAAGCGCGCCTGTCTGACCTGATCACCGGTTTTGTCGACCCGAACGCTGAAGAAGATATGGCGCCTACCGCCACTCACGTCGGTTCTGAGCTGTCTCAGGAAGAGATGGATGACGACGAAGACGAAGATGAGGAGGAGAGCGACGACGACACCGCGGACGATGACAACAGCATCGACCCGGAGCTGGCGCGCGAGAAGTTTGCCGAGCTGCGTACCCAGTACGAAGTGACGCGTGACACCATCAAAGCGAAAGGCCGCAGCCACGCTGCCGCTCAGGAAGAGATCCTGAAGCTGTCTGAAGTGTTCAAACAGTTCCGCCTGGTGCCAAAACAGTTCGACTACCTGGTGAACAGCATGCGCGTGATGATGGATCGCGTACGCACCCAGGAACGTATCATCATGAAGCTGTGCGTTGAGCAGTGCAAAATGCCGAAGAAGAACTTCATCACCCTCTTCACCGGCAACGAAACCAGCGAAACCTGGTTCAACGCGGCTATTGCGATGAACAAGCCGTGGTCTGAAAAACTGCACGACGTGAAAGAAGACGTGTATCGCGGCCTGCAGAAGCTGCAGCAGATTGAAGAAGAGACCGGCCTGACCATCGAGCAGGTCAAAGACATCAACCGTCGCATGTCCATCGGTGAAGCGAAAGCCCGCCGTGCGAAGAAAGAGATGGTTGAAGCGAACTTGCGTCTGGTTATCTCTATCGCCAAGAAATACACCAACCGTGGTCTGCAGTTCCTGGATCTGATTCAGGAAGGCAACATCGGTCTGATGAAAGCGGTAGACAAGTTTGAATACCGTCGTGGTTACAAGTTCTCTACCTACGCAACCTGGTGGATCCGTCAGGCTATCACCCGCTCTATCGCGGATCAGGCGCGCACCATCCGTATTCCGGTGCATATGATTGAGACTATCAACAAGCTCAACCGTATTTCCCGCCAGATGCTGCAGGAGATGGGCCGCGAGCCGACGCCAGAAGAGCTGGCCGAACGCATGCTGATGCCGGAAGACAAAATCCGTAAAGTGCTGAAGATCGCCAAAGAGCCAATCTCCATGGAAACACCAATCGGTGATGATGAAGATTCGCATCTGGGTGATTTCATCGAGGATACCACCCTCGAGCTGCCGCTGGACTCTGCCACCACCGAGAGCCTGCGTGCCGCAACGCACGACGTCCTGGCTGGCCTGACCGCCCGTGAAGCGAAAGTCCTGCGTATGCGTTTCGGTATCGATATGAACACCGACCACACGCTGGAAGAAGTGGGTAAACAGTTCGACGTGACCCGCGAACGTATCCGTCAGATCGAAGCGAAGGCGCTGCGTAAGCTGCGTCATCCAAGCCGCTCTGAAGTACTGCGTAGCTTCCTGGACGACTAACCTGTCCTGACCGTGAAAAAGCTCCCAATCGGGAGCTTTTTTTTTGTTTATTCCCTCTCCCTTTGGACTGTGGGCTCCCCAGTAATTTATAAGCAGAAGCAATAACCTTGTTTCAGAACGAGTGAAGACTTTCAGCGATGCTCTGGTCCGGCTGTAAATCGCTGAGGCGTTTCCTGCAGGCCGGGGCGAGGCGCATGGATGCGCCGAGAGGGCGGGTCGCCAGGGTGGTGGCGACTGAGCCATCCTGGCACGTTCACAGGTCATGTCGTGACAGAGTAGCAAGGAACATAAAGTGAACGGAATGACCACCACGGCCGTATATTCCCCTCACCCTAACCCTCTCCCCGGAGGGGCGAGGGGACTGTTCCGTGCTGCCATAACGTTGTGGGGATCCCTCAGTCATGTGGGGAGAGGGTGAGGGCATCAGGCCGCAGAGGCTTAAAGCCCCCGCACCATCAGCGCCTCATCCAGCTCCCGATACGCCTCTACCAGCTTGTCCAGCGTCGCCCTGTTGAGCCCGCTCGGGTTCGGCAACACCCACACCTGCGTCACGCCAATCATGATGCTCTGCTTACCCCACTTAGCCCCGCGCTGGCTAAATGCTTGCTCGTAGGCCTGCTTGCCGAGGATCGCCAGCGCGGCAGGCTGGTAGTCTTCAATCTTCTTCACCAGCTCCCGCCCGCCGCTGCGCAGTTCATGCAGGTTGACCTCGCTTGCCTGCACCGTCGGCCGCTCGACCAGCATGGTTATGCCGCAGCGCGTGTCCAGCAGGTGCTGCTCCTCTTCAGGCTTGAGTAACCTGTCGGTAAACCCGGCCTGATAGATCACCTTCCAGAAGCGATTGCCCGGATGGGCAAAGTGAAAACCGGTGTGCGCCGAGGACTTGCCCGGGTTAATTCCGCAGAACACCACCCGCAGGCCAGGGGCCAGAATATCGTTGATCATCTTTACTCCCGCTGATACATCGTTATGGAAGTATAAAGGATTGATTATGCGTTGTTTATAAAAACAGCAGGCAGGTGTGAATGGCTGGATTGCTGCGGGGAGTTACTTTATAATTCACCGCCACGGCCCCTTAGCTCAGTGGTTAGAGCAGGCGACTCATAATCGCTTGGTCGCTGGTTCAAGTCCAGCAGGGGCCACCAAATTTTAGCAGTAAATACATACAGTTAGGCCACTCTCCCGAGTGGCCTTTTTGTTTATTCAAATCCCATTGGCAGCAAAATGGCAGCAGGAGTTTCATAAAAAACACGCCAGCAGCGGACCAGTACGAAAGTTGTTGATGCGCCACCTTCGGATGTAGAGGTTATGATGCTCGGAGGCAATATCCTTGTACTCCAGCGTATTCCCGGACACACTGATATTAAGGTAACGATGCGCTATGCTCACTTTACACCTTGTCACCTGAACGAAGCGACATTGCTCAACCCACTAACACTTTGATAAGCCGTTATTTTTAGAAGACAAGCTATGGAATGGGATACATTATTAGTATTGATCTGTGTACTTCTTTGCGGATTGTGGATGATTTTTCATTCAGCAAAAGCTCTTAGAAGTGGGGTCTTCGTCGGTTGGTATAAAGGCACATATGAAAATTACTACATCTACCGATCCGAAACACCTATCTACTTCTACTGGTATAACACTGTGTTTTCGCTGTTCGGCTCCTTTATGATTGGTTTAGCCCTCTACCTCTTAAATGGCGATTATCATTTTTTATAGGCATCGTTGTCAGCAAAATGGCAGCAGATCTATTCACTATGCTTTCATATTTAACATTATTCGATGCAAAAAAACCATTAAAAAAACAGAGTAAATCATTGACTTATAAGCCTTTAAAATGGGGCTAAGAATTGCCAGGTCGCTGGTCCAAGTCCAGCAGGGGCCACCAAATTTTAGCTTTAGAATCATATAATTAAGCCACTCGATTGAGTGGCTTTTTTATTGTTTTTTTGAACCCGCTAACCTTGGCTCAGCGAAGCCGTCTGGACACCTCCAGAGGCACCAGGGGTCGCAATCAGACGCTCTACGGACTCCATCGTCACGAACGTACAGCTGCAGTCAACATTTGTGCACTGGTGATAGCGCTCTTTGGTATTTTCACTTAAATAGCGACTGGTACGCGCATGCGCTGAATGCTTGCACTTAGGACAATGAAACATGTACCCCTCCACTTAATTCACATTTTGTGAATCAATAATACCCAAAATAAAACCAATAGCAACTACATTACTCACTATCAACAGTAAATTTTTCGTCGCTGACGTTCAGCTCAAGCTTAAGCTGCGTGGTAAATCCGCTATCGTTGAGGGTATGCACCACTTCGCTGATGATCCACGCCTGCTCGTCGATGACGCGTTTAAAACCGTTTACCAGCACCGGCGTTTCGGGGAACAGATCGGCGCGTCCCAGGGCAAGCTGGATGGAAAACTCTACGGTTCCCCGCTGAAGCGCGCGCCACTTAGCCTCTGCGGCCCTGAGCGCCTGCTCTTCAGAGGCATAGACCGTGGTGAGCTCAAATACGTTTTCCGCCGATCCCACCAGCCTCTCTTGCGGCTTCTGCTCCTTGCCTCCTGTTTCCGCTACTGGTGCGACGGCATCCGGGTGCTGCAGTGCTTCTGTCGGCTGCCCCCCTGATTGACGTGAAATACTCAATTGAGGATTTTGTTGCTTTGGGTCGCGCGTTTGCAGCCATTTGGCCGTCACGCCGGAATAATTTTCACGGTCAGCGACGGAAAAAAGGTGCTTATCACCATCCCCACGCTCAATCATCATTAAGGGAATCGGCGTGCCGCTGGCCGTCACGGCCTGGCCCGCTTTCATAAAGATAATCTTCCCGGCTTTGATTGAAACAAATGCTCCATTACGTTCAGCAAGGCGGGAGAGGAACGCCGCGTCTGTCTCCTGAGACTGGTCAATATGAGAGATGGCGATGGATGCAAGCCCCGACGCGACGCTGGCGGTCAACTGGTTACGCTGAGCGATGGTATCGACTATCGCGCCAATCGTCGTGTCATGCCACGACTGTTCGCGCCGCACGTTTAGCTTTCCACGAAAATCTGCGCTGAATCCCCGGATGGTCAGCGTGTCCGGCGCGCCCCGGAATTGAATCGCATCAATCGTAAAGTCCCCTTTCTCCTCAAGCGGGGTTCCCTCCCATCCCAGCCATAAGGAGAGCCTTGCCCCCCGGGCCGGCAAGTCTAGTAGCCCGTCGGAATCATCCAGTTGAATATCCAGCTGATCGGCTTCCAGCCCACGTTTGTCGATCATGCTCAGACTGATAAGACGGTGGCTGAAATTCTGTGTGACATCGCGATCGTCAAGCTTAAGCATAAAATCAGGGGCGATTTTCCCACCCGCTCGGATATTCATTTCGGTGATCATCCCACCAGCCCTCCAATGCTATTACGTGCGCTCGTCACCAGCTCTTCGGCCTGGGTTCTCAGATCGCCAAACATCGTCACCAGCGATTCGTCCACGCGTTTCAGTTCCAGCGTAAAATTAATTTTTCGGGCAGTACCGTCACTGTAAAAATCCGAATGCGTATGCGTGACTTTCTCAATGATAAACATGCCGTGAATGATGCCGGTACCGTCTATCAACGGCCATGCCCGCCCCTCATTCGCCATCAGCTCGACCGCCTTAAGGGAAAGCCGCCCTCCCGTGAGTTCCGGGTAAAGCAGTCCGGAGAGGGTAAAAGATGTCTCGCCTTCGCCAAGGTACTGCCAGGCTTTAGGTTTCCCGATCCGATCGTTGGACGCCCAGCGGTAATCCTTTGTAAACTGCATTGTCTGATAGGGTAAGGTTCGTCGTTCAAAGACAAACAGACCCAGCACCATTAACATTTTATCTCTCCTCAACCATACATTAAGCTGGATTGCTGCCGTCTCGCTTTATCACGCTCACTGTTCTCGATTTCCTCCCGGATTTGACGCGTCAGATCCGTTGCGGAGGCCGCACTCCCCTGCAGTGTGATGTGATATTCGCTTTTACTCTGATCGACGTAAGAGCGTCCTCCCGGCACGAGGGTTGGCTGATACCCCTGGCCGCCGCCAGAGATCCCCGCCACCGGAATGGACGCACTGCCCGCAGGAGAAGATGCCGTGTCTGCTTTTGCCGCCGCGGCGTCGAGATGACCCGACTCGTTTTTGATCAGTCCGAGTTTCTCCAGCAGCCAGCTGGCCTTACCGCTCAGGCTGTTAAAGAGATTAAGCGGTGCCATTAGCGCATCCCCCAGCGCCTGACCAAAAATCACGCCAGCGTTTTTACAGCTATCCAGCGTTTCCTGCGTCGCCTTAATCGGCGCAATCAAATCGGTGAACCACTGCCAGATCCCGCCCAGTTTTTCTGAGATAAAACCAAACGCCTGTAAGAGCGGAGAGAACAACTCGCCCAGCGGTGCGAAGACTGCAGACAGTCCCTCAATCACCCCGCCAAAGAAGGCGCTGATGGGCTCCCAGTATTTGAAAATCAGCAAGGCTCCGGCGGCAATCGCCGCGCCAAGGGCTATCACCGGCCAGCTAAGGGCGCCCAGCACCGTCATGACGGCACCGCCCACCACGCTGAATACCGTTCCTAACATCCCGGCCGCGGTAATAACCATATTGATGCCCGTCAAAACCGGACCAATAACCGTGCCTACGCCACCCAGTACCCCAGCAAACGCCTGCGCGCCGACAACAATGCTGGCAAGGGTCTGCGTCAGCTCAGGGTTGGCATTCACCCACAGGGAGGCCGTGCCAAGCCAGCCGGTTGCGGTTGTTATCAGGTTGCGCAAAGCGCCATCTGCTTTATCAAATACGTCAATCTTCAGCCCGCTCCACGCGGCCTGGAATTTGCTGATATCGCCGTCAAGATTGTCGGTCTGCACGGAAGCCACGAGCGCGGCACTGCCTGTTGCCCCCTGCAACTGCTGGCGTTTTTTATCAAGCGCGCCGTTACCCGCGGCTGAACGCAGTGCATCCGGAGCCTGTGGCTGTCGCAGCATCGCGCTGAGCGCGTCCCCGGCGGCGGCACCGTTCATTCCCTTTTCCGTCAGAACGCCAAGCTGCGCGATTGTCTCTTCAAGACCCATACCGGTCGCATCCGCAGCGGGCGCAGCGGAGGTGACGGCCGCCGCCATCTCAACGAGACTGGTGTTCGAAGAGGTAAACCCGCGGGTAAGTAAATCTGCGATGCGTCCCGCATCCGTATCGGTCAGGTTATAGGCGGCCTGCGTGCTGGCGATCATATCGGCCGCTTTAGCCGCGTCGACATTCCCCGCCAGGCTGAGGTTAACCGTGGGTACAGTGGCAGCAATAACCCCATCGGCGTCGTAGCCTGAACGAGCCAGTTCGGTTTGTGCACGGACGACCGTATCTGCGGGGACTCCGGTCCTGGCACTGACCTCCCGCGCCTGCTGACGAATGGCCTCAAGCCGGGCGTCGCCCTTCTCCAGACCAAGGCTTGCCTGAATAGTCGATATCTGTTTTTCAAAACTGATGCCAGGCGCCATAAACCGGGACGTCTGATCAAAGCCCGCTTTGGCCATGCCCACGCCCGCATTAGCCAGCTGATGCACCCGCGCGGCAGCGCGTTTGCCTGACTCGTAGCGATTCTGAACGGTACTCAGCTGCGCCTGCTGCTGATTGACGCGGGCCAGCGCATCCCGCTGTCGGTTAAGCTGCTGCGTTTTTTCGCCGATCTGACTTTTTAAACGACGCTCATCCGACGAAAGCGTTCGCGTGTTGATTCCCGCCTGAGCGAGTTCAGTCCGCTGACGCTGTACCGAGTAACGTAAGCTGTTGTACTCAAGCTTGAGGTTGGCTGCCGATTTTCGGGCTGCGGACAGCGCATCAGCCTGTGCCTGAGTAGGATTTTGTGTGTTTTTAAACTGCAACGCCAGCGCCGCCGCCTGCTGTTTCGCCTGAGCAAGCGACTGCTCCGTCGTGGCGAGCTGGGCATTTGCTTTTCTGAAGCCGTTAATGCGCCCCGCCTGCTCGTCGAGCGCCCCCAGCGCCGTCTGCGAATCATGGATATCGCTCGCGAGAGTCTGGCTGGCGTTCTGGAGAGCGTTAAGCGGTCGGCTTGCACGATCAACTGCCTTAAGCAACTCCTGAAGACTGACATTATTACTCATGGTGGTTTCCGCTTCGCTGCAGCGCTTTTTCGCGCCATAAGAGGAGTTCGGTCACGCTAAGGGAGTACAGCTCTGACGGCGGCCAGTGAAAAATCACCGCGATATCCGCCATCAGATCGTCGACCGACAGATTTTCGGGAAATCTCAGCGAGCCGAAGCCGGTGACAAAAAACCGATCACCTTACCGGCAAAAGAGAGCAGATCGCAGGCATCCAGACGCGCAACTTCATGCTCGGTCAGAGCCGGCGAGGTCATTCGCGGCAGCACCTTGATCAGCGCATCAACGTCGGATTGCGCCAGCGAGGCCAGCGAGATCCCACGCAGAGTCCCGGCATTCGGTTTGGAGACCGTCACCTGTTCAATTTTTTGCTCGCCGCGCAGAACGGGACTATCAAGCGTGACAATGTATGAGCTGTTGTTCATGGCGTTCTCGTTGCTATTTTCCATTTCATTACTCTTCTGAAAGTTAGCTTACCGGCCGGCTATCCCGGCCGGTTAAAGGGTTACAGGCCGATGGCCTTACGGTGTTCAGCCAGACGATCGACGCCGTCGACTTTCAGCACCATGTTGATGATGTCGATCTCGATGATCTCTTTGCCATCAATGGTCAGCTGGTAGTACGCGCACTCGGTGGACATCTTGGTGGTGCCGCTTTCGCCCTGCTTGTTCTCGCCGCCATCAAACTCTTTATGACGGCCGCGCATGACGATTTCGACGGCGGAGATTTCGCCGGTATCATCACGCTGGAAAGAGCCGGTAAAGCGCAGCGGCACGCTGTCCGCGCCTGGAGAGGCGTACTGCGCCCACAGCGCGGCGTCCGGCAGACCGCCAACGGTCCACTCCAGCGCCAGGGCATCATCGTCCAGACCGAGATCGACAGAGACCGAGCCCGGCATACCGCCGCCACGATACTTCTCCAGCTTGCGGGTAAGCTTCGGTAGAGTTACAGACTCAACAACGCCCATATAGCTCAGGCCATCGTTGAACATATTCAGGTACTTAAGTTTGCGTGGTAACGCCATGCTTCAGCTCCTTAGCTATTAACCGAATCTGACAGGTCTGCCAGATAGGTATCGGTGATGCGCTGGCGCAGGGTCAGATTTTCCAGCGGCGGGACAGGGGTGTAGTCGTAATCGATATACAGTTTCCCCGCTTTCAGGGTGGTTGCGTCGTTAGACTCAGGGTCATACCAGCAGGAGCCGTCGACGATATAGCCGTTGGTTTTCAGCTCGCGGAACTTGGCATTAATACCGGAAACGATGTCGCGGATAAGCGTTGGCGTGATGGGTTTATCCATCGCCCACGCGTGCGCTTCCGCCATGGTATCGGCCAGCACCTGCGCGGTACGGGTGTAGTTTTCAAAGACGAATAACGGGTCGTCAGAGCAGGTACGGTTACCCCAGAATTTGAAGCCGTCGTTGCGAATCAGCGTGGTGACGCCCGCCTGGTTAAGCAGGTTCGCATCGGTAGCCTGTTCCTGCAGATCCCAGGAGACAGAAGCGCTTACGCCGGTGACGCCGTTGACGCCAACGTTTGACAGGGTTTTATGCCAGCCGATGGTCTGGTCGATTTTGGCGCGCAGGCCAAGCGCGCGAGCGGTTGCCCAGGCCGTCGTCGTTGCGTTCGTGGTGGTATCCCATGCCAGAAAATCAGGGTGGATAACCATCAGCTCGCGCTGGCTGAAGTTTTTGCGGTAGTCGATCGCCTCAGAAATGGTTTTACATTCCCATGCGCTGACATAGCCGAACGCGCGCAGGCTCTGGCACATCGCGGCCAGCGCGGTTGCCACTTCCTGAGAATCCAGCCCCGGCACGCCGAGAATACGTGGCTTAACGCCGGTTACCGTTTTCGCCGTGAGAAGCGCCTTCAGGCCGGTATATTTACCGTTTTCATCGGTGGTACCGATGATGTTGGAAACGGTCTGTTTGCGCGCCTCTTCCGGGGTTTCAGCGGTGCCTTCAGCCACGCGAACAACAACGACAACCGGTTTACACTGGTCAGCAATCGCCTGCAGAGAAGCGGACAGCGTCCCCGCCTTGCCAGCTTTCGCAATCGCAGTTTGCACGTTGGTAATGAGCACGGGCTCGTTTAAAGGAAATGTCTTGTCGTCAGCATCGCTGGCCGTACAGACCATACCGATGATTGCCGTCGAGACGGTGGAAATGGTGCGGGTGCCATCGTTGATTTCGATAACTTCCACGCCGTGGTGATAGTCGCCCATCCGGTTAACTCCTTCGTTTAGTGGTGAGGCTATTTTCTCTTGGGCGAAGGAGGTATGAAACGTAATGCCGTTGGAGGTAGGGCAGCACAACATAGAGTGAGTGGTTGACCCGCGCGGGAAAGGTGACTGAGCGTTTTGAGCGATCAATCATAAGTAATTGATCGTCGATTACCATTATTAATGAGTGAATATTATCGATATCGTTGCGCCATTAACGAGGTAATAACGATTTTACTCTGGTTAGCTGGCGGTCTGACTGCATGATGAATTTTTGGTTATTACTGGCTCAAATTTTTTATCGGTAATAAAACAGAAAAATATGAGTGATGCCCCTATAAATAAGAAATAGCCCGCGTGATGCGGGCCTTTTCTTTATAATAAGACAGTTTAAACAGATATCCACTCAGGAGTTTTAGGCCAGTCTGGTACACTGAGGTCAACCCCCGTCAGTTCAACAACGTATTTTTTCAGTTCTTCCAGTTGTGTTTTTTCTTCCTCGGTAGCCATCCCCAAATCAACTGCAGACTGCAGCGGAAAAGCGCTTACCGCCGCCTCGCGTTGCCTGCTCAATAGCTCTCTGCGATTAGCCGCGAGGATTTCTTCTGGTGCCCTGACCGGTGCGGCTACAGTGACCCACTCCATCTGTTTGCTCTCGACGTTGTAACTGGGGGCGCAGTTAACGGGAGCGGCGCCGACAAATTTTTCATGCTCTGAATCACGGACCCGGACAAGGTCATCCGGCAGAGCGTTAACAGACTTGTAATAGCGCAAACTTTTAATCGGATAAAAGCCGCGCGTTTTATTGCTGAATAACTGACTATGCATAACTAATATCCTGTTACCACAAAAGAGAAATAGCCGCTCATATTTCGCGAGTGAAGAGAGAAAGCACTTGCACTTAAAGGGTTAGCTGTCCAGTAAGAATCTTTGTCATTTCCCCCTGTTCCGCTGAAAGAGCCACCTATTGCGAGGATTCCGTTAGGAAAAGCAGCCGGAAGATAAACAGTGACATCCGGGTTGGAATTGGAGTTGGAAGCAACCCCGCCAATACACTGCATGAACACCTGACCGTTGCCGTGACGGTAATAGGCGGAGCTGTTTCCGGTGGTGGTCGACCCTGACTGGTTCGGTGGTGGGTTGTTCGAAGAATAAACCCTTACCTGCCCGCCGGATTCAAACACCCCTTGACCCGCAACGATATTGCCTCCGCTGTTAATTTGCCCAGCAGCAAAAATTGAGTCACCGCTATAAAGCCGTTGGGGTGCATTGAATGTTCCGTTTGCATCAAAAGAATACAGGGCACCACTGCCAGAATCCCCAATGATATGAACGACTGCGGAACCAAAATCATTTTTACCCGATCGTAATATGCCAAAACTAACAGAAGCGCCATATCCATGACCACTCGTTACAGACGTTCCTTTCACGATCGGAAGGTATACCGAATTATCTTTAGCGGTAGTGTATCCACCAACAAAAAACGGTGCTGAGCCATTCGTATATTGATGTGCAAATGCCCCACCTCCCTGCCAGTATTCCGGCTTAGTGGCGTAATACTTTGCACCATCGAGATAATCAACGCTTCCCCCGTAGTTTGTGAGAACTTTCGTCCAGCTCCCCCAGTATCCGTTATCTCCATTTAAGGTACGGAATTTTAGTTGTTTACCACCATCACTATAAGACGCAGCATATTGCACCCGATAGTTACCACCCAGTCCTCCCACATCAAGAATTGTCGCCTCATAGCCAGGTGAATAGGCAGCACTGGCATAACAGAAACTTACGGAATTAGCAGGAAGACCGCTTGCGTCTTTAATCTCTCTGCTCGCTTCAGCAGCAACAGACCGTATAGCAAGCGCACCACCGTTAACCACCACGCGCCCGGGCGTGATGTCGTCACGACTTTCCTGGGCATTTTTACCAGCAGCAGTACCCAGACTGTTTTTCAGTTTTATGAGATCATCACTGACAGTCTTCACAGACTTTGGTGTGGCCGCAAGCGTCTCTGAAGCACTATCGGTCGCACTGCTAAGCTGAACAATCCCCTTTTGTCCGGTAGTCGCATCCTGAGCCGTATACTTACCACGGGCAAAGTCGTAGGCAGCCTTAACCGCTTTCGGCGTTGCGGCCAGCGTTTCAGACACACTATCAGTCGCACTACTGAGCTGCGTAAATCCTTTAGCCGTTAGCGTGGCATCGGGATGACGGCGAGACTGCTCATGCTCTTCAAGCTTCTCATCAACGTACTCCTGGGTCGCCATCACCGTAGACGTATCTATCGAGAGCTCGACCGAGGCGATATCACTGACCATGATCACCATTCTCACGGTCTGTGCACGGCCCGATCCCTCCTCCAGTAATGGTTTGTAACTTTCCGCCATGTTGCCGACGGCAATCAGCGTACCGGTGTCATCGTAAAGCCCCATCTCACGCATCCAGAAACCACCCGCTTCGGGAGGAATGAGAAGCTCCGCGATTACATAGTTAAGCTTTTTATTGTCCTGGCTAATTTTATTCAGCCCATGGCGCCAGACTTCATTAACCAGCTTCGTCTGCCCGGCATCAGGAACCGGCAATGTGCCGCCACCGTCACCCACGGCCATCGCCGTAAAATTGACTTTCTTGCCGTTCGGGACGGTCGCGGCAGCCAGTTTTTCGGCACCGGCTTTGGTGATAACCGTTTTATATTTCACTGTCATTGTGCTCTCACTTATCCGGGATAAACCGTGATGATGTCGCCGTCATAGCTCAGGGCACCGGTATAGAGATAACCCGGAATGTCCTGGATGATATTCAGGCCAATAAGGTGGCGGCTGGCAGGCTTCGCATCGGCGATGAGCCTCTCCATTTCGTAATACATTTCCTCGGTGATGCCCGTGTCCAGTACGCCGATATCAAGGCGGAAGGTGCCGGGCGGATCGTTGGTTTGCCACCACTCGGTAACGTTAATCAGATAGCCAAGCGGCTCCACCACGCGACGTACAGCGCCTATCGTTCCCTTGTGGGCATGAATAAACCACGCGGCGCGGATCACCTCCCGTTTGGTGGCCTCCGGCCAGTTCTCATCCCAGCGGTCAACCGAAAACGCCCACGCCAGCCAGGGCAGCAGATTCGCCGGACAGGTGTCCGCACTCCAGAGATGACGCAGCGGAACCGGCGTATTTTCGATGTCCGCGCAGGCGCGCGCCGCGGCGACCTCAAGCGCCGATGAGCCAACCGGTAAAAGGCGGGCATTATTCATCGTTTCCCCCCACGGTTACGCTGTAGTGGCTGCACCAGGAGGCCTGGGTTTCATCAAGCACGATGTCAGCCGCGGGTGCGGTGAGTTCCACCCGCTGCACCCCTTCCACGTGAAGGGCAGCGTAAATGGCTGACTTGCGGATATCGCGTCCCAGCCGATGCTGAGCCGTGATGTAGGTCTGTAATCGGGCTCTTGCCGCATTGAGTACCGGTTCACTTTCGGGGCCGGGAAAAAGGAAAAGCGATGCTTCAATGCTGTAGTCGACAATGTTGGCCGACTGGACGGTCACGCGGTCGGCGACGGGCCTGACGTCCTCATCGTTCAGCGCATTGCGAACAACGGCGAGCAGTTCCTCAGACGCTACGCCGTTATTCTCCCGGGAGAGCACGGAAACCGTGACGTTTGCGGGCTGTGGGCTAATGACGGAAATGTCAGCCACCCGACCATCTGCACTGCGGCCGTGGAACTGATACGCGCCCGTTGAACCGGCCACGCTCAGCCCTTCCGGTGCCTGCTGGATGCGCAGCCGAAAGTCGGTATCGGACTCCATCACAGCCGGAGTGGGCGGTAACGTGGTGTCGTCGGCAGGGGTAATTGTCAGACGCGCAAGGTTCGCGTTTGCCCCGATCTGGTCCAGGTCGCGGCCTGCCGCATAGGCCAACATGACCGCCCGTGCAGCCTCGTTTACGCGCTGGCGCCAGATAACTTCCCGGTAGGCGTTCTCCTGCAGCAGCTTCACAATCGGCTCGGATTCCAGGGTCAGCGTCCGTGCAATCGCCTCTCGCTCCTCTTCCGGATAGAGGGAGACAAAGGTGGCCTTTCGTTCTGCCAACAGCGTTTCATAATCCACCTCCTCCACGACATCAGGCGCGGCGAGCTGGCTCAGATCAACAATAGCCATAGCGTTTAACTCAGTGAAATGGTGATAGAAAAAGATTGTCCGGAGATCGGGCGCGTGCCGGTGATATCGACATACAACGTCCCGTCGTTCTCCGAACGTTCGAAAGTGATGGCCGTCAGGCTTATCCGCGGCTCCCATTTCTGGATGGCGGAATAACAGGCGGCCATGATCTGCAGGCGCAGCGCCGGGCTCTGCGGCCTGTCGATCATCGCCGCCAGCAGCGAGCCGTAATCCCGGCGCATGACCCGCGAGCCAATCGGCGTAACCAGAATGTCGCGCACGCTCTGCCGGATGTGGTCAGCCTCTGAAAGGCTTAGCCCGGTCTGCCTGTTCATTCCCCTGTAACGCACCGTCATTGTGTCCCCTTAGTCCAGCTTCCGCCGCTTTGCACACTGCCGTGCGCGTGGTTGTCCACCTGCACTCCGTTGGAGGTCAATTTACCGCCGGAGTGCTCAATATTTCCGGTCATCACCCCGCCCTTCTGCACTTCCAGCGAGGCGGTAATTAACTTGTTGGTGCACACCACTTCAGGCGTATCCAGCGTGATACGGGACGTTGAGATCACCCGCACCTCCGGCACGGTGGCGGTCAGCGATTCAGAAGCGGAAATGTCGGCCGTTTTAATGCCTGAAACCCTCAGCGCCCCGCGTCCGGGTTCGTACTCGATCACCGCGCCGTCAGGGAACGCGACGTGGAATGCGTCAGGCGACCCGGACGGCGCCGGATGGTCGTCAGAGAAAATGCCGGGCAGCACAAAGGCGGTATCCAGCTCACCGCCGATGGCCAGCAGCAGCACCTGCTCTCCCTCGGAAGGGGCCCACCACACGCGCGAACGTCCCGCACGGCAGGTTAGCCAGTTCAGCCAGGTGGTTTTCATCCCGCCGGTCTGGACACGACAAAGCCCTCTGTTGAGGTCAACGTCGGTCACAACACCGATACGAATCAGATTGCGGATCGCGCGAGCGATACCGTGCATGGAAGTTAATGTATTCATGAGAAGAGAATGCCGTTCAGGAGGAACGGCAGCAACGAGACGGGGTTTTCTGCGGGATGATACAACAAGCGGTCCAGACAGCTGGCGGCTGGCGGCCTTCAGCGTGGGGAGCTTAGTCCTCCCACTGGCTGACCAGCTCACCGTTGATGTACAACGCCTTCGGACGCGTGACGGGCTCCGGCAGCGGCGGCTCCGGGGAATAGGTCGTGTGCAGAACGCCCTGTTCCTCGGAAACAAGAATGCGCTCGGTTAATTGCATGCTGATGCTGATATCCATCGTAGCGTCATCGTTTAAAACGATCGCGAAGGTGTATCCGTTTTTGCGTCCGTCATCGAGGGTAAAAATGTCCGGCTGGTTTTCCCGCAGCCAGGCCAGTATCGGGACAAAAAATCCCTCGCTGTCGCCGGTGAAACCGCTAACCTTCGCGTTCAGCACATACCGTTTTTCAAAGGAGAGCGAGGAGGCCAGGCGGGCGTCTATATTGCCGCTGCCGACCGACATCTGCAGGCGCTCCGGGTTGGCATTCAGTTGGGGGATCGCGTCAATTAATGCCTGACGCAGGCTCTTGAGTTTGTGCATCGAGTTTATCCTGACAGTCTTTAATGGTTTCAACCTGCAGCGCGCAGGCGATAAGGGCGTACTCAAGCCTGCGAATATCGGCGCTGAGATCGCCGTTAGTGGCGGGTTCGCTTCCCGGCATCGGGCAGCGGCTCACCTTCGGGCAGGCGTTGTAAACAATGGGCTGCGGAGGCGCAGGCGGTGCGGGTGTGCAACCTGCGGACAGCATCAGGCAACTGAGCGGTATACCAGCGGCGTAACGCTTCATTTTCATTGAGTAATCTCCCGATAGTCGCTTCCCGTCTTGCCCTCTCCTCACCCACAGCGACAAGCTCTTCACGGAGCCTGACCTGGGCGTTTTCGTTTGCTCTGGCCATCCGTTGCGACTGGGACAGCTGATGGTTGAGCGTGGCGAGGGCATTTTTTTGTTCGCTGGCGACCCGGTTGGCCGTGGCTAAGGAACGGGACAGGGTCTGGTTGTCATGACGAAGCCACAGCGCGATCGCCAGCAGCCCGGCCAGCATCAGCATGAGGACTCTCATGGCAGCCCCTTCATGCACCAGGCCTTTTCGCGGACACGGCGGTTTTCCAGACCGGTATTTTTGACGCCGTTGACGTACACCCAGCGGGTAAGCTGTTCGCACGCCTGCGACCACTGTTTACGCTTAATAAAAGACACCAGAGTCGAACGGCAGGCGGCGCCTGCGCCAACATTAAAGGTAAAACTCACCAGCGCGTCGTAGACCCGCGGCGGCATCTCCACCGGCGCGCACGTCGCCAGTCGTCGCTCAACGTTGAGTACATCAGCAACCAGATTTACCGCGGCCTCACGCTCGGTAATGTCCCGCGTCGGCACAACGTTTGCCGTGTGGCCAATGCCTGACGTCCATACCCCAGCGCTGCACCGGTAGGGCGAGAGGCGACATCCTTCGAGATCGGCAATCAGCGCCAGCCCCTCAGGGGACGTTTTCAGTAAACGAAAATCGGGCATCAGCACAGCCAGGGCCAGCACGCCGGCGACGCTGCAACGCTTAATGATTGAGTTCACGAATGCTCTTCTTATCGAGGCCCAGCGACTGGAGATAGCGCCAGGTTTTTCGCTTAAACCAGTAGTTCGTCAGTGCGGTAAAAATGGCGCAAACACTCCCCACGTACAGCGCGACCTTTTCAGGCGACATCGCCCCGAACCAGGCCAGCGCCACGGCCAGCCAGTAGGCGATAAACGTGGTGATTTTCTCCAGGCTCAGTCCCATAGATTTACGGATTCTTTGGTGGGGGCGCTATTTACCTCCGGCATCTCTACCGGCGTGCCGTGAGGCAAGATAACGCCTGACTCCGCGAGGCCAGGATTGGCCTTCAGAACGGCTTCTACGACGCCAGCCGTGCGCCCATAATAGCGGGCGCAAACGGCATCAAGCGTGTCCCCCTGCATTGCATAGATCTTCATCAGACGCTCCCAACATCCGGTTACCAGGTACTGTAGAGTTTCCCGGGCTGGCGGCCTTTTCGCTATCGCTGACGGATGGACAATCGCGGACACAACAGACCGTCCACAAGCAGCGAAGCGTGGGTCAACGAAAGCGCAAAATCAGAATGAGGGCGTGCATTCGGGTAATGATGCTGGGCTAGCGCCAGCTCTCGTCTTCCCAGACTTCCCGGAGAATATTATCCAGCAGCTCGCGATCGGCTTCTCCTTCGAGCCCCTGGAGCTCTACTCCCGTCATCGATCCTATTTTCACGGTCACCCGCGATGACGGGAACAGGGATCTTATTCGGCGGGTCAGTTCGTTCTGGAAGGCCTCGACGACGCCATGGCCAATCTGCTGGTCTTTATCAAGCGTAATGTTCACCCGAACGTTACCCTCTTTTTTGATGCGTTCCGGAACAGGCGATGCTGAGAAAACAACGGTAAACGCGTTGTTTTTGATTAAATTTCCCCGCGCAATCTCAGCAATCAAATTCAGGGCAATCTCACGATCTCTTTCCTGACATGTTCCTTCTGTCGTCAGTCGAGCAATCATCTCGACGCGTTCAATCATGACCTGCTCGTTCAACTCTCTGTCCACACAACCTCCACCACGAGATACTGTATAAACATACAGTAGCACGTATTCATAAAAAGAGTGAAGCGAAAAATCAGAACTCTTCACGGTATGTGCATGATATCGATGGAGATTAGCGTGCTCTCAGAGCGAACAGATCCGATAAATGCCCAATACGCTCAAGGATTTTCCGCGCCTTATGCTGATAAGAACGCGCTGCCGGAAAGAGCGTTCCGTCAACTGCGCCTCTGCACCATTTGTCGTTAAAACGGCTTACGCCGCCCGCCATAAGATGCAGGGCCTCTGCGCGGCTGATGGCGATTCCGGTGGCGAGCCGAACCTCATCAATCACCTTCTCCGGGACCCCGTTTTGCGGATCCCGCTCGTAGACAAAGGGCGCCGCTGCGCCGGGCCGGATGCGCTTAATACGCTCGGTTAATGCCCGTCTCGCACGCCGGTTGAGGGGTTGAGAGAGATCGCTCAGCGTACAGTTATTGACAGAACTCCGAGAAGGCGCAGATACATCCTCAGGCTCCTGGGCCCGCTTCGGCACAATTTTCCACTGCGTGAGCCGGGTTAAAACCGGGCTGCCCGCGCCGACGGCGGAATCGTACACGCCGCGGATGCGGACCGTTTCTTCGCCGTACTGGTTAAACCCGGTACCCGGCTCATACAGCGTGCGCACCTGTAAATCATCGCGACGCACAAACGGGCCGCCCTGTGCAGTGACGTAACCCGCCCAGTCACCGGCGTCGGCAGCTTCATGGACGGCAGCAAACTCGACGCTCAGACCACGCGCGGTCTCTGCGTCTGCCAGTCGGCGCAGCTCGCGGTAGACCGTTACCGGCGCGCCGCCGATGAACTGAAACTGGCGAATGTGCCAGCGCCCTGCCCAGGCCGATACGGCGGACGCCGTCTCCTTCAGCAGGCCGCCGCTTTCGTTATCGGTCTCGCCATCGAGCGCATAGCCGTCGATATTCTTTGAGATGTATTTGGCGATATAGCCGGTAGCGCTGCCTTTCTGCGGATCGATCGCGTCCGCGTGAAAGCGAGCCTGTCTGGCGCTTTCGCTCTGCAGCTCAGCGGCATCCTCCTCCCGGGCGTAGTCCCCTATAATCCGGCGAACGCATTCGACGTCTTCCGGCCTCATAAACATCAGCATGTGCCAGTGGGGCGTACCGTCGTGATGGGGTTCCGCGACGCGGATACCAAAGATACGGCGGCCCTCCCGGTGCAGCTTTGCGCGGATGCGCGCCCACACCCGGGTGAGGTAGCCTTGCGTATCCGCCGGGCTGGCCCCGTTCCACTTCGCGTTGGGGTAGCCCGATTTCACGGTGGCGTGATACTGCGCGGGGGCGGTTAAGGTATAGAATTCGCCCACATAGCCCAGCGCCTGGCAGATATTTTCAAACCCGCGAATGCGGGTCATGAGCTCACAGCGACGTATCGCCGGGTTGGCCACCGAGCTATCGTATTTTTCAATCAGGCTAATGCGGTTGCCCTCTTCATCTTCCAGCTCCATGCCCTTGAGAAATTCACGGGTGCGGCGCTTCTGCTCGCGCCACTCGGTCACGCAGCGTTTGCTCGCGTACGCCATTCTCTTTTTGCTGACGTTGCCGAGGGCAATCTGCAAATGCTCGCGCCAGGCAGCCGCGATCCGACGTAAACGCCCGCGCCACCACGCCTCGGAAAACATCCGCATCACCGCGGCGGCAACATCGTCTTTGTTGAAAAATGTCTTCGATACCCGCTCCCAGTGCGGAGGCTCCACGTTAAACTGCCGGGCAATCAGTCCAGCGCGCTGATACCAGATGAAGAGCGTCTGGTATTCGCCCATATCAGCATCGTTAATATTCGCCAGCTCGCCGCGAATAAAGCTGGCAATATCGCCAGCCAGCAGGTCGATATCCGCGCGGGACATATCCGGCAGACGGTTATAGCGGGCAACCAGTTCAACCATTCGCGAGGCAAGGTACTGCAGAAGCTGGGTATCGAAATGGCCTTTAAACACGGCTCGGGAGACTGCGTCATGCAAACCTGCGCAGGCATAGCGTTCAGAGACCCGCCGCAGGCGGGGCAATATCCTGTTGCAGAAGCGGATCAAAAAGGCGTTAGCCTGCGGATTGCCCCGATGCTGTTCGAGGGCGTCAACGGCGCGCCAGACCTCAAAACGCACGCAGTCAGGCTGCTGTGAGAGGGCCATTCTTGCCTGCTGCAGCGCCGCGAAGAAGCGATCGCGACGCTGCTGCTGGGCATGGGTAAGATAAGGGCTGGCAATAGCTGACCGCGGCGCATTCCACGGATAAGCGAATGACGTAGCCAACTCACCCTCCCCGGATGTGTTTATTTTTCATCTCCGCGATCTCCTGACAGGTGACGCACAGGGCCACGCCGGGCACCGCCATACGGCGCGCCTGCGGTATTGGAGCCTCACACTCCTCGCAGAAGAAACGCGAAGGCGATGCGGGTCGTCTGCGGGCGCTATTAATGTGGCGCTCTCTGTCTTCCTGCTCGCGCGCCTGGGCAAGATCGATAAAATCGGCCATCAGTGCAGCTCCTGGGATTCACGCTCGTAGCGGGCCGCCTCGTGGCACAGCAGTTCGGCAACGTCTTCTCCGCTCATGCCGGTTTTGTAGATCTGGCTTGCCAGCGCCTCCAGACGCAGGGAGACCGCAAGGGCGCGCGCGCATCGTTCCTCTGTTTTTGCCTCCATCAGCAGGCGTTGCAGTTCTTCACTTCCGATCGGATAAGGGCGGTTTTCACTGTGTCGCATTACGCGTTCTCCTTAAATTCAGGCAACAGGGTGCCCGGCGGGTTTACGCCATTCGTTTTTGGGTTGGGTTACAACGGCATGGTCAGCCGTTCAGGAAATAAACTCACAACAGCACGAAAATGATTCATCGCGGTAATTAGCGCTCTTTTCTCCTCTGTGGTCAGCTCGCTGATATCGCACTCATGACGGGCGACGGGTAATCTCGCCAGGAAAAAGAGAGCGGCCAGCGCCCTGCTGTTCTCCTCAAAAAAGGGATCGCGCTTATCGCGCATGTCAGTCATAAACCGTGCCAGCTCTTTCCCGCTATCGCTCCCGTAGCGGGCGCGCAGTTCAGCGATGTGGTTAAGCCCGCTAAGACGCGCCCCCACGCTTAGTGGAACCCTTGCACGGGCAGCTTCTATCGCCATATCTCCCCTCGCGTAAATGTATGCACGCTAATGCGTTCAAAACGGGCAGAGCACGGCTTTTTCCGCCGTTTGAGGATTGCGATTTCGGAAGCCATGCTGCATGATTCCCATTTTGATAATGCCTGCAATCATTAGCCTCAGTTTGCCAACGTCTGCCGCTGATTGCCCGAATTTGTAATGATACTAATACCCAAATGAGTATTAGTAAACACCCAAAGGAATATATTTTGATACTAGATTCTCAAGTGAATAATGAAGAATTGCTCGATAGAATCTGTCAGGTATATGGTTTCACGCAGAAAATTCAGCTGGCCCGACACTTTAATATCGCCGCCAGCTCGCTTCAGAACCGCTACGCGCGCGGTACCATCTCTTACGACTTTGCGGTTCAGTGTGCGCTGGACACTGGCGCCAGCCTCCGCTGGCTGATGACCGGCCAGGGTGCGCAGTTTGCAGGAAACCCCGCCCCGGGCGATCCCGTTTCGGTTGCGACATTCACACTCAGTGACGGAAGGCTGGAAGAAAATTCCATTTTGAGTATCGACGCTGCTTTCTTTAGCAAACCGCTGACGCGCGGCATCGCCGTCCGCGCGGAGGGGAAACTGCACTTTATCGAAAAAGAGGCGTCGTTAACCGACGGACTGTGGCTTGTTGAGATTGAAGGCACCGCCAGCATCCGCGACCTGACGCTGCTGCCCGGGAAAAAACTTCACGTGGCGGGCGGCAAGGTTCCCTTTGAATGCGGTATCGACGAGATAAAAACGGTAGGGCGCGTGGTGGGGATCTATAGCGAAGTAAGCTGAGGATACTAAATTCAAGGCTGACGAGATTCGCCAGCCTTTTGGTTGATTTTAAACGCTATTTTTCGATGTAGTTGTAAGAAGTCAGAATTCCTTTGTCAGAAAAATCGACGGACAGGTGCTGCTTGCGATCCAGATTAAGAGGAATGATGAGATAGATACGACGATCGATGATCTGCGACGTATACTCCCAGTGGCGCGTATTATTGTAGTCAGCCGTATTTGCTGGTACGCCAAAAGCAATCAGCACATCTTTGCGGGTCGTGACCTCTGGGATCAGCTTCTGCTTTATCTCTTTTTCCGAATACTGAGCCAGGCTGGTCGCCTTGGTTCCGTCGTAGTTCGATGCACATGAGACGCTCAGGAGACAGGCTAACGCCACACCTAAAAAGTTAATGGCTTTCACTGTACAAAATCCTTTTCAACATAAATGCCATTGACGGTATCAAGCGCGACTTCTTTCATATAAAGCACGCAATATCCCGTTTTATCGCTATAGCTAATATGCCCTTCGTAGATCTTTTTCTTTTCTGGCGTGAAAGTCAGCGATACATTACATCCCTGATATAAAGCGTGCTGGATAGTGGTTTTTTCATCTGGCACAATCAACGTTTCGAAATAGTCTTTATCGTATTTCTTCCCCGTGACTTTAGGGAGACCAATATCTTTCGTCGACCCAAGGAAAGGGTTCAAATAACGATTGTGCTTAAGTACCCACCCACCTGTTTCTTTACCAGATTTATCATACTGATAGATGCCATAACTCATCGGTGGGCCAATGAGACGAAGCTTAGCGACATCCTCGCTACTCGGCGGTGGCGTGTACATTTTCGGCTCAGGAAAGAAAGTACTGCAGCCAGAAAGACTCACTATTGCTGGAATAATTATATATTTTAAAAATCGCATACAGTTACCTTTATATATATCCTTGCTTATTTTTCAGAGAGACACCCCGAGGCATTAACATCCCTGAATGCTATTAACAAATCACTCATAGATATAAAGGTCAACTAAAAAAAATAAATTTAGGTTTAGTGTAATAAAAATGCGCGTGCCGTTGGATTTTGAGGAGTTTATTAATACTCTTTGAACAACGAATCGCCAATGTTGGCTCACTCTTCAAGCGTGGCAACACTGGCAGAGCGGGAACCGTAAACTCAACCCCTCCAGTTCCTTTACTCCCAAACTGCAAAACTAAAGAAATCCCCCATCGCGCCGATCATCATCCGTGTGTATTATTTCCTGTAGCTTTTACAACAACTAACCTTAACTCAAATACTTAAGCGCCAAAGCGAAAGGCATCATGAGCACACCGATCAAACGGCTAGAAATCATTAAAAATGCCATTGAACTGGAAGATGACGACATCATCCAGAGCCAGCTGACACGCCTGAAAAATGAAGCGTTTGACGATGAGCTACAGGCAATCGTCGTGGCGCTCGAGGAGAAGAACTACACCGCGGCCATGGCGGCAATTACCGCCTGGCTGCAGGGCCAGCGCGCCGTGACCCCGTGGCGCGATCCGCAGGTGGCGGCCAGCAAGCTGGAGCTGAAGGCGCTGGAAGAGCGTCTGCGCGATCTGATTGACCGCCGCAACGCGCGGGTGCAGCAGCTTGATGAGTTCAACGATCTCTATTTCTCCCGCCTCGGGCCTCTGATGCAGCAGATCCTCGCCCTGCGAAAAACGCTGGCGGAGCTGAACCTGCGTCGTCAGCAGGCGGAAGCGCGTCGTCGCGAGGAGGATTACCGTCGCTGCCAGCACTATATGGCGCAGGCGGTAGAAGTGCTGGCGACGCTCACCCAGCGCTGGCGCGATCTCCCGGCGGACTCCGTCCAGGCCGCCGAGGCGCGTAAGCATCTGGAGCAGCAAAGCAATCTGATTGCCAACCTGTTGGCCGAAGCGCAGGAGCTGGAGAGCGGCTTAACGCGCGAAGAGGAGCCTGCGCGTCAGGCTCGCGACGAGGCCAACGAAGAGTATGAGAAGTATCGCGAACAGCATCACGATGCCGAAGTGCGGCTGCGCAAAGGTAAGCATCTTTCGCAAGAGGATCAGAACGAACTCAAGCGTCTCTGGCGGCAGGCGAGCAAGCTCTGCCACCCGGATCTGGTGGCGGACGATCTGAAAGAAGAAGCCAACAACATGATGGTGCAGCTTAACCAGGCGAAGCAGCGCGGCGATGTGAAAGCCATTCGCTCGCTGGTGGCCCGCCTGCAGCAGGGCTTCGAGCCATTGATGGCCAGCGACAGGCTGAACGATCTGGAACGTATCCGCAAAAAAATGGCGCAGGTCCGCGAGCAGATCGACACCTTAGTGAACGAGCTGGCGGAGCTGGAGAAAGAGGAGTCCTGGCTGCTGGTCTCCTCGCTGAGCAATATGGAAGCGTACTTTGCTCAGCAGGAGAAAGCGCTGCACGAGGTCCGCACCTCGCTCGAACATCAGGTGAGCGAAGCGCAGCTGGATTCGGCAGCCTGATTATTTGGCGTGCCAGTATGCGCTGGCACGCACCAGCTGCGGGTCAATGGCGTCGGCTTCAAACTGACGGCTCAGGCTTTTCACCACCTTCCCTTCCCCGGTCAGCCAGATAAAGTAATCGTCCCCCGGAACGGTCAGCGTCGCCAGATGGTCCGCGACTGCCTGCTCGCTGTGGCCCACCACCCAGGTGATGTTGAACGCGCTCAGGTGCGCCAGATAGTCCTTATACGATTCATCCCCAACCGTCACGACCGCCTGCACATCCGGGCGAACTGGCAGTTGCGCAATACTCTCTAAGCGTCGACGCAGCGCGGGCATGCCGGACTCGTCGCACACGTACAGCTGCCAGGCGTAATCCTCCGGCACCACCAGCGAACCGCGCGGGCCGCCGATGGTCAGCTTATCGCCTACCTTCGCCTGTAGCGCCCATCCGCTGGCTATGCCGCCGTCATGAATGAAGAAATCCAACGCCAGCTCATGACGGGCCTCATCATAGAGCGGCGTATAGTCGCGCGCCTGCGGACGCACGCCGTCACCCCAGTCGATGCCTTCATCGGTGACCACCGGCGGCGTAAACGTCGTCCCGGGTGCCGGGAAAAAGACTTTGGTATGGTCGTCGAAACCGCGGGAGCTAAAGCCCTCCAGCGCCTCGCCGCCTAGCACAATGCGCTGGAAACCCGCGCTGACGCGCTCAACGCGGAGCACCGTCAGTTCGCGAAAACGCAGGTCATTACGAACACGCTGTGGATAACGGGTAGATGCCATTTTTAGACCCTTTTCTGGTGAATACGATATATCTAAATCAATTTTCAAATGATAATGATTACTAATAAGGAAAAATGCAAGATCTTTTAGATTGCATCTGAATATATCTTAGATATAGTTTAGATATATCAAAATGAAGGGCATATTATGCGACACGAACACGATGGCGGCGGACGTCGACCGCGCTTTTTTGGCCACGGCGATCTGCGGCTGGTGATTCTGGATATCCTGACCCGTAGCGCAAGCCACGGCTACGAGCTGATCAAAGAGATCGAGAACCTGACGCAGGGAAACTACACCCCGAGCCCGGGCGTCATCTATCCCACCCTGGATTATCTGCAGGATCAGACATTTATCACCATTACGGAAGAAGAAAACGGGCGTAAGCGCATTGCGATTACCGCTGAAGGACAACGCTGGCTGGATGAAAACCAGGAACAGCTGGAACAGATCCAGGTGCGTATCAAAGCGCGCAGCGTCGGCTTTCAGCTACGCAAAAACCCGCAGATGAAGCGGGCGCTGGATAACTTCAAAGCGGTACTGGACCTGAAGGTAAATCAGGGAGAGCTCAGCGACGCGCAGCTTAAGCAGATTATCGGCGTGATTGACCGCGCGGCGCTGGAGATCTCCCAGCTGGATTAAGCCGGTGCGTGCTCGCTCACGCGGAAGACGCGTACCAGCTCTTTAAGGTGCATCGCCTGTTCATTAAGCGATGCCGCCGCCGCGACGGACTCCTCCACCAGCGCGGAGTTTTGCTGGGTGGTGGCGTCAATCAGGCCAATCGCGCTGTTGATCTGCGAGATCCCCTCCGTCTGCTCATGGCTGGCCTGACGGATCTCACGCAGGATCGCATCCATCTCCTCCACGTTGCCGACCATGCCGTTAATCAGCCCACTCGCTTTTTCGACCAGGTTCATCCCGTCCTGGGTCTGGCTGGTGGAGCTCTCAATCAGCTCCCGGATTTCGCTGGCAGACGACGCGCTCTTCTGGGCAAGCTGGCGCACCTCTCCGGCGACCACCGCAAAGCCGCGGCCGTGCTCACCGGCGCGCGCCGCTTCCACCGCCGCGTTCAGCGCCAGAATGTTGGTCTGGAATGCAATGGCGTCGATCAAGTCGATAATGTCGGACATCCGGTTGGAGGTCTCGTTAATCAGGCGCATTTTGCTGGTCACCTGCTTCATCATCTCACCGTTGTTTTTGACCACTGTGGCGGCATCGGCAGAAAGATTGGTCGCTTCACCGGTATGCGAGGCGGTATTTTTCACCGTCGCGGTGATCTGCTCCATCGAGGCGGCGGTCTGTTCAACGGAGCTGGCCTGCTCTTCCGTACGTGCGGCCAGATCCTGGTTCCCGGCGACAATCTGCGCGGCTGCGCTGGAGATATTCTCCGAGCCGGTCTGCACCTGCTGCACAATGTCCAGCAGACGCGTCTTCATCTCCATCAGCGCATGCAGCAACAAGCCCGTTTCGTCTTTACCGTGCGGCGTGATGCTGCCCGTCAGATCGCCCTCTGAAATCGCTTTTGCGAAATTCACCGCCTCACCGAGCGGGCGGGTGATAGCGCGCACGATAAACCAGCCAATCAGGCTGCCTGCCGCAACGCTAAAGAGCGTGAGCAGGATCAGCAGCAGACGGTTAGACCTGAAATCCCCTTCCACCTGCGTACCCGCACGCTGCATCTCGCTGTTCTGAATGGCAATCAGCTCCTTCACCTTCGCTTTATAAGCCTGCTGCACGGCAAGGGTGGTGGTCATCATCTCCTGAATGGCGCCCGCACGGTTGTTGTTTTGCACTGCCTGCAAAATACGGTAGCGCGAATCCAGATACTGCTGGCGCACGCTGCGGATATCCGCCAGCACCTGCTGAGACTTTTGATCCTGCAAGGCGTTGTTCAGCTCGCCCAGAATCACCGTAATATGCTCGCTGATCTCTTTCAGACGCTGCTGAGATTGCCCCGTGTAAGTACCCTGCTCGTCCAGCAGCATCAGCTGTTGAGTGCTAATAAATTCCTGGAAGTTATCGATTAACTGGTTCGCTTTTACCGTGGTCGGATAGTCATGGGTAATAATGGATTGCATCCCATTATTTGCCCGGTTCAGGCTCAGCAAAGACACACTTGCGCTGATCGCCATCAGGACAATAAAGAACCCAAACGCCAGAAATAATTTCGTGCCGATCTTTACGTCATGTAAGAACATATTTACTCCATCGATGTGATTATTTCTCAGACGATCGCTGTTATCGGTAACGGATTGGCTAACTTTATGACTTTGATCGTTTTTTTATTTCATAACCCTCACAATGCATAGGTGCAGGCTATTAATATTGCTTCATCGATCGTTACCAGACCGTCAAACGGGGTATTTTTGAAACAGGATTCTGAAGAACTGACTTAGGCAGGAATAAATAACTGAGGCACTTTCTTTAGTTATTTAATATTAAATTAACAATAAACCACATTAATAGTCACAATAGGAAAAATAAAAAGCCGTTTATTCCTTATGGTATAAACGGCTTTTTTGGAACATGACTGACTCAATGGAGCACGGTCACCGCATCCTTAAGACGTCCGGCGCGATGTTTCACCATGGCAGAAATGTGCGCGCTCTCCTCCACCAGATCGGCGTTTTTCTGCGTGATGCTGTCAAGTTCAGCCACCGCACGGGTTAACTCTGATAATCCGGTTGCCTGCTCGGAGGTCGCGTGGCTGATCTGGGCGATAAGCTGCGTCACGTTTTTCACCTGCACAACGATATCATCCATCGTACGGCCCGCAGCGTGTACCTGCTCAGAGCCGGACTGCACCTTGCTGGCGCTGGCATCAATGAGTTTACGAATATCATTAGCCGCACTGGCGCTGCGGCTGGCAAGATGGCGGACTTCGCCCGCGACCACGGCAAACCCTTTACCCTGCTCGCCTGCCCTTGCCGCTTCAACCGCCGCGTTCAGCGCCAGAATATTGGTCTGGAAAGCGATATCGTTAATCAGAGAGGTAATCGAGCCAATTCGCTGCGTGCTGTCGGCAATGTCATCCATCGTTTTAACGACGGTCTGCATCGCATTGCCCCCTTTCGTTGCCGCGCTGCTCGCGGCCACGGAGAGTTTGTCCACCTCGGCGGCGGTTTCGGAGTTACTCTGAACGGACGCGGCCATCTGGTTCATTGTCGCGACGGTCTGCTGCACGTTCGCGACGGTCTGACGCGTACGATCGTTCAGATCTTCATTTCCCTGCGCCAGCCTGTCGCTGCCGTCACGGACGCTCACCACCTGGCTCGACACGTCATTGATCAACCAGCGGCACATCAGGCCAAGCTGCCCTACCGCGCGCAGCGTCAGGCCCAGCTCGTCGCTGCGGTTCAGGTGCTGCACGCTATTGCGCTCGCCGGTGGCGACCTTCAACGCCTGTCGAGCCACATTCTCGATCGGGCGGACAATCTGTTGCTCAAACAGCAGCGTTCCCAGCAGCATCACCACCGCGGCCGCGGCGAGCGGCGTCCAGCCTGCGGAGGTCGCGGCCAGCGTGGCGGCGAGTACGGCAAAGAGCACCGCCATCACGCTGCGCACGCGCCAGCGCAGCGGCATGGCCGGCAGTTTACCCAGCCAGCCCTTTCCCACCACCAGCCCTTTGTGAATACGTTTTTTACAGCGCCCGTCGTTCAGCGCCCGGTAGAGCGGCTCCACGGCGGCGATCTCTTCCGCTGTGGCTCTGGTGCGAATCGACATATAGCCCGTCACCTGCCCGCGGCGCACCATCGGCACCGCGTTAGCACGCACCCAGTAGTGGTCACCGTTTTTGCGCCGGTTTTTGACAATCCCGCTCCACGGCTCGCCCTGCTGCAGCGTGTACCACATATCGGCAAACGCGGCTTTTGGCATATCGGGATGGCGCACCATATTGTGCGGCTGGCCCGTCAGCTCATCGAGTTGGTAACCGCTCACCTGCACAAAGGTGTCGTTGGCGTGGGTAATGTAGCTGTGGATGTCTGTGGTAGACATTAAGGTGGTGTCATCGTCCAGAGGATATTCATTCTGGGTGACATAGGTTGGAGAGGACATGGCGTGCATCCCTTGCAGGTTATTTGAATGTTAATTTTGTGGGTCATTGTTTTTTCGGCGGTAAACAATTTATCTTTAGTTGTTAAACTTGATGGAGATCGCAGATTTGACTTAAACCATACTTTTTGTACGATTTTTTAATCCATTGATTTCAAATACTTTCGCAGAGAAATTACCCACAAAGCATGACCCGTTAATGCCCGCTTAAGTCGCATCATATGCACTTCTTTAGTGCAGCGGCGCTTTTACCCCCTTCTTTATATTCTCTGCCCCGTACCGCTAAATCCCGTTTGGCTTCTATCGGCATGATTAAATATTGTGCAACATTATTTTAACCTGGCGTTTATCCCGATTTTCGTTAAGGCATCTGAAGTGGCGTAATCCCTGCAATACTTAAACCAGTATCATGTGATACGCGATCCCCGGGAGCACATTTTGAACAGGTTACCTTCCAGCGCCTCGGCTCTTGCCTGTACCGCGCACGCACTGAATCTCATTGAGAAGCGAACGCTTGATCATGAGGAGATGAAACAACTTAACCGAGAGGTCATCGATTACTTTAAAGAGCACGTCAATCCAGGGTTTCTGGAGTATCGCAAATCTGTTACCGCCGGCGGGGATTACGGAGCCGTAGAGTGGCAAGCGGGAAGTCTGAACACGCTTGTCGACACCCAGGGACAGGAGTTTATCGATTGTCTGGGAGGTTTTGGAATTTTCAACGTGGGGCACCGTAATCCAGTTGTGGTTTCCGCCGTACAGAATCAACTTGCGAAACAACCTCTCCATAGCCAGGAACTGCTCGACCCGCTTCGCGCCATGCTCGCGAAAACGCTGGCGGCCTTAACGCCCGGCAAACTGAAATACAGCTTCTTTAGCAACAGCGGCACGGAATCGGTCGAAGCGGCGATTAAGCTCGCCAAAGCGTACCAGTCGCCGCGCGGGAAATTCACCTTCATCGCCACCAGCGGCGCGTTCCACGGTAAATCCCTGGGCGCACTGTCGGCGACCGCGAAATCCACGTTCCGCAAACCGTTTATGCCACTGCTGCCGGGCTTCCGCCACGTGCCGTTCGGTGACATTAACGCCATGCGCACCGCACTAAGCGAATGCCGTAAAACCGGCGATGACGTGGCGGCGGTGATCCTGGAGCCGATTCAGGGTGAAGGCGGCGTCATCCTCCCTCCGCAGGGCTATCTGCCTGCCGTGCGTCAGCTGTGCGATGAGTTTGGCGCGTTGCTGATCCTCGACGAAGTCCAGACCGGGATGGGGCGCACCGGCAAGATGTTTGCCTGCGAGCACGAGAACGTTCAACCGGACATTCTGTGCCTGGCGAAAGCGTTGGGCGGCGGCGTCATGCCGATTGGCGCAACGGTGGCTACCGAAGAGGTGTTCTCGGTGCTGTTCGACAATCCGTTCCTGCATACCACCACCTTTGGCGGTAACCCGCTGGCCTGTGCGGCGGCGCTGGCGACCATCAACGTGCTGCTGGAGCAAAACCTGCCTGCGCAGGCGGAGCAAAAAGGCGACATGCTGCTGGATGGCTTCCGCCAGCTGGGCCGTGAATTCCCGGATTTGATCCAGGATGCGCGCGGCAAAGGGTTGCTGATGGCCATTGAGTTTGTTGACAACGAAATCGGCTACAGCTTCGCGAGCGAGATGTTCCGCCAGCGGGTGCTGGTGGCCGGCACGCTCAACAACTCAAAAACCATCCGCGTGGAACCCCCGCTGACGTTGACGATTGAGCAGTGTGAGCAGGTGCTGAAAGCGGCGCGTAAAGCGCTGGTGGCGCTGCGGGTAAAAGTGGAAGAAATATAATTATTCCTCTTTTCTTTTGTACGGTCCGGGAACAGAGTTGACAGATATTGACTTCATTCCCGGACCGTACAGCTTTCGCAAGAAGAGGTGACGTTAGCGCCGACGCGAATCATTTCAATTTGTAATCAAGTATTCCATAATGAAAATGAATAGCCTCTTCACTTGACGTGTAATTTCAGCCCGAAATTAAATATTTAATCTTTACTGTAAGACAACGCTTAATAATACACTCCAATTATCAATCTCAGCGATACAAACCCGCAAAATTTCACCGCGGCGAGTATTTACTGTACTAACTCATACTAAAAATTAATAAAGATAAAGTTAAAAATACATTTAGAATTTCTAATTTAAAATGAGAAATCAACAGATTGATATAATATTTATCAGCGCATAAAATAATTCCCCGGAACATCATGAGAATGTGCGAAACATATTTATTGTATAATGCTGTATATCAAGGCTTTTTAAACCAGCATTATTTGATTCAGGTATTTACAATTTTGTTTCAACTTGACAGAGAACTGTTTATTTAAAAGGATTTGTATGAAAAAGCATGTCTTAGCAATGGTTGTTGCGGCCACAATGGCAAGCGCTGTAACCATGAATGCACAAGCGGAAAGCACAACGGTAACGGTAAGTGGCGGTACCGTTAACTTCGTAGGTCAGGTTGTGAATGCAGCGTGTTCAGTCGCTGCAGACTCCGTCGACCAGACCGTAATTCTTAGCCAGGTTCGTACCGTAAAACTGACTGAAAGCGGAATGCTGGCCAATCAGAAAGAAGATTTCCACATCAAGCTGGAAGACTGCGACACGTCCGTGAGCCAAAATGCTGCCGTCATTTTTAACGCCCAGCAGGATGCCACTCAGCCGGGTGCGATGGCGAATACTGCGGGTGCAGGGTCTGCGCTGAACGTTGCTCTGCAACTGTTTGGCCCTGACGGTAAAAAACTTGACCTGGGAACCACGTCTTCAGCGATCGGTCTGATTAACGGTGAAAATATCATTCCACTGAGCGTTGACTATATCGCGACTGGCGCGGCAACACCGGGTAACGTAGCGTCTACGGCAACTTTCCAGATGGTTTATTCCTGATCTGGACGGAAGGTTGTTGAACCTCCTTCACGCCCCGGTGTGAAGGAGGTTTTTTCAATGTAAACACGCATTTTTATATGTATTGAATACAGAGGATTAAACGAAATACGGTGTCCTGTGTATTCAGTTATATATTTAAGAAAGTGAAATATAAATGACACGAATTACTCCAGCAACTTTTATCAGCCAGCTGATTACTCATTCTTTCTTATTAGCCGCTTCAATGCTGACTATGGCTCACGCTGGTGGTATCGGCCTTGGCGCAACGCGAATCATTTATCCGCAGGGTGATAAGCAGATTTCATTGCCTGTTACGAATACTTCCGAGAACAATGCCTTTTTAGTGCAATCCTGGGTAGCAAATGCTGACCAGTCTAAATCTCAGGATTTTATTGTTACTCCCCCACTTTTTGTGATGCATCCAAAAAAAGAAAACACTGTGCGAATAATGTACGCTGGACCGGATCTGCCTACGGACAGAGAAAGCGTCTTTTTTTTCAACAGTAAAGCCATCCCGGCGGTCGATAAAAGCAAGTTGCAGGGAAATACGCTGCAGATTGCAACCCAAAGCGTTATTAAGCTTTTTATTCGTCCTAAAAAGTTACCGACGCCGTCCATTGATGCGCCAAAGACGCTGCGTTGCGCGCTGGCTAACGGCAAACTGACCATCAAAAACCCATCGCCTTATTACGTTTCTCTGGTTCAACTCAAAGTCGGAAGCGCGAAATTAACAAACACAATGGTTTCGCCCATGAACAGTCTGGTCATTGATCTCCCGGCAGGAAGCGGGAGCCAGGTGAGTTTCCAGACGGTTAATGATTTTGGTGCTACCACACCTGTTCAGTCATGCCCTGGAGCATAACGTTCCCGAAAAAACACGAACATAGCGCGTTGAAGCAGGCAGGAAAAATGAAGTGTCGTAAGTATCAGACAAGGATTGTCATTCATCGTTTGGCCCCTCTCACACTGGCCATGCTCGGTGCCTTATCATCCGTTAGCGCGGATGCAAACTATTATTTCAACCCTGCCTTCCTCTCAAGCGATCCTGCTGCGGTTGCGGATTTATCCCGTTTTAGTACTTCAGGTCAGGCGCCCGGGGTTTACCGCGTAGACGTCTGGCTGAATGACAATTTTATCGCCACGCGCGACATCACCTTTAATATTCGTAAGGTGTCAAAACCCACAGATGATGATACGGGGCTCGCGCCCTGTTTATCGCTCAAATCACTGGATGCAATGGGCGTTAATGTCGATGCATTTCCGGGCTTGAAAGACGAAAAAGAGAGCCAGTGTGCGGACTTACCTTCTGCCATCCCTGCGGCCAGCACCCTTTTTGATTTTGAACGGCAACGCCTGGATATCAGCATCCCGCAAGCTGCGCTGCGTAATAACGCACGTGGTTATATTCCTCCAGAACAATGGGATGAAGGGATCAATGCCCTGTTGCTGAATTACGACTTTACGGGTTCACACAGCCGTAATAGCGGCGATCATGGTTCGACAACCGACAACTACTTTTTAGGAATGAACAGCGGGTTTAACCTGGGTCCCTGGCGACTGCGGGATTTTTCCACATGGAACTACAGCAGCAGCGGTTCAGAGACTTACACAGACTGGCAGCACATTAAAACCTACGTCGAACGTGCCGTTATCCCACTGAAGAGCAAGCTCACAATAGGTGAAAATTACACAACGTCGGATATTTTCGATAGCCTGCCGTTTCGGGGAGTGCAGATCAATTCGGATGAAAACATGCTGCCGGATAGCATGAAGGGTTTTGCCCCCACCATTCGCGGGATCGCGAAATCCAATGCCCAGGTGACGGTTAAACAAAACGGTTACACCATCTATCAAAGCTATGTCCCGCCAGGCGCATTTGCGATTACCGATCTTTACCCCACCTCATCCAGCGGCGATTTGAATGTCGAGGTAAAAGAATCTGACGGTACGATCAACAGTTACTCCGTACCCTATTCTGCGGTTCCGGTTTTACAGCGTGAAGGTAGCGTAAAATATTCCGCTACCGCTGCCCGTTATCGCAGTAGCAGCGATCAGCAAGAGGACGTGAACTTTGTCCAGGGGACGCTCATCTGGGGTTTACCCAAAGGGTTTACGGTTTATGGCGGTTCTCAGCTGACGGAAAAATACGCCGCCTTTGCCGCCGGTTCCGGCGTAAACCTGGGTAACTTTGGTGCTGTCTCGGCCGATTTCACCCATGCCCAAAGCGAACTGAGCGACGGTAGCTCACACAGCGGGCAATCAATACGTTTTTTATATGCAAAATCGCTGAACAACGTTGGAACCAACTTTCAGCTGTTAGGTTATCGCTACTCAACATCCGGTTTTTATACGCTGGATGAAACCACCTATAAGCAGATGAAAGGGTATATCGGCCAGGACGATCCGAATAACGGCACCGAAGACCATGAGCCCGTGTGGACTGATTATTACAATCTCTACTACACCAAACGCGGTAAGTTACAGGCCAATATTTCCCAGCAATTGGGTCAGGCCGGGTCGATTTTCCTCAACGGCAGTCAGCAAACATACTGGCATACCGATGAAAAAAACACGCTTCTGCAGCTAGGCTATAGCGGAACGGCAGCAGGCGTGAGCTATAACCTGACGTATAACTACAATAAAGCGCCAGGCATGAGCAACAGCGATCGCATTTATTCGTTAACGCTCTCATTCCCGCTTAATCTCTGGCTCCACCCGGGTGGAGACGTGACCAAACGTTTAAACAGCATTTATACCACTTACGGCATGAGCGCCGATGATAATGGTAGGGTTACCAACACAGCGGGCATTAACGGAACGCTGCTTGAGGATAACAACCTGAGCTACAGCGTTCAGCAGGGTTATCAAAACCAGCATGCCGGTGCCAGCGGTAGCGTCAGTACGGAATATGATAGCGCCTACGGTAATGCGAACCTGGGGTACAACTACAGTAATAACGGTGACTACCAACAGATAAACTATGGCCTCAGCGGCGGTATTGTCGCCCACCGCAATGGCATTACCTTGAGCCAGCCGTTAGGCGATACCAATGTCCTGATCGCAGCGCCAGGCGCAAGCAACGTTAAGGTTGAAGACGGACCCGGGATCCACACTGACTGGCGAGGCTATGCCGTTGTGCCGTACGCCAGCGCATACCACCGTAACCGTATGGCGCTGAATACCAACTCCCTGAGCGACGACCTGGACATTGACGAGGCCGTTACCCAGGTTGTTCCCACCCAGGGTGCCCTTGTACGCGCGACCTTCAAAGCCCGCTCCGGCAATCGTGCCATGATCTCATTAATTCATAACGGTCAACCGGTGCCCTTTGGTGCCATTGTCACGCGCGGTGATGAAGGGGGAGACACGATTGTAGGCGAGAACGGCGAAGCTTATCTGTCAGGGCTGGGCTCAACAGGCACCCTGACAGCGCAATGGGGCGACACCCGCGATAAAAAATGTATTGCGATCTATAAGCTAACTGAAACAAAGCAGTCCCTCGTGCGTTTAAAAGCGGAGTGCCGATAGGTGAAATTACGTATTTTTATTTTATTACTGAGTCTTGTCACGTCAGCGAAAAGCCTGGCGGTGATCTGCCATAATTTTTCAAATAGCATTACGATTGTAAATTACGATCTGTCAACGACGTTGACCAAAGAAGAAAACCAGCTGGGAAAGGCTGTTGAACTGATTAAGTCACAGGATGTGGGCGTCGAAGCCATATGCGCGCAACACCCTGACGGGGATTCTCGAACCTATCGTTCATACCGAAGCCCCTTTCCGGTTATCTTCACAGAAGATCAGTGGAAATATATGAGCCTCGACCCAACCTATATCGCGGGGGCGATGCGCATTACCGACTCTGATATTGGTGATTATTATCCCCCTGCGGATTACATCCATATGGGGAAAGACTGGAGGATCGATAGAGAAGATCTTAACGAACCCTTTTCAGTATATGATTCCAATCTGGTGTTCAGAATAAAAATTGTCAAACCGTTTATTGGCACGGTGATTATCCCCAATAAAGTGATGTTCAATGTTTATGTTACAACAACGAACACTGACCCGCTGAATACTATTGTTTATCAAATTACCTACAACGGCGCCGTAACCGTGCCGCAAAACTGCGTCATTAATGCGGGACAGGTGATCACTGTTGATCTGGGAAAACTAAACAGTTCTTCATTCACGACCGTCGGTGAGAAGCCGTATAACGCGCCGGTAAAAACCTTTAACGTTCCTGTCGAATGTAATGCGGACGTGATATCACCCGCGCATCTCACGCTTCGACTGGTGGCAACAGCAGACACACACGTTAGCCAGGCGCTTGCAACCGATAATAAAGATGTTGGCGTCGTGGTAACCAACGAAAATGGCACCGTCATGATCCCTAACGACACGTCCAGTGTCGCTGATTTTATTACTGATGATACGGGCCATGCCGATGTAACGTTAAAAACCTACCCTATCAGCACCACAGGCAATGCTCCAGCAGAAGGTGTTTTCACAGCTCTGGCATGTTTACGTATCGATTTTGCGTAAGGGGTGAATAATGAAAATCATTTATTTTTTCCCGCTGGCGATGCTGTTTTCCGGAATGCCGGTCACCTATGCGGATGATGGCGCGTCAATTAACCTCCAGATATTCGGCACCATTATTGGTGAGTCCTGTGATGTTGATGTGAACAGTAAAGAACAAACGGTTGATCTGGGCGACTTTGACGCATCGGAATTTCCAGTACCGGGAACAACGTCGCCAGAAAAAGCGTTTACCATCGACCTGAATAATTGTTCACGTGCCATCCAGGGAACAAAAGTCTGGTTCAGCGGTACGCCCGATAGTAATAATCCCGATCTGTTAGCCCTGAGCGACACGGGTAAAGGCACGGCCACCGAAATGGCGACCGGCGTTGGCGTGGAGCTTCTCAATGCCGAACTGAATCCAATCAAGATAAATAATGTGGAATCAGCAATCTATCCGTTAAAGCAAGGCGATAATAGCCTGACGTTTAATTTACGGTATAAATCTACTCTGCCAGCGGTTACGCCTGGGAATGCAACGGCCATTATGTATTTTGATTTGCTCTATCAGTAGGATGCGGAAATGAAAAAAAAATTAACAATGATATTCACCGCGCTTTTTCTGGTGGCATTGTTTTCTGAATGTACACTGGCGCACGACGGTACAATTTATATCACTGGCGTTATCCATAAAAAGACGTGCACTATCGCGCCTGACTCACAGACGCTGACGGTTCCAATGGACAGCGTTCAAAGCCTCTACTTCACCCAACCGGGTATGGGGGCCGATTATCACCCGTTTGCCATTAATGTGGAAAACTGTGCCGGAACAGAAGGCTCCGTCAGTATTACCTTTGATGGCACACCCGACACGGTAAACCCCGATTTGCTCACGCTCATCGGCGGTGAAGGCTATGCGACGGGCATCGGTGTAGGTATTTACAATCAGGACAAATCGCTGATTTCCATCGGAAGTAAAAGCCAGGATATCTTGATTATCCCTCATCAAAGCGACGCCATTCTGCATTTTTACGCCCGCTACATTGCCACTGCCAGTACCGTCACCACGGGGACGGCAAATGCGACGACGACATTTATTCTTAATTATGCGTGAACGTTTATTCCCGGCGACGATGCTGCTTCTCTTTTTATTCTCGATGATCGTGCCCCAGGCAAGGGCTGGGGTCACGATCGGTGGAACACGTTTTGTCTATCCGGAACGAGAGAAATCAATCAGTTTTTCTGTCCGTAACCCTTCTGACGCTTCTTACCTGATCTACACCAAAGTCGAGCCAGGCGGTCTCTGGGCAGGCTCTGAAACCCCGCCCGGGTTGCAATCAGCATTTGTCGCCACGCCACAGCTGTTTTCATTGCATCCTGAACGTGAAAATACGGTTCGCCTGATATTTACGGGAGGCGTCATACCTGAAGATCGCGAAACGCTGTTCACGTTAAGCGTTTCGGCCATTCCTTCTGCGAACAAGCACTCCGCAGGCGTTCAGACTGCAGTGCGTTCACGCTTTAAACTTTTTTATCGCCCCGCCGGGCTCACCGGTAATCCTGATGATGCTTATCAGACTCTACGCTGGTCGCGAAACAAAAGTAAGGTCGTCGTGTATAACCCGACGCCTTATTACATCACGCTTTATCAGCTCAGCCTCGGGGGGAAGAACATACCCGACGGCGGCGTTGTCGCCCCTTTTAGCAAGCGCGAGCTCGAAGGCTGTAAAGACGCCGCGCTGTGCCAGGTACGCTGGCAAACGATTAATGACTATGGCCGCATTATGCCTGTTCGAATGCAAACACTTTTGCCGTAGTCCAGTTCTTACTCTTTTTACGGAATAATAGTATGAAAATCCCTACCGTCCTTTGTCGCCTCTCAGTCCCCCTTGCTGCGGCACTTGTTTTCTCCACCGCAACGCAGGCAGAGCCCGCCACGCCCCAGCAGATCGAGCAAACAGGAAAAGCGGCAGAAGCCTATTTCGCTGCACACCCTGAAAAAATAGGAGAAATTGTCTCGACCTATCTTGCCGAGCATCCTGAGTTTTTGGTTGCGGCGGGCGAAAGCCTTCGCCAGCGCCAACAGATAGCCCAGCAGCAAGCCATGGTGCAAAATGCCGTGATCCATCGCGATCGGTTACTTGCCGCCGGCGATCCCGTCGTCGGCCCCGTTGACGCAAAAGCCGCCGTGGTGGCTTTCGTGGAGGAAAACTGTGTGAACTGCAACATCACACAAGAGCTTATCAATGCCAATCCGGATGTACGTTTTATCTTTAAAAAATTGCCTTCAGCCGGGTCGGCAAACAAAGCATCACAGGAAAACGTGACGCTAGTGAAGCAGATCGGTTTTACCAACATGCCAGCGTTTGTCGTTTTGCCTCAGGAAAAAGATCCCGTCATTCAGCGCATTAGCGTTATGTCCGGCAATGTTTCTGCTGATGCATTAATCATGGCGATTCAGAAAGCCAAAGGATAGCCCGAACGCTTTTCTTTCCGATGACGCGCAAAAGCACGTCATCGGACACGAGGTTACTCCGGCAACAGCCCGACGAAGCTGCGCTTTTTGCGCGGCTCCGACATCAGCTCCTCAAGCTTATCCACGCACGCCAGGTAGTGCGGCGTTTGCTTATGCGCCAGCACCGCCTCTTCGTCTTTGTAGGCCTCGTAGATAAAGAACCGGGTTTTCACGCGTGGGTCCTGCAACACGTCAAAGCGCAGGTTCCCCGGCTCCCTGATCGCGCCTTCGTGGTTGGCGCGAAACACGTCCAGAAACTCGTCTACCCGCTCGGGCTTAATGTTGATCTCCACCAGCGTCACATTCATTTTGCTTCTCCCTGTTTCTCTTCCTGCCAGAACTGGAACGCATCGCGGGCATTCCAGTTCTCGTGAACCACTTTCTTCACCGCCTTCAGCATGGCGAGCGGCGCGCTGGACTGGAAGATGTTGCGCCCCATGTCCACGCCCGACGCGCCCTGGTCAATCGCGCGCCAGCACATCTCCAGCGCCTCGTGCTCCGGCAGCTTTTTGCCCCCGGCGATGACGATCGGCACCGGACAGCTGGCGGTCACTTTTTCAAAGCCTTCATCCACATAGTAGGTTTTGACGAACTGCGCCCCCATTTCGGCGGCGATGCGGCTGGCGAGCGAGAAATAGCGCGCGTCACGCGCCATCTCTTTCCCCACGCCCGTCACCGCCAGCGTCGGCATGCCGTAGCGCGCCCCCGCGTCCACCAGCTTGATGATGTTGTTGATCGACTGATGCTCAAACTCGCTGCCGATATAGACCTGCGCCGCCACCGCGCAGACGTTCAGGCGCAACGCGTCTTCCATCGCCACTGCCACGCATTCGTTGGACAGCTCGCCCAGAATCGAGTTACCACCGGAGGCGCGCAGCACGACCGGTTTATTGGTCGCAGCAGGCACCTGGCTCCTGAGGATGCCGCGGGTACACATCAGCACGTCGGTTTCACCAAACAGCGGCGCAATGGAGAGATCGATACGCTCAAGGCCTGTGGTCGGCCCCTGAAAGTAGCCATGGTCAAAGGCCAGCATCACCGTACGGTTGCTCTGCGGGTTGAAGATGCGTGCCAGGCGGGACTGCATGCCCCAGTCCAGCGAGCCGCAGCCCTTCAGCGTGAACGGCACATTCTGCTGCGGCGTGCCGATGCCAAAATCCTTACCGTCTTTGATATCGTCTAAATCAGCCATTTGCTCCCCCGTCAGAAATCGTATTTGCTGATGTTCTCTTTGGTGAACACCACCCGCTCCGGCAGCAGCACGATGCCGTTGCCCTTCGCCTCATACTGGTAGCCCTGCACGCTGTTCGGCTCGACCTTCAGCGCCCCGATGTTTTTTACGTCCACGCTGTCGCCGACATTAAGATCGCCTTTTTTCAGCAAACGATCGGCGACATTGACCGCAATTTTGCCCTGTTGCACCACATCCCACAGGCCAAAGGCCTTCACCGTGCCGCGCTCAACGTACGGACGCATCACGTTTGGCGTGCTGAAGCCGACAATCGCCACCCCTTCCCGCTTCAGGTTCTCCGCCGCCTGCGCCGCGGCAGGCAGGGCGTTGGCGTCCGGGGCGATGATCGCATCCAGATCCGGATACGCTTTTAAGATCCCCTCGGCGGTTTGCAACGATTTGGTGGCGTCGTTATAGCCAAACTGGGTGGTGACGACCTGCCACTGCGGATGATCTTTCTCGATTTTGGCCTTCGCCTCTTTCACCCACTGGTTCTGATCGGTGACGGTCGGGCTGGAGTAGAAGAACGCCACTTTGGCATTCGGTTTGGTGACCTGCTTGCCCGCCATGTCCACCAGCAGGCCGCCCAGCTGTTCCGGCGTCCCCTGGTTGATGTAGATGCTGCGACACTCCGGTTTGGTGTCGGAGTCCCAGGTCAGAACCTTAACGCCGCGCTGCATCGCGCGCTTCAGCGCCGGACACAACCCGTCCGGCGACACGGCGGAGACGATAATGGCGTTATAGCCCTGGTTGACGAAGTTATTGATGAGCTGCACCTGACCGGAGACGCTCGGCTCGGTCGGACCGTCATAGGTGACGTCCACGCCAAGATCTTTCCCCGCCTCTTTCGCGCCGTTGCCGCCGCTGGTGAAGAAGCCGACGCCCACCAGCTTCGGGATAAAGGCAATGCGGTCCGCCGCCTGCGCCGAAGCGAAGCTGAGAGCCATTGCCAGGACGAGCAGTTTTGTTTTCATCTTACGCTCCGGATAGTTTTCTAAAGAGAGATCGCACCCATTCGCGGTGCAGACTCAGCGAACGTCCCATCACCACCACAACCAGCAGCGCCCCTGACAGCGCGCTCGACACCTGGTTGGGGATGCCGACCATCTGTAAACCCTGTTGCAGGTACCCCACCAGCAGCGCCGCCAGCGCCGTACCGACAACCGAACCTGACCCGCCGTAGATATTGGCACCACCGAGCACGGCGGCGGTGAGCGCGGGCATCAGTAAATCGCGCCCCAGATCCGAACGCGCGGAGCCGAAATAGGAGACCATTACCAGCGCGGCAATCGCCGAGGCTACGCCCACCAGTCCGTACAGCGCGTAGGGCATGCCGTTCACCGACAGCGCCGCATAGCGCGCCGCGCGCGGATTCTGCCCAATCAGGAACAGATGGCGCCCAAAGCGCCCGCGGTGGGTAATGAGCCAGAAGAAGACGGTGATAGCCGCGAACAAGACCAATGGGATCGGCAGGCCAAATACCGTGAGGTTAGCGAAGGCGGTAAAGCTGTCCGGGAAGCCGCCGATGCCTTCGTAGCCCGTGGCCCCCGCCATGCCGGAGAGCAGCAGCGCCCCGCCGCCGTAGAGGTAGAGCGTGCCGAGGGTAATCACCAGCGGGCTGATGCCGGTGTAGTGGATCAGCGCCGCGTTTACCAGCCCGCACAGCAGTCCCAGCAGCAGCGTCAGCGGAACGGCGACCGCCATCGGCCACCCGGCCTGCATCATCACCCCCAGCGCAATCGCGCACAGGCCGATGGTCGAGCCGAGGGAGATGTCGATCCCGCCGCTGATAATCACCAGCGTCAGCGGCAGCGCCACGATGCCAATGCAGATAAAATCGCTGGTGCTGAATAACAGCATGTTGATGTCGAGCATGCGCGGGTTGATGGCGCCGAAGAGCAGGATCTCCAGCACCAGCAAAATGAGCAGCGCGCTTTCCCAGTTAAGCCTCATTTACGCCACCTCTTTTTTGCGTTTGGGAAAGGGGGTGACGTGCTTTCCCCCTCTGTTACCCGGCTGGAAGCGACCATACTTCAGCGCCCGCTGATGCCGCGCCAGCGCCTGGCGCAGACGCCCGTCGAGCACCAGCACGCCCAGCAGCACCAGCCCGGCGATAAAATCATTCCACCAAGCAGGAAGCCTGAACAGCACCAGCACGGTGTCGATTTGGGTGAGGAAGAACGCGCCGAGCAACGCGCCGATCAGCGTGCCCGTACCGCCCAACAGCGAAATGCCGCCGAGGACGCAGGCGGCGATAGCCTTCATCTCCAGCCCGCTTCCGGTCTGGTTGGGCACAAAGCCAATCTGCGCGGCAAAGACAATCCCGGCGCAGGCCGCCAGCATGCCGTTCAGGGTAAAGGCGCTCATGCGGGTGCGGTTCACCGCCACGCCCAGCTGCCGCGCGGCGGCGAGGTTATCCCCCACCGCGTAGAAATCACGCCCGAACGCGGTGCGCGACAGCGTCCACGCGCCGGTGACCACGATAATCAACACCACCATGCCAAGGGGCGACACGCCGATGGCCGCAGGCTCAGAGAGCGATTTCAGCCCCGGCGGCAGCCCCTCAATCCACTTTCCGCCGGTCCAGAGCAGCATCGCTCCACGGTACAGCCCCAGCGTGCCGAGGGTGGCGACGATCGCCGGGATGCGCAGCCCCACCACCAGCAACCCGTTGAACGCCCCGGCCAGCGCGCCAACCATGAGCGCGAAGAGAATGGAAACGGGCAGGCTGTAGCCGCCGTTCAGCGCCACGCCGACGGCAATGGCGGAGAGCCCGACCGTGGAGCCGACGGAGACATCGATATTGCGGGTCAGCATCACCAGCGCCGCACCGATGGCCAGCAGGATCAGGATCTGCGAGCTGGCGAAAATCATCCCCAGCGTCTGCAGGCTGAAGTAGGACGGGTTCAGCGCCACCAGCACGGCGAACAGCGCCAGAATGGCGAGAAACGCGCTCAGCTCGCGGTTTTTCAGTAAGATCTTCATGCTTGCCCTCCAAACGCCAGCGCCATCATGCGATCGAGGCTGACGGCATGGCGCGGCAGCTCGCCGCTGAGCACGCCCTGGTGCATCACCAACACGCGGTCCGCGAGGCCCGGAAACTCATCAAGATCGCTTGAGATCATCAGTACCGCCACGTTCTGCGCCGCCACGCTTTTGATGAGCTGGTAGATATCGGCACGCGCCGAGACGTCCACGCCGCGCGTCGGTTCATCGACGATCAGCAGTAAAGGATTGGCCTCCAGACAGCGCGCCAGCAGCACTTTCTGCTGGTTGCCGCCGGAGAGCGTGCGCACGGTTTGATCCGCATGGTTGAGCTTGATCCCCAGCGCCCGGTGATAGCGCTCCACGACCGCAGACTCCCGCTTGCGCTGCTGCCAGAGCGACGGCTCGTTCAGCGCCACGGTGTTCCAGCGGATCGGCGCGTCGAGGAACAGGCCGGACACCTGCCTGTCTTCCGGCAGGTAGACCAGGCCTCTGTTTAGCCGCGAGCGCACCGGCTCGTTGGCGATCTCCTGGTTCTCCAGCCAGATGCGTCCCCCGCGTACCGGCCGCAGGCCGTAAAGGGTTTCGGCAAACTCGGTACGTCCGGAGCCTACCAACCCGGCCAGGCCGACGATCTCCCCGGCGTAGATCTCAAGGCTCAGATCGATAAACCCTTCCCCGGTGAGATCCTCCACCCGCAGCACCGGGAAATCCTGCGGCTGGGTGCGACGGTTGCCCGGCAGCGCCAGCCACAGCTTTTGCGTATCGCTCAGGGATTTCTCCCGGCTCACCGGCGTCATGGCGGCAATCAGGGCGTTATCGTCGAACTGCGCGGTTTCCCCGCTCAGCACCACCGCGCCGTCGCGCATCACCGAGACGTGGCTCGACAGCACGCGAATTTCCGGCAGCTTATGGGAGATAAAAACAATCCCGACGCCGAGTGCCTGCAGGGCGCGGATCTGGCGGAACAGCCGTTCGGTTTCGCCCGGCGTGAGGGAGGCCGTAGGTTCGTCGAGGATCAGGATCCGGGCGTTGCGCATTAATCCGCGCAGGATCTCCACCATCTGCTGATCCGCCACTTCCAGGGTGCTGGCGGCGGCGTCGAGGTTGAGCTGGCACTGCAACTGCTCAAGTTTTTCCGCCAGCCGCTTTTCCCGATCGCGCTCGCGCGGCAGGCGGAACAGGATATTTTCCCGCACTGTCAGGTTGGGGAACAGCAGCGGCTCCTGCGGCACGAGGTAAATGCCGAGCCTGTGCGCCTGCACGGGCGTCAGCCGCGCATATGACTGCCCCTCGACGGAAAGTTCACCATCATCCGGCGTCTCGACCCCGGCGATGATCTTCATCAGCGTCGATTTTCCTGCGCCGTTTCCGCCCATCAGCGCGTGCATCTGGCCCGCAAGCAGCGTGAAATCAATGCCTTTTAGAACCGGCACGCCTGAGAACTGCTTGCTGATATTCCGCGCGTCGAGAAGTGAGGTCATCATCGCTCCGCTATTGAACAAATGATTTTTAGATTTAATAATGTTCAAAAGCGTAGACGGTGAACTATATTTACAACCGTGCAGGGATCACAGTTTTATCGATTGAGATTCAGATAAACCAGAAACGATCGAAATGATCCGTTTTGTCGCGTGGCTCACACTTTCCCTTCGCGCCATTACGAACATATGATCTAAATTTTTATAAGAGTTCAACTATGAGCGATAAACGCACTGCGGAAGAAGGACGGTTTGCCGGGCTGGCGCTGGCGGAAGAGGAGCTGGTGGCGCGCGTGGCCTGGTGTTACTACCACGACGGGCTGACCCAGAACGATATCGGCGAACGCCTCGGGCTGCCGCGATTAAAAATCTCCCGTCTGCTTGAGAAAGGCCGTCAGTCCGGGGTGATCCGCGTGCAGATCAACTCCCGCTACGAGGGCTGTCTGGCGCTGGAAACCGAGCTGCAGCAGCGCTTTGGCCTGAAGCTGGTGCGCGTGATGCCTGCCTTAAACACGCCGCCGATGAACGTACGGCTGGGCATTGGCGCAGCACAGTCGCTGATGGGCGTGCTGGAACCCGGCCAGCTGCTGGCGGTGGGGTTCGGTGAAACCACCATGAGCAGCCTGCAGCACCTGAGCGGATTTATCAGCTCACAGCAGATCCGCCTGGTGACGCTCTCCGGCGGCGTCGGGCCGTACATGACCGGTATCGGCCAGTTGGACGCGGCCTGCAGCGTCAGCATGATCCCCGCCCCGCTTCGCGTGTCTTCCGCAGAGGTGGCCGGGATCTTAAAACGCGAAACCAGCGTGCGGGACGTGATCCTCGCGGCCACCGCTGCCGACGTCGCGGTGGTGGGTATTGGTTCAGTCAACCAGCGCCGCGATGCCACGATCCTGCGCTCCGGCTACATCAGCGAAGGTGAACAGCTGATGTACGCCCGCAAAGGCGCGGTCGGCGATATTCTCGGTTATTTCCTCAATGCCGAAGGGGAGTGCGTCGAGGAGCTGGAGATCCATAAAGAATTACTCGGCGTCTCGCTTGATGAGCTGGCGCAGCTGCCCACCATCGTTGGCGTGGCCGGAGGGGAAGAGAAAGCCGATGCGATTTATGCCGCACTGAAGGGTCGCCGTATCAATGGCCTGGTGACGGAGGAGACGACAGCCCGCGCGGTGCTGGCTCTGGCCAAGTAAGAGCCCGCCCTGCGCTAACAGCGAGGCAAGCTCATGAGTTACCTTTTAGCGTTAGATGCAGGGACCGGCAGCGTTCGCGCCGTGATTTTCGATTTGCAGGGCAACCAGATTGCCGTCGGCCAGGCCGAGTGGAAGCACCTGAGCGTGGAGAACGTGCCGGGCTCGATGGAGTTCGACCTCGACACCAACTGGCGGCTGGCCTGCCAGTGCATTCATCAGGCGCTGACGCGCGCGAATCTGGGCGCGGCGGATATTCAGTCCGTCGCCTGCTGCTCCATGCGCGAAGGGATAGTGCTTTACGACCGCAACGGCGAGGCCATCTGGGCCTGCGCCAACGTTGACGCCCGCGCCAGCCGCGAGGTGGCCGAACTCAAAGAGATCCACGACAACCATTTTGAATCCGAAGTGTATGACGTCTCCGGCCAGACGCTGGCGCTGAGCGCGATGCCGCGCCTGCTGTGGCTGGCACACCATCGTCCGGATATTTACCGCAGCGCCGCCACCATCACCATGATCAGCGACTGGCTGGCAGCGAAGCTCTCCGGCGAGCTGGCGGTCGACCCGTCTAACGCGGGCACCACCGGCATGCTGGATCTCTTCTCCCGCGACTGGCGTCCGGCGCTGCTGGACATGGCCGGGCTGCGCGCCGATATTCTCTCCCCGGTAAAAGAGACCGGCACCGTGCTGGGCGCTATCACCCGAGAGGCCGCACAGCAAAGCGGCCTGCGCGAAGGCACGCCGGTCGTCATGGGCGGCGGCGACGTGCAGCTGGGCTGTCTGGGTCTGGGGGTAGTCCGCGCCGGACAAACGGCGGTGCTGGGTGGGACCTTCTGGCAGCAGGTCGTGAACCTGCCGCAGGTGCGCACCGACCCTGGCATGAACATTCGGGTGAACCCGCACGTGATTCCCGGCATGGCGCAGGCGGAGTCGATCAGCTTCTTTACCGGGCTGACCATGCGCTGGTTCCGCGACGCATTCTGCGCCGAGGAAAAGCTGATTGCCGAGCGGATGGGGATGGACACCTATTCTCTGCTGGAAGAGATGGCCAGCCGGGTGCCGGCGGGCTCCCACGGGGTGATGCCAATCTTCTCCGACGCCATGCATTTTAAGCAGTGGTACCACGCCGCGCCGTCGTTTATTAACCTCTCCATCGACCCGGAAAAATGCAATAAAGCGACGCTGTTCCGCGCCCTGGAGGAGAACGCGGCGATCGTCTCGGCCTGTAACCTGGCGCAGATCTCCAACTTCTCCGGCGTGACGTTTGAAAGCCTGGTCTTTGCGGGCGGGGGCTCGAAAGGTGCGCTGTGGAGTCAGATTTTAAGCGACGTCACCGGCCTGCCGGTGCGCGTGCCGGAGGTCAAAGAGGCTACGGCACTGGGCTGCGCCATTGCGGCAGGCGTTGGCGCGGGGCTGTTTGCAGATATGGCCTCGACGGGCGAGCGGCTGGTGAAATGGAGCCGCGAATTCACGCCAAACCCGGTACATCGCGAACTGTACGACGGCATGATGCAGAAATGGCAGGCGGTATATGCGGACCAGCTCGGGCTGGTGGACAGCGGGTTGACGACGTCGATGTGGCAGGCGCCGGGGTTAGTAAAAACCCATCCCCCTCTCCCCATAGGGGAAAGGGAAAAAACCAGATCGAGTTGATTCTTTAAGGCCGCACCGGCCAGTCCCCTCTCCCCTCCGGGGAGAGGGTTAGGGTGGGGGGAAGGTTCTTTGAGATCTATCACAATCATTCGATCCCGCTTTTACCTTTCCGCTGCCGCTGGCTAAATTAGTAACTCATCCGACCACATAACAATAATTTTACACTGGAAGAGACTATGAGCCGCTACCCGTCGTTATTCGCCCCCCTCGATCTGGGGTTCACCACACTCAAAAACCGCGTGTTGATGGGCTCGATGCACACCGGGCTGGAGGAGCATCCGGACGGGGCCGAGCGTCTGGCAGCCTTCTATGCCGAACGCGCCCGCCATGGGGTAGCGCTGATCGTCACCGGCGGCGTGGCCCCTGCCCCTTCCGGCGTCGGCATGGAGGGCGGCGCGGTGCTGAACGATGCGTCACAGCTGCCGCACCACCGCATTGTGACCGACGCGGTACACAACGAGGGCGGTAAAATCGCCCTGCAAATTCTGCACACCGGACGCTACAGCTATCAGCCGAATCTGGTCGCGCCATCAGCCATTCAGGCGCCGATTAACCGCTTCACTCCGCATGCCCTGAGCCACGACGAGATCCTGGCGCTGATTGACGACTTCGCCCGCTGCGCGGCGCTGGCGCGTGAAGCGGGCTACGACGGCGTTGAGGTGATGGGATCTGAAGGCTATCTGATTAACGAGTTTCTGGCTGCCCGCACCAACCAGCGCGACGACGAATGGGGCGGTGACTATGCCCGCCGGATGCGCTTTGCTGTAGAAGTCGTGCGCGCCGTGCGCGAACGTGCGGGCGCGGATTTTATTATTATTTTCCGCCTGTCGATGCTCGACCTGGTGGAGGGCGGCGGCACGTTTGACGAAACCGTGCAGCTGGCGCAGGCGATAGAAGCCGCGGGGGCCACCATTATCAACACCGGCATCGGCTGGCACGAGGCGCGCATTCCGACCATCGCCACGCCGGTGCCGCGCGCGGCGTTCAGCTGGGTGACGCGCAGGCTGAAAGGGAAAGTGTCTGTTCCGCTGGTCACCACCAACCGCATTAACGATCCGCAGGTGGCGGACGATGTGATTTCACGCGGCGATGCCGACATGGTCTCGATGGCGCGCCCGTTCCTGGCCGATGCCGAGCTGCTGTCCAAAGCGCAAAGCGGCCGTGCGGATGAGATCAACACCTGTATTGGCTGTAATCAGGCGTGCCTGGATCAGATCTTCGTCGGGAAAGTGACCTCCTGCCTCGTCAACCCGCGCGCCTGCCACGAAACCAAAATGCCGGTGATCCCGGTGACAGCGAAAAAACGCCTGGCGGTTGTCGGCGCAGGGCCTGCGGGCCTGGCGTTTGCGGTCAATGCCGCCTCGCGCGGGCACAGCGTGACGCTGTTTGATGCGCTGGGGGAGATTGGCGGGCAGTTTAATATCGCCAAACAGATCCCCGGCAAAGAGGAGTTCTACGAAACGCTGCGCTACTACCGCCGGATGATCGAGCTGACGTGCGTCGAGCTGCGGCTTAACCAGTTTGTCCACGCGGCGGATCTGACTGATTTCGATGAGGTGATCCTGGCGAGCGGGATCGTACCGCGCACGCCTGCGATCGAGGGTATCGATCATCCAAAAGTGCTGAGCTATCTCGACGTGCTGCGTGACAAAGTACCGGTTGGCGAGAAGGTGGCGATTATCGGCTGCGGCGGGATCGGCTTTGATACCGCCATGTATTTGAGCCAGCCGGGCGAGGCGACCAGCCAGAACATTGCCGAGTTTTGCGTCGAATGGGGCATTGATACCAGCCTCAGCCAGTCCGGCGGACTGCGCCCCGAAGGGCCGCAGCTGCCAAAAAGCCCGCGTCAGATCGTGATGCTGCAGCGTAAAGCCAGCAAGCCGGGCGAAGGGCTGGGCAAAACCACCGGCTGGATCCACCGCGCTACCCTGCTCTCACGCGGGGTGAAGATGATCCCGGCGGTCAGCTATCAGAAGATCGACGACGAAGGGCTGCACGTCACGATCGGCGGCGAGCCGCAGCTGCTGCGCGTGGATCATGTGATTTTATGTGCCGGGCAGGAGCCGAAGCGCGATCTGGCCGATCCGCTGCGCGAGGCCGGTAAAACGGTGCATCTGATTGGCGGGTGTGACGTGGCGATGGAGCTGGATGCGCGGCGCGCGATTGTGCAGGGGACGAAATTAGCTCTGATGATCTAGAACATTGCCGGGCGGCGCTGCGCTTGCACGGCCTACGGGTCCGAGGCCATTGTAGGCCCGGTAAGCGAAGCGCCACCGGGCAAAACAATCTTAACGACGACGTCCCAGCTTCACCGACTTCAGCACCACAAACTTATTGTTCGTCGCAATGGTGACGCAGTTACCGAAAATCTTCTTCAGCTTGTGGAAGTAGTCCAGGTGGCGATTCGCCACGATGTACAGCTCGCCGTTGATTTTCAGGCAGCGGCGCGCGTGGTGGAACATCTCCCACGCGACGTTATCCGTCAGGGCGTGCTTCTGGTGGAACGGCGGGTTGCAGAACACGGCGTTGAAGCGGAACGGCTCTACCCCCGACAGCGCGTTGTTGATCATAAACTCGCAGCGGTCCAGCGCGTCCGGCAGGTTGGTTTCTACGTTCAGACGGCTGGAGGCCACCGCCATCGGCGACTCGTCGCTGAACACCACGCTGGCTTCCGGGTTCTTCGCCAGTAGCGTCAGGCCAATCACGCCGTTGCCGCAGCCAAGATCGACAATCTCACCTTCCAGATTTTCCGGCAAATGTTCCATAAAGAAGCGCGCGCCGATATCCAGACCGGTGCGGGAGAAGACGTTCGCGTGGTTATGGATGGTCCAGTCGGTCCCTTCCAGCGTCCAGCTCAGCGTTTCTGGCGCGTCAGCCAGCTCAGGGGCGGCGAACGTACAGTTGATCAGGCGCGCTTTTTTCCAGGCCAGCGTGGTGGTGGTCGGGCCAAGGACTTTCTCGAACAGCTCCAGCGTCGAAGTATGAATATCGCGCGCTTTGGCACCCGCGATGATGCGGGTTTCTGGCGTGACGACCTTACGCAGCGCGCGCAGCTGCTGCTCCAGCAGCGCCATGGTTTTTGGCACTTTGATCAGCACCACGCCCGGCGCCTGCGGGTAGTCCGCAGTGCTGTCGAGGAACTTCACGCTGGACTCTTCGATGTCGTTATGGCGAAGGTTTTCACGCGTCGCCAGCTCGCTCAGGTAGGAGTCGCCGATACTGTACGGCGTGTGTTCCGCCAGCGCACAGCCCAGGGCGCCAAACGCGTCATTCAGGATCAAAACCGGGCCGCGGATTTCAGTGTCATCCAACTGCTGCAGCAGATATTCATCCGCCGCTTCCCACGCCTGAAGCGGGTTAACGTCGTCCGTCTCCGGGAAACGTTTAAGGTTGAGTGAACGGAAACCGTTGTCTAAGTGGCTCATCGGCCCTCCTGAATGGTAAAATTTGGCGTATCCCTGAAAAGGGTGCGTGAGTATACCCGTTTTATTGTCGATTTGGGGCGTTGATGAACCAACTTACTTATCTCCAGGGCTACCCGGAGCATTTACTGACTCAGGTTCGCAGCCTGATTGCCGAGCAGAAGCTGGGCGCGGTGCTGGAAAAACGCTACCCCGGCACCCACGATTTCGCGACCGATAAGGCCCTCTGGCAGTATACGCAGGATCTGAAAAACCGGTATCTGAAGAGCGCCCCGCCGATCAACAAGGTGATGTACGACAACAAGATCCACGTGCTGAAAAACGCGCTCGGCCTGCACACCGCCGTCTCCCGCGTGCAGGGCGGCAAGCTGAAGGCAAAGGCCGAAATCCGCGTCGCGACGGTTTTCCGCAACGCGCCGGAAGCCTTTCTGCGGATGATCGTCGTCCATGAGCTGGCACACCTGAAAGAAAAAGAGCACGACAAAGCGTTCTATTCCCTGTGCTGCCATATGGAGCCGCAGTACCACCAGCTGGAGTTTGATACCCGGCTGTGGCTTACGCATTTATCGTTAAAAGGTAATGCGGAATAGCGCACGCGAATTGTCATGATGACGTGCTACAGTGGCTAAAGGTTCCCCGCTACGGAGTACGTAAACGTTTATGATACGTTTCGCAGTCATTGGAACGAACTGGATTACGCGCCAGTTCGTCGACGCCGCCCACGAAACCGGCAAACTGAAACTTACCGCAGTCTATTCCCGCAGCCTTGAGCAGGCGCAGAGTTTTGCCAACGACTACCTCGTCGAGCATCTCTTCACCTCGCTTGATGAGATGGCGCAAAGCGACGCCATTGACGCGGTCTATATTGCCAGCCCGAACTCCCTGCACTTCCCGCAAACGAAGCTGTTCCTCAGCCATAAAAAGCATGTGATTTGCGAGAAGCCGCTGGCGTCGAACATCGATGAAGTCGAAGCCGCCATTGCGCTTGCCCGCGAAAACCAGGTGGTGCTGTTCGAAGCCTTCAAAACCGCCAGCCTGCCGAACTTCCTGCTGCTGCAGCAGTCCCTGCCGAAGGTGGGCAAAGTGCGCAAAGCGTTTATCAACTACTGCCAGTACTCGTCGCGCTACCAGCGCTATCTCGACGGCGAGAACCCGAACACCTTTAATCCGGCCTTCTCTAACGGCTCGATTATGGATATCGGTTTCTATTGCCTGGCCTCTGCCGTGGCCCTGTGGGGCGAGCCGCACGGCGTCACGGCCACCGCCAGCCTGCTGGAGAGTGGCGTGGATGCGCACGGTGTCGCGGTGCTGGATTACGGTGATTTCAGCGTGACGCTGCAGCACTCCAAGGTGAGCGACTCTGTCCTGCCGAGCGAAATTCAGGGCGAAGCGGGCTCGCTGGTCATCGAGAAGATCTCCGAGTGCCAGAAGGTGAGCTTTGTGCCGCGCGGCGGCAAAGCTCAGGAGCTGACGCAGCCTCAGCATATAAACACTATGCTCTATGAGGCAGAGGTCTTCGCCCGTCTGGTGGAAGACAACGAAGTGAATCACCCAGGCCTTGCGGTGAGCCGCACCACGGCGAAGCTGCAAACGGAGATCCGCCGTCAGACCGGCGTGGTGTTCCCGGCAGACGGCGTGAGCGCGGAAGTTATCGCGTAAAGCTGTGTAATGAAACGGCGCAGACCATTGACGAAACCAATGGTCTGACATATTTTGTTACCTGCAAAGGGGAGTAACTTCTTCGTCGGTGGATCGTCATTACGATGCGTGCAATACCGCATCCGGTCGCCGGGCAACCCTCGTGGTTGTAAGTGAGACCTTGCCGGAAGGCGAGGTCTATGCATAAAAAGCTAACGGCTATCGTCTTCTGACCATGGCCGTTTTTGTTTTTTATGTGTAAGGAAAATAGTATGCATTCTGTCGGCACTCCCATGTTGTGGGGCGGATTCGCGGTTGTCGTGCTCATCATGCTGGCGATCGACCTCTTTTTACAGGGGCGTCGCGGCGCGCACGGCATGACCATGAAACAGGCTGCGGCCTGGTCGCTGGTGTGGGTCACCCTCTCCCTGCTCTTCTGTGCCGCCTTCTGGTGGTATCTGGCCTCGACCGAAGGCCGCGCGGTGGCCGATCCTCAGGCCCTCGCCTTCCTCACAGGCTATCTGATTGAAAAAGCCCTGGCGGTCGATAACGTCTTCGTCTGGCTGATGCTGTTCAGCTACTTCGCCGTACCTGCGGCCCTGCAGCGCCGCGTGCTGGTCTACGGCGTGCTGGGCGCGATTATCCTGCGTACCATCATGATCTTCGCTGGCAGCTGGCTGATTACTCAGTTCGAATGGCTGCTGTACGTCTTCGGCGCGTTCCTGCTGTTCACCGGGGTCAAAATGGCGCTGGCGAAAGAGGACGGCTCTGCGATAGGCGATCGCCCGCTGGTGAAGTGGATCCGCGGCCATCTGCGCATGACCGACAAGATCGAGAGCGAGCACTTCTTCGTACGCAAGAACGGCCTGCTGTTTGCCACCCCGCTGCTGCTGGTGCTGATCCTGGTTGAGCTGAGCGACGTGATTTTCGCCGTGGACAGCATTCCGGCCATTTTTGCGGTGACCACCGACCCGTTCATCGTCCTGACCTCTAACCTGTTCGCCATCCTCGGCCTGCGCGCCATGTACTTCCTGCTGGCAGGCGCGGCGGAGCGCTTCTCAATGCTGAAGTACGGCCTGTCGGTGATCCTGGTGTTTATCGGTATTAAAATGCTGATCGTCGATTTCTACCATATCCCGATCGCCATTTCGCTCGGCGTGGTGTTTGGCATTCTGATCGTGACGCTGATCATCAATACCTGGGTTAACCGCCAGCACGATAAGAAGCAGCAGGCTTAGTGCGTTTTGCCCGGTGGCGCTGCGCTTACCGGGCCTACAACGACACCTCGTGGGCCGGGTAAGCGCAACGCCACCCGGCACTTTCGTTAATCAATAGTTAAAAAACATGACGCAACACGTAAAATCCAGCATTTTACGCTTCCCTCCGCAGACGCTTTCCCTATACTCGACCAGGCAAACATTTACTTACATCCGGACATAAATGTGACTAAGAGCACATCCGGGATGGAACGCAATTTCACTTAAGGAACACTCATGACGACAACCTCATCGGGCCTGCTTGCGCGCCTGTCGCGCGGCAGCCTTGTTAAGCAAATACTGGTTGGACTGGTGCTCGGCGTCGCGCTGGCACTGATCTCAAAACCTGCCGCCGAGGCCACTGGCCTGCTCGGCACACTGTTCGTCGGCGCACTGAAAGCGGTCGCGCCGGTTCTGGTTTTGACGCTGGTGATGGCCTCAATCGCCAACCACCAGCAGGGGCAGAAAACCAATATTCGCCCGATTCTGTGGATGTATCTGCTGGGGACGTTCTCGGCTGCGCTGACGGCGGTTGTCGTGAGCTTTATCTTCCCGTCCACGCTGCAACTGACCACCGGCGCGACCGACATTACGCCGCCCGCGGGTATTGTTGAGGTGATGCACGGCCTGCTGATGAGCATTGTCGCCAACCCGATCCATGCGCTGATTAACGCGAACTACATCGGGATTCTGGTATGGGCCGTCGGTCTGGGCTTCGCTCTGCGCCACAGCAACGACACGACCAAAAACCTGGTTAACGATCTTTCTCACGCCGTAACCTTTATCGTGACGGTTGTCATCCGCTTTGCGCCGATTGGTATTTTTGGCCTCGTGGCATCCACGCTGGCTACCACCGGTTTCGGCGCGCTGTGGGGCTATGCGCAGCTGCTGCTGGTGCTGATTGGCTGTATGGCCGTCGTGGCACTGGTGATTAATCCGTTGCTGGTGTTTCTGCAGACCCGTCGTAACCCGTACCCGCTGGTGCTGATGTGCCTGCGCGAAAGCGGCGTGACCGCCTTCTTCACCCGCAGCTCGGCGGCAAACATTCCGGTCAACATGTCCCTGTGTGAGAAGCTGAATCTGGACCGCGATACCTACTCCGTATCCATTCCGCTGGGTGCGACCGTCAATATGGCGGGAGCGGCCATCACCATCACGGTGCTGACGCTGGCCGCGGTGCATACGCTGGGTATTCCGGTGGATCTGCCAACCGCGCTGCTGCTGAGCGTGGTAGCCTCGCTGTGTGCCTGCGGCGCATCCGGCGTGGCGGGCGGTTCCCTGCTGCTGATCCCGCTGGCATGTAATATGTTCGGCATCCCGAACGAGATCGCCATGCAGGTGGTTGCGGTAGGCTTTATCATCGGCGTGCTGCAGGATTCCTGCGAAACCGCGATCAACTCCTCCACCGACGTGATGTTTACCGCCGCCGTGTGCCAGGCGGAAGACGCGCGTTTAGCGAAGAACGCCCTGCGCAGTTAAAAAGAAAAGCCCGGTGGCGGCTACGCCTTACCGGGCCTACAGGGTTCAGTAGGTCGGGTAAGCGCTAGCGCCACCCGACAAAGTACTTAAAGCGTCACACCACTCTTAAAGATCGCCAGCTCGCGGAAATCGTTCTTCTCGTTGCAGGTCTGCCTGCCGTTGGCAAATTCCACAATCGCGTCCACGAATTCCGTCAGCAGCTGCGGCATCGCCTTGCCGTGGATAAGCTGCCCGGCATCAAAGTCAATCCAGTGTTTTTTCTTCGCCGCCAGCTCGCTGTTGGTGGCGATTTTCACCGTCGGCACAAAACCGCCGTACGGCGTGCCGCGACCGGTGCTGAACAGCACCATATGGCAGCCAGCTCCCGCCAGCGCGCTGGTGGCGACAGCATCGTTACCCGGCGCGCTCAGCAGGTTCAGACCGTGCGTTTTCAGGCGCTCGCCGTAACGCAGAACGTCAACCACCTGGCTCGCACCCGCTTTCTGGGTGCAGCCGAGAGATTTCTCTTCCAGCGTGGTGATCCCACCCGCTTTGTTACCCGGAGACGGGTTCTCATAAATGGGCTGATTGTGGGCAATGAAGTACTGTTTGAAGTCGTTCACCATGGTGACGGTTTTTTCAAACGTCTCCTCGTCGCGGCAGTGGCTCATCAGAATACGTTCCGCGCCGAACATCTCCGGCACCTCGGTCAACACCGTCGTGCCGCCGTTAGCGATCACATAGTCCGAGAAGCGACCCAGCATCGGGTTGGCGGTGATACCGGAAAGGCCGTCAGACCCACCGCACTCCAGCCCAAACTTCAGCTCGCTCAGCTTGCCCGGCTCGCGCTTGTCGTGGCGCATCACGTTATACAGCTGGTGAAGCTGTTCAACGCCCGCCTCCACTTCGTCATCCTGGTGCTGACACACCATAAAATGCACACGCTCAGGGTCAAACTCGCCCAGCGTGTCGCGGAAGGCATCAACCTGGTTGTTCTCGCAGCCCAGGCCAATCACCAGCACCGCGCCCGCGTTCGGGTGACGCACCATGTTTTGCAGCATGGTGCGGGTGTTAATGTGGTCATCCCCCAACTGGGAGCAGCCGTAGGTGTGGCTGAACAGATGCACGCCGTCGGTGCCTTCGGCATTGTTGGTCTCTTTCAGGAAGCGCGTCTGGATCTGACGCGCAATCCCGTTCACACAGCCGACGGTCGGAAGGATCCACAGCTCGTTGCGGATCCCCACGTCGCCGCTGGCGCGGCGGTAGATCTGCACGTCACGATCCGCCGCCTGCTCGTGTTCCCCAGGTAAATCAGGTTGATAGCTGTACTCGTCCAGATCGCTCAGATTGGTGCGGGTATTATGGGAATGAAGATGTTCACCCGGCACGATATCCGCCAGCGCATGCCCAATCGGAAGACCGTACTTAATGACGTTGTCCCCTTTCGCGAGAGGCTTCACGGCAAACTTGTGTCCGCGAGCAATCGCCTGACGCAGGGTGACGCTCTGGTTATCAACGGTCACCACGTCGCCTTCAGCGAGATCCGTCAGCGCGACGGCCACGTTATCCAGCGAATGGATTTTGATGTATTGCATATCAACCTCAAACGGCCTTAGTTCAGTTCAATGCCGAAGTAGTCACGCGCATTGTTAAAGCAGATGTTTCTCACCATGTCGCCCAGCAGCTGGATATCCGCCGGCGCTTCGCCTGCGTGCACCCAGCGGCCAATCATCTGGCACAGAATGCGGCGGAAATATTCATGACGGGTATAGGACAGGAAGCTGCGGCTGTCGGTCAGCATGCCGACAAAGCGGCTCAACAGACCAAGCTGCGCCAGCTGCGTCATCTGACGCTCCATGCCGTCTTTCTGATCGTTGAACCACCAGCCGGAGCCGAACTGCATCTTGCCCGGCATCCCTTCGCCCTGGAAGTTGCCCACCATGGTGCCCAGCACTTCGTTATCGCGCGGGTTCAGGCAGTAGAGAATGGTTTTCGGCAGCAGGTTTTGTTCGTTCTGTTTGCTCAGCAGTTTTGACAGCTCTTCCGCCAGCGGACGGTCGTTGATGGAGTCAAAGCCCACGTCCGCGCCCAGCAGCTTAAACTGGCGCTGATTGTTATTGCGCAGCGCACCGATGTGGTACTGCTGTACCCAGCCGCGACGCGCGTATTCCGCGCCGAGGAACACCAGCACCGCCGTTTTGAACTGCGCCACTTCGTGCTCGCTAAGCGATTCACCGGACAGGCGACGCGCCAGAATGCTGTCCAGCTCGGCCTCGTTTGATTCCGCGAACAGCACGACGTCCAGCGCGTGGTCAGAGACTTTACAGCCGTGCGCCGCGAAGTGATCCAGACGTTTGGTCAGCGCGGCTTGCAGATCGGCGAAACGACGGATGTCGGTATCGGACACTTCCGCCAGCTTCGCCATGTAGTCGTTAAACGTGGCCTGCTCAATGTTGAAGGCTTTGTCCGGGCGCCAGCTTGGCAGCACTTTGATATCAAACGAGGTGTCTTTGGCGACAACGGCATGATGCTCCAGGGAGTCAATTGGATCGTCGGTGGTGCCCACCATCTTCACGTTCATCTGCTTCATGATGCCGCGCGCGGAGAAGTTCTCCTCAGCCAGCAGCGCATTGCACCGCTCCCAGATTTCATCGGCGGTCGTTGGGGAGAGCAGTTTGCCGGTGATGCCAAACGGGCGACGCAGCTCAAGGTGCGTCCAGTGGTATAGCGGGTTACCGATGGTGTGCGGGACGGTCGCCGCCCAGGCATCAAACTTCTCGCGGTCGGTGGCGTCACCGGTACACAGGCGTTCCGCCACACCGTTGGTGCGCATGGCGCGCCATTTGTAGTGGTCACCCTTCAGCCAGATATCATACAGGTTTTTGAAACGATAATTTTCGGCAACCTGCTGCGGCGGCAGATGGCAGTGGTAGTCGAAAATTGGCTGGTCTTTTGCGTAGTCGTGGTACAGGCGGCGAGCAAATTCGGTATCTAACAAAAAATCGTCGGTCATAAACGGCGTCATTATCGTCTTCCTCATTACGGGAGCGTCAGAAAGCGTATGTTAATATGCTGCAAAGTTATCACACCAATTTCCAGCCACCGAAGCTTTTTTCGTGAGTGAGATCAATAAACGCTAACAAATAAATTACCCTCTAAGGCGTAAACCCTTCTACAGGCCGCGCCATTACTGACTTTGCGCGCAGCGATAAATGTCCCTACAAAGAATCATACATTTGTGATGTCACTCACCTTTTAAAGTTGTATGACAAGTTATCTTTTCGCCGTCGCAAACGCTAAGCCGACGGAATGCATTACCGGTGTGAGAGGCATCGGGTTTAACGGTACGGATACCGACTTATGCACGCTTACTTATGGCAAGGTTCGGGCCGTTCCGGGACATGCTTCCGGCTACGCCCCTCCCGTTACACAACTGCTCCCGGAAACGGTTGAGAAGTTGCCGTGCTCTGGCGCGGACATAACATAACGATGAGGTTTTAGATGCGTAAAATTAAAGGGTTACGTTGGTATATGATCGCACTGGTGACGTTAGGCACCGTGCTGGGCTACCTGACACGTAACACCGTGGCAGCCGCAGCGCCGACGTTAATGGAAGAGCTGCATATCTCCACACAGCAATACTCCTACATCATTGCCGCCTATTCCGCGGCGTATACCATCATGCAGCCTGTTGCAGGCTATGTGCTGGATATCCTCGGTACCAAAATCGGTTATGCCTTCTTCGCCATCGCCTGGGCGGTGTTCTGCGGAGCCACCGCGCTGGCGGGAAGCTGGGGCGGCCTGGCGCTGGCGCGCGGTGCGGTCGGTGCGGCAGAAGCTGCGATGATCCCGGCGGGCCTGAAAGCCAGCTCCGAGTGGTTCCCGGCAAAAGAGCGCTCTATCGCTGTTGGCTACTTCAACGTGGGCTCGTCCATCGGGGCAATGATTGCGCCACCGCTGGTGGTGTGGGCTATCGTGATGCACAGCTGGCAGATGGCCTTCATCATCTCCGGCGTGCTGAGCTTCGCCTGGGCAATCGCGTGGCTGGTTTTCTATAAGCACCCACGCGATCAGAAAAAACTTTCCGAAGAAGAACGCGAGTACATCATTGGTGGTCAGGAAGCACAGCATCAGACCAACAACGGCAAGAAAATGACCGTCTGGCAGATCCTGGGCACCCGTCAGTTCTGGGGTATCGCCCTGCCGCGCTTCCTGGCAGAACCGGCCTGGGGGACCTTTAACGCGTGGATCCCGCTGTTCATGTTTAAAGTCTACGGCTTTAACCTGAAAGAGATCGCGATGTTCGCCTGGATGCCCATGCTGTTCGCTGACCTGGGCTGTATCGTGGGCGGCTACCTGCCACCGCTGTTCCAGCGCTGGTTTGGGGTGAACCTGATTGTTTCCCGTAAGATGGTAGTCACCATGGGCGCCCTGCTGATGATTGGCCCGGGCATGATCGGCCTGTTCACCAGCCCATACGTCGCGATTGCCCTGCTGTGCATCGGTGGCTTTGCGCACCAGTCCCTGTCCGGCGCGCTGATTACGCTCTCGTCTGACGTCTTTGGTCGTAACGAAGTGGCCACCGCCAACGGCCTGACCGGGATGGCCGCCTGGACCGCGAGTACGATGTTTGCGCTGGTCGTCGGCGCGCTGGCAGATACCATCGGCTTCAGCCCGCTGTTCGCCGTGCTGGCTATCTTCGACCTGCTGGGCGCGGTGGTGATCTGGACGGTGCTCAAGAGCAAATCGGCAGAGGAGCTGGCGAAAGAGTCGCTCGGGAAACCGGCGACGCAGAGTTAGCAACCATTTTCCCGCCGGGTGGCGCTACGCTTACCCGGCCTACAAAACCCGCAGGCCCGTGCAAGCGAAGCGCCACCGGGCATTTAAAGGCCGCTCAGTAGCGGCTTTTTTAATGGCAAATCTGGAGAGTGGCACGCAAAAGTGGTATAACAAATCATCTGCCGTACCCTGTCTGGAGCGCATATGGAAATCACCGAACCACGTCGTTTATATCAACAACTTGCTGCGGAGCTGAAAGATCGCATCGAGCAAGGGGTCTATCTTGTCGGTGATAAACTGCCCGCCGAGCGCTTCATCGCGGATGAAAAAAGCGTCAGCCGCACCGTGGTGCGCGAAGCGATCATCATGCTGGAAGTGGAAGGCTACGTTGAGGTACGCAAAGGCTCCGGCATTCACGTCATTTCCAATCTGCCGAAACACTCGCCTGTCGCGGACGAAAGTCTGGAATTTGCCAGCTATGGTCCGTTTGAGCTGCTCCAGGCTCGCCAGTTGATTGAAAGCAACATTGCCGAATTTGCGGCGACGCAGGTGACCAAGCAGGACATCATGAAGCTGATGGAAATCCAGGAGAATGCCCGTAAGGAAAAATGTTTCCGCGATTCAGAGTGGGATCTGCAGTTCCACGTCCAGGTCGCCCTGGCAACCCAGAATACGGCGCTGGCGGCAATCGTTGAGAAAATGTGGACTCAGCGCGTTCACAACCCGTACTGGAAAAAACTGCACGACCATATCGATTCCCGTACCGTCGACAACTGGTGTGACGATCACGACCAAATCCTTAAGGCGCTGATTCGTAAAGATCCGCATGCCGCTAAACTGGCGATGTGGCAGCACCTGGAGAACACCAAGCAGATGCTGTTCAATGAAACCAGCGATGACTTCGAATTTAACGCTGACCGCTATCTTTTCGCCGATAATCCCGTTGTTCATCTCGATACGGCCCCCAGTGCCGCAAAATAGATGACCTTCCCGCTGGCAGGCGCCTCGCTGCGCCTTCTGGCTTCAGTGGGTAAGCAAAACATATATAGTGTCAGCCTTTGTAAATCCCCTCGCTCACTTCCTGGGCTTACGCCAAAATCAACTCACGCCTGCAAATTCTGTGACGCAGAACGTTGGGCTTTGTTACAATTGGATTCACTTCGTTATTTTGTAAGTTAGTGCTTGCTAACCAGCCAATTAACAGGGAACCGTGTTGGCCACACCGCAATGTGTCCGCGAGCGACCATAATGAAATCACAACAATGTCGCCGTGCTGTTTGCCCCGGATAACAGGCGTGACGTTAACCGATTTCCAGGAACACTGAATGGAACTTTTGACCCAACTACTGCATGCCCTCTGGGCGCAGGACTTTGAAACGCTGGCCAACCCTTCCATGATTGGCATGCTCTATTTCGTCTTGTTTATGATCCTGTTCCTTGAGAACGGTTTGCTGCCTGCAGCCTTCCTGCCCGGTGACAGTTTGCTGGTGCTCGTCGGCGTGCTGTGTGCCAAAGGGGCGATGGCGTTTCCGCACACCATTTTATTACTGACCGTCGCGGCCAGCCTCGGCTGCTGGGTGAGTTACATCCAGGGAAGATGGCTGGGCAATACCCGGATCGTCCAGAACTGGCTCTCGCACCTGCCTGCACATTATCATCAGCGGGCGCACCACCTTTTCCATAAGCACGGGCTTTCCGCGCTGCTGATTGGCCGCTTTATCGCGTTTGTACGTACCCTGTTGCCGACCATTGCCGGTCTGTCGGGGCTGAGCAGCGCGCGCTTCCAGTTCTTTAACTGGATGAGCGGTCTGTTATGGGTGCTTATTCTGACAACGCTCGGCTATGCCCTGGGTAAAACGCCGGTCTTTATGAAATATGAAGACCAGCTGATGTCCTGCCTGATGCTGCTGCCCGTTGTGCTGCTGGTCTTCGGCCTGATCGGCTCTCTGGTCGTGCTGTGGAAAAAGAAATACGGAGCCAGAGGCTAACGATGGCTATCTCACCGCTCGCCCTGCGCCGTTTTGCCTGTGCCGTGATGACGCTGGTGGTGCTTAGCGCCATGCTGCTGGTATGGAGCGCGCTTTCGCACCAGGAATCCACGCTGGCCATTCGCCCGGTGAACCAGGGTGCCAGCGTGCCTGACGGTTTTTCTGTCTGGCATCATCTGGATGCGAACGGGATACGTTTTAAGAGCATCACCCCTCAGGACGATGTTTTACTGATCAAGTTTGATTCCCGTGCGCAAAGTGCCGCCGCAAAAGTGGTTCTCGACCGTACGCTGCCGCAGGGGTATATCATTGCTCAGCAGGAAGATGACAGCCAGCCTGCAGCCTGGCTGTCGCTGATTCGCGATACGTCGCATCGATTTGGATAATTACCAGGATTCCGAATCTTTTCACTCACTTTGGTGAATCCCCCGTTTACTTACTATGCTTAAGTACGCGGAGCACCCCTCGACTGTACTCCGCATAACTTTGGATAGCGGCTTACGCCGCAACACAATGGAAGGTTTCGATAATGAAATTCCGCATGACTCTGGCTCTGGCCCTTTTTTCTTTAAGCACAGCATCCTTCGCCAATTCTCTCTGTCAGGAGAAAGAACAGGATATTCAGCGTGAGATCGGTTATGCCGAAAAGCATAACAATCAGCACCGTGTTGATGGTCTCAAAAAAGCGCTGAGCGAAGTGAAAGCGAACTGTTCAGACAGCAAGCTTCGTGCCGACCACCAGAAGAAAATCGCTGAACAGAAGGACGAGATAGCCGAGCGCCGTCGCGACCTGCAGGAAGCGAAAGAGAAAGGGGATGCGGAAAAAATTGCTAAGCGCGAGAAGAAGTTGAAAGAAGCGCAGGACGACCTGAAAGCGCTGGAAGCTCGCGATTATTGAGTTAACGGAAATCTCAACAGGAGAGAATCATGTCAAAAGATACGACGTCTGAACATCTGCGCGCTGAACTGAAATCCCTGGCCGATACCCTTGAAGAGGTGCTGAACTCCTCTGCTGACAAGTCAAAAGAAGAGGTCAGCAAGCTGCGCAGCAAAGCGGAGCAGGCGCTCAAGGAGAGCCGCTATCGCCTGGGTGAAACCGGTGATGCACTGGCAAAACAGACCCGCGAAGCGGCCGCGCGTGCGGACGAATACGTGCGTGATAATCCATGGACGGGCGTAGGGATTGGTGCCGCAGTCGGTGTGGTACTGGGTGTCCTGCTGACGCGTCGTTGATATGGAAGATCCTCGTCACGCACAAGGGCCTGCTAACAACGTCCTCGGCATCGGCCAGCGTATTTTAACGACGCTGGTCGGGATTGCCGAAACGCGCGTCCGACTGGCAGTGGTGGAGCTGGAAGAGGAGAAAGCCAACCTCTTCCAGATGCTGCTGATGCTCGGACTTACCATGCTCTTCGCCGCGTTTGGTCTGATGAGCCTGATGGTGTTAATCATCTGGGCCATTGACCCGCAGTATCGTCTTAACGCGATGATTGCCACCACTGTCGTTCTGCTGGTCGCCGCGTTGATAGGCGGTATCTGGACGCTGCGTAAAGCGCGTAAATCCACGTTCCTGCGTCATACGCGTCAGGAGCTGGCTAACGATCGCGCCCTGCTGGAGGATGACAAGCCGTGAGCGGTAAAGCCGAACGTCAAAAGCGAAAAGCGTACCTGCTAAGCCAGATCCAGCAGCAACGGCTGGATCTGTCGGCGAGCCGCCGCGACTGGATTGACGCGACGCGACGGTTTGACCGGGGCTGGAACACCTTCCTGAGCCTGCGTTCATGGGCGCTGGTCGGCAGCAGCGTGATGGCTATCTGGACGGTTCGTCATCCAAATATGCTGATCCGCTGGGCGCGACGTGGATTTGGTGCCTGGAGCGCCTGGCGTCTGGTGAAAGCCACGATTCGTCAGCAGCAGTTGCGGTAGCCTTCTCGCCGGGTGGCGGCTACGCCTTACCCGGCCTACTTGCACGCGTAGGCCGGGTAAGCGCAGCGCCTCCCGGCAAAATCCTCTCCGCCTCCCTTACTCAATATCTTTGAAGAAGATTGACAGTTTTCCTTGCTAACAATCGCCCACCGTCACGTTTATGATGCTCTCCATCGACAGCAACGACGCGGTATCTACCCGGAATTGCAGACAAATAATGTTCAGCCGCTGATGTGGTTTCCTGGAGAGTAAAATGAAAAAATTAGAAGATGTTGGTGTACTGGTAGCGCGTATTCTGATGCCAATTCTGTTCATCGTGGCAGGTTGGGGAAAAATCACCGGTTATGCAGGTACCCAGCAGTATATGGAAGCCATGGGCGTTCCGGGGTTCCTGTTGCCACTGACCATTCTTCTTGAGTTCGGCGGCGGCCTGGCAGTCCTGTTCGGCTTCCTGACCCGCACCACCGCGCTGTTTACTGCAGGCTTCACCGTGCTGACAGCGTTCATCTTCCACAGCAACTTTGCGGAAGGCGTGAACTCTCTGATGTTCATGAAAAACCTGACCATCGCGGGTGGCTTCCTGCTGCTGGCCGTTACTGGCCCGGGCGCATACAGCATCGACCGTCTTCTGAATAAGAAATGGTAAGCACGCTATACTGAATAAACACAAAGCGAGGAGACATCTCCTCGCTTTTGCTATCTGACGGAGGAGAAAAAATGGGACAACTCGTAGACGGCGTCTGGCAGGATGTCTGGTATGACACCAAATCCACCGGAGGTCGCTTTAAGCGCTCTGTTTCGGCCTTCCGTAACTGGCTGACCGCCGACGGTGCGCCGGGCCCAAGCGGCGAAGGCGGCTTCGCGGCTGAGAAAGATCGTTATCATCTTTATGTTTCCCTCGCCTGCCCGTGGGCCCACCGCACGCTGATCGTGCGCAAGCTGAAAGGTCTCGAATCCTTCATTCCGGTTTCCGTCGTTAACCCGCTGATGCTGGAAAACGGCTGGACGTTTGACAGTGATTTCCCTGCGGCAACCGGCGACGAACTCTATCACCACGATTTCCTGTACCAGCTCTATCTGCGCGCCGATCCGCATTACACCGGTCGCGTGACCGTGCCGGTGCTGTGGGACAAGAAAAACCAGACGATTGTCAGCAATGAGTCTGCGGAAATCATCCGCATGTTCAATACCGCATTTGATGCCCACGGCGCCCGTGCCGGGGATTACTACCCGGTTGAACTGCGCGATAAGATTGATGAGCTGAACAGCTGGATTTACGACAACGTCAACAACGGTGTCTATAAGGCCGGTTTTGCCACCAGCCAGGAAGCGTATGACGAAGCGGTCGGGAAGGTGTTTGAATCACTGGAACGCCTGGAACAGATTCTGGGCCAGCATCGCTACCTGACGGGCGATCGCCTGACGGAAGCGGACATTCGCCTGTGGACCACGCTGGTTCGCTTTGATCCGGTCTATGTCACCCACTTTAAGTGCGATAAACACCGCATCAGCGACTACCTGAACCTGTATGGTTTCCTGCGCGACATCTACCAGATGCCGGGTATCGCGGAGACGGTCGACTTCGACCATATTCGCACCCACTATTTCCGCAGCCACAAGACCATCAACCCGACGGGTATTATCTCCATCGGCCCTTGGCAAGACCTGGATGAACCGCACGGGCGCGACGTGCGTTTTGGATAAATAGTAAGGGCATCACCAGATGCCCTTTTTTAATTCACAATCTCCATCTATCCTTACTTTGATTGCTTAGAAAACAAGTGATTGACCGATTATTGAGGCAAGGAAAATGGACTGGTATTTAAAAGTACTGCGCAACTACATTGGATTTGGTGGCCGCGCCCGCCGCAAAGAGTACTGGATGTTTGTTCTGGTGAACTTCGTCCTGATTATGGTGCTGGGCATCGTGGATAAAATTCTCGGCTGGGAGCGGGCTGGCGGTGAAGGCGTACTGACCACCATCTATGGCCTGTTAGTCCTGCTGCCATCATGGGCGGTACTGTTCCGTCGACTGCACGATACCGATCGTTCGGCGTGGTGGTTACTGCTGCTGCTGATTCCGATCGTGGGCTGGATTGTGATTTTGATCTTCAACTGTCAGAGTGGGACGCCGGGCGAAAACCGCTTTGGTCCGGATCCTAAGATCGGCGCATAAAAAAAAGCCCGGTGGCGCTTCGCTTACCGGGCCTACATGCTTATTTGTTGTGGTGCGCAAACAGCTTTGGAATTTCACGCAGGCACCACGATTTGGCTTCGCCCATGCTGTCGCGACGCCATGCCATAATGATATCCACTTCGCTGGTGTACTCCGGACTCACGACCCGCAGTCGCCCTTCCGCAATATCTTTTTCCACAAACGGGTACGGCATCGTCGCCACGCCCAGACCGGCCAGCAGCGCCTGCCGTTTGTCTTCCAGTGAGGTCACCGTCAGACGAGGCTGTTTATCCAGCAGCTGCACCGTCAGCACCGGACGCTCACGCGCGGTATCCGCGACCGCCACGCCGCGATACTTCACGCGTGTGACTTCAGAGAGCGGCTCCGGCTCCTGGTGAATCGGGTGGTTGGGGGCGGCAACGTAGACGTTCATGACGCTGTAGAGCTTGCGCGAGTTGATTTCTGACGATGAGCGGAAGTGCATGTCCGGCGCAATAACGATATCTGCCCTGCCCGTCTCCAGACGTTCCCACGCCCCTGCCAGCACCTCGGTGATGATGGACAACTGCGTATTGGCCTTCGCCGCCAGGCGATCCACCAGCGGGAACAGCGCTTCGGTCGGGACCAGCGCTTCGGTAACTAACGTCAGATGCGTTTCCCAGCCGCGCGCGAGCGCTTCGGCGTCTGTCGTCAGCTTATCCGCCGCTTCCAGCAGCACGCGGCCGCGCTCCAGCAGCATTCGGCCCACGTTGGTGAATTTTGTTCGATGACCGGAGCGGTCAAAAAGCACCACGTCCAGCTCTTCTTCCAGCTTCTGCATGGTGTAGCTCAGCGCAGACGGAACGCGCCCCAGTTCATCGGCCGCCGCCGCAAAACTGCCGCGCCGGTCAATCGCGTCCATGACGCGAAGCGCCTCAAGCGTCAATGCTCTCTCTTTAGCCATCTCGTTCTCATTCAGGAAATTTGAACATACCAGGCAGAATATCTGACTAACAATGAAGCGTCCATACCTTTACCATTGTTTTAGTGTAAAGAGAGGTCAAGTTTATGATTACGACAAGAACAGCTAAACAGTGCGGACAAGCCGATTTCGGTTGGCTGCAGGCCCGCTACACCTTTTCCTTTGGACACTACTTTGACCCTAAACTCCTCGGTTACGCTTCACTGCGCGTGTTGAACCAGGAAGTGCTCGCCCCGGGTGCCTCCTTCCAGCCGCGTACGTACCCGAAAGTCGATATCCTGAACCTGATCCTGGAAGGCGAGGCAGAATACCGCGATAGCGAGGGCAATCATGTCCAGGCAAAGGCTGGCGAAGCGTTGTTAATTTCCACGCAGCCGGGCATCAGCTACAGCGAGCATAACCTCAGCAAAGACAAAACGCTGACGCGCATGCAGCTGTGGCTCGACGCCTGCCCTGAGCGGGAAAATCCGCTGGTACAGAAGTTAGATTTAACGGGCGATAAGCAGCAGCTGATTGCATCGCCGGATGGCAGCAAAGGGAGCCTGCAGCTGCGTCAGCAGGTGTGGCTGCATCATATCGAGCTGAAAAAAGGTGAACAGGCAAGCTTCCAGCTTCATGGTCCGCGCGCCTATCTGCAGTCCATTCACGGTACGGTGCATGCGGTGACGCACACGGAAGAGAAAGAAGCCCTCACCTGCGGCGACGGGGCGTTTATTCGTGATGAAGCGAATATCACCCTGGTGGCGGATACGCCACTGCGCGCGCTGCTGATTGATTTGCCGGTTTAAGATAAACACGCTCCCTCGCTCGATCGGTTCCCTCTCCCCCCGGGGAGAGGGTTAGGGTGAGGGATAACGGGTGGGATTAAATCACGACACCTTACTCGCCATAATCTCAATAATCTGCCGGTCCGTTGCCTGCATCGAGCGGCACGCCAGCGCGCACAGGTTCGCGATCGACTGCTCCACATCGTGCGCGACAATCCCCTCGTTGCCCGTCACGCCCGACTCATCCAGCGCCATCATCACCGCTTTCCAGGCGCTACTGACGCTGGTAGAGACCTTCATGGCGCAGCTGTTTGACGCGCCGTCGCAAATCATCCCGCTGACGTCGCCGATCATACTGCCGATCGCCATCGCGATGGTCTGGTAACGGCCACCCATCAGCCACGCCATTCCCGCCGCAGCGCCCATCGCCGCCGTTGTCGCCGCACACAGTGCGGACAGGCGTGGAAGCTGATAATGGATATAGATCGCCGACAGATGCGACAGCATCAGCGCCCGCGCCAGCCGTTCGTCACCGGCCTGAAGATGCTCAGCCACAACAACGACGGGCATGGTGGCGGTGATCCCCTGATTACCGGAGCCCGAATTGCTCATCGCTGGCAGCGTCGCGCCGCCCATCCTGGCATCCGAGGCGGCACTGGTGCGAATAACAATGTCTGAACCCAGATCCTGCGCCAGCCATCCGCGCGAGCGCTGCTTATCAAGCGTTGCGCCAATATGCAGCCCCCACTTCCCGCTGAGCCCTTCGCGAGAGAGCGCATCGTTCAGTTGTCCTGCTTCCAGGATGAAGCGGATGGCTTCAAACGGCACCTGCTCGACAAACTCCAGGATCTGCGACAGCGTAGCGTGCGACAGTACCGCCAGCGGATCGCCATCTGTCTCGGCTACTGGCTTATCCAGCGTAAAGCGCGTTTCCCCCTGGCAAACCACTTCCACCACCCGGGTATGCCCGCCCGCGATGGTCACCATCGCCGAGATATCCCCGGCATAAACGCAGGCCCGGGAATAGAGGATCTCATCACAGGGCTGCTGCAGTTTTACCTGCACTTTCCCAGCCTCAAGCAGGGCTTTGGCGCGGACCAGTGCATCGGCTGTGGCATCTTTCAACACCTCCAGTCCGGCGTGCGCGTTACCGCCAATCGCGCCCAGCGCCGCCGCAATCGGTAACCCGACCATGCCGGTACCCGGCACCGTCACGCCCAGTCCGTTTTTCATCAGGTTCGGCGAGACCCACGCCTCAATCCGTGTGACCTCCCCCGGCAGAAAGTCTGCGGCAATCGCACAGGCCAGTGCCAGAGAGACGGGTTCGGTACACCCAAGGGCAGGCTTCACTTCTTCCTGCACCGCGCGAATAAATTGATTCCATAAAGGATGAGTTTGCTCAGACATCGTTACGACCTTAATGACCCTCAGGAGAATGCGAGGAAAGGAGAAACACAAAGCAGCAGTCCGGTGATGATGATTATCACCAGCGATACGCCTTTATATTTATGCAGCGCCGGTACCTTGTAGACCAGCCATGCCGGGATCAGACAGCCCACCATGCCGAAGATGGGGCTGCAAATGGAGGTGAAGCTCAACACCGGCGCGTTCAGGACTATCGCGCTCCAGGCCAGCAGAATGGCGAACAGCATAATCCCGCGCTGGACAGCGTTTTCATTGATTCTTTCTGCCGGCATTTTGCGGCGCAGGATGTTCATGACGATACCCTGCGTAGCCTCGCGGAAGCCGAGATAAACGCCGAAGAACGCAGTCATTACAGCGAAGATATTGAGGATCACGCTGACGATTTTGACCCAGCCCGCGCCGTCGCCGCTGATGAACTGCGCCGCAATCGCCAGGGCAGAGATATTCTGCTCGTAGGCTTTGACCGCCTCATCGTGCCCCATCGCCAGAGTGAAGGAGACGGCGTAGAAGAAGACTGTCACAAACAGGATGCCAAAGGCAATGTTCATCGCCCGCAGTGCCTTATGACGCGCCACCTCCACCGATTTTTCACGTGAACGGTACGAGATCACCATCGGGCTCAGGGTCTGAATAAAGAGAATGGAGGTTAAGGTAAAGGGCAGCGTAATGATGGCGTTTTTAATCAGCAGCCCCAGCGGCGGCAGCATGCCCACGTTGGCTAAATGCCAGAGGCCAATCATTGACAGCCCCAGCGCCGCAACGACAAACAGCTTGGTAAGTACCATCAGGCTGGACACTTTAAACAGCAGCTTCTCACCGCGTGAAGAAATCGCGACCAGAATGCAAATCAGAAATAAACCGTAGAACGGATTTTCCGAGAGCAAACCGTCGGTCACGCCGAAGGTGTGCAAATACGAGGCGCTGTCGTTGGTAATGGCCGTGGAATAGACAAACATCCAGATCACCAGCATGACGAAATAGAGCGCACCTAATAAAATCCCCCAGTTCTTACCCAAATACCCGCTAATTACGCTCGGGTAGTCTTTGCATTCCGGGGATTCCGCCAGCGTGTTAATAAACAACCGCTGGAATAAATACATGGCGGGATAACCAATAATGGAGGAGAGCAAAAATACCCACAGCCCCATTAATCCGACCTGCACGGGGAGAAAAACAATCCCCGCGCCGATAGCCATCCCAATACTCATGATGACCCAACCCGTGTCGGTGCTATCGAATTTAATCGCCTCTCGCCACTCGCTTTCACTCATTCCCGCCCGCCTTGCCGCGGGGGAATCATTCACAATGACACTGCTGTTTGTTGCCGTATCCATGGGGCACTCGCTTATTTTGTAGGGTAAACAGTTGTTTTTATAGGGTTCCGATCGCCAGCGATTGCGATTCAGATGGCAGCAGGTGCTTGTTATTGGTGTGAGAAAATCTTAACCGGAGCGAGGGAGAAAAAAGTCACAACTTTTATGAGAGTTTTCCGCATTAAGAGTAAGAAATTCTATTAAACCATCAAAAACAGATAACATTTTCCAAAAGTGATTCAGTTCAAGAAATCATATCATCATTAAAACGAGAATATTTCAGAATTTATAAAGATGAAAGCCCTACTCTCCGCCTTTTCTTTTTTATAGGATGATATTTCAACAAACCACCGGATGATTACGGTTACTATGGACAGCGTTGAAGAACTCAATGGAACATACTTTTATAAAGGAGTATGTAACATCTCAGCATCTGAGTTATTTTTTTGGATTTTTCTGGATGCCACCGATGAACAGTTCGGCGGATTAAAGGATGTCGTAATGATGGCCACTATGGTTCTTGGTTTACCGATACTTGAAACCAGAACAAAGCCAGAAACGGCTACAATAGGCACATCTGTAGCATCTAAATACCTGCGAGATCTACTGAATGTACAGCTACCACACCGACTACCTACAATTACACTTGCAAGCTTCAGATACCGAAAACCAATGTATACAAAAAACTTAGGTGCATTCATCGGTAGATGGATACCGGCATTAGGAATAACCATACTTACTGCAGATGTTGCAATGATAAGTTACAAAACGCTCTCACGCTATAATACAATTGCTCATCCTAAAGATCGGATTTGGTGAATATGACGAGTGAAACGGATGTTTTGAAATTCTTCAGAGATATTTTACCAGAACAAGGAACATTTACTGGCAAGCGAATCCCACTTGAGATGGATGATGTTCTACAGGATTACACCGATCTGGATGATGTTGTATATGCCATTGAGAGATTTGAAAAAGTGTACCTTATCGACGTTAACACTGAAAATTATTTCCCCTGGACTCAAACCTGGTTTTTCAGGAAATGGTTTACTAAAGAACCGGTTAAGCAAATATCAAAGCCATTGACGGTAAGAATGTTTGCCGAAGCGGTTAAAGCAGGTAAATGGATACACGATTGATATTTAGAAGGAGTATTTATAATGGCCGTACCTGTTCATATTTGGTTCTATGACGATGGTGGCTCACTCATTAAAGGTTCATGTGATGTTCAGGATCGTGAAGGGAGTGTTGAAATTAGAGGTTTAACCCATAATGTGAGTATTCCAACCGATCCACTCTCCGGAAGATTAACCGGGACGAGGAAACACGCTCCTTTTCTTTTCGAGAAGGAAATTGATAGCTCATCTCCCTATCTTTATAAGGCGGTAGCGACAGGACAAAACCTTAAGAAAGTTGAGATTAGATATTACCGAATTAATGACGCAGGTCGGGAGGTAGAATATTTTAAAACTGAGCTGGACAGTGTGAAAGTTGTCTCTATCTCCCCAATTGTTAACGATACTCGTCACTGTCCTGGTACTGGCCACCTTGAATCTATTCAATTGCGCTACGAAAAAGCGACCTGGACCTATTGCGATGGGAACATTCAATTCTCAGATGCATGGAATGAACGGGCATCAGCATGAAAGTCAGGATCATTCCTCACAGAATCTATTTAAAGCGATTCTGTGAGGTCTCATTTCTAATGAATGATTTCAGGATTACTCAGCCAGCGCGTTAGCCATATCCGTTCTAATCTGTTTGCGCTGTTCAGGTGTTAACACCTGGCTGACGTCGAAGTAATATTTCACGCGGTAATAGCGGGTCTGCTCTTCAATTTTGCTGAATGCACTAAGCTGGCTTTTCACCGTGCTTTCGTCCCATTTACCCGCCTGGAACATGTCGATCAGCGCACCGTCCTTCACGCCCGTCATTGGGATCTTGCTGACATTTTGTTCCAGCTGCTTATGCAGATCGTCAATCTTCTTAACCTGCTCGTTGCTGAGCTTCAGGTGCTGAACCAGCGGGTCCTGCGATGGAGACGGAGCAGCCTCAACGTTAGCGGCCTGTGCCGTAAAACTGCACACGGCCAGCGTGGCGGCGGCCAACGCAATACGGGTCATTTTCATCATCTTACTGTCCTTACATTCTGTTATAGGGGAAAGCAGGCGTATTGTTTTTCAAGAGCGGATGAATATGTGTGAGTAATTATATAAACAATTTTGTATGTTTAGCGGGCAAAAAAAAGCCCCCTGCGTTGAGGGGGCATGAGAACTCACATTTAGATAGATTGGGTAAACGTTCGCGAAATCACATCCTGCTGCTGCTCGCGCGTCAGGGCATTAAACCGCACCGCATAGCCCGAGACGCGGATGGTCAGGTTCGGGTAGTTCTCGGGATGCGCAATGGCATCGAGGAGCATCTCCCGGTTCATCACGTTAACGTTCAGGTGCTGCCCGCCTTCAATAGACGCTTCGTGATGGAAGTACCCGTCCAGCAGCCCTACCAGATTGGTTTTACGCACCAGCTCATCTTTGCCCAGCGCCTGCGGCACGATGGAGAAGGTGTAGGAGATGCCATCTTTGGCATAGGTGAACGGCAGCTTGGCGACCGACGTTAACGAGGCCACCGCCCCTTTTCTGTCGCGGCCGTGCATTGGGTTCGCGCCTGGAGCAAACGGCGTGCCGCCGCGGCGTCCGTCCGGCGTGTTCCCGGTCTTCTGCCCGTAAACCACGTTGGAGGTGATGGTCAGGATCGACTGGGTCGGTACCGCGTTGCGATAGGTTGGCAGCGACTGAACTTTCTTCATAAAGCGCTCCACCAGATCGCAGGCGATGCTGTCCACGCGATCGTCGTTGTTGCCGTACTGCGGATAGTCCCCTTCTATCACGAAATCGACCGCCAGACCGGTATGGTCGCGCACCGGCTTCACCGTGGCGTATTTAATGGCGGACAGGGAGTCCGCCGCTACCGATAGCCCGGCAATGCCGCAGGCCATGGTGCGGTAAACGTCCCGGTCGTGTAGCGCCATCAACGAGGCTTCGTAGCTGTACTTATCATGCATGTAGTGAATGAGATTCAGCGCGCTGATGTACTGCACCGCCAGCCAGTCCATAAAGTGATCGAGGCTCGCCATCACGGTGTCGTAATCCAGCACGTCGTCCAGCAGCGGCTCGGTTTTCGGGCCGACCTGGATCTTCAGCTTCTCGTCCACCCCACCGTTGATCGCATACAGCAGCGTTTTGGCGAGGTTGGCGCGCGCGCCAAAGAACTGCATCTGCTTACCGATCACCATCGGGCTGACGCAGCAGGCAATCGCGTAGTCGTCGCTGTTGAAGTCGGCACGCATCAGGTCGTCGTTTTCATACTGAAGCGACGAAGTGACAATCGACACCTGCGCGGCATATTTCTTGAACGCGATCGGCAGCTGTTCTGACCAGAGGATCGTCAGGTTCGGCTCCGGCGCGGGTCCCATGGTGTGCAGCGTGTGCAGATAGCGGAAGCTGTTTTTGGTCACCAGCGTGCGGCCGTCCAGCCCCATGCCGCCGATCACTTCCGTGGCCCAGATCGGATCGCCGGAGAAGAGCGTGTCGAATTCCGGCGTGCGCAGGAAACGCACCATGCGGATCTTCATAATGAAGTGGTCGATCAGCTCCTGCGCCTGCACCTCATTCAGGCGTCCCGCCTGCATGTCGCGTTCGATGTAGATATCGAGGAACGAGGCCGTGCGCCCCAGCGACATGGCTCCGCCGTTCTGGGATTTCACCGCTGCCAGGTAGGCAAAATAGAGCCACTGCACCGCTTCCTGGGCGTTCATCGCCGGGCGTGAGATATCAAAGCCATAGTTCGCCGCCATCTGCTGGATCTGCAGCAGCGCGCGCTTGTGCTCCGCCAGCTCTTCACGCAGGCGGATCGTCGCCTCCAGATCTTCGCCGCGCTCCAGCCTGCCCTGCAGATCGGCGAACTGAAGTTCACGCTCGCGTACCAGATAGCGGATGCCGTAGAGCGCCACGCGGCGGTAATCGCCGATGATGCGCCCGCGCCCGTAGCCGTCCGGCAAACCGGTCAGCACGCCGGATTTGCGGCAGCGCATCATCTCCGGCGAATAGACGTCAAACACCCCCTGGTTGTGGGTTTTGCGCAGCTCGGTAAAGAGATATTCAAACTGCGGATCCATCTCCCGCCCGTAGGCCTCAAACGAGCTGCGGATCATGTTGATCCCGCCGTACGGATGCAGGGCGCGCTTGAGCGGCTTGTCGGTTTGCAGGCCGACGATCGTCTCCAGATCCTGGTCGATATAGCCCGGCCCGTGGGCCGTAATGGTGGTGGCAATGTTGGTGTCAAAGTCCACCGGGGCGTGGGTGGCATTCTCCTGACGAATGCCGACCATCACCTTCTGCCACAGCGCCGTCGTTGCTGGCGTCGCCTGCGCGAGGAAAGCTTCATCGCCGTCGTAAGGGGTGTAGTTATGCTGAATAAAATCGCGCACGTTGACGGCGTTTTTCCATTCTTCACCGCGAAACCCGGCCCATGCGTCGCTGTAGGGGGCGACGCCCGTATCGATTGTTACGTTCATGTGTTTCTCGCTTTATCAGGCGTAAGCCGCAGCCGGGGTAACCTTCCCAAGACGGAGGGCGTCCAGCGCGATCATTTTTTCTTCGTTGGTAGGGATCACCGCGCAGACCACGCGGGACGAATCGGTGCTGATGACGCGCTCACCCGCGCTGCCCGGCAGGGAGTTTTTGGCGTCGTCGAGGATGACGCCAAACACCTTCAGGCGTTCAGCCACCAGGGCGCGAATCAGCGTTGAGTTTTCGCCGATGCCGCCGGTAAAGATCACCGCATCCAGGCGGTGCAGCGACGCCGCGTGCCCGGCAATGTGTCGCGCAATGCGGTGAACGAAGGTCTGGATCGCAAGCACAGCCCGCTCGTTGCCTTCATGCCAGGCTTTCTCCAGCGCCCGCAGGTCAGAAGAGATGCCGGAGATCCCCAGCAACCCGGACTCTTTGTTGACCACGCGCTCCAGATCCTCAAACGACTGACCGGTCTGCTGAGCAATCCACGCCATCGCGCCAAAATCCACGTCGCCGCAACGCGTACCCATCATCAGTCCTTCCAGGGGGGTCATCCCCATGGAAGTATCCACGCTTTGGCCGTTGCGCACCGTGCAGATGGACGCCCCGTTGCCGAGATGGGCGATCACCAGGCCGCTGTCATCGGGGGACAGCCCGAGAAGCGAATGAGCCTGCGCGGTCACATAGCGGTGAGAGGTGCCGTGGAAGCCGTAGCGGCGCACGCCCAGCGCTTCAAAATAGCGGTACGGCAAACCGTACAGATACGCCTGCGGCGGCAGCGTCTGGTGGAAGCTGGTATCAAATACCGCGACCTGCTGCACGCCCGGGAACAGACGCTCTGCGGCTTCCACGCCGCTCAGGTTGGCGTAGTTATGCAGCGGCGCCAGCGGAGAGACCTGGCGGATCTGCTCAATCACCTCTTCCGTAATCAGGGTCGACTCGCTGAAGAGGTCGCCACCGTGCGCAATGCGGTGGCCAATTAAGGCCACGCTGCTCATCAGGTCACGCTTCTCCAGCTCCAGGGCGATGGCAGCCAGCGCCCCTTCGTAGTCCTGGTGAACCAGTCTGGCTGGCTCACCCCCGTTCACGGAAATAAAGGCCTTTTCAGTGTTGATGCCGTCAGCAATGCCCGTCATCAAGGCGTCGCAACTGCTGGCGTCGAGCACCGAAAACTTAACAGAGGACGAACCGCAGTTAATTACCAGTACAACCGGAAACTCAATCATCATGTGACTCCGCTCTTCCTGAGCAATGGTTTAGAACAGTTTGTAAACGATATTCAGAATGGTCAGCAGGCCCACAACCGTGACGAAGATGTTCTCGGGTTTGCCCTTATATTTCGCCATGGCTGGCGCTTTGCGGATGGCGTACATCGGCAGCAGGCACAGCAGAGAGGCGATAATTGGCGCGCCCATGGCTTCGATAAGGTCGAGAATATTCGGGTTGGCGTACGCCACAATCCAGGTGGAGCCCATGATGAAGACCATGCTGATGGTGTTCAGTTTGCCGAAAGAGACCTTCTTCTTATCGCCTTTGTAGCCGAACTTGAGGATCAGGCCATTCAGCCCTTCCAGCGTGCCCAGGTAGTGGCCAAAGAAGGATTTGAAGATAGCGACCAGGGCAATAATGGAAGCGCCGTATTCCAGTACCGTCGCAAACGTCGATTTGGTGCCGGACATGGAGGCAAAGTGGTTCGCCAGGTAAGAGAGCACCGGGATGTTCTGCGCTTTGGCATCCGCCATGTTCTGCGGAGAGAGCGTAAACAGGCAGCTAAAGGCGAAGAACATCACCACGGCGACCATCAGCATGCTGGCGCGACTGATGATTTTGGAACATTTCTGCTCGGTGAATTCTTTACCGAACTCCGGCTCGTACTCTTCGCGCTTGGAAACCACAAACGAGGAGACGATAGGCGAGAAGTTAAAGGAGAAGACCATGATGGAGATCCCCAGCCACACCGTGACCAGGATGCCGTCATGGCCGGTGAAGGCGATATCGCTCAGGTTGACCTGGTCGATCACAGCGGAGTTCCAGTAAGGGATCAGAGACAGCGAAATCAGCACCAGACTGGCAATAAACGGGAATACCAGGAAGCTCATCACCTTCACCATCAGGTCCTTACCGAACCAGATAACAAAAGCCATCAGCAGCAGCAGGAACAGCGCCACCACGCCGCGGTTCAGCGCAGGCAGCTGGAGCTGGTTTTCCCAGAAGGTCATGAAGGTGTTAGTAATGGTGACGCCGTAAATCCACAGCAGCGGGCAAATGGCAAAGAAGTAGAGGAACGTGATCACCACCCCGCCGGTTTTACCGAAATGCTCTTCCACCGTTTCGGTGATGTTGCCGGAGACGTTGCTGCCGGACAGGCAGAGGCGCGCCAGCGCGCGGTGGCAGTAAAACGCAATCGGGAACGCGAGAACCAGCATCAGCAGGATAGGGATTAATCCGCCAAAGCCTGCGCGAATGGGGAAGAACAGCACGCCTGCGCCAATGGCGGTACCAAACAGGCCAAGCGTCCAGGTGGTATCAGACTTACGCCAGGAGGACGTTTTTGTCTGGCCAACGATAATGCTTTCTGTGTTGCTCATAGGTCACCTTTATGCGTCAACGAAGCCGGTAATTTGGGAAACACGGGAGAGATCGATATTGCCGCCGGAAATAATGCAGACGGTTTTGCGGCCCTGAATATAGTGATCCAGTTTGCCGCTTAATAACGCCGCACAGGCCAGTGCGCCAGCGCCTTCCGTCACCACTTTATTTCGCTGAATAAGAGCAATCATGCTGTTGCGAATATCGTCTTCGCTCACCAGCACAATGTCATCGACCAGTTCACGAACGATTTCGAAGGTTAATTTGCCCGGGCGAGAGACGTCGCAGCCGTCGGCTAACGTGCCGGTGACGCGATGGTTGGTTATTTCTCCTGCCTGCCAGGAGGCTGCCATTCCGTGCACGTTTTCAGACTGTACGCCGATAATATTAATGGTCGGGTTGATGGATTTAATCGCCGTTGCAATACCGGCAATTAAACCGCCGCCACCGATAGGGACAATCACGTTATCCACGTCGTATAAATCTTCGAGAATTTCCAGGCCGATGGTGCCCTGACCGGCAATCACTTTGGCGTCATCGTAAGGCGGAATAAAAATACGCCCTTCCATCTCGACGATTTCGCTGACTTTGGCGATGGTGTCGTTAAAGTTCTCACCGTGCAGCACCACTTCCGCTGAGTAGTCGCGCGTCGCGGCGACCTTGGATTTTGGTGCGCCCATTGGCATCACCACTTTGCCATCGATGCCGAGCATGGCGCAGGAAAGGGAAACCCCCTGCGCGTGGTTTCCCGCTGAGCAGGCGACCACGCCTTTGCGTTTTTCAGCATCGGTCAGCGAGCTTAATTTATTAAACGCGCCGCGAATTTTGAACGAACCGGTACGCTGCATGTTCTCAAACTTCAGGAATATTTCGCCCTTACAACGTTCACTGAGATAATTCGAGCGTGGCATACCGGTTTTATATATCTTGCCTGCCAGGCGTTTTCTGGCATCCTGAATATCTTCAATGGTTACCGGGAGATCGTAAGTAATATGCATAATATCCTCGTTATAATAATTCATTCTTTTCAGGCAAAGTCAGGGTATCAGAGCGTTAATGCGTTAAGCTCTGGGTATTTTTAAAATAGTAACTTATTATTTATCGTCGTCTTTCGACATTCATCGACGAATATTGTTTTGCCAGCTCAACTAATACGGACGCCGATTTTTTAATTCTGTAATTTTTAGACCACACGGCGGCATAACGCGCCACGGGTAATTCATCTTCCACAGGCAGCACAATAAATTGATCCGAACCGAATGGGGCGATCATGTCACGGGGAATCACCGTCAGATAATCGGCATTCAGGACAAGGTTATAAATGGTGACGACCGAATCGGTCTGGACGATGTTTTCGATGCTGATGTGGTTGTCTTGCAGAGTAGTCAGGAGTTCTTTGTAGTAGCCCATATCGGTTTGCGGCATCACCCACTGCTCGTGCGTGAGCGATGCCAGTGTCGTCGGGCCGGTGCACGTTCGCGTTTTGCTGGCGACCAGCACAAACTCGGACTCAAACAGCGGTTCGACGTGGAGATCCTGCAGCAGCATTTCGTCGCTCAGCGTACCGATGGCAAAATCCAGACGACCGTCGCGAATGGCCGGGAGGAAAGAGGAGAGCTGGGCTTCATACATTGAGACGCGCGCTTTCGGGAACACTTCCTTAAATTTTTTGATCATCCCGGACAGGAAGGTAAAGCCGATCAGTGACGGGTAGCCAAAGGAGACATCCATAACAGTGCTGAAGCTCAGGCTGTTGATTTCGCTCACCATGTTTTTCATTTCGCGGGTGATCGACTCTGAGTACGAGAGCAGAACCTGGCCCGCGGCGGTCAGTTTCACGCCGGTGTTTTTGCGCACCATCACTTCCACGCCGAAGTAGGACTCAATATCGCTGATGATTTTGCTGACGGCGGGTTGCGTCAGGCCCAGCTGCCTTGCTGCAGAACCTATGGAGCCACTTTTAATGACTTCCTGAAATACCACGAGGTGCTGTGTTTTCGGTAGAATAATAGTGTTCATAATATTCTGCGCTTATTTCCCTATGACGGGGTGAATTCTACTCAATTATGTTTAAAGGGGTATGTGCTGTTACTCACAATTTGCTTTTCAGCCCTTTTACCTCACCTCTCAAAAATCCATTAAAAACCTTACAAATCAACAGAGTAGAAACATAAAAATACGCTACAACGCTGATATTGATCAACAAAAATAGCGGGAATAAATTTATTTTATGGCGATAACCCGGATAAATTTCACCGCTCTTAAAAAATCAATAAAGACGATATTTCAGGCAATTAAAGACCAATAAATAACCGTTATTTGTTTGAAACATTCTTTCAATTTATCAATTTTTTACGGCGTGAATTTTCAGACTTCAGGAAAAGAGTGGAATACGTCACACATTCATGGGAGAAATGTATTTGATTTCAATATGTGCATATCAAACGAGAAAAGATTTGCGATCATTAAGCTAACAATCATAACAAATTATCAATACTACATATCGTCGGTTTTTTGGATTTAAATTTTGTGATGTCGATCGTATGCAGATGCCGGGTTGGAATTGATAAGGGAAAAACAGTGAAATGTGCTTAATGTCGCAAATATGAGAATTGATGTCGTTTGTGTGGTTGTCGGGTGGCGCAGCGCTTACCCGTTCGTCGTGGTTGTCTGCCGGGGTGATTCCCGGCGACTTATCCAGCCCCTCGTCGCTAAGATTTCCGTATCAATCTACTCATTCTGAACACCACCACGACTCTTGGCGTTTGTACGCCTTAGAACTTTTTGTTCCGGAAGCGGGTATACATCATCAGATAGCGTTTCAGATTGCGTAGCGTCATCAATTTCATCAGGGTTTGCGGGCGCATTTTTTTGTTGCGAATGTAGTAAAGAGTGAAGAGCTGATATTTTTTACTCGGTACGTCTAATTTGGCTTTGTGTTTCCGGTAAAAACGTAGATAACCTGAAAATTTTCGTCCTGAGCAGGTAATGCGGACGTCGCCGTGATTGACATAAAGCACCTGGGTGATGTCATCCAGTTTGAAAGGTTCACCGAAGGTTTCTGCCAGCCGATAAAACGCATCATAATCCTGAGCCGCAGGCAAGGCGTCGTCGAACAGGATCTGTTGCATTCTACTGGTTAAGGTCAGCATTTGGTTGCCTATAATATTCCTTTTATCAAACAGGCTTTTTTTATAAGCCGGTTTCGGATATACCTGCAACTCATCAGGGTGATGATATCCGGTACCGTCACAGAGATAATCATTTGCGTATAAAAAACTGTGCAACTGAAGTTGATGTTGACAAGTAAGAAAGGAGGACAGGCGTGTCGGCAGCCATTCATCATCATCGTCCAGACCCGTAATAAGATCACCCCGGGCCATCCGTATAGCCTGATTTCGAACTGCACAAGCGCCAGAGTTAAATTCATTGCGAATATAGGTAATGCGCGGGTCATTCAGTTCAGTGATATACGTCAAGAGCTGGTCAAATGACGATGAGAAATCATCAATGATAATGAGTTCCCAGTGCACATAGTCTTGATTCAGCACCGATTGTATGGCTCTGATCGCCAATGTCTGGCGGTTCCAGGTTGGCATATAGATGGAGATGAGTGGTCGGGATAGTGGCATGTCACTTTCAATTTTCTCATGTTCCGTCAATGGCCCGGTGCGATCGTTGAAGCAGGCATTATGGATATCGCTTCCAGTAAAATCCACGCAAGTACAATCAGCATGACTAAAAATAGTACCTTCCGTTTTACAGTAGCTAAGATTAGCGCCTGCAAGATTAGCACAGGAGAAATCGGCTCCACGAAGATCACAAAACGAAATATCGCATCCCGATAAATCAATATTGCATAAATAGAGCCCCCTGAGATCCATAAACCGCAGGTCTGCACCTGCCAAATCAGGCTGGTATCGGCGATTTTTCAGCATATTTCTATGATATTTAATCAGTTTTTTTCGTTTGTTTTTTTTGTTCATGCTCAACTGAATACCGATGGGTAAATTAGGCGTTGAGTTAAGCGCTCTTATCATCCTGTAGCAATAGCCCCTCTTCATTTTCAGAAATTAATTAGGGGTAAACTGTATTTATTAACGATTCATTTATTTTTCTCATACATTTTAGTGAGCCAGGGTGGTCTGTAGATCAAATATTGACAGGGAATAAACATGAATCGCAATCCAGAGACATACGAAAAAACCACCTGAAGGTAGTCAGAAATGAAGGCTGTCGCGGTTGCCAGGTTTCAGGATAGTCGGGATGGAACAGCCGTTGGTGTGCCTCGTTTGTATCACAGTCTGTGTTTCATTTTCGCCTGTGAAGGCCTGAGGCACACCAACGAATTGTTTTAGAAGAAGTTGAAGCTGACCGATAAGCCGGGTTCTGTCGTGGACAGTCATTCATCTAGGCCAGCAATCGCTCACTGGCTCAAGCAGCCTACCCGGGTTCAGTACGGGCCGTACCATGTGAACCCCTATTTGGCCTTGCTCCGGGTGGAGTTTACCGTGCCACGGACTGTTACCAGCCGCGCGGTGCGCTCTTACCGCACCCTTTCACCCTTACCTGATCCCGCTTGCGCGGGCCATCGGCGGTTTGCTCTCTGTTGCACTGGTCGTGGGTTTCCCCCCCAGGCGTTACCTGGCACCCTGCCCTATGGAGCCCGGACTTTCCTCCCCTCCGCCCGTCTCCCCCGAAAGGGACGACGACGAAGCGGCGACTGTCTGGTCAGCTTCGGCGCGCAGTATAGAGGGTTTGCGCGCCGCTGTCACCCTCAGGTACAGGTAAGGCGTGATTAACGCGCCACTTCCACCTTCGCCAGTTTTTCGTAGTAGCATGCAATTGCGCTGTGATCGGCCGTGCCCAGGCCATCGGCACGCAGCGCCTGCATCATCTCCATGACCGCTGCGGTCAGCGGCAGCTGTGCGCCCACGCCGTGGGAGGTATCCAGCGCGTTGGCCAGATCTTTGATATGCAGGTCGATGCGGAAACCAGGTTTGAAATTGCGATCCATCACCATGGGCGCTTTGGCATCCAGCACGGTACTGCCCGCCAGACCACCGCGAATGGCCTGGTAGACCAGGTCCGGATTGACGCCCGCTTTGGTTGCCAGCGTCAGCGCTTCAGACATGGCGGCAATGTTGAGCGCCACAATCACCTGGTTTGCCAGCTTGGTCACGTTACCCGCCCCAATCTCTCCGGTGTGCACCACGGAGCCCGCCATGGCTTTCATCAGGTCGTAAAATCTATCGAAAATAGCTTTATCGCCGCCGACCATCACTGACAGCGTGCCGTCGATCGCTTTCGGCTCACCGCCGCTGACCGGCGCATCCAGCATATCGACGCCCTTTGCTTTTAGCGCCTCGCTGATTTCACGGCTTGCAAGTGGTGCGATAGAGCTCATATCGATCAGCACCAGGCCTGGCTTCGCGCCGTCGATAATGCCGTTTTCACCCAGCGCAACCTCTTTAACATGCGGGGAGTTTGGCAGCATGGTGATGATGACATCGCACTGCTCAGCAATCGCTTTCGCGGTGGTGGCCGTTTCTGCTCCCGCCGCCATCACCTCAGCCACGGCCTGTGGATTATGATCGGATACCACCAGTGAGTAACCCGCTTTGATGAGGTTCTTACTCATTGGTTTACCCATGATCCCCAGGCCAATAAAGCCCACTTTCAGCGTCATAATCTGTTTCCTCAATGATGGTTATTTTTTAAAAGCGTCCGCTAATTTCTGCGTAGCCGAGCGGAAAACGCCGAGGTCGCTGCCGACGGCAACGAACGTGGCTCCCCACTCCAGATAGCGGCGTGCGTCAGCCTCAACCGGCGCCAGAATGCCGCACGGTTTACCGTGTGCTTTGGCGCGGGCAAAGATGTGCTGGATCGCGCGCTGCACGTCAGGGTGGCTGGCGTTGCCCAGATGGCCAAAGGCGGCAGCCAGATCGCTTGGACCGACGAAGATCCCGTCCACGCCGTTTGTGGCGGCAATCGCGTCGACGTTATCAACGCCCTGCTGGCTCTCGATCTGAACCAGAATGGTGATGTTGCTGTTGGACTGCGCGAAATAGTCCGGGACGGTGCCAAACATATTGGCGCGGTGTGAAACGGAGACGCCGCGGATCCCTTCGGGAGGGTAGCGCGTAGACGCAACGGCCAGTGCCGCTTGTTCTTCCGTCTCCACAAACGGGATCAGGAAGTTGTAGAAGCCGATATCCAGCAGACGCTTGATAATCACCGGTTCGTTGGTGGGGACACGCACCACCGGGGCACTGTGGCTGCCTTTCAGCGCCATCAGCTGCGGAATAAAGGTGCTGATATCGTTCGGCGCATGCTCGCCGTCCAGCACCAGCCAGTCGAAACCGGCCAGGCCCAGCACTTCGGTGCTGATGGGATTTGCCAGCGCGGACCAGCAGCCAATCTGAATCTGGTGCGCCGCGAGAGCCGCTTTAAATTTATTCGGGAAGATCGCGTTATTCATCGTATTTACCTTTTTAATTCAGCAGCCTTTTTCAGCATCATTTTATTTATTCAGACACCGCGCCAGCATGATATTTATTATTCTGCCGTATTCTGGCGTGATAAAAACGTCATTCAGTATAAGACGCTATCCGCGACCGCACATTGTTTTAATGCTCAGGTATTACGGTATATTTTGATAAAAATTTTTGCATATGCACAAAGCACTGGGCGCTAATGCACAGAATCAAGGATTACGGGTTCTGAAGCGATCGGGATCACATTTTGCGATTCATTCTGCTGACATGCTTTATTTCTGAAAGCCGCGTATTTATTTCTACCATTAGAAAAATGGCTGAATTTATTATCAGACTTTTTGCTGGAGAATACTGAACAATGGCCGACATTGAAATTCGACAGGCACCGCCGACGGCGTTTTATATAAAAGTGCACGACGCCGATAACGTAGCGATTATCGTCAACGACAATGGCTTAAAAGCGGGAACCCGCTTTCCGGACGGGCTGGAACTGATTGAGCATGTTCCGCAGGGACATAAAGTCGCCCTGGTGGATATCCCTGTTAACATCGAAATCGTGCGTTACGGTGAAGTCATCGGCTATGCCGTTCGTTCGATACCGCAGGGAAGCTGGGTGGAGGAGTCGCTGGTGGCGCTGCCAGAAGCGCCGCCGCTGAATACGCTTCCGCTGGCAACCCGCGTGCCGGAACCGCTTCCCCCACTGGAAGGCTATACCTTTGAAGGCTATCGCAATGCGGACGGCAGCGTCGGCACCAAAAATCTGCTCGGCATTACCACCAGCGTGCACTGCGTGGCGGGTGTAGTGGATTACGTGGTGAAAATCATCGAACGCGATCTGCTGCCAAAATACCCGAACGTCGACGGCGTGGTGGGCCTGAACCACCTCTACGGCTGCGGCGTGGCGATTAACGCGCCCGCTGCCGTGGTGCCTATCCGGACCATCCACAATATCGCCCTGAACCCGAACTTTGGCGGCGAGGTGATGGTCATTGGCCTCGGCTGTGAAAAATTGCAGCCAGAACGTTTGCTGCAGGGGACCGAGGATGTCAAAGCCATCCCGGCAGACGAGGCCAGCATCGTGCGCCTGCAGGACGAACGCCACGTCGGTTTCCGCTCAATGGTCGACGATATTTTGCAGGTAGCAGAGCGACATCTGGACAAGCTCAACCGCCGCCAGCGCGAAACGTGCCCGGCCTCTGAGCTGGTTGTGGGTACCCAGTGCGGCGGCAGCGATGCCTTCTCCGGCGTGACGGCCAACCCGGCGGTGGGCTTTGCATCCGATCTGCTTGTTCGCTGCGGCGCCACGGTAATGTTCTCCGAGGTGACCGAAGTGCGAGACGCCATCCATCTGCTGACGCCGCGCGCGGTTAATGAAGAGGTCGGCAAGCGCCTGCTTGAGGAGATGGCCTGGTACGATAACTATCTCGATATGGGCAAAACCGACCGCAGCGCCAATCCCTCCCCCGGGAACAAGAAAGGCGGCCTGGCAAACGTGGTGGAAAAAGCCCTCGGCTCTATTGCCAAATCCGGGCAGAGCGCCATTGCAGAGGTGCTCTCTCCGGGACAGCGCCCGACGAAACGCGGCCTGATCTACGCGGCAACGCCGGCCAGCGATTTTGTGTGCGGCACGCAGCAGGTCGCATCCGGCATTACGGTGCAGGTCTTTACCACCGGGCGCGGCACGCCGTACGGCCTGATGGCGGTGCCAGTGATTAAAATGGCGACCCGCACCGCGCTGGCGAACCGCTGGTATGACTTAATGGATATCAACGCGGGCACCATCGCCACCGGAGAAGAGAGTATTGAGGACGTGGGCTGGAAGCTGTTCCACTTCATTCTCGATGTCGCCAGCGGGCGGAAGAAAACCTTTTCGGATCAGTGGGGATTACACAACCAGCTGGCGGTGTTTAACCCGGCACCGGTGACGTGATTTCCCCTCACTCTACCCTCTCCCCCAGGGAGAGGGTAAAAAAATTTAAACCAACACCACCTCAATCCCGCTTTTCCGTAATCCTTCAAGACTTTCCGCTGGAATACCTTCATCGACAATAATCATATCAATCCGTTGCGTATCAATGATTTTATGCAGGCTTGAGCGATTAAATTTGCTGGAGTCAGTAACAACGATAATACGCTCCGCCACCTCGCACATTTTGCGATTCAGTCGGGCTTCGTCTTCGTTATGCGTACTCACGCCCCGATCGAGATCGATGGCATCGACGCCCAGGAACAGCAGGTCAAAATGGTAATTCTGTAGCGACTGCTCGGCCTGGTCACCGTAGAAGGATTGCGACTGACGACGCAAATGCCCGCCGGTCATCAGCAACTCCACCCCATCAGCTTCCAGCAGCGCATTCGCTACGTTCATGCCGTTAGTCATCGCAATCACGTCCGTGTGCTGGCGCAGCATGCGGGCGATTTCAAACGTCGTGGTACCCGAATCCAGAATGATGCGGTGCCCGGGTTTGACCAGCGCGGCAGCGGCCTGAGCAATGCTGCGCTTAACCGCCGTATTCAGCGAGCTTTTATCTTCCACGGAAGGCTCAGCGCCCGGCACATTACCTTCGCAAATCAGTGCCCCGCCGTAGGCGCGAACGGCAATGCCCTGCTTCTCAAGAAAGGCGAGGTCATTGCGGATCGTCACCGTCGAAACGCCGTACAGATGAGACAGATCGTTAACCTGCACGCTTCCCTGCGCCCGCAACCGCTGAATGATCTGTTCTCGCCTTTCACTGGTGCCGGTGATGCGCTTTTCTGCGGATGAATCGGTGCTGCTCATACGAGCTCCTTAATCAATATTCTTTCGTTTCATTTCGTTTTGCCTATTAAGGCCTTTCCTTTAAGGGAATGCAAGCCCTGCATGGTGACGATACGCAAGCTGGCATCGCGCTGAAACCTTTCATTATGTTTCTTTTGTGAAACAGATCGGAAAACTATTATCTTTCGTTTTATTTTTATATCACCATGATGCAGGATTAAATGAAACAAAACGAAAGATAAATATCATTGCCATCCGAAATGGAGAGGAAAGTGAAACATCTGACAGAAATGGTGGAACACCATAAACGGGGGAATTCAAACGGGATTTACGCCGTCTGCTCCGCGCATCCGCTGGTACTGGAAGCGGCCATTCGTTATGCGCATTCGCATCGATCCCCGTTGCTGATCGAGGCCACCTCCAACCAGGTGGATCAATTTGGCGGCTATACCGGCATGACGCCCGCTGATTTTCACGGGTTTGTCTGCAAGCTTGCCGAGTCGCTCGGTTTCCCGACGTCGCAGCTGATCCTCGGCGGCGATCATTTAGGCCCCAACCGCTGGCAAAATCTCCCTGCGGAACAGGCGATGGCCAACGCAGACGATCTGATCAAAAGCTATGTTTCTGCCGGATTCAAAAAGATCCACCTCGACTGCAGCATGTCCTGTGAGGACGATCCGGTTCCCCTGACCGATGCGATCGTCGCCGGACGCGCCGCACGCCTGGCGAAGATTGCCGAAGCGACCTGTCGCGAGCAGTTTGGTGTAGCCGATCTGGTCTACGTTATCGGCACGGAAGTACCGGTTCCCGGTGGCGCGCACGAGACGCTCACCGAACTTGAAGTCACCACGCCGGACGCGGCCCGCGCCACGCTTGAAGCGCACCGTCATGCATTCGAAAAGGAAGGCTTAACCGACATCTGGCCGCGCATTATTGGTCTGGTCGTCCAGCCCGGCGTGGAGTTCGACCATGCGCACGTCTGCGACTATCAGCCGCAGAAAGCCGTCGCCCTGAGCAAAATGGTTGAAGCCTACGACACGCTGGTGTTTGAAGCCCACTCCACCGACTACCAGACGCCGCAGGCGCTGCGAAAACTGGTCAACGATCACTTTGCGATTCTGAAGGTTGGCCCTGCCCTGACCTTCGCCCTGCGCGAAGCGCTCTTCGCGCTGGCCGCCATCGAAGAGGAACTGCTGCCAGCGAAAGCCGTTTCTGGCCTGCGTCACGTGCTGGAAAACGTCATGCTCGATCGCCCGGAATACTGGCAAAGCCATTACCACGGTGACGGCAACGCGCGTCGCCTGGCCCGCGGCTACAGCTACTCTGACCGCGTGCGCTATTACTGGCCGGACAGCCAGATTGACGACGCTTTTGAACGGCTGGTGCGCAACCTGGCAGACGAGCCCATTCCGCTGCCGCTGATCAGCCAGTACCTGCCGCTGCAGTACGGGAAAGTTCGCGAGGGCGCTCTCAAGTCAACGCCGCGGGAACTCATCATCGACCACATTCAGGACATACTCCAGCAGTACCACGCCGCCTGCGAAGGTGTAACAACGCAAAACGCATAATAAAAAGAGGAAAGCGCTATGCCAAACATTGTCTTATGCCGCATTGATGAACGCCTGATTCACGGTCAGGTGGGCGTGCAGTGGGTGGGGTTTGCGGGGGCAAACCTGGTACTCGTCGCCAACGATGAGGTGGCTGAAGATCCGGTTCAACAGAACCTGATGGAGATGGTGCTCGCGGAAGGGATCGCCGTGCGCTTCTGGTCACTGCAAAAAGTGATCGACAACATTCACCGCGCCGCTGACCGCCAGAAAATCCTGCTGGTCTGCAAATCACCCGCTGATTTTCTGAAGCTGGTTGAGGGCGGCGTGCCCATCACCCGTATCAACGTAGGAAACATGCACTACGCCAGTGGCAAACAACAAATTGCCAAAACGGTCTCTGTCGACGCGAACGACATCGCCGCGTTCAACGGCCTGAAAGCGGCCGGGGTGGAATGCTTCGTTCAGGGCGTTCCAACAGAAACTGCTTTGGATCTCTTTAAACTGCTCTGAGGGATTCACAATGGAAATCAGTCTGTTGCAGGCGCTGGGGTTGGGCATACTCGCCTTTATCGCCGGTCTGGATATGTTTAACGGGTTAACACACATGCACCGCCCGGTGGTGCTCGGGCCGCTGGTCGGCCTGATTCTGGGCGACCTGCATACCGGTATTTTGACCGGCGGCACGTTAGAGCTGGTCTGGATGGGGCTGGCCCCGCTCGCCGGTGCCCAGCCGCCGAACGTCATTATCGGCACCATTGTGGGTACCGCATTTGCCATCAGCACCGGGGTGAAGCCAGAAGTTGCCGTGGGCGTCGCCGTCCCGTTTGCCGTCGCGGTACAGATGGGAATTACGTTCCTCTTCTCGGTGATGTCCGGCGTGATGTCACGCTGCGATCGCATGGCGGCCAATGCAGATACTCACGGTATTGAACGGGTGAACTATCTTGCGCTGCTGGCGCTCGGCATCTTCTATTTTCTGTGCGCCTTCCTGCCGATCTACTTCGGTGCGGAACATGCGAAAACCGCCATTGATGTTCTGCCGGCACGGTTGATTGACGGCCTCGGCGTTGCGGGCGGCATCATGCCTGCCATCGGCTTCGCCGTACTGCTGAAGATCATGATGAAAAACGTCTACATCCCTTACTTCATTATCGGTTTTGTCGCCGCCGCCTGGCTCAAGCTTCCGGTGCTGGCGATTGCGGCCGCCGCGCTGGCCATGGCGCTGATCGACCTGATGCGTAAATCACCTGAACCGACGGCTACAGCGGCCCAGAAAGAGGAATTCGAAGATGGCATCTAATCAAACAACGTTACCGGGCGTGTCTGAATCCGAAGAGACGCTGCTGACCGGCGTCAACGAAAACGTCTACGAAGACCAGAGCATCGGTGCCGAACTGACGAAAAAAGATATTAACCGCGTGGCCTGGCGTTCAATGCTGCTGCAGGCCTCGTTTAACTATGAACGTATGCAGGCCTCCGGCTGGCTGTACGGGCTGCTGCCCGCGCTGAAAAAGATCCACACCAACAAGCGGGATCTGGCGCGGGCAATGAAAGGCCATATGGGCTTCTTTAACACCCACCCGTTCCTGGTGACCTTTGTTATCGGCATCATTCTGGCGATGGAGCGCTCCAAGCAGGATGTGAACAGCATCCAGAGCACCAAAATTGCCGTCGGCGCGCCGCTCGGCGGTATCGGCGACGCCATGTTCTGGCTAACCCTGCTGCCCATCTGCGGCGGTATCGGCGCCAGCCTGGCGCTGCAAGGGTCGATTCTGGGGGCCGTGGTCTTTATCGTACTCTTTAACGTGGTGCACCTCGGCCTGCGTTTTGGTCTGGCGCACTACGCATACCGGATGGGCGTGGCGGCCATTCCGCTGATCAAAGCCAACACCAAAAAGGTCGGTCACGCGGCGTCTATCGTCGGGATGACGGTGATTGGCGCGCTGGTGGCAACCTATGTCCGACTCAATACGACGCTTGAAATTAAGGCGGGTGATGCCGTCGTCAAACTGCAGGCCGACGTTATCGACAAGCTGATGCCCGCGTTCCTGCCGCTGGTCTACACCCTGACCATGTTCTGGCTGGTGCGCCGCGGCTGGAGCCCGCTGCGGCTGATCGGTATCACCGTGCTGCTGGGCGTAGTCGGTAAGTTCTGTCACTTCCTGTAAAAGCAAAGAGGTTGCGATGTTAGGCATTATTTTGACGGGTCACGGCGGTTTTGCCAGCGGGCTTGAGCAGGCGATGAAGCAGATCCTCGGCGAGCAGCCGCAGTTTATCGCCATCGATTTTCCTGAAACATCCACCACCGCGCGACTGACCGCTCAGCTTGAGCAGGCAGTGAGTGAACTCGATGCAGAGCACGATATTGTGTTTCTCACCGATTTGCTCGGCGGCACGCCGTTTCGCGTGGCATCGACGCTCGCCATGCAACGGCCGGGCAGCGAAGTGATCACCGGGACCAACCTGCAGCTGCTGCTGGAGATGGTGCTGGAGCGCGACGGATTAAGCAGCGAAGCGTTTCGTCTGCAGGCGCTGGAGTGCGGGCACCGCGGCCTGACGAGCCTCGTAGACGAACTGGGACGTTGTCGCGAGGAAGCCCCTGCCGAGGAAGGGATATGAGGCAGCTGCTGCGCGCGAGGCGGGTGCTTACCGAACAGGGCTGGCTGGATGACCACCAGCTACGCATTGAAAACGGCGTGATTGCGGCTATTGAGCCTGTCCCGGCGGGCGTGACGTCGCGCGATGCGGAACTGCTCTGCCCGGCGTATATCGATACGCACGTCCATGGCGGCGCGGGCGTGGACGTGATGGATGATCCGCCTGACGTGCTGGATATTCTCGCGATGCATAAAGCGCGCGAAGGCGTGGGCGCCTTTTTACCCACTACCGTTACCGCGCCGCTGGAGGCTATCCACGGCGCGCTCGCGCGAATCGCCCGTCGCTGTCAGTCGGGCGGCCCCGGCGCGCAGATCCTGGGCAGCTACCTGGAAGGACCGTACTTTACGCCGCAGAACAAAGGGGCGCATCCGCCTGACCTGTTCCGGGAACTGGATATCGCCGAGCTGGACAGCCTGATTGACGTTTCACTGAGCACGTTACGGGTGGTGGCGCTGGCGCCGGAAAAACCTGGCGCGTTGCTGGCGATTCGCCATCTCAAACAGCGCGGAATACGCGTGATGCTGGGCCACAGCGCCGCTACGTTCGATCAAACCCTCGCCGCGTTTGACGCGGGTGCCGATGGGCTGGTGCACTGCTATAACGGCATGACGGGACTGCACCACAGGGAACCCGGCATGGTCGGCGCAGGGCTGACGGACAAACGGGCGTGGCTGGAGCTGATTGCCGACGGCCACCATGTCCATCCGGGAGCCATGCGGTTATGCCGTTGCTGTGCAAAAGAACGCCTGGTGCTGATCACCGATGCCATGCAGGCAGCCGGTATGCCGGACGGTCGGTATACGCTCTGTGGTGAAGCGGTCACGATGCAAAACGGCGTGGTTCGAACCGGCTCCGGCGGGCTGGCCGGGAGCACGCTCTCGCTGGATGCCGCTGTACGCAATATGGTGGAACATACGGGCATCACTGCCGAAGACGCCATTCATATGGCCTCGCTGCATCCCGCCCGCCTGCTGGGTATGGATAACCAACTCGGTTCGTTAGCGCCGGGTAAACGCGCGAATCTCAACGCGCTGAACGGGGGTTTACACCTCCAGCAGATCTGGATTCAGGGCCAGGCTCTCCCCCTTTAGCCCTTTCATTGTGTCTCCTTTTGGCTTTACGGCCTGAAACCGTAAGGCCTTTCTTTTCCTTTCCTTTAATCTGCCTCTTCCTTTCATGATCACACTTTTCGTTTTATTTCTTTTCTTTCATTGAAGTTTCGATTTCTTTTCTATAGATTTTATTTAACTGCTAAAGTGAACAAGTGAAACGAAACGAAAGATAGCGACACGATTGCCAGCGTCTGATGTGGAATTCACACGACTAAGGACTGAGTTATGCCACAAACTACCACCGCCGCAACCGGCACCTGGACCGAGGAAGAGATCCGCCAGCAGCCTGCCAGCTGGATCCGCTCGCTCAACAATATCGATAGCCTGCGCTCTTCGATCGACAGCTTCCTTACGCCGCTGCTGCGCAAGCACGATCTGCGGATCGTCCTGACCGGCGCGGGCACGTCCGCGTTTATCGGCGATATCATTGCGCCATGGCTTGCGAGCCACACCGGGAAAACTATCTCCGCCGTCCCGACCACTGACCTGGTCACAAACCCGATGGATTACTTCAGCCCTGCGCATCCGCTGCTGCTGGTTTCGTTTGCCCGATCCGGCAACAGTCCGGAAAGCGTTGCAGCCGTTGAGCTGGCCAATCAGTTCGTACCGGAGTGCTACCACCTGTCGATCACCTGTAACGAGGCCGGAAGCCTTTACCAGACCGCCGTCGACAGCGATAACGCTTATGCCCTGCTGATGCCTGCCGAAACGCACGATCGCGGGTTCGCGATGACCAGCAGCATCACCACCATGATGGCGAGCTGTCTGGCCGTATTCGCCCCGGAAACGATCAACAGTCACACCTTCCGCGACGTGGCCGATCGCTGTCAGGCGATCCTCACCTCGCTCGGCGATTTCAGCCATGGCGTCTTTGGCAGCGAACCGTGGAAACGGATCGTGTATCTGGGAAGCGGCGGTCTGCAGGGCGCGGCGCGCGAATCGGCGCTGAAGGTGCTGGAGCTGACGGCGGGCAAGCTGGCGGCATTCTACGATTCCCCCACCGGTTTCCGTCACGGGCCGAAGTCGCTGGTGGATAACGAAACGCTGGTGGTGGTGTTCATCTCCAGCCATCCGTATACGCGCCAGTACGATCTGGATCTGCTGGCCGAACTGCGCCGCGATCGCCAGGCCCTGCGCGTCGTCGCCATCGCCGCTGAAAACGATCCGGCCATTGAAGCGGGGCCGCATATTCTCCTGCCGCCTTCCCGTCCGTTTAGCGATATGGAACAGGCGTTCTGCTTCCTGGTGTATGCGCAGGTCTTTGCCCTTACCCAGTCGCTCAGCGTAGGCAATACGCCCGATACGCCATCCGCCAGCGGGACGGTCAATCGCGTGGTGCAGGGCGTTGTTATTCATCCGTGGCAGGCTTAAGAGGATCTGATTATGAGTATTATCTCGACGAAATATCTTCTCCAGGACGCGCAGACAAAAGGCTATGCCGTTCCGGCGTTCAACATCCACAACGCGGAGACGATCCAGGCGATCCTCGAAGTGTGCAGCGAAATGCGATCGCCAGTGATCCTCGCGGGCACGCCGGGCACCTTTAAGCATATTGCGCTGGAAGAGATTTACGCCCTGTGCAGCGCCTACTCCCTCACCTACGACATGCCGCTGGCGCTGCACCTCGATCACCACGAATCGCTGGACGATATTCGCCGCAAGGTCAACGCGGGCGTGCGCAGCGCGATGATCGACGGCAGCCACTATCCGTTTGAACAGAACGTGAAGCTGGTGAAGTCGGTGGTCGATTTCTGCCACCTCAACGACTGCAGCGTCGAAGCCGAACTGGGCCGCCTGGGCGGTGTGGAAGATGACATGAGTGTTGATGCGGAAAGCGCGTTTCTCACCGATCCACAGGAAGCGAAACGCTTTGTCGAACTGACCGGCGTCGACAGCCTTGCCGTCGCCATCGGCACCGCTCACGGCCTGTATACCAAGCGCCCAAAAATAGACTTCCAGCGGCTGGCCGAGATCCGTGAAGTGGTCACCGTGCCGCTGGTGCTGCACGGCGCGAGCGATGTGCCGGATGAGGATGTGCGTCGCACCATCGAACTGGGCGTGTGCAAAGTTAACGTGGCAACCGAGCTGAAAATCGCCTTCTCTGACGCGGTGAAAGCCTGGTTTGCCGACAACCCGCAGGGCAACGATCCGCGCTTCTATATGCGGGTCGGCATGGACGCCATGAAAGAGGTGGTCAGAAGCAAAATCACCGTTTGCGGCTCCGCAAACCGGCTGCTGCTTCCAGCGGAAGCCTGATCCCATCGCGCATTACGTCAGTACTTAAAAATAACTATAAGCCTCGCAAATATGAAGGCGCGTCCTTAAGCCGGACAGCGCCTTCCATTATCCTAAAAATCCGAGGAGTCCCTACATGACACAGGAAAAGTCGTTTAAATCGAAAGCGTGGGAATTTTTCCAAAGCCTGGGAAAGACCTTTATGTTCCCGGTCTCCCTGCTGGCCTTTATGGGGTTGCTGCTGGGGATCGGTAGCTCCGTCACCAGCCCTTCCACCATTAAAAGCTTTCCCTTTCTGGGCGGCGAGTTAACGCAGCTGACCTTTGGCTTTATCGCCATGGTGGGCGGCTTCGCCTTTACCTATCTGCCGCTGATGTTCGCCATGGCGATCCCGATGGGCCTCGCGAAACGCAACAAGGCCGTGGGCGCTTTTGCCGGGTTCGTTGGCTACATGCTGATGAACATGAGCATCAACTACTACCTGACCGCCACCCACCAGCTTGCCGATGCCGCGACCATGAGACAGGTGGGACAATCGATCGTGCTGGGGATCCAGACCCTGGAGATGGGCGTGCTGGGCGGCATCGTGGTGGGGGTGATTACCTATTTCCTGCACGAGCGTTTTCAGGACACGGTCCTCCACGACGCCTTTGCCTTCTTTAGCGGCATCCGTTTTGTACCGATTATCACCGCCCTTATCCTTTCGCTGGTCGGGCTGTTCATTCCCCTGCTGTGGGAATACGTGGCGCTGGGGATTGCCGGGATTGGCCATATTATCCAGAGCACCAGCGTTTTCGGCCCCTTCCTTTACGGCGTGGGCGTGCTGCTGCTTAAACCCTTCGGCCTGCACCACATTCTGCTGGCGATGGTGCGCTTCACGCCAGCAGGCGGGATTGAGATGGTCAACGGCCATGAGGTGGCCGGCGCGCTGAATATCTTCTACGCCGAGCTGAAAGCCGGACTGCCGTTTAGCCCGCACGTTACCGCGTTTCTGTCACAAGGGTTTATGCCGACCTTTATCTTTGGCTTACCTGCCGTGGCCTACGCCATCTACCGCACCGCGCGTCCGGAAAACCGCCCGGTGATTAAGGGACTGCTGCTTTCCGGCGTGCTGGTGTCCGTCGTTACCGGTATTTCAGAGCCGATTGAGTTCCTGTTCCTGTTTATCGCCCCTGCGCTTTACGCCTTCCATATCGTGATGTCGGGCCTGGCGCTGATGGTGATGGCCCTGCTTGGGGTGACCATCGGCAACACCGACGGTGGGATTCTGGATCTGCTGATCTTTGGCGTGATGCAGGGGATGTCGACCAAATGGTATCTGCTGTTCCCGGTCGGTATCGCCTGGTTTGCTATCTACTTCGTCGTCTTCCGCTGGTACATCCTCAAACACGATATCAAGACGCCGGGACGTGAAGTGGATGTACAGGCTGCACAGCAGGCTGTCGAAGCCAACACCCGCGCGCGTGGAAAATCGAAATACGATCATGGGCTTATCCTGCAGGCGCTCGGTGGCAAAGAGAACATCGAGTCGCTCGACAACTGCATCACCCGCTTGCGTCTGGTGGTGAAAGAGATGGGCCTTATCGATCAGCAGGCGCTGAAAGCAGCGGGCGCCCTGTCGGTGGTGGTGCTGGATGCTCACAGCGTACAGGTGATCATCGGCCCGCAGGTGCAGAGCGTCAAAACCGGCATTGAAGCCTTAATTTAACAGGGGGTCGTTGTGTTTGATTTCGACAAAATCATCGAGCGTAAAAGCGATAAGTGCCGTAAATGGGACCATGCGTTTGTCTGCTCACGCTTTGGTGATGTTCCGGAGGGGTTTATTCCGCTGTGGATCGCAGATATGGATTTCACCTCACCGCCCGCCGTTATTGAAGGCTTCCAGCGCATCGTGGAGCACGGCACCTTTGGCTATACGTGGTGTTTCGACGAATTCTACGATGCGACGATCGCCTTTCAGCGCACGCGTCATCAGGTTGAGGTAGACAGGTCGTGGATCACGCTAACCTACGGCACCGTGTCCACACTGCACTACACGGTTCAGGCGTTCTGCAGGGCTGGCGACAGCGTGATGATGAACACCCCGGTCTACGACCCGTTTGCAATGGCGGCACAGCGCCAGGGCGTTAAGGTCCTCGCTAACCCGCTTCGCGTTGAGGAAAACCGCTATCAGCTGGATTTTCATCTGATTGAAGATCAGCTCAAAACCCACCGTCCAAAACTGTGGTTCTTTTGCTCGCCGCATAACCCCTCGGGCCGAATCTGGCGCGCAGATGAGATACGGCAGGTGTCCGATCTCTGTAAACGCTACGGCACGATTCTGGTGGTCGATGAGGTTCACGCCGAGCACATTCTGGACGGTACATTCGTCAGCTGTCTGACTTCGGGCTGTGCCGCGCAGGACAACCTGATCGTGCTGACGTCGCCCAATAAAGCCTTCAACCTGGGCGGGCTGAAAACGTCTTATTCGATGATCCCGGACGATTCGCTGCGCCAGCGCTTCCGCCAGCAGCTTGAGAAGAACTCGATTACTTCCCCCAATATGTTCGGCGTATGGGGGATTATCCTCGCCTACCAGCACGGTCTGCCGTGGCTCGACTCGCTGAACGGGTATCTGCAAGGCAACGCGCGCTACCTTGCGGACGCGATTCAGACCCACTTCCCGGCGTGGAAGATGATGAACCCGGAATCGTCGTATCTGGCCTGGATAGACGTGAGCGCCGACGAGCGCAGCGCCACCCAGTTAACCCAACATTTTGCCCGGCAGGCGGGCGTGGTCATTGAAGACGGCAGCCACTACGTGCAAAACGGCGAAAACTACCTGCGGATTAACTTCGGCACCCAGCGCTACTGGCTGGAGCAGTCCATCACCCGAATGCTGAAGCATTACTGATAAGGATCTAAACCCGATGAAAAAAGTGCTCACTCTTTCGCTGCTGGCTCTCTCTGTTTCTCATGGCGCGGCGGCCGCCAACTACGCGCTCAATAACGACAATATTGCCCTTTCGTTTGATGATGCAAACGCAACGGTAGTAGTGAAGGACAGCAAGGCTAACCATCCGCTCACGCCCCAGGAGCTGTTCTTTCTGACGCTGCCGGATGAGACAAAAATCCACGCCGCTGATTTCTCCATCAAGCATGTCGAAAAGCGGGACAACGCGATTGTCATCGACTTTACGCGCCCGGATTTTAACGTAACGGTGAAGCTGAATCTGGTGAAGGATAAGTATGCCAGTATCGATTACACCCTCGCGGCTGTTGGTCAGCCGCGAGACGTGGCGAAAATCACCTTCTTCCCGACGAAAAAGCAGTCACAGGCACCATATGTTGACGGGGCCATTAACAGTTCGCCGATCGTAGCTGATTCGTTCTTTATTCTGCCGGATAAACCGATCGTGAATACTTACGCCTATGAAGCGACGACCAACCTCAACGTCGAGCTGAAAACCCCCATTCAGCCTGAAACGCCGGTCAGCTACACGATGTATTTCGGCACTTTCCCGGAAATCAGCCAGCTGCGCCGCAGCGTGAACCAGTTTATTGATGCCGTTCGTCCGCGACCGAACAAGCCTTATCTGCACTACAACAGCTGGATGGACATCGGCTTCTTTACACCTTACTCCGAGCAGGATGTGCTGGGGCGGATGGACGAGTGGAATAAGGAATTTATCACCGGACGCGGCGTGGCGCTGGACGCGTTCCTGCTGGACGACGGCTGGGACGACCTTACCGGGCGCTGGCTGTTTGGCCCGGCATTCAGCAACGGTTTTGGCAAGGTACGGGAAAAAGCCGACAGCCTGCACAGCTCGGTCGGGCTGTGGCTCTCACCGTGGGGAGGCTACAACAAGCCCCGCGACGTTCGCGTCTCGCATGCAAAAGAGTATGAATTCGAAACCGTCGACGGGAAGCTGGCGCTGTCAGGGCCGAACTACTTTAAGAACTTCAATGAGCAGATCGTTAAGCTGATCAAAAACGAACATATTACCTCGTTCAAACTTGATGGGATGGGAAACGCCAATTCGCATATTAAGGGCAGTCCGTTCGCCTCGGATTTTGACGCCTCTATCGCCCTGCTGCATAACATGCGCAGCGCTAACCCAAACCTGTTTATCAACCTGACCACCGGGACCAACGCCAGCCCGTCCTGGCTGTTCTACGCTGATTCGATCTGGCGCCAGGGGGACGACATCAACCTGTACGGCCCTGGCACGCCGGTGCAGCAGTGGATGACCTACCGCGATGCGGAAACGTACCGCTCGATTGTGCGCAAGGGCCCGCTGTTCCCGCTGAACTCCTTGATGTACCACGGGATCGTCAGCGCGGAGAATGCCTACTACGGTCTGGAGAAGGTACAAACGGACAGCGATTTTGCCGACCAGGTCTGGAGCTACTTCGCGACCGGTACGCAGCTGCAGGAGCTGTATATCACCCCGTCAATGCTGAATGAGGCGAAGTGGGACACCCTGGCGCAGGCCGCGAAATGGTCCCGGGAAAACGCCAGCGTGCTGGTGGACACCCACTGGATAGGCGGCGACCCAACGGCGCTGCAGGTTTACGGCTGGGCATCATGGAGCAAGGACAAAGCGATTCTCGGCTTGCGTAACCCGTCGGATAAGCCACAAAGCTACTACCTGGATTTGACGAGAGATTTCGAAGTCCCGACAGGAAACGCGGCGCAGTTTAGTCTGAAGGCGGTGTATGGCCGTAATTCAACCGTACCGGAGGCGTACAAAAACGCCGTGGTGATTACGCTGCAACCGCTGGAAACGCTGGTGTTTGAGGCGATACCTGCTAGCTAAAAGACGGTTAAAGATCTGTAGGCCGGGTAAGGCGTAGCCGCCACCCGGCAAAAACGGGCAGGGGATGCCTTACTCCCCCTGCTGCTCCAGCGCATACTTATACAGCGCATTTTTCTTCACGCCGTGAATTTCTGCCGCCAGCGCAGCGGCTTTCTTCAGCGGCAGTTCCGCCTGCAGCAGCGCCAGCGTACGCAGCGCGTCGGCGGGAAGCGCGTCTTCTTCCGTCTTGTGCCCTTCGACGATCAGCACCATTTCACCCTTGCGGCGGTTTTCGTCTTCCTTCACCCACGCCAGCAGTTCACCTACCGGCGCTCCGTGGATGGTTTCCCAGGTTTTGGTCAGCTCGCGCGCCAGCACCACGTAGCGGCCTTCCCCCCAGACGGTCACCATATCTTCCAGGCTCTCCAGCAGACGGTGCGTGGATTCGTAGAAAATCAGGGTACGCGGTTCCGCTTCCAGGTCTTTTAAGACGTCGCGGCGGCCTTTGGATTTAGCGGGCAGGAAGCCTTCATAGCAGAAACGGTCAGACGGCAGACCTGCGGCGCTTAACGCAGCAATCGCGGCGCACGGTCCCGGCAGGGGTACCACGCGAATACCGGCTTCGCGACAGGTACGCACCAGGTGATAGCCCGGATCGTTGATCAGCGGCGTACCGGCATCGGAGACCAGGGCAATGTTTTGCCCCTCTTTCAGTTTGGCCACCAGCGTTTCGGCTTTTTGTTGCTCATTGTGATCGTGCAGAGCAAACAAACGGGCGTTAATCGCGAAATGTTGCAGCAGTAAGCCGGTATGGCGGGTGTCTTCAGCAGCAATTAAATCAACAGCTTGCAGTACGGTCAGCGCACGTTGGGTAATATCAGACAAATTCCCGATAGGAGTAGGTACAATATAAAGCTGGCCTTGAGAATTATCTGCCGTTTCGTGTTGTTTCATTGTTTCGTCCGTATTGCCGATTTAATATTGAGCATTGCGTAAAAAAAATCACTGGATACAGTATGGTACCGTTAACGTTTCTTCGAAAAAAAGCCGCGCGCAGCGTGCCGCTTCTGCTGGCAGCCCTGATCTTTGCAGGCTGTGGCACCCAGGCACCTGACCAGAGCACCGCCCATCTCCAGGGTTCTGCTCAGGCTGATTCTGGCTTTTATCTGCAACAAATGTCGCAGAGTTCAAATGATACCAAGACCAACTGGCAATTACTCGCCATTCGTGCACTGCTGAAAGAGGGTAAAACCCAGCGGGCAGCCGAACTGTTTAACCAGTTGCCAAAAGATCTTAACGACGCCCAGCGTCGTGAGCAGAGCCTGCTCGCTGCCGAGCTGAAAGTTGCGCTGAAAGATTACGCCGCCGCGAAGAAGATCCTCGGTGATATCGACGTGAGCGCGCTGGATAAAAACCAGCAGGCGCGCTTCTGGCAGGCGGGCATTACCGCTGAGGAGGGACGTCCTTCCCTGACCTTGCTCCGTGCGCTCGTCGCGCAAGAGCCGCTGCTTGGCGGTGCTGATAAGCAGAAAAATATTGATGCCACCTGGCAAGCGCTGGCGTCGATGACGCAGGAACAGGCGCAGGCGCTGGTCATCAACGCGGATGAAAACGTCCTGCAGGGCTGGCTGGATCTGCAGCAGATGTGGTTTAACAACCGCAGCGATCCTAAGATGTTGAAAGCCGGCATTACGGACTGGCAGACGCGCTACCCACAAAACCCGGGCGCGAAAATGCTGCCAACCCAGCTGGTGAACGTGCAGAACTTTAAGCCTGCCTCGACCAGCAAAATCGCCCTCCTTCTGCCACTCAACGGCCAGGCGGCGGTATTTGGACGCACCATTCAGCAGGGCTTTGAAGCGGCGAAAAACGGCACGACGGCGGTCACCGGCAGCGCCGTTCCCGCACAGGCGGCCCAGGCGGCTAACGTGAATGATGTTGTCAGCCCATCCGCCGCAGAGACCAGCGACCTGACCACGGCGCAAGCGCCAGCGCAGGGCACGATGCAAAACCCGGTGACGGCCCCGACGACACCGCCAGCGACAGCAGCTCCGTCTACTACAGCACCAGCGACCCAGGCTCCGGCCGAGACGCAAGCGGCGCCAGCATCTGCTCCAGCGCCAGCCACAACAGCAGAACAGCCTCAACAGCAGCCTGCACAGCCGACTGCTCAACCTGCCGCGCAGCCGCAGTCCGTGGCAACCACCAGCGCCAACCCGGGCGCTGAATTGAAAATCTACGATACCAGTTCGCAGCCGCTTGACCAGGTTCTGGCGCAGGTTCAACAGGATGGCGCGAGCATCGTTGTCGGTCCGCTGCTGAAAAACAACGTGGAAGAGCTGATGAAGAGCAATACCACGCTGAACGTGCTGGCGCTCAACCAGCCAGAGCAGGTTCAGAACCGGGCCAATATCTGCTACTTCGCGCTCTCTCCGGAAGATGAAGCCCGCGACGCGGCGCGTCATATTCACGAGCAGGGTAAGCAGGCACCGCTGTTGCTCATCCCACGCAGCGCACTGGGCGATCGCGTGGCCAATGCCTTTGCCGATGAGTGGCAGAAGCTGGGCGGCGGCGTGGTACTGCAGCAGAAATTCGGTTCCGTCTCTGAACTGCGCGCGGGCGTCAACGGCGGGGCGGGTATCGCGCTTAACGGTAGCCCGGTCACCGCGAGCCTGCCACAGCAGCAGGGCGTGACGATTGGCGGCCTGACGATCCCTGCGCCGCCAACCGACGCGCAGATTAGCGGTGGCGGTAAAGTGGATGCGGCCTATATCGTTGCCACACCGCAGGAGATCGCCTTTATCAAACCGATGATTGCAATGCGTAACGGCAGCCAGAGCGGCGCAACGCTCTACGCCAGCTCCCGCAGCGCACAAGGCACCGCAGGCCCGGATTTCCGTCTGGAAATGGACGGTCTGCAGTACAGTGAAATCCCGATGCTGGCTGGCAGCAATCCATCCCTGATGCAGCAGGCGCTGAGCGCGGTGCGTAACGATTACTCTCTGGCGCGTCTGTATGCGATGGGGGTTGATGCGTGGGCGCTGGCGAACCACTTTACCCAGATGCGTCAGGTACCGGGCTTCGAGCTTAACGGCAACACCGGCGATCTGACCGCCACTCAGGATTGTGTGATTAACAGGAAGTTATCATGGCTCAAATACCAGCAGGGGCAGATCGTCCCGGCCAGTTAAGCCGTAAACAGACCGGCGATGCGTGGGAGCTAAAGGCGCGTCGCTGGCTTGAAGGCAAAGGACTGCATTTCATCGCCGCCAACGTCCGCGGGCGTGGCGGCGAAATCGACCTGATCATGAAAGACGGTCAGGTCATCGTGTTTGTAGAAGTGCGCTTTCGACAGTCCTCCCGTTTTGGCGGTGCTGCCGCCAGCGTGACGCTCGCCAAACAACATAAATTATTACAGACTGCCCACTTGTGGCTTGCCCGCCATAATGGGAGTTTTGATACTGTGGATTGCCGGTTCGATGTGATAGCCTTCACCGGAAATGAGATCGAATGGCTTAAAAACGCTTTTGGCGAAGACGCATAATTAAGATTTAAAAGGGATAACGTGCTCGAAAGAATTAAAGTGTGCTTCACAGAAAGCATCCAGACTCAGATTGCCGCGGCGGAAGCCCTTCCGGATGCTATCTCGCGTGCCGCAATGACGCTGGTGCAATCCCTGCTAAACGGCAACAAAATCCTCTGTTGTGGCAACGGCACGTCAGCAGCCAACGCACAGCATTTTGCTGCCAGCATGATCAATCGTTTTGAAACAGAACGCCCGAGTTTACCTGCCATTGCACTTAATACCGATAATGTGGTCTTAACGGCGATTGCTAACGATCGTCTGCATGACGAAATTTACGCAAAGCAGGTGCGAGCCTTGGGTCATGCCGGAGATGTGCTGCTGGCCATCTCCACGCGCGGCAATAGCCGGGATATTGTCAAAGCCGTTGAAGCCGCCGTCACCCGCGACATGACTATCGTGGCCTTAACCGGCTATGACGGGGGTGAGCTGGCGGGTCTGCTTGGGCCGCAGGATGTGGAAATCCGCATTCCGTCTCACCGGAGCGCGCGTATTCAGGAAATGCATATGCTCACGGTGAACTGCTTATGTGACTTGATCGATAACACGCTTTTCCCTCACCAGGATGATTAAGGAGTTCTTATGAAGGCTTTATCGACCCTCGCAGTCCTTATGTCTGCATTACTGCTTCAGGGATGTATCGCTGCGGCCGTTGTGGGTACCGCCGCAGTAGGCACCAAAGCGGCAACCGATCCGCGCTCTGTGGGGACACAGGTGGATGACGGTACGCTGGAGCTGCGCGTCAACAGTGCGCTCTCGAAAGACGAACAGATCAAGAAAGAGGCGCGTATCAACGTGACGGCTTACCAGGGCAAAGTGCTGCTGGCAGGCCAGGCGCCGAATATGGAACTCGCCTCGCGTGCGAAACAGATTGCGATGGGCGTTGAAGGGACCACTGAGGTGTTTAACGAAGTGCGTCAGGGCAAGCCAATTGGCCTGGGTGATGCTTCTTCCGATACCTGGATCACCACCAAAGTGCGTTCCCAACTGCTGGGTTCGGACCAGGTGAAATCCTCCAACGTGAAGGTGACGACGGAAAACGGTGAAGTGTTCCTGCTGGGTCTGGTGACCGACCGTGAAGGGAAAGCGGCGGCCGATATTGCCAGCCGGGTGAGCGGCGTGAAGCACGTCACCACCGCGTTTACTTACATTAAATAAAAAAATCCCCTCAAGTGAGGGGATTTTTTTGTAGGCCCGGTAAGCGTAGCGCCACCGGGCGTTTTTCACAGAAGCGCAATACTCCCCACCATCACCCCACTCAACGCCACCAGCCCTGCGGTCAGCCACAGCGCTTTCGCCGGGAATGACTTACGCAGCATAATCAGCGACGGCAGGCTGATGGCAGGCAGCGTGATGAGCAACGCCAGCGCCGGTGCGGTGCCCATGCCGGCCAGCATCATGGTCTGAACAATGGGAATTTCTGCGGCGGTAGGGATCACAAACAGGCAGCCTGCAACGGCCATCGCAATGACCCACAACAGCGTGTTGTCGATAGCGCCATCCGCATGCGGGAAGAGCCAGACGCGCGCCGCCCCGAGAACCAGCACCGCCAGGATATAGACCGGGATGGTGCTCCAGAAAAGCTGCCATAGCGCCCTGCCCCAGCGGGCAAAGAACCCGCCCTGCGGCTCGCTGACGTCCAGCTCAACAGACGCGGACTCTGGCGTCTTATCCTTCACCAGATTTTGCACCAGCGTCGCCACCACCAGCACGGTCAGCAGTCCGGCCACCAGACGAATGAACGCGAAATGCCAGCCCAGGACAAAGCCCATAAACACCAGCGTTGCCGGGTTGAGCAGCGGGTTGCCCATCCAGAACGCCAGTGCGCCGCCCATTGATACGCGCTGGCGGCGCATCCCTGCCGCCACGGGTGCAGCACAGCAGGAGCACATCATGCCCGGCAGGGAGAAGATCGTTCCCAGCAGCGTCCCCTGAAAGCGCGGCTGTCCGAGGGTTTTCACCAGCCAGTTGCGCGGGATCAGCACCTGAATCAGTGAACCCAGGATCACGCCCAGGACGGCAGCCTTCCAGACGGCAAGGAAGTAGACCATGGCATAGTCCCACGCCGCCTGAAGCGGATTGGCATCAGCCTGAGCGAGAATAGATTTACCGATGCTGTGCGTTTCGGCGGCGGTGAAGGCTTTGCCGTAGTACGGCTGCCATTTCACGTACCAGAGGCCAATAATGACCACGAGAAAGAAGAGTGCGGGCTTCCACCATTGAACAGGTGTTGCCGCCTGAGATGAAGACTGACCAGTCATAGCATTCCCCGGAGAGTATGAGTAATTAGCCGGGGGAGTTTACGCCTCGCCCTGCGCGATTTCACGCAGTTTTGCCGAAGGGATAATGTTTACGCCCGCTTTTGAAGGGGCCAGTCCCTCTTTTAACATCGCCCGCGCGACGTCCCGCGCCTCGATGGCTTTCCAGTTGCCGGGAAGGATCCGAAACAGCGGGGCCAGGATCGACTCGTTAAAGCGGCGCTCGTCGCGGTGGCCGATCAGCATCGAGGGGCGCACAATCGTCAGCTGCTCCCATTTCTGCGCAATCAGTGCATCCTCCATCTTGCCCTTCACCTTGTTGTAGAAGAAAGGCGATCCGGCACTGGCGCCCAGCGCGCTGACCACCAGAAAATGTCTGGCCCCCAGCTTTTTCGCCGTAAGCGCGGTGTCCACCACCAGCGTATAGTCGGCGTGGATAAATGCCTCTTTGCTCCCCGCCGCGTGGTGCCCAGACAGCAAAACGCGATATCAATGGGATCCTGCACCTGCGCCAGCGCATCCGTCAGTTGAGGATCGTGCGGATTAAAGACGCCGGAGATGTCCGCCAGCGGTCGACGCGTCGGGGCGGCGATGTAGTTCACGCGGCGATCCTGAATCAGCAGCCGCAGCAGATGATCGCCCACTAGCCCGGTAGCCCCGGTAATCAGTACCTGACTCATCGTATCCCCTTTACAGAATTGTCCGTTTGCGAACTCAGCGTCGTCGACCACACTTAGAAGTCTGTTACAGGTAAGTATTTACCACAAGCGGAGAAAAATCAGTCTGAAGCCAAAACAACGGAGGAAGCATGGGCAAGAAAATCGCAGTATTGATTACCGACGAGTTTGAAGATTCAGAATTCACATCTCCTGCAGAGGCGTTCCGCAAGGCGGGACATGAGGTCATCACCATTGAAAAAGAGGCGGGCAAAACGGTGACAGGCCATAAGGGCGAGGCCAGCGTGACCATCGACGAGACTATCGATAACGTTAGCCCCTCCGATTTTGACGCCCTGCTGTTACCCGGCGGCCATTCACCGGATTCCCTGCGCGGAGACGAGCGCTTCGTGACCTTCACCCGGGACTTTGTCTCTACCGGCAAACCGGTCTTTGCCATCTGTCACGGCCCGCAGTTGCTCATCAGCGCGGAGGTTGTCCGCGGGCGTAAGCTCACGGCGGTGAAACCGATCGTTATCGATCTGAAAAATGCGGGTGCCGAATTTTACGATCAGGAGGTGGTCAACGACAAAGACCAGTTGATCACCAGCCGGACCCCGGACGATCTCCCGGCGTTTAACCGCGAAGCGCTACGCCTGCTCGGCGCGTAGCCAGTGCAGCTTCTTGCCAAAGCCCAGGGTGTTGTCGGTAAATTTCAGCTCATCGAGGCGGATTTCCCACACCGGGGCTTTTAGCGCAGCGGCAACCGGAAAGCGGCGCGTGTAGTGCTTACGACGCGCGTCGCTCTCTTCTCCGTCCAGACGACGGATTTCCCCTTTAAACTGCACGCCACGGATCAGCGCGACCGTTTTCGGCTGGCCATTCACCGTGCCCGCGACCTTCGCCTGCTGGCCGGTCATCTGTGCATGACGCGTTTTGTCTTCACTCATGACATAAAACGCGACGCGCTCCGGATCGTAGTAGTAAAACGCGTTTGCGCACCACATCTCACCCTCGCTGTAGACGCACCAGGTGACGACGTGCTGCTTCGCCAGCCAGCGGTTGATGGCTGCCAGTGTTTCCATTTTCGTTCTCTCTCATGCTATGGTGCGTTCACCTTAACATACTGAATCTGTTTACCGTGTGCTGGTTTCTCTATCTTGTCCGAACCGCTGATAACGCACTCTACACCGGGATAACCACCGATGTGGCGCGGCGTTTTTTACAACATCAAACGGGGAAAGGGGCAAAAGCGCTGCGAGGGAAAGGGGAATTACAGCTCGCCTTTTCGGCGCCCGTCGGTGACCGATCGCTGGCGCTCAGGCTGGAATACCGCATCAAACAGCTGACGAAGCGCCAGAAAGAGCGCCTCGTGACCGGAGACGGCTCCTTTGAGGCGCTACGCGAGAGCCTGATTAAAAGCGATTGAAATGGTCGTGGTACTCGACCAGGCCATTGACGCCGTTGAGCGCGTCGTCCGCCAGACGGTGCACCTGGAACGCGGATTCCGTACCCGGCCAGCGGCAGCGCAGATCGTAATGCGCGGCCTGCTCGAAGCCTAAACGGCCATAGAACGCCGGATCGCCCAGCGCAACAACGGCCGCATAACCGAACTCATTGAGCGAATCCAGTCCTTCATAGACCAGCTGACGCGCCAGCCCCTGCCCGCGATAGTTTTCATCCACCGCCAGCGGTGCCATACCGACCCACTGCAGCTCTTCGCCCTGAACGGTGACCGGACTGAAGGCAACATAGCCCACCACCTGACCTTCGTCATCGGTGGCGACCAGCCCCAGCGTAATCAGACCGTCTTCGCGGAGATCGTGGACCAGCTGGGCTTCGGCATCGCTCGCGAAAGCACGGCGCAGCAGCGCATCGATCCCCGGCGCATCAATCCCTATTTCGACTCGAATCAGCATGGCTCACCTACTGAAGTGTGTTTACTGTCCGGCGGGGCTTTCAGCCCGGCCTCAACGAAATCTGCCATTTGCATCAACATCACGCGCAGCGCTTTCGGCATCTGCTCCAGCTCAATGGCATCCATTAAATTCTTCACGTACAGCCCCAGCTCCGTGTCGCCTTCAATCACCAGACGGCGCTGGAAGAAGAGCGTATCCGGATCCTGTTTACGCGCGGCGATCATCAGCAGATCGCTGGCGTTGGCGCTAAAGCTCACGTCCGCCTCGGCGGTTTCGCGTACGATCAGCTGGTCATTCTCAACGGAGGTAAACCAGCGCAGCCCGATGTCACGCACCTCAATGCTCAACCAGCGGCCTTCCAGGAATTCCAGCTCGCCATCCTGCAGCGCCTGGCGGAACTGCCAGCTCAGAACCTGCTCCAGCACCTGACGTTTAAGCGCGAACGGCGCCAGCTTGACCGGCACGCTCAGCATTGATGGACCAAATTGTACGAGACGTGAACGCAGTTTATCCAGCACGAGCTTTACTCCCTGATATCTATAGTCCTGCTATTTTGCCATATCCGACGCACAACATAGCGGCGTAAATCAACAAACCGTCGTCCGGACAACCTCATTATTGGTGCCATCAATACGCCATTAGCTGCCTTAAATCAAAAATTGTCGCGTATGGGTTAATTAAAATCCCAGCTCGTTAACATTTTTGCGATCGACAACATCAGGATAAATTATGGAGCTGCTCTGCCCTGCCGGAAACCTTCCGGCGCTTAAGGCGGCCATCGAAAATGGGGCCGATGCGGTCTATATCGGGCTAAAAGATGACACCAATGCCCGCCATTTTGCTGGCCTCAACTTTACGGAGAAAAAGCTTCAGGAAGCCGTTAACTTCGTTCACCAGCACCGCCGCAAGCTGCATATCGCCATCAATACCTTTGCTCATCCTGACGGGTACGCCCGCTGGCAGCGCGCGGTGGATATGGCGGCACAACTGGGTGCCGATGCGCTGATTCTGGCCGACCTCGCCATGCTTGAGTATGCGGCAGAACGCTATCCCCATATTGAGCGCCACGTCTCTGTTCAGGCATCTGCCACCAACGAAGAGGCCGTGCGTTTTTATCACCGAAACTTTGACGTGGCCCGCGTGGTGCTGCCGCGCGTGCTCTCTATTCATCAGGTTAAGCAACTCGCACGCGTCACGCCAGTGCCGCTGGAAGTTTTTGCCTTTGGCAGCCTGTGCATTATGGCCGAAGGCCGTTGCTATCTTTCCTCGTATCTGACCGGCGAGTCGCCTAATACCGTCGGGGCCTGCTCCCCTGCCCGCTTTGTCCGCTGGCAGCAAACGCCGCAGGGGCTGGAATCCCGCCTGAATGAGGTGCTGATCGACCGCTATCAGGACGGTGAAAACGCCGGTTATCCCACCCTGTGTAAAGGCCGCTATCTGGTCGACGGCGAGCGTTACCACGCCCTGGAAGAGCCCACCAGCCTCAACACGCTGGAGCTGCTGCCGGAACTGCTGGCGGCCAATATTGCCTCGGTGAAAATCGAAGGTCGCCAGCGTAGCCCGGCCTACGTGAGCCAGGTGGCGAAAGTGTGGCGTCAGGCCATCGACCGCTGCATGGCGGACCCGCAGAACTACGCTCCGCAGCAGGCCTGGATGGAGACGCTCGGATCGATGTCCGAAGGCACGCAAACCACGCTGGGCGCGTATCACCGTAAATGGCAGTGAGAAAATCATGAAATATTCATTAGGGCCGGTGCTTTACTACTGGCCAAAAGAGACGCTGGAAGATTTTTACCAACAGGCCGCCACCAGCAGCGTCGATGTGATTTACCTCGGCGAGGCGGTGTGCAGTAAGCGCCGGGCCACCAAAGTGGGCGACTGGCTGGAGATGGCGAAAAGCCTGGCCGGCAGCGGCAAACAGGTCGTGCTCTCCACCCTCGCGCTGGTGCAGGCCTCTTCTGAACTGGGCGAGCTGAAACGCTACGTAGAGAACGGCGAGTTCCTGCTGGAAGCGAGCGATCTCGGCGTGGTGAACATGTGCGCTGAACGCAGGCTGCCGTTTGTCGCGGGCCATGCCCTGAACTGCTACAACGCCGTGACCCTGCGCCTGCTGCTCAAACAAGGCATGACGCGCTGGTGCATGCCGGTTGAACTCTCCCGCGACTGGCTGGCAAACCTGCTCACGCAGTGCGAAGAGCTGGGCATTCGCAACAAGTTTGAAGTGGAAGTGCTGAGCTACGGGCATCTGCCGCTGGCCTATTCCGCCCGCTGCTTTACCGCACGCTCGGAAGACCGTCCGAAAGACGAGTGCGAAACCTGCTGCATTAAGTACCCAAACGGGCGCAGCATGCTGTCGCAGGAGAACCAGCAGGTATTTGTTCTCAACGGTATCCAGACCATGAGCGGCTATGTCTATAACCTCGGCAACGAGCTGGCGTCGATGGACGGGCTGGTAGATATGGTGCGCCTGTCGCCGCTCGATACCGGCGTGTTCGCGATGCTGGATGCCTTCCGCGCCAACGAAAACGGTGCCGCTCCGCTGCCGCTGACGGCGAATAGCGACTGTAACGGCTACTGGAAGCGTCTGGCCGGGCTGGAACTGCAGGCCTAAAAAAGGCTCACTTTGTTAACAACGGTTATCATTTTTTAATGCAGTATTAAAGATTGACCGTCGACAAAGTGAGCTGTTATGACTGACAAAACCCTTCCGTTTTCGGTGCTGGATCTGGCGCCGATCCCACAAGGCTCCTCGGCGAGAGAAGCCTTTTCGCACTCTCTGGATCTGGCTCAGCTGGCCGAAAAGCGTGGCTATCACCGCTACTGGCTGGCCGAACACCACAACATGGTGGGCATTGCCAGCGCCGCCACCTCGGTACTGATTGGTTATCTGGCGGCAAATACCACCACGCTGCACCTGGGCTCCGGCGGCGTGATGCTGCCGAACCACGCCCCGCTGGTGATCGCCGAGCAGTTCGGCACGCTGAATACCCTCTATCCGGGCCGTATCGATTTAGGGCTTGGCCGTGCGCCGGGCAGCGACCAGCCGACCATGCGCGCCCTGCGTCGCCATATGAGCGGCGATATTGATAACTTCCCACGCGACGTGGCCGAACTGGTGGACTGGTTCGACGCGCGTGACCCGAACCCGCACGTGCGCCCGGTACCGGGTTACGGCGAGAAGATCCCGGTATGGCTGCTGGGCTCAAGCCTCTACAGCGCGCAGCTCGCCGCCCAGTTGGGGCTGCCGTTTGCGTTTGCCTCCCATTTCGCGCCGGATATGCTGCATCAGGCGCTGCATCTTTACCGTACGCACTTCAAACCGTCCGAGCGTCTGGAGAAACCGTACGCGATGGTGTGTATCAACATCATTGCTGCCGACAGCAATCGCGACGCGGAATTCCTGTTCACCTCCATGCAACAGGCGTTTGTGAAGCTGCGTCGCGGAGAGACGGGCCAGCTTCCGCCGCCGGTGGAGAATATGCATCAGCTGTGGTCAGCTTCAGAGCAGTATGGCGTTCAGCAGGCGCTGAGCATGTCGCTGGTAGGCGATAAAGCGAAAGTGCGTCACGGACTGGAGGCGGTACTGCGTGAAACGCAGGCGGATGAAATTATGGTTAACGGCCAGATTTTCGATCACCAGGCGCGTTTGCACTCGTTTGAGCTAGCCATGCAGGTGAAAGAGGAGTTGGTGGGGTAGTTTTTTGCCGGATGGCGGCTGCGCCTTATCCGGCCTACGCGATCCCTGTAGGCCCGGTAAGCGTAGCGCCACCGGGCTTTGCATTTACTGATAGACAGGCAACAGATTAAAACTCGACAGCACGTGTACCAGGGCATTGCCCGCGCCGAACACCAGGATCAGCGCAATCATCGGCTTACCGCCCCAGACGCGGAATTTCGGGCTACCGAAGCGTTTACGTGATTTACGCGCCAGCAGCGCGGGCACTATTGCCGCCCAGATGGTTGCCGCCAGTCCGGCATAGCCGATGGCGTACAGGAAGCCGTTCGGCCACAGCAGGCCGCCCACAATCGGCGGCAGGAAGGTCAGCAGCGCGGTTTTGAAGCGCCCCATCGCAGAATCATCAAAGCCGAACAGATCCGCCAGGTAGTCAAACAGGCCCAACGTCACGCCGAGGAAAGAGCTCGCCACCGCAAAGTTAGAGAAGATAACCAGCAGCAGATCCAGGCTGCGGCTGTTCAGCACGCCGCTCAGCGCCTGCACCAGCACGTCAATATTACCGCCCTTCTGCGCAATACCGATAAATTCCGGGCGCGGGATGTTGCCCATCGTTCCGAGCAGCCAGATGACGTACAGCGCCAGCGCCAGCAGCGTGCCGTAGACCAGACACTTCACAATGGTGCGCGGATCTTTGCCGTAGTACTTCATCAGGCTCGGCACGTTGCCGTGGTAGCCGAACGACGCCAGACAGAAAGGCAGCGTCATCAGCAGGTACGGCGTATAGGAGGTATTCACTTCGGCAACGTCAAACAGCGTGGCGGGCGTCACGTGCCCCAGCAGGCTGCCGAAGGTCAGGAAGAAGGTGATGACCTTCGCGCCCAGTACGATTGCCGTCATCCGGCTTACCGCTTTGGTACTCATCCAGACGATAAACGCCACGCCCAGCGCAAAGCACAGCCCGGCCAGACGCGCCGGAACGTTCAGCGACATCTCAGAGAAGGTGTGATGCAGAATCGAACCGCTCGCCGAAATATATGCGTAGGTCAGGATATAGAGCACAAACGCGATGGACAGACCGTTCACCAGGTTCCAGCCTTTGCCCAGCAGGTCTTTGGTAATGGTGTCAAAGCTCGCGCCAATGCGGTAGTTCAGGTTGGCTTCGAGGATCATCAGCCCGGAATGAAGCATACAGAACCAGGTAAAGACCAGCGCGGCCAGCGACCAGAAGAACCACGCACCGGACATGACCACGGGCAGGGAGAACATCCCGGCACCTATAATGGTTCCGCCGATGATCACCACGCCGCCAAGCAGCGAAGGTGACGTTTGGGTGGTGGTTAGTGTCGCCATACAGCCTTTTCTCCAGTCAATCATGCGGTTCTGCATTTTAATGTGACGCACTGTACCAGTACAAGAGTACAAAGGGAATAAAAAAAGCCCCGATAGCATGTATCGGGGCTGTATATTTTACTTTACGTCAGAAGCGTAAGGCTTACGCGTCACCAAAACGACGACGGCTGGTGCCTTCTTCACGACGTGGACCACGGCTTTCGCGGCGCTCGCCGGAGAAACGACGACCTTCACCACCGCGACCTTCGCTGCGACCGCCTTCACGACGCTCGCCGCCGAAGCCGCGACCACCGCCACGACGTTCGCCGCCACGGTCAGGACGTGGCTGTGCATCGCCCAGCAGCTGCATGTTCATCGGCTTGTTCAGGATACGGGTACGCGTAAAGTGCTGCAGTACTTCACCCGGCATGCCTTTTGGCAGCTCGATGGTAGAGTGGGATGCGAACAGCTTGATGTTACCGATGTAACGGCTGCTGATGTCGCCTTCGTTAGCGATCGCGCCAACAATGTGACGAACTTCAACGCCATCATCACGACCCACTTCAATGCGGTACAGTTCCATGTCACCTGCGTCGCGACGTTCACGACGTGGACGGTCTTCACCACCACGCTCTGGACGGTCACCACGTGGGCCACGATCGTTACGGTCGCCACGACGTTCGAAGCGATCGTCACGGTCACGGAATTCACGCTTAGGACGCATCGGCGCATCTGGTGGCACGATCAGGCTACGTTCGCCCTGAGCCATTTTCAGCAGTGCTGCAGCCAGGGTTTCCATATCCAGCTCTTCGCCTTCAGCAACAGGCTGAATCTGCGACAGCAGCGCGCGGTACTGATCCAGATCGCTGCTTTCCAGCTGCTGCTGTACTTTGGCGGCGAATTTTTCCAGACGGCGTTTGCCCAGCAGCTCTGCGTTTGGCAGGTCCGCTTCTGGAATGGTCAGCTTCATGGTGCGTTCGATGTTACGCAGCAGACGACGCTCGCGGTTCTCAACGAACAGCAGCGCACGACCAGCACGACCCGCACGACCGGTACGGCCGATACGGTGAACGTAAGACTCGGAATCCATCGGGATGTCGTAGTTAACAACCAGGCTGATACGCTCAACGTCCAGACCACGTGCTGCCACGTCGGTTGCAATCAGGATATCCAGACGACCGTCTTTCAGACGCTCCAGAGTCTGCTCACGCAGGGCCTGGTTCATGTCACCGTTCAGCGCTGCGCTGTTGTAGCCGCTACGCTCCAGGGCTTCAGCCACTTCCAGGGTCGCGTTTTTGGTACGAACGAAGATAATCGCCGCATCAAAATCTTCCGCTTCCAGGAAACGTACCAGCGCTTCGTTTTTACGCATGCCGTACACAGACCAGTAGCTCTGGCTGATGTCCGGGCGAGTGGTTACGCTGGACTGAATACGCACTTCCTGCGGCTCTTTCATGAAGCGGCGGGTAATGCGACGGATAGCTTCCGGCATGGTTGCAGAGAACAGCGCGGTCTGATGACCGTCCGGGATCTGCGCCATAATGGTTTCAACGTCTTCGATGAAGCCCATACGCAGCATTTCATCTGCTTCATCCAGTACCAGACCGCTCAGTTTAGAGAGGTCCAGGGTACCGCGCTTCAGGTGATCCAGCAGACGGCCCGGCGTACCGACAACAATCTGTGGGCCCTGGCGCAGGGCGCGTAACTGCACGTCATAACGCTGGCCGCCGTACAGGGCAACCACGTTTACGCCGCGCATATGTTTAGAGAATTCCGTCATGGCTTCTGCAACCTGAACAGCCAGTTCACGGGTTGGTGCCAGAACGAGGATCTGCGGTGCACGCAGGTCCGGATCAATGTTGTTCAGCAGCGGCAGCGAGAACGCTGCAGTTTTACCGCTACCAGTCTGGGCCATGCCCAGCACGTCACGACCAGAAAGCAGGTGTGGGATACACTCAGCCTGGATCGGAGATGGTTTTTCGTAACCCAGATCGTTAAGGGCTTCAAGGATAGGAGCCTTCAGGCCCAGATCTGCAAAAGTGGTTTCGAATTCAGCCATGTAGTACGAGTGCCTCAATGTCAATGGCGGCCAGTCTACTTAGCTCATCGTGAAAATGATTAGCAATTTTCATTGAAAAGTGTGAACCGGCTCAAAGTAGGTGTATTGACGAACAACAACGCCCTCACCAGTTAAGGTGATGGCAATCAAAAGATTACGGGCTGATGTTTATGTCGTCAGCTATTGCTGGTCCGATTCTGCCAGGTCGTCTTGCTCCTGGCCCAAGAGCGATAATTCCAACAATGCATAACGGTGCTCAACGAAGTTGTGTACGTTGTTAGCAACCGCTAATTTGAACAGTGCCGTAGCGCTGTCCTTATCCCCCAGACTTAGGTAGTACTTACCTAAATAGAAGTTGGTTTCACTGAGATGCTCAGCGAGCGAGGTGTTATCCGTTGCGTCCGCCTTGAGGCGTTCCATCAGCGTTGCTTCGCTAATGTTGCCCAGGTAGAACTCGACAATGTTCCATCCCCACTGTTCCTTGTCCGATTTATCGAAGCGCTGTTTCAGTGCCTCTTTTGCCTGCTTCTCATCGAGCTTCCGCTCAACGATGTAAAGCCACAGGCTACGGAAAGGATCATTAGGATCGTCTTGATAAAACGCCAGCAGATCATCTTGCGCTAACTTGTCACGACCGCCGTAATACAAAGCGATACCGCGATTCAAGTGCGCGTAGTTGTAAGTTGGATCAAGCTCAAGTACAGAATCAAACGCTTCATAGGCAGCATCAAAATTGCCTGCCTGCGTTAAATAAATGCCTAAGTAATTGAATACTTCAGGCATATCAGGTCGGATAGCCAGCGCTTGTGAAAAATCATTTCGCGCCAATGCCCTCAGACCGAGACTATCATACAACACTCCGCGCTCATATAAAAGCTGTGCGCGTTCGTCATCGGTTAAAGCCCGACTGGCAAGTATTTGTTCCATGCGTGCCAGGATCACTTCCTGCTGCAAAGTCGGTTGCAATGGCACTGCGAGGACTTCGCTCTTACGCCAGGCAGAGTTGCTGCATCCTGCCAGCGTTAAAGCTGTCGCAACGAAACACCAGCGCAAAAAAGGCTTCATTTCCCACTCCCGAAGACAACTATTGGATGAACGTCCTGTCCCCCGGCGGCTTAACAAGGCGTCCTGCCTGATAATAGGCCCTCCGCAAAGCGGAGGGCAAATGGCAACTTACTCGCCTTGCTGTTCTGCGGCCTGTGCTTCTGGCGCAGCAGCTGGCTGAGACTGCTCGGTTGCTTCTTTAATGCTCAGACGGATACGGCCCTGGCGATCAACTTCCAGAACTTTAACCGGTACTTCTTGACCCATCTGCAGGTAATCGGTCACTTTCTCAACGCGCTTGTCAGCGATCTGAGAGATATGAACCAGACCTTCTTTACCGCCACCGATGGCAACGAACGCGCCAAAGTCAACGATACGGGTCACTTTACCTGCATAGACGCGGCCCACTTCGATTTCTGCAGTGATTTCTTCGATGCGACGGATCGCGAATTTCGCTTTCTCGCCGTCGGTTGCTGCGATCTTCACAGTACCGTCATCTTCGATTTCGATGGTGGTGCCAGTCTCTTCGGTCAGCGCACGGATTACGGAACCGCCCTTACCGATAACATCTTTGATCTTGTCTGGATTGATCTTGATGGTGTGAATACGCGGTGCGAATTCAGAGATATCACCGCGTGGCGCGTTGATAGCCTGTTCCATCACGCCCAGGATGTGCAGACGCGCACCTTTAGCCTGGTTCAGAGCAACCTGCATGATCTCTTTGGTGATACCTTCAATTTTGATATCCATCTGCAGCGCAGAGATACCGTCGCGGGAACCCGCTACTTTGAAGTCCATATCGCCCAGGTGGTCTTCGTCGCCCAGAATGTCAGACAGAACAACATAGTTGTCGCCTTCTTTCACCAGGCCCATTGCGATACCCGCAACGGCGGCTTTGATTGGCACGCCTGCATCCATCAGCGCCAGAGAGGCACCACACACGGAAGCCATAGAAGAAGAACCGTTGGATTCAGTGATTTCAGACACCACACGTACGGTGTACGGGAATTTGTCTGCTTCTGGCATGACTGCCAGCACGCCGCGCTTCGCCAGACGACCGTGACCAATTTCACGACGCTTCGGCGAGCCAACCATACCGGTTTCGCCTACGGAGTACGGAGGGAAGTTGTAGTGGAACAGGAAGCTGTCAGTACGCTCGCCCATCAGTTCGTCGATGATCTGTGCGTCACGTGCCGTACCCAGGGTCGCGGTAACCAGCGCCTGCGTTTCGCCACGGGTGAACAGCGCGGAACCGTGAGTACGTGGCAGCACACCAGTACGCACATCCAGACCACGAATCATGTCTTTTTCACGGCCATCGATACGCGGCTCGCCTGCCAGAACGCGGCTACGAACAACGTTTTTCTCGATAGCGTGCAGAATTTCGCTCAGCTCGTTAGCATCCAGCGTTTCGTCTTCAGCAACCAGCGTTGCGATAGTTTCAGACTTGATCACGTCAACCTGAGCGTAACGCTCCTGTTTGTCAGTGATGCGGTACGCATCGCTCAGACGAGATTCTGCCAGAGCTGCAACGCGTGCATTCAGCGCGTCGTTAGCTGCTTCTGGCTGCCAGTCCCAACGTGGTTTACCGGCTTCTTTCACCAGATCGTTGATGTTCTGGATAACAACCTGCTGCTGGTCATGGCCGAAGACCACAGCACCCAGCATCTGGTCTTCGCTCAGCAGTTCTGCTTCGGATTCAACCATCAGCACAGCGGCTTCGGTACCCGCAACCACCAGGTCCAGCTTACTTTCTTTCAGCTCTTCCTGAGTTGGGTTCAGCACGTACTGGTCGTTGATGTAACCGACGCGCGCGGCACCGATTGGGCCATTGAATGGAATACCAGACAGTGACAGGGCAGCGGACGCACCGATCATCGCCACGATGTCCGGGTTAACCTGTGGGTTAACGGAAACAACGGTCGCGATAACCTGTACTTCGTTAACGAAGCCTTCCGGGAACAGCGGACGAACCGGGCGGTCAATCAGACGCGCGATCAGGGTTTCGCCTTCGCTTGGACGGCCTTCACGACGGAAGAAGCCACCCGGGATTTTACCGGCAGCGTAGGTACGCTCCTGGTAGTTAACGGTCAGCGGGAAGAAGTCCTGACCTGGTTTAGCTTTTTTCTGGCCCACAACGGTAACGAATACCGCGGTGTCATCCATGCTTACCATAACGGCAGCAGTAGCCTGACGTGCCATCATGCCGGTTTCCAGCGTGACGGTATGTTGACCATACTGGAATTTACGAACGATCGGATTCAGCAAAGTTCTGTCCTTTCTTAAATGTTTGACAGCACACCACCGGTGTGCTGTCGATTTGACCCGACCTTCTTCGCATCCTCGCGACTAATGACAACCAACACCCCCCTGGGTGAAGCCTCTCATTAGCCGCGCGAACCTCTGCAATGAAGATCATTTATAGCAACAATACAATAGTTTCCAGTGAATTGCTGCCGTCTGCTTGAAAAAAGGGGCCATCAGGCCCCCTTTTCTGAAACTCGCAAGAATTAGCGACGCAGACCCAGACGCTCGATCAGCGCGGTGTAGCGTGCAACATCTTTACGTTTCAGGTAGTCGAGCAGTTTACGACGCTGAGAAACCATACGCAGCAGACCACGACGGCTGTGGTGATCTTTTTTGTGCTCTGCAAAGTGACCCTGCAGGTGGTTAATCTGTGCAGTCAGCAGTGCAACCTGAACTTCGGTAGAACCGCTGTCGTTAGTACCACGACCAAACTCAGAAACGATTTTAGCTTTAGCTTCAACGCTTAGAGACATTTTCAAACTCCAAAGTATAAAGAATGTAAGGATGCCGATCTCTAATTCAGCAATCCCATGTACGCCCCGCAGATTGTTAAACAATTTACCAGGCGTTAAGCGGCGATATTCTACTCGTCTCCCCTGCTTATCGCAAGGTGAGCCGTTATCACCGTCACGCGTCGACCGGATATTCGACGACCAGACGACGCGGCGCAACGCGCCCTTCGCCATCCATTTCGCCCATCCCGATGAATTTCCCTTCGTCACCTTCGGTCACGCGTACCAGGCCTTCCAGCGGTGCCTCCGCCGTACGAACCGGGTTGCCGTTCTTAAAGTAAACGGACGATGTTAAAGGAAGATTAACAACCGGGAAGTCCGCAGCCGGACTGTCCATCGGCATCAGCAGCGGATCCAGCAAATCTGCCGGCGCGATCCCCTGCGCTTCAGCGTGTTCAACCAGCTCGCGCAAATGTTCCAGGGTCACCATCCGCTCCACCGGGTACTTGCTCACCGCCAGACGACGCAGGTAAATCACATGCGCGCCGCAGCCCAGTTTTTCACCGAGGTCGTCGATGATGGTGCGAATATAGGTCCCTTTCGAACAGTGCACTTCCAGCTCCAGCTCATCGCCTTCATAGCGAATAAAGAGCAGCTCATACACGGTAATCGGACGGGCTTCACGCGGGACCTCAATGCCCTGGCGCGCATATTCGTAGAGTTTTTTCCCCTGATACTTCAGCGCCGAATACATCGACGGTACCTGCATCGTATCCCCACGGAAGCTCTCCAGCGCCGCATCAAGCTGCTCCGCGCTGAACGTCACCGGACGCTCCTCCACGACCTGACCATCCGCGTCGGAGGTATCCGTGCGCTGGCCCAGCTTAGCGATAACGCGGTAACGCTTATCGGAGTCGAGCAGGTACTGGGAAAACTTTGTCGCCTCTCCCAGACAGACCGGCAGCATGCCGGTTGCCAGCGGGTCGAGCGCGCCGGTGTGGCCCGCACGGTTGGCGTTAAAAATACGCTTAACTTTCTGCAGCACGTCGTTGCTGGAAGCGCCCTGGGGTTTATCCAGCAGCAGCACACCATGCACGTCGCGACCACGACGACGAGGACGACTCATCAGTCCTCCTTGCTGTCGTCCGCCGGGTTAACACGACGCTCATCGTCATGTTTAACCACGCTGGTCACCAGGTTGGACATACGCATACCTTCGACCAGCGAGTTGTCGTAGAAGAAGGTCAGTTCAGGCACGATACGCAGGCGCATCGCCTTACCGAGCAGAGAGCGGATGAAACCAGACGCTTCCTGCAGCGCTTTGATGCCGTTTTTCACTGCGGCTTCGTCCTGATCGTTCAGGAAGGTGACGAACACTTTGGCATAGGCCAGGTCACGGGACATTTCCACACCGGAAACGGTGGTCATCATGCCGACGCGTGGGTCTTTAATTTCACGTTGCAGAATGAGTGCGATCTCTTTCTGCATTTCCTGCGCTACGCGCTGAGGGCGACCAAATTCTTTCGCCATAATAAATTCTCCAGACAAAAAAGGGGCTAAAGCCCCTTTTTGAAATTATTGCCGGGTGGCGCGAGGCGATCCCGGCTTACAATCGGTAATTAAGCGATGGTACGCTGAATTTCGATGATCTCGAACACTTCGATCATATCGCCAACGCGAACGTCGTTGTAGTTCTTCACGCCGATACCACATTCCATGCCGTTACGGACTTCGTTAACGTCATCTTTGAAGCGGCGCAGGGATTCCAGCTCGCCTTCATAGATAACCACGTTGTCACGCAGTACGCGGATTGGGTTGTGACGCTTGATGTTACCTTCGGTAACCATACAGCCCGCGATCGCACCGAATTTCGGTGATTTGAACACGTCACGTACTTCAGCCAGACCGATGATCTGCTGTTTCAGCTCAGGAGACAGCATGCCGCTCATCGCTGCTTTCACTTCGTCGATCAGGTTATAGATGACGGAGTAGTAACGCAGATCCAGACTTTCGGATTCAATCACTTTACGCGCAGACGCATCCGCACGAACGTTGAAGCCAACCAGGATAGCGTTGGACGCAGCAGCCAGGGTTGCGTCGGTTTCGGTGATACCACCTACGCCAGAACCGATGATCTTCACTTTCACTTCGTCGGTAGACAGTTTCAGCAAGGAGTCGGAGATCGCTTCCACAGAGCCCTGAACGTCGGCTTTCAGCACAATGTTCACTTCGTGAACTTCGCCCTCGGTCATGTTGGCAAACATGTTCTCGAGTTTAGATTTCTGCTGACGAGCCAGTTTAACTTCACGGAATTTGCCCTGACGATACAGTGCCACTTCACGCGCTTTCTTCTCGTCACGCACAACGGTCACTTCGTCACCGGCAGCCGGAACACCGGACAGACCCAGGATTTCCACAGGAATGGACGGACCCGCTTCCAGCACTTCCTGACCCAGTTCGTTACGCATCGCACGAACGCGACCGTATTCGAAACCGCACAGAACGATATCGCCTTTATGCAGCGTACCTTCACGAACCAGAACGGTAGCAACCGGGCCACGTCCTTTATCCAGGAAGGATTCGATAACCGCACCGCTCGCCATACCGTTACGGATGGCTTTCAGCTCCAGAACTTCGGCCTGCAGCAGGATCGCGTCCAGCAGTTCGTCGATACCGGTACCCGCTTTCGCAGACACGTGTACGAACTGGCTTTCGCCGCCCCACTCTTCCGGCAGGATACCGTACTGGGAGAGTTCGTTTTTAACACGATCGGGATCCGCTTCTGGCTTATCGATCTTGTTCACGGCAACCACAACCGGCACACCGGCTGCTTTCGCGTGCTGGATAGCTTCGATGGTCTGCGGCATGACGCCGTCGTCCGCCGCAACAACCAGAACAACGATATCCGTCGCCTGAGCACCACGAGCACGCATAGAGGTAAACGCGGCGTGGCCCGGGGTATCCAGGAAGGTGATCATACCGTTGTCAGTTTCTACGTGGTATGCACCGATGTGCTGGGTAATCCCACCCGCTTCGCCAGAGGCAACCTTGGTAGAGCGAATGTAGTCAAGCAGAGAGGTTTTACCGTGGTCAACGTGACCCATGATGGTCACTACCGGTGCGCGCGGTTCTGCCGCAGCACCTGTGTCACGGTCGCTCATTACTGCTTCTTCCAGCTCGTTTTCACGACGCAGGATAACTTTGTGGCCCATCTCTTCCGCAACCAGCTGTGCAGTTTCCTGATCGATCACCTGGTTGATGGTTGCCATCGCGCCCAGCTTCATCATCGCTTTGATGACCTGAGAGCCTTTAACCGCCATCTTGTTCGCCAGTTCGCCAACGGTAATGGTTTCGCCGATCACAACGTCACGGTTAACGGCCTGAGCCGGCTTCTGGAAGCCCTGCTGCAGAGCGGAACCTTTACGCTTGCCGCCTTTACCACCGCGAACCGCCGCGCGTGCTTCTTCACGGTCAGCTTTGGATTCAGCGTGCTTGTTACCTTTTTTCGCCGGACGCGCTGCTTTTGCATTACGACCACGGCCACGGCCGCCTTCTACTTCACGGTCGTTATCATCTTCAGCCTGACGTGCGTGCTGAGAAGTGGTCACGTGATAGTCGCTGGTGTCTTCAGACTGCTCAGCGGTATCAACACCGTTCTTCTCATTTTCTTCAGCCATACGACGCGCTTCTTCGGCGACGCGGCGAGCTTCTTCTTCCAGCTTACGGCGGGCTTCTTCTTCCGCTTTACGCTTCAGCTCGGCAGCTTCATTTTCACGGCGGGCTTTTTCAGCCTGGGCGGTTTTGGTCATTTCGTCTGTCTGTTGATTGCTCACTTTGTCTTTTTCCGCAGCGTCACGCTTCACTTTATCACTTGCGTCGCGTTTCGCTTTTTCTGCGGCCTCACGTTCAGCTTTTAATTCTGCTTCACGTTTGGCGGCTGCTTCCGCCTCACGCTGAGCTTGTTCTTCCGCTTCACGCTGTGCCTGCTCTTCCGCAGCAAGGCGTTCTGCCTCTTGCGGATCACGTTTTACAAAGGTGCGCGTCTTGCGGACTTCAATTTGTACCGATTTGCTTTTGCCACCGGTACCAGGGATGTTTAACGTGCTACGCGTTTTGCGCTGCAGCGTTAACTTGTCAGGCGTAGAGCCGTGTTCACGGTTCAGGTGCGTTAACAAGGTTTGTTTTTCTTGCGCGGTCACCGAGTCATCAGCGGACTTCGGGATCCCTGCATCAGCAAATTGCTGTACCAGGCGGTCCACGGAGGTCTGAATCTCAGCAGCCAGCGATTTTACAGTTACATCAGTCATGCTGTTCCTTCCTGCTACAGTTTATTACGCTTCGTCGCCGAACCAGCAAATATTACGTGCGGCCATGATGAGCTCGCCGGCTTTCTCGTCGGTTAAACCTTCGATATCAGCCAGGTCATCAACGCCTTGCTCAGCGAGATCTTCCAGCGTACAAACACCACGGGCAGCCAGCTTGAACGCAATCGCACGATCAAGACCTTCCAGATTCAGCAGGTCATCAGCCGGCTTCTTATCGCCAAGGCTTTCTTCCTGAGCCAGTGCCAGGGTGGTCAGTGCGTTTTTAGCGCGTTCACGCAGGGCTTCAACGGTTGGTTCATCCAGACCGTCAATTTCCAGCAGCTCTTTCATTGGCACATAGGCCAGTTCTTCCAGCGTAGAGAAACCTTCTTCAACCAGAACAGTGGCGAAGTCTTCGTCAATATCCAGGTATTTCGTGAAGGTATCGATCGCCGCATGGGCTTCAGCCTGATGCTTAGCCTGCAGGTCATCAACGGTCATGACGTTGAGTTCCCAGCCGCTCAGCTGTGACGCCAGGCGTACGTTCTGACCGTTACGGCCGATTGCCTGCGCCAGGTTGCCCGCTTCAACAGCGATATCCATGGTGTGTTTGTCTTCGTCAACAACGATAGACGCCACATCAGCCGGAGCCATTGCGTTGATCACGAACTGCGCCGGGTTGTCATCCCACAGAACGATATCAATACGTTCGCCGCCCAGCTCAGTAGAAACTGCCTGGACACGCGCACCGCGCATACCGACGCAAGCACCGACCGGGTCGATACGCTTGTCGTTGGTTTTCACCGCAATTTTCGCACGGGAGCCCGGATCGCGAGCCGCCGCTTTAATCTCAATAACTTCTTCACCGATTTCCGGTACTTCGATACGGAACAGTTCTACCAGCATTTCTGGTTTAGAACGGGTCACGAAGAGCTGTGCACCACGCGCTTCAGGGCGAACGGCGTACAGAACACCGCGAATACGGTCGCCTGGGCGGAAGTTTTCACGCGGCAGCATATCTTCACGCAGGATCACGGCTTCAGCGTTACCCGGCAATCCTTCGGATTTGATCTCCAGGGAGATGTTGTCGCGGTTCACTTTCTTCACCACGCCGGTGATGATTTCGCCTTCCTGATCGCGGAACTGATCGACAACCAACGCGCGCTCGGCTTCGCGCACTTTCTGCACGATAACCTGTTTAGCGGTCTGGGTGGTGATACGGTCGAAGGTCACAGATTCAATCTGATCTTCAACGTAGTCACCCACGTTCAGACTTTCGTCTTCAAAACGGGCGGCTTCCAGCGTGATCTCTTTGGTCGGCTGGGTCACTTCTTCAACGATTACCCAACGACGGAATGTATCGAAGTCACCGCTTTTACGATCGATTTCTACGCGAACATCGATCTCTTGTTCGTATTTTTTCTTGGTTGCTGTAGCCAGTGCACTTTCCAGCGCTTCAAAAATCTTCTCACGCGGCAGTGATTTCTCGTTGGAGACGGCTTCAACAACAGCCAAAATTTCTTTGTTCATCGCGGGCTTTTCACCTCAATCCAGACTGTTAAAAGTGGGGAACCAGGTTCGCCTTCTGGATATTACTCAGCGCGAACACTTCATCTTTGCCTTCGACTGTCACCGTGATCATTTCACCATCAACGGCTTTGATAATTCCCTGCCATTTACGGCGGTTCTGTACGGCCATACGCAGAACGAGAGCCACTTCTTCACCGGTAAAGCGCACATAGTGCTCGGCCGTGAACATCGGGCGATCGAGGCCAGGTGAGGAAACTTCCAGGTTGTACGCAACGGTAATTGGGTCTTCAACATCAAGAACCGCACTCACCTGGTGGCTGACATCAGCACAATCATCAACATTGATGCCATCTTCACTATCAATATAGATGCGCAGCGTCGATGTACGGCCGCGAACGAATTCGATGCCGACCAGTTCGTAGCCCAGTGCTTCGACCGGTGCAGTAATCATCTCTGTTAATTTTTGCTCTAATGTGGACAAGCCCACCCCCAAGACATAAAAAAAGGGCGTAAAGCCCAGTTATTCTGTAGTCAGATAACAAAAAACCCCGATAAATCGGGGCTTTAGATAACTGAACCCTATAGCCACAACTGTGGCCTGGAGCACTTTCCTAAAGAATTTTTTCAAATCCAGCTACGAAGGCTCTAAGTCTTCACAGTATATTTGAAAAAGAACTTTATGGGAAAGTGGTTGCGGGGGCCGGATTTGAACCGACGACCTTCGGGTTATGAGCCCGACGAGCTACCAGGCTGCTCCACCCCGCGCCTGAAACGTGGCAAATTCTACGCGTTTTGGACAGAATTTGCAAATAATGCTGGGATTTGGTACCGAAGACGGGACGTAAAATCGGCGTTTAGTATATTGATAGTTGACCCCACCTGTCAAGGCGACTTCCGCCAGATCGATCAGACCAAAATTTTTACAAAAAACGCACGAGTCTCTTCCGGTCTTCGCCAAAAGATGATTAAATGAATACTCACTTATTTTGCATAAAAATGCACAAGAGAGCGAAAGCGGTCTCTAATCAGTCAATCAAGCAGGGTTTTATTCTATGACGACGATTCTCAAGCATCTTCCGGTAGGACAACGTATTGGCATCGCTTTCTCAGGTGGCCTGGATACCAGCGCTGCACTGCTGTGGATGCGCCAGAAGGGAGCGGTTCCGTATGCCTATACTGCGAACCTGGGTCAGCCGGATGAGGACGATTATGATGCTATTCCTCGTCGCGCGAAAGAGTATGGTGCAGAGAACGCGCGCCTGATTGACTGCCGTAAGCAACTGGTCGCGGAAGGTATCGCGGCGATTCAGTGTGGTGCATTCCATAACACCACCGGCGGCCTGACCTATTTCAACACCACTCCGCTGGGCCGTGCGGTGACCGGCACCATGCTGGTTGCCGCCATGAAAGAAGACGGCGTTAACATCTGGGGTGACGGCAGCACCTATAAAGGAAACGATATCGAACGTTTCTATCGTTATGGCCTGCTGACCAACGCCGAACTGCAGATTTACAAACCGTGGCTGGATACCGACTTCATCGACGAGCTGGGTGGTCGTCATGAAATGTCCGAGTTTATGATCGCCTGCGGTTTTGACTATAAGATGTCAGTCGAGAAAGCTTACTCCACCGACTCCAACATGCTGGGTGCGACGCACGAAGCGAAAGACCTGGAATTCCTGAACTCCAGCGTGAAGATCGTTAACCCAATCATGGGCGTGAAGTTCTGGGACGAGAACGTGAAGATCCCGGCAGAAGAAGTGACCGTTCGTTTCGAACGCGGTCATCCGGTTGCGCTGAACGGCAAAACCTTCTCTGACGATGTGGAGCTGATGCTGGAAGCAAACCGCATCGGCGGTCGTCATGGTCTGGGCATGAGCGATCAGATTGAAAACCGTATCATCGAAGCGAAAAGCCGTGGTATCTATGAAGCCCCGGGGATGGCGCTGCTGCACATCGCTTACGAGCGTCTGCTGACCGGCATTCACAACGAAGACACCATTGAGCAGTATCACTCTCATGGCCGTCAGCTGGGCAAACTGCTGTATCAGGGCCGCTGGTTCGATCCGCAGGCGCTGATGCTGCGTGATGCGCTGCAGCGTTGGGTGGCGAGTGCAATCACCGGTGAAGTGACCCTGGAACTGCGTCGCGGTAACGACTACTCCATTCTGAACACCGTGTCTGACAACCTGACCTATAAAGCAGAGCGTCTGACCATGGAGAAAGGTGAATCCGTGTTCTCACCGGACGATCGTATTGGCCAGCTGACCATGCGTAACCTGGACATCACCGATACCCGTGAGAAGCTGTTCAACTATGTTGAGAACGGTTTGCTGTCAGCCAGTTCAGGTAACGGCCTGCCGCAGGTTGAAAACCTGGAGCACAGCGATAAGAAATAATCGCTGATGTAGCATGCAAAAGGCGTCCTGGGGACGCCTTTTTTATTTGGCCTTTCGTAGGGCGGGTAAGCGCAGCGCCACCCGCCATTTTGCCCGGTGGCGCTGCGCTTACCGGGCCTACGAAAAACTACACATAATTTACAGACGAAAAAAAAGACGTCTTTCGACGTCTTTCTTCTGGAATATTGGTACCGAGGATGGGACTCGAACCCACAAGCCCGTTAGGGCACTACCACCTCAAGGTAGCGTGTCTACCAATTCCACCACCTCGGTACAGAATACTTAGTGCGGGATATCGCTGGTTGGCTTAGCCGGTGCAGCTGGCTGAGTCTGCTCAGTTTTCGCTGGCGCGCTCAGGTTTTCCCACTCGCTTCCTTTGCTGGTCTTGTTGCTGTTGATATTGCCAAGCACCAGGCTGATGATGAAGAACAGCGTAGCCAGAATCGCCGTAGTGCGGGTCATGAAGTTCGCAGAACCACTTGAACCAAACAGCGTACCGGAAGCGCCTGCTCCGAAGGAGGCTCCCATATCAGCGCCTTTACCTTGCTGCAGCATAATCAGCGCTACGAGAGCGATGGCTACAATAAGGAAAACAACTAAAAGAGCTTCGTACATAATCAACCTGTTCCTTGCGGATTTGCCGCATACCAATGCTTCGACCAATTAGCAGGATTTTTGTTTCCCACTGAAGCGGGTGTGAATACTAACCAAAGCGAATCACCTTCGCAAGGGCATTTTCGACGCATTGTATCAACTGCGGAAAAAAACAGCAAAAAGCCATTAATTGCTTAAAACAAAGGCGGCAAACGCCGCCTTTTTAAACATTTAGCGTGCAAGATTATGCAGCTTTTACGGCATCCGCAATACGGTGCGCAAATTCGGTTACCTGCGCTTCGTCTTCGCCTTCCACCATTACGCGGATCAGCGGTTCGGTACCAGACTTACGCAGCAGCACGCGTCCACGGCTGCCGAGGGCCGCTTCAACATCCGCCATCACCGCTTTCACGTTCTCATTTTCCAGCGGGTCGCCTTTGCCGGCAGTAAAACGTACGTTGACCAGAATCTGTGGGAACATTTTCATGCCGCTGCACAGGTCGTGCAGGCTCATATGGTTGCGCGCCATTGCGGCAACCACCTGCAGCGCGGCCACAATTCCGTCACCGGTGGTGGTTTTGTCGAGCAGGATCACGTGACCTGAGTTCTCCGCGCCGATACGCCAGCCCTTCTCCTGCAATTTTTCCAGCACATAGCGGTCACCCACTTTCGCGCGAACGAACGGAATACCGAGCTGTTTCAGCGCCAGTTCCAGGCCCATGTTACTCATCAGCGTCCCGACCGCACCGCCGCGCAGCTGACCCTGACGCAGACCTTCACGCGCAATAATGTAGAGGATCTGGTCGCCGTCGACCTTGTTACCTTCGTGATCAACCATGATCACGCGGTCACCGTCGCCGTCCAGCGCAATGCCCAGATCGGCTTTTTCTGCCAGAACGCGCGCCTGCAGGGCACGAACGTCCGTCGCACCGACCTGCTCGTTGATGTTCAGACCATCCGGCTCACAGCCAATGGCGATCACTTTCGCACCGAGCTCGCGGAAGACATTCGGGGCGATGTGGTAGGTCGCGCCATTTGCGCAGTCCACCACAATTTTGAGGTGCGCCAGGCTCAGCTCATTCGGGAAGGTGCCTTTACAGAATTCGATATAGCGACCCGCCGCATCAACGATACGGTTCGCTTTACCCAGCTCTGCGGAATCAACACAGGTGATCTCTTTTTCCATTTCAGCTTCAATGGCTTCTTCCACCTCATCCGGCAGCTTGGTGCCATCAATAGAGAAGAATTTAATGCCGTTGTCGTAGAACGGGTTATGAGAGGCCGAGATAACAATCCCCGCTTCCGCACGGAAGGTGCGCGTCAGATACGCGACCGCAGGCGTTGGCATTGGGCCTGTAAAAGAGGCGGACAGTCCAGCCGCCGCCAGCCCCGCTTCCAGCGCGGATTCCAGCATATAGCCGGAAATACGGGTGTCTTTACCGATGATAATTTTACGTGAGCCATGACGCGCCAGAACCTTGCCGGCAGCCCAGCCGAGCTTCAGGACAAAATCAGGGGTGATGGGAACATCGCCTACGCGCCCGCGGATACCGTCGGTACCAAAATATTTACGATTACTCATAGCGTTTGTTTTCCTTCGCTGCCAGTGTGGCTTCCACCACACGCATGGCTTCTACTGTTTCTTTGACGTCATGGACACGAATGATGTGCGCACCCTGCATCGCCGCAATCACCGCGCAGGCCAGGCTGCCGCTCAGGCGTTCGCTCGGGCCTACATTCAGCAACTGGCCAATCATCGATTTCCTCGACATCCCCACCAGCAGCGGCAGGCCAAAGTGATGAAATTCCGATAAGCGCGCAAGCAGCGCATAGTTGTGGGAGAGATTTTTACCGAAACCGAACCCCGGGTCGAGCAGCAATTTCTCTTTTGGGATACCTGCACGTTCGCAGCGTTCGATATGCTCAATAAAGAAGCGGTTTACGTCGGCAAAGACATCGTCATACTTCGGCGCGTCCTGCATGGTTTTCGGCTGCCCCTGCATATGCATCAGGCAAACCGGCAGCCCGGTTTCCGCAGCCGCCTCAATCGCCCCCGGTTCGGTAAGTGAACGAATATCATTGATAATGTGAGCGCCCACTCTCGCCACTTCACGGATCACTTCCGGTTTGGAGGTATCAACGGAGATCCACACTTCAAACCGCTGCGCGATAGCTTCAACGACCGGCACCACGCGCGCCAGCTCTTCTTCCACAGACACGTCCGCCGCACCGGGACGCGTCGATTCGCCGCCAACGTCAATGATGGTGGCACCTGCATTGATCATTAAATTCGCGTGCTTAACCGCCTCGATAAGCGTGTTATGCGTGCCACCGTCAGAGAAGGAGTCAGGGGTAACATTCAGGATCCCCATCACATGGGGATGTGAAAGATCGAGATGCGAGTCCTGAGCGAATAATTTCATGGCGAAAACCCTGATATCTAAATGGTTAAACAGAAATGAAAAACCCCGGAGCAAGCTCCAGGGTTTGAGTTACAGACAAACGCTTCAACAGCAGTGACTTACTTATCGCCCAACTGTTCTGACATGGTGTTGCCCGGGTTTGGCGTACGCGGTTCATCAACCGGACGCGGCGCACGCGGGGTGCCATTGTTGTCAGAGTTATTGGAAGCGCCTGGGTCTTCCCAGCCTGCTGGCGGACGCACTTCGCGGCGCGCCATCAGGTCGTCAATCTGCGGTGCATCGATGGTCTCATATTTCATGAGCGCATCTTTCATGGAATGCAGAATGTCCATGTTGTCATTCAGGATCTGACGCGCGCGACCGTAGTTACGTTCAATCAGCGCTTTCACTTCCTGGTCGATGATACGAGCTGTTTCATCGGACATATGTTTCGCTTTTGCCACGGAGCGGCCCAGGAACACTTCGCCTTCTTCCTCTGCATAGAGCAGTGGACCGAGTTTGTCGGAGAAGCCCCACTGAGTCACCATGTTACGCGCCAGGTTTGTCGCCACTTTAATGTCGTTCGACGCACCGGTAGAAACATGTTCCGGACCGTAGATAATCTCTTCGGCCAGACGACCGCCGTACAGGGTTGAGATCTGGCTTTCCAGCTTCTGACGGCTGGCGCTGATCGCGTCGCCTTCAGGCAGGAAGAAGGTCACACCCAGCGCACGACCGCGCGGAATAATCGTCACTTTATGCACCGGATCATGTTCCGGCACCAGACGACCAATAATCGCGTGACCGGCTTCGTGGTAAGCCGTGGACTCTTTCTGCGCTTCCGTCATCACCATGGAGCGACGTTCCGCACCCATCATGATCTTGTCTTTCGCTTTCTCGAACTCCACCATCGACACGACGCGCTTGTTACCACGAGCGGCAAACAGTGCAGCTTCGTTGACCAGGTTAGCGAGATCCGCACCGGAGAAGCCCGGAGTACCGCGCGCAATGATTGCCGCGTCGATGTCGGGTGCCAGCGGTACGCGACGCATGTGAACTTTCAGAATCTGTTCACGACCGCGAACATCCGGCAGACCGACAACAACCTGACGGTCGAAACGGCCTGGACGCAGCAGCGCCGGGTCAAGAACGTCCGGACGGTTAGTCGCCGCGATAACGATGATACCTTCGTTACCTTCGAAGCCGTCCATCTCAACCAGCATCTGGTTCAGCGTCTGTTCACGTTCATCGTGACCACCACCCAGGCCTGCGCCACGCTGGCGGCCTACGGCGTCGATTTCATCGATGAAGATAATGCACGGTGCTGCCTTCTTGGCCTGCTCGAACATGTCACGCACACGAGATGCACCAACACCCACGAACATTTCGACGAAGTCAGAACCTGAAATAGTAAAGAACGGCACCTTCGCTTCACCCGCGATGGCTTTCGCCAGCAGGGTTTTACCGGTACCCGGAGGGCCAACCATCAGCACGCCTTTCGGGATTTTACCGCCCAGTTTCTGGAAACGGCTCGGCTCACGCAGGTATTCAACCAGTTCACCGACCTCTTCTTTCGCTTCGTCACACCCGGCAACGTCCGCAAAAGTGGTCTTGATCTGATCTTCCGTCAACATACGCGCCTTGCTCTTACCGAACGACATGGCACCTTTGCCACCGCCGCCCTGCATCTGGCGCATAAAGAAGATCCAGACGCCGATAAGAAGCAGCATCGGGAACCAGGAAATGAAGATAGTAGCCAGCAGGCTTTGTTCTTCTGGCGGTTCACCTACCACCTTGACGTTTTTAGTCAGAAGGTTATCAAGCAGCTTAGGATCGTTCACCGGGATGTAAGTCGTGTAACGGTTACTATCTTTCTTGGTAACGTTGATCTCACGTCCGTTGATACGCGCTTCGCGAACCTGGTCCTGATTGACCTCCTGCAGGAAGGTAGAATAATCCACCTTGCGGCCATTCGACTCGCTGGGCCCAAAGCTCTGGAATACTGACATCAGCACAACGGCAATGACCAGCCAGAGTATTAGGTTTTTCGCCATGTCACTCAAGGGATTAACCTCATATTACAACTGTGTTAAAAACAGCGTCAGGATACTCTATATCCAGTTTCATTCAAACTTTCGTCTGAAATCTCCCGGTTATCATTTTCGCCCGGTCGCTACAATATACACTTCACGGGAACGGGCCCGGGAAGAGTCCGGCTTACGAACTTTGACCTTCGCAAACAGGGAGCGAATTTCCTTAAGATACTCCTCGAAACCTTCGCCCTGAAACACCTTCACAACAAAACTACCACCAGGCGCTAGTACATCACGACACATTTCTAACGCTAGCTCCACCAGATACATGGCGCGGGGGATATCCACCGCCGGTGTTCCGCACATATTTGGTGCCATATCTGACATGACAACCTGGACCTTACTGTCACCTACACGATCAAGTAACGCTTTCAGCACTAATTCATCACGAAAGTCGCCCTGAAGGAAGTCGACACCGACGATGGGATCCATTGGTAAAAGATCGCACGCGATGATTCGGCCCGTTCCGCCGATCTGCGTTACCGCATACTGGGACCATCCGCCAGGTGCCGCCCCGAGGTCAACAACCGTCATCCCCGGCTTAAAAAGTTTGTCACTTTGCTGTATTTCATCAAGTTTAAACCAGGCACGGGAACGCAACCCCTTTTTCTGTGCCTGTTGAACATATTTATCGCTAAAGTGTTCCTGGAGCCAGCGGCTGGAGCTGGCAGAACGCTTTTTACCTGTCATTTAACATTTCCGTCCTGGTTCATCGTTGCTTGCCTGTGACGTAAATTTCTACGCAGCTATTTGGCGATATAAGGGAGATGGCGGTAGAATGAACCGTTTTCAATCCCAACGTAAGCAAAAATATACGATGAATCTGAGTACTAAACAAAAACAGCACCTTAAAGGTCTGGCACATCCGCTCAAGCCTGTAGTGATGCTTGGCAACAATGGTTTGACCGAAGGGGTGCTTGCCGAGATTGAACAAGCGCTGGAACACCACGAGCTGATCAAGGTGAAAATCGCCTCTGAAGACAGAGACACTAAAAACCTGATCGTGGAAGCCATCGTGCGCGAAACCGGCGCCTGTAATGTACAGGTCATCGGTAAAACGCTGGTGCTCTACCGCCCGTCTAAAGAGCGTAAAATCTCGCTGCCACGTTAAGGATATCCTGAATTAAACACATTTTCTGTGTGAAACGAGGGATTTCTGTCAGCAGGCGAGCAAAATGCCATGCTCCTTGAGTTGATAAAAGGCCGCTACGCGGCCTTTTTCTTTTCTTTACAATGTATCAACATCTTAGTCGAGAAGCGAATTACAGGTATTCAACCTTAATAATTTCGTATTCTACTTCACCACCAGGGGTGCGGATGGTGACAACATCGTCCTGCTCTTTGCCAATCAGGCCGCGAGCAATCGGCGAGTTCACCGAAATCAGGTTCTGTTTGAAGTCAGCTTCATCATCACCCACGATGCGATAGGTCTGCTCTTCGTCGTTGTCCAGGTTCAGCACGGTAACGGTAGAACCAAAGATCACACGGCCATTATTTGGCATCTTAGTGATATCGATAACCTGCGCATTGGACAGCTTTGCTTCGATATCTTTAATACGCCCTTCACAGAAGCCCTGCTGCTCACGCGCGGCGTGGTATTCAGCATTCTCTTTCAGGTCGCCATGCTCGCGCGCATCCGCGATAGCGGCGATGATTTCAGGACGACGCACGGATTTCAGGAAATCCAGCTCTTCGCGCAGTTTTTCGGCACCACGTAAGGTCATCGGAATAGCTTGCATTTGTTATACCTCTTAAACATTCCTGTTGGGAGCAGTGTTCCCTGCTCCTGCCCCCCTTTAAGCGGGCAAGAAGCAAAAAGAAAACCGACCCGGGAGCGATGCCCCAGGTCAGCAGCAATTTTTCAATTTGATACGCATTTTACCGCGAAGTTCACTATGGGTCATCGTTTACTTTGCAGTGCCATGCACCGTAGTATGACGGTTTGTTTTCGGGTTGTTAGCGCGAGATTATGCGATTTTCCAGTTTTATCATCGGATTGACTACCAGTATAACGTTCACCGCTCAGGCCGCGAATGTTGATGAGTACATTAATCAGCTTCCCGCAGGCGCGAACCTCGCCCTGATGGTGCAGAAGGTTGGCGCACAGGCTCCCGAGATTGACTATCACAGTCAACAGATGGCGCTGCCTGCCAGTACCCAAAAGGTGATCACCGCCCTCGCCGCCCTGCTCCAGCTCGGGCCTGACTTCCGTTTTACTACCACCCTTGAAACCAAAGGTAACGTCGAGGGTGGCGAACTAAAAGGCGATCTTATCGCCCGTTTTGGCGGCGATCCGACCTTTAAACGCCAGGATATCCGCAATATGGTTGCGGTGCTGAAAAAAACCGGCGTGCAGAAAATTGACGGCAATGTGCTGATCGATACCTCCATCTTTGCCAGCCACGATAAAGCCCCGGGCTGGCCGTGGAACGACATGACGCAGTGCTTTAGCGCCCCGCCCGCCGCCGCGATTGTTGACCGCAACTGCTTCTCGGTTTCGCTTTACAGTGCGCCAAAGCCGGATGATTTAGCGTTTATCCGCATAGCGTCCTACTACCCGGTCACCATGTTTAGTCAGGTCCGCACGCTGGCCAAGGGCTCTCCTGATGCACAGTATTGCGAACTGGATGTGGTGCCAGGCGATCTTAACCGCTTCACGCTGACCGGCTGCCTGACGCAGCGCGCCGATCCGTTGCCGCTGGCTTTTGCGATACAGGATGGCGCAAGCTATGCAGGCGCCATTCTGAAAGATGAGCTGAAACAAGCGGGAATAACCTATTCCGGCACCCTGCTTCGTCAGACGCAGGTCAACCAGCCCGGCACGGTCATCGCCAGCAAACAGTCTGCGCCGCTGCACGATTTACTGCGAATAATGCTGAAAAAGTCGGACAACATGATTGCCGATACGGTGTTCCGCATGATTGGTCACGCCCGTTTCGGCGTGCCGGGAACCTGGCGCGCGGGTTCAGACGCGGTTCGGCAGATCCTGCGCCAGCAGGCGGGGATCGATCTGGGTAATACCATCGCCGTCGATGGCTCCGGACTATCGCGCCATAATTTGATCTCTCCGGCCACGATGATGCAGGTGCTTCAGTACATTGCACAACATGACACTGAGCTAAACTTTATTTCAATGCTGCCGCTGGCCGGGCATGACGGTTCACTGCAGTACCGCGCAGGGCTTCACGCCGCGGGCGTGGATGGCAAAGTCTCCGCGAAAACAGGCTCACTGCAGGGGGTTTATAACCTTGCAGGCTTCATCACTACCGCCAGCGGACAGCGCATGGCATTCGTGCAGTATCTTTCCGGCTATGCCGTCGAACCGACCGACCAGCGCAATCGTCGTATTCCACTGGTTCGCTTCGAAAGCAGGCTTTATAAGGACATCTACCAGAATAACTAGCGATGAAACTACTTATAGTTGAAGACGATCTGTTATTGCAGGAAGGGCTGGCGCTGGGGCTGGCCAATGAAGGGTATGCTCTCGACTGTGCAGGCACCGCAGCAGAGGCGGATGCCCTGATCCAGAGCGGCGAATACAGCCTGGTGATCCTCGATTTGGGCTTGCCGGATAAAGACGGCGCCACGCTGCTCAGCCAGTGGCGACGTCGCGGCATCGCCAACCCGGTATTGATCCTGACGGCACGTGATGCCATTGAAGACCGTATCACCGGCCTCGATGCAGGCGCAGACGATTACCTGGTGAAGCCTTTTGCGCTCGCGGAGCTGCAGGCTCGGGTACGAGCGTTGATTCGCCGCTATCAGGGCCATAGTGATAACTTACTGACCGACGGCGATATAACGCTGAATTTGCAAACCCAGCAGGTGCTGCGTCAGGATCAGGCCGTAGAGGTGACGCCAAAAGAGTTCGCCTTGCTTACGCGTCTGATTATGCGCAGCGGGCAAACGGTACACCGAGAAACGCTCCAGCAGGATATCTACTCCTGGCAGGACGATCCCGGGTCCAATACCCTTGAGGTCCATATTCATAACCTGCGGCGTAAGCTCGGCAAAGACAGGATCAAAACCGTTCGCGGCGTCGGCTACCGTCTGGAGAGCCAGAAATGAACAGCATGCGTCGGCGTTTGATGGTGCTGCTGGCGGTCATTCTGTTATTTTTCCAGCTGATAAGCGTCATCTGGCTGTGGCATGAAAGCCGTGAACAGATTGGTTTTCTGGTCAACGAAACGCTGTCAGCGAAAGCGCGCAATAATCACGTTGAGAAAGAGATCCGCGAAGCGATTGCCTCGCTGCTGGTCCCTTCCCTGGTGATGGTCGGTTTTACCCTGTTCTTCTCCTTCTGGGCCGTCACCTGGATAACCCGGCCGCTGAATAAGCTCCGCGACAGCCTCGCTAACCGCTCAGCCGATAACTTAACCCCGCTTCCTATGTATTCCGACATGGAAGAAATTGGCGCGGTGACGACCTCCCTGAACCAGCTGCTGGCCCGGCTGGATAGCACCATTCAACAGGAGCGTCTCTTCACCGCAGACGCCGCACACGAACTGAGAACGCCTCTGGCCGGTATCCGGCTCCATCTGGAGCTGATGTCGCAGTCAGGTGCGCCTCAGGCCGCCACGCTGGTTAGCCGTATCGATCAGCTCATGCATACCGTCGAACAGCTGCTGATGCTGGCCCGTGCCGGACAGGCAATGGCGAGCGGCCACTACGAAACCGTGAGCTGGACGGAAAATATCATCGAACCTCTCGGCCTTGGGCATGAAGCCAAAGAGCATACGGTGATTTGGCCCGCTAAAAGCGCGCTCACGGTTCAGGGAGACGCCGTTCTCCTGCGCCTGATGCTGCGCAACCTGCTGGAGAATGCCGGGCGCTACAGCCCGGCAGGGACAACGATTACAGTGACATTAACCGAGGTCGACGGCGGGACGCAGATCAGCGTTATCGATCAGGGCCCGGGGATTGATGAAGCGCACCGGCAGTCCATTACCGAGCCATTCCGCCGTCTTGACCAGCGCTACGGAGGCAGCGGTCTGGGCCTGAGCATCGTGCAGCGCATCGTCCAGCTCCACCACGGCAGGCTGACGCTTGAGAATGGCGCTGAAGGCGGTTTAATCGCCAGTTGCTGGCTGCCCGCAACGCTGGAATAAAAAAGCCCCCATAACGGGGGCTTTGAACAGCAATTAGTGCTTGTAGATGAACTCGACGCCTTCTTCGTCGTCTTCATCCCAGTCATCGTCCCAGTCTTCATCGTCTTCTTCCGCTTCCAGCTCTTCGAGCTGCTGGCGGTGGTAGTCATCCCACATGAATTCGACTTTTTCAGGCTGTTTGACTTCTTCCGCCTGAACAATTGGGTTCTCAATGATGAAGGTCATCACATCCCAGCACAGATCTTTCACGCCGACCTGGCTTGCCGCAGAGATCAGGTAGTATTTATCTTCCCAACCCATCGCTTCAGCAATGGCTTTTGCTTTTGCTTCCGCTTCGGCTTTGTCCATCAGGTCGATCTTGTTAAAGACCAGCCAGCGTGGTTTATTCGCCAGTTTTTCGCTGTATTTCTCCAGCTCGCTAACGATGATGCGGGCGTTTTCAACCGGATCGGAACCGTCGATAGGATCGATATCGATAAGGTGCAGCAGCACGCGGCAGCGCTCAAGGTGTTTCAGGAAGCGAATACCCAGACCCGCCCCTTCCGCGGCGCCTTCAATCAGACCCGGAATATCGGCAACCACAAAGCTCTTCTCGTTATCCATACGGACAACGCCCAGGCTTGGTACCAGCGTGGTAAACGGATAGTCCGCCACTTTTGGCTTGGCTGCAGAGACGGCGCGAATAAACGTCGATTTGCCTGCGTTTGGCATACCCAGCATGCCCACGTCAGCCAGAAGCATCAGCTCCAGCTGCAGGTCGCGCTTATCGCCCGGCGTACCCATCGTTTTCTGACGCGGCGTACGGTTAACGGAAGATTTGAAACGGCTGTTACCCAGACCGTGCCAGCCGCCTTTCGCCACCATCAGGCGCTGACCGTGTTTGGTCATATCACCCATGGTTTCACCCGTCCCCTGGTCAATCACACGCGTACCGACCGGCACTTTAATGGTGACGTCTTTACCGCGTTTCCCGGTACAGTCACGGCTCTGGCCGTTCTGACCACGTTCAGCGCGGAAGGATTTTTCGAAACGGTAGTCGATCAGCGTGTTGAGGTTCTCATCCGCCTCCAGCCACACGTCACCACCATCCCCACCGTCGCCGCCATCAGGACCGCCACGAGGGATATACTTTTCACGGCGGAAGCTCACGCAACCGTTGCCGCCATCACCAGCCACGACCAGGATCGTCGCTTCATCAACAAACTTCATTTTACTCTCCGTAACTCATTCGCCTGAGCGGGGGACTACTACAACCGCTTCATTTTTGCGCCAACGTCCCCAGAGACGATGACCAATGGCGGAATACATCGCGCCCGCAACCACGACAAACGCACCGAGATAACCCAACAGGTTGAGCATCGGTCTGACGAAGACATCGGGCCAGGCCATTGATAACAAATCTGAAAATAACAGCGTAAACAGCGGGGTAAGCGTGATCAACGCGCTCACCTGTGCTGCCTGCCAGCGCGCCATCGCCTCGGCCAGCGCGCCATAACCGACCAGCGTGTTCAGCCCACAAAAAATGAGGCACGCCAGTTGCCAGTCGCTAAGCTGGGTAATTACGCCCGGCTTCGCTAATGGCAGTAATGCTATTGTACACAAAGTGTACAGCAAAAAGAGGATCTGCTGTGAGGCAAGCCGACGCAATAACACCTTTTGCGCGACGCCATAGCTCACCCAGACCGTTGCTGCCCCCACACCGAAAATGACACCCCATGTGTAATCCGTCAGGCGGGTAAAAATCTCGATCAGACTGGTGTTAAAGAACATCACCAGACCGCACAACAGCATGCTGGCCCCGATAATCTGCGTACCGCGCATCTTCTCCTTGAGGATAAAGACGCTGGCGACCATCATGCCCACCGGCGAAAGCTGACCAATCACCTGCGACGCCGTGGGGCTGAGATATTGCAGGGAAGAGCTGAACAGGATGAAGTTACCGAACAGACCACCCGTCGCGATAGCCAGCAGCACCAGCCAGCGCGGTTTACGGAAGAGCCGCAAGGGTGGAAGCTTACCTTTGACGGCCAGAATCGCCCCGAGGCCGATGCTTGCCATCAGAAAGCGATAAAAGACCACCGTAGGCGGCTCCATCACTTCCAGTACCTGCTTCATTGCAATTGGCAGCGCACCCCAGCACATTGCGGTTGTGAGCGCCAAAAGAATTCCTATGCCGGCCTGCTGCTTCATGCCCGTTTTCCCTACAGAAAAAATTACCGGGTTTCCAATGTAAAAAGCCCCGCAACAGGGTGCGGGGCTTTAATCCGTTACCGGACCGAGAAAACCTTACTCAGCAACGATGCTGATGTATTTACGGTTGTTCGGGCCTTTAACTTCAAATTTCACTTTACCGTCTGCTTTAGCAAACAGAGTGTGGTCACGACCGCAACCTACGTTGTTGCCAGCGTGGAATTTGGTACCACGTTGACGAACGATGATGCTACCCGCCAGAACGGATTCGCCACCGAAACGCTTAACGCCCAGGCGTTTAGCTTCTGAATCGCGACCGTTACGTGTGGAGCCGCCAGCCTTTTTATGTGCCATTTAAATCTCTCCTCAGGTCTTAGGCGCTGATGCCAGTAATTTTCACATCAGTGAACCACTGACGGTGGCCCTGCTGCTTACGGTAGTGCTTACGACGACGAAACTTAACGATTTTAACTTTCTCGCCACGACCGTGTGCAACAACTTCAGCTTTGATAACGCCGCCATCAACGAAAGGAACGCCGATTTTGACTTCTTCACCGTTTGCGATCATCAGAACTTCCGCGAACTCAACAGATTCGCCAGTTGCGATGTCCAGCTTTTCCAGGCGAACGGTCTGACCTTCGCTTACTCGGTGTTGTTTACCACCACTTTGGAAAACCGCGTACATATAAACTCCGCTTCCGCGCACGTCCTCGTATGAATCAGAGTGCGCTATAAATATTCACAATAGGGCGCGAATATTACGCAAAACGCGAGCCTTTGACAAGTGCTACCGTCAATACATGAAGAAAAAAAACACAACACGTACGGTAACGTTTATCTGAGCCGTTTTTTCAGTACAATCAGCACTACTATTGATAAACCGAAACCCTTCGTTACCCCATTGAAGATGGGATCAACAGGATAAAAAGCCCGGCTTTTGCGATGAATTTAGAAAAAATCAACGAGTTAACCGCGCAAGATATGGCGGGTGTGAATGCAGCAATCCTGGAGCAACTCAACTCTGACGTTCAGCTGATCAATCAGTTGGGCTATTACATTGTCAGCGGCGGCGGTAAACGCATTCGTCCGATGATTGCCATTCTGGCTGCCAGAGCCGTTGGCTATCAGGGAAATGCTCACATCACTATCGCAGCGCTCATCGAATTTATCCACACGGCGACGCTTCTGCACGACGATGTGGTGGATGAATCGGATATGCGTCGTGGTAAAGCCACGGCTAACGCCGCGTTCGGGAACGCCGCCAGCGTCCTGGTGGGGGATTTTATCTATACCCGCGCCTTCCAGATGATGACCAGCCTGGGTTCCCTGAAAGTGCTGGAGGTGATGTCCGAAGCCGTAAACGTCATTGCTGAAGGCGAAGTGCTGCAACTGATGAACGTCAACGACCCGGACATCACCGAAGAAAACTACATGCGCGTCATCTACAGCAAAACCGCGCGTCTGTTTGAAGCGGCGGCCCAGTGTTCCGGCATTTTGGCTGGCTGTACCGAAGCACAGGAAAAAGGCCTGCAGGACTATGGCCGCTATCTGGGCACAGCCTTCCAGCTGATTGACGATCTGCTGGACTACAGTGCGGACGGCGAAACGCTCGGCAAAAACGTTGGCGATGACCTGAACGAAGGCAAACCGACCCTGCCGCTGCTCCACGCCATGCGTAACGGAACGGCCGATCAGGCGAAAATGATCCGTGAAGCGATTGAGCAGGGAAATGGCCGCCATCTTCTGGAACCCGTGCTGGAAACCATGGCGATCTGCGGCTCGCTGGAATGGACGCGTCAGCGTGCGGAAGAAGAAGCCGACAAAGCCATCGAAGCACTCCAGGTCATTCCCGACAGCCCATGGCGCGAGGCACTGATTGGCCTTGCCCACATCGCCGTTCAGCGCGACCGTTAATCTTGCTTTCTCTCCCCGCGTTCCTGGCGGGGAGATTCCAGTACACACCCGTAAATTCCGCATTCACGTAAATTCATCGGTTTAGAGACCGCATGAATAAAGCCGTGTCTTATTCTGAATATTCCTTCAAGTAACGCGAACTTTTTAGAACAAGAGTTCGAAATGGGTATAGTAAACCCGTCGTTTCAGAAGAAACGGCGTAGGTGAATCCGAACTTAAGGACGGCGTTATGGATACGAAATTTATCGACTGGCACACGGCTGATATTATTGCCGCACTGCGCAAAAGAGGCACTTCACTGGCAGCAGAGTCCCGCCGCCATGGACTGAGTTCTTCAACTCTGGCAAACGCCCTCACCCGCCCCTGGCCAAAAGGAGAATTAATTATCGCGACGGCGCTGGATACGCATCCGTGGGTGATTTGGCCTTCGCGCTACCACGATCCCGTTACCCATGAATTTATCGACAGATCGCGCATGATTCGCCAGAGAAAAGTAAAAAAAGAACCGCAGGAATAACGCGTTTTTTGACAGGAACAGCAACCCCCCGGTCATGTCTGGCAGGGGGCTGCCGGAACGATTACTCGCCCTTCACACGCTCGATATTGGCACCCAGCGCGCGCAGTTTATCTTCGATACGCTCATAGCCACGATCGATGTGATAAATACGATCCACGATCGTTGTACCTTCCGCGATACAACCCGCCAACACCAGGCTGGCAGACGCACGCAGATCGGTTGCCATCACCTGAGCGCCGGACAGTGTCTCAACGCCATGGCAAATCACGGTATTACTTTCGATCTCAGCACGTGCACCCATACGGATCAGCTCCGGTACGTGCATAAAGCGGTTCTCGAAAATGGTTTCAGTGATGAAGCCAGTCCCTTCGGCGACCAGGTTCAACAAGGTGAACTGCGCCTGCATGTCCGTTGGGAACGCCGGGTGTGGCGCCGTACGCACATTGACCGCTTTTGGACGCTGTCCATGCATATCGAGGCTGATCCAGTCTTCACCGATTTCGATATCCGCTCCCGCATCACGCAGTTTCGCCAGCACCGCATCCAGCGTATCAGGCTGTGCGTTGCGACAAACAATCTTCCCGCCAGAGATCGCGGCAGCGACCAGGAAGGTACCGGTTTCGATACGGTCCGGCAGTACGCGATAGACACCCCCGCCCAGACGCTCAACGCCTTCGATGGTGATACGGTCGGTACCCTGACCGGAGATCTTCGCGCCCAGTGCCACGAGGAAGTTAGCGGTATCCACAATTTCCGGTTCACGCGCGGCGTTTTCGATGATAGTGGTCCCTTCTGCCAGCGTTGCCGCAGACATAATGGTTACCGTTGCGCCTACGCTCACTTTGTCCATAACAATGTGCGCGCCTTTCAGACGACCATTGACGGACGCTTTAACGTAGCCTTCTTCCAGCTTGATCTCTGCGCCCAGTTTTTCCAGACCAAAGATGTGCAGGTCAACTGGACGCGCACCGATGGCGCAGCCGCCCGGCAGCGAAACCTGACCCTGACCGAAACGCGCCACCAGCGGGCCAAGCGCCCAGATGGAAGCACGCATGGTTTTCACCAGATCGTAAGGCGCAGAGAAGTTGTTTACCTTGCTGGCATCGATCCAGACGGAACCGTTACGCTCGACTTTCGTGCCCAACTGGGTGAGCAGCTTCATGGTGGTGTCGATATCTTTCAGCTTCGGTACGTTCTGAATCTCTACCGGCTCTTCCGCGAGCAGCGCAGCAAAGAGGATGGGCAGCGCGGCGTTTTTCGCGCCAGAAATTGTGACTTCGCCCTGGAGACGCGTTGGCCCCTGTACACGAAATTTATCCATTGTGTGCTCTCTTATAAATTCAACCGTGCTGCGGGCCTGTCGCCCTCAGCTCAAAAACCGTTTAGTTTGCGATCGCGTGCCCACTCTTGCGGGGTGAACGCTTTAATCGACAGGGCGTGGATGCGGTTATCCGCAATATATTCCATCAGCGGCGCGTACACAGCCTGCTGTTTCTTCACACGGCTCATACCGTCGAACATCTCACCCACAGCAATAACCTGGAAGTGACTGCCATCGCCAGTGACGTGGGCTTCCTGAAGGGAGAGTGCATTCATCAGCACTGTCTGGATTTCATGATTTTCCATGGGTTCTTAATCATCTGATAGTGAAAACAAGCCCAACATCTTAGAGCAAAGTGGCGTCGTCTTAAACAAGCAAAAAGCCCCGACGATGAAACTGTCAGGGCTTTCGGAAGTAACGCACTGAAAATATTAACGAGGCAATACGTCCTGAGGGAGATTGTAGAGCTGCGCAAGGGTCACGACATTCTCGCTCGCGCCGCGAAGCGTGACGCTCGCCCCCTGCTTTTTCCCTACCGCAACCAGATGGGCAAGCAGCGCAACGCCTGCCGTATCCACCCGCGTGACGTCAGTTAAGTCAATGAGCGTCACGCCCTGCATGGCCTCATGGCGTTTATCCCATAAGGGGTTCAGCAGATCCTGATCCAGCTCACCGGACAGCTTTAATGTCTCACCTTCACGCGACCAGCTGAGTTGCTGTGACATTACTTCTTCTCGTCCAGCGTGATTTTCTGACGAGCAATGGACTGCAGCTGCGCGGTCAGGCCATCAATCCCCTTGGTGCGCAGCAGGTCGCTCCACTCGTTCTGTTTGGTGGTGATCATGCTTACGCCTTCGGCGATCATGTCATACGCCTGCCAATGGCCGGTCTGGCTGTTTTTACGCCACTGGAAATCCAGACGCACCGGCGGACGGCCGTTAGGATCGTTGATCGTTACGCGAATAGGGACGATGGTCGCATCACCCAGCGGCTGCTCCGGGGCGATCTGATAGGTCTGACCGTGGTACATCGCCAGCGCCTGACCATAAGCCTGCTTCAGGTATTCACGGAAAGCGGCAAAATAGGCCTCACGCTGCGCCGGGGTCGCGTCTTTGTAATAGCGGCCCAGCACCAGCGCTCCTGCATATTTGATCTGCACATACGGCAGCAGCTCCTGGTCAACCACGTCACGCAGGTAATCAGGATTAGCACGAATCTTAGGCTGCTCGTTTTTAAGACGATCGAAGGTTTTCTTCGCGGCCTCGTCCATCAGTTTGTACGGGTTACTCTGATCCGCCGCGTGCACCGCGGTGAGAGGGGCGATGACCAGCATGGCAACCATTAACAGTCGTTTAAACATGAATGACTTCTCCTGATATTAATTCGCAGCACCTGGGGTCGGCGCGGCATTGGTATGGTCTTCACTCTGCGCAGGGGCATTGTCAGACTTTTTATCATCCCCTTTACTGTTGTAAAGGAACTGACCAATCATATCTTCCAGCACCATGGCGGACTTGGTGTCCTGGATCACGCTCCCGTCCTTAAGGATAGTCGTTCCCAGCTCGGGGTCTTCAAAACCGACGTTAAGCGCCAGATATTGTTCGCCCAGCAGACCGGAAGTCCGGATAGACAGGGAGCTGGTGTCCGGAATGTGGTTGTAACGCTCTTCGATATCCATCGCGACGCGCGGCAGATAGGTCTTTTCATCCAGCGTAATGTCAGATACGCGGCCGATCACCACGCCGCCAATACGGACCGGTGAACGCGCCTTCAGCCCGCCGATGTTATCGAAGGTGGCATAGATGCGATACGTCGGCTCGGTGCGTACAGACGTGATATCTGCCGCTCTCAGGCAGATAAACAACGCGGCCAGCAGCGCCAGCAGCAGGAATACACCGACCCAAATTTCATTTTTTCTCGTTTGCATGAACTCAATTCCCAAACATCAGTGCGGTGAGCACAAAATCCAGACCCAGTACGGCCAGCGACGAATGAACGACTGTACGTGTAGTAGCGCGGCTAATGCCCGCCGACGTCGGAATCGCATCGTAACCATTAAACAATGCAATCCAGGTAACCGTAATGGCAAATACCACGCTCTTAATCAGGCAGTTAACCAGATCCATTCGCAGGTCAATGGCGTCCTGCATGGCAGACCAGAAGAAACCGGCGTCAATGCCTTTCCAGTGCACGCCAACCAGCGAACCGCCCCAGATACCCACGGCGACAAACAGTATCGTCAGCAGCGGTAAAGAGATAACCCCCGCCCAGAAACGCGGCGAGATCACGCGACGCAGCGGATCGACCGCCATCATCTCCATGCTGGAGAGCTGCTCGGTCGCGCGCATCAGGCCAATTTCAGCGGTTAAGGCTGACCCCGCGCGCCCGGCGAACAACAGCGCCGCCACAACGGGCCCCAGTTCACGCAGCAGCGAGAGCGCCACCAGCATCCCGAGGCTGGTTTCCGCACTGTAGGTAGTCAGCACCAGGTAGCCTTGCAGACCCAGCACCATCCCGATAAACAGACCGGAGACAATGATGATGAGCATCGACAGCACGCCGACATTATAAAGCTGCCGCACCAATAGCGGCGCGTGCTTACGGAATTCCGGCTTGCCGACCAGCGCGTTGAATAACATCAATCCGGCACGCCCGAACGTCCTGATGGTTTTTATGCCACGGTGTCCGAGAGCGGCCAACGCATTTAACAGCATGAGTGGCTTAACTCCCTATTCCCAGTAAATCGTCACGATAGTCGCCCGCCGGGTAGCGGAACGGCACAGGGCCATCGGCAATACCGTCAAGGAACTGCCGCACGCGTGGATCGCAATTTTCCTGCAGCGCCTGGGCGCTACCATGTGCGACGATCTTTTTGTCCGCTACGATGTAGGCGTAATCGGCAATGCTCAGCACTTCAGGTACATCGTGAGACACCACAATGCAGGTGACGCCAAGCGCGCTATTCAGTTCAGAGATGAGCTTCACCAGCACGCCCATCGTGATGGGATCCTGCCCGACAAACGGTTCGTCGAACATGATTAAATCAGGTTCTAGTGCGATGGCGCGCGCCAGCGCGGCACGACGCGCCATCCCGCCGGACAACTCCGAAGGCATCAGTTTCGCGGCGCCCCGCAGCCCGACGGCTTCAAGCTTCATCATCACCGTGCTTTTCAGCAGCGCAGGCGGCAGGCTGGTATGCTCGCGCAGCGGATAGGCCACGTTATCAAAGACGTTCATGTCGGTGAACAAGGCACCCGACTGAAAGAGCATGCTCATGCGTTTGCGAACAGTATACAGGCGCGAGCGTGACATCTCCGGGATGTTTTCGCCATCAAAGAGGATCTCACCGCTATCCGGTGGGATCTGCCCGCCAATAAGGCGAAGCAGGGTCGTTTTACCGATCCCGGACGGCCCCATGATGGCAGTGATCTTGCCACGCGGCACGGTCAACGAAATATCATCAAATATCAATCTGTTGGCGCGAGAAAAACTCACCCCGCGGACATCGACTAAATTCGCCATGGTTTGGCTCATTTATGGTTCCTTTCTTATCCTGCTCACGTTAAGGCATGTAGCCTGAATCAGCCCTAAACTCAGCATTTTTACAGAATAATAACCGTAGAGGTTAGCGAAAGCTGGCATTTGTTTTACTTTTCCGGCGCATAAAGTCAAAATTAGGAATTCGTTACGCCTCAGACTGTATGCAGTCCAGCCATTCCCGAGCAATGGACCGACGAGTATACCTGAAGAAAGGACTTTTGATGCTTTTAGCAACAGCACTGTTAATAATTGGTTTACTGTTGGTGGTCTACAGTGCTGACCGTTTAGTGTTTGCTGCATCTATCCTGTGTCGCCTGAGTGGCGTACCGCCTGTCGTCATCGGGATGACCGTGGTCAGCGTAGGAACGTCACTTCCTGAAATCATCGTCTCTGTCTCGGCATCGCTGCATGGCCAGGTAGACCTGGCAGTCGGCACCGCGATTGGCTCTAACATCGTCAATATTTTATTGATTTTGGGCCTGGCCGCGCTGCTCCATCCATTTCGCGTGCATTCTGATGTTCTGCGCCGTGAATTGCCGCTAATGTTACTCGTAAGCCTGCTGGCAGGGTGCGTATTTTACGATGGCGTACTGAGCTACAGCGACGGCATTTTCTTGCTGGCGCTGGCCGTTATTTGGCTGCTGTATAGTGTTAAAATCGCCCGTCAGGCTGAAAAGCAGGGTCAGGATAGCCTCACGCGTGAGCAGGTCGCCGAGCTTCCACGAGAAGGCACGCTGCCTGTTGCCCTGCTCTGGCTGGGCGTCGCGCTGATCATCATGCCGATGGCAACGCGCATGGTCGTGGATAATGCGACGGTGCTGGCGAACTATTTTGCCATCAGCGAGCTGACCATTGGCCTGACGGTGATTGCCATCGGCACCAGCCTGCCGGAGCTGGCCACCGCCATTGCGGGGGCCCGTAAAGGTGAGGATGACATTGCCATTGGTAATATCATCGGCTCTAACATTTTTAATATCGCCATTGTGATGGGCCTGCCGGCCCTGATTTCGCCAGGGCCCTTTAATCCCCTGGCGTTCTCACGTGATTACGGCGTGATGTTGCTGGTCAGCGTGATTTTTGCCCTGCTCTGCTGGCGGCGGCAACGACAGATCGGTAAAGGCGCAGGCGCGCTGCTGACGGGTGGATTTATCGTATGGATGGCGATGCTGTACTGGCTCTCGCCTCTTCTCTCTGGGTAAACGGAAACGCATTATGTCGCAAATAGAATTGCAGCCGGGTTTTGACTTTCAGAAAGCAGGCAAAGACGTTCTGGAGATTGAACGTGAAGGTCTGGCGCAGTTAGATCAGTACATAAATCAGGATTTTAGTCTGGCATGTGAGAAGATATTCTACTGTGCCGGCAAAGTCGTGGTGATGGGGATGGGCAAGTCCGGCCACATTGGACGCAAAATGGCGGCAACCTTTGCCAGTACCGGCACCTCGTCCTTCTTTGTCCACCCGGGGGAAGCCGCGCACGGGGACCTGGGTATGGTCACGCCGCAGGATATCGTCATCGCACTCTCCAACTCCGGTGAGTCCAATGAAATCCTGGCGCTGATCCCGGTACTGAAGCGACTGCAGGTGCCGCTGATTTGCATGACCAGCCGTCCGGAAAGCAGCATGGCGCGCGCAGCCGATATTCACCTGTGCGTGAAGGTTCCCAAGGAGGCCTGTCCACTCGGCCTGGCGCCGACCTCCAGCACCACCGCGGCACTGGTTATGGGCGATGCGCTTGCCGTGGCGCTGCTGGAAGCCCGTGGCTTTACGCCGGAAGATTTCGCGCTGTCCCACCCGGGCGGCGCGCTCGGGCGCAAGCTCCTGCTGCGGGTAAACGATATTATGCACACCGGGGATGAGATCCCTCACGTCAGTAAAGAAGCCTCCCTGCGTGATGCGCTGCTGGAAATCACCCGCAAGAATCTGGGGATGACGGTCGTGTGCGACGATCTGATGAAAATTCAGGGGATCTTCACCGATGGCGACCTGCGTCGCGTGTTCGATATGGGTGTCGATGTCCGCACGCTCGGTATTGCCGATGTAATGACGCCCGGCGGTATCCGCGTCCGTCCGGGTACGCTGGCCGTGGACGTGCTGAACCTGATGCAGTCCCGCCATATCACCTCCGTTATGGTTGCCGATGGCGACCAGTTGCTGGGTGTGGTACATATGCATGATCTGCTGCGCGCAGGCGTAGTGTAATGAAGGATAAGACAATGAGTAATGCGGGTGCATCCCTTGCAACCTGTTATGGGCCGGTCAGTACACAGATGATGGCAAAGGCGGAAAACATTCGTCTGCTGATCCTGGATGTGGATGGGGTCCTCTCCGACGGCCTGATTTACATGGGCAATAATGGTGAAGAGTTGAAGGCGTTTAACGTTCGCGATGGCTACGGTATCCGCTGTGCGCTCACCTCGGGGATTGAGGTGGCGATCATCACCGGGCGAAACGCTAAACTGGTAGAAGACCGCTGTGAAACCTTAGGTATTACCCATCTGTATCAGGGCCAATCCGATAAGATGGCGGCGTTCAATGATTTACTGGGTAAACTGGCTATCGCGCCGGAAAACGTGGCCTACGTCGGGGACGACCTGATTGACTGGCCCGTGATGGCTGAAGTTGGGCTGAGCATCGCCGTTGCCGATGCGCATCCGCTGCTGATTCCGCGTGCCGACTACGTTACCCACATCAACGGTGGCCGCGGCGCTGTCCGTGAAGTCTGCGATCTGCTTCTGCTGGCGCAGGGCAAGCTTGATGAGGCCAAAGGGCAATCGATATGAGTAAAACCAGACGTTGGATTATCATTTTGCTTTCGCTTGTCGCACTGGTATTGATTGGCGTGAACCTTGCCGATCGCGACGATACGCAAACGGAAGTGATCAACAATAACGATCCAACCTATAAAAGCGATCACAGCGACACCGTGGTCTACAGCCCGGAAGGCGCGCTGAACTATCGCCTGATTGCCCAGCATGTTGAATATTTTTCAGATGACGGTATTTCGTGGTTTACCCAGCCTGTCATGACCACCTTCGATAAGGACAAAGTGCCGACGTGGTCAATTAAGTCAGATCGGGCAAAACTGACAAATGACCGTATGCTTTATCTGTATGGTCACGTTGAAGTCAACGCCCTGACCGCCGACTCGCAACTGCGAAAAATTACGACGGATAATGCCCAGATCAACCTGGTAACCCAGGACGTGACGTCGCAGGATCTGGTCACACTGTATGGCACAACATTTAATTCCAGCGGTTTGAGAATGCGCGGGAACTTACGCAGCAAGAACGCCGAGCTGATTGAAAAGGTTAGAACCTCCTATGAAATTCAAAACAAACAAACTCAGCCTTAAAGTAATTATCGCCAGCGCGATGCTGGCGACCAGTCTCCCCGCGCTTGCTGTAACGGGCGATACCGACCAGCCGATCCATATCGAGTCCGACACCCAGTCTCTCGATATGCAGGGTAACGTCGTCACCTTCACGGGTAACGTCGTCATGACCCAGGGCACCATCAAAATCAACGCCGACAAAGTGGTCGTGACCCGTCCGGGTGGCGAGCAGGGCAAAGAGATTATCGATGGCTATGGTAATCCGGCGACCTTCTACCAGATGCAGGACAACGGCAAGCCGGTGAAAGGCCGCGCCACGCACATGCACTATGAGCTGGCGAAGGACCTGGTCATCCTGACCGGCAATGCCTATCTGGAACAGCTGGACAGCAACATTACCGGCGACCAGATTACCTATCTGGTTAAAGAGCAAAAAATGCAGGCCTCCAGCGAGAAAGGCAAACGCGTCACCACCGTTCTGGTTCCGTCGCAACTGCAGGATAAAGGCAAGGGCCAGGCCCCGGCACAGAAGAAGAGTAACTAATTCGTTATGGCAACATTAACTGCAAAAAATCTCGCGAAGGCCTATAAGGGCCGCCGTGTCGTAGAAGATGTCAGTCTGACCGTTAATTCCGGCGAAATCGTGGGGCTGCTTGGCCCGAACGGTGCAGGTAAAACGACAACCTTCTACATGGTCGTGGGTATTGTGCCGCGCGATGCCGGCAACATTATCATTGACGATGAAGACATCAGCCTTCTGCCGCTGCACGCGCGCGCGCGTCGCGGGATCGGCTATCTGCCGCAGGAAGCCTCCATTTTCCGTCGTCTCAGCGTTTACGACAACCTGATGGCGGTCCTGCAAATTCGTAACGATCTGACCAACGAACAGCGTCAGGATCGTGCCAACGAGCTGATGGAAGAGTTTCACATCGAGCATCTGCGCGACAGCCTCGGTCAGGCACTCTCCGGGGGCGAACGCCGTCGTGTTGAGATTGCGCGTGCGCTGGCCGCAAACCCGAAATTTATCCTGCTGGATGAACCGTTTGCGGGCGTTGACCCGATCTCCGTTATCGACATCAAACGTATCATTGAACACCTGCGCGACAGCGGGCTTGGCGTACTGATCACCGACCACAACGTGCGTGAAACGCTGGCCGTGTGTGAACGCGCCTATATTGTGAGCCAGGGCAATCTGATCGCCCACGGTACGCCGCAGCAGATCCTCGAAGACGATCATGTTAAGCGCGTCTATCTTGGGGAAGACTTCAGACTCTGATAGGGTAGAGGTAACGTAACGCCGAACCGGAGAAAAATGCTCTGAACATGAAGCAAGGTTTGCAATTAAGGCTCAGCCAACAACTGGCGATGACGCCGCAGCTACAGCAGGCAATTCGCCTGTTGCAACTGTCCACGTTAGAACTTCAGCAGGAGCTCCAGCAGGCGCTGGACAGCAACCCCCTGCTGGAACAAACCGATCTTCATGACGAGGTAGATACCCAGCAATCGCAGGATACAGAAGCGCTCGATACCGCGGATGCACTCGAACAAAAAGAGATGCCCGACGAGCTTCCGCTGGATGCCAGCTGGGATGAAATCTACACCGCCGGCACCCCTTCCGGTACGCGTGCAGACTACCAGGACGATGAGCTACCGGTCTATCAGGGAGAAACCACCCAGTCGCTGCAGGATTACCTGATGTGGCAGGTGGAACTCACCCCCTTCTCCGATACCGACCGCGCGATTGCCACGTCAATTGTCGATGCCGTTGACGACACTGGCTATTTGACCGTCACGCTGGACGATATTCTGGAAAGCATGGGCGACGACGAGATTGAGCTTGAGGAAGTTGAAGCTGTTCTGAAGCGCATCCAGCGTTTCGATCCGGTAGGCGTAGCCGCAAAAGATCTGCGCGACTGCCTGCTGATCCAGCTTTCTCAGTTCAGCAAAGAGACGCCATGGCTCGACGAGGCGCGCGTGATCATCAGCGATCATCTTGATCTGCTGGCGAACCACGATTTCCGCACCCTGATGCGCGTCACGCGCCTGAAAGAAGAGGTGCTGAAAGAAGCGGTGAATCTGATCCAGTCGCTCGATCCGCGCCCCGGTCAGTCGATCCAGACCAGCGAACCCGAGTACGTGATTCCGGATGTGCTGGTCAGAAAAAATAACGGTCGCTGGGTCGTTGAACTGAACTCTGACAGTATCCCTCGCCTGCAAATCAACCAGCAGTATGCCTCCATGTGCACCAGCGTGCGTAACGACTCCGACAATCAATATATTCGTAGCAATTTGCAGGAAGCGCGATGGCTGATCAAAAGTCTGGAGAGCCGAAATGATACGCTGCTACGCGTCAGCCGCTGCATTGTCGAACAGCAGCAGGCGTTCTTTGAGCAGGGTGAAGAGTATATGAAACCGATGGTGCTGGCGGATATCGCCCAGGCCGTCGAGATGCATGAATCAACCATTTCCCGTGTCACCACGCAGAAGTATCTGCACAGTCCACGCGGTATTTTTGAGCTTAAGTATTTCTTCTCCAGCCATGTGAATACCGAGGGCGGCGGCGAAGCGTCGTCCACGGCCATTCGTGCCCTGGTGAAGAAGTTGATCGCCGCGGAGAACCCCGCGAAGCCGCTAAGCGACAGTAAGTTAACCACCATGCTGTCCGATCAGGGTATTATGGTGGCTCGTCGTACTGTTGCGAAGTATCGAGAGTCTTTATCCATTCCGCCGTCTAACCAGCGTAAACAGCTGGTCTGACACAACCGATAAGGAAGACACTATGCAGCTCAACATCACTGGACAAAACGTCGAAATTACTGAGGCTTTACGCGACTTTGTGAACACGAAGTTTGCAAAACTCGAGCAGTATTTCGAAAGGATCAATCAGGTCTATATTGTGTTGAAAGTGGAGAAAGTGACTCATATCTCGGATGCCACCCTGCATGTTAACGGGGGTGAACTGCATGCCAGTGCGGAAGGGCAAGACATGTACGCTGCTATCGACGGCTTGATTGATAAGCTTGCGCGACAGCTCAATAAACATAAAGATAAACTGAAACAACACTAATTGTCCGGGCAGTTAACGGGTGCAGGACGGCCTGTTGTGAAACACAACAGGCCATTTGTACAGTTAGCGCTTAGGTGAAATTATGATGAACAACGATTCCGCTCTTCAACTGAGCAATGTCCTTAACCAGGAATGTACCCGCAGTGCGGTTCACTGCCAGAGCAAAAAACGTGCGCTGGAGATCATCAGTGAACTGGCCGCAAAACAGCTGGGCCTGCCGCCGCAGGTGGTGTTCGAAGCGATTCTGACCCGTGAAAAGATGGGCAGTACCGGTATCGGCAACGGCATCGCGATCCCGCATGGCAAACTGGAAGAGGATACCCTGCGTGCCGTCGGTGTGTTTGTGCAGCTTGAAACACCGATCGCCTTCGATGCCATTGATAACCAGCCCGTCGATCTCCTCTTCGCGCTGCTGGTGCCTGCTGACCAGACGAAAACCCATCTGCATACGCTGTCGCTGGTCGCCAAGCGTCTGGCTGACAAAACCATTTGCCGTCGACTGCGCTCGGCTCAAAGTGATGAAGAGCTCTATCAAATTATCACTGAAGCAGAAGGCAATCAGGATGATGCATAACCAGGAGATGGCCTTCACATCTGTTGTCCTGAGGAGAAACGGAACATGGTGCTGATGATTGTCAGTGGCCGTTCAGGGTCGGGGAAATCCGTTGCTCTGCGCGCGCTGGAAGACATGGGTTTTTACTGCGTCGATAACCTGCCGGTCGTGTTGTTGCCCGAACTGGCCCGTACGCTGGCGGAGAGACAAACCTCGGCCGCCGTCAGTATCGACGTTCGTAACATGCCGGAATCGCCAGAGATCTTCGAACAGGCCATGAGTAACCTGCCCGACGCATTCTCGCCGCAGCTGCTGTTCCTTGATGCAGACCGTAATACCCTGATCCGCCGCTACAGCGATACCCGTCGTTTGCACCCGCTTTCCAGTAAGAACCTCTCTCTGGAGAGTGCTATCGATGAAGAGAGCGATCTACTGGAGCCACTGCGTTCTCGTGCCGACCTGATTGTCGACACCTCTGAGATGTCCGTTCACGAGCTGGCAGAAATGCTGCGTACCCGGTTGTTGGGTAAACGCGAGCGCGAACTGACGATGGTGTTCGAATCCTTTGGCTTCAAGCACGGTATCCCGATCGATGCGGATTATGTTTTCGACGTGCGCTTCCTGCCGAACCCGCACTGGGATCCGAAACTGCGTCCCATGACCGGTCTGGATAAACCCGTTGCGGCCTTCCTCGACAGGCACACAGAAGTTCACAATTTTATCTACCAGACGCGAAGCTACCTTGAGCTATGGTTACCTATGCTGGAGACAAACAATCGTAGCTATCTGACGGTAGCGATTGGCTGTACCGGCGGTAAACATCGTTCGGTTTATATCGCCGAACAGCTGGCCGACTATTTCCGCTCGCGCGGGAAGAACGTTCAGTCCCGTCATCGCACGCTGGAAAAACGTAAAACATGACCGTAAAACAGACCGTTGAGATCACCAATAAGCTGGGCATGCATGCGCGCCCGGCGATGAAGCTGTTTGAGCTGATGCAGGGTTTCGATGCAGAAGTTCTGCTGCGGAATGACGAAGGTACCGAAGCGGAAGCGAACAGCGTGATCGCGCTGCTGATGCTGGATTCCGCCAAAGGGCGTCAGATTGAAGTCGAAGCCACCGGCCCTCAGGAAGAGGAAGCGCTGGCGGCGGTGATTGCGCTGTTTAACGCGGGGTTCGACGAAGATTAAGGTCTCTCCCCTTCAGGCGGGTGGCGCTGCGCTTACCCGCCCTACATAAGTTTGTTGCTCTCCATAAACCCTTCTCCTCCCAACTGACGCATCTGGCGCATAATCCACGCCTGACGGCTTCGCACGTACCCTGATGGGGCACTGGCTTTAAAGCGGATGGGATTCGGTAAAACAGCGGCCAATAGCGCTGCTTCTGACATGCTCAGACGGCTGGCTGGCTTATTGAAATAACGCTGCGCTGCAGCTTCCACGCCAAAAACACCGTCGCCAAACTCGGCAACGTTGAGATACACGGTCAGAATGCGCTTTTTGCTCCAGACCGTTTCCATGCCCAGGGTTAATCCTGCTTCCAGCCCCTTTCGCACCCAGCTGCGGCCGTCCCAAAGAAACAGATTTTTGGCCGTCTGCTGCGACAACGTTGACGCGCCACGCACGCGGTTTTCATGACGTTCGTTATGCGCCAGTGCCTTCTCAATCGCGGCCACATCGAATCCCCAGTGCTCCGGGAATTTCTGGTCCTCCGCTGCGATGACCGCCAGCCCCATGAACGGCGAGATCTCGTCCATGCTTACCCAGTCAGAATGGGCGACATAGCCGAAATCACCGCTGAGCCACGCACCGAGCTGACGCTCAACCATCACGGCGGAGAACGGAACCGGCATAATGCTGAACAGGGCGAGTCCACCGCCCCAAAACACCGCCAGCACCAGAACGATGCGCAATAAAGTACGTTTTACCCACGCACCTGCGCCGGATTGACGACTCATTCAGCCAGCACCAGCACGCGGGCGACCAGCTTTTCGATTCCCGTAGCCGCTTCTGCAATATTCTGCGCCAGCATATAGGCCGGCGTGGTGACAATTTTATTATCTTCATCAACCACAATGTCATCCACCGGGCACGGAACGTGTTCGCCCCCCATTTCCTCGACGATCTCCGCAGTATCAATATCCGTCCCGATGGTCAGGCGCAGCGGGAAATCAAAAATCTTAGGCAACATCGCCGGTGCAATACAGATAAAGCCCAGCGGTTTCCCTGCCGCATGCATGGCCTGCGACAGCGCTTTGAGATGAGGATCGATCTGACACTCCGCGCCCTGCGCGGCAAAGGTACTGAGATTTTTGGCCGCGCCAAATCCCCCCGGCACAATGAGCGCATCAAGCTCTGCGGCGTCTGCCTGAATAAGAGGATGGATGTCACCTCGCGCAATACGTGCGGCTTCAATCAGCACGTTACGGGTTTCCGCCATTGGTTCACCGGTCAGATGGTTAATCACATCCGCCTGATTTTTGTCTGGCGCAAAACAAATCACCTCTGCTCCCTGCTTAGCCAGGGCCAGCAGCGTAATGACGGCTTCGTGTATTTCAGAACCATCGTAAACACCACATCCGCTGAGCACGACACCAATCTTTTTCATCATGACAATCCTTTTCTGCAACTTGCTGAAGCACATTAATAATTTTGATTAAAACGTTATGCTTCACACATTTCACTGATTCATGTAACAAACCATTTAAGATTTGCTATCTTATCTGCGTGCGGCCTAAATTTTTCAGGCAGCGCCCTTTCGAAAATAACGTTTAAAAACAGGCGCAGCCACGATTTCCCTGGTGTTGGCGCAGTATTCGCGCACCCCGGTTAATCCGGGGTCATTTTTTTCTGGCGTCAACCCAGGCTTTAAGCACCGCAACATCGTTTTGCCACTCTTGCTTCATCTCTTCAACCCAATCACCCACGTTATCTTCCCATGCAGGTAAATCAGGCGACTGAATCTGTTGTCCCAGTTGCTGCAGGTGGCGTAAGCCAACCGAGCCGGCTGCACCTTTGATTTTATGTCCTTCTTCCACGATACCCTTCTGGTCACGGGCCGTCAGGTTGGATTCCAGCACGCTCAGATAGCCCGGCATCATTTTTTCGAACACGGCCAAACCGTCGGTAATCAGTTTCGGCCCCACCAGATCGATATACTGCTCCAGCATCGCGGTATCGAGTATCGTTTGGGCTTTTGCGCTATCAACAGACGTCATGGTGCTCTCCTCTTCATCATGGGTATCCCAGAACTTTTTGATCATAGCGGTCAGAGCAGGCACCGCCAGCGGCTTGCTGAGTACATCGTCCATACCGGCATCGAGATACTCTTTTTTATCTTTCAGCACGTTCGCCGTCAGGGCAACCAGCGGCGGCAGTTCGTCGGCCGCGTACTGACGCGTCAGCTCGCGCGAGATATCCAGCCCGGTCATATCCGGTAATTGAATATCCAGCAGAACAAGATCGTATTCGCCGGGTTTAAACATCTCCAGCGCGGCTTTGCCGGTCATCGCGACATCCACGCTGTTGCCCAGTTTTTCCAGCACCGAGCGCGCCACGATCACGTTCAGCTCAATGTCTTCCACCAGCAGGACGTGCAGGGCTGGCAGCGGCATATCGTCATTTTCAAAGGTATCTTCTACCTCTTCCGCCACCGCTGGCGCATGGACCGTCAGCGTGAAGGTTGACCCTTTGCCCGGCTGGCTGGCTACGGTGATATCACCGCCCATGCTCTTCGCCAGACGTTTAGAGACCGCCAGGCCAATGCCTGTTCCGGTCGCCGGTTTCCCGCCGTTGCTGTCTTTCACCTGGTAGTACATAGCAAAGATCTTGTCCTGCTCCTCCTGCGGAATACCAATTCCGGAGTCCTCTACCTCGAAGTGCAGCATGTCGCCTTCGTCATAGCGGATACGCACCGCCACCTGCCCCTTCTGGGTGAATTTCACCGCGTTGCTGATCAGGTTCCACAGGATCTGGCGCAGTCGCGTACCGTCAGTCACCACTTTATGCGGCAGCGGCAGGGTGGGCTCCATAACAAAGCTCAGGCCCTTCTGCTGCGCCTGCAGGCCGGACAGGTTTTCCAGATCGGCAAGGAAGCTGGTGAAATCAACCGGCTGGTTATCAAGCTGAACTTTGCGGCGCTCCATCTTATCCATATCAATAATATCATTGAAGATATTACCCAGCGTGACCGCTGAGACATGGATAGTCTTGAGGTATTTTTCCTGCTCTGCGGTCAGGTCGGTATCCAGCAGAATACGGCTCAACCCGACGATGCCGTTAAGCGGCGTACGCAGCTCGTGGCTGATGGTGGAGATAAAGGTGGTCTTGTCGCGGCTGGCACGCTCCAGGGCATCCTGGTAGCGCTTACGCTCGGTAATGTCGCGGCCAAAGCCCATCAGGCCGTGGCGTTTGCCCACGCGGTCATAGTACGGCACCTTACGGATCTCAAAGCAGGCTTTGCGCCCGTCCGGGTAATCCAGCCACTGTTCATAGGTCAGCGAGACGTTATGACGGAAGACTTTTTCGTCGGTCTCCATGACCTTGGCCGCCGCCTCTTCAGAGTAAACGTCCTGCGGCTTCAGGTGAATCAGCTGCTTCTCGCTTTTCCCGGTAAGCAATTCCATCGCCCGGTTACAGCCGGAAAATTCTTTATCTTCATTACGGTAAAACACCAGATCCGGCGACGCATCCAGGAACGACCGCAGGAAAGAGGATTGCTGCTCAAGCTGGATCTGCGTGACCTCGCGCTCTTTCATTTCGATTTTCAGCTGCTCCAGGGTGGCCTGACGCTCGGCCTCCGCCTTCTCACGATCTGAAATCTCCTGATTCAGCTGCGCAATGTTGTCTTTGAGCTGGACGTTGAGCTTGAGGTCGCGCTCGCGCATCTCTTCCAGTTTATCCACCAGCTTAGACAGACGCTGACGGGACTCTTCCAGCTGTTCAACCACTACGGAAAGGAAATAGACCGCCCAGGGAGTAATAAGCAAGCCAAAGAAGATGGAGCGGATGACGTCGATACTCTCGACCTGACCATGCAGAACCATGGTAACCGCCATTTGCACGACAATGGCCAGAACGACCAGCGCCAGCGCAAGCAGCATGGAAAAACGCACCAGCCCAAGCTTCATCATCAGGTCGACGTAATACTGGGCAAGCATTCGAATTTGCTTCATAGAGGATCCCTTCACGACGTTATCGCTCAATAATACTCAAATTCGCGGCAGGACGTTGAAGGTTGTGAGAAAAAGTGCGGGGTGAAACAGGAGATTAGCCTCGCTCCCGGGCAACCGGAAGCGAGGTAAGGTCAATCAGGAGCGTTTCAACAGCAGCCAGAGACTGATCAGGAGGAAGCTGGCGCTTGGCAGCAGCGCACCGATAATCGGCGGAATGCCATAAACCAGTGTCAGCGGACCGAAGATCTGATCGAGCACGTAGAACACAAAGCCGAAGCTGATACCGGTCACGACGCGAACCCCCATCGGCACGCTGCGCAACGGGCCGAAGATAAACGACAGCGCCATCAGCATCATTACCGCCACGGACATCGGCTGGAAGATTTTGCTCCACATGTTGAGCTGATAGCGTCCCGCATCCTGTCCGCTCGACTTCAGGTATTTCACATAGTTGTGCAAACCGCTGATGGAGAGCGCGTCAGGATCCAGCGCCACGACGCCGAGCTTATCGGGCGTCAGGTTGGTTTTCCACGTACCGGTTACCGTCTGAGAACCCGTAATCTGTTTCGGATCGGTCAGGTTAGATTCATCAACCTGGGACAACCGCCACTGCTTATGTTCGGCGTCAAACTTCGCCGAAGAGGCGTGGCGAACGGACTGCAGACGGCGCTGGTCATCGAAAGCGTAGATGCTCACTCCGCCCAGTTCATCATTCCCCTTCACCCGTTCGATGTAGACGAAGTTTTTTCCGTCTTTGGCCCATAAACCTTGCTGAGTCGAGAGCAGTGAGCCGCCGTACATCGCCTGAGCACGATAGTTACGCGCCATCTGTTCGCCCTGCGGCGCGACCCACTCGCCAATCGCCATGGTCAACAGCACCAGTGGGATGGCGGTTTTCATTACCGACAGCGCGACCTGCATGCGGGTAAAACCCGAGGCCTGCATAACGACCAGCTCGCTGCGCTGCGCCAGCATACCCAGCCCCAGCAGCGCCCCCAGCAGGGCCGCCATCGGGAAGAAGATCTGCACATCTTTCGGCACGCTGAGCAGGGTATACATCCCCGCGCCCAGCGCGTCATAGCTCCCCTGCCCGGCTTTTTTCAGCTGATCGACAAATTTGATAATGCCGGAGAGCGACACCAGCATGAACAACGTCATCATGATGGTGGTAAAAATGGTTTTACCGATATAGCGATCAAGAACGCCAAACGCCTGCATTAGATGGCTCCTTTACGCGAGAATCGGGCACGTATGCGGCGCACAGGCACCGTATCCCACAGGTTTAACCCCAGCGCCAGTAAGATGTACAGGCTGTTGACGAACCACGTCCAGATCATGGGATCCAGCTTGCCCTTCGCGCCGTTGGAGCGAATCGAGGTTTGCAGCAGGAAATAGATCAGGTAAAGCAGCATCGCCGGAAGCATAGAGAGCACGCGTCCCTGACGCGGGTTCACCACGCTCAGCGGAACGACAATCAGCGCCATCATAAACACGGTGAAGACAAGCGTAATACGCCAGTGGAACTCAGCGCGCGCGCGGTTGGTATCGGTATTCCAGAGGGTACGCATGTCCATTTGCTCGGTATCGGTTGGATCGAGCGACACCGTCTGATGGCCGATAATGGCCTGATAGTTCTGGAAATCCGTAATTCGGAAGTCACGCAGCATCGCGGTGCCTTCGAAACGGGTGCCTTTGTTCAGCGTCACGACCTGAGAACCATCTTTGCGCTGAGCCAGCTGACCGGAATCTGCCACCACCACGGAAGGACGTGCGTTACCTTTAGGACGCAGCTGCGCCAGGAAGACATCGTTGAATTTACTGCCGTCAACGCTCTCAATAAACAGCACGGAGTTTCCGTCGGTTGCCTGCTGGAACTGCCCCTGGGCTAACGCCGCCATGCCGGGGTTGGCTTTCGCTTCGGCCAGCACTTCATCCTGATGGCGGGAAGACATGGGGCCCGCCCACATCACATTCACCGCCGCAACGATACCCGTGAACAGCGCCAGTATCATGGCGGCTTTCACCAGGACCGCTTTGCTCAGGCCACAGGCATGCATCACCGTGATTTCACTCTCGGTATAGAGTTTCCCAAGCGTCATGAGCAGGCCAAGGAAAAGACTTAGCGGCAGGATAAGCTGCGCCATTTCCGGGATCCCTAAACCAAGCAGGGAAAGCACCAGATTTGTTGGAATTTCGCCGTCAACGGCCGCACCGAGGATCTTAACCAGCTTCTGACAGAAAAAAATCAGCAGCAGGATGAAGAGGATCGCCAGTTGGCTTTTGAGCGTCTCCCGCACCAGATATCTTATGATTATCACTTTAAATACGCCCGTAAAAACCCGTCTCTTTGCTGGAAAATCGCTTGTTTCATGGCTTAAACGTCATTTATTCTCTTGAGTCGTCGAAATCATCGCTAAGATTAAAACATCCGGCGGATTCACGCTTCAGGACTTTTTCTGACGTGTCGAAACCGTAGTAACGTAAGATTAACACGAAGTCACCACAACAGCGGACATGAGTTACGAAAGGTTTCAATTCTATCCGTAGCAGCCGCCGTTGTCTTTAAGATTCAGGAGCGTAGTGCATGGAGTTCAGTGTAAAAAGCGGTAGCCCGGAGAAACAGCGGAGTGCCTGCATCGTTGTGGGCGTCTTTGAACCACGCCGACTCTCCCCGATCGCCGAGCAACTCGATAAAATCAGTGACGGCTATATTAGCGCCCTGCTGCGCCGTGGCGAACTGGAAGGCAAACCTGGGCAGACGCTGTTACTGCACCATGTTCCGAACGTACTCTCAGAGCGCATTCTGCTGATTGGCTGCGGCAAAGAACGCGAGCTGGATGAACGTCAGTATAAGCAGGTGATTCAGAAAACAATCAATACGCTGAATGATACCGGTTCAATGGAAGCCGTCTGCTTCCTGACCGAGCTGCACGTTAAAGGGCGTAACACCTACTGGAAAGTGCGTCAGGCGGTCGAAACGGCAAAAGAGAGCCTGTACAGCTTCGATCAGCTGAAGACCAATAAAAGCGAGCCGCGTCGTCCGCTGCGTAAAATGGTCTTCAACGTGCCAACCCGTCGCGAACTGACCAGCGGCGAACGCGCGATCCAGCATGGTCTGGCGATTGCTGCCGGCATTAAAGCGGCTAAAGATCTCGGCAACATGCCACCCAACATCTGTAACGCGGCGTACCTGGCCTCTCAGGCACGTCAGTTGGCCGACGCCTACAGCAAAAACGTCATTACCCGCGTCATCGGCGAACAGCAGATGAAAGAGCTGGGAATGCACTCTTACCTGGCAGTCGGTAACGGTTCGCAGAACGAATCCCTGATGTCCGTCATCGAGTACAAGGGCAACCCGGCCGAAGACGCGCGCCCTGTCGTGCTGGTCGGTAAAGGCCTGACCTTCGATTCCGGCGGTATCTCCATCAAGCCTGCCGAAGGCATGGACGAGATGAAGTATGACATGTGCGGCGCGGCGGCGGTTTACGGCGTCATGCGCATGGTCGCGGAACTTCAGTTGCCCATCAACGTGATCGGCGTTCTGGCGGGCTGCGAAAACATGCCTGGCGGTCGCGCTTATCGTCCGGGTGACGTCCTGACCACCATGTCCGGCCAGACCGTTGAAGTACTGAACACCGACGCCGAAGGCCGTCTGGTACTCTGCGATGTGCTGACCTACGTTGAGCGCTTCGAACCTGAAGCGGTCATTGACGTCGCCACGCTCACCGGCGCCTGTGTGATTGCGCTGGGCCACCACATTACAGGCCTGATGTCGAACCACAATCCACTGGCGCACGAGCTGATTGGTGCCTCGGAGCAGGCCGGTGACCGCGCATGGCGTCTGCCGCTGGGTGACGAATATCAGGAGCAGCTGGAGTCTAACTTCGCGGATATGGCGAACATCGGCGGACGTCCTGGCGGGGCGATCACCGCGGGCTGCTTCCTGGCGCGTTTCACCCGTAAGTACAACTGGGCGCACCTGGATATCGCGGGTACCGCATGGCGATCCGGCAAGGCCAAAGGCGCAACCGGTCGTCCGGTAGCGCTGCTGTCGCAGTTCCTGCTCAATCGTGCGGGTTTTAACGGCGACGAATGATATAAAATGCCGGGTGGCGGCTTCGCCTTACCCGGCCTACAACGTCATTCAACCGTAGGCCGGGTAAGCGTAGCGCCACCCGGCTTTGCATTTGAATCCAAAACTAAGAAGCCCCATATATGAAGAATGCAACGTTCTACCTTCTGGACAACGACACCCATCAGGATGGCCTCAGCGCCGTCGAACAGCTGGTGTGTGAAATTGCCGCAGAACGTTGGCGCGCAGGCAAACGCGTGTTGATCGCCTGTGAAGATGAGCAGCAGGCCATTCGTCTCGATGAAGCGCTGTGGGCTCGCCCGCCGGAGAGTTTTGTTCCGCATAACCTGTCAGGCGAAGGGCCACGCGTCGGGGCACCGGTTGAAATTGCCTGGCCGCAAAAGCGCAACAGCAGCGCGCGCGACATTCTGATTAGCCTGCGGATAGATTTTGCAGATTTTGCCACCGCTTTCACAGAAGTGGTAGACTTTGTCCCTTACGAAGAATCTTTGAAACAACTGGCGCGCGAACGCTATAAAGCGTACCGCCTGGCTGGTTTTAACCTGAATACGGCAACCTGGAAATAATGGAAAAGACATATAACCCACGCGATATCGAACAGCCGCTTTACGAGCACTGGGAACAGCAGGGCTATTTCAAGCCTAACGGCGACGAAAGCAAAGAGTCCTTCTGCATCATGATCCCGCCGCCGAACGTCACCGGCAGTTTGCATATGGGTCATGCTTTCCAGCAGACCATCATGGACACCATGATCCGCTACCAGCGCATGCAGGGTAAAAACACACTGTGGCAGGCGGGGACTGACCACGCGGGTATCGCGACCCAGATGGTGGTTGAGCGTAAAATTGCCGCTGAAGAAGGGAAAACCCGCCACGACTACGGTCGCGACGCGTTCATCGACAAAATCTGGCAGTGGAAAGCGGAATCCGGCGGCACGATTACCCGTCAGATGCGCCGCCTCGGTAACTCCGTGGACTGGGAGCGCGAGCGCTTCACCATGGATGAAGGCCTCTCCAACGCCGTGAAAGAAGTCTTCGTCCGTCTGTACAAAGAAGACCTGATTTACCGTGGCAAACGCCTGGTCAACTGGGATCCGAAACTGCGCACCGCAATTTCTGACCTGGAAGTGGAAAACCGCGAGTCCAAGGGCTCCATGTGGCATATCCGCTATCCGCTGGCCGACGGCGCAAAAACCGCCGACGGTAAAGATTACCTGGTGGTCGCGACCACCCGTCCGGAAACCCTGCTGGGCGATACCGGCGTGGCCGTTAACCCGGAAGATCCGCGTTATAAAGATCTGATTGGCAAATTCGTGGTGCTGCCGCTGGTAAACCGCCGTATTCCGATTGTGGGCGACGAACACGCCGACATGGAAAAAGGCACCGGCTGCGTGAAAATCACCCCGGCGCACGACTTCAACGACTATGAAGTGGGTCGTCGTCACGCCCTGCCGATGATCAACATTCTGACCTTCGACGGCGATATCCGCGAAAGCGCAGAAGTGTACGACACCAAAGGCAACGAATCCGACGTTTATTCCAGCGACATCCCGGCCGAGTTCCAGAAGCTGGAACGCTTTGCCGCGCGTAAAGCGATTGTGGCTGCCGTTGACGCACTGGGCCTGCTGGAAGAGATCAAGCCTCACGACCTGACCGTGCCGTACGGCGACCGTGGTGGCGTGGTTATCGAGCCAATGCTGACCGACCAGTGGTACGTACGTGCCGACGTGCTGGCGAAACCGGCTGTGGAAGCGGTTGAAAACGGCAGCATTCAGTTCGTACCGAAGCAATACGAAAACATGTACTTCTCCTGGATGCGCGATATTCAGGACTGGTGTATCTCCCGTCAGCTGTGGTGGGGTCACCGTATCCCGGCATGGTACGACAACGACGGCAACGTTTACGTTGGCCGCAGCGAAGATGAAGTGCGTCAGGAAAACAACCTGAGCGCTGACGTAGCCCTGCGTCAGGACGAAGACGTGCTGGATACCTGGTTCTCCTCCGCGCTGTGGACCTTCTCCACCCTCGGCTGGCCAGAAAACACCGACGCGCTGCGTCAGTTCCACCCAACCAGCGTGATGGTGTCCGGCTTCGACATTATCTTCTTCTGGATTGTCCGCATGATCATGATGACTATGCACTTCATCAAAGATGAAGACGGCAAGCCGCAGGTTCCGTTCCATACCGTCTACATGACCGGTCTGATCCGCGACGACGAAGGCCAGAAGATGTCCAAATCCAAGGGTAACGTCATCGACCCGCTGGATATGGTTGATGGTATCTCTCTGGAAGAGCTGCTGGAAAAACGCACCGGCAACATGATGCAGCCGCAGCTGGCGGAGAAAATCCGCAAGCGCACCGAGAAGCAGTTCCCGAACGGGATTGAGGCTCACGGTACCGACGCCCTGCGTTTCACCCTGGCGGCACTGGCCTCGACCGGTCGTGACATCAACTGGGACATGAAGCGTCTGGAAGGTTACCGTAACTTCTGTAACAAGCTGTGGAACGCCAGCCGCTTCGTGCTGATGAACACCGAAGATCAGGATTGCGGCTTCAACGGCGGCGAGATGACTCTCTCCCTGGCTGACCGCTGGATCCTTGCGGAATTCAACCAGACGGTGAAAGCGTTCCGCGAGGCGCTGGACAGCTACCGCTTCGACATCGCGGCGGGCATTCTGTATGAATTCACCTGGAACCAGTTCTGTGACTGGTATCTGGAGCTGGCGAAGCCGGTCATGAACGGCGGCACTGAGGCAGAGCTGCGCGGCACGCGTAACACGCTGATTACCGTTCTGGAAGGCCTGCTGCGCCTGGCGCACCCGGTTATTCCATTCATCACCGAGACCATCTGGCAGCGCGTGAAGGTGATTGCAGGCATCAACGCCGACACCATCATGCTGCAGCCGTTCCCGGCATTCGATGCGGCGAAAGTCGATGAAGCGGCGTCTGCGGATACCGAGTGGCTGAAGCAGGCGATCGTGGCGGTACGTAACATTCGTGCTGAAATGAACATCGCCCCGGGCAAACCGCTGGAGCTGCTGCTGCGCGGCTGCAGCGAAGCGGCCATTCGTCGCGTCACCGAGAACAACACCTTCCTGAAAACCATGGCGCGTCTGGAAAGCATCACCGTGCTGCCTGCGGATGATAAAGGTCCGGTTTCCGTGACCAAAATCATCGACGGTGCCGAGCTGCTGATCCCAATGGCGGGTCTCATCGACAAAGACGCTGAGCTGGCTCGTCTGGCGAAAGAAGTGGCGAAGGTCGACGTGGAAATTGGCAAAATCGAAAGCAAACTGGCGAACGAAGGCTTTGTTGCCCGCGCGCCGGAAGCGGTCATCGCGAAAGAGCGTGAGCGTCTGGTTGCCTTCGCCGATGCGAAGACCAAGCTGATTGAGCAGCAGGCGGTTATCGCTGCCCTGTAATGCTTTTACCCCTTACGCTTCAGGGCGTAAGGGGTAACCTTCCTGAAAACTCCTCGCTTGCACTCCCCTTTCTGCGGTGCTATTAACAGCAGTTATGTGTCAATTTTTGTAATGAGTAATGCTATGAGCGTGATTACCCCCGTCGCGACGACGATGCGTCGGATCACTGAGCAGGATAATCCGGCTATCGCCGCCGTTATTCGCACCGTTTCTGCCGAATATGGCCTGACGGCTGACAAAGGCTACACGGTTGCCGACCCGAATCTGGACGCGCTTTTCCAGCTTTACAGCCAGCCGGGACATGCCTACTGGGTAATCGAGCAGAACGGCCAGGTAGTCGGCGGCGGCGGCGTGGCGCCCCTCAGTTGCAGCGAGCCGGATATCTGCGAACTGCAAAAAATGTATTTCCTGCCAACGGCACGCGGACAAGGACTGGCCAAAAAGCTGGCGCTGATGGCGCTGGACCACGCGCGCAAGCAGGGCTTTACCCGCTGCTACCTGGAAACGACCGCCTTCCTCAAAGAGGCCATCGGCCTGTATGAACATCTGGGCTTTGAGCATATCGATGCGCCGCTGGGCTGTACCGGCCACGTTGATTGCGAAGTCAGGATGCTGAAAAGTCTGTAACTTTCGTTCCTGCCCTCTTCTGTTAAGCGGCTGTAAACTGAATGCTCTACACTCTCAGTTCACACCACAACGGGGGAAACACGATGTCAAAGATAAAAAGCTACGCCGCACCGCAGGCGGGTGCAGAACTTGAGCTGTACGAGTACGATGCGGGCGAACTAAAAGCAGAAGACGTCGAAGTACAGGTTGATTACTGCGGGATCTGCCACTCGGATCTCTCGATGATCGATAACGAATGGGGCTTCTCCAGCTATCCGCTGGTTGCCGGACACGAAGTCATTGGCCGCGTCGTGGCGCTCGGTAGCGCCGCGCAGGACAAAGGGCTGAAAGTGGGCCAGCGCGTAGGCATTGGCTGGACAGCGCGCAGCTGTGGTCACTGCGATGCCTGTATCAGCGGCAATCAGATCAACTGCCTCGAAGGCGCCGTTCCCACCATTCTGAACAAAGGCGGTTTTGCCGATAAACTGCGCGCCGACTGGCAATGGGTTATCCCGCTGCCGGAAAGCATTGATATCGAATCCGCCGGTCCGCTGCTGTGTGGTGGTATCACCGTCTTCAAACCGCTGCTAATGCACCATATCACCGCCACCAGCCGCGTCGGCGTCATCGGTATCGGCGGACTGGGGCATATTGCCATTAAGCTGCTGCACGCGATGGGCTGTGAAGTCACGGCGTTCAGCTCGAACCCGGCGAAAGAGAAAGAAGTGCTGGCGATGGGGGCGGATAAAGTGGTGAACAGCCGCGATCCGCAAGCGCTGAACGCGCTGGCGGGCCAGTTTGACCTGATCATCAACACCGTTAACGTGGATCTCGACTGGCAGCCGTACTTTGAAGCGCTGGCCTACGGCGGTAACTTCCATACCGTGGGTGCGGTGATGAAGCCGCTGCCGGTTCCGGCGTTTACCCTGATCGGTGGGGATCGCAGCGTGTCAGGCTCCGCTACCGGTACGCCGTACGAGTTGCGCAAACTGATGAAATTTGCCGGACGCACCAAAGTGGCGCCGACCACCGAACTGTATCCGATGTCGAAAATCAACGAAGCGATCCAGCACGTGCGCGACGGCAAAGCCCGTTACCGCGTGGTGTTGAAAGCAGATTTCTGATATGACATTGCCGGGTAATGGCTTCGCCTTACCCGGCCTACTTTCACTGCTGCGCCAATACGTTAAATACTTCCGCTACCGCGACCGCTCCCGGATCCATCACCCCATCCAGGTTCTCTTTATTGACATACGACGAGCGTCCCGCGCCGGCTTTCGCCATTTTTGCCGTTGCTTCTGCGCCCTGCTGCGCGGCCTGCGCTGCCGCCTGAATATTGCCTTTCTGTAACGCCTCCAGCGCCGGTTGCAGCGCATCGATCAGCGTGCGATCGCCAAGATCCGCTCCGCCGTACTGCTTCATCTGCGCAAGTCCGCTGAGCAAGGCCTCCGGGAGCGTCTGACCATCGTGAAGCTTTTGCCCGGCCGCGGTGAAGAAGATCGACATCAGCACCCCGCTCGACCCGCCCATCACCGTGGCTAGACGCTCGCCAACCAGCAGCAGCAGCTTAGACACGTCATTAAGCGGGAGCGTGTTCTCCTCCAGGCGCTGCGCAATATCCCGCGCCCCTTGCGCAAAGGTAGAGCCGGTATCGCCATCCCCCACCCTGGCATCCAGCGCGTTCAGGCGGTTTTCCAGCTGGATTAGCGTTGTCGACACGGAGGAGACAAACGCACGCACCTGGGGATTGTCAGAGGGGGTATACTCCACACGGTCATGAATGGCGCTATGCGCCACGGTGCGCAGTGGCGCAAACGCGACGGGCTTCTGCCAGCCCAGCGTCTCGACGTCGGCGTGAATCGCCTTTTCGAAGAAATCGTTGAGCTTCAGCAGCGTCAGAGAAAAGCCTTTCATATCCAGCGCGCTGACCAGCGGCGCTGGGCCAATCAGGTACGCGATATTCTCTTTCAGCGCCGAATGCGCCAGCTCTTTGGTCAGCAGCGCCATCTCCAGCGCCGATACGCCGCCAAGATTGTTAATCAGCACCGCAAAACGCCCCTCACCCGCCTGCGCGCTTAACGGCGTCACCAGGGTGTCGATAATGGCTTTGCTGTTTTGCGTATCCACCACGGAAGCCCCGGGCTCGCCGTGAATGCCCAGGCCCAGCTCGACATGGCCTTGTTTAATGCGCCCCTCTTCATCGTCGCTGCCCGGCAGGTTGCAGGTTTGCATCGCCACGCCCAGGCTCCAGAGGTTATCGCAGGCCTGTTGCGCAATATCCCGCACCTCACTCAGCGATTTCCCCTGCTCCGCCGCATAGCCCGCAATCTTGTGCACCAGTGCCGTACCGGCAATACCGCGCGGCTGCTTGTTATCCGGCAGCGCGATATCGTCTGCCACAATCACCATCTCCACCTTCAGGCCGTAGCGCTTGGCCTTTTCGGCCGCCAGGCCAAAGTTCAGGCGGTCGCCGGTGTAGTTTTTGACGATCAGCAGACAGCCGCGATCGCCCGTGACCGCGACAATGGCATTCAGCACCGCATCCACGCTCGGCGAGGCAAACAGATCGCCGCACACTGCCGCCGTCAGCATCCCTTTGCCGACAAACCCGGCGTGTGCGGGTTCGTGGCCTGAGCCGCCGCCCGAGATCACCGCCACGCGGCTTTTGTCCCAGTCGCCGCGTGCGACGATCCTGATGGCCGGATCGATATCAAGCTTGACGAGATTGGCATGTGGCGCAGAAAGCAGTATGCCTTCAATGGCATCGTTGACCAGCTGTTTGCGATCGTTAAAGAAGAATCTGGACATAGTTTCCCACTATTTTGTGAACCGTATGCAAAAGCATAGTCCGCGCTGGATAATGCGCCGCAAAGTCAGGAATTTACTCAACCAAATTGCTATCAGGTTGCCTATACTCCACCCAGGACTAAGAGAGGAAGCGCATCATGAGTACACCATTGTTAATTGCCCGGACGCTGGAAAAAGAGCTCTATTTACTGCCCGCGATGGCGAACCGCCACGGTCTGATCACCGGCGCGACCGGGACGGGGAAAACCGTCACCCTGCAAAAGCTGGCGGAGTCGCTTTCGGAGATTGGCGTACCGGTCTTTATGGCTGACGTAAAAGGCGATTTAACCGGTGTGGCTCAGGAAGGGACGGCCTCTGAAAAACTGCTCGAACGGCTGAAAAATATTGGCATCACGGACTGGACGCCGCACGGTAACCCGGTGGTGGTGTGGGACATCTTCGGTGAAAAAGGCCACCCGGTACGCGCCACCGTCTCCGATCTTGGCCCGCTGCTGCTGGCCCGTCTGCTTAACCTCAACGACGTGCAGTCCGGCGTGCTGAATATTATCTTCCGCATTGCCGATGACCAGGGGCTACTGCTGCTTGATTTCAAAGATCTGCGCGCCATTACGCAGTACATCGGCGATAACGCCAAATCCTTCCAGAACCAGTACGGCAACATCAGCAGCGCCTCGGTGGGCGCTATTCAGCGTGGGCTACTGACGCTTGAGCAACAGGGCGCTGAACATTTCTTTGGTGAACCCATGCTGGATATCAAAGACTGGATGCGCACCGACAGCAGTGGCAAAGGCATTATCAACATCCTGAGCTCAGAGAAGCTCTACCAGATGCCGAAACTCTACGCCGCCAGCCTGCTGTGGATGCTCTCCGAACTCTATGAACAATTACCTGAAGCAGGCGATCTGGAAAAACCGAAGCTGGTCTTCTTCTTTGACGAAGCGCATCTGCTGTTTAACGATGCACCTCAGGTACTGCTGGATAAGATCGAACAGGTTATCCGCCTGATCCGCTCCAAAGGCGTCGGCGTCTGGTTTGTCTCGCAAAACCCGTCGGATATCCCCGACAACGTGCTCGGGCAGCTCGGCAACCGCGTGCAGCATGCCCTGCGCGCCTTTACGCCGAAAGATCAGAAAGCGGTGAAAGCCGCCGCGCAAACCATGCGCGCCAATCCGGCCTTTGATACCGAAGCGGCGATTCAGGCGTTAGGCACCGGTGAAGCGCTGATCTCGTTCCTCGATGCGAAGGGCAGCCCGTCCGTGGTGGAACGCGCCATGGTCATTGCACCTTGCTCGCGCATGGGGCCGGTGACCGACGATGAGCGCAACGGCCTGATTAACCACTCTCCGGTTTACGGGAAATACGAAGACGAGGTGGATCGCGAGTCCGCGTTCGAGATGCTGCAAAAAGGGGTCCAGGCGACAACGGAATCGCAGGATGCACCTGCCGCTAAAGGGCAATCAGTCGCCGTGGATGACGGCATTCTTGGTGGGCTCAAAGACATTCTGTTCGGCAGCACCGGGCCGCGCGGCGGCAAGCGCGATGGCGTAGTGCAGACCATGGCGAAAAGCGCAGCCCGACAGGTCACCAATCAGATCGTGCGCGGCATGCTGGGGAGTTTGTTAGGCGGCCGTCGCAGGTAAACGGGGAACCCACGGGCGGCCCAGCGCCGAACCCTGTACGCCGTTCTCCTGCAGGTAGCGGTCTATTTCCACCATCCCCGTCCAGCGGTTCTCACACCACAGCGGTGCCAGAAGCGTTGGACGGCGGGCGCTGGCCGAGATGCGGTGGTAGACAATCTCCGGCGGCGTGTGGCGAATCATCTCCCCCGCCGTCACCGTATAGTCCTCAAGCTCGATACCGCTTAACCGCCCGGCCTCCCAGGCTTTCGCCATAATGCTGCCTTTCACGATATGCAGCGGATGCAGCTTGATGCCGTCCACGCCGGTTTCAACGACTTTTTCCAGCGTTTCAAGGCCATGCTGTTGACCTTCGCCGGGTAACCCAACAATCAGGTGCGAACAGACCTTCAGCCCGCGCTCGCGGGCCAGGCGCGTGGTGCGCTGGTAGCAGGCAAAATCATGCCCACGGTTAATTCGGTGCAGCGTTTTGTCATGTGCCGTTTGCAAGCCCAGCTCCAGCCAGATCTCGTAGCCTTGTTCTTTGTACTCGCTGAGCAGGTCCAGCACCGCGTCCGGAACGCAGTCCGGACGCGTTCCCACGCACAGCCCAACGATACTGGCCTGGCTGACGGCCTGCTGATACATCGAACGCAGTACCTGCACCTCCGCCCACGTGCTGGTATAAGCCTGAAAATAGGCCAGATACTGCTTCGCGCGGTTCACCAGGCTGGCCTGGTGGGCAAGCTGCTCAGCGATAGAATGGTGCTGCTGCGCCTCATCGGCAAACGACGCGACGTTACAGAAGGTGCAGCCGCCGCGCCCGATGGTGCCGTCGCGATTCGGGCAGCTAAACCCGCCGTGCAGCGTCAGCTTATGAACCTTTTGCCCGTACCGCTGCAAAAGATCCCCACCAAACATATTGACTAATTTCTGTAACTGCATAATCTGATAGACCGTCCCGAAGAAAGGGGACAAGCCTGCCATTTTTAGCCTCTTTCGGCGATGACCTGGATCAATCGCCCTGGACGGCCTTTATCTATATGAATAAATACTCAGGATTACTGCAATTTCATTCACGCCGTACGTGATTACTTTTCCTTATGTTCTGATTGTTTTTTTCATTTATAACGCCAGCACTGAAAAACAGTGTGTTTATGCGGGTTTGCAGACAATGCCAGATTATTATTCTGCTATAAAACCGCTATTCAGCACGCTACATTGATAATACCGCTTTCATATAGTGAGTCAGATCACACTCCGCTGCGCTCTTTCAGGGCATTCAATCAATGTAAAACTAGTTAAATAACCTTTAGAAACAATCAGATAATCACTCTTTAGCACATTTTTGTATAAATAAGATTGCCATTTGACCTGTGTACCAATTCCCGATAAGTTGGAAATCCGCTGGAAGCTTTCTGGATGAGCGGCCTGCTCATCATATTTATGCAGTAATTGAGATTCCCTCTGAAGCAAGTCCTCAAACTTGTTTACCTGCGCGAAAGGATGAAAAAGAGGGCGAATGCGAGGTCCGCGTATGAAACGCAAACCCCGTCGCCATGCTCTTTCTGTGCCTGTGCGCCACGGTAAAGTTCAGTGGGAAGCCCGACGAGCCTGGGGAGGTTCACTGATATGTTGTACGATAAATCCCTTGAGAAGGATAACTGTGGTTTCGGCCTGATCGCCCACATAGAAGGCGAACCTAGCCACAAGGTAGTGCGTACTGCTATTCACGCACTGGCCCGTATGCAGCACCGTGGCGCCATCCTTGCCGATGGTAAAACCGGCGACGGTTGCGGCCTGCTGCTGCAAAAACCGGATCGTTTCTTCCGTATCGTGGCGGAAGAGCGCGGCTGGCGTTTAGCCAAAAACTACGCTGTCGGCATGCTGTTCCTGAATCAGGATCCTGAAAAGGCTGCCGCCTCACGCCGCATCGTCGAAGAAGAACTTCAGCGTGAAACCCTGTCGATTGTCGGCTGGCGCGATGTGCCAACCAACGAAGGGGTGCTCGGTGAAATCGCCCTCTCCTCGCTGCCTCGTATTGAACAGATTTTCGTCAACGCGCCTGCGGGCTGGCGTCCGCGTGATATGGAACGCCGTCTGTTTATTGCCCGCCGCCGCATTGAAAAACGTCTCCAGGACGATAAAGAGTTCTACGTCTGTAGCCTCTCTAACCTGGTGAACATCTATAAAGGTCTGTGTATGCCGGCTGACCTGCCGCGCTTCTACCTGGACCTGGCGGACCTGCGTCTGGAATCGGCCATTTGCCTGTTCCACCAGCGCTTCTCCACCAACACCGTACCACGCTGGCCGCTGGCTCAGCCGTTCCGCTACCTGGCGCACAACGGCGAGATCAACACCATCACCGGTAACCGCCAGTGGGCCCGCGCCCGTACCTATAAATTCCAGACGCCGCTGATCCCCGATCTGCACGATGCCGCGCCGTTCGTGAACGAAACCGGCTCGGACTCCAGCTCAATGGATAACATGCTGGAACTGCTGCTGGCGGGCGGGATGGATATCGTGCGTGCTATGCGTCTGCTCGTGCCACCGGCCTGGCAGAACAACCCGGATATGGATCCTGAGCTGCGCGCGTTCTTCGACTTTAACTCCATGCACATGGAGCCGTGGGACGGTCCGGCGGGCATCGTCATGTCCGACGGTCGTTTTGCCGCCTGTAACCTGGACCGTAACGGCCTGCGTCCGGCGCGCTACGTCATCACCAAAGACAAGCTCATCACCTGTGCCTCTGAAGTCGGCATCTGGGATTACCAGCCAGACGAAGTGGTCGAGAAAGGCCGCGTCGGTCCGGGCGAGCTGATGGTGATCGACACCCGCGGTGGGCGCATCCTGCACTCCGCCGAAACCGACAACGATCTGAAGAGCCGCCACCCGTACAAAGAGTGGATGGAGAAAAACGTGCGTCGTCTGGTGCCGTTTGAAGATCTGTCGGACGAAGAAGTGGGCAGCCGCGAGCTGGACGATGACACCCTCGCCAGCTACCAGAAGCAATTTAACTACAGCGCAGAAGAGCTGGACTCCGTCATCCGCGTGCTCGGTGAAAACGGCCAGGAAGCGGTCGGCTCGATGGGTGACGATACCCCGTTTGCCGTGCTCTCCAGCCAGCCGCGCATCATCTATGACTACTTCCGTCAGCAGTTCGCGCAGGTGACTAACCCGCCAATCGACCCGCTGCGTGAAGCACACGTGATGTCGCTAGCCACCAGCATCGGTCGCGAGATGAACGTCTTCTGCGAGGCCGAAGGCCAGGCGCACCGTCTGACCTTTAAATCGCCGATCCTGCTGTACTCCGATTTCAAACAGCTCACCACCATGAAAGAGGAGCACTACCGCGCCGACACGCTCGACATTACCTTCGACGTGAACGAAGCGAGCCTCGAAGAGACGGTGAATGCGCTGTGTGACAAAGCCGAACAGATGGTGCGTAACGGTACCGTGCTGCTGGTATTGTCCGACCGTAACATCGCGAAAAACCGTCTGCCGGTACCAGCCCCGATGGCAGTGGGCGCTATCCAGACGCGTCTGGTCGATAAGAGCCTGCGCTGCGACGCCAACATCATTGTTGAAACCGCAAGCGCGCGTGATCCGCACCACTTTGCCGTGCTGCTGGGCTTTGGCGCGACGGCGATCTATCCGTACCTGGCCTACGAAACGCTGGCCCGTCTGGTGGATACCCGCGCGATCGACAAAGATTACCGCGCGGTGATGCTGAACTACCGTAACGGCATCAACAAAGGCCTGTACAAGATCATGTCCAAAATGGGCATCTCGACCATTGCCTCCTACCGCTGCTCGAAGCTGTTTGAAGCGGTCGGCCTGCATGACGAGGTCGCCAACCTCTGCTTCCAGGGCGTGGTCAGCCGCATCGGCGGCGCCGGTTTTGCTGACTTCCAGCAGGATCTGGTGAACCTGTCCAAACGCGCCTGGCTGGCACGTAAGCCGCTGGATCAGGGCGGTCTGCTGAAATACGTTCACGGCGGCGAATACCACGCCTACAACCCGGACGTGGTGCGCACGCTGCAGCAGGCGGTTCAGAGCGGCGAATACCGTGATTATCAGCAGTACGCTGAGCTGGTGAACAACCGTCCGGCAGCAACGCTGCGCGACCTCATTGCCCTGAATCCGGGTGATGAAGCGGTCAGCATTGACGACGTTGAGCCGGCATCCGAACTGTTCAAACGCTTCGATACCGCGGCGATGTCCATCGGCGCCCTGAGCCCTGAAGCCCACGAAGCGCTGGCGGAAGCCATGAACAGCATCGGCGGCAACTCTAACTCCGGCGAAGGCGGTGAAGATCCGGCCCGTTACGGCACCAACAAGGTGTCCCGTATCAAGCAGGTGGCATCCGGCCGCTTTGGCGTGACGCCAGCGTACCTGGTCAATGCCGACGTGATTCAGATTAAGGTCGCTCAGGGTGCGAAACCGGGCGAAGGCGGTCAGTTACCGGGTGATAAAGTTACGCCGTACATCGCCAAACTGCGCTACTCGGTACCGGGCGTGACGCTGATCTCCCCGCCGCCGCACCACGATATCTACTCTATCGAGGACCTGGCGCAGCTGATTTTCGACCTGAAGCAGGTCAACCCGAAGGCGATGATCTCCGTGAAGCTGGTTTCCGAACCGGGCGTCGGCACCATCGCGACCGGCGTGGCGAAGGCCTATGCGGACCTTATCACCATCGCCGGTTATGACGGCGGTACCGGTGCAAGCCCGCTCTCCTCCGTGAAATATGCAGGCTGTCCGTGGGAGCTTGGCCTGGTGGAAACCCAGCAGGCGCTGGTGGCTAACGGTCTGCGTCATAAGATCCGCCTGCAGGTGGATGGCGGTCTGAAAACCGGCCTCGACATCATCAAGGCGGCGATCCTCGGTGCGGAAAGCTTCGGTTTCGGTACCGGTCCAATGGTCGCGCTGGGCTGTAAATACCTGCGTATTTGCCACCTGAACAACTGCGCAACCGGCGTTGCAACCCAGGACGAGAAGCTGCGTAAGAACCACTATCACGGCCTGCCGTTCAAAGTGACCAACTACTTTGAGTTCATCGCCCGCGAAACCCGCGAGCTGATGGCGCAGCTGGGCGTGAAGCGTCTGGTAGACCTGATTGGCCGCACCGATCTGCTGAAAGAGCTGGAAGGCTTCACCGCCAAGCAGCAGAAGCTGGAGTTGAGCAAGCTGCTGGAAACCGCGCAGCCGCACCCTGGCAAAGCGGTCTACTGCACCGAGAACAACCCGCCGTTCGATAACGGCGTGCTGAACGCGCAGCTGTTGCAGCAGGCGAAGCCGTATGTGGACGACAAGCAGAGCAAAACGTTCTGGTTTGATATCCGCAACACCGACCGTTCCGTGGGTGCCTCCCTCTCCGGTTACATCGCGCAAACGCACGGTGACCAGGGGCTGGCGGCCGATCCGATTACCGCGCACTTCAGCGGTACCGCGGGTCAGAGCTTCGGCGTGTGGAACGCAGGCGGCGTTGAGCTGTATCTGACTGGCGATGCCAACGACTACGTCGGCAAAGGCATGGCGGGTGGTCTGCTGGCGGTGCGTCCTCCGGTCGGCTCAGCCTTCCGCAGCCATGAAGCCAGCATTATCGGTAACACCTGCCTGTACGGCGCGACCGGCGGTCGTCTGTTCGCAGCAGGTCGTGCGGGCGAGCGTTTTGCGGTGCGTAACTCCGGTGCCATCACCGTGGTGGAAGGCATTGGCGATAACGGTTGTGAATACATGACGGGCGGGATTGTTTGCGTTCTGGGTAAAACCGGCGTGAACTTCGGCGCAGGCATGACGGGTGGTTTTGCCTACGTCCTGGATGAAGACGGTGAGTTCCGCAAACGCGTGAACCCGGAGCTGGTGGAAGTGCTGGACGTTGACACGCTGGCTATCCACGAAGAACACCTGCGGGGTTTGATTACCGAACACGTGCAGCATACCGGTTCTTCGCGCGGCGAAGAGATCCTGGCGAACTGGCCGGCGTTCTCTGCGAAATTCGCGCTGGTTAAGCCGAAGTCCAGCGATGTTAAAGCCCTGTTGGGTCACCGTAGTCGTAGCGCAGCAGAGCTGCGCGTGCAGGCGCAGTAAGGAATTCAGATGAGCCAGAACGTATACCAGTTTATCGACCTGCAGCGTGTTGATCCGCCAAAGAAACCGCTGAAGATCCGTAAAATTGAATTTGTTGAAATCTACGAGCCGTTTTCAGAAGGCCAGGCCAAAGCACAGGCAGACCGCTGCCTGTCCTGCGGTAACCCTTACTGCGAATGGAAATGTCCGGTACACAACTACATCCCGAACTGGCTGAAGCTGGCCAACGAAGGACGTATTTTTGAAGCCGCCGAGCTCTCTCACCAGACCAACACCCTGCCGGAAGTGTGCGGCCGCGTGTGTCCTCAGGACCGTCTGTGCGAAGGTTCCTGTACGCTGAACGACGAGTTCGGCGCGGTGACGATTGGCAACATCGAGCGCTACATCAACGATAAAGCGTTTGAGATGGGCTGGCGTCCGGACATGACCGGCGTGAAGCAAACCGACAAGCGCGTGGCGATCATCGGCGCGGGCCCGGCGGGCCTGGCCTGTGCGGACGTGCTGACCCGCAACGGCGTGAAGGCGGTGGTCTTTGACCGTCATCCGGAGATCGGCGGCCTGCTGACCTTCGGTATCCCGGCCTTCAAGCTGGAAAAAGAGGTCATGACCCGTCGCCGCGAAATCTTCACCGGCATGGGCATTGAGTTCAAACTGAACGTGGAAGTGGGCCGCGACGTGCAGCTCGACGACCTGCTGAAGGATTACGACGCCGTGTTCCTGGGTGTGGGCACCTATCAGTCCATGCGCGGCGGTCTGGAGAACGAAGACGCGCCGGGCGTGTACGACGCGCTGCCGTTCCTGATTGCCAACACCAAGCAGATCATGGGCTACGGCGAAACCGCCGATGAGCCTTTCGTCAGCATGGAAGGCAAACGCGTAGTGGTGCTGGGCGGCGGTGATACCGCGATGGACTGCGTGCGTACCTCCATTCGTCAGAATGCGGCACACGTGATCTGCGCCTACCGTCGTGACGAAGAGAACATGCCGGGCTCTAAGCGCGAAGTGAAAAACGCGCGTGAAGAGGGCGTGGAGTTCCAGTTCAACATCCAGCCTCTGGGTATAGAAGTGAATGCCAACGGTAAAGTGAGCGGCGTGAAGATGGCGCGTACCGAGATGGGCGCACCGGATGCGAAAGGCCGTCGTCGCGCCGAGATCGTGGCCGGTTCTGAACACGTGATCCCGGCCGACGCCGTGGTGATGGCGTTCGGTTTCCGCCCTCACAGCATGGAATGGCTGGCGAAGCACAGCGTTGAGCTGGATTCACAGGGCCGTATTATTGCGCCAGAAGGTAGCGATAACGCATTCCAGACCAGCAACCCGAAAATCTTCGCGGGTGGCGATATCGTTCGCGGTTCCGACCTGGTGGTGACGGCGATTGCCGAAGGCCGCAAGGCGGCTGACGGTATACTGAATTACCTGGAAGTGTAAGAAAAAAAGGGAATAAACCTTCCGGTTTATTCCCTTTGCTAAATAAAGCGTAATTAAAATATAAATTACAGATATTTCAGCGTGAAGGTTGCCTGCCCATCAATGCTGGTATCATCGGTAATTGCCAGCGTCGTGGTGTCCTGAATCGCAAGCGAAATAGCCATTGGTACAACGGCCTGAGTAAAGGCCAGTGGTGCCGTTTCTCCGGTGGTTGCAACAGTCACAATTTCACTGGCGTTGTTCTGCATCAGTGAACCCACGTTAGACCAGGACGTTCCATTATCTGAGCTGTAGGTCACTCCGACTGCATTACCATCTGCCGTTACGCTGTCGGTTTTAACAAACATGCTGTAGTTACCAATCTTCACGTTGCCTGCCGTGGTGTTTACGCCAAACAGGTTTACCGGCTGGAGGACGTCAACACCGGCTACGGTACCGTTTTTAACGACCACATTCGCCGCCGTGCCGCTACGGTCATCATTCACGCTAAAGCCCACTTTGACAGGCGCCTGGCAGCTAATCGTCAGGGAGAAGTCTTTTTGTCCCAGTTGGTTAACTGCAGTGGCGCTCAGCGAGCCCAGATTGACGGTGCCGTAGTCAATGGTGCCGCCGCCGCTCAGCGTTGGGGTACAGGACGCATTAGTTAACGTACCTTTTAACTTCAAAACGGCGCTCGGGTCAGCTGCAAATGCAGAAGAGACACAAAGAGACAGAACAGTTGCAAGCCATACTTTTTTCATTCGTTAATCCTTAACGTTTAATCTATTTATAACAAACCAATTACGGCATTCATGCCGTTAAATGAATATATATCTTTCCTCCCAGCGCATTCACTTATCAGAAAGGATAAAAATATTCATTTCATCGACGACAAAAATAATGAAGCTTATTTTCTCTTCATTATTTTTATTTAATACCCGAACCGCTACTTCGTCAGCAGGGTCCAGGTTAAATCACTTTCCAGTGCGGTTTGATCGGTGATGCGGCTAAACGCATTGTCATCCAGCACGGGGATAGCGTCACCCGGAAATTCATCTGCTGGCCTGAAGGCACCTGATTATTATCAACCGCAATAACCGCTTCATTATTACGCACATAAAATGGCGAAGGCGTGCCGCTTTGCGGAGTAAAATTGAGCTGGTCGACCGTTTTACCGACGGTATAATTTTTACCATCGACGGTCATCTCATCGATTTTCACCGCCATTCCGCCAGACTGGCCGAATGTGAAGCGCCCTTTATCGCCTGCCGTCCCCTGCAGCAACACCGCCATTTGCTGCGGCTGCGGACAGTAAACGTTAACGTTGAGGGTACGGTCCGCCATTTTGTGCCAGTTCTGCTGGGTTTTATCGATATTATCTCGACGCATTTCGTGGTAATCCACCACCGGCTGCGAGAGCGTTATTTGGCAATCTTCCGCATGTGCAGTCGCCGCGAAGAAAAGTATCCCCAGCGCGGTTAATCCAACTGTTTGTTGATAATTCATCGGCATACTCCGTTTACTTCTTCATAGAAGGCATCTTCATCGCGTTTCTCTGGAAGAGCGAAATCGAGTTTGCACAGACGATTGTTGTTGGCATCCATGGCGTAGAGCGCCGATAGCTGATCCGCATCGTTGATAAAGACATGACCATCATCAACGACCGTAACAATGTAGTTGCCCTTCTCATCCACGACCGTCAGCCCTTTTTTCAGCGGCTGACCATCGGCTTGCTTCATACGCAGCATCACACGACGGCTGTTTAGCACCCTGAAGTCAAGCTCGCTGACTGAAGCGTGACCTGCGGCGATATATCGGGTGCCGTTTGCCAGCGTCATATTCTGCGGCAGCTTGTTGGCATCCACTTCAATACGCGAATTGCGCCACTCGTTTAGCGAAGGTACGACCGCCTGCCCCCAGGCATCGGTCCAGACCGTACCCTGTGGTGTGGCGATTTCTACCCCGCTTTTCTTCTCGCTCAGTCTGGCAATGGCAAAGGTATCGCGAATCGCATACGGCGAGAACGTCACGCCATTTTTGTGCATAGCGATGCCGCCCGCCAGGGTGGCGTTATAGTTACGCTGATTATCACCGCTGGTGCCGCCACCCACGCTCAGCTGGGTATAATGCAGGTTGGTGTTGATGTTACCGTTGAAGCTATTATCACTGGAGGACTGGTCACGATCCGCGGCGATATAGTAGTGCGTGTTGTCGCCCATCGAGCCGCTGTTGGCGACACCGTAAGTGGTATTGTCGCCCTGCTTGCGCATGTAGGTGCTCACAGATTGCCCTGGACTCAACGGAATGCTGACGTTGATGTACAGCATTTCATCATCCTGGTCGTCATCGACGTTGCCCACAGCGCTTTGCCAGTTTGCAGTCACGCTGGCATATTTGAACGTCTTACCCCACGACAGAAGCAGATAGCGGGAATCTTCATAGTCCCCGCTGCTCTGGTTGTAGTTGAAGCCTGCTGAGAAAACGCCTGCCAGATCGGATGAAAAATGTACGCTGCCGGAATAGGCGTTATCGTATCCCTGGTAATCGTCGTCCATTGCTTCTGCCATCTCACGATAGCCGCCGCTGTAGTGCGTCGCGCTGGTGGAAAGCGAGACATGGGAGGAAAGCGTAAGGTCGCTTCCCAGCTCGGTTTTAAGGCCACTGTTGCTGTCACCAAACGATTCCTGGCTTGCCGCAACCGTCGTGGAGACAGACCAGAGGTCGTTGATCAGAAAATCGGTGCGACCGCCAGCCGCCTGGTAATCCTGAGCGGCAGTACCGGAGGCCAGAAGGTTCATCCACGGGAAAATGCGCCAGCCGTCGGACACGTTCATCACTAGCGGATCGCTGTAGTCGCTGTCGATGCTGCGCACCTGACCCGCTGACACGGTAAGCCCCTGCGGGCGTGAAAGGTTGCGCTGCTTCACGGCGGCTGCAGGAACAATAAAGTGATTCGTTGAGCCGTCAGACTCCACGACGGAAACGTCCAAATCGACGTTGTTACGCGCAATCGGCACGTCATCCAGCGTAAATGGCCCCGCGGGCACGAGCGTACTGAAAATCAGCTGATTGTTCTGGCGAATCTCCACGCGAGCCTGCGAAGAACGGGCAATGCCGGACACGCTGACGCCGCTACCGTCTCTTGTCAGCCCGTTGGTCGGCATAAGCTGGATGCCGGTAATGGGTATGCCGCTCAACACATTAGACAGGGCGTTAATTTCACCAACCTGCATGGTTAACTTCTGCGGGACAAAAACATGCTCCGCATAGGTGTAAATGCTGTCGGCATTTTTCTTGCCATTGTCATCCGTCAGGATGTAATTACTGCGAAGCGACCAGTCAAAAGCGTTGAAACCCGCTTCCAGATTGGCCTGCGAGTAGCGGGAATTGTCGCTACCGCCATATTCGTTACGGGTGCTGAATAGCGAATAGTTGAGCATCCCGGCGGCACCGCCGTGCTGGAAGTTTCGGATATCCGACGACAGGCTGTTTACCGCTTCAGGCGGCAGGTATAACTCAACGGCTTCCTGGTTTGGCAACGCGTTGATCACCGCTTTCGGGTAATCGTCACGGATGTCATGGCACGCCTCGCCTGCCTTCAGCGGAACCGGCATAAGACCGGCGAAATCAAGCAGATCGTTATCAAAACACAGCACGCCGTCCTTATCGAAACGGACGGCGGCCATGCCGCGATCTTCACCATTCACTTTGACGTTCACGGAATGGGTTCCGGGCAGAAAACGCGGTGCTTCAGCGAAGTAATGGTTCAAATCGCTCGTTAACCCCAGCGTTTTCATTACTCCCGTATCAAACGTCACTTCCCTTGCGAGTACGGAAGCGGAGTCAAACATCATCAGAGGCAAGGTGCCGCAGAGAACTGCGCGGACACAAAGTGCAATACGGCTTTTTTTATTCACCGTTTTATCCCTATTTTATTTATTTAATTCAGAGGTAAAGCTCGGCACTTCAACGCCATAGCGGCTGGCCGGGAAAAATTTAACGTGGCTGTCACCACTGGTTGTTTTATTCAACGCAGCCGTCATCGTCTCACCTGGCAGAAGGTAAGTTTTGGAAAGCGTGGCGTTTGCGCCTGAAGGCTGTAATACGACTTTTTGTGCCAGACGGACAACGTACTTACTTGGATTGGTGACTTTTACAGACGACCCGACGGTTGACCATTTGAGGTATTTCCATGCGTCCGTCACAACCCCCAGCGTAGCCGGGCGTATTAGCACTGGAATATCCTGGCGGATGTTAATACCAATTTTAATTTTTTTATCGTCATTTTTTGGCGGAATGCCGTCAAACGTTACGCGATTGAAATGCTCAACGTCCAGCGGTTGCTTGCTTTGCAAAATAAAACGAAGTTGCTGCGTTTGACCGGGTTCAAGGCGAACTACAGGCTGCGTGACGATCAGCTTAAGCCCCTGATCATCCGGCAGGTCAACCACGTTCGTATATAAAAGGGATGGGTGTGAATCCGTATTTTTTACGTTGATGGTACCGCTGTGCGTGGCTTCATCAATAATCAGCAGGCTGGTTTCCGGCACCATACCTTCTGCATGTACTGCAAAATGGGTAGAAAATAAAGCGAGGGTGAAAAGTGTTTTAAATATATTCGATTTTACGCATTGCATAATATTATCTCCTTGATAGCCCAACAGAACATTCCATGTTTATCGCGCTGTTAAAAAGAGAGTAAATGCAGAACATTCACTCTCTGGATTATTTTAAAATTACTTTTACTCAATAAAGTCTTACAGATAACGCAGGCTGATGGTCAACTGACCGTCAAGCTGAGTATCATCGGTAATCGCCAGAGTTGCGGTGTTCTGAACAGCCAGTGAGGTCACCAGTGGGAAGGTCGCAGTCTGGAAAGCCAGCGGGTCCAGAGTACCCGTAGACGCGACGGTGAAGTCACGAATATGGCTGCCCTGAGTAGAACCATTGGTGGTTTTGGTCCAGTTACCCGTTGCGTTCTGCTGATAGATTGGATCTGCCGCAGCACCATCAGCCGTTACGCTGTCTGCTTTAACAAACAGAGCGTAAGTACCGATGTTAACGCCACCTTCGGTTTTGCCCACACCGTAAGTTTGGCCAGTGCCGCTACCTTGAGAGCCACCACCAAACTGACCGTTTGTTACCGTCAGGTTCGCGTTAGAATCCACGCGGTCGTCTACCATATTCCAGGACACTTTTGTTGCCGCGGTGCAGTTAATGGTCAGGTCGATATTTTTCTGGCCCAACTGGTTGGTTGCAGTCGCACTCAGATCGCCCAGGTTAATTGTACCGTAGTCAACAGTACCACCGTTGCTCAGAACGGGTGTACATGCTGCATTCGTCAGCGTACCTTTAACCTTCAGTACCGCTGAAGGGTCTGCAGCAAATGCTGATGTCACACACAGAGAAAGCGCAGTCGCGAGTAAAACTTTTTTCACTTGTTAATCCTTAACATATGAGTAATTGCAATATTTAATCCAGTAATGATAAATACCTTTACCAGTTACTGATTGTCGTCATGCTTGTCAGCATGTGCACATAGTATTGTTTTTATAAATACATGCAATTTAGCAAAATTAACGATTCTATTAAGGATAACGAAAAACTGATCTTTTCCTTAATTTATTAAGGAATTACCCATTTAAAAAAAGAGATTAACATCAAAAAAAGAATACTACTCTGAATTTAACTTTACTTTTCTCAGCGCTTTGATATTACTTTACACCTCATTGATTCACACCATTTATAAATCTAGTTAATTATTAACCAGACAATAAAGAAATAAGAGATATAAACAATGCTTATTTAAAAATGTTGCAGCGGTTGATGGATATAAAGAAAAAAGCCAGTGAATCACTGGCTTTTATAAACGGACGACAAAGGGATTTATTTGACGACGCGTAGCGCCGGGCGACCACCGCGCGGAGGCGGATCGTCATCAGGGTCATTGTCGTCGTGATGATCGGGTTTGTCGCCATCGATAAGTGACATCACCGTGTCGCTTTCGCGCTCATCAGATGCATTGTCATCATTCAGGCTGGCAACCTCTTCATCATACGCCGCTTCCGGCTCAAACATAGTACCCGCCCCGTTTTCACGGGCGTAGATAGCCAGCACAGCGGCCAGCGGCACGGAAACCTGACGCGGTACGCCGCCGAAACGCGCGTTGAAGCGCACTTCATCGTTCGCCAGTTCCAGGTTACCCACCGCGCGCGGGGCGATGTTCAGTACGATCTGTCCGTCACGTGCGTATTCCATTGGAACCAGCACGCCCGGCAACGTCACATCCACAACCAGGTGCGGCGTGAGCTGGTTATCCAGCAGCCATTCATAGAAGGCGCGCAGCAGATACGGACGGCGTGGGGTAAGTTGTGACATTTCCACAGTCATTAGCCTCGGCCGAGACGCATTTCACGTTCCGGTTCAGTTAAAGATGCCAGGAAAGAGTCGCGTTCGAATACGCGAGTCATGTAGCCTTTCAGCTCTTTCGCGCCAGGACCGCTGAACTCTACGCCCAGGGTTGGCAGACGCCACAGCAGCGGTGCCAGGTAGCAGTCTACCAGGCTGAACTCATCGCTCAGGAAGAACGGCTTCTGACCAAACACCGGGGCGATTGCCAGCAGTTCTTCACGCAGTTGCTTACGCGCAGCGTCGGCTTCGGCAGCGGATCCGCTGGTAATCACGTTCATCAGCGAATACCAGTCTTTCTCGATACGCTGCATGTACAGGCGGCTTTCACCACGCGCAACAGGGTAAACAGGCATCAGCGGCGGATGTGGGAAACGCTCATCCAGATATTCCATAATGATACGGGATTCCCACAGGGTCAGCTCGCGATCCACCAGCGTCGGTACGCTTTGGCTCGGGTTGAGATCGATCAGATCCTGAGGCGGGTTATCCTTTTCCACATGCTCGATCTCAAAACTGACACCCTTCTCGGCCAGCACGATACGAACCTGATGGCTATAAATGTCAGTAGGACCAGAAAACAGCGTCATTACCGAACGTTTGTTGGCAGCGACAGCCATGAAAACCTCCAGGTATATTCAGAATTTTTACTGCTACCAGCCCAACAGGGGCCAGCCAGATGTTGTATCGCCCATCCCAGAGAAGACACATTGTTCAAGAATCGAACAAAAATCGAGTATTCACCGATATTTGGGCAGAAAATTGGATGATAGTTTACCAGATTTTGATGGCTTTGTGGTGAGGGGATTCTGGAAATGTGGAAAAAGAGAAGATATATGCATGGATATTGTGGATAACCTGCGCATTATCCATAAAAAAACCCGCCGAAGCGGGTTTTTCGCCAATCGTTCTGCGTAAGCAGAATGGATTAACGTTTGGAGAACTGTGGACGACGACGTGCTTTACGCAGACCCACTTTCTTACGTTCAACCTGACGCGCGTCACGAGTAACGAAGCCAGCTTTACGCAGTTCAGAACGCAGGGATTCGTCGTACTCCATCAGAGCGCGGGTGATACCGTGACGGATCGCACCTGCCTGACCGGAGATACCACCACCTTTAACGGTGATGTACAGATCCAGTTTTTCTACCATATCAACCAGTTCCAGCGGCTGGCGAACTACCATGCGGGCAGTTTCGCGACCGAAGTACTGTTCCAGAGAACGCTGGTTGATTACGATTTTACCACTGCCCGGTTTGATGAAAACGCGAGCTGCGGAACTTTTGCGGCGACCAGTGCCGTAGTATTGATTTTCAGCCATTGCCTATAATCCCGATTAGATGTCAAGAACTTGCGGTTGCTGTGCCGCGTGGTTGTGCTCGTTGCCTGCGTAAACTTTCAGTTTACGGAACATAGCACGACCCAGCGGGCCTTTTGGCAGCATGCCTTTAACCGCGATTTCAATCACACGCTCAGGACGGCGAGCAATCATCTCTTCAAAGGTCGCTTCTTTGATACCACCGATGTGGCCGGTGTGGTGGTAGTACATTTTGTCAGTACGCTTGTTGCCGGTTACAGCAACTTTATCAGCGTTCAGAACGATGATGTAATCACCGGTATCAACGTGCGGAGTGTATTCCGCTTTGTGCTTACCGCGCAGGCGACGAGCCAGTTCAGTAGCCAGACGGCCCAGAGTTTTACCGGTCGCGTCAACAACATACCAGTCGCGCTGTACGGTTTCTGGTTTAGCTGTAAAAGTTTTCATTAAAAGCTTACCCAAATAATAAGTTACACGTTGGTGAACACCCAAACGTTTAGTCAGTTGAGGTTCACACGACAAAGTCCGGCAAACCTACCCCTTCGAATAGCTCATGCCGACACATAGAAAGTTTCGGGAAAAAAACCTTCTCGTAACGTGGGGTCGCAAGATTATAGAGAAGTTGAGGTCAAAGATCGACCCTTAAATGTGATTTGGAATGGGTTTTTCGAGGGGGGTGAAAATGCCGGGTGGCGGCTGCGCCTTACCCGGCCTACAAGGCTCCCTTCTCAGGGAGAGGGTGGCATTTATTATGGCATATGCTCCAGCTTCAGGTATTCCTCGCTCTGCATCTCCTGCAGACGAGACAGGCAGCGCTGGAACTCAAACTTCAGCCGCTCGCCCTGGTAGATCTCATATAAAGGAACCTCGGCGCTGACCACCAGCTTGACGTGGCGCTCATAAAACTCGTCCACCAGCGCAATGAAGCGCCGCGCCTCGCTCTCCATCAGCCGCGTCATCACCGGTACATCCAGCACCATCACGGTGTGGAACAGACGCGAAAGCGCAATGTAGTCGTGCTGGCTACGGGCGTCGACACAGAGCGTCGTAAAGGAGACCGCCAGCGTTTGGTTTTCAACGCCGAGCGTAGGCAACGGGCGATGGTTAATCTCGAGTTCCGGGGCGTGCTCGCGTTTTGCCCCCGCCAGCGCCAGCCAGAGTGTATCCATCTCGCGGGTGGTCTCTGCATTTAACGGCGAGAGCCACAGGTGCGCCTGGGTTAACGTGCGCAGACGATAATCGACACCGGCATCGACGTTCATAATGTCGCAGTGCTGCTTAATGGCGTCGATGGCGGGCAGGAAGCGTGCCCGCTGCAGGCCGTTGCGGTACAGCTCGTCCGGCGGGATATTCGACGTGGCCACCAGCGTAATCCCGCGGGCAAATAACGCCTTCATCAGGCCGCCTAACAGCATGGCATCGGTGATATCAGACACAAAAAATTCATCGAAGCAGAGCACGTCCGTTTCCGCCTTGAACCGGTCGGCCACAATCTCCAGCGGATCGCTTTTACCCTGCAGCGCAGTCAACTCTTCATGTACCCGCAGCATAAAGCGGTGGAAGTGCAGACGCTGTTTACGCTCCCCCGGCAGGCTCTGGTAGAACATGTCCATCAGCCAGGTTTTTCCGCGACCGACCCCGCCCCACATGTATAAACCGCGCACCGGCGCGTGAGCCTGTGGCGTTTTTTTTCCGAGCAACCGCCCAAATGCCGCCTTTAGCCCGCCATTCTGCTCGGTTTCAGCGGGTTTGGCCGTGAGTTCCTGATAAATCATCTCCAGACGGCTTACCGCCTCACGTTGAACGTCATCCGGCTGATGGGTACCCTCGGTAAGGGCCAGTTGATATCGCGATGCAGGGGACAGGTTTTGCATAATCTTATTGTTATTCCTTCAATTAACGCTCACCAGCAGACGTGACTGATGAAAAAAAGGCCGTTCTACACTACGCGATGATACGTCAGGATTCCACTTCTACGGAAATAGCGGTTATAGTGGCATTATCAGGCACAGGCAGGAGCCGAGCCAACACCCTACGGAACAACAAGACAACGGGAGAAGTTCATGACCTGGGAATATGCGCTAATCGGTTTAGTCGTCGGCATCGTCATTGGTGCTGTGGCCATGCGTTTCGGTAATCGCAAATTGCGTCAGCAGCAGTCACTGCAGTACGAACTGGAAAAGAACAAAGCCGAGCTGGAAGAGTATCGTGAAGAGCTGGTCAGCCATTTTGCCCGTAGCGCCGAGCTGCTGGACAACATGGCGACCGACTATCGCCAGCTGTATCAGCATATGGCAAAAAGCTCCAGCAGCCTGCTGCCGGAAATGACGGCGGAAACCAACCCGTTCCGCAACCGTCTGGCAGACTCTGAGGCCGGTAACGATCAGGCGCCCGTTCAGATGCCTCGCGACTATTCAGACGGCGCGTCCGGCCTGCTGCGTGGCGGTGTAAAACGCGATTAATCGCACAACCTGAATTTATTTTACGGGCGCAGCGATTGCGCCCGTCCTTTCTTCATGACCCCAGCTATCATTTAGTTAAACACCTCATTGTTCAGCGGTTTAAAATTCAATAACATCAACGTGTTTTTGGGGCCGTTTTTCCTTTTATTCCAGGTTACGAGAGTCAACATCGATGAAGAAAAAAAACCAGCTGTTGAGCGCTATCGCGTTAAGTGTCGGGTTATCTCTCTCGGCGTCCGTTCCTGTATTTGCCGCCATTCCCTCCCAGGTGCCTGGCCAGGCGGCCATTCCAAGCCTTGCACCCATGCTGGAAAAAGTGTTGCCTGCGGTCGTCAGCGTTCAGGTTGAAGGCACGGCGGTACAAAGCCAACGCGTCCCTGAAGAACTGAAGAAGTATTTTGGCGATGAGTCTCCCGACCAGCAGGCCCAGCCTTTTGAAGGCCTGGGGTCTGGCGTCATTATCGATGCGGCAAAAGGCTATATTCTGACTAACAATCATGTCATCAGCCAGGCCGATAAAATCAGCGTCCAGCTAAACGATGGCCGCGAATTTGATGCCAAACTGATTGGCGGCGATGACCAGAGCGACATCGCGCTGCTGCAGGTGCAAAACCCGAGCAACCTGACCCAGATTGCCATCGCGGATTCCGACAAACTGCGCGTCGGCGACTTTGCCGTCGCCGTAGGCAACCCCTTTGGCTTAGGGCAAACCGCCACCTCCGGGATCGTCTCCGCGCTGGGACGTAGCGGCCTCAATCTGGAAGGGCTGGAAAACTTTATCCAGACCGATGCCTCAATCAACCGCGGGAACTCCGGCGGGGCATTGCTCAACCTTAACGGTGAGCTGATTGGGATCAACACGGCGATTCTGGCCCCGGGCGGCGGCAGCATTGGGATCGGTTTTGCGATTCCCAGCAATATGGCCAAAACGCTGGCACAGCAGCTCATTCAGTTCGGTGAAATCAAACGCGGGCTGCTGGGTATTAAAGGTATGGAGATGAGCGCGGATATCGCAAAAGCGTTCAACATCAACGTACAGCGCGGGGCGTTTGTCAGTGAAGTGCTGCCTAACTCCGGCTCGGCAAAAGCAGGTATTAAATCGGGCGATGTGATCGTCAGCCTCAACGACAAGCCGCTGAGCAGCTTTGCCGAGTTGCGCTCGCGGATAGCCACCACCGAACCCGGCGCCAAAGTGAAGCTGGGTCTGATCCGTGACGGTAAGCCGCTGAACGTTGAAGTGACGCTGGATAAGAGCACCTCCTCCTCTGCCAGTGCGGAGCTGATCGCCCCGGCGCTGCAGGGTGCGACGCTGAGCGATGGACAGTTGAAAGATGGTACGAAAGGCATTCGCATCGACACCGTTGAAAAGAGCAGCCCTGCCGCTCAGGCCGGATTGCATCAGGAAGATGTGATCATTGGCGTAAACCGCAATCGCGTGCAGTCCATTGCCGAACTGCGCAAGGTGCTGGAGAGTAAACCGGCGGTTATTGCCCTGCAGGTCATGCGCGGCAATGAGTCTATCTATATTCTGTTGCGCTAAGCATTTGCGACCCGGACATCACCGCTGCGTGTGATGTCCGGATAACTCATGTTATGCTGCAAATCGTTCCTTTTTTAACGACACGCGCATCATGCTTTTAAAGCTCTTACGTTCTATTGTCATCGGTTTGATTGTCGCTGGCCTGCTGCTGCTGGCGCTGCCGTCTTTACGTCAGTTCAATAAACTGTCGGCTCCCCAGTTCGATAGCACGGATGAAACACCGGCCACCTATAATCAGGCCGTCCGCCGAGCCGCACCTGCCGTGGTTAACGTCTATAACCGTGGCCTGAATACCTCAGCCCACAACCAGCTGGAGATCCGCACCCTCGGCTCCGGCGTGATCATGGACGAGCGCGGCTACATTATTACCAACAAGCACGTGATAAACGATGCCGACCAGATCATCGTCGCCCTGCAGGATGGCCGCGTGTTTGAGGCATTACTCGTTGGCTCTGACAGCCTGACCGACCTCGCCGTCCTGAAGATTAACGCCACGGGCGGTTTGCCGGTCATCCCGATCAACCGTAAACGTACCCCGCATATAGGCGACGTCGTCCTGGCGATTGGTAACCCTTACAACCTGGGCCAGACCATCACTCAGGGGATCATCAGCGCGACCGGCCGTATTGGTCTGAACCCCTCCGGGCGGCAGAACTTCCTGCAAACCGATGCCTCCATCAACCACGGTAACTCCGGCGGTGCGCTGGTCAACTCGCTGGGCGAACTGATGGGGATCAACACCCTGTCGTTCGATAAGAGTAACGACGGTGAGACGCCGGAAGGGATCGGCTTTGCCATTCCGTTCCAGCTGGCGACCAAAATTATGGATAAGCTGATCCGCGACGGACGCGTGATCCGCGGCTATATCGGTATCGGTGGTCGCGAAATTGCGCCGATGCATACCCAGGGTGGCGGTATCGATCAGATCCAGGGCATCGTGGTGAACGAGGTGGCGCCAGGGGGTCCGGCGGCCAACGCGGGGATTCAGGTCAATGACGTCATTGTGTCGGTCAACGGTACGCCAGCGGTTTCTGCGCTGGAGACGATGGACCAGGTGGCAGAAATTCGCCCGGGCTCTATTATCCCTGTTGAAGTCATGCGCAACGATAAGAAACTGACGCTGCAAGTCACCATTCAGGAATACCCGGCAACGAACTGACAGGCATAAAAAAACGGAGCGATAAGCTCCGTTTTTTTGCCAGGAGACGGTTCGTATTACTTGTTAACGAACTCTTCACCCAGGGTGATATCTTTCTTCAGCGTATCCAGCATGCCTTCCATCGCGTGTTGTTCAAACGCGCTCAGCTTGCCAATGGATTTACGCTCTTCGATACCATTTTTACCCAGCAGCAGCGGCTGAGAGAAGAAGCGAGCGTGTTCGCCATCGCCTTCAACGTAAGCGCATTCAACAACGCCTTTCTCGCCCTGCAGCGCGCGAACCAGTGACAGACCGAAACGTGCAGCCGCCTGGCCCATAGACAGGGTTGCAGAACCGCCACCCGCCTTCGCTTCCACCACTTCGGTGCCCGCGTTCTGGATGCGTTTGGTCAGGTCAGCTACTTCCTGCTCGGTGAAGCTTACGCCTGGGATCTGCGACAGCAGAGGCAGGATGGTAACGCCAGAGTGACCGCCGATGACCGGCACTTCCACTTCTGTTGGCTGTTTGCCCTTCAGCTCAGCAACAAAGGTGTTGGAGCGGATGATATCCAGCGTGGTTACGCCGAACAGTTTGTTTTTGTCGTAAACGCCCGCTTTCTTCAACACTTCTGCCGCGATAGCAACGGTGGTGTTCACCGGGTTAGTGATGATACCGATGCATGCTTTCGGGCAGATTTCTGCAATCTGCTGCACCAGGTTTTTCACGATGCCCGCGTTGACGTTGAACAGGTCTGAACGATCCATGCCTGGCTTACGCGCCACGCCTGCAGAAATCAGCACCACGTCGGCACCCTGCAGTGCAGGACGCGCATCTTCACCGGAGAAGCCTTTGATTTTTACAGCAGTTGGGATGTGGCTCAGGTCAACCGCCACACCTGGGGTTACCGGAGCAATATCGTACAGGGAGAGTTCTGAGCCTGAAGGCAGTTGGGTTTTCAGTAGTAGGGCAAGCGCCTGGCCGATACCACCAGCAGCGCCGAGGACTGCGACTTTCATCCTAAACTCCTTATTATGGTTAACTTAAGTATCTGTAAATCCGTTGCGGCGACCATAATTCAGCAAGTAAATAATTACAATTTTCGTAGCTAAAGAATTTGAGGTCACGCGACTTTATCTCTCTTCAGAAGACGCTCTGACGACAGACGGCGACGAATTAAGAGGTGGTTACAATACACCCTGCCCCGCCACCAAAACAACATCATTTTGATAACATTTAATTTACTTTTAAGCTTATTTGCGCGGCGTGACCCAGGCATGTTTTCTGATAACGAATTCTGATAAAATCACTCCCTTTCATAACATTATTTCAGCCTGGCGCTGAGTAGATAATTTGCATAAAAATTCATCCACATGCATAATAATGTTGTTTCTATCGTCATATTCCGGGTGACTTATGCGAAGCTCGTCTAAGCAAGAAGAATTAGTCAAGGCGTTTAAAGCGCTACTTAAAGAAGAGAAATTCAGTTCTCAGGGAGAAATTGTTCAGGCGCTGCAGGAACAAGGCTTCGATAACATCAATCAGTCGAAAGTCTCCCGCATGTTAACGAAATTTGGCGCGGTGCGTACCCGTAACGCCAAGATGGAGATGGTCTATTGCCTGCCGGCGGAACTTGGCGTGCCGACCACCTCCAGCCCGCTGAAGAATCTGGTTCTGGATATCGACTACAACGACGCCGTTGTGGTGATCCACACAAGCCCTGGGGCCGCACAGCTGATTGCCCGCATGCTGGACTCGTTGGGTAAAACAGAAGGCATCCTCGGGACTATCGCCGGCGATGACACCATCTTTACCACGCCGGCTAGCGGTTTCTCCGTTAAAGATCTCCACGAAGCGATTCTGGTTCTGTTCGAACAGGAACTCTAATCCCCTTTCCCCGTAGCGCCGCTGCGGGGATCGTTCTGCCCCCACGCCGTTTCCCCCTCTTTTCCACTGCCCCTGACTTTGACAAATAGTGCTTTTTACCGCCCATTAACATTCATCTGGTGAATGCTAAATCAAAAAATCGCACAAAAAATCAAAAGCTGATATCCATATGATTTTATTAGATATAACCAACATAAATGCGCAAAAAATGCCCAATATTATGCAATTTGGTTATAAAAAACTGAGTGGTTAACACGTAATAACAATAGAAACCATTAGTCTGGTATTAATTTTTACCGTTATTAGTGTATACTTGATTTTGTGATGAGGGTCACGAAACAAGACCCCACTAAAAAATTCGACGAGGTAAAAATCATGAAAATCAAATCAACTGTAGCGGCGCTGAGCGTCCTGTCTGTCCTGTCATTCGGTGCTTTCGCGGCTGACGCTATCAATGCTGATCAGGCGCAATCACGCGAGACCATCGGTACGGTTTCTGTCGGCGCGGTCGGCACATCGCCAATGGACATGCGTGAGATGCTGAACAAAAAAGCGGAAGAAAAGGGTGCGTCATCCTACCGCATCATCGAAGCGCGTTCTGGTGCCCACTGGCACGCCACCGCTGAGCTGTACAAATAAGTTTGGGCAATAACTGAAAACGTAAATCTCCACTCAACGGCACCAGGCATAAAAATAGTGGTTCAACCCTTCTCGCCGTTGAGCAAAAACCCTATTCAGGAGTAAAGACTATGAAAACCAAATTGATCATCGCAACCCTCGGTCTGGCATCTGTTCTCTCTTTCGGCGCAAGCGCAGCCGTACAGCAGGTGAATGCCGACCAGGCACAAAATCTGCAGCCTATGGGCAGCATCTCCGTGACGTCTGTTACCGGCTCTCCGATGGATATCCGTCACGAACTGGCTGCCAAAGCTGAAAAAGCGGGTGCCAGCAGCTATCGCGTCACCGAACTGAATCAGGGTGACCACTGGCATGCAACTGCAGAACTGTATAAATAAACCCTCGTCGTATCTCATCATACGACTTGCCCCTGGCCTCAAGGTCAGGGGCTTTTTTCATTCAGTGCCGCGCGTTAAAACGCAGCTGCCCTTCCAGCTCTTCTTCCGCTTCATCAAACAGTAATATCAGTGCGCCAAAGCGTCTGCGCAGCTTATCGGGCAAATGGATGAACTCAATTTCCAGCGGTAGCGGCAGCAGACTCCCGGTCACCACGTCCCACAGCGTATCCAGATTCGTCACGCTTTCCCGTTCAAGATCAAACACCCGGATAAATTCGCGGTAGAAGTCTTCCTGACTGTCGATCTCGTCAAAATCAAAAGTATAGGTTTTCATTGCCAGCCACCCAGTCCAGGCGAGCGGCAGATGCCGCCCTGTCTATTATAATCCCCCGATGTGAAGGGTTTTCACTTCCAGGTACTCTTCCAGGCCCAGCACGGAGCCCTCACGACCCAGGCCTGACTCTTTTACGCCACCAAAGGGCCCCAGCTCCGTGGAGACGGCACACTCGTTAATGCCGATCATCCCACTCTCGATGGCCTGCGAAACGCGGAAAACACGTGAGAGATTCTGGGTATAGAAGTAAGCCGCCAGCCCATAGGGCGTGTTATTGGCACGCTGGATAACTTCATCTTCCGAGGTGAAACGGAAACATGCCGCAACCGGGCCAAACGTCTCTTCTTCTGCCAGCTTCATGCCTTCATGGCAGTCGCCCAGCACGGTTGGCATCCAGAAATTCCCGCCAAGCGGATGGGGCTTACCCCCTGCCAGTACGGTTGCCCCCCGAGAGACGGCATCGTCGACATGCTCACGCACCTTGTCGACCGCAGCAGATTCAATCAGCGGCCCGACAACAACGCCCTCGTCAAGGCCATTCCCCACCTTGAGCGCCTTCACGGCATCGGCAAGTTTATTCACAAACTTGTCGTAGACGGTTTCCTGAATATAAAAACGGTTCACGCTGACGCAGACCTGCCCGGCATTGCGGAACTTGTTGGCAATCGCCCCCTTCACCGCCGCGTCGATGTCTGCATCCTCAAAAACGATATACGGGGCATTTCCCCCCAGCTCCATCGAGACTTTCTTCATGGTTTCGGCAGCATTACGCACCAGCGTTTTGCCGACGGAGGTCGAGCCGGTAAAGGAGATTTTACGCACGTCGCGGCTTGCCATGATCGCATCGCTGATTTCATGCGTATTCCCGGCCACGGCGTTGAGCACGCCGTCGGGCACGCCAGCCTGTTTTGCCAGAGTAAGCAGCGCAAAGGCACTGAGCGGCGTGTTATTGGCCGGTTTGATCACCCCGGTACACCCTGCAGCCAGCGCCGGGCCTAACTTGCGGGTGAGCATGGCCATCGGAAAGTTCCACGGCGTTATCGCCGCGACCACACCAATGGGTTCACGGGTCGCCAGAATGCGCGAGCCGGGTTTGATCGGCGGAATAATTTCACCGTTCGCGCGCTTGGCCTCTTCGGCAAACCACTGGATAAAGCTGGCAGCGTACTCCACCTCGCCTTCGGCCTCTTTCAGCGGCTTACCCTGCTCGGTGGTCATTAACTGCCCGAGCCAGCTTTTATTCTCAATGATCAGTTCGTACCAGCGATAAAGAATCGCCGAGCGCTCTTTTGCGGTTTTGGCACGCCAGGCCGGAAAGGCTTTGGTGGCCGCTGCGATAGCGTCTTCGGTTTGTGCTTTACCCGCTTTTGCCACTTTCGCGATGACTTCCCCGGTTGCGGGGTTAAGCACATCGAAGGTCGTGTCCAGCGTTTTCCAGATTCCGTTGACCAGATAACCGGTCTGAAAAAGGATGTGATCCTGAAGCGCCTGGGTCGTCATGTGTCCTCCCTTCCTGAAATGTAAGAACGTGCTGGAATAAGTATAGCCACAAAAAAACCGACGCTTTTGGCGTCGGTTTTTTTACTTCGGTCAGCTATCCGTGAGGGCATTCTGGTAGCGATGCAGCATAAACACCAGCCGTCCTACCGGCTCGGTCACCTGAGGCGGCGCTTCCCAGGTTTTAAGCTTCTCCTGGTAGATATCCAGCTCTTCAAGCAGTTGCGTAAAGTAGCGACGTCGTTTGTCATCACTGCTGGCGGAAAGCACGTGGTCAGCGGTACGACGCAGCTGGCGGTGCCAGGCCGACAGATCGTCGTTGATCGGCACCGGTGCGTTACGCAGACGCTGGTGTGCAATGATCATGGTCAGCGCCAGCCGGAACTTGCCGATATCGCCCGGGAACTTGTTCAGCAGTAAAAACAGCTGCTGGTAGAGCGCGGGCAGATGGTTCTCTTTACGGCGCGCGGTGTTGGTTGTCATCGACGACACGGCGGCCGACACAAACTGGTTCAACAGCACGCGGCCCGTTCTTGCCTGCGAATTATCGCGGACCAGCAGAATCACCATCATTGCCAGGAAACAGCCCACCAGCTGACCTAACGCACTGTCGAGGAACTGGCTGAAATGGAAGGTCATCGGGTTATCGAGCACAATGATGTTAATCGTACTCGCCAGCGCCCCCAGCGATCCCAGACGTCGCTTTTGCACTTCAATGCCGATAAAGAACGCCATTACCGCCAGGCTAATACAGAGCAGCAGCATGCTCTGCTGCGTCGACGGGATGATGACCAGAAAGTAGAGCGCGCCTATCGGCAGGGCGGCAATGGTGCCGTACAGGAAATCGATGGCGACCATACGCGGATTAGGCAGACGCATCGCCAGTGCGGTCACGACGGCAATCATCACCATCGCGCCGCTGCCGGACGTCCAGCCCGTCCACAGCCAGAACAGCGTGCCGAGCATACAGGCAAGCGTCGTACGCCAGAAGTTAACCATCGCGTGATGGCGCTCGGCGGATTCCGCCTTGATCACCACTTCGCCCTGCAGCACCTCTTCTTCCGCCGCGCTGATTTTGGTATTTCCGATCACGCCGCGTTTCAGCAGCAGGTAGCGCGTCGCGGCGCCGACCCAGGTGTAGATGGTTACCGGCGTGTCGCGCTCCCCTGTCCAGGCGATCACCCTGCGCATACGCTTCAGCTGCTTGTGCACGTCCTGCACCGTTTCCACCGGCTCGGCGAACAGTTCGCGGAAGGTATCGGTGACCGCTTCCGGCCGGGTGTTCTGAATCAGATAGGTTTCACATGCCTGGGTAATCAGCGTTAACGAGACCGTATTAAGGGCTTTCAGACGACGGTTAGCGCGGGCCCAGCGTGACGACTCCATATTAAGATTGCTGCGCATCCCCTCCAGCGCCTGCGTGCGGCGAACCAGTCCGCTCCAGGCTTTATCCACCTCTTCGCTGTCGCCGTGCTTGATGCAGAGCTGCATCAGCTGGTACTGAGCGACAATCAGCGCGTCAAGCTCACGGTCGACTTCCTGCTTGATGGAGCGCGGGGAGAACAGCAGATCCGCGACAATCGCACTCACGATACCAATGACAATTTCGCTGCATCGCTCCACCGCAAACTGCGGAGCCAGCAGCGGCTCGGACTGGATGGTGATGATAATAATCAGCGCGGTATAGCCCGCCAGCCCCCAGGCGTAGGAGTTCTCCACTTTCACCAGAGACGAGATCCAGGTGCAAAAGCCCGCCCAGATACAGCACACCATCAGCATCAGCAGCGGCGTGCGGATCATCAGAATAATAATGGTGAGCGCCGCGAAACAGCCGATAAACGTCCCGATGATACGCAGCATCCCGCGATAGCGGATCGCGCCTGAATAGGGTTCCCCACCCGCAGCAAAGGCCGGGCCCGCCGCGACAATCGCAGCCGTCAGCACTGCCCAGCGAGGGGTTTCAAGCTGGAAGTGAAAGCCAACAAACAGCGCCAGCACAATGGCACACGCCAGCTTCACGGCGAAGCGAATGTGCTGGCTGGCGATGGAAAAGATGCCCATAGCGATTAACCAAACTCGCGCAGACGGTGGGCGATTTTACGGAAGAACGAGTCCTGGCTGGCATCCCGATCTTTTTCACCGGTAATCACCACTGTCGCCGTGGTACCCGCAGGCCACAGGTTGCCCTGCTGTTCGTCCAGATGGATACGGACCGGCACGCGCTGGGCCAGACGCACCCACTCGAGATTGGAATCCACCGTTGCCATTCCTTTTGCATCGTTCGAGCTGCTGGAGTTGGTCACTCCTGCGGCGACGCTGTCGACGGTACCTTTAAAGACGCGGTTGCTGCCCAGCGGCGTGATTTCTGCCCGGTAGCCCGGACGTACGCCTTCCAGCTTGGTCTCTTCCATATAGGCGAGTACGTAGAAGGAGTTCTGTTTCACCAGCGCCACGGCGGTTGAGCCACGGGTAATAAATTCCCCGGCATACACATTAAGGTTGGTCACCCAGCCATCAGACGGCGCGCGGATCACGGTACGCTCCAGATCGAGCTTCGCCAGATCGCGCGTTGCTTGTGCTTTCGCCAGCTGGTGCAGCACGGTTTGCAGCACGTTGTTGGACTGATCAATCTCTTCACGGGACATTGCCTGAACGCCAAGCTGGTTACGGCGGCCAGCTTCGCGGCGTTTCTCCGCAGCCAGCGCCTGGTAATAGGCCACGTCCGCTTCCGCCTCTTCCAGTGCTTTCTGGTAACGAGGCTGGTCGATGGTGAACAGAACCTGATCTTTTTTCACCAGTTGGTTATCGTGTACGTTGACCGCCGTGATGAGACCGGCCACGTCAGGGGCGATCGCCACCACATCGGCGCTGAAGCGTGCATCACGCGTCCACGGTGATTCGGTGTAATAGACCCAGGCGCGGAAAATAGCGATGAAGGCGAGGATAACCAGCGCCATGGTGATGGCAGTGCGGGAGATTTTTCTTGTTAGCGTTTTCACATCAACCTCAGACAAACATGCGCGATATAAGGTAGAACAGGCAGCAATACAGCGCGGTATTGAACAATGCAGGGTGCCAGACGAAATCGTAGATCCCGGTAGGGACCAGCACCTTGCGCACCAGCCAGAAGATCGCCAGTGATAAAAGAAGCTCGAAAAATATCGGTGGGAAGGACAAACCGAACACCACGATAACGGGAAACAGACTCATGTTGACCTTGATTAGAGAGAGTGCAGGCTTCAGAATTTTTTAGCGCACGCCATCGCAGGAGAGCAAGAAACGCCGGGCGAGAATGGCGCAGCCGTTATGTAATAAATAATATATTAACGTAACTGTTATGCTGTTATCTATAATATGTGATCTAAATCACTTTTAAGCCAGAGTGAACAATGGAACGTTTAAAACGCATGTCAGTCTTCGCCAAAGTGGTTGAACTGGGCTCCTTTACCGCCGCTGCACGCCAGCTTCAGATGAGCGTCTCATCCATCAGCCAGACGGTGTCTAAACTGGAAGATGAGCTTCAGGTCAAGCTGCTCAACCGCAGTACCCGCAGCATTGGGCTGACGGAAGCGGGCAAAATTTACTATCAGGGCTGTCGCCGTATGCTGCTGGAAGTGCAGGATGTTCACGAACAGCTCTACGCCTTCAACAACACCCCCATCGGCACGCTGCGCATCGGGTGTTCTTCAACTATGGCACAAAATGTTCTCGCTGCCATGACGGCGGATATGCTGAAAGAGTATCCCGGGCTTACCGTTAATCTGGTGACGGGCATCCCGGCGCCGGATCTGATAGCCGACGGTCTGGACGTGGTGATCCGCGTCGGCGCGCTGCAGGATTCCAGCCTGTTCTCGCGTCGGCTGGGCAGCATGCCGATGGTCGTCTGCGCTTCGAAGAGCTATCTGGCCCAGTACGGTGTGCCGGAGAAACCCGCCGACCTCACCAACCACTCGTGGCTGGAGTACAGCGTGCGGCCCGACAATGAATTTGAGCTGATTGCCCCGGAGGGGATCTCCACCCGGCTGCTGCCGGAGGGACGGTTTGTCACTAACGATCCGATGACCATTTCGCGCTGGCTGGTGGCCGGTGCCGGGATCGCCTACGTGCCGCTGATGTGGGTGATCAACGAGATCAACAGCGGCGTGCTGGAGATCCTCTTCCCGCGCTACCAGTCCGATCCGCGTCCGGTGTACGCCCTGTATACCGAAAAAGACAAGCTTCCGCTGAAAGTCCAGGTGTGTATTAACTATCTGACCGAGTATTTTGTGGACGTGGCGGAGCTGTTTCAGGGGATGCGAGGAAGAAGAAAGGAATAATCAATTTATTTCTGAACGCATAGAGGCAATGAATATTCCCAGGATGAATCTCTTGTTCATTCAGGAATATTCCTTCGCCACTATCAGGAATAGAGAATTGACACTACTGCCGCCAGCCCATTACTTTATATGCAGTCTGCTTGTCGGACTGTTATTAATTTGTTGCTGATATGAATAATAAAATGTATTCCGCAGGATGACGTTAAACAAGGAAAAGAAATGAATCTATTTGAACAAACACCGCCTTCACGCAGGCGCTATGGACTCGCCGCGTTCATCGGTTTAATTGCAGGGATTGTCTCCGCGTTTGTCAAATGGGGAGCCGAAGTACCGCTTCCGCCACGCAGCCCCACCGACTTATTCACCGGCGCATGTGGACCCGAGCAATTAATAAGAGCCGCAAGCCAGATTGACTGTTCCCGCAATTTTTTAAACCCTCCCTATGTATTTTTACGCGACTGGCTGGGCGTTGTTGATCCTAACGCGGCAGTTTATACATTTGCCGGACATATATTTAACTGGGTTGGCGTGACGCATATTATTTTCTCAATCGTCTTCGCTGTTGGCTATTGTGTCGTGGCTGAAGTCTTCCCGAAAATTAAACTCTGGCAGGGTTTGCTGGCGGGTGCGTTAGCTCAGCTCTTTGTGCATATGATCTCCTTCCCGCTGATGGGGCTGACGCCACCGCTGTTTGAGCTGCCGTGGTATGAACACGTTTCAGAGATCGTAGGCCATCTGGTCTGGTTCTGGTCGATCGAAATTATTCGTCGTGACTTGCGTAACCGCATCACACACGAGCCGGATCCGGAGATACCGCTGGGTAACTTACGTTAAAAAAAAGGCGCTACATCAGTAGCGCCATTTTTTTATGCCGATTCAGGTCAGGCTGTGCCGCCTACCGTCAGGTTGTCCACTTTCAGCGTTGGCTGGCCCACGCCCACCGGCAGGCTCTGGCCCTCTTTACCGCAGACGCCCACGCCGTTATCCAGCTTCAGATCGTTACCGACCATCGAGATCTGCTGCATGGCTTCAATACCGGAGCCAATTAGCGTCGCACCTTTCACCGCTTTGGTCACTTTGCCCTTCTCAATCAGGTACGCTTCTGAGGTAGAGAAGACAAACTTACCGGAGGTGATGTCCACCTGGCCACCACCAAAGTTTGGCGCAAAGATACCGTAATCAACGGATTCGATAATCTCCTGCGGTGTGGATTTGCCCGGCAGCATATACGTGTTGGTCATGCGCGGCATCGGCAGGTGCGCGTAAGATTCGCGACGTCCGTTGCCCGTCGGCGCGACGCCCATCAGGCGCGCGTTGAGTTTGTCCTGCATGTAGCCTTTCAGCACGCCATTTTCAATCAGCACATTGTACTGACCTGGCGTACCTTCATCGTCGATAGCCACCGAGCCACGACGGTCAAGCATGGTGCCGTCATCCACCACGGTGCACAGCTCAGAGGAGACGAGTTGCCCGATCTGACCGCTGAACACTGAGGTCCCGCGACGGTTAAAATCGCCTTCCAGACCGTGACCCACCGCCTCGTGCAATAGCACACCCGGCCAGCCGGCACCCAGCACCACCGGGAATGACCCCGCCGGTGCCGCGACGGCATTCAGATTCACCAGCGCCATGCGCACGGCTTCTTTTGCCCACGCGTCAGCGCGCGCTTCACCGTCAACGTCGCCCAGGAACCAGTCATAGCCAAAACGACCGCCGCCGCCGCTTGAGCCGCGCTCGCGTTTGCCGTCCTCATCGACCTGCACGCTGATTGAGAGACGCACCAGCGGACGGACATCAGCCGCCAGGGTGCCGTCGGTTGCCGCCACCAGAATCAGTTCATACACACCGCTCAGGCTGGCAGAAACTTCCTGCACGCGTTTATCCGCCGCGCGGGCGACTTTGTCCACGCGACGCAGGATATCCAGCTTCTCTTCACGGCTCATGCTCTGCAGCGGATCGATGCTGGTATAGAGCGCAGAGTGCTGCACTTCTCCCAGCGTTTTCACACGTCCATCACCGGTATCACGCACAATGGTGCGCGCCGCCTGCGCGCTCTGCTCAAGTGCGGCGAGGCTAATCTGATCCGCATAGGCAAAACCGGTTTTCTCGCCGCTGACGGCGCGGACGCCGACGCCCTGGTCAATGTTGTAAGAGCCATCTTTGATGATGCTGTCTTCTAAAACCCAGGATTCGTGATAGCTCGACTGGAAATAAAGGTCGCCGTAGTCGAGACGGCGTTCGGTCAGTTGACCAAGAATGGAGAACAGGTCCTGATGGCTCAGGCCGTTCGCTGCGAGCAAATGTTCACTTACCAGGTTCAGACTCATCGTATTGCTACTCGTTCGTTGCCGCCCGTGGCGGTATAAAGATCGTATTTATTGAGAGTGAGGCAATTACCTGCCCACGTCAAATCATTGCTGTGCATCTTTGCGCGGCTGGCGCAGCACCTCGTTAATCTGCGGTTTATCGATCGGACCGGTAATGCGGTAGCGCAGAATGGAGACCTTGCTCCACAGCGGCCCCAGCACTTTGCTGGCGGCAAACACCGCCGCACCGACAATCGGGTTCACCACAAAGGCCGCCGCAACGCCCACGCTCGCGGAAATTTCCGGTGCCACCACGGCTTCCATATCCAGCTCGCGGCGCACGAGGTTAACGGAGCCTTTCATGGCAATGTCCGCTTCCAGGCCATCCACCAGCGTATCGTCCGTATGCAGAACGCCATCCTTGATCCACGCCGTACTGCGGATGGAATCGTAGTAGAACCCTTCGCTGAAGGTATCGCTGAAATCGAAGCGCAGCTTGCGCAGCAGCGCATCAAAGCTGAGGAGGCGCAGGATCTGCCCGGCGCGCCCCGTGCTCACGTCGGCGATCTCACCTTTGCCGAAGTGGGTTTTCAGAATGCCGTTCAGCGAGGCCTCATCTGGCTTCCACGGTGCGTCGCGCCAGTGAAGATCGTAATTAACGTCAAATGATGAACCGCGCAGCGGCGTGCTGATGCCAAAGAAATTGGCTGCTGCATCCAGTTTGTTGCCTTTAATGTCGCCCTTGAGGGACGTCCGCTGCTCGCCCGGATTATTCACCCATTCCCCGCCCGCCGTCATGCGGCCGAAGCCGGTATCAACCAGGCCGCCCGAGAGCGTAAGCGTGTTTCCCTGGATGGCAAAATCACCGTCGATGCGGCCATATTTCTGCCCCCACAGCCAGCACTCTGCACAGCGCAGCTGGAGATCGGGCCAGCCGCTAAAATCGACGCGGGAGATTTGACTCAGCGGCGACGTCGCAGCCGGTTTGTCTTTCCCGCTCGCGGCGCTTGCCGGGTTGTAGTAGAGGTAGCGGATCGCCGCCTGCCACGGCGCGTGATTGCGCATGGTCAGCGTACCGTTGATCTCTCTGCCCTGGGCTTCCACCTTCGTACCGTTAGCGCCAGGCTGTGAGACGATGCTCAGGTTGTTCCACTGCTGCCCGCCGAGCATTAGCGACGGCGTGCGTACGGTAATGGCTTGCGGGAACTGGGCGGTTTCATCGACGTTTTGCCCAACGCCTTTCTGGAACAGCGCCAGCCACTCTGCACCGTCCATCGGCGGAAGATTCAGCTCAATGCCCGCCTGCTCCGGCAGCGGTGGCGTGGAGCGGCTATCCGTCGTCCAGATGGCTTTGTCGAGGGTGAGCTTGCGGTTAAGCAGCCAGCGGCTGTTGAAGTGGTTCGTCCCGCCCGCGCTGCCGGTCAGCGCGAAGCTGTTCAGGTTGCCATCCACGTTCAGCTTCACCGGCAGCGGCTGTCCGGCCTGTTTATCCAGCGGCGCAGGCAGCTGGCTGTGAAGGTTTTTCAGATCGCCCGTGATGTCGACCTTGTACTGCGCGCCCGCGTGATAAGGCAGGTCTATTGCCACTTTACCTTTCCAGGCGACCGCGCCCTCCACGGACGCCTCAATCGGCTTCGGCAGGACGTCCATTCGCGCTGGCTGCCAGTTGCCGTCCAGATTGACGGCCACCTGATACGCCTTTTCACCCTCTGTGGTCGTGAAGTCGATATTCACGGGCTGATTAAACCAGCTGGCGGTAAGCGGTTCGCTCTTCAGGTTACCGTTCTCAAAGCTGAACTGCCCGCTGAGATTTTTCAGGGTGCTCTCAAGGGGTTTGATGTACAGACTGTTGTTCTTCAGACGGACGTCGCCTTTCGCGGTGGTCATCTCACCGTCCAGCGGGATATCAAGATGTAAGCGAGCATTCACATCGCCATCAAGCTGGAGCTGCTGAAGCGTCGCGGCCAGCGACTCTTTCAGAGGGGTCTCCTCAAAGTACGGTCCCACCGCCTTGCCGGGACCATTGATGTCGGCATCAATCAGCAGCTTCTCTTTTGAGTAGTCCGGAATGTTGGCCGTCAGGTTGCTGGCCGTCACGCCGCCCAGCGCCACGCTGTCGGACTTCATCCACAGGCCGTCATTAAGGAAATTAAGTTCGATATCCAGGTTTTTCAGCGCGGGCCAGCCCGGCTGGAACGCGAAGGTGGCGTCATGCAGCGGCACCAGAACCTGGAACTGACCTTCATTATGCTTATACGGGAACAGATGGGGATTACCGCCGTAAACCAGCGTGGCATTATCCGCCTGACCGCCCTGAATCGCACCGCTCAGATAGTCTACCAGCGCTTTCCCCATCAGGTTTTCCGGGAAATAGCGCCAGGCCTGGGAGCCGTCATCGGTACTGATCCCGGCCAGAATCCCCAGCCACGGCTCATCCCCTTCAGGCTGCAAATAGCGGAAGTCGCCGCGCGCGTGCACCGCTTTCGCTTTGACGTCGATATGCCGGCCATCGAGCTGGAAACCCTTGTCGTTACGGAGCCAGTTAAGCACTGCGTTGCCCTGTTCGATTTCCAGCGGCGCGCGGAAGACCGTCTCGTAAGGCATTTTGGCGTCGTGCATATCAACCGTCAGCCTGCCGTTCTCCACGCTGCCTTCCAGCTTGCCACTAAAGTGCTCCGCACCCGGCAACAGCTTCCACTGCTTCCAGGCAAGATCTTTCCATGTCGCCTGGAAACGGGTTTTTTCCGTCGCCTGAAGCGGGATATCCAGCGCCAGAGAATCAATCTTTCCGCTCGGCTGCGTAGCCAGCCAGATCTCGCCCAGGTCAGGAGAGAGCTTTGCCGCCATCGAGCGCAGCCCTTCAATAGCGGCCAAATCCAGGTTACTGGCACGGATACGCAGCTCGTCGCTGCGTTTACTGGCCGTGCCGCCAACGTCCTGCTCCGGCATCCAGGCCAGCGTCAGCGCACCGCGCGGCCACGGCTTGCCGTCCATCGTGATGCGCGTATCGGGAATGGCAAACTGCCAGCCCTCTTTCTCCTGCGTCACGTGCGCGGTGAGGTTATCGACGGAAAGCTGATGCTGCTGGTTTTCACCTTTCCAGCTCGCGCCTCCCTGCTTGAGCCAGATATCGCCGCTGGCAAATTCGCCTTTCGTCAGGGTCAACCAGCCTTCAAGACTGAAGCGGGCCGTTTCCAGCTGCATATTTTGCTGGAGCCAGTCGCCCAGCCACGGCTTGACGTCCACATCGTCGGCCTGCAGCCAGACTTTGCCGTTATTTAACAGGCCGTCATCGTCGCGCAGATCCATGCGCACCTGCATCACGCCGTGCTGGCCGTTCAGGCTTGAGAGATTGACCTGCCCCTCGGCGCGGTGCCGATCCTTACCGTTGAGCCAGGTCAGCTGCGGGATTGCCAGCTCGGCGCGCTGGCCGGAAAGAGTAATAAAGCTCACTTCGCTGTCGCGCAGATCGAAATGATCGAACTGGCGGAGGAAAAGATCGCTGAAGCGGTTGGCTTCAAGACCCTGACCGCTATCGCCGCCAGACAGCGGCGTATTGGTCAGGAACTGGAGCTGATAAAAGGTGAGATCGCGAAACTGCCAGCGAAGATGCAGCAGGCTTTGCCAGACGTCCAGCGCCAGGGTCACGCGTTTGATTTTCAGGTAGCCGCCATCTTTCAGGCTGGCGTTGATATCCCGGACATCGAGCGTCGGGCCAAAATTCTGCCAGTTAGCGCTGACCTGGCTGACGTCCACCGGCACGCCGGTAGTGGATTCGATTTTCGCCAGCAGCTGCGGACGCCAGCTGTCCAGATGCGGTAAAACGAGGCGTAGCCCGCTCACGAGCAACGCGACAATCACGACCAGCGTTGCCCCTGTAAGCAATAAAATCCCCGGCAATCGCCTCACGCATCTCTCCTTGTCAGCATTCGTCACGCAGCGTACTGCGCTTACATCATCACGACGTCAAACTGCTCCTGGTTATAGAGCGGTTCAATTTGTACTTTTACCTGTTTGCCGACAAAGATTTCCACTTCCGCCAGCGCGTGTGACTCTTCGCCTTTCAGCGCTTCAGCCACCGCAGGGGAAGCATAGACCAGAAAACGGTCGGAGTCGTAGGCATGATGCACACGCACAATTTCACGCATGATCTCGTAACAGACGGTCTCAACCGTCTTTACCGTTCCGCGTCCATGGCAGGTTGGGCATTCATTACACAGCACATGCTCCACGCTCTCGCGGGTACGCTTACGCGTCATTTCCACCAGCCCCAGCTGTGAGAAGCCGTTGATGCTGGTTTTCACACGATCTTTACTCAGGGCCTGCTCAAGCGAGTGCAGCACGCGGCGACGATGGTCTTCATTACTCATATCGATGAAGTCGATGATGATAATGCCGCCCAGATTGCGCAGACGAAGCTGGCGCGCAATGGCCTGCGTGGCTTCGATGTTGGTGTTGAAAATGGTGTCATCGAGATTGCGATGGCCGACGAACGCACCGGTGTTGATATCGACGGTCGTCATCGCTTCGGTCTGATCGATGATCAGATAGCCGCCGGACTTCAGCTCAACCTTACGCTCCAGAGCACGCTGGATCTCGTTTTCGACATCATAGAGATCGAAGATCGGCTGACGCCCGGTGTAGTGCTCCAGCAGGCCTGGCATCTCCGGAATATATTCGGCGGTAAACTCCAGCAACGCTTCATACGTCAGGCGAGAGTCCACGCGGATGCGGTCGAGCTGCGCGTCGGCAAAATCACGCAGAACGCGCTGCGCCAGCGCCAGCTCACCATAGAGCTGATAGCGGGTCTGGTTGCGTTTTTTACGCTCCATCACTTTTGTCCAGACGCGCTTCAGGTAAGCCGCATCCGACGCCAGGTCCTCCTCGCTGATCCCCTCCGCGGCGGTACGGATGATAAATCCGCCCTGTTCATCGCAGTAGGCGCTGACCACTTTTTTCAGACGCTCGCGCTCGCTTTCGCTCTCAATACGCTGTGAGACGCCCACGTGCGACGCGCCGGGCATAAAGACCAGATAGCGGGAAGGTAAGGTGATATCGGTGGTCAGACGGGCGCCTTTGGTGCCGAGGGGATCTTTCACCACCTGCACCATCAGATCCTGTCCCTGACGCACCAGCTCAGAAATGTCGCGCACGGCAAACTGCTTTTGCTCTTCGCCCGCGACGCACTCGGTGTGCGGCATGATATCGGAGGCATGTAAAAATGCCGCCTTATCGAGTCCAATATCTACAAAAGCCGCCTGCATACCCGGTAGTACACGACTGACACGACCTTTGTAGATATTGCCTACTATTCCGCGCCGCGCTTCACGCTCAATATGAATTTCCTGAAGAATGCCACCATCAATATAGGCCACACGGGTTTCCGATGGCGTTACGTTTACCAACAATTCAGCCGTCATAATTATCCCTTCCCTCACGCAGTGAGTTAAAATTGCTCAGCAACTCATACGTTTCCACCAGCGGTAAGCCGACTACGGCGTGATAGCTGCCATGAATCTTCCTGACAAAACAGCCACCCAGCCCCTGAATACCGTATGCACCTGCTTTATCCATCGGTTCACCGCTGGCAATATAAGCGGCGATGTCGTCGTCGGTAAGTACTCTGAAGGTCACTTCCGTCACCACCAGGCAGTCCAGCACGTGCTGGCGATCGGCCAGCGCGACGGCAGTCATCACCTGATGCGTTTGTCCGGACAGCTTGCGCAGCATGCGCGCTGCATGATCGGCGTCGTGCGGTTTCTCCAGCACTTCACCGTTCAGGATAACGATGGTATCTGCCCCCAGCACAGGGAGATCGCGTGGCACACTGGCCACGCCCGCCTGCGCTTTCTCACGCGCCAGACGTGACACGTACTGTTGAGCACTTTCGCCCTCAGCACGTTTTTCTTCAATGCCGGTCACGATGCGTTCAAAAGAGACCCCTAGCTGCGTCAGGAGTTCCTGACGGCGCGGGGAGCCGGAAGCGAGATACAAAGACGTCATAGAAACCTTTTATTGCACAGCAAACTGCTGGCGAACCTTACGCATCAGCAGGAACAGCCATGGCCAGAGCACACCGTTTACTACACTACTCCAGAACACTTCCGGTCGGAAAGAGACGTTGATCACTAAAAACTCTGCCCAGAAAACAACGATATCCGCAGCGAGCGACAACAACATCACAACCAGGGCCTGTTGCCAGAGCGCAAGGTTACGGAAGAGCTGGAATTTGAGTGCGACGAGGTACGCAATAATGCTCATGGACAAGGCGCGTACGCCAAGCGTTGAGCCGCTAATGAGATCCAGTATGGCACCCATCACAAAACCTGTGCCGACATTTACGCGATGCGGCAGGGCAAGGATCCAGTAGAGCAAAATGAGCAATACCCAGTTTGGCCGGAAAACGAGAATGTCATCCGGCCAGGGCATCACTTGCAGCAACAGTGCAATGAGAAACGAGAGCCAGATGACCCAGCGTCCCTGGCTACGATAGCTTGCCACTACTGCCCTCCCGAAGAGAGTTTAGGCGGTGGCGGCGCATCCGGCAGCGGCTGCGTTAACCCGGTTGCCGGCGCCGGGACTGGCGCAGGCGGCCCCATGGAGTCCGCAGGCGGGAGAACCTGCGGCATCATCTGCATCAGGCGTTCATTTGCCACACGATGCACCTCTTCAGGCGTCATCGGGTTAGCCCCGTTACGATCGGCGCCCCACAGCAGCAGCAGATAGCGCAGACGCTGCAAACCGGCGGTTGGACGCGCCTGAATCACGGTATAGGCACGCTGCGTATCCAGCTTCACCGAAGAGACCACCGCAACCAGATAGCCTTCAGGGAAGCGGCCACCCAGACCGGAGGTCACCAGCACGTCGCCCACGCGGATATCCGTGTTGGCTGGCAGGTGTTCCAGCTGCAGGTCATCCGTACAGCCATTCCCGGCCGCAATCACGCGGATGTCGTTGCGCAGTACCTGGATCGGCAGCGCATGCGTGGCATCACAAATCAGCAACACGCGGCTGGTCAGTTTGGCCACGGCAACCACCTGGCCCACGACGCCTTTATCACTGATAACAGGCTGACCTTCATACACCCCGTTCACGCTCCCTTTGTCGATCACAACCTGATCGCTGTAAGGGTCGTTCACGGTGGAGATCACCTGAGTGACCATTTTCTGCTCATCCTGACGCAGCGGCGAGCCGAGCAGTTCACGCAGACGCGCATTTTCCTGCTTGTATTGCCCCAGCATTAGCAGTTCACTGTTTTTCAGCAACAGTTCCTGACGTAATGCCCGGTTTTCGAGTTCGAGTTGGTCACGTGAAGACAGCGTTTGAGAAACGGAGTCGAGCAGTTCACGGGGACCATTGGATATAAAGTAGAAAGGACTGACGGCGGTATCCATGTACGTTCGGATCTGGCTGAACGTACCGAGGCGGCTATCGGCAATAATGACCCCAAGCGCAACCAGAACCGCCAGAATGAGGCGAAACTGTAGCGATGGGCCACGGCTAAAAATTGGCTTCATAGGCTATGCGTATTCTCGCGTCAGAGAGAAAGGGTAGCAAATTGCTACCCTCTCAAACTCGACTACTCTTCGCTGAACAAATCGCCGCCGTGCATGTCGATCATTTCCAGCGCCTTGCCACCACCACGGGCGACGCAAGTCAGTGGATCTTCTGCAACTACGACAGGAATACCTGTCTCTTCCATTAACAGGCGGTCGAGGTTACGCAGCAGCGCACCACCACCGGTCAGAACCATACCGCGCTCGGAGATATCGGACGCCAGCTCTGGTGGGCACTGTTCCAGCGCGACCATTACCGCGCTCACGATACCCGTCAGTGGTTCCTGCAGTGCTTCCAGAATTTCGTTGGAGTTCAGGGTGAAACCGCGTGGCACACCTTCAGCCAGGTTACGGCCACGTACTTCGATCTCACGCACTTCATCGCCCGGATACGCAGAGCCGATTTCGTGTTTGATACGCTCTGCGGTGGCTTCACCGATCAGAGAGCCGTAGTTACGGCGTACATAATTAATGATGGCTTCGTCGAAGCGGTCACCACCGATACGTACGGAAGAGGAGTACACCACGCCATTCAGAGAGATAACGGCCACTTCAGTGGTACCACCACCGATATCCACCACCATGGAACCGGTCGCTTCAGACACAGGCAGACCTGCACCGATTGCCGCCGCCATTGGCTCTTCAATCAGGAACACTTCACGCGCACCAGCACCCTGGGCAGATTCACGAATTGCGCGACGCTCTACCTGGGTTGCGCCAACCGGCACACACACCAGAACACGCGGGCTTGGACGCATGAAGCTGTTGCTGTGAACCTGCTTGATGAAGTGCTGAAGCATTTTTTCAGTCACGAAGAAGTCGGCGATAACGCCGTCTTTCATTGGGCGAATAGCGGCGATGTTGCCAGGGGTACGACCCAGCATCTGCTTCGCGTCATGACCCACAGCGGCCACGCTTTTCGGCGAGCCTGCACGATCCTGACGAATGGCCACAACGGAAGGCTCATTCAATACGATGCCTTGTCCTTTTACATAAATAAGGGTATTCGCAGTACCCAGGTCAATGGACAGGTCATTGGAAAACATGCCACGAAATTTTTTCAACATACTAAGGGATAATCCTGAAAGCTGGGGCGGAAAACAAAATCCGCTTACTTTACCAACCACACGCAGCAGCGACAAGGCGCAAAAATCATCTGCAACGGTGAAAATTTGTGCAGTACGTTTCCTGATGTTACAAAATCATCCCCTGACTCCCTCAGGGCTGAGTAAACAGTAGCGTTCCCCACTGACGTTTGTAACCCGTTAAGGTCGTTCACTGGCTTTTTGCTCGACATACTCAAAGCTACAGGCGCGATATTCTACGTGAAAACAGCGTAAACGGCAGGTCAAACAGAGTATCTTTGCAAATATTTTTTCACGTTGGTGTCAAGCGGTTGAGAGGCAGCAAAAAAATCCCCCTGACCACCCATGACACCGCGCTCTGTTAACATCTGCCATTCCCCTCTGGAGCGCACGCCCGTAGCAAATACTTGTGTTCGCGTTCCCTTGCATGCTTCTACCAGACTCTGTACCAGCAGCTGGTTTTCCGTACGCTTCTCAATATTCCTTACCAGCCCTGGATGTAGCTTTAATAACTCCACATCCAGCGCCTTAATCCAGTCGGTACTGACCAGCGTTAAACCTGCCTGCGTCACCGCGACACGCGCACCGAGCGCATTGATCAAACGTACCACCGGACGTAACCGGCTGATGTGTTGACCTACATCGGCCTCAGCAAGTTCAAAAATAATGTGTTTGCGTTGCGATTTTTCGCATTGCATTAATGTATCACGTAGCCAGCGCTGAAAACGTGGGCGTATTAACGACTCCACGGTGACCTGCAGCGCCAGGCTCTCTTCCGGCCAGAAAGATAAAAACGGAATTAACCGGGTAATTTGCTGGCGGTCATACTCTTCGGACAGACCAAATTGCAGGACCATTGGCAGATATTCCGCCGAGATAACCTCTTCCGTACCGTCAAAAATACGGCACATCAGTTCACGGTGGTGAACGTTGCCGTTTTTCATGACCGCGGGTTTTTGATAAATACGCGGTCCGCCGCGGCTCAGCATTTGCTCAATCAGCGTTCGCCAGCGCACGTTACCGCGCCCTTTTTCCGGCAGGGAGTCATCATACACCGCCCATCCGTTCGCGCCCTGCAACACGGCGTTGCGGGTGGCCGCTTCCGCATGTTCCATCACCTGTTCTGTCGATTGCCCGCCACGCCAGGCGCAGATCCCCATGTGGACCATATCGTCCCTGTCGAGCATTTTGCTCTGCGGCAGCGCATCCACCGCCTTCAGCAACTGGCTGGCGATGCTTTCTGACTCTTTCAGCGTTCGGTGCGGCAGCAACACGGCAAAGTCGCTGCGGTGATAGCGGGCCAGCAGCGCACCCGGGTAGCGCATAATAAAGGTGGAGAGCAGGTTGATCAGCGTAAAGAGATTTTCTTCCGCGGCCCGCTGTCCCCAGGTATCGCGCAGGAGATCAAAGTCAGGCAGGCGAATCATCATCACCACCCCGTGCGTCCCCACTTTTTCCGAATCGTCGAGCAGCGTGGCGAGTTGATTATCAAAGAAGAGGCGGTTGTTCAGGCCAGTTTTATTATCCTGGGCGGCATAGGAGCGGATCAGCGAATCCATACGGCTGCGCTGGTCGCTGGCAAACTGGATTTCCGAGAGCAGCGTATCCAGCGCGCTGCTGGCGCGTGACGGCCATTCGTGGACGGAACCACGCACCTGCGGGCCGCGCTCACCGTTAAGGATCCGCACGGAGCGCATCTCCAGCAGCTCCTGTCCGGAGAGCTGGCGACGCAGCCAGCGGACCGCGAGAAAGATCAGCAGGACGATAAACGCCACCGCCACGGTGAGCGGCGCGGTGGTCATCATGGAACGGAAATAGCTGGCCATCGGATCGAGGTAGACCATGTGGATGGTCATCCCCGGATTTTTCAGGGAATGCACCGTCACTTCCCGGTACTGGCTCACCACGCCCGCAGGCCGATAACCTCCCGGCCGTTCATGGCTTAACACACGATGCTTTCCCTGCTGAATGTCGATTTGAACAATATCAACAGGTACCATCAACTCATCGAGCTCACGGGTGAGCGCCGGTAGCGGCGTCGTCAGCAGACGCGTATCAATCACCGACGCGACGGACTGCACCCGGTTGACCAGTTTGTCCTGAATGGCGTTGTAAAAGCTCAGAGAGCAGCCCAGAAGGGTGACAAAAATGGTAAGCCCCGTCAGCAAAGTGATAAAAGCTGAGAATTTCGTCGTTAATCGCATCCTTGAGATTACTCCGTGGGTTGATGGGGTAGCGAGTAAGCGCTAACTTGCATTTCGAATGCGGCATACTACCAAATCGGGTGTATCTGGCAATTTATTGCGTTAAATCGGCACTGCGTTTCCCTGAGCGAGTATAGTCTTCAGAAATTATTTTCCAATCATATGAGTCGAGAGGACCCCGTATGCAGGCTTTGATCTTAGAACAGCAGGACGGCAAAACGCTTGCCTCAGTGCAGGCGGTAGAAGAGAGTCGCCTGCCGGAAGGCGAAGTAACCGTCGACATCGACTGGTCTAGTTTAAATTATAAAGATGCGCTGGCGATTACCGGTAAGGGTAAAATCATCCGAAATTTCCCTATGGTGCCAGGTATTGATTTCGCGGGCCGGGTTCATACCAGCGAGGATCCGCGCTTCCACCCGGGCCAGCAGGTGCTGCTCACCGGCTGGGGCGTAGGTGAAAATCACTGGGGCGGGCTGGCCACGCAGGCGCGCGTGAAGGGCGACTGGCTGGTGCCGATGCCGAAAGGCATGGATGGCCGCAAAGCGATGATCGTCGGCACGGCAGGCTTTACCGCGATGCTGTGCGTAATGGCGCTGGAAGAGGCGGGTATCCGCCCTGAATCGGGCGAAATTGTCGTCACCGGTGCCAGCGGGGGCGTGGGGAGCACGGCAGTGACGTTACTGCACAAACTGGGCTATCAGGTCGCGGCGGTTTCCGGTCGTGAAAGCACCCACGATTACCTGCGCCAGCTCGGTGCAAACCGCATTCTCAGCCGTGACGAATTCGCTGAAACCCGTCCGCTGGAAAAACAGGTCTGGGCAGGCGCGGTAGATACCGTCGGTGATAAGGTGCTGGCAAAAGTCCTGGCGCAGATGAACTACGGCGGCTGCGTGGCTGCCTGCGGACTGGCGGGCGGATTTGCCCTGCCCACCACCGTGATGCCATTTATTTTGCGTAACGTCCGCCTGCAGGGTGTGGATTCCGTGATGACCCCAGCGGCTCGCCGTACGCAGGCATGGGAACGTCTGGTACGCGACCTGCCGGAATCCTTCTACACCCGGAGCGCCACGGAGATTACGCTCAGCCAGGCACCGGACTATGCCAGTAAGATCATGGACAACCAGTTCCACGGTCGCGCGCTGGTGAAAATCGCCTAATCTTCAAATTTTCGTGACATATTCGCGCGAATCCCTCTCCTCCGTCATGCTTAGGAAAACGCATGACGGAGGATGCCATGAAAAACCGAAAACTGACGGAAGCCGACGTAACGTCTGAGTCTGTCTTTATGTTACAGCGCCGCCAGATCCTGAAAATGCTTGGCATCAGCGCCACCGCGCTCTCGCTCTCGCCGGCAGCACACGCCGACCTGCTCGACTGGTTTAAAGGCAACGATCGGCCGAAGGCCCCTTCCGGCGCCCCGCTCACCTTTACGAAACCCGCCCAATGGCAGAACAAACTCGCGCTTACGCCAGAAGATAAAGTCACCGGCTACAACAACTTCTACGAATTTGGTCTCGACAAGGCCGATCCTGCCGCCAACGCCGGTAGCCTCAAAACCGATCCGTGGACGCTGAAGATTGAGGGCGAAGTGGCGAAACCTCTGACGCTGGATCATCACGATCTGACCACCCGTTTCCCGCTCGAAGAGCGTATCTACCGTATGCGCTGTGTGGAAGCCTGGTCGATGGTGGTGCCCTGGATTGGCTTCCCGCTGCATAAATTACTGGCGATGGTTGAGCCCACCAGCAACGCAAAATATGTCGCCTTCCAGACGCGCTATGCGCCGGACGAGATGCCTGGACAAAAAGACCGGTTTATTGGCGGCGGGCTTGAGTATCCGTATGTGGAAGGGTTACGCCTCGATGAGGCGATGCACCCGCTTACCCTGCTGACCGTCGGCGTGTACGGCAAGGCGCTTCCGCCGCAGAACGGTGCCCCCATTCGTTTAACCGTACCGTGGAAATACGGTTTCAAAGGAATTAAGTCCATCGTCAGCATTAAGCTCACCCGCGAGCGCCCGCCTACCACCTGGAATCTGGCGGCCCCGGACGAATACGGTTTCTTCGCCAACGTGAACCCGCATGTGGATCACCCGCGCTGGTCGCAGGCGACCGAGCGGTTTATCGGTTCCGGCGGTGCGCTGGACGTGAAGCGTCAGCCCACGCTGCTGTTTAACGGTTATGCGGATGAAGTGGCCTCGCTGTACCGTGGCCTCAATTTACGGGAGAACTTCTGAGTGCGTTTAACGGCAAAACAGATTACCTGGCTTAAAGTGCTTCTGCATCTGGCCGGGCTGCTTCCTTTTATATGGCTGTTCTGGGCCGCCAGCCAGGGGCTCTTTAGCGCCGACCCGGCCAAGGATATCCAGCATTTTACCGGTCGGATGGCTCTGAAATTTTTGCTGGCCACCTTGCTCGTCTCGCCGCTGGCGCGCTACGCTAAACAGCCACTGTTGATACGCACCCGTCGGCTGTTAGGGCTATGGTGTTTTGCCTGGGCGACGCTGCATCTCACCAGCTATGCCCTGCTGGAGCTGGGAATTAACAATCTGGCACTGCTTGGCCGCGAACTGGTGACACGCCCTTATCTGACGCTGGGTATTGTGAGCTGGGTGATTTTACTGGCGTTAGCGCTGACCTCCACGCAATATGCACAGCGAAAACTGGGCAGGCGCTGGCAGTTGCTGCACAACTTCGTCTATCTTGTCGCGATCCTCGCCCCTTTTCATTACCTGTGGTCGGTGAAGATCCTCTCCCCGCAGCCGGTCCTGTACGCACTGGCCGCCGTGGCGCTTTTAGCATGGCGTTACAAGAAGTTCCGCCAGTGGTTGCGATAGTGCGCGAAACTGTGCGTTTTCCCGCATATTCCCCGTCAACCGCAAATCTTTTTCGGATAGCGGTTGATAATCTTCCCTGATAAGACCAGTATTTAGCTGCTAAATGCTACGAAATCGTTATAATGTGCGACCTTGGTTCGCCTGACAGCGGTTTTAAGCCTCTGAAAAGGTGACATTTGCGTTTCGAAGGTATATTTTGTTTTTTACCCGAAAATCGCAGGAGATAGCGGCATAATGACTGATAAGTTCCATATCTTAGTTTTGAACGGACCGAACCTGAACATGCTCGGAACCCGTGAGCCAGAGAAGTACGGCACGCTGACATTGAGTGAAATTGTTAACCGTCTGGGAACGGAAGCAGCGTCACTGAATGTGGATTTGGATCATTTTCAGTCGAATGCGGAGTACGCAATCATCGACCGTATTCATCAGGCTAAAGACAATGTGGACTATATCCTGATCAATCCGGCCGCGTTTACGCACACCAGTGTTGCTATCCGCGACGCACTGCTCGCGGTGAGTATCCCGTTTATCGAGATCCACCTGAGTAACGTGCACGCCCGAGAGCCGTTCCGCCACCATTCGTATCTGTCAGATATCGCTGCTGGCGTTATCTGTGGACTGGGCGCAGACGGCTATTCATACGCTTTACAGACAGCGGTAAAACGCTTGTCACAATCACACTAAACAAGAGTACGGAACCCACTCATGGATATTCGTAAGATTAAAAAACTGATCGAGCTGGTTGAAGAATCAGGCATCTCCGAACTGGAAATTTCTGAAGGCGAAGAGTCTGTACGCATCAGCCGTGCAGCCCCAGCCGCTAGCTTCCCGGTAATGCAGCAGGCTTATGCTGCGCCAGTGCAGCAGCCTGCGCTCTCCGCAGCCGTTGCGCCAGCAGCAACTGAAGCCGCACCTGCCGCTGCAGCAGAAATCAGTGGTCACATCGTACGTTCCCCAATGGTTGGTACTTTCTACCGCACCCCGAGCCCGGACGCGAAGGCGTTCATCGAAGTGGGTCAGAAAGTCAACGTAGGCGATACCCTGTGCATCGTTGAAGCGATGAAAATGATGAACCAGATCGAAGCAGACAAATCAGGTACTGTGAAAGCGATTCTGGTCGAAAGTGGTCAGCCGGTTGAATTTGACGAGCCGCTGGTCGTCATCGAGTAACGAGGCGAACATGCTGGATAAAATTGTTATCGCCAACCGCGGCGAGATTGCTCTGCGTATTCTTCGTGCCTGTAAAGAACTGGGCATCAAGACCGTCGCGGTGCACTCAAGCGCGGATCGCGATTTAAAACACGTATTGCTGGCGGATGAGACGGTCTGTATTGGCCCGGCTCCGTCCGTAAAAAGCTATCTGAACATCCCGGCTATCATCAGCGCCGCTGAAATCACCGGCGCGGTGGCAATTCATCCGGGTTACGGCTTCCTCTCTGAGAACGCCAACTTTGCTGAGCAGGTTGAACGCTCTGGCTTCATCTTCATCGGTCCGAAAGCCGACACCATCCGCCTGATGGGCGACAAAGTGTCTGCAATCACCGCGATGAAAAAAGCCGGTGTGCCAACCGTACCAGGCTCTGACGGCCCTCTGACCGACGACATGGATGCTAACCGTGCTCATGCTAAACGCATTGGCTACCCGGTTATCATCAAGGCGTCTGGCGGCGGCGGCGGTCGCGGTATGCGCGTTGTGCGTAGCGATGCCGACCTGGCGCAGTCCATCTCCATGACCAAAGCTGAAGCGAAAGCCGCTTTCAGCAATGACATGGTATACATGGAAAAATACCTGGAAAACCCACGCCACATCGAAATTCAGGTGCTGGCCGACGGTCAGGGTAACGCGATCTATCTGGCAGAACGTGACTGCTCCATGCAGCGTCGTCACCAGAAAGTGGTCGAAGAAGCGCCAGCACCGGGTATTACCCCGGAACTGCGTCGCTACATCGGCGAGCGTTGCGCCAAAGCGTGTGTCGATATCGGCTATCGCGGGGCGGGTACCTTTGAGTTCCTGTTCGAAAACGGCGAGTTCTATTTCATCGAAATGAACACCCGTATTCAGGTTGAACACCCGGTTACCGAAATGATCACCGGCGTTGACCTGATCAAAGAACAGCTGCGTATCGCTGCAGGCCAGCCGCTCTCCATCAAGCAGGAAGAAGTTGTGGTGAAAGGCCATGCGATCGAGTGTCGTATCAACGCCGAAGACCCGAACACCTTCCTGCCAAGCCCAGGTAAAATCACGCGTTTCCACGCGCCGGGTGGTTTTGGTGTGCGTTGGGAGTCTCATATCTACGCCGGTTACACCGTACCGCCGTACTATGACTCAATGATCGGCAAGCTCATCTGCTACGGCGAAAACCGTGACGTGGCAATTGCCCGCATGAAGAACGCCCTGCAGGAGCTGATCATCGACGGTATCAAAACCAACGTTGATCTGCAGATGCGTATCATGAGCGACGAGCACTTCCAGAATGGTGGAACCAACATCCACTATCTCGAGAAGAAACTCGGTCTTAACGAGAAGTAAGACTGCGCGCGCACGAAAAGGCCGGATTATCCGGCCTTTTTTATTTCTGGGGCCTGGAAAGCCTCATCATGTACAATCCCCGCTTTCTTCATCCACAAGGGACAAAAAATGGACAAACGTTTTGTTCAGGCCCATAAAGAAGCGCGCTGGGCGCTGTGGCTGACCCTTCTCTATCTCGCCGCATGGTTAGTAACTGCTTACTTACCGAGCTCAGCCTCCGGTATCACCGGCCTGCCGCACTGGTTTGAAATGGCGTGTCTGCTGGTACCGTTGATTTTCATTTTGCTGAGCTGGCTAATGGTGCGCTTTATCTTCCGCGATTTCCCGCTGGAGGACAGTGATGCAAACTGAAATCATCACCGTACTGGTTGTCTATTTGATCGTGGTTTTTGGCCTCTCTTTCTATGCCATGCGCAAACGCAGTACCGGATCGTTCCTGAGCGAATATTTCCTCGGCAGCCGTTCGATGGGCGGGTTTGTGCTGGCGATGACGTTGACCGCCACGTACGTGAGCGCCAGTTCGTTCATTGGCGGGCCGGGCGCGGCGTATAAATACGGGCTGGGCTGGGTACTGCTGGCCATGATCCAGGTGCCCACGATCTGGCTGTCACTGGGTATTCTGGGCAAAAAATTTGCCATACTCGCTCGCCGCTATAACGCCATTACGCTAAACGATATGCTGCAGGCGCGTTATCAGAGCCGCGCGGTGGTCTGGATTGCCAGTATCAGCCTGATTGTCGCCTTCGTCGGCGCCATTGCCGTTCAGTTTATTGGCGGCGCGCGACTGCTGGAAACGGCAGCGGGTATTAAGTACGAGACCGGGCTGCTCATCTTCGGGATCACAATTGCGCTGTACACCGCGTTTGGCGGCTTCCGCGCCAGCGTGCTGAACGACACCATGCAGGGCATGGTGATGCTGATAGGCACCCTTGTGCTGCTGGTCGGCGTCATCTACGCGGCCGGTGGATTACACAATGCGGTGCAAACGCTGGAGCAGATCGATCCTAAACTGGTCAGCCCTCATGGTGCTGATGATATCCTGACGCCCGCGTTTATGACCTCCTTCTGGGTGCTGGTCTGCTTCGGGGTTATCGGTCTGCCGCACACCGCCGTGCGCTGTATCTCCTATAAAGACAGCAAAGCCGTTCATCGGGGAATTGTGATTGGTACCGTCGTTGTCGCGCTGCTGATGCTGGGTATGCATCTGGCGGGCGCGCTGGGGCGGGCCGTATTACCTCACCTGACCGTGCCGGATCAGGTGATCCCTACGCTGATGGTGCAGGTCCTGCCCCCGTGGGCCGCAGGTTTGTTCCTTGCTGCACCAATGGCGGCCATCATGTCTAACGTTAACGCGCACCTGCTGCAGGCTTCCGCCACTATCATCAAAGATCTGTGGCTTAGCGCGCGTCCGGCTAAAATGCATAATGAGCAAAAGCTGAAACGCATCTCGACCTGGACCACGCTGGTGCTCGGCATTCTGATGATGTTAGCCGCATGGCGCCCGCCGGAGATGATCATCTGGCTGAACCTGCTGGCGTTTGGTGGGCTTGAAGCGGTATTCCTGTGGCCGCTGGTGTTAGGGCTCTACTGGGAGCGTGCAAACGCGGCGGGCGCGCTGAGCGGCATGATTGTCGGCGGTGTGCTGTACGCCGTCCTCGCAACGTTTAAGATTCAGTACCTGGGCTTCCATCCGATTGTGCCTTCGTTACTGCTAAGTTTACTGGCGTTTGTGGTGGGGAACCGTTTTGGTCAGCCCGTCCCACAGCCCGCTATGATTTCTACTGATAAATAAAGAGTTTTGCCATGCCGTGGATCCAACTAAAACTGAACACAACCGGCGCTAACGCCGAGGAACTGAGCGATGCGCTGATGGAGGCCGGCTCGGTCTCTATCACCTTCCAGGACACGCATGACACGCCGGTCTTTGAGCCTCTGCCGGGCGAAACCCGCCTGTGGGGTGATACCGACGTTATCGGCCTGTTTGATGCTGAAACCGACATGAAAGAGGTCGTCGCGATTCTGGAAAACCACCCTCTGCTGGGCGCTGGGTTTGCGCACAAAATCGAACAGCTGGAAGACAAAGACTGGGAACGCGAGTGGATGGATAACTTCCACCCGATGCAGTTCGGCAAGCGTCTGTGGATCTGCCCGAGCTGGCGCGAGGTTCCTGATGAAAACGCGGTTAACGTCATGCTCGATCCGGGTCTGGCGTTTGGTACCGGCACCCATCCCACGACGTCCCTGTGCCTGCAGTGGCTGGATGGTATCGATCTGGACGGTAAGACGGTGATCGACTTCGGCTGTGGATCCGGGATCCTCGCGATTGCCGCCCTGAAACTGGGCGCGGCTAAAGCCATCGGGATCGATATCGATCCGCAGGCCATTCAGGCCAGCCGCGACAACGCCGAGCGTAACGGCGTTTCCGATCGTCTGGAGCTGTATTTGCCTGATGCACAGTCAGAAGCCATGAAAGCCGACGTGGTAGTCGCAAACATTCTGGCAGGCCCACTGCGTGAGCTGGCCCCGTTAATCAGCGTGCTGCCCGTTGAGGGCGGTCTGCTGGGGCTTTCGGGTATCCTGGCAAGCCAGGCGGACAGCGTGTGCGACGCCTACGCCGATCTTTTCACTCTCGACCCGGTGGTGGAGAAAGAAGAGTGGTGTCGTATTACCGGTCGTAAAAAATAAGCATTTGGCGTGGTCATCTGACCACGCCTTTCTCCCACTGATAATCCTCTCTCCCTCTGCCATTCTTCGGTAAAATAACCATACAAATCATGTTGATTTGTATTATAAAAATTCACCGGAAGAATATGATGAAACACATTACAGGCAAGGCAGCGCTGCTGGCGCTGAGCATGGTTTCGGCTTCAGCATTTGCGTCACACTGGAGCTACGAAGGGGAAGGTTCACCGGAACACTGGGGCGAACTGGACGAGGCTTACAAGACCTGTCAAAGCGGGATGAACCAGTCTCCAATTAATATTGATTCAACCGCTAACGCCCATCTCTCCCCGCTTAAAACGCACTACATTGATGGCCCAGTGGGGCTGACAAACAATGGCCATACCATCCAGGCCAGCGAAAAGGCAGATACACGCAACACGATCACCCTGGACAAGCAAACCTGGACGCTACAGCAGTTCCACTTCCATGCGCCGAGCGAAAACACCGTGCACGGCAAAAAGTACGCGATGGAGATGCATCTGGTTCATAAAAACAGCGCGGGTGAGCTGGCCGTGGTGGCCGTCATGTTTGATAAAGGTGCTTCGAATCCGGAGCTGGAAAAGCTGTGGAGCGTGATGCCGCAGCAGGCTGAACAGAACGTAACCCTTGAGAAGGATCTCAACCTGAACAAATTGCTGCCAAAGGTGAAAACCTACTGGCGCTTTAGTGGCTCGTTGACCACGCCACCGTGTTCTGAAGGGGTCACCTGGATCGTGCTCAAACAGCCGTTAACCGTCTCAGCAGAACAGCTTGAGAAATTTACTCATACCATGCATCACGATAATAACCGTCCGGTACAGTCTCTGCATGGGCGTGTTGTGGTCGAATAACGCCCATCCTGAGCCTTAAGATCATGTTCTAAAATGCGACGCAGATCGCAAAGAAGAGGGAAAATCTGCTGCTAAAAACAGCAGATTATCCCGCTGAGGTAAGCCGTTTATTCAGAAATGATGAGAAGTTACGGGAAATTGTAAGCGCCCATAAAATAGCCATTCCCACATAACATAATGATTTAAATAGTGAATAATTCTTAACGGAAAGATTGAGCGGCGATTCCTTGATCTACAACAGTGGATTGTTCAAAGTTTGGCCTTTCATCTCGTGCAAAAAATGCGTAATATACGCCGCCTTGCAGTCACAGTATGGTCATTTCTTAACTCATGCGCATCGGACACCACCAGCTTAGAAATCGCCTGATCGCAGCCCCTATGGCAGGTATTACCGACCGGCCGTTCAGGACGCTGTGCTATGAGATGGGAGCCGGTTTAACCGTATCCGAGATGATGTCGTCTAACCCGCAGGTTTGGGAAAGCGATAAATCCCGCCTTCGGATGGTGCACATTGATGAACCGGGTATTCGCACCGTGCAAATTGCCGGAAGCGTGCCTGAAGAGATGGCAGATGCCGCGCGTATCAACGTGGAAAGTGGTGCCCAGATTATTGATATCAATATGGGGTGCCCGGCCAAAAAAGTGAATCGCAAGCTTGCAGGTTCAGCCCTTCTGCAATACCCCGACCAGGTGAAAGCTATCCTGACGGCGGTTGTCAGCGCAGTGGACGTTCCTGTTACGTTAAAGATTCGCACGGGTTGGTCGCCGGAACACCGTAACTGTGTAGAGATTGCCCAACTGGCCGAAGACTGTGGCATTCAGGCCCTGACCATTCATGGACGCACGCGTGCCTGTTTGTTCAACGGTGAAGCTGAATACGACAGCATTCGGGCAGTTAAGCAGAAAGTTTCCATTCCGATTATCGCGAATGGCGACATAACTGACCCGCTTAAAGCCAGAGCTGTGCTCGACTATACGGGAGCTGATGCTCTGATGATAGGACGTGCCGCTCAGGGAAGACCCTGGATCTTTCGGGAAATCCAGCATTATCTGGACACTGGAGAGCTGCTTGCTCCACTGCCTCTGGCAGAGGTTAAGCGCTTGCTTTGTTCGCATGTTCGGGAACTGCATGACCACTACGGTCAGGCGAAAGGGTACCGAATTGCGCGTAAACACGTTTCCTGGTATCTCCAGGAGCACGCTCCAGATGACCAGTTTCGGCGCACATTCAACGCCATAGAGGATGCCAGCGAACAGCTGGAGGCGTTGGAGGCATACTTCGAAAATCTTGCGTAATGAAATAAAGAGCTGACAGAACTATGTTCGAACAACGCGTAAATTCTGACGTACTGACCGTTTCTACCGTTAACTCTCAGGACCAGGTAACTCAAAAGCCCCTGCGTGACTCGGTTAAACAGGCACTGAAGAACTATTTTGCTCAACTGAACGGTCAGGATGTTAATGACCTGTATGAGCTGGTACTGGCTGAAGTTGAACAGCCACTGTTGGACATGGTGATGCAATACACCCGCGGTAACCAAACCCGCGCTGCGCTGATGATGGGTATCAACCGTGGTACTCTGCGTAAGAAACTGAAAAAATACGGCATGAACTGATACTAATCAGTTAAATGCTTGTTTAAAAAGGCGCTCTTCGGCATGGGGAAGCGCCTTTTTTATTGCCTGCTTCAGTCCGTCAACGCTTTGTAAACCTTCGCTTATCCCGCTTTAAAACCGCCGCTTTTGGTGTATATTTCCCCCACTCTACTGGCGCTCTTCTCGCGGAATGACACAATGATTCGTAAATACTGGTGGCTGGTTGTCTTTGCAATCTCCGTTCTGATTTTCGATGCACTCCTGATGCAGTGGATTGAACTGATGAGCACCGAAACCGATAAGTGTCGCAATATGAACTCCGTGAATCCCCTGAAACTGGTGAACTGCTCAGAGCTCGACTAATCGCCTGATTGCGCAAATCTCCCCGTTATTACCCACTAAAAACGGGGATTTAAATCCCTTTGAGCCATTACCCGACGGTGATAATGTCTCGCCCTTCTCAACCGCTCTAGCGTAACCTCACACTCGAGTAGAACCGTCCATGCTGGTCAGCCAATACAACCATATCCTTGTTGTCCTCTCCTTTGTTGTTGCCATTCTTGCCGCATATACCGCACTGAATATGGCGGCACGTGTCGCCGGGAGTCAGGGTGTCGCTGCCCGCGTCTGGCTGGCTGGCGGCGGTATTGCAATGGGCATAGGCGTGTGGGCCATGCATTTTATCGGCATGCTGGCGATGGACCTCTCCATGAGCATGAGCTACAACGCCACCCTGACGGTGTTATCGATGGTCATCGCCGTGGGTTCGTCACTGTTTGCGCTCTGGCTCGTTAGCTGCGATCGGTTACGCTTGCGCCGCCTGCTGCCCGGTGCGCTGGTGATGGGAAGCGGTATTGTTGCCATGCATTACACCGGCATGGCTGCGCTGGAGGTTATGCCCGGGATTATCTGGGACAAGGTCTGGGTGGCCATTTCGGTCGCCATTGCGCTTGCCGCTTCACTCGCTGCATTATGGCTGACCTTCCGCCTGCGTCACGATGCCGCTCAGGTCGTGCTGATGCGCACGGGTGCCGCCATCACCATGGGCATTGCCATTGCCGGGATGCACTACGCCGGGATGAAAGCCGCACAGTTTCCGATGTCCACAATGGTTCACCATGAGGGTATCAACGGGAGCTGGCTGGCGGTGCTGGTTAGCGTCGTCGCGCTTTCTATTCTTGGGATTACCCTGCTGGTATCAATGCTGGATGCCCGCCTTCAGGCACGTACCGCCCTTCTGGCCTCGTCGCTTGCAGAAGCTAACCGGGAACTCGCACAACTGGCCCTGCACGATACCCTGACGCGTCTCCCCAACCGTATCCTGCTGGAAGATCGACTCGATCAGGCCATCAGCAAAGCCGATCGTGAAGGGACCCATTTCGCCCTGATGTTCATGGATCTCGACGGTTTTAAAGCCATCAATGACGCTTACGGCCATGATGTCGGTGACAAGCTGCTGATTGCCGTTACGGAGCGTCTGCTGCATCTCCTGAAGGGCCAGTTCACCCTGGCACGTATCGGCGGTGATGAGTTTGTTCTGCTGGCTGAGGGAGAAGGCCCGGACGATGCGGCATCGCTGGCGAATTCGCTGGTGCGCGCGATCGATAGCCCGTTCAACCTCGACCACTATGAACTGGTGGTGACCCTCAGCATTGGGATCGCGCTGTATCCTCACGACGGCAAAACCGAACGTGAGCTCATGTTTAACGCCGACGCGGCAATGTACCATACCAAGCACATGGGCCGGAACGGTTACCACTTTTTCCAGCCCTCGATGAATACGCTGGCGCAGACCCATCTTCAGTTGATGAACGATCTATGGATGGCGATCGATCGCAATGAGCTACGCCTGCTGTACCAGCCAAAATTTCACGCTCCCGCCGGTCCTATCCTTGGATTTGAGGCGTTATTGCGCTGGCAGCATCCCAAGCAGGGGTTACTGACCCCGGACCTTTTCCTGCCGCTGGCGGAGAAAACGGGGCTAATTATACCTATCGGCAACTGGGTAATTAATGAAGCCTGTCGCCAGCTGCGTGAATGGCATCTTCAGGGACATCAAAGCTGGTCAATGGCGGTAAACCTGTCGACGCTGCAGTTTGAACAGCCTTCGCTGGTCAACACGGTTCTCAACTGCCTGGCACTTCATCATGTGCCACCAGAAATGTTGATCCTGGAAGTGACGGAAACCACGGCAATGAGCAACCCGGATGAAAGTGTACGGGTGCTGACAGAGCTGACAGAAGCGGGCGTAAAGGCCTCCATTGATGACTTTGGTACCGGATATTCGAGCCTGCTGTACCTCAAGCGCTTACCGGCCTGTGAATTGAAAATCGACAGGGCGTTCGTGAAAGAGCTAAGCGGGGAAAGCGAGGATGCCACCATTGTCTCAGCGATTGTGGCCCTCGCCAAAACACTCAACCTGAAAGTCGTGGCTGAAGGTGTGGAAACCGAAGCACAGCAAGCCTTTTTAACCGAGCTGGGCTGCAATACCCTTCAGGGTTATCTGTTAGGTAAACCCGTCAGCGCGCAAACCATTGAGGCACTTTGCGCGCGAGGGGAAATGTTACCTTGCGCTGAGCTGTAAGCATCATCATGAGGCGATACGCGAATGACAGGCAGTGTCGCCAGAATGCTATCAACCAGGGCGGGAGCCTGCTGAAAAAGATTGAAACTGTCGTTATTCATTAACCAGTTTTTAATGATTCCGCTAAAAAAACCGTGGAATACGATCAGGGTCAGATCAACATTTACCTTTGGCGAAATGATGTTACGTGAAATACAGGCCTCCAGCGTGGCACGCAGCGTGTCATAATTGAATCCAATCCGTTTTCTTATCTCACTCTCAGAAATCATATCACTGCTAAATTCACATTTGTGATACAGAATTTGTAAAAGGGCACATTGTCGGGGCTCACGCGCAATATACTGCAGCGCAGTAATAAATTGCTCACGAAGTATTAACAATGGATCATCACCTTCGGAAAGGGAAAGCCGGTCGCGAATAATGTCGCGAAGCGGCAATTGCTGCTCCCAGATGGCATTAAATATTTCGGCTTTACTGGTGAAGTGCCAGTAAATGGCACCGCGCGTAACCTTTGCGGCATCCGCGATGTCCGTCAGCGTCGTGTTGGCTACGCCACGCGTCGCAAACTGCCCGATAGCCGCCTCAATCAGCTGCTGCCGGGTTTGTTGAGCTTCTTCTTTCTTTTTACGCGCCATAGACAACTACTCGCTACTCACAAGATTTATACGTAACACAGGGGTCAGGAGAAAGAAAGTATTCACCAAATTCCGTTTTAATTTTGCACAAAAAAAGTCAATCTTCTTAATTTATAGCTTAGCTAAATACATATTTAAGTTTAAATTCACAACATGAATAATTAAATCACGTTAAGCGCTATTTAACTGATTAGCTTGCCGGAAGATGACGGAGAAATAAACCGAGCCTGATTCTGATTTTTCCGCTCAGACCTTGTCATTCGCACTTATAAATTAAAAAACATTAAATACCCTCATTATTATACGCAGCTACATTTTATTTTTTATCCCGCTGCCCCTGCTACCGATTCACGCCAAATATCGGTTTCCGGGTATTTAAAGGACCAGTAATGACGAATCATTTCAGACGCTTACCTTTAGCCGGTTTCATTGTCTGCGCTGTACTGCTCTCAGGATGCGATGGCCAGGAAAACCAACCGCAACATCCGCAGGCCCCCCAGGTCAGCGTGCATATTGTGAAAAGCGCACCGCTGGCTGTCACCACTGAACTCCCGGGCAGAACTGATGCGTTCCGCGTGGCAGAGGTTCGTCCGCAGGTTAGCGGTATCATCCTGCGCCGCAACTTCACGGAAGGCAGCGATGTAAAAGCCGGGGATTCGCTTTATCAGATTGATCCTGCTACCTATCAGGCGGCTTACGATAACGCGAAAGGCGAGCTGGCGAAGGCCCAGGCGGCGGCCAATATTGCGCACCTGACGGTGAAACGATATCTCCCGCTGGTCGGCACACAGTATGTTAGCAAGCAAGAGTATGACCAGGCCGTCGCCACGGCCCAGCAGGCAGATGCCAGCGTCGTCGCCGCCAAAGCGGGCGTTGAAAGTGCACGCATCAATCTTGCTTATACCAAAGTGACGTCTCCCGTCGATGGTCGCATCGGCAAATCCAGCGTGACGGAAGGCGCGCTCGTGACGAACGGACAAACCGCGGCGCTGGCAACGGTCCAGCAGCTTGATCCGATTTACGTTGATGTGACCCAGTCCAGTAATGATTTTATGCGTCTGAAGCAGACGAGCCTGCAAAAAGGCGATACCGCCAGCAGCGTTGAGCTACTGATGGAGAACGGGCAGCCCTATCCACTGAAAGGCACATTGCAGTTCTCCGACGTCACGGTGGATGAAAGTACCGGCTCGATTACCTTACGCGCCATTTTCCCGAATCCTCAACATCTGCTGTTACCCGGTATGTTCGTTCGCGCCCGCATTGATGAAGGTACGCAGCCGGATGCGATTCTGGTTCCCCAGCAAGGCGTGACCCGCACACCGCGAGGCGATGCCACCGTTATGGTGGTGAACGATAAAAATCAGGTTGAGTCTCGCACCGTCGTTGCGCCACAGGCGATTGGCGACCGCTGGCTGGTAACGGAAGGGCTGAAAAACGGTGACCGCGTGATTGTCAGCGGACTACAGAAGGTCAGACCGGGCGTAACCGTCGTCGCTACGCCTGATACCACCACCGCTCCGGCCAGTTAAGGGACGACGACATGGCTAATTTCTTTATTCAGAGACCGGTTTTCGCCTGGGTACTTGCCATCATTTTGATGATTGCAGGCGGACTGGCCATTCTCAAACTTCCCGTCGCACAGTATCCGACCATTGCACCTCCCGCCGTGGCGATATCCGCGACCTACCCGGGAGCAGATGCCCAGACGGTACAGGATACCGTGACCCAGGTTATCGAACAGAACATGAACGGTATCGATAACCTGATGTATATGTCCTCCACCAGCGATTCAGCGGGTAACGTCACGATCACCCTGACCTTCGAGTCCGGAACCGATCCGGACATCGCCCAGGTGCAGGTGCAGAACAAGCTGCAGCTCGCCATGCCGCTGCTGCCGCAAGAGGTGCAGCAGCAGGGGATTGGCGTTGAGAAGTCCAGCAGCAGCTTCCTGCTTGTTGCCGGTTTTGTATCAGACAACAAAAACCTGACGCAGGATGACATCTCCGACTATGTCGCCTCGAACGTCAAAGATGCCATCAGCCGAACGTCTGGCGTCGGTGACGTGCAGCTGTTTGGCGCCCAGTATGCGATGCGTATCTGGCTCGACAGCAATGCGATGAACAAATACCAGCTGACGCCGCTGGATATCATCAACCAGCTGAAAACGCAGAACGACCAGATAGCGGCAGGCCAGTTGGGCGGGACGCCGTCCATCCCGGGACAACAGCTGAATGCCTCGATCATCGCGCAAACCCGTCTGAAATCACCGGAAGAGTTCGGTCGCGTGACGCTCAAGGTGAACCAGGACGGCTCGATGGTGCATCTGAAGGACGTGGCTCGCATTGAGCTGGGTGGCGAAAACTACAACATGGTGACAAAAATCAACGGGCAGGCAGCAACCGGCCTGGGGATTAAGCTGGCAACCGGGGCCAATGCGCTGGATACGGCAGCAGCCATCAAGAGCAAGCTGGCACAACTGCAGCCGTTCTTCCCGCAGGGGCTCAAAGTCGTCTACCCCTATGACACCACGCCGTTTGTGAAAATCTCCATCCACGAAGTGGTGAAGACCCTGTTTGAGGCGATCGTTCTCGTCTTCCTGGTCATGTACCTGTTCCTGCAAAACCTGCGGGCAACGCTCATCCCGACGATCGCGGTTCCGGTCGTTTTGCTGGGTACCTTCGCGGTTCTGGCGGCGTTCGGTTTCTCCATCAATACCCTGACAATGTTCGGCATGGTGCTGGCGATAGGCCTGCTGGTTGATGATGCTATTGTGGTCGTCGAGAACGTTGAACGCGTCATGGTCGAGGACAAGCTGCCGCCTAAAGAGGCCACGCAGAAGTCGATGGGGCAGATTCAGGGTGCGCTGGTGGGGATCGCCATGGTGCTCTCGGCGGTCTTTATCCCGATGGCCTTTTTTGGCGGCTCGACGGGGGCGATCTATCGCCAGTTCTCGCTGACTATCGTTTCCGCGATGGCGTTGTCCGTACTGGTTGCGCTAATCCTGACGCCTGCACTCTGTGCAACGTTGCTTAAGCCCGTATCCGCCGATCATCATGAGAAAAAAGGGGGCTTCTTCGGCTGGTTTAATGCGCTTTTTGATAAGAGCGTGGAGCACTACAGTCACAGCGTGAGCGGTATCTTGCGCAAAACCGGGCGCTACCTAGTGGTATACGTCATTATTGTCGGTGGGATGGCGGTGCTCTTCCTGCGCTTACCCACCTCCTTCCTCCCCGAAGAGGATCAGGGGGTGTTTATGACGATGGTTCAGCTGCCTGCGGGGGCAACCCAGACGCGTACTCAGCAGGTCCTCGACCAGGTTCAGGACTACTACCTGAATAAAGAGAAGGCGAATGTTGAATCCGTCTTTACCGTAAACGGGTTTAGCTTTAGCGGCCAGGGCCAGAACTCCGGTATTGCCTTCATCAGCCTCAAACCCTGGGAGGAGCGACCTGGGGCACAAAATGGGGTCGAGGCGATTGTGGGTCGTGCGACGAAAGCCTTCAGTCAGATTAAAGACGGCCTTGTTTTCCCGTTTAACCTGCCTGCCATTATTGAGCTGGGTACCGCAACGGGCTTCGACTTTGAACTGATCGATCAGGCTAACCTCGGACATACCCAACTGACGCAGGCGCGTAATCAACTGCTCGGCATGGTGAAAGAGCACCCCGACCTGCTGGTACGCGTGCGTCCTAACGGTCTGGAGGATACGCCACAGTTCAAGCTGGACGTCGACCAGGAGAAAGCCCAGGCGCTGGGCATCAGTCTTTCTGACGTCAACCAGACGATTTCGACAGCCTTAGGCGGCACCTATGTGAATGACTTTATCGATCATGGGCGCGTGAAAAAGGTCTATGTCCAGGCTGATGCAAAATTCCGTATGTTGCCAGGAGATATTAACAACCTTTACGTGCGCAGTGCGAACGGGGAAATGGTGCCGTTCTCAGCCTTTAGCAACGCTCACTGGGTTTACGGTTCACCTCGTCTGGAGCGCTACAACGGAATGCCCTCTATGGAGATCCTCGGTGAATCAGCCCCGGGTAAAAGTACCGGCGAAGCCATGGCTATGATGGAAAGCCTCGCGGCAAAATTGCCTTCCGGCATCGGTTATGACTGGACGGGAATGTCTTACCAGGAGCGGCTTTCGGGTAACCAGGCGCCTGCACTGTACGCCATCTCACTGATCGTGGTGTTCCTGTGTCTGGCGGCGCTGTATGAAAGCTGGTCCATTCCGTTCTCCGTCATGCTGGTTGTGCCGCTGGGGGTCATCGGGGCGCTTCTCGCAGCCTCGCTGCGCGGGTTAAACAATGACGTCTATTTCCAGGTCGGCCTGCTGACCACGATTGGTCTGTCAGCGAAAAACGCCATTTTAATCGTCGAATTTGCTAAGGACCTGATGGAGAAAGAGGGTAAAGGCATCATTGAGGCCACGCTTGAAGCGTCAAGGATGCGCCTTCGACCGATCCTGATGACGTCTCTGGCCTTTATACTGGGCGTCATGCCGCTGGTGATCAGCTCCGGGGCCGGGAGCGGTGCGCAAAACGCCGTCGGTACGGGCGTGATGGGGGGAATGCTTTCCGCAACGCTGCTGGCGATTTTCTTCGTACCCGTCTTCTTTGTGGTGGTCCGTCGACGCTTTACCCGCCATAAAGATTAACATTTCCCTAAAAAGGCACCTCGCGTGCCTTTTTTATTTTTAACATAAACAATGAATTAGGCATTAAGCAAAACTAATGTTAAAAATACGATGATTTGCATTAAGTAAAAATACTCTCTTGCAGCTTCATAATGTCTCCATTAATTCGTCCTGAAACCGACTTTTCTCCACGATTTTTACAAACTACATAATTTGAGATTATTCCTCGTGTAACGCGGACTTACCCCGGTGGTAAAATAACCTCCAGTTCGTTAATTGCCCTCCTGGCTTTATAGCGGATGAGAAATAATATTGAGGTAACATCATGAAAAGATTCATTTCCGTTGCACTACTCGCTGCGCTGCTTGCTGGTTGCGCGCACGACTCTCCATGTGTACCGGTTTACGACGACCAGGGCCGACTGGTTCATACCAATACCTGTATGAAAGGCACCACCCAGGATAACTGGGAAACTGCAGGTGCTATCGCCGGCGGTGCTGCCGCAGTGGCAGGTTTGACGCTGGGTATTGTTGCCCTGACGAAGTAACAGCTGTTAAGAAAGCGCGGCTGTGGCCGCGCTTTTGCTTTTAATCAGTGCACTATTTTCAAATAAGTAAAAAAATAGCCCCGTATTTATTCGCGCTGTTCATTTCATCCTGAAACCAGTCACATCTTTTTCGTATACTCATTTAAATTACCGGTTCTATTGTGATGATTTTCACACATTAATATTATTGACTACCCTGCCAATATTCACGCTGGAAACTATCTTGTCTTTTTCCTGACGCGACTCAAAACTTTTGCTCCAATTTGTGGCACAGGTTGTAATTTCGCACCGTTTCAGGGCGCTCGTTTTATTTAAGCCTGTCTACACTCAGCATTAAGCGTTCACTCATCTCTTATTTTGTCGAACGCAAAACTGGCATTACGTTTGCTTTATAAACGTTGGCCAACGCCACAGACAGGTAAAGCGTTTAAAAACGCCTCTATAACGATAAATTTCGCCACACAGGATGCATTATGAAAAAGACGATGATAGCCAGCCTGGCCGCTGCAGGCATGATGTTCGCCGTAGCCGGTCAAGCCCATGCGGGAACGACACTGGATGCCGTTAAAAAGAAAGGTTTTGTTCAATGCGGTATCAGTGACGGTTTACCTGGCTTCTCTTATGCCGATGCGAACGGCAAATTTACCGGTATCGATGTGGACGTCTGCCGTGGCGTTGCTGCCGCCGTTTTTGGTGATGACAGCAAAGTAAAATATACCCCGCTGACGGCGAAAGAACGCTTTACGGCGCTGCAGTCCGGTGAGGTTGACATGCTCTCCCGTAATACCACCTGGACTTCCTCCCGCGACGCAGGGATGGGGATGTCATTCACGGGCGTGACCTATTATGACGGTATCGGCTTCCTGACCCACAATAAAGCGGGCCTGAAAAGCGCCAAAGAGCTGGATGGCGCTACCGTTTGTATTCAGGCGGGCACCGATACCGAGCTGAACGTGGCCGATTATTTCAAAGCAAATAACATGAAATACACGCCAGTGACATTCGACCGCTCGGATGAGTCGGCCAAAGCGCTGGAATCCGGCCGTTGCGACACGCTGGCCTCTGACCAGTCACAGCTGTATGCCTTACGCATTAAGCTGAGCAATCCTGCAGAATGGATTGTTCTGCCTGAAGTGATCTCCAAAGAACCTCTCGGACCGGTTGTACGTCGTGGCGATGAAGACTGGTTCTCCATTGTTCGCTGGACGCTGTTTGCCATGCTGAACGCAGAAGAGATGGGCATCAACTCGAAAAACGTGGATGAGAAAGCGGCTAAACCATCCAACCCGGATATGGCACACCTGCTGGGTACAGAAGGTGATTTCGGCAAGGATCTGAAGCTGGATAACAAGTGGGCCTACAACATCATCAAACAGGTGGGCAACTACTCTGAGATCTTTGAACGCAACGTGGGATCGGAAAGCCCGCTGAAGATCAAACGCGGCCAGAACAATCTCTGGAACAACGGCGGTATTCAGTACGCGCCACCAGTACGTTAAGTCATAGCTGTAACGGGCACTGCTCTGGCAGTGCCCACTCCAGAGTCATGGTTACTGAGGTTTCTTTATGTCCCATCGCCGCTCAGCCGTAAAAGGATCGCTATCCTTTTCTCATCCCGCGGTCCGCGCCTGGCTATTCCAGATTATTGCTATTGTTGCGGTTGTTCTCATCGCCGTGTATCTCATCCATAACACCATCACCAACCTGAATAATCGCGGCATTACCTCCGGTTTCGCGTTTTTAGATCGCAGCGCGGGATTTGGCATTGTTCAGCATCTTATTGATTACCAGGAAGGTGACACGTATGGACGCGTGTTCGTGGTCGGTTTACTGAATACGCTGCTGGTATCGGCGCTTTGTATCGTCTTCGCGTCGATACTGGGCTTCTTTATTGGTCTGGCGCGTCTTTCTGAAAACTGGCTCCTGCGGAAGCTGTCGACTGTTTATATTGAAACGTTCCGCAATATCCCCCCGCTCCTGCAGATCTTCTTCTGGTATTTTGCCGTATTGCGTAACCTACCCGGCCCCCGTCAGGCCGTCGACGCGTTTGAGCTTTTCTTCCTGAGCAACCGTGGGCTATCCATTCCTTCTCCTCTGCCGGGCGAAGGGCTGTACGCTTTTATCGGCGCGATTGCGATCGCGCTTGCTCTCACTGTTGGGGTATTCCGTTTTAACCGCACGCATCAGATCAAAACCGGCCAGCTTCGCAGAACCTGGCCGACGGCTGTCGTCCTGTTCGTTAGCCTGCCGCTGGTGGCTCACTGGCTGTTTGGGGCCGCACTGCACTGGGACATTCCCCATCTGCGGGGCTTCAACTTTCAGGGAGGAATGGTATTAATTCCCGAACTGGCAGCTCTGACATTGGCGCTGTCGATTTATACGTCCGCGTTTATTGCCGAGATTATCCGTGCCGGGATCCAGGCCGTACCTTACGGACAGCACGAGGCGGCACGCTCACTGGGATTACCCCATACGGTGACGCTTCGCCAGGTCATCATCCCGCAGGCTTTACGGGTCATCATTCCGCCGCTGACCAGCCAGTATCTTAATATTGTCAAAAACTCGTCGCTGGCCGCTGCCATTGGTTATCCCGATATGGTGTCACTCTTCGCCGGAACCGTGCTTAACCAGACCGGACAAGCCATTGAAACCATCGCCATCACCATGTCTGTCTATCTGATCATCAGCCTGGTAATTTCACTGCTGATGAACCTCTATAACCGTCGTATAGCACTGGTCGAGCGCTAAGGATTTATGATGACAAAAGCGATACTGTCGCACTCCTCGCGCCCTGCCAACTCGACAGGTGGACGTTTCATTCTCTGGGCGCGCAAGAATCTGTTCTCCAGCTGGAGTAACAGCCTGCTGACAATTGTCTGCCTGTGGCTCATGTGGGAATTGATTCCTCCCCTGCTGAACTGGGCGTTTTTACAGGCCAACTGGGTCGGTTCAACCCGGGCAGACTGTACAAAAGCCGGCGCCTGCTGGGTGTTTATCCATGAACGCTTCGGTCAGTTCATGTATGGGTTGTATCCGCATGAACAGCGCTGGCGGATTAATCTGGCGCTGGTTATCGGCCTGCTCTCTGTCGCAGTCATGTTCTGGAAAAAGCTGCCTCACCGTGGACGCTATATTGCCGTCTGGGCGGTGGTTTATCCGATTATTGTCTGGGTGCTGCTGTATGGCGGTTTTCTGGGGCTGGAACGCGTTGAAACACGCCAGTGGGGCGGGCTGACGCTGACGTTGATTATCGCATCAGTGGGGATAGCCGGTGCTCTGCCGTGGGGGATTCTACTTGCTCTGGGGCGACGTTCAAAAATGCCGATCGTCCGCGTGCTCTCCGTTATCTTCATTGAGTTCTGGCGCGGCGTACCGCTTATCACCGTCCTGTTTATGTCGTCGGTCATGCTGCCGCTGTTTATGGCTGAAGGCACAACGATCGACAAACTGATCCGTGCCCTGGTCGGGGTAATTCTCTTCCAGTCCGCCTATGTTGCAGAAGTTGTGCGCGGTGGTCTGCAGGCGTTGCCTAAAGGCCAGTACGAAGCGGCAGAATCACTGGCGCTCGGCTACTGGAAAACGCAGGGGCTGGTCATTCTTCCCCAGGCACTCAAGCTGGTCATCCCGGGTCTGGTCAACACGATCATTGCCCTCTTCAAGGATACCAGCCTGGTGATCATCATCGGATTGTTCGATCTCTTTAGCAGCGTGCAGCAGGCAACCGTTGACCCTGTCTGGCTGGGTATGTCCACCGAAGGATATGTCTTTGCTGCCCTGATCTACTGGATCTTTTGTTTTAGCATGTCGCGCTACAGCCAGCATCTGGAAAAGCGCTTTAACACCGGGCGTACACCGCACTGAGGAAAATATGAGCCAAATAACTATGACACCCGCCGACGCGATGATTACGCTGGAAAACGTGAACAAATGGTACGGACAGTTTCATGTCCTGAAGGACATTAATCTCAAGGTCAAGCAGGGCGAACGCATTGTCCTGTGCGGCCCTTCCGGCTCCGGGAAATCCACAACCATTCGCTGCATAAACCATCTTGAAGAGCATCAGCAAGGACGCATCGTGGTTGATGGTATCGAGCTGAATGAAGATATCCGCAATATCGAACGCGTGCGTCAGGAAGTGGGAATGGTCTTTCAGCACTTTAATCTGTTTCCGCACCTGACCGTTCTGCAGAACTGTACGCTTGCACCGATTTGGGTACGGAAGATGCCGAAAAAGGAAGCCGAGGCGCTGGCAATGCACTACCTGGAGCGTGTACGTATCGCAGAGCATGCGAATAAGTTCCCTGGCCAGATATCGGGTGGCCAGCAGCAGCGTGTGGCTATCGCCCGTTCTTTGTGTATGAAACCGAAAATTATGCTGTTTGATGAACCGACATCAGCTCTCGATCCGGAAATGGTGAAGGAGGTTCTGGATACCATGATTGGGCTGGCACAATCCGGCATGACCATGCTGTGCGTGACGCATGAGATGGGTTTTGCGAGAACCGTGGCTGACCGGGTGATCTTTATGGACCGTGGGGAGATTGTTGAGCAGGCGCCGCCGGATGAGTTCTTTGCACATCCGAAGTCAGAACGTACGCGAGCATTCCTGTCGCAGGTGATTCATTAATGTGCTGTTTTTGCCCGGTGGCGCTGCGCTTACCGGGCCTACCGTTTTCACGAGAATCATAACGCAAAAAGGCCATCCTTTCGGATGGCCTTCTCACTTATTTGATGTCTGGCAGTTCCCTACTCTCACATGGGGAGACCCCACACTACCATCGGCGCTACGGCGTTTCACTTCTGAGTTCGGCATGGGGTCAGGTGGGACCACCGCGCTAAAGCCGCCAGACAAATTCTTTTACTTCTTGCCGAACTTTAACCTAAGTATAAAGTGGTGCTGATACCCAGAGTCGAACTGGGGACCTCACCCTTACCAAGGGTGCGCTCTACCAACTGAGCCATATCAGCACGCTAAATTTGATGCCTGGCAGTTCCCTACTCTCACATGGGGAGACCCCACACTACCATCGGCGCTACGGCGTTTCACTTCTGAGTTCGGCATGGGGTCAGGTGGGACCACCGCGCTAAAGCCGCCAGGCAAATTCTGTTTAATCTGTATCAAGGCTGAATTTTGATTGTTCGTCTCTTCGCCAAAACATCTTCGGCGTTGTAAGGTTAAGCCTCACGGTTCATTAGTATCGGTTAGCTCAACGCATCGCTGCGCTTACACACCCGACCTATCAACGTCGTCGTCTTCAACGTTCCTTCAGGAGACTTAAAGTCTCAGGGAGAACTCATCTCGGGGCAAGTTTCGTGCTTAGATGCTTTCAGCACTTATCTTTTCCGCATTTAGCTACCGGGCAGTGCCATTGGCATGACAACCCGAACACCAGTGATGCGTCCACTCCGGTCCTCTCGTACTAGGAGCAGCCCCCCTCAATTCTCCAGCGCCCACGGCAGATAGGGACCGAACTGTCTCACGACGTTCTAAACCCAGCTCGCGTACCACTTTAAATGGCGAACAGCCATACCCTTGGGACCTACTTCAGCCCCAGGATGTGATGAGCCGACATCGAGGTGCCAAACACCGCCGTCGATATGAACTCTTGGGCGGTATCAGCCTGTTATCCCCGGAGTACCTTTTATCCGTTGAGCGATGGCCCTTCCATTCAGAACCACCGGATCACTATGACCTGCTTTCGCACCTGCTCGAGCCGTCACTCTCGCAGTCAAGCTAGCTTATGCCATTGCACTAACCTCCTGATGTCCGACCAGGATTAGCTAACCTTCGTGCTCCTCCGTTACTCTTTGGGAGGAGACCGCCCCAGTCAAACTACCCACCAGACACTGTCCGCAACCCGGATTACGGGTCTACGTTAGAACACCAGCCATTAAAGGGTGGTATTTCAAGGACGGCTCCATGCAGACTGGCGTCCACACTTCAAAGCCTCCCACCTATCCTACACATCAAGGACCAGTGTTCAGTGTCAAGCTATAGTAAAGGTTCACGGGGTCTTTCCGTCTTGCCGCGGGTACACTGCATCTTCACAGCGAGTTCAATTTCACTGAGTCTCGGGTGGAGACAGCCTGGCCATCATTACGCCATTCGTGCAGGTCGGAACTTACCCGACAAGGAATTTCGCTACCTTAGGACCGTTATAGTTACGGCCGCCGTTTACCGGGGCTTCGATCAAGAGCTTCGCGTTGCCGCTAACCCCATCAATTAACCTTCCGGCACCGGGCAGGCGTCACACCGTATACGTCCACTTTCGTGTTTGCACAGTGCTGTGTTTTTAATAAACAGTTGCAGCCAGCTGGTATCTTCGACTGATTTCAGCTCCACCCGCAGGGGCTTCACCTACATATCAGCGTGCCTTCTCCCGAAGTTACGGCACCATTTTGCCTAGTTCCTTCACCCGAGTTCTCTCAAGCGCCTTGGTATTCTCTACCTGACCACCTGTGTCGGTTTGGGGTACGATTTGATGTTACCTGATGCTTAGAGGCTTTTCCTGGAAGCAGGGCATTTGTTACTTCAGCACCGTAGTGCCTCGTCATCACACCTCAGCGTTAAAAGGTACCGGATTTACCTGGAACCTCCGCCTACATGCTTAAACCGGGACAACCGTCGCCCGGCTAACATAGCCTTCTCCGTCCCCCCTTCGCAGTAACACCAAGTACAGGAATATTAACCTGTTTCCCATCGACTACGCCTTTCGGCCTCGCCTTAGGGGTCGACTCACCCTGCCCCGATTAACGTTGGACAGGAACCCTTGGTCTTCCGGCGAGCGGGCTTTTCACCCGCTTTATCGTTACTTATGTCAGCATTCGCACTTCTGATACCTCCAGCATGCCTCACAGCACACCTTCAACGGCTTACAGAACGCTCCCCTACCCAACAACACATAGTGTCGCTGCCGCAGCTTCGGTGCATGGTTTAGCCCCGTTACATCTTCCGCGCAGGCCGACTCGACCAGTGAGCTATTACGCTTTCTTTAAATGATGGCTGCTTCTAAGCCAACATCCTGGCTGTCTGTGCCTTCCCACATCGTTTCCCACTTAACCATGACTTTGGGACCTTAGCTGGCGGTCTGGGTTGTTTCCCTCTTCACGACGGACGTTAGCACCCGCCGTGTGTCTCCCGTGATAACATTCTTCGGTATTCGTAGTTTGCATCGGGTTGGTAAGCCGGGATGGCCCCCTAGCCGAAACAGTGCTCTACCCCCGAAGATGAGTTCACGAGGCGCTACCTAAATAGCTTTCGGGGAGAACCAGCTATCTCCCGGTTTGATTGGCCTTTCACCCCCAGCCACAAGTCATCCGCTAATTTTTCAACATTAGTCGGTTCGGTCCTCCAGTTAGTGTTACCCAACCTTCAACCTGCCCATGGCTAGATCACCGGGTTTCGGGTCTATACCCTGCAACTTAACGCCCAGTTAAGACTCGGTTTCCCTTCGGCTCCCCTATACGGTTAACCTTGCTACAGAATATAAGTCGCTGACCCATTATACAAAAGGTACGCAGTCACACCACAAGGGTGCTCCCACTGCTTGTACGTACACGGTTTCAGGTTCTTTTTCACTCCCCTCGCCGGGGTTCTTTTCGCCTTTCCCTCACGGTACTGGTTCACTATCGGTCAGTCAGGAGTATTTAGCCTTGGAGGATGGTCCCCCCATATTCAGACAGGATACCACGTGTCCCGCCCTACTCTTCGAGTTCACAACCTGTGTGTTTTCGTGTACGGGACTGTCACCCTGTACCGTGCGACTTTCCAGACGCTTCCACTAACACACAAGCTGATTCAGACTCTGGGCTGCTCCCCGTTCGCTCGCCGCTACTGGGGGAATCTCGGTTGATTTCTTTTCCTCGGGGTACTTAGATGTTTCAGTTCCCCCGGTTCGCCTCGTTAACCTATGTATTCAGTTAACGATAGTGCAACGAATTGCACTGGGTTTCCCCATTCGGACATCGCCGGGTCAAAGGTTCATATCACCTCGCCGGCGCTTTTCGCAGATTAGCACGTCCTTCATCGCCTCTGACTGCCAGGGCATCCACCGTGTACGCTTAGTCGCTTAACCTCACAACCCGAAGATGTTTCACTTCATGATTGCGAAAATTTGAGAGACTCGAACACACCTTAAAGATGTGTCGTTTCAATTTTCAGCTTGATCCAGATTTTTAAAGAGCAAATATCTCAAACGTGACTCGCAAGTCAGTTTTGAGATATGACGGCAGGTGACTTTCACTCACGAACCAGCAAGTGGCGTCCCCTAGGGGATTCGAACCCCTGTTACCGCCGTGAAAGGGCGGTGTCCTGGGCCTCTAGACGAAGGGGACGTGAAGTCTCAATCGCAAGACGCCTTGCTATTTACTTTTCATCAGACAATCTGTGTGAGCACTACAAAGGCAGGTTCTTTAAGGTAAGGAGGTGATCCAACCGCAGGTTCCCCTACGGTTACCTTGTTACGACTTCACCCCAGTCATGAATCACAAAGTGGTAAGCGCCCTCCCGAAGGTTAAGCTACCTACTTCTTTTGCAACCCACTCCCATGGTGTGACGGGCGGTGTGTACAAGGCCCGGGAACGTATTCACCGTAGCATTCTGATCTACGATTACTAGCGATTCCGACTTCATGGAGTCGAGTTGCAGACTCCAATCCGGACTACGACGCACTTTATGAGGTCCGCTTGCTCTCGCGAGGTCGCTTCTCTTTGTATGCGCCATTGTAGCACGTGTGTAGCCCTACTCGTAAGGGCCATGATGACTTGACGTCATCCCCACCTTCCTCCAGTTTATCACTGGCAGTCTCCTTTGAGTTCCCGGCCGGACCGCTGGCAACAAAGGATAAGGGTTGCGCTCGTTGCGGGACTTAACCCAACATTTCACAACACGAGCTGACGACAGCCATGCAGCACCTGTCTCAGAGTTCCCGAAGGCACCAATCCATCTCTGGAAAGTTCTCTGGATGTCAAGAGTAGGTAAGGTTCTTCGCGTTGCATCGAATTAAACCACATGCTCCACCGCTTGTGCGGGCCCCCGTCAATTCATTTGAGTTTTAACCTTGCGGCCGTACTCCCCAGGCGGTCGACTTAACGCGTTAGCTCCGGAAGCCACGCCTCAAGGGCACAACCTCCAAGTCGACATCGTTTACGGCGTGGACTACCAGGGTATCTAATCCTGTTTGCTCCCCACGCTTTCGCACCTGAGCGTCAGTCTTTGTCCAGGGGGCCGCCTTCGCCACCGGTATTCCTCCAGATCTCTACGCATTTCACCGCTACACCTGGAATTCTACCCCCCTCTACAAGACTCTAGCCTGCCAGTTTCGAATGCAGTTCCCAGGTTGAGCCCGGGGATTTCACATCCGACTTGACAGACCGCCTGCGTGCGCTTTACGCCCAGTAATTCCGATTAACGCTTGCACCCTCCGTATTACCGCGGCTGCTGGCACGGAGTTAGCCGGTGCTTCTTCTGCGGGTAACGTCAATCGATGAGGTTATTAACCTCACCGCCTTCCTCCCCGCTGAAAGTACTTTACAACCCGAAGGCCTTCTTCATACACGCGGCATGGCTGCATCAGGCTTGCGCCCATTGTGCAATATTCCCCACTGCTGCCTCCCGTAGGAGTCTGGACCGTGTCTCAGTTCCAGTGTGGCTGGTCATCCTCTCAGACCAGCTAGGGATCGTCGCCTAGGTGAGCCGTTACCCCACCTACTAGCTAATCCCATCTGGGCACATCTGATGGCAAGAGGCCCGAAGGTCCCCCTCTTTGGTCTTGCGACGTTATGCGGTATTAGCTACCGTTTCCAGTAGTTATCCCCCTCCATCAGGCAGTTTCCCAGACATTACTCACCCGTCCGCCGCTCGCCGGCAAAGTAGCAAGCTACTTTCCGCTGCCGCTCGACTTGCATGTGTTAGGCCTGCCGCCAGCGTTCAATCTGAGCCATGATCAAACTCTTCAATTTAAGTTTGATGCTCGTGAATTAAACTTCGTAATGAATTACGTATGTTCACTCAGAGACTTGGTATTCATTTTTCGTCCGGGGACGTTAAGAATCCATGTCACTTTGAGTGCCCACACAGATTGTCTGATAAATTGTTAAAGAGCAGTGCAACGCGGCTTTCGCTCACCGTTGCGAGGTGGCGTATATTACGCTTTCCTCTTTCAGAGTCAACCCGTTATTTCAGGATTTTTTCTCTTCAACCGACCGCGTTGTCTGTGAAGTGTTTCACATCCGCCGTGTCGATGGAGGCGCATTATAGGGATCCCAATTTTTAGCACAAGTATTTTTTAGATCTTTTTTTCCGACTGCTGATTTTCCGCGCTTTTCGCTGAAATCCCGCCCGATCTGCTTAAATATTGACGTATTTTGCCTTGCCTCGATCCATTAATACGATCAAAGTCTTCTGTATAGCGCTCATTCTTAGAGGTAGATATGTCTGCAGTATTGCGTCCTTATAAAGATCTGTTCCCCCAAAAAGGCGATCGCGTGATGATCGATGCCAGCAGCGTGGTCGTTGGTGATGTGCGAATGGCCGAAGATGTCAGCATCTGGCCGCTCGTCGCCATCAGGGGAGATGTTAACTATGTGTCGATTGGTGCACGTACCAACATTCAGGACGGTAGCGTTCTGCATGTCACGCACAAATCCTCCTATAACCCCGAGGGTAATCCCCTCATCATTGGAGAGGATGTTACCGTCGGCCATAAAGTGATGCTCCACGGCTGCACGATCGGAAATCGCGTCCTTGTTGGCATGGGGTCGATTTTGCTGGATGGCGTCATAGTAGAAGATGACGTAATGATTGGTGCCGGTAGCCTGGTCCCGCAGAACAAACGGCTGGAGAGCGGTTATCTCTATCTGGGAAGTCCGGTAAAACAGATCCGCCCCCTTAAGGAGGCAGAGATCGAAGGATTAAAATACTCGGCGAACAACTACGTAAAATGGAAGAATGACTATCTGGATCAGGATAACCAAACCCAGCCCTGATCGTCTTCCTGCTGTTCGCGGATTAAATCGCTGGCTTCCTCTTCAAGATCCCAGCGATTTTCGCAAAATACCGCTAGCGGGTCTGTGCCGCCAAAACGATGCAACAGCGTTTCTCCATGGATGGCGCAGGTAAGGTTGCATGCCCTGCACCAGCACCGGAAAACAGACCGCTTGTTTATGCTCATCCCAGCTCTCTCTGTCCGGGAAATGAATAGCCTGATTCACGCCGAAAGCTCCTGCTTTAGCTTTTCAATGACCGGCTCGACCGCAGGCAACACGCCGTGCCAGAGCAGCACCGCATGCGCAGCCTGCCCCACCAGCATTCCCAGCCCATCGGCTAACTGTTTCGCGCCGTGTTGTTCACACCAGTTCAGGAAAGGCGTCTTCCCTTTCTGATAGAACATGTCATAGAAGTACATATGCGCACTGACCAGCGAAGCGGGGATCGCTGGGATCTCACCGTTGATGCCGCTGGATGTGGCATTAATGACAAGATCGAACTCACGTTCGGCAAGATCGTCAAGCGCTACCGCGCTCACGCTGCCGGTATGCGCAAACAACGCCGCCAGCGCTTCTGCCCGGGAAAAGGTTCTGTTCGTGATGGTCACCGAACAGTCCAGTGAAAGCAGAGGCAACAAAACGCCCCGCGATGCGCCACCCGCGCCAATCAGCAGGATCCGGAAACCGGGCTTGATAAAGGAGAGTCTTTCCAGATCGCTGAGTAAACCAATCCCGTCGGTGTTGTCCCCCAGAAGGCGTCCATCCTCAAGCCGTTTTAGGGTATTGACTGCACCAGCAAGTGAAGCGCGTTCGGTCAGCTCATCCGCACGTTCGAAGGCTTCTTCTTTAAACGGGACCGTCACATTCGCGCCTTTGCCCCCCGCGGCGAAAAAGGTCTCCAGCGTAGGGATAAAGGCATCCACTGGCGCCAGTACGCGACCATAGGGGTGATCTATCTGCAGCTGCTCCGCGAACTGCTGATGGATCAACGGTGACTTGCTGTGTGCAATGGGATTACCAAAAACAGCATAGGTTTCCATGAGATTACCCCTGGCGAAAACGTTCGCCGGTCAAAGCGTCGCGAATTTCAGATGGATTCAGGCGCCCTCCCGTTTCACCGACAGCGACAGGGAAGTCATTCCCGAACTGCGCCAGCACTTCTTCGGTTGTCCGACATGGCGGCTGCCCGGTCAGGTTGGCGCTGGTTGAGACCAGTGGTTTACCAAATGCCAGGCACAGCTCCACCACCAGCGGATGGTCAGTGACGCGAACGGCAAGGGAATCAAAGCGTCCGGTTAACCAGCGCGGAGTTGTCGGCTGCGCCGGGAAAACAAAGGTGACCGGTCCAGGCCACGCGGAGAAGATTGTCTCGCGCTGTGCTGGCGTTAGCATAGAGTCATCAATATAGGGCTTAAGCTGCTCGTAATTCGCAGCGATCAAAATCAGTCCTTTCTCGACGGGTCTTTGTTTCAGGGTAAGCAGACGGCTCACAGCCGTCTCGCTGTCAGGATCGCAACCGACCCCAAAAACAGCTTCAGTTGGATAGGCGATGACTTCTTCATTTTTCAGTACGTCCACTGCATGGGCAATGGAGCCTGATGGCAGGTTATTATTCACTATATTGATCCGCCGTTACCGGCTTTCCACATTGTTTACTGGCGCAGAAGCGTTTCATGCCTTGCGCGGTTTTCTTCTCTATCAGTAGCGGATAATTGCAATGAGGGCAGATTCCCGCTACCGGCTTAAAATTGATAACGAACTGGCAGTCAGGGTAGCGATCGCACGAATGGAAGGTCTTACCATAACGGGAACGGCGCTGTACAAGCTGACCGCGCTGACACTGAGGGCAGGCAATTGCCGTTTCATCAGGCTTATCAATTTGTTCCGTATGTTCACATTCCGGGTAGCGGCTACATCCAATAAACATGCCGAAACGCCCCTGGCGTAGCGCGAGTTCGCCACCGCAGAGAGGGCACAGCTGACCCTCCAGAATTTTGACGATATGTCCATCCGCCTGGCTTTTCAGAGGACGAACATAATCACATTCCGGATAGTGAGAACAACCGAGAAACGGGCCGTGTTTCCCGGACCGAATAACAAGTTCAGCCCCGCACTGCGGGCAGGGCTCGTTTTTGTGCACCGTGAACAGTGCTGATTTGGCCATAACAACTCTTGGTGCTGCACATTGAATTAGTGCAGCATACCTTCATTCACTTCAAAGAGTAATTCTTCCATTTGTTGATAGGCATTTTCACAGCCCGGGATATTAAACAGAACCATCAGGATCACCCACTTGAGATCTTCCAGTTCAAATTCTGCCGTATCCAGCGCCATGACGCGCTCTATCACCATTTCTCTCGTTTCGAGGTTTAGCACCTGAATCTGCTCAAGGAATAAAATGAATCCCCGGCAGCTGGCGTCCAGCCGTTCACACTCTTCAGCGGTATAAATGCGTACAGACAATGGGTCAGAAGCAAGCTGCATCGGTTCGGCAAGGCCTTCCTGATAATCAGCCAGTTTTTCCAGCCACATCAACGCATTGTAGATATCTTCCCGCTCAAATCCCGCATCGGTAAGATCCTGTGTCAACTTGTCCTGATCCACTCGCATTTCTGCTTCGTTATGGATGTAAGTCTCAAACAAATACATCAGTACGTCGAACATGGCATGCCCTCCTTAATCGGACATAGCCGCCGGGTACAGCTGCGATCCACCCTGCTAACTCCAGTTCGAGTAGCTGTGCTACCGTTACTGGCACAGGTTGGCCGGCACGTTCAGCGACAACGTCAACAGGTGTTACCTCATCTCCTACGTTAGCCAGGAGCTTGGGAAATGGCAATGCCACCTTTCCCTGATCTGATGAATATTGTCGCTTTTCGGTATCTTCCTGCAGCCATTGCAGCCCATATTGCAAATTTTCAAGAATGTCCCCGACTTCCGTTACCGGTGTTGCCCCCTGCTTAATCAGCCAGTGCGGTCCCTCGCATCCGGGATTACCTATCGGGCCTGGCAAGGCGAAGACTTCTCGCCCCTGTTCGAGCGCGCACCGTGCCGTGACCAGCGAACCGCTTCGCCGCGCGGCTTCGACCACCAGCACGCCTTTGCTAAGGCCGCTGATGATGCGATTACGACGCGGAAAGTTTGCCGGTCGGGGCTGCGCGGAAAGCGGAAACTCAGACACTATCGCGCCGTCAGACTCAATAAGCCGCATCGCCAATGCCTGATGCCGGCGTGGGTAAATGCTAAAAAGACCGTTCCCCAGCACCGCGACACTTCGTCCTTTTACTGACAGCGCCGCGCTGTGGGCAACGCCGTCAATACCACAGGCCAGCCCGCTGGTAATCGTGAAACCACTATGTGAAAGTTGTTCGCACAGGATTTTCCCCCATCGCTCGCCGTACCATGACGGCGCACGACTGCCTACCACCGCCAGCTGAACGGTATTAAGCGTCTCAGGGTTACCTTTTATGAATAAAGCCCCGGGATAGTCAGGGATTGTGCGGAGTAGAGGGGGATAAAGGTGATGGTTGGCCGTTAATAAATGTTGTCCCGGCTGCTCAAGCCATATCAGGCTACGTTCCAGCTCACTCTCATCGAACGCAACGAACCGTTCAGCCTGCTTTGCTGTCAGTCCAGCATTTCTTAAGACAAGCGTATCGATGCCTTCCTGCCTCTGCAGCCGTGCAGCCGCTTCCACCATGACATCACCACACAGAGAACCTGTGTGCATGAGCCGTAGCCAAATCTCGGTAGACGTCATCCTTTCCCCTGCCATAAGCGCTCTCCGCAATCATTGCGATTGGTCACTGATGCTGTCAATCGATGGGGGATTTGTCTAGAATAGAGGGAGTATTCTTATCAACTCCTGAACACGACTCTGGAAATTTATGGCAGTTTTGCAAGTGTTACATATTCCGGACGAGCGCCTTCGCATCGTCGCTGAACCGGTCAAAGAAGTGAATGCAGAAATCCAGCGTATCGTTGATGATATGTTCGATACCATGTACGCCGAAGAAGGCATTGGCCTGGCGGCGACGCAGGTGGACATTCACAAGCGTATTATCGTGATTGATGTTTCGGAAAATCGCGATGGCCGCCTGGTGCTGATCAACCCTGAGCTGCTCGAAAAGAGTGGCGAAACCGGTATTGAGGAAGGCTGTCTGTCTATTCCTGAACAGCGTGCGTTAGTGCCTCGTGCAGAAAAAGTGAAAATTCGCGCCCTGGATCGTGACGGTAATCCGTTCGAACTGGAGGCAGACGACCTGCTGGCAATTTGTATTCAGCATGAGATGGATCACCTGGTCGGTAAACTGTTTATCGATTATCTCTCGCCGCTGAAACAGCAGCGTATTCGTCAGAAAGTAGAGAAACTGGATCGTTTGCGTTCTCGCGCATAACGTCCCCCCGGATACAAGGATCATCGTGTCTAAAACACTACGTATTATCTTCGCGGGAACCCCTGATTTTGCAGCGCGTCATCTTGACGCGCTGTTATCGTCTGGTCACCAGGTTGTTGGCGTCTTTACCCAGCCGGACCGTCCTGCTGGTCGCGGCAAAAAACTGATGCCGAGCCCGGTCAAAGTGCTGGCAGAAGAGCATGGGCTTCCCGTTTTTCAGCCCGCATCGCTGCGCCCGCAGGAAAATCAGCAGCTGGTTGCTGACCTGAATGCCGACGTAATGGTGGTGGTGGCTTACGGTTTAATTCTGCCAAAAGCCGTGCTTGATATGCCGCGCCTGGGTTGTATCAACGTGCATGGGTCTCTGCTCCCACGCTGGCGTGGTGCAGCACCTATCCAGCGCGCGCTGTGGGCGGGTGATGCCGAAACTGGCGTGACCATCATGAAGATGGACGTAGGTTTAGACACCGGCGACATGCTGTATAAACTGGCCTGCCCCATTACGCCAGACGATACCAGCGCCACGCTGTATGACAAACTGGCAGACCTTGGCCCACAAGGTCTTATCGAGACGCTTCAGCAGCTTGCTGACAATACGGCAAAACCGGAAGTTCAGGATGATGCGCTGGTAACCTACGCCGAAAAGCTGAGCAAAGAAGAAGCGCGTATCGACTGGTCCCTGTCAGCCGCTCAACTTGAACGCTGCATTCGCGCTTTTAATCCGTGGCCAATGAGCTGGATGGAAATTGATGAGCAGCCAGTAAAAGTCTGGAAGGCCTCCGTCATTAGCGGTGCGACGACGGCGGAACCCGGTACGATTATTGATGCCAGCAAGAACGGTATCCAGGTGGCGACTGCGCAAGGGATTTTGAATCTTGAATCGCTCCAACCGGCCGGTAAGAAAGCCATGAGCGCTCAGGATCTGTTAAATTCCCGTCGTGAATGGTTTATCCCGGGCAATCGCCTTGCCTGAGCAAATTTATTCTTAAGGCCCGGTGTTTCCGGGCATTTTTATTTTTACGGTTATGAAAAAACAAAATCTACGCAGTATGGCGGCTCAGGCCGTCGAGCAGGTTATCGAGCAGGGCCAGTCATTGAGTAACGTCCTGCCTCCCCTGCAGCAAAAAGTTTCTGATAAAGATAAAGCCCTGCTTCAGGAGCTCTGCTTTGGCGTTCTGCGCACACTCTCTCAGCTTGAGTGGCTGATTAATAAGCTCATGTCACGCCCAATGACGGGCAAGCAGCGCACCGTACATTATTTGATTATGGTGGGTTTTTATCAGCTTCTTCATACCCGCATCCCACCTCACGCCGCGCTGGCAGAGACGGTGGAAGGTGCCGTTGCGATTAAACGTCCTCAGTTGAAAGGGCTGATCAACGGCGTATTGCGCCAGTTCCAGCGACAGCAGGATGAGCTTCTGGCTGAATTTGCCCAAAACGAAGCGCGCTTCCTGCATCCGGACTGGCTGTTGAAGCGCCTGAAAAAAGCTTATCCGCAGCAGTGGCAGGACATTGCTGATGCCAACAACCAGCGTCCACCAATGTGGTTACGTGTGAATCGTAATCACCACACCCGTGACGCATGGCTTGCATTACTCGAAGAAGCTGGAATGAGCGGCTTCACCCATGACGCATACCCTGATGCCGTGCGCTTAGCATCGCCTGCACCGGTACATGCATTACCCGGCTTTGAAGAGGGTTGGGTAACGGTACAGGATGCTTCTGCTCAGGGTTGCATGACCTGGCTTGAACCCCAAAACGGTGAGCAGATCCTCGATCTCTGCGCCGCACCAGGGGGCAAAACGACGCATATTCTTGAAGTGGCTCCGGAGGCCAGCGTGATGGCGGTGGACGTTGATGAGCAGCGTCTTTCACGCGTCTATGACAACCTCAAGCGCCTGGGCATGAAGGCGCAGGTTAAGCAAGGCGATGGACGCAAACCCGCAGAATGGTGTGGTGAAACACAATTCGATCGCATTTTGCTGGATGCCCCCTGCTCTGCAACCGGCGTGATTCGTCGTCATCCGGATATCAAGTGGCTGCGTCGCGATCGTGATATTAACGAACTTGCCCAGCTGCAATCCGACATCCTCGACGCCATCTGGCCGCATCTCAAGCCCGGCGGAACGCTGGTGTATGCGACCTGCTCGGTACTTCCTGAAGAAAACAGTCAGCAAATCGCGGCCTTCCTTAAACGTACCCCGGACGCGGCGCTGCGCGATACGGGAACGCCTGAACGCCCGGGTCAGCAGAATCTGCCGGGTGCAGAAGAGGGTGATGGCTTCTTTTACGCTAAGCTAATCAAAGAGTGATGTTGAGAACAGGTCACGAGATATGAAGATTATCATTCTGGGCGCAGGACAGGTTGGCGGAACGCTGGCGGAAAACCTGGTTGGCGAAAACAACGACATCACCATCGTGGATACCAACGGCGATCGCCTGCGTGTTTTGCAGGACAAATTTGACCTGCGCGTTGTGCAGGGCCATGGTTCGCACCCGCGCGTTCTTCGTGAGGCGGGCGCTGACGATGCCGATATGCTGGTTGCGGTGACCAGTTCTGACGAAACCAATATGGTGGCCTGTCAGGTGGCCTACTCGCTTTTCAACACGCCAAACCGAATCGCGCGCATCCGTTCTCCGGACTATGTCCGCGATGCTGAGAAGCTGTTTAACTCAGAAGCGGTCCCTATTGATCATCTCATCGCCCCAGAACAGCTGGTTATCGATAATATCTACCGTCTGATCGAATATCCGGGCGCCCTGCAGGTAGTGAATTTTGCCGAAGGTAAAGTGAGCCTGGCCGTCGTTAAGGCCTATTACGGCGGGCCATTGATCGGCAATGCGCTTTCCACCATGCGCGAGCACATGCCGCATATCGATACGCGCGTCGCAGCCATTTTCCGTCACGACAGGCCAATCCGCCCGCAGGGCTCCACGATTGTCGAAGCCGGTGACGAAGTCTTCTTTATTGCGGCTTCACAGCATATTCGTGCGGTGATGAGTGAACTTCAGCGTCTCGAAAAACCCTATAAACGCATTATGCTGGTCGGCGGCGGCAATATCGGTGCAGGTCTGGCACACCGGCTGGAAAAAGATTACAGCGTGAAGTTGATCGAGCGCGATCAGCAGCGTGCTGCTGAACTGGCGGAAAAACTGCAAAATACGATCGTATTTTATGGCGATGCGTCCGATCAGGAATTACTGGCTGAAGAGCATATTGATCAAGTTGATCTCTTTATTGCCGTCACCAACGACGATGAAGCAAATATAATGTCCGCCATGCTCGCCAAACGCATGGGGGCCAAAAAGGTCATGGTGCTTATCCAGCGTCGGGCATACGTTGATCTGGTGCAGGGCAGCGTCATTGATATTGCCATTTCACCTCAGCAGGCGACCATTTCCGCGCTCCTGAGCCATGTGCGTAAAGCGGATATTGTCGGGGTGTCATCGCTCCGCCGCGGTGTCGCGGAAGCCATTGAAGCCGTGGCGCACGGAGATGAAACCACGTCACGCGTCGTGGGCCGTTCGATAGACGAAATTAAGCTGCCACCGGGAACGATTATCGGTGCCGTCGTGCGCGGAAATGATGTCATGATTGCCAATGATAATTTACGTATTGAGCAAGGCGATCACGTTATTATGTTCCTTACCGATAAAAAGTTTATTACCGACGTCGAACGTTTATTCCAGCCAAGCCCATTCTTCCTTTAATGTGTCGGGTGCCTGAAAAAGTGCACCCGACCTTTATCCTTTTCATTTCTGTGCCTTTTATTTTTCATAACGTTTAATTATCCCGAATGGCAATTAGCTAATCATTTGTTAAACTTATAGTCGTCAGCTGGCACAAGGAGAACAAAATGAGTTTTATTAAAGAATTTCGCGAATTTGCGATGCGCGGAAACGTGGTGGATTTGGCAGTGGGTGTCATTATTGGTGCGGCATTCGGCAAGATTGTTTCATCATTAGTGGCCGACATTATCATGCCACCTTTAGGGTTGCTGATCGGGGGCATTGATTTCAAACAATTCGCTTTCACGCTGCGTGAAGCACAAGGTGATGTTCCGGCAGTCGTGATGCACTACGGCGTATTTATTCAGAACGTATTTGATTTCGTGATTGTGGCGTTTGCCATTTTTATGGCTATCAAGCTGATCAACAAGCTGAACCGTAAAAAAGAAGAGCCGGCAGCGGCGCCTGCACCAACAAAAGAAGAAGTGCTGCTGAGTGAGATTCGCGATCTGTTAAAAGAGCAGAACAACCGCGTTTAATCGAAAGCTTAAAGCAGGAAGGCCAGTGGTAAATAAGCGATTCGCTTGTTTGCCACTGGCCTCCCAGTTACCCCGTTTTGCATGCTTGTTTTTACGCAGATAACTCCCTTTCCCTTTTTTATTCTTCTCAACACGCTGTCTGAATAGTGGGTCGTGAAGTAGTGCCTCAATGGCATTGTCTTTTATCTGTCCTTTCGTGTGCTGATAGCGGCTCATAAATTCTCCTGAGCATGGTTTATGACGACGGGAGTCTAGATCCGGATGGACTAAAAATCAACAGTCCTCGGTTTCTCCACTGGCCCCCTGTTCAAGGGCTTCCAGTATGGAACAATAAATACTGCTGTGGGCCGTACCGCAACAAGCATCATTCAGCCTTTGCAGAGAGCGCTGCATGGTTTGCAGTTCCTGAATGCGTGCTTCCACTTCATCCAGCCGGGCCTGCACAATGCTTTTAGACTCCTGGCAGGTGTGATGTGCCGGATCGATGCGGATCGATAATAGCTCGCGGATCGAGTCTAATGTGAAACCGAGCTGGCGCGCATAACGAATAAACCGCAGGCGCTGCAGATCGTTATCGGTATAAAGTCGAAAGCCACCTTCAGTACGGACTTCATGGTCGATCATCTGCTGCTTTTCGTAATATCGGATGGTATCCGGCGTGACGTTAGCGAGCTTCGCAAGTTCACCGATACGGTACATAACTACCCCTCGTTAATTTTCCGCAACAAGCTTTCACCGTATTCACCGTGCAGAAAGTCAGTGTTCATTCCTGCCTGGCGCAGCTTAAGTTCAAGCAGGGCCAGACGACGGCTCAGTTCAGAATGTCGCGGATCGTCCTGACGGATCCCTTTCAGCAGATCGGCCAGTTCAACAGCCTCTCTGCGCTGTTCAAGTTCCGGAGGGAGACAGCCTGCATTTTTCAGTAAACGGTAGCCCGCCCTTAGTTCAGGCGCAATGTGCGAGTCATCGTCAAGCACAAGGGGTTCGCCGCGTCCCGGAAGATCGTCGAATTCACCTTTTTTTTGGGCATCGCGAATATGGCGTTCTGCCCACTGGTCGAGCAACCACATTACCAGCTCCAGAGGATGAACAGAATTGATACAGGCATTGTAGAGAAGTGGGGATATCGCGGATATAAAAAAACCCGCCGAGGCGGGTTTTTTTACGTTACTGCAGATTACTCTGCAGCAGCTTCTGCTTTCTCTGAACGATCAACCAGCTCGATGTAAGCCATCGGCGCGTTGTCGCCTGCACGGAAACCACACTTCAGAATGCGAGTGTAACCACCGGCACGGCTCGCGAAACGCGGGCCCAGTTCGTTAAACAGTTTTGCCACGATCTCGTTATCACGAGTACGGGCGAATGCCAGACGACGATTAGCAACGCTGTCAGTCTTGGCAAGAGTAATCAGCGGCTCAACTACGCGACGCAGCTCTTTCGCTTTAGGCAGGGTCGTCTTGATGATCTCATGACGAACCAGTGAACCTGCCATGTTGCGGAACATAGCCTGGCGATGGCTGCTGTTGCGGTTCAGTTGACGACCACTCTTACGATGGCGCATGACCTTATCCTTCTCAGTAAAACCTTAACCTGTGATCCGGTTACTCGTCAGCAATGCTTGCCGGTGGCCAGTTTTCCAGGCGCATGCCCAGAGACAGACCACGTGAAGCCAGCACGTCTTTAATCTCAGTAAGAGATTTTTTACCCAGGTTCGGCGTTTTCAGCAACTCAACCTCGGTACGCTGTACCAGATCACCGATATAGTGGATAGCTTCTGCCTTGAGGCAGTTAGCAGAGCGGACAGTCAATTCGAGATCGTCAACAGGGCGCAGCAGGATCGGATCGAATTCTGGTTTCTCTTCTTTCACTTCCGGCTGACGTACATCACGTAAGTCAACGAAAGCTTCCAGTTGTTCTGCCAGGATGGTTGCCGCACGACGAATCGCCTCTTCAGGATCGATTGTGCCGTTGGTTTCCATTTCGATGACCAGCTTGTCCAGGTCGGTACGCTGTTCTACACGCGCTGCTTCAACATTGTAGGCAATACGCTCTACAGGGCTGTAGCATGCGTCGACCAGCAGACGGCCGATTGGGCGCTCATCTTCTTCCGAATGAATTCGGGCAGAAGCCGGCACATAACCACGACCGCGCTGAACTTTGATACGCATGCTAATTGCTGCGTTCTCATCGGTCAGGTGGCAGATCACGTGCTGCGGCTTGACGATTTCAACATCACCGTCGTGGGTGATGTCGGCTGCAGTCACAGGGCCAATGCCAGATTTATTCAGAGTAAGAATAACTTCATCTTTACCCTGAACTCTCACCGCCAGCCCTTTCAGGTTGAGCAGGATTTCAAGGATATCTTCCTGAACGCCTTCTTTGGTGCTGTACTCATGAAGTACACCATCAATCTCAACCTCGGTCACCGCGCAACCCGGCATCGATGAGAGCAGAATACGGCGCAGTGCGTTACCCAGAGTATGGCCAAAGCCACGCTCTAAAGGCTCAAGGGTCACCTTGGCGTGCGTCGAACTCACTTGCTCGATATCTACCAGGCGCGGTTTTAGAAACTCTGTCACAGAACCCTGCATTGTGTCCTCTCTTTGGTACTAAGCTTTACTTGGAGTAAAGCTCGACGATCAGGTGTTCGTTAATGTCCGCAGACAGATCAGAACGTTCTGGCTGACGCTTGAACGTACCTTCCATCTTGCCAGCATCAACTTCCAGCCAGGTTGGCTTTTCACGCTGCTCAGCCAGCTCCAGAGCGGCCTTCACGCGAGATTGCTTTTTCGCTTTCTCACGAATGCTAACAACGTCATTCGCTTTAACCTGATAAGAAGCGATGTTAACAACACGACCGTTTACCATGATTGCTTTGTGGCTAACCAGCTGACGTGATTCAGCACGAGTAGCGCCGAAGCCCATACGGTATACAACGTTGTCCAGACGACCTTCCAGCAGAGCCAGCAGGTTTTCACCTGTGTTGCCTTTCAGACGTGCTGCTTCTTTATAGTAGTTACGGAACTGACGCTCCAGCACACCGTACATACGGCGAACTTTTTGCTTTTCACGCAACTGCACACCATAGTCAGACAGACGCGGTTTACGCGCACCGTGCTGGCCAGGAGCTTGTTCAATTTTACACTTGGTATCGATCGCGCGAACGCCAGACTTAAGGAATAAGTCGGTGCCCTCACGACGGCTCAGCTTGAGCTTAGGACCCAAATATCTTGCCATTTTCTATCTCCAACTAACCTAAAAAACGGAGCGTTATACGCGACGTTTTTTCGGCGGACGACAACCGTTATGAGGGATCGGAGTCACATCAGTAATATTCGTGATGCGGAAACCAGCGGCGTTCAGAGCGCGAACAGTAGATTCACGACCCGGACCCGGACCTTTAACCATAACTTCCAGATTCTTGATGCCGTATTCTTTTACGGCTTCAGCGCAACGCTCTGCTGCAACCTGAGCTGCGAACGGAGTGGATTTGCGAGAACCACGGAAACCGGAACCACCGGCTGTTGCCCAACCCAATGCGTTACCCTGACGATCAGTAATAGTAACGATGGTGTTGTTGAAAGAAGCATGGATATGAGCCACGCCGTCAGAGACTTGTTTTCTTACACGTTTACGTGCACGAACTGGTGCCTTTGCCATTATTCAATCACCCCGATTATTTCTTGATCGGTTTGCGCGGACCCTTACGGGTACGTGCGTTGGTCTTAGTACGCTGACCGCGCACTGGCAGACCACGACGATGACGCAAACCGCGATAGCAACCAAGATCCATCAGGCGCTTGATGCTCATGCTGATTTCACGGCGCAGATCACCTTCAACGACAAATTTGGCAACTTCGTCACGCAGCGTGTCGATTTGTTCTTCAGACAGCTCACTGATCTTAACATCTTCAGCGATACCCGCTGCAGCCAGAATGGCTTTAGAACGGGTCTTGCCGACGCCGTAGATCGAAGTTAATGCGATCACAGCATGTTTCTGATCAGGAATGTTAATGCCTGCTATACGGGCCACTATGCACTCCTACTATTTAATATGTACGCACCATGCTGAAAAGCCCGTTTTCAGGATACTCAAATGGAAACGTACAAACATACAAAAGATTGGCTGGCTAATCTAGCCAGCTCAACCCAACTTTGCAAGAAAAATATGCGAAATAATCAGCCTTGGCGCTGTTTATGCTTCGGCTCGGCACTGCAAATCACACGGATGACACCATCACGCTTAACGATTTTGCAGTTACGGCATAATTTCTTGACGGAAGCACGAACTTTCATTTTTACTCTCCGTAACTTCTCAGGCGACCAATTAGCGGCCGTAGCCTTTCAGGTTCGCCTTCTTCAATGCAGACTCATACTGACTGGACATCATCAGAGTTTGCACTTGAGCCATAAAGTCCATAATCACGACAACAACGATAAGCAGTGAGGTCCCACCGAAGTAGAACGGTACTTTCATTGCATCACGCATGAACTCCGGGATCAGGCAGATAAAAGTAATATAGAGCGCACCAACCAAAGTCAGGCGGGTCATTACTTTATCGATATACTTCGCCGTTTGCTCTCCCGGACGAATTCCTGGTACAAATGCACCGGACTTCTTCAGGTTATCTGCTGTTTCACGCGGGTTGAAGACCAACGCCGTGTAGAAGAAACAGAAGAAGATGATCGCAGACGCATAGAGTAACACATAAAGTGGTTGCCCAGGCTGCAAATACAGCGAAATTGTTGTCAGCCAGTTCCAACCAGTACCGCCCCCGAACCATGACGCGATGGTCGCCGGGAACAGAATAATACTGGAAGCGAAGATAGCCGGGATAACCCCCGCCATGTTCACTTTCAGCGGTAAATGTGTGCTCTGTGCAGCATAGACACGACGACCTTGCTGACGTTTAGCGTAGTTCACCACAATGCGGCGTTGACCACGTTCAACGAAGACAACAAAGAACGTCACTGCAAATACTAATACTGCAACCAACAGCAACAGGAGGAAGTGCAGGTCGCCTTGACGCGCTTGCTCGATAGTGTGGGCGATGGCTGGCGGGAGGCCCGCAACAATACCGGCGAAGATAATGATTGAGATACCGTTACCGATACCACGCTCAGTAATCTGTTCGCCGAGCCACATCAGGAACATTGTCCCTGTGACCAGACTTACAACAGCGGTGAAGTAGAATGCAAAGCCCGGGTTTAACACCAGGCCCTGCATACCAGGCATATTCGGCAGACCGGTAGCAATACCGATCGACTGGAATATTGCCAGCACCAGAGTACCGTAACGGGTGTACTGACTAATCTTACGACGTCCAGACTCCCCTTCTTTCTTCAACTCTGCCAGGGCCGGATGAACGACCGTCAGCAGCTGGATAATAATAGATGCCGAAATGTACGGCATAATACCCAATGCGAAGATAGAAGCACGGCTGAGAGCACCACCAGAGAACATGTTGAACATTTCAATGATGGTGCCTCGCTGTTGCTCAAGCAGTTTGGCAAGTACAGCGGCATCGATACCAGGGATCGGAATAAAAGAGCCAATACGGAACACAATCAGCGCGCCGATAACAAACAGCAGTCTGCGTTTCAGCTCGCCAAATCCACCTTTGGCACTTTGAAAATCTAATCCCGGTTGCTTAGCCATCTGCTACTTATTCCTCAATTTTACCGCCAGCAGCTTCGATAGCAGCACGAGCACCTTTAGTAACACGCAGGCCACGAACAGTTACCGGAGTAGAAACTTCACCAGCCAGGATCACTTTCGCGAACTCGATCTGGATACCGATAATGTTTGCTGCTTTCAGCGTATTCAGGTCTACAACGCCGCCTTCAACTTTCGCCAGGTCAGACAGACGGATTTCCGCTGTGATCGCTGCTTTACGAGAGGTGAAGCCGAACTTCGGCAGACGACGGTACAGTGGCATCTGGCCACCCTCGAAACCGCGACGTACGCCACCGCCAGAACGAGAGTTCTGACCTTTGTGACCACGACCACCGGTTTTGCCGAGGCCAGAACCGATACCACGACCCAGGCGTTTACCCGCCTTTTTAGAGCCTTCGGCCGGAGACAGAGTATTTAAACGCATCTCTTACTCCTCAACTTTAACCATGAAGTAAACCGCGTTGACCATACCACGAACAGCAGGAGTATCCTCGCGCTCAACGGTATGACCAATACGACGCAGACCCAGGCCAAGCAGCGTTGCCTTGTGTTTCGGCAGACGACCGATTGCACTGCGGGTTTGAGTGATTTTAATAGTCTTTGCCATGGTCAATTACCCCAGAATTTCTTCAACGGATTTACCACGCTTGGCAGCGACCATTTCTGGAGAATTCATATTTTCCAGGCCATCAATAGTTGCACGAACCACGTTGATCGGGTTGGTGGAACCATATGCTTTAGCCAGAACGTTATGAACCCCAGCAACTTCCAGAACGGCGCGCATTGCACCACCGGCGATGATACCGGTACCTTCTGAAGCTGGCTGCATGAATACACGAGAACCCGTGTGAACACCTTTAACTGGGTGCTGCAGGGTGCCGTTGTTCAGCGCGACGTTAATCATGTTGCGACGGGCTTTTTCCATCGCTTTCTGGATCGCTGCTGGAACTTCACGCGCTTTACCGTAACCAAAACCAACGCGACCGTTACCATCGCCTACTACAGTCAGAGCTGTGAAGGAGAAAATACGACCACCTTTAACGGTTTTAGATACGCGGTTTACCGCGATCAGCTTTTCCTGCAGTTCGCCAGCCTGTTTTTCGATGTGAGCCATCTTACACCTCTACCTTAGAACTGAAGGCCAGCTTCACGGGCAGCATCTGCCAGTGCCTGGACACGACCATGATATTGGAACCCGGAACGGTCAAAGGAAACATTGCTGATGCCTTTTTCCAGAGCGCGTTCAGCAACAGCTTTACCTACAGCTGCAGCGGCGTCTTTGTTACCGGTGTACTTCAATTGTTCTGAGATAGCTTTTTCTACAGTAGAAGCAGCTACCAGAACTTCAGAACCGTTCGGTGCAATTACCTGTGCGTAAATATGACGCGGGGTACGATGTACCACCAGGCGAGTTGCACCCAGCTCTTTGAGCTTGCGGCGTGCGCGGGTCGCACGACGGATACGAGCAGATTTCTTATCCATAGTGTTACCTTACTTCTTCTTAGCCTCTTTGGTACGCACGACTTCGTCGGCGTAACGAACACCCTTGCCTTTGTAAGGCTCAGGACGACGGTAGGCGCGCAGATCTGCTGCAACCTGACCGATCAGCTGTTTATCAGCGCCTTTCAGCACGATTTCAGTTTGAGTCGGGCATTCTGCAGTGATACCGGCCGGCAGCGGATGCTCAACAGGGTGTGAGAAGCCCAGAGACAGGCCTACTGCATTCCCTTTGATAGCTGCACGATAACCTACACCAACCAGCTGAAGCTTTTTAGTGAAGCCTTCGGTAACACCAACAACCATTGAGTTCAGCAGGGCACGCGCGGTACCAGCCTGAGCCCATCCATCCACGAAACCATCACGTGGACCGAAGGTCAGAGCGTTATCTGCATGTTTAACTTCAACAGCTTTGTTGAGGGTACGAGTCAGCTCGCCGTTTTTACCTTTGATCGTAATAACCTGACCGTCGATTTTTACATCAACGCCGGCAGGAATAACGACCGGTGCTTTAGCAACACGAGACATTCTTTCCTCCGATTAGGCTACGTAGCAGATAATTTCGCCACCAAGACCAGCCTGGCGCGCTGCACGATCAGTCATAACACCTTTAGAGGTAGAAACAACTGCGATACCAAGACCAGCCATAACTTTTGGCAGCTCATCTTTTTTCTTATAGATGCGCAGGCCTGGGCGGCTGACACGCTGAATGCTTTCTACAACAGCTTTACCCTGGAAATACTTGAGAGTAAGTTCCAGTTCCGGCTTGGTGTCGCCTTCAACTTTAAAATCTTCGATAAAACCTTCTTCCTTCAGCACGTTGGCAATTGCCACTTTCAGCTTGGCGGAAGGCATGGTGACCGCAACTTTGTTCGCGGCCTGACCGTTACGGATACGGGTCAGCATATCCGCGATCGGATCTTGCATGCTCATCTGTCTTTACTCCCGTGATTCAATTGGTAATTACCAGCTAGCCTTTTTCAAGCCTGGCACTTCACCGCGCATAGCGGCTTCACGCAGTTTGATACGGCTCAACCCAAACTTGCCCACATAACCATGTGGACGACCTGTTTGACGACAGCGGTTACGCTGACGAGACGGGCTGGAATCACGCGGCAGAGACTGCAGCTTGAGAACCGCATTCCAACGATCTTCGTCGGAAGCGTTCACATCAGAAATGATCGCTTTCAGTTCAGCGCGTTTAGCGAAGAATTTATCAGCTAAAGCTACGCGCTTTACTTCGCGTGCTTTCATTGATTGCTTAGCCATTCAGTAACCCTACCTTACTTGCGGAACGGGAAGTCAAAGGCAGCCAGCAGAGCACGGCCTTCTTCGTCAGATTTCGCAGTAGTGGTAATGGTAATATCCAAACCACGCACGCGGTCGACTTTATCGTAGTCGATTTCTGGGAAGATGATCTGCTCACGGACACCCATGCTGTAGTTACCACGACCGTCGAAAGACTTAGCGGACAAGCCACGGAAGTCACGGATACGTGGAACAGCAATAGTGATCAGGCGCTCAAAGAACTCCCACATGCGTTCGCCACGCAGAGTTACTTTACAGCCGATCGGATAGCCCTGACGGATTTTGAAGCCTGCAACAGATTTGCGTGCTTTGGTGATCAGCGGTTTTTGACCGGAGATTGCTGTCAGGTCAGCTGCTGCGTTATCCAGCAGTTTCTTGTCAGCGATCGCTTCACCAACACCCATGTTCAGGGTGATCTTCTCGACCCGAGGGACTTGCATGACAGAATTGTAGTTAAACTCGGTCATGAGTTTCTTAACTACTTCGTCTTTGTAGTAATCATGCAGTTTCGCCATCGTACTACTCCAAATTACTTGATAGTTTCGCTGTTAGACTTGAAGAAACGGACTTTTTTGCCGTCTTCGAATCTAAAGCCTACACGGTCAGCCTTGCCGGTAGCCGCATTGAAGATTGCAACGTTAGAAACCTGAATAGCAGCTTCTTTTTCAACGATGCCACCTGGTTGGTTCAGGGCCGGAACCGGCTTCTGATGTTTCTTAACCAGGTTGATACCTTCAACGACAAGTTTGCCGGAAGACAGAACATTTTTTACTTTACCGCGTTTACCTTTATCTTTACCGGTTAACACGATAACTTCGTCATCACGACGGATTTTCGCTGCCATGATTCGCTCCTTAGAGTACTTCTGGTGCCAGAGAGATAATTTTCATGAACTTCTCAGTACGAAGTTCACGAGTTACCGGCCCAAAGATACGCGTGCCGATAGGCTGCTCGCTGTTATTGTTTAAAATAACGCATGCATTACCATCGAAGCGAATGACAGAACCGTCAGGGCGACGAACACCCTTCTTGGTGCGCACCACTACCGCCTTCAGCACATCACCTTTTTTGACCTTACCACGTGGAATTGCTTCCTTGATGGTGATCTTGATGATGTCGCCTACGCCTGCGTAGCGACGGTGCGAGCCACCCAGAACCTTGATACACATTACGCGACGTGCACCGGAGTTGTCGGCGACGTTCAGCATAGTCTGTTCTTGGATCATTTTAGTGCTCCGCTAATGTCAACTACTACCTGAGACTCTAAAATCAGAGCCGTTAAAAAGCCCCATATCGAGGGCGCGGCATTATAACACCGCTTCTGCAATATGGGTAGAAAAAATAAACGGCTCATCGCTGAGCCGTTTATTCGTATTGAGAAGGCGTACTGTATTACAGAACCGCTTTCTCTACAACGCGAACCAGCGTCCAGGACTTAGTCTTGGACAGTGGACGGCATTCACGGATTTCAACCTTGTCGCCGATACCACATTCGTTGTTCTCGTCATGTACGTGCAGTTTGGTCGTACGCTTGATGAATTTACCGTAGATCGGGTGTTTCACAATACGTTCGATAGCTACAACAATGGATTTCTCCATTTTGTCGCTAACAACACGACCTTGCAGAGTACGGATTTTATCGGTCATTACGCACCCGCCTTCTGAGTCAGTAAAGTCTTAACGCGTGCAACATTGCGACGCACTTGCTTCAGCAGGTGAGTCTGTTGCAGCTGGCCACTTGCAGCCTGCATACGCAGGTTGAACTGCTCACGCAGCAGGTTCAGCAGCTCAGCGTTCAGCTCTTCAACGCTTTTTTCACGCAGCTCTTTTGCTTTCATTACATCACCGTCTTAGTTACAAAGGTGGTTTTGATAGGCAGTTTCGCTGCTGCCAGGCCGAAGGCTTCACGGGCCAGCTCTTCCGGAACACCGTCCATTTCATAAAGGACTTTGCCCGGTTGGATCAAGGCAACCCAGTACTCCACGTTACCTTTACCTTTACCCATACGAACTTCCAGCGGCTTCTCGGTGATCGGTTTGTCCGGGAATACACGGATCCAGATCTTACCTTGACGCTTAACTGCACGGGTCATTGCACGACGTGCTGCTTCGATCTGACGTGCAGTCAGACGACCACGGCCAACAGCTTTCAGACCGAAAGTGCCGAAGCTAACATCCGTACCCTGCGCCAGACCACGGTTGCGGCCTTTGTGCACTTTACGGAATTTTGTACGCTTTGGTTGTAACATCAGCGACGCTCCTTATTTACGGCCTTTACGCTGCTGCTTTTTAGGTTGAGCAGCCGGTTTTTCCGGTTGTTCAACAGCAGCCATACCACCCAGGATCTCACCTTTGAAGATCCATACCTTAACGCCGATTACACCGTAAGTGGTGTGCGCTTCAGAGGTGTTGTAGTCGATGTCAGCACGCAGAGTGTGCAGCGGTACGCGACCTTCACGGTACCATTCGGTACGTGCGATTTCCGCGCCGCCCAGACGGCCGCTAACTTCAACTTTGATACCTTTAGCGCCCAGACGCATTGCGTTCTGTACAGCACGCTTCATAGCACGACGGAACATAACACGACGTTCCAGCTGAGAAGTGATGCTGTCAGCAACCAATTTAGCGTCCAGTTCAGGCTTACGAACTTCAGCGATATTGATCTGTGCAGGAACGCCAGCGATATCCGCTACGACCTTGCGCAGTTTTTCTACGTCTTCGCCTTTCTTACCGATAACGATGCCAGGACGAGCAGTGTGAATAGTCACACGGATGCTCTTCGCTGGACGCTCGATAACGATACGAGATACAGACGCTTTAGCCAGTTCCTTAGTCAGGTACTGACGTACTTTAAAATCGCTGTCCAGGTTGTCAGCGAATTCTTTGGTGTTCGCAAACCAGGTAGAGTTCCATGGTTTTACAATACCCAGGCGAATACCATTAGGATGTACTTTCTGACCCATTGCTAGTCTCCAGAGTCTCAGCGATCGGACACAACCACAGTAATGTGGCTGGTGCGCTTCAGGATGCGATCTGCACGACCTTTCGCACGCGGCATAATGCGCTTCATGCTTGGGCCTTCATCTACGAAAATTTTCGCGACTTTCAGATCGTCGATGTCAGCGCCATCGTTGTGTTCAGCGTTAGCAATGGCAGATTCCAGTACTTTCTTGACCAATACCGCAGCTTTCTTGTTGGTATAGGTCAGGATGTCCAGGGCCTGCGACACTTTCTTACCGCGAATCAGGTCAGCAACAAGGCGAACCTTCTGTGCAGAAGAACGAGCATGGCGATGTTGAGCTAAAGTTTCCATCTCTTCCTCCTACCTTATTTCTTCTTCGCTTTTTTATCAGCAGCGTGGCCGCGATAAGTACGAGTCGGTGCGAATTCACCCAGTTTGTGACCAACCATTTCGTCGGTAACAAAGACTGGAACGTGCTGACGACCATTATGGACAGCGATGGTCAAACCGATCATGTTAGGAAAGATCGTTGAACGACGGGACCAAGTGCGCAGGGGCTTCTTGTCTCCGCTTTCCACCGCTTTCTCTACCTTCTTCAGCAAGTGCAGGTCAATAAAAGGACCTTTCTTGAGAGAACGTGGCATGGCTTATCCTCTAAAATTATTTGCTACGGCGACGTACGATAAATTTATCAGTACGCTTGTTGCTGCGGGTCTTCTTACCTTTGGTCTGAACGCCCCACGGAGATACCGGGTGCTTACCAAAGTTACGACCTTCACCACCACCATGTGGGTGGTCGACTGGGTTCATCGCAGTACCGCGAACGGTAGGACGAACACCACGCCAGCGTGCAGCACCTGCTTTACCCAGAACGCGCAGCATATGCTCAGCATTGCCAACTTCGCCCAGAGTAGCGCGGCAGTCTGCTTCGACTTTACGCATTTCACCAGAACGCAGACGCAGGGTGACATAAGCACCATCACGCGCAACGATCTGAACGTAAGTACCCGCGGAACGCGCCAGCTGACCGCCTTTACCTGGTTTCATTTCTACGTTATGAACGGTAGAACCAACCGGGATATTGCGCATCGGCAGGGTGTTGCCTGCTTTGATTGCAGCATCAACGCCAGACTGAATCTGGTCGCCAGCTTTCAGGCCTTTAGGGGCCAGGATGTAACGGCGTTCGCCATCTTTGTACAGAACCAGCGCGATGTTCGCGGAACGGTTCGGATCGTACTCAAGACGTTCAACAACTGCTGGGATACCGTCTTTGTTGCGTTTGAAGTCAACAATACGATAAGCCTGCTTGTGGCCACCACCGATGTGACGAGTGGTGATACGGCCATTGTTGTTACGACCACCGGATTTGCTGTTTTTTTCCAGCAACGGAGCAAAAGGTTTGCCCTTGTGCAGCTCAGGGTTAACCACTTTAACTACGTGGCGACGACCCGGAGATGTCGGTTTACATTTAACAACTGCCATTGTATTACTCCTCCGACTTACTCAGCGCCGCCAACGAAGTCCAGATTCTGGCCTTCTTTCAGGGTGACGTAAGCTTTTTTCCAGTCGCTACGACGACCGATACGCTGTCCGTGACGTTTAACTTTCCCTTTAACTACCAGGGTGTTAACGACTTCGACTTCGACTTCAAACAGTTTCTGCACAGCAGCTTTGATCTCTGCTTTGGTCGCGTCTTTAGCAACTTTGAGAACGATGGTGTTTGTTTTTTCCATCGCAGTAGACGCTTTTTCAGAAACGTGCGGTGCGCGAAGCACCTTCAGCAGACGTTCTTCACGAATCATGCCAGCATCTCCTCAACTTGCTTAACAGCATCAGCAGTCATTACGACTTTGTCGAAGGCGATCAGGCTAACCGGGTCGATACCAGTCGCATCGCGTACGTCAACCTTGTGCAGGTTACGTGCGGCCAGGAACAGGTTCTCGTCCAGCTCACCGGTGATGATCAGCACATCTTCCAGAGCCATGTCTTTCAGTTTCTGTGCCAGCAGCTTAGTTTTAGGCGCTTCAACAGAGAACTTCTCGACAACGATCAGACGATCCTGACGTACCAGTTCGGACAGGATGCTTTTCAGCGCGCCGCGGTACATCTTTTTGTTAACTTTTTGACTGTGGTCCTGTGGACGCGCAGCGAAGGTCACGCCACCTGAACGCCAGATCGGGCTCTTGATAGAACCTGAACGCGCACGGCCGGTACCTTTCTGGCGCCATGGCTTTTTGCCAGAACCAGTTACTTCAGCACGAGTCTTCTGAGCACGAGTACCCTGACGAGCACCAGCTGCATAAGCAACAACAACCTGGTGAACCAGCGCTTCGTTGAAATCACGACCGAAGGTAGTTTCGGAAACAGTCAGCGCGCTCTGCGCGTCTTTCAATACTAATTCCATTGCTATCCCCTTACGCCTTCACAGCTGGTTTAACGATCAGGTCGCTACCGGTTGCACCCGGGACCGCACCTTTAACCAGCAGCAGGTTGCGCTCAGCGTCAACACGTACTACGTCCAGGCTCTGAACGGTTACACGTTCGTTGCCCAGCTGACCTGCCATTTTCTTGCCTTTGAACACTTTGCCCGGAGTCTGGTTCTGACCGATAGAACCCGGAACGCGGTGAGACAAGGAGTTACCGTGGGTAGCGTCCTGGGTACGGAAGTTCCAGCGCTTAACGGTACCAGCAAAACCTTTACCTTTAGAGGTACCGGTTACGTCAACTTTTTTAACGTCAGCAAACAGCTCAACGCTAATGTCCTGACCTACGGTGAACTCTTCGCCTTCAGCAAGACGGAATTCCCACAGACCACGGCCAGCTTCTACGCCAGCTTTAGCGAAGTGACCCGCTTCTGGTTTGGTTACACGGTTAGCTTTTTTAGCACCAGTGGTAACCTGAATAGCGCGGTAGCCATCGTTAGCCAGATCTTTAACCTGAGTAACGCGGTTTGCTTCAACTTCGATTACGGTTACTGGGATAGAAACGCCATCTTCAGTGAAGATGCGGGTCATACCCACTTTTTTACCGACTAAACCAATCATTGTTTCAACCTCTCAATCGCTCGATGACCTGATTAACCCAGGCTGATCTGCACGTCTACACCGGCAGCCAGATCCAGACGCATCAGAGCATCAACGGTTTTCTCAGTTGGCTCAACGATGTCAACCAGACGCTTGTGAGTGCGGATTTCGTACTGATCGCGCGCGTCTTTGTTAACGTGCGGAGAGATCAGAACGGTGAAGCGCTCTTTGCGGGTCGGCAGCGGGATCGGACCACGGACTTGCGCACCAGTGCGCTTAGCAGTCTCGACGATTTCCGCGGTTGATTGATCGATCAGACGATGATCAAACGCTTTAAGGCGGATACGGATTCTTTGGTTCTGCATGAGACCAGAGCTCCAATTATTTTATAAACGAAAATGATTACTCCTCAAACCCATTACGATTGATGGGAGAGTGTAACCGTTCTTACGTAGCTCCCCAATTGGGAGCATTGTTGAGTAACAAAATGAGCTACTCTGGTTCTGATTGAACCCGCCGTCAATTACGACAAGCCCGCGCATTATACGTAAATCTGGGCAAGACGCAAGTGCCGTTTAGAAATTAAGCGCCAATGTCGCAGGGTGCGTAAGAGCGCGCAACGTTTTATGCAATGTATTCTGCGGCGATGCTTTGTTTCGAGCCGCTACGCATCTCCGTTTTTTGTGCATTGCCGGACAGGCCGATTATAACGACTATGCGCTCAAACCCGTTTGAGGCCTTTTACATGCTTACCACCCTCCCCTTTCTGTTGATCTATCTTTCACTGACTGCCTTACTGGTACATGCCGATATTCGCTACGGTCTGCTTCCCGATAAATTTCTCTGCCCACTGCTATGGGCTGGGCTGCTCTTCCAGCTCTGTATCCAACCTGATTTTCTGCCGAGCGCGGTGGCGGGTGCGATGGCTGGATATATTGGCTTTGCCGTTATTTACTGGGGCTACTGGTTTATCTGCCGGCGTGAAGGTATGGGATATGGCGATGTGAAATACCTGGCGGCGCTGGGTGCATGGCACGGCTGGTGCGTACTGCCAATGCTGGCGTTACTCGCGGCGCTGATGGCGCTTCTTTGCATTCTTGTCTTTTCGTTCATTCGCCCTGATAAGAAGGCAATAAAAAACCCGCTGCCTTTTGGGCCATTTCTGGCAGCAGCGGGTTTATGCGTAGGCTGGAAGACGTTGCTTATTCTTCCACTTTAATCTGTGACTGAAGATAGTTTTGCAGGCCAATTTTAGCAATGAGATCCAGCTCTGTTTCCAGCCAGTCAATATGCCCTTCTTCATCGGCCAGGATCTGGATCATCATATCGCGGCTGACGTAGTCATGTACGCTGTCAGCATAGGCAATGGCTTCACGGAGATCTTTAGCGCCTTCAAGTTCCAGCCTGAGGTCGGAACGCAGCATCTCTTCGACATCTTCTCCGATACCCAGTTTGCCGAGATCCTGCAGGTTTGGAATGCCTTCAAGGAATAAAATACGCTCGATATATTTATCAGCGTGTTTCATCTCATCTATAGATTCATGGTACTCAACGTCGTTTAAACGTTTGAGTCCCCAGTTTTTGAACATTCTCGCGTGAAGAAAATACTGGTTGATTGCGACAAGCTCATTTCCCAATAATTTATTGAGATAACTTATGATTTTAACATCACCTTTCATTATATAGTCCCTCCGCTTCCACTCATTGAAGCGTAGATCGGGCTACAGGGATGTCAAAAAAAAGATGGGCGCTTACGCGATCTCTTTGTATTCCGGGATCTGCATCAGTTCGTCCTGCATGATCTCTCGCGCAGCACGTACACATTTACCGCATTGATTTCCCACCGGAACAAATTTGCGAAGCTGCTGGAATGACTGGGGCTGAGACTGGCGAACGGCCTGACGTATTTTTTTGTCGCTTACACCATTACATAAACAAACGTACATAGAAACTCCCGTTCAAATTATGCGCAAAGTGTAAGTGAGAATGGTTATGATTACAATAGCACAAACGCCAGAATGCGGGGCGGGAGCAGGCAAAAAATGCGAAATTTTGTGACAACGCCTGAGCGGCAGAAAACAAAAAAGGACGCCGAAGCGTCCTTTTTTTATTCGGGGATAATTAATTAGCCCAGAACTTTAGCAACAACGCCCGCGCCAACGGTACGGCCGCCTTCACGGATTGCGAAACGCAGACCGTCGTCCATCGCGATTGGGTGGATCAGAGTCACAACCATCTTGATGTTGTCGCCTGGCATTACCATCTCAACGCCTTCTGGCAGTTCGATGGTACCGGTCACGTCAGTAGTACGGAAGTAGAACTGTGGACGGTAGCCTTTGAAGAACGGAGTATGACGGCCGCCTTCGTCTTTGGACAGGATGTACACTTCAGATTCGAACTTGGTGTGTGGCTTGATTGAGCCTGGCTTAGCCAGAACCTGACCACGTTCGATTTCTTCACGTTTGATACCACGCAGCAGAACACCAACGTTCTCACCAGCACGGCCTTCGTCCAGCAGTTTGCGGAACATTTCAACGCCAGTACAGGTAGACTTCGCAGTCTCTTTGATACCAACGATTTCAACTTCTTCACCAACTTTGATGATACCGCGCTCTACACGACCGGTAACAACGGTACCACGACCGGAGATGGAGAATACGTCTTCGATTGGCAGCAGGAATGGCTTGTCAATCGCACGCTCTGGTTCTGGGATGTAAGAATCCAGGAAGCCAGCCAGTTCGATGATTTTCGCTTCCCACTCAGCTTCGCCTTCCAGCGCTTTCAGAGCAGAACCACGAACGATTGGGGTATCGTCGCCTGGGAAATCGTACTGAGACAGCAGTTCACGAACTTCCATCTCTACCAGTTCCAGCAGCTCTTCGTCATCAACCATGTCGCACTTGTTCAGGAACACGATGATGAAAGGAACGCCTACCTGACGACCCAGCAGGATGTGCTCACGAGTCTGAGGCATTGGGCCGTCAGTCGCAGCAACAACCAGGATCGCGCCGTCCATCTGCGCAGCACCGGTGATCATGTTTTTAACATAGTCGGCGTGGCCTGGGCAGTCTACGTGTGCGTAGTGGCGAGTCGGGGTGTCGTACTCAACGTGAGAGGTGTTGATGGTGATACCACGAGCTTTTTCTTCTGGTGCGTTATCGATCTGGTCGAATGCACGAGCAGAACCACCGTAGGTTTTAGCCAGAACGGTAGTGATTGCAGCAGTCAGGGTAGTTTTACCATGGTCAACGTGGCCGATAGTACCAACGTTGACGTGCGGTTTTGTACGTTCAAATTTTTCTTTAGACACGGCTATATTCCTTACTATAGTGCTCTCCCCTGTGGAGAGAGCACGGGACTTAGGTTTTAATCCTGTGGATTACTTACCACGGGCTTCAATAACGGCCTGAGCAACGTTGTTAGGCGCATCATCATACTTCAGGAATTCCATGGTGTATGATGCACGACCTTTGGTCAGAGAACGCAGCTGAGTTGCATATCCGAACATTTCAGACAGCGGAACTTCAGCGTGGATCTTAACGCCAGTTACTTCGGATTCCTGACCACGCAGCATACCGCGACGACGGCTCAAGTCACCGATAACGTCACCGGTGTTCTCTTCAGGAGTTTCTACTTCAACCTTCATGATTGGCTCAAGCAGAACTGGTTTTGCTTTCTTAAAGCCTTCTTTAAAGGCAATAGACGCAGCCAGTTTAAACGCCAGTTCAGAGGAGTCAACGTCGTGGTAAGAACCGAAGTGCAGACGAACACCCATGTCAACAACCGGATAGCCAGCCAGAGGGCCCGCTTTCAGCTGTTCCTGGATGCCTTTATCAACGGCTGGGATGTATTCGCCAGGAATTACACCACCTTTGATGTCGTTGATGAACTCGTAACCTTTCGGGTTAGAGCCCGGCTCCAGTGGGTACATGTCGATCACAACGTGACCGTACTGACCGCGACCACCAGACTGCTTAGCGTGTTTACCTTCAATGTCGGTAACTTTCGCGCGAATCGCTTCGCGGTAAGCAACCTGAGGTTTACCCACGTTCGCTTCAACGTTGAATTCACGCTTCATACGGTCAACGATGATGTCCAGGTGCAGTTCACCCATACCAGCGATGATGGTCTGGTTAGATTCTTCATCAGTCCATACGCGGAATGATGGGTCTTCTTTCGCCAGACGGCCCAGAGCCAGACCCATTTTTTCCTGGTCAGCTTTGGTTTTTGGTTCAACTGCGATGGAGATTACCGGCTCTGGGAATTCCATACGCTCCAGAATGATCGGGTGATCCGGGTCACACAGGGTGTCACCAGTGGTCACGTCTTTCAGACCGATAGCTGCAGCGATGTCGCCCGCACGAACTTCTTTGATCTCTTCACGTTTGTTAGCGTGCATCTGTACGATACGGCCAAAACGCTCACGCGCCGCTTTCACGGAGTTCAGGATGGTGTCACCGGAGTTAACCACACCAGAGTAAACGCGGAAGAAGGTCAGGTTACCCACGAATGGGTCGGTAGCAATTTTGAACGCCAGTGCAGAGAATGGCTCTTCGTCGCTTGCGTGACGCTCAGCCGGGGTATCTTTACCGTCGTCCAGGATGCCGTTGATCGCAGGAACGTCAACTGGGGATGGCAGGTAGTCAACTACCGCATCCAGCATCGCCTGAACACCTTTGTTCTTGAACGCAGAACCACAGGTTACCAGGATGATTTCGTTGTTCAGAACGCGCTGACGCAGAGCTTTTTTGATCTCTTCTTCAGTCAGTTCTTCACCACCCAGGTATTTCTCCATCAGCTCTTCAGAAGCTTCAGCAGCGGATTCGATCAGGTTCTGGTGCCATTCGTCAGCCAGGTCCTGCATTGCAGCTGGGATATCTTCGTATTCGAAGGTAACGCCCTGGTCTGCATCGTTCCAGTTGATGGCTTTCATTTTCACCAGGTCGATAACGCCGGTGAAGCCTTCTTCAGCACCAATTGCCAGCTGCAGCGGAACAGGGTTCGCGCCCAGACGGGTTTTGATCTGACCAACAACTTTCAGGAAGTTAGCACCCATACGGTCCATTTTGTTAACGAACGCGATGCGTGGAACTTTATATTTGTTCGCCTGACGCCATACGGTTTCAGACTGTGGCTGAACACCACCAACTGCGCAATAAACCATTACCGCGCCGTCAAGAACACGCATGGAACGTTCTACTTCGATGGTGAAGTCAACGTGCCCTGGGGTGTCGATGATGTTTACGCGATGCGGTTCATACTGCTTAGCCATACCTGACCAGAATGCAGTAGTCGCTGCGGAGGTGATAGTGATACCACGCTCCTGCTCCTGTTCCATCCAGTCCATGGTGGCTGCGCCGTCATGAACTTCACCGATTTTGTGGTTTACACCGGTGTAGAACAGAATACGTTCGGTAGTAGTGGTTTTACCGGCGTCGATGTGCGCACTGATACCGATGTTACGGTAGCGTGCGATGGGTGTTGTACGAGCCATTTGATTCCTCGTTTATATCTTTAGGCGTTCAGTTAAGTTACCCAGAGCGGGCGGCTTCTCTGAAGCGCCCGCCTGGTGACTAAGACTCCGAAGGGATTACCAACGGTAGTGTGCGAACGCCTTGTTGGCTTCTGCCATACGGTGAACGTCTTCACGTTTCTTAACTGCAGTACCTTTGTTGTCTGCAGCATCAGAAAGTTCGTTCGCCAGACGCAGAGCCATGGATTTATCACCGCGTTTACGAGCAGCTTCAACGATCCAACGCATTGCCAGGGCATTACGACGAACCGGACGAACTTCAACTGGAACCTGATAAGTAGAACCACCAACGCGGCGGGACTTAACTTCTACAGTTGGGCGAACGTTGTCGAGAGCGACTTCGAAAGCTTCCAGTTCATTTTTACCAGAACGCTGAGCCAGGGTCTCAAGCGCGCTGTATACGATTGCTTCTGCAGTAGATTTTTTACCATCTACCATCAGGATATTGACAAATTTTGCCAGCAGTTCTGATCCGAATTTCGGATCTGGAAGGATTTTACGCTGACCAATGACGCGACGACGTGGCATGGGAATACTCCGTTGTTAATTCAGGATTGTCCAAAACTCAAAGAGTTTAGTGTGACATTAAGATAAATCAGTTTGGCCTTACTTAACGGAGAACCATTAAGCCTTAGGACGCTTCACGCCGTACTTGGAGCGAGCCTGCTTACGGTCTTTAACACCTGAGCAGTCCAGCGCACCACGAACGGTGTGGTAACGAACACCCGGAAGGTCTTTAACACGACCGCCACGGATCAGGATCACGGAGTGCTCCTGCAGGTTGTGACCTTCACCACCGATGTAGGAAGTCACTTCGAAACCGTTAGTCAAACGCACACGGCATACTTTACGCAGTGCGGAGTTTGGTTTTTTAGGAGTGGTGGTATATACACGAGTACATACACCACGTTTCTGCGGGCAGGCTTCCAGCGCAGGCACGTTGCTTTTCGCAACTTTGCGTGCACGTGGTTTGCGTACCAGCTGGTTAACTGTTGCCATTAAATAGCTCCTGGTTTTAGCTTTTGCTTCGTAAACACGTAATAAAACGACCTCATACAATATGAGGACGCGAAATTTTAGGGCTACGTCGAAAAGGTGTCAAGAAATATACAGCGATCTCAAATCACCAGTTCATTTGACTGGCGTGCGTCACAGTAAGATTGACGAAATCAGTATAGCCAACCACGTCAATTTTGGCTGAAATTTGACCAGAAAGACCCCGCGCATCCAGATCGTCTTTCAGCGCAGAGACTGTTATGGGGGCATTCGTGAGAATTTCAACGAAACGACTGCCTTCAAGTGCGGCAAGCACGCCGTCCTGAATCAGCAGCAGATCATCACCGTCGCGCAGCATACTCAGTAACGCGTCGATGTCACATTGCCATGGTGAATGGCTCAGAGTATGGAGCATGGCGGCCTCAGAAAGTCAGAACGATATCGTAGTGGGAAAGGTGTTCGCGCAATGCCGCAGAAGACACGACGGTCACATCCAGCACGAAAGGCGTCTTATCATCCAAACCGCGAGCGGCCAGCGAATCGGCGCAGACATATAGGGTTTCAATGTCGTACAGCGGCAGCACTTTGAAGGTCGCGATGTAATCCCGCGCCAGAATGACCTGTGGCTGCTGATCCGCCAGAAGCTGAAACACCCCGTCCCCCAAAAAGAAGACGCCGATATCTTCGGTCAGCGCGGACGTCGCAAGTAACGCATCCAGCCCTTCGCGGCCGGAAGCGCTGCCGTGCGGCGCAGACGTAAACACAAATGCCACGCGCTTCATCAGAATTGCACCACTCTGTCGCAGGTTAACGCCGCCTGTGCCAGCGCACCCAGGCCACTTAACGAAAAACCGGGCTGCAGGTTAGAACCCGATAAACCAAGACGCGCGGCTTCGGTTGCATCTGTCACGCCGCGGCGCAGTGCCGCCGCGACGCAGATATGTAGTTCTACGCCCTGCTTTTCGTTTAGTGCCTGCCAGCCGCGCACCACGTCAAACTCATCGCTCGCCGGTGACGTAAACTGGTTCGCGTTATACACCCCTTCCCGATAGAAGAAGACGCTCGCCAGCTCATGTCCGGCTGCCAGCAGCGCATGCGCAAACTGCAGCGCGCTGCTGGCCTGCTGAGTCCCGTATGCCGGGCCTGTCACCATTAACGCAAAACGCATTACTTGTCTTGTCCCAGGAAATCACCGCTTTTGAACTGGCGAATATAGAGATAGACCGTGTGCTTGGAGATGTTCAGACGATCGGCCACCTGGTTGATGGCGTCTTTAATATCAAAAATCCCTTTTTCATAGAGATTGAGCACGATCTGACGATTCTTGGCGTTGTTCGAGACGTTGCGGTCGGCATTCACCTCTTCAATAGTGAACTCCAGCGTCTGCGTCACAAGATCTTCGACGGAAGAGGCAAAGTTAACAGAAGAGCCAACATCCGGCGTTTCGGGTGGAACAAAGGTGCTCATGATCTGCGAGAAAGGCACATCAAGGTTCATGTTGATGCACAGCAGCCCAATCACGCGATGCTCGCGGTTTCGAATCGCGATGGTTTCAGATTTCATCAGCACGCCGCTTTTGGCGCGGGTGAAATAGCATTTGGAGACGCTGCTGTCCGCGCCGGTCATGTCATGCAACATACGCAATGCAAGGTCGGTAATTGGCGAACCAATTTTACGGCCAGTATGCTCACCATTCGCAATGCGAATGGCAGAACACTTCAGATCTTGCAGGGAGTGCAATACGATTTCGCAGTGGGAGCCAATGAGCATCGCTAACCCGTCCACTACCGCTTCATAGGATTTCAGAATATCGAAGTCGGTCTGATCGAAAGGACGTTGATCCAGTAAATCAAGTTCACTGGTTTCGTTGGTTAAAAGCGACCTGGACATGAAAAAAACACTCCTTTTCAGGAGCCTGTCGTTAGGTTTTCAGGGCAGGCTCATTATCTACACGGACAACTAAATTAATACAGCGTGCCTAACGCTTTCCAGTGTTAATTATACCTGCCCCACAATAAAAAACCGCCGCCTTAAAGGCGGCGGGTTTTTTTCAGCATTACTTCTTAGCGGCAGCGGCTTTATCGTCAGCCGGTGCGTCTGCCTTGGCATCCGCTTTCGGTGCCGGTTTGATGTCCAGCAGCTCTACGTCAAAGACCAGGGTAGAGTTGGCAGGGATACCCGGAACGCCGGTTTTGCCATAGGCCAGATCCGGTGGAATAACCATCTTGATCTTGCCGCCTTTCTTGATGTTTTTCAGGCCTTCAGTCCAGCCCGGGATCACACCATCCAGACGGAAGGAGAGTGGCTCACCACGGGTGTAAGAGTTATCAAACTCTTTACCGTCGATCAGCGTACCTTTGTAGTTCACGACAACCGTATCGCTGTCTTTAGGCGCATCGCCGGTGCCTTCTTTCTCAACTTTGTATACCAGGCCAGTCGAAGAGGTTTTCACACCCTTCTCTTTAGCAAAGGCATCGCGGTAGGCTTTGCCTTTCGCTTCGTTGTCTTTAGCGTCCGCGTCCATCTTGGTCTGCGCAGCGCCCTTCACACGCGCTTCGAACGCCTGCAGAGTCTGTTCAATTTCCTGGTCAGACAGCTTGCTCTTATCGGCAAATGCGTCCTGAACGCCCGCGATCAGCTGAGCTTTATCCAGTTTGATGCCCAGTTTCTCTTGTTCTTTCAGAGAGTTTTCCATGTAACGACCCAGAGATGCGCCCAGTGCGTAGGCGGATTTCTGGTCGTCATTTTTGAACGCCGCTTTGCTGTCTGCAGTGGCAGCAGGCTTCGCAGCAGTATCAGCAGCGAATGACAGCGGCGCGTTCAGCGCAACAGCCATCGTCGTCGCCAGCAGCGTTACTTTAAACAGTGATTTCATCCATATCTCCAGGGCCTGGGGACTCTCACCCCAGCGTTAAACGTAAATGAGTGACGTACTATAAAACGTTGCAGAAGAAATCTACAGACAGACACGTCCAATTCTCGCCACTTTTCAGACTATTTTTGTTTAAATAAGTTTCTTGCCAGAGGGATGCGAACTGTACTTAAGGATAAACTCAGTTAAACTGCGCCGCCGCTGGGCCATTATGGCGAATCTGAAATAAACGAGGTGAATGATGAAGGATACAACGATAGAAGCGAGAATGGCTGAGCTGGAAAGCCGCCTGGCTTTTCAGGACATCACCATCGAAGAGCTAAACCAGACCGTGACCGCACATGAGCTCGAAATGGCGAAACTGCGGGATCATATGCGCCTGCTGACGGAAAAGCTGAAGGCTACGCAGCCGTCGAACATTGCCTCTCAGTCGGAAGAGACGCCACCTCCTCATTATTGAGGCGTAAAAAAAGCGGGATTATCCCGCTTTTTTATTTTCCGCATGACGGAATTAGTGGCAGCCGCAACCGCCGTTACCGCAACCACCTTTACCGTGGCCGTGGTCATGACCATGGTCGTGGCCGTGACCACCGCAGCAGCCATCGTGGCCGTGATCGTGGTCATGGTCGTGACCGTGCGCACCGTGAACGTGGCCATGAGCCAGCTCTTCTTCGGTCGCTTCACGGATCGCAACAACTTCTACGTTGAACTTCAGGTTCTGGCCAGCCAGCATGTGGTTGCCGTCAACCACGACGTGGTCATCTTCCACTTCGGTGATTTCAACTGGAACCGGGCCCTGGTCGGTTTCTGCCAGGAAGCGCATGCCAACCTGCAGTTCGTCAACGCCCATGAACACGTCTTTAGGAACGCGCTGAACCAGGTTGTCATCATACTGACCGTAAGCGTCGTTCGCGCCTACAGCAACGTCAAATTTGTCGCCAACTTCATGACCTTCCAGCGCGTTTTCCAGGCCGGAAATCAGGGAACCGTGACCATGCAGGTAGTCAAGCGGCGCACTCACCGGAGACTCATCAACCAACACACCGTCTTCTGTACGTACCTGATAGGCCAGGCTGACCACCAGGTCTTTTGCTACTTTCATGATATCTCCTGAGCGTGGGAAAATTGCTGGCGCAGATTGTAGCGGAAATCTGCACCTGTGTACCCTTTAGCTTAAAAAAACTCAGGGCATATCGCTAGTCCGGATGAAAAATCCCGATAACTTGCTCTTCTTTGCGAACGTGATCGCGGGCCTCTTTGTCGGCCTCACGCATCTGGTGACCGCACTTAACACACTCAACAACATCAATATTATTTTCCCGCCACATCGCCAGGGTATCTTGCGCCTGGCAGGTCGGGCATTTTGCACCCGCGATAAAGCGTTTACGTACAGCCATCTTTCGTTACCCTTTATTCAAATTCATCCCAGCCATCGAGCTGGCGTCGTTCCTGCTGCATCTCGCGCTGGAAGATCTCCTCCAGCTCGCGACGCGCTTCCCGCACGCGGGAGATCTGCGCCGTATCGGTATGTACCGGCATCAGCTCGCGCAGCATCCGCATATCCAGCCGGCGGAAGTGCATCTGAGCACGCTGCGCCTGATGCGGATGCATGCCAAGCGAGATCAGCGCCTTGCGCCCCAGCTCCAGCGCACTGGAGAACGTCTCACGGGAGAAGTGTTTCACACCCGCCTGCAATAATTCGTGAGCTTCAACACGTCCCCGCGCACGCGCCAGAATATGCAGATGCGGGAAATGCTGCTGGCAGAGATCCACCAGCTTCATCGTGTCTTCCGGGTCGTTACAGGTAATGACGATGGACTCTGCCGCCTCTGCCCCCGCCGAGCGCAGTAGCTCGAGCTGAGTCGCATCGCCGTAGTAAACCTTGTAGCCGTATTTGCGCATCAGGTTGACCGCGCTGATATCCCGCTCCAGCACCGTAATGCGCATTTTGTTCGCCATCAGCAAACGCCCGATCACCTGTCCAAAGCGGCCAAAGCCCACCACGATCACCTGGGGCTTATCATCCTCCACCCACGGCGCTTCGTCTTCATCGTCTGTCGGATTCAGGCGGCGCGACAGCAGTTTATCCACCAGCTTCATCAACAGCGGCGTAGTCATCATTGACAGCGTGACCGTCACCAGCAAAAGCGCCATCTGGTCGTCTTTAAACAGCTTCTGGGAGGAGGCGGTAGAGAACAGCACAAACGCGAACTCGCCTCCCTGGCTCAACACGCTGGCAAACTGCATGCGTTCCGAACTGCGCAAGCCGTAAATGCGCGCCATGACGTACAGCACCAGCGTTTTCACCGCCACCAGGATGGCCACGCTCACCACAACCCACAGCAGATGGGTATAGAGCACGCCAAGGTTGAGCGCCATCCCCACCGAAATAAAGAACAGGCCTAACAGCAGCCCTTTAAAGGGATCGATGGCAATTTCCAGCTCGTGCCGGTATTCACTTTCCGCCAGCAGCACCCCGGCGATAAAGGTCCCGAGCGCCATCGACAGCCCCAGCGCGTCCATAAACAATGCTGACCCCAGCACCAGCAGCAGCGTCGCGGCGGTAAACACCTCGCGCACGCCCGACGCGGCAATAAAACGGAACACCGGACGTAACAGGAAACGTCCGCCAATCAGCATCCCCGCGAAGGCCAGCACCTTCATCGCGATTTTCGTCCAGTCGAAGTGGTCGTCGCCGGAGCCCGCCAGCAGCGGCACCAGCGCCAGCGCCGGGATGACCGCCAAATCCTGGAACAGCAGCACCGAAAAACCCAGTTGACCGGCTTCGTTGCGGTTCATCCCCTTGTCGCGCATCAGTTGTAGGGCCATCGCCGTCGACGACATCGCAAGGCCTATCCCGCCGATCACCGCCGCCTGCCAGGAGAAATTCGTCAGCATTAACAGGCCACCCAGAATCGCGGCGCTGAACACCACCTGCGCGGCACCCACGCCAAAGATGGAGCGTCGGAGCTGCCACAATTTAGAAGGGTTGAGCTCAAGGCCGATGATGAACATCAGGAACACCACGCCCAGTTCGGAGAAGTGAAGAATTTCATCTACATCGCTGATGAATCCCAGTCCCCAGGGGCCAATCGCGATCCCCGCCAGCAGATACCCCAGTACCGCACCGATACCAATACGCGCAGCAAGCGGCACCGCGACGACGGCCGCAAATAAAAACAGCACCCCGGCGAGGAGCAAATTCGATCCTTCCATTAACGACCTCCTGCCGGAATCGGTGACGCCAGCCATTCACCATAGGCTCTGGCGTGGCTGGCCAGTTCTTTCGGATCCTGACGTCGGGCCCAGTAGACAATAATCGGGCTCATCCAGTGCATACGGCACATTGCCGCCGTCAGTTCGAAAGGCCGCAGAATGTCGCTCATCGGATAGCGGTTCAGCCCGTCGTGGCGGTAAGCGCTTTCGGGTTCACCGGTCGTAATCACGCTACGCCAGTACTTTCCCGCCAGCTGGTTGCCCCCCACCCCACTGGAGAAGCCCCGGCTCAGCACGCGGTCCAGCCACTCTTTGAGCAGCGCCGGACAGCTGTAGGTATAAAGCGGATGCTGGAACACAATCACGTCATGCTGACGCAGCAGTTCCTGCTCGTAAGGAATATCAATAAAGAAATCAGGATAGTGCGCGTAGAGATCGTGCACCGTCACGTTACTGAGCTGTGTGGCCGGCTTAAGCAGCACCCGGTTTGCCACCGAGTCCTGAGATTCCGGATGGGCATACAGCAGCAGCACTTTTGCTGTCTGAGACATCATTCCCCTCCCGGTCTTGTTTCTGTTTTTGTGTATCGTTGTTGTTTTGGGCTACCATGGCGGCCCGGTGCGGAAAATGGCCCACACCTTACATTATCATAATGACAAATTAACATAGTCGGAACATACGGCGCTTCTATGATTGTTTTCTCCTCGTTACAAATTCGTCGCGGCGTGCGCGTCCTGCTGGATAACGCCACTGCTACCATCAACCCAGGCCAAAAAGTGGGTCTGGTCGGCAAAAACGGCTGTGGTAAATCCACGCTGCTGGCGTTGCTGAAAAACGAGATTAGCGCGGATGGCGGTAACTTCACCTTCCCGGGGAACTGGCAGCTCGCCTGGGTGAACCAGGAGACGCCAGCCCTGAGCGAACCGGCACTCGACTATGTTATCGACGGCGACCGGGAATACCGCAAGCTCGAGGCGGAACTTAACGCCGCTAACGAGCGCAACGACGGCCACGCCATTGCCACCGTTCACGGCAAGCTGGACGCCATCGACGCGTGGACCATTCGCTCCCGCGCCTCCAGCCTGCTTCACGGCCTGGGCTTCAGCAATGAACAGCTGGAACGCCCGGTCAGCGACTTCTCCGGTGGCTGGCGCATGCGCCTCAACCTGGCGCAGGCGCTGATCTGCCGCTCTGACCTGCTGCTGCTCGATGAACCGACTAACCACCTCGATCTCGATGCGGTTATTTGGCTGGAGAAGTGGCTCAAGAGCTATCAGGGCACTCTGATTCTGATCTCCCACGACCGAGACTTCCTCGACCCGGTGGTGGATAAAATCATTCATATCGAACAGCAAACGATGTTCGAGTACACCGGCAACTACAGCTCCTTCGAGCGCCAGCGCGCGACGCGTCTTGCCCAGCAGCAGTCCATGTACGAAAGCCAGCAGCAGCGCGTGGCGCACCTGCAGAGCTTTGTGGATCGCTTCAAGGCCAAAGCGTCAAAAGCAAAGCAGGCCCAGAGCCGCATCAAGATGCTGGAGCGCATGGAGATGATCGCCCCGGCGCACGTCGACAACCCGTTCCACTTCAGCTTCCGCGCTCCGGAAAGCCTGCCAAATCCGCTGCTGAAAATGGAAAAAGTCAGTGCGGGCTATGCCGACCGCATTATTCTCGACTCCATCAAGCTCAACCTGGTGCCGGGTTCACGTATTGGTCTGCTGGGACGCAACGGTGCCGGTAAATCGACGCTGATCAAACTGCTGGCGGGCGAGCTTAACCCGGTCAAGGGTGAAATCGGCCTGGCGAAGGGCATCAAGCTGGGTTACTTCGCCCAGCATCAGCTGGAATTTTTACGCGCGGATGAATCCCCGATTCAGCATCTCGCGCGTCTGGCGCCGCAGGAGATGGAGCAGAAGCTGCGCGACTACCTCGGCGGCTTCGGCTTCCAGGGCGATAAGGTCACCGAAAACACCGAGCGTTTCTCGGGCGGTGAAAAAGCCCGTCTGGTGCTGGCGCTGATCGTCTGGCAGCGCCCGAACCTGCTGCTGCTCGATGAACCGACCAACCACCTGGATCTCGATATGCGTCAGGCGCTGACCGAAGCGCTGATTGAGTTCGAAGGCGCACTGGTGGTGGTTTCGCACGACCGTCACCTGATCCGCTCCACCACGGACGATCTCTACTTAGTGCACGATGGCAAAGTCGAACCGTTCGACGGCGATCTGGAAGACTACCAGCAGTGGCTGACGGACGTGCAGAAGCAGGAGAACCAGCCGGAGGAGTCGGCGAAAGACAACGCCAACAGCGCGCAGGCACGTAAAGACCAGAAGCGCCGTGAAGCGGAGCTGCGCACCCAGACTCAGCCGCTGCGTAAAGAGATTACCCGTCTCGAAAAAGAGATGGAAAAGCTCAACGCCACGCTTGCCGCTGTTGAAGAGAAGCTCGGTGACAGCGGTCTGTATGACCAGAGCCGTAAAGCCGAACTGACGGACTGCCTGCAAACCCAGGCGAAGACCAAATCCAGCCTTGAAGAGTGTGAGATGGCGTGGCTGGACGCGCAGGAACAACTGGAAGCGATGCTACAGGCTGACTGATCCACCGGGAGGGCTATGAGTTTCGATAACACGAGCGAGATTACATTCCGCAAGCTCAGCATCTTCATGACGTTTATGGAGAAGGGGAATATCGCGCGTACCGCCGAAACTCTGGGCCTGAGCGGCGTCAGCGTTCACCGTGCGCTGCACACGCTGGAAGAGAACGTGCGCTGTCCGCTCTTTACCCACAAGGGGCGTAACCTGATTGCTCTCCCTTCCGCCTGGACCTTGCTGGAATATTGCCAGGAAGTGATGCAGGTGATGGAGCGCGGGCTGGAAGCGTCGCGCAAAATTGCCGGGATCGGCCAGGGGCGGCTGCGCGTGGGCACGCTCTATTCGCTCACCCTGGAAACCGTGCCGCGCCTGATCATGGGCATGAAGCTGCGTCGTCCGGATCTGGAAATGGATCTGACGATGGGCTCCAACGAAACCCTGCTGCACATGCTGGATGAAGGCTCGCTGGACGCCATTCTTATCTCCATTTCCGAGAGCGATATCGACCGTAACAGCCTCGAAGTGCTCCCCCTGTTCCACGACGATATTTTCCTTGCCGCACCGGCCTCGGCGACGCTCAATACCCGCGGCCCGGCCGATTTGCGCGACTATAAAGATCGGAAATTTGTCTCTCTTGCGGAAGGGTTCGCCACCTATGCAGGCTTCCAGGAGGCGTTTCATATCGCCGGGTTCGAGCCGGAGATTGTTACCCGGGTGAATGACATTTTCTCCATGCTCAGTCTGGTGCAGGCGGGAGTGGGCTTTACGCTGATGCCGGGCAGAATGAAAAAGGTCTATGAGAATTCCGTGCAGCTCCTGAAGCTGGCCGAGCCGTACCAGATGCAACAGCTGATCGCCATCGTCTTTGCCCGCAATCGCGAGCAGGATCCAAGCCTGCGGGCGCTGGCCGCCGAAGGGCGGATGTATGCCCGCAGTTTGCAGGACGGAGCCTGAGGTCGTGCCGGGTGACGACGCGTCGCGTCTTACCCGGCCTACGTTCGTGCAGTTGTAGGCCCGGTAAGGCGCAGCCGCCACCGGGCTAAACCATCACGCACGGAGTCGCTTAGCCAGATGTACTGCCACGTCCACCCCGCTGCGCTCCAGCGAAATGGTCTCTCCTTCCCACGGTGCCTGACGCGTCAGGCAGGTCAGTACGCCGCCGGTGGGCATCTCGATCGCCAGCCGGGCTTCGCGTTCATTCGCTGAAATCATCGCCTCCTGCCAGCGCACCGTGCGCGCCATGTTCATCGCCAGATCGTCGGCGATCTTTTCCGGCTGCCACAGCACGCGCCCGGTGCTGCCACTCAGGTAGGCGCAGCGTGGGCGTGAAAGCGTGACCGATTCAAACGCCGTTGCCAGCTTTTGCGCGGGTGCTGTCAGCAGTTCGCAGTGCGACGGCACGCTGACCGCCAGCCGTTTGGCCTTGCTCGCCCCTTTCGCCAGCGCGCGCGACGCCGCCTCCGCCATCCCTTCATCGGCTCCGGCAATCACGATCTGCGTTTCGGCATTCAGGTTGGCAATGTAGGTCCCGGTGCCCTGGATAAGGTCTTCCACCTGTGGCAGGGTGAGCCCCATAATTGCCGTCAGGCCGTAGCCGTGCGGATACGCCTGCTCCATCAGATCGCCACGCAGCGCCACCAGCTTCAGCGCATCCGTGAAGTCCAGCGCGCCTGCGATGACCGCCGCCGGATAAGCGCCGATGGACAGCCCGCTGACGATATCCGGCGTCACGCCGCGCCGTTCCAGCTCGCGCGCCCAGGCCACGCCTGCAATTAGCAGGCAAAGCTGAACCGCGCGGGTGTGGGTTAACGCGTCTGCGCTATCCAGCGTATCCACTTCGGCGCCAAGCACCTCACGCGCCTGAGCCAGTTCCGTTCCCGGCAGGTTTTGCAGCATGCCTTCGTGCTGCGTGCCCTGCCCCGGAAAGGTAAACACTATTTTCATCACTCCTCCCTGCGCCACGGATCCGCCACCAGGCGCGGTCCACGGCGGGTTTTAAGCAGCGTTTTGCCGTCGCGCAGCCACTCCGCCAGCGCGAAACCGCCCTCGGGCGTATCCACCTGCGTATCGGCACGACACAGCGCGCGGCTTAGCCGGGACTGCCACGTCGTCAGGGCGTCCGGTGAGATTGGCAGTGGAGCGCGGATAAGCAGATCGAGATCGCTGTCGGCATGGATCACCGGGATACCGGTCGCCAGCGCGTAGCCGGTACTGCCGGTAATGCCCCATGTCCACGGCCACGCCTGCTGAGAAAGCTGAAGCGCCACCTGAACGGGTGGCTGAGTCACAAAGGGCGAGCGCAGCAGTTCGGCCGCAACGCTCAGATCTTCCGGTGAAACCACGCGTAACACGTTTTCGGGCTTCACCCATCCGGCCGCCCGCTGGTCGCGACGTAAACCGCGCACGCCAACGGGGATCCGGCCTTCGCTATCCACATCACGCCGCACCACCACCGGCAGGCCGGTATGCCAGGCGGCCTCCACCCAGGATTCAGTGATGCCTTCCAGCGCATCGCGGGAAGTAAGCCAGATAAGGTCGTGCGGGCGTAATGGGGTGGTCATGGTTACATTCCTGAAGTTAGCGAGATAAACAGCGGCAGCGACAGGATACACAGGACGGAGCTTAACAGCAGCACGGCTTCTGCATCCGGCGACTGCACGCCAAAGCGGTTACCGAACACGACGCCGAAGAAGCCCGCAGACAGCGCAATCATCAGGATAGCGGTGATCGCCACGGAGCCGTGCAGACCAAAGATCAAGACGATACCCCAGGCGATGGCTGGCTGAATCAGCAGCTTGGCGATCGTGGAGGTGATGACCATGGTATTAATCTGCAGCTTACGGGCAGAGAGGATCACCCCGGTCAGGAACAGCGCCGCAGCGGTCGCGGACAGTCCCAGCGGTTTGATCGCCGCCAGCACCAGCTCCGGCATTTTGATGCTGATGGCGGACAAAATCACGCCCAGCAGCGGGCCCATCACGATCGGTTTTTTAATGGAACGCCACATCAGCACCGGCAGCATTGAGAGCGTTGAGCCGGAGCTATTGCCCTCAGCGCGCGCTTTTTCACGTTCCAGAATGAGCAGGCAGAACGGGGTCATCAGCACCGAACCGCAGGCGATGGAGACCGCGACGGAGAGCGACGTAGAGGAACCTTCACCCAGCACGCTGCCCAGAATCGGCAGACCCAGCGCTGCATAGTTGGGCAACGCGACGGTGAGCGTCAGCACGGCCGCATCCTGTGGCGATTTCTTAAAGACGCCGGTGGCGAGGAAGTAGATGACCGCATAGGTGATCCACATCGCCAGCGTCAACACCAGAATCAGGGGCGACTGGGCAACGATGCCGGTCCACGGGGTTTGCACGGTGGCGCTGAACAGCGCGGCAGGCAGTGCAAAATCCATTACGAAGATATTAAGCAGGGAAACATTTTTGTTATCGACCATCTTTGCCTTGCCGGCCCAGAATCCCAGCAGCATGATGACGAAAATCGGTGCAAGAGCATGAACAATTACGTAAGTCATAAATCACCTGTAGTAAAAAAGTTTTAGCACTGGCGCGATGATTATTATTTTCAGGATGCAGGTTCCCGCGTGGGCGCGTGACAGCGCCCACGGGTTGATGCATCTGGCAGGTCTCTTTTTACTTACCAGCTGGCTCGCATACGTTCGCGTACGAGCGCCGAGCTGCGGCGATTGTCAGCACCCAGACGGTTTTTCAACGTGGTGTCCTGACGAGCGTCACTGATGGCCTGTTGCAGGGTGGATTTCACCAGCGTCAGATCGTTATCGGAGGGGGCATCCGGGTTGCTGATATCCAGCAGGTTAGAGAGCAGCCCCAGCGTGGCGTAGTTGCTGATGTCGTAGGCCATTGGCGGAATGGTCGCCGCCAGTTTTTCCAGCGCCTCGACGGTACGCAGCGTGATGCGCGCCGCAGACTCTTTGCCCATCGCGTGGATCAGCACGCCTTTGTCGTTAAAGGCGATCAGACGGTTGGCCTGGTAGCCGTGCGCCAGGAACGCACCGGACATCGCCTTGCCGACGATAAGCCCAATCACCGGGTGACCGGCCAGGCGCGCATTCGCATAGGCTGCTGCCGCACCGGCCAGCGCCTGATGAATACCAAACGCCTCTTCGCGTCGGCCATAGGCCTGGCTTGGGACGTCGATCACCGCCACAATCGGGCGCTTCACGGGTTTGTCAGCATCCGCCGCGACGGTTTCACTGACCACTTTCGCCAGGGTCCAGCCTTCCAACAGCCCCACTTCTCCTTTCGCCGCGCGCGGGAAGTGGTTGTTGGCATCCGGGACGACGGCAACAAAGCGCACTGCCTCACCGTTTAGCTCGCCGTCTGCCGCCTGCACAGACGGGCATAGCCCCTCGATACGTTTGGCGTTCGGGGCGAGGATGTCCAGCCAGCGTTCGCCACGGCTCATTGCGTTACTCATCATTTCACCTCCCGGGCAAAAAGCGCGTTAATCTGTTCGGCATCAGCCTGTTTGCGGGTGTCGAAATTCGTCAGACGGTTCAGGTAATCGTCGTAGTTATCGGTGCGATGTTTCGCCGGCACGCCTTTAGCAATCGCGTCGTTCATCGCCTGTTTCACCGCGTTGATACCGTCGCCGACGAGCGCATCCACCAGCCCGCTTTGATAGCGCACTTCACCGCCGGTCATGCTCCAGATAAACGGACGGTCGCGGGAGTCGTACTCCTCAATACCCGCTTCCTGTTCGATAACCTGCGGGCCGTTGAGGCCAAGACGCGCTTCGCGGGTCACGATCAGGTAGCTGCACAGCGCCGCCGCGATGGACATCCCGCCGAAGCAGCCCACGGTTCCGGCCACAATGCCAATAACCGGCGTGTAGCGACGCAGATCCACAATCGCCGCATGGATATCGGCAATCGCCGCCAGGCCGAGGTTCGCCTCCTGCAGACGCACGCCGCCGGTTTCGAGGCACAGTACCGCCTGAGTCGGAATGCCGTTGCGGTTATCTTCCGCCGCCAGCTCCAGCGCCGCCGCCATTTTGGCGCCGGACACCTCGCCCATGCTGCCGCCCTGGAACGCGCCTTCAATCGCCACGACGACAGCAGGCTTGCCGTTGATGGTGCCTTTCGCCACCACCATGCCGTCGTCCGCCTGCGGCACAATGCCCTGTGGCCCAAGCCACGGAGAAATAATGCCTTCAAACGGATCCAGCAGTTCGCGGTAGCTGCCCTCGTCGAGCAGGGCCTGCGCGCGCTGGCGCGCTTTCAGTTCGATAAAGCTGCTGTCATCACGCATGGCTCGCCCCCTCAAAAACCTGTTCGATACGAATGCGCGCCACGCCCGGCGTCGCGCCGAAGTCGTGGATGGTCAGTTTCCCTGCGGGCAGGCTGCTGACGGTTTGCAGACGGTTGAACAGCGCCTCCCAGCGCCCCCGGCTGTTGTCCACGGAGGTGGTGATATCAATGGTTAACGTCTGGCCCGGTTCGGCGGTGAAGAGCACCTCCATATCCCCGGAACCGACTACCCCTGCCAGCGCCCTGCCGCTTAACGTGCGGCTGGCTGGCACGGTCAATGTGATTTTTTCCATAACATCCTCTTAATGCTTTGAATTTGGCGTTTCGACGCGGTCGAGAAACAGCGTGGCGGCAAGCAGGTCGGCAGCGCCGCCCGGTGAGGCGTTGAGCGCCAGCATCTGACGGTCTAACCTCGCCAGCGCCTGCTGGCCCGCAGGCGTTGCGCTGCCACCGGCATTCAGCACCTCACGGGCGCCGTCCTGCATGGCATCAAGCCCTTCCATTCCGGCACGTGACAGCACGCAGGTGTCGGTGAGTGAGGTCATGATAGCCATCAGCGCGTCGAGCCTGGCGTGCGTTTCACTGCTGCCGTTGAGGCGGCTCAGGCGAAGCTGCGGCAGCGCGCGTTGCATAACGTGCGGGAACGCCTGCTGCGCTTCTTCACGCGCGCCCGGCACGCGGTAACGGTGCGTGGCGCGCAGGCCTTTACTGAACACCTTCGGCGCCGCGTCGTCCGGCAGTCTCGCCAGCTGTGCGGCGGTGCGGGCGACGTCTTGCGCCCTGGCATCACCGCCGAGCATCGCCACCGCGCTGACCAGCAGCCCCAGCGCCCAAATCGCGCCGCGATGGGTGTTTACGCCACCAGTTGCGGCCATCATCTGCTGCTCGCCTTCGCGACCGAGTCGCCCGACGGTTTGCCGAAGTGCGATATCTGCCGGGCGCTGCCAGCTTTGCAGCGCCAGCGCCTGAAACGTGGAGGTCAGGCTGTGCGCGGAGCGCTCCATCAGCGCAAGGGATAAATCGTGGTGCGCGCCGTTCCCCCGACTGTCCACCAGACCGGGTTTCGGGCTTAAACGTGCTTCGTCAATCAGACACTGCGTGGCGGTTCGCGCCAGCCATTCGGCACCGCCTTCAACCTGAATCTGGGGGAGAAGTTTCATTACCAGCTCCGGAATTTCGCAGGTGGGTTATAGAGACCGCCGGACCATTCCACGAGATCAGACACGCTACCTGCCGCCAGCAGAGAGCGGGTGGCATCAGTGCGGCGGATCCCCATATCTTCCGGATAGAGCACCTTGCCGCTCTGACGCAGCTCCGCCACGCGTTTGGCATCTACGCCCAGCCCGATGTCGGTGATCCCCGCGACGGCGGCGACCATGGCACGACGCTCTTCCAGATCTTTCGCCCGATAGAGGTAGGCAATCCCCTCTTCCGTCAGCACGTGGGTGACGTCATCGCCGTAGATCATCACCGGCGCCAGCGGCATACCGGAGGCTTTCGCCACGTCAACGGCATCGAGTTTTTCCACGAAGGTCGGCTTCACACCCGCCTGGAAGGTTTCCACCATCTGCACGACCAGTTTTTTGCCGCGCTGCATTGGGTCAGGTTCGGTGATCATGTTCAGCCAGGCTGGCGTGGCGTGGCGACGACCGTGCGGGTCGTGCCCCATGTTTGGCGCACCGCCGAAGCCGGACAGACGACCACGGGTCACGGTTGAGGAGTTGGCGTAGCCGTCAACCTGCAGGGTTGAGCCGATAAACATATCCACCGCGTACTGACCTGCCAGCTGGCAGAACGCGCGGTTGGAGCGCATGGAGCCGTCGGCACCGGTAAAGAAGACGTCCGGACGCGCGCGGATGTACTCTTCCATCCCCAGCTCGCCGCCGAAGCAGTGCACGCTTTCGACCCAGCCGCTTTCAATAGCCGGGATCAGCGTCGGATGCGGATTCAGCGTCCAGTGTTTACAGATTTTGCCTTTAAGGCCGAGCTGTTCACCGTAGGTAGGCAGCAGCAGCTCGATCGCCGCGGTGTTAAAGCCGATCCCGTGGTTCAGGGACTGCACCTGGTGTTCCGCATAAATACCCTTGATGGCCATCATCGCCATCAGGATGTGTTCCTGTTTAATCAGGCGCGGGTCGCGGGTAAACAGCGGTTCGATAAAGAACGGCTTATCGGCCACCACCACGAAGTCAATCCACGAGCCCGGAATGTCCACGCGCGGCAGGTCACACTCGTCATCCACCAGCTCGTTCACCTGCGCGATGACGATGCCGTCGTGGAACGCGGCGGCTTCCACCAGCGCCGGGGTATCTTCGGTGCTCGCCCCGGTATAGAGGTTGCCTTTGCGGTCAGCTTTAAAGCCGGCAATCAGCGCCACGTTGGGCGACAGGTCGACGTAGAGACGGGAGTAGAGTTCGATATAGGTGTGAATCGCGCCGATTTCGAGCTGACCATCCTCCAGCAGTTGGGAGATGCGCAGGCTCTGCGTCCCGGAGAAGGAGAAATCCAGCTTGCGAGCGATGCCTTTCTCAAAGATATCCAGATGTTCGCTACGGCCAACACTCGGCATGATCATATGCAGGTCGTGGACGATCTGCGGGTTCACTTCGGCCAGCGAGCGGGAAAGGAAATCGGCCTGCTTCTGGTTGTTACCTTCCAGCACGACCTTGTCGCCTGGCGCGATCAGTTTTTCCAGCATGGCGACGAGATCGCCGGTTGGCAGTACCTTTCCCTGCACCGGTACGGAGGCCAGACGACGCGCTTTTTCGCTGCGTCGCGTGTTCCATTGCCGGGTGGGTGTTTGCCCAGATAACATTATTAACCTCCTGATTCAGCTAATCATTTTGATTTGCTTAACGTTGAGTAAAGTGTGCGCTCTGGTGAGAAAGGCATCAATTAAGCGTAGAGCTGAATCATTAGCCTGAGAGTAATAATCAAGGTAAATATTTGTGATCGGGATCAGTTCATGTTTCGGAAAACCAGGCTAAACGGGGTACAATTCGGAAAGTATCGTTAATTTCCGACAAGAATCAGCATCGCGCTTATGACCCAAATCATTCCATCAGGCTTCGAGATTGCAGCCGAAGACAGCACTGAGTTCGTGCCTATGCGCGGCGTCGCCAATCGCCATTTGCAGACCATGCTGCCGCGGCTGATCCGCCGCAAGGTGCAATTCACCCCACACTGGCAGCGGCTAGACCTGCCAGACGGTGACTTTCTGGATCTCGCCTGGAGCGAAGCGCCTGATCAGGCTCGCCATAAGCCGCGGCTGGTGGTTTTTCACGGTCTGGAAGGCAGCCTGCACAGCCCGTATGCGCACGGGTTAATTGAGGCGGCCAAAGCGCGCGGCTGGCTCGGCGTGGTGATGCATTTTCGCGGCTGCAGCGGCGAACCGAATCGTCAGAAACGCATCTATCACTCGGGTGAAACCGAAGACGGCACGTGGTTTTTACACTGGCTGCGGGACAACTTCGGCACCGTACCCACCGCGGCCGTAGGCTACTCGCTGGGCGGCAATATGCTGGCCTGCCTGCTGGCTAAAGAGGGGGAAAGCGTCCCGCTGGATGCCGCCGTCATCGTCTCCGCCCCGTTCATGCTGGAGCAGTGCAGCTACCACATGGATAAAGGCTTTTCCCGCGTCTATCAGCGCTACCTGCTCAACCTGCTGAAGGCCAACGCGGCGCGTAAGCTGAAGGCCTACCCGGACACCCTCCCGGTCAGCCTGCGCCAGCTGAAAAAGGTACGCCGCATTCGCGAATTCGACGATCTGATCACCGCGAAAATTCACGGCTTCGCCGATGCGATTGACTATTATCGTCAGTGCAGCGCCATGCCGTTGCTCAGCAAGATCACGCAACCGACGCTGATCATTCATGCCAAAGATGACCCATTTATGGATCATCACTCGATTCCCGCTCAGGAATTCCTGCCCGACAACGTTCACTATCAGTTGACCGAGCACGGCGGCCACGTCGGGTTTATCGGCGGCACGCTGCGCCGCCCGAAAATGTGGCTTGAGACGCGTATTCCTGACTGGCTAACCCCTTATCTGGACGGTGCAACATGATTATTCCCTGGCAGGATCTGGCTCCCGAAACGCTCGATAATCTGATTGAAAGCTTTGTATTACGCGAAGGCACCGATTATGGTGAACAGGAACGCTCGCTTGAGCAAAAGGTCAACGATGTAAAGCGCCAGCTGAAAAGCGGCGACGTGGTGCTGGTGTGGTCAGAGCTGCATGAGACGGTCAATATCATGCCCCGCAACGCGTTTCACGGCTGATCTTCCACCCTTTTCAGTCAGGGAGTTGCTATGTCTGCCAGACATCCGGTTATTGCCGTTACGGGGTCAAGTGGTGCGGGAACCACCACCACCAGCCTCGCATTTCGCAAGATTTTCGCCCAGCTGAATCTCCGTGCGGCGGAGGTCGAAGGCGACAGCTTTCACCGCTACACGCGTCCGGAGATGGACATGGCCATCCGTAAGGCGCGCGATCTGGGAAAACACATCAGCTACTTCGGTCCGGAAGCCAATGACTTCGGCCTGCTGGAACAAACCTTTATTGAGTACGGTCAGAGCGGCAAAGGGCAGTCCCGCAAGTATCTGCATACCTATGATGAAGCCGTTCCCTGGAATCAGGTGCCGGGCACCTTTACCCCCTGGCAGCCCCTGCCGGAACCCACCGACGTGCTGTTTTACGAAGGATTACACGGCGGCGTGGTCACGCCGCAGCACGACGTGGCGCGCCACGTGGATCTGCTGGTTGGCGTGGTGCCTATCGTTAACCTGGAGTGGATCCAGAAGCTGACGCGTGACATGAGCGAGCGCGGCCATTCGCGAGAGGCGGTGATGGACTCGGTAGTGCGCTCCATGGAAGATTACATCAACTTCCTGACGCCGCAGTTCTCCCGCACCCATATCAACTTCCAGCGCGTGCCGACGGTGGATACCTCCAACCCGTTCGCGGCCAAAAGTATCCCATCCCTGGATGAGAGCTTTGTGGTGATCCATTTCCGCAATCTCGAAGGCATTGATTACCCCTGGCTGCTGGCGATGCTGCAGGGCTCGTTTATTTCTCACATGAATACATTGGTCGTACCGGGCGGAAAAATGGGGCTGGCGATGGAGCTCATCATGACGCCGCTGGTGGAGCGGTTGATGGAAGGAAAGCAGATTGCGTGACGTCTGTTGCCGGATGGCGCTTCGCTTATCCGGCCTACGTTCGTGCAGTTGTAGCTTTTGTAGGGCGGGTTAGCGAAGCGCCACCCGCCAAAAGATTAAGCCTCGATCACTTCATACGAATGGGTGATTTTTACCGCTTTCTCCAGCATTAACGCCACAGAGCAGTACTTCTCGGCAGACAGGTCCACCGCACGTGAAACCGCCGCGTCTTTCAGCGCTTTACCGGTGACCACAAAGTGCAGATTAATGTGGGTGAACAGGCGTGGCGCCTCTTCGCGACGTTCTGACGTGAGTTTCACCTCACAATCCGTCACGTCATGACGACCTTTTTGCAGAATCGACACCACGTCAATGGCGCTGCATCCCCCTGCCGCCATCAGCACCATTTCCATTGGGCTGGGCGCTTTATCGCCGGAGTTACCGTCCATTAAAATCTGGTGCCCTGACGCGGATTCGCCCAGGAACGTTAAACCTTCAACCCACTTCACGCGCGCTTGCATATTCTTAAACTCCAACGTTGCATTTTTGGTGACAGATTACGCGTGCGTTACATTTCTCGCAATGGAAGGCGACCTGCATCATGCTGAAGCGAGACACCAGGAGACACGCGGCGAAAGCTATGCTAAAACACTCAGGATGCTACAGTAATACATTGACGTTACACATGTATGCAGAGGACATCAAACTTTACTGGCTGCGAAACGTTACGGTAGCCGACTTCCCAGGGTATGGGTAAGAATTCGATTGCAACCCCAGAGTCCGGATGCATCTGATGACTCTGGTGACAGCTTATAACAGAGGATAACAGCGCATGGTGCTTGGCAAACCGCAAACAGACCCGACTCTCGAATGGTTCTTGTCTCATTGCCACATTCATAAGTACCCATCGAAGAGCACGCTGATTCACCAGGGTGAAAAAGCGGAAACGTTGTATTACATCGTTAAAGGCTCGGTGGCAGTGCTGATCAAAGATGAAGAAGGGAAAGAGATGATCCTTTCTTATCTGAACCAGGGCGATTTCATCGGTGAACTGGGCCTGTTTGAAGAGGGCCAGGAACGTAGCGCCTGGGTTCGTGCAAAGACAGCATGTGAAGTGGCTGAAATTTCTTACAAGAAGTTCCGTCAGCTGATTCAGGTTAACCCTGACATCCTGATGCGTCTCTCTTCCCAGATGGCGCGCCGCCTGCAGGTCACCTCAGAGAAAGTGGGCAACCTCGCCTTCCTGGACGTGACGGGCCGCATCGCACAAACTCTGCTGAACCTGGCGAAACAGCCGGACGCCATGACCCACCCGGACGGCATGCAAATTAAAATTACCCGTCAGGAAATTGGTCAGATCGTTGGTTGCTCCCGTGAAACAGTGGGCCGTATCCTGAAAATGCTGGAAGATCAAAACCTGATTTCCGCCCACGGTAAAACCATCGTGGTCTACGGAACGCGTTAATTCCGCTCAAACGGCGTGCCATCGCAAGGTGTCACGCCGTTTTTGTCTCTACTCCCCATGTGGCGCAGGCTGATCTATCACCCGGAAGTTAACTACGCACTGCGACAAACGCTGGTGTTGTGTCTTCCCGTGGCCATCGGCCTGATCCTCGGACATCTTCAGCAAGGCCTGCTGTTTTCCCTCGTGCCCGCCTGCTGCAACATCGCCGGTCTGGACACGCCGCATAAGCGCTTTTTCAAACGCCTGATTATTGGTGGCTGCCTGTTTGCCGGCTGTAGCCTCGCCGTACAGCTGTTACTGGCTCGTGATATCCCGCTGCCGCTGATCCTGACCGTGCTGGCGATGACGCTCGGCGTCACGGCGGAAATCAGTTCGCTGCACGCTCGCCTGCTTCCCGCGTCGCTGATTGCGGCCATCTTCACGCTGAGCCTCGCCGGGAATATGCCGGTGTGGGAGCCGCTGCTGATCTACGCCCTGGGGACACTGTGGTACGGGCTGTTCAACTGGTTCTGGTTCTGGCTGTGGCGGGAACAGCCGCTGCGCGAATCCCTGAGCCTGCTCTATGTGCAGCTAGCGGAGTACTGCGAAGCCAAATACCCCCTGCTGACCCAGCATACCGATCCGGAAAAAGCCTTACCGCCGCTGCTGACGCGCCAGCAGAAGGTGGTGGATCTGATAAGCCAGTGCTATCAGCAGCTGCATATGCTCGCCGCCAACAAGAACCACGAGTACAAACGGCTGCTGCGCACCTTCCAGGTCGGGCTGGATCTGCAGGAGCATATCTCCGTGAGCCTGCACCATCCGCAGGAGGTGCAAAAGCTGGTCGAGCGCAGCCACGCCGAAGCGGTGATCCGCTGGAACGCGCAGACCGTTTCGGCACGTCTGCGGGTGCTGGCAGACGATATTCTTTACCACCGCTACCCCACGCGATTTAACATGGAAAAACAGCTCGGCGCGCTGGAGAAAATCGCCCGTCAGCATCCGGATAACCCGGTCGGCCAGTTTGCCGCCTGGCACTTCAACCGCATCGCCCGCGTGCTGCGCACCCAGCGCCCGCTCTATCCGCGCGACCTGATGGCGGATAAACAAAAACGGCTGCCGTTATTACCCGCGCTCAGGAGCTATCTGTCGCTTAAATCGTCCGCCCTGCGCAACGCCGCACGAATTAGCGTGATGCTCAGTACCGCCAGCCTGATGGGCATGGCGCTGCATCTGCCGAAACCTTACTGGATCTTAATGACCGTGCTGTTTGTCACCCAGAACGGCTACGGCGCCACGCGGGTGCGTATTCTGCATCGGGCGGGCGGCACCATGGCCGGGCTGATCATTGCGGGCGTGACGCTGCACTTCCACGTGCCGGAAGGCTACACCCTGGCAGGGATGCTGGCGATCACGCTGGTGAGTTACCTGATTATCCGCAAAAACTACGGCTGGGCGATGGTGGGCTTCACGGTGACGGCGGTATACACCCTGCAGCTACTCACGCTCAATGGCGAACAGTTTATTGTCGCCAGGCTGATCGATACCCTGATCGGCTGCCTGATTGCCTTCGGCGGTATGGTCTGGCTCTGGCCGCAGTGGCAAAGCGGACTGCTCAGGCAGAACGCCCACGACGCGCTGGAAGCCGACCAGCAGGCCATTCGCCTGATCCTGAGCGACGACCCGCAGCCCTCCCCGCTGGCGTATCAGCGCATGAAGGTTAACCAGGCGCACAACGCCCTGTTTAACTCGCTCAACCAGGCGATGCAGGAGCCGGGCTTTAACTCACACTATCTGGCCGATATGAAGCTCTGGGTGACGCACAGCCAGTTTATCGTCGAGCACATTAACGCTATGACCACGCTGGCGCGCGAGCACACGATGCTCACGCCGGATCTGGCGCAGCGCTATTTGCAGTCGTGTGAAATTGCGTTGCAGCGGTGTCAGCAGCGTCTGGAGTATGACTCGCCGGGTGAGTCGGGGGATTCAAATATTCTGGAAGCGCCGGAAACGCTGACCCACGGCCCAATGAGCACCCTGGAACAGCATTTACAGCGCGTGCTGGGGCATCTGAACACCATGCACACCATTTCGTCGGTGGCATGGCGTCAGCGTCCGCATCATGGGGTTTGGTTAACGCGCGTGTTGAAACGAACGCCGTACTAATTCTGCTGGACGATCTTCGCAACCGCCGCGGCAAAGCGGGTTAATCCGTCTTCAATATCCTTATCTTCCACCACCAGCGACGGCGCAAAGCGCATGACGTCAGGCCCGGCGTTGAGCACCATCACCCCTTCGCGAGCGGCGGCGTGCAGGAAATCACGCGCGCGGCCCTTGTACTGCGGCTTCAGCTCAGCGCCAATCAGCAGCCCCATCCCACGGATCTCGCTGAACACGTCGTACTGCTCATCAATCTTTTTCAGGTGTTTCACAAACAGCTCGCGCTTCGCGCTAACGCCGTTCAACACCTCTGGTGTGTTGATGATGTCGAACGCGGCACCCGCCACGGCGCTCGCCAGCGGGTTACCGCCGTAGGTTGAGCCGTGAGAACCGACGTGGAACGCGGAGGCGATCTCCTGCGTCGTCAGGACCGCACTTACCGGGAATCCACCGCCGAGCGCTTTCGCGCTGGTCAGAATATCCGGCGTCACGCCGTAGTGCATATAGGCAAACAGGTCCCCGGTACGTCCCATTCCGCACTGCACTTCATCAAAGACCAGCAGCGCCTGATGTTCGTCGCACAGCGCGCGCAGCCCTTTCAGGAACTCCGGGGTTGCCGCGGTCACGCCGCCTTCCCCCTGAATAGGTTCCACCACCACCGCGCAGGTGTGATCGTCCATCACCGCTTTTACCGCGTGCAGATCGTTAAACGGCACGTGGACGATGTCGGCCGGTTTCGGGCCAAACCCGTCGGAATACTTCGGCTGGCCGCCAACGGAGACGGTAAAGAAGGAGCGCCCGTGGAAAGCGTTATGGAAGGCGATGATTTTGGTTTTATACGGGCTGTGGCGCGTAGTCGCGTAGTAGCGCGCCAGCTTAAAGGCGGTTTCGTTGGCTTCGGTGCCGGAGTTCATAAACAGCACGCGCTCGGCAAACGTGGCATCAATGATCTTGCGGCCCAGGCGCAGCGCCGGTTCGTTGGTGAACACGTTGCTGGTGTGCCACAGGGTTTCGCCCTGGGTTTTCAGCGCCTCCACCAGCGCGGGATGGCAATGACCCAGCGCCGTGACCGCAATTCCGCCCGCGAAATCCACATACTCTTTACCCTGCTGATCCCAGACGCGGCTGCCTTTCCCCTTCACAGGGATAAACTCAGCCGGTGCATAAATCGGCAGGATCACTTCATCAAATGTTGCGCGGGTAATTGCTGGTTGTTCAGTTGCCATGTCATGCCCATCCATTTTATGTCACATTGATTGTGAAAATATAATCACAAAATATGCATAAAAAATCACAACAAGGCAACAGATATTCAGCGATGGAGGAAATTTGCCAGCAGCGCGTGCCCCTGCTCGCTGAGGATACTTTCCGGATGGAACTGCACGCCTTCGAGATCCCATTCGCGATGGCGAATCCCCATGATCTCCTGCGTATCGCTCCAGGCGGTCACCTCAAAGCCGTCAGGCAGCGTCGGCGGGTCAATCACCAGCGAGTGGTAGCGCGTCACGGTTAACGGATTATTGAGCCCCGTGAACACCCCGGTGCCCGCGTGCGTAACCGGCGAGGTTTTACCGTGCATCACTTTGGCGGCCCGCACGATGGTAGCACCAAACGCCTGGGCAATCGCCTGATGACCCAGGCAGACGCCCAGGAGCGGCAGCCTGCCGGCATAGTGCTGGATAACCTCCAGCGAAATACCCGATTCCGACGGGGTGCAGGGGCCGGGTGAAATCACGATTTTCTGCGGAGCCAGCGTCTCGATATCGGCGAGCTCGATCTCGTCGTTGCGACGAACAACCACCTCTGCACCCAGTTCGCAAAAATACTGGTAAAGGTTCCAGGTGAAGGAATCGTAGTTATCAATCAGCAGAATCATGGCGGCTCCCGAAAAAAATGCCGCCCTATTCTACTCAGATTCCCGCGCTTCGCTCACTACTTTGGCAAAGATAGCGTTTAGCGCGGTTAAATCCCCCGTTGCGCCGCTGCGGTTAGCGGTCACCCACTGCTCAGGATCGATATCGCGCCAGTCCAGCGCGTAACCCGCGTGAAGCGCCAGTTGCTCGAAGAACACCCGTTGGGCAATGCCATTGCCGCGCATAAACGGGTGCAGCATGTTGATTTCGCAGTAATAGTGGCTAACCCGGTCAACAAACGCCGCTTTCTCAAGACCCACAAGATACTTTTCGCTTTCCAGCGCCGCCATCAGTTCATTCCCCATCTTCTCGATGTATTCGAAATGGCAGAAGGGAATATCCCCCTTGAAAATATCGTCGGTACGGAACTCCCCTGCCCGCTTCATCTCTCTGCGGTAGAGATGGCGGTGAATAAGGCACAGATGGGGTAACCCGGGCGCGGAAGGCCCAAGCTCCAGGGTCTCAATGTCGGGCTCCGATGGACCATTACCTTTCTCAAGGAGACAACTGGCCTGAAAGTTGACGCTACGCTGCTGCTCCCAGAGACGGGATTTTTGCTTGTCGGTGAGTTTTTTCACTTAACGCCTCCCTGAATAGTCCGTTTGCCACAAGTATAAGCAGCAAAACGCGCTTTCGCAGGGAGGGCGACATCACGCGGGCAGGAGAAGCCCGCGTTCAGAAGAATTACGGCAGAACTTTTGCGGAGAGGATCACGACAGGTTTTGACGGCACATTCTGGTACGGACCGACGTCGTGAGTAGGCACCTGAGAAATCTTGTCGGCGACGTCCATCCCTTTCACAATTTTACCGAAAACGGCATAGCCGAAGTCGCGCTGACCGTGGTCAAGGAAGGCGTTATCCGCCACGTTGAGGAAGAACTGGCTGGTCGCGCTGTCTTTGTCCGCGGTACGCGCCATAGAGATCGTGCCGCGCTTATTCAGCAGGCCGTTATCCGCTTCGTTTTTGATTGGCGGGTTCGGCTGTTTCTGCTGCATCTGCTCGTTGAAGCCGCCGCCCTGAATCATGAAGCCCGGGATCACGCGGTGGAAGGTGGTGTTGTTGTAGAAGCCGCTGTTCACATAGTCGAGGAAGTTTTTCACAGAAACCGGAGCTTTCTGGCTATTCAGTTCCAGCTCAATATTCCCGGCGGAGGTGGTCAGCAGAACGTGAGGGTCCCCTTTTGCTGCCAGCGCAGCAGGGGAAACGGCAGAAAGAGCAAACACAGCTGCGACAGCCGCCAGTGTTGATTTGAGCATGAGAATTCCTTAACAAAGCGCAGTATAAAAAGCGAATGGCTTGATTCTAAAGAGCAGTATGAACGGAGACCAGCCTTTTACCTAATTTTACGAAATTGAAACAGTTGTAACCACGCAAACGATTGGTTTTATCGCCTTTTTATGTGATCGTGATCACATAAAAACCTGCAATGAACTTCTAATTTCTCTTAAAAGATATGAATAGATCACTTTAATGTCTAAAATCTGCCCGCTCTCAGCGCCCAATGGGCGCTTTTCTTTTTCTGAACAGGCCAGACATGACTAACAGCAATCGCATCAAGCTCACATGGATCAGCTTCTTCTCCTACGCCCTGACCGGCGCGTTGGTGATCGTCACCGGGATGGTGATGGGGAATATCGCAGACTACTTCCAGCTGCCCGTTTCCAGCATGAGTAACACCTTCACCTTCCTCAACGCGGGGATCCTGATCTCTATCTTCCTGAATGCCTGGCTGATGGAAATCGTGCCGCTGAAAACCCAGCTTCGCTTCGGCTTTGTGCTGATGGTCGCCGCCGTGGCGGGGCTGATGCTGAGCCACAGCATCGCCCTGTTCTCTGCCGCCATGTTCGTGCTCGGCCTGGTTAGCGGGATCACCATGTCGATCGGTACGTTCCTGATTACCCATATGTATGAAGGCCGCCAGCGCGGCGCGCGCCTGCTGTTTACCGACTCCTTCTTCAGCATGGCCGGCATGATCTTCCCGATGGTCGCGGCCGTTCTGCTGGCCCGCAGCATTGAATGGTACTGGGTCTATGCCTGCATTGGGCTGGTCTACGTGGCGATCTTTATTCTGACCTTCGGCTGCGAGTTCCCGGTACTGGGCAAGAAAGCGCAAACCACGGCAGAGCCTGTGGCGAAAGAGAAATGGGGTATCGGCGTGCTGTTCCTCTCCATCGCCGCCTTGTGCTACATCCTGGGCCAGCTGGGCTTTATCTCCTGGGTACCGGAATACGCCAAAGGTCTGGGCATGAGCCTGAACGATGCGGGTAAACTGGTGAGCGATTTCTGGATGTCTTACATGTTCGGCATGTGGGCGTTTAGCTTCATCCTGCGCTTCTTCGACCTGCAGCGCATTCTGACCGTGCTGGCAGGTCTGGCGACCGTGCTGATGTATCTGTTCATCAACGGTTCCCCGGAACATATGCCGTGGTTCATTCTGACCCTGGGCTTCTTCTCCAGCGCGATCTACACCTCGATCATCACCCTGGGCTCTCTGCAGACCAAAGTGGCCTCGCCGAAGCTGGTTAACTTCGTTCTGACCTGCGGCACCATCGGCACTATGCTGACCTTCGTGGTGACGGGCCCGATCGTTGCCCACAGCGGCCCGCTGGCCGCGCTGCACACCGCGAACGGTCTGTACGCCGTGGTGTTCATCATGTGCTTCATCCTGGGCTTTGTGACCCGCCACCGCCAGCACAACGCGGCAGCGGCATCGCACTAAACCCTGCGCCCCTTTGCATTATGCAGAGGGGCTGTTTCTGGCGAAACTGACCTCTTCTCCTCCGGTATCCATCTGGATCCAGGTCTGCGCCAGTTGCGTGGTGGCGATAATCCGCCCCTGACGAATCGACCAGCGCACCGGCACCTGACAGCGCACCGCTTCAAACCCGCTCTCCGCAGGCAAAATAATCAGGTTTGCCGGGTTTCCCGTTTCAATACCGTAATCGCTCAGGCCGAAGGTACGGGCGCTGTTATGGGTGATCAGATTCAGACCATTGTCGATTTGCGGATAGCCCATCATCTGGCAGACGTGTAGCCCCATATGCAGCACCTGCAGCATATTGCCGGTGCCGAGCGGGTACCACGGGTCGAAGACATCGTCGTGACCAAAGCAGACGTTAATGCCCGCCTCCTGCAGCTCTTTCACGCGGGTGATGCCGCGACGCTTCGGATAGTCATCAAAGCGCCCCTGCAGGTGGATGTTGACCAGCGGGTTAGCAACGAAGTTAATCCCCGACATCTTCAGCAGACGGAAGAGCCGCGAGGTGTAAGCGCCGTTGTAGGAGTGCATGGCGGTGGTGTGGCTGGCCGTCACGCGCGGGCCGATGCCAGCCTCATACGCCAGCGTGGCCACCGTCTCGACAAACCTCGACTGTTCGTCGTCAATTTCATCGCAGTGGATATCCAGCGGTCGGTCATACTGCTTCGCCAGTTCAAAAGCGATGTGCAGCGACTGGACGCCATATTCCCGGGTAAATTCGAAGTGCGGGATCGCCCCCACCACGTCGGCTCCCAGTTTTAACGCCTCTTCCAGCAGCGCCGCGCCGTTCGGGTAAGAGAGAATACCTTCCTGCGGAAACGCAACGATTTGCAGCGTTACCCACGGCGCCACCTCCTGCTTCACCTCCAGCATCGCCTTCAGGGCGGTGAGCGTCGGATCAGAGACATCCACATGGGTACGAACAAACTGGATGCCGTTGGCAATTTGCCACTTCAGCGTTTTCCAGGCGCGTGCTTTCACATCCTCATGGCTGAGCAGCGCCTTGCGCTCCGCCCAACGTTCAATGCCTTCGAACAGCGTGCCGGACTGGTTCCAGTTCGGCTCCCCCGCCGTCTGGGTGGTATCAAGATGAATATGCGGCTCGATGAACGGCGGGAGAGCGAGACCACCGCGCGCGTTCAGTACCTCATAACTTTCGGCGTGGGTATCGTCCATGGGGGTGATGTCACCAAATCGCCCGTTCTCGATGGCAAGTTGCCACAGCCCATCCCGACCCGGTAAACGCACATTCTGAACAAGCCATAACGGTGATGTAGACATACCTTTCCCCTCATAAACGCAGCTGATATTCAGGCGTATCGATTTTTGCAAAACCGCCCCTGAGTTGTACACAAATTCAACGAACACGAAAAGCCTGCGATTTCCGCCACTTATAAAAATCCTGACAAATCAGTCATATACCACCTAAGGAGTAGGCGAAGACGTATTTGATTTGCATCAATAAGCGCCCCTGCTGAATCGTTAAGGTAGGCAATAATAGAAAAGAAATCGAGGCAATAATGAGCAAAGTCAGACTCGCTATCATCGGTAACGGTATGGTCGGCCACCGCTTTATTGAGGATCTTCTCGATAAGGCCGATGCTGAGCAGTTCGATATTACCGTGTTCTGTGAAGAACCCCGCAAGGCATACGATCGTGTGCACTTGTCTTCCTACTTCTCCCATCATACCGCCGAAGAGCTCTCTCTGGTGCGCGAAGGTTTCTACGAGAAGCATGGCGTAAAAGTGCTGGTGGGCGAACGCGCTATCACCATCAACCGTCAGGAAAAAGTGATCCACTCCAGTGCTGGCCGTACGGTTTTTTACGACAAGCTGATCATGGCGACAGGCTCGTACCCGTGGATCCCGCCGATTAAAGGCTCGGAAACGCAGGATTGCTTCGTTTACCGTACCATTGAAGATCTCAACGCCATCGAATCCTGTGCGCGTCGAAGCAAACGCGGCGCGGTTGTCGGCGGCGGCCTGCTGGGTCTGGAAGCGGCAGGCGCGCTGAAAAACCTCGGCGTGGAAACCCACGTCATCGAATTTGCCCCGATGCTGATGGCCGAACAGCTCGACCACATGGGTGGTGACCAGCTGCGTCGTAAAATCGAAAGCATGGGCGTGAAGGTTCACACCAGCAAGAACACCAAAGAGATCGTTCAGGAAGGGACTGAAGCGCGCAAAACCATGCGCTTTGCCGACGGCAGCGAGCTGGAGGTGGACTTCATCGTCTTCTCCACCGGTATTCGTCCGCGCGACAAGCTGGCGACGCAGTGCGGTCTGGCCGTCGCGCAGCGCGGCGGGATCATGATTAACGACACCTGCCAGACCTCCGATCCGGATATCTACGCCATCGGCGAATGCGCCAGCTGGAACAACCGCGTATACGGCCTGGTGGCGCCGGGCTACAAAATGGCGCAGGTCGCCGTGGATCATATCCTCGGCAGCGAAAACGCCTTCACCGGCGCAGACATGAGCGCCAAGCTGAAGCTGCTGGGCGTGGATGTAGGCGGTATTGGCGATGCGCACGGCCGCACCCCGAATTCCCGCAGCTACGTCTATCTGGACGAAAGCAAAGAGGTCTACAAAAGACTCATCGTCAGCCAGGACAACAAAACCCTGCTCGGCGCGGTGCTGGTGGGCGACACCAGCGACTTCGGTAACCTGCTCCAGCTGGTGCTCAACGCCATCGAGCTGCCGGAAAACCCGGATGCGCTGATCCTCCCGGCGCACGCCTCCAGCGGCAAGCCGTCCATCGGCGTGGATAAACTGCCGGACAGCGCGCAGATTTGCTCCTGCTTCGACGTGACCAAAGGCATGCTGATCTCCGCGATCAACAAAGGGTGCCACACCGTTGCGGCGCTGAAAGCGGAAACCAAAGCCGGTACTGGCTGCGGCGGCTGTATTCCGCTGGTCACTCAGGTGCTGAACGCCGAACTGGCGAAACAGGGCATCGAAGTGAACAACAACCTGTGCGAGCACTTCGCGTATTCTCGCCAGGAACTGTACCACCTGATCCGCGTGGAAGGCATTAAGTCCTTCGACGAACTGCTGGCGAAGCACGGCCAGGGCTACGGCTGTGAAGTGTGTAAACCGACCGTCGGCTCCCTGCTGGCCTCCTGCTGGAACGAGTACGTGCTCAAGCCCGAGCATACGCCGCTGCAGGACACCAACGACAACTTCCTGGCCAACATCCAGAAAGACGGCACCTACTCCGTGATTCCACGCTCGGCCGGTGGTGAAATCACGCCGGAAGGGCTGGTCGCGGTGGGCCGTATCGCACGTGAATTTAACCTCTACACCAAAATTACCGGCTCCCAGCGTATCGGCCTGTTTGGCGCGCAGAAGGACGACCTGCCGGAAATCTGGCGTCAGCTGATTGAAGCGGGCTTCGAAACCGGCCACGCGTACGCTAAAGCGCTGCGCATGGCGAAAACCTGCGTGGGCAGCACCTGGTGCCGCTACGGCGTCGGCGACAGCGTGGGCTTCGGCGTTGAGCTGGAAAACCGCTACAAAGGCATCCGTACCCCGCACAAAATGAAGTTCGGCGTCTCCGGCTGTACCCGCGAATGTGCGGAAGCGCAGGGTAAAGACGTGGGTATTATTGCCACCGAGAAAGGCTGGAACCTGTATGTGTGCGGCAACGGCGGGATGAAACCGCGCCATGCGGACCTGCTGGCGGCGGATCTCGATCGTGACACGCTGATTCAGTATCTCGACCGCTTCATGATGTTCTACATCCGTACCGCCGATAAGCTGACCCGTACCGCCTCCTGGCTCGATAACCTCGAGGGCGGCATCGACTACCTGAAATCGGTCATCATCGACGACAAGCTGGGCCTGAACGAACATCTGGAAGCGGAGATGGCGCGCCTGCGCGAGGCGGTGATCTGCGAGTGGACGGAAACCGTCAACACCCCGGCGGCGCAGACGCGCTTCAAACACTTTATCAACAGCACCCAGCGCGACCCGAACGTACAGGTTGTGCCGGAGCGCGAACAGCATCGTCCGGCGACGCCGTATGAACGTATTCCGGTCAAGCTGGTGGAGGAAAACGCATGAGCCAGTGGGTAAACATCTGCAATATTAATGACATTCTCCCCGCCACCGGCGTCTGTGCGCTGCTGGGCAGCGAGCAGGTGGCGATTTTCCGCCCTCGCCACGATGAACAGGTTTTTGCCATCAGCAATATCGACCCGTTCTTTGAGGCCAGCGTGCTCTCCCGCGGCCTGATTGCCGAGCACCAGGGTGAACTGTGGGTCGCCAGCCCGTTGAAAAAGCAGCGTTTCCGCTTAACCGACGGACTCTGCATGGAAGATGAAAGCTTCTCGGTCAAACACTACGACGTCCGCGTGAAGGACGGCGAGGTGCAGCTGAAAGCGTAACCCCTCGCCTTTTCAACAGGAAAGGCTTATGACCCCTTATGGGTAACGGCAGGAAAAACCGTATGTTCGGTACGATTCCTGCTGTTATCCTGACGTCAATTCTTCCCCCGCCATGAATGCTGTGAGGTAACGTCGTGGATCACCTGCCGATTTTTTGTCAATTACGCAACCGCGACTGCCTGCTCGTGGGCGGCGGCGACGTGGCCGAGCGCAAAGCGCGCCTGCTGTTAGAGGCTGGCGCCCGCCTGACCGTGAATGCCCTGTCCTTCGCCCCCCAGTTTGAGGTTTGGGCCCAGGAAGGGATGCTCACGCTGGAACAGGGCGCGTTTAATGAATCCCTGCTGGATACCTGCTGGCTGACCATTGCCGCGACGGATGACGATGAAGTGAACCAGCGCGTGAGCGACGCCTGCGAAGCACGCCGTATCTTCTGCAACGTGGTGGATGCGCCGAAAGAGGCCAGCTTTATCATGCCGTCGATTATCGACCGCTCGCCGCTGATGATTGCGGTCTCGTCCGGGGGACGTTCGCCGGTTCTCGCGCGTCTGCTGCGGGAAAAACTGGAAGCCCTGTTGCCCCAGCATCTTGGCCAGATTGCGCATTATGCCGGGCAGCTGCGTTCACGCGTGAAGCAAACCTTCGCGACCGTGGGCGAGCGCCGTCGCTTCTGGGAAAAATTCTTTGTGAACGACAGGCTGGCGCAGTCGCTGGCGAATCAGGACACCAAAGCCGTTGAAGAGACGACCGAACAGCTGCTGAGCGAACCGCTGGACCATCGCGGCGAAGTGGTGCTGGTGGGCGCAGGCCCCGGTGATGCGGGCTTGCTGACGCTGAAAGGGCTACAGCAGATCCAGCAGGCCGATATCGTGGTGTACGACCGTCTGGTGTCCGATGACATCATGAATCTGGTCCGTCGCGATGCCGACCGCGTCTTCGTGGGCAAACGGGCGGGCTACCACTGCGTGCCGCAGGAGGAGATCAACCAGATCCTGCTGCGCGAGGCGCAGAAAGGTAAACGCGTAGTGCGCCTTAAGGGCGGCGATCCGTTTATTTTTGGGCGCGGCGGCGAGGAGCTGGAAACTCTGTGTGACGCGGGCATTCCGTTCTCTGTCGTGCCCGGCATTACGGCGGCATCCGGCTGTTCAGCATACTCTGGCATTCCGCTGACCCATCGCGACTACGCTCAGAGCGTGCGTCTGGTGACGGGCCACCTGAAGACCGGCAGCGAGCTGGACTGGCATAACCTGGCCGCCGAAAAGCAGACGCTGGTGTTCTACATGGGGCTCAATCAGGCCGCCACGATTCAGGCGAAGCTGCTGGAGCACGGTATGAATGCGGATATGCCCGTCGCGCTGGTCGAAAACGGCACCGCCATTACGCAGCGCGTGGTGGATGGCGTGCTGACGCAGTTAGGCGAGCTGGCGCAGCAGGTTGAAAGCCCGGCGCTGATCGTGGTAGGTCGCGTGGTTGAACTGCGCGACAGGCTGAACTGGTTCTCGAATCACTAACGCATATTCTCCCTTCCTGGAGTAGTCCTTAAGCGGACTACTCCCCTCTTACGCCTACCGATAACATACCGCCCGCATAGTGGAACTTTTCCATTTATTCCCTCGTATTACATCCATTTTTTAGACAAGGAATGCATATGTTCAAACTGGCAAAAGCCGCCGTTCTGGTTGGCCTGTTATCGACGCTGACGGCCTGCACCGGTCACGTACAGAACACCAAAAATAATTGCAGCTACGATTATCTGCTGCACCCGGCGATCTCCATTTCGAAAATCATCGGTGGTTGCGGCCCGGCAGCGCAGCAGTAAGTGTTTTACAGGCGTAAAAAAACCGGGATGTCCCGGTTTTTTAGTTTTGGAGAGTGTGTTTTTTGTCGGGTGGCGGCTTTGCCTTACCCGACCTACACGATCCTGTAGGCCGGGTAAGCGTTAGCGCCACCCGGCAAAGCAGGCTTAAGGTTTACCCACAAACCCAATCGCTTCATACACCGCTTTCAGGGTTTCGGACGCGCGCGCGCTGGCTTTTTCCGCGCCCTCTTTCATCACTTTCTGCAGGAAAGCTTCGTCGTTACGGTAGCGGTGATAACGCTCCTGCAGCTCGGTCAGCATGCCGGAAACGGCATCTGCCACTTCGCCTTTCAGGTGGCCGTACATCTTGCCTTCGAAGTGTTTTTCCAGCTCAGGGATGCTCTGACCGGTGACGCCGGAGAGGATATCCAGCAGGTTTGAGACGCCCGCTTTGTTCTGCACGTCGTAGCGCACTACAGGCGGCTCGTCGGAATCGGTCACCGCGCGCTTGAGTTTTTTCACCACCGATTTCGGATCTTCCAGCAGGCCGATAACGTTGTTACGGTTATCGTCAGACTTGGACATCTTCTTGGTCGGCTCCAGCAGCGACATCACGCGCGCGCCGGACTTCGGAATGAAAGGCTCAGGCACTTTAAACACATCGCCGTAGATCGCGTTAAAGCGCTGGGCGATATCGCGGCTCAGCTCCAGGTGCTGCTTCTGGTCTTCACCCACCGGGACCTGGTTAGTCTGGTACAGCAGAATGTCTGCCGCCATCAGCACCGGATAGTCAAACAGACCGGCGTTGATGTTTTCTGAGTAGCGCGCGGATTTATCCTTGAACTGCGTCATGCGGCTCAGCTCGCCGAAATAGGTGTAGCAGTTCAGCGCCCAGCCCAGCTGCGCGTGCTCCGGCACGTGAGACTGAACGAAGATAGTGCTCTTCTCTGGATCAATACCGCAGGCCAGATACAGCGCCAGGGTGTCCAGCGTGGCTTTGCGCAGCTTCTCAGGATCCTGACGCGCGGTAATCGCATGGAGATCGACGATGCAATAAATGCAATGGTAGTCATCCTGCATGCTGACCCACTGACGTAACGCACCCATGTAGTTACCAATGGTCAATTCACCTGAAGGCTGTGCGCCACTAAAAACGATGGGCTTAGTCATTATTCAATTCCTGATGTTCACTGTGCGAAAGCCCGAGTGCGGGCAACAAATCTTTGAAGTGGTCGAAAACGACGTCCGGCTCACTCAGCGTGATGGCTTCACCGTAGTTGTAGCCATAGGTTAACCCCACGGAAGGACACCCGGCCGCGCGGGCAGCCAGAATATCATTGCGGGAATCGCCGACAAAGAGCAGCTCCGCAGGCGTTAAGGATAATTTTCCTGCCACCAGCAGCAGCGGTTCCGGATGAGGCTTTTTGTTTTGCACATCGTCGCCGCCCACAATCACGGAGAAATACTTCGCGATATCGAGCGCGTCGAGCAGCGGTGCGACAAACGGCGTGGGTTTGTTGGTCACCAGACCCAGCGGGATGCCCTTCGCGTGCAGCGCACTCAGCGTTTCCTGAACGTCCGGGAACAGGAAGCTGCCCTCCTCGACGGTCTCTTCATAGAAACGATCGAACAGTTTGCGCAGAATACGCAGCTGCTCTTCCTGCGGGATGTCCGCGTGATCGACGCTCGGTTTCCCCTGGGCGGAACGCTGTGACGCACGCTCCTGACGCGCCCACGTCAACGCGCGCTCCATCAGAACATCGGCGCCGTTACCAATCCACGTGACGACACGCTCTTCACCCGCAACGGGGAGTTCAAGTGCATACAGCGCCTGGTCAACGGCGCTCGTTAAGCCCGGCGCGCTGTCAACCAGCGTGCCGTCGAGGTCGAATGCCACACCCCGAATAGCCTGTAATTTATCCATGACTTACCTTCGCCAGCTCGCGGCGCATTTCATCGATGACTTTTTTGTAATCCGGTTGGTCGAAAATGGCTGAACCGGCAACGAACATATCCGCGCCTGCCGCCGCAATTTCACCAATGTTATTCACTTTCACGCCGCCGTCCACTTCCAGACGAATATCGTAGCCTGACTCGTCAATACGACGGCGGACTTCACGCAGCTTATCCAGCGTGTGAGGGATGAATGACTGGCCGCCAAAGCCGGGGTTGACGGACATCAGCAGGATCACGTCCAGCTTGTCCATGACATAGTCGAGATAACTCAGCGGCGTGGCCGGGTTAAACACCAGCCCCGCTTTACAGCCGTTCTCTTTGATCAGCTGCAGCGTGCGATCCACATGTTCAGAGGCTTCCGGATGGAAGGTGATGATGCTGGCACCCGCCGCGGCGAAGTCAGGCACGATGCGATCAACCGGTTTCACCATCAGGTGAACGTCGATCGGGGCGGTAATGCCATAGTTACGCAGCGCCTTGAGCACCATCGGACCGATGGTCAGGTTTGGAACGTAGTGGTTATCCATCACGTCGAAATGGACGACATCCGCGCCAGCCGCCAGTGCGTTGGCAGTGTCTTCACCCAGGCGGGCAAAATCGGCCGACAGAATTGAGGGAGCAATCAAAAACTGTTTCATCCGCTTCTCCTTGAAATGTGTTTACCGGCGGGCAAAACGGCTCAGGGGCGATAAAGAGCCAGGAGTTCGTCCACCTTTTTACGTGTGCCGCCGTTGCTGCTAATGCTACGCCGCACCTTAACCTGAAAATGCTTCGCGGCTTTGTACCATTCGCGCGTATCAGGCGTGTCGTGATTCGAAATTAACACCGGAATTCTTTTGCTGACCAGCTTTTCCGCCATCTCCGCCAGGCGCGCCTGCTCGGCAGGGCTGAAGCTGTTAGTGTGATAGGCGGTGAAGTTCGCCGTCGCAGACAGCGGCGCGTATGGCGGGTCACAGTACACCACCGAATTGACGCCAGCCAGCTCCATACACTCTTCATAGGAGAGGCAATGGAACTCCGCGTTCTGTGCTTTTTCGGCAAAGTGATACAGCTCGTCCTGTGGGAAATACGGGCGCTTATAGCGGCCAAAAGGCACGTTAAATTCCCCACGAAGATTATACCGGCACAGGCCGTTGTAACCATGCCGGTTGAGATAGAGGAACAGCAGGGCTCTGCGGAACGGATCCTGGCTCTGGTTAAACTCCGCGCGGAACTGGTAGTAAACGTCCGGGTTATTGTTCTCGGGCGTAAACAGTTTGCGCGCCTCGGCGACATACTCATCGGTACGCAGCTTAACGATGTTATAGAGGCTGATAAGGTCGCTGTTGATATCCGCCAGGATATAACGAGAAAAATCGGTGTTGAGGAACACCGATCCCGCACCCACGAAAGGTTCGATAAGGCACTCGCCTTTAGGCAGGTGCTTTTTAATATCATCGAGCAGGGGGTATTTCCCCCCTGCCCATTTCAGAAAAGCGCGATTTTTTTTCATGCTGACTAACTGATTACACCTTCTCCGGCTGTGGAGAAAGCTCCGACAGCATCCTGCGCTTTAAACATTACTTCAGATCGGCCTGAACCTGATGAATCGGCTTCGCCCATGGGTTCTTCGCCTGAACGTCAGCTGGCAGCGCCGCTACGGCACGTTTTGCTTCATCTTTGGACGAATAAACACCGCTCACCAGCACATACCACGGCTGACCGTTACGGGTCGTCTGATAAACAACGTAGTTTTTCAGATTTGATTTCTTCGCCCAACTGTTGAGGTTGTCATAGTTGGACGAACTGCTCAGCTGCAGCGTGTAGTTGCTGGATGGCGCAGACTTCAGCGATCCAACGTTGCCTGCCGTTTTACCTGCCGCGCTGCTGGAGGCTGTTGCCGTCGCTGCTGGCGCCGCTGTGGCAGCCGGTGCCGTGGTGGTCGCCGTGGCTTTCGGCGCAGTCTGCGTGACGGGCGCTTTAGCAGGCTCGCTCACCGCAGCCGTTTCAGTGTGTTTCGGCTGCGCCGGAACAGCTTTCACTTCAGGCGCCTTCACCACTGCCTGAGGTTTGGTTTCACGCTTAGGATCAATCACCGCCTGCTTACGTTCAGGACGTGTCGCAGTCTGCGTCTGGCGCGGTTTGGTTTCCGTCGCAGCCGTTTGCGGCTGAGCGTTACCACCGCGAACCGGGGCAACGGTTGCAGGTTCAGTTGGCAGCGTAGAGTTAACCACGACGTTATCAACCTGCTGCTGGTTCTGCGGCTGCGTCAGCGCATTGTTCAGGTCTCCCTGAACTTCCACACGCTGCTGACCTTCAGGCGCAGCAGGTGCCTGACCCTGAGCAGGGGTTGAAGAAACAGGCGGCAGAGAAACATCCTGCGGCGCTGTGGTGTTCCCTGCGGTCTGCTCAGCAGAAGTGGCACCCGGCGCTGGCTGTGCACCATTCGCCTGGTCAGACGCATCGTTACCGGAAAGGTTGATGCTCTTCTCAGCGGAAGCCGTTTGCTCGGTTGTGTTCGTTGACGGTGCTTTAAGCGCGGAGCCAATGCCGACAATCAGCAGCACAAGCACCAGAATGCCAAGGCCCATCATAATATACTGGCGGGAAGCCGGTTTTGGCGCAGCGGCTTTTTTACGTTTACGCGGGCGACGCTCTACAGGCTGTTCGTCCATTGAATCTTCTTCGGACTCATAATCCTCTTCTGCTCGCTCTTCGTGCGCGTTGCGGCTGCGCGAAGGACGACGATCGTCTGCATCCAGATCAACATCGTCAAAGTTGATCTGCGGCTCGTTATCACGTTCTGAAGATTGACGAGAACGACCAGTACGACGATCGCTGGGATCGGGTTTCAGCTCGTCTTCTGGTTTGAATTCATCCATTTAACACCCCACTCAAAGGCTTATGCCAACGACTTTGCATTTCACCTGAAGCTAAACGACCACCTGCGACAGTGGCCTGACCTTTCTAGTTGTTACGCCTGCTGAAAGTCAGCGATAGCGCCAAGAACGACATCGTGCGGCACTCCGCCGCGTACTTCACTCTTCCCTATTGCAAGCGGGAGTACAAGACGCATCTCACCTGCCAATACTTTTTTATCGCGCATCATGTGGGGTAAATACGCTTGCGCCGACATCTCCTGCGGCCCGGTCACCGGCAAACCAGCACGCTCAAGCAGCGCAATGATACGTGCCGTCTCTTCCGGTTTGAACTGTCCGAGACGTTCAGAGGTGCGGGCAGCCATCACCATGCCGGCCGCGACGGCTTCACCGTGCAGCCAGTTGCCGTAGCCCATTTCGGCTTCAATCGCGTGACCAAACGTATGCCCAAGATTCAGTAAAGCACGTAAGCCCGTTTCACGCTCGTCTGCGGCAACAACTTCTGCTTTCAGCTCACAGCAACGACGAATGCAGTATGCCAGTTTTGCCTCATCGAGGCCCAGCAACGCATCCATATTCTCTTCAAGCCAGCTAAAGAACTCGCCGTCCAGAATAATGCCGTATTTGATCACTTCCGCCAGACCCGAAGCCAGTTCGCGCTTCGGCAGCGTTTTCAGACAGTCGAGATCCACCACCACCGATGCGGGCTGGTAGAACGCGCCAATCATGTTTTTACCGAGCGGATGGTTCACTGCCGTTTTGCCACCGACAGAGGAGTCGACCTGGGACAGCAACGTGGTTGGAATTTGAATAAAACGGACGCCACGCTGATAGCTTGCGGCCGCAAAGCCGGTCAGATCGCCCACAACACCGCCGCCCAGGGCAAGCAGTGTTGTATCGCGACCATGCGGTTTTTGCAGCAATGCGGTAAAGACGGTATCCAGTACCGTCAGGCTTTTATACTGCTCGCCATCGGGGAGAATCACACTGTCGACTTTTACGCCCGCCTGCTCAAGCAGGTGGCGCACACGGTCGAGATAAAGCGGAGCCAGCGTCTCATTGGTGACCAGCATCGCCTGATCACCCGCTTTCAGTGGTAAAAAGGAAGCTGGGTCGTTAAACAAACCAGCCGCGATGGTGATAGGGTAACTACGTTCCCCGAGAGTAACTGTAATCCTCTCCATGACGCGACATCCACCTTTAATGCTTTTACCCGCAGGCGAGTGTATATAAAGCCAGAATCAGTTGCTTTCCAGCATATGAATAATCTGGTTTGCAACCACTTTAGCGCTCTGGTCGTCAGTACGAATGGTCACATCAGCAATCTCTTCATACAGCGGATTGCGTTCATCGGCCAACGCTTCCAGAACTTCGCGTGGTGGCGTTTCAACCTGCAGCAGCGGGCGCTTTTTATCGCGCTGCGTACGTGCCAGCTGTTTCTCAATGGTCGTCTCAAGATAGACCACTACGCCACGGGCGGAGAGACGGTTGCGGGTTTCGCGAGATTTCACAGAGCCGCCGCCTGTTGCCAGAACGATGCCCTGTTTTTCCGTGAGTTCGTTGATCACTTTTTCTTCTCGGTCACGGAAACCTTCTTCGCCTTCTACGTCGAAAACCCAGCCCACATCAGCTCCGGTTCGTTTCTCAATCTCTTGATCAGAATCGTAAAATTCCATATTGAGTTGTTGAGCTAACTGACGCCCAATAGTGCTTTTGCCGGCACCCATAGGCCCAACCAGAAAGATATTGCGTTTCTCTGCCATTTTATCGGTACTACTAAGACTATTCGTTAATGGTAATCCCCGCTTCGCAGACACCCGGCGTAGCAGGACATGAACTGAAACCTCATATGCAATAGAGCGAGAGTCAGACTAAAAATTATCTCAATACTCCGGCTTGTTTGGCAACTGATTAAATCACCGCGCCGGGCGCATAAGGTAATAAGACGTAAGTCCAACTCAAATCGGTACTCCTTGTATGCTAATTCATGCCCCACGTCAAACATCTGCAACAAACTGAATGCAAAATCATTGCGGGGATCGTTACCCGTCAGCGAATACCGACCAGACGTGGTGTAATAAACACCACTAATTCACGCCGTTCGTTGTCTTTCCCGTCATGACGAAAAAGCGACCCAATCCAGGGGATGCTTCCCAGACCGGGTACGCTGTCACTGCCGGTTTTGTTCTTCTGGGAAAAAATTCCGCCCAACGCCAGCGTTTCTCCACTTTTTACCTCCACCTGGGTTTCTATCTCCTGCTTGTCGATAGCCAGCGTTTCGCCATCGGCCTGCTGCAGAACCTGTCCCGGCATATTTTCGCTGATGTGTAGTTTCAGGCGCACGCGTCCCCCCTGTAAGACCACCGGTGTGACCTCCATTCCGAGTACCGCCTCTTTAAACTCAACGGAGGTGGCGCCGCTTTCCCCGCTTGAGACCTGATACGGAATTTCGCTGCCCTGCTTGATACTGGCCGGTTGCCCGTGCGAGGCCAGCAGCCGCGGGCTGGCGATGATATCGACCTGCTGTTTTTGCTCCAGCGCTGAGAGCTCCAGATCCAGCAGCCGACCATTGATCCTCCCGATATTAAAACCCACGTGGCTGGTGGCGCTGGCGACGGAAAGATCGCTGCCCAGCGTCGTGAGCTGTCCAACCTTGCCCGCGTCGGTCGCGTCGGCGAGATTCCACTTCACCCCAAGCTCACGCAGGCTTTTTTCGTTAATGGTCACAATATGCGCCGCCAGTTCGACCTGCTCGATGGGAATATCCATCTGGGCGGCCCAGCGCTGCAGCGCATCCACCGCAGCCTGGTTATCGCGGATCAGCAGGCGGTTGGTACGCGTGTCGACAGACAAACTCCCCTTTGGGCTCAGGAGTTTTTCCGCGGCTTTTTGCAGCTCCCCGGCATCGGCATAGGAAAAGGGAATGCCCTGAGTGACCAGCGGGGCATCAAGCTGTCGACGCGCCTGTTCCTGCTCTGAACGCTCCCGCTGCTCACGCTGCCAGGCCACGGTATGCACATAAAAAATGCCGCCTTCCTCGCGCAAGACGAGTCCGGCACTGGTGACAACCGTCCGTAGCGCCTGCCTCCAGGGGACGCGCGTCAGGTTTAGCGAAAGCGTGCCGCTGACATCAGGCGATACCACCAGATTACGGTTCTCCTGTGCGACCAGGGCCTGTAACACCTGAACCACAGGAACGTCATCCACCACCAGCGTGACCGGTTTTGGCTCGGCGGCCCACAGGGGATGGCTGAACGCCAGCAGCCACAGCATTATCCGTAAATTCATTTTTGTCCGTTCCTTCTCGTTGCCACGTCCATTTTCCCGGGTCACAGGTGTCACCCACATCAACTGCCAGCTCCGCTGCATTGATGGCTTTTATCCTCCAGCCTGCCGGGAAGCGCTCATGCGTTGTCAGCCGGTACCAGCGCTTTTGCCCATCCTGTAAAATGCCGATAGTCTCCTGCCCTTCCACCACGCCGCGAAAGTGCCACTGCGCCAGCTCGCCAATGGCGCAAGGATCGTCCGGGGGACGAAACGGATCGCGCATACCGGTTAATAGCAGCACTGAGCAAACCAGCAAAAATCGCGCGCTATTCCGCATGTTCCAGCTCCAGCTGCAGGCGTAACACCGAACCTTGTGGCGAAATCGTGAAAGCCGCGATCTGCACATCCTGCTGTGCCAGCCGGGAAAAAAGCTCCGGAATGGCCTGCCACTCCGCATCCAGCGCCAGCTCCCCTCCATTTTGCAGCGGCTTCCAGTGAACCAGCGTCGTGTTATCGCCCTGAAAATTGAGCGGGGAGAACGGCGTCAGCGCCCGTGCTTTTACAGCGTCCGGACGAAACGGAACCTTTCTGACGGCAGGCCATAACGCCGCGTTCGTCCTCACATCTTCAATCAGCTGGCGTTGTTGTTCAGCACACTGCTTGTCTACCGGTCTGAGCAACGCCACCCACGCGACCAGTCCTGCAAGGAGACTCCCCAGGCACCAGCAGAGTACCCGATGCCGGGAACGGCTTTCGCACCAGCGTTCTACCAAGGTATCCACGCGTTACTCCTCGCTTTTGAGATGAAGCGTAAACAGCCAGTGCCCCCGGCTATCCTGCCGAAGCTCGCCCGCTGTCCCGGACGTAAAGCCCGCGAGTTGTCCCAGCCCATCGCGCAGGGCAGAGAGGGCCGGCAGGGTGATGGCATAACCGGTCAATATCAGCGCAGGCGGCTGATAGCGCAGCTCTGTCAGCCAGACCTGTGCCGGAATGGCGCTGGAAAGGGAGGACAGCACCGGTTGCCATGCGCGTCGTTGCAGGGTCTGCACGGGCATTTGCGCCTGTGCGGTCAGTCTTTGTCGGGCGACAAGCGCGTGCTGCACGGACTGCATTCCCGTCAGATCCGTTTGCAGCGCGCGCAGCCTCACGAGATGGTTCATCCGCAGACAGAAACAGACCACGAACAGCAACAGCACTGTGCCGACACACATTGCGCCCCAGAAACGCAGGCATCGCGTGCGCCGCTGCTGTCGCCAGGGCAAAAAGTTCAGGATGCTCATTCGGGCACCTCGCTCATGGCCAACGCCAGCGCAACGGTATAATCAGCGCCGCATTCCGGCAGCGGAGCCTGGCAGCGCGCCAGGATTTCCCACGGATCACGTTGGCGATCAAACAGCGCGATGTCATTTGGCTCCAGAGCCAGCAGCGCCGCCAGCGCGGCCACGTTTTCTGCTTCGGTAGTTAAGCGGCGTCCCCACTGGTGGCGCATCGCCCAGAGCCACTGCCGATCGTCCCGCCAGGCGACACACTGCGCCGGTGCCAGCGCAGGAAGAAGATTCGTCAGCGCGCTGGCATCCGGGGTAATGGTCTCCAGCCGCAAACGCAGCGTTTTCGCCAGCGCCAGAAGGGTGTCGACCTCGTTGTTTTGTGCGGCCGTCACGTGAAAGGTATTGCTGAAAGTATCCTGCGCGTAATCGAAACAGAGCGTATCGACAGACATCTCCAGTTCGCGGGCGAGCGCGGCGCCAAGCCATGAAAGCTGCTCGCTGTCGCGCAGCGCAACGGTTGGACGGGGAAGTGACCGCTGCAGGGTGCGTGCTGCCGGAAAAGAGAGGAACACCCGATGGGCGTGCGGCAGCGTTTTTCGCCAGTCGCGTAACGCATCAACCAGCTGTTCTGGCTGACAAATTTTGCCGTCACGAATGATGTCTTCGGCCAGCGGGATTGCCCACCAGCGCCGCAGGTGCCAGCCGGACTTCTCCCGGGCCAGCGCCACGATCAGCACCCTATCCTGTTGAATATGAACGCCCGTTTGCCATGTTTTGAAGGCCATGCTTCACGATCTCCTTATCGCCCGTCGCCCTGACGGCTATATCAATGAATCAGGCTTGCCTTTATACTACCGCGCGATTGTTTAGAAACTGCCCAAGTGAAACCAAATGGGAAATCTCCGGTGAAGTTCGTAAAGTATTTATTCATCCTTGCAGTCTGTTGCATTCTGCTGGGAGCAGGCTCGATTTACGGTTTGTACAAATATATTGAGCCACAGCTACCTGATGTCGCCACGCTTCGCGATGTGCGTCTCCAGATCCCGATGCAGGTCTATAGCGCCGATGGCGAGCTCATGGCGCAGTATGGCGAGAAGCGTCGTATTCCGCTGACCTTAAACCAAATCCCCCCCGTGATGGTGAAAGCCTTTATCGCCACGGAGGACAGCCGTTTTTACGAGCACCACGGTGTCGATCCGGTAGGGATTTTCCGTGCCGCGAGCATTGCGCTGTTCTCAGGTCACGCCTCTCAGGGGGCGAGCACCATTACGCAGCAGCTGGCGCGTAACTTCTTCCTCAGCCCTGAAAAGACGCTGACCCGTAAGATCAAAGAGGTGTTCCTTGCGATCCGTATTGAGCAGCTGCTGAGCAAAGACGAGATCCTTGAGCTGTACCTCAACAAAATCTACCTGGGCTACCGTGCCTATGGCGTGGGGGCGGCCGCGCAGGTGTACTTCGGTAAGCCTGTTGAGCAACTCACCTTAAGCGAAATGGCCACCATCGCCGGTTTGCCAAAAGCGCCGTCCACGTTTAACCCGCTCTACTCGCTCGACCGCGCCACTGCCCGTCGTAACGTCGTCCTGTCACGTATGCTGAGCGAAGGCTATATCAGCCAGAGCGAGTATGACCAGGCGCGCAACGACGTCATTGACGCTAACTACCACGCCCCGGAGATCGCCTTCTCTGCGCCTTACCTGACCGAAATGGTTCGCCAGGAGATGGTGAATCGCTATGGCGACAAGGCCTATGAAGATGGCTATCGCGTGTACACCACCGTCACCCGTAAAGTGCAGCAGGCGGCGCAGGAAGCGGTACGCAACAACGTGATGGACTACGATATGCGTCACGGCTATCGCGGCCCGTCCAACGTGCTCTGGAAGGTGGGCGAAAGCGCGTGGGACAGCAAAAAAATCACCAGTACGCTGAGAGCGCTGCCTACCTACGGTCCGCTCCTTCCTGCGGTGGTGACGCAAGCCGATCCTCAGGAAGCCGTTGCAACGCTCGCGGACGGTACGTCCGTCTCCCTGCGCATGGACGGTATCCGTTGGGCGCGTCCGTACCGCTCGGATACCCTGCAGGGCGCCACGCCGCGTAAAGTGACCGATGCGGTACAGACCGGGCAGCAAATCTGGGTGCGCAAGGTCGGCGAATCCTGGTGGCTGGCGCAGGTGCCGGACGTCAACTCGGCCCTGGTTTCTATCAATCCGCAGAACGGCGCTGTACTGGCCCTGGTCGGCGGGTTCGATTTCAACCAGAGCAAATTTAACCGCGCCACCCAGGCGCTGCGTCAGGTCGGTTCCAATATCAAACCGTTCCTCTACACGGCCGCGATGGATAAGGGGCTGACCCTCGCCAGCATCCTCAACGACGTGCCAATCTCCCGCTGGGATGCGGGTGCGGGTTCCGACTGGCAGCCGAAGAACTCCCCTGCGGAGTATGCCGGCCCGATTCGCCTTCGTCAGGGTCTGGGACAGTCGAAAAACGTGGTGATGGTGCGTGCCATGCGCGCGATGGGCGTCGACTATGCCGCAGAGTATCTGCAGCGCTTCGGTTTCCCGGCGCAGAACATCGTTCGCACCGAGTCGCTGGCGTTAGGCTCAGCCTCCTTTACGCCGCTTCAGGTCGCGCGCGGATACTCGGTGATGGCCAACGGCGGCTTCCTGATTGACCCGTACTTCATCAGCAAGATCGAGAACGATCAGGGCGGCGTGCTGTTCGAGGCGAAGCCGAAAATTGCCTGCCCTGACTGCGATATTCCGGTCATTTATGGCAATACGCCGAAATCCGAGGTGCTTGAGAATAAGGACATGGAAGATCCTGCCGTGTCGCAGGAGCAGCAGAACGGCGTGGTGCCGCAGCCGCAGCTCGAGCAGGCGAACCAGGTGCTGGTCGCGCAGACCTGCGCGCAGGAGTACGCCCCGCATGTGATCAACACGCCGCTGTCGTTCCTGATCAAGAGCGCGCTGAACACCAATATCTTCGGTGAGCCAGGCTGGCAGGGTACCGGCTGGCGCGCAGGGCGCGATCTGCAGCGCCATGATATCGGCGGTAAAACGGGGACAACCAACAGCTCGAAAGACGCGTGGTTCTCCGGTTACGGTCCCGGCGTAGTGACCTCGGTCTGGATCGGCTTCGACGATCACCGCCGCGATTTAGGACGTACCACGGCATCCGGCGCGATTAAAGATCAGATTTCCGGCTACGAAGGCGGCGCGAAGAGCGCGCAACCGGCCTGGGACGCCTACATGAAGTCCGTTCTTGAAGGCGTGCCGGAGCAGCCGCTGACGCCGCCGCCGGGCGTGGTGACGGTCAATATCGACCGCAGCACGGGCCAGCTCGCCAACGGCGGTAACAGTCGCGAAGAGTATTTCATTGAGGGCACGCAGCCAACCACACAGGCGGTGCACGAGGTGGGTACAGAGATTATCGATAACGGCGAAACGCACGAGCTGTTCTAAAAATAAAAATGCCCGGTAAAAACCGGGCAAAGCATCGTAGGCCGGGTAAGGCGAAGCCCCCACCCGGCTTTTTTTATGGCCTACAGTCGCCCCTGCCCCTTCAACCACTCCCGTACCAGGAACAGCGCGCTCACGTTGCGAGCCTCATTAAAGTCAGGGTCTTCCAGCAGATCCATCAGGTGCGCCAGCGGCCAGCGAACCTGCGGCAGCGGCTCCGGCTCATCCCCTTCCAGCGATTCAGGATAGAGATCTTCCGCCACCACGATATTCATTTTGCTGGAAAAATAGGACGGCGCCATGCTCAGTTTTTTCAGGAATGAAAGCTCATTCGCCCCGAAGCCCACCTCTTCTTTCAGCTCGCGGTTGGCCGCTTCAAAGACGGTTTCACCCGGGTCAATAAGCCCTTTCGAGAACCCAAGCTCGTAAGATTCCGTTCCCACCGCGTATTCGCGGATCAAAATCAGATGATCGTCGACAATCGGCACAATCATCACCGCTTCGCGCGACGAGGGGCGCATACGTTCATAAACGCGACGCACACCGTTGCTGAACTCCAGATCCACACTTTCGACATTAAACAGGCGCGATTTGGCGACAGTTTCAACATTCAGAATGGTGGGTTTTTGTAGTGGTTTGCTCATCTTGATGGGTCTTAGCAGTGAGAACTGGGGTTATTGTGCGATACGCCGCACGGTTTCGGCAATGTCAATTGTTCTTTATTTACATTTATGCAACGTATTTGGGATCAATCCTCAATTCAAAACAAATGTCAAGAGGTTGAAATGTTTCCAGGAATTTGCTGATATCACGCCATAACAGGCTTTGCTATCATCACCGGTCACTGGGATGCGCTTCAGAATGCTCAAGTTCGACTCCATACTTGCCGATAGCCAACCACAGACACTCATTCAATGTAAAGGTGCTACTGACTACACCTGTAAGAAGATAAGTAAGATGGGGAAAGCATGAGCACCATTTTGATTGTTCTCGCTGCTATGCTGGCCGGCGCATTGGTTGCAGGGTGGTTGTACAGGCGTCGCGTACAGCGACGTTATCGTCTGCCCTTTTTAAATGCATTTGCGGGCGCGACCACGCGTAAACTCACGCAAGAAGAGCGCGATGCAGTTGAAAACTATCTCGAAATCCTGAACCGTTCTCAGCTCACGCCTGGGCCAACGGGAGCCACCACTGCGCCCGTCGCGCTAAAGCTTAATGCGCAAAGTGACACCGTGCTCTGCGTGACGCGTTCCATCACGCGCTACGGCATTACCACTGATGACCCCAACAAATGGCGCTATTACCTGGATTCCGTCGAAGTGCATCTGCCTCCGTCATGGGAGCAATACATTAATGACGAAAACAGCGTTGAGCTGATTCACACCGATTCGTTGCCTCTGGTTATCTCGCTTAACGGCCACACGCTGAATGAATATCTTCAGGAAGCCCCGCGTTTTGCGCTGGAACGCGCCAGTTCAACGCAGGCCTCCATTCGTGGCGAAGAGACAGAGCAGATTGAACTGCTGAACATTCGCCAGGAAACCCATGAAGAGTACGCCCTGAGCCGACCGGACGGTATTCGTGAAGCTCTGCTGATCGTCGCCGCTTTCCTGCTCTTTTTTATCTGCCTGCTGACGCCGGATGTGTTTGTCCCCTGGCTGGCGGGCGGTGCGGTGCTGCTGCTGGCGGGCGGACTTTGGGGGCTCTTTGCTCCACCGGCCAAAACCTCGTTGCGCGAGATCCACTGCCTGCGTGGTACGCCAAAGCGCTGGGGTCTGTTCGGTGAAAACGATCAGGAACACCTCAACAATATTTCGCTCGGAATTATTGACCTGATCTACCCGCGCCACTGGCAACCGTGGATTGCGCAGGACCTGGGCCAGAAAACCGATATTGATATCTACCTTGACCGCCACGTTGTGCGTCAGGGGCGCTTCTTATCCCTGCATGATGAAGTGAAAAATTTCCCGCTTCAGCACTGGCTTCGCAGCACGGTCATTGCCGGAGGCGCGGCGCTGGTCTTAGTCATGCTGCTGCTCTTTGTGCCGCTGGATATGCCCATCAAATTTACCCTGTCGTGGATCAAAGGGGCGCAAACCATTGAAGCGACCAGCGTCAACAAGCTGGATGAAGCCGGTGTCCGCGTGGGGGACACGCTGCGCCTGAAGGGAACCGGGATGTGTAATATTCACACGCCGGGGGCGTGGAACACGCGCCAGAACTCACCGTTCATGCCGTTTGATTGCTCGCAAATTATCTGGAACGACGCACCGCCGCTGCCGCTGCCGGAATCCGAAGTGGTGAATAAAGCCACGGCCCTTACCCAGACGGTTAACCGCCAGCTGCACCCGAAACCGGACGATGATTCGCGCGTCAGCCCCGCGCTGCGCTCGGCCATTCAAAAATCAGGCATGGTTCTGCTGGATGATTTTGGTGACATCGTTCTGAAAACGCAGGATCTCTGTTCTTCGCAGGATGAGTGCATACGTCTTAAAAATGCCCTGGTAAACCTGGGGAACAGTAAAGACTGGGACTCGCTGGTGAAACGCGCCGAAGCGGGACGGCTGGATGGCGTCAACGTGCTGCTGCGTCCGGTGAGCGCTGAATCGCTGGATAACCTGGTCGCCACTTCCACGTCGCCGTTCATGATGCGCGAGACCACCCGAGCGGCTCAGGCGCTGAACAGCCCGGCACCGGGCGGGTTTGTGATTGTTAGCGATGAGGGCAGCGACCTGGTCGATCAGCCTTACCCGCAGGTTGCGCTTTACGACTACCCGGCGCAGGAGCAGTGGAGCCAATTCCAGCGCCTGGCGCAGATGCTGATGCAAACGCCGTTCAGTGCCGAAGGGATCGTCACAAGCCTCTACACCGACGCCAACGGCACTCGCCATATCGGCCTGCACCGTATGCCGGATAGCGCAGGGCTATGGCGTTACATCGGCACCTCTCTGCTGATGACAGCAATGCTGATCGCCATTTTCTGGAACGGCTTTATGGCCCTGCGCCGCTACCAGCGCTCGCGCACCCGGCTTGCCGAGATCCAGCAATATTACGAAAACTGCCTCAATCCTAAGCTGATCCCCTCCTCTGAGAGCCTGATCTGATAACGTCGTTGCGCGACAAGATGTGCTACCCTGTCGCGCACGTTTCTTCTGGCTGGAGTTCCCCTTATGCATCTTGATATCGCCTGGCAGGAGGTTGATACCGTTCTGCTGGATATGGACGGCACGCTGCTCGATCTCGCCTTTGATAACTATTTCTGGCAAACGCTGGTTCCAGAAACCTATGGCGAGCAGCAGGGGATCTCCCCGGCAGAAGCGCAGGCATTCATTCGTTCGCAATATAGTGCCGTGCAACATACGCTAAACTGGTACTGTCTTGACTACTGGAGCGAGCGCCTCGGTCTGGATATTTGTGCCATGACCACCGCCCAGGGTCCACGCGCCGTGCTGCGCGAGGATACGGTTCCGTTCCTGGACGCGCTGAAAGCAAGCGGCAAGCGCCGCATTTTGCTGACCAACGCGCATCCCCATAACCTGGCCGTGAAGCTGGAGCATACGGGTCTGGCATCACACCTTGATTTATTACTTTCCACCCACACATTTGGTTATCCGAAAGAGGATCAGCGGTTGTGGCATGCGGTGAAGGAAGAGACGGGTTTGCAGCCGGAACGCACGCTGTTCATTGATGACAGCGAACCCATTCTGGATTCCGCGGCTAAGTTTGGCATTCGCTATTGTCTGGGCGTCACCAATCCTGACTCTGGCCTGGCTGAAAAAAGCTATCTACGCCATCCGGGACTGAACGACTATCGCCAGATGATCCCCTCACTGACCGTGAAGGAGAGGCCATGAAAGAAAAACCCTCTGACGGGGTAAGACTGGATAAATGGCTGTGGGCGGCGCGTTTTTATAAGACGCGCGCCCTTGCCCGCGAGATGATTGACGGCGGAAAAGTGCATTACAACGGCCAGCGCAGCAAACCAAGCAAGCTGGTTGAGCTGAATGCCACCTTAACGCTGCGTCAGGGCAACGATGAACGTACGGTAGTGATTAAAGCCATTACCGAACAACGACGGCCGGCAGCCGAAGCCGTACTGCTTTATGAAGAGACGGCGGAAAGCATAGAAAAGCGCGAGAAGACCGCGCTGGCGCGCAAAATGAATGCGCTGACCATGCCCCACCCGGACCGGCGACCGGACAAAAAAGAGCGCCGCGATCTGATGAAATTTAAACACGGTGAGACCGAGTAACCCTCACCTGCACGAGAGACTATTATGGCCCAACACGACCAATTACACCGCTATCTGTTTGAACAATTCGCCGTGCGCGGCGAGCTGGTCACCGTATCCGAAACCTGGAAACAGATTCTGGAAAACCACAACTACCCGCTGCCGGTGAAGACCCTGTTGGGCGAACTGCTGGTTGCCACCAGCCTGCTCACGGCGACGCTGAAATTTGCCGGTGATATCACCGTGCAGCTGCAGGGTGACGGCCCGATGACGCTGGCGGTCATCAACGGCAATAACCAGCAGCAGATGCGCGGCGTGGCGCGCGTTCAGGGCGACGTGCCTGAGAATGCTGACCTCAAAACGCTGGTGGGTAATGGCTACCTGGTGATCACCATCTCCCCAGAGGAAGGTGAGCGCTATCAGGGCGTGGTGGGTCTGGAAGGCGATACCCTCGCAGCCTGCCTGGAAGATTACTTCATGCGTTCTGAACAGTTGCCAACGCGCCTGTTCATCCGCACCGGTGAAGTAGACGGCCAGCCTGCTGCTGGCGGGATGCTGCTGCAGGTTCTGCCTGCGCAGGACGCGCAGACCAATGATTTTGAGCACCTGGCGACGCTGACCGAAACCATCAAAGCGGAAGAGCTGTTCAATCTGTCGGCGACCGACGTGTTGTGGCGTCTGTACCACGAAGAAGAAGTGACCGTTTACGACCCGCAGTCTGTGGAGTTTAAGTGCACCTGCTCCCGCGAGCGCTGCGCTGGCGCACTGAAAACCCTGCCGGATGAAGAGATCGACAGCATCATGGCGGAAGACGGCGAAATTGATATGCACTGTGACTACTGCGGTACGCACTATGTGTTCAATTCGATGGATATCGCGGAGATCCGCAATAACGCCTCCCCGGCGGATCCGCAGGTTCACTAAACCTCTCTTCCCCTCACCTTAACCTTCTCCCCAAAGGGGAGAGGGCTGGGCTGAGGGGCAAAAAACTCCACCCAAGCTGAATCGTTTTCCCAATGTAACTCTTACGTAATTTTCTTACGTGTATGCGATTACATTCACATTCTTTCCGATAAAATCACCAGCCTTTAACCTTTTCGGAACATTTTCCCCAACCAAAAAGCGATTCCTGCGATAATCCGCCTGCGCTGTGACTGGAGTTGCAGCGTTTTCCGTTAGTAAGGGTTTTGTCCAGATGCGTGAATCTATGAGCCCCGTCGCGGTAAACAACCTCAGAAAAACCCTACAATTTCAGGCAGTACATATTGGCTAAGGAGCAGTGATATGCGTGTTACTGGTTTAACCCCGCAAGATCTCAAGGCTTATGGTATTCACGACGTCCAGGAAGTCGTCTACAACCCCGACTACGATACGCTGTATCAGGAAGAGCTCAATCCAGCACTGGAAGGATACGAGCGCGGTGTGTTGACGAATCTTGGTGCTATCGCCGTCGATACCGGTATCTTTACCGGTCGTTCGCCGAAAGATAAGTATATCGTCCGAGACGAAACCACCCGCGATACGCTGTGGTGGGCTGACAAGGGCAAAGGGAAGAACGACAACAAACCGCTCTCTCCGGAAACCTGGCAGCACCTGAAAGGGCTCGTCACCCATCAACTTTCCGGCAAGCGTTTGTTTATTGTCGACGCTTTCTGCGGCGCTAACGCCGACACCCGTCTCTCCGTACGTTTTATCACCGAAGTGGCCTGGCAGGCGCATTTCGTGAAAAACATGTTTATCCGTCCAACCGACGAAGAGCTGCAGAACTTCACCCCTGATTTCATCGTGATGAACGGCGCGAAATGCACCAACCCACAGTGGAAAGAGCAGGGTCTGAACTCCGAAAACTTTATTGCCTTCAACCTGACCGAGCGTATCCAGCTGATCGGCGGTACCTGGTACGGCGGCGAAATGAAGAAAGGGATGTTCTCGGTCATGAACTACCTGCTGCCGCTGCGGGGCATCGCCTCCATGCACTGCTCGGCTAACGTCGGTGAAAAAGGCGACGTGGCGGTCTTCTTCGGCCTTTCCGGCACCGGGAAAACCACCCTGTCTACCGATCCAAAACGTCGTCTGATTGGTGATGACGAACACGGCTGGGATGACGACGGCGTATTCAACTTTGAAGGCGGCTGCTACGCGAAGACCATTCGCCTGTCTGAAGAGGCCGAGCCGGATATCTTCCACGCGATCCGTCGCGATGCGCTGCTGGAAAACGTCACCGTGCGTGCCGACGGCTCCATCGACTTCGACGATGCGTCGAAAACGGAAAACACCCGTGTCTCTTATCCGATCTACCACATCGACAATATCGTGAAGCCGGTGTCAAAAGCGGGTCATGCCACGAAGGTTATTTTCCTGACGGCGGATGCGTTCGGCGTGCTGCCTCCGGTGTCTCGCCTGACGGCCAGCCAGACGCAGTATCACTTCCTCTCCGGTTTCACCGCCAAGCTGGCGGGTACCGAGCGCGGCGTGACGGAGCCAACCCCAACCTTCTCCGCCTGCTTCGGCGCAGCCTTCCTGTCGCTGCACCCGACGCAGTACGCTGAAGTGCTGGTGAAACGCATGCAGGCATCCGGTGCGCAGGCATACCTGGTGAACACCGGCTGGAACGGCACCGGCAAACGTATCTCCATCAAAGATACCCGCGCCATTATCGACGCCATTCTGGATGGTTCTCTGGACGACGCCGAAACCTTCACGCTGCCGATGTTTGACCTGGCGATCCCAACGTCGCTGCCGGGTGTGGATACGCATATCCTCGACCCGCGCAATACGTACGGTTCGCCGGAGCAGTGGCGTGAGAAAGCGGAATCGCTGGCGAAGCTGTTTATCGAGAACTTCGAGAAGTACACCGATACCCCGGCGGGTGCTGCGCTGGTGAGTGCGGGTCCGAAGTTGTAGTCCATGTCGGGTGGCGGCTTCGCCTTACCCGACCTGTAAAAAAGGGTGGCTCGTGCCACCCTTTTTTCAACTCTCTTTCACCTGCCCTCGCGTCACCGGAACCGGCAACCAGGCGCGAATGCTCAACCCACCCCGCTCGCTGGTACCAATCTCCAGCAGTCCGTTATGGTTATCCACAATACGCTGCACAATCGCCAGGCCTAAGCCCGTACCGCTGGTGCTGCGCGCGCTGTCGCCGCGCACAAACGGCTGGAACAGATGCTTACGCTGCTCGGGCTTGATGCCCGGACCGTCGTCTTCCACCTGGAACCAGGCGCGGTTGAGCTCAGACCCGCTGCTGACCTTAATCCAGCCGTTGCCGTAGCGCGCCGCGTTAACCACCATGTTGGCCACCGCGCGCTTAATGGAGAGCGGGTGCATGCGTACCTGGATCTCGCCCGCCTGAAGGTCGGTATCAATCTCGCGCTCGTAGCCGCTTTCCGCTGCCACCACTTCGCCCAGCACCGCGTTCAGATCCGCCATCTCCATCGGCATCTCCTGACCGGTGCGCAGGTAGTCGATGAACTGCTCGATGATGGCGTTGCACTCTTCGATATCCTTGTTGATGGACTCGGCAAGATAACCGTCCTCTTCTCCCATCATCTCCGTCGCCAGACGGATACGCGTCAGGGGGGTGCGCAGGTCATGGCTCACGCCCGCCATCAGCAGCGTACGGTCATCCGCCAGCTGCTTCACGCCTGCCGCCATATGGTTAAACGCACGCGTCACCGAGCGGACTTCCGAGGCGCCATACTCGCGCAGCGGAGGAGGAATAATGCCTTTACCGACCTGCAGCGCAGCATGCTCCAGGTCGACCAGCGGTCGGTTCTGTATACGGATAAACAGCCAGGCCCCGCCTATCGCCAGCAGCATGATCGCCAGGGTATAGCGGAACAGCGGCGAGAAATCGCCCTGATGGATTTCGGTCAGCGGGACGCGCACCCAGATGTTGGGTGACAGCCAGGTTTTCAGCCAGACGACGGGCGAGCTTTTGTTGACCTCAACGCGCACTTCCGTCGGGCCACCCAGCTGTTGCGCCATCTGCTGGCTGAGGAATTCATAGTGCTGCGCCCAGCGCAGGCCCGCGTCTTCCGCCGCTTCATTCGAGTAGAGCGAGATGCCCAGTTCACGGTAGATTTCACGACGAAACGCCGGGGGAACGACGAGCTGCGTGCCGTCCTCCAGCTGCAGCTTATCGGTCATCAGCATACGCACTTCGTAGGCCAGGACCTTATTGAACTGCTGGAGACTCGGCAGGATCGCAAAGTTCAACACCACCAGGTAGGTCGTCACCAGGCTGACGAACAGCAGGGTGACGATCAGTAACAGGGTGCGGGCAAACGAGCTTCGCGGCGAGAAGCGCATTCGCCTCATGCTTTAGAGCCGTCCGGGACGAACACGTAGCCCAGACCCCATACGGTCTGAATATAACGAGGATGCGCCGGATCTTCTTCTACCATGCGGCGCAGGCGGGAGATCTGCACGTCGATAGAGCGTTCCATTGCGGAGTATTCGCGACCGCGCGCCAGGTTCATGAGCTTGTCACGGGAAAGCGGTTCACGCGGGTGGCTGACCAGCGCTTTCAGGACCGCAAACTCGCCGCTGGTGAGCGGCATCGGCTCGTCTTCACGGAACATTTCGCGCGTGCCGAGGTTCAGCTTGAACTTGCCGAAGGCAATAACGGCTTCTTCCTGCGACGGCGCGCCCGGCAGTTCGTTCGCCTGACGACGCAGTACGGCGCGAATGCGCGCCAGCAGTTCACGCGGGTTAAACGGTTTTGGAATATAGTCGTCGGCGCCGATTTCGAGGCCCACGATACGGTCAACTTCTTCGCCCTTCGCCGTCACCATGATGATCGGCATCGGGTTGCTCTGGCTGCGCAGACGGCGGCAGATAGAAAGCCCATCTTCGCCAGGCAGCATCAGGTCGAGAACCATCAGATGGAAAGATTCACGGGTCAGCAGACGGTCCATCTGCTCAGCGTTCGCGACGCTACGAACCTGGAAGCCCTGCTCGGTCAGATAACGTTCCAGCAGCGCACGCAGGCGCATGTCGTCATCCACGACCAGAATTTTGTAGTTTTCTTGCATTGTGTGTACTCCCAAAGGTTCGGATAGTCTTTGTAACAGCGTATTCTAAAAAAGTGCACGTATTCGACCAGTTAATTCTGGTATAAATTCTAGTCGAAATTGTTACAAAGCATATTTAACAGCAGCTTATCTGTTCATTTCATCACATAAATCATTATTAATCCTGTCTGTTACACTGTGTGGTACGTATTGTGCGCAAAACAGAGAACCGGCAGCAAAGGCAGCACCATGAAAACGCCCCTGATCACCCGCGAAGGGTACGAGAAACTTAAAAAAGAGATGGATTTCCTCTGGCGCGAAGAGCGTCCTGAGGTAACCAAAAAGGTGACCTGGGCCGCGAGCCTGGGCGATCGCAGCGAAAACGCTGACTACCAGTACAACAAGAAGCGGCTGCGCGAAATTGACCGCCGGGTACGCTATCTGACGAAATGCCTCGAAAATCTAAAAATTGTCGATTACTCCCCGCAGCAGGAGGGCAAAGTGTTCTTCGGCGCGTGGGTGGAGATTGAAAACGACGACGGTGACACCCTGCGCTTTCGCATTGTCGGCTACGATGAAATTTTTGGTCGTAAGGATTACATCTCCATCGACTCGCCGATGGCCCGCGCGCTGCTGAAAAAGGAGGTGGGCGATCTGGCCGTCGTGCAGACCCCAGCCGGTGAAGCCAGCTGGTACGTTAATGAGATCGTCTACGTAAAATAGTCCGAGAGCGCCCTCCCCGGCTGGCATTTTGCCGTGTCAGCCCGTATAACTATCCCCTGATTTTTTTCGACTCAACAGATGATAAAGCCATGATGAAAGATTCGCTCTGCCGCATTATTGCGGGTGAACTTCAGGCCAGAGCCGAACAGGTAGAAGCTGCCGTTCGCCTGCTTGATGAAGGGAACACCGTGCCGTTTATTGCACGCTATCGTAAGGAAGTCACCGGCGGTCTGGATGACACGCAGCTGCGTAACCTGGAAACCCGTCTCGGTTATCTGCGCGAACTGGAAGAACGTCGTCAGGCGATCCTCAAATCCATCGGCGAACAGGGCAAGCTGACCAGCGAACTGGAAAGCGCCATCAATGGCACCCTGAGCAAAACCGAACTCGAAGACCTCTATCTGCCGTACAAGCCGAAGCGCCGCACGCGCGGACAGATTGCGATTGAAGCGGGCCTTGAGCCGCTGGCCGACCTGCTGTGGAACGAACCGTCCCACGATCCGGATACCGAAGCGGCGAAATTCATCGACGCCGACAAAGGCGTAGCGGACACCAAGGCCGCCCTCGACGGCGCGCGCTATATTCTGATGGAGCGCTTCGCCGAAGACGCTGCCCTGCTCGCCAAAGTGCGTGATTACCTGTGGAAGAACGCCCACATCGTCTCTAACGTCGTCGCGGGTAAAGAGGAAGAAGGCGCGAAATTCCGCGACTACTTCGATCACCACGAACCGATTTCCACCACCCCTTCCCACCGCGCGCTGGCAATGTTCCGCGGCCGCAACGAAGGCGTGCTGCAACTCTCCCTGAACGCCGACCCGCAGTTTGACGAGCCGCCGAAAGAGAGCCACTGCGAGCAGATCATCATCGACCATCTCGGCCTGCGCCTGAACAACGCCCCGGCTGATAGCTGGCGTAAAGGCGTGGTGAGCTGGACCTGGCGCATCAAGGTGCTGATGCACCTCGAAACCGAGCTGATGGGCACCGTGCGCGAACGTGCTGAAGATGAAGCGATTAACGTCTTCGCCCGCAACCTGCACGACCTGCTGATGGCCGCCCCTGCTGGCCTGCGCGCGACCATGGGTCTCGATCCGGGTCTGCGTACCGGTGTAAAAGTCGCTGTCGTTGACGGCACCGGCAAGCTGGTCGCCACCGACACCATCTATCCGCACACCGGCCAGGCAGCGAAAGCGGCCGTCGTGGTGGCGGCGCTGTGCGAAAAATACAACGTCGAGCTGGTCGCCATCGGCAACGGTACGGCGTCCCGCGAAACCGAGCGTTTCTATCTCGACGTGCAGAAGCAGTTCCCGAAAGTGACGGCACAGAAAGTGATCGTCAGTGAGGCCGGGGCATCCGTCTACTCCGCGTCCGAGCTGGCGGCACAGGAGTTCCCTGACCTGGACGTTTCCCTGCGCGGCGCGGTCTCGATCGCTCGCCGTCTGCAGGATCCGCTGGCGGAACTGGTGAAGATCGATCCGAAATCGATCGGCGTGGGCCAGTATCAGCACGACGTGAGCCAGACTCAGCTGGCGCGCAAGCTGGATGCGGTCGTGGAAGACTGCGTAAACGCCGTTGGCGTTGATCTGAACACCGCCTCCGTTCCTCTGCTGACCCGCGTGGCGGGCTTAACCCGCATGATGGCGCAGAACATCGTCGCCTGGCGCGACGAGAACGGCCAGTTCCAGAACCGTCAGCAGCTGCTGAAGGTAAGCCGTCTGGGGCCAAAAGCGTTTGAGCAGTGCGCGGGCTTCCTGCGCATCAACCACGGCGATAACCCGCTCGATGCCTCCACCGTTCACCCGGAAGCGTATCCGGTGGTGGAACGCATCCTGGCCGCTACCCAGCAGGCGCTGAAAGATCTCATGGGCGACAGCAGCGCCCTGCGCAACCTGAAAGCCGTCGATTTCACCGACGACAAATTTGGTGTGCCAACCGTTACCGACATTATCAAAGAGCTGGAAAAACCGGGCCGCGATCCGCGTCCTGAGTTCAAAACCGCGACCTTTGCTGACGGTATCGAGACCATGAACGACCTGCTGCCAGGCATGGTGCTGGAAGGTGCGGTGACTAACGTCACCAACTTTGGCGCGTTCGTGGATATCGGCGTGCATCAGGATGGCCTGGTCCATATCTCATCCCTTGCCGACAAGTTCGTTGAAGACCCGCACACCGTGGTCAAAGCGGGCGACATCGTGAAGGTCAAAGTGCTGGAAGTGGACCTGCAGCGCAAGCGTATCGCGCTCACCATGCGTCTGGACGAGCAGCCGGGTGACACCAACGCGCGCCGCGGCGGCAACGGTGGGGGCCGCGAGCAGCAGCGTCCGGCCGCGAAAGCGGCAAAACCGCGTGGACGTGATGCCCAGCCTGCAGGCAACAGCGCGATGATGGATGCGCTGGCGGCCGCGATGGGTAAAAAACGCTAAGGTCATAAATGCCCGGTGGCGCTGCGCTTACCGGGCCTACGGTTTTGTAGGCCGGGCAAACGCAGTGCCGCCCGGCAAGCAGGCCGCAGGAAATTAAAATAAATAGTGTGTAGCCATATTTAAACCGCGAATTATCACCCCGTTAACAAATACTCCGCTTTTCGTTTTCCCGGCATTTCAGCAAATATTGAGCAAGGTCAAAAAGGCCGTAAATTAATATCGCAAACAACATTCCGTCACAGTTTTAATATTGCTGATAAAAACTATTCTCATTATCATCGCATAGTAGATAATTTAACCTTTCGTGGAATCAGGCGTTATGCAATTCACTCCAGACAGTGCATGGAAGATTACCGGTTTTACCCGCGAAATTAGCCCGGCCTATCGGCAGAAGCTGCTGTCGCTGGGCATGCTGCCCGGTTCGTCATTCCAGGTCGTACGCGTGGCGCCGTTAGGCGATCCGGTTCATATCGAAACCCGACGCGTGAATCTGGTCCTGCGTAAAAAAGACCTCGCGTTAATAGAAGTCGAAGCCTTATCCCGATAACAAGCCAGCGGTTTCAGTGAGTCTAAAAAAATGAAAAAGTTAACTATTGGCTTAATTGGCAATCCTAATTCCGGCAAGACCACGCTTTTTAACCAGTTGACCGGGGCTCGCCAGCGCGTGGGCAACTGGGCGGGCGTGACGGTTGAACGTAAAGAGGGCCAGTTCACGACGACAGACAACCAGGTGACGCTGGTTGACCTTCCCGGCACCTACTCCTTAACCACCATTTCGTCGCAAACCTCGCTCGATGAGCAAATCGCCTGTCACTATATTCTTGGCGGCGACGCGGATCTGCTGATCAACGTGGTCGACGCCTCAAACCTCGAGCGTAACCTTTATCTTACGCTGCAGCTGCTGGAGCTGGGTATCCCCTGCATCGTGGCGCTCAACATGCTCGATATCGCAGAGAAACAAAAGCTGCGCATCGACGTCGATGCCCTCTCCGCGCGCCTGGGGTGCCCGGTCGTTCCGCTGGTCTCGACGCGCGCGCGCGGTATTGATGCGCTGAAGCTTGCCATTGACCGTCACGCGGGAAATCGCGACGTTGAGCTGGTGCATTACGCGCAGCCTCTCCTGCGTGAAGCCAACGTGCTGGCGCAGGAGATGGATAACGCTATGCCTGCGAAACAGCGTCTGTGGCTTGGCCTGCAGATGCTGGAAGGGGATATCTACAGCCGCGCTTACGCCGGGCATGCGGCCGATAAGCTGGACGTAACGGTGGCCCGTCTTAGCGACGAGCTGGACGACCCGGCGCTGCACATCGCCGATGCCCGTTACCAGGCCATCGCCTCGATTTGCGACGTGGTCAGTAACGCGCTGACGGCGGAACCCAGCCGCTTTACGGCGGCAGTGGATAAGATTGTGCTTAACCGCTTCCTCGGTTTGCCCATCTTCCTGCTGGTGATGTACGTGATGTTCCTGCTTGCCATTAACATCGGTGGTGCACTGCAGCCGATTTTTGACGCCGGTTCCGTCGCGGTCTTCGTCCACGGGATCCAGTGGGTGGGTTACACCCTGCACTTCCCGGAATGGCTCACCATCTTCCTCGCGCAGGGGATCGGCGGCGGTATCAATACCGTTCTGCCGCTGGTGCCGCAGATCGGCATGATGTACCTGTTCCTCTCGTTCCTGGAAGATTCCGGCTACATGGCGCGCGCGGCGTTCGTGATGGATCGTCTGATGCAGGCGCTGGGCCTGCCGGGTAAATCCTTCGTCCCGCTGATCGTCGGCTTCGGCTGTAACGTGCCGTCGGTGATGGGCGCACGTACGCTGGATGCACCGCGTGAACGTCTGATGACCATTATGATGGCGCCGTTTATGTCCTGCGGTGCCCGCCTGGCAATCTTTGCTGTCTTTGCGGCAGCCTTCTTTGGCCAGCAGGGCGCGCTGGCGGTCTTCTCGCTGTATGTCCTGGGCATCGTGATGGCGATCCTCACCGGTTTAATGCTCAAGCACACCATCATGCGCGGTGAGGCGTCACCGTTCGTGATGGAGCTGCCGGTGTACCACGTCCCCCATCTGAAAAGCCTGGCGATCCAGACCTGGCAGCGTCTGAAAGGCTTCGTCCTGCGCGCCGGTAAGGTGATTGTCATCGTCAGCGTTTTCCTGAGCGCCCTGAACAGCTTCACCCTGAGTGGACAGGCAGCGGATAACATTAACGACTCTGCCCTCGCCTCCGTCAGCCGCGTCATCACGCCGGTCTTCAAACCGATTGGCGTGCATGAGGATAACTGGCAGGCAACCGTCGGCCTGTTTACCGGCGCGATGGCAAAAGAGGTGGTTGTCGGTACCCTGAATACGCTCTACACCGCCGAGAACATTCAGGAGCAGGAATTTAACCCGGCTGAGTTTCATCTCGGTGATGAGCTGCTGGGTGCCGTAGAGGAAACCTGGCAGAGCCTGAAGGACACCTTCAGCCTGAGCGTGCTGGCGAACCCGATTGAGGCCAGCAAAGGCGATGGCGAAATGGCGACGGGTGCCATGGGCGTGATGGGCGAGAAATTTGGCAGCGCGTCCGCGGCCTACAGCTATCTCATCTTCGTTCTGCTCTATATTCCGTGCATCTCCGTGATGGGGGCGATTGCCCGCGAGTCCAGCCGCGGCTGGATGGGTTTCTCCATCCTGTGGGGGTTAAACATTGCCTACTCGCTGGCGACGCTGTTTTATCAAACCGTTAACTTCAGCCAGCACCCACGCTACAGCCTGGTCTGCATTCTTGCGGTTGTGCTGTTCAACGTGGTCGTTCTCGGTCTGCTGCGGCGGGCACGCAGCCGCGTCGACATCGACCTGCTGGCAAACCGTAAAACCGCCGCAACCTGCTGCAACAGCCCGGCGGGCGACTGTCACTAAGGAGCACACATCATGGCATCGTTGATTCAGGTTCGTGATCTGCTGGCGCTGCAGGGGCGAATGGAGGCGAAACAGCTGAGCCTCAGTCTGCATACGCCGCAGCCGATGATCGATGCCATGCTGGCAAGACTGGAAGCCATGGGGAAAGCGGTGCGGATTCAGGAAGAGCCGGACGGTTGTCTGTCCGGCAGCTGTAAACATTGCCCGGAAGGAAAAGCCTGCCTCACGGAGTGGTGGTCACTTCGCGAATAAAGACGGTCAGCGCCGAACAAAACTCGTCAGGATGTGAGATAAACGGCGCGTGTGCCGCTTTAGCGACCACCATTGATTGGCTTTTCGGCCACAGGTCATCAAGCAGCGGAGCCACTTTGCGCGGCACCAGGCCGTCAAGGTAGCCGTAGATACGCAGGTGCGGAAGCGCCAGCGACGCCAGCGGTTCACGCAGATCGATCGTCTTGAGTATCTCAAGCCCCCCGTTAAGCACCTCAACGTCAGGCATCGGCAGCGACAGCACGGTCTGCTTCAGCGTACGGGCATCCTTACGGGCGGTTTCAGTTCCCATCGTCTGCAGGGCGAGGAACCGCTCTACGGTCCGCTGGAAATCTTCGCTCAGCTGCTGCTGGAAGCCCGCCAGCACCTCGGGTTTTATCCCCGGCCACGCGTCCTGCGCGCTAAAACAGGGCGACGACGCCACCGTCACCAGCGCTTTTACCCGGTCAGGCCGCGACAGCGCAATCTGGCTTGCCACCAGCCCGCCCAGGCTCCAGCCCAGCCAGACAGCGTTTTGCGGCGCAGCGTCCAGAACCTGCTGCGCCATCTCATCAAGCGACATCGCGCCAAAGCCGCGGCTGCGGCCATAACCCGGCAAATCCACCAGATGCAGCGTGAAATGCGAGGCAAGTTCCTCACGTATGCAATGCCATATCTCTGCATTCAGGCCCCATCCGTGCAGCAGCACAAGATGGCAATTTCCTGTCCCTACGGTCTGCCACCACAGCGTCTTCATCAGTTACTGTTCTCTTTTTTCACATGGAGGTTGCACATGCTAACAGTACCTGGGTTGTGCTGGCTATGCAGAATGCCGCTGGCACTCAGCGGATGGGGCATCTGCTCCGTCTGCACGCGATCGCTGCAATGGCGTATCGGGACCTGTCCACAATGCGGTTTACCGGCCATCAGTCCCTCTTTGCCCTGCGGCCGCTGCCTGAAAAAATCCCCGCCGTGGAGTGCGCTGGTGGCGGTGGATGATTATGTTCCGCCGCTGAGCAGGCTGATTCACGCGCTAAAGTTTTCCGGCCAGAGTGCGCTGGCTCAGCCCCTTGCCCGACTGCTACTGCTGGCGGTTTTGCAGGCGCGGCGCCACCGCGCATTGCCGAAAATCGACAGGGTGGTAAATGTCCCCCTGTACCGACGTCGGCACTGGCGGCGGGGTTATAACCAGAGTGACCTGATCTGCCGTCCCCTCGCCCGGTGGCTTGGCTGTCAGTATGATGCCCGCGCGCTGACACGTGTTCATGCCACCGCCATCCAGCATCAGCTCAGCGCCCGGCTTCGCAAAAGAAACCTCAAAAATGCCTTTCGCCTTGAATTGCCGGTCGACGGTCTTCATATCGCGATTGTGGATGATGTCGTCACCACAGGCAGTACCGTTGCTGAACTTTCCCGACTGCTTTTGCAAAGCGGCGCCGCGTCGGTTCAGGTATGGTGTCTGTGCCGTACCTTGTAGCCCTTCTTCAATGGGCGTATGATTATACCCAGGTAATTTAGTCAACTATTAGGCCAAAGCTATGATCCGTATTTCCGATTCTGCACAAGCGCACTTTGCCAAACTGCTGGCAAATCAGGAAGAAGGGACGCAGATCCGCGTGTTTGTGATTAATCCAGGCACTCCGAATGCAGAATGTGGTGTTTCTTATTGTCCTCCGGACGCTGTGGAAGCCACCGACACTGCCCTTAAATTTGAACAGCTCACCGCCTATGTTGATGAGCTGAGCGCACCGTATCTTGAAGATGCGGAGATCGACTTCGTCACCGATCAGCTGGGTTCTCAGCTGACCCTGAAAGCACCGAACGCGAAAATGCGTAAAGTGTCTGACGATGCCCCTCTGATGGAGCGCGTTGAGTATCTGCTGCAATCCCAGATCAACCCACAGCTGGCTGGCCACGGCGGCCGTGTTTCCCTGATGGAAATCACCGACGAAGGTTTTGCCATTCTGCAGTTTGGCGGCGGTTGTAACGGTTGTTCAATGGTCGATGTCACCCTGAAAGAAGGGATCGAGAAGCAGCTGCTGAACGAGTTCCCGGAACTGAAAGGCGTGCGTGACCTGACCGAACACCAGCGCGGCGAGCACTCCTACTACTGATTCAGTGCCCGTCTGTATTGCCCGGTGGCGCTGCGCTTACCGGGCCTACAAAACCCTGTTCCCCCTCTTCGTTCCCCTCTATATGTTGACCTGCGTCTCATAATTCACATTTTGCCTTCCAGGGTGATTCTCAATCACGCCATGTTACCCGTATCATTCTCATGGGCACTAAACACATTCATAACAGCCGACTAAACTTAATCGTTTAAAAGGCATCAGTATTAGTGCCGTTACTTCTCTGTTCCCAGTTGGGACAATCGGAATTTGTCGTTGAAACAATGACGTTACGCATAACAATTCAAAGGCCAGGTAAATCATGCCATTAGTCATCGTTGCTATCGGTGTTGTGTTATTACTGCTCTTGATGATCCGCTTCAAAATGAACGGATTTATCGCTCTGGTTCTGGTGGCGCTTGCAGTCGGTCTGATGCAGGGGATGCCGCTGGTGAAAGTTATCAGCTCGATTAAAGCCGGTGTCGGCGGCACGCTCGGTAGCCTGGCGTTGATCATGGGCTTCGGCGCCATGCTCGGTAAAATGCTGGCGGACTGCGGTGGCGCCCAGCGTATTGCCACCACGCTTATCGACAAATTTGGTAAGAAGAACATTCAGTGGGCAGTGGTGTTAACCGGCTTTACCGTCGGTTTCGCGCTGTTCTATGAAGTGGGCTTCGTATTGATGCTGCCGCTGGTGTTCACCATTGCGGCTGCCGCGAGCATCCCGCTGCTGTATGTCGGTGTGCCTATGGCCGCGGCGCTGTCCGTGACCCACGGCTTCCTGCCGCCGCACCCGGGTCCAACCGCTATCGCGACCATCTTCCACGCGGATATGGGTAAAACCCTGCTGTTCGGTACGATTCTGGCGATCCCGACGGTGATTCTGGCCGGTCCGGTTTATGCCCGCTTCCTGAAAGGGATTGATAAGCCTATCCCGGAAGGTCTGTACAGCGCTAAAACCTTCACCGAAGAAGAGATGCCTGGCTTTGGCGTCAGCGTCTGGACCTCTCTGGTACCGGTGATCCTGATGGCGATGCGCGCCGTGGCAGAGATGATCCTGCCGAAAGGTCATGCGTTCCTGTCTGTGGCGGAATTCCTGGGTGACCCGGTGATGGCAACGCTGATTGCCGTGCTGATCGCGATGTTCACCTTCGGTCTGAACCGTGGCCGCTCCATGGATCAGATCAACGATACGCTGACCTCTTCCATCAAAATCATTGCCATGATGCTCCTGATCATCGGCGGTGGCGGTGCGTTCAAACAGGTTCTGGTCGACAGCGGCGTGGACAAATACATCGCCGCGATGATGCATGAAACCAACGTGTCGCCGCTCCTGATGGCCTGGTCTATTGCCGCGGTTCTGCGTATTGCGCTGGGCTCTGCGACCGTTGCGGCGATCACCGCGGGCGGTATCGTTGCGCCGTTGATTGCCACCACGGGCGTGAGCCCTGAGCTGATGGTTATCGCCGTCGGTTCCGGTAGCGTGATTTTCTCTCACGTTAACGACCCGGGCTTCTGGCTGTTCAAGGAGTACTTCAACCTGACGATCGGTGAAACCATCAAGTCCTGGTCCGCGCTGGAAACCATTATTTCGGTGTGCGGTCTGGTCGGGGTGCTGCTGTTGAATATGGTGGTCTGATGCCCTAAGTCGGGTGGCGGCTACGCCTTACCCGACCTACATGAGCACTACCGGATAATAAAAAACCCGCCACTGGCGGGTTTTTTATTACTTCTTCCCGGCAGCTTTTCGCCGCTTATCCAAATCCTTAATCAGCCTGTTCACCCCGTCATCGGCAAACATCGCCTCAAGCGTGGTGGACAGCTTGCGACGCCAGTTCTTGTACTGATAGCTGGTGCCCGGGATGTTCACCGGCTCCGCCATATCAATCCAGTCTTCCGGCTGCAGGCCCAGCAGGGCGCTATTGCTGTCGGCAATATAGCGCTGCAAACCACGATTGAGGGTCGCGGTCATCGACATCAGTGACGCTTTATGTCCGGCACGTTTTGGCAGACAGCCCTGCTTGTGCAGCGCATCCAGCAGCCCCTGTTTGGAGAGTTCGCGATCCTGATACAGGCCGCGTAACACCTCTTCATCAGGATACAGGCCCAGCGTTTTGCCAAGGGTCAGATCGCCGCTTTCCCAATAGCCACGAAGCGTAGGAAGGTCATGCGTCGTCGCGACTGCCATTGACTGTTCAGGGTACGCTTGCGGCGCGCGGAAGGTTTTCTCATGGTCGTTTTCAAAATAGAGCACTTTATAGGAGTAGACGCCGCTGTCGCGAAGCTTGCTGACAATTTCCACCGGCACGGTACCGAGATCTTCACCGATCACCATGCACTGATGACGCTTGCTTTCCAGAGCCAGGATCGACAGCAGATCGTCAACCGGATACTGCACGTACGCCCCGTGGTCCGCCGTTTCACCGTACGGGATCCACCACAGGCGCAGCACGGACATCACGTGGTCAATACGCAGCGCGCCGCAGTTCTGCATGTTCGCGCGCAGCAGGTCGATGAACGGCTCGTAGGCGCGCGCCGCCATGACGTGCGGATCCATCGGCGGTAGTCCCCAGTTCTGGCCCAGCGGGCCCAGGATATCCGGTGGTGCCCCCACAGAGGCCTTCAGGCAGTACAGCTCACGGTCACACCAGGTTTCCGCACCGCCCTCCGCCACGCCCACGGCCAGGTCACGGTACAGGCCAATCGGCATTTTATAGCCCTGGCTCACCTGCCAGCAGGCGGCAAACTGGCTGTACGCCAGCCACTGCAGCCACAGGTAGAAGTCCACTTCATCGGCATATTTTTTACAGAACGCTTTCACTTCCGGCGTGTCGACGGATTGATACGCTTCAGGCCAGACCGGCCAGCCCCAGCGCATTTCGTCCTCTTTCACCTGATACGCATGCAGCGCATCGAACGCCGCCTGCCAGTACAGGCTCTCGCCCTCCTGCGTCACGAACTGGCGGAACGCCGCCATCTGCTCGTCATCGCGCTGCGAAAAGCCTTTCCACGCCAGGCGCAGCGCGGCCATTTTCAGCGCCGTGACGGTGGAGTAATCCACCCAGTCGGCTTCGCGCGCCTGCTTCAGCGCCTGCTGCGTGGTGCTGAGTTTCCACCAGGCCTGCGCCTCCTGGCTGTTTTTGAAATCATCTAAAGCGTTAACGTCGATATAAATCACGTTCAGCCAGCGACGGGACGACGGGCTGTACGGGCTGGCGCTCTCCGGGTTGGCCGGGTAGAGGGCGTGGATCGGATTGAGGCCGATAAACGCGCCGCCGCGCTCGCCCACGGATGCCAGCATGTTCTTCAGATCGCCAAAATCACCGATCCCCCAGTTGCTGTCGGAGCGCAGCGTATAGAGCTGCACGCAGGCGCCCCACAGCTTTTTGCCTTCAAGCAGCGCCTGCGGCTCGTAGCAGCGTTTTGGCGCGACGATCACCCGGCAGTGGAAACGCCGATCGTCCTGGGTGAGCGTCAGGGTGTGATAGCCCTCCGGCAGCTTCGCCGGAAGGTTTAGCGTTTTGCCGCCGGTGGCGTGGCCTTTGTGCTGATGCCCCTCTTCGGTCGTGAGCAGCCAGCTAAACTCGCCACGTCCCTCCACCGCGAGCGGCATCTTTTTGCCTGTAGTGAATACCTTCACGTTCGGCACCGGCGCAGCCGACGCTTTCGCGTCGGTTTTGTGCATAGCGTCCAGCAAACGTCTTTTGGTGTCGGCGCCAATAGACTGTGGTTTGCCGTGAGCATTAATGTAACTGAGGCTAATTCCCGCCGCCTGCGCGGCACTGTCCAGACGTTTACTCTCCATCGCGCTTCCTTAGCGTTTTGCCTGCCAGATACGGGCCTGATAATCACGGATTGAGCGGTCAGAGCTGAACATACCGCAGCGCGCGGTGTTCAGGATGCACGCGCGGGTCCACGCTTCCTGGTCGCGATACAGCACATCGACCTGTTTTTGCGCGTCGACATAGGCCGTAAAGTCCGCCATCACCAGATACGGGTCACCGCCGTGTTTGTCCATGCTGTGCAGCATCTGGTCAAACGCGTGCTTGTCGCCGTCGCTGTATTTGCCGCTCTCCAGCTCCTTCAGCACCGCGTCCAGCACTTTGTCTTTCTTACGCCACTTCACCGGGTCGTAGCCTTTGGCCTTGATGGCTTTCACCTCTTCCACGGTGTGGCCGAAGATAAAGATATTCTCTTCGCCCACCTTCTCGGCGATTTCGACGTTGGCCCCGTCGAGCGTGCCGACGGTCAGCGCGCCGTTCAGCGCCAGCTTCATGTTGCCGGTACCGGAGGCTTCTTTCCCTGCGGTTGAGATCTGCTCGGAGATATCTGCCGCCGGGATCAGCATTTCAGCCGCCGAGACGCAGTAATCCGGCAGGAACACCACCTTCAGCTTGTCGCCCACTTTCGGATCGCTGTTGATCACCGACGCCACTTTATTGATGGCGAGGATGATGTTTTTCGCCAGGTAGTAGCCCGGCGCCGCTTTCGCACCGAACAGGAACACGCGCGGAACGCGATCGGCCTGTGGGTTCTCGCGGATCTCTTTGTACAGCGCCAGAATGTGCAGCAGGTTCAGGTGCTGGCGTTTGTACTCGTGTAGACGCTTGATCTGAATATCGAAAATCGCATTCGGGTTGATCTCAATCCCGGTACGCACTTTCACAAACTCCGCCAGGCGAACCTTGTTCTCCAGCTTGATCGCCCGGTACTGCTCGCGGAATGTCGCGTCGTCAGCGTATTTTTCCAGGTTGATGAGCTGGTCCAGATCGTTGGCCCACTCTTTCTTCAGGGTCTTGTCCAGCAGGCCCGCTAGCAGCGGGTTGCACTGCTTGATCCAGCGACGCGGCGTGATGCCGTTGGTCACGTTGTGGAATTTGGTTGGCCACAGCTGGTGGTATTCCGGGAACAGATCTTTGACCACCAGATCCGAGTGCAGCGCCGCCACGCCGTTGACCGCGAAGCCGCTCACCACGCACATGTTCGCCATGCGTACCTGCTTATCGTGAACCACCGCCAGCTTCGCCCAGACCGCCTTGTTGCCCGGCCAGGTTTTATCCACGAGCTTTTTAAACTGGTCGTTAATTTTGTTGATGATCTGCATGTGGCGCGGCAGCAGCGTTTTCACCAGCTTCTCATCCCAGCACTCCAGCGCTTCTGGCATCAGCGTGTGGTTGGTGTAGGCAAAGGTACGGCTGGTAATGGCCCAGGCGTCGTCCCAGCTCAGCTGATGCTCGTCGATCAGCACGCGCAGCAGTTCCGGGATGGCAATGGTCGGGTGCGTGTCGTTAAGCTGAATCACTTCGAAGTCCGGCAGCTGCGCCAGCTTGCGGCCCGCCAGGTGATGGCGACGCAGAATGTCCGCCACGGAGCAGGCGCACTGGAAGTACTGCTGCATCAGGCGCAGCTTTTTACCGGCCAGGTGGTTGTCGTTCGGATAGAGGACTTTGGTCAGCTTCTCGGCGTCGATGCCCTGCTGCTCGGCCCGCAGGAAATCGCCGTCGTTGAATTTAGTCAGGTTAAACGGGTGGGCGTGTTTCGCCTGCCACAGACGCAGCGGCTGCGCCACGCCGTTACGGTAGCCAAGCACCGGCAGATCCCAGGCTTCGCCGGTGATGGTGAACGCCGGTTCCCAGAGACCTTGTTTCGTCACTTTCCCGCCGATGCCAACCTGCACGTCAAGCTGCGCGTTATGGCGGAACCACGGATAGGTATTGCGATGCCAGTCATCCGGCGCTTCCATCTGGTGACCGTCAGCAAACGACTGACGGAACAGGCCGTACTGGTAGTTCAGACCGTAGCCAATCGCCGACTGGCCGACGGTCGCCATGGAGTCAAGGAAGCAGGCCGCCAGGCGTCCCAGGCCGCCGTTGCCCAGCGCCGGGTCAATCTCTTCTTCCAGCAGGTCGGTCAGGTTAATGTCGTGTTCTTTAAGGACGTCACCAACCTCCTGATACCAGCCGAGGTTCAACAGGTTGTTGCCCGTCAGACGGCCAATCAGGAATTCCATTGAAATGTAGTTTACATGGCGCTGGCCTTTTACCGGTTTTGCCAGGGGTTGAGCATCCAGCTGCTCTGCGAGCGCACCGCTCACTGCCTGCCACCACTGGTGAGGCGTCATCTCGTTTGCAGCATGAAGGCCAAAACGCTGCCACTGACGCGTCAGGGCAGCCTGGAATTGAGCTTTGTTGAAGGTAGGCTGTGACATAGGGGATCGGCATCCTTTAGAAAGAAAACACAAGTTGGCGCTAGTGTGCCTGGCTCATTTCCCCTCTTCCTCCTCCCGAGGGGGATTAGACAGGGAGGAGTAGCGGGGATGAGCAGAAAAGTGTGATCAAGGCCACTCTCAGAGCATAGTTCGAGTGTGCCCGGAAGATAAAAAAGTAACCGAGGAGAATGTCAAAGAAATGAAATGCGGTTTCGGGTGAAATTAAACCCCGCCGAAATAATTACTTACCTAGAATAATATTTCGGCAATCGGGAAATCGCTAAGGAGATTATTAATCTCCCTTAACTTTACCAGAAGTATATTAAATTCGACGTCACTATCCCTTTCTGAAACCAGTTTCAGCGCAGCCGCAGTACAGCCATACAAGCCAGCGTTGACGGGGCATCAAAGACCTTTTCAGAAAGTTCCCTCCTCTGCCTGAATGTTTTGTGACAGAGTGCAAATTCACAGCCACCAAATCCAGACATAACTTGCAATAGTTAACTTATTGGCCGACCTTATAACCATTAATTACGAAGCGCAAAAAAAATAAAATCTCTCGTTCCCCACAGTGAAGTGAAACCTATGTTGATTCCGTCTAAATTAAGTCGCCCGGTTCGTCTTGACCACACAGTGGTCCGCGAGCGTCTGTTGGCTAAACTTTCCGGCGCGCATAATTTCCGACTGGCGCTGGTTACGAGCCCTGCAGGTTATGGAAAAACAACGCTCATTTCGCAATGGGCCGCAGGTAAGAGCGATCTTGGCTGGTACTCTCTTGATGAGGGCGATAACCAGCAGGAGCGCTTTGCCAGCTATCTGATTGCCGCGATACAGCAAGCCACCCATGGACACTGCGTTGCCAGTGAGGTGATGGTACAAAAGCGCCAGTACGCCAGCCTGTCCTCCCTTTTCTCTCAGCTGTTTATCGAACTGGCTGAATGGCATCGCCCGCTTTACGTGGTGATTGATGATTACCATCTCATCACTAACCCGGTGATTCATGAATCAATGCGTTTCTTCCTGCGCCATCAGCCGGAAAACCTGACGTTAGTGGTGCTGTCACGCAACCTGCCGCAGTTGGGTATTGCCAACCTGCGCGTGCGCGATCAGCTTCTGGAAGTGGGTAGCCAGCAGCTGGCCTTTACCCACCAGGAAGCAAAACAGTTCTTTGACTGCCGCCTGACCTCACCCATTGAGGCCGCTGAAAGCAGCCGCCTGTGTGATGACGTCGCGGGCTGGGCCACGGCGCTGCAGCTCATCGCCCTCTCTGCCCGGCAAAACAACAGTCCAGCCCATCAGTCAGCGCGGCGTCTGGCCGGCATCAACGCCAGCCACCTCTCTGACTACCTGGTGGACGAGGTGCTGGACAGTGTCGATCCCTCGACGCGTAATTTCCTGCTGAAAAGCTCGCTGCTGCGCTCCATGAACGATGCCCTCATCGTGCGGGTGACGGGCTGTGAAAACGGTCAGCTGCAGCTCGAAGAAATTGAACGTCAGGGCCTTTTCCTGACGCGCATGGACGATCCCGGCGAGTGGTTTAGCTATCATCCGCTGTTTGGTAGCTTCCTGCGCCAGCGCTGTCAGTGGGAGCTGGCGGTTGAACTGCCGGAGATCCACCGCGCCGCTGCCGAAAGCTGGATGGCACAGGGCTTCCCGAGCGAGGCCATCCACCACGCGCTCGCTGCCGGGGATGCCAGCATGCTGCGCGATATCCTCCTCAATCATGCGTGGGGCCTGTTTAACCACAGCGAGCTGACGCTGCTGGAAGAGTCCCTCAAAGCCCTGCCGTGGGAAAGCCTGCTGGAGAATCCGCGTCTGGTGCTGCTGCAGGCCTGGCTGATGCAGAGCCAGCATCGCTACAGCGAAGTGAACACCCTGCTGGCGCGTGCCGAGCAGGAGATGGAAAGCGAGATGGATACCACCCTGCACGGCGAGTTCAACGCGCTGCGCGCTCAGGTGGCCATTAACGATGGCGACCCGGACGAAGCGGAACGGCTGGCGATGGTCGCGCTGGATGAACTGCCGCTGGCCAACTTCTACAGCCGCATCGTGGCGACCTCCGTGCACGGCGAAGTGCTGCACTGCAAGGGCGACCTCACGCGTTCGCTTTCACTGATGCAGCAAACCGAACAGATGGCGCGTCGTCATGATGTCTGGCACTACGCGCTGTGGAGCCTGATCCAGCAGAGCGAGATTTTATTCGCGCAGGGGTTCCTGCAGGCTGCCTGGGAAAACCAGGAAAAAGCGTTCCAGCTGATTCGTGAACAACACCTGGAACAGCTGCCGATGCACGAGTTCCTGTTGCGTATTCGCGCTCAGCTGCTGTGGGCATGGTCGCGTCTGGATGAAGCAGAAAGCTGCGCCCGCCAGGGTGTGGATGTTCTTTCCAGCTTCCAGCCTCAGCAGCAGCTGCAGTGTCTGGCGCTGCTGGTGCAGTGCTCGCTGGCGCGCGGCGATCTCGATAACGCCCGCAACCATCTTAACCGCCTGGAAAACCTGCTCGGCAACGGTCAGTATCATAGCGACTGGGTGTCAAACGCCGATAAGGTCCGGGTGATTTACTGGCAGATGACCGGCGATAAAAAATCCGCCGCCAACTGGCTGCGTCAGACGCCAAAACCGGAATTTGCCAACAACCACTTCCTGCAGAGCCAGTGGCGCAACATTGCCCGCGCGCAGATCCTGCTCGGTGAATTAGAGCCCGCTGAGATTGTGCTGGAAGAGCTGAACGAGAACGCGCGCAGCCTGCGCCTGATGAGCGATCTGAACCGCAACCTGCTGCTGCAGAACCAGCTCTACTGGCAGGCGGGTCGTAAAAACGATGCCCAGCGCGTGCTGCTGGAGGCGCTACAGCTGGCAAACCGCACCGGGTTTATCAGCCACTTTGTGATTGAGGGTGAAGTGATGGCCCAGCAACTGCGTCAGCTTATTCAGCTCAACACGCTGCCGGAGCTGGATCAACATCGCGCCCAGCGCATTCTGCGCGAGATTAACCAGCATCATCGGCACAAGTTCGCGCATTTTGATGAGAACTTCGTTGAACGTCTGCTGAATCACCCGGAAGTGCCGGAGCTTATCCGCACCAGCCCGCTCACCCAGCGCGAATGGCAGGTTCTGGGGCTGATCTATTCAGGCTACAGCAATGAGCAGATTGCCGGCGAGCTGGCGGTGGCGGCGACCACCATCAAAACGCATATCCGCAACCTGTACCAGAAGCTGGGCGTGGCGCATCGTCAGGATGCGGTACAGCATGCACAGCAGCTGTTGAAGATGATGGGGTACGGAGTGTAATTCATTGCCCGGCGGCGCTACGCTTGCACGGGCCTACGGGTGTTGTAGGTCGGGTAAGCGCAGCGCCACCCGACACAACCGTTAGCACAATTCCAGCTGCAAATTATTATCTTTAATCACCTGCATGACGCCCGCCGGCGGCATCACGTCGGTATAGACCGCATCCACCATGCTGATGCTGCCCATGTTCACCATCGCGTTTCGGCCAAACTTCGAATGATCCACCACCAGCATCACGTGGCGTGAGTTTTCAATAATCGCGCGCTTGGTGCGTACCTCGTGGTAATCAAACTCCAGCAGCGAGCCGTCGCTGTCGATGCCGCTGATCCCCAGAATGCCGAAGTCGAGGCGGAACTGGGAGATAAAATCGAGGGTGGCTTCGCCGATAATTCCGCCGTCGCGGCTGCGCAGCTCCCCGCCCGCGAGGATGATGCGGAAATCGTCTTTCTGCATCAGGGTGTTAGCCACGTTCAGGTTGTTGGTGACCACACGCAGGTTCTCATGATCCAGCAGCGCATGGGCGACCGCTTCCGGCGTGGTGCCGATATCAATAAACAGCGTCGCCCCGTTTGGGATCTGGCTGGCGACCTTGCGGGCAATACGCTCTTTCTCCGCCGTCTGCGTGGCTTTACGGTCGTGCCAGGAGGTGTTAACCGAGCTGGACGGCAGCGCCGCGCCACCGTGGTGGCGAAGAATACGGTTCTGATCGGCCAGGTCGTTCAGGTCACGACGGATGGTTTGTGGGCTGACGGCAAACTGCTCCACCAGCTCTTCGGTGCTGACGTATCCCTGTTTTTTTACCAGTTCGATAATGGCGTCATGACGTTGTGTTTGTTTCATCAATTATCCCTGAGAATTATGTTCGTTTTCGCGCATGGAGCGTGTCGGCAAAGGCCATCGCCAGCCCCACGGCCAGCCCGGCGACGTGCGCACCGTTGGCGATAGACATACCAAACAGATCAAACCATCCGGCAATTAGCCATATTAATGCAAAGGTTATTAATCCGCGTTGCAGATAGATGCCACTTTCCGGGTCGCGCTCCCCGCGAAGCCAGACGTAGCCCATCAGGGCATACACGACACCCGACAGCCCGCCGAACCACGGCCCGCTGAACTTGTGCTGCACGTAGCCGCTTAACAGGGCGCTGATGAGGGTGATAACGATCAGCTTGCCACTGCCCAGACGCTTTTCAACGGCACCGCCGAGATACCACCACCAGAGCAGGTTAAAGAGGATATGCATCACCGAGAAGTGCATCAGCGCGTGGCTAAAGTAGCGCCAGACGTCAAACTCAAGAGACGGGTCATAGGGCCACGCCAGGGCAATCATCACACTCTGGTCGCCGACCACGTTCATGATAATGAAGACAATGATGCAGGCCGCCATCAGCAGCAGCGTAAACGGGCCCGCGCGCTCGCGAATGGTGGCGAGGAAGGGAAAGCGGCTGTAGTGCAATCCGCTGCCGGTCTGGCCGGATTGCCAGCTGGCCGCCAGATAGCGCGGGTCGCCAGGGTTCTCAAGAAAACGCGCCAGCTCCTCGTTTACCCGCCCGGCCTGGCTCTCATCGGCCAGCCAGACGTCGGTCTGCGTATGTTGCTGAATAGTCAGAATAACGCCCTGCGTCGCCATATAGTCGACAAACGCCTGGGCGACGCGCGGGTTGGTAAAAGAGGTGATCATCAACATGGGCAGCGGTCGCTTATTTCCACACAAAAGGGGACAGTATAGCGGGATCAGCGCTCAAAAGCGTATTCCACTTCCGCCGGGAAATGACGATGCCAGGCATCGAAACCGCCGTCGACGCTGTAAACCGCGTCGTAACCCTGCTGAAGCAGGTACTGCGCCGCGCCTTTGCTGCTGTTGCCGTGATAGCACATGACCATCACCGGCGTGTCGAAGTCGTTATCGCGCATAAACGCGCCCAGCGTGTCGTTGGTGAGATGGAACGCGCCCGGCGTATGACCCATCGCAAAACTCTGCGGATCGCGGATGTCCACCAGCACCGCTTTTCCCTGGTGCATCTTCTGGTGGGCTTCTTCTACGTTAATACATTCAAACTGATCCATGGTGTTCTCTTTACAGTGGTCAACGACAAGATTTTACCCCGTAGTGTACGTCCTGGCGGCGGGTAAACGCCATTATGTTATCCATATCACTCTAAATTGTTTTTTTGATGTTACCAAAAGCGCGTTCCTTTGCTATTATGAGCGATATCGAACATTTCTGAGCTTTAACGAAAGTGCATGAGGGTGTTATGGAAACCAAAGATCTGATTGTGATAGGCGGTGGCATCAACGGTGCCGGTATTGCGGTCGATGCCGCAGGACGCGGTTTATCCGTACTGATGCTGGAAGCTAACGATCTCGCCTGCGCGACGTCGTCCGCCAGCTCCAAACTGATTCACGGTGGCCTGCGCTACCTGGAGCACTACGAATTCCGCCTGGTCAGTGAAGCGCTGGCCGAACGTGAAGTGCTGCTGAAAATGGCCCCGCATCTGGCGATTCCGATGCGCTTCCGCCTGCCCCATCGCCCACATCTGCGTCCGGCGTGGATGATCCGAATTGGTCTGTTTATGTACGATCATCTGGGTAAACGCACCAGCCTCCCGGGTTCGAAAGGTTTGCGTTTTGGCTCAGAATCGGTCCTTAAGCCTGAAATCGTGCGCGGATTCGAATATTCCGACTGCTGGGTGGACGATGCCCGCCTGGTGCTGGCGAACGCGCAGATGGTTGAGAAGAAAGGCGGCGAGGTGAAAACCCGCACCCGCGCGACCTCTGCCCGCCGTGAAAACGGCCTGTGGATTGTCGAGGCGGAAGATATCGATACCGGCGAGAAATTCAGCTGGAAAGCGCGCGGCCTGGTGAACGCCACCGGCCCGTGGGTGAAACAGTTCTTTGACGAGGGCATGCATCTGCCTTCCCCGTACGGCATCCGCCTGATCAAAGGCAGCCACATTGTGGTGCCGCGCGTGCATACCCAGAAGCAGGCGTACATTCTGCAAAACGAAGACAAGCGCATTGTGTTTGTGATCCCGTGGATGGACGAATTCTCGATCATCGGCACCACCGACGTGGAGTACAAAGGCGATCCGAAGAACGTTGAGATCGACGAGAGCGAAGTGAACTACCTGCTTAAAGTGTATAACGCGCACTTTAAGAAACAGCTGTCGCGCGACGACGTGGTCTGGACTTACTCCGGCGTGCGTCCGCTGTGCGATGACGAATCTGATTCACCGCAGGCCATCACCCGCGACTATACGCTCGATATTCACGACGTTGACGGTCAGGCGCCGCTGCTGTCCGTGTTTGGCGGCAAGCTCACCACCTACCGCAAGCTGGCCGAGCACGCGCTGGAAAAACTGGCGCCGTATTACAAAGGCATTGGCCCGGCATGGACCAAAGGCGCGGTACTGCCCGGCGGTGATATCGGCGATAACCGCGATGATTACGCCGCGAAGCTGCGCCGTCGCTTCCCGTTCATCACCGAAGGGATGGCGCGCCACTATGCCCGCACCTACGGCAGCAATACCGAGCTGTTCCTGGGCGATGCGAAGGACATTGCGGATCTGGGCGAGCATTTCGGCCACGAGCTGTACGAAGCCGAGCTGCGTTACCTGGTTGAGCACGAGTGGGTGCGTCGTCTGGACGATGCTATCTGGCGCCGTACCAAAGAAGGGATGTGGCTCAACGCCGAACAGCAGTCTCGCGTGGCGCAGTGGTTACTGCAACATGCGGGAAAGCGTGAGCTGTCGCTGGCGTCTTAATTGAAAAAAGCCGGGTGGCGGCTCCGCCTTACCCGGCCTACTCGATCCCGTAGGCCCGGTAAGCGCAGCGCCACCGGGCTTTGTTTTTACAACCTCACCGGATCAATATGCCAGATCGTCTCGGCATACTCCTTGATGGTCCTGTCTGACGAGAAATAGCCCATATTGGCGATGTTGTACATCGCGGCGCTGGTCCACTTCTCCGGCTGGCGATACAGCTCGTCCACCTTGTCCTGACAGTCCACGTAGCTGCGGTAATCCGCCAGCACCTGGTAGTGATCGCCAAAGTTAATCAGCGAATCCACCAGATCGCGGTAGCGGCTCGGTTCATCAGGGCTAAACACGCCGGTCGCGATCTGCGTCAGCACCTGACGCAACTCTTCATCCTCTTCGTAATATTGACGCGGCGAGTAGCCTTTCCTGCGCAGCGCCTCCACCTCTTCCGTCGTATTACCGAAGATAAAGATATTGTCTTCGCCCACGTGCTCCAGCATCTCGACGTTCGCCCCGTCCAGCGTGCCGATGGTCAGCGCGCCGTTGAGGGCAAACTTCATGTTACTGGTGCCGGATGCCTCCGTCCCCGCCGTGGAAATCTGTTCAGAGAGATCCGCCGCCGGGATGATCAGCTGCGCCAGGCTGACGCTGTAGTTCGGAATGAACACCACCTTCAGCTTGTCGCCAATATCCGGATCCTGGTTAACCACCTTCGCCACGTCGTTGATGAGATGAATAATGTGCTTCGCCATGTAGTAGGCCGACGCCGCCTTACCGGCGAAGATCTTCACGCGCGGCACCCATTCGGCCGTCGGATCGGCCTTGATGCGGTTGTAATGGGTGATCACGTGCAGCACGTTCATCAGCTGACGCTTGTATTCATGGATGCGTTTGATCTGAACGTCGAACAGCGCTTTCGGGTTTGCCACCACGTTGAGGTGCATCGCCAGCCAGACCGCCAGACGTTTTTTGTTCAGCAGCTTGGCTTCGCGCACGGCTTTGTTCACCGTCGGGAAATCAATATGCTGTTCCAGCTCGCTCAGCTGGCTCAAATCGGTACGCCAGGTGCGGCCAATATTCTCGTCCAGTACCTCAGAGAGCGGCTGGTTGGCCAGCGCCAGCCAGCGGCGCGGGGTGACGCCGTTGGTCACGTTGCAGAACCGCGTCGGGAAGATCTTCGCGAAGTCCGCAAACAGCGACTGCACCATCAGGTTCGAGTGGAGCTCTGACACGCCGTTGACCTTATGGCTGATGACAACCGCCAGCCAGGCCATGCGCACGCGACGACCGTTCGACTCATCAATGATGGACGCGCGGCTCAGCAGGCCGGTATCGTTCGGATACTGCTCCTGCAGCGTCTTGAGGAAGTAGTCGTTAATCTCAAAGATAATCTGCAGATGGCGCGGCAGGATTTTGCCGAGCATGTCCACCGGCCACGTCTCCAGCGCTTCGCTCATCAGCGTGTGGTTGGTGTATGAGAACACCTGACAGGTCACCTCAAAGGCGTCATCCCAGCTGAACTTATGCTCATCGATCAGCAGGCGCATCAGCTCCGGAATAGAGAGCACCGGGTGGGTGTCATTAAGGTGGATCGCGGTTTTCTCCGCCAGGTTGGCGTAGGTTTTGTGCAGCTGATGGTGGCGGCTAAGGATGTCCTGAATGGTCGCCGAAACGAGGAAGTACTCCTGACGCAGACGCAGCTCGCGGCCTGAGTAGGTCGAGTCATCCGGGTACAGCACGCGGGACACGTTCTCGGAGTGGTTTTTATCCTCCACCGCCGCGAAGTAGTCACCCTGGTTAAATTTCCCGAGGTTAATTTCGCTACTGGCCTGGGCACTCCACAGGCGCAGCGTGTTGGTGGCGTCAGTGTCGTAGCCGGGGATAATCTGGTCGTAGGCCACGGCCAGGATCTCTTCCGTTTCCACCCAGCGGGATTTTTTCCCTTCCTGCTGAATACGTCCGCCAAACCGCACCTTGTAGCGCGTGTTGTGGCGCTTAAACTCCCACGGGTTGCCGTACTCCAGCCAGTAGTCCGGGGACTCTTTCTGACGCCCGTCGACGATATTCTGTTTGAACATACCGTAATCGTAGCGAATACCGTAGCCACGGCCCGGCAGCGCCAGCGTCGCCAGCGAGTCGAGGAAGCAGGCGGCGAGACGTCCCAGACCGCCGTTACCGAGGCCCGGGTCGTTCTCTTCGTCGATCAGTTCTTCTAAATCTAACCCCATCTCTTCCAGTGCGGTTTTGACGTCGTCATAAATACCGAGCGACAACAGCGCATTGGACAGCGTGCGGCCAATCAAAAATTCCATCGACAGGTAGTAAACCTGACGCGTCTCCTGCGAGAGCTGGGCGCGGTTTGAGCGCAGCCAGCGTTCAACTAAGCGGTCACGCACGGCAAACAGGGTGGCGTTCAGCCACTCGTGCTTGTTGGCAATAACCGGATCTTTCCCGATGGTGAACATCAGCTTGTAGGCGATGGAGTGCTTTAACGCCTCAACGCTGAGCGTGGGTGAAGAGTAGCTAAATGGAGCGTTCATATCAGTAACTTCGCCTCGTTACATCAAGCGTTGATAGAGATCGCGGTATGACTGCGCCGCGACATGCCAGCTAAAGTCCATGGACATCGCCTGACGTTGTACGTAACGCCACAGCGATGGACGGGACCACAAGACGAAAGCACGCCGAATCGCCCGAAGCAGCGACCAGGCATTACTGTCCTCAAAAACAAATCCGCTGGCGATACCGTCCGCCAGGTTTTCCAGAGAGCTGTCGGATACGGTATCCGCCAGTCCGCCCGTGCGGCGTACCAGCGGCAGGGTGCCGTATTTCAGGCCGTACAGCTGCGTCAGGCCGCAGGGTTCGAAACGGCTTGGCACCAGGATGACGTCCGCGCCGCCCATAATGCGGTGCGAGAACGCTTCGTGGTAGCCAATCTGCACGCCTACCTGCCCCGGGTGTTCCGCGGCGGCGGCAAGGAAACCTTCCTGCAGCACCGGGTCGCCCGCGCCGAGCAGCGCCAGCTGTCCCCCCTGCTCCAGTAAACCGGGCAGCGCCTCCAGCACCAGATCCAGCCCTTTCTGGCTGGTCAGGCGGCTCACAACGGCGAACAGCGGCACTTTGTCGTTCACCTTCAGGCCCATCGCAATCTGCAGCTGGCGTTTGTTCTCCGCTTTGTCCTCCACGGAATCACGACCGTAGCGCGCCGCCAGCAGGAGATCGGTTTCCGGGCTCCAGATTTGTTCATCCACGCCGTTCAGGATGCCCGACAGGCGGCCTTCGCGATGGCGCTGCTGCAGCAACCCTTCCATGCCGTAGCCAAACGCCGGCTGGGTGATCTCACGCGCGTAGGTTGGGCTCACCGCCGTGATGTGATCGGCGTAGTACAGCCCCGCCTTCAGGAACGAGATCTGCCCGTTAAACTCCAGACCGTGCATGTTAAAGAACGACCATGGCAGATCGATGTCATTCATGTGATGGGCGTAGTACATCCCCTGATACGCCAGGTTATGCACGGTAAAGACCGATTTCGCCGGGTGGCCGCGCGCGGCGAGATACGCCGGGGCAAGCCCGGCGTGCCAGTCGTGCGCGTGCACCACGTCCGGACGCCAGAACGGATCCAGCCCCGTCGCCATTTCGGCGCCGACCCAGCCGAGCAGCGCAAAGCGCAGCACGTTGTCGGTATAGGCGAACAGGTTCGTATCGTGATACGGGCTGCCCGGGCGATCGTATAAGTGCGGCGCGTCGATCAGGTAAATCCCTACGCCATTGTAATGTCCAAACAGCAGGGTAATGCGTCCGGCAAACGTTTCACGGCGGGTCACCACTTTCGCATCAGGTATACCGCGCCGTATATCCGGAAAGGCGGGCAGCAGGACTCGGGTATCCACGCCTCCGGCGATTTGCGCCGCCGGTAATGCGCCAAGCACATCTGCCAGTCCGCCCGTTTTTAATAACGGGAACATCTCAGAACATACGTGTAAAACCTGCATCATCGCTCCTGTTTGATCTGCAGCTTCCGCAACATTTCCCGTGTGACTAACACGATCCCCTCTTCCGAACGGTAGAAACGACGCGCGTCTTCTTCCGCATTCTCCCCAATTACCATCCCTTCAGGGATGACGCAGGCACGGTCGATCACGCAACGACGCAGACGACACGAGCGCCCTACCCAGACATCCGGCAACAAGACTGCCGAATCGATATTACAGAATGAATTTATCCGCACACGCGGGAACAGCACCGACTGCACCACCACCGAACCGGAGATAATGCACCCGCCGGACACCAGCGAGTTCAGCGTCATACCGTGGCTGCCGGAGCGGTCCTGGACGAACTTGGCCGGCGGCAGCGACTCCATATGGGTACGAATCGGCCAGTTCTGGTCGTACATATCCAGTTCTGGCGTGACCGATGCCAGATCGAGGTTCGCTTTCCAGTACGCTTCCAGCGTGCCCACGTCGCGCCAGTAGGGTTCCGCATTCGGGTCGGACTGCACGCAGGACAGCGGGAAAGGATGTGCATACGCCATGCCAGCTTTCGTAATTTTCGGAATGATGTCTTTACCGAAGTCGTGGCTGGAGTTTTCGTCTTTGTCGTCTTCTTCCAGCAGCTCATAAAGATAATCGGCGTCAAAGACATAGATCCCCATGCTGGCGAGTGATTTGGTGTCATCGCCCGGCATGGTTGGCGGGTTCGCCGGTTTTTCAACGAAGTCGATAATTTTGTCGTCCGCATCCACGTGCATGACGCCAAACGCCGTCGCTTCAGCAACGGGCACAGGCAGACACGCCACGGTGCAGCGCGCCCCTTTTTCGACGTGGTCGATCAGCATGTGGGAGTAATCTTGCTTGTAGATGTGGTCCCCGGCGAGGATCACGATGTATTCCGCGTTGTAGCGACGAATGATGTCGAGGTTCTGGGTCACCGCATCCGCTGTCCCGCGATACCAGTTTTCGCCGTGGACGCGTTGCTGCGCAGGAAGGAGATCGACAAACTCGTTCATCTCTTCGCTGAAGAATGACCAGCCGCGCTGGATATGCTGAACCAGCGTATGCGACTGATACTGCGTAATGACGCCGATGCGGCGAATGCCCGAGTTCAGGCAGTTGGAGAGCGCAAAGTCGATGATACGGAACTTACCACCAAAGTGAACAGCCGGTTTGGCGCGCTTGATGGTCAAATCTTTCAGACGGGTACCACGCCCGCCCGCAAGTATCAGGGCAACCGTTTTTAATGGTAGCTGGCGTGCCAACATTAAGGGATCGTTCTTCTCTAATCTAACCATGACTAACTCCTTTTTTATCATCTTTGGAATACGCACACTCCGTGCGCAGGCCCGTGCCAGACAGCCATTACTACCGGATTATCCGCTCCGGCAAAGGGAGGAACGGCGCGCCATTCCCCTTCAGGTAAAACAATCTCTGCGACGTCATCCGTCGCGTTCAGCGTGACCAGCCATTTATCCGACAGCAGGATTTGCAGGCGTGGTACGCCGTGTTGCCACTCTTGCGCGCTTAACGGTTGCGCGTCTTTATTCAGCCAGCGAACGTTGCCGTCACCCTCTTCCCACCAATTGTTGGCGGTCAGCGCGGGGATCTGCTGGCGAAGATGGATCAGCGCAGCGGTAAAATGAATCAGCCCGCTGTTGGCTTCCCCCCAGTCAAGCCAGGTTAAGGTGTTGTCCTGGCAATAGGCGTTGTTGTTACCGTGCTGGCTATGACCATGCTCGTCGCCTGCCAGCAGCATCGGCGTGCCCTGCGACAGTAAAAGCGTTGTCAGCAGCGCATGAACGCTGGCGCGTCGCCGCTCTATCACATCCAGACTTCCGCCTAACCCTTCTATACCATGATTGAAGCTATGGTTATTGTTAGTGCCATCGCGATTCTCTTCGCCGTTCGCCTCATTGTGTTTCTGATTGAAACAAACGCAGTCCCTGAGCGTAAAACCGTCGTGCGCCGTCAACAGATTGACGGTGGCCGACGGGCGTTTGCCGTCGCGCTTAAAGAGATCGCTCGACGCGGCAAAGCGCCCGGCAAATTCCCCCAGCGACAGGTTCCGCTCCAGCCAGAAGCGGCGCACGGCGTCGCGGTAGTGGTCGTTCCACTCGGCAAACAGCGGCGGGAAATTCCCGACCTGATAACCGCCTTCACCGATGTCCCACGGCTCGGCAATGAGCTTCACCTGCGAGAGCACCGGGCAGTTTTTTATCGCCTCAAACAGCGGCGCCTGCTGGCTGAACGCTGGCGTGCGCCCCATCACCGGCGCCAGGTCGAAACGAAAACCGTCGACGTGGAATGTCTCTACCCAGTATTTCAGGCATTCATACGCAAAATGCGTGACCGCCGGATGGCTGAGATTGAGCGTGTTGCCGCAGCCGGTCCAGTTCTCGTAATCGCCATCCTGCCTGATCCAATAATAGCTACGGTTATCAATTCCGCGCATGGAGAGCGTCGGGCCGTCGAGATCGCTTTCTGCGCTGTGGTTCAGTACCACGTCCAGAATGACCTCAATGCCCGCCGCGTGGAGCGCCTTCACCGCATCGCGGAACTCGTCCCGCGCCTTTTCCGGATGGACGGCATAGCGCGGCTCGAGCGCGAACATCACCAGCGGGTTATAGCCCCAGTAGTTGCTCAGCCCCAGCCGCTGTAGACGCGGCTCGCTGGCAAAATGGGCGACGGGGAGCAGTTCCAGGGCGGTGATGCCGAGGTGTTTCAGGTAGGCGATCATGGTGGGATGCCCGAGTGCCTTGTAGGTGCCGCGCATCTCTTTGGGGATCGACGGATGCAGGTACGTCAGCCCTTTGACGTGGGCTTCATAAATGACGGTCTTGCCCCACGGCGTGTGCGGCGGGGCATCGTCTTCCCAGTCATAAAGATCGTTCACCACCACGCTTTTTGGCGCGACGGGCGCGCTGTCGCGGTGGTCGGGCTCGCCGTAGCCCACGTGGAAGAGCGGGTCATCTTTAAATTCGCCGTCCACGCGGTGCGCGCACGGGTCAATCAACAGCTTCGCCGGATTAAACCAGTGCCCCTGCGCGGGATCCCACGGACCGTGAACGCGAAAGCCGTAGTGCATGCCGGGCCGCCCGCCGGACAGGTAGCCGTGCCAGGTATCCCCCGTGCGCGCGGGTAAATCGTAACGGTGCTCGTTACCTTCCCCGTCAAACACGCACAGTTCTACTCGCTCGGCGTGAGCGGAAAAGAGGGTGAAATTGACCCCCTTTCCGTCAAAATGCGCCCCGAGCGGTTCGGGTTTACCTGCCGTAAGCTGCGTCATTCGCCCTCCCGCATCAGCCAGATGGTGCCAAGCGGCGGCAGCGTCAGGCTCAGGGAGTTGGGCCGCCCGTGGCTTTCAATGGCGTCGCTCTGTACCAGCCCACCGTTACCGGCGTTGCTGCCGTGGTAGTGCATTGAGTCGGTATTCAGAATTTCACGCCATTTGCCCGGCTGGTTAATGCCGAAGCGGTAGTGTTCGCGCGGCACCGGGGTGAAGTTGCTGGCGACGATGATCTCGTTACCCGCTTTATCACGACGCACAAAGATAAACACCGAGCGCTCATGGTCGTCCACCACCAGCCATTCAAAGCCGTACGGATCGAAGTCGAGCTCGTGCAGCGCTTTGTGGTGACGATAGGTCAGGTTCAGATCGCGTACCAGACGCTGCACCCCGTGGTGCCAGTTGTCGCCGCCTTCCAGCAGATGCCAGTCGAGGCTGGCGTCATGGTTCCACTCGCGCCCCTGGGCGAACTCATTGCCCATGAACAGCAGTTTCTTGCCCGGGAAGGCAAACATCCAGCCGTAATAGGCGCGCAGGTTGGCAAACTTCTGCCACGCGTCGCCCGGCATGCGGTCGAGAATCGATTTTTTACCGTGTACCACCTCATCGTGCGACAGCGGCAGCATGAAGTTTTCGGTGTAGTTGTAGAGCATCCCGAACGTCAGCTTATCGTGATGATACTTACGGTGAACCGGATCCAGCTTCATGTAGTCGAGCGTGTCGTGCATCCAGCCCAGGTTCCACTTATACCAGAACCCCAGGCCGCCCAATGACGGCGGACGGGAGACGCCCGCAAAGTCGGTGGACTCTTCCGCCATAGTCACGGCACCGTCCACCTGCTCGCCGATAATGCGGTTGGTATTACGCAGGAATTCAATCGCTTCCAGGTTTTCGCGGCCACCAAACTCGTTCGGGATCCACTCCCCCTCTTTGCGGCTGTAGTCGCGGTAGATCATCGACGCCACCGCATCCACGCGCAGGGCATCGATGCCAAACCGCTCGATCCAGTACAGGGCATTCCCGACCAGGTAGTTTGAGACCTCACGGCGACCGTAGTTGTAGATCAGCGTGTTCCAGTCCTGGTGATAGCCTTCGCGCGGATCGCTATGCTCGTACAGCTTCGTACCGTCAAACTCTGCCAGCGCGAAATCATCCGCCGGGAAATGGCCCGGCACCCAGTCGAGGATGACGTTCAGCCCGGCGGCGTGCGCGGCATCAATGAAATAGCGGAAGTCATCGCGGGTGCCGAAGCGGCGGGTCGGCGCATACAGCCCGGTGGGCTGATAGCCCCAGCTGCCGTCGAACGGGTGCTCGTTGACCGGCAGCAGCTCCAGGTGGGTAAAGCCCATCCATTTGGCGTACGGGACCAGCTGGTCGGCAAGCTCCCGGTAGCTGAGCCAGAAGTTGTTATCGGTGTGGCGACGCCAGGAGCCGAGATGGACTTCATAGACGGAGATCGGCGCATCAAAGCGGTTAGCCTGTTTACGCTCCTCCGTCTGAACGACCTTCTCCGGCAGGCCGCAAATCAGCGACGCGGTATCCGGACGCATCTGCGCTTCGAAGGCATACGGGTCGGCTTTAATGCGCAGCTTGCCGTGGGCGTCAATCATCTCGAATTTATAAAGCTGCCCGTGGTGCGCCCCGGGGATAAACAGCTCCCAGATGCCGGTTTCCCGACGCAGGCGCATCGGGTGGCGGCGGCCATCCCAGTAGTTGAACTGGCCTACAACGGAGACGCGCTGGGCATTGGGCGCCCACACGGAGAACCGCGTGCCGGTAATGCCGTCCATGGTATCGGCATGGGCACCCAGCGTTTCATAAGGGCGAAGATGCGTCCCTTCGGAGAGCAGCCAGGCATCCATCTCTTTAAGCAGAGGGCCAAAGCTGTAGGGATCGTCAATCAGGTTTTGCTGACCGTGCCAGAGAACGGCGAGCTGATAGCGAAAAGGATTTTTACGACGGGGCATCACGCCCGAGAAGAAGCCACGGGAATCGAGGCATTCAAGGTTACCGACCTTGCGGCCGGTTTTGGGTTCAATCACCCAGACTTCTGTGGCATCCGGTAACAGTGCCCGAACTTCCAGACCGGCCTCAGTACGGTGCATCCCAAGCACAGAAAAGGGGTCAGCGAAATGACCCGCAATAAGCGCATTAATCACGTCTCTATCCACACGATCGGACATGGTATTCATCCTGTTTTTTATGTCGTCCTTTTTAAGCGCTCCGGGACGACTTTTAATGTGACCTGAACGGGACAGCACAAAAATGTGCATCCATTCTGCTCCGCTCGAACCTCAGGTAAGAAATGACTCTTCCTTAAAGCATAGCCAACGCTCTAGATGACTCCTGATAAAAAATAAGACATACGCGTGTTACTCCATGTAGTACGCAAAAAAAAGGGGTGAAAATCACCCCTGGTATTTAACAAATTATTACGCCAGCTGGCGCAGCATGCGGCGCAGCGGTTCGGCGGCGCCCCACAGGAGCTGGTCACCGACGGTGAACGCGGAGAGATACTCCGGCCCCATGTTCAGCTTACGCAGACGGCCAACCGGCGTGGTCAACGTGCCGGTTACCGCTGCCGGGGTCAGCTCGCGCATAGTGATATCGCGATCGTTTGGTACCACTTTCGCCCACGGGTTGTGCGCGGCCAGCAGCTCTTCCACGGTCGGAATAGACACATCTTTTTTCAGTTTAATGGTGAAGGCCTGGCTGTGGCAGCGCAGTGCGCCGATACGTACGCAGAGACCGTCAACCGGAATGGTGTTCGCGGTATTGAGGATTTTGTTGGTCTCAGCCTGGCCTTTCCACTCTTCGCGGGTCTGGCCATTATCCAGCTGCTTGTCGATCCACGGGATCAGGCCACCGGCCAGCGGTACGCCAAAGTTATCCACCGGCAGCTCGCCGCTGCGGGTCAGCTGGGTCACTTTACGCTCGATATCCAGAATAGCGGATGCCGGGTTTGCCAGCTCGGTCGCAACGCTCTGGTGCAGCTGGCCCATCTGGGTCAGCAGCTCGCGCATGTGACGCGCACCGCCGCCGGACGCCGCCTGGTAGGTCGCCACGGAGACCCACTCCACCAGATCCTGCGCGAACAGGCCGCCGAGGGACATCAGCATCAGGCTGACGGTGCAGTTACCGCCAACAAAAGTTTTCACGCCGTTGTTCAGGCCATCGGTGATCACGCCCTGGTTAACCGGGTCGAGAATGATGATGGCATCGTCTTTCATGCGCAGCGACGAGGCCGCATCAATCCAGTAGCCCTGCCAGCCGCTTTCACGCAGCTTTGGATAGATTTCGTTGGTATAATCGCCGCCCTGGCAGGTCACAATAATGTCGAGCGCCTTCAGCGCTTCCAGATCGTAAGCATCCTGCAACGTGCCTGTGGTACCACCAAAGGACGGAGCAGCCTGGCCGAGCTGAGAAGTGGAGAAGAAGACCGGGCGGATAGCGTCGAAATCGCGCTCTTCAACCATGCGTTGCATGAGTACAGAGCCGACCATACCGCGCCAGCCGATAAAACCAACGTTTTTCATAGCATTTTTTTCCTGCTGAGGGTGTGTGCTGATTGTGCAAGCCAGTATTGAACTGGGATATGCTTCACATTACAAAATGCTGCCAAAGTCGCAAGCGAAATTAATCGATGATTGCCCGGCAATCAGAAATACAGCTAATTATCATAATAACCTTAGAGAGTTTCAGGGATAATTTACATGAGTGAAATCATTTCCGCCGCGGTTTTATTGATCCTGATTATGGATCCCCTGGGCAACCTGCCCATTTTCATGTCGGTGCTAAAACACACTGAGCCGAAGCGTCGCCGGGCGATCATGATCCGCGAGCTGCTCATCGCCCTGCTGGTGATGTTTATCTTCCTGTTTGCGGGTGAAAAAATTCTCGCATTCCTGAACCTGCGTGCCGAAACCGTGTCGATTTCCGGCGGGATTATTCTGTTCCTGATTGCCATTAAGATGATTTTCCCGAGCGCGGAAGGCAGCAGCAGCGGCCTGCCTGCGGGTGAAGAGCCATTTATTGTGCCGCTGGCGATCCCCCTCGTCGCGGGCCCGACCATTCTGGCCACGCTGATGCTGCTGTCGCATCAGTATCCGAATCAGATGAGCCATCTGGTGATTGCCCTGCTGATTGCCTGGGGCGGGACGTTCATTATCCTGCTGCAGTCGTCCCTGTTCCTGCGCCTGCTGGGCGAAAAAGGGGTAAACGCGCTGGAGCGCCTGATGGGGCTGATTCTGGTCATGATGGCAACGCAGATGTTCCTGGACGGGATCCGGGCGTGGATGAAGGGCTAGGTAAAAGCAAAATGGCCACTACGTGGCCATTTTTAGTGTTTGCTCCCTCTCCCCGTGGGAGAGGGCCGGGGTGAGGGCATCAGGCCGCAGAGGAAACATATTCTCCGGGTGGCGGCTTCGCCTTACCCGGCCTACAAAACTTATCCCTTACGAATCAAATACCGATACGGCAGCGCCTCAGTCTGCTGTGCCACCAGCTCATGCTCCATAAAGGTACAAAAACCGGGAATGTCGCGGGTCGTGGCCGGGTCGTCGGCGATGATCAGCAGCGTTTCACCGGTCTGCATGTTGCGCACGGTTTTACGTACCATCATTACCGGTTCCGGGCAGCGAAGGCCCTGGGCATCAAGGGTGTGGTCTGGGCTGGAAAACAGGTCGGTCATGATCTTCTCGGTCAGGTAAAAACGGCTGTAGTTTACGCCCGGTTGCGATCAATGCAAACCAGGTTAACGATTGCGTAAAAACTAACCATTGCAATGTCCTGCCAAAGCAGTATCATGCTGCGGTTTTTATTGGGTTCCCTCACCCCAACGTATAAAAAGGTCACAATATGACGCAGTTTTCTGAATCTCAGCGCGTAAAAGCGTTGTTCTGGCTTTCGCTTTTCCATTTGCTGGTGATCACCTCCAGCAACTATCTGGTGCAGCTCCCGATCTCCATCTTTGGTTTTCATACCACCTGGGGCGCGTTCAGTTTTCCGTTTATTTTCCTCGCCACCGATCTGACCGTGCGTATCTTTGGTGCACCGCTGGCTCGCCGCATTATTTTTGCGGTCATGCTCCCGGCGCTGTTCATCTCGTACGGGGTTTCGTCCCTGTTTTATATGGGAAGCTGGCAGGGTTTTGAGGCGTTAACCCACTTCAACCTGTTTGTCGCCCGTATCGCCGCAGCAAGCTTTATGGCCTACGCGCTGGGGCAGATTCTGGACGTGCACGTGTTTAACCGCCTGCGTCAGAATCATCGCTGGTGGATGGCGCCCACCGCCTCCACGCTGTTCGGTAACGTGAGCGATACGCTGGCCTTCTTCTTCATCGCCTTCTGGCGTAGCCCGGATGCGTTTATGGCCGAACACTGGATGGAAATCGCGCTGGTGGACTACTGCTTTAAGGTGCTCATCAGCATTGTCTTCTTCCTGCCCATGTACGGCATGCTGCTGAATATGCTGCTGAAAAGACTGGCAGATAAATCTGAAATCACGGCATTGCAGGCAGGTTAAGGGTTCGCTTTATCAGTTGTGATAAGATGAACGAATGAGCCGTTATGGCCGTTTATCGAAAGGAAGAAGTCAATGCGCAATCTGGTTAAATATGTCGGGATTGGCCTGCTGGTTGTGGGTCTTGCAGCCTGTGATAACAGCGACACGAAAACGCCTGCTCAGGGCGCATCCGCAGAAAGCAATGCGACCGGCCAGCCGGTGAATCTGATGGATGGCAAACTCAGCTTCTCTCTGCCAGCCGATATGACTGACCAGAGCGGCAAGCTGGGCACTCAGGCGAACAACATGCACGTATACTCCGACGCAACCGGGCAGAAAGCGGTCATTGTGATTGTGGGCGACGACACCAGCGAAGATCTGGCCGTCCTGTCCAAACGTCTGGAAGATCAGCAGCGTGGCCGCGACCCGCAGCTGCAGGTCGTGACCAATAAATCCATCGAACTGAAAGGCCATAAGCTGCAGCAGCTGGACAGCATCATCTCTGCGAAAGGCCAGACCGCGTACTCCTCTGTCGTGCTGGGCAAGGTCGATAACAAACTCCTGACCCTGCAGATCACCCTGCCAGCGGAAGATCAGCAGAAAGCGCAGACGGCTGCTGAAAACATCATTAACACCATCGTGATCCAGTAACGTTTCACGATGATGACGTGGCCTCCGGTGCCTGCACCGGGGGCCATTTTTTTAGCCGCCACGTCAGAAGCAAGGCCACGATCACCAGACCCGCTGCGGCAAGATAGATCACCGGCACGCCTGCCCAGGCCATCACCAGCCCCGCCAGCGGGCCGGTAATGCCTAACGACATATCCATAAACACCGTATAGGTCGCCAGCGCGGCGCCCTGATTCTGCGGCGGCACGGCTTTAACCGCCACCACGCCCAGCGCCGGGAAGACCAGTGAAAAACCGGCTCCCGCGAGGAAGACGCCCACTTTCGCGACCCAGGGCACCATCGCTATTCCGGTCAGCAGCAGCCCGACAATTTCTATCGCAAAGCAGATCATCGCCACGTTCAGCCCACCCAGACGGTTGATGCCGTTAGGGAAAAGCAGGCGCGCGCCAACAAACGCACAGCTGAACAGGGTTAACGCAAAGGCCGCGCCGTCCCAGCCTTTGGCGTCATAGAACAGGGTAATGAAGGTCGCGATCACACCGAAGCCGGTGGTCGCCAGCGCCAGGGCCATGCCGTACGGCCAGACGCGCCCCAGCACCGCCCGAAACGGCAGCGGCTTGCCCTTGCTGGCCTTCACTTTCGGGCGCGGCAGCGCAAACAGAATCGCCAGCAGCGCGACCGCCATGATGGTGACGGCCAGCCCATACAGCCCGCCAAACGCATAGCAGGCCACGCCGAGCGGCGCACCGAGCGCCATCGCACCGTAGGTGACAATCCCGTTCCAGGAGATCACCCGGCCAATGTGCGGCGCACCGACAACCCCCACGCCCCACAGCGTCGAGCCGGTTCCCGCCAGGCTTTGCCCGATGCCGAGGATGACGCGGCCCAGGCAGAGGAGCGCCAGGCTGACCAGCGGCCAGTGGCTGGCTGAGGCAGCCAGCAGGTAGCTCAGGCCACTGAGGAAGCAGCCGCACAATCCCACCACCACGATGCTTTTTGGACCGAACGTGTCCGCGTAGCGACCGGCATGCGGTCGGCTCAGGAGTGTCGCGAAATACTGCAGGCTAATCACCAGCCCCGCCCAGAAGGCACTGAAGCCCATCACGTCATGGACATAGCCCGGCAGGACCGCCAGCGGCAGGCCGATGGTGAGATAGCTGGCAAAGTTGAAAATAACAACGGAAACGATGCGCAGATTGAGGCGCAGTCCGCTCAGTGCCGTTTCAGCGGCAGGTTCGGGCATGGGGTTCTACCTGGATTTTTTACAACAGTGTTTCACTATTACCACGCCCCAATAAGAAAATCAGCACCGACTTTCAGATTAACGGTGCCAGACGAAGCGAAGCCCGGGCACTACACTTACCGGGTCATCATATTAAGGAACACGCATGATCGCTAACCCGTCCGACAAAGCAGGACTCCACATCTTATTAAAGCTCGCCTGTCTGGTGGTTATCCTTGCGGGTATCCATGCTGCTGCTGACATTATTGTCCAGCTCCTGCTGGCGCTCTTTTTTGCCATTGTGCTTAATCCTCTGGTCACCTGGTTTCTTCGCCGGGGCGTCAGCCGTCCGGTCGCCATCACCATTGTCGTCATCGTGATGCTGATTGCCCTGACGGCGCTCTTCGGCGTGCTGGCGGCATCGCTGAGCGAGTTCTCCACCATGCTGCCGCAGTACAACAAAGAGCTGACGCGTAAGATTGTGGCGCTGCAGGAGATGGTACCCTTCCTTAATTTGCATATCTCACCTGAACGGATGCTGCGCAGGATGGATTCCGAGAAGGTCATGACCTACGCCACCACGCTGATGACGGGGCTTTCCGGCGCGATGGCCAGCATTCTGCTGCTGGTCATGACGGTGGTGTTTATGCTGTTTGAAGTCCGCCACGTCCCCTATAAGCTGCGCTTTGCGTTGAATAACCCCCAAATTCATATCGCCGGGTTACACCGGGCGCTGAAGGGGGTCTCAAAATATCTGGCGCTGAAAACGCTGCTGAGCGTCTGGACCGGGATCATCGTCTGGCTGGGGCTGATGCTGATGAACGTGCAGTTCGCGCTGATGTGGGGCGTGCTGGCGTTTCTGCTCAACTACGTGCCCAATATTGGCGCGGTGCTTTCCGCCGTGCCGCCGATGATTCAGGCGTTTCTGTTTAACGGTTTTTACGAATGCATGCTGGTTGGCGCGCTGTTCCTCGTGGTGCATATGGTACTGGGCAATATTCTCGAGCCGCGCATGATGGGGCACCGGCTGGGCATGTCGACGCTGGTCGTATTTTTATCCTTACTGATTTGGGGATGGCTGCTGGGCCCGGTCGGTATGCTGCTCTCGGTCCCCCTGACCAGCGTGTGTAAGATCTGGATGGAGACCACAAAAGGCGGCAGCAAGCTGGCCATTTTGCTCGGGCCGGGGAGGCCAAAAAGCCGGTTGCCTGGGTAAGCACTCTCGTCTGGTTAGCCATTACCGGGGACAATAGATTATAGTAATGGTTTCGCCGCGCAACTTTGCGACTCTCTCTGTTTTGACTGAAGGCCAGACGTTATATGTACCAGGTTTTTCTGGGAAAAATCTCCTCGCTGAGCACCAATCGCTGGGCTGAAGCACTCTCCCGACACGCGCCCGAAGGCGCTCAGCGTGCGCGCTGGCTGGCGGGTCGCGGGTTGCTTTCGCGTCTGCTGGCCCCGAAGTCACTGCCGGAAATTATCCACAACGAACAGGGGAAACCCCTTTTTGCCGGCGACTATCCGCTGTGGTTCAGCCTTAGCCACGCGGATGATGACATTGCGTTAATTATCAGTGACGAAGGTAACGTGGGCTGTTCACTGGAACGTATTCGCCCGCAGGAAAACTGGCACACGCTCGCCAATGCCGTCTTCAGCGGTGCCGAGCATGAAGAGCTGGAAAAGGAAACGCCAGAGAGCCAGCTTACGGCGTTCTGGCGCATCTGGACGCGGAAAGAAGCGATCGTTAAACAGAGCGGCGGTCACGCCTGGCAAATGGTTAGCATTGACAGTACCGCCCGCGCATTTCACTCAGTCAGCCACTGCCGGATAGACTCGCTGAGTCTTGCGGTCTGTACCGCGACGCCCTTTGAGCTCAGGGCCGGGTTGATCCATTCTGCTGACGACGTGCTGGCCGAAAAATCGTCAACACACCCAGAATAATAAACCCGACCCCCACCAGCCCGTGCCAGGAGAAACGTTCTTCCCAGCCCGGCAGCAGGATCGCAGCGCCCCACACCAGGATATAGCTAAGACTCAGCAAGGCATACGCTTTGCTGAGCGCCATGCGATGCAGCGCCAGATACCAGCAGCCCATCGAGGCCACATACCCCATCAACCCCAGCAGCAGCGCCCCCGTGCCGGATGAGACGTGCCACAGCGCAGAAATAAGCGCCAGAACATCGCTGACCGGCGGCAGTGCCTGCATCGCATTGCGCAGCAACAGCTGCGCGGCGCTGACTAACAGCACGCTGCATAAGGCCCAGAACGCCCCTTTCACAGGCTTCCTCCCAGGATAACAATCCCAATGATGATCAACCCTACCCCCAGCCAGTGATGCGATGCGACGGTTTCACGCCAGAATAGCTTCGCCGCCAGCGTCACCCAGACAAAATTGAGGCTCAGCATAGGGTAGGCAATGCCGACAGGCAGGCGCTGCAGCACCACCAGCCAGACCAGCATCCCGCTGCCCAGCGCCAGCAGGGCCAGGCCAAGCCACAGCGCGATATGCACGCCACGCCGCCCGGCTTTCGCCGGACGGGTAGCCTGTTTCTGGCACAGCTGTCCTGCACAGCTGAGCAGGCTTGCCAGTATCAGCCAGATCCAGGTCATCACTTCGGCAGATACTGCAGGTAGGCCAGACGGCCCTGGATATACAGGCTGTCCGGTTCTGGCAGATTAGCCCGCGAAAGGTCATCGCGTTTTGACAGCAGGATAACCAGCGATACGCGTCCCTGCTGACGGTGCTCTGCCAGCCACTGCGCGAAGTCATCTTTACCGACAAAACGATCTTTCACATCAGGATAATCCAGCCCGTAGCGCAGTTCGCCACTCTGACCATACAGCGTGATGTCATTGCGCTTCAGCTCCCACGCCAGGCCAGCGGCCACGCCCACGTTATTGGCCAGCACGTAACGGCTGTCCTGAAGCGGCTCGCGCACGGTGTCGACCAGCGACTGCGGCTGTTTGGAATCCACCACCAGGTTAGGAATGGCAAAACCAATCAGCAGCGCCAGGCCCGCCGGGCAGAACGCCGCCAGCCACCAGCGCTGCTGGCTCTGCCTGAACGTAAACCAGCCTACCGCGGCCCAGATGAGGAACGCGACCACCGCGCAGAACACTTTATACAGTTCGACCGAGGTCCAGACCGGATGCTTAGACAGTCCCCACGGGGAGACCACCAGCGCCGCCACCACGCCGATAACGCCAAACGCCAGGTTAATCCCGCCGTTAATGCGCAACGCTCTGGCGCCTTTCTCCGCCGCGAGGCAGGCATAGCGCGCCATCAGGATCGCCAGCGGGGCAAAGCACGGCAGGATATAGGTCGGCAGCTTGCCTTTGGCGATGCTGAAGAACAGCAGCGGCATCACCACCCATCCCAGCAGATAGAACCCGCCGCCCGCGTTTTGTCGGTCATTCCAGCCGAGACGAAACGCGCCGGGCAGCAGTGCCAGCCACGGCAGGCTACCCGCAATCAGGAACGGTATGTAGTACCAGAACGGGGCTTTGTGCTGCGCGTCGCTCTGGGCGAAACGCTGAATATGCTCCACCCAGAAGAAGTAACGCCAGAAGTCAGGCTCACGCTGCGCAATGGCCAGCCCCCATGGCAGAACAATCAGCACGCAGCTCAGGATCGCGAGCCAGCCAAAAATCAGCACCTCTTTCCAGCGCTTCTGGGCGATCACCCACGGCAGCACGCCAATCACCGGTACCGCCAGTGCCAGGAAGCCTTTGGTCATCACCCCCATCCCGCAGGCCAGCCCAAGCAGCACATAGCCGCCCGCTTTTCCGGCAACGGTTTGGGCCTGTGACGCCAGCCAGAAGCTGCACATCGCCGCCACCAGCCACAGGGTGATGATAGGATCCAGCACCGCATACGTGCCGATGCCATACACCAGGAACAGGGTCAGGAAGATCAGGCCGGAGAAAATGGCTGTCCGCTTATCCCGCCAGAGACGCCAGGCCATCCAGATGACCAGCAGCGCGGCTAAACCGGTGGAGAAGATGGACCCGGCGCGCACGGCGAGGTTCGTGTGCCCGAACAGCATCTGCCCGATGCTGTTGACCCAGTAGCCAGCAATTGGCTTTTCAAAGTAACGCAGCCCCAGAAAATGCGGGACAACCCAGTCTCCGGAGGCCAGCATTTCGCGGCTGATTTCCGCATAGCGCGTTTCATCAGGCTGCCAAAGCAGGCGGATATCGACCGAAATGAGGTAGTAAACGATAAACAGTGCGAGAAGCGCTAAGCCATAACGGGCTGTTTTCATGGGACCGGACTCACGGTTTGTTGATAACCAAGCCAGCCTTCCCGACCAGCCAGTTCATTACGGACAACTTTGCCCACGGGCAGGGTGCTGAGGTCGTCTGGCAGCAGCTCGCTCAACGGGCAGAATTCGATGCCCTCCTGAGCGGCCATCGTCAGCAGTTCGTCGAAATCATGCTGATACGCAATCCCTTCCACTTCGGCATGGATGGTATACACCGGCGTACCGGCGTCACGATGAATGCGGTCCAGAATGTAGCGATTGAACTCATCCGCCTTAACCTCGCGTCCGACCACTTCATCCCAGGTGGGAAGCGTGACCGGAATTTGCACCGTACCGTAGCGATTTTCGCCTAACAGCGGCAAAAAGGGCCCGGTTCCGCGGCAATCGCTGTTGTAGCGAAACGCGAAGGCCTCTTTGGCCTTCACGACGCGCTGATCCGCACGCCATCCCGCCACGGCGGAGCAGCGCACGGGCTGACCGATAATGGCCTCCAGCTCCAGCATCCCACGCTCGACCTCACGAGACAGGCGCGGGATATCCCAGACGCCCGCCCAGGCTTGCCAGGCATGGTGATCCCAGGCGTGCAGACCCACCTCATGATGCTGCGCCGCCTCGCGGATAACCGCTTCATTACCCGCGCCGATGCGTCTGCCGGGCCAGGCGGTGCCGGCCAGCAAAATATCCCAACCGTAGAGGGATGCTGCGCGCGAGCGCAGCATTTTGTACAGAAATGCCGGTTTAACCAGACGCCATAAATGGCGTCCCATGTTGTCAGGCCCCACGCTGAAGAAAATGCTGGCGCGCACACCGTGCTTGCTCAGCAGTTCCAGCAGTTTGGGTACGCCGTCACGCGTTCCCCTGAAGGTGTCGACATCAATGCGTAAACCGACTTTTTTCATGAGACCTGTTCCGACAGCTCCACGGTGCGCAGGAAGAAATCAAGCGTTTCATCAATGGTCTGTTCCATCTTCACGGTCGGCGTCCAGTTCAGGCAGCGCTTCGCATTGCGAATGCTTGGCTTACGGTGCTCAACGTCCTGATACCCTTTACCGTAGTAGCTGCTGCTTTCCACTTCGCGGAAGCCGGCAAACGGCGGGAATTTATCGCGCAGCGGATGACGCTCAAAGCTGGCCAGCAGCATCTCGGCCAGCTCGCGAATGCTCGCTTCGTTGTCCGGGTTGCCGATGTTGATGATTTCACCGTTGCAGCGGTTATCTTTGTTTTCGATGATGCGGAACAGCGCTTCGATACCGTCGCTGATATCCGTAAAGCAGCGTTTTTGTTTCCCGCCTTCGATAAGCTTAATTGGCGAGCCTTCCACCAGGTTCAGGATCAACTGGGTGATTGCACGGGAGCTGCCGATACGCGCCGCGTTCAGGTTGTCCAGACGTGGCCCCATCCAGTTGAACGGACGGAACAGGGTAAAGCGCAGACCCTCTTTCTCGCCGTAGGCCCAAATCACGCGGTCCAGCAGCTGTTTGGAGACGGAGTAAATCCAGCGCTGTTTGTTGATCGGCCCGACCACCAGGTTGGAGGTGTCTTCATCGAAGTTCTTATCGGTACACATGCCGTACACTTCAGAGGTGGACGGGAAGATGATGCGCTTGTCGTATTTCACGCAGTCGCGGATGATCTTCAGGTTCTCTTCGAAGTCCAGCTCGAACACGCGCAGCGGGTTACGGGTGTACTCGATTGGCGTGGCAATGGCGACCAGCGGCAGCACCACGTCGCATTTCTTAATGTGGTATTCAATCCACTCGGAATGGATGCTGATGTCCCCTTCCACGAAGTGGAAGCGCGGGTTGTCCAGGAAGCGGCTGATCGCGTCCGCGCCGATATCCAGGCCGTAAATTTCGTAGTTATCGTCTTTGAGCAGACGTTCGGTCAGGTGGTTACCGATAAAACCGTTCACGCCGAGGATCAGAACGCGGGTGCGGCGTTTGATGGCAACAACCGGTGCGCTGGTGATCAGCGCCCCGGCCACCAGGCCCAGCGACTGCGCCAGCTGTGTGCCCTGAACGTACAGGCCGTTGTCGGTTTGTCCGGTAACGATCTCCAGCGCCTGCTCGCCGCAGCTCACAATCAGCGGGGAGACGGAGACGACGGTGCCCGGTTTTGCCGCCGGAATGTCGTCACGCACGCGGGATTTCCAGACGATGAATTTGCTTACGCCCGCAAAGCTGTAGGCGCCCGGCCACGGATCGGTTACGGCGCGCACCAGGTTGTGCAGCTGGCGAGCCGGTTTGTTCCAGTCCAGACGACCATCTTCCGGCGCGCGGCGGCCAAAGCAGCTTGCCTTGCTCTCGTCCTGTGCGGTTTCGCTGAAGGTGCCGTTAAGGATGCCCGGCAGCGCATCACGCAGCAGCGTCTGTGCCGTCGCGTTCAGCTTCTGATGCAGTTGCAGCGCGGTGTCGTCCGCATCAATAGCGACCTTCTGCTGTGCCACGATAGCGCCCGCATCCGCACGGCGCACCATGCGGTGCAGCGTCACGCCCGTTTCCGTTTCACCGTTCACCAGCACCCAGTTCAGCGGGGCGCGGCCACGGTAGGCAGGTAGCAGAGAACCGTGAAGATTAAAGGCGCCTTTTGCGGCCAGGCCTAAGATCTCGTCAGAGAGCAGGTTGCGATAGTAGAACGAGAAAATCACGTCAGGCGCGAGGGCGCGGATGCGCTCCACCCACAGCGGGTGGTTAACGTCGTCCGGCGCATAAACCGGGATACCGCGCTCGGCGGCGATACGCGCCACGGAGCCGAAAAAGTTGTTTTCTCCAGCCGTGTCCGGATGGGTAAAGATTGCCGCAATATCATAGCCCGCTTCCAGCAGGGTCAGCGTGCCCGTGCACCCCATATCGTGATAGGCAAATACAACAGCTTTCATGGGTGAATTTCCTCTTGAGATGCTTTGTGTTCCTGACGGACAACACGTTGAATAAAGTAGCGCGGACGCGCGCGAACATCGTTATAGATACGGCCAATGTATTCACCGAGGAGACCCATCCCGACAAACTGGGCGCCGATGAACATAAACAGCACGGCAAAGAGCATAAAGACCCCTTCCGCCGCCCACTGCGGGCCAAAGACCAGGCGCAGTACCACCAGCAGGACAGAAATCGCAAAGCCCGCCAGCGCAATAATGCTGCCGAACACGCTCAGCAGACGCAGCGGCGTGGTGGTCAGGCAGGTGATGAGGTCATACATCAGGTTGATGAGACGCATAAAGCTGTACTTCGATTCCCCGTGCTCGCGCTCGGCGTGCAGAACCGGGATTTCCGTTGCCTTACGGGCAAAGGTATTCGCCAGAATCGGAATGAAGGTGCTGCGCTCATGGCAATGCAGCATGGCGTCGACAATATGACGGCGGTAGGCGCGCAGCATGCAGCCGTAATCGCCCATCGCTTTACCGGTCGTGCGCTGGATAAGACGGTTGATGGTGCGCGAGGCCAGCTTACGGAACAGGCTGTCCTGACGGTTCTGACGGACCGTGCCGACCACGTCATAGCCTTCGTCGGCTTTGGCCACCAGGCGCGGGATCTCTTCCGGCGGGTTTTGCAGGTCCGCGTCCAGGGTGATGATCAGATCGCCCGTGACGTGGCTAAACCCCGCCATAATCGCCGAGTGCTGGCCGTAGTTACGGTTGAGCAACACGGCTACGATGTGGCTGCCTTCAATCTGCGCGGCTTCGGTCAGCATCAGCGCGGAATTATCGCTACTGCCATCATCCACCAGCAGAATTTCGTAGGCCTTGCCCATCGTGTCGCAGGCGGCCGTTGTACGGCGGATCAGTTCGGGCAGGCTCTCCTGCTCGTTATAAACCGGGATTACCACGGATACTTTTTGTACAGGCGGTGCACTGAACATATCAATGTCCTGCAAGCTGATGGAGTGCGGTAATGACGCGGGTTGTGTCGTCATGAGTCATGTCCGGGAAAAGAGGGAGAGAACAAATACGCGCGCTATTCCATTCAGAATTCGGGAGCGATACATCAGGAAAACGCTCGCGGTAGTATTTTTGCGTGTGGGCCGCGCGGAAATGGAGGCCGGTACCGATGCCTTTCTCTTTCAGCGCCGCCATCAGGTTGTCGCGTGAGATCCCGCAGCGCGCTTCATCAACGCGAATAATAAACAGGTGCCAGGCGTGCACGTGCGGCCATGACGGAATAGTGAGCGGCTGGAACGGCGTATCGGCAAGCTCCCGCAGGTAGCGTTCAGCGATTTCCTGGCGGCGTTTGTTGGCCTCTTTCAGTTTGCCTAACTGCACCAGCGCCAGCGCGGCGTTGATGTCCGCCAGGTTGTATTTATAGCCCGGCGCGATCACTTCCGCCTGCGGCGCGCGGCCGTGCGTCTGGCGATCATAGGCGTCTACGCCCAGGCCATGGAATTTCAGACTGCGGATCCGCTGTGCCAGCTGCGCGTTATCGGTGACCACCAGGCCGCCTTCCGCGCAGGTCATGTTTTTAATGGCGTGGAACGAGAAAATTGCCGTCCCTTTCCAGCCCACGTGACGGTTTTTGTAGTACGTTCCGGCGGCATGGGCCGCATCTTCAATCACCGGAATACCGTGACGTTCACCGATGGCATGGATAGCGTCGATTTCACACGGCGCGCCGGCATAGTGAACGGGAATAATGGCTTTAGTGCGCGGGGTAATGGCGGCTTCAACGGCTTCTGGCGTCACCATTAATGTGTCTTTATCCACATCAATCATGACTGGCGTGGCGCCCAGCAATACGATCATATTCAGCGTGGACACCCAGGTCTGGGAAGGGGTAATGACTTCATCGCCCGGGCCAATATCCAGCGCCATCAGCGTAACGTGCATGCCCGCGGTGGCGGAACAGACGGCAATCGCATGCTGATTCCCGGTAAGTTGACAGAATGCCTCTTCAAGTTCCTGATTCTTAGGCCCTGTGGTGATCCAGCCCGACATCAAAACGTCCTGAAGCGCCGCAATTTCCTCAGCGCCCATCGACGGTCGCGAAAAAGGCAGAAAATCACTCATTATTAATTTCCTTGCAATCAAAATGGCACGTTTTTGATATTAACCAAATGCTGGCCCGTTTATTTCAACGAACCATAAACTTATATCAAAGTATCTCTCTTTCCTTAGGGAAAAATTAAGACAGCGTTTACAACGCTATAAGACAACTAGCAGCCAATTGAAAAACAACAAGTTAATTTAATATTAAATATTTTTGATGTGATCTTCCGCAACATTTTGAAATGGGATCATTTAAACCATACATCAACAAACAAAAAAAATCCCGGCCATTTCAAAATAATATGAAATAGCCGGGAACTTTTCTTTTTAGTTAATTGTCGCGCTTATTACAGGTTATCTGGAAAGTTTTTCGGTAATTCACTGGCCGCACAGGCGATCACGCTTTCGTTATTGGCGCCGCAGTCACGTACAAAGGTGATAGTGGCAAATTCATCAATCACTTCCGTTGGATACGCCGGGCCCGCATCACGGTAGCTGTTCATCAGTGGAATATGATCGTTCTGGAAGCAGACGGTTTTTTCCGGGTTGTTCATGACCCAGCGCGGGAAGAAGATGGTGCCGTGGAACAGTTTGTCGCCCAGGTTCACAATCAGGCTGACGTCGGTACCGGTTGGCTCGGTCCAGGAAATTTTATAGATGCTCTCCCCTACCCGCACGATGTAAGCCTGCTGATCTTTCACCCAACGGTTTGCCACCAGACCGCTGTGAATACGGTAATCCAGGGTCGTCTCATTTTTGACGTAAATCTCGTAGTTCCAGCCGTTGTCGTAGGTATAAACAAGGTGTTTGCCAACGAAGCCGCTTAAGTCGTGTTTGTCGAAGGTGTTCATAAGATGTCTCCTTTGTTTTGATGAGGCGATCGTACCCCTTCAAAAAATGAATGAATAACGCTATGTTTTAATCAAATTCATCCAAATTTTAGATAAATTATGCATAAGACGACGCTTGAACAATGGTCTTTACTGGCGAAAGTGATCGAGGCGGGCAGCTTTGCCCGAGCGGCGGAAGAAACGCACCGCAGCCAGTCTTCGGTGAGCTATAACCTGTCGCTGCTGCAGGAGCGGCTGGGCGTGGCCCTCCTGGTGCCGGAAGGACGACGGGCGGTGTTAACGCCGGCAGGAGAACTGCTGCTCAACCAGGTTAAACCGCTGCTGAAAGCCTTTTCGTACGTTGAGACGCGCGCAGCGACCCTTCGCAACGGAATGCGCACGCGGCTGGATCTGGTGGTGGATTCCATTTTCCCCCGCCGCCGCCTGTTTGCCATTCTGCGCCAGTTCCAGCAGCAGTATCCGCAAACTCAGGTACGACTCACCGAGGTGCTGGAAAATACCCGGGACGATGCCATTAACGACGAAGCCGATGTGATGGTCCTCACCCGCCGCCAGGACATGACCGGGCTCGGCGAATGGCTGATGAATATCGACTTTGTTGCCGTGGCCCACCATCAGCACCCCCTCTTTGACCTCGACGCGCCGCTTAACGATGACATGCTACGCCCGTGGCCGCTCATTCAGATTGCGGACAGCCAGCCCGCCGCGCGCGCGGCCGGTGAGTCATGGACCTTCTCCACCATCGATGCCGCCATTGAGGCCGTCCTCTCTCAGGTCGGCTACGGCTGGCTGCCGGAGGAACGCATCCAGACTCAGCTGGATCAAGGCATCCTGAAACGCCTGCCGCTGAGCCACGGTGCACGCAGAGCGACGCCGCTTCACCTGATTGTTAAGCGCTCCCTCGCCCCGCTTGACGAGCAGGTGGAGACGCTGCTGCGCCTTTTTAGCCAGGAGCCGTCATCCTCACCTGCTACGCTTTAAGGTCCGAACGTTAAAACGATAAGGAGCGGATGATGAAAATCGACTTTACGGGGAAAGTGGCGCTGGTGACCGCCTCAACCGGCGGGATCGGGTTCGCCATTGCCAGAGGGCTGGCAGAAAGCGGTGCCGAGGTGATCGTCAATGGCCGCAGCACGGAATCGGTGAATAAAGGCATTCAGCAGCTGCAGCAGGTGGTACCGGGCGTGCAGGTGCGCGCCGCGATTGCCGATCTCAGCACGGCAGAAGGGGTCGAGTCGCTGCTCAAGGTGGCGAATAACGTCGATATTCTGGTTAACAACGCCGGGATTTACGGCCCGCAGGATTTCTATTCCACCGACGATGAAACCTGGGAGCATTACTGGCAGACCAACGTGATGTCCGGCGTGCGTCTGTCCCGCGCCTTGCTGCCAGGCATGGTGCAAAAAGGCTGGGGGCGGGTGGTGTTTATCTCCTCCGAGTCGGCCTGCAATATCCCGGCGGATATGATCCACTACGGGGTGACCAAAACGGCGCAGCTCTCCCTGGCGCGCGGGCTGGCGAAGTTCGTGGCGGGAAGCGGAGTGACGGTCAACAGCGTCTTGCCGGGGCCAACGATGTCGGACGGTTTCGCAGAGATGATGAAGGATGAAATCGAAAAAACCGGTAAGTCGCTGGAGCAACTGGCGAAAGAGTTTGTGATGGCCAACCGCCCCAGCTCGGTGATCCAGCGCGCGGCCACGGTTGAAGAGGTGGCCAATATGGTGATTTATGTCTGTTCGCCCCAGGCTTCCGCCACCTCGGGCGCGGCGCTGCGCGTCGACGGCGGCGTCGTGGATGACATCATCTGAGGCGGTCAGGCTGCACTGCCTGCAACCCGACGGGCAGTAATGTAGTGCGCCTGCCAGTAAGCATCCGTCAGGGTTGAGACCGTGACGCCCTGGCTGCTTGAGGCATGAATGAACTGGCTATTGCCAATATAAACGCCGACATGCCTGCGGTTCGGACCCGTCTGGAAGAACACCAGATCTCCGGGCCTCAGGCGATATTGCGTCACCTGCACCCCGCGGTGGATCTGCTCGCCGATCGTGCGCGGTAAATTAAGATGCGCCGCATCGCTGAACAGGTGCTGCATGAGCGCGGAGCAATCCACCCCGCGGCGCGTGGTACCGCCCCACTGATACTGGGTTCCCTTCCACTTTTGGTATTGATCGAGCATGCGCGCGCGCAGCGGGCCCGTATCCTGTTGCATCAGCGCAGATTTCGCTGGCGAGACTGCCAGTTCATGGTTCATCGATAACATCGACGCGGGAAGTTGAAAACTGAATGCAGAAAACGACGCAAAACTTAACGTAAGGATTGAAATAAACGATCTAAGAGTCATATCAAGAAAGAGGTAGTGAGTGAGTTTTTCCTTACCTGTGGGGGCCAAAGGGTTCCCCTAAATATCGTACGATGTGGCGATAATATAGACAGATCGTTTTTTCACCAATCCTTATCGAGGCCAAAATTGGACTCACTTTGAGATCGCAAGATCGAGAAAAAAATGGTGGTGATGTAAGGACTGTCCTGGTAAAGCAGGTAAACTGATCCACAGAATGTGTATTTCAGCTAAGACGTATTTATGACCAATATGATTGCCGACGAGACGGTGGCGAAATCCAGTGTGCTCTCTGTCTTTGACTTTGATGGGACGTTAACGCACCACGACAGCTTTATCCCTTTCCTGCGCTTTGCCTTCGGGAAACGTTACTTCGCGGGCCGTCTGGTGCGCATGGCGCTGCCCACGCTCCACTGCGTGCGTCGCAAGCTGACGCGCGACGAGCTAAAGGAAGTGCTGATTAAAACGTTCCTGACGGGCGTGGATGAACACTGGTTGCGCCAGCAGGCGGAAGCGTTTTGCGAAAAATACTGGAACAAGCTGATGCGCCCCGAAGGGGTTCTGGCCGTGGCGGCCGAGGTGAATTCCGGTGCGGAGGTGACCATCTGTTCCGCGTCTCCGGCACTGGTGCTTCAGCCGTGGGCTGACAAACTGGGCATTAAGCTGATTGGCACGCAGCTGGAAGTGAAAAACGGCAAGCTGACGGGGCGCATCACGGGCCACAACTGCCGCTGCGCCCAGAAGGTGGCCAGGCTGGAAAAAGTGTATGGCGATCTGAACGCCTATCACCTGCGCGCCTGGGGAGACACCCGCGGCGACCACGAGCTGCTGGCGGCGGCGCAGGATCCGCACTGGCGGCACTTCCACCCGCCGCGCAAGCGCCGGAATTCACCGATTAAGGGTTAGGTGCGGTCTGGTGCCCTCACCCTAGCCCTCTCCCACAGGGAGAGGGAGAAAACCAAACTGTAGGCCCGGTAAGCGAAGCGCCACCGGGCGGAACATCAGGCCTCACGTTTCCCCGGGAACATCACGCTCGCAATAATTCCCAGCGCCAGCACGCCCAATACCACAAACAGGCTGTCCGTCGCGCCAATGCTGTAACCGTGATGCCAGAAGTGATCGGTGGCATTTAACCCCAGCTTGAACGCCACGAAGAACAGCAGCAGCACCACGGCTTTCTCGAGGTGCACCAGATACTGCTTCAGCGCTTCCAGCACGAAGTAAAGCGTACGCAGACCAAGAATAGCGAACATCATGGCGCTATAGATAATCAGCGGCTCGCGGCTCACGGCAATAATGGCCGGCACGGAGTCAAATGCGAACATCACGTCAGAGAGTTCGACCACGGCCACGCACAGCAATAGCGGCGTCGCATAGCGCTTCGCCTTCTTCACGCGTCCGACCATCACGTCCTGGTTTTCCGGCTTTTCAAGCTCCGCATCCACCTCTTTCTGCGTCAGAATAAAGGCATTGCTGCTGATTTTCGGCCAGACCGGATAGAAGCGTTTTACCAGGCGATAGGCGAGATGACCCGAGTAATCTTCCACTTCGTCACTCTCTTCATTACGTCTGAGCATCATCACCGCCGTCCAGCCGACGACCAGCGCGAAAATCACTTCGACGTAGGGCCCCAGGCTTAACAGGCTGGTGCCGATAGCCACGAAAATACCGCGGAAGACAATCGCCCCCAGCACGCCCCAGTAGAGCACACGGTGACGGTACTTATCCGGCACGCCAAACCAGGCGAAGATCGCCATCATCACGAACAGGTTATCGACGGAGAGCACCTCTTCCAGCGCATAGCCGGTAAGGAACAGGCTCGCCATCTCGGCGCCGTGGTGAACGTACAGGAACCCGGCGAAGGCCATCGCCATCATGACCCAGAAGATGGACCACATTGCGGCGCTTTTCAGCGAGATCGGTTTGTCGTGACGGTGCATAAAGAGGTCGATAAACATCGCCCCAACGGCCATCACCACAAAGACAACAACGGTTTCCGTCGGGAAACCGAGATGAGCAGCAGACATACAAAACCCTTTTGGCAGACAAAACACAGAACCATGCAAACTGGCGTAAACCAGGAACGAAACAGGGCGGGCCGTTAATCAGCCTCTTCACCCTTAAAGCCGCAGCCCAATCGGCTACGCAAGGAGGGGTACTTTACCTTACCAGGCGGGGATTGCGCATCTGCCGTTTAGGCGCTCATGCCACGTAAACGCTGCAGCACCGCGACCAGAACAGCCACAGACCAGCCTACCATCAACGCGCCCACCAGCCCTTCCACCCCGCCGATGAGCCGCCAGTGCTGGGGTAACGTGACGTCGCCGTACCCTACCGTCGCATAGCTCACCAGCGAAAAGTAGAAGCTGGTGTTCCAGTCATTAAACGCGTCGATGACAAAATAAAACGCCGCAAACAGCCCGGCTTCCAGGAGATGGGCGAAAATCATAGAGATCACGATGCCGACATTGCGTAAAACAATGCGTACCGCAGAATCGACCTCTAACGTAATGAATTTTAAAACGCCAAACATCCACAGCGAATGAATCACCACGGTTAGGGTAAGCAAAATAATAATGCTGAGTAGCTGCATGGTACGTGCTCTGACCAAAAGGAGTATGGCCCCGCGAAGGCGGCGGGGCATCTGGTCGAAGCTTAGTCGAAGGGAGAGGAAAAGTTGGTGCAATAATTGCGTTACGTGATTATTTCTCTGCCAACACGTCCGGCTTGCGGCTGGTCATCAGCCTTGAGCGATATCCGCAGCGCACTATCTGTGAGTCACCTCTTATTTACATCATTTAAACCTTCCATTAACTGGATAAAAAGAACGCGCCGTCGCTATAGTGGTTTTGTTTAATAAAACTAAGTTGTACCTAATAAAACAAAGAACACACCCTGCGAGGATACAATGACAGAACATTTACGTAACGGCGCGACCGCCACCGAGGACATAGAAAGAGAGACGATGCGGAAGGTGATCTGGCGTATTCTCCCGTTTCTGATTGTCAGTTACCTGGTCTCGATTATCGATCGTGGGAATATCGGCATGGCTTCGCTGCAGATGAATGAGGACCTTGGCCTCAGCAAAGCGGCGTTTGGCTTCGCCAGCAGCCTTTACTTCGTGGCCTATTTTTTGTTTGAGGTTCCCAGTAACCTGGCCATGCAAAAAGTCGGTGCCCGGCTGTGGATACCGCGCATTATGATCAGCTGGGGCATCGTCTCCATGGGCATGGCGCTGGTTCAAAATACCACCTCGCTCTATATCGTCCGCTTTCTCCTCGGGGCAGCGGAAGCAGGCTTCTTCCCGGGCGTCGTGCTGTATCTGACCTGGTGGATCCCTGCCCGCTACCGCGCGCGCATTATTGCGTCCTTTATGGTCGCCATCCCGCTCGCTAACTTCATCGGCTCCCCGCTTTCCGGGTTGATACTGTCGCTGGATGGCTGGCTGGGTCTTCGCGGCTGGCATCTGCTGTTCATTATTGAAGGCTTACCTGCGGTACTGCTGGGTATTGCGGCCTGGTTTATTCTCCGGGATCGCCCTCATCAGGCGAAATGGCTCGGTGATGAACAGAAAAAGTGGCTGGAAACCACGCTTGAGACCGAGCGGAGCCAGCAAAAGAACATTGGACATCAGACGACGTGGCAGTTGCTGAAGCATCGTCAGATCTGGCTGATGGCGCTGATTTATGCGGGCGCATCGTCCGCGGGCACCACGATCAGCGTCTGGTCTCCTCAACTGCTGAAATCCTTCCATCTCGATAACCTTGAGACAGGTCTGTTTAACGCTATCCCTTACGGTCTGGCATCGATTCTGATGATTGTCTGGGGACGACACTCCGATCGCACCAACGAACGCCGCTGGCATACCGCGCTGACGCTGTTCATGATTGCCGCCGGCGTGTTCGCTGCCTTTGTAAACGTCTCGCTCTTTGCCACTATCGTGATCCTGAGCATTATCCTGACAGGCGCGTATGCTGCGAAAGGGCCTTTCTGGGCGCTGGCATCCGGCTGGATGAGCAGCTCCTCGGCGGCGGCAGGGCTGGCCGCGATTGGCGCCATCGCGAACCTGATTGGCGGGGTGGTCATGGTAAATGCCTACGGCATAATCAGCGAGCAGACGGGCAGCTACACGCTGGCTATGCTTCCACTGGCCGCGCTGTGCCTGGCCGGGGGTATAGCGGTGCTCATTATGGGACGGCAGGCCCGCAACGCTCAGCTACACGAAAAACAGATCACGCATTCGTGATGACAAAAGCGGGACACGTGTCCCGCTTCTGCGTTTAAAGATTGTCTTCCGCCGCGTCGCTCGTTTCACCAAAGAACTGCTGACAGAAGGGCTTACTGGCTCCCATTTTCTGCGACAGACGGCTGGCCGCCACCTTCATCAAAGGCCCTATCTCCTTCTCACGACGATCTTCCGTCAGCCGTGAGATGGGGCCGGTCAGGGCTAACGCCGCAACCAGCTTGTCGTGAACGCCGAAGACAGGCATCGCAAACGCCGCGGTGTGGGGATCGCGTGCGCCTGACGTGTAGAAGGGGAGTTCAGCGTCTCCCTCCGGCAGGCTCTCATTGAGCCCCCAATGGCGCAAGACCTTACTGATGGCCGAATTATCGAGCGGGAACTGGCTGCCGGGAAGATTGCTGTGTCGCAGGCCGTGCGACGCTTCCGCGCGAAACAGGCAAAGGCGCTGCCCACCCTCCAGCACATACCAGCTGGCACTTTCCTGAGACGCCAGGGAGAGCGCCTGAAGCTCTGGCTGAACCACCCGCGAAAGATGGAAAGATTGTTCATACAGCTTGCCGAGGTAAAGCAGACGTGGGCCAAGCGCATAATTGCCGTCTTCATGCCTGACGACGTAATTCATCCGTTCAAGAGAATTCATCAAGCGGTAAACCGTGGTTTTGTGATAACCCGACAGCTGTGCCAGCGCGGTCAGCGTCAGGCTCTCATCCCCAGGACGGAAGCAATCCAGTAAAGCCAGCGCTTTTTCAACCGCTACAACGCCTTCATTCCCCATCATTATCTCCTTGTTAGCCCGGCAGTGAGTGTACCTCAAATTTTGTGAGTCACTTCGTGTTTACATCACAAACGCCACCTCGGGTCTGGCTAAAAGGAAAGCAACACCGCTATAGTTGTTTTGTTCTGTAAACCTGCGTTGTACTAAGTAAAACAATATGGAGGCATTCATGTCCGTTTCTGAAAAAAAACCGATTAATCGCCAGTTCGAACGCGTTTCTGCCGAGGACGTTCGTCGGGCTGCCGAGTATCCGGCAGCCATTCTGGCCGACGTGGCTGGTCGCCGCGGTACGCTTCACGGTCGCATCAAACCGCTGGCTCCTCACATGTCCGTTGCGGGTCCGGCCATCACCGTGGAAGTCCGTCCGGGTGATAATCTGGCGATTCATGCCGCGATGGCGGTTGCGCAACCCGGCGATGTCCTGATCGTCGATGGCAAAGGCGACCTGAGCTGCGCGCTGCTGGGCGAAATCATGGCCACTCAGGCTCAGGCGAGCGGCATTGCGGGCATCATTATTGACGGTGCTGTACGTGACGCCGATTCCCTGAGCAAAGGTCACTACCCTGTCTTTTCTGCCGGTCTGAACCCCTGCGGCCCGACAAAGTTAATTTCTGGCCGGGTTAATCATCCCATTTCAGTCGCCGGGGCGACGGTTCAGGCCGGGGATCTGGTTGTGGCGGATATCGACGGCGTGGTCGTCATCCCGCGTGATGAGGTTCAGCAGGTCATCGCGCTGGCAAAGGAAAAGCTGGAGATGGAGACCCGACGTCTTGCCGCCATCCGTGAAGGCGATTTGCGTCCACACTGGCTTGATGACGCGCTTCGTAAGGCAGGTATGTTAGCTGACGGGGAGACGCTGTGATGGGGGGCAAAGACGTAATTCTGGTTACCGGAAGCGACCTGGCGGAGCAGGCCATGGTGATGCTGCAGGGCTTTGAGGTGGTGTTTGCGGGCCGCCAGCCGACAGAAGATGACCTGATCGCGCTGTGTGAACGACACAATCCCGTGGCGATTCTGGTTCGTTATGGCCGGATCACCGCGAAAGTCATGGATGCCGCCCCGGCTCTGCAGGTTATTTCCAAGCACGGAAGCGGGATCGATGTGATAGACCAGACGGCAGCGGCCGAGCGCAATATCGCCGTCCGCGCGGCCCCAGGCGCAAACGCGGCGGCAGTGGCTGAACATACCTGGGCGCTGATCCTCGCCTGCGCAAAGTCCGTGGTGCCTCTGGACAAGCGGTTACGAGACGGGCACTGGGATAAGGCGACGCATAAATCCATTGAGCTGGAGGGATTAACCCTGGGGCTAATCGGATTGGGCGCTATCGGCTCGCGCGTGGCAACTATTGGTCATGCCTTCGGTATGAAGGTGCTGGCTTACGATCCTTATGCTAAGTCCATGCCCGCCCTGTGCGAACGCGCAGAGACGCTGACCGGACTTCTTTCCCGTTCCGATGTCATCTCTTTGCACTGTCCGCTAACCGATGAGAATCGGGGAATGATCAATAGCGAGACGCTCGCACACTGCAAGCGGAACGCCATTCTGGTCAATACGGCACGCGGTGGACTGATCCACAGTGAATCGTTACTGGCGGCGCTCCGGGATGGCACGCTGCACAGCGCAGCGCTGGACAGCTTTACCCACGAGCCGCTGACGGCGCCGCACCTCTGGCAGTCTGTAGAAAACGTGGTTATTTCACCGCATATCGGCGGCGTTACCGCCGCGTCATACATCAAGATGGGGACCGTGGCCGCGAGCAATATTCTGGCCGTGACGGACGTCACCACCGTCAGCCCGTAAAGCCAACCGCGACGAGTGACAGCGCGCTGATGTCACTTGTCTTCTGCCAGCGCCTGAGCACATGCCCAGGCACTTGCCCATGCCCACTGGAAGTTGTATCCGCCGAGCCAGCCGGTGACGTCCATCACTTCACCAATAAAATAGAGCCCGGGTACGTTGCGCGCTTCCATGGTGCGGGAAGAGAGTTCATTCGTGTCGACCCCGCCCAGCGTGACTTCCGCGGTGCGGTAGCCCTCCGTGCCGTTTGGCTGCACGCGCCAGTTTGTCAGGGTCTCCACCAGCGTCTCCTGCTCGCGGCTGTTAAGCTGCTTAAGCGACACGTCGGGGATCTGCCCCAGCACCTGCAAACACTCCACCAGACGCTTCGGCAGCTGCATTGCCAGCGTGTTTTTCAGGCTTTGATTCGGGTGCGCGGTACGCTGCTCGTTGAGGAATGCATCGAGATCGCAGTCCGGGAGCAGGTTAACCGTGACAAACTCTCCCGGCTGCCAGTAGCTGGAGATTTGCAGGACCGCCGGGCCGGAGAGGCCGCGATGGGTAAAGAGCAGGTTTTCGCGAAACACCGTGCCGTCTTCGGCGGTGATAACTGAGGGAACAGACACGCCAGACAGCGTCTGAAGCTGTTCCAGAAGCGGTTTATGCAGCGTGAACGGCACCAGCCCGGCGCGCGTAGGCAAAACGTTCAGGCCAAACTGTTCGGCAATCTTATAGCCGAACGGGGAAGCGCCCAGCCCCGGCATAGAGAGGCCGCCGCTGGCGATCACCAGATTATCGGCACTGACGGTTTCGCCGTTGAGCTGCAGCGTGTAGCCCTGGTCGTCACGGGAAACCTCCAGCACCTCGGTGCGCAGGCGCATGACCACGCCACCCTTCTCGCACTCGGCCACCAGCATATCGACAATCTGCTGCGCGGAGTCGTCGCAGAACAGCTGGCCCAGCGTCTTCTCATGCCATGCGATACCGTGCTTTCCCACCAGGTCGATAAAGTCCCACTGGGTATAACGCGCCAGCGCAGATTTACAAAAATGACGGTTTTGACTCAAATAGGCCGCGGGTTCAACATACAGGTTAGTAAAGTTGCAGCGTCCGCCGCCGGACATCAGGATCTTACGGCCTGGCTTTTTACCGTTATCCAGCAGCAGCACGCGACGACCCGCCTGTCCGGCCATTGCCGCACAAAACATACCCGCCGCACCGGCGCCAATTACCACGGCATCAAACCTTTCCACGTCAAAACCCTCTTTGTTAACTGCCGCGGATTGTAAAGTTTCCTCTGTGGTCACACCAGCGTAAAAAGATATTACAAAGCCATTTCATTGAAATTTAAAGAATATCCTTTCAGGCACTTTTCTCAATTCAGGTGGTATGTCAAAAAAAGTCTATATTTCACTTTGCCCGTTGCGCATTTGTCCTGGATAATGCGCCGCGTTCATGTCCTCAAAATGGCGTAACGTCCTATGCTACATTTGTTTGCCGGCCTGGATTTACATACCGGGCTTTTACTCTTGCTTGCTCTGGTTTTTGTACTGTTTTACGAAGCGATCAACGGCTTCCACGACACTGCAAACGCAGTAGCGACGGTTATCTACACTCGCGCAATGCGATCGCAGCTTGCGGTTGTTATGGCGGCGGTATTTAACTTTTTTGGTGTCCTCCTGGGCGGACTGAGCGTTGCGTATGCCATTGTGCATATGCTGCCAACAGATCTGCTGCTTAACGTAAGTTCTGGCCATGGCCTCGCTATGGTGTTCTCAATGCTGCTTGCTGCAATTATCTGGAACCTCGGTACCTGGTATTTCGGCCTGCCTGCATCCAGTTCTCACACTCTCATCGGCGCGATTATCGGTATCGGGTTAACCAACGCCCTCATGACCGGTACATCGGTTGTTGATGCGTTAAATATCCCGAAAGTACTGGGGATCTTTGCCTCTCTCATCGTCTCCCCTATCGTGGGTCTGGTGGTGGCAGGCGGGCTGATCTTCATCCTGCGTCGTTACTGGAGCAATACCAAAAAACGCTCCCGTATTCACCTGACGCCAGCAGAGCGTGAAAAGAAAGACGGCAAGAAAAAGCCGCCATTCTGGACGCGTATCGCCCTGATCATTTCCGCAATCGGTGTCGCTTTCTCACACGGCGCGAACGATGGTCAGAAAGGCATTGGTCTGGTGATGCTGGTATTGATCGGCGTTGCTCCGGCAGGCTTCGTGGTTAACATGAACGCCTCCGGCTACGAAATCACCCGGACCCGTGATGCGGTTAACAACGTTGAAACCTACTTCCAGCAGCACCCTGAGCTGGTGAAAAAAGCGACCGGCGTTGACCAGCTGATCCCGTCTCCGGAAGCCGGTGCTACCACCGCGCCTGGCGAATTCCACTGCCATCCGGCAAACGCGATTAACGCGCTGGAACGTGCCAAAGGCATGCTGGGCAATATCGAAAGTTATGACAAACTGACCGTTGAGCAGCGTGGTCAGCTGCGTCGCATTATGCTGTGCATCTCTGATGTAACGGATAAAGTGGCGAAGCTGCCTGACGTGAATGCTGACGACCAGCGTCTCCTGAAGAAACTGAAAGGCGATATGCTCAACACCATTGAGTACGCGCCAATCTGGATCATCATGGCGGTCGCACTGGCACTCGGTATCGGTACGATGATTGGCTGGCGCCGTGTGGCGACCACCATCGGCGAGAAGATCGGTAAGAAAGGCATGACCTATGCGCAGGGTATGTCCGCGCAGATGACGGCGGCAGTGTCTATCGGTCTGGCGAGCTACACCGGTATGCCGGTATCCACCACCCACGTACTCTCCTCGTCCGTGGCAGGTACCATGATTGTTGACGGTGGCGGCCTGCAGCGCAAAACCGTGACCAACATTCTGATGGCCTGGGTGTTCACCCTTCCGGCATCCATCCTGCTGTCTGGTGGGCTGTACTGGATTTCGCTGAAGCTGATTTAATCGGTTGAAAGCGACAAAAAAGCGGGTCAGGAAACTGACCCGCTTTTTTTATGGCTGTTATTTGCAATCGAACAGTTTATAACATTAGGATTTCCTGAACATTTTTTGCTCAAAAGAGCTGCGAAGATAACACTATGATGACGGTCAGAAGAAAAACCAGACAAAGGAGAATGTATGGCTTCTGTCCCAATTTCAGGACCTGGCTCAATGGTTATAGCAAATAATATGCGTGAAGCACGTCTTCATGGCATGTCGCGTAACATGGCCACTCCCTCAACGTATTACTGGTTCTACCAAAAAGTCCGAAATGGTGGTCCCTGGGATTACAAAAAGTTCGACCCTTATTTTGCTGCATTTGGTAATTTCAACTTCGGAGCCGCCGGAACTGCAGCAGGCATTCCTGCAAACATCCTTCTTATGGGAGCAGGTTGGGCTCAAAGCCGTGCTGGCACGTCAAAACCTGAATGGGGAAAATGGTACGAAAAGCCGCCTTACGGGGACGATCCAACGGACCAACGCAATATCAGATAAGGAATAGAGTATGCCATTCAAAACGGCTACTAAATGGATTCATCGCCTTGTTACGGTTTCGCTTCTGGCTCTGGTCATTGGATTTGTGTGGCTAAACCACCAGCCCAATCAGCGAAATAACGATGCACTTCAACACGTTTATAAATTATCTGACAGCGTCTGGCTCTATATGACAGTGAACAATCAGGGTGGCGCCACCGTACCCACAATCTACCGTTACTATCTCTCGGAAAAGATAACAGGGAAAGACACCGACATTATCCATCAGTTGGCAATGAAGCATCCTGTCATTGAAGGTACGGGTACAATTACTGCGGCCAGCATTGATACAAACGGAGACGTTAACATCGCCTATAGCGGGAAGGTTACTTCGATTGAGACCAATCTCTCCAATCTTCGGTTCACGGTTAAGCCCTGAGCCAGAGGAAAGAAGGCGGGGCTGACCCCGCCTGTTGTGATGCTCAGTGCCAAATCATCAATGCAATCATGCTGACCACGACCAGGCCACACAGGGCGCTGGTTAAAATGAACTGACGACGCAGGCGCTCGCAGCGACGGATAAACTCTTCATCGTGATGATCGCGGTAGCGCTGGTAGTAGATATATCCCACCAGACGCATCTGTTTGCTGGGCTGTCCATGCGAGGTGAAGAACCCTCCACCGTCCACATACTGATAAAGCAACGGATCGCAACCACGAAGTACCACTAACAGCGCACGTAACGATGAGAAGTAGCGCGCCATATTCACTATGCAAACCACGCATAACGCCCAAAACAATGCGACGGTGCTAATCATACATCCTCCCCGGCGTCCGCCCACGAAGCAAGGCTTCTGAGCTACCGCACCCCAATGCCCTGACAGACAGTTCAGTGAAAGAATGACCAAAAGTCGATCCGGTTCGCGTTTTAATATCCGAACGGCTCATTTAATAGTGTAGGAGATCCGTTAATTTTTTTGCCACAAGGTTAATCGTTATCAACACCAAAGCTTGAAAAATATGTTTAACTGGGCCGTAATGAAAGCATCAGACGACGGCTTTCCCATTTAGTCATCGATAACTTAAGGAAGGAGTAACACTATGGCTTACAAACACATTCTCATCGCGGTAGACCTCTCCCCGGAGAGCAAAGTGCTGGTTGATAAAGCGGTATCCATGGCACGTCCCTACAACGCGAAAGTTTCGCTGATTCACGTTGATGTGAATTACTCCGACCTCTACACCGGTCTGATCGACGTCAATCTGGGCGATATGCAGAAGCGTATCTCCGAAGAGACGCACCACGCCCTGAGCGAACTGTCCACTAACGCAGGCTACCCGATTACCGAAACCCTGAGCGGCAGCGGCGACCTGGGCCAGGTACTGGTTGATGCGATCAAGAAATATGACATGGACCTGGTGGTGTGTGGTCACCATCAGGACTTCTGGAGCAAGCTGATGTCTTCCGCGCGCCAGCTGATTAACACCGTTCACGTGGATATGCTGATTGTTCCACTGCGTGACGAAGAAGACGAGTAAGTGCAAAAAAGCCCGGTGGCGCTAACGCTTACCGGGCCTACAAACGGCACTAACTGTAGGCCGGGTAAGGCGAAGCCGCCACCCGGCTTTTTTTATTCCGGCGTGCCTGAGTAGATATCAAACCGGTGCCCTTTGGTGGTCACCGCATTGGTCGTGGCAACGTCCGCCAGCGGCGGCGCATAGTCAGGGCGCTTCACCACCACCCGCTTCGTCGCCAGCTGGCGAGCCGGCGCCAGCAGGCCATCCGCATCCAGATCAGGTCCCACCAGAGACTGAAACACCCGCATCTCTTTCTTCACCAGCGCGCTTTTCTGCTTGTGCGGAAACATCGGGTCGAGATAGACCACCTGCGGGCGCGGGGTGATATCGGTCAGCGCCGTCAGGCTCGAGGCATGGATAAGTTGCAAACGCTCCTGCAACCACGGGCCGATTTCCGGGTCCGCGTAGCCACGGCTCAGACCGTCGTCGAGCAGGGCCGCCACCACCGGGTTACGTTCCAGCATCCGCACCCGACAGCCGACAGACGCCAGCACAAACGCATCGCGCCCCAGCCCCGCCGTGGCATCCACCACGTCCGGCAGATAGCTTCCTTTAATCCCAACCGCTTTAGCCACCGCTTCGCCGCGACCGCCGCCGAACTTGCGCCGGTGCGCCATGGCACCACCGACAAAATCGACAAAAATCCCGCCGAGCTTCGGTTCGTCGCGCTTACGTAATTCGAGATGTTCTGGTGTCATCACCAGCGCCATCGGGTTTTCATCATCGTGCTCCAGCCCCCAGCGGGCGGCCAGAACAGATAAGGCGCCGTCTCCGGCGCCCGTTTCATCCACTAAGCAGATCTTCACGTAACAATCAGCCTTTGATCCCGTAATGCTCAAGCATCGCATCCAGCTGCGGCTCGCGTCCGCGGAAGCGTTTGAACAGCACCATTGGCTCTTCGGAACCGCCGCGGGTCAGGATATTGTCGAGGAACGACTGGCCGGTTTCGCGGTTGAAGATCCCCTCTTCTTCGAAACGAGAGAAGGCATCCGCCGCCAGCACGTCGGCCCACAGGTAGCTGTAGTAACCCGCCGCGTAACCGCCTGCAAAGATATGGCTGAACGCGTGCGGGAAGCGGCCCCAGGTTGGCCCAGGAATAACGGCAACCTGCTTTTTAATCTCGGCCAGGGTTTCAAGAATTTTCGCGCCCTGCTCCGGGCTGAACTCGGCGTGCAGGCGGAAATCGAACAGGCCGAACTCCAGCTGACGCAGGATAAACATCGCCGCCTGGTAGTTTTTCGCTGCCAGCATTTTATCCAGCAGTTCTTTCGGCAGTGGTTCGCCGGTCTCATAGTGACCGGAGATAAACGCCAGCGCGTCCGGCTCCCAGCACCAGTTTTCCATAAACTGGCTCGGCAGTTCGACCGCATCCCACGGCACACCGCTGATGCCTGCCACGCCTGCAGTTTCGATGCGGGTCAGCATATGGTGCAGACCGTGACCGAACTCGTGGAACAGGGTGATCACTTCGTCGTGGGTAAAGAGCGCAGGTTTGCCATTCACCGGACGGTTGAAGTTACAGGTCAGGTAGGCGACCGGCTTCTGCAGAGAACCGTCTGCTTTACGCATCTGGCCCACGCAGTCGTCCATCCACGCCCCGCCGCGCTTGTTCTCACGCGCGTAGAGATCGAGATAGAAGCTGCCGCGCAGTTCGTTTTTCTCGTCATACAGTTCAAAGAAGCGCACGTCCGGGTGCCAGACGTCGATATCGGTACGCTCTTTGGCGGTGATGCCATAGATGCGCTTCACCACTTCAAACAGGCCGTTAACGGCTTTGTTTTCCGGGAAATACGGGCGCAGCTGCTCGTCGCTGATGCTGTAGAGGTGCTGCTTCTGTTTTTCGCTGTAGTAAGCAATGTCCCACGGCTGCAGCTCGTCCACGCCGAACTCCGCTTTCGCGAAGGCGCGCAGCTGGGCCAGCTCTTTTTCACCCTGTGGACGGGCGCGTTTCGCCAGATCGGTCAGGAAGTCGAGCACCTGCTGCGGATTTTCCGCCATTTTGGTGGCGAGGGATTTATCGGCGTAGTTTTCGAAGCCCAGCAGTTGGGCCAGCTCGTGGCGCAGGGCGAGGATTTCCGCCATGACCGGGCTGTTGTCCCACTTACCGGCATTCGGCCCCTGATCGGAGGCGCGGGTGCTGTAGGCGCGGTACATCTCTTCGCGAAGCGCCTGGTTGTCGCAGTAGGTCATCACCGGCAGATAGCTCGGGATATCCAGAGTTAGCAGGAAGCCGTCCTGCTCTTTCGCCTCGGCCTGAGCTTTTGCCGCCGCCAGAGCGCTTTCCGGCATGCCGGAAAGCTCCGCTTCGTCGGTGATCAGCTTCGTCCAGCCCATGGTGGCGTCGAGCACGTTGTTGCTGTACTGGTTGCCCAGCTCAGACAGGCGCGCGGCGATTTCACCGTAGCGGGTCTGCTTCTCTTTTGGCAGGCCAATCCCGGACAGCTCAAAATCACGCAGGGCGTTATCGACCGATTTTTTCTGCGCCGTGTTCAGTTCGGCATAATGGTCACCGTCGCGCAGGTCGCGGTAGGCTTTGTAGAGCCCTTCGTGCTGGCCGACCCAGGTGCTGTACTCAGAGAGCAGCGGCAGGGTTTGCTCGTAGGCTTCACGCAGCTCCGGGCTGTTTTTTACCGAGTTCAGGTGGCTTACCGGGGAGAAGATACGCCCCAGCACGTCGTCCACTTCGGCCAGCGGCTGACACAGATTTTCCCAGGTGTACGGCGCGCCCTGCGCTACCACGCTTTCTACCGCCGCGCGGCAGTTGTCCAGGGATTGCGTAACGGCTGGAACCACATGCTCGGGGAGGATTTTAGAAAACGGCGGCAACGAAAAAGGCGTCAGTAATGGATTGGTCATAAACGCTGTCCTGTTGAATAAGATGAATGAAGCGCGCATCCGGCGCTGTGCATATGCGATCTAGAATGGGGTTAAGTGTAGAGGATTTCAATGCCAGACGTTGTCGAAAAGAGCCCGGTGGCGCTGCGCTTACCGGGCCTACGGGTAATCTGCGCCGTTCTGCTGTAAACTGTGGCAAATCGTCAATTCAGCGGAATATCATTACCCATGCTCAGTTATCGCCACAGCTTCCACGCAGGCAACCACGCCGACGTCCTTAAACACACCGTTCAGAGCCTGATCATCGAATCGCTCAAAGAGAAAGAGAAGCCGTTTCTCTATCTGGACACCCACGCAGGCGCGGGCCGTTATCAGCTGAGCGGTGAGCATGCCGAGCGTACCGGTGAATATCTGGAAGGGATCGCCCGCATCTGGCAGCAGGACGACCTGCCTGCCGAGCTGGAGCCGTACATCGGCGTGGTGAATCACTTCAACCGCAACGGCCAGCTGCGCTACTACCCGGGATCCCCGCTGATTGCCCGCCAGCTGCTGCGCGAGCAGGACAGCATCCAGCTGACCGAGCTGCACCCGAGCGACTTCCCGTTGCTGCGCTCTGAATTTCAGAAAGACAGCCGCGCCCGCGTGGAAAAAGCCGACGGCTACCAGCAGCTGAAAGCCAAGCTGCCGCCGGTCTCCCGTCGTGGCCTGGTGCTGATCGACCCGCCGTACGAAATCAAAACCGACTATCAGGCGGTGGTGACCGGTATCCACGAAGGCTACAAACGCTTCGCCACCGGGACATACGCCCTGTGGTATCCGGTGGTGCTGCGTGCGCAAATCAAACGCATGATCAAAGACCTGGAAGCGACCGGCATCCGCAAAATTCTGCAGATCGAGCTGGCGGTACGTCCGGACAGCGACCAGCGCGGCATGACCGCCTCGGGCATGATCGTCATTAACCCGCCGTGGAAGCTCGAAGCGCAGATGAACAACGTGCTGCCGTGGCTGCACAAAACGCTGGTGCCAGCCGGTACGGGCCATACCTCCGTCAGTTGGATCGTGCCGGAGTAATCGCAGCCATCGGTGGAAACTATTGATTTCAGGTATACAATCGCGGCAATTCACGATTAAGGACAAAAGCTATGACTAAGCATTATGACTACATCGCCATCGGCGGCGGCAGCGGCGGCATCGCCTCCATCAACCGCGCGGCCATGTACGGCCAGAAGTGCGCGCTGATTGAAGCCAAAGCGCTGGGCGGCACCTGTGTGAACGTGGGTTGTGTACCGAAGAAGGTCATGTGGCATGCGGCGCAAATCCGTGAAGCTATCCACATGTATGGCCCGGACTACGGCTTTGACACCACCATCAACCACTTCGACTGGGACAAGCTGATCGCCAGCCGTACCGCCTACATCGACCGTATTCATACCTCCTACGACAACGTGCTGGGCAAAAATAACGTCGACGTTATCCACGGTTTCGCTCGCTTCGTTGATGCGAAAACGATCGAAGTGAACGGTGAGACGATCACCGCCGATCACATCCTGATCGCTACCGGCGGTCGTCCAAGCCACCCGAACATCCCGGGCGTGGAATACGGCATCGACTCCGACGGTTTCTTCGAACTGCCTGCCCTGCCAAAACGCGTTGCCGTGGTGGGCGCGGGTTACATCGCGGTGGAGCTGGCTGGCGTGATTAACGGTCTGGGGGCTGAAGCGCACCTGTTCGTGCGTAAACACGCGCCGCTGCGCAGCTTCGATCCGCTGATTGTTGATACACTGGTTGAAGTGATGAACACCGAAGGTCCAACACTGCATACCAACGCCGTGCCAAAAGCGGTCGTAAAAAATGCAGACGGCAGCCTGACGCTGGAGCTGGAAGATGGTCGCAGCCAGACCGTCGATTGCCTGATCTGGGCGATTGGCCGTGAACCGGCGAACGATAACTTCAACCTGGGCGTGACCGGCGTGAAAACCGACGAAAAAGGCTATATCGTCGTCGATAAATTCCAGAACACCAGCGTACCGGGCATTTACGCGGTCGGCGACAATACCGGTGCGGTTGAGCTGACCCCGGTGGCCGTTGCGGCGGGTCGTCGTCTTTCCGAGCGCCTGTTTAACAACAAGCCGGACGAGCATCTGGACTACAGCAACATCCCGACCGTGGTCTTCAGCCACCCGCCAATCGGCACCGTCGGCTTAACCGAGCCGCAGGCGCGCGAGCAGTATGGCGACGACCAGGTGAAAGTGTATAAATCGGCCTTCACCGCGATGTATACCGCCGTCACCTCGCACCGTCAGCCGTGCCGCATGAAGCTGGTCTGCGTCGGTCCGGACGAGAAGATTGTCGGTATCCACGGCATCGGCTTCGGCATGGACGAGATCCTGCAGGGCTTCGCCGTGGCGCTGAAGATGGGCGCAACGAAAAAAGATTTCGATAACACCGTGGCAATCCACCCAACGGCGGCGGAAGAGTTTGTGACCATGCGTTAAGGGCTTTTCGCAGGAAAGCACGTCATCAAAACTGGCCTTTGCGGGCCAGTTTTTTTATATGGCTCGATAATTTAAAGACAAAGCCTCATCATCCCGGCGAATATAAAATCATCATCACGCTAAAAAGGAATTGAGATGAAAGCGCTTATCGGGTTGACCCTGCTTCTTTTTTGCTTTGCTGCCTCCTCATCTGATCAAATCACCTTCTGGGATACCCCTCAGCACGGCGGAAACAGCTTTAACCGCCTGCCACCCACGCAGGAATACTATGATGCGCTGCGTGGCTATGGCGCGACGTGGGTTCGCCTCTCTTATGATAAATGGAAACCTGCCGGGAGAGATTTTCTTCTCGGCAACGCCGACGGTTACCGTGGGCTCGAGGCCGCAGACCTCGCGACGCTCAAAGCCGCCATCAGGAAAGCCCACGCGGCCGGGCTACAGGTCGTTATTGCCCCACTCTCTTTACCCGGCATGCGCTGGGCGCAAAATAACAATAACCAGTTTGATGACCGCATCTGGCAGGATAAAAAATACTGGCAGGAAGCCGCTCAGTTCTGGCGTGATTTGGCCCAGGCCCTGAAGGACGAACCGGGCATTGCGGCCTGGAACCTGGTCAATGAACCCGCGCCTGAAAAAAGAGGCAACATTAGCGAGCAGGCGTCGCCAGAGGCGTTAAAAACCTGGTATCAGCAGCAGCAAAGCACGGCGCGTAACCTTCCCGCTCTCTACAATCAGATTATTGCCGCCATCCGCGAGGTCGATGCCACCACACCGATTATGGTCGATGGAGGCTGGTACGCCTCCGCGCGTGGTTTTTCTGGCTGGCCGTCCGCGCTTGAGGATAAGCGGGTGCTCTACAGCTTCCACATGTACGAGCCCTATGATTTCACCAGCGCGCCAAATGCACGCCGCAAAGTGCCGTTCGACTATCCAGGCATGGTCACGTTCGGCGGTAAAAAGGTGAAATGGGACGCTACGGCCATAGAGAAATGGATGAACGCGCCCTTTGACTGGGCGAAACAGCACGGTATTCCGGCCAACCGGGTTGTCGCGGGAGAGTTTGGCTGCGTTCGCACGCTGCAGGGCTGCAGGCAGTGGCTTAATGATGTCCTGACCGTCCTCGACAAACATCATGCACACTGGGCATTTTATGCGTTTCGTGAAGATGCCTGGGACGCCATGGACTATGAGCTGGGGAAAAAACCGGTGCCGTGGGCCTACTGGAAAGCCATTGAGGATAACGCACCTGATACGCTCAAGCGCCATTCCACCGAGGAATTTGAACCGATTGCTACGCGGCTAAAACAAGGCCTTTAATCCGGCAGGCTCCCCTCTTGTTCAGTAGCCTCTCCTGGAGAGGCTACTGTTAACATACATAAATCGTTGCAAAACGAATGCTCCGAAAATAGTGATCTACCGCACATATTCCTCCCCCTCTACCGAAGCGAATGTCTACGCTTATAAGACGCCCGGATAAACCTGTCTTTTGAACACACAACCGGAGGTCCCTATCACCATGTTCAACCAGAAACTACAGGCTACCGAGAACATCGAATTCGAGATTGCAGAAGAGCTGCGCTACGAGACCGATCCCTGCGAGTTGAAACTGGATGAAATGATTGAGGCGGAGCCGGAACCCGAAATGATCGAGGGGCTACCCGCCTCCGATGCGTTGACGCCCGCAGACCGCTATCTTGAACTGTTCGAGCATGTGCAGTCGACGCGGCTGTTTGCGGACAGCAAAACCTTCCCCGACTGCGCGCCGAAAATGGATCCGCTGGATATCCTGATCCGCTACCGCAAGGTCAGACGCCACCGGGACTTCGACCTGCGCCAGTTTGTGGAGAACCACTTCTGGATGCCGGAAACGTTCGGCACCGAGTATGTCTCCGACCCGGGCCTCTCCCTGAAGGAGCACATTGATAACCTGTGGCCGGTGCTGACGCGCGAGCCGCAGGATCATATTCCCTGGTCTTCTCTGCTGGCGCTGCCGCAGGCCTATATCGTTCCCGGCGGACGATTCAGCGAGACCTACTACTGGGATTCCTATTTCTCCATGCTGGGGCTGGCGGAGAGCGGTCGTAACGACCTGCTGAAGTGCATGGCGGACAACTTCGCCTGGCTGATTGAACGCTACGGGCATATCCCCAACGGCAACCGTACCTATTATCTCAGCCGCTCCCAGCCGCCGGTCTTTGCGCTGATGGTGGAACTGTTTGAGGAGGACGGCGTGCGCGGTGCGAAACGCTATCTGGATCACCTCAAAATGGAGTACGCCTTCTGGATGGACGGCGCGGAGTCGCTGCTGCTTAACCAGGCCTACCGCAGCGCCGTGCGCATGCCGGACGGTTCATTGCTCAACCGCTACTGGGATGACCGTGATACCCCGCGCGACGAATCGTGGATTGAGGACGTAGAAACCGCGCGCCACTCGGGGCGACCGCCAAACGAGGTCTATCGCGACCTGCGGGCGGGGGCGGCGTCCGGCTGGGACTATTCGTCCCGCTGGCTGCGCGATCCGTCGCGGCTCGCCAGCATCCGCACGACGCAGTTTATCCCCATCGACCTCAACGCCTTCCTGTTCAAGCTGGAAAGCGCCATTGCCAACATCTCGGCGTCGAAAGGGGACAAAGAGACGGCCGACCTGTTCCGCCAGAAAGCCAGCGATCGTCGCGAGGCGGTGAACCGCTACCTGTGGGACGAGGAGAGCGGCTGTTACCGCGATTACGACTGGCGACGTGAAGAGCTGGCGCTGTTTTCTGCCGCCAGCATCGTGCCGCTGTATGTCGGTATGGCGACCCATGAGCAGGCTGAGCGCCTGTCGGATGCGGTCAAGGCACGACTGCTCACGCCGGGCGGGATTCTGGCGACCGAGTATGAAACCGGCGAGCAGTGGGATAAACCCAACGGCTGGGCGCCGCTGCAGTGGATGGCGATTCAAGGGTTCAAGCAGTATGGCAACGACTCGCTGGGGGATGAGATCGCCTGGAGCTGGCTGCATACGGTGAACCATTTTTATCAGACGCACCATAAGCTGATTGAGAAGTACCACATCGCCAGCAGCACGCCGCGCGAAGGTGGCGGGGGTGAGTATCCGCTGCAGGACGGTTTTGGCTGGACAAACGGCGTGGTGCGGCGGCTGATTGGGTTGTATGGGGAGCCTTAAGTGGGGTGCGGTCTGATGCCCTCACCCCGGCCCTCTCCCACAGGGAGAGGGAGGAGAGATCAGCGAATCACTTCATAAATGGCGCTCTGAATAGACTGCCATTTTTTGGTGGTGGCATCCGGCTGTGACTTCGCACGGCGCGTGGCCATGTCGAGATCGTGCTGCTGGCGTTTTACCACCGCAGGCACAGTGCAGAAAGCTTTGAGGTACTCTTTACGTACCGAGGTCAGAGACTCGCCGTTCGACATTGCGTGGCTGAGTGTGTTGATGAAGCGCCGACACGGCTTCTCCTCCACCATGTTTTGCCGGTAGCGTAACATCAGCTCCAGCACGTCGTCATAGCCTGCCGACATCGCCTCTTCGGTCCAGGACAGCTTCCAGTCCATACCGCCCTGCAAAAAGAGCTGGGTCACGCGGGTATCGTTTCGGTTAATGGCCGAGCGGAAATTATTCTCGTCCCAGGTCACTCCCATGCGCGTGAGCGTTTCGCGCGAGGAAGGCGTTTCACGCATTTCCTGTGGTGGTGCCGCTTCAGCCGCGCTGACGGCCGCAGGCTGCGGTTTACTGCTGGTCACCAGCCAGAATCCCCCGGCCACGATGGCAATCACCATAACGCCAACTGCCCCCCATAACGCACCGGAAATGAGCTGCTCGCGTTGTTCGGGGGTGCGCGGCGCGCGCTGGGTCGGCTTTTCAATGGTGTCGCGGACTTCAAACAGATCCCCGCCGGTGACCCGATCCATTTTCTGCGCCTTTTCCCAGAAGGTATGCAGTTCGCTGGCATCTACCGCCATGAATCCCGCCGGATTGACGCGCGTTCTCCCCTCTTCAAACGCGCGTTGAACGGGCCGCGCGATCTGTGCGTAGTAGTTATCCAGCAGCTGAATTTGCGCCGAGCTCAACGTTTTCTGAACGGTGATGTTGTTGCGAATTTGCCGAATGTCATCGAGGAAGGTTTGCAGTGTTTTACGCGGTTCAACCAGCAGCGTCAGCATGGACGGATCGCTGAACAGCGAAGCGTAATAGCGGCTGAACTCCTTTTTATCCACCAGCATCTGTGCCAGCTCGCTGAACATCATGCCGCTTAGCACATCGTTGATCTCGCCCAGCTTCAGCCAGCGCCGTACGCGATCGGCGTTAAACAAAGTCTTGAGATGGTTGTTCAGCTTGACCTGATCGGGCCAGGCCTGCTGGATGAGCCCTTTTATCATCAGCTCTATCGCCCGCACCTGCTTGTGCGCCTGCTGCTGCTGGAGTTCGCTGCCCGGAGACAGCTCCGTGCTGTAGGTCAACAGCGGCTGCTGCAGGCGAAGGTGCTCCAGCGCGGTGACAAAGCGCATCGCCGCAATCAACTGGTTTTCACTCACATCCTGTCCGCTTTCATACTGCGGCACGCGCTGCTGCAGCAGGCGCAGCTGGAGCGTAAATTCCGACATCTCGGCATCATTCAGGTTGAGTTTTTTCGCCACGGCTCCCCAGCCGCCCAGGGCTAATCGCGCGCTGTCCAGTTGTTCCAGAAACCAGCGTGGATCTTTGCCCTCAGATGCATGTACATTCAGAAGAAGCAAAATTTCCACCGACGCATGGCGAATGACCGCCAGACAGTGTTCGAACTGTTCGCGAATATGATGTGATGTGCTGAGAGTCATTGTTTTCCTTAAGCGACAACGAAGACATCCGGAATGGGCACGAGACGGCCTTTTTTCTTTTTATTTATACGCGGTTAACCATACCTGACTTTCTGTTGAAATAAAGTGACAACCCTAAAATCATTTAAAAAGTGTCAGGAGAATCTGAATGCCCGTTTTAATTACCCCTCGCCTGAACTGCTCACCTTTGCAGGAAGAAGACTGGCCCTTTTTTCTGGCATTACAGCAACATCCCGACGTCATGCGCTTTGTGGCGGAAGACCGCCCCGTCGCAGTTATTCGCGAGGCGTTCGATGCCCGTCTGACGCCCTGGACGCCAGGCAGCGCGCACTGGCTGTGCCTCGTCGTGCGTGACGCCGCCTCCCGGGCCCCGCTGGGTGTCACCGGGTATATTCATCGGGAGGTGGATTGTGCCGAAGTGGGTTTCCTTTTCGCCCCCGAGGCGCAGGGAAAAGGCTACGGCTTCGAATCCCTGCAGGCGCTTTGCCGCTATGCCTTTGAAGAAGGCGATATACGCCGACTTACCGCCACCGTCACGGCGGGCAATATCGCCTCACGACGTGTGCTGGAAAAAGTCCGCTTTCGTCTGGAGGGCGAATTACGCGAAAGCTATTTCCTTGCGGGGCATTGGCATAATGACTGGTTATTTGGTTTATTGCGGCATGAATATCTGAATAACAAGGCGTGATCAACAGCCATTTGGCGGATATTTCTCGTAAGCCGTTTCCTCTACAGTGTCGCCATTAAGAGGAAACGAATATGAAAGAGCATGGGCTGAAAATATCATCTGCCGCCATCGCGTTAATAAAAAAACATCAGGGTCTTTCTCTGGAAAAATATCGTGACGAACACGGATTATGGGTTATCGGCTATGGCCACGTTATCCGTGACCAGGAACATTTTCACGGTCCTGTCACACCGCTGGAGGCAGACCATTTGCTGCATGAAGATATACGGCTGTGTGAGACGCTGCTGCGGGAAAATCTGACACGTCCATTAACCCAACAGCAGCATGATGCGCTGGTCATGATGATATTCAGTTTCGGAGAGATAACGTCGCTCCCCGACGCGCTTATTCAGGCCGTCGCCCGGGTATAGTACATGGCTGCCTGCGTTCTGTTTTTCACGTCCAGCCGCCGGAAAAGTGCCTCAAGGTGCGCTTTTACCGTGGCCGCACTGATGTTGAGATTGCGGCCAATCTCTTTATTTGACTCCCCCGCCGCCAGCAGTTTCAACACTTCGCGCTGGCGCTCGCTTAAGGATAATAACGCCTGAGACGACGTCGGCTCTCGGACCCACTCTCCGGGAAAACAGACCATCCCTCGGGCTACCGAATCCAGCACGGCGGAAAACCGTTCGGGACTGGCATTGCGGGGAATAATGGCCATGACGTTTCGCTGCCGCAGTTGCTCCACCCATCTGGCCTCTTTTTTCGCCAAAACCAGAATCACGCGTATCGCCGGAAAGCGATGCACGATCGCTTCCAGCAAAGCGCTCCCTTCGTCCTGAATTAAATTCCCATCAATCATGACGATAGCTGACGGCGAAGCAGAAGCCTGAGCCCATAAATCTTGTGCCTGACAGGTCCCTGTTATAGTTATTTCCGGGATTAGCGCCTGAAGACTGTGTATCGCTCCGTGAATAAAGAGTGACTGCCTGTCAAACATGATTACTCGCATCGTTTTTTCCCCTCTGAGAATAGCGAAGGGGGATTCTACAGAGGCGCTATTTAAGAAAAAACTCAACGAATGGAGCCGTTACAAATCCCCCGTGTTCTTTATATCTGTCAGTATCTGGACACATTCGTCTTAAGGATTTCCTTAAGCGCAGATATCACAGGAACATGCCGCCCGAGACTTCAATACGTTGCGCAGTCATCCAGCCCAGTTTGTCGCTGAGCAGTGCCGCAATGGCATCGCCAATATCGTCCGGCAGCCCCACCCGTCCCAGCGCTGTTTGGGATGCCAGCATCTGGTTCAGATCCGCGTTGTCGCGCACGCGTCCGCCGCCAAAGTCGGTTTCGATCGCGCCAGGCGCAATGATATTGACGGAAATACCGCGCGCCCCCAGCTCTTTCGCCTGATAACGCGTCAGCACTTCCATCGCCCCCTTCATCGCCGCGTAGGTTCCCGAGCCCGGCTGGGTAAAACGGGCCAGTCCGCTGGAGACGTTAAGGATCCGTCCGCCGTCGTTAAGCAACGGCAGCAGGCGCTGGGTCAGGAAGAAAGGTCCTTTGAAATGAATGTTCAGCGCCTCATCAAACTGAGCTTCCGTCGTGTCGGTGTAGGGCGCATATAAACCCGTTCCGGCATTGTTCAATAAATAGTCAAAGGTTTCACGCTGCCAGACGGTTCGGAGGGTTTCCTGAAGCTGTTGGGCAAAATGATCAAAACTTGTGACTTCCCCGACGTTAAGCTGTATTGCCGCCGCGTTAACGCCTTTTTGCTGAATTTCATGCACAACCGCCAGCGCTTCCTGCTGGCTACGGTTGTAGGTCAGCACAATTCCCGTGCCGTCTGCCGCCAGCTTTAAGGCCGCGTTTTTACCCAAACCACGGCTACCACCCGTCACTAATGCGATACGTTCAGTCATCATAAACCTCGTTTTGGCTGTTATGGAGATTGAGTAAGAGCTTATTAGGTGATAGAAGATCAATAAAGGTGGGTTAAAACGCTTCACTGTTTCATCGGAAACAACAATGAGCTTCATCTATGGATAAAATTCACGCAATGCAGCTGTTTGTCCGCGTCGCGGAACTGGAGAGTTTTTCCCGCGCGGCAGAAACTTTAACGCTGCCAAAAGGCAGCGTTTCGCGGCAGATTCAGGCCCTGGAAAACCGGCTTGGCACCCAGCTATTGCACCGCACCACGCGTCGCGTCAGCCTGACGCAGGACGGCATGGTCTATTACGAACGGGCAAAAGATCTGCTGGCAAACCTTGATGAACTCGACGGGATGTTTCAGCACGATCCCTCCAGCATCAGCGGACGGCTTCGCGTGGATATGCCCGTCGCCGTTGCTCGAAATTTAGTCATCCCCAAACTCCCTGCGTTTCTGCAGCATTATCCGGGCATTGAGCTGGAACTCAGCAGCAGCGATCGTCTGGTGGATGTGATCCGCGAAGGGTTTGATTGCGTGGTACGCGTCGGCACGCTGAAGGATTCAGGGCTGATTGCCCGACCGTTGGGCAAGCTGTCGGTGATTAACTGCGCCAGTCCGGACTATCTGGCGCGTTTTGGCTACCCGGACACGCTGGACGATTTAGGCTCGCACGCCGTCATTCACTACACCGCTATGCTGGGAACCCGTCCGCAGGGCTTTGAGTTTTATAACGGCAGTGCGACGCAGTGGATAAAAACGGGCGGGGTATTAACCGTTAACAGCACCGAAACCTACCAGGCGGCCTGCCTCGCCGGGCTGGGCATCATTCAGGTTCCACGGGTTGGGGTACGAGATTTGCTGCGCGCGAAGAAGCTGGTTGAAATCCTCCCGCAATACCGGGCCGAACCGATGCCTGTTTCCCTGATTTATCCCCACCGGCGCAACCTCTCCCGCCGGGTACATCTGTTCATGGAGTGGCTGACCGAACTCACAAAAGCTTACGTGGACTAGTCGCAAGCTATAATTCAATAACATCCAGCCAAACGAAAAGGAAAAGTCGCGTGACGCCGGAAAACAACCCGCAACGACCCACCCAACATTTAGAGTATGAGCCCGTCAAAAAGATGGAAACCGGGCCTGAAGAGGCCAGATCCCCTGGTACCGCCAGCAAAGCGCTGGGGACCGTCACCGGCATTGTCGCCAGAATTCAGCAGTTTCCCATGATTGCGCATCTGATACGCGCGACCGAGCGCTTTAATGACCGCATGGGAAACCAGTTTGGTGCCGCCATCACCTATTTTTCCTTCCTGTCGATGATCCCGATCCTGATGGTGTCGTTTGCGGCGGCCGGTTTTGTGCTCGCCTCACACCCGACGCTGCTGCAGGATATCTTTAATAAGATCCTGAATAACGTCAGTGACCCAACCCTTGCCAGCACGCTCAAAAGCACCATCAATACCGCCGTGCAGCAGCGTACCACCGTCGGTATCGTCGGCTTGCTGATTGCCCTTTACTCCGGCGTTAACTGGATGGGCAACCTTCGCGAGGCCATTCGCGCCCAGTCGCGCGACGTCTGGGAGCGTAAGCCGCAGGACCAGGAGAAAATCTGGGTTAAGTATCTCCGTGATTTTGTTTCGCTGATTGGCCTGCTCGTCGCGCTCATCGTGACGCTTTCCATTACCTCCGTGGCGGGCTCCGCGCAGCAGATGATCATCTCCGCGCTCTATCTTGATTACATCGAATGGCTGAAGCCCGCCTGGCGCAGCATTGGGCTGGCGATTTCTGTCTTCGCCAACTATCTGCTGTTCTTCTGGATCTTCTGGCGCTTGCCCCGTCATCGTCCGCGCAAGAAGGCGCTGATCCGCGGCACGTTGATCGCGGCGATCGGCTTTGAGGTGATCAAAATCGTGATGACCTACACCCTGCCGTCACTGGTGAAATCCCCTTCCGGCGCGGCGTTCGGCTCGGTGCTGGGGTTAATGGCGTTCTTCTATTTCTTCGCACGTTTAACCCTGTTCTGCGCAGCATGGATTGCCACTGCCGAGTACAAAGACGACCCGAGAATGCCGGGTAAAACACACCGGTAACGCCACTCCCGGGCTGAAATTTCAGCCCGATTCATCATTTCAGCATATAAATCCAGTCCGTAACTTTTATTTAACCGAAAACCAGTTTTATTGACTGATATTTAAAATCTGTGAAGCATTTCATAGACGTGTTTTGGCTAGCCTGAAAATTATCCCCTTTTTGTTGCTTTTATCACCAGGTCGCGGCTTTGTTACAGATTGAAATGTCGCTTTTGCTGTGCGTAATATGGCCTTTCGTTCGACAAAAATAAGAAAATATTATGCAAGCAACCGCCACCACACTCGACTCAGAAACGGAAAACGTTCCGGTAAATTCGCGCAATAAAGTTGTCGTCGCCTCGCTGATTGGCACCGCCATCGAGTTCTTCGACTTTTATATTTACGCCACCGCGGCGGTCATCGTCTTCCCGCACATTTTCTTCCCGCAGGGCGATCCGACGGCGGCCACGCTGCAGTCCCTGGCGACCTTTGCTATCGCGTTTGTTGCGCGTCCGATTGGCTCCGCGCTGTTTGGACACTTTGGCGATCGCATTGGGCGTAAAGTGACGCTGGTGGCCTCGCTGCTGACGATGGGGATCTCCACCGTGGCCATCGGCCTGCTGCCGACGTATGAGACCATCGGCATTCTGGCGCCGGTCCTGCTGGCGCTGGCGCGTTTTGGTCAGGGTCTGGGCCTGGGTGGTGAATGGGGTGGCGCGGCGCTGCTGGCCACCGAGAACGCCCCGGCGCGCAAGCGCGCGCTGTATGGTTCTTTCCCGCAGCTTGGCGCACCGATTGGCTTCTTCTTTGCCAACGGGACGTTCCTGCTGCTCTCCTGGCTGCTGACGGATGAACAGTTCATGAGCTGGGGCTGGCGTATCCCGTTTGTCTTCTCAGCCGTGCTGGTGCTGATTGGCCTGTATGTGCGTGTTTCTCTGCATGAGACCCCGGTTTTCGCGAAAGTGGCTGCGGCGAACAAGCAGGTGAAAGTGCCGCTGGGCACGCTGCTGACCAAACACGTGCGCGTGACCGTGCTGGGCACGTTTATCATGCTCGCCACCTACACGCTGTTCTACATCATGACCGTTTACTCCATGACCTTCAGTACCGCCGCCGCGCCGGTTGGGCTGGGTCTGCCGCGTAACGAAGTGCTGTGGATGCTGATGATGGCGGTGATCGGGTTTGGCGTGATGGTTCCGATTGCGGGGCTGCTGGCGGATAAGTTCGGTCGTCGCGCGAGCATGATTACCATCACCACGCTGATCATTCTGTTTGCTCTGTTCGTCTTCCCGCCGCTGCTGGGTTCAGGCAGCCCGGCGCTGGTGATGGCCTATCTGCTGATTGGCCTGAGCCTGATGGGGTTGACCTTCGGCCCGATGGGTGCGCTGCTGCCAGAGCTGTTCCCAACGGAAGTGCGTTATACCGGCGCGTCGTTCTCCTATAACGTCTCGTCTATTCTGGGCGCCTCCGTAGCGCCGTATATCGCCACCTGGCTGCAGGCAAACTATGGTCTGTTCTATGTGGGCGTCTATCTGGCGGCCATGGCGGCGCTGACGCTGATTGCGCTGCTGCTGACGCACGAGACGAAGCACCAGGCTCTGTAAGCTAATGCCGGGTGGCGGCTACGCCTTACCCGGCCTACGATTCAAATGTAGGCCGGGTAAGCGCAGCGCCACCCGGAAATAACAGGCCGCACCTTACTTCTTCATCTGTGACAAAATGGTCCGGCACTGATTCGCCTCGCCCTCTGACGGCGATATCAACGCCAGCAGCGCTGCGGCTGGGGTAACCAGCGTCGCAAGCGCCGCAGCCACCGCACCACGCGCAATCAGCGGTCCGGGCTTCACGCCCGCCTGCGGATTTTTGAAAGTCCCGCGCACGTACAGCGGCGAGCGCAGCGTGATAATACGGATCCCCTTACTCTCCGGGTCAATCGTCAGATCAAGCTGCTCGGAGGCCATGCTGGCGGTTCCGGTCACGTTAATCACCGCGTTTTCCGTGTCGAAGGCAAAAATCTGCGGACGCGCCACGCCGTTCACCAGATCCAGATTGGCCGCCGCACAGTTCACCCGTACCTCATCATCCCCGAAGATTTGCCCGATGATGTAGTTCCCGACGTTCAGCCCCAGGATCTCCATCAGGTTGCGGCTCACCAGCCCGTCGTTCATCAGCAGCTTCAGGTTGCCATTACCGCTGCCCAGCAGCGCCGCCACGGAGTTACCCACGCCGCGAATGTCGGCATCGCCGTTCATCTCGCCGAGGGTTTTCTGCATCAGCTCGACGTTCGGCATCAGCGCTTTCAGCTTAAGCCTGCGCGCCTGAATCTCCGCCCGGCCCTGCATCGGCTTTTTATCGCCTTCCAGGTGAATGTTTGAGGAAATCGTCCCGCCTGCCATGCCAAACTTCAGCGGCTGCAGGCGCAGGTCGGCGTTTTTGAGGATGATATGCGTCGAGAGATCGCTCAACGGCAACGTGCTGCCATGCTCAATTTTACGCCCTTTGAAGCGGACGTCCGCATCCATCACGTTCCACTTATCGGTTTCAAAGCGATCGTAAGGCAGCACTTTTCCCGCAGGCTGAATGTCCTTTTTCACCTCTTTTGATTTTGTGCCTTTGCCGGAATCCACGCCGATCAGCGGGCCGAGATCGGCCAGACGCAACTGACGGGACTCAACGTCCCCTTTCAGCTTCGGCCTCGGTTTTCCGGTGGTGTAGGTCAGCGAGCCGTGGATATCGCTGTCGCCGATGCGGCCGTTAAAATCACGGTAGTCAAAAACAGACGCTTTTTCGGTATCGATTTTGGCGACCAGATGCCCGTCCGTTTCGAACGGCGGCGTATCCGGCAGCAGCACGCCGGTCAGCTCATACAGCTCGCCCAGCGAATCACCGGCAAATTTAAGCTGAAGATCGACGCCGCCCATGTTCATCGGGTCGTTGACCGTCCCCACAAACGCCACGCGGGTGTTACCGGAGCGGAAGTCCGCCTGCACCGGGAACGGCGTGCCTTCGCTCCGGAGCGCCAGCATGCCGCCTATTTTCCCTTTACCGCTGAGCGGCTGGTCGTTGTAGCGTCCTTTTGCCGTCAGGCCGAAGACATAGTCGCCCACGCTTGCCGTGTCACCTTTGGCTTTCGTCCCCGTGACCTCGCTAAACGGCAGCGGCTTGCCAAGCGGATCGACCAGGATCTCCACGTCGGCCTTGCTGACTTTGTCGTCGATGGCGATCCGCCCGCGATCGAAGAGAATATTGTCGAGACGGAATGACCAGGAAGAAGGCTGGGCGTTCGGATCCTTTTCGCCGTCGCTGGCAAGGTTAAAGGTCCAGTTGTTATTTTTTTCTGAGAGGCGGATCAGGCGCGCGTCGGGCTGTTGAAGTTTGATCCACGGCAGATAGACGGTTTTGGTGAACAGCGCGAGCGGGGCCAGCGTGGCCTCAACGCGCGGCAGGTGGATCATGGTGACCGCCGGGATATCCGGCGGGTTACCGAGAATGATGTCGTCGGCGTGGACGTGTGGCCACGGGATCCAGCTTCGCCAGCCGGGCTCCTCTTTCTGACGCTCCCACACGACCCCTAAATCACCGCGTATGGCGAAGGGGCGGTTCAGTTCGGTTGAGACTTTCTGGTTGATGGTCGGCTTAAGACGGTTCCAGTCAAACGTCGCGATAATGATGGCGACGACCACGATCAACAACAAGAAAATCCCTGCTGTCCAGGAGATTACCCTGGTTGTTCTTGTCATTTTTATCCCCTTTCCTGATGACCTGTCCTGTAAAACTATAGTCCAGACAAAGGGAAGCGGGCTTATCAGAGGGTAGTTATCACGCTATCGAGGCGATCCATGGGTACCGGACGGGAGAGGAAATAGCCTTGCGCCGCCGCGGCAGGCGAGCTTTGCACATCACGCCACTCTTCCAGCGTTTCCACACCTTCAACAATCACGCCCTGGCAATAGCGGTTCATCAGCTGTAATAGCAGCGTAAACAGGTTCCGCCCTTCCGGGGTCTGACGCAGCATAATGAACAGATCGCGGGCCACTTTGATGTAGTCATAACGCACTTCACTCAGGGCCGAAAAGTTCGCCATGCCGGTGCCAAAATCATCCAGCCACAGCGGGCCGTATTCGCATATGGAGGCAAACGAGGAGTCCTGCGGCAGGCGGACATGCTCCACCAGCTCAAAGCGCACCCACGGCAGGGTGGCAATCAGCTCCTGCAATTTCGCGTTCTGACGCAGCGCCAGCAGAGTGGGACCATCAACATTCACGGAGGCGAGGATATCGTGCTGTTCGAAAAAGGGCTGCTTCGTTGCGAGCATATGGAGCTGCTCTTCCAGCACGTCCAGACGCTGGCGAACGGCAACTTCGGCAAAATAGCGATCCGGTGCGATGCGCTGGGTAGGGTTTGAGGGGTGCGTTACGACGGTCAAAATTTCAATGGCCATCAGTCGACCGTCTGTTCGGTATATCGGCTGATAAGTGTACGCACGCTCACATTGCAGCCAGTAGCGATGCTCCTGCAAGTTCTCAATACTTGCCTCAGGCGTGGTGCTCAGCCGCTGGATAACCTGCTCTGACTTCATTTCAGATGTCCTGTTGTTGGGATGGCCTTTCTGGACTCGTCACAGGATTATCGGCGCGACAATTGAGAACTTTATGTTCAATTCACCGGGAAAATGAAATTAAGATGACAGAAATGCGCAGGAACACGCGTTGGCTCAAATAAAATAATGGAACGTTGTTTTAATATAGTTGACCGGTTAATTCACTCAGCGCACACTGCTGTTAATTCTTCTGTTCAGGTTCACGATTATGTCTAAAAAAATTGCCGTGATTGGCGAATGCATGATTGAGCTGTCACAAAAAGGCGCGGAAGTGAGCCGCGGATTTGGTGGCGATACGTTAAACACGTCGGTTTATATTGCCCGTCAGGTTGCGCCTGAGGCGCTCACCGTGAACTATGTTACCGCTCTGGGCACGGACAGCTTCAGCCAGCAAATGCTGGAGGCCTGGCAGAGTGAACAGGTTGAAACATCGCTGATTCAGCGTATGGAAAACCGTCTGCCGGGGCTTTATTACATCGAAACCGACAGCACCGGCGAACGTACGTTTTATTACTGGCGTAACGAAGCTGCGGCCAAATTCTGGCTGGAGAGCGGGGCCGCCGAGGCCATCTGCCAGGCGCTGGCGACCTTCGACTATCTCTATCTGAGCGGGATCAGCCTGGCTATCCTCAGCCCGGCCAGCCGTGAAAAGCTGCTCTCGCTGCTGCGCACGTGTCGTGCCAACGGCGGTAAGGTTATTTTCGATAACAACTACCGCCCGCGCCTGTGGTCCAGCCGTGAAGAGACGCAGCAGGTCTATCAGCAGATGCTGCAATGCACCGACATCGCCTTCCTGACGCTCGACGATGAAGACGCCCTGTGGGGTGAGAAACCGGTAGAAGAGGTGATTGCACGTACGCAGGCGGCTGGCGTGCGTGAAGTGGTGATTAAGCGCGGTGCGGATTCGTGCCTGGTCGCGATTGCGGGTGAAGCGGTAGTTGAGGTCCCGGCGGTGAAGCTGGCCAAAGAGAAAGTGATTGATACCACGGCAGCGGGTGATTCATTCAGCGCGGGCTATCTGGCGGTACGCCTGACGGGTGGAACACCGGAAGCCGCGGCACAGCGTGGGCACCTGACGGCCAGCACCGTCATTCAGTATCGCGGGGCGATTATTCCGCGCGAAGCGATGCCTGTTTAAGCCCTCACCTTAACCCTCTCCCACAGGGAGAGGGAATGTTTCCCCATTACTGTCCTTGCGGGATATCCGTCGCGTCCTGATGTAAATCATCAGCCGTCGCGGACTGCGTTGGCTGCGGCGCGGTGGCCATGATGGAATCCCAGGTCGTCTGAAGTTCCTTCATGTCATACTCCGGCTCGCCCTTCGGTTGCAGGAGAATCAACGCCATCTCCTGCGACAGCTGCTGGCGGAGCTCCTGGTTGAGCATATCGACGGTCAGACCGCTCAGGAAGTCCTGACGAAGCTTCTGGTACTGTTCCGGCGCAATGTCCACCACCTGGTTCTGCAGGGAGCGAATACGCTGGCTGATCAGAATGTCGGTATCGGCGCGCGCGTAGGTCGCGAACAGCTTCTGCAGCTCGAGTTTTTTCTGCGCCACAAGCGCGTTGAACTCCTCTTCAGAGAGCCCCTCTTTACGCACTTTTGCCAGCTCTTTCGCCACGACGCCCAGATTGGCATTCAGCTTATCGCCCGGCGATTCAACGTTAATGGCGCATTGCGCACGCTGGAACAGCACGCGGCAGTCAAAGCCAAGGCCGATATTCTTCACGTTGTTCTTACTGAGCGTCTGCTGAACATGCCAGAACAGCGCTTCACGCGCCAGGTCGGCACGCCAGTAGCGCAACAGCGCCGCGGACTCACGGATGGGCTGCCAGGCGTTATCCCACATCACGGAGAGTCGGTCCTGACGCACGGTGTCCGTCATAATGCTGACAGGCTCTGCCCGCAGCGGGGAGAGTGTTGGAACAGGGGCAGGCGATTCACGCTTGCCTTTCAGATCGCCAAACGCTTTGTTGATCTGCTCTACCACCGCGCGGCTGTCCACGTTACCCACCACGATCAGCGTCATCGCGTCCGGGGTGTACCATTTCTGATAGAACGTTTTCACCTGCTCAGCATCCACCGGCTGTTTCAGCGGTTCGGCCGGGTCATGCCCCAGTAACGTCGAGCCTTTCAGGCGGTAACGCCACCAGCCCTCTTTGGTATCTCCAGGCCAGGTCGCCACCATGTCGCTGTTGCTCAACGCATAGTTGACGGTATCCGGCGTAATCGCCAGATTGCCAGAGGCATCGGAGAGATACGTCAGGGCTTCTTTAAGCAGATCGTTGCGGTTATTAGGCAGGCTCAGGTTAAACATGGTGTAGTCATACGAGACCACCGCCGGCGGGAGTGGGCGTTTTGGATCGATGGCCTGTTGCCAGAGCGAACGCACCTGAACCGCTTGCAGGCTGCCGCTCTGAGTGAGCGCCAGCCGGGGAATAAAGTGGCTGAAACCGGTTTGCTGGGTGCTTTCCGTGAGGGAACCGGTATTAACAGACAGACGGATTTCAATACGGTCACTGGGACGTTGCGGCGTGGCTAACACCTGCCACTGAAAACCGTTCGCTAATGTCCCTTGTTGCCAGGCCGGGTCTGGCTGGAGCGCATCTGCCTGCACATAACTGGCTGCTGCCATCATCAGCAAACCGCCGGTTAAGAGTCGAATTTTTGTGCCCTGCATGTGAACCCCTGATCAACATTCCTGGTTAAAAAAGAGTGCCTCGCGACGCGCTTCACTCTTAAAGATGACGATGAAAACACGTCGATTAGACCGCGCGTTCGGCAAAACGTCACGGTCCGAAGTGAAATATACCCAAAAAAAATCTTGTCGAATTATGACAGGTATGAACAGTTATTATGCGCAGGAGCCCGCATCCCCACAAGGGAATACGGGCATTTGTGACAAGATTAAGAGGATAAGCCAGGATTTTTGCTGTCAGTTGAACGATTATTCAGAGTATCGTCGAGCTTTTTGTGATCCAGCTCTTTCACCCATTTCGCCACCACCACCGTTGCCACGCCGTTACCCACCAGGTTGGTTAGCGCACGGGCCTCAGACATGAAGCGGTCAATCCCCAGAATCAACGCCAGACCCGCCACCGGCAGGTGACCCACAGCAGAAATGGTGGCGGCCAGCACGATAAAGCCGCTGCCCGTCACGCCTGCCGCGCCTTTAGAGGAGAGCAGGAGCACCACCAGCAGGGTAATCTGATGGAAAATATCCATATGGCTGTTGGTCGCCTGCGCGATAAACACCGCCGCCATCGTCAGGTATATCGAGGTGCCATCCAGGTTGAAGGAGTAGCCCGTCGGGATCACCAGCCCGACCACCGATTTACGACACCCGAGTTTCTCCATCTTATCGAGCATGCGCGGCAGCGCCGATTCTGACGAGGAGGTTCCCAGAACAATCAGCAGCTCTTCGCGGATGTAACGGATAAATTTGAAGATGCTGAAACCGGTCGCACGGGCGATGGAGCCCAGCACCACCACCACGAAAAGAATACAGGTGATATAGAAGCAGATAATCAGCTGACCCAGCTGGACCAGCGTACCGACGCCATACTTACCGATGGTGAAGGCCATCGCACCGAAGGCACCGATGGGCGCCAGGCGCATGATCATATTGATGATGCCGAAGATGACCTGCGAGAAGCTTTCGATCACGTTAAAGATAAGCTGACCTTTGCTGCCCAGACGGTGCAGGGCAAAGCCAAACATCACGGCGAACAGCAGCACCTGGAGGATGTTTCCGCTGGCGAACGCGCCAATGACGCTGCCAGGAATGACGTCCAGCAGGAAGGCGACCACGCCCTGATCCTTCGCCTGCTCGGCATAGACCGCAACCGCTTTAGCATCCAGCGTCGCTGGATCGACGTTCATCCCCGCGCCTGGCTGCACCACGTTGACGATGATCAGACCGATAATCAGCGCAAGGGTACTGACCACTTCAAAATAGAGAAGCGCCACTGCACCGGTACGACCGACCGCCTTCATGCTTTCCATGCCAGCAATGCCCGTGACGACCGTACAGAAGATCACCGGCGCGATGACCATTTTAATGAGCTTAACGAACGCGTCGCCAAGCGGTTTCATTTGCGCGCCCAGTTCAGGGTAATAGTGACCCAGCAGAATACCGATGGCGATGGCTGTCAGGACCTGGAAATAAAGACTTTTGAAGAGTGAGGTTTTCATAAGGTGTCCTTGGGAAGAAAAACCACAGGCTTTGTAAGGTTATGGTTAACCTGCGGCTTTAAAATAACACCCACATAACAGGACAGAAATAAACTCAGTTCAAATTTGAAACACAAATGTTAAGAACTTTGAGCTGGCTCGCACAAGCCAGCAACAAAATTACGCTTTTGCGTGGTGATCGGCGCCAGAAAGGTATCGTTCTTCAAAGACATCCGAAGGGACTGCAGGGGCAAACAGGAAGCCTTGCCCGCTCTCCACGCCCGCCTCTGCCAGCCAGGCGCGTTGCGCGTCGGTTTCAATCCCCTCGGCAATAAGGTGCAGGTTGAGGCTACGCGCCATCTGGATAATCGCCTGCACCATGCTGCTGTCGCCCGGAAGTCCGTCGACAAACGCTTTGTCAATTTTGAGCACATCTACCGGAAGGGTCTTCATGTGCTGAAGCTGACGCAGCCCGGCGTACCCCATGCCAAAATCGTCCAGGGCAATACGAATACCGGCATTACGCAGCGGCTTGAGAATCGCGACCGCCTCATTGGGATCGTCGATGCGTCGGCTCTCCGTCACTTCCAGGGTTAACGTATCAGGCTTGATGCGGTAACGATGGATCAGCTCCAGCATCTCTGAAACCATGGTCGGGTGCATAAGCTGCAGGGCAGACAGGTTGACCGACAGCGGCAGCGTCACGCCACGCTCCTGCCAGGCGGCAAGCTGACGGCAGCACTCCTCCAGCACCCAGTAGCCAACGGTAACCATCAGGCCACAGGACTCGATGCGCTCAATCAGCCCTTCCGGCAGCTCCCATGAGCCATCCGGCTGCTGCAGACGCAGCAGGGCCTCGGCGCTTTTCACCTCTCCCGTCTGCAGGTCCACCTGCGGCTGCAGCCAGAGGGCAAACTGGCGGTTATCCAGCGCGGTCAGGATGTCGCTCTCTTCCGTCAGGCGCTGCTGCGCCTTTTCCATCTGCGCCGGGTCGAAGAACTGGATCTGGTTTTTGCCTTTGCGCCGGGCGGTAAAGGCCGCCGAGAAGGCGCGGCGATAAAGCTGTTCCGCGGTCAGATCGCCATAGAACATGGCAATCCCGATACTGGCGCTCGGGCGAAGCTGGATACCCTGAATCGGTAGCCGCTCATTAATGACAGTGAGTACTTGCTGACCTAACGTAATCGCATGCCAGGGCTCTTTGACGCCGTTGGCAATCACCACCAGGTCATAACCGCTGACCTGAGTCAGCACCATGCGCGGGGCAAGGACAGATTTGATCTTTTCCACCAGGGTGAGCAGCAGCATTTCGCGCTGGCTCTCCTGAAGCACGCCAGCCGTGTCCTGCAGGGTTTCGCAGGCAATGACCATCAGCGCGGTGGTTTGCTGGCGCTCAACGGTTTGCTCCAGCATCGCCATCAGGAAGGCTTTATTGGGGAGCTCCGATACCGGAAAACGGGTAGCGCTACTGTTCAGTTCATCCTGCTGACGCTGGATGCGCTGCTGGTTGAGGTTATAGCTGCGCACCAGCATGCCGATCTCATCGTCATGATGCAGACGCGGCAGCTCAAGCTGGTGTCCCATCTGATCCTGCGGGGCGAGCGTGTTCAGCTCGCGGGCGATACGGCGCAGGGGATGGACAATCAGCCGGTTGATGCACCAGGTGAGCGCCACGCTGAGAATAAGCGTCATAAGTAAGCAAGTGGTCACCAACGTAACCACCCAACTCATGACGAATTTATACATGCGGTAGGAGTCAGCCTGTAACACCAGGTAGGCCAGCGGCTGAGGATTCGCAGGGCGTTCAAGCGAATAGACGGGAAGCGAAATTTGCACCGGCAGTTCAAACAGGCGCATCACCATCATCGGGACGGGACGTTCCGGGATAAAGCTCATCCGCAGCGCCTGAAACTGGTTGGGGAGCACGACGTCCGCCCGGCTCACAACACCAGCTGGCTGAATGCGTTTCAGTATGGTTTCCGCCTCGGGGATATCCCCTTTCAGGATGGAGGCAGACAACGGGCCGCGTACCGAGCGGGCGATGCTTTCTAATTGCGAAGCCGTGTTATAGCGATTCTGCTGTACGGAATGAAACAGCAAAATGACGCAGAAGAGCAGGACAAACAGCATGGTGACGGCAGAGACCATCGCCATCTGTTTGATTGTTAAGGAACGGCTGACACGCAAAATGACTCTCCACAAAACTCGAAGCGCAGGGCGCGCCAGGGTGTAAACCTGGCGCGCCTGAGTATACCCGATTGCCGCGCTATTAAGAGAGACTTACAAATGGATTAAGGAAAATCCGATTACCAGTCCGCGTAAGGGATAAGCGGCTGCGGCGGTAAGTCCATATCGCCCTGCCAGCCTGCAGCAGAGTAGCGCACATAGATCAGCGCGTGGCTTGGGGTATAGTCTTTCGCTTGCTGGATATCCACGCCCATGCCGACAAACCAGTTGGACGTGACCCGCCGCTCGATTATGGCCCGTGCGGTATAACCCGTACCGGAAGAACTGCTGCCGGTTTCCATCGCGCCCCGGTCGGTATAGCGGTCTGGCTCATCGGTCGGGATCAGATTCTGAATCGGGTAGCGCAACTCGTCTTTGGTTTTAGAGTGGGACCAGGAGACCGAGCCCCCCAGCTCCCAGGACCAGTTTTCCGTGCGCTTACGCCATGTCACCGGCAAGGCGAAGGAGACATACTCCTGCGGGCTGTAATAGCCGCCCTGGCCCAGGGTATAACCGCTCAGGTCTTTGTCGTAGTGCCAGAGCATGTTGGACACGCCGACCGTCAGGCGCTCGTTGTTTTTATTAATGAGCTTGTAGTAGTAACCCGTCATCCAGCGGACGCGCCAGTTATCCTCCACATTTTTACCCGTCAGCGTTTCCGCGTTCAGGCTTGACCAGACGCCGTTCGCTTCCCCTTTGTCATAGCTCATACTTACGCCGCCACCGGTGGCGCGTACACCGCCCCAGGTGGTGCCGGTATTGGTATCTTTTTGCCCGCCGAAGGCCAGCAGAGAGCTGGAGATTGGCCGACGATGTGCGTTAACGGTATAGCCGATGGGCCCCAAATCGCTGCTGTAGCTGATGCCGCCCACCACGTCGACGACGTCAAAGCCCATTGGCGTGGTGCCAATATCCATCGCCCAGGTTTTATTCTGCCAGCCGACGGCAACGCTCGCGCCATTGTCTGACTGATGGGTGTTCCCGCTACACGGCGTTTCGTAGCAGGTTCCCCATTTAGGATCGTAAGTCCCGTTCCTGGTATCAAATGACCCGGCATCCATATTGACCAGATCGCTTCTGAAGAACATGCGCCCATCAGAGAGCGGCGCATCCACCTGGAGCATGGTGGTATGCGCTTTCAGATCGGAATAACCGCCCGTACCGCTGGAGCCCCAGTAATCGTGCTGCAGCGTGACGTTAACATCCTGCTGACGGTACAACTCACCGGCATCACTGCGCACGCCGCGCTTCAGCCAGTCGTCTTTTTCATCGTTACGCGTCAGACGGGTGAAACTGTCGTTGTCAGCCGGACGCGTCGTGGTGATACCCGTCGATACCATCGCATCTTTGTAGGTTTCCAGCGCCTGCTGAGGCTGGCCGTTCTGCGCCTGGAAACGTGCGGCATCACGCAGCACCAGCGCGTTTTCCATAGAGCCAGGCTGCGATTTAGCCTGCGGAATAATTTTATTGAAGGTCTGCTCTGCGGCAGCGGCATCGCCCAGACCCGCCTGCGCCATCGCGATGCGGCGCTGCATATTGAGCGACAGCGGCTGGCCGTTTTGCGCGGCGGGCAGCTTCGCCAGCTCCGCGCGCGCGGCATCTTTGTTACCCTGCGCGCTGTAAATCTCGGTCAGGCCGAGGAGCGCGTCTTCATTCTGCGGCTCACGCTGCAGGACGGCGTTGTACGTCGTTTTCGCCGAGTCCAGATCGCCACGCTGCTGTGCCCAGTCCGCCAGCGTGAGGTCGATACGGGTGGAGGTCGGCTGCTGGCGAAGGAGATTCTCTGCGTCCTGCTCTTTGCCGCTGTCGCGCAGGCGGTTGGCGGTTTCCAGCACCTGGTTGCTTTGCAGGCGGTCGGCAAGCTCCTGAATATTGCCGTTCCACTGGCTGCGCGGTAGCGTCTCCAGATGCGCCAGCGCGGCCCGGTCCTGATCGTTTCCGGAAAGGTAGAGCCCGTTAGCATAAACCTGATCCGGGTCGGACGGTTTCTGGTGGGCAAGCTGACGCATCAGGGTGTCCGCCTGGCTGCGCTGACCCGCGCTGTAGAGATCGCGCGAAAGACGATAGGTTATCCACACGTCGCCGGGAGAGAGCGCCAGACGACGACGCTGAATGTCTGCTGCCTGCGCGTATTTCCCCTGGTTCTCAAGCTGTTCGGCCTGGGCGGAGAGCTGTTCGTTGGTCAGGCTACGTTCAATGTCGTCTATGCTACGGCGCTGGCTGGCGGAGAGAGACTGGATAAACTGCGAAGCCTTCTCCGGCGACTGCGCGCGGTAAATATTGGCCAGGCCGCGAACCGCATTGCTGTTGCCGCTGTCCATCCGCAGCGCCTGGCGATAGTAACGCTCCGCCGCGTCGTTATCTTTACGCGCCGCGGCGGCGTCGCCCAGCCCCAGCACGGCATAGCTGTCGGTATTGTCGGTATTGCGTGCCTGCTGATAGTAACGCTCTGCCTGCGCCGGGTTATTCGCCTTCAGCGCCGCATCACCCTGCTGGATCAGCAGCCAGTAGCGGTTAACCTTCAGAAGACTGTCCCATTTACCCCGATTATCGCTCTGGGGATCGAGGGCAATCGCCTTTTCAAACTGTGCCACCGCGCGGGCGCGGTCGCCCTTCTGGGAATACGCCTGTCCAAGGGCGCCCACCGCTTCACTGTCGGCATGGTTGGCGCTAACGGCTTTTTGCAGCTCCGCCACCGCCTTACTTCCCTGCCCGGCATCCACCGCCGCCAGCCCTTCGGCTTTCGCGCGGAACGCCGGATCGGCGAGCTGTTTTTGCTGCGCTTCAAGCTGGGCACGCGCCGCCGCGACGCTATCCCCGTCGCTGAATACGCTCAGGTATTTTTGCAGCGCGCTGACGCTGGCGCTGCTGGCAGGCTGGTCTTTGATTTGGTCATACCACATATCAGACGCCTGGCTGCGGCCATTGGTGGATTTGGCCATCTCCTGCAATACCGCAAAGGCTTCATCACGACGTCCGCTCTGGAACAGAAGCTGGGACAGCGTCGCCTGCAGCTGCGTATTTCCGGGACTGCTGCTGTTTATTTTCTTGAGCTGGTTAATGGCCGCGCCGCGGCGAGCAGGATCTTTTGCCACGACGTTCCAGTATTCCGTCGCCACGTCGCCACCCGGCGGGTTGCCGTCAAACAGCTTGTCATAGGCGGCAATCGCCTCCTGCGTGTGCCCCGTAGTGGCGAGCAGTCGCGCCTGCTGGAGCTGCTGGCGGCCATCCGGAGTAGAAAGTAGCATCGTGTTGCGTGATGACTGGTACGCACTCGAACCCGGCGCAATCCCTTTCAGACGATCCAGCTCTTTTTGCGCGCCGGCGTTATCGCCCTGACGCAGCAGGTAGCGAAAGCGTGCGGCAATCACGTCAGGGTTGTTCGGGTCAATCAGCTCAAGGCGATAGAGCGACTGACGAACCAAATCCTCACGCTGTGTCGATTCGCCCAGCCTCACCTGCTCCAGCAGCTGTTTTTGCTGCGGAGAGTTAGCGGCCTGGGCCCACGGCATAAGCGCCAGGCCAAGCGATAAACTGAGTAGATTTACTGTGAACTTGCGCATTCCTGGCCCCAATCCGGTATTAATTCACCTTTTGCGGTGAAGCGAAAACGATGCTGATCCCATCCTTGCCCAAAAAGCGTCAGCACGTAGCTGTAATAGGCATTGTTATCGGGAAAATGGTCCGCAACGCGCTGGCGCTGAATCGCCTGGGCATCACGTTGTTGTAAAAACGGCAGCATAGCGGCAGAGAACCCGACCGGGCCGTCGCCGGTGCGTTTCCCCGTCGCCACATCCACTTTCTCCGGCGGCACACCCCGTTTCATGGTCTTTGCCGCCATCGGCTGGAAGCGCGTCAGCAACCGGGCTTTCTGAGGATCGTTATCACTCATCATGCCCACCCAGAGATACACGCGGATGGCGTCGTAGCCGCCCACCAGCGCTTTCTCCTGCTGTAACCGCCAGCCTCTGTTTTTCTGATACTGCACCCAGTCCGGCGAAAAGCCTTTCGGCGCACTCTCCAGCAGCAGGCGCAGATTGGTTTCACGAAGCTGGGTCCACGGGGAGCCAAAGCGCGTGAAATAAGCCGCTAGCTGCGGAGGAAGATAGCTGGGGTTAAAGCGCCAGGCGTGTTCATCGGCAAAGCCGACTTTGCCGGGAAGCAGCATTGCGCCAAGCCCCGGGACTTTCACCACCTCCTCGCTGACAATGCGTTTCAGCAGCGCTTTACCCATGCGGGTATAGTCCGGATGCTTCCACAGCCGACCCGCTTCGAGCAGTGACCAGGCGATCCAGACATCGGCGTCAGAGGCGGAGTTGGTATCAATCACCGCCCACGTCTCTTTATCTTTCTGCCCCCATAGCCAGGCAGGCAGATGGTCGTTGAGATCGCCGCTGGCAAGATTATCGCGCGTCCACGTCAGCAGCTGGTCAAAGGCCTGGCGATCGTTCGCCGCCAGGGCAAAGAACAGGGCGTAGCTTTGCCCTTCCGAGGTCGTAATTTTGCGCGTGTCACTGGGGTCAATGACACGCCCGCCCTCACTGATGTAGTCCTTTTTAAACTGCTCCCAGGCAGGCCAGGTACAGGCGGCGCGAAGAGGAAGCGCCGCCAGCATCACCGCTGCTAATACACACCAGCGAAAGGCTTTCATCACATCTTACTCATCCGGGTTCAGACGACGACGGCTGATGATTCGCAGCAGACGCCACAGCACCCATGCCAGCAAGACCACGCTAACCGCAGCCAGGATAGCGAGCAGAACCGGATGGTTAGCCAGCGCATACCACAGGCGTTCAAACCACGGCAGATGGCCTACGTAGTACACATCGCCCACGCGCAGGCTATTGACGCCGGACTCACGGATCACCGACACGGAACCAAACATCGCGGCACGTTTACCGCTGTCGTTCATGGCCGTATTGAGCAGTTCATACCCGCGCGGGCTGTCCGCGAGGAGAGCCACCACGCTACGCTGTTCGTTGTAAGGTGACTGGAAGCCCACCACCGCAGCCATTGCCCCCTGAGACGTTATCGTCGTCTGCGCGCTGGCCTGACGGTCGTTCACATCCGGCATAATGCTCGGGAATTCGGTCTGGCGCAGCGGCGTGTTAACCCAGGACTGGGCCGCTTTCACCAGCAGATCGATACGTTTGTCATCCTTCAGCTTATCCGGAATGGTACCGATCACCATGATGTCAGCGTCTTTGTTCTGAATCTGGCTGCCATCGTCCGTCAACGTGACGTTAATTGCCGGTAATCCTGTTTGTCCGCCAACGGTCGCCATGGCGTCCAGCAGGGTCGTGACCTGACTTTCGTTTGGCGCTTTCGGCATCACCACAATGGACTCAGAGAGATCGGCCATGCGGCTGAACGGGAAGCCCGCGTTAGCAAACGCGCGCAGGTCCGGCATCGCCAGGAAGTGATAGTACTTCGAGAAGTCGATGGTCGACTCATCGCCAATCACCACGTGGTTCTGCACCGGCTGGAAGGTGATGCAGTTTTCCGCCGAGCCGCCAGGCATCGGGTTCATGTACTGGAAATCAAAGCGCAGCTGGTTTATCGCGCCCAGCTTCAGTGCCGGGATGGAGACATCCGTTTTACCGTCCAGCAGCCCCTGCAGCACCGGCAGGCGAAGCATCAGGCGGTTCGTATCCTGCGTGCTTTGCAGGCTGAAGGATTGCAGGAACTGGTTGTTCAGGCTGATATCCATGCGCGAGCTGTCTTTGGTGGCTGGCGCGGTATAGCGGTAGTTCAGATTGATATCAATGCCGTTGGTGCGCAGCAGGTAGAGATCCGGCGGCAGATTCAGCGACAGGCTAATCGGCGCGGGCTCAAGCCCCGTCGCCTGCAGCTGTTCTTCATAGGTTTTCAGCTCGCCAAAGGTGACCGCACGGTCAGTACGCACCCAGTTTGGCGCATCGTAAGGTTTACGCGCCAGCAGCGGCTTGACCTCATCTATCACCACGCTGTTGCCACGGAACAGGACGTTGCCCTGGGCAATGGCTTTTGCTGCCTGCACCAGATCTTTATCATCACGACCAAAGACCACCAGCAGCTTCACGTACGGGTTTTCCGGGTGGCTTATCATCTCAACGGTCGGCGCGTTGACGTCCGGATGATCGCGCAGGAAAGCCGGGCGTTTCGCGTTGGTGGCAAACACAATGGCATTTCTGTCCGGCAGCTTGTCATACATCGCCGGGAAGCTCTGGCCGCGCCAGCCCGCGCGTGAACCAAACCAGGACGCCACAATGGTGGCCGCCAGCTGCTCGGTCACGTCCGGGGAAGAGGCAAACACCATCGGCAGCGTGAGCGAACGGTTATCACGCGGATCGAAGAACGGAACCGGGAAGGCTGAGAGATCGTTTTTCAGCGCCAGCGACTGGTAGGTCATCTGCAGCGAGGAGTTACGCCCGACGTCCATCCACAGCGTGTTGCTGGCCGGGTTTTCGCAGACATCGCGGTAGTGACCGACAAATTCCAGGCGAATACGGTTAAAGTCGGTGATGAACAGCGGGTTGATCGGCACCTGAGCCTGCGTTTTCTTGCCGAGCTGCTCTTTGGTGACCGGCAGAACGTCCATCAGCTCGTCATTCAGATAGACCTTCAGCTGAGACTGGGTCGGCAGCAGCGACGGTGACGGCGTGTATTCAAGGTTTAGCACCGCATTAGAGACAACCTCATCGCTGCGCATGCCAAATTCAATGCCGCCGTTAGGGTTGATGCCGCGCAGCACCATGCTGCCCGGAGGCGGCGCAATTTGCGCGAAGGTCAGCTTCACGTCACGCGACGGCGCATTGTCCGCAACGACGGGCGCATTCGCCCCGCGGACGCCCGGCATGACCTGCCCGATGACCTGGCCGTCTGCCGGCAGGGTATTCCCCTCCGTTGGCTGGTTCGGCAGGATGTTTTCCGTTTGACCGGGTGCCGCGGTGACAACCGGATCGGTTGCTTGCGCGACGACAGGTACGGTTGGCGCAGGCGTTGCCGCTGCGTTACCCGGGGCCGCGTTAGCCATTGTTGCGGGGAGCGCATTTATCCCCATTGCCACTGCACATAACCAGGAAAGTTTTGTTTTCATCGCGTTATCATCATTGTTGAGCCATAACCGGGTCCGCCTGCTTCGCCTCATCCCGCTCAGGACGACGAGGAATGAACGACACGACCCAGGAAACCAGCGAAGTAAGTGACCGGAAAATTAATTTCACCGACGACGGGGCAAATTCTGCAAGGTGACGATAGCCACGGAACCCCAGCTTCAGAATATCCAGCAGGCTTTCCAGAGGTTTATCTTCCGGGAAGCTGTCCTGCCAGAGAGCCCACGTATCCGCGCGGGCAAACGTACACTGCACAAAATCGATATGTTGCTTTTTGGTCAACGGCATCAGTTGCAGGCCGACTTCATTGCCCACCACGCGAACGACCTGCGTGGGGAAGACATACTCCTGCTGACCGCGCTTAAGCAGCAGGTTAACTTTCTGCCCTTCCAGCACCTTCGCCTGGCCGTTGATTTTGATCCCCAGACCGCCGTCAGAGAAGTCGTGCACGGTACAGGAGAAGAGATGGCCATCTTCACGGGCAATCGCCGCTGGCATGCAGATTTCCACGCGATGTGCGCGACGAACCTGTTTACTCTCCACCGACACCGCCACCGCGCCGCCGAGGATAATCAGGTTGTAGAAGACCCAGGCCATACTGACGAAGACGGTCAGGATTTCGTTTTCCGGACCGTAGAAGTAGCGCCAGATACCCGCAATGACGCCCACGATATTCAGCAGCACCAGGAAGATATACGGCCGGGAGATCACCCAGTCGACGTACTCCTCCTCCACCAGCCCGCCCTTCGCGGTGACGTTGAATTTACCTTTGTGCGGGTTAATCAGCGCCACCATCGTCGGCGGCGCGATGTACCAGGCCAGCACCGTTTCGTAGATTTCACTCCAGAAGGAGTGGCGGTATTTACCCTGTATCTTCGAGTTCGTCAGGCTCGCGTGGATCATGTGCGGCAGAACGAACAGCGCAATCATCAGCGCCGGGGCGTAGATGATATAAGCGTGAAGGAGCAGGAACGCCAGCGGCGCGGTCAGGAAGATCAGCCGCGGAATGCCGGACAAGAAGTGGAACATGGCGTTGACGTAGCAGAGACGCTGCGCCAGCTTGAGCCCTTTCCCAATCAGGGGGTTATCGAGACGGAAAATCTGCACCATGCCGCGCGCCCAGCGAATACGCTGGCCAATGTGCGCCGACAGTGACTCCGTTGCGAGGCCAGCTGCCTGCGGGATGCGCATATAGGCTGAGGTATAGCCACGACGGTGCAGGCGCAGCGAGGTGTGCGCATCCTCGGTGACCGTTTCGACGGCGATACCACCAATTTCGTCCAGCGGTTTACGGCGGATAACCGCGCATGAGCCGCAGAAGAAGGTGGCGTCCCACATGTCGTTTCCGTCCTGTACCAGCCCATAGAACAGCGTGCCTTCGTTCGGGGTTTTGCGGAAGCGGCCAAGGTTACGTTCAAACGGGTCCGGCGAGAAGAAGTGGTGCGGCGTCTGCATCATCGCCAGCTCTTTCTCCTTCAGGAACCAGCCCATGGTCATCTGCAGGAACGAGCGCGTCGGCACGTGGTCGCAGTCAAAAATCGAAACAAACTCCCCGGTGGCATACTTCAACGCGTTGTTGATGTTCCCCGCCTTAGCGTGTTCATGCGTCGGACGGGCGATGTATTCGACGCCGACCTCCTCCGCGAACTGGCGGAACGCCGGACGGTTGCCGTCATCCAGGATCCAGACCTTAAGCTTATCTTTCGGCCAGTCGATGCCCAGCGCGGCATAGATGGTGTTCTTCACCACGCTCAGGTCTTCGTTGTAGGTCGGCACGAAGAGATCGACGGTTGGCCACTGGGTCGTATCCTTTGGCAGCGGAACCGGCTGACGGTTGAGCGGCCAAATCACCTGGAAATAGCCCAGCACCAGCACAATCCAGGCATAGGTTTCAGCAAACAGCAGCACCAGGCCGCACACCAGACTCACCGGGTCGTCCCAGTTCAGCGTCGAGGTATAACGCCACCAGATGTAGCGGCAGGAGACGGTCAGCGACAACACGATCAGCATCAGCGCCGAGAAGCGGCCCGGAATTCGGCGCACCAGCAGCGCCACGCCCCACAGCAGGATCAGGAAGGTGAACTGCGCCAGAGGGTTGAAAGGCTGCGTAATACAGACCAGCGCCAGAATGAGCGAGAACACAACGATCACGCCGAGGATAAAACGCCGCAAGCCCGGGTGGAGATGCCCGAGCTCTTTGTGGTTATCCAGATGGCTGGTCTTATCGCTGACGCTGTTGGGGAGCCTGTCCAGCCACTGATGGTAGCGTTCACGTAACTGCTGCACGCGGGAGAAGCTCCGCCAGTGCGGCGTTTTTATCTCCGCGCGGGATGAGGTCGCCACCAGCCAGATGGCCTGAATGAGATAACGCGCCGGATCCAGTGGACGCGGCCGGTCAGGATTAATGTGCGGATACAGTTCACTGTGCCGGGCACGTATGCGCTGCCAGCGCGGGTGTTCGAGTGGAATAAACATCCAGGCCAGAATCATCCAGAAACAGCCGAGCGCGGCGCTGAATGCCGACGCGCCGTGACGGCGAAAATGCCGGTAATGTTCGCTCAAACGCGAACTGACCGGTGGGATGAGTAACCAGCTGGCGAGACGACTCATACATCACTCCCTGCATGCTCCGCCCGGTTGGCGAAGTTCAGCAGACACCAGTTTGCCAGCGTCAGGATCTCTTCTGCCGCCAGTGAATCGCTGCGGTATTCGCCGAGCGGTTGCTTCGACGCAAGGCATTCCGCCATGCCCTCATCACGATGGATGACAATGGGAAGCAGGCGGCGCTGGCTCTGCAGCCAGACCTGATACAGATCGTCCTGGATCTGGCTGCCTATGCGCAAATCGTTAATCAGGATATGGCCATTCTGAGGTAGCCCCTGCTGATGCAGGCGGATATGGCAGTTCGCATCGACGTTAACGATCGAGAGGACATGATCGCACTGCGCGATAAGCTGTCGGGTCAGCGTGCCGGCACCGTGCGGCAGATCCAGCAGGATCCACTTGTAGTGTCCCTTTTCCTTCAGGCTCTGCAGCGCCAGCGTAAATTGCGAAAACAGGCGCTGGTAGGCGGCTTCATTCTCGCGTTCCGTGGTGGTCAGTTGACCAAACGGCAGCAGGTCAAGAAGGTAGGTATAGCGCAAACCTGCATCCTGCCAGTCTTTATCGTCAAGCAGCGCGCGGGCCCAGCCCTCTTCGCGAGTAAAGTCGACGTTAAACGACATACGCAGTAAATTATCGGCGCAGGCGTCAATAACCAGCACCGATTCACCTAAAAGCTGTAATGACCACGCCAGTGCCGCGGTAACAGATGTGGTACCCACACCCCCACGGACACCCTGTAATCCGAGTATGGCCATCAATGGCTCCCTTATTGTTGATGGGCGAATTCAGCTAATAACGGCCAGCGTTTAATAGCCGCGGCCAACTGTTCCCGCTGGGAAATATCGGTGTAATCTATTTCAGGTAAAGAAAAGGCCTGCGTCAGCGCCAGAAAATCGTTTTGGAATGTGTAACCCAGGGTCGAGTCGACTGGGGTACCGGGTTCATTATTATCCATTCTTTTTCCATCCCTTTAAGGAAAATCGCACGCTAAAGAAGTTGCGGGGCTTCCTGCCCTGACAAATTTCATTTACATGCTAAATCTGATGTTCTTTAATTTCAATGTTAGGTTTATTTCTACGCTTTCGCTAGTAAACTGAGATACAGATAAATTAGACGAAAAGAGGGACACCGTGGACTCCATATTTTCTATTGGCATCCAGTCATTATGGGACGAATTGAGCCACATGCCAGTCGGAGGAGTCTGGTGGATTAATACGGACCGGAATGAAGATGCTATCAGTCTGGTAAACCAGACAATTGCTGCCCAGGATAAGGATTCCCGCGTGGCCGTCATTAGCATGGGCGAAGATCCGAAGAAAATTATCACGCTGGAAAACGATCGCGGGCCTCAGACGGTGCGATTATTTTCCATGACATCGGATGCCGATAGTCTATACTTTTTGTCCCGCGACGTTCAGTGCACTATTGATCCGGATCACTATTTGGTGATCCTTAAATGTGCAAATAACGTCCTGCAAAATATCCCTGCTGAAAAACTGCTGCCGTGGCTGGAAAAAATCAATAAATGGGCAAAATTTCAAAATTGCACGCTATTGATAGTCAATCCCGGCAGTAATAATGACAAGCTGTTCTCACTTTTAATGGGTGAATATCGTTCCCTGTTCGGTCTGGCAAGCGTTCGTGACCAGGTGGGCAGCTATCTCTACGATATTGCCTTCTGGTGTAATGAAAAAGGCGTGAGCGCCAGGCAACAACTTACGCTGAAACACATCGAGGGTAAGTGGCACCTGGCACAGCAGGAAGAAACCGTGGTGCAGCCGCGCAGTGATGAAAAACGCATCCTGAGCCATATCGCGGTTTTAGAAGGGGCGCCCGCCCTGTCGGAAAACTGGTCGCTGTTTGAATCTAACGAAGACCTTTTCCACGAAGCCCGCACAACCCAGGCGGCAACCCTTATCTTCTCATTGATGCAGAATAACCAGATTGAGACGCTGGCAAGACAGATCCACACCTTGCGCCGCCAGCGCGGAAGCGCGTTAAAAATCATCGTGCGCGAAAACAATACCAGCCTGCGCGCCACCGATGAGCGTCTGCTTCTGGGCTGTGGTGCAAATATGGTCATTCCCTGGAACGCGCCGCTGTCACGCTGCCTGACGCTGATCGAAAGCGTTCAGGGCCAGCAGTTTAGCCGCCATGTACCGGAAGACATTTCTACGCTGCTCTCTATGACGCAGCCGATGAAGCTGCGTGGATACCAAAAATGGGATACCTTCTGCGACGCCGTCGGTAACATGATGAGCAATACGCTTCTTCCCGCTGACGGAAAAGGAGTTATGGTTGCCCTGCGTCCTGTACCCGGTATCCGCGTCGAACAGGCTCTCACCTTGTGTCGCCCCAATCGTACGGGTGACATCATGACCATTGGCGACAATCGCCTGGTGCTGTTTTTGTCCTTCTGCCGGGTAAACGATCTCGATACGGCGCTTAACCATATCTTCCCCCTGCCTACCGGGGATATTTTCTCGAACCGTATGATTTGGTTCGAAGATAATACAATCAGCGCAGAGCTGGTGCAGATGCGTGCGCTCCAGCCTGAACAATGGGCTAAACCGCTCGCTATTAAGAGCGATGCGAAACCGATCCTCAATGCCAGACATGATGGACATGTCTGGCGTCGGGTTCCGGAGCCCCTTCGCTTATTAACGGACAACGCGGAGAACGCACCATCATGAATATCAGCGATATCATTCAACTGGTTATAGTCTGTGCGCTGATCTTTTTCCCGCTTGGCTACTATGCACGCCATTCCATACGTCGTATCCGTGATACGGCCAGAGTGCTGTTTATAAAACCTCGCTATGTAAAACCAGCCGGAACACTGACACGGGCATCACACGTCAAGGCAGACCGAAAACATGACTAATTCTACCTATACCGCTTCGTCACCCTCGCCGCTCTGGCAATACTGGCGCGGCCTTTCCGGCTGGAACTTCTACTTTCTGGTGAAGTTTGGTCTGCTGTGGGCAGGCTATCTGAATTTCCATCCGCTTCTTAACCTGGTATTTATGGCCTTCCTGCTGATGCCCCTGCCGAATATCAGGCTGCATCGCTTACGTCACTGGATAGCCATCCCTCTCGGCTTTGCGCTGTTCTGGCATGATACCTGGTTACCGGGGCCGGACAGCATTATGAGCCAGGGCTCACAGGTGGCGGGCTTTAGCGCCAGCTATATCCTCGATCTGACCGAGCGGTTTATTAACTGGCAGATGATAGGCGCGGTATTTGTGCTGCTGGTTGCCTGGCTGTTCCTGTCACAGTGGATCCGCGTCACAGTGTTTGTCGTCGCGATTATGATCTGGCTTAACGTGCTGACGCTGGCTGGGCCAAACTTTTCGTTGTGGCCTGCCGGTCAACCGACCACCACGGTGACCACCACCGGGGGAAGCGCGGCGGCCACCGTCACCACGGCAGGCGATACGCCTGTGGTGGGCGATATCCCAACCCAGACCGCACCGCCGACCTCCACAAACCTGAACGCCTGGCTCTCCAGTTTCTATACCGCGGAAGACAAGCGACAGACGAAATTCCCGGATGCGCTGCCGGCGGATGCTCAGCCGTTTGAACTGCTGGTGATCAACATCTGCTCGCTCTCCTGGGCAGACGTGGACGCTGCAGGTTTGATGTCTCATCCGCTGTGGTCTCATTTCGACATTCAGTTTAAAGATTTCAACTCTGCCACCTCGTACAGCGGCCCGGCGGCCATCCGCCTGCTGCGTGCAAGCTGCGGTCAGGCATCGCATAAGAATCTGTATCAACCCGCCGGCAACCAGTGTTATCTGTTCGATAACCTCGCCAAACTGGGCTTTACGCAGCATCTGATGCTGGGGCATAACGGCCAGTTCGGCAACTTCCTGAAAGAGGTGCGCGAACAGGGGGGGATGCAGGCACCGCTGATGGATCAAACCGGTCTTCCTGTCTCTCTGCTGGGCTTCGACGGCTCGCCCGTCTATGACGATTCCGCCGTCCTGCAACGCTGGCTGCAGACCATCGAAAAAGACAGTAATCCACGCAGCGCGACGTTCTTTAACACCCTGCCGCTCCACGACGGTAACCACTTCCCGGGCGTGAGCAAAACGGCGGATTATAAAGTGCGTGCGCAGAAATTCTTCGACGAGCTGGACGCGTTCTTTACGGAGCTGGAAAAATCAGGCCGTAAAGTAATGGTGGTTGTGGTGCCTGAGCACGGTGGCGCGCTGAAAGGCGACAGAATGCAGGTGTCAGGCCTGCGTGACATCCCAAGCCCGTCGATTACCAACGTGCCTGCTGGCATTAAGTTCTTTGGGATGAAGGCACCCCATCAGGGCGCACCGATTGAAATCACCCAGCCGACCAGCTATCTGGCAATCTCAGAACTGGTTGCCCGTGCCGTTGACGGGAAGCTGTTTGTGGAAGATAGCGTGAACTGGGATCAGCTCACCAGCAAACTGCCGCAAACGGCAGAAGTCTCCGAGAACGCCAACGCGGTGGTGATTCAGTATCAGAACAAACCGTACGTTCGCCTGAACGGCGGGGATTGGGTACCGTATCCGCAGTAACTGATTTCCCCCTCACCCTAACCCTCTCCCCATCGGGGAGAGGGGATAGCCAGTGCGTTATTATTGCGCTGAAATCCACACCAGCATTTTCAGACTTGCCGAATAGTAGTCGTCTTTAGAGGTGATTTCGGGTTCTCCGGAAGGCTGCCCCATCGTTAAATCACGCACGGCCAACAGGCCGCCTTCCATCATGTATGGCGCATATTCGTTAGTGGTGACGTTAACCCAGGCGGGCGTTTGCTCCCGGGGGAATTGCCCAAACCACGCTTTCCACGGCGTCAGGAGTGGGCTTTGCTTATCAGACCAGGCAAGATACAGCGGAATACGAATCGCGTCATAGCTCATCCGCGGCGGCCAGCCTTTGGCCGGTTCCAGCTTGCCATCTGATGTCAGCGAGACCCAGTCAGCGGGCAGATTCGCTTTACCCGAGCCCATTTTCCCCAACAGGTGCTTCCCGTCCTTAATCAAATCGCGCCAGACCGGCAAATGACTGCGTCCGGCGAAGGCCTGCCAGGCCGGAAACACAAAATAGGAAGGATTAAGGACCACTTCACCGTCAAGCTTAAATCCCTGGACGCCGGGCAGCATCACGCGGTAACCCGCATAACGGATGACGCTATGAGCAACCAGCGCTTTTGTAATGGCATCCGATGCGGCGCTGTAGCGTTTGTCATGCCAGCGGGCATCGGCTTTAAGCAGCGCCCAGGCAATCAGCACATCGCCATCGGCGGCGTTGTTTTTGTCAGCGACCGGGTTGGACTCTGCGGGATTATAGCGCCAGTAAAACAGACCGTTCTCTTTGTTCTTCAGCTCACGGTTTGTCCATTGCCAGAGCTTATCGAACGTGGCTTTATCGTCGTTGGCGACTGCCATCAGCATGGCAAAGCCCTGACCTTCCGTATGCGACACGCCGCCATTGCCGGTATCGACAATGCGGCCTTCCGGTTTGAAAAAGCGTGCTTTGTAACTCTCCCAGGCCTGTCCCGCCTGAGAGAGGGGTGAGAACAACAAGCTCATCATGACGGCCAGCGTCGCGCAGACGGGTTTTCGCATCATTCACTCCATCCGGTTATTCGGCACTCCGCAGAGAAATCTCACCGCCCACCCAGGGTTTGATCACGCCATCCTGCTCCAGGAGCAGCGCGCCCTGAGCGTCAATACCGCGGGAAGTGCCGTAGATCTCTTTATCACCAATCAGCAATTTCACCGGGCGGTTGATAAAGTTATCCAGCTTTTCCCAACGCGACAGGAACGGTGCCAGCCCTTCCTGCTCAAAAAGCGTGAGCGAGCTGCGCAGCTCTTTAATCATACGTACGGCAAGGGTGTTACGATCGATGGCGATCCCCGCCTCCTGGAGGTTAGTCCAGGCCTGATTAACCACGTCATTCTGGACATTGCGCATCACCATATTGAGGCCCGCGCCAATGACGATTTGCGCCGCATCGCCCGTTTTGCCCGTCAGTTCGACCAGAATCCCGGCAAGTTTACGATCGTTGAGGTACAGATCGTTAGGCCATTTAACACGCACTTGATCCGCACCCAGATCGTGCAGCACCTCTGCCATGACGATACCGATGACCAGACTCAGGCCAATGGCAGCGGCCGGGCCCTGATCGAGTCGCCAGTACATGGACAGATAGAGGTTAGCGCCAAAGGGTGAAAACCACTTGCGGCCACGACGGCCGCGACCGGCCTGTTGATATTCAGCAACACAGGCATCGCCGGATTTGAGCTCAGGCAGACGATCCAGCAGATACTGGTTCGTCGAGTCAATCACCGGCAGCACCGCCACGTTGCCGTGTCCAATCTGGCTGCGGATCGCGTCTTCATTCAGCAACTGAATCGGCTCCGGCAGGCTGTAGCCTTTTCCGGGCACCGTAAATACATCCACCCCCCAGTCACGGAGCGTCTGGATGTGCTTGTTAATGGCGGCGCGGCTCATGCCCAGCTGCTCACCCAGCTGCTCGCCGGAATGGAATTCACCATCCGCCAGGATACCAATCAGGGTTAACGGGACCGTATTGTCCTTCATGCGATAGTCTCCACAGCGTTGACTTCACCTGTGCGACCAATGAAGCGGACTTCTGGCTCCAGCCAGACGTTAAATTTTTCGCCCACACGCTGGCGAACATAGTGAGCCAGCTGTACCACATCGTCGCTGGTTGCATCGCGCTGGTTAATCAGCACCAGAGCCTGCTGTCGGTGAACGGCTGCCCCACCGACTGAAGTGCCTTTTAGCTGGCATTGATCGATAAGCCATCCAGCCGCCAGCTTCACGCTGCCATCCGCCTGAGGATAATGTGGCGCGGTTGGCCACTCCTCCAGAAAGCGTCTCGCATTTTCGCCGCTGATGACCGGGTTTTTAAAGAAGCTCCCTGCATTTCCGTTAACTTTGGGATCGGGAAGCTTGGTCATCCGCATATGGCAAACAGAGTCAAAAACGTCGCGTGCGGTAACGGTAGCCGGATCGAGACGCGTTAAATCCCCGTAGGTCAATACGGGCTGCCAGTTCTTCGACAGACGCAAACCCACGGCGACAATCACGTAGCGATCCTGATATTCATGTTTGAAGATACTGTCACGATAGCCAAAACGGCACTGTTCTGCGGTTAAACGCGTCGCCGTTCCGGTCGCCAGCTCGATGCAGTCGACATATTCACAGACATGTTTCAGCTCGATGCCGTAGGCGCCGATGTTCTGAATGGGTGACGATCCGGCGCAGCCTGGAATAAGCGCAAGGTTTTCCAGACCCGCCATCCCTTTTTCGAGGGTAAACTGCACCAGGTGGTGCCAGTTTTCACCAGCCCCCACGTGCAAGTGCCAGCTGTCGGCACGCTCTTCCACATCAATTCCCATGATGCGGTTAACGATCACCGTTCCCGCAAAATCATCGAGAAACAGGACATTACTTCCTTCGCCCAGAATCAGTACGGGTTCGTTTTTTTCTGTTGCGCTTTGCCATGCATCCAGCAGCTGCTGTGCAGTATCGGCACGTACAATTTGATTAGCATTGCGTTGAATGCCAAAGGTATTCCAGGGCTTAAGGGAGTGGTTCATAGACGCTATCCTGATGCAAAAACGCAGGTAGTTTACCGTATAAGCAGGGTGATGGGGGATCAGTTTGTGCAGCGTATAAACGCAAAAAGGCCATCCTTTCGGATGGCCTCTTCACTTGTTTGATGCCTGGCAGTTCCCTACTCTCACATGGGGAGACCCCACACTACCATCGGCGCTACGGCGTTTCACTTCTGAGTTCGGCATGGGGTCAGGTGGGACCACCGCGCTAAAGCCGCCAGGCAAATTCTGTTAATCTGTATCAAGGCTGAATTTTGATTGTTCGTCTCTTCGCCAAAACATCTTCGGCGTTGTAAGGTTAAGCCTCACGGTTCATTAGTATCGGTTAGCTCAACGCATCGCTGCGCTTACACACCCGACCTATCAACGTCGTCGTCTTCAACGTTCCTTCAGGAGACTTAAAGTCTCAGGGAGAACTCATCTCGGGGCAAGTTTCGTGCTTAGATGCTTTCAGCACTTATCTTTTCCGCATTTAGCTACCGGGCAGTGCCATTGGCATGACAACCCGAACACCAGTGATGCGTCCACTCCGGTCCTCTCGTACTAGGAGCAGCCCCCCTCAATTCTCCAGCGCCCACGGCAGATAGGGACCGAACTGTCTCACGACGTTCTAAACCCAGCTCGCGTACCACTTTAAATGGCGAACAGCCATACCCTTGGGACCTACTTCAGCCCCAGGATGTGATGAGCCGACATCGAGGTGCCAAACACCGCCGTCGATATGAACTCTTGGGCGGTATCAGCCTGTTATCCCCGGAGTACCTTTTATCCGTTGAGCGATGGCCCTTCCATTCAGAACCACCGGATCACTATGACCTGCTTTCGCACCTGCTCGAGCCGTCACTCTCGCAGTCAAGCTAGCTTATGCCATTGCACTAACCTCCTGATGTCCGACCAGGATTAGCTAACCTTCGTGCTCCTCCGTTACTCTTTGGGAGGAGACCGCCCCAGTCAAACTACCCACCAGACACTGTCCGCAACCCGGATTACGGGTCTACGTTAGAACACCAGCCATTAAAGGGTGGTATTTCAAGGACGGCTCCATGCAGACTGGCGTCCACACTTCAAAGCCTCCCACCTATCCTACACATCAAGGACCAGTGTTCAGTGTCAAGCTATAGTAAAGGTTCACGGGGTCTTTCCGTCTTGCCGCGGGTACACTGCATCTTCACAGCGAGTTCAATTTCACTGAGTCTCGGGTGGAGACAGCCTGGCCATCATTACGCCATTCGTGCAGGTCGGAACTTACCCGACAAGGAATTTCGCTACCTTAGGACCGTTATAGTTACGGCCGCCGTTTACCGGGGCTTCGATCAAGAGCTTCGCGTTGCCGCTAACCCCATCAATTAACCTTCCGGCACCGGGCAGGCGTCACACCGTATACGTCCACTTTCGTGTTTGCACAGTGCTGTGTTTTTAATAAACAGTTGCAGCCAGCTGGTATCTTCGACTGATTTCAGCTCCACCCGCAGGGGCTTCACCTACATATCAGCGTGCCTTCTCCCGAAGTTACGGCACCATTTTGCCTAGTTCCTTCACCCGAGTTCTCTCAAGCGCCTTGGTATTCTCTACCTGACCACCTGTGTCGGTTTGGGGTACGATTTGATGTTACCTGATGCTTAGAGGCTTTTCCTGGAAGCAGGGCATTTGTTACTTCAGCACCGTAGTGCCTCGTCATCACACCTCAGCGTTAAAAGGTACCGGATTTACCTGGAACCTCCGCCTACATGCTTAAACCGGGACAACCGTCGCCCGGCTAACATAGCCTTCTCCGTCCCCCCTTCGCAGTAACACCAAGTACAGGAATATTAACCTGTTTCCCATCGACTACGCCTTTCGGCCTCGCCTTAGGGGTCGACTCACCCTGCCCCGATTAACGTTGGACAGGAACCCTTGGTCTTCCGGCGAGCGGGCTTTTCACCCGCTTTATCGTTACTTATGTCAGCATTCGCACTTCTGATACCTCCAGCATGCCTCACAGCACACCTTCAACGGCTTACAGAACGCTCCCCTACCCAACAACACATAGTGTCGCTGCCGCAGCTTCGGTGCATGGTTTAGCCCCGTTACATCTTCCGCGCAGGCCGACTCGACCAGTGAGCTATTACGCTTTCTTTAAATGATGGCTGCTTCTAAGCCAACATCCTGGCTGTCTGTGCCTTCCCACATCGTTTCCCACTTAACCATGACTTTGGGACCTTAGCTGGCGGTCTGGGTTGTTTCCCTCTTCACGACGGACGTTAGCACCCGCCGTGTGTCTCCCGTGATAACATTCTTCGGTATTCGTAGTTTGCATCGGGTTGGTAAGCCGGGATGGCCCCCTAGCCGAAACAGTGCTCTACCCCCGAAGATGAGTTCACGAGGCGCTACCTAAATAGCTTTCGGGGAGAACCAGCTATCTCCCGGTTTGATTGGCCTTTCACCCCCAGCCACAAGTCATCCGCTAATTTTTCAACATTAGTCGGTTCGGTCCTCCAGTTAGTGTTACCCAACCTTCAACCTGCCCATGGCTAGATCACCGGGTTTCGGGTCTATACCCTGCAACTTAACGCCCAGTTAAGACTCGGTTTCCCTTCGGCTCCCCTATACGGTTAACCTTGCTACAGAATATAAGTCGCTGACCCATTATACAAAAGGTACGCAGTCACACCACAAGGGTGCTCCCACTGCTTGTACGTACACGGTTTCAGGTTCTTTTTCACTCCCCTCGCCGGGGTTCTTTTCGCCTTTCCCTCACGGTACTGGTTCACTATCGGTCAGTCAGGAGTATTTAGCCTTGGAGGATGGTCCCCCCATATTCAGACAGGATACCACGTGTCCCGCCCTACTCTTCGAGTTCACAACCTGTGTGTTTTCGTGTACGGGACTGTCACCCTGTACCGTGCGACTTTCCAGACGCTTCCACTAACACACAAGCTGATTCAGACTCTGGGCTGCTCCCCGTTCGCTCGCCGCTACTGGGGGAATCTCGGTTGATTTCTTTTCCTCGGGGTACTTAGATGTTTCAGTTCCCCCGGTTCGCCTCGTTAACCTATGTATTCAGTTAACGATAGTGCAACGAATTGCACTGGGTTTCCCCATTCGGACATCGCCGGGTCAAAGGTTCATATCACCTCGCCGGCGCTTTTCGCAGATTAGCACGTCCTTCATCGCCTCTGACTGCCAGGGCATCCACCGTGTACGCTTAGTCGCTTAACCTCACAACCCGAAGATGTTTCACTTCTGATTGCGAAAATTTGAGAGACTCGAACACACCTTAAAGATGTGTCGTTTCAATTTTCAGCTTGATCCAGATTTTTAAAGAGCAAAACTTCGCAGTGCACCTTTTCAGGTTCACTCTGAAGTTTTCTTGGGTTCGCAGTAAAAGATGGTGGAGCTATGCGGGATCGAACCGCAGACCTCCTGCGTGCAAAGCAGGCGCTCTCCCAGCTGAGCTATAGCCCCATCGTTTTGCAATCTCTGTACCGCTCATCCTTTAAAAGGAGTTTGGTAGGCCTGAGTGGACTTGAACCACCGACCTCACCCTTATCAGGGGTGCGCTCTAACCACCTGAGCTACAAGCCTGCAGAGATTTTTACTGCTGTTTTTCATCAGACAATCTGTGTGAGCACTACAAAGGCAGGTTCTTTAAGGTAAGGAGGTGATCCAACCGCAGGTTCCCCTACGGTTACCTTGTTACGACTTCACCCCAGTCATGAATCACAAAGTGGTAAGCGCCCTCCCGAAGGTTAAGCTACCTACTTCTTTTGCAACCCACTCCCATGGTGTGACGGGCGGTGTGTACAAGGCCCGGGAACGTATTCACCGTAGCATTCTGATCTACGATTACTAGCGATTCCGACTTCATGGAGTCGAGTTGCAGACTCCAATCCGGACTACGACGCACTTTATGAGGTCCGCTTGCTCTCGCGAGGTCGCTTCTCTTTGTATGCGCCATTGTAGCACGTGTGTAGCCCTACTCGTAAGGGCCATGATGACTTGACGTCATCCCCACCTTCCTCCAGTTTATCACTGGCAGTCTCCTTTGAGTTCCCGGCCTAACCGCTGGCAACAAAGGATAAGGGTTGCGCTCGTTGCGGGACTTAACCCAACATTTCACAACACGAGCTGACGACAGCCATGCAGCACCTGTCTCAGAGTTCCCGAAGGCACCAATCCATCTCTGGAAAGTTCTCTGGATGTCAAGAGTAGGTAAGGTTCTTCGCGTTGCATCGAATTAAACCACATGCTCCACCGCTTGTGCGGGCCCCCGTCAATTCATTTGAGTTTTAACCTTGCGGCCGTACTCCCCAGGCGGTCGACTTAACGCGTTAGCTCCGGAAGCCACGCCTCAAGGGCACAACCTCCAAGTCGACATCGTTTACGGCGTGGACTACCAGGGTATCTAATCCTGTTTGCTCCCCACGCTTTCGCACCTGAGCGTCAGTCTTTGTCCAGGGGGCCGCCTTCGCCACCGGTATTCCTCCAGATCTCTACGCATTTCACCGCTACACCTGGAATTCTACCCCCCTCTACAAGACTCTAGCCTGCCAGTTTCGAATGCAGTTCCCAGGTTGAGCCCGGGGATTTCACATCCGACTTGACAGACCGCCTGCGTGCGCTTTACGCCCAGTAATTCCGATTAACGCTTGCACCCTCCGTATTACCGCGGCTGCTGGCACGGAGTTAGCCGGTGCTTCTTCTGCGGGTAACGTCAATCGATGAGGTTATTAACCTCACCGCCTTCCTCCCCGCTGAAAGTACTTTACAACCCGAAGGCCTTCTTCATACACGCGGCATGGCTGCATCAGGCTTGCGCCCATTGTGCAATATTCCCCACTGCTGCCTCCCGTAGGAGTCTGGACCGTGTCTCAGTTCCAGTGTGGCTGGTCATCCTCTCAGACCAGCTAGGGATCGTCGCCTAGGTGAGCCGTTACCCCACCTACTAGCTAATCCCATCTGGGCACATCTGATGGCAAGAGGCCCGAAGGTCCCCCTCTTTGGTCTTGCGACGTTATGCGGTATTAGCTACCGTTTCCAGTAGTTATCCCCCTCCATCAGGCAGTTTCCCAGACATTACTCACCCGTCCGCCGCTCGCCGGCAAAGTAGCAAGCTACTTTCCGCTGCCGCTCGACTTGCATGTGTTAGGCCTGCCGCCAGCGTTCAATCTGAGCCATGATCAAACTCTTCAATTTAAGTTTGATGCTCGTGAATTAAACTTCGTAATGAATTACGCATGTTCACTCAGAGACTTGGTATTCATTTATTGTCCGAAGACATTAAGAATCCATGTCACTTTGAGTGCCCACACAGATTGTCTGATAAATTGTTAAAGAGCAGTGCCGCTTCGTTTTCGCTGCGGCGCGGGGTGTGCATATTACGCTTTCCCGCTTCAGAGTCAAGCGTTTATTTTCGCTTTTCTCTGCTGACCCGGCGGCGTGTGTGCCGTTGTTCCGTGTCAGTGGAGGCGCATTATAGGGAGTTATTCTGAAGTGACAAGCACAAAATACAAAAAACTTTTCGTTCGCTCACTTTTCAAACTTAACGCTTATTTATGTCGCGAATCGCCCGTTAAATGTGCGATTTCTCGCGCAAAACTGGCTACCTGCGACCAGTCGGTATAAACCACTTCTTTACGCGTGTCGGTTTCGCCCCCCGTCATCTTCATAATAAGACGGATCATAAAGCGGTCATACCAACGGTAGCGAGGGTAGCGCAGCGCGCCGGCAAAGACGGCACACAGTTCTGGCTGCCACGGCGAGTTGAGTAAAAACTTGCGCGTGTAGCTGTTGGTCTGCGGCGTGCGCTTCTCGGGTTTACGCGCGACCAGATTGACCGAGTAGAACGCGCCGGGCAACGTATTAAGCTTCGCCGTATGCTTTTTCACAAAGCGATCCAGCGCCGGATGGAAATGCCCGTAACGAATAGATGCACCAATCACCACGCGATCGTAATCCTGCCAGGTAATCTGATCCGCACGGTTCAGGTTTACCACATCCGAGTAAATCCCCAGCTCTTTGAGTTCTGATGCCAGATAGGCGGCAATCTCACGCGTTTGCCCGTCTCGCGTAGAGAAAAGAATCAGTGTTTTCATCAACGGCTCCTTACTCGCGCCAGAATGTAGGGGTGAACAGCACCAGCAGCGTAAAGACCTCAAGACGACCAAACAGCATATTGGCAATGAGGATCCATTTCGCGACAGGGTTCATACTGGCAAAGTTATCCGCCACCACGCCCAGGCCAGGCCCGAGGTTATTCAATGTTGCGACGACGGACGCAAAAGCGGAGAAATCATCCACTCCCGTCGCGATAATCGCCAACATACTGACGATAAAGACCAGCGCATACGCCGAGAAGAATCCCCACACCGCTTCGAGGATACGTTCCGGCAGCGCGCGGTTCCCCAGCTTGATGCTGTAGACCGCGTTCGGGTGGACCAGACGCTTCAGCTCACGGTTGCCCTGCTTAAACAGCAGCAGAATACGGATCACCTTCAGACCACCGCCCGTCGACCCCGCACAGCCGCCGATAAACGCGGAACAGAGTAAAAGCACCGGCAGGAAAAGCGGCCAACGGGCGATGCTGTCCGTGGTAAACCCGGCGGTCGTCGCCATCGACACCACCTGGAAGAAAGCCTGGTTTAGCGTGGTCAACGCGGAGTTATAGACATCATGGAACCAGAGCACTAGGGTACAGATGATCACCAGCGTCAGCTGGACGCCGATAAACATGCGGAACTCAGGGTCACGCCAGTATACCTTCAGGCTGCGCCCGCTCAGTAAAGAGAAGTGCAGCCCGTAGTTACAGCCAGAAATCAGCAGGAAAATGGCAATGATAGTGTTAATCGTTGGGCTGTCGAAGTAGCCCACGCTGGCATCGTGGGTAGAGAACCCGCCAATCGCAATCGTTGCAAAACTGTGCCCGATAGCATCAAACGCGGGCATCCCGGCAAACCATAGCGCCAGCGCACAGGCGACAGTCAGCAAGACATAAATCAGCCACAGGGTTTTTGCCGTCTCGGCAATACGCGGCCGCATCTTATTGTCTTTCAGCGGCCCGGGCATTTCGGCACGATAAAGCTGCATCCCCCCGACGCCTAGTATAGGCAGGATAGCCACCGCCAGGACGATGATCCCCATACCGCCGAACCACTGCAGCATCTGACGATAAAAGAGAATCGCGTGCGGCAGCGAATCCAGACCTACCAGCGTCGTCGCCCCGGTCGTCGTTAAGCCGGAGAAGGATTCAAAGAAGGCATCCGTGATGCTCAGGTTAGGCTGTTCAGAGAAGATAAAGGGCAGCGAACCGACGCTCCCCAGCACCGTCCAGAACAGCACGACGATCAGAAACCCTTCGCGAGATTTCAGTTCACCTTTCTGACGACGGTTCGGCCACCACAGCAGGGAGCCGATCGCCAGCGCGACAAAGAAGGTCTGGGTAAATGCCCGCCCCGCGCCGTCCCGGTAGATAAGCGCCACCAGTCCAGGGAGAATCATCGTCCCGGAAAAGAGTATGACCAGCAGTCCAACGATTCGGGTTATGGCACGAAAATGCATCTCTGCCGCTTCCTTTGGTATTCAAAAGTGAGGTGGGGATTATTCTTCAATCGGCAGCAATTGCAACGAACCACGACTAAAATCAGCGAGTTTTGCTGAAAAAACAGCCAGTTCCGCCTGAGGAAGCGCCACGCGTAATTGCACCATTGCCTGATATTCACTGTGTGCGATGACACCGTTAAACTGCCGCAGCAGCGCTTCAATACCCGATAGCTGGGCGTAATCGCATAATAAAGTATATTCGGTAAGCGGCGTTTTGCGGGTAGTGACCAGCATATTAAGCGCCTGCTGCACGCCCCCGCCATAGGCTTTAACCAGCCCACCGGTGCCTAACAAAATGCCGCCGTAGTAACGCACCACCACGGCGGTTATTTCGCCCACGCCGCTGCCCATAAGCTGGGAGAGCATGGGTTTACCGGCCGTGCCCGCCGGTTCACCGTCATCGGAAAACCCCAGTTGCTGCGAATCGTCCGGCGGCCCTGCTACCCACGCCACGCAGTGGTGACGGGCGTCAGGATGCTCAGCCCGGACGGACTCGACAAACGCTTTTGCCGCCTCTACGCCGTCGGTATGCGCCAGCAGCGTAATAAAGCGGCTTTTCTTGATTTCCTCAACAAAGGTGACCGGTTCAGCCGGTATTAGCCAGCTTTCCATCAGGCCAGCTTCAGGTCTCGCGTCATATTCTCGATACCGTTTTCGTGAATCACCACGTTATCTTCGATACGAATACCGCCAAATGGCTTCAGCGCGTCAATTTTTTCCCAGTTGAAGTGCTTGCTGAACTGGCCTTCACGCCACGGCGCCAGCAGGGATTCGATAAAGTAGATCCCCGGTTCAATCGTCAGCACCATGCGCGGTTCCAGAATGCGGGTGCAGCGCAGGTAAGGATATTTAGACGGTGCCGCCAGGTGCGTACCGGTATCATCCTGCATAAAGCCCGCAACGTCGTGCACCTGCAGACCCAGCGGGTGACCAATGCCGTGCGGCATGAAGGGCCCGGTCAGATCGTTCTCGACCATCGCCTCTTCGCTCATGTCTTTCACAATCTGGTGCTTACGCAGCAGTTTGGCGATGCGCTGATGGAACTGGATGTGGTAATCCACATAGCTGGTGCCCGCCTTCATGGTGGCAATCAGCGCCAGCTGTTCATCGTTCACGTCTTTGATCAGCTGCGCGAACTCGGTGTCCGCATTCGCCGCCCAGGTGCGGGTCAGGTCGGCCGCGTAGCCGTTGTACTCTGCCCCTGCGTCCAGCAGGAAGCTGCGCATTTCCGACGGAACCTGGTGATCCAGTTTGGTGTAGTGCAGGACGGACGCGTGCTCGTTGAGCGCGACAATGTTGCTGTACGGCACGTCGGTATCGCGATGACCAGTGGCGGTCAGGTACGCCTGGTTGATATCGAACTCGCTCATGCCGGACTGGAAGGCTTCATGCGCGGCACGGTGACCGTTCACCGCGGTCTTTTGTGCTTCACGCATGCAGTAAAGTTCGTAGTCGGTTTTATACGCGCGGTAATAGTGGAGGTAATCCAGCACCCCTTTCGGGTTGAGTTTGTCTGCCGCAATATCCAGGCCCAATGCACGCTCCGGAACAGGGCCAATATAGGCGATGTTGCCACGTGCGGCAGGCAGCTGGCCGCCAATACCGTCCGCTTTTGGCAGCGCAATGACCTCAATCTCTTCCGTCCAGAAAGAGGTCGGCAGCGGCTCAACGTTGTGCCAGTAATCGACCGGCAGGTAGAACCACAGTTTCGGCTTGTTCACGCCATCCACCAGCAGCCAGCAGTTGGGCACCTGCGTCACCGGCACCCACGCCTTAAATTGTGGGTTCACCTTGAACGGATAAGCGTGGTCATCCAGAAAGGTATTCATCAGCTCGCCGGAGTGGATCAGCAGCGCATCCAGCTTAAAGCGGGCCAGTACATCGCGGGTACGTTCCTGTAGGGTAACGATATGATTTTTATAAAGCGAAGCCAGTGAGTCCATCATTATTCCTTTCGTTTTTTGACCTCAAGTCATCGCATCTTAGCACACCTCACTCCGCCTGCGTGATTTCCACCGACCGTGATCAATGCAGCAATTTCTTAATGAGTAATTTGCATTTTATTAACATAAATCCCACACTCCGATTCATCTGGTATGACCAGATCCAATTGCTGGATTCAGGAGACTGACATGCTCTACAAAGGCGACACCCTGTACCTCAACTGGCTGGAAGATGGCATTGCCGAACTGGTGTTCGATGCCCCCGGCTCAGTGAACAAGCTTGATACCGCGACGGTGGCCAGTCTTGGCCAGGCGCTGGATGTTCTTGAAAAACAACCTGAATTAAAAGGGCTGCTGCTGCGTTCGAACAAAGCGGCCTTTATCGTCGGTGCCGATATCACCGAGTTCCTTTCGCTGTTCCTGGTCCCGGAAGAACAGCTGAGCCAGTGGCTGCACTTTGCCAACAGCGTCTTTAATCGTCTGGAAGATCTGCCTGTCCCGACTATTTCCGCCGTTAACGGCTATGCGCTGGGCGGTGGCTGCGAGTGCGTGCTGGCGACCGACTATCGCCTGGCGACGCCGGACCTGCGCATCGGCCTGCCGGAAACCAAGCTGGGCATTATGCCGGGCTTTGGCGGCTCCGTCCGTATGCCGCGCATGCTCGGTGCCGACAGCGCGCTGGAGATCATTGCCGCGGGTAAAGATGTCGGCGCAGATCAGGCGCAGAAAATTGGCCTGGTCGACGGCGTTGTAAAACCTGAGAAGCTTGTTGAAGGCGCACTCGCCATTCTGCGTCAGGCAATTAACGGCGAACTCGACTGGAAAGCCAAACGCCAGCCGAAGCTGGAACCGTTAAAACTCAGCAAGATTGAAGCCACCATGAGCTTCACCATCGCCAAAGGCATGGTGATGCAGACGGCGGGTAAACACTACCCGGCGCCAATCACGGCGGTGAAAACCATCGAAGCGGCTGCCCGTCTCGGACGCGATGAAGCGCTGAAGCTCGAAAATCAGAGCTTTGTCCCGCTGGCGCACACCAATGAGGCTCGCGCGCTGGTCGGTATCTTCCTCAACGATCAGTTCGTGAAAGGCAAAGCCAAACAGCTGACTAAAAACGTTGAGACACCAAAACATGCGGCGGTACTCGGCGCGGGGATCATGGGTGGCGGCATCGCTTACCAGTCAGCCTGGAAAGGTGTGCCGGTGGTGATGAAAGACATCAACGAGAAATCCCTGACGCTGGGCATGACCGAAGCGGCCAAGTTGCTGAATAAACAGCTTGAGCGCGGGAAAATTGACGGTCTGAAGCTTGCAGGCGTGATTTCCACCATTCAGCCCGTGCTGGAATACAGCGGTTTTGATCGTGTCGACGTTGTGGTCGAAGCCGTCGTCGAGAACCCGAAGGTTAAAAAAGCGGTGCTGGCGGAAACGGAAGACAAGGTTCGCCCGGATACCGTACTGGCCTCTAACACCTCCACCATTCCAATCAGCGAGCTGGCGAGCGTGCTGAAGCGTCCGGAAAACTTCTGCGGTATGCACTTCTTCAACCCGGTACACCGTATGCCGCTGGTCGAAGTGATCCGTGGGGAAAAAACCTCCGACGACACCATCGCCAAAGTGGTGGCCTGGGCCAGCAAGATGGGCAAAACGCCGATCGTCGTTAACGATTGTCCGGGCTTCTTCGTCAACCGCGTGCTGTTCCCTTATTTCGCCGGTTTTAGCCAGCTGCTACGCGACGGCGCGGACTTCCGCAAAATCGACAAAGTGATGGAAAAACAGTTCGGCTGGCCGATGGGACCGGCGTATCTGCTGGACGTTGTGGGCATTGATACCGCCCACCACGCCCAGGCGGTAATGGCGGCAGGCTTCCCGCAGCGCATGCAGAAAGACTATCGCGACGCGATTGACGCGCTGTTCGACGATAACCGCTTCGGTCAGAAAAACGGTCTGGGCTTCTGGCGCTATAAAGAAGACAGCAAGGGCAAACCGAAGAAAGAAGAAGACGCGGCGGTGGATAGCCTGCTGGCCGATGTCAGTCAGCCGAAACGCGACTTCACCGACGATGAAATCATCGCCCGCATGATGATTCCGATGATCAACGAAGTGGTGCGTTGCCTCGAAGAAGGCATTATCGCCAGCCCGGCGGAAGCGGATATGGCGCTGGTATACGGCCTGGGCTTCCCTCCGTTCCACGGCGGCGCGTTCCGCTGGCTGGACACACTCGGCAGCGCCCGCTATCTCGATATGGCTCAGCAGTATCAGCACCTCGGCCCGCTGTATGAAGTGCCGGAAGGGCTGCGTAACAAAGCGCGCCATAACGAACCCTACTATCCCGCAGTTGAGCCAGCCCGTCCGGTTGGCGAGCTGAAAACGGCTTAAGGAGTCACAATGGAAAAGGTTGTCATTGTTGATGCGATTCGCACCCCGATGGGCCGTTCAAAAGGCGGCGCGTTCCGTAACGTGCGTGCGGAAGACCTCTCCGCGCACCTGATGCGTAGCCTGCTGGCGCGTAACCCGGCGCTGGATCCGGCTGCGCTCGACGATATCTACTGGGGCTGCGTGCAGCAGACCCTGGAGCAGGGCTTCAACATCGCCCGCAACGCGTCGCTGCTGGCGGAGATCCCGCATTCGGTTCCGGCCGTCACCGTTAACCGCCTGTGCGGTTCATCAATGCAGGCGCTGCACGACGCGGCCCGCATGATCATGACCGGCGATGCTCAGGCTTGCCTGGTCGGTGGCGTCGAGCATATGGGTCACGTCCCGATGAGTCACGGGGTCGATTTCCACCCGGGGATGAGCCGCAACGTGGCGAAAGCTGCGGGGATGATGGGTCTGACCGCCGAGATGCTCTCCCGCCTGCACGGCATCAGCCGCGAAATGCAGGATGCCTTTGCCGCGCGTTCTCACGCTCGCGCATGGGCCGCCACGCAATCTGGTGCCTTTAAGAACGAGATCATCCCTACCGGCGGCCACGATGCAGACGGCGTTCTGAAGCAGTTCAGCTACGACGAAGTCATCCGCCCGGAAACCACCGTCGAAGCGCTATCCACGCTGCGTCCGGCGTTTGACCCCGTCACCGGTACGGTCACGGCAGGGACCTCGTCGGCGTTGTCCGACGGCGCCGCCGCGATGCTGGTAATGAGCGAAAGCCGCGCCCGCGAGCTGGGATTAACGCCTCGCGCTCGGGTACGCTCGATGGCGGTCGTGGGCTGCGATCCGTCGATCATGGGCTACGGCCCGGTTCCGGCTTCAAAGCTGGCGCTGAAAAAAGCGGGCTTAACCGCCAGCGACATCGATCTCTTTGAGATGAACGAAGCGTTCGCCGCGCAAATCCTGCCGTGCATTAAAGATCTGGGGCTGATGGAGCAGATCGACGAGAAGATTAACCTCAACGGCGGCGCGATCGCCCTCGGTCACCCGCTGGGCTGCTCCGGGGCGCGTATCAGCACGACGCTGATCAACCTGATGGAACGCAAAGATGCCCAGTTTGGTCTGGCAACGATGTGTATCGGGCTGGGTCAGGGTATCGCGACGGTGTTTGAGAGAGTGTAAGGCTATAACGTAGGCCCGATAAGCATCGCGCCATCGGGCTTTTGCCGGGAGGCGCTGCGCTTTCCCGGCCTACGAGAGGTACCTCGCCGCCAGTCGTGTCACTGGCGAAGAGAAACAGTTTAGTTGCCGTTCTTCCCGCCTGTCAGGGGCGGGTTTTTTATTTAAATGAAGGCAAACGCATCGCCAAACAGGCGGTCTTCACGCGCATCACGTTCGTTACAGAACAGGTCGCGGGCGATTTTCGCCATCTCGAAACGTCCTGCAATGTAGATATCATGCCCCGCCAGCGTACCGTGATCCTGCAGCACTGCCGTCAGCACCGTCCCGCTACGCCCGCGCCAGCCCTCTTCCGGCTGCTCAACCACCGGCTCAATGCGCAGGTTAGGATGGGTGACGCTCAGCGCTTCCAGTTCAGACAGGTCATACAGGTGTTTCTCTTCACGGCCACCCCAGTAGATCGTGATATCACGGTCGGGATTACGCGCCAGGGCGGTCAACAGAATGGAGCGCACGTAGGAGAAGCCTGTTCCACCGGCAATCAGGATCAGCGGACGGTCTTCGTCATCGCGCAGCCACGCATCACCGTGCGGAATATCCACTACGATCTCGCGCTCTTTCAGAATGCGGTCCATGACGGCCATCGCATACAGGTTAAGCTCTGACGCACCGATATGAAGCTCAATAAATTCCTGCTCCGCTGGCGTGGAGGCCATGGAGAAAGGACGCTTATCACGCTCATCCATCACGACCATCAGATACTGACCCGCGCGGAAAGAGAATGGCGCTTCTGGCACTAAACGGACGCGATATACGGTGTCGGTGATGGCATCTACCGAGGTCACTTTACAGCTTAAGGTTGTCATTCGCTCTCTCTGTCGGGAAGTCTATAGGGCTTAACGGTCAGCTCAGGGTTTACCGTTATTCATTATGGCCAGCTCGTCCCAGATCGCGTCAATGCGCGCGGTCACAGCAGGATCTTTTTTGATCGGGCGACCCCATTCACGGTCGGTTTCGCCAGGCCATTTATTTGTGGCATCCAGTCCCATCTTTGAGCCAAGACCGGAAACCGGCGAGGCAAAATCCAGATAATCAATCGGCGTGTTTTCGACTAACACCGTATCGCGCGCCGGGTCCATTCGCGTGGTAATGGCCCAGATTACGTCATTCCAGTCGCGGGCGTTAACGTCATCATCGCAGACAATAACAAATTTGGTATACATAAACTGGCGCAGGAAAGACCACACGCCCATCATCACGCGTTTAGCATGACCTGGATACTGCTTCTTCATCGTGACCACCGCCATGCGATACGAGCATCCTTCAGGCGGCAGATAAAAATCAACAATTTCCGGGAACTGCTTTTGCAGGATCGGCACAAACACTTCATTCAGCGCCACGCCCAGTACCGCCGGTTCATCCGGTGGACGCCCGGTATACGTGGAGTGATAAATTGCATCTTCACGCTGCGTAATGTGCGTCACGGTAAACACCGGGAAGTTATCCACTTCGTTGTAATAGCCGGTATGGTCGCCGTAAGGGCCTTCTGGCGCCATTTCCCCCTGCTCAATGTAACCTTCCAGCACAATTTCTGCACTGGCCGGGACTTCAAGATCGTTAGAGATACACTTCACGACTTCGGTTTTCGTTCCGCGCAGCAGGCCAGCAAAGGCATACTCCGAGAGCGTATCCGGTACGGGCGTGACGGCCCCGAGAATGGTGGCCGGATCGGCGCCCAGCGCAACGGACACCGGGAAACGTTCACCTGGATGCGCAGCACACCACTCCTGGAAATCCAGCGCGCCGCCGCGATGCGACAGCCAGCGCATAATGAGCTTATTCTTGCCAATCAACTGCTGGCGGTAAATACCGAGATTCTGGCGTTCTTTGTGCGGGCCGCGCGTGACGGTCAGTCCCCAGGTGATCAGCGGCGCGGCATCTTCCGGCCAGCACTGCATGATAGGGATTTTAGTCAAATCAACCGCATCGCCTTCCAGCACCTTCTGCTGGCACGGCGCGCCGCGCAGGCGTTTAGTGGGCATGTTCAGCACCTGCTTAAACTGCGGCAGCTTGTCGAACAGATCGCGGAAGCCTTTCGGCGGCTCCGGCTCTTTCAGGAAGGCCAGCAGCTTACCGACTTCGCGCAGGGCCGTGACGTCTTCCTGCCCCATCCCCAGTGCGACGCGACGCGGTGTACCAAACAGGTTGCACAGCACCGGCATGGCGTACCCTTTAGGATTTTCAAACAGTAACGCGGGGCCACCGGCACGCAGGGTGCGGTCAGCAATTTCTGTCATCTCCAGATAAGGATCAACAGGAAGTGTAATACGTTTGAGTTCACCCTGCTTTTCCAGCAGCGTCAGGAAGTCGCGGAGATCGTGGTATTTCATGCAGTTAATCATGGCCTCTCTTTAAGCGCTTCATTATACGGCGTAAGCCTGCTTGATGCTGTAATTTTGTTAAATTAGCGTGAAGTTATGCGTTCTGTCCCATTTTCGCCCATTATAATCAACTTAGCGATCCCGCCAGGGTTTTGATATGCTTGCGCCCCGAACTAAGGGAAAGAGTGATTATGCAGGCCTGGTATTTACTGTATTGCAAACGCGGGCAACTTCAGCGCGCGCAGGAACATCTTGAACGTCAGTCTGTCAATTGCCTGACGCCCGTGATCACGCTTGAAAAAATGCAGCGCGGGAAGCGCACAACCGTGAGCGAGCCGTTGTTCCCGAACTACCTGTTCGTGGAGTTCGACCCTGAGGTGATCCACACCACCACCATCAGCGCCACGCGCGGCGTCAGCCATTTTGTTCGCTTTGGCGCTCACCCTGCGACGGTTCCCTCATCGGTGATCCACCAGCTGTCGATTTATCAGCAGCCCGAAGGCCTTACCGACCCGGAAACGCCCTACACGGGCGATAGCGTCGTGATTACTGAAGGGGCTTTCGAAGGCCTGCAGGCGATTTTTGCCGAGCCGGACGGGGAAGCGCGCTCCATGCTGTTGCTTAATCTGCTGAACAAGCAGGTGCTGCAGAGCGTTAAAAACACAGACTTCCGTAAACTTTAAACGTTTATCCCGAACAGCTTACGCACGTTGTCATCCGTCTGTGCGGAAAGCCAGTGCGGATCGTCTCCGCGCCACGTCGCGACGCGCTCAACAATGTGCCCCAGATAAGCGGGCTCATTGCGTCGCGATGCCGGTTTGGGTTTCATATCGCGCGGCAGCAGATAAGGCGCATCCGTTTCAAGGAGCAACCGGTCAGCCGGGATCGCTGGCAACAGTTCCCTAAGCTCAAGCCCGCGGCGCTCATCGCAAACCCAGCCGGTAATCCCCAGATAAAGCCCGCGCTCCAGGCACTCCAGCGCCTCCTGCCGTGAGCCGGTAAAACAGTGCAGCACTGCGCCGGGGAGTTTCTCGAGCCACGGATCCAACAGAGTCAGGAAACGCTCATGTGCGTCGCGACAGTGCATAAATACGGGCATTTCAAGCTCTGCCGCCAGCGCAAGCTGGGCAGTGAATGCCTTTTCCTGCTCTTCTGGCGTGGAAAAGTTACGGTTGAAATCGAGACCGCATTCGCCAATCGCCACCACTTCCGGTGTCTTCGCCAGCCTGCGCAGGGTTTCACCGCTTTCCGGGGTCCACTGGCTGCTGTCATGTGGGTGTACGCCCGCGGTAGACCAACAGCGTTCGTAGCGTTGCGCCAGCTGCTGCGCCTGCTCGCTCTCATGCAGGTTGGTGCCCGTCAGCAGCAGTCCTTTCACCCCGGCGGCAAACGCGCGCGCAACCACCTCATCGCGATCTTTCGCAAACTGCGAGCTGGTCAGGTTAAGTCCGATATCAAACATGCGAATCCCCATATAACAACCGCCCTGACGGGCGGCTGGTTTTACTCTTCAGTGGTCTTGTCGGACGTCGCGTCTTCGTCATCCGACCGACGCCCTTTACCCACGTAGAACCGTGAGAAGAAGACGCCGACCTCAAACAGGCAGTACATCGGTATGGCCAGCAGCGTCTGGGAGAACACATCCGGCGGTGTCAGCAGCATGCCGACCACAAATGCGCCGACCAGGATATACGGACGCTTCTTACGCAGGTCATCCGGCGTGGTGACTCCTACCCAGCAGAGCAGCACAATGGCCACCGGTACTTCAAAGGCCACGCCGAACGCCATAAACAGCGCCATCACAAAGCTGAGGTAGCTGGCGATATCTGTCGACACCTGGACGCCTTCCGGCGCGGTATGCGTCAGGAAGCCGAAGGCCAGCGGGAAGACAACGAAATAGGCAAACGCCATGCCGATATAGAACAGCAGCGAACTGGACACCAGCAGCGGGATGACCAGCTTGCGTTCGTGCTTATACAGTGCTGGCGCCACAAAGGCCCACACCTGGTACAGAATCACGGGCGCAGAGGCAATCAACGACACCCAAAAGGTCAGCTTGATGGGGGTAAAGAACGGGGAAGCAACGTCTGTTGCAATCATCGTTGCGCCCAGCGGCATCTGCTTGATCAGCGGCGCAGAAACCACCTGGTAGATATCGTTGGCGAAATAGACCAGGCATAGAAAAATAACGAGAACCGCAATAATGCAGTTTAACAGGCGCTTACGCAGCTCTATGAGGTGCGTAATCAGCGGTTGAGTATCATCTACAGCCATGTTTACGCTTTATCACTCGACGAGGGGGATGATTCGGAAACGGGCGCGGCGGGTTTTGCCTCGGCAGCATTAACCACGGGCTTTTCCGGCTGCACCTGCTTTTTCACTTCGGTTTCCTGCGGCGTCTGTTCAGGCGCAGCAGCCTGATGTTCAGCGCTGGCAGGCGTTACGCCCTCACGCTGCTCTTCGCTGCCCTTCACCACCGGGTTATGGATGGTGTTCGCTTCATCGCTCGCTTTTTCAGGATCGTTAATGCTGTAGGAGCGCTTCATGGATTCCGCCGCTTCGCGCAGCTCATCCATTGACGCTTTCAATTCCGGCGTCAGGTTATCCATGCTCGCCTTCTCAACCTTTTTCAGGCTTTCCTGAAATTCCTGCAGCTTAAGCTCCTGAGCCAGTTCATTCTGAACGGTCGATGCCAGCGATCTCAGCGCACGAACCCAGCCCGCAACGGTTTTCACCGCCACCGGCAGACGCTGAGGCCCCAGCACGATGAGGCCAATCACAAAGACCAGCAGGAGCTCACTAAAACCAATGTCGAACACGACTTACACCTGCTCTTTATCGTGGCGTTTAGCGTCTTCCTTTTTGGCTTCTTCTTGCTTGTCGGAGATGGATTTAGCAGTAAAGTCAGCGTCCTGGCTGGTTTTATCCTGCTTGCTCTCATCATCGCTCATCGCTTTCTTGAAGCCTTTGATAGACGCGCCCAGATCGGAACCAATAGAACCGAGCTTTTTGGTGCCAAACAACAGCACGACGATGACGGCAATGATCAACAATTGCCAGATACTGATACCACCCATACACGTTCCTCAGGGATAGATGATTAATGAGTCAGGTCGCATTATACGTATGCGACCCGTCGATAGCGACGCAAACTCAGCGCGTTTTTCGCCATCCGGCAAGCCAGACAACCACCCCGGCGGCCATCAGCCAGGCGGGCATCATCTGCCACTCCGGGCGGTTGATTAGCAGCAGCGTACCGCTCAGCAGCAGCGTTGCGCCAATCCCAAAGAGATAGCGTGACTGCCCCTGACGAACACGGCTGGACTGAAGTTCGCGAGCGATTTTATCCATGCTGTGCTGAAGGTTCTTGCTCTGACGCAAACTGTCATAAACCAGTTCAGGAATTTCAGGCATTTTTTCTATCCAGAACGGGCCTTTCTCTTTCAGCGAGCGCACCAGCGCCGGAATACCCACCTGATCCTTAATCCAGGATTCAAGGAAAGGTTTCGCGGTCTTCCACAAGTCTAACTGAGGATAGAGCTGTCGGCCTACACCCTCAACGTAAAGTAATGTTTTCTGAAGTAAAACTAGCTGTGGCTGAACTTCCATATTAAATCGGCGTGCCGTGTTGAACAGGTTCAACAGCACATGTCCGAAGGAGATTTCCGCCAGCGGTTTTTCAAAAATCGGTTCGCAAACGGTCCGGATCGCAAACTCGAACTCTTCGACGTTGGTGTCCGGCGGTACCCAGCCGGAATCGACGTGCAGCTCGGCCACCTTACGGTAGTCGCGGTTGAAGAACGCGATGAAATTCTCGGCCAGATAGCGTTTATCTTCTTTATTCAGCGACCCCACAATCCCGCAGTCGATACCGATATACTTCGGATCCTCAGGATGCTCGTAGCTTACGAAGATATTGCCCGGGTGCATGTCCGCATGGAAAAAGCTGTCGCGGAACACCTGGGTGAAGAAGACCTGCACGCCACGCTCGGCCAACAGCTTCATGTTCGTTCCCTGCTTCTCCAGGGCCACCACATCCGAAACCGGAATACCGTAGATACGCTCCATCACCATCATGTTCTGGCTGCAGTAGTCAGAATAGACTTCAGGGACATAGAGCATCGGGCTGTTTTCAAAGTTGCGACGCAGCTGAATGGCGTTTGCCGATTCACGCAGCAGGTTAAGCTCATCAATCAGCGTTTTTTCATATTCCCGCACCACTTCCATTGGACGCAAACGACGTCCGTCCGGAAGCAGACGCGGCACCCAGCGCGCCAGACGATAAATCAGCTTCATGTCTGCTTTGATGATGGGCAGGATGTCCGGACGAATGACCTTAATAACCACTTCCTTGCCATTTTCTTTCAGGCGCGCGGTGTGTACCTGAGCGATAGAGGCCGATGCCAGTGGCTGAATATCGAAATCGTCAAACCAGGTCTCAATGGGAATGTTGCCCATCGCCTCTTCAATTTGCTTTTTCGCGCGCGCACCGTCAAACGGTGCGACGCGGTCCTGCAGCATCGCGAGCTCATCAGCAATCAGCGGCGGGAAGAGATCGCGGCGGGTCGAGAGCATTTGCCCGAACTTAATCCATACCGGACCGAGCTCCTGCAATGCGAGGCGCAGGCGCTCACCCAGCGGCTGACCTTTATGGCGATTGGGCATCCAGAAGAGCATCCGCCGCCAGATACGAAGCGGCAGCGTGATACGCATTTTGGGGATAAGCTCGTCGAGCCCGTAGCTCAAAAAGGTGCGAATAATAAAATAGAGGCGCCGAATTTCACCAGGCGTCATTTGCCCTCCAGTTTTTCCAGCCGTTTGGTTAAGGCATCGACCGCACGTTCAACAGCAGCGGTCTCTTCCGCAAACCATGCCACTTCCAATGGCCCGGGCGCCATTCGCCACTCCTCCGTCAGCACTTCCGCCGCATAGCGTTGCTGACGTTGCAGGCTTTTACGCGCAAAGGAGGTGCCACCCTGAAGGACTTTCCCGATACCTTCAGCGGCAATGTCGCCGATAAAGGGCGCGAGCAGTTCTGCCGGGTCGAACTCCGCCAGATCGGTGAGCGCAACGAAGTTCTGCACGACCTGAATGTCGCCTTCCACTTCCAGCTCACCACTGCGGATAAGCGCCGTTAATTGCTGGCGATCGCGCAGTTTTGGCAGCACGCTCATGTGCGTGATGACCGAGCAGTCGGCGTCACCTTCCCACGCCCCCAGAACGTCAAGCTGGCGTTCGCTGAAGACCAGCACAAGCGGCGTCGAGAACTCTTTTAAAACAATACGTAATACCTTCCCGTTTAGCCGCTGACGCGCGGCTTTAAGCGCCGGAGCACGATAGAGAAAAGCATTCAGTACGTTTTCGATACCTGCGGTGACTAAGGGTTTAAAGGGCACGGGACACCTCCACTCAGAACTTGTAACCGCGATGCAGCGCGACGACACCCGCCGTCAGGTTGAAATATTCAACGTTCTCAAATTCTGCATCCTGCATCATGGCTTTTAATGTGTCCTGATCCGGGTGCATACGGATAGATTCCGCCAGATAGCGGTAGCTTTCCGCGTCGTTGGCCACCAGCTCACCGATGCGTGGCAGAACGTGGAAGGAATAGGCGTCGTAAGCTTTGCTCAGCGGCTCAATAATCGGTTTGGAGAATTCGAGCACCAGCAGGCGTCCACCCGGCTTCAGCACGCGATATATGGAGCGCAGCGCTTTTTCTTTGTCGGTCACGTTACGCAGACCGAAGGAGATCGTGATGCAGTCAAAGGTATTGTCCGGGAACGGCAGCGCTTCGGCATTTGCCTGCACATATTCCACATTCCCCACCACGCCGATGTTACGCAGCTTTTCGCGGCCCATTTTCAGCATGGAGTCATTAATATCGGCGAGGACAACGCGCCCGGTTTCGCCCACCAGACGAGAGAATTTCGCGGTTAAATCGCCCGTACCACCGGCTAAATCCAGCACCGTTTGTCCGCGACGCACGCCGCTACAGTCAATGGTGAAGCGCTTCCACAAGCGATGAATGCCGAACGACATCAGGTCATTCATCACATCGTACTTCGCCGCCACGGAATGAAATACGTGGGCCACCATGTCAGCTTTCTGCGCTTTGGCGACAGTCTGAAAGCCAAAGTGCGTTGTGTCTTGTGAATCGTCAGCCATCTTAGAGCCTGCTTATCAGTAAAATGTTCGTGAAGTGTAACAGATTGGGCGCGTTTGCCCTACGTTTCAACCACCGCGAAAGAAACGCGCCGGAGTCTCGTCTGGTGATAAATCCACCGCTAACGTGTTGTCTTCACTGTTTGTCTTTTGTTCGTCCGCCCCTTCACGCAGGCGAAACTCGTCGTCCTGGGCGGTGGCCTGTTCCACCAATTCCGGATTAATCTCGCGTTTAACCTCTACCCCCAGGCTGCGGAATGATTCGGCCTGCGCCAGCAGATTGCCACGTCCCGAGGCGAGTTTTTTCATCGCCTGACGGTAGTTATCCTGCGCACGGTCCAGGCTCTGCCCGACGGAGGACATGTCGTCCACGAAGAGGCGCATTTTGTCGTACAGCTTGCTGGCGCGGTCAGCAATCTGCTGCGCGTTGCGGCTCTGGTGCTCATAGCGCCACAGGTTCGCAATGGTGCGTAAGGCCACCAGCAGCGTGGTGGGGCTGACCAGCATAATGTTATTTTTGAGCGCTTCGGTGATGAGTTCAGGCTGCCTGTCGAGTGCCAGCAGAAACGCGGGCTCTACCGGGATAAACATCAGTACATAGTCTAGCGATCGCAGGCCAGGCAGCTGCTGATAGTCTTTTCTGCCAAGCAGGCGAATATGATTGCGTACGGAGGCAATGTGCTCCTGCAGCGCCGATTCACGGGTGTAGTCGTCCTCCGCATTGAAGTAACGCTCATACGCCACCAAAGTCATCTTGGCGTCAATCACCACATCTTTACCCTGGGGCAGCCGCACGATCACATCCGGCTGCATTCGCGAGCGGGCATCATTTTCAATACTCACCTGCGTTTCGTATTCGTACCCTTCCCGAAGGCCTGAAGCTTCCAGGACGCGGGTCAGCACCACTTCTCCCCAGTTGCCCTGGGTTTTGTTATCCCCTTTCAGCGCACGGGTGAGGTTGACCGCCTCCTGCGCCATCTGGGCATTCAGCTGCTGGAGATTGCGAATTTCATGCGCCAGGGTATGCCGCTCGCGGGCTTCCTGACCAAAGCTGTCCTGTACCTGACGGCGGAAGCCGTCCAGCTGTTCACGCAGGGGCGTCAGCAGGCTGTTCAGGCTCTGGCGGTTCTGCTCGTCAACGCGGCGGTTGCTGTGCTCAAAAATGCGGTTCGCGAGGTTTTCAAACTGTTCGCTGAGGCGCTGCTCGCTGTTGATCATCTGGCGGATTTTATCTTCCGCATGCAGCTGAGTGGATTCCAGGCGGGTGGTCACTTCACGGAGATCGGCCTCCAGCGAGGTGTTGATATCGCGGAGATTGCGCAGCTCGTTGTTGAGCAGTTCACACTCGTCGCGCCAGTGTTCACTCAGGGCAAGCTGCTGCCTGGCCGCGCTTAAATCGGCGACGATCTCTTCGCGTTCAGCCAGCTGATCGGCCTTCTGCTGCGCATGCTGATAGCTGGACATCAGCCAGCCTATCGCCACGCCCGCCAGCGCAATCACCGCATAAATCAGGATTGAGATATCCACAATGCCCCCTGCATCAACGTATTACCCGCACAAAATAGAATTGTGCTGTATAAACGTCCAGTTTGAAAGGGTTTTCCTGCGAGGCGCTACGCAAAAAATAAAGGCCGAACGTGTCGGCCTTTAATTTCGAAGGGAGAGGACTAGATCAGGCGACGCGCCGCTTCCACCACGATTTTCACCGCATGACTTTCGGTCTGCTTCATGGTTTCGGCGTTCGGGATCTCCTGCTGGGTACGGTTGACGATAACGCCCGCCACCATACCGGCACGCAGACCCTGGCTTGCGCACATGGTCAGCAGCGTGGCGGATTCCATTTCGTAGTTCATCACGCCCATCGACTGCCACTCTTCCATGGAGCCTTTGAAGCGGCTTACCACGCGGCCAGAGAAGGTGTCGTAACGCTCCTGACCTGGATAGAAGGTATCGGACGAAGCGGTCACGCCCACGTGGGTGGTGGCGCCCACGGATTTCGCGGCTTCAACCAGCGCGGTGGTGCACTCGAAATCAGCCACCGCCGGGAACTCCATCGGTGCAAAGTGGAGGCTTGCGCCATCCAGACGCACGGACGCGGTCGTCACCAGCACATCGCCGACGTTGATATGCGGCTGAATAGCGCCAGTGGTACCGATACGCAGGAAAGTACGAATGCCCAGCTGTGCCAGCTCTTCAACAGCAATCGAAGTAGACGGGCCACCGATACCGGTAGAACACACGATCACGGCTTTACCATCCAGCTCTGCGCGCCAGGTGGTGAATTCACGATGGGCTGCCAGCTTAACCGGCTTATCCATCAGCGCGGCGATCTTTTCCACACGCTCCGGATCGCCAGGGACGATAGCGAGCGTAGCCCCTTGTAAATCGTTTTTAGTGAGGCCGAGATGAAAAACATCAGACTTAGACATAGGTGACTCCTCTGTGGGTCGGTTAGTCAGAAGAAGTAAAACGGTACTTTACAGAAGCAGTAAGCATAATTTCGTGACGCATCTCACCATGAATGAAAATGATTGCATCGAATTTCCATCAAAAAGTGATTTACATCACATTAACAAGTTATATCGTCAGGTGCTGCACAAAAGATAGACCGTTTAAGGCACTGTGAGTTGTTAACCTGGTGTCTATATTTACCTTTGCGCTAACTGATTGGTACGGAGAATGCCATGACTGAAAAAACCGGTTTTGCACCTGCTGCGGCCCCGCATGCCTCAACCATCGTCTCAACGTCTGAAGATGCCATCACCGCGGGTGAGACCTCTATTCCCACGCAGGGAGAAAACATGCCTGCTTACCACGCACGACCAAAATCGGCAGACGGCCCGCTGCCCATCGTGATCGTGGTTCAGGAAATTTTCGGTGTTCACGAACACATTCGCGACCTCTGCCGCCGGCTGGCTCTGGAAGGCTATCTGGCCGTTGCGCCAGAGCTCTACTTCCGTCAGGGCGATCCGAACGACTACAGCGATATTCCCACCTTGCTCAGCAACCTGGTCAGCAAAGTCCCGGATGCGCAGGTTCTGGCCGACCTCGACCACGTCGCCAGCTGGGCGGCGCGCAACGGGGGCGATCCCCATCGTTTGCTGGTCACCGGTTTCTGCTGGGGCGGACGCATTAGCTGGCTGTATGCCGCGCATAACCCGCAGCTCAAAGCCGCTGTCGCCTGGTACGGCAAACTGGTGGGTGAAAAAACGCTGAATTCACCAAAACATCCGGTTGATATCGCCACCGAGTTAAATGCCCCCGTGTTAGGGCTTTACGGCGGTCAGGACACCGGTATTTCGCTGGATTCGGTAGAAACCATGCGCCATGCGCTCCGCGCGGCAAATGCGAAGGCGGAGATCGTGGTATACCCGGATGCCGGGCATGCGTTTAACGCCGACTATCGTCCGAGCTATCACGCTGAATCGGCTAAAGATGGATGGCAGCGGATGCTTACGTGGTTCCGTCAGTACGGTGGTAAAAAAGGGTAAGCCTTTCCCATCATCATGACGCATAAGGAGTGCGTGTTATGGACAATTCCCTCGCGTTTCCACACGGTTTTTTATGGGGCGGCGCGATTGCCGCCAACCAGGCCGAAGGCGCATGGAACGTGGACGGTAAAGGGCCGTCCGTTGCCGACGCTGTCGCCTGGAAACCCAACCTCTCCGTGAAAGATTACAGCGGCCACATGGCCCTGACGGACGAGAATATTCGCGACGCGTTTGAAGGTAAAAATGATGCGCTGTACCCGAAACGCCGCGGCATCGATTTTTATCACCACTATAAAGACGACATCGCGCTGTTTGCTGAGATGGGTTTTAAGGTGCTGCGCGTATCCATTGCCTGGTCACGTATTTTCCCGACCGGAGAGGACGCCGAGCCAAACGAGGCCGGGCTGCAGTTTTATGAAGAACTGTTTCGCGAGCTGCGTCGTCATAACATCGAGCCGCTGGTCACCCTTTCCCACTACGAAATGCCGCTGACGCTGAGCGAAAAATATAACGGCTGGGTGCACCGCAATGTGGTCGATGCTTTCGTTCGCTTCAGCAATGTTTGTTTCGACCGCTACAAAGAGCTGGTGCGTTACTGGCTAACCTTCAATGAAATAGACAGTATTCACCGCCATCCCTTTACGACCGCGGGCATTCGCGAAGAGAGAAGCGCACCGGGCAACGCGAAACAGGATATCTATCAGGGTCTGCACCATCAGTTTGTCGCGTCTGCACTGGTTACGCGCGACTGCCACGCCAAAATTCCGGGCAGCCAGGTCGGGTGCATGCTGACCAAACTGACGACCTATCCGCACAGCTGCCGTCCGGAAGACGTTGAAGCCACGCTGAAGAAAAACCTGGAAAACTATTTTTATGCCGACGTGCAGGTATTTGGCGACTATCCGCCGCTGATCCTGCGCGATCTGGAACGACGAAATATCCATATTGAAATGCACCCTGACGATCGGCGTATTTTAAAGGCGCATACTGTCGATTTCGTCTCCTTCAGCTATTACATGTCGATGACCGAATCCACTCAGCCTGACGCCGAACGCATTCCCGGGAATACCGTTCTCGGTGTGAAAAACCCGTATCTGCCTGCGTCCGAATGGGGATGGCAGATTGATCCGCTTGGGTTGAAAATCTCGCTGCTGGAGCTGTATGACCGTTACCGGAAGCCGCTGTTTATCGTTGAAAACGGTCTGGGCGCGAAGGATGTGGTCGAAAACGGCAAGATCCACGATAGCTATCGAATCGACTATTTCCGCGCGCACTTCGCACAAACGCGGGCCGCGATTAATGAAGGCGTGGAGGTGATGGGGTTCACCACGTGGGGCTGTATCGACATCATTAGTGCGGGCACCTCGCAGATGTCCAAACGCTACGGTTTTATCTATGTCGATCAGGACGATGAAGGCAACGGTACGTTGAAACGGCTGAAAAAAGACTCCTTCTGGTGGTACCAAAAGGTGATTGCCAGCAACGGCGCAGATCTGCGCTAAGCATGCGCATTCCAGGCCGGGCAGACGCCCGGCCATCGCGCGTCACAATTATGCCTGACGCAAATTCTGTGCTGCCTTCACCATGTTCGCCAGCGCGGCGCGGGTTTCCGGCCAGCCGCGGGTTTTCAGGCCGCAGTCCGGATTCACCCACAGGCGCTCAGCGGGAATGCGCTGGGCCGCTTTTTTCAGCAGGGCTTCAATCCACTCCACGCTCGGCACGTTCGGGGAGTGAATGTCATACACGCCCGGGCCGATTTCGTTCGGGTACTCGAACTCTTCGAACGACTCCAGCAGCTCCATGTCTGAGCGCGACGTCTCAATGGTGATCACGTCAGCGTCCAGCGCAGCAATCGAATCCATGATGTCGTTAAATTCGCAGTAACACATGTGGGTGTGGATCTGCGTGTCGTCCTTCGCCACCGCGGCGTTAATGCGGAACGCCTCCACGCCCCACTTCAGGTAGGCATCCCAGTCGCTGCGGCGCAGCGGCAGACCTTCGCGCAGGGCAGGTTCGTCAATCTGGATGATGCCTATGCCTGCAGCTTCCAGATCTGCCACTTCATCACGCAGCGCCAGCGCGATTTGCTTCGCGATGGTTTCACGGGTGACGTCTTCGCGCGGGAAGGACCAGCAAAGAATGGTCACCGGACCGGTGAGCATGCCTTTCACCGGCTTGTCGGTCAGGGACTGCGCATATTTCGCCCACTCCACGGTGATCGCTTCCGGACGGCTGACGTCGCCGATCACCACCGGCGGCTTCACGCAGCGGGAGCCGTAGCTCTGCACCCAGCCATTCTGGGTAAACACAAAGCCGTCGAGATGCTCACCGAAGTACTCCACCATGTCGTTACGCTCGGCCTCACCGTGCACCAGCACGTCCAGCCCCAGCCGCTCCTGCTCGATAATCGCCTGCTTGATGTGTTCGGCGATACCGGTGCGGTAGTGATTCGCATCCAGGTTGCCCTTTTTGAAGTCCAGACGCAGGCCACGGATTTCGGTGGTTTGTGGGAAGGAACCGATGGTGGTGGTCGGCCACACAGGCAGGTTGAAGCGGGCACGCTGCGCTTCGGCGCGTACCTCATATGGGCTCTGACGCTGGCTGTCCTGGACGGTGATGGCCGCCAGGCGTTTTTCCACCGCCGGGTTATGCACGCGCGCCGAGTGACGACGTGCCTGGATCGGCGCGCTCCATGCGCTGATCGCCGCCGTGTCGCCGCTGTTCAGCGCATCGCGCAGCAACGTCAGCTCTTCACATTTTTGCAGGGCGAAGGCAAACCAGCTTTTCACCTCAGCATCAAGACGGGTTTCCACGCTCAAATCGATCGGGCTGTGCAGCAGGGAGCAGGACGAGGCCACCCACAGCTCACGTTTGCCGACGATGTCCTTAATCTGCGCGTATTTCTCGGTCAGATCGGCGCGCCAGACGTTACGACCGTTAACCAGACCCGCGGAGAGCAGCCAGTCTGCGGGCAGTCGCTTGTGCAGTTCCGCGACATCGTCTTTGCCGTGAACCAGGTCAACGTGCAGGCCCTGAACCGGCAGCGCGGTAATGGTGTTCAGGTTCGGCGTGACGCCCTCAAAATAGGTGGTCAGCAGCAGCTTCACCTGCCCCGCCAGCGCGTCATACGCCGGTTTGAAGGCATCGAGCCAAACCTTGGGCAGTTCGAGCACCAGCGCCGGCTCGTCGATTTGTACCCACTGAATGCCGCGCTTGCCCAGCTCAATCAGCACCTGTTTATAGACCGGCAGAATATCCTTCAGCAGGCTGAGCCGGTCAAACGGCTCGCCTTTTACTTTGCCCAGCCACAGGTACGTGACCGGCCCAAGCAGCACGGGTTTCACCTGGTGGCCCAGCGCCAGCGCTTCGTCCACTTCATCCAGAAGCTGCGTCCAGGTCAGCCTGAACTGCTGACCTTTTACGAACTCCGGCACCATATAGTGATAGTTAGTGTTAAACCATTTAGTCATTTCCGCCGCTGCCGCTGGCTCACCCGTTGGCGCACGGCCACGGCCGATGCGGAACAGAGTATCGATATCTACCGATCCATCTTTGTTCTGATGACGAGCCGGCACGTTGCCAAGCAGCAGGCTGGTCGTCAGAACATGGTCGTACCAGGCGAAATCGCCCACCGGCAGCAGGTCAATCCCCGCCTGTTTTTGCTGATCCCAGTGACGGGCACGCAGCTCGCGTCCCACCGCCAGCAGTTCTTCACGGGTGGCGTTACCCGCCCAGTAGCTTTCTTGCGCTTTTTTCAGCTCGCGACGCAGGCCAATGCGAGGGAAACCGAGTGTGTGATTGCGGATTGTCATGGTGTGCCCCTTGTGAAATTCGTTATTTAGACGTCCAGATGTTTACACATCTATAATTGGCAGGTACTGTATATTCCTCAAGCGCAAAATGTTCATGGCGAAGTGAAGGACTTTCATGATCGAGATAAAACACCTGAAAACGCTACAAGCGTTGCGGAACTGCGGCTCGCTCGCGGCGGCGGCGGCCACGCTGCACCAGACCCAGTCCGCCCTTTCTCACCAGTTCAGCGATCTGGAACAACGCCTCGGCTTCCGTCTTTTTGTGCGCAAGAGCCAGCCGCTGCGCTTTACGCCCCAGGGCGAGATCCTGTTGCAGCTGGCGAATCAGGTCCTGCCGCAGATCGCCAGCGCGCTCCAGGCGTGCAACGAACCGCAGCAGACCACGCTGCGTATCGCCATTGAGTGCCATAGCTGTATTCAGTGGCTGACCCCCGCGCTTGAGAACTTCCGCCAGAAATGGCCGCAGGTGGAGATGGACTTTAAATCCGGCGTGACGTTCGACCCGCAGCCCTCGCTGCAGCAGGGCGAGCTGGATCTGGTGATGACGTCCGATATTCTGCCGCGCAGCGGCCTGCACTATTCGCCGATGTTTGATTATGAGGTGCGTCTGGTGCTGGCACCTGACCATCCGCTGGCGGCCAAAACGCGCATCACGCCGGAAGACCTGGCGACGGAAACGCTGCTGATTTACCCGGTTCAGCGCAGTCGTCTGGATATCTGGCGACACTTCCTGCAGCCCGCGGGCATCAGTCCGCAGCTGAAAAGCGTGGATAACACCCTGCTGTTGATTCAGATGGTGGCGGCCAGAATGGGTATCGCGGCGCTGCCGCACTGGGTGGTAGAGAGCTTTGAGCGCCAGGGTCTGGTGGTGACCAAAACCCTGGGTGAAGGACTGTGGAGCCGGCTGTACGCCGCCGTGCGCGATGGCGAGCAGCGTCAGCCGATTACGGAGGCGTTTATTCGCTCAGCGCGGAACCACGCGTGCGACCATCTTCCGTTTGTGCGGAGCGCGGAGCGACCCAGCGGCGATGGACCCACAGCGAAGCCAGGATCACCGCTCCCCCAATAAGGAAGCTCGGCCAGTGCGGCTGTTGCTGCCAGATGGCAAGGTTGACCAACAACCCAGCCGGGACATGCACGTTGTTCATGATCCCCAGCGTACCGGCGTCGACTTGCGTCGCTCCGTAATTCCACATGAAGTACCCCAACCCGGAAGCCACGACGCCCAGCCAGATCAGCACGCCCCACTGTACGGGGGTAGTCGGCAGCTTTTGTGGGTTACCGAGCATAAACCACGCCGCCACCGCGACCATCGCGGCCCCCATGTAAAACCACGCGAACGCGTTATGTTGCGGCATCGGACGGGTTTCCATCAGTCGTTTGTAGCCCACCATGCCGATGGCGAAACTGATATTGGCGAGCTGGACGAACATCAGCCCGGTCCAGAAGTGATCGCTCACTTTGTCGTAGCGAATAATCGCCGCGCCGATCACCGCCAGCGCCGCGCTCAGCAGGTATCCCCAGCGCAGACGGCGTTTACTCAGCAGATCGTAAATCAGCGTGATGTAGAGCGGCGTCAGCACGGTAAAGAGCAGGAATTCCGAGACAGACAGATAGACGTAAGCCCGGAAGCTGAACAGGTACATGATGCCGAGCTGCATCGCCCCCACCAGCATATACAGCACAATCGTTTTCAGCGACTGTCCGCGCGTGCGCAGAAACGGCAGGAATACCAGCGCCGCCAGCCCTACGCGCATCAGCACCGAGAAGTAGCTGTCGACTGAACCGGCAAGGTATTCGCCAATCAGGCTAAAGGAGAAGGCCCACAGGATAGTGGTGATAATGAGTAGCGCCACAATGCTTGTCTCTCAGAAAGAAGGACAGGCATTGTAGCGAACTCTTTAGTTGACATCTGAGCAATAAATAATCAAATGAAGATTATTCAAGGAACAGCTTGCGCAGGTATTTCGGTACCGCGTTGTCAGCGTTAGAACCAATCACCTCCAGCTCCGGGTGCAGATCTTTCAGACGCTGATGCGCGTTCTGCATGATGCAGCCCTTGCCCGCCATCGACAGCATTTCGGCATCGTTCATGCCGTCACCAAAGGCGATACAGTCTTTCAGCTCGAAGCCCAGACGTTTCGCGACCGCTTCCAGGGCATGGCCTTTGGAGACACCTCCCGCCATTACTTCCAGACAGGTGAGCGTTGAGAAGCTGACGTTAACGCGATCGCCCCAGCGGGCGTTGATCGCCTGTTCCAGCGGGAGCAGTTCTTCGTGGCTGTCGCAGGTGAAGAACACCTTACTGATCCCCTCTGGCTCAAGAAGGCCCGGCTCGTACAGGGAGTAGTTAAATACCGCTTCTTTGAAGAAACGCATTTCATCCGGACGGTGGCGGTTCATGAACCAGTCGTCGTCACGGTAAACGTTCGTGACGATAGCCGGATTGTTGTGCACCACGCCGAACAGATCGGCGGCAATATCGCGATCCAGGTTGTGGGTGAAGATCAGGTTGCCGTCGGTATCATGCACGCGCGCACCGTTGGAGGTGATCATGTACGATTTGATCTCAAGATTATCGCGGATCTGCCCCACGTCGACGTGGTGGCGGCCAGTGGCAAACACAAAGTTCACGCCCCGTGCCGTCAGCAGCTTTAGGGTCTCTTTCGCGTAAGGCGACAGGGTGTGGTCAGGGGAAAGCAGCGTGCCATCTAAATCAGATGCAACAACCTGGTACATAGGGATTTCAACCTCTGGTGGAAAACGATAATCAATTATGCCTGTTGAAAAATTCAACAATGGCGTTGAGCGCGACTGAGCGCATAGCGTCCTTTTCGAAAAGGATCTCATGGTACGCGCCGTTGATGACCAGCGGTTTTCCCCCTTCGCAGGGGTGACCGGCGGCGGCGCGCAGTTCACAATAGCGGTCATGCATGCGGTTATCCACCACACGCTCTTCTTCCGCCTGGATCAGAAGCGTCGGCGTGTCATCATCGCCCACGCCTGCCAGCACCTGCTCACCGGCCAGAATACCTTCCCGCACCCAGTGCCAGGTCGGGCCGCCGACGCGTAAGCGTGGTTCATCGGCATAAAAGCGCAGGTTACGGCGATAACGCTGCCGACTGTGGGTTAAGACGTTGATGGCGAACGGCAGCGCGCGCCAGCGTCCGGTTCCGATGGCATAGCCTTCACGAATGCGCTGATGGCCCTCAGCCCAGTCGAGAAGATGGCGCACCATCCAGTCGGGGAATCGTATGACGATACCGTACATCGGCGCGGTCAGCGCAATGGCATCGCACTGGTGTTCATAACGCTGCAAAAACAGCGTCGATATCGCGCCCCCCATGGAGTGCGCAAGGATGTATCGCTTACGCCAGGGACCGGGCTGAACTTCCTGCTGCCAGAACGCGGCAAAATCGTCGACGTAATCGCTGAAGCGATCGACGTGCCCACGGTGCGTGTCCGGAAGCATGCGCCCGGACAGCCCCTGTCCTCGATGGTCGATGATCAGCACATCGAACCCCATATGGACCAGGTCGTAGGCCAGTTCGGCGTATTTAACGTAGCTTTCAATACGCCCCGGGCAGACCACGATGACCCGATCATTTTTTTCATTACGGAAACGAACGAAGCGTACCGGGATGCCCCCGACGCCCGTAAACGCATCTTCCTCACGCTGGCGCCAGAAATCGGTCAGCGGCCCCATGGAGAAAGCAGCAAATGCGTTTTCTCGTGTTTCCCAGTCCTTTTTCTGCTGAAACATCGGGTTTCTACTCACCTAAGCCAAGGAATATCGTTTTTTCGTAACCGGTCACAAAATGACTCAACAATAGCGTATTGTGGCATAAAAACAGACGTTTCGGGAGTTTCAAATGACCTTCGAGTGGTGGTTCGCTTACCTGCTGACATCCATCATCCTTAGCCTTTCACCGGGCTCGGGCGCCATTAACACCATGACCACCTCCATCAACCACGGCTATCGCGGTGCGGCGGCATCCATTGCCGGTTTGCAGACCGGGCTGGGCATTCATATCGTGCTGGTCGGGATTGGTCTGGGGACCCTGTTCTCCCGCTCCGTGCTGGCCTTTGAAGTGCTGAAATGGGCCGGGGCGGCGTATCTGATTTGGCTCGGCATCCAGCAGTGGCGCGCGGCAGGCTCCATCAATCTCAACACGCTCGCGCAGACGCAAAATCGCGGTCATCTGTTTAAGCGCGCGGTGTTCGTCAACCTGACCAACCCGAAGAGCATTGTGTTCCTCCCGCGCTGTTCCCGCAGTTTATCGTGCCGCATCAGCCTCAGGTAATGCAGTACGTGGTGCTGGGCGCGACCACCATTATTGTCGATATCATCGTGATGATTGGTTACGCGACGCTGGCGCAGCGGATTGCGGCGTGGATTAAAGGGCCTAAGCAGATGAAGGCCCTGAATAAAGTCTTTGGTTCGCTGTTTATGCTGGTTGGCGCGCTGCTTGCGTCAGCGCGTCATGCTTAGCGAGAAATAATAAGATGAATGCCGAAGCCGGCGAACAGCGCGCCGGCGAAGCCGTCAATCCACTTCGCGATACGCTGGTAGCCACGGCGCATCGCCGGTAAGGCAAACAGGCTGGCCACGATGGTAAACCAGGCAAAGGTTTCCACAACGATCAGCAGGAAGATGCCCCAGCGTGCGCCCGCACCGACGCTATCCCCCACAAACAGCGAGAACACGGAGCCGAAATAGATAATCGCTTTCGGGTTCGCCAGGTTGGTCAGCAGCCCTTTTACAAAGCTGCGGCCGCCCGTTGCCAGCTCTACCTTTGGCTCTTCCGGTTTTTTCTCTTCTTTCTTCAGCGCCCCGCGCAGCATCTGGTAGCCCATCCAGCACAGGTACAGCCCGCCGCCGACCATAATGATGTTATGCAGCCAGGCCATCTTCGCCAGGATCAGGTTCAGACCGAGCAGCGCAACGGCCGCCCAGACCATAACGCCCATGGTGATACCGAGCACGCCCATCATCGCCTCTTTGCGGGAGCGGCTGACGGCCGTTTGTGACACGAAGAAAAAGTCAGGTCCCGGGCTCATCAACGCAACAATGTGCACTAACGCCACGGTGAGAAATAGCATCAACATAATTAACTCGCGGGGAAATAATTCAGTGAGTCATCATCCTGGCACTTTTTCGCCCGGCTGACTACTCCTCATCATCACCGTCGGCGTGAGAACGGATGAGCGCCATAAACTCTTTACCGAAGCGCTCCAGCTTGCGCGTGCCGACGCCGTTGACGCTGAGCATTTCGCTGGCGCTGAGCGGCATCTGCTCGGCCATCTCAATCAGGGTCGCATCGTTGAACACCACGTAAGGCGGGATATTCTCTTCATCGGCGATGGCTTTACGCAGCTTGCGCAGTTTGGCGAACAGCTTGCGGTCGTAGTTGCCGCCGTACGATTTTTGCATCACCCGCGGCTTGAGGGCGACCACGCGCGGCACGGCGAGCTTCAGTTCAACGTCACCGCGCAGGACCGGACGCGCCGCTTCGGTCAGCTGTAGCGCGGAGTGCTGAGCAATGTTCTGTGTGGCAAAGCCGAGGTGGATCAGCTGACGAATAATGCTGACCCAGTGCTCGTGGCTCTGGTCCTTGCCAATACCGTAGACAGGCAGCTTGTCGTGGCCCATGTCGCGGATACGCTGGTTGTTGGCACCGCGAAGCACCTCCACCACGTAGCCCATCCCGAAGCGCTGGTTCACGCGGTAAATGGTCGAGAGTGCCTTACGTGCGTCCATCAGACCATCGTACTGTTTCGGCGGATCCAGGCAGATATCGCAGTTACCGCACGGCTCCTGTCGCCCTTCGCCAAAGTAGTTGAGCAGCACCAGACGACGGCAGGTTTGCGCTTCGGCAAACGCGCCCATCGCGTTGAGCTTGTGGCGTTCGATATCCTGCAACTGCCCCTGCGGTTTTTCCTCCAGACAGCGGCGCAGCCACGCCATATCGGCCGGATCGTAAAACAGCATCGCTTCCGCAGGCAGGCCGTCACGCCCGGCGCGGCCAGTTTCCTGATAGTAGGATTCGATATTGCGCGGAATGTCGAAGTGCACCACAAAGCGCACGTTCGGCTTGTTGATGCCCATCCCGAACGCCACCGTCGCAACCACGATCTGCAGATCATCGCGCTGGAATTTCTCCTGCACGTCGGCGCGGATGTGGTTCTCTAACCCGGCGTGATAGGCGGCGGCGCTAAAGCCGCGGTTTTGCAGCCGCGCGGCGGTGTCTTCCACCTTCGCACGACTGTTGCAGTAGATGATGCCGGACTTGCCGCGCTGCTCCTGGACGTAGCGCAGGAGCTGATCCAGCGGCTTGAATTTTTCCATCAGCATGTAGCGGATGTTGGGGCGGTCGAAGCTGCTGACCTGAATATAAGGGTCGTTCAGCCCCAGCAGACGAACGATATCCAGACGGGTGGTGTCATCTGCCGTGGCGGTAAGCGCCATAAACGGCAGCTCGGGGAAGCGCTGACGCAGCTGGCCGAGGGCGGCGTATTCCGGGCGGAAATCGTGTCCCCACTGGGAAATACAGTGCGCTTCATCCACCGCCAGCAGGACCGGATTCCAGTGCGCGAGATGGTCGAGGAAGTTATCCAGCATCAGGCGTTCCGGCGCGATATACAGCAAACGGATCTGCCCGGTGCGACACCCGGCCATCACCTCTTGCTGCTGCTCCCGGGTTTGGGTCGAGTTAAGGCAGGCCGCCGCCACGCCGTTGGCGAGCAGTTGGTCAACCTGGTCTTTCATTAGCGAAATAAGCGGGGATACCACGACCGTCAGGCCGTTAAGCACCAGCGCGGGCACCTGATAACAGAGGGATTTACCGCCGCCGGTCGGCATCACCACCAGGCAGTCACGGCCTTCCAGCACCGTTTCAATGATGGTTTCCTGGCCAGGGCGGAACTGCTGGTAGCCAAAGGTTTCATGCAAAACCTGTTTTGCCAGCGACTCCTGATTCAATACTTCCGCCTGCGCCACATTAACCCCATATGCCTGAAATGAAACAGGCGCTATTTTCAGCGCCTGAGAGAGAAACTTCAACGTTTAACGCAAAAACATTCGAGCAACCTAGAGAATATCGTTCAGCATCACGCCCACGCCGACGCGGGTCTGGTTGAAGTTATAATCGATAAGCGACTCGCCGTAGCCGCTGTAGACTTGCGTATAAAGGCGAACATGCTTACTTACCGGATAGCTTAAGCCCACTTCCGCACCGCCGTAGCCGGTGTTCCAGTTGTACTGGCCTTTCGCACTCAGCACAGCATCACCTAGCTGGTAGCCGACTTTGAGCTGGTAGTAGCCCATGTATTTGGTGATGTCCGGGTTGTCATCCGTGCTGCCGACCACATACCACGGCTTCACTTCCACCATCCAGTTACCGTTCTGCGCCATCAGGCGCGTATAGGCGCGGTTCCAGCTACGGGATGTCGGATCGGAACGCCCGTTAGAATCATGGTTAAAGCCCACTTCGACGTCGCGCAGCGTCCAGCCAGCAAATTCATAATCCGTTGCGAAGCCGAGGAACAGCTGCGGCTCATAGTTGGTTTCGCGGAACGGCGAGGATTCCCCGCTGTTTGAGAGCTGCCACCAGGACTTCTGCGTATAAGAGGCACCAAACACCGAGTTCGGCCCCAGAATGCCGCGCCAGAACGGGAAGGCGAGGCTGAGCTGGAACTTCACCTCATCTTTACGCGCATTATCAGACCAGTTATAGGAGCTTATCGCCTCTTTGTTGAGATCGCTGGTCTGGGTATAAATCACGTAGTTGGTGTCATACGGATAGAGCGTGAACGGATTGTCATGCTCCTGAAGAAGGTTCGCGATAATGCTACCGTGAACGGCAGGCTTATCGTGCACCTCTTTGATTGTCGCTTCCTGCGCATAGGCTGTGAGGGGCAGCGAAACCGCCGCCAGTAACCAGGCCAGATACGTCCGCATCGGTGGTGTTCTCCTGCAAAAGAGTAAAATTGATTGAATAGTTATGTGGCGAACATTCTACAGACTTCTGCGACAACTGCTGCATCCTCGTTTCTGAAAGTGGCATTCCTCGTTGCTGAGGCATAAAATCAACATTTCGTTAACAATAAGGATGTGATGCCTCATGTCAGCCATGCTTACCGCCGAAGAAGTGTTAAAACTCGTGGGCGAGATTTTTGTTTACCATATGCCGTTTAACCGCGCGCTGGGACTGGAGCTGGAGCGTTACGAGAAGGACTTTGCCCAACTGAGCTTCAACAACCAGCCGATGATGGTAGGGAACTGGGCGCAAAGTATTTTGCACGGCGGCGTGATTGCCTCCGCGCTTGATGTGGCGGCAGGATTGGTCTGCGTGGGCAGTACGCTGACGCGCCATGACACCATCAACGAAGACGAACTTCGCCAGCGTCTGGCGCGCATGGGCACCATTGATTTACGCGTCGACTATCTTCGTCCGGGGCGCGGAAATCGCTTTACCTGTACCAGCAGCCTGCTGCGCGCGGGGAATAAAGTTGCCGTGGCGCGCGTTGAGTTACACAACGAAGAACAGGTTTATATCGCCAGCGCAACCGCCACTTATATGGTGGGTTGAGGCGGCAAAATCGGGTAAAATTGATTCACTTTTTTGTAACGGATTTTCCCGATGGATGCTAAACAGACGCGGCAGGGCGTTTTACTCGCCCTTGCCGCTTATTTTATTTGGGGTATCGCCCCGGCGTACTTCAAGCTTATCGCCTACGTTCCGGCTGACGAGATCCTCACTCACCGCGTCATCTGGTCGTTCTTCTTTATGATTGCGCTGATGAGCCTCAGCCGTCAGTGGTCGGGCGTCAAAACGCTGCTGCAGACCCCGAAGAAGATCTTCCTGCTGGCACTCTCTGCCGTGCTGATTGGTGGTAACTGGCTGCTGTTTATCTGGGCAGTGAATAACCATCACATGCTCGAGGCGAGCCTGGGGTACTTTATTAACCCGCTGGTGAATATTGTGCTGGGGATGATTTTCCTCGGCGAACGCTTCCGCCGGTTGCAGTGGTTAGCGGTGATTCTGGCCTTCTGCGGCGTACTGGTGCAGCTGTGGACATTCGGCTCGCTGCCAATTATCGCCCTCGGCCTGGCGTTCAGCTTTGCCTTCTACGGCCTGGTACGCAAGAAGATTGCGGTGGAAGCGCAGACGGGGATGCTGTTTGAAACCCTCTGGCTGCTGCCGGTGGCGGCGATTTACCTCTTCGGCATCGCCGACAGCCCAACCAGCCACATGGGCAGCAACCCGTGGTCGCTGAACCTGATGCTGATGGCGGCGGGCGTGGTAACTACCATTCCACTGCTGTGCTTCACCGGTGCAGCGACGCGCCTGCGTCTCTCCACGCTGGGCTTCTTCCAGTACATTGGCCCGACGCTGATGTTCCTGCTGGCAGTGGTGTTCTACGGCGAAGTGCCGGGGGCAGATAAGATGGTGACGTTCGCCTTTATCTGGGTGGCGCTGGCGATTTTCGTTGCGGATGCGATTTATACCCAACGCAGAGTACGTAAAGGGCTGTAGTGCCTTTTTGCCGGATGGCGGCTGCGCCTTATCCGGCCTACAGGATCTGTAGGCCCGGTAAGCGTAGCGCCACCGGGCGGATTCTCAAAGCCAGTTACGACGCTTAAAGTACAGATACGGCGCCAGGCCCGCGAGGATCATAAAGATAATCGCCCCCGGGTAACCAAAGCTCCATTTCAGCTCCGGCATAAACTCGAAGTTCATCCCGTAGCTGGAGGCCACCAGCGTCGGCGGCAGGAACACCACAGACACCACCGAGAAGATCTTGATGATGCGGTTCTGCTCGATGTTGATAAAGCCCATCGCCGCCTGCATCAGGAAGTTGACCTTCTGGAACAGAGATTCGTTGTGCGGCAGCAGGGATTCGATATCTCGTAAGATCTCACGCGCCTGCTCCAGCTGACCGCCCGGCAGACGCGCCTTGCGCACCAGGAAGTTCAGCGCGCGCTGGGTATCCATCAGACACAAACGCACCTTCCAGCCGATATCTTCCAGCTCCGCCAGCGTCGAAAGCGCTTCGTCGTACTCATCGCCCTGATGGCCTTCCATGATCACGCGGCTCAGCTTTTCCAGATCGCTGTAGATGTTTTCAATTTCATCCGCCAGCTGTTCAATTTTGGTCTCGAACAGATCGAGCAGCAGTTCGTACGCGTTGCCGTCTACCATCGCCTGGCTACGGGCGCGCATGCGGTAGAGGCGGAATGCCGGTAGCTCACGCTCGCGCAGGGTAAACAGACGACCGTCGCGAATGGTAAACGCCACGGTGGAGTTGCCCGCGTGGTCTTCGGCATCTTCAAAGAAGAAGAAGGAGTGAATATGCAGACCGTCTTCGTCTTCAAAAAAACGCGCGGATGCTTCGATGTCTTCCAGTTCCGGGCGCGTTGCCAGGCTTTGCCCCAGCTCAGATTGTACGCGAAGGCGCTCATCGTCGTCCGGCTCGACCAGATCCACCCATACGGCATCAATGAGGGGCTGTGACTCTTCGGCTTCAAGCCGAGTCAGTCGGTTATTTTCGAGTTGAAATGCGCTCAACATGACCGGGACTCCCAATGCAAAAAATATCGGACAGTTCGGTGGGCACACAGAAACAAATTGGGTTTCAGACCATTAAACAGCCTGACTCAGCGCGACGGGAATAGAGCAGTCGCTGACAACCACTAAGGCCATCAGCAAGAGGAGATAGCCTTAGGAGTTGTTCCTGGATGACAGGGAATTGAGCCAGTATCTACTGGGTGTGTCCAAGGCGAATGTCCTCTTAGCGTAATCGTGCGCGCATGTTACGCCAGCTATAACTGTGGCGTCAACACGCAACGGAACGCTGAAGGGCATTAATTGACCTTCACTGTATAAGGCTAGCAGATTATTGCAAAATAATGATATTTTTCTGAATGTTAGACTGTTTCCAGCTTCGCGTAGGCCGCCACCAGCCATTTGATCCCCTGCCCCTGGAACGCCACCTGCAGGCGGCTGTGCTCGCCGCTGCCTTCCAGATTCACAATGGTACCTTCGCCAAACTTCGAATGGCGCACGCGCTGGCCCAGCTTGTAGCCGGTGTCGGTTTCCGCAATCGGCGAGCCCATGCGCTGATGGCTGACCGGGCGGCTGATGCTCGCCCGCAGACGTACCTCTTCGACACACTCTTCCGGCAGTTCACCGATAAAGCGCGACGGACGGTGATAGACCTCTTTACCGTACAGACGTCGGGTTTCAGCGTAGGTCAGCGTCAGCTTCTGCATCGCTCGCGTCACGCCCACGTAGGCCAGACGGCGTTCCTCTTCCAGACGTCCGCCTTCATCCAGCGACATCTGGCTCGGGAACATCCCCTCTTCCATGCCGACGATAAACACCTGCGGGAATTCGAGGCCTTTGGCAGAGTGCAGGGTCATGAGCTGAACCGCATCCTGCCAGGTGTCCGCCTGCCCTTCGCCCGCTTCCAGCGCGGCGTGGGAAAGGAACGCCTGCAGCGGCATCAGGTCTTCGTCTTCTTCGTTGTAGCTGAACTGGCGCGTTGCCGTGACCAGTTCCTCTAAGTTCTCAATACGGGTCTGGCCCTTCTCGCCTTTTTCCTGCTCGTACATGGTGCGCAGGCCCGAGTCTTTAATCACCCGGTCGGTCTGCACGTGCAGCGGCATGTCGGCGGTTTCCTGCGCCAGGGCGTCAATCAGTTCAAGGAAGCGCTGCAGGGCGCTGGCTGCGCGTCCGGCAAGGGCCTTTTCCTGCAGCAACTCGCGGCACGCCTGCCACAGCGTCAGCTGGCGGTCGCGCGAGGCCTGACGCACCACGTCCAGCGTACGGTCGCCAATCCCGCGGGTTGGGGTGTTCACCACGCGTTCAAACGCCGCGTCGTCGTTACGGTTGGCAATCAGACGCAGATACGAGAGCGCATCTTTGATTTCCTGGCGTTCGAAGAAGCGCATGCCGCCGTAAATGCGGTACGGCATGCCCACCTGCAGCAGCGCCTCTTCCAGCACGCGCGACTGGGCGTTGCTGCGATAGAGAATGGCGCACTGCTCCAGCGCGCCGCCGTTGTCCTGCCAGGTTTTGATGCGGTTGACCACGAAGCGCGCTTCGTCGAGTTCGTTAAACGCGCAGTAAATCGAAATCGGTTCGCCGTCTACGCCGTCGGTCCACAGCTTTTTACCCAGACGCCCGTTGTTGTTCTCAATCAGGGCGTTGGCCGCGCTCAGAATATTGCTGGTTGAGCGGTAGTTCTGCTCCAGACGGATGGTCTGTGCACCCGGGAAATCGTTGAGGAAGCGCTGGATGTTCTCCACCTGCGCCCCGCGCCAGCCGTAGATCGACTGGTCATCATCGCCCACGATCATTACCTTGCCGGTATCACCGGCCAGCAGGCGGATCCACGCGTACTGGATGTTGTTGGTATCCTGGAATTCGTCCACCAGGATATTGGTGAAGCGTTCACGGTAGTGCTGCAGGATGTGCGGCTTGTTGAGCCACAGCTCGTGGGCGCGCAGCAGCAGCTCGGCAAAATCCACCAGGCCGGCGCGATCGCACGCTTCCTGATAGGCCTTGTAGACGTTCTGCCAGGTCTGCTCGACCGGGTTGCCGAAGCTCTGAATGTGATGCGGGCGCAGCCCTTCGTCTTTCTGGCCGTTGATGTACCACATCGCCTGACGCGGCGGCCACTGCTTCTCATCAAGGTTCATCGCCTTGATCAGGCGCTTCAGCAGACGGAGCTGGTCTTCGCTGTCGAGGATCTGGAAATCCTGCGGCAGGTTGGCGTCCATGTGGTGCGCACGCAGCAGGCGGTGCGCCAGACCGTGGAAGGTACCGACCCACATGCCGCCCTGGCTGGTGCCCATCAGCTGCGCGATGCGGTGGCGCATCTCCGCCGCCGCCTTGTTGGTGAACGTGACCGCCATGATGGAGTACGGCGAGCAGTTTTCCACGCTCTGCAGCCAGGCGATACGGTGAACCAGCACGCGCGTCTTACCACTGCCCGCTCCAGCCAGCACCAGCAGGTTGGTGCGCGAGGCGGCAACCGCGTCACGCTGTTTGTCATTAAGGCTGTCGAGCAGGTAAGAAACGTCCATTGGCACCGTCACGTCATGTCGGGCAGGCGAAGCGCATTCGCCAAAACCCTGTTAATTTATACAGAACAATTGATGATTATATCAGCGTCGTGAGGGATGCCAACCGCGAAATTTCCACGTGCGGCAGAAGACGGCTATCGGAGGCGATCATCAAGTCAGCGTTTTCCGGCTTGATCCAGCAGGCCTGCATGCCGCAGCGGATAGCGCCCGCCACGTCTGTGGTCAGGTCATCCCCCACGTGCAGGATCTCACCCAGCGGCAGGTTAAGCTTATCTGCCGCCAGATGGTACATGTCACTGAATGGCTTCGCGCGCCCGTGAGGACCCGCACGCAGCACGAATTCAAAGTAATCGCTCAGGCCAAACAGCTCCGGCTGGGCATTGCCGTTGGTGATGGCCACCAGCGGCCACTTTTCGGCAAGCTTCGCCAGCGTGTCGTGGGTTTCCTGCGGCACGTCGATACGGCTGCGCCATTTGGCGAAGTTTTCCATGGCCGCTTCCGCCCCAATGGCGGCATCCTGCGCGCTCAGGCCCACATTCAGCATCGCCTGCTCAACCGCGCGACGACGCCATTCGGTCACGTCGTGGTAAATGTCCGGCTCGGTCTCCCGCAGGGACTGGCGCAGCTTCTGGAAATCCTTGTTCTGTATCGCCTTCAGCGCGGGATGGTAGTTCTGCACAAACGCCAGGGACTCCTGCTCGGTACGCAGGATCACCTCGCGGTTGTCATAAAGAGTGTCATCAAGGTCAAACGTCAGGGCTGAGATCTGACCGAGTGGGCGGTAAAAACGCATTATTTCCCCCGTTTGGCGCGTGGATGCGCCGCGTCATACACCGAGGCAAGGTGTTGGAAGTCTAAGTGGGTATAAATTTGTGTGGTCGACAGGTTCGCATGGCCGAGCAATTCCTGCACGCCGCGCAGATCGCCGCTCGACTCAAGCATATGTGTTGCAAAGGAGTGGCGCAGCTTGTGCGGATGCACGTGGCTGTTTAGACCCTGCTTAATGCCCCACTCCGCAAAGCGCTTCTGCACGTTACGCGCCGAGATCCGCTTGCCGAGTTTCGACAGGAACAGCGCGTCTTCGTCGGAGCCAAACAGCCCGCGCAGGTCAAGCCAGTGCTCAATCCAGGAGACCGCATTGCGGCCAATCGGCAGGCGGCGCTCTTTGCTGCCCTTACCCATTACCCACACTTCGCCCGACTCCAGATCGAGATGCTTGAGATCAAGGTTGACGAGTTCAGACAGACGCAGCCCGGCACCGTACATCACCTCCAGCATCGCGCGGTCGCGCACGGCCAGCGGATCGTTCAGATCGATATCCAGCAGACGGTTTACGTCGTCAACGTCAATATTTTTAGGCAGATGGCGCGGCGCCTTCGGCGTGGCGATCCCTTTTGCCGGGTTGGCTTTTAAGCCCCCCTGGCTGACCAGCCAGTCGAAGAAGCTGCGCAGCGCTGAGAGCCTGAGCGCCAGGCTCGCCGGGCTGAGATTTTTTTTACGGCTACGCACAACAAACCCGCGTACCGTCGCAGCATCACATTGTTGCCAGCTTTTCAGGCCGATTTCGTCGGCGATCTGCATGATGGCATCAAGCTGACGCTGATAGTTAAGCAGCGTAATGGGGCTAAGTTGACGTTCCACGCCGAGATAGCGCAGAAAGCGCGAGACGTCAGTGCCGAGCAGTCCGTCCGTCATACGCGCTCAATCCAGCGCTCCAGCAGCTCAGGCAGCATCAGGGCGATCTCCTGCAGCAGGTGCGTGGCTTGCCCCTGCTCATAGTGATGCGCGTCGCGGCTGGTAAATAAGATGACGCCCAGATCGCCATCGCGCCCCATCAGCGACATCGCCACCGAGCCAATCGCTTTGGCCTCCGGCAACACCACCAGCAGCTCAGGTCCATTAAGCGGCCCCAGATAGTGGTGTTCATGGCCCAGACGCTGTATGCGCAGCGGTTCAAACGCCTGACGGCTCAGTGCCAGATGGGTAAATCCCGACGGCGCGCCGATGCGCCAGCGGTCAGGGAAAAGACGAATCGTTGCGCCCGCCAGCCCCAGCTCGCGCGCCCAGCGGTGGAAGCGGCTGAGGAACTCGTCAAGGCTGTGCGCCGACGCCAGACGCGCCTGCAGATGCAGCAGACGATAGAACAGGCTTTCGTTGGTGCTGGCCTGCTCCATCAGCAGCGTCATGTTCTCTTCGAGCTGGTTGATGTGGTTGCGCGCGCGCGCCATGTGCCATTCCACCAGCGACACGGTCCCGCGAACCGGATGCGGCACGCGCATCTCTTCGACGACGCGTGCATTGCGAATAAAAAACTCAGGATTGCGCAGCAGATAATCAACAACAGCCCTGTCGTCCAGTTCCGTCACTGTTTCCTGCAGTTCTTCCCCTGGTTGTTTCATAGATGGATAAACCCGTCATAGACATGTGCCGCCGGGCCAGTCATATACAGTGGATGACCCGGTCCTTTCCAGGCGATATCAAGCCGACCGCCCGGTAATTCCACGCGAACCTCTTCTGCCAGTAGCCCCTGGGAGATGCCCACGGCCACTGCCGCACAGGCTCCGCTTCCGCAGGCCTGAGTCTCGCCCGCGCCGCGCTCATAAACCCGCAGACGAATGTGCTCGCGCTTCACCACCTGCATAAAACCGATGTTCGCGCGCTCCGGGAAACGTTCGTGGCTTTCCAGCACCGGGCCGAGCGTTTCGACCGCCGCGGTTTCCACATCATCAACCTGAATCACGCAGTGTGGGTTACCCATTGAGACGACGCCGCACAATACTGTCTGCTCGGCCGCCCGCATAATATAGGTCTTTTCCGCTTTGTTTGCGCGAAACGGTACGACGGAGGGCTCGAAGTTAGGCTCGCCCATGTTCACACGCACCAGCTCATCATCGGTGACGCTGAGCACCATGCGACCATTGGCCGTGCTGACGCGAATATCACGCTTGTTGGTCAGCCCTTTCAGGCGCACAAAGCGGGCGAAACAGCGCGCGCCGTTGCCGCACTGGTTCACTTCGCTGCCGTCCGCATTAAAAATACGGTAGTGGAAATCGAGGTCGGGATCGTACGGCGGCTCAACCACCAGCAACTGATCGAACCCCACGCCCAGATGCCGATCCGCCAGACGACGGATCAGTTCCGGGGAGAAAAACACATTCTGCGTTACCGCGTCGACGACCATAAAATCGTTGCCAAGGCCATGCATTTTAGAGAACTGCATCATTTGCTCCATTGCGCGGGTACAGAACGTTGTCGTCAGAGATTAACCTGAGTCGGGCCGCCGTTGTCGCCACGGTCGTTAGTGTTTGGCGTGGAAGACTCAATGCCGCTGTTAACCGGTTTCGTCGGCGGCGGTGCGGTTTTATCCGCAGGCGGAAAGTACAGTGGTCCCTTCAGTCCGCAGCCAGTCAGGCTAAACAGCGTGATGAGAACGGCAAGCGTTCGGAAAGCGTTTTTCATTATAAAGTTGCCCGTAAGTTCAAATCTGTTTCTATCATCGCAGGAGAAGACACAAAAGCAAGAGTTTGCCGCTTTCCTGCAACGGGAATTATTTAGGGTTATACTGCCGGCATCACGAAAAACAGGAACAAAACCATGAACGACAGTGAATTCCATCGCCTTGCCGACAACCTGTGGATGACCATCGAAGAGCGTATTGACGACTGGGACGGCGACAGCGATATCGATTGTGAAATCAACGGCGGTATTCTGACCCTGAGCTTCGAAAATGGCAGCAAAATTATTATTAACCGCCAGGAGCCGCTTCACCAGGTCTGGCTGGCCGCTAAACAGGGCGGCTATCATTTCGATCTGAAAGACGGGGAATGGGTTTGCGACCGCAGCGGCGTGCCGTTCTGGGATCTGCTGGAACAGGCCGCGACTGCACAAGCGGGTGAGGCGGTGAGTTTCAGGTAGTTTTGTCGCCCGGTGGCGGCTACGCCTTACCGGGCCTGCAACGGCTCGAACCGTAGGCCGGGTAAGCGTAAGCGCCACCCGGCGAAAAGGCTCAGGAGAAGTACTGCTGCAACAGCGGCGCGGTGTCCTGATTGGCAGGTGCGGCAGGCGTGACGGCCTGGGTGCGGAACGGAATCACCTGCGTACGACCGTCGACGTTCACAATCTGGTAGAACTGCGGCAGGTTAAAGTTGATAAAGCTTGAGCCGTAGGTAAAGCGGTCATGCGAAGAGGAGTAGAAGCGGCTGACGTCGCGCACCAGCTCCTCTTTACTGCCTTCACAGTGGTGATACACCTCGGCGCGGTTGGTCTCATCCAGAATGTAGATGTTAAACCCGGCGTTATCACCCGACTCTTCAAAGAAGAACTGAATAATCCCTTCACTGGCAAAGCCGTCCACCACCTGCGGGAGCTTGACGTGGTTGGTTTCCACCTGCACCGACAGGCCATGCAACTTGTTATGCGAAATCGCGCCGTAGAATTCGATGGCGTTTTCCAGCTTCTGTACCGACACGTTGAGACGTTCAAAGAACAGGCCCCAGGTCTGACCGGAGACGCGCAGCGCCTTAAAGCGCCCGGTTTCCTGACGGGTACTGGAGAGACGCAGTTCGATACATTCCGAGACCAGCTGCTGCACGCGGGTACGAATCAATCCACGCAGGTGCTGGCTGTAGCAGAACACTTCCACGCTGTCCGGCGGCGCGGCATCCTGGTGCATCTTGCCGAGAATGGTTTTCAGCGCCTCGATCATCGCCTGCTCGCCGTTGAAGTGCAGGGTACGCACTTCGTTCCACGAGTTGCGGTAGAGCAGGTCCACGCTGCCGACCAGGCAGTTTTGCTGCTCGCCAAAGCTAAAGACGTCCAGCTTGCGGAAGTCAAAATGGACCACCTGATTGCGGAAGGCCGCGGTCGGGTCATATTCCAGGTTGACGATAATCGCCAGATGGCGAATCTCGCACGGGCTGTAGAGCGCTTTTGGCGTCGGCGCAGGCAGACGCAGCGGGAAGTGGTGCGACACATCCGCGACCATCTCCTGCAGCTTAGCGAGATCGACCACCTCGTTGCCTTTGATAAACAGGCGCGTGCGCGAGGTCAGCAGGCCGTTGAACCAGGCCCAGGCCACCAGCTTGTTCAGATAGCGGTTATATTCCAGCGGCTGATGGCTGATGATGGAATCCATGCTTGGCGCACGGTTGTACAGATACCACCCGGTGCGGTTCGCGCGGCCCGGCGGCACGTAGATAAAGGTCAGGTTCGGTTCTGACAGGTCAGGCGAAATCTGCGGGTTAACCAGCGTGACTTTACCCGGCAGCGCTTCAAACGCGGCGTACAGCTTACGGGTCAACACTCCGATGTCCTGCGGACTGGCGGAAACGCTGAGGTTGTTACGGCGCGCAAAGCGGATCAGGTTACGGTAGCTTTGCATCATCGCATCGAGCAGTTCGTTGTGCGCTTCACGCACCTGATCGATTTTCCAGTTGGCCCGGTTGTCGAGCATGGACAGACGCGCTTCGTCCCATCCCCACTCTTTGACTAACTGACTGACCACTTCACGACGCCAGCCCACGCAGGCGCGCTCGCGGCTCAACTTCTCACAGACTTTGAGATAGAAACATCGACGCACCAGGTCAAGACGCGTAGTGTCATCAATGGCTTTCAGGTATTCGGTCACGCGCTCCAGCATCATGCAGTAGGCGTCGAGCCCGAAGGAGACGATTTCCCCGTCGTGCAGTCGCTGCTTGATGTCTTTCGCCAGCAGGCGCGGCGTCGGGTATTCCCAGGAATAGGCTTCAAGCAGCAGCGTTTTGAGCACCGCTTTGTACGGCGAGTCGATACTCTTATAGAGCTGCCAGAGGCTTGCGCCGAAGTACTCTTCCGCAGACAGAGAGCTGAGACCGCCGAGGTCCAGCCATTCGTTTGGCGTCAGTACGCCCTGCGCATAAAGCGACATGACGTAATCGTCGTAATGCTCTTCCTCTTCACACGGGACCATATTCCACAGAATACGCTTCCCGGCCAGACGCACAGCAGTACGGTAGAATTCATCCAGCAACAGGATGTGCTGGGTCGAGCCGCAGTCCTCACCACCCAGACTGCCGCTTTCGTTATGGCGGAAACGGTTTTCATCAATCAGGAAGAAGCTCACTTCCACACCGAGTGATGCCGCCCAGCTCTCCAGCAAGCTGCATTTACGCTGCAGCAGCTGACGCTCTTCGTTATCGAGCCAGGACTGATGGCAGACCCAGATGTCCAGGTCCGAAGAACAGCTTTGCCCTACCGATGAGGTGCTCCCCATTGAGTAAACACCGGTAATCGGCAGCTCACCTTTTGGGGACTCCTGCGGCGGCATGCCACGGTAGAGTTCCAGCTCGTTCAAATAATGCTGTTGGGTTTCATCAGGCGTGAAAAGGCAAATGCCCTGGGGAACGTTACCATCAAGGTAGCCAGGCATCAGCGGGTGGTGATAGTGCAATAATGTCGGCAGCAGACTGTATACCTGCTGGAAAGCAGGACCCATAGCAGCAAGCGCGCGATCCACACGCAGTTGATTTATGGCATCCAGTCTCTGTTTCAGAGTCTCAATATAGAGGTACAAGACGTATCGCCTGATGTTTCCGGGTGTCGCAGCTATTCAAAACACGAGTAACAGCGGACCCGCAGTATTTCAAAAAGATAACCGTTACCCTTTTTCGCCCTTATCATTTTTGGTGGTACCGACGAAAAAATGGTCTAAAACGTGATCAATTTAACACCTTGCCGATTGACCGTAAAGAAAGATGCGCTACATACAAGTGTAGCACCGTTCTGTACGTGTAAATTCCTGAATACGGCTATGGCTGACGAATACGCCGCCTTGTCCCTCTCGCGCTTCATCAACCGTAAAACTGCCATCCCAGAGTCAACAATGTTAGGATGGTTAGCGATTGATAATGACGGTAACAAGCATGTTAGACAATGTTTTGAGAATTGCCACACGCCAAAGCCCTCTCGCGCTCTGGCAGGCACATTATGTGAAGCAGCGCCTGGAAGCCTGCCACAGCGGATTGCGCGTCGAGCTGGTGCCGATGGTCACGCGCGGTGACGTGATCCTCGATACGCCGCTGGCGAAAGTGGGCGGCAAAGGCCTGTTCGTCAAAGAACTGGAACTGGCATTGCTTGAGAACCGCGCCGATATCGCCGTACATTCGATGAAAGACGTGCCCGTCGAGTTCCCGGAGGGGCTGGGGCTGGTGACCATCTGCGAGCGCGAAGATCCGCGCGATGCGTTTGTCTCTAACCGCTATGACTCGCTCGACGCGCTGCCAGCGGGTAGCGTGGTTGGCACGTCCAGTTTACGCCGTCAGTGTCAGCTGGCGGAGCGTCGTCCCGATCTGATCATTCGCTCGCTGCGCGGTAACGTCGGCACGCGTCTGGGCAAGCTGGATAACGGCGATTACGATGCCATTATTCTCGCCGTTGCCGGCCTGAAGCGTCTGGGGCTGGAGGAACGTATTCGCGTGGCGCTGCCGCCAGAGCTGTCGCTGCCGGCTGTTGGTCAGGGTGCTGTCGGCATCGAGTGCCGCCTGGACGATGCACGTACCCGCGCGCTGCTTGCTCCACTGAATCATGACGAAACCGCTACCCGCGTAAAAGCGGAGCGGGCGATGAATACCCGCCTCGAAGGCGGGTGCCAGGTTCCGATTGGCAGCTATGCTGAATTGACGAATGGCGAACTGTGGCTGCGCGCGCTGGTAGGCGCCCCGGACGGTTCGCAGATGGTACGCGGCGAACGTCGCGGAAAAGCGCAAGATGCCGAGCAGCTTGGCGTGTCGCTGGCGGAAGAATTGCTGGATAACGGCGCCCGCGAGATTCTGGCTGACGTTTACAATGGAGAACCCCCTGCATGAGTATTCTCGTCACCCGCCCTTCTCCCGCAGGAGAGCAGTTAGTGAGCCGTCTGCGCACACTGGGGCAGGTGGCCTGGAGTTTTCCGCTCATTGAATTCTCCCCCGGTCGCGAGCTCTCTGCGCTCGCCGACCAGATGAATACCCTTCAGGACGGTGACCTGCTGTTTGCGCTGTCGCAGCATGCCGTGGAATTTGCCCACGCACAGCTGCAGCAGCAGGGACTGGCGTGGCCAACCGCCCCCCGCTATTTCGCGATTGGCCGTAGAACGGCACTGGCACTTCATACCGTAAGCAGCGCGGACGTTCGTTACCCGTTAGATCGGGAAATCAGTGAAGTCTTGCTACAATTACCTGAATTACAAACTGTTGCCGGCAAGCGTGCGCTCATTTTGCGTGGCAATGGGGGCCGCGAGCTGCTGGGCGAAACGCTGCGTGAACGTGGTGCGAACGTGACGTTCGTTGAGTGCTATCAGCGCTGTGCAAAACACTACGATGGTGCGGAAGAGGCGATGCGCTGGCACGCGCGAGGCATCAATACGCTGGTGGTGACCAGCGGTGAAATGTTACAACAGCTTTGGGCGCTGATACCGCTTTGGTATCGCGAAAACTGGTTACTCCGCTGTCGGCTTCTGGTCGTCAGTGAGCGTCTGGCGAACCAGGCCCGGGAACTGGGCTGGCAGGATATTCGGATCGCTGATAACGCCGACAACGATGCGCTGCTGCGCGCATTACAATAACTCTCAAATGGGAAGCCATAATGACGGAACACGACAAATCCTCCGCCGTGGTTGAAGAGACCAGGGAGACTGTGGAGACGACGCCACAGCCAGAGACGACTGAGAAAACCGCTGAGAAGAAAAACGGCAGCAACAAAACAAGCCTCACGCTGAGCGCGATTGCCATCGCCATTGCGCTGGCAGCGGGGGTTGGCCTGTACGGGCTGGTGAAGCAACAGAGCGCTAACCAGACATCTACCAGCGACGCGCTGGTGAATCAGCTCACTGCCCTGCAAAAAGAGCAGGAGACGCAGAAAACCGAGCTGGAAGCCGTGATTAAGCAGCAGGCCGCGGCGCTCGCCGAAGCGAACAGCAAACAGGAAGAGCTGACCAAACAGCTGGGTGAAGTACAGCAGAAAGTCGCCACCATTTCCGGCACCGATGCCAAAACCTGGCTGCTCTCGCAGGCTGACTTCCTGGTGAAGCTCGCCGGACGTAAGCTCTGGAGCGATCAGGACGTCACCACCGCTGCCGCGCTGCTGAAAAGCGCCGATGCAAGCCTGGCGGACATGAACGACCCAAGCCTTATTACCGCCCGTCGCGCGATTACCGAAGACATCGCCAGCCTCTCCGCCGTCTCGCAGGTGGATTACGACGGCATTATCCTTAAAGTGAATCAGCTGTCGAATCAGATTGATAACCTGCAGCTGGCGGATAATAACGACGACGACTCCCCGATGGATTCCGACGGTACCGAGCTTTCAAGCTCCCTGAGCGAATGGCGCATTAACCTGCAAAAAAGCTGGCAGAACTTTATGGACAGCTTTATCACTGTCCGCCGTCGTGACGAAACTGCCGTACCGCTGCTCGCACCGAACCAGGACATCTATCTGCGCGAGAACATTCGTTCCCGCCTGCTGGTCGCTGCCCAGGCCGTGCCGCGTCATCAGGAAGAGACCTACAAACAGGCGCTGGATAACGTCTCAACGTGGGTACGCGCCTACTACAACACCGATGATGCGACGACCACCGCCTTCCTCGAAGACATTGATAAGCTCAGCCAGCAGAACATCACCATGAACGTGCCGGATAAGCTGGCCAGCCAGCCGATTCTGGAGAAATTGATGCAGACGCGCGTACGTAACCTGCTGGCACAGCCGGGCGTACCGGCAGAGCAGACGAGCGGAGCGGCTCCAGCTACGGCTCCTGCGCCTGAAAGCGCACCGCAGGGAGAGTAATGATGCTAAAAGTCCTCTTACTCTTCATCCTGCTGATCGCCGGGATCGTCCTGGGGCCTATGCTTGCGGGTCATCAGGGTTACGTCCTGATCCAGACCGATAACTACAACATTGAAACCAGCGTAACGGGTCTGACGATCATTCTGATCCTCGGCGTGGTGGTGCTGTTTGCGATCGAGTGGATCCTGCGCCGTATTTTCCGTACCGGTGCCCATACCCGCGGTTGGTTCGTTGGCCGTAAGCGCCGCCGCGCCCGTAAACAGACCGAGCAGGCGCTGCTTAAGCTCGCAGAGGGTGATTATCAGCAGGTTGAAAAGCTGATGTCGAAAAACGCCGACCACGCCGAACAGCCGGTGGTGAACTATCTGCTGGCGGCCGAAGCAGCGCAGCAGCGCGGTGACGAAGCCCGCGCTAATCAGCACCTGGAGCGAGCGGCTGAGCTGGCTCACGGCGACCCGGTTCCGGTGGAAATCACGCGCGTTCGTCTGCAGCTGGCACGCAATGAGAATCACGCGGCTCGCCACGGTATCGACCGTCTGCTGGAAGTCGCGCCGCGTCATCCGGAAGTGCTGCGTCTTGCCGAGCAGGCCTATATTCGTACCGGCGCCTGGGGTTCGCTGCTGGACATCATTCCATCGATGGCGAAGGCCGAGGTGGGCGACGATGAACATCGTGACGAGCTTCAGCGTCTGGCGTGGATAGGCCTGATGGATCAGGCGCGCGCTGACCTGGGCAGCGACGGTCTGAAAACATGGTGGAAGAATCAGAGCCGTAAAACGCGCCAGCAGGTTCCTCTGCAGGTGGCGATGGCGGAACATCTCATCGAGTGTGACGATCACGACACGGCTCAGGAGATCCTCCTCGACGGTCTGAAGCGCCAGTACGACGATCGCCTGGTGATGGTGATCCCGCGCCTGAAAACCAACAATCCTGAGCAAATCGAAAAAGTGCTGCGTCAGCAGATTAAAACCGTTGGCGATCGCCCGCTGCTATGGAGCACGCTCGGCCAGTCGTTGATGAAGCACGGCGAATGGCAGGAGGCGAGCCTCGCCTTCCGCGCCGCGCTCAAGCAGCGTCCGGATGCCTTCGACTACGCATGGCTTGCCGATACGCTGGACAAGCAGCATAAGCCGGAAGAGGCGGCCGCCATGCGCCGTGATGGGCTGTTGCTGACGCTGCAAAATAACGGTACGCAGCAGTAATTCATCAGGAGGCCAGATGGCCTCCTTTTTTTATCGCCTTTCTCCTGCTACATTCTTTACACCCGCATCTGCAAACGAACCCGCCAATGTAACGATGTCTTTTCATTAACTTTTTTTCATACACGCGCACTTGCTGCAGCGTGGACTAAATCGTTTTTGAAAGGAAATCGTCATGAACTCGCTTTTATATACGCTTATTGAAGCGCTGCGTTGCCACCGCTGGCTGCGCCTGCTTGCCTGTGCTTTTATCTTTTCTTCGCTGGGGAATGGCTTAACCCAGGTTGTGGTCTTCGGCTTGCTGTTAGCATGGTCAGCTCCGCCCGCTCTGCTCACCCTTGCTTTTCTTTTCGCGACGGTACCGGGATTTATCGGCAGTACGATCGGCGAAAAGCTATGCTCACGCTGGTCTCCGATATCCCTGCTGATACTGACCGAAGGGCTGGGCCTGCTCGCCCTGCTCTTTCCCCTGCTTGGTGTGGGTTATCACAGCGTTGCCGCATTACTCGCCGTACAATCCACAGAAGCGCTGCTCAGCGGGATGAGCTGGCCCGCGCTGACGTTGCTCTTTAAGCGCGGACTTAGCGAAGCAGAGCTGCCTGCTGCGACCTGTCTGGAAAATGTGATTTTTGCTTCGCAGGTATTGTTAGGGACTGGTCTGGGCGTGGTGCTGTTCCAGAAGACGTCCGTGTTTACCCTGCTGGCCATTGATGCCGCCAGCTTTCTCGGGTCACTGCTCATGCTATGGCTGGCTGGACGCCGGTTTTCTGCGCCATCACTCCCGTCCTCCGGGGAAGAGGAAGCCCCTGCGGCATTACGCTGGCGGACGTTGACCGTTCGGCAGAAACGCAGTCTGCTCCTTCTGCCGTCGCTGGCGGCCGTCGGCTCACCGGCTATGGCGCTGCTTCCGGCGCTGGCACAGCAAATCCATCCTCAGGATGCAGCGGGCCTTGCTCTGCCGCTGCTTTTCGCAAGAAGCATGGGTCAGCTTTGCGGTCCCATGCTGCTAAAGAAAGAGAGCCTAACGCGTTTTGTCGCTCACACGCCGCGCATCATTGTTTGTCTCGGCATCTTTCTGGCCGCTTACGGAACGCTACCGTTGTTGTCCGGATGGATGGCATGTGCACTGGGGGCGATCTTTATCGCACATCTGGCCTCGAATATTCTCTTCGCAGCCGGGACGTTTGGGGTACTCAGTAGTTTTCATCTCACGCAAACCGCTTCAGCCAGTGGGAAAGCCTGGCGCTGGCAAACGCTCAGCGCCTCTCTTTTCACCGGCATCGCTGCGGCAGTGGCTGCCGGGTTTGGCTCAGTAACGGCACTCTATGCCGTCTCGTCAACGGCCCTGGTGATGGTTGCCCTGATCGTACGTCGGTATCAGGAATAAGGCATAAAAAAACGCCTGCTATAAAAGCAGGCGTTAAAACAGGTCTGTAAGACAACATATTTGGTGCTTCACTCAACGTTATGTCCATGGTGTCTGATGAGGCCGAAGCGACATCTGTCAGTGGACGATAAGCACCGTAAATGGCTCTGCGTCATTCCTGAGTTTATGAGGCACGAAGGCGAACATAAGAGATGGAATGAGCATCTACACGCATATTATTGCACGTAACGTGCCAACATGACACCCAGAAATTTTACATGACGCAACATTTTAAGATAACAGGAAATTATGCCGTTAAGCGCCGTCTTAGGCCCTACAACGTATTGGTAAGAATTGAAATCTGTCGCCAGGAGGAGACAGCAAAATGGAAGTATGAGTAATTCTTTTATTTTCAATGGATTGTATGTCGCTGAATCGCGACAATGAAACCGGACGCTGTCGGGGAATCACTACAGGGATGAAGAATGGCAGAAAACAAAAAACCCCGCCGAAGCGGGGTTCAAAATTGGTCGGCGAGAGAGGATTCGAACCTCCGACCCACTGGTCCCAAACCAGTTGCGCTACCAAGCTGCGCTACTCGCCGATGTACTGCTTTTTTGAATTTTTAGTTCAATTCATTTAAAAAGTCGTGGTGCGAGGGGGGGGACTCGAACCCCCACATCCTAAGGACACTAACACCTGAAGCTAGCGCGTCTACCAATTCCGCCACCTTCGCAATTCACAACTCTTTCAATAATGGGGTGGCTAATGGGATTCGAACCCACGACAACTGGAATCACAATCCAGGGCTCTACCAACTGAGCTATAGCCACCACTGTATTCTTTCACGCGGTACTGACTACTTCTCAGACCACCGCAGCTCTAGCGCCGGGACTAAAATGGCGCGCCCGACAGGATTCGAACCTGAGACCTCTGCCTCCGGAGGGCAGCGCTCTATCCAGCTGAGCTACGGGCGCTTAGCGCCGTTGCGGGGCTAGATATTACGTACCTCCGTCCCCGCTGTCTAGTGCTTTTTTGAAAAAAATGCGCGTTTGGTTATGGTTTGCACATTTTGCCGCTTATTCCTCCACTTTCTGCGTGGTGGCACGGCGACCCAGGCCAAAAAGCTTATAGGCAGCCGTCACGGCGGCCAGGAAGATCACCCCGACAAACAGCGACATGCGGGTATCTTCATTAAAGTACATTCCGATTAATACGCAAATCAGGAACGCCATCGTCAAATAGTTCGCATAGGGGAACAGAATTGAACGGAACGGATGGCTTTCAATCGCCTTTTTATGCGCATGACGGAAACGCAGCTGGCTGATGAGGATAACAAACCACGGCACCATGCCCGGAAGGACGCTGGCGCTGTAGACGTAAACGAACACCCGCTGCGGATTAGGAATGATGTAATTCAGGCAAGATCCAATCAGCAGGATTGCAATGGAGACCGCCACGCCCGCCACCGGCACCCCGGCACGTGAAACTTTACTCATTGTCGCAGGCAGCTGGTTATTCTTCGAGAGCGCATAGAGCATACGCCCACAGCTGTACATCCCACTGTTACAGCCTGACAACGCGGCCGTCAGGACCACAAAGTTGATGATGCCCGCCGCCGCCGTGATACCAATTTTGGCGAAGGTTAAAACAAACGGGCTGCCCGTCGAGCCTATTTCGTTCCACGGGAAGATGGTCACGATAACGAAGATGGCGCCCACATAGAAAATCAGGATGCGCCAAAGCACTTTGCCCACCGCGCTACGCAGCGTGACCTGTGGATTTTTCGCTTCACCGGCGGTAATACCGATCAGCTCTACGCCCTGGTACGACGCTACAACGATACACAGCGCCGTCAGGAAGCCCTTCCAGCCGCCGGCAAAGAAGCCGCCGTTTTCGGTCAGGTTACCAAAGCCGATAGCATGTCCACCGTTGCCAAAGCCGAAGAAAATCACGCCCAGGCCGACGACAATCATCACGATGATGGTGGTGACTTTGATCATCGCAAACCAGAACTCGATCTCACCGTAAAGACGCACGGCGGCCAGGTTTGCCAGCGCCACCAGCCCCACGGCAATGAGCGCGGGTATCCACTGAGCCATATCCGGGAACCAGAACTGGACGTAGACCCCTATCGCGGTGATTTCTGAGATGCCCACCGCCATCCACATAAACCAGTATGACCAGGCCGTCAGGTAGCCGAAGAACGGGCTCATATAACGATGCGCGTAAACGGCGAAAGAGCCGGTTACCGGCTCCAGGAAGAGCATTTCGCCCATGGAACGCATGATGAAGAAAACAAACAGCCCGGCGATAATGTACGCCAGTAATACGGAAGGGCCTGCCCACTTGAGCGTGCTTGCGGAGCCCATAAACAGGCCCACGCCGATAGTGCCGCCCAGCGCTATCAGTTCAATATGACGAGCTTCCAGCCCACGCTGCAGCTCCGGTTTTTTCTCTGCCATAGATCCTCGATTGTGTTTGCTGTTTCCCGGCTTAAGACCGGGTATTGTTTTTTAGGGGGACTAAAATACGGAGCGAATGGTTTCTTAAAATCTGCCAAATGGCAAACGATGCATTAAAAAAATGAATGCATTGCACAGATTATCAGCAGTTTTGCAGGCGAGTTGCAGCGCGAATAGCATATCGCGCTACATTTTCATTACATTTTTCCGGTGTAATGCCAGACGAGGTAGCGAAGCAGACGGATCTGTCGTTTAATGCGTGTCGGTTGCGATAGCAGACGATACAACCACTCCAGCCCAAGATATTGCCAGACCGTTGGCGCACGCTTAACGTGGCCTGTAAAGACGTCGTACGTACCCCCTACGCCCATGTAGAGGGCATCCGGGCAGACCAGGCGGCAGTCACGCATCAGGATCTCCTGGCGCGGGGACCCCATCGCCACGGTGACAATCTTTGCCCCACTGTCACGAACGCGCTCAAACAGCGTCTGCCGATCTTCCGGTTTGAAGTAACCATCCTGGCTGCCGACAATATTAACATTCCATTGACGACGCAGTTTCTCCTCCGTCTGGGCCAGTATCTCCTGCTTCCCGCCAATCAGGAACACGGGCGTACCCTGCGCGCCTGCGCGGGCCATAAACTGCTCCCAGAGATCGGCCCCCGCGACGCGGGAAACATTAGCGTCAGGATACTTTTTACGGATAGAGCGAACCACGCTGATCCCGTCCGCGTATTTAAATTCGGCCGCTTCAATCAGGCTTTTGACTTCCGCGTTATCCTCAACCGCCAGCATTTTTTCCGCGTTGATGGCCACCAGCGTACCGGATTTCATCTGGCCGTCGGCGAACAGAAAGTCCAGCGCGTGCTGCATGTCGCGCCAGCCAATAAGCTGCAGGCCACGTAGCGCATAGCGCGGTGCAGAAATTCTATCAGTCATTACTATCCTTACTCAGACTTGCGACAGCGTTGTGCTGCCCTGCCGCTCGCGCTTGTGCACAAGCCCGGCGCTGTCAAACAGCCAGTACAACAGTTTGGCCAGTAACAGGCAGACGCCGAAAACAACCATGAAGAACACTACGCGCGAAACGAACGAGTCCAGCCCTTCGCGCGCCAGAACGATCATATTGAAAATGGCACCAAAGCAGAAACTGTGCAAAATGGCCGCTTTATAGCGGTTGGTCTCTTCGTTGCCACGCACGTAAAGCCAGTCGAACCACTTGATGATCAGCCCCACGGCAACCGCCCCGGGCAGAATGAACCACGCCCCGCCCATCACCACCAGGGAACCGATCAGCGTGGGTGAAATTGCCAGACCGGAATGGTTGTTCAGCACTTCCCAGGTAAAATAGTTCGCGGTATTGAGCACCACACCAGGGCGGTCCGGCCATAGCCAGGAAGGGATAAAGACGTAGAAGTCGCGAACAATCGGCGCCAGCCCCTGGAAATCAATCTTGTCGTAGTTTTGCAGCAGCAATGCCAGGTTTTCCCACGGCGAGAACGTATCGCGCGTGAGGTAGAGGAACGTATAAAACGCCTCATCACCCGCCACGTTCATTCCGTACCGCTTCAGCGCCAGCCAGAACATCCCCACGATGCCAAACACGCCTGCCGCAACCAGCATCCACAGTGAGATCCAGCCGCGGATGATGCCGATAAACAGGAAGATGGCGAAGGCGATGATAATGTTCGCGCGCGTGCCGCCCACAATCATGTAGGTCAGGATGCCAAACGCGACGGTACTCACCAGGAAGAACAGCCACGCTTTGCTGTCCTGGCGCAGGAAGAAGATCACCAGCATCGCCGGGATGAAGAAGTAGAAGAAACGCTTAAGCGCCACGCCCGAAACCTCGGCCGAAAAAATCTGGCTGTAGGAGTGAAGCTTAAACAGCAGGAAGCCGTTATGCATGAAGAAGATGCCGACGCTGACCAGGGCGATGGTCATCAGCATCACCCATGTCAGATGTGTTTCCACCCTATTCATGTTAAAGAGCGCCCGACGCGGGGCAGCTGTCTGCGCTGAACGCAGACGCGTTTTATAGGTGACGTAGTAGACCGCATAGAAGCAGGTCGCCGCCAGAAGCGCCTGGAGCAGAATGTCCGGCGGCGCGACGCTCACGTCAAAACGGAAGACCAGAATGCTGGTGAGCGGGAAGCCGAAAAAGAACGTCAGCAGGAACAGTAACGAGAAGAAGACGTTAAAGTTGAAGCGCACCCGGCGGAATTCAAACCAGGTGAGCGTGGCGATAAACAGGGCGCTCAGAAGCCAGACAACCAGTAAGCCGCTGAATTGCAACTGACTCATGCTTTGTCTCCTGAAGCGATACGCAGCGCGCGGTGCCACGGCGTGAGGTAATTCGGGCTGAAAAAATCGATGCTGTTTTTATCCACCAGCGTGAGCTGACGTTGAGCTTCACGTACCACCTCGACGTTCAGCGTGTCTGAGGTAAACAGCACCGAAATATGCTGCTCGGCCATGTCCTGCCAGAACGGGTTATCGCGGTTGAGCACGCACGGTACCCCCGCCTGAATCAGCAGACACAGTGTGCCAATTCCCTGCTGCCGGGCAAAGATGAAATAGCCGAGATCGCATTTTCTCAGCAGTGCGAGATATTCCTCAAATTCCAGCTTCTCGCTGAGGATGTGCAGATTTTCTGCGCTAAACAGCGCCAGTCCCTGCTGGCGAACCTCGTCAATGTAGGCATCGTTGTTGGCGGGATAGCCCATCGGCACCACCACGTTCACCGTGTCGCCAAACTGCTGATACACCGCCCTGAGCGCCGCGACATGTTCGTTACTGCGATCGCCGGAATTCCCCACCAGGATCGTCAGCTTGCCTTCACGCACCGCGTCATTGGCCATGGCGTTCAGCGCCGGATCCATGCGGGTGGGGAAATAAAGCAACTCGCCGCGCACGTTGGGGTGCTGTTTAGCAAAATAGTTGAGATCGCCGCGGGTAGCAAAAACGCAGCCCACGCGCCCCTGCGCCATGCGGCGCAATGGATAGAAAAGACGGAATTTCCAGCCGCGGGAGACTTCATAAAGATCGGCTCCCCAGATATGCCAGCTGCACTGGGAGGGTTTAATCCCTCCGCTGAGAAGCGCCAGCCACAGGCCGGTGTTAAACTGCCCGTGGAAGAAGAATCGTTGCTCGCGGTCGGCTTTCGCCCTGGCAACGACCGCCTTTGCCAGCGTGGCCTTATCTGGCCAGAAGCGAATCGTCAGCGCCGGAAACGCCTCGCTCAGGCCCTTATCCTGACCTGCAACCATAAACTCACGCGCATCAGGATCCCCCGATGCCAGCTCGTCGTTGAAGAACCGCAAAACGGTCTGGTTATGGTGTGGGATATCCGATCCCAGGATGTGAATCAGTGCAGTCATGCGCGTTTACGCCACAATAAAAATACACCGCAACAGGCGGCGAAATAAACGATATAGGTTGCCATGTAGGCCTGAGCCGCCCCCAGCGCGCCGTGCGCGGGTATCAGCCAGTGCGAGAACGAGGTCAGTAATGCAAACTGGCTAATTTCCGCCAGGATATACAGCCGCAGGGAGGCTTTTGCTATCACCAGATAGCCGAAAACGTAAGCCCCCACTTTCAGTACATCACCCACCAGCTGCCAGGCAAAGAGATCGCGCATGGCGATGAATTTCGCCGAAAACAGCAGCCAGATGGCGACATCGCGCAATAGCCAGACGGTAAAGCTGGCAGCCGCAACCGCCGGCAATACAAAGCGCAGCGACCGGAAAATCTCACGCGTAATATCCTGTCTGGAGGTCAAACGCGATAAGGTTGGCAGCAAATAAACGCTAAAGGAAGCCGTAATAAACTGGAGATAGGCGTCGGAAATACTGCTTACGCCCTGCCAGATCCCCACTTCATCCCAGCTATAATGCGCCGCAAGCAGGTTACGCATCATCACGTAGGCCACCGGCAGCGTGACGGAGGTGATGAGCGCCATCAGGGTAAATTTACCCAGCTGGCTGGCAAGCAGCGTGTCCCATTGCGGCTTGAGGAAGCTCAGGGGGATGACGCCCCGACGCATCAGCATAAATGCCGCAGGCACAACCACCAGCGCCGGAACCAGCGCCAGCCCCAGCAGTGCGCCTTCGTAGCCCCCCAGGCGATAGCAGAAATAATAGGCAATCACGCCGATAACGCTGCCCAGGATTAACGCAATCGCGTTCCCGGCCGCATCACGAAACCCTTTCATCAGCGCCAGCAGCAGGTTAGCCCAGGCAATCCCCATCTGCACCAATGCGACCAGACGCACCAGCCCCTGATAGTGGGTGTGACCGAATAATCCCTGGCTGATGGGCGCCGCCGCCAGCAGAAAGATAATCGCCATCAGGGTCGAAAAACCCGTGACCATCGCCGAGGAGGTGCCCACGACCCTGCGAAGCTGGGCCGCATCATCATGATACTGCGCAACGTATTTGGTCACGCCGTTGAAGATACCGGCACCGGCCAGCACCCCAAGGACGGTGACAAGCTGGCGGAAATTACCCGCCAGCCCCACGCCAGAGGGGCCAAATGAGACAGCCAGCAGCTTGACGACCAGCAGCCCGGCGCCAATTTTTACAAGCGTGGACGCGGCGGTCCACACCGATGCTTTTGCCAGAGACATATCAGCCGAAATAGCTCAGAAGGGTATTAATCACCGTACGCTGGTTAACTGGCGCGAGGTTGTAGAACAGTGGCAGACGAAGCAACCGCTCACTTTCTTTGGTGGTGTAACGGTCTTCACCCGCGAAGGTTCCAAACGCTTCGCCCGCCGGGCTGGAGTGCAGCGGAATATAGTGGAACACCGCCATAATTTCGGCTTCTTTCAGCCAGGCGATAAGCTCGCTCCGGTCGTCGTTATCGCGCAGCTTGATGTAGAACATGTGCGCGTTGTGGCCGCAATCTGCCGGGATAGTCGGCAGCTCAATACGCCCGGCTTTGGCCAGAGGCTCAAGCGCATCGTAATAGGTTTGCCACAGGGAGAGGCGCTGCAGGTTGATGCGATCCGCGGCTTCCAGCTGCGCCCACAGGTACGCGGCCTGCAGATCCGCCATCAGATAGCTGGAGCCAATATCGCGCCAGGTGTATTTGTCTACCTGGCCGCGGAAGAACTGACTGCGGTTGGTGCCTTTTTCGCGGATCACCTCCGCACGCTCCACGAGCGCCCGGTCGTTAATCAGCGTCGCGCCACCTTCTCCGCCAGCCGTGTAGTTTTTGGTTTCGTGGAAGCTAAAGCAGCCGATATGGCCGATGGTACCCAGCGCGCGTCCCTTGTAGGTCGACATCACGCCCTGGGCGGCATCTTCCACCACAAACAGGTTATGTTTTTTGGCGATGGCCATGATGGTGTCCATTTCACAGGCCACGCCCGCGTAGTGAACCGGCACGATCGCGCGCGTTTTGTCGGTGATCGCCGCTTCAATCAGCGTCTCATCAATATTCATGGTATCCGGGCGGATATCCACAAAGACGATTTTCGCCCCGCGCAGGACAAACGCGTTCGCCGTGGAAACGAAGGTGTAGCTCGGCATGATCACTTCATCGCCGGGCTGGATATCCAGCAGCAGCGCGGCCATTTCCAGCGATGCCGTACAGGACGGGGTCAGCAGCACTTTGGCGCTGCGAAAACGCTGCTCCATCCACTGCTGACAGCGACGGGTAAAACCGCCGTCACCGCAGAGTTTGCCGCTGCCCATGGCAGACTGCATATAGTCGAGTTCCGTTCCGACGACGGGTGGTGCGTTAAATGGAATCATCTTGTCACCTGTATAACCAGTAGGCGGTGGCGTCGATGTTGGCACCACTCGCAATATAACGTTTAAGCGCGGCGGTATTGCCCACCTGGGTCGCCACCCGCAGCGTCTCAACCTGCTGCTGCTGCGCCCAGTGCAGCGCCGCCTGCATGAGCTTCTCACCCATGCCACGCCCGGCTAATAAGCCAATACGCGCCTCGCGCGCGTTGAGCTTGCGAAGCGAGACGAACCCCTGGAGTTGACCGTCCCCTGCGCGGAAAACCAGGCAGACGTGATCAAAGGTGCCTTTAACCGCATTCTCTATCCACTGGGCATAGAAACGTCCGCTATCGTCAGGTGCATACCAGGGCGTACGAAAGCGACTCTGCGCAAACGCCTGAGCCGCCATCTGACGCAGCACGGGAATATACTGCTCGGTTGCCATTTCCGCACCGGGTGCATCGTGCCGGGTGAGGGTTATGGAAAGGTCTGCCTCACCTTCAACCAGCTGAAAGCCGCGTTGCTGGAGCGCGTCAAGCAGGTCGGTACGGTCCGCCGGGATCTTCGCCTGAATCCGTTGCCAGGCGTTCAAATCTGATTCAGCCAGTACCGGCGCATCATCGCGCAGGCGCACAATGGCCGACGGCAGGCCGAAAAAGGCACTCTCCCACTGCAGGGGCTCAAGTACCCCGTTCAGGCTGTTCAACGCCAGACGCCTTTGGTATCAACCACATACTGCTGACGCACCGCATCACCAGGCGTCGCTTTAAACGCTTTATGATCCACCAGCAGCACCAGTACGTCCGCCGTCGCCAGCGCCTCATCCAGCGCTGTCAGCGTGCAATGCCCCGCCAGTTTTGCCGGCAGTTCATGAATATTCGGCTCAACCACCAGCGTTTCACCCTTGTGCCATTCGGCAATCATCTGAGCAATTTCCATCGCCGGGCTTTCACGCAGGTCGTCAATATTCGGTTTGAAGGCCAGACCAAAGCAGGCAATTTTCAGCTCGCTGGCGCGCTTGCCGCTCTCTGCCAGACAATCCGCTACCGTGGTTTTGACCTGATTGAGCACCCAGTGAGGTTTGCTGTCATTGACTTCACGCGCGGTGCGAATCAGGCGCGCCTGCGCTGGGTTCTGCGCCACAATAAACCACGGATCGACGGCGATACAGTGTCCACCCACGCCCGGGCCTGGCTGGAGAATGTTGACGCGCGGATGGCGGTTCGCCAGGCTAATCAACTCCCAGACGTTAATCCCCTGATCGGCGCAGATCAGCGACAGTTCGTTCGCAAAGGCGATATTGACGTCGCGGAAGCTGTTTTCCGTCAGCTTACACATCTCGGCGGTACGGGAGTTGGTCACCACGCATTCGCCTTCCAGGAAAATCTTGTACAGCGCGCTGGCGCGTTCGGAACAGACGGGCGTCATACCGCCAATGACGCGGTCGTTTTTAATCAGTTCGACCATAACCTGGCCCGGGAGTACGCGCTCCGGGCAGTAGGCGATATTGATATCTGCCTGCTCCCCCGCCTGCTGTGGGAAGCTTAAATCAGGGCGCGCGTCGGCCAGCCACTGCGCCATCTGCTCGGTAGCGCCGACGGGAGAGGTCGATTCCAGAATCACCAGCGCCCCTTTCTTCAGCACAGGGGCAATGGACTTCGCCGCCGCCTCGACGTAGACCATGTCGGGTTCATGGTCGCCTTTAAAGGGCGTTGGAACGGCAATCAGATAGGCATCCGCTTCAACGGGCGTCGTGCTGGCACGCAGGAAGCCGCCCTCCACCGCCTCTTTCACTACACGATCCAGATCGGGCTCGACAATATGAATTTCGCCACGGTTAATGGTTTCCACCGCGCGGGCGTTGATATCCACACCGACAACCTGTTTCTGACGAGAGGCAAACGCCGCCGCGGTGGGCAAGCCAATGTAGCCAAGACCAATGACAGAGATGGTAGTAAAACTCATAGCGATACCCGATTGTTTTTAAGTGCATGCAAAATACGGCCACAAGCCTGCCCGTCTCCATACGGATTATGGGCCCGGCTCATCGCCTGATACGTTTCATCGTCATGCAGAAGGCGCGAGACCTCTTCGACGATGAGCTGCGCGTTGGTGCCAACCAGACGCACCGTCCCGGCTTTCACCGCTTCCGGACGTTCGGTGGTTTCACGCATCACCAGCACCGGCTTGCCAAGAGAAGGCGCTTCTTCCTGAATGCCGCCGGAATCGGTAAGGATCAGCCAGGCATGGTTCATCAGCCAGACAAACGGCAGGTAGTCCTGCGGTTCAATCAAAAGGACATTTTCCACATGACCCAGGATGCGGTTAACCGGTTCGCTGACGTTAGGATTGAGATGGACCGGATAGACAATCTGCACATCGTCGTTCTGCGCGGCGATTTCAGCCAGCGCGTGACAGATTTGCTCAAATCCCCGGCCAAAGCTTTCGCGTCGGTGGCCCGTCACCAGTATGGTTTTTTTACCGTTGTGCAGGAAGGGATAGCGGGCAGCGAGTTCTTTCTTAAGATCGTCGTTTGCGAGGACGCGGTCACGTACCCAAATTAACGCATCGATGACCGTATTGCCGGTCACAAAGATTTTGTTATCGGCGATATTTTCACGCAGCAGGTTCTGACGCGAGTTTTCCGTTGGCGCAAAGTGGTACATCGCCAGGTGGCCCGTTAGCGTGCGGTTGGCTTCCTCCGGCCACGGCGAATACAGATTGCCGGTACGCAGACCCGCCTCGACATGCCCCACGGGAATACGTTGATAAAACGCGGCCAGGCTGGTCGCCACGGTCGTGGTGGTATCTCCGTGTACCAGCACCACGTCAGGCTTGAATGTCTCCAGGATCGGCTTGAGATCTTGCAGTATGCGACAGGTTATCTCCGTCAACCCTTGCCCCGGTTTCATAATATTAAGGTCGTAATCCGGGACGATGGAAAAGAGCGTTAAGACCTGGTCAAGCATCTCACGGTGCTGGGCCGTGACGCAGACTTTCGCTTCAATATCAGGATCGCTGGCCAGGGCATGAACCAGAGGTGCCATCTTAATGGCCTCCGGCCTGGTGCCAAATACGGTTAGTACTTTCACATCGATTCTCTTCGATTAGGCGATGAAGGCCGCAGCCTTCATCGTAGACGGCATTCTTAGTTTGTGCGACGACGCGTTAACGCCACGCCAGCGCCCGCCAGTGCACCGACAATCCCCCACATGATCATCAGGAATGCACGACGCGGACTGTCGCGTTTTACAGGTTCTTCAGGCGTTCGCAAATAACGATAGGTCTGAAAACGCGGGTCCAGAGAGGGACCGACATTAAGCGTATTGAGCATCGCGCGATTTTGATCGTAATCGAGGTCAACATCAGGACCGACGGCCTGGAGATTTTCCAGGCGTGCCTGCAGCATAGGGCGACCAAGAAGGAACATTTCAGAGTCAGGCAGTTCATCAGCCGGCACGTCCGTCTCACTACGGGAAATATTGTGCTGTTCCGCAATTTTCAGCGCCTGCTCAATATTGTGTACACGGCGAGTGAAAATCGCTTTAGCCACCTCTTCCTGACGTTTCACCTGGGCTTTCATCTGGATGGTACGGGCCGCCCAGGCGCCTTTAAGCTCTTCGTTAAGATGGCTTGCGGCACGCTGGCTGGCAAACGCGACGTATTGACGCAGCAGGTTGTTGGCATCCGGCGCGGTTTCTGCAATCAGCTTGACGCTGTCATTCACGTTACGCAGCGCGTCGCCCGGCATAAACTGAATATTGTTAATCAGATCGTCCAGCAGGGCGGCATCGGCTTTAGTGTTATCAACCCGACGCTGCTTGTAGTAATCCGTCTGGGACCAGAAGTCGCGACGCGTATCCCACGAAGCCAGTTGCATCACAAACTCTTTGTAGGCCTCATCCATAACAGAAACCTGATCTGGCGTGGCAAGGTTGGCTTTGATATCCAGGTTTCGCAGGAATTGCTGCTGGGAATAGTATCCCCCAAGCATGTTAACCGTTGGTTTGTCCGTGATTGCCGTGGCGCTCCATTCCTGTTTTGCAAAGAACGTATAGGCCAGCGCTAACAGTGCAAATCCCAGCGCGATCCCCGCAATCCAAAGTTTGCCTGCCCATAACACGCGAAACAAACCCCGAATATCCAGTTCATTCTCTGTTACCACTGATTTCGCTCCCGCCAACGGTTGAGTCATCATAGTCCCGGTTTTACTTAGTTAATGTTGTGTTTTTGCCACTGTTACGACGCATCCTGCGTTTAATACGTTTAATGAACCGCGCCACTTTCCATGCGCGCTTAATGCAGTAGCCGTACAGGAAAAATGCTAGCAAGAATAATACCAACATGACCCATTCTGGCACAAAATGAGCATACTCCGCGGCAACACCCACTCCCGCAAGGATAGCAGCCGCTACGGTTATCAAAACAAATGCCTGTCTGGAGGTGAATCCAGCTCGCATGATCAAATGATGAATATGCTGTCGGTCGGCTGAGAAGGGACTCATCCCTTTGCGCAAGCGGCGATACATTATCGCAACCATATCCATTAACGGGATAGCGATAATCCACAACGCGGTAACAGGGCTGATAGGATGGACTTGTCCCTGAGTCGTTTCCAGCAAGATCCAGATGACGGTAAACCCAATAAGTGTACTGCCCGCATCACCCATAAAGACTTTATAGCGACGCCCCAGCGCACCGAGGTTTAACAGGATATAAGGCAGGATGGCGGCAATCATGGCGAAGCACCACATAGCAAGACTATATTGTCCGTCAAACCACAAAATAAAACCGATCGCGGCAAATGAGACGCAGGAGAGTCCCCCCAGCAAGCCATCAATACCATCGACCATGTTGAATGCGTTTATAGCCACCCATACGGCGAAAAGCGTCAGAAAATAGCCGAACGGGCCGAGCACCATCTCCCACGAGCCAAAAATATAGCCCAGGCTACTCAAGTAGAGTTTTGCTGAGATCATCATGGCAATGCCAACTGCCGCCTGCACAAAGGCGCGAATTTTAACGCTGATGTCATAACGATCGTCAAGCGCGCCGACGATAACCAGTACCGTTGAACACATCAGGTATAATTTGACATGTGGGACATAGTAGTTAGCAATTGCGAAGGCATAGCAAATACCAGCAAATACTGAGATACCACCCACCAGGGGGATCATACCCTGATGACGTTTCCGGAAGTTGGGTTTATCCACTAACCCCACGTATTTCGCCACCTTACGCGCAATAAACAGAAAACAGGTGGTGAATAAAAAAATACTGGTTAGATCAGTAAACGTATCGAATAGGTTCACAATGGATTCTCAACAAATGTTAGTCTCGGAAGTATAACCATGAAGGCTCATAGCCCGAAGGTAAAAGTAAACCTCTTGTGACCTCATTTGTATATTATTCAAGCTATTAATGTTTTTACTCTACGAATCGTCTTATTGTTACACCTACACGTCAAAATTGGGAGTAGGTGGTACTAGCGTATAGTCCATAAAAGAAAAACGCCACGTAAAAACGTGGCGTTCGCTGGCTTTATTTGCGTTACGAGCGTTTCATCATGTCGAAGAAATCGTCGTTGGTTTTGGTCATCGCCAGTTTGTTGATGAGGAACTCCATCGCGTCGATTTCACCCATTGGATGGATGATTTTGCGCAGGATCCACATTTTCTGCAGCTCTTCCTGAGTGGTGAGCAACTCTTCTTTACGGGTACCGGAACGGTTGTAGTCGATAGCCGGGAAGACGCGTTTTTCAGCGATCTTACGAGAGAGGTGCAGTTCCATGTTGCCTGTACCTTTAAACTCTTCGTAAATCACTTCGTCCATTTTGGAACCGGTATCGATCAGCGCCGTCGCGATGATGGTCAGGCTGCCGCCCTCTTCCACGTTACGTGCAGCACCGAAGAAGCGTTTCGGACGATGCAGGGCGTTAGCATCCACACCACCGGTCAGCACTTTACCAGACGCTGGCACCACGGTGTTGTAGGCACGCGCCAGACGGGTGATGGAGTCGAGCAGGATGATCACGTCTTTCTTGTGCTCAACCAGGCGTTTTGCCTTCTCGATAACCATTTCCGCAACCTGAACGTGGCGAGATGCTGGCTCGTCGAAGGTAGAAGCAACCACTTCACCTTTAACCAGACGCTGCATCTCGGTCACTTCTTCCGGACGTTCGTCAATCAGCAGCACCATCAGCACACAGTCTGGGTGGTTATAGGCGATGCTCTGCGCGATGTTCTGCAGCAGCATGGTTTTACCCGCTTTTGGCGGCGCCACAATCAGACCACGCTGGCCGCGACCAATAGGTGATGCCAGATCCAGAACACGCGCGGTTAAGTCTTCGGTCGAACCGTTACCACGTTCCATGCGCAGGCGAGAGTTCGCGTGCAGCGGCGTTAAGTTCTCAAAGAGGATCTTATTACGCGAGTTTTCAGGTTTGTCGAAGTTAACTTCATTGACTTTCAACAGCGCAAAGTAGCGTTCACCCTCTTTAGGAGGACGAATCTTACCTGAAATGGTGTCACCAGTGCGGAGGTTGAAACGGCGGATTTGGCTGGGGGATACGTAGATGTCGTCAGGGCCGGCGAGGTAGGAGCTGTCTGCAGAGCGGAGGAAACCAAAACCGTCTTGCAATATCTCCAGCACACCGTCGCCAAAGATATCTTCGCCACTCTTAGCGTGCTGCTTCAGGATGGCGAAAATGATGTCCTGCTTGCGCATACGAGCCTGGTTTTCCAGCCCCATATTTTCGCCGAGAGTGATCAGCTCAGAAACCGGCGTATTCTTTAATTCGGTAAGATTCATAATGGTGTGGGTTCTTAAACTCGGGGTGATTCTCGAACTTAATGTTGTGAATGGTATGGCAGGGTCATCCATGCCTGTTTAGCGGCCATCAACTCATGTCTGTTCGCTGTCTGGTCACAGGGAAAGAACGCAGAACTGAAACGACAAGACGGATTGAGTGACAAGCCCGGAATTTAGCCACTTCACGCACTGGATATGTCAACAGCGGGAAGTATCGGGTAAAACAAGATTCAAACAACAAGATATGTTTAAAACGAAGTCATAGCTAACTTAGCACGACTTCAGCCGGGCGTCCAGAGTTCCAGATCATTTAGCCGGGAGCTCTGAACGCGCAGCGGAGAAACCTTACGCCAGGTTAGCGTCCAGGAACTCTTTCAGTTGACCTTTGGACAGCGCGCCCACTTTGGTCGCCGCCACTTCGCCGTTTTTGAACAGCAGCAGGGTCGGAATGCCACGGATACCGTATTTTGGCGCGGTGCCCGGGTTCTGGTCGATGTTCAGCTTGGCAACGGTCAGTTTGCCCTGATATTCGTCGGCGATCTCATCCAGAATCGGGGCGATCATTTTGCAAGGACCACACCATTCAGCCCAGAAATCGACGAGGATCAGCCCGTCAGCCTTAAGTACGTCCGTGTCAAAACTGTCGTCAGTCAGGTGAATAATTTTATCGCTCATATATAACTCCACAGGAATAAGCCTGGTACGTTGGTTTTGTCTCCACCAACGACGTGTTGATGTCGCATTAACCAACTAAAGGTTGACTTTATTTCACCGGATACGCTTTCGTAAAGCAATAGTAAGCTGATATTCTACCACACTATGAGCAAAACACATTTAACAGAACAGAAGTTTTCCGACTTCGCGCTGCACCCGAAGGTGATTGAAGCCCTTGAAAATAAAGGGTTTCATAACTGCACGCCCATTCAGGCCCTCGCGCTGCCGCTGACGCTGGCCGGTCGCGATGTTGCCGGGCAGGCGCAAACCGGTACCGGCAAAACGATGGCGTTTTTAACGTCAACGTTTCATTATTTACTTTCTCACCCAGCGATTGCAGACCGCAAAGTTAACCAGCCGCGCGCGCTAATTATGGCCCCGACGCGAGAACTGGCGGTACAGATCCACGCAGACGCTGAACCCCTGGCGCAGGCTACCGGCCTGAAGCTGGGCCTGGCCTATGGCGGCGACGGCTACGATAAACAGCTGAAAGTACTGGAAAGCGGTGTGGATATCCTGATCGGTACCACCGGCCGTCTTATCGATTACGCCAAACAGAACCACATTAACCTCGGTGCCATCCAGGTTGTGGTGCTCGATGAAGCTGACCGCATGTACGATCTGGGCTTCATTAAAGACATCCGATGGCTGTTCCGTCGTATGCCTCCGGCTACCCAGCGCCTGAATATGCTGTTCTCTGCAACCCTCTCCTACCGTGTGCGCGAACTGGCGTTCGAACAGATGAACAACGCCGAGTACGTGGAAGTGGAACCGGAGCAGAAAACGGGTCACCGCATTAAAGAAGAGCTCTTCTATCCTTCGAATGAAGAGAAGATGCGCCTGCTGCAAACGCTGATTGAAGAAGAGTGGCCAGATCGCGCCATTATCTTCGCGAACACCAAACACCGCTGTGAAGACATCTGGGGCCATCTGGCTGCAGACGGCCACCGTGTTGGCCTGTTGACCGGTGACGTCGCGCAGAAAAAACGCCTGCGAATTCTTGAAGAGTTCACCCGTGGCGATCTCGATATTCTGGTCGCCACCGACGTGGCTGCACGTGGTTTACACATTCCAGCCGTAACGCACGTCTTTAACTACGATCTGCCAGACGACTGTGAAGACTACGTACACCGTATCGGTCGTACCGGTCGTGCGGGCGCAAGCGGTCATTCGATTAGCCTTGCGTGTGAAGAGTATGCGCTGAATCTTCCGGCCATTGAGACCTACATCGGTCACTCTATTCCGCAGAGCAAATACAATCCGGAAGCGCTGTTAAGCGAACTGCCGCCGCCTAAGCGTCTAACCCGCCCACGCTCCGGCAATGGACCGCGTCGTTCAGGCGGCGCACCGCGTAATCGTCGTCGTTCAGGTTAAGAAAATATGCTCAGCTCCACCTCGCTTTATGCAGCAATCGATCTCGGTTCGAATAGTTTTCATATGCTGGTTGTGCGCGAGGTGGCAGGAAGCATACAAACGCTGACGCGCATTAAGCGCAAGGTCCGCCTCGCGGCGGGCCTGAGCAGCGACAATCACCTCTCACCTGAAGCCATGGAACGTGGCTGGCAGTGTCTGCGACTCTTTGCCGAGCGTCTGCAGGATATCCCGCATGCCCAAATCACCGTCGTCGCCACCGCGACACTCCGCCTTGCGGTTAACGCCGTAGATTTTATTGCCAGAGCGCAGGAAATTCTCGGTTGCCCGGTTCAGGTTATCAGCGGTGAAGAAGAAGCTCGCCTGATTTATCAGGGGGTTGCACATACCACGGGGGGTGACGATCGCCGCCTGGTGGTGGATATCGGCGGTGCCAGTACCGAGCTGGTGACAGGCACCGGCGCGCAGGCAACCTCGCTGTTCAGCCTGTCGATGGGCTGCGTGACCTGGCTTGAGCGCTACTTTACCGATCGTAATCTGGGTAAAGAGAACTTCGACGAGGCAGAAAATGCGGCGCGCGAGGTGTTACGTCCGGTGATGGACGAGCTGCGCTATCACGGCTGGAAAGTCTGCGTGGGTGCGTCGGGCACCGTTCAGGCCCTGCAGGAAATCATGATGGCGCAGGGAATGGACGAGCGGATTACGCTTGCCAAGCTTCAGCAGCTAAAACAGCGCGCCATTCAGTGTGGACGCCTTGAAGAGCTGGAAATTGAAGGCCTGACGCTCGAACGCGCGCTGGTTTTCCCGAGCGGGCTGGCTATTCTGATCGCTATTTTCACCGAACTGAACATCCAGTGTATGACCCTGGCCGGCGGCGCGCTGCGTGAAGGTCTGGTCTACGGGATGCTGCATCTGTCAGTCGATCAGGACATCCGCAGCCGTACCCTGCGCAACGTGCAGCGTCGTTTTCTGGTTGATATCGATCAGGCAGGACGCGTATCGCAGCTGGCGTCACGCTTCGCCGATCAGGTCGCTAACGTCTGGGATCTTGAACCACTGAGCCGCGATTTACTGCTGAGCGCCTGTGCGCTCCATGAAGTGGGGCTGAGTATTGATTTTAAGCAGGCTCCTGCTCATGCAGCGTATCTGGTGCGCAACCTGGATTTACCGGGCTATACACCCGCACAGAAAAAATTACTGGCAACGCTGCTGCTGAACCAGACCAATGCCGTCGATCTCTCGTCTTTGCATCAGCAAAACGCCGTACCGCCGCGCGTGGCCGAACATCTGTGCCGCCTGCTGCGTCTGGCGATTCTGTTTGCCAGCCGCCGTCGCGATGATTTGCTGCCTGCGATCGGCCTGGTGGCCGATGACGAAAAACTGTCGCTGACGCTGCCGGAAAACTGGATTGAACGTCACCCGCTTGGGGCAGAGATGATCGATCAGGAGTGCCAGTGGCAGAGCTATGTGCACTGGGTGCTGGAAGTGAAGTAATACGCTGAACATTGCCGGGTGGCGGCTTCGCCTTACCCGGCCTACTCATCCTTATCCTTTCTCTTTGGCTTTTGCCAGCATGGCGCGAATGTTCGCCACGTTAGCCTGCCCCTTGTGCATCCGCTCTTCCGCAGTAATCACTTTGCGTTCCTGCTCCCAGATCAGGTCATCCTGCGGCAGTTCCAGCAGGAAACGGCTCGGCTCCGGGCGGACAAGTTCGCCATACTGACGGCGCTCTTTACACAGTGTGAACGTCAGCTCTTTCTGCGCGCGGGTGATCCCCACGTAGGCCAGGCGGCGCTCCTCGTCGACGTTGTCTTCATCAATGCTGCTCTGATGCGGTAACAACCCCTCTTCCATACCGACCAGATAGACATACGGGAACTCCAGACCTTTTGACGCGTGCAGCGTCATCAGCTGTACCTGATCGGCCTCTTCTTCGCTCTCGCCACGCTCCATCATGTCGCGCAGGGTAAAGCGGGTGACGACCTGCGTCAGGGTCATCGGCTCGTCGATTTCAGAACCCTCCAGCATTTCGGTCATCCAGCTGAAGAGCTGGTTAACGTTCTTCATGCGCATCTCAGCGGCTTTCGGGCTGGCCGAGGTTTCGTACAGCCAGGACTCATAGTCGATGCCGTGAATGAGATCGCGCACCGCCGCCACCGGCTCGCGCTCCGCGAGACGCTGCACTTCGCCGAGCCAGTGGGTGAATCGCGTTAACGAATCATAGCCGCGACCGGTTAACGTCTGGCTTAGCCCCATGTCGAAGCTGGCGGTAAACAGGCTTTTGTTACGCGTCATCGCCCACTCGCCGAGTTTTTGCAGCGTCGCCGGGCCAATCTCGCGTTTTGGCGTATTCACAATACGCAGAAACGCGCTGTCGTCATCCGGGTTAGTGAGCACGCGCAGATAAGCCAGCAGGTCTTTGATCTCTGGCCGTGAGAAGAACGAGGTCCCGCCCGAGATTTTGTACGGAATGCGGTTCTGCATCAGCATCTTTTCAAAGACGCGCGACTGGTGATTCCCGCGATAGAGGATCGCGTAATCCTTATATTCGGTTTTATTGACGAAGTGATGGGCGATCAGTTCACCGGTGACGCGCTCCGCTTCATGCTCTTCGTTATTGGCGCTGAGCACTTTCAGCTCCGTCCCGTAGCCCAGCTCGGAGAAGAGACGCTTCTCAAACACGTGCGGGTTATTGGCGATCAGGATGTTTGCGGCCTTCAGGATACGCCCGGAGGAGCGGTAGTTCTGCTCCAGCTTAATCACCTGCAGCGCCGGGAAATCTTTGCTCAGCAGCACCAGGTTTTGCGGACGCGCGCCGCGCCAGGAGTAAATTGACTGGTCATCATCGCCGACCACGGTGAAACGCGCGCGCTGCCCCACTAGCAGCTTCACCAGCTCGTACTGGCTGGTGTTGGTGTCCTGATACTCATCCACCAGCAGGTAACGGATTTTGTTCTGCCAGCGCTCGCGAACCTCTTCATTACGCTGCAGCAGCAGCGTCGGCAGCAGGATCAGGTCGTCGAAGTCCAGCACGTTGCACGCTTTCATGTGTGCATCGTACAGACCGTAGCAGTGGGCGAAGATGCGATCCCGTTCGCCTTTGGCGATCGCCGCGGCCTGGGCCGGGGTCATCAGATCGTTTTTCCAGTTTGAGATCGTCGAGATCAGCTGCTGCAACAGCACCTTGTCATCTTCGATCAGCCCCTCGGTGAGCTCTTTGAGCAACGCCACCTGGTCGGTGTCATCGAAGAGGGAGAAGTTGGACTTCATGCCCAGCGCCGCATACTCGCGCTTGATGATATCCAGCCCCAGCGTGTGGAAGGTGGAGATCATCAGGCCCCGGGCCTCTTTGCGCCCCAGCGTCTGGCCGACACGCTCTTTCATCTCACGCGCCGCTTTATTGGTAAACGTCACCGCCGCAATGTGCCGGGCCTGATAGCCACAGCCGCGGATCAGGTGCGCAATCTTGTTGGTGATCACGCGGGTTTTACCGGATCCAGCCCCCGCCAGCACCAGACACGGTCCGGTGACAAATTCGACGGCTTGTTGTTGTCCGGGGTTTAAACGCATAAATGATCACTCAATGAAAGTCAGGAGGGGAGAATAACAGCGTGGTAGTATAGCGAGCCTAATCCATACCACTCAAGGCACGATCATGGCAAAAACAGCAGCAGCACTGCATATTCTTGTTAAAGAAGAAAAACTGGCTCTGGATCTTCTGGAGCAGATCAAAAACGGCGCCGACTTCGGCAAACTGGCGAAGAAGCACTCTATCTGTCCGTCAGGCAAACGCGGCGGCGATCTGGGTGAATTCCGCCAGGGTCAGATGGTACCGGCGTTCGATAAAGTGGTCTTCTCCTGCCCGGTGCTGGAGCCAACCGGCCCGCTGCACACGCAGTTCGGCTACCACGTGATTAAAGTGCTGTATCGCAAATAAAAAAGCCGGGTGGCGGCTACGCCTTACCCGGCCTACATCTTACGGTTTTGTAGGTCGGGTAAGCGAAGCGCCACCCGACAAAGTTGTTAACCCGCTACCGCGATACGCTTCATATCGGTCATGTAGCCACGCAGTTTGTGGCCCACTTTCTCGATCTGGTGGCTGCGAATCGCTTCATTCACATCGCGCAGCTGCGCGTTGTCCACGGCACCTTCTGCAATCGCTTTACCCAGATCGCCCGTCTGCAGAGTGGTCATAAACTCTTTCAGCAGCGGTACGCAGGCGTAAGAGAACAGGTAGTTACCGTATTCTGCGGTATCAGAGATCACCACGTTCATTTCGTACAGACGCTTACGAGCGATGGTGTTCGCAATCAGCGGCAGCTCGTGCAGTGATTCGTAGTACGCAGACTCTTCGATGATGCCGGAATCCACCATGGTTTCGAACGCCAGCTCAACGCCCGCTTTCACCATCGCGATCATCAGCACGCCTTTATCGAAGTACTCCTGCTCGCCGATTTTACCTTCATACTGTGGCGCGGTTTCGAACGCGGTTTTACCGGTCTCTTCACGCCAGGTCAGCAGTTTCTTATCGTCGTTCGCCCAGTCCGCCATCATGCCGGAAGAGAACTCGCCGGAGATGATGTCGTCCATATGTTTCTGGAACAGCGGCGCCATAATGGTTTTCAGCTGTTCAGACAGCGCGTAAGCACGCAGTTTTGCCGGGTTGGACAGACGGTCCATCATCAGCGTAATACCGCCCTGCTTCAGCGCTTCGGTGATAGTTTCCCAGCCGAACTGAATCAGTTTTTCCGCGTATGCCGGGTCGGTACCCTCTTCCACCAGCTTATCGAAGCACAGCAGAGAACCGGCCTGCAGCATGCCGCACAGAATGGTCTGCTCGCCCATCAGGTCAGATTTCACTTCGGCAACGAAGGAAGATTCCAGCACGCCCGCACGGTGGCCGCCGGTCGCCGCTGCCCATGCTTTGGCAATCGCCATACCTTCGCCTTTCGGATCGTTTTCCGGGTGTACCGCGATCAGGGTCGGCACGCCGAAACCACGCTTGTACTCTTCACGTACTTCGGTACCCGGGCACTTCGGTGCCACCATCACCACGGTGATGTCTTTACGGATCTGCTCGCCCACTTCAACGATGTTAAAGCCGTGGGAGTAACCCAGCGCGGCACCGTCTTTCATCAGCGGCTGTACGGAACGCACTACGTCAGAGTGCTGCTTGTCCGGCGTCAGGTTAACCACCAGATCCGCCTGCGGGATCAGCTCTTCGTAGGTACCCACTTTGAAGCCGTTTTCGGTCGCTTTACGCCATGAAGCGCGCTTCTCGGCAATCGCTTCTTTGCGCAGGGCGTAGGAGATATCCAGACCGGAGTCACGCATGTTCAGGCCCTGGTTCAGACCCTGTGCGCCGCAGCCGACGATGACCACTTTTTTACCCTGAAGGTAGCTTGCGCCATCGGCAAATTCGTCGCGCGCCATGAAGCGGCATTTGCCCAGCTGCGCCAGCTGCTGGCGCAAGTTCAGTGTATTAAAGTAGTTAGCCATGGGTGATACCTCGTGATGTTGTGTGTCTTATTGTTCGGTTCGCGTTTCAGCGAGAATGTACCCACATTACAACAGGAAATTTATTGCGGAAATTGATATATTCACAACGTCACATTGCAATTTTTGCAATGTAAAAAGAGGGAGTGGAATCGGTGGATTTACGCGATCTGAAAATGTTTCTTCACCTGGCGGAAAGCCGTCATTTTGGCCGCAGCGCGCGGGCGATGCACGTTAGCCCCTCCACGCTTTCACGCCAGATCCAACGCCTTGAGGAAGACCTTGGCCAGCCGCTGTTCGTGCGCGATAACCGCACCGTCACCCTCACGGAGGCGGGTGAAGAGCTGCGCATTTTTGCCCAGCAGACGCTGTTGCAGTACCAGCAGCTGCGGCACTCTATCGATCAGCAGGGGCCGTCACTCTCCGGTGAACTGCATATTTTTTGCTCCGTGACCGCCGCCTACAGCCATCTGCCGCCCATCCTTGACCGCTTCCGCGCGGCGCATCCGTCGGTTGAAATTAAGCTCACCACCGGCGATGCCGCCGACGCAATGGAAAAAGTGGTGACGGGCGAAGCGGATCTCGCCATTGCCGGGAAGCCGGAAACCCTGCCGGGCGCGGTAGCGTTCTCGATGCTGGAGAATCTGGCGGTGGTGCTGATTGCCCCAGCGCTGCCCTGCCCGGTGCGTAACCAGGTGTCGGTGGAAAAACCGGACTGGTCGACGGTGCCGTTTATCATGGCCGATCAGGGGCCGGTGCGACGTCGCATTGAGCTGTGGTTCCGCCGCCAGAAAATCAGCAACCCGTCGATTTACGCTACCGTCAGCGGTCATGAGGCGATGGTGTCGATGGTGGCGCTCGGCTGCGGCGTGGCGCTGCTGCCGGAAGTGGTGCTGGAAAATAGCCCGGAACCGGTGCGCAATCGCGTGATGATACTGGAGCGCAGCGATGAGAAGACGCCGTTTGAGCTTGGCGTATGCGCACAAAAAAAGCGGCTGCATGAGCCGCTTATTGATGCGTTCTGGACGATATTGCCGAACCACTGAAGCCGGGTGGCGCTACGCTTACCCGGCCTACGCGCAGCTCTACCACTAGCCTGCCAGGAAGAAGCGGAACGCCGGGTTATGGGTTTCGTCGTGACACTCATAGCCCAGCTCGTTCAGCCGCGTTTCGAAATCCGGCTCGTGCTCGCCCAGTTCAAACGCCGCCAGCACACGCCCGTAGTCGGTGCCGTGGCTGCGGTAGTGGAACAGAGAGATGTTCCAGTGCGTGCCCAGCGTGTGCAGGAACTTGAGCAGCGCGCCCGGCGATTCCGGGAATTCAAAGCTGAACAGGCGTTCTTTGAGCGGCTTCGAAGGACGGCCACCGACCATGTAACGCACGTGCAGCTTCGCCATCTCATCGTCAGAGAGATCGACCACGCTATAGCCGCCCTCATGCAGTAGGTTGAGGATCTCTTTGCGCTCCTCCACGCCACGGCTCAGACGCACGCCGACAAAAATGCAGGCATCTTTGGCATCGGCAAAACGGTAGTTAAATTCCGTCACCGAACGACCGCCCAGCAGCTGACAGAACTTCAGGAAGCTGCCCTTCTCTTCCGGAATGGTCACCGCCAGCAGCGCTTCACGCTGTTCGCCCAGCTCGCAGCGTTCGGACACGTAGCGAAGACCGTGGAAGTTCACGTTGGCACCGGAAAGCACGTGCGCCAGACGCTCGCCGCGGATGTTGTGCTGTGCGATGTATTTTTTCATGCCCGCCAGCGCCAGCGCGCCGGACGGTTCCGCCACCGCACGCACGTCTTCGAACAGATCTTTCATCGCCGCGCAGATGGCATCGCTATCCACCGTGACGATATCGTCAAGATATTCCCGGCACAGGCGGAACGTTTCATCGCCAATACGCTTCACCGCCACGCCCTCGGCAAACAGCCCGACGCGCGGCAGGTCGACCGGATGCCCGGCCTCCAGCGCCGCTTTCAGGCAGGCGGAGTCTTCCGCTTCCACGGCAATGACTTTGATCTGCGGCATTAGCTGTTTGATCAGCACCGCCACGCCTGCGGCTAAACCGCCGCCGCCAACCGGGACAAAGACGCGGTCGAGATGGGCATCCTGCTGCAGCAGTTCAAGCGCCAGCGTCCCCTGCCCGGCAATCACCATCGGGTGGTCGAACGGCGGCACCCAGGTGCACCCCTGCTGCTGCGCCAGCTCAATCGCTTTGGCTTTGGCTTCGTCAAAGTTGGCCCCGTGGAGTAAGACTTCGCCGCCGAAACCGCGCACCGCGTCGACCTTGATGTCTGCGGTAGCAACCGGCATCACGATCAGTGCTTTCAGACCCAGGCGAGCAGACGAGAACGCCACGCCTTGCGCATGGTTACCTGCCGAGGCGGTAATCACGCCGCGCGCTTTTTGCTCGTCGGTCAGCCCGGCCATCATCGCGTAGGCGCCGCGCAGCTTAAAGCTGTGCACCGGCTGGCGGTCTTCGCGCTTCACCAGAATGACGTTGTCGAGGCGCGAAGAGAGTTTTTCCATTTTCTGCAGGGGGGTGACCTGCACGGCTTCATAGACCGGCGCGCGCAGCACCGCTCTCAGGTACTCCGCCCCCTCAGGGGCGGCGGATAGGGGTTGCGACTCGGCCATCGTTAGCCCCCAAGTTTCGATTTATCGCGCACCGCGCCTTTATCTGCACTGGTGGCAAGGCTCGCGTAGGCGCGCAGGGCGAAGGAGACTTCACGCTGACGGTCTTTCGGCGTCCAGGCTTTGTCGCCGCGCGCTTCCTGCGCTTCACGACGGGCCGCGATCTCCTGATCGCTCAGCTTGAGCTGAATGCCGCGATTCGGAATGTCGATTTCGATCAGGTCACCATCTTCGATGATGGCGATGTTGCCGCCGCTTGCCGCTTCCGGCGAAACGTGACCGATGGAGAGACCAGAGGTCCCGCCGGAGAAACGCCCGTCGGTGATCAGCGCGCAGGCTTTACCGAGGCCCATCGATTTCAGGAAAGTGGTTGGGTAGAGCATCTCCTGCATACCCGGGCCGCCTTTTGGCCCTTCATAACGGATGACAACCACATCGCCTTCCACCACTTTACCGCCCAGGATGGCGTCTACCGCTTCATCCTGGCTTTCGTACACTTTCGCCGGACCGGTGAATTTCAGGATGCTGTCGTCCACGCCAGCGGTCTTCACGATGCAGCCATTTTCCGCAAAGTTACCGTACAGCACGGCCAGGCCACCGTCTTTGCTGTAGGCATGTTCCAGCGAGCGGATGCAGCCTTCGGCGCGGTCATCGTCCAGGGTGTCCCAGCGGCAATCCTGCGAGAATGCCTGCGTGGTACGAATACCGGCAGGACCGGCGCGGAACATTTTTTTCACCGCGTCGTCTTTGGTCAGCATCACGTCGTACTGGTCCAGCGATTCCGGCAGCGTCAGGCCGAGCACGTTTTTCACGTCACGGTTCAGCAGCCCGGCGCGATCCAGCTCGCCGAGGATACCGATGACGCCACCGGCACGGTGCACGTCTTCCATGTGGTACTTCTGCGTACTTGGCGCGACCTTACACAGCTGCGGCACTTTACGGGAGAGCTTGTCGATGTCGCTCATGGTGAAGTCGATTTCGGCTTCCTGCGCGGCGGCCAGCAGGTGCAGAACGGTGTTGGTGGAACCGCCCATGGCGATATCCAGGGTCATGGCGTTCTCGAATGCCGCTTTACTGGCGATGCTGCGCGGCAGCGCGCTGGCGTCGTCCTGCTCGTAGTAGCGCTTAGTCAGTTCAACGATACGTTTACCGGCATTGAGGAACAGCTGCTTACGGTCGGCATGGGTCGCCAGCAGCGAGCCGTTGCCCGGCTGAGACAGACCCAGCGCTTCGGTCAGACAGTTCATGGAGTTAGCCGTGAACATACCGGAACAGGAGCCGCAGGTCGGACACGCGGAGCGTTCCACCTGATCGCTCTGCTCGTCAGAAACCTTCGGATCCGCACCCTGAATCATCGCATCGACCAGGTCGAGCTTGATGATTTTGTCGGAGAGCTTGGTTTTCCCCGCTTCCATTGGGCCACCGGAGACGAAGATCACCGGAATGTTCAGGCGAAGGGAGGCCATCAGCATCCCCGGGGTGATTTTGTCGCAGTTGGAGATACAGACCATTGCATCGGCGCAGTGGGCGTTAACCATGTACTCCACCGAGTCGGCGATCAGCTCGCGCGACGGCAGTGAATAGAGCATGCCCCCGTGGCCCATCGCGATACCGTCATCCACCGCAATGGTGTTGAACTCTTTCGCCACGCCGCCGGAGGCCTCGATTTGCTCGGCAACCAGCTTACCCAGATCGCGCAGGTGCACATGGCCCGGGACGAACTGGGTGAAGGAGTTCACCACGGCGATAATTGGCTTGCCGAAATCGGCGTCGGTCATTCCGGTGGCGCGCCACAGTGCGCGAGCACCCGCCATGTTACGGCCGTGGGTGGTGGTGGCTGAACGATACTTAGGCATGCTTTATTTACTCCCGTCTGACTATGTAATGGGACGGTGCGTGCCGTCCCAAATTTATATTTAGTGATTAACCTGATCCAACCAGCCGTATTTATCTTCTGTTTCGCCGGTGAAGAGACCAAAGAACGCTTGCTGAATGCGTTTGGTGACCGGGCCACAGCGGCCTTCGCCCACCTGGATACCGTCTACGCTGCGTACCGGCGTGATTTCAGCCGCGGTACCGGACATAAACACTTCATCGGCCAGATAGAGGGATTCGCGGGACAGCACCTGCTCGCGCACTTCGATACCGAGGTCTTTCGCCAGCTTGATGATGGCGTCACGGGTGATGCCCGGCAGCGCGGACGAGGTGAATGGCGGCGTAAACAGAATGCCGTCTTTCACTTCAAACAGGTTTTCACCTGCGCCTTCGGAGATGTAGCCATTTACATCGAGCGCGATACCTTCCTGGTAGCCGTGACGGCGCGCTTCGCTGCCGACCAGCAGGGAAGAAAGGTAGTTACCGCCCGCTTTAGCCGCGGTCGGGATGGTGTTTGGTGCAACGCGGTTCCAGGAAGAGACCATTGCGTCGATCCCCTGTTCCAGGGCTTCTGCACCCAGATAAGCCCCCCACGGGAACGCGGCAATGATCACATCCGTGGTATAGCCCGCCGGCGGGTTCACGCCCATACCGACGTCGCCCACGAAGACCAGCGGACGAATATAGGCGCTGGTCAGGTTGTTCTTACGGATCACGTCGCGGCAGGCTTCCATCAGCTCATCCACGCTCTGAGATACCGGGAAACGATAAATTTTGGCTGAGTCATGCAGACGCTGCATGTGTTCGCGATGGCGGAACACCACTGGCCCTTTGTGAGAATCGTAGCAGCGGATGCCTTCAAACACGGAGGTACCGTAATGCAGCGCGTGGGACATCACGTGGACCTTCGCGTCCTCCCAGCGAACCATCTCACCGTTGAACCAAATGTAATCAGCTTTTTTTGTCGTCATTTTTTCGTCCTGTCACGCTTAAGCGCGGATTTGTTGTGATGTGGTTGTGCTCTGGCAGATGGCAACATGGGCAACGTCTACCAGCTTTGATAACTGACTAAACAGTAAGTCGACCGACCGCGGGCTGGCAACGGTTAATTCGATACTGATGTTTTGGGCGTCAGTGGCCGTCTCCATATTCATAGAGCAAATCTGAAAACCACGATGACGCACCACACGCAAAACGCGCTCTAAGGTTTCCGGGTTGAAGCGAGCCTGTACGGCGACCTGATGCTGCATCATGATAATTTCTCCATCATTTGTGAGTTACTGGCACCAGGCGGTACCAGCGGCCAGACGTTCTCGAGTTCGTCGATTGAGACATGAAGCAGGTAAGGCCCCTCGCTGTTCAGCATGGTGTCGAGCGCCGCTTCAACCTGATCTTTACGGGTGATGTGCTGACCAGGGATGCCAAAGGCGCTGGCCAGCGTGAGGAAATCGGGGTTATCGGTAAGGGTCGTTTCGCTGTAACGCTCCTGGAAGAACAGCTGTTGCCACTGGCGAACCATCCCTAAACGCTGGTTGTCGAGCAAGACGATTTTCAGCGGCAACTGCTTGCGCTTAACGGTGCCGAGCTCCTGAACGTTCATCATGAAGGAGCCGTCACCGGAGATACAGATTACGGTATCGTTCGGGCGGGCAACCTGTGCGCCAACGGCGGCTGGCAGACCGAAGCCCATCGTCCCTAACCCGCTGGACGTGATGAAATTCTCCGGACGGGTGTAGGTCATGTGCTGGGCTGACCACATCTGATGCTGGCCGACATCGGTCGTCACCACGCTGTTTGCCGGTTTACGGTCGGACAACTGCTTCAACAGCAGCGGCGCGTAGATGGCCTCGCCCGGATGATCGTAACGCCAGGCATGTTCAGCGCGCATATCGGCGGTGTGCTGACGCCATGCGTTGATATCCAGCGGCTGCTGCAATGCCGGTAAAAGCGCGTTGAGATCGCCCTGCAGCGCGACGTGCGCCTGACGCAGCTTGTTCATTTCCGCCGGGTCGATATCCATATGGATGACTTTGGCGTTCGGCGCAAAGGTATTCAGCTTGCCGGTAACGCGGTCGTCAAAACGGGCACCGACGGCGATGAGCAGATCGCACGCCTGCACCGCCAGGTTTGCCGCTTTAGTGCCGTGCATCCCGAGCATGCCCAGATAGTACGGGTAGTCTGCATCTACCGCACCCAACCCTTTCAGCGTGCAGGTGGCAGGCATTTGCGTTATCGCAATAAATTCACGCAGGGCGGGAACGGCTTGCGCCATGCCTACGCCACCGCCAACGTACAGCATCGGCTGTTTTGCCTGCGCCAGCATCTGACGCGCCTCTTCAACTGCCGCATGCGGAAACGCGTCGTCGCTTCGAACGGTGGAGAAGTGCGGCTCCAGTTCGCCGAGTGCGACCTGGATATCTTTCGGGATATCCACCAGAACCGGGCCAGGGCGGCCGGAGCTGGCAACCTCGAATGCTTCAGCCATGACGCGCGGCAGCTCTTCCAGAGACTGAACAAGGAAACTGTGTTTGGTGCAGGCCAGCGATAAACCCAGAACATCGACCTCCTGAAAAGCGTCGGTACCGATGAACGGAGACGCCACCTGCCCGGTGATGGCAACAACGGGAACAGAATCCAGCAGCGCGTCAGCCAGGCCGGTGATCAGGTTAGTTGCGCCAGGGCCTGACGTCGCCATACACACGCCGGTTTTACCGGTCGCGCGGGCGTAACCAATGGCCGCCATCACTGCGCCCTGCTCGTGTCGGCACAAGAGATGTTCCACGCCGCCGTCATACAGTGCATCGTAAATCGGCATAATTGCGCCACCCGGATAACCGAATACTGTCTCGACTCCCTGTGCGCGCAACGCATGTACTACCCACTGTGCCCCATTCATAGTTAGTTCCCCGTCATAAATCGGGAGAAACAGAATTTTGTGCTAGTCGTCATTCTCTGCTCCTCATTTGCGTTTTTTAGTCATAAAAAAACCCCCGGACCTTTCGGTGCGGGGGTCTTAGTTCGTTAAGGCTTGATTTCTAAGCCTTTCCTCGTCCAAGTGCAGCCCCGCACGGTGGGATAATAATCACCACCACGCTAATCACGACCAGGCTAATCACTCGTAGAAGGGCTGTCATTTTCAGTTCTTTTTGCATCTTGTTCGAAGGAATACCTAAAGAGGTATCACAGTTTTCAAATTAAACACAAGATTTATTTATGACGGATTTGGTTAGCCCGCGAATCATATTTCTTAAAAGCGTTGTTTTATATACGGAAATTAGAAAATGAATATTTTTCATTTTTTTACTGTGGTGCTAACCGTCAAAACAGGATTTTTTTCGTTCTGCGAGGAGCTTTCCACGATTATGAAATTGTTGCAATGCGCCATTAAAATCCCTGAAAAAGCGGCGTAAATTCACGAAATGGCAATAAACAAACATAACGAGCACTGACATAGTCACACCAGGAGGTAGTGCAAATGTCACTGTCAGTTGTTTATACGCGTGCGGCCCTCGGGGTAAAGGCACCGCTTGTTTCCGTAGAGGTGCATTTGAGTAATGGGCTGCCCGGACTCACGCTTGTCGGGTTACCTGAAACGACGGTTAAAGAAGCCAGGGATCGCGTCCGTAGCGCAATAATAAATAGCGGTTATACCTTCCCTGCGAAGAAGATCACCATCAACCTTGCTCCCGCCGACCTGCCTAAAGAAGGGGGACGATACGATTTACCTATCGCAATTGCCCTTCTCGCGGCTTCTGAGCAGCTTAATACGACAAGGCTAGGCTCGTATGAGTTCGTGGGTGAACTCGCGCTCACAGGCGCGCTGAGAGGCGTTCCCGGCGCGATATCGGGAGCGCTAGAGGCCATACGAGCAGGCCGGCAAATCATTGTGGCCAATGAAAACGCATCAGAAGTGAGTCTTATCGCGGAAAAAGGATGCCTCATCGCGGGACATTTACAGGAAGTTTGTGCCTGGCTGGAAGGACGACATGAACTGTCCGAACCGGAGGAGTGTGACGAGGTTATAACCGACGTCCCGGAGGATCTCAGCGAGATTATGGGACAGGAGCAAGGGAAGCGGGCACTGGAGATTACGGCCGCAGGTGGACACAATCTTCTGTTGATTGGCCCGCCAGGTACGGGGAAAACGATGCTGGCGAGCAGGCTGAGCGGGCTGCTTCCGCCGCTTAATAATCATGAAGCGCTGGAAAGCGCTGCCATCTATAGCCTCATCAGTTCTGCATCGTTGCAAAAACAGTGGCGCCGTCGTCCTTTTCGTTCCCCACATCATAGCGCTTCACTGACGGCGATGGTCGGCGGCGGGTCTATCCCCGGCCCGGGTGAGATCTCACTGGCGCACAATGGCATTCTGTTTCTCGATGAGCTGCCCGAGTTTGAGCGCCGCGTGCTGGATGCGCTGAGAGAACCTATTGAATCTGGCGAAATACATATCTCGCGCACGCGGGCCAAAATAAGCTATCCCGCGCAGTTTCAACTGGTCGCTGCGATGAATCCCAGCCCGACGGGCCACTACCAGGGCAACCATAACCGCTGTACGCCAGAGCAGACGCTGCGCTATCTGGGAAAGTTATCCGGTCCGTTCCTCGACCGTTTCGATTTATCTCTCGAAATCCCGCTTCCTCCTCCGGGCCTGCTCAGGCAGACGGGCATCACGGGTGAAAGCTCTGCGAAGGTACGCGAGCGGGTGATCGCCGCCCAGGCACGACAGTACACTCGCCAGAACAGGCTAAATGCGCGGCTGGATAATGCCGGCATCCGGCAGTTTTGTGCCCTTAACAGTGAGGATGCGGTATGGCTGGAGGAGGCGTTGACGCGCTTTGGGCTATCTATACGTGCGTGGCAGCGTTTGCTAAAAGTGGCCAGAACCATTGCTGACGTGGAGGGATGTACTGACATTGAGAGGAAACACTTGCAGGAGGCGCTGAGCTATCGCGCTATCGATCGTTTGCTGCTGCATCTGCAGAAGTTGCTGGCATAAAAAAAGGGGCCGTAGCCCCTTCTTATCATCTTAGTCATCAGACTCGGTGTAGTCTTCTGCACCTTCCATCTGCGGCTTACCGCCAGACAGCGTATGGAAGCGCTTTGGACGCTTAATGCGTGCCATATACTTGATCCACACACGTTCCGCTTCAGACTGCGGCTCACGCTCACCACGGCAAACAGAAACAAACTGTTTTTCGTCTTCGGTTGCAGGTTCACGCTTACCCAGATCCAGCTCGTTAAAGGCATAACCATGGCGCTCAAGCAGTTGAGCTTCTTTGATGGTGAAATCGCCGTGACGAGAGAACCCGCGCGGATAATGTTTATTGTCGAAAAAACGATTAGTCGTCGTAAAGCTTTCCGCCATCCTACACGCTCCTAATTCTTTGGCCGAGCTATTTATGGCGCGGAGTATTAGTTACGCTTGACAGAGTGTAAAACAAAACATTTAAATCATAACGACAAATAATTTTGCGGAGAAAGATGTGGATACGGAATTGCTTAAAACTTTCCTTGAAGTGAGCAGAACACGCCACTTTGGGCGAGCAGCGGAAGCCCTTTACCTGACGCAGTCAGCGGTCAGTTTTCGTATTCGACAGCTGGAAAATCAACTGGGTGTGAATCTTTTTACCCGCCATCGCAACAATATTCGCCTCACGCCCGCTGGTGAAAAACTGCTGCCGTACGCAGAAACGCTGATGAATACCTGGCAGGCGGCACGCAAAGAGGTTGCACATACTTCGAGGCATAATGAGTTCTCGATAGGGGCCAGCGCTTCCCTGTGGGAATGTATGCTAAGTCAGTGGCTTACCCGGCTTTATCAATCTCATAGCCACCTGCAATTTGAAGCCAGGATTGCGCAACGGCAGTCGCTGGTTAAGCAACTTCATGAGCGCCAGCTTGATCTTCTGATCACAACCGAAGCCCCCAAGATGGACGAATTTAGCAGCCAGATCGTCGGTCAGTTTGGCCTGGCGCTTTATGCCTCTGAACCGTCGATGATGAAGGCAGACCTGACCTATTTGCGCCTCGAATGGGGGCCAGATTTTCAGCAGCATGAGACGGGATTGATTGCACCTGATGATGTTCCACAGTTAACGACCAGCTCTGCGGAGATCGCCTGTCAGCAACTGCCCTTGCTGAGAGGTTGTACCTGGTTACCTGTTCGCTGGGCAGACACTAAAGCGGGGCTGCATACGGTGTTGGATTCCACCACGCTTACCAGACCGCTGTATGCGATTTGGCTGCAAAACAGTGATAAGCAGTCACAGATAAAAGATCTGTTAAAAATCAATGTAATGGATTGATACATCAGCCAGCAGGAATGCTGGCTGAATAGTAAGAAGAGGCGTTTTTACAGGATTACGGGCAAAAAAAAATCCTTTGCCGAAGCAAAGGATTATATATGGCAGGGGCGGAGAGACTCGAACTCGCGACACCCGGTTTTGGAGACCGGTGCTCTACCAACTGAGCTACGCCCCTAAAGTTTTTTGCCATTAAGCCTGCCAGTAAGGCAGGCTTAATGTCTTAATAAGTGGCGGAACGGACGGGACTCGAACCCGCGACCCCCTGCGTGACAGGCAGGTATTCTAACCGACTGAACTACCGCTCCACCGAAGACTGCTTGTAACCACCGGATTAATGCACCGGCTTACTACTTAATTTGATGCCTGGCAGTTCCCTACTCTCACATGGGGAGACCCCACACTACCATCGGCGCTACGGCGTTTCACTTCTGAGTTCGGCATGGGGTCAGGTGGGACCACCGCGCTAAAGCCGCCAGGCAAATTCTGTTTAATCTGTATCAAGGCTGAAAATCGTGTCTGTCTCTTCGCCAAAACATCTTCGGCGTTGTAAGGTTAAGCCTCACGGTTCATTAGTATCGGTTAGCTCAACGCATCGCTGCGCTTACACACCCGACCTATCAACGTCGTCGTCTTCAACGTTCCTTCAGGAGACTTAAAGTCTCAGGGAGAACTCATCTCGGGGCAAGTTTCGTGCTTAGATGCTTTCAGCACTTATCTTTTCCGCATTTAGCTACCGGGCAGTGCCATTGGCATGACAACCCGAACACCAGTGATGCGTCCACTCCGGTCCTCTCGTACTAGGAGCAGCCCCCCTCAATTCTCCAGCGCCCACGGCAGATAGGGACCGAACTGTCTCACGACGTTCTAAACCCAGCTCGCGTACCACTTTAAATGGCGAACAGCCATACCCTTGGGACCTACTTCAGCCCCAGGATGTGATGAGCCGACATCGAGGTGCCAAACACCGCCGTCGATATGAACTCTTGGGCGGTATCAGCCTGTTATCCCCGGAGTACCTTTTATCCGTTGAGCGATGGCCCTTCCATTCAGAACCACCGGATCACTATGACCTGCTTTCGCACCTGCTCGAGCCGTCACTCTCGCAGTCAAGCTAGCTTATGCCATTGCACTAACCTCCTGATGTCCGACCAGGATTAGCTAACCTTCGTGCTCCTCCGTTACTCTTTGGGAGGAGACCGCCCCAGTCAAACTACCCACCAGACACTGTCCGCAACCCGGATTACGGGTCTACGTTAGAACACCAGCCATTAAAGGGTGGTATTTCAAGGACGGCTCCATGCAGACTGGCGTCCACACTTCAAAGCCTCCCACCTATCCTACACATCAAGGACCAGTGTTCAGTGTCAAGCTATAGTAAAGGTTCACGGGGTCTTTCCGTCTTGCCGCGGGTACACTGCATCTTCACAGCGAGTTCAATTTCACTGAGTCTCGGGTGGAGACAGCCTGGCCATCATTACGCCATTCGTGCAGGTCGGAACTTACCCGACAAGGAATTTCGCTACCTTAGGACCGTTATAGTTACGGCCGCCGTTTACCGGGGCTTCGATCAAGAGCTTCGCGTTGCCGCTAACCCCATCAATTAACCTTCCGGCACCGGGCAGGCGTCACACCGTATACGTCCACTTTCGTGTTTGCACAGTGCTGTGTTTTTAATAAACAGTTGCAGCCAGCTGGTATCTTCGACTGATTTCAGCTCCACCCGCAGGGGCTTCACCTACATATCAGCGTGCCTTCTCCCGAAGTTACGGCACCATTTTGCCTAGTTCCTTCACCCGAGTTCTCTCAAGCGCCTTGGTATTCTCTACCTGACCACCTGTGTCGGTTTGGGGTACGATTTGATGTTACCTGATGCTTAGAGGCTTTTCCTGGAAGCAGGGCATTTGTTACTTCAGCACCGTAGTGCCTCGTCATCACACCTCAGCGTTAAAAGGTACCGGATTTACCTGGAACCTCCGCCTACATGCTTAAACCGGGACAACCGTCGCCCGGCTAACATAGCCTTCTCCGTCCCCCCTTCGCAGTAACACCAAGTACAGGAATATTAACCTGTTTCCCATCGACTACGCCTTTCGGCCTCGCCTTAGGGGTCGACTCACCCTGCCCCGATTAACGTTGGACAGGAACCCTTGGTCTTCCGGCGAGCGGGCTTTTCACCCGCTTTATCGTTACTTATGTCAGCATTCGCACTTCTGATACCTCCAGCATGCCTCACAGCACACCTTCAACGGCTTACAGAACGCTCCCCTACCCAACAACACATAGTGTCGCTGCCGCAGCTTCGGTGCATGGTTTAGCCCCGTTACATCTTCCGCGCAGGCCGACTCGACCAGTGAGCTATTACGCTTTCTTTAAATGATGGCTGCTTCTAAGCCAACATCCTGGCTGTCTGTGCCTTCCCACATCGTTTCCCACTTAACCATGACTTTGGGACCTTAGCTGGCGGTCTGGGTTGTTTCCCTCTTCACGACGGACGTTAGCACCCGCCGTGTGTCTCCCGTGATAACATTCTTCGGTATTCGTAGTTTGCATCGGGTTGGTAAGCCGGGATGGCCCCCTAGCCGAAACAGTGCTCTACCCCCGAAGATGAGTTCACGAGGCGCTACCTAAATAGCTTTCGGGGAGAACCAGCTATCTCCCGGTTTGATTGGCCTTTCACCCCCAGCCACAAGTCATCCGCTAATTTTTCAACATTAGTCGGTTCGGTCCTCCAGTTAGTGTTACCCAACCTTCAACCTGCCCATGGCTAGATCACCGGGTTTCGGGTCTATACCCTGCAACTTAACGCCCAGTTAAGACTCGGTTTCCCTTCGGCTCCCCTATACGGTTAACCTTGCTACAGAATATAAGTCGCTGACCCATTATACAAAAGGTACGCAGTCACACCACAAGGGTGCTCCCACTGCTTGTACGTACACGGTTTCAGGTTCTTTTTCACTCCCCTCGCCGGGGTTCTTTTCGCCTTTCCCTCACGGTACTGGTTCACTATCGGTCAGTCAGGAGTATTTAGCCTTGGAGGATGGTCCCCCCATATTCAGACAGGATACCACGTGTCCCGCCCTACTCTTCGAGTTCACAACCTGTGTGTTTTCGTGTACGGGACTGTCACCCTGTACCGTGCGACTTTCCAGACGCTTCCACTAACACACAAGCTGATTCAGACTCTGGGCTGCTCCCCGTTCGCTCGCCGCTACTGGGGGAATCTCGGTTGATTTCTTTTCCTCGGGGTACTTAGATGTTTCAGTTCCCCCGGTTCGCCTCGTTAACCTATGTATTCAGTTAACGATAGTGCAACGAATTGCACTGGGTTTCCCCATTCGGACATCGCCGGGTCAAAGGTTCATATCACCTCGCCGGCGCTTTTCGCAGATTAGCACGTCCTTCATCGCCTCTGACTGCCAGGGCATCCACCGTGTACGCTTAGTCGCTTAACCTCACAACCCGAAGATGTTTCATCTTCTGATTGCGAAAATTTGAGAGACTCGAACACACCTTAAAGATGTGTCGTTTCAATTTTCAGCTTGATCCAGATTTTTAAAGAGCAAAACTTCGCAGTGCACCTTTTCAGGTTCACTCTGAAGTTTTCTTGGGTTCGCAGTAAAAGATGGTGGAGCTATGCGGGATCGAACCGCAGACCTCCTGCGTGCAAAGCAGGCGCTCTCCCAGCTGAGCTATAGCCCCATCGTTTTGCAATCTCTGTACCGCTCATCCTTTAAAAGGAGTTTGGTAGGCCTGAGTGGACTTGAACCACCGACCTCACCCTTATCAGGGGTGCGCTCTAACCACCTGAGCTACAAGCCTGCAGAGATTTTTACTGCTGTTTTTCATCAGACAATCTGTGTGAGCACTACAAAGGCAGGTTCTTTAAGGTAAGGAGGTGATCCAACCGCAGGTTCCCCTACGGTTACCTTGTTACGACTTCACCCCAGTCATGAATCACAAAGTGGTAAGCGCCCTCCCGAAGGTTAAGCTACCTACTTCTTTTGCAACCCACTCCCATGGTGTGACGGGCGGTGTGTACAAGGCCCGGGAACGTATTCACCGTAGCATTCTGATCTACGATTACTAGCGATTCCGACTTCATGGAGTCGAGTTGCAGACTCCAATCCGGACTACGACGCACTTTATGAGGTCCGCTTGCTCTCGCGAGGTCGCTTCTCTTTGTATGCGCCATTGTAGCACGTGTGTAGCCCTACTCGTAAGGGCCATGATGACTTGACGTCATCCCCACCTTCCTCCAGTTTATCACTGGCAGTCTCCTTTGAGTTCCCGGCCGAACCGCTGGCAACAAAGGATAAGGGTTGCGCTCGTTGCGGGACTTAACCCAACATTTCACAACACGAGCTGACGACAGCCATGCAGCACCTGTCTCAGAGTTCCCGAAGGCACCAATCCATCTCTGGAAAGTTCTCTGGATGTCAAGAGTAGGTAAGGTTCTTCGCGTTGCATCGAATTAAACCACATGCTCCACCGCTTGTGCGGGCCCCCGTCAATTCATTTGAGTTTTAACCTTGCGGCCGTACTCCCCAGGCGGTCGACTTAACGCGTTAGCTCCGGAAGCCACGCCTCAAGGGCACAACCTCCAAGTCGACATCGTTTACGGCGTGGACTACCAGGGTATCTAATCCTGTTTGCTCCCCACGCTTTCGCACCTGAGCGTCAGTCTTTGTCCAGGGGGCCGCCTTCGCCACCGGTATTCCTCCAGATCTCTACGCATTTCACCGCTACACCTGGAATTCTACCCCCCTCTACAAGACTCTAGCCTGCCAGTTTCGAATGCAGTTCCCAGGTTGAGCCCGGGGATTTCACATCCGACTTGACAGACCGCCTGCGTGCGCTTTACGCCCAGTAATTCCGATTAACGCTTGCACCCTCCGTATTACCGCGGCTGCTGGCACGGAGTTAGCCGGTGCTTCTTCTGCGGGTAACGTCAATCGATGAGGTTATTAACCTCACCGCCTTCCTCCCCGCTGAAAGTACTTTACAACCCGAAGGCCTTCTTCATACACGCGGCATGGCTGCATCAGGCTTGCGCCCATTGTGCAATATTCCCCACTGCTGCCTCCCGTAGGAGTCTGGACCGTGTCTCAGTTCCAGTGTGGCTGGTCATCCTCTCAGACCAGCTAGGGATCGTCGCCTAGGTGAGCCGTTACCCCACCTACTAGCTAATCCCATCTGGGCACATCTGATGGCAAGAGGCCCGAAGGTCCCCCTCTTTGGTCTTGCGACGTTATGCGGTATTAGCTACCGTTTCCAGTAGTTATCCCCCTCCATCAGGCAGTTTCCCAGACATTACTCACCCGTCCGCCGCTCGCCGGCAAAGTAGCAAGCTACTTTCCGCTGCCGCTCGACTTGCATGTGTTAGGCCTGCCGCCAGCGTTCAATCTGAGCCATGATCAAACTCTTCAATTTAAGTTTGATGCTCGTGAATTAAACTTCGTAATGAATTACGCATGTTCACTCAGAGACTTGGTATTCATTTATTGTCCGAAGACATTAAGAATCCATGTCACTTTGAGTGCCCACACAGATTGTCTGATAAATTGTTAAAGAGCAGTGCAACGCGGCTTTCGCTCACCGTTGCGAGGTCCCGTATATTACGTTTTCCTCATTCAGAGTCAAGTGATTATTTTCGCTTTTCTCTGTTGGCGTTCATCTCTGAACCCCGCTAACCCGGCGGCCTGTAAGCCGTTGTTCCGTGTCAGTGGAGGCGCATTATAGGGAGTTCTCAGACGTTGACAACCCCTCTTTTAAAAAAAACTTTCAACCGTCTCTTTTTTGCTCAAAACCGTGCTATAGCGCCAGTTTTTCGAGCGTTTCAAAGCCATAACGGCGTAAAACGGGTAAAAGTTGTTCAGTTTCTTTTGTTAACGCCATACAAAACGCGATATTCGCATCGGTAGATTTCGCATCCGGGGCTTCATGCTCCAGCAACCATGCCGTACGACGGGCAATAGCCGCTCCGGAATCCACCAGACGCGTCCCCTCCGGCAGTACCTCTAATAGCTCTTCCTGGAGTAGCGGGAAGTGGGTACAGCCCAGCACAACAGTATCCGGGGGTTCGGGCATCCTCAGCCACGGACGAAGAATACGACGCAGCTCGTCGAGTGATACCGACTTGCCATGCAGCTTCGCTTCCGCCATCTCCACCAGCTCAGCCGAACCGAGCATCGCAATCTGGCATTCATTAGCGAAACGGTCGATCAGCTCGCGGGTATAAGGACGCTTTACCGTACCTCGCGTGGCCAGCAAGCCCACAATGCCGTTCGCTGTCAGACGCGCGGCAGGCTTTATTGCAGGGACGACGCCCACAACCGGGAACTGGAATTTTTCACGCAGGGCGGGAAGAGAAACGGTGCTCGCCGTGTTACACGCGATGACAGCCAGCGCAAGGGGATAGCGCTTTTGTACCGCAGTGACGATTTCCACCACGCGCTCGACAATAAAATCTTCGCTCTTTTCCCCGTACGGGAAAGCGACGTTATCGAAGGCGTAGATGTAATGGAGATCCGGCAGGAGATGCCGAATCTCATCATAGACCGAAAGCCCACCGACGCCGGAATCAAACACAAGCACGGTGGGACGCGGATTAGAAGGTGTAGCTGCCAGACAAGGTGTATTCCCGTCCTGCAGTTTGGTAGCCATAAACTGTCTCGTAATCTTTATCGAACAGGTTGGCTATTTTACCACGAACTGTAAGGTGTGAGGTGACAGGATACGAAACTGCGACATCCCACAGGCTTACACCGCCCATTTTTACTTTCTCAGACGGGTAAGTACCAAAGTCAGTGTCGTAACGCGTACCGAGATAGTGATAAGTCAGGCTCCAGTCGAAATCATAGATCTGCGTGTCGAGCTGATATTTCACCTGCTGCTTAGCACGACGGTCCAGAAGTTCGTTGGTTGCGGCATTGCGGGCATCCACGTAGTCGTAGCCTAAAGTATGCGTCAACGGCCCCGTGTCAAACGATGCTGTCGCTTCCACACCTTTAATGCGTGCTTTACCGACGTTGTAATATTGCTGGAGGTTATTATCGAAGTCGATGAGATTATCAACGTCATTACGGTAGCCGGATACGCGCCAGCTCACGCCTGCCGTCAGGCCTTCAAACGCACCTTCCCACTGTTTGCTCTCTTCTGGATCAAGATGGTCATTGCCATAGAAACCATAGAGTTGCCCCAGATTCGGTGCTTTATAGGCCGTACCATAAGAAGCAACGAAGCGGTAACCCTCCACGAACTCCCAGGCCGCACTGCTTTGCCAGGTGCCATGACGACCGAACTGAGAGTTGTCATCGCTGCGAACCGCTCCTTCCAGGGTGAAGTCACCAAACTGCTGCAGCCCGGTCAGGTAGACGCCGGTGTTACGCAGGTCGTAGCCGTTGGTCACGTAGTTTGTACCTGGCTCGGTGCTCTGCTTCTGCCAGTCAACGCCCGCGCCAATGTTCCCATGGCCAACATCAACGGAGTTGAGCCACTGGACATTGTACTGCTTGATTTCATCCAGCGTGGCTGTCGAATCGTAGCGGCCTAAATTCGGGTCGTAGTTATAGTCCTTGCTGTGGCTATAGCTGGTGAGCAGCTGTGAATGGAAGATGTCATCATTGAAGCGCAATCCTGCATCCCAGGTCTGACTATAAAGCTGGCGGGTATCGACCAGTACGTCAGGGGTAAATGAGCTGTAGTAACCGTCGTAGGCAGTACGGTTGCTGTAGCCAAAGCCGCGAACAAAACCGCTCCACTGGTCTGAGAATGCGTGATCCAGTGCGCCGTAGAGCGTTTTATTCATAAAGCCGTCGCGATCGGTCTGGGCAAGGCCACCATTGTTGCCGTCCGCAACCACATCAAACCCTTTAGTATAGGTGTAATCACCCGCAAGCGTGACGCGCGTGCTGTCGCCCAGTGTTTGCTGAGTACTGCCACCATAATTCTGGTAGCCGTGCGAGCCGACGCCAGCATTCAGCGTGGTACCGTCCTTCGCACGAGTAGTAATAATGTTTACGACGCCACCGATCGCGTCTGAGCCGTATACCGCCGAACGCGGTCCACGAACATATTCGATACGCTGCACCAGGGAGATTGGGAACTGGCTGAGATCGGACGACCCCGTGACGCCCGCCTGGTTAAGGCGGATCCCATCAACAAGGATCAGGACGTGGCTGGAGTTGGTGCCACGGATAAAGAGAGAAGAGAGTTGCCCCATCCCGCCATTTTGCGCCGTATCCACGCCGGGCAGGCGGCGCATAACATCCAGGAGCGAGGTTGACTGCCAACGGTCAATATCGGCACGCGTAACAACCGTGTTTGCAGCCAGAATAGTTTTTTCAGGTTGTTCAAAACGATTTGCCGTCACCACCAACGAGTCTGCGCTATCCTGCGCCCAGCCCGAAAATGCCGTGACGGACAACGCCGTCAACAGCGATACTTTTTTAATCATTGTTAAAGCATCCACAATATAAGAAGGATGCCGCAGGCCTCATCGATAGCACGCGATGATGAAACCAAATGCGACGTGATCCCGGCAGGTCTTCGGGCTAGGTGGCTATATAAGGATGAAGACTTCCCATTTTCACAGTGTCTACAACGCTCATCCCGCCAGTCTTTACCGCTGCGCGTCAGCTCCAGATTTACACTGGATTCCCTTTTCACTCTCAGGAGACCGGAAACAGAATGCTACAATTAGACACGTATGGATGTCCAGACAGCTATTGGCCATTAAATCTGGACATCCCCTGAACAATCCCTACAATCGCCGCGTAATTCTTTATCACTCAGGACGCATCATGACCCCAGAACACCTCCCGACAGAACAGTACGACGCGCAGCTGGCAGAGAAAGTTGTCCGCCTGCAAAGTATGATGACGCCTTTCAACGCGCCCGTTCCCGAGGTGTTCCGCTCTCCTGTCAGCCACTACCGCATGCGTGCCGAGTTTCGCATCTGGCATGACGGTGACGACCTGTACCACATCATTTTCGATCAGCAGACGAAGTCCCGTATCCGCGTGGACAGCTTCCCGGCAGCGAGTGAGCTCATTAACCAATTAATGACGCTGATAATGGACGGCGTGCGTAACAACCCGGTACTGCGTAACAAGCTTTTCCAGATTGACTACCTGACCACGCAAAGCAATCAGGCGATTGTCTCCCTGCTGTACCACAAAGCCCTGAACGACGAGTGGCGCGAGCAGGCGGAAGCGCTGCGCGATGCGCTGCGTGCGCAGAACATCAACGTTCACCTGATTGGCCGCGCGACAAAAACCAAAATCATGCTGGATCAGGACTACATCGACGAGCGTCTGCCGGTGGCGGGTAAAGAGATGGTGTATCGTCAGGTCGAGAACAGCTTCACCCAGCCGAACGCTGCAATGAACGTGCAGATGCTGGAGTGGGCGCTGAAGGCGACGGAAGGATCAACGGGCGATCTGCTTGAGCTCTACTGCGGTAACGGCAACTTCTCGCTGGCGCTGGCGCGTAACTTCGATCGCGTCCTGGCAACGGAAATCGCCAAACCGTCGGTTGCCGCCGCGCAGTACAACATTGCCGCCAACCATATCGACAACGTGCAGATCATTCGTATGGCCGCAGAAGAGTTCACGCAGGCGATGAACGGCGTTCGCCAGTTTAACCGTCTGGAAGGCATCGATCTGAAGAGCTACCAGTGTGAGACAATTTTTGTCGACCCGCCGCGCAGTGGCCTGGACAGCGAAACCGAGAAGATGGTGCAGGCGTACCCGCGTATTTTGTACATCTCCTGTAATCCGGAGACGCTGTGCAAGAACCTGGAAACGTTAGGCCAGACGCATAAGGTTGAACGTCTGGCGCTGTTCGATCAGTTCCCGTATACGCACCATATGGAGTGCGGTGTACTGCTCACGGCGAAGTAATGTGGCCTTGTAGGGCAGGTAAGCGAAGCGCCACCTGCCAAAAAAGCCGGATGGCGCTTCGCTTATCCGGCCTACAATGACAAAAACCTTTACTCCGGTAACTGGCTTTTACGGCTACGCATGCGCGAGCCAATCCAGAACACCAGCGCCACAGACAGTACCGCAGGGAAGAAGTTAGAGCCGATATCCGGATACTCCGCGCGCACCACCGTGCTGTACAGCAATACGCCCAGAATAAAGCAGGCGGCGGCCAGCCCCGGTAACCCCACCGGCATGGTGCGGTTCAGGTAGCGTTGATGCAGGCAGTACACCGTCAGCACCAGCGCAATCAGCGGGAAAATCGAAAACGGCACGATGGAGCTAAAAATAGCGGCGAACGTACCATTAATGGATAAGCCAGCGATCAATGCCAGCAACAGCGTCCCTTTATCCTGACCTGACTGTTTCATTACTCACCTTCACTCTTCGGTTTGATGTGCCAGTTTCTCTTGTTCACGGCGATACCAGTAGTACGCGCCTTTGGAGATCATCCTGAGCTGCAATACCAGTCGCTCTTCAAGCTGCTTGCGTTGTTCAATGCTGACATCCAGCGCTTCGGCACCTGCGCTGAAAACAATCGTCACCATCGCCTCGGCCTGTGCTTCGGTAAACGCACGCGGCATATGGTTTTCGAGTTCAAGATAGTCGGCAAGTTCCGCGATGAAGTGCTGAATTTCGCGTGCGACGGCGGCACGAAACGCCGCCGACGTGCCCGAACGCTCACGCAGAAGCAGACGAAACGCGTTGGGGTTATTGCCGATAAATTCCATAAAGGTCGATACGGAGGTACGGATCACGCTGCCCCCTTTGGCGATACGCTGACGCGCCTGGCGCATCAGCTGACGCAGCATCAAACCGCTCTCGTCGACCATGGTCAGGCCCAGTTCATCCACATCACGGAAGTGACGATAGAAGGACGTTGGCGCAATCCCGGCCTCGCGTGCGACTTCGCGCAGGCTCAAACTGGCAAAACTTCGCTCAGCACTCAGTTGACTGAATGCGGCTTCCACCAGCGAACGCCGGGTTTTCTCTTTTTGTTGTGCTCTTACGCCCATCACGATAGTTGAATCCTTCCAAAGGCCTGATGGCACTATACCAGAGAATAAAATTAATCTGTTTGCCTGGCTTTGTGAATGATTGTTTACGTGCGGTTTGTGCTCCACTGCCGGAAAAAAGCACAACGATAATTGGGTTACTCTGGCAATGATGTTATGATTCTGTTGCTTTTATGTATAAGAACAGGTAAGCCTTGCCATGCCACATTCCTACGATTACGACGCAATAGTTATTGGTTCCGGCCCCGGCGGCGAAGGCGCTGCTATGGGTCTGGTGAAACAGGGAGCCAGAGTAGCGGTCATTGAGCGCTACCATAATGTCGGCGGCGGTTGCACCCACTGGGGCACTATCCCTTCGAAAGCCCTCCGCCACGCCGTTAGCCGCATTATCGAATTCAACCAGAACCCTCTTTACAGCGACCACTCCCGACTTCTTCGTTCCTCCTTTGCCGACATCCTGAACCACGCGGATACCGTCATTAACCAGCAGACGCGCATGCGTCAGGGGTTTTATGAGCGTAACCACTGTGAAATTTTGCAGGGCAACGCGCATTTTGTGGATGAACACACCCTGGCACTCGAATGCCACGACGGGTCGGTTGAAACCATCACCGCTGAAAAATTTGTGATTGCCTGCGGTTCACGCCCATACCATCCGGCCGACGTGGACTTCTCGCACCCGCGCGTCTACGACAGCGACTCGATTCTGAGCCTGCATCATGAACCCCGCCACGTCATTATCTATGGCGCAGGGGTCATTGGTTGCGAATATGCGTCGATCTTCCGCGGAATGGACGTCAAAGTTGACCTGATCAACACTCGCGACCGCCTGCTGGCCTTCCTCGATCAGGAGATGTCGGACTCCCTCTCCTACCACTTCTGGAACAGCGGCGTGGTCATTCGCCACAACGAAGAGTACGAGAAGATCGAAGGCTGCGACGACGGGGTGATCATGCACCTCAAGTCCGGCAAGAAGCTGAAAGCGGATTGCCTCCTGTACGCCAACGGCCGTACCGGCAACACCGATTCCCTGCAGCTGGAAAATATCGGGCTTGAAACCGACAGCCGCGGTCAGCTGAAGGTCAACAGCATGTATCAGACCGCCCTGCCGCACGTTTACGCGGTCGGCGACGTCATTGGCTATCCAAGCCTGGCCTCAGCCGCTTACGACCAGGGACGCATTGCGGCTCAGGCGCTGGTGAAAGGCGAAGCGACGGCGCATCTGATTGAAGATATCCCGACGGGCATCTACACCATCCCGGAAATCAGTTCCGTAGGGAAAACCGAGCAGCAGCTGACGTCAATGAAGGTGCCTTACGAGGTGGGTCGTGCGCAGTTTAAACATCTGGCGCGGGCGCAAATCGTGGGGATGAGCGTGGGTACACTGAAAATTCTGTTCCATCGCGAGACGAAAGAGATCCTCGGGATTCACTGCTTTGGTGAACGCGCCGCGGAAATCATTCATATCGGTCAGGCGATCATGGAGCAGAAAGGTGGTGGTAACACCATTGAGTACTTCGTCAACACCACCTTTAACTACCCGACCATGGCGGAAGCCTATCGGGTCGCGGCACTAAACGGCCTGAACCGCCTGTTTTAACGCGCTGTCAAAATGGCCATCCATCGCACCACGGATGGCCTCTGCCAGCTGCTCATAGCGGCTGCGCAGCGGTGACCCAGGGCGATAGACCAGGCCAATCGTACGACGCGGCTCTGGTTTAATGCACGGCAAGTAGACCACGCCATCACGTTTACGCTCGTGCGGTACCGCCAGCGCAGGCAGCAGCGTAATACCGCTTCCCGCCGCGACCATATTACGCAGCGTTTCCAGGCTGGTTGCGCGGAAATGGGTATCCTCATCCGCACCCGCTTCGAAGCAGAAGCCCATCGCCTGATCGCGCAGGCAATGGCCATCTTCCAGCATCAGTAGCTTTTCACCCGCCAGATCGGCCATCGGCACGCGATCGCGGTTCGCCCACGGGTGATCTTCATAGATCGCCAGCATCATCGGCTCATCGAACAGCGGCACTTCAATAAAGGCTTCACTCTCTTTTACCAGTGCCAGAATGGCGCAGTCGAGCTTGCCGCTGTCCAGCTGTGCCAGCAACTGATGGGTTTGCGCTTCGTGCAGGTACATTTCGAGTTTCGGGAACGTCTGGTGCAGCATCGGAATGATGTGCGGTAACAGGTACGGGCCAACGGTTGGGATCAGGCCAATATGCAGCGGGCCGGACATGGCCTCCCCCTGCTGGCTTGCCATTTCCTTGAGCACTTTGACCTCGCGCAGCACGGTGCGCGCCTGATCCACCAGCAGAAGACCTGCCTGTGTGAACAGAACCTTACGACTGGTGCGCTCCAGCAGCATCACGCCCAACTCGTCTTCCAGCTTGCGGATCTGGCCGCTCAGCGTGGGCTGGCTGACGTGGCAGGAATCTGCCGCGCGGCGAAAGTGACGATGCTCGGCTAACGCTACCAGGTATTCAAGATCACGAATATTCATTATTCATCCTCCGTCGCCACGATAGTTCATGGCGATAGATAGCATAGCAACGAACGATTATCCCTATCAAGCATTCTGTTGAATAATACACCACATAGACGAGGCGGCACGTGTTTGACCCTTGACGTCCCCGCACCGTCAGCGAGTTTCTCTCAAAACTCGAACAACTAAAGCCAACGTGAACTTTTGCGGACCCCGTGGTCCGCTTTTTTTTTGCGTAAAAAAGCCTGGCGCTAAGCCAGGCTCCGTTTTTCTCCCTCTCCCGGTGGGAGAGGGCCGGGGTGAGGGCACCAGCCCGCACGGTTCAAATCAGTCGGTTTTTCGCATCCGCAATCGCCTGCGCCACCTGCTTAGGCGACACGCCGCCTTTCGCCGCACGCTTATCCAGGCAGGACTGCAGCGCCAGAATCGGATACACATCATCCCCGATAACGGCGCTGAATTTCTGTAGATCGGCCAGCGCCAGATCTTCCAGCGGTTTACCCTGACGAATGGCTTCCACCACCGCTTCACCGACAATATGGTGCGCTTCACGGAACGGTACGCCCTTCGCCACCAGGTAATCCGCCAGCTCGGTCGAGTTCGCATAGCCCTGCTGCGCCGCTTCCTGACAGCGCGGACGCTTCACCTGAATGCCATCCAGCACCAGCGCGCCCATATGCAGACAGTCCAGCCAGGTGTCGAGCGCGTCGAACAGACCTTCTTTGTCTTCCTGCATATCTTTGTTGTACGCCAGCGGCAGCCCTTTCAGGGTCATCATCATGCCGGTCAGCGCGCCTTGCACGCGGCCACATTTCCCGCGGATCAGCTCCAGCGCGTCCGGGTTTTTCTTCTGCGGCATCAGGGATGAACCTGAGGTCACGCGGTCGGACAGCTCAACAAAGCCCGCTTCGCCGGAGTTAAAGAAGATCAAGTCTTCGGCAAAGCGCGACAGGTGCACCATACCGATAGACGCGTTAGAGAGCAGTTCCAGCACGTGGTCACGATCGGAGACGCTATCCAGGCTGTTACGGGTAGCGGAGGCAAAGCCCAGCCAGCCTGCCAGCTGTTCACGGTCGATTTCGTAAGCGGTACCCGCCAGCGCGCCGCTGCCCAGCGGGCTGACGTCCAGACGCTTCAGGGTATCCTGCAGACGGCTTTCGTCACGCGCCAGCATCTCTACATAGGCCAGACACCAGTGCGCAAAGGTCACCGGCTGCGCGCGCTGCAGGTGGGTATAACCCGGCATCACCGCGTCCTGATTATTCTGTGCGGTCTCCACCAGCGCGGTCTGCAGCTGACGGTTAGCCGCCAGCAGTTCGCCAACGGTATCCTTACACCACAGCTTCAGATCGGTGGCGACCTGGTCGTTACGGCTCCGGCCGGTATGCAGCTTTTTACCCAGCTGGCCGACCTTGTCGATCAGTTTACCTTCCACCCAGCTGTGAATATCTTCGGCATCGCTCTGCAGAATTTGCTGCGGATCCAGACGCACTTCTTCCAGCAGATTGTTCAGCGCCTCTTCCAGTTGCAGCTGTTCCTCTGGGATCAGCACGCCCACCGTCACCAGCGCTTTGGACCAGGCCACAGAGCCGACAATATCCTGTTCGGCCAGGCGGTAGTCGAAGCGCAAAGAGTCGTTGAACTGTTTGAACCGCTGATCCGCTGCCTGTGTAAAACGCCCACCCCAAAGTGCCATAACATGCTTCCTTAATATCTTTGAATTTCATTGCCCGGTGGCGCTGCGCTTACCGGGCCTACAAAACATTAAATCGATTACGCTAAAATACGCGTGCCAATCGGCGTGCCGTTAAACAGCGCCGGGAGCTGCTCCGCGTGACGCCAGGAGGCGATATCTACCGGGCGACCCAGCGTGCGCGCCGCATCCAGCGCGGCGTTCACTTTGACGATCATGCCGTCGGTGATGATGCCCTGCGCAATCAGCTGCTCGGCTTTCTCTGCCGTCATTTCTGCGATGCGCTGGCCTTTTCCGTCCAGAATGCCGCTCACGTCGGAGAGCAGGATCAGGTCCGCGCCCAGCGTTGCCGCCAGTGCGGTTGCCGCCTGGTCAGCGTTAACGTTCATCAGCTCACCCTCTTCGGTCACGCCGATAGAGCTCACCACCGGCAGGAAACCGCCTTCCAGCAGCGTGTTAATCAGCTTAGGCGAACCCGGCTGCGCCAGTCCAACATGACCGAGCGCTTCGTCGAGCTGGGTCACTTTTACGCTGTCGCCATCGCCCAGATAGAGGCCAACGGAGGCAATGTGGTGTTTCTTCGCCCAGGACAGCAGGGTTTTATTCGCCGTACCCGCCAGCGCACCGGTGATAATGTCAATCTGATCCGCAGGCGTCACGCGCAGGCCGTTCTTCTTGATCACCGGCAGGTTGAGCCCTTTCATCAGCTCATCCACCACGCAGCCGCCGCCGTGCACAATCACCAGTGGACGTTGGTGTGATTCGCGATAGTTCACCAGCGCGGTAAACAGACGCTCCAGCGCTTCTTCGCTGTCCAGCAGTACACCACCGAGTTTGATAATTAATGGGTTCATCATCACACCTTAAATAAGAGCCTGCGTTTCAGGGAAACCGAAACGAATATTTGCACACTGCATTGCCTGTGCGGCAGCGCCTTTCAGTAAGTTATCTTCTGCGGCCACCACGATGAGATGCTCACCCTGAACGGCAAAGCCGATATCGCAGAACGGCAGACCGACCACGTTTTTCAGCGCCGGCACGCCTTTGTCGTACAGGCGCACCAGCGGTTTGTCCGCATACGCCTGCGTGAAGACCTCGTTCACCTGCTCTTTGGTCACGCCCGGTTTCAGGCGACAGGTAATGGTTTCGAGGATCCCACGCGGGAAGCTGCCCAGGTGCGGGGTGAAAATGACGTCCGCGCCCAGATGCGTCGTGATCTCAGGGTGATGACGGTGATTAAACACGCCATACGGCTGAAGGCTCACTTCGCAGAAGCTGTTAGAGATCGCCGCCTTGCGCCCTGCACCGCTCACGCCGCTGGTGGCGTTGATCACCGGCCACTGGTTCAGATCCAGCAGACCCGCGTCGATCAGCGGCTTCAGGGCAAGCTGCGCCGCCGTCGGGTAGCAGCCCGGAACGGCAATCAGATCCGCTTCTTTCAGTTTATCTGCGCTCCACTCCGCCAGGCCGTACACCGCTTTTTCAAGCAGATCCGGATGCTGATGGGTGAAACCGTAATATTTTTCGTAGAACGCGCCGTCGTTAACGCGGAACGCGCCGGAGAGGTCGAAGACCACGCAGCCAGCCGCCAGGAACTGCGGCGCCAGGTCGTGGCTGACCTCGTGCGCGGTGGCTAAAAACACCACGTCGACGCCGTCGGTAAACTCGCTGATGTCAGACATGGGCTGCAGCGGCAGATCGACCATGCCCTTAAGCTGCGGATGCAAATCGGAAATTAACTTTCCTGCATCATTGCTTTGCGCTGACACGGTCAAAGCGGTTATGGTCATATGTGGATGGCGATTCACGTAGCTTACAAGCTCTGCGCCCGCATAACCGCTAGCGCCTACAATCAGCGTATTCAACATCGGGTTCCTTTATGCTCAACGTTAATGTATTTTTATTCACATTTATTGCATGAATATTGATACTATCACGACCTAAGGTGTGTCAACAATGAAAATGAACTTACCGCCATTTATCGAGATCTACCGCGCCCTGATTGCCACACCGTCCATCAGCGCAACGGAAGAAGCGCTGGATCAGAGCAATGAGTCTTTAATCAATCTGCTGGCGGGTTGGTTTAGCGATCTTGGGTTTAACGTTGAGGTTCAGCCCGTCCCCGGCACTCGCCACAAATTTAACCTACTCGCCAGTACCGGAACCGGTGCGGGCGGTCTGCTGCTGGCCGGTCATACCGACACCGTGCCGTTCGACGATGGCCGCTGGACGCGCGATCCGTTCACCCTGACCGAGCACGACAACAAGCTCTACGGTCTGGGCACCGCCGACATGAAAGGCTTCTTCGCCTTTATCCTCGACGCGCTGCGTGACGTGGACGTGACAAAGCTGAAAAAACCGCTCTACATTCTGGCGACCGCTGATGAAGAGACCAGCATGGCGGGCGCGCGCTACTTCTCTGAAAACACGGCGATTCGCCCGGATTGCGCGATCATCGGCGAGCCGACGTCTCTGCAGCCGATTCGCGCACATAAAGGCCATATCTCTACCGCCGTGCGCGTGCTCGGCCAGTCCGGCCACTCCAGCGATCCGGCGCGCGGCGTGAACGCCATTGAGCTGATGCATGATGCCATCGGCCGCATCATGGCCCTGCGTGACGATCTGAAAGAGCGTTACCACTATGAGGCGTTCACCGTGCCGTATCCAACGCTCAATCTCGGCAGCCTGCACGGCGGTGATGCCTCGAACCGTATCTGCGCCTGCTGCGAGCTGCACATGGACATCCGACCGCTGCCGGGCATGACCCTGAGCGATCTGGATGGTTTACTGAACGAAGCGCTGGCCCCGGTGAGTGAGCGCTGGCCGGGCCGTCTGACGGTCTCGGAACTGCACCCGCCGATTCCGGGTTATGAATGCCCGCCGGACCATCAGCTGGTCGAAGTGGTGGAAAAGCTGCTCGGTGAAAAAACTGACGTGGTGAATTACTGCACCGAAGCGCCGTTTATTCAGACGCTGTGCCCGACGCTGGTTCTTGGCCCTGGCTCCATCAACCAGGCGCACCAGCCGGATGAATATCTGGAAACCCGCTTTATCAAACCCACCCGCGAACTGATTACCCAAGTTGTGCATCACTTCTGCTGGCATTAAAAACTGCCCCTCACCCTAACCCTCTCCCCAAAGGGGAGAGTGAATTTGAACACCCTCTCCCCTTTGGGGAGAGGGCAGGGTGAGGGGAGTAAATCCCGCGATCTTCGTCACATTTCCATAAGCATCTCTTATCTGACGCAATGCGAATTAAATTTCGTAAATTGCCCACATTTATTCGTTTGCTGAACCGTTTTCGCAGCAATTGACGACGGGGGTTTTACGTGGCTTTATAAAGGGAGATGACAAAATAATGTCCAGAAGATTTTCACATGGGCATAAACAAAAATGATGGGGTGACTGGGTTTTTATGAACGAACAATATTCCGCGTTGCGTAGTAATGTCAGTATGCTCGGCAAAGTGCTTGGAGATACCATCAAAGATGCGTTGGGGGAAAACATCCTCGACCGCGTTGAAACCATCCGCAAGCTGTCTAAATCTTCCCGTTCCGGTAACGAGGCCAGTCGTCAGGAGCTGCTCACCACCTTGCAGAACCTCTCTAACGATGAGCTGCTGCCCGTTGCGCGCGCCTTCAGCCAGTTCCTGAACCTGGCCAACACCGCTGAGCAATACCACAGCATTTCGCCAAACGGCGAAGCGGCCAGCAACCCGGAAGTCATTGCCCGCACCCTTCGTAAACTGAAAGACCAGCCCGACCTCAACGAAGCCACCATCAAAAAAGCGGTGGAGTCGCTTTCGCTGGAGCTGGTACTGACCGCTCACCCAACCGAGATCACCCGTCGCACCCTGATCCACAAAATGGTGGAAGTGAACAACTGCCTGAAGCAGCTGGATAACAAAGACATTGCCGACTATGAACGCAACCAGCTGATGCGCCGTCTGCGCCAGCTGATTGCCCAGTCCTGGCACACCGATGAAATTCGTAAGCATCGCCCAAGCCCGGTCGACGAAGCCAAATGGGGCTTTGCGGTGGTGGAAAACAGCCTGTGGGAAGGGGTACCAAACTACCTGCGCGAGCTGAACGAACAGCTGGAAGCGAACCTGGGCTACCGTCTGCCGGTTGATTTCGTGCCGGTCCGCTTCACCTCCTGGATGGGCGGCGACCGCGACGGCAACCCGAACGTTACCGCGGAAATCACCCGCCACGTCCTGCTGCTGAGCCGCTGGAAAGCGACTGACCTGTTCCTGAAAGACATTCAGGTGCTGATCTCCGAGCTGTCGATGGTTGAAGCGACGCCGGAACTGCGCGCGCTGGCTGGTGAAGAAGGCGCCAGCGAGCCGTACCGTTTCCTGATGAAAAAGCTGCGTGGTCAGCTGATGGCCACTCAGGCCTGGCTGGAAGCGCGCCTGAAAGGCCAGCGCCTGCCAAAACCAGAAGGCCTGCTCAGCCAGAACGAACAGCTCTGGGAGCCGCTTTACGCCTGTTATAAATCGCTGCAGGCCTGCGGGATGGGCATCATCGCCAACGGCGAACTGCTCGACACCCTGCGTCGCGTGAAGTGTTTCGGCGTGCCGCTGGTGCGTATCGACGTGCGTCAGGAAAGTACCCGTCATACCGAAGCGCTGGGCGAGCTGACCCGCTATCTCGGCATCGGTGACTATGAAAGCTGGTCCGAAGCCGACAAGCAGGCGTTCCTGATCCGCGAGCTGAACTCCAAGCGCCCTCTGCTGCCGCGCAACTGGGAGCCAAGCAACGATACCCGCGAAGTGCTCAACACCTGTAAAGCGATCGTGGACGCACCGAAAGGATCGGTCGCCGCCTATGTGATCTCCATGGCGAAAACCCCATCCGACGTGCTGGGCGTTCACCTCCTGCTGAAAGAAGCGGGAATCGACTACGCCCTGCCGGTCGCCCCGCTGTTTGAAACTCTCGACGACCTGAACAACGCCAACGACGTGATGAGCCAGCTGCTGAACATCGACTGGTATCGCGGCTTTATTCAGGGCAAACAGATGGTCATGATCGGCTATTCCGACTCCGCGAAAGATGCGGGCGTGATGGCGGCATCCTGGGCGCAGTATCAGGCGCAGGATGCACTGATCAAAACCTGCGAAAAAGCCGGTATCGAGCTGACCCTGTTCCACGGACGCGGTGGCTCAATTGGCCGTGGCGGCGCGCCAGCACACGCAGCACTGCTGTCACAGCCGCCGGGAAGCCTGAAAGGCGGCCTGCGCGTGACCGAGCAGGGTGAGATGATCCGCTTCAAGTACGGCCTGCCGGAAGTGACCATCAGCAGCCTGTCGCTTTATACCAGCGCGATCCTGGAAGCGAACCTGCTGCCACCGCCGGAGCCGAAAGCCTCCTGGTGCCACATCATGGACGAGCTGTCGGCTATCTCCTGCGATCTGTACCGCGGCTACGTGCGTGAAAACAAAGATTTCGTGCCTTACTTCCGTTCAGCCACGCCTGAACAGGAGCTGGGTAAACTGCCGCTGGGCTCACGTCCTGCAAAACGTCGCCCGACCGGCGGTGTAGAGTCTCTGCGTGCAATCCCGTGGATCTTTGCCTGGACGCAGAACCGTCTGATGCTGCCCGCCTGGCTGGGTGCCGGTGCCGCACTGCAAAAAGTGGTGGAAGACGGTAAACAGAGCGAACTGGAGACCATGTGTCGCGACTGGCCGTTCTTCTCTACCCGTCTGGGAATGCTGGAGATGGTCTTCTCGAAAGCTGACCTCTGGCTGGCGGAATACTACGATCAGCGCCTGGTGAAGCCAGAGCTGTGGGCGCTGGGTAAAGAACTGCGCGAACTGCTGGAAGGCGACATCAAAGTAGTGCTGGATATCGCCAACGACTCACACCTGATGGCGGACCTGCCGTGGATTGCCGAGTCTATCCAGCTGCGTAATATCTACACCGACCCGCTGAACGTCCTGCAGGCAGAGCTGCTGCACCGTTCGCGTCTGGCGGAAGAAGAAGGGAAAGAGCCGGATCCACGCGTTGAACAGGCGCTGATGGTGACGATTGCGGGCGTTGCGGCAGGTATGCGTAACACCGGCTAATGCTTTACGCCCGGCGGCGCTGCGCTTGCACGGGCCTACGATAAGTAGGCCGGGTAAGCGTTAGCGCCACCCGGCAAATTTCGGTAGTCTCCTTATGCATTCCGATATCACCCAGATTTTGACTGACCTGGTGAACCGCACGTTACCGCTGGGTCAGATTCGTTTCTCAGCGCTGGCTGAACAGCATCCCCGAACCTCTCCCTGCCTCGGCATTACCCTTGGCACTCCCTGCGAGGCGTTTTTTTCTTTTTTTGGACAAATCACGCATCCTGCGCCTCACGTCCTGAGCATACATTTCGGTAAGCAGCAGCTTACAATCGAGCTACAGCGTGACAATGTGCTCTTACAACAACTCCAGGTTGCCCGACGTGGTCCGCGAACGGGGGCGTTTCTTCTGCAAACGCTCACCGAATTACAGATGCAGCCTGAGGAGCAAGACACAGCAAGGCTGGTAGTTTTAAGCCTGCTCAGCCACTGCCGGGATCTGCTTGGCAGTGTAATTCACACCGACAGCCGCAGCCGGGCGCTGTTCGAAGCCGTTCGGAGCTATATCGAAGAAAATTATGCCTCTTTGTTAACTCGCGAATCCGTGGCACAGGCGTTCTACATCTCCCCAAACTACCTTTCCCATCTATTCCAGAAAGTCGGCAGCGTCGGATTCAATGAATATTTAACAAAAACGCGCCTGGAACATGCGCGTCAGTTGCTGAAAGGCTACGATCTCAAAATTAAAGATATCGCCACACGCTGCGGATTTACGGACAGCAACTACTTTTGCCGTCTCTTTCGCAAGCACACCGAACGTTCCCCTTCCGAATATCGACGCCAGTACCACAGCCAGCTGATCGCCAAAAAGTAGCATTGTGATCGCTCTCTCACTTCTCTAAGGACATTACATTTGTCCAGTATTTGGCAAAATTGACCTGTATTCGCCGCGCCTGGGTGCGCCGTATCCTTTATTCAACCTTTCTGACTTAAGGAAAAATAATGGAACTGTACCTGGATACCGCCAACGTGGCGGAAGTAGAACGCCTGGCGCGCATCTTTCCCATCGTGGGCGTCACCACCAACCCGAGCATCATTGCCGCCAGCCGTGAATCCATCTGGGACGTGCTGCCGCGCCTGCAACAAGCCATCGGGCCGGAAGGCACGCTGTTTGCTCAAACCATGAGCCGCGATGCCGAAGGCATGGTGGCAGAAGCCAAACGTCTGAGTAACGCCATTCCGGGCATTGTGGTGAAAATCCCGGTGACGGCTCAGGGGCTTATCGCAATTAAAGCATTGAAAAAAGAAGGGATAACCACGCTGGGCACCGCCGTTTACAGCGCGGCGCAGGGCCTGCTCGCCGCACTCGCAGGGGCGAAATATGTCGCGCCGTATGTAAACCGCGTCGACGCGCAGGGCGGTGACAGCATTCGCATGGTTCAGGAACTGCAGTCCCTGCTGGAACTACACGCGCCGGAAAGCAAGGTGCTGGCCGCCAGCTTCAAAACGCCGCGTCAGGCGCTGGACTGCCTGTTGGCAGGATGTGAAGCAATCACGCTTCCCTTAGACGTAGCGCAACACATGCTCGGCACACCGGCGGTAGAGTCAGCCATAGAGAAGTTCGAGCAGGACTGGAAAAACGCGTTTGGTAACCTCAACCTCTAAGGGAGAACTGTTATGGACCGTATCATTCAATCGCCGGGGAAATATATCCAGGGCGCTGACGTACTGACCCGTCTCGGCGACTATCTGAAACCGCTGGCCAACCGCTGGCTGGTCGTCGGCGATAAATTTGTGCTGGGTTTTGCCGAAGAAACCCTACGACAAAGTTTTAAAAAAGCTGAACTGCATGCCGAAATCGCGCCGTTTGGCGGCGAGTGTTCACAAAATGAAATCGATCGGCTGAAAAGACTGGCCGATAGCGCCGACTGCCTGGCGGTGCTGGGTATTGGGGGCGGGAAAACGCTGGATACCGCCAAAGCGCTGGCCCACTTTATGAACGTGCCGGTCGCCATTGCGCCGACTATTGCCTCCACCGACGCGCCGTGCAGCGCCCTTTCCGTTATTTACACCGACAGCGGCGAGTTCGATCGCTACCTGATGCTGCCACACAACCCGAACATGGTCATTGTGGATACGAAAGTGGTAGCAGGTGCGCCTGCACGTCTGCTAGCCGCCGGGATTGGCGACGCGCTGGCGACCTGGTTTGAAGCCCGCGCCTGCTCGCGCAGCGGTGCGACCACCATGGCCGGGGGTAAATGCACCCAGGCGGCACTGGCGCTCGCGGAGCTGTGCTACAACACGCTGGTTGAAGAGGGTGAAAAAGCGATGCTGGCGGCGGAGCAGCATGTGGTGACGCCTGCGCTGGAACGCATTATCGAAGCCAACACCTATCTCAGCGGCGTCGGCTTTGAAAGCGGCGGGCTGGCGGCGGCACACGCTATTCATAACGGTATGACGGCAGTGCCGGACGCGCATCACTTCTATCATGGGGAGAAAGTGGCGTTTGGTACCCTGACGCAGCTGGTGCTGGAAAATGCGCCGGTAGAAGAAATTGAAACCGTCGCGGCGCTTTGCCACAGCGTTGGGCTGCCAATCACGCTGGCACAGCTGAACATCAAAGAGGATATTCCGGCCAAAATGCGTCTGATCGCCGAAGCGTCCTGTGCGGAAGGAGAAACCATCCACAACATGCCCGGCGGCGTCACGCCGGATCAGGTCTATGCGGCACTGCTGGTGGCAGACCAGTATGGACAGCGATTCCTGCAGGAGTGGGAGTAATAAAAAAGCCGGGTGGCGCTGCGCTTACCCGGCCTACATGGCATTTTAATTTGCAGGCCGGGTAAGGCGTAGCCGCCACCCGGCACAAGGGTTACTTCACGTCAAACCGATCCAAATCCATTACCTTCGCCCATGCGGCAACGAAGTCGCGAACGAACTTCTCATGCGCATCATCGCTGGCATAAACCTCTGCCAGCGCGCGCAGGACGGCGTTAGAACCGAAGACCAGATCGGCGCGGGTGGCGGTATATTTTACTTCACCGCTGGCGCGATCGCTTCCGGCAAACAGCTCATTGGATTCGTCGGTCGCCTTCCACTGGGTGTTCATATCCAGCAGATTCACGAAGAAATCAGTGCTCAGCACGCCCTCACGGTTGGTGAACACGCCGTTCTTGCTGCCATCAAAGTTGGCACCCAGCACGCGCAGACCACCAATCAGCACCGTCAGCTCCGGCGCGGTCAGCGTCAGCTGTTGGGCTTTATCAATCAGCAGTGACTCCGTGGTGGACACATCCACCTGTGCACGGTAGTTGCGGAAGCCATCGGCAATCGGTTCGAGCAGGTTAAACATCTCGATATCCGTCTGATCCTGACGCGCATCCACACGGCCCGGCGTGAACGGTACGGTGACATACACACCTGCCGCTTTTGCGGCCTGCTCAACGCCTACCACACCTGCCAGCACGATGATATCGGCCAGAGAGGCTTTGTTGGTGGTGCGCTGGATAGCTTCGAGCGCCGGTAACGCGCGAACCGCCGCGGCGTTCACATCCCAGTCACGCTGAGGCGCCAGCGCCAGACGCGCGCCGTTGGCACCGCCACGTTTATCGCCACCGCGGAAAGTCGATGCCGACGCCCAGGCCACAGAAACCAGTTCGCTCACGGAGAGACCCGAGGCCGCAATTTCCGCTTTCAGGCTTTCAATGTCCTCTTTGGTCGGATTGAATACCGCCTGCGGCAGCGGGTCCTGCCAAATCAGATCTTCTTTCGGCACTTCCGGGCCAAGGTAACGCGATTTTGGCCCCATATCACGGTGGGTCAGTTTGAACCACGCGCGCGCGAAGGCTTCGTTGAAGGCCTGCGGATCGTTCAGGAAACGGCGGGAAATCTTTTCGAATTCCGGGTCAAAACGCAGCGTCAGGTCGGTGACCAGCATGGTCGGCTTGCGTTTTTTCGACGGGTCGAACGGATCGGGCATGATTTCCGGTGCATCAACGGCTTCAAACTGAATCGCCCCTGCCGGGCTGCGGGTCTGCACCCATTCGTATTTGAACAGGTTCTCGAAGAAGTAGTTGCTCCACTGCGTCGGGGTTTGTGACCAGATGACTTCCAGACCGGAGGTAATAGCATCAGCGCCCACGCCCGTGCCGTGCGTGCTGGCCCAGCCCAAGCCCTGGGCTTCAATTGGTGAGGCTTCCGGGTCGGTACCCACGTGGGTGGCTTCACCCGCGCCGTGAGTCTTGCCGAGGGTGTGACCACCAGCAATCAGCGCCACGGTCTCTTCATCGTTCATGCCCATGTTGCCGAAGGTCGCGCGAATCGCTGCCGCCGCTGACAGTGGTTCACCGCTGGCGTTTGGCCCTTCCGGGTTCACGTAGATCAGGCCCATTTCGGTGGCGGCCAGAGGACGCTTCGCCAGCGCTTCCGGATCGCGGTGGGTCAGCCAGGCTTTTTCATCACCCCAGTTCACGTCCAGATCCGGTTCCCAGACGTCTTCACGCCCGGCACCGAAACCAAAGGTGCGGAAGCCCGAATTCTCCAGCGCCACGTTACCCGCGAGGATAAACAGGTCAGCCCAGGAAATTTTTTGTCCGTATTTTTTCTTGATGGGCCACAGCAGACGGCGCGCTTTATCCAGGCTCACGTTATCCGGCCAGGAGTTCAGCGGCGCAAAGCGCTGTTGACCGCGTCCTGCCCCGCCGCGCCCGTCAACGGAGCGATAGGTACCCGCGCCGTGCCACGCCATGCGGATAAACAGGCCCGCGTAGCTGCCCCAGTCGGCTGGCCACCACGGCTGAGAGTCGGTTAGGAGTGCTTTAAGGTCGCCTTTAAGGGCAGAGTAATCAAGTTTGCTGAATTCTTTGCGGTAGTCGAAGTCTTCACCCAGCGGGTTCGAACGATTGGAATGTTGGTTAAGAAGATCGATGCGGAGTTGTTTTGGCCACCAGTCGCGGCTGCCTGTACCTGCGCCCGCGCTGTGATCGACGCCGCCCTGATGGAACGGGCATTTGCCGACTGATGCCGCTTTATTGGTCTCGTCTGACGTGCTCATCGCTATGCTCCCTTTTACAGTGTTACCGTTACGATATACGCCCTTGTTGATAAGGTATAGTTGAGATAACCCACAGATTCGATAGTTAAATCCGTTTAATTTCCCATGGAAAATACATGAGTTTTGTACGTCAAAGGCAGCATTGCTGATATGGCAGGAAAATAAAACCCTTATAAATCAAAAAACCCTCCGAAGAGGGCTCTTTTTTGTTACACGCCTGGTCTAACGCCGAGCGTGTGGCATATGGCGTAACTCATCTCAGCACGGTTCAGCGTGTAGAAGTGGAAATCCTTCACCCCTTCACGACTTAAGATCTTTACCATGTCCATCGCGATGTTTGCGCCCACCAGCTTGCGTGTTTCCGGGTCATCGTCCAGCCCCTCGTACATTTTAGACATCCAAAGCGGAATACGCACATTGGTCATATCAGCAAATTTCTTCGCCTGTTTGAAGTTAGAGACCGGCAAAATACCCGGGATAATTTCAACGTCGATGCCCGCGGAAACGCAGCGGTCACGGAAGCGCAGATAGCTTTCGACATCAAAGAAGAACTGGGTAATGGCGCGGTTCGCGCCGGCATCCACCTTACGCTTGAGGTTAAGCAGATCCGCCTGGGCGCTTTTCGCTTCCGGATGAACCTCAGGATAGGCGGCAACGGAGATATCAAAGTCAGCCACGCCCTTCAACAGCCCGACCAGATCGGCGGCATACATGTCCGGCTTACCGCTGCCCGGCGGCAGATCGCCGCGCAGCGCAACAATATGCCGAATGCCGTTATTCCAGTAATCCTGGGCGATGGCACGCAGCTCGTCGCGGGTGGCGTCGATACAGGTGAGATGCGGCGCCGCTTCCAGACCGGTACGATCTTTGATGCCTTTAATGATGCTGTGGGTACGGTCACGCTCGCCGGAGTTCGCACCGTAGGTCACGGAGACAAACTTCGGTTTCAGGCTGCTGAGACGATCGATAGAGCTCCACAGGGTTTGCTCCATTTCACTGGTGCGCGGCGGGAAAAATTCAAAAGAGACGTTAATCTGGCCGTTTACTTCGGCCAGGCTCTGGTTCAGTGCTTCCCGCTGGTTGGCGTGAAAAAAGCTCATACCCTACCCCTATCAATCGCGTGTCATTGTCTGTTGTGTTGTGAACTTCTATACGTTTAGACGTCCAGATGTAAAAATGACGGAAAAGCGGAGGGACGTCAATAGAAATAATCAACAATAACGGTGAGGTTTGCTCAGGGAAGATGAGGGAAATTCATGATGGGGGTGAGTGCATTAGACTGCACTCACCCTAACCCTCTCCCACAGGGAGAGGGAAATTGAGTTTTTACAGCAGCTTAGCCAGACGGTTGATGTCGGACTGGATGGCGCCGGCAGTAACGTCGCGCCCGGCGCCCGGGCCGCGGATCACCAGCGGGTTATCGCGGTACCAGCGGCTTTCGATGGCGAAGACGTTATCGCACGGCAGCAGCGCCGCCAGCGGATGTTCAGGACGCACCGCCTCGACACCGACTCGCGCTTTTCCGTTGGCCTCGAAACGCGCCACGTAGCGCAGCACCAGCCCCATCTCGTTCGCGGCTTCCAGACGCTGCACCATCTGCTCGTTAAGTTCTTCGCCATTTTCAAAGAAATGGTCCACAGAACCTTCTTCACAGCCGGCAGGCACCAGCGACTCGACGCGGACGGAATCCGGTTCGATGTCATAACCCGCTTCACGCGCCAGGATCACCAGCTTGCGCATCACGTCTTTACCGGAGAGGTCAACGCGCGGATCGGGTTCCGTTAAGCCCTGCTGCCACGCCTGATCCACCAGGTCGGTGAACGGTACGGTGCCGTCAAACTGCAGGAACAGCCAGGAGAGCGTGCCGGAGAAGATACCGCTCAGCGCCAGAATGCTGTCGCCGCTTTCAATCAGGTCGCGCACGGTGTGGTTTACCGGCAGGCCCGCACCCACGGTGGCGTTATACAGCCAGTGACGACCGGTTTTTTCAAACGCGTCGTGGATCTGGCGGTATTTGTCGGTGCTGCTTGCCCCCGCCAGCTTGTTGGCGCTGATGACGTGGAAACCGTGGCTGGCGAAATCAAGATACTGATCGGCAAGCTGTTCGCTGGCGGTAACGTCCAGCACCACCAGATCGTCATACGGGTGCGCACGCATCCACAGGAACAGCGACTCTTCATCCTGCTCGACTGCTTCATCATTAAAGAAGGCAAGCGCGCGGCTGGCATCCAGCCCTTCGTAGTTCAGCAGGCTGCGGCGGCTGTCCACCACGCCTGCGAGAATGAATTCGAACCCGGTACGCGCCGAAAGCGTGACCTGTTCGCGGGCAAACAGCTCCAGCCAGCGGGAACCGATGTTGCCTTTACCAAACAGCACCAGGCCGATGCGTTTTTCCGCGCGGAACAGGGAGGTATGCAGACCCTGAATCAGGCTTTCGGTTGGCCCTTTGCGCAGAACGGCAACCAGGCTAATACCCTCTTCCGACTGCCAGGTGAACTCCACCGGCTGGCCTTTCAGCTGCTGCCAGAAGCGGTGGCAGTGCAGCGGGTTACGGGTGACGCCCGCGCCCACCATCGCCACCAGCGCCAGCCCCTGACGCAGGCGAAGCTCGCCCGGCAGACCGGCTTCATCCAGAATTTTCAGGGCGCTGTCCGCCACTTCTGCGGTATAGCAGAACTGCAGCAGCTGGCGGTCATTGTGAACACCCACGGCCAGCGGACGCACCTGGGCGCGTTTCAGGATCGTGTCGATCTCTTTATGCGCCAGCCTGAAGTCCTGGCCCGCAGGCACCTGGAACTCAATCAGGCAGATGTCGTCGTGGCTGGTGACAATACGCGCCCCGGTACCGGACGCCAGCACGCGCTCAATGCGCGTGGAGCCTTGATCCGGGGTGTAGCTGCAGCGCAACTGGAGGTCGATATCACTGCCGGAAACCGGCTGCAGGGTGCGCGCGTGCAGCACCGGTGCGGCCAGACGCGCCAGTTCGCTGGCTTCATCCAGGCGCAGCAGCGGCAGCAGGCAGGCATCTTTTACTTTGCGCGGATCCGCGCTGTAAACACCGGCCACGTCGCTCCAGATGGTGACGCGGGACACGCCCGCCAGCGCACCGATTTGCGTTGCCGAGTAGTCGGAGCCGTTACGGCCCAGCAGCACGGTTTCACCCGCGTTGCTGCGGCTGATAAAGCCGGTAACCACAATACGTTTGCCCGGATGCTGCACCAGCAGCTGTTGCAGCAGCGGGTAGGACAGGCCTTCATCCACCTGTGGCTGCGCGGCACGTTCGGCGCGCAGGAAATCACGCGCGTCGAGCCAGGCGGCGTCCACACCCAGGTGTTGCAGAACCGCAGCCATCAGGCGCGCGGACCACACTTCACCGTGCCCCACCACTTCGGCATACACCGCATCGGTAATGCCGCTATCCAGCAGGGCGGCCAGACGCTCAAGGTCATGCGTGAAGGCGCTGATCAGCCCGTCCGCTACGTCCGCAGGCAGCAAGCCAGCAATCAGCTCGCTCTGGTAACGACGTAAGGACTGTTGCACCTGATGCGCAGAAAGGCGATCGGTCTGGCTCAGTTTCAGCCAGCTAATCAACTGGTTGGTGGTGCTGCCCGCCGCCGAGACAACCATCATGTCACCCGGCTGTGAATATTCCGTCATGATCCCTGCGACACGCAGGTAACATTTCACATCAGCAAGACTACTACCACCAAACTTGTGCAGTTGACGACCCTTCGCCCCTGCCTGCGCTATCACACTCATGATTACCCCTTGGCTGCGATCCGGAAGCCATTTTCCAGATCGGCAATTAAATCTTCAGAATCTTCAATACCGGTTGAGATCCGCAGCAGCGTCTCAGAAATACCGGCGGCGGCACGTGCTTCGGGTGCCATTCCTGCGTGCGTCATGGTCGCGGCGTGGGAGATCAAGCTTTCAACCCCACCTAAGGATTCCGCCAGCGTAAACAATGACAGCCCGCTCAGGAAGCGACGCAGCGTTTGCTCGTCACCGTCCAGTTCAAAACTTAACATCGCGCCAAACCCTTTCTGCTGGCGCGCGGCAATCTCGTGCCCCTGATTTTCCGGCAGCGACGGGTGATACAGCTTCTTCACCAGCGGCTGGGTTTTCAGGAAGTCGACAATCGCCTGAGCATTGCGCTGCGCCACGTCCATGCGCGGCGACAGCGTGCGGATACCGCGCAACAGCAGGTAGCTGTCGAAGGCGCCTGCGGTGACGCCAATATTATTGGCCCACCATGCCAGTTCGGTGACAACATCCGGATCTTTGGCAATCACCACGCCTGCTACCACGTCAGAATGGCCGTTCAGATATTTAGTGCATGAATGCAATACCAGATCGGCACCCAGTGCGAGTGGGTTCTGAAGGGCCGGACTGAGGAACGTATTATCCACTACACTTATCGCTCCCGCATCCCTTGCAAGCTGACAAATTTTCGCAATATCGACAACGCGCAACAATGGATTGCTTGGACTTTCTACCAGAACCAGCTTCGGTTTCTCTGCCAGCGCCTGTTTCAACGCCTGTTCGTCGTTTTGATCGACAAACAATACGCGATAGCAGCCGCGTTTCGCCAGGCTATCAAACAGGCGATAGCTGCCGCCGTAGCAATCGTGCGGCGCAACCAGCAGGTCGCCTGGTTTCAGGAACACGGTGGTCACCAGGTGAATGGCGGACATCCCCGTGTTGGTTAACACAGCACCTGCGCCACCTTCCAGTTCGGCCAGCGCACGCTGGGTCACGTCACGCGTAGGGTTGCCACGACGCGAGTAATCATGCGCGCGGGGTTCATTAAATCCGGTGAAGTTGTAAGTACTGGAAAGATGAATGGGCGGGACAACGCAGCCGTACTGCTCGTCATCATTTAATCCGCTACGCACTGCGATAGTGGCCTGTTTACGCGTCATGGTGAGGGCTTCCTGGCGAATGAGGTGAAAAGTCAGGCACCAGAGTAAACACTGAAAGTATGGACGTCAATACATCTGGACATCTAAACTTCTTTGCGTATAGATTGAGCAATGCGCAAATAGCCGTTAAAATTATATGCTTTAGTGCACGCTGCAGCGGCAATATCCGTGCCACGGTATCGTCTCTACGGTAAACTAGGCAAGATTGCGGTTCAAAACGGGTGGTTACCGGTTTTGCACCTTTAAATAAATGACTGAGAGGATTAAAGGTATCTCATGGCTGAATGGAGCGGCGAATATATCAGCCCATACGCTGAGCACGGTAAGAAGAGTGAGCAAGTAAAGAAAATTACGGTTTCCATTCCTCTGAAGGTGTTGAAGATCCTCACCGATGAACGTACGCGTCGTCAGGTGAATAACCTGCGCCACGCAACCAACAGCGAACTGCTGTGCGAAGCGTTTCTGCATGCGTTTACCGGTCAACCGTTGCCGAACGATGACGATCTGCGCAAAGAGCGTAGTGACGAAATCCCGGAAGAGGCGAAAGTAATCATGCGTGAACTGGGTATTGACCCGGAGACGTGGGAATACTAACTGCGGTGTGATCCCGCTGAGGTGACTCAGCGGGATAGTTTTTAGAAGTTGTAGCCTAAACCCACGCGCAGACGCGTCTGGCGATCGTCGCTGGTGGCGGTGTTATAGCCGGAAGAGACATTGCCCACTTCGATAAACGGGATCCACGAGTCGATGTTATACGCCACGCGGAAGTTATATTCGTAATCTTCTTTTTTATTGTTATACAGGTCTTCGTTGTCGGCGAATTTATAAATGCCGTTTAACTCGAACATCCAGCTATCAATATTATAACCCAGCCACACTTCCGGACGATAAACCATACGATCATCTTTACCGTCAGCATTACGGCGAGTGTACTCCGTACGATAACGAAACGCCGTCCACCAGCTGTCATTAATATTATACTGTACGCGCAGATAAGGCTTATAGATGGCCATGTCATCACCCATTTCAACGGCGACGCCCGGCTGCCATATAAAACCTTGCCAGGTAAATTGATAGCTTGCGGTATATTCGTTGCTGTTACTTTCCATATTATTAAGCGCGTCGTTAGACTGCTTATTATCGGAGCGCGATACCGCCTCAACCGCTACGCCAAAGCCGGTGCTAAAGCGGTGTGACATGTATACACGGTCATAGTTACGCCCATCGTCGTAATACTCGTGTCGGTAATCCACATATCCCGCCTGCGCCGCGCACGATATTAACGGAAGCACAAATAAGACTTGCTTCAATTTCATAACAGTTCCCTCGAAGTAAATGCGCCCTGAAAGCCACCTTGTCGTAATGGCGAATAAGAATGTATGACGGGCGAAGTGTAATTTTACGAAACGAGAGAAACCTTTTAATTTTTGACACACTCATTAAAAGGTGGCAAAGAATTAAAGAAATGAGAGATGCAGTTCACTATCCGTTAAAGAATACATCAGACAAATATTTTAATACAATGATGCGTAATTAATTATTTTAGATAGAAATATCCAGGTGTGATTTATTCAGAAGGGATATAACAGGCACAAAAAAACCGCCCGTAGGCGGTTTTTTCTGGATGCTTATTTAGCGCCCGGGATGCTGAAACGCTTGTTGAAGCGGTCAACACGGCCACCGGTTGCAACATCACGCTGCTTACCAGTGTAGAACGGGTGGCATTTGCCGCACACGTCCAGGTTCAGATCGTGACCCACGGTAGAGCGGATCTGGATAGAGTTACCGCAAGAACAGTTTGCAGTAATCATTTCGTATTTCGGGTGAATATCTTTTTTCATGGGAGAACCTCAGTTAAGGCCGCGTCGCTCTTCCAGCCCTAACGCCAGACACCACGCGATGTTGATTGTAAGTTCTTTGGCGTAAAGTACACCAAAGGCGGCGAATCATACAGAATTTGACCAACGTATGCAAACTGATCCGCACGCCGCTTTTACTAATGTGTATACTAACGCGCCACTTTTCAAGTCAGGAAGATTCGATGCCCGTCGCTCACGTTGCCCTGCCCGTTCCGCTTCCCCGTACCTTTGACTATCTGCTGCCCGACAGCATGAACGCCAAAGCGGGCTGCCGCGTGACCGTGCCGTTTGGCAAACAGCAGCGCGTGGGGATCGTTGTCTCCGTCAGCGATAAAAGCGAACTGCCGCTTAACGAACTGAAATCGGTCGTTGAGGTGCTGGACAGCGAGCCTGTTTACTCCACCAGCACCTGGCGACTGCTGCTGTGGGCGGCAGATTATTATCATCACCCGATTGGCGACGTCCTGTTCCACGCCCTGCCAATGATGCTGCGTCAGGGCAAAAGCGCCAGCCACGCGCCGATGTGGTACTGGTTTGCCACGGAGGAAGGCCAGGCCGTCGACATCAACAGCCTGAAGCGTTCGCAAAAACAGCAGCAGGCGCTGGCGGCGCTGCGTCAGGGGAAAATCTGGCGGCATCAGGTCGACGAGCTTGAGGTCAGCGAAACGGCGCTACAGGCATTGAGAAAGAAAGGGCTGAGCGACCTGGCAAGCGAAGCGCCTGCCCTTTACTACTGGCGGGAAAATTTCTCCGTGTCAGGGGATCGCCTGCGTCTGAATACCGAGCAGGCCACCGCGGTAGGCGCGATTCATAGCGCCTCCGATCATTTCTCTGCCTGGCTGCTGGCGGGGGTCACCGGTTCCGGCAAGACCGAAGTTTACCTGAGCGTGCTGGAAAACGTGCTCGCGCAGGGTAAACAGGCGCTGGTGATGGTGCCGGAAATTGGCCTGACGCCGCAAACCATCGCCCGATTCCGCGAGCGCTTTAACGCGCCGGTTGAGGTTCTGCACTCCGGCCTGAACGACAGCGAGCGCCTCAGCGCCTGGCTGAAAGCGAAAAACGGCGAAGCGGCGATTGTGATTGGCACCCGTTCGTCGCTGTTCACGCCGTTTAAAAATCTTGGCGTAATCGTGATCGACGAAGAGCACGACAGCTCCTATAAACAGCAGGAAGGCTGGCGCTATCACGCCCGCGATCTGGCCGTCTACCGCGCGCACAGCGAGCAAATTCCTATTGTTTTGGGATCCGCCACACCTGCGCTGGAAACGCTGCACAACGTGCGCCAGCGTAAATACCACATGCTGCGCCTGACGCGCCGGGCGGGGAATGCCCGTCCGGCCATTCAGCACGTGCTGGATCTGAAAGGTCAGCAGGTTCAGGCGGGGCTAGCGCCTGCACTGATTACCCGCATGCGCCAGCATTTGCAGGCGGGGAATCAGGTCATTCTGTTCCTCAACCGTCGCGGGTTTGCCCCCGCCCTGCTGTGCCACGACTGCGGCTGGATTGCCGAGTGCCCGCGCTGCGATCACTACTACACCTTCCATCAGGCCCAGCGGCATTTGCGCTGCCACCACTGCGACAGCCAGCGTCCGGTGCCGCGCCAGTGCCCGTCATGTGGTTCAACGCATATTGTGCCGGTCGGTCTGGGGACGGAACAGCTGGAACAGGCGCTTGGGCCCTTCTTCCCGGACGTGCCGATTTCGCGTATCGACCGGGACACCACCAGCCGCAAAGGCGCGCTGGAACAACAGCTGGCGGAAGTGCATCGCGGTGGCGCGCGCATCCTGATTGGCACCCAGATGCTGGCCAAGGGCCACCACTTCCCGGACGTGACGCTGGTCGCTCTGCTGGACGTGGACGGCGCGCTGTTCTCGGCAGATTTCCGCTCCGCCGAGCGCTTCGCCCAGCTTTACACCCAGGTTGCCGGACGAGCAGGACGCGCCGGTAAACAGGGCGAAGTGGTGCTGCAAACGCACCACCCGGAGCACCCGCTGCTGCAAACCCTGCTGCACAAAGGCTATGACGCCTTTGCCGAGCAGGCGCTGGCCGAACGCCAGACCATGCAACTGTCGCCGTGGACCAGCCACGTCATCATCCGCGCGGAAGATCATAACAACCAGCAGGCGCCACTTTTCCTGCAGCAGCTGAGAAACCTCCTGCAGGCCAGCCCGCTGGTGGATAACCAGCTGTGGATTTTGGGCCCGGTGCCTGCCCTCGCGCCAAAACGCGGCGGCCGTTTCCGCTGGCAGATCTTGCTCCAGCACCCCTCGCGTATTCGTCTTCAGCATATCGTCAGCGGCGCGCTGGTACTGATAAACACCTTGCCCGAAGCGCGAAAAGTGAAGTGGGTCCTGGACGTCGACCCTATCGAAGGCTGAAGCTGGATCGAAAAATTTAACGCTCCTCACACTTTTTATGAAAATTCTGTAACCGATTCCATTAACTATCTGTAAAAATGGTGATGTCAGAAGTTCGGTGTTCAGGCGAGGAGAAGACGTTGAAGTCCAGGAAAGAGGTTGCGACTGCGACCATGAAAGACGTTGCCCAGAAAGCACAGGTCTCTACGGCAACAGTATCCCGCGCATTAATGAACCCGGATAAAGTCTCCCAGGCGACCCGTAACCGGGTGGAGCAGGCTGCGCTTGAAGTGGGCTATTTTCCGCAGGCAATGGGGCGTAACGTCAAACGCAACGAGTCGCGCACCATCCTGGTGATTGTGCCGGACATCTGTGACCCTTTCTTTAGCGAGATTATCCGCGGCATTGAAGTCACCGCGGCGAAACAGGGGTATCTGGTGCTGATTGGCGACTGCGCCCACCAGAACCAGCAGGAAAAAACCTTCATCGACCTCATCATCACCAAGCAGATCGACGGCATGCTGCTGCTTGGCTCTCGCCTGCCGTTTGATGCCAGCATCGAAGAGCAGCGTAATTTACCGCCGATGGTCATGGCCAACGAGTTTGCGCCAGAGCTGGAGCTGCCGACGGTCCATATCGATAACCTTACCGCCGCGTTCAACGCCGTAAACTATCTCCAGGAGCTGGGGCATAAGCGTATTGGCTGCATCGCCGGGCCGGAAGAGATGCCGCTGTGTCACTACCGTTTGCAGGGCTACGTTCAGGCGCTGCGCCGGACCGGCGTCACCGTCGATCCGCACTACATTGCACGCGGTGATTTTACCTTCGCAGCCGGTGGACAGGCGCTGGAGAAACTTCTGGACCTGCCTGAGCCGCCAACCGCCGTATTTTGTCACAGCGACGTGATGGCGCTGGGCGCATTATCGTATGCCAAACGCCGCGGTCTTCGCATACCGAAAGATTTATCCATCATCGGATTCGATAATATTTCGCTTTCGGAATTTTGCGATCCGCCGCTCTCAACGGTCGCTCAGCCGCGCTACCAAATCGGCCGCGAAGCGATGCTGCTTCTGCTGGATCAGCTTCACGGTCAAACAGTTAGCAGCGGATCACGGTTACTGGACTGCGAACTGATCGTCCGCGGCACGACCCAGGCATTGACTTAAAGTAAACGTCTTTCGGATACCCTTATCTGGTCAAAGCCCCGCCGCTTAAGTAACATGGCGGACTGACGAACGAATAAATACAGCGAAACGATAGTGGCACAACGAGATTATGTACGTCGCGGCCAGCCGGCACCTTCGCGACGCAAAAAGAGTAGCTCAAGAAAAAAGCAACGTAACCTGCCTGCTGTCTCGCCAGCAATGGTCGCTATTGCTGCGGCTGTAGTCGTCGCCTTTATTGGTGGCCTGTACTTTATCACGCACCATAAAAAAGAAGAGTCCGAGGCGCTTCAGGCCAGTAAAGTCGCCGGAAATGGCCTCCCTCCGAAGCCTGAAGAGCGCTGGCGCTATATCAAAGAGCTGGAGAGCCGTCAGCCTGGGGTGCGTGCGCCAACCGAACCTTCTGCGGGTGGTGAAGTGCAGAATGCGAATCAGCTGACGGATGAACAGCGTCAGCTGCTGGCACAAATGCAGGCCGATATGCGCCAGCAGCCTACGCAGCTGAACGAAGTGCCGTGGAATGAGCAGACGCCGGAACAGCGTCAGCAAACGCTGCAGCGTCGCCAGGCACAACAGCAGATTCAGCAGCAACAGCAGTGGGCGCAAACTCAGCCGGTACAGCAGCCTAAGGCACAGCCGCGGGTCACGGAACAGCCGTATCAGCAGCCGACGCGTACGGTGCAGTCTCAGCCTGCCCAGCAGCAGCCTAAAACGCAGCCGCAGAAGCAGGCGGCTCAGCCGTATCAGGATCTGCTCCAGACGCCAGCGCATACCACCGCCCAGCAGCCGAAAACGCAGCAGGCCGCGCCGGTAACGAAAGAGACCGAAGCGCCGAAGCAGACGGCGGAGAAAAAAGACGAACGTCGCTGGATGGTACAGTGCGGTTCGTTCAAAGGTGCGGAGCAGGCGGAAACGGTGCGCGCGCAGCTGGCCTTTGAAGGGTTTGATTCGCGTATTACCACCAATAACGGCTGGAATCGCGTGGTGATTGGTCCGGTCAAAGGCAAAGAAAATGCCGATGGCACACTTTCTCGTTTGAAAATCGCCGGTCACACAAACTGCATTCGACTCGCCTCCGGGGGTTGAAACCCCCAAATTCCCCCCCATCTATCATTTAATTCAGCCCTGAGCACAGGCTCAGGGCTTCTGTTTCCCGATTCTGTAACCAGGGGGTCTGCTCGTGACAACAATAGTAAGTGTACGCCGTAACGGCCATGTGGTAATCGCCGGTGATGGCCAGGCCACGCTGGGTAATACCGTCATGAAAGGCAACGTGAAGAAAGTGCGTCGTCTCTACAACGACAAAGTGATCGCCGGCTTTGCAGGCGGCACGGCGGATGCTTTCACGCTGTTTGAACTGTTTGAACGTAAACTGGAAATGCACCAGGGTCATCTGGTGAAAGCCGCCGTTGAGCTGGCGAAAGACTGGCGTACCGACCGCATGCTGCGCAAGCTCGAAGCGCTGCTGGCGGTCGCCGATGAGACCGCATCGCTTATCATCACCGGTAACGGTGACGTGATTCAGCCGGAAAATGACCTGATTGCCATCGGCTCTGGCGGCCCTTATGCCCAGGCTGCTGCCCGCGCGCTGTTGGAAAATACCGACATGAACGCGCGTGATATCGCGGTGAAGGCGTTGGATATTGCAGGTGATATCTGCATCTATACCAACCACAACCACACCATCGAAGAATTGACCTCCAAAGCGTAAGGATCTCCCATGTCTGAAATGACCCCACGCGAAATTGTCAGCGAACTGAACAAACACATTATCGGCCAGGATAACGCCAAGCGCTCCGTGGCTATCGCCCTGCGTAACCGCTGGCGTCGTATGCAGCTTGACGAAGAGCTGCGCCACGAAGTTACGCCGAAAAACATTCTGATGATCGGCCCGACCGGCGTCGGTAAAACCGAAATCGCCCGTCGTCTGGCGAAGCTGGCTAACGCGCCGTTCATCAAAGTTGAAGCCACCAAGTTCACCGAAGTGGGCTATGTGGGTAAAGAAGTGGACTCCATCATCCGCGATCTGACCGACTCGGCGATCAAAATGGTGCGCGTCCAGGCGATTGAGAAAAACCGCTATCGCGCGGAAGAGATGGCCGAAGAGCGCATTCTCGACGTGCTGATCCCGCCGGCAAAAAACAACTGGGGTCAGGCTGAACAGCAGGCGGAACCGTCTGCTGCACGTCAGGCGTTCCGCAAAAAACTGCGTGAAGGCCAGCTGGATGACAAAGAGATTGAGATCGATCTCGCTGCCGCGCCAATGGGTGTGGAAATCATGGCGCCTCCGGGCATGGAAGAGATGACCAGCCAGCTGCAGTCCATGTTCCAGAACCTGGGCGGTCAGAAGCAAAAAGCGCGTAAGCTGAAAATCAAAGACGCGATGAAGCTGCTGATTGAAGAAGAAGCGGCGAAGCTGGTGAACCCGGAAGAGCTGAAGCAGGACGCTATCGACGCGGTTGAGCAGCACGGTATCGTGTTTATCGACGAAATCGACAAAATTTGTAAGCGCGGCGGCAACAGCTCCGGCCCGGACGTGTCCCGCGAAGGCGTTCAGCGCGACCTGCTGCCGCTGGTTGAAGGCTGCACCGTCTCCACCAAGCACGGCATGGTGAAAACGGACCACATCCTGTTTATCGCATCAGGTGCCTTCCAGGTTGCCAGCCCGTCGGATCTGATCCCGGAACTGCAGGGCCGTCTGCCTATCCGCGTTGAGCTGCAGGCGCTGACCACCGAAGATTTCGAACGTATCCTGACCGAGCCAAACGCCTCTGCCACCGTACAGTACAAAGCGCTGATGGCGACCGAAGGCGTGAACCTCGAGTTCACCGAAGACGGTATCAAACGTATTGCCCAGGCTGCATGGCAGGTGAACGAAACCACCGAAAACATCGGTGCGCGTCGTCTGCATACCGTACTGGAACGCCTGGTGGAAGATATCTCTTACGACGCGAGCGACCTGAACGGTCAAACCGTTACCATTGACGCAGAATATGTGAGTAAACATCTGGATGCGTTAGTGGCAGATGAAGATCTGAGCCGTTTTATCCTATAATCGCGGTTACTGGATTCTCATCACGTTTAATGGGGGCTAATGCCCCCATTTTTATTGGCTAAATACTTATGACTGACATCAGCCGTACGCAGGCGTGGCTCGAAAGTCTGCGCCCTAAAACACTCCCTCTGGCCTTCGCCGCGATTATCGTCGGCACGGCGCTTGCCTGGTGGCAGGGTTATTTCGATCCGCTGGTCGCCGCGCTGGCATTGATTACCGCCGGCCTGCTGCAAATCCTCTCCAACCTCGCCAACGACTACGGCGACGCGGTGAAAGGCAGCGACAAACCTGACCGTATCGGGCCGCTGCGTGGAATGCAAAAAGGGGTGATTACCCAGGCGCAGATGAAGCGCGCGTTGATTATCACCGTGGTGCTGATCTGTTTATCGGGTCTGGCGCTGGTGACGGTGGCATCTAAGACTCCCAGCGATTTCATTGGTTTTCTGGTGCTAGGCTTATTGGCCATTATCGCGGCCATCACCTACACCGTCGGCACGCGACCTTACGGTTATATTGGGCTCGGTGATATCTCCGTACTGGTGTTCTTCGGCTGGCTGAGCGTCATGGGAAGCTGGTACTTACAGGCGCATACGGTAATCCCTGCCCTGTTCCTGCCTGCGACCGCCTGCGGTCTGCTGGCGACAGCGGTGCTCAACATCAACAACCTGCGCGACATCGACAGCGATCGCGAGAACGGTAAAAACACCCTGGCGGTCCGTCTGGGGCCAGTGAATGCGCGTCGTTACCATGCCTGCCTGCTGATGGGGGCCCTGCTCTGCCTGGCGTTGTTTAACCTGATTTCCCTGCACAGTCTGTGGGGCTGGCTGTTTGTGCTTGCCGCGCCGCTGCTGATTAAGCAGGCCCGTTTTGTGATGCGTGAACGTAGCCCGGCCGCCATGCCGCCGATGCTGGAGCGCACGGTAAAAGGCGCGCTGCTGACTAACCTGTTGTTCGTCATCGGGATTGTCTTAAGCCAGACGCTCAGTTAGCTGACAAATATCAATTAACAATTGATGATTTTGCCAACAACGCATTTCGCACGATATACTGAACACATTCGCAGCAACTGAGCGTTAAACCTATGAAATACGATACCTCCGAGCTTTGTGACATCTACCAGGAAGATGTCAACGTCGTTGAACCGCTGTTCTCCAACTTTGGTGGGCGGTCGTCGTTTGGCGGACAGATCGTCACGGTGAAATGTTTCGAGGATAACGGGTTGTTGTACGATCTGCTCGAACAGAACGGCCGCGGCCGCGTACTGGTGGTCGATGGCGGCGGTTCCGTGCGGCGCGCATTGATTGATGCTGAGCTGGCCGGTATTGCCGTGCAGAACGAGTGGGAAGGCCTTGTGGTGTACGGTTCCGTGCGTCAGGTGGACGATCTGGAAGACCTCGATATCGGGATTCAGGCCATCGCGGCCATACCGGTAGGGGCGGCGGGTGACGGTATCGGCGAAAGCGACGTGCGCGTCAATTTCGGCGGCGTGACCTTCTTCTCCGGCGACCATCTCTACGCCGATAATACCGGCATTATTCTTTCCGAAGATCCGCTGGATATCGAGTAATAAAACCGTAAGCGTGGACCATAAAAAAACCGCCAACAGCAATGTGGCGGTTTTTTTGTCCCTCGGGATTCGCGGTCCGTTGGGAAGGTTTGCAACCTTTAACCAGGATTTTTATCTTACCCTGGTTCAAATCTCAGGTAACCCCATCGACCCTTTATAAATTCCTAATTAACTATTAAAGCTGCTGCTGCTCATTATGATGCATCGTCCCTTTCCGCCATCTCGCACATGGGCATCGGTCCAGGGAAAGGTGTATTCACAACCGTTAAGCAACCTTTAACCGGGCTTGTGTCCACCGACTTATCACCGGTGGTGAACGGTGGAGCGGTTAGCAGCAGGGACCGCATAATGAAACGCTATTTATGTATCGCGTTCATTGTCGCCAGCGTACTAGTTGTAAAGAGTGATGAACCGAATGTGTTCGTTGCTTTTGCTATGACAGCGCAGGACAAGTAGCGTTAAGGCCGCCTCTGGCGGCCTTTTTTATAACTGGCATAAAAAAAGCCGGGTAGCGGCATCGCCTTACCCGGCCTGTTCAGTTCACCCCAATGGGAATCAGACTTCTTCCATACGTCCCAGCAGCGCCTGCAGGCGATCCTGCCAGCCGTTCTGCTGTTCGCGCAGCTGGTTGTTTTCGCGCTCCAGTTCTTCGCGGCCGTGCTGCGCGTTCTGTACTTCCTGCGCCAGGCTGTTGTTCTTCTCTTTCAGCTCTTCAATTTCCATCTGCAGCAGGGTGATGGTGTCAATCGCCTGCTGTACTTTCGATTCCAGTTTCTCAAACACTTCTAAAGACATGATGCTACCTCTCCTGAATTGCAAGGCGACGCTTTAACATAAACGCGCACGACATATACCGTCGATTGTATGGAGCGCGGCGCTCTGTGTCCAGCGACACACCGCGCAGATCGCGGTTTGCAACACTTTTAGGTCTGGTCCTGGTGCGTTCGCGTCATATCCCCCTAAATTGTTAACTCATTCGTTAATGAAATGATTCAGCTCTCATTCCTGTACCGATCTTGTACTGCTGTAAAAATGTGCTTTATGGCGCGAAAACGCTCATTTTATTGACACAGACCACACATTTTGATTTCGATATTTCTCGTTTTTGCTCGTTAACGATAAATTAACACTATGTCTACAGGGCATCGTGGCTGTCACGGGCGGCCATGCTAACAATAAACATCAATTTCTTCAGGATTCCGATTATGAGTCAGACATCAACCTTAAAAGGCCAGTGCATTGCCGAGTTCCTTGGTACCGGGTTGTTGATATTCTTCGGAGTGGGCTGTGTCGCTGCACTGAAAGTGGCGGGTGCCAGTTTTGGTCAGTGGGAAATCAGTATCATCTGGGGTCTGGGCGTGGCGATGGCCATCTACCTGACTGCAGGGGTTTCTGGTGCACATCTTAACCCGGCGGTGACTATCGCACTGTGGCTGTTCGCGTGCTTCGACGGACGCAAAGTTGTTCCTTTCATTCTTTCTCAGTTTGCCGGCGCGTTTTGCGCAGCGGCGTTAGTTTACGGGCTTTATTACAATCTTTTCATCGACTTCGAACAGACGCATCATATGGTGCGCGGCAGCGTCGAAAGTCTGGATCTGGCAGGCATCTTCTCAACCTATCCAAACCCGCATATCAATTTTGTGCAGGCGTTCGCAGTTGAAATGGTGATTACCGCTATTCTGATGGGCGTTATCCTGGCGCTGACCGACGACGGAAACGGCATTCCGCGCGGCCCGCTGGCCCCACTGCTGATTGGCCTGCTGATCGCGGTGATTGGCGCTTCCATGGGCCCGCTGACCGGCTTCGCGATGAACCCGGCACGTGATATCGGACCTAAAGCGTTCGCCTTTATCGCAGGCTGGGGCGACGTCGCCTTCACCGGCGGCAAAGACATTCCTTACTTCCTGGTACCGCTGTTTGCGCCAGTTGTCGGGGCTGCGCTGGGTGCGTTTAGCTACCGCAAATTAATTGGTCGCCATTTACCGTGCGACACCTGTGTGGAAGAGGAGAAGGAAACGACTTCTACCGCACAACAAAAAGCTTCGCTGTAATCTGACTACGGGACACATACCATGACCGAAAAAAAATATATCGTTGCGCTCGACCAGGGCACTACCAGCTCCCGCGCTGTCGTAATGGATCATGACGCGAACATCGTCAGCGTGTCACAGCGCGAATTTGAGCAAATTTACCCTCGTCCAGGCTGGGTCGAACACGACCCAATGGAGATCTGGGCGTCACAAAGCTCCACGCTGGTCGAAGTGCTGGCGAAAGCCGATATCAGTTCCGACGAGATTGCCGCGATTGGTATCACTAACCAGCGTGAAACGACGATTGTCTGGGAACGTGAAACCGGTAAGCCTATTTACAACGCCATCGTCTGGCAGTGCCGCCGTACCTCTGAGATTTGCGAACAGCTGAAGCGCGACGGCATGGAAGAGTACGTGCGCAGCGCCACCGGCCTGGTGGTTGACCCGTATTTCTCCGGCACCAAAGTGAAATGGATCCTCGACCATGTGGAAGGTTCACGTGAGCGTGCAAAGCGCGGCGAGCTGCTGTTCGGTACCGTTGACACCTGGCTTATCTGGAAGATGACCCAGGGACGCGTTCACGTCACCGACTACACCAACGCCTCGCGTACCATGCTGTTCAACATCAACACCCTGGAGTGGGATGACAAGATGCTGGACGCGCTGGATATCCCACGCGCGATGCTGCCTGAAGTGCGCAAGTCTTCTGAGGTATATGGCCAGACCAACATCGGCGGTAAAGGCGGCACCCGTATTCCTATCGCGGGTATCGCCGGTGACCAGCAGGCGGCGCTGTTCGGCCAGCTGTGCGTCAAGGAAGGGATGGCGAAGAACACCTACGGCACCGGCTGCTTTATGCTGATGAACACCGGCGAGAAAGCGGTGAAATCAGAAAACGGCCTGCTGACCACCATTGCCTGCGGCCCGCGCGGCGAAGTGAACTATGCCCTGGAAGGTGCGGTGTTCATGGCCGGCGCGTCTATCCAGTGGCTGCGTGACGAGATGAAGCTGATCAGCGATGCGTTCGACTCCGAGTACTTCGCGACCAAAGTGAAAGACACCAACGGCGTGTACGTGGTGCCTGCGTTCACCGGTCTGGGCGCACCGTACTGGGACCCGTATGCACGCGGCGCGATTTTCGGTCTGACGCGTGGCGTGAATTCTAACCACATTATTCGCGCCACCCTGGAATCCATCGCCTACCAGACGCGCGACGTGCTGGAAGCGATGCAGGCGGACTCTGGCATTCGTCTGCACGCCCTGCGCGTGGACGGCGGTGCGGTCGCGAATAACTTCCTGATGCAGTTCCAGTCCGACATTCTGGGCACCCGCGTTGAGCGTCCTGAAGTGCGTGAAGTGACGGCGCTGGGCGCGGCGTACCTTGCCGGTCTGGCGGTAGGCTTCTGGCAGAACCTGGACGAGCTGCAGGAAAAAGCGGTGATCGAACGCGAATTCCGCCCGGGCATCGAAACCACCGAGCGTAACTTCCGCTACAGCGGCTGGAAGAAAGCGGTGAAACGCGCCCTGGCGTGGGAAGAGCACGACGAGTAAGACAAACTTACCCCTCTCCCCTTTGGGGAGAGGGGACTTAAAACCCCCCTCCCCACTCTGTGATAAACTTCGTGCAATTCCTTTTGATTGCACGAGTACCTCATGAAACGTGAACTTGCTATCGAGTTTTCCCGCGTCACCGAAGCGGCCGCCCTTGCAGGCTATAAATGGCTGGGTCGTGGTGACAAAAATACCGCCGACGGCGCAGCCGTCCATGCCATGCGCATTGTGCTTAACCAGGTCAACATCGACGGCACTATCGTGATCGGCGAAGGCGAGATCGACGAAGCGCCAATGCTCTATATCGGTGAAAAAGTCGGTACCGGCAAAGGTGATGCTGTGGATATCGCCGTCGACCCGATCGAAGGTACGCGCATGACGGCAATGGGTCAGGCCAACGCCCTCGCGGTGCTGGCCGTAGGCGATAAGGGCTGCTTCCTTAACGCGCCGGATATGTACATGGAAAAGCTGATTGTCGGTCCTGGCGCAAAAGGCGCAATCGACCTCAGCCTGCCGCTGGAAGAGAACCTGCGTAACGTCGCCAGCGCGCTGAACAAACCGCTGAGCGAACTCACCGTCACCATTCTGGCAAAACCGCGCCACGACGCCACTATCGCGCAGATGCAAAAGCTCGGCGTGCGCGTGTTTGCCATTCCGGATGGTGACGTTGCCGCCTCGATCCTGACCTGCATGCCGGACAGTGAAGTGGACGTACTGTACGGCATCGGCGGCGCGCCGGAAGGCGTAGTCTCTGCGGCAGTGATCCGCGCGCTGGACGGCGATATGCAGGCTCGTCTGCTGCCCCGCCACGAGGTGAAAGGCGACAGCGAAGAGAATCGCCGTATCGGGGAAAACGAGCTGGCACGCTGCGAAGCGATGGGTATCGAGGCCAACAAAGTGCTGGCGCTACATGATATGGCCCGTAGCGATAACGTGGTCTTCTCGGCGACCGGTATCACCAAAGGGGATCTGCTGGACGGCATCAGCCGCAAGGGCAATATGGCGACCACCGAAACGCTGCTGATCCGCGGCAAATCGCGCACCATTCGCCGCATCCAGTCTATCCACTATCTCGACCGCAAAGACCCGGACGTACAGACGCACATTCTGTAAAACCGTTTGATCGATAGAGCTTTCCGGCCCAAATGGGCTGGAAATCTCCCCGTTAAGTACGGAAGATAGAACAGAGAAACAGCACAGGAGAAGATCATGGCGGACTGGGTAACAGGTAAAGTCACAAAGGTACAGTTCTGGACCGATGCGCTATTTAGTCTCACCGTGCATGCTCCCGTCCACCCGTTTAAAGCCGGGCAATTTGCGAAGCTGGGGCTGGATGTCGACGGCGAGCGCGTGCAGCGCGCCTACTCTTACGTTAACGCGCCTGATAACCCGGATCTCGAGTTCTATCTGGTCACCGTTCCTGACGGTAAACTCAGCCCGCGCCTTGCCGCCCTTAAGCCCGGCGACGAGGTGCAGATCGTGAGTGAAGCAGCAGGCTTCTTTGTGCTCGAAGAGATCCCGGATTGTGACACGCTCTGGATGCTGGCAACCGGCACGGCCATCGGTCCTTATCTCTCTATTTTGCAGTACGGCAAAGACCTCGAGCGCTTTAAAAACATCGTGCTGGTGCATGCCGCGCGCTACGCCGCAGACCTGAGCTACCTGCCGCAGATGCAGGCGCTGGAGCAGCAGTACGGCGGAAAGTTAAAGATTCAGACGGTGGTCAGCCGCGAAACCGTAGCAGGAACGCTGACCGGCCGCGTGCCGGCGCTTATTGAGAGTGGTGCCCTGGAAGAGGCGGTGGGTTTGCCGCTGAACGCTGAAACCAGCCACGTCATGCTGTGTGGCAACCCGCAGATGGTACGGGACACGCAGCAGCTTCTGAAGGATACCCGGCAGATGACGAAACATCTTCGCCGCCGGCCAGGCCATATGACCGCCGAACACTACTGGTGATCAGCGGTATTTCACCTCAACGGTGTCTTTACCGTATTTGTTTTCGCTCTGGGTGCCAATAAACGCGCCCAGATCGACAATCATCATCACGAAGATGACCGACGGCAGCAGCCTGCCCACAACCCACGGCAGGATGGACGGCAGCATCGCCCAGTTTCCCGCCACCAGCATCCACGCCAGAATAATCAGAAATGCCCACGCGCCGGAACGACCGCGATCGTGCAGGCGTTTCACGACGACAGCCGCCGTTGGCCAGAGCAGGCAGACCAGCGCGAAGGCCGCCGTTTGCGTGCTTAGCCATGCGTTATAGGCAACGAAAAACAGAAACAGCATGGCGACAACCCACGTCACCATCCAGATCCAGAAATCACGGCGTCCAATACGCCCTTTGAATGAAAACAGCCACTGCTGTATGGTCATGTAAGGTTCCTTATTATCATATCGCGCGCATTTTATCCTGGAGTTGTGACCTTTTGACAAGCCGACCAGATATCGTTTTAATCATGAGCACTTACGGCCAGGGGCAATGTTGATGAAAAGTTCGACACATTCTCTTTTCCTGTGTTTAGCGCTGCTCAGCGCGGGCTTTACCCTGCACGCCGCCGAAACCACAGCCCCGACCACCGCACCGTATCTGCTGGCGGGCGCACCGTCGTTCGATCAGTCCATCAGTCAGTTTCGTGAAGCCTTCAATCAGGCCAACCCCACGCTGCCGCTGGATGAGTTTCGTGCCATTGATGGCCCCCGCGACACGCCTACCCTGACCCGTGCGGCAAGCAAGATTAACGAGAATTTGTATGCCTCCACGGCGCTGGAGCGCGGGACGTTAAAAATCAAAAGCATGCAAATCACCTGGCTGCCAATACAGGGGCCAGAGCAGAAAGCCGCGAAGGCAAAAGCGCTGGAGTATATGAGCGCGGTCCTGCAGGCGTTTACCCCTGCGCTAACGAAAAAGCAAAGCCAGCAAAAGCTGCAAAAACTCCTCACCGTCGGTAAAAACAAGCGTTACTACGCCGATACCGAAGGCGCGATCCGCTATGTTGTGGCGGACAACGGCGAAAAAGGACTGACCTTCGCTGTTGAACCGATTAAGCTGGCACTATCAGACACCCTTGGCGGGGCGAATTAATGACAAAAAGCAAAGCCTTTCGAGGGAAAATCTCTATACTGATTCACAGACCATGCTGCCCGACAGGGTGGCCATATTCCTTAATTCGCTTATTGAGCGTGGAGAATTGAAATGCGACATCCTTTAGTGATGGGTAACTGGAAACTGAACGGCAGCCGCCACATGGTAAACGAACTGGTTGCGAACCTGCGTAAAGAGCTGGCTGGCGTGACCGGCTGCGCGGTTGCTATCGCTCCGCCGGATATGTATCTGGATCTGGCTAAACGTGCCGCTGACGGCAGCCACATCATTCTGGGCGCGCAGAACGTTGACGTTAACCTGTCTGGCGCGTTCACCGGTGAAACCTCCGCTGAAATGCTGAAAGATATCGGCGCGAAATACATCATCATCGGCCACTCCGAGCGTCGCACCTATCACAAAGAATCCGACGAGTTCATCGCGAAGAAATTCGCCGTGCTGAAAGAGCAGGGTCTGATCCCGGTTCTGTGCATCGGTGAAACCGAAGCAGAAAACGAAGCGGGCAAAACTGAAGAAGTGTGCGCACGTCAGATCGACGCAGTGCTGAAAACTCAGGGCGCGGCAGCGTTCGAAGGCGCGGTAATCGCTTACGAGCCAGTCTGGGCGATCGGTACCGGCAAATCAGCAACCCCTGCGCAGGCTCAGGCGGTTCACAAATTCATCCGTGACCACATTGCGAAAGCTGACGCCAAAGTGGCTGAGCAAGTGATCATCCAGTACGGCGGTTCCGTTAACGCGTCTAACGCTGCTGAGCTGTTCACCCAGCCAGACATCGATGGCGCGCTGGTTGGCGGTGCATCCCTGAAAGCGGACGCTTTCGCGGTGATCGTTAAAGCAGCAGAAGCGGCTAAACAGGCGTAATTGCCTTTGTGGCGGGTGGCGCTTGCGCTAACCCGTCCTACAGTTCTGTAGGCCCGGTAAGCGTCAGCGCCACCGGGCTTTTTTACAGCCGTCCCAGCAGGCTAAACCACAGATAATCCAGCGGCAGCAGCACCAGATACGTCGCTATCGCCAGCGCCAGACAGAGCACCATCCCCGCCCTGGCAGGCACCTTTCCTAGCCCCATCGCCACCACGATCGGCGACGCCTGATACGGCAGCAGCGGCGTGGAATAGCCGAGCACCTGAATCATGATCACCGACAGCAGCGGGAAGCCGGTCGCATCCGAGAAGCTTTGCGCCAGGGTGGTATACAGCGCAGGAACGCCGTTGGCGGTCATAATGAAGTTGAGTGCGGTGGTGATCCCGGTCAACGCCAGGAAACTGGTGAACGGTTGGTCTGCATCGAGCGGCATAATGCGGAGCAACGCCTCGCCCACCGCCGTTCCGATACCGGTTTGCGTCACGACGATCGCCAGCCCAAGAATGCCCGCGACGTAAATGCAGGTACGCATATTCACCCCCGCAGAAAACTCCTCCCCGGTGATAAAACCGATACGCGGCAGCATAACGATGACCGACGCCGCCAGCCCGGTCCAGGCGGGCCCAACACCGTGCCAGCTCTCCGTCACCCACATCCCCAGCACCACCGCCAGCAGCCAGGCAAGACGCTTTTCGTCCCGCCCCATAGGCTCAGACGGCGCCTGTTCCTTCGGCGGTTTTGGGCTGCCGGGAAAAAGCCAGCAGATCAGGCCAATCAGAATCAGGCCTTTGAGAACGCCCAGCACCGGCGTGTGCAGCAGCAGATACGGGACATAGTTCAGATGGATGCCGTACGAGCCTTCCGCCGCACCGCTCATCACCAGGTTAGGCACGTTAGCGGGCAGAATCGTTGCCGAAAGCTGGAACGTCCCAAACCCTACCGCCAGCGCCAGACCAAACCAGGCGCGGGAGCCGTCGGCGATACCGGCGCGTTTCGCCATTGCGGCGACAATCGGCATCAGCAGCGCAATACGTCCCATATTCGACGGCATCACAAACGCCAGCGCATAGCTCAGCAGCACCACGCTCGCTACCATTAATACCCAGGAGTCGGTGAGCTTTGCCGACAGCGCCCGGGCGGCCCGGTCTGCCAGACCGGTTTTACGGATCGCCACGCCGAGCACGAATCCGCTGAAGACCAGCCAGAAGGCCGAGGAAGCAAAACCGCCGAAAATCACCTCCGGCGGGGCGATCTTCGCGGTCATTGCCGCCGTAAAGAACAGCAGCGCGGTGATAAATTCCGGCAACAGCGACGTCGCCCATAGCACGATAGTGACGCCAACGATCAGTGAGGGTACCAGCAGAGGATACGTTGACCAGAGCGACATACCTGTCTCCTGTAGAATTTTTCAGCAAGTCTACGGCGACAGGCAGGGCGAGTAAACGCTATTTATGGTGGGGTCAATTTAGAATAGCGCATTGATGATCCTGCAGTTCCTCAGCTGACGCGCGGTTAAGCATCAGCAAGTTACGTTCGGTTGCCAGCAACACAAACGAACCATCGGACTGCTGCGCCATCGCCAGGGCAAAGCGCCCCATATGGTCGCGCGCTTCCGGCAGCTCTTCAGCCAGCATTATGAACGGGCTGCGCTGCACCAGTTCATTCTCCGTCACACGACGAGCAAGATACTCATGCCCTTCCAGCCCGCCGGGAAGCGGCAGCCACTGGGTGCTGATTTCTCCCTGCGCGGCGTTGAGTTTCTCGCGCACGTCCGGGCGCAGACAGGAGATATGAATATGTAAATGGTTCTGCGTGCGCCCTGTCGGCGAGTTAATCGTCAGCGAAATGGCGCTGTCGGGCACCTCGGATCCGCGCTTCAGGGTCATAAAGCTGCGCGACTGCCAGGCCAGCCAGAAAAAGTTCGGCGTGTGCGCTTCGGTCAATAGCGGGCTCTCGGTGCCGTTGATGCGATATGTCGGCATCAGCAGATATTGCAGCGGCCCGTTGCGGTCTTTAAAGACCACATAGCCTGCATCCGTTTTCACCTGCGCACACGGTGCCGGGTTACGATTCTGGATCTGATTCGGCACACACTGGTCGAGAACGATATGTCGCAACGCATTCGGATTACCCGCTTTCATCCAGTACACGCCGCCAGCGGCAAGGGCGATGACAATGAGGATCAATAAGATAATTTTTTTCACAACGCGTTCCCTGTTTTCAATAGAGGCAAAAGAGTAACGCAAAATGATGACCAAATAAAAAACCCGGCGGATTTCTCACGCCGGGTTACCGTGTCATTGGCTAATGGTTAGCGCTGGCTGATCTGGTCGAACGTGCCGCCGTTAGAGAAGTGCTCTTTCTGCGCTTTCGTCCAGCCGCCGAACTCGTCATCAATGGTGAAGAGTTTCAGTTTAGGGAAGACGCTTTCGTATTTCTTCGCCACCGCCGGATCGCGTGGGCGATAGAAGTTTTTCGCCGCAATTTCCTGGCCTTCTGGCGAGTAGAGATACTTCAGGTAGGCTTCTGCCACCGCTTTGGTATCTTTCTTCTCAACCACTTTATCGACAACAGAGACGGTCGGCTCAGCCAGAATCGATTCGCTTGGGGTCACGATTTCGAACTTGTCTTTACCCAGCTCGTTAGTGGCCAGCAGGGCTTCGTTTTCCCATGCGATCAGCACGTCGCCAATCCCGCGCTCGACGAAGGTGTTGGTGGCGCCACGCGCGCCGGAGTCCAGCACCTCAACGTTTTTATACAGCGCTTTCACGAATTCCTGGGCTTTAGCCTGGTCACCGTTGTTGTGGTGCAGCGCGTAGCCCCACGCGCCCAGGTAGTTCCAGCGAGCACCGCCAGAGCTTTTCGGGTTAGGGGTGATGACGGACACGCCTGGCTTAATCAGGTCATTCCAGTCATGGATCTGTTTCGGGTTGCCTTTACGGACCAGGAAAACGATGGTCGAGGTGTATGGCGCGGAGTTATCCGGCAGGCGTTTGATCCAGTTTTTGTCGATACGGCCACGCTCGGCGATCGCGTCAACATCGTAGGCGAGCGCCAGGGTCACCACGTCAGCTTCGATACCGTTGATGACGGAGGTCGCCTGCTTGCCAGAACCGCCGTGAGACTGGCGAACCACGACATTGTCGCCGGTTTCCTGTTTCCAGTGTGCCGCAAACGCTTTGTTGTATTGCTCGTACAGTTCACGCGTCGGGTCGTATGACACGTTCAGTAACTGGATGTCCTTAGCCAGAACGCTGGTCGATGCCAGCAATAATGTTAAACCCACGCCCCATTTATTCATCGCCCAGCTCTCTTGTGTAGTGTTTTGATGAATGCAGCGTGCCAGAAAGCGAATCGAGGATTAAAGAATAAAAAAAGATTGGCTATAACGTAGTGGAATAAAAAGCGTGCACGCATAAAAAAGCCGGGTGGCGGCTACGCCTTACCCGGCCTACGAGTCGTGCTTTTGTAGGCCCGGTAAGCGCAGCGCCACCGGGCAACAGAGCCAATCAGTACAGTTTTTTCGCGCAGTCCAGCCAGTCACCTTTGAACGGACGCTTCATGTTTTCAATCGCGTCGATGATGTCATGGTGAACCAGTTTTTCGTTCTGAATACCGACGCAGCGTCCGCCGTGGCCCTGCAGCAGCAGTTCGATTGCGTACGCGCCCATACGGGACGCCAGAATACGGTCATACGGGCCAGGGGAACCGCCACGCTGGATGTGCCCCAGTACGGTGGCACGGGTTTCACGCTTGGTTTCGGTTTCGATGTACTTGGCCAGCTCGTCAACGTCACAGATGTGCTCGGTGATAGCTACGATCGCGTGTTTCTTGCCTTTCGCGATGCCCGCTTTGATTTCAGCTACCAGATCTTCACGGCTGAATTCCACTTCCGGAACCACGACAAACTCACAGCCACCCGCAATCGCCGCAGCCAGGGTCAAGTCACCGCAGTAACGCCCCATCACTTCAACGATAGAGATACGCTGGTGAGAAGAAGAGGTGTCACGCAGGCGGTCAATCGCTTCAACAACGGTTCCCAGCGCGGTGAAGTAGCCGATGGTGTAGTCGGTGCCTTTGATATCGTTGTCGATAGTGCCTGGCAGACCGATGCACGGGAAGCCCATTTCTGTCAGACGTTTTGCACCCATGTACGAGCCGTCACCACCGATAACCACCAGGGCGTCCAGGCCACGTTTTTTCATGTTCTCGATAGCCACTTCACGAACGTGTTCATCACGGAATTCCGGGAAGCGTGCAGACCCAAGGAAGGTACCGCCACGGTTGATCATGTCAGACACGCTGTAACGGTCGAGCTGAACCATACGGTCTTCATACAGACCCAGGTAACCATCATAGATACCAAAAACTTCCAGACCTTCCGTCAGCGCCGCGCGAACAACCCCACGAATTGCCGCGTTCATGCCCGGCGCATCACCGCCGCTTGTCAACACACCGATTTTCTTAATCATGACTACCTCTGAACTTAGGAATGCAAAATTGAAATCTGTTGCCGGAAGAAACTTATCGACCAACGAATACTGCAAATAGTATATCAATCCCTTCCAGCTGAATTGATTCAGGTCAGACCAAATGGCGGTAATTTATACACAAAATGCTGGCCTGGCTCACTTTTTTACAACGAATTACGAAAGCCCAACATGTCCGGGTACAACCGAGCAGGGATCCTGGTGAATGATGACGTCTGAACCAGGAAAACGCTGCAAAATCGCCTGCTCAACCTGCTCAGCAATCACGTGAGCCTGAACCAGTGGCAGGTTGTCTTCCATTTCAATATGAATCTGAATAAAGCGGGTCGGCCCTGACTGCCGCGTTCGAAGATCGTGCGCACCGCTGACGCCGGGCCAGGCGGTCACGATAGAAAAAATTTCATTGCGTTCTGAGTCCGGGAGGGCGCGGTCAAGCAGTGATTGCACCGCTTCATACCCCATCCGCAGGGCGCTATATAAAATATAGATACCAATCCCTAACGCAAACAACGCATCGGCCCGATGCCAGCCATACCAGGCCAGACCGAGCGCAATAAGAATAGCCCCATTCATCATAACATCAGATTGATAATGAAGCATATCCGCCCGTACGGCCTGACTTTGCGTTTTGCGAACGACCCAGCGCTGGAACGTTACCAGAACAAGTGTGCATATAAGCGCGACAATCGTCACAACGACGCCAACGCCGGGATCGTTCATCGGTGTCGGCGAGACGAGATGCTGAATGCCGGTGAGAAACAGGAACAGCGCAGAACCGGATATAAACATGCTCTGCGCCAGCGCGGCCAGCGACTCCGCTTTGCCGTGCCCAAATGTGTGCTCTTCATCCGCTGGCTGCAGCGAGTAACGCACCACCAGCAGGTTGGTCAGCGAGGCGGCAATATCGACCAGCGAATCCACCAGCGCCGCCAGAATACTGACCGATCCGGTATACCACCACGCAAAAACCTTAATGACCAGCAAACACGACGCCATGATGGTCGCGGCCATGGCGGCCCGGTTTACCAGTCTTCCATAGGATTGATTCATAAACGCTCCTGTCATGTCATGCCGCTAGTATAACGGAAGCATGTGGAGTCGAAGGATGAATAAACGGTTAACAAATCAGAATGCGGGGCAAAAAAAACCCCCACATCATGTGGGGGAAGACAGGGATGGTGTCTATGGCAAGGAAAACAGGGTTTACTGGTTACTACGGGTACTGCTATTGCTACTGAAAAACGTCGTTTCTGAGCTTCGCTGCATCCGTGCAACCTCACGCAGCTGATCCATACGCTGCTGATGTCTGGTGTTCAAAACCGCTTGCTGCTCGGGCGTTAGCAGGTGGAACATCTGGTTGCGGACCTTCGCCATTTCAACCTGGCGAGCAACCTGTTCCTGTGCCATTTTTTCGGCCTGAGCGCGCACAGCGCTTTCGTCAAAATTTTCTGCGGTGACAAGGCGATGCATTGTCTCCATTTCGCTAACATTAACAGGGGGCTGGTCGTGTCTCGCCCTCTGCATCAGATCTCGCATCTGTTGACGCTGATGTTCGGTTAAACTTATGCCGTCAAACATATGGCTTTGGCTACTGTGCTGCGTTGTGTCCTCTTGTGAGGAACCGTTATCGCTGATGATAGCTACAGCAGCCTGGCTAAACGCACTGAACGCCAGCGTTGAGGCCATGACGGCAGCGGTAACTTTGCGCATCACTTGCTCCCAAAATCTTTCGTGTCGCGATTCAACGAGAGACAGTCTACGATTCAGGCTGCAAACATGCGTCAGGGGGTGTAAAACAACGTAAAGTCATGGATTAGACAGCCTTGATGTCGTAATTTCTGCCTCGGAGGTATTTAAACAATGAATAAAATCCTGTTAGTTGATGATGACCGAGAGCTCACATCCCTTTTAAAGGAGTTGCTCGACATGGAAGGTTTCAACGTCCTGGTTGCCCATGATGGCGAGCAGGCGCTGAGTCTCCTTGACGACAGCATCGATTTACTTTTGCTCGACGTGATGATGCCGAAGAAAAACGGTATTGATACGTTGAAAGAGCTTCGCCAGACACACCAGACTCCCGTTATCATGCTGACCGCTCGCGGCAGCGAACTCGATCGCGTACTCGGCCTTGAGCTGGGCGCGGATGACTATTTACCGAAGCCGTTTAACGACCGCGAACTGGTCGCCCGTATTCGCGCGATCCTGCGTCGTTCCCACTGGAGCGAGCAGCAGCAGAATACCGACAACAGCTCACCTACCCTTGAAGTCGACTCCCTGAGCCTGAACCCGGGCCGTCAGGAAGCGAGCTTTGATGGCCAGACGCTGGAACTGACCGGCACGGAGTTCACCCTGCTGTATCTGCTGGCGCAGCACCTCGGCCAGGTGGTTTCGCGTGAACATTTAAGCCAGGAAGTGCTGGGCAAACGTCTGACCCCGTTTGACCGCGCCATCGACATGCACATCTCTAACCTGCGCCGTAAGCTGCCGGAGCGTAAAGACGGTCACCCATGGTTTAAAACCCTGCGTGGTCGCGGTTATCTGATGGTTTCCGCTTCATGATCGGAAGCTTAACCGCCCGCATCTTCGCCATCTTCTGGCTGACGCTGGCACTGGTTTTAATGCTCGTACTGATGTTGCCAAAACTCGACTCACGCCAGATGACGGAGCTTCTCGACAGCGAGCAACGTCAGGGCGTGATGATCGAGCAGCACGTGGAAGCCGAGCTGGCAAACGATCCGCCAAACGATTTAATGTGGTGGCGCAGGCTATTTCGCGCTATCGACAAGTGGGCGCCGCCCGGACAACGCCTGCTGCTGGTGACCAGCGAAGGCCGCGTGATTGGCGCCGATCGCAATGAAATGCAGATCATCCGCAACTTCATTGGCCAGGCAGATAACGCCGATCACCCCCAGAAGAAAAAATATGGCCGCGTAGAGATGGTGGGGCCGTTCTCCGTCAGAGATGGCGAGGATAACTATCAGCTCTACCTGATTCGCCCCGCGAGCAGCTCCCAGTCCGACTTTATCAACCTGCTGTTTGACCGCCCTCTCCTGCTGCTGATTGTTACTATGCTGGTCAGCTCGCCGCTGCTGTTATGGCTGGCGTGGAGCCTGGCAAAACCGGCCCGTAAGCTGAAAAATGCGGCTGACGAAGTGGCCCAGGGTAACCTGCGACAACACCCAGAACTGGAAGCCGGACCGCAGGAGTTCCTTGCTGCCGGGACCAGTTTTAACCAGATGGTGAGCGCTCTTGATCGCATGATGACGGCACAACAGCGTCTGCTGTCGGATATCTCGCACGAACTGCGCACCCCGCTTACGCGCTTACAGCTTGGCACCGCGCTGCTGCGCCGCCGCAGCGGGGAGAGCAAAGAGCTGGAGCGTATCGAAACCGAAGCGCATCGTCTGGACAGCATGATCAACGATCTGCTGGTCATGTCGCGCAATCAGCAGAAAAACGCGCTGGTGAGCGAAACGGTGAAAGCCAATCATCTGTGGCATGAAGTGCTGGATAACGCGGCGTTCGAAGCGGAGCAGATGGGCAAATCCTTCACCGTCAACTTCCCGCCGGGTCCGTGGCCGCTGTACGGTAACCCCAACACGCTGGAAAGCGCGCTGGAGAATATCGTGCGTAACGCCCTGCGCTACTCGCACACGAAGATTGAGGTGGCGTTCTCGGTGGATAAAGACGGGATCACCGTCATTGTCGACGACGACGGTCCTGGCGTCAGCCCGGAAGACCGCGAGCAGATTTTCCGTCCGTTCTACCGTACCGACGAAGCGCGCGACCGGGAATCGGGCGGTACGGGACTGGGTCTGGCGATTGTGGAAACCGCCATGCAGCAGCATCGCGGCTGGGTGAAAGCCGACGACAGCCCGCTGGGTGGGCTGCGGTTAACGCTGTGGCTACCGTTGTATAAGCGTTCGTAGCTGTTAGTGCCGGGTGGCGGCTTCGCCTTACCCGGCCTACTCTTTACGGAGGACTATTTACCCCACAACCTCCGCGAATTATCCTCGATCTTGCTGCTTAAACGCCGCTTCTGCATCGTTCTTGTCCAGCTGGTCGATAGCCCCGCCGCCGACAGCAGGCGATGATACTGCTCGTCATCAAACGGCATATGCCAGGCAATGGCGCAGGCGTCGTAAACAGACACTTCACTCAGGCGTGATGCCAGCTCAAGCGGCGCATCCGCTGACACCTGCCCAGCCAGCACCACACGGTACAGCCAGCCGGTTTTACCCGCGCTTTGCATCTGAGCCGACATGTCATGAATACCGAAATGGAAGTTGAGCTTGAAGCACGGCGAGCGCGGCTGCGTCACCTGAATCAGGGCATCGCCCCAGCGGTAGATATCACCTATAAACACGTTCTTTTCGGTGAGCCCTTCGGTGGAGAGATTCTCGCCAAACGCGGGGGCGACGAAGAGGTCCGCCTGCTCGGGGAATTCGGTTTTCCAGTGCTGATAGTGCTCGCGCGGGTAGTGGCACAGTGCGCGCTCGGGCCCACCGTGGATCTTCTTTTCGGCCTGCTCGTCGCCCGTAAGCCCAAGGTCGTTTAACGTCAGCTCACCGTCGACCTGAATTTTGGCGATGGCGCTCGGGCGGCTGCCGTCGTACTCCCTTACCTTGCCTGTAAATACATTCACCGGGTAATGCATCGCTGCCTCCATTACGCAGATACAAAAAAAGCGAGCCATCAGACTCGCTTCTCACAGGCGTCAATGCAACCTTATTTTTTAGCGGCGAAACGCGCTGCTGCTTCGTCCCAGTTCACCACGTCCCAGAAGGCTTTGATGTAGTCCGGGCGACGGTTCTGGAATTTCAGGTAGTAAGCGTGTTCCCACACGTCCAGACCCAGGATTGGGAAGCCGGATGCGCCAGAGATCGCTTCACCCATCAGCGGGGAGTCCTGGTTTGCGGTAGAAACCACCGCCAGTTTGTCACCTTTCAGAACCAGCCACGCCCAGCCGGAGCCGAAGCGGGTTGCAGCGGCTTTTTCGAATTCCGCTTTGAAGTTGTCAACAGAACCGAAGTCGCGCTCGATAGCCGCTTTCAGGTCGCCCTGCAGGGTAGTACCGGTCTTCAGGCCTTTCCAGAACAGGCTGTGGTTTGCGTGGCCGCCCGCGTTGTTACGCAGCACGGTTTTCTTGTCCGCTGGCAGCTGGTCCAGCTTGGTGATCAGCTCTTCAACAGGCAGGTTAGCGAACTCTGGCAGGCTTTCCAGCGCGGCGTTCGCGTTGTTCACGTAGGTCTGGTGGTGTTTAGTGTGATGGATTTCCATCGTCTGCTTGTCGAAATGCGGTTCCAGTGCGTCGTAGGCATACGGCAGGGATGGCAGTGTATAACTCATAATCCTCTCCATTATTGTCGGGCGGCACAGCTGTTAATGCCGCGTAAGCAGTTGGTTCATTATAGTTAATTAAATGATATTGAAAATGATTATCAATGCCGTAGTTTTTATAAGGTTATTCAGTTTTCGATTAATAGCGGAAATGTGAGTCTGCTCACGCGGTTAACGTGCTGATTGCCATCCAGAACACCTGTGCGGCAACCTTCTGAAGGTTCCCGGACTGCCTAATTTTTACACTCCTCAAGTCGAAGAGAAGCCACTGACGATAAAAACGATGAGGGTGTAAAAATGAATCATGCGATTACGATGGGTATCTTCTGGCATTTGATAGGCGCTGCCAGTGCAGCCTGTTTCTATGCTCCGTTTAAAAAGGTGAGAGGCTGGTCATGGGAAACCATGTGGTCCGTTGGCGGGGTTGTGTCCTGGCTGATTTTACCCTGGACCATTAGCGCCATGCTGCTGCCCGATTTCTGGGGCTACTTCTCCTCCTTCAGCGCCTCCACCCTGCTGCCGGTGTTCCTGTTCGGCGCGATGTGGGGCGTCGGTAACATCAACTATGGCCTCACCATGCGCTATCTCGGCATGTCGATGGGCATTGGTATCGCGATTGGCATTACGCTGATCGTCGGTACCCTGATGACGCCAGTTCTCAACGGCAACGTCGAGGTGCTTATTAATACTCAGGGTGGGCGGATGACGCTCCTGGGCGTGCTGGTGGCGGTCGTTGGCGTAGGAATTGTGACTCGCGCGGGGCAGCTGAAAGAGCGCAAGATGGGCATTAAAGCCGAAGATTTTAACCTGAAGAAAGGTCTGCTGCTGGCGGTGATGTGCGGCATCTTCTCGGCCGGTATGTCGTTCGCGATGAATGCTGCCAGGCCTATGCATGACGCCGCCGCCGCGCTGGGCGTCGACCCGCTGTACGTTGCGCTGCCAAGCTATGTCGTGATTATGGGTGGCGGCGCGATGGTTAACCTGGGCTTCTGCTTCATTCGTCTCGCAAAAGTAAAAAACCTGTCGGTAAAAACCGACTTCTCGCTGGCAAAATCGCTTATCATCACCAACGCGTTACTCTCCGCGCTCGGCGGGCTGATGTGGTATTTACAGTTTTTCTTCTACGCCTGGGGCCATGCCAGCATTCCGGTGCAATACGACTACGTCAGCTGGATGCTGCACATGAGTTTCTACGTACTGTGTGGCGGGCTGGTCGGTCTGGTGCTGAAAGAGTGGAAGAACGCCGGACATCGTCCTGTTGGCGTACTGAGCCTCGGCTGCGTGGTGATCATTATCGCTGCCAATATCGTTGGGCTCGGCATGGCAAACTGATCACGACCCCTTTCGACTGCGATGACGCCACTGTACCGGCGTCATCCCCACCTCACGATTAAACACCACTGAAAAGTAGTTACTGTCTTCAAAGCCGCAGCACATCGCCACATCACTGACCATCCACTCCGTATGTTGCAGGAGATATTGTGCATGGCAGATGCGTAGCTGGCGCAGGTAGTGGTTGACCGTCATCCCGGTCAGGGTGCGGAACTGCTGGCGCAACGCGCGCTCGCTGCACTGCTCCTGCTCGCAGAATTTCTCCAGTATAAAGTTTTTATTCAGGCTGCCCGCAAGCGTGGTGATGAGCTTATCCAGCAGCGCTTCCTGCGTCGTGGCGGAGGGGTTATCAGTGGCGTAACGATGGCGCTTTAACGTCACCACCAGCTGGGCGAAAAGCAACTCCGCTAGCTGGTTAGAAACGGGGTCGTTCTTCTGGCTCTCCTGCTCCAGTTGAGAAATAACCTGCCGTACCTGAGCCATGCCGTTACTGCTTAAGCGCCAGTGCGGAGAACCCTTAGCATCAAGAAAACCCGGAATGCTTGCGGCCCAGTCTACGTTAAGCCTGAGCCTGTCCGGACAGTAAATAACGTTCTGCAGCACCAGGTCATTAACCGAGGCGTAGGAGTGTTTATCCTCCGCGCGAATGTAGAACAGATCTCCGCGCGTGATGCGGTAGGGACGGTCGTTGAGGATGTGCAGGCCGTTACCGCGCCATACCAGCACCAGCTCGCAAAACTCGTGGGTATGTTCGGCAAAGACATCTTGCGGGTAGCGGTCGGCCACCGTCACGGCCTGGCTCGCGGAGGCATAAAAATCATCTTTGCGAAGGATTAACTGAGCAGCCACACCACGACCTCTACGCCGAATAACCTGACACTATTAGCTTTTTTGCGGAAATAAAACGGTGACTGCCCTCGCGTTACTGAAGCATCACGTCTTTCCCCTGACGAATATCACGCGGCGACCAGTTAAATTCCCGGCGAAACAGCGTTGAAAAGTGATTGCTGTCGCCAAAACCGCAGCAATAGGCGATATCCGTAACGCTTTCGTCGGTATGACGTAAAAGATGACGCGCTTTGATCAGGCGCAGACGGTTGAGATATCGCTGCGGCGTCATACCGGTATGCTGCTTAAGCTGGCGATGCAGGGTGCGCAGCGACAGTGAAAAATCATCCGCAAGCGTTTCCCAGCAGACATCCTCAGCGAAATGATCTTCCAGCCAGGCCATCAGATGGTTCAGGCGCGCGTTGTTATCTTCCAGCCCTTCCACCAGGCTGCTGCGGCGCAGCAGCACCAGAAGCTGCATAAACAGCAGTTCGCGCGTGGCAATGGCGTGCGTCTCCCGCCCGTCCTCGCTCTGCTCCATTTGGCCGACCAGCTGACGCACCTGCTGCAGGGTGGACTGATTCACGCGCCAGTGCGACGGATAGTGTCCGTCTTGCTCCTGGGGCAACAGCTGATTCAGGCGCGAAAGAAACTGGAACGCATCCGGGGAACGGTAGAGCACATTAGTCAGATACAGGTTGTCGGTATGCTCATACAGGTGCCGATCGTGGTCGCGCACGAAGCACACCGTACCGCCGCTGATGGTATATGGCTGGCCATTGAAGACATGAATACCTGTCCCGCGCTCAACAATCACAATTTCATGAAAATCATGGTGATGCTCCGGGAACGCGGCCTGAGGAAGCCGTGGCTCAATCGCGACAGGCGCCCCTCCTGAAGGAAAAAAATCCACGCTGTGCAGTACGGTCATAACGGCCTCCACCAATGAAAAATGTTCTCAAAATAGTAATTAAGGCCTTCCGCACTCACCTTCAATTTTTGGCAGTAAACCTCGCAAAAGCTGTCCATTTTTCAAGAAACAGGGGGAAAGATCGGGAAATGCGGTCAGCGTCACACTGCCTGAAAATCCCGCCACCACTGGAAACTGTGAACTCCCTCACATTCACCTTTGCTTTCTTGCCAGCGCGAGATTTGGCCTGTCAGTGGTGAGAAGGTGACTTTTTCTTCCCTTTTTTACACTCACCGCTAATGACTTAAGAAAGGACCCGACTATGACTTTTCGCCATTGTGTGGCTGTCGATTTAGGCGCATCCAGCGGGCGCGTAATGCTCGCGAGCTGGGACCGTGAGCAGCACACGCTTGCGCTTCGCGAAATGCACCGTTTCGCCAACTGCCTGCAAAAGCAGGACGGTTTTGTTGCCTGGGATATCGATGCCCTGGAGGCGGAGATCCGTATCGGACTGAACAACGTCTGCAACGATGGTATTCGCATCGACAGCATCGGCATTGATACCTGGGGCGTGGACTACGTTCTGCTTGATAGCCATGGCGAACGCGTCGGCTTGCCAGTTTCTTATCGCGACAACCGCACCGATGGCCTGATGGCGCACGCTATCGCCCAGCTTGGCAAGGACAACATCTACAGACGCAGCGGCATTCAGTTTCTGCCGTTTAACACGCTTTATCAGCTGCGCGCTTTGGTCGAGCAACAGCCAGAGCTGGTGGCGGACGTGGCCCATGCGCTGCTGATCCCGGACTACCTGAGCTATCGCCTGACCGGCAACATGAACTGGGAATATACCAACGCCACCACCACGCAGTTGGTCAACATCAACTCGGATAACTGGGATGAACATCTGCTGGCCTGGACGGGAGCGTCGCCTTCCTGGTTCGGTACACCAACCCACCCGGGTAATGTGATCGGTCACTGGATTTGCCCACAGGGGAACGCAATTCCTGTCGTTGCCGTCGCCAGCCACGATACCGCCAGCGCGGTGATTGCTTCCCCACTTGCGAGCAAAGACGCGGCTTACCTCTCTTCCGGTACCTGGTCGCTGATGGGCTTTGAGAGCAAAACCCCGTACGCCAGCGATGCTGCCATGGCCGCAAACATTACCAACGAAGGGGGTGCCGAAGGCCGCTACCGCGTACTGAAAAACATCATGGGGCTGTGGCTGCTCCAGCGGGTACTGAAAGAGCAGAACATTACCGACCTGCCTGCGCTTATCGCCGAAACCGAGAAGCTGAAGGCCTGCACGTTCCTGATCAACCCGAACGATGAGCGCTTTATCAATCCGGCGCACATGAGCGCCGAAATTCAGGCCGCCTGCGTCGAGGTCGGGCAGCCGGTGCCGTCCAGCCCTCCCGAACTGGCGCGCTGCATTTTTGACAGCCTCGCCCTGCTGTATGCCGACATCCTCAGCGAGCTGGCGAGCCTTCGCGGAAAACCCTTCAGCCAGCTGCATATCGTGGGCGGCGGCTGCCAGAACCAGCTGCTGAACCAGCTCTGCGCCGATGCCTGCGGCATCACCGTGGTGGCAGGTCCCGTGGAGGCCTCCACGCTCGGCAATATCGGCATTCAGCTGATGACTCTGGACGAACTTTCCAACGTTGACGACTTCCGTTCGGTGGTGACGGCGAACGCCAGTCTGACCACCTTCACACCCAATCCCTGCCATGAAATTGCTCGCTTTCGCGCGCAGTTTCAGCAAAACCGACTGACTAAGGAGCTTTGTGCATGACAACTCAATTAGAACAAGCCTGGGATCTGGCTAAACAGCGTTTCGCCGCCGTCGGCGTGGATGTCGAAGAGGCGCTGCGCCAGCTCGACCGTCTGCCCGTCTCCATGCACTGCTGGCAGGGCGATGACGTCGCTGGCTTCGAGAACCCAGGCGGTTCCCTGACGGGGGGTATTCAGGCCACGGGTAACTATCCAGGCAAAGCGCGCAACGCGACCGAACTGCGCGCCGACCTTGAACTGGCGCTGAGCCTGATCCCGGGGCCAAAGCGCCTGAACCTGCATGCAATCTATCTCGAATCCGATGAGCCGGTGGCGCGCAACGAAATCAAACCGGAACACTTTAAGAACTGGGTAGAGTGGGCCAAAACCAACAGGCTGGGCCTGGACTTTAACCCGTCCTGCTTCTCACATCCGCTGAGTGCGGACGGTTTTACTCTCGCCCACGCGGACAACGACATCCGCCAGTTCTGGATCGATCACGTGAAGGCCAGCCGCCGCGTTTCGGCATATTTCGGCGAGCAGCTCGGCACACCGTCGGTGATGAACATCTGGATCCCGGACGGCATGAAGGATATCACCGTCGATCGTCTGGCTCCGCGCCAGCGCCTGCTGGCCGCGCTGGATGAGGCTCTCAGCGAGAAGCTGGACCCGGCGCACCACATCGACGCCGTCGAGAGCAAGCTGTTCGGTATAGGCGCCGAGAGCTATACCGTGGGCTCGAACGAGTTCTATATGGGTTACGCCACCAGCCGCCAGACCGCGCTGTGTCTGGATGCTGGCCACTTCCACCCGACCGAGGTGATCTCCGACAAAATCTCCGCCGCCATGCTCTACGTGCCGCGTCTGCTGCTGCACGTCAGCCGTCCGGTGCGCTGGGACAGCGACCACGTGGTGCTGCTGGATGACGAAACCCAGGCGATTGCCAGCGAAATCATCCGCCACGACCTCTTTGACCGCGTACACATCGGCCTCGACTTCTTCGATGCCTCCATCAACCGCATCGCGGCGTGGGTTATCGGCACCCGCAATATGAAGAAAGCCCTGCTGCGCGCGTTGCTGGAGCCAGTCGCCACGCTGAAGCAGCTGGAGGCTAACGGTGACTACACCGCACGTCTGGCGCTGCTGGAAGAGCAGAAATCCCTGCCGTGGCAGGCAGTGTGGGAGATGTACTGCCAGCGTAACGATGCCCCGGCGGGCAGCCAGTGGCTGAACAACGTGCGGGCGTATGAGAAAGACGTTCTCGCCGCTCGTCAGTAAAAACATCGCCCGGCAGCACGTTGCCTGCCGGGTCTACGGGTAAGAGCAGGCCGGGTAAGCGTAGCGCCACCCGGCATTTTCAAAGGAACCACAGTATGCAGACTATCACCCACTCCTGGTTCGTCCAGGGCATGATCAAAGCCACCTCCGACGCCTGGCTGAAAGGCTGGGACGAGCGCAACGGCGGCAACCTGACGCTGCGCCTGGACGACGCGGATATCGAACCTTTCGCGGCCGATTTCCACGCGAAGCCGCGCTATATCGCGCTGAGCCAGCCGATGCCGCTGCTCGCCAACACGCCGTTTATCGTCACCGGTTCCGGCAAGTTTTTCCGTAACGTCCAGCTCGACCCGGAGGCCAACCTCGGCGTGGTGAAAGTGGACAGCGACGGCGCGGGTTACCACATTCTGTGGGGGCTGACGGATGAAGCGGTGCCCACCTCCGAACTGCCGGCGCACTTCCTCTCCCACTGCGAGCGCATCAAAGCGACCAATGGCAAGGACCGCGTGATCATGCACTGCCACGCCACGAACCTGATCGCCCTGACCTACGTGCTGGAAAACAGCGCCGATGTCATCACCCGCAAGCTCTGGGAAGGCAGTACCGAGTGTCTGGTGGTATTCCCGGATGGCGTGGGCATTCTGCCGTGGATGGTACCGGGTACCGACGAAATCGGCCAGGCAACCGCCGTTGATATGCAAAAACATTCTCTGGTGCTATGGCCGTTCCACGGCGTGTTCGGCAGCGGTCCAACGCTGGATGAAACCTTTGGCCTGATCGACACCGCCGAGAAATCAGCGGAAGTGCTGGTGAAGGTGTACGCCATGGGCGGCATGAAGCAGACCATTCCCCGGGAAGCGCTCATCGCCCTCGGCAAGCGCTTTGGCGTGAGCCCGCTGCAATCCGCGCTGGATTTATACGCATAAGGCCTTTGCAGGACAAACATTGATCGTTAAGGAGAATTATCATGAGCTTTATGTTGGCGCTTCCAAAAATCAGCCTTCACGGCGCGGGCGCAATCGGCGATATGGTCAATCTGGTAGCGAACAAGCAGTGGGGAAAAGCGCTGATTGTCACCGACGGCCAACTGGTGAAGCTGGGTCTGCTCGACAGCCTGTTTACCGCGCTGGACACCCATCAGATGTCGTATCACCTGTTCGATGAGGTGTTCCCGAACCCAACAGAAGCGCTGGTGCAAAAAGGATTTTCGGCTTACCGGGACGCAGAGTGTGATTACGTCATTGCCTTTGGCGGCGGCAGCCCGATTGATACCGCCAAGGCGATTAAAATCCTCACCGCTAACCCCGGCCCGTCAACCGATTATTCCGGCGTCGGCAAGGTGAAAAATGCGGGGGTGCCGCTGGTAGCGATCAACACCACCGCAGGGACGGCGGCGGAGATGACCAGTAATGCGGTGATCATCGACTCCGCGCGTCAGGTGAAAGAGGTGATCATCGACCCGAACATCATCCCGGATATCGCCGTGGACGATGCCAGCGTCATGCTGGATATTCCGGCCTCCGTGACCGCCGCAACCGGTATGGACGCATTAACCCACGCCATTGAAGCCTATGTGTCCGTTGGCGCGCACCCGCTGACCGATGCCAACGCTCTGGAGGCGATTCGCCTGATCGGCCTCTGGCTGCCGGAAGCGGTTGATAACGGTCATAACCTTGAGGCGCGCGAGCAGATGGCGTTTGGCCAGTATCTGGCGGGTATGGCGTTTAACAGTGCGGGTCTGGGTCTGGTACACGCCCTGGCGCACCAGCCGGGCGCGACGCATAACCTGCCGCACGGCGTGTGCAACGCCATTCTGCTGCCGATCGTCGAAAGCTTTAACCGCCCGAACGCAATCACCCGCTTCGCCCGCGTGGCGCAGGCGATGGGCGTCGATACCCGCGGCATGAGTGATGAAGCCGCCAGCATGTCCGCCATTCAGGCAATTCGCGACCTCAGCGCTCGCGTCGGCATTCCTGCGGGCTTCAGCCAGCTCGGCGTCACTAAAGCCGATATCGAAGGCTGGCTGGATAAAGCCCTCGCGGATCCGTGTGCGCCATGCAATCCGCGCACCGCCAGCCGCGATGAAGTCCGCGAGCTCTATCTGGAGGCATTATGATCCGCAAAGCGTTTGTGATGCAGGTGAACCCGGACGCGCACGAGGAGTACGCGCGTCGCCACAATCCAATTTGGCCCGAGCTTGAAGCGGTGCTGAAAGACCACGGCGCTCACCACTACGCCATTTATCTCGACAAAGCACGTAACCTGCTGTTTGCGACCGTGGAGATTGAATCGGAGGAGCGCTGGAGCGCGGTAGCGAATACCGACGTCTGCCAGCGCTGGTGGAAACATATGGGCGACGTCATGCCGTCGAACCCGGATAACAGCCCGGTGAGTGCGGAGCTTAAAGAGGTCTTTTACCTGGACTGATGTGTTAGCGCTGCCGCCCCCGCGGCGGCGGCAATCTCCTGCCTGCTGCTCAGCGTAAACGTCGACACCACCGTAATCGCCAGCACGAAACAGCCCAGCATCAGATACGTCTCCTGGAAGCCGATCCGGTCATACATATTCCCGGCAAAAGCGGAGAGAATAATCGCCGCCGACTGTTTGGCAAACTGGAAGCCGATCAGATAGATAGTCGCCGACAGTCGGGTATCAAACACCCCGGTGATGTACTTGAAGGCGCCCACCAGCAGGAACGGGACTTCCAGCGCGTGCAGCATCTTGAGGGCAATCACCTCCACGGCAGTGGTGGCGAACGACGAGCCGATAATGCGCGTCGCCATAATCACCCCGGCGATCAGCAGCGTGTTCTTCGCGCCGATGCGGTTAATGATCCACGGCGAACAGAACATAATGATGGCATTACAAATCTCCCCGGCAGTCGTTGCGAAACCAAAGGCGCGGGTCCCCTCCTGCGGCGTGGCGAAGAAGGTTTTAAAGAAGGTGGCAAACTGCTGATCGAAAACGTCATACACGCAGGCCACGCCAATCACGTAGAGGATAAACATCCACATTCTGCGCTGGCGGAACAGGTTGAACACGGTTTTTGCGGTGATTTGCGGCTGGTTCGCGCCCAGGGCATTCATGACCTGCGCCGTCTGGTTGGGCTTCGGCTTCGCGACCACCAGCAGCAGCATTAGCAGCAATGCCGCTGCCGATCCCATCCAGAAAACATACGACGGATCGATGCCGAACAGGATGCCGCCCGTGGAGGCGCACAAGCCCCAGCCGAGGCAGCCAAACATCCGCGCCTTGCCGTATTCAAAGAAGCTGTTGCGGCTCACGCGTTCGATGTAGGCCTCAATCGCCCCCGATCCGGCCGAAAATACAAAACCGATATACAGCCCGCCGCTCAGCGCGCCCAGCCAGATATTGGCTTTTAGCAGCGGCGCGAAGACGTACAGGAAGAACGGTGCGAACAGAACCAGCAGCACCGCGATGATCCACAGAAGGTGTTTTTTCAGCCCCAGCTTGTCCGAAATAACGCCCAGTAGCGGCTGGAACGCGATGGCCGACAGCGAGATGCAGGAGAAGACAATCCCGGTATGGGTTTTATTCAGGCCGATGATGTCCGACAGCCAAATCGGCAGGAACGGAAAGCAGGTGGCCATGATAAAGAAGTAGAGAAAGAAGAACAGCCCGAAGATCCAGAAGTTAGGGTTGTCTTTGTGGGTACAGGTTGTTGTGTTCATTATTTTTATCCTCAACGGAGGGCCGGCTGCCCGGCCCGTCACCTTTACACGCGTTCAACGCCAATCAGAACGGCGGTTTCCGGATCCAGAATCGGCAGCGCAATGCCCGCCTGCATCAGCCACTCGCCGCTCACCGTTTGCGGCGTTTCCATCCACGCTGGCAGCTTGCGCATGGTGTGCCCTCCCTCGCCCGTAATCTGAATATTCGGGTGATCGAGCAGCATGACGCGGTACCGCGCGCTAGCCTCCAGCCCCGCCATGCGCAGCGGCATCATCAGGCTGTAATCCGGCATCGCGAGCTGGCTGACCATAAACAGCCCCTGCGCCTTATCTTCGCTCACCATCCCTTGCGCCAGCGTGGTGGCATCCGGCATATCAATACGCCACTGGGTACCATGGTGGATCACCTCTCGCCACTGCTTGTGCAGCGCGGCGTAATGGCGATAGCCTTCGCGCTCCTGCGCGTCCACGGTGAGCGGATCCAGCTCCAGCCCCATATGGCCAAACAGGGCCGTCAACCCGCGAAACTGGATGCTATGCTGGCGGAAGGTGGCGTGACATTTATGATGACCGATATGCGCGCCCATCACCTCCGGCGGGAAGAAGTAGCTCATGCCGCGCTGGATGGTGCTGCGCTCCAGCGCGTCGTTGTTGTCGGACGCCCAGAAGCGGTGGCTGCGGGTCAGTACCTCATAATCAATGCGCCCACCGCCGGAGGAGCACGATTCAAACTCAATATGCGGGAAGCGCTCGCCCAGCACGTCCAGCAGGCGGTAAAACTGGCGGGTCTGCGCGTCGGCAGCGGCTTTACCGTTGTGTCCCGGCTGCACCAGCTCGCGGTTCATGTCCCACTTCACGTAGTCGACCGCATGCTCGCCCAGCAGCCAGCTCATGCGCTCCACCAGGTAATCAAAGGCCTCCGGGATGTTGAGATTGAGCACCAGCTGGTGTCGTCCGGTCGCCTGGGGATAGCCCGGCAGCGCCAGTACCCAGTCAGGATGCGCGCGGTACAAATCGGAATCCGGATTGATCATCTCCGGCTCTACCCAGATGCCAAACTCCATGCCGAGCCGCTTGACGTGGTCGATCACCGGCGTCAGGCCGTTCGGGTATTTCTTCTCATCCAGATACCAGTCGCCCAGCGCGGCATGGTCGTCATTACGGCCTTTGAACCAGCCATCATCAATGATGAAGCGCTCCACGCCCAGGGCGGCAGCCTCATCGGCCATGCGCATGATGTACTCCGGATCGTGGTTGAAGTAGATCCCTTCCCAGGTATTGAGGTGCACCGGGCGCGGTTTGTTTTCCGGGAAGCGGATGACGTTGTTGCGCAGGTAGCGATGGAACGGCTGGCTCATGCCGTTCAGGCCCTGCGTGGAGTAGCTGGCATACAGGCGCGGCGTCCAGAGCGTATCGCCCTCCTCAACCACCATTTCACCCGGCAGGTAGAGCGCTTCGGCCTGCAGGTAGCGACGACCATCGGTTTTCGCTTCCGCGCGCAGGCGGTGATTACCGCTCCAGCCCAGATGCACGCCCCAGACGTCACCCTGCATTTCGCTGAACGACGACGTACCGGCAATCAGCGCCGGGAAGTGCTCGTGGGAGGTTTTACCCCGGCGGTTTTCAATCACGAAGCTGTCGTGTTCAAGCTTTACGCGGTGCGGCTGGAATTCACGGATCCAGCGTCCGTGGAAGGCCATCACCTCCTGCGCGCGCTCGGCCACCGGCAGCGTGACGGCGAAACGGTCCACCTGCCAGGGGATCGCTTTCAGATTCGTTAAACCGTGACGAACCACCAGCACGCCGCTGGCATCCAACGCCAACTCGCTGGTCAGGCGCAGTCCCGCATGCTCATCTTCGGCGGTTATCGTCAGGGTATTTACGCCCTGCTGCACCTGGGTGGTTTTGAACACCGGGGAACCGTCCAGCCCCTGGCGATGCCCCTCAATGCCCGGCGAGCCAAACAGGCCATGCCCCAGCTCGGCCATCAGCGTGACCGGGGAGTCGACGTCAAGCCTGCCGTTGGCAACAGGACGCGCGAGCAGAGCAACATCTTGCGGCGAAAAGTGCCGAAGGTGAGGCCCCCAGTAGAGAATTTCGGCGAACGGATGGGTTTTAATCACCACGTCTACCATCGTGGTTTCGAGACGTAAAACGGAATCTTGCATCAGACATCTCCTGTCATCGGGATGATCTGAGTGTTGATCCGAAACGTTTCGGATACAAACCAAAACGTTTCGGTTCTGTGATCGGCTTTAAAATTTTGCGCTATTTAGGCCGTCTGGCCCGGAGAGAATTCTGGCTGCCAGAGCACCTGAAGCTGTTCAATATCGTCGCCGTTAATCAGCTGGCGCACCATATCGGCAATCTGTTTCCCGACGCCCTGGCGGGTAGACTGGATCACCGACGCCACGTCAATATCGACAATGCTGTCCTGGGGTAGTCCGTCATAGACCACCAGCGAGACGGCGTTGTCGCCGGATAAACGCCCCATCTGCGCCAGCGCCATCGCCGCGCCGTCGCCGTGGGTGTTGCAGTCGGTGATGATGGCCGTGGGCGGCTGCGGCAGGGCAAGCAGTTCTTTCGTGGTGGCATACCCGACGCGGCGCGAAGGCGGCATAGCGCGCAGCCATTCGCTGGAAAGCCCGGCTTCCCGCAGGGCGTCCAGATAGCCCTGACGGCGCTGGGTGATAAACGCCTGATTGTTGCTTTCGCCAAGTAGCGCGATACGCTGATGGCCTTTCTCGATCAGCCAGCGGGTAGCCTGATGCGTACCGGCGTAGTTGTCGAAATCAAACCACGCGTACGGCTGCGGGAGATGGCTGCGCCCGAGCGCCAGGAAAGGAAAACCGGCCGCCTGCAGCTGCTCAAGACGGGGATCGTGATCCAGCGTGTGTGCCACGATCAGCGCATCCACACGGCGGCTTTGCACCATGCGCATATAGCTGTGTTTATCGGCCAGATCGTCATCGGCAATCAGCAACAAATCGATTTCATGTCGCGCCAGTTCGTGGCTAATTTCGCCGACCATGTCCATAAATACGCTGTTATTGAGCGGAACAGGATGGACCGGGAACACCAGCCCAACGGCGTCAATTTTGCCCATCTTCAGGCGGCGGGCGAAGGTGTTCGGTCGGTAACCACGGCGCTGGGCCTCTGCTTCCACGCGTGAGCGCGTCTCGGCGGAGACGTCGTCATATCCGTTGAGGGCGCGGCTGACGGTGGTGACTGACAGCCCCAGTTCTTTGGCAATGGCTTTAAGCGACATGAGTTTCCGTATCTCTGTTAGTTTTGTTCCGCCACCAGCAGCGCGTAAGTGTCTGGCTCCAGGGCCTTGAAGATATGCGGCTGATCGGCGGGATAACAAATGTAATCCCCTGCCCCGAGCTCTTCCGCCGCGTCGAGCAGACCGACCAGCGCCCGCCCCTGCGTCACAATAATATGTTCAACCGAGCCAGGTGGATGCGGCTGTGAAATACGGTCTGCTCCCGGTTGGGTCATCAGAAGATAGACATCGCGGCGCGCGCCAGGGGGGCATGCCGCCAGTAAAATGGCTTCATAGTTAGCCTGTCCAGCCACCACTTTTGTCCCTTCACCACGGCGGATCACCTGCGTGGTCGGCAACTGTGGCTCAAGCAAACGGGCGAAAGGAATATCCAGCGCCACGCAGAGCGACCACAGCGTTTCCAGGCTAGGGTTACCGTTGCCGGACTCCAGCTGGGAAAGCGTGGATTTTGCGATCCCGGCACGGCGGGCAATTTCCGCCAGTGAAAGCCCGGTTCGCAGGCGTTCTCGCACCAGACTTTTGGCGATCAGGCTGATCGGCTGCGTCATATAACGGCCTCGCGTTCTATAAAACGAACAAATCGTTCGTCTTGAAAATCAGTTTCGTTGCGTTCATTATAATGGATACACGTTCGATATGGCTAAAATTGTATGAAGCATCATCTCTCTTGTCTGAAAGGCGACACCATAAAAGCAATCATTCTGGTCTGCCTCGCGGTGGGCGTGGTCGGAATGTCCTACGGCTCACTGGCGATGGCCTACGGTTTCCCGGTCTGGGTGCCGTTTGTGCTCTCCATTACCGTGCTGGCGGGCGCGTCTGAGTTCATGTTTATCGGCATCGTGGCGAGCGGCGGCAATCCGCTGGCGGCTGCGGCGGCAGGTTTGCTGGTCAATGCGCGGCATGTGCCGTTTGGCGTGACGGTGCGTGAGCTGGTGGGCAAGCGCGGTCTGAGCCTGCTGGGCTGCCACATCATGAACGATGAAAGCGTGGTGTTTGGCCTGTCGCAAAAAACCGCCGAACAGCGTAAAGCCGCCTACTGGCTATGCGGCTTAGGCGTTGCCCTCATCTGGCCGCTGGGCGCGCTGCTGGGTGCCATGGTGGGCAAACTGTTGCCCGACCCGGAAACCATCGGGCTGGACGCGGTATTTCCGGCCATTCTGCTGGCATTAGTGGTTCCCGCATTTAAAAACCGTACCACGCTGATCCGCGCCTGCAGCGGCGCCGTGTTATCGCTGGCCGCCGTGCCGTTTGCCCCGGTGGGATTACCGGTACTGCTCTCTTTACTCGGTCTTGCCGCGAGGAAAAAATAATGGAAAACATGACGGTCTTTATTCTCGGCATCGCCATTCTTTCTGCCGGAACCTATTTAATGCGCCTTGGCGGTGCCAAACTCGGCAACCGGCTGGCGTTGTCGGAGCGTTCTCAGGCGCTGCTGTCAGATGCGGCAACGGTATTGCTGTTCTCCGTCGCGCTGGCGACCACCTTTTATGAGGGAGAACACTTCGCAGGCATGGCGCGCGTGCTGGGCGTGGCGTTTGCGGTGTTTTTGGCCTGGCGGAAAATGCCGTTAATCGTGGTGATTGTGGCCGCGGCGGTGGTGACGGCATTGCTGCGCGTGGCGGGCATAAACTAAAAAAGCGCCCCGGGGGCGCTCTTTCGACGGTGTGACTCGCTTATTTGTTCAGTTCAGCAGTCATGTGTACGCGGTTACCGGAGAATGCCTGGGTAATTTTGTACGATGACGCGCCCGCTTCCTGAGCCTGAGCCGCGATTTTCGCTTCTGCACCATCAATGGTAGAGGCGGTTGCGGTCACAGTCTGCGCAGCGAAAGAACCGAAAGAAGCAGCCAGAGCGATTACAGCGACAAAAGTTTTGATGCTTTTCATGATTTAAACCCTTTCATTAAGTTGTTTAGGTAAGGCACCGTGCCTTGATGAGATAAATACTAGACCTCATCGCGAACAACTAAAAGCGGAAGGATTTGCTAATATCATTCAAAATTACTGATCAACTATTAATCGCTGAGGATGGGTATAAATCGTCGCCCTTCCCGGCTTGCAGAAGCCCACCAGCGTCAGGTTACAGCGCTCCGCTACCTCTACCGCCAGCGTGGTCGCCGCCGACACCGCGAACAAAATTTCCACACCGCACATGGCGGACTTTTGCACCATCTCGTAGCTGGCCCGGCTGGAAACGAGCGCCGCGCCCTGCTGCCAGACCTGACTTTCACGCGCACGACGACCGAGCAGCTTATCCAGCGCCACGTGGCGACCCACGTCTTCATGCCCACCAGCAATCTCTCCCGACGGCAATACCCATGCCGCCGCGTGCGTGCAGCCGCTCAGCTGGCCGATGGGCTGTACGTCGTTGAGATGCTCAAGGGCGGGGTCGAGGTGCGCCAGATTAAAGGTCTGAGTAAACGGCAGTGGCGCAACGGGCTTGCCAATATCGTTAAGCTGCTCAACGCCGCACACGCCGCAGCCGGTACGCCCGGCCAGCGCGCGACGACGCTCCTTAAGCCCCATAAAGCGGCGGCTGGAGAGTTCGATTTGCACTTCAAGACCGTTGCAGGCCTGGACCACGTCCATGCCGTAGATCTCTTGCGGATGCTCGATGATGCCTTCCGAGAGGGAAAAACCGATGGCGAACAGCTCAAGATCTTTCGGAGATGCCATCATCACCACATGCGAGATGCCGTTGTAAACGAGCGCAACGGGCACTTCTTCCGCCAGAAAATCGGGCGTGGCATCGGTTATGCGGGGCGGTCGGTGTACCGACAGTTCCACAATGCCGGCAGGCAGGGGTGACGAGTGGGGATCACGGTTTTGTTTAGACACAGCGGTATTCCTGAACAACCACGGAAGCGAGCGTGCTATTGCAGCATAAACCACAGGCTGTACGCATAGTATGGATCAACTTTTCGACAACCATTCTCCTACTCATTTAGCAGGGGTGCAACCTGACACCGGCTACATCGCTTTAACATGCAGAGCTGTTAATGTGATCGATATCACACTTTATAATCAACATGGTGATAATACGTTCACTTTGTATTAACGCCATTAGAACAGCGGTACCGACAATGTGGTATTCTGATGATATCCCTCGTGGAATTGAGGGATTAACGCAAATTTTTCTCCTTTGCGGTCATTCTTCAACCGCGAAGTCAAAACTACATATGTAAGCAATGTCGAAACAAGGAGTGACCCATGCAGGTCAGCAGAAGGCAGTTCTTTAAGATCTGCGCTGGCGGTATGGCAGGCACCACGGCAGCGGCACTGGGCTTTGCGCCCGGCGTAGCGCTGGCGGAAACGCGGCAGTATAAACTGCTGCGCACCCGTGAAACCCGTAATACCTGTACGTACTGCTCTGTCGGTTGCGGGCTGTTGATGTATAGCCTCGGCGACGGTGCTAAAAACGCCAAAGCGTCTATTTTCCATATCGAAGGCGACCCGGATCACCCGGTTAACCGCGGCGCATTGTGCCCGAAAGGGGCCGGTCTGGTGGACTTTATCCACTCCGAAAGCCGCCTGAAATTCCCTGAATATCGCGCGCCGGGTTCCGACAAATGGCAGCAAATCAGCTGGGAAGAGGCGTTTGACCGCATCGCTAAACTGATTAAAGAAGACCGCGATGCCAACTTTGTTGAGAAGAACGCCGACGGCGTCACGGTCAACCGCTGGCTCTCCACCGGGATGCTGTGTGCTTCTGCTTCCAGTAACGAAACCGGTTATTTAACCCAGAAATTTACGCGTGCACTCGGTATGCTCGCGGTCGACAACCAGGCGCGTGTCTGACACGGACCAACGGTAGCAAGTCTTGCTCCAACATTTGGTCGCGGTGCGATGACCAACCACTGGGTCGACATCAAGAACGCCAACCTCATTGTGGTGATGGGCGGTAACGCCGCTGAAGCGCACCCGGTCGGGTTCCGCTGGGCGATGGAAGCCAAAATCCACAACGGTGCGAAACTGATTGTGATCGATCCCCGCTTTACGCGTACTGCGTCAGTGGCGGATTTCTACACCCCTATTCGTTCAGGTACTGACATCACTTTCCTGTCAGGCGTACTGCTGTACCTGATGACCAACGAAAAGTACAACCGCGAATACACCGAAGCCTATACCAATGCCAGCCTGATCGTGCGTGAGGATTACCACTTCGAAGATGGTCTGTTTAGCGGTTACGACGCTGAAAAACGCAAGTACGACAAAACCAGCTGGAACTACGAGCTGGATGAAAAAGGTTTTGCGAAGCGCGACACCACTCTGCAACACCCGCGCTGCGTGTGGAACCTGCTGAAAGAGCATGTCTCCCGCTACACGCCGGAGGTTGTCGAAAACATCTGTGGGACGCCGAAGGCGGACTTCCTGAAGGTGTGCGAGCTGATCGCCGAAACCAGTGCGAAAGACAAAACTGCGTCGTTCCTGTACGCCCTCGGCTGGACGCAACACTCCATCGGCGCGCAGAACATCCGCACCATGGCGATGGTTCAGCTGCTGCTCGGCAACATGGGGATGGCAGGCGGCGGCGTGAACGCCCTGCGCGGTCACTCCAACATTCAGGGTCTGACCGACCTCGGCCTGCTGTCTCAGAGCCTGCCGGGCTACATGAACCTGCCAAGCGAAAAACAGACCGACCTGCAAACCTACCTGACGGCCAGCACGCCTAAACCGCTGCTTGAAGGCCAGGTGAACTACTGGGGCAACTATCCGAAGTTCTTCGTCTCGATGATGAAAGCGTTCTTCGGGGATAAAGCGACGGCGGAAAACAGCTGGGGCTTTGACTGGCTGCCGAAGTGGGACAAAGGTTACGACGTTCTGCAGTATTTCGAGATGATGCACCAGGGCAAAGTGAACGGCTATCTGTGCCAGGGCTTTAACCCGGTTGCCTCGTTCCCGAACAAGAACAAGGTTGTTGAGTCGCTGTCAAAACTGAAGTTCCTGGTGACGATTGACCCGCTCAATACCGAGACCTCGACCTTCTGGCAGAACCACGGCGAATCGAACGACGTCGATCCGTCGAAGATTCAGACCGAAGTGTTCCGTCTGCCGTCAACCTGCTTCGCGGAAGAGAACGGGTCTATCGTCAACTCCGGACGCTGGCTGCAGTGGCACTGGAAAGGCGCGGACGCCCCGGGCATCGCCATGAACGACGGCGAGATCCTGGCCGGTATCTTCTTGCGCCTGCGTAAGATGTACGCGGCAGAAGGCGGCGCGAACCCGGAACCGGTCCTGAACATGACCTGGAACTACTCGACGCCGGAAAACCCAGCGCCGGAAGAAGTGGCGATGGAGAGCAACGGTAAGGCACTGGCGGACGTTATCGACCCGGCCACCGGCACCGTGCTGGCGAAGAAAGGCGATCAGCTTAGTACCTTCGCCCACCTGCGCGATGACGGTACCACCTCCAGCGGCTGCTGGATCTTTGCCGGTAGCTGGACGCCGAAAGGCAACCAGATGGCCAACCGCGATAACGCCGACCCGTCAGGCCTTGGCAATACGCTGGGCTGGGCATGGGCGTGGCCGCTCAACCGCCGCATCCTCTATAACCGTGCGTCCGCTGATCCGCAGGGCAACCCGTGGGATCCGAAACGTCAGCTGCTTAAGTGGGACGGCGCGAAATGGGGCGGCGTGGATATTCCGGACTACAGCACTGCCGCACCGGGCAGCGACGTTGGGCCGTTTATCATGCAGCCTGAAGGGATGGGGCGTCTGTTCGCTATCGATAAGATGGCGGAAGGTCCGTTCCCGGAACACTACGAGCCGTTTGAGACGCCGCTGGGCACCAACCCGCTGCACCCGAACGTGGTCTCTAACCCGGCTGCCCGTATCTTCAAGGACGACTTTGAAGCGCTGGGTAAAAAAGACAAGTTCCCGTACGTGGGTACCACCTACCGTCTGACCGAACACTTCCACTACTGGACCAAGCACGCGCTGCTTAACGCCATCGCGCAGCCGGAACAGTTTGTGGAGATCGGCGAGAAGCTGGCGAACAAGCTCGGCATTGCCCATGGCGATACCGTGAAGGTCTCCTCTAACCGCGGCTACATTAAGGCCAAGGCGGTGGTGACCAAGCGTATTCGCACGCTGAACGTTCACGGTCAGCAGGTGGATACCATCGGTATTCCGATTCACTGGGGTTATGAGGGCGTGGCGAAGAAAGGGTTCATTGCGAACACCCTGACGCCGTTCGTCGGTGATGCGAACACGCAGACGCCGGAGTTTAAGGCCTTCCTCGTGAACGTGGAAAAGGTGTAACGGAGACGACTTATGGCTTATCAATCTCAAGACATTATCCGTCGTTCCGCGACTAACGGTTTCACGCCCGCGCCTCAGGCGCGGGACCACCAGCAGGAAGTGGCGAAGCTTATCGACGTGACGACCTGTATCGGCTGTAAAGCCTGTCAGGTGGCCTGCTCTGAGTGGAACGACCTGCGTGACGAAGTGGGTCACAACGTCGGGGTGTACGACAACCCGGCAGACCTGACCGCCAAGTCCTGGACGGTGATGCGTTTCTCGGAAGTGGAGCAGAACGACAAACTGGAATGGCTTATCCGCAAAGACGGCTGTATGCACTGTGCGGATCCGGGCTGCCTGAAGGCATGTCCGTCAGAAGGGGCTATCATTCAGTATGCCAACGGCATCGTCGACTTCCAGTCCGAACAGTGCATCGGCTGCGGCTACTGCATCGCAGGCTGTCCGTTCGACGTACCGCGCCTGAACCCGGAAGACAACCGCGTCTACAAATGCACCCTGTGCGTGGACCGCGTTACCGTCGGCCAGGAGCCTGCATGCGTGAAGACCTGCCCAACCGGCGCAATCCACTTTGGCTCCAAAGAGGATATGAAAACGCTGGCGGCAGAGCGCGTGGGCGAGCTGAAGACCCGTGGTTACGACAACGCGGGCCTGTACGATCCGGCCGGGGTTGGCGGTACACACGTGATGTACGTGCTGCACCACGCCGACAAGCCGAATCTGTATCACGGTCTGCCGGAGAACCCGGAAATCAGCGCTACCGTGAAGTTCTGGAAAGGCATCTGGAAACCGCTGGCAGCGGTGGGCTTTGCTGCCACCTTCGCAGCGAGCATCTTCCACTACGTCGGCGTCGGTCCGAACCGCGCGGAAGAGGAAGACGACAACCTGCATGAAGAGAAAGACGAGGTGCGCAAATGAGAAAACGTGACACCATCGTGCGCTACACCGCGCCGGAACGCATCAACCACTGGGTCACCGCCTTCTGCTTCATGCTGGCGGCGATAAGCGGGCTGGGGTTCTTCTTCCCGTCCTTCAACTGGCTGATGCAGATCATGGGGACACCACAGCTGGCGCGCATCCTGCACCCGTTTGTGGGCGTCATCATGTTCGCGTCGTTCATCATTATGTTTTTCCGCTACTGGCACCATAACCTAATCAATCGGGATGATATCTTTTGGGCGAAGAATATTCGTAAGATCGTCGTCAACGAGGAAGTGGGTGACACCGGGCGTTATAACTTCGGCCAGAAATGCGTATTCTGGGCGGCGATTATCTTCCTGGTCCTGTTGCTGGTGAGCGGCGTGATCATCTGGCGTCCGTACTTTGCGCCTGCTTTCTCAATCCCGGTGATCCGATTCGCGCTGATGCTGCATTCATTTGCCGCAGTGGCGTTAATTGTGGTTATCATGGTGCATATCTACGCCGCCCTTTGGGTGAAAGGCACCATTACCGCGATGGTGGAAGGATGGGTAACCAGTACGTGGGCGAAGAAGCATCACCCGCGCTGGTACCGTGAAGTCCGCCAGAAACAGGAAAAGTCATCTGAATGAGTATTCGCATAATCCCGCAAGATGAGCTGGGGTCGAGCGAGAAACGCACGGCGGATTATATTCCGCCGTTGTTATTCCCCAGACTCAAGAACCTCTATAACCGCCGCGCAGAGCGTCTGCGCGAGCTGGCAGAGAACAACCCGCTGGGCGATTTTCTGCGTTTTGCCGCGCTGGTCGCCCACGCGCAGGAAGTGGTGCTGTACGATCACCCGCTGCAAATGGATCTGACCGCGCGCATCAAAGAAGCCAACACGCAGGGCAAGCCACCGCTGGACATTCACGTCCTGCCGCGCGACAAGCACTGGCAAAAGCTGCTGCATTCGCTCATTGCCGAGCTGAAGCCGGAGATGAGCGGTACCGCGCTGGCGGTCATTGAAAATCTGGAAAAAGCGTCCGAACAAGAGCTGGAAGAGATGGCGAGCGCGCTGTTTGCCTCTGACTTCTCGCTGGTCAGTAGCGATAAAGCGCCGTTTATCTGGGCTGCGCTGTCGCTTTACTGGGCGCAAATGGCGAGCCTGATCCCGGGTAAAGCGCGCGCCGAATACGGCGAGGCGCGCCAGTTCTGCCCGGTCTGCGGCTCTATGCCAGTTTCCAGCATGGTGCAAATCGGCACCACGCAGGGGCTGCGCTACCTGCACTGCAACCTGTGTGAAACCGAGTGGCACGTGGTGCGCATCAAGTGCAGCAACTGCGAACAGACCCGCGATCTGAACTACTGGTCGCTGGAAAATGAAGACGCGGCGGTGAAAGCCGAAAGCTGCGGCGACTGCGGCACTTACCTGAAGATTCTGTATCAGGAAAAAGACCCGAAAGTCGAAGCGGTAGCCGACGATCTTGCCTCGCTGATTCTGGACGCGAAGATGGAGCAGGAGGGCTTTGCCCGTAGCTCGATCAACCCGTTCCTGTTCCCGGGTGAAGGGGAGTAATTCCCTGTGACAGTGCCGGGCGGCGCGTGCTTGCCCGGCCTACAATTGATAAGGTAAAACCACCCCGGCAATCCCCTGAAAGTCTTTGGTATTCCGGGTGATTAACGGGCAATTTCTGCTTTGGGCAGTCGCTAAAATAATGGCATCCGGCAGTTTCATGCCATGCTTCTCACGGAGCACGACGCTTCTTTCTGCGATCTCTCGGGTTACATCGATAACCTCAAATGCGCCCATTACCGCCGCGGTTTTCGCTTCGTGGCCATGTTTGCGCGCCCCTACCATGACTTCCATCCATGTGATTAGACTGATTGACCGGTGCGATGCTGTGTTTTCGATCGTATTTGCTGCCTCGACGCGATTGTTGAAAAGGTCGATCAGGATATTGGTATCAAAAACCGCCATGTGTTCCATCACTACCACTCCTCACGCAGCTTGCGCTCATACTCTAAACCATCTTCTTGCTGGTTCCCCCAAAGACCAAGCGCATCACGGATAACGGACGAGCTTTGCTGATCGAGATACTGCTCAATTGCTTCACGCAGTAATTCGGCACGAGGTTGGTTACGCAACTGTTTGAGGTTATCGAGACGTTGAATAACGTCATCCGACAAATCGATCAGAATTCTGCCCATGCTAAGCTCCGCCAGTAAACTCATATATCACCTCAGTATATCACCATTGTCTATTTTCAAGGCAACATACGCTTTCTCTCAGTAGGGTTAAAGTCCCTGGCAATAGTTATCCTTCCATTTGCGAGGCGCTTTCCAGATTGTTGCCCTCAACACTATTCTTGTTTTCTTTTGAATCAAACCAGGCTATAAAACTGTTCATACATACAGTAAAAGGGAATTTTCATGGCGCTGGAACAAGGTATTGCACAGCTGGTTCAGGGGTTTATCGCTGCAGGTCGGCCCTCGTCACGTCGCCAGAGCATTGAGGTGCGACGAGCAGGCTATATTGCCAGCACAGGGCTTGCCGGGGAGACCGAAACGCGCGTTCAGGTGGAGACGCTTGTTCTTGAGGGTCTTACCATTCGGGTATTTTCACCTCTCAATGCACCTGAACTATTGCCTGCTGCCATCTACTACCACGGCGGATGCTTTATCAGCGGCGGCTTTGATACCCATGACAACCAACTCCGTCAGTTAGCCTGCTACGGCAACTGCCGGGTGATTGCGATTCAGTACAGACTGGCGCCGGAGCATACTTTCCCCGCCGCACATGACGATGCGGAAAGAGGTGCAGATCTGGTCTGGCACTATGCGGACAAACTGGGCGTGGATAAAAACCGGATCACCCTCTGCGGAGACAGCGCAGGGGGACATCTTGCGCTGGTAACGGCGCTGCGGCTTAAGGTTAAAGGGCTGTGGCAACCTGCGCAGCTCATTCTCATCTACCCCATGCTCGACGCCACGGCCAGTTTTGAAAGCTATGCCCTCAATGGCACGGATTACATCATCACCCGCGATACCCTGCTCAGTGGGTATGAAATGTACCTCGCTGACACCGACCGCCAGCACCCCGAAGCAAGTCCGCTGTGGCGCGATGATTTTTACGGTCTTCCGCCTGTGCACATTATTACCGCAGAGTACGATCCGCTCTGCGATGAGGGCGAAATGTTGTTCCAGCATCTGACGGAGCAGGGTGTGAAGTGTACCGCTCAGCGCTGGCTGGGCGTCATCCATGGCTTCTTTCAGCTTGGCGGCGTTAGCCAGTCAGCGCGAGACGTTATGCGGGATGTCGCCGGGCGGATTCAGCACGCCCGGGAAGCGTGAACAGGAGATTACTCCTCCTCGTTCCCACCCTCTTCATACGCGCCAAAAGGCTTCGCCGGAAGAACGATATAGGTGCCTTCAAACACCGCGCCCGGTGTTTTATCGCCAAACAGTTCAACCTGCATTTGTACGCGAGCCTTGCGGCCACGAGCCAGACGGTCCAGATCGCCGCCCAGTGACCCCAGATCGGCCACCGCACTCGGCTTGCCGCTGATCGGTGCGCTATAGCGGATATGAGCATCGGCAAGAATGATGGTGCCACCCAGATGGCGCTCGCGCAGCATCAGCCAGATCAGTCCCCAGCCGGTGAGCGTGGCCAGTGAGAACAGGCTGCCGGCAAACAGCGTGTGGTGCGGGTTCTGATTGCCGGTTTCCGGCATGGTGGTAATAAATTTTTGTCCGGTGTACTGCTGAATGCGCACGCCCATTTTTTCACTGAGCGGAATATGCTGATACCAGGCCTGCTGGAGCTGTCCGCACCAGTCGGCGCGATGCAGAATATCGTCCAGGGTGGCGATGGGTTTGATCATCAAAAAATGACGAATCGGCGTGGTTTGCGGGGTCGTGATTTCCCCCTGATTCACAAAACCGAGTTTAGCGAAGAACTCAACGGCATCTTCGCGGGCGCTACAGGTGACGCGCTTAACGCCTTCCTGACGGGCGACGGATTCCAGGGTCATCGCCATTAGCGTACCCAGACCTTTGTCCTGCACGGAGGGATGAACCGCCATAAAGCGAATAGACGCTTCGTTATCGGCGTTGATATACAAACGCCCGACGGCCACGAGGTTGCCCTCTTCGTCCATCACCATCTGATGGTGGGCCATCGCGTCCCAGGCGTCGCGTTCAGAGCCTTTTGGCTGATGCAGTGGTTTGCGCAGCATTTCCCAGCGGAACTGGTAATAAGCGTCTAACTCTTCTTCCGTTTGCGGTACTCGAAGGTGATACATAGCTGTACTCTCTCTTGTTACCCGCGGCCATGCCGTAAGTATGCTCATACCTGGAGCCAGAATGTGACGGGGCCATCGTTCACCAGCGATACCTGCATATCTGCAGCGAATCGTCCGGTTTGCGTATTCATGTCCTGCTGGCGACAACGCTCAACAAAGTACTCGTAAAGTGCTTCTGCACGATCCGGCGCGGCCCCTTTGGAGAAACTCGGGCGCATACCGCGCTCGGTATCCGCTGCCAGCGTAAACTGGGAAACCACCAGCACGCTGCCGCCTGCCTGCTGGACGTTCAGGTTCATTTTGCCTTCCGCATCGCTGAAAATACGGTAGCCCAGCACGCGCTCACATAAGCGGTTGGCTTTTTGTTCATCATCATCCTTTTCGACACCTAACAACACCAAAAGTCCTGGGCCAATTTCACCCGTCACCTCTCCCTCCACGGTGACGCTGGCACGGGTTACGCGCTGTATCAATGCAATCATGGTTGGTCTGCTTCTTGTTGTTTTTCAGCTGCTGCTGCTTTTTTAAGTTCGCGGTATACACCGAGAGTGACAGTTATTTCAGCACCAAGCAAGACGATACACCAGGTCCAGTAGACCCAGACAAACAAAATGGGGATCACCGCCAGCACGCCGTAAATCAGCTGATAGGACGGAAACATAGTGATGTAGAGGGCAAACCCTTTCTTACCGAGCTCAAAGAGCAATGCCGCCACCAGCGCCCCCACGACCGCATCGCGGTTAGGCACGCGCGTGGTCGGCACGACGCTATAGAGCAGCCAGAACGAGAGCCACGACAGGATCAACGGAAAGATGCGAAGCACATTATCAATAGCGCCGTTTAAATCACTCGCCCAGCGCAGGGAGAGCAGATAAGAACTGATTGCCAGGCTCGCCCCGGCCAGCAACGGCCCCAGCGTGAGGATCATCCAGTACACGGCAAAGGAATAGACCTTTGGCCGCGCTTTTTTACTCCGCCAGATCGTGTTTAGCGCGTTATCGATGGCATACATCAACAGCAGCGCGGTGACGATAAGACCGCACGCCCCCACTGCCGTCATCTTGCTGGAATTGGCAACAAACTGCTCAATGTAGTTCTGGATAACATCCCCGGTTGCCGGAATGAAATTCGCAAAGACAAAATGACGAAGCTGCACGCTGACGTCCGCAAACATCGGAAAGGCGGAGAACAGGGCAAAGATGACCGCCACCAGCGGCACTAACGAGAGCAATGACACGTAGGCAAGGTTACCCGCCAGCGTGGTCATATTGTCCTCATCAATCCGGTGCCAGAGCAGTTTCAGCCAGGCCCGCAGCGGGCGAGTATGGTGCGTGGCTTTTTGATGAACGGTTTTTAGCATAGCTGCTTCGCAAAGTAGTCAGGTATCGTCTCTTTTCCGGTCACCAGAATTGACGTAATACCCAACTGGTTAGCTCTCTCTATATTATCGGCGTTGTCATCGAAAAAGACCGCATCGGCCGCGGTGAATCCCTCTGCCTGCAGAACAGCCTGATAAATTCGCGCTTCAGGTTTACGCATCCCCATCTCCTGCGAGAGATAGATCTTATCCGCCGCCGCCTTAACTTCAGGGTACTCCTCAGGCCAGAACGTGGTGTGCAGACGGTTGGTGTTTGACAGCACAACGACCCGATGTCCCTGCTCGCGAAGCTTATGCATGATGTCGATCACCTCAGGCCGGATGGCGACAAATACGGCCTGCCAGCCGTGTGAAAACTGCTCGTAGCTTAACGGTAGATCCATCTCCTGACAGAAACGTTCAGCGAATTCTTCATCGCTGATCTCGCCGCGTTCATGCTGATGGAAGGTCTCACCCATCGCGAAATTTTGCTTTAACGTTGCCAGCGGCACGCGGCTAAAGTCGCTCCATGCACCCAACACGCGATTAAAATCGATATCGACGATGACGTTTCCTAAATCAAAGATATAAAGCATGTTTATCTCCTGCTCGCCGTGGAGAAGTAACTGTAGCGGGAATAAAGAGATTTGACTATGCGTGCGCTCTAAGGTGTGCGATCGATTTTTACGGCGCGTTTTTACGACAGTAAAGTGAAGGGACGTTTGACGCGGCAAAAAGCCAGGCTCCCCGGTACTCATCAATCATCAGGCTCAGGTCCCGACCCGGCGTACGGTAAAAGCCCGGTAACGTTGCGTTGATATCAGCCTCATCCGCATTATCGGCGAAGGTTTTAACAATACGATCGTTATTTAACACGCGCGCATTCTGATGGTAACTGTAGTGAAAATAGATGGTCCGGTTAACTTCAGACACCGTCTGACCAAATAATTTACCGTTAATGATGGTCGCGCCCTCCCGATGCTGCATTCGCCAGGAAACCGTACCCACAAATCGGTTTTTACCAATCGTCCATTCCACATTTCCCGTGCAGCGTATCGGCGTACTCGACAAATTCGAGTACGCTAACCAGCCGCTGGTAATAACCGCCACCAGAATCGCCCCCAGCAAAATAATACGGTTTCGAAGAGTCATCATTGCTCGTGTGCCCAAAAATAATGGGTGGTACAAAACGCGGCCGCGTCGCGTCGCGGATCCTTATTACAGGCAAACGCCGCGATTCGCTCCGTTTTACTGTAGCCAATGAGAAAAACGTATCGTTTTTCGGCACACAGGCCAGGGTTATTGTTTAACAAGCGCAAGTAATGGTCCTGCATAGGTTCGTTAGGCGCAAAAAAAAGCTGGCAGGCACTGCTGCCCGTAGAAAGTGGAATGTAGTGACTAAACGGCATGTTCTGGTGCTGTTTGTATAACATCCCCCCGTTGATAAGCGCGATCAGCAAAAGCGTTGCGGTCGTTATTATCAGCCAGGCCGGACTCTTCACCGCGGTGCTATCGGCAACGACTGCGTCTTTATTGGCTATTACCGGCTCAGCGCCTGGAATAAATCGTTCAACCTGGGTGGCTTCGGAAAGCATAAGCCCACGACGCGAAATCGTTTTTACCGTATCGCGCGGTAACCCCACCTCAGCCAGGGCGTTGCGTAATGTCAAAATAGCCTGATAAAAGGTATTCGGTGTGGTGACGTCATTGCGCTCACCCCATCCCACTATCATTAACTGATTTTGCGAAATTATTTCTCCGGGATGGGTGACGAGATAGAGAAAACAGAGGTTGGCAGGAAGCTGCAATTGTATCGAGCGCCCGGAAATATGATTTACCAGGGTTTTGTTTTCTGGATCATACTCGACCAATTTGTTAATGAGATACAATTTTCCTTTCCTCAGCAATAACAATACTTAACCATACACACCAAAAAGACATACGTATATTTAACAAGAGTATAGGTCAGAAGGATCAGGACGCGATACCACTCCAACTAAGATTAAAAATAACACATTCATTTTCAATATGTTAAGAGATGCTTTTCTTAGGTTTTTCTCATCTAAAACGACATAATGAGATTTCATTACACTTCGCCAGACCAAATAATTATATTGAGCCACAACAAGAGAAAAGACGGTCGTTGCGGCAGATTAAAGAAACGAATCTTTAGCTTTTAGTGCTATTTCGTGAATCTTCCCCTGGGATTTTTTTTGTCGAATAATCTTAAGGTACTGACGAATATTCCTGGAATACGTTGACCAACATATGTCCTTTCGCGATGGCTATGGCCTGACAGAATAGGCATCACCAGGAATTTATATTCTTTATCACTATTTTTCATAAACAAGAGAGGGCCACTGGATATGTTTCAAGATTGACACATTTGCATGGCAGTGAAATATTGACGGTGAAAATAAGACAGGAGTGGACTGGATGATAACATCGTCGCATAAGGTTGTCCGCTGTATAAGCTGTGAATTGTCCTGTCAGTTATATCCAGATAACACAGTACGTTCACAATATTGTGGAAACGCCTCGTTCGCAGTTTGGCCAGGTGATAACCATTTCCTGCAGATTGCAGTAGAAAATAAAATAGTGCGAGGAAACAAGAATCACTTATTACGCGGATTTATATTTGTAGACTTTTCAATGTACAACCTGCGCGCACTTGCCGATCCGCAATGGATTGAACGTCTGGCGAGAACTAACATGAACATTGTGATTATCTCAGACCGCAAGCTGGAAGCATTGGCCAATTATTTTCTCACTCACCGCAGTGAAATAAAGGGAGTTATTTATTCGAATGACAGTGACATTATATTAAAAGAAAAAATTAGCCATCTATTCACCGGGAGACGAGTGAATAGCAGACGCGGCAGTATCTTAAATGCTGTTGAATTCACGTTACTTAACAGATTTTTGTCAGGAGCGTGCCTTCAGGAGATTATAAAAACAGACGGCATTGATGTTAAAAAAATTTACGTCCATAAAATACGACTTGAGAGGAAGTTAGGTACCAGCATTCATAAAATTCTCGTTTCTATTTTGTAATTTCAACCTGTTTACCTACCCACATTTAATGGTGTGGAGGATGTTCTACGCCTGAAAGAAAGGGGGAAGTCATGCCATATTTAATGAAACACTCACCAGTCGCCGCTGCGATTTCGCTGGCGTTGTCGTCAGCGCTATTTACCGCACATGCAGCGGTAATAGATTTTTCTAATTTACCCGCTTCCGGAGCGGTAACGGATTTGCCTGCAGAAATACAGGCGATGATACCTGCAACGGCAAACACGAACTTTAGCAAAAATACCGGCGATCCTAACTATGTCTACCAGTACAGCGCCGTTAATATCCCGATCTACGGAGATGGGATCACCCTCGAAGGGCCTGGGGCGGAAGCCTTTGAGCATTCCGTTACCGTTATTCAGAACTCCACGTCCGGCAGTCCGGGGGTGATATTTGGTGACGATCTGACTATTCGCACCCAGTCAAAAGTGGCTGCCAATAATGGTAAAGACGTCGACGGTATTCGTACTCACGGTATGAACACGCCGGACAACCCGGTATTTATCATTACCGGCGACCGCACCCATATTTACGTTAATGGCCAAAGCGGTGACGGCATCAATGCCGGCTACAGCTCCTTCAGCCAGGGATCGCTTGGCTCCGCCAATATTTATGTGGGGGACGATCTCTATATCGAAACCACGGGCAGCACAGGACGCGGGATTAGCGCCTATGCACTGAATGATGCGTCGAAGGCAAAAAATAACGTTATCGTCGGCGATCGTGCCCATATTGTGACGCGCGGTACCTACGCCGAAGGGATCCGCACCAACCAGAGCGGCTCTTACGTTCGTCTGGGAGATGAGGCGACCATCGAAACGTACGGCACATCGGCCTATGGCCTGTATGCGGGCTCTGCGTCAAAAATTGAGCTAGGCAAAAGCGCGACGATTACCACCGACGCGGCCAGTGCTTCCGGGGTTTATTCTACCGGCTCGTCAACTATCACCCTTGATGAAGGTGCCACTATCACGACCAACGGTGCCAGCGCGCATGGCGTCTATGCTTACACCGGTGCGGTGAATCTGGGAGATAACGTCACTATTGCGGTAAACAGCAGCGAGAAAACCAGCAGCTCTGCGCAAGCGCCGCACGGGATGTATGCCTGGTCACGCGGCGTGATAGCCCTCGCGGGTGGTGCAACCATTACCACCGCAGGCCAACGCGACAACGGTAGCTATGCCCTGAACGCCAGTAACGGCGGGGTAATTGACGCGTCCGCTGGAGGCAAATTCATCCTCAACGGCGATGTCCTTTCCGCGGGCGGCGTCGCGGCCACCAGCACACTTCCCGCACAAAACAGTACCATTACGCTGACGATGGATGACAACTCCTTGTGGAATGGTGCGTCCTTCATTGAGAGCAACGCCGCGGGTACCGGTACTATCGCACTGACGATGAATGATGCCGTCTGGAATCTGCGCGACAACTCCACGCTAACCAGCCTGACGCTGAATGCGGGCGGCACGATTAATTTTCAGCATGCAGAGGACGCGGCGTGGCAAACGCTGACCATCAAGGATGATTTTATCGGCAACGGCGGCAAGCTGGTTTTCAATACCGTCCTGTTTGACGACACTTCGGAAACGGACAAACTGATTGTTGAAGGCAACACGTCCGGTCATACCGGGGTGGAAGTGAACAACATTGGCGGTACTGGCGCACAAACCGTAGAAGGGATTGAAATTGTCAGCGTTGGCGGCAATTCCGATGGCACCTTTGAGAAGGCCAGCCGTATCGTGGCGGGCGGTTATGACTATAACATGGTGCAAAAAGGTAAAAACTGGTTCCTGACCAGCCTGGTTGAGCCCGTTGATCCTGTTGACCCACCGGTCGACCCCGTAGACCCACCTGTTGACCCCGTGGACCCACCAGTCGACCCGGTAGATCCGCCCGTTGACCCGGTGATTCCGCCGCAAGAGCCGGTCCCACCGCCTGCACCACCGAAAAGCGAGCATCAGTATCGCCCGGAATTTGGTAGCTACCTGGCAAACAGCTATGCGGCAAATACGCTGTTTATGACCCGCCTGCACGACCGTCTGGGTGAAACGCAGTACACCGACATGCTCACTGGCGAGCAGAAAGTGACGAGCCTGTGGATGCGTAACGTCGGCGGTCATACGCGTTTCAGAGACGGCAGCGGCCAGTTAAAAACCACCGCCAATCGCTACGTGCTGCAGTTGGGTGGCGATGTCGCCCAGTGGAGCACCGACGGTCTGGACCGTTGGCATCTTGGCCTGATGGCGGGCTACGGCAACAGTCAGAGCCGGAGCGCTTCCAGCCTGACCGGCTACCACTCACGCGGTGAAGTGAATGGCTATAGCGTCGGTCTGTACGGTACCTGGTACGCAAACGACGCGGATAAAAGTGGCACTTATGTTGATAGCTGGGTGCTGTATAACTGGTTCGACAATAAGGTGATGGGACAGGATCAGGCCACTGAAAACTATCGCTCCAGCGGCGTGACCGCCTCTGTAGAAGCAGGCTATAGCGTTAAGGTGGGCGAAAGCGGCCGCAACAGCTACTGGCTCCAGCCGAAAGCGCAGGCCGTTTGGATGGACGTGCAGGCTGACGATCATCGTGAGCGCAACGGCACGCGGGTGAAAGACGAGACTCAGGGCAACCTGATGACACGTCTCGGCGTGAAGGCCTACATCAGCGGACATAACGCGATTGACGACGGTAAATCACGGACCTTCCAGCCGTTTATCGAAGCGAACTGGATCCACAACACCCAGACCACGCGTATCCGCATGGATGACGTTAGCAATGAGATGCGTGGTACGCGCAATATCGGTGAACTCAAGACAGGCGTAGAGGGGCAGATTACGCCGCAGCTTAGCGTATGGGGCAACGTGGCTCAGCAGATAGGCGACAAAGGCTACAGCGATACGCAGGGGATGCTGGGGGTGAAATACAGCTTTAAATAACAATGTTCAAGCCGCTGTTTACTCAGCGGCTTTTTTTGCTTCAGGCGATATCATCGCCGGTGCTGGCCAGGACGATTTCAACTTTACTGGATTTCAGATGATTTTGCAGAGCCGAGCCAGGCATCTCGTCAGTGAAGAGTGCAGTGGCCTGCGCCACGTTGCCAATTTCCACCGCAGCGGAGGCGGTAAATTTCGTATGATCGGCCGCTAAAAGAATGTGCCGGGAGTGGGCGATCATGGTTTTCACCACGCTGGCTTCATTGACGTCAAACTCCATCATCGCGCCGTCGTGCTCAATGGCTCCCACGCTCGTCACGAGATAATCCGCCCGAAAACCAGACACAAACGCCGTCGCCGCAGGCCCGATAATCCCGCCATTGTGCGGGCGCAGCGTGCCACCTGGCACCATCACTTCAAAACGCGGGTTCTTATACAGAATGTGCGCCACCCGCAGGCTGTTGGTGATAATGCGCAGATGATTATGGTTCAGCAGCGCCCGGGCAACGTGCTCTACGGTCGTGCCGATGGTGATGAAGATGGTGGAGCCATCGGGAATATAGTCCGCAATGGCTTCGGCAATCGCTCGCTTCTCTTCGGTAAGCGAGACTTCGCGCTGTTCGAACGCCATGTTCACCACGCTGGACGCCCTGCCCGCCCCGCCATGATGGCGCGTGATCAGCCCCTGCTCGCTCAGCTTGCGGATATCCCGGCGCACCGTTTGCGTGGAGACATCCAGCAGTTGCGCCAGTTCATCAATGTTCATATAGCCGCGATCGGCAATCAGCGTCAGCAGCTGATCGTGACGCGGGTTGCCGGTCAGTTCGGTAAGACTCATGGGCTGTCCTCTGAAAACCATCTCGCCCCGCATTTTATACAAAAAGTGACAAAAAAGAGCGGGTTTGATCACAGTCGGGTATACCTGCACGCCCACCGGGCTTCGTGCATTTCAGCGCTGCGACGGCGCTGGCAAAGCGGACGGCGTCTATAGTGGACGATTGTTGCCCCAGACTGAAAGCCAGCGCGCCATGGAACACGTCGCCCGCCCCGGTGGTATCCACCACGTCCACCTCAAAGCCGGGCTGATGACGCAATGCGCCGTTTTCCAGCCAGAAGCAGCCGTCTCGCCCCTGAGTGACATACACATGTCCATTTGTGAGCGTTTGTGCTTTTTTCAGTGCATCTTCGGTTTTATCCAGCTGCGTTAAACGCCGCAGCCCCGGCGCGGAGAAGGCCGCGTGGTCGCTTAAGGTAATCAGCTCCGCAATATCCTGTGGGGTAACATCCGCATCCAGCAACGTCGGCACACCTTGCTTACGGGCCAGGGTAAACGCCTGTTTCGCCCCGTCATGCCAGCGCACGTCGGCTAAAACAATATCCCACTGCGAGAAGTCGATTTCATGCAGCCAGTGTGCCGCCGCAGGGAGATCGGGGCTGGGGTAGTTGGCAATCACGCGTTCTCCGCCTGCGTCCACCAGCACCGCCGATTGTGACGATCGGGCCCCCTTAAATACGCGGGTGTAACGGGTCTTCACCCCCAGGGATTCCAGCTCCGCGAGCAGCCGTCTGCCGGTATCGTCGTCCCCCACCCGGCCAATAAAATCCACTTCCGCGCCCAGTTTCGCCGCCGCCACAGCCGCAGTTGCCGCCGGGCCGCCCCCCACTTCCGTATAGTCCTTTGCGACATATTTCCCACCTTCCTTTGGTAAGTCATCGAGATACCAGATGCGATCCAGCACGGTAATGCCGACACAAACGATGCGAGCCATGGTGATTCCTTCTGCGATTTCTGATGCTTTCATTTTAATTTCATCAAATGTTTAAAAAGTGACTCGTGTCAATTTTTTGACTATAAATTACAAATACGATCAAAAACAGACAACACAAACGCGCAAAAATTGACACGATGTGACAGGAGAGAGGCATGTCAGCAATCGCATTTATCGGTTTAGGACAGATGGGCGCGCCAATGGCGAAGAATCTGTTGAAACAAGGTCATCAGCTTAACGTCTTCGATGTGAACCCGCAGGCGGTTCAGGCGCTGGTAGAGAGCGGCGCACGGGCGGTGACAACACCCGCGCAGGCCTCCACGGACGCCGAATTCGTCATCACCATGCTGCCAAACGGCGACCTGGTACGCAGCGTGCTGTTTGGCGAGCACGGCGTGTGCGAAGGGTTATCCCGCGACGCGCTAGTCATTGATATGTCCACCATACACCCACTGCAAACCGACGCGCTGATCCGCGATATGGCTGAACGCGGCTTCAGCCTGATGGATGTGCCTGTCGGACGCACCTCAGATCATGCCATCGCCGGCACGCTGCTCCTGCTGGCAGGCGGCACGGCGCAGCAAATTGAGCGCGCCACTCCGGTATTAATGGCGATGGGCAATGAGCTGATTAATGCCGGCGGGCCGGGCATGGGCATCCGCGTGAAGCTTATCAATAACTACATGAGCATTGCCCTGAACGCGCTCTCGGCGGAGGCGGCCGTGCTGTGTGAAGCACTGGGGCTCTCATTTGATGTGGCGCTGAAGGTCATGAGCGGTACGCCTGCGGGTAAAGGCCACTTCACGACCTCATGGCCGAACAAGGTGTTGAAAGGGGATCTTTCACCCGCCTTCATGATCGACCTTGCGCATAAAGATCTGGGGATCGCCCTGGACGTGGCTAACCAACTCCACGTTCCGATGCCGCTGGGCGCGGCCTCCCGCGAGGTTTACAACCAGGCACGCGCCGCCGGGCGCGGGCGCGAGGACTGGACGGCCATTCTTGAACAGGTTCGCGCATCTGCCGGGCTGAAAAAAACACTCTGATACGAAAGGACTGAGGAATGACGATGTACACCCTGAAAGATATCACCCGACCTTCCGGTGGTTTTGCGATGCTGGCCGTGGATCAGCGCGAAGCGATGCGCCTGATGTTTGCTGCAGCAGGCGCGCCGGTTCCGGTAACCGACCAGCACCTGACCGATTTTAAGGTCAACGCGGCAAAAATTCTGTCGCCGTACGCCTCTGCCATTCTCGTCGACCAGCAGTTCTGCTATCGCCAGATTGTCGAGCAGCAGGCTGTGGCTAAAAGCTGCGCAATGATTGTGGCCGCCGACGAGTTTATTCCGGGGAATGGTATTCCGGTCGACAGCGTAGTGATCGACAAGAACGTCGACGCGCAGGCGGTCAAACGCGATGGCGGCAAAGCACTGAAGCTGCTGGTGCTGTGGCGCAGCGATGAAGATCCTCAGCAGCGCCTTGAGATGGTGAAAGCGTTCAACACGCTCTGCCACGATAACGGTCTGCTGAGCATTATCGAGCCGGTGGTGCGTCCGCCACGTCGCGGTGCCGCGTTTAACCGCGAACAGGCGATTATCGACGCGGCCAAAGAGCTGGGCGACAGCGGTGCCGACCTCTACAAAGTGGAGATGCCGCTGTTTGGCAAGGGCACGCAGCAGGCGCTGCTGGCAGCCTCGCAGAAGCTGAATGAGAACATCGCCATGCCGTGGGTGATCCTCTCATCCGGCGTGGACGATAAGTTATTCCCGCGCGCCGTAAGCGTCGCCATGCAGGCGGGGGCATCGGGCTTTTTAGCCGGTCGTGCCGTCTGGTCCTCTGTGATTGGCCTGCCGGACACCGAGCTGATGCTGCGTGATGTTTCCGTACCCAAACTTCAGCGTCTGGGTGAGATCGTCGACGAAATGATGGCTCGCCGTTAAGAAAGGACCCGAACATGAAATGGTTTAACACCCTGAGCCATAACCGCTGGCTCGAGCAAGAGACCGACCGCATTCTCGATTTCGGTAAAAACGCCGCCGTATCGACCGGCTTTGGCTGGCTGGGCAATAACGGCCAGGTGCGTAGCGATATGGGCACGCATCTGTGGATCACCGCGCGTATGCTGCACGTTTACGCGGTGGCGGCGAACATGGGGCGTCCCGGTGCGTATGCCCTGGTTGAGCACGGCATTAACGCCCTGAACGGCCCGCTGCGCGACAAGCAGCACGGCGGCTGGTACGCCTGCGTTAACGATGAAGGCGTGATTGATGCGTCCAAGCAGGGTTATCAGCACTTCTTCGTCCTGCTGGGTGCGGCGAGCGCCGTCACCACCGGCCACCCGCAGGCGCGCAGGCTGCTGGACGATGCCATCGAGGTGATTGAGCGCTACTTCTGGAGCGAACAGGAGCAGATGTGCCTGGAGTCCTGGGATGAAGCCTTCAGCAAAACGGAAGACTATCGCGGCGGTAACGCCAACATGCACGCCGTGGAAGCCTTCCTGATCGTTTATGACGTGACCCACGACCGTAAATGGCTCGACCGCGCCCTGCGCATCGCCTCGGTGATTATTCACGACGTGGCGCGCAAAGGGGAGTACCGCGTTAACGAGCATTTCGACACCAGCTGGAACCCGATCCGCGACTACAACATTGATAACCCCGCCCACCGTTTCCGTGCCTACGGTGGCACGCCGGGGCACTGGATTGAATGGGGCCGCCTGATGCTGCACCTGCGCGCCGCGCTGGAAGCGCGCTTTGAAACCCCGCCAGATTGGCTGCTGGAAGATGCGAAAGGACTGTTCCACGCCACCATCCGCGACGCCTGGGCACCCGACGGGGCCGATGGATTTGTCTACTCCGTGGGCTGGGACGGCAAGCCTATTGTGCGTGAACGCGTGCGCTGGCCAATCGTCGAGGCGATGGGCACGGCCTATGCCCTCTATACCGTGACCGGCGAAGCGCAGTACGAGGCCTGGTATCAGAAGTGGTGGGATTACTGCATCAAGTACCTGATGGATTACGAAAACGGTTCCTGGTGGCAGGAGCTGGACACCAATAACGAAGTGACGACCAAAGTCTGGGACGGCAAGCAGGATATTTACCACCTGCTGCACTGCCTGGTGATCCCTCGCCTGCCGCTGGCGCCGGGCTTAGCGCCTGCCGTCGCCGCCGGATTACTGGACAGCCAGGCCAAATAATTAAGACGGAGTGTTTATGCATACCCTACACAATATTGACCTGAAAAATAACGAAAGTGGCTTCACCCTGCGCTGGCAGGACCGTCTGATTTTATCCCACTCTGCGGATGCCCCTTGCCTGTGGATTGGCGCAGGTGAGGCGGATATCGAGATGTTTCGCGGCAACTTCAGCATCAAAGACAAGCTCAACGAAAAGATTGCCCTGACGAACGCGACCGTCACGCAGCAAAGCGCGGGCTGGGCAATCCGCTTTACCCGCGGCGACGCGGTGAGCGCGACGCTGCTGGTAGGCGTGGATGCGGAAGGCCGTCTGGAGCTGAAGCTGAAAAATGACGCCGCCAGCCATAACCGCATCTGGCTGCGGCTGGCAGCACAGCCTGACGATCATATCTACGGCTGCGGCGAGCAGTTCTCGTACTTCGATCTGCGCGGCAAGCCGTTCCCGCTGTGGACCAGCGAGCAGGGTGTGGGCCGTAACAAGCAGACCTACGTCACCTGGCAGGCCGACTGCAAAGAGAATGCGGGCGGCGACTACTACTGGACCTTCTTCCCACAGCCTACCTTCGTGAGCACCCAGAAGTACTACTGCCACGTGGATAACAGCTGCTATATGAACTTTGACTTCAGCGCGCCGGACTTCCACGAGCTGGCGTTCTGGGAAGATAACGCCACGCTGCGCTTCGAATGTGCGGAAACGTACGTCGATCTACTGGAAAAACTGACCGGACTGCTGGGGCGTCAGCCAGAGCTACCGGACTGGGTGTACGACGGCGTGACGCTGGGCATTCAGGGCGGCACCGAGGAGTGCCAGCAGAAGCTCGACACCATGCGTAACGGCGGCGTAAAGGTGAACGGCATCTGGGCGCAGGACTGGTCCGGCATTCGCATGACCTCCTTCGGCAAGCGCGTGATGTGGAACTGGAAGTGGAACAGCGCGCTCTATCCGCAGCTTGATGCGCGGATTGCGAAGTGGAAAGAGGAAGGCGTGCAGTTCCTCTCCTATATCAACCCGTACGTCGCCAGCGATAAAGATCTCTGCGAAGAGGCGTCGAAGCGCGGCTATCTGACCAAAAACGCCGACGGCAAGGACTACCACGTTGAGTTCGGGGAATTCTACGCGGGCGTTATCGACCTGACCAACCCGGAAGCCTACGACTGGTACAAAGAAGTCATCAAAAAGAACCTGATCGAACTGGGCTGCGGCGGCTGGATGGCCGATTTCGGGGAGTACCTGCCGACCGACACCTTCCTGCATAACGGCGTGAGCGCGGAGATCATGCATAACGCCTGGCCTGCCCTGTGGGCCAAATGTAACTACGAGGCGCTGGAAGAGACCGGCAAGCTCGGCGAGATCCTGTTCTTCATGCGCGCGGGCTACACCGGCAGCCAGAAGCACTCGGTGATGATGTGGGCGGGGGATCAGAATGTCGACTGGAGCCTGGACGACGGTCTGGCGTCCGTCATCCCTGCGGCGCTGTCGCTGGCGATGACCGGGCACGGCCTGCATCACAGCGACATCGGCGGCTATACCACGCTGTTCGAGATGAAGCGCAGCAAAGAGCTGCTGCTGCGCTGGTGCGACTTCAGCGCCTTTACGCCGATGATGCGTACCCATGAGGGTAACCGCCCCGGCGATAACTGGCAGTTCGACAGCGACGCGGAAACCATCGCGCACTTCGCGCGCATGACCTCCGTCTTCACCACCCTGAAGCCGTATATCAAAGCCGCCGTCGCGCAGAACGCAAAAAGCGGCCTGCCGGTGATGCGTCCGCTGTTCCTGCACTACGAGGACGATGCGCGCGCCTACACGCTGAAATATCAGTACCTGTTTGGCCGCGACCTGCTGGTGGCGCCGGTTTATGAAGAGGGGCGCCGCGACTGGTCGCTCTATCTGCCGCAGGACAGCTGGGTGAATGCGTGGACCGGGGAAACCTGCCAGGGCGGTGACGTGACCGTTGATGCCCCGCTCGGCAAGCCGCCGGTCTTCTACCGCCAGCACAGCGAATGGGCAGATCTGTTTAGCACCTTACGTGATATCTGATAAGGCTCGCCCGCAGGGAAACCTGCGGGCAGACGGAGAACAATAATGAGTCAACATACTTCCGATCCGGCAACCCTACGACTGCCGTTTAAAGAAAAACTCGCCTACGGGATGGGCGATCTCGGCTCAAACATCCTGCTGGATATCGGCACGCTCTATTTGCTGAAGTTTTATACTGATGTTCTGGGGCTGCCGGGTACCTACGGCGGAATCATCTTCCTGATTGCGAAGTTCTTTACCGCCTTCACCGATATGGGCACCGGGATCATGCTCGACTCCCGGCGCAGGATCGGGCCGAAAGGGAAATTCCGCCCGTTCGTACTCTATGCGGCTTTCCCGGTGACCTTACTGGCGATTGCCAACTTCGTCGGCACGCCGTTTGAAATCACCGGTAAAACGGTGATGGCGACGGTGCTGTTCATGCTGTACGGCCTTTTCTTCAGCATGATGAACTGCTCCTACGGCGCGATGGTACCGGCCATTACCAAAAACCCGGACGAGCGCGCCTCGCTGGCCGCCTGGCGTCAGGGCGGCGCTACGCTGGGCCTGCTGCTTTGTACCGTGGGTTTTGTTCCGGTGATGAACCTGATTGAAGGCAATGACCAGCTTGGCTACATCTTTGCCGCCACCCTCTTCTCGCTGTTCGGGCTGTTTTTTATGTGGTGGTGCTACAAGGGGGTGACCGAGCGTTACGTCGAGGCGCAGCCCGCTAACCCGGCGCAAAAACCTGGGCTGCTGCAGTCATTTCGCGCCATCGCCGGGAACCGTCCGCTGTTTATCCTGTGCATCGCGAACCTGTGCACGCTGGGCGCCTTTAACGTCAAACTCGCCATTCAGGTCTACTACACGCAGTACGTGCTGAACGACCCGATCCTGCTGTCGTACATGGGCTTCTTCAGCATGGGCTGCATTTTTATCGGCGTCTTTATGATGCCCGGCGCGGTGCGGCGCTTCGGCAAGAAAAAAGTCTACATCAGCGGGCTGACGATTTGGGTGGCGGGCGATCTGCTCAACTACTTCTTCGGCGGCGGCTCGGTGAGCTTTGTGGCGTTCTCCTGCCTGGCGTTCTTCGGCTCCGCGTTTGTGAACAGCCTGAACTGGGCGCTGGTGTCCGATACCGTGGAGTACGGCGAGTGGCGCACCGGCGTGCGCTCCGAAGGGACGGTCTACACCGGCTTTACCTTCTTCAGGAAGGTATCCCAGGCGCTGGCAGGCTTCTTCCCGGGGATCATGCTCACGCAGATCGGCTACGTGCCCAACGTGGTGCAAAGCGCCGGGACGGTTGAAGGGCTGCGGCAGCTGATATTTATCTACCCGAGCCTGCTGGCGGTCATCACCATCGTGGCGATGGGCTGCTTCTATAACCTCAACGAGAAGATGTATGTGCGCATCGTCGAAGAAATCGAACTGCGCAAACGTACGGCATAATGACGTGATAGAGCGCCCTGCGGGGCGCTCTGAGGATCGACCATGACACATAACACTGATCCGTTAACCCTGAAATTGAGCCTGCGAGAGAAGTGCGCCTACGGGATGGGCGATTTTGGCTCGAACCTGATGCTGTGTATTGGCACGCTGTATTTGCTGAAGTTTTATACAGACGAACTGGGCATGCCGGCGTTCTACGGTGGCATTATTTTCCTGGTGGCGAAGTTTTTTACCGCGTTTACCGACATGCTAACCGGCGTACTGCTCGATTCCCGGCGTCACATCGGTGCAAGAGGAAAATTCCGGCCATTCATTCTTTACGCCTCCGTGCCGGTGGCGCTGGTCGCGACGGCGCAGTTTATGGCCAACGACTTTAGCCTGACGGTGAAAACGGCGCTCGCCACCGTGCTCTTCATGATGTTTGGCCTCTGCTACAGCCTGATGAACTGCGCCTACGGTGCGATGGTCCCGGCCATCACCAAAAACCCGAACGAGCGCGCGCAGCTGGCGGCCTGGCGTCAGGGCGGCGCAACGGTGGGGCTGTTACTCTGCACCGTCGGCTTTATGCCCATTCAGGCGCTGTTCGCCCACCAGCCCTCCCTCGGCTATCTGGTGGCCGCGCTGGTGTTCGTCACTGGCGGTCTGTTCTGCATGTGGTGGTGCTACAGCGGAGTTAAAGAACGCTATGTGGAGCTCACACCCGATCACCACAAGCCCGGCATTCTGAAATCGTTCTGTGCGATTTTCCGCAATCCGCCGCTGCTGGTGCTGTGCATCGCCAACCTGTGTACCCTCGCCGCGTTTAACATCAAGCTAGCGATTCAGGTCTATTACACCCAGTACGTGCTGAACGATCTGCATCTGCTGTCATGGATGGGCTTTTTCAGCATGGGCTGCATCCTGATTGGCGTGTTTCTGGTGCCCGGCGCAGTGAAGCGCTTTGGCAAGAAACCGGTCTATCTGGGTGGCCTGGCGCTGTGGGCAGTGGGCGACGTGCTGAATTTCTTCTGGGGGACCAGCTCCCTGCTGTTCGTGCTGTTTTCCTGCATGGCCTTCTTCGGCACCGCGTTTGTGAACAGCCTGAACTGGGCGCTGGTGCCGGATACCGTCGATTACGGCGAGTGGAAAACCGGCATTCGCGCCGAAGGGTCGGTGTATACCGGCTATACCTTCTCGCGCAAAATCTCCGCCGCGCTCGCCGGTTTCCTGCCCGGGATTATGCTGACCCAGATTGGCTACGTTCCCCATGCAGTGCAGAGCGCGGGCACGCTGCTTGGGTTGCGTCAGCTTATTTTCCTCTGGCCGTGCGGCCTGGCGATTGTTGCTGCCGTGACCATGGGGCTGTTTTATAAACTCAACGAAGCGCGCTTCGCCTTTATTATCGAGGAGATTGGAAAACGGAAGAAACAAACCGCGAATACCCCTGAGATAACCACCAACAATAAAGCGTCAGCAGTCACTTTATAACAATAAATCCGGCCACTATGTCCTTCCTGTTTATCAGGAGGGAGGCCTTTCTGTACCTGATACATGGACAAATTATGAAAAGAATCATCACTGTACTGATCGTGTCGTCTGTGTCCTGCCCGGTATTTGCCGGGGCCTATGTCGAAACCCGCGAAGCCTACAATACGGCCTCAGAGCTGCACGAGGTGATCCTGCGTGCGGGCTATAACTTCGATATGGGCGCGGGACTGATGTTCACCAACGCCTATAACGTAGGTAAATGGGATGAACTTAAGCACAGCTATAACGAAATCGAGGGGTGGTATCCGCTCTTTAAGCCGACCGACAAACTCACTTTCCAGCCCGGTGGGTTGATTAACGACAGCAGCGCAGGGTCCGGCGGTGCGGTTTATTTAGATACCAACTACAAATTTACAGACTGGTTTAATCTGACGTTCCGCTATCGCTATAACCATAACAACTACGATACGCCGGACTATAACGGGCAGATGGATAAGAACGACACGCACGAATTTGCCAACTACTGGAATTTCAAAGTGACGGATGCGTTTTTCTACACCTTTGAGCCGCACTTTTTCCAGCGGGTGAATGATTACCACAGCAAAAATGGCAAAGATCATCACTGGGAAATTACCAACAAGTTCAGCTATAAAATCGACAGAAACTGGCTGCCGTACCTCGAACTGCAGTGGCTGGACAGGTGGAATGATTACAACCGGGAGCAGTACCGGATCCGTTTAGGTTTACGGTATTCGTTCTAATAAAAAAGCCGCTGATCGCTCAGCGGCTTTTTCGTTGCCGGGTGGCGCATGCGCTTACCCGGCCTACGGATTAACCGTATTAGTCTTCTTTCGCACCGCGCATAGCACGTTTACGATCGTTCTCGGTCAGGTGACGTTTACGGATACGAATGGACTGTGGAGTCACTTCGACCAGTTCGTCATCATCGATGAATTCCAGAGCCTGCTCCAGAGTCATCTTGATCGGTGGAACCAGAACCGTTGCTTCGTCAGTACCGGACGCACGCATGTTGGTCAGTTTCTTACCGGTCAGGCAGTTTACGGTCAGGTCGTTAGAACGACTGTGAATACCGATGATCTGGCCTTCATAAACCTCAGCACCGTGACCCAGGAACAGCTTACCGCGATCCTGCAGACCGAACAGCGCAAACGCAACCGCTTTACCCTGACCGTTGGAGATCAGCACGCCGTTGTTACGCTGGCCCACTTCACCCGGACGCACGTCGTCGTAGTGGCTGAAGGTGGAGTACAGCAGACCGGTACCTGAAGTCATGGTCATGAACTCAGAACGGAAGCCGATCAGGCCACGGCTTGGGATCACGTAGTCGAGACGTACGCGGCCTTTGCCATCTGGATTCATGTTTTTCAGGTCGCCTTTACGCTCACCCAGAGCCTGCATCACAGACCCCTGGTGCTGCTCTTCAACGTCCAGCGTCACGTTTTCGAACGGCTCTTGTTTACGGCCATCGATTTCGCGGAAGATAACTTTCGGACGGGAAACCGCCATTTCGAAACCTTCACGACGCATGTTTTCGATCAGAACAGACAGGTGCAGCTCACCACGACCCGAAACGCGGAATGCATCAGCGTCTTCGGTTTCTTCAACGCGCAGCGCAACGTTGTGCACCAGCTCTTTGTTCAGGCGGTCAAGGATCTGACGAGAGGTAACGAACTTACCTTCTTTACCACAGAACGGAGAGGTGTTGACGTTGAAGAACATGGATACGGTTGGTTCATCAACGGACAGGGCTGGCAGCGCTTCGACGTTCTGCGGATCGCAGATGGTGTCGGAGATGTTCAGTTCACCCAGACCGGTGATAGCGATGATGTCGCCCGCTTCAGCGATGTCGCTCTCGATACGCTCAAGACCCAGGTGAGTCAGTACTTTACCAACTTTACCGTTACGGGTTTTGCCTTCGCTATCGATGATAGTGACCTGCTGGTTCGGCTTCACTTTACCGCGCTTGATACGACCAATGCCGATAACGCCAACGTAGTTGTTGTAATCGAGCTGAGAGATCTGCATCTGCAGGGTGCCGTCGAGATCGACGTTTGGCGCAGGAACACGGTCAACAATCGCCTGATACAGCGGGGTCATGTCTTCAGCCATGTCTTCGTGGTCCAGACCTGCGATACCGTTCAGCGCAGAGGCGTAAACGATAGGGAAGTCCAGCTGCTCGTCGGTCGCGTCGAGGTTAACGAACAGGTCGAATACCTGGTCAACAACCCAGTCAGGACGCGCGCCAGGGCGGTCAACTTTGTTGATAACAACGATTGGCTTCAGACCATGGGCAAATGCTTTTTTGGTCACGAAGCGCGTCTGTGGCATTGGGCCATCCATTGCGTCAACGACCAGCAGAACGGAGTCTACCATGGACATTACACGTTCAACTTCACCACCGAAGTCGGCGTGCCCTGGGGTATCAACGATGTTGATACGGTAGTCATTCCATTTAATCGCGGTGTTTTTCGCGAGGATGGTAATCCCACGCTCTTTCTCCAAATCGTTGGAGTCCATCACGCGTTCTTGGGTTTCGGCACGCGCATCAAACGTACCGGATTGCTGCAGCAGCTTATCGACCAGGGTAGTTTTACCATGGTCAACGTGCGCGATGATGGCGATGTTACGCAAATTTTCGATCACAACTTTGCCTCAGGCATTTAGAAATAGCGCGTTATTGTACACGGATTAATCGCACTACAAAACAGGATCACAAACATCCCCCGCAAACAAGTATTGCAGAGATGCTTTGTGATCGCTTTCACGGAGCGGTAAAAGGGCACTTTAACGTAAATTGCACCAATATGGTGCTCAATGTTCACATTGAAGCACTATACTGGTGCAACAAATCCATCGTGGTGCAGCCCTTTTGCACTATGGTGCGCATGATAACGCCTTTTTGGGGTGTTTTAAAAGTTGGCACAGATTTCGCTTTATAAAAAATACATGGCACCAGCCAGTACAAACAGAAATTGAAGACCTCGTTACCACGACGACAATGACCAATCTGGAGAGTTAAGTATGTCCGCTGAACACGTTTTGACGATGCTGAACGAACATGAAGTGAAGTTTGTTGATCTGCGCTTCACCGATACCAAAGGTAAAGAACAGCACGTCACAATCCCTGCTCATCAGGTGAACGCCGAATTCTTTGAAGAAGGCAAAATGTTTGACGGCTCCTCCATTGGTGGCTGGAAAGGCATTAACGAATCCGACATGGTTCTGATGCCAGATGCGACCACTGCGGTCATTGATCCGTTCTTCGAAGAACCTACCCTGATCATCCGTTGCGACATCCTCGAGCCAGGCACCCTGCAGGGCTACGACCGCGACCCACGTTCCATCGCGAAACGCGCTGAAGAGTACCTGCGTTCTACCGGCATCGCAGACACCGTTCTGTTCGGGCCAGAGCCAGAGTTCTTCCTGTTCGATGACATCCGTTTCGGTGCGTCTATTTCTGGCTCACACGTGGCTATCGACGACATCGAAGGCGCATGGAACTCCTCCACCAAATACGAAGGTGGTAACAAAGGTCACCGTCCAGGCGTGAAAGGCGGCTACTTCCCGGTTCCTCCGGTCGACTCTGCACAGGACATTCGTTCCACCATGTGTCTGGTGATGGAAGAGATGGGCCTGGTTGTTGAGGCGCACCACCACGAAGTGGCGACGGCGGGTCAGAACGAAGTGGCTACCCGCTTCAACACCATGACCAAAAAAGCGGACGAAATTCAGATCTACAAATACGTTGTGCACAACGTTGCGCACCGTTTCGGTAAAACTGCGACCTTCATGCCAAAACCAATGTTTGGCGACAACGGTTCCGGTATGCACTGCCACATGTCTCTGTCCAAGAACGGCACCAACCTGTTCTCTGGCGACAAATATGCCGGTCTGTCCGAGCAGGCGCTGTATTACATTGGCGGCGTAATCAAACACGCTAAAGCGATCAACGCCCTGGCGAACCCAACCACCAACTCCTACAAGCGTCTGGTCCCGGGCTACGAAGCGCCAGTGATGCTGGCCTACTCTGCGCGTAACCGTTCTGCTTCTATCCGTATCCCGGTGGTGGCGTCTCCTAAAGCGCGTCGTATCGAAGTGCGCTTCCCGGATCCAGCGGCTAACCCATACCTGTGCTTCGCAGCACTGCTGATGGCCGGTCTGGACGGTATCAAGAACAAGATCCACCCGGGCGAAGCGATGGACAAAAACCTGTACGACCTGCCGCCAGAAGAAGCGAAAGAGATCCCACAGGTTGCTGGCTCTCTGGAAGAAGCCCTGCAGGCGCTGGACGCAGACCGCGAGTTCCTGACTGCAGGTGGCGTATTCACTGACGACGCTATCGATGCTTACATCGCGCTGCGCACTGAAGAGAACGACCGCGTGCGTATGACTCCGCATCCGGTTGAGTTCGAACTGTACTACAGCGTTTAATTAAGTTGTTTTACCCGGCGTGACAAGCGCCGGGAGTAGTTGCCGTGGAAACTTTTAGCCCATCTCCGGATGGGCTTTTTTCTCCACCAACAATCTGATCTCACGCGCTTTTGACGCCGAAAACGCTATACTGCACTAAATTAGTGCAAATGACTCCAGGAGACTGCTGAATGGCAACTGGCACGCTGCCCGATGCTGGGCAGATCCTCAATTCTTTGATTAACAGCATTTTGCTGGTCGATGACGAGCTGGCCGTTCATTACGCCAACCCGGCGGCACAGCAGCTGCTCGCCCAAAGCGCACGTAAACTGTTCGGCACCCCACTTCCGGAACTCCTGAGCTATTTTTCGCTGAATATTGGCCTGATGCAGGAAAGTTTACAGGCAGGCCAGGGTTTCACCGATAACGAAGTGACGCTGGTGATCGACGGGCGTTCGCACATTCTGTCGCTGACCGCGCAACGTCTTCCCGAAGGCCTGATCCTGCTGGAAATGGCGCCGATGGATAATCAGCGCCGACTGAGCCAGGAACAGCTTCAGCATGCACAGCAAATTGCCGCCCGAGACCTGGTGCGCGGTCTGGCGCATGAAATCAAAAACCCGCTGGGCGGATTACGCGGTGCGGCGCAGCTTCTGACCAAGGCGCTGCCCGACCCTGCGCTGGCGGAGTACACCAACGTCATCATTGAGCAGGCGGACCGTCTGCGGAATCTGGTTGACCGCCTTCTCGGGCCACAGCAGCCGGGAATGCACGTCACAGAAAGCATCCATAAAGTGGCTGAACGGGTGGTGAAGCTCGTCTCGATGGAGCTGCCAGAGAACGTCACGCTGGTACGTGATTACGACCCAAGCCTGCCGGAACTGGCCCATGACCCGGATCAGATTGAGCAGGTCCTGTTGAACATTGTGCGCAATGCCCTGCAGGCGCTGGGGCCTGACGGGGGCGAGATTATTTTACGCACCCGTACCGCCTTCCAGCTCACGTTACACGGCGTGCGCTACCGGCTTGCGGCCCGAATCGACGTCGAGGATAACGGGCCCGGCATTCCATCGCATCTTCAGGACACCCTGTTCTACCCGATGGTCAGCGGTCGCGAAGGCGGAACCGGCCTGGGCTTATCCATTGCCCGCAGTTTGATCGATCAACACTCTGGAAAAATTGAATTTACCAGTTGGCCGGGACATACCGAGTTTTCGGTTTTCCTGCCGATTAAAAAATAAAGGTGACGTTTATGCAACGAGGGATAGTCTGGGTAGTCGATGACGATAGCTCCATCCGTTGGGTGCTTGAACGCGCGCTCACGGGGGCGGGATTAAGCTGCACGACGTTTGAGAGCGGCAGCGAAGTGCTCGACGCACTCACCACCAAAACGCCCGATGTTCTGCTGTCGGATATTCGCATGCCGGGCATGGACGGGCTGGCGCTGTTAAAGCAGATCAAACAACGCCACCCTATGCTTCCGGTCATCATAATGACGGCACACTCCGATCTGGATGCCGCGGTGAGCGCCTATCAGCAAGGGGCATTCGATTATCTGCCAAAACCGTTTGATATCGACGAGGCGGTGGCGCTGGTCGAGCGCGCGATTAGCCATTATCAGGAGCAGCAGCAGCCGCGCCACGCGCCCGATTTTGGGCCAACCACCGACATCATCGGCGAAGCGCCGGCGATGCAGGACGTCTTTCGCATTATTGGCCGTCTGTCCCGCTCGTCCATCAGCGTCTTGATTAACGGCGAATCGGGAACCGGTAAAGAGCTTGTGGCGCATGCGCTGCATCGCCACAGCCCCCGGGCAAAAGCACCGTTCATTGCCCTGAATATGGCGGCGATCCCGAAGGATTTGATTGAATCCGAGCTGTTCGGGCACGAAAAAGGGGCGTTTACCGGCGCAAATACCATTCGCCAGGGGCGCTTCGAACAGGCAGACGGCGGCACGCTGTTCCTGGATGAGATCGGCGATATGCCGCTGGATGTCCAGACCCGTCTGCTGCGCGTGCTGGCGGACGGACAGTTTTACCGCGTGGGCGGCTATGCGCCGGTGAAGGTGGACGTGCGTATTATCGCCGCGACCCACCAGAACCTGGAGCAGCGCGTGCAGGAAGGCAAATTCCGTGAGGATTTATTCCATCGTCTGAACGTCATTCGCGTTCATCTGCCGCCGCTGCGTGAACGCCGGGAAGATATTCCCCGCCTGGCGCGCCATTTCCTGCAGGTAGCCGCCCGCGAGCTGGGTGTGGAGGCCAAGCAGCTTCACCCGGAAACCGATGCTGCCCTTACGCGCCTGGCGTGGCCGGGCAACGTGCGTCAGCTGGAAAACACCTGCCGCTGGTTAACCGTGATGGCCGCCGGGCAGGAAGTGCTGATTCAGGATTTACCGGCCGAGCTGTTTGAAGCGACCGCGCCTGAAAGCAGCACCGGGCATGCTTTGCCGGACAGCTGGGCAACGCTGCTGGCGCAGTGGGCCGACCGCGCGCTGCGTTCCGGTCATCAAAACCTGCTGTCTGAAGCGCAGCCTGAGATGGAGCGTACGCTGTTAACTACCGCGCTTCGTCATACGCAGGGCCACAAGCAGGAAGCCGCTCGCCTGTTGGGATGGGGACGCAATACCCTGACGCGCAAGCTGAAAGAGCTGGGAATGGAGTAATATCCGCGCTTGTGTAAAGGTTATTAATTGAGCGCAAATTGCCGTTATTTTGCGCTTTACTGTTCCGATGAGTTTTGTATGATCGTGCCCGGAAATTGGGGGTGAACATCATGCTGGAAACATTCGTGAATATGCTCTCTAGCGGAGCCGCTGAAAGCCACACGCCACAAACCGCCGTTGCGGCGGTGCTGTGCGCGGCGCTGGTTGGGCTGTTTAGCTAGCGAGTTGGCGATGAAAAGCCGGGTGGCGCTTCGCGTTCCCGGCCTACATTTCGCACTTTTGTAGGCCGGGTAAGGCGAAGCCGCCACCCGGCATTGCAGTTTAAATCACCCGCGAGAACTGCTGCATACGCGCTTTCTGACGCAGATACGCGTCGAAGCACATGCAGATATTGCGGATCAACAGACGCCCTTTTGGCGTGACCTCAATCGCGCTCTCCGACACATCCACCAGCCCGTCTTTCGCCAGCGGCGCCAGCAGCTTCAGGTCTTCCGCGAAATAATCGCTGAAGTTCAGCGCCCACTGCGCTTCCACGTCGCTGAAATCGAGACGGAAGTTGCAGATAAGCGCCTTAATCACATCGCGGCGGATACAGTCATCGCGCGTTAATGCGATGCCGCGCCACAGCGCGTTACCCGTCTCATCAACCTGCTGGTAATACAGCTTCAGTTCTTTCTGGTTTTGCGCGTAGCAGTCGCCGATCATGCTGATGGCGGAGACGCCCAATCCCAGCAAATCGGTATCGCCCTGGGTCGTGTAGCCCTGGAAGTTGCGGTGCAGGACCCCTTCGCGCTGAGCGACCGCCAGTTCGTCGTCCGGACGGGCAAAGTGATCCATGCCGATAAACTGGTAGCCGGTGTCGGTCAGCGAGGTGATGGTTTCCTGCAGGATATCCAGCTTCTGCTGGGCAGAAGGCAGATCGGCATCTTTGATTTTACGCTGGGCGGCAAACAGCGTCGGCAGATGCGCGTAGTTAAAGACGCTCAGACGGTCCGGGTTGAGTTCGGCCACGCGCTTCAGCGTGAAGGCGAAGCTTTCCGGCGTTTGCTTTGGCAGGCCATAAATCAGGTCAATATTGGTCGAGGTGAAGCCAATTTCACGCGCATGGTTGAGTAAGGCAAAGATAAAGTCTTCGTCCTGCTCGCGGTTCACCAGACGCTGAACCTCTTTATTGAAATCCTGCACGCCCATGCTCAGGCGGTTGAAGCCTTCGGCGCGTAAGTGATCGAGGACACCCAGCTCAATTTCACGCGGATCGACTTCGATCGAGATTTCTGCGTCGTCGTTAAAACTGAAATTATCGCGCAGAAGCGTCATCAGGCGGCTGATTTGCGCTTTATTCAGATAGGTTGGCGTACCGCCGCCCCAGTGCAGCTGGCTGACGTGACGGCCTTTGAACAGCGGCGCGCGATGCACAATTTCCTGTTCGAGCGCGTCAAGGTACTGGTCGGCTTTATGCTGCTGGCGGGTCACGATTTTATTGCAGCCGCAGAAATAGCAAAGCTTGTGGCAGAACGGAATATGGACGTAGAGCGACAGCGGACGCTCAGGATAGCGCGCAACAGCCTGCTGAAAATCCCCCTCGCCGAAGGCATCGGAGAACTCCAGCGCGGTGGGGTATGACGTATAACGCGGCCCGGAATAGTTATATTTCTGGATTAGGGCCAAATCCCAGTCGATAGTTGGTGCTGACATGCTCACTCCTTCCGTTGGTGTCGCGTTCGTATACGGCGGCCCGTTCTGACCCCATTGCGGGCCATCATTCGGGTGCGCAGCCACTTCTGTCGCCGCGACAACCGCCGTAGTTTAACGAATAACCACACCAGATAACATATAACCGGAAGGGTTATAAGCAGGACTATCGTGCCTGCCGGGTGCAAATGTTAGTTTCCACCCTTCAGAAGACGCATCATATCTTCCTGCTTTTCGTCTTCTTCTTCGTCGTCTTCATCATCATAAGACAGACCCAGCTTCTGCATCAGCTCGTCGATGCGATCCAGTTTGGCATCCACCCATGACTGCTCTTCAGCGGTCAGGGTTTCACCCTCTTCAAGACGTTCCAGCAGCGCATCCAGGCGCTCATCGTTCTCCAGCAAATCCAGCTCAGCCTGCGGTGAAAGCATAGGTTTCTCGCTCTTTGGTTTGTGCTGCTTAGTGACCGGGGTGTCTGTCACGCCCAGTGGAATGGGAGTTTTACTGCCGATACGAGGATCTTTCTGCTGTTTGCCTTTTGCAGAAGCGCCCGCTGCACCACCACCGTTGGCACGGCTACCCGCAGCATGACCGCGATGTTTTTTGTCGCGTTTGCGGTCGCGCGCTTCCTGGTTCAGTTCTTCGCGCGTTTTGCGGCGTGCTTTTGCAGGGCGTTTCGCGCCCGCAGCGGAGGTTGGTTTTTTCATGATGTTTTATCTTTAAGTCGTTTTCTTCAGTATAGAATTGCGGCGAAATCTAGCAGAAAGCAAGCAAAGAAAAAAGGCGACAGAGCAATCTGTCGCCTTTTTTCCTGACTCACAACCCTTAGCGGGTCAGACATTCCATGTTTGCCAACAACAAACCCTGTTTATCCCTTGGCTAATACCGTCCGTGATACGGTTCCATTTCCTGTTAAAACGCCTCCAGGCGCTGGTCGTCCTGACAATCCTGCGTCTTCGCCTCCTGGCGCTCCTGACCCTAATCCTTAAGTCGATTTCCTGTTGGCTTCCTCGCCCTGACGCACACTTTACCTTGTTCCGTTAAACTAACAAGCAACGAAACGGTATAAAAAGAGATTTTCAGACAATTACCCGAAAATAAGCTTATGATTTAAAACAGTTTGCGTTTTTTAACGCCTGCGAATTCTCTGAAATCTCCCATAGCATCACTGGCCGATCTCTCACACCGGTGGGGGCATTCGTCTACAGGGCATAGCAATCAGAAAAGCCTTTTGCCTGCATTCAGGTATAATCCCCCTCAGATTACGATTTTGGAGACGACCACGTGACTACCTGGAACTACCAACAGACGCATTTTGTCACCAGTGCGCCCGATATTCGCCACCTCCCCTCTGATACCGGTATTGAAGTGGCCTTTGCTGGCCGCTCTAATGCGGGGAAATCCAGCGCCCTGAATACGCTGACCAATCAGAAGAACCTGGCGCGTACCTCAAAAACACCTGGCCGTACCCAGCTGATCAACCTGTTTGAAGTTGCAGAGGGCAAACGCCTGGTCGACTTACCGGGGTACGGTTACGCGCAGGTACCCGAAGAGATGAAAATCAAGTGGCAGCGTGCGCTGGGTGAATACCTGGAAAAACGCCTGTGCCTGAAAGGTCTGGTGGTGCTGATGGATATTCGCCATCCCCTGAAAGATCTGGATCAGCAGATGATCGACTGGGCGGTGGCAAGCGATATCGCCGTGCTGGTACTGCTGACAAAAGCCGATAAGCTGGCAAGCGGCGCGCGTAAAGCGCAGGTGAATATGGTTCGCGAAGCGGTGCTGGCGTTCAACGGGGATGTGCAGGTTGAACCGTTCTCCTCGCTGAAAAAGCAGGGCGTGGACAAGCTGCGTCAAAAGCTCGACACCTGGTTTAACGAGCTGGAACCCGCGACGGAAGCGGAAGAAGAGTAATACCGGGCGCGGCGATGGCCGCGCTTTTTTTTGCCCGAAAGTTTCTTTGCCGCAATAAAAAACGCCCCAGTCATTACTGACTGGGGCGGCTAAAATATTCAGCCAAATCCGATTACGTGAAGTAAAAGGTCTGAAAGATAGAACATCTTACCTCTGTACCCTACGCCGATAACTCTACCCCTTTTTGTGCTGCAGAAAAAGCACTTTTTGTAGTTTTTTTTCATTCTTTACATAGGGAATTCTAATGATCGTCACAAAACGCGCGTTCTTATGTTGCAAACTTACATAAACAGCGCGTTATGCGAAGAACCGTTAGTGAGCCTGATCCCAGTTTTCACCACTTCCCACTTCCACCAGCAACGGCACGTCCAGCGTCATGCTGCTTTCCATCAGTTCGTGGATCTTCTTCGACACGGCGTCGAGGTCGTCCTTGTGCACTTCAAATACCAGTTCATCGTGTACTTGCATGATCATTTTCACGCGCGGTTTCTCTTTCTCGAGCCAGGCATCAACGGCGATCATTGCACGCTTAATAATGTCCGCCGCAGTACCCTGCATCGGGGCGTTGATCGCGGCACGCTCTGCGCCAGCACGGCGCGCGGCGTTGCTGGATTTGATGTCCGGTAAATAGAGACGGCGGCCGTCCAGGGTTTCAACGTAGCCTTTCTCTTTCGCCTGCGCGCGGGTACGTTCCATATATTCCAGCACGCCCGGATAACGCTCGAAGTAGAGATCCATATACTTCTGCGACTCTTTACGCGGAATGTTGAGCTGGCGCGAAAGCCCAAATGCACTCATGCCGTAAATCAGCCCAAAGTTGATCGCCTTAGCGCTGCGGCGCTGTTCGTTGGTTACGCTGTCCAGCGGCAGACCGAAGACTTCGGCTGCAGTCGCCCGGTGGATATCCTTCCCTTCGGCAAAAGCGCTCAGCAGGCCTTTGTCGCGGGACAGGTGCGCCATAATGCGCAGTTCGATTTGCGAGTAGTCCGCCGAGACAATCAGATAATCCTCTGGTGCGATGAAAGCCTGGCGAATACGGCGGCCCTCTTCGTTACGTACCGGGATGTTCTGCAGGTTGGGATCGGTTGACGAGAGACGACCGGTCGCCGCGACAGCCTGATGGTATGAGGTGTGCACGCGGCCCGTTTTCGGGTTAATCATCAGCGGGAGCTTATCAGTGTAGGTAGACTTCAGCTTCGCGAGACCACGGTACTCCAGAATCACTTTTGGCAGCGGGTAATCCAGCGCCAGCTCTTCCAGCACCTCTTCAGAGGTTGAAGGCGCACCACCAGGGGTTTTCTTCAGCGGCTTGATGCCCTGCTTTTCAAACAGAATGGTTTGCAGCTGCTTCGGCGAAGAGAGGTTAAACGGCTCGCCTGCAAGCTCATGCGCTTTTTGCTCCAGCTCGGTCAGACGCTGCGCCAGTTCCCCGGAGTGGTTATGCAGCACCGTTGGATCGATTTTCACGCCGTTGCGCTCAATGCGGGACAGCACGGGCACCAGCGGCATCTCAATATGCTGGAACACATTCAGCGGACCTTCGTGCTTCTGCAGCTTTGGCCACATCTTCAGGTGCAGCTGCAGCGTGACGTCAGCGTCTTCCGCCGCGTAGCGTCCTGCCTCTTCGAGAGCAATCTGGTTAAAGGTGAGCTGATTTTTCCCTTTACCGGCAATCTCTTCAAAGGTGATCGTTTTGTGCTTAAGCCAGCGGTCAGATAAGGAATCCATATCATGGCGGCCCGCGACGCTGTCCAGAATGTAGGATTCGAGCATGGTGTCGAAGGCGATCCCGCGCAGTTCAATGCCGTAGTTTTGCAGAATACCGCGGTCGTACTTGAGGTTTTGCCCAACCTTAAGCGCCTTTTCGTCTTCCAGGATCGGCTTCAGCAGCTCAAGCACGCGCTCACGGGAGATCTGTTCCGGCGCGTCCAGGTAATCGTGCGCCACGGGAACATAGGCCGCATGACCAGGCTCTGTCGCAAATGACAGGCCTACCATATTGGCAGAAATGTTATCGAGACTGTCCGTTTCGGTGTCAAAGGCGAAGACCGGCGCTTTTTTCAGTTTTTCGATCCACGCAATGAGCTGCGACTCTTCAAGAAGGGTTTCGTAGTTGTCGAAGGAAAGCGCCACGGCTTCTTCTTCCGCCTGCTCTTCTGCATCAACGACAATCGTCTCCTTCGGCTTTGCAGCAGGTTTCGCCCCTTTTGCCTGCAGCCACTTGCCGGCTTCCACGTCAGTGGTCCAGCGCTTAAATTCGTATTTCTTAAACAGACTTAGAAGCTCGTCCGCAGAAGGCTGCTGCACTTCCAGCTGCTCACAGCCCAGCTCCAGTTCGACATCGGTTTTGATGGTTGCCAGCTTATAAGAGAGATAAGCCACCTCTTTGTTCTCTTCCAGCTTCCCGGCCATGGTTTTTGCACCACGGAAGGAGAGCCCGGCGATTTTGTCTGATTCGGCGTAGAGCGTATCCAGCCCGCCCAGCCCCTGAAGCAGCGCCTGCGCGGTTTTCTCACCGACGCCAGGAACACCAGGGATGTTATCCGAGGAGTCGCCCATCAACGCGAGGAAGTCGATAATCAGCTCTGGCGGCACGCCATACTTAGTGACGACCTCTTCAGGCCCCAGAATGGTGTTGGTCATGGTGTTAATCAGGGTGATCCCTGGCGTCACCAGCTGTGCCATATCTTTATCACCGGTGCTGATCAGCACGGGACGCCCCATCTTTTCGGCTTCACGCGCCAGCGTACCGATGACGTCATCGGCTTCAACGCCAGAAACGGCCAGCAGCGGTAGCCCCATGGCTTTTACCATGGCATGCAGCGGCTCTATCTGCGCACGCAGATCGTCAGGCATTGGCGGACGGTGGGATTTGTAATGTTCAAACAACTCGTCGCGGAACGTTTTGCCTTTTGCATCAAAAACGACGGCCGCATGGGTTGGCTGATACTGCAGGATCAGGCTGCGCAGCATATTCAGCACGCCGTACATTGCGCCGGTAGGTTCCCCTGCGCTATTGGTCAGAGGAGGAAACGCATGGTATGCCCGATACAGGTAAGAAGAGCCATCGACGAGAATAAGAGGGTTTTCTGGGATCTGAACCATAATGTCCGTGCCTTTAATCAATTTATGAGTAAAGGATGCCACAGAAGGATGAAAACATCAGTTATTAGCGCCAGATACAGGAAAAGATTTTGCGATCGTGAGGATCGCTCGCAAAAATAAAACTGTGGATAAGTTTGTGAATATTTTCACTTCATATGAATAACAGACGCGAAAAACACATATGAGGTAATATTTAAATCTTAATTATCAGGCTGTTATGTTGTTAGATCTTATCTATATGGTCAACTGATGGCAATTTAGTCTATGTGGATATAAGCCTTGATTAGCGCAGAACCCCAGAGAAATCTGCTGCGCCAGGGTAAAAGCCGCCAAATCATCATGTGAAAGCGCCATTCATTCGTCTGTTTTCTGGTAAAATCAGCGCCCAGCGTCGACTAGCCGGTCGCTCACTTACAGCTAACTATTTGAAAAAGCTCATCATGTCGAGATTGCTCGCTGCAATAACATTACTGCTAAGCATCATTTTAACTATCCTGGTGACGATCGCCTGTTCCGTGCCGATCATTCTCGCCGGGATCATTAAACTGCTGCTGCCCGTACCCGTGGTGTGGCGAGCCGTGTCCGCATTTTGTAACTTCATGATGTATTGCTGGTGCGAAGGGCTGGCGATCCTGTTGTGCCTTAACCCGCATCTGAAGTGGGATGTCAAAGGGCTCGAGAGTCTCAACAAAAAGAACTGGTACCTGCTGATCTGCAATCACCACAGCTGGGCGGACATCGTGGTGTTATGCGTGCTTTTTCGCAAACACATCCCGATGAACAAATACTTCCTGAAACAGCAGCTCGCCTGGGTGCCTTTTATCGGGCTGGCCTGCTGGGCGCTCGATATGCCGTTTATGAAACGCTATTCGCGCAGCTATTTGATTCGTCATCCGGAACGTCGCGGTAAGGATGTGGAGACCACGCGCCGTTCCTGTGAAAAGTTTCGTGCACATCCTACGACCATCGTGAACTTTGTTGAAGGTTCCCGGTTTACGGAAGAGAAGCGCCAGCAAACTCGCTCTCCTTATCAGCACCTGTTGCCGCCAAAAGCGGCAGGGATTGCGATGGCGCTTAACGTACTGGGAGCACAGTTCGATAAACTTCTTAACGTCACGCTCTGCTATCCGGAAAACGACAGGACACCGTTCTTCGATATGCTCAGCGGCAAACTGACGCGCATTGTCGTGCACGTCGATCTGGTTCCGATTGACGCTGAACTGCACGGTGATTACGTAAACGATAAGAACTTCAAACGTCGTTTCCAGCAGTGGCTTAATACGCTCTGGAAAGAGAAAGGCGAACAGATAGACAAGATAAAATCTTCATACAAAAACGCCGGTCAGTGACCGGCGTTTTTACATCAACGAAATTACTTCTTCTCAACCAGGTATTTCACGGTATCTGCATACTGCTGTACGAAAATATCCATGCTGCTGGTGTCCATGCCCTGCATGTTCAGCTGATATTTGCCGTTAACAAACATCGCCGGAACGCCCTGAAGCTGGAGATCAGCAGCCGCTTTTTCCTGCTGGGCAACCAGTGATTTCACCACGAAGCTGTTCCATGCGGCATCGTACTCTTCACCTTTCACGCCCGCATCAACGAACACTTTACGGATATCCGCAGTGGTCTGAACGGTCTGGGTTTTCTGTACGGCTTCAAACATTGGCGAAGTGATCTTATCTTCCACGCCCAGTGCCATCGCCACCGCCCATGCCTGAGTCAGGTCTTTACCCAATGGGCCCAGGAACTCAACGTGGTACTTGGTCATTTTGGTGCCTTCCGGCAGCTTTTTCTTCACGTTGTCAGAAACATGCAGCACTTGCTCGAACTGATAGCAGTGTGGGCAATAGAACGAGAAGAACTCCAGAACCTGTGGCTCGCCAGCGACCGGCTTGTCCAGCGTGATGAACTGTTTGCCGTCGGTAAACTGCGCAGCAGAAGCGCTAAATGCCAGAATCATACCTGCCAGCGCCAGCCAAATTTTTTTCATGATTAACTCTCTCCTGGGTGTGTCCAATTAATACATCGGCGTTAATTGCAGAGGGGGCTCCTGAAGAACCTTAACCTGCTCAGTAAATGTAGATATCTGGCTACGCCAGTAATCCTCTCCGGTAAGCCACGGGAAATTGCGAGGAAATGCCGGATCGTCCCAACGCCTGATTAACCATGCGAGATAATAAACAAAACGCATCGCACGTAAAGGCTCAATCAGGGCAATTTCGTCTGAATTAAACGGGCTAAATTCTTCATAAGCTTCAATAATGGTTTCAAGCTGCATGCGTTGCTCGGCTTTGTCGCCATTGAGCAGCATCCACAGGTCCTGAACCGCTGGCCCCATACGCGCATCATCGAGATCGACAAACAGCGGGCCATCACGCCAGAGAATATTCCCGGCGTGACAATCGCCATGCAGGCGCAGGACGGAAATATCATCGCGCCAGCCGGTTTTCACTGCAGCAATAAGCTTATCGGTGGCGTTGAGGAAATCATCCTTTAGCGCAGCGGGGATCATTGCAGACGTTTCGAATAGTTCGCGCGGTTCAAGAAGGTATTCCTGAATCCCCATCGTCGGGCGGGCAATAAAGGCTTTTTTGCGTCCCGTCTGGTGTATACGCCCAAGATAGCGGGCAACCCACTCCATCTGATCGATATTATCCGCTTCAAACTGACGACCACCCAGGCTTGGGAATACTGCGTAGTAATACCCTTCGTGCGTGAGGAGCGTTTGGTTATTGAATTTCAGGGGCGCGGCAACGGGGACATCGTCATCCAGCAGATCGTGAGCAAACTGATGCTCTTCCTGAATTTGTTCAGCGGACCAGCGTTCAGGACGATAGAATTTTACGACGTAGCGCTGACGATCCTCGTCCTGAAATTGATAGACGCGGTTTTCGTAGCTGTTTAACGGTGTTAGCCCGGAATCCACCCGAATACCCTGTTCAAACAGGGCATCCATAATGGTGTCCGGGTGTAATGTCTGGAAAGTAAAAGCCTGGTCGTTCATCCGATCATCCGGAAATTATACGAATGATTCAGGATATCATCTTGTGGCGATTTCGGTGCCGCCGCTTACAAGCTTTTACTCTTTAATTACGCCTCGGGCGCGCAGCAATGCGGTCTTAAAATCTTCCTCATAATCTTTCTGAATACCAGGAATAACAGCATCTTTGGCGGAGTCGCGCATTTTAAGGTGGTAGATCAGGATGTCGTCAGAAAGGTCTGCCAGATCGCCGTCAAAACCTGACTCTTTCGCCAGTTTCTGTAAAAATTGCATCAGATTTAGCTCTGGCTCTTTTTGCCAGGCGGGCTGGAGGAGTTCAATAACTTCATTCAGACGTTTACATTTCATGGTGGTGCTCCTTTCATTTAGAGTGACACGTTAGCAGGGTCAATCCCACAATAAAAGAGGCGATATTCGTGAATGTTAGCCAGGAAATCATCGGGGTCGTTCTGGCAGGCGGCAGAGCAACGCGAATGGGCGGTAAAGATAAGGGGCTTCAGCTTCTTAATGGAAAACCCTTGTGGCAGCATGTCGCCGATACGCTCGCCGGCCAGGTGACGGCAATGGCCATCAGCGCGAACAGGCATATCGACACTTACCGGCAAAGCGGGTACGCCGTTTATCAGGATAGCCTTGAGAATTACCCGGGCCCGCTTGCCGGTATGCTTTCGGTCATGCAACAGTCGCACGGAGAGTGGTTTATCTTCTGTCCCTGCGATAACCCGTTTATTCCCTCCGATCTCGTCGAGCGTCTGTTCCTGCTTCGTGGTACAGCACCTGTGGTTTGGGTACATGACGGCGAGCGTGACCATCCTGCTATCGCGTTGATGCATCGATCGCTAGTGCCTGCTCTGCAGAGCTATCTGGCTGCGGGAGAGCGCAGGGTGATGGTCTTCATGCGTGAGTCTGGCGGCCATTCCGTTGATTTTAGCGATGTGAAATCAGCGTTTGTGAACGTGAATACACATGAAGATTTGCAGATGATGCAGGAGAAAAAATGATACCTCTTTTAGCCATTTCCGCATGGAGTGGGACCGGGAAAACCACGCTGCTGAAAAAGCTGATACCCGCGCTGTGTGCCAGAGGCCTTCGTCCGGGATTGATTAAGCATAGTCATCACAACATGGATATCGATACGCCAGGAAAAGACAGCTATGAGCTGCGTAAGGCCGGAGCAGCACAAACGATGGTAGCAAGTCCTCAGCGCTGGGCGTTAATGACAGAAACGTCGGATGAGGCCCCGCTGGATCTCGCTTATCTGGTCAGTCGGATGGATCATTCCACCCTGGATCTGGTGCTGATTGAGGGATTTAAGCATGAGGCAGTACCTAAGATCCTGCTGTTCAGAAGCGATGCCGGACATGATTTCAGCGAGTTAACGCTGGATGAGCATGTGATTGCGGTGGCCAGTGATGTGGTATTGCCGCTTGAGGTTCCGGTGCTGGACTTAAATGATGTGGATGGGATTGCGGGTTTTATTGTGACGTGGAGTGCGGTCTGACGTGCCGGGTGGCGCCTTTGCCTTACCCGGCCTGCCGTTTTTTTGGCGTATAAACGCAAAAAGGCCATCCTTTCGGATGGCCTCTTCACTTGTTTGATGCCTGGCAGTTCCCTACTCTCACATGGGGAGACCCCACACTACCATCGGCGCTACGGCGTTTCACTTCTGAGTTCGGCATGGGGTCAGGTGGGACCACCGCGCTAAAGCCGCCAGGCAAATTCTGTTCATCTGTATCAGGCTGAAATTTGATTGTTCGTCTCTTCGCCAAAACAGCTTCGGCGTTGTAAGGTTAAGCCTCACGGTTCATTAGTATCGGTTAGCTCAACGCATCGCTGCGCTTACACACCCGACCTATCAACGTCGTCGTCTTCAACGTTCCTTCAGGAGACTTAAAGTCTCAGGGAGAACTCATCTCGGGGCAAGTTTCGTGCTTAGATGCTTTCAGCACTTATCTTTTCCGCATTTAGCTACCGGGCAGTGCCATTGGCATGACAACCCGAACACCAGTGATGCGTCCACTCCGGTCCTCTCGTACTAGGAGCAGCCCCCCTCAATTCTCCAGCGCCCACGGCAGATAGGGACCGAACTGTCTCACGACGTTCTAAACCCAGCTCGCGTACCACTTTAAATGGCGAACAGCCATACCCTTGGGACCTACTTCAGCCCCAGGATGTGATGAGCCGACATCGAGGTGCCAAACACCGCCGTCGATATGAACTCTTGGGCGGTATCAGCCTGTTATCCCCGGAGTACCTTTTATCCGTTGAGCGATGGCCCTTCCATTCAGAACCACCGGATCACTATGACCTGCTTTCGCACCTGCTCGAGCCGTCACTCTCGCAGTCAAGCTAGCTTATGCCATTGCACTAACCTCCTGATGTCCGACCAGGATTAGCTAACCTTCGTGCTCCTCCGTTACTCTTTGGGAGGAGACCGCCCCAGTCAAACTACCCACCAGACACTGTCCGCAACCCGGATTACGGGTCTACGTTAGAACACCAGCCATTAAAGGGTGGTATTTCAAGGACGGCTCCATGCAGACTGGCGTCCACACTTCAAAGCCTCCCACCTATCCTACACATCAAGGACCAGTGTTCAGTGTCAAGCTATAGTAAAGGTTCACGGGGTCTTTCCGTCTTGCCGCGGGTACACTGCATCTTCACAGCGAGTTCAATTTCACTGAGTCTCGGGTGGAGACAGCCTGGCCATCATTACGCCATTCGTGCAGGTCGGAACTTACCCGACAAGGAATTTCGCTACCTTAGGACCGTTATAGTTACGGCCGCCGTTTACCGGGGCTTCGATCAAGAGCTTCGCGTTGCCGCTAACCCCATCAATTAACCTTCCGGCACCGGGCAGGCGTCACACCGTATACGTCCACTTTCGTGTTTGCACAGTGCTGTGTTTTTAATAAACAGTTGCAGCCAGCTGGTATCTTCGACTGATTTCAGCTCCACCCGCAGGGGCTTCACCTACATATCAGCGTGCCTTCTCCCGAAGTTACGGCACCATTTTGCCTAGTTCCTTCACCCGAGTTCTCTCAAGCGCCTTGGTATTCTCTACCTGACCACCTGTGTCGGTTTGGGGTACGATTTGATGTTACCTGATGCTTAGAGGCTTTTCCTGGAAGCAGGGCATTTGTTACTTCAGCACCGTAGTGCCTCGTCATCACACCTCAGCGTTAAAAGGTACCGGATTTACCTGGAACCTCCGCCTACATGCTTAAACCGGGACAACCGTCGCCCGGCTAACATAGCCTTCTCCGTCCCCCCTTCGCAGTAACACCAAGTACAGGAATATTAACCTGTTTCCCATCGACTACGCCTTTCGGCCTCGCCTTAGGGGTCGACTCACCCTGCCCCGATTAACGTTGGACAGGAACCCTTGGTCTTCCGGCGAGCGGGCTTTTCACCCGCTTTATCGTTACTTATGTCAGCATTCGCACTTCTGATACCTCCAGCATGCCTCACAGCACACCTTCAACGGCTTACAGAACGCTCCCCTACCCAACAACACATAGTGTCGCTGCCGCAGCTTCGGTGCATGGTTTAGCCCCGTTACATCTTCCGCGCAGGCCGACTCGACCAGTGAGCTATTACGCTTTCTTTAAATGATGGCTGCTTCTAAGCCAACATCCTGGCTGTCTGTGCCTTCCCACATCGTTTCCCACTTAACCATGACTTTGGGACCTTAGCTGGCGGTCTGGGTTGTTTCCCTCTTCACGACGGACGTTAGCACCCGCCGTGTGTCTCCCGTGATAACATTCTTCGGTATTCGTAGTTTGCATCGGGTTGGTAAGCCGGGATGGCCCCCTAGCCGAAACAGTGCTCTACCCCCGAAGATGAGTTCACGAGGCGCTACCTAAATAGCTTTCGGGGAGAACCAGCTATCTCCCGGTTTGATTGGCCTTTCACCCCCAGCCACAAGTCATCCGCTAATTTTTCAACATTAGTCGGTTCGGTCCTCCAGTTAGTGTTACCCAACCTTCAACCTGCCCATGGCTAGATCACCGGGTTTCGGGTCTATACCCTGCAACTTAACGCCCAGTTAAGACTCGGTTTCCCTTCGGCTCCCCTATACGGTTAACCTTGCTACAGAATATAAGTCGCTGACCCATTATACAAAAGGTACGCAGTCACACCACAAGGGTGCTCCCACTGCTTGTACGTACACGGTTTCAGGTTCTTTTTCACTCCCCTCGCCGGGGTTCTTTTCGCCTTTCCCTCACGGTACTGGTTCACTATCGGTCAGTCAGGAGTATTTAGCCTTGGAGGATGGTCCCCCCATATTCAGACAGGATACCACGTGTCCCGCCCTACTCTTCGAGTTCACAACCTGTGTGTTTTCGTGTACGGGACTGTCACCCTGTACCGTGCGACTTTCCAGACGCTTCCACTAACACACAAGCTGATTCAGACTCTGGGCTGCTCCCCGTTCGCTCGCCGCTACTGGGGGAATCTCGGTTGATTTCTTTTCCTCGGGGTACTTAGATGTTTCAGTTCCCCCGGTTCGCCTCGTTAACCTATGTATTCAGTTAACGATAGTGCAACGAATTGCACTGGGTTTCCCCATTCGGACATCGCCGGGTCAAAGGTTCATATCACCTCGCCGGCGCTTTTCGCAGATTAGCACGTCCTTCATCGCCTCTGACTGCCAGGGCATCCACCGTGTACGCTTAGTCGCTTAACCTCACAACCCGAAGATGTTTCATCTTCTGATTGCGAAAATTTGAGAGACTCGAACACACCTTAAAGATGTGTCGTTTCAATTTTCAGCTTGATCCAGATTTTTAAAGAGCAAATATCTCAAACGTGACTCGCAAGTCAGTTTTGAGATATGACGGCAGGTGACTTTCACTCACGAACCAGCAAGTGGCGTCCCCTAGGGGATTCGAACCCCTGTTACCGCCGTGAAAGGGCGGTGTCCTGGGCCTCTAGACGAAGGGGACGTGAAGTCTCAATCGCAAGACGCCTTGCTATTTACTTTTCATCAGACAATCTGTGTGAGCACTGCAAAGGCAGGTTCTTTAAGGTAAGGAGGTGATCCAACCGCAGGTTCCCCTACGGTTACCTTGTTACGACTTCACCCCAGTCATGAATCACAAAGTGGTAAGCGCCCTCCCGAAGGTTAAGCTACCTACTTCTTTTGCAACCCACTCCCATGGTGTGACGGGCGGTGTGTACAAGGCCCGGGAACGTATTCACCGTAGCATTCTGATCTACGATTACTAGCGATTCCGACTTCATGGAGTCGAGTTGCAGACTCCAATCCGGACTACGACGCACTTTATGAGGTCCGCTTGCTCTCGCGAGGTCGCTTCTCTTTGTATGCGCCATTGTAGCACGTGTGTAGCCCTACTCGTAAGGGCCATGATGACTTGACGTCATCCCCACCTTCCTCCAGTTTATCACTGGCAGTCTCCTTTGAGTTCCCGGCCGGACCGCTGGCAACAAAGGATAAGGGTTGCGCTCGTTGCGGGACTTAACCCAACATTTCACAACACGAGCTGACGACAGCCATGCAGCACCTGTCTCAGAGTTCCCGAAGGCACCAATCCATCTCTGGAAAGTTCTCTGGATGTCAAGAGTAGGTAAGGTTCTTCGCGTTGCATCGAATTAAACCACATGCTCCACCGCTTGTGCGGGCCCCCGTCAATTCATTTGAGTTTTAACCTTGCGGCCGTACTCCCCAGGCGGTCGACTTAACGCGTTAGCTCCGGAAGCCACGCCTCAAGGGCACAACCTCCAAGTCGACATCGTTTACGGCGTGGACTACCAGGGTATCTAATCCTGTTTGCTCCCCACGCTTTCGCACCTGAGCGTCAGTCTTTGTCCAGGGGGCCGCCTTCGCCACCGGTATTCCTCCAGATCTCTACGCATTTCACCGCTACACCTGGAATTCTACCCCCCTCTACAAGACTCTAGCCTGCCAGTTTCGAATGCAGTTCCCAGGTTGAGCCCGGGGATTTCACATCCGACTTGACAGACCGCCTGCGTGCGCTTTACGCCCAGTAATTCCGATTAACGCTTGCACCCTCCGTATTACCGCGGCTGCTGGCACGGAGTTAGCCGGTGCTTCTTCTGCGGGTAACGTCAATCGATGAGGTTATTAACCTCACCGCCTTCCTCCCCGCTGAAAGTACTTTACAACCCGAAGGCCTTCTTCATACACGCGGCATGGCTGCATCAGGCTTGCGCCCATTGTGCAATATTCCCCACTGCTGCCTCCCGTAGGAGTCTGGACCGTGTCTCAGTTCCAGTGTGGCTGGTCATCCTCTCAGACCAGCTAGGGATCGTCGCCTAGGTGAGCCGTTACCCCACCTACTAGCTAATCCCATCTGGGCACATCTGATGGCAAGAGGCCCGAAGGTCCCCCTCTTTGGTCTTGCGACGTTATGCGGTATTAGCTACCGTTTCCAGTAGTTATCCCCCTCCATCAGGCAGTTTCCCAGACATTACTCACCCGTCCGCCGCTCGCCGGCAAAGTAGCAAGCTACTTTCCGCTGCCGCTCGACTTGCATGTGTTAGGCCTGCCGCCAGCGTTCAATCTGAGCCATGATCAAACTCTTCAATTTAAGTTTGATGCTCGTGAATTAAACTTCGTAATGAATTACGCATGTTCACTCAGAGACTTGGTATTCATTTATTGTCCGAAGACATTAAGAATCCATGTCACTTTGAGTGCCCACACAGATTGTCTGATAAATTGTTAAAGAGCAGTGCCGCTTCGTTTTCGCTGCGGCGCGGGGTGTGCATATTACGCTTTCCCGCTTCAGAGTCAAGCGTTTATTTTCGCTTTTCTCTGCTGACCCGGCGGCGTGTGTGCCGTTGTTCCGTGTCAGTGGAGGCGCATTATAGGGAGTTATTCCGGCGTGACAAGAGGAAATTTAAAAAAAGTTTCTATCCGTGTTTTTTTTCACCAGCAGCGGTGAAATCAAGCTACAAATTGTTCTATTTGATGTATCTGCAACCACAATCACATTCGAGGTGGCATAATTATCAGCATGAATCTTTAAGGAATAAAAGCGATGCCATTAAGCGCACAACAGCTGGCCGCCCAAAAAAACCTGTCGTATGTGCTGGCAGAAAAGCTGGCGCAGCGAATTTTAGCGGGTAAATATGCCCCGGGTAGCATCCTGCCGGGTGAAATGGAGCTGGGTGAGCAGTTTGGGGTGAGCCGTACCGCGGTTCGCGAGGCGGTGAAAACCCTGACGGCAAAAGGTATGGTGCTTCCACGCCCGCGTATTGGCACACGCGTGATGCCACAGAGTAACTGGAATTTTCTCGATCAGGAGCTGCTCTCCTGGTGGATGACGGAAGATAACTTTCATCAGGTTGTCGATCACTTTCTGGTGATGCGCAACAGTCTTGAACCTCAGGCATGTCTGCTTGCCGCCACGCTTGGCACGGCAGAGCAAAAAGCGCAGCTTAACGCATTGATGGAAGAGATGGTGTTTCTGAAAAAACACTTCAACCGCGAACGCTGGGTTGAAGTCGATATGGCCTGGCATGAACATATCTATATGATGAGCGCCAATCCGTTCCTCACCTCGTTTGCCTCATTATTCCATTCGGTGTACCACACTTACTTTACCTCTATTACACAAAACGACGTGGTAAAACTGGAATTGCATCAGGCGATAGTGGATGCCATTCAGGAAAGCGACGGGCAGCGAGCCCTGAGTGCGTGCCAGGCATTACTGGCTGCGCCAACCCACCAGCAGGTAAATAAATGACAAAGAAAAAAGCGCGCAGCATGGCCGGATTGCCGTGGATTGCAGCCATGGCGTTTTTTATGCAGGCACTGGATGCCACCATCCTCAACACCGCGCTTCCCGCTATTGCGCAAAGCCTTAACCGCTCCCCGCTGGCGATGCAGTCCGCCATCATCAGCTACACCCTGACGGTCGCAATGTTAATTCCGGTTAGCGGCTGGCTGGCCACCCGCAGAGTTTTCATGCTGGCCGTAACACTCTTTACGCTCGGTTCGCTGGCCTGTGCGCTCTCCTCGTCCTTAACGGAGCTGGTTATCTTCCGCGTATTACAGGGCATTGGCGGCGCGATGATGATGCCCGTGGCACGCCTTGCCTTATTACGAGCCTACCCTCGAAGCGAACTGCTTCCCGTGCTCAACTTCGTCACCATGCCGGGACTGGTCGGCCCGATACTTGGCCCGGTACTCGGTGGCGTGTTTGTCACCTGGGCAAGCTGGCACTGGATCTTCCTGATTAATATTCCGATTGGCGTTGCGGGGCTGCTGTATGCCCGCAAATATATGCCGAACTTCACCACGCCAAGACGCAGTTTCGACATGGGGGGCTTTTTCCTGTTTGGCCTGAGCCTGGTGCTCTTCTCCAGCGGGATGGAGTTGTTTGGCGAGAAGATCGTCGCGACGTGGATGGCGCTCTCCGTTATCCTCGCCGGGATTCTGCTGTTCCTTCTTTATATACGTCACGCGCGCCGTCACCCGACGCCGTTAATCTCTCTTGGGCTCTTCAACACCCGAACCTTTTCCGTCGGGATCGCGGGAAACATTGCCTCGCGTCTGGGAACCGGCTGCGTACCTTTCCTGATGCCACTGATGCTGCAGGTCGGTTTCGGCTATCCGGCCCTGATTGCCGGCTGCATGATGGCCCCTACGGCGATGGGCTCGATTCTGGCAAAATCGACCGTGACGCAGGTGCTACGCTGGTTTGGCTATCGCAAGACGCTGGTTGGCGTGACGGTCTTTATCGGTCTGATGATTGCGCAGTTCTCGCTGCAGTCCGCCTCGCTTCCTGTCTGGATGCTGATCCTGCCGCTGTTTGTGCTGGGCATGGCGATGTCGACGCAGTTCACATCAATGAACACCATCACCCTTGCGGATCTGACCGACGAGAACGCCAGTAGCGGCAACAGCGTGCTGGCAGTCACCCAGCAGCTGTCGATCAGTTTAGGGGTGGCCGTGAGCGCGGCGGTACTGCGGTTTTATGAAGGTTTCGACAGCGCGAACACCGTCGAGCAGTTCCACTATACTTTTATTACCATGGGCGCACTCACCGTCGTTTCAGCGCTGGTCTTTATGCTGTTAAAACCGAAAGATGGCCGTAACCTGATAAAAGAACGCCATAAGGCGAAAGCTAAACCGAACCCCGTTCCATCAGAACAGGAGTAAGCTGCAGGCGTTGCTGCTGCAGCGTGGGCTGAGCCATTCGGTGGATCAACACATCGATGGCCAGCTCGCCCAGCTCATCTTTTGGCTGATGGATGGTGGTGAGCGGCGGCGTCATATAGCTGGCCAGCTCAATATCATCGTAGCCGATTACCGCCATATCGTCGGGAACACGCAAACCGGCCTGATATAACGCCTGATAGGCGCCAAACGCCATGGCGTCGTTGCCGATAAACACCGCCTGCGGACGCTGCGGCTGCGCCAGCAGCGTCTGCATCGCTTCAAAACCACCGTGAAACTCAAAATCACCGGTAATACGGTACCCTTCCGGCACGGAAAGGCCCGCCCGCGCCATCGCGGCGAGATACCCTTCCAGTCTCAAACGCGCCGGGGTTTTGTCCAGCGGACCGGTAATACAGGCGATGCGGGTATAGCCTTTATCGATCAGATACTGGGTGGCCATATCGCCCCCCAGCAGAGAGTTATCCTGAATAAGATCGCTGGTGCCGTCGAACGGCGCCCAGTCCATCATCACCGTGGGAATGGAGGGGTAGCGCTGGATAATCTCTTTCGAGGGCTGGTGCGTTTCGGTACACAGCAGCAGTAGCCCGTCGACGCGTTTTTGCATCAGCGTTTCCAGGTTACGGTTCATGCGCTGCTCGTCCCCTTCGGTATTGCACAGCACCAGGCTGTAGCCACGCTCGAAGCAGCTGCGCTCCACGCCGCGAACCAGCTCAGAATAAAAGGGATTGGTACTGGCAGTGATCAGCATACCGATCGTACGCGTCTGGTTGAGCTTAAGGCTGCGCGCCAGCGCAGACGGCGCATAGTTGAGATCTTTTACTGCCGCTTCGACTTTTTCCCGAATAGCCTCGCTGACGAAGCGATCGTTATTAATGACGTGAGACACCGTCGAGGTAGAAACGCCCGCCAGGCGAGCGACATCTTTCATTGTGGCCAAGCGTTACCCCTGCTGACTTAAGAATTCATCGATCTCTTTACGCCACGGAACGGAAGGCTGAGCGCCCTTGCGCGTCACCGCAATCGCGGCAGCCGCATGCGCGAAGCGGATCGCATCATCCATACTCTTGCCTTCCAGCAGCGCGGTCACCAGTGCACCATTGAAGGTATCTCCCGCTGCAATGGTATCAATCGCCTTCACCTTAAAGCCCGGCACGCGACGGCCTTCACCGTTTACGCTTGCCCATACCCCACGGCTGCCCAGGGTGATGATCACCGTTCCGATGCCTTTGTCGTGCAACGCACGCGCGGCTCGCGCGGCATCATCATCGTTTTCAACGCGAATGCCCGTCAGCTTTTCGGCTTCGGTTTCGTTCGGCGTGATGATGTCCACCAGCGCCAGCAGCTCGTCAGATAATACACGGGCAGGGGCCGGATTAAGTACGACAGTGGTATGATTTTCATGCGCAATGTTCGCCGCGGCAAGCACGCTTTCAACCGGTGACTCCAGCTGCATGAGCAGGGCTTCCGCTCCGGCGATGATTGCACGTTGCGCTTCTACGCGCTCCGTCGTCAGCGCTGCGTTAGCGCCAGCATGAATACCGATAACATTCTCACCTTCTGCGTTGACGAAAATCAACGCCACGCCGGTAGACTCTCCTGCAACAACGCTGACCGGTGCGATATCAATGTTGTCGCTTGCCAGCTGCTTGCGTACGCGCTCACCGGTATCGTCATCGCCCGTGCAGGCGATAAACGCAATATTCGCTCCGCTGCGGCCAGCGGCAACGGCCTGGTTTGCCCCTTTACCGCCAAAAGCGACCTGATACTGGCTACCCGTGACGGTTTCGCCCGGTGCAGGGAACGATTCAAGGTTAAGAATGTGATCGGCATTGATACTGCCAAGGACGACGAGGTTGCCTGCGGTTTTCATGGTTGGGTTGTCCATCTGAGAGCGCCACCGGTGTTACCCGGTGGCGTATGCCACACTTTTCTTTATTGGTGTCCCTCAGGCCGCCAGTGACGACCTGATTCGCCTTTTACTGCTTGATAACCAGTTTCAGGTCAACAGGGTATTTAGCCTGAACTTTTTCGCCCTTCAGCACTTTGTCGGCAGTTTCAACGCCAGTGGCGCCAATCTGCTCAGGCAGCTGAGCGATGGTCGCAGCCAGTTTGCCATCGTTTACTGCTTTTTCACCATCCGGCGTGCCGTCAAATCCGACAACCATCACATCAGATTTACCTGCAGTCTGCAGGGCACGCAGCGCGCCCAGCGCCATTTCGTCGTTCTGCGCGAAGACCGCCTGTACGTCAGGATGTGCGGTCAGCAGGTTCTGCATGACGTTCAGACCTTTAGTACGGTCGAAGTCCGCAGGCTGACTGGCCAGTACGTTGAATTTATGCGCTGCAACCGCCTGCTGGAAGCCTTCGCCACGCTCGCGGGCGGCAGACGTACCGGCAATCCCCTGCAGTTCGATAACTTTCGCGCCTTCGCCTGCTTTCTTCGCAATGTAGTCACCCGCGATTTTGCCGCCCAGCACGTTGTCAGACGCGATATGGCTCACCACGTCGCCTTTGGTTGCCTGACGGTCCAGGGTGATCACCGGAATTTTTGCCTGGTTTGCCATCTTCACGGCGTTGCCTACGGCATCAGAATCGGTTGGGTTGATCAGCAGAATCTTGGTGCCACGAACGGTTAAGTCCTGAACGTTAGCCAGCTCTTTCGCCGGGTTGTTCTGTGAATCCAGTACCACCAGGTTATAGCCCAGTTTATCCGCTTCTTTCTGCGCACCGTCCTTCAGGGAGACGAAGAACGGGTTGTTCAGCGTAGAGACAACCAGCGCGATGGTATCTTTCGCCATGGCGTTAGCACTTACGGTTGCGCTCAGCGCGACAGCGGAAACCAGGGTAGCCAGTTTTTTCATGTTCATATCTAAGATGTCCTGTAGTGTCGTCAGTTACTGTTTTTTGTTGTCTACCAGTACCGCCAGCAAAATCACCACTGCCTTAACGATCATCTGGTAATAGGAGGAAACACCTAACAAATTCAAACCATTATTCAGGAAACCGAGAATCAGTGCGCCGATCAATGTCCCAACAATGCGACCTTTACCGCCCGCCAGACTCGTACCGCCCAGAACCACTGCTGCAATAGCATCCAGCTCATACCCCGTACCCGCCGTCGGCTGCGCGGAAGAGAGGCGCGCCACTTCGATGATGCCCGCCAGTGACGCCAGCAGACCGCACAGGGAATACACGATGACTTTGACTTTATTAACGCTAATCCCGGACAGGCGCGTTGCCGCTTCGTTACCGCCCAGCGCATAGATGTAACGACCCAGACGGGTATGGTGCAGCATGTACCACGCCGCCAGGAAGACGATAGCCATGATCCAGACCGGGGTCGGGACGCCCAGCGGGCGACCGATACCGAACCAGCCAAACAGATCGGCGTTATCGGTGAAGCCGGTATTGACCGGGCTGCCGTTGGTATAAACCATGGTCACCCCGCGCAGCAGCAGCATCATCACCAGCGTCGCGATGAACGCCTGAACGCGGCCTTTTGCCACAATCACGCCGGTGACGGCGCCAATCGCCGCGCCTGCCGCCAGGGCCGCGGCCACGGCCACCAGCGCGTTAACTTCAATCCCGACAAGCGAAGCGGCGATCGCGCCGGTGAGGGCCAGCAGGGAACCGACGGACAGATCGATCCCTGAGGTCAAAATCACCAGCGTCATGCCGACCGCCATAATGGCATTCACCGACGTCTGCTGCAGAATGTTGAACAAGTTATTTACGGTGAAGAAATTCGGGCTCATGGTCGACACAATCGCGATCAGCACCAGCAGGGCAATCAGCGATTTTTGCTCCATCAGCCACGCCTTTGTGAAATAGCGGCGACCAGAAACAGCCTGGGTTGTCATCTTCTTACTCCTGATTCACGCGATTAAGCTTGCCCACAGCGGCAGCCATCAGAACTTCCTGGGTGGCCTGCTCGCGAGTGAATTCACCGCCGAGATGCCCTTCATGCATGACGATAATACGATCGCTCATGCCTAATACTTCTGGCATCTCGGAAGAGACCAGAATGATGCTCAGACCGTCGGCCTTGAACTGGTTAATCAGCTGATAGATCTCTTTTTTCGCCCCCACGTCCACGCCGCGGGTTGGTTCGTCGAGGATCAACACTTTCGGGCGCGTCATCAGCCCGCGCGCAATCGCCACTTTCTGCTGATTCCCGCCGGACAACAGGCCAATCGCCTGCTCCATCGACGGGGTTTTAACGTTAAAGAGACGGATGAAATCGCTGACCGCTTGCTGTTCATCTTTATGCTTCAGGCTGCCGCCGCTGTGGCTGAAATAGCGCAGCGCAGTCAGGGACATGTTCTCTTTTACCGACATGCCCAGCACTAAGCCGTCGCGTTTGCGGTCTTCGGAGATATAGACGATGCCGTTCGCCAGACCATCCTGCGGGGAGCGGGTGACCACTTCATGGCCGTCGAGGGTGACATAACCGCTGGTGCGCGGCAGTGCGCCGTACAACACTTTCATCAGCTCGGTACGTCCCGCGCCCATCAGTCCCGCCACACCCAGGATCTCGCCCTGGCGCAGGGTAAAGGTGACGTCGTTCACACCCGGACCGCAGAGGTTGTCCACCTTCAGGCGGATCTCACCCGGCGCTTTATCCAGATGCGGATACTGATCTTCCAGCTTACGTCCCACCATCATTTCGATGAGCGTATCTTCGGTCAGCGTGGCTACTTCGCGCTCGGCAATAAACTGCCCGTCGCGGAAGACGGTGACGTCATCGCAGATTTCAAAGATCTCTTTCATGCGGTGAGAAATATAGACAATCCCGCGCCCCTGCGATTTCAGCTCGCGGATAACGCGGAACAGGGATTCGGTTTCGGTATCGGTCAGGGCGTCGGTCGGTTCATCCATAATGATGACCTTCGACTCAAAGCTCAGCACCTTCGCGATTTCCACCATCTGCTGATCGCCGATGGAGAGATCGCCGACCAGCCGGTCGCTCTTAAAGCGCAGGTTCAGCTTCGCCAGCAGCTTGTCGGCTTCGGCATACATGGTTTTCCAGTCGATCTTGCCGAAGCGGTTCACGAATTCACGGCCGAGGAAGATGTTCTCCGCAATGGTGAGCTGCGGGATCAGGTTCAGCTCCTGGTGAATAATGCCGATACCCGCTTCCTGAGAAGATTTCGGGCCAGTGAAGGTGGTTTCTTTACCCAGCCAGAGGAGTGAACCGGCATCGCGTTGATAGATACCGGTCAGCACTTTCATCATGGTGGATTTGCCGGCGCCGTTTTCGCCCACCAGCGCCATCACGCGCCCGGGGTAAACGTTCAGCGCCGCGCCGGAGAGGGCTTTTACGCCCGGGAACGACTTATCGATCCCTTTGAGTTGCAGTAATGCGTCCATGATGGCCTCAGAAGGTGACGCCAGCACAGAGAATGATATTCGCATACGGGGAACACTCCCCGCTGCGAATCACCGCCTGACTGTCTGCGGTTTGTTGTTTGAATTGTTCGTGCGTTGTGTAACGAATTTCGATGGTGTTTCCCTGGTGTTGTTGCAGCTGCTCAAGATGGCTGAGCAACGTTTCGTGGAGCTGCGGATTATGTTGTTTGATTTCCGCCGCGAGAATAGCCGCCTCAATCTGCATCTCCGCGGTCACCACGTCCAGTACCTGCATAAACGAAGGTACGCCCTGCGTTAACGCCATATCGATACGGGTTGTGCTGCGCGGAACCGGTAAGCCTGCATCGCAAACCACCAGCGTATCGGTATGCCCAAGACGGGAAATCACCGACGAGATTTCTGAGTTGAGTACAGTGCCTTTCTTCATTTTATTGCTCCACTAGCGAAACGTTTCGCTAAAAGAAGTGTAGCCTCAGAAATGTTCAGAAAACCACCGTGACGTAACAGATTTGTGATCGACGTCGAAACGTTTCGCTAAGTGAAATATTGATGGGAGATATTGCCCGGCGGCGCTTCGCTTGCGCGGGCCTACGGGTTGGGTAGGCCGGGTAAGCGAAGCGCCACCCGGCATTTTCGAAAGGACTTAAATCTCGACCTGCGTACCCAGCTCTATCACGCGGTTAGGCGGGATCTCAAACTGGTCAGGCGCGCGCAGGGCGTTACGCTGCAGGATCAGGTACAGCTTGCCGCGCAGGCGCAAATACCATGGGCGCTTGCCGATGATCAGCGACTCGTGAGACATAAAGAACGACGTCTCCATCATCCGGCAGCTCAGCCCTTCCAGACCACAGCGGTGGAACACCTCTTCCACGTTTGGCGTTTCACGCCAGCCGTAGCTCGCCACCACACGCCAGAATGTCGGAGAGAGCTGCTCGATTTGCACGCGACGCACGTTATGAACGTAAGGCGCATCTTCGGTGCGCAGCGTCAGCAGGATCACACGCTCGTGCAGCACTTTGTTGTGCTTGAGGTTATGCATCAGCGCGAACGGGATGACGTTCAGGGCGCGAGACATATACACCGCAGTGCCCGGCACGCGGACCGGCGGAGATTTCTCCAGCGAAGCGATCATCGCCTCCAGAGAATTCCCGTGCTCATGCATGCGCCGCAGCAGGCGGAAACGCTCGCTTTTCCAGGTGGTCATGACGATGAACATCACCAGACCCAGCGTCAGTGGCAGCCAGCCGCCGGAGACAATCTTGTCGAGGTTCGCGGAGAACAGCGGCACGTCAATACACAGGAAGCCCACCAGAATCATCGCCACGAGGAATTTATTCCAGTGCCAGTTTCGGTACGCCACCGTAGTGGAGAGAAGCGATGTCAGCACCATCGTACCGGTTACTGCAATACCGTACGCCGCCGCCAGGTTGCTGGAATGCTCGAAGCTGACGATAACAATCACAACCGCGAAATAGAGCAGCCAGTTAACGAACGGGATGTAGATCTGGCCCGACTCCATCTCTGAAGTATGGATGATGCGCATCGGCGAGAGATACCCCAGACGCACGGCCTGGCGCGTCAGAGAAAACACGCCGGAAATCACCGCCTGAGAGGCAATGACGGTCGCCAGCGTCGCCAGGATCAGCATCGGCACCAGCGCCCAGTCAGGCGCCAGCAGGAAGAACGGGTTCTTTATCGCTTCCGGATTTTTGAGCAACAGCGCGCCCTGGCCAAAGTAGTTCAGCACCAGCGACGGCAGCACCACAATAAACCAGGCCACGCGGATAGGCAGTTTCCCGAAGTGACCCATGTCAGCATACAGCGCTTCAACGCCGGTAATGGAGAGCACGACCGCCCCCAGCGCTACGAAGGAAACCACTTTGTATTCGAGGAAGAAATGCACGGCCCAGTAGGGGTTCAGCGCATGCAGCACTTCCGGGTTAGCAATAATGCTGCGCAAGCCAAGCGCGGCCAGGATCAGGAACCAGGCCAGCATAATTGGTGCAAACAGTTTACCCACCAGCCCGGTACCGTGCTTCTGGATCACAAACAGCAGCGTCAGCACGATTATCGCCAGCGGGACCACCCACGTATCAAGCTGTGGCGCGATGATCTCCAGCCCCTCTATCGCCGAGAGGACCGAAATCGCGGGCGTGATAACCACCTCGCCATAGAAGAAGCTGCCGCCAATCAGGCCGATAATCACCAGCACGGAGGTCATTCTGGCGGAGGTGTTGCGCCCTGCAAGGGACATCAGGGTCAGGATACCGCCTTCGCCCGCGTTATCAGCGCGCATAACGAAGGAGAGATATTTAACAGAAACCACCAGGATCAGCAGCCAGAAGATGAGGGACAGGAAGCCAAATACGGCATCGCGCTCAACACCAAAGCCAAACTGGCCGGACAGACATTCACGAAGCGTATAAAGCGGGCTGGTGCCAATATCACCGTAGACAACCCCGATCGCCGCAAGCGTTATTGCGGGTAATGATTGCTTATTATCAGTGCTCATAGACTAGTCTTTTCGTTTGAATAACAAATGTGTTCCTGGTCCCTTGGCCCACAAAAAGCGCACAGTATGCACGATTCAATGCAAAATCGTACCCCTAAATGCAACCGCATTAATGTAGCGCAAAGAAAATTGCGCCGCACTTCAGTCTATTACCAGCCCTGACTGAAACGTCTATACTCGCTTCAATTGGCCGCCACGACGGCGAAAGGATGCAAAACTATTATGGCTCACTCACATTTATTAGCAGAAAGAATTTCCCGCCTCAGCAGCGCGCTGGAGAAAGGCCTTTTCGAGCGTAGCCACGCCATTCGCCTCTGTTTGCTGGCGGCGCTGAGCGGTGAAAGCGTGTTTCTGCTAGGGCCGCCGGGCATCGCCAAAAGCCTGATTGCCCGCAGGCTTAAGTTTGCTTTTCAGAACGCCCGCGCGTTTGAATACCTGATGACCCGCTTTTCCACCCCAGAAGAGGTGTTTGGCCCCCTTTCCATTCAGGCGCTGAAAGATGAAGGGCGCTACGAACGTTTGACGGCGGGGTATCTGCCTGAGGCAGAAATTGTCTTTCTTGATGAGATCTGGAAAGCGGGACCGGCCATTCTGAACACCCTGCTCACGGCGATAAATGAACGTCGGTTCCGTAACGGCGCCAGTGAAGAGAAAATCCCGATGCGCCTGCTGGTGGCCGCCTCTAACGAACTGCCCGAAGCCGACAGCAGCCTGGAAGCGCTGTATGACCGTATGCTCATCCGCCTGTGGCTGGACAAAGTACAGGATAAATCCAACTTCCGCTCCATGCTGATCAGCCAGCAGGATGAAAGTGAAAACCCGGTATCCGCTTCGCTGCAGGTGACGGATGAAGAGTATTATCAGTGGCAGCAGGATATTGGCAAAATCACATTGCCGGACGCGGTATTCGAGCTGATCTATCTGCTGCGTCAGCAGCTTGATCACCTTCCTTCTGCGCCCTATGTCTCCGATCGCCGCTGGAAAAAAGCGATCCGCCTCCTGCAGGCCAGCGCCCTGTTTAGCGGCCGCGATGCTGTTGCCCCCATCGATCTGATCCTGCTGAAAGATTGCCTCTGGCACGACGCGGAAGGCATGAATCTGATGCAGCAGCAGCTTGACGTTTTGATGACCGGACACGCCTGGGGACAGCAGGCGATGCTCAACCAACTGGGGGCAATTGCCCAGCGGCGCATCCAGCTTCAGCAGCAGCAAAGTGATAAAACCGCGCTGAAAGTGAATCGCCTGGGGGGGATGTTCGCCCGCAAACCGCACTATGAATTACCCGCCGAACTCACCAGCCCGACGCTGACCCTGCTGCTCCAGCAGCCGCTTAAGCTGCATGATATGCAGGTGGTGCACGTGACGATTGAGCGCGAGGCGCTGGCGCAGTGGCTGGATAAGGGCGGAGAGATCCGCGGAAAGCTCAACGGCATCGGTTTCGCGCAGCCGCTGAATATGGAAGTCGACAGCAGCCAGCACCTGGTGATCCGCGACGTCAGCCTGCAGGGCTCGCGTCTCGCGCTTCCGGGAACCGCCTCTGACAGCGTTCCCGAAGAGATTAAGCAGCAGCTGGACGCGCTGGATACCGAATGGCACCAGCAGCACACCCGCTTTAGCGAGCAGCAAAAATGCCTCTTTATTCATAGCGACTGGTTAGGTCGCATTGAAGCCAGCCTGCAGGACGTCAGCGCGCAGATTAAACAGGCGCGTCAATGCTAACTCTGGATACGCTTAACGTCATGCTGGCTGTCAGCGAGGAAGGGTTGATCGAAGAAGTGGTCATAACCCTTCTGGCTTCGCCGCAGCTGGCAGCCTTCTTTGAAAAATTTCCGAAGCTCAAAAAGGCGATGACGGACGATCTTCCGCGCTGGCGCGAAAATTTGCGTCAGCGCTTCAGGGAGACCGAAGTTCCGCCTGAGTTAACGGAAGAGGTGGCCTGCTATCAGCAGTGCCAGCGGCTCTCCACGCCGCAGTTTATCGTCCAGCTTCCGCAGACCCTGACGTTGCTCGACAAGGTCCACTCCCCGTTTGCCAGCCAGGCCCGGGGGCTGGTCACGGACAACGCCACGTTTACTCCCGCACTGCACACCCTCTTTTTACAGCGCTGGCGTCTCAGCCTGGTGGTGCAGGCCACGACGCTAAACCAGCAGCTGCTGGATGAAGAGCGCGAACAGCTGCTCAGTGAAGTTCAGGAACGCATGACCTTAAGCGGCCAGCTTGAGCAGGTGCTGGTGGAAAATGAGAACGCGGCAGGGCGTCTCTGGGATATGAGCGCCGGCCAGCTCCGGCGCGGGGACTATCAGCTGATCGTCAAATACGGCGATTTTCTGACGCAGCAGCCCGAGTTGATGAAGCTTGCAGAACAGCTGGGACGCTCAAGGGAGGCGAAGTCAGTTCCAAAGAAAGACGCCCCGATGGAAACCTTCCGCGCCCTGGTGCGTGAACCGGCCACCGTTCCGGAGCAGGTCGACGGGCTCCAGCAGAGCGATGATATTCTGCGTCTGCTGCCCACGGAGCTGAGCACGCTGGGGATGACCGAGCTGGAGTATGAGTTTTATCGTCGGCTGGTGGAAAAACAGCTCCTCACCTACCGGCTGCACGGCGAAGCCTGGCGTGAGAAAATCAGCCAGCGGCCGGTCGTTCATCAGGATTTTGATGAACAGCCGCACGGACCCTTCATCGTTTGCGTGGATACGTCCGGCTCGATGGGTGGGTTTAACGAGCAGTGTGCAAAAGCATTCTGTCTGGCGCTGATGCGCGTGGCGCTCGCCGATCGCCGTCGCTGCTTCATCATGCTGTTCTCCAGCGAAGTCGTAGGCTATGAGCTGACGAACCAGCAGGGGATCGAGCAGGCAATCCGCTTCCTGAGCCAGCGTTTTCGCGGCGGCACCGATCTGGCCAGCTGTTTTCGCAGCATCGTTGAGCGGATGCAGGGCGGCGACTGGTACGACGCTGACGCGGTGGTGATTTCCGATTTTATCGCCCAGCGGCTGCCGGATGACGTGATAAATAAAGTGAAGGAATTACAGCGTGTGCATCAGCACCGTTTTCATGCAGTGGCGATGTCCGCCCATGGAAAACCCGGCATCATGCGCATCTTCGATCATATCTGGCGCTTTGATACCGGGTTGCGCAGCCGCCTGCTCAGACGCTGGCAGCGTTAATTACAGAAGAGAGCCGACGCTTTCGCGAACCTGCTGCGGCCAGACGCCACACTGAACCTGACCAATATGGGGCAACTGAAGCAGCAGCATGGTCAGACGGGACTGGCCGATACCGCCGCCAATCGTCTGCGGCATCTCCCCACGCAGCAGCGCCTGGTGCCACTCCAGTTTGAGACGATCTTCATCACCGGTCACCGCCAGCTGGCGCTTCAGCGCGTCAGCATCCACGCGGATCCCCATAGAAGAAAGCTCGAATGCGTCTTCCAGTACCGGGTTCCAGACCAGAATATCGCCGTTCAGACCGGCAAATTCACCCTCACCGGTGGTGCTCCAGTCATCATAATCCGGCGCACGAACGTCATGGCGCTTACCGTCAGACAGCTTGCCGCCGATCCCAATCAGGAACACCGCACCCAGCTCTTTAGCAATTGCGCGCTCGCGGCCTTTGGCATCCAGATCCGGGAAACGGGTCAGCAATTCCTGGCTGTGCACAAAGTGGATCGATTCCGGCAGGAACGGTGCCAGACCAAACGCTTTGCTTACGGCCGCTTCGGTTGCTTTTATCCCGGCGTAGATCGCCTCAACGGTGGATTTCAGCGTGCCGATGTGACGCTCGCCATCACCCATCACGCGCTCCCAGTCCCACTGGTCAACATAAACGGAATGAATCGGAGAAAGGCGGTCTTCATCGGGGCGAAGGGCTTTCATGTGCGTGTAGAGCCCTTCGCCCGCGCTGAAGTCGTGTTGTCCCAGGGTCTGACGCTTCCATTTCGCCAGTGAATGAACCACTTCGAACTGAGCATCTGGCAGTGTTTTCACTTTCACCTGTACCGCTTTTTCGCATCCAGAGAGGTTATCCTGCGTCCCGTCACCCACGCGGCTGAGGATCGGCGCCTGGACTTCAATCAGCCCAAGCTTCTCTTCCAGCTGGCGGGAAAAATGGGATTTTACGAAACTGATCTGGCGTTGTTTTGCGATGTAAGCGGTTTTCATTATTTATACTCCTGCGTCCTGTTGATATTGATTAAGCAACAGAAATGGCACCTTATTCAATAACCCATCAACAAAAAGCCACCTTCACTTTTGATTCGATAAAATAAGGCGCTAGAATAGAGTGATTCATTAATCTTCATAAGAAAAAGGTATGGAAAATTATCAGATCGACAATCTCGACCGCGGCATTCTGGAGGCGTTAATGGCCAATGCCCGTACCGCCTACGCCGAACTGGCGAAACAGTTTGGCGTCAGCCCGGGAACCATTCACGTTCGCGTAGAGAAGATGAAGCAGGCAGGGATCATTACCGGTGCTCGCATTGACGTCAGCCCGAAGCAGCTGGGTTACGACGTCTGCTGCTTCATCGGCATCATTCTTAAAAGCGCCAAAGACTACCCTTCCGCCCTGGCGAAACTGAACGCGCTGGATGAAGTCACCGAGGCGTACTACACCACCGGGCACTACAGCATCTTTATTAAAGTCATGTGCCGATCCATCGACGCGCTCCAGCAGGTACTTATCAACAAGATCCAAACAATCGATGAAATTCAGTCCACCGAGACCCTGATCTCCCTGCAAAACCCGATCATGCGTACCATCCGCCCGTGATCGGGCAAATCCATTCCCACATTTTCCACAGGTAGATCCCAGCTCGTTCACAGCGTACAATGGCCGTCTCTTTATCTGGGCGAGCGATCAATGGCGGACATTACCCTTATCAGCGGCAGCACCCTGGGTGGTGCAGAATACGTAGCGGAACATCTGGCTGAAAAGCTGGAAGAGGCGGGCTTTTCCACGGAAACCCTGCACGGCCCGTTGCTGGAAGATCTCCCGACTTATGGGGTCTGGCTGCTGATCACCTCCACGTACGGCGCGGGCGATCTGCCGGATAACCTGCAACCTTTATATGATGAACTGCTGGAACAGCAGCCCGATCTGTCAAACGTCCGTTTTGGCGCAGTAGGGATCGGCAGTCGTGAATATGACACCTTTTGCGGGGCAATAGAGAAAGTCGAAGCCGCTGTGACCTCCTGCGGAGCAAAACAGCTGGGTGAAACACTCAAGATCAATATCCTCGATCATGACATTCCGGAGGATCCAGCCGAGATCTGGCTCGCGGAATGGAAAAATTTACTCAAAAACGATTAAAGATCGCGCGAACAGATGTGGATAACTCAGGGTAAAAGCTCGTATTAACCCGTAGTTATCCAAAGAACAACCGTAGCGTCGTTTTTGGCCTGTGTATAAAGTCGCGATCTGATCCCAGCTTATACGGTCCAGGATCACCGATCATTCACAGCAAACGATCCTTTCTAACTGCATGATCTTCTTTATGAGATCGGACTTATCCACATGGGTTCGCGATCCTAATAAGAGATCACAATAGAACAGATCTCTAAATAAAAAGATCTTCTTTTTAATAGCCCAGGATCCCAATGCTTTCTCGAAAGACTAAAGTTGAGTAGAATCCACGGCCCGGGCTTCAATCCATTTTCATACCGCTTTACGCGAGGCAGACCACCATGTTTTATCAGGATCCTTTTGACGTCATCATCATTGGCGGGGGTCACGCAGGCACTGAGGCCGCAATGGCCGCAGCGCGAATGGGTCAGCAGACCCTGCTTTTGACACACAATATCGACACGCTGGGACAAATGTCCTGTAATCCGGCGATTGGCGGCATTGGGAAAGGACACCTGGTAAAAGAAGTGGATGCGCTTGGCGGCCTGATGGCGAAAGCGATCGATCATGCCGGCATCCAGTTTAGGATACTAAACGCGAGCAAAGGGCCTGCTGTTCGAGCGACCCGTGCACAGGCAGACCGCGTACTTTATCGTCAGGCGGTGCGTACCGCGCTGGAGAACCAGCCGAACCTGATGATCTTCCAGCAGGCGGTCGAAGATCTTATCGTTGAGAACGATCGCGTCGTAGGCGCGGTGACCCAGATGGGCCTCAAATTCCGCGCCAAAGCCGTGGTGTTGACCGTGGGGACATTCCTGGACGGTAAAATTCATATCGGCCTGGATAACTACAGCGGTGGTCGTGCTGGCGATCCGCCGTCTATTCCCTTGTCTCGCCGTCTGCGCGAACTGCCGCTGCGCGTTAGCCGCCTGAAAACCGGTACGCCGCCGCGTATTGATGCGCGTACCATTGATTTCAGCGTGCTGGCGCAACAGCACGGTGACAACCCAATGCCGGTCTTCTCGTTCATGGGCAATGCGGCACAGCATCCGCAGCAGGTGCCGTGCTATATCACGCATACCAACGAGAAAACCCACGACGTGATCCGCAATAACCTCGATCGCAGCCCGATGTACGCTGGCGTGATCGAAGGGATCGGTCCGCGCTACTGCCCGTCGATCGAAGACAAAGTGATGCGCTTCGCCGATCGTAACCAGCACCAGATCTTCCTGGAGCCGGAAGGGCTGACCTCAAACGAAATTTACCCGAACGGCATCTCCACCAGCCTGCCGTTCGACGTGCAGATGCAAATTGTTCGCTCAATGCAGGGTATGGAGAACGCAAAAATCGTTCGCCCTGGCTACGCTATTGAGTACGATTTCTTCGATCCGCGTGACCTGAAGCCTACCCTGGAGAGCAAATTCATCCACGGTCTGTTCTTCGCGGGTCAGATTAACGGCACCACCGGCTACGAAGAAGCTGCTGCACAGGGCCTGCTTGCCGGCCTGAACGCTGCGCGCTTCTCTGCCGAGAAAGAAGGCTGGGCACCCGGCCGTTCTCAGGCGTACCTGGGCGTGCTGGTTGACGATCTCTGCACGCTGGGTACCAAAGAACCGTACCGTATGTTTACCTCTCGCGCAGAATATCGCCTGATGCTGCGTGAAGATAACGCCGACCTTCGTCTGACCGAAATGGGCCGCGAGCTCGGTCTGGTCGATGACGAACGCTGGGCGCGCTTCAACGAGAAGCTGGAGCGCATTGAACAGGAACGTCAGCGTCTGAAAACCACCTGGGTGAATCCGCAGGCGGAAACCGCTGCTGAAGTAAACGCTCACTTAACCGCGCCGCTGTCGCGCGAGGCCAGCGGTGAAGATTTGCTGCGCCGTCCTGAAGTCACCTACGAGAACCTGGTCAAACTGACCGCGTTCGCGCCGGGCCTGGAAGATGCTGAAGCGGCGGAGCAGGTTGAGATCCAGGTGAAGTACGAAGGTTACATCGCGCGTCAGCAGGATGAGATTGAAAAACAGCAGCGTAACGAAAACACGCTGCTGCCGGAAATGCTGGACTACCGCCAGGTGACGGGCCTTTCCAACGAAGTGATCGCTAAGCTGAACGATCACAAACCGGTATCGATCGGCCAGGCTTCCCGCATATCGGGCGTGACTCCAGCGGCGATTTCGATCCTGCTGGTGTGGCTGAAAAAGCAGGGCATGCTGCGCCGTAGCGCGTAAAGCCTTGAAATTGCCCGGTGGCGCTGCGCTTACCGGGCCTACTGAACTCCGTAGGGCGGGTAAGCGAAGCGCCACCCGCCACTTAAGTCTCTCAACAGGTATTCACCGTGCTCAACAAACTCTCTCGTCTGCTGGATCAGGCAGGTATTTCGCTCACCGATCACCAGAAAAATCAGCTGGTGGCCTATGTCGATATGCTGAACAAATGGAACAAAGCGTACAACCTGACGTCTGTTCGCGACCCCAACGAGATGCTCGTTCGCCACATTCTCGACAGCATCGTGGTTGCCCCCTGGCTGAAAGGTGAACGCTTTATCGACGTGGGGACGGGCCCTGGTCTGCCGGGTATTCCGCTGTCGATTGTTCGCCCTGAGAGCCATTTCACGCTGCTGGACAGCCTCGGCAAACGCGTGCGCTTTTTACGTCAGGTACAGCATGAGCTGAAGCTTGAGAACATCACGCCCGTGCAGAGCAGGGTAGAGGAGTTCCCGGCAGAGCCGCCGTTTGACGGGGTTATCAGCCGCGCATTTGCGTCGCTCAACGATATGGTGAGCTGGTGCAAACACTTACCTGCGGAGAACGGCCGCTTTTATGCGCTGAAAGGGCAGTTGCCAGGCGATGAGATTGAACAGCTTCCGGACGGTTTTGCTGTCGAGTCTATTGAGAAATTAGAGATTCCTCAGCTCGAAGGTGAACGTCACCTGGTGATAATTAAGCCAAACAATTTTTAAAAAATTAATAAAAAATGTGGAATTCGTGCTGTTCTTATCATGTTAAAAAACAGCACAACTAGCGGGGATTTATCGGGCAGCTTTTAACCTCTGTTTCACTAAGGTTTTTCTTCCGGTTAACGAAGTAACTATTATTCACCGAGAAGATAGTCATCTGTGAAAATATAAGTCTGCTAAAAGTGGAAGGCAGTAACCAGAACGCAATGTTAATTATTTATTAAGAATGTCAATAAAAGGTTTTTATTGTGTACTGGGCTGTTTTGAAAATAGTTACGACGTTTTGCGTTTAATTTCATAAAGATAAATTTCCGCGATTTGCGCCTTTGATAAATACAACCTTATTGCAAATGTGTGTTTTGTGATCTCGTGCACGCTTTATCGTCAACGTTTTCGCGCTGTTTGCAGTTTTGGTCGAAGGTTGACGCTTTCAGCGAAAGTTAAAAAATAGCGGTGGGGAAAAATATTTAAACATTTATTCACCTTTTCGCTACTTAATGTTTGAAATCACGGGTGCGCACCGTATAATTTGACCGCTTTTTGATGCTTGACTCTGAGCCTTAAAGGACGTTTTATACGACACGCGGCATACCTCGAAGGGAGCAGGAGTAAAAACGTGATGTCTGTGTCGCTCTTGAGTAGAAACGTTGCTCGTAAGCTTCTGTTCATTCAGTTTCTGGCTGTGATAGCAAGTGGACTGCTGTTTAGCCTCAAAGACCCCTTCTGGGGCATCTCCGCCGTGTGTGGGGGTTTGGCGGTTGTGCTGCCAAACGTGTTGTTTATGATTTTTGCCTGGCGTCATCAGGCGCATACACCTGCCAAAGGCCGCGTGGCCTGGTCCTTCGCCCTCGGCGAAGTGTGTAAGGTGTTGCTGACCTTTGCTCTACTGGTGATGGCGCTGGCGGTTTTGAAAGTGGTCTTCATGCCGCTGATAGCAACGTGGGTTTTGGTGCTGGTGGTACAAGTTCTGGCTCCAGCTGTAATCAATAACAAAGGGTAAAAGGCATCATGGCTTCAGAAAATATGACGCCGCAGGATTACATAGGTCACCATCTGAATAACCTTCAGCTGGACCTGCGTACATTCTCGCTGGTGGATCCACATAACCCCCCGGCCACCTTCTGGACGATCAACATCGACTCCATGTTCTTCTCGGTGGTTTTGGGTCTTCTGTTCCTGGCCATGTTCCGCGGTGTTGCTAAACGAGCGACCAGCGGTGTACCAGGGAAATTCCAGACCTTCATCGAAATGATCATCGGCTTCGTCCATGGCAGCGTCAAAGACATGTACCATGGCAAGAGCAAGCTGATTGCTCCGCTGGCCCTGACCGTGTTCGTTTGGGTCTTCCTGATGAACCTGATGGACCTGCTGCCAATCGATCTGCTGCCGTTCATCGGCGAGCACATCTTCGGCCTGCCAGCACTGCGTGTGGTACCGTCTGCGGACGTGAACATCACCCTGTCGATGGCGCTGGGCGTGTTTATCCTGATTCTTTTCTACAGCATCAAAATGAAAGGCGTAAGCGGCTTTGTGAAAGAGCTTACCTTGCAGCCGTTCAACCACTGGGCGTTTATTCCGGTCAACCTGATCCTGGAAGGCGTTAGCCTGCTGTCCAAACCTGTTTCACTGGGTCTGCGACTGTTCGGCAACATGTATGCGGGTGAGCTGATTTTCATTCTGATCGCGGGTCTTCTGCCGTGGTGGTCACAGTGGGTTCTGAATGTGCCGTGGGCCATTTTCCACATCCTGATCATTACGCTGCAAGCCTTTATCTTCATGGTTCTGACGATCGTCTATCTGTCGATGGCGTCTGAAGAGCACTGATTTTTTACCAACACTACTACGTTTTAATTGAAACAAACTGGAGACTGTCATGGAAAACCTGAATATGGATCTGCTGTACATGGCTGCCGCTGTGATGATGGGTCTGGCGGCTATCGGTGCTGCGATCGGTATCGGCATCCTCGGGGGCAAATTCCTGGAAGGCGCTGCGCGTCAACCTGATCTGATTCCTCTGCTGCGTACTCAGTTCTTTATCGTTATGGGTCTGGTGGATGCTATCCCAATGATCGCTGTAGGTCTGGGTCTGTACGTGATGTTTGCTGTCGCGTAGTAGTAGTTTTAAAACCCTAAGCCACAGATATTAAAGAGGTATTGTGCTGTGAACATGAACGCAACAATCCTCGGCCAGGCCATCGCGTTTATTCTCTTTGTCTGGTTCTGCATGAAGTATGTATGGCCGCCTTTAATGGCTGCCATCGAAAAACGTCAGAAAGAAATTGCTGACGGTCTGGCTTCTGCAGAACGCGCTAAGAAAGATTTGGACCTTGCACAGGCCAACGCGACAGACCAGCTGAAAAAAGCGAAAGCGGAAGCTCAGGTTATCATCGAACAGGCTAACAAACGCCGTTCGCAGATCCTGGACGAAGCCAAAGCTGAAGCAGAACAGGAACGTACTAAGATCGTGACACAGGCTCAGGCTGAAATTGAAGCTGAGCGTAAACGTGCTCGTGAAGAACTGCGTAAGCAGGTTGCGATTCTGGCTGTTGCTGGCGCCGAGAAGATCATCGAACGTTCCGTGGATGAAGCTGCTAACAGCGACATCGTGGACAAACTTGTCGCTGAACTGTAAGGAGGGAGGGGCTGATGTCTGAATTTGTTACGGTAGCTCGCCCCTACGCCAAAGCAGCTTTTGACTTTGCTATCGAACACCAAAATGTCGATCGCTGGCAGAATATGCTGGCGTTTGCCGCTGAGGTGACGAAAAACGAACAAATGGCCGAGTTGCTTTCCGGTGCGTTAGCACCTGAAACCCTCGCCGCGTCGTTTATCGCCGTGTGCGGAGAGCAACTGGATGCCAACGGCCAGAACCTGATTAAGGTGATGGCAGAGAATGGTCGTCTCCGTGTGCTCCCGGATGTTCTCGAGCAGTTTGAGCACTTACGTGCCCTTAGTGAAGCTACCGCTGAAGTCGAAGTGACTTCTGCGACTGAACTGAGTGACGAACAGCTTGCGAAAATTACCGCCGCGATGGAAAAACGTCTGTCACGCAAAGTTAAGCTGAATTGCAAAATCGATAAGTCTGTAATGGCAGGCGTAATCATCCGCTCGGGTGATATGGTCATTGATGGCAGCGTACGCGGCCGTCTTGAGCGCCTTGCAGACGTCTTGCAGTCTTAAGGGGACTGGAGCATGCAACTGAATTCCACCGAAATCAGCGAACTGATCAAGCAGCGCATTGCTCAGTTCAATGTTGTGAGTGAAGCTCACAACGAAGGTACTATTGTTTCTGTAAGTGACGGTGTTATCCGCATCCACGGCCTGGCCGATTGTATGCAGGGTGAGATGATTTCCCTGCCGGGTAACCGTTACGCTATCGCACTGAACCTGGAGCGCGACTCCGTTGGTGCAGTTGTGATGGGTCCATACGCTGACCTCGCCGAAGGCATGAAGGTTAAGTGTACTGGCCGTATTCTGGAAGTGCCGGTTGGCCGTGGCCTGCTGGGTCGCGTTGTTAACACCCTGGGTGCGCCAATCGACGGTAAAGGTCCGGTTGAGCACGATGGCTTCTCCCCAATCGAAGTTATCGCACCGGGCGTTATCGACCGTCAGTCCGTAGATCAGCCTGTTCAGACAGGTTATAAGTCCGTTGATGCCATGATCCCAATCGGTCGTGGTCAGCGTGAACTGATCATCGGTGACCGTCAGACCGGTAAAACCGCGATGGCTATCGACGCCATCATCAACCAGCGTGACTCCGGCATCAAATGTGTGTACGTGGCCATCGGCCAGAAAGCGTCCACCATTTCCAACGTGGTTCGTAAACTGGAAGAGCACGGCGCACTGTCTAACACCATCGTTGTGGTGGCGACCGCGTCTGAATCTGCTGCACTGCAATACCTGGCGCCATACGCCGGTTGCGCAATGGGCGAATACTTCCGTGACCGCGGTGAAGATGCGCTGATCGTATACGATGACCTGTCTAAACAGGCTGTTGCTTATCGTCAGGTTTCCCTGCTGCTCCGTCGTCCACCTGGACGTGAAGCGTTCCCTGGCGACGTATTCTACCTCCACTCTCGTCTGCTGGAGCGTGCTTCCCGCGTTAACGCGGAATACGTCGAGAACTTCACTAAAGGTGAAGTGAAGGGTAAAACGGGCTCTCTGACCGCTCTGCCGATCATTGAAACCCAGGCGGGTGACGTTTCTGCGTTCGTTCCGACCAACGTAATCTCCATTACCGATGGTCAGATCTTCCTGGAAACCAACCTGTTTAACTCCGGTATTCGTCCGGCAGTTAACCCGGGTATCTCCGTATCCCGTGTTGGTGGTGCTGCTCAGACCAAGATCATCAAGAAACTGTCCGGTGGTATCCGTACCGCGCTGGCACAGTATCGTGAACTGGCTGCGTTCTCTCAGTTCGCATCCGATCTGGACGAAGCAACCCGTAAACAGCTGAGCCACGGTCAGAAAGTGACCGAGCTGCTGAAGCAGAAACAGTACGCACCAATGTCTGTTGCTCAGCAGGGCCTGGTTCTGTTCGCGGCTGAACGCGGTTACCTCGAAGATGTGGAACTGGCGAAAATCGGTAGCTTCGAAGCCGCTCTGCTGGCTTACGTCGACCGTGATCACGCTCCGCTGATGCAAGAGATCAACCAGACCGGTGGCTATAACGACGAAATCGAAGGCAAGCTGAAAGCTATCCTCGATTCCTTCAAAGCAACCCAATCCTGGTAATCGTCCGGCGGCTTGTCTCAGGACAAGCCGCCTGGCATTGAGGAGAAGCTCATGGCCGGCGCAAAAGAGATACGTAGTAAGATCGCAAGCGTCCAGAACACGCAAAAGATCACTAAAGCGATGGAGATGGTCGCCGCTTCCAAAATGCGTAAATCGCAGGATCGCATGGCGGCCAGCCGTCCTTATGCAGAAACCATGCGCAAAGTGATTGGTCACCTTGCAAACGGTAATCTGGAATATAAGCACCCTTACCTGGAAGAACGCGACGTTAAGCGCGTGGGCTACCTGGTGGTGTCGACCGACCGTGGTCTGTGTGGCGGCTTGAACATTAACCTGTTCAAAAAACTGCTGGCGGATATGAAAGCATGGTCTGAAAAAGGCGTTCAGTGCGATATCGCAATGATCGGCTCTAAAGGCGTCTCTTTCTTTAACTCCGTTGGTGGCAACATTGTCGCTCAGGTGACCGGTATGGGTGATAACCCGTCCCTGTCCGAACTGATCGGCCCGGTTAAAGTGATGTTGCAGGCTTATGATGAAGGCCGTCTGGACAGACTGTACGTTGTCAGCAACAAATTCATTAACACCATGTCTCAGGTTCCAACGCTCACTCAGATGCTGCCGTTACCGGCATCAGAAGATGGCGAGCTGAAGCAAAAAACCTGGGATTACCTGTATGAACCCGATCCGAAACCGCTGCTGGATACCCTGCTGCGTCGTTACGTTGAATCTCAGGTTTATCAGGGCGTTGTAGAAAACCTGGCCAGCGAGCAGGCCGCACGAATGGTGGCGATGAAAGCCGCGACCGATAATGGCGGCAGCCTGATTAAAGAGCTGCAGTTGGTTTACAACAAAGCTCGTCAGGCCAGCATTACTCAGGAACTCACCGAGATCGTCTCGGGGGCCGCCGCGGTTTAACCAGGTTTACGAATTACGTAGAGGATTCAAGATGGCTACTGGAAAGATTGTCCAGGTAATCGGCGCCGTGGTGGACGTCGAGTTCCCTCAGGACGCCGTACCACGCGTGTACGACGCGCTTGAGGTACAGAATGGTAACGAGAGCCTGGTGCTGGAAGTTCAGCAGCAGCTCGGCGGCGGTATCGTGCGTACCATCGCGATGGGTTCTTCCGACGGTCTGCGTCGTGGTCTGGAAGTAAAAGACCTTGAGCACCCGATCGAAGTCCCGGTAGGTAAAGCAACACTGGGTCGTATCATGAACGTATTGGGTCAGCCAATCGACATGAAAGGCGACATCGGTGAAGAAGAGCGTTGGGCTATCCACCGCGCGGCACCTTCCTACGAAGAGCTGTCCAGCTCTCAGGAACTGCTGGAAACCGGTATCAAAGTTATCGACCTGATGTGTCCATTTGCGAAGGGCGGTAAAGTTGGTCTGTTCGGTGGTGCGGGTGTAGGTAAAACCGTAAACATGATGGAGCTGATCCGTAACATCGCGATCGAGCACTCCGGTTACTCTGTGTTTGCGGGCGTAGGTGAACGTACTCGTGAGGGTAACGACTTCTACCACGAAATGACTGACTCCAACGTTCTGGACAAAGTATCCCTGGTTTACGGTCAGATGAACGAGCCACCTGGAAACCGTCTGCGCGTTGCGCTGACCGGCCTGACGATGGCTGAGAAGTTCCGTGACGAAGGCCGTGACGTTCTGCTGTTCGTTGATAACATCTATCGTTACACCCTGGCCGGTACTGAAGTATCTGCACTGCTGGGTCGTATGCCTTCAGCGGTAGGTTATCAGCCTACGCTGGCGGAAGAGATGGGTGTTCTTCAGGAACGTATCACCTCTACCAAAACCGGTTCTATCACCTCTGTTCAGGCGGTATACGTACCTGCGGATGACTTGACTGACCCATCACCAGCCACCACCTTTGCGCACTTAGATGCAACCGTGGTACTGAGCCGTCAGATCGCGTCTCTGGGTATCTACCCAGCCGTTGACCCGCTGGACTCCACCAGCCGTCAGCTGGATCCACTGGTTGTTGGTCAGGAACACTACGACACCGCGCGTGGCGTACAGTCCCTGCTGCAGCGTTACCAGGAACTGAAAGACATCATCGCCATCCTGGGTATGGATGAACTGTCTGAAGAAGACAAACTGGTGGTAGCACGTGCGCGTAAGATCCAGCGCTTCCTGTCCCAGCCGTTCTTCGTTGCGGAAGTATTCACCGGTTCTCCGGGTAAATACGTTTCCCTGAAAGACACCATCCGTGGCTTTAAAGGCATCATGGAAGGCGAATACGATCACCTGCCAGAGCAGGCGTTCTACATGGTTGGTTCCATCGAAGAAGCTGTGGAAAAAGCCAAAAAACTTTAACGCCTTAATCGGAGGGTGATATGGCAATGACTTACCACCTGGACGTCGTCAGCGCAGAGCAACAAATGTTCTCTGGTCTGGTCGAGAAAATCCAGGTAACGGGTAGTGAAGGTGAACTGGGTATTTTCCCGGGTCACGCACCGCTGCTCACCGCCATTAAGCCTGGTATGATCCGCATCGTTAAACAGTTCGGTCACGAAGAGTTTATCTATCTGTCCGGCGGCATTCTTGAAGTGCAGCCTGGCAGTGTGACCGTTCTGGCCGATACCGCTATTCGTGGCCAGGATCTCGACGAAGCGCGAGCCCTGGAGTCGAAGCGTAAGGCTGAAGAGCACATTAACAGCTCTCATGGTGACGTGGATTACGCTCAGGCGTCTGCGGAGCTGGCCAAAGCGATCGCGAAACTGCGCGTTATCGAGTTGACCAAAAAAGCGATGTAACACCGGCTTGAAAAGCACAAAAGCCAGTCTGGATACCAGGCTGGCTTTTTTTTTCGGCCTTAATTCATGATGAAAAAGATGTAGAATTTTAAGCATCAAACGTTTTTACTTCTCACTCAAACTACCGTCAGGATGCGTATGTCAAACAGTGCGATGAGCGTGGTGATCCTTGCCGCAGGCAAAGGGACCCGCATGTATTCCGACCTGCCTAAAGTGCTTCACACGCTTGCAGGAAAGCCAATGGTGCAGCATGTCATTGATGCAGCGAATGAACTGGGGGCTAATCAGGTTCACCTGGTCTACGGCCACGGCGGCGATCTGCTTAAAAAGACGCTGAGCGACGACAAGCTCAACTGGGTGCTTCAGGCTGAACAGTTGGGTACAGGCCATGCCATGCAGCAGGCAGCGCCCTTCTTTGCGGATGACGAAGACATTTTGATGCTCTACGGCGATGTCCCGCTGATCTCTGTTGAAACACTGACTCGCCTGCGTGAAGCCAAACCGCAGGGCGGCATCGGTTTATTAACCGTCGTGCTGGACGATCCAACCGGTTATGGTCGTATCACCCGTGAAAACGGCAACGTTACGGGTATTGTTGAGCATAAAGATGCCAGTGAGGCGCAGCGTCAGATTCAGGAGATCAACACGGGGATCCTGATTGCCAATGGCGCGGATATGAAGCGCTGGCTGTCGAAGCTCAACAACAACAATGCGCAGGGTGAATACTACATCACCGACATTATTGCGATGGCGTACCACGAAGGGCGCGAGATTGCGGCGGTCCATCCGGCGCGCATCAGCGAAACCGAAGGGGTGAATAACCGTCTTCAGCTTTCTCGCCTTGAGCGTGTTTATCAGTCCGAACAGGCTGAAAAACTGCTGCTGGCAGGCGTAATGCTGCGCGATCCGGCGCGTTTCGATCTGCGTGGCTCATTATCTCACGGGCGTGACGTTGAAATTGATACTAACGTCATCCTCGAGGGTAACGTGACGCTGGGCAACCGCGTCAAAATTGGCGCCGGCTGCGTGATCAAAAACAGCATCATCGGTGACGACTGCGAAATCAGCCCGTACAGCGTGGTGGAAGATGCCCGTCTGGACGTGGCCTGTACTATCGGCCCGTTTGCGCGCCTGCGCCCGGGGGCTGAGCTGCTGGAAGGCGCTCACGTTGGTAACTTCGTGGAGATGAAAAAAGCGCGTCTGGGTAAAGGCTCTAAAGCCGGTCATCTGACCTATCTGGGCGACGCGGAAATTGGCAATAACGTGAATATTGGTGCAGGGACGATTACCTGTAACTATGACGGCGCCAATAAGTTTAAAACGATCATTGGTGATGACGTGTTCGTTGGCTCCGATACGCAGCTGGTGGCGCCTGTTACCGTGGGTAACGGGGTGACTATTGCTGCCGGAACAACCGTAACGCGCGATGTGGCCGAGAACGAGCTGGTATTAAGCCGCGTTCCGCAGGTCAGCAAGCAGGGCTGGAAACGCCCGGTGAAGAAAAAGTAACAGCAAGGCGGGTGGCGCTACGCTTACCCGCCCTACGATTGAGTAGGCCTGATAAGGCGTAGCCGTCATCAGGCAAACCCGGGAGAGGAGATAAATATATATCTCCCCCCACAAGCAGTACCCATAACAATAACCCCACTCTCTACAAGGCTCGGGGCGCCCGGAAAGGGCAAATACAGGTCAGCGACAACGCAGGCATAATGCCTAAATTCGGAATATAAATTATGTGTGGAATTGTTGGCGCAGTTGCGCAGCGTGATATTGCTGAAATCCTTCTCGAAGGTTTACGTCGTCTGGAATACCGTGGTTACGACTCTGCCGGTCTGGCTGTCGTGGATGCAGAAGGTCATATGACCCGTCTGCGTCGTCTCGGTAAAGTGCAGATGCTGGCCCAGGCCGCGGAAGAACATCCGCTGCACGGGGGAACCGGTATTGCGCATACCCGCTGGGCGACGCACGGCGAACCGTCTGAAGGCAACGCGCACCCGCATGTGTCTGAACACATCGTGGTTGTGCACAACGGCATTATCGAAAACCACGAACCGCTGCGCGAAGCACTGAAAGCGCGCGGCTACACCTTCGTCTCTGAAACGGACACCGAAGTGATTGCTCACCTGGTGCACTGGGAGCTGGAGCAGGGCGGCATACTGCGTGATGCGGTGCTGCGTGCTATCCCTCAGCTGCGCGGTGCGTACGGTACGGTGATCATGGATTCCCGCGATCCGTCCACGCTGCTGGCCGCGCGTTCCGGTAGCCCGATGGTTATCGGTCTGGGCATGGGTGAAAACTTTATCGCCTCTGACCAGCTGGCGCTCCTGCCGGTCACCCGCCGCTTTATCTTCCTGGAAGAGGGGGATATCGCCGAAGTGACTCGCCGCAGCGTGACCGTGTTCGATACCAAAGGCGAGCAGGTGAAGCGCCAGGAGATCGAATCTAACCTGCAGTACGACGCGGGCGACAAAGGCGCTTACCGTCACTACATGCAGAAAGAGATTTACGAGCAGCCAAACGCCATCAAAAACACCCTGACCGGGCGCATCAGCCACGGTGAAGTGGATCTGAGCGAGCTGGGCGCAAACGCGAACGAACTGCTCAGCAAGGTTGAGCATATTCAGATCGTGGCCTGCGGCACCTCCTACAACTCCGGTATGGTCTCTCGCTACTGGTTTGAATCCCTGGCGGGCGTGCCGTGTGATGTGGAAATTGCGTCTGAATTCCGCTATCGCAAATCTGCGGTGCGTCGTAACAGCCTGATGATCACCCTTTCCCAGTCTGGTGAAACGGCGGATACCCTGGCTGCGCTGCGACTGTCTAAAGAGCTGGGTTACCTGGGCTCTCTGGCCATCTGTAACGTCCCGGGCTCTTCCCTGGTGCGTGAATCCGATCTGGCGCTAATGACCAAAGCGGGTACCGAAATCGGCGTGGCCTCCACTAAAGCGTTTACCACTCAGCTGACCGTTCTGCTGATGCTGGTGGCGAAGCTGGCGCGTCTGAAAGGCGAAGATGCTTCCGTTGAGCATGACATCGTTCATGGTCTGCAGGCGCTGCCGAGCCGTATTGAGCAGATGCTGTCTCAGGACAAACGCATTGAAGTGCTGGCGGAAGATTTCTCTGACAAGCATCACGCCCTGTTCCTGGGGCGTGGCGATCAGTATCCGATTGCGCTGGAAGGCGCGCTGAAGCTGAAAGAGATCTCCTATATTCACGCTGAAGCCTATGCGGCAGGCGAACTGAAACACGGCCCGCTGGCGCTGATTGACGCCGATATGCCGGTCATCGTTGTGGCACCCAACAACGAACTGCTGGAAAAACTGAAATCTAACATCGAAGAAGTGCGCGCCCGCGGCGGTGTCCTGTACGTCTTCGCCGACAAAGATGCCGGTTTCGCCAGCAGCGACAACATGCACATCATCGAGATGCCGCATGTGGAAGAGGTGATTGCACCGATCTTCTACACCGTTCCGCTGCAGCTGCTGGCTTACCACGTGGCGCTGATCAAAGGCACCGACGTCGACCAGCCGCGTAACCTGGCGAAATCGGTCACTGTAGAATAAACCCTTCAGGCTCCACCTTCGGGTGGAGCTTTTTTATCCTGCCTGGTTTGTTTTTCATCAATCCTTTCTCATTTTTAATAATGACAATTTGTCATCTTCAGCTACTTTTTTCAGTGTCACATAAAGAAAATATTTCTGAAAACAACCTGTCATAAAAGTGGCTAACTTGATGAAAATTAAGCTTTATTTTGTTTAATTTTAAGTTAAATTTTCATTGTCATAAAACTGTCATAATTCGTACATTTATCTGTCACCTGTTTGTCCTATTTTGCTCATCGTAGCCACTAAACAACGATTTACGAAAATCTTGCAGGAGACATTATGAAAGTTATGCGTACCACTGTCGCAACTGTTGTCGCCGCGACCTTATCTCTGAGCGCGTTCTCTGTATTTGCAGAAGCAAGCCTGACTGGCGCTGGTGCAACCTTCCCTGCGCCGGTGTATGCCAAATGGGCGGATACCTACCAGAAAGAAACCGGTAACAAGGTTAACTATCAGGGTATCGGCTCCTCCGGTGGCGTGAAACAAATTACCGCGAACACGGTTGATTTCGGCGCGTCTGACGCTCCGCTGTCTGATGACAAACTGGCTCAGGAAGGTCTGTTCCAGTTCCCTACCGTGATCGGTGGCGTGGTTCTGGCCATCAACCTGCCGGGCGTGAAGTCGGGCGAGCTGGTGCTGGACGGCAAAACGCTGGGTGACATCTACCTGGGCAACATCAAAAAATGGGATGACGAAGCGATCGCTAAGCTCAACCCAGGCCTGAAGCTACCTTCTCAGAACATCGCCGTGGTTCGCCGCGCGGATGGTTCCGGTACCTCTTTCGTGTTCACCAGCTACCTGGCGAAAGTGAACGAAGAGTGGAAATCTAAAGTCGGCTCCGGTTCTACCGTTAACTGGCCTACCGGTCTGGGCGGTAAAGGTAACGACGGTATCGCCGCGTTCGTACAGCGTCTGCCTGGCTCCATCGGCTACGTAGAGTATGCGTACGCGAAGCAGAACAACCTGTCTTACACCAAACTGGTTTCTGCCGACGGCAAGCCGGTTAGCCCGACCGAAGAGAACTTTGCTAACGCTGCCAAAGGCGCTGACTGGAGCAAATCCTTCGCGCAGGATCTGACTAACCAGAAGGGCGAAGGTGCATGGCCAATCACCTCTACCACCTTCATCCTGGTGCACAAAGAGCAGAAGAAACCTGAGCAGGGCGCTGAAGTGCTGAAGTTCTTCGACTGGGCATACAAAAACGGCGGCAAACAGGCTAACGCTCTGGATTACGCCACCCTGCCGGAAAACGTGGTTGAGCAGATTCGCGCTGCATGGAAAACCAACGTAAAAGACAGCAGCGGTAAAGCATTGTATTAATTTAGCATTCTGACGAAAATGGCGGGTGGCGCTTGCGCTTACCCGCCCTACGGTTCCGACTGTAGGCCGGGTAAGCGCAAGCGCCACCCGGCGATTTCGTAAACGCGTTTAACAGAAGAGTAATTTATGGCTGCAACCAAGCCTGCATTTAACCCTCCGGGTAAAAAAGGTGACATGATTTTCAGCGCGCTGGTCAAACTGGCTGCGCTGATTGTGCTATTGCTGCTGGGCGGCATTATCGTGTCTCTGATTTTCTCCTCCTGGCCGAGCATCCAGAAATTCGGTTTCTCCTTCCTGTGGACCAAAGAGTGGGACGCGCCGAACGACATCTACGGTGCCCTGGTGCCAATTTACGGCACGCTGGTGACCTCGTTCATCGCCCTGCTGATTGCGGTTCCGGTAAGCTTTGGTATTGCCCTGTTCCTGACGGAGCTGGCGCCGGGCTGGCTGCGTCGTCCGCTGGGGATCGCCATCGAACTGCTGGCAGCTATTCCGAGTATCGTCTACGGCATGTGGGGCCTGTTCATCTTTGCGCCGCTGTTCGCCACGTACTTCCAGGAACCGGTGGGTAACGTCCTCTCTGCCATTCCGTTTGTGGGGGCCCTGTTCTCTGGCCCGGCTTTCGGTATCGGCATTCTGGCGGCTGGCGTGATTCTCGCCATCATGATTATTCCGTACATTGCGGCGGTTATGCGCGATGTTTTCGAACAAACGCCGGTGATGATGAAAGAGTCGGCCTACGGTATCGGCTGCACCACCTGGGAAGTGATCTGGCGCATTGTCCTTCCGTTCACCAAAAATGGGGTGATCGGGGGCGTGATGCTGGGCTTAGGTCGCGCGCTGGGTGAAACCATGGCGGTCACCTTTATCATCGGTAACACCTACCAGCTCGACAGCGCGTCGCTCTATATGCCGGGTAACAGTATTACCTCTGCGCTGGCGAATGAATTTGCGGAAGCGGAATCGGGTCTGCACGTCGCGGCGCTGATGGAGCTGGGTCTGATTCTGTTCGTTATTACCTTCATTGTTCTGGCGATTTCCAAGCTGATGATTATGCGTCTCGCTAAAAATGAGGGAGCACGCTAATGGCCACTCTCGAAATGCAAGCAACTGCTGAACTGGCGGAATCCCGCCGCAAAATGCAGGCCAGACGCCGCATGAAAAACCGCATTGCCCTGACGCTCTCTATGGCGACGATGGCATTCGGCCTGTTCTGGCTTGTCTGGATCCTCTTCTCGACGGTCGTTCGCGGGATTGACGGAATGTCACTGTCGCTGTTCACCGAAATGACGCCGCCGCCGAACACGGCGGGTGGTGGCCTGGCGAATGCCCTGGCGGGCAGCGGACTGCTGATCCTCTGGGCGACGGTCTTCGGCACGCCGCTGGGCATCATGGCGGGGATCTACCTGGCAGAATACGGCCGTAAATCCTGGCTGGCGGAAGTGATTCGCTTCATTAACGACATTTTGTTGTCAGCCCCGTCTATCGTCGTGGGTCTGTTCGTTTACACCGTGGTGGTGGCGCAGATGGAACACTTCTCCGGCTGGGCGGGCGTCATTGCGCTGGCACTGCTGCAGGTGCCGATTGTGATTCGAACCACCGAGAACATGCTGAAACTGGTGCCGGACAGCCTGCGTGAAGCGGCTTACGCGCTGGGTACGCCGAAATGGAAGATGATCTCTGCGATTACGCTGAAGGCGTCGGTCTCCGGGATCATGACCGGTATCCTGCTGGCGGTGGCGCGTATCGCGGGTGAAACGGCACCGCTGCTGTTTACGTCCCTCTCCAACCAGTTCTGGAGCACGGATATGATGCAGCCGATCGCCAACCTGCCGGTGACGATCTTTAAATTTGCGATGAGCCCCTTCGCGGAATGGCAGCAGCTGGCCTGGGCCGGGGTGCTGATCATTACCCTTTGCGTACTGTTGCTGAACATTCTGGCGCGCGTCATTTTCGCGAAGAAGAAACACGGTTAATTTTTTACGGCGCGGCAGCTCGCGGCGCCGAATGAGGAAATGAGTCAATGAGTATGGTTGATACTGCCCCGGGTAAGATTCAGGTTCGTGATTTGAACTTCTACTACGGCAAATTCCATGCCCTGAAGAACATCAACCTGGATATCGCAAAGAACCAGGTCACGGCATTTATCGGTCCGTCCGGCTGCGGGAAATCCACGCTGCTGCGTACCTTTAACAAAATGTATTCGCTCTATCCGGAGCAGCGCGCTGAAGGGGAAATCATCCTCGATGGCGAAAACATTTTGACCCAGGCTCAGGATATTGCCCTGCTGCGCGCGAAAGTGGGGATGGTGTTCCAGAAACCCACGCCGTTCCCGATGTCCATTTATGACAACATCGCCTTTGGCGTTCGCCTGTTTGAAAAGCTCTCCCGTGCCGATATGGATGAGCGCGTGCAGTGGGCTTTGACCAAGGCCGCATTATGGAACGAAACCAAAGATAAGTTGCACCAGAGCGGGTACTCTCTCTCCGGTGGTCAGCAGCAGCGTCTGTGCATTGCGCGCGGTATTGCGATTCGCCCGGAAGTGTTGCTGCTGGATGAGCCGTGTTCAGCGCTGGACCCGATTTCAACCGGTCGTATTGAAGAACTGATCACCGAGCTGAAGCAGGATTACACCGTGGTTATCGTGACCCACAACATGCAGCAGGCTGCACGTTGTTCCGATCACACGGCGTTTATGTACCTGGGTGAATTGATTGAGTTCAGTAACACGGACGATCTGTTCACTAAGCCCGCGAAGAAACAAACCGAAGATTATATTACTGGCCGCTACGGTTGATTTGCCTTAGTGCATGTGGAGAAACCATGGACAACCTCAATCTTAATAAACACATTTCCGGCCAGTTCAACGCAGAGCTGGAAAGCATTCGCACCCAGGTGATGACCATGGGCGGCATGGTCGAGCAGCAGCTTTCTGATGCGATTACGGCGATGCACAACCAGGACAGCGAGCTGGCGAAGCGCGTCATTGAAGGCGATAAAAACGTCAACATGATGGAAGTGGCTATCGACGAAGCCTGCGTGCGCATTATCGCGAAGCGTCAGCCGACGGCGAGCGACCTGCGTCTGGTGATGGCGATCATCAAAACCATCGCCGAGCTGGAACGTATCGGTGACGTCGCCGATAAAATCTGCCGCACCGCGCTGGAGAAGTTCTCTCAGCAGCATCAGCCGCTGCTGGTCAGCCTGGAGTCGCTGGGCCGCCACACCGTGCAGATGCTGCACGACGTGCTGGATGCCTTTGCGCGTATGGATCTGGACGAAGCGGTGCGTATCTACCGTGAAGATAAGAAGGTCGATCAGGAGTATGAAGGCATCGTGCGTCAGCTGATGACCTACATGATGGAAGATTCCCGTACGATCCCAAGCGTACTGACGGCCCTGTTCTGCGCGCGCTCCATCGAGCGTATCGGCGACCGCTGCCAGAACATTTGCGAATACATTTTCTACTTCGTGAAGGGTCAGGACTTCCGTCACGTGGGCGGCGACGAGCTGGACAAGCTTCTGGCGGGTAAAGATCCGAAAGAGTAATCCTGTCATCTGATAATAACGCCGGTACTTACCGGCGTTATTATTTCTATAGTAATCACAATTCTCCCCTTCATCCGTTGCCTGACGTTCGAAACGCGCTAACGTGAGACGAAAAAAACAGCAAAGGATGGGATATGAAAAATTCATTAGCATGCCTGGCGATGGCTATCAGCATCGGGATCGGTGCTGGAACAAACGTGATTGCCGCACCGTTGCCAGCGACACCCGACCCGGCTACCCCGGTCAGCCGCTATGTGACGCAGGTCAATGCGGATAAAAGCATTACGTTTCGCCTGTTTGCGCCCGGCGCAACGCGAGTCTCCGTGGTGACGGGGTCAATGCCTGAAACCCAGGTTTCCCATGATATGACGAAAGAGAAAAATGGCGTCTGGACATGGAAAAGTGAGCCGATGGCCCCGAATCTCTACGAATATTATTTCGACATCGATGGTTTCCGTTCAGTCGACACGGGAAGCCGTTATCAAAAACCTCAGCGGCAGGTGAACACCAGCCTGATTCTGGTTCCGGGCAGCATTCTCGACGATCGTGCCGTACCGCATGGCGATCTCACCACCCTGACCTGGCACTCGCCGTCACTCAAGTCAGAGCGCCGCGTTTATGTATGGACTCCCCCTGGCTACAACGGCAGAGGGGAACCTCTACCGGTGCTCTACTTCTACCATGGCTTTGGGGATACCGGGCTCTCGGCAATCGATCAGGGCCGCCTGCCGCAAATGATGGATAACCTGATGGCCGAGGGGAAAATAAAACCGATGCTGGTGGTCGTTCCCGACACCGAGACGGAGAGCGCTGAGGCCATTCCCGAGAATTTCCCCCCGGCAGAACGCCGGAAATCCTTCTACCCGCTTAATGCGAAAGCCGCAGACCGTGAACTGATGAGCGAGATTATTCCGCTGGTGGATACACGCTTCAACGTGCGTAAAGATGCTGACGGCCGGGCGCTGGCGGGGTTGTCACAGGGCGGCTATCAGGCGCTCGTATCCGGTATGAACCATCTGGAGAGCTTCGGCTGGCTGGGGACGTTCAGCGGCGTTACCACAACAACCGTGCCTGACGACGGCGTGGCCGCACGCTTTAAGCAGCCGGAGGCCATTAACCGTCAGCTGCATAACTTCACCGTCGTCGTGGGAGAGCGCGATTCGGTGACCGGCAAAGATATCGCCGGTCTGAAAGCGGAGCTGGAAAAGCAGGGCATCAAATTCGACTATAAAATGTACCCCGGTCTGAATCACGAAATGGATGTCTGGCGTCCGGCCTATGCTGAGTTTGTTCAAAAGCTCTTCAGATAAACCTGTCGCCCTCCCTGCCGGGAGGGTCTGCTTAACGCGTAATATCCCACCCGCGGGCCTTCCACAGCGCGGGTAGCTGCGCCAGATCGGTGAAGGTCGTGACTTTGGGATGATCGATCGGCTTGTTGTGCGGGTCGGCGCAGAAGTAAAACACCTCCATTCCCGCATCAATCCCCGACTGCGCGCCCGCAGACGAGTCATCCACCAGAATGCAGTTCTCTACGTTAACGTTCATCGCCTTTGCCGCATGGAACATCAGTGCCGGGTCCGGCTTCCAGCGCTGGATATCGTAGCCGCTGAACAGTTTTTCCGGGAAGTGGTGCAACATCTCAAGCTTGCCCAGCGAGTGCTGCATTTTGCTGACCGGACCGTTGGAGACCACGCAGATCGGCACCGTCATGGCATCCAGCAGCGCGTTTGCGCCCGGAATCACCTCCAGCTCCGAATCGAACAGGCGTGCAACCTCGGCGCGGTACACCGGTTCCAGAGCCGCCTTCTCAAGAACGACGCCGTGTTCTTCGTTAATGATGTCGATGATCTCGTAGAGCTTCACGCCCTTAAAGCGTTTAAACACCTCTTCGAGTTCCAGCGTAATGCCAAATTCCTGGAACATGGCCACATACGCGCGGGAACAAATGACCTCACTGTCGACCAGCGTACCGTCGCAGTCGAAAAATACCGCTTCAATTCCGGACATGCCTTTCCCTTTTAACCAGTTTAACGTTTACGTACGGCAGTTCACCGGAACGCAATCGTTGCCGTATAAGCAAATTCAATGAAAAAAGTATCACGTAACCGCCACTATTGTCGCATTTTGGTATAGGATAGCGACGAATTTTCCCTCCTTGTTCGGAAATTGATGATGAGTCAACAACACACTACCCAGACATCTGGTCAGGGTCTGCTTGAGCGCGTGTTTAAACTGCGCGAGCACGGCACGACGGCACGTACCGAAGTGATCGCCGGTTTCACCACCTTCCTGACGATGGTCTATATCGTTTTTGTTAACCCTCAAATTCTGGGCGTTGCTGGCATGGATACCAGCGCCGTCTTCGTAACAACCTGTCTGATCGCAGCCCTTGGCAGCATTCTGATGGGCGTGTTCGCTAACCTGCCGGTCGCGCTGGCCCCGGCGATGGGTCTGAATGCGTTCTTTGCCTTCGTGGTGGTTCAGGCGATGGGTCTGCCGTGGCAGGTGGGTATGGGCGCCATCTTCTGGGGCGCGGTTGGCCTGCTGCTGCTGACCATTTTCCGCGTGCGTTACTGGATGATTGCGAACATCCCCGTGAGCCTGCGCGTGGGCATTACCAGTGGTATCGGTCTGTTTATCGGGATGATGGGGCTGAAAAACGCCGGTGTTATCGTGGCGAACCCGGATACGCTGGTGAGCATCGGTCACCTGACCTCTCATAACGTGCTGCTGGGCGTGCTGGGATTCTTTATCATCGCGATCCTGGCTTCCCGCAATATTCATGCGGCGGTGCTGGTGTCCATTGTGGTGACCACGCTGCTGGGCTGGATGCTGGGCGACGTTCACTATAACGGCATCGTTTCCGCGCCACCGAGCGTCTCTACCGTTGTTGGCCATGTTGATCTGGCGGGTTCCCTGAACCTGGGCCTGGCGGGCGTGATTTTCTCCTTCATGCTGGTGAACCTGTTCGACTCTTCCGGTACGCTGATTGGCGTGACCGACAAAGCGGGTCTGGCTGATGAGAAAGGGAAATTCCCGCGCATGAAGCAGGCGCTGTTTGTGGACAGTATCTCCTCTGTGACCGGCTCATTTATCGGAACCTCGTCTGTTACCGCTTACATTGAATCCTCTTCCGGGGTTTCTGTGGGTGGCCGTACCGGCCTGACGGCGGTTGTGGTGGGTATTCTGTTCCTGCTGGTGATCTTCCTCTCGCCACTGGCGGGCATGGTGCCTCCGTACGCGACGGCGGGTGCGCTGATCTACGTGGGGGTGCTGATGACCTCCAGCCTGTCTCGCGTGAAGTGGGATGATTTAACCGAAGCGGTGCCGGCGTTTATTACCGCCGTGATGATGCCGTTCAGCTTCTCGATTACCGAAGGTATCGCGCTGGGCTTTATCTCTTACTGCGTAATGAAGATCGGTACCGGTCGTTTCCGCGACCTCAGCCCGTGCGTCATCGTTGTGGCGCTGCTGTTTGTGCTGAAGATTGTGTTTATTGACGCGCACTAAGGTGCGGTTTGTGGTGTCAGGTGGCGCTTCGCTTACCTGACCTACTGACGAGTGTAGGCCCGGTAAGCGCTAGCGCCACCGGGCTTTTTTATCAGGCTTTAACCCGCTTAATATAATCCCCGAACGCCGTCAGCTGGCCAGAGAGATGGTCGCGCGTGCTCTGATCCACCACCTCACCCGTTTGCGGGTCGACCTTGTTCTGAATCACTCCGCCCATAAATTCCGGCTTGTTCATCACCATCGCATCGAGGAAGACCAGGATCTGACGCAGGTGATACTGGCAGCGCGCGCCGCCAATCGCGCCCATGGAGCTGGTCTGGATCAGCACCGGTTTGCCTGACAGCGGCTGCTCAGGTAAACGGGACAGCCAGTCGATGGCATTCTTCAGACCACCGGGTACAGAGTAGTTGTACTCTGGCGTGACGATAACCACGCCGTCAGCCTGGCGGATCTGTTCGGCCAGCGCTTCAACGCTCTGCGGGAACCCTTCTTCCTGCTGTACGTCAGCATCATAAAGCGGAATATCGCCAATAGACGGCAGGGCGCTAATTTCCATACCTGCAGGCGCCAGCTGTGGCAGCGTGCGGGCGACCATCCCGTTAAATGAACCTTTGCGCAGGCTTCCCAGTAACGTAACGACTTTCAACGTATCAGACATGATTACTCCTGTTTCATCATGATGACCCTGATTGGATCAGCTTAGGGTAAATGCTTTTTCTGCCGGTAAACTGGTTAATCGCATCAGACGTGCGGCGGGCTCGTTGGCGCGCTCGGGCACATCAGGAAGGCTACGCCATCCCTGTTGACTGTCAAATTCCCAGATTTTCATGCGTTCGATGGCGGGGGTCACCGCGATGGACCAAATGAGCACATCCTCAGCGTCGCAGAGCGCTTCTACCAGCGTGGCCTGGGTGGCGCGCAGACGTCCAGAGCCTGGCAACAGCTGCAGCAGGCTGGCGTCGTCTGAGGCACATCCGCAGAGCTTACGAATGCTCTGGCGCAAGGTAATGAGCTGCGCTCTGGCTTCGACAGGATCGTTCTGGTTGCGTACCCACAGCTTCTCATTGCTGGAGAGCGGATAGTCTTCATGCGCATTAGCGCCATGGAAGCTGCGCGTCGCACGCTGAAGTTCCATATCGAGCCCACAGTCCCCCTCGGTGGTTAGCGCGACGCCAATGATATTGCCCGTGTAGGCAATGGAAAAACGAGGGAGATCCGGGTCAGCAAAGACCGGACGGCCTTCTGGCTGGGTAATGATATCCGGCAGCTCGCTGGTGCCGTACAGCATAAACAGCAGTTCCGCGAGAAGCGCCCGGGACGCTAAAAACCGCGACCTGCGGTGCTCCGGAAGCGTGAGTGCTTCACGGTGACAGGCTGAAGAAATTCTTGCCGATACGAGACGTCCTTCTGTCAGTATCCCTCTTGCAAAGTGCGTAGCCATTTTTCGCTCCTTGATAATGGTCGTAATCGGTTAAACGGTTACATGATTATCGCTTAACTTGCCTCCTGTTTTAATCAGTAAATGGGCGTAAGAGAAGCCTTAGGACCGAACTTTACATTTTCTTAGGCAAAAATTGGATCGCTCGCACCGTACAGCGCCTTGATGGTCTCCCGCAGCCAGAGGATTTTTGGATTGTGGCTGTTCCGTTTATGCCAGATCAGCGTGAAGGGCACGGTCAATTTTTCCGCCTGCTCCTCATCAATCGGAATGGGAAGGGCGATCAGCTTCCGCTGGTGGAGTTCATTGTAGTGGTGACAGTAGTGCGGGGCGGTGGCGATATAGTGATGGCCGGGCTGCGCCGCCATAAACATCGCCTGTTCGAAGCCCGGCAGGCTCATGGCGATCGTGCGCTCGCGTCCCATCTCCTTTAGCACCTCATCCAGCGCCCAGGTATCGCTGCGTTCCCAGAAGATGCTGATATGGGGATAGCGCAGGAAGGTCTCCAGATTCCACTCTTGCTGAAGCGCCGGATGATCCTCGCGCAGATAGACGCAGGGGCGGTCGCTGAACAGGATTTCGTAGTCGATAAACCACGGCATCAGCTTAAGCAGCTCGCGGGATCGCGGATGCGTTTCACGCCCGGTGAAGCCCAAATCCACCTCGCCACGCGTAATCGCGTCCAGCGAGTCGTAATCCCACTGGCGCATTTTCACCGTCGCCTGCGGATAGCGCTGGTTCACCTGCTCCAGCAGGGTATTGAAGCGGATCAGCATCAGCGGCGTTTCCGCGGCCAGCACGAACGTCAGCCCGCCCGGAGAGTCATGGTGGAATTTATCGAGGATCTGGTTGCCAATTTGCATCCAGTCAGTCAGATCCTGCTCCAGGCTCACCGTCAGCGGCGTCGGCAGCAGCCCTAGCGGCGTTTTGACAAACAGCGGATCATCGAACCAGTCGCGCAGCTTAGCCAGCGATTTGCTCACCGCTGACGGCGTCACGTTCATCCGCTTCGCCGCTTTGGTAACGCTGCGCTCCTGCAGCAAAAGCTGCAGGCAGAGCAACAGGTTAAGATCGAGACTGCTGATGGGCTTCTTCATAGTGCGCCGCGGGCTGGATGACCATAAGTAAGGTAATGCAGAGTATGCTACAGCCAATCAGAACCCCGATCAGCATATTCAGCGCGTTAAGCCCGATGACTGCCGCCAGCCAAATCCACAGCGACGAGCCGCAGACCTGCGCGATACCCAGCACCGAGCTGGCCACGCCTGCCCGCAGCGAGAAGGGACCAAGCGCCTGGCTCATCGCCACGCCAAAGCCAACCGAGAACCCGGCGCAAATGAGCGTAATGCCCACCAGCATCACCGCATGTGAGCTGGTGGTCGCCAGAATCGCGCCTGCGGCGAGGAATAAAACCTGTGAGGCCAGCATCAGCGTGCGCTGGCGGAAGATATTCAGCGCAAACGGGGTGGAGAACGACACAGCCATACTGACCAGAGCGGTTAATGCCATTACCGTGGAATACTCACCGCGATCGAAGCCCATGGTCTCCATCAGCAACACCGGGGAAACGTTTACATAGGTCAGGATCACCGCCACGCTTAACGTGGTCACGGCCAGACGGCTAAGGAAAAAGCGGTTGAGAAGCTTCTCTGCCGGGTGAATGGTTGCGGTATGGCCGGTATTCCGCGAGCCCGGGTGGGTCTCTTTCAGCACGGCGATCGACAGGATAAACACCAGCGCGCCCATCGCCGCCATGGTCCAGAACAGGCTCTGCCACGGGAATTTCAGCATGATCAGATAGCCCACGACCGGGGCCAGCACCGGGATGATGCAGGTAATGCCGTTCAGCATCGACAGCACTTTGGCGCGACGCTGGGCGCTTAAGGTGTCGCGCAAAATGGCAAACGCCACCACGTAGCAACCGCCCGCCCCGATGCCCTGGATAAAGCGCCCGGTCAGAAACACGGTGCTGTTTTGCGCCTGTGAACAAAGAAGGGACGCCAGGGCAAAAACGATGGCTCCGGCGATAGCGACAGGCTGACGGCCTGCTTTATCCGCGATCTTCCCGGCAAAGACCATCGACGACGCCATCCCCGCGAGGTAGGCCGAAAACGCAATATGCAGCTGCGCTTCGCTGGCGCCCAGATCGCGGGCGATATGCGGTAATCCCACCAGATACATATCAATACCGGACGGATAAAGCAGAACTAATGCGAAACTACAAAACAGAAAACGCGCCATAAACCCCCCATAGATGCAGGCATGCAGGATAGGGGGTGAAAAGGGAATAGGCGAGTTGCCATTTGGACAATGGTGATTTCCCTGGAGGAAATCACCATGGATTAGCGGGAATATTACTTACCAATACAGAAGCTCGAGAAGATCCTTCCCAGCAGATCGTCCGAGGTAAACTCCCCGGTGATCTCGCTCAGATTCTGCTGCGCCAGACGCAGCTCTTCCGCCAGCAGTTCACCCGCCCACGCGCCGATCAGCTGCGCTTTACCCTGAACGAGATGGTTCGCCGCCTCTTCCAGTGCCTGAAGGTGACGGCGACGCGCGAGGAAGCCGCCTTCCATGCTGGTGTCAAAGCCCATGCTCTGCTTGAGATGGTTACGCAGGTCGTCCACGCCTTCACCGGTCCGTGCCGACAGGCGAATCAGTGAGTGACCATTCACATCGCTGATACCGAGCGTTTCGCCGGTCACGTCCGCTTTGTTACGCACCACGGTGATCGGCAGTTTAGCCGGCAGACGGGCGATAAAGTCCGGCCAGATCTCCGCCGGGTCAACGGCATCGGTCGTGGTGCCGTCCACCATAAACAGCACGCGGTCGGCCTGCTCGATCTCCTGCCAGGCGCGTTCGATACCGATGCGCTCAACCTCGTCGCTGGCATCGCGCAGACCGGCGGTATCGATGATGTGCAGCGGCATGCCGTCGATGTGGATGTGCTCGCGCAGCACGTCGCGAGTGGTACCGGCAATGTCGGTCACGATTGCCGCTTCACGGCCCGCCAGGGCGTTCAGCAGGCTTGATTTCCCGGCGTTAGGGCGTCCGGCAATCACCACCTTCATCCCTTCGCGCAGCAGGCTGCCCTGGCGCGCTTCGGCGCGAACGGCGTCGAGATCGGCCATCACCTGGTTGAGCTGGGCTTCAATTTTACCGTCAGAGAGAAAATCGATCTCCTCATCCGGGAAGTCGATAGCCGCTTCCACGTAGATGCGTAGGTGAGTAAGTGCTTCCACAAGGTGATTCACACGCGCGGAGAATGCCCCCTGTAGCGAGTTCAGGGCGGAGCGGGCCGCCTGTTCAGAACTGGCGTCGATCAGGTCTGCAATCGCCTCCGCCTGCGCCAGGTCGAGCTTGTCGTTGAGGAAGGCACGTTCGGAGAACTCGCCCGGCTTCGCAATGCGCAGGCCCGGCAGGGTCAGGATCCGTTTTAACAGCAGGTCGAGGATAACCGGGCCGCCGTGGCCCTGCAGCTCCAGCACGTCTTCACCGGTAAAGGAGTTCGGGCCGGGGAACCACAGCGCAATGCCCTGGTCCAGCGGCGTGCCGTCGGTATCTTTAAACGGCAGGTAATCAGCGTAGCGCGGCTTTGGCAGCTTACCCAGTACCGCTTCAGCGACCTCGCGCGCCTTCAGGCCGGAGATGCGCAGAATGCCTACACCGCCGCGTCCCGGTGGGGTTGCCTGGGCGACGATAGTGTCGTTATGGCTCATGGTTGCTCTCGTTCAATACAAATAAAAAAGGCGGTCAATCGACCGCCCTTATTTTAGCGTTAACTTATCGGATCAGGACTTTTTCTTTTCGCGGCTATGCAGGCCACGTTTTTCCAGACCACGGTAAATCAGCTGCTGCTGGATAATGGTCACCAGGTTGCTGACGATATAGTACAGCACCAGACCTGACGGGAACCACAGGAAGAACACGGTGAAGATGACCGGCATAAAGGTCATGATCTTCTGCTGCATCGGGTCGGTCACGGTGGTCGGCGACATCTTCTGGATGAAGAACATCGTCACGCCCATCAGGATCGGCAGGATGTAGTATGGGTCCTGTGCGGACAGGTCATGGATCCACAGTGCGAACGGCGCGTGGCGCAGCTCAACGGAACCCATCAGCATGTAGTACAGCGCAAGGAAGATTGGCATCTGAATCAGCAGCGGGAAGCAACCACCCAGTGGGTTCACTTTCTCTGCTTTATACAGGGCCATCATCTCCTGGCTCTGACGCTGTTTGTCATCGCCCAGACGCTCACGCATTGCCTGAATCTTCGGCTGCAGCATGCGCATCTTCGCCATGGAGGTGTACTGCGCTTTGGTCAGCGGGTACATGATGCCACGAACGATGAAGGTGATAACGATGATGGAGAAGCCCCAGTTACCCAGGAAGCTGTGGATGAACTTCAGCAGCTTAAACAGCGGCTGAGAGATGAACCACAACCAGCCGTAATCCACGGTCAGATCCAGGTGCGGCGCAACAGCGGCCATTTTGTCCTGAATTTCCGGGCCAACCCACAGGGTGCTTGCCAGCTTACCAGTTTGACCCGGCTGTACCAGAACCGGCTGAGATTTGTAGCCGATGGCGGCAAGACCGTTACCCAGGTTCGCGGTGTAGAAGTTGTTGGTACCGTCGTTATTTGGCACCCATGCCGTTGCGAAATACTGCTGCAGCATCGCCACCCAACCGCCTTTAGCGCTGACGTTCAGGTTTTCGTTATCGGCAATGGTGTCGAATTTGTATTTCTCGTACTTCGCGTCAGGCGTGGAGTACGCCGCGCCACGGAAGGTATGCAGCGCAAAGTTGCTGCTTCCGGTGTCACGGTGTGACGGCAGATTGATGGACTGCTTCAGCTGGCCAAAGGTCGACAGCTCCAGCGGTTTCGCACTGGCGTTCTGTACGCTGTAGCCCACGTTCACCGCATATTCACCGCGCTTCAGGGTGAAGGTTTTGGTGAAGGTGTTGCCTGCGGCGTCGGTGTACGTCATCGGGATCACGAGTTCGTTCTGACCATCAGCCAGCACAAAGGTGTCGTTCTCGACGTTATACAGTGGACGCGCACCGTTAGCCGGGTTATCCGGGCCATCACGACCGGTCAGGCCGCTCTGCGCCTGGTAGATAAACTCAGGCGTGGTTTCCAGTAACTGGAACGGTTCGTTAGACTTCAGCTCTTTCGGGTAGGTTAACAGCAGCGCCTGCTCAACATCACCACCACGGGTGTTGATAGTCAGCTCAAGCACATCGGTCTTAACCGTAATCTGTTTCCCCTGGCCACTGGCCGGTACGCCCTGGTCGGCGGCGCTACCCGCTGCGGTGGTCGTTGTCTGCGTGACCTGCTGTTGTGGTTGAGGATTTTTATCCTGCTCCCACGCCTGCCAGATCATGAAAGACACGAACAACAAAGCGATGATAAGAAGATTGCGTTGCGAATCCATCGTTAGTGTTCTCTGGTATCAAAGGGTCCTGGGGGGACGGGGTCGTCTCCACCTGGGTGTAAAGGGTGGCATTTTAATACGCGTTTCACCGTCAACCAACTGCCTTTTATCACTCCAAACCTGCGCAATGCCTCAATTCCGTAGCTTGAGCATGTTGGTGTGAAACGGCAGTGCGGCCCGAGTAGCGGACTAATCAGGCGTTGATAGACCCGAATGAGGGCTATCAGGACCCGTGAGCCAGGCGACAGTGGCGGCGCCATAATTTTTCCAACGCTTCCGAGAGAGCACGGTTATCGAGGTCGGCAACCCCTTTCTTCGCCACCACCACGAAATCCATTGAAGGCAGTTCGTGCTGACGTAAACGGAAGCTTTCACGCGTCAGACGTTTAATCCGATTGCGTTCATGCGCACGCTTAACATTTTTCTTGGCGACTGTGAGACCGATGCGGGGATGCCCCAGCGAATTTTGGCGGCCGAGGATGGTGATTTGCGGCGTGCCAGCCCGTTGTGGCTGCTGGAAGACGAAAGTGAAATGAGCGGGAGTTAACAAACGTAACTCCCTGGGAAATGCTAGCTTAACCACTCAGGGGTTAGCTTTATTACTTGGAAACGGTCAGACGAGCGCGGCCTTTAGCACGACGACGTGCCAGAACCTGACGACCATTTTTAGTAGCCATACGAGCACGGAAGCCGTGAGAACGGTTGCGCTTCAGTACAGACGGTTGAAAAGTGCGTTTCATGGCGATTTCTACCTAAACTTGAATAAATTCACTGACTTTTGCGTATACCCGAACGAGTTTCGAACGACTAACGCCTCAGCGTGGGTGATTAAAGAGGCCGGATTGTAATAATTGTACACTCCGGAGTCAATTCTCTTTCCTTATTTCCCGCGTATTTCCGCACGTTTTCGCGTGGAAAATGAGCAACGGACGACGCAGGAAGATGAGCATCACGCGCCGGGTCGAGGATTATACGGGCTCACCGACAAAGCGCAAGGATCGTCCCGGATCTTCGTTAGATCATTTAAGCAATAAATTGTCTGTGCTCATTAATTTTTCCAATATGCGGGCTAAATCGTGGGGCACTCGCGCCAGGATCGTTTACACTTAACCGGTTTCTGATCTTCCTGTGGATAAATCGGGAAGAATCTGTGAGAAACAGAAGATCTCTGGCTCAGTTTAGGCTATGATCCGCGGTCCCGATCGGGATCCCAGGATCCTGGTCAGGATAAATTGCAGATAGCAATTCGCACGTCCCCCTTTACACAGGGTCATGCCGATGTGCGCCAACAATCATGAATATTCAATAGTTTTCTTTTATTGTTCGAGTGGAGTCCGCC